>DATGIB010000018.1:0-153702 GCA_035307485.1 Candidatus Sulfotelmatobacter sp. | reverse complement strand
TGCACCAGCGCCTTTCACGCCCTGTTGTTCGAGGTAGGCTTGGATTTGCTGACTCCTGGGGCTCGATGCATCAAGGTACTCGCGAGTGTAGCCGGCGATTTCCGGCTGGCCACTCTTGCCCCGTTCGATCTCGTAGCCCTGGCCCTTTAGACGAAGCGCCAACTCTGACCTGTAAATCGCAGTCGCGTACTGTTGAGATCGGTAGAGTTCATGCGGTTGCAAGGCTCTCGCTTCGCCATTCTTCGTTTCGGTTAGATTGAAGAACACGACATGGGTATGCAATTGCGGTGCGGCGTACCCATGCACAGGGCGGGCGCTGTCGTGTTCGAAGCTCGTCGCGATCCATTTACCAGTCGTCTCCGGGACGCGATTGCCTCCCATGCGAGCCTGGACGAACCTTTCCATTTCCTTCAACGCAACTTTGACACTGTCTCGATGAGCCTCGCGCACGGCCTCGTCTCCACCCACGAGAGCGGTTAACGATACGCTCTTGGGAGCCGAGAACGTCGCGTCCCACCCGGCGCGGTGCTCCATCGTGCTGACCGTCTCGCCTCGCGCCGTGACATATTCACGTGCGGTTTGGTGCCGCACGAGTTGTTCACTCGTTAGGGGATGCTGCCCGTTGGCGAGGCGCTGGAAGTGCTCCTCCTGTACTTCCCCGCGAAGCCCCCATTCTTGGGCCAAGCTGCCATGCCATTCGCCGCGTATGCGGTCGCCCTCTGAGTAATAGTTCTCTTGTGCGTTGGCGAATTCTTCCTTGTGATATGTCTGGGCTTGGCCGGCGCTGAGCGGTTTGGAGATCGTGAGCATAATTCAATCACTCGAAGTAGGGTTCCTGGCCGGCAGCTATCCCCTTCGGGCTCTCTTCCAATCCCCGCGGGCTCGTCTCTTGTCTGGCCGGAGCAACCGTTGGCTCAGATGACCTCTTCTCCATTTCGATCACTCGAGGAGAGCTTGCTCTGGGAATGAATCCCTCTTGAGACTTCAGTGGCGGTGTGTAGGGAAAACCGAACGGCACGACTAGATTGCCGATTTTAAGAAACGCATGAAGACGTTCGAGGCCGCTAATTTCGGACGGCAGGACAAGCGGCTCCGTTCGTCTTTCAAGGTGATAGCTCTTGGAGTTTGTGAGCTTCAGGGGCTGGGTGTTCACTGTCTCCTTCAGGCGTTCCATCTCGACTTCGCCAATCGTGTCAGAGATCCACTTCGCAGCACGAGGCTCGCTGGTGTGTAGAAATATCTTGGTGGCTGGCTGCGACAGCATCGACTCGGCTTCGTGCCCGTAGCGCACCTCGAGTTGACTGCGGCCTTGGAAACCGATCACAACGGGATTCCCCGATTTGCGGTTTTCGGTCAAGGCAGTATGTAATTGTGGCAATCGCTGCAGGCTCGCAAGCTCATCAAGTACAAACCATGCGTGACGCACAGCCGGATCACCCTGATTCATCAATCGGAGCACTAGCGTATCGAGCCAAAGGCTAGTGAGCGGCAACAGACGCTCGCGGAATCTCGGAGTGGAAGTTAAGAACAGCCAGCCGGTCTTTTTTCGCGCCCATTCCTCGGTAGTCCAGCGTTCCTTCGCGTCACCCTCTCGCGGCAAGAGTTTCAGACTGCCAGCAATCATGTTGAGCGCACCAAGAACACCTCCACGCTGTGGACCGGCCCCGCGATACACAAACGCTTCCAACTCGGTGCCCCTTACCTGCCGGTCCAACTCCTCTTCGTTGCTCATCCACCGGACCAGATCCTCAGGAGTCGGCTTCAACGTAAGCAAGTGGGCGAAGATCTTTCTGGGACCTTCGACGAAGAACGTATTTTCGTGAGGCCTTTCCGGGAAGAGTGACGTGGCCAGGGTTAGGGCTTCAGCTTCGTGAATCACTTCGTCCGAAGGGGACCAGTATGGACACCTTGCATCAAGCGGGTTGAGGATGAGGTCGCCGCGGTCCGCATTGAAGAACTGAGGCGTGTACTCGAGAGCCGGATCGTACACGATTGCCGTTTCTCCACGTGCGGCAACCTGGGTGAGGATGCGTCTCTGCAGGACACTCTTCCCAGCCCCCGTGTCACCCATGATCATTATGTGACTGCTTTCCAGGGAGCGAGGGATGCATAGCGCCTTCTTCTTCTCGGTAGTCAGGAAGCTGAGGCCGTCCGCGTCAGTCCGTCGGTTGAAATCCTTGACCGTTACCATCTCCGGCCCCTTCAATCTTGTTTCTTCATCTTTGTGGCCGCGCCGATGGACCCGGTCTCGAAGGATGACGTAGATGAGACCTACAACGAAGAACCCGAGAGCACTGACCCAAGATGGGCGTAACAAATCGTTGGTCGATTGGCCAACGAAGACCTTTTCACGGAGAATCTGCTCCATCTGTGCGCTGCTGTAGTGAACTGTTTCGAGATTCAGCTGAACGGCACCCTGCTGTCGTGCCTGTTGGGACAGGTCAAACGGAATTAGATGCCCTCGAGTGTCGGGAACCACGTCGCTGTTGCCGGCAATACTTCGGTGCCCGGCACGGTCAGTTTTGGTTAGCAACCAGTAGTTCCCGCGCTGGGTCGGGAAGTTGTGCGCCAACGAATACTCATTAAAATACCAGTCCTGCAGGGGAGTCCAGACTTGATACTCCTGGTAGGTGAAGATAGAAATTCCCAGCACACCAGCCATCAGTGCTACCGCGATGCTCAATAGTGGCCAGTGGGTTCCCGCGCGTTGCATTTTAGTCACGGCTCACCCCACTCCAAACCCAACCCGTTTCCCCTAGCTTTGTTTCGGATGTGCTGTCTGCTCCAGGCGCTCGCGCGCCTTCTTGAACTTGTCCGAGTCTGCCCTTTCGATTAGCCGTTGCATCTCCTCAGATGTCAAACGCTCCCCGTTCGCTTGCTTGAACAGAACGTTTAGCAGGATGGCCCGAAGGGCTACCACCTCGGCCATGAGCGCCTCAGCCCCGGCATTCCCTCCGGCCCCATTGGCTGGCTGCCCGTTCGCGCTTCCCAGCATTACCTCCCGGCACCACTCCCCCAAGGTCTTGGAAGCCTTCTGGGCGGCTTGCTCCAACCGGGCAAATTCCTCCTCGCTGACCTTTGTCCCTATGGATTTGGTGCGTAGATTCGGCTTTACCATGAGCTCGCCTTCCTGAATGTCATCACTAGTCAATCGCTGTCTTTTCAAATAGTTCGCGTACGGTAACCGAAAGTTACCCTGCAGCTCCCATTCTGGGGTGACGTGTCATTCTTCAGCCGCTGCGAAGCAGCGTCTCTTCCGACGCCACCCCAAAACCGTTCGGGCACTGAAATCGGAAAGCCGGAGGCGCCGTCCTAGGAACCTCCGGCTTGAGCCTCAGACCGTGTGCTGATGCTCGATCTGAACCAGCTCTGTTCGTGGAGCACGCCCGGAACCCAAGTCCACATCTTTACCCTTGGCGTAGATGGGATGCCGACCATGCGACCTATTCCATTCGGTCAAGCTGGCGGTCTGGTGGAGGTGCTCCACGATCTTCCGCCAGCGGCCCCCGTTATAGGCACAGAAGTTGATTTCACCTTCCTGTGTCGCCACTGGGGTACTCGAGTTAGAGATCAGCGACAGGTCATAGTTGTAGGCGTCTTGGAAGGCCATTGGGCTGACCATCACCAGCCTCCATACGCCGTTGTAGGCATAGGCTTGCTTTGACCAGTCGAGCCCGCTGCCGGCGACCCGATAGACGCAGTCCTTAAGCAACTCGCGGACCTGCCTGATACCAAAATCTGGAGGCGCATTATCAGGATCGAAGTTGCGTGCCAAGGATAGGGAGACCATCGATTTGATGATCGCCGGCCGTCTGCCAGAATCCGCGATCTCGATGATGTCCTTGAGGAACTGCTCTACGTTGAAAAACCTGGCAACTGGAACGATCTCTTTTGTATGGGCGTTGACCAGAATCGGGGAGAACATCCCATGATTCGGATGTATGTCGTTGAACAGACTTCCCAGCTCAGCATCCGGGTGGAGGATGTCACACAACTGTGCGAAAGCTCCGTAGGCTGAGACGGGAAACCAGTCGCGCATCGGCTCCCACCCAAACGAAGTCTGAGCCTGCAAGTCGTAGGCGATTTGTGAAACCGGATACCGCTTCGCATACCGCTCGTCCGCGGAAATGCCTTCATCTCGCCCGCAGAACATCACCGGCTGCAAGATGACCCCGTGGATCTTCTCGATGTGATCTGCAATGAACCGAATGATGTCCCCGATCCCATCATTGTTCAGTCCGTTCACGACGGTCACCTGGAGCGTGGTCTTCATGCCGGCGGCCGCGATATTGTCGAGGGCGCGGAGCTTCGTTTCCATGTAGTTGCCGATTCCGCGGTGACTGTTCTTCTCTTCGCCGACCCCGTCGAACTGCAAATAGACACCATGAAGTCCGGCAGCTCTCGCCCGGACAGCAAAGTCTGCCTCCTGAGCGAAGCGAATCCCATTGGTCGCCACATGGAGTCGATGGAAGCCGACGCTTTTGGCGTGCTGGACGGCGTCCAGGAATATCGGCGAGAGCGTTGCTTCTCCGCCGGAGAAAAGGACGTTGATCTCTCGCTGAGGCTTGAAGGATCTCGCCCCCTCAAACAAAGCCGTTACATCCTGCATATCCAATTCGTGGACGTAGCCGGCGCCGTTGGCGTCCATGTAGCAGGGCGAACAGAACATATTGCAGCGGTTGGTGAGGTCGACGATCAGATATGTACCGCGGCCCGTTCGGATGCTGTTCACGCCGTGGTTGTGGACCGCTTCGTCGCCGGCACAATCGAAGTCTTGGCCAAACCCCAGGCGTTCCATCCGTCTGAAGAACGCGGGATGGTTCGAGAGCACGTCTTCAAACGGGCCATGCTTTTCGCAAGCCTTGCGCATGAGGATGCGCCCTGCTTCCTCGATAATTTCTGCTTCGACGATTCCAGGCCGATCCCAGAAGTCGGCGAGACTCGCGTCTCCGCTTACCGCGGCCTCCGCTGCCTCCCGGTTGCATTCGGGACAAAGGGATAGCGTTCTCCTTGGAACACCCATCTTCAGCGGAACCCGCTCCGAACTCTTTGGAAACGGAGCGGGTGCCCAAGATGGCTGAGGTAAGTTGCCAGCCGGCAAGATCGAATTGATATTTCTAGCCAAGGACCATGCGGCGTTCGACACGGACCGAAGAAGATTGGCTGCTTGGGCAGACATCAGACACCTCCAGTAGGGATTGGCTCAAAGGCGGGAATACGGAAAACTGCAACAGCATGGGAGGAACCCTGCAGAGGAAGTGGTTGGGGTATTTTACTCTGAAGTCAAGCATCCATGGGGATCGATCTCGCACTTTACGACCAGCCGACGACTCTGAAGTCGGTGGAGGCAAGCCCGGTTCCTGGTACCGAGAGCGAAGACGGCTCGAACGGGAGTGTTCTCAACTTGGTATAAGCGCCCCAATAGGCGGGCTAAACTATTGGGATGACTGTTGCCATTGCCTGGGTAAGAAAACGCAAAGACTACGAAGAGATGTTCTTGGCGTCGGATAGCCGCCTCTCGGGCGGTCAATACTTCGACGCGTGTCCGAAGATGCTGGCACTCCCTAGACAAGACTCTGCGATAGCCTTCGCGGGCGTATCTGGGGATGGCTTCTCAATGATGTTGCAGCTTTCACTCGCGATTGACGCGTTCCCCCCCGCCAAGACTCGAGGCTTAACATTACCCTCTGTAAAAGCGCATGCACTGAACATCTTCAATGAGATGAGCAAGCTAATTACAACCGAGGTCCGCGGAGCGGAGGCGAGGTTCACTGATCCGGGAGCGTCCTTCCTGTTGGGTGGCTACGACTGGCATAGCAAGGGGTTTGCGCTCTGGTCGATCAATTTCGACAAGACCGCTCATCAGTACGTTGCTCATTCTGCCTCCACACTCTGCTGGGACAACAAACACAGGAAGCTCGCATTCCATGCTGAACCACGGAAAAAGTATCTTCCTATTGGCATGATTGCGTTCGCAGGTGATCAAGCGGGGGCTGCGCGAAAAATGCTTTTCTCGCGACTCACGAAGCGAATCGAGGCGGGAGAACGCATCGGGCACTTTAAGATGGAGCCCCTTGAAGTGATACGAGATCTCCTGAGGGATCCAGCGGAACGGAAGCCCGTGAACAGTCAAACGATTGGCGGCTCTCCGCAATTGCTACGGGTGTCGCAAAGCGAACAAGCTGCGTCATTGGCGGTGTTTTGGAAGGTAAAAGGCAAGCGACGGCTGCATCTACAAGGTCGCCCGTGTCTGTCGTACGAGATTCTCAACACCTACTCGATTGATCCGGAAGACATGAAGATCGAATACTTGGGATACTCGGGTTCTGAATACAGAACTGCAAGCAACGCGCTTCAAGAGGAAGCAGCCGCGAACATTGACGACGACAGCGGCAACTGATACGTCCCGTGAAGTCGGCCTGGGGTTATGTGAGTCTAGGCTTCATGATGAGCCCGGTTTTGCCGACCGTGTGAGCGTTCGCGGCCGAAGTGACGAGGTACCTCATCCCGCGCGATCGTGTCCAACATCAGATCACGAACTGCAAGCTATCTTGTGAAACAATAGGATTTGCGAACCATGAAATTTGACGAAGCGAGAACGATCAATGTCGCGTGAGGAGTTTTCCCAAGGCGTCGAAATCATCGCCTCAGAGGCACGGAAGACTGGCCTAGCCCTCGGATCAAGGGCCGTCGACGCATTTAGGGGCATTGCGAGGCTCTCATTCGAGAAGACCGTGGAGCAACAGGGAAAACAACAACTGCGGACACCGACCTTTGAATTCAGCCGAGAATTCATTGAGGATCTTCCTGCGCAACGTGAGTATCAGCTGGCTCTGGCCGACTTCCTTCGCAGTCTTTCTTTGCGGCTTGACCAGCCAAATCCACGACAGTTTCTAACATTGTCTGGGGTTCCGATAGACCTCGAAGTTCATTGGCCGTTTCGGCCTGTCCAAACATCCGATGACACATTCATACATGTCTTGGTCCGCGTCGGCTCCCCTTGGTCCGGCGAAGCTAACATTACGGTTTCGCTCTCTGGAATTGATCAACACTCAATGGGGATATATTCCCTCAGTCCACCAGTAATCGAACGTTTCGTGGTGAACGCTATTCGAATTGCGATCGACGACCACCTGATAGTTTTTTATCCAATCGGTCAGCATCCTGCTTCCCTGCAATCTGTCCGAATCGTGCCCTCGCACAAGAGAGATATTCCTACCGATTCAAAACTGAAGGCATATCTGCTACGGAAAGTGTATTGGCTGGGTTTTAGAGAAGGTAACGACCACACAGGGATAGCCGTTGCTGATCCTTACGATGCAACTTACCTGGTGCACCCCGTGTCGCGTGTCAAACAGGTTGCGAGAATTGCAAGTGCAAAGCGCGAGATCAAACTAGACGATGCTGGCGAGTTCGCATTTGTTACTGACGATCTCCTGACACAGGCTGACATTTTCGAAAGTGAATTGAAAGACTTGATCAGCGGATCATCAGATGTTTCTGATGCAGCTGAACCCACTGAAATCGTGCGAGACCCCAGTGTCTTCATAAGCTACAGTTCGGAAGACGCATCCTTTGCGAGATTTCTATCGAAAGCGTTGGGCGATAGAAGCATGAAAGTATGGCTTGACGATAGAGAGCTTAATGTAGGCGATTCGCTTACGAGGCGAATAGGAGATGCGCTCCATTCAAACGACTTCATGATTGTTGTCCTATCGCCAGCTTCTGTCCGATCCGAATGGGTCAAGCAGGAGCTCGCGGAGGCAATGACACAGGAGATTAAGCAAAAACGTGTTGTAGTGCTGCCGGTGATTTACCGACGGTGCGAGATACCTCCATTCTTGACTGACAAGAAGTATGCGGATTTTACGTCGGACTCTGATTCTGCGCTACGCGTCCTCGTGCGCTCTATTAAGAGACATCACGAATCCAATATCGCTTAACATGGTCTTGAGAGTTTTGCTTGGGCACGATTCGCAGTCTGTCAATCCGGAGATTCAAACGGCTCGAAACAATCGACTTCGACCTTGATCTGGCGATAGTGTTTGTGGGCGGCAACAACTCTGGGAAATCCAGCATTCTTCAAGCCCTGCACTTTGGCATTGCGGTGGCTCAGTCTGCGAGCCTCATTTCAGGCAATGAATGGGAGGAGGATGTCTACTCGGCGACTTTTCGTCCTGAACAACTGATTTATACCCCTTCTGCGGACGTGTTGTCGTTAGGCCACAATGGGAAGATCGGACAGGCTCCCGAAACATGGATCGAGATTGAAATCGATGAGACAGATGAACGGACGTGCCGGATCGCGATTGGCAGCGATGCCCAGGGCAACATCACCTTGCGGATGACCGGCAAGAGCCTCGGGAAGGAGATCCAAGATATCTCCCGCCCGTACACCGTTTACGCGCCCGGATTGGCGGGAATCGCTCGCCAGGAGACCGTTGTTTCGCAGGGAGTCATCCGCAGAGGTGTTGCTCGGGGCGATGCCAATCTTCTCCTAAGAAACGTTATTTTCTGGCTTTTCCAACGGCAGAAAGAAGATGCGAGAGATTGGGAGCAATTTCAAAACGATATTCGAGAACTTTTTCCCACGCTCAGCCTACGCGTAGAATTCACCGACATCAGTGATGAGCACATCAAAGTAACGTTCTCTTTAGGCGGCGAAGCCGCTGACCTGCCTTTGGACTGTGCCGGCACGGGCATTCTTCAAGCAATTCAAGTCTTGGCTTATATCAATCTCTTCAGGCCAAAACTGCTCCTCTTGGATGAACCTGACTCTCACATGCATCCAAACAATCAGGCTGCAATGTGCAAACTCCTCATTCGCCTCAGTAGGGAGCGGGGCTTTCAGTTGCTCGTAGCCACCCATTCACGTCATGTGTTCAGCGCCATGAAGGAGGACGTGCCAGTGAAATGGGTCCGTGCCGGAGCTCTTGAGGACAACGTACCTACCGAAACAACAAAGCTGTTGCTCGAAATTGGAGCTCTCGATTCGCTGGATTACCTCGGGCATCCAGGACTCAGGTGCATAGTGCTGACCGAGGATTCCGATACTAAGAACCTCAAGTCTTTGTTGGGTGCTTCTGGTTTTGTGCTTGCTGATACGGTTGTTGCGGCCTACCACGGCTGCAGCAAGTTTGACACAGTCAAGGTGATTGCCGAGCTATTGCGTGACAAAGCTCCGAATCTGACTCTTATTGTCCATCGAGATCGCGACTATCTGCCGGACGAGGAAGTTGAGCGATATACCGAGATGGTGACGGCCTCCGGGGCTAAGTGCTTCATTACCGATTTCAGCGACATTGAGGGTCATTTGTTGGTTGCAGAACACATCCACGCCGCTCACTCTGTAATCAGTGTGGCGCGCGCATCGCAGATATTGGATCAGGCCACAACACAGACCCGGAATGCGTCAATTGAGGATATTGTTAACTTGCGACATGAGCATGCGTTGAAGCGGCGTGCTCGTGGTGGTGGTAATCCGAATGTGGGGGAGATCGCAACACAAGCGGCACGAGACTTTGATGCCAATCCTCAGCGGATGCGGAGAGGCAAGCTTGTTCTCGCACGCGTAAGGCTCCTTCTTCAGCAAGAACTGAGAGGACACGCGAGGTTGGACACAAATTCAAGTGCCATAGTCTGTCCCCGTCTCCAAGAAATCGCCAGGGCGATATGGCCTTCCGCAGCCGTTGGCGAACATCATGAGTAGTGCTCTTTTGTCGTAGTCGGCCTGCAGCGCTCGTGGGCGATTACTCCCGAAAAGTCGGCATATGTGTATCGATTTCAGAAACTCCTGGATCACGGGCAATCCCGATTCAACTTGGGAACATTCGAATTCCACGGTCTGTCCGAGAACTAGTTCCAGCATTACGATACTTCCGTTGATTTAGAGCACGGGTCATCCGGATCCCACCGCGGGACGGGTAACGGCTGTTGTCCTTCATCGCCCCAAATGAACGCATGGGTGATCCACCGCGCTGGCACGGACGCGGAGAACTCGTGCGTAGCGTCGGATTCCTTGATAACAACAGTGAAAGCATCTGGCGGAAAGACACTCGAGTTTGCGTTGGCAATGCCTCGAACCGGCATTTCTCCCGTAAAACAAAATTCGCTCATGAGATCGCACTCGAGGTCGGAGTCGTTACAGGTTACGTCGTAGCCGCTCCCACCCCAACCTGCACTCAAATGGCAGCGATCGATGCGAACCAAAAACTTATCTTTCGGTTTAATGGTTCTTATCCACTCTGGTTGATCGATGGAGTGCTCGGATTCAGGAACCTGACAAAGAACGCGTAAACCACCGAAGCGTGTGGTGAAATATTTTCGGAATTGGGAATCGAAGGTGCCGCTGGGCCATACCTTTCCGCCGGCATCAACGATCCCTTCGAGGGCCCACTCATACCGGTAACCTGCTACGTGAAACTCGAGCAGCCGGCCTGTGTCGATGGCGTATGCCGGCATCATCGGGTGATTGGCGTTCCGAAAATATGAACTGACCCATTGCTCGAGCACAAAAGGTAGACGTCTTATCGGAAGATCCTTCAATAAGGCCTTTGTCTTGCCTTGCGGCGCCACGACCAGGCACTCGAATGCTTTGAGTTCGTTCAGTAGTGACACGTGCCTCATTGCATCAGCCTTGCGAAGGAATGGAGGTTCTGCAAAACAGATTCCGATCAGTTGATCGATGAGTTCACCCGATTTGTTGTCAGGAGTGAGCATCACCCGGGGCCGGTTTCGGTCCACCTTAAATGTCTTAGTGACATACATCTCGATTACCGGACCTTCTCTTCTCTCGCCATTCGGAGTGAGCCAAGTCTGGTAGTTTTGTTGCCGGCGACGCTGCTGTTCCGCCTTTTCGGTGTCGACAATTGCTCGACAAGCCTCGCAGTACTGTTTGCTCCGGTTCACTGCTGTCCGGCATCTCTGACATTCGCCCTCTGGCTTGCGCTTTGGGGACGCGATGTTGTTCGCGACAGCGGCACACGACCGGCTGCAAAACCTCGGGTTAGATGTTGGCTGGCCACAGGTCTCGCATTTACCTGTTGCTGGTCCACTAACGAGTGCGTCTCTGGAGTCAGATTTGGTGGTCGTTGGATCGGTTGGACTCGCAGATTTTGCAGACGGTGTCTGCAGGATCTTGGTCGCGGGCTGCACGGCGTGAGGTTTGCGCCGTGCAGATTTCAGCGCCTGCATGCGGGCGCGCATCTCAGCTTGATCTTCTTCGAGCGTCATAAAGTCCTCACATCTAGTGAAGGAGCCCCCGGTGGGGAAAAGAGTATTGATGTTTTATGTGGGTCTTTTTGTGAAACCGTCGGCGGTTTCCGAAGCTAGACGCTCGCGGGAATTATCCAGCTTGACCGGACAGCGGCGGTCGAGCAGAGCCCGGCAGTTTCGAGAGAAACTGCTGGCACTACTGCTTCGTAAACTCAGTGGCTTTCTTGTGGTCCCTGATCTGCGAGTAACGGATGGCGAGACGGCTTCCGAGCTCCACTTTGCCGTCGTAGTCGTTCAAAGGCTGATTGTCCAAGGTGCCGAAGACTAGCTGTTTTTCTTCATCGCAATGCGTGACTCGGACCCACATCCACTCACCGATCCCAGTAGTCTCGTCTGGAAACTCAACCTTTACGTAATCTCCTGAACGATAGCGTGGCTCTACGGCGGGTTGGCAGGCGCCCTGGTGACCATTGGGGAGCCAGCAGTTCGAAGTGATGCGGCAGTCTTGCTTCAGAGACTTGTTTTGCTGAAGCCACCAAAATCGGTTTGCCTTCATGGCAGCATAGTCTGCCGTGGTTCCAGCCTTGTACTCGGCTCCAAAATCAAACGGCCAGCGAGGCTGCCAATCGTCCATCAACATGTTGATGGATTTCAAAGCCGCGTTGACCTCTTCAATCCAGTCGTTGTAGCCGCTCGACATGTTGTCAATGTTAAATCCTGACGCGGATCTGTGACAGGTGAATATGTCGTGAGCCGGACGCCGGCATGGCTGACCCGCGGGACTTTCCTCCCCGCGGGTCAGCGACCGTCCTGCTTGCTGGTGGAGGTAGTCGGCGGCACGTTGAGCATAGGCGGACGCTGCGAAAATAGCGCGATTGTCGTTCTTAAGAACTTCGAGCCAATTCGCAATGTACGCGGCGTTATCTTCGCGAGGTTCCTGGTGCAATTCCAAGTCGGCACACAGGAACGCGGAACCGAGTTCTGCAACGAGTTCTTCTGAAGCGTAGCCGGTGTCGCCCCAACATTTGCGGCCGAAATCTCGATCAAGACGGTTTTCGTGTTTCGTCCAGTGTGTGAGTTCATGCGCGAGGGTCGAGTAGTAGCTTTCAGCGTCACGGAATGATTCAAACGGCGGCATCTGAACGTAATCCAACTCCTGCCCGTAGTACGCTCGGTTACCTCCATGCCGGATGGTTGCGCCGATACCTGCGAAAAACTTCTCTGCGTGTTCGACACGTGCTACAGGGTCAAGCGTCGGAACGGCGTTGGCATAGTAGATTTCGGGCAAGCCTTCGATCTGCTCGACATTGAAGACTGTGTAACCCTTCATGTATGGAATTTCGTGCTCGATGTCTTCGCCGGTATTCTCGTCACGCTCAGTGCGCGTAATGGCGTTGGCATAAACCACAAGCGAGCCCCTCTCGCCTTTGCGCACATGGGCATTCAGATCCGTAGCCTGGCGGTACGTCATCCAGATGGGCGCTGCGAAGTTCTGGCTAAGAGCTGACATCCAGAGCGACAGAATGTTGATTCCCGAATAGGGCTGCCCGTTGAAACGCAATGGACGCGTGATTCTGCCGGCGGTGTGTTCAGCATTCCAGGGGCGAACCCAAGGGCGGACGCCTTTTTCGAGTTGCTCCACAATCTGTGCGGTGATTCGGCTGTAAACATCTTTTCTTTCCGTTGTGTTTTGCATTGTCTTTGTTCTCCTTCAAAACAAATTTTTTCTTCGCGAAAACCCGCGACGGTTTTGAAGGCGTTCAGCGGCGCGGACCTGTCAAGGGCACGCGGTTTGTGCGTGTTCATCGAAGACCCTTGACAGGGAGCACCGCTGGAATAACGCCGGTTCTAGAGGGCGCGGGTTGAGTGGAGAAAAAATGAGAAGAAAAAGACTTCGGCTGAGAACACCGAATGGGAGGTTTTTAGCAACGCAACGGATGTGACAAGACAAACTGATGGCTAAGAAGTGTTCAATCCGCGCGTGCTGGGTGTATTTTGACCAACCCGGTGACTGAGCAGTTTCGGGCAGTAGTCTCAGACTAGAGACGGAGACAAGTCGGACCTTCCCTGATCGCTACAAAGGCTGTTTGCGAATCTCGCCTACAACTTCGAACTGAACGGGCACACCATCTATTGCGGTAGGCATATTTTCCTTGTCGACAAGCGGTTCTTGGAGATTTACTTTGACCGCGTAGCCGTCATTCACCTTCGTGATTCCGACGCCAACATTGGAAGTAAAGAGTTGCTTTGCTTTCTCCTTCGCTGCCCGAGCTTGTTCAAGGGTGTAACTCACGCCTTTATTATACGATCATCGTGATCCCTAATGCCGATAATACGACTTCAATCGGATTCGCATACGTCACGCCCATGCCGTTCGTGCCGCCCGTGTCGGTTCCGGCAAAAAGAAGGGCCGCCGCAAGGTTGTTCTGGTCGATGATCAGGGATCCGCTGTCTCCTCCTCGGCTAAAGGGCTGCGATCCTGTTCCCTCAATCTCAATCTGACCGTTGAAGGTGGCATTCCCGTTATCGTAGCCCACAGTCACGTTATCCAATTCAATAGCCGTGACGGTTCCGTGCGTCACACCGGTGGTTCGCCCGATCTTTGCAACCACATCGCCCACGTCTACCGACGATGTTCGCACACCGCTGAGCTGGCCCAGCAAATCGAGGTTCTTTGAATCGAAAGCGATCCCGCCGTCGAGGGTTGCAACCGCACAATCGACTGTGTTCACAGCCGTGAAATTGAGCGGCACAAACTGGGTGAGCGTTCCGATTCGATCGCCGGGGTTCTGGCCACCGTCGAAAGGGCCGGGTTGAAGAATGGCATCACCGGCGGCAGCGTCGTTTTCATTCGCCAGCACGTGATTGTTCGATAGAACCATCGGTGCCTGCGCTGAACTTTGCGCAAAACCCCCGACACTCCCAGCCGTTACCTTAAAGTGCGCAACCGAGCAACCGATGCGAACCGGGCGGCATTGTTGCTGGTACCAAGGAGCCTGGCGTTTTTGCACCTGGCCGATGTACTTGACATCGACTTCGCCTTTGGCGACATGTCGGATGGCCGCAATCTCCTGGCCTTCGAGCAGAAGCGGATTCTGCACACGAACCGCCAAGCTGTATTCGCCGGCGCCGGCACGCGCCACTCCGAGAGCGATCGTTCGCGGTTTGCTGCCAATCTCGATGCTCTGCGCCCGAATGCCCAGCTTTCGCCGGAAGGCATCATTGCCTACCATCTGGGAAACAACAGCCAGTGCGTCTTTTTTCGCGTTTCGAACAGAGTCAAGATTCATAGGATCATCCCTTCCGATTAGGTCGATTTATTTGGGCAAAGTTACGCCCAGTTGCGTGTTCAGAGACGACATGGTGAGTGTTTGCAAACCCTGTCCCGCCACGGGCAGCCCGAAGCCCCAGAGCGAGCAACGAAGGTAGTCCGCCAGCGTGCCAAATCCGGCAGCCGGCATGACCAGAACGGTGAAACCGATAAGGACGCTCAAGGCACCCCACAGCGCCCAAAAAAGTAGAGTGATGGTTTGAATTTCCATCCGAATTCTGTATATGCCGACCGGCGACGCGGCGGGCAGCGCTAAAAGCTGCGTGCTGCCGCCGGGGCCTAATGCCTGTGCCTGCGGCGTTGTGTTCCACGCGTCAAACAACGCCTTAATTTGACTCTGCAATGTGGCAGAGATCTGGGGCAGGCTCGTGGAGAATTGATCGATCTTTAAGGTCAATGCCTGCAGGTCGGGTAGCCTCGCCGGAGGAATGGTGGCTGCCAAATTTGAGGCCTGCTGAATGCCGGTTGCAATGACGTTAAGGTTGTCGACGATTTGAGCTCTTGCCTGAATAAAAGTCTGGAGAGCGGCAGCTTGGGTGGTCGACTGCACCCACGCAGGCAAGCTGGGCGGAAGCAGTTGCTGGTCGTCCAGATTCGATATGTTGAGATCTTTCTGAACGCCCGTAATTTTCTGCAGCGTATTGGAGATATCCGGCTTAAGGCTTGCCGAAATCGCCGCCAGTTGTGCCTGAAGATCGGACAGTTTCTGACCCAGTAGCTCAACTGGAAGCAAGGCCTGGTCGCGGTTGATGCGAGAGCGGGCGAACACGGTGATCACCCAGGCGACGATCACTCCCGCAAGAATCCCAACCACACCCCAGGTTTTCGCCTCGGGCGTCGTATGCTGGATCGTTAACTGGAGCGTCTTTGTATCGGTAACGGGCTCGGTATCGATGAACAGGTTACCCGTGAAGGTGCCATTGGGCACACTGTTGTCGTCGACCACCAGCCAGAGGGTGATTTTGCCGGCAGGTTGCTGGGGCTTATCAGCAGCGCCGGCTGGGTCACTCAACTGTTTCTTGAGTGCGGCGACTGCCTCCTCCACGGCCTTGGCGCACTGGTCGACGGGCGCGGTTGGCGAAGTACAAATGTGAAAGTGTTCGGCTGACAGTGACACGCCCCTTCCTGTGTCGGCGTCGAGAATGGTGGAGTGGCTTACACGCAGAGCAGTGATGTTGCTGCTCGCTGATATGGTAACCACAAACTCCGCACCTTTGTTCTGGTTGGGGCCCAGGTACCAAGTTGACGCCGGAGCATCGAGGGCCCAGGAAAGATTGGGCTTCGACGTGGATGGCGCGGTCGGATTGTTAGTCGAAGCCGTTGTGCCCGCGGCATCTGCGACTGCGATGCCCGCAGCACTAAGCAGTGCGAGTATGCAAACCGCTGCTTTCGTCACCATTCGGCCAAACCCGCAATGAGGCTCTGTCCTTTGCATACCCCCTCCTCTCCTATTTCGTTTCGGGCGGACGCTTCTGGCCAACTAAGGCCAAAGTGAGCATCTGCAACTTACAGTTGGGCTTAGTTACTTGTCCGTATACTTGGGGCTCTTCCACTTGGAAAAGCCATACATCGCGTGAAACATATCCGCATCCTTGTAGACTCCAGCCTGGTCGGCGAGCAGAAATGAGACGATAGCTCCACCGCTATAGGCTGGATTCGGGGTTGGTATGAAGAGGTCTACCAAGAACCAGTGGGTAACCTTGGTATCGCCGCCCGCAGCGTCCACGGAAACCGTCAGGAGCAGGCCGGTCTTGCCGAGCGATATTTGCAGCGTTTCCCCCTTGACGATCGTAGCCAGAACGGTGCCGTCTGGGCTGGTTCCAGTCAGAGATGTCCGAAAGGCGCTAAACTCCTTGTCGATGTCGCCTAAAGCGGCAAGGGCGGCTGCTTTCTTGTCCTTGTCTCCTTCATTTTGTGCCCTGGTATAGGCATCCTTTCTCTTCTGCGCAATCTCGCTCAGCTTGGCTTTGACATTCTCGAAGCCTGCATCGAGATTGCCTGGCTGGGCCGATGTCCAAAGCGCGATGCCTCTCGTGTGGAGCTCTTTACTCAAGAGGTTGATCATAGACTGTGTGGTGGGTTGAAAAGTCTGGTTGCTATACGTCACAACGGATCGAATCGCCGTCAACAAAGAAGCAGAGGCGCTTAGGACGTCGCTTGCGGCCTCTGCCCGCGGTACCGCCGGTTCAATGCCGTCGTAAGCCTTTCCCAACGCAAGGGCCGACGCCTCAAAGCCTTTGGCGGTGACGATCTCGGACTGGGAATTCGGGTCCGTCAGCAGCACGCTTGCGCATGCCGGAGGAACGCAGCTTTTCAGAACGCGGTCTGCGATTTGCCCGGCCTGCGTTCCGAGAACCTTATAAGCGATGATCTCGTTCTCAATGGTCGCCGAGCCCTGGCTAGCCGATGGTGTCGAGGATGAAGAAGGTTGAGGTGCCGAACTCCCCCCCTGGGCCCACAGCGAAAGAGCTGATAGGCAGACGATTGTTGCTCCGAGCGCGAACAGCATCAATTTTGATTTCATAGCTTCCTCTCCGTGAGTTGGTTCAGGCATTCTTAGTCGCGTTTGGCCACTCGTTCGAACTTAGCCTTCGGAATACCTAGATACATGACCGCAATTGCCTTGTATACAGGGAAACGACAGCGGCAGGAAAACTCCTTTTCTAAGTCGGAAACTCAAGATGTGCCTTCCATTGAGCCGAAAGTACAGCGATGGAATAGCCGATCGTCGCGTCGTCCGAAACCGTATGGAAAGGCGCCAGGAGGTGCAGGAAGAGCCGCCCTGTTTATCGGAGTGCTAAATGGCAGCGCAACCCGATCGTCGTAATTAAGATTCTGCTGCGCCGGAGAATCTTCAGAAGAGAAGTGCGATGATAGGTTGTTCCCCTGCACTTCTCTTTCTCAAAGGAAGAAAGGCGAACGGTCATTTCCTCTTAAGGCACAAAAGCGAAGTACAGTTATGCGGCGGCTTGGAATTTGGAAGAGCGTCAAATAGTTTCTTCTGGTACCAGAATGGGAGAACTCTCTTTCCAATTTTGGGTAGTACCTTTTGACTTTTTCCTTCTACCGAAACGGCACTCGTGAATTGTGTTTCTATGGCGATCACGTCTTGAAACTGTTTTTCTAAAGTGCCCTTGCTCAATAGATCGCTGCAATTCGTGCCGATCTCGTCGAGGGAGCGCTCATCGCATAGCACAATACTATTGTTCATCGTGCACGGCAGTTGACCGTCTGGATATACTCCGAATTTTGGGTCACAGGTGTTGTCGAGAAATTGGAGATCCAGCCGTGGTTTGAATAATTGATCCAGCTGATCAATCGCCACGTTGACATGGCATTGTCCATTCGGAAGCGGACCAGGAGGGGGGGCGTCGGGTTCGGCGTAGAGGTGAAGCCTGCCTATACCGCTGTTACCGAAATCAATCGCTAAATTGTCGGCACCGTTGAATCTGACACCTTGGTTGGCATCGATGTTTTGATAACTCAAGACGTATACGAGCGGCATGTGCTGATCGGAGCTCATTGCGTTATTCGAGAACGTTCGGCTCGCAAACAGCGTCGGCTTTGCGGCAAAATAGTTGTACGGAGTGGCACGCAACCCACAAATCTGATCCGGCATGGGGAGAGTCACTGTCCAGTGTGGTTGCGCCCCTGGATTAAGATTCGCGATATCGATTGCAATGTGATCCAACTTTCCGATTCCAATTCCTGAGGGTATCTTCGAGCTTCCACCGGGAAAGTTCACGGAATCTTGTTGCCCCATTTGTGGGCACGGATAAATCCAACCAGGCTTCAAATCGTTCGCGTCAGTAGGATTGATGGTAAATGTCCGTGCCAGATATTTGTGCATTCCCACGTCGGGAGCTTTCAGTACTACAACGGCGGGCGATTGCTTCTCATCTAACACAATGGCGAACATTCCATGGACGAAGACATTGAGAGTCTTTTTTGCGTTCGTCGATGCTACTGCTTGCCGGGCCTGACCGTCGGGTGCTGACTCGGCGGGTTGGCCCTGCTTGCACGCGATTTCCGCCAGCATCAACCCCACAGGCGTTGTTGCCAATCCCTTTAGAAAGCGTCTACGCTCCATCATTGTCAGATTCCTCTCTCGGGACGCCTGTCGATGTGCAGCAATCCCTAGTCACTAATAACTAAACGAATCTGCGGCCGAAGTTCCTTCCAACGGCGGGTGCGTCCTTGATTATGGTTCACGGAAAACGCGGCTCTGGGGGACTCACCGTCTGCACCTCGACCAAACACCTCAAACGCAGCCCAGTAATATGGGTGTTGATATTGTGGAGTTGTTTGCATCTCATGCTGTGCTTGGTGTAGTGCCCCCACGACAGTGTTTCCACGAAGCAAGTCGCGGTAAAACGAGCCCATGAATGTCTCAGTAGAGGAAGAATCTATTGGCCAACCTGTCGCTATTACGCTAGGGACACCGGTGCGCAAAAAGGCGCGCGCAATGCTGCCGGCACCGGTCGCATCGTTGTCGTCTTGTGTGGTCGAACAAGCTGAAAGTACAGCGAGCTTCAACTGCTGAATCTTTGCGTGTGCGAGAGATTCCGAATCCAATATTTCAGGCCGACTTGATTCTGTCTGCGCTACGAGTAATCCCATGTGGCCAGGCTTTGCGATGGAGTGGCCGGCGAAATGGAACACCGCGCTTCGAGTTAATGCTGCCAGGACTGCTTGCAGGGTCGCGTCTTGTCCGGGTAGGTAGATCGCGTGAATGAAATGCGCGGCAACTTCTTGCGCTTCTCGGTCCGCCTCCGGCAAATTAGGGTACACCCCCTGCTCAGACCCAAGAGTAGGGGCCCCGACCACGATGGCTTCATCCTGCGGAGTTATCCTTTGGCTGGAACGAAGCGTTGCACGATACCCAAAGGCGGGTAGGTAAGCTATGCGGTACTTCTCGCTGACATATTGACCGTCCGCATTCACAAGAGCAGTAAACGGGACGAATGACGTGATACCGTCCGTTTCGAATATCAATGTGCGGTCGACATCAAGTTGTTCTGTAAAGGGAGTAAGCAATACATTAAAGATCGCTTGGCCATCTCGCTTCAGAGCAGCTGAATCACTTTTGGGATCTCGACACTCGTCGGCAAATCTGGCAACAGTCTCCTTGAAACCAGTTGGCGCGTCGATAAGCTTCCATGTAATGCCGCGATCATCATAGCTCCACGCGACGGTCTTATCGCGCAAGTCGGCGTAGGTGATGACAGTTTCGGTCGTCAGGGTGGGAAGACCGTCTTCAACACTGTGTAGGCGAGGTAGACTCGTCTCGTGCTCAAGATCGGAAAAACGAAGTCTCTTGTCAGTATTTGGTCCTCTAGCACGCGTACCGGCAGAGCGGTACCACTCCCAAATTTCCAAGGCACCATTCGCGTCGCCTAATCGGAGCATGAAATCTACTGTTTCCCGATAACAGTCGCCAGTAGCGCGGTTCCATCTAAGGCGACTAAGTTCATCTCTTATGCCTTGCAAGCCTACCTCGGCAACTCGAATTGCGGACGCGCATGCCGTTGCCGACCCAGTAGCGTCCCCGGTTCTTTGCCGGAGAGATGCCAGCGTTTTGTAGAAGTACAGCCAGGTTTCGTACTCTTCGAAATCCGGAGGTAGTTTCGAATGCGCGGATCGCAAATAAGACGTTGCCTCATTGAGTTGTCCTTGGGCAATTGCAGCTTCTGCGAGGCCCACTTCCGAACTTCCTTCGAAGGCACGAATCGATTCATTTCCTGGGAGCTTCGAAAAGGAATCTAACGCACTGGAGTATTCTCGGGCTGCCTCGCGCCAGAGATGGGCATGGCTTGCCGAACTCGCAAGTTCAAGGCGCTCCATACCTTCGGCGCTACGATCAGGCGTAGCAGAAATAGCAACGACCGCCTCGCGACCGAGCGCCACAGAAAGAAGCCATTGCCCCGCCTCCTGAGCTGATACCGCCATGTCATCGTAGAATTGCGAGGCTCTTCTGGGTCCGGCTGAGCCGCGCCAATACTCCGTGAGGCCGAGACAGTCTAATTCCCAAGCAGCTTCTGAATCACCTTTTTCTGTTTGCTCCGATGCAAGGAAACCAAGCGCTCGCAAGTACAACGTCGGATACCTGGACTCTTTGGAAAGGGAGACGGCGGAAACAAGGAGTTCGTTCGCTTTATCGAAAAGTTCATCCGCGGAGGTTAAACAGGCATAGTGCTCCAAATCGAGCTGAATGGAGATAAATGCTACGTCTTTGCTCTTGACACTATCTCTCAGGCTGGCCACCGCCGATAAACAATCCTGGCTGTGGAAACGGCGTTGAGATGCGTAAATCTCTTCCAACTCTGCCCGCCAAGTTCCAGCGGCGTTACCAGCTTTGCGGAAAGAATTCTTCGCCTTTTGGGCATGGAACTCGGCTATCTCTGGGTCGCCCGCCGCGTTATACTCTCGCGCACTCGATAACTCCTGTACTCCTGCACCCAGATTTTCTGAGTAAGAAGCTGAAAGGATATCGGTCAGCCATTCGTCTTTGTGGCGTGATACGAGTAGTGTTGCAAGCCTCCTTAAGGCACGTCTGATCTTCTCAGTCTTATCGTCGATATTCCGATTGTTTGGTGGGAATGCGGCCGGGAGCCATTCCTGTACTGCGACATCAAGGTAGTCTTCAGCTCGTGCATCTATCGTGGCGTCGATCGTTTGATCGTTTTCGCCATCGGCGATCGTGATCGGCGAAAGCAGCGGCTGAGCTATCTTTTCCGCGTGTTTCTGCATTGTCTCTCGGATAGAGGCCAGCCGCTTGCGAGCGTCGTCGGCCCAGTCGCCTCGAGGGTCGACTCGCAGGTAGTGTTCCCAGTCTTCGATAGCCTGGCTATAAAGAAAGAGGCGCTCACATGTAAGTGCGTGATTGAAAAGAGCGACGGGATCGTCGGGCGATTGTGCCAGAGCTTTGCCCAATGATTCTAGGGCGTTGCCGTAATCGATTGGCCGATGTGTGGATTCCCCGCGTGAGAAATATCCCGATCCTAAATCGGTGAGCAATCCCGGTGAATTCGGTTGGCTCTCAAGTGCTCGCTGAAGGGACTTAATAGCCGAGTCGTAGTTACCATTTATTAAATCGGCGCGAGCTCGCGCTTGCAGCCATAGAGGATCGTTGGGATGTCTGCTCAGATTTTCGCTGATCAACAATTCGGCTTTGAGCAGAGATTGCGGCTTCTCAAGGTCAGACTGGCCACCACGCTGAGATTGCATCGGCGCATATCGTGCGCCCGAAATCCTCACTTCCAGTGTACGATGTTCCGTATAGGACTGTGCGAGTAGCTGTTCGATGGACGGAGGGCGTAGAATCCTTAATCCGACCCAGCCAACGATGGCAACGCAAGCAATCGCCGCAAATGCGTAAGCCGGCGCGGGCCAAGCGAAAAGCGCCTGCCACCACGAAGGCTTCTGCTTCCTGCCCAGCACACTCTCTCGCAGTCTTGCGACCATGGCCTTCCGCCATTCCGGCCGCGCGCTTTCCAGCGACGCCAACAGAGCCTCCTCACTCGGATTCGCACCGTCCATCAGCGTTTCTGCGGCATTCTTTAGCCGAGGTCCGCAGTGCGCGCATTGCGCTGCGTGTTTCATCAGTTCTGTTGTCTCAGCTTCCGGCAGAAGCCCTGCCGCTACTTCCAGCCACTCGGCATCTCCCCTGCACTCGTGGGTTGGCGGGGATGGCTTAGGTGCTCGCATACGTAAAATCTCGCGATGCACGAACTGGTGCTTTTGCAGCTTACGGCTGCAGTCATTGCAAGACTCAACGTGGCGCTGCGCCTCCCTCAGACCTGACTCCGAGAGTTGCTCCGACCCGGACACACTCATTTCCGGCAACGAAACGAGACGATCCAGTTCGTCGCTGTCGAGATGTTTGTCGAATGGCCGTGTCAAAATCTGCGACTCCTTCTAATACGACAACCAAGGGCAGAGTCCTTTTGGCCCGTTCTACCTCCGCTTCTACGCCTCCGCAGAATCTGCCGTCCCCGAGTCACCCAAGTGTTCGCGCACACAACGAGTGAGCCGAAAAATAACCGCCTCTACGCCTTTTGCCGTCAGTTTGATTGCCACTAAAGCAGCAATTGCTTTAGCGCTCATGCCTTGTAGGTAGTAAAACCAGAAAATAAGGCAGTCGCGTTCCTGATTAGCGCCTGCGGCACAATCCTGTAGTTGGGCATCCACCTGTTTTAGAAAGACCTCTCGGTTCAGGGCCTCTGGGTGCCCGAAGCTACTAGCCGGTGCGGGTGGGTCGAATTCTTCGTGTAACTGATCGGTCTCTCTCGAGCCATGCTTCTGAGAATGGAGTGATTTGAAGTGATCGTGGGTGAGATTAGTCGCAATTGTCTTTATGTAGCCCCGCACAGCCTCCTCAGAGTGTTGTTGGGCAAATTGCGACAATAAGCGGCATTTATCTGCCCACAGCTTGCAATAGACCTCTTGCAGTAAATCATCGACAAACTGGGATGGTGCCTCTCCCCATTTGCAAGCCGTGCGGGTGATGGAAAGGCTGATCGGGCGCTGAAAACGAGAAACGAACTCCTCCCACGCCGCGTCGTCATTACCTTCGGCGCAAGCGCGTATCAACTCCTCCGCGGACATGGACGAATGGCGTGTCACTAGAACCCCAAACCACAGTGTGCTGAATTCTACACGAACAACAAATAGTCCTCAGCCAGACGGGTGCCTGAGACCGGAGAAACCAGGAACCCAACCGCCCCGAATAGCAAAAGGAGTCGTTCTCGCGTTCTCGTATTTGAGAGGAGAAATGTAGCCGTAAAGGTGGGCTAACAACTCACCGACTAATGACCACCAAGGAGGAAGAGGGTTATGTCCATCTACACGCGGTTGGTTTCAGCGCTAATTGTATTCAGCAGTCTGGCGCTCTACGCGCAGACTAGTGTTCCGATACATAGTCAAACGCTGACGCAAGACACCGTGATCGATTTCCCTAACGATTCGTGCCAATTTGATGATGGAGCGACGATCATCACGAGCGGCTTCGCATTGAAGATTAGGTGCAAGAGTATTGCGGCGCAACACGCAGAGATAGTTTCGTTTCAGCAGCGCGCCACTGACGGCCAAAATGGCGCTAACGGAGGAGGGCCTGGCGGGAACGCGCAAGACGGTCAGGACGGTGCTTATGGAAGACGAGGCAGCAAGGTTCTACTCATTGCGCAGAGCTTTGTTGGGCAAACTAATTCTCTAATGGTGCGCGTGAATGGAGAGGACGGAGGGAATGGAGGCAACGGAGGCAATGGTTCCGCTGGATCTAATGGCGGCCAAGGAGACGGACCCGATGTAACCGATTGCTGGTTCGGCAACTGTCGTAGGGCCGGTGGCAACGGAGGCAATGGAGGGCCTGGAGGCAATGCCGGCTACGGAGGACGGGCAGGAGATGGTGGGAATGGAGGGTTCCTTGTCCTCAGCATCACCAACGGCGGAGATCTAGTTGGTTTCGAGTCTCACGGCGGCATAGGTGGCGTAGCGGGGAAAGCTGGAGCTCTTGGACCTGGAGGGCAGGGAGGGCCCGGAGGCAACGGGGATAAGTGTTGCGGTGGAGGACATCCGGGAGCGAATGGCCCGGCGGGCCGTCCGGGCAATGATGGGCGCAACGGAGTAAACGGCGCGGGAGGCGATTTGATAGCCATCGGCGGTGGGAAGCAGATGGATGTAGCATTTGCTCAAGACTGTAGCGATAAGACGGGAATTCGAGAGTTCCTAAAGAAAGGAACTGTGAAAGGTAGCGTGCTGGGCAATAAGGGCGATAGTCAGTCTAAGTAGGAATAGATGGCGGAGTGTGAACCGACACTCCGCCATGAACGTCATCCTACAGGGCGAATGCCACAGCACGCGTGAATTTTCTGTTTCTCTCTATTTTGATTGTTTCGATTCGGGCGAAGTTCCTTGGCCAGGGCTGTTTCGGAGGTTTTTCAGTGTCTGCCCAGCGTGTGACAGCGTCCTTCAGAACCTCGTTGCGACAGCACCGGTTCTCTGATACGCCGAATACAACGCCTGATTTTCCCCGAGAATGGAGGGGATTCACGGTGTCAAAGCCTGCTGCGTCGGTTACGTTTAGACTAGCTAATAGGTGGCATTCTTTCAGACACTTGATAGCCTCTGCGATCGACACTCCCCCAGTCTTTGAAACACTCGGGGAAGATTGACCGGGTTCGCCCTGAGACACTCGTCGTCCTCGGCACTCTCTCTCGAACTTCTGCGAAGCGGAGCCAGCGCCCACAAGTGCTACGGACCAAGCGACATTCGAGACTGATCTCGTGAAACTGGCTGGCTGGGCAGATATCAGAACAGAACCTCCTGTAGAGATTCGATCAAGGCGGAATTACAGACAACTGCAACACCATCGACAATCCTGCAGAGAAGTGGTGAGCCTATCCTACCCCGAAGTCAAGCACATAGGGGAAACTAGTCAATTGGACGCCTGCCGACACTGGTGCCTTTGTCCACGAGTAATGTTTGTAATACAACACGTCGGGATACTCCTTCCCTCCTTTACCCCTCATGGATAGAATGTGACCAATGTCAAGGAAGGACATTGCTGCGCAGATTCGAGCTGCAGTGGCGGCTGCTGCCGGACAGCGTGAGTTCTTCAAATGGCTGAAAGAAGAAAAAATCGGAGAAGGGCTCGTTCTTCTAAACAACTCCTTTATTTTTCGACAGAAACTCAAAACTGTAAAAAGCGACCTCTACCTCGGCATTCCAGTCAGAACTAGTTCACATCTGGGAGTCTCGAACGTGGTAGTGGCTCGCGGCATTGCATTCAATTCTGATTTCAAATTCGTCGATTTGAAGGGAATGAAGAAACTGGATGTGCAGGAACTAGAGCCAGCTATCGACCAACAGTTGAGCCGACTCGGAAGCATCGTGATGGTATTGATTGGCGAGGTTCTCGACAACGTCCTGACCAAAGCAGAGATCGGGCACTCTCTCTTCTCACAGGTGGTGTTGGATCCTGCTACTAAAACAGCACTAACGATAAACGGCAATACGATCCAGATAAGCTCGATGTCGGATGAGGAGGAAATCTGGAATGAACTCGAAAAGGCACATGGTACTCAACTCCCTGCTGATTTAGCGCAGCCTCTGGCAGCTGCGTTAGATGATGTTCGCAAGAATCATTATGCAGTTCTGAGACTGCCAGGTGAATCAACTATCGCGCGACCCCTACTCGACTCATTCGTTGACGCACTGCGTCACAATCTAACTCGTTACAAACAAGCCTGGAACAAATGCAAGGGGAACCCGGAGGTAGATCCGACCGAATTTAATGATGTGCTACGAATCGCTTACAACTTCGCAACTGACGCAGTCTTGGTAATCCGACTCCTGGTGAGCATTTGCGACCTTAAGCCCATTGTTCGGTGGTGCACACTGGATGAATGGTTCCGTCTGACGGAGAGTTTTCGAAATTTGCCGTGGTCCAAAGTGAAGGAAAAGCACTCGCTAGACGCCTACCAGGCAACTATCAGTAGCGCAAGGAATAAGATTTTTCATCGATTGCTGCCGGTGGATAACACTCTACGTGTTGAACTCGAAGGCACCAAATTGGGCCGCATCACTTTACGGCTATTTCCTGAATACACTGCACGAAATAGCGAGGAAACGTTTGACTATGAAGATAGAGCCCTGGTGGAGTTGCTTACGGACTTCACCCGAGTGAGCGAGAAAAGCGTGGCTCCACAGTTCTGGCAACGAAATGTCGCAGTCATGGAAGCAACTATTCAACTTCTTTCGCGAACAAGCTTGGCACTGAAACTGTTGGCGAGCGCTTAGGTATGAGACATCGTACAGGGGTGTATCGAAGTTTCCAGTAACTGCGAGGCCTCGCTTCCGAGCGCAGCTCGAGAAGCTTAGTCCGCGGAGAGGTAAAAGATGGCGCGCTGATGCGGTTCTCATGAACTTCTTAGCGGAATGACTCAGTGCAGACACTTCATTTACTTCACCCTAAGGCAGATGCGAAACAAAGTGACCATTCGCACAGATTGAATCGAGGGCTCGGTGGATCGTGATGACCGATAGCATCTCTGCACGCCAGAGAATACTAAAGCAATTCTGGAACTCTAATGGGCCTAATGACGTTCTCGACACCATGGCCAGGGAGGCAGGCGCGCGCAACATCGACCTGATTGCCGAACTGCAAAAAGAGGCAACTGCTTGCGCCCCTCTAAATCCTGAGCTAGCAAGTCGCCTTACACAAATCGCTAATACGGTGCAGCAGGTCCATACCAGCATCAACCGCTTCGCAGGAATCAGCGGGATTAACGATCTCCTCAGCATTCATAGCGATTTTCCTTTCTGCTGGACAGCAAGATTCAATCGTCTCCTTGGCGCTTTCTGGTCGGATGCTCTTCGGGGGAGCGACAACAAAAGAAAAGAGGCCCTGCGCCGGGCACTCAGGTTTTTGCGAGACCTATATGTCACTGTTCATTCGATAAAAGAGCTTTCACGCGGCGACGCTGAATCTTGGACCACTCAGATCGAACACAATCCGTTGCTTTGCGAAGAAGGCTTTCACAAATTCCTCGATCAGCGTGGTCATTTCGCTGCGTCGATCGGCGACCGTTCCGCGGAACTGTTTTCTGAGATAGCTAGCTACATGCGGATGTGCTGCAAGACTGTCAGCGCCATCAAAAGACTGCAGGAGAGGACTTCAACTGACGAAGATGTTCTGCTTCGTCTACCGTTGTCTCCGGATAGGGCCGAGCTCTGGTTCATCGTCACAGTGGAGTTCAGCAAAGAGATGGTCAAGATCGCAGAAGAGGTGAATCGCGGCACTCAAACACTCGAAGCAGCGCTTGAGGCTGCCGTTCGGGCAGGCCCCAAGGACGAGGGCGACTCAGACTGGACGGATACGTTTTATGCGGCCGCATTTTTGGAACATCTGTTGCGCGTCGCCAGTCCTGAAATCGCTGCCAGGGCAATAGTCCGTTATCGCAAATTGATGGATACGGGGCACTGGAATTCGCAAGAAAGTCGTGCAACATTCGTGCTCCGATACTCAAAAGCATTGCTCGAGCATTGGAGAGTACTAGAAGAACCGCTGTGGCACCTCGAAGATGCAACTGACCTGATAGGAAATGCCCTAACTGTGATCAAGGAGGAAGTGTCTCCTCGACTGATGCGAGATCTGTTGTTCGCTCGCGCTCGACATTTGGAAAACATAGGAAACTGGCAGCCCTCGGCGTACGAATTGGCAGTAGAGGACTATTCCCGTGGACTAGCGGTCTCGAAAGTGGCACACGAGC
This sequence comes from Candidatus Sulfotelmatobacter sp., assembly GCA_035307485.1. Classification (GTDB taxonomy): domain Bacteria; phylum Acidobacteriota; class Terriglobia; order Terriglobales; family Acidobacteriaceae; genus Sulfotelmatobacter. Next base: position 125,886 of record DATGIB010000018.1, on the reverse strand, counting down.
TAGAAGCTCGTGGAGCGGCTCTGACGGACTACGCAAACACGCTAACTAAGATTCCTCAGCCTGATGCTGAGGAAAATGACCGGAAAATCATAGCTACCTACGAAGAGGCCCTTATAACTCTGAGTTCGCCCGAACGAACCGTTAGTCGCAGCCTTGCCCTGAACTCCTACGCGGCTTACCTAAACGATAGGCTGCAGGGCGACCGTAGCATTAATCAGGAACGCGCGCTGAGCATGGCCCAACAGGCGATCGATCTCATAGAGCGTGCAATTGCAAGCGAAGACTTCGATCGAAATAACAATCACACATTGAGGGCCCTTGCGAGCGCATATCTAACGAAGAGCAATGTGGTCCGGAAGCGTGATGTCGGCGACGACTATGAGGCTAACCTAACAGCTCGAGACATTTTGCGTACGGCGGTCGATCAACTTGGAAAGGCTCACGACGATCAACTTCGGGGAATACTGTACCTAAACCTCGGCCAAGTAAATGTGGAGCTTTATTCGATTTCAGGCGATCTCGCTCACGCGCAAAGTGCTGATTACGCGTATAGCGAGGCTAAGCAGCTCTTGGGTCCGTACCCGCGCGATTTCAGCCACGCTGTCCTGGCTGATGCCATGCTCGTCGCGGAAATACCTGACAGTCGAACGCCAGAGGCGCTGGAAAAAAGTCTGGCGGCAGCGCGTGCAGCCATTTCATTCCTTGAGGCAGCAAATGACCCAGAATCGCTGGCACGAGCTTGGTTTTGTTTAGGCGAACTTCAGTTCTTAGGCAGCAAGAAGAAAGACTATGAGAGTGCCGTTGATTCGTTCGGTCGCTCTCAAGGTATGTTTTTGCAGGTAGGAAACCTGATCGGTGCTATTGCGACGTCGAGACGAGGGGCCGCCGCTTGGGTAGAGCAATTCAGGCAGCATGGTTCTATCGACTCAGTTCGACAGGCAAAAGATTTACTCGCCAGAGCAACTCAATGGGTAGACAAATTATGGGAACAGATCGATTCAGTCGAGTGGCGTTATACCGTTTCAGATCGTTTCTCGAATGTCTATGCCGAGATGGCGTGGTGTCAAGCAGTACTCGAGGATACGACCGATGCTATCGCATTTAGCGTTGTGCGGGCGAAGGGACGAGAATTAACGGCACACATTCGTGAGGTTCAAAGTGCTTCGCAAGTCGGAGAAGGCCTCTCAGATTACCTGGACCAGTTGAGGATGGAGTCACGCCTAGCCGAGACAACGCGGTGGCGTATACAGAGGCAGGCGCAACCGGACAAAAGCATCGATGACACGGTGCAATTGGCGCAAAAAGCAGTTCATGAGCTTGGTGTTCGGCGCCGTTTATTAGATCCGCGTCTGTCTCATGGCGAAGGGTCACCGGCGAGTGCGATCCCAGAGACATTCTTGAAAAGCAATCCCGCCGCCCTGATCTGCGACATCACGACATGTCGTTGGGGTTCTGTGGTAATGCTGTTCGGCGGTTCCGAGACCGGCAAGCTTGCGGCAGTTAGCATTCGAGTGCTTGAGCTCGAGACTACGACCGTCCAGAAATGGGTCAGGGCGTGGTCGGCAGCTTATGTTACTTATCTTGAAGCCAGGGGGGCTGAACGGACATTCGCGCGTCGGAAGTGGGCTGACCAGACGGATGAACTTCTGCAAAGTCTCAGCGCGTACTTGGTGAAACCGGCTCTCGCGGGATTAGATGATGCAGGGCTTACGATTGAGCTCATCATTGCACCAGGACAGCTGGCGGGATTGCCGATACACGCCGCTCCACTGCTGGGCGGGCGCTGTGCCGCGGAGATCGTTGGCAGCGTTGCCTACGTGCCGAACATTGCCGTCCTTTCAGCCAAGCAGGAAGACTATTCACTGCCGTCAAAAGTTCTATGTGTCCTTTCCGATCCCAAAGCCGACCTACCCCTCGCGGCGACTGAGATCATATCTGCGGCGGATACATTTCAGAAATGCGGCGCCGAAGTAACGGTATTTTCAGTTGTTGGTCGCGCTCTCGGTACTGCGGCACTCGATCAGAGAAAGGTGAGAGTGGGACAGGGTGTGAAAGTTCTTAATGATGCTCCGACTCTGGAGCAGCTACGGTATCACCTCCCGTCTTGCGAATACTTCTTTTACTCTGGCCACGGAACGCGCAGAGGGGGACAGTCCGGACTTGTTCTCGTCGACGAGAACGGACATGAAAAGTTGTTGGGTCAAGAGGACATTTTGGCCATGCCGGCACTTCGCCGCCGTCCAATGATCATGTTAAGCGCGTGCGAGACCGCATCTTCGGGCTCGTTATCGGCTGAGCTGTTCGATGTTTCCTCTACTTTTCTGCGCATCGGAGCACGATTTGTCATTGGGACGCTTTGGGTTGTCGTCGAAGATTGCGCTAAGGCATTCACTGCGGAGTTTCACAGTGCATTGGCAAGTGGAAACAATCCAAGTTCCGCCTTTGGAATGGCGTTGCGGGCACTGAAGACTCAAAGAGAGGCGTCGGGGGATAGTCTAGCGGTGCATCCTGGCCACCCCATTTACTGGGCACCGTTTATGGGAATGCGTGGAGGATAGAGAATTGCTTTCGTGACACTGCGGAGGGGCAGAAATCGCAGTTGGAGTTAGGGCTGACTGTTGAAACGCAGGGAACGGGTGATTCTGCCGGCGATGTGTTCACCGTCCCAGGGACGAGGGCATCGGGAATCCGGTGGGCATCCTGTCCACGAAGACGCCCCGCTCGGGGTCGGCCGCGAATTGGCGTCCACCCGGCAATGGGAACAAAAGTGGTTCCGGGCAAGGCCCTTCAAAATTGAACGGAGCAGCCCCCAGCTCCCGCTTATTCGGCGATCGGTCCTACGGCGCAACAGTCAGCTGGCAGGAAACGGATAAGACCCATAAAATTCAGCGGAGTACGGTTGGCAGAAGCTGAACCGAATTGCCCCAACGTAGTGTTAAGCTATGACTTCCTGAAATTCTGCCCAGCGACCGGAGTTCTATCGGAATGGCTACTCAGCTCGAACTGCTGCAACCACTGCAACCGCTGACTGTTCCCGTGAAACTCCTTGAAGAGTTGCCGCCAATCATATCGTTCTTTAGCGGCGCCGGTTTTCTCGATTTGGGGCTGTTTCGGGCAGGATTTCAAATTGCCTGGTCGTTGGAAAAAGATCCGCAATTCTGCATGGCCCACGATCACGGCTTCAAGTCGTATTTCGAATCCACTTCACGGAGTGGCACGCCGCCGTCCATCAGCTGCGTCGATGACATACAGCAGAAGGGGCCGAACGCGATAACGAAAGAAGCGTTTGGCCTCAGTGTTGCCAAGACCGAGTTCGGACTTGTGGGAGGCCCGCCTTGCCCTGATTTCTCTGTGGGCGGCAAAAACCGCGGGCAGCTGGGGGACAGAGGCCGATTGACTCGGGTGTTTGTGGAGCGCATCTGCGAGCTGGAGCCACAGTTTTTCTTGATCGAAAATGTTAAAGGCTTGATCAGCACTCGTAAGCACCGGGACTTTCTGTTCGCCGAGCTCTGGAAGCTGGAACAGAAAGGCTATGCCGTCGATCACAAAGTACTCAATGCTTTGGATTTGGGAGTGCCGCAGGACCGCGAACGGCTATTCATCGTGGGAATAAAGCGGAGCTTAGTTAAGAAGCTTTATTCACGAGTTATTCGAAAGGGACAGCGGTACTGGTTTCCTTGGCCTGCTGATCCCAGATTTGCGGGGGCCAAGACCCGCTTTCAATGGCCGACGACATCGCCGTTTGGCTCGGTGCCGATCAAGCCACAAGGGATTCCAGAAGAGCTTCTCGTCGGGCCACTCGTAATGGATCAGGAGGCGATCGGCCGACTCCCCAATGGCACGGAGGGGTTCGAACCGTACAGCGAAAAATTCAAACAGATTGCCGAGGGGGATGATTCGCGGAAGTGCTTCAAAAGGTTGCACCGGTACCGATACAGCCCAACGGCAGCATATGGAAATAACGAGGTCCATTTGCACCCGGCGCTGCCGAGAAGACTTACCGTTCGAGAGGCGCTCCGTATCCAGACAGTACCTGACTCCTTCGCGTTGCCTCCGGAGCTGACTCTGTCCGCGAAGTTCAAGCTCACAGGTAATGGCGTGCCTGTAGAGCTGGCCCGTCATGTGGGGTTAGCAATAGTACGTTTCCTAACGGGGCGCAGCGCGCCGGAAGAAGGAGAGCTGGACCGAAATGGGCGAGAGCAAGACTGACGTGCGCGGTCACATAAAAACGACGATCAACCTTCAGCCTGACCCGCGCGTCCTGATTGCGATCACCCACAACCCAATGCGCCCGCTGGATGCGCTATGCGAATTGGTCGACAATGCGTTCGATTCGTTCACAGACGCGACCAACTCCGGCAATCCGATTGAATCTCCTACAATCCAGATTTTTCTACCTAAAGCCTCTGACGCCGAGCGAGGGCAAGGTGCGATTTCAGTGCTTGACAATGGTCCGGGCCTGACCCTGGCTCAGGCCCAGGATGCATTGCGTGCGGGCTTCACCTCGAACAATCCTTTTGATCGATTGGGCCTTTTCGGCATGGGTTTCAATATCTCGACCGGCAAATTAGGACGCCGGACGCTCTTTAGGACAGGCCGTCGAGAAGAAGTAGAAATGGTCGAGATCACAGTTGACCTGGAGAGTATGGTACAGACGCGCACATACGATGTGCCGGTGCAAACTCTTTCTAAGAATCCACCAAACTTCCACGGCACACTGGTGCAGATTTCAGAATGGTGGCAAAGGGGAAATCAGAATCACGGTTTTGCTGCAAAACTTGTGAAACTCGGCGTAGGAGCAATCAAAGAAGAATTAGGGCGCCGATACTCGTCGATTCTCCGGGAACGTGCGATCAGAGTGTTTGTCAACGATGAGCGTGTCGACGCCATCGAGCATTGCGTGTGGTCTGAACAACGCTCGGTGAATCATCGTGAGCTTGGACGAGTTCCTGCTGTCATTCGTTTCGACCAAGTATTGGCGACGCAAGTTCGCTGCATGAATTGCAATGCAGTCGTCGAAGGCGGTGTTTGTCCAAAATGCGAAAAGAGCGGCAGCCTTCGCACGATTGAAGAGCGAGTGCGCGGCTGGGTTGGTATTCAGCGTTTTGACGATGCGAACGACTACGGGGTCGACCTAATCCGCAATGGCCGTGCTATACGCAAGTCCGAAAAGGAAGCGTTCTTTAGCTGGACAGATTCTCGAGGACGGCAGATCAAGGACTACCCGATCGATAGCCCCTACGGGCGAATCGTTGGCGAGGTTCACCTGGATTTCATTCCTACTGACTTCCTCAAACAAGATTTCCAGAGAACGAGCCCTGAATGGATAAGGGCAGTCGCTTTTCTGCGAGGCGAGAGTTCCTTGCAGCCGCGGGTGGCGGCAGACGCGGGGGAGCCAAAGAACACTTCACCAATCTACAAGCTCTATCAAGGATACCGGCGCGTTCGCGACTTTGGCACTCGTGACATGTATATGGGGTACTGGGAACCAGGTGAAGACCGACCCAGCAGGATCAGCCGGGATAAGGAACGGGAATATTACACTCGATTTCGCGTGAAAGAGCCTGGATTCTACGATGATACGGAATGGTGGAAGCTCGTCGAACAGGCAGACAAAAGACCGATTGACCACCTCAAGGAATGTCCCGATTGCGCGTTCCAGTCACTGGATTCTGCGGAGATTTGTACCGGTTGCGGTCATATCTTCATCGGCAAGAAGTGCATCGTGCATGAGTGCAAAGCGGAAATGGCGATGTCAGCTGTGGCATGCCCAACGTGCGGCGCGTCGCAGGAACCAAAGCACCAAGAACGTTGGCGATGCGCGTTCTGCCAAAGATGGAACCCACCAACAACCGCAATGTGCATCGGTTGTGGGCGCCGAGTGGGCGAGGTTAACCCGCTCAGTTTGGACTTTTTGTCTCAACATTCGAATAAGAGTGACGCTCTCTCCATTGACGGTTTCTCTATACCGTTGCCGGACGGAGGTACATGCCCTCAATTGAATATTGATGTGTACCTCCTGGAAACGGGCGTCTCTCTTGAAAGAGAGGGGTTTGCTGTGCCTGCCGTAACCTTCAAGGACAGCGGCCTTAAAGTTTTCTTGGATGCTAGCCACCCCTACTTCACTGAGTATCAGGAGCATCTCGAAAGCATCGTGACACTCGAAACGGCAAAGTTTGTACAAGATTCCAACGCCCGTATGATAGCCGGCGATCGCGCACATCTTTGGTCGCTCCCGGCACTTTGCTGGCAAATTGCGCGACAGTATTGGAAGGAGCGTCTTTCTGTCGATCCAGAACGCACTCGGAAACGCGCCGAGAGCTTTTTCGAGCAGCTTCGCGAATCCTTGCCCCATCTCCTTGCTGACAAAGCGGATGCAATTTACGAGGCAATGCCGCCAGATCAACAAGGCCAGTTACTTCATGCAATTGTGCAAAACGGCTACGACGCTCGAGAAATGCCAGGTTTAGTGAGTACGGGACGTTACCTCGCTCTCCTCGACAACCGATCGGTTGCGAACCTCGTTGAGCGTTATGCTGGGAATTTTTTTGATGGCAGATTTTGGGCTGATGCTTTCAACGAATTGCCAGCCGTGGATTCGGCATCCGCAGCTCAGGTGCGGGCACTGATTCTTTCACGGTACCGCAATTTCTTGGAAGACATCCTCGGTTTTCTTGAGTTTCGACATAAGGATTCGGGCTACACGGTGCGAGCCGACCAGACTCTTCGCTTGCTCCAAAGGCGCATCGTTGTTTCGTGACAATGGACAGCGGCTTTCTATCCGACAACGTCTTGAGTTCAGCAACATGGCAATACTTGGAGCGTGCGGTGGCCAGGCTCCTGCGCCATGGCGGCTTCACGGGAGTCCGTATCGTAGGTCAAACATCCGACGAGGGAGCGGATGTTCTGGCCTACAAGAGCGGGAAGCGATGGCTTATTCAAGTGAAGTCCCGGAAAGCTGCGAACGTCGGAGTCGAGGTCCTAGATCAGACAATGAACGCAGCCCAGGTGTACAGAGCGGATGTACCAGTAATAGCAACGAACCAGGGTTTTACTGATGAAGCACGCCAGCAACAGCTGCGCCTTTTGGCTGCGGGTCGCCCACTTCAACTCTGGGATCGGGTTCAACTGAGAAAAAGCTGGGAGAGACTGCCTGTAAACTTGTTGTCGACTCCGCAGGCGAGAAGGTACCAAGAACATCCCGTCCAAGTGATTGTCGATCGTTATGAGAGTCGGAATCCCAATTCGGCTCTCATCATAATGGCAACAGGTCTCGGCAAGACTTTTGTTGCAGCTGAAGCTCTGCGACGGTTGAACCTATCTCGCCGCGAACCTTTGAAAGTGCTAGTCCTAGCACATCGAAATGAGCTGGTCTACCAGCTGGAACGTGCCTTCTGGCCTTTTCTCACCAAACAAACACTCACCAGTATTTGGAATGGATACGAGTCAGCAGATCCTGCGGCGGACCTAGTTTTCGCCTGTGTGGATTCAGTAGCGAACTACGTTGACAACACGGGGGGCTTACCAAAGGAATATGACGTAATCGTTATAGACGAATGTCATCACGCAGCGACTTCCACATATTCAACCGTTGTACGTGCCAGCGGATGTGGGAAAGCGGGAGGACCTTTTCTTGTCGGTTTAACAGCGACACCCTGGCGGTCAGATGGAACCAGTTTAGATGGAATCTTCGGCGAACCGGCAGCCTGCATTGACATCGTTCAGGGTCTGAAAAATGGTTGGCTTTCTAACGTTGATTACCGGATGCACGTCGACAACATCAATTGGGAAGAACTGGCCAGAGTCCGGAGCTTGACTCCACGGGGCCTAAATCGCACCCTCTTTATCCGTGAATGGGATGATGCTGTTGTACTCACTCTTCGCGAGACGTGGTATGAGCTGGCTCAGCCACGGGCGATCGTGTTCTGCGGAACGATTGATCACGCTATCACCATGCGGGACCGAATCAATGCACTCGGTTTTACGAGAGCAGAAGCTCTTTTTTCGGCCGGGCAAGGTGGTCCTTCAGTTTCCCCAGCCCAGCGGAACCGGATACTCTGTGATTTTCACGATGGAATCGTTGGGGTTCTGTGTGCGGTGGATATTCTCAATGAAGGTATCGATCTTCCGGACGTGAACGTCGTCGTCTTCCAAAGGGTGACTCACAGCCGTCGGATATTTGTGCAGCAGTTGGGGCGCGGCTTGCGCCTAGCCGAAGGCAAAGACAAAGTCATAGTGTTAGACTTCGTGTCGGATATCCGGCGGTTTGCAGCTGGGATCGATTTGCAGAACCAGCTTAGTTCGGCTTCTCCATCATACGTATCTTTGGGAAACCAGGTCCGGTTCATGAGTGTTTCAGGAGAAGACAAACAGGCGGAAGCTTTTCTAAGGGAATGGCTGGAAGATGTCGCGGCGGTTGAAGCTGCCGGGGAAGACGACAACGTTCTCAAGTTTCCCCCACCTCTGACTGGCCGCAGAGGAGAGTGAAATGGACTGGCAAAAAACGTTTGAAAGGCTTCAGACTATGGTGGGAAGGAAACTCGGTTCCATCTCAGGTAAATCAGACATTATTCTTGAAGATGTAGACGAGAGTCATATCACCATTAGTGCGAAAACTAGCGCTGGGAAGAAGAAGACCGTGCGGCGATCCACCGAGGAACTAAAAGGACTCGTGTCGAAGATGAAGCTTGGTGTTCCCATCCACGTGGATTCGGAGGTGCACGGAAGCGGGTCAAGCAGAAACCAACCCGAGACAATCCTCGCAAACATGCCTGACGTGGAATGGGTGCGGGTTCAGGGACGAAAACACGTCGTTTGGGTCGGAAAGAAGACGCATAAACGGGGTACTCTTCGGGAACAGTAAACGGGAAAATCAGTAACCACTCAATATGGACTGGCAGCAAACATATAAGCGACTTCAGCAGATGGTAGCAATGAAGTTGCAGTCGATATCTGGGAAGACTGACATCACAATTACGGATGTCAATCCCGACATTATCACTGTACGTGGGCAGAGTGGCAACAAGACTCGTCCAACCGATGAACTCCGCCGCATCGTTTCGAAGATGGACCTGGGGCAGCCGATCCATGTCGACAGCGTGTTGTTCGGAAGTGGTTCCAGCAGGAACCAGCCGGAGACGATTCTCGCGAACATGCCAGATGTAGAGTGGCTCAATCTAAACGGGCGGAAGCACATCGTCTGGGTTGGGAAACAAACTCACGAAATAGGGAAGCTCAAGGAGATTGGCGAGTTTCAGGCGACTGAAATACGAACTCGTTTCAGAGGCCGGGGCCCCCTCACTGGACGTGAGACCACGATTCTTCTAGTTCGTGCGAAGGAAGCGCGAAAAGCAAGCGAATTGATTACCGCCACCTTACAAGCATCGGCGCCAGACGCAATTCCGGGGACTAATGCTTACAGGGTGTCGCATGACTCCTTAGAAATCATTTTAGTGGTCGATCCAGCCGCAGCAGGACCAATTGAACTCATCCCGACACTTAAAGTGGTGGATCAGGAAGAAGCACTCCGGAGGATTCGCATAGTTTTCCCTGACTTGCAGGTTGAGACATTAGCAGCGGGACACCGCTTTACCATCATCCGTTTGCCGAACGCCGGCCTACTCGCACTGGAGTAGGTCGCGATGGAAGCTCATGACCGCGGAATTTCTCGAAGAGTGAAGGTACCCGATCTTTATCTCGTCGAGAAAATGCTCCGAGAACGTTTTGGGCAGCCGAGACATGGCAACAAGTCAAATCCCCTGGACGAATTACTCTATATTCTGCTGAGCCTACAAACGACCCAAGTCAACTGCCAGCGAAGTTATCGCGCTTTACGCAAGGCGTTTCCCCGCTGGTCTCTGCTTGCACAGGCATCACATTGGCAAATACGAAAACCAATAAACTTTGCCGGCTTGGGCAAGCAGCGAGCGCAGAAACTCGCCGCGATAGCACGCAGAATTAAGCGCGATTGCGGTTGCGTTTCACTGTCAGGGCTCAAGAAGCTGCCTTCTGACCAGGCAGAGAGCTATCTAACTTCCCTGCCAGGAGTGGGCAAAAAGACTGCCCGCTGCATTCTCATGTATTCTCTGGGCCGAGCAGTGTTTCCCGTAGACACACATTGTGCGCGGATTTTGAAACGCTTAGGTTTCGACGTCCCAGATGGATCTCTTCGGAAGTCTGAGGACCAGCTGCAGAATCTAGTTCCGCCAGAACTACGGTATTCGCTACACGTTACAATGGTTAGCCTTGGCCGGGAGGTTTGTACAAGTACCCGCCCAAAGTGCGGCGCCTGTCCACTGTTATCGCTTTGCCCAACTAGTCAAAGTTTTCACGGCTCCAACTTTCACGAACGTTCTGGACAAGTGCCTCAAATGACTGTGTAGGTTGCGAACACAACATCCCTGACTGAAGACCAAACATATCGGCCGTCGCGATTCTCCAGACAACGTCTGTAGAATTTCCTGCGTCTGTGGGCGAGACGTTGCAGAATGCTTCCCATGGGAAAGCATTTTGCAGACATCGTCTGCAAAATCGCCGTGCGACGGTCGTCGCCTGGGCCTTTTGGGCTCTGCGGATTTTCCTACCTTCCGGCTTTCGCGTTGCTAGCGCGTCACAATGGCTTTTGGGTCGGATTCGGGAGCTCCCACCTCCCCAAATGATCTGAAGTTGCTGGTTGGATCCCCCTGAAACGTGCCCGTCCAACAATTCTCGACACCGGTATCATTCACTCCCAGAAGTCTTCTCCAATTCGGTGTTCTTAGCCGAAGACGTTTTTCTTTCCATTTTTTTCCCCACTCAACCCGCGCCTTTCAAAATCGGCGTTATTCCAGCGGTGCTCCCTGTCAAGGGTCTTCGATGAACGCGTGAGAAACCGCGCCCTTGACAGGTCCGCGCCGCTGAACGCCCACAAACCGTCGCGGGTTTCGCGAAGAAAAAAATTGTTTTTGAAGGAGAAGTACACAATGCAGAGCACAACCGCGAGAACAGATGCTTACGCCTCAGCAACTGAGTGGCTGACGAGTGACGAAGCGGCGCTGTACCTAAAAATCGAACGTCGCACTTTGCTGCAGTGGGTCCGGCAAGGAAAGGTCCGCGGCTACATCCTCTCTGGCACACAACGCCACGTCTGGCGATTCAAAACCTCAGACCTGGATGCTATGCTAAGCGTGCCCGCCGTGCTCTCGAATGATGGGAGGATCAAATGAGGAGAGTACGGCACAATAAAGGAAGTGTTCTATTCGACAAGGGGCGTGGTAAGTGGCGATTCCTGCAGTGGATTGATGGCAAGCGCAGATCAAAAACACTCGGCACAAAGCAGGAATTTCCCAACAAAGCAGCAGCGTGGAAGGTAGCAAGCGCGCTGATGCCGAAAAAACCTAAGCACGCGACTGGGTTCACGGTCAGCAGCCTGGTTGAAATCTATCGGGCAGAACGAATGCCGCAACGGTTCAGCACACGCTACAGCTATGATCAGTGGTTGACGAACCACATACTCCCTCGCTGGGGAGAGGGCTCGATCACTGACGTAAAACCGCGCCCCGTTGAATTGTGGCTGCATTCTCTCACGTTGTCTCCCAAGAGCAGAGTTCACATTCGCGGCGTTCTGCATCAACTTTGGGAGTTCGCTATGTGGCGCGGTGACGTGCCGGCAGAGCGCAATCCGATGACCCTGGTCACTGTGCGCGGTGCAACCAAAAGGATGAATGCTCCGCGCAGTCTTACGTTCGAGGAGTTCCAGAAGTTCGTTTCTGAACTCCCGGAACCATTCCGCACGATGGCTTTGGTGTGTCTGTGTTTGGGACTCAGGATCAGCGAATGCCTGGCACTCAAGTGGGCAGACGTTGACTGGCTTGCAAGCAAGATCAGCGTAGAACGTGCGATTGTCCGGCAACGAGTGGATGACGTAAAAACCACAGGTTCCAGGAAGCACCTGAGCATAGATCGCAGTCTGCTGGAAGTGCTCAAGACTTGGAAGCAAACAACGCAGTTTTCCGCACCGGGAGACTGGGTTTTCGCTTCCCCGACACGGCTAGGCCGTCTTCCGTGGTCCTATCCGCGAGTCTGGGGAGCATTCCAGGAAGCAGCGGAAGCTGCGAAAGTCGGCAAGCTAGCCACTCACACGATGCGCCACAGCTACCGATCGTGGCTTGACGCCGTGGGAACGCCGGTAGCCGTGCAGCAGAAGCTAATGCGGCATGCGGACATCCGCACGACGATGAATATCTATGGCGATGTGGTGACGAACCAAGAGTCAGAGGCACACAGCAAGATCGTGGGTTTGGCTCTGCCACGCGCTTAATGGATCGCGGTTCGGATCGCAGCTCAGCCAAGCGGTTGAAAACATGGCGGAGAGAGTGGGATTCGAACCCACGTTAGAGTTTCCCCTAAACACGCTTTCCAAGCGTGCGCCTTCAGCCACTCGGCCATCTCTCCGGCGCGGATTTGCTCTGGAAGCGCGGCCGATTGAAGGCTGGAATGCCACGCGCGGCGCGCTTACGATCGCCCATCAATTCTAAGGACAGAGAGCAATTGCTGCAACTTCTCTACGTTTGAATCAGAGGAAGTGTTTTTAGGACTGGTCCGGATCGGGGTCTGCGGATGGGTCGTCCTGCGCAGCGGGCAAAAGCGCGCTGATGGAAGTCGCGGAACCGGCTGACGCTCCCGCAGCTGCGGCATTGGCCTTCGCCGTTTCAGCAACAGCGGGGAGCGGCGGGACTTTGGCGTTGTCGACCACGTGGTGGTTCAAGCAATAGAGCGCCAATTCGAGGCGGTCGGCGACGCCGAGTTTGTCGTAGACTTTACGCAAATAATTCTTTACGACTTGTTCGGTCGTACCGACGCGCAATGCAATTTCTTTGTTCTTCATTCCCTGGGTTACGCAGGAAACGATGATCGATTCTTTCGGTGTGAGCTGCACTTTGGGACGGGATCCAGCCGGACGACTTGCCTGGCTTCGATAAGCCTGCAGAACCCAGCGCGTGGCCTGAGGGTCAAGCCAAAAATCTCCGGACGCAACCTTGCGCAGGCATTCCACCAGTAATTCGGGTTCCACTTCACGCGAGACGATTCCATGCGCTCCGCGCCGGAACAGCTCGAGCGTCAACTCCTCGTCGCAGCCTGCAGTGACAACCACAAAGCGCACGCCCGGATTTTGACGCAGCATCTCGCCCACAGCATCGACTGGATTCGGCGCCAGCGCTGCTTCGAAGATCACAACATCACATGAAAATTTTTTGACCGCAGTTTGTGCCTGCGGAAGTGTTTCTGCCTGGCCTACAACCCGGATGTCATCTTCAAGCGCAAAAATCTTGCGCAGTCCGGCGCGGAAGATCGCCTGCGTATCAGCCACAATGACCCGGAGAAACTGGCCCTTGCCGCTTTCGCCTGACCCGAAATTTTCTTCCATCTGAACCGGAACGCTATCCATGCAATCCCTTGTTCCTACGCTCGCTCGAAGTGGTACTCGTCAATCACCACGCCCACACCGCGCCGGCCGCGATCTTCAAAACTCCGCACGACACGGCCTCGGCAATCAATCTGCACGTCTTGCTGTGCGCCGACGACATCTGCGGGCAACAGAATCGTGAAGTCCACCATGGAGCCGACCGGCACATCCTTATCCATCGCGAGCAGAACACCATTGGCAGAGATGTTTTCCGTCTCCGCCACAAACGCCGTGCCCTGAGTTTTCACGGAGGCGCTCAGATGCAACGGAAAGCGCGGAGCGCTCTGCATCTCTTCGTAATGCATCGAATTCGCCTGCATTTCCGCCATCGCGTTTTCGACTTCGGCTGCCACTGTTCGAAGAACCTTCTTTCCGACAGAGGGTGCAAAAACCGGAACGATTAAAACTCAAGGGCAGCGTACACCCGCGAAATGGGTGCGCAAAGTTACCGAAGTCATGGAACGACAGGGGTTAACTGCTTTTCTATGAAGAGATTAGCGCCGATCGAAGAGGTACCATGAGACGCGGCATTGCCCCTTCAAAAGCCGGCAATTTCCGGGAAAACAAGGAAGATCACGGATATCTCAGGCGCGGTGGAGAATGCTGGGGCTCGCTCGTGAGGAGAGCCGCAAGCCCTAGAATTTTGTCACTTCCGTGAAGTTGAAGTCGCGCACCTTCATGGCCGGAACTACCATGTCGAAAGATTCTTCGCCACTCGACCTTTGCGGAACACTCATCGCCTCGACGTGGGAAAGCATGTGGATGAGGCTTTCGTTGAAACGAAAATTGCGAACTCCGGAGCGCACGCGTCCATTTTCGACATAAAAGGTTCCGTCGCGGGTCATGCCGGTCAGGATCTTTTCATAAGGATCCACTTCGCGGATGTACCACAAACGGGTCACAAGGATTCCACGATCGGTGGAAGCAATCATCTGCTCCACAGACTGTGTAGCCGCCGGGGAAGCGAAGACTATATTGAACGGCATTTCCCCCATTTCATTCGGGAGCGCGAAGCCATGCCCGGTCGCTTCGACGGGACCAACGCTTCGAAGATGCTCGGAATGCCGCATCCTCTCCGCTGTGGCGCGTGCATAAACCAGGTGCCTCACGACTCCATTTTCTACCAACTTCACTTTCCGGCGCGCCATTCCTTCGCCATCAAAAGGCGATCCGGACTGCAGGGGATGAGCTACATCGTCCCAAATCGTGATGTTCTCCCCGAACAGTCGCGAGCCGATACGTCCGGTCAAGAACGAACGTTGATCCAGCACGGCCATCCCGGAGTAGTCCCAGAACATGAATCCCACGATGTCAAGAACGGCGGCCGGTTCGAGAATCACCGTGTACTTCCCTGCCGGAATTTCCCGGGGACGCGCGGATTCGATCGCCTTGCTGGCGGCAACTTCCGCCAGATGGAACGGATCCAGATTCTTCACATCCGGCGAATTTGCTTTCTGCCATCCGGAGGAATCCCCGGCCAGCATCGTGATGGAAATCTCAGCTGAAGTTTGGTTGTGCCAGCGAGTCAGGCCGCGCGAGTTGAAGATTCCATCCAGTGACTCGGCGCTCGAATAAACACCAGCGGTCGTAAGCTGATGACGGTCAGCCACGCTGACAATCTTTCGTACGCTCTCGGCGCGCTCTTCAGGGGTGATCGCTGCGGTTTGTTGAAAGTGCCTTGGCGGAATCGATGCCGAAGAAAAGTCAACCGAAGATGGGGCTCCCTCACTACTGGCCCCGACGGCCTCTGCCATCGAAGGCATGGGTAGTAGATCCGGGTCTTTCTGCTGCACCTTTGCCAAACTCTCGGAAGAGCGGACTACCTGCCGCAATGCGTCGTCATCGAAGCGGTTCGTGGAAGCCCGTGCCGTTCGTCCACCAAACACTGTCCGCACCGAAACGTTGTAATTCTCTTCCGCGACATTCTGATGGATCGTGTTGTTTGCAAATCGGGTGAGCGCAAATCGCCCGCCCGAGAAAAGCACTTCCACTTCGTCCGCATTCGAGAACTTCTTGATACGGCCGAAAATGTCGCCTGCTTGATCCTGGGTCAGCATCTAGCGGTATGCGCTCCCCACTTTGATTTTTCGAAAACGGGACGGTGCCGCCCCGTGACCAGTGCCCATCACTTGCTGCGGCTGCCCTTTCCCGCAATTCGGCGTCCCCCACAAGGTCCATTCGTCGCGCGAACAGATCGCGTCGAGGGAGTTCCAGAACTCAGTGGTGATGCCGGAATACGACGGATTCTTGATCATCCGGGCGCGTCTGCCGTTCTTGATCTCCCAGCCAATTTCGCACCCGAACTGAAAATTGAATCGCTTGTCATCGATCGACCACGACCGGTTGGTTTGCATCAGGACGCCATGGTCTGTCAATTCGACGAGTTGCTCGAGGCTCAATGGGTCATTGCCGGGCAACAGGCTGATATTGGTCATCCGAATCATCGGCAGACGGTTCCATCCTTCCGCGCGCAGCGTGCCACCTGATCGATTCTCGCCAATGGTGTGCGCAGTCTCCCGGGAGCTGAGATATCCCGTGAAAAGGCCCTCCGTAATGATGGGTGTGCATTGCGCCGGTACCCCTTCATCGTCAAAGGCAAACGTGCCCAGACCGGGCCCGTGCTCCTGCCGCGCATCGGCTACTACATTCACCAAGTCGCTTCCATAACGCAAGGTGCGCAGTTTATCGAGGGTAAGAAATGACGTTCCTGCGAAGTTAGCTTCCATCCCCAGCACCCGGTCCAGCTCGATCGGATGACCTACCGACTCATGAATCTGCAGTCCAAGTTGGGAGCTGTCGAGGATAAGATCGAAGCTCCCTTCCGGGCACTGATCGGCGCGATGCAGCGCCACAGCCTCTTCGGCGATGCGCTTTGCATTTTCCAGCAGTTTCAATTCCTCGATAAGCTCATACCCTTTGTTCTGCCATTGGCCTCCATAGGAGTTAGGGTATGAACGCTTCTGAATCTCGTTCCCCGCAAAAGCGTAGGCAGCGTATCCGGCACCGGTCGACAATTTCGTCTGATGGATGTCAGACCCTTCCGATGAAACGAACCATTGTTCCTCTCGGTTGAAATTGAGGTTCGTTTCCGCCAAGGTGATTCCTGCCACAGATCGCAACTCGGCATCAATTTTCAGCAGAAGGTCAATGTTTTGATCGACGGAGACCGTAAAAGGGTCGATCTTGTGCGGCGTCGTCCACTCGGCAACGACGGACTTCTCGGGAGCCAACTGGACATCGTGCCGTTTCACCCGCGCAGAAGAGCGCGCGATCTCGATCGCCTTGGCAGCAGTCTGTTCGACGGCTTCGCGATCCAAACCTGCCGAGGCCGCGAATCCCCACGCGCCATCGGCGATCACCCGCAGGCTCATCCCTAGTGAATCTGTGTCAGAGGCTCCGCCCACTTTACCGTTTTTTGTACTCAGAGCACGTGCACGCTGTGATACTACGCGCACATCGGCATAGCTGATGCCGCGACCAGTCGCGGCGCTGAGAGCCCATTCTGCGATTTGATTCATGCAGGATTTTCAATCTACCACAGGACGATTGCCCCTTGCCCGAGACGAAGCTCTGTAGGCCGAGAAACGTCGGGCCGGCCATCGATTGTTATCGGCCGCACGCCAGCGTGTGACTCGAATCACGGCTAGTCCCACAGCCGCAGGCATTTAATGCTCGATGGATTCCGAGCCGACTTAATCGATTCGGATCCGCGCCCAAGGAGCATTACGCAATGAAGATTCACGAGGATGAAATCCACATGCGTTCCGTCATCGACATAAAGCATGAAACGGCTCCGACGCAGCAGTTTGCCGCTGACAGCGGTTCCCAAAAGAAGGCCGACCTCGTTGGACCCGGTATCGGCGACTATGGAGAGTTGGAGGAAATACTGCCCGCGGGCTACTACTCCCTGCTAACTCCGAAAGAAACGCAGCAAGCTATTTTTCAGGTCAAGCGGTACATCGAAGACAATCTCTGCAAGGAACTTGGCCTCATGATGGTTGAAGTTCCTTTAATCGTGGACGCAGAAAGCGGCGTCAATGACATGCTCGATCGCGACGGTTCGCGCACCCCTGTTCAGTTCCACATTTCAAATGATCGCGATAAACATCCATTGGACGCCCAAGTCGTCCAGGCCGCGACCAAATGGAAACGAGTGGCTTTGAAGCAGTTTGAGTGTCGCCCCGGCGAGGGGATCTGTACGGATATGCGTGCCGTGCGCAAGGACTACTTTCTCGATCACGATCACTCCGCCTATGTCGACCAATGGGATTGGGAGCGCGTGATCACGCCCGAACAGCGAAACCTCGAATTCTTGAAAGCAATCGTGCGAAAGATATGGAAGGTGCTGGTGGGAGCGGAACGATACGCGCAGGAACTGTTCCCGGAACTAAAAGTTGCCCGCTATCCGAACCTGCCCGAGGAACTGACATTTCTGCATGCGGAAGAGATTCTGGCTATGTATCCGGACCTGCCGCGCAAACGGCGGGAGACGGTGATCCTTCAGAAGTACCCCGCAGTTTTCATCATCGGAATTGGGTGGCCGTTACAAGACGGATATCCGCATGAAATGCGCGCCGCCGACTATGACGACTGGATCACAGACACGTGCGCAGAAACCGGGCGCAGCACTCATGGGCTGAACGGTGACATCCTGGTCTGGAACCATGTGACCCAGCGGCGTCACGAACTGAGTTCCATGGGCATTCGCGTGAATGCGGATACTCTGCGCCAGCAGCTGGAGATGTCGAAGTTGCTCGACAACCTTCGCTTCCCTTACCACAAGGGCATTATGAACGGTGAGTTGCCGCTTTCAATCGGGGGCGGGATCGGCCAATCCCGAGCGCTAATGCTCTTGCTGCGAAAAGCACACCTCGGCGAAGTAAGCGTGACTGTATGGCCGAAAATTTTGAAAGAAATGTGCGCGCAGAAAAACATCTTCGTCTTGGAATAACAATGACTGACCGCTGATGAACGGGAGCCTCCCGCTCATCGGTTCATGCCTAGAGTGGAACTTCTGAGTTTTTTATAGGGTCTTTTCCCTAGAAACGCAATGTAGCTTTTGATAGTCTCCGCTTTGCGTCACACAAGCTCTGGTGCTTTCGTCGAGCCAGACGCGGCTATCTTCGCACAAGGTTCTAGCGCACTCTCCGCTGTGCTTCCCGTGTGTGTTCGCGGCGTTTTGCTGATGTTCTGCCCTCGACTCGCTACCGTTCGTGCCCGCCTCTCACGCCCGTGACGAGAGGCTCGCGTAACGGCCGCTGACGCAAAAAGCAAGCCAACGAAAACTGGGAGTTTTTTCAATGCAGAAGTGTGTTTGCTGTCTCCTGTCTCTTCTCGCATTTGCCGTGCCTGCGGCATTCGCTGGTGTTTCTGTCAGTGCTCCGTCGAATGGCGGAACAGTGCAATCCCCCGTACATTTTGCGGCCTCTGCCACTTCAAGTTGCAGTAAGGGAGTCGCCTCGATGGGGATCTACACAGCTCCAAACGTCCTGGCTTACACCACGCAGGGGGCCAAGCTAAGTACAAATTTGAACCTCAATCCCGGGACGTATCACACCGTGGTCGAAGAGTGGGACCATTGCGGCGGAGCGACGACGCTGCCGATCACGATCACGGTGAAAAATGCGTCGGAAGTGAACGTCACTGCCCCCGCGAACAACAGCAGCGTGGGCTCGAGTGTGCAGTTCATAGCGACGGCAACGTCCTCCTGCCGGCAGGGAGTCGCTTCGATGGGCATTTACACCGCGCCGGGGCAACTCGCATATGTGGCGAACGGCGCCAGCCTAAACACGTCACTCAAGCTGAACCCGGGAACATACAACACAGTGATACAGGAGTGGGATCGCTGCGGCGGCGCAGCGAAAACGCCGGTCACGGTGACGGTCAGGAACCAGACTCAAGTCCACGTGACATCTCCCACCAACAACAGCACCGCCTCATCACCTGTCCCATTCGCTGCGACCGCAACGTCCTCGTGCGCAAAGGGCGTCGCCTCGATGGGGATCTATACCTCGCCTGGCAAGCTCGCCTTCGTCAGCCAGGGATCATCATTAAAGACAACTCTGGCACTGAATCCGGGAAACTACACGGCCGTTGTGGAAGAGTGGGACAATTGCGGTGGCGCGGCGACTACGCCCGTCACCTTTACCGCCAGAAACGCTGCTGGCGTATCAGTGTCGGCTCCAGGAAACAACAGCAGTGTGAATTCCCCGGTGAACTTCTCGGCGACGGCTTCGTCGAACTGCGCGGCCGGAGTCGCGTCGATGGGCGTCTACACCGCCTCCGGGCAACTCGCATACGTATCCGAAGGCAGCAGCCTCAACACTTCGATCGCTCTAAGTCCCGGCACTTACCACACGGTCGTGGAAGAGTGGGACAAGTGCGGCGGTGCGGCAACAACTCCGGTTACCATCACCGTCTCTGGTGGACAAGGCAAGGTTTTTTCCAACCTGCAACGTGATGGCGGCTGGGGACTGGCGGCCCAGGGACCGCCGAGCTTCGTCAACTGTTCCCCGTCTCCGTGCGATGGCATTTCTTTCGGAATGAACCAGGGAGTTAACTCTCCCTCGCTTAGCGGGAATGCCACGGAATTTGAAATCGGTGCAGGCACACCTTTCACCGACGCGTTCTTCAATAATCACCTGATCGGCGATTTTTCCTCCCAAGGACTACCCGACTCCGGCCATACGCTGGTGCCGTCGCTACACAACTTCGTCTACGACGTGTATTTTTACGGCTCGAATCTGAATGCATCTCAGGCCTTGGAGTTCGACATCAATCAATTCACCAACGGCCTCTCCTATATATGGGGACACGAATGCCGCGTCGCGGGAGGGAATGAGTGGGATATCTTCGACAATCAGACCGGGCAGTGGGTTGCGACCGGGATTCCCTGCTATCCCAACAGCAACGACTGGAACCACTTGACGATTCAGGTGCAACGCACGGCCGACAACAAATTGCTATATCAATCCATCACGCTGAACGGACAGCAATATAACCTGAACGCATATTACTACCCGACCTCGTCATCGTGGTTCGGAGTCACCATCAATTACCAGATGGACGGCAACAGCGTTCAACAGCCGTACAATGTCTATCTGGACAACCTCAGCTTCCGGTATTGGTGAGTAGAGAAAGGGAGTGGTGCCCCATTTCTGGCTCTGTGGGCAGAAGTGGGGATTCTCGAAAGCATGCTTCGGAGCTACGGCGTTTTGTGGACGTCCTCGAGCGCCTTCCGCACGGCCAGCAATTCTTTTAGAACTCCACGCAGCTTGGTAGAGTCCAGGGCATTGGCTCCGTCGGACTTCGCTTCCGCGGGATTGTCATGGACTTCCATAAACACTCCGTCTACGCCTGCGGCCACCGCTGCGCGCGCAAGTAGTGGAATAAACTCCGGCTGTCCTCCGCTGACCGCTGGGCCTTTATCGTCCGCCCGTGCCGAAGGGAGTTGCACCGAGTGGGTCGCGTCAAAAACAACGGGAGCAAACTTGCGCATGATCGCCAGCGAGCGCATATCGACAACCAGGTTGTTATAGCCGAAACTGGCGCCGCGCTCAGTCAGAAACACGTTTTCATTCCCGGCGTTGCGGCATTTTTCGACGGCATTCCGCATATCCCATGGCGCGACGAACTGTCCCTTCTTGATGTTTACCGCCCGGCCACTCAATGCTGCCGCAACCACCAGGTCCGTCTGCCGGCTGAGAAACGCGGGAATCTGCAGCACATCCACGACTTCCGCCACCTTGCTCACATCCGCTGTTTCGTGCACATCGGTAAGGACCGGGACTTGAATCTCATCCTTGATTTTCTTCAGAATGCGCAGGCCTTCTTTCAGCCCAGGCCCCCGAAAACTGCGGATGGAAGTGCGGTTTGCCTTGTCGTAGCTGGCCTTGAAGATGAATGGGAATGCCAGCGACCGCGCTACTCCTTTAATGATCTCCGCCATGCGGATGGCATGATCTTCGCTCTCGATGACGCACGGTCCGGCAATGAGAAAAAGGCTGCCCGATCCGATTCGAACATCGCCGACTTGAAAGGAATTGGTCAAAGGGCCTCAAAACCATTTCACCACAGAGTCACCAAGAGACAGAGAAAATCCATCTGGTCCTTCTCTGCGCCTCTGTTTCTCTGTGGTGAATGATTCTATCGTTGCCAGACTTTCTCTGGCCGATGAAACATCTCGACTTCGGCGGTTTCCTTCAGAACTCTCCGCTTAGATCCATATTCGTATGCTGCACCTACGAAAGTACGGAACAAAGGATGCGGCTCGAGCGGCTTCGACTTGAACTCTGGATGGAACTGGCACCCGATGAAGTGGGGATGATCGGGCAATTCCACCATCTCCACGTAAGTGCCGTCTGGAGTCGCACCGGAGATGCGAAGTCCAGCCGCGGTCAATGGTTCTTCGTACTCGCGATTGAACTCGTAACGATGCCGGTGGCGCTCGCTGATTTCCAACGTGCCGTAAATTTTGTGCGCCAGCGTACCGGGTTCGATCCGGCAGGTCCACGCACCTAGCCGCATCGTTCCGCCCAACTCTTCGACGCCCCGCAACTCGCGCAACTTGTAAATTACTCGGTGCGGTGTCGCAGGATCGAACTCGCTCGAGTTCGCCTCTTCCAGCCCCACCACGTTCCGGGCAAATTCGATGCAGGCGGTCTGCATACCCAGACAAATGCCGAAGTACGGCACCTTTTTTTCACGCGCGTAGCGAATCGCGATCAGCATGCCCTCGATGCCGCGCTTGCCAAACCCTCCTGGAACCAGAATTCCGTCATAGCCTTCCAGCTGCGCTTCGTAGCTCTGGTCGCCAGTCTCCAAACCTTCCGCCTCGATCCAGTTCAACTGCAGCTTGAGATTGTGCGCCAGCGCTCCGTGGACTAACGCCTCTTTAAGGGACTTGTAGGAATCCTCGTACTCCACGTACTTGCCGACAATCCCAATCGTGACCGTATCCTTCGGGTTGTAGACGCGATGCACGATGTCTTCCCACTTGGACAGATCGCGATCTTTCGCCTCCATGTGCAAATATTTCAGCACCAACGTGTCGACGCCCTCGTTCGCGAACACAAGCGGGACTTCGTAGACCGAAGCCACGTCTTTCGCCGTGATGACCGCCTCTTCTTCCACGTTGCAGAACAACGCGATTTTCGACTTGATGTCTTTGGCCAGAAACCGGTCTGTACGGCATAGAAGGATGTCTGGCTGTATTCCGATGCTGAGCAGTTCCTTGACCGAGTGCTGCGTCGGCTTGGTTTTCAGTTCCTGAGCGGCCGCGATAAAGGGGACCAGCGTGACATGCACAAACAAGGTGTGTTCGCGGCCAAGTTCCTGGCGCATCTGCCGGATGGCTTCCATAAACGGCAATGACTCGATGTCGCCCACCGTCCCGCCAATCTCGACGATGACAACGTCGACATCCTGCGCCACCTTTTTCATCGCCGCTTTGATCTCATTCGTGACGTGGGGAATCACCTGCACGGTCTTCCCCAGGTAATCGCCGCGGCGCTCCTTGGCGATGATCTGCTCGTAAATCCGGCCCGTAGTCCAGTTGTTGTCGCGAGAAAGCTTAGCGTGCGTGAAGCGCTCGTAGTGGCCCAAGTCCAGGTCGGTTTCGGCCCCGTCGTCGGTCACGAAGACTTCACCATGTTGAAACGGCGACATGGTTCCCGGGTCGACGTTCAGATAGGGGTCGAACTTCATCAGGTTGACCTTCATCCCGCGGCTTTCCAGCAGGCAGCCGATCGAAGCCGCAGCCAGTCCCTTGCCCAATGAAGACACAACTCCGCCCGTCACAAAGATGTACTTCGCTGGCATCTCTTCCTCGCTTTAAATTGTGTTTGGAAATTTGTGCAGGTGGCGTGCACGATCAATTATGGCAGAAAAGGCCTGTGGAAGAAATGGAAGAATCAGAAAAATCAGCTTGAGATTCGAGTGCAGACCCCAAAAATATTGTGGGGCGACGTCCAGCCGCTAATTCGGCCCCTGTTGTTGCCGATTGGAAATCGGTCACCTGAAACAGCCTTCGCCAAATGTAAGTATCGGAAGCAGTTGACCTTGCCCAGCACGATGTCTCCGATTTGTGGGACCTTATCTCGAATAGGCCCCACCGTCACCAATTGACCGCATGCTGTGGCGCGCGGCCGGAACTGCACGGACTCCCTTGGAGAGGCCTGGCGATACGTGAATTCGCCCAACCCAATTGCTTCTACTGATGGAAACACTTGTAGCGTGCGCACACGACCCAGTTTCGTGACCCCGCGTTGACTATCTCCACGTAGTCAGCGAGAATGATTGAGGTTTTCCCCGCAGTGTGTAGTGTCCTCGCACGTGGGCCTGTGGCGCAGCTGGGAGCGCGCTTCCATGGCATGGAAGAGGTCGTCGGTTCGATCCCGACCAGGTCCACCAATCCTCCCCTCCAGTTCAGCGGGAACGTCAGGATTCGGGCGGATGGAGCGGCCAGTTGGCCTTCGGACCGCAACGATAGAGACCAACGCCTGGCTGCTGGAAAATTTCTGATCGCCAAGTCTTGCTGTTTCCCTGCGATTGATATTTTCTCAGTGTTTAGGCCCGCATGCCGCGCAACGCTTGGGTAAGGTCGTTGCGAAGGTCCTCGACATCCTCCAGCCCGATATTCAATCGGACGATCCGATGTCCGTAGTCGGGACGATTCTTGTTGCCGTGCAGGTCGTAAGCCACGGCGAGGCTTGTAACGCCCGCCCAACTATAGCCGATCTCGAAAAGCTCGAGTGCATTCACAAAGCCCTGCACCCTGTCCTTTGAGAACTCTTGCCGGAAAACGATCGAAAAGACTCCCGAGGAGCCTGCAAAATCGCGCTTCCAGAAATCATGCCCAGGACAGGAAGCAAGCGCAGGATGGAGTACGAGTTCCACCTCCGGACGTTGCGCCAGCCATTGTGCTAGATCGAGTGCTGCGGATTCGATCGCCCGCAATCTCACCGCCATGGTCTTGAAGCCCCTGAGCGCCAGGCTGGCATCGTCGGGCGACACCGCGGTCCCAAACAGTTGTTGCGCAGATCCCAGGCGATCGAAGATCTGCTTCTCGCGAGCCGTGATCGACCCCAATAAGAGATCGCTGTGTCCACCTATATATTTGGTAACGGCTTGCATCGTGATATCCACCCCGTGGGAGAAAGCATCGAAGAGAATCCCGGCGGACCACGTATTGTCGAGTACCACTAACGCGTTGGCACGATGCGCTGCCTCGCAGATGGCGGGCACATCTTGGACCTCCATGGTTATCGAACCGGGGCTCTCGGTCCAAACCAGACGAGTGTTGGGCTGAAGGAGGCTATCGATCCGCGCTCCCATATTCGGATCATAAAACGTGACCTCGACCCCGAAGCGCCGCAACACCTGGCTGGCGAAGATCCGGTTGGGCGTGTAGACGCTGTGCGGCACCAGAATGTGGTCGCCCTCTTTCAGCAGCGCAAAATTGATAAATGAAATCGCACACTGACCACCGGGCGTCAGCAGGGTCCGGTAGCCATTCTCGAGTTCACAAATGCGAGCCGCTAGTTCCAGAACAGTAGGCGTTCCGTACAATCCGTAGGCGTAACCGGATTCGTACTGGTCCCACGCATCGCACACTTCGCCGGCACTTCGAAAAATAACGGTAGAACCACGGTAGACGGGCGTGGCAAGTGAGCGGAATCCTTCCGGAACTTTGGCATCAGAATGGATGAGTTTTGTCGACCACTTCTTGGTCATAATTGGCTCTTGCGGCTGCACTCGCCGCTGCCCCTGAGGTTATCAGGAATGCACTAACAGCATGGCCAATCGGGAACCCGCCGAAGTTTGTGAAACGTAGACTCGCGCCAGATTGTCGGAAATATCCCGGAAGGAGATCGCCTCACATCTGTCCCGGCTGTGATGGGTCCGGGTCACGCACAGGCACATCCGGATTGTCGGGTGGGTCGGGCTCCGGAACCGGATATGGGCTAGGCTCGGCTGGAGCGCGTAGTTGGTCTGCGAAAGGGAACAGTAAAGATTTCATCTCCTTGAGATGACGAAATCAAGGGGCCGTTTGTCTGGATTCATGGTCGGATCTCGATGGGTGTGCCATCGGCTACCGCCGACCAGATCTCATCCATTTCCTCGTCGGTGACTGCAATGCACCCGTCGGTCCAGTCCCTGACGCGGTGCCCTGAACCGACCCAGCGGTATCCGTTTGGCAGGCCGTGTACAAATACGTCACCTCCCGGAGACAACCCCTTCTGCCGCGCAGACTCGCGATCCCGAGCATTCGGATAAGAAATATGAAGGGATTTATAAAACCGACTGTGCGCGTTGCGGGAATCAAGAACGTATACCCCTTCCGGGGTTTTGTGATCGCCCTGCCTCGTCTTGGGACCGACAGGATCTCCGCCCAATGCGACCTTGTAGGACTTTAGAATCTTGCCCTGATTCACCAGCTCCAAAGTGCGCTCCCCCTTGAGGACAAGCACGCGGTCTGCACGCAGCACCGGAGACCTTGCCGCCTGAGCGGGCATCATTGCGCCGAACAGGCACACAAACGCGGCCTCCGTTAGTACTCGCATACGCATCAGCCGGATTATAGAGCGAGTGATTGCCCACAGTGCTAGGCTGAGGATTGGAGCGTGAGAAACAGGATGCTCGCATTCAGAAACTTGTGGAGACGGACGCGACAGCCGGCCCACCCAGGCGCTGCCCAACGGACGCGGGTTACTAGGGTAGTGCTTTGCGCTGTATTCATCTGCGCGACACTGACTGAAGCCTTCGGAGCGCCGTGGTCCGTGCGCTCGCAACCGCTTCGGCTTCTCAACGGGGCACCAGTTCTTTTCCAGGTGAAAACGCCCACACCCGTCGAATCTCTCACCGGGACATGGCTCGAGCACAAGCTGATATTTACCTTCGACTCAAAAACGAAAACATGGTTTGTTCTTGCCGGAGTTCCCTTCGACACCAAGCCCGGCAAGTACGAACTTGTCTTGAATGGAATCCGTAAGGGCCAGGCATCTCCGCTCTCACTCACCCGGAGTGTCGCGGTCGCGGAAGCCCACTACCCGAAGATTCGCGCGAAACTTACCGTCCAAGGGAAATTTACAGAACCCAGTCCTGAGCAACTGAAGCAGATCGATGAAGACAAAAAAACGAAAGATGACTATCTGAACCGCGTCACTCCCGAGCGGAAGTGGGACGGAGATTTCAAAGCCGCCGCCCAGGCGGAGACTTCCGACGTCTTCGGCTCGCAGCGCATCTTTAACGACGTGGCGCAGCGTCCGCATTTTGGGCTGGACTACCGCGTGCCCACCGGCACGCCCGTCAAAGCGATGAACTCAGGCACGATCTTACTGGCCCGGTTCCTCTATTTCGAAGGAAACTGCGTGGTGATCGATCACGGGCAGGGATTGCTTACTCTCTACTTTCATCTCTCGGAAATCAAGGTAAAAGAAGGGGAATCCGTGGAGCGCGGTGACGTGATCGGACTGAGCGGCGGCACGGGACGCGCTACCGGACCGCACCTTCACGTGGCTGTTCGCTGGGAGGGGACGTATCTCGATCCAGCTCGCCTGATGCAGCTATCGCTGCCTTGATCTCGGACAAGCCAGCCACTTTATGCCGCCCCACCCGAGGTTTTACGGCGCATCGTTCTTGATCCGGTGCGCAGCATCTCATTCAGGTCATCCTTCAATCCCAGATTCCGAATCAGGCGGTGCAGGTAGTTGGGGTGCACGCCCAACACTTTGGCTGCGTCCACGTAATTTCCTCGTGTTTGTTCCACAGCATTGTGTATGAGTTCTCTTTTCAACTCTCTTACACTGGCCTGATACTTTCCTTCCGTCATTTCTTCGGGCGGCACCGGCTCCAGAATAGATTCTGGCAAGTCCTCGGGAAGCAGCATCTCCGTAGTTCCCAGCACCAAGGCACGCTCAATTGCGTTCTCCAGTTCGCGCACGTTCCCAGGCCACTCGTAATTCAACAATGCCGACATCGCCTCCCGCGAGACCGGCTTGGGCTTGACCTTGCATCGCTTGGCATACTTCTGCACGAAGTGCCGGGTCAGCATCGGAACATCTTCTTTGCGCTCCCGTAGTGGAGGCATGGTGAGCTTCACCACCGCCAGGCGGTAATAAAGATCCTGGCGAAATTCCTTCTTCTTCACCGCCTCGCTGAGATCGCGATTGGTAGCCGCGATGAGGCGTATATCAACCTTAATC
Source organism: Candidatus Sulfotelmatobacter sp. (assembly GCA_035307485.1). Lineage (GTDB taxonomy): Bacteria > Acidobacteriota > Terriglobia > Terriglobales > Acidobacteriaceae > Sulfotelmatobacter. The sequence continues at coordinate 98,238 of DATGIB010000018.1, read as the reverse complement.
GGTTGTGTTCCCCCGACCCGCTCAAATTCGCGTTCCTGCAGGACCCGCAGCAGTTTTACTTGCAATGCAGGAGCCAGCTCGCCAATCTCGTCCAGGAACACAACGCCCCCGTCGGCGACCTCCAGACGGCCTTTTTTCTGCATCAACGCGCCGGTAAACGCCCCACGCTCGTGCCCGAACAGGTCGCTCTCGAGCAGCGATTCGGGAATCGCCGCACAGTTGATCGCCACGAACGGCTTGCTGCTTCTCGATCCATTCCGGTGTAGTGCCCGCGCCGCTAGCTCCTTGCCGGTTCCACTCTCGCCTTCGATCAGCACCGTCGAATCGGCTGGCGCAACTTTTCCCAGAAACTTGTATATCTCCTTCATTCGTGCGCCTTCGCCGACCAGCGTTTGTTCCTGTGTGATCTCAATGGTGAGGCGCTGATTTTCCTGCTCCAGCCACTGCACCTGGCGTGCATTGTCGAGAGCCACTGCCGAGATGCCCGCAATCGCGGCCATCAGTTGCAGATGATCTTCGTGAAATCGTTTGCCGGGACTCGTGTTGTCCAGGTAGATGCACCCGATTACCCGGTCGAACATGCTCAGGGGGACGCAAAGCAGCGAGCGCACCTCCGAGACCGCCAGGCTCTCTACATCACGCAACTTCCCGCCGGGTACATCCACGCCGAGGACGGCAACGTTTTCCCCCATCACCTGGCGCGCGATTGTACGGCTTACGCGAACCAGCTGCGGCTGGGTCGCTTGACGGGTCCGCGCATACGAGCAGGTGAAATCCTGCCCCGAGCCCTCCGCCAGCAGGATCGCTCCGCGAGTGGCCGGCACCACCTCGAAAATCAGGTCCAGCAATTGCGCCTGCAACTCCTGCAGGTCGCGAATCGCGTGAACCACCCGGCTGATCCTCAGCAGCGCACCCAGATTGCGCGCTACCTGTGAAGTTGCCGGCAGTTCCTGAAGCAAACGGTCGGGCTGTAGATACACGACGTCTCGCGGATGGACGAGTTTTGTTTCAGCGGCTGGCTGGCTGTCGTCAAACTCCACCCAGCTCTGAGGCGTTTTCGCCTCCTGATCTTCCAGCAAAAAAATGAAAACCGAGTCGCCTATGGCGATCTCATCGCCGTGGCGAAGCCACTGTTCTTTGACCGGTATGCCATTCACTACCGTTCCGTTGCGGCTATCGAGATCCTGAATCTGAAAGCGCCCATCCGCCAATCGCACCACGCAATGTTTTCGCGAAACGGATGGGTCAATTACGGCTACGGCGTTGGCTGGCTCGCGGCCAAGCGTAGCTTCTCCATCAGGCAATGGAATGAGGGAATCCTTCAATGGGCCGGAAAGGGCTAGCAGTCGGGGGTGCAATCGAATTCTCCCAGATGGAGCAGCTTTTTATCACACAACGGGGAGGAATGCACATTCGGTGCGAGGCCCTTCCGGTATCCGAACAGCTAGTCGAACTATCCGATGAGATAGCGCCAGGATGCGCCAAGACCTTCAGGATGTCGCGATTTCGCCTTCTCCCCAACGAAAGCAACCGCCATCGAATGAGCAAATTAGAGAGTTATTACAGGCTCTGATTCCGTAATACGGACAATGTGGCCGTTGAAGTGCACTTAACTATGATGGCGGGTAACGGCAAAGCGATGGGGGAAGCGCTTTCAATCAGTTTCAGCCGGATATCGCCAGTCAGGAGCTCGGGAGACCCCCTCATCGAGCTTCTGACTTTTTATTGTGTGTTTGACCAACGCTTCGTTGCTGCCTAAACGCTAATCTCCGGCCGCAAGCTCTGTACCGACACCAACAGACGCAGGCCGGACATTTTGCTCGGCAGATTCCGCCGTGAGAGCAACTCCATCGCGATAAGCAACAGTCTTCCCCGAGATTGCGGGTACGCGGTCGCCGGGGACTAGAATTCCAACCAGGTTCAGGGGATCCGCCGCCGACAGCGTGATCGTTTCACCGCTCAACGGCAGGTTACGCATTGCGCGCACCGATTCAACCGCAACCGGCAGCGCGAACTGCTCTCCCAAAAATCCATCGACAAACCGCCCGCCGCGGATCTCTCCACGATCCTCCAGACGGCGGAATCCCATAAGCAATTCGCGCCAGGTCGGCAGATTCGACTCACGAGCCAGCAGGTCCCGAAGCACGATCCCGTAGCGCCTCAAGAGCATCCAGCACGCCGCCTCTACCGCACGCGCTCGTTCCACAGCTGCATCGGCATGCAACAACGCCCATCTGCCGGCACTATGGCGGGGTCGCGAAGTGCGCCCGCTTCCCTGCCCCGCGCGCCGTTTCGGGTCGATCAACGAACGCAAGTTGTCATACCCATCGGCAGTGACTACTCCGGCAGCAACGAGTTCCCAAAGTGCCGTCTCGATCTCCGCTTTCAGCTTGCCCGTTCCTCGCACGATATCTGCAAAGAACGACGCCCCTCGCTGGCGCAAGAACTCCAGCACCAACTGCGCCCCGGTGCTCAACCCGCTGCCGGTATCGTTGGGCGAGGAACCTGGTTCTTCCTGCTTGTCGGACACTTGCTGGCCCGCGTGCGCCGAGGGATGATGGTTCGGGCTGAGCCCCATCCAATCCGCTTCTTCGCGAACAAAAAATGTGATTGGAGCAACGCTTGTGGGAATCACCCTCCGCTGGCGAGTAGCCCCGGCGCCGCCAGATTCAAGGGTTGCAGGGTGAGGAGACAACCTTCCCCAGCCAACCGCACCTGTCAAACAAAGCTGGTCGAGCCATTTAGGGTCGTAGTCGGCCACGCGGCGTGCCAGTACCTGCCGCTCCCATGCATTCGCCGGGATCTCGAAGCCTTGCAACTGCTGCAGCACCTCAAGCGTGCCACGCTCGCCGACGACCTGCGTCCCTGGTGCTATGTGCTGCCAGCGCATCAGCCAGCGCATGAACTGCGCCGCCGTCACCGGCTCAATCTGCTTCCGCAACATGCCGACGGTCAGCCGATGAATCCGGGCCAGCAGGCGCCGCTCGCACCATTCCGTCTCTTGGCTAGAGCCAGCGGCGTTTGCAGGGACGGGCGCCCCCGGCTGTCCGGCCGAGGGAAGCTCGATCGCCCTTGGCGGGGTGCTAGTAAACCGACCCCGCAGAACCGTCCCGCTGGCTTCCATTCTCAGCAAAGCCTGCTCCACCTCTGTAGGGGCCAGCCCCAATGACTGCGCCAGTTGCGATGCCGAAACCGGACCGATGTGAGTCATCCATCCTTGAACCAGAGAGAGCAGAGCCTCATCGCGCAAAACGTCGCCGCTCTCCACATCTGCGAATTTCTGCTCGAACTTAGCTCCGGGGAACAAAGCCAGAAAGCTCCGCCCGCGTTCCGCCGCTACCCAATAGCCTCGACGTCGTGGCGGGTCTTGCGAGGCCCCTCGTTCTTCTACCGTAGCGACTGCGGCTCTTCCCTGCGCTACTAGCTGTCCGAAAAATGCCTCCCATCCAGCCGTAGTCGCATAGGAACGGCTGCCATCTTCCGCCCGGTTCAGGGATGAGGAACTCTGCTCGAACCCGTCGAACTCTTCCGGTAACGCTACCAGCGTATGCAGCACATCATGCAACTCGTCCGCATCGCGCACGTCGGGCCAGGCCTCGCTTCGAACCTGCTCGATCGCCCCTGGATCCAGTTTCCCGACTTCCTCCAGCACAGACTCCGGCAAAACGCGTCGCATCTCAACCGCGCGCGCCCGACGCTCCTCCAGCGGAGCGTCGTCCAGATAGGCATATGGATTCGCATTCAGAATCTCGTGTGAGAACTGCGATGGAACCGGCGTATCCACAGCCAGCACCCGGATCGTTCCCGAAGCCATCCCACGCAGTAGATTCTTCAGGCCCTCGACGTCCATCGCTTCGGTGAGGACGTCTTTCATCACCTCGCCGACCAGAGGATGATCGGGAATCTTGCGCTCGCCTTCGATGTTCTCGAAGCATGCCGCTGCATCTGGAAACACCGACGCCAATAAATCATCCGACCGGATTCGCTGGATCTGGGGCGGGACTTTCTTGCCATTCTGAAAACGCAGAAGCGCGAGCGCCCGGTTCGCATCCCAGCGCCATCGTGTCCCAAAGATCGGCGAATCCAACGCCGCCTGCTCCAGAATCGGCTGCACCGTCTCCGCATTCAGAAAATGAAAAACGTCGCCCAAGGGGAAGCTATGCTGCTCGGCGAGCGCAATATTCAGCCCGTTATCGGTGGCTGCCGCCTGCAATTCGAAATTGAATCCGCGACAGAAGCGCTTGCGCAGCGCCAATCCCCAAGCCTTGTTGATCCTTCCGCCGAACGGCGCATGGATCACCAACTGCATCCCCCCGCCCTCATCGAAGAATCTCTCCGCGATCACAGTTGTCTGCGTTGGCACCGCACCCAAAACCGCCCGTCCCTGCAGAATGTATTCGATCGCCTGCTCCGCGCCGGAGTCGTCAAGCCCGCATTCCTCTTTCAACCAATTCACAGCCGCCGCCACATCGGGCTGCGTGGCTGAAAATCCGACGGGGGATGTTCGCGGTAGCAACTCGCTGATTTTTTGCCGCAGGTCGCCCACATGCTGCGAAAGCTCCTCGGTTCGGGCCGGGGCTTCGCCACGCCAGAAAGGCACCGTGGGCGGCGCTCCGTGCGCATCCTGCACGAGCATTCGCCCCGAGTTGGTTTCCACGCGATGGATCATCCACGAGGTATTGCCCAGCAGCATGATGTCGCCGCGATTGCTCTCCACCGCGAAATCTTCATCAACGGTCCCGACCGTCACTTGATCCGGTTCGGCCACGACGGTGTAAAGTGCGTTGTCCGGAATCGCCCCGCCGCTCGTGATCGCGGCAATTCGGCTTCCCCGGCGTGCGCGCAACTTCTTGTTCACCCGGTCGCGATGCAGGTAGGCACCATACCGCCCACGGCGTGCCGCAATGCCCTCGGAAAGCATTTCAAGAATCGAATCAAATGTCGCCCGCGAGAGATTCCGATACGGGTAAGCCCGCCGCACCAAAGCAAGTAACGCATCCTCATCCCACCCCTCGGCGGTAGCGCCAGCGTCGACGCCGGCTGTCGCGGGGCCATCGTGGCCGCGCGGTGCAGGTGCAGACGAGACCGCGCCCTGCTCCGACGCGCAAGCCGCCACAATCTGCTGTGCCAGAACATCCAGCGGTGCTTCCGGAATCATCAACCGATCCAGATCCCCATGCTTGATCGCACGCGCCAAAGCTCCGCACTCCATCAGATCGTCGCGCGTGGTCGCCACAAACCTTCCCTTCGGTACTGCGCCACGCCAGTGACCCGACCGTCCCACACGCTGCAAAGCGACAGCAATCGACCGAGGAGAATTGATCTGCACCACCAGATCGACGGTGCCCACATCAATTCCCAATTCCAGGGACGCCGTCGCGACCAATACCCGGATCTGCCCTTCTTTCAGCTTCCTCTCTGCCGTCAGCCGCAGTTTGCGCGACAAGCTGCCATGATGCGCAGCCACGTTCTCCTCACCGATCCGCTCTCCAAGATGATGCGCCAGCCGCTCGGCCATCCGCCGCGTATTCACGAACACGAGGGTTGACCGATGTTGCCCGACCAACTGAACCAGCCGGTCGTAGATGGCGTCCCACATCTCATTCGAGGCCACAGGCCCCAAGGGCATGGGAGGAACTTCCACTCCCAGATCAAGCTTGCGTTTGTGCCCAATGTTGACGACGACCGGATCCCCGGGGTGCCCGATCTCACTCTCGCCTTCCGATGGTGAAATTAGGCTGGGAATTTTGACTGTAGAGTCGTCACAGACCCGCACGCCGGTTAAAAAATGCGCCACTTCCTCGATCGGCTTCTGCGTCGCTGACAATCCGATCCGCACCGGACGCCGGTACGTCAGCGCATCCAACCGCTCGAGCGACAACGCCAGATGCGCCCCGCGCTTGTCGTCCGCCACGGCATGGATTTCATCGACAATCACCGTCTCAACATCGCGCAGGATCGCCCGGCTCTTGTCCGCAGTAAGCAGGATGTAGAGCGACTCCGGAGTCGTCACCAGGATGTGCGGAGGGCGCTTCAACATCGCCCGCCGCTCCTGCATCAGCGTGTCGCCTGTACGCACGGCAGTGCGAATCTGCGGCATGAGCATGCCGCGCTCTCCCGCGAGAGCAAGAATCTCTCCGAGCGGCACCTCCAGATTTTTCTGGATGTCGTTTCCCAGCGCCTTCAGCGGAGAAACATAGAGAACTTCGGTCCGATCAGACAGGTCTCCTGCCAGCGCCTTTCGAACCAACCGATCGATGCAGGCCAGGAACGCAGCCAGGGTCTTACCCGACCCGGTAGGAGCGGAAATCAGCGTAGTTCGGCCGGCAAGGATATGAGGCCAGCCTTGTTCCTGCGGCTCGGTTGGGGTGCCGAATCGCTCGACAAACCACTCCGCCACAAGAGGGTGAGCCCAGGCTAGGGAGGCAGGAAGGGACTGCATCAAAATATTCTAGCCCCAAAGCGTATTTTCGCCAAATATTCGCCCAAGAACAGATTTCGGATAAGCCTCGCACAAGAATTCGCCGCCCGTGTCCGAAACGGGTCAACCAAATTCCCCAAATCGATGCCTGACTGGACCATCGTTTCTTCAAACATCGAGGTAAGCGATAACTCATCTGCTGAAATCAGGTCGCGAGCGCCGTAATTTCGCCTGCTTTGGCGTAGAGCGGGGCAGCGACGAATTCTGAGCGATCTTTGCTCGCGGACAAATTCGGCGACCCGATAAGGGTCATCATTGTGGATCGCAACTCAGCGATAGCGATTGCGAATTGATTGCTCTCGTTTCGAGTTCCAAAGCATTTCCCGTATTCGGTTACAAACTGGGCGGCGCATGTCGAGAGATTCTTGCGTGAGAAGTCTGCTTTGGGTCATCCTTCTCTCGGTCTCCTCTATCCAGGGACATGCACAGGAGCAGGCATCGCGGGTTACGCGCAGCCCGCATGGGAACCTGAATCTCCCGTGCCAGAACTGCCACACCGCCGACGCCTGGCGTCCCATTCGAGCGATCCCCGAGTTCGACCACAATCACACGAAGTATCCGTTGCGCGGCATGCACGAATCAGTGACCTGCACGCAATGTCATGTGAAACCGGTATTTACTAACGTCGGACAGCGGTGTCAGGACTGCCACGCCGACATCCACCGCCGCCAACTTGGCGCAAACTGCGAACAGTGTCATACCGTGCGCGGCTGGCAGGTTTCGGTGCGAGATATACAAGACCACAACAATCGCTTTCCGCTCACTGGGGCACATGCTGCCGTGGACTGCGAGGCCTGCCATAAAGGGGGAGCGAGTGCCCAGTTCCAGACGCTGTCGACCGACTGCTATTCCTGTCATCAAGCAGACTTTCAGAACACAAATGCTCCCAATCACGTGTCGGCCCTGTTCCCTGTCACCTGCCAGAATTGCCACTCTACGGATACGTGGCTGAATGCGAAATTCGATCACAACCTGGTGGGGTTTCCTCTGACTAACGCGCATGCTGTGCCGCCGCGGCAATGCTCTGACTGCCACGGAGCCAACAACTACAATCTCGCGACCACCGCCTGCATCAGTTGCCACTTGCAGGATTACCAGAAAACTTCGAATCCGAATCACGTAGCCGCGAATTTTCCATCCAATTGCAGCCAGTGTCATACCACCGTTGGATGGTCTCCGGCGACCTTCGATCATTCGATGGTGAACTTCGTTCTTACCGGAGCGCACACCGTGCCGCCGCGGCAGTGCACGGATTGCCATACCGGCAACAATTACAATCTGACCAGCACCGCTTGCGTTTCCTGCCACCTCAAAGATTTTCAGCGCACGACCAATCCCAGCCACGTCGCCGAAGGATTTGCGCAGACCTGCAACACCTGTCACAACACGTCGGCTTGGCAGCCGGCAACATTCGACCACTCGATGTCTGGATTCCCGCTCACCGGCGCTCACACGGTTCCGCCGCGCCAGTGCAGCGATTGCCACACGAACAATAACTACAACATCACCAGCACGGCATGCATCGGTTGCCACCAGACCGATTACAATAACGCCACAACGCCCGTGCCCCACACCGGCTTCCCTACTACCTGCCAGCAGTGTCATGACACGGTGCAATGGACCGACGGCAAATTCGATCACTCCACGACGGGATTCCCTCTTACGGGATTGCACACTGTCCCGCCCCGGCAGTGCACCGATTGCCACGTTAACAACAACTACACACTCTCAAGCGGCACTTGTGTCACGTGCCACCTAAAGGATTACCAGGGCACCACGAATCCCAATCACGTGACCGCAAATTTCCCTCAGACCTGTGATTCGTGCCACAACACTTCAAGCTGGCTGAACGCAACCTTCAATCACAACAGCACCGGATTCCCCTTAACGGGTGGCCATACCGTACCGCCACGGCAGTGCACCGATTGCCACATCAATAACAACTACAACCTTTCGAGCACCGCCTGCGTCTCGTGTCACCAGACGGACTATAACAATGCCACCACGCCGGTGAATCATATTGCCGCCGGAATCCCGACCACGTGCGAAGTCTGTCACGACACTGTGCTGTGGACCGATGGGACGTTCAACCACAACTCCACGGGATTCCCTCTCACCGGTTCTCACACGGTGCCCCCGCGCATGTGCACTGACTGCCACGTCAACAACAATTATTCGCTGAACAGCACGCTGTGCTACTCCTGCCACCAGAAGGATTACGCCAACACCAACAATCCGGCCCACGCCGCCGCTGGATTCCCGACAACCTGCGAAGTCTGTCACGACACCACTGTTTGGACTGACTCAACGTTCAATCACAACAACACCGCGTTCCCGCTAACCGGATCCCATACGGTGCCTCCACGCGTATGCAGCGATTGCCATGTAAACAACAACTACACGACGCTGCCCACGGCCTGCGTCGGGTGCCATCAGACTGACTACAACAACACCACCAACCCGGGCCACGCGGCGCAGCCTCAGTTTTTCCCGACGACTTGCCAGAACTGCCACAACACCACCGCCTGGACGGGTGCAACGTTCAATCACGCGCAGTACACGCCTTTCCCAATCACTCACGGCAACGCCGGCGGCGTCTGCTCTACCTGCCACACAAATTCCAGCGATTATTCAGTTTTTCAGTGCACGGGATGCCATGGAGGGAACAACGCAGCCAACTTCCACCACGAGAATGTGCCGGGCTACGTATACAACAGCGTGAATTGTTACCAGTGCCACCAGAGTGGCCGAGGAGATTAAACAGGCACTACTCGCTGACAGAAAGCGCACAATCAGGCGAGCCAGGTACGGCAGTATCGGCCTGGCCGAGAGGATCGCTATGCTGCAGAGTCGGCGCAGGCAGGGTTCCGATTGTCGAACTGACAACCTCGAAGGTTCGGCCGTATGTGATTCCGTCGAGCAAAAGCGCTAGCGTCTTCAGGACCTCCGGCGGATAATCCAGCGCGTTGTAATCTTCCGCTTTGCCGGTATGGTCCCAGAAACTTAGTATCTGAATCTCGAGACCATCAGGCGCGGCCATGGTGAGCAGCTCCAGGAAACCTTCTTGTCGGCGCAGCCAGGGCAAGATCTCTTTTTCCATGAATTGCGTGAATGCAACCAAACAGTTCGGCTTGAGGTGAACATAGACCTTACGAGCAATCATAGGGTCCTCCGCACCGTCCACTCAACAACCGTGAACGGTTCGACCGCACGAACCGGACAATTGATAGTGAGCCCAGGAAAAGAATCGTTACGCTCGCAACAGTATACGCCGCAAGCGTGAGCCGAACAGCCTGCTAGAATTCCAGCGATGCCCAGCAAACTCTCCGCGCAGGCTCGTGCTCGTAAAATCAGACTTTTGCTTTTTGACGTGGACGGTGTTCTGACCGACGGCAAACTGTTCATCTTCCCGGCTCCCGCTGGCACACAACAAAGTGTGCTCGAGCAATCAGCACAACATGGCGGGCAAGGCGGATTCGGCTTCCACAGCCAGAGCCTGATTGAAGCCAAGGGATTTCACGCGCACGATGGTACTTCCATTTCGCTCGCGAGGCTGGCCGGCATTAAGACCGGATTGATCACTAAGCGCGTTTCGGAAACCGTGGCCTTGCGGGCACGAGATCTGAAACTTGAGTACGTACGCCAGGGTATTCAAGACAAGCGCACGGCCTTCGAGGAAATCGTCACACAAGAGGGGATCAAACTGGAAGAAGCGGCATTCGTTGGCGATGACGTCATCGACCTGCCGGCGATGCGTGTAGGAGGTTTCGCCATCGCCGTGCAGAATGCGCGCGCTGAGGTAAAAAAAGAAGCCCACTACGTCACTCCGCATGCGGGAGGTGACGGTGCCCTGCGCGATGCCGTCGAGTACATCTTGAAAGCGCAGGGAAAATGGAAAAAAATCGTAGACGCCTACATCAGTGAGCGCGGGCCCAGCGTGCAGTGAAATGAAAACGCGGATGATTCCCAGGATTGATGGCGTCAGATCATGAATGGGATATGTTGGTTCCGCTCGAGAAACCTCAGCGCACTCAGCGTCCTTAGCGGTGTTGATTTGGATTACAGCGGGGCTTGGGCTAAAACAAAAAACCCATCGGATGCTTGCTTGGGGCGTGCTCGGGTCAGCATCCGATGGGCTACCGTTTCTCCTTACTCACCCTGTTGTTTTCAGGAGTATGTACAGCCATTAAACCGCGCCCGAGCAGGAAGTTTCGTCTAATTTTGTAAATCTTTGTAATTTATGAACTTAGTTCGGCAGCGCAGGTGTTTTCATCGATACCAATTCCGCGAAGCGTTTGTCTTTACGCAATTCGCTAAACTCGGCATCCTTGTAAACATTGTTGAAATTCTTGTAGCCCTCTTCCAGCGCCTTTCGCAGATACTCCAGCGAACGATCGGAAAATCCCATCTTGGCGTACAGCCGTGCAACCGTATAGTCATAGCGTGCGCGATCTTCTGGGCTCGGCAACTGAGCCTGCACGCCCGCGCGTGAACTTCGCTCGAATACATCAGGATCAATTTCGACGGCGCGCTGGTATGCCGAAATGGCCGGCTCGAAGTCGCGTTTGGCAAACAGCGCCGCTCCCAGGTTGCTGAAGAACGACGCGGAATTGCCATCGATCTCAATCGCCTTGTGATACTGCTTAATCGCCGGAGAGTAACGCTTTTGCTCGTAGTAAACGACTCCCAGGTTGTTATAAGCATCCGCCAGTTTGTGATCGACTTTAATCGAACGCTCAAACGACTTCTTGGCTTCGTTGTACCGCTGCATCATCAGTTCAGTGATTCCGATCTTGTTCAGAATTCGTCCTGACGTCGGCTCTTTTAATACGGCGGCGCGATAGTAGTCGAGAGCATCCAGATACAACTTTTCCGCCCGCAATTGATCCGCTCGCGTCTCCAGATCAGCCAATGTAGCCTCCGCCGATGGAGGATCGACGGTCCGGATCACCGGCGGTTTCACTTGCACCTGTTCAGAATGAGAGACCTGCGACCACAGCGCAGCGGGAAGAACTACCAGGGCGAAAACTACAGAGACCTTCGGGCAGGAATACATAAACCACCCCCAGCCTTGCTGCCGACATTCTGACACAAAAAGGACGGGCCGGCAGAGATTTCGCATCAGTTGGGTCGTCAGCGGAGAGCGCCGCGACAGGGTCAGTGAGGCGCCGCCGGTTGATCGTTCCCCGACGGTTTAGACTCCGAAGGCTGCTTTTTGTCATCCTTGAAGATGCCGGCAATTTTGCCGAAAAAGCCTTTCTTTTTCTGCGTTTGCCCGTCCTGGGCGGTATCCTCGCGGATCCCGGGCTGGCTCCCGTTGGGGTCGGGAGGCAGAACCTTTTCGGGGCCATTGAACATGCGGGAGAAGAAGCCTTTGATCCCTCCCTGCTCGTCGCAGGTTTCTCGCGGCTCCGTCCCGGCGATGAACGCCGACGTATAGTCGTCCGGGCATGACGGCGTTGCCAGGCGGTTTGTGGCTTTGTCCAATTCCACATCGACCACGCCAGTCGGCTGCGTAAACTCGCGCATGTCGGAGTACTGCGGCAGCGCCGCTGCCTTCTTCATGAATTCAGCCCAAATCGGAGCAGCCGTCATCGCGCCGCTCAACCGCAGGTCGCTGTAGTCGTCGTATCCCACCCAGACGATGCAAAGCAGATTGGAAGTGTATCCGGCAAACCAGCCATCGTGGGAACTGCCGGTCTTTCCCGCAGCCGGAGGTGTGAACCCTCTCAGCCGGACCGCGGTGTATCCCAGCCCATTGTTGATGACGCCTTCCATCATGTTGGTCATGATGTAGGCGATTCGCGGATCCATGACTGCCCGTTGGTCGGTGTTGTAGTTCGCGATGACATCGCCCTTCGCATTGCGTACCGAGCGGACCCAAATCGGCGAGATCCGAACCCCGTTGTTTGAGAACGTGGTGTAAGCCGCAGCCATTTCCACTGGTGATGCGTCGTAAGAACCAAGCGCCATGGCGGGCGTCGCCTTCACAGATGTAATTCCCGCAGACTTCGCCAAGTCCGCTACCTTGTCGTATCCAACTTCTTCCGCGACCTTCACGGTGGCATTGTTCAGCGACATGGCCAGTGCGTAACGCAAGGTGACGTCACCGTGATACTCCTCTTTGTAATTTCGCGGTTCGTAGATCTGGTCTCCATAGGCAAAGCTGGAAGGCGCATCGGTCACCGTTGACGCTGGAGTGATCACAGTTTGCGAGCCATCGAGCGCCGTATTCATGGCCGCTGCGTAAACGAAGGGTTTGAAGATGGATCCGGTCGGCCGCTTCGCCACCGCATGATTCAACTGGCTCCAGGCGTAATCTCGACCACCGACGAGCGCGAGCAAAGCGCCGGTGTGTGGATCGAGCGCTACCAGCGCTACCTGCGCCTGCGGGCCTGCCTCCACGGTGGTCTCATACTTCTTTCCTACCTTGACTCGCTTGGTGCGCAGTTTCTTAACCTGCTCGTCCACCAGCTTGATGCCCATTTCCACCGATTGCGCCGCCGCTTTTTGAAGCTCCGGATCCAGCGTCGTGTAAATCCGGTACGAACTGTCGTTCAATTCGGTTTCGCTGAACTTTGAGATTAACGAGTCGCGCACCATGTCTACGAAGTACGGAGCGTCACTCGATTCGACATTGGGGGGCGCCAGCTTGAGCGGTGTGGCTTTGGCTTTCTCAGCTTGCTCCCGCGTGATGGCCCTGGTCTCGACCATGGCATCCAGCACAACATTGCGCCGCTCGAGCGCGCGCTCGGCGTGCCGGTAAGGCGAAAGCCGGCTCGGTCCCTGAATAATTCCTGCGAGCAGTGCCGCCTCAGGCAAAGTAATGTCTTTGAGGTCCTTATTGAAGTATGACCGCGAGGCTTCGGCGAAGCCGCTGATGCCAAACGATCCCCGCTGCCCCAGGTTTACCCAGTTTCCGTAGAACTCGAAGATCTGTTGCTTGCTGAACTTCTGCTCCAGCTCTTCGGCGATGAGCATCTCGATCAGTTTGCGCTTGATCGATTTCTCCGGCGTCAGGAAGAAGCCGCGTGCGAGCTGCTGCGTGATTGTCGATCCGCCCTGCGCGCGCCGCTGATGCAGGACGTCTTCCCAGACAGCCTCGACAGTCCGGACAAAATTCACGCCGCTATGCTCGAAGAACCGGCGGTCTTCGATCGCCAGCACCGCCTGCACCATGACCGGGGGTATCTCGTCGTACTTAACGAGTTCGCGCTTCGATCGCTGTTCAGCGTCGAAAAGCGCGGTCACGAGTTGCGGTTCAAGCTCGTACGCGGAAAGATCATTTCCTTTGCTGGTGATGTGGTCGACTTGCCCGTCCTGGACCATGATGCGCGCAGAATCCGGGCTGTGATATGACTCCGGCCCGGGGGTGACCTCGATTCCACCACTTAATAGCCGAAAGCTTCCCAGCTGCGATTGATTTTCTTTGTCTGAATAGCCCGCGCGCCGCAGTTGAGCGGCGATCTGTTTGGGCTCGATCTTCTCCCCCAGCCGCACCGTCTCGGGCAGGGCATATATTTTGGCGGAGTTGCTGAAGACGGGCGTTCGGAAACGCCGCTCGATGATCCGGTCGTACTTGATGTAGTAGTACGAAAAGACCGCCGTAAAGCTGATCGCAAGAATCACAAAAGCGACAAACGCTGCCCGAAGCACCGGATCGCGAGGCAAGCCGCGGACTCTCTTCCCCTCCGGCCCGTCTCCACTTTTTGGGATCTTGATCTTGATGCTCACGGTTATCGGCTACTCCCAGCTCCCTGGTCGAGATTCGAAGAGCGATGTCAGTCCTGGGTCCCGCCAGTCGTGCTTCTTTTCCCTACCTTCAGCACTTTCATTCCCGTTAGATGCACAACCGGCACCTCGTGCTAGATGGCACTCTTAGTCATGCCTCAGCAGAGGAAACAACGCGACAGACTATGCATAGGGATGTGGTCATATTGTAACCCCCATCCCGCAAACGAAAAGAGACCCGCGGTACATGCGGGTCTCCAAGCCGTCAATACAAGTGCTGCGGGAATCCGGGCCTATTGCGGATCAGTTACCACCCAGAATCCGGGCGTCTGGAGCGAACCCGTCGCCACCGGTTGACTCAGGCTCCCACCGGTCCCCACCGCCAAGGGCGTCATTTGCGTCGTGAACGTGTTGGTGCTGCTATTAAAAAAGCTCGCGTAAACAAATAGCCACGCACCGCTTTGATCGAACTGGCCCCATGAACCTTCGCCGAAGGAATATGGTTCTCCGGTCGTTTGCGAAAGTTGCCCGGTGCTCGAAAGCGAAAAGCCTTCGATGGGATTGAACGCGGTTGCCGTATCGTTGAAGCCGAAGGCGTAGACCAGGTTTCCACCAGAATTCGACTGCATGGCAATGCTGAAAGGAGAATTCACCGTCGGAATCTTGCCGAGCAGTGTCGGAGCGCCGTTGGTTTGGTTGATGCTGAACACGTAGAGGTTGTCATCGTCAGTCACGCCGCTGTAATAAGCCGTGCTTCCGCTGGTTCCCACCAGGAACTGACCAGTAGGCTCCCCGGCCAGTTGCCACATCTTGTAGGCAAATGGGCTGCCCGGTACCGCAGCCAACGCACCGCTGCTTCCGATCGAGAAGGCTGCAACTTGTGACCCCTGGTGGTTGCTGTAGTTCCCGCTGACAACGTAGAGGTACTTGCCAAGCCCATCGGTGGCGAGGTTCATCGGAGAAGAAAACCCTGCCGGACATGCGAAGGGAGAACCACCGATCTCGGTTAATCCGCCCGTCGACCCAATCTGCAGCACGTGAATCGAATTCCCCGTCGCATCAGAGATGAAAAGAAATGTCCCAGCAGGATTCGTGATCATGTTGGCCTGACCAACCCCGCCGATGTAATTCGCGAGATAGGTCGCTGTAAATGGGCTACCGGAGATTGTGGATAGTGTCCCGGCGGAGCCGATCGCGTAGCCGTAAATCTGGAACGTCCCGGCGATTCCAACGTAGAGATATGTCTTTTGGGCAACGACCATGCCCACTCCGCCGGTATTCGTCGGAATCGTGGGAGGAGTGTAGCTGGGAATCGAAGTCAGGGTGCTTGCATTCGTGGTCAGCTCCAACCCATCCACGGTACCGGCCTGATCCGCGGCATACACGAATGCGGCCGTAGTGCCGTTTCCGCCTCCACCACCGCCTCCGCCACCGCTGCCGCTACCGCCGAAGCCGCTGCCGCCAGAAGGCGTGCAGGTCGAGCTGCCAAAGGTGACCTTACAACCGTAGGGACTGCAATTGGACAGCAGCAGGGTTGCCAGCATCACCAGCAAACCGAATATGACCCGCAACAACGTCTTCATGTACTGCCTCCGACTCGGAATCTTGCGTTTGTGGACGTCTCCAGCAGCAAGCCCCAGGAGAAGATCACGAATGCGGATGCGAACACTCTGTTGCCGATGGCACCGAGAGAATCCGCAATCCAAGCCGATGGTAGGAGGAAGGTAACGTCGTGACAACGTTACGAATGTCATTGGCCGGTGAGAAAGGTAAGTGCTAGCGGGTATGGTCATCACGCGCGAAGCTTTTCGGAGTGTTCCCGCGGGCACCCAGGGCGGCAGATTCAGTTAGGAAGAAATCCGCAGTTAAAGGACAGAGTGCAAAGTGGAATGGGTTGCTGGCATCTCTTATTCCAACTCATCGATCCGCAAGTAACTTTGCGCATGAACGCGATTGTTACAAAACATCCCTGATTACCACCGTATGCATTTTCCCCTGTAACCATGCGGCTTCGAAGCACTAGCTGAATTCACATTTATGGCGGTGACTAACGTATGTTTTTGTTGTCCGCTGAGCTCTAAGTGACTATGGGACTTGCACATTCGTTTCGCTGGTAACGCCACATTTCCCTTGCTCAGAAATTTCCCAACTGACAACATGCAAATTGAAATCTCGCGGAGGATTCTTTCCAGTGAAACGCGCATCCATTCTGGCCATGTTTCTCGCCGCCGTCGCCTTGTTGACGACCAGCTGCGGCACATCGGACTACGTTCAATCGCTCACGCTCACCTCGAATGGCGCAGCCGCCGGCGGCTTCTTTAACCTTGCCGGTGTCGACGGAACCATTCAGTTGGTCGCGACTGCGAACTACCACAGCGGCAAGACCGTGGATGTGACCAATAGCGTCACTTGGAGCATCACTCCCAACGGCACCATCTACAGCTCGGCCGACAGCAACTATCTGCCTGGCGACAGTCTGCCGGCCTATGGCCCGACCACTGTGCCGATCAGCAAGACCGGCATGATGACGGGTATCGTCGCCATTTGCACCTGGGTTGACCTGACTGATCCCACAACCGGCAAGCCCGCCAGCCCTCCGAGCTGGGCTTACACCGGCTACTACCAGGTCACCGCGACCTACAAAAACTTCACCTCCCAGCCCGTCGGCGTGGGAGTCGGCGTGGCCGAGAGCAACTCGCCCACCGGCGGCTGCGGCCCTTCATAAACTCTCGACACCTTCTCGGTTCTTGAATGCAGCCCCTCGCGGGCTGCATTCGTTTTTGCAAGCGCTCCACATGCGTCACGATGTCCGCAGAGATCAGACAATATCGGATCTCGACCGCACCAACTTCCTGCTATTGCGCACCGGTTATGGATGTTCGCAGCCGCCGAGTGACTGCGACTTCATGCACTGTTACTAAGGTTCATACCCCACACAACCCCTTCGATTTTTCTGTCCCAGGCCCACTTGGGGTTATGGTGGGAGAACTACGCGGTGCCTGCACTGGCCGACTCGCACCCTAACTTACCAATCGATGAGGCATTGATATGCATAACGGCGCTGCCCCCGCTACCCTTCGGCGCAGTTCGAGAGTGCCGACCGCGATCCAGGTCTTAGTCACCAGCATGCAGGGAACACACTTTTCGGAAGTGTGCGAAACCCTGGTCGTGAATGCGCACGGCTGTGCCATCCTGACGCGAGTCAAGCTCGATGCGGGCGTCCCCCTCCATCTGCACAGCAAGGACGGCCGCGAAGCAACGGCGCAGGTTGTGTCCTGCCAACCCATCGGAACCGATCAGCGGAGCTGGCGATTGGGCGCGAAACTGGACCGTCCGGAAAACTTCTGGAATTTGCCCGACTGTCCAAAAGATTGGGCTCTTCAGACGGTATACGTTGCTCCGCAACTTACGCAGAGTGTGAAGTCCACCAACGCCATTGCTCCCCGGACGGCGCCGGCTCCAGCCCGGCAAATAGCAGGTTCCTTCGCTGCACCAGGAATTTCGGAAGCGCAAATCGAGAAGCTCATCGCCGACACGGTACGCCCGCTCCAGGCGGAGATCCGGGCACTCAAACAAAAACTGGCACAGCGCGAGGCAAACCCGAGCCGCTTCGAGGTCTCTCTTTCCAGCATACCTCCAGAACTGGAACAGCAAATCGAAGTGCGTCTGCGGCAGGACCTGGGGCCGCGAGTCGCGGAGGAAGCTCGCCAGCAAGCGGCAACACTGCTGGCGAATGCCAAGTCCGCGCTGGATCAGCAAACCGCCGAGAGCTATGAAACTTTTCTGCGCGGCGTCGCCCACGAACTCAAAGCCGTAGAGAAGAGCGCCCAGGAAATTTCTGCCCGCATCTCCGACGAGACGCAAAAGAACCTGCGCGGTGGCATTGACGACTTGCAAAAGAAACTCGTGGATGGTGGTAACGCCCTGAAGCGCCTCAGTGGCGAACTGTTCGAATTCCTTCAACAGAGTTTGCATGCCGAACACGAATCCCGCCGCGAAGAACTGGAGCAACTCCGCACGGCCGTTGCTTCAGAAGCATCTCGCTTGCGTGAACAGGTCGACTACCTGGACACTCGCATCGCCAAATTGGGCGAATCGACGAGCGCCCTGGAGTCCGGCCTGGACATACGCCTGAGCCGCATGTCCAGCGAGACCGTAAAAGATACGCGCGTGCAATTCGAGAAAATCGCCGACGAGATCTTTACAGAGCTAACAACCCGCAGCGTGCGCTCACTGAGTGACCAACTCGATGAGACCAGCGGAAAGATGAAGCTCGCCCAGGATGGAGCCATTTTGTCCGTTTCAGAAACGATGAAGATCCGGGCTGCCAACGCAGTGCAGGTTTTCGAACGCTCGCTCGATGACCTCGCCCGCTCTTCCGTTGAACGCTGCCGCCTCAAGCTAGAGTCCGGGTTGCAGGCATTGTCCCGAAGCCTCAATGAACAATTCCTGTCGAACGGCAGCACGGGTAACGAGGGCGAGTAAACGGGACCGGATGCCCCCACCTCGCGGTCAATCCGCGAAGTGGTCCGTCTCTCCCTAGCAGGCTGCGGAAAAATGGATGACGTGAATTAGATCCTGTCCCCAGTTCGAGATTTTATGACTCAGGGGAGAGCTTTGGGCGCCTACGCTGGTGGCCAGAAGATCCTTTTTCGGCGAGTGGAAACACTTCGACTTTGGCCTACGTCGCCTGAATCGTCAGATTCCGCATGCGGATCGAGTTATAGGCGGCTGCCGCGAAGGGGAAGTTCCATCCCACCTTGAAGATTCCACGGTGCCGAACCTTCCGCAAGAGCGCGATCGTCTTCAGCCATCCGAAACACGCTTCAATGCGTTTCCTCTTCCTCTGACTGATGGCGTATTCGACGTGCTGTGTCGTGCGAGCGTCAATCGCGCGCCCACCCGGCTGCCTTCTTCTTATCAGGTTGTGTTGTGGAAGCAAGACAGGTTTCTGCTACTGGGCCAGCTTACTCCTAGGTTGAATATGCGTCTAAGACCAAGAAAACGCCGCCCGGCTCCATTCGTATCATCGATGCAGGCTGCTTCAGACTCTTATAACCGATAGTGTCGAAGCCCAGTTGTGCCAATTTCTTGGAGATGAGTCGATGAAATCCCGGGAAACCGCTTTTATGCTAGGGACGATCATTGAAGGAAAAGGATTCCATGACTGAATTAAGCTTACGGCGCAACACGGGCATCTTCGGATTGGTCGCCACGCTGGTCTCGCTGGCGCAGTTACCACTGTACTTTATGTACACGGGTGCGCCTCCGCAGTGGGACATCCTCACGCGCGTTTTGGTGAGTATCATCGGCAGCGCGATTCTCATCGTTTTTCTGACCGGCTTCCGGCTGGTCATTCGTCAGGCAAGTCAGGAAATGGAGTGGGCCTCTACGATTGCACTCGTCTCCGGGCTGATGTGGCTCACGTTCAGCTCCGTGGCCCAATCGATGGAAGCTGGAACTGCGATTGTGTCTAAGATTCCAGTCGATCCGACAGTGGATGGGGTCCTCGCCCCAGGCCAATTTCTCATGTTTGGATCCATTGGCCGGCTGATGACGACCCTGTTTCTATCCGCCTCGGGCTTCGCAATATTGCGCGGACGCCTCATGCCGGCCTGGCTTGGCTGGTTAGCCTGGATTATCGCTGTGGTCAACCTTGCATTTGTTCCAGCTCTGTTCTTCGGTCCCGACGCGGCTCAGTTTTACAGCGCAGTCGGGTGGGGCACGACGGCAACAGCTCCATGCCTCGTCCTATGCTGGATCATCATAGTGAGCATCATCTTGATCAGAACTCCCGCCAGGCCCGAGGTCTGACACCCTCGACCGCGATTCGCCAGGACTCTTTGCACGGACGCCTTGGGCCGAGTTTTTCCGTACCCTGCTAGGGATGTTTGGCTAATCGCATCGCTTCTGCGAACGTGGCCGCCAAATAAACAAATAGAAAAGCAGCGCTCGAAATCGAGGCCAGGACTGCGCGCCTGAAATCCCGCTGAGTCCGCTTTTGCGCAACTCGTTTTGAGAGCGCCGCATGACAGCGGTCCCGAACGCGGCACTCCCATTCGCGGTCGGTCGCAACCGGCGGCAATCCAGCTAATGCATCAAAGATTTGATTATCATCTGACGTCATCGCTCACCTCCGCGCACACGGTTCCAGCGGACGAATCCTGCGTTTCCATCCAACGCGTTATCAAATCCCTGGCTCTCTTCAGGCGTTGACGTAGAGATTCCGGAGTGATCCCGCAGACTCGCGCCGCATCCACCGGGCGAAGTTGTTCCACTGCGACGAGCAAAATCGCCTCCCGATAAATTGCCGGGAGATTGGCAATCGCCGCTTCCAGCCGCCCCTCGAATTCGTTCAGCGAAGCAACGTCGAAAGGCGTTGGAGGCAAATCACCCGGCCACAGCAACACCAGGTCAGCCGTATAGGCACTCTCTCGAACTCGCGAGCGGCAGTAACTTATGTAGAGGTTCCGCGCGACTGTAAAGAGCCATGCGCCCAGGGAAGTATCCGGGCGAAGACTGTCTCCGACCGAAACCAGTCTTAGCCAAGTCTCTTCCACAAGATCCTCCGCGACCGATCGATCCCTCGCCAATCGGGTCAGGAAGCTCAGCAATCGTCGGTTAAATTCGTCAAAGATCTGATCGAAGGCGGTGACGTCTCCGGCCCGTAAACGCTCGACCAGCGCGAGTTCGATTTCCCGCTCCACTATGTAAGTAAACGTAATAACCCTTCAATCGTGACAGCGTCACAACCGGTGGCTGCCAGCGTTATTCCCTAATATGACCGCCGAATGTTAAACGGAGGAACACAATGCGAGGACTTCCAAATGCAAGTCCTGTGTCGTTGTTAGGACTGCTGCTCTGTATGGTACCGGTGATCGCGGGGGCATGGTTCGCTTTCCGGCCCAGTGAACGCCTGCTCTCTCTGATGAGGCCACTCACGCTCGGAGCGGTTTTTTCGGCCCTATGTACCTTTGCCTTAGCGGTAGCGAACGGATGTATCGCCGTCAGTATGATGACTGGTCTCGATTTGTCATCGGTCCGTTGGGTGGCTACGGTTCTTTCCGAGGGTCTGGCTCCGGTCGTCGCCTCGCTCGCTTGCCTTACTGTTTCGTGGTTCCTGGTGGCGATTGGAATGAGGAGAAGCTAAGAAACGGCAGCTTAAACTTGAGGGGCCCGAAGTTTCCTCCGGTTTGAAAGCCGGAGTGCCCATCGCGAACCTCGTGTTCTTGGTGGTTAGAGCTTGGGCAAAACGGACGATCCTCGTCAGCTCTTGATCAGAACCCTTTGTTGCCGCTCGTTGGCGTGAAGTGCAAGGTGAAGTTGTAGCCCGGCAGACTGATGGGTACGTTGTAGTCGGCGGCCAGGTAAACCGCGGGTGCACCCGGAGTGCCGATGCGCTGCACTGTAATGTGTTCGGCAGTGAGCGGAAGCTCATGCTCCTGGGCTTTTTTGAGCACTGAGTCGATCAGTTCCTGATCGGTTTCGTGCGGATTGGAACCGCCTACCATCGCAATGTTCTTGAGGTCGTCGCTGAACGAATAATTGGTCAGTTCCGGCGGAATAATCTGGAATCCCGCGTAGATCACTCCCACGATGGCAAGAAACCCGACGATGGCCTTAATTGTTCCCATGTCCCACGATCCGCTCCGGACCGTGGCCAAAAATCTCAGCCTCGGCGGAGCATTTCCTGAAAATATTCGACGATCGCGCTGATCGTAACATCGCGTACTTCGCGAGTCGAACGTAAAACGACCTCGACGGTACCTTCGGTAACCTTCTTTCCCACGGTGATTCTAAAGGGGATACCTACAAGATCCGCGTCTTTGAACTTCACCCCGGGCCTCTCATCGCGATCATCAAAGACCACGTCGAAGCGTGCGGCTTCCAGCCGTTTCGCAATGTCCTCCGCGGCGGATCTCACCGCTTGGTCTTTGATGTTGACCGGTGCAACCACGATCTCAAACGGAGCGATCGACGGAGGCAGCCAGAAGCCGTCGTTGTCGTTGCCCTGCTCCACTGCTGCCGTAAGGATTCGTTCAATCCCGATTCCGTAGCAGCCCATGATCGGCATGACTTCCTTGCCGTTTTTGTCGAGCACCCGGGCTCCCATCGACTCGGAATAACGGTAGCCGAGTTTGAAGATGTGTCCGATCTCGACGGCTGTGTCGATGCGCAGCGCCTTCCCACAATTTGGACACGCTTCGCCCGCCGTCACTGTCCGCAAATCAACAAATGCCGTCGGATGAAAATCCTTCCCAGGCGTCAGATTCTTTACGTGATAGTCCTTCTTGTTTGCGCCTGCGATCAGATTCTTCCGGCCTTCGAGAGCCTTATCCGTAAGCAGCACAGGCAGGTCGCCGTCTTTCTTCAGATCATCTGCCCAAACGATACCCATGGGCCCGAGATATCCCGCCGGAGAGTTGAAGAGTGCCTCGATCTCAGTTTCTTCCATCGGACGCGTCGCCGTGGCAATCGTCGCGTTCAACTTCGCCTCGTTCAGTTGATGGTCTCCGCGCATGAGCACGATGATGGCGCGCGACTTTTTCTTGCCCGACTCATCGGTCACATCCGCCATGAGCGCCAGCGTTTTGATCTTGTTCTTCGGAGACACACCGAGGAACCGCGCCACGTCTTCAATCGTCTTCTGCCCCGGGGTGTGCACCAGCAACGGCTTGCCGTCGCCTTCTGGAGCAAGATCAGGAACGTCTTCCAGCTTCGAGGTCGCTTTCTCCATGTTCGCGGCGTAATTGCATCCGTCGCAGCTGACGATCTGATCCTCGCCGGCAGGAGTGCGCACCATGAACTCGTGCGATTCCTTGCCGCCCATGGCTCCGGAATCCGCCTCTACAACCATGTATTTCAATCCACAGCGGTCGAAAATACGGCAATAGGCGTCGTAGTGCTTGCGATAGGAGACGTCCAACCCCGCCGCATCGATGTCGAAGGAGTACGAATCCTTCATCATGAACTGCCGGACACGCAACAGTCCGGACCTGGGCCGGGGCTCGTCGCGGAACTTTGGCGCGATCTGATACCAGACCTGCGGCAGCTGCTTGTAGCTGCGCAGCTCTTTCACGGCGATCGACGTCATGACCTCTTCTTCGGTCATACCCAAGCACATGTCGCCGCCTTTGCGATCTTTGAGGCGGAAGAGATTGTCGCCCATCAATTCCCACCGGCCGCTGGCTTCCCAGATCTCCCGCGGATGCAGCGCCGGCAAATAGAATTCCTGCCCGATCTTGTCCATCTCCTCGCGCACAATCTGCATGATCTTGTTGAACGACCGCGTGCCGAGGAAAAGATAGGAGTAGATTCCGGCGGCGAGCTGGCGAATGTATCCCGCCCGCACCAGGAACTTATGCGATGCGACTTCGGCATCTGCCGGCGCTTCGCGCAGTGTAGGAACAAACAGTTCTGACCAACGATGCATAGAATTTTGAGTACCGAGTCCCGCGCCGCGAGCACCGAGATAAAGCGCGGCTGCGTTCAATGGGGAATTGGCTATTGTATCAAGCAACTTGCAGGTGGTCGCGATGATGACTGCAACTTTCCCGCCTCTGCCGGGCATCGAAGCACCGTTCGCGCAAAGCTGTCGTTCTATTGGTGGGGGAAATCATCCGCTTTCGCTTTGCATCCTCGAGGCCGCTCATCGTCTTTGCCCTCATTCTCTCTACTTCCAGTGTTTCCGCTTACTCCGTGCTCACTCACCAGGAACTGATCGACCTGGCCTGGACCGATTCCATACGCCCACTGCTTCTTGCCAAGTTCCCGGGCGCCACCGAGGAACAACTCCGCGACGCTCACGCCTACGCCTACGGCGGTTCCGCAGTGCAGGACATGGGCTACTATCCCTTCGGCAAGCAGTTCTTCAGCAATCTCACGCACTATGTCCGCACCGGAGATTTCGTCGCCTGGCTGTTGAGCAATGCCCATTCGATCGACGAATACGCTTTCGCCCTAGGCGCTTTGTCGCATTACGTCGGAGATTCCATCGGACATTCCGAGGCCATCAATCCGGCCACCGGCATCGAGTTTCCGAATCTGGCGCATACGTATGGGCCGTCGGTCACTTATGACGAAAGTCCCCACGGCCATATCCGCACAGAATTCGCTTTCGATATCGCGGAACTTTCCGACGGCGATTTCCCGTCGTCAGCCTATATGCGCTACATCGGGTTCAAAGTACCGAGGAAGTTCCTCGAGCAGGCATTCCTGCATATCTACGGATTCGATATCCATGAAGTGTTGGGTCGCGCACAGCCCGCATTGCGCAGTTACCGCACTTCTGTACGCAGCTTTATCCCTGCGTTTTCCCAGGCGGAAGTCGTTTTGCACCGCCACCAATTTCCGCCGCACTCAGATTCAGAGGCGGATCGGATTTTTCGAGAGCGCCTGGCCAGAACCGTTTACGAGAGACACTGGAAACACACACAGCGCGGGCCGGGTGTAAAAGCACACCTGCTGGCAATTCTGGTCTTCCTGGTGCCAAAGATCGGGGCGGCTTCCGACCTCGCCATCAAAATTCCTAGCCCTCAGACTTACGAGATGTACCAGAGCAGCGTGAATCAAACCGTCGACATTTTTCGCGACTTGCTCACGAAACTGAAAAGCACCGGGGACGATGTGCATCTGGCGAACATCGATCTGGATACGGGAAATCACGTCAAGCGCGGAGAATATCCGCTCGCGGACGCTACTTACGCGCGGCTGCTGGAGCGCCTTACCTCAAGGCCTGACCGCGCCATCCCGTCCGACACGAAACGTAATCTGCTGGAGTATTACGGAACCGTCGCAGTTACAGACAAGATCAACCCGAAAATGGACGATCGGCTAGCCACGCTCAAAACGATGAAGGTCCTCGAATAGGACGTCGATCGGATCGCGATAATTTCCATCTTTATTGGGCGAGTTGCTTCAGGATCGTCTTCCCCAGTTTTTGAGCCTCGCCGAAGAACTTCTGATACTCGACGAAAAGCCGGTTCAGTTCCAGCGATTGATCGGCCGTCAGCTTCTTGCGCAGAAGCATGTCCCGCACATGCACGGGATTCGGCAAGGTTGCATCTTCGGTGAGTTCTTCAAGTGCTGTGTTGGGATCGTAGTGATACATCCCGCTATTGTAGCCCCGGAGTCCTTGATCCACGTGCGCGATTGCTACACCAGTTCCGTGGTCCACAAGTCATGCAAATGCACGATCCCTTCAAGCTTCCCCGCCGAATCGACCACCATGAGTGATGTAATTCTTTTGTCTTCCATCAGCGCCAGCGCGCTGGCAGCGAATTCGCCGGCCGCAATTGTCTTCGGCGTTTGGGTCATGGCCTCACCGGCGCTTAGATCCATCACATCTTTGCCGCGTTTTTCGAGAAGGCGCCGGAGGTCTCCATCGCTGATGACCCCGACCAGCCGATCTTCCTCAACGACGGCGGTCACGCCCAACTTCTTGCGCGACATCTCGTAGATCACGTCCGGCATCTTCGTGGCCGGACTGACACGCGGCAGAGCATCCCCGGTGTGCATCAAAGAGTCCACTCGCGCCAGTTTCTTCCCCAGCTTTCCGCCAGGATGCAAATTGGCAAAATCCTCTTCCTTGAATCCGCGTCGCTCACTTAAGGTGACCGCGAGGGCGTCCCCCAAAGCGAGCATGGTCGTCGTCGAAGCTGTTGGAGCTAACCCAAGCGAACAAGCCTCTTTCGCCACAGAACAGTCGAGTGCTACCTCCGCCGCAGCGGCTAAGGTTGAGATCGAATCGCCTGGCCCACGCTTCGAGGTGTTCAGCGCATTGGAAGTGCAAATCTCATCCCCCGTCATCGAGATCAACGGCACCTGCAATCGTTTGATTGTCGCCAGCAGCGCCAGAATCTCCTCCGTCTCCCCGCTCGCCGATAGTGCCAGCACCACATCCCCGCGCACCACCATCCCCAGGTCGCCGTGCAGGGCTTCCACGGGATGCAGATATAAGGCCGGCGTTCCCGTCGAACTCAACGTTGCCGCGATCTTACGCGCAATCAACCCGCTCTTCCCCATGCCGGTGACCACGACTCGGCCGGCACAGCAGAACATCAGGTCCGCCGCTCGCTGAAATGACGCCGCCATCGGCCCCGCGATGCGGTCCGCCAATGCGTGCAAGGCGTCTGCCTCAATACGAACGACATTCTCACCAGTGTGTTTCATGCGGGATCCGGAAGGAAGGATGTTAGCACGCGCCATCGTAGAGACGTAGCTTGCTACGTCTTCTGCGAAGCGGCCAAGAAAAAGCTATCGCTGCTAAAAATGTTCTGAATCAATGCGCCAAGGAACAGGTTGAGATTTCTGTCCGAGGATAGCAAGCCCTCGCGCCTGGATCAGCCGGTCCCACGGCCCGGCCTGCCAGTTGTCGCGGAGTTTTTCCGGATGCCTCCACGGCGGCAGCGTCAACATCAAATTCCTTGCGGTGGAATAGACGTACGGCTCATACATCGATCGCAGCTTTGCCAGCTTTTCGCGGCCGGCGTCGTCGTTCCGCAGCCGTAACCCTGCAGCCGCGAGCGCGTCTCGCAATCCGTCGAACTCCGCCTCAGTAAAGCGCTCCGGCGCATTGGGATCGTGCCTGGCATTCACTACCTGCGCCAGGTCCACCGCCGCATGGCGCGCCATCGCAAAGGTCAGCTTCGCCTGCCCAGGATGCACGCCCTGAATCCCTGTGAGAATCAGTGAAGTCACGTCGAGCATGGTGGTTAACGCTGCCAGCCACGATTGGTTGCTGTGCTGCGAACGGAAGAACGTCAGCACCGGATACGAGATCTGGCTTTCAAGCAACTCCGCCGACCAGCGCTCCCAATCGCGCAACACTTGATCGAGCACGCTCTGTTCGACGCCTGGATCCTCCGAGCTACCCGCCAACCGGATCAGCAATTCAGCCGCGGAGGGCGGCGATCCCGCCCGCGCATCGAGCATCGAAATCTGTATCTCCCGGCGGGAAAATGACGAATACACTACAGGGATATACCCAATCACGACGCCCAGGAATGCAAAGCCCATCCCGGCTTCGAACACCGAGAGCGCCCGCGCCATTCCTGATGTCGGCACAATGTCGCCGTAGCCGAGCGTGAAAAACGTTTCTCCGCTGTGGTAGATGATCTTTCCGAAGGTCAACGGCTCGCCGCTGAGTTGTTCGTGTCCGCCAATGCCATACTGGATCAGGGAAAATCCAAAAATCAGTCCTGCCGCCCAGAAACCCAGCAGGAGAATCAGCGACAGCGGCCCAAAATAACCCAGAAAATTCTGCTGCCGCGATGGCGTCTTGATCCGGCTCGCGATTCGTCTCCACGGAATCCAGGTGCGCCGGTAGAAGTAAGCCGTCAGCTTGAAATTCCGAAGCACACGCCGCGGCAGCACGACGGTTTCAAACGCGTCCAGCAACACCGACCAGATCACGATGATGCCGAAGACAACCGCGACGATGCTGCCGTGAGCGTGCATAGTGAAATCTAGATGCGGTGGGAAGAGTATCAGATTCGGTGCTCCACTTCCGGGTGGTGTTCAGCCCCAGGCAAGGCACACCCTCCCGCGGCGCGAGAAATGAATCGTGGCACAGGCAAGCACTAGTACCCGTGCTCCGGAAGGCGAGCGCCGGAATCCGAATACCCTATTGCGGCTGCTGCGACTGATTCGCAGGATTCGGGTTCGCTGGAGCCTTCGTTACAGGAGTTGACGACTTTGGCTTCACGGCGGGCTTTTTCTTCGCCGCCGGCTTAGCGGGTTCGGTATCGTCGACAACAGTCTTTTTCGGCGGCTCCGCTGGAATTGCCGCCTGGGCTTTCTTCAAATCCGATCGCAACCGAACGATCTCTGCTTCCTTCGACGCCGAAAGGTTTTCAATTCGCGCCGCCATCTGTTTGCGCGAGTCCTCGAAGGCCTTCAGATCATTTCCCAGGGACTGCTCATCGTCCTTCGATCCGAACGCTCCCGTTAGTTCCACCACATTTCCCAGCACGTCGTAAAGCGCGTCCAGGTTTCGGTAAAGTTTGAAACTAGCGGGAAGATCTTCCGGAGCCGAGCGCAGTTGCGCGATGATGTCGGGCAGCGCTCCCCGCAAATTTCGCTGGATCGAATCGACATTCGACAGCGCCTGCTCTTTCGAATTCTTGTCGGTTTTCCAGCGCTCGATCCGGAGCTTGACCATGTCGGCTTGTGTGGCCTTGGAGGTCGACTCCAGCTGGCCGAGCAATTCATTTAATTGCGTTACGGACGCATACGACACCGGAGCGCCCTGACCATTCGGGGGCATGGGGCCGCCTTGACCCGCATACGCTAGGTTGGCAGGACCTGACTGGCCCAGCGCTGCCATCGCCCACATCATTGCCGCGAAACCAGGCTTAAGAAATGCCGTGACGTTCATGTCAGAAGTTCTTTCGCCGAACAGGATACTACACCGCTCCCCGCACTGTTGATCAGGTCCTTCCATTAGTCCGAGCCGACCATGCGGAATCAGGAAGAGCACACCTGTCGGCGAACGCGAGATAATGTCCTGAATGGATGGAATTATGCCTCGTTTCAGTTTTCGAAATTCGTACTTGTGGTTTGCGTTATCTGTGTTCGTGCTCGGTCTACCCGCTTTCGCGCAGGATGCGGCACAACGCCTCATTCTGAAAGATGGCTCGTATCAACTCGCCGCAAAATACGAGGTGAAGGGCGACCGGGTTCGCTACTATAGCTCCGAGCGCGAAGAATGGGAAGAGATTCCCTGCTCCCTTGTGGACTGGCCTGCGACGGAAAAGTACGAGAAGGATCGCGCCGCGAGCGCGGCTTCGCCCGAAGCCGTGCAACTCGATAAAGAAGCGGAGCATGAGCGCGAACTCGAGGAGACGCCACTTCCCCAGGTTGCCCCCGGGCTGCGATTGCCCGAAGATACCGGCGTTTTCCTTCTCGATACGTTCCAGGGCCAACCTCAGATTGTCGAGATTCAGCAATCTGCGGGAGATCTGAACCGCAACGTAAAAGGAAATATTTTCCGCAGCGCGATTCCGCTCGCCGGAATGAAAGCTACCGTGGAACTCGACGGCACTCATGCACCCATGCAAGCTCATGTCTCGGTTCCCTCTCTCTACATAAGGCTCGAAGACATGCCCGACGCCTCAAGTGCAACCTCTGGGCGGGTGCCCCAACACTCGTCCCAGCCGCAGCAGCCGCAGCAACCCGAGCAAGCGTCCGTCCCGTTCGATCACTTCCGAATCGTGAAGGTGCAAGTGAAGGGCAACAAGCGGATCGTGCTCGATCTGAAACGCACGCCCGACGGGAAGGTCGCCCCTCAACACTTCGTGAAGACCAACGTCGACCGCGTGACCGGAGGCTGGCTCAAGCTGACTCCATCCGAGCCTCTTGCTTCCGGTGAGTACGCCATGGTTGAAATGGTCAGCAACGAAGGAGTCAACATGGCGGTCTGGGACTTTGGTGTGAATCCAAAAGCCGCCGCCAATGCTAACCCGTGGAAACCAGATGTAAAAGACACGCCAAAGCCTCAAGGCGGCACGCAATAAGAGCCCGTGAGGAATTCAGTTCCAAGGGGTGCACGGGCCCGAGGTTTAGGAAAGTTCTGGGGTAGAGGCGGGAACTACAGTAATCCGAGTTCGGAAGCCGAGAATCGACGAGACTTACTTCAGCACGCCGCGTTGCGCGATTCCGATATTGTCTCGCGTGGTGTTCTTCACCATATACATCATGCCGTCCGCCTGCCGGATGACATCATGAGCGGTCCGCGCGTCGTGCGGATAGGTAGCCAACCCAATCGAGGCACGGATGTTCAGATTCAATTCTTCATCGCGGCAAAAGGCCGCATCCCGCAAGCCATCCAGCAGGCGTTTCGCCACAACCAGGGCCTGATCTTTGCTCGTCTGAGGCAGCAAAACGACAAACTCATCGCCACCATAACGAAAGGCGAAGTCGATCAACCGAAGCTGGGCCTTGATGAGGTAACCGATTTCGGCGAGCAGTTTGCTCCCTACGAGGTGCCCGTAGGTGTCGTTGACCGCTTTAAAGTGATCTAGATCGATGAACAGGACGCTGAATTCATACCCGAAGCGCGACGACCGGTAAACCTCGGTCTCCAGCGTTTTATATAAATGCCGCGCGTTATAAAGGCCGGTGCAGTCATCCGTGATCGTCAATTCCTGAATCTTTTCGACCGAGCGCGCATTTTCGATCGCGATCGCAGCATAGTCACACAATGACTGCAGGAAGAACAGTTCCGGCTGTGTGAACTGCGACATGTCGACGTTCACCAACTGGATCACGCCGAGAACCCGAAGCTTCGACCGCAACGGAACGCAGATCACAGAACGCGTTTCCCACTGCGTGGTTTCATCCACTCGGCTGGCAAAGCTGGGATCGTTACGCACATCAGGAACAACTCGCGGCTCGCCATTCTTGGCCACCCAGCCGGCGATCCCCTCGCCTACTTTCAGGCGTACGTTCTTTAAGGCTTCCGCTTTATCCCCTACGGCAATCGCGAAGTAGAGCTCGTCGCGCCCCTCATCCACCATCAGCAGGGACCACGTGTCCGGCCGGAAATACTCGGCCATCTTTTCCATGATCGTCTGCAGAATGGAGTCGAGGTCCAGCGACGACGTCAGAGCTTTCGCCACGTCGTGAAAAATCGTCAGCTCTTGGCCGTGGCGCGTCAATTGAGTGCCTGCCTCAGGCATGCAGAAACACCATTTCCATTCTTTCGTTTAGACGGGTGGCTGTTCCGAAAATTATATGCATCACTTTCGTACAGGGGCAATGAACGTTGGTAACAGGAACCCGTAACGCCAAGGGCATCAGCGACTTTACAGCCATTCTCAGGCGTCCCAAAAGCCAACACCTGTCTCCCCCGTTCCTTTAAGGAGTGAGAACTTCCTAACAGCCTTACATGCGGATTGGGAAAAGCTAGCGTATCTTGGGCATATGAACTCGAAAGCGATTCAAAAAGCACTTCGAGTGGTGCTGATGTTGACGCCGCTGACGGCCTTGGGCCAGAACGCCGCTCCCGCGAAAGATCCCAGCAAAGAGATTCCGGTGCTGGATGGCGGCATTGGGCCCTGCTCCGCCGACCTAACCGTCACGGACGCGGCCGGAGCTCCCGTTTACGCAGCCAAAGTGAAAGTCCACATAGCCTACGGCTTCATGAACGCCCGCAAGCTCGATCTCGAGCTCGGCACCAACGCAGATGGCCGCGCCCGCTTCACCGGTCTCCCCGACCGAATCAAACACGGCTTCTACTTTCGCGCATCGGAGGGCGACCGCAGCGGCGAAGCATTCGACGATCCCACTAACACATGTAAAACGGGATTCACGATCCAATTACAGAAGAACAAAGATCCCCAGCCCTCTTCGCAGTGATGGGTTCGGAAACGTTCAAAAGCGCTAATCAAGTTCAGACATCTTCCGGACACGGAGGAGGCGTAACAGGAGAGCTCAGAACGGAAGTCCTGGCTAAGCAGACATCATCCGCCCGAGTCCTGTAAGGCGAGGACACTCCCGGCCAGACGGGGTCTATCAAACCAAGGCACGCGTCGCTAACGATCGGCCCCGGCAGCCGGCGTCGGTGGCACAACTCTCATGCCCGAGGCATCGAAGACATAAGTCTTCACCTCCGACTCGCCGCCATCGGAAGGAATTTCCTGGCCATTCCACAAGAAACGGATCCCTGCCGCGTTCCCGATTTTCGCAACGATCTCGCGGCTGGCCCGAACCGATGTGTGGGCCGGGGCAATCAGCGTTTCCTGGCTCACGACTTGTCCGTCGGCGCTCACGGAAACCCAGGAATTCTCGGTAGCCCGTATCACCAGAGTCATTGTCGGATTCGGTTTCGTGGCCGCGTTGAGTTGCGCCGCCGGAACTGCAACTCGACCCGGAGATCCGATGGACGACACCTTATCCGGCGCAGGTGCCGTGGCAGACGTCTTCGTACTCTGTCCTGAACCTGGGGTGTTCGTACTCTTCGAAGTGGAGGCATCTGCCGCAGGCGGTAAAGAAATCGGCAGAGGTGCCGGCGCCGCGTTATTGGATGGAGACCGAGATACCACCGGCGCGGACGAAGGCGCAGATTCCTGCGCATGTGCACCACGCACATGCCGTTGCCATAAAACTACTCCAAGCACTACAACCACTGAAGCTGCCGCGACCAAGCCCCACGGCACCCGCACGTCCCAGTGCCCGGGATAGTTCGGGCCCTTGGGCCGCATATCTTCCGCGCGCGGAAGGTGCAGTTCTGGCAACTCCGCCGCAGCGTTGTTCTGAGGCGCCGGAGCTGGCGTAGAAACTGGCGTGCGCCGCTCAGCCTTCCGCCGATCTCGCGTATTCTGACGCCTGTCGACCGCCGGCATTCCCTGGCTCGGCGCGTCCGCGGTCCGCTTGTCCAGCTCTTCCTGCCGCAGGCAGGCCAGGTATTCGGTCACGGCCTCTTCTTCGTTCAGACCAACATGCTTGGCGTACGCGCGGATAAAGCCCTTGTTGAATACACCGCCGGGCAGTTGCTCGAAATTCTGTTCCTCGATAGCCTTGAGATTTCGCACGCTGATCTTGATGACGTTCGACACATCATCGAGCGAGACTCCTCTCTTCTCGCGCGCATTGCGAAATTTTTCACCGAAATCGCCCACTCGCGTCTTCCGCCCAGGGCAAAGTGGCCTTCGCCCACGCTAACGAGAACATCATAGGACAACCCGAAGGCACGCGCTACAGCCATCAGTGAGTCGGGATGGTAACTCGCGGGGGTCCGGGAGAAAACTCCGAGCCTACGGATACGGGTAGCAGTTCGAGAAAAGTCAAGGGTCAAGGCAGAGGTCCGGAGGAAGGGCAAAAAAGCAGAGCCCGAAGGCTAGCTAAGGCGTGTGACGCTGATGGCCTGGCTTACGCCGCCTACTTATCACCCTTTGACGCTGATCTTTGAGAACGACAGCACCGCACGGCTCGGCGTTGGACGGCCCATCGACAGTGCGGGACGGAAGGTCGTGAAGATCAGCATTCGC
This sequence comes from Candidatus Sulfotelmatobacter sp., assembly GCA_035307485.1. GTDB lineage: Bacteria > Acidobacteriota > Terriglobia > Terriglobales > Acidobacteriaceae > Sulfotelmatobacter. Next base: position 65,037 of record DATGIB010000018.1, on the reverse strand, counting down.
TTCACTTCAGGCAGGACTTCCTTCGACACATCGGAATCCGAAAGAATTTGGTAGTCCTGCACACGTCCGTTCGCGTCAACATAAGCCTCGATGACCAGCGAATCGGTATTGATCGTGTCCAGAGAAATACCGAGCGAGGTCTGCTGCAATTCCGGCCCGGTATTGACCATCACCAGCGGCACGTCGTTGTTCGCCTGCAGCGACGACGGGGCCACGAAATAGACCATTGCAATGCCAAAGATAATCAGGGCGCTGAGAAATCCGGCCGTAGCAGGCACCATGTGCGTGCGCAGCTCATTCTCCAGGCGCGTCCACCAGCCCTCAAAAGCGCCTCGCCGCGATTGGGCCGCTTCCCGCGAAATCGCCACGCGCAGCCGCAACCCCAGGTCATCCGGAAGCTTCGGCCGCGGCACGCTCAACAGCAGCTGCTGCGTGTGCCGTAGCGACTCGTAATGCGCATTGCATCCGGCGCATTGCTGCAAATGATTCTGCAGCGCGAGCATCTCTGTGCCCGTCACCGCGCCGTCGAGATACGGCGAAAACAACCGCTTCGCCTGGGGGCACTTCAATCCCGTATTCGTTCCTGTGCCCTTCATCGCATCACCTCGACCTTTCTACCCGCACCAGCGACCTGAGCCCGAGCTATCGGCTTTTCCGCAGGCTCGGCCAACCCCAGTTCCTTTCCTACTTCGCGGACGTATGGCGTTAGCCTTTGCCGCAAAGCTTCTCTGCCGCGGGTCAGCCGCGATTTCACTGTTCCCAGCGAAACCTCCAGCACCTCCGCGATCTCCTCGTACGACATTTCTTCCAGATCCCGTAGAATCAGCGTGGTCCGGTACGGCTCTGCCAGTTGCTGTAATTCCTCTTCCACGCGGCGCTGCACTTCGTGATGCGCCACGTTGTCAAAGGGAGAATCTCCGTGATCGGTAAGCGCCGCCTGGATCTCGTTTTCTCCGAGGCCCGGGCCCTCGAACTCCGGCGGCTCAATCGACGTTTCCCGCGACTTGTGCCGGAACCACCACCGTCTCCGGTTGGCCGCTTCATGCAGCGCGATGCGGTAAATCCAGGTCTTCAGGCTGGATCCCCCGTTGAAGTGCTTCATTCCACGGAACACTTTCAGGAATACATCCTGTGTCGTGTCCGCGGCGTCGGCCGCATCGTTGACGATCCGGTACACCAGCCCGTAAATCGGCTGCTGGAATTCCCCGATCAGCCAGGCATAGGCCGTTTCCGAGCCGGCTTTCAGTTCCGCGACGATTGCCGCTTCTTCCTGAGCCCGGACTCCGATCGCACTCGCTAAATCACCCAAGGTGGTCGCTCCCGCCATAGCGGTATCCTTCGATTATAGGATTTTCCACCCCAATGCGAACCGATATTTCGCCCAAACCAGGCGACCCCGCTCTTACCCCGGCCGGGCAATGACTCACAGGAACAATAGACTCCGCCGGCTTGTGCGAAGTTCCCGCCGCGAAGTATCCTTTTTTCAGTAAGATACCGCAAGGGCATAGACCAAGCGGTGTTTGGGAACCATGGGTTACTGCAGGATTACCAAGGGCGAATTTCGTCACCCCGGACCAACCCGCCCAGACCCACCCAAGCAACGGCCGAAATCTCCAGCCTACTTCCCCTCAACCGCCATATGGAGCCGCTCAAGAATCTCAGCCAAAGCGCTCAGCAATGGTTCGCAACTCTTTTCCAGATCCAATTCGGACTTCTCCAAATATGCAATCGCACCGTCCCGCTTCAGCCGCTCGGCATTTTTCTGCGACAAGCCGGTGAACACCACCACGGGGATCGGCTTGGTCCGCGGACTCTTCTTCAGCGCCTTCAAAACCTCTGGTCCGGTGATCTTGGGCAACAGCATATCGAGCAAAATCAGGTCGGGCTGCTCTTGCCGCGCCATCTCGAGCGCCTGCTCACCGTCTGTCGCGCTGATTACATCGTAGCCGGCGCGAGCGAGCGCCCGCTCCGTCGCTAAACGGAGAAACTTGCTGTCATCGACCAGGAGAATCTTGGTCATAGCCCCTACTCAACCTCTATCGGCAGAGGGGCGACAGGAACTTAGCGCAAGCTGAACAGGAAGAAGATCGAGGAACTAGCGATGGAGCTTCGGATCTCGTGCTCGATCAGTGATCAAACTTAGGCCGGACCAGCAAGATAGAGTTTTGAATTAAGGATTCCTTATTCCAGGCATGGCCACCCGAACTGCGGGCAGCCGAGCAACTCGCCCGGAAAGGGCGAAGATTGGGATTACCGACCTTCGCCCGGTCTCTGCTTCGCCGCGGCATCCATAAACGCTGTCACTGCCCTGCGAAATGCCGACCGCAACTCCTGCTCATGTCCGGCAACAATCTTGTCGAGCAGCATCACCGACGTTCCGTGCGCCATCGCCCAAAGCGCCAGCGCCAGCCAGGTGTACTCTTCCGGCGCCCCGCCCAGCCGCTTTGCCAGCCTCCGCTCCAGCAGTCCGAAATTCGGGCGCGACTCCCGCAGGGGAGCTACACGCCCCGAGGTCCGGCTTTTCATCAGTTCATATGAGTGCTCGTAGAACAGCCGGTATTCATGCGGATCCTCGAGCGCCTTGTCCACGTACACATCCGTCATATCCTCGATGGTGATTCCGGCTTCGAAGATCTGGGCGAAGCGCTGGATCGTGCGCCGCAAGAGCGCGCGGATCAGGTCGCTGCGGTCTTTGAAGCGGCGGTACACGGCCGGTGTGTTTGTATGCGCCGCGCGTGCCACGGCGCGCATGGTCAATGCTTTTTCTCCGCCCCGCTTCCATAGCGCCGCGGCCGCGCTCAAAATGCGCTCTTCTAGATCGGGATCGGGATGCCTGGGCATCTTTCTGTGTCGCTCTCCTGCGGCTCAGGATTAGATTGACAATGTTCTAGTAACGGCGTATACATAATGACACAAGTCCTCCCCCCATAACTCAGGGAAAGTCAGGAAAATGAGCGGCCGGCGTAAGCCGGACCGCTTATCAGACACCGGCTAAGGGCTTAGAAATTACGTTGACACTGTTAACGTAACAGTGTATAAACAATTCAGAAGATCTCCCTGCCTTCTGCACTCTGTCCGCCAGGAGCCGTTGTCGATGTATTCATGCGATGACCCGGGTCAGCGGGTCTCTATTGCTCAGCTCAATTCTGAGCTTCGTCACGCACATCTCGAGTTGGTCAGCGCTCATTGCGCGACCCATCAGCTTCGCCTGCGCTACTCGCTCGATGATCTCGCCCGCCTCGGGCGACGAGATGTCCTGCGCAAGTCGGCGGAAGCTGCCAGCGCCCTACACGAGTTCTACCGTTCGATCGACCAGCGCCTCGCTGCCGAACACGACCAGCCAGAACCGACTCCCTTGCCCTCCGAGGCTCAGATTGCCCAGGCGGTCCGCTGGCTTTCCGGCTATCTCCGCGAACAGCGCGATCTCTACTTCCCTCAAGCTTCGGCTCTTCCCGACCCGGTACGGGAGCGTTTGTCTCCTTACTTTGCGGCAACGCTGCTCGACCGTGTTCGGATCATCGAACTGCGCGGCAAACGAGTCGCGGTCCCCGGCTTCTTCTCCGAAGCCCGGGCGCTCGGATATGACAATCTGCCTGACGTCCAGCACATGGAATCAATGACCTTCATCGACGTCATCGCGTTTAACGAGGCCCTTCAGGAGCGCGCCTTGTTTCATGCCCTCGTGCACACGGTCCAGATCGAACTCCTTGGACTCGAGGGGTACGCCGAGTTCTGGGTTCATAGCTTCCTGAAGACAAAAGCGCACTTCACCGTGGCGCTCGAGGTCCATGCATTCTCCCTGGCTTCGCGCTTTCTGCGTCCGGGCGTGCAGAAATTTTCTGTCGAAAAGGAAGTCTTGCACTGGGCGGCTGCGAACCGCTATTGAAGTCTCAAATATCTACGCTTCTCCAGACTCGAAGCGCCCGCAATTCAAGTTTGTTTTTCCCCCAACGCACAGCAGAAGGGGCGGCGACGTACCGCCCCTCGACTTTCTTCGCTCCCAGCGATTCGCACTGTGCCACCGGAATTGGCGAGGAGAAACACCCGATCCCATACTTGTCATGTGGCTACGCCCCATGCTAACGTGCGCCGTTCCACTGTTTCGCTTAAGCTAGGCTTTGCATAGTGCGGCCTCATGAGGGCCCGCGTCAGGAAACTTTTGCAAAACTGCTTCTCATCCGCGCAAACGAAAGTGCACTCATCCCACGCCGAACAAGGACATCCATGAGCACCCCAGCTACTTCACTGCCCGCAAAGAAGAAACACCTACCCTACGTCCCCGAAACCATGGAGATGAAGGAATTCACCTTCCGGGCGCTGCTCATCGGCCTGGTCATGACCGCGATCCTCGGCTCGGCGAACGCATATCTGGGACTTAAGGCGGGAATGACCATCGCAGCAACGTATCCCGCGGCCGTCATCGGGATGGCACTACTTCGTCTGATGAAGGGGTCGTTGCTTGAGGAAAATATCGCGCGAACGGTAGGCTCGATCGGGGAATCAGTCGCCGCTGGCGCTGTATTCACAATCCCGGCCTTCGTCATGGCCGGACTGTGGACCGGCCTCACCTACGATCAATATTGGAAAGCCGTGGCGCTGATGATGATTGGCGGCACCCTCGGCATTCTCTTCGTGACTCTTCTGCGCCGCGTCATGGTCGAAGATCCCGAGTTGCCGTATCCGGAATCCGTCGCCGCCTCCGAGATTCACAAAGCCGGGCAACAGGGCGCAAAAGCCGCCAAGATTCTCTTCGCCAACATGGGTTTTGGTGGGTTAATGTTCTTGCTGGGGGCTGTAAACGTCTTCTCTCCGAACAATACTTTCCCCGTTAGCATCAGCGCCCTGGGAAAGAAGTTGCTTCTGCGAACCAGCACCAATCCCAATGTTGCTACCACCATCACGGGTGGAACTACGCTCTTCACCGCACCTGATATCAGTCCCGCCTACCTTGGCGTCGGTTACATCATCGGGCCTCGTCTTGCGGCGTTGAATTTTGCCGGGGGCCTGCTCGCCTGGGGATTGCTGGTTCCACTTCTCACCTTCACTATCGGTCCCTACATTCAAGCGACGCAGCCCGCCGGACAGCAACTCTCCTGGACGTTGCTTGCCGGAGCAATTTACTACTCCGTCGTACGTCCAATTGCTGTCGGCGGAATGCTGGTCGGAGCTACGTACACGTTGTTCAAGATGCGCAAGCAACTCGCGATGGGAATGGGGCGTGCTGTCTCCGATCTGAAAAAATCCGCAGCCGCACATGCCGCTACCTCCCGCACGGAGCGCGATCTTCCCGCCAAAGCGATCTTCGCTGGCATTGCCCTCGTCTTCGTCGCTATGATCATCCTGTACTACTACTTCATCAGCGGCGCCGGGAATCTTTCCAGTTCCAAGATCATCGCTGGATCTCTCGTTGCTGCAGGCGTCATGATCATCGTCGGGTTCTTCTTCGCGGCCGTTTCCGGCAATCTCGTCGGAATGATCGGCTCATCCAACAACCCTGTCTCTGGCCTGACGCTCTGCACACTGGTCATTGCCGCTCTGCTGATGGTCGCCCTGGGAGTATCCGGAACTGGTGGCGTCGCCGCCGTGCTCGGGGTTGCTGCGGTCGTCTGCGTCTCGTCCGCCGTCGCTGGAGAAATGCTGCAAGACCTCAAGGTTGGACACATTCTCGGCGGCACGCCATCAAAAATGCAGGTCGGCGACCTGTTCGGCATTGTCGTCGCCTCCCTCGTGCTCTTCTTTCCTTTGATGGTCCTCGACAAAGCGTATCACTTCGGCAGCCCCAACTTATCGGCTCCACAGGCAGGATTGATGGCGATGCTTTCCAAAGGCATCGTCGGCGGAGACATGGCGTGGCCGCTCGTCGTTGTTGGAATTCTGCTCGGCATCTCGATGATCATGATCGAGGTCAAAAGCGTGATGCTGTTCTCCGTCGGCATGTATCTGCCACTCGGGACGACGTTCGCGATCTTCATCGGCGGCGTGATCCGATGGCTGACTGACATCCTCCGTGATCGCCGCGGCTTCAACGACGCCCAGAAAGCTCGCGTCGACAACGCAGGAGTTCTCACCGCCTCAGGATTGATTGCAGGGGAAGCGCTCTGCGGACTCGTCATCGCCGGCCTCGTCGGGTCGGGCAAAGATGTCACGCTGGTGCACTGGACGCCGCCCATCTGGGCTGCTGTCGCTGCCTTAGCCGTGCTCGTCGTGGCCATGATCCGCGTACCGCTGGCCAACGCCGGCAGCCCTGAAGAACCCGCGCCACCCACAGCAATTATGTAAGCCCATTAGGCCGCTTTTTTAAGGATCGTAGAGCGCACGCGTCTAAGCCGCGAAGCGGTGACTCTTGATCCTTGAGACCAGGAGAGAACAGCCACGTTCCCGCACACACTCATAGGCGCATTACAATCCTGATGCAACACTATTCTTTGAACTTCTAGCAAACCCGCCGCCTTGTCCATCGCCGAAAATCTCGCTGCGGTTCAATATGAAATTGAATCCGCCGCCAAAATCGCGGGGCGTTCCTCTCGCGATATCACGCTGATGGGCGTAACCAAGACCCACCCACCCGAACGCATTCTTGAAGGCTACGCGGCCGGCCTCCGCGTCTTCGGCGAAAATCGCGTGCAGGAATTCGCCGGGAAAACCCACGCCCTGGCTGACCTCAAAGGCGCCGCGTGGCATATGATCGGCCACCTGCAAACCAACAAAGCCACCCGCGCGGCAGAATTGTTCAACGCTGTAGACTCGGTCGATTCCACAAAATTGGCCGAGAAGCTGAACGCCGCAGCCCAACGTTCCGGCAAGAAATTAAGCGTGCTCATTGAAATCAACGTAGGTGGGGAGGAGGTTAAAAGTGGACTTGCTCCGGACTCTCCGGAACTCGAATCCCTGCTGCTCGCGGGCCCGCGTTTTGAGGCGCTCAACTTCCGCGGCCTGATGACGATTCCTCCTTTCACCGAGGATTCCGAAGGAGCCCGCCCCTTCTTCCGCCGACTCCGTCAGCTGCGAGATTCAATCGCCGCGCGGCACCTGTCGGCCATCCGTATGGACACCTTATCCATGGGCATGTCCCACGACTTCAAAGTGGCCATTGAAGAAGGCTCTACTTGTATAAGAGTAGGCACGGCCATCTTTGGCGAACGTACAGTCCATTGATTGGGGGAGGGTGACAAAGATGTTCGGACTTGCATGATCGCAATTCGTGAAAACGACGGCAGCGTCACCTTCGCAGTACGCATCCATCCTCGCGCAAAAAAGAACGCGATCACCGGTGAACTGGGCGAGGTACTGAAGATCTCCCTGACCACTCCGCCGATTGACGGCCGCGCCAACCAGGCCTGCATCGACTTCCTCGCAAAACTTTTGAAGGTGCCGCGATCTTCCGTTACCATTGCCTCCGGCCAGACCAGCCGAAATAAAATAATCCGCGTTGCGGGACTGACGGCCGCAGAGATGCGCCAAAGAATCACACCGTAGCCCTGCACGATTTTTGTAGGAACGAAGTCCGGAGAAGAAGTCAACCAGAAGTGGTTAACCACTGAACACAAACCACTTGATCACTGGTTCTTTCTTCAGGAGCCCGATTGACCCTAGCCCAACGTTTCCACGAAATCCGCACCGGATTCGAACGCCCCTTTTGGATCGCAAACATCAGCGAGCTATTCGAGCGCCTTTCGTACTACGCGGTCTTTGCTGTCCTCGCCCGCTACCTGCACGAGGAGCTAAGGTTCAGCCTGGAACAGGCTAGCAGCCTCACCGGAATGTTCGGGGGATGGGTTTGGTTCCTCGCCGTTATTGGTGGCGCGGTCGCCGATCGCCTCGGCTTCCGCCGGGCGCTCTCAATCGCCTACCTGATCCTGAGCATCGCCTACTTCACAATCGGATCGCTCGCCGCTCCGTGGCTCGCCCCGCTGCGCCATGCCGTGCCGCTCACGACACTCGTCGCGATAGTCCTGGTCCTGCCCGCGCTAGGCGTAGCACTCGTGAAGCCAAGCGTGGTCGGCACAACTGCCCGGGCCTCGCACGAGAACGTCCGATCCGTCGGATATTCGATCTACTACACGTTGGTGAACATCGGCAGCACGTGCGGGCCTCTGATCGCCGGCTGGGAACAGGATCATGGGAGCGCCCAGGGCCTGTTCCGCATCGCAGCTCTCAGCGTGTTCCTGATGTTCTTCCTGGTGCTCCTGTTGTTCAAAGAACCACGACCGGCGGACAACAAACCGTCCGCGACTCTCGCTGAGGTTGGTAAGAATTTCTGGACGGTTATCGGGAATCCCCGCTTCATGCTCTTCCTTCTCATCTTCACCGGATATTGGGTCGTCTTCTGGCAGGAATTCATTGCCCTGCCGCTCTATATCTCCGGCTATATCGATCCGAACGCCAACACGGCGCGGATTCTCGCTACCGACCCAATCGTCGTCATCTGTTTCACCATGCTGATCGGAATCCTCACCAAGCGGCTGCACGCTTTCCACGCCATTGTGCTCGGCACGCTGATCACAAGCCTCGCCTGGATTCTTCTCATCATCCATCCATCAGTCTGGATGGCGGTCGCGACGCTGGTCGTCGTTGCCATCGGTGAGATCACGCAACAACCCCGCTATTACGACTACATCTCGCGCCTCGCTCCGGCGGATCAGCAAGGGACCTACATGGGATTCGCTTTCCTCCCATTGGGCGTCGGATCGTTCATTGCCGGCCCGTTCAGTGGATGGCTCATGCACCACTACGTAGAAGAGCTGCACCGCCCGCAAATGATCTGGTGGTGGGTGACCAGTGTTGGAATAGTGACGACGCTGCTGTTGTGGATCTACGACCGAGTAGTAAGAGTAGACACGCAGGAGACGTAGGCCGTGCCGTGCCGCGCCTTTCCCACTGTGTCATCCTGAGCGGAGCCGTTCTTCAGCGGGGAGAGGATCTCCCTCCCCCGAAGCTAGCGGAGCCTGAAATTCCTCGCCCCGCTGGTGGAAGCGCGGGCTTCGGAATGACAACCTCGACAGAGGATGAATTCAAGGGCAGCATCACGCGACTCGCGAGCCCAGAAAACTTACGACATCCGCCGGCTCCGGGCGCACGGTGTAATCCTCGTCGGCCGAGGCAGACAGAATCGTTCCATCGCTTTCGAGAATGTACGTCGCCGGGATTGGCAGCTCCCAGCTTTCATCACCATTGATGAACGGAAGGTTCACGAACGCCCGCCGGTACACCGCCTCCTGCAAAGCCGGCACGCGATAGGTCAGCCCAAAGTGCCGGGCAACCTGATTTCCGGCATCCGATAGCAGAGGAAACCGCAGCTTGTGCTGATCATGCATGAAGAATGACTGCTTGACGTCTTGCGGAGAGATCACTACGAGCGATGCTCCAGCGGACGCAATCGCCGGGAGCATCAGATTCATCGCTTCCACCTGGCCCACACAAAATGGGCACCACCGCCCGCGAATGAAGCAGATGATCAATCGCCCGCGCCCCAGCAGAATGGAGGAGGACACGAGTTGGCCGTCGTGGTCTTGCAGTTCGAATTGCGGAGCCTTAGTGCCGACGGGAAGAATGTGCGCAGCGAGACGCCGAGCCTTCAACTCCGTCACAGCCTGCGCATGGACGGCCTGCGTCTCCGCCGGAACATACTTCGCGATGAGTTCCTTGCGCTCCGCAAAAATATCCCGCAGCGGCCGCGCATCGAGCCCCGGAACCGATTCCTCCAGAGAACGCCATTTCATACCAGGTCCCGCTCAAACCCGATCGAGCAGCTGTTTCGACGGCGAGTAGCCGACTTTCCATCCGGCAAAACAGCCGAGGACACCGCAGGTCGAGCAGCGTTCGCCGACGTAAAGCCAGCGAATCTCACCATCGTCGTGAAGTGAAAATGCAACGCCGACATTGGCGCTTGTCGATCCACACTCGATACACTTCCACTCTTCAGGGGACGCATCGTCCCAAAACTCGTCGCTGTCACAAATGAATGCTTCTTTCTTGCAAGACGTGCATATCCGCTTTGCGCAGCCCTCGTCGTCATCCGCGAACAGATGGAATACATGGTTTCCGCAAGCGCACTTGGCGAGTCGGAATTCCGAGACCTTGTAGCTGTCGGCGGAATACGCCTCCAGATACTCCTTGAGGTCATCCGCGTTAGTGCCGACCCACCACTTTCCGGACTTATCGATGCTCATGTTCGAAATGTACAGATCATCGACTCGATTGCTGTCTGCACCGAACACCAACTCCGCTCAGGATGACAACGCCCGTGGATTTTTCTCGGTACTCGCAACTCGGTACCTACATTCCCGGCAACTTCATCCCCGCCAACCGCCGTGCGAAGCTGGCTTTGCCCATCTGCTTGAACATCTTCTTCATCTGCGCATACTGGCGCAGAAGATTGTTTACTTCCTGAATCGTCGTGCCCGAGCCGCGCGCGATCCGCTTCCGCCGGCTGCCGTTGATGACTTCGTGATGCGCGCGCTCATGCGCGGTCATCGAGTTGATGATTGCTTCCACGCGGTTGATCTGCTTCTCGTCAACGTTGTCCGCGGCCTTCTGCAAGCCGGAGAATGGCCCAATCGACGGCAACATTCCCACCAGGCTCTTCATCGACCCCATCTTGCGGACCTGCCGCAGCTGGTCGCGGAAGTCCTCCAGTGAAAATCCGTCGCCCGAGAGCGCTTTCGACGCCATCTCCGCGGCTTTCTTCTTGTCGATCTGCTGCTCGGCGCGCTCGATCAGCGACAGGATGTCGCCCATGCCCAGAATTCGCGACACGATGCGGTCGGGATGGAATGGCTCGAGCGCATCATACTTCTCGCCTACGCCAATGAACTTGATCGGCTGCCCTGTGACCTGCCGGATCGATAGTGCCGCACCGCCGCGAGCGTCGCCATCCATCTTCGTAAGCACCACACCTGTCAAGGAAAGCTTCTTATGAAATTCGTCGGCGGAGTTCACTGCGTCCTGTCCGGTCATGGCATCGGCAACGAACAGAATCTCTGACGGGTTGAGCAGCTTCTTCAGCGACTGCATCTCATCCATGAGCTGTTCATCAATGTGCAACCGCCCCGCCGTATCGACGATCAGAACGTCGCATCCCGAGACAACCGCTTCCCGCCGTGCCTCCTTGACCAGCCGCTCGACAGTCGCGGTATTCGCCTCCGTCACGTCGCCTTCGTAAATATTGCTCTTCACTGCTTGCGCGACGACTTTCAACTGCTCGCGCGCCGCCGGACGATAAACGTCCACCGACACCAGCAACGGACGATGTCCGCCTTGCTTCAGCCAGTGCGCCAGCTTGCCCGAAGTCGTCGTCTTGCCCGAACCCTGGAGCCCGGCCATCAACACTACCGACGGGGGTTGCGACGCAAACTTCACCCGTGCCGTATCTTTGCCCAGCAACTCGACCAGCTCGTCGCGGACAATCTTGATCACTTGCTCGCCCGGGGAGAGCGCGGTCATCACTTCCTGGCCCACGGCCTTGGCGCGAATCTGGTCGATCAGCTGCTTCACGACCTTGAAGTTGACGTCGGCCTCGAGCAGCGCCATGCGGATCTCGCGCAGCGCCTCGTCAATATTCTCCTCGGTCAGCCGCGCCTGGCCGCGCAGCGACTTGAATGCACGTTGAAGTTTTTCCTGAAGATTCTCAAACATAGTTATGGTCGCTTCATTTTAGCAGCGCCAGGACGAAGAGCACGCGGACGCGTCTCCCCCCTTTCGAACAAAGGCGCGGGAATGGAGCTTTTTCCCGTGCCGGTTGAATCTTATTCAGAAGCTACCGAGATACGGCGCCGCCTCGCGACAAGCCACATCCACGAATACAGCAGGAACAGCGCCCCGTAATTCGTGGCGATAAACCAATGGCTTTCCCAACGGATGCCCGAGACCGCATAGGATGAGAGCGGCCAAAGAAAGTGCAGAGCGAAAATCCCTTGATGCGTGGGAATGTCAATGAGGATGTGTAAACACCACGCCGACATTTCTAATACAGGGCGTTTTGCCAAGATCCATACCACCCCAAATACCACACCAAATACGAGCAGGCTGTGGCTTGCATAGTAAAGAGTCCACACATATCGGAAATGCTGCGGGCCATGGGCGTCGGGCAATAGGGATGAAGTGGTGCCACTGAGATACCACCAGATTCTTACGACCGCAGGAACCGCAAAACTGAAGAGATCGGGAAAGACACCCCAGAAAACCGCCCAGCTCGGGGAGAGTGTGCGGCGAAGGCGCCGGCGAATCAGAAGCGCGGCACCTGCGGTCCAAAGAGCATGGGCAAGAATGTCCATCTGCAGCCTCCGAGAGTTTGTCCGGGCCGACTTACCCCAACAAACTAACGGGACGAAGGACGATAACACCTCTCAGAGGGCCGGTCTGTGATTGGACGCGCTCTGATCCTGCTCATGATGACGCGGCTACCATCCATTGAGCCCGCGCGGTTCCCCTGATCGACCTGCTGTCTCTGCTTCGCAACCCTGGCGTATGATTCCTTCTTCGTTCCCGTCAGATGAAGAACAAGCTCGCGCTCGCCGCCGTCATTCTCGCCGTAGTCGCGATTGGGGCTACGTTTCTTGCCGGACCGCAACTGATACCCCCTCTGCTGGCAGAGGTGCTGCGATGGATCGCGATCGTCGCGGTCGCCGCCTGGGCGGCATCTCGACGCTCGCTGGCCGCCTGGATTCTGGTTGGATTGCTCGCCGGAGTCGAACTCGGCCATGATGCTCCGGCCTTCGCGGTAAAACTGCAATTTTTCGGCACGATTTTCCTGCGGCTGATCAAGGTCATCATTGCGCCATTGATTTTTGGCACACTGGTCGTCGGGATCGCCGGCCACCCTGACTTAAAGAAAGTCGGACGCCTGGGGGTGAAGTCTCTGGTCTACTTCCTGGCGGTCTCAGTCGTCGCGCTGCTGATCGGCTGGATCGCGGTCAGCGTCAGCCATGCGGGAGACGGAGTGCACCTTCCACCGGCGGCAGCGGCTGAATCTCTTAACGCCGCGCCGCACACCGCAACCCAGATCATCACCGATATTTTTCCCGAAAACATCGCCAAGTCCGTTGCGGAGGGGCAACTCCTGCAGGTGGTGGTGTTCAGTATCCTGTTCGCGATCGCGCTGATTCTCGTGCCGGAAGCGAAGCGGCGCCCGATGCTGTCTTTCTGCGAAAGTCTTTCGGAAACAATGTTCAAGTTCACCAACATTGTGATGTGGGCAGCACCGGTCGGGGTGTTCGGGGCGATCGCATACACCGTCGGCCATCTGGGGATGGGCGTGTTGCTGCCTCTGCTGAAGCTACTTGGGACGATGTACGTGTCTCTCGTGATTTTCATCGGTGGCGTGCTGCTGCCAATTGCGCTGGCGTTGCGTGTGCCGATGCGTAAATTTCTGGCCGCGATCACCGAACCGGTCACGCTCGCATTTGCCACCGCCAGTTCAGAGGCCGCTCTGCCCGGCGCAATGGAGCGCATGGAACAGTTCGGCGTGCCACGGGAAACAGTCGCGTTCGTATTCCCTACCGGATACAGCTTTAACCTCGCCGGGTCGAGCCTGTATCAGTCAATCGCGATCGTGTTTATCGCCCAGGCAGCCGGGATTCATCTCACGATCAGCCAGCAGGCTGTCATGCTGCTCACGCTGCTGGTCAGCAGCAAAGGCACGGCGGGTGTGGCGCGCGCGTCGCTCGTGATCGTGCTCGCGGTGGCGGGTTCATTTCACCTGCCGGTTGAGCCGATTTTCCTGCTCTTCGGGATCGATCAACTGATGGACATGGGGAGGACCGCCGTCAATGTCCTGGGAAATTGCCTCGCTTGTGTCGTCATCGCGAAGTGGGAGGGGGAGATGGCATAGGCAGCGGTTTGGAGTCCCGGAAGTTCCTGTCATCCTGACTGCGGCGAAGGAACTCTGCAACGGCCGCAGCCAATCTTATCCGACTTTCGGTCGCGCCAGTTCGATTCGGTCCCTGGTTCTGGCGTACTGCATGCCGCCCATGCGCCCGAGCAAGTCGAGGGAATCACGGTCGAGGCGGCCGTCTTTCATGTGCGTATCGTCAATGTGAATATAGACAATCTCGCCTATTACTAAATTGCCGCCGCTGGGTTCGGTGGAAAATTCAATAACCTGATTGAGCTTGCATTCGAAGCTAACGGGCGACTCCCCAACCCGGGGCGGCCGCACGAACTTCGACGGAACCGGTGTCAGCTTTGCGATTTCGAATTCGTTCACGGTGTGCGGATACTCCCCGCTCGTCAAGTTCATGGATTCGAGAAGCTCGTAGGTGACAACGCTGATCACGAATTCCTTCGTCTCGCGAATGTTGCGGAGCGTGTCCTTGGGCTCGCCCGCCTTCGTCGATGACTCTTGCGGTTCGCGCAGACCCGGCGAAAATCCGAGCATAGGCGGACGGGCTGAGACACAGTTGAAGAAGGAGAATGGCGCAAGGTTCGGTTGACCGTAGGCACTCAAGCTTGAAACCCAGGCGATAGGTCGCGGAGCTACCGCGCTGATGAGGATGTTATAAAGCTCACGCTGGGGCAGATCTTTCGTCGCGACATACATGCATTGAGTATAGCCATCTCGTTCGGCGGCCGGTCGCTGGCGTCAGGTGTCGCGGATGTTTTCGCGCCGGCAAATTGCCCTCTGGTTACACGGACGTGGGAATGCTGCCGCTCTTGGCCATTCTTGTCATGTGATCGGCAGCGCGATATGCCAGCGCCTGGATCGTGCACGTAGGCTGATGGCGGCCGGAAGTGACCATGCTGCTGCCGTCGACCAGAAAAAGGTTCGGAACATCGTGAGCCTGGTTGTATTTGTTGACGACAGAGGTTTTGGCGTCGTTGCCCATGCGGCAGGTGCCGAGAAGGTGGACTCCCCCCTTTGGCGATTCAACCGGGAAGGTCCACTTCGTCACGGCTCCGGCGGCATCGAACAGTTCCATGGACTTATCGCGGAAGAACTCCATGTTCTTGATGTCGTCGGGGTGCGAGTTGTAGGTGACGCGGATCGCCGGTTGCCCCCATGCGTCTTTCAGCGTGGGATCGAGGCTAATGCTGTTGGTCTCGATGGGTAGTGACGTCGTGTGCGTAAAGATGGCCATACTGCGCGAGAAATCATCCCGCAGCGCGCGCTTGTACTCCGCACCCCAGGTCGGCGTGCCGGGCGGGAGGCCTCCGCCTAGAGCATAGGCGATTGGATATTGATCGAAACGGCCATCAATGCCGCCACCACCGTAGAATCCGCGCTTGGGATCGGCGTCGTAGAAGTCGTGAATGATCCGCGTGACCTGCACACCCTGATAGTCATTCAGCGGGTGCTCGAAAAGAGCGCGCGAGACGGTGCCATGATCGAACATCAGGAACTTGCCGACCATACCGTTGGAGTTCGCCAGCCCGTGCGGAAAAAGCTTCGAGTCAGAGAGCAGCAGAAGGCGCGGCGTTTCTGATCCGTTCGCGCAGACGACCACAGCTTTCGCGCGCTGGAATTGGACGTTCTGCTTTTCGTCGAAGTACATTGCGCCGGTGACGCGTCCCTTGGCATCAACCTCGATTCGCTTCACATACGAGTTGGCACGGATTTCGCAGCGCCCGGTCTCTTCCGCCATCGGGATCACCGAGGCCAGCGAACTCGACTTCGCCGCCCACTCGCAGCCAAACCACTCGCAGAATCCGCAGTTCTTGCAACCGGAGCGCCCTTTGTACGGTTGGGACAGAACCGCGAGCGGCGCAGGAAAAGGATGCAGGCCCAGTTTGCGTCCGGCCCGCTCGAGCAGGATTCCAGAGGACTTCGCCGGTAACGGCGGCAGAGGATATGGTTTCGAACGCGGTGGATCCCACGGGCTAGCGCCTGCCTGCCCCGAGATGCCAAGTTCCCATTCGGCCTTCGTGTAATACGGTTCGAGGTCGGCGTACGTGATGGGCCAGTCAGCGAAGCCAGTACCCGGAATTTCTCCCCAACGGCTCCGCTCGATGAAATCGACTTCATGCAAGCGCCAGTAATTGCCAGTGAAGTGCACGGTTCCGCCGCCGACGACGCGCCCGTAAAGCACCGAGGGTTGCGGCTGTGCGGTTTCGTTTGGGCTGCGGCGGAAAGTATTTGGCTGCTTGCGGTGGTCGTTGGTAAGCACCGGCTCACCGTAGGTAGGCCGCACGTAAAGATTGCGGGTTTTCAGTTCGTCGTGAACGAAATCATCTTCGTGCAGGTAGGGTCCTTGCTCGAGAACCACGACTTGAAAACCGTTCGTCGAGAGTTCTTTGGCGACCACGCCCCCCGCACCGCCGGCGCCGATCACGAGGAAATCGACTGGAGTCGAATTGGAGAATTTCGGTCCCATCAGCTGTTTTGTTTCGCGGCCTCCGCGTCATAGTAACCAAACGGCGCCTGATGCATGGACTGGTTCTCAAAACCAATCAGTTTCCATCCGATCTGGTTAAAATTTCCGCCGTAAGAGGGATCGGCCACGAATCCCATGATGGTGTGGACACGCACGCGTTCGAAGAACTCTGTTTTCTCGATTGCCGTGAGCAGCTTGATCTGTTCTTCATTCGAGAGCGATGAGAATTGCGCTTTGCCCGGGAACATGTCCGCCACTGTCTTATCGAGTTCCTCGAGGCCGTTCGTATAAGTGGATTGCTGGTCGCGATCGAAAGTTGTCAGCGCACGGTCGATGAAATAGACCACGCGGGCTTCGCGGGCGCCGGGAGTGTCATCCGAGGGGATAATCTGAGCAGCGACCGCTTCCACTTCTTTAGCCTGACCGCCAGAGAAAAATTCAAGCTTGTAATTTGCAGAATCGGCGCCTTGTCGGGCGTGCTCGTGGGCGGAGAGAATTGCCGGCCAGTTGGCGAGCATCCATGCCGCACTCAGGCCGGTCGCGGAACGGATCAGGAATTGACGGCGCGAGCCGTTGTTGGCACTCTCCATGAACAGAAATTTCCTGAATGAAAGTTGGCGCCCATCATATCATCCGAGTGTTCGACGGGCGGAGAATAAGGCGCGGAATTCGCGATTCGAGAGATGGAAGTTTTTGATTTGGCTCTCAGCTGCTTTGCCGTTTGGAGGATGAATGGAATTGACGGGAACGATTCCGGCTGCGGATGAAGACCGGTCACGACCGCGAGCGGTGGCACCGGCGTGGCATACCGTCGTCATGCTGGTCGTGCTGGGTGGACTTTCGATTCGAGGCGCGCGGAAAGACATCATGGGGTTCGGGCGCGTGCATATTTATCTGCTGATCATCGCGGCGGAATGGGTGACCGTGGCATACATCTGGTATGGACTCCACCTCCGCGGCGTTCGAATACTTGAACTGGTCGGAGGAAGTTGGGCAAAGGCCGGGCGAGTGCTGCGCGACGTGGCAATCGGCATTGGATTCATGGTGTTGGGAGTTCTGACCTTGAGCGGCCTCGGCCATTTGCTCGGGGATAAGCAAACTGAAGCCACGCGGCACCTTCTTCCGCGAAGCCGACTGGAAGTGGTGCTCTGGATTCTGGTTTCGCTGACAGCAGGGTTCTGCGAGGAGTTTGTTCACCGAGGGTATTTCCAGCGCCAGTTCGGCGCTCTAACGAAAAGTGTTGCGGGAGGCATCGTCTTACAGGGCATCGCGTTTGGAGCGGGCCACGCATACCAGGGGTGGAAATCGATGCTGCTGATTTCGCTTTATGGTTGCATGTTCGGCGTGTTGGCGGAGTGGCAGAAGAGTCTGCGTCCAGGAATGATTGCACACTTCGTGGAGGATGCGATCGGCGGCCTCGCCAACTTGCATCGGCTGAAGTGAAAAGTAGCGGTTAGTTGCCCGTCGCTGCGGTGAGTTTCATCGCTGCCCGATAATTCTTCACAGCCGGACAGCCGGCGCGGCTGTCCCTCTATGATTCAACGTGCCTATTTCAGCTGAAAACTTCTTTGGCGGCGATAATCGTGTTCGTGTGGATCGTCACGGTGTCTTCGACGTTCTGCGCGTAGCCGCCCGCGTACGTCACCATGATCGGGATATTCCGCGCTTGTGCTACGCGGAAGACGAGTTCGTCGCGTTTTTTCAATCCTTCAATTGTTAATTCGAGGCCTCCGAGCTGGTCTTCCTTGTAAGGGTCGGCGCCTGCGATGTAGCAGATCAGGTCGGGCTCGAACTGCCGCAGGCCAGAGCTGAGGGCGTTGTCGAGCCAGGCGAGGTAGTCGTCGTCCGTTATGCCGTCCGGAAGATCGACGTCGATCGAGGAGGGCGGCTTCCACACCGGGTAATTGTTGTGCTGATGGAGCGAGATCGTAAAAACGTCGCCGGCATGGGCCTCGCGGAGCTTGCCACCTAGCGGCGTGCCGTCGGGCCTGGGCACGGTAGAGGCGGAGGCCGAGGGCAGCAGGGCACTTGCAGTACGCGTTCCGGCAAAGATGGCGGCCGTGCCGTTTCCCTGATGTACATCGCAGTCGACAGTCATCGCGGTGCGAATTTTGTCGTCCCGTTGCATTCGCCGGATGGCGACGGCGACATCGTGGATCATGCAGAACCCTTCGCCGTGGTCGGGGAAGGCGTGGTGAAATCCGCCGCCAATACTGATAGAGACTTTATCGGCGAGGGCCTGGCGCGCCGCGAGAATCGAGCCTCCGGCCGCAAGCCAGAAGGCCTCGACCAGATCACGGGAATACGGGATCTCCATTTCCATTTCTTCGCGGGGAGAGAGTGTGCCATTTTTCAGCTTTTGTACATAATCGGGCTTGTGTACGAGGAGGATGTCCTGGTCAGTCGCCGGCTGAGGCTCCAGGAAGTCTTCCGGGCCTGCTGCTTTGGTTGCAAGCAGGCGGTCATGAATGCGCCGGTACTTCTCAGCCGGGAATACGTGGGAGCCGATCGGGAGGTAGTAGGCGTCGCTGTAGATGAGCTTAAACGGGAGCATCGGGCTAGCAATGCGCTGCGAGCTATGGGCTATGAGTGAGACTTTGTAATCATACGCGGGTTTCAGCTTCCAGCTTTCAGACCTGGCCTCTTCCATCTCAGCCCCCTGTCATCCTGAGCCGCACCTGTTGCCGCGAAGGACCTGGGCATTCTGCGAACGGCGCTCCAGCCGCCCGTCAGAATGCAGGAGCTTCGAGAGAATGTGGGCCCGCTATTCCCTTCTTAATGCTTCTTCGACTGCTGGATCGCAGGATCGATGGGCCGGCGGACCGGAACAATCGCGCCCTTTGCCGGATCGGCAGCGGCATTGGCGCGAGTCAGAACTTCCTGCTGGATGTACTGCACGAATTCCTGGATCTGGCGCTGCATCTCTTCCATGCGTTCGCGCATTTGCAGGATGATCGCCATGCCACTGATGTTTACGCCAAGATCGCGGGCAAGGGAAAGAATGAATTCCAGCCGCTGCAGGTCTTCGTCAGTGTAAAGGCGTGTGTTCCCTTCAGTGCGGGACGGCTTGAGAAGGCCTTCGCGTTCATAAAGACGCAGGGTTTGGGGATGGATGCCATACATCTCGGCTACAGCGGAAATCATGTAGGCACCCTTCGATTTCCGTTTCGTCATGATTCTCCTCTTACAGCAATTCTAGAGCGGCCGGGCAATTTTACAGCTACTTCCGGTCTTGTGGTCGCCGAAGAATTGCGCCAAACCTCATTGCTCAGTGTGCATCGAAATATGCGGGGCGATCACACTCAGTGGAGGTCATACATGGACGAAAACGATGCCATCAGTGTCGTAGAGAACCTGATCGAGACCGCTAAGGATGGAGAAAAGGGGTATCGGGACGCCGCCGATCACGTAAAGAGGGTCGATCTGCAGACCTACTTCAACGAACAAAGCGCAGAACGCGGCCTCTTTGCCCGGGAACTGCACTCCGAACTGGCGAAGTTAGGCAAGCCAGAAAAGAAAGTTTCCGGCTCGGCGGGTGCCGCGGTGCGTCGGGCATGGATCGACACGAAAGTGGCGCTGGGTGGAGGAGACAAAACCATCCTCGAATCGGTCGAAGCCGGCGAAGACAATGCCAAAGACACTTACAACGAGGCGCTTTCGGGCACGCTTCCTGCATCACTCACGGAGATCGTGCGTCGCCAGGCTTTGAGCGTGCAGCGTGCGCACGACAAGGTCAAAATGCTGCGGGATGAGGCTAAGGCTGCCTGAATTGAACTGATGGGCCGGCAACGCTCAACATAACGAGGGCCGTCAGCAAGAAAAAAGGGACCGGGATTCTCCGGTCCCCTTTTTTTGGGAATAAGAATCAGGCGGCTGGTTGGGGTTTCTGCTTGCTGCCTACACTCCAGCCCTCGGGCTTCAGCGCATGATTCACAAAATACGCGACGAATCCTGCGGCAATGAGGATCATGCCGAAGGCGAAGGAACTCATCCCAAGGATCGACTCGTGCTCGCTGCGGGCCACCGAAAATCCGAGCAGCAGCATGGGTGGGATTCCAATGGCAATCGCGCCGAACAACCCGCCGGGTACTTTGAACGGCCGGGGCAAATTCGGCTCGGTGAAGCGCAGCACCGCGAGTGCCAGGAATTCCAGAAACAGGCTGGTCCCATAGACAAGGATGTCGAGCGTAACCAAACGCTCGAAGCCAAGCAGCAGGCAAGGCATCCAGAAGCAGGCAAGGACGGCGATCGCCACCCACGGAGCCTTCGATTTCGGATGCAGCTTGCCGAAAATTTTCGGCAGCATGCCATCTTGCGCCATGGCCAGCGGCAAACGCGAGTAGCTCATGACCAGCGCGTTAAACATTCCGAAGCCGCTGATCATGCCGCCCAGAGCGAGGCCAAAGCGGAGCATCGGTCCGCCTAAGATTCCGGCGACGTCAGCCCAGAACCCGGTATCCCAGGAACTCGCGGGCAGTCCGGTCATCCACATGGCAGCAACCGGCACGATGTAGCTGATGGCGACGATGAAAACCGCGACCAGCATGGCGCGCGGGTAAGTCCGCTGGGGCTTTTCGACTTCGGTCGCGATCGTCGAGGCATTGTCCCATCCCATGTAGTTCCACATGCAGATGAGCAGGCCCGTAAGAATGCCGACGTCGGACTTCGACGGATTGGTGGCCACCGCGAGGGCCCCGAGTTTGAACGGAGCGATGCACACGATCGCGAGAAAGGGCGCCGATAGGGCGAAGAACAGCCAGAGCGAGGTGTTTGATACCACCTTCACGCCGGCGATATTGAGAAGAGCACAGGCGATCACAACCGACATACCCACGAATAAGCCGCGGTGTCCTTGCTGGAACCAAGGGAAAAGACGATCCAGATAAAGGACGAACAGCGTGGGGTAGATCGCCATGTCGAAAATAGAGGCGACCAGCGAGAGCCAGGCTTCCTGGAATCCCCAGAAGTTGCCCATCGCGCGGCGCACCCAGGCGTAATATCCGCCTTCGTACGGGAGCGCGCTGGAAAGCTCGCCGATCATGAAGGCGGTCGGGAGACTCCACAGCAACGGCGTGAGCAGCAGGATCAGGATGGCGCGTCCATAGCCTGCGCCATGCACAATGTCCTCGGTACCGTAGGTTCCGCCCGAGACCATGAAGAAGGTGGCGGCGACCAGGGGCCAAAGGGTGAGTCGAGCAAACTTTTTGCGGCTGGGGACGGCGGCAAGAGGCTGGGGATTTTCGAATTGTCGGGCGGGTGCGCTAGCTGTAGCCAATTTCTATGGATGCCTCCTCAAGCGACTCACTCTCACCACCGCGTCTCCCTTGTGTCTTCGAACGAAGACTTGCTTCTCGCGGCTCCCAGGTTTGATGCGTTTTCCCGGGCATTTCGGCGAAGTTAGTTCGCAATAGTGAGATTACGGAAAATTTCCACAGATGCAAGAAAATTTTGAGTTTTTTCGGAAATTTTTGTAAGCGGGAGATGTGGTACGAGGGTAATACGAAGCGGTCAACGATCACGGGCGAGTTGATCGTAGCCGCGCGAGTCTTGGAGCGGGTCATAAGAGCCGCAACCGGCCGCGAGCTTGCCGCATTTCTATGGGTCTAGTGTTTGCTTCCTGGGAGTTTGCATGCGAGTCGAGTCCGGAGGTAGAAGCTCAATCACCGCAGTTTCAGTTCCCAGGTTTCCGCGATCAGGTCTGTGCGGCTCCAGCTTTGATGTTTTTCTTCGCCTACTTTTTCGAACCCGGCCTTTTGATAGATGGAGCGGGCGGCCTGCAGCTCGCTCTGGGTCCAGAGCAGGATTTTCTTGTACCCGGCATCGCGAGCGAAGCGGACACACTCCTCGACCAGACGCTTGCCGATGCCAAGTCCGCGGGCGGAAGGCTCCACCAACAGCAAACGAAGTTTGGCAACTGAAGCGGATTTTTTGACTAAAAATACGGAGCCGACATTGACTCCGTCTTTTTCCGCGATCCAGCAGCGCTCGCGAGCGGAATCGAGGTTCTCGATGAACTCGGCGCAGATCTCTGCCACTAAGGCTTCGAAGCGCTCATCGTAGTGGTACTCGCGCCAGTAGAGTTCACCATGCCGCTGCACCACCCATCCCATGTCCCCGGGGCGGTGCGGACGCAAGAAAACGGCCGAGCGTGGCGCGCGTGCTGGGTCCAGCAGTGTCTCGACGGAATGCATAGCTTCTAGCAGGCGGACTTGTTGATCGGGAGAGAGTTTTGCTAGCAGGGTGGCGACCTGCTCCTGGGAGCGTTTCTCGTATGGCGTGAAGATTCTTTGTCCTTTACCCGTGAGCGAGAGGAGGCTCTGTCGCCCGTCTAAGGGGGCCGGGACGCGGCGGATAAGGCCTTGCTTCTCGAAAGAACGCAGCATGCGGCTTAGATAGCCGGGATCCAAGCCGAGATCGTTGCCAAGGCTGGCAGCCGTCGGCGAAGAACGATGGGCGAGTTCGTAGAGCACCCGCATCTCGGTGAGGGAGAACGGGCTGTCGAGAAGGTGCTCGTTCAGTACACCGATCTGGCGGGTATAGAACCGATTAAAGCCGCGAACGCCATCGACGCGCTGCTCGGAAGCTCCGGGTGTAGCAGGTGTAGCCATCGATATACAGGATCGTGGATTTTAGTTGACTAAGTCAACCATTTTATTTGTCCGAGGCAAATAAACACCGCGGCCGGGGAAGCGCACAGGCCCTTCGCTTCGCTCAGGATGACAAGGAAAGTGGGCTGGCTAAACCTTGGCCCAGAGTTCGGCCCTGGGGTCTTCCGGATTCAACTTCGCCAACTCGCGCAGCAGTTCTTTTGTGCGCTCGTCGCGGGGCATGGGGACGGTCACGGCGATCTCTACAATTTCATCGCCACGCACGCCTTCTCTGGTCGCGGAGGGGACGCCCTTCTCCCGAAGCCGGAGCTTTTGGCCCGACTGCGTTCCCGGCGGAATCTTGAGTAAAGCGCGGCCGTCGATGGTGGGCACTTCGATCTTCGATCCCAGTGCCGCTTCTGTGGCGCTGACTGGAACGGTGAGCGAGATGTCGTCGCCGTCACGGTGAAAGACCGGATGATCGCCGGTCCGGATGATCGCGTAGAGGTCGCCGGGCGCTCCGCCGTGGACCCCGGCGTTTCCTTTGCCGGGCAGACGAATACGTTGCCCGTCGCGCGTACCCGCTTTGATGCGCACTTCAAGGGGTTCGGTTTTGCTGACCGTGGTCTGTCCGTGGCATGTTGGGCAGAGTGTGAGGTTCTTGCCCGTTCCATGACAGCGCGGGCACTGGACGTTGAATTTCATTCGCCCACCGGTCTGCGTGATTTGCCCAGTGCCATTGCACTCCGGGCACTTGCCGGGGGACTCCATTGCGCCCTGGCCATGACATTGCGGACAGATGTCCTGCCGCGTCACATTCAGCCGCATGACGCCGCCGCGAATGGCCGTCCAGAACGGCACGTTGACCTGGTACTCGAGATCGGTGCCGGGCTCGGGGCCCTCTTCCGCTTGGGCCACACCGCGGCCTCCCCCAAAAATGGAACCGAAGATGTCGCGGAAACTGCCATTGCTTGTCCCGCTGTTCCGCCTGGCTCCGCGCGCCGCGTTGTCGACGAGATCGGAGAAATCGAAGCCACCAAAATCAAACGGGACGCCCTGCCCGCCGCTTTGCTCGCCTCCCGGAAATCCCCCGGGAAATCCGCCACTGGAGGCACCGCCGGCGCGGGCATAAGCTTCGGCGGTTGCCGGGTCAATGTTGTCGGAGTAGAAGCCGACCTGATCGTAGATCTTGCGTTTTTTGGGATCGCTGAGGACATCATTCGCCTCAGAAATCGCTTTGAACTTCTCTTCCGCGGACTTGTCCCCGGGATTGACGTCGGGATGATACTTACGCGCAAGTTTCCGGAAGGCTTTGCGGATATCGTCGGCGGAGGCGGACTTTTTTACGCCGAGTAGTTCATAATAATCTTTCTTCGTTGTAGTAGCCATGTGTCAGGAATCGGAAAGTCTCGCCTCAGTGTTCAATTTAAATCAACGACCCGCAGTGCAGGCATCCACCTGACTCAGAGAGCAGAGTGAGTCACTCGGAATTCGGCTATGCCGCCGACGCCTGGGCCTTAGTTCACCAACTTAGATTCATATTTGGCGACGAGCTTCACTTCGTCCGACGGCGGAGCGTCGACATAGACCGGGATTTCGCGCGGCCCGTCGGCCGTCTCGACGAAGACCAGCCACTGCCTCTCGTCGTCGGAGAGATCTAGAAAGTACGTCTGATTGTTTACCTGGAAGTCCAATGTCGTTTTCCCCCTGTGTCCTTAATGCGATCGAAGGATCGCTGCCCGTCTTCGGCCACTGATGCACGGCCGATTCCGGGTAGAGATCCTTCGACTTCGACTTCGCTCAGGATGACAAGTCCTGAGCAACGATAGGTACTGTTGAGATCCCTCGCTACGCTCGGGATGGCGGCCTCAAGCTCACGCCCGCAAACCGCCGTCATTTCTTGTCTTCGACGTCGACGTACTCGGCATCGATCACGCCTTCGTCTTTCTTGGCCTGCCCATCACCGCTCGACTGCGGACCTGCCCCAGAGGAGGGTCCGGGACCCGCCTGGGCTCCGCCTGCGGGCTGAGCCGCTTTGTACATCTGCTCAGCAAGCTTGTGCGACGCCTTCGTCAGGTTCTCGCGAGCATGGTCCATCTGCGACTTGTCGTTGGACTCGATGGCCTTCTTGGCGTCGGCCAATGCGTTCTCGACGTCACCACGCTCGGAGCCGGAGATCTTATCGCCCTGCTCGCGGAGCATCTTCTCGATCTGATAGACCATCGAGTCGAGCTGATTCTTCGCGTCAATCGACTCGCGCGCTGCCTTGTCTTCGGCCGCGTGCGCGTCCGCTTCCTTCGCCATGCGCTCGACCTCTTCCTTCGACAGTCCGGAGGACGAGGTAATCGTGATCTTCTGATCCTTGCCCGTGGCCGTGTCTTTCGCGGTCACGTTGAGGATGCCGTTGGCATCGATGTCAAACGTGACTTCGATTTGCGGCACGCCACGCGGAGCCGGCGGAATTCCCGTCAGGTGGAACTTACCGAGAGTCCGGTTTTGCGCCGCCATCGGGCGCTCGCCCTGTAGCACATGCACTTCGACCGAAGTCTGGCTATCGGCCGCCGTCGAAAACGTCTCCGTCTTCTTGGTCGGAATCGTGGTGTTCCGCGGGATCATCGGCGTCGCCACGCCGCCCAGGGTTTCAATCGCCAGGGTCAGCGGAGTTACGTCGAGCAAGAGCAGGTCCTTCACTTCGCCCTTGAGCACGCCGCCCTGGATCGCCGCACCCACCGCGACGACTTCATCCGGATTGACGCCCTTGTGCCCTTCTTTGCCGAACAGCTCTTTCACGAGCTGCTGGATGCGAGGCATGCGCGTCTGTCCGCCAACCAGAACGACTTCATTGATCTTCGAGGCGTCCAGACCGGCATCCTTCATGCATTGTTTGCAGGGGCCGACCGACTTCTGAATGATGTCTTCAACCATGCCTTCCAGCTTGGCTCGGGTCAGCTTCTTGACCAGGTGCTTGGGACCGGTCGCGTCGGCCGTGATGAACGGCAGATTGATTTCGGTCTCCATCGTGGTCGAGAGCTCGATCTTGGCGCGCTCGGCTGCGTCGCGCAGACGCTGCAGCGCCATCTCGTTGCCCTTGCCACGCAGGTCGAGGCCTTCGTCCTTCTTGAATTCATCGATAAGCCAGTCCACGATGCGCTGGTCGAGGTTGTCGCCGCCGAGGTGCGTGTCACCATTGGTGGCTTTGACTTCGATCACACCTTCTCCGACTTCGAGGATCGAAATGTCGAACGTTCCGCCGCCGAAATCGTACACGGCGATGGTCTCGTCTTTACCCTTGTCGAGACCGTAGGCGAGCGCTGCCGCCGTCGGTTCGTTGATGATGCGCTTCACTTCGAGACCGGCAATCTGGCCGGCATCTTTGGTCGCCTGCCGCTGCGCGTCATTGAAGTACGCCGGCACCGTGATGACGGCTTCGGTGACTTTTTCACCGAGATAGTCTTCCGCGGCCTTCTTCAGCTTCTGCAGAATCAGCGCCGAAATCTGCGGTGGGGTGTACTCCTTCCCTTGCGCGAGCACTGCGACGTGATCGCCCTGCCGGACGACCTTATACGGGACCATCTTGATTTCTTCTGCGACTTCGTCGTAACGGCGGCCCATGAACCGCTTGATCGAGTACACCGTGTTTTCAGGATTAGTAATGGCCTGCCGCTTGGCCACCTGGCCCACCAGACGCTCCCCGGTCTTGGTAAAGCCGACTACGGAAGGCGTAGTCCGCCCTCCTTCTTCATTGGCGATGACCTTGGGCTCGCCACCTTCCATGACAGCTACGCACGAATTGGTGGTGCCCAAGTCAATTCCAATAATCTTACTCATAAACTTCTCCTCCTAAACTTCATAAGTCTTTAACCTGCAATCGCTTAATTGACAATAAGTGCTTTTATAGCAGGCACATGATAGGACTTGAGCGAATCATTGTCAAGTTCTTAGATGCGGTTCCTAACGGTTCGGTTGCGAAATTCGCGGCGCCCCTCCTCCCCATCGGGTCGCCACGATCTCCAGCAATTACAGGCATTTACGCAAACCTCAAGGGGATTCTGCATCTTCTGAGACCTCCCGATTCGAGAATCCATGGGCAAGGGCTTCGATGTATGACGGTAGACAGGCAGATTAACGTTCTCGTTTTAACGTGAGGCTTTGCAGGCAGCTTCGAAGTCCGAATAAGAGCCAGGTATCAGTGTTATCGGCGTGATTTCTCCAGGATAGGGAACGTGGCGAACTGGCCCCTGCCCGCGATCGACGGTGCCGTCAGGGAGGAACGCGCGGAAAAGGCTCCCGTGGTCGTCGCCTACGATGTTGGGATTCTGCCACTGACCTCGGATCTCGATGCCTGGCTTCCTGTCGGCGCGGAAATTGCCAAAAAACGCGGGATAGTAGTAGGCGTACAGGGAAATCTTTTCCCCATTGGTGTTGGTGCCGATGCCGCGACGCATGCCCCCGCCGAGATGCATGCGAAATGTTTCACCGCGGGGCGAACATACGTAAGCGAGGCCTCGAACGGATGGAGCCGGGTAAACACTGCTTCCGGAGGGGCGCGGCTCGAATCGGACATACACGACATATTTTCCGCTCTTGGTCTGCGCGGTGCCCCATCCTTGCCAATATGGGATGACATGGAACTTTCCTCCGAGGAAGAAGCCCCAAGGAGCGAACACGGCGGTGATGAGCAGAAGGAGTACAACTCCACCAGCGAGAATCAGGATCACGCGGGGCAGGCAGCCCAGGCATCCCCAGCGAGAGCGGGGACGCCGCGGCAAGGATGAACCCGGGGAGAACAAGGCTGCCACGGTCCTATTCCATCTCCATCTTCCAGACGTGCTCTCCGCCCAGTGAGTGATAGAAACCCCACCCGGCAAGGGCGACGACGCTGAGCAGCGCCAACACGGTTGCGGGCATATACCAGGAGGAAAAATCAAAGGTGAGAGGCAAATTGGCGATCATATCGACGGTGAACGCGCCAACGGCTAGAGGTACCAGGCCGAAGCGGAAGACGATCAGCACCAGCAACGCGTAGACCAGAAAGATCGCTGGCAACTCAACAGCCGGATGCTTCGTCTGCAGGGCCCGCAGCCCTACATAGAGTCCAACAAAAGCAATCGCCGCCAGCCAGTCTTTGCGCAGAATGACTTTCAGGCCGAGCAGGAGAAAGAAAAACTGCAATGTCGCGAAAATCGAGATGGGAATCTGAGTAATCCACTGTCCAAGAGCCTGACGGCCACCCAGAAGATAAGCCGTGGAACTGATCTGCGGAGCCGCACCGGTGCGTGCGAGTGGGATGTACATGACGGAAAAAATAACGAGCCAGAGAACGCCGAAGCCGACGCCCAGCAGGATGTCGCGCCCCACCACGGGATCCCGGAACTGGCCGTTGAGCAGACGGCTCCACGAAATCAGGGCGTGGGGCCAGCGGCGGCGGATCCACGGTTCGATAGCGAGGTAAAGCATCCACATGATTCCGCCCCAGAACAGCGCAGCAGAAATCGCAAGCATGAAAGTGCCGAAAGTTTCGAGGCCCGGGACGAGATGCGAGCGGCAGAGCCAAAGGGCGAGTTCCAGGGCAAACATTACGACGGCCAGCCGCCATGCCCCCTCCCGATCGCCACGTCCGTGGCGAAAGTTGCGCCGGGCGAGCAATGCTCCCGCCAGCAGAAGCGCAACGAGCAAACTGAGGCCAATCATTTGGCTGGCACGGTTCTTGATGTCTTTGGCGGCTTCCGCGTCGACCATGCGCCATGGCTTGTCCCAATCACCGATCAGCGCGAAAAAGACGGGCCTGCCGTGCCAGGCTGCGGCTTCGACTCGAAGCGGGCGACTCGAACCGGGCCAGACGCCGGTCCATGCGACGCGGCTGTCGGTCGAAGCGAGGGAGTTCCACTGCGGCAGGGCGCTTTGCAGCTTCGTGGGGTCCAGTTCAGCGGCCGCAAAGAGCGGACTCCAGTCGGTCTGAGTGCTGGTAGCAGCCTCGACATCCTTCTGCGGCGGGATATCCTGGAAATAGAGCAACCTCCCCTTCGCATCGAGCTTGACGTTGATCATTCCCGATTTCGTCGTGCGCGGATCCTCTTCCTGCACCACACCGGGAGTAAGCAGAAAGTCCTGATAGTCGCTAGCCGTCATGAGGTCTGGACTCTGCCGGTACCAGAAGACAAGCGGGTTGGGGCGGCCTACGACGACTTCGTCCCAGTTTGGTGGATGCTTCTTATCCTTCTCGACCGAGTTCAGAAAATTGGAATCGAACTCAAAGCCGTAAGCACTGTCGGCCGGCTTTTCGCTGTAACCCATCCGGCCGAGTATCTCCCGCGATTTCTGCACCAGAACTTCAGGCGGCTGTTCGGGATGAATCTTCTCGATGGCACTGTAATGCACGGTCAGGTAAGCACCGATGGAAAGTCCGACCAGGACGGCAGCCACGCAAGCGATGGCGAGTCCAGGCCGAAGACCTACAGTTTCCCCGGACGCCGCCACCAGTTGCGGTGACGGTGTTTCGCCGGCAGCCAGAGCCGCCGCCAACGGATCGCCGCCAGGAAGAGCTCCGGCAACTGCCAGCGCGGTCGCGGGCCGGGCCGAAGGTTCATTCTCCAGGCAGCGAAGAATTACTTTTTCAATAACGGGATCCAGGTCCTTCACCACGGATGAGGGGCGGCTCGGAGTGCGATCTTCGCGGCCGCGCAAAATGCCAGCCGTTTTCTCAGCAAACGCGCGCTTGCCGGTGAACACTTCATACAGCACCAGCCCTAGCGCGTAGATATCGCTGCGCGGGCTGACTTCCCGGCCCTCAAGCTGCTCGGGGGCCATGTAAGCCGGGGTGCCACTGCGCACCTCCGGGCCGCGAATATCATCGGCAACTCCGGCGAGTCCGAAATCCATGATCACCGCCTGCCCTCTCCCGTCGAGCATTACGTTGGCAGGCTTGAGATCGCGATGCAGAACACCCTTGATGTGAGCGGCGGCAAGTCCGGCGCAAAGTTGGCGCGCGATATCGATCGCCTTGTCTTCGGGCAGGCGGCCGATTCGGCGAAGAAGAGAAGCAAGATCTTCCCCGTCGACATATTCCATCGTGAAGAATGTCTGGCCATCCACCTCGCCCACGTCGTATACGCGGCACACATTGGGATGGGAGACGCGACGCGCGACGCGGACCTCGTTGCGGAAGCGCTCGCGCAAGCCCTCGTCGCGCGTGGCCTCCTCGGGCAGGAACTTGATCGCGACCGCCTGGCCCAGCGTCAGATCGTCCGCGCGGTAAACCTCACCCATGCCGCCTTTTCCAAGCAGGGCGATGATGCGGTAGCGGCCCGCGATCAGGCGGCCCGGCAGGAATCGCCCTTCGCTGATCAGAAACTCCGACGCCGCCGAGCTGCGTGAGGAAGAAGTTCGGGAGGATGAAGTTCCAGATCGCGGGTGCGGGGGTGTAGGCGTAGGAGCTGTGACGTCGTCGGCGAAATCGATCGTCGGGACGTCATCAGATTTTCCCATCGGCTTCCCGCAAGACGGGCAGAAACGAGCGCCATCGCCGAACTCGGCGCCACAGGTGGAGCACTGGATCATGGCATTTTCCCGCTACAGCATACCGCACATGACCGGAACTCGGCGCCTGCGCATCTGATGCAGACCGGCACAATTGCGATATTCTCCGGGCGGAAGGTTGCTTATGCCACCATCAGTAAAGAACGACTTTGGAGCTCCGACTCCGATCTTTCGCGTGAAAGACATCCAGGCCAGCATCGTTTATTACCGCAATGCTCTCGGCTTCGAGTTGCGATTTGGCTGGGGCGACGGATTTGCCTGTGTAGCGCGCGACAACTGCTCGCTGTTCCTCACAAACGACAACCAGAGCCAGGAACGGATGTGGATTTGGATCGGCGTGGAAGATGTGCGCGTCTTGCACCAGAAATTTGTGGAATCAGGCGCGAGAATCCGGAATCCTCCAAACAATTTTGAGTGGGGACTCGAGATGCAGGTCGAGGATCTCGACGGCAACGTGCTGCGCATTGGCTCGGATCGGGAGAAGGATCAACCGCTCGGCGTGTGGCGCGACGGGGACGGGGTCCGCTGGCGACATGCGGGTAATCAGAAATACGAGCGGGTGGAGTGAATTCCCGAAGATCTCATTCTTCGCTCAGCCTTCGCTCAACGGTAGGTGCCTTTCACGCCAAGAGTTTGTATTACCATCCAGAACGATGACCTCACGCCTCAGGCGGTGGTTGCATGATCCGACATTCCTGCTGTGTCTGACCGCAGGCCTGCTTGCCTTCGTGGTCCAGTCCGGGGAGTTAGGCACGGCCGACACCATGCATCGTCTGCAGACGACGCATTGGCTGTGGACCTCGCAGCCGCAAGTTTTCCCGAATGAATATCCCGAATTCGGTTTACGCGGGCGCAATGGGAAAATCTACAGCTGGTACGGAATCGGGCAATCCCTGCTGATGTTGCCGGCCGACCTGGTCGGCACATGGATTTCGAGCTGGCACATTTTCTCGCAGTACGAGGACGATCCCGCGATTCGCAGCATCGTCGTCAGTTACAGCACAAACATTCTCGTCAACGTACTGACGGCGCTGATCGCGTTGCGGTTCCTGCGCCAATTGAAATTCAACACAAAAGAGTCGGTCGCCGGTGTGTTGGCGCTCATGCTGTGCACAACTCATCTGCACTACACGCAGAACATGGCTGAGAACAACTACATCATGCTGCTGACGCTTGCCGGATTCTCGTTCCAGTACGAGTGGTTGCGGACGGATAGCCGGCGCGCGTTGCTTGTGGGATCCGCTGCCCTGGGGTTGAATCTGCTGACTCGTGTGACCACCGCTCTGGATTTGCTTGCAGCAGCATTCTTTCTGCTAGCTGTGATGTGGATTGAGGGGAAATCCGCGACGGCAGTCGCCGAACGCGGAAAGAACGGGGCAGAAAGGTATCTCCTGTGGCGGCGGGTTCTGGATTATGCGCGCGTGGCCGCGCCAATTTACATCTTCTTCACTCTCATCGAGCGCTGTTACAACTTCTATCGATTTGGCTCTTGGACTCAGACCTACCTTCCGATCTTCGCCCGGGAACAACGCGCCCAGGATCCGACGCTGCCTGCCAACTTTCCTTGGAGCACTCCATTTCACGAAGGGGTTCTTGGGGCGCTCTTCAAGCCGGAGAAATCCATTTTTCTTTTCGATCCGATGATCCTGCTCGCGCTGGCTTTGCTGGTGTATTTGTGGAAGCGGCTGAGCCCCGAGGTGCGGGCGTACGCGGTGACGTCGCTGATCCTGCTGGCTGGATACATCAGCTTTTACGCGCGCTATACATATTGGGCGGGAGATTTTTCGTGGGGCGACCGCTATGTCTCGACCTCGGTCGAACTGGTGGCCCTGCTGGCGGTTCCGCTTCTGCTTCGCTACCGCGAGCGCCTTGGAGGACTTGCCTGGCGCGCTGCCATCGCATTGCTTGCGGTGAGTTTCGTTATCCAGATCGCTTCATTAGCATTCTGGCTGCCGCTCGAGATTTACCAGATGGAAACCTTCGGCCATCCCACATTCGTCATCGCCTTGCGCTTCGAAAACATCATCGCGTTCGCGCTAGGCAAGATGGAAGCTTGGGGTTTGAATACTGACGCCATGGGCTGGGACCAGTGGGACTATGTGCACATCACAACCTGGAATTTCCTTCCGTTTTTGTTGACAAGAGTGGGCGACGTGCCGCGGTGGGTGGTAAATCTCGCATTCGTCGTATGGAGCAGCAGCATCGCCGCATTTGGGGCGGCGATTTGGAAGTTGCGAGCGGCTCTTGAGGAAGCACGGTAAAGCAACAGCCACTTAAGGACACACGAAGGAAAAACCCGAGAGTTATCTACTCTACTGTCACCGACTTCGCCAGATTTCTGGGTTGATCCACGTCGCATCCGCGGCGGACGGCAATGTGATAGGCCAGCAACTGCAGCGGAACGATCTCGAGAATCGGGGACAGTTCTTCGGGTGCATCCGGGATATACAAGACGTGATCGGCGGATTCCTTGATCTCTTCGTCCCCGGCGGTAGCCAGCGCGATCACAACTCCGGACCGCGCTTTTACTTCCTTCAGATTCGAAATGGTCTTTTCGTATCGCAGCATCGATCCTGGGCTCTTCGCATCCTTTGTAGCAATCACGACGACCGGTAGGTTTTCGTCGATGAGCGCGTTGGGGCCATGCTTCATTTCACCGGCGGGATAGCCCTCGGCGTGGATGTAGGAAATTTCCTTGAGCTTAAGTGCGCCTTCCAGCGCGATTGGATAATGGATGCCGCGGCCCAGGAAAAGAAAATCGTGGACCTTCTGGTAGTACTTCGCGAGTTCATCGCAGGCTTCGTCGTGCGTGAGGATGCTCTCTAGTTTAGCTGGGATGCTGGTCAGTTCCAGCATCGCCGAGCGCGCCTGCTCGCCCGTCATCACCCCACGAACTTGCGCCAGATACATCGCGAAGATATACAGTGCGGTAAGCTGCCCGGTGAAAGCCTTGGTGGAGGCCACGCCAATCTCCGGACCGGCATGGGTGTAAATCGTTCCAGCGGCCTCGCGGGTGATCATCGACCCGACAACATTGCAGATGGCGAGCGTCTTCGAGCCACGAGACTTCGCTTCTCGTTGGGCGGCGATCGTGTCAGCCGTCTCGCCGGATTGCGAAATCACAAGTGTGATCGTGTCAGGATCAACGATTGGATTGCGGTAGCGCCACTCGCTGGCGTAGTCCACTTCCACCGGAACACGTGAAAGGCTCTCGATCATGAACTTGCCGGCCAGTCCGGCATGCCAACTGGTTCCGCAGGCGATGATGTTGATCTTGCAGGCGGCGCGGAACTCGGCTTCGGTGATTTCCATCTGGTCGAGAAAAATGCGCCCTGTATCTTGCGAGACGCGGCCTAGAGCCGTATCGCGGACTGCTCGTGGCTGCTCATAGATTTCCTTGAGCATGAAGTGCTTGAAGCCGCCCTTTTCCGCCATGATGGGATCCCAGGTGACGTGCTGCAGTTGGCGCTCGATGGGTTTCCCGTCGAAATCCGTCAATTGCACGCCAGCTGGCGTGACGATCGCCATGTCGCCGTCAGCGAGGAAGAAAATGTCGCGCGTGTGATAAAGAATCGCGGGCACGTCGGACGCTACGAAGAATTCGTCTTTCCCCATGCCTATAACGGCCGGCGGTCCGTTGCGGGCAGCGACAATCTTGTTGGGATCGTCGGTTGAAATAACGGCCAACGCGAAGACACCGTTAAGATGCTTGACTGTTTTGCGGACAGCTTCTTCGAGCGATGGCTTGGTCCCGTTAGCCGGTTGTGAATACTTTTCGACCAGGTGCGCGATGATTTCCGTGTCGGTTTCGGTGGTGAACTTGTGTCCTTCCTCGATGAGCTTCTTCTTGAGGCTCAAGTAGTTCTCCACGATGCCGTTATGAACCACAACGATTTTGCCGGTGCAGTCGCGGTGAGGATGGGCATTCTCTTCGGTTGGCCGTCCGTGCGTGGCCCAGCGGGTATGACCAATACCGTAAGTTCCATCGAGAGGTTTATGGCGGATGGCTTCTTCAAGGTTGTGCAGCTTGCCTTCGGCCCGGCAGATCTGCAACCCGCCGCCGTTGCCGCCGACGGCAATTCCAGCCGAGTCGTAACCCCGGTATTCGAGGCGACGCAGGCCTTCCAGAATGATAGGGACTACACTCTTTTTCCCGACGTACCCGACAATACCGCACATAAAAAGCCTCGCAGGATGTTTGGCGTTATTCCGCCAGCGAAAAGCGGAATTCTTCGATCACAGGATTGGTCAGCACTTCACGCGCGATCCGCTCCACTTCAGCCTGGGCTTCATCGTGGGAAAGCCCTCCGTCCAAGGTCAATTCGAAATACTTTCCCTGGCGGACGCCTTCCAGTCCCTTGTAGCCCATTTTTCTGAGCGCACCGTGAATGGTTTTGCCCTGGGGGTCGAGCACGCTTTTCTTTAGCGAGACGTAGACGTAAGCGGTCATGGAAGCCATTATACGGCAGCAGAAAAACCGGAAATCATTGCAATTGCTTGAGCTTGCGGTCTAAATCCACCAGCGCATCTTCGAGCATCTGCCGGAAACGGGGATTGGTCGCCGCCTGAATCTGCTGCAAAACCCGGTTGCGCGAAAGCACGAGTTGCTCTCGCTCTCGGAACGCAGCCGCCTGTTCCGGACTCATCTTCTTGCGGGAAGAAGCTTGCTTGTCCGTTGCCTCGGCTTGCTGAGCCTCCACGGATTTGCTTTCCCATCCCCTTGCCATCGAAACATTATAGTTTCGATTGCCAAGGGATTCGCTCGCCGGCAGAGCTCTGCTGAAGAAGCGTGAAATTTATTGAATTCTCGAGATGGCGGGCTATAATGCCTCGCTCGTAAATTTTGTATGCTGCCTTCGAGGGGGAGGCTGCAAAACCAGGAGTGTCGGCCTGTGGCTTCGCAGGTCGCTCGCTTCATGTCTTCTCGTTGGACATTTCTCGCAGACATCGCGCATTGCGTCTCGGTGCGTCAGCTTCAGGTTTTGTATCTCTCGGGCCAAGCTTCAACCTACACTTCCCTTCTCAAATGCTTTCCCCTTCACCACCCCCTCCACTCGTTGTTGATGAATCAAGACGATGGCCCCTGGATCGACTCACTCGCCCACGCGAAGAGGATTCAGGATGCGCTTTGACGATCAAAAGCCGGGGAATCCGCTTCCCGGCGCGAAGGCATTTGCCGACCCAGAGAAACTGCTGGAGGCGTATTTCAGCTCGGAGTCGGCAGGGCTTTGCATCTTCGACACCGAGTTCCGCTACCTCGCGATCAATGACGCCCTTGCCCGAATGAACTGTCTCCCGGCCAAGGAGCACATTGGCAAAACGGTGCGTGAGGTTCTCGGCGATTACGCAGCCGCCCTGGAAAAAGATCTGCAACGCGTGATCGATACAGGGGAAACGGTTTTGAACTCAGAAGCTTCGGGCGAACTTCGATCGAGAAAAGATGTTGGTCACTTTGTCGGACACCTGGTGCCGATCAAAGATGAAGCAGGGCGAGTCACTCGAATCGGTGTGATGGTAGTTGAGGTCACAGCGCAGAGAAAGCTCGAACAATCGCTGGAGCAAGTTGATACGAAGCTGAAGCGGGAAATGGACCGGCGACAGGTATTGCTGGACATCACCGGCATTCTGTCATCAAGCTGGGACCTGAAGAAGGTGTTTCCGGCGGTTTCGGCACGGATCCGGCGCCTCCTTCAGCACGAATATGCGGGCTTTTCGCTGAAGGATTCGACCACTGGTTTGCTGGTTAGGCAGGTTGAGGATTTCCCTTTAAGCCGAGGATTAGCCTCGACCGCGCAGATCAGCGCCTCGAACAGTCCTGGCGGACGCTCGCTCGATCTCGGAATTCCACTGATTTTTTCGAAGGAAGAACTGGAAAGCTTCGACGCGGAAATCAGCCGGGCTCTGTTGGGCGAGGGACTCCGGTCTCTTTGCTGCGTTCCATTGATGCGCCCTCACGGCCCCCTCGGCGTATTCGTGCTCGGGAGCACACGGCAGAAAGCTTTTCAGGCAGAGGACCTCGGCCTGCTAAACCAGGTCGGCGCACTTCTGGCAATCGCGCTGGAGAACCGCAAGGCTGCTGACGAGATCGATGCTCTTAAGCTGCGATTGGCCGAAGAACGAAAACATCTCGGTGACGAGGTTCGCTCACAAGGTGAATTCACAGAAATCATCGGCGAAAGCAAATCGTTGCAGAACGTGCTGGAACAAGTTTCGGTAGTGGCCGCCAGCGATGCCACGGTTCTGATCCTGGGGGAAACGGGTACAGGTAAGGAACTGATAGCCCGGGCGATTCACCGCCTGAGCACGCGTTCCGGGGCTGCCTTCATCAAGATGAATTGTGCTGCGATCCCGACCGGGCTCCTGGAAAGCGAACTGTTCGGGCACGAACGCGGAGCATTTACCGGCGCCATCAGCCGGAAAATCGGCCGGCTCGAATTAGCCCATGGGGGCACCCTCTTTCTGGACGAGGTGGGCGAGATCCCCATCGAACTCCAGCCGAAGCTGCTTCGAGTGTTGCAGGACCATGAATTCGAACGGCTGGGAAGTAACCGGACGATCCATGTGAACGTCCGGCTGGTAGCAGCGACCAATCGTGATCTGGCCTCAAGTGTCGCCAAACGGGAATTCCGTAACGACCTGTTTTACCGCCTCAATGTTTTTCCCATCCGGATTCCGGCCTTGCGGGAGAGACGGGAAGACATTCCGCATTTGGTCCGATACTTTGTCCGCAAATTCTCCCAGCGCCTGAATCGGAATATCGAAGGCATTTCCAAGGAGACGATGGCAGCGTTGGAAGCGTGGAACTGGCCCGGAAATGTCCGCGAACTGGAAAATCTGATGGAGAGATCCGTCATTCTGAGTACGGGTCAGACGCTGCATGTCCCCTTGGCTGATCTTGGCGGCCACCGTGAAATGCATGGATCCGAGCGGGATCAGTCGCTTGATAGGGCGGAGCGCGAGCATATTATTCGCGTCTTGCGCGAAACGCGTGGCGTGATTGGGGGACCTCAGGGAGCCGCGCGTCGTTTGGGGTTGAAGCGGACCACCCTGCAGTCGAAGATGCAACGGCTCGGCATCACCCGCAAGGACTACCCGCAAAAGCCATAAGCCTGCCAATCGGCAAAGAGCCGAGTTTTCGGCAGGGTCCCAGAATCGGACAGTAGCGCTCCCAAAAGTGAACTTGTTCCAAACAGGGAAGTTATTCCCTTTTTTGCCCTCACCCAAGATCGGCACGTCACGTGCCTATTAGTTCGATGCTTGGAGGCGAAACTCCGGTCCTCGTTCCTCCAGGTCATTCATACAAGCGGTCAATCAAATACTTAAGACGTCGCGACGCCGGACGCGGGAGTTGTGAAATTGCTTTCAATTCATAGAAGTTTGGCCCGTGTAACAGAGCTGGCAGACCGGATCGCCGAAGCACCCCTTCCCCAAAGCCCTAACCCCATACCACCGCCAGGGCGTTATTCCGGCGATCATACCCTGGCGGTGGGCTGGAGCACTTCGCCGCTTCCCGAATCAAGTCGACCGGTGCCGGCCACTCAAGAACCATCTTTGTCCCCGCACGCCATCGATCCCTTTTTCCTTTTTGCCTGCTATGTCGAGTGGGAGCAGCAGGAGGATCCAGCCGCAGGATGGGAACTGATCGCGGCATCCCAAAGTCCGCACGAAGAAACACGGGCGCAAGCGCGGGCCCTCCTATCGAATTCCCACCACCTGGGCGGAACCGGATCAAAATGCTTTTGCCCTCCTGTAGTGAAGCCGAGACTTCCCTCATCCGCGGAGAATGAAATGAAGACACCGTACGACCTCGAGATCACCGAGTACTGTGCCGGATGCACGAACAGCCACGACCGGTTCTTCTGCAACTTCTCGCTGCCTACATTGCGGGCACTCGATGAAGTTTGCCACAAGAGCACGGTCCCGGCGGGAGCCATCCTGTTCGTCGAAGGACAGAGCGCGCGAGGCGTTTTCATCGTCTGTTCCGGGCGAGTGAATCTTTCCACGACTTCCCGCGAAGGAAAAATGCTCATTCTCAAAACTGCGGAAGCGGGTGACGCGCTGGGGTTGAGCGCCTCTGTTTCAGGCCTGGGATACGAGACCACAGCGGAGACGGCCACGCCGTGCCTGGTGAATTTCATTGATCGCAAGCACCTTCTCGAACTGATGCAGGAATACAGCGAGGTTGGAGTGCAAACGGCTCAGGCTCTGAGCCGGGAGTTCCACTTTGCTTTCCGTGATATTCACGATCTTGTGCTGACACGTTCGTCGGCGGGGAAACTGGCGCGACTATTGTTGTCACAGTCCCCTGAAGGCGAATCAGCCGCCACAGAGATACGAATCCCGTCGATGATGACGCACGACGAGATGGCACACCGGATTGGCGCGTCCCGCGAAACTGTGACCCGCCTATTGAGCAACCTGAAGAAGAGACAATTGATTCGACTCGATGGCCCCACGCTGATCATTCGTGATCGCACCGCATTGGAGGCGCTGGCGGTGTAGCTCTCCCCTAACGAAGGGCAAGCGATGTTAGATCGCCGCCCTTCCTCTCCTGGAAAGAAGCAAGGTAAGTTGGTGATGTATACAGGAACGTTGATTCAGGATTTGTACGAAGCGGTGGAAAGAGCTGAGCGTGTTGCGAAGGCCGCGCAGTCTAAAAACCGAGAACTCAGTGAAGCATCGGCCGCCGACGCTACATCAAAGGCCGAACAACTCCCTCAGGCGCTTGGTTTGAGCACGACTGACGGGGATCTCGCTCTGCTTCTTATCGTCCATCCGCAACTGGTAGGAACTCTTGAACCACGGCACGACCTCGCGGATCCGGTTGATGTTGACCAGATAAGAGCGATGGGCCCGCCAGAAAATGTTGGGGTCTAGTGCTTCGAGCAATTCTTCCAAGGTTCGGCAATTGGATTCCCCTTCGATTCCGCTGGGACCACCGGTCACAACGGTGATCACACCCTCTTCGATCCAGGCGTAGCAGATGTCCTTTTGATCTACGAGGAACATGCGGCCCAGCGCCTTGAGCAGAACTTTAGTGGATGGCTGCTTCTGAGACTCCAGCATGCGCACCAGAGAGTCGATTTTTTCGGCGGGGAGAGCGCCAGCTTCGTGCTTGGCGCGGGCTTTCTGGATCGACTGCGCCACCCGTTTTTTGTCGAACGGCTTGAGCAGGTAGTCGACTGCATTCACCTCGAACGCCTTCACCGCGTACTGATCGAAAGCCGTCGCAAAGACAATCTTCGGCAGGGGGACTTTCTTGTCGAGAAGTTTTTTGATAACTCCGAAACCATCGAGCCCCGGCATGTGAACGTCGAGAAAAACCAGGTCCGGGTTGTGCTCTTTGATGAGGTTGACTGCTTCGAGGCCATTCTTGCCTTGGGCAACGACGTTGACCTCTCCGTCGTCCTTCAGCAAAAAAGCCAATTCGTCGCGCGCCAACTGCTCATCGTCAACGATCACCGCAGATAAGGACATGACCGCTCCAAACCGATTGCTAGAGCGAGTATAGTGGCCCGGTTTTACGCGCGCAATCCGGGCCACACTTCAGAACGTGAGAAGCCTGCATTGGGACAGAGCCCTTACTGCATCTGCTGCATCATGCTCATATCAAACTTCGTGTACCCGGCCGGGATCTCAAACAAGCTCGCCGGCTGAGCACCTTCTTTGATGTTCTGTAGTTCGATGCCGTTGCTGCCATCGGTTTTGATCACGCAGTGCAGCTTGGAGTCGACCCAGAAGTGGTGCTTCTCTCCCTGCTTGGAGACGCCTTCGTATTTCACGGTGCTGCGACCGCCGACGGTGTCGCTCCCGATCTTGGTGCAGCTTCCCCAGTTCTGAGTGGTCCCCGCCTGGTCGGCGACTTTCTTCCACTGCGGACAGGCGTCGTCGACATCCTGCACATGCCATAGCTGCGTGATGAGCGGCATCTTATTCATGCCCGGCATGGAGTCCACATACATGTGCCGAGCTTCCATCAGGATGATCCACTTCCGTTGAGATTCGTCGATGATGACGGCGTTGGGTCCCTGAGCTCGCGCACCTTCGCCGCCGTCGAGCCGAACCTTATCCTTGGTGGCGTAGATCTTCTTAATGTCGTTATTCCCCTTGGAACCGACCACGTCGGCGGAAAAGTCCTGCGCCGCGGCCAGGCCGGAGAACGCGAGGATCAACATTGGGCACAAGAAACGGAGCGTCAATCGAATCACAACAGCCTCCTCAAGATGATTTCGCCGGAGTATGAGAGGTACGCCGGTTCTTAGGGGAAAGATTGGGGAGAGCATAGCAAAACGCTGTGCACGGATCAAAGTGTCTGCCGCGGTTCAGTAACCGCCGCGACCGACGGGTTTGGAAGAATCTCTTGCGATCCACTTGGAGAGAAATGTGCTATCGTGCCGGCGGAAATCGAGCCTACGGTAGAGTTCGAGCGCCCTGGTGTTCTGCTCCACAACTTCCAGATGCAGGGCACGAATTCCCTCGGCCTGCGCCGCTTCTTCTACGAAAGCCACGGCGGCGCGTCCCCAACCCCGCCCGCGAAATTCCTCGCGCAAATAGAATTCGTCAACAAAGGCATCCCGTCCGAGCCATTCCAGGCTGTAGCCGAAACACAGCACGATGTAGCCGGCGGGCGTCTCGCGATCGAGGATCAGCCAAGCCCGCCCAAACCGCTCGTCCCGAAGAAGAACCGTCAAAGCGCCACGTGCCTTCTCGCGGTCGAAACCGTGGCCGTCGAAGGCATAGTACTCCTGCATAAATTCGAGAAGGAGATCGGAATCGGATTCGACCGCGATGCGAAATTGCGGAGCACCTGTCATGAGCGAATCCAACCAGTTTGCAAATGCGACTAAAACCAGAATCTGCGGATTCCTGGAATTGCAACGGAATCTTACACGACGTTTTCGAGCGCCAACGCCATCCCCAAACCGCCGCTCACGCACAGCGTCGCCACCCCGCGCTTGGTGTTGCGCCTCAACATTTCGTGCAGCAAGGTGACAGTGATGCGCGTCCCGGTGCAACCGATGGGATGCCCCAGGGCAATCGCTCCGCCGTTGATGTTGAGGCGGTCGCGATTGAAGTTCAACACCCGGTCGCAGGCGAGCACCTGCGCAGCGAAAGCTTCGTTTAACTCAACCAGTCCGAAATCGTGCAGCCGGAGATTGTGTTTGTCTCCCAGTTTCTGCAGCGCAGGCACGGGGCCAAGACCCATTTTGCGCGGATCGACGCCCGCGGAAGTAAAGGCCGCGATCCTGGCCAGCGGTTTGAGGTTGTTCTGCTTGACGAAATATTCGCTGGCCACCATAACGGCTGCGGCCCCATCGGTGATGCCCGACGAGTTGCCCGCCGTGATAGTCCCGGTTTTCGAGAATACCGGCGGAAGCTTTCCCAGCTTTTCCATCCTCGCATCTGCGAAGGGATGCTCGTCGCGGGCGAAGGTCACAGTACCCTTCTTGCTTTCAATTGTCACCGGAACGATTTCCGAGTCGAACCGTCCGGCCGCGATGGCTCGCGCGGCGCGCGTTTGCGAAGTCAAGGCAAACTCATCCTGCTCCTCGCGGGAAATCTTGTACTCCTCAGCGAGAATCTCGGCGGTTTCTCCCATGACCATTTTTGCCAGCGGGCAGAAGAATCCATCGCGGTACATGCCGTCGATAAGTTCCTGGGTACCCATGCGGTATCCCCAGCGGGCTTGATCGAGCAAGTACGGCACCCGGGACATCGATTCCGTACCGCCGGCAAGGATGCAAGTAGCGTCACCCACGGCGATCGCCTGATAAGCAAGTGCGATGGACTTCATTCCGGAGGCACAGGCTTTATTCACGGTGAAAGCGGGCACCTCCTGCGGAACACCGCTGCGGATGGATATCTGACGCGCAGGATTTGGGCCTCCGCCAGCCTGCCGGGCGTTGCCGATAATGGCTTCGTCAATCTGTTCGGGTTGCACTCCCGCTCGCTCAATGGCAGCCTTTGCAGCAACGACGCCCAGGTCGGCAGCGGTCAGAGAGGCAAGGCTACCGCCGAACTTCCCGATCGGCGTCCGCACCGCCGAAAGAATGTAAACCGCCTGCACCATTCCCTCCGATTTTCGAGTCTAGCAGACCGTCGGGAGGCGACGTTCGTGCGAACGCTGCGGCTTCATTCTTGCGGCTGAGTTTTCATCAAGCAGGGATGAATCTTTTGGAATATCCTGAACATCAACCAAACGTATCTCGTCAACCGACACTTCACCTTCCCACCCACTCGCTACAAAAAATCTCAGAGGAGGACCCCATGCCTTACGTTGACGTCGGAAAAGAAAACTCCGGTCCCATCAACCTCT
This sequence comes from Candidatus Sulfotelmatobacter sp., assembly GCA_035307485.1. Classification (GTDB taxonomy): domain Bacteria; phylum Acidobacteriota; class Terriglobia; order Terriglobales; family Acidobacteriaceae; genus Sulfotelmatobacter. The sequence continues at coordinate 22,291 of DATGIB010000018.1, read as the reverse complement.
ACTATGAAGATCATGGTTCCGGCCAGCCCATTGTTCTGATTCACGGCTACCCGCTAAGCAGCGCGTCCTGGGAGAAACAGCTTCCCGTGCTTCTGGACGCTGGGCATCGCGTGATCACATACGACCGCCGTGGATTCGGCAAATCAAGTCAACCGACCAGCGGCTATAACTACGACACCTTCGCGGAAGATCTCCACCATCTCATCACTCATCTGAAGCTGAAAGATTTCGCTCTCGCCGGATTCTCCATGGGCGGAGGCGAGGTCGCGCGTTACATCGGAAGGTATGGGGCGAAAAATGTTAGCCACGCCGTGATCATGGGAGGAGTTCCTCCGTACCTATTGAAAACGGCGGACAATCCGGAAGGAGTCGACGAATCTGTGTTCAAAGGAATCGCGCAGGCGGTTGCGGCGGACCGTTACGCCTTCTTCACAGAGTTTTTCAAGAACTTCTACAACACCGACGTGAATCTGGGGAAACGGGTCAGCGCGCAGGCCGTGCAGGCGAGCTGGAATGTCGCGTCGAGCGCGTCGGCAACTGCGAGTTTGGCCTGCGTCCCCACCTGGCATGAAGACTTCCGCCAGGACGTAGCGAAAATAGACGTGCCAACTCTGGTCGTTCATGGCGATGCCGACCGGATCGTTCCCTTCGCTTCCGCCGGACAACGCACGGCGAAGCTCGTGAAAGGCGCCGAACTTGTAGTGATCAAGGATGGCCCTCACAACGTCGCCTGGACACACGCAGACGAAGTGAATGATGCCCTGCTGAAGTTCCTGGCGAAGACGAGCGCCAAAACTGAAGCCTCAGCACCAAAGAAGAAAGCCGTCGCTTGAGTTTGAGTTGAGATTTGTGAATCGCGCCTGCCCCCAGTTACCGCGTCCTTAAGCGCGGGGCTGGGGGTTTCCGCTCGGGTGCCACGTGACGGGAATTAAGCTTGGCGCCCTTTCTTTTTTCGAACATTGCCGGAATGCTTTTGTTTTAAAAGTCTGAGAAATCCCTTCTCCCCTTGTAGTCATAGGGGAGCTATGAGATTCTTCCCCTTGTCACGCAAGGGGAATCATCGAAGGTGGTGCTCGTCGTTGTGGCACTGGTTCGGGATACGTCCCGGCGCATCGTTGGTGAATCCGATGCAGGCGCTACGGAATAACTGAGACGTCGCGGGAAAGGCTCCGTCAAGAACCGACTGGCGCTAGCGTTGACGGCTTGGCGGAAACATCCGTCGAATCGGCCCGCGTCATTCCGCCTTGCCAATCCGGCTAAGCTCCGGCATAATAAGAGTTTGTCTTGATCTCGCCGGACTCTTCCGGAACAAGGATATACGTCTCGTGTTAATGATTCGACTGGCGCGCATGGGTGCGCGCAAACAACCGCACTATCGCATTGTGGTGATTGAGAAAGAGCGCGCGCGCAACGGCCGTCCGGTAGAAGTTGTGGGAACCTACAACCCCCGCACCAATCCGGCCAGCGTCGAGCTCAAGCGCGACCGCGTCGAGTACTGGGTTTCGAAGGGCGCGCAGATGTCGGAGCGGGTGAACAAACTGTTCTCCAAGGCCCCGGCGGCGGCTCCAGCGCCCGCGGCTTAACGCTCATCAGCCTATCTGGTTCCTTTTCGCGGAACCGTCAGGCTTTATTTCCACAGCGGGATTTGAACCTTTATGACTGAGCCCACCGGAGATGTGCGCGTTCTGGTTGAGCGCGTTGCGAAATCGCTGGTTGATACGCCCGATGAGGTCTTCGTCGAAGTTTTCGACGACGGCGTCATTGAGCTTGAAGTCGCCGAGAACGACGTCGGGAAAGTCATCGGCCGCCAAGGACGCACTGCGCGCGCGTTGCGCACGCTGCTTGGCGCCGCTGGGCACCGCGCTCGCAAACGGTATCAACTCGAAATCATCGAGTAGTTTGCAGAGGGCGATGGTTTGTGAATGGGCACGGCTTCAGCCGTGCCGCCAGTTCCGTAACGAGGATCGGGCTTTAGCCCTGAGGGCTTCGCATCACGCCTGAAACAAGCGGCGACTTTATTACCCTGGCCCGCGTCACGAAAACGCAAGGGCGCCATGGAGAAGTGGCCGCCGAAGTTCATAGCGACGTTCCGGACCGGTTCGAAGTTGGGATGAAGTTGTTCGTTCTCGCCAAGGCGCAGGTCACGCGACACGAGGTTGAGATCGAGGATCTGTGGCCGCACAAGGGTCTTATCGTTCTAAAGTTCGCCGGCATCGATTCGATCAGCGGCGCCGAGGCTCTCGTGGGAGCGGAATTGCAGGTTCCCAGCAGCCAGCGCGCGAAATTGGAATCGGGCTGGACCTACGTCAGCGATCTGATCGGATGCGTCGTTTTTGATCAGGGCCGCGAGATTGGCAAGATCGATGGCGTTCAGTTTGGCGCAGGCGAAGCGCCGCTGCTGATTGTGGCCAACGGGGAAAAGAAGTTCGATGTGCCATTCGCCGAAGCATATTTAGAAGCGGTGGACGCAGGGAGGCGGGAAGTTCGTATGAATCTTCCCGAGGGCATGCTCGAAATCAATGCCCCCATGACTGCGGAAGAGAAGCAAGAACAGAAAAGCAGGGGCCAGAGATCAGGGGCCAAAGATTAGAGTTTCAGGGTTCCGCGATGAAGGCCGACATTGTCACGATTTTTCCGGACTTCTTTCGCGGGCCGCTCGATCATGGCATCACGCGCCGGGCTGCTGAGATGGGCCTGGTCAAGATTGAAGTCCACGATCTGCGGAGCTTCACGCACGACCGGCACCGCACCGTGGACGACCGCCCGTTCGGCGGCGGCGAAGGCATGGTCCTGAAGCCGGAACCGCTCTTTGAATGTCTGGAGACGTTGCATTTGGCGCCGCGCGAAGACCGAATCGCCGGACGCGCAAAGCAGTCGGTAATCCTGCTTTCGGCGCAGGGGCAACGTTTTACGCAGAACGTAGCTGCCGAATTGGCAGCGCTCGAACGGATCGTGCTGATCTGTGGGCGGTACGAGGGCGTCGATGAGCGGATCAGCGATTTTCTTGCCGACCGCGAGCTCTCGATCGGCGATTATGTGCTGAGCGGCGGCGAGTTGGGCGCGGCTGTGATCGTTGAGGCGGTCACACGCCTGTTGCCCGGGGCCGTCGGGAACGAGGCTTCGACGCGGCAGGAGTCATTCACCGCTTTCGCGCCGTCGGTTACCGATGGGCCCGATTCGACTTGCGGATCAAACGGGTTGCTGGATTATCCGCATTACACGCGGCCGGCGGAATTTCGCGGCATGAGCGTGCCGGAAGTACTGATCAACGGGAACCACCTGGAGATCCGGCGCTGGCGTCGCGAGCAAGCTTTGAAGAAAACCATGCGCAACCGTCCCGACTTGCTGGAGACTGTAGCGCTGAATGACGAAGACAGGAAAGTTTTAGCCAAGATCAAGGGGACGAAGGATAAAGATCATGTCAAACCTCATCATTGAAAAGCTGCTGGCCAAGACCAACCGCACCGACCTGCCCCAGTTCCGCCCCGGCGATACGGTGCGCGTGCACGTGAAAATCAAGGAAGGCGACAAGGAACGCGTGCAGGCCTTCGAAGGCGTGGTGATCAAGCGCGATCATGGCCCGCAAGCCAGCTTTACCGTGCGCAAGATCAGTTTCGGACAGGGCGTGGAGCGCATCTTCCCGATCAACTCCAAGGTGATCGATAAGGTCGATCTGGTGCGCTCATCCAAAGTTCGGCGCGCCAAGCTCTACTACCTGCGCAGTCTCCGCGGCAAAGCCGCCCGCCTGCGCGACGTGGAAAAAGCGTAGAGCTTTCTTGCCTGTTCTCGACGGAAGCGCCGCCGCAACTCCTGCTGGGCGGCGCTTCCGCTTCCGTCGCAATCTCCCCTTGAAAGATTAGCGGCCGTGAACGAAGATGGGCCGTAGGCTATCCTGTCTCCGTCAATGGCAACCAAGTCTCCCCGACCGCTTTCACCATCCGCTGCAAAATTGCGCCTGCTGAAGAGACTGCGTTGCACCCTACGCTATGAGAAGAGGGCTTGGGAAGCGGGCGCGCTCCGTGTAGCAGGAGTCGACGAAGTCGGCCGCGGATCGCTGTTCGGCCCTGTCGTCGCCGCAGCCGTGATCCTCGACCGCGGGTATCGTATCCGCGGCTTGCGCGATTCCAAGCTGCTGCCGCGAGAGCGGCGTGAGGTTCTGGCGGAACGGATACGGGAACACGCGGTCGCATGGGCGATCGCCGCCGTGGATGCGGCAAGAATTGATCAGATCAATATCTACCAGGCGTCACGAGTCGCGATGCGCGAAGCGGTGTTCCAGCTCTCACCGGCGGCCGACCATTTACTGATCGATGCGGTAAAGATCGATTGCGAAACCGTGCAAAAGGCTATCATCCATGGAGACGCGCTCTCCGCCTCGATTGCCGCCGCTTCGATCCTGGCCAAGGTGGAGCGCGACCGCATGATGTGCGAATGGGACGCGGTCTTCCCAATTTACGGCCTCGGCTCGCACAAGGGATACAGCACGCCGCGGCATCTGGCCGCTTTGCGCGAGCATGGCCCAAGTCCGTTGCACCGCCAATCGTTCGCGCCGGTGTGGCAGAATCCCGTACCCCAGGAAGCATTCGCCTTTATGGATGAAGAGGATGAGAACGCAGGCGAAGAGATTGCCGCAGTAGCCGAAGATCTCGCAGGATAACCGCGTTCGAGAGACAATCTCAGCGTCTATTCCAGCAGCATGCCGCCGGTGACGTCCGCAATGCGCTCGACGTGGTGCTCGGCGCACCAGGAACCAAGCTCATCGACTAATTTTTCTGTCGCGCAGGGATCCCAATAGCTGGCAGTTCCAACCTGCACGGCCGCGGCTCCGGCCAGCATGAACTCGATAATATCGGCGGCCGTGGAGATCCCTCCCATACCAATAACCGGAATCTTCACCGCGTGCGCAGCGTCGTAAACCATCCGCACCGCGATCGGCTTAATCGCCGGACCGGAGAGCCCCGCGGTGATGTTCGCGATGCGAGGTTTACGTGTTTCCGGATCGATCGCCATCGCCACGAAGGTATTCACGAGTGATAGAGCATCCGCGCCGGCTTCCTGTGCCACGTAGGCCATCTGCGCGATGCTGGTCACATTGGGCGAGAGCTTCACGATCAGAGGGCGCTGTGCCACGCGTTTTGCGGTCGACACCACTTCGTCGAGGGTCCGCGGATCGCTCCCGAACTGAAGGCCCCCGTGCGCCGTGTTAGGACAGGAAACGTTCAGTTCGAAGGCGGCGATTCCCTCTCCGTCATTGAGGATCTCGATCGTGCGTTCGTAGTCCTCCCGCGTGTAGCCGAAAATATTGGCGATCACAACAATGTTCTTGATCTGGCGCAGGCGGGGCAGTTTCTCGTCGAGGAAGGCCTGCGCACCGATATTCTGCAATCCGATCGCGTTCAGCATTCCGGCAGCCGTCTCCCACAATCGCGGCGGCGGATTGCCAATCATCGGTTCCTTCGAGAGACCCTTCACCACCATGCCGCCCAGACGGCTGAGGTTCACCACGTCCTCGAATTCCACTCCGTAACCGAAAGTGCCACTGGCAGCGATGACCGGATTCTTAAGCTCAATCCCCGCGATGTTGACGGCGAGCTCGGGAGTCATGGCTTGCCCTCCGGCGATGAGGCACGGTGTTGCGCCGCAAGCGCTTCGGTCAATACGCGTCCCACGGCATGACTTGGCGCATTCACACCAAGCAACGATGCGAGTGTAGAGACCATATCAACCGGCTCGGCGCTCGTGCGATAGATTCCCTGCTGAAAGGGCAATCCAAAAAAGGCGAGCGGCACGTGCGTGTCGTAATTGTACGGCGAGGCGTGATCTGTGCCGTGTGAGCCTCCGACCGTGTAAATCTCCGGCACACCCATCACGTACCAGCTGCCCTCGGGAGAATAGCTGTTCAAATATTGACGGCCGAGCCGGGTATCGGGAACTTCGCCTTCTTCCAGTTGCGACTTGGTGTAGTAGTCGCGCAGACCGACTCGCTTCATTGCCTCGCCAACCGCGCGTTCCGCGTCCCGTTCCTGGACATGAATCGCCTGGAAGGATTCCGGTTCGAGCCACGCGACCGGATAGTCGAGTTTCACGTATGTCGCTTTGTGGGCGGAAAACTTTGCGGCAAGAAGATCATTGATCTGCGTTTCCAACTTCCCACCGTCAAGATTGCCCGCCGGAATGTGCAACTTTTTCACTTGGTCGGGAAGCGTTGCTACGCCGTGATCCGCTGAAAGCGCGACCCAAATGTCGGCCAGCCCGATCTGATGACCGAGAAAGTTGAAAAAGTCGGCAAGCTGGCGGTCGAGATCGAGCGCCATCTGCTGCATCTCGGGAGTATCGGGGCCAACCTGGTGCCCCAGGATGTCATTGGCTGAAAGACTAATGGAGAGCAAGTCGGTAGCGGGACCCCGCCCAACATTTTCATAGACCACGAGTTGCTTCGCGAACTCGAGCTCGTACTCATTGGCAAATGTCGTGGAGCCGACGACTTCGTAGAATCCAGCGTCGGAACCGTCGCCGTGCTTGCGGTGCGCCGTCGAACGAAGTAGCGCGCCTTGCGCGTCCTTCCAATCACGATCCCAGTATTTTTGGGGCTGGTTCGTGTTGAAATCCTGCACCCAGCGAGGCAATTGATCCCGATAGTATGACGACGTAACCCAGGCTCCGCCTTGCGGCTCGATCCAGTAAGCGGCATCGGCGCCGAAGCCGCCGGGGAGAATGGCCGCCCGATCCTTCAGCGAAACTGCAAAGACGCGCGCCTTCCCCTGTGTGGCAAGCTTCAATTCGTCTCCCAGGGTGTCGGCCATCAGGTTGTGCGGGGAAGAACCGATCTTGTCTCCACTGACGCCGATCAGTTTGGTCTGGTCATCTTCGACGCTGGTGACCATGTGCTTCTTTCCCGGATCCCACCACTCATTGGCAACGATCCCGTGCCCGTTGCTGTACGCGCCGGTGAACAACGTAGCGTGCCCGGGCGCGGTGCGAGTGTTCGCATAGTTGTAATTGCAGTTGGGGAAATACGCACCGTGATCGATGAGCAGCCGGAATCCGGACTCCCCAAATTGATCGTGATAGCGCTCCAGGTAGTCCCCTCGGAACTGGTCGATCACGATGACGACGACGAGTTTGGGACGACCGTTATAGGCCGATGCGTGTCCGGAAACGTGCAGGAAGCCGAGAACGGTGAGCAATATCAGCGCAGGAGGAATGACACGCGTCGCACGAAACTGCGGAGATCGTCTCATCGCGAAGGTAGTTTACACACGCATCGCGAATAAACAAACCTCGGTGGGCGTCGCATGCTCCTTATTGAGCAATGACGCCGCCAACCTATTACAAAGTATGCGTTGCGGGCAGCATCCGCGAAAAATCGCCGCGGCTGTTCGTACCCGGCTGGCGCTGCGGAGCGGGCAGTTGCGAGTCCGCCAGAATCGACAGCGGCTTCGATGAGCCGCGCCGGTTCACAAACCGGAAGACAAGCCCCAACCCAATTCCGAGAATTGCGCTGAGCGCGACGAAATACCACAATGCGGGCAGCCCAAACAGAAAAATCAGCGAGCATCCGGCGGTGAATACAAGGCCTATAAATCCTCCGCCGATTGGTAGCTTATGCATGCTGATGCCGGGATGCTTTGATTCGGACATAGCTACTCCTTGCAAGTATGATCTCACGGACCGCTCTTACTTCGTACACTTCACGAAAGTGGAAGCGACGGGCATAATGGACAGCTTGAAATCTGATGCAGGAGAGATTCGCGTGAAAATTATTACAGGCGTTCTCATGCTCGCCGTAATTGCGTCCGCGCTGCTCGCAGCGCAAGCCAAGAACCGCCCGTCAACTGCCCTTCGCGAACGCGGCAGGTATCTCGTCGAGAATACGGGTTTATGCGGCGACTGCCACAGCCCTCACAATGAGAAGGGCGAAGTGCCGAAGGGCCAGGAACTGCGAGGCGCAACGCTGGACTTCAAGCCGACTGTACCCATGCCCGTGTGGGCCGACAAGGCGCCGAACATCGTCGGATTACCAGGATGGGAGAAGGATGCAGCGATCAAGTTCCTGATGACGGGCGTTGGCTACAACGATTTACCTGCCCGGCCTCCCATGCCGCGATTCCGCTACAACCAGCAGGATGCGACCGCCATTGTGGCGTATTTGAAAGCGATGGAACCGGCCAAGTAAGCGCTTCCAAGAAGTACCCGCGGGCGTCATCCTGAGCGCAGCCGCTTTTCAGGCGCAGCCAAGGATCTCCCGTAGAACAGCACCATGGCGATAAACTCCCTTCAATCGCAAAAGCAGGTGATCAGTAACGGTGTGGTACAACCGCAGCTGCGTGCACTGACCCCTACTTTTCCGTTAGAGTATTCAGTTCCCATGCTCGACCTGAACTTTGTCCGCGAGAATCTGCCGCTTGTCGAGGAAAAGCTCCGCCAACGCGGGGCCGATCCGGCTGCCGTACTAAAAGACTTCCGCGAAGTCGACGCGCAGCGCCGGCAGGCCATTACCGAGGCCGAAACCAGGAAGGCGCAGCGCAATCGAGCTTCCGAAGAAATCGCAAAACTGAAGAAGTCCGGCCAGGACGCCTCCGCGGCCATGGCTCAGACCAAAGAGCTACGCGAGCAGATTCAAGGTCTGGAAACGACCGCGAACGATCTCGATGCGCGGCTGCGCGAAATCCTCGTCGGAATCCCAAACTTGCCCCACGCGAGCGTTCCAGTCGGGCACAGCGCCGACGACAATGTTGAGGTCCGCCGCTGGGGCACGGCTCCGAAATTCGACTTCACTCCGAAACCGCACTGGGATCTCGGATCTGAACTCGGCATTCTTGATCTGGAGCGCGCGGTCAAGCTCACCGGCGCGCGTTTCGCCGTCTACTGGGACTTGGGCGCGAAGCTGGAACGGGCACTGGCCAATTTCATGCTCGATCTGCACACGCGGCAGCATGGATACACGGAAGTCCTGCCGCCCTACCTGGTGAATTCGGATTCCATGTACGGCACCGGGCAACTGCCCAAATTCGCAGCCGACTCCTTCCGCGTGCCGCACGGAGACAAGGACCTGTGGCTGATCCCGACAGCGGAAGTTCCGGTGACAAATCTTTTCCGGGATGAGGTGATCGAGCAGGCGCGGCTGCCGATTTCACTCACCGCCTACACGCCATGCTTCCGCAGTGAGGCCGGCTCGTACGGCAAGGATGTGCGCGGCATAATCCGGCAGCATCAGTTTCAGAAGGTGGAGCTCGTGAAGTTCGCCCATCCTGAGAATTCCTACGAACAGCACGAAAAATTGACGCACGACGCCGAAGAAGTATTGCAGAAGCTCGGCCTGCATTACCGCGTTGTCGCGCTATGCACGGGTGATATGGGGGCATCCTCGGCGAAGACCTATGACATCGAGGTCTGGCTGCCAGGGCAACAGTTGTTCCGTGAGATTTCGTCGTGCTCGAATTTCGAGTCGTACCAGGCACGGCGCGCCAACATCCGATTCCGTCCGGAGGGAAAGAACAAGACGGAACTGGTGCACACCCTGAACGGCAGCGCACTGGCGGTCGGAAGAACCTGGGTTGCTATCGTTGAGAACTATCAGCAATCCGATGGCAGCGTGATCATTCCGGAGGCATTGCGACCCTATATTGGGACCGAGCGGATCACGCCCAGAAAGCTGTAAGTCCGCAGGCTGGCGAGCAACCGTCGAATCTGTGCCTTTGTTGGCTCGACGCCCGCCACGCACCACCGGCCGCTTGGCCGTTGCCAAGAGCAGGAGGCGTCACTAGACTTGCATAGAGCAGAAACAACGATTGCCTCTCCCAGCGCGCCTCTGCCAATGAACGCCATTTGGCGAACAATCCGCGGATACATTCTCTGGCAGTACGAGCGGGGCACCATTCATTACGACATCATGGTCGTTCTGATCCTGGTGTTCATTTTCTTTTCGCCTCGCCTCATCGAATACAACGACAAACCCATCGCGCGCAATCCGCATCCCACAGATGTGGTGGTCACAACCGATGCGGCCGGCAATCTGTCATATCAGATTGCTGCCAGCGCGGTTACGCCGGGCGACGAGCATTCGGTGCGAGACCAGTTCTTGCGCATCATCGAACCGATTTCGGGAGCGGTCACCATCGTCAGCTACGACACGGTTTCCGACGGCAAGGGGCGAGTACAAAGCTACAAAGTGCTGGTAAAACGCGAATAGGGTTTTGAATCGCGGTTCGTTCCAGGAAAGTACACGCATGAAAGCCTTGTCGATGTTCCTTCCGGTAGCGCTGGCCTCCATTCTTGCGGGCGCGGCAGTCGCCCAGACGCCAACCGGCTCAGCGGGATTGGATCCTGTGCTCAAGAAAATGGATGAGATGTCGGCCAAGTTCACCAGCGCCCAGGCGGACTTCGAGTGGGACCGGTATGAGAAGGTCATCAACGAGATCGACACCGTTCAAACGGGCACCATCTCTTATCGGCGCTCCGGTAAAGACGTCGAGATGATGGCGGAAGTCAAAAAGGAAGGTCCCACGCTCGATCAGCTAAAGGCTGACCCGAAGTATGTGCTCTTCAAGGGCGGCAAAGTCCAGGTCTTCCAGCCCAAGCCAAACCAGGTAACGGAATGGGATCTTGGCAAGAATGCTTCCGATTTCGAAAGCTACCTGGTTCTCGGTTTCGGCGGTAGCGGCGAGGATCTGGTGAAACAATTCGATGTTACCTACCTGGGCCCGGAAACGATCGACGGCAAGGCGACCGCAAAATTGCAGCTCATTCCCAAGTCCGACAGGGTTCGTAACAATTTCAAACAAATTTTGCTCTGGATTGACCTCGATCGCGGCATCTCAATACAGCAGCAGTTCACGGAACCACAGGGGGATTATCGGTTGAGTAAATACCACTCCGTGCAGCTCAACCAGAAAATCAACAACGACGTGTTCCGGCTGAAGACGAACGGCAAGACTGAGACCGTATCTCCGCGCGGTTAAGTCATTGAATTTAAAGCGGAAGAAGATGTGAGGAGAAACGTATCGGGGACGATATACTGACCCCGCTGCAGTTGAGTTCATTCATGGCCAAAGTTTTTACGATCACTGTCCCGCCCAAGCTGGGAAATAAGCGCCGCGAACGCACATCAGATCCACGCTATGTGGATGGCCAGCGGTTGCTGGTCGAAGCGATGAAATATCTTGCACATATCGACCCCGTCCGGAATCGTGCCGCCATCGAGCTCATCTCCGAGCACGTCCGCACCCGCTTCCGCATGAGCGACTCACCCTTGGCATAGCCGGCGAATGCGGGGACTAAGGCCCGCGCTTCTCACGGAAGATCCCTGCCGCCAACAGGATTATGACCGGGTAGCACTCCAGCGTGTAACGAGGCTCGGGATTCTCCATCGTTCCCAGAAACAAAGAGCGGACCACCAGGAATCCCACAAATAGCCCAGCTGCAGGCGTGTAACGAACAGCGGCACCGAGTCCAGCCGCGGCAAAGCCGACATAGGCCAACCCCAGAATGCCGAATCCCAGGCTCAACGCCAGCCAGCGGCGGTCATCGTTGAACTCCCACCAGCGCGGATCGCTGGGGAACAATTCCGTACGAGGGCGCAGCCACATATCGGCAATGCGAAGCGCCGGCAACCAGATGTAGTAACGCAGCGGGGATGCGTGAATGCGTTGGGCAGCGAGAGTGGCGAAGCGGGCGTCCAGCTCTTGCGTTACGTCGTGGCCACGGTTGTAGTCATCGAAGAGCTGGCGGGTAAGTTCCTGCTGCTCGGGTGAATCGAAAGCGCGACGCGGCAAGCGCGAGACGTCGATCTCCTGACCAGGAACATTCCAGTAAATCTCTTCCACGGAAACGTACTCCGCCATCCACGTCTTTATCCAGCGGTTGAACCCGGGCAAGAGTGGCTCATCTGAGTCGTTGGCGTAGCGAGGCGCAAGCGGCTGAAACCGATGCATCGTATGAAAGTTGCGAATGGTCCACGGGACCAACGGAGCGATCGCGCCCAACGCTACGAGCAAACCGGCGGCCAGAACGCGAGGGGAATCAAAACTTCGCTCGAGTTTCATCAGGCTGCGCACGAGCAGCCACAACAAGTATCCACCCACCGCCATCAACAGGATCCCGCCGTCAGGTCGAAGCAGGATTGCGGCGCCGATCGAGAGCCCGCAACCCAGCCAACGAAGACTGTGCCTTCCGCTCATATCAGAAATGGCGGTGAGGGCTAGGTCTAGTGCTAGTACAGTGAAGAAAATCTCCAGAGTTTCAGTCAGAGCGGTCGCGGCATAATTCGCGAGAAAGGGACACAACCCGGCGAGCAGAAACGCCGCCTTCGCGGCGCGATCGGAAAACGCACGCCTGGCCAGATCGGCGATCAGGAAACATGTTGCAAGGTCGACCAGAACTTGCACCAGCAGCACGGCGCGGAAATTTTCCGTTCCAAAAAGCGCGAACATCGCGGCAAGAAATGCGGGGTAGCCCGGCAGCCGCGAGAATGTTGGCATGACCACGCCGGAGTTGGTGACACCGTAAATCCCGTGTTGCATCCAGTTTTCGGCGATATTGGCATAGAGTCGCGAATCGTCGACGACGGCTGGAAATCGCCAAACGAAGAACAGCCGGAGGCCCAAGGCCGCCACGACAGCCCACCCGAAGAACTGCGCCTGCTTCCGCACCAGCTCTCGCACCGTGCGACTATAGCGCGTTTACCGGATGCCGGGGACGGGAAAGTGCGTGGTATGATTTTCCCAGCGCTCACCCTGAAGTTACTCAAATTGACCGTGTGCAGCCCGCGGCATACGATGAAAATTTCTTCTGATGCCTGAACCAGTCTTTTATGATCCGCGACGCGCCCGCTGGAAACGCCTGCGACGGATGTTCGACTTTTCAGCCGTCGTGGTTTCTGCACTGGTCCTTTTCTTTGTGTACACCGCTCTACGGGATGAAAAGCTTCCCGAACTGTTGTTCTCTCCGCAAAAGCGCGCATTTCGTGCCCTGAGAGAAAGCGAAAAAGAAAAAGCGCGAGAGCGAGCGAAGCGTCTGGCCGCACGGTCTCACCGGAAATCGAAGCTGGCAGCTTCGCAGGTGAAGCTGAATCAGGAAGAAGGCATCCGGGCCGCGTTTTACGTGCCATGGGATGCAGCCAGCTTCTCTTCTTTGCGCGACTATGCGCGCCAAATCGACATTCTGTATCCCGACTGGCTGCACGTGATCACACCGGACGGCCACCTGCAAGGGATCGACGACCAGACCAACAAGTTCTTCGACGTTGTCCAAGGCAACACCGTCCACCAGGTCGACGATCGCGTGATGCCGCTGCTCAATACCGAAGACCCCGCCATGGAAGTCTTCCCCATGGTGAACAACTCCGACGGTACGAATTGGGTGCAGAACATCGTCGAGTTCCTCAAGAGCCCGGATGCGCGTGCACTCTTCCGGCAGCAGGCTCTGCAATTCCTTGCCTCGGGCCGCTACCGCGGCCTGATGATCGACTTCGAGTCCTTCCCGCCTGAGGGACAGCCCGGATACGTCGCTCTGCTGCGGGAACTGTCTTCGGACCTGCACGGTCGTGGACTGAAGTTATATGTTTCCGTCCAGGCGCATAACGAGGAGTACGACTACGGCGCGATCGCGGCCGCCGCCGACGGCGTGGTTCTGATGAACTACGACGAGCACTACCCTGGCGGCGAATCCGGCCCCGTTGCCTCCCAGGATTGGTTCATCAAGAACCTGACCTTCGCGAAGAGCAGGATTCCAAAAGAAAAAATTATCTGCGCCATCGCCAACTACGGTTATGACTGGGCTCTGAAACCGAAGAAGGGGAAGTTGCCTCCGAACGAGCGCGACAAAACTGTCAGCGTGCAGGACGCGTGGCTGGAGGCTCGCGACTCGGAGCAGGATGTCAACTTCGACGATGACGCGATGAACCCCCACTTCAGCTACCTCGACGAGCAGAGCTTACGTCACGACGTGTGGTTTCTCGACGGGGTTACGGCGTTAAACCATATGCGCGCCGCGCAGGCCCTGGGAATCCAGACCTTCGCCCTGTGGCGGCTGGGGGGCGAAGACCGCTCTATGTGGCGCATTTGGGATGTCCCCGGCGATCCAGGTGCAACCGACAAGCTGAAAGACGTTCCGCCAGGAAACGACGTGGATATGGAGGGCCAGGGCGAGATTCTCCGCATCGAAGACCGGCCTGCCCACGGAACCCGCGATCTCGAAATCGATGCCGGCAGCAAGCTGATTACCGACGAAGTCTTTCAAAATCTTCCCGAGCCCTACCGCGTAGGACGGTATGGGTATAGCCCGAACAAGGTGGCGATCACTTTCGACGACGGTCCCGATCCGGAGTGGACCCCCAAGATTCTGAACGTGCTGAAGCAGAAGCACGCGACTGCTACCTTCTTCCTGATCGGCATTCAGACCGACAAGTTTTCCGGCATCGCAAAACGGATTTACAACGAAGGCAATGCCATCGGCAATCACACCTTCACGCATCCCGATGTGAGCAATATTTCGACGGCGCACATGAAAGTGGAGTTGAACCTCACCGAGCGTCTCTTCGGAAGCATGCTGGGCATCCGCGCGACGATGATGCGCCCTCCTTATGCAATCGACGAGGAGCCCGATACCGCCGACCAGGTGCGACCCCTCGAGATCCCGCAGGACATGGGCTACATCACCATCGGCAACCGCATCGATCCCAACGACTGGAGCGACAATCCGCGCCACACCGCGGAGCAGATTACTTCCTACGTCATGGCGCACCTGCCACCGTGCCGCGAGGATGATTTGCGTTGCGGAAATATCGTGCTGCTGCACGATGGCGGCGGAAATCGCGCGGAAACCGTGCGCGCTCTGCCCATGATCATCGACGGCATCCGCTCCAAGGGATACGAGGTCGCACCCGTTTACGAACTCCTCGGCAAGACTCGTGCCGACGTCATGGCCCCGCTCCCCGCAGGAGAACTGTGGGCCGCACGGCTCGACCGCCTTGTTTTCTGGATGTCCGACGCCGGAATCGTGATCGTCACCTGGATCTTCCTCCTGGGCGATTTGCTGATGACGGGCCGCCTGATCTTTATCGGAGCCGCCGCGGTTTACGACCGCCTGCACGAGAAGATTTTCGGCCGGCCCGCGGAAGTTGCCTCCTACAAGCCAAAGGTGGCAGTTCTGATTCCCGCCTACAACGAAGAAAAGGTGATTGAGAGAACGGTACGCGCGGCCCTGAATTCGAACTACCCCAACCTGCGCGTGATCGTCATCGACGACGGATCGAAAGACCGTACGCTGGAAGTCGCTCGCGAACGGTTCGCATCCGAGCAAGCGACGGGCCAGGTGCTGATCCTCGCCAAGCCGAATTCGGGTAAGGCCGATGCCCTGAACTACGGGATTGAGCACATCGGCGATGCCGAGTTGTTTGTCGGAATTGATGCGGACACCGTGATCGCGCCCGACGCGATCTCCCGGCTGGTGCCGCACTTCATCAACCCGGCTGTCGGCGCCATCGCGGGCAACGCCAAGGTCGGAAACCGCGTGAATCTATGGACGCGTTGGCAGGCGCTCGAGTACATCACCAGCCAGAATTTCGAGCGGCGTGCCCTCGACGTTCTCGGCGCCGTGAGCGTCGTTCCGGGTGCGATCGGGGCCTGGCGTGTCGAGGCCGTTCGCGAGGCCGGGGGCTATCACACCGACACCGTCGCAGAAGATGCGGATCTCACCATGGCCTTGCTGCGCCTGGGATACCGCGTCGAATATGAAGATATGGCGCTCGCCTACACCGAGGCACCTACGAACGCGAATGGCCTGATGCGTCAACGATTCCGCTGGTCGTTCGGGATTCTGCAAGCCGTCTACAAGCACCGCAAAGTAGTCGCGCGAAAAGGTCCGCTGGGTTGGGTGGCGCTGCCCAATATCGTGATCTTCCAGATTCTTTTGCCCCTGGTCTCTCCGCTGATCGACATCATGTTCGGCCTGGGAACGATCTGGTACCTGATTCAGAAACACTTCCATCCGGATTCGACCGATCCCGCCAGCTTCGACAAACTCGTGGCGTTTTTCTTCGCGTTCCTGGTCATTGATTTTCTGGCATCGGCGATTGCATTCGCGCTGGAACGCCGGCGTCCCGACGACAAAGAAGACGCCTGGTTGCTTAGCCAGGTTTGGTTGCAGCGCTTCGCCTACCGCCAACTCTTTTCAGTAGTGCTTTTCAAGACGCTGAAGCGTGCACTGGAAGGCCGGAAGTTTGCCTGGGACAAGTTGGAGCGAACGGCCGCCGTGAAATACGTTCCCGCCGAGAACCGCGATCACGTAAACGTTCCGTAACTGATACACGCGAAGCGTAGAGACGATGCTTGCAACGTCTCTTCTGGCCATAAGCAGGTAGGCCGATCCCGCTGCGACGCCGCGGGCGATTGCGCCCGATGTTACCGGAAAAGCTGCGGCGCAAATTCCGCCAGGTTTCTCCGCCAGACCATCCACGTATGCATGCCGGGAGTTTCGATGTCGGCGTGCTGCACTCCCTTGGTTTTCAACCATTCTCGAAACTTCCGATTCGGGCCGATCAGTCCGTCTTCCGTACCGCAGGCAATCCAGAGCAGGCGGATTTGCTGGTTGGCTTTCGCGTCAAGCCCAGGAAAGGTCTTGTCGAATTCCTCTGGAATCCTCCCCGAACTGAAAGCTCCGATCCAGGCAAACTTGTCGAGATTCTTCAGACCGGTCAGAAGCGATTCCGCACCTCCCATCGACAATCCGGCAATCGCGCGCGCATCGCGGTCTTTGCTCACCCGGTACTCGCTTTCGATCGTAGGCATGACTTCCGTCAGCAGCGCTTTCGTGAAGTTAGAATAATTCTTGTCTCGAAGCTCGTCGCTATGCGCGCCCCATCCCTGGCGAACAATCTCCATGGTCCCGTAGCCGAGCGGCATGACGACGATCATGGGCTTGGCTTTTCCCTGCGCGATGAGATTATCCAGGATCACGTTCGCGTGGCCCACCATCGTCCATGCGGCTGCGTCGTCGCTAAAACCGTGCAAGAGATATAGGACCGGATAAATCGTCTGCCCTCGCGGATCGTAGCCGGGTGGGGTATAGACGAAGAAGTTCCGTTGGTCATTCGCCACCGCCGACCGGTAAAAATGCACGTGCACCTCGCCCCGCGGCACGTCATTGATCTCCCAGGGAAGCGACGAGGGCCCGGGAATATGTACTTCGTTCTCCGTGTCGATCAGGTTGGGCTTGAGCCAGTGATTGTAAGGATCGATCAGGCGCACTCCGTCCGCCACAATGGAGTACCCGTAATAGTCCGGTTCGAGCGGCGGAGTCGTGACCGTCCAGATCCCTTCGCTGTCCTTCTGCATCGCAACGGGCTCTGCGCCTTCGATCTCGAGCTTGACCTCTTGCGCATTGGGAGCGCGGAAGCGAAACGTAACGCTCCTGTCGGAATGAACTTCGGGCGTCCTCAGCCACGACGACTTTTGAGGTGCCGGCGCCGGCGCCGGTTTCTGTTGCTGTGCTGCCGCCAGTGCGACGAAGGGAAGGAAAATCAGAAGAACGGAACCAATCTGCATGACCAACTCCTGGTAAGGAAAAATTGTATAAGCACAGGAGGATGCGATGCCAGCCGACCCAGACGATTCGGGACACGAAGGCTGTCCTTCGTGAACCTTCGTCTCTTTAGTCGTTGAAGATTTTGCTGGTTGAAGATTTTCGGCGGTAAGCAGACGCTCTGGACAAAATCTACGAGCTCTTGCCAGCGACATCAAGCCGCGTTTCCGCCCGATGCAGCGAGTCCAGCGCGCGCTCTACATCCACGTTGGGATCCCCGCTGCTGAGGCGCTCCTCGGCGCGTTCTTTGGCTTTACGCGCGCGCTCTACGTCGATCTCAGATGGCCGCTCCGCCGTCTCGGCCAGAATGGTGACCTTTTCGGGCAGCACTTCGGCAAATCCCCACGCCACGGCCAAACGCTGCTCCGTGGAATTCTCTCGATACTTGATCTCGCCGACCGCAAGTTCCGTGATGAGAGGCGCATGACCAGGCAGGATGCCTAGATACCCGTTCTCACCGGGAATCTGCACCTCTTCCGCCGCCGTCTCCACTACCTTCTTTTCCGGCGTCACGATCTCGAGTTGAAAAGTGTCTGCCATTTGGTGGTCAGCGGTGAGTGATGAGTGGTCTGTAGGATCTGACTGACCACTGAGCACTGACCTCTGATTCTCGCTACGCTGCTTTCATCTTCTCCGCGGCTTCGAGCACTTCCTCGATCGGGCCCTTCATGTAGAAAGCCTGCTCGGGGATGTCGTCGTACTTACCTTCGACGATCGCCTTGAAGCCCTTTACCGTGTCCGCGATCTTTACGTACTTCCCTTTCGCGCCGGTGAATTGCTCTGCCACGTGGAACGGTTGCGAGAGGAAGCGCTGGATCTTTCGCGCGCGGGCAACAGTGAGCTTCTGATCCTCGCTGAGCTCGTCGATGCCCAGAATCGCGATGATGTCCTGCAGGTCCTTGTAGGTCTGCAGCGTCTTCTTCACCGATTGCGCCACATCGTAGTGTTCCTGGCCGACGATACGCGGGTCCAGAATGCGCGACGTGGATGCCAGCGGATCTACCGCCGGATAAATTCCGATCTCCGTCAACGCGCGCGAGAGCACGGTCGTCGCATCGAGGTGAGCGAACGTCGTGGCCGGCGCCGGATCGGTCAGATCGTCCGCAGGAACGTAAATCGCTTGCACCGATGTGACCGACCCCTTCTTCGTCGAGGTGATGCGCTCCTGCAGTTCGCCCATCTCCGTCGCCAGGTTTGGCTGGTATCCCACGGCGCTGGGCATGCGGCCCAGCAGCGCCGAGACTTCCGAGCCGGCCTGCGTGAAGCGGAAAATGTTGTCGATGAATAGAAGAGTGTCGGCGCCCTCGGCGTCGCGGAAATATTCGGCAACGGTCAACCCCGTCAGCGCGACGCGAAGTCGCGCTCCCGGCGGCTCCGTCATCTGGCCATAGATCAGGGCCGCTTTCGACTCCGCCGGCTTTCCCGGCTTGATCACGCCCGATTCCGTCATTTCCAGCCACAAGTCGTTGCCTTCGCGCGTGCGTTCGCCCACGCCGGCAAACACGGAGTAGCCGCCATGCTGCTTTGCGACGTTGTTGATCAACTCCATGATCACCACGGTCTTGCCCACGCCCGCGCCGCCGAAGAGCCCGATCTTGCCGCCCTTCAGGAATGGCTGGATGAGATCGACGACTTTCACGCCAGTCTCAAACATCTCGGCGGTCGTCGCCTGCTCGTCGAAAGCCGGCGCGAGCCGGTGAATCGGGAGCTTCTCTTTAAACTCGATCGGACCAAGCTGGTCGACCGGCTCGCCAATCACGTTCATCACGCGCCCTAGCGTGCCGCGGCCTACGGGCACCGAGATCGGCCCGCCCTGGTCGATGGCCTTCATCCCGCGCACCATGCCGTCGGTCGGCTCCATCGCGACGCACCGTACCCGGCCTTCGCCAAGGTGCTGCTGCACTTCGAGGATGACGTTGATCCGCATCGGAACATCGAAGCCATCACCAACGACCTTGACGGCCTGGTAGATCGGTGGCAACGTGCCTTCGGCAAACTGCACGTCCACCGCGGGTCCTGCCACCTGAATCACATGTCCTACGTTTTGTGCCATAAATTCCGCTCTCAGCTTTCAGTCGCTGCCAAAAAATGCTTAGCTGGGTACTGGGTACTCGCATCTAGCTACTGATTACATTGCCGCCGCGCCACTCACGATCTCGATAATTTCCTTCGTGATCTTCGCCTGCCTTGCGCGGTTCATCACCAGCGTGAGCGAATCGATCATGTCCGTCGCGTTGCTGGTCGCCGAATCCATCGCCGTCATGCGGGCCGCGTGTTCCGCTGCGACCGATTCCAGCAACGCTCGGAAAATCTGGATGCTCACATATTTCGGCAGCAACGCACGGAACAGATGTTCCGGCGGCTGTTCATAGATGTAATCCACCTGCGCCGTTCCGAATTGCGAAGCGGGCTCCGGCTCGCCCTGGGTACCGCGCATGCCCACCCCGGCGCTCACCGCCGCCTCTTTCGCCCGCTTCTTCTCCTCTTCGGTCATCTCTTCGGTAAGGCGGACTGCCTGCTCGCCGATCTGCTCGATGGGAAGAACCTGTTCAACAATCAGCCTCTGAGCGATCACAGACTTGAACTCGTTGAACACGACGTATACGGAGTCAATCTCCTCGCGGCAATACCGATCCACCACGCTACGAGCGAGGGCGGACGCCTGCGCAAATTCCACTTTGCCCAGAACACCGACATGCTCCCCGGCAATTTGGATCGCTCCAGCCCGCTCGAAGGGTTCATTTTCAGAATCGATCGATTCCTCGAGTTCGGCCAGGCTTGCCGTCTGCACTTTCGCAGCGGGATAGCGGCGCCGAAGAAAGTCGCGCCCTTTGCGTCCCACCGCCTCGATATCAAGATTCTTTCCCGGTTTTGATTCGACGAACCGCATCGCCGCTTTGATGATGTTGGCGTTGAACGCGCCCGCCAGGCCCTTGTCGCCCGTGACGACAATCAGCAGAATATTGTTCTCCGGGCGTTGCGCCAGCAGAGGATGCTTGGGCGCTCCGGTCTCTGGATCGTAGATCTCAGTTCTCGCCACCAGCGACTTCAGCACATTCGTGAGCATCTGCGCGTACGGACGCGCCGCCAGCGCGCGCTCCTGCGCCCGGCGCAGTTTCGCCGCCGAGACCATCTTCATGGCCTTGGTGATCTGCCGCGTGTTGATCACGCTGCGGATGCGTCGGCGAATGTCGAGAATGTTTGGCATAAATCAGTTGCCAGTACCCGTTTACACCCCTTGTCATCCTGAGCGGCGTTCTTTGCCGCGGAGGACCTATGCAATCACGGATGAGGAGACTTATTCCAGATGTCTCGGAGCATTCTCCACGGCCCCTGGAATTCCCGCTTCCAAACGACGAGCCGCTTTCCGCTAAACGAGATCTCTTTGCCGTCCCTTACCACGGTTCCCGAAAATTTTGTGCTGTCGATCAGAAGGTCGCCTTCTTGTACGGAATTGATATTCTCAAACTTTTGATCGACCAGCGTATCTCCTTTCGCTAGCCAATCTGTGTAGAACATCCGAAGGGCGGCCTTTCCGGAAGCAGACTCCATTTCCTCCGCAAGAACCGTTGCGTCGTCCGTGTACATACTCACCAGCGCGTCAACGTTCTTCGCCTTTACCGCCTCGGTCCAGCGCACATAACTCTCTGCGATTGTCTTTCGCGTATCCGCCTGCTGTCGCAAGAACGCGGGCATCTCTTTGTTCTTCACATCTTGAGACGTCTGCGCTTGTGCGACTGACACGAGACAAACTGCCGCGAGATAAAAAATCCATTTCACCGATGTTCCCGACCTTACTTCGCTACCGCTTCCTTCGCTGTCACAAACTGCTGCTTCGCTTCTTTGATCACGCCCTGCAACTGGCCCTTCAACGCATCATCCAGGATCTTTTTCTCCATGATCGCGCGCAGGACGCCGGGATTCGTTGCCTCGACGTACTTATAAAGTTCCTGCTCAAAGGCGCGCACCTGGTCGACAGGCATATCGTCGAGGAATCCGCCGGTGCCCGCCATGATGATCAGGATCTGTTTCGAGAATGGCAGCGGCGAGAATTGTCCCTGCTTCAGCAATTCCACCAGGCGCTGCCCACGATTCAACTGGGCTTGCGTGGCTTTATCGAGATCGCTGCCGAACTGGGCGAAGGCGGCCAGCTCTCGGTATTGTGCAAGTTCCAACTTCAATGTGCCGGCGACCTGCCGCATGGCCTTGATCTGGGCGCTGCCGCCGACGCGGCTCACCGACAACCCGACGTTCACCGCGGGCCGCACGCCCTGGTTGAACAAGTCGGTTTCCAGATAGATCTGGCCGTCGGTAATCGAGATGACATTCGTTGGAATGTATGCGGAAACGTCACCAGCCTGCGTTTCGATAATCGGCAGCGCGGTCAGCGATCCGCCGCCGTTCTTGTCGCTGAGCTTGGCCGCGCGTTCCAGCAACCGCGAGTGAAGATAGAACACGTCTCCGGGATACGCCTCGCGGCCTGGCGGACGCCGCAGCAGCAGCGAAATTTCGCGATAAGAGGCTGCGTGCTTCGAGAGATCGTCGAAAATTACCAACGCGTGGCGCTTGTTATCGCGAAAATATTCGCCCATCGCGCACGCCGCGTAGGGGGCGATGTACTGCATGGGAGCTGGTTCAGAAGCCGACGCTGCCACGACGATCGTATAGTCCATGGCGCCGTAGTCAGAAAGAATCTTAACCACCTGCGCAA
>DATGIB010000017.1:0-654118 GCA_035307485.1 Candidatus Sulfotelmatobacter sp. | reverse complement strand
CTTATCGCGCAAAATCACGGTCGATGTGAAAGGCGAAATTCTCGAACTGAAGAACACCATCAACACAATGGTGGATCAGCTCAACGCCTTCGCTGGCGAAGTCACGCGTGTGGCCCGCGAAGTCGGTACTGAAGGAAAACTCGGCGGCCAGGCGCAGGTGCCCGGAGTTGCCGGAACGTGGAAAGACCTTACTGATAACGTGAACTTTATGGCCAGCAACCTGACTGGCCAGGTTCGAAACATCGCTGAGGTTGCGACGGCTGTGGCGCGCGGCGACTTATCGCGCAAAATCACGGTCGATGTGAAGGGAGAGATTCTCGAACTCAAAGACACCATTAACACGATGGTGGACCAGCTCAATGCATTCGCAAGTGAAGTGACGCGCGTGGCCCGAGAGGTCGGCACGGAAGGAAAACTTGGTGGACAAGCGCGCGTGCCCGGCGTAGGCGGTACATGGAAAGATCTGACCGACAACGTCAATTTCATGGCCAGCAACCTCACCGGACAGGTTCGCAACATCGCAGAGGTGGCGACTGCCATTGCGAGCGGCGATCTTTCGCGAAAGATTACGGTCGACGTGCGCGGCGAGATTCTGCAGCTGAAGGAAACGCTGAACACGATGGTGGACCAACTCAATCGGTTCGCAGGCGAAGTAACTCGCGTGGCCCGCGAGGTGGGTAGCGAAGGCCGTTTGGGCGGGCAAGCCAACGTTCCTGGAGTTGCCGGAACCTGGAAGGATCTTACGGACTCGGTGAATTCGATGGCCGGCAACCTTACCGCCCAGGTTCGAAACATTGCCGAAGTAACCACCGCCGTCGCTCGCGGTGATTTGTCGCGCAAGATCACGGTCGATGTGAAAGGCGAAATTCTCGAACTGAAGGACACCATCAACACGATGGTGGATCAGCTGAACGCATTTGCCGGTGAAGTAACGCGCGTGGCCCGGGAAGTCGGTACGGAAGGAAAGCTTGGTGGGCAGGCGCTGGTCCCCGGAGTCGGCGGCACATGGAAGGACCTTACCGATAACGTTAACTTCATGGCCAGTAACCTCACGGGCCAGGTAAGAAACATCGCGGAAGTGGCCACGGCGGTGGCCCGCGGCGATTTGTCGCGCAAGATCACGGTCGACGTCAAAGGCGAAATTCTCGAACTCAAAGACACCATCAATACGATGGTGGATCAGCTCCGGTCGTTCGCGTCAGAAGTGACGCGTGTGGCCCGCGAAGTCGGTACGGATGGAAAACTTGGTGGTCAGGCTGTGGTGCCGGGCGTTGGCGGTACCTGGAAGGATCTTACGGATTCCGTGAACTCGATGGCCAGCAACCTGACCGGGCAGGTCCGGAACATTGCCGAGGTCTCGACCGCGATTGCGAGCGGTGACCTGTCCAAGAAGATTACGGTCAACGTGAGCGGTGAGATCCTGCTGCTGAAAGAAACCATCAACACGATGGTGGATCAGTTGAATGCATTCGCCGCTGAAGTGACGCGCGTGGCCCGCGAAGTCGGCTCCGAAGGAAAACTGGGCGGTCAGGCGCAGGTGCCCGGCGTGGCCGGAACGTGGAAAGATCTGACAGACTCGGTGAACTCCATGGCCGGAAACCTCACGGCCCAAGTCCGAAACATTGCCGAGGTGACGACGGCTGTGGCTCGCGGCGACTTGTCGCGCAAGATCACGGTCGACGTGAAGGGCGAAATTCTCGAGTTGAAGAACACCATCAATACGATGGTGGACCAATTGAACGCATTTGCCGGCGAAGTGACGCGTGTGGCCCGCGAAGTTGGAACGGAAGGCAAGCTGGGCGGCCAGGCGAACGTTCCCGGTGTGGCAGGAACGTGGAAGGATCTTACAGACAACGTCAACTTCATGGCCGGAAACCTGACGGCGCAGGTGCGCAACATCGCGGAAGTGGCGACGGCCATTGCCAGCGGCGATCTTTCACGAAAGATCACTGTGGACGTTCGAGGCGAGATTCTGCAGCTCAAAGAAACGCTCAATACGATGGTCGAGCAGTTGCGGTCATTCGCGGCCGAAGTGACCCGCGTGGCACGAGAAGTGGGCAGCGAGGGACGCCTTGGCGGCCAAGCCAATGTGTCAGGCGTGGCCGGTACGTGGAAAGACTTGACGGACTCCGTAAATGCAATGGCAGGGAACCTGACAGGCCAGGTGAGAAACATCGCCGAAGTTACTACGGCAGTGGCGCGCGGTGACTTATCGCGCAAGATCACGGTCGACGTGAAGGGCGAAATTCTTGAGTTGAAAAACACCATCAACACGATGGTGGATCAGTTGAACGCCTTCGCTGCCGAGGTCACCCGTGTAGCACGCGAAGTCGGTACCGAGGGCAAGCTTGGCGGACAGGCGGAAGTGCCTGGTGTCGCGGGAACCTGGAAAGATTTAACCGACAACGTCAACGTGATGGCGGCCAACCTCACCGAGCAGGTGCGCGGTATTGTGAAGGTCGTCACGGCGGTTGCTAACGGGGAACTGACTCAAAAGCTGACTGTGAACGCCAAAGGCGAAGTCGCTGCGCTGGCCGAAACTATCAACAACATGACCGATACGCTCGCGACTTTTGCGGATCAGGTCACGACGGTCGCGCGCGAAGTCGGTGTGGAAGGACGTCTCGGTGGCCAGGCGAACGTTCCAGGCGCCGCGGGAACGTGGAAGCATCTGACCGGAAACGTGAACCTGCTCGCCGATAACCTCACGAACCAGGTGAGAGCAATCGCGGAAGTCGCCACTGCTGTTACGAAGGGCGATCTGACCCGGTCCATTCAAGTCGAGGCCCGTGGCGAAGTAGCGCAGTTGAAAGACAACATCAACACCATGATCGACAACCTGCGGCTCACGACGGACCGCAATACGGAGCAAGACTGGCTCAAGACGAATCTGGCGCGCTTTACGGGAATGCTGCAAGGCCAACGCGATCTTGCCACCGTCGGCCGTTTGCTGCTGTCGGAGCTCTCCCCGCTGATCAACGTGCAACAGGGCGTCATCTATCAAATGGAAAGCGACGATTCAGCGGAGCTGGTGTTGTTGTCTGCGTTTGCCAGCGACGGCGGCAACGGGCATCTGCGCCGATTGCAGATCGGTGAAGGGCTGGTGGGTCAGTGCGCGGCGGAAAAGCATCGGATGCTGATTACCGATTTGCCGCCGAACACGGTTTCGGTGCGCTCCGGATTATTTGAAGCGATTCCCCGCAACGTCGTGGTTTTGCCAGTACTGTTCGAAGACCGGGTCAAGGCGGTGATCGAGCTGGCATCGTTGACGGTTTTCACGGCATCGCATTTGGCTTTCCTGGAGCAGCTTACGGCCAGCATCGGAATCGTATTCAACAGTATTGAAGCGACGATGCAGACGGAGGCATTGCTGAAGCAGTCGCAACAGCTCGCGACCGAACTGCAGATGCAGCAAAAAGAGTTGCAACAAACGAACGAGCAACTTGCGCAGAAGGCACAACAGTTGGCAGAGCAGAACGTCGAAGTCGAACGCAAGAACCAGGAAATCGAGCAAGCTCGCCGGGCTTTGGAAGAGAAAGCGAAGGAACTTGCTCTCACATCGAAGTACAAGTCAGAGTTCCTTGCCAACATGTCGCACGAGTTGCGTACGCCGTTGAATAGCATTCTGGTTCTCGGTCAGCAGCTCAGCGACAATCCCGATGGCAATCTCACGCCGAAACAGGTCGAGTTCTCGCGTACCATCCATGGAGCAGGAACAGATCTTCTGAACCTGATCACGGATATTCTCGACCTTTCGAAGATCGAATCCGGGACGGTCTCAGTCGAGGCAGAAGAGGTGTTCTTCGCAAGCCTGGTCGATACGGTGGAAAGGCCGTTCCGGCATGAAGCGGAGAGCCGACGGTTGGCCTTCAATGTCCATACGGATCCGCATCTGCCGCGCAGCCTGGTCACCGACTCCAAACGCCTTCATCAGGTTCTCAAGAACCTGCTGTCCAACGCGTTCAAATTCACCGAGCAAGGAGCGGTCAGCCTATCTGTTTCGCTGGCAGCGACGGGATGGAGCCCCGATCATCCCATCCTTGGAAAGGCCGCACCGGTGGTTGCGTTTGAGGTTGCTGACACAGGTGTGGGAATCGCCGCCGATAAACAACGAATCATCTTCGAGGCATTCCAGCAAGCAGATGCCAGCACGAGCCGGAAGTACGGCGGTACCGGGTTGGGTCTCGCCATCAGCCGCGAGTTGGCGAGCCTGTTGGGTGGAGAGATCCAGTTGCGCAGCGTTCCCGGGCAGGGTAGTACGTTCACCTTGTTCTTACCCATTATGTACAAGGGGCCATCTACCTCGGCCGCCAGTGGAGAGAAAAGAGCTGCTGCTCCGGTCTCTCCGTTGCCACCCTCGGCAGTGAATGTTGCCGAGAGAGCAATCGAGCACATCCCGGACGATCGCGACAACCTGCATCCGGAGGATGCCGTTCTTCTGATCGTCGAAGACGATGCGCACTACGCGAGAGTGTTGCGGGATCTCTCTCGCGATAAGGGCTTCAAGACTCTGGTAGCGACAGGTGGGGCTGAAGCACTGGCGTTGGCAAAGGAGTTTCATCCGACGGCTGTTTCGCTGGATGTATTCCTGCCGGACATGTTGGGTTGGACGGTTCTGAATCACTTGAAGCAGGATCCGGCTACGCGGCACATCCCGGTGCAGATGCTCACTCTGGATGAGGACCGCCATCATGGGCTTTCGCGCGGCGCGTTTTCATTCGTGACCAAGCCGACCACCACAGAAGGTCTGGACCATGCTCTGGGCCGAATCAAAGAGTACGCGCTACCGCGCAAGAAGCGCCTGCTGGTGATCGAAGATAATCCTGCGGAACAGCTCAGTATCCGGGAGTTGCTCGGTTACGACGATATCGACGTCGTCGCAGCTGCCACTGGAAATGAAGCGCTGGAGGCGGTAAGACGAGAATCCTTCGACTGCGTGGTTCTCGATCTGCGATTGCCGGATATGTCTGGCTTTGACCTGCTGGAGCGTTTCCGCGACACCCCCGAACTGAAGGACCTGCCCATCGTGGTGTTCACCGGCAAGGAATTGTCGCCGGATGAAGACGCCCGGCTGCATATGCTGGCGCGCAGTGTGGTGCTGAAGGGCGTGGAATCGCCGGAGAGGTTGCTCGACGAGACGGCGCTCTTCTTGCATCGGGTGGTTTCCGATCTTCCGCCCAACAAGCAGCGAATGATTGAGCAATTACATCGTTCCGATGAGGCGCTTGCCGGAAAACGCGTGCTGGTGGTGGATGACGACGTGCGTAACATCTTCGCTCTCAGCAGCGTTCTCGAGCGTCGCCGCATGAACGTCCTCACTGCGAGCACCGGTCGAGAGGCGATCGCCATTCTGGAGTCGACGCCTGACGTTGCGATCGTTCTCATGGACGTGATGATGCCCGAGATGGACGGGTATGAAACCATGCAGGCGATTCGAGCTAACCAGGAATTCAGGCGTCTGCCCATCATCGCCCTCACCGCGAAGGCGATGAAGGGTGACCGGGAAAAATGCCTGGAGGCCGGCGCATCAGAGTACTTGGCGAAGCCAGTAAACACTGAACAACTGCTCTCGGCGTTGCGGATGTGGCTTCACCGGTGAGGAAGACGACGAGGAAGCACGGATAGAACATGAAGGCAGACGACAAAGTCAACATCCTGCTTGTGGATGACCAGCCAGCGAAGATTTTAAGTTACGAGGTCATGCTGGAAGAGCTGGACGAGCGCCTGATCAAGGCCACTTCCGCCAAGGAAGCGCTCGAGCGGCTTTTGAAGACGGACGTCGCCATCGTGTTGATGGATGTAAACATGCCCGATCTCGATGGCTTTGAGTTGGCCACTATGATCCGGCAGCACCCGCGCTTTCAGAAGGTGGCAATCATCCTGATCTCCGCGGTTCATCTGACTGATCTGGACCGGCTGAAGGGATATGAGCGTGGGGCCGTCGATTACATTTCGGTCCCGGTGATTCCCGAACTACTCCGCGCCAAGGTAAAAGTGTTTGCCGAGTTGCACCGCAAGACGCGGCAGTTGGAAACTCTGAACCTGGAGCTCGAGAATCGCGTCCAGGAGCGGACGGAGGAACTTGAGCGCCGCGCGGAGGTGTTGGAACAACTCAATCTTATGCTGGCTCATAAGAACCAGGAACTCGATGCCATCATTCACACCGCGCCCGACATCATCTTCAGTCGACAGACCGATGGTTATCGCGATTACATCAGCGACCGGTTCTACGAGTACACGGGTGCTCCCAGCGGTTCGGCTGATGGGATAGGCTGGATGGCATACGTTCATCCGGAAGATGAGGATAGAGCCAAGGCGGAGTGGGAGCGATGCGTGGCCTGCGGCGAGAACTACGAAACCGAATATCGGCTGCGCTCGCGGGAAGGGCTTTACCGCTGGTTTCGAGCCCGAGCCGTTCCTATACGCGATGATAAGGGAGCTATCGCGCGATGGTACGGTACCTGTTCCGACATTCACGACAGCAAGCTGCTGGAGCAGTCCATTCGAGAGAATGCCGCCAAGCTCGAGAAAATGGTTGACGAGCGTACGGCCGAACTTCGTGAACTTTCGGTGCGGCTGATGACCATGCAGGATCAGGAGCACCGGCGAATTGCCAGAGAGCTACACGATGGGCTAGGGCAGGAGCTAGCCGTAGCCAAGATTGTTCTCGACAGCACGGTCCAGCAAGGATCGCCCGAATCCATCCGACGCGCCTGCGGCGAGGCCATCAGTATTATCGACCGGGCCATCCAGCAAGTGCGCAGCATGTCTCATCTTTTGCATCCGCCGCTCCTCGACGAAGTGGGGTTGTTGTCGGCGATCTCGTGGTATGCCGACGGACTCACGGAGCGCAGCGGGATCCAAACGTGCCTGGACGTGCAACCCAGGGAATTTCCGCGGCTAGCGCCCGATCTGGAAACAGCTATCTTCCGAATTGTCCAGGAAGCGCTCACGAACGTTTTCCGGCATGCTAGCGCTACACAGGTCTGGATTACGCTCGCTCAACGTGGCGTGCAAACTGTGATCACAGTCAAGGACGATGGCCGCGGAATCAGCGCTAAGGTCGCGGAACTCCATCCGGGCAGCCTTGGCGTCGGAATTCGTGGTATCAAGCAGCGAGCGCGCGAGTTTGGCGGCGAATTGAAGATCGCGAATGCGAATCCCGGCACTCTGGTAGAAGTAATTATCCCGTCGACTTCTGTATGCCAAATTCCCGCCATAATGGATGAGTGCGCGCAGGCGGAAAGTCAGTAGTTCTGGCACACAAGCCTTCCCCCTTACCTCCGAATCAAAACGTAACGACGATCTAGCAGCCTTAGCATGCTTTGGCGTTCGCGCATTTATTGATTGAGGGTTGCTGCCGAATGGGGAAGCGGGTACCGATTGTTCCCAGCAAACCGGTACCCGCTTTTGGGGCGTTGTGTCGAGGATTGAAGGATAGAGCCATTCCTGCCGGTGGAACAATACGGTTATAGCTGTAGGCAAAACATAAAAATACATTAGCTGGAAATGGTTAGGCGGGGGAAGATTGGCACGGCCTTATCGTCCTGCTTGAGACAGATTAGAGTCTGAAACGCGTGGATATCCCTCTTTTTCGCAAACAGCCACTCCAGCTCAAACGATCTTTACTGCCGCGCAGCTGTCGGATATCGCCGTAAGTCTGAATATTTGTTACAACTCCAGGCCCGATTCACCTCCGCGTCAACCGCTCCCGAACGCATCGCATCTATAGAAGCCGTGGAGAGAGTCAGAGGAAGCCGCGCGGTCGAACAAAGCTATCCGACCTTGGTCGGAACACGCACTCGAGCATTTGGGGTTGGAAAAATGGCGCAGACGCAAAAAGTGAGTTTTCGCGGGCAGGATCCCCTGGCAGCAATTGAGGTATGGGGCCAATACAACAATTATCGTGCAGCAGGACTTAAAGGTTCGGCGGTGGTGCACACCGTTTTATTTGGGCTAATTCTGGCAAGTGCGTACCTGGGGCACCATGTCGTGCAGCAAGTAAAGCAAAGGGAGACGGTGACATTGATAGCACCGTCACCCGATACCTACGCTCTCCACCCTTCGAAGGAGGTTGTGAGCGGCGGGGGCGGCGGTGGTGACCACGACCCGTTGCCCGCGCCCAAGGCGCAGCTGCCCAAACTCGCCATGGAGCAAATCACTCCACCGCAGATCGTTCTCCGGAATGACAAACCCAAACTCGCGGTTCAACCAACTGTCGTCGTGCCTCCGCAGGTTCACTTGGCGGAGAACCACATGCCGAATCTCGGCAATCCATCCGCCCCACCGCTGCCCTCGGCTCCGCCTTCAAACGGCATTGGTTCCGGCGGGGGCATTGGTTCGGGTTCCGGCGGTGGTGTTGGCGAAGGTCACGGTCCTGGCGTCGGTCACGGGAGCGGCGGTGGAATTGGAGGAGGCGTCTACAAAGTGGGTGGTGGGATTACGGCTCCGCAGCCTGTGGATACGCCCGATCCAGAGTACACCGAGGAAGCTCGCAGGGCAAAAGTTCAAGGTACCTGCATTCTGTGGCTGATCGTCGATGCCGAAGGTCATCCCCGCGACATCCGAGTTGTGCGAGGTCTGGGTTACGGACTGGACGCAAAAGCTCTCGAGACCGTAAAACAGTGGCGTTTTGAACCTGCGCGTAAAGATGGCCAGCCTGTAAATGTACAGGTCAGTGTAGAAGTCGGATTTCGATTGTATTAATTTGCTGCACGTGGGTGTCACCCACGCGGCTGACCGATATACTCATTGGTTGTACACCCAAGACCGTAACCTGCAAGAAAAACCGGCCCGCGGCGTTTTAACACGGTTCGCTGCTGAAAGTCGCGCTTCGCTGTAGAAAAAATCTTTCACTTCTAGGTTTTTCTCGGTTTTCCGTACAGCAACACGCACCCCCATTTACAGCCACACACCGATAGAGCAAACGGGCCGAATTCACTAGGCTTACGAAGTTGGACACACTCTCTCAACCGAGTGTGCTCAATCAAGACAAAGATCGTAAGGAGACTACCATGGCGAGTTGCGTAATTTCCTCCACCTCTGCGAACTTGATTCCCGTCCAGAAGGAAGCAACGGCGACGAAGAATCAGAGTACAGAGCATAACCTGGTTCAGCGCGCGCAACGAGGTGACGAGCAAGCTTTTGCCAGTCTCTTTGAATTGCACAAAAAGCGTGTTTATTCCGTATGCCTGCTGATGACGAAAGATGTAGCAGAGGCTGAAGATCTCACGCAGGAAGCATTCCTCCAGGTCTTTCGGACTATCGGAACATTTCGAGGTGAGGCGGCGTTCTCAACATGGCTGTATCGAATCGCAGTCAATACGGTTCTAATGAAACTGCGGCGCCAGAAATCGCGAGCGGTGTTTTCGCTGAGCGAGCCGGTTTCGGCAGAGTCACCTTCTTTAGCGCATGACATCGGCAAGAAAGATCCACGACTTGCCGGCGCCATCGACCGCATCGCTCTTCTCCGCGCGATCGAGGAACTTCCCGATGGGTGCCGCACGGTATTTGCACTGCACGAGATTGAGGGATACCAGCACCACGAAATTGCGCGACTGTTGCACTGCTCCATCGGAAATTCGAAATCGCAACTGCATAAGGCAAAATTGAAGATGCGTGACCTGTTGTTTCCCAAGCGCCGGATTGCGCGGCGCCGGAACGCGGTTCGCAATGTTTTGTCTTCCAATTTTTCCGATCTCACGCCTTCTGCGTGCTCTGAAACTCTGGCTGTCGCCCCCACGTCGGAACGGCAAATTCACGGATAACTTTTTTTCGAAGAGGGGACAGATTGCTGCGTGGAAGTAGGGGCCATAGTCGTTGTTGAAGCGGAGTCGGACAAGTTTGATTCCGCACTCAGCCCACAAAGCGGTAACGAACGCCTTGGCGGTTCCTCCGGGCTCTTAAGCGAGCCCATTGAGTTCGTGGAACTGCTTGGTCGTTCGTTGGTGGAGCGTGCGGTCGAGCAGTTTACCGGGGCGAACATCAAATCCACCCTGGTTTTGCATCGGGACATCCTGGGACTTACGCCGCAGTTTCGCCGAGTTCCCGATGATCTCGATGTGTACATCGCAGACGATATCTGGTCTGCCATTGTATCGGTGCTGGAAGCGTACGCGAGCAATGGCATCGACTGTGCTTTTCTGGCAAGGCCCAGCGCCTACAGCGAGGCAAGCGCCGCTGACTTATTGAATTTTCATTGTGAAGGCGCGCAAACGGTAACTCGGGCCGCTGACGCCCGGGGGCCACTAGATTTGTGGGTGGTCAATTCCAGCATAGGACGGCAGCGAGACGGCGGAGACTGGCGAAATGGGCTTGTGACCGGAGACTATCTCACAGAGTCTTACTTCGTTCGCGAGTACACCAGGCGCATCACGGAGGCTCGGGAACTGCGCCAATTGGTCATTGACGCCTTCCAGTCGCGCTGCCATCTGCACCCGTTCGGGACGCAGTTGCGGCCCGGTATTTGGGCAGACTCGGGAGTTCAGGTTCAACGCGGAGCACGAGTGGTTGGCCCCTCGTACCTTGGGCGCAACTGCATCATAGGAGAAGGCGCTTTAATCACGCGCTCCAGCAACATCGAGAGTGGATCCCATGTCGATTACGGAACCGTGGTAGAGGACACGACGGTCCTTGCGAATACATATGTCGGCATGTGGCTTGATGTGCGCCACTCGCTTGTTTCCGCGAGCCGCCTCCTGAATCTGGAACGCGACGTTCTGGTAAGAATTTCTGACCCGAGTCTCATCCGTTCGAATCGGACGGACGAACGGGGCGTTAGCAAGAGAACGACAGCAAGCGCGGCCGAATCATCTGATGCAAAGGACTCGCGCGCCGAACAGTATCCGCTCAAACGAAACGTTCACGTGATGAACGCGACAGCTGAATTTGAATCCTAGTCCAGGAGTAATGCAAACATGCACCCCAATCGACCGGTAATCGTTATGCAAGTTCCCGAGAGGCTCTATCGAGCCGACGCCGAGGCATTCCGCAATGAGTTGCAGGCGCTTCTTGAAGTCGGCCGTCCCCGGATCGTCCTGGATTGTTCCCAAATCAAAGATATCGACAGTCGCGGTGTCGAAATGCTGTTGCATTGCATGGATGAAGCCATGAAGCGGGACGGGGATGTAAAGCTGGCAGCCGTGGCGCCGGGCTCCGCAGTAATCCTTGAGCTCATGAAAGTCGATCGCTTGTTTGAAGTGTTTGAGACTTCGGATGAAGCTGTCCAGAGCTTCCACGCGCTGCCGCAGTATGAAATTCCGCAAAATCAGACGTGGATGGCGGGGGCAGCAGATCTTGAGGCAGCGAGCTAACCGATACTGAAATTCTCTGAGGGGGTGCGGATGAAAAGGGCGACTCCTTATTGGATCTACTCGAGCGTGGCAGTATGGGGACTTCTGTGCGGGATGCTCTCGGCGCAAACGGACGCAACCGCGAACTCGAAGCAAACTGCCTCTTCCGAGCAGGCCGTAGAGAAATCTGTTACTCCGCTCCCGGACAGTCCCGGGGCCGTGCGTTCCCAGTCGTCCGCCTTGCCTTCAGACGGTTCAGGAAACCGAAACGATGGTTCGCCAATTCTGCTTTCTCAGGCAGGTAATCAATCGACGAGTCAGAAATCTCAGCCCGAGGCGAACTCTCAGAAGCCCGTCGGGACAGCGGCTGCAGAGGCGCCAAATGCCGGAGGCATCGCGGCTTCTCAACCGGCGGGTATTGCGATGGCTCCCGCGAAACAACACCGCGTTCGAACCATTGTGCTCAGAACGGGAGCGATCATTGGGGCCGGAGTCGCGATTGGCGCCGTCGTTGCTTTGACAGCCGCTACGCCAAGCAAACCGCCGGGCGCGCGGTAATGACTATGGCGGCAAGATCAGCAGTGAGGATCGTAAGTTTTTCCGGAATTGATGGAGCGGGCAAAACCACGCAGATCGATGTGTTGCGATCATGGTTACATGACTGCGGCTGCACAGTCAATGTACTGAGAATGTGGGACGATGTCGTTGTTGGCTCTCGATTGCGAGAGCGGGCGAGCAGTAAGTTGTTCGGTGGAGAGCAGGGCATCGGTTGCGCGGAACGTCCTGTGCAGCGGAGGGACAAGAACGTAACAAGTTGGCCGGTCCGGATCGCCCGCCTGGCGCTTTATTTCGCGGATGCCTGGAGTCTCTTATTGAAAGCGCGGCGCCTCAAGCTCGCAGGGGAGTACGACGTCGTCATTTTTGATCGATACATTTACGATGAGCTAGCCAACTTGCCGCTCGATCACGGCTTCGCTCGTTTTTTTGCGAGGCTTCTTCTCTATTTCGCGCCTCAACCTGATCTTGCGTATATGGTGGATGCTGATCCGGAATTGGCGCGCGCGCGTAAGCCTGAATATCCGCTCGAATTCCTTCGCTTGAATCGGCAATCGTACCTTAATCTTGTTGCCATGGCGCCCGACATCGTCGTCATTACTGGCGCTTCCGTCAGCGAAGCAAGTGCACAAATTCGCGCAACGTTCTGTCGCCGACTTTTTCAACCTGAGTCCTGCGAGGTACTTGCAAGGGCTTAGTCAGAAAGGCTCTCCGGACCGACTTGTCGAGGGCCGAAGGCCGCCAACTTTCGATCCGCCAAGCTCATCATAACTCCAGAATTGCAGCCTTCGGGACCCTTGCAGCCGAATGAATATCTGTCTGGTAACGACGTTTCCTCCAAGTCACGGAGGACTCAGCGAATACGGTTATCACATCGCTCAGGAACTGCAGCGAAACCCTTTCGTCAATCTTACGATCCTCGCAGACGAGATTCCTTCTCCCGCTGTAGAGCTGGATGGATTTTCTGTGTTGCGCTGCTGGTCGCCGGATAACCCACGGAGTACGTTTCGCTTGCTGTCCCGCCTGCGGGAACTCAAGCCCGACATTGTATGGTTCAACCTGCTGTTCAGCACCTTCGGCAGAAATCCGCTCAATGCTTTCGCTGGCCTGATGACGCCGCTGCTTTCCCGGGCCGGGGGCAGGTATACCCACGTCACTTTGCATCACCTGATGGATACGGTCGATCTCACTGATCTCGGCGTGCGATTTCCAGGAGCATATCGCATGGCTGGCGCACTTGCCACGCGGATGCTTCTGCTCTCCAATTCCGTTTCTGTGCTCATGCCGCGCTACCGGAAGATTTTGTTTGAAAGGTACGGCGGAGAAAATGTTCACGTCCGGGCGCATGGAATTCTTGCTCACAGCCCGAAGTACCCTTATTTTTCGCGGCGCGGGAATCCCATCCATCGCATTTTGGCCTTTGGAAAATGGGGTACTTACAAACGATTGGAACTCATGATCGAGGCGTTCCATCAGATTTCCGAGCGCCTTCAGAATGTGAAACTCGTCATCGGCGGCGGAGACCATCCGCAAGCCTCCGGATATGTGGAATCGGTCCGTGAGCGATATGGCGACCACCCTCACATCGAATTCACGGGATACGTCGAGGAGAGCGACATGGAGGATCTGTTTCAGAGTTCCTCGGCGCTCGTTATGCCGTATTCCTCGTCAACGGGATGCAGCGGAGTTGCGCATCTGGCGTGTGCCTATGGGGTCCCGATTGTTTGCGCAGATCTCGAAGACTTCCGACAAATGGCGCAGGAGGAAGATCTCGCAATTGCTTTCTATCGCCCTGGGGATGCGGCAGATTTGAGCACCTGTCTCAGCGATCTCTTACAGTCGCCCGCTCGCCTTCAGGAAATGGCTGTGCAGAATTTTTCGGCGGCGTTGCGGATGACCATGCCTGCCGTGATTCGTAAATACCTTCGACATTTTGAGTTGCACCAGCAACTGGAAGCACGGCGCAAGTTGGCGCGATTCCGCAAGCTTCCGAACTGGCTCCCTTCGCGGGCATTTTTCCTGCGAGCGATCACTCGCCGCACTTCGAAGTGGATCGATCGTTCACTGATCTTTCTTCCCCCCGGGAGTCGTCGGGAGAAAGCGAAGAGTGAAGGAAATGGCTTTGGAAGGCGAGAGAGAATGCAGTCGCCGACCGACGAAACCGTGATCCATTGGAAAAGCCGAAAACAACCGGAAGACGGCCGAACACCTGCGAACCATGACTCGAATGGCGAGAAGCCAAACCGCATGATGCCAACTTCAGAGGGGCCAGAAGCGCCTTCCGAGGTCCATTCTCAGCCGCGCCCGGGCCGGCTACGCAACGGCTGAAGAGCGTATCCCGCGGCCAGTTATGGACTTAGTGCCGCCTCAACCCTGCCAACATTCTGCCGCCTAGCTTCATCCAAAGCCTATGTCGATTTACACCAGCGGCAGGGCAGCGGTCGGACGGCTAACGTCGCGGTTCATTTCGGCTTTTTTGGTCCTTTGGGTAGTGGGAATCCTTCTTAGTTGCCAAGGATTGACCGGAAATTCTAATCCCACATTGAATCCCATCAACCACATTGTCTTCATGGCTCAGGAGAATCGCTCGTTCGATACCTATTTCGGACAGCTCCCCGCGTACTGGCAGGCGAATGGGATCCCATCTCAACAGTTTGACGGCCTGCCTGCTAATGCGTCGAACCCTACGATGGACGGTACTGGAACGATCCCAGCATTTCATTTAGCGACTGTGTGCACCGACAACCTGACGCCGTCATGGGATGAAAGTCACCTTGATTGGAACCTGCATGCCCCGACGTCAAGCACGCCAACGTTGGATGGATTTGTCTACAACGCCGGGAAGTTTGCTGCGGATGAAGGGTACAGCGATACAGCCGGGCTCCGCGCCATGGGCTACTACGACGCCACTGATCTGAATTACTACTACTTCATGGCCTCGAACTTTGCCACTTCGGATCGATGGTTTTCCCCTGCCATGGACCGCACGCAGATCAACCGGCTGTACCTCTTCGCGGCCACATCGGCGGGATACGCCTATCCGCCAGGTACAGATGCGGCCGACAATGCTCCACTAAACGTTCCGACGATTTTTGATGAGCTTCAGCAGGCGGGAATTTCCTGGAAGATCTATACGACGGATACAGCAGCAGGATCGCCGGATACATACCTTCGCCAATTCGCGAACTATGCCAGCCCGAAGCCGTTGCCGGCCAACGTGGTTCCTATATCGCAATATTTGACGGATGTGAAGAATGGAACGTTGCCGCAAGTGGCGCTGATCGAGGGAGGCTACGATTCTGGAACCGACGAACATCCTGATAACAATGTTCAGACCGGCGCGGCGTATGTCTCAAGCCTCATCAATGCTCTGATGACCAGCACGTCCTGGAGCGACACCGCCTTTATTCTTACGTACGACGAAGCAGGTGGACTGTACGATCATGTTCCGCCGCAATCGACCATCAGTCCGGATGGGCTCACGCCCGTTGATCTGCTGCCCGGTGATATTTGCACGAACGGCGGCGGTGCGACTTGCAACTTCACCTACACCGGATATCGGGTGCCACTCTTGATCGTGTCTCCATACGCGAAGAAGAATTACGTTTCGCATACCGTTGCAGACTACACTGCGATTCTCAGGTTCATCGAAACAAGATTTAACCTTCCATCGCTTACGCAGCGGGACGCGGCGCAGATCGACATGTCGGAGTTCTTCGACTTTCAGGGCGTGCCCTGGGCTACGCCGCCAACGCCTCCAGTGCAGTCGGTTGGTGGGGTGTGTAATCCGCAGCAGTTGCAGTAGGAACCATCCGAAACTTTCTTAGGACAGCTGCTCACTTCGGAGGTTCAATCGTGATTCCACGCGCAACGTAGCGACTTCCATCGTAGCGGGCAAGTATCGTTACCTCGGCCCCCTCCCGCAAGTCGTCATCCGGTGTCGTGACGCCGGGATCCAGATAGATTTCATAATTCTTGTGGTCGATGGTGGAACTAACGACGAGAAGTCCTAAGTGCAAATCCAAGGTCAGGACGCGCCCAAGGAAGCTAAATTCAGCGCCGGGAGCAATCAGAATCGAGACCTGCCGGGCGATAGCGTGGCCCCCCTGATTTTGAAATTGAACTGATACGAGGGTTCCCGGCACGAGGTCGCGGGCGTTCGCGGATTGGTGGCTGCGGACGATACGGGTATCTGGTTCCAGTCGCAAGTTAAGCGGTTTTGGCGAAAGCATGTCGCGCAGCACAAGCGAACCGTCATTGCTGCGATAGGACAATACAACGCCTTGGCCTTCGCCTTGCGAATTCTGTGCGCCAATCCTGAGATTTCGTGCAAAGATTTTGCCGTCCAGCAACATGGTATCGGCGTAAACTCGCTCGCCCTTTTGGATATCGGTGACAGATGCCGCTTTCCCGTCGCGGTAAATGTGTGTCCGGGGATCGAAGAGGGTTTTCACCTTTCCACCGCCGAAGACTTGTATCGTGATCTCGTCGCGGATGTGATCCACGCGCGCGACAGTGCCACCGATCAGACTTGCTTTCGAAGACGGCAGTTGAGGTAGGTCGGGTACCAGGCTTGATGGATCAAGGGCGATTTCAGGTCCATTATTAGCAGGGTAGACGGGCTGCACAGAATCCGTGCTTTCTCGAGACACCTCGGCTGAACCCGGCTGTTCCGACGATGCTGAGGTCACCGACTTCGATGGAGTTGCCTGGGCGTTAGAGGCACCGGGATTCACAAGAATACCGGTAAGCAGAAGACCAGCAAATACAGGCCAACAGACCACTTTAACCATTCGGGAATCCCTGGCACTCGGCATAGTTTTGGAACTAATTTTGGATGCCCCAGACTCCTCGAGAGTGGTCGCAAATGTATGTCCATGCGGAAGATATCCCGACAAACATCATGGAGAAAACGGCATCCAACTTTCGCACGAATACTTATCCGGTCGCACAAGGAGTGTAAGTTGTTTCCACGAACCGCAGTTGTTCTCGGGATGCTCGGCATGCTGTTGATCGGGGCATCTCATGCGATGGCCGGAGACATTAAGCTTTCGATCCCGCGGCGCAGCCACATGACCCCGGTGCAACGGCTGAATCGAGACGGCGTCGAAGCTCTCCGTAAGCACCAAAACGAGAAGGCAGAATCCTTCTTTTACAAAGCCTATCTCCTCGATCCCGAGGACCCTTTCACTCTTAACAATCTTGGATACATCTCCGAGTTGAAGGGGCAGATCGATCGAGCCCAGAATTTCTATTCGCTCGCAAAAACTCATGCGAGCGACGCCGTCATCGACAAGGCAACGGCAGACAGGGCTACAGGACAACCCATGGCTGCAGCTCTCACTGTGCCTGAGCTGCCGCTGGAAATTAACCATGAGAATGTTGAAGCCGTGCGGTTGCTGGCGCAGGGAAGGGCTCCGGAAGCGGATGTATTGCTGCAGCAGGCTCTCGCGCGCGACCCGAAGAATGTATTCACGATCAACAATCTTGGCGTGGCCAAAGAGCGGGAAGGCGAAACCCAGGAGGCGCTGAGATACTACGACCAAGCTGCAAGTATGCGCTCGGATGCAACGGCCGTGGTGACGTTGAATTCTTCATGGAGAGGAAAGCCCGTCAGCGATATGGCCGAGCAGAACGGCAAAGCATTGCGTGCCCGGATGCAAAATGAGAATACTCTCGCGGCGCGCGTCGCTGAACTCAACCTGCGTGGAGTGTCTGCGATCAACCGCAACGATTTGAAATCGGCTACGCAGTATTTCCGTGATGCGTATCGCCTGGACCCGAATAACGCATTCGCGCGGAACAATATCGGATATCTCTCAGAGATGGAAGGCGATCAAGAGACCGCGCAGTACTACTACAACAGTGCGTTGCAGGCAACCGATGCAAACGTCAGCGTTGGTCTGGCGAGCCGGCAGTCCGCCGAAGGACAGCGGTTGTTTCAGGTGGCCGGGCAAAATGACACAAAGGTCGAGAACAAGCTTACGGTAGAGCGAGAAGATCGCCGCAAAGAGAATAGTCCAGTGTTATTGCGGCGCCGCGACAACAGCGTAGTCGAGGAAAGTGCGCCCCCACCACAAAGCCAACCGGTTCGATAAGGGTTCTGTTAAGAGTCTCGGCGAGGATCGATTCCGAACCGGGGGTTTTATTTAGGGTCAGCTATGGGGATTTCCGCTCGGGGATCTGCCCGCTGAAATCTGTCGATCTCTGATTCAGGGTCGTGAGAAAAATGCCGAATCATGTTTCTGAAATATCGAAGCAGGGTATTGATGTTCGTGTCGTACCAGCAGCAGCGGGTCATTTTCGACGAGAATCCACAGATAAAGCGGAATCGACTGAATGGGGCCGGGGATTGGTTGAGCATTGCTGCTGCCATGCGATGATTACCGTCGAGGATGGTAAGTGGCCCAGTGGTATTTACGCCGATCAGCAAAACGGTTGGGTTAACATCTCCTTCACGCACCGACACGCTCAGGCGTCGCAGTTTGTTAAAGAAAGAATCGTCCGTCTGTATTTGCAAAGCAGCGCGAATCTTTTCGACTGCTTGCGGTAAGTAAAAGCTTCCTTTTGCTATCCGGCGCCACTGCGCCCGCGGAAAGAAGCGGACGCGGGAAGCGTCTTTGAGCGCCAGGCCGATCACGAACCATTGCGTATCCGAGGGCAATTCGCGCCACATCGCGCCTCGTCGAAGAAAAAGCAGAGCTCGGCGCAGCTCGTTCTCTCTCTGGTTGCTGAGATCCGGCTTCGCCACGATGTCCTCGAAGACCTCGCGGTATTCATCGAAATCGGGATAATGAAATTCGCTTCGCAGAAATTCTGCGATGACTTCTTCC
This sequence comes from Candidatus Sulfotelmatobacter sp., assembly GCA_035307485.1. Classification (GTDB taxonomy): domain Bacteria; phylum Acidobacteriota; class Terriglobia; order Terriglobales; family Acidobacteriaceae; genus Sulfotelmatobacter. Next base: position 635,439 of record DATGIB010000017.1, on the reverse strand, counting down.
TCGGAGAGTTGCTGGAGCAAGCGAACTCTTCGAAAATCGTGAGCATGTTCCTGAGATTCGCTTTTGTTCAGTAAAAGGGGAATTGCCAGAACTGCAAGCAGAGCAACCATCAGCACAAGTTGTACGAGTACAACTTGCCGAAGTGTCTGGTGAAAGGCGCAGATGCCGGCTATGAATACGCCGCTAAAGGTTAACTGGATCCAACTGGTATTCGCGATCTTGCGCGACATTTCAAACGTGATGATTACTGAACTGAGGGAGAAGATACCCGCCGTGACCGCATAGAGAATAAGCAGTGACGAGATTGCAGCGGTGTTTCCAATCTGAAAGTGCGCGCCGAAGAGAGTCTTCCACAAGAAGCTGGGAATCAAATACAAGCCCAGGATCAGCAGCGCAAGGATAGCAAAGACCAGCCCCAGCGAAAGTCCGAGGACAGACCCATCCTCTCTGCTATCCCCAGACTTGCCCGCCGACACGGGGAACATCGTATTCACTACGGACCACGCGCACATATTCACGAGTCGTCCGACCAGCGCGACGGCGGCGTACAGTCCGGCTTCGCTTGCCGGGAAGAAATGTTTCACTAATACGATATCGAAGTTGTTGATGATGGTTTGGCCGGAGAAGAAGACAACCGCCTGCAAGGCCTCGTGGAAAAAGTTGGGGATCTGCCTAAAGCTTAAGGAGAGCAGACCCGGGCTGGGGAATGCGGCGAAGTACGAAATCATGACAGCGAAGACACTGGCCAGCACGGCGCCCTCTACTCCCATGCCGGCCCCGATCAGCAGGAAGACTCCCGCCAGGCGTACGACACCTTCGAGCAGGAAATTGATCGCCAGGGGGCCGAACTTATGGATTCCTTGGATGTATCCGCGGCGAACGCCGAGGGGGATGTAAAAAGCAGTTCCCAGCGCCAACAAAGGAATGAGATGGAGCCCGGGCAAATTCAGATAGCTAGCGAGGGGGCGCTCCAGAAGAATCAACACCGCGCCAAGAGCAAATCCGGTGATCCAGGCCCTTTGATGAAGTGTTGAAAATACAGCAGTGCGCTCCTTGATGCTGTTGAGGCGTGCCACGTATTTGGCACAAACAACCTGATACGAGAGCGTGATAGCAGACATCAGCATCAGCAGGGTGTAAACCGTGGTCGCGTGCGCGAATCCGGTCGGGCCCAGTAGTCGGGCGGTCGCGATGTTGTATACGAGATTGGTGACTCCGACGAGCCCCGATCCCGCCAGGAGGGTGAGGCTACCTCCAACCAGTTGCGATCGCATCGTTTTGCCTTGGGTCTGCGGACTGCCTCCGGAGTGACTGCCGCTGCCATGCTCGCTTTGGGAATGGAGTTTCATCTTCTCAATTTAGAAATGCGGAATGAATTCATGGAACTGCGCTCTTCGTACATGCACGCTCTTCAGAACAGAGTGAGATGCACGACTGGCAGGAGAGTAGTCCGGGTCGATCCGCCAAAGTTGTAAAACGTCTGTTGCGCGATGCCGAATGAGAATCGGAGCGGATACGACACGGGCACATCGGCCGTCCCATCTTTCAGCGTGCCATGAATGGGCCGAAGGTAGGAGACGGTGAACTCGCTTTGCGCGTTGTCATACGTGTGGAAGCCGGCGCCGCGCGAAAGCACGAACGATCCATGCGCACTCCATTTGGAATTGACTCGCAAATCGAATCTTGCACCTGGCAACAGCGCCTGCGCCGTTGCGTAATTACTGTGAAAAACCTCCCAGGAACGCAGGGATTCAGCCAGCAATGCGGCACTGAGCCGTGTACCGAATTTATGCTGCAGGCCAGCATAGGAAGCTGTCGTGAAAAATTCCACGACCGATGGGCGGAAGAGCAGATCCCGAGCTGAATACCCTGCGAGCAGAGACGTGTTTCCCCAGGGCCTTCCTACCGTGAATTCGACATTGGCAAATGCATCGCGCGAATGGAGGTCCTGATCAGTGAAGGGGCCGGCTTCCCGCGTCGCACTACCATGAATTGAAACCCAATTGAAGAACGAATTCGTCGAGACGTAAAGAAACTGGCGGAACAGGTTCTGACTCATCAATTGCGGGGAAATCCTGTCGCGCCGTATCGTGTACTGCAATCCTCCATTAAAGGTGATGGAATTTGTCCCAAAGTGCAGCACTGGGGAAATACCGCCGTTCAAGAATGTGTCGTATGTGTTGCGGTCTTCGACGACATTGACGCTAGGGAAAAGCAACCGTCCGGCGGTCAGGCTCTCGCCCACAAAACCCGAAATTACGGGGAATCCGGATAGGTGAATGCGATAGTGCGTGTCGGCGAGGCTCTGAAAAGAATGCCGCGGCGGAGGAAGCAACATGGGATTGGTTACACGCAGAATTTTGGCATCGAGTGTGTAGACGTTTATATCCTCAAGCGCGGGAACGAAGGTTCCTTCCGGAAGGATGCTGAGCTTATCGTTAATTTCCCGGCCTTCCTGATCAGCTTCTTCGTATTGAGCGATCTCCGCCGTGTTGCCTTCTCCGTGGCTGGCAAGAGAACTGGCCTGCGCGAACGCCGAAAGCGACCGGACCGAATCCTGACGTTGCCGGTATAAATTCGCGGCGGTCATCATGTACTCGTAGTCATCGCTGAAATCGCTGGGAGGGCCGAGGTTCCCGAGTTCTCTTCCTGCGGCCTGGGTCTTGCCCTCTGCCAGATAGGTGTTCGTGAGTCCGATCGTAACCGAGCGGGAATTCGCCCCTGCGAGTTGAGCCTTATCGAAATAGGTCTCCGCCAGATCAAAGTCGTGGATCGCAAGGAAAAGATTGGCTGCTTCGAGGATGTCCTGCGAGGAAATGGGTTCCGCTTCTACTCGTGCCTCGGCAAAGCCTAACGCCACCTGACGACGAGTATCGTCGTATTCGCCACGCTCGGCGAAAAGTCGGGCCAGCGCCAGCCGCACGCTTATGTGATGTTCTCCGGGCGACTCCAAAATTCGGCTGAAGCGCTGCATCGCCGCATCCCGCTCGCCTAAGGTCAAAAAGGCGTCTCCCGTCGCCATCAGAATTTTGGATTGGCCATTGCCGTATTGTTCGGCTAGTTGAATGTCGCGATGTGCATTGTCACGATCGTTTTCCCGCGCGTAGATCTGTGCCCGTAGCGCATAGATTTGGGCATCCTGCGGCGAGAGCTTCTCGGCGGCCGCCAATTCCTCAACGGCTTCGTGCAAGTGACCAGAGTGATAAAGCGCGTCACCGTAAGCAAGTACCGTGGGTAGATCGTTCGGCATTTGATCGAGCGCCTGTCGATATTCGGGAATGGCATGGGCGAAATCCATACCCTGGCGATAAGCCTCGGCTCGCGCCAGATGCCAGGCATGGGTTTTACCGAGAATCTTTCCGGCGGCATCGAGCTGGGTCAAGGCCGGGTGCGGACGATGAAGCTGCAGATCGGCGTAGGCAAGGCCCAGGTGCGCTTCTCCGTATTGAGGCTGCAATTTAATTCCCGCTTCGAAGTCCTGAGCCGCCTTACCTGGTTCGCGCAGATCATTCAGAACAAATCCGCGATTCACGTATCCCGTAGCCATTTTCGGGTCGCGTTCCAGGGCGCGTGTGAAATCCTCCAAAGCGTTGTGAAGGTTTCCCTCGTGAACGTCGAGGTATCCGGCGATGAGAGCAAAATCCTTATCGTCGGAGAACTTTGATTGGTACTTCTGGACAAGGGCCCGTACTTCGTCGAACTGTTGCAAGTAATAGAGGTCGTAAGCGAGGTAGACGACGGCCTCGCGATCGTTTGGCAGTTTCTCGAGGACCTTTCGTCCGATCTGTGCCGATGCCGCGTAATCTTGCTTGAAAGTGAGATAGCGTTCCCGCTCGCGGCTGACATAGGGATTCTCGTTCGCAGTCCCCTGCGCCCGATCCAGCCAGCGTTTCGCGAGATCGAGGTCGTGAGCCTCGAGGGCGGCATTCGCGCCACCAGCAACAGTGGATGCGTTGCCGGGATTGCGCTCGTAGGCACGCTCGTACTCGTTCTCGGCCGATCGCAAATTTCGCTCAGCCGTGTAGAGATCGCCGAGAGCGAGATAGGGGGCGAAATCTTTCGGATGGCTACTGGCCGCGCGAAGGAAATAGGCCTCCGCGGCTCGTACATCACCTTTGTCGCGAGCCAGGTATCCGAGCGATGAAAGTGCAGTTCGGTTCGTCTTGTCGCGCTGCAATACTTTCGTGAAAATCTGCTGCGCAGCATCTTTCTGACCGAGTTTCCACAGCAGGTTCCCGTAGTTCAGCTGCAGATTCAAATTCGAAGGTGTTAGCTCGAGGGCATCTTTCAAGTCCTTGTTGGCCGCGTCCAGATTGCCGGAAGCCGCTTCAATCGCGGCCCGTAAACGGAGAAATTCTGGGCGTGCCGCGGGCTCCACGTGAACAGACTGAATCGCGTCGGTGGCCTGTTTGAGTTGGCGGCCGGCGTCGTCCTGGTTTTCCTGGCGCAGATCGAGTTCGTAGAGGTTTAATCGAAGCTCAATGGGGTAAAGCGGGCCTTCGGGGAGGACTGCCGGCAAGTGGGCAAGAGCCGACTCGTATTCTGACCTCGCGTCAGTAGTGCGGTCTTCAGACTCATCAATCTGCCCTTGAATAGCGTGCAGGCGATAATTGTCGGGCTGAAGGCGGCGTGCATCATCCAGAAAGGTACTTGCGGCGTCTGATTGTCCAAGATTGACCAGCGCCTGCGCGGCGCTGAGGTCAAGTGCGACGTTGCCCTTCGATGCCTTCGCCAAGCGAGAGTAGAGCTTGGCCGCTTCCTCCTGCTTACCAGCGACTTCGTATGTATATGCCAACTCGGCTTGAACATCGGTGGATTTTCCGGGCAGCGACTCCAATGTAGAAATCGCAAGATCGTATTGACCTTGCTCGCGGTACTCTTCCGCCACCGCGCGCATCACTTCGGGGTTCTTGGGCCCACGCGACTTGGCGAGATCCATGTAATGCTGAAATTCCGCGTGATTACCCGTCCGCTCGTACGCGCGGGCGATCAACAGTTCGGTGCGGGCCGACGGTTCGAGAGAGTCAGCCCGTTTCAGAAGCTGCAGGGAATTCTTTGGGTCGGAGTTCAGAAGCAGCTCTCCGGCAAGTTGCAGGCTGGTGGCATCCTTGGTATTTGAATTTATGACCTTCTGCAGTGTGCGCTCGGCGTCGGCGTCGCGGCCCATCCGGGCGTAAGTCTGAGCCAAGCCGGCAAGTCCGCGGGAAGAGTTCGGCTGAATTCCCAGGCCGCGATTGTAGGCGTCCAGCGAAACCTGATAGCGTTCCGCCAGCCGTGCGGCGTAGCCAAGCAAGAACCACAGTTCGGCGTCGCGCGGCGCAGAGTTGGCGGCCTGCTGCGCGAATGAAACCGCGCTGCCGTAATCGTGGCGGTTGATCGCATCCTGGGCCGCCCGCGCCTGACGCGCAACCTCGATGCTCGATCCCCAACTGAGGCCAGAACCGTTTTGTGATTCGGGATTCGAAGACTGTCCCTGCTTGCCTGAACTGTTTTCCTTGCCGGATCCGCTGATGTCGTACGTCTGGCAAAGAGCACAGCGGAGCAGAGTAAAGAAACACAAGGCAATGAGCGGAAATCGACTTTTCACAGATTCACCTTGCTGCAATTTGGTCTAAGCGCAACCTCCGCGGTAGCTGTTGCGGTCCTCTTGAGATGCGTTGCGGACATTTGAGGCTGCCGCTCTCCGGGGTACCGTGTCCGCTGTAAGAAGGCTGGGCCTGCCAGAAAAACCAGTAAACCTTCCCAGTACTTTACGAATCCATAGATTTCGAATCTGAGGGAGCGTTGACGATGCATGCAGAATTCATGCAAAAACCGGGCGATGCCTACTCTCGGCCAATCCCGTTGTTGGCAATAGTTCTCGTCGCACTTGCTGTTCATGGTCCTTTGCTGCTGATGCAGCTTCCTGCAGGCTCTTTCGATGCCAACTTCCATATTTTTTTCGCGTCACACTATGCGCATCATTGGTTCGATCCGTGGAATGACAAGTGGTTCGCGGGTTTTTCCCAGACGACCTACCCGCCACTGACACATCAGTGGATTGCCCTGCTGTCGAACCTTGTCGGTTTGAACATGGGCTATATGCTCGTGCAACTGATTGCAATCCTGTTGTTGCCGGTCGGTGTTTACCGATTTGCAAGAATCTGGGTCGACGACAGTGCGGCCAGTTATGCAGCGCTTGGAAGCGTGTTCCTGGGGTCGCTGTCGTTTCTCGTGTATCAAGCAGGGCAGCTGGCTACGGTTGCGTCGGTGGCTCTCTACCTAAACGCGCTGCCCTACTTTTATGAATGGATGACGGAAGCTTCGGGGAGGTCATTGGTCAAGGGACTTGCAGTGGGGTGGGCGGCGGCCGCTGCTCACCACGTGACCTTGATTTTTGGACTGATCCTGTTTGCCGGTCCGGTGCTATGGGTTGCATGCCTGGACGCGCGGAGGGAACGGGTAGGAGCGTCGGTGGGTGGAGCAATTTCGCGCGGAGTCGTCTTTGGGGCTTTACTCGGAGCCGGAATCGCAGTGGTGCTCCTGCCTTACTGGATCGCCATCATTCGGCACCCGATCCATCAGATACCGATTCCGCACGACAGTCGTGCGAATTTTCTGCGGAATACTACCGCGGGAATCAACTACTTCGTGATTCCGTATGGAGCGATGATTCTGGCGCTGCCATTTATTTTATGGCGCGGATCGTCGGTTCCTCGCCTGCGCCCGTTGTTATGCGGTTTTTGGGTCACCGCCATCTTCGGACTTGGAGGAACGACGCCCCTTCCACGCTTGTTGCTGGGCCGCGCCTACGAGATTCTGACTTTCGAAAGGTTCACGTTCTGGGCGACGCTGATGGCGATGCCGATTATTGGACTGCTCGCCGTTCAGCTACTGCGCCGCTTCGCAGGTAAGGCTGCGGTGGTGCTCTCGTTGGCTGCGGTGGCGACGGTCGGACTTGCCCTCGCATGGCTGACGATGAATCCCTATCGCCCAACCGGCACGCTCAATGTCGATCCCGTAGTTGCTTTTCTAAATCGAGATGGCCATGACTCCTACCGCTATCTCACGTTAGGCTTCGGAAGCGAACTCGCGAAAGTCTCTACCTATACAAATGCCACAAGCGTCGATGGCGACTACAATTCAGCGCGCTTGTTGCCCGAGATGACACATTACGGTTCGGCCCAGCTCACGAATGCGAAATTCTATGGCACTGCAGGCATGGATTCTCTGCGGAGCATGCTCGAGCATGCGAACCGGTATGGGCTGAAATACATCTTCGTTCACGACACCTATTACGAGCCGCTGCTAACGTTCGCCGGATGGCGGAAGATCGAGATTTTCAACCAGGGAGCCATTACCGCGTGGTCTAAGGACGATGTGCCGCCGGCGCACCTCATTCAATCGGATGCTGTCCCGCCCGCATGGGAGGGGTTATTGTGGGGCACTCTTCCGATTGGCGTAAGCTTCCTCGCGATTTTCCTGGAGCTACTCGTGCCGAACCGCAGGCGCATTCCAGTTCCCGTGGAAGTTCAATCGCGCGTGGAACGGCAGTACGTCGCTTAACTTAAAAGGTGCTCTGATGAAATATCTGTTCTGCCTCGTGATCATCGTCGCGACCGTTGCCTTCTTAGCGGCAGGGATGTTTCAAAACGGTAATTCTCCAGGGACGGTTGGAATTGCCGCGGGTTCGCCGTTGCCGGGGCTCGCAGCTCGGCCAGATTCACCGGATCGGGCTCTGACGATATTTCTCCGAGATCTGCAGCGACGCAACTGGGATCAGGCTTTCACGCTTCTGTCGAAAGCTACCGGGGTGCGCGAGGACGAGCTGATCGAAGGTTGGAGTGGGTCGAGCGGGAGCCTCCGTACATTTTCCGGACTGGAAAGCTTCGATCTGTGGCCATTGCATGCGACCGATGAGTCGGCGCAAATTCGCGCGCGTCTACACTGGAGCACTCCCGTCGGACCAATCGAGGACCTGCGGGATTTCCAATTAAAGCACGAAGGCGGTACCTGGATGGTTGTTTGGCCTAAGGTGACGCCGTCCGCCACTCCGGCTCAGGTTGTGCCGGTTACGTATCTCCGCTGGGACCTCGTTACTGGTGGCGCCCAGGATGCTTGGGGCTCGCACAACGTCGATGCGCCGCACGTTCGAATTGTCTCCATGAATGCAGTTGACTCGGCTTCCGGAGCGGTGGTTCTGGGTGAGGTTGTGAACGAAGATGCGGTTCCTGCATTCGTAAATGTGAACGCTACTCTGCTCGATGTTTCGGGAAAAGCTCTGGATGAAGAGAGCAGCTTCGACCGAATCGCGCATATTCTTCTGCCCAAGCAAGTGTCGCCGTATCGGATCGATTTTCCAGGAATTCGACTGCAGGACGTTAAGAATGTCCAGATGGATGTGAGGCCAACGCTCGTTCCAGCCTCCGCCGACCCAGTCATTGGAGTCATCAATCAGAAAATGGAGAAAGATGCGCAGGGCAATCCTGTGCTGCGCGGGGAATTGGTCAATCAGAGCGGAGAGACCGTCAACATTCCACATGTAATTGCGAGCTTCTATGACGGGAATGGCCGAGTGATCTGGGTTTCCGACGGATATGTCGAGCAAGCTCTGGTGCCGCTCGGCTCGGAAGCATTTGCGGTACAAGTACCACGTGCATTAGCCACAAAGGTGCAAAACTTTCATGTCGTGGTTAACCAGTACAGTCTTGGGAAAGCTTAGAGTCGCGGGCATAGCGGCTGTGATCAGCATGCTTGGATGGGTGCCAATCTCCTTCGCCCAGGGAATTGTGGTACCCAACGCCGTTACTGCCGGGACGGAGGCAACGATCTCCAGTTCGGGGAGCGGCGAGGCAACAATGTATTTGCTCGGCCCGGGTGTGTCGATGAAGCGGCCGGTGAATCTTGGGGAGCCGGTTCACTTCGGTTCAGAGGCTACTCACTACGCGGGGCGGTATCTCGTTCTTTTGTGCTCGGGCTCTTGCCAGTCTGCCGAATTCGAGGTCTCTGCGGCTACACCTTCTGATCTCGCTTTTCTCGTGCATCCCTCTCGCGTCCCGGTCGGCCAGGCCGATGCAGTCAGTGGAGTTGCACTGCTGTTCGACCAGTTTGGCAACCTGGTGATGTCCCCGCAGGAAGTGAAGTTCGACGTGCATAGCACGAAAGAGAAGCTCTTCACTCATCAAGTTTCGGCCCACGACGGCGAAGCTTGGTTCCGCACTGCGTCGGGCAAGGCAGCTGGCCCCGTTCAGCTCACGGCTTCCGCTGGAGCCTTGTCTGCAAGTCGAGTAGTTCAACAGATTGCTGCGGAGCCATGTAACCTGCGTATCAAAGCACAGCAGACTGCCAAATACGTCGACTTAGAAACCGAGCCGGTGCGCGATTGCGCAGGAAATTCGGTATCGGATGGAACGATCGTGACTTTCACCGGCAGCGGTCCGGACGGAAAAATATCCGTCGACGCGCCGGTCAAAGGCGGTATTGCCCGTGCTCGCTTCGATCTCAACGAGCCGATCTCAATTTCGGCAGCATGCGGCATTGCCATGGGAAACCAATTACGCATCGAGAGGAGACCATGACTCGCCGGATCGGTATCACGGTTCTCACGCAGCTCGTCTGTATTGGTGCGTTTTGCCTGTTTGGCGCAAGCCAGACGGCGCCGGCCGCAACAGATGTGGGAGTGGCTCTCAACATCAGCAACGCGCGCCCACGTCAAGTCGAGAATCAAACAGAACAGCGAATCACGGCAGATTATCGTCTCGCCTGGGCTAACCTCGCGGCTGCGATGGATAGCGGCTCTTTGGCTCCTCTCGACGGATTATTTGTCGGGCCGGCGCGGGAGTCGTTAGCCGGTAGCGTGAGCGGCCAGCATCAGTCGCAGATTTCGACCAGATATCTCGGCCAGAAACACAACCTGCAGGCCGTTTTCTATTCGCCGGAGGGCGACCTGATCGAACTACAGGATACTGCCGAGTACCAGATGCAGGTTTTTAGCTCGGGAAAGCTGATTCACGACGACCGGGGAGTCCATCGCTACGTGGTTCTCATGACTCCTGCCTCAGACCGGTGGGTGATTCGGCAATTGGTGGAAGTTACGAAGTTCTGATTTGAACTCCTAAACCCCAGTAATTGTGGGCTTTCGACGAGGATCTGGAACTCTCGTCGACGCCAACCGCACCCAGCGGAATGGCATCGAATCTAGAAAGGATGATTGCAAATTGGAGAGGTTCTTTGTCCAGGGGATTCGTCGTAATTTCCACCGCACTCTTTCTTCTAGTCGTCGGGTGCAGCACTCCAGGCCTTCGCCATTCTTCTGCGCCGACTGAACAGGCGCCATCTTCATATCCCCACCTGCTCGCGGTCTACATGCCGTGGTTCGGAGACCATTCCCATATGGATGTCGGCTATTCCAGCCAGGACCCTGCGGTGTTGCGGCAACAGATCCAGCGCGCACGGGAACGGGGAATTTCGGGCTTTGTGGTGGACTGGAATGGCGAACGCAATCTGTATGCGGATCACAATTTTGGCTTGCTCGAGCGGCAGGCAAGTGAAGCGCACTTTCACGTCGCGCTTCTTTACAACGAACCGCAGGATGATGACAGCCAGTCAACGGATGATGCCATCGCCGCTTTCAACAAGGCATACACAGCCTATATCGGCCCACAGGCGGCGTATCGCGACGCCTACCTCACCTACGACGGCCATCCGGCCATCTTCATCTTCCCGAAGAGTGGACACACGGATTGGAATCGTGTTCGCCAGGAGTGCAGCCGATGGCAGTCACCGCCGCTGCTTATCTACAAAGACGATCCGCCGACGCAATACGCTGCCGACTTCGCCGGGTCCTACCCTTGGGTGCAGCCCGGGACTGCAGGATGGAAATCTGACGGCAGCAATTGGGGAGAGCAGTACCTGGAAAATTTTTACCGGAATATGAAAGATAAGCACCCGGACAAAATTGTAGTGGGCGGAGCCTGGCCGGCTTTCAACGATTCTCGCGCAGCCTGGGGGCTGAATCGCCACATGGACAGCCGATGTGGGCAAACCTTCGACGATACGCTGTCGCTCTATCGCCGTTACTTCGATTCTGGTAATTCGGTCCCGTTTCTGTTGATCGAGACGTGGAATGACTACGAAGAGGGAACTGCCATCGAACGGCAGGCAGCGAATGCATGCCAAAAAACGGGATGAAGCAAGATTGTCAATTGATTAAGTGCGGCGGCGAACTTCCACCATCTTTTGGAGCGAGTATAAGAAAATGCGAACTCAGAAACGCCCGGATTCTGCGCGCTGTTTTCATTTGCTGTCCCTTCTTGGCTTAAGCACCGATCGGGCGACACCGAAATGTGATCCCTCTTGGCACACCCACGAGCAGATCACGAATCTGGTTTCTGAGCTGGAAGATTCGGAATGGTCGGAACTATTGACCTTGGCCGGCAAGAATCACGCTCTTTTGCGCACTTTGCCGAAATTGATGTCGCTGCCGTCCGCCGGTCGCCCCGATCGTATCTCGCGTGCGATCGAGGCCGAACAAGACCGAATCGATCATGCCTTGGGTTTCCTGGAATCCATATGCAGTTCGCTGAGCGAAGCCGGAAAGGTCGTTGTTATCAAAACCCTCGATCACTGGCCTGACTTTGGCAGCGACCTGGATCTTTACACGGATGCGGCGTCGCGCGACGTCATCGCGATCATGCAAGATCAGTTCAAAGCCCGGGTCGCGAATCCGAGTTGGGGTGACCGCCTTGCCAACAAATGCAACTTCGAAGTCCCCGGACTTCCCGAGCTTGTGGAAGTGCATATACGGCGTTTGGGCCAAACCGGCGAGCAGAGCCGAATCGGACGATATCTGATGGCGCGGGCTAGGGAGGGAAAATTCGGCGGCCGCTCTTTCCTGGTGCCTTCGCCGGAAGACCGGATGATCATTAGTACCCTGCAACGAATGTTCCGCCACTTTTATATCCGCCTGTGCGATGTTCTGAATTTATGCCGCAGCGCCGATGAAGATCGCATCGACTACGACTATCTTCATTCGTTAGCCAAACCGGCTGGTCTTTGGGAGGGCGTGGCGACGTATCTCAACATCGTTTCCGCGTTCGTTGAAGGATACCGGGGGCGGGGCATGCAGTTGCCCGCGTCTCTGAAGGCCGCGGCTCAATTCGGAGGCGAGAAGATACGATTTGGTAAGCAGTTTCTGCGTATTCCGATCGTGCCTCACTCCGCAAGGCTTTACGCTGCTGAACTGAAGGAGCTGCTATGGAGCGGCGAGCTGGAGAATAGTCTTCGTCTTGGACTACTGCCGTTCCTTGCTACCGCTGCCGCTGTTGAGTACAAGATCACTGGCAGTGATAAGGGAATCTGGTGACCGCAGTTCTCGTGAATGATGCCCGATTCGTGAATGACTTCTGCGATTACTACAGGGTTTACTGCATTGCAGTTGTGGCAGTCAGTTTTTAAGGTTCTAGCATCGACACGGTGAGTCGGAGAGCCGCAAGTTTGCTGCTTTGCTCAGTGGGAGGCGGGTTCCGCCTTGGTCCGAATTCTCGTAGTGGACGACAATCCAACGGTCCGGCACTATATCCGTGCCATTCTCGAACAACAGAGTTCCTGGCAAGTTTGTTCGGAGGCTCGTAGTGCCGGGGAGGCGTTGGAGCGGGTACGGGAGTTAGTCCCTGACCTGGTGCTCCTTGATTTTCAAATGCCGGGTCAAAATGGGCTGGAAGTGGCTCGCGAGATCCAGAACCAATGGCCCGCGATACCGATACTCTTGGTGACGGTACATCTTTCTGCTCAGCTGGCTCAGGCCGCTGAGGCGGTTGGAATTAGAGGGGTTTGCCCGAAGTCCGATGTAGGATCCATCGTGGAGGCGGCCAAGGCACTCTTGCAGAATCAGACCTACTTTCCCCCGAATTCTCCCAAGAACAAGATTGCGGTATAAGTAGACATCTCTCCTCGAATACAGGATTTCCTGTATTCAGTCTGAATGCTGGTCTTTGCCATGCTAGCAGTCTTGGTCGGTTGATGGGGCCCCCAATGTGTAGCAGCACATCTGTGTCTTTTTCCGAGGAACAAAAGCGCGAACCTATGACGACGCGAATACTACTCGTGGACGATCACCCGATCGTAAGGGAAGGGTTGCGCACCGTTTTGTTACGACGTACGGGATGGGAAGTTGTCGGTGAAGCTTCCGATGGGATTGAGGCCCTTCACAAGGCCGAAAGTCTGCAACCTGACGTCATGGTGCTCGATATCACCATGCCAAAGCTAAACGGCCTCGAGGTTTGCCGGCTGGCGAGGCAACGAGCACCTGGAATTGAGGTTCTGTTCGTCACCCAGCACGACTCGCCACAAATGATGAAGGAAGCTCTAAGCGCGGGCGCAAAGGGATATGTCGTCAAATCCAACGCAGCAAGAGATTTGTTGGATGCAATAGAGGTGGTCAGCCAGCATCGCGTTTTTACCGCGTTGGCCCGCCCACAGTCCGTAACCCCTGCAGAGCCGAAATAGTTTATTCGAAACAAATTTGACTTACGCTCGCGAGGAGCAAAGCCTATGAAGACTCGAATTTTGCTAGCCGATGACCATGAGATTGTGCGCCGAGGTCTCTGTGCGCTTCTGCAGCGCCATGAAGGCTGGGAAGTGTGTGGGGAAGCGACTGACGGGCGCGAGGCTGTCGAGAAAGCAAAGCTGCTGCGCCCGGACGTCATCATCGTCGATATCGGGATGCCGAATCTCAATGGATTAGACGCGACCCGCCGGCTGCTGCAACAGGATCCGGCCTCCAAGGTCATCGTACTGACGGTGACCGACGCCGACCAGGTGATTCGCGAGGCTCTCGACGCTGGCGCGCGAGGCTTTGTTCTGAAGTCGGATGCGGCGCGTGATCTTGTGTCCGCAATCGAAGCCTTGCAAAGCAAGCGTATGTTCTTTACGCCACGAGTGAATGAACTGCTTCTTGCGGGCTTCCTCGAAAAAGGACAGCCGATCTCCAGAAATCAACCACCTATGTTGCCCACACTGACGGCTCGGGAACGGGAGATCACCCAACTGCTGGCGGAAGGAAGGAGTTCCAAGGAAGCCGCGTCATTGCTCAATCTCAGTACCAAGACTGTTGAAACACACCGTAGCAATATTATGCGGAAGCTAAGCCTTCACTCTATTCGCGACCTGGTGGTTTATGCGATCAAGAACAAGATCATCCAGATCGACATGCCTCCGGAAGGAAACGGAATGGCCGCGACGCTCTCCGCGCAGCCTCAACGAACAGATTCACCCGTGTAAATTCCCTTTCGAGTCCGCACAACCAAGTCAGCATAACCGGGAGCGTGTGCCTCCACCCGGATGGGGTGGTAGTTCGCCTTTGGGTTCTGGATATGCGGGCGATAAGCGATGATGTACTGGCTGCGGATGTCATGAGCAAGCGAGCGCGTGATATCGCGCACTTGCTCCAGACTGGCGGGAAAGAAGGCCGCCCCACCGGTCGCGTCGGCGAGACGCTGGAGAGCTTCACGTCCTGGGAATTGGTTCTGGCCATCCATCAGGCCAATTGCGTACAGTGTAGGGCCGCCGTCCTGCTGTAATGCCTTCTGCGTCTCCTCAAGCGTTTTTCTGCTCATGTTGTCCTTGCCGTCGGTAATCACGAGAAGAATTCTTTTTTCGAGCCGGGGATTATTTCTCAAATGTGTGGCGGAAGCATAAATTGCGTCGTAGAGCGCTGTGCTTCCCTGTGTTGATGTTTGGTGCAGTGCTGTTTCGAGCAGGTGGACGTCGGAGGTGAAATCCTGATCGAGGTATGGATTCCTGCCAAAATTCACGACGAAGACTTCATCGTCCGGATTGCTTGCGCGGACGAGGTTCAACACTGATTGGTTGACCTCCGCACGCTTGTCGCGCATTGATCCCGAGTTATCAATAACTACGCCGATGGCAACGGGCACGTCTTGACGTCGGAAAGAAGTGACCGTCTGGGGAATGCCATCTTCGAAGACGGCGAAGGCGGCGCGATCTAAATGTGTCTCCAACGCACCCCGATCGTTCACGACTGTTGCATGTAAGACAACTTCATCGACCTGTTTCTTGAAAACGAATGCGCCCGATTGGTCTGACGACTGATCATTTGCAATCGGAGCGTCAGGTGACGCCTGGGGTGCGGCAGCTTGCGGAGAGGCTGGCTGCGAGTTCGAAGACGATGCCTGATAAGGAACCATTGCGGGTGTGCTGGTCTGGGCTGCAGCAACAACCATCGAGCTCACGAGCGCGGTAATTCCGACAATCGATTTCCTGATTCCTGCTAGATGCATTTCATTCTCCCGTAATTTCGATGCCGTAAATGCATTTCCTGGTTGAATCTTCGTTGCGCCGCGATTACGCGTTTTCTCTGCGAAACATCAAGGAATGTTTGTACGGGATCTACTCGAAAACCCCGATTGCTCGGGGTTTCGAGGCCGTTCGATGCTAGGGATAGAGTTTCTTGCACAAGTTTTGAAAATTTTGCGGGCAGGAAAGCTTTACACGATGGAAACCGGATAGGGCGGGTTGAAATCCCTTTGCCCGCAAGCGATTGAGGTTTGGCACCATTTGTGCATAACGATCGTGTCCACCTGAAAACGTGTAAAGCGTTTGTAAATAAAGATTGGACCTCGATGAATTTATGTCTGGAGGTGAACTATGAGCACTTTTCGTATCTTGATCGCAGACGATCACGAGGTAGCGAGAAAAGGGATTCGGTCCTTGCTGGAGAACCGCCCCGGTTGGGAAGTTTGTGGGGAAGCCGCAGACGGACGCGAAGCGGTGAGAAGCGCTTCGCGGTTGAAGCCGGATGTAGTACTGCTGGATATTGGAATGCCGAGCCTCAACGGACTCGATGCAACCCGTCAGATTCTCGCTGAATTGCCTGACACGAGGGTTTTGATTCTTACCATGCACGACTCCGAGCAAGTCGTTCGCGACGTTCTGGCTGCGGGAGCGCGCGGATTTCTATTGAAGTCTGACGCCGGGCGCGACCTCGTATCGGCTGTGGAGGCTTTGCAGCAGCGGCGCACGTTTTTTACTACGAAAGTGGCTCAACTTGTTCTTGAGGGCTATCTGCATCCCGGCCTTGAGGCCGATCCTCCTTCTCGAGGCGTTTTGACTCCGAGAGAACGGGAAGTCATTCAGTTGCTCGCAGAAGGGAAAACCACGAAGGAAGTCGCCTCGACGCTTAATCTCAGCGTAAAAACCGCGGAGACGCACCGCACTAACCTTATGCGGAAGCTTGACCTCCATTCGGTTGTGGATTTGACGTTGTATGCGGTTCGCAATGGAATTGTGCACGTATCCTGAACCACTGCAGGCACTGCCGGTGACGCCATACTTCTCCCATTTCTGACGGTAAGCCGCATTCAAACGGATGCGAGCCGAACACGGATAAACTCGGTAGCAAAGTTCAGGAATGGGAGCCGATGATAAGGACGTGCAGGAGACGTGTTTTTGGGTCCAGGCCTGCTACTAGCTTGACCGCGCGGCCGTCGTACATTTTGACGCCGTCCGAATCGTCGATGGTGTAAGAGATACCTTCCGCCAGTCTGAGTTTGAAGCGGTCGCCATCCCTTTCAATCACGCCCAGGAAAATCTGGGGTGGTGGTGCCTCCGCGCTTGTCAATGCTTGCTCTGGCTGTCGGCTTTCCTTAATTGAGGATATGGGACTTGGCATCGGAATTGGTTTTTGAAATTCGGACCATGCGATTAAATAGGAACCCTCTACGGGAGGAGACTGCTTGACCGCGTTCTGTCCCATAGCCACGGGCGCGAGCAGGGACAGTACACAGATAGCGCCTTGGGCGATCGTGGCAACCGGACGAAGACTTCTCATATGAAATAAACTCCCATGCTTCGGGTTGAGCCGAACGCTTTGCGGACACCTGCAGTTGCATTGAAACTTCGAACTTTCATCGTTAATACGCCTCTTGGGACGACAATTCGATACTGGTGTTCCCGTATTAGTTTTGGCGTACAGTGAAAGCCGGGGCGAGCATGGATGACGAAGACAAAAGAAGAAGGGGTTTTCGGGAATCCCTAGTAGGGGGGCAAAAATTTGGGGCGATCGTGAGGGTCCGAATGTTGGACGCCAGCCCAACGCTAACCCATGATCGCCCGAAACCACTGCTCCCTCTGACCAGGGGCAAGTGGCAGGATCTTTCTGCAATTAGACTAGCGGCTTCGGCCGTGTCTGAGAATACAGCGAATTCTGTACCTTCGCGCCCAAATGCTCGTAACCCCTTGATTTGTATGTCCTGCAAAGGGCATTAACATTCACAAGCTTCTGGGGTTTCCAAAAAGCAAGAGGGGAGCCGCTTTGACCGGGTCCTCGGTCCCGGGCAGCGCTCCCCTGATGTTTGGCAAGCCCCTCCCCCGAGGCACTCGCCAGTCTGCACGTGTATATACCGAATGGCGCCTGGAAAACGGAATAGGGTCAATCGCGTAGATAGGGCTGTGGGCCAGCACTTTCGCCGACTAGACTCTGGCTTTCCGGACCGGAACTTTCGGGTAATTTGGATGTGCCACCGTCACAATAAGGGTCAGCATCCAATCGTAATAAATGCCAGACCGGTCGAGAGGGGGTTCCCAGTCGTATCCTCCGGCCGCATTCGTGGAACAGTTTGGCGCGCCGGCAAGGGATCGAAAGATGTTTAAATCGACTTTGATCGTCGCATTTTCGTGGCTTGTCGGTCTCCTCGTTCTGTTCGCAATGCCAGCGTTGGCATCCGATCCAATCAATGTGCCCGCGGTGTATGTACCTCTCCCGTTGGAGCAGGTCGTAACGAATCTGGTGCGCAAGAATCAGGAGCGAGCGCAAAGCCTGCGATCGGTCATCGCCACTCGCGTTTATCACCTGGAATACCGGGGATTTCCCGGGGACCGCGATGCCTATATGACGGTGCGCGCTGCGTATGCGAATCCTGCCGGCAAGGATTTTGATGTGCTCTCAGAGGACGGCTCGAAATTCCTTCGAGATCGTGTCTTCAAGAAGCTTCTCGAGGATGAGAAAGAGGCAGCGACGGGAGAAGCGCAATCGCGCATGTTGCTAAACCGTTCAAACTACGATTTCGCGATGGTGAGATACGAACCTGACAGCCGCCAGTACGTGCTGCAGGTAAATCCGAAGTCGAAGGGCAAATATCTCTATCGGGGCCAGGTCTGGGTGGATGGAACCGATTTTGCTGTTACGCGCATCGTCGCGGAACCCGCGCAAAATCCGTCTTTCTGGACAAAGCATAGTGAATTCCGGCACGAGTATGTCAAAGTCCAGGGATTCTGGGTGCCCGCAAGAAATCAGTCGGTCAGCTACATTCGGCTAGGCGGGAGGGCCACTCTTACCATCGAATACAAGGACTACGATCTGAACGGAAGCCCAGCCAACGCGATCAGTTCAGCCACTGCGATACGGGAGTAGCTGGAATGCCCTTTTAGGGGTTTACTGTGACTTGCTGGCCGTTATACGGAATGGTCCGGTCCGGCGCAAGTTCTTCGGC
The DNA here is from genome assembly GCA_035307485.1 of Candidatus Sulfotelmatobacter sp. GTDB lineage: Bacteria > Acidobacteriota > Terriglobia > Terriglobales > Acidobacteriaceae > Sulfotelmatobacter. The sequence goes on along the minus strand of DATGIB010000017.1, from coordinate 616,951 downwards.
AATTCCGTGGCCACGAGTCTTTCCAGCAAAAACGATCCGGAAGTTGCGTTTCGAAAGCATTCCTGGAAACTGACCCTTGCGCTCACCGATTGTTAGCTTTTGATTCGCCTCGTCCCAGTGAAATGCGATTGTGGCGTGAGCGCCTTTTTCATAGTTGTAATTGTCGTTTTCGTCTTCGTAGAGGGTGAAATCGGCGTCGGCGCCGCGGTAGATGCGGATCTCGAGAGGATCCGGGGGCTTTTGGGTTGACCATTCCAGTTCCGGCCCCATGGGAACGATCGAGCCAGCTCGGACGTAAAGCGGGAGACGATCGATAGGCGCGGGCTGAAGCAGTGCTTTTCCACCTTCGACCGATTCGCCGGTCCAAAAGTCGTACCACTTTCCAGCCGGAAAATAGACGCTCCGTGCCGCGGCACCGGGTTCGGTTACAGGATTCACCAGGAACGCGGGACCGTACATAAATTCGTCCCCAACATCCACCACTCCAGGATCAGAGCGAAAGTCCATGACAAGCGGCCGCATCGGTGTGTATCCGGCGCTGGTCGTCATCCACGCGAGGGAGTAGGTGTATGGCAGCAATCGGTAGCGCATGCGATCGAACTCCACGAGAATTTTTTGCGCGTCGGGTCCGTAGGACCAGAGTTCGTTGCCGTCCGGATTGCTACGCGTTCCGTGCACTCGAAATACCGGATTGAATGCTCCCCACTGAAACCAACGAATGAACAGCTCGCGAAACGCCGGATCGCTGGGGCTCCCAGATACAAAGCCTCCGATATCAGTCGTCCAATAGGGAATGCCGGAAAGTGCGAAATTAAGACCGGCAGGAATCTGCCGGCGGAAGCTGAGCCAATCGGAATTGATGTCTCCCGACCATGCGGTTACTGAATTCCGCTGAGAGCCCGCAAAGGCTGATCGCGACAGAATGAACACGCGCTTCTGGTCGGATGACTTGCGCTGCCCTTCATACACAGCTCCGGTATCCAGCAGAGGATAGTCATTCAGATACCGGTCGCCGCTGCCAGCCGCCACTTTGTGATTGAGCAGAATGTTCTCTTCCTGGCCCTCGGTCTCCGGTTCGGTCGTGTCCATCCACCAGGCATCTACCCCAATGTGAAATAGTGCTCGATCAATTTGGTCCCAGTAATACTTCCGCGCAGCGGGGGCGGTGGCATCGTAGACGGCCATTCCATCCAGATGGTAGGGAGGCTTGGCGAACTTGAATTTATCAACGAACCAGCCCTGCTTCTCCATGTAATCGTAGTTGGTCGATCCCGGTTCGAAGAAGGGCCAGATCGAAAGCATTAAGTGAAAGTTCGCCGAATGAAGCCCATCGATCATGGCTTTCGGATCCGGATAGTTCTGGTTGAAGACAAACTCTCCTTTTCGTGTCCACCAGAACCAATCCTGCACGATGTTGTCCGCGGGGATATGCAATTCGCGATATTTATGTGCAATCGCGAGAATCTCATCCTGCGACTTGTAGCGGTTCTTGCACTGCCAGAAGCCGTACGCCCATTTTCCAAACATCGGCACCGGGCCGGTCAGTTCGCGATAGGCAGAGACTACTTTGTCCAAGTCGGGGCCATAGAAAAAGTAATAGTCCACCGCGTCCGCGACTTCGGAACTGATGTAGAGATAATTGGCAAAGCGATTATTGAAACGGCTGTGCGATTCGTTGTTCCAGAAGATGCCGTAGCCCTTGCTTGAGACCAGCAGCGGCACGGAGATATTCGAATTCTCCTGTGAAATGTCGACGGATTCCCCGCGATAGTTCCACACTCCGGCTTGATGTTGGCCGAGTCCGTAGAGTCCCTCATGCGACCCGTAGATGTTGACGAATGCTTCCGCGCGATACGTGTCCTCCCCGTTCACTCGGACCGACGTCAGCCACCGATTCGCATCTTGGACCAACGGCTTGTCCTCCGAATCGCTATACGTGATTGCTCCATCGATTCGCGCGACGCTGACTCTCAATTTGGATGTAGATATCGTGATGGCGTCAGGAGACTCTTGCACTTTCCAGTCGGCGGGGTTCCACGCGGTCTTCGTCACCACATAATTCGGGTGTTCCTGAAACGAAGAGTTCAAGGAATAAAGAATGTGAACGATCGACGCGTCACAAACCTGCACTTTCAGGAACCCCACCTTCTGCGTGAAGACCATTGCGTCAGCCTGCCGCTCGATCGCAGTCACAGGATTTCGCGGCTTCCATTGTGCATAGAGGTGTCCTGTAAAAAGGACGGAAGACAACAACAGACTTAGAAGAAAAATAAATCGGTAGAGTTTATTCATGGCTTCCTTCTCTGGCGAGCTATGCTACTAGCCGGAAAATGCCTTTACAATATCGATTCTCTAAGGTGCTGTTGGGGCAGTGAGAGGGCGTTCGAAGCGCGGGGAAGAATATCGTCCGGGTTGTCACAGTTGTGAGATTGGTTTCCCTTACGCACGGTTTGTGTTGATTCATTCCGCTTGATGCAGGAACATGGGAAGTCGCTAGCGGATTCCACAGTATGTCCCCACCCAGTATGATTCGCCAGACGGAAACCGGCGGCGATGAGGCGCCCGCCCGCCCGTCCTCTCCGCTGACTTCTCCCGCTCTGCTGTCCGGACTTCTCTTTGCAGCGACTCTGATCACTTACTTTCCAGCTTTTCAAAGCGCATTCGTCAACTATGACGATCCCGCGTATGTGACGGCCAATGACCATGTCCTGCGTGGGCTCACGTGGGGGAACCTTCGATGGGCTGTTTCTGCCACGGCCGAAGCCAACTGGCATCCGCTGACATGGATTTCTCACATGGCCGATGTGCAATGGTTCGGCTTGAATCCCGTTGGGCACCACGCGGTTAGCGTGTTATTGCACGCCGTGAACGTCCTGTTGCTTTTCTTCCTCCTGCGAAAAACGACCGGATCCGTGATGCGCAGTGCGATGGTGGCGGCGCTGTTTGCGGTGCATCCGCTGAATGTTGAATCTGTAGCATGGGTGGCGGAGCGAAAATCTGTTCTCTCGATGCTTTTGTTCTTGTTGGCACTGATTGCTTATAGCCGCTATGCGAATCAACGAAGTGTGGGCCGTTATCTGGTTGTGCTTGGCCTGTTCGCGTTGGGACTGGCTGCCAAGCCCATGATCGTTACACTCCCGGTGCTCCTGCTGCTGTGGGATTACTGGCCTTTGCGCCGAAGTTTAGCGACAGGAATGGGAGTTTCCAACCTGATCTTGGAAAAACTTCCGTTGCTTGCTATGTCAGGACTCAGTTCCTGGGTCACTGTTCATGCTCAGCGTAGCGGTGGAGCGTTGGGAGCTGCCGAACTGCTCCCCGTTGGCCAGCGCATCGACAATGCGGTCTATTCGTATGTGGCGTACTTGGGGAAGGGGGTCTGGCCTGCCAAGCTTGCAGTCTTTTATCCGCATCCGGAAGCCTCGCTGGCCGTTTGGAGCGTTTTTGTGGCGGGAATATTTATCATCGCGACAACTGCATTGGCTTGGTATTACCGCACTCGTTATCCATACTTGATCGTGGGGTGGTTGTGGTACTTGATCGCCATGTTGCCGATGATCGGAATCGTGCAAGTGGGGCGGCAGGCGATGGCAGACCGGTATGCCTACTTGCCTTTCATCGGAATTTTCGTGATTGCGGTGTGGGGCCTGGGAGATGTATTCGAATCCCTGCGTGTATCTCACTCGTTTCAAGGCGCGATTGCCGGGGCTGTATTGGTAATTTACGCTTCGATGGCTTTTCTTCAAGCCAGCTATTGGCATAACAGCTGCTCACTTTTTTCGCACGCCCTCGACGTCACCAGTCACAATGGAATTGCTGAGGATAATCTTGGTGTTGCGCTGATGGAGATGGGGCGGCCAGATGCTGCATTTGCACATTTTCAGGCGGCTGCTGAGTACATTCCGCAGCTTTCCACCGCGCACTACAACCTCGGAGTGCTCGAACAGCAGCAGAATCATCTTGACTCAGCACAACGAGAATATGAATTGGCGCTCAGGTATAGCTCCGATAGCCGGGAAGTCCTGCAGGCCCACAGCAATCTTGGGTTCCTGATGCTCGGGAGCCACGAGCTGACTGCGGCCATCGGTCAGTTCAGCGCTGCGCTGCAAATCAATCCCGAGAAACAGAATGCTTTGCTCGGCCGGGGAATTGCTGAGTATCAACTCGGCAACATCGACGCTGCCCTCTCCGACCTATCGAATGCCGCGCGCATCGGCCCGATGGCCCAGGCTGACTTCTGGTTGGGCCGCGCATTCGAAACAAAAGGAGACCCTCAAGCCGCAGCGGCCGCGTACAGCGCTGCTCTTCAGCTCGCTCCAGAAATGACAGAAGCTCAACAGCGCTTGAGCGCCCTTCGAGTGGAGCACTGAGGGTTCGATTTTCCGGTGAGCCTGTTGGTCATGTCCGCTACTTGCACGGCAATTGCAAATAACGTTGTGCGTTTCGGTAGCAGATATCTTCAACGAGCCTTGCTAGGAGTGGCTCATCGTTGGGCATCTCTCCTCGTTCGACATCCTGGCCAATGATGTCGCAGAGGATCCGGCGGAAATACTCGTGTCGCGGATAGGACATGAATGAGCGCGAGTCTGTCACCATCCCTACGAATCTCGAGAGTAAACCGGTGTTGGAAAGAGCTTCGATTTGCGCCGTGATTCCCTGTTTCTGGTCGAGGAACCACCAGGCACTGCCAAACTGGAGCTTGCCCGCCAGTTCTCCGTCCTGGAAGCAGCCCACGAGGGTGGAAAAAAGAAAATTATCGCCAGGATTCAAGTTGTAGACGATCAGTCGGGGCAGGGCGTTCTCGCGAGACATGAGATCGAGATAGGAGGCGAGCTGGCGTGCCTGCGGAAAATCTCCGATCGCGTCGAATCCCGAATCGATGCCAAGGCGGCTCTGGGCGGCAGTATTGACGTTGCGCAGGGCGCCCAGATGGAGCTGCTTCGTCCATCCTTTCTCCGCGTCAAGCCGTGCGAAGAACAACATCATGAACGATACAAAACGCGTTCTTTCTTCCTCGGAGATTGTCTCTCCATCCATCCCCTTCGCGAATATTTGTTTGGCGTCCTGTTCAGAGCACGGGTTCGCGTAACACTGCTCCAGACCGTGATCGGACAGCCGGCAGCCGAGAGAATGGAAGTACTCATGACGCTTCGCCAGAGCCAGGAGAAGGGAAGAGAGATCCCTGACTTCAACGTCTGCAACTTGCGAGAGCTTTGCCAGCCACGGCCGGAATGATGGCGCGCCGATCGCCAGGGCGCGGTCGGGTCGGAAGGCAGGGAACACGCGTGTCGTCATGTCCGACTTCGCGAGTTGTTGATGCGGCCGCAGGTCGTCAGTCGGATCATCGGTAGTGCACACGATGCGAACATCGAACTTTTTGAGGATCGCGTGGGCGCTTAAATCCGGCAGGGTCGCATTTGCCTGCTTCCAGATCGAGGGTGCCGAGTTTTCATCGAGCAGTTGATTGATTCCGAAGTAGCGCTGCAATTCCAGATGAGTCCAGTGGTAGAGCGGATTTCGCAACGTGTAGGGAACGGTTCGAGCCCAGGCGAGGAACTTCTCATAAGGATCGGCGTCGCCCGTGCAGTAGCGCTCCGAGACACCATTCGCGCGCATGGCGCGCCACTTGTAATGATCACCCTCAAGCCATATCTCGAAAATATTTGCGAAGCGGCGATTCTCGGCAATGTCCTTTGGAGGAAGGTGGCAGTGATAGTCGAGGATCGGCTGTTTGGCGGCTATCTCTTGGTAGAGGCGCCGTGCTACTTCGTTGGAAAGGAGAAAATCTTCGTTCAGGAAGGCTTTCATCGCGCGCGTGAGTTGAGAGGTTCGGCCGTCGAGCTTATTGGCACTTGAATGATACAGTATGCGTCCCTTCGCGACTGAAACGAATTCCGAAAATCCATTCGGCGCTCCGCCACTTACAGTCAGCGGACTCCTCGGGCATTGAGAAACGCGCTGTAGAGCTTGTCAGTCTTGAGAACGTGAGTCTTCAACCAGGTCTGCATGAACAGCATCAGGGACACGGGAACGCCCTGCCGGCCGCTTCGGTGAGAGTCCAGAAAGCCCGCAATCGTTTCCCGAAACATCTCGTGCTGCGCCTTGTGGCCGGATAAACCCGGGAAATTGTGTTGTTCCATGAGAGCTTCTTCGGAGTTGAAGTGGACACCGATGTAATCGACCATTTTGTCGAGCACCTGGTCGATAGCCACCATGCCGTCTCCCATCCGTAAAGCGAGGTCCAGTGCGTTGACCGCTTCGAACAATTGCCGGTGCTGCTCATCAAGCGTGGCAATATTTACCTTGTAGTTATCAGTCCAACGAAAGCTGCCGGAATCCACCATAGAGTCTCCTCCACATCAGGATAGGGTGCGCTGAATGAGGGGGAAATATCACTTTGGTATGGCCCGTCCTTTATCATGAGTTATGCCTCAGAAATTGACCCGAAAAACAACAATTCAGATTCTTCGCGCCAGTCCTCTGAGGCGGCACCGTTGGCTGGTCCACGGTTTTTCGACGCGACCTGGCGGGAATTCGCGTCCCTATGGCAAGGGCGACCTCAATCTCGGCTTTACTCAGGACGATACTGTGGCCACGGTGCGGCGGAACCGGGCGTCCTTCCTGCGCGCATTAGGCTGTGTGAAAGGCTCGGCGACGAGGCCCATATCCGCGTACTGGCCGCTGGTTACACTCCGGCAGGTTCACTCCGACATCATCCGCTTCGTGGATTCGGTTCCGCAGGAACCGCTCACGGGAGATGGCCTTATTACGGGGACCCCCGGATTGTTGCTCGGCATTCAGACGGCCGATTGCCTTCCTGTCATTATCGTCGACCCGAAACACCGTGCTGTGGGTGTCTTCCATGCCGGGTGGCGCGGTACAGTGAAGCGCATCGTCGAAAAAGGTGTGGGGGAGATGATCCGCTGCTTCGGATCCCGACCGAAGGATTTGCAGGCTGCGATTGGTCCGGGAGTTCACGGTTGCTGCTACGAAGTCGGCGAAGAGGTGCGAACACGGTTCGAATCGCAATTCTCCTACGCCGCGAGCTTGTTTCATGAGGTCAAGGATTCGGACCCGGTACGCGAGAAGTATCCCCTGCTGTTCCTTACTGCCCGCGCTCCCGGGCACGGAGAGCTGCCCTCCAAACTCTTTCTCGACCTGGTTGAAGCCAACCGCCAACAATTGCGTGCGGCGGGCCTCGCGGGCAAAAACATTGTGACTTCGAGCCTTTGCACGAATTGCCGCCCCGACCTGTTGTTCTCGTACCGCGCAGAAAAGGGAAAGACTGGGCGCCTGATGGGAGTGGTGGGAATTCGGGGTTGATTCGCCACTCGATTGTTCCTGCGCGGGCAATACGGTAGCCTTGTTCCATGCCCGTTCCTTTATCGCTGGAAGGCAAGGTTGCGTTGATTTCTGGGGGCTCGCGCGGCATTGGAGCCGCAACGGTTCAGCTTTTTCACGCGGCCGGAGCGAAGGTGGTCTTTTCCTATCGCAACGCCTCCGAAGAAGCCGAAACATTGAGCAAAGACTGTGGTGGTGAGTCCGCCTGCCATGCGGTGCGCTGCGATCTGAGCAATAGTCATGCCGCGCGTGGCCTTGTGTCCGAAGCGGTAAAACACTTCGGACGGATCGACATTCTCGTCGCGAATCACGGCGTCTGGCCGGCCGACGATGTCTCAATCGATCAGATGACCGACGATCAGTGGCGGTCAACGTTGTCCGTAAACCTCGACGGAGTTTTTGGGCTCGTAAAGCACGGAGTTGCGCAGATGAAGTCCCAACCGCCGGGATCGGAGCCCGCAGGGCACATCGTACTCATCAGTTCCACAAGCGGGCAGCGGGGAGAGGCCTTCCATTGTGATTACTCCGCGACGAAGGGCGCCATCATCAGCATGACCAAGACGCTGGCCAGCGAACTCGCCCCCAACCGGATTTATGTGAATTGCGTGGCTCCCGGCTGGGTTGACACGCCGATGAGCGCCGCAACACTGGCCGACCCCAAGAGCGGAGAGGAGATCCGCCGTACCATACCGTTAGGGCGACCCGGAAAGCCGGAAGAGATTGCCGCGCCAGTGCTTTTCCTTTGTACGAAATACGCCGGCTTCGTCACCGGAGAAGTGTTCAACGTTAACGGCGGAGCGGTGTTAGCGGGCTGATTCCAGTGGGCTAACAAGGAAAATCGGTTGCACTGGATTGCGCTTGAGCCGTTCTGTGCATCCAACACTACAGAGATTGCGACAGGCGAAAAGTCCAAGAGGCACGCTACAATCGGATTGCGCGCGGTCACTCCTGAAATTGAGATGAGATTGCTTCTTACACTGGCTTTGGTGTGCTCGGTCGGTTCTCATGCACAAGACCAACACTCCGCGGCGAGTTCTGACGCTAAGCCAGCGGTGCCGGTTGTCTCCAGCCCGAAGGGCGCCGGGAATCCTGCCGACGAGAATACGAAAAAGGCCAAGGAACTGATTGGTCAGGCAATCCAGGCGCTAGGCGGTGACATTTACCTAAATGTTCGCGACCGCGAACAGCAAGGGCGCGGTTATGCCTTCCACCATGGCAGGCCCAGCGGCGGAGGCGATTTGTTCTGGAGTTTTTCTGTATTTCCCGACAAGGAACGGATCGAATACACGAAGGAGCGCGATATAGCCCGCGTATTCATCGGCGACAAGGGCTACGAAATTACTTATAAGGGCGCGGCGCCGGTGGAGGAGAAAGACCTCAACGACTATCTGCGCCAGCGACGGTTCTCGCTCGATACCATCCTTCGAATTTGGCTTAATGATCCCGGCGTCATTTTTCTGTACGAAGGGAACGCCATCGCGGCACAGCATCCTGCGTTGCAGGTCACGCTCATCAATTCCAAGGATGAGAGCGTAACGCTCGATTTCGACGTCGACACGCATCTCCCGGTCCGGAAGGCATTCGAGTGGCGAGACCCGGTGGATCGTCAAAAAAATGTAGAGGAAGAGATTTACGAGAATTACCGCCAGGTTTCCGGCATTATGGCACCGTACAACGTCACCCGGTATTTCAACGGCGACATGTCTCGCCAGCGCTTTCTGTTCTCCGTGACGATCAATCAGAATCCGGACCCCGCAATGTTCGATCCGAAATCCGGATACAATCCCAACAAACCGGCCAAGCGGTAGCCGATCGCGAGAATCGCACGACCGGCGTACCGTTCATTCCGACATCTTCGCTACGTGTACCTCGAAGCCGGTTTTCGGAAGCAGTGATGTGAGCGCAAATGCCTTGAAGCCATCTCCGTTCACTTCGGTGTGACGATAGACTCCCGGCTCGCTTTCAATTGTTTCGCGACGTCCTTCCATATCCGCCAGAAAATTCTGCGCCTGGCTGACGCTGACATCCATGTCCTTGGCCCGCACGACCACTGCCTCTGACGCATACGAGCGCACCAGCTTTGGCCAGTACTTTTCCAGCAGTTCGGTGCTGGCGAAGAGATCGGCCCAAATAATGCGACCGTTGACAGCGACTACGACGCCGACAGCATTACGATCACGCAATTGACGGATCAGACTGTGATAGTTCTCTTCGATTGGCTTCGCGACTTCGTCAACCTGCTTGCGAACCTCTTTGTTCTCCATGACCCTGGCGTAAGAACTTGACTGCGCGATGTCTGCACCGGCTGATGGGGCTGCAGGAACAAGCTGTACTCGGACCGCTTCCTGCTGCTTTCGCACTTCCGCCCAAACCTCATTTTGATTCTTGTCGCCCATGGCTTTTGCACGGACCGATGGCTGCGCCATCATCGTGACTGCACCCCCTACGGCCCCGCTGGTCCCGCCGCCATACATCGCTCCCGATGCCCCGAAATGCTCGCTGGTCGCGACCCACCGGCCCGGCTCGACGCAGAAAACGCCCAAGTCCACGGGATCACTTTCAGCGGGAACAATGCGATCTTTTCCGATGACGCGATCCTGCTTTCCTCCGGTCACGATTTCGCCTGCGAGCAGCAAAAGCGGGCGCCTGGAATTGTTCACCAGAACCAGCCGGTTGACCTCTGCTCTATCATGCCGCACCGACGGGACGCCATGACGCCGAATCAGTCCCTGCACATTGCCCGCTTCCGTTACCTCAACCTCGCCGGACCGCAAACCCTCATCAAGCGTCAGAAACTCGCCCGTTGGGTAACTCCTTGAGGCCACAACCGGGAATACTGTGAGACTGCCATGCCGGATCGGATCGAGCACCTTGTAGCTGGATGTTCCCACCTCTCCCGCCTGCGCTGTTTTGTGATCCGCCAGAACACAAACTCCGATAAGTACCGCCATAACGGCCAGAAATGCTCTAGGACTCATGACGCTCCTCCAAACCGCCCAGGTGAGTTCATTTGCATGCCCGGCAGGAATCTATCCCACGCCTGGAATCTCGCTTCCCCCGCGAAACTTCAAGCCCTGCCGGGCTTCACGTTCAACTCACCTTCGAGGAAAGAACGAAAATCGCCCGGAGGCTTGCGGCCAAAATTCACACCGCATACGTCTAAGAAATTGATAGCATCGAAGGGTCCGGGGGCGTCCTAAGGTCACTGCGGTGTGTTACCAGCGGCTCTAGGGCCGCTTATTGGCATCGGCGATGCGTAAGGAAGGAATGCAGGTGCGGACGAGGATTCGCCACTAGCGCATGAGCGCAACGAAACAAATCTCTGCCGTTGAATCCGTCGTCAACGATCTTCTGACGGAACTTCACCGGAAAGCCGCGTGTGAACAGATTGGTGTGACCCGCGAATCGTTCGCTGCGATTTTGTGTCAAGTGGGGGCTAAACATTGCGAAGAGCAAACCCCTGAGCAGGAGATTCGCGCCTTCTTCACCGCTTTGCGAGTCGATGAACTCGCACTCGCCCGGGCCTGTGCTGCTGGTGAGAACGCCGCCTGGGAGATTTTCCTCACTCGCTACCGCGAGAAGCTATACCAATCTGCACTCCGAATCGCCAGAGAGGATAGTGCGGCGCGCGAACTCGCCGACACTCTTTACGCGGATCTATACGGCACGAATTTGCGCGAGGGATCGCGCGTTTCCAAGCTTGCGTCTTACACCGGCCGGGGATCGCTCGAGGGCTGGTTACGCACGGTCCTGGCTCAGGAGTACGTAAACCGCTACCGCCGAACGAAACGATTGGTCAGCCTCGACGAGGAGTCGGAGGAAGGGGTGCAGTTCCAAGCTCCCGATCCGGAACCTGTCCCCTCGGCCGATTCCCGACTCGAACAGGCGACCGACGAAGCAATCGCACAGCTTTCCGCCGAGGACCGAACGGTACTGAGCGCCTATTTCCTGGATGGCCGAACACTTGCCGAGATTGCTCGCATGCTGGGAGTGCATGAGTCTACGATCAGCCGAAAGCTCGACAAGCTGGCAAAAGCACTCAGAAAGCAGATATTAGCCGGGCTGGGGCGCCGAGGGATGTCTCGCCGCCAGGCCGAGGAAGCCATGGAAGTCGATGTGCGCGATATTCAGCTAGATATTCGCCGCAGCTTGACGCAAGATTCTGCACCTCCACCGTTCTCAGAGGAGAGAGTAAAGGCGAGAGTCCGCGAAGGCTCCGGGTAAATCCGCGATGACGGTTAACTCCTTCAATTCGTGTTGGATGTGGGGCTAGAGATCGGATGGCGAATTTCGTGGTATTGGCGTGAGTTGAGTTGAATATGGAAGGCCTTCCCCAAATCGTGCGGCAGAGGCTCCAGGCGGGCGGGTCTACCAGTGCGCACCCTGACGCGGATGTCCTCACGGCCTTTGCTGAGCGCTCGCTCTCTGTACGCGAGCGGACATCTGTCATGGCGCACATTTCCCGGTGCTCTGATTGTCGCGACGTCATCGCGTTGGCATTGCCCGAGGCCGAAAGCGCTGCGGTCGCCGCTGTCTCGTCTCACGGTTGGCAGATTGGCTGGCCAGTTTTCCGCTGGGGCTTTGCGCTGGCAGGGGTCGCGGTGCTCGCAATCGGCGTGTTGCAATATCAACAGCATTCGCGCCATTCCATGGTGGCACAGCGAGAGGCTTCAGAGCCGATGGCAGTTAGTGTGCAACCGGCGGCGCCGAAGGCTTCGGCACAACAAGCTGAGGCGAAGCAGCCGCAACACCCGCTTAGTTTGACCAAAGTGCCGAGTCGGGACGAGGGAAAGGCTCCTACTGCTAGTGCGCCGTCTTCCTCTTCCCATGTTTCAAGTTTCAGCCATGGTGCCCTACCGGGGGGCCAAGTCGTGTCCGGCCCAAATATGCCGACACAGTGGCAGCAACAACGTCAGCAACAAATTCCCTCGCGATTGCAGGCTCTTGGCGGGCCCATTGCTAGCCCTGGGGCCGCGGGAGGGGGAGTCGCGCGGACTTCCGCTCAAACGCAGGTAGCTCCGGCTGATACGACGAACTCGCGAAATGTGGAGGTGTCGGGGGGGCTTGCAGTGAATCCTGCCCCCAGCGCTCCCGCGATGTTCGACAACTCGCCATCGATAGGGAAGGCTAAGGCGGCTCCAATCCAGCCGACCCCAGTCTTGACCGCGGCGATGTCCACACCACGCTGGTCGATCTCATCGAGCGGTGGTTTGCAATGCTCCTTCGACCAAGGCAGTACCTGGCAAGATGTGGATGTGAACGCTCCTTCATTTCGCGGAGCCGCGTACGGATATGCTCGGCAGGAAGTGGAGGTCGGAAAGGCCCGCGCGAAGGAAAAGAGTTCGGACAAGAAGGCCGTTCAGAACGAGATTTCAGCTCCAGTGTTCCGGACGGTTGTGTCCAATGGCGCCGACGTCTGGGCAGGCGGCACAAGCGGCGCGCTCTATCACTCTCAAGATGCCGGGACTCGCTGGGATCAGATAATTGTCTCTGCCAATGGCGTGGTTTTGACGGCCGACATCGTGGGACTCCAGTTCTCGGACTCGCTGCACGGAACCATCACGACTTCGATTTCTGAAGTATGGGCGACCAGTGATGGCGGCAAAACCTGGCAGAAGCAGTAAGCACCGCAAAGATCGCGCGGTTTAAACCATACATTATGTGCAAGTTACCAGGCGGGGGACCCAAGGCTCAATTCGCGCAATAGTCTTAGCTTTCTGCTAAGGGCGAATTACCAAAGTGACATTTACAGCAATAACTTCAACTTCTACGATCCAACCGTGGTTTGGCAGTTCTGGGGGAGGGCTGCCAAGGCGTCCTGGACCTTCCGGTCGAGGGCGCTTTTACTTTGCCTGATTTTCAACGCCAGCGGAAGACTTTGCTGGCAAGACCATGTAGATTTCGTCGATGTAGTGGTCCTTAATCTTCAAGGCGCGCGGTTCCCGCCCGAATGGTTCAAATCCGAGTGACCGGTATAAGCAACTCGCGGCCTCCTGGCTCACGGTGACGGAAAGTAAGATCTGTTCCACGCCCTCAATTGCAGCGCCACGGTCGAGCAGCGTCCGCATGAGACGCCGTCCGATGCCTCTTCCCCGGCTGGCATGGGTCACATAGACTCCCCAAACGCGTCCCTTGTGTCGGGACTTGGGCCCCTTTTCTCGAAAGAAGCCAGCCATCCCGGTCATCTGGCCGTCCTCGAACGCACCTGCGACGAAGGAGTCTCCATCGGACCACAGTCTGCGCTTTATTTCGTCCATGCTGAGCGCCTGATACTCCTCGAGCGAAGCGCTGAAAGCTTCAGGGTCGTTCTGTAAGGCCTCAATGCGTAGCCTTCGCCACTCCGCAGCGTCCTCGGATTTAAGGAAACGGATTTCCGTCACGCGATCCTCATTGTGAGCCTCTGCAGGTTGAGCAATATCCGCCAATCTCAAGTCGCGAAATCAGGACACGGAAGTGGCAGTCTTTCTCTACTTGTTGTTTCAGCTTTTCGAATTCGTCGCTGACAAACTCGGCAATCTTGCCGCAGCGCAAACACGCCATGTGAATGTGATCGCGGGCTAACTTCCGCTCGTAATAATGACCTTCGCCGTTGATGTGCATCAGGTCAAGTTCATCGATCAGGCCTTGCCTCTTCAGCAGTCGCAATGTCCGGTACACCGTGCTGCGATCAACGCTCGCGTCCAGTCTTTGGGCCTTCCTGAGTATCTGCGCCGCATCGAGATGCTTGGTAGCCGTCTCGATCACGCGAAGGATTGCGCGCCGCTGTTCGGTGATGCGGATGCCGCGCTCGGCGAAATACGCTTGCAGCCGGCCAGGCATTTCAGTTTGAGGAAGAGGCATAAGGCGTCACTTTAGTCGCAAGTGGTCGCAATCAGGGTGCGACGGTTTTTCGCGCCAGACGTAGACAAAACCTACCCCTGTCCGGCATGCTTGACATGGTATTCCTAGATGCGACTGAGTTGCAACTAACAAATGAGCCATCATTCGACTGATAATTCGTTGCTGTTTCGCGCGCTCCTTCTTTTCTGCCTTCTTGTAGTTCTCGGGGCAGCGGTTCTGCCAGCTTGCGCCCAGGAGAGTCCTTATATCGTGACGTACGATCACTACCTGGAAGAACCAGGGAGCCTGGAGGTAGAGTATTTCTCGACCTTCGGTACCCAGCGCGCAGGATCCGATTTTCATGCCTACTGGGCCGAGTTCGAATATGGTGCTACGGCGTGGTGGACGACCGAAGTCTATTTGGACGGGGAGACTACTTTCGGGGACAGTTCGCTATTTACCGGATTCCGATGGGAAAACCGGTTTCGCCTGCTCAAAAGCGAGCACTTTATCAATCCTGTTCTCTACGTCGAGTATGAACAGACCAACGGGGCGGACAAAATTCTGAAAGAAGTCGAGGGGCACGATGTCGAATCGGATTACGCCGATCCCAACTCCATCGCGCGGCAGGAACATGATCATGAAATCGAAACGAAGTTGCTCCTCTCGAAAACATTCCGCGGATGGAACGTCGCAGAGAACACCATCGCCACAAAGAATGTTACGGGAGGAAACCCATGGGAGTTCGGCTACGCCCTCGGCGCCAGCCGTCCGCTGGGCCTGAAGGCTTCGGCCCAGCGATGCAGCTTTTGCCCTGAAAACTTTATCGCTGGAATCGAAATGTATGGTGGTTTAGGCGATCGTTATAGTTTCGGCCTGCACGATACGTCGCACTATCTGGCGCCGGTCGTTGCGTGGAACTTGCCGTCGGATTGGACGCTGCGCCTATCCACCGGGTTTGGCCTGAACGACAATAGCCACCGCTTTCTGCTGCGCTGGGGTGTGTCGCGGGAATTTTCCGGCTTCGGAGCGGCGATGGCGCGGCTGTTTGGGGGGCGACAGTGATGGCATTATCTAAACGCCGGCCTTTTTCGAGAATGAACATGAGACTTCAATCGATAATTTCTTTCTCGGTTCTGCTGGTCGCGGAGGCTGTTGCGCAAGCTCCGGGATCTCCGGTGAAGAATGACGTATACACGGAGTTGGCGAAAGCGCCTGTGAAAGCAGTCTCCCGACGCAATCCTCTTGAGGGCGATCGAGACGCGGTTCCGGCCGGCGCGAAGCTTTTCGAGTTGCACTGTGCCGAGTGTCATGGCGCAACCGCCGATGGTGGCAGAAAAGGGCCCAGCCTGCGCGCGCCGGAGGTCCAACAGGCCGCTCCGGGCACCCTGTTCTGGCTTCTGACCAACGGGGTGGTGCGGCGAGGAATGCCGGTCTGGTCCAAGCTCCCGGAACCACAACGCTGGCAGCTTGTTAGCTATATCAAGTCGCTCTCGGCCGCCCCAAGCGACGGCGACAAGGCCCATTGACGATAGGCTTCCTCCCGACGGCAAAACCGCCGCATCCCCGTTTTGCGACTTTTCCACCCCACCCGGCATCGAAATGTAGGTGCTAAAATTGATAGTTTGGGCCGGTAAAGGCCAAGCACTCATACACATCGCCAACACCGGCAACGCCCTTCGTAAAGCGTCCGCCGAAAGTGCGACGTTTACAACGAGGAGAGCAAAATGGCAGGCAACGGAATTGTCGAAGTGACGGATGCAAACTTCGATCAGGATGTATTGAAATCCGACCAACCGGTTCTCGTGGACTTCTGGGCGACATGGTGCGGCCCTTGCCGCGCGATTGCGCCGATCGTCGAGGAACTGGCCAATGATTATCAGGGCAAGGTAAAGATCGGCAAGATGGATGTGGACGCGAACAGCGCCACCCCGATGCGTTATCGCGTAACCGGTATTCCTACGCTGCTGGTTTTCAAAGGCGGCCAAGTGGTCGAGCAGATTGTTGGCTACAAGCCAAAGGAGTTTATCGCGCAGGCCCTCAACAAGCACGTCGGGTAAGTTCGGAAAGCAACCCGAAAAAAAATGAGCGGATGATCGCAGCCGATCTCCGCTCATTTCCTTTTTGGGTTTTCGTTCTCAATACTTGCGAAGAACGCCGATCACCCGCCCTTGCACGTCCACCGAATCGGCCGGGACGATGATCGGTTTCATATTCGCGTTGGAAGGCTGCAAACGGATGTTTTCACCCTCACGATAGAGGCGCTTCAAAGTGGCGTCATTCTGATCGACCAGCGCAACGACGATGTCCCCATTGTGTGCCGTGCGGGTTTTCTCTACCAGCACATAGTCGCCATCAACGATGTGTTCGTCCTGCATGGATTCGCCCCTTACCTCGAGCACGAAAACTTCCTTGGACCTCACAAAGTCGGCAAGCGAAATGGTCTCCTGATTAGGGACCGCCTCGATCGGTTGCCCGGCAGCGATACGCCCCATCAATGGAAGCACAATCGCCGTGTTCACGCTCATTGCCTGTTTCAACCGTCCTTTGGGAGGTAACAGGTCAATCGAACGGCTCCGGTTGTAGTCGCGGGTTAGCAACCCCTTCTTCTCCAGATTCGTCACGTGCTTGTGCACGGTCGCGAGCGACGAGAGCTCCAAGCCCTTGCCGATCTCCTCAAAGGACGGGGAATAGCCGTTCTCCGCCACGAATCTCGAGATGAAATCGTATACCTGGCGCTGCCTGCGTGTGATTGCCATGGCTGCCATTATTGGCGAATAGAAGGCGAAAAGCAAGTAAGAAGTGCGCTCCCTCGACCAGTTATCAAGCGTACGTGGAAAGTAACTTGCGGCGATTCTCTCGAGTGCCCTAGACGGATTCAGGGGGCCGATTGTGCAAGGCTGTCAAAGGGAGTTCCCCGCGCCGCGTCCAAAAATAAACAGCGAAAGCCACTGCGACCAGCGGTAAAACTGCCCCGAACTCATCGATGTACCACGCTGTCTTGCCGGTATCCCTGGTGAGGGGTGTGAAGATCGCCTGTACGTACAAGTTGTGGCTGGCATGCAGCAAGGCAGCAGTCCACAGGCTTCCCGACTTAAGGCGCAGCCATGCAAACACAAATGAGATTGCAATGACCATCACCGTAAAGCAAGTCAGGGCGTACCAAGTTGCGGTACCGGCGTTGTAATCCGCGAAGATCAGAGCTGGGTAATGCCAAAGTGACCATATAACTCCGCTGATGAGGGCTGTCGCGGTGAAGCCAAAGTTTTTTGATAGTTCCGGAACTAGAAACCCGCGCCAGCCGATCTCTTCGCCCAAGCCCGAAGAAAGACTCCGTATCACTCCAAAGCTCCCCGTCAGCACGATGTACAGTGCTGTCGAAGCGACGGGAGACAACCTCTCTCCCATCCGTTCAACCAAAGAGGACATGAATTCGTGATTTGGAAATCCGCCCAGGCCGCTGCTCCAAACGACTGCATACGCAATCGCCGCATAAATCAGCGGCACATACCAACTCATCAGGGCGTACTTGGTCGCCGGCCACGTCCATCCCAACTCGGCTAGGCTGCGGCCATGCAACTTCAGTGTAGTGCACGCCGCCAAGGCCGGGCACCACATGATTCCAAAAACGTAAAGGCCGGCGCCGGCTCCAACGCGCTTTGCGTGGATGATGAGAAAGTAGAAAACACACGAAAAGAGCAGCAGAAAGAACAGATACGTCAGTACCGGCCGGCGTGAAGGCATGCTTCCCTCTCCATCAGGAAAGAAATGATACAGGAGTGGAGCCGCTGCGGCGCTGCTCGTAATCGGCACATTTCTGCGGGAAAAGACGAAAGGTGCGCTAGGCTCTTTGGATCCCGCCGATGGCGGTGAGTGCCGTCACAATCGTGGCGGAACAATGCGCGATCTCATCCTCACGCAAAGTCCTATCGGCAGACTGAAACTTCGCGCGGAGAAGGATGGAGTACCTGCCGGGCGGAATCGATCCTCCGCGGAAGATCTCCACGGGACCGAAGTATATGAGCTCCTCGATGCCTAGAGTAGACACCGCTCTTTTTATAGCTTCGAAGGTAACTGTGTCAGAGAAAATGAACGAGAAGTCGCGTTCCACAGCGGGAAACTTTGGCAGTGGTCTGAATTTCACCTTCCGCAGGCCACTCGAGTAAAGCCGCTCCAGATCAAACTCGGCGACGTACACATCCTGGCGCAGCTTGCGTGCCGCAGCCACTTCGGGATGGATCTGCCCAAACTCCGCAGCCGGAGCGCCATTCAAAAGCGCTCGCGCGGAGCGGCCGGGGTGAAAATATTCGGCAGTCTTCCGGTCGTAGCGTAACTCTCCCGCAAAATCCGCCAAGAGGTTCTCAACATCACCCTTGAATCCGCGAAAAGCCTCAGCGGCAGCAGCCTGCTCGCCCTTGCTAACATCCAGCACCCCACCGGCGGGCAGGGAGGAGCGAACTGCGTCGCCCACTGCGCCGATGCAGGCTTTCCGTGGCTCAGCACGTTTGGAGTCTGCGAGCTCATAAACGCTGCCCATTTCAAAGAGGCGCGCGTCAGCAACATCGCGATTCAAATTCCACGCGAGCATGTCGAGCATTCCAGGTACGAGCGAAGTGCGCATCACGGAAGCCTCCTCGCTCAGCGGATTCTCCAACTCCAGCACCTGCCTTCCTGCACCCCCTATTGAGAATCTCTCCGCGTCAGCATGCGAGATGAACGTCAGGGAAATAGCTTCGTTATAGCCCAAGGACAATGCGCGGCTCCGCAGCGCGTAGTCGGCCGCTGCATGCGGTAATTCGGCGACCGCGCCGCTATATGCCGGCAATGTGTTGGGAAACTTATCGTAGCCATGAAGGCGGGCAACTTCCTCGATGACATCGATTTCCCGTTCCACATCCAACCGCCAACTGGGAATGTGCACCCAGAACTGAGCGTCTCCCTGGCCTTCGGGAACGAGGTTGAATCCCAATCGCTTAAGCAGGCGGAAAATCTGTCCCGCGTCGAGACCGCCTCCCAGGATGCGCCGCACTTCGGAGACTCGAAGCAGCACTGGAGCCTGGTCCATCCACTTGCCCATCACGTCGACCGCGTCGCCGACGAGTCGCCCGCCACCGGAGTTCAAAATGATTTCGGCCACTAAATCGCAAGAAGGCAGGGTAGACTCGAAATCCGCGCCGCGCTCGAAGCGGTGCGAAGCATCGGTGTGGAGCGCGTGACGGCGCGACATGCTGCGCACTGTGGCGGGATCCCACCATGCCGACTCGATGACGATGTTCCGCGTCTTATCGGTAATCATCGTGTCATAGCCGCCCATCACTCCCGCGAGGCCGACAGGTCTCTTCGCGTCGCACACGACCAGGTCTTCCGATGTCAGCTTTCGTTCTACTCCATCGAGCGTCTTCAGGATTTCTCCCGCGCGCGCCATGCGCACAACGATTTTTCCGCCCTCGAGCAGGTCCAGGTCGTACACATGGGTTGGCTTGCCAATCTGCCACAGCACGTAGTTGGTAGCATCGACCGCATTCGAGATGGGTCGCTGGTCGAGCAGTTGCAGGCGATGCGCGATCTTTTCCGGCGATGGTTGAATCCGGGTGTCGCGGATCACCCGCGCCGAAAAGCGAGGACAGAGCTCAGGTTCCTCAACGACGATAGGGAAGGGATCTGACTGGGAAGGAGCGGGAAGCTCAAAGCCGGAAGCCGGCTTCAGCGGGAGATCGTAAATCGCCGCAGCTTCCCGGGCCACGCCGTAATGGTTCATGGCATCAGGACGGTTCGTCCCGATCTCGACCTCGTACATCGTATCGGCACCCGCACCGCTGATTCCTTCGACTCCAATTCCGACGTCGGTCAAGTCCTCGGCAAGGCGCCGGTCATCGACGGCGAGATCGACGTAGTCGCGAATCCAATTGGCAGAAAGTTTCATGAAAATCCAGCTATCAGGTTTCGGTCCGCTCTCGGCTAAAACCTTGAAGAGCGCAGCCTGACGACCAACAACCCACGCCCAACGACTGCTTAGCCAAATTGCTGCAGAAACCGCACATCTCCCTGGAAGAACAGTTGAATATCATCCACGCCATATTTCAACAGTGCAAGCCGATCGACCCCCATGCCGAAGGCGAACCCCGACACTTTCTTCGGGTCGTAACCATTGTCTTTTACGAACTCGAATACGTTGGGATCCACCATGCCGCAGCCAAGCACTTCGATCCAGCCCGTCTGTTTGCACGGACGGCAGGGGTCGGATCCGCGTTTCCCGCTTCCACCGCAGATAAAGCACGTTACGTACAACTCGGCACTGGGTTCGGTGAAAGGAAAGAACGACGGACGGAAATGCGTCTTCACGGAGGACCCAAACAAGGCCTTCATAGCATGGTCCAGCGTACCCTTCAGGTCGCCGAAGGTGATGTTGGAGTCGACCGCCAGCCCCTCAATCTGGTGAAACATCGGCGAGTGGCTCGCATCCGGCGGATCGTTGCGGTGCACCGTTCCCGGAATCACGATCCGAATTGGAGGGCGCAATGTTTCCATGGTCCGAATCTGCACAGGAGATGTGTGAGTGCGAAGCAGCAAACGGTCACGTTGCGGCATACTCTTCTGCCCGGCGATGAACAAAGTGTCCTGCGTGTCGCGCGCTGGGTGGTTCGGAGGGAAGTTCAGAGCTTCGAAGTTGTAGTAATCGGTCTCGACGACAGGACCTTCGGCCACGGAATAGCCGAGCCTCTGGAACACCGATACGATCTCATTGCGGGTTTTGATTACCGGATGTTCGGCGCCGATCGGCCGCCGCACCCCAGGCAGAGTGATGTCGACGGCTCCGGATGCGAGACTCCTTTCAAGTTGCTCTCCTTCCCGATCAAACTCTCTCCAGCCATCGATCTCTTTTTCAACGTACTGCTTAAGGTCGTTGAGGTATTGGCCAACCTCGCGCTTTGCTTCCTTCGGCGCCGCCTTCAGTTGATCATTAATTTGCGTCAGGATCCCATTCTTGCGGGCCAACCAGCGATCACGAAAAGACTTCCACTGTGCTTGAGATTGCAATTCGCGCAGTTCGTCGCGAAACGCAAGCTTAGCCCCGCCAAAAGCCTTCTGCAGCTCAGGCGCCGAGTAACTCGTCAATTTGGGAACGGTGTAAGCCACGGTTTTGTTTCAGAATGCCGATGTAGGGACAGCCGCCCTCGGCTGTCCGATCAGCTCGAAGAGCCGACAGGCATCGCCTGCTCCAAGCCCCACGCCAATTGAAGCTGCTTTGGTAAAGTCGGGCTGCGCCCGGCGGACAGCCGAGGGCGGCTGTCCCCAGATGAGCATTTCGACTGAAAGCCGATGACTGAAAGCTGACTGCTAGCTTGCGATCGCCGCTTTCGCCTGCGACGCGAGGCTGGCAAAGCCTGCGGAGTCATTGACCGCCAAGTCTGCCAGAATCTTGCGGTCCAACTCGACCCCGGCCTTCTTCAGGCCGTGGATGAACTGGTTGTAGCTCATCCCGTTCAGCTTGGCTGCGGCCCCGATGCGCACGATCCACAGCGAGCGAAACTGCCGCTTGCGCTGCTTGCGTCCGGAGTAGGCAAACTTCAGGCCACGCTCTACCGCTTCCTTGGCTGAACGGTACAGCTTCGATTTTGTCAGGAAATATCCGCTTGCGCGGTCAAGCAGCTTTTTGCGTTTTGCGCGGCGTTTGGTTCCGCGTTTTACACGAGGCATGGTGTTCTCCTTTTTGCTTTGCTATTTATGGCGGCTGGAGGTAAGGACGGTTGGCCGTGACCTCTTCACACGCCCGAGAAGAAATTGTTTAACGATGATTGTTGAATGCTGACTAAAAAATCACAGACACGTTTCGATTTTCAATCAACAATCAGCGAATCAACGATGCTTCTCACTGGTACGGAATCATCCGCAAGACCTTGGCGAGATCTCCATCGCTCACCAAGGCGGACTTGCCTAGCTTCCGTTTCGTTTTGTGTTCTTTTGACGTCAGGATGTGGCGCAGCTTGGCATGACCGCGCTTTACCTTCCCTGTCGCCGTTTTCTTAAAGCGCTTGGCTGCGCCTTTGTGTGTTTTTAATTTCGGCATAAACCCTCAGTACAGCTGCCAGCTCTCGGCCATCAGCTGTCGCTAATTCATTCCCGCTTCCCGATTCAGGTGAGCTCCGGACCAGACTTATCTGCCCGGATGCAGCGAGGAATTTCCTTCGTCCCGTCGGTACTGCGAAATTTAGGAAGCCGGCTTCGCAACCTGCGCCGGTGATTCTGCCGGACCAGACGCGCTGGGCGCTGCTGGCCGTGGCTTTTCCGGTTTCTTTGGCGGTTCCACCTTTTTCGGGGCCAGGATGGCGTGCAGCGTATTGCCTTCCTGGCGAGGACGAAACTCCACGATGCTGTGCGGCTCCACGTCTTTGATCAGGCGCTCCAGAATCTGGCGGCCCAATCCCGTGCGCGTCATTTCCCGCCCACGGAAGAAAATTGTTGCCTTAACCTTGTCGCCCTCGCCCAGAAACCGCAGAACATGGTTCTTTTTCGTCTCGTAATCGTGGTCGTCCACGTTGATGCGGAACTTGACCTCTTTTACCGTGATCGTCTTCTGGTGCTTCTTGGCTTCGCGCTCTTTCTTTTCCTGCTGATAGAGATATTTCCCGTAGTCCATAATTCGGCATACGGGAGGCTGCGCGGTGGGCGAAATCTCAACCAGGTCCAAATTCTTTTCGCGGGCTTTCTTGATCGCTTCGTAAGGGGGCATGATGCCCAACTGCTGACCTTCGTCGTCAATCACGCGAATTTCGCGAGCCCGGATTCTTTCATTGATGCGGATAAAACGCTTGTCGATACAATCCTCCGTACTCTAAACGACTGAGAATAAAGAATTATAGCATGTGATCAGGGGCGGGCTCCCCGGCCCATCGTCTAGTTTTCGAGAATCACCTGGGCCATGGCCTGGTCGGCGGTATGGGTCAGCGACAGGGAGATGTTCTTTACGCCGAGTTTCCCGGCAAATTCCCCGGCTTTTCCGTGAAAGGCCATAGTAGGGCGTCCACCGGGCTTCCGGGTCACTTCGCAATCCCGCCACCGCACGCCGTGATTCCAGCCCGTGCCGAGGGCTTTCATGGCCGCTTCCTTGGCCGCGAAGCGTGCCGCGTACCGCTCGATACGATTGGCCTTCGAATCGCAATAACGCCGCTCGCCTTCTGTGAAAATTCGTTGCAGGAACCTATCGCCGAATCGCTCGATGGACTGAGCGATGCGCGGAACCTCGGTGATGTCAATACCGGTGCCAACGATCATGAAGGGTCTGATACTACCCTATGGCAACGTCGTCGGAGAACCATCGACGCCCGGAGCACATTAGCCTTAGAAGAGCCGGTCCCCGCGGTAGATCAGCTTTCCTTCCACCATATCCACCTCTGGCATAAGTTGGTGCGAACGCGCCGGCCCTTCTGCGTCGATGTGGAGTACCTCATGCCCATGCGCCACAAGCCAATCTGAAACCAGCATACGATGGCATCGAAAATATACCCTCTCTGCGCACATATAAGCCGTGGGCGAGCGTTCGGCAAGCGCCACCAAATCTGTAACTGCACCTTCGAACTCGGGCGTCAGCATGTAATCCGCATAATTACGGAAACTCTGGTTTCGCAAAGCGACGTTCGGGGATTCTTCCATACTCTTCTTCCGATATCCGCCGAGACCCTTCATCCACGAGTATCCAATTCCCGCGTTCGGCAAACTCTTCTCGAGAGACTCGCGATTGAAGTGCGGGAACCTGCGCGACAGTGGGAAGGCACGAATATCCACAAGACTCTGAATTTTATGAGAGCGTAGCGCGAGGATCAGCTCGTCGAGCGTGCGAGTGGAATGTCCGATCGTGTATAGCGTGGCCAAGATTTGCGTACCGTGGAGAAGACGTTGAAGCGGCCTCCGCGTGTCCGGCTGGAGCCAAAGATCGTGCCTTTCGCCGTTAGAGCCTTCTCAACTCCCGATCGCTCTGAGAACGGCGACCAGGAGTACATCCTGCTCCGGGAAAACGGTGCGCGGATCCAGCAAGACACGGCCATCCTCGACTCGGCTAACAACCGGCGGAGTCGAAGCGCGGAGGCGCGACTCCAGCTCGCTTGCGCTCAAACGATCAGAAGTCAGAGCTACGAGCCGCGTTGGCAAGACGGCGGACGGGGCGGCGCCGCCACCAATGACTGATTCGCCGTCCACCGCCTGTGCTTTCAGGTTCGGAAATTGCACCTGCGCCACCAGCCTCTCGGCGCGCGCCGAGATCTCCTCCCGGTTCGTCTGCATCATTTTCAAAATCGGAATCGAATCGTAGTCGTGCTTCACATACGCCAGAAGTGTTCCCTCCAGAGCGGCGTAGGTGAGCTTATCAACGCGCAAGGCACGAAACAGCGAATTGGATCGCATCCGCGCCAAAAGAGCGGAGTCGCCGCTGATGATACCGGACTGCGGCCCGCCAAGCAGTTTGTCACCGCTATAAGTCACGATGTTGACACCAGAGCGGAGACTGTCGAGCACGTTCGGCTCGCCGGAAACGCCGAAACTCGCGAGATCGACGAGCGCACCACTGCCGAGGTCTTCCATCAAGGGCAGATGACGCCGGCGAGATAATTCCACCAGTTCCGCGATGGAGGGCTGCTCGGTGAAGCCGCTAATTTCGAAATTGGATCGGTGAACACGGAGCAGCAGGCGCGTGCGCTCGTTGATTGCGTTTTCGTAATCGGAGACGCGAGTCCGATTGGTGGTGCCGACTTCCTTCAAAACGGCTCCCGATTTGGCCATGACGTCGGGGATGCGGAACGATCCGCCGATCTCGACAAGCTCTCCGCGGGATACGATGACCTCGCCACCATCCGCAAGCGTGTTTAGCGCGAGTAAAACCGCCGCAGCGTTATTGTTCACGACGATGGTTGAGGTCGCGGAGTTCGCAGGCATCGGCGTTTGTGTCCCAGTTTCAGGGGACCTTTCTCCAGCGCCCGATTCGTGCAGCAATTTTTGGAATAGTCGCTGCACGTGCACATCGCGCTTGCCACGCTCGCCCCCATCGATATCGTATTCAAGATTCGAATACTGGCTGGCCGTTGCCGCAACAAACTCCAGGACACTTGGGGACAGGGGCGCACGCCCAAGGTTAGTGTGAAGAATTACGCCCGTTGCATTGATAAGGCTCCTCAGCGATGAGGCTGTCGCGTGACGCAGGCGCGACTCAATGGCTCCGGTCAGACCCTCAAGCGCAAGTTGCAAAGTGCGGGACTCGATCCTGCCGGCGCCGATTTCCCGGCGTAGATCCGCCAAGGTCGCTCGGCAAGCGTCGGTAACAAGTGCTAGCCCGTGCTGCGCCGCCAATGCGGCAATATCGCTGCGGCGCAGCAGGTCATCTACCGCTGGCAGTTCGCGGAACAATTCCGATTTGGATACGCTGCTCATTCGTGAAGTACCCGGCCAGAAGCTTGTGCCCGAAATCTAGTTGGCACGTTCCCCTGCTTCTGCTCACAAAGTGTGCAAGTAGGCCAGAAGGTCCTGAATTTCCTGCTGGCTTAGAGTCTGACTGTACGAGGGCATGTCACTCCTTCCCAATCGAATGATATCGGTGACCCGTTCGTCGTTCGCAGGCAATCCGCTCAGAGGAAGGTATTTGTGCTGAAAAACCCCTTTTAGACCCGGGCCTTTCTTCCCCCGCGTGGAGTAGGGCTCGTGGCAGCGGTCACAATAGTGATCGTAGATCTTCCGGCCTGCCGCTTGCTGTTCATTCAATCCAAGTTCGGCGTCGGATTTTCGACGTTCCACATCGCAACCCGAAAAAAAAGCCGCTCCCACTACCGCCACCGCAATGGCGGTCATAACAATTCTTCCCGGTCGGCGCAAGTCGTCCCTCCGAAAATCCGCTCACAGCGCTCATCCAGACCCTGCAACAGTTTTACAATGATAGAGCAAGCATCTCTTCCATGTCGGTCGTGATCAAACGCGTTTATGAGCCCGCTTCGAAGGCGGACGGGGTGCGCGTGCTGGTGGATCGCCTATGGCCGCGGGGTGTCACCAAGGAACGCGCCGCAATCGATGAGTGGTTGCGAGATCTTGCGCCCTCTGACGATCTCCGCCGGTGGTATCACAGTCAGCCGGACGAATGGGCCAGCTTTCGGACCAAATATCTCAAAGAACTAACTCACCCTGATGCGCAAGAGCCGCTGCGACGTGTTTATGAGTTGGCCCATAAGAGGAAACGTCTGACGCTCCTTTTCGCATCGAAAAACGAAGCCCGCAACAATGCGACCGTTCTGAAGGAGTTGCTTGATGGATTGCGCAAACCGCCCACTGGTACCGGTCCCGGGGGAGTTGCTGCAACTCAGCGTCGGGTGGCAGCGCGCAGGCACCGATAGGTCTTAGTGCTGTAGAGCCACCCGTTATTTGCCAGACAATTCTTTCTTAACGATCTCGCTGACCAATTTACCGTCGACTCGCATGTCCGCGCCCTGGAAGCGAGCCATTGCCGTCTTCATGACAGTACCCATTTCCTTCATCGTGGGCGATCCCATCTCGGCGATAACCGCCTTTACTCCTGCGACCACATCCGCTTCACTGGCCGCCGTCGGAAGATAGGATTCGATCACCACGATCTCGGCCGCTTCCTTGTCCGCCATCTCCTGGCGTCCGCCCTTCGTGAATTGTTCGATCGACTCTTTGCGCTGCTTGATCAGCGTGGACAGAACGGTCTGCGATTCCTTGTCGTCCAAAGGAGCCATTTTTTCGACGCTGCGCAATTGCAATGCGCTTTTTACCATGCGGAGCGTGGAAAGCCGCGCTTCATCTTTCGACTTCATGGCTGCAACAATGTCTTTTTGAATCTGATCAACTAGAGGCATGAATGGATTATAGACGGATGCAAACGCGCACAGTGGTATAGGGATTCGCGAGGATAATGCTTCTCATCCTGTAAACTGGTTAGCCAATTCATTCTTAAGGAATCCACACTATGTTGCATAAGAACCGTCTTTTTACTCCGGGGCCTACCCCGCTGCTACCGGCTGCTCAGAGCGCGATGGCTGCCTTCACAGCCCATCATCGAACCGCGGATTTCAAGGCGCTGTTTCAGCGAGTGTTGGCCGACATGAAGGAGTTTGTCGGCACGGGCAATGATGTGCTGGTGCTGGCTTGCTCCGGCACTGGAGTAATGGAAGCGTCGGTTTCGAACCTCACGTCGCCAGGCGATAAAGTTCTCGTTTTAACCGCCGGAAAGTTCGGGGAGCGATGGACAGGGCTGGGCAAGGCATTCGGGTGTGATGTCGATGTGTTGAGCGCTCCGTACGGCGAGACTTTCTCGCTGGATGCGGTCCGCTCCAAGATTACGCCGGCCGTGCGTGCCGTATTTGTGCAGGCGACCGAGAGTTCCACAGGCGCTCGGCATGATGTGCAAGGTATTGCCAAGATTGTCCGCGCGGCGGGCGACGATACGCTGCTGGTGGTGGATGCGATCACAGGACTCGGCACCACCCATCTCGACGTCGACGCCTGGGGCGTCGATTTCATCATCGGCGGATCGCAGAAGGCGCTTATGATGCCGCCTGGCCTTGCATATTGCGCCGTGAGCGAGCGCGCATGGAAGCGGATGGATACGACCCGGTCGCCGCGGTACTATTTCGACCTTCGGAAAGAGCGAAAATCTGCGGCGAAGGGCGAAACCGCGTATACACCGGCCACGTCGCTGATCGCGGCGCTCGGAGCGGCACTGGACTTTGTGCGCTCGATGGGTAGTGGCAATCTGGCGAAAGGACGGGAGGAGTTGGTGAACAATGCCGAACTCTGTGCCGAGATGACACGCGCAGGTGCGCGCGCATTAGGATTACAGCTCTATGCTGCGGCTCCTGCAGCCGCACTGACGGCGATCACTGCGCCCGATGGTGTTGACTCGGGAAAGATAGTGAAGGAGTTCCGCGAGTCTTTTGACGCGGTTGTTGCCAACGGTCAGGGTGAGATGAAGGGAAAGCTATTCCGCATCGCTCACATCGGCTATTACGACTACCTCGATACCATCGGCATCCTGGGCGCGCTGGAGCACGTGCTGGCGCGGGTTACAGGCAACTCGGTTGAGTATGGGGCGGCGGTCCAGGCGGCTCAGCATGTTTACGCGCGAGCGCAGTCTGGCAGGGATCAGCTTGTGGGCGCATGAGTGGCGCCCACAACTGTTCTAATTGATCGTGAAATTCACGGAAGTCGACGTTACTGCCGTTGTGCCGCCACTTCCGTATTGACCCGTCCCCTGGGTCGCGGGATTTGTGACCGAAATCTGTATCGTGCCGGCCGTCGCAATCGCGGAAGCCGGAACCGCCAGCGTGAGTTGGCCGGCACTCACGAATGTTGTACTGGCCGCCGGTTGCGCCTGCTGGTTCCAGTTGACCACAGCGGTATTCATGAAGTTCGAGCCGTTAATGGTCAGCGTAAAAGCTGCGCTCCCCGCTCGGGTCGACGTCGGACTCAGTTGTGTGATCGTGGGCATGGTTCCCGGTACCGGGGCAGACATTTTCGAGCTATAGCCGCATGCCACCGTGGCAAGGATCAACGCCGGGAGAATCGCAGTTCTTAGAGTCTTCATACACTGTTCTCCTAGAGACGGACGATACTGCGAGTGTAAGAATCTTGCGCGGCAGGAATGTCAGCAGTTGGTCAATTTGACGTCAAAGATTCGTTGATGCAAAGCGTACTGGAGGAAGTCTCCTGGTGAAGATCATCGTCGCAGAGAAAGTATCGGCATCGGCAATCGCACAGCTCGAAGAACCTGGCTGGACGGTGCTGAGTGCCGATCAGGTCGCTGGCAGCCTGCCCGAGCATCTGGAAACAGCCGACGCGCTGATCGTACGCTCGGCGGTTCAGGTTGACGCCAAACTGCTGGAGCACGCTCAAAAGTTAAGAGTGGTGGGCCGGGCAGGGGTTGGTGTGGACAACATTGATTTGGAAGCTGCCACTCGAAAAGGCATCGCCGTCATGAATACGCCCGGGGCGAACGCGGTGGCCGTAGCGGAGCAGACGCTTGGCATGATGCTGGCGATGGCCCGACATCTGTGCCGTGCCGACGCCCTGATGCATGCGGGCAAATGGGAAAAGAAATCGCTGCAGGGAACGGAACTTCGCGGAAAGACTCTCGGGGTGATCGGCCTGGGGCGGATCGGAATGGAAGTCGCCCACCGAGCAAGGGCGTTCGGTATGGCCCTTATAGCTCACGATCCGTTTGTCTCGGTTGCTGTTGCCAAGGAGCAGGGCATCCTGCTGGTCGGATTGGACGACTTGTACGCAGCGGCGGATTACATCTCCCTGCACGTGGGGCTCACGCCGCAGACCACTGGCATGATTAACACGGCGACAATCGCGAAAATGAAGAAGGGAGTGCGACTGGTTAATTGTGCCCGTGGAGAGCTGGTGAACGAACCGGATCTTGCCTCGGCGTTGAAGGAAGGCCGAGTCGCAGCGGCCGCAATCGACGTATTCGCTGAGGAGCCTCCCAGGAACTCGCCTCTTCTTGCTCTCGAGAATGTAGTCCTGACTCCGCATGTAGGCGGGTCGACGCATGAGGCGCAAGAGGCCGTGGGAATTCAGATTGCGCAGCAAGTTAAAGAGTTTCTAAAACGTGGTGTCATTCAAAACGCGGTCAACGTTCCGTCTGTGTCGGCAGAAGAATATGCCCAGATGCAGCCTTACATCGTACTGGCGGAGCGGCTCGGTGCATTCCTGGCGCAGATTTCCGAAGGCGGCATCGAAGAGATCGCAATTCGGTACGGCGGTCACATCGCGGAATGGAAGACCGAACTCATTCGAAATGCTGCGATCAAAAGCATTCTCAACCAGGCATTGGAAGAGAAAGCCAACCTGGTCAATGCAGCCTCCATCGCCGACGCACGCGGCCTTCGTGTGCAGGAGTCACACAAGGCGAAGGCCTCTACTGGAGGTGCAGGGAGCGTTCTCTCGATTTATCTCAAAAGCTTGGGGGCAGAGCATCTGGCAAAAGGAGCTGTACTGCACGGCCACCTTTCGCGGTTGCTCCACGTAGACGGCATCGACGTGGAAGCGCCACTGGAGCGCAATCTGATCTACATGCGGAACCGCGACGTTCCGGGCGTGATCGGGAACGTGGGGACAATTCTGGGTGAGGAGTCCATCAACATCGCGGATTTTTCCCTGGGCCGGCGAAGCGGCGCGGAAGAACCGGGGCAGCCCCGGGAAGCGATTGCCGTCGTGCACGTGGACGGGCTCGTGTCCGAACAAGTGCTCGAAAAATTACGTAGGGTTCCGGCAGTGAAAACCGCCAAAGCCGTCAGACTGTTCTAAATTGGCCCGCCTCAATCAAGTTGGCCGGCGTACTCTGCTGTCTACTCTGCTTCATCCCGCCGTAGCTTGCGGCTTTCGGCGAGCAGGGCCATGGAGTGCATGAGATTTTGGAGGGTAACAATCCCGACTAGTCGCTGATCTTCAACTACCGGAATGATGCTGGAACTGCGTGAAGTAAGCTTTCGAAACGCCGATGCGAGCGTGTCGTGCCGCAGCGAAACTTCGAAGATCTTATTCATCACGGCCTGGACGTAGCCATTTCCCTCTGCGCGCAGCGCGTCGAGGATACGTTGCTTGGAAATCACTCCGACCATATCGCTGCCGCGAATCACTGGAAAATCATCTTGAAGGCAATGCACCGCCTTGTCCAGGGCGTCTTCTAGAGTATCGGCCGGAGACAGGGTGGCGAAATCGGTGAGCATCACTTCTTCCAGGCTCACATTGTCGAGAACAGATTGGAAAAGCAGTGCCCGTTCTTCGAGTTGAGCGGCCGAGAAGACAATGACTCCAATCATGGTGAGCCAGCTGTCGCTGAACAAGCCGGCAATCATCAGAACCATGGCAATGGCGTTGCTGATGGAAACCGCCCGGCGCGTCGCGGAATGCTGATCCGTCGTGCGGGTAAAAATCGCACGCAAAATACGGCCGCCGTCCATAGGGTAGGCGGGCATCAGGTTGAGGATCGCAAGATAAAAATTTGCACCTACGACGCTTCGCGGCAGATTGCGCGCCGTGAGCAAAGGCCACTTCCAGAGCTCGACTTGCGGGGCTGCAAGGGAAATCAGGCCCGCAGCGAGAAGAGCTATGAAAGCATTCACCAACGGTCCGACGAGTGCGAGCCGAATCTCCCGGTTCCATACTTTGCCTTGCGCCTGCTTTTCAGTTCGCGGTTCCTCGTAGAGCGTTACCCCGGTCAGCGGCAAAAGGATCACCGCCTTCGCCGTCAGTCCAAAACGCCGTGCCACGAGAACGTGTCCTAACTCGTGCGCCCCGACACAAAGGAAAATGATGCCGGTCAAAGCGAGATCGCGTCCCGCATTGGCAGAACGATTGTTAGCGTAGTATTCCGTCCAGTAGATAAACAACGGGAGCAGAAAGAAAGTCAGATGCAGGCGCACGTCGACGCCAAATAATCGTCCCGCCGGAATCGACCAGCTTCGCATAGGATCGTTGCGCTTATTCTACATGTTCGAAGCCGAAAACCGGGATACTGGAAGTGCAAGGAATGCGTGTTATCTCAGGTAAATACCGGAGCCGTACGTTGCGGTCGCTGCGCGGCATGGATATCCGTCCGACCTCGGACCGCCTGCGGGAAACGCTCTTTAACGTATTGACGGCGGGAAATCCTGAAGCTCTGCGGGATACTACCTGGCTCGATTTATTCGCGGGAACTGGCGCGATCGGCATTGAAGCGCTGAGCCGTGGGGCCAAACAAGTTTATTTCGTCGAATCGTCTGCAGCGGCTGCGACCGTCATTCGCTCCAACCTCGAAGCGCTCGGGATCACAGAAGGCTTTCAGCTTTTCAGAGATCGTTTACCTGGCGCCATTCGCCGGATTGAGAAGGAGCATATTGTGGCCGACATCGTTTTTATCGATCCGCCTTATCAAATGAAGGATGCGTATCGCGACACGCTTCGGGCTCTTTCTGAGTATGAGGTGACTTCGGAAGAGTCCACGGTGATCGCCGAACACGAGAAAAAATTTGATCCGGGAGAACAGTTCGGGAGTTTGCGCAGGTTTCGAAAGCTGGACCAGGGGAGCGTGGCGTTGAGTTTCTATCAGAAGCCTGTTTCGACGAAGGAGTAGGCCCACGGATCGAACGCCGTTCATCTTCAAGGAAACTACATAATGTGGTCTTCTGCGCGGCGCGTAATCGGATGCTGCATCTCTTCCAAATCGTTTTTGACCATATTCAATCCGTAAACGCACTGCTCGAAATTGCGCGATAGGGTTGCGAACATGGGCGCGACCTTTGCGTATTCGAAATGCTCGAACTTGGAGACGATGTAGTAGCTTTCTTTTCCGGCCTTGATCCACTCGACGAAATTTTCCAGACGATGCCGGCGCAACCGGAAATGATTGATGCTCTCAGGGAACATCCCGGCGAAGAACAAAGTGTAATCGCCAATATGCTTGCGCACCTGGCGTTCTCGGTCGAAGGAAGGGGCGGGGCCATACACCGGGTCGGATTCGAGCAGCATCTCGCCCACATCATCGAGCGGACGGTTTGAGCTGGTGCGGACTTTATAAAGCTGGTTGGTGTCGCAGAACTCCGCCAGCAGATGCGAAACATACGCGACAACTTGCGGGTCGCGAATTCCAATCTCGTGCGCGTAGTGCCTTCCCACCAGGTCCTCGAACAACCGCCGCAATGGATGCGATTCCGGAATCATCGTTTGGGCCCCCTGAACCCCGCGCCCACAGCGCGAATTTCAGCGTCTTGCGCATTTACATATCGCACTTTTCTAGATCTACGCAAGTGACTTTTGTTTATACACGGCATTCAATTTCTCGATTGATTGGACGACGTCTTGCGCGTTTGAGTTGTAATGAGCAGTTATTGGCACTTGCGGCATTCCGCTGCCAATGGAAGGAATCCCACTAACGGCAGCTTTCCATCGATTCGGACAAGGCCGGAGCCTTCCGCAATGCTTGTCGGTAAAATGGTTAGCGGAGGAAGACGGAATGGAGCGCCAGAACTTCGCGAGCGGTACTACTTGGGAACCTGTAGTCGGATATTCCCGGGCCGTTAAGGTCGGACACTATGTTCATGTATCCGGTACAACGGCCACAGGACCAGACGGCAAGATCGTCGGGGTCGACGATGTGTATGCCCAGGCGGTGCAAAGCTTGCGGAATATTGAGAGCGCTTTGCAAAAAGCAGGCGCCAGCATGAACGACGTCGTGCGTACCAGGATGTATGTCACCAACATCGCGGAATGGGAGAAGGTTGGCCGTGCCCACGGACAATTCTTTCGCGATATTCGCCCGGCGACATCGATGGTTCAGGTCAGCGCGCTTATATCTCCGGAGATTCTGGTTGAAATTGAGGCCGACGCCATCATCGGCTCCGGGCAACGCGCGGGTTTTCCGCACAAAGCCCCGGAAATCTCTTGACATCCCTTCAGCCTTGAGCATAATGCCTCAATCCACTTGATCGGAGCGGAGACCTGGGGTGCCCATCTCACACTGGTGGAGGCGCTTATGAGTGTTTTGGAGCTTTGCGACCGGGAGATTGCGGCAGTCGGGCTGGACTCGACGGTTGCCGACGCCATCCACAAGATGCTGGATCACCATGTCGGCGCCGTGGCCGTGGTTGATGGCGACTTTCACGTTGCCGGCATCTTCACCGAGCGCGATGTACTTCGCAAACTCTCCCTCAGCCGCCTCGATCCGAAGACGACTTACGTCCGCGACCTGATGACGACTCCAGTCGAAATGGCGACACGCGGCACCGGTCCAGGCGAAGCTCTGACCACTATGCTGGAGCGTCATTTCCGCCACCTCCCTGTGGCTGACGACCGCGGCAAGCTGCTTGGAATTTTGTCGATAAGGAATCTTCTCGAGTGGCGGGTTGACGATCTCAGCCGCGAGCTTGAGTCATTGGAACAATACTTCACGAATGATGGCCCGGGCGGATAGCTATAGCGGCCAGACTCAATCTAACCTCACCAGAAATACTGCCCCTTCTGTCGTCTCAGTTTCAGCGGCAAGCTTCTTTGCCCGCTCATGGTCATCGTCGAGCACTCGCACGCGAATCCACCAGTCTCCCGCGGGACTCTTGAAATGCAGTACATTCGCGGTGTGATAACGATGAGTGAGGTGATCCGCGAGCCGAGTCATCACATCCTCGTCGCGAAATCCACCGATCTGCACCGCCCATTTTCCACCAGAATCGAAGGGGGCTGGCGCTTGCATCAACTCCACTTTGACTTGAGCCACTCCGGGCTGCCAGACATCCACCCTGCGCGCGGCCGCGAGTGAAAGATCCAGAATCCTGCCCGGGATGAATGGTCCCCGATCGGTTATGCGCACCAGGGTGTGACTTCCTGTCTTAACGTTCGTGACCCGCACAATCGAGCCCAGCGGAAAGGTGCGGTGCGCGGCTGTCATCGCGTGCATGTTATAAACCTCCCCGTTGGAGCCGCGCCGGTTGTGATAGGGAGGTCCGTACCAGCTGGCGAGCCCGGTCTCGGTGACGATCGGTTCGGCATCGGGCGGAATGGACGGCTCGGCGAGATCAGCATCCTCGTCCGGTTTCGCAGGAGTTGGAGATTCTGCATTCGGTGCCGACTTCGGAGAAGGCTGGGCTGGAGGCAATTCTCCCGTAGAGCTCGGCGGCGGTGGAGGAACGTTCACACGCGCCTGCTTGGGATGTCCGCACGAACTCAACAGCGCGATCAACAAGAGGAGGATCAGGATCATGGCAACGTCGACGAATGCCGCGCCGGAACCGCCAAAGATGTGCAGAGGTTCAAGGCTTGGGTGGCTGGTGCTGCTCCATGTAGTCGGCAAACTCCGCCAATTTCTGCGATGCCGTTCGCAGGGCTTTGCTGGAGTGCGTTCGTACTGCCGGAACGATGTCGTCGTTCAGATATTTGATCAGCTCCGGGATTTCTTTCTCCAAACGATCGACGGCATCGTTGATCGTCTGACTTACCCGAGCCGACGCGTCATCCACCTTGCGGTTGAAGTCGTTCATTCTGCTCCTCAAGATTCTCAGCCGTGAGTCGTTCTCATGCGGTGTTGCGTTACCAAGTTTCCCATTATTCCTTGCAGCTTGTGGCAGGGTCAATGGTTCGGGTAATGCTCTGGCCCCAAACTTCGACCGGCGTGGCCCGGTCAATCACGCTAGAATGCTGGTCTTCCCCGCATGGTCACTCGAAGAAGTTCCGGTAAGGCTCAGACGAAGCGATTTCAAGCGCTGCTGCTGGATTGGTACGACGCGCACGCCCGTGACTTGCCCTGGCGCGCGACAAGCGATCCCTACAACATCTGGGTTTCCGAGATCATGTTGCAACAAACTCGAGTCGCCGCTGTGATCGTGCACTACCACGAATTCCTTCGGCTGTTCCCGACCGTGCAGAAACTCGCCGCAGCACGCGAGTCTTCGGTTCTCGCAGCCTGGAGTGGCCTAGGATACTACCGCCGCGCCCGGATGCTCCAAGCGGCAGCAAAGGTGATTGCAGGTGAGTTGGGCGGCGTTTTTCCGCGCACTTCCAGCGAGTGGCGCGAACTTCCTGGCATTGGCCGTTACACTGCTGCTGCGATTGCCAGTATCGCGTTTGGAGAAGCCATCGCAGTCGTGGATGGAAACGTAGAACGAGTGTTACGGAGGCTCGCCGGGAAGGTATTGGCGGGGCAAGAGGTCTGGGCTACTGCGGAAGGCATGCTTTACCGGAACCGGCCTGGAGACTTCAATCAGGCAATGATGGAGCTGGGGGCCACAGTCTGCACACCGCGTGCTCCTGCCTGCCTGATGTGTCCGGTCACCGATCTGTGCCGTACGCGAGGGGAGCTTAGAGGCGACTTGAGGAAATCATCCCAAAGAAAACGGGAGGTCGACTACGCGCTTGATCTTAGAAACGGAGCAGTTTTCATGGTTCAGAGGCCATCAAATACGAGTCTTATGGCTGGCATGTGGGAATTACCTGAGATCGCGCCTCCGGGAGATTGCGGTGAGCCAGCACTGGTTGTTCGTCACTCCATCACCGTGACGGACTATCAAGTTAGGGTGTGGTATCAACCAACAGATCATGCTTCTCATGCTTCCGGAAAATGGATCGAAAGACGGAACGTACACAAACTTCCGCTGACTGGGCTTGCCCGGAAAATCCTTCGAAAGGAAGGACTAATGGAAGAGCGGCCGAGGCACGGAAAAGCCAAGTAATTGATTGCGAACCATAGTGCTGAACCAGAGTGCTCGAGCGGCGGAGTTGATCTGCACACGGGTGCTCATTCTTCATCCCTTTTGGTCTATCAATCATCAAATGAGTTAAACGAATTGTTAGCTAGGTCCGCAGCGGAACAAATGAGCAAGAATGGGAAGGGAAAAGATGACTGCACTCGCGACCGGTATAAAAGCGCCCGACTTTAGTTTGAAAACACTCGATGGCACAACTTTTTCGTTGGCCGAAGCGTTGTCCCACGGCCCCGTCGTCCTAGCGTTCTTCAAGGTTTCGTGCCCGACATGCCAATATGCCTTTCCGTTTCTTCAACGGCTGTACAAAGCGTATGGCAAAAGCGGCGTCAGCCTCTTAGGGGTTTCCCAGAATGACGCTGCCGAAACTGCGGCCTTCAACAAGGATTTCGGTGTGACCTTTCCGGTTCTGCTCGACGCGATCGGCCAGTATCCGGTCTCGAACGCCTATGGCCTCACCAACGTTCCCACCGTCTTCTGGATTGCTCAAGACGGTGAAATCGAGGTTTCGAGCGTGGGCTGGGTTAAGGCCGATTTTGAGCAAATCAACCGCAAAATGGCCGATGCCGGTAAATCGGCGCCCGCGGCGGTGTTCAAGCAAGGTGAAGAAGTTCGGGATTTCCGCGCTGGTTGAGGGTCGAAGAACTAGGCCGCCAGTTTGGCGGCTCTGAGCAATCAATGCGTTGTTTTGCACGTCGGACACCTTCGTCCGACGTTTTGAAATCCGGGGAAGGATCCCGAGTTGCACCTTCGGACAGGGCCTGATGGACCGATGCAGCCTTGGTGATTGCACTCTCGTGCCCTCATGGAAGGCGCATTTCTCCCGCTGAAATCGCGCACTCCGTTACAATCTTGCTAGATTTCAAATCAATCAGAACGCTTGACCCGCCCGGCTTGTTTCGGTTACTTGAGGGACCGTAGATGCAACGAATCAGGAGAATAATCTGCGCTTGCCTCATAGCATGCCTGCGCTTATGGGCGGAAGGCGCGTCGCCTGCTCCTTTGCCCCCCGCAAAAGCGAAGCACGAAACGGCGACGGTACACCTTCCCAGCACTGCCTTTGCGGCCCTTGAAACCATCACGCCCGACCACATTCGCTGGCACGTCCGCTACTTGTCTCACGACCTGCTGGAAGGCCGGGGCACGGGGCAGCGGGGGGGCGACATTGCCGCGGAGTACATCGCAACGCAATTTGCCGAATTCGGTCTGAAACCTGCCGGTGATCACGGAACATTTATGCAGAAGGTTCCGCTCGTCGGCATTACCACGCTTCCGGAGACCCAGCTTGCTATCGTTCCGAAACGTGGCGAGACGATGAACCTCAAGCCGCTAGACGAGTACGTTGCCTACGACCATACGCAGCAACCGCAATCGGATGTCGATGCGGAAATCGTCTACGTGGGTTACGGAATCGAGGCTCCTGAATATAACTGGGACGACTACAAGGGAACTGACGTGCGCGGCAAGATCCTGCTGATGCTGGTCAATGAGCCACCCTCCGATGACCCGAAGTTCTTCAAAGGCAAGGCCCTCACATACTACGGCCGGTGGACCTACAAGTACGAAGAGGCATCGCGCAAAGGGGCCGTAGGCGTGATTCTCGTTCATCAGGCGCAAATGGCCAGCTACCCGTGGGAAGTCGTACGCAATTCGAACTCGGGCGAAAAAGCCAGCCTGAAAGTCGAAGGCGCAGCTCTGAAAGTCGCGGGATGGATTCAATCGGACGTTGCCAGCCACTTAGCTGCGGCTTCCGGCATGAGCCTGGACAAGATGCTGCAGGATGCTGAGTCGAAAGACTTTCGTCCCGTCAGCATGGGTGCACGCCTGAAGGCGCACATGGTCAGCAAGATTCGGAATTTCGAATCGAACAACGTTGTCGCGATCTTGCCGGGGTCGGATCACAAGGTTGCCGACGAAGCTGTCCTCTATACCGCGCATTACGATCACTTCGGAATTCGTCCGGATATGCCTGGGGACAATATTTTTAACGGTGCTAACGACAACGCCACCGGATGCGGCATTCTGCTTGAGGTCGCCCGAGCCTTCGGGGCCGCTGCCGGCCGGCCGCGCCGCTCTATTCTTTTTGCGGCGGTCACGGCTGAGGAACAGGGGCTACTCGGTTCGGAGTACTTGGCTAAGCACCCCCCAGTTTCAGCTGGAAAGATCACACTCGACCTGAACTACGACGACGTCAAGCCTCTGGGTGCACCGGAAGAGGTGGAAGTCTCCGGCGCCGAGCGCACCACGTTCTACCCCGAAGTAGAGGCGATGGCCAAGGACTTCCGCCTTGCGATCCGCCCTGACGCGCGCCCGGAAGCCGGTCACTTCTATCGCTCCGACCATTTCAGCCTGGCGCGGGTTGGCGTTCCCGCCTTCTCGATCAATGAAGGGATGAAGTACAAAGGCCATCCCGAGTCATGGGGCATCGACCAGGAGCACGAGTACGTTGAGAAGCATTATCACCAGCCCAGCGATGAATACCATCCTGAGATGGATTTCGTCGGCGATTCCGCCATGGCCCGCTTTGGCTTCGCACTAGGATGGGAGGCCGCCAGCCTGCCCAAGCTGATTGGCTGGCAGCATGGTGACGAATTCGAAGCCGCACGCGCCAAAAGCCAACAATAGCCGCTGCCGTTTAAATCTCCCGCAAGTGCGGTAACCTAGGTAACTTTAGCCTGGCCTGCCCCCGTGCTAGCCTCAACTATACGTTTGGAATCAGCAACTTCCGAACGGAACCCGCATTCGAATGCCGAGAATTCCCATCTTTCGATTGGGTGGGGCGCCGGATACTCCTGCGCCACCAAGCTTGGCTGCCTCCACGCCGTTCGTCTCTCTGGAAGGCCTTGCTGTCGGCGTTGATAACCTGCGCCATGATGTGATTCTGAGCCCTCGATTCACTGAGGTGGCTCGCGCCCATATTGCTCGTATGATCGCCCGTCACGGCGATCTGGAGGGCTTACTGGCCGCCGAGGCGCCATCCGCCACCCCCGGCCCCTCATGGATGCGCAATTTGGCGGGAAAGACCCGGCCCAAGGCGGATCCATCTGGCTGGAAAACTTTGCTGACTGAGTTGCAGGTGGCGTCGCTGAATCGTGCGAAAAAAGAATACAAGCTGGCTATCGACATTCTGGGCCGGCTGGCGGTAACCAAGTTCCTGCGCTCAGAAATGAATTTGCAGTTCGCGCAAGTTCTTGAGCGGTGCCGCGTGTTGCTCAAAAATTACGACAACATGCGCCAGCAGAAAGCGCACGAATATCGCGAGCGCCTGGCCACTTTTCAGGTACGCAAAAAGATTATTCTCCGCAAAACCGGCCAGGAAATCTTTGAAACCCTGCGCGAAGTCGAGAAGAGCTCGCTCTCCCGCACGCGGCGCTCGCTTTTCGGC
This sequence comes from Candidatus Sulfotelmatobacter sp., assembly GCA_035307485.1. Taxonomy (GTDB): domain Bacteria; phylum Acidobacteriota; class Terriglobia; order Terriglobales; family Acidobacteriaceae; genus Sulfotelmatobacter. The sequence continues at coordinate 577,183 of DATGIB010000017.1, read as the reverse complement.
GAGGAAACAAACGCGGGCGTTTACTTTACCTACCCGTTGTTCGTCAACCGGCTATTGTTTTCCGAGGACGGACGAGACGACTACCTGCTTTCCGAGCACTACGTCATGCTTGGGAACTGGGATCGCGATCCGGACCGCTACGGACGGATGCGGGAGGTCGTTTCAGGATATTTGCGGTCGCTCTATGGCGAGGAAGTGACGGCCGAAAACATTGATTCCTGGATGAATGTCCCGGAGAACGCTCGCGTTCTGGTTGGAAGCGGTACTCCGGAAGAATCCGAGGAAGGGCTGGCCCAACAGGAGCGCCTCGCGCAGTGGGTGCGGCTGCTCGAAGACGAGCACATGATGGAAAACGTCATTGCCTCGTACTACGTTGTTCCACTGCTGAGCGAGTACGCGCCGCGCATTAATCCGCAGCAGTTGAAGAACGCTCTGATCGACCGCACCGAATGCGACCGCGTCGAGCGCATGATCCAGGAACACGGCAAGCTTTCGCCCAATAACCTGTATGCGGCCGTCGCCAAGGTTGCCGCCTGCCGCGGAGCCGAACGAGCCAAAGTGGCGGCGCGATTCCTTGCGGACTTTTTTCACTATCACCGCGACCTGCGCCGGCTCGAGGTGTTGAACGGCGCTCTCGATTCCGTGAACATCGTCCCGAACGAGCGCCTGCAGGAGTTGTCGCGGGTGAATGGGACGCTCTATGAATTCCTGCTCCCGGAAGAACAGGGTTCAGGAGATTCTGACCGTGTTCTGCGTCATGTCGTTTTGAAGGCCGATGTGCGCGACTCCACCCGCTTGACCCGGCTCATGATGGAGAAAGGGCTGAACCCGGCATCGTATTTCAGCCTAAATTTTTATGATCCGGTGAATAAGCTGCTGGAGAAGTACGGCGCGAAGAAAGTCTTCCTCGAAGGCGACGCGATCATTCTGGCGATCCTGGAGAGGGAAGGCGAGCCGGGCCTGGCCGTCAGCCGCATGTGCGTGCTGGCGCGCGAGATCATTGAAATTGTCCGCGGATACAACGAACTGATGCAACGCTCCGGGCTTCCCCAGGTCGAGCTGGGGCTCGGAATTACGCTGCAGGAATCTGCGCCGCTGTACCTGATGGACGGCGACCACCAGATCATGATCTCGGAGGCGCTCAACGAAAGCGACCGCCTCTCCGCTTGCAATAAGCGAGCGCGCAAGGTCATGGAGCCACAGGCGGGACCATTCCATGTCTACGTATTCCAGGCGGCAGAAGTCGATGCCGATGGCAACCCCGAGGATGTCACTCTGAGTTTCAATCTGAGCGGCATTCGTATGAATGAAGCTGCATTCAAGAAACTGAAGCAGGAAATTACACTCGAACCGCTGCGTGTGCGCCTGCCGGCGCATCTTGCCTCATCCGACAAAGGCGAGTACCACTTGTTCAGCGCGACGGTCCCCGTCGATCGCGATATCTTCCGCAAAATCGTGGTGCGAGAGAGCCGAATTCCACGTATCGACGCTGCCGATTTTTCCGTGCAGGGGTGGACCGATCGGGTTTATTACGAAGTCTGCACCGATCAGGCGATCTACAACGCACTCGAAAAGCGACGGAGCGCCAGCAGCGGTTCTTAGTCACCTATCCTGAATTCCGCGCACAGATCAATGATCCAAGCCCGAGTTAAGTTGCCGGGTTTAAGCTGGTAGCTGAAAGCCGATGGCTGAGCGCTGCCTCCTGTACTACATCACCGACCGCAAAGTATTCGCGCAGGACGAGCCTTCGCGCTACCGGAGTCTGCTCGAAAAGATCGAGGAAGCAGCGACCGCCGGGGTCGATTACATCCAACTTCGCGAGAAAGATTTGGAGACGCGAGTACTGGAGTCTCTGGCTTTAGAAGCGGTCAGAGTCGTGCGGAAAGTGCAAAATGGCAATACTGAACTCAAGACTGCAATTCTGATCAACTCGCGCGCCGATATCGCACTCTGCTCTGAAGCTGATGGGGTTCACCTTCGCTCCGGCGATATTTCACCGGAAATCGTCCAGCGGGTCTGGCAGAGACGTTCCCACGGCATTCGCGGCAGGTCGCCCTTGATTGGAGTTTCTTGTCATTCGCCGGCGGAGGTAGACCAAGCCGCAGTCAAGGGCGCCACTTTCGCTGTATTCGCTCCAGTCTTTGGGAAAAAGGATGCACCTGAGTCCAATCCAGCCGGGCTCGAATCGCTGATGCGGGCGTGTAAAGCCAATATCCCGGTGCTGGCTCTTGGAGGAGTTACGCTGGCGAATGCCGGCGCTTGCCTGGAAGCGGGAGCGAGCGGAATCTCAGGGATCCGGCTCTTTCAGGAAAATGACGTCAGCAACGTGGTGCAGAGCTTGCGCAGATAGTTTGGAAGAGCTCAGCTACCACGGTCGATTCTTCATCCTGTCCATTTCTCACCCGTTCTTAGGACATTCATCACTTTGCCCAATCGCCGCTTCTTCGTTTCTTCCTGTTTGGCTTTGACAATCCAACGGGCCATTTCTTTCTTGTGGGTAAAGGCGAGCGCATTCCAATGTTCCTGGGCTTTCTTACTCTTTACCAATTCCTTCTTCAGCTCAGGCGGAGCCTCGACAGTTCGCTCTGCGTTATCACGCTCCATGACGACGTCGACGACGTCTCCGGCTTTGGCTTTCGCGCCTTCCCGCATGGTCTTGTTCACCGCCATCATGTGACAGCCGCCCATAGGCATGAGTGACGAACGGAAGCCGAAGCCGTTGATCGTGCCACGCACCGGTACTCGCGCCCTCGTGCCGAAGGTTTCCACAATGTCGAAGGGAAAAATCAGTCCGGCGACCGAACTGCCTTCTTTGCCTTCCAGCTTAATTTTGAACCGCAGCTTTTTTTCTGCCATCCACATCCTCCACGTACGGCGCTGGTAAACTTTAAATTCGCCGCGTCGTTTCGGCAACGTGATGAAGCCCTCCGCCTCCCAAAGCGCCCTTTCTTCCTCCGCAATCGAACCGAAGATCGTACGAATTCCTGAGGGTTGGTTCTTGATGGGGTCGAACTCTGGGCAGGATTGCGAAAAGCCCGTCCATCGGGTGTGGGTCGACTCATTCATGATTGGGGCGACGCAAGTTACAAACTCGGAGTTCGCATGTTTTTTGCGGGCCACGTCAGCTCAGCCACCGCCATTCTGGAATGACCCGAACTTCTCTCATCCCGAACAGCCGGTAACCGGGGTCTCATGGCACGAAGCACGGCACTACTGCGAGTGGCTCACTCAGCAAACGGGAAAAGTTTTCCGGCTGCCGACGGAAGCGGAATGGGAGAGGGCAGCGCGCGGGACTTTAGAGCAAAAGACCTTCCCCTGGGGAGACGAACCGCCGCAGTCTTTGCCGGACTATGCCAAGCGATGGCAGACCGGACCCGAACCCCTCGGACGGTATGCCGCAAGCGCATTCGGGTTGCATGACATCGGAGACAATGTCCACGAGTGGTGCAGCGATTGGTACGATCCGAATTACTATTCGGTGTCCCAGGAGCGGAATCCTGAAGGGCCGAAGCACGGAACTCGCAAAGCATCGCGTGGCGGATCGTGGCGGCACTTCATAAAAGTGGCACGCTGCTCCGCGAGATCGAGTATTCCACCTGAATTTCAGTACGCCGATTATGGATTCCGGGTAGCGTGTGGAAAGACAGCCTCTAGTTCTCCAGATACGACTCGAGCCACCGCTTAATCGTCTGACGCCGGTCGTCAGTAGCATCGAAGCGAATACCGAACGACTTTGGTTTGCGCCAGCTGACCTGGCCGCGGAGAATGACCCGTGGCAGGGTCATCAGCGAGAAGGAAACTTCCACATTTGTTCCGATCGAGAAGTCTTCGGGGCTTTTCACCGACATGCCGCCGGAACTCATCTCGATGCTGGCGGTACTGACCCGCCGCCCATCGCCGATCACCGAGACTTCCGTCATCACTGGAATCCGGGCGTAGCGCCGGAACTCGTGGAGCACAAGCATCCGCGTGGCGCGAATCAGCTTTAGCGCCGCCGGCCGCTCCAAGGGCTCATTGAACATTGCATTGATTCCGAACTTCGAATAGCGCATGGCTTCCTGCGCATTCCCGCCAACGCCGTAGAGTACGCAGCGGCTGTTTGAGGGAGAGCTGCGCGCGGCTTCCATCACGGTGGCCGCGCTATCGTTCAGACCCAATACGCACCCTTCGAATTTCTCCTTGCTGAGACGATCGGGTGCGTCGTCCTTCAGGCTAACGGTCTCGATGCCGAATTGCCGAAAGCACTCCGCCAGCAGCGCCCGGTGTGGCTCGTGTAAGCCGACCAGCGCGGTGCGAGCGCTTGCTTTGCGGGTGAAAGGTGGCAGGGTGATGGCGGAAACGGGGGAGGCTAGAAAATTATCCATTTTCGTTTGGGGGACTCCACTTTCCGAAGGCCTATTCTGTCGCTACTGGGGGAAATTGGAAGGGCACAAAGGGACCACCCGAACGATGGTAAAAGGACCGCCCGATTCCATACTGAACGGGAGAAAGGACATCGCTTGATTGTCCGTATGGGATTGGCCCGCTGCCCGGCCTGGTGGTGACGATTGATTAAGTCCCTTGTTTCAGCCGACTTTGCTACGCTCTGCGGAGCGGTTTTGCCAATCCTTCCTTGTTTCGGTGCTGAAGCGACGGGGCTGGCGCTTTTTAGGGAAAGGGGATAGGCTTGTTGCCGCCAGCTACCCTGCCATCAAGCTGGCGGTGCTCCTGATGTTCTCGACTTGCGGTGACCCGTCTTCAGTGTGGCCGATGTTCACTTTGAATCGCGCAACGTCCCGACTTTATCGCCTCCGCCCCCGTTTTCCACTCTGGTTTGCAGCGGTCCTCTTGTGCCTCCTGTTTCTCGGCACAGTGATGGCCGTGGCGCAGGGGGACGCGCCGTCCGCGCCGTCCCCGGCAGCGGCAACTCCAACCCGGGCGCAAACGAACGCTTCGACATCAGAAATTAGTACTCACGACGAACCCACAACCTTCCGCGTGAATGTCAATTTGGTGCTGGTACGGGTAGTAGTGCGGGATTCGAAGGGCCAGGCGATCGGGAACCTGCAAAAAGACGATTTCTTGCTCTTCGACAATCGCAAGCCCCAGGTAATATCGCAGTTTTCGCCCGAGCAGGCCGGGGTCCGGCCCAAAATCAAGAGCGAATCCGAAGATCTGAATCAACCGCCGGGAAGCGCCACCGATGCGCCCACGGCTACTGTTGCTGTACCCGACAGTTACATCGCGTATTTGTTTGACGATGTGCACTTGACCTTTGGCGATCTGACCCGAGCGCGTGACGCGGCAAGCCATCATCTCGCGACCATGAAGCCCACCGATCGCGTTGCGATCTTTACGACGTCTGGGCGCACCATGCTCGACTTTACGGACGACCAGGCCAAGCTGCACCAGGCTCTCTTTGATTTGAAACCGCAACCGATTGCGAGTTCCGGGCTGAGCCCCTGTCTCAACGTCAGCTATTACATGGGCGATCTGATCGAGAATCAGCATGATCCCCAGGCGTTGAGCGTAGCCACCTCGGATGCTCTTGTATGCGAGTTCAACAACGACACCAGGTTTGTGTCACAAGCGCAGCAGGTTGCTGACGCCGCGGCGCGGCAGGCCTTGGATCAGGGACTGCACGAAAGCCATCTCGCGTTAACGGTCGTGAACGACGTCATTCGCCGCTTGTCGGTCGCGCCGGGGCAGCGCAGCATCGTGCTCGTGTCCCCTGGATTCCTGACGCCCCAACTGGAAGTGGAGTACCAACAGGCAATCGATCGGGCCGTGAAATCGCAGATCGTGATCGGTGCACTGGATGCGCGAGGGCTGTATGTGGTCCCTCCGGGTGGTGATATCTCGAACCCGGGGCCGCCCAGCCAGATATCGATGGTGTTCAAGCCGCAATACGAAATGTCCGAGGCTTCCGCGAATTCCGATATCCTGCTGATCTTCACCGAGGCGACCGGGGGCGTCTTTTTTCACAGCAACAACGATCTCGATGAAGGGTTTCGCCGTGTGGCTTCAACTCCGGAATATTCTTACGTTCTCGGGTTTTCCCCTTCCAATCTCAAGCTCGACGGCAGCTTCCATTCGCTAAAAGTCAGTCTCAAGAATCCGCAGAAGCTGGTGATTCAGGCGCGGCGCGGTTACTACGCGCCCAAGCGCGCGGCCGATCCGGCGCAACAGGCAAAGCAGGAGATTGAGGACGCCGTTTTCTCTCAAGAGGAGTTGCACAGCCTTCCGGTCGATTTGCACACGCAATTTTTTAAGTCGAGCGACGTCGACGCGAAGCTCACAGTATTGGCTCACATCGACGTAAAGCGGCTTCGCTTGCGGAAAATCGACGGGCGCAACCAGAACGAGCTGACGGTGGTTTCGGCCTTGTTCAACGGAAACGGCAATCTGGTGCAGGGCATCGCCAAGACGGTCACGATGAAACTGAAGGATGACACGCTCGAAAGAAAACTTGCATCGGGGATCACCGTGCGTACGAGCTTCGACGTAAAGCCGGGAACATACATGGTACGCCTGGTAGTAAGGGACGCAGAGGCGCAATTGCTTTCGGCGGAGAACGATGCGGTGCGAATTCCCTGAGTTCGTGGAGGTGAATTATGAATTTCGGTGAGAGATCATTTCGTACGATGCTCGTTGTAATGGCGTGCTGTGCGCCCTTTCTCGCTGTCCCCGTGATGGCGCAACAGCCGGCCGAGACGTCAGCTCCCGCGGACGCTTCAGCCGTCATCAAAGCGCAAACGCGATTAGTCCTGGTCGACACCGTCGTCACCGATAAGAAGGGGAACTACGTTCGCGACCTCACCGCCAAGGATTTCAAGGTGTGGGAAGACAACAAAGAGCAGGCCATTACGAGTTTCGCCCTGGAAGACGAAAACGCGTCGCCCGCGACAGCGCAGAAGCGATACCTGCTTCTTTTCTTCGACAACTCGAGCATGGATGTCGGCGACCAGGCTCAAGCGCGGCAAGCGGCCGCGAAATTCATCGACGCGAATGCCGCCCCGAATCACGTGATGGCGATCGTGAACTTCGGCGGCACCTTACAGATCGCGCAGAACTTTACAACTGACACGGATCGCCTCAAGAAGGTCGTAGCTGGAATCAAGAATTCGTCAGTATCGCCGAACGCTAGCGATCCGGTGCAAGTCGCCTCTGCCGCGGCGCCGCCGGGCGTGCCATCCTACCCGACGTTCACCAACGCTGAAGCCGAATTTGGTGTGCAAACCATGTTGCTGGCGCTCCGAGCGCTCGCCAAAGACATGTCCTCGGTGCCAGGACGCAAAACGCTCATCCTGCTGAGCGCCGGTTTTCCTTTATCGCCGGAGCGAACTTCTGAGGTTACGGCGGTGATCGACGCCTGCAATCGGGCAAACATCGCCATTTATCCAGTGGATGTGCGAGGCCTTGTTGCTTTTGCGCCGGGTGGTGCGCGGCTTGAGATACCCTCGCAGCCCGGAAATCCGCACATCATTCCGGCGTCCCTTAGCTATACCGTGACACCGGGATCCCGCCGTCAGTCCCACCCTCTCTCATTCGCGGATTTCGTGCTTGATCCCGCCCAGCATGGCGGAGGAGGTGGTGGTGGCGGGGGTATCGGAGGAGGCGGCGGAGGCCACGGCGGTGGCGGCGGCACGGGGGGAGGGGGGACCGGCGGCGGTACGGGTGGCCATGGTGGTGGAACCGGCGGAACCGGAGGCACGGGCGGCAGCGGTGGGCACGGCGGTACTGGAGGAACGGGCACGGGCGGAGGCCACGCCGGTGGCGGCACTGTCGGTGTTCCGGGCGCAGCGGGTGTGATGAATCCCTATAACCAGTCGCGGCAGATCATCCCGCAATTCCCGCCCAGCGCCTCGACCAACCAGCAGGTGCTGTACCAGCTCGCTGATGGCACAGGTGGCTTTGTGATTCTCAATACGAATGATCTTGTGGGTGGGATGGAAAAAATCGCAAAGGATCAATCGCAGTACTACAGTCTTGGATACAAACCGCAAGAGTCTGCGGAAGGAAGTTGCCACACCCTGAAGGTGAAGGTCGAGCGCGGAGGCACGACGGTTCGCTCGCGGAGCGGATATTGCAACGTGCGGCCGCGGGATCTACTAGCGGGAAACTCCGTCGAAAAAGACCTGGAAACGCGCGCTACCAGCGAGATGAAAGGGAACGTCAATGTTGCGCTGAGAGTGCCATTTTTCTACACGGCTCCCAACACGGCGCGAATGATACTCGCGATGGATATCCCGTCCAGTGCGATCAAGTTCGATAAGCAGAATGGCAAGCAGCATTCCGCCATCAATGTACTCGGAATCGCCTATCGTCCGGATAACACGATCGCCGCCCGTTTCAGCGATACCGTGAACCTCGATCTCGAAAAGAAAGACTTGCAGAATTTTGAAAAGCAGCCCTTCCATTACGAGAATCAGTTTGATCTGGCGTCGGGGCAGTACAGCCTGAGGGTAGTTTTCAGTTCGGGCAGCGAAAGTTTCGGCAAGATGATCGTTCCGTTAACTATCGACCCCTATGATGGAAAACAGCTCAGCATGAGCACGCCTGTGCTGAGCAACGAACTGCATGCCGCGGCAGATATGACAACCGATCTGGATGCGGCATTGCTGGAAGACCGGAAACCGCTGGTGGTTCGCGGTATGCAGGTAGTCCCAACTGCCTCAGGGCACTTTAAGAAAACGGACAACGCCGCCATTTATGTAGAGGTGTACGCGCCCGAGTTGCTCACGCCAAATCCTCCTAAGGTCGGGCTCGAGATGCGTGTCACCGACCTCAAGACCGGCGAGAAGAAGATGGATGCAGGAATCCGAGACACCGCTGGCGCAATTCAGCCGGGCAGCCCGGTTATGACATTAGGATTGAAGCTGCCCATTGCGCAGCTCGGCCCCGGATCTTACCGGTTGGAGCTCCGGGCCGTTGATTCGCAGAACAGGGACACGGGATTCCACTCTGCGGATTTCGACCTGGAATAGGAGTGTGACTACTGCGCCGCGCTGAATGCGGTCCACGGATACGCGTTCATGTCACGCTGTAGTGTGCGTTGCCACTCATATTCCGGATGAGCTTTCAGGTGAGCGGCTGCCTTGAAATCCATGCCGCAGGCATGTCCTGCAGCGGCGGTAAAGGTCATCTTCGAAATCATGTTGGCGTCGGCCGCCTTATTCTGGACCGCTCCGGCGATCCCATAGGGCGCCATCCAGCCCTTCGACCCGCGTGGCGAGAGATCGATATGGCCGTCAAGTGAACGCTCGTCAGGATCTACCTTCTTCTCGTAAGAGTCGTAGTGATCGGCCAGGAAGCGCTGCGCCGCGGCGACGTCGATTTTGCCCTTGTTCTCCGCCATCAGCTGATCCCATCGGATATGCCGCGCCACTGAGCTCTGGCTGACATCGCTCGGATCGAAATTCGTTTCTTCCCGGATAAGTTTCGGGTTGATCGGGAAATTCGAGCCGACGAAAACGCCGTCGCTGCTTCTCTCCAGAGTTACGTTCTTCAATCCAAGTTCGAGCCGCCCGATCTCGTTCTTGTGGGTGTCGGCCAGCAGCCAAGCATTGGCATATCCGCCATTGTTGCCATCTTTCATAATTCGTGTGAAGTCGTCGATGGATGCAGCGTACTGTGCGGCCTTGCGGGCTCTTACGAATTCAGGAATGCCCGCTGTATCGAAACCTGAAAAATTGCCGATCGTTGTCTCCGTGATGGCGATACCAGCCGTGTTGATGACGAAATCGTCGGCGCTGTGAATCACGCCCGGCAAGCCATCCATCAGCATGCGATAGCCATTCGTAGGAGCGATATCGAAGACGACCGTCCAGCGTTCGCCTTCGAGATAGCTAGACCAGTTGTTATGGGCGATTACTGCCTTCCCATCTTTTGTGTAGTGTCCGGTGGCAACAAACGCACTGCAATGTTCCGGAACGGCCTGGGCGGTCTTTGTGCCGTGTTCGGTGTCATATTGCTTGTTGTAGTATCCCCACTCTGGCGCGGCGTTAATGCCCACCACGTCCCAGAGGTCGATTTTGGCGCCCCGAGCGGCCGCGCCGTCCGCGATGCCCTGCAATTCCTCGCGATATTCCTGCTCAATATGTGGCCACATCATGTTTTCGGCCGCTTCACGGAAGAACGACCAGTCCTTCTTGTAGTCATGTTTCGCCTCAAGCTGGACGACTTTCAGATAGTCCTCAATTTCAGTGGCCAGCAAGTATCCGTTCTGAAACCCGACCTGATGCGGCGTGCCTTGCAGATGCACAAAGGTCCAGCCGTTCTTTTCTGGGAGCCGGTAGCCGCCTTGCAACTCGGCTTGTGGAGCTGCGGCCTGAGACGAGGGAATGGACGAAGTCAACAGACAGGTAGTAGCTAGAACCAGCAAGAGGACGGCAAACATCGTTTGGCGCATAGGTTACCTTCCGGCGTAAGGTCAGGGAATTCTAGCAGAGGTTAGGTCCCGGGAAGCAAAGGCTGCTCACGGAACACAGCTGCTCTCCGGAGAGGCGCCTGCCTGTCCCTACATGATCGAGAAGAGAATGGACACGCTTCGGGACATTATTCATGCCAACGGCGGAACAGCAGCGCGCCGTTGGTGCCGCCGAAGCCGAAGGAATTTGACATGGCGTATTCGATCTCAGTCTTGCGGGAGTGATTCGGGACCAGATCCATACCGGCGGTATCGGGGTCGGGATTTTCGAGGTTGATCGTCGGCGGCAGTATCTGATCGCGCAGCGCAAGCACAGTGATCCCCGCCTCAAGGCCTCCGGCGCCGCCGAGCAGATGTCCGGTCATTGATTTCGTCGAACTGACTGCAAGTTTGTGCTCGCCGAAGAAGTTGCGGATGGCATGAGCCTCGAGCGTGTCACCGATCGGCGTGGATGTGCCGTGGGCATTGACATATCCGACGACATCCGGCGAGACGCCGGCATCGCGAACGGCGTTGCGCATCACGCGGAATCCGCCTTCATGTTCGGGAGCCGGCTGCGTGATGTGGTAGGCGTCACCCGACATGCCGTAACCGGCGACTTCGGCAAGAATTGTTGCCCCTCGTTTGCGAGCGTGCTCAAGCTCTTCGAGAATCAGGATGCCTGCACCTTCACCGATAACGAAGCCATCGCGAGCCTGATCCCAGGGACGGCTTGCCTTCTCTGGTTCGCCGTTGCGTGTCGAGAGCGCGCGCATGGCAGCGAACCCGCCAACACCCATCGGCGTAATTGCAGCCTCGGCGCCACCGGCAATCATCACATCCGCGTCGTTATGCTGAATAATGCGGAAAGAATCACCAATTGAATGCGCGCTGGTCGTGCACGCAGTGGCAGTGGCTTCGTTTGGCCCCTTAGCCCCGTATCGCATCGAGACTTGCCCGGCAGCAAGATTGATGATCGCCGACGGAATGAAAAACGGCGAGATCTTGCGCGGCCCGCCTTCGATCAGGGCGGAGTGCTCGCGTTCGATAATGTCGAATCCGCCGATGCCCGATCCGATGTGTACGCCCACCCGCTCCTCGTTCTCGGGCTTAACCTTGAGGCCGGACATATGGAAAGCTTCGTCGGATGCGGCGATGGCGAAATGGATGAAGCGCCCCATCTTCTTGACTTCTTTTTTCTCAATGTACTTAAGCGGATCGAAGTTCTTGACCTCGGCGGCGATCTGGCATGCGAAGTTGCTCGCGTCAAAGCCAGTAATCCGCCCTACGCCCGATTGCCCGGCCAGTAGCGCTTTCCAGACATCTCCCGTGGAGTTGCCAACGCCACAGATCAAGCCGAGGCCCGTGACTACGACCCTGCGAATCAATTTAGATGGTTGCCTTTCCTGCGCTGTTCGATGTAATCGAGCGCTTCCTGCACGGTTTTGCAGTTCCGGAGCTTTCTTTCGTCTTCAGGTGGAATGTAGCCCCTGAAAAACTCCTCGATGGCCACCGTCAGTTCGACAGCTTCGAGCGAGTCACGCTTGAGAGCCAGAAGAGCGCTCCGGACTGACACTACTTGCTCGCCTTAGCGTGCTTGCCAATGTAGTCGACAGCATCCTGGACAGTCCGGATTTTCTCGGCATCCTCGTCAGGGATTTCGATATCGAAGGCCTCTTCGAAGGCCATGACCAGCTCGACCGTGTCGAGCGAATCAGCGCCCAGGTCGTCTACGAACGACGCGCTCGATGTGACTTCGCCCTCATCTACTCCCAGTTGCTCCACGATGATCTGCTTTACCTTCTCGTCTACGGCTGCCATATGTCTCCTCGCTTGACTCGGCCTGCATATTTCGGCGGCCGGCTTTTCTTACTTAGATCCTTTTGAATGCTTGACGATGTAGTCGATTGCGTCCTGGACAGTGCGAATTTTTTCGGCATCTTCGTCCGGAATCTCGATGTCGAAGCCTTCCTCAAACGCCATCACCAGCTCAACGGTATCAAGGGAATCAGCTCCGAGGTCATCCACGAATGAAGCGCTGGCAGTGACCTCCGCCTCGTCAACGCCCAACTGCTCGACGATGATCTGCTTCACTTTTTCAGCAATCTGCTTCTGTTTATCATCAGATGCCATTGCGAAGTTTTCCTTTCAGAAAGAAAAAAGGCGAGTGCACAGTGTAACGGTCCCGGCGAATGAGTGTAAAGGATGGGCCGGGGTGACAACTCTAACCATTTGACGGAATTCCACTTCAGAATCCTAACGGCAAGCCGTTGGCGGGGTCAAACGCCGGAGCGTTTATGATGAGCGGTTGCTTGGCTCGCCTGCCGGATGTGCCGGGGCGGCTCATGGAGGGAATCGATGCGAGTTGTGGCACAGCGCGTAAGTCGGGCGAAAGTTACGGTCAAGGAAAACGTAACCGGGCAAATCGGCCTTGGCCTGCTGGTCTTGCTGGGTGTTGGCCGCGATGACACAGAAGCCGACGCGTTCTACCTGGCGGAGAAGATCGTGGGCTTACGCGTTTTTGAAGACCTCGATGGAAAGATGAACCGCAGCATGCAGGACGTTGGAGGAAGCGTTCTTGCCGTCTCTCAATTTACGCTCTTCGGAGATGTGCGGCGCGGGAAGCGGCCGTCATTTGACGACGCTGCACCTCCTGAGCTGGCCCAACAGCTCTATCAAATCTTCGTGCAGCAAATACTCGCCCTCGGTATTCGCTGCGAAACCGGCCGCTTCCGCGAAATGATGCAGGTAGAGTTGGTAAATGAAGGGCCGGTAACGATCCTGCTGGATTCCAAAAAAGGATTCTGAACCATCTTTACGCTGAACTGGAACGACAGCCGGTCGTTAGTCCAAGGTAGGATCGTGGCCCCGTCACATGCCGTATGATTTACCGGCCATGAAAACTGCTATCGTTTTGTTGGGTCTCTCCGTCTGTCTCTTCGCGGCGGAAAAGCCGAAACCTGCTGCACTTCCCGTCCAGCCTGCTACCGAAACTCTCGATCTGGAAGGCATTGCCCGCATTCGTGCTGAAGGTCTGACACATTCGCACATCATGGAATATGCCAGCGGCCTCTTCGATGACATTGGTCCGCGACTGACGGGATCCCCAGATTTCGCACGCGCTGAAGAATGGTCCGTCGACCAATTGCGGCGCATGGGTGCTACCAACCCGCACACTGAGTCATGGGGCGAGTTCGGAATGGGATGGCGTCAGATTGGCACTTCATTGCTAATGACTGCTCCCACAACCGCCACATTTCTGGCGCAGGCGACGCCGTGGTCGCCCGCAACGGCCGGAGAAGTGCCGGCGGAAGTCATCGCTGTGCCAACACTGCATGAGGAAAAGGATTTTGATGTGTGGAAGGGAAAGCTCGCAGGCAAAGTCATTCTCTACGGCGACGATCCGAAGATTGATCCCAACGCGGGAATCGCCATCGAACACTATGACACAGCCAAGCTTGAGCACTTCCATTCCTATCCGCTCGATGGCGACCAGAAAGATACTCACGTGCTGCCTAACGATCCGCCGTTCTGGGAGAAAGTTTTTAAAGAAATGGCATTTATGGAGAAAGTTGGAAAATTTTTTGCCGATGAACACGCGGTTGCGGTTCTACGTGCCGGAGGTCCCGGCGGTGTCATCCAGGACGACACCGGGATGTCCCTCGGCTGGTTTGTTTATCGGCCCGAACACAAGCAGGCCATTCCGTCGGCAGTTGTCGGGAATGAAGGTTTTGGCAGGATGCATCGACTCGTGGCTCATCATGTACCCGTATCGGTGAAGCTGAACATTGCGACTGTGTTTAATGGCGATCACGAGCAGGGAAGGAATGTGATCGCGGAAATTCCCGGCACGGATCCGGCGTTGAAAGATGAAGTGGTGATGTTGGGCGGCCATCTCGACAGCTGGATATCAGGCACCGGGGCGACGGACGACGGAGCGGGATCGATCGTGGCGCTTGAGGCCATGCGCATCTTGCGGGCGCTGAATATTCAGCCGCGGCGCACGATCCGTATCGCGCTGTGGGGCGGCGAAGAGCAGGGGATTTTCGGATCCGCTGGTTACGTAGGCAGCCATTACGGAACGGTAACCTACTCCACCAAGCCTGAAGAGTTGTTGGTGCCGCAGTTTCTTCGTCAGGTGACCGGACCCGTGGCCACAAAGCCAGAGCACGCAAAGTTGGACGCGTACTTCAATACCGACAACGGAGGCGGGAAATTTCTGGGCATCTTTACAGAGGGCAACGCGGCCGTGGCCTCGATCTTTCAACAATGGGCCGAGCCGATCAATGACCTGGACTTCACAACTGTCAGCATGCGAAATAGCGGATCCACGGACCACGTATCCTTCGATCAAGTTGGGCTGCCCGGATTTCAGTTCATCCAGGACCCACGGGACTATGAGACCCGAAGTGCGCACACCAATATGGATACCTACGAGCGTCTTTCAGAAACGGATCTGAAGCAGGCCGCAACGGTCATGGCAATTTTCGTATATGACACCGCACAGCGCGATGCGATGCTGCCGCGCAAGCCGCCGCCGCATCCGGAAGCAGAAGAGCAGATGATGAAGCCACTGGAAGGGATCTACCCGGGATCGGTGAAATAAGTCGCAGTGGCTAAAAAAGTTGAGCCGATAGATTCTGCGCAATGTATTTCTTGCTGTCGAATTTTCGGCCTGTACTTTCCCCGGACATGTACCGAATCTGCCCAAAGATAGGCCGCTCGAACCATGGGCGGTCGAACTTGCCAACGATGGACCATGCGATTCCTGCGTAGCCGTTAGGATCGCGCCCGTCTAATTCGTATTTATCATTCAGATACACCGCTCGCCGGTACGCTTCGGCCGGCGTGGGACTCCATTCCAAGATCTTCTTTGCCCAATACATGCGAACGTAGTTGTGCATCCATCCGGTCATCACCATCTGCATCTGCGCGGCATTCCACAGTTGGTCATGAGTTTCGGCTTGCTCGAGTTGCCTCTCGCTATAAAGGATTGGGCGCGAATCTCTTGCATGGTTGGCTAGCGTACGATGTGCCCACGGTTCTCCACACTCGAAGTTATCGTAGTTGGGATTGAAGCGCACGAGATTGATGGCAAGTTCGCGCCATGTGATGACCTGGTTGAGGAACGCCTCCTTGTCAGGCTTGGGAGCGTCAGATTTCTGCACAGCCAATGCAACGGTGACAGGGCTGATTTGCCCGAAATGCAAATAAGGGGATAGGCGGCTCGTATGGTCGACCTCGGGCTTGTTGCGCAGCGTACCGTAGCCCCGCAGTTTATGCCGAACGAAGTCACCAAGCACCAGGAGCGCCTCGCCGCTTCCACCGCGCCAGTTCGAGACCGTTGATACCGAGCGGTCCAGCGGCCAGCCTTCCGTAATGTCAATTCTGCCGTGGTCGAGCCCCGGAGCCAGGTTCGTGAGCCCCGTCGGAGCCTGCCACCGAATATCAGCAGATGAGTTCGGCGAAGCAGTAAGGGAGCTTTTCAAGTGCGCTTGCAGGCGAGGCCGAATGATGTGCGCCGCATACTGAGCTTTTTCCAGGAGTTTCGACGGAACGACAACGTCGCAGTCGACCGTCCAGAGGGGAACCTTAAGCTTTTTTGTAGCAGCGAGTCGCCATGACTCCGGTTCACGCATCGGGTTTTCATCGCCGATGACAATCGCCGGGCTTATCTCATCACAAAAACGCAACAAGCTATGATCGGGAAATCGGCGCAGCACGAAGCCCGTATTCCGCTTCTTCAGAGCGGATGCGATGTCGGGAATCCCTTCTGCAAGGAAAGCATAGTGGCGCAGATTTGCGTTTGGGTAAAAAGGCACCGGCGCAAAGAAAACGACGACTGGCTTGCGCAATTCATTGCCAAGAGCAATCGCAATGTCGAGCGCGGGATTATCAATGCCTCGTTGTGCGCGCTGCATCCAGTACACCACGCACTTGCCCGATGCATCCGGCGGACCAGGACGGCGCACTGTCACTCGCGGGTTGTGTGAGAGCTGGCTGAATTCCATTTGTGTAACGAGGCGGATATCGTGCGTACTAGACCAGATGTTCGAGATTGATTTGGGATTTTAAGTTCAAATTGGAAACCCGGCTTCATTTGCTTATCACGAAAACTCACGACTTGCGTTTGTCGCCTTGGGTAAATGCTGCAAGATCAGCGTGCCTGCAGGATCTTGTCGGCAACGCGAGCCGCTTCGACTGCGGCCTTGACGTCGTGTGTGCGGATGATCTGTGCACTTTTGAGGATCAGAGCGACTTCGCTTGCCAAGGTGCCAAATAGACGAGCCTCCGGTGGAGCATCGATGCCGTTTTTCTCGAGCGTGCGTCCAATGAAAGATTTCCGCGACGTTCCGGCCAGGAGCGGGAACCCGGTGGACTGCAAATCTGCGAATCGCGCAATCAGCGGATAGTTATCGTCAAAGTTCTTGCCGAAGCCGAAACCGGGATCAAGCACAATGCGCTCACGGCGAATTCCGGCCAGAACCGCCTTCTCTGCCCATTCTTTTAATTCGCGCTTTACCAGTAGAACGACGTCACCAGGAGGTGGCAGCGAGCGCCACTCATCCGGACGACCCCGCATATGCATCAGTATCGCCCCGCACTTGAGTTCAGCCAGAGTCTTCGGCATCTGTGGATCCCAGCGAAGACCGCTGACGTCGTTGATAATCTCGGCTCCGGCGCCCACACAAGCACGGGCCACGGCGGCTTTGTACGTGTCGATAGAAAGCAGGGCGGACGGATGTTTTTTCTTTAATGCGTTGACGACGGGAAGGACTCGTCTGAGTTCTTCTTCCGCGGTAACCGATGGAGTGTGAGTGGGCTGCTTCGAGGAGTCCTTTTCGGACGTGGGGTTGGAGAACTTTGCGCCAGGACGCGTCGATTCCCCGCCAATATCGAGAATCTCCGCTCCTTCATCCAGCAGACGCTCCGCGTGCTCGATCGCCTTGTCAGAATCCAGGAATTTTCCACCATCTGAGAATGAATCCGGAGTTACATTAACGACGCCCATGATGAGCGTGCGCTTGCCTAATTCGAGGGAGCGCGTGCCGAGGTTCCATTGAAAGACTGGACGCATGCGAAGTCGATTTTAACTGAGCCTCGACTTTAAGAAGAACTCCCACCGCAACTTACAAATGCGCGAGAGAATTGCACAACAGATCGTGGAAGCCCTAGCCCCCACGATCTGCTTCTATTCCGCGTTCCGGTCCAGTTCGCGGACATACTCGACGACCGATTCGCTCCAGCCGTCGATGTGCGTCCACTTTCCGTAGCCAACGCCGTTCTTGTAGCTGGCCACATTGATCATGTAGCCCTTGCCGCTAGGCGCGGGCACCCGATCATGCGCCTGCTCGTCGGTGATGACGATCAGGCGATCGTAGGCGTGCTTCCGATTCAGCTCAGTCACAGCCTGGCCGAGCTGAGTGCTGTTGTGACGCTGCGAGGTGTCGATCGCGTCGCGCAGTGCGAAGCCGCGTCGTGTCGGAACCTCAGCCAGCTTATCGGAGAAGCTGAACACTGCCACCTTCTCGCCGATCTCTCGCAGCAGAACGGCGAGGCCGTAAGCGGCATCGGTGCGCTGCATCTCCGATCGCTGAGAGAGAGGCGCGGTCATCGAGCCGGAAACATCCACCAGCACGATTGTCTTTCCACCCAGCTTCTCGGTTCCGGCAACACACCTCAGCATCCCCTGTTCAAGCACCTCTTCCCATTGTGGAGCGTAACGCGCTGCAGAGAGAAAGCGGAACGGCAGCACGCGCGCCGTGCTCATCGATCCGAGCGCCGCGAGCACCAGCGATTCGTCGACTCCGGCCTCGCGTATGTTACGCAGGTTACGGAGAAGAGCGAGAGCACCAAGCTTCTCCTCGCGGAGGAGCCGCTCCCACGCGTCACGCTTGTCTGCGCCCAGACGAGAGTGCCACCTCCCAAGTGTCCGGAGCCGCCAGCTCACCGGCGACCAGCCGCTTCCAGACTCCCGCTTGTGCCTCATCTCGAGGCTTGGCATGAGCGAGGAAGAGTACGTCCCGCAGCTTGATCCTCCCGCCGCGATCGTACTTTGCGAGCGCGTACGCATTGAATTTCGGAAACGCCGCTGGCAGCCCCTTCTTCACTTGTGCCGATAGAGGCACGCGGCCGTCCTTCCAATAAATAGCGACGAACTCCGCGAGCTCGTCGGCGCGCTGGATGACCATTGCCAGCGTTTTGGCCACCAGCCTGCGATGCGTAGCATGACGCGCCATCTCGCGCACGAGCAAGAGCGGAGCGTGACGCAGCCTCATTTTTCCGCGTGCTTCGACGGCGAGTTCAGCCACCTTCTCGGCTGCAACCTTGGGAACAAGTTCGGCGATGCGGCCGGTGATCTCGACTCCATCCTCGTAAAACTGGCTTTCCCAGAGAAGGCAGGACAGAACCGAGCGCCGCAGCTGCAGCTCCGCCGAGATGCTCCGCGCGGAAGCTCCCTCATGCGTTCGGGGGCCGAAGTGCAGTTTGAGTAGGTTGAGTCGTGCCATAGTTTCCTCCTGTGCTTTGCCACCAGCTAACTTGCAGATGGCTAAAGATCAATTTTTGAAACATGCAGAACTGTGTTCATCCCCACCATTCCTGCTTTGGAACACGTTGGTTCATCTAAAGCGTTCTTTTGTGCTTTCCCCCGTTCGGGGCTTGCTATGATGCCTTGTTCGAGTGGTCTATTTGAGGTCACAAATTGTGACCTCAAATCTCCCGGGGGATTATGAGTACAACGGCGATTGTTCTTACTAAGCGAGTTACTTCGAGGATTCTGGTGCTACGCAATCAGAAGGTCATCCTCGATTCAGACCTAGCTGAGCTTTATGGTGTACCGGTCAAACAGCTCAATCAGCAGGTAAAGCGCAATCGCAACCGTTTTCCTTCGGACTTTGTTTTCAGGCTTACTAAGGCAGAACACAATACTTTGAGGTCACAAATTGTGACCTCAAAATCTGCCCGCGGTGGACGCCGCTATCTGCCGCACGCTTTCACCGAACACGGGGCTGTCATGGCGGCGACCGTTCTGAACTCGAAGCGCGCGATCGAAATGAGCGTCTTCGTGGTACGCGCGTTTGTCCGGATGCGCGAGACCCTTCTGCTCAATCAGCGCGTGGTCTCCAAGCTGTCCGAACTTGAAGCCCGGCTCGACCAGCATGATTCCGAGCTTCAGGAGATTGTCGAGGCGATTCGTGAACTCATGGCTCCCTTGCCGGCTAACAGCCGGCGAATCGGATTTGAAGCTCCGTCGGGATCCACGAAGGACCAGAAAAAGGCGCTGCGATCCAATTCCGATTCCTAACTGATCGCCGGGGAATTCGGCGACGACGGTATTTTTCCGATGCTCTATCCAATTGAGCTACATGACTCGCGTCATGGCGGGATTGGAACCCGCAACCTTCGAAGTAACCGCCGTCTTCACGACCAGCGAATCATGGATGGGGCGCAGAGCTTCCGCCCTATCCCTTGACGCAGACGACCTGGCGTAGCGTGTGGACTACGTCGACCAAGTCGCTCTGCGCTGCCATCACGGCGTCAATGGACTTGTACGCCATCGGAGTTTCGTCGATGACATCCGCATCCTTGCGGCACTCGACTCCAGCCGTTGCCTTGGCATGGTCGTCAAGCGTGAAGCGACGCTTTGCCTCCGCGCGCGACATCGCCCGTCCGGCTCCATGACTGCAACTCATGAAGCTCTCCGGATTTCCCTTGCCCCGCACGATGTAGGAACGCGCCCCCATGCTTCCAGGGATGATGCCCATATCGCCCTCGCGCGCACGGACAGCGCCCTTCCGCGTGATGAGAACGTTCTCGCCATAGTGATGCTCCCAGGCAACATAGTTGTGATGGCAGCTCACGACTTCCACATTCGTTTCGAACGTCGGAACTTCTCCCGTGCCCTGCACGGCCGCGATCAAGTTGCGCATCATCAGATCGCGATTGGCCAGCGCGTAATCCTGCGCCCAGTGCACTGCTCGGACGTAGTCCTCGAAGTGCTCGGTGCCTTGCGGCAAATACGCGAGTTCCTTGTCTGGCAGGCTAATCATCCACTGGCGCATGTCGTTCTTCGCCAGCTCAATGAAGAAGGTGCCGAACCGGTTGCCAACGCCCCGCGATCCCGAGTGCAGCAAGAACCAGACGTTCTGGTTCTCATCGAGGCAGACCTCGATGAAGTGGTTCCCAGTTCCCAAAGTCCCCAGGTGATTGATACGCTGAGGATGGTTCAGCTTGGGATACTTGGTGACGATCGTCCGATAGGTAGGCTCCATCTTTGCCCACACATCCAGGTGGTGCGCCGGGCATCACGCCAAGCGCCGCGGTCGTTCTTGCCACCGTTATCCGTACGACCATGCGGCACGACCTGCTCGATCGCCGTGCGGATGCCGTGCAGGTTGTCGGGCAGCTGGTTGGCGTGCAGAGAAGTCTGCACCGCCATCATGCCGCAGCCGATATCCACTCCCACGGCTGCCGGGATGATCGCACCCCGCGTCGGAATCACGCTGCCTACGGTCGCTCCGATGCCCCAATGCACATCGGGCATGGCCGCTACCCACTTGTAGATGAAGGGCAACTGCGCCACGTTAAGAAGTTGCTGGCGCGCGGCGTCTTCTAGCGGGACGCCCTTGGTCCAGGCCTTGATCGGAACGCCAGTGTCGGGCTGGATTACGTTGTAATTAATGTCAGTCATAGCTGCTTCACCCAAAGCGTATTTTTCTATTCGGTATCCGGGCGACCGCTTGGATTGCCCTTATTGCGTCGTCAATGCGGCCCTTCGTTCCGGTCCCCGGATCTCTGTTGCCGATCGTTTAACAGTGTGCAAAGCCTCAAATTCTTGTTCTTCTGCATGCTCGAGCAGAAGGCCTTGGAAATCGGCCATCGTCTGTGCCCAAGGATGTGCGTCCACGAATGCGCGAGCTTCATGTTCGCCAGCCTGCAGGAAAAATCGCCGGTAGAGCTCAATCTTTTGTGCAATCGAGGCATTGCCAAGATAAAGCTTGTAATCAATTCGCCCGGGCCTCAGCAAAGCCGCATCGAGTACTTCCATGTGGTTTGTCGTCATCATGAACAACACTCCAGTCGGTGCATAAAAGCCATCCAGAACATTCAGCAATCCAGAGAGCGTGACGCCTTTTCTACCGCTCTGCTTTTTGTCGCCTTCCGTTTCACTATTCCTTCCACGGGCTTGCCCAGTTTCCATGCAATCGATGTCCTCGAACAGCAAAACCGAGTTCTTAGGAATCTGACTGACGGCTGCCATAAGGCTACGGTCATCGAATTCAGTTAGGTTCACGCAATACACTGAGAGCGCGAAGTGCGCTGCCAATGCTGATACCAGCGATGTTTTCCCCGTGCCGGGAGGCCCATACAGCAAATATCCGCGATGGTACGGAACCCCTAAGCGCAAGTAATGGTGCTTGGCGGCACGAAATCTTGTTACATCTTGCACAAGGTGTTCCTTCGTGCCAGGGTCGAGCACCACGGACTCCAGCAAGCGAGGCGTGTAATTTTCCGAGTGCTCCCAGCCGTCGTTGTACGTGTAAAGCCATGACTGCACGCCCATGCGTTTGGTGTGACAGCTCACAACATCGTCGACGAACTTTTTCAGGAACGCCTGTTTTCTGCCCAGCGTTCGGAATGTCAGCGATTCAACCCGACGAGCCGTGTGTTTCCGCGTATTTTCACTGCGCGTAAACCACACCTGAAAAGGCCTGCGGGCGTACCAGAACCAGTGAAGCCCTGGAGCGGGGATGAGCGCTATTTTTTCCGAGCGTAACGTCGTATCCAGATCGATCCGACGCACGCGTTTCAGGAAATTCTGCTCCAGGAACCACTCTTTGACCCAGACGAACGCCGCATCGTCATCTTTCACGGTAATCATCATGGTGGTCTGCCGTACAACCCAATACCACAACTGCATCGGGAGTTCGCGCAGATAGGCTCCGATCGCTCCGATCAGCATGAGAAGCAATCCACCGGAGGCGAACTGGTTTTGTCCGTTCAATACGTGTTTGAGAAATTCGATCATCTTCATTTGCGAACTATTGCGAGGGCACGATCTCCACTTCGTCCTCCTCGGAGTTGCTTTCTGTTTCTTTTGTGAATCCGACCTGGCGGTTAATGCTCTTGGTCCGGATTATCCAGGCGATTTCTTCCATGTCTTGTTTGCTCGGCACGCGTTTATCGTTGTAATCCGTGCACTGGCTCACCTTGAACGGCACCAGCCGTGCGGGGCGCAGAAATGCGCACCGGATGATCTCCTCGCTCTCCGCGAACCCGCGCTGAATGTGAGCCCAGTAGCACGAATTGCACAACGACTCGCTCACCAGCGCTTTTCCATTTCGAATGACAACGGTCATGTGAGAATCCTCGCGACTCTAGTTCTCTTCTTCGTACAGCGCATCAACCGGGGAATCAGCGACGAAGGTACGTTAGGTGCTTTGGGCCACTCAGCCACGTGGAACACTGTTCCACGGCAGGATTCGAACCTGCGATACCCGCGTGTCAGCGAAGTAACCCTCGTCCTCACCACCGGCGAACCTTTTAGTCCTCTCGCGCAGCGCGGGCACTTTCGCTATCCGCCGCCCGCGCTGCTCCTTCGTCGCAGCCAGGGAATTTTGTTTCACGGGTGAGGGCTCGAACCCCGGCCTGGTTTAAGGGCCACCACGAAGTTGCCGTAAACGTCGCCACTGACTGAATCTCTTGAAGCGGTCCAACTTACCGCTGCCGCCACCCCGGAGGATGGTGTCAATCGTGCTTGCACTTGAACGAATGGTCAGGGAACAGTCGGCGACGGAGTGGGCTTGCGCCTCGAGGGGTCGAACCTCGCAGCCAGACCTCTGGCCTGGCTGTTCTGCCAGAGAAGTATCCGTAACCTTTCACCACTGGCCAAGCCCACTGCCGGCTGCGCAATAGGCCCCAGTCTTTCGACACACGAAGGCACATGCGCGAGCGGAAGCATGCGCGCGAAAGTCTTAACCGGGGGAACAAACCGATAGCGGTGATTACAAGTCGGAGGAACCGCGACTACGCCACCCAGCGAATTTTGTTTAGCTTTGCGTTAAGGCGTGCCGAAGGTTAATTAGCGCGATCAAGCGACGCCCTATAACTGACTCGGTCTAAATCAAGCCGGGTCAGCCCGCATGGCGATTTGTCTTTGTTCAGAGCCAAATTTGGGCGTCCTTTCATTAGAAGATGTTTGAAGATGCCATAACTTTTAGTTTTTGACAAGAAGGAAATCGCATCTCGCAAAACTTTTTGTAAGTGTGCGCGAAAAGTAATTTTGAACTGCACTTACTCGCTGTCGGGTTTAGCGCCAGGAAGTCTCTTCTTCAAGAACTTGATCTGGCCGTTGTGATTCGATTCGTGCTCGCAGACATGAAACCATTTGCAGTAGTTATTCGTCGGTCCCCACGGCTAGTCTTTGTCGACCGAGAGTAACCATGCATCGTCCCGCTTGCGAAACTCGGCCAGCGAGCGTTCGCGAGTCTCATGCAGGATGTCGAGGTAATAATTCAGGTTGTTGCCTTTGATCGCCTTGCGCGCAGGTTCTCCTAATTCCATCGGCGTGTCCCATTTCTTTTTCACGCTGTCTGCCCAACTCCCCCCATTTCGTGCCATCCAGTGTGTTCATCTGATAGTAGGTCTCAGTCGCAGCAAGGCGAAGGAGCATCGAACCTATGGTGTTGGCGTTGTTATCGAACAGGTAGTCGAGGTCCTTCTGCGACATGTCTTTCACTGACATGAGGACGACCATTCGCATCCATGTCAGCATCGGTACCAGCGTTCCGATCTGCGGAGAGTAACCCGCCTTGGGCCCGATGATGTTGATGTCCTTCTCTTCGGACCAGGCGCTCGTCGGTACAACCACTACGCCAAAAGTTGCTGCGGTTGCGGGCGCGGCTATTTTCAAGAAATCTCGGCGATCGGAGAGACATTTTGGCAGCATCATCGGTAGTTTCCTTGTAAGAAAAGGATCCCCTGGACGTGAGCCAGCGGTTTATAGCTCGAAGTCGTAGCCGGCGCTGCCGGATACGGCAGATCCTGGGCATCCGTTGACCCGCGTATTTTCGCTCGACTAGACTTCTTTCTCAGCGGGGTTCCCATGAAATATCTTGCGTGGTTGCTTGCCTTTGCTAGTCTTTGCCCTCTTTCTTCGCTTGCCGACGACGAAAAGACTCCTCACCATCACGACGCTCTGAACCAAACACAGCTGGGAACAGTGCACTTCCCGATCTACTGCACGAGCGCTGTGCAGAAGCCCTTCGAGCGCGGAGTTGCTCTTCTGCACTCCTTCTGGTACGAGGAAGCAGAAAAGGAGTTTCTCGAGATCGCTGAACATGACCCACACTGCGCCATGGCGCATTGGGGCGTGGCAATGAGCATCTGGCATCAGCTTTGGAACGATCCGGATGCCAAAGTTGTCGCGCGTGGTCTTAGCGAATTCAATGCCGGCGAGAATTTAGCTGCCAAAGCCACAGCGCGCGAGCAAGCGTATCTTGCAGCCATTGGTGCCTTCTATAGCGACTCGGAAAAGCTGGACAACCAGGCTCGTGCAAAGGCGTACTCCGATGCGATGAAAAAAGTGTATGAGTCCTATCCTGATGATCACGAAGCGGCGGCCTTTTATGCACTTTCGCTTCTGGCCTCGGAGCCGCATGAAGACGAGACGTTCGCGAGTCGCAAATCTGCGGCGGCTATTCTCGAAAAACTGTTCGCTATCGAGCCCGATCATCCCGGCGTGGCTCATTACCTGATTCACGCTTACGACAAGCCGCAACTGGCGCAGCTAGGAATTCCGGCAGCACGCCGTTATGCGCAGGTCGCCCCGGCCGCCCCTCACGCGTTGCATATGCCCTCACATATCTTCGCGCGCGTTGGACTGTGGCAGGACGATATCAAGTCCAATCTTGCTTCCGTTGAAGCGACGCGCAAGACAGCGGCCATGCACATGGGCGGTGAAGGCCACCAGTTCCATGCAATGAGCTTCCTTTTCTATGCCTATCTGCAAAGCGGAAGGGAGTCGGATGCTCGCGCACTGATGCAGGAAGTGAGCGCGATGCCACACATGCACGACATGTACGGTGTCGGCTTCGACCCTCACCTGGCTTCTGAAGCGTATTATGGCTCTCTGTATCCATTGGAAATGCGCGACTGGTCCGCAGCCGCTGCGCTCCCCGCCGTCGACGTTCCCAACACAGCCGAGAACTCCTTCCGTTATTGGGCAAAGGCCGTTGGATCGGCTCACCTGCGTCAGACCGAAGAAGTTCGCAAGGATGTGGACGCCATCGCTGCGATTCACGAAAAGTTTGTGACCGAGAACAAGAAGGAATTCATCGAGGCGACTGACAACGATCTGAAGCAGGCGCGAGCCTGGCTGGCGTTCGCTGAGGGTAAAGTTGATGATGCCGTTCAGCTGCTTCGTCCCATCGCCGACAAGCAAGATGCCTTGGGCGACGAGCCACAAGGAATTCCAACGCGCGAGATGATCGCCGATATGCTTCTCGAGGCCAAGCGCCCGCAACAGGCATTAGTCGAGTTTCAGGCGGACCTGAAACTGAATCCGAATCGCTTTAATGGACTCTATGGTGCGGCCCGGGCTGCTGAGGAAGCAGGCAAACAGAGCGAGGCCAACGAGTACTACGCCATGCTCCTGAAGACCTGCGAAGGCGGAAATTCGACGCGTCCGGAGTTGAATCGCGCCAGACAGTTGGTGGCACAGAAATAATAGGCCGTGGATTTACATCGTGAAGGTGCTGTTTCCGAGCTCGGAGCAGCGCACCTGTTGGAACATCGAAGCATTATTTTCTGAGAACGGTGAGCTTGAGGATCAATACGCCAATCAGCAACACGCTGCCAACAAGCGCGTTGTACTCGCGGTGCTTCTTGTAAAGGTCCAGAGAGAATCCATTTTCGTCTCGCACATATGGCGTGAGTCTTGGAAACATTCTTGGCACGTGATTCGCATATTGCTCGAATTCAGGGAACTTCTCCCTGAGAAAAGCTTCCTCGCCTCGGATGACCGGCAGATAAATCGCGAAGAACATCACAATCAGCGCGACTCCAATCCACCAACTGCGTGATGCGATCGCGAAGCCGATGCCGATCAGCAACGACCCCAGGTAGAGCGGATTCCGCGTGTAGGCATAAGGGCCTGAGACGGCCAGCGATTCGTTCTTTCTTACGTGCCCCGAAGCGAGCCCGCGGACTACGAGGCCGGGAATGATTGCCATGGCCCCATATGCGAGGAACTGCCAAGTCGGTTTCGCCAGCCAGAAATAGAGAATCGCAAGTGCGAATCCAAGCGGCACGCGAATTCTCCGCGCAACCTGTGACCATTCAGGCATGCGCGGGCTCCGCTTTCCCAGAACTCAGAAGTGACCGCGCGGCATGCACGACCTCGTCCGTTGAAATTGCCAGCAGACCCTCGTCGGGTTGCGATCGCCGGGCATGCGTGGTAGGGCTGGCAGGATCGCGGAGCACGATGCTCTTCGCTTCGTAGGGTCCGTTGCGGGCGGGATTCGTTGGTCCGAAGATGGCCACCACGGGAACGCGAAGCGCCGCGGCGAGATGCATAGGGCCGGTATCTCCACCGACGAACAGCCGGGCCCGGCGGGTGAGTTCTATCAATTCTCCGATCGAGCACTTCAGAAGCCTGGCGGTTGGCCCGCTCGAAGATTGCACTTCCTGCGCCAGTCCTTCTTCGCCTGGACCGTAATTAATGATCGAACTTATGCCGTCTGCAAACAGCGCTCTCGCTACCGCGCCGTAACGTTCAGCCGGCCAGCACTTGGCGCCCCATCCCGCTCCCGGATTCAGAATGGCGAAGTCGCGAACTCCAGTTCCGGCCAGAAAATCATCCATCCGATGCTGCGCCTTCGGGTCGAACGGCAACTCTACGCCGGGAGTCCGAAGGCTTCTTTGCACGATGGCCTCAACGACCGAGAGATTCTGCTCTACTACGTGTACTCCCCGAGGGATCGCTTGCCGTGTATACCAGAGACTCGCCGGTGATTCCCGCGGCTCCGCCGTTCCCCAAATCACCGGAGCTCCCGACCAGCGGGCGAGCACCGCCGATCGAATCGCGCCTTGCAGATCAACCGCAACGTCGTACCTCGCACTGCGAATGTCGTTCCACACTCGGGCAATCTGCTGCGCGGTCGTCAGCGTCCATAGCGATTTCTTCCACTCTCGCAGATTCACGGTGTGGACCCAGTCGGCTAAAGGACGCTGCGCCGAGCGTTGGCCGCGTCGTACTGTTCCCGCCGCGCAGAGCAACTCCACCCATCGTTCTTCGATTAGCCATCCGATGGTGGCCTGAGGAAACGCCTCGCGTAGGGCTTGCGCGGCCGGCAGGGTGTGAATCACATCCCCCATCGCGCTCAATCGAACGATCAAAATCTGGCGGATGGAAGCCTGACGTGCGAGTTCGGCGGTCAATGTTTCCTCGAGGACAGGTGCGCGCGAATCAATTCGGTGGTGGAATGGTTCTTCGGATCGCCTACGATTTCTACTCTTCCTCCGTACTCGCGAACGACATCGCGCTCTGGCACAGACTCGGCGGTGTAATCCGTTCCCTTAGCCTGGACATCAGGACGGATTTCACGAATGATTGCACGCACATCAAGCTCAGGAAAGATTACGACTGCATCGACCACGGAAAGGGCGGCGACGATCTCAGCACGTTCGTCCTCGGGCAGGACGGGGCGTCCCTCGCCCTTCAGGGCCCGAACAGAGTCATCTGAATTCACCGCGACGACTAATCGACCGTCAAGTGCTTTGGCTCCGGCAAGATAACGAACGTGGCCCACGTGTAGGAGGTCGAAATTGCCGTTTGCCAGGATGATGCGTGCGCCGGACTCCCGCCACTTCTCTACCTGCTGCCGCAGTTCCTCGCGGCTTAAGATTTTGCTCTTCGTATTCAATGAGATCGGGTCGCCGGCGGCGACTGCTCGAGCGCCTCAAGAAGCTCTGCACGAGACACTGTCGCCGTGCCGCGCTTCATCACAACGATTCCGCCCGCATAGTTGGCGAGCTGCGCCGCTTCTTCTGTAGTCGCACCGGCCGCCAATGCCACAGTGAAGGCAGCGATCACCGTATCTCCGGCGCCGGTGACGTCCGTGACCTGATCCGACCCAAAGATCGGGATGTCGGCGGGCTTGTGCTTTTGATCAAACGCGACCATCCCGTCCCGTCCACGCGTGATCACAAGAGATTGCAACTTCATGCGCCGCATCAACTGCTCGCCCGCCGCGGCCACCCGGCTCCAATCGTTTCCAATCCGGATGCCGAGTGCTTCCTCGACTTCCGGTTCATTTGGAGTTGCTGCTGTTACCCCGGAATACTGCAGCATACGGTACCTTGAGTCCAGGATGATCGGAACCGATTGCACTTTCCCCTTCTCCCGTAGCGCAGACACAATCGCCGGTGTCGCTGCGCCGTAACCATAGTCCGACACGAGCAAAGCGTCGGAAGCTTGAGCATAGTTGCGTGCCGCCAGGTACAGTTCCCGCGTAAGGTGGGGATTCGGAGCCTCCTGCGGCTCGCGATCGACGCGCACAACCTGCTGCCGCGCAGTGTGCGTCATCCCTGCAAGAATGCGGGTTTTCGTGACCGTCGTGTAACTCCGGTCCTTTAAGACGCCGCTGACGGCGATTCTTTTCTTTCGAAAGTACTTCATCAGCAACCGGCCAGGCTCATCGTCACCTACCAGTCCAACGGGCAGTACGTTCACGCCCAGATCCGCCAGATTGTTTGTGGCGTTGGCTCCTCCGCCGGGCAGCACCGTGCGCTCGCGGTGTTTCAAAATCAGCACCGGCGCTTCGCGGGATACGCGCGAAATTTCGCCGAAGATAAACTCGTCCGCCACCAGGTCTCCCAGCACGGTAATCGTGATCTTGGGAAACGCCTCGACGATTTTTCGCAGGCGGTCAGCTTCCTTGAGATGCTTGGTCATCGCTTCAGTTCAAGCAGATTCTCTCACGCCGTCCGCTTCCGGGCTGCGATGGTGCGCAACATGGTATCCAGAGCGTTAGGGGCATCGATCAGTTCCATACGCACCGGAACTACAGCTAACGGCTCCAGCGCGGAAAGAAAAGCTCCCAAGTTGACGGCATCCTTCTCCGTGGTTACGAATCCGCCGGCCTCGCTCTTTTGCCTCAGGTCGAGAAGTTCGCGAATATCCTTCTCGGTGTATGCGTGGTGATCGCGGTAGAAGGCTTGAGCCGCGGGTTCAACATTCGCCGTCCGCAACTGCAACATGAAGCTCTCTGGCCTTGCGATCCCGCAAAACACCAACGGCCGCGGCGGAAGATCCTTTGGAGTGATTCCACGTTTTACGCGCCATACCAGCTTGCCATCAAGGGGAAAAGAATCGGCTGCTGCCCCGCTAGAAAGCACGACTGCGTCTGCCCGGCTCAAGGATTTGACTGGTTCCCGAAGCCTTCCTGCCGGCAAGAGCTGGTCGGTGGCATCCTGCGGTGTGACCAGGACGATGTCGAAGTCGCGCGCGAGCGCTCGGTGCTGAAAACCGTCATCCAATAGATGGAATTGTGCGCCGAATCGCGCCTCAGCAAAGCGCCCGGCCTCATATCGATCTTCGCCTACAATCACCGGCACCCGCAGCTTCCTTGAAATCAGTAGCGGCTCGTCGCCGAACTGCTCCGGAAGCCCTCCCGGATCAACCAAAAGCACCCCGCGAGATTTGCGCCCGTAACCCCGCGAAAGAATGTCGAATTTGATGCCGCGTGCCTTCAGCAATTCGCCCAAAAGAATGACGAAAGGAGTCTTACCCGCGCCGCCTGCGGAGATATTTCCTATGCTGATTACGGCACCCTGCAAAGCGCGGGTTCGGAGTAATTCGCGCTCGTACAGAACATTCCGTACCCGGACGACGCTGCCGTAAATGGAGGAGAGAAGGGTCAATCGTTGTGTGCGTGCAGAGAGGCGGATCCCGCCGGATCGGCCACGCGCCCCGAAAGCAACTCCTGAAGCGCGTCCAGGGTGCGAGCGGTCGCTCCCATTTGCGAGCGCATGGTTTCCAGCGCACGCGCCCCCAACCCTTTGCGCTCGGCATCATCAGCGAGAAGCTGCATCAGGACCAGAGGCAACTCGGCCAGCCCCACGATCCGAACGGCGTCGCGGCTCTGAAAAAGGCTCACGATATCACGGAAATTCTCGGTGTGATTGCCGACCACGATGGCCTTCCCATATTGCGCCGGCTCAATAATATTGTGTCCGCCGCGGGGAACCAGGCTTCCTCCCACGAAGGCGATATCAGCCAGGGAATACACTGACGCCAGTTCTCCCATGGAATCAAGCAGCAAGACGCCGCCGGCAAGCGGCTCATCCTTCCATCGCGAGCGCCGGGAAAATGGAAGCCCCAGTTGCTGTATGAGAATCGCAACATCGTCAAAGCGCTCAGGATGCCGTGGGGCCAGAATCATTACCGCACGCGGATGTTGCACTCGCAGATTCTGAAATGCCTTCAACAGGGGCGGTTCCTCGTCTTCTACTGTGCTGCCGCAAACCACAACGGGGCCAGCTCCTTCGGTGGCCAATGAGTGTCGCAGGCTTTCGACGATGGGAGGTGGAACCGGCAGGGGCACGTCGAACTTCAAATTGCCCGTCGTGTGGACACGCTCTGCGGGTGCGCCAATGGACCGCAGCCGGTCAGCATCCTGCTGTGTTTGTGCCAGGAACAAGTTGACCTGGGCAAGCATTCTCCGCAACACCCTGTGAAACCGCCGATATCTGGGCCAAGATCGGTCGGAAACGCGCGCATTTACGACGGCAATCCGAGCTCCGGATTCGTGCGCCAATCTTAGAAAATTCGGCCAGAACTCAGTTTCAGCGAGAATCACCAACTCCGGCCGTAAGGCCTTCAGATAGCGCCGAATCGCAAAGGCAAAATCGACTGGGAAGTAGAAGACATTTTCCTCGCCAAAGCGTTTTCGGGCGAGTGCCTGCCCCGTATCGGTCGTGGTCGTCACCAGGATCCGGTGCCCGGAAAATCTGCCTCGCATGTCCTCGACCAGCCTTGCCACCGCCAGGACCTCGCCGACCGAAACGGCGTGTACCCAGATAACCCGCCCGGACGAAGCGTCCTCCTTTAACCGGCCCGGAATGGTCCCCATCCGCTCGCGAAACCCAACGCGGTACTTGCCGTGACGCAGGATCTGGTAGAGCCAGTACGGCGAGCTCACAATCATCCCTGCGCCGAGCAGTAAGCTATAGAGGAGATAGGCCAAGGGGCCATTCTAAACCGGGCCGCCAAAGGACACGCTCGCCGATATAATCCACTCATGCCCCCAAAGCCGTGGCCGCACTGCCGCCTCGTCGTGTGTCTTTTCCCCGTCATCCTGATAGGCGCTGCCGTCGCTTACCTTCCGCCCGCCGTGTTGGCTTCCAAGACTTTCGTCAAGCCGGTTGCGCAGCCGGCCAAGACCTATCCCGCTCACGATGACCACAGCGACGAGAAAGTCGCCATAGCGGCGGATCCCTACGACACACCCGAGAAGGCCAGGATTTTCTCCATCAACTTCGAAGAGCATGGATTCCTGCCGGTGTTCTTCGTAGTCAGCAACGATGGCGATCAGCCGGTATCCATCGTCAAAATGGAGATCACGCTGGTCACTCGCAATCGCTCGAAGCTGACTCCGATTTCCACGGAGGACCTTTATCGCAGGCTCTCGAATCCGCAAGCTCAGACGCGCCCCAGCCCGATTCCAATTCCGCGCAAAGGCGTTAAGGGAACCATTTCCGACAAGCAGCGAGATGAAATCGAAACGTCTCAGTTTGCTGCCCGCGCCGTCGAACCTCATTCCACGCAATCGGGATTCTTGTTCTTCGATGTGCGGGGAATTTCCGAACCTCTCGCGGCAGCAAGCATGGAGATCACTGGAGTTGAGGATGCGAAGGGCAATGAACTGATTTTTTTCGAGATTCCAATGAATAAGTATCTGAATGCGCCCGCTAAGCCCTGAGCGGCCGCTATCCTTCTCACCGCCGACTTATAATCTTTATCTCTATGGCTACGACCGCGGAAACTTCCATCGCCGCCCATTCCCGTTTCGAGCCGGTGATTGGGCTGGAAGTGCACGTTCAGTTGTTGACAGCAACAAAAATATTCTGCTCTTGCTCGACTCGCTTCGGCGCACCGCCCAATACGAACGTCTGTCCAGTCTGTCTCGGAATGCCCGGCGCCTTGCCGGTGCTCAACAAAAAGGCCGTGGAGTTCGCAACCCTTGCTTCCATGGCGCTGAATTGCCGTATCAATGAGACTTCGATCTTCGCGCGCAAGAACTATTTTTATCCCGACCTGCCCAAGGGCTACCAGATCTCGCAGTACGACAAGCCACTGGCCGAACATGGATTCATCGAAGTGCCGCTTAAGGATGGCGGCCGCAAAAAAATCGGTATCACTCGCGTTCACATGGAAGAAGACGCGGGTAAAAGCCTGCACGAAGGTTTTCCCGACTCCGACCACAAGACCGCCATCGATCTCAACCGCACCGGCGTGCCATTGATCGAGATTGTGAGCGAGCCGGATATCGCCACTCCAGATGAAGCCTACGAGTATCTGACACGCCTCAAGGAAATCATCCTCTATACCGGCGTCAGCGATTGCAATATGGAAGAAGGCTCGCTTCGCTGCGATGCCAACGTCAGCGTTCGGCCCCGGGGACAAAAAGAATTCGGCACCAAGACTGAAATCAAGAACGTCAACTCGTTCCGTTTCATCCGCGAAGCGATCGAGTATGAGATCGGCCGCCAAATCGAGGTGATCGAATCGGGTGGCAAGATTTCTCAGGAGACGCGACTCTATAACTCCAATGAAGGCCGTACCTACGGAATGCGCTCGAAAGAGCAGGCGCATGATTACCGATACTTCCCCGAGCCCGACCTGCTCCCCCTGGTTGTCGACGAGAAATGGAAAGCGGAAATCGCTCGCACCCTGCCTGAACTCCCCGAGGCGCGGCGCGTGCGCATGGTGAACGATTACGGCATCACCGAGTACGACGCCCAGGTGCTGACGTCTTCAAAAACTCTCGCCGACCAATTCGAGGAGGCGGCGCGCGTTGCGAAGAATCCCAAGCGCGTTGCGAACCTCGTACAAGCGGAATTGATGGGCCGCCTCAAAGCCAACAGTTTGAGCATCGAACATTCACCGATTTCGATGCGCGGCGTCGCAATGTCGGCGGACCTCGTCGAGGCCGGAACCATCTCCGGCAAGATGGTGAAGGACCTCTATGATCTTTCTTTTGAACGCGGCAAGGATTTCCCGGCCGTTTACGAGGAAGAGGGCCGCCCTCAGCAGTCGACGGACACTTCCGCCCTGGAAAAAATCATCGACGAAATTATCGCCGCCAATCCCAAGCAACTCGAGCAGTATCGTGGTGGGAAAAAAACCATGCTCGGTTTCTTTGTTGGCCAGGTCATGAAAGCCTCAAAAGGGCAGGCGAGCCCTCAACTTGTGAATGAACTGCTCGCCAAAAAGCTGGAACCTTGATCTGCTGCGATCCGCGTATCTGAGGCGCACAAAATGTCATATGAGCAAAAGATTCTTCTCGGCCTGGAGGACGTCCGATCTATCTGCTTCCAGTGCAAGAAGTGCGAAGCCAAAGTGAGTCTCTCGCCGGACTCTGGCTTGTCTCCGCCTCCGCGCTGCCTGCAATGCCAGGCGGAGTGGATCAAAGACGCCCCGCACGCCTCGTATTTGGGCCAATTAATGCCCGAGCAGCAACCGGAGCTTATCAAGTTCCTAAAGACTCTGGCCTACATGCGGAAAACTGACTCATCGAGCAATTTTGGATTTCGCATCCTCCTGGAGTTCGACGCGCCCAAGCCCTAGTTCCTTGTTATAACCCGATCCACTCCACGGTTTTGAACCCACCAAATCTCGCTGAAATGCAGGTCCAAAAAGTCAGCTTGCCTGTGTGACTTTGGTCATCTGATCCCGCGACCCGCAACAGATACCATCTTCCAGGGCGCCATTCTGTCTTCCGCCGGAGCAATCATGAAGCTCAAGATCGACCGAATTATCAGCATCGCCACCCTGGTGGCCTCGCTCATCGCGATTTTCCTGGTCTTGAAGAGGCCGGCGCCGGTCGCCCAGCCACAGGCTCCGGGAGCCATCGCCGAGCACGCCAAGTCGTTTGACGACAAGATGGCGCAGTTCGACCGCGCTACTCGTGATTCTCAACCCCCCGGATCATCAGAACCCACGGCCGTCACGCCCGCCACCACCGCCGCCCAACCGACACCAAGTGTGGCCGCCGCACAATCTTCAACCGCCTCCAAGGCGGAAGTTCACATTAATTCTGACGAAATTAGTGCCGTTCTAGCACAGTCGCTGGGTAATGCTGGAACCGAAGGCCTGAGCCCCAATTCGAGTGTCGGAAGCGCCGCGCCTACCATCAAAGATCAGCAAGTCAGTTTTGATGGCGACGTGGTGCACGGGCAGTTCCTGACCGAAATCGCAGGCAAAGATGTGTGGATTACGATCTCCGGTCACATCGGCGAGAAGGACGGATTTGCAACGTTCGATCCGACCGAATTCAAAGTGGGAGACATGAATGTCCCGGTATCGCTAGTGAATCCCGCGCTACAGAAAAAACTCGCAGAAGAACGCGACCGCCTCAAGCTTCCAGATAACGTTGGAAATGTGAAGGTCGAGAACAGCGAACTAGTGATGCAGCAGAAATAACAGCAATCAAATTTACAAACTGCAGATTGCCGATTGAAAAATCTCGTGGTTCGGACAATCTGCATTCAGCCATCAACTATCGCCAATCAGCAATCGGAATCGCCGCTACGTCACCCGGTTTTCTGCCGCAACTTTCCCATACCATCGTCCTGACTCTTTGAGCGTACGATTCTGCGTCTTAAAGTCCACATAGCTTAACCCAAATCGCTGGCTCAGCCCCGCAGCCCATTCGAAGTTATCCAGCAGGCTCCAGGCATGGTACCCACGAACGTCTGCGCCCTCCGCGATCGCGCGCCCCACCGCCGTCAGATATTGCCGATGGTAGGAAATGCGCCGTTCATCATGAATCTCCCCGCGGGCATCCGGGCCGTCATTGTAGGAACATCCGCTCTCGGTGATCTCGATAACCGGCCGCCTGTAGTCGTGCGTGATGCGCATGAGTATGTCATACAGTGCCTTGGGCCAGACTTCCCATCCAAAATCGGTCTTTGGCCCTGACTCGCCGCCCAGCATTTTCACCGGGAAGATCCAATCCTCGGTATGAGTCGTGCGCTCAAACGTCCCGGGTGCAGCCGCGATAGTCCGGTAGTAAAGATTGATCCCGATAAAATCAAGCGGAGCACGCACCTTTTCCATATCCCCTGCCTTGATTCGCATTGCCGTCTCAGGAAGAAAAGTCAGCGCCTCGGGATATCTCCCACGCAGTGCAGTCTCAAGAAACCACACATTCGTGATGGCGTGCGCCCGCTCGGCCGCGAGCCGGTCGGCTTCGGAATCGGTGGCTGGCTCACAAGCCGACATATTGAACGCCGAGCCCACCCGCGCTTTCGGGCGCACTGCTTTCAGCGCTCGAAACCCCTCGCCTTGCGCCAGATTCACAACGTGGGTGGCTCGTAGAAAATCGAACAGGCCTCTGCGTCCCGGTGCATGTGTACCTTCGCGATAACCCAGATCGACGAAGGCGGTCGGCTCATTGAACAACATCCAATCTGTGACGCGATCTCCAAGCTGCCGGACCGCGAGTTGAACATAGTCCGCAAAACGCAGGGCCGTATCCCGATTGGGCCAGCCCCCGGCATCTTCCAGTGCCTGCGGCAAGTCCCAGTGATAGAGCGTCACAAACGGACGAATCTTTGCTTCCAGAAGCGCATCAATCAGCCTGCTGTAGTAATCAAAACCCTTGGTATTTGCCGCTCCTGAGCCCGCCGGTTGAATCCGCGGCCATGCCAACGAGAACCGGTAGCTGTTCAGGGTCATCGCCCTCATTAGCGCGATGTCCTCGCGCCAGCGATGATACGAGTCGCACGCGATGTCACCGGTTGTGCCATCGATGATCTTCCCCGGTGTATGCGCAAACCGGTCCCAGATCGACTCGCCCTTCCCGTCCTCATTCCACGCACCTTCGATCTGGTAAGCAGCGGTCGCCGTACCCCAATAGAAGTTTTTAGGAAACGAGATCTGTCCCGCGGGCTCAAACTGCGGAACCAGCGCATGCGAAGCAAGCCGCCCGGTCCCCGCTTTGGATGAGACGCTGCATGCCGGGAACGCACCCGGCAATGCGGCAGCAGCGCTGGCTGTCAGCGCGGAATGAATGAACTTGCGGCGCGTAAGTCGCAAAACAGGGTCGAGTCTCCTGTGGAGATTGTAACGGAGGCGTGCGTTCGCTCTGTCAATTGTGCTTGATGAACTTCCTGTTTTTCTGGCCCGTCAGCGAGTTATATAGCGTCTCCAAAAGACGTCCTGATTCACGAAGTCTCCGGAGTACTTCTTCCACGGATCGAGCAGCTTCGCCTGCTTTATCTGATCCAGGGTCCTCCCCTATGAAGCCTCGTTCTTGCGCTGAAACTGCGGCCGCGCTCAAGACTCCGAAGGCGAAAAGCAACGCTCCTTTGCGCTTGTATCACCTCGGCTTTGCTCGAAACGGGAGAAATTGTAAAACGGAATTGCCCGAGACGGGCAGTAGCTACTCCGGGTTCAAACTGTCATACATCTTCCATAGCTTGTCGGCTGTGGCCCGGTAAATGATCCACCCGCTTCCTGCATCGCTCGTCTCTCGGAACAGCAACTCACCCCGGCCGTCTCCATCTGCGTCGACGGCATCCACCAGCTCAAGCCGCGGCGTCACGTCGAGATGAAACCTGTCTGTGATCCCCGAATAAATCTTGTGCATGTTGTTGTACATGTCCGGGTACGCCACCAGCGTCACAGAGTATTGGAGATCAGCTTCGGTACCCGCCTGCGATCCTGTCGCCGGAGGCGGCATGTGGGCGTCGGCGCTGAAGATCATCACCGGTTGATTCGATCCCCACAGGTCGTAGGCAATCACTTTCACGTTCTCGAGAATCGGGTCGGGACTCTTCTTGGCAGCCGCTTGGTGCTGTGTGTGAGATTGCGCAGCGGGGGTGATCCGGGCCTTCGCCCGAGCCTCCACGTAGGCTCGCAATTGCTGCTTGGCCAGATCTGTGATCTGCTTTCGCCGTTCTCCTTCCTCATCCTTTAGCCATTCGAAGGTGTACGAATGCGGCTGCGGTCCCGCTGCATCCGAAATCGCTGGAATCAGTTCTGACGGAGCTTCGGGCGCGGCGGCTTCCGCCTTGATCGTCGATTTCGCGGGAGTGCTGCCAGGCCTGCTGTAGCCGGGAACATCCTCATCGGCAAACGATTCGGCCGGCTTGCCTCGACGGAGCCGAGGACGGTTCGCCTCCCCGGCGCCGCTGTCGGAAGCAGGAACGGGCTCCGTCGCTTTCTTTTCCGTCTGTGCCGTGCTGGCTGCGGGCGCCTGCGGTGTTGATCCCGGGGCATTCGGCGATGAAGAGCCCTTGGAATCTCCCGGCGACGGAGGCGAACTTGGTGTTGACGCAGGCTTGCTCAGCCGAGGCGGTTCGTCGTCCGATCGACGTCCCGAGGGTGGTGTCGAAGCCGGCGGGGTGGTAGCGGGCGGGCTGCCCGCAGGAGGCGTCGCCGCCCCGGGAGTCCGAGTAAGCCGGGGCGGACCTTCGGCATTGTCGATACCAACCGGCGTGATCGTGGTGGTCTTCAATTCCGGGCTCGGCTTCTCGCTCCCGTGCGGAACGTAGACTCCCGTCCCAATCCACGGCGTCGGCGCATTCACGGCGTTGCTGTGTAGCGCGGCGCCCACTGTAAACAATCCCTGCGAACTGCCCGTCCGTTCTGCCTCATAGACTACCCCGGGCTCGAGCGCCATCGGCACAGGATCTGCCTTGTACGCGCTTGCGTCCCAAAATTTTCCATTCACCAGGATGGCAATCGGCACCAGCGACGTCTTTCCTGCCGAGTTCAAGCGGAGAACGCCCACGGCCCGCGGTTCTGCATCTTTCTTTCGAGGAACTTTCCGCTCTCCGGGACTGATCTGAGGCCGCTCCTCCTGTGAAACCGCCGATCCACTCCAAAGTGTGACGCCGATGAAAATGGCTACTGCCGCCATCCCACGGAACCCGACCCTGCGGTGTAGAATTCCCCGTGGTCGAGACACATCGAGAGCTGGCCTTCCACCCTGATTCTTACCGGCCACTGCAGGGCTCAAGTTCGATCTCCCGTGAGGAATTTTCATGAATATCCATGATAAAGCGCCCGACTTTACTTTGCAGGACGAGAACGGGAAAGATATCTCGCTGAAAGACTTGCGTGGCAAGACCGTCGTTCTCTACTTCTACCCCCGCGCCAATACTCCCGGTTGAACCGTCGAGGCTCGCGGGTTCCGCGACATGTACAGTAAGATTCAGAAAACTGGGGCCGTGCTGCTTGGCGTCTCCCCGGACACTGCCAAAGCGCAAAAGAAGTTCTCTGACGAGTTCAGCCTTCCATTTCCGCTCCTGGCCGATGCCGACAAAAAGGTCGCTAACGCCTACGGCGTCATAAAGGAAAAGAACATGTACGGGAAAAAGGTGATGGGGGTCGCTCGCACTACCTTCATCATCGGCCCAGACGGAAAAATTGAGCATATTTTCCAGAACGTCAAAGCCGACGGCCACGCCGAAGAAGTCTTGGAATATCTGAAGGAAGCAGGGAAAGCAAAAGCGTAGGAGAGGCCGTGCTCGACTCAGCATCCTCTGAGGTTTCAACGGTATCTCTCAACCTCTACCCATGCCCGCGCTATCGTCCAATCGTCCTATTTCCCCACTCCCTAGGACCTTCTACGCCCGCGATCCACGCCGGGTCGCACGAGAGCTTCTGGGCAAAGTACTTGTCCGGAAAGACTCCCATGGCCCACGTACCGCCCGCATCGTGGAAGTGGAGGCATATCTCGGACAAAACGATCCTGCCGCCCACACTTTTTCCGGCCAAACGCTGCGCAATGCGGTTTTGTTCGGTCCTCCCGGCTACGCTTACGTTTATTTCATTTACGGCAATCATTACTGCCTGAATGTCTCCTGCGAACCCGACGGCAAGGCCGGAGGCGTCCTTTTTCGCGCCCTTGAGCCTCTGACCGGCATAGAACAGATGGCCCGTTCCCGGGCGCTCACAATCAAGAATCCCCGCGACCTGCGCCTGCTAACAAGCGGCCCCGGGCGCCTCGCGGAGGCCTTCGACATCACACGCGAACGGGATAACGGCACTGACTTAACTTCTTCAGACAGCACCCTTTGGATTGGAAGCGACGGTCTCCCCCCTGGCCCCATCCTGTTGACTCCGCGCATCGGCATCACCAAGGCCGCTCACCTGAACCTCCGATATCTGCTTCGCGGAAATGCCTTCGTGTCCGGCGGACGGGCTTCCCAGGTTCGAAGACCTCTGCCCCGGACAAAATTGTAAGAAAAGCCTTCCAATTTCCCAGCCCCGGTGTACACTCTCTGTCGGAAAATGAGCTGAAAGGCCGCTCTGGCAAGGCTTTCGGCCAAGGGCTGTCGGGGTGTCTGACGGCGCTACCCTCAGCGACCGGCTCCCCTGCCAACTTTTGGCTGCACCTCTTCAGCGCATCGCTCATCATAAGCACTGAGGGGAACTTCAGGTGTCAGGTCGGAATCGATTTCGCCTCTGCCTGGCGATCGCGCTCGTCGCCGCGTCTTCCGTCCTTTGCGTCGCTGCTGATTCGCCGTTCAATCACCAAAAGCCAACCCCCTCGTTGATCGTGGTCGGCTTTGTCGGCGGTTTTGTCCGCCATGACGATGCCCACCACGGTCCGGTTCAGTTTGCCGAGCGCATTCGCAGCACAATGCCGAACGATACCTACGTTCAGGTCTTCGAAAACCGCCATCGAAAAACGGCATACAGAACGATCCTGCATCTCCTTGATCGCGACCGTGACGGCTCATTGACCGATCAGGAAAAGGGACGGGCTCGCATCATCCTCTTCGGCCAGAGCTGGGGAGCTTCTGCCGTCGTGCTACTGGCGAGGGAACTCCAACGTGTAGGTGTGCCTGTGCTGCTCACCGTTCAAATCGACAGCATCGCCAAGCCCTGGCAGCAGGACCATATCATCCCGCAAAACGTCGAAGCTGCCGTGAACTTTTACCAGCCGCACGGCCTGATCCACGGCCAGCCGCAGATCACGGCAGCGGATCCGTCCCGCACACAAATCCTCGGCAATTACCGCTTCGATTACCGCCAGGCGCCAGTTGAGTGTAAGAATTGGATCTGGTTGGAGCGTGTTCTTACCCCATCTCACGCGCAAAGCGAATGTGATCCGCACATCTGGTCTGAAGTGGAAGGCTTGGTGAAGGAGCGGGTTGGCACTCTGGCGAATGCGTTAAATGTCATCTCGCGGCCCTGAACGCCCC
This sequence comes from Candidatus Sulfotelmatobacter sp., assembly GCA_035307485.1. GTDB lineage: Bacteria > Acidobacteriota > Terriglobia > Terriglobales > Acidobacteriaceae > Sulfotelmatobacter. Next base: position 536,349 of record DATGIB010000017.1, on the reverse strand, counting down.
TCCAAGGTCAAATCTGGCCCGCGTCCTGCGTTAGAGGATCTCTCTCACGTCCCCGGCCCGCCGCGTCACGCGCTCGCGATCGAGATACTCAAGTAGAGGGATCGCATATTTTCGGCTGACCCCCGTGAGTTCCTTGAATTGCGCGACATCCATTCGCGGTGATTTTGCTTTCTGCGCGGAAATCTGCCGCCGTAATCCCTCGAGTGCCGTCCGGTGAAAGACCAGGTCATCGGAAATCTTGATCAGCACCTTGTCGCGCAGAAGCAGCGTCACGATCTTCTGTGCCCGCCCCTTATCCACCTTCAATCCGGCGATCACGTCGTACAGAGCTGGAACCTTCAACCCCGCGCCCGCAAATGCTGCCTCAATCTGTTTCTTCGACTCAGCCTCTTCATCCTTCAGGACCACGCTGCGCCCCGGAAGCCGCACCAGATCGCCGCTGGTCTCCACCTTCTTCTCTCGCGAGAGTGCCTCGAGGAGCCCGCCGAAAATCTCGGGCGCGATTTTCTCGTGCTCTCGCAACTGTTCTCGCCCCATCCCCGGTTGCAACGGATCTTTCTTGTGAAACTGCTCCAGTGCGCTAAGGACCCCGGTCTTGAGCAACTGGATCGCAGGCGCGTGAAGGAACGTGTCCGCGATCTTCACGACCGTCGCATTTTTTACTGAGCTCGCGATCGCGCCATCGATGGCCTCAGGCCGCAAACCAGTTTCCGCAGTCAATCTGGCCATGCTGATGCCCAGTCCTCCCTGGCGCGCGATCCGTGCCTGCAGGATTTCCTCGCGCGTTCCACTCGTCAGTGCCGGCAAATAGTCAGCGGCCTGGCTCGTTCGTTTGATTGGGTTTGCATCGACTACAACTCCTCCCCCGATCGTCACCACCGGAGAAAATTGCCGGATAATGAACCGGTCTCCCGGTAACAGCAGTGCCGGCGCCGGAATCAGCAATCGCGCCATCGCTGAGTCCCCAGGTGCGACGTGCGGATTCCCGTGTGGCCGCAGTTCGGCGACGGTTTCCATCGTATGAGTGTGAAAATGTACTCGCGCCCGGGCCTTTAACGGACGGGGGGCCGAACCCAGCAATTGCAGTTGAACATCGATCCGCCGCGTCGCGGAAAACGTATCCGGAGTCGCAAGCATCATCCCCCGCACTACCTCTTCCGTGCTGACTCCTACAAGATTCAAGGCTGTGCGTTGTCCAGCCAGGGCCGTATCGGCGCTTTGTCCGTGCACTTGCACGCCCCGCACGCGCACCCGCTGCCCGGAAGGGAATACTTCGAGCTCTTCTTCCTTGCGAATCGCCCCCGAAATCAGGGTGCCGGTCACAACCGTCCCGAATCCTTTCATGGTGAACACCCGGTCGATGGGCAAACGGGCAAACGCCCTAGAATCACGCGGTGAGACCTTTGCCGCGGCGGCAACGATGGCGGCCTTCAATTCCTCCAGCCCGGCGCCCGTCAGGGAACTGACCGCAACCAGAGGAGCCGCGGGCGTCTCTAGGAAAGTGCCCCTTAAGAACTCCTCGACTTCGAGCCGTACCACCTCAAGCGTCTCCTGATCGACGTTGTCCGATTTCGTCAGGACCGTGATGCCCCGTTTTACGCCGATCAATTTCAGGATGTCGAAATGCTCCCGGGTCTGCGGTTTGATCGACTCATCGGCGGCGATCACCAACAGCACCAGGTCAATTCCGCCCACGCCGGCCAGCATGTTGCGCACAAACCGTTCGTGACCCGGCACATCCACAAACCCCAGCCGTAGCTTCTCTCCATGCTCGCCGGGGAGGTCCATATGCGCGAATCCCAGGTCGATGGTGATTCCCCGCCGCTTTTCCTCTTCCAGGCGATCCGCGTCGATTCCGGTCAACGCCTTGACCAGCGCCGTTTTTCCGTGATCGATGTGCCCGGCCGTGCCCACAATGATCGATTTCATCAGCAGAATCCTAGCAGGAGAATTGCATCAAAACCGCCTGCCCTGGGCTCTATCTTTGGACTATCCAACATGCGACAATGGGAATTCCTCCCATGGCGACCTCTCTGACGACTGCTTTCTCCCCGGACGTCATCCGGCAGCACGGCCTCACCCTCGACGAATACGAGAAGATCAAGCAGCTTCTCGGCGGCCGGGAGCCCACCTTCACTGAACTCGGCATCTTCAGCGTGATGTGGAGCGAACACTGCTCATACAAATCCTCTCGAGTGCATCTCAAACGCCTCCCCACTCGCAGCAAACGTGTCGTTCAGGGGCCGGGAGAAAACGCGGGTATCATCGACATCGGCGACGGATGGGCTTGTGCCTTCAAAATCGAATCGCACAACCACCCCTCATTCATCGAGCCATTTCAAGGCGCTACCACAGGCGTGGGGGGCATCCTCCGCGACATCTTCACCATGGGTGCCAGGCCCGTAGCGGTAATGGATTCCCTCCGCTTCGGCCCGATCACGCCTCATGCAGCGACTGCCGCCTCCGCAGGACGGCCGGGAGCGGCTGTCCCCACAGGATCCGATCTCCATCGCAACCATTCCATTATGGAAGGTGTGGTCAGCGGCGTCGCTTCTTACGGCAACTGCTTCGGCGTTCCTAACCTTGGCGGCGAAACAAAATTCGAGCCCTGCTACTCCGGCAATCCGTTAGTGAATGCTTTCGCCTTAGGCTTGGTGAAGAAAGACGAAATTTTCTACGCTCGCGCTGCCGGGGAAGGAAATCCCGTCATCTATGTCGGCGCCAAGACCGGGCGCGACGGCATACACGGCGCAACCATGGCGAGCGAGGAATTCAGCGAGGCCTCGGAAGCCAAGCGTCCGAACGTCCAGGTTGGTGACCCTTTCCTCGAAAAGCTCCTTCTGGAAGCCTGTCTCGAAGCGATGAAAACCGGCGCCATCGTGGGTATTCAGGATATGGGCGCGGCCGGCCTCACTTGCTCCACCTGCGAAATGGGCGGCCGTGGCAACGTTGGCATTGAGATCGAGCTCGACCGTGTTCCCCAGCGCGAAACCGGCATGACGCCTTACGAGATCATGCTGAGCGAGTCGCAGGAACGTATGCTGCTGGTTGCGCAGAAGGGCCGGGAGCACGAAGTTTTCCGCGTCTTCGAAAAATGGGGACTTGATGCCGTCGAAGTGGGCAAAGTCACCAGTGATAACAAGCTCCGGGTTCTCCAGCACGGCCAGGTCGTCGCCGAAATCCCGAACCAGGCGCTAACCGACGAAGCACCCGTCTATCACCGGCCGCTGTCGCGTTGGGAACCGCCAGTTCCCCGGGAGAAACCCGAGAATATCCAGCTTGGCGAGTCCCGCGACTTCACTGCCGATTTGAAGCAGCTTCTTGCCGCTCCCAACATTTGCGGCAAGCGCTGGGTCTGGCAGCAGTACGATCACATGGTCCAGACCAACACCGTCGAAGCTCCGGGTGCGGCCGATGCTGGTGTGATCCGCATCAAAGGCTCGCAACGTGGCCTCGCTATGGCTCTCGACGGTAACGGTCGCTGGTGCTATCTCGATCCCAAGCTCGGCGCGATGCATGCAGTCGCGGAATCCGCACGCAAGGTCGCGTGTTCGGGTGCGACCCCGGTCGCAGCCACGAACTGCCTTAACTTCGGAAATCCCGAGAAACCGCACATCATGTGGCAGTTCTCACAGGCGATCGATGGCATGACTAAAGCCTGCGAGGAACTCGAAATTCCCATCACCGGCGGCAACGTCAGCTTCTACAACGAGACTCTGGGTGAAGGTATTTATCCCACCCCGGTACTGGGCGTAGTCGGAATCTTTGATGACGTCCATAAGTCCGCCAAAATGCATTTCGTCGCTGCCGGACGCACCATCGTGCTATTGCGCGCTGGTGAGCCGGGCGATATCACCGACGCAGAGACCGAGTTCGGCTCCTCTGAGTACGCCAAGGAGATTTTGAGCCGCGTTTGGGGATATCCCCCGGAACTCGACCTTGAGAACGAAGCGTCTTTGCAGAAAGCGGTCGTGGAACTGATCCAACAAAACCTGGTCGAGTCGGCTCACGACTGCTCCGACGGCGGCATCGCGGTGGCGCTGGCAGAACAAGCTTTCCCGAAAGTAGTGGGAGCGAGCGTAAACCTGGCCTCCAACGCTCTGCCCGCCGAATACGTTCTTTTCGGAGAAGATGCCGGCCGCATCGTCCTATCCTGCGACCCGGCAGGCCTTCCTCGAATCAAACAGATTGCGGCGAAACACGGGGTTCAGGCGGAAGTGATTGGCGAGACGGTTCCCGGAAAACTGGAGATTACAGTCGACAACAAGCCGGTAATCTCGGCAGAGGTATCAGCCTTGGCCGTTGCCTACGAGCAGGCCTTAGAGTCGGCGTTAAAAACCGACCCAGAACTGGTATCGGTGGAGTAATTAATCAATCCGCCGAAAGTGGAACGCGACAAAAGCTGGCAGCTAGGAGCTAGCAGTTTAAAAAGGGCCAAGAGCCAAATGCCAATCACCGACAAATTTCACGACGAGTGCGGCGTAGTCGCCATCTTTGCTCATCCCGAAGCAGAAAAGCTCGCCTACCTTGGTCTGCACGCCCTGCAGCACCGGGGACAGGAGTCGGCCGGCATCGTCAGTTCCGACGGTCTCAGCCTGCACCAGCACAAGGCTATGGGCCTGGTGGCCGACATTTTCACCGAGGAAGTATTGACCCAGCTTCGAGGCTCGCTCGCCATCGGACACACCCGATACTCCACCGCTGGCGACTCCGCACTCCTGAACGCCCAGCCCATCCTCGTGCAATCGAACAAGGGCGCCATCGCGCTTGCCCACAACGGCAACCTTGTAAACGCTCAGACGATTCGCCACCGGCTCGAGAGTCAGGGATCCATCTTTCAGACCAACAGCGATACAGAAGTGATCGTGCACCTCATCGCACTCTCCCGCGAGCACACGTTGCCTGAGGCGATTGCCGACGCTCTGCGCCGGGTGGAGGGCGCGTTCTCCCTGGTCATGATGAGCGCCGACCGCATCTTCGCCGCCCGCGATCCCCGCGGATTCCGGCCCCTTGCGATGGGGCGCATCCCCGCCACCGAAGGGCACACCCGCGAGACCATCGTTTTTGCTTCAGAAACTTGCGCCTTCGATCTCATCGGCGCCGAATATATTCGCGATGTCAAGCCCGGCGAACTCGTTGTCGTCGAGCCAGACGGCATCACCTCGCGCTTCTACACCACGACTGCTGCGCAATCGAGCTGCATCTTCGAACACGTTTATTTTTCCCGTCCTGACAGCCTGGTCTTCGGCCGTTCCGTTCAGGCTAGCCGTGAAAACCTCGGGCGCCAGCTCGCCCAGGAATCTCCCGTCGAGGCCGATGTGGTCGTGCCCGTGCCCGATTCCGGCGTTACCGCCGCCGTCGGCTACGCGGATGAGAGCGGCATTCCGTTTCGCTTCGGCCTGATTCGCAACCACTATGTCGGACGCACGTTCATCGAGCCGCAGCAGACGGTCCGCGATTTTGGAGTCAAGCTGAAGCTGAATCCGATCCGCTCCCTGCTCGAAGGCAAACGTGTCGTGCTCATCGATGACTCGATCGTTCGCGGAACTACCAGCCGCAAGATCGTCCGCATGATCCGTAATGCCGGCGCGCGCGAGGTGCACATGCGTATCTCCTGCCCGCCCACGATTTCGTCCTGCTACTACGGAGTCGATACGCCCTCGAAAAAGCAACTCATCGCGGCTAACAAGTCAATCGAAGAGATCCGCGACTACATTGGTGCCGACTCGCTCGCTTATCTTTCTCTCGAGGGATTGAAGAAGGCTTGCGGGGACGGCGAAAAAACCGCCTACTGCTCTGCCTGCTATACAGGAAAATATCCCACCGACATCATCGATGTCGAAGAGATCCAGGCAGCTGTGCAGCGCTGACCTCCCGTAAAGAAATGAAGCCTGGGAGGCACCGCCTTCCAGGCTTCTGTCCTTTCAAACGAAATTGCCGCTACCAGGTGATCGACGCTCCGTAAACTTGCATGCTCGCCCCATCCCGCGTATCGGACCAGGCCGCATGCACGACGCCATCCGGCCCCGCTGCGATCTGGGTATAGTCTCCAAAGAAACCGCACCCTGGGAAACCGACGCACGGATTGAACGACGTGCTGCTGACGGCCGACTGTGTCGGAAAGGTTTTGCCGCCATCCGTTGATTTCGCCACCCAGTAACTCACTTTGGTCAGGAATGGATCATTCCGGTCATCATAGAAGCCGACATACACCGACCCGTCGGCCTTCGTAGTGGCCCAGGGAAAGATGTGATCAGCGCTGTCGTTGAACTGATCGTTATTGACGCGGCTCAGAGTTGAGGCACCGGTTTGCGTATTCACTTTCGCCAGGTAGACGCTCAGTCCGCTTTCAAAAGCGCCAGTGCCGGCCTGGTTCGCCGAGAACGCGCAATACGCCGCATCCCCATGAATCCCGCACCCGGGTGCGAATGTGCCGCTCAGTCTGAAGTACCAGTTGCTCGTTGCCGTATACGCTGGAATGAAGGTTGCCACCGGCTTCGAGTGCACCACCCAACCTGTCGACGTCAGCGTCGACATATACATGTTCACACTGCCCGTCGGGGACGAGAAGTCGTCGAAAAACGCATGCGGTACCCCATGGCTGTCTACCACCATGTAGGAAAACTGCTCGTTGCTCAGAGATCCACTGACGATCTGCGGCGCGGAGAACGGCGCGCCCGCTCCCGTCGCGTGCGACTCCACGATCGCCGACCCGAACGCCGGAACACTTCCCGATCCGTACGGGCAAGGAACATCGTTGCAAAATACCGTGTAATAAACGTAGATCGAGCCGTTATGCGGACTTCCGGCAACGTTGTCGACCGTGATCAGGGGCTTATCCAGCGTGGCCGGGCAGTTCGCCACCACCGGGAAGTAGCGGCACGGTTGCGTGTCGATTACGATTGGCGCCAGATTGCTATAGGTCCCGTGGTTAAAGCCCTGGGCGACGATGATCTGAGTGTCAAAGTTCGCGTAGTTATCGTTGCTGTCGTAGTAATCGCCAATCGAGTTGCCCGTGATTGCCGACAGGAAGCTGTGCCCATGGCTGTCGAAGGCGACTCCGGGATCGCTCTCGAATGTCAGTTGTGCAAACGTGTAGGGATCTGCGCCTCCCACCATGGAGTCATCCGACCACGCTGCACCGCCGTTCGTCGACACATGGTAGAACTCGTGATCCCAGTTCTCACGGAAGTCGTTCGTCATGACTACGACGTTTCCATTCACCGGGTCGACACCGACCGCGACTTCCGCTTTCGGCCACGGATCCCTGTCCCGGTTGATCTTGACATTTGGAGTGGCCGCCACCGCGGCCGAAGATGCTATCGCGGCAGCCGCAACCTGCTTGTGCTGACTCAGCAAAGTAGCTGCCGCTCCCTCGGGCAACCGGACGCTGTCACGATCGAAGGGCGCTTTGTGGTTGGCTTGTACCCACTCAGCAAAAGAATCCAGGTTCTTGAACACCGGCGTCGCTGCTGACGCGGCTTTGTGTTCACTGGACAGTTGCCCGGCAAGCAAAGTGGCAATCAATACAACGCACCCGATGCGCGCTCGTGTACCCATAGCTCGTTCTCCTTTTGGAATTTCCTTTGTTGCGTGATGCCGCTTTGATTGGACAGTTGAGGTTTGCTGCGGCTTGATGCAATGCCCCAGAAGCCGCAGGAAATCTGCAACTGCAAATGACCGTAAGAGCGCGCCTAGCCTATCACTTTTTCCCGAATGCCGGCAGATTTAATTCTTCGTGTCACAAAGGCCGAATAATTCCTCGTAGCAGTACGGGCAGGTTGGAAGGCGAGGATGGACGCGGGATTTAGCCGATGATGTCTTTTTTGCGGGCTTTTACCACTCGAGGAATGTTTTGCAGATCCCGGGAGACCGAAACCTCAGTCCAGCTGTCAAACAAGGCCTCCACAGCGTCTACGATGGTGCCACTGATTTCCAGCACCAGCCAGCCTCCTGGGCGCAATGCTGCCTGCGCTTGCGGAACCAGCCGCTCGATCACCTCGGTTCCGTTTGGCCCGGCAAAGACCGCGTTCCACGGCTCGAACTTGCGCACCTCAAGCTGCACCTGGTCTACCTCCGACTCCCCAACATACGGCGGATTCGAAACCACAAAGTCGAAGCACGGCTCAAGCCCCGTCAACAAGTCGGTCTCATGAAACCGAACGCGATCCTGTAGCTGATGCCGCGCCGCGTTGGCTCGCGCAATCTCAAGCGCCGCTGAAGAGATGTCAGTCGCGTGGATTTCAGCCCCTGGCAGCTCTTTGGCGAGCGCCAGCGCGATGCACCCCGACCCGGTCCCAACGTCCACAATCCTGACAACTCGGTCCGATTTCAGGCCAGGACCTTCCGGGTGCGAGGTTTCTCCGCCGGGAGGGCCCGAAGCTGGCGTCCCCACGCTCAATCTCTGGAGCTCCAGCACCGCCTCGATCAAGTGCTCCGTCTCCGGACGTGGAATCAAAACTCCCGGACCAACGATCAGATCCATTCCCCAGAATTCCTGATGCCCAGTGATGTATTGCGCCGGAACTCCGCGTGATCGCTCTTCCAGCGCGGCTAGATAGCGGGATTGCTCCTCTGCGCTCAATTCGCGCTCGGGATGCGCATAAAGGTATGCCCTGTCGCAGCCGAGTGTGAACATCAATAAAAGCTCGGCATTCATCCTCGGAGAGGGAACCTGGTTGGCCGTTAGCTGTTCGACAGCCGCAGAGAGGGCAGCCTTTAATCGCACGAAGACTATTTCAACATGGACGGGCCGATCGCGGGAGGCAATGAGCGAGATTGGTTCTCAGCCCTCGCTGGGATTCAACCGCGCAATCTCGGCATTCAGGACAGTTGCGAACGCAACCCACGCCGCATAAGGAATGAAAGCGTTACCCGCCGCGCGGTCCACTTTCCTCGCCGCGGAGATGTACGACACGATCAATCCCTCGAGGGAAAGAACATCGGCAAGCGCAAGAGAAGGACGGTGGTCCCCAAAAAACAATTTTGACCATTGCGCGTTCGCCGCAAGCTGCGACAGCCACAATTTCAAAGCAGTCGTCCGTTCGCGCGAAGGCGCCGAGCTCCACACCCGCCATCCCGACCACGCAATCGCCGCATAAAGCGCCGACCAAATCACCGGAAACGCGCCTTCCGGAGGTGTAAATCCCGGCTTCCTGAGATCGCGATACCATTGATCACGGCTCCCATTCCGGCTGTACCGCGACCCGTACCAGGCAACCCCTGCGGTCGCCAATCCAAACCCGGCCAAAGCCCAAAAAGACCTGGATCCTGCTTTCGCCATAAGATGTGTCCTTAGCTCGCGCAAAAACGGCGCGGACACCGCCATACGCGCTTCACTTTGATTAGGAAAATGGAGCCAGGGTTTACTCCATCTCGCGGGTTTACACCACGCCGGCGGTTTCCTGCTTCAGCTTCTCCGCTTGGTAGTAGGTCACCAGCGCCTCAATCAACGGGTTTAGTTTGCCATCCATGACAGCATCGAGTTGATGGATCGTAAACCCAATGCGGTGATCGGTCAGCCGGTTCTGAGGGAAGTTATACGTCCGAATTTTTTCGCTCCGGTCCCCTGACTTCACCATCGCCTTACGCTCCTTGGCGAGCGCCTCTTGCTGTTTTTCCATCTCGATTTCGTACAACCGGGCGCGCAGCACGCGCATTCCCTTTTCGCGATTCTTGATCTGCGACTTCTCGTCCTGGCAACTCACAACGGTATTGGTCGGAATGTGCGTGATCCGCACCGCGGAATAGGTCGTATTCACCGACTGGCCGCCGGGACCGGAAGAGCAGAACGTATCGATGCGCAGGTCTTTTGCCTCAATCTTGATGTCGACGTCTTCCGCTTCGGGCAATATGGCAACGGTCACCGCCGAAGTGTGAACCCGTCCCTGCTGTTCAGTCGCCGGCACCCGCTGCACGCGGTGCACGCCGCTTTCATACTTCAACTGCGAAAACACCCGGTTCCCTTCGATGATCGCAATTACTTCCTTCAAGCCGCCGACCGAAGATTCCGAAGTCGACAGCACCTCAACCTTCCAGCGTTGCGTCTCCGCATACCGGCTGTACATCCGGAAGATCTCTGCCGCAAACAGCGTCGCCTCATCCCCACCGGTCCCAGCGCGGATTTCCAGCACGACGTTCTTCTCGTCATTCGGATCCTTCGGCAGCAGCAAGACCTTCAATTCTTCCTCAACGCCGCCGACGCGTGACTCTAGCTGCGCAAGCTCCTCCTGCGCATAAGCCCGCATCTCTGGATCCTTTTCTTCCGCCAGCATCGCTTTGCTGTCGGCGATCCCTTTCTTCAGATCCTTGTATTCGCGGTACTTCTCCACGACCGGCGCGATCTCGCTGTGCGCCTTGGCGGTCTTCTGGTATTTGGCCGAGTCCCCAATGATCTCTGGCGACGCCAGTGCCTGCGTCAGATCCTCGTACCGCGCTTCGATTTGGTCCAGTCGTTCAAACATAGAAAGCAGCTCTCGGTTCTCAGTTCTCAGCTAATGCCTCAGTGCAAACACGAAAGATGCAGCTATCCCGCTAGCCCGCTAGCCGCACTCATTCTAATCTTTCTTTCGCTGAGAACTGTATTTCGGGGAGGGCTCCCCTAGGCAATCACCAACTCGCCGCCGTGCTCTTTTTCCAGCGTCATCGCCTGGTCAAGGGCCGCGATCGCGCACTCGGCTTGCTCATTCGACGGAGGCTGCGTCGTGATCCGCTGCAGCCAGAGCCCCGGCGCGGTCATCAAGGCGAATAGGGAACCGCGATGCTTTGCGGCAAAGCGGATGATCTCGTACGATACTCCGGCGATGATCGGCAGCAGCACCAGCCGCGATGCGAACCGTGCCCAGAACGTCGTGAACGGCACCAGCATGTAGAACCCGATCGAGATCAGCATCACCGTCATCAAAAAGCTCGTCCCGCACCGCGGATGGTACGTCGTGTACTTCTGCACCGCATCGGTCGTCAGCGGATCGCCATTCTCGAATGCGAATACCGTCTTGTGCTCTGCCCCGTGATACTCGTACACCCGGCGGATGTCTTTCCAGAGAGAAATACCCCAGATGAACAACAAGAACAGCGCCAGCCGTATGCCGCCATCGATGAGGTTGAAGATAATCTGTCCGCCCAATGCCGGGTCCATGCGCTTCAATTCCGTTGCCGCCAGCAAGGGAATGTACTTGTACATGAAGATGAAAAATGCCAGGGAGACCACGATATTTACCGCAGCCAGCCAGTTGCTCAGCTTGGCAGCCTTTTCCCGGTTTCCCGGGTCTGGTGCGCTGAACTGCCCGGCTCCTCCCACCAACGCCACCTGGGGAGTACCGGCCTTCTCGTTCTCCATCACGTCTTCAATTGCCACATTCGCAGAGAACCGCAACGCCCGATATCCAAGGTTCATCGCGTATCCCAGCGTCATTACCCCACGTACGATCGGCCACGCCATCCATTTATGTTTTTCCGACGGCCGCTCCAGGGGCTCGCTCAAGGTCACAACTTCGCCTGACGGTTTGCGGCACGCGATTGCCCAGGCATGCGGAGAGCGCATCATCACGCCCTCAAGCACCGCCTGTCCGCCGACCAGTGTTTCTTCGCCGCTTTCCAAAGCAGGTAGTAGCTGCACGGCAGCCAGAAATTTCAGATAATTTCGCAGGAAACCCACGTAGATTTGATGCCCCTTCCCCGAAAACGGACCAAATACAGGGTACCACAGGCTCTCAAAAACTCGGGCAAAACGCTGCCACTAAGCCCCTGATTTGAAAGGCCGCCGTCATCCCCGACTGGCGTCATCCAGCGGAAGCGCCGTTGAGGCGGAGCGAAGGATCTCTAACTCCATCACTCTCGGAGTTCTGAAATGTTACGGTTAGAAAGAAGCGAACGAGAGATGCAGCAGCTAACCGAGACCTGCGAACAAATCGCCAGCACAACCAAGAGGCTGCAGAAGACAGCCCTGGTCGCCGCCTACCTGCAATCGCAGAATATCGACGAAGCCGCGATCTCCGCCGTATTTCTTTCCGGGCGCCCCTTCCCAGCTTGGGAGGAAACCACGCTCCAGGTCGGCGGACGATCACTCTGGCAAATCGTAGCCGAGCTGGCAGGGAAGACCGACTCCGACCTGACCGACTCCTACCGCCGCCACGGGGATCTCGGGGCGGTTGCGGGCGACATTCTCCCTTTACATCCAGGCCAGGGCATCAGCGTCTTGCAGCTCGAAGCAGCCTTCCGCCAGATCGCCGCCACCCGAGGGTCTGCGCCCAAGGCAACGCTGGTCCGCGATCTCCTTTCCCGCTCCACTCCTCTCGAAGCCAAGTACATCATCAAGATCATGACCGGCGACCTCCGCATCGGGCTCAAAGAGAGTCTGGTAGAAGAAGCCATCGCGAAAGCCTACGGCCGAACATTAGCCGAAGTTCAGCGCGCCAACATGCTCCTCGGCGATCTCGGCCAGACGGTGCGTCTTGCCGCCCAAGGCAAACTGGCTGAAGCCCGGATGCGGATGTTTCACCCCATCGGCTTCATGCTCGCCAGCCCCATCGAATCGCCTGAGGAAGGCCTCAGTTACTTCCCCGAAGCCGCGGTCGAGGACAAATACGACGGCATTCGCGCTCAGGCTCACATCTCGCGGGGCGAAGTTAAGTTTTTCTCCCGCACGCGCGACGAAATTACCGAGTCCTTCCCTGAATTGCCCGCCGCCTTATCCACCCTGCCCGGCGAAGTGATCCTCGATGGCGAAATTGTCGCTTGGGAATACCCGCCTAAATTATCCAGCACGCGACAGATCGTCGATGCCACCGCGGTCGATGCCGACGAGGAAACGGCAACGAACCTGGGCCGTGCTCGCCCCTTCAGCATTCTCCAGCAACGCCTTGGCCGCAAGAAAGTCAGCGAAAAATTGCTGCGAGAAAATCCGGTGGCCTATCTCGTCTTCGACATTTTTTATTCCGGCGAAAGCCTTGTCATCGATCGCCCGCTGAGCGATCGGGCTCGAATTCTCGATGAACTGCTGGCCGCGGAGAGGGCGCCAAACCAAAACAGTGCCTCGCGTTCGCAGGGAACACTCGCCTTCGACCCAAACGACACCCCGCTCAGTACGGCCAGCCTCATTCGCGCGCCAGTGTTTCGCGCCGCCTCACCAGAACAACTCGAGGAACTCTTCGTCGCTGCCCAGGCGCGCGGAAACGAAGGCCTGATGATCAAAGACCTCGCCTCGTCTTACACGCCCGGCAAGCGCGGGAAATCATGGCTGAAGATGAAGCGCGAGCTCGCCACGCTCGACGTCGTTGTCACCGCGGTCGAATACGGCCATGGCAAGCGTATCGGCGTCCTCAGCGACTACACCTTCGCAGTGAAAGATGGCGATCGCCTCGTGAATATCGGCAAAGCCTACTCCGGCCTCACGGACACCGAAATCGCCGAAATGACGAAGTGGTTTCTCGAACACACCATCGACGATCAGGGATTCCGCCGCGTCGTCGAGCCGAAGATCGTCCTTGAGGTCGCCTTCAACAACATGATGCGCTCCGACCGCCACGAAAGCGGCTACGCCCTCCGCTTCCCCAGAATCGTCCGCCTAAGGCCGGACAAATCTCCCGAAGAAGCCGACACGATTGAGCGCGTGAAGGAAATCTACGATAAACAGAATTAATGCGGCAGGGCGGTCAAGATTGGGCGCCCCCTCTCTCGTGCGTGGTGTGCGCGAGAAGTGGGATTTGGCTTCAGTGGCTGTGATGATGATGGTGTTCCTCCGCGCTCTCCACCACAGGAATCACACACCCATGCGCGACTTCGCAATTCACGTGCTCAAACTGAATCGTCGTGTGGTCGATCCGAAAATCGTGCAGCAGGCATTCCTTCACATCGCGTAAAATCCGCTCGCTCACTGACGGCGGAATATCTGCAATCGCGATGTGGCACGACAAGGCGTGCGTTTCCGATCCAATGCTCCACACATGCAGATCATGCACATCATTCACGCCATCAATGCCGCGGATGGCCAACTCGATCTTCTCCACTTTCATCCCGCGTGGCGTGCCCTCGAGAAGAATATTCAAGGTCTCGCGCACAATCCCGAACCCCGACCACAAAATCAGAACGCCAATCCCCACCGATAGCGCCGAGTCAATCCAATAGTCCCCAGTCGCCAGAATCGCCCAGCCGCCGGCGATTACCGCCGCCGTCGAAAGCGTATCCCCAACCTCATGCAGCAGCGCGCTGCGGATGTTGACGTCGCCGCCGGAACGGTACAGCAGCAGCGCGATCACCCCGTTCATCACCACGCCCGCGGCCGCCACCCACATCATCACGCTGGCCTGCACGTGCTCAGGATGCTGTATTCGCCGGAATGCCTCGTAGAAGATGAAAAACGAAACCACTACGAGCGAACTGGCGTTGACCAAAGCCGCCAGGACGCCCGCCCTTTGGTACCCATAGGTCTTCGTGGAACTCGCCGGACGAGACTGGAAATAAACTGCGACGAGCGATAACAGGAGCGCCAGGAAATCGGAAAGATTATGGCCAGCTTCCGACAACAAAGCCAGAGAATGTGCCCGCACCCCGGCCACAACCAGAAGCAAGATATACGCGAGGGTTACCCCCAGCGAAATCTTGAGCACTCGGGTCGGCCCGCCTGCTCCGTGAACGTGCACATGCATAGTTCAAGTCTAAGGGTAGGCGGGACACCCATCAAGCGCAGCATGTGGCGAGAGTCGATCTCGCTTGCTCTAAGCGAAGTGAGAGCTGGCGACGTTCAGGGCTTCAGCGTGAGGTCCCCGGCGAAAACGTGCGCGTGCAGCCGGTATCGGCCGCTTCCGTCACGCCTCAGAGAATTGCCGATCCAGCCCTTGGGATCTCCAAACTGGCCGCCGCTCACGTCTCCGAAGCGGACCGAGAGATCTACCGGGCCATAGTCGGATGCATCGGGTACCTGAATGTACATATCACCGGCCAGGAGCTCGAGATCCTTGTCGCCGCTGACTCCATCCACCGAAAGCTCTCCCGCCCGCATCCGGGCAAAGAGATTGGTCTGTTGCGGAACGGCGATGGTCACCTGCAGCTCGTTCTTCGGTACGTGCGCGAAGGTGATATCGACCGAGTTGCCGGTGCGGCGCAACTGAACTTGCATTTTGCTGGCGAGCGCGCGATTTTTGCCATCGGTATGGATCTCGATCTCGTCGGAATCGCCGCGCACAATGCGAAAATCACCATCGCGCAGGTGGAGGCGCAGGGATGTGACCTGCGTCAG
Source organism: Candidatus Sulfotelmatobacter sp. (assembly GCA_035307485.1). Lineage (GTDB taxonomy): Bacteria > Acidobacteriota > Terriglobia > Terriglobales > Acidobacteriaceae > Sulfotelmatobacter. The sequence goes on along the minus strand of DATGIB010000017.1, from coordinate 521,114 downwards.
GTCCGTGTAAAAAGGATGGCCGTCCAGAGTCGTTACTTCCACCGCATTCCCGCTGGATGCGGCGTTCGTCAGACCACAGGATGCAACCAAAAGCCCGATCACCAACCACCGCCCGGTAAAGGTCATGAAATTCTCCTTTCGCCGATGTTGCTGGCAACTGATAGCCAGACCATGTTTTGGGGCCCTACTGACTTGATGCCTGCCGCTCTTGCTCGAAAAAGACGGAATAGCCGCCGCTGCGAAGTGGCGATAAAATGCGATCCGCGCACGCCCGGATGGGCGAAAAGAATATAACTCCGAGGTACCCACCTTGCCCACGAAAAAGAAAAACGCCCCCAGCCCGGCCGAAGGCCTATATGACAAGCTCATCGCGGCCATCCCGCAGGTTGAGCGAAAAGGCGATGCCAATCCGTACACGTCTTTGAACGGGAATATGTTTACGCTGCTGCATCAGTCGAAGCTGGCACTCCGGCTTCCCGAAGAGGAGCGCGAAAAGTTTCTGAAAAAGTACAAGACGTCGCTGTTCGAAGCTTACGGCACAGTGATGAAAGAGTACGTCGCGGTTCCCGACGGGCTGCTGGCAAAGACTAACGAGCTAAAGAAATACCTGGAAATGAGTTACGCCTACGCGAAGACGTTGAAACCCAAACCCACAAAGAAGAGCAAATAAACGGCGCCTTGCTCAGGACGAAGCTCCTTTGAGAGGCGCCGCGAATGCCGGTTCAGCAGATCCTGGAAACAGCGCGCTTAGAGTCCCGCCAGTTGTTCCGATTTCTTTTCCAGCGCCACCCTGAGACTGACTCTGGCCCGGTCTTCACTCATTTGATTCTCGGCGAGCAGTAGCATACGGTAGGCATCGAGCGCTTCCTGCTCCGTTCCCGCCGACGCCGGACTGTCGTTTCGTGCCAGAGCGGCTCGCGCGTCGAGCAGGGCATCTTTCTCGCCGAAGGCGATCAACTGGTCCCGCAACTTAACGTCGCCGATGATGAATTGGCTCGATCGTTGGTAGGGACGGTCGAAAACGCGGGCCGTGTAGGCTGAGATGTACCAGGTCGCCAGCCCTTTCAACTCGCCTGTGCGGTTGGCGTCCTGGACAATCCACGCCATCAGGGAAGTCAGCGCGACCGTTCCGGCAACCGTTCCGATCGCAATTGCACCTGCAGTCAGAACCGCCTCGGAAACCAGCCACTCTCCGAGTTCGGCCAGCGCAGGCCCCGCTTTGTCGATGAAAAAGCGCAGGACTGGACGGCCCACATTCTGTGCGACCCATTCCCAGCCCTTGGCCGACAGGCCGACGTTCAGTCCCATCGTTACTGCGAACTTCCCCTTGAAGCGTGCATTGAGTAAAACGATTTCGTCTTCATAGCCGCCGGTCACGCGGAGGATCAAAGGGGTTTGGGAAATTTCTCCGCCGATTTCCGGTTCGACTGTCAGGTGATCCCACTTGTAAGTCGTTTTGATCGTCGCTTCGAATTGCTTGGCGAGCGCCTTGAAGAAGTCATTCCTTGAGCCTTTGGCGATGGCATCCACGAGCGGCTCCAGCTTTTTCTTATCATCGATCTTCCCAGCAAAGGTGAACTTGGTGTCATCGATGATCTTGCTTTCGATCGCGAGTTTGACCTGATCCTTCTTCAGGGAAACCTTCACAATCCCGCCGTGGCCGGTTTGCTTCAGCTCACCATTTACCGAGATCTTGGCCAGGGCCATGAGATATCCCAAGTCTTTCGGCTTTCCCGTAGGCGGTATTTTGAATTCGTGAGTGAACTTGCTCGACGCCAGGAAATCCGGCAGTCCCGGCACGGTCAGATCGACCGGATCGTCTACTTCTCCATAGACGTATATTGGATCGAGGCGAAGCATCTCCTGGGGAATGTAGATGATTCCTGGTGCCGCGGAATCGGAGAAGCGCCAATTCTTTCTGTCCTGCGTTGGTAGGTTGCACCCGACGTACTCGCGCAGGTACCAGTTGATCTCGCCCGTATCGTCAGTTCCGAAGTTGTGATGGATGAGCTGCTTGGTGGTAATGCCGTATTGCTGCGCCACAGATTCCAACGTTTCGTCATCCTGTACCTTGTGCCCGTGACGGCTGCCATGGCGGGGGGTATTGGGCAGCGGATTCGCCGGACGTTTCTCCGTCATTAACGGGTGAGTTTGGCGCTTTGTCGTCCTTAGCATGTTCCGCCCTCCGCGCGCCGGTCGCCCATTCCTTTGAAACCGGTCGCTACTCTTTAAAGGCGGAATTCAACGCCGATCTTGCTCATCCGTTTTGAAAGAATTTACAAAAAGCCTCCATCTTTACTTGCTCTTTCGCCACAGCCGCGCCCACCCGCTGCATGTTCTCGATCTGATCGGCGGCATCCATCTCCCGGACCTTGATCGGATCGACATCCGGCAGACCGAGTTGATCCAATCGTTTACGGGTCAAGCCGACGGTGAACCGCTGGTAGGTCACGAGCTTCTGTGGGCCCAGGCTACGGCTGACCTGGTTCAAGGTATCGAGGTCGGGGATGCCCGAAGCTGCTCCGGAAGTTGTCAGTTCATTGGTCGCCGAAGCAATGCCCTCCGGCCGGCAACCGATTACGTGCATGAGTATGTTCTGTTGCAGATTAGCCTCGTTCATCATTTCCTTGATCATGTACTGCGCCCAGTCGAGCAACTCGTAGTGCGAAGCCTTGCCGGGCGCGATCGCCGTGGAGTTGAATCCTGTACCCAGGGAGATCAGCATCAGCTTATCGCTCCCCATCGGCCAGCCATTGCCATAGTCAGGAATGGTCGCCTCGAGAAACACCTGTAGCGCGGGATTGTTGTAGCTGCTCACGCCACCGTCGATGAATTCGCAGGTTTCGGTCTTGCCGTCGTCGCCCGAGATCTCGATGGCTTGAGGCGGGAAGTACGTCGGCGCCGCCGTGCTGGCTCGGACGAGCTGCCAGAGCGGCAGTTGGACGTCATACTTGTAGTGGCGCGTGTTCGGATTGTTGGTGAAGAACCAGTCGTCGCCGTGAGTCGCGTTCTTGGTGACGATCAGGATCTGCGTGCGCAGCTCCTTCCCCCCGAGCGTGGTAGATTCTCCCAGAACGTCCTTCAGGTGCTTCTCCAAAGGCGCACTTGGATATTTGTGCCAGAAGCGCACGGGAAGAAATTCCTTGGTGAAAATCTCCTGCCCGAATTTCAAATAAAAATCCCGCAGGTCTGCGGCCTTGAGTCCGAGGGCGAGGCCTGCGGCGAGGATCGCTCCGGTGCTGGTGCCGCCGATTAAATCGAAACGATCGCAAAGCGGCAGGTCTACGCCGGTGATCTGGTTCAGTTGTTGTTCGATGAGGATCAGGCACTCGGCAGGGATGAGTCCGAGCAATCCGCCGCCATCGATGGCGAGTAGGCGCCGGGGCCGGTCGGTCGTTGTTGCATTGTCTGGCATTCGCCCCTCCGCAGGTGGGGCATGATAGCGCCAAAGTGTGCGGAAAATGGCATGAGAGTCTTGAATTTTCGTTTTTCCGGACGCCAGCCATTCGGCGGCCCTCTTCACACCCGTTTTGTAGAACTTATCCGCGACGTTGCGTCGAGAAAACGCTTCTATAGCTTTTCGGAAGAACCTCAGGTTAGCCGTGATCTGCAAAGATTTGTAAATACCATATCGGTTCAACAGCGGGTAAGAGTACATTTCGCAAGCGAGAGGTGCTCATGAGAACTTTCTCCCGACCTTCCATCACGTTGCTGATGTTTGCTCTGGCGGCATTCAACCTTCCTGCATTCGCCCAGCACGGCGGAGGTGGGCACCACGCAGTCGGCGGCGGATACGTGCCGTCTCACGGTCCCAGGCCATCCCATGCAGCCCCCAAGCCCGCTCCCGAAGCCAATCATTCTTATCGCGACGCGGAAGGCCATCCCGATGCTCCTCACGTGCACCGCAATGGTCAATGGGTAGGTCATGACCAGGGGCGCGATGACCCGCGCTTCCATCTCGACCATCCCTGGGAACATGGACGCTTCACCGGAGGATTCGGGCGCGGCCATGTTTGGCATCTGGGCGGCGGCGGCCCAAGCCGTTTCTGGTTTGGCGGTTTCTACTTCAGCGTGGCGGATTTTGACCTTGGGTATTGCGGCGATTGGAACTGGGGCGGGGACGACATCGTAATCTATGAAGACCCGGATCATGACGGCTGGTACCTGGCGTACAACGTGCGGTTAGGGACGTACGTGCACGTGATGTACTTAGGAAACAGCTAAGAATATCGAGAACAAAGCGGCGTGCCCTGAAACCTGCCTGAGCTGGTCGAAGGGGCTCGCCGCAGTTGCTTGATCTGGGAATTCAAAATCGTCGACCAAAATGCATCCCCCGCGACTGGCCCTGACCCCTGATCCCTGACATCATTCCTTCCGAAGAACTAGCCCTGAGATTTGTTCGCGCCATGCAAGTGCGCGGCCCGATTCGCCGCGAAGAACCTGCCCTGAGCGGAGTCCAAGGGACCTATGCAATCTGCCGGACTTATCGGCGCTCTCGGCGAGGGCCAGTCCACCTGTGTATTTTGCAGCCATGACGATGCCTTTAGACTTCCATTTGGGATGCGCGTACACTCTCGGGTTCAAAAGGGGGCTGACAAGAATGGCTTTCCCATTGAGCAGTGGGTTGGTATTGGCGAAGCTTTGCAGCGATCGGATGCATTGGTTGGCGGCGTTGGCGCTGACTGTCGCGCTCTGCGCTCCGGGACAGGGACAGGTCACGAATCTTCCTACCGAATTGAGCTTTCTCTCGACATTCGGTCACGTGCGCGAGTTCTCCCCATATAAGTCGTGGGACAAGGCGACGTTTCCGCGCGGTGGAGGTGGAGATAACCAGGTCGACAAATTCGGCCGCCGCTGGCGCTTGTGGGTGGAGATTCCGGGCCCGAAGGTGGGCGACGATGATGGGGTGCTGTCGAAGGTGAAGCCGCCAGCTCTGCAGGCCGGGTGGACCATTGTCTGGGATGATACGAAGCGCACGGGCATCGTGGAATTTCACTATCAGAAAAACGGCGTGGAGGCTTGGGCTAAGGTGAATGCCTCCTTTGCGTTTGGCACCCCGCATGCGAACTGGGAGGCGGTTGAAATCACGCCTCCGCCCATCTCGGTCACACTGGTGGAACCTTCCGCGACACCCGAGAAGATGCCTACGGGAACGAAAGGGGATTTCCCGTTCCTCACGCCAATTCCCAAGTCCACGGAGTACGGAGGACAAGACTCGAACGATCCCTGGAGCGTGAAATGGAAGGATGCAAAGGACGCTGACATAGTCGCTACCGGATCGATTTCCAGGTTTTACAAGTACCCCGATATTTCGGATATTCTCTTCGGCACGGTCTACCACGACGCGTTGATCAAGGCGGGATGGGATGTGGACCAGCGAGCGCCGGACCAGCCCATCCTTGCGCACTACAGCAAGAACGGACGCAATCTCTGGGCTTATGTGAACCTGGGCGGTGACGCATATGTAATCCAGGTGGGCAAGGAGGGCGCGCCCGATCAATTGAAGCGTAGCCTGACTACGGACTGCCACGTGGCACTTTATGGCGTGCTGTTCGACTTCAACAAGTCGACCTTGCAACCAGCATCGGACGGCGTCCTGCAGCAAGTGGCCAACCTGATGACCGCGAATGCCAGCTTGAAAATCGAGGTCCAGGGTCATACCGACAATGTGGGCGGAGACGCGTACAACCAGAGCCTTTCGGAGGCGCGCGCTCACTCGGTGATGGAATGGCTCAGCGCACACGGGGTCGCAGCGGCGCGGATGACGGCCAAAGGCTATGGAAAGACCATGCCGGTGGCCGACAACAATACCGATGATGGACGTGCGAAGAACCGGCGCGTCGAGATTGCCGATCCCAGCTGCAAGCGAAAATAGTCGCTATCCCGGGATCGCGTGACTACTCGTAGGCCAGAGCGTCGATAGGGTCTTTTTGCGCCGCTTTGTATGCGGGATAGATTGCGCCTGCGGTGGCTCCCACGATTGCGATCAGGGCTGCGCGCAGTATCCAAGCGTTGTCGCGATCGATGTGTACCAGCGGCCATCGATGTTGGATCCCGATTCGCGCGCTCAAGCTGACGACGATTCCAAGGATGATCCCGGCAATCGCCAGCAACAACGTTTCCCGCAGCACGACATTCACAATATAAAGTTTTGAGGCGCCCAGCGACTTTAGAATTCCGATCTCGCGCGTGCGCTCCATGACCGCAGTGTAGATCGCCTGGAAGATTACGAGGAACCCGATAACGAGGCTGACGCCGATCACGACTCCAATGAATGGGCGGAAGCCGGGCAAGTTGCTGGGCGTCATCATGCTGAGATATTCCTGCATGGAGCGCACAATATAGTTTTCCATGCCTGGCTGTTTCTTGACGGAGTCGACCACCGCATCGGTATTTGCCGGATCGTCAAGCTTCAGGTAGAAGACCGACGCTTTTCCCTGCGCCCCAATCAGATCCTGCAGCGTCGTCATGGGAACGAATTTCCTGGCGCCGCGCCCGTTCTCGACGATACCGCTGACATGGAACATCGTATCGCCGATGATCTTGGTTGAGTCCCCGACCTTGAGGTGGCGCTGCCGCGCAATGAAATCGTCGATCAGGACGTCATAGGGCCCATGAAACGGCCCGCCGTGTATGTAATGGAACGGCCCGCCGAGAGCCTCGAAGCTGGGGAGGTCGATGCCGTCGATCACCTCCACGCCACCGCTGGTGGCAATCTGCCAGATTACCGGGCTGACAACTTTTACATGCGGCATGCCCCGCAGCACGTCCGCCACCTTTACAGAGACCGGCGCTCCGCTGATGCCGCTGAAGAACGACGATCCCGGAGGCTGCACGATCACGTCGAAGCCGATTCCCGAAGTGCGGTTCTTGGAATCGTTCATGATTCCGTAACACAAGCCGACGATGAGAAGGATGAGTGTGACTTCCAGGGCAATCGCGACGATGCTGATTAGCGACCGGATCGGCCGGTGCATCAGGTTGGCAACCACCATTTTGTTCATCATAAGAGAGGGATCAGGGACCTGGGGCCAGCGACCAGTTCAGTGCTCGACTCTTTGTCCGTGGAAATGATGGAAGAATTATAACGGCAGTTATTCGCCAATTCGTGCACCTCAGTGCCCTTGGCGGTTAAGGATCTTGAACCACGAAAGTGAAAAAGGTTCACGAAGAAAAACCAGAGCCGCAGTAATCCTTGGTCCCCGATCCCCGTCTCTACCTTCTGCCTACCGGTTGAACCAGGCTGGACTGTGGGTGATCGAGGTGAATCACTTCCGCGCCCGCCGGCTGTTCCAGCGTGAACTGCTCGTCGGCCAACGGCGTATTGATATCGACCTTCAGCATGTTCAGCGTGATGTCGTATTCTTCCTGCGGTCGCGTGATCTCGATCCGCGAGGGATAGCGAACGCCGTTGTAATCCTTGTATTCCGCATAATGCGCATCGGTGACGAGGTTGCCGTCATCGTCGTAGATGTACTGTCGATGCGGCTTCAGGTCGGTGCGTCCGAAAACTATTTTGCGCTCCAGCTTTCCGCCTTTGCCAATCTTGCGGATGATGATTAATTCATAGTCATCCTGGAAGATGCGGTGGCCCTTGGCGTCGTGCAGGGTTTCATAGTTGTTCTCCATCACCGCGATCTCAGAATCGAGGTCGATGCGCCTGATCAGCAGCGCGTCATAGAAATTCTGCGGGCGGAGATTTTCCATGGGTCGATCGGCATTGGGCGTCGGCATATCGTTCAAGCCGATCACGAAACGGTTCTTCGGAGGAATCCAGAGTTTGAACTGCGTGCCGTCGCTGACCATGTCGAAGGCGGTCGTGCGGACGATTGGCATCAGCCCAATCATGTGCAATTCGCCAGGAGTTCGCGCCAAAATGTAGCCGCGGATTTCCTTGTAATCGGTAATCTGTCCCTTTTTCATGCCGCCGGCCGAAGTGTCAATGTCGACCGTGGCCTTCAGCGAGCGGATGGTTTCCGCCTGCTGGTTGACGCTGTCGATCAGGCCTTGCAGCGTCGACTGCTGGAGTGGCACCTTGGAGTACTGGTTTTCCACAGGCCGCGTGCGAAGCAGACAACCCGTCGTCGGGAGCACCAGCAAAAATAATGTAAAAGCCCAAAGCGGAGCGCTACGTCTCATCCGGATAAGTGCCTACCTAGTTTTAAGAGAAAACAGACATTTCAAGTATTTGAGTATAGCGCGGGCTAAAGGGTCGCAGGGACTGGGACAGTTTCTGTACTATCCTAAGGCGTTTGCCTTAGACGAGCCCGAGATCAGGGCGAGGGCGGGGAACCGGTTCCCCTGTGAAATCTGCCGTTTACAGCATTTGCGGGGGACTTTCGCGGTCAGGCTCGCTCGCAGTCTCGTTCAAGGCGAACCTGCAGGGACAATACACGAAAGTCGATCACACCATCGGAAGGTCTCACCCCCGGATGCCATCATCTAAACTGTGGGCGTTGGATGGTGTGGTGGGATGAAGAAACTCTTCTGGCTCATCTTTCTAGGAGTGGTCGCGGCCGGCGGCTGGTTCGCATGGGCCGTGCTGACTCCAGTAGAGCCTGCGGCGCAAACGATTGTTCTGTTACATCCTGGGTTTTCCACGCACCGTATTGCCTCTGAATTGAAAAATGCCGGGGTGATTCGCAGCGAACGCGCGTTCGTCTTCTGGCACTACCTGCATCGCGGCCGCAGTCTGAAGGCCGGAGAATATCTCTTCGACAAGTCTGCCAGCATCATTGACGTGCAGAAGCGCCTGCGCCGCGGCGATGTCTACTTTCATACCGTGGTGGTCCCCGAAGGCTACACCATGTTCGACATCGCTCGCGCGATTGAAGCCGCGGGGCTGGGCTCTGCTGCTGACTTTCTCAAGGTGGCCGAGTCCGACACGATGTTGATTTCTGATATCGCCCCAGGCGCACACTCGCTCGAAGGGTACCTCTTTCCTGATACGTATCAGTTCACGCGCATGATGACCATGCAGGACATGGCCGCGGCAATGGTGAAGCAATTTCGACAGGTCGCGCACCAGGTCGGGCTGATTTCAGGGCCGACGCTGATTGCGAGCAGCGCCCCTGTGGACGGAGTTGCAGCGAATCCGAACGAGATTGAGCGGACGGTGACGATGGCGTCGATCATAGAAAAAGAGACCGCCGTTCCGGAGGAGCGTACGCTGGTCGCCAGTGTCTATTACAACCGCCTGGAAAAGCATATTGCTCTCGATGCGGACCCCAGCATTATTTACGCGGAGTTGTTGGCCGGAAGGTATCAGGGCGCGCTCCATCACGCCGACATGCAATTCAGCTCGCCATACAACACCTATCGTTATGCGGGCTTGCCCCCCGGGCCAATCGGGAATCCCGGGCGCGGTTCGCTCGAAGCCGCCATGCACCCGGCCCAGACCGATTACTACTACTTCGTCGCCGACGCCCAGGGACATCACCGCTTCGCCCACAGCTTCGAAGAGCACAACAAGAACGTGGCTGCGTATCGCAAGGCGATAAGAGGGAAGTAGAGGGGGCGCTGTCGGCTTTCGGGAGTCAGCCCCTGGGTCGGGCGTTCTTTTTTCAGTCCTTACTAAGCATAACCCGGCGTTGTCTTCCTGAGGCGCCGTACTTCGGCGCCGAAGGTCCTTCGATCCGCAAACCGCGGTCTTCACGGTGACATACGCTTGTGACGCCGTATAATCCGCCCGTGGATTCAGACTCAAAAGCTCACCACCGCGTTCTCGGACTTGACGTCGGCTTGCGCCGGATCGGTGTCGCCGTCTCGGATCCGCTGGGAATTACGGCACAAGGACTTGAAACACTGCATCGGAAGAACAAGCGGCACGATCTGGCTTACCTCGATCGTGTTATCCGGGAATACGACGTGCGGGAGATCGTGGTCGGCCTGCCCTTGCGGATGAGCGGCGCGGAAGGCACGCAGGCGGAGAAAATCCATGCCTTTGCCGACGACTTACGCAAGCACTTCCAGCTCCCCGTTCACCTCTGGGACGAGCGTCTGACCTCGGCGGAAGCCAACCGCCTGCTGCGGGAAACGGAGCTCTCCATCGAAAAGCGAGGAAAAGCGGTGGACCGCATGGCGGCCATCCTGATCCTGCAGGGCTGGATGGAGAGCCGCTCTGGACTCGGTACCCCGGAGTAAATGATCCCCGACGCGCGGCTACCGCTGCCCGAGCGTTGCTCGAAGCATAAATAATGCAAAATGAGTAGCTTGCGACGATGTGCCAGATCGTTCGGGCGGTCTTTGCCGCTTGCTTTCGCCCGCTCCCGGGAGTAACATAAAGATAGTAGTCGTTGCTTTCCCCACTAAGCCCTTCTGCCTACCAAGGGGTTCCTATGAGCGGTACGGATGTGAATTTCCACATTGGCGACAAAGTCGTCTACCCGAATCATGGAGTTGGTGTTATTGAGCAGATCGGCAGCCGCTCGATTGGCGCGAATGTCGAGCGCTACTACCTGCTGCACATCAAGGCCAGCAGCCTGAAGGTGATGGTTCCGTGCCAGAACGCAGGCAGCGTCGGCCTGCGGCGGGTGGTCAAGAATGGGGAAGTCCAGAAAGTGCTGGACCTGCTTTCCATCGCGGAGAACGGCACGAACGGCGACTGGAAGGACCGCTTCAAGGAGAATTCCGACCGCATGCGCACCGGATCGCTGCTTGAGGTCGCCAACGTCCTCAAGAGCCTGATCGCGCTGCACCAGGCGAAACCGCTTTCCTTCCGCGAGAAGAAGATGCTCGAGCGCGCGCGCTACCTCCTGGTCAGCGAGCTCGCCCTTGCCCGCAACTGCGAAGAGACCGCGATCGAAGAACTCCTCACCACCACGCTAGCCAAAGTCAAGCTACGCTTTCCGGAAGCGTCCGAATTCCAGGCGTAAATTCGAATCGCCCGATCTCGTTGACCTCTCGCGCGTCAGCCGGGCATAATGCCCGCAATTGAAAGATCCGAAAACAAGCAGTCCTGCTGGGCTCGGCACGCGGTCGGTCTGGTCGGGAGAATTGTCCGCGAAGGAGCGAGGCGAGCGCTGGGCCGCAGCCACCCAGGTTCCAGTTGCCCTGAGCGTTTCTTTCGGATACGACACGGTCGACGAGTGGCTCGAGGTCGCACTCGGGGAAAAGCCCGGGCACATTTATGGCCGAAACACCAATCCGACCGTAGCCGCTTTTGAAGACAAGGTCCGTGACCTCGAAGGCGCTGAAGCCGCCACCAGTTTTGCGTCAGGCATGGCTGCCATCAGCAACACGCTGTTCACGCTGCTCTCGCCTGGCGACCGAGTCGTCTCTATTAAAGACACGTACGGCGGGACAAACAAGATTTTCATCGAGTTCCTCCCGCGTTTCGGAATAGAAGTAGTGCTTTGCGAAACCGGCGATCACGGTGCGATCGAGAAGGCCGTGGCCGCTGGATGCAAGCTACTTTACCTCGAGACGCCCACCAATCCGACGATTCGCATCGTTGACATTGCACGGCTAGCGCGGGCTGCGCATGCGCAGAGGGCGCTGGTTGTGGTCGATAACACCTTCGCCACGCCGATCAACCAGCATCCGCTCCAACTCGGCGCCGACCTGGTGTTGCACAGTGCGACGAAATTTCTCGGGGGGCACGCCGATGCGCTGGGTGGTGTGGTGTGCGGTCCGAAAAACATCATCGGCCACATCTATCATTTTCGCGAGATCAACGGCGCCTGCCTCGAACCGATGTCGGCTTATCTTCTGCTGCGAGGGATGAAGACGCTGCACCTGCGCATCCGGCAGCAGAACGGGAGCGCGCTCGAGATCGCGCAGTTTCTCGCCTCGCATCCGCGCGTGGCGAAGGTGTTCTATCCGGGACTTCCCGGGCACGAAAACCACGAGATCGCTCGTCGCCAGATGTCTGGCTTCGGAGGCGTGTTGAGTTTCTCGCTGCGCGGTGGATTTGAAGATGTGAAGGCGTTCCTGCCGCGCTTGCGGTTTGCGAACCTGGCAGCAAATCTGGGCGCCGTGGAAACGGTGGCCGGGCCCCCGGCCACGACCAGTCACGTCGAGTTGACCGCGGAGGAGCGCGCCGCGGCCGGAATTCCCGAGGCGCTGATCCGCTACTCAGTCGGGATTGAAGACACAGCGGACCTGATCGCGGATCTTCGGCAGGCGCTGGAGGGCTAGTGGTGTCGCCGTGTCCCACCTCTCCGTATTTGTCATCCTGAGGCCTGCGTTGTTTGCCGGCCGAAGGACCTGCGCATCGGGCCGGGAGTCTCGGCGGCGTCGGCGAAGTACATAGGTCCTTCGCTTCACTACGGGTGACACTTGAGTTGGTTCACTCGCGGTTTGGCGCTCACTCAAAGCTATTTCATGTACCATATCGTCGGCCAAAATCTGCCGACTCCGTCGTCTGTCATCGGCCGAGCCGCTCAACACGCTTGGGGGACCGATGTTCCACATTCTCTCGAAAATCTTCATCGCTGCCCTGACCATTTTCATTTGCATGACGACTTCCTGCAGCCGCCAGGAGACTCCGGAAGAATTCCAGAAGCATCTCCAGGAAAAACTGATCAACGCTAGGAGTGGTGACGTGATCGCCCTCCCCGCCGGAAAATTTCATCTCGACCGCACGCTGTCGCTCACCGCAAACGGCGTGACGATCCGGGGCCAGGGCATGGATAAGACCATCCTGTCGTTTGCCGGACAGAAGGAAGGCGCATCCGGCATGCTGGTCAAGGCGAACGATTTCACAGCCGAGGATTTTGCCGTCGAAGACACGGCCGGGGACGGCCTCACTGTGCAAGGCGCCGACGGTGTCATCATCCGGCGTGTGCGCGTGGAGTGGACGCGCGGCCCGAATCCGGCAAACGGCCCTTACGCCATCTATCCCACGCAGTGCAAGAACGTGCTGGTCGAGGATTCGGTGGCGAAGGGCGCATCTGACGCCGGATTTTACATTGGGCAATCCGACAACGTAGTCATGCGCCGCAACCGCGCCGAGTATAACGTTGATGGCTACGAAGTCGAAAACGCCGAGCATGTCGATGTGTATGAGAACATCGCCGCGCACAATTCGGGCGGCATCGGTGTTTTCAATCTTCCCGACTTGCCCAAGCAGGGCGGCCAGCACGTTCGCGTATTCCGCAACCAGATTTACGAGAACAACACGCCCAACTTCGCACCCAAGAGCCTTGGCGCTATTTACTACCTGCCTGCTGGAACGGGCGCGTACATCATGGCAATTCACGACGTAGAAGAGTTCGACAACAAAATCCACGACAACAACACGACGAACATCTACGTGATCGCTTACGACACGGGGCTCGCGGAGGCCAAGGTAACCGATACGCGTTTTCGCCCCTTCAGCGATCACATTTCACTGCACGACAATGACATTTCCGGCGGCGGAAAGTCTCCTGACACGCGACTCGATAACGTGAAAGCCCTGCTGCAGGTCACGGGAGGAACGCTGCGCGACATCATTTACGACGGAGTCGTCGATCCCAAGCTGGCCGCTGCCAACAAGGGCCGCAATCCCGGGCAGGTTTGTATCACCAATAATGGCTCGCCAACGTTCCTGAACCTGGACGCGGCGAATAACTTCAAGCATCCCAGCGAGGACCTGAAAGTGCACAACTGCTCGCTGCCGGCGCTCGAAGCGGTCAAGATTCAACAGGACACCAATCACTCGTAGAGACTTTGGTCGCAACGTCTCTGCCGGTAGCGCCACGCATTCGGGAGTTACGATACAGCGGGACGTAACAAGTTACTTTCTCTACGACATGTTCGGGAAACGATTCCAAATTAGCGGGACAATCATGGCAGTCCTGCTTTCGGCTTGCATGGGCTGTTCCCGATCCGCCACACCTGTTCATCCCTTCCTCACCGAGCCGTTCCCGGACAAGCTCTCTGACTGGCATCTGTTCACGGCGTTCAGCCCGGCGCTTCAGCCTAACCAGCGTGTGATTCCGTATGACCTGAACACGCCGCTTTTCTCCGATTATGCGAGTAAGTACCGTTTCGTGTGGATGCCGGCTGGAACCTCCGCCGCTTATCACGAGGATGGAGTCTTCGATTTTCCTGTGGGCACAATCCTGGCCAAAACCTTCGCGTTCCCAGTGGATGGCCATCCGGACCGCGAGCGCTCTGTGGAAACGCGGTTGCTCGTTCATACGCAAACAGGATGGGTCGGCCTACCCTACATTTGGAATGATCGCCAGACCGAAGCCCGTCTCGATCTTGCGCCCGACCCGGTGCCCATCCGTTATACCGACGCTGCCGGCCGGCGCCACGACTTCACGTACTTCATTCCCAATTCCAATGAATGCAAGCAGTGCCACGAGAACAATCGTGTCATGCTGCCCATTGGTCCCAAGGCCCGTAATCTGAATAAGGATTTCTCATATGCGGATGGCGCGGCCAACCAGCTCGAATACTGGAGCAGGATTGGCTATCTCAGCGGTGCGCAAGATGCGCAACGAGCGCCATCGGTCGCAAAGTGGAACGATGCGTCCGCTTCGCTGGATGCCCGGGCCCGCGCTTATCTCGACATCAATTGCGCGCATTGCCACCAGCCCGGAGGCACGGCAGGCTACACGGGGGTGGATCTGCGGTTTAATGCGGGAGGGAGGCCTGAAGCGAAGGAGGCCGGGGACGTCCGAACCTTTGGAGTCTGCAAGTCTCCAAACTCTGCGGGACGCGTCGGACAGCTGACGTACGATCTCGTACCTGGACAGCCCGACCAGTCTATTCTGCTTGCCCGGATGCTTTCCGTGCGCCCAAAGGAGATGATGCCGCAGATTGGGCGCAGCCTGGTCCACGAAGAGGGCACAGCCCTGATCCGCGAGTGGATTCAGTCACTTCCGACGGAGAGCGCCCCGTGTTCGAAAAATGCCGCTCACCCTTCGGCGGACGCCTCCGGCCCGGCTCGAGGGTTATAATGTTTCAAGTCTTGCCGTGGCCCGGCCTTAGTAATCCATGACAGATCAAATCAGACGAAAGCTGCAGGAAGAGATCAACGCGCTCGAACATGAGCTCGTGCATGAACTTCCGAAGGAGATCAAGAAGGCCGCTGCCCTCGGCGACCTCAGCGAGAACGCCGAGTACCACATGGCGAAGCAGAGGCAGGAATTTGTGAAGGCGCGCGTCCGCCAGCTGGGCAAGCGCCTGGCCGACCTTTCGCTGATTAACATGAATAACATCCCGCGCGACAAGGTGGGATTGGGGTCGACGGTTAAGGTCTTTGACAACACCAAGAATGAAGAGGTCGAATACAAGCTGGTGACCAGCGAAGAATCCGACGTAGCCTCGGGGAAAATTTCGACCACTAGCCCAATCGGCCGCGCGCTTCTGAACAAGAAGGTGGGCGACGAAACCATCGTTGTCACGCCTACTGGCAAGCGCGAACTAGAGATCCTGAGCCTCTCGACGATCCACGACGAAATGGGAGACGACGAGCAAAAGGAAGCCCAGGCATAAGCTCAAAAAGCTTCATGAACCACAAAGGACACGAAGTTTCACGAAGGCAAAGGAAAAGCAGCTTTCCTTCCTGCTCCTTCGTGTCCTTTGTAGTTGAATGGGATTTGCCCCAATGAGCATCTCCTGGACCTCCGCGTTCGGCCGCGCCTGCGGTGTATTGCTCGACACGATCGTCCGCTGGCTGGCACTTTCGCGCATTAATCCCAATGTACTGACCTTCATGGGACTGGTGGTCAACACCTGGGCCGCGATCCTGTTCGGCTCCGCAAACTCCCTCAACCAGAAGCGCATGTTCATCTATGCGGGCCTGGTGATCATCTTCTCCGGCTTCTTCGATCTGGTCGACGGGCAAGTTGCCCGCGCCACTAACCGCGTTACCCGCTTCGGAGCATTTTTCGATTCGGTGGTCGACCGCTACAGCGACGCCTCGCAATTCCTGGGATTGCTGGTTTTTTATGCGCGAGGCGGTCGCTTCTTCTACGTTGTCCTGACCGCATTCGTGATGATCAGCGCCATCATGGTCAGCTACACGCGCGCCCGCGCCGAAAGCCTGATCGGTTCCTGCCGCGTCGGATTCATGGAGCGTCCCGAGCGCCTGGTGCTCGTGATTCTCGGCGCGTTGTTTAATCGCATGGCTCCCGTGTTGTGGGTGATTGCGGTGCTAAGCACGATCACGGTGATCCACCGCATGCGCTACACCTGGACCAGAACGCAAGACCCGCCAATCGCCCTGAGTCCGGGCCAAGCCGCGTAACTTGCAGCGATCGCCATCCTCAGGTCGCACCTCATCCCGCACTAGCGTAAGCTGTTCCGGCCATGTCCTCCCGGCGGGAATTCCTCAGCCAATCTGCTCTTGCGGCCGCTGCACTTGTGACATCGGAAGCGAAAGCTTCCGATTCGGTCACCTCGGCTTCGGCGACCAAAATCGTGAGTCTGTGTGGAAGCTGGAGCTTCCAATGCGATCCCGAAGACGCCGGTATCCGAGAACGCTGGTACGACACGAATAATTTCCCGACGACCTCACGCGAAGTTACAGTGCCGCATACATGGCAGGTTGATCCCGCAAGCACTGGCTATCGCGGAGGCGCCTGGTATCGACGGGTGTTCGGATCGCTTGCCGAATGGCATGATGCGACCGTACGCGTCCAATTCGAGGCGGTGTTTCACACGGCGCGGGTCTGGATCAACGGCCAGCCGGTAGGCGAACACACGCGCAAGGGATATACCGCGTTCCGCCTCGACATTACGCGCGAACTGCGTTGGGAAGAACCGAATATTGTTACTGTGCGCGTGGACAACGCATTCGATGAGCACATGCTGCCCCGCGGCCGCTCCAGCGACTGGGCTCACGACGGTGGCATATACCGTCCGGTCCAACTTCTCGTGACGCCGCAAACTTATGTCGAAAGTCTCTCAATCGATGCTGTCCCGAACCTGAGCACGCAGCAGGCTGCGGTCACCGTTTCCGCTGTCTGCCGAAATGCAAGCAGGAGGAAGTGGCACGGATCGGCGAGCTTCCGCATTCTCGATGAGGACACGGGGCTACTCGTTGCAGCCGGCGAAGCGGGTCACCCGCTAAACATCGGGCCCGGGGCCACAGAGACTGTGACGCTGCAACATACGTTGACCAACCCGAAGTTGTGGCACTTCGATTCCCCACATCTCTACCGTCTCGAATTTCAGATCGGGAACGCCGCACAGGGTCATACTTGCGAAACTACATTTGGCGTCCGCAAGTTCGAGATTCACCGCGGCCAGTTTCAACTGAACGGGGAAGCTGTTCGCCTAATGGGGGTCGAGCGCATGGCCGGGAGTAATCCCGAATTCGGAATGGCCGAACCCTCCGACTGGATCGAGCACGATCATGGCGATCTGAAGAACCTGAACTGCGTTTTCACCCGCGTGCACTGGCCACAGGACCGGCGCGTGCTCGATTACTGTGACCGCCACGGCATCCTGATGCAACTCGAGGTTCCCGCCTGGGGGCCGGACACATTCCGCGGAATGTCCGAGAAACCCGACGCCGACATCATGGAAAACGGCATCGAGCAGCTTCGCGAGATGATCGAGCGAGACCGCAACCATCCATCCGTTGTGGCGTGGGGATTATGCAACGAGATCAATGGCCAGAACCCGGCGGCCTATCAGTTCGCCCGGCAGATGCTGCAAGAAGCTAAGCAGCTTGATCCGGGACGCCTGTGCTCGTATGCGTCAAACTCACTACAGGAGACGCCCGGCCGCGACGTTGCCGGGCTAATGGACTTCGTCGAAGTGAATGAATATTTCGGAACCTGGTCGCCTGGAACGGCGCGCGATCTGGACCGGCATCTCGATACCCTGCATCAGACGTTCCCCGACAAGCCCATTGTGATCTCCGAGTACGGATACTGTGCCTGTACCCCCGACCGTCCTGAGGGCGGCGAAGCGCGGATCGAGATTTTGCGCACCCATGATGAGGTCATCCGGTCGAAGGACTTTGTCGTCGGAGCGATTTTCTTCTGTTACAACGACTACCGCACTCACGTTGGCGATCGCGGAGTGGGAGCACTGCAACAGCGCGTGCATGGAGTGGTCGACCTCTACGGTACCCGGAAGCCGTCCTATGCAATTCTGCAGAAAGAATCCAGCCCGATCGAATCGCTTACGGTTCAGAAGCGGGACGATGCATTTCATGTCAGGTTGACAACCCGCAGCACGCTGCCGAGTTACACTCTCCGCGCATATAAACTGCGCGGCACGTTCTATGGAAAGGGTGACATCCCGGTGGAGATGAAGGAGGCGGTTTTGCCGGAACTGCCCCCCGGGAAGATCGCAGAGGTCGATTTGCGTTTCACGCTGTCCGAAGCGCCGCAGCGAATCCGGTTCGAAGTGATTCGGCCGACTGGGTGGTCGACCTGCTCGACAGAGTGGAAGCCCTGACCTGTTCACCGAGCGCGAGTTGATTAGGGCTTCGACTTCCTTGCTTCGGAAGGTCACCCGACAAAACTAGTCTTCCTTTGCTTCGCTGCTGGCCGAGTTACCCTAACGGTGCTTCGCAGGCGTTCAAGATCAATAGAGCCCCCGTTTCGACCGGAGCTTTGTTCTGCCAAACCCAACACGTGGTATCCGCCTGCTATCCTATCGATTCGCGTTTCTACAGGTACCGGGTACTCGCAACGAACAGCTCACGACCAGCAACCAACAATGACTGATCCCGTTCTAGTAGTGCACGGTGGGGCTTGGGCCATGCCTGATGACATGGTCGACGCGCATCTCCGCGGCGTGACGAACGCGCTCGCGGCCGGATGGCGCGTCCTGGAGCGCGGTGGTTCGGCGCTAGACGCCGTCGAAGAGGCAGTCGTCATCATGGAAGACGACGAGACCTTCGATGCCGGCAGAGGCAGCTTTCTCAATCGCGATGGCCGTGTGCAACTGGACGCTCTCATCATGGATGGAGCGACTCTCCGCGCCGGAGGCGTGGGCTGCGTCGAGCACCTGCGCAACCCGATCCGCGCCGCGCGCAAGATTCTTAGTGAGAGCCCGCACGTTTATTTTGTCGGGAAAGGTGCGGAGAACTTCGCCGCCGAACATGGCGTGCCACTGTGCAGGAATGAAGACCTGGTCATTCCGCGTGAGGTCGAGCGGCTGCGTGCTTATCAGAAGGCGCAAGAGGATTCCAAGGCGGATGGCAACGAACTCTTTGCGCCCGACGACGACATGATGATCTCCCATGACACGGTGGGCGCGGTGGCGCTTGACCGCGACGGCAATATCGCTGCCGCCACTTCCACCGGAGGCACATTGAACAAAGCTCCCGGGCGCCTCGGCGATTCGTCGCTGATTGGCTGCGGTTGCTACGCCGACAACGAAAGCGCCGCCGCCTCTGCAACCGGATGGGGCGAGCCCATCATGAAGCTGGTTCTCGCCAAGTGGACCGCCGACCGCATCGCCGCCGGCAATCTGCCGGAGTGGTCGGCGCAGGAAGCCATGAACCATCTGAAGCAGCGCGTAAACGGGCACGGCGGCATCATTGTGCTGAATCGCGACGGCCACATCGGAATCTCGCACAACACCCCACGCATGGCATGGGCCTACAGAACCATGAAGAAACAGGATGTTGGAGTGGTACGAGAGTGATTTCGAAGCCTAGGAATTCGGCTCTAGGCACTCGCACCTCTCTAGGATTTCTTTGTGCGCTGTATGGTGTTTTGGGTAAGAGCGGCACGGATTCCCCCGGTTACTCCCGTAAATTGTTCTGAGATCGTGGCCGTGCTTTAATCGCGTCGAATGGCCTCGGTTACGAAATGCCCACGATGCGGCCACGACCTCACCGACACGCAGGCGCGGAAGTGTCCGCTCTGCGGCAGCGCCATACCGGCTGCCAACACGCGAAATCTCTGGATCATTGCTCTGATTCAGTTCGCATTTGCAGCCGCGTTCATGCTGATTTTCAAATTCCCCAGATTCTTGATCGCATTTTTCGGGCTCTTCATTTTGTTCGGAACCGCTCTCTCTCAATGGGTGAGGCTGCGCGTCGCGGCTCCGCAGCCAGCTCCGCAAAAGGTCACGCGTCCTGCTCTCTATGCCGTGTTAAGTCTTCTGATCGCGGTCTGTGCGTTCGGGCTTTTCTCGACGCTGCTCTTCGGATCGGTAATGTTCCTCAATTCATGGAACCGGTGGCATAAGTATGAAGGTCACCCGTTTCACCGCTCCGAGTTCCAAATAGAGCGCGTCTACTTTCAGAAAAACTCGAAGAGCACGGATTCCTACGCCAGCGGCATCGTCGAAGGCAGCCGCGAATGGATGGACCTCGAGCCTTACCTCGGATTCAGTCCTCGCAGCGAAGTGCAACTCGACGCGAATGTCTCGGCAGGAATGACCATTCCCATCTACTTCTTCCCGGATATGAAGGGCCGCTCGCGCGTTCAGGTTTACACCGAACTGCCGCCAGCCGAAGTCAGCCACCGGATGGCCACGAAGGTACTGAACAATAGTTTGCAGATTCTGGCTGCGCTGAGCGTGGCGATTTTCGTGTTGCTCCGCCTTCGAAGGTTCTACGTGACGGGGTAGACTACAGCCAACCCTTCGTTCTCGCGATCCTGGCTGCTTCGACGCGATTGTTGGCGCCTAGCTTGCTGATCGCTTCCGAGAGGTAATTCCGCACCGTTCCATCCGACAAGCCCAGCTCGCCGGCGATATCGCCGCTGGCCATGCCTTCGCCCGCCAGCCGCAGCACCTGGCGTTCGCGGTCGGTCAACGGGTCCATCTCTCCCCACGCCTCCGTCGCCAACTCCGGATGGATCACCCGCAATCCTTGATGCACGCGCCGCACCGCGTCAACCAGTTCTTCGGCCCGCATATCTTTCAAGAGATACCCGGATGCTCCGGATTCCAGGGCGCGGCGTAAATAACCTGTGCGCGCGAACGTGGTCACGATCACCACCCGCGTTCCGGTCTTCCTGCGCTTCAACTCGGCGGCCACATCGAGTCCGCTCATGTGCGGCATTTCAATGTCGGTGATAAAGACGTCGGGCTTGTGCGCGACCACGGCTTCCAGCGCTTCTTTCCCGTTGCGCGCCTGCGCGATCACAGAAATGTCGCCTTCGATTTCAAGCAGCGCTGCCAGCGCCCCCAGCACCATGCCCTGGTCTTCGGCGAGCACGACGCGGATTGTCTTGCGATGGGTTGCGTTTTCTTTGGTAAGAGGGTTCACTCGTTGCGGCCTCGGGAGTGCGCTACTTCGCTGGAACCGATTTCCTTCACCGCAGCTTCTCGCAGAGGCAACGTGATGGTGAGCGTAGTTCCCGACTTGTTGCGCCGCTCAAGCGTGCCGCCGAGCATTTCGACGCGCTCGCGCATGCCTCGCAATCCGTTGCCTTCGCTGGTGACGAAGCCCTGGCCGTCGTCGGCAATCTCCAGTTGGCACAGACCGTTCTGTTCCTCGAGACGCAGGCTGCATTTGCTGGCGCGCGCGTGCCGCAGAACATTGGTTACTCCTTCCCGCACCGCTAGCGCTAGAACGCTCTCTTGCGTGGCAGGAAGTTGCAGGCGGCTCGATGCCTCGCATTGCACGCTGACGCCGGCTATCTCAAGGGTTGCCTTGGCGTGAGCCAGTTCTGCCACTAGGCCGTTGGCGCGGTACCCGCGGATTGCGTCGCGCACCTCCGCCAAGGCTTGACGCGAAATCTCTTCCACTTCTCGAATCTCTTTGCCCGCCCGCTGCGGATCGCGATCGATCAACTTTCCCGCCAATTCGGATTTCAACGTGATCACCGACAACGTGTGCCCAAGGACATCATGCAGATCGCGGGCTATGCGCTCCCGTTCCGCAACTTTGGCCAAATGCTCAATCTCCTCGTTGGCCTTGCGCAGGCGATGGTTCATCCGGTTCCGCTCGGCAAAAAAAGTGTTGCCGGCACCGATGAGCATCGGGAACAGCGCGCTATAGAAACGGACCCATCCTGGCACGTGCAGCCAGAAGCCTTCGATCGTGGCAATGGCGCCTATTACGCCCAATCCGATCCACGCCGCGCGCTGAGTCGCGACGCAAAATGGAAGCATCGCGGCTGCAAATATGAAGAACGTCGCGGCGCCTCCATTGATCGGTTGAAACAGCACGCCGAGCAGAATGATGCCCGCGATATGCGCAATCGCGAATGGGTTTTCCAGAAAGAAAAGGCCGAAATAAAGAACCAGAAATGCCAGCGCCCCGGCAATGTCGAGCGCCCACATCCGACCGCTCACGTGGTCGAGCACGGGCTGAACGAAGAAGAAACCGAGGTACAGAACCCAGAGCAGCGGGCTCCAGCCATGATCTTTGTCGCCAAAGAACTGCCGCCACGGCTTGAGCTTCAGTCGGCTTGCCGTGCGGTCGTTGCCTTCGCAATCCAGGGCAATCAATGGCATAAGTCTATTTTCACCCATCCGGTCAATTCCGGCATGGATTCTGAGCTGCACTGGGTACGCAAGTCAGGAGACTCTTTGCCGCAACCGGCGCGCCTATTTCGCTAACCGTACATCTTCTCCTGATCTCTCTGAAAGCCGATCCGCGCCACGCCGAGACAGATCATGGTGAAGCCGATCAGCACTTCCCAATGGACCATGTTCGATTCATGCGTTCCCGCGCCAACAACTCCCAGCGCCAGTTGAGAGAGGTGATAAGGCGGTAGCGCCAGCGCAATCTGCTTCACGACTTTTGGCAGGAACATGAACGGCACCCACAACCCGCTGCAAAACGACATGGGCAGATAAATCAGGTTGATCGTCGGAGGCGCCGAGTTGGGTCCGGCGAAATACCCAAGAGCGAGTCCCATTGCTGAGAATGGCAGCGACCCAGCCACCAGAGTTCCCATCAGCCTGGCAAATTCGCCGACCGGCATCCGCACGCCGCCGAACGCAATGCCCAGGCCAAACAGTGCCAGCACGATCACCGCGCTGAAAACCATGCTGGTAATGATCTTGGCAATGAAGTAGGCGAAGGGCGGCATAGGGCTGGCGCGCTTGACCTGCAGCCATCCCAGGCCGCGGTCCGAGGCCAAGCCCGCGGCGGTTCCGAACAACGACGCGCCCATCACCCCGAACGTTCCATGGGTCGCAATCAGGTAAGTCGGTACCCGCGTTGCGCCGATTGCCTCCTTCGCATTCAGTACCAGCCCGAACAGCACATAGAACATCAGTGGGAAGCTCAACACCGACGCGGTGTACACGCGCAAGCGCAGATTCTTCAGGAACTCGTATTTCGTTTCCTTGAGATAGATTGTGGCAATCCGGCGCGGGGAACTCTCGATCCGCGAGTTGTTCAACACCATCGTGGCTGTGCCCATCGTTCTTCTCCTCACAAAATCGGCGTTAGTGCGATACCTGTGGTGCGCGGCTGGTGCTTTCCTGCGTCAATGCCAGGAAGGCGTCTTCGAGCCCGGCCGTCGTGATTTCAAGTCCCGAGAGCGAACGGTCGCGCGCCAGCAGTTCGCGAACGACCGTCTCGGTCTCGCTGGCACGGATTTCGATCGCTTCGCGATCTTCCTTGACCTCCGTCACCCCAGGAATTTCCCGGATCGCCTGTGTGCTCAGGCCGGTGATGCACCGGATCCGTTTCCCGCTGGACCGTGCCTTGATCTCGGCGGGAGTGCCTTCGGCGATGATCCTGCCTTCATGAATCACCGCGATGCGGTCGGCGAGCGCATCGGCCTCCTGCAGGTAATGAGTCGTCAGGAGGACCGTTTTGCCCCGGCGCACCAGGGCGCGGATCTCGTCCCACAACAGGCGGCGCGCTTCCACATCGAGCCCGACCGTCGGCTCGTCAAGAAAGAGCAGATCTGGATTTCCGCAGATTGCCAGGGCGAACAGCACTCGCTGCTTCTGGCCTCCGGAGAGTTCCGCGTATTTGCGCCCTGCGATCTTTTCGAGTCCGGCCGCTACGAGTACATCCGCTGCTGCCATCGGATTCGGGTAGTAACTCGAAAACAGGTCGATATGCTCCCGCACCCTCAACGTCTCAGGGACACGCCCTACCTGTAACATCGCTCCGGTTCTTACCCGGTTAGCTGGGTTCATTGGATCCCCGCCGAACACACGTACCTTCCCGGAGGTCGGAGGCATCAGACCTAGCAGGAGCTTGATGGCGGTTGTCTTGCCGGCTCCGTTCGGGCCAAGCAGTGCCACGAGTTCTCCGGCTCGAACTGTGAAATCGACAGCCTGCAGAGCGCGAACTGAACCATAGTTTTTATTCACGCCCTCAATTCTGGCCACGATCGGCTCGGTGCGCGATGCCGCTGCTCTTGTACCTTGCTCCAACGTTGCCAGCATGGCTCCTCCTCGAGAACTCGACAATTTTTCGGAAGTCATTCCACTTCGAACACGAGTGTGCCGCGCTGCCCTGTTTGTTCGCCAGTGCCTTCCATCACGGGCCCGGCGTGACAAATGTCATTCGAAAGCGGCTGCTGGTCAGTCAGGTTTTCCGGAAAACGAAAAGGTTAGGAAAAAATCCTCATCCTCGAAAATCAAATCGCCCTTGGGGATGAATCACTGCCGCTGATTTGTTACGAAATCCGAACATACACAGGAAATCCACAGGCGGGTATGATTCGCCGCGTTCGGCACCGCCTCTTTAAGGGCCGTTGGCAAAGGCCCGTCCAGAGTGCTTGCACGGCTGTTCGGTTTTCGTAACACTGAAAGCGAATACCGCCTTGCGTGGTTGATTATCCGGTTACCCGTGCAAGGAAACTCTGCTATCATCCGCCCAAAATCGGGGGAGGCTTTGTCTATGTTGCCGGCTGGCAAGAGCCTGCGTACACTTCGTGAGAAGCTCG
Organism: Candidatus Sulfotelmatobacter sp.; assembly: GCA_035307485.1. Classification (GTDB taxonomy): domain Bacteria; phylum Acidobacteriota; class Terriglobia; order Terriglobales; family Acidobacteriaceae; genus Sulfotelmatobacter. The sequence continues at coordinate 496,395 of DATGIB010000017.1, read as the reverse complement.
GTCTTACGATGCGCGACGTGGAAAACTCAAGCGCACGCATCGCAGAAAAATACCGGAATGAGGAATTTTCCATTCCTCCCAGCCGTCTGTCCGATATCGAGACGAAGGGCATTCTCCCGAGCATCTTCCGCCTCTACACCTTGTCGGTCATCTATCGCCGCGACCTCCGGGAATTGTTGTCCTGGTACGGGGTTGACATGGGCAACATGGCCGCTGATCTCGGTCTGGTGTCGCCACCCAAGTCGCACATTTCCGACGCGTTGGCCGGTCTCGCGAACGTACAAGTGCCACTGCGAATGGACCCCGGTTTTGACGAACGCCGCACGACGAACCTTGGCCGGATGGTCGAGCAGTGGGGACTCGTGCCGCTGGCCTATCTCTCGAAGTTCGCCACCAGCGACTTCACATACGGGTACGTGGGGACGCAGGACTTCACCATGTATCCGATTTTGCCGCCCGGCAGTTTCATACAAGTGGATGAGTCCAGGAATAAGGTGATCGAAGGCTCCTGGCGCTCAGAATACGAGCGGCCAATCTATTTCGTGGAGACTCGCGAGGGGCACACCTGCTGCTGGTGCGGCATGCGGCGAGACGATCTGATTCTGCAACCACATCCGTTGTCGCCGGTCCCGGTTCGGATTCTGCGTCATCCGCAGGATGCGGAAGTGCTCGGGCAGGTGGTGGGAGTGGCTATGAAATTGACCGAGTGGCGCGCGATCGATTCCGCTCCAGCTGTGAAAGCGCCGCCAGTACTGAACTGAGATGAACTGCTGCCGGCGAGTCCGTCCGGTCTCCCGGCAGCAATCGCTCGAAGCGATTTTGCATCTCCTCGATATAAGCCGGCGCAGCAACTCCACTGCCGCGTCTCGACTCCTCTAGATCGTCGACCAGTCTAGCGACTGGTGTCCGCAGCACTCCCGCCAGAACCTCAGCATGCGCGGCGCGCAGCGCGCGATCGGCCGATTCGGCTCCGTGCACAGTCTTCATTCCCCAGTGTTCGTAACGGCCCGCGGGTTGTCGAAGCGAGGCCAGGTAGATCAGCTTGCCAAGCAATCCCGACACCGCGGCAAGCGTGGTTTGCCGGAGATCGTCGAGAGCTGATTTCAGCGTCATTTTTTTACTTTTGTTACAAATTCCGGACGGTCAGAGGGTCTTGCACTTGTGTTCGCGCACAAGCCCCGCCATGACAGTATTCGAGGTCAATTTGCAGTCAATTTCAAACTACAAACAAAAAAGGAGAATCCCCCGTGAAACGTATGCTACTCGTAGTCAGCGCAGCGATCCTGTTCCTCAGCACTCTGGCCGTTCCAACCGCCGTCCTCGCCGATGGGGGATCGGGCAATACAGGTTGCGGTAACACTTTGTGCAAGCCGTAATCTGTTAATTATGCATGAAAGACCGCGAGCCGCACGCCAAACTCGCTCGCCTTACGAAAAACGGACAAACGTGAATGACCTTTGCTGCCTGCAGCAAGTCGCGGTATAGTCCATGCCGACGGCTATGCTGCAGGCGCATTCATGGCTTTGGAACTACCTGTGGGTGGCTCCAAACATATTGTTACTGGTTCTTGCCGCCGCTCTTCGGAGGCGCGGACTCCACAGGGTCTACCCCGCATTTTTTGTGTTCGCGGTTGTTGGCGCCGTAGCTGAACTCATCAGTTACGGAGCAGACATCGCCAGCAATGTAACCGCGAATGTGTGGTGGCATGTGTTTTGGGCCGTCCTGTTAGTCGAAGCACTCCTTAAATTCACAGTCCTGGCCGAAGTTTTCCAGCAGACTTATCATTCCTACCCTGCGATCGCTAGGCTGGGAAGGAACCTCATCCGGGGAACGGGAATTTTTCTTGTATTTTTGGCTGCGCTGGTCGATACATTTGCCGCCCACGACAGTCAGTTGGGCATAATTCGCGGTGCACACCTGATCCAGCAGTCAAGTTATCTGGTCGAGACCGGGATCCTGGTCTTCATCTTGGCTTTCTCACGCTACTTCCGCGTGCCCATGTTGCGTGCGTCCTTCGGAATCGCTCTTGGCCTGGCCATCTCTGCTACCGTTCACCTCGCGAACGCAGCTCTCGTCGCAAATGCGGGTCTCCCCAACGAGACGCGCTATCGTCTCGAATTCGTAAGTATGGGTACATATCACTTCGTCGTTTTACTGTGGGCCTACTACCTGCTTGTTCCGCAAAGGCGTCCCAGTGTTCCCGCGATTACGCTCCCCGACAATGACACCCTGTCTTCCTGGAACCGCGAATTGGAGCGTCTCTTACATCAATGACTCTTGCCATCCTGCTCGTCATCGTCGCAGTTATTTCGCTGGTCATCACAGTTCGCATCGCAATATCGCGCAGTCTGGCGCCTGCGATCGACCCGGCTGCTGTTATCGAGCCGCTCGACATCGTCGCATTCCGCAACCTCATCGACCCTCAGGAAAACGAATACCTACGTTGCCGCCTTCCCGCTCGTGAATTTCGCCACGTGCAGCGCAAACGGCTGACCGCTACCGCAGCCTATGTTCGGCGCGCGTCGCACAATGCAGCCTTTCTGATTCGTGCCGGCGAGACCGCCCTTGCTGCCAACGATGCTGCCACTTCCGAAGCGGCACGACAGTTGGTCCAGCAGGCAACACTCCTGCGATACAACGCAACACTCGCATTGTTCCGGATTGGCTGTGCCTGGGTTTGGCCGACTGCACGCTCGTCTGGGTCCCCGATTCTTGATGGCTACAACCAGCTCTCCAGTTCCGCCATGCTCCTCGGGCGGTTGCAGAACCCGGCGGCCTCAGTGCGCATATTGAACTCGTAAGACTTCTTTATAGTGAGGGCGGCCTCCGTCACTGTTCTTCGCGTTGTTCCCAGCGTGTCGCGGATCGCAACACTTCACAACAGGTTACTTTAGGAACAACCGGGAACTCGACTCACGACTTGTTTTCGTCCCCTTCCATGTTGTACAAACCAGCGAAGCTGCAATCTGTCCAAACTTTTTCGTGAGTGCTTCGGCTATCCGCCGTGCTCGGCATTGCTCGTGCCGGCTCGCCCCCGCGAGTTCAAGGGAGAATCCTATGCGCGCTACCGTGAAACCCCTGTTGGTCGTTTTGTGTGCTCTGTTGCTCACAACCGCCGCCGCATTTGCCCAGGGGGGTGCCGCCACGGGCGACCTCCACGTGACGGTGAAAGATCCCGGCGGGAACCTGGTCACGAATGCCACCGTTACCGTGCGCGATGTCGCCAAGGGCCTCGAGCGCAGCGCCACTAGCGATAACCAGGGCGGATACAGCGCCCGCTTGCTTCCTCCCGGCACTTACACCGTAACCGTCGAAGCTCCGCGCTTTACGAAAACCGAGAGCACAGGAGTGTCCATCACGGTCGGCGGACTCGTAGAGTTGCCGATCGCCCTTTCCGTTTCGGGCGGAAAGGAAGTAGTAGAAGTTACCTCGCAGGCTGAATTGGTGGAGACCTCGCGCAGTTCGACCACCGATACGATCGGTCAACGCCGCATCGACAACCTGCCGATCAACGGTCGCAACTACATCAATTTCACGCTGACCGATTCGCAGGTAGTTCGCGATAACGCGCCCAACACCGGCGCGGCCCCGACCTCCGGCCTGAACATGAGCGGCCAGCGCGCGCGCTCCAATCTGGTCAACGTCGATGGCGCCGATGCGACTGACAACTCGGTCAACGGTGTCCGCTCCACCGTATCGCAGGAGGCAGTGCAGGAATTCCAGATCATCACGAACAATTACGCTGCTGAGTATGGGCGCGCCTCCGGCGGTGTAGTCAACATCATCACGCGCTCCGGATCGAACGATTTCCATGGCGATGTCTTCGGATATCTCCGCAACCGGAACTTTCAGGCAGTCAATCCCTTCAGCACGGTGAGCAACCCGGCATACACGCGCGTGCAGGCAGGAGCCGCTTTCGGCGGTCCCATCAAGAAGGACAAGACGTACTACTACTTCTCATACGAAATCACGCGCCGCCATGAAACTGGCTTCTCCAGCATCGGGCAGGATTGTGTCGGGAGCACTTCTTGTTTCGGGCTGCTGAATAACGTGGATCTCTCAAGTGCCTTTGCTCTGCCCCCAGGTTCCATTCAGTCGGGAGTCAACGCCACTTCTGACCAGCAAGCTTTCTTTCAGAATCTCCCGGCCGCGGAAGCAACGCTCGCCGGTGTGAGTCCGCTTCTCGCCGCCGGATACGGGCAGGAAGCGGCGCTGTACGCTGCGTTTGTTGGCGGCTCGTCCGGGGTTGCGTTGAACGGTTCTTATCCGCAGAGCTTTCTTGCCCTGGCGGGAGCCGGAGCGATTCCGGTTCCGTCGAACGGCTCGAGCCCGCTGACACAGTTTCCGACCTCCTGCAACCAGGCGGGGAACACGTTGTGCAACTCGCTCCCGAGCGCATTTCAAAGCCTCAATTCGCAGCGCGGAAATTTTCCGATCTTTGAAGGCACTAGCCTCTATTCATTGCGCATTGACCACAACGTGAATGCCAATAACCGGCTCATGCTGCGAGTCAATATCAGCCCGAGTACCGTAACCGGTATTGAAGTCGGCGGCCAGGATCAGCCCTTCGGACAGAACGCGTATTCCCGCACCTCGCAGCAGACTTATCGTGACGTTGCCGCCACTGTTCAGGACACCTGGACGTTTGGTGGGAACAAGGTTAACGAGTTTCGCTTTCAGTATGCCCGGCGCGGCCTCTCGTACTTCTATAACACCGCGATCCCCTCGGGATCCGATATCGCAGTAAACATCCCGGGATTCGCTTATTTCGGGCGCGAACCCTACTCCTATATCCAGCGCACCGAGAACCGGTACCAGTTCACTGACAATTTTTCCTGGACCATCGGACGCCATGACACCAAGTTCGGAGTCGACTTCAATTATCTGCCGCTGACCGCGGTCTTCACGGTGAACTACGGTGGTGTTTTCGATTTCGGGCCCCTCAACGCGGCGACTCTCGGCTTCTCAAACATCTGCACCGCGAACAATGTGCCGGCTGCCTTGTGTCCGGCTTTCCCCGGGTTCAGCCCGGTGCAGGTATACGGCCTCGGGATTCCCGGGGACATGGTGCAGGGCATTGGCAGTCCGCAGGATTCTTTCCGCAACCTGCCCTTCGGCGCTTTCTGGCAGGATTCGTGGCGCGCAAGCCCCACGGTCACGCTCAACTTCGGCGTCCGCTATGACGTCGAGTTTCCGCCGAAGTTCACGCAGCCGCAGGGTCTCGCTGCCTTCGGTTACAAGCTGCTGGGACTGCAGAAGGGAATCCAGACTGACGCGAATAACGTCCAGCCGCGCCTCGGCGTCGCTTGGGATCCCAAGGGGGATGGCAAGACCGTGGTTCGCGCCTCCTATGGAATGTTCTACGACCATCCGCTTCTCGGACTTTATTTCCTCGGGGATGCATCCGACGGTTCCACCAGCGGACAGCTCGCGTTCGCGGGTGGCAGTCCCTGCGATACCAATCCGGCAGATGCGGGCCCGGCCAGTCTGAACGCGGCGAACATTTTCCAGGGAACGTTGAACGTCAGCTCATGCCTGCCGACGGTGCCCGGATACATCGCGGGCCAACAGCGTTTCAATCCGGCTCCATTCACCCCTTCCACGGCCACCGCGGCCAATCCTCTTCTCTTCGTGAACCAGAATTACCTGAACCTGGCCGGCGGCACATTTTTTCCGCTCGCCTTCCAGCCCTTTGGTTATCCGCAGTCGAAGAACTTTGTTTATGCCTACGCACAACAGGCCAATCTGAGCGTGGAGCGCGACCTCGGCGACGGCTTCGCGCTGAACCTCGCTTACAACTTCAACGGCGGACGTCACCTCAATCGGCCGATCAATGCCAACACGATCCGTGGTGACCTGATGGTTTCGAACTTCATCGCGGCCTCCCAGGCGGCAGTGGCAGCCAACCAGACTCCGCCGAGCAGTCCATTTCTGGTGAGCGGCTGCGGCGTGAGCCCGGTCACGGGACAGCCCTACGTCGATGCCTCCATGATGAATTTCTTCCGGCCCGGCGGCCTCAACCCGTCCATCGCCGCAGCGTATTTGTTGAGCGGCGGAGCGGCATGCGTCCAGTTGGCGACCCAGACGATTCTTCCATCGCTGGCCAACCAGGGCTTTAACACCGCCTGCGATCCCACCACTCCCGCGTTCTCGAACTGTGTTCCGTTCGGCGATATGGACGCGAACTACTCCAACGGGAGTTCGATCTATCACGGCTTCAGCGCCAACCTCCGCAAGCGCTTCACCAGCCACTATGAGTTCCTGGCTTCTTACACCTGGTCGCATGCCATCGATGATTCGACCGACTTGCAGTCGACGCTCACGCCGCAGGACAGCTATTACCCCGGCTATGACCGTTCGACCTCGTTGTTCGACCAGCGCCACCGTTTCGTGTTCAGCGGCGTTTATCAAAGCGGTAAATTGGCGGGGCCGGGATTCGGAAGAAAGTTCCTCAGCAACTGGACGTTCGCTCCCCTGATTGAAGTGGCATCCGGGCGTCCGTATAACATCATCACCGCGAGCGGAGACAACCTGCAGCTTTCGTCGCTGACCGGGCGTCCGAATACATTCGTCAATCCCGCATGCACTGCGCTGGGGAATACGCCCGTGACCTCAAAAGCGTCTCCAACTGGAGTGTTCCAGGAGCCTTGCATCGAGAACTTCAACGGGACGCTGCTTTCCCTCGACGGAAATCTCGGCCGCAACTCCGGTGTGCAGCCGTGGACGGTGTTCGATGATCTGCGTGTGGCCCGCCGCATCTACTTCGGCGAGCGCCTGAACATGGACCTGATCGCAGACATGTTCAACATCGCTAATAAGATGAATGTGTCTGCGGTGAGCCCGCTCTTTACCAATGCCGGTCAGCCAACCGCAGCCTACGATCCGCGGCAGTTCCAGTTTGCCCTGAAGCTGAACTGGTAAGCATTTGGTGGAGTGCCTTCGCGCTTCCACATCGAATGCGTCAATCGGGGTGCGTCATCCTGAGCGCAGCCGCTTTTCAGGCGGAGCGAAGGATCTCCAAGCGCAAGAAACTCGAAGTGGAGTTGACCGGAGTCTCGAAGAGCACAGTCACCCGTTTACCCGGAGATCCCCTCGGCCGCCGGCGAAAGCTCGGGACCTTCGAGATGACGCACTGAGTCAGGCCTAGTGGACCTTCGAAATGCTTTCCAGGACGGGGCGTCCAACGCTCCGGGATTTCGGGCCCAATGCCCGCTGTATTCCTCTCGTTCCCTTTCTCAAGTACACTGCAAACTCCGCTCGACCACATTCTGAGGAGCCCCGCATGGATCGAAGAGAGTTTCTGAAAGCCACCACCGCTACCACGATCGCAGCTTCTCTCGCTGACAAGCACGCGCATGCGTCCGAGGATTCTGTTCCCATGCGCACTCTCGGACGTTCCGGCGAAAAAGTTTCGATCATCGGCCTCGGCGGTTATCACATCGGCATGCAATCGGACGAGCAGGAAAGCATTCGCATCATCCGCACCGCGCTCGATCATGGCGTGAACTTCCTCGACAATTGCTGGGATTACAACGGCGGCGAGAGCGAGATCCGCATGGGAAAGGCCCTGCGCAACGGTTATCGACAAAAGGCATTTCTAATGACAAAGATCGACGGCCAGACCAAGAAGGCCGCGAACGAGCAGCTGGAAGAATCTCTGAAACGCCTGCAGTCCGATCACATTGACTTGCTCCAGTTTCACGAGGTGATTCGCGACACCGATCCGGCGCGTATCTTCGCTCCCGGTGGCGGCATGGAAGCTGCTCTCGAAGCCAAGAAGCAAGGCAAGATCCGCTATATCGGATTCACTGGGCACAAGAATCCAGACATTCACCTCAAGATGCTTGAGACCGGTTTCGCCCACCAGTTCACCTTCGACGCGGTGCAGATGCCGCTCAACGTCATGGACGCGCACTTTGAGAGTTTCGAGAAAACGGTTCTACCCGTGCTGGTGAAGCACGGAATCGGAGTGCTGGGGATGAAGCCGATGGGCGACAAGCAGATCCTCAACAGCAAGACCGCCACTCCTGTCGAGTGCCTTCACTACGCCATGAACCTGCCGACCAGTGTCGTCATCACGGGTTGCGATACGATGCCGATCCTGCAGCAGGCGCTGGACGCTGCCCGCAGTTTTCGACCTCTCAGCGCCGATGAAGTAGCGGTGCTTCTGGCCAAAACCGAGAACGCGGCGGGAAAAGGCGAGTTCGAGCGGTACAAAATCTCCCACGACTTTGACGGCACGTATATGAACCCTCAGTGGCTGGGCTAGGCATGGATCCTAAGACGCCCTCGTGTTCGTGAGGCGGTGCGAGAATTTGGGAATCGGAAATAAACTTAAAGCTAAGAAAGCCTCCGTCAATCCTCGCAATCGAGTATGCTGAACGCGCACCAACTCCACTCCTCCAGAGAACTGCGCCATGTCCGAAGCCAACATTCCCCTTCCTGCTCCGCCGCCGCCCCCACTGACTACTCCGCCGCCGCCCCCGAATACCGTCTTTCGAGGGCCGAACGGAATCCGCGCCGGGTGGCGCTTGCTGATCTTTGTGGCAATTGCCGGCGCGATTTTCATCGCATTAGCAGTGGTGGCCGGCGTCATCATCGTAGCCCGCGGCGGGAAACCGCCTAGCGGCGGCTTTGCCCTGTCCAGCCTAACTCCGCTCGGCCTCAGCGCCCTCGAAACCGCCAATCTTCTTCCCGCCGCCCTTGCGGCTCTGATCATGACCTTGATCGAGCGGCGCAAATGGGGACAGTATGGTCTTCCGCTGCGCTCGGCGCTTGGCAAGGATTTCTGGATCGGCACCATCGTCGGCTTCACCGCCATTACCGGCTGCCTGCTGGGCATCTCGCTGTTTCATGGCTTCCGGATCACCGGCATGGCGATCCACGGCGGGACTTTACTTTCTGCGACCGGCGCCTGGAGTCTTACGTTTCTGCTGGTCGGCTTGTCCGAAGAATTCCTTTTCCGTGGATACGTGCAATACACGCTGACCACGGGCATGGGATTCTGGCCCTCGGCAGTTCTCCTGTCGGTGCTATTCGGCGTTGCTCACGCCGGCAATCCCGGAGAAACTAAATTCGGACTGGTTTCCGTCGTTTTGTTCGGCTTGCTTTTCTGCTTGTTTCTGCTTCGCCGCGGAAATCTTTGGTGGGCTGTCGGTTTCCATGCGGGATGGGATTGGGGCCAGACCTTCTTCTACGGAGTGCCCGATAGCGGGCTCGCTCCCTATCACAACCTCTTCAACTCCGCCTTCCATGGTCCCACGTGGCTGACCGGAGGCAGCGTCGGACCCGAAGCCAGCATCTTCACCCCGATCGTGCTCGGCTTGGTCGCGCTGCTGTTTGCTACCGTGTACCGCAAGAATCTGTATCAGGCGCCATAAGCAATTTACGCTGCGTCATCCTGAGCGCAGCCGCAGTTCAGGCGGAGCGAAGGATCTCGTTGCCTTGCGCTCTTCCGGCCTGAAGATCGCTCCCTCCGCCGGTAAAACGGCGACAGTGAGGATGACGCATCACAATGTTAAAATTCCTGTTCATCCATCCTTGGCGCTAGCCCGGAGTTCATCTCTCCATGTCCGAAACCCAAATGCCCAGCGGGCGCACCCGTGTGGTCCGTGAACCGCAACGCGCCGTCTACGATCGCGAGTCCGTGTATCGCATCCTTGACGAGGGATTTCTCTGTCACATCGGGTTCTCCGTCGAAGGCCAGCCATACGTGATTCCCACTTCCTACGGCCGCGATGGCGCGAATCTTTACATTCACGGTTCCGCCGCCAGCCGCATGTTGCGCAACCTGAAGCAGGGCATTCCGATGTGCGTCACGGTCACGCTGCTCGACGGGCTCGTGCTTGCCCGCTCCGTTTTCAATCACTCCATGAACTATCGTTCGGTGGTCATCCTGGGGAAGGCGACTTTAGTGGAAGATCCCGCGGAAAAGCTTGCGGTGCTGCGCGTGCTCTCGGAGCACATCCTGCCCGGCCGTTGGGACGATTCCCGCCAGCCCAACGAGCAGGAACTGAAAGCGACGTCAGCGCTGCGGCTGCCGATTGACGAATTCAGCGCCAAGGTCCGGATCGGCCCGCCAATCGACGACGAGGAAGATTATTCGTTCCCGACGTGGGCAGGAGTGATTCCGCTCGAGATGAAAACCGGAGCTGCCATTGCCGACGAAAGGCTGGATCCGAATCGCAAGTTGCCGCCGTACCTCCGCGACTATTCGCGTCAGAGATAACCACAACCTAGAGACCTAGCTGCGCTACGTATTCTCCCTTCGATCAAAGATGGCCAGCGATGGCGGCGCTTGACCGCTGGGAGTAATACCATATATCCTTACTGTAAGGAATTATGATAAAGAATCATTACTCCAGCTCTGTCACTTCCAAGGGACAGGTCACGATTCCGCAGGAAATTCGCAATCGCCTCGGCTTGTCGACTGGAGATCGTGTCGACTTTGTCATTGAGGGAGATCGCACTGTAATTCGTCCGTCCCGCGGCGATGAGAACCCGTTTGAGAAATATCGTGGAGCCCTTGGCCCGTTTCCCGGCGGCGAAAAAGGAATCAAGAAGTGGGTCGATGACATGCGCAGCGACGATGATGAAGAACCGCACCGCCGATGAAGACCGCGCTCGACTCAGACATTCTCTCTTGCTTGTGGTCCAATGAGCCATCAGCCTCCCGCGTCGAACAAGAACTCAGGAAAGCGCACGCTCAGGGAGCCATCGTGGTTTGCGCTCCCGTTTACGTGGAATTGCTCGCGCATCCGCTGGCTTCACGAGGATTCGTCGAACAATTCCTCTCCGAAACTGGGATCGTTGTCGAATTCCTCATGGGCGAGCCAGTTTGGCGGAAGTGCGCGGATGGATTCGCAGCCTATGCCCAGCGACGACGCCGCTCCGGCGGAGCTGCACCAAGGCGCCTGCTTGCGGACTTCATTATCGCCGCCCACGCTATGTTGCAGGCCGATTGTCTTTTCACGCTGGACCCCTCGCGTTATCAGCGGGACTTTCCAAACTTGCGATTGATTTGAGTGAGGCAGACCCGGCAGGCGTAGAGAGTTAGATCCGCTTCGTCTTCCTGTCTATGAATTAATTCCCGGGTCGCGGCAGACATTGCCGAGCAACGTCTCGACGAAGCCGACCGGTGCACCGTTGAGCGCGTAACGGAAGTTCGCGCGCTCTCTTTTTGCTGGCAAAGAGCTGGCCGCTACGGGACCAGCAAAATTTTTCCCGCCAACGCCCGTCCTTCCATCTCTCTGTGGGCTTGCGCCGCTTCGGCCAACGGATACTTCTTCGCGATCAGCATCTTCAATCGGCCGTCCGCAATCATCGCAAACAGGGAACTGGTTCGCGCGATTAACTCTTCGCGCGTCGCTGTGAAGTGCGCCAGGGTCGTACGCGCCATGTACAAAGATCCTTTTTCCGACAGCTTTGCGGGATCGACCGGGGGCACCGGACCGCTCGACATGCCGTAGAGCACCAGCATCCCCCGCAGCTTCATGACATTCAGATTCTTCTCGAACGTCGCCTTTCCCACGCCGTCATACACGACGTCGACGCCTTTGCCACCCGTGAACCGCTTCACTTCCGCCTCGAAATCCTGCCTGGTGAAGACGACGACCTCATCAGCCCCGGCTTCTTTTGCGAACGCCGCCTTGTCGTCGCTCGACACCGTGCCAATGACCTTCGCTCCTAACGCATGGGCCATCTGCACGACAATCAATCCCACGCCTCCAGCAGCCGCATGTACCAGCGCGATCTCGCCGGCCTTCAGCTTGTGGGCATCGTTGACAAGATAGTGTGCCGTCAAACCGTGCATCATGGCGGCAACGGCTTGTTCGTCGTTGATCGTCAGGGGCACCGGCACGAGATGTTCTTCCGGCGACGCCAGGTATTCCGCGTATGAACCTAACGCTCCGCTCCATGCCACGCGGTCCCCAGCCTTCACCGCCTTCACATTCGCTCCGACGGATGTGACTACACCAACGCCCTCCTGCCCAGGAATAAAGGGCACAGGGGTTCGCAGCCGGCCATCGCGAAACTGCACATCGATGGTATTCACTCCCGCCACTGAGATTTTGACCAGCACCTCGTTGGCCTTGGGCTGCGGAACCGGAACCTCCACCAATTCCATCACCTCCGGACCGCCCGTATGCTGTACCCGAATCGCTTTCATGTGGGTTCCTTAGGTTGATTACGGCAACAGCAGCAACTTTCCTGTCGTCTTCCGTCCTTCCAATTCCTGATGAGCGCGCTGCGCTTCGGCAAGTGGATACGTATGCTCGATTCGTAGCTTCAGGTTGCCCGCACCGATCATCCCAAACACCGCACCGGAACGCGCTACCAATTCCTCGCGCGTCAAAGTGTAATGCCCCAGGGTCGGACGCGTCACGAACAGCGATCCTTTGACCGATAACTGGATCAGGTCAAACGGCGCGACCGCTCCGCTTGATCCGCCGAACAAAACCATATATCCGCGTGGACGCAAAACGTTCAGCCCCTTCTCGAATGTCGTTTTCCCGACCGAGTCGTACACCACATCCACGCCCTTACCGCCAGTCAGGCGCTTGGTCTCCGCCTCAAAATCCGTGTGCGTATAGAAGATGATTTCGTCTGCGCCCGCTGCGCGCGCCAGCTTTGCTTTTTCCTCGGTTGAAACGGTGCCAATCACGCGAGCGCCGATGTTATGCGCCATCTGCGTGAGCAGCAATCCCACGCCACCGGCGGCAGCGTGAATCAGTGCAGTCTCGCCACGTTTCAAGGGAAAGGTGCTGTGCGAAAGGTAGTGCGCCGTCATGCCTTGCAGCATGGTGGCCGCAGCTTGCTGGTCGGTTACGCCTTCAGGGACCGGTACGAGTTTGTCCGCCGGGACAGCGATGTATTCCGCATAAGATCCCTGCACTCCCGCCCACGCCACTCGATCCCCCTTCTTTACTTCCTTCACGTCGGCGCCGACCGCCGTCACCACCCCCGCCCCTTCTTGTCCGGCGATAAAGGGAAGTGGCAGCTTGTAGCGGCCCTCGCGATGGTAGACATCGATAAAGTTCACGCCCGAGGCCGCAATCTTTACTACTGCCTCAGTTGCCTTCGGCTCGGGGACGGGCAAATCCGCCAGTTCCAGAACCTCAGGCCCTCCGGTCTGCTTCACCTGTATAGCTTTCATAGCTGTCTTGGATTCCAGTCAGTAGAGAGAGATTCCGCGACAGGAGATTGTACGCGGGCGTTAGTTGGGATAGGAAATTTCTGGACGCTCGCACCGCCAGAACACAACTTCGGTTATCGCTTACTCTTCCGGTTTCCGATTCTCCGGGTCCAGTCCGGCGGCAGCCATCAGTGCCTGCCCGAACTCCTCCGGAGTAATGTGGAACGGAGTTCCTTCGTCTTCGCTGCGGATCTCAGCCACGAAACGATATCCCCGCCCCACCACCGTCTGCAGATATTTCGGCTGCAGCGAATCGTCTCCAAGCGCCAAACGGATTTTGCGGATCGCCGTGTTGATTCCTTGCTCTACATCGACGAATACGTCTTTTCCCCACAACGCGCCGGCGATCTGCTCACGCGTGACCAACTGACGCTGGTTCTGGATGAGAAAGATCAGGAGCTGCAGTGGCAGGCCTTCCAGCCGCACCGGCTTTCCTGCGCGGACTAGCTGGAAGCGGCCGAAATCCAACTCAAATTCGCCAAAGCATGCTTTTTGAACTGGCATGTTCGCTGAGACCCCACCGGCTACCAAAATTCTTCTCTGCCTCCCTTCACCTGTCAAGGTTCGGGGAGGATTCTTCAGATTAATTGATTTCTCTTCAGACTGCCTCCATGGACCTTTCCCGCGATCGGGCGCAATATCGCCACACTTCCATACGGAAGCAGACAAAATTCGGAGGCGATATATGAAGAACGCAGCTCGAGTGTTGGCGATGGCAATGACGATCCTGCCCCTGATGGCCGCGGCGCAAGGCAACCACAGAATCTCGGCCAATATTCCCTTCGAATTTGTGGCCGGAGACAAGGTCGCTCCCGCCGGTACCTACACGATGAACATCACCGGATGGGACCTGTCGCAGGCGCTGCTCCAGAACCGGGCCGCCAAATTCGCCATCTACTCGATGGTTTCGCCGGCCGAGCCGCCGAAGACCGCCTCCAGCAGCGCTTTGGTCTTCCATCGCTATGGAAGCCAGTACTTCCTGGTGGGTGTCAGGATGTCGAACTCAATGACCTCTTACACCGTGCCCGCGGGCCACGCGGAGAAGGAATTGAAGGCCCGCAACGTCCCGGAGACGGACGAGATATTGCTCGCCTTGGCTCAGTAGCGCGCTTTCCATAGGCAGAGCGGGGGTACGAGATGCCAGGGGGGCGTCTCGTACCCTTTCCCTTTTTCACCACTTTAGTTGTGTCATCCTGAGCTCCCGAGTTCCTGGGCGTCGTCAGCCTTACCTACTCTGCTACACTTGGCCCGCCTTAAGAAGGAGCCCTCATGGCCGACCACACGCCCCAGGATTTTGCTCACCACACACGCTTCGATCCCTGGTTCCATTTCTTCCTGCTGCCGGTCTTCGCACTTGGACTCCTGCTCTCTCTGATTCACTTCTTCGCACACATCACCGAGGGCAGCCTCCGCGACGACTTCCACGCCTTCCTGCTCATCCTGCTTGCCTTCGCGTTGCTGATGACTGCCCTGAAGGAACGCCTCTACGCAGTCAAGGTGCAGGACCGCGTCATTCGGCTGGAAGAACGGCTGCGCCTCTCCCAGCTCCTCTCTGAACCCTTGCGCTCGCGCATTCCGGAATTGACCGAAAGCCAACTGATCGGATTGCGTTTTGCCTCCGACGGCGAGGTTCCGAAACTCGTGGAGCGTGCCCTGAACGAAAAGCTCAGCCGCGCGGACATCAAGAAAGCCATCCAGCACTGGCGCGCGGACCATTGGAGAGTGTAGGAAACCGCTACCCGTCTTCGGCAATCGAGCGAGCGAAGAACGCGAGAACACCTGCTCTCATCCGGTGGCGTTATTCCTAAGCCCCGCGGATGAATACCGCGAAAAGTATCTCCCGATTTCCTCGCGACGGCGCCATTCCCAAGGCGCGCTTTCACCAGCGGGCCGAGGAATCTCCTATGGCAACGGACGATACGGGGGCGCTCCATAAGCATTCCGCCGGTAATCTTGCTTGCGGCTCTCCACCGTAATTCCCGCTCCGCCGCATCAAAACGAATCGGCGAAGGCGCCCACATCCGCGTTGAAGTAACCTGACCAGACCTGTCTAAAGTAACCCCCGTAGTTCCCATCCAGCGATTGACCCAGCCGCAACCGGAAGTTACGATTTTTGTTAGAATTCACCGGGCTTTCACAACGGGAGAAGGGCGCATCTCATAGAGGAACAATGCGATTAGCTGTTTTCGAGGTCCGGATCGCCACTCTCGCGTCCCTGCTCGCTGCCGGGTGCGCGTGCCAAACTGCTCAGAAGCCTGTTTCTTTGTTGCCGCCTGCTTCAGCGCCCGCACTGCAGCCGGCCGCGCCTCCGCAAGCCAAGACTCAATCGTCGCAACCGCCCATTTCGCAAATCCCTCAAACTTCGGCGGAACCGCAACAGCAGGAGTCACCAGCTCCCGCGCCTGCCGCCCAGGGCCCCGACCCGGTTGCCGATCTGATCACGCGCGTGGAAATGGAATACCAGGCCGGCCTTGCTAACTATCACGCCGGCAAGTCGGATGACGCCAAGAAGAATTTCGACAATGCGATGAACGCGCTCCTCGACAGCAAGTTCGATGTGCGTTCTGACCAGCGGCTGCAGCAGGAGTTCGACCGGGTCGTCCAGGGCGTGAACGAAATCTATCCTGGCGGCACTGAAGGTGACGCCCAGCAGGCCGACGCGCAGCAGGAGCCGCAGCAGAAATCCGAGCCTGCCCCAATCGACGAAACCAACCAGCTCGCTCCCTCCGCTGATGCTCGTACCAAGGCCAAGGCGGAAGCGGAGGTGAAAAACACGCACTCCGATCTGCCCCTGATGATGACCGACCAGGTGGCCGGATACATTGCCTACTTCCAGGGCCGCGGCCGCGGCATTTTCGAGCGCGCTCTCTCACGCTCCGGCCGTTATCACGACATGATTATCGCGACGCTGAAAGACGAAGGCGTCCCGCAGGACCTTATCTACTTGGCGCAAGCCGAATCCGGGTTCCATCCGCTTGCCGTTTCCCGCGCCGGGGCCCGTGGCATCTGGCAGTTCATGGCGAGCCGCGCCCGCGGATACGGCCTTAGCCACAACATGTGGGTCGACGATCGCCAGGATCCCGTCAAGTCCACTCGCGCTGCCGCCCAGCACCTCAAAGATCTGTACGCGCAGTTTGGCGACTGGTACCTCGCCATGGCCGCCTATAACTCCGGACCCGGCACCGTGCAGGCTGCTGTGAAGCGCACCGGTTACGCTGACTTCTGGGAACTCTACCGACGCAACGTCCTTCCCAAGGAAACCCGCAACTACGTCCCCATCATTCTGGCCGTCACCATCATGGCCAAGAATCCGTCACAGTACGGGCTCGAAAGTGTCGTGATGGAGAATCCTCCAGATTACGACACGGTCACCATCAATTACCCGGTGGACCTGCGGCTGGTGGCGCAATGCGTGAATTCGACCGCTGCGGAGCTGCAGGACCTGAACCCGAGCCTGCTGCGGCTGAGCACGCCGCGCGAAGGCAAATTTGAGTTACACATCCCGGCCGGAACCAAAGAAGATTATCAGGCTGCCATTGCAGAAATTCCCGTGGACAAACGCCTCTGGTGGCGCTATCACAGCGTTCATGCGGGCGACACCGTAGTTTCGCTGGCGCACAGCTACCGGGTGACTGCGCGGGCGATCATCGAGGCCAACCACCTCGATGGCCCGCTGGAAGCGAACTCGCGCATCGTGATTCCTCTCGCCTCCGGGCAACATTCCTCCGCGGATGTCGCTACATACTCCCGCCGTATTACGCGGTACAAAGTTCGCAGGGGAGACACGGTCGAAACCGTCGCCGAGAATTTCGGCGTGTCGCCACAGCAACTCCGTCGCTGGAACGGGCTCCGCGGCAACACTCTCGCCGGGCGCAAGGTGCTGGCGCTGCACTTGCCGATCTCACCGAGCGCCCGTGACGAAGAAGCTGCGTCTCCGCGTTCGAAGCACCCGAAGACCGAGACCGCCATCGCCAAGCCACCGGCGACGAAGTCTGCCGAAATCGAGCGCCTCAAGACCGCCGAAGTTCGGTCGGAAAAACCAGCGGTGGTCCATCACAAGGTGAAATCTGGCGAAACGCTTTCTTCCATCGCAAATCTCTATAAGACCACCGTCACCGCGCTGAAACGTGACAACCGCAACGTAGCCGTCCTGCACCCCGGCATGATCCTCACCGTCCAACTGGCCCGCTAAGCTAGGGAAGACTCCAAAAGTAAATCTCAGCACACCCCTACGGGGCGAGACGGCCCACGCAAGTCCCACCGGCACAACACAATGCCGCTGCGCAATTCCGTTACACTCCCTGCGGATTTCATTCACACCCTTTCGTGAGCCGGATCACATCCATTTTCCACAGCAAAATTAGAATTCTCTGTTTCGCCCTAATTAAAACCCGATCCCGAAGGAGACTTCATGAGAATCACTCGCTTGCTCGTACTGTTTCTGATCGCAGCATTATTCGTATCCATCGCGTTGCCTGCCTTTGCGGCAGACGGCGCCGCTACCTACAAGGCAAAGTGCGCCGCCTGCCATGGCCCGGATGGGGCTGGCAAGGTAGGTCCCGCCGTGAAGGGCTCCAGCCTGACAGCCGCTCAGATCACCGATCTGCTGACCACCGGCAATGATGCCAAGAAGGCGCCCCACAAGAAGGCGCTTGCTGGCCTCTCGGCGGACGATGCCAAGGCAGTTGCGGACTACGTAAAGACGCTGAAGTAGACGCGGGCTTTTCGAAATCCATCCCGAGGTTGCCCCACCCTTCTCGCGTTTTGTGAGAGAGGGTGGGGACCACGGAGTTCACAACACATCGAACTCCGCCTCCCGCTTGCCTTCCCAATGCTTCCTGAAAGAATATTTACACTCTTTTCATTTGGTATTCATCCGGTTGTCACGCCTCGTTGATTTCCCTCTGATACTTCTTCGAAACGTTCCTTTCAATCTGCCACGGAGGTAAATCATGCGTCTATCACGAGGGATTTGTGTGGGGCTGTCCGCCCTGCTGCTCGTGTCTTCTCTTGCGTCCGCCCAGGACGGTCACTTTAAACGCGTTTTGTTGATCAGCGTGGACGGCATGCACGCCGTCGACTTCGAGAACTGCGCCAAGGGCATCGATGGCGTAAACGACGGACGACCCTATTGCCCGGCGATTGCGGCTCTGGCGAACCACGGCGTCAACTACGTCGCTGCCAGCACCTCGAAGCCATCCGATTCTTTCCCCGGCCTCACCGCCATAATCACTGGCGGAAGTCCCGCCCTGACCGGTGTCTACTATGACGTCGCCTACTCCCGCGCGGTAAACGGCCCGGCGGTCATGACGGGCAACGGAAACGGACCTGGGACCTGCACTCCAGGCGCGAAACCCACGGGTTTCACCACCGAATATGAAGAAGGCATCGACATCGACCAGACGAAGGTGAACGGTGGCGCTCCCGGCGCTTCACTGACCGACGGCACCATCGCCTCCATTGATCCGCAGAAACTCGACCGGGGCCAGGATTGCCAGCCAATCTGGCCTTGGGCGTTCGTTCGCGCCAACAGCATCTTCAGTGTCGTTCACCAGCACGGCGGAGTCGCTGCCTGGTCCGACAAGCACCCGGCCTATTCCTCGGTTGCCTCCGGCATCGGACCGGCCGCCCTCGACGATTTCTACGCTCCCGAAATCAACTCCACTGTTATCGGCCTGCCCGGCGTGACGACCGCGACCGGCGTCCACTGCGACAAGGTTCTCGATCCGAATTCCGATGTCACGGCCTGGACCAACAGCTTCCAGAACATCCAGTGCTACGACGCTCTGAAGGTCGATGCCATCCTGAACTGGATCGACGGCAAGACTCACCTCGGCGGCGGAAAACTGCGCAGCGTTCCCAACATCTTCGGGATGAACTTCCAGGCTGTCAGCGTCGGCCAGAAGCTGATCGAGAAGAGTAACGGAGTTACCGGCGGATACCTCGATGCGGCCGCCACTCCCAGCGCGGCGCTGCTCGGCGAGTTCAAGTTCGTCGACGCTTCCATCGCTGCATTCGTTCGCGAGTTGAAGAAAGAAGGCCTGTACGACTCAACTCTGATCGTGATCACCGCCAAGCACGGACAGTCCCCGATCGATCCCACCCGCTACGTGGGCCAGACCATCAACGGCACCTCGCCAGCCACCCTGTTGTCGAACGCCGGCTTCATCCCCAACTCGGAATCGACCAACAATTCGACCGGCATCGGGCCGACGGAAGATGACGTCTCGCTCCTATGGCTCAAGGATTCGTCGAACACCGACGCGGCCGTTCAGATTATTGAAGAGAATGCTTCAGCTACGACTGGAGTCGGACTGGGCCAGATCTACTACGGTCCGTCGCTGATCCTCAACTACAACGACCCGAAGAAAGATCCACGCACACCTGACATCATCGTGACCCCGAATGTTGGCGTTACTTATTCGGGCAGCCACTCGAAACAGGAAGAACACGGCGGCTTCGCGCATGACGATACCAACGTCGTCCTGATCGTTTCCAATCCGAGCATCGCATCCCTGACGGTCAAGGCCTCGGTCGGCACCGCACAGGTTGCTCCGACGGTCCTGAAAGCCCTGGGCCTCGATCCCCGTGATCTTGATGCCGTTCGCATTGAGGGCACCGATGTTCTCCCGGCGCTCAATCTGAATTAACCGCCCGCATCACAAACACGATGCCCCGGACGTTATCGCCCGGGGCATTTTCTTTCCAAATTGAAAAAATAAGGAGCATCCTCACTTCTTCGGAGCGATGTCCACCTGCACAGCGGACGGATTATTCGTCTTTCCCATATCCACGGAAACCTGACCAAGATGCCCATCGGCATCCGAGGTCAACGTGGTATGCGTCTCGGTTGCCGTTCCATTCACGCCCGGCCGCACGATATCGATCGCCTCCTCGGTCACATGAAGCTCGCCGTTC
Source organism: Candidatus Sulfotelmatobacter sp. (assembly GCA_035307485.1). GTDB lineage: Bacteria > Acidobacteriota > Terriglobia > Terriglobales > Acidobacteriaceae > Sulfotelmatobacter. Next base: position 476,282 of record DATGIB010000017.1, on the reverse strand, counting down.
GGAGACCCGGGAGGCGGTTGCTCGATCTTTCTCGTCGTAGTCTTTGCTCCTCCGCCGGTGTTGCGATGCACTGTCGTCTCCCGTTTCACCAGTTGCAAGCTGCTGTCGCCGGCCACGCCCGGAACGTTAGTCGAGTAAGTATCAGTCGTCTCACTCTTTTCTCCCGAGCTCGATTGGGACTCCCGGTTCACCGTGCGTTCCACTACCGCCAGCTTGCCGTCTGAGTCCGGCCGCAGCACGCGTTCTTCCTTTGTGCTTGTGCCTGCGCCGTCTGGCTTTGTCGTGGTGTCTCGCTCCTCGCTGAGTTGCCAGCCGCCGTTGCCGTCGGGCAAGAGCGTGGATTTCTTGGATTGCACGGTGCCGTCATTACTGTGCTCCTGGCGCTGTTCCGTCTTCAGCGAGGGAGCCATCCCGCCATTCCCATCGGGCGTCAGGACCGTTGTATTCGTCACTTGCACGCCGGGCCTGGCCTCCCGTGTATGTTCCGATTCCCGCCTTGTCACATGCATTGCACCATCCGCATCGGGACTCGACATCGTCCGTGTTACGGTCTGCTCGCCGCTCGCCAGGCTGCGTGATTCCTGCTGCGTTTCCTGAATCAGGGTGCGATGGCCATCGGCATCCCGCCCATAGGTGCGCTCGGTGGTTCGCAACGTCGTGCTGTTGACGCGAACCGACTCCTTTTCGGTATCAGAGAACGGGACGTAGCGGCCGTCGGGACCAAGCCTTTCAATCGAAGTCTTATCCACCACCCGCCCGTTGACTTCAGAGTGACTCTGCTGCGTGCGTGTGGGATTGATGGCCCCGCCCGCGCTCCCCTGCTGGTTGGTCGAACTCCAGGATTGATCCGCTTGCGTCGCCTGCGCGATGGAAACGCGCGCACAACTTAGAATCGCGGCCAGGAAGATGGTTCCCGAAAGAGTTCGTAAATGTCTCATGCGAGTCGACTCTTCTTCCCACTCACTATATACCCGGAGTACCGGCCTGCTCGGATCCAGATCCGGGCTTTGACTAACGATTCCGGCCTAACCGATCGCAATGTTAGACTCCAGCCCAATGCCGAATCCGGAGGTGCGAGATGCGCAAGATCCGGTACATGGTAGCAACCAGCCTCGATGGATTCATTGTTGGCCCGAACGGCGAAATCGACTGGATTGAAATGGACCCGGAGGTAGATTTCGCAAGCATCTGGGCGGAATTCGACACGCTCCTGATGGGCCGGAAAACCTACGACGTGGCCATCCAGCGCCTTGGAAAACAGTCGTTCTCAGGAATCACCAGCATCGTTTTCTCCCGCACGATGAAGCCAGCCGAGCACCCCGGAGTGACAATTGTCTCCAACCTTCAGCCAGCCTGGGTGCAAGCACTGAAGGAAAAGAGCGGGCGGGACATATGGCTGATGGGCGGGAGCGAACTGTTTCGCACCTTTCTCGATGCAGGCTATGTCGACACTGTCGAGGTCAATATCATTCCCGTAATGTTGGGCGCCGGCCTTTCTTTACTCCTACCTCCATACCATCCGACGAAGCTCAGGCTGACCAGCAGCAAGGTCTACCGCTCGGGAAGAGTCTCGCTGGCTTACGAAGTCTCCGGAACGCGGACCGTGTAGTTCGCCCTTGACGAAGTCAGAACCCTCCGACAAATCACGGTTTTAATACAGGGGATCCATTCTTCAGTGGTTCGCGGGACCATACCGCATCCCCAGCTGGTCGAACAGGAAGCTGTACACGTCTGCCTCCTCTTCGATCCGTTCGTCGAGCGCGGTGCCGAAGCCGTGCCCGGCCGTTGAACTGGTGCGCAGGAGGATGGGGTGCCCTGAACGATCCGCGGCCTGCAGTCGTGCGATCATCTTGCGCGACTGCATCGGATTCACCCGATGATCGTTCTCCCCGGTCGGCATGAGGATCGCAGGATATGCGGTGCCATCTTTCACGTGACGATAGGGCGAGTAACCGTACAGCGCCTTGAACTGCTCCTGATCTTTCACGGTGCCGAATTCCGTCGTATTGAACTGGCCGTTGGGATCGATCTCGACGCGCAGCATGTCGTAGATCCCCACATAGGACACGACAGCGCGGAACAGATCGGGGCGCTGTGTGAAGGCTGCACCCATCAGCAAGCCTCCGTTGCTGCCGCCGATGATGGCCAGATGTTCCGGCGAGGAGTAGTGCTTGTCGATCAGATATTGTGCGCTGGCAATGAAGTCGTCAAAGACGTTTTGCTTGTGCGTGAGCTTGCCCGCCGCATGCCAATCTTCGCCATACTCGCCCCCGCCGCGGATGTTGGCCTCGGCAAAGATTCCGCCCTGGTCAAGCCATGGGCGCCACTCTTCGCCCAGGAACCCGGGCTTGGTGCTGATGTCATAGCCGCCGTAAGCGGTCAAGATTGTTGGGTTCGCGTCATCGAGCCGGGTGCCTTTCCGTCGGATAATGTTGACTGGAACGCGAGTGCCGTCTTTCGAAGTCGCGAATTCGCGGACGACCTCGGCGTCATCGTAGTTAACCGGAGACGTCTCCACCAGCGCGGTGCGCTTCGATTTCCCGCTGGAGGCGTCCACCTGATACCAGGCCGGCGGCTGCAAGTAGGTAGCAATATGAAGCAGCGCGTCGCCGCCGCCAAGATTGACCAGGCTATCGACCGCCGACACCGGCGGCAGCCCCGGCGCAGGCAAAGCTTGCCCTTTCCCGTCAAAAACCCGCAGCCGCGACGGTCCACCGATGATGTCAAGAACGTAGAGGTGTCCCCAGGTGGGTAGGAAATCTTCGATTGAGGCGCGATCCGATTCCTCCGGTCCCCCGCTGCTCTGCGGAACCACGACTTCGGCGTGGGCGAGATCAAAGGGTGGCTCCTTCAGGGTTAGGCTCTTCAGAGGCATCCGCAGAATCTGGCCGCGCGGTGCGCTCTTGCGCGACAGCAGGTAGAGCGCGTTGCCTGAACCGCGTTCTGACGGACCAAACTTCACCGATACCACGGCATCCTCGAAGTGCGTGACGTCCGCCCAGCCGCCGTCCGAGTCCATGACATAGTGAGCGAACTGCCCGCCGTCGCCGTTCGCGACCGACGCCAGCAGCCACCGCCCATCGTCGCTGGTCTGGAGCCTGACTTCCGCAATGCGCGGAAAATCCTTGCCGAGCACATAGACGTCCTGCGCGGCATCGGTTCCTAGTTTGTGAAAGTAGATCTGCTGGTAGAAGTTGGCATCTTCCGGCGGGCGCTCATTGCCCTGCGGATACCGCGTGTAATAGAAACCGGAACTGTCAGCCTTCCAGGCAATGCTCCCGCCGCCGGTGGCGAAATTCACGCGCGGCACAACGTCGGTCAGTTCCTTGCCGCTCGCCACATCAATAACGCGCCCAAAGGAGTCCTCGGAGCCATTCTGCGAGACGGCGAGCGCGACATACTTTGCCCCGAAGGAAGGCACGTAATAGTCGACCGCCAGGTTTCCCGGTGCCGAACTGGGATCGAAAATCACCCTCTCGCTGGCGGGATCGTCAGCCGACCGAAGCGTCGCCAGCACCGCATGTTGGCGCTTGGGGTCGGACTTCATGGCAAAAAGCGTGCCGGCGCGGAACTGCACGTCGTAATAAGACGGAGAACTTTGTGCCGTAAGCTCCTTTAGCCGCCCTCGGATCGCGGCACGCGACGGCAACTGATCGAGATATTGGCGAGTCCGTGCGTTCTGGGCCGCGCTCCACTGCTTCACCGCCGGATCGTCCCAGTTTTCTAACCAGCGGTAATCGTCGCGGACCGAGGTCCCCTGGTACTCATCAACCACCGGCCTCTTGGGTGTGTCGGGCGGAGCGGGAAGCGAATTTTGGGCAAACGCGCACAGCGCGAACAACGACGCGAGCAGGCACGTCCTGCGGGAGAGGGCTTTCATGGTGACCTTCCTGGGGGGGCGAGCCGGATTATATACCCCGCTCTGGATTGGCTTCCGCCTCGAAATCCCGTGGTCGCCATGAAGCGAATAGAAGCTTTCCCGCACTATCAGACGGGGACTTCCCGGGCGTACAATGCCTCGGCAGCGCTAGCCCGTGTCCCCCACCATTTCCGGTTCGGCCATGACAATTTCGATCCATTTCCAGCAGGAGGGAACATGGGTTTATTAAGCGACCCCAAGCTCAAGGAACTCCACGACAAGATCCAGGTTTCTCTGCAATGGAACTCACCACCTGACTGGCAGGCGGCCTGTGTCGTTCTGAACGGCATGAGCATGCCCGACATGCTCGACGAGTTATGGCGGATCAAAGGCTCAGCCCGGCTCACGGGGCTTTCCCTCTTTGCGCCGAAGGCGGCCGGCGTGAACGTGCCGCGGCTGAGAGCGGCCATCGGTGCGATGATGGATCAGCCGCCGGCCGACCTGGACTCCCTCCTGCAGACGCTGCCCGAGGATCAGCAATTTTGCATCACCAGCGTCCGTGCCAAGACCCAGGCGCCGGACTCATTGGCTCCGACCCTATGGCCGAAGTATTACTGGTCGACTCGCTCCATAGCCCCGCCAAGTGTGGGCGAGCTAACGGCGACGGCCGACGCATCAAGCGGGGGCGGCGGAACTAAAGCTGACGACGATGACTGGCATGTGGGGGCCGACATTGCGACGGGCTTGACCGCTAACGCACCACGCTCCAAGAATCCGATTACGTACACGGCGACGGTTGTTTTTCGCGACCTCGACGCGCTGAAGCTGGGCAAGGGCGATACCGAACTGGCGCTCCTGCACGAGCCGAACGTCGGCGTCCAGCTCTCGCCGGATCCGAACAATCCGGCAACCTACCAGGCCGCGATCTCGCTGGTGAATCTCCACCTGAAACGCAACTGGGGCCTGTGGAAGCCGGACGTCGAATTCAGCCTCGGCGGCCAGGTCGGTGTCAACAGCCCCTCGAACACCTTGACCGGCGCCGTACAGGCGCAGCTGGAAGTGCACGTAACCACGCAGATTTCCGTGACGGCTATGACAGGGCTGAACTTTGGACCGGGATTAAAGCCGGGCGATCCGCCGGACCGCGGCGCCATTCATTTCGGCAATCGCGACGTGGATGTGGGCTTTACTCCGTTTATGATCGGAATCATCGGCCATTGGGACCCGCCGTAGGCCGGAGAGTGGATTAAGCCGCGGACGGGCGCGTCCGCTCACAACCGCCTGGAGCCGAATTCCAAACAAAAGACCGCGCCCAATGGCGCGGTCTAGGAATCTGCACAAGTCCGGAGAACTAGCGAACCCATGGGGACGGATCCTCATCTGCGGGAATCCGGCAACACTCCATAGTTCTTTCGACAGTTGGGCGGCGGACGAGACGTCCGCCGTTCCATTCTTCAGGGCGCCACGGCTAGTGGCGCTTCTTGCCCTTCTTCGCTTTCGCCTTCTTCGCGGGTTTCTTGGCGGCCTTCTTCTTGGCCGGTTTCTTGGCTTTCTTTGCCGGCTTCTTGGCAGCTTTCTTCTTGGCCGGTTTGGCAGGTCTTGCCGGCTTCTTTTTCGCGGCCTTCTTCGGCTTCGGCTTCGGAGCCGGAGGCGCGGGAGGAGCAGGCGGCGCGGCTGGTTCGGGCTCCGATTCCTCGGCTCCTTCGGGCTCTGCCATTCCCGGCTCTTCTTCCTCTTCTTCTTCCTCTTCGAAATCTTCTTCCAGCGACTCGCTGTAAGCGCCGCTGTCGCCGAACTCGTCTTCTTCGTCACGTCCGTAGAGCGTTGGGTCGTAGAACGTCATTTCTCCTCCAGATTTCCAGTGGCGGCCGGGGTCCGACTGCTGGGCGCCCTGGCTGCGGGCACGAGAGAATTTAAAAGACCACCAAGACTTCTTGCGTTCCCCGGGCAAGGCGTCCCGGGGCTATCACTTCTTTGCGGAACGGCGCCGGATTATAGCACGACGTTCGGTGCTGCCTGCAAGGACCGCAAGCTCGCTCAATTCTGTTATCACAGCCCCGCGGTCGATGGGAAGGGAAATCGCGCCAAACCGCGCGCAATTCCTAGCCATGGCAGGCCAGCGGATTACGCAAGCAACAAACTGATCTTAATCTGCCCCATCCTGAGCGTAGCTGCCTTTCAGGCGAAGTGAACGATCTCCAGGCAAAACGCACTTGGGGAGTTCCCGGCCCTGGCTGTCAGGAGAAATTCTCGCCTTCAGCCATCCACTCCATCGTCGTTCACCGTATCGATCTCGAACTGTTCCAGCGCCGACGAAGTCGAAGTCGCAAACCGGTGCATCAGGCTTCCAGTCCGGAAATTGTGCTCTAGGCCCAACGCATGCCCCACTTCGTGGGCCAGAACGTACGCATCCTTCGAGTCATCGAACAGGATTGTCTTCGACCCCGGCCTGAAAATATCGGGTAAGCAGACGGCCAGCGTGTCGACGCCCACATCGCTGGTGGCGGCGATGTCCCACATGAAAAGAATGGCGATGTCGGTGGTCAGGATCTCCGACCGGACGGCCATCAGAACGTCAAGAATGTCCCCCACCCCGCCCTTGGCCTTGTCCCACACGATCGGGGTCGCCAGCGGCTTTTGCACCTTCACCCGCTTCACGGCATTGGCGTGCAGGTCGACATTGCATTGGTCCAGATAATACTTGCGCACTCTTCCGACCATCGTGTTGATGTCGGCATCGGTCATCTGCCCGGAATGGCCTCCCGTGTCGGAGAGGCTGATCAGGCTGACCGTCTTTGTCCGCTGCGCCTTCACCGAAACATGCAGAGCTTTGTTCGGATCGCCCGGTTTCGCATCCGAGTGGAACAAAACGTAGGTCGATCCCGGAACTTTCCCGTTCACCGTGAACGAGATCCGTACCCCTCGGGGTACCGCGAAGCTGTCAACGATGGCCGCGCCCCCGGTCGGCAGGTGCTGCCCGCTGACGTTGATGAAGTTCGATAGGCCGGCGACCGCGGGATCGTCCACGTAGATTTCACAATCCGGGCCATCGTTATAGAACACAAGGCGCCGTAAGTCGCGCGCCGGGACCATCTGGTACAGCGGGCTGGCGGAAAAGCCGTTGAAATCAACGCCAAAGCGCGTGAAGCTGGGCATACTCGTGGGAGATTAGTTGAGGACCTGCCATTTTGCAACGGGCCCGCAGCACCGAACGCCGAGAGCTGAGAGCCGAAAGCCCCCCAAGGTCCCACTTCTCTCGTTTTGGTATCATCGCTGCGGAGTCATTTTGCAATGATGGACGACGAAGACTTCGAAGACGAGGAAATACCCGTCATTTCCGGAAGAGGAGAGGGAGTCATGGAAGAAGTTCCGGCCACAGGCGCGGGCGGCGCTGGGCGCCGTAATGAGGACATCGCATTGGATCTAATGAAGTTCGTAGCCATGACGACCGGCTACGGGCGGACTACCTCCACCGGCGTCGGATTTCAAGGTTCAGGCTCGGCTGCCAAGCCAGAGGACTATGCCGAACGCTTGCTTGAGCTGTACGGGAAGTGCCTTCATGCCGTCGGCGCGAAGAAGTAATAAAGGAAATCTTTGCGCCTGAGCATGCTTCGGAGCGAATCTCTGAATATGATGGACGTCGTACGAGCACACGCAATGTAGCAACAGCGGCCTTCGGCTGTCCGGCTTGAACGGGTAACAAGGTTTTGACGTGTTGAGGACCGCTGCCAAGCGGTACTGCGATGTACAAATTAGGGGCGTTGTTACTGCTGCTGGTCGCGGGTCCCTCTGCACTCGCCCAGGTCCAGGCGGGTGCGAAGCCGAATCCTGCCCCTTCCGATTTTTCCAAAGAAGCCTACGTTTTCGAGCGCTGGCAGACACACGTCCAATATGAGGCCGACGGCACCGGCTACCGCGAGCGCGCCGCCGAAGTCAGGATCGTTTCCGAAGCCGGAGTCAAGGCCTTCGCCGTTCTCACCTTTCCTTACACCAGCGCCGACGAAACTGTGGAGTTCGACTACATTCGGGTGCGCAAACCCGACGGAACCGTAGTCAAGACTCCCGACTACAACATCCAGGACATGCCGGCCGAGGTCAGCCGCGCAGCGCCGCTGTATAGCGATGTGCATGAGAAGCATGTCGCGGTCAAAGGCCTCTCCGTCGGTGACGTTCTCGAGTATGTCGTCCGCGCGCGTGTAATCAAGCCGCAGGTGCCGGGGCATTTCTGGTACGAGACCTCTTTCGTCAAAGAAGCAATCACCAGGGACGAGCAATTGGAGATCAGCGTTCCCGCTTCCAAATATGTGAAAGTGGTGAGCCCGGATTTCAAGCCGGAGGTGAAAGAAGAGGGCGGGCGCCGGATCTATCACTGGTCGCACTCGAACCTCGTCGTGAAGGAAAAGAATCCGAACGAGATGCCGCGGCGCATTCCGCCGAATCCTGACGTGCAATTGACGACCTTCGCCAGCTGGGAGGAAGTCGGAAAGTGGTACGGCGACCTGCAGAAGGATCCACTCCAGGTAACGCCCGCCATCCAGGCCAAAGCCGCGGAGCTTACAAAGGGGCTGCAGACCGACGACGAAAAAATTCATGCCATCTACAACTTCGTCGCTCTGAAGTACCACTATGTCGGGCTGGATTTCGGCATCGGGCGTTATCAGCCGCACGCCGCTGACGACGTGCTCGACAACAACTACGGCGACTGCAAGGACAAGCACACGCTGCTCGCCGCGTTGCTGAAGGCTGCGGGAATCGAGGCGTGGCCCGTGCTGATCCATTCTTACCGCAAGCTCGATCCGGAGGTACCTTCGCCGGCGCAATTCAACCACGTCATCACCGTGGTGCACCGCCCCGAGGAGAATATCTGGCTCGATACCACGCCCGAAGTCTCGCCCTACCGCCTGATCCTGATGGGCCTGCGCAACAAGCAGGCTCTGATGATTCCCTCCGACAAGCCTCCCACGCTGGTGACCACGCCGCAGAATGCGCCTTTCCCGCAGATCCAGGAGTTTTCTTCCGAAGGGAAACTCGACTCCTCCGGTACTTTTACGGGCCACATCGCGCAGCTTTATCGTGGAGACAGCGAAGTCGTGATGCGAACCTTGTTCCGGCGCATCCCGGAATCGCAGTGGAAAGAGGCCGCCCAGATGTTCTCCTACCGGTTGAACTTCGGCGGAGATGTGAGCAACGTGAAGATGACGCCGCCGGACGAGATCGACAAGCCGTTCGAGATTTCTTACGACTACTTGCGCAAGGATTACGGCGACTGGGAACATCACCAGATTCCGGCACCCTTGCCGCCGATCGGTATGGAGATTCCGAAAGGGGCAAAAGAGGTCAAACCGGTAGAGCCCATGTTGCTCGAAGGCGGCGACAAGATTACCTACCACTCCCGGATGGAGTTGCCCGCAGGCTTCACGCCGACGGTCCCGGCGGAATGCCATCTCTCGGAATCGTTCGCCGAATATAACGGTGTCACGAAAATCGAAAAGGGCTTGATGACTACGAACCGGCAACTTCTCGTGAAGAAGGCCGAGGTGGCATTAAGTGACTGGGACTCGTTCAGCAAATTCGGTCGCGCGCTCGCGGATGACGAGTTCGGGTTCATTCAGCTCACTGCGAGCCCCGCGGCCACGCCGAACACGCCCCAGGATCTTGAACAGAGAATGCGCGACACGGTAAAGGCCAACCCTTCGAATGCGGCTTTGGCCGGAACGCTTGGTGCATACCTGATGGGGCGTGGCAAGTTCGCCGATGCCGCGAAAGTGCTCGAAGCCGCCGTGAACGCGAATCCCGACAACTCTTCTCTCGAGTACGAACTCGGACAGGCCTACCTGAAAGCAAGTGACCACGAGAAGGCGCTCACTCACCTGCGAAATGCAGTCGACATCAAAGACGACGATCCCCTCGTGCTGAACAACGTCGCCTACACGCTCGCCGAAAACAAAACGGATCTGGCACTCGCCCAGGAATACGCCGAAAAGGCGGTCGATGAACTCGATGACGAAGCGCGGGGCTCCGAGTCGTCCAATGAAGCGGAATTACGCGTCACCTACATGTACTCGCTGACCTGGGACACCCTGGGATGGGTCTACTTCCAGCAAGGGGACGCAAAGCGAGCCGAAGACTTGATTCAGGCGGCTTGGCTGCTCGGCGAGGAAAGTATTGTGGCCGAGCACCTGGGTGAGATCCATGAAAAGGAAGGGAAGAGGCAGAACGCAGCTCGGGATTATGAAAACGCGTTGGCGGTCTCGGCAAGCACTTCCGCCAACATGACTTTTCCCGGGATCACGCCGAGCGAAGCGTATCTTTCCTACGAGAAGCGCGAAAATGATTTGCACGCCCGCTACAAGAAACTCACCGGCAAGGAAATGACGCTTGCTGAAATTCATCGGCTGCCAAATGGCGAGTGGACGCTCACTCCGGCAGAGCAATTGCGCCGCTCCCGCGAAGTCAAGCTGGCCAATGATGCGAAGCTCGCCGGGTCGGCGCAGTTTCTGGTTACTCTCAAGCCCGCGAAGGTAGACTCGGCCAGTTATGAGAGTGGAGACGAAGCCCTGAAGCCCCTTGCCGACAAGATGACCAAGGCGCATTTCCCGCTGGAATTCCCCTCCGACAGCGGAGCGATCCTTGTTGTACGTTTATCAGTGCGATGTGAGGCGGCATCTCCGTGCGTTGCCACCTTGCAAAATCCAGTGCCCGTCCGCCCCAAAGCTCCTTTCAGCCCGGCCATCAGTTTTTCCAATCCTCCCTCCTGATTTCCGTTCAACGCGGCGAAACACAATTGCACTGCGCCCCGGCCCCCTGAACTCAGGCACGCAGAAATAGTTTGATGTTTTGTTATAGCGAACATCCGAGACGATCTCCGCGCAACTCATGCACTTCGACCGTTTCTCGTACCTCGCTCGAATCTCTCCTCCTGCATTCCATAGCAACAACACCGTGCGACTGATTCCGCATAACACAAGCGACTGAAAATCCTGCCCAACGCAACGCGGCATGTTATGGCCTCGTTTTTGCACATCGGGAGACGGCACAATTCTCAATCGGCGCCCGTTTCTTCAACGCGCTCAATCACCCGGATTTCTACTTCCCGGTGATGAACGCGGATAGCCCGCTGTTCGGCAAGATCATCCAGACGATCAGCACGCCGACCAGCATCTTCGGATCGGGTCTTGGGCGCCAACGCTTCACCGCGCTTGATCCAACTACAGGCGAAGTTCACCTTCTAGTCCACCACTGATGAAACAGGCGGCCTTGCGAGAGGCCGCCTTTTTTAATCGATTCCCGGATGTCCCATCCGAAGCAGTGTAAGAAACGTCGCTAGTGCCTAATTCGTCTTCCCACCCGCCGCAAGCATCTTCTGTGACTTCGCCATCAGTTCCGCAAACCGCGGATCGCCATGCAGCGAATTCAAGGCGTCATCTTTCGCGAGCGCCTGCCGGAAATCATCCGCAAGCTGGTGATCGACGGCGAACTCCAGGTTCGCCATGGCCTCCTTGTGCTTGCCCTCCAGAGCCTCGACCTCCGACAAGCTAAACGCCGCCAGCGCGGTTCCCGAATGATCGGGTCCCAGCACGCGAAGGCGTGCATCGAACACCTGCTGGTAGAGCTTCTCCGACTCGGGATAATGTTTTTCGTTCCGCAGCAGTTCCGCCAACACTTCCAACGTGACCAGCGTATCGGTATGGTCCGGCCCGAGCGTGCGCCGTTCGCTCTCCAAGGTTTCCCGTGTCACTTGTTCTGCTTCGGCGTTCTTACCTTCGAATCCCAGGACTTCCGCCAGATTTCCCTTTGTGACTAGCGTTGAGCGATGATCCGGCCCGAGCGTCTTCAACTTGGCGGCCAGAACCTCGCGCAGCAATGTCTCCGCCTCCGCATACCGCTTCAACCCTCGCAGCGCCTGCGCGAGGTTGCCCTCATTCAGCAGAGTCCGCGGATGCTCCGGGCCCAGCACGCGAACCATGGTCGCAAGGGCCTCCCGGTACACCTTCTCCGCCTCGGAATACTTGTCTTGCTGCAGCAGGATGCTGCCGATATTTCCCAGCTCCCCCATGGTTCTCGGATTGTCCGGACCAAGTTGCTTTCGATCATCTTCATAGATTTCACGAAAGAATTTTTCCGCCTCCGCATATTTCCCCTCGTAAGCGAGGTCGATGGCGAGGTGCTGCTTCGTGGTGTGCGTTACGTCATCATTGGGGCCGAGGGTTCGTCTGGCGACCTCGAGCGTTTCGCGATTCAGCTTCTCGGCGTCGGGGAAGCGTCCTTCATTATCCAGGATCAACGCGACTTGCGTCGCCGAGTCGATCGTGTCGCGATCCTTCGGACCGAAGGCCTGGCGCCGCAAATCCAGCGTCTCCCGCGCCAGCTTCTCGGCCTCCGGAAACCGGCTCTCCTCCATCAGCGCGTTCGCGAGACGGCTCGAAGCCTGCAGCGTGCCGCGATCGCTGGCCCCGGAGAGCGAGCGCCGGATGTCTGCCGCCCGTTTGAACAGCGTTTCGGCTTTCGAGAAAAGACCCAGGCTCTCATATACCAATCCCATCGTGTACATCATGCGGGCCTGCAGTTCCGGATCCTCCTTCAGCCCGCTTTCGATGTCGTTCGACGCTTTATCCAGAATCTCTCGCGCGCGAATGTCATTGCCTCGCGCCTCACTCGGATTCGAGACCTTGAACATGTCGGTCATGAATTTCGTGACGCGGTCGGCGCGATCGCGCTCCCGGCGTATGCGCCTCAATTCAATGGTCTGCGCAATGGCGCCCGCTATGAGCAGGACGGCCACACCTCCGGCCACCACTACCCCGACCCGATGGCGCCTCGCATATTTCCGCGCGCGATATGCCAGGCTCGCTGGACGCGCGACCACCGGCTCATTCTGCAGATACCGGCCAACGTCGGTCGCGAGATCAGCGGGTGTCGCATACCGCCGGGCCCGGTCCTTCTCCAGGCACTTCAGTGTGATTGCGTCCAGATCCCCGCGTAGTTGCCGCAGTAGCGCGGTGATATCGGTATTCCGAGCCTCCGCCGCCGTATCGGACTTGGCTCCAGCGGTTTTCAGCTTCGTGCTGGGGCGCGGCGCATCCTCGTCGCGCAACCGGCTGCGAAACTGATCCGGGGAGGACTTCGTAAAATCCAGCGGCAGCGCGCCTACCAGCAATTCATAAAGCACCACGCCGAGCGAATACACGTCGGTGCGTGTGTCTACGTCCACTCCGGCTGAATCGGCCTGCTCAGGACTCATGTACGCGGGCGTCCCGACCACAGATCCGAATTGCGTGAACAAAGTCTCCGTCGACATTCGCTGCGCCGTCGCCTTGGCCACCCCGAAGTCGATAATGCGCGGCGCCGGCTTGCCGTCCACTTCGCTGACCAGAATGTTCGAGGGCTTCAGGTCGCGATGCAGAATCGCTTTTTGGTGCGCATGCTGCACGCCCTCGCACACCCGCATAAAAAGCTCCAGCCGTTGCTCGGTGGTCAGCCGGTGCTTGTCGCAGTATGTCGTGATGGGAATCCCGTTGACGTACTCCATCACGAAGTAGGGCGCACCCTGCTCGGTCGATCCCGCGTCCAGCACTTTCGCGATCGCCGGGTGATCCATCAGCGCCAGCGTCTGCCGCTCCGACTCGAACCGCCCCACCACCTCGCGGCTATCCATCCCCGCCTTGATGAGCTTGATCGCCACCCGCCGATTGATCGGCTCCTTCTGCTCCGCCAGCCACACCTCGCCCATCCCGCCCACACCAATCCGGTGCAATAAGTGATACGGGCCGATTACCGTCTTCGAACTGAGTGTGCTGGCGAAGGGAGTGTCGTGCGAGGCGAGTTCTGAGTCGGGACTGGTATCGCCAATGATATGTTCGTCAGGATTCAAGAACGCCATGCCTTCAGGGAAAGGAAAAATCTGCCGCCGCAGTATACCGATTGCCAGCGGGACTGGCTATTCGCCAACCAGCAAAACACGATCTCGAATGCCGGGCTACGCCGTTCGGCTAAGAGGTCAACCCCTCATTTGCCGCGGTCATCGCGCGATTTCAGTTGGGGTTTTTGCTGAAGTCCCCGATCATCCTTCAGCACTGAACCAGAGAACACCTTTGCTGCGTCGATGTAGGCCAGGTGCACGATCTCCCCGGCAGCATCGTTTGCGTTCACCCTGGAGAGCACCGGCATCACAGTTTGCCCATCGACCTCTCGGCCAAGTCGAAGATACGCTTTTTCTCCCGACCGCACCTCGACGAAGGCGGGAATGCCATCACGCTCGCTGACAGCATGACGTCCAGGCGAGAGATTCAACACAAAATACCTTCCGGCTTTAATCTTGGCGACGATTCCGTCATCGCACGCAACGTCCACCCATTTGTGTTCTGGAAATTCCCAGTTCGCGTAAACATAGATCTGCCCAGTCTCGAATTGCCCTGTCGGCTCCAGCTTGCGATCAGACTGAGACCAGGCCGCAATGCAACAAGCCACCCACACAAGCAGCACTCGCCCTCGACGAAACCGATTCGCCATCCAGATACTCTAATCCCACGCCCCTTGGCCGCCAAGAATCGAAGCCCCACGAAGCGGCTCTGAGCGTTGGCGGTGCCCATTCAAGCCCGCAGTTGGCTTGAGTAGGGCAGTCGCAAACTCCAATCCCATTGCGAATCCGCCGAAAGAGTTTCATTCGGGAACGCCACGAGTTCACTCGTGCCGCCAAAAGTAGGAAAAGTGTCGCCGTCAGCCGCGGAGGCCGATATACGCGAACCTCGAAATTAAGAGAGTGAATTCGATACGAACGAAACTAAAGCACGTCCACAACAACCAGCGTGACGTCGTCCTGCTGTGTCGCCGAGGCAGGTTGCCAGTTCCGCAGTTCCTCTACCAGGCGGTCGGTCAACGCCGCCGCAGGCCGCGATTCATTCTCGCGCATGACGTCTTCCAGCCGCTGATCCCCGAATGCCTCCCCAGCTTCGTTCTCCGTTTCGGTCAGCCCATCCGTATAAAGCAAGACCCGGTCTCCCGTAGCCAGCGCAACCTCCCGCTGCGGAAATGCAAGCTCAGGTGTGACCCCGAACAGCAGGCCATTACTCTCAATGCGCACGAGCTTCCGCTCCGACGCTCTCCACAGCAGCAGCGGCGGATGTCCGGCGGCCGAATACGATGCGGTCCGCGTTTCAGTGTTGACCCAGAGATAGGCGGCCGAAACGAATTGCCCGCGAAGATCCGCCGAAAGCACCGTCCCCAGCCGTCGTAGCACCTCGGCCGGTTCGCGGGCGCATCCGTCCACCGAGTGCATTGCTGTCTTGATCATCGACGCGATCAGCGCTGCGGGCACGCCATGCCCACTGACATCCGCAACCAGAAAACCAATCTGGTGATCGTCAACCGGAACAAACTCGTAGAAATCGCCCGCCACCGACGTCATCGGAAGATACGACGCGGCCACCCGCAGCTTCGCCAGCTGCGGCACCTCCGACGGAAGAATCGACCGCTGCAATTGCCGCGCAATCTCGAGCTCGTTGTCGATCGCAAACAACCGCCGCTCATTCGTCACGATCATTTCCATCGCTGTATATCCAAGAGACAGCAGCAGCGCTGCGAATCCCAGTGAACCGAAAATTCCCGGACTGTGGTAATTCAACGGAATCGAAAGGTTCCCGTGCAGCGACTGCAACGCAAACAGCAGCATTCCCACCGTCAGGACCCGGTGTTGCGGAAGCACGACGTAGCGCCGGGAAAGAGCCGGGACCAGGAATACGATCGTCAGTATCCCTGAGCCGATAACCGCCAGCATATTGTTCGGGAGCAGGAATGCATCATCGGAGCCGGAAACCACAAATGCCCCGATTCCAAGTATCGCGACTACGATGTCGGCCCCGATCAGTATTTTCGTCACAGAGCGTATGCGTCCGGTCATCAGCTCCAGGAATGCAAAGCCGGCGACCACAATGACCAGATAAGTGAATGCGACGGAAAGAAAATTCGCCGGCCTTTGCAAAGAATCCGGAAGAAGCTCTCGGATCACACGAGTGTGCAGCAGCTCGTTCAACCCAAACATCCCGGTCCAGATGCCCAGCCAGACCAGTATCCGGACTCCGCTGCGACGGCGCATGCTCGCGATGGCGAACGCCACCCCCGCCGTCAGGACGAAAAATATCCCTGCGGCGACGTCGGGGAGTTCCTCCCGAAGCAATCTCGCCACTTCCACCTGGGCAGGATCGGCCATACGGCGACGCTGCAACCGTATAGCACCCGCCCACGACTGGCTGTGATTGGGAACACAAATCCGGCACCAACGGCGAGGTCTCCCGGCCGAGAATACAGGCAAGACCGGAGATTCATACCGCCGTGTCGAGCGCTATAACTGGTTCATGGCAAAGAAAAACGATCCAAACGATGAGCGATCTCCCGAGCGAAAGAGTGATCTGCAAGCGCAACCGGACGAACTCGGTTCGGACCCTGGCGAGGTAGGAGCAGCCAGCGCCGGTCAGTCCGCCGCCGCCCTCGGTCTTTCAGACGAGCCGGACGCCGCAGAAGATTCGGTGGAAGATCTCGCCGACACAGATCAGGCAATCGAAGCGGCCGCCCTCGAAGGCGTCGAAGATGCCGCGGACCATCCCGAACGCCCAACCCATACCCACGACGAATATGGCCGGCCCGACGACGTTCCTCCTGCCAAGCCAGAAGACGAGGCGGCGTAAGCCAGCAGTCAGCGGGCGTGAGTCGAAGAGGCCGGCGTCGCTCCGCTCGGAGGGTGAGGAACGACGCCCCCGGGATCATCTTCTAACCTGAACAAAACAGGCCCGTCCTGCGCGATACCATGTCCCTTCGGTCACCATCCCCAGGTGCCTTTCGTTTGCCTCCAATTACACCTTCGGACCGCGACAGCCCGCCCCGATCTGGGTTCTCCTTATAGAGTGCGGCCCGCAATCCGCGGCAGCCAGCACGACGGAGGAACCATGCGCCCACTTTCCAGGATTTCGCTGCTTACGCTGATGTTCGCCGGTGCGGCCTTTGCCCAGTCCGCTTCCGGAGACTCCCTCGGCGACATCGCGCGTGCCAACCGTGCGCAACAGCAGGCGCAGCAGACCTCCGGCGCAACACCCAAGGTGATTACGAATCAGGACCTGCCCTCCGACCCGCCGGGAGTACCCGAAGAGAGCCTCGACGACCCGATGACGATGGTCTCGGGCGTCAAACATTCGGACCGCGCCGCCGACCAGCGTCTCAGCAACCGGCTCCAGGCCGAGCAGCGCAACGGATCACTCTGGAAGGCGCGCATCGAGGACCAGGAAAACCGGATCGCCGACCTCCAGGCCCGCATCGATCGCGTCAATGCCTCCATGCACGCCTATGTCGGAACCGCGCAGTACGATACTCCGGTCGGCCGGTATCACACCATTCAGATGGAACGTCTCGCCATGATGCAACAGGCGCTCGACCAGCAGAAACGCCGCCTCGCCTCAATGCAGGATGCGGCCCGCCGAGCCGGCATGGACCAGTAACAAAATTCCGAAAGCGAAAGGCCGAAACCGGAAGCCGATCCCCGGCCCCTGCCTACTCCTTCACTTTTCCCCGCAACACAGTGATCGAGGCTTTCGGCAGCGCATAAACCGTGCCGGCACCTCCCATGACCATGCTCGCCACCGGAGGGTGATCCGGATCGGCATGGCTCTCCGGCCCATCATTGATCCACACATATTGTTCGCTGCCAAAGGTCACGTCCGTGACCGGCCCGGAAAATGAGCCTTTGTTCTTTCCGTCATCGAACTCCACCCGTACCGCATGCGAATTGTTCTCATCCCGGTTCACCAGCATCAGCGACCAGTTCCCATCCGGACGCCGCACCGCATACGACGTGACCAGCAAATTCCCGTCTGCATCTTTAATGTCTGTAGCTGCCGGAAACATTACGTGCACGCCCGCCCTGTGCTGCACCCATTCCATGTTGATCATGTGCGCGGCGTAATACGGCGACGTATATCCACGGATCTCGAATGTCTCCTCATCCGACACAAAGTTCGACCACGACGACCACCCCAGGCATGTGTTCTGAATCCCTTGCGGCTGAATCGGGGAGTGCGTGAACAGCGCGCCGCCGCCTTCGAAGAACGCTCCCACGTTGTCGGCCAGCCACAGCGCGGCAAAAATTGTTGTCATCGGCCCGGTCAGGTTCGCGGCGAGATGATCTTCAGTGATCATCAACGGCACATCTTTGGGCACGCCGTCGTCGCGCCAAACCTGCAGAATGTGCTTCACCAGCGTGGGCTCGCTGTACAAGGACTTCCACGTGACATCACACGGCTCAAACGGATAGTGCTCGAACGAAACAAAACTCAAATCCGCCAGCCGCCCGTGCGATTTCAGGTAATCCACGAATCGTCCCATCCACGAAACTCGCCCCTGCGCATCGGGCCACACGCGGATATCCTCATTCACGCCCTCGAACACCGGCCCGCCCAGTTTCAATTTCGGATCCACTTTGTGGATGGCTGCCGCCCACTGCACATACAGAGCGCCGTAATCCTCTGGCATGGCGTGCTTGCCGTCCGGTTCTTCGCCCAGCTCGATGTACGAGATCGGATATCCCCGCTTCTCAATGTACTCAATCTGCGCTGCCGCGTCGTCGGGCGTTCCATAAAGCATCGTCACCGGAATCATTGCTGGCAGCTCGTTGGTGATTCCGCTGGTGAAGAACAGATCGAACCCGGTGTGCTGGTAGAAGCCGGTCGTGTTCCCATCCTCTGCCGAATGCCACGGATCGATCGACGACGAAGTATAAGTATTCGGGCGCTCGCTCATGTTCTTCTGGATCTCCACGAACGCTCCGCTGCTATCCACGCTTCCCACGCGAATCTCGCGAATCGCGTAGCCCACGCAATTCCGAACGTCATCCGAGCCATGCTCATCGCACGTGTTCGATGACTTCGTCATCAGCACACGCACGTACTCGGTCGTAACCGGCGTATCCGCTAGCTTCATCGGGGCCGAGCCGCCTTGCCCCCCAGTCACCACGCCGGCGGGAAACGCTTTCCACTCGCCTTGCGGCCCGTTGTCAAAGTCGAGCGCCCTCTTTCCCGACCAATACTCCACGCGATAATTCACCGCGTACGGGTTCTCCCACGCGATCCGGATTGCGCTCACCGGTTTTTCAGCACGCAGATCGACCACGACCCACTGCGGATGCTGCGCGTCGTCTTCGCCCGTGAACTTGCTGGTCAGGTACGGATTGCTCTTCCAATACGTGAGATTCGGCCCCATCAGCGGACGGTCGCCGCTGGTCGAGAATCCGCGATGCGGCAGCGCGTACGACAGGATGTAACGTATCGGTTCCTTCAGCTCAGTGCTTCCTGTGAAATACCCGCGCTTATGCGTGGCGTCGCTCCACGTCCCGTTCTCCGTCCAATGCCAGGCCGCCATGCGCAATTCGCTGTTATTGCGGTATGAAATCGGGCCCCAACCCGCCGACAGAGATTCCTCAACGATGTGCGGGGTATAGATCTTGTCGATCAGTTCGTGCGATAGCACATCCATCGAACTGCCCAGCGCGCTGTCCGGATCAAACGAATTGATGGCGTGCCCGGGCGTCGCATCCACCCGCACCACGGCCGCAGTGCCGGCATGATCCGCCGATGTTTGGCCCCAAGCAGAACCACAAGCCGAGCCGAGAAACAGCATCGTGAACGAAAGCACGAACCATCTCCGTGAAGTCCGAGACATGCGTCTCCCTCCCTGGAAATTTATTTCGAAAAGAGCACCGAACGAGGTTGCTCCACCAAAGGCGCATTTGGCAAGCTCCAGCCCTCGAAAAGATGGCATGAGAAGGCGCTGGCGGCTTCCGTGGTACACCGCTGGCCAGGAGGATGTCCAATGGCAAAGGGAAGCGTGGCGAATCAGTCGAACACGTTTTTTTTCAAGTCTGAAATGGAGACACGGCGTTCTCGGTAATGAATGTTCCGGCCTTCGGCGAGGGGTTTCTGGATCGAGTCGACGGCTTTTAGGTGAAATAGGGGCAGGACGGACGTCCCATCCCCGGAGATTCGACGGCTATCTATTTCTTCGTGTCTTTGCCTTCTATTTCGGTGTTCCAGATGGTGCCATCGGGCGACACTTCGAACTTAAATTTGTAGGCCGTGGCCGAAAGCACTTTAATAGTGAGTCTTCCTTTGACGGTTTGTGGGCCTATCCTTGTCTCGCTCAGCCAGGTCCAAGTATCCCCGTTCACATAGCCTTTGGCATGGTCGGCTTCGCCCAGGGTGTTGAAAGAGTCGTAGGTGTACATCTTGTCGTTGCTGTCATAGCCCATATAGGCCGTTTCTGTGCCTTTGCCGATGGCGCCATTGAACTCGGACTGGGTCACAAGGAAGAATCCGCCTTCCATCCACTGGACGCGGTTTGTTCCCGTGAATTTGCCGGAACCCATCGGCCCTGGTTGCATGCTGCCTTCCGCGTTCCATGTGCCGGCGAAGTAGTCGAGTTTCTTTAGCTCGGGCGCGGGCTTCGCTCGCTCCGTCTGAGCTCGGGCCGATAACGCAATCCCAAGCAAAAGCATCACGCAGATGAAAATGGGGAAACGTGTCTTCACGGCCTCTCCTTAAATGGAATGAGAATTCGGATCTGAGAGACGGCCCCAAAACAAATCGAGCCGATCTCAGGAGTGTAGCATATTCGTGTTTTGTTCGCCTGCCCACCGGAGTTGGTTTTCTTGTTTATCCGCGATGTAACCCACTTTTCGGCTATCCGACATCGTTGCGGCAACCTTCTTTGCAAACCTGAATATTCTGACGGGCTGCTTTGCCTTCGTTTTGCGGAAAGCATGCAAACGGGCAAGGAACACACGAAGAGCTTGAAGAAGAATCATCCGCGAAGGAAGATTTCCACCGCCGAGTGTGACGGAAGTCCTAGCCATCCACAGCCTCGGCTCGTCACAATAGCGACGTGCCATTACTACCAAATCCGCAGGGCAAAATATCTAACTCTTTTCCTTTGAATACTTTACTTGTATCTGCCTTATTTCCAATACTTTGCCGTGATTTCCGTGCTTGCAATCTTGGTAACTACATGAAAATGAATACTTTATCAAAGTTGACCTCAAAATTTTTCACCACCATCCTCAAGGGAATAACTGCAATGTTTTCAGCGGTTTACTCTCAAAGTATTGCATTGTATGACTTTAGCGCTTCCGCAAACCTCCCTTCTCCCCCCACACCACCCGTTTCTTGCACCAAAGTAAGGGGTTACGGCGCGCCGCCCTTCCGGATATAATCCAAACAGCAATGTTGCCCGATCGCGATGCTGCAGAAAAATTCAAACTCGCATCTGCCCGAGTGCTGGCTGCACTGTCTGGTCTGTCCACGCCGCTACCGGGCCAATCTGCCGTCGCGCCTTCGTCCCAGCCTCTTCGGTAGCGATTAGTTCCAGCCTCCGCCCGATCCCGCCCCGGGAAAATTTCTCGCTTCAACCAAAGCGATGTTCCGAGGTCCGATTTCCTGGCCACCAACCACTGGCTATTGACCGCTGCCTTATCGGAGGATGCTATGACCGTAGAGACTATGACCAAACCCAGGACCACCGTCGGTCCCAGGATTAAAACCGCCCTCCCCGGGCCCAACGCCAAGCGCGTGCTCGAGGGCGACGACAAATATATTTCGCCGTCGTATACCCGTTCTTATCCCCTCGTCGCGAAGAGCGGACGCGGCATCGTCGTCACCGACGTCGATGGCAACGAGTTCTTCGACTTCTCCGCCGGCATTGCCGTGACCTCGACCGGCCACTGCCATCCCGATGTTGTCGCCGCCATTCAGCGCCAGGCAGGCGAACTCATCCACATGTCGGGCACGGACTTTTACTACGAGAACATGGTGGACCTCGCCGCGCGGCTCTCGAAGATCGCGCCCATGCGCGGCCCGCACAGGATCTACTACGGCAATTCAGGCGCCGAGGCCGTCGAGTGCGCGCTGAAACTCGCCCGCTATCACACCAAGCGCCAGAATGTGATCGCGTTCTACGGCGCGTTTCACGGACGCACCATGGGCGCACTCTCACTGACGGCTTCCAAGCCGCAGCAGCGTCGCCGCTTCGCGCCGCTCGTTCCAGGAGTGACCCACGTTCGCTATCCCGACGTCTACCGCGGATGCGTCGGCGGACAGCAGGAAGCGGATGCCTTCGCTCTCGGCTGCGCCCGCTTCATCGAAGAGAAAATCTTCAAGACCACGCTGGCTCCCGAGGAAGTCGCCGCGATCTTTGTCGAGCCCGTCCAGGGTGAGGGCGGATACGTTGTCGCCCCCACGGTCTTCATGCAGGAACTCCGCCGCATCTGCGACCGCCACGGCATTCTGCTTGTCGTTGACGAAGTACAGAGCGGCATCGCACGCACCGGCAAGTGGTGGGCGGTCGAGCACACCGGCGTCGAGCCCGACATCGTCTGCTGCGCCAAGGGCATCGCGTCCGGCATGCCGCTGGGCGTCACCATCGCTCGCGCCGAGGTCATGGACTGGGTTCCCGGCTCGCACGCCTCCACCTTTGGCGGTAATCCCGTCGCGATCGCTGCGGCGCTGGCCACTCTCGACGTGATCGAGAAAGAACATCTGCTGAAGAACTCCACCGAACTCGGCGATCACATGCGGCAGCGTATGGCGGACTGGCCATCGAAACTGAAGCTGGTCGGCGATGTCCGCGGCCGCGGTCTGATGCTTGGCGTCGAGATCGTCAAGGACAAAGTCACCAAGGAATACGGCAATGCGGAGCGGGACAAAATCGTGGAATTGGCGTTCGAGAAGGGAGTCCTGTTCCTCGGATGCGGTCCCAGCACGGTCCGCCTCTGCCCGCCGCTGATCGTAAACAAAGAACAGGCCGACGTCGCGCTTGACGTCCTCGAAGAGTGCATCCGCGCAGTCGGAGCGTAAGGCGCAATCGTCCCAGCTCCGCTCGGGCATCATCCTGAGCGGAGCCGCAGCTCAGGCGGAGCGTAGGACCTCGGCTGCAAACGGGCCAAAAAGAGTGGAGACTAAGTCGCCGGATGACGCGAAACGGTTGACACGGGAGCGACACCGCTCAGCGGCTGACAAGCCGCTTTTGCGGCTCCCGGTGCTCTTGCTTTATAACTGAAGAGCAAGGGGTGCTCGAGTTGGGTTCTGGAACAGAGGGGTGCCTCACTTCCGGCAGAATTTGCCAGAAGTGGGGAAGTCCGAAACCCTCCAGCTCCCCGTACCGCTTCCCGATGGACTGGAACTCACGCCGCATCACCGCCATTCTGGAAAATGCGCTGCTCGAAGACCGGGCAACGCGCGATGCCACCAGCTACGCTTGCGTAGATGCGAACCAGCGAGCGTCCGCGACGATCGTGGCCAAGCAGGATTGTATTCTCGCCGGCATCGGCTGCATCGCCCGCATCCTCGACGTCTTCGCCGCTCTCGACGGTGCGGTCACGGCGCACTACGAAGTGACGACACATCCCGAGATCTTCGATGGCGTGCGCCTGCGCGACCGCCAATCGATCGCGGTCGTTCAGCACAACGCCCGGGTGATTCTCTCCTGCGAGCGCGTAATCCTGAATTTCCTGCAGCGCATGAGCGGGATCGCCACGCTCACCCGCAAGTTTGTGGAGGCGGTCAGCGGAACCCGCACAAGAATCCTCGACACGCGCAAGACCGCTCCCGGCCTGCGGGTGATCGACAAGTACGCCGTGCGCTGCGGTGGGGGGCAAAACCATCGCCTCGATCTCTCCGATGGAGTGCTCATCAAGAACAATCACATCGCTCTGGATGGTGGAATCGCCAAGGCGCTGGAGCGAGCTCACCGCAATCGTCGCGGCTCGCAGATTATCGAGGTAGAAGTACGCAATCTCGACGACCTGGAACTCGCTCTGGCCAACGGTGCGGAGGCGGTGTTGCTCGATAACATGTCGCCTGAGGATGTCCGGCGGGCTGTGGAGCGGTGCGCGAAATCGCTGGCTCCCGATGGCCAGCGGATTCCCATCGAGTGCTCGGGCGGCATCCGGCTCGACAATGTCCGCGCCTTCGCCGAGACCGGGGTTGACTTCATTTCGGTCGGCCTGATCACGCACTCTCCGCAAGCGGTGGACATGAGCCTGCGCGTCGTGCCGGCGTGACGCCTTCCGCGTGGATTGTTGTTTGACGCGGATTCGCGGATAATTTCCGCATCACGAAGACCGAGAAAACTCGCGAGCCGCGTCGCCCTCCCAAGGCAGGCGCCAAACGCACGGCGGGCGCGCCCCCCTTGCTGCCCACGGATTTGCGTCTCGGCAGCATCGTGCACTTGCTTATGGAGCACGCGACCGTTGTGGTCAGCGGTACGAAGATCGCACAGGAAATCTCCTCCACTCGCTCCGAGGTCTGGCGGCTCATCCAGCAGCTGCGCGGCATGGGTGTCGAGGTCGCCGGGCATCCGGCGACGGGCTATCAGCTGCGCGCGGTTCCGGATCTTCTGCTGCCGGAGATGCTGCGCCCGCTGTTGCGGGGCACCATGTTCGCGGCGCACCTTCACCACTTCTACAAAATCGGATCGACCAATACCGCGGCGATAGACGCTGCGGCGGAAGGTGCGCCGGAGGGCAGCGTGTTCCTGGCAGAGGAGCAGACCGCTGGGCGAGGCCGCGGTTCGAATGCCTGGCAATCTCCGCCTTCGATGGGAATCTACTGCTCGGTCGTGCTGCGGCCCGCTCTGCCGCCGTCTGACGTGCTGCCGCTTTCTCTGGCGGCCGGATTGGCTGTGCACGCGGCGATCCAAAAGATCGATGCGCGAGTGAATCCAGATCTGAAGTGGCCAAACGATGTGCTGATCGGCGGAAAGAAGGTCTGCGGAATTCTGACCGAGATGAACGCAGAGGCCACCCGCGTTCGCTATGTCGTCGTGGGAATTGGGATCAATGTGAACCAGGCATCCTTTCCGGAAGAATTGGGCGCGACCTCATTGCGGCTTTCGGGAGGCAGCGAGTGGTCACGCGTAGAACTCGCAGCTGCTTTGCTAAAATCGCTCGAACACGAATATCGCGCGCTGACGGGTGAAGCGCGCGCGCGCGAATTGATTCTGCGCCGTTTTGCCGAGCATTCTTCCTGGGTGCGCGGCAAGAATGTGCGCATCGAAGAGAATGGCGCAGCTTTCGAGGGAGTCACCGAGGGGCTGGATGCGCGCGGGTTCCTGCTGGTCCGGACCGCCAGCGGCTTGAAGACCGTGTTGAGCGGAACGGTTCGCGAAGTCAAAGTGTAGAAGGAAATTTACCGAACACATGCTGCTCGTTCTCGATGTCGGAAACACGAACACCGTGCTGGGTGTTTTTGCCCGGGGCGCGAAAGAGCAGGCCGCTGCCGAGTCTGACGAAGCGGCCGGCTACGAGCGGCTGCTCGCTCACTGGCGCGTGGCGACTTCGCGCACCAGCACCGTCGACGAGTATGGTGTCTTGTTCCGCAATCTCTTTTCCATGGCCGGGCTGGAGGCCCGAGGAATCCAGGGCATCGTGATTTCGTCGGTAGTGCCTCCACTTGATGCGGTACTGCGGCAGGTTTGCGAGCGTTACTTCGATCTGCGGCCGCTGTTCATCGAGCCGGGAGTGAAGACGGGGATGCCGGTGCACTACGACAATCCCGCGGAGGTGGGTGCGGACCGGATTGTGAATGGCGTGGCGGCGTTTGAGAAATACGGTGGGCCGTGCGTAATCGTGGATTTTGGTACGGCGACGACTTTCGATTGCGTGTCGGCGAAGGGAGAATATCTGGGCGGCGTGATCTGTCCCGGGATAGGCATTTCGGCGGATGCCTTGTTCGAGCGGACTGCACGTTTACCTCGGGTCGAAATTCGTAAGCCAGCGCGCGTGATCGGAACGAACACTGTCGGCAGCCTGCAATCGGGACTTTATTACGGATATCTCGGATTGGTGGATGGCATTCTGGAACGGCTGTTGGCCGAACTGGGTGCCGAGACTCAGGTGATTGCGACTGGCGGGCTGGGGCCGATGATCGGCACTGGTTCGAAATACATCAAGCATGTGGATGACCTGCTGACGCTCGAGGGGTTGCGCATCATATGGGAGCGAAACGCGCGCCGGGACGCTGGGGCCAAGACGACGGGCAAGGTTGCGACGAAAGCGGCAGCGAAGAGTGAGCCAAAGAACGGCCGTAGCACGCCTTCGTCCTCCGCGTCGCGCACGACGCGCTAACCCATTTACGGAACCCCACTTCAGCAAATTGGTTTTTATTCAGCGGCTGGCGTTGCGGGAAGCGGCTTCAATTCTCGCTCTGGGTCCGTTGTACCAACAATTGCGGGGCGATCGGCGCCGATGTAGCCAGCACAGAGCATCTCACTCACGGGTGGCGCAACTGGATTGTTTGCAGGCCGCAAACCAACAGCACGGTTCTTCCCGGCTCTCTTGGCTTCCCCAAGAGCTTGATCGGCGAACTTGAGCACTTTTTCGTAATCGAACGTTTCGGGATGTTCGGAGAACCAGGGGAATGCAGCCCAGCCGATCGAACATGTTCTACGAATCGTTTCATTTGGATTCGTAAGGGTGAAGGGTGTATCGCTGACCGCCGCGAGCACGCGCGCGCTGAGAGTCTCAGCCTCCGCGCGATCCGTGTAGCGCGACAGGATCAGGAATTCTTCACCGCCCCACCGCACCAGAACATCGGAGTGCCGGATCGCCGAGCTGATCCTGCGCGACATTTCGACTAGCACCCTGTCACCAACATCGTGTCCGTAGCGGTCGTTGACTTCTTTAAAATTGTCGGCATCGATCAGGTAAAAAACGAGGTCGCGGGTTCGTGGATCGCGATTGTCCGCATACGAGCGCAACGCATGGCTGACGTCAGCTTCGATGGTGTCCAGGAAGTATCGGCGGTTGCGAAGGCCGGTCAAGGGATCGGTCAGCGAAGCTTCCTGCAGCACGTTATTGGTTCGCTTCAATTCCTCATGCAAGCGGTAATGCTTGAAAAAGATGAGAAACGCCATGGCAAACATTGTGGCGAGCGTGACGAGTACACGAAAACGCACAACGGAAGCGGGAATGTCGTGGCTCAAAAGGGCGGCGCCGGCCATCACCGGCAGTGACAATACCGCGATCATCGCGAGCGTAGCGATCCAGGAAGAGTACGTTTCGTTTGCGGAAGTTTCTGTCGTGGACGACAATCCTTGCCCAGCCAGGGCGACCGCGGTGAACGCCGCAAACGACGCGGAATAGGGAAGGTCGTACCAGCTACCGGTGAAATACACTCCTTTATTGAGTTCGTGATTCAGAAGGTAGAACGCCACGGTATTGAATAACACCGCTCCGAAAAAAAGCCGGTAAAACTTTCTCCATCGCCCCGAGGCCAAGTAGCAAAAGACTCCCAAGACAGACGCAATCACGAAGGCCTCTCCTGCATCGAGCAGGTCATAGTTCTTGTCGTAGTGGGTCAGATCGGGAGAGACGTATTGCCAGCAGATCACGTAGAAGACATAGAGATAGAGCCACCACAACAGAAGGAGCGAAAAATCCAGGGCGCCTAGTCGGGCGCTGCGCTCCGATGGCTGGAGATGCGGCCGGAGCAGCAGGCCAGCTAACATTGGGACGCCGGCCATGAATAAGAGTGCGTCGGCAGAAAACATCACCGGCATTTTTTTCTGCAACACAAGATCGAAAACGATCCAGAGCAACTGGTCACTCAGCCAAAGAGCCCATCCAATCGCTTGAAGAATCCAAAACACACGCATTCGCCCATTGCTCGAGATTCCGTTCCAAGCAGTAACCATCAATACGGAAAGCATCAGGAGAGCGCAGATGATGTCGCTAACAGCTGCACGGACAAGGCCGCGGGGAAGCAGGGCAAACGCTACCGCTTCCGCCACGGTAAGGAAGACAAGGGTGAGGATCCAGGTTTTTGAAATCTGACGCAACTTCGCGGGCTCCCCCGTGCGATTCTAAAAGTGCAGGGTTACCTTCCATACGTTACGGAAGTTACCTGCAGAGCCCCGGGGCTGGAAGACACCCAGGTGGCATCCGACAAAAACTCTGATACAACCCGCGTAAAATGTGCTCAAGGTTAGTCTTGGGAAATCACTTGTACGACTTCCCGGCGCGACGCCAAAGCCCGAGTCAAGGGCGATGGATTTCGCCCGATCCAGCAGGCTCTTCCGCTGCCACACTCGTAACCCACAAAGTTGGAGTCGTTACGGGTACGTATTAAACAACCCTCTCCTTCTTCTTGACTCGGAAGGTCTGGAAGGCGACGATTGTGCGACCGAATATAGTGGCGACGGAGTAACCGTCACGTACCCAAGTGGCGACAATAACGGCGGTGGAGACAGCGGTGGCAGCGGCAGTGGACAAAGCGGAAGTCGTGCACGCAGTGGTCCGGGTGGAGTCAGTGCGTGCGATCAGGTCTATTGTCAAAGCTACCCTTTTGATTTTTGTCTCGGTTGCTCCGCTGTTCGGGCAAACTGCGACGCCAACGGCTCAGCCCGCGACCTTTCACATCGAGGGAACGATCAGCAGTCCGTGGGAATCTCTACTCCACGGTGCTGTAGTTCCACGGGAGAAACTCATCTTTCACGGAGAGCAGCCGATCACGACTGTGACAACCGATGAGAAAGACTCCTACGTCGTCGTCCCAAGGACAGAGGTGACTTTTCAAGGCGAACATGAGACCAAGACCGTGGTGGTCGACGACAAAGGTTCCTACAATGCAGACCTTCCCGTCGGCGTCTACAAAATGGTCGCTCAGGGTCCGACGATCTGGCCTCAGGCACTCACGGAGTACACTCGACTCTTTCGCGTTGCCTCACCAACAACCGTCATCCTGAGTGGTGCTCTCTACATGGCAAGAATGAACTGCGACGCCGTGGTGGGCGGGGAGACCGAACAGCAGAAGACGGAGGCGTGGAAAAACACCTGCGGAGGAGAGGATTCGTTCCCGGTTCCTTCGACGGACGGCGCGCCACTCCAGCTCTATATTCAGTATCCGCAGCGGCAGCCCAGCGACCGTGGCTACCTCTATACCAGCAACAAGATCACAGAACCAGACGTCCCCGTTTTCGTTGCCTACAATCTGTTCTCGCTTGAGGCAGATAAGGTGGTCTACGATGTGAAGAATCGGACGATTGCGGCGAGTGGCAATGTTGTGACGGCAGACGGATTAGGCAAAACGCAACATGCCGATTCGATCAGGTTCAAGATCGAAAATGGGCAGGCTGTTCCGCTACCCTAGCGGCCACCATCGCCGGGTTGTTGATGGCATGGGTTCAGCCATAAACCGTTTGGAGCAAGCCTACGAGCAGTTGTGCAGCAGGTGTGCAGTAAAGATTTCGGTAGAACCCACGTAAAATGCCCTCCAGGTCGATTGTGGGAAATTACTTCAACTACTTCACAGAAATTGAGGAACACTATCTGCGGCGGCGCGGCGGAGGGCTCCTGCTTTCCACGCTGGACTGGGCCCTGATCGAAAACTGGAAGGATGCGGGAATTCCGCTGGAAGCGGCGCTCCGAGGCATCGATGCGGCGTTTGACCGCTATGATCAGCGGCCGACAAAAACCAAGAAAGTGAAC
This sequence comes from Candidatus Sulfotelmatobacter sp., assembly GCA_035307485.1. Classification (GTDB taxonomy): domain Bacteria; phylum Acidobacteriota; class Terriglobia; order Terriglobales; family Acidobacteriaceae; genus Sulfotelmatobacter. The sequence goes on along the minus strand of DATGIB010000017.1, from coordinate 446,910 downwards.
AGCCTGGCGTATTGCTCGCAGGAGGTTTTAGCCGCAGCGGAGGAGATGAAAGAGGCCGTGGTAGGCGTATCTGCTGACACTCCTGCCGCCAGCTCCCCCCAGGGATTCGAGCCTGAACGAGTGACGGCTTTTTTTCGACGCAACGCCGAGTTGCTGGATGCCGCGAAGCTGCCCGAGGAAGGCGGAGTTTCAGTGAAGACGGTTGCATCGCAAGCCGCGAAGACACTACGAGATTTGGCTGGCGAGGTCGAGAAGAAGGCAGGGCCGCGCCTGGAAGATTTGGAACGACGACTCACTGTGCTGGAAGAGAAGATGTTTGCCGCACTGCTGGCCTCGACGCCGGATGAAGCGATCGTCAAGGTGCGGGCCGATGCAGACCGCGACCTGATGCCGTACCGAAGCAAGATGTCCGGCCCGCAGATTGATCAACTGCACAAGCAATACGTGCAGAAACGGCTGCTCGAGAAATACGGCCTGCCTCGCCTCAGTTTGTTCTACATGTGATCTCGTGATCCGCTCGTTTGACGCTCTGATTCTCGGTGGTGGGGCCGCGGGATTGATGTGTGCGATCGAGGCGGGCAAGCGCGGGCGACGCGTGGCGCTGCTTGAGCACGGCGACCGGCTGGGGAAGAAGATCCTGATCTCGGGCGGAGGGCGATGCAATTTCACCAATCTTCAGTGCGAGCCGGAAAATTTTCTTTCGTCGAATCCACACTTTGCCAAGTCTGCTTTGTCGCGATACACCCCCGCCGACTTCATTGCGCTGGTGGAGAAGCACCGGATTCCATATCACGAGAAAAAACTGGGACAGCTGTTTTGCGATGGCTCTGCGCGCGAAATTCTCAATATGCTGGAGGAAGAATGCCGGGTGGTGAAGGTTGAGATTTTCCTGCAGGCCAGGATTCTCGAGGTAACGCGAGGGACAGAGTTCGCAGTGCGCACGTCGCAGGCTGAGTTTCGGGCGGCGGTGCTGGCGGTGGCGACCGGGGGGCTGTCGATTCCGAAGATTGGCGCAACCGCGTTTGGATACGACTTGGCTCGGCAATTTGGCGTCAAGGTGCGGGAGACGCGGCCGGGACTGGTGCCACTGATTTTCGACGCAGGGGATCGCGATCGTTATTGTGATCTGTCTGGAGTCTCGGCGGAGGTTGTGGCTGCCTGTGACGGACAACAATTCCGCGAGAAGATGCTGATCACGCATCGTGGCCTGAGTGGCCCGGCGATCTTACAGATCTCGTCGTACTGGGAACGTCCGGGGGCGATTCGGATTGATCTTGCTCCGGAACGAGAGGTCACGGCCGTATTCCAGGATGCAAGGGTGCCGCGGAAGATCGGCGCGCTGCGGGCGGAATTGCACAAGGTATTGCCGCACCGGCTGGCGGACCGCTGGATCGATGTGAAGGAACCGGGGTCGTGGACGAATGCCGGGCTGGCGGAATTTGAACGCGGATTGCATGAGTGGGTGATTGTGCCTGCCGGTACCGAAGGTTATGAGAAGGCCGAAGTGACGGCGGGCGGGGTCGACACGGATGAACTTTCAGCGAAGACGATGGAATGCCGCAAGGTGCCAGGACTGTTTTTTGCCGGCGAAGTCGTTGATGTGACGGGCCAGTTAGGCGGGTTCAACTTTCAGTGGGCGTGGGCGTCAGGCGCGGCGGCGGGGCGGGCGCTGTAGAATCTCCGATCGCCGATTTGCGATTTCCGATTGATTTTGTAACTGAACCAGCGATTACAATCTGCACTTGCTGCTCACCATCGAAAAACTAATTTACGGCGGGGATGGGTTGGCCCGCCTTCCGGTTGATTCGGCGTCGGAATCGGGCAAAAACTCCTCCGTTCCACGCAACAAACGCGCGAGACACGGGGCACCTACTGGGACTTCCGCGGATGATTCGAGTCGCGGAAAGGCTGTATTTTTGCCCTTTGTGTTGGAGGAGGAGCGGGTCGAGGCCGTGATAACCGAGCAGAGGCCGGGGTTTGCACGGGCTCGGGCGGCGAGTATTGTCGAGGCATCTTCGCATCGCGTTGAACATGCCTGTCCTTACTTCACGGGCTGCGGCGGATGCCATTATCAGCACTCGAGCTACGAGCATCAGTTGCAGATCAAGCGAGAGATCCTGCGTGAGACGTTGCGGCGTGTCGCGAAAGTGGAATTGTCGTGCGAGATCGAAGTGCACGCATCGCCGCCCTGGAATTACCGCAATCGGTCTCGACTGCAGATACGGACCCGGCCTGAGTTTACGCTGGGATATTTCATGGGGGGCTCGCAGGATGTGTTGGCGGTGGAAGAGTGCCCGATCAGTTCTTCGCTGATCAATCGTGGGATCGCCGCCGTGTGGATGTTGGGTCGTGATGGAAAAGTTCCCGTTGGGGTAAATGAGATTGAGTTTTTCGCGAATGCGGAAGACTCCGGGATGCTGGTGGAGATTCACTGTCTTGCGGAGGCGCGACGGGCTGCCATTCGCGGTTTTGCGGAGGAGTTGTCAGCGGTTTTGCCAGAGACGGTGGGTGTTGTGGGAGTGCGCGAAGATCCCCACCACTCGCGCGCAGAACGCGCGAAAAATGGGGCACCCGGTTCAGGAAATAGAAGATCCGGTTTGGGGCAGGGGCCGCGCGGTGCTGGGCAGACAGAGAAGATTGTCTCGGTGGGTGAGCCCTATCTCACGTACCGTACGAGTAAGGCTGATTATCGTGTGAGTGCCGGATCGTTTTTTCAGACGAACCGATTTCTGATCGACGAATTGGTGCGGATTGTGGCGGAAGGGCGGTCCGGGGAATTGGCGCTGGACCTGTACTCGGGCGTGGGATTGTTTTCCACAGCGCTGGCCGGTGATATTCGTCACATCGTTTCTGTTGAGTCGTCACAGACATCCTCAGGCGATCTTTCCTACAATCGGACTCCGAATACGGAAGCGGTTCAGGCCACGACGGAGCAGTATCTGGCCGACCGGGCAAATTCGGGGCGGTTCGGGAAGGGCGTAGTGCTCCCTCATACTTCATACCAGCCCGACCTGGCGGTGGTGGACCCGCCCCGAAGTGGCCTGGGCGAGCGGGTCACGCACGAGCTCGTGAAGCTGGGCGCGCCAGTTCTGATCTATGTCTCTTGCGATCCGGCAACGCTGGCCCGCGATCTGGTGCCCCTGCTTGCGAGCAAATATCGCGTGGAGCGGGCGCAACTAGTGGATCTGTTTCCTCAGACCTTTCACATCGAGAGTGTGCTGGAGTTGCGGAAGTAGCTCGGGATGGGCTGCTCTTCAAGCTCCGGCTCTTGCCTTTGAGCCGGCCGCTGGAGACTTTGTGAGCAACGTCTCTACGACTGCCTGGGAATTCGACTTCTTTTTATGAACCCCCCTGATCCAATTTCTCCTGCATGGCGACTGAAGGCTCCGCGGCAGCCGATGCTTTGGGCTGCGGCGGCTTTCGCTTTGGGGGTTATTGCGGGTGTGTATGCGTGGCGACCTCCGCTGTGGTGGGTCATTGCAGCAGTGGTGTTCGGCGGTGCCGCGATGTTTTTTTCGCGGCGGCGATCGCGAGTGGGTTGCGTGCTGGCCTTAGGCACTCTTTTCCTGACCGGGGCACTGGAGGTTCAGGTCCAGGGTGCGGGTAGTCGCGTTGATAAATCGATCCAGCCATTCGCGGATGGCCGCGAGGTGGAGGTTGTGGGCCACATAATCCGCGATGGGCGATTGCAGGCTTCCGGACCGGGGGAAATTCGTCAATCCGTTGATGTTGAAGCCGAGCACATCTCCAGTGACGGCGGCCCCGAGATTTCAGTTCATTCTGGAATTCGGCTGAGTATTTACGCGGCGCGCGATGAGGATGGAGAGGCTGAAGCGCAGGCGCTTGCGGCAAATGCGTCCCTGCATGCGTTCGGCTATGGAGAGCGGCTGCGGTTTGTGGGCAAGTTGAAACTGCCGCGAAATTTTCGGAATCCGGGGGCTTTTGACTACGAGGGCTCCCTTGCGGATCGCGGGATCGCGGCGCTTGGCTCAGCGAAGGTCGAGAACGTCACCCAGTTGCCCGGTTCGTCCGGTACAGTGCTCGATGCATGGCGCAGTCGTTGGCATCGCGGCGTGATTTCTGAGATTCATCGGTTGTGGGCACCTCGTGAGGCGGCCCTAATCGACGCCATGGTGATCGGCGAGGAAGCATTCATCGACCGCGATACGCGAGTGGACTTCCAGCGGTCGGGAACGTATCACGTGCTGGTAGTTTCCGGGATGAATGTGAGCATCCTGGCTTTCGTGGTGTTCTGGACGCTGCGGAGGCTGCGGCTGGGTGATGTGTTGGCTACAGTGCTGACAGTGGGGCTGTGCGTGATGTATGCGTTTGTGACGGAGGTGGGGCCTCCCGTCTGGCGGGCGACCCTGATGTGTGCTGTATATCTGGGGGCGCGCTTGCTCTACCGCGATCGAGCCATGGTAAATGCATTGGGAGCAGCGGCGTTGGGGCTCCTGGCGCTCAACCCGCGCCAGTTATTTACCGCCAGCTTCCAGATGACCTTCCTGTGCGTTTTGATTGTTTCGGCGGTTGGGATTCCTATCCTGGAGCGGAGTTCGAGGTTCTATTGGCAGGCATTGGCCAATTGGGACTCGCCGGATTACTCCTCTCATCTGGCGCCGCGAGTGGCGCAGTTCCGGCTTGACCTGGAGTTGTTGCGATCGCGCGCGGCATTATTCGTAGGAGAGACGCCTGCGAGATGGATGGTTCAGAGTACCGCGAGAATAGGTTTGCGGGGTTACGAGTTATTGTTCATTTCGGCGCTGATGCAGGTTGGGCTGGCGCTGCCGATGGCGTACTACTTTCACCGTGCAACGACGATCGGGCTGCCTGCGAACCTGATTGTTGTTCCTCTGACGCAGTTGATGATGCCGGCGGCAGCGGCGTCTCTGGTGCTTGGGTGTGTGTCGCCTTGGCTGGCCAAGATTCCGGTGTTGCTGACGGCGTTCGCGATCGATGTGATCGCCGGCGGTGTGCGGGGGCTGAGCTCGCTGCGAGCAAGCGACTTGCGGGTGGCGATGCCTTCCGGGTTCATGATCGCGATGGCCGCAGCCGCTCTGCTGCTGGCGATGTGGAGTGCGCGGCGCGGGCGATGGCTAGTGGTGTCAGGGCTGGGGGCGATATTGGTGGCGGCGATTGCGCTGGCGTTTCACCCGCCGAGTCCTAGAACCCGTTCTGGAGTATTGGAAATGACATCGATCGATGTGGGCGAAGGCGACTCGGCGGTGCTGATTACGCCGCGCGGCCGGACTCTTCTGGTCGATGCCGGAGGTCCGGTGGGACCGGGAGGGTCCCAGCTTGATTTTGGTGAAGACGTGGTTTCCCCGTACTTGTGGGAGCGCGGAATTTCGCGGCTGGATGCAGTAGCGATCACGCACGGGCACTCAGATCATATCGGGGGAATGATCTCCGTCCTGAAAAACTTTCGGCCGATGGAATTGTGGGTCGGATTGGTGCCACCGAGCCAGGGACTGGCGAATGTGATCGTGACTGCGGAGTCGCTGGGAATCACGGTGGTGAGGCATTGGGAAGGTGACACGTTCGAGTTTGGGGGCGCGACGATTTCTGTGTTGTTCCCGCCGCGTGACTGGCCTGTCGGGGCGAAACCGCAAAATAACGATTCACTCGTGCTGCAGGTCAGTTATGGAAAATCATCAGCGCTGCTCGAGGGGGATGCTGAAAAACAGGTTGAGCGCCGGATTGCAGCGCTACATCATCCGTCGGCCGATGTTCTGAAGGTGGGCCATCACGGCAGCGCGAACGCGACAACCGACGAACTGGTGGAGTCGGTCAAGCCGGAGTTCGCCGTCATCTCGGTGGGCAGGGGCAACTCGTTCCACTTGCCTCGCATGGAAATCCTCGGACGGCTGGGCGAGGCGGGAACGAAAGTGTATCGGACGGATCTGGATGGGGCGGTAACGTTCTATCTGGACGGGAAGTCGGTCACGACTCCTGAGATGGCTCGTCGATGACGTGATATTCGGCTGTTTCCTCTTCGTCGGCGGGCACCTGCTGCTGCTCGGTAATCAGGCGCCGGGCCGCTTCGGCGTCTTCTTCGCGGACCATTATGATCATTCCCCCGAGCCCGGGGAACATCTCCTGCACCATCGATGCCGAGGTGAGGTCGCTGTCGATGCCGGCCGAGTCGAGCAGACCCTTCACGATCAGAGCTTCTGACTCGTCTTCGGAATCAAAAACTTTAGTGAGCTTTTCGTTGGGGTTCGGCTGCGGCTGCGTGCCGGCGGAAGAGTTCACGGGGTCTGGCATCGGCATCTCCAATTCCGGACCGGAAAACTGACCCATCCGATCCAACGCGCACAGGCTAAGATTCTACTCTTTTGCAGGTGGTTGCGAGGAGGAGGGGCGAATCTGCAGTTTTTTGCTGCCCTGTAGCCGAAAATCCGGATTGCACAACATGTTTAGCCCCTTGCATTTCAAGCGCGCTGAGGCACAATGCTGGAAACGCCCGCGCAACGCGGGATGCGGTCGGATCATCCAAAGCTGTGGGTTGAAAAAGGGGACACGATGAACTTTCCTCAGCAGGCGGAACCAGGGGGCAAGTTCCCATTACCGGAAGAAGAACGCGCTGAGGAGGCGCGGAAAATCCGACGCCTGCAAATGATGATCAGCATGGTGATGTCGGTGATCGGCCAGGATCCGAACCTGACGGTAGAGGAGGCTTCTGAGTTGGCGGCTGGGGCGAAACGCGCGGCACTGGCGATGTTTCCGGACAAAGAGCTGGCGTATGATCTGCTCTACAAACCGCGGCTGCAGCGGTTAATGCGAGAGCGGTTTCATTTGCAGTGAGGAACAGTGCGGATTTTCGATTGTTGATCTGCGAATGGGTTTTTGGCATGCACCGGGGCTAAAGCCCCCTTTGGCTTGGGCTCGGTGACTACCTTAAGGGTCGCTCTTCCACGGTGGCGCAAACGTAGTACCTATCTGGCGGCTTCACGTCAGAAATTCAAATACAACGTCTGCATCGGTGTTTTGAGCGTTCATTGCTACTCGTCGGCAACTGGATTCCTCAGCGTTCCGATTCCTTCCACCGTGACTTCGACGGTGTTGCCTGCGGCCAGTGGTCCTACACCGGACGGGGTGCCTGTCGGAATGAGGTCGCCTGGAAAAAGTGTCATGGCCTGAGCGATGTGGCGGATCAATACTTCGAGATTGAAGATCAGATCGCGGGTGTTGCCTTGCTGCCGAAGCTCGCCATTGACGCGGGTTTCGACGCCGATGCCCACCCACGGATCGATCTCGTCAGTGACAACGGGCCCGACCGGGCAGAAAGTGTCAAAGCCCTTGGCGCGGCTCCATTGACCGTCTTTGTTCTGCAGATCCCGGGCGGTGACGTCGTTGACGCAGGTGTAACCGAGGATGTACTGCCGGATATCGGCGTCCGGCGCGGGCTGATAGCATGTGCGGCCGATGACGATGCCAAGTTCACCCTCGTGGTCGACACGTTCGGAGATTTTCGGTCGGCGAATGGTGCCGTGCGGCGGCAACAGGGCGGAGGTGGCCTTTAGAAAAAGCAGCGGTTCCTTGGGCACATCATGGCCCAGTTCGGCCGCGTGCTCACGATAGTTGCGTCCGATGCAGACGATTTTTGAAGGGCGGACAGGAACCTGGAGTGTGGCTTCGTCGAGAGGGATCGGATCGATGCGGCGAGTACGGAGAGACTCCATATCGCCATCGGCTTCTTCGGGAGGCGTGACGAGGATTCGGACGATAGAGTCGCGCCCGGCAATGGATTCGACGAGGCCATATTGATCCTGGCCGTTAAGGTGAAAGCGGCAATATCTCATCGCCATCTATATAAACACATCTTTTGAATGGAATTAGGAATTGGTGGACCAGGCAAGATTTGAACTTGCATCTGCGAGCGTTGCCGCCCGCCGTGTTCCTTACACCACCGGCCCTGGTTGTGGCAGCGGCTAAAGCCGCGATTTTGCTTACTCAATGCGGTGCGCTGAAGCCGCACCCTTTCAAACCCGAATGCGGGGCGGTTGAAGCCCCACCCTTTCAAACCCGACAGGTCCCACATTCGCCTAACCCACGTGCAAGTGTTGGTCTCAACCAAAACTGCCGTCTAATCGATGTGTTCGCCTTCGGCGAAAGCCGGTTCGCCTGGTGGCAGGACGTCGCGCTCGCCGGCAATCCAGACGTAGAGGGTTGGCAGAAGGAAGATGCTCATGAGCAGCGCGGCCATCAGGCCACCGACGATGACGATGGCGAAGGGGCGCTGCGAATCGGAGCCAATGGCGTGAGACATAGCTGCGGGCAGCAATCCCAGGGTCGCGACCAGCATGGTCATCATGATGGGGCGCAGGCGGAGGACGGCACCCTCAACTGCGGCGTCTTCGATCGTGTAGCGGCGAACGCGAAGCTGGTTGATGTATTCCAGCATGATCACGCCGGTCTGTACGGAGACGCCGAACAGAGCGAGGAATCCGACGCCAGAAGAAACACTGAAATTTGTGCCGGTGAACAGGAGGGCGAGCAGGCCTCCGACAGGGGCGATGGCGACGTTGGCCATGATCAGCATGGTCCACTTGAACGACTTGAACATGGTGTAGAGGATGATGAAAATGATCAGGATAGTGATGGGAAGCACGATCAGCAGACGGGCATTGGCGCGTTTCTGGCTGGCGTATTCCCCCTCCCACTTGAGGTGATAGCCGGTGGGCAGTTTTACCTTGTGGGCGACTTTGTCGATGGCTTCTTCGACGGCGCTGCCGAGGTCCCGGCCGCGGACGCTGTACTTGATAGCGATATATCGCTGGTTGCCTTCGCGGTAAATCTCCGATCCACCGTCGGCGACTTTGATGGTACAGAGCTGAGCTAGCGATACCCTTTCGCCGGTGGGCGAGAGCAGGCGGATGCTCTGGATGGCTTCCTGGGTGTCGCGGTATTGCGGGAGGTAGCGCAGGACCAGATCGTAGCGGGCTTCTCCCTGCAAGACCTGGGTGAGGGCGCCGCCACCGACCGCGGTCTGAATGGCATCCTGCACGTCGGCAACATTGATTTGATAGCGGGCGGCGGCATTGCGGTCGACCTGCACGTTGAGGTTGGGCTGACCCAGCACACGAAAGACGCCCAGATCCTCGATGCCGGGAATCTGGCGCATGATGGCGACAATCTCGTCGGCTTTGCCTTCGAGTGTTTTCAGATCATCGCCAAAGACCTTGGTGGCCAACTCACCCTTGACGCCGCTGACGGCTTCTTCCATGTTGTCTTCGATGGGCTGAGAGAAGCCCCAGAGGACGCCGGGAATCTTGTCGAGTTCTCGCTGCATGGCGGCGATGAGTCTGTCTTTGTCCTGGTGGAAGACGGGGCGCCATTCGTCCCGGGGTTTCAGGTCGACAAAAAACTCGGTATTAAAGAAGCCGGTGTTATCGGTGCCGTCGTCGGGACGACCGACCTGACTGGTGCATTGTGGGACTTCGGGAAACGAACAGAGCACGATGCGGGCCTGGTTGGCGACGCGGATGCCTTCGTCGGGTCCGGTACTGGGAGCGAGCGTGCCGCGGACCCAGAGCGCGCCTTCATCGAGGTGAGGCAGGAATTCGGAACCGAGCGCGCCGCCGAAAGCCAGATAATTTCCGAGAACCAGCATCACCAGACAGATGCCAACCGTGACAAAACGGTGTTGAATCGCCCAGACGAGCGCGGTGCGATATTGCTTGCTCACGAAGGTGATGATTGGGTTATCCCATTCTTTCGCGCCCTTGGCAAAAGCGAAACTGGCCAGGACCGGCGCGACGAGGATGGAAAACAGCAATGCGCCCAAGAGCGCGAAAACCACGGTCCAAGCCATGGGGTGGAAGAGCCGACCCTCGACCCGTTGCAGGGTGAAGATGGGAAGGAACGCGGTGATGGTGATGACGATGGCGTAGAAGACCGGACGCTGCACTTCATGCGAGGCGAAACTGATTCGCTCGGTCGAGGTCTCGGTGCCGTTGGTATGACTCAAATGTCGGACGATGTTTTCGATCAACACAATGGCGCCTTCGACGACAACGCCGAAGTCCAGTGCACCCAACGAAAGCAGGTTGGCGGGAATGTGCATCAGGTCAAGGCAGGTGGCGGCAAAAAGCAAGGCGAATGGAATGGTCAGAGCAACGATGATGGCGCCCCGGACATTGCCCAGGAACAGCAGCAGGATGAGAGATACCAGGACCATGCCTTCGGTGAGGTTGTGAAGCACGGTGTGAGTGGTGAAGTGAACCAGCGTGCTGCGATCGATTAACGGAACGATTTTTACTCCCGGGGGCAGGAGGTGATCGTTCATCTCGTCGATCTTCTCGTGGAGAGCTTTGAGAGCGGGGTCGGCGTTTGCGCCTTTGCGAAGGAGCACGATGCCGGAGACGACGTCGTCGTTATCGATGATCTTGCCGTCTTCGCGATGGATGGCGCGGGCGAACTGACCCAGGCGGATCTTGGCGCCCTGCTCGACGACGCCGAGATCCTTGATGCGGAGGGGAGTGCCGTTCTTGGTGAAGACGACGGTTTGCTCGATGTCGTGGACGTGATCGACCAGGCCGACCTCGCGGACGTTGATCTGCTGCAAACCGGCCTGGATAAAACTTCCCCCGGCATTGGAGTTGTTGTTGGTAAGTTGCTGTTCGACCTGGCTCAGGCTGAGTCCGTAGGCGATGAGCTTAGTGGGATCGAGACGAACCTGGTATTCGCGGGTGGGTCCGCCAAAGCTGGCGACGTCGACGATGTCGGGGACGGACTTGAGGTTCTTCTCCACCACCCAGTCTTCGAGGGATTTCAGCTCCATCGCGTCGTACTGAGGATTGGTGCTGTGCAGGGTGAAGAAGTAGATCTGACCGACCGGGCTCCAGTCGGTGCCCATCTGCGGGGAAACGCCGGCCGGCAGCGTGACCTGGCTTAGACGCTCAAGGACGCGTTCGCGGTTCCAGGCGTTATCGGTGCCGTCTTCAAAGATCAGCTTCAGGTCGGAGAGGCCGAACAGCGAAAAGGAACGCAGGTGAACTATGCCGGGGATGCCGTTGACCGAGGTCTCGAGCGGGATGGTGACCTGTTGTTCGATCTGCTCGGCGGAAATTCCCGGCCACTGGGTGATGATTTCGACATAGTTGTCAGCGACGTCGGGGTAGGCCTCGATGGGGAGGTTGCTGAACGAAATGATGCCCCAAACAAACAGGACGAGCGCGAACCCCAGGACCATGAGGCGATTGCTGAGCGCGAAATCGACGAGGCGGCGAATCATCTATTGCTCCACCGTGTTTTGCAGGTCCAGAGCATTGGACACGGCTTGATCGCCGGGCTTTAATCCGGAGGCAATTTCCTGCTGCTTGTCGGGCAACATCCGCCCCGTGGTCACTTCCACCCGCTTGAATCGACCATTGCCGAGCGGGGCATATACCCATTCGCGGTCGTGGAGATGGAGAATGGCGGAGGCGGGCACGGCGGCATGGGTCTCGGGACGCTTGCCATAGAACGTGGCGGTGGCGAACATGCCGACACGCATCATGCCCGGATTTTTCACTTCGACCCGGACCTTGGCGGTGCGAATGTTGGGATCAAGAACGGGCAGGATATTGTCGACGCGGCCTTTGACAATCTGATTGGGGAAGGCGTTCAAACGGATATCGGCAGATTCGCCGATGTGCACCCCGTCGAGATCGTTTTCGTACACGTCGCAGACGATCCACACATAGGAAAGATCGGAGATGGTGAAGGGGTTGGGGCCGGAGAGTCCTTGCACGCCGGAGGAGTTGGTGACCTGCTGTTCGGTGATGATGCCGGAAATGGGTGCCTTGATATCAACGATGCCGGAAGGATGATCTTTATCGATGCCGAGAAGACGCAACTGCTCGGTGGCGGCGTTGAGATCGGCCTTGGCATCGTTTTCCGTGGCCTCGGCTTGTTCGAGGGCACTCTTGGCGACCGCGCCCTTGTCATAGAGAATCTGAGCGCGCTCGAGCTGGACGCGGGCAAGCCGCTCATCGTTTTCCGCTTTGATGTAAGTCTGGTAGGCGCCGGAAACGTCGTTACTCTGGACGCGCAGCAGGAGTTGCCCCTTCTGGACGACGTCACCCAGCCGAGCCTTGATTTCTACGACGCGGCCTGAGGCGAGGGAAACGACCGGGACGGCACGAGTGATATCGGGTTGAACGGCGCCGGTCACATTCAGAGCTGGGACGGAGATGTAGGCCACCGCGGTGACAAGCGGGAACTGGTCGGGATGATCGACTTTGAAGTTGTTGGCGTCGAGGTCGGGCTCGACGGCAGTCTTGGGAGGAGCTTCGGCCTGCGGATCAGCTTTTCCGCTGCTGCAAGCAGCGGTGAGCAGAGCCAGAAGCAGGCAGGAAGCGAGAGCAAGAAGCCGGTTGCAGGAATGAGTTGTCATTGGATCACCTCGCGCCCAACGGCCATGTTCAACTGCGCCGCGGCAGTCAGGTAGGAACCCACCAGATTCACGTAGTTGAGTTCTGTGGCGCGGTATTCGCTTTCAGCATTCAGGAAGTCGACTAAGGCGGCGCCTCCGTGCTGATAGGAGAAGAAGACGGTGTCGCGCACGCGAACGGCTTGCTGCAGGTACTGGCGTTTGTACGGCTTGAGCAGTTCAATATTGCTGCTGAGAGTGGCGTAAGCGGAGTCGACGTCGCTGTAAACCTGAGTCTCGACTCCTTCGCGGAGTTTTTCGCTGCGACTGATGTCAATCTTCGAGCGCAGCTTCTCGCCTTGATTCTTGTCGAAGATACGAAGCGGGATGCTGACGCTGGCCCCGACTGTGTTAGTGGCGTCGGGGTTGTTGAATGAACCGTTGTGAGTGAACCAGACCCCGATGGTGGGATCCGTCGATCCGTTGGCCTCGGCAAGTTCGTAGTTCGTCTTTGACTGCTCCACCGTCAAGACAGCGGCGCGAAGATCGGGCCGCGCGCCTGAGGCGTCTTTGCGGTAATCGTCAAGCGGTAGCAGGTCTTCGCGGAAGTCGAATGAGCCATCGATCTCGAAACTATCAATCGCGCGGTGGTCGTTCAGCAGCGCAAGCAGATTGATCTTGGAAGTGCGCAGATTTACGAGAGCAGTCTGGACGTCGGATTCGTACTGCAGGCGCTGCAGTTCGAGACGGTCGAGATCGATCTGGGCGATGTCGCCGGCCTGGTAGCGGTCCCGGCTGATCTTGAGAACTTTGTCGTAGTATTCGAGATTGTCCTGTGCCAGGTGGAGAACTGCCTTGGCCTGCAGGATGCTGACGAAGGCGGACCGCAAGTTGAAGAGCAACGTGCGCTCGGTGTCGGATTGCTGGGCAACACCGATGGCAGTGCCCTCCTTGGCGCTCTGATAGCGGAGGTTGCGCTTGTTGCGGCGCTCGAACAGATAACTTACGCCCGGGGAAACAAAGGTTCCTGCGAACGGCTGCCAGACACCGTGGCTGGGCGAAATCTGGGTACCGTCGGCGGTGAGAGTGAAGGCGGGATTGGGCCGGAGATGGGCTGTGATCTCCTCTGCTTTTAATTCGTCGATGTTGAGCTTGCCGGCGAGCAAAGTTGTGTTGCCGAGCTCGAAATGCTCCTTGACGGTGTCCCAAGTCCAGATCTGCTGAGGAGGCGTCGGCGCGGGCTGTTGCGCGGATACGACGGCGCCCGACGCAAACAGCAGGAGCAAATACCGGCTTAGTTTCATGTACATCAAGTTTCGGCCTAAATACCCCGTTGGGACCCTGCGCGTGCCGCTTAATTCCCGGCGAACTTGCCAGGATAGGGCGGCTGGTGCGTTGGGATTCGGTTGTGGTGACGCCCTGCCAGGAAAACTCCGGTTCGGTCCGATCAAATCCTGATGATCACAACCGATCCAATATTCGGGAACACCGGAGCGACACTACGCGAGAGCGGCTGACGGAGGAGCGCGCCCGGAAATGACCCCAGCGGGCGAGCTGGAAAGATGAGAGTTCGGCGGCGGAGCTGGTTGCTCGGAAAACGCTGCAGGAGGTAGTTGCAACAGGCTCGCAACAAGCAACGCAGGAGGCGTCTGTAGTTTGCTGACCGAACCTGACGCCCGGTCGGTACTGAGACGCACGCCGCGCTTGCCGGCAGGCGAGTCTTCAATCTCAGCCCGCATGGCGTGCAAATCGTCCGTGGCGGAGACAACCGGGAAGAGCACGACGAGAGCGCAAGCCAGCGCAAGAAAGCACTGGGTGGAAGTAAAACGGGACCGCGAGGTGGCGTTCCGGGAGCCGCGCCAAAGTTGGAAGGCGGGCAGCACCAGCAACAACCACCCTAGATTCAGCAAAAATTCCATGCAGGTCTAATGGCCGCCAAAGAACTGGGAAGACATAAGTCTTTCAGAAATCCTGATTTCTAGTCAACGTGACTTCCGTTTTCGACGGGCGACAGAGCCGGTACAGGGGATACGATCCGTCAGAAGCCGCGCCGGGCCGATACGGTTGCCCGGAAACAACGGTGGGCCAATTCAGGGCCCTACCTGCACCTGGAGAGGGCTTGGGGTCTCAAGCTGTTCGTGGTAGATAACATTTTTCGGGGCCACAGCGCCAACCGCATCGACGTGAACGAGATATCCGCCACGGGGCAGGGTTTCGCCAAAGGGCAATTCCTTGTCCAGGGTTCCCCTCGGAAGAACCAGGGACTGGAATCCGATCGCAGTCGCCCGGCCATTGGCGGCAACAGCCAGGACGCGGAAGGTCAGTGCGACATTGTCAGGAGTCGTGTTTGAGACCACGACCGTACCCTCAATGCGGTTTCCGCTGACATGGGCTGCGGAGCGCCAATTGAGGGTCAGCGCTGAGTGCACGCGGAGAACAAAAGATTTCTCGACTGCAAGTTGCGGTTTGCCGCTATCGGTGACGGCGAGAGTGAATCGAAATTCCCCCGTGCGCTCCGGCGACCCGTGAAGCAGGCCGTAGTCTTCAAGCTTCATGCCCGGGGCAAAGGCGCCCTCTTTGAGCCGCCAGTGGAGCGAAGGTACGCCGCCGTGAGCGCGAAACTGAACTTCATAGAGCGCCTGCGGATACGTTTCCGGCAGGTCAGAGTCATTAATCACTTCCAGGGTGGCGTCCTCCTGCGGCACCGGTGGAGGTGGATCAGAGACACAAAATAGCTGGCTGGGGCTCAGTAGCGCAAAGATGCATATTGCGGTCTTGACTGCGGTCCGTGAGAGGAGACAAGTGGAATTCATGCTAGAAGCACCGCCTTCCAGACTGCCGATCGAAGAACGTACTGGGAAGGCCTTCTTGCCGCACGATTTACTCTATGATGCTTCAAAATACACGAACGGCGCTATTCGTCATTTTTGACCGGAGGAACTTATGAATGACCGCGGCCTGATCCAGATCCCAAGCCACTACCCGGTGGAGGAAACGCTCCGCCGACTGGAATCCGCTTTCACCGCCAAGGGGATGCAGATTTTCACAGTGATCGACCATAGCGGTGAGGCCGAAAAAGTGGGGCTCAAAATGAGACCGACCAAGGTTGTGATCTTCGGCAGCCCTAAGGGCGGCACTCCACTCATGGTGGCGGCCCCGAGTTTGGCGATTGATCTACCGATGAAGGTTCTGGTCGCTGAGGACGCGTCCGGCCAGGTGAGCGTCACATATAACGATCCGGAGTATTTGCGTGAGCGGCATTCAGTTCCAGCAGAGCTGATGAAGAACCTGGCGGGAGCGGCGGCGGTGATCGAGAAGGCTGTGGAATAATGCAGGCGGGGTTGGAGCGCGTGGCGCAGAGCGAAAATCCAAACCGGGCGCGGGATCACCTGGCGAACGAACGCACCTTTCTGGCCTGGGTACGGACGGGCGCGGCCATTGTCGTGTTCGGATTCGCGATTGGGCGGTTCTCGATTGCGATTCGGCAGTTGACGGCATTTCAAGGGCATCCGGCCCGTACCACGGGGCTCTCGGTCTGGATGGGAACGAGTACGATGGTGGCCGGTGTTGCCTTGGTGGTGGCGGGATTGATCCGATATCGCAAAACGCGAGCGCAATTGGAGGCCGGACAGTTCGAACCCGCCGGATTTGTGCTGGACTTGGTAACGGTTTTGACGGTGCTTCTGGGATTGGGGCTGGCGGGGTATTTGATATTTATTGAGAAGACTTTGGGATAGCACCTAATTGTTATTTTTACGCCGGGCAGAAGCCGGCACTCACCAAGAGAGTCATGGCGAACGACCAGGAAAAAGAGGCGGCGGCACGGGCTAGCCTGCAGTTCATTCGCGACGGTCAAGTCGTGGGGCTGGGCACCGGGTCGACGGCGGCGTACTTCATCAAATTGCTCGGGGAAAAGGTGAAGGGTGGACTCCGGGTTCGGGGCATCCCTACGTCGGACCGGTCGCGGGAGTTGGCCCAAAGCCTGGGGATCCCGCTGACGACGTTGGACGAATGCCAGGACATCGCGGTCACCGTGGACGGGGCGGATGAAGTCGATCCGCAGCTGCGCCTCATTAAGGGCGGCGGCGGCGCTTTATTGCGCGAAAAAATTGTCGCTTCTGCGACCAGGCAGATGGTCGTAGTGGCCGACGCCACGAAGCAGGTGAGACACCTCGGTAGATTCCCACTTCCAGTGGAGGTGATACGGTTTGCCCAGGCGCTGGTGGCCAAGCGGATCGCGGCCTTAGGGGCGGAGGTTCAGCTCAGAACATCGTCGGACGGGAGCCCTTATGTGACCGACGAAAACAATCACATCCTGGATTGCCGGTTCGGCGAAATCCGAGATCCGGACCGTCTGGCGCGTGAGTTAAGCGCGATGCCCGGCGTGGTAGAGCACGGCTTGTTCATCGGAATGGCGAGTGTTGCGTTGTTTGCCCGGGGCAGCGAAATCATCGAGCTACGGCGCTAGCGGACCCCAATCGTCGGGATTGAATGGCGACTTCACCACAAGCACAGGGCTGGGCCGGGCCGTCGCGGCGACGCGAGCTTCGATTCCAGTTGCATGCTCCCGTCGATGTGACGGTCACTCGGGCTGGAAAATCTGACACTCTGCCCGGACGGTCGATGAATATTTGCGGAGGGGGACTTGCTGCGATTGTGGCCGGGGAGCTCACCACAGGAGAGGCGGTCGAGGTCGAATTGTATTTGCCGCCTCTGGCTGAGCCGCTGCAGTTGCAGGCGAAGGTGCGTTACCAGGACAGCTTGTGTTGTGGATTCGAATTCCTGAATGCGACTGAGGCGCAGCAAGCGGCCATTCGAAACTGGGCTAAGGAAACCAAGGCTTCTCCGGACACGGGCGGAGCGGGAGAGATGAAGAAGTCGCGCGGGGATGGTCGATCGTTGAAGGGGAACGGAGAAGGCAGCGATTCCGGAACGCCGTCAGGTCCAAAGAAGACAACCGTATGGGCCTGGCTTATCGTCTTCCTGATTGCAATTGTTGCCGTCGCGATCTTTTGGTGGAAGTGGAGTCGCGGGTGGGAAGAGATTGAGGCGGGCCTCAAAAATGAGGAAGCGGCGGCCACTGCCAAGCCGCAGTTGCAAGTCCCGGCCGAATTGATGGAAAAACTTCTCATCCATCGCGTTGAGCCGGTTTATCCAGCCGAGGCGCGCAAGGGCAATCTGCAAGGAATCATTGCACTCGATATTGTCGTGGGCCGAGACGGGTCGGTGACCAGCATGCATCCACTGAATGGCCCGGATGTTCTGGCACGGGCGGCAATGGACGCCTTGCGATGGTGGAAGTTCAATCCTTATCGGATCAACGGCCAGCCAGCCATCGTCGAGACGACGGTCGCCGTTGAGTTCAAGCGTGGATCGATCCCGCCGCCTGTGATTCCAACCCCGGCGCCAGCCGTTCCGCAGTAAATTAGCCTGTCTTTTTCCGCAGAGCGTGCAGAACAACCGTTCCGCTCACCGCGAAGCACACAACCGCGATTAGAGCTGCCACTTGCATGGTAGAAGCGCTCAAGTGAAAAAGATCGGGAAGCACAGCGGCGATTGCGAAGATCAGGCCAAGAATATTCAGCCACAGCGGCGCGTGGACAGCCGGGCCAGGCCCACGGCGAAGGCGAAGCTGGAGAAGCAGGGCCGCTAATCCGATCGCTGAGACTACAACCAGCGCGGGAGGACTCAGGAAAGCTCCGCGGCTGGTGTAGATCACCACCAGAGCTAACGCGAGAACGAGAAACGCAGCCGCGAAGATGCTCCAGCGGCGTGGCTGTGGAGCAGGAGCCGGATTGGGAGAAGCGTCAGGCAAACGGTGCGTTTCAAGTTATACCGTGCGGCCGGAGGAGTTTTCAAATGGGAAGCAGCGCCGCAGTTTACCTTTGATGCAGCCGGGACCGGGCAAGCTGTTCGGCTGTTCTTAACGCGTCGGCAGCATTCACATGGATATCAGGTGCGACACCGATCTCGGCCCAATCATTGTCGGCGAAGGGATTGATCGCCCGGACCTCAGGAATTCCCATCCCAAAGTGATCATCAAGTCGATGCCACACTCCCGCATGGGCCGCTCCGCCGGTAGTTTCGCCCACGATGGTGGCGCGCTTCAGCATTTTGAGATCGTAGGAGAATTGTTCGGCGCCGGAGTAAGTGCGAGCCGAGGTCAAGACGTAAACCGGTTTGTCCGCGAGTCGGTTTCCCGGGATGGTGGACTGGATCCAGGACTTTGCGGTGGTCGCTTCTCTGGGGTTGTACCAATACTCCGGATGATCGAAGAGGTAGGAGGCGATCAGGGCAACCATGGCGGGTTCTCCG
Organism: Candidatus Sulfotelmatobacter sp.; assembly: GCA_035307485.1. Lineage (GTDB taxonomy): Bacteria > Acidobacteriota > Terriglobia > Terriglobales > Acidobacteriaceae > Sulfotelmatobacter. The sequence goes on along the minus strand of DATGIB010000017.1, from coordinate 428,237 downwards.
CCGCGGTTGTCGCGCAAGTCGAAGATGATCGCATCAGTGCGATTCAGCGAGTGCATCGCGGCTCTCGCGGTTGATTCGCATACAGAGGGGTCAGGAAATGAATTGAGTTTGAGATACCCGATGTTCTGCGGCAGTATCCGGATTTTCTCGAAAGTACAGTTCAGCCGCGTCATGGTCTCGCGATAGCGGGCGACATCCTGAGTGGACGCGCTGGCCAAGACGGGCAAGGGATCTGCACTGTATTCCATGTTTAGGTGCCGGTCGTGGCTTACCTGTTGCATCTGGCTTGTAAGGACTCGCGCGAAGGAGGCGTCGTCGGTGATCTTGTCGTAATCACCATTCTGGTCATGAGATAGCAAAGCTGAGGCGATTCGCTGGCCAGTGTTGCGATCGACATAAGATCGCGTGAGTTGTTGGGCCGCAGCACGAACGATCAGTTTCCTCTCAACTACTCCAAGTGTCCCCTCGGGGACCGATTGCCTCGCGATGGCTGTCGCTGGGGCTTGCGGAACGGCTTGGGAAGCAGGTCCGATTGCCGCGCTAGTGGTAGCGCTCTTGGCGCCTGAGGGCTGGCCGGCGTTCTCACCTAACAAATTCCGCTGAGGATCAGAGTGTGGTGGAGCGGGGGACGTCTTCGCCGGAATCGATGCCTGTGGACCGGGGTCCCGCGGAGAATCTGTGGCCACAGGTTGGAAAGCACTGAATTGTACTTCGGGTATACGGACGTGGAGCAGATGAATCCAGCTGTACTTGATCGCAAAACAGGTCAAGGCAAAGAGAACGGAAGAAAGCAACAGGCCGTGGACCAGGGCCGCAGCCTTCGGGTGGAATCGGTCCAGCGTGTAGAAAGAGGGAATGCCTTCCGATCCGGCTGGCTGAGAGAGTGAAGGGGATTCAAGCCAGAATTCTGAGCGCAGGGCCCACTGCCGACTGACGGAGAAAACGATATCCACCAGTAGGGCGAAACGGTTTCGAGCTCCAACTGTGTGGTCGTAGATGGAGAGCATCTCATCTTCGAATCGGGCGCGAAACGCTGGTGGATGCAGACGCAACGCGAAAATGAACAGTTGGCGGAGCATCAAGCCCTCCGAGGTTTTCCCATCTGCAGTCGTAAGTGGGCTTCGCGCACGACCTCCGCAAGACGAGCCGTTTCGGCGCTAAGAACTCCGCGTCCGAGCGAAGTAAGCCGATAATAGCGGCGGGGATCCTCGTCGTCGCGGCGCTGGCCCATTTCTGCGATGAGTTTCCGTGCAATCAGCTTCTGCAAATTGTCGTAAAGCGTGCCCGGGCCGAGTTTGTACTTTCCCTCCGACTGCCGCGCAACTTCCTGCATGATGGCGTATCCGTGCAGATCTTCTCCCGCAAGAGAGAGCAGTATGTGCAGCGTGGCCGGAGATAAAGGTAGGAATTTTTCAGGCTCGTGATTCATAATTCGGACATCGTTATATCGGATTCCGAGTCATAAGTCAATCCGTTTAAGTTGAGTGGGCCGTGGGCGGTACTCCTGCCAGCCATTCCGCGTGGCGCGGGTCGCCGTTATTTACGGCGTAGAGGACCAGTTCAACACGCGTCGAGATCCCGAGCTTGTTGAAGATTCGGAATAGATATTTCTTGATGGTGTGTTCGCTGAGGTTCAGCTCGCGCGCGATCTGGCGATTGCCCATGCCTTCTGCGACCAGCGCGACGACTTGCTCCTCGCGCGGCGTCAAGATCGGGTGGCCACCCTGGTTCAACACTCGCAACGAGGGAACTTCCGAAACCAGATCCACCAAATAATTCAATTGCTTCGTGCTTGCCCAAATCTGCCCGGACGCGACACAAATGAGGCACTTGAACAGCAGGCGCAGGTTGGAATCGCTGAGAGTGAAAATCCCCCGAGCGCCCGATCGGAAAGCATCGATCACCATGTCGCGATCCCAAGTTTCGGCCAAAATGATTTTCGGAATCAACGGATGTGACAGATGAAATCGACGCAAAATTGCGATAGTCGATGACAGGCCGACCGCGGGACTGAGCGACAGCAACGCGACCCGTGGGGCTGAAGAGGTAACTGTCGCAAGAATAGCGGCAGTATCCATCAGGGAAGTGAAGACTCGAAGTTCCGGACGGCGGCGCAATGCCCCGGCCAACAGTTGTCCTTGCATACGGTTTGAGTCGGCGATCAACACACCGATCGGACCGGAAGTGGCGGCACGCATGATAAGAAACGTCTCAACAAGAATCGAGACGATTGATTCGATTGTAGGAAGACGAGGATGCATCCACAAGGATTGCGCGGGGAAAAAAGGGCGCGACTTTCAAAATGGGAAAAGGCCATTCGTACCGCGAGTTAGTTTAGACCGGGCGTTAAAGCTGTGCAGAGCGACACGCGAGAGTTTCAGAACGAAACATTGATTCGAAAAAATTGCTGAAAAAGACATCGCATGACTCTCATTAGATTCATTCCGGGAAGATTTACAGCTGTCATCGTCGGCAAGCATGTGATGTGACGAACATGCAAGTCCACCTTTGTGGATACGCCAGGGGTAGACGGTTTGAGTGAGCGTCGCGCCGCACCCGAAGTCACTAACGTTCCAGATAAGGTCCTGACTTGACGGCGTTAATCGTGCGCGCCGATTTCGGAGCCCGACGTCCACTTTTGAGTACGGTCCTTCCCATGTCTTGCTGTCGGATGTGAGTGCGCTTAAGTTGCGCGATAGAGCACTTCGATCTTCTGGCGGCTGAGGAGAGTTGCGAAGGCCCTGCGGAACCATGAAAAGATCCTCCAACCTGATTCGAAGCCTGATAGTCGCAGCTTTGCTTCTGCTGCCTGGTTGGAGCGCGTTCGCCCAGGTGACTGGATCCGGCCAGGGCGGACAGCAGGAAGCTTCCCGGCCTGGCTTAACCGGAGCCGGTGCGGGAGGGAGTACAACGGTCGCGAAACCTGGGCGGGCGGATGATTTCGGAAACTCTCTACTCGGAGGGGAACGTCATCCGCTCTACCGGTTGCGGCCCAGCGACGTCGTCGAGATCAGTTTCACCGTCGCTCCAGAATTCAACCAGGCTCTTACCGTTCAGCCCGATGGGTTCGTAATGCTGAAAGATGCGGGAATGGTACGAGTGCAGGGTTTGAATCTGGAGGAGTTTGCTGGTGCTGTGGAGAAAGCCTATACGGGATACCTGCACGATCCCCAAGTCGCGGTCTCATTGAAGGACTTTGAAAGACCTTACTTCATCGTAGGCGGAGAGGTGGGGCGACCGGGCAAGTACGAACTCCGCTCCGACGTGACCGTGGCGGAAGCGGTTGAGATCGCTGGCGGATTCACGCAGCAATCCCGGCACTCCCGTGTCGTACTGTTCCGGCGGGTGAACGACGATCTGGTCGAGGCCCGATTGTTAAACCTGAAGCAGATGCTGAAAGGAGACCGGCTGCGCGAAGATGCGCACCTGCAGCCGGGGGACATGGTCTTCGTCCCTCAAAACACAATTTCGAAGATCGATCGCTTTCTGACGCGACCGTCCGTAAGCATGTACATGAACCCGTCGCAATTCTGATTTTTCTCTGGAGATTGATGGCAGACGACGGCCCAAGCCGAATGGCTCCACAGACGTCAGTGCCGACGATGCGCGAGTTGGCGATGGTGCTCTTCCGGCAGAGAGCGGTTTTCCTCTGTGTCGCAACGCTGGTGTTGGCCTCGGTCGTGTTCTATACCTTGGCGGGCGCACGCTATCAGTCTCACCTTCGCGTGCTGGTGCGGCCGGGACGCGCCGAGGCGCCTGTAAGCGCACAGGAGAATGCGCCGCTTGATCTGACTCATCTGGCCGTGACAGAAGAAGAGCTGAATTCAGAGGTTGAACTTCTGCGGGATGACGAGGTTCTTCGCCGAGTGGTAGAGGAGAACGGCCTAGGCGGGCATGACTGGCTGCACTTTCTCCGTCCGCATGAAAGCAGGGAGGAGAGAGTTGAACGGGCGGCTCGACACCTGGCTAAGAAGCTGCATGTTGAGGCGTTGAAAAAGACGAATTTGATTTTGGTCGGATACGCATCGGACGATCCGCGTCTGGCCGCGCGAGTTTTGCGCTCGTTGGAGAATGCTTACCTCGGGAAGCATATGGTGGTTCACCGGCCAGGTGGCGAGGTCCATTTTTTCGAGCAGCAGACGGAAGAGTCGCGCCAGAGGCTGGAAGTAGCAAAGAAGAATCTGCTGCAATTTACAAGCAACCGTCGTGTGATCGAGGCGGGGCAAGAGCGCGATCTGGCGCTGCAAAAAGTTAGCGAACTGGATGCCGGGCGCCGCCAGACTGCGATTGATCTGGCGGAAACGAGGGAGCGCGTGACCGCGCTGCAGACGGAATTGGCTCTACTTCCAGAGCGTACGACGACCCAGATTCGCTCGTCGGACAATCCCGAACTGCTAAAAGCTTTGAAGTCAAGCCTTCTCGAATTGCAACTGAAGAGAACCCAACTGCTGACGAAGTTCGAGCCAAATCATCGCCTGGTGAAAGAAGTAGACGAGCAGATTCAGCAAGCCCAAGCGGCCATCGCCGCCGAAAGATTGACCCCGGTGCGCGACGAGACCACCGACAAGAACTCGCACTACGAGTGGGTGAAATCAGAACTGGAGCGGTCGCAGATTCAACTGGAGGCCTTGCAAGCGCGCGCCTTGGCTACCGAAACGCAAGAAGCGGAATCGCGATATGCCGCACGCCAGTTCGGCGCGGATGCCGTAACGCAAGACGACCTGGAGAGCGCCGAGAAGGCGGCCGAGGAGAACTACTTGCTCTACGTGAAGAAACAGGAACAAGCGCGAATGGCAGACGCACTGGACCAGCGTGGAATTGTAAACGTCGCGATTGCAGAAGAGCCGTCGGCGCCCGCGTTGCCGGTTTGGTCAACATGGACGCTTCTATTGTTGGGCGTTGCCGCTGCGGGGGTTGCTGGCACTGGAGGCGCCTTCGCGGCGGACTACTTTAGTCCAAGGTTCCGCGATCCGAGCGAGGTTGTGGCGTATCTGAATATCCCCGTGCTCGCGTCGTTGCCGCGGCAGGGATCGAGAAGGTATCTGGCATGAACCAGTGGGCCTCAAGCATGGGATTTTCGCGGTCTGTGTCGGTGGTGCGCGAACAAGAGCCTGAAGAAGCGCGAGAATTCCGGGTTCTCCGGCCAGTCCGGCCGTGGACTCACGAGAGGTATGCCGAGGAACAAATTCGGGGATTGGTGCACCAGGTTTTCTTCTCAAACTCGCCCGGGCCGATTCGCCATGTGCTTTTCGCTGCTCTCGAGCCGGAGGTAGAGGTGCGCGCACTTTGCCGGAAGGTCGGTGAAGCGTTGGCTGCTGAAGACGCAGGAGAAGTGGCTGTTCTGGGGAATTTCCCGTGTGCAGCCGAGTCGCCGGATCAGAATCCGCCCGAATCCATTTCTGCCAGCGATCCGGGATCGGCCCGACGTTACTCATCGCGTATTCGGTCCAATCTATGGCTTGTGCCGGATGCCTCCGTTGGCCACAATGCACCGGTCGAATGGCGGTCGCGCACCTGCGATGTCATACGCGAGTTCCAGTTCTCGATCGTGCAGGCGCCCTGCTTTGGTGTGTCTCAGACGGCAATCGCGATGGCAGAGCTTGTGGACGGAGTCATCCTGGTGGTTTCCGAGAGGCGAAGCCGGCGCGCCTCCGCCCAACATTTCATGCACGTGATGGAAGCTGCACAGGTGCGAATGTTGGGAGCAGTTTTCATCGACAGGATGTTTCCGATTCCAGAAAAAATCTACCGACATTTGTAGCGCAGAAAAATTCTGCGGGAAGAAATTGGCAAGGACGGATCTGAGTGTCTTCACCGGCCCCAAATCCCAGGCATCCGGAAGTCGAAAGTGCCGATTGCGCGCGCCTCATCCCCGGAGGATGCGTGCTACCGAGTGTCGAAAGAAAAAAGTCTTCGCACCGGGCGGGCATGCCCCCGCTGCAGAAGTGGCCGGCTGAGGATGGCGCCGCGTGCCGTGCCCAAAAAAATCGACTCGCTTTTCTCGTTCCATCGCCGCTGCTTGGTCGCGACGGGTTGAAGTGGTTGAGATCCGTAAGCGCGGACTTTGCTCTGGTGACTTTGAATTGGTTGCTGATCGGTGCATTGCTGGTGCCGTTGCGGTCGTTATTCCCGCAAGTCTGGGTGTTCCGATACGCGGAGGGCTCCCCGATCTTTCTCATTGGTATCGCCCTCCTTAATGCTTCCCTGATTACGCTCGTTGGATACAGCGAGGGGCTGTACTCGAACGAGGTCAACTCTCGCACGCAAGCGCAAAGGCTTGCGAATGCTGTGTTATGGCCAACGATCATGCTTACGCTTGCCTATGGTATGCAAGGGCTTCCGTGGGCGAGAACGGGTCTGTTGTGCTGCGCAGGAGTGTTACATTTTGGCGCCCTGTGGGCTTGGCGATGGCAGGGGAGCCAAGCGAAGTGGCGCAGCCGTGAGATGGGACGTAACGTCCTGATTGTCGGGGCAGGGTCGGTCGGCCAGCAGGTTGCGGCTCACCTTCGAAGCGACACCGAGCAAGAACGAACTGTCTGTGGATTGCTGGATAACGAGCTTACTCCTGGTGCAGGAGTTGTGGGTCGGGTTAGCGACTTGCCTCGGCTGGCGCGGGCACGTTTTGTAGACGAAGTGATCTTGGCGGCGCCGAGGGATCGAGCGCTTACTTTGAGTGTCTTGCGCGAAGCGCGACGGTTGCGCCTGGATGTGGGAATTGTGCCCGACCTTTGCGGTTGCCAGGCTGAGACAGAGATCCGGACCGTTGCCGGCCTCCCTCTGATTACGCTGCATTCAGAATGGGCGCCCACGGCAACGCTGGCAATGAAGCGCGCACTGGACGTTTTTGCATCCGGGCTTGCGTTGGTGGTCTTGTTACCAGCATTCGCCGCTATCGCAGCCCTGATCAAGTTCGATTCTGAAGGCCCAGTCTTTTACGCAGCGCTGCGAGTGGGACGCAAGGCTCAGCCATTTCGCTGCTACAAGTTCCGCACGATGGTTGCGAATGCGGACGAGCTGAAGATGGCGCTCCGCCGGAGTAATGAAAGATCCGGGCCATTTTTTAAGATCGCAAGCGATCCGCGTATTACCCGGGTTGGAAAATTCCTTCGACAATACAGCCTCGACGAACTGCCGCAGTTGTGGAATGTGCTGAAGGGCGAGATGAGCTTGGTGGGCCCAAGGCCACATCCGCTTGATGACTTTGCGGAATATCAAACCGAACATATGTCGAGGCTTGATGTGACGCCCGGGATCACCGGGCTGTGGCAGGTGACTGCGCGTCGTGATCCTTCGTTTGGCCGTGGGATGGAACTGGATCGGGAATACATCCGAACCTGGAGTCTTCGGCTCGATTTGCAAATCCTGCTCAAGACGGTTTGGGCAGTCATATGTGGCGGGGGCGAGTAATGGCAACGACTGCCGTTAATCTAGCCCGGCGTGAATGGGGCTGGGGCCCTGCGGCCGCCGTAGTGAAGTCCTTTTTGTGGCCGCTGCAGGTTGTTGTCTCATTTCAGTCATTACTTTTCTTCGGCGCACTGGGGGCGATGTTGTTGCGGCCTCCGAACGTGGACTTCTTTCCGATCGATCGCCTGCTGTTTGGATTGCTTGTCGTGAGTGTGCTGTCAGGGACAGTCCTGCGGCGACAAGCGATCCAGATTCGTCGAGCGAGCTGGCCAATGCTGGCGCTTACTGGCATCGCTCTCGCCAGCGTCGTTACTCAATCCTATGACAACGAAGTCTGGAGCTTGCTGGCCGGGAAGTTCATCGTGCCCTTCGCGCTGTTTCACCTGGCGCAGCAGGTTTTCACGAAGGAAGGCGATTATCGAAGGTTTGAAGTTTTTTCCCTTGTGGTGCTGGCTTATCTCAGCTTCACTTCGATCGCCTTCCTGGTTGGCGCCAAGTCCTTGATCTTTCCTCGTTTCATTCTGGATGAAAGCCTGGGCCATCATGCTGACCGTGCCCGCGGGCCGCTGCTCCAGGCTGTTGCGAATGGTGTGTCGTTGAATCTGCTCGCCTTGATCACTCTGCACGCCTATAGGCGAAACAGCATTCACGGTGTGAAGGCGGCCCTTGTGCTCCTGAGCGTGCCGGTGGCGATTCTGGCCACCATGACGCGGGCGGTGTGGTTGGCTTTCGCGGGTACCGTCGTGGCCTGCATCGTTCTTTCAAAAAGCCGGAGAATGCGGCAAGCGGGGCTCGGGCTCGTAATTCTGGCAGGCGCCGGACTAGGCGTTTCACTGTGTGTCGGCCGATTCGGCGAAACGGTGAGCGACCGCCTGGAAGAGCGCAGCCCGGTCGAGTACCGGCAGGCTGTTTATGCCGGAGGGTGGCAGATGTTTTTGCAGCACCCGCTGACCGGTTGGGGATTTCACAGTATGCCCGCAGAGTTGCCACGGTTTGTCGGCGGTTATCAGGAGAAGGAACTGTATCCCCACAATACCTATCTTGAGTTGCTGGTGGAGCACGGGCTGATTGGGCTTGCTCTCTATCTGTGGCTGATGTGGGAGATGTTCCGGCTGGGGCGGTCGTCGATACCTGATGGCGAGAGGCATTGCTTCCTGAATCGCGACTTTCACCGGCTGTGGCTTGTGCTGCTCGCTGTCTATTACGTGAACGCTGCTGTCGCGGTGATGAGCTATCAGTTTGTGAATGGTCTGCTCTACAGCATGGCCGGAATGCTCGCGGCCCAGCGCGAGAGAACGGAGCTTTCACGCTTGTGCTGACGGTCGCTTATCTGGCAAACCAGTTTCCCTCGCCGGTTGAATCTTATGTCGGAGACGAGATCGCCGAACTACGAAGGCGAGGAATTCATGTCGTAGCAGGAACGGTTCAGCGTCCTGCAGCGAATGAGAGGCAGCCTGAGATTGTGGTGCAGGACGCCTTGTCCGCCACGATTCTTGTACGCGCGGTTGCTCTCTGTGTATTGAGATGGACGCGAATTGCCGACTTGGTTTGGCGCGTACTTTGCCGAGGGAAAGAAGGACCAGTCCAGCGTGCCAAGGCGCTGGCGCACACCATGCTCGGGGCCTGCTATGCCGTGTTGCTTGGCGACCGGAGCATCGATCATATCCACGTGCATCACGGCTACTACGGAGCCTGGGTGGGGATGGTCGCGGCGCGTTTGCGGGGGGTGGATTTTAGCCTGACTTTGCATGGGTCCGACTTGTTACTGCACGGGACTTACCTGGATGCAAAGCTGAAGAATTGCCGATTCTGCCTGACCGTTTCAGAGTTCAATCGCCAGACAATTCTCAGGAAGTTTGCGGGCACAAGGGCTGAAAAGATCATCGTCTCGCGGCTTGGAGTTGACGTTCGTGCGGATCGAACCCCGCGACCGGTCGCTCCGGCAGAGGGTAGAGGTCCATTCCAGATTCTCGCTGTTGGACGGTTGCACTCGGTGAAGGATCACGCGTTTCTGGTCTGGGCTTGCGCCGATCTCTACCGACGGGGAATTTCTTTCGAATGTGCGATTGCGGGAGAGGGGCCGGAAAGGCATCGCCTTGAATCGATGATCCGAATGTACGGCATGGGAAAGCGCGTCCGATTACTTGGGCACGTCCCGCACAGTCGGCTGGACTCACTTTATGAGAATGCTGACCTGGTTGTCCTAACGAGCCGCAGCGAAGGTGTTCCGCTGGTTCTCATGGAAGCGATGGCGCACGGGAAGATTGTGCTCGCCCCCGCGATCACCGGAATTCCGGAACTGGTTATCAATGGCAAGACTGGTTTCTTGTACGAGTGCGGATCGCTGTCTGATTTCGTCGACCGCCTGCTCGGGATCCGTTCTCTTCTCGCCCATGCCTTGGGTCATTCCGAGCCAAGCGCGAATGTGAGACCGCAAACGCTGGATTGGATTCGACATGCGGCCCGAGTGCAGGTCCAGCACAACTTTAACCGCCAAAAAAATCTGGAAAGTTTTGGCGACTTGTTCTTGGCCCGAATTCCTCCCGAAAAGAAGATCCCTCGTCATGCGCATCTTGTATTGCAACAAATATAACTATCCATTCAGTGGCACCGAAGTCTATCTGTTCGAACTCATGGAATTGATGAGGTCGCGGGGACACGAGGTAGCTCTTTTCTCGATGCAGGATCCCCGGGGGAAGACCACGCCATTCGATCAACATTTTGTCCGGCATATCGAATTCAAACAGGATTCAGGATTACGGCTTCGAATGCGCAAGGCGGCGCATGCCATTTACTCGCTCGAAGCCCGTCAGTGCCTCCGCGAAATGATTCGCGAGTTCCGTCCTGATGTCGCTCATGTACGGAATATCTATCATCACCTCTCGCCCTCGATTCTTTGGGAACTCAAAGCCCAGAAAGTTCCGGTGATCTATCACTTGAATGACTTCAAGCTGTTGTGTCCCAGTTACAACCTTGTGTCGCAAGGAACGAGTTGCGAGAAGTGCAGCGGGGGCGCTTTCTGGCACGCCCTGCGGGGAAACTGCTATCCGGGGATGAGTGCCCGCCTCGTATTAGCGATGGAAGCGTACGTTCACCGGTTTCTGCGAACCTATCAGAAGTGTGTAGACCTGTTCCTGGCTCCGAGCCGTTTTGTGCGCGACAAGTTTGTGGAACATGGGTGGGATGCGGCAAGGTTCGAAGTGCTGCACCACTTTGAAAAGGCGAGGGAAATTCCGACTGAGCCCGGCGCCGATGCGCCGATCTTGTATTTTGGCCGGCTCTCCCGTGAAAAAGGCATTGATGACCTGCTGCGATCGATGCATCAATTGCCCAATCTGCAGCTCGTCATTGCAGGGGATGGACCGGAGCGCGAAAACTTGCAGAGCCTGGCTACGGAGCTGAGTCTGACCAACGTTAGGTTTATTGGGCAGGTTTCCACTGCGGAGCGTGATTCGCTGATCCGCGGTTCTCGGTTCACCGTGCTGCCCTCCCATGCTTACGAAACATTCGGTAAAACGATTCTTGAATCATTTGCACTGGCGCGGACGGTGGTCGCATCGGACCTCGGTTCGCGTCGGGAATTGGTGCAGCCCAACGAGACGGGGCTTTTATACTCGGTGGGGGATGTCGATCGACTGGCGGAGGCGATCCGAACGCTGGCCAACCAACCGGATCTTGCACGGCAGCTAGGGCGAACCGGCCGCGAACTCGCCCGGGCGAACTACGCTCCCCAAGCGCACTACGACACTCTAATCTCGCATTATGCGCGCCTGGTTGCGGGGAAACGGAAGCGCCCAACGATACTCGTAACGACCACCGCGGAACCTCCATGGGCGCGCGCAAGGCAGAGCGCCGAGACTCTGAACGCGGCTGAGCAGGGCTCGCCGACACCAGCGCGGAAACTGCGCGTCGCCTTCATCGGAGGGCGGGGTGTGATTTCCAAATACAGCGGAATTGAAGCCTACTACGAAGAGGTGGGCAGCCGCCTGGCGCGAATGGGACATGAAGTGACGGTTTATTGCCGAACGTACTTTACTCCGGCTTTACCGGAGCACAATGGGATGCGTGTTGTCCGATTGCCGACGCTCCGCACGAAGCATCTCGAGACCGTGATCCATACTTTTTTCAGTACAGTGCATGCCATGAAACAGCGATTTGACGTGATTCACTATCACGCGCTCGGGCCGGCATTGTTTTCGTGGCTTCCGCGGCTTGCAGGAATAAAGACCGCGGTGACGGTTCAAGGCCTGGATTGGCAACGGCGGAAGTGGGGAAGAACTGCATCCGCAGTGCTGCGCCTGGGAGAGCACGCGTCAGTAGCGCTTCCCGATGCGACGATGGTTGTTTCGCGGGAACTCGGAAAAAGATACCGAGAGGTGCACGGTAAGGATCCTATCTATGTGCCGAACGGCGGCCTCCTGCGCGATCGCCGGGAGCCGAAAAAAATCCTGGAATGGGGGTTGGAGGGTGGGGCGTATGTCCTTTTTCTCGGTCGATTCTCGCCGGAAAAAGGATGTCATCTACTGGTCGAAGCTTTTGAGCATCTCGAAAGCGAGGTCAAGCTGGTGATGGCAGGTGCCGCGAGTTATTGTGACGATTACAGTAGGGAGTTGCGGACGCACGCGAGCGAGCGCATCCGGATGCTCGATTGGGTTGCAGGGGGCACACTGGAGGAACTTCTGACGAACGCGATGATCTTCGTTCTACCTTCGGACATGGAAGGGCTCTCGCTGGCTTTGCTGGATGCGATGGGAGCGGGCCTTTGCGTGCTGACGAGCGATGTTCCCGAGAACCGGGAAGTAGTCAACGGTGCAGGGTTTACCTTCAGGCGTGGAAGTGCCATCGACCTGGCGGACAGGCTCCGTTTCCTGATTGCGAACCCATCCGTGCGGGAGGCGGCGGGACGGGCTGCCCGGCGACGGATCGAGGAGCAATATCAGTGGGAAAGAATTTCTTCTGAAATCGAAAGAGCATACTTCGACTTGATGGGTTGGGGCGGGATGACAACCGGCCGGAAACTGCCCGCGACGGAGAATGCAGTCAATCGTAGTCGTTCGGTGCAGCGTGTCGGTTAAATAGTCTTGGGGTCCTCTCGGCAGAATGGCTTTCCGTTCCTCGAGTAGTCGTGCGCTGGAGCGGAGGCGGCCAATTCTCGGCTTTTTTATTACAATCGACAATCGGTTCCGCGACTTGGCCAGACGCGGTCGCGGACTTCCGGCATTCGAATGGCAATGACTATTCTCGTCACCGGCGGAGCCGGATTCATCGGGTCCAACTTCCTACTGCAGCGGATGCAGGCCGATTCAACTTCATTCATCAATCTGGACAAGCTGACCTACGCAGGGAATCTCCGCAATCTTGAGAGTCTTGCCGCCGAGCCCCGCTACCAGTTTGTCCGGGGCGACATTGGGGATCGCACGTTAGTGCAGAACCTGCTGAAGAGATATCGACCGGAAGCAATCGTCCATTTTGCCGCGGAGAGTCACGTCGATCGGTCCATACATGGCCCCGGAGAATTCATCTGCACGAACATTGACGGCACGTTCGCTCTGCTGGAGGAAGCGCGCGCGTACTGGGCAGAACTTACGGGCAGGGAGAAAGAAGCGTTCCGTTTCCTGCATGTTTCGACCGATGAAGTATTCGGAAGCCTAGGCCCGGAGGATCCGCCGTTTTCTGAAACCACGGCGTATGCTCCCAATAGTCCTTATGCTGCGTCAAAGGCAGCTTCCGATCATCTGGTGCGCGCCTACCATCACACGTATGGCTTGCCGGTGTTGACCACGAATTGCTCGAACAACTATGGGCGATTCCAATTTCCCGAAAAACTCATTCCACTGATGATTCTCAACGGTCGCGACGCGAAGCCACTGCCAGTTTATGGGGACGGGAAGAACGTCAGAGATTGGCTCTATGTGGAAGATCATTGCAGCGCAATTGCGACGGTATTGCAGCGCGGGCGGCCGGGCGAAACCTACAACATCGGAGGGTCGAATGAGATGTCGAACATCGACATCGTCCATACAATTTGCGATTTGCTGGACGAGTTCGGTCCGAAGTCTTCCCGGCCGCGCCGCGAATTAGTCACCTTCGTGAAAGATCGCCCGGGGCACGATCGGCGTTACGCCATGGACGCCCGCAAGATCGAGCGGGAACTGGGATGGAAGCCCCAAGAGACGTTCGCGAGTGGCATTCGTAAGACCGTCCGCTGGTATCTTGACCATGATGATTGGGTGCGAGAGGTAACAAGCGGAAGTTATCGGCAATGGATCGAAAAGCACTACACGCCCTAGCCTCCTCGATGTGTGAAGTGAATGGAGTTCATGAACGAGAGTACAAAATACAAGGGAATCATTCTGGCGGGTGGCTCAGGAACCCGCCTGTACCCGGTGACGCAGGCCGTCGGAAAGAGTTTGCTGCCGGTGTACAACAAGCCGATGGTCTATTACCCGCTGTGCACTCTGATGCTGGCGGGGATTCGCGACATTCTGGTCATCTCGACTCCCGAAGATGTGCCCAGGTTCCAGGCGCTGCTTAGCGATGGAAGCCAATACGGAGTTCATTTCGAATACCGCGCACAACCCAAACCTGAGGGAATTGCGCAGGCGTTTCTGATTGCACAAGATTTCCTGGCCGGGGCCCCGTGTGCATTGGTACTGGGCGATAACATCTTCTACGGTCACGATCTTGCAAAAGACCTACGGGCAGCCGCGCAGAAGGAACGTGGTGCCCGGGTCTTCGCGTATCCGGTTCACGATCCGGAGCGGTATGGAGTGGTTGAGTTTGACGACGCGGGACACGCGTTGAGCATTGAGGAGAAGCCCAAAATTCCCAAGTCTCGATACGCGGTGACTGGACTGTATTTCTATGACAGTCAGGTGGTCGAGGTAGCGAAATCGCTGAAGCCTAGCGCACGGGGAGAACTTGAGATTACGGATGTCAACAAGGTGTATCTGAACCGCGGCCAACTCGAAGTTATGGTGATGGGTCGTGGCATGGCGTGGCTTGATACTGGAACGCACGAGTCGTTGATGGAGGCCGCGCTTTATATTCAGGCTATCGAAAAGAGGCAAGGCCTCATGGTGGCGTGTCCGGAAGAGATTGCTTACCGGTACGGCTATATCGATGCGGTTCACGTCGAGCGGATTGGAGTCGCGATGAAGAACAGCGGATACGGAACCTATTTGCTGCAACTGCTCAAGGAGCGGGTGTTCTAACGCCCGCCGGCGGCCGCTGACATGACCACCTTCACCAAGACCGCAACGTCTCTGTCGGGAGTTTTCATCGTTGAGCCTCGCGTGTTCGGAGATGACCGCGGGTTTTTCCTTGAAAGCTATAACGAGCGGGCGATGTTGGAGCTCGGGATCGAGGCCCATTTTGTGCAGGACAACCACTCTTCTTCACGGCGCCATGTCCTGCGCGGCCTGCACTATCAGATCAAGCAGGCTCAGGGAAAGCTGGTGCGTGCTATTGCGGGGGAGATTCTAGACGTCGCGGTTGATCTGCGGCGAAGCTCCAGCAGCTTCGGGTCGTGGGAGGCCGTGCGGTTGAGTGAGCAGAACAAGAAAATGCTCTGGATTCCGCCCGGACTCGCTCATGGATTTTTGGTTCTGAGCGAGGAGGCCCAGGTTCTATACAAGGCCACCGACTACTACGCACCCGAGTTTGAACGAACACTGGCCTGGAACGATCCTGAGCTGAACATCGGGTGGGGACTCAACGCCGAGCCGATCGTCTCGGCTAAAGATCAGCATGGCTCGCTCCTGCGCGACGTTGAGACTTTCAAGTAAAGACTTGCAACCAGCCGGATGCCGGATTGCTTCGTGTCGTGCGGGGCTGTTACGATTCCCGCAGAGCCGCCCGTGAAGTCGATTCTCAACTACATCGATGGCCAGTTTGTGCATGGGAATCGGGAATTCACCGATATCAATCCCGCCGACGGAAGTGTAATTGCGAAAGTCTCGGAAGCGGATCAGGTTCTGGTGGATTCTGCCGTCGGCGCCGCGCGAAAGGCACTTAAAGGGACATGGGGACGGTTGAGTGTTCGCGATCGTGCAGCACTACTCCACCGCATCGCCGATGGCATCGACGCCCGCTTTGACTGTTTTCTCGCCGCTGAAATCGCGGATACGGGCAAGCCAACCAGCCTCGCCTCCAAGCTGGATATCCCGCGCGCAGCCGCCAATTTTCGCATGTTTGCAGACCTGGTGAAGAACGCCGGTCTGGAATCATTTCAGACGGAAACTGCGGACGGACGAACCGCGCTGAACTACGCGGTGCGCAAGCCGTTGGGGGTGGTAGGCATCATCGTGCCGTGGAATTTGCCGCTGCTACTGTTGACGTGGAAGGTGGCGCCGGCTCTGGCGTGCGGAAATACCCTAGTTGTGAAACCGTCCGAAGAGACGCCCGCCACCGCCGCTCTGCTGGCGGAGGTGATGAAAAGTTCGGGAGTTCCGGATGGGGTCTATAACGTTGTACACGGCTTCGGTCCTGGCGCTGCGGGAGAATTTCTCGCGAGTCATTCCGACGTGAACGCCATCACGTTTACCGGTGAATCGCGGACGGGGAGTGCGATCCTCAAGACCGTTGCGCCTTCGTTGAAACCTGTTTCGTTTGAACTGGGTGGCAAGAATGCTGCCGTGGTTTTTGCGGATTGCGATTTCCAAGAAACGGTGACAGGCGTCGCGGAGTCCGTTTTCCTCAATACTGGCCAGGTATGCCTGTGCTCCGAACGAGTCTACGTTGAACGGACGATCTTCGGTCGCTTTGTAGAAGCGTTGAAGACGCGTGCCGAGGAAATGGCGATTGGGCCGCCACTGGAAGCGAAGACGCAAATCGGGCCCCTGGTTTCGGCCGAGCACCGGGAGAAAGTCCTCTCTTACTACGAGGCCGCACGCGAAGCCGGAGCGACCCAGGTCACAGGAGGAGGCATCCCGCGATTTGAGAGTTCACTTGACCGTGGGTTCTACATACAACCGACGATCTTTACGGGATTGCCGGAATCGGCCCGCTGCGTGAAAGAAGAGATTTTCGGACCTGTTTGCCACGTAGCTCCATTCGACAGCGAAGAAGAAGCGGTCGCGATGGCCAACGATACGAAGTATGGTCTGGCGGCGTCGATCTGGACGACGAACCTGAAGCGGGGTCATCGGGTTGCCCAGCAGATGAATGTCGGTATTACGTGGGTGAATTGCTGGTTCCTTCGTGATTTGCGAACGCCCTTTGGAGGAGCGGGCTTGTCGGGGATCGGACGAGAGGGCGGATTACACTCGCTGAATTTCTATTCTGAACTAAACAACGTTTGCGTCCAGCTCTGAGCAAGCGTGGGATCGATTCGTGCAATGCGGAAGACCGAAAGTAAAATCATTGAAGGCAAGGCAAAGCCTCGCGGCAAATATCCGCATCTTAAGCGTGCTGGAGATTTTCTGTTCGTGTCGGGCACAAGCGCGCGCCGGGCGGACAATACCATTGCTGGAGCGCAAGTCGACGAGTCGGGCACGACTCGGCTGGATATCCGTGAGCAGACCAAAGCAGTTCTCGAGAACGTGCGCGACATTCTTAAAAAAGCGGACGCTGACCTCATAGATGTGGTTGAGGTGACGACGTTTCTTGTGAACATGAACGACTTCGGAGGCTACAACGAAGTGTACGGGGAATTCTTCGACTTCGACGGTCCGGCTCGGACGACTGTCGCCGTACATCAGTTACCACATCCACATCTATTGATTGAGATTCGGGCACTTGCATATAAGCCCGCGAAATAGGAGCACTCATGCCTTCCATCAAGGAACTGAAAGCCTTCAACTTCCAGCGGTGGATTGACGAGCACAAAGATCAGCTAAAGCCTCCAGTGGGAAACGCTCAGGTTTGGGAAGATGGCGAGATGATGGTGACGGTGGTCGGAGGACCGAATCAACGGCGCGATTACCACGATGACCCGACCGAAGAATTCTTCTATCAATTGAAGGGAAACATATCGTTGCGACTCATGCAAACTCCCGGCAAGCCACCGCTGGAGGTGCCTATCCATGAGGGTGAAATTTTTCTTCTCCCAAGACATATGCGCCACTCGCCGCAGCGAGGTGCGGGGACGGTGGGAGTCGTGGTCGAAATGCCGCGGCCTGACGGGGCGATGGATGGTTTCGAATGGTATTGCCAGAATTGCCATCAGTTGTTGCACCGTGCGGAGGTAAAGTTGAAGAGCATCGTGCGCGATCTTCCGCCCTTATTTGAGAAGTTCTACGGTGACGAAAATCTGCGGAAGTGCAAGAACTGCGGCGCGGTTCATCCCGACAAAAAGTAAATGCAAGTCATCGACATCCATAACCATTTCTTTCCGCCTTCGTGGCCCGATCTCGCGGCCCGCTATGGAACTCCGAATTGGCCCTGGATTAAGCATACAGAGCCCGGCAAGGCGGAGATCATGGTGGGAGATCGCTTCTTCCGGCAGATTACGGCGGCTTGCTGGGACGCGGAAGTACGGCTTGCCGAGATGGACCAAGACGGGATCGACATGCAGGTGATTTCTGCCACGCCCGTCCTGTTCGCTTATGAGAGAGAGCCGGCCCACGCGCTGGACTGCGCCCGCATATTTAATGACGCGGCCTTGCAACTCTGCGAACAGGGCAAAGGCAGGTTGAAGTCGTTCTGCCAGGTTCCTTTGCAGAATATTGACGCTGCATGCGAGGAGTTGAGTCGTTGCATGCGCGCTGGCCATCTCGGGGTGCAAATTGGAAACCATGTTGGGGAGAAAAACCTCGATGATCCGGGCATCGTGACCTTTCTTCACCATTGCGCGGACAGTGGGGCAGCCGTGCTGGTTCATCCGTGGGATATGCTCAGTCCCGAGCGCATGCCGAAGTACATGATGCCTTGGACTGTCGGCATGCCGGCAGAGACCCAGCTCGGCATTGTTGCGATGATTCTCGGAGGAGCTTTCGATAAGCTCCCGGGCAACCTTCGGATTTGCTTTGCTCACGGTGGAGGAAGCTACGCATTCCTGCTGGGCCGACTCGAGAACGCATGGCAGCATCATCCTGCGGCGCGCGGTGTTTGCGAATTGCCACCCAGTCAATACTCAAACCGTTTTTATGTGGACTCAGCTGTCTTTGACGTCCGTGCTTTGCAGTTATTGGTAGGAACAATCGGGTTGGAACGGGTGATGCTCGGCACTGATTATCCGTTCCCGCTGGGCGAGCATCCCATGGGCGGATTGATTCGGTCGAGCCATCTGGCTCCTCGCGAGAAAGCGCGCCTGCTCGGCGAAAATTCGGCGATCTTTCTTGGGCTTGCATCCCTGTCCGAAAAGCAGGTCCATTCGGGGGCGGATAGCAGCCAGCCTGCCGAGCAGTTGACCTACAGTTCATATCTTCAAGTTCCGGAATTACTCAGACTGCAGCATCCGCAGTCCTCGCCGCCGCATCACGATGAGCTGCTATTCATTGTCGTGCATCAGACGTACGAGCTTTGGTTCAAGGAACTTCTGCACGACCTGGATGCGGTGGTAGCAAATTTGTCGAAGGCTGCTTTGCATCCTGCAACGCGCGATGAAGTCTACGAAGCGGCGCGGCTCCTACGCCGCTGCACAGAAATCACACGAGTACTGGTCGAGCAGTTCACCATTCTGGAGACCATGCTGCCGACTCACTTTCTCGCTTTTCGCGGCAAGCTTGAACCGGCCAGCGGGTTCCAATCCGAACAATTTCGTGAACTGGAATTTCTCTGCGGCCTGAAGGACGAGAAGATGTTGCGCTATCACCGCCCCACGCCCGAAGCGCATGCGCTGTTGGAGCGTCGCCTCAGAGAGCCATCGCTGCACGATGTATTGTTTGACGCGCTGCGAGCCGAGGGGAAATTAAAAATAGACGAGAACTCGACGGAGCGGCAGCGATTCGATGCCCGGGCACGCGCGATCCTGGGTTTGTACCGGAACGAGCGGAATAACCGGGACTGGATCGACGTTTGCGAACGACTGACAGAGTTCGATGAGCTGGTCGTGAGCTGGAGGCTCCGCCACGTTCAGCTTGTGGAGCGGACCATCGGCGTCCGCATGGGAACAGGCGGCAGCGCCGGATCGTCGTACTTAAAGCTCACACTGGACAAGAAGTTTTTTCCCGAACTGTGGGAAGCCCGGACGCTTCTGACTGAGTAGGATCTCACGCAGCCTCGCATGGGGAATCAAGGAACGGTAACGCTTGTCGGCGCCGGGCTAGTGGGGCCATTGCTGGCGATGGGCCTCGTGCAGCGCGGCTTTGAAGTTGAGATTTACGAACGCCGCCCCGACATGAGGAAGGGGAAAGTCAGCGCGGGACGCTCGATCAATCTAGCCCTGTCCACCCGAGGTATTCATGCGCTGGCGGAAGCCGGCCTTTGGGACGACATGCAGCAGATTGTCGTTCCGATGCGAGGCCGGATGATGCACTCAGTTACATCCGCCCTGACCTTCCAGCGTTACGGCAAAGATGACACCGAAGTCATCCATTCGATTTCGCGGGCCGACTTGAACATCGCGCTGATCAATGCCGCCGAGGCGCGAGGAGTGAAAATCTTTTTTCAACGGCGCTGCGCCGGTCTAGACGCTAAGGAAAAAGAGATTCATTTCCGCGACGAGCAATCGGGTGCTCCGGTCACGAGAAATTTCCAAGTAGCGATTGGCTGCGATGGCTCCGCGTCGGCAATTCGAAATGAGGTGTCGAAACTCAGCCGCTTCAATTTTTCTCAGCAATATCTGGATTACGGGTATAAGGAGCTGACTATACCAAGCGCTGGTGGAAGCCACGTATTCGAAAAGAATGCGTTGCATATTTGGCCACGCGGTAAGTTCATGTTGATCGCTTTGCCCAATCTTGACGGTACGTTTGCATGCATACTGTTCCTGCCATTCGAAGGTGCCGATAGTTTTGCTCAACTCGGCAGCAAGTCCGACGTGGTTGGTTTCTTTCAGCGGAATTTCCCGGATGCTTGCGCGGTTATGCCTGGTTTAGTCGACAATTTTTTCGCGAACCCGACCGGCAGCATGGTGACCATTAAGTGTTCGCCATGGCACATAGCTGGGCAAGCGATGCTTCTTGGCGATGCTGCCCATGCGATCGTTCCTTTCTTTGGCCAGGGCATCAATTGCGGTTTCGAAGACTGCACAACCTTCTTCGAGTTACTTGATCGCTTTGGGGACGACTGGGCGCGGATCTTTCCCGCTTTTGAGTCGGCGAGAAAGGCCAACAC
Source organism: Candidatus Sulfotelmatobacter sp. (assembly GCA_035307485.1). GTDB lineage: Bacteria > Acidobacteriota > Terriglobia > Terriglobales > Acidobacteriaceae > Sulfotelmatobacter. Next base: position 407,615 of record DATGIB010000017.1, on the reverse strand, counting down.
AGATGCGATTGCTGATCTCGCGGTCGAGAACTTCGTAGAGATGAGGGACCGCGTTTCGGACCCGCGCTTTTTGTTTCGCAAGAAAGTTGAGCTCGCGCTGCAAGAGAAGTATCCGTTTATTTTCGTGCCGAAGTACTCAATGGTCACGTTTCATCGGATTCCCTATGCAACTGCTCTGGAGCGTGGACAGAAGCAGGACCGAATTCTGGATGAGTTGTGCGAGCGTGTTGAACGCATTGAGGATCTTGATTGGAACAAGGCCGATCGATTGATTCATTCGGAGCTTGAACCTCTGGAGTTCGACTCTTGACCGGCAACGATTTTCGTCCGGATGCTGATTTTGCAGCACTAATGGACCGCGAAGATCCGCTTGCACGATTTCGCGACCGATTCTGTTTTCCACGAACCAGCGCTGGGAAGGAATGCACTTACCTGTGTGGTCATTCGCTCGGGCTGCAGCCAAAAACTGCACGCTCTTACGTCGAGGAAGAGTTGGCCAGCTGGGCTGAGCTCGGAGTAGAGGGGCACTTCCGGGAAAAACATCCCTGGGTCAGCTACCACCGGCTTCTGGCCGAGCAGACAGCTTCACTGGTGGGGGCTATTCCGCTAGAGGTTGTGGTGATGAATTCGCTGACCGTCAACCTCCATTTGATGATGGCATCGTTCTACCGCCCAACGAGATCGAGGCACCGGATTCTCATCGAAAGTGGAGCATTTTCCTCCGACCAGTATGCGGTCAAGTCACAAATCCGTTTTCATGGTTTTGAACCGCAGGCATCGTTGATCGAACTCCGTCCCCGGGAAGGCGAGTATGCGCTCCGAGAAGAAGACATCGCTTCACTGATTGAACGCGAAGGGGACAGCATCGCTTTGATACTGGTGGGAGGAGTCAACTACGTCACAGGGCAGTCGTTCGACTTGGCAGAGATCACGAAGGTTGGGCGCCGGAAGAGTTGTGTTGTCGGCTTCGACCTCGCGCACGCTGCCGGAAATTTGCCATTGAAGTTGCACGATTGGGAACCGGATTTCGCGGCATGGTGCAGCTACAAATACCTCAACGGCGGACCGGGATGCGTGGCAGGGTGTTTTGTTCACGAAAAGCATGCCCGGTCGTGGGATCTTCCACGGTTCGCGGGATGGTGGGGGCACAACGAATCGAAGCGCTTCGAGATGAAGCCTGAATTTGACCCGATGCCGGGGGCGGAGGGCTGGCAATTGAGCAACCCCCCTGTATTGGCGTTGGCTCCGTTGCGCGCGTCCATGGAGATATTTTCTGAGGCGAAAATGCTTCGCCTGAGGTCTAAGAGCGTTTCGCTGACCGGTTATATGGAATATCTGTTGCGGCGCCAACGTTCTTCAAAATTTGAAGTGATTACCCCGTCCGATCCACAGCAGCGCGGAGCGCAAATCTCGATTCGGATTCACCGGGCAGGGCGAAAAGTGTGCGATCAACTCGCTGCCGCTGGCATCGTCGGCGACTGGCGCGAGCCAGACACGTTTCGAGTTGCCGCTGTCCCACTGTACAACTCCTACACCGACGTCTACCGATTTGTAGAGGGATTGTCGTCGGCATTGGCAGAGAAGTAATCCCACCATTGTTGGGTCCCTCGGTTACCGTGGTAATCGAGAGGACCTCTGTCCTCACTTTACAATTTTGACGTGGGGACACGTCTGTTTGAGCCGCGCTATCGCTGGATTGCCGGCATCGGCGCTCTAATCTGCGCCCATGTGCTGCTATCTATTTGTGTGCCTCGCGGATTTGTTCTCACTGCCATCGGCGATCACCTGCAAAACGGAATTCTGTTGTGGGCAACGATTGCTTTCTTCTGGAAAACCAAGAGTTGTCCTCCAAAAGCACGGTTGTTCTGGTCACTCATGGGTTTGGGACTAGCTATGTGGTTGGTTTCACAGCTCATGTGGACGTACATCGAAGTGTATTTGCGGCATGAGGCGCCAAATCCCTTCGTCGGAGACGTCATTCTATTTCTCCACATCGTCCCGATGATGGCCGCGGTTGCGATCCAGCCCCACATGCGACAGGATCATCGCACGCAGCGCGCCGGGTCGCTCGACTTTGCTCTGCTGCTGACATGGTGGCTGTTTCTTTACTTGTTTTGTGTGATTCCATGGCAGTACGTGCATCCCCTCGAGTCCGTGTATGGGCGCAGTTTCGACCTGCTTTATGTGAGCGAGGAATTGGTGCTTGTTGCCGGGTTGATGCTTGTTTGTCATCGTGTCCAGGGGCCGTGGCGAAGCGTCTACTTCCATCTCTTTGGTGCGACGTTGTCCTATTGCGTGGCATCGTTAACTGCCAGCGAGGCTATCGATCTGCATTTGTATTACACCGGCAGTCTTTTTGACGTGCCGCTAGTCGCGTCGATGGCATGGTTTGTGCGCATTGGTTACATCGCTCGAGAAAGTAACGATATTCAAGAGATTTCCGAGGAAATTCCAACCCGAGGATACGGGATATGGAAGGCACGACTGGCGATGGTGGCAGTGTTCGTTACGCCTTTGATGGTGGCGTGGGCTGAATTTGGAAATGTTCCGCAACCTGTTCGCAATTACCGGCTTCTGCTGACTGTCGCGGTAATGATCGTCATGGGTGCTCTTGTTTTCTTGAAGCAGCATCTATTGGACCGTGAATTACTCGACTTGCTGCAAAGTTCGCGACAGAATTTCGACGAAATGTCGAGGCTGAAAGATGAACTTGAAAATAAAGAACACTCTCTTCGTTGGCACAGCCTCGAATTGCAGCGGAAGAATCTGGAATTGCAGCAGATTTCGTTCACTGATGCCTTGACGGGAGTGTGGAACCGACGTTACCTGGAAGAGATCATCACCTCCGAAGCCGGACAAGTGCTGCGCAATTACCAGCGGGCGCGCGGAAGCGAAATACGAAAAGTCGACCATCGCGACCTTGTATTCATTATGGTCGACATGGATTTTTTCAAAGAAGTGAACGATCTGCACGGGCATCCTGCAGGAGACCGGTTGCTGCAACTGGTTGCGCATCGACTTTCTACAGTTGTGCGCAAGTCAGACGTATTAGTGCGATGGGGCGGAGAAGAGTTCTTGATCATGAGTCGCTCCACGGATCCGATTGGCACCCCGGCGTTTTGCGAGCGTATTCTCGAAGTTATTTCAGCCGAAGCCTTTGAACTGGGGCATGGCATCAGCCTGACCAAAACGTGCTCGATCGGATGGGCAGCATATCCGTGGGCCCGCGCAGCCTATGAGGCGTTGTGTGCCGAGGAGTCGATTGCTTTAGCGGATGCTGCTCTTTACCGCGCGAAGTCCTTGGGGCGCAATCAGGCTGTAGGTATTGTGCCGAGCGAAATGGCGGCCGCTAGTCCGAATGCGATTGATCTGATGTCGATACGAGAGGGCAATCCGCCATTAGCTCGCACTATCAGAACTCATCCATCCATCGGAAATTCCAGCACATCTGTTAACGCGAACTCCGCCGCACTGCGGGTGAAAGATCAAACCTCCTAACGCTTTACTTGAAATGCTTGCTGTTGTTGCGTCCACAGTCGCTTGACCTTACGGACCGCCTTCAATAAAGTGAAAGCCGGTTCCCAGCTAATCGAGGCACACCTCAAACGATGAATACGAAAACATCATCCCGCAAGACTGGCCTTCGGCAGAAAGCGCAGTTGATGTCCGCGTCTGAAATTGAACGCACATTGGTCCGTCTGGCCTACGAAATCGTAGAGAAGAATAACGGTGTAGACGGCCTGGGATTGGTGGGCATCCGCCGTCGGGGCGTGCCCCTTGCTGAGCGCCTGGGAAAAATCATCGCGCGAATTGAAAATGCGAAAGTGCCCGTCGGGACATTGGATATCACGTTCTACCGCGATGACCTTTCGACTCTTGGGCCGAAGCCTGTGATACAGGAGAAAGAGATCGGTTTCGAGATCGAAGACAAAAACATTGTTCTGGTCGACGATGTGCTGTTCACGGGCCGCACGACCCGTGCTGCATTGGATGGTTTGTTCTCGCATGGCCGGCCACGCCGGGTGCAACTCTGTGTCCTGATCGACCGAGGGCATCGCGAGATCCCGGTGGAAGCGACATTCATCGGCCGCAATGTCCAGACCACGATGAATGAAGTTATCGAAGTGAAACTGACCGAGATTGACGAAGCGGAAAAGGTGCTCCTGATGGAGAAGTAGTTCGTCTTTTTCGCTGAGTCGTTGAAATAAAAGGCGGTGGCTTTGGGCCACCGCCTTCAACTTTTCCGCAACCGCGGATCTACCCTAAGCGGGTGCAGACCGCTTTCGTTTGAGTGTAGAGATTCAACACGTCGTGGCCCATTTCGCGTCCCCATCCGGACTGCTTGTAACCGCCGAAGGGCAAAGCTGCGTCGAAGATGTTGTAGCAATTGATCCACACTGTTCCGGCACGCAGCATCTCCGCAGTGCGATGTGCCTTGTTGATGTCGCGAGTCCAGACCGCCGCCGCCAAGCCGTATTCGCTGTCGTTCGCCCGGGGAATAATTTCTTCCGGATCGGTGAATGGCATTGCTGCGACCACCGGGCCGAAAATTTCCTCCCGTACCACTTTCATGTCCTCGCGAGTGTTCACAAGGACCGTGGGCTCGACAAAGTAACCGCGATCTCCAGCCTTACGCCCACCGACCACCGCTTTTGCGCCCTCGGCGAGGCCAGACTCGAGATAGCTGCAAACCCGATTCAATTGCTCCTCCGAAACCAGCGGGCCCATCTGCGTGCCGGGTTCTAACCCTCCACCTACGCGGATCTTTTTCGCTTGCGCTGCGACGCCCTCTACGACCTGGTCGAACACAGCTTTTTCCACGTACAGTCGCGAGCCAGCACAGCAGCACTGGCCGTGGTTGAAGAAGATAGCGCTGGCCGAACCTGGGATTGCGGTTTCAAGATCAGCGTCTTTGTACACGACGTTTGGCGACTTGCCTCCCAATTCAAGGGAGACCTTTTTTAAGTTGCCGGCGGCGGCATGAACGATCAATTTGCCGACTTCGGTCGATCCGGTAAAGGCAACCTTGTCGACATCCGGATGCGCGGCGAGCGCCGCTCCGGCGGTTTCGCCATAACCGGGAACAACGTTGACAACACCTTCAGGGAATCCGGCTTCCATGATCAGTTCGCCAAGCCGTAAGGCTGATAGAGGTGTCTGCTCGGCGGGCTTGAGCACAACTGTGCACCCGGTGGCCAATGCAGGACCAAGTTTCCATGCGGCCATCAGCAACGGAAAATTCCATGGAATAATCTGGCCGACGACGCCAACAGGCTCGCGAAGGGTATACGCGAGATATTTTGCGCCCGGGGTATAGGGCACTGAGAGAGGGATCGTATTTCCTTCAATCTTGGTGGCCCATCCCGCCATATATCGGAATAAGTCGACAGCGAGAGGAACATCGGCAGCCTTTGCGACGTTGAGAGGCTTTCCGTTGTCCAGGCTCTCGATGTACCCGAATTCTTCGGTGTATTTCTCCAAAAGGTCGGACAGCTTCCAGATTAACCGGCCCCTCTCCGAGGCGGTCATACGGCGCCATGGCCCTTTGTCGAACGCATTACGGGCAGCTTGTACCGCGCGATCGATATCTTCGCGATCACCTTCGGCGACTTGGGCCAGAACTTCTCCCGTTGCCGGGTTATAGGTTGGGAACGTTTTGCCTGACGCTGCGTTCACCCACTGCCCGTTGATCAGCATTTTGCGTGGTTTGTCGATGAACTCAGCGACGTGCGGATGAATTTGTTGGGAAACTGCGACGCCCATAGGTCCTCCTTAGATCCAGACTGCAGTTGCAGAGAGTAAAGATGCGGGTTGGTGAAAGCTTTGTAAAATGCTAGCGCGGGATGAAACCAAAAGCAATCCAGGCAGACCTGTACCAGCTTTTCTGCGCTTCGTTTCCTTGCCAGACGCGGTGATTCGGAGAAGCAAAAGCTTTACAAAAAAGAAACACGACCGGGTACGAGGAGAGGCTCTCGCTATTCGCCATAGGGAACCCAGACATTCTTCACTTGGGTAGCATGCTCGAGGAACCAGCGACCTTCACCTTGGGCTTTGTCGAACCAATCAATTGCTCTACCTTCATTGGTCCAGACCTGTTTAAGGTTGCCCGTGGACATGGCCTTGGCGGCGGAGACGGTAGCCTCATCCCCATAACACCAGATCGCATCTATGTCCTCGTGCTCGGCAACCGTTTTGAGAAGCTGTGAGACGTAACCGGTCACGATGTTCACTGCGCCGCCTGGCAGATCGCTCGTGTCGAACACCTGATACAAGTCACCGGCGATGAGAGGATATTTCTCCGAAGGTATCGCGATGACAGTATTGCCCATTGCGAGGACCGGCATTACCAGGGACAGAAACCCGAGCAACGGAGTGTCCGCCGGGCAGATCACGCCGACCGTGCCGATCGGCTCATTCATGGCAATCGAGATATTTCGGAATGGCGGACTATGCACGGCCCCGTCGTACTTGTCGGCCCAGGCTGCATAAGAAAAGATACGTTCGATTCCAGCATTCACTTCCGCATTAGCCTGCTTTTCACCGACTGCTTCCGACAAGCGAGCAATAAGCTCGCTGCGGCGCTGCGTGATATTTTCAGCGCAGTAATAAAGAATTTGTGCGCGAGTATGCGCGGTAGCTTTGGCCCATGACTCTGCTTTCCGCGCCGCTTCGACGGCATTGCGAATGTCTTTACGGTTGCCGAGCGGCGCCTCACCGAGCAAACGTCCATCCGGGGAGCGCACTTCCATGCTGTATCCGGAATCGGGACGAGCTTGTTTCCCACCGATATAGAGCTTGACGGTACGGTCGATCGAGGGCTGCTCGGGATCCGCGGGGGACTCGATTGAGACAGTCGGAGCTGAAGTGGACGCCAAGGTCGGAGAATGTTTGAACCATTTTGGCTCCATGTATTCGAGCAAGCCTTCTCGTCCTCCTTCGCGCCCGTAACCGCTCTCGCGGTATCCACCGAAACCACATGCCGCATCAAACAAGTTCGTGCAATTTACCCAGACAACGCCGGCTTTGATCTGTGCAGCCACCTGCAACGCCACGTTGATGTTCTCGCTCCATACAGAGGAAGCCAGGCCATAAACAGTGTTGTTGGCGAGTTCAACCGCTTCTCGCGGAGTGCGAAAGGTCATTGCAGCAAGCACAGGGCCGAAGATCTCTTGCTGCGCAACAATGGAAGTGGGATGCACATTGCTTAACAGCGTGGGCGGGTAATAAAAGCCGCGCGAAGGTAGCGCGATCTGGGGCTGCCAGCATGACGCGCCTTCTGCTACACCTTGCGCCACCATGCGCTGAATTCGCTCCAACTGCACGCGAGCGACGATGGCACCAATGTCGATTGCCTTGTCGAGCGGCGGCCCTACTCGCAGTGTGTTCATGCGGTCACGGATTTTTGTAATGAGCGGCTCCGCAATGCTCTCCTGCATCAGTAAGCGGGAGCCAGCGCAGCAAACCTGACCCTGGTTGAACCAGATGCCGTCGACGAGTCCCTCAACGGCGCTATCAAGGTCGGCGTCATCGAAAATGATGAAAGGGGACTTTCCGCCAAGTTCGAGGGAAAGACGTTTATGGCTGGACGCGGTCGCGCCACGAATCGCCCGGCCGACCTCGGTAGATCCAGTGAATGCGATTTTGTCGATACCGGGATGCTTTACTAATGCCTCGCCGGTCGTTCCATCTCCCGTGACGATGTTTACAACGCCGGGGGGAAGTCCCGCTTCGCGGCAAAGCTCGGCGAATGCCAAGGCCGTGAGTGGAGTGAACTCGGCTGGTTTCAAAACGACGGTGTTTCCGGTGGCGAGCGCGGGCGCTATTTTCCATGCCAGCATCAGCAACGGGAAGTTCCAGGGAATGATCTGACCGACGACCCCGCAGGCCTCGTGCCCGGGAAACTCCTGATCCAGTAATTGTGCCCATCCAGCGTGATAGTAAAAATGACGCGCAACCAGCGGAATGTCGATATCGCGGCTCTCGCGGATAGGCTTACCGTTGTCCATGGTTTCGAGAACCGCTAGGAGGCGCGAGTGCTTTTGCACCAAGCGGGCGAGAGCATAGAGATAGCGCGCGCGGATGTGAGGGGACAACCCGCTCCATTTTGCAGCAGCGGAGCGGGCGGCTCGCACGGCCGCGTCGATATCGGCGGTGCTGCCCTGCCCGATAGAAGCCAGCTTCTCTCCGTTCGACGGATCGAAAGTATCGAAATATTCTCCGGCTGCCGGAGGTTGCCATGCACCACCGATGAAGAGTTCAAACTTGCGATTGCGCTTTTCCAACCATGCCGTCGCTTCCCTGGGATCTTCCGGAGCGGGGCCGTACTCCATCGCGACAAATTTTTCGGCAATGCTCATTTTACGTTTGGCTATGCCCTCGCATTCTTCGCGAACTGCACTCTACGCAATCGGGTGCCGGTACTCAGCGGAGTACCGCCCTGTTGCATGATGCTCGAGTTGCCGCTCGATATCGCCGAGCAGGCCACTCGCTCCAAAGCGGAACATCTCTCCACGCAGCCACGAATCCCCAAGTTCCTCTTTGATCAGCGCGAGCCAGTCAAGGGATTGCTTGGCGGTGCGGATTCCGCCAGCCGGTTTGAAGCCTACCGCCATCCCGGTTTGTTGTGCATATTCGCGGATGGCTCGCAACATTACAAGGCTGACCGGAAGCGTGGCATTGGTCGGTTCTTTCCCGGTGGATGTCTTTATAAAATCGGCTCCCGCCATCATCGCCACGAAACTTGCACGCGCGACATTCCGCAGGGTCAGAAGATCGCCGGTCCCAAGAATTACCTTCATGTGAGCGGCACCGCAAGCATGCTTGAATGCGGCGATTTCATCGTAGAGCGCTTGCCACCGGGCGGAGAAAACATGGGCGCGGGTAATCACTACGTCAATCTCCTGCGCTCCTGCTTCTACCGACCTCCGGATTTCCGCCACGCGTTCGGCAAGTGGCGACAGGCCGGCGGGGAAACCCGTCGAGACGGCTGCTACATGGATGCCGCTCCCCTCCAATGCGCTCAGCGCGGTCTCGACGAAAGTGTGATAAACACAAACGGCCGCAACCTTAATCGCAAGGCTCTCGATCCCTAGTTTCTGTACCAGTTCCTGCTGAATAGGATGTTTTGCCTTCGCGCAGAGCCGTCGAACCCGTTCGTCAGTGTCATCGCCTGATAGCGTGGTCAGGTCCATGCAGGTGATGGCTCGCAGAAGCCATGCAGCCTGCCACTCCTTCTTTACCGTCCGGCGCGCCACCTGCGATTGGACGCGGCGTTCCACAGCACTTGTGTTAACGCGGACTTCTTGAACCCAATTCACGTCGAGCGGGATACCTGAATTCTGTAGCAACGGACGACCGCTCAAAACTGCTAGCGTTGCCGCGGCAGAGCGCGTCATGTCGAAATTCCGCTGATCGATCGACATTCAGGTTCTGCCCGCATAGCGTTCAGAGCGGGCATCTTGATTTGTCATTGTACGGCAGGGAGATTTACAACGCGAATCCGCCGGCGAGTGCTCCGCGCGAAGAAAAAGCCGGGATTTTGGCGTGAGGGTTTACAATGGCGGACACTTTTCGCAACAAAATGGCAAGAGTGAGAGCGCATGGTTCACCTGCATGACTAAAGAAAAACGCGCCGGTGTTCGGAAGAAGCTGGAACGGGCTGCAAGGCTAGTAATGAAAAACGCGCACGCGCCCTATTCGAACTTCCGAGTGGGGTCGGCCATTCTGCTTGCGAATGGCAAGATCTTCTCCGGGTGCAATGTTGAGAATGCTTCCTACGGAATGACAAATTGCGCGGAGAGAACCGCAATCTTTTCCGCCGTTGCGAGTGAAGGTCCGAAGATTGAAATTCGCGCCGTTGCTGTTGCTAACGCGCAAGGCGTAGCATGCTCGCCCTGCGGGGCGTGCCGGCAGGTGATTTATGAATTCGGCCCGGACGCTACAATCTATTTCCAGGGCGCGAAGGGCCCGAAACAAGCTCACATTACCGAACTGCTACCGGAAGGATTTCGCCTCAAGTGACCTCCACTCCTCAGCCTGGTCCGACCTTCCGCGCTGTGGACCTCATCCGAAAGAAGCGGGACGGCGGTGAACTATCGAAGTCCGAGATCCAAGCTCTAGTTGCCGCTTACACTAAGGGTGAGGTTCCCGACTATCAGGTATCGGCGTGGCTGATGGCGGTCGTCTTGCGCGGCATGTCGCAGCCGGAAACTGCCGCGCTTACCGATGCCATGCTGCACTCCGGTGATGTTCTGGATCTCTCGGCTCTGCCCGCTCGCAAGGTTGATAAGCATTCGACGGGCGGGGTCGGGGACAAGACATCGTTAGTGTTGGCTCCGCTCGCGGCGGCCGCGGGCGTTTCGGTGCCAATGATCAGCGGTCGCGGCTTGGGGCATACGGGCGGCACCCTCGATAAGCTCGAAGCCATTCCCGGCTTCAACGTGAATCTTTCCGTCACGGAGTTCCGGCGCATCCTGGAAGCTTGTGGTTGCGCAATGATCGGTCAGACTTCCGAGATTGCACCGGCCGATCGAAAGCTCTATGCGCTGCGTGACGTGACCGGCACGGTGGAAAGCCCTTATCTCATCTGCGCCTCCATCATGAGCAAGAAACTGGCTGAAGGAATCGATGGGCTGGTGCTCGATGTTAAGACCGGTTCGGGCGCATTCATGAAGAGTGAGAAAGATGCTGCGTTTCTGGCCCAGCTCATGGTCGAGACGGGGGAACGGATGGGAAAGCAAGTTGTGGCGCTGATCACAGATATGGATCAGCCCTTGGGCAACATGATCGGCAACGCGTTAGAAGTAGTCGAGGTGGTTGAGGTGCTGCAGGGTGCAGGTCCGGCAGACCTACGCGAACTTTGCCTGGTTCTTGCCGGATGGATGCTGTTCCTGGGGGGCGCGTCGAAAAGTGTTGAAGAAGGGAAACTAAAGAGCGCATCGTTGATCGCGTCCGGCCAGGCTTTGGAGCGATTTCTTCGCATGGTGGAGCTACAGGGCGGAGATGCCCGCACAATTGACGACACCAAACTTCTGCCCAAGGCGAAGCATAGAGTGACGGTGACGTGTGAGCAGAATGGATTCGTGACTGCAATGCATTGTGAGCAGATCGGAACCGCCTGCGTCATTCTGGGTGGTGGCCGCGAGCGCAAAGAGGATTCAGTTGATCCCGCTGTAGGCATCGTTCTGCACAAGAAAGTGGGAGATGCAGTCGTCAAGGGGGAGTCGATCGCAACAATCCATTACAATTCAGAGCCGCGCGCTGAACGGGCAAGGTCGTTGATCGTTGCGAGTTGCAAGATTGGCGATGCTCCGCCACAAGAGCAACGCCCGCTTGTGCGCCAAGTCATCGGAAAAGCTGGGGAGAAAAATTAATGGGACGCTTTACAGGAGTCCTCGGCCTAATCACGATGCTGGGGTTGGCATATCTCTTCTCCACGAACCGCCGTGCAATTCGCCTGAAAACCGTCGCCTGGGGGCTGGGTCTGCAAATCGCGTTCGCTTTTTTTGTGCTCAAGGTGCAGTTCGGCCGCGACATGTTTCAGAAGATTGGTGATGCGGCGAATAAGGTTCTAAGTTATTCCTACGTTGGGTCGGAATTTGTCTTCGGACCTCTCGGCAAGCAGTCGTCAAACATCGGTTTTGTCTTCGCATTCCAGGTGTTGCCGGTCGTGATCTTTATCTGCGCGTTGTTCGCGATTCTTTATCACTTCGGCATCATGCAGTTCATTATCCGCATTGCCGCATGGGGCATGACCCGAATTATGGGGGCAAGCGGAGCTGAATCGCTCAACGTCGCCGCCAGCATTTTCATGGGCCAGACGGAAGCGCCAGTAACGATTCGTCCGTTCCTTCCCGAGCTCACTCGTTCTGAATTGATGACTGTCATGACCAGTGGCATGGCCCATGTCTCCGGATCAATCATGGCCGCGTACTTTGCATTCGGCGCCGAACCGCGTCACGTGTTGAGCGCGGTCATCATGACGGCTCCCGGCACGATTGTCGTTTCAAAGATGCTGGTTCCGGAAACCGAGCAACCAAAGACTGCGGGTAAAGTGGTGATGAGTGAAGAAGAAGAGGAAACTGAGAAAAAGGAAAACCTTCTTGGAGCTATCGCCCGTGGGACGGGGGACGGCCTCCACATGGCTTTGAATATCGGCGCCATGCTGATCGCTTTTTTGGCGCTGATTGCGCTCCTGGATGGAATTCTCGGCGGGATTCACCGCCATATTGTTTGGGTTCCGGCGAGCCTTGAAGGAATCCTCGGTACAGTCTTGGCTCCCGTCGCCTGGGTGATCGGGATACCGTGGCATGATTGCAGTGCAGTCGGGAACCTTCTGGGAACGCGTATGGTTCTCAATGAGCTGGTGGCATTCTCGATGCTCGGCCCGCAGAGAGCCACGCTTGATCCTCGCTCGTTTACGATCGCGACCTTCGCTCTTTGCGGCTTCGCCAACCTGAGTTCAATCGGAATTCAGATCGGTGGAATTGGAGCCTTGGCGCCAAACAAGCGCGGGGAACTCGCCAGGTTGGGTTTTCGCGCCATGCTGGCGGGGACCATGGCCAACCTGATGTCGGCTTCCATTGCCGGCCTATTGTTGTGACCCAGTTGCGGCGCTACTCTCTTTCAAAAAGGAAATTTATCGGTGAAACAAATCTCATGGCTGTGTATCCTGATTGTTCTCGCGTCCTCTGCTTTTGCCCAAGCGCGCCGCGTGATCATCGATACGGATCCCGGCGTCGATGATGCAATGGCGATCTTGTTGGCCTTGAATTCTCCCGAGTTGAAAGTCGAAGCCCTCACAGTCGTGCCCGGCAATGTCGACGGGCGGCAGGGGTTGGAGAACGCGCTGAAGATTGTTTCGTTAGCGAACCGATGCGATATCGCGGTTGCCGGTGGCGCCCATCATCCGCTCAATCAGAAGTTGATCACCGCGCAGTACTGGCACGGAGCGAATGGTTTGGCTGGGGTGGAATTGCCGCCGTCTAAATGCCACGCCGATTCCCGCTTTGGCCCCGATCTCATCATCGAGACGATCCACAAGTACCCGCACGAAGTAACTCTGATTCCGGTTGGTCCATTGACCAACATCGCGCTGGCGGTCTCGAAAGACCCGTCGATTGTGCCACTGACAAAGGATATTGTGATCATGGGTGGGTCGATCACCGGGGGAAACGTGGACGGCGCCGCCGAAGCTAATATCTACAACGATCCGGAAGCCGCCTCCATCGTCTTCAATGCTGGCTGGATGGTCACGATGATCGGCTCAGACGTCGGCGAGAGAACAATCATTACGCGCAAATACCTTGCTGACTTGCAGTCGCAGCACGGTCCGGAAAGTGATTTCGTGGCGAAGTTGGCGGACTTCTATGTGACGCGATCAGAGAAGAGCGGTTATCAAGGAGCCGCGATGTACGATCCGCTGGCAGTGGGCACGGTGATCAATCCTACGCTGGTGACTTTGAAGGATATGCATGTCGATGTGGAAACAAAAGGGGAGTTCACGCGGGGGGAAACGGTTGCGAACCGCATGGGCTCGAATGAAAACAACGTGCTCCATGGCGACCATTACGAGATCGATGGCGTAGTCGAACTCAAGCCGAACACCCGGGTTTGCCTTGCCTCTGACGCGGACCGCTTTCTGCAATTGTTCATCAGCCGGATTAAAGGCAAGTAGCAGCGGCCGAGTCTATCCGTTCGACTTTGCGACGAGAAGGATCGCGAGAATATAGAAGACGAACATAAGAGTCAGATAGAGCTTGGCACGCGCGTTCGAACCGGTGAACTCCTTCCACACCAGCAGTCCCCATAGTGCGGCGACCATCGGTGCAGACTGCCCGATTGCGTAAGAGACCGCGAAGACTGTCGCCTTTCCAGCGACAACATTAAGCACGGTACCGAGCCCCCAGATGAATCCACCCAGCAAACCGAGGACGTGCCCTGAAGGAGGTCCGCTGAAAAATCCGGAAAAGCTAACCGGTTCGCCTACAAGCGGACGCTTCATGAAATAGAGATTCCATATGAAACATGACAGGAGTGCGCCGAGGGTCAGAAAGACCACTGAACTGTAAGGGGTCAACGAGTTCCCTCGCGTCGTGCCGTACGTGACAAAGGGGCTCCATAGGCCCATCAATACGCCTGAAACCACGCATGTCACGATGCTTTTTCGCGTGACTGACCGGCCGCCGGCCGGCAAGCTGCCGTAGGCTTTTCCGTCAAGAACGACCGCGATGAAGGCGCATGCGACGCCGATCATCAAAAATAACGCGTTGCCCTTAGGCTGGAGAGCATAGTTAAGAACAACTCCCACGACCAGTGCGATTCCGATCGAGATCGGAAATGCCACCGCGAGTCCGGCCATATCAATCGCCGCGACAAGCAACAAGTTGGCCAGATTAAATATCGCTCCACCGACAAGAGTCGAGAGAATGTTGGAATTGTCGGCGGAGTGCACATTGTTCATGAAACTCGAGGCATCATGGCCGGTGCTTCCCATCGTCAGGGCGAGAATCAGAGAAATCAAGAAGATGCCGATCGCGTAATCCCAGTAAAAAAGTTCAAACCTGTAATTCTTGACGCCTTTGAAGGTGTTGGCCCAGGATCCCCAGCAGATGGCGCTGGTAATCATCATCAGCAGCGCGATGGTTAAAGTTGGCGGTGTGAACATAGCTCTCCCCGGAAAGCCTGTAAATGTACTCTTCTTTGCAGTACCTCACAAGTTCGCGAGAGGGATGATCGAAAAGGTTCTGCTATTCTTACGCGCGTGAAACGAACATTTCTGATCGATACCGACACCGCGTCCGACGACGCAGTGGCCTTGATCATGGCGCTTCGTGCGCCCGATGTGCATGTGGCCGCAATCACGGTCGTCGCCGGAAATGTCGACGTTCGGCAAGCAACGAAAAATGCGTTATATGCGGCCGAGCTGTGCGGGTCGAACGTCCCCGTGTACTCGGGCGCGGAGACACCGATCGTCCGCGCGTATCAGAACGCAACCTGGTTTCATGGACGCGATGGATTAGGCGACCACAATTATCCGGCACCGCGGCGGGCTGCGGAGCGTTTGCATGCTGTCGACGCGATTATCGAGACGATTGAGGCAAATCCCGGAATTGTGCTGGTTACGCTTGGGCCCCTCACGAATATCGCGTTGGCGCTATCGAAGGCACCCTCGATTGCCGGCAAGGTGGAACGGTGTGTTGTGATGGGAGGCAATCCCTGTTGCGAAGGCAATGTCACCCCGGCGGCTGAGTACAACATCTGGGTCGACCCGGAAGCGGCACGCACTGTGATGCGCAGTGGGTTACCGATCGAGTTGGTTGGGTGGCATCTCTGCCGAGGCGAGGCCGTGCTGAGTCCGAGTGATATTCACCATGTGTGCAGATTCGGCACGAAGCTGGCGCAGTTCTCCATTGAATGCAATAGCCACGCAAGGGCTGCGCTTAAAATCCAGACGGGGGAGGATGGTATCTGTCTTCCCGATCCCGTGGCGATGAGCCTAGCGCTTGATCCCACGATCGGAACGCGGTGGAGTGAACACTTCGTCGATGTGGAGACTCAAAGTGAACTCACGCGGGGGATGACCGTCGTCGATCGCCTGAACGTGGCCGACGACGACCGGAACCGCGATGTCTGGAAAGATCCTTTGACGCGGGGGAAGAAGGCAAAAATATGTTGGACGATCGACAATGCAAAATGGAAATCGGCACTCTACAGCGCCCTTCAGTAGGCCGAGATCGATCTAATGCTACCCGTTGACTTGAGCGTAGGTGGCGCGGCGCAGAAACTCGCCTTGGCCAGCGCGGCCCACAAACTTATCGCCCTCGACGATGACTCGTCCGCGCGATAGAACGGTTTCGGCCATGCCTGTAACTTCTATGCCTTCGAACATGGAGTAATCCACTCGCATGTGATGCGTCTTAGCGCTAATTGTGTGACGGCGTTTGGGATCGAAGATCACCAGGTCTGCATCGCTTCCCACTGCGATCGTCCCTTTCCGCGGATACAATCCGAACAGTTTCGCCGGTGTCGTGGAAACGAGTTCTACAAAACGATTAACGCTGAAGCGGCCGCCGGCAACCCCGCCAGAATAGATCAGGCTCATCCTGTGCTCAACGCCTGGCCCGCCATTCGGAATCTTTGTGAAATCGTCCCGCCCAAGCTCTTTTTGTTCCTTGAAACAGAATGGGCAGTGATCGGTGGAAACGACTTGAAGATGATCGCGTTTCAATCCGTTCCAAAGTTTTTCCTGATGCCATTTCTCGCGAAGCGGCGGGGTGAAGACGTACTTCGCTCCCTCGAATCCAGGCGCCTCGAAATTTTCGAGCGATAGATAAAGGTATTGAGGGCAGGTTTCTGCGTAAACAGGTAGCCCGCGATCGCGCGCTTCGCGAACTTTTTCGAGGGCCTCATTGCAGCTCAAGTGGACGATGTAGATGGGTGCTCCGGCCATTTCCGCAAGTGCGATAGCGCGTGCTGTTGCCTCGGCTTCGGCGGTTGTCGGACGAGTCAGAGCATGATATTTCGGCGCTTTTTTCCCTTCCGCTAGAGCCTGTTGCACGATCACATCAATGGCGCTGCCGTTCTCTGCATGCATGCACACAAGCCCGCCGTTCTTCGAGGTTGTCTGCAGCGCTTTAAAAATGCTGCCGTCGTCGAGCATGAACACACCCGGATACGCCATGAAAAGTTTGAAGCTGGTCACACCTTCATGCACCAGATCGTTCATCTCGGCCAGCTGACCGTCGGAAACATCCGTGACAATGCAGTGAAAGGCATAGTCACAAACCGCTTTGCTCGACGCTTTGCCCATCCAGGTATCGAATGCCTGGCGCAAATGTTGTCCCTTGTACTGGATTGCGAAGTCGATGAGCGTCGTCGTGCCACCGAACGCCGCCGCTCTGGTGCCGGTTTCGAAGTCGTCGGCGCTAGTGGTTCCCCCGAATGGCATGTCGAGATGCGTATGAACGTCGATCCCGCCGGGAAGCAGCAACTTGCCTGATGCATCCAACACTCGGCCTGCATTTTGCGAGGGCAGATCCAGGCCGATGGCTGCAATGCGGCCGTCGGCGATCGCAACATCTGCTAAATACGTGTCGGTTGCGGTCACCACCGATCCGTTCCTGATGATCGTGTCGAAGCCCATTGCGAACCTCCAGTAGCGAGATGAAATCAGGAATTCTATGCTACACTGCCGCTCTTTCGTTGCTCACTTACCTCGCGAGAAGGGACCAGCCCATGCGATTCGGAATCACTTTAAAGCCCGACATCTCAATTGAGCGCATCGTCGGCCTGACTCGGCAGGCAGAGAAAGCCGGATTCGAATATGGGTGGATATTTGATTCTCATGTGCTGTGGATGGAACCCTATCCGCTCCTGACGCTCATGGCGACCAATACGCAGCGGATGCGTCTGGGAACGTGTGTTACCAACCCCGCAACGCGCGATCTCACCGTGACCGCCAGCCTTTTTGCGACACTCAATCTGATTTCCGGCGGCCGGATGGAACTCGGCATTGGACGTGGCGACAGTTCGCGGCGCGTGATGGGAAAGAAGCCTGTAAGTTGGTCCCAACTCGAAGCAGCGGTGAAGGAATTTCATGCGCTTACCAGCGGTGAGGAAGTTCAGCACGACGGGCAATCGACGCGCCTTACGTGGGCGAAGATCCCACCTCGAGTCTGGATCGCCGGATATGGCCCGAAAGTGCTGCACATGGCTGGGCGAGTCGCGGATGGCATCATTCTGCAATTTGCCGACCCGGCGTTGATTGATTGGTGCATGGGGTTCGTAAGGGAGGGAGCGCGCGCAGTCGGACGGGACCCGCGTTCGATCGAGGTGATGGCGGCCGCGCCCGTTTGGGTTTCTGACGATCTCACGGTAGCGCGCGAGCGTGTGCGCTGGTTCCCAGCTCTTGTTTCGAATCATGTCATGGATTTGATTCGCCAGTACAAACCGGAGGATCTACCGCCCGCACTTACTTCTTACGTTCAAGATCGAGGGACGTATGACTACCAGCATCACTGCGAGGTCGGTAGCGACAATGCCGATTTCGTCTCGAACGAGGTGATCGATCGCTTTTGTCTGATTGGGCCTGCCGACGCCCATAAGAAGAAATTGCGCGAGCTGGAGTCCGTTGGGGTTACACAATTCAATATCTATCTGATGTGCGGTGACGAAGAGCAAACGCTGGACGCATATGAGGCAAAGATTCTGCCTTCATTTTTGGATATGAAGAAGTAGTTCTATCGGCGAGCTTGTTGCGGGGAAAAATCCGTTCGGCCATCGAACTTCATCATCGCGTAATAGCTCAGAAACGCAATCGCGAAGCCAACGAACCAGGAATAGTCGTAGAGGAAGTGAGCTCCAGGAATCACTAGACCTGCCAGCGCGACTCCCGCACCCAGAGCGAGGGCCACAATCGCGCGCCAGTTAAACCCGCGCGCATATTCGTAGATACCATTGCGAAGATATAAGTCATCAAGCTGCAGAATGCCGCGCCGAATGACGAAGTAGTCGCAGATCATGATGCCGGCGAGTGGCCCCAGAAAGGCCGCATATCCTCCCAGCCATCCCAGGATGAAAGTGCGGTAATTCGAGAGTAGCTTCCAGGGCATCAATGCGATCCCCATGAAGCAGGTGATAATGCCGCCGGCCCGGAAGCTGATTCTGCGCGGCCAAAGGTTCGAGAAATCATTCGCCGGAGAAACCACGTTGGCGCCGATATTGACGTTGAGCGTCGCCAGCAGAATCGCGATCAGTGAAATGACCACTGCGACCGGCGAGTGGAACCGGCTGAGCAATTGAACCGGATCCCAAATAGCTGTTCCGTAAATCACGACCGTCGCAGAAGTCACCACGATTCCGACGAATGCATAAAGGGTCATCGTGGTCGGAAGCGCGATCGCCTGCCCGACAATCTGCTCCCGCTGATTCCGGGCGAATCTCGTAAAGTCCGGGATGTTCAACGAAACTGTCGCCCAAAAGCCGACGGTACCGTTCAGCGCCGGAATCAGAAATTTCAGAAAATCAGGGAAAGTAGTGAATCGCGAGGGAACCGAGAGCATGGGCCCGACCCCTCCCGCGGTTTTGTAGGCCCAACCTAACAAGAGCAGCCCGACAGCTAATAAGATCGGGGCACTGATGCCCTGCAGAATTCTTATGTATTCGATGCCTTTGAGTACAACGGCGAGATTGATCAGCCAAAAGATGAAAAAGCAGATTGCTGTTCCGTGCTCCACATCCTTCCAGCCGGGCACGAGCGTCACAAGCAGGGTGCTGATCGCCTCACCGCCGATCCATGCCTGAATTCCAAACCATCCGCAGGCGACCAGCGCTCGCAATACAGCCGCCACATTAGCGCCAAGAACTCCAAATGACGCGCGGGCCAGTACGGGAAAGGGAATCCCGTACTTTGCGCCGGGATAGGAGTTCAACAACATCGGCACCAGCACAATCACATTACCGACAAAAATCGTCAAAACTGCCTGCTTCCAGTTCATGCCCCCCTGTATCAAACTGGCCGCCAACATATACGTGAGGATGTTGACGGACATCGAAACCCATAGCGCGGCGAAGTTGTACGTACCCCAATGCCTGCGCTCATCGAGCGCGGGTGCGAGATCGTGGTTGTACAGCGGGCTGGATTCGATGCGAGAACGATCGGGGGAAGAGGTCCTGGATGTCGTCAGGGGATCGGTCATTTTTTCAGATTTCACCCGGATTTCAATCGGCAGCAACTGAGCTGACGCTCTGACTCGCAAGCGGCCCATAAGTATCCGGACGCCGGTCACGGAAGAACTGCCAGACCTTGCGGACCTCGGCGATCATGTCGAGATCGAGATCGGCAACCACGAGTTCATCTTTGTCCCGGCTCGCCTGAGCGAAAATCTTTCCTCGCGGATCGCAAAAATAGCTCTTTCCGTAGAACTCACCGATGCTCCATGGTTTTTCCGTGCCGACACGGTTGATTGCCCCTACAAAATAACCATTTGCGACCGCATGGGCAGGTTGCTCGAGTTCCCACAGGTATTCGGACAGACCGGCAACGGTCGCCGAGGGATTGAAGACAATTTCTGCCCCGTTCAAACCGAGAATCCGCGCGCCCTCAGGGAAGTGTCGGTCATAGCAGATATAAACTCCGACTTTCGCATATTTGGTTTGAAAGACGGGATAACCCAGATCTCCCGGGGTGAAATAAAACTTCTCCCAGAATCCGGGATGGCAGTGCGGGATGTGATGTTTGCGATATTTCCCGAGGTAGCGTCCATCGGCGTCGATCACCGCCGCCGTGTTGAAGTAAACACCCGGCATCTGCTCCTCGTAAACCGGCACCACGATCACCATCCGATGCTTCGCCGCGACCTTCTGCATGAGCTTTGTCGTGGGACCGTCGGGCACGCGTTCGGTGAGCTCATACCAACGCGCGTTCTGCTCGGCGCAAAAGTAGGGGCCGTAAAACAGCTCCTGCAGGCAGAGGATCTGCGCTTTCTTCCGTGCCGCCTGATCGATCATCTTTAGATGCTTGTCGATCATAGCCTTGCGGATTTGTTCGAGAGGGCGGTCGGTCGCGATTGCGTTTGATGCTTGAATGAGAGCGCAGCGCACGTTGCGGGGCATGAGAAATCCTCCACTAACAGTCCCAGAGCGGGCCAGAGGAACGAAACTATAGCAGAAACCGCCACGGCTCAACTTGTGTGAGGGCGGCCGGAGATGTGTGGCTGTTTCTTATTGCGGCGATCTGTTTGCAGCCGTCTCATCCGCGTTGACACAGCCTCCTCGGCTGAATAGACTCGCCCTTCTTTCCGTTCGGACCGAACCTCTATGGCAAAGCGTCCCCGCATCGCAGTCGTGGGCAGTGCGAATATTGATTTGACTACCTTCACCAACCAGTTTCCCAAGCCTGGCGAAACCATCTTCGCGGACAAGTTCAATCTTGGTTTCGGAGGCAAGGGCGCAAACCAAGCGGTTGCGGCGAGGCTTTGCGGCGCCGATGTTGCTATGGTCGCTCGCGTTGGCGGCGATCTGTTTGGCCCGGCTACGATTGAGAACTTTCGCCGCCAGGGAATCGATCCCAGCCATGTCAAACAAGTGCAGGGACTCTCGAGCGGCGTAGCTCCGATCTTTGTCGACCCGAGCGGGCAGAATCGCATTCTCGTGGTGAAAGGAGCCAACGACGCGCTCACTCCTGCTGTCGTGGAGGAGGCCGCAGAAACGCTGAAAAGCGTGGACTGCATCGTACTGCAGTTCGAAATCCCGCTTGAAACTGTCTATTACACCGTGGGCTTCTCAAAGAAACACAACATTCGTTGCATACTGAACCCGGCACCCGCTCAACCGATCGAAATGAAATATTTGGATGGTCTCGATTACTTTGTTCCCAACGAGCATGAAGCCGAAGCTATCACGGGATGCGCCGTCAAAAATGTCGACGACGCGAAACGATGCGCCGAAAAGTTAATG
The DNA here is from genome assembly GCA_035307485.1 of Candidatus Sulfotelmatobacter sp. GTDB lineage: Bacteria > Acidobacteriota > Terriglobia > Terriglobales > Acidobacteriaceae > Sulfotelmatobacter. Next base: position 386,159 of record DATGIB010000017.1, on the reverse strand, counting down.
GCCGGCGGCATTCGGCGGGTGATTATCACGCTTGGCGCAAATGGTTCGCTCTTGGCGAGTGCAGAGGGAAGCCTTCACGTTGCTCCCTACACCGTGAAAAGTGTTGACAGTACTGGCGCGGGCGATGCCTTCATCGGAAGCTTCGCCGTTTTCTTGGGTGAAGGCATGGAAGAAGCTGAGGCCGTTCGTCACGCGAACCTTTATGCTGGTTTGTCGACAACCGGAGTGGGAACGCAAAGCTCGTTTTACGATCGGGCGCGCTTCGACGCAGAGTGGTCCGCTCGCGCTTAATCTGTTGTGGTTTCAACCGGCTTTTCCACAGCGAAATTCCTTGACTACGCTCTAGCGGGCAATTTATAAGCCGTGTCTGCGGTCTTGGGGCACTCTTCTAAATTTCCAAGGTGATTGGAAATGAGGAGAGGTGTTTTCTTTTTTTGGCGCAAGGATCGCACGAAAGGGGTCGTGAAGAACGATGACGAGCAAAAACAGGCTCTTCGCGGTTTGCTTCAGTACTCTGATTTGCCTGGTGAGCCCTCTCCTCTACGGACAGGCAACCGCGAGCTTCACCGGGACAGTGACCGACAAAGCTAACGCGGTCATCTCCGGGGCGAACGTGAGGGTTACGTCGCAATCGACCGGACTTACGCGCGAGGCAAAAACGGACGGTTCCGGGCGCTACCTGATCCCGCTGCTTCCTGTTTCTTTCTATACGATCCGCGTCGAGGCCCAAGGTTTTGCCCCGGTGGAACAAAAGGACGCGCGTTTGCAAGTCGACGAACAGCGTGAACTCAACTTCACGCTCCAGCCTGCTTCCGTGTCAACCACTGTTGAGGTCAATGCCACCGAGGTTGCTGTTGAAACTTCGACTCCGACACTCGGACAGGTCATTACGTCGGAGGAAGTTTCGCAACTTCCTCTGAACGGTCGGAACTTCGTACAGTTGGCCACGCTTACGCCAGGAACGACCCAGTCCACGAACCCGAACAGTTTCTTCACCCAAGCTGCGAGCAGCGAAGCCGCAACACGCGGGGCGTTCTCGTTGTCGGTAGGCGGGTCGCGCGAGCAGGAAACGGACTGGCTGCTCGACGGCAACGACAACAATCAACTTGACGAGGGCGGCATTGCAATCTTCCCGGACATCGATGACATTCAGGAATTCAAGGTTTTGACTTACAACTACTCGGCTGAGTATGGAGAGCGAGCGGGCCCGACCGTGCTGGTTACGACGAAGTCGGGAACAAACCAGTGGCACGGGTCATTGTTCGAGTTTTTCCGGAACACGAAGCTCGATGCCTACAATTACTTCACTCAGACGCAGCAGAAGTTCAATCTCAATCAGTTTGGCGGTTCATTTGGTGGCCCGATCAAGAAGGACAAAACGTTTTTCTTTCTCGATTATCAGGCCAAGATGCAGCGTGTGGGCGTGCCTTTCACGGGTTACGTCCCTACACCATCCATGGTCAACCCCGATGTTAATGGGAATTACGACTTTTCCAGCAACCCATTCGGAACGCTGCTGACGAATCCTTATGAAACCGGAAGCGACACGCATTTCCAGTGTGTTCCTGGAACCTCGACGCCGGAGCCCGTTGGTGTAACAGGAACGCAGCCTATTGGAACCGACTGCAACATCATCCCCGCGGGTGTGGTAAATCCGATCGGTGCACGAGTTGTTGCGCTTTACCCTGCACCCAATGCTACCGGCAGCACCGGGTTTAATTATGCGAATCTGCCTACGAGAGCGCTGAACGAGGGTACGTGGGATGTCCGCCTCGACCATAATATTTCGACGAAGGATTCTATCTACGGACGCTTCAGCTATGACCAGGCGACGAATTTCATTCCGGGCGGATCGCCGACATGGGCGGTCGCGAACGCCTTTGGCAGCAATCAGAACATCAATAACCATGGGCGCAATGCGGTTGTGAGTGAAACTCACGTCTTCTCGGCGAACACGATCAACCAGGTTACTGCCGGGTTTAACCGGATCTTCAATCACATCCTGTCGTTCGGCACCGGTACTTGCAAAGCTGCCCTCGTCGGTATCCCGGGTACTGATCTGGGGAGCGCCTGCGACAGCATTACCGGTTATCCTGCAAGCCTGAACCAGTCCACGAAGGATTGCGTCAGCTGCGGAATGACGAGCTTCGACATGGCGGCCTATTTCTCAGTCGGTGATCGAGGCTATGCGCCCTATCAGGGCGGGACGAATGTCTATTCAGTTTCCGACACGCTCGATCTGATTCGCGGAAAGCATGACATCCGTTTCGGAGCGACGTATCGCTCGGAACAAATGAACATCCGCAATAACGCGTTTCAAGACGGGTTTGCCGTGGAGGTGGGTTTGTCCACCGGAGACGATGTGGCGGATGTGCTGCTCGGGAGTATGGGAGTCTTTTCTGCGCATGATCAGACTTTCCTTGGCGCCACGACAGGACGCAGGTGGAAGCTGGTTCGTCCTTTCGTCAACGACACCTGGAGGATTTCGTCGAACTTAACAGCAACGATAGGACTAGCCTGGGCGCTGGCAAATCCAACTACCGAGGTTGAGAACCGGCAGGCTAACTACGACATTCGGACCCTCCAGTGGTTCGTGCCAAAGGGCAGTCCGGCATTAAATGGTTGCACGAACTGTGTGGCGACCGATGGCAGGGTCGGTATCCAATTCGATAAGACGGCCTTTGAGCCTCGAATCGGTTTGGCATGGAGGCCCCGAGGAAGCGATAAGACCGCGATACGCGTGGGCTATGGAATTTTCCATGATTCCGCGTGGAATCAAGGTGGGCAGGGACTGTGGCAGAACCCGCCTTTCTATGCCGAGGTTGACGAGTTCGGGATGTGTTCGACTTTGAATGCCACGGGATGCGGGCTGTCGAACGGTTTCCTGGTACCTGCAGGCACACCTTCGAGTACACCTGTAACCGGAGGAGCTGTTCTGAGTGGGCCTGTAAATCCCCAGCAATACATTGGAACCATCCAATCGATGAATCGTAACTTTGTCCAGGGAATGATCCAGCAGTACAACCTGAACGTTGAGCATCAATTGCCAGGGCAGGTTGTTTTGACGGCCGGTTATGCGGGATCGAAGAGCACGCACATTCTCGTCGGTCAGCTCAATGAGAACGTCAACGACCCTGCCGCTTGTCCTGATGGGGAGGCTCCGGTTGCAGGCTACACGCTCGGGTGCGGCTTCGGTAATTTTCCATACGCAGGTTTTTTCCAATCCGTTGACAGCAACAACAGCGTGGGAACTGCCCGATACGACTCGCTGCAAGTCAAAGCAGAAACGAAGAGTACAAAGCATGGACTTTATGCGTTGTTGGGTTATACCTGGTCCCGCACGTTTGACAATGGCATGCCTGACGGCTTAGGCACGAATCCGGGCGCGCTGTATTATCCGCTTCCTGGAACTGCAAAGCTCGACTGGGGTTTGTCACAGCTGAATCTGAACGACAGCTTCACGGCTAGCGTTTTGTATACACTGCCGTTCGGGAAGGGAAAGCACTTCGGGAGCACATGGAATGGCGCTACGAATGCGATTCTTGGCAGTTGGCAAGTGAATTTGATTGAACGAGTCACGTCCGGATTCCCCTTGTTTGTGGTGGATAGCAGCAATCCGTCGGGAGTGGACTTCTCGTATAACGGCAACACATTCTCGCGTCCGAACCAAGTCAGCGATCCGCACAAGCCGGGAATTGTGATGGCGAACTTGAATACGCGTTGCCACGTCCTGACGAGTGATATCGATCCAATTTCGGGTGAACCCGGACTTGCTCCGTCTCAGGTCGGAACGCATGCAGCGTGGCTGAACCCGTGCGCTTTTTCAAGCGCCCCAGCAGGAGAACTTGGCACGTCGGCCCGCGCTCCGGCTTACGGTCCGCGTTTCGTGAACACGGACTTCTCGGTGGTCAAAGACTTCCCGCTGCCGCGGGAGGGGACGAATCTGCAATTCCGCGCCGAGTTCTTCAACCTGTTCAATCACCCGCAGTTCTATTTGAACGGTGTAGCCGGCACGGGAGAACAGGATGTGAACACGCCGTCGACTATGTTTGTGCTAAATAACACGGTAAACAATCCGCGGCTGGTTCAATTCGCTCTAAGGTTGAATTTCTGATTTTTTCGTAACCGCTCAACTTTGGGCAGACTGGACGGCCGGTCTGCCCTTTATTTTTGATTGAAGAAATCCGAGGGAGGGAGCATGGGGCTTTGGCTCGAGAAGGTACGTTTTCTAGAACGAATCGCACTTTTTTCTTTCGCAATCATCTTCTCTAGTCTTTCCTCCGCCCAGCGGATCAAGGTCATCGTCGATCAGGACGCGCGCGGGCCGGGCACCAGTGATCAGCAGGCGATGCTGGTTTTTCTGCAATCGGAGAAGTTTGAGGTCCTTGGCATCACGACGGTCAGTGGTGACCAGTGGGTGAAGGAAGAGACGCAGCACACGCTGCGTATGCTCGAGCTCGCGGGCCGCACCGACGTGCCGGTGTATCAAGGCGCCGAGTATCCCTTGATCAATTCCAAGGAAGAGTCGGAACGTTGGGAAGCGATTTACGGCAAGTTCGAATACAAGGGTGCGTGGACCGATCGCTTTAAGGCGAATCGCTCCATCATCTACGAAATGCCGTATCACGAGCCCGACGTTGTCCCGCCGTTGCCCGAAGGAGAGCCTCACATCCAGACTCACCCCGGGACGGCCGCCGACTTCATAGTTCAGATGGTCCACAAATATCCAGGCGAAGTTGTCTTGTGGGCAGGAGGTCCGCTTACAAATTACGCCTTGGCGTTACGCCTGGACCCTGAGGTGGCTACACTTGCGAAAGAATTCGTCCTGATGGGCGGCGGCCTCTATGCCGACAAAGGAGCGATCGACAAGGGCGCGATCGATGCCCGCCGCGAATTCAACTGGTGGTTCGATCCAGAGGCGGCCCGCATTGTATTGCGTGCGCCATGGAAGAAGATAACGATTACACCCATCGACATTTCAGTGAAGACGCGTTTCACAAAAGAAATGAAAGCTGAAATCGGCAGAGCCGGCACGCCCATTGGAGAATACCTCGACAAGTATTCGCTCCCGGGTTACATGTGGGACGAAATTGCCGGAATCGCTTTGATTGACCCGTCGATCATCACCGGACAGAAACAGCTGTATATGGATATCGACATCGATCACGGGGCCAGTTATGGCAAGACGATTTTCTGGGACGCCTCAACCACGGTCCCGCCTTATCTCAGGCTGGCAACGGTGCAGTTCGATATCGACGCGGAGAAGTTCTATAAAATCTTTCTCGATTTGATGACTCGGCCACCGGGCAAGAAGTAATTCCGAAAACTCATGAACTCCATGCGTATCTCACGAATTGTGTTCGCTTGTGTGCTGCTTACGACCCTTTGTGCCGCCCAGTCGCGACGAAAGGTGATTATCAATGAAGACTGCTCTGGACCGGGCGGAAGCAATATGCAGACGCTCGCCCTAATGATCCAGTCGCCTCAGGTCGAAGTTCTCGGCATCACGGTGGTCAGCGGTGATCAGTGGCGGGATGAGGAGGTCGCCCACGCTCTCCGGTTGCTCGAAATTCTCGGACGAACCGACATTCCGGTCATCCCTGGCGCCGAGTTCCCGCTCGTTCGACGGCGCGACGAAGCGCAACAGTGGCAACAGCTGTACGGAAAGGTCGCATACGCCGGTGCATGGGACGACCGTTGGTGGCATGAAGCCAACGTGATTCCGCCAATGACCGAAGGGCAGCCCACCACCAAGCCAGCCGACGAGGATGCCGCGCACTTCCTCATTCGCATGGTTCATAAGTATCCGCACGAAATCACTATTTATGAGGGCGGGCCGATGACGAACCTCGCTCTTGCCGTCTCGATCGATCCGAGCTTTCCGGAGCTGGTGGACCAACTCGTGTTCATGGGCGGTAGTCTCAGCCCGCAATCCGATAGTCCCGAATTTCTGAACAATCCGCGCCACGAATTCAATTTCTGGTTCGATCCTGAAGCGGCTCACGTCGTGCTTCGGGAGCACTGGAAGAAGATAGTCTGCACGCCGACCGACATCTCCGTAAAGACACACATGACTGCTGATATGGTGAAACGGATCGAAAGCGCCGGTACACCGTCGGCTCGTTACATCGCGAAATTTGCGATGCTGACTCCAGGCGCCGACATTATGTGGGATGAATTAGCAGCCGCGGCGTGGATCGATCCCACCATCATCACGAAGAGCGACACGCGCTTCATGAGTGTCGACATCGATCATGGTCCGGCTTATGGAAATACTCTTACTTGGGATATGAAAGAGCGGTTAACCCCAGGCGCCCAGCCGGTTGAAATCCAGTTGGATCTCAACACTGAGGCGTTTTATCAGATGTTCGTCAAGCTGATGACAGCGCCCACTCCCGCCCGATAGAGCGTAGTGCGGCGGTGGCACCGAAAGCGCAAACGGCATAGAATGACTGGGTAAGAGTTTCTTCTATGTCTCCCATTCCGGACGATCTTTCCACTGTAAAAGACGACATGGTTGCCTTCATTGAGGGCCATGGCATGCGCCGTTTCCACGGTTACGTGGACTACGAAGAAGTGCAATCCGTCATGTGGGAGATGGATGGAAATCCGGATGGTTGGAAGGACTTCGTCGAGTTGGCAAAATCTGCCGGTGCGCCATTCCTGACTATGCATTCGTGGACCCTGGAGCGCGAAGAACTCGACGAACTTGTCCAGCGGTTAACCAACTCTGAATTTTCCGATGGGGACGACGTCGAAGACGCCCGCTGGCTCCGTGCCCATGCCGGCAAGGTTGGATACCTGCAACTGGGATGGGCTTTCCAGGGATCTATGTTCCTGTGCGAGGTGAGTACCGAGTGGTACGATCGCTATCAGAGGCTGCTCGAGGTTTCCGACGAGTTCGGGGGCCTGACCATGGATGAGCCCGATCAGGACGAAGAGAACTGACCGTTCTGGATCAAGTGACGCTACCATTGGCCGTCCGGCCATTGCCTGAACACCTGAATTAACCCACGCTGCGTTAAACTGACTGCTTCCTCTCATGCAGTGGACACCCAAGTGCGCTTCTGCGGACTCTGTCCGCAAAATGATCGCCGGCTTGAGCACCGACGTCGTTTTGCGGGCGAATGCACCCGTACTGGCGCCCTTGCTGGTCCAGCGCGGCATTGTCGAGCCTGAAACTGCTTTTCGTTTCCTGCATCCGGAGCTCTCCCATCTTCATACTCCCGGGCTCATGATGGGGTTGAACTCCGCTGTCGAGCGTATCGATGCCGCGATCGACCGCAAGGAGCCGATCCTGATCTACGGCGATTACGACGTAGATGGCACGATGGCCGTCATCATCCTGAAGACCGCAATCGAATTGTGCGGAGGCGTAGCCGATTTCCATGTGCCGCACCGCATTCGCGAAGGATACGACATGCGCGATGACGTGATTGAGCGGGCAGCGGCAGCCGGGACTCGCCTGATCATCAGCGTGGATATGGGCATTCGCGCCTTTGCGCCCGCTGAGACCGCGCGGAGGCTTGGAGTTGATTTGATCGTTACGGACCATCACCTGCCGGGACCGGACGGGGTTCCACCGGCGTTTGCCGTGGTGAATCCGAATCAGAGCGGGTGTGATTACCCATGCAAGGAACTTTGTGGTGCCGGAGTCGCGTTCAAGATTGCGCATGGGCTGATGCAGCGTCGTCTCGACGCAAAGGACCAGAACCGGTTCCTATTGTCATTCATGAAGGTGGTGGCAATTGCCACGGTTGCGGATGCCGTCCCGCTCCAAGGGGAAAATCGTGTCTTCGCCGCGCTCGGCTTGGATGCTCTGCGGCGCGCTGTAAATCCTGGGCTCAGGGCCCTGCTGGAGGTAGCGCAGGTTTCGGCCAATCGGCCTCCAACATCCGGAGAAGTCGGATTCCGCATCGCTCCACGCATCAATGCCGCCGGACGCATGGACGTTGCCCGCGATGTGATCGAGCTTTTCAGTGTCAAAGACCCAAATCGCGCCAAAGAGCTTGCCGCCAAACTCGACAAGCTCAATACCGACCGGCAGGAGGAAGAACGCCGTATCCTGCGCGCTGCGGAAGAGCGTTTCAGCGCCGATCCCAATCTTTGCGATTGCTACTGCATCGTCATCGACGGAGATGCGTGGCACCGCGGAGTAATCGGAATCACTGCCACTCGGATTTTGGAGCGTTACAACCGCCCGACGGTCGTGATTTCTCGCGAGGGCGAAGAAGCTTTTGGCTCCGGACGGTCGATTCCGGCGTTTCACTTACTAGAGGCCATCGAATCCTGTAGCAGTGTGTTTTCGCGGTATGGCGGTCACGCGCATGCCTGCGGCTTTGCCATGCCGGCGGCGAATGTTCCTGAATTACGATCTCGTCTTGACGCGTTTGCTCGTCAACGATTGACTCCGTCGGACCTCGTCCCCGTGTTGCGCATCGATGGCGAGCTTCCCTTGGAAGACGTGACTCCAGGATTGTTTCAGGCCCTGAGTCTGCTTGAGCCGTACGGCGTCGGTAATCCCGAACCGGTATTCGCAGCGCGTGGTGCGCAGTTGACTGCTCCTCCACGGATTCTGAAAGAAAAGCATGTAAAACTCAAAGTTCGTGCTGGGGATGCGGTTATCCGATTAAACGACGCATTGCCGGATTCGGACGAGCTTTCGGCGGACGCGATTCTGATGACTCCGCGCTGCCATCCGGATAGCGCGGGAATTCGTCGAAGTGAGAAGGCCGCTGCCGCCGAAGCGCAAGCTCAGCTTCGAACTGAAGACAGACAATTAAGAACGCGAATCACGTTCGATGCTCTGGGCTGGCATATGGCCGAACGCCTGCAGAAAGCCCCGCTCCTGGCCGGGGATAAGGTTGACATCGCTTTCACTATCGGCCGGAACGATCATCCCGAATATGGCGGGTTGGAACTTTCTTTGCGTGATTTCGAGCCCTGCAAGTCTGGCTGACAGGGCTCCCTTGTGATCAGTAGCCAATTACCAGAGATGGTAGTGGCCGTCGCGGCGAGCCATATCGACCTTCACCCCGAACAATGTGGATAAACGATCCACCTGAAGGATTTCCTCCTTCGGGCCATCCGCTTCGATCCGGCCTCCCCTCATAAGAACGACACGCTGGATCTCGGGCACGATATCGGCGAGTTCGTGGGTCACCAGAATGATGGCGGTGCCAGATCTGGCCAGGGCGCTCATCGTATCCCTTAAGGCCTGCTGCGCGGCCAGGTCCAGGGAATTGCAGGGCTCGTCAAACAGCAACGCTTGCGGCTGATGAACAAGCGCCCTCGCGATTAGGATCCGCCGGGCCTCCCCCGAGGACATCTCGCAGACAGCGCGGTCAGCGAGATGCGAGATTCGCAACTGAGCGAGTGCCCTCTCGGCTAGTTCTTGCTTCTGCCGGTCAACCGTGTGGTTCGGCCAAACGGCCGTGCTGCTGAAGAATCCCGAAAGCACAACGTCTTTTCCCGAGGCCTCCCCGGTACACGACAGCATTAAATCGTTCGAGACGATGCCCAGTTTGCTGCGCAAGGTAAACACATCCCAGGAATCTTCCCCAAGGATAGCCATCGAAGAATTCTCCCGCGCCACCGGATAGCATTCGCGGGCGATCGTCTTAATCAGGGTAGACTTGCCACAACCGTTGGGTCCCAGGATCGCGACATGCTCGTCCCTCCGGATGAGCAGGCTGAAATCTTCCAGAACGACTTTCTGGCCACGCATCACGCGGAGATTGCGGAAAGCAAGCAGGGGAGGGCTAAACTCGGGGTTCATTGCATCCAAAGTGTAGATGAGATCAGAGGTCCCGTGAAACCACCAACTGGGAACCTCGGGCTGGGAACTGTTTTACACTGAAGCCAGATGCCGCTTCCGATCTATCGTTTGCGTCGTTTGCTGGCCGCTACGGCCGTTCTGCTCACCCTCATGGTGATTGGAATGTATGTTTACGCCCGCTTCCGTACGCGCGATATACGCCCTTTCGTGCCCGGCAAACTCGGCTATGAAATCAGCAAGACCGCCAATGGGTTTCAGATTTCAAAATCAAATGGAAAGCGCACTTTGTTTTCAGTTCAGGCCAGCGCCGTCAAGGAATTCAAACTGAACGGGCGCGCCGAGTTGCACAACGTAAAGATCATCCTCTATGGACGAGATTCATCGCGTTACGACCAGGTCTCGGGCGACGATTTCTCTTATGACCCTAAGACGGGCGATGTGGCGGCCAAGGGTGAAGTCCAGATCGATCTCGTGTCCAATCCGGCGGGCGTGACTGGCCCCGATCAGTCTGCGCCCAAAGAACTGAAGAACACCATTCATCTCAAGACGCGGGACCTCGTGTTCAACAAGAATACTGGAGATGCGGCAACCGAGGCCCGGGTCGAATTCCAGACGCCGCAGGCCAACGGATGGGCCGATGGCGTGAAGTATGCGGGGCAGAGCAACGTGCTGACTCTGGCCTCCCACATTCACGTTGAGTTGAGTGGGGCGAACGCCGCTGATATTGAGGCCGAGAGTGGAGTCATCACGAATGAACCCCGCGAGATAGTGCTGGATCGTCCGCATCTCGACCGTAATGGCACAATATTGCGTGCGGATCGTGCCGTTTTTCATCTGGGAGCCGACAATAATCTTGAGACCATAGTCGCGACCGGCGATGTCATCTCTGAATTCCGATCCCAACCAGATAAGAAGAAAGCTATCTCCGGAGAGCCTGCCACGACAGAATTTCGAAGCCGGGCTGACCGAGCCGATATCACCCTGGCCGGAGAGCGGAATCTACTGCGCACAGCGGTTTTAACAGGGAATGTACGTGCGGAGCAGTCCGGATCGCAACCCTTGCAGGGAGACGCTGGTCGCGTGGTTCTGGACTTTGCGGGGCAGAACCAGTTGCGGACAGTCCATGCGCTGGACGGCGCGACGTTATTCCAAAAAAGTACCAATCCGACGAAACCCTCGGGGCAGACCTTCGAACTTAAAGCCGGGGGCATCGATTTTGCGGTCGCCAACGGCAACCATATCGATCATGCCGAGACCCTTGATGCGGGGCAAATTACGATTTCCGCATCAGATGAGACGTCGGCCGCAGAAACTCAGGCGCAGAAAACAGTAGTCACGGCTGGAAAATTCATTGCGAGCTTCGGCGCCGATCACGGCAGATCCTACGTCACTGCGATGCATGGCGCTCCCGGCGCCCGCATCGTCAGTTCGAACGCAGGTCAACCGGACCGGATCAGCACCAGTGATTCGGTACATGCAGTTTTCCTGCTTCAAGGCGGCATCCAATCTGTCACCCAGGAGGGAAACGTAGCCTATACCGACACGGCACCAGTCGAGAAGCGTACCCAGGCTTGGGCGACAAACGCCCGCTACACTCCCGCTGACCAGATGATCGTCTTAACCGGTAGCCCACGAGTTGTGGGCGCGGCGATATCAACGACTGCCAGAACGATTCGTATCAACCGGGAAACGGGTGAGGCAGTGGCGGACACCGACGTCAAGAGCACCTACAGCGAATTGAAGGAACAGCCCGACGGAGCATTGCTGGCGTCATCGTCGCCAATTCATGTGACCGCACAGAAAATGACGGCCCGGAACGATCCGGGGATCGCTCTGTACACGGGCAGTGTGCGTCTTTGGCAGGATGCCAATGTGATCGAAGCTCCCAGCCTTGAGTTCGACCGTAACCGGCGTTTCGTGACCGCTCTAGGCACTTCGGGCCATCCAGTTCAGACAATTTTGATTCAATCGGAGGCAGCGAAGCCCGAGAAAGGTGCCTCAGGCGGCACTAACGGCACGCATGGGAGCATCGGGAAGGCCGGGTCAAGCCCAGTTGCAATCACCGCTCAGAGACTCACATACGCCGATTCCGAGCGCAAGATTCACTATGAGGGAGGCGTTCAGGCTAAAGGCGCCGATTTCAGCGCCAGCGCAAAGACACTGGATGCCTATCTCGTTCGACGCAGCGAAACCATTGCTGCGTCGACACTTACGGCTCCTGGCCAACTCGATCATATGGTTGCGCAAGGCGACGTTCTCATCCAGCAACCAAATCGGCGTGCGGATGGCCAGAAACTCGTCTACACGGCAGCAGACGACAAGTTTGTGCTCACAGGCGGCCCGCCTAGCATTTTTGATGCCGAACATGGCAAGATTACGGGGGTTTCGTTGACTTTCTTTAGGGGCGATGATAGGGTGCTCGTAGAAGGCGAAGCAAGTACTCCTGTGGTAACGCGGACGCGAGTGGCCCCTTAATTGCGAAGATAATGCGTACTCTGGCCACAGAAGAAATTGGCAAAAGTTATCGTGGCCGCCGCGTTGTAAACGGGGTCAGCCTGCGGGTTGATCAGGGTGAAGTGGTTGGATTACTTGGACCCAACGGCGCAGGCAAGACCACTACGTTTTACGCGATTGTCGGCCTGATCCCTCCCGATACTGGCCGCGTATTGTACGACGGTCAGGACATCACAGACGTTCCCATGTACCTGAGGGCGCGTCAGTATGGCATCAGCTATCTCCCGCAAGAAGCTTCGGTATTTCGCAAGTTAACTGTAGAAGAGAACATCCTCGCAGTGCTGGAGGCGCAGCCGATCTCCTGGCATGAACGACGCGAGAAGATGGAAAAGTTCATCGATGAACTTGGGTTGGAGCACATCCGCCAGAACCGCGGATATGCCCTGTCCGGAGGAGAGCGGCGGAGAGTGGAAATCGCGCGCTGCCTTTGCATCAATCCCACGTTCATTCTTTTGGACGAGCCTTTTTCCGGAATCGATCCGATTGCTGTACTCGACTTACAGAAGATCATCAGTAATTTGCGGGCGAGTGGCATCGGGGTCTTGATTACAGATCACAACGTGCGCGAAACACTTTCCGTCACAGACCGCGCCTACATCATCGATGACGGACGTATTTTCCGTCAGGGTCAACCCGGGCAACTGGCCGGCGATCCCGAGGTCAGACGGGTGTACTTGGGCGAGAGTTTCTCGCTGGTTTAAGAACGTTAGGCTTTAAGGTTCAAGGTTTCAGGGTTTCAAACAAAGACCCGAAAGAGATGACGTCCTTGAAACTTTGAAAGCTCGAAACTTTGAAACATGGTCCTCTTACAGCACAAACTCAGCGTCAAGCTGTCCCAGCGCCAGATTCTTACCCCTGGCCTGGTGCAGATGGTCTCTGTCCTCGCGCTCAACAAGCTTGAGCTGAAGGACATGATCAACGCTGAAATGGTAGAGAATCCCGTTCTTGAAGAACTTGAAGAATCTGTTCCGCTGCTGGATGAGGTAGGCAAGAAGGAAGAAGACCGCGATCGAGCCGCCACCGCGGCCACCGAAGAAAACCCGATCACTGCCGTCGAGAAGAAGGATCCCTTCGAGGAAATCGATTTCGGCTCATTTTTCCAGGATTATCTCGATCCTGGCTATCGAACCCACGGCGAAATGGAAGAGATTGAACGGCCATCGTTCGAAAACTTCCTCTCGAAGCCCAGCAATCTGAGCGATCATCTTGCGTGGCAGCTCGGGTCGTTGAGTTTGAGGCGCGAAGTGCGCGAGGCCGCCGACCTGATCATCGGCAACTTAAATGAGGATGGCTACCTCATCGCCAGCGACGACGAGTTGCTGGGGATTGCGGCTCCTGCTTCGCCGGAAGCCGACGCGGAGACATCTAAGAATATTGTTAACGACGCGCAGGCATTGGGTCTGGCAGAATTTGGCGCCGAACCCGGTCAGGAAAGTTCGGAAGTCTCGGTTGGCGGGATCGCATCAGGCGCGCATGAGACGGATGTGCGAGCCAGTTCATATGTTCCCGAAGTTGCAGCTCCCGCAGAGGTATTGTTCTCATCGCGTTCAGGAGAAACCGCTGCAGCGGTTGCCCCTGCCCCAGAACCGGCGCCTGCTCCGGTCTTTAAAGCCAGGTTCAGCGCTACGGATCTGAAGGAAGCGCTGGACGTGGTACGCCAGCTTGATCCTCCGGGCGTTGGTTGCCGCGATCTTCGCGAGTGCCTGCTTTGCCAGCTCCGCTATCACCAGGCTCAGTTGGCAGCCAGCAAGAACGGCAATGGAACTGCCCAGCTATTGCAGGACGCAATCGCAGTCGTCGACCAGCATTTGCGCGACATCCAGGGCAAACGGCACAAAGAGATCGCCAAGGCGATTGGCCGTCCCCTGGAAGCGGTGGAGCAGGCGTTAAATTACATCAGAACGCTCGACCCGCGTCCCGGTCTGCAGTACAACAAGGTGCAGGCGCGGCTTATCGAGCCCGACGTCGCTTTTGTGAAGCATGGCGACGAATGGCTGGTCATCATGAATGACGAGGATCTGCCGCAGCTTCGACTTAATCCTGCATACAAGAAGCTTGTGACCCGTGACGGTTCCAACGACAAAAACACACGGGACTATGTCAAAGAGCGCTACAAAAGCGCCATCCAGCTCATCAAGAACATCGAACAGCGCAAGCAGACCATCACAAAGGTCTGCTACTCGATCGTAGCGCGCCAGCAGGAGTTCCTCGAACTAGGCATCGATCACCTGAAACCCATGATGATCAAGGAGGTGGCCGAAGAAATCGGCGTGCATCCTTCTACGGTTAGCCGTGCCGTTGCCAACAAGTACGCCCACACGCCACAGGGCGTATTCGAGCTGCGATATTTCTTCAGCGAGAGCGTGCAAGGTCCGGAGGGCGGCAATACATCGCTGCTTATCCTCAAGCGCCGGGTCAAGAAACTGATCGATGAAGAAGATCCCAGCCGCCCGTTGACCGATGAGCAGATCACCCGGATTCTGCAATCCCAGGGAATCCAGGTAACTCGCCGCACGGTCGCCAAATACCGCGAAGACATGCGCATCCCGAGCACGCATCAGCGCCGGGTCAAGAAATAAGATTTGGTAATTTTGTAGTCGGGTAATTGCGCAATTTCAGCTCCTATCATCCCGATTTTCAAATTACCGAATTTCCCAATGACAAATTTCTTTTGAATGTGGTGCCCAATTTGTCTCACACACGATTTTTCTCAGGGAGGGGCGCTCATGAACGTGGAATACACTGGAAGACACTACGAAGTTACATCCCACATCCGCAAAGAAGTCGAAACTGGCCTCGCTAAAATTCGCAAAATCCTGGGCGACAAGTTTGAAACTAAGGTCATTCTTGCAGTCGAAAAGCACCGTCATAAAGCAGAAATTACTATAAGCCCCCGCAACGGACCACTGGTTGGCCTGGCCCAGGCCAAGGACATGACCATTGCTGTGAATGAAGCGCTGGGTCACCTGGAAAAGCAGGCGATCAAGTACAAGACGAAGTGGGAGAGCAAGAAGCGTTCTGCGCGAAAGAGTGAAGAAGTGAAGAAGTGGAACGGGCATTCAGCGCTCGAAGAAGTGCAGACAGCGGTAGGTTTAACCGAAACGACTGCCGTGCCCGTCGTCGTGCACAAATACCCGGCGGTAGCGAGAACGACCGAGGTGCACTTGGTTCGATCCGACGATTCGGTCGCCATGCGTCCCATGACGCTCGAAGAAGCGATCAAGGAAGCCCATTTTAAGGATCGCGATGTTTTCGTATTCCGTGATCCGAAGGGAAAAGTGATGGTGCTGCACCGCGCCAAAGACGGCAAGATGCAGCTAATCGAGGTTCCGTAAGGGTGAAACCAGAGGCTTGTAGGGACGGGAGCCTCGGCTGTCCGGCGGCCCGGAATTATCGGGCCGCTGTTTTCTTGCTCACTTGTTCTTCAACGTAATTCCCTTTGCCTCCACCGGGGTTCCGCACTTTCCGCCACGCAGGCCATCCAGGAACGCTTTCGTTTCCAGCAGGGTAAGCTTATCGGTTGATCCGGTGAATCCAACTCCAGCGAAATTCATGTGGGTTGCCCCGTCGATTACGCCCAGCCACTTGCACCCAGTTGGAAGACCGTCGTAGGGAATCGTTCGGGTTTTCCAGTCTCCATCGAGAGATTTATCTCGCGTGCCGGTAAGAATCAGCATCGGCTTCCTGATTCCGTTCCAGGCATCTTTCGGAAACATCGGGCCCGGACCATCAGGTGAAAGTGCGATGTATGCGTCGAACCGGTCTAGCCCTTTGACGCCAAGAGTATTGCCCGCTCCAGCTTCCACCATCACCGTTCGCGCGCCCATCGAGTGTCCCAGCAGCGCGGCGAATGGCGCCTTGCAACTAGATTGTGCCCATTTGAGCGTCGCGGCAATATCCATGAGCCGAGCATTGTACGCGGCCGGATCATTGACCAGTTCCTGCAGGCCTTTCTTGATACCCCCGGCATCGCGCATGTCCGACCGAAGAGCCGCGCTGCCGCTCTCTCTGTGTCCCATCACAATGGCACGCCAGCCGTCGTCGGCTAGGGCCGAAGCGAGATATTTGTAGCCGTTTTCGCTTCCTCCGGCGCCCGGAGAAATCAGCGCCAGCGGGGCGCATCCGATCGCCTGCGGAGAAAACACGCGCACGGGTGTTTCAGCTCTGTCGGCGCGTGGAATGTTTACCAACTCCTGCGCTGACGCCAATGCTGCCGCCAGCCCAAGGATTACTCCTCCGACTATCCAGTTTCTTTGGAACAATCCATGTCTCCTTCTGTCGCTCGATCTTAAGAGCGTAAAACACGAAGGGGCGGACTAAGTTGTTGGTTTGGGTGCGGTTTCATGCCGGAATTCTTCGCTATTCACACGTTTCAATAATCAACCGCATGTTAAAATCCGCCGCGGGAGAGCCGTCATGATCACCCACGGAATCCGCACATTCTCTGTCTCAATCTTCCTCCTGATCTTTAGCCTCTTGAATCCATCTGTCGCGCCTGCTCAGGGTGATTCAGCGAAAGCCAAGCTCTCCGTCCATTGGGAAGAACTGACGGCTGCCGATTTCCGGGAAGGGATCCGGCGCTCTCAAGGAACCTGTTTACTCCCTTTCGGAATCCTCGAAAAGCATGGCCCACACCTCCCGCTTGGCACGGACCTGCTCGACGTCCGCTACGCAGCGCTTCACGCCGCCGAAGAAGAATACGCGGTGGTTTTCCCCGAATACTACTTCGGACAGATCGCCGAAGCCAAACATGAACCCGGAACGATGGCCTACAGCCGAAGCATGCAACTGGCGCTCCTGCAGGAAACCACGGACGAGATGGCCCGCAACGGCTGTAAGAAAATCTTGATCATCAATGGCCACGGCGGTAATGAACATCTTTTGCCCTATTTCGCTCAGTCTCAACTCGATAAACCACATGATTACGTAGTCTATGTTTTAGACGAGCGGAGCCCCCATGAAGGCGGTCCGCCCAAAAAATCCAAAATCGATATGCATGCAGGTGAGAGCGAAACCTCAAAAATGATGGTCGCCCGCCCGGACCTGGTTCATCCGGACCGCGCCGCCAGCGAATCCGGCGCTGATCAGGCCCGCCAGAAGCTTCCGGACGACGTTTACACCGGGATCTGGTGGTATACGCGGTTCCCCTTCCACTACTCCGGCGATGGATCAGCCGCGACGAAGGAACTCGGGGATTTCCAGATGAAATGGTGGATTGGTGCCGTGGTAAAAGCGATCCGTGGGGTGAAAGGCGATGATGTCAGCCTCAAGATGCAAAACGAATTCTACGAGAAGTCGACGCACCCGCTCGACACGCAACCTTAAAACGAATTGGCGATTGTTAATTGCATGATTGCCTCTTGAATCGGTCCTGTGATCGTGGCGCCCAATCAACAATCAAGAAATCATCAATCAACAGTGCCTGTCATGAGCTACCAATCAGCACGCCGGTGACGAAGACCAACGCTCCGCCAATACCCACCTGGACTGCCGCTGTTAGCCATGGAGTATCCATGTAGCGCTTGCGGATCCAGGTAATCGTGGCCAACTCGGCGACCACAATCGCGCCGGCAGCCCAGAAGGCCAGCCGAAAATCCTTCACCAGAAATGGTAACGTGTGCCCGATCCCGCCCACAGCGGTCATTGCTCCACAAATGATACCGCGGACCCACGGATGTCCCCGCCCGGTGAGGCTGCCGTCGTCCGAGAGGGCCTCGGCAAATCCCATGCTGATGCCTGCTCCGATGGACGCTGCTAGCCCAACAAGAAACGTCTTCCAGCTATCATGCGTGGCCAACGCGGCCGCAAATACGGGAGCCAACGTTGAAACGGAACCATCCATGAGGCCTGCCAGGCCAGGCTGAACAATCTGCAAGACAAAGAGCCGGCGCTGCGCAATCTCCTCATCCTGTTTGACGTTATCGGGAAGCTTCTGCTTATCAAGTTCCTGCGCCCGGCTCTCGTGAGAGCGTTCCTCGTTGGCCAAATCGTCCAGCAATTGCCGGATACTCGCATCTTGCGTGCGTGCCGACGCTTTTTCGTAGAAGAGCCGAGTCTCCACTTCCATCGTCGACGCTTCTTTGCGCACGGCCTCGATCCGCAACGGACGCACCAGCCACAACGCCGGTCGCTCCACGAATCCGCGAACATCCTGGCGCCGGATCAACGGAATGTGTTCACCAAATTTCTGACGAAATAGCTCAATAAGCCGGCGCCGATGCTCCGACTCTTCCTCACGCATTCCGAGGAACATTGAGGCGGTCGCCGGGTAATCCTGGCGCAAGCCATCGGCGAAATCGGCGTAGACGCGCTCGTCCTCCTCCTCAAGCGAAATCGCGAGCGCCAAAACTTCCCGTTCCGTCAGGTCTTCAAACTTTTTCATGACGCCATAGATTACAGGCCAGCGCCTCTTGGAGACAACGAGGAATTGAGATTTCTGCTGCGCCTCCCTTGGGGTGAAATGCGACATGAGTGCGTGCTGCCTCTGCAGTTTCTACCCGAAGCGAATCGCGTCTGGGACATGCGAACCTCAGTTGCAATCAATCCGGAACCTTCCACGAGTGCTACTATCCAATTTATGAAGCGTCCGCGCTCTTCCCGATCTGTGCCTCTGCCAAGGCACCGCCAGGATAAGCCCCATGATGGCAAGCAGTCCCCGGAGCTGGTCATCATCACCGGGATGAGCGGCTCGGGAAAAGCCTCTGTGCTGAAGGCTTTTGAGGATCTTGGTTATTACTGCGTGGACAATCTTCCTGTCCAGCTGATCCCGGAATTCGCGGAACTGGCCGTGCAGTCGAGCGAGATTCGGAGAACTGCCCTTGTGGTGGATGTGCGCGAGGGCTCGCGGCTGGACAAACTGCCCGCGATCCTGAAGTCTGTGCGGCGCATGATCCCGACCAAAGTGGTCTTTCTCGAGGCATCGGACTCGGTTCTTCTGCGCCGGTTCAGCGAGACGAGGCGCCCACATCCGTTGGGTACTGACGCCCCTGTGAAGGCATCGCTCAAAGCCGAGAGACGCCATCTAGGGACGATCCGGCGGCTGTCCGATTTCGTCATCGATACCTCAAAGTTCAACGTTCATGAGTTACGGGCTCATATCAACGAGACCTTCCATGAGAAGTCTCAGGAAAAGAGCATTCTGGTTTCCTGCGTGAGTTTTGGCTTCCGGCAGGGTGTGCCCGAAGATGCCGATCTCGTCTTCGACGTACGTTTTCTTCCGAACCCCCACTTCGTTCCGCAATTCCGACCGTTTACGGGACGACATCCCAGGGTCGCGAAATACATCCGCTCGTTTCCGCAAACCCAGGAGTTCATTTCTCGGATTTCCGATCTGCTCGTTTATCTCTTGCCGCACTACATCAATGAAGGGAAGAACTACCTAACTATCGCTTTCGGCTGCACCGGGGGGCAACATCGCTCGGTCATGATCGCCGAAGACGTCGGGAAGCACCTGCGCCGGGCCGGATACCGCGTGAAAATCATTCACCGGGATAGCCCCAAGTAGGCAGGTCTATCTGCAGGATTCGGCTCTCCCGGAAGCTGAAACGTCATATTCCCGGCGGGAGACTCAAGTAAAATAATCTTGCATCCATGCAGATTCGTCCGCCAGCAAGCCATTGCGGCCTGCCGCGCACCGGAGGGCCATGCGCCAACTGATGCGGCTCATCCGCTACGCCCTGCCGTACTGGTGGCAGATTCTGTCTTCGGTCCTTCTTATGGCCGCGGTGGGTGCGCTGGATGCGTTTAAGTATCTGCTGGTACGGCCAGTTTTTGACCGAGTCCTGAATCCCTCTACCGGATCGAGGGAGATTCAGCTCTTTGCCCTCCCCTTCACGCACCATGTTATTTATCTCCAGCAGTTCGTCCCGTCGCACTTTACCAATGCCTGGAATATCGTCGCCTTTGCACTAGTGGCCTCAACCATCCTGAAAGGTATATGCGACTACTCCGGCACATACCTGGTAAATCATGCCGGATTTGGCATGATCACCGATCTGCGGGACGACCTCTACACAGCCCTCCTCCGGCGCTCGGCAGCTTTTTTTTCCAAGCACACCACCGGGACCCTTCTCTCCACGATCGTCAGCGACATCGAACGGGTCCAGTTCGCGATGTCAACGGTCCTGTCGGAACTCCTGCAGCAATTTTTTACGTTCGTTTCTGTTGCCGTCGTCGTCGCGATGCTCGGTGGGAACCTGGCCTGGGTGCTCTTGCTGTTCGTCCCGATCATCATCTACTCTTCGCGCAAAATCGGTTCGCGCGTACGGCACACCACGCGTCACGGTCAGGACAAACTAGCCGAAATTCAGAACATCCTGCACGAGACCATTACGGGCAACCGCATCGTGAAGGCATTTAGCACTGAGAACTGGGAGATCTCCCGCTTCCGTAATGCGGCCCGCCGGCTATTCCGGGCCAACCTTCGATCGGTGGCTGCGACGGCAATCAGCTCTCCTCTCATGGATGTCTTCGGTGTCATCGGTATCGCCATGTTGCTCCTGCTCGGTCGCGACCGCATCGCCCACAACCAGATGACGCCCGGCGTGTTCGTGGCCTTCATTACTGCGGTCTTCAGCCTCTACAATCCGGTCCGCAAGTTCGCTCTCTTCTACAACAGCTTCCAGCAGGCGTTGGGTGCCTCGTCGGAAATTTTCAAGTTTATGGATATTGAGGACGACGTTCGCGAGAAGCCGCGGGCGAAAAACCTGGCCCATTTCTCCACGAGCGTTCGGTTCGATCACGTTCACTTCAATTATGCAGAGACCGGAGAAGAGCAGCCCCGTGAAGTCCTGCACGACATCGATCTCGAAGTCCGTCGCGGAGAGGTGCTCGCCATTGTGGGCTCAAGCGGCGCAGGCAAGAGCACGCTGGTTCATCTCATCCCGAGATTCTTCGATGTTACTGGAGGTCGCCTTCTCATCGACGGGCACGATGTCCGCGATCTTACTTTAGCGTCTTTGCGCGCCCAGGTTGGAATCGTCACGCAGGAAACCGTGCTGTTCAACGACACGGTTCGCAACAACATCGCGTACGGACAGCCTAATGTTTCCATGAAGGATGTTGAGGCCGCGGCGCGTGCCGCGCTTGCGCATGAGTTCATTCTCGCTCTCCCTTCGGGATACGATACCGTCATCGGGGAACGTGGCGTGCTTCTTTCTGGCGGGGAGCGCCAGAGGCTTGCCATTGCCCGTGCGCTATTGAAAAATGCCCCCATTCTTATCCTTGACGAGGCGACATCTGCGCTTGATAGCGAGTCGGAAGCCCTGGTGCAGTCGGCGCTGCATAACTTGATGACCGGGCGCACGGTCTTCGTGATCGCTCACCGCCTTTCCACCGTGCGTCGCGCCGATCGAATTGTCGTCATCGAAAATGGGACGATTGCCGATGTGGGCGCTCACGAGGATCTGATGCAGAAACTAGGCACCTACCGGCGACTCTACGAGTTGCAGTTCGCAGCTATGGAAATGCAGAAGGCAGTCGTTGAAGCGGAGAGGGCTTGAGAATATGTCTATTCGCTCCATGACCGGGTTTGCTCAGGTGAAAGGAGAAATCCGGCATTCGAACGGGACGGCGGCATCCGCAGCTTCGGGAATGGGATCATCGGAAGGCCAGGTAGCCTTTTCGCTGTCTCTGAAATCCGTTAATCATCGGTTTCTTGATCTCCATTTCCGGTTGCCCTCGGGAACTGATTCCCTGGAAATGCAACTCCGCCGTTTGCTGAAGGAGAAAATGGCGAGGGGCCACGTCGAGGTGACGCTGGCGCTCGAGCGCGTGGCGAGCTCGACATTTTCCCTCAACCGCCAAATCGTCGGAGGGTACATTGGTGCCTTCCGGGCAGCTTCTGCCGAATTCTCCCTAAGCAGCGACCCTGATTTGAATGCGATTCTGCGCATCCCGGGTGCACTCGAATCTGCAAGCGACGCCGCCGACGTTGAAATAGAGACCGCTGTAATGGCAAAGATTGGGGACGCCCTCGATCGCCTGAATCAGATGCGGGAGGAAGAAGGCCGGGGAATCGCGCGCGAGCTGCGGGAGCGCATGGCGCACCTGGTCGAGGCAGGAAGAACCGTTCAGCAGCACCGGCGCGCTGTCCTCCAAAACTATAGCGAGCGTCTGCAATCGCGGTTGCAGGAATTACTGGGGGCCAGCATCGACAAGGAACGGGCCCTGCAGGAAGCCGCTTTGCTCGTGGACCGCAGCGATATTCAGGAAGAGATTGTGCGGCTTGAAACGCACGTGCAGCACTTTCTCGGCTTGCTTGATCGCGGCGGCGAGGTGGGAAAGAAACTGGATTTTCTCTTGCAGGAGATGAATCGCGAGGCCAACACACTGCTTTCGAAGACTTCCGGCCTCGCCGGTGAGGCCCTGAAAATCACGGAAGCCGGGCTGGCGATGAAGGCGGAAATTGAAAAAGCCCGCGAGCAGGTTCAAAACCTGGAATGAGCGCACCCCGCAAGCCCATCGTCTACATCATCTCGGCTCCGTCCGGCTCCGGGAAGTCCACCCTGGTTAATGAAGTCGTCAAATTGGTTCCTAATCTAGACTTTTCCATTTCGTACACCACTCGGGCCCGGCGTGGCAGCGAACAAGATGGAAAGCAGTACCACTTCGTGACCCGCGAAGAATTCGAGCGCATGGTTCACGACAATGAGTTCCTCGAGCATGCCGAATTCGACGGGAATTACTACGGGACCGCCCGCCGGTACTTGAGAGAAGCAGAACGAAAGGGAACTGACCTCCTGCTTGACATCGATGTCCAGGGCGCGGCGCAAATCCACCAGCGGCAGCCCGATGCCGTCAGCATCTTCATTCTTCCGCCTGACAAGAAAGAGCTGGATTGGCGTTTGCGAAAGCGCGGTGAGAATGATGATCAGACCATACAACGACGTTTGGACACGGCCAGTCGTGAGATTGAAAAGTACGATCGCTACAACTATGTTTTGATTAACGACCGGCTGGAAAAATCGATCGAGAGGCTCGAAGCGATTCTGCTCTCCGAGCGGCTGCGTCGTGTGGAGCGGTCCTTGTCGGAGCAGGAGCGTGCGATTGTTGAGCGAGCCGACCGCCTCCGGCTTGCTAACGTACAGGAAAAGATACGTCCAATTTTGGACTCATTCCGAAAGTCACCACCCCCGGCACAAGGCTAGTTTTCGCGGTATCATTCTTATGCCCCGGAAAAGGGGTGTTGGAGCGGGAAACGCTTTTCGCGCCTGGTTGACAGATTCGAACGTGTTCGGCGCAACAACCTGGTTATCGATAGCTCGGCACTGGCTAGACCTCAACAAATCGGTTTTGAAGGGGGAAGTCCCAATGAAGTTGATCGAAGGCTTCGACAGCAACTACCGGTATATTCTCGTGGCGGCTCGCCGCGCCCGCCAGCTTCAATCCGGTGCGCCACCGGTAGTCGATACCAACTCCCGCAAGCCTTGCCGCATCGCTCAGGATGAAATTCGTGCGGGAAAAGTGAAGTGGGAAATCCCTGACAATCGCACTGCTGCCGAGCAGGCCGGAGAGACGCTCGATAAAGCGCTTGGCCAGGATTGAAGCAGTATTGTTGATTTCGTGATTGTTGGTTGCAAAGCTTTTTATACTGCTGTGGCAGTTGTAATCTGCGATCAGAAATCACTTCAACAGTCATGAAGATTGCACTCGGCGTTACCGGCGGCATCGCAGCCTATAAGGCCGCTGAAATCGTCCGCCTCCTCCAGGACCGCGGCTTTCAGGTGCAGGTCATCATGACCCGTGCCGCCCAGCAATTTGTGCGGCCGCTCACCTTCGCGGCGCTCTCGGGCGAGAAGGTTATTACCGGGATGTTCTCGGCAGGTGAAGAACACCAACCGAATGTCGAATCTGCCATTGAACATATTGCCGTTGCGCAATCTATCGATGCGCTACTGGTTGCGCCCGCAACGGCCGACATTCTCGCGCACTTTGCCCAAGGCATCGCCAGCGACTTCCTGACCACGCTTTATCTGGCAACGAAGGCTCCCGTCGTTGTGGCCCCAGCGATGAACGTGAATATGTGGAGCCACCCCGCGACCCAATCGAATCTCGAAATCCTTCGCGGGCGCGGTGTCCGAGTCGTTGAACCAGATTCAGGCTACCTGGCTTGTGGCATGATCGGGGCCGGTCGCCTGGCGGAAAACGAGGCGATCGTAAAGGCAGTTCTCGAAACACTCGGCATCAAACAGGATCTGGCAGGCGAAACCGTGTTGATCACGGCCGGTCCAACACGCGAGAAGATTGATCCGGTTCGCTATCTCACCAACCGTTCAAGCGGACGCATGGGCTACGCCCTTGCAGAAGTCGCCGTGCGTCGTGGTGCCCGCGTTCTGCTGGTCACCGGGCCGACCTCACTGACGCCTCCGGAGGCGGCGGAAGTGATGCAGGTTGAGTCTTCCGAGCAGATGCGCGAAGCAGTGCTTAGTCGGCTTCCCGAGTCGACGATCGTCATCAAGGCGGCTGCCGTTTCCGACTACCGGCCCAAAATAGTCGCTCCGCAGAAATTGAAACGGAAGGGGCCGATTCATCTGGATCTCGAAGCCACATCGGACATTTTGAAAGAGATTTCCTCACGGAAAACTTCACAGATCATCGTCGGTTTTGCCGCTGAAACTGAAAATGTTCTCGAGAATGCCCGGCAGAAGCTGCTCTCCAAGAATCTCGATGCCATCGTCGTGAATGATGTTTCGCGCGAAGGGATCGGGTTCGATTCCGAGCGCAATGCCGTGACGATCATCACTCATGATGAGGTACTCGATGTACCCGAGGCCACCAAGGCTGAGGTTGCGAAAAGTGTTCTCGACCAGATCGTCCGAACACGTCAGCGCAAATCTTCTGTCACCACCTGACTTTCCCTAAAATTCTTGGCCCTCATGGACAGGCTCGCCGCCAGCGAGAGCTCGCTGGTGCACACGGTATAATGGGCCAATCCATGCCTTTCACTCTGGATCCAGGAGTGCGTCAGGCTCTCGCCGAGCGTATGCGGTATTACCACGAACTCGGCATCTATGATTTTTACCGGCGGGTTGCGGATGCAGTGCAATCGCCCGGCCTACAAGTCCAGCCAGAAATGCGAGAAGAAATGCCAGCGAAAAAGGCTGCCGCAGGAGCGGCCGCTGTAGAAGAAAGTATTTTTGAAGTGCTGATCTCAAGACCCGAGCAAAAGGTAACGGACCCGGTTGCCGCGCTCAAGTTGATTCGCGAAGACTTGGGAGACTGTACTCGCTGTCCACTACACAAACAGGGTCGGAAGCAGATAGTTTTTGGCGTCGGCAATCCGCGAGCGGAACTGATGTTCGTCGGGGAGGGTCCGGGTGCCGATGAAGACGCCCAAGGAGAGCCTTTCGTCGGTCGCGCCGGACAACTGCTCAACAACATGATTAAGGCGATGGGCCTGAAGAGGGAAGAGATCTACATCGCAAACGTCGTGAAATGCCGCCCGCCGGGCAATCGCACTCCGGAGCGCGAAGAGTGTGAAACTTGCTCGCCGTTCTTGATGCGCCAGATCGCGGCAATCAAACCGAAAGTGGTTGTGGCTCTGGGCGCGGTAGCCGCAAGGAATCTGCTTGCGATGAATGCGCCGATGTCCGAGCTGCGCGGCCGTTTTTACGATTTCATGCCCGCTGGAGCCCGCAGCAGCGATCCGAACTGGCAGGGAGCCAAACTTGCCGTGACCTATCACCCGGCATTTCTTCTCCGCGATCCGCGGCAGAAAGGCGAGGCTTGGAAAGACCTGCAAATGGTTATGAAGTATCTGGGATTGAAGCCGCCGGCGAAGAGCGAATAGAAGCCCCTTCGTTGCTCGGGGCGGATCAGTTGTCGTCGTGCCTGCGCTCTGGGTGCGCAATCGAGTCCCCATTCAGCAAGTTCGGACTTTTCCTCCAGTCCGGCCCCGCCCGATTGAGGTCTTCGAGCGCGATCAGAGGTAGCCTCAGCCAGGCGCCAGCCTTGCACACCTCCCGCTGATTTATCCTTGCATTCGATGCCCGAATTTTGCGACGTCGCCCTCGCGCTGCCGCTCGATATGGCGTTTACCTATCGCGTCCCGTCGGGCATGGCGCCGGTCGTCGGTGGAAGGGTACTGGTCCCCTTTCGGCAGCAAAGGATGACAGGCATCGTCGTCGATCTCCATGATCGCAAGCCATCGGTCGCCGCCAAGTCGGTGCTTGCAATGCTTGACGCGGCTCCTGTGCTTGACGCGACCCTACTGCGACTCGCGCAGTGGATTGCTGATTACTACCTTGCACCTATCGGCGAAGTCTTCCGGTCCATGCTACCCCTTAATGCGGAGATCAAACGATCGATAGGCTACCGCATCACCGATGAAGGCCACCGCGCTCTGCACCTTGCGGGAGCGACGGGTTCTTCTGCCCGATCGCGCCGCACGCCCGAAGAACAAGCAGTTGAATTCCGCGTTCTGGACTACCTCGCCACTCATGCTGCCGACATCGAAGCCCACAACGGAGTGCCG
Organism: Candidatus Sulfotelmatobacter sp.; assembly: GCA_035307485.1. Classification (GTDB taxonomy): domain Bacteria; phylum Acidobacteriota; class Terriglobia; order Terriglobales; family Acidobacteriaceae; genus Sulfotelmatobacter. The sequence continues at coordinate 359,394 of DATGIB010000017.1, read as the reverse complement.
AGTTCTTCCGAGGCGGCGGACGAATTAGTTCTATCTGAGAGTCCATCGCTTGTCCGTGAACCAACACTACGATCAGCCACCGGGGTCTCTCGGGCGATTCTGGGTGGAATGGTCCGCAAGGGCTGGATTGCGCGCGAAGACATTTCTGTACCCCAGGACGCCTCTCGCACCGTCAAGATTGCGGTACTGCGTTCAGCGGAAGGAAAGCTGAACGCCAATCAACGAACTTTGGTCGATACGTTGGCCGCTTCGGGAGGGCGCTTACCCCTGGATGCCCTACTGCTGCCAGAGATTCCTCGATCCACCCTGAGCACGCTGGTTCGCCGCGGGCTGGTCGAATTCCGCGAAGAGCCGGCTGACTTTACCGTCTCCCGGGCTACTCCTCGGCCGTCTCCCTTCGATTTTGTCTTCACGAGTTCGCAACAATCCGCGCTTGGAAGCTTGCGCAATGCTGTGAGCGCTCGGAAGTTTTCCGGCATGCTGCTGCACGGTGTTACCGGTTCAGGGAAGACAGCTGTTTACTTGGCCGGAATGCGCGCTGTTCTGGATTCCGGCCGCTCTGCGATTCTGCTTGTCCCGGAAATAGGCCTGACGCCTGCGGTTGCTGCTGACCTGCATCAGATTTTCGGCGACGAAGTCGCGATCTTACATTCTGCGCTTTCTGATCGCGAACGCGCCGAACAGTGGCACCGCATCAAGCGCGGGGACGCCCGCATGGTCGTGGGCACACGCTCTGCGGTCTTTGCTCCTGTCGCCGATCTGGCCTTGATCATCGTTGACGAAGAACACGACTCCTCCTACAAACAGGAAGAAACGCCGCGCTACCATGCGCGCGATGTAGCGGTGATGCGCGCCAAGATGACGAATGCAGCTGTTGTGCTCGGGTCTGCGACGCCATCGCTTGAGTCTTATTTCAATGCAAAGAAAAACAAGTACATGCTGATTGAGCTTCCCGATCGCGTTGAGAAGCGGCCCTTGCCAGAGGTTGAAATCGTCGACATGCGTCTGGAATATCAGGAGACTGGCCAGGAACAGGTACTCTCGCGCAAGCTTGCCGCTGAGATCAGGGAGCGCTTTGAGCGCAAAGAGCAGGTGATGGTTCTTCTGAATCGTCGTGGATATTCCCCCGTCGCTCTTTGCCGGACGTGCGGGAAGAAGCTGGAATGCAGCAACTGTGCTATCGCTCTCACCCATCACAAGCGCGAGCATAAGATGGTGTGTCACTACTGTGGATACATCGCCCCGGTTCCAAAAGCCTGCGTGCATTGCGGCAGCGAGTATGTTTATTTTCTCGGAACCGGCTCGGAAAAGCTGGAAGAATTGCTGCACGGAATGTTTCCGCAGGCTCGGATCGCCCGCCTCGATCGTGACACCGTTCGGGGACACGAGGATTTTGAGCGCACGTTAAACGCGCTGAACGAAGGCGAACTCGACCTGGTGGTCGGCACGCAGATGATTGCCAAAGGCCACGACATTCACGGTGTTACTCTCGTGGGCGTTGTCGGGGCCGATGTCGCTCTCGGGCTGCCTGATTTCCGGGCTGCGGAACGAACTTTTCAATTGCTGACGCAGGTAGCCGGACGCGCAGGACGCGGACAATCTCCCGGCAAAGTCATCCTGCAAACGTATTTTCAGGATCACTACGCAGTGCAGTACGCCGCGCGCCATGATTTTGTAGGCTTTTACGAGAAGGAGCTTCGCTTCCGCAGTTGGATGCACTACCCGCCGTACTCCGCGCTGGCAAATGTAGTTGTACGTAGCGATGAATTGGAAGAAGCGCTGCAATGGTCTGGACAGTTGGGAAAATGGTTCGAGGCGACCCGGCACGAGGGCGTCCGTGTGCTCGGGCCTGCCGCGGCACCCATCCTGCGTCTCAAGCGCGATTATCGTTACCATTTTGTACTGAAATCACCCAGCCGCGAAAAACTTAACAATACACTGCGCGCGATGCTGACGTACGCCGCCCAGAAGAAGATCCCACGCACACAAGTTGTCGTTGATGTAGACGCACTTTGGCTGATGTGATGCCGCCCCGGAATTTGCCCAGAAGATCGACGTCCCTATGTGGGCTGGAACGGAGAAAGCGTCAGTGTAAGCGCCAGCATGAGAGCCGCAACGACAGCCCAAACCCACCGATTGGCGGGAATAGGAGGATCATCCGGCGCCTGCTTTTGACGATATGTCAGCAGGTTCATGACGGTGATGACGCCTGCCCAGAACCACCAGACTAAATTCAGCCGGCCCAGGTACGCGAGAGCTAATACGGTTAGCCACGAGATCGCTCGATGGGCTCGCGGCACCAGAGCATACACGATGTGTCCGCCATCCAGTTGGCTGCTGGGCAGAAGGTTAAGCGCTGTCGCATACATCCCAACCCATGCCGCGATGCCCATGGGATGCAGGTAAATTCTCCGCAACGGGAGAAAAGCAACGGGACTTCCGGGGACGATGGTTCTCAAGAACCGCTGTACCAAGTAAAAGATCTGCGGAAACCCGACTCGGATATCGGAAGGCCCGACCGCAGCCGTTAGTGGTTTTGAAAGGCTCAGCGCGATCGCCAGAAAAAGGCAGGCCACCACAAATCCCGCAATCGGTCCAGCAATCCCGATATCAAATAGCGCTGCCCTTGAACGGATGCGTCCTTTGATCCGAATCACAGCACCTAACGTGCCGATCAGCGTCGGGGCCGGAATAAAGAATGGCAGCGTCGCACGCACATCATAGAAGCGGCAGTAGAGGTAGTGTCCCATTTCATGCGCCACCAAAACGGTCAGTAGCGTCGCTGAGAACGGAATTCCAAGAAAAAGCCGTGACGGCTGGTGTAACACCCATTTAAGCGGGAAAAACGGCAGGTAATCGTCGCCGACCGTAAATAGTGGTAGGTCGTGCAGAAAATTGAATTCCATCCGAGCCCCCACGACTAATGTCGTGAAGCATGTTGCCAGAAGTAGAAGGGCGTGCAGCCAATATCGCTGCCGCGGCGGAGGGCCTTCGGGCATCCGTAAGCGATAGAGGTACTGGATGGTCGAAGACGTAGTCGGAGAGTTCGGGTCGGCCATGCGGTCGTCAAGTCCGTCGCAGCGTTACGCTATGCTTCGATGCTACTACGAGAGAAAATGCCAGGTAAGGACAGTCCCCGGCGGCGGTCCTGGTGGGAAACCTCTCGGCTGGTTCTATTTCGAACTCAAGAACGCGACAGCGGCCAAGGTCGGCTAATCGATCGACTGCAATTCCTTTCCCGGCTTGAAGCGAACGGCCCGCCCCGGAGGAATCGAAACTTCGGCTCCGGTACGCGGGTTGCGCCCGATCCCGGTCTTCCGAGGACGGACGTTAAATACCCCAAATCCCCGCAGTTCAATGCGATTGCCGCGTGCCAGTGCCTGCTTCATGCTCTCAAACACAGTTTCTACGGCCAATTCGGCCTTGGTCTTGGTGATGCCGGTTTTGGCGACGACTTCGTTGATGATGTCGAGCTTGATCACAAGGGGCTCCCGGGTGCAGGGTTTGGATTGTCGTTCAAGTTATTGATGCTAAGGGGGATAAGGGAGATTGTCAACACCAGCACCATTCCCGTAAACTGACAAACACACCAGCCAGCATTGAGTAATTTAGTGATCGGGCAATTTTTCACTTTGCGCCGCAGGACCTTAACCCTGCCTGATTGCTTTGAAATTACTAAATTACAAAATTATTGAATTACTAAATCCCAAGGAGTCGCATGCCCAAAAGCGATCGCTGGATTCGCAAGATGGCCCTGGAACACGACATGATCAATCCCTTCTCGGAGAAGCAGGTACGCGAGGGCGTGATTTCTTATGGTCTTTCGTCGTATGGCTATGATTTACGCGTGGCCGATGAGTTCAAGATCTTTACCAACGTCAATAATGCGCTGGTCGACCCAAAGCGTTTCGATGAGAAGTCTTTTGTAAACATCACAACCGACATCTGCATTGTGCCTCCCAACTCTTTCGCGTTGGCGCGCTCGGTCGAATACTTCAAAATCCCACGAGATGTCTTGACGATCTGCGTGGGCAAGAGCACCTACGCCCGCTGCGGCATCATCGTGAATGTTACGCCTTTCGAGCCCGAATGGGAGGGGTTCGTTACGTTGGAGATCTCCAACACCACCCCGCTTCCTGCCCGTATTTATGCCAACGAAGGGCTGTGCCAGATTCTGTTTTTCCAGTCTGATGAGGTCTGTGAAACGAGCTACGCCGACCGTAAGGGTAAATATCAGGCGCAGAAGGGAATTGTGCTGCCGAAGCTATAGATTGTCGTTGACAGAGAAGAGGGATACGGTGTCGCTACCGTTTTCGTCTGCGTATGAGTTCCCTCAGCCCAGCCTCAGGTACGTCGTATAACTTTGATCTCCGATCGCTGTAAACGGAAGCAACTTCATGGTCCCGTTCGCGGTCTGAACTTGCCAGGTTTGAGGCCCACTCTTCTTCACGCCTAGAAGTTGAGCGCGTGTGACCGCAGGAGGAGCATCGCTTAGTGCGAATAACACCAGCGGTCCGACCATGAGCGCCACCGTATCCGAATGCCGCGTATCGATTGCCTCAAGGCGTGGCGCCATTGGCAGCTCCACTTCAATGCGGTCGCCACTTTTCCACTTGCGCCGTACTCGCGCGAAAGTTCCTGGCTCTGCTGGCATCCGCTGTCCATTTACCAGGACAGAGGCCTGTTCGGCCCAAGCGGGGATCCGCAGATTCACGGCGAACTCGATATCCTTTGGAGTTTTTATCTCCAATGCTACTTGCGGATCATACGGATACCCGCCCTTCTGCTTAAGCTCGATCTCAGCTCCCTCCCGCGTCCACCGAACGGTCGAAGGAATGTACAAGTTCACATACACACCATCCCCGTCGCGGAAGTAAGTGTTGATCCGATAATCGGCTGCGACCTGCGGCAGAGTTCCGGAGCAGCAGGGCCACTTCTGCTCGTGGTAAACCTTTCGCCCGCGGAAATTGTAATCAGAGTAATAAAAGGCGCGGCCATCGGCTTCGAGGGGCAGAGATCCCAGGATGGTGTTGTACATGACGCGTTCCATGCTGTCGCCGTATCGTGACTCGCGCGTCACCCGCAGCAGATATCGGGTCAGCTTGAAGTGGGCATAGGATCCGCAAGGAGTCTCGAAGCTGGCATGGCTGCTAGTGAGGCTCTTGTAGATCTCCTCGCTGCCGGGAGCGTGCAGTGCCTCATTCGGTCCCCATCCTCCGGTGGCAAAGCTCTGCGCCAGGATCATGTCAAAGCCATTCTTCGCGGCGCGCAAGTGCTTTTCGCTACCCAGAGTCAGATACGCCTGCATCGCCGAGCACAGTGAATTGACGTGACTGTAGGCATGTCGCCCTTCAAGATCGCTGCGGCCTTCGGCTAAAGGATCGTAGTACGTGTCATCGAGATACTGGAGCCCAAGAGTGCGGTATTCCTCACCCGCACCGCGCTGATACGCCAAGAAAAGGTTCTCGGAAATCGTGTAGGACTCGTCCCACGTATAGGACTCGTCCTTTTCCTTGCCAACGCGCCAAACCTGTCCGTGTTCGATTGCCTTGCCCGGCAGATGAGGCAAAGCAGTTTTCGTGGTCTCGTGCAGGATCGCCAATGCGTCAGGGTCGCCGGCATACTGATGCGAATCAATCAGTCCGCACACAAGCTTGTCGTAGTTGTAAGCGGGGAAGCGCGTATTTTCATACGCTCCGGCACCGATGGTCTTCGCGTAAAGGCGATTCAGCCTTAAAATCTTTTCACGAGTTTCGGGAGAGCGATTGATCGCATAGGCGCGCGCCAACGCTGATACCCACTGCCCGAACGTGGCGCCCGGAGCAAACCCGAGCTCAAAAATATCCTTGCTGTCGGGAGCGTATTGATACCAGCCCCCGAAATCTTCACCCGGTGCAGGCTGGCCGACCATCTGCCGGAACGGCTTCAATAAGCTGTCCTCGCTTAATTCCATGAGCAGGCCGTGAGTCTGCCGCAGCTGCTCCTCGTGGGAATCACTCGCGAGTGTGACATCCGCGTACCCAAATTCTTCCAGCCGACCGGGGCTGGCGGCCACGGATAAGATCCCGCTCGTGTAGTTTCGGAACAGTGGCGACCGCAATGCAGGAATCACGGAAGCAGCAGAGGCGAGTGCGGCTGATTGGAGAAAATTTCTACGGGAGAGTGGACGACGGGGAGACATTCTTCCTCCCAATTTGAGATGCCATCAGGGAAAGAAACGATGCGAAGGTCCGATACAACTTGCTGAGTTGATCTAATCCCTCGCGGGAATTACCGCTGATTCTCGCCCTCTTTGTACATGTACTTGATCGCCGGCTTATAGATCATCAGGTTCGGTTCACCGGAATCGCGATTTACCTTGATGCAGTTCCGGTCGTACCACTCGATGATGCCGTGCACTTCTTCGCCATCACGAAGCACCACCACCATCGGTGTGCGCGACTGCATCTGCTTCTGATAGTAAAAGTTCTCGGCGTTTGTTTGTTCTGGTGGGCTGGGCTTTTTGGCGCCCGCGCCTGCGCCCGCCATCAAAGGCCGCTCGCTGCGCTCTCCGCGATCGTGGCGGTCCTGTCGATCGCGCCGCTCTTGCGTTTGTGTCGGCATCTGACTGTGGTTCCCGTGATTTTCTCCGCGAGGCAATACCGGGCGGATCAGCTTCCGGTTCGCGAAATTCTCTCTCTCGGATGCTTCGCCGGCTGGAACGGTATCTATGATTTCCTTCATCGTGGCGCTACCTCAGATGCACGCATTCGCGCAGTTCACCACAAGTATGACCTTGGAATTGAATCAACGAAGGCGTGAGATTTTGACTACCGTACCACAGGAATCCCCCCCTGACAACAAGCTTTGTCGTCTGTGACGAGTGCTAAACACCCCGAAAATACCGATTTGGGCCGCGGCAGGACTTTCTTCTCTACTGCCCGCTCCTCCGCCCTAAGGCAGGACCGTTACGACTTCAACCCATGTTTGACAAATCCGTTCCACGCCGCTCATGGCCTTTCCATGTAACGATAGCGACAAGGCTCGCAATCAAGACGACAGTACCCGCGAGTACGGGAGAAAACCTTCCTGCAAACCTGGTTTCAGCCAGTCGGGATTGATAGTAAGCATTTCTCGATGCCAGCAGGTTCCCCAATTGATAGGCGAGGCCGGGAAAGGTCCCTCTGACCGCGGGCGGAGACAGTTCATTCAAGTGGGCCGGGATTACTCCCCATGCTCCCTGCACCATGAATTGCATAAGAAATCCGCCCACGGCAAACATCGGGACTGAATGCGAGAACGCCCACAGAGGAATCATCGGAATAGCCAGAAGCGCCGCGATTATGATGGCCTTCCGTCTCCCGATTTTCTCCGACCAGTTTCCGAATACGATTCCGCCGAGCAGTGCTCCTACGTTGTAGACCATGACGATCATGCTCGTTGTCTGGGGACCGTAATGCATGTTTCTCTCGAGGAACGTCGGGTACAAATCCTGGGTGCCATGGCTGAAGGAGTTGAAAGCGAACATCAGAATCACCAGGAAAGCGAATGTGGCAAGATTCGACCGGATATCTTTGCCCCAGCTGCTCCCCGCCCGCCGATCTACACGGCCCTCCATCCAAGCGGGCGATTCCTCCACGCGCGTCAGGATAAAGATCGCAAGGATCGCCGGCAAAGCGCCCGCAACGAACATTCCCCGCCAGCCAAACACAGGAAACAGAAATCGATATAAGAGTGCGGCCAGCAGGTATCCCACTACATAGCCCTCCTGCAATAGCCCGGAGAAGAATCCACGACCCTCCGCCGGAAGCGTCTCGAACGCCAGGGCGGCACCCACGCCCCACTCCCCGCCCATTGCGATTCCAAACAGAGCACGCGTAACGAGAAAAACCTTTAGAGAAGGTGCAAATGCAGAGAGCAGCTCGAATCCGGAATAGGTAATCACGTTCAACATGAGCGTGGGCCGACGACCGAACCGGTCGGCCATCATGCCGAACAACAAAGCCCCAACTGGCCGCATTGCCAACGTCCAGAAAATTGCCTCGCTGATCGCCGAAACTTTTTCGTGAAAGTGAGCCGCCAGGGCGTTAACACAAAGAATCAGGATGAAGAAATCAAATGCATCGAGCGACCAACCCAGGAAGCAGGCGATGAAGGTATTTCGCTGCCCAGAAGTAAGCCGCCGAAAATGTCCGATGAATTCCATGTGCATTGGACCGGTACTGCGTAACTTCAGACCACGCCGGTGAGCTTAAGACCGTCGAAGGGCTCACACAGTAACCCTTCACCGCCCGCAAGCCGAAGCGGGATGCTAGCATAAGCTCTCGATCCGCCAATGAGAAATCCCGCAATGCCAGAACTCGACCTTCCCCTACGACAAGCCACCGACACATTGATGCTGACCGGATTCTGGTACCGTGCCCTGCCAGGAGATCGCGTGCAGGGGAACCAACTCTACAAGGCAAATCTGCTCGAAATCCCATTGGTCATCGGCCGTGATCGCGAGGGAAAACCGTTCGCACTCCGGGACGCATGCCCACACCGCGGCATGCCACTCAATTCCGGCCAATTCGATGGAGAGAACCTGGAGTGCCCTTACCACGGGTGGCAGTTCGATGTGCACAACGGCCAATGCCAGTTGATTCCATCACTGACTCACGATCAGAGTTTGAAGGTGGACAGAATCTACGCTGGCAGCTACCCCTGCGAGGAGCAGGATGGGTTCATTTGGGTTTACATCTCCGATCCCGGACCGGTGGGCAGCGGTTTTACGAAGCCTGCAGAGGCACCGGAAGGCGCTCCACAGATCGAGAAGTTCAGCGACAAATATAAGTTGGCCTACCTGCAAGCCGAAATGCCGGTCAGCATTGATCACGGCATCATCGGGCTGATGGATCCCGCGCACGGTCCGTTTGTCCATCAGGCCTGGTGGTGGCGGACGCAGAAGAGCATCCACGAGAAGCAAAAGAATTTCGAACCGATTCCCAACGGTTTCCGCATGAGCGCGCATACTCCCAGTTCAAACTCGGCCCCATACAAGCTCCTTCGCCTCTACGCCGACGCGGATGCAATCACAACTTCGATCGATTTCGTCTTGCCGAACATCCGCACGGAGACGATCCGAGCCGGGAAGTATTGGTTCTCCAGTCTTACGACAGTTACTCCTATCAGCCGCAGCCAATGCCGGATCGACGTCGTCGCCGTCTGGAATATCTTCCGCTGGTTTCCGTTTGGCGCCGAATTGCTGAAATTTGTTTTTGCGAAATTTGTGGAGCAGGATCGCCGCACCATGGAAATGCAGGCGGGGGGACTGAAGCACAATCCTCACTTGATGCTGATCGACGATGCGGACAAGCCGGCCAAATGGTACTTCCAGCTGAAAGCAGCGCACCTGGAAGCGAAGCGTGCGGGTACGCAAATGAAGCACCCAATGTCCGGGCCGGTCACTTTGAAGTGGAGAAGCTGACAATCAGGGATCGGAGTTTTAGTCCTGAACTAGCCAGTCCAAGGCTTCATCCCGAGTCTTGAAAATCGGCAGCTCTCGTTGCGAGAAATTCTTGAAGTTTTCGTAGAAAGCGTGGGGTAGATTCTCGGTCCCAACCCACGCAGACTTCTTCACGAAGGGCCGATCGAACACCAAAACTTCTTTGATTCTCGTGGCGACCTTCTTGTCGACTTCCGCCCCTGCAAAATCCGCCAGTGTCAGGACCGAACCGGGAGCATGACGTGCAATGTCGGCCCGCACCTGATCGAGCAAAACCAGCAGTTCCTTAGCGGTACACTGGCTCAAATCGATGATGTAGACGGCATGGCCCTTGTGCTTGATAAAGCGCAGCCGTTGCTTGCCGGCATCGCTGGCGGTCTCGTCCAAACTCACCCTAGCAATCCTTCCACCACGCTGTAAGCGCCATCCAGTGCGCTGTCGAGGGCGGATGCATCCTTACCGCCGGCTTCCGCCAAGTCAGGTCTGCCGCCACCTTTTCCCCCGACTTTCTGCGCGACTGGCCCGATTACTTTGCCTGCCTGTACACGGGATGTCAAATCCTTCGTAACCCCGACAATCAGGGCGACACTGCCATTCGAGGCTGAACCCAGTACCACGACGCCGGAGCCTATTTTCTCGCGCAGTTGATCGGCCAGAGTCCGCAACTGTGACCGCTCCAGGTTGTCGACGCGGTGCGCCAGGACTTTTACACCTTTAACATCTTTAACCCTGTCGCCGATATTTGCAGTCGATGACGAGGCCGACTTCATTCGCACGTGATCCAGTTCCCTGGTCAAGCGCTTGATCTCGGCATCTTTCTTCTCCAACTCTGCTCTCAGTGCCTCAGCGGGCGAGAACGAGGCATCGTCCTCGGAAGCGGCGTCGGCCGTGCCGGATGCACCCTTCGCGCCCTTCGACACATGTGGGGCTGCGAAGCTCGACACCACCCCTTCCAGTTCATGATCTTTCCGGAAGTGGCGCAAAGACCCTTCCCCGGTGATCGCCTCCACGCGGCGCACGCCTGACGAAACACTGCCTTCTTTCAGAATCTTGATCAGGCCAATCTCGCCCGTGGCCTGCGTGTGAGTGCCTCCGCAGAGTTCCGTGGAGAAATCGCCGATTCGGATGACTCGCACCCGGTCACCGTATTTCTCCCCGAACAGCGCCATCGCGTGATACTCGTTGACTGCAACGTCGATTGGAACGTTTTCGATCACTTCGATCCGACGGTTGCGCAAAACTTCCTTGTTGATAATGCTCTCGATATCCTGCAATTCTTCATCTGCCACGGCCGTGAAGTGCGAAAAATCGAATCGCAAATGATTGGGTGCTACCAGCGAACCGGCCTGCTTCACATGTTTCCCGAGAACCTCTCGCAACCCGGCATGCAGCAAGTGCGTCGCCGTGTGGTTGCGCATGGTCGCCTCACGTACATCCGTGTTAACGACCGCGTCGACTCTGTCCCCGACTTGAATCCTACGCTTGGCCGTTACTTGATGGGCCCGGACTCCCTGAACCGGGTAATAGCATCCCTTCACTTCGGCGATGATGGTGTTGTGATCGTCGGAATAGAACCATCCGCGATCACCGACTTGCCCTCCGGCCTCGGCGTAGAAAGGAGTGTGATCGAGAATGATCTCGCCCTCCTCGCCCGATTTCAATTCCTGCGCCCCTTGACCGTTTCGGATGATGGCCAGCACTTCGCAGTTTTCTGACCGGTTCTGTCGGTAACCTTCAAATTCAGATTTTGGCAACTGCTGATACGCTGGATTAGCCGTCTGTTTGGCCGCGCCTTTCCACGATGCGCGCGCACGCGACTTCTGCTCCTCCATGGCCCGATCGAAACCGGCTTTGTCGAACGTGACTCCCTGGTCACGCGCCGCATCTTGCATGAAGTCCAGCGGCATGCCGAACGTGTCGTAAAGCCTGAAGGCTTCCTCTCCCGCAAGAATATCGGACGACTGCTTGAGTAATGTCTCGAGTTTCTCCAGCCCGACTTCCATGGTGTGACCAAAACGTACTTCTTCCGCTTGGACGGCTTTCGAAACTCGCTCCGCGGTCTCGTTTAACTCGGGATATGCATCCTTCATGAGATCGCGAACCGCGAAAACCATCTGATAAAGGAAAGGTTTCGTCTGGCCCAGCAAGCGCCCATGGGTGATTGCGCGACGGATAATTTTCCGTAACACATACCCGCGTCCCTCGTTGGAGGGCAGCACACCATCGGAAATGAGGAACGTGGCAGCCCGTGAATGGTCTGCAATCACGCGCAAGGACGCCGACGACTTCGTATTCGATTCCTTCTCTAATTCTTTTTTCAGGGAGGCCCCCGTCAATGCAGCCGCCCTTTTGATCAGCGGTGTGAACAGGTCCGTCTCATAGTTCGATACGACGCCCTGCAGCACCGCCGCCACACGTTCCAACCCCATACCTGTGTCGATGGAGGGTTTTGGCAAAGGGGTGAGCTTCGCCGAGGCGTCACGGTTGAATTGCATGAAGACCAGGTTCCAGATCTCCACATACCTGCCGCATTCGCAGCCGAACTCGCAATCGGTATGTCCCTTATCGGAGGCGATCGCGCCCATGTCGTAGTGGATCTCGCTGCAAGGTCCGCAGGGGCCGGTGTCGCCCATCTGCCAGAAATTGTCCTTCAGTCCCATTTCATAGATGCGTTCCTTCGGTACACCCTGTGCGGCCCACAAGTCGTACGCTTCGCCGTCGCGCTCTAGCCCGCCTTCGCCATTGAACACGGTTACATACAGCTTCTCTCTTGAAATACCAAACCACTCTTTCGAAGTGATGAGCTCCCACGCGTACGCGATAGCATCCTTCTTGAAGTAATCTCCAAAGGAAAAATTGCCCAGCATTTCGAAGAAAGTGTGGTGCCGGTTCGTAAAGCCGACGTTTTCAAGATCGTTGTGCTTGCCGCCCGCGCGCACGCATTTCTGAGATGTTGTGGCACGCAGATAGTCGCGCTTCTCCAGGCCAAGAAACACGTCTTTGAACTGATTCATTCCGGCATTCGTAAACAACAAGGTGGGATCATTAGCCGGGACGAGCGACGACGAGTGCACCTCTCTGTGGTCTTTCTGCACAAAGAAGTTCAAGAATTTTCGGCGGATTTCGGAGCCTGTCAGCATGGAAAAACAATTCTAAATGATAAGTGTCGGTGGCCGATTCGGTGGCTGAAACAAGAAGGACACGGCGCACAGGGAATTAGCTGTGAATCCGTGTCCTCGTGTATCCCACTACGATGTGAAGCTATTTGGCCGTGTCAGCAGGCTTATCGGTAGCCGGCTTTGCGTCGGTTTTGTGAACCGTGTGGCCTACGCTCTTCACGCCTTTCTTCATAGCGCTCCCGGTCTTATCCGCCGCTTTCCCGGTGTCTTTCGCGGCAGTTTTCGCACCTTTCTCGGTGTCCTTCGTCGCCACTTTCGCGCCCTTTTCTGTATCTTTCGTTGCTACCTTGGCCCCTTTTTCTGTGTCCTTGACGGCAGTCTTTGTGCCTTTCTGCGTGTCTTTCGCCGCGGTCTTGGTACCTTTCTCAGTGTCTTTCGCCGCAACTTTTGTGGCGTGCCCGGTTTTTTCTGCAGCCATCTTTGTATCTTTTTCGGTTGTTTTGGTCGCGTTCTTCATCGCGCCGCCGGAAGAATTGCCCGAGCTTCCTCCGTCCTGCGCGTAAACCATCGTGACAGCCAACAGCAAAGCTGTTCCAAACACAATTGTCATTGGCAACTTCATACGCCCCTCCTTGGTTAGCTGACAGAAAACCTGTCGACGGAAACCGCCCGGAAGTATGCAACATCCTTTGGTTCCGTGCAAATTGCTGGGTTCGGTCCTGAGATGCGGGATTGTCTCGTGGGGTTTCTACTCTGGGAGTTCGTTCTCGAGCGCAGTCAACGTCTCGTCATCGACCGACCATCTCTTCAGAATGCTGAAGATCGTTTTGGTTCCAAATCCGGCCCGCGCCAGCTGCCGAAAGATGCGCGCCGCCTCCTTTTGATCTTTCGGCTTTTGCATTCTCTTCTTTCGTAGGAATTCCCGCGCCTGCTTTTCGTCACTGACGCCATCAAACGCGGCCTCGACTGCCTTGTCGATCACTGACGCGTGGACGCCCTTGGCCTTCAGGTCGGTGATGACCCGCCTACGCCCGAATCGCTGATTGTCGCGGCGCAAAGAAGAGAAGGACGCGGCGTACTGCGAATCATTGAGATATCCCTGATCCTTGAGCTTTCGGATCACCAACTCGACCAATGTCTCGCCATACTCTGACTCTGCGTCCTCGAGACGAGCGCGCATCATCCGCTTCAGCTCGGCAACGGTTCGCATCCGGCGCGCCAATGCTTCCACGGCATACTCATACAATTCATCTTCGGAGTAGGACCGTTTCTTGGGCCGGGAAAACGCCATACAGCATAACGATACCCCAAATCTGAAGGGATAACTGGTGGAGGCGTCGAACTTGCGGATTGGTCGGGGAGAGAGGATTTGAACCTCCGACCCCCTGGTCCCGAACCAGGTGCTCTACCAGGCTGAGCCACTCCCCGACGATGCGATCGGCGCGAGGAAATGCGCGCTGCAGAAGTTGCTGACCGCTATCGGATTATAGCATTTGCTGGATTTTCAAAACGTGCTGGCCTTATCTCATCCAGGCTCTTCAAAGCAGTCTCGATCTTCCCACCCTCGTTTGAATTCACGAGGGCTTCTTGGCGAAACTGCTCTGGTTGTGTGAAACAAGAGGGGCGGCTACCATAGGGCTTCGTTCGCGAGCGAATCATGAAAACCGCTTTTGCCGCATGCCGTCTCTTTACTCCAGTCGAAGAGATCAAAGATCCGGTCCTGTTGGTCGAGGACGGGCGCATTAGCGACGTCTATTCGCGCTCTGAAAAGGAAGTCTCCACTCAAATCCCGGTTCTAGATTTTTCAGATTCGATCCTGACGCCCGGCTATATCGATATTCATACGCACGGTGGCGCCGGCGTGGATCTGATGCGAGCGTCGCCATCCGATTATTCGCGGCTGGATCGATTTCTCGCGTCCCATGGCGTGGCAGCCTATTTCCCGACAACCGTGGCTGCACCGCTGGATGCGACTTTCGCGGCGCTGGATCGGCTGGCTGGTGCAATTGAAACGGAGGAGGAGAATGGGGGCGCCGGTGGCGGAGCGCGGCCGCTGGGCATTCACCTCGAGGGTCCGTTCCTGAGCCACAAGCGTCGGGGTGTCCACCCTCCCGAGAATTTAGTTGAGCCCACAATCCCAATTTTCGATCGCCTCTGGCAAGCAGCCCGAGGACATGTACGCATGGTGACGATTGCCCCGGAACTTCCGGGAGCCATGGAGGTCATTACGGAAGCGGTGCGCCGGGGCGTCTGTATCAGCATTGGGCATTCGGATGCCGAGATCAGCGTGGCGCAGCAAGCGGTGAAGGCGGGCGCGCGGCATGCTACGCACACGTTCAACGCGATGAGGCCTCTCGATCATCGCGATCCGGGAATCGTCGCGGAAGTTCTCACCGAAGACCAACTCAGCGCCGACATCATCGTCGATGGAATTCACGTATCTCCCCCGGTAGTGAAATTGTTCTTGAAGGCAAAGGGAACGGAGCGTGCGGTGCTCATCACGGATTCGATTGCAGCGGCGGGAATGCCGGATGGGCATTACCAACTTGGGCCCATCGAGGTCGAGGTGAAAGACGGCAAATGCACCTCCGGTGGAAGTCTTGCGGGGAGCGTCCTTACCATGGATCTTGCCGTGCGCAACGTGACGCGTTTTTCCGAGTGGAGTCTTAGAGATGCAGTTCGCGCGGCGAGTCTGAACCCCGCCCACAGCGCCGCTCTCGCAGGGCATGGAGCTCTGAAGGCCGGAGCGAGGGCGGACTTCCTTGTATTGAATTCCGGTGGAGAAGTGCTGAAGACGTTTGTCGGTGGGAAGGAATGCGTCTAGTTCGGCTTGCGCTGTTTGGCTTCTACCATATGGTGGAGGAGCATCAATTCATCCACGCGCGAGAGTTTATCTAGGAAAGATTGCTCTACCTTCGGGCTCTCGTCGCTCTCTGGCCTGGCGGCTCCTGACTGTCGTAGTTTGTCTCCCAATTCCGGTTCGTTGCTCATCACCTGGGAGTAGAACCATAGAAAATGACGCATCTGGTCGAGCGCCGACCGCAACGTTTCGATCGGTTCTGTCTCCGACAAGGAATTGAGTGCTTCCATTAGTTCGGGGTCGCTCGGTGCCTGCATCGCGGCGCAATTCAGCTCCTGCTGAATTGACCGCAAGTCCTCCGTTACCCGTGCAATCCGAATGTGCAGATCGTTCATGTCCTCGGGGCCCATTTCTGAATTGTCCGTACCAACATCTCATCGGCACTACGCAGCGAGTAGATGTCCCACGGGCATGCGCTTTGGTAATTCCGGGATTACTTTGGTCTGTAAAATGGTCACCACGTCGGGAAGCCTTGATGGGCAAGGCTTTTCACGGATGTGACGTGCGAATCTCCGGAACGCCCCAAACGCGAATTCCTTCAGGCGGATTCTCGACCGCCATCACTAGTGCATGTGTCATCTGCTCTAAGGTCACGAGCCCAAGCCGGAGGGCTCCAGCACGAGTTTGCGGCAGCAACTCGGCCAACTTATAGAAGGGAACCAGCAGGTAAGGCCAACGATGGCCCGGGCCGAGAACATACCAGGGACGCAAAATGGTGGCGTTCAACTCTGCCGACCGAATCGCGGCTTCACATTCCTCGCGCACGGCGATGTAGGCGTGCATCATCGGGGCGGGATGCGCCACGCTCAGATAAATGAAATGCTTTATCTTCGCGGCTCGAGCTGCAGCAATCGCACTCAGGCCCGCCGGCAGGTCGATGCTCCGGAATTCGGCTGCCTTCGCCGGGCTTGGGTGTGCGACACCGACCAACTGAATGAACGTCTCAGACGGAGCAATCTGCCCGGCGTAAGTGCTTCCGTCCAGCGCGTTGCCCACGACAGGCGTGCATGCTGAGGGTAACTTTTTCTCAGATCCCGGGCGCACCAGCGCCCTTACGTTGTGACCGCGCTCGGCAAGAAGCGGAATCAGACGCCGACCCATGTAACCACTTCCGCCTGCAATGAAGATGGATCTGGATTCTCCGCGCATCGGCGCAAAATGAACAACAGCATGCCCCGGGGACTGCCGTGGATTCTAGTCGATGTGCAACGTGCTCTGCCAACAAATATCCGAGCGGGGCGCGACGCTGGTGAACCTAAGGCCGCCGCCTCGGCTGGTGCTTAGGAATGATGCTCCATTTCGAGAAGCGTTTTCTTCCTCTCCATTCCCCAGCGATATCCCCCCATCGCACCATCCTCGCGAACGACTCGATGACAAGGAATCGCTACGGCGACCGGATTTGTCGCACAGGCTCGGGCTACGGCACGAGTCGCAGTTGGTCGCCCAATCGCCTTTGCGACTTGACTATACGACTTGGTTGCCCCAAACGGAATGGACTGCAAATATCTCCACACACGCCGTTGAAATGCAGTTGCCTGGATGTCGAGCGGCAGCGAGGCATCAAGCCGCCTCCCTTGCATGTGCTGAAGAAGAGCGGCTACCCAGGATTGAAGGGCTTTATCATCGGGCTTGCGCACGGCAAAGGGAAATTCGCGCCGGAGTCCCTCGATGAGCTCATTATCAATGCGGGCAAACTGGATCGCGCAGATCCCGCGGTCGGTCGCGGCGATGAGCATGCGTCCGATCGGAGAGTCAGCGATCGTATAGCGGATCGATGCAGCAACCGCGCCTCGCCGATACTTGTCCGGCGTCATGCCGAGTTGTGACGAGGTGCGCTCGTACAATCTGCTGCTGGACCCGTATCCCGCGTCATACATCGCGCGAGTGACCGAATCTCCTGCTTGCAGGTTGCGTTTGAGCAGGCGCAGGCGGCATGAGTCCGCGTATTCTCGCGGGGTGATCCCCAACGCGACCTTAAACCGCCGCTGCAGATGAAACGGGCTTTGATGGAATTCTTTTCCTAAGCGTTTGAGCGTGATGGGTTCATCCAGGTGTTGCTCGATGAAGCGGCAGATCGCCTTCACCACATCAACTTGCCCGTTGCCGCTCAGAGCCCTTGGGCGGCAGCGCAGGCACGCGCGATAGCCAGCCTTCTCCGCCTGATCTGGTCGCGTAAAGAATTCGACATTCTCTCGGCGCGGCCGACGCGCAGCACACGAGGGCCGGCAATAGACACCCGTGGTCGATACCGCGAACACAAATTGACCGTCCTGCGAGGTGTCGCGCTTCATCACCGCATCCCATTTCGGATCGCGATGTTCGGTGTCACCGCGGTTTGGGTTGAATTCTTGAGCTGCTGCCATCTCGTTCAGCGTATTCCCAGCGAAATCGGTTTCGAGAATCATGATAGTGGAAGCGTAATCGGGAAGTGAGGAATGTCACTATCCGAATCTTGCGGGCAAACCAAGATTGCTGAGCTTCTAGTGAGGGCTGCGAATTGACACTCCAGCGCCTCTCTGTACAATAGGGATGCAGGTTTCCTGATCCGGCAGCGAGAGCTGCCGCTGCATCTGAAGTCTACTTGCCATCGTGGCGGAATTGGCAGACGCGCATGGTTCAGGTCCATGTACCGGCAACGGTGTGGGGGTTCGAGTCCCTTCGATGGCACCAAGGAAAATACAACAGTCGCGGAATGTGAGCGGTTCCCGGTCTGCTCGCGAAATACCCCAATCTGGTCTCATTCGCATCCCTAGCCTGGTCATCTCGTCTCTTCGTTTCTGTTGAGCACAACCCCTAACCACACCAAGCTGCTTGTATCGTGGCACCACAGGTTCTCCTATGCAGCGAACAGAAAATCGGGCACAATTAGGCGGGATTCGGAGGCTGGCCGATTGAAGATCTCGCAAAAGGGGCTGTACGCGCTGCAAGCGATGATGACGCTCGCCCGGCGCTACAAGCAGGGCGCAATCAAAATCCGGGAAATCGCTGCGGAAAGCAATTTACCGGAGAAGTTCCTCGAGTTGATTCTGCTTGAAATGAAGAATGCGCGCATCGTGGACAGTGTTCGGGGTGCGCGGGGCGGATACCGTCTCCGGAGAGATCCCTCTGAAATCCCTCTCAGCGACATTATTCGATTGATCGATGGGCCTCTGGCGCCGCTGGGCGATGCGGAACTGTTGCGCGGGATGATTGCCAAGGACGCCGATCATCGCGCCCTCTACGAAGTCTTCCTTGCCCTTCGCGACGCCGCGGCCAGTATTCTCGAGAACACCTCCGTCGCCGACCTCATCGCAGAGGGAAAGAGCACGAAGTCGAAGAGCGCCGGGACCGTAAGGAAGAAAGCATCGGGGGCATAGCGCTGCCCCCGGGCCACCTTTGAAATTCAACCTCAAGCTGACATCACTGGATTGAGAACTGTGTTCTCCAGCCGGACGTAACTCGCTTCCATGCCCCGCTCCATCCCTGTAGACAGCATTTGCGCCCGAGTTTGAGAGTCGGGCAACATCATGCGGATCGTCATCAGCGTGCCCTTGCCATCGGCTGCGAACGTGGTTTCGACGCGGTTGTCGGGTGTGGGATCGGGCAGGTGCATCCGCTCCACGTGGACGATCCTGCTGTAAGGCGTCAATTCAACGTACTCTCCGGTGAGGTAAAAACCACCACCTTTGGCGTGGGCCCATTCAAAACGAATCTTCCCGCCTGGCTTGGGATCGTTGATGCAGACCGGCATCGTCCAGCCGTCGGGACCGAGCAGCCATTTTTGAAGAAGCTTTGTGTCTGTATGTGCGCGATATACGGCCTCGGGCGGAGCATCGAAGTGCCGCGTGATTACGATGTGTGTGTCGCCTTCGGTCTTCAAAGTCAGTTTGCTCATCGTTTGTTCCTCTCTTTTTCATCTTTCATCGCGGCCAGAATCTCATCCAGCCGCTCGTAGTTCTTTTCCAATGCCTTGCGTAACATTCCCAGCCATTGATCGATTTCGTCGATGCCAGCTTTTGCCAGCCGGCGAGGCCGTTTGCTTCCTTCAACTCGGCTCATGACCAGTCCAGCCTCCTCCAACACCTTGAGGTGCTGAGAAATTGCCGGTTGGGACATCTCGAAGGGCTGCGCCAACTCCGTGACCGTGGTTTCTCCCAGCGCCAATCGGGCCAGAATGGCACGGCGAGTGGGGTCGGCCAGCGCCGTGAAGGCAGCGTCAAGATTCATATAAGTGATATGTTATATAAGTAAAACATTATGTCAATCAAAATTTTAACATTCGGACTGCACAGAACTCCCGCCTTGGCGCGGCGAATACCTGATTTTCACAGTCGGTCCAAGAACTCCGAAGGCCCCTTCGTAGCACTTTCGCTCGCTTTAATTCGTGAGATTCCGCAGCGCATAGCACTACATCTCCAAGTGGCTAAACACCCTTGCACCAAATCCTGTCACAGGCCTGTGAACGGCATGCACTCGATTGAAAAAGCTGATACTTACCGAAGCGGATTTTCGATTGACGAAAAAAATAGAAGGAGTAAAACAAGATCGTTCTTTGACAGCTTCTTAAGTTTTTCCGGTTGGTGCGGCGTTCCGGGGCTCGAGCTAAGTCACCTTCTTACCGCGAGGCAGGAAGGAGGGCAGGCAAGGGTCTATAGCAAAGCGCTGGTCGAGGAGAACGGGAAGACCAAGTCGAAGGCAAGATAGAGTTCCGAGGCGCAGGGTAGGTTTGTCCGGTTGGCGGTGAGCCCGGAGCCCGAGCAAAGATCGCGCGCAGCAGCCCCGCAAGGGAAGCAGCGAAAGCAGGTCGAGCGAGGGTCATACGCGAGCTACTGGCCGAGACGAACGGACCCAGCATCACCTCGGAACTCTTTATACTTTTCGCCTCTTTCTACCTCAAGCCCTTCCCGCCAAATTCGTCGGCACTCGGCCCATTAACTTGAGGGAACCATTTCGCTAGCTTCTTCAGAACGCTGGCTCTCGTTTCCGCGCGCATCGACGGCCGAGACTGAGTACAGGTAGGTTCTCCCGGCGCTGACGCGGGCATCCCGGTAGGCTGGTGTCTTCACCAGGTCGGCGTTCAGTTTTTCGGAAGCGCCATTATCTTCGCGGCGATAAATGTTGTATCCCGCCAAGTCGGCGTCACTGTCAGGGGCCCAGACCAGATCGACAAACGGCTGCTGTCCCGGTCCGGAGAAGACGGCTTGTAAGCCTGTTGGAATGGCGGGTGGAAAAATATCATCGGCGAACACCTTGATCTCGCTGGAATCCTCGCCCGCTACCTCCAGCGGAGGCTTATCCGCCAGCGCGAGGATCGTAACTGCTCCCACTCGATAGCCGTATGTCTTTTCCCACTCGATATTCGAATCCACCATCTTGCAGCAAGGCTCGGAGATTGGCACTTCTCCCGCCATCACGTTCTCCGAGGTTCCTTCGATGTGCCGATACACCCGATAAGCATTGCGAACTCCGGGCACGGCGGCAGCATTCTGGCCCGTCCAGCTGAGGACGACTCCGGCGCTCGTGACCTCAGCCTTGAAGTCGGGAGGTGGTGGCAGTGTCCGGAATGACGGAACCCGAACGCGATTGGATAAACCTGCACCCCGCCCTTCGGAATTCAACACCTCGATGGCATAACTGATGAAGCCAGCTGGATTGTCGCCTTCGAGCGATGGTGGTAGAACATCGCTGAAAGAGTCAGACACTTTTTCGCCAGACTTCCGGGATAGGGTACGAGCAGGTGCCTCGCCTACGGCTGTGCCGCATTGCTTCAACTCGGACTCAGGCTGTCGGCAGATCTGCGTCGGTCCGACGACATGAAGTGCTTGACGGTCGGTCGTGCTGGAGGGAACCGTCCAGGTCAGGATGACCTTGTTCCCCTTTCGCGTTGCTCGCAAGTCCGATGGAGGTTTTGGCAGCTCGAGCGATGGCGGCTGCGGCGGACCCATGTTCGCGCATGAAATGCACATGAGCACCGAACCCAGCACAAAGACTCTCGACGGGCGACCTTTCATGTCAGGAAAGGACAGAGTAACAGAACGAATGCGCCCTAACGGTGGATGCTGAGCCGATCTCGGTCCGCTCTATGGTCGTCGGCAAACATATTCGGCTCATGCTGTACGGCCATTATCATAGCGACTGAGCGAAGCGTCGTCTCGCCGGCCGCTCAAGCCACCAGTTCCTTCACTGCCTCGCGAAAGACTTTTGTATGGCGGTCCACATCCTCAGGCTCCGTTTGGGGACACATAAGAGCCATATTGTGGAAAGGCGTTAGCAGAATGCCCCGGTTCATGGCGTAAAGGTGCATAAACCGCTCCAGCTCGAAATCCATCGCGTCATGCGCCTGTGTTCCTGTCTTCGGCTCCGGACCGAACATGTACTCGGCGCGGCAACCCAGCCGCGTGACGTGCCAGGGCAACTGTGCGCCGGCAATTGCTTTGGCCACCCCATCGGTCCAGCGCTGAGCCATCGGGATCATGCGGTCGAAGGCTTCTTTGGTGAGCACTTTGGACAATGTCGCGCGCATAGCTGCCAACGACAGAGCGTTTCCCGCCAGGGTGCCACCGATGCCTCCCACATCGCAGTTTTCAAGCTCCTGCTTCCCGAGGATGCGGTCCGCAATCTCCTGCGAGAAGCCGTAAGCAGCCCCAGGAATTCCAGCGCCAATGGCTTTCCCGAAGACAATCACATCCGGATCGAGATTTTCGGTGCGTGTGTAACCGCCGGGTCCGGTGCATATGGTGTGGGTCTCGTCGATGATGAGTAGCGTCCCATACTTCCGGGTCAGGTCTCGTAATGATTGGTGATATCCCGGCTCAGGATGAACAATGCCCACGTTCGTCATCGCTGGTTCAGCAAGTACGCAAGCCACATCCTGGGCTGCCAACGCCTGCTCCAGTGCCGGCACATCATTAAACTCAACGACCTTAGTGGTCACCGCGGGGTCGACTGGCGGCCCGATGTTTCCGGGCCGCGGCCCCGAGGAACCGTCAGCACCCAAAGTGATGAAACTCTCGTCGACCGTGCCGTGATAGCACCAATTGAACACTAGAATTTTTGATCGGCCTGTGATCTGGCGCGCCAAACGAATGGAAAATCGATTGGCATCCGTCGCGGTCAGCGCGAATTGCCAGAAGGGAAGATTGAAGCGCTTCTGCAATTCTTCTGCGACAAAGATCGCATCCTCTCCGGGCAGCATGAGCGTGATGCCGCGCCGCATCTGCTCCTCGGCCGCTTTCACCGTAGCGAATGGGGAGTGCCCAGTCATCGCTCCTGTATCGCCAAGGCAAAAGTCGATGTAGCGATGACCATCGACATCAAAGAAGTGCGCGCCCTGGGCCTCACGCACAAACGGAGGGAAAGCGCCGGCCCATTTGACCATCCAGTTCATCGGCACGCCGGCCAGCAGCGACTTTCGGGCGCGATCAAACAGGGCTTTCGACTTAGGGCGTTCATCCGCGAACTTCTTTTGTTCGCGTTGCATCAGGGACTGCAAGCGGCTGCGATCGATCTTGTTCATGGGCACGGAGAGAATAAATCACGGGAACAAAAGGAACCACACGAAGAACTGTGGATTTCTCCGTGTAGTCTGTGCCTCAAAAACTTTCTAAAGAATGTACCGCGAGAGATCCTGATCTTTGACGATGTCGGTCAGCATCTTGCGCACATAATCGGCATCGACGATGACCTGCTGCCCCTTTTTCTCGGGTGCATCAAAGCTCAGTTCGTCGAGCACGCGCTCCATGATCGTATGCAAGCGCCGGGCGCCGATATTTTCCGTGCTCTCGTTCACCCGGAAGGCAAAATGCGCGATCTCATCGAGAGCCTCGCGGGTGAATTCCAGTTTCACGCCTTCGGTCTCCAGCAAAGCGGTGTACTGCTTGACCAGCGAAGACTTCGGTTCGGTGAGAATCCGGACGAAATCTTCCATGGTCAGCGACTGCAACTCTACCCGGATGGGGAAGCGGCCTTGTAGTTCCGGAATCAGGTCGCTCGGCTTCGATACGTGGAATGCGCCTGCCGCAATGAAAAGGATGTGGTCGGTGCGTACCATTCCGTAACGGGTATTGACCGTTGTCCCTTCCACGATGGGCAGAATATCGCGCTGGACTCCTTCGCGTGAGACGTCGGGTCCATGCCCGCCTTCGCGTCCGGCGATCTTGTCGATCTCGTCCAGAAACACGATGCCGGCGTTTTCCACGCGGTCGATCGCCATGCGCGTTACCTGATCCATGTCAATGAGGCGCTGTTCTTCTTCCTGGATCAGATATTCGAACGCTTCGTTCACTTTCAATTTTCGCTTCTTGGTTCGCTGACCGAAGATGTTCGGCAACATGTCTTTAATGTTGACGTCCATCTCCTCCACGCCCTGATTCGAGATGATTTCGAATGACGGGAAATTGCGTTCCCTGACATCAAGCTCGACCATGCGTTCATCGAGTTTTCCTTCGCGCAGCTGCTGGCGCAGCTTCTCGCGAGTGCGGCCGGAAGACTCAGGTAGCTGCGGGTTGCCATCGATCACTACTCCGCCGGTTGTTGCAGTGGTCTCAGGGCGCGGCGACGGGGTGGGCGGCAGCAGGATATCGAGTAGTCGCTCTTCCGCGTTGAGTTCAGCCTTGTCGGCGACATCTTCCAGTTTTTCTTCGCGTACGTTGTCGATGGCGATCTCCACCAGATCGCGCACCATGGACTCAACATCTCGACCCACGTAACCGACTTCGGTGAATTTTGACGCTTCCACTTTCAGAAACGGAGAATTGGCGAGCTTGGCGAGCCGGCGGGCGATTTCTGTCTTACCAACGCCGGTGGGGCCGATCATGATGATGTTCTTGGGAATCACTTCCTCGGCGAGATCGGGGGCGAGCTTCTGCCGACGCGTGCGATTGCGAAGCGCAATCGCGACGGCGCGCTTTGCTTCCTTCTGTCCGATCACATGCTTGTCGAGTTCGACAACGATCTCACGGGGCGTGAGCTCGTCGAGGGCAAGCTGTTCTTCTTCGGCGGTGGATGGGAGATAAATAGCCATAAATCTGTAGTCAGCTGTTTTTTCGTCGCCACCCGTATGGGTGGCTGACGATCAAAAACTAACGATAAAAAGCCTCAAAGTTCTTCGACTGTGACCCTGTCATTTGTATAGATGCACATTCTGCCCGCAATCTTCATTGCTTCTTCGGCGATCTGACGGGCCGGCAGCTCGGTATGCTCTGCCAATGCTTGCGCGGCAGCATGCGCATAGGGCCCGCCGCTACCGATCGCGGCAATACCACCATCGGGCTCAATAACGTCCCCCTGTCCGCTCAGCAGGAAAGTTTGATCCTTGTCACAAACCAGCAATAACGCTTCCAGATGCCGCAGGAACTTGTCCGTGCGCCAGTCCTTCGCCAGCTCCACGGCGGCCCGGCCCAGATTGCCATGATATTGCTCCAACTTTGCCTCGAAGCGGCTGAAGAGCGTGAAGGCGTCTGCGGTCGAACCCGCAAATCCGGAGAGTATCTTGTCGTTGTAGAGCCGCCGTATCTTCTTGGCGGTGTGCTTGATGACGGACTCACCCAGCGTAACCTGGCCATCACCTGCCAGAACTACATGGCCGCCACGCCGTACCGACAAAACCGTGGTCGAACGTATCAGTCGTTTCCGTGTCATGAGCGCAATTTCTCATTATACCAGTGGTCTTCGGCGCCCATTTCCGGCAGCGCCCTCCGCCAAGTCTTATCTCTCGCGCTGCATTTCGCGGTAAATTTCGCTTTTGGAGACTCCCCGTTCCTTGGCGATTTTCTTGAGCGCGCTCTTTTCGTCCACCTGATCTTCGGCCATGATTTGGGCGACTCGGTGCCGGACGCTCACCACTGGTTCCTGCTGTGCCTTTAAGGGCTCTCCCTTTCCGATCAATAGGGTGATCTCGCCTTTCACTGCATCCCGGGAGCGCAGGATGCTGAGAATTTTCGACACGGTGCCGCGGAGGAATTCCTCATGCATCTTTGTTAACTCTCGGGCGAGTACCATCTGTCGATCAGGGCCAAGCAACTCCGCGATATCGCCAAGCGTATCAAGCACGCGGTGGGGAGCTTCGTAGAAAATTTCTGTGTCAGAGGAAGTTCTTAGCAATTCGACCGTGGCCCGACGCTCACCTTGTTTTGCGGGGAGGAATCCATTAAATCGAAAAGAATCCGTTGGCAAGCCGCTAGCTGCTAAAGCCGTCAAGAATGCCGATGCGCCAGGTACCGGAATGATGGGGAGACTGTGGCGGATCGCCAGCGTAATGAGACGATATCCCGGATCGGAGACCCCAGGCATTCCAGCATCCGTGACCAGAGCGACGCTTGCTCCTTTCCGCATCAAGTCCACCAGTTCTTCCGAGCGCGTCAGCTCGTTGTGCTCGTGATAGCTGGTCGTCCTGGTCGCAATGGCGTAGTGGTTCAGCAACTTTTGCGTTTGGCGCGTATCCTCACAGGCAATCACGTCAACTTGCTTGAGAACACGTAGCGCCCGCATCGTGATGTCTTCCAGATTTCCGATCGGCGTTCCCACAAGATATAGACCTGGTGCCGTGGCCCGTTTTTCTTCCGTCATGGCGGGAAGTCTACCATCGTCATGGCTTGCCGCCGTCGACGCCTCACGACGATTCGAAGAGAAACCGACAGATATTCGTGACTTTTCTGCTCGTCGCTCGTTCTGCTAACTTACGGAGCCGCGAGGAATCAAGATGACTGCGAAGGATTTTCGCAAGATCGCCCTCTCTCTCCCAAAGACCGAGGAGCGGTTGCATATGAATCATCCCGACTTCCGAGTTGCGGGAAAAACCTTCGCGACTCTTGGTTATCCTGACAAGACCCGAGGGATGGTCAAGCTCTCTCCTGAAGATCAGCACTATTTCTCCAAAGACTTTCCTGACGCATTCATCCCCGTGAAAGGGGCGTGGGGACGCCGCGGGGCTACCAGCGTGATCCTGAAGAACGCGTCCAAACCCGCGCTCACCAAGGCCATTCATGCTGCGTGGCAGAATAGTGCGCCAAAACGGCTTTTCGGGGGTTAGGCCCTGGCAATCGGGATGTTCATGGATTTGGGGTCGGTGCACAACCGTAACCTTCGCGGACTCCCCAATCCGCATCAGAATCAATTGATGCCGTACCGAGTCGCTGGCGCGATGCTTGTTTTCTGTTTTGGGACTGCGCTGTGCCTGTGCTCAGGTCAGCCATTAGCGCCTAATCACGATCGGGGCGGCAATCCGAAGGGAAAAAAATCTCGTGCCCTAACCGAGGACGATGGTCTGGCGGTGATCTCGGCCGCTCTCGACTCTAAGGTTCGACACCATGCCAGCCACGATTGTTCTCACCTGGTGCACGCCGTTTATGAGCGAGCGGGGTTTCCTTACGCTTACGCGAGTTCCGATGATCTTTACGACGGCGTGGAAGGGTTTCTAAGGGTTTCGCATCCTCAGCCGGGAGATTTGATCGTTTGGCATGGTCATGTTGGCATCGTCGTTCGGCCATCGCGCCATGTCTTCTTCAGCTTTCTGACTGCCGGCCCCGGGATCGATGACTATGCCTCGCCCTACTGGGTTCATCGTGGTCAGCCCAGGTTTTATCGTTACATCAAGAACGATCGTTGCCCCGGATGTGCTATGGTCAGCGCGTCAGGCGGCCGACGGCCAAATTGACGCCGCGCAACTTCCAACCCTAGAATCAAGCAGACGTCCTCGTTTTCACGATCGTCTATAACTCATGCCACTTTACGAATATCAATGCACCAAGTGCGGCCATCGCTTCGAAAAAATCCAAAAATTCTCTGACAAGAAGATCAAGAAATGTCCGGAATGCGGCGCTGCCGTCGAGCAGGTTATCTCCGCGCCGGCCGTGCAGTTCAAAGGGTCGGGATGGTACGTGACCGATTACGCCAAGAAGTCGCACGCCCCTGCGGCGGATTCAGGCGCTAAAGACTCTAAGGAAGCAAAAAAAGAAGATAAGTCCAAGACGGAGTCGGCTACGAAGGAGACCTCCTCGAAAAAGGCGGACAAGTCCAAGTAGATCCCGTAAGTCAGTCCGCCCCGAGGCGGTTCGTTTCGTTCACGACTTCTCACCCTGAACCCGCTCTACTTCAGTTCCCGCTCAAAGTGATCGAGAATCATTGTAAACAGATGCACTCTCGCATCCTTCCCGGCGATGCTGTGGGTCTTGTTGGGATAGATCATGAAGCGGAATTGCTTGTCCGCCTTGATGAGCGCGTCGACCATTTGCACGCTGTTTTGGAAATGGACATTGTCATCGCCTGTTCCATGGACTAACAGCAGTGCGCCGTGAAGTTGATCCGCTGCCTTTGACACATCCGACATGTCGTATCCAGCTTTATCGTCCTTCAGTTGCCCGAAATAGCGCTCCATGTAAATGGAGTCGTAATTTCTGGCGTCGGTAACCGGAGCAACCGACACACCTGCCCGGAAGCGATCGGAATGAGTCATGGCGTAAAGCGTCATCGAACCGCCATTCGACCATCCCCAAATGGCGACGCGTGCAGGATCTAATTGGGGATACTGCGCAAGCAACTGATCGAGGGCAGTCAACTGATCCTTCAGTTCAACTGCACCGAATTCGTGCCGAATCGCAGTCTGGAACTTGCGGTCTCGGCCTGGAGTCCCGCGATTATCGACAGCGAAAATCGCGAATCCTTTACGCGCCAGGATTTCGTCGAACGCATCTGGCAGGCCTTTCATCACCATCTGCGCGGCCGGTCCACCGTAAATATGAATGATGACCGGAATCTTGCCGTTTTGCGCTGAATCCGGTGGCAGCAGCAAACGCCCGTATAAAGCAGTTCCGTCTTCCGCTTTGAACTCCAGGAACTTTGGCTCGCGCAATCCATATTCGGCAACTTCGTCTTCTGCCTGCCACACTGAAGTGCACGCCCCGCCTCTAGCGCAGAGCGAGATCGATCGCGCGGCGTGTGGTCCGGTCAACGTGTGCTCATAATGCTTGCCATCCTCACTGAAATTGACCGTGTGGATCCCCTCCTCTGGCGCGAGATCCTTGAAGCCTGATCCATCGAGCTGCACTGAATAAATGTGTTGCTGCCGTGGGTCATCCTTGTTTGCGACGAAGAATACCGTCCCTGAAGATTCATCGACGGCTTCAATTCGAAGAACTTCATAATCTCCCTGCTCAAGCTGC
This sequence comes from Candidatus Sulfotelmatobacter sp., assembly GCA_035307485.1. GTDB lineage: Bacteria > Acidobacteriota > Terriglobia > Terriglobales > Acidobacteriaceae > Sulfotelmatobacter. The sequence continues at coordinate 330,816 of DATGIB010000017.1, read as the reverse complement.
CGCTCGAGCTTTGCGTCTCCGGCCATCGGGCTTTGCTTGTCGAAGCTGTACAAGTACATATGCATGTTTCCATCGCGCCAACTGGGCCACAAGAAAAGCGGCTTAGATTTCAGGAATCGGACTTCTACATGGTCAAAGTCGATCCACGCTCCGGGAGTCGATTCAGTCAGCACAACTCGCGACTTTCCGGACTTGGCATCGATGAAGTAAAGGTCCATTTTGTCCTGATTGCGATTTAGCACCTCAGCCCAGATGACACCCTCGCTAGCCCACCCAAATCGAGGGATGTAAGTATCCTCGTCATTTTTCAATGTGATCCAGTGAACCTTCCCTTTGTCCGCTTCGGCGACGCCAAGCTTGACGACCGGGTTCGGATCTCCAACTTTGGGATATTTTTCCTGATCGACATTCGGATGTGTGGGTAGCCAGTCCGTGATGGGGTAGGTTGGAACCTTCGTTTCGTCCATGTGGAGGAATACGATCTCCTTGCTGTCAGGCGACCAGAAGTAGTTGCTGCGCACTGCCAACTCTTCTGCATATACCCAGTCGATGTCGCCGTTGAACAAGTTGTCACCCGTATCTTTCGTGATTTGGCGTTCTTCGTTTCCCTCCGCTGGATGGACGTAAAGGTTGTGTTTGCGGACATACGCTACCTGGCGGCCGTCGGGCGAAAACTTGGGGTCCCCGCTCGGGTCCGAAGCCGATGTGAACTGCACGGCCGTCTGGCTATTAAGGTCATAAAGCCAGAGTTGCCCCCGAGAATCGAAGATGAGGTGCTTGGAATCGGGGGCCCACAAGTAAGCGGCGACGTGATAGCGAGTGAGACGCTCCCGCTCACGTTCATTTTTCACCTTGTTGACATCTGGGGCGAGTGAAGCCAGCTTTTCTGCGCTGACCAACACTTTCTTTTCGCCACTGGCCGCGTCGACATACCACAACTCTCCTCGTTCATTCTGTTGATCACGCTGCACATAAGAGAGCTTGCTTCCATCGGGGCTCCAAGCGAAATTCTCCGGGCCCCGGCCGCCAAGTCCGCCTGGCTGGTAGATCGCTTCGATCGTCAGGGGTTTCGTCGGCGAGTTCTGCCCAAAAGCTGCGGCACCGACGAGGAAAAGCGCGAATAAACACAGCAGAAGACTAGCGGGCCGACTCCTCCAGCATTTCACCATTATGACCTCAGCAATGAGAGTTGAATTCGAGCGGGAAGACGCAAAGGAATGAGTTTACCGCGATTGCAATGCATTGCATATCCTGACAGGCAAAGCTCCGCTCCGCTAAATCGTTCTTGGCGTGGGGATTTCCGTGCGAAATCGAGATTCTTGAGTCGAAATTGACGGTCAGGCCTCGCGCCATCACATGCTAAAATCAATGTAACGGAATGCTCCCAGACATAGAAAACCTGCTGCGCCTGCAAGAAGCGGATAAGGAAATCCGCCGTCTGCAGGAAGAAATCGCAGAACTTCCCAAACGCGTCGCGGTAATCGAACAGAAGCTCGCCGGTACGAAAGCTCAGCTGGAAGAAGCGCAAGCTGCCGTCAAAGCCGACGACGCCGCGAAACGCAAGCACGAGAGCAGCATCAGCGACCTTCGCGGAAAAATCTCCAAGTACCGCGACCAATCCCTGGACGTGAAGACCAACGAGCAGTACAAGGCTCTCCTCACCGAGATCCAGTTCGCCGAAAAGGAAATCGCCGCGACCGAAGACAGAATCTTGGAAATAATGGTCAACGCCGACGCTCGCGATAAGGAAGTCAAGGCAGCTCAGGCGGAACTCAAGGCGCAGAACGCCGAAATCGAAAGAGAAAAGGACCAGGCCCGGCAGCGCACTGTGGAAGACGAAAAGTTCTTGGCTGAGTGGCGAGGTAAGCGGGATCAGTTGCGTACTGGAATCAGCGACGATTTACTGAGGCACTATGAGCGGGTTTCAAAATTCCGGGGCAGCGGCATTTCGGAAGTCCGCGATAGCAAATGCCTGGCCTGCCAGGTGATGCTTCGTCCGCAGACTTACAACGAAGTCCGTTCGGGAAAACATACGGTTATTTGTGACTCCTGCCAGCGCATTTTGTACATGAACGTGGCAGAAGAACTAGCCGAGCAAAAACCAACGCTCCATCGTGCGCGTCGTCATCATCCCAAAATAGACGCTTCACAAGCCTGGTACTACCGTCCTGAATTCGGTGAAGAAGGCGAAGTTTATCTCTGTCTCACTAACGCCAGAGGGCAAGCCAGCCGGCGGGTCTATGGGATTCATACCGGGCGCTTGATCGGAGACATTCTGGTTCGTGAAGGCGATTATCGCCAAGCGTTCCCCGAAGACATTACAGGCTCGATCCGCTTAAATGGCGCTTGGAGCGAAGAAGAACTGGACGCATGGGGCACAGAAGTCCCGATGGTCGTTCTCGATTCCCTTTATTCTGATCTCGAGGCCGCGCGGCACGAGATGAGCGCTCGACCCGCCGCTAAGCCGGAAGCATCGCCTGTCGCCCCCGGCCAGCCTGCCGGCTAAGCTCTTTCGCGTACCAGCGAGGGCTCCCCATTCAAGTATCCGCGAATTTCAATGAAGCATTAGCGTTTAAGATGTCTTCATGCCCCCGAGTCGCTCGCCCCTGCCCAAACTCAAGTTGTCACCGCGAGGTATTGCACAGCTGAAAGCTGGGCATGTCTGGGTCTACCGGTCCGACCTGCTCTCAGCAGATGGACTCGCTCCGGGCTCTCTTGTCGAAGTCTGCGATCAGCGGGGAAAGTGTTTTGGGACGGCTCTTTATTCCAGTTCCTCGCAAATCGCGGTGCGAATGCTCGCCCCGTATCCGGTGGCAGACCTGCATGAGTTGCTGCGCCATCGAATTTCTGACGCAATTGCATATCGCTCGCAAATGGTTCGCGACACGAATGCATATCGTGTGATCTTCAGCGAGGCGGACGCCTTGCCGGGGCTAATCGTCGATCGCTACAACGACATTCTCTCCCTCCAGATTCTGACCCAGGGCATGGATGAAGCTTCCGTTCGGGACACCGTTGTTACTCAGCTCGCCGAGCAATTAAGGCCGGATTCCATCATTGAACGTGTCGATCCGCGGGTCCGGGAGCTCGAATCGCTGCCGCCGTGCACGTCCGAAGTACTTCGCGGAGAAAAAACAAAAACTACATTCGCGATGAACTCGGTGAATTTTCTTTTCGATGCGCTCGAAGGCCAGAAAACCGGGGCCTTCCTTGATCAGCGCGAAAATTATGCCGCCTCCACCGCATATGCTCACGGAGAAGCTCTCGATGTCTTTTGTTACCAGGGAGGCTTCGCATTGCATCTGGCGAAGTCATGTTCACGAGTGAGCGGCGTAGACAGTTCGCGGCCTGCGCTCGAGATTGCGGACGAAAATGCAGCGCTAAACGGTCGTGAGATTGAATGGATCGAAGCCAATGCTTTCGACCTGCTGAAAGACTTGTCTTCATCCCGACGTTTATACGACACAATCGTTCTCGATCCGCCGGCGTTTGCCAAAACCAGGCGGGACCTCGATGCTGCTCTCCGTGGATACAAGGAATTGAACCTGCGCGCCCTCAAAATGCTGCGATCTGGCGGCGTACTTGTAACATGTTCGTGTTCTTACCATGTGAGTCAGAGCCTGTTCTTGGAGATGTTGTCCAGTGCGGCCCTGGACGCGCACTGTACCTTGCGCCTGGTCGAAGTGCGCGGACAAGCGAAAGATCATCCCATTCTGTTGAATGTTCCGGAAACCGGTTATCTGAAGTGCGTGATCGCCTGCGTAAGCAAGGCGCATGAACGGCAGTAGGTCGGCACTCGCTGCTTTCGGCAAGATTCTGGTCACCGCATTGCCGCTTCCGCCGAAACTCCGTGGTCTTGGCCGAGCCACTTCCGCACAATAAAATATTCGTTGATTGGGCGATCGTCGGTAAGCGCGGGAGTCTTAGGTGCGCCGGCAATGAGTTGTTCCGTCGATACTTCTCCTCGAAGCAGATCGCCGAAGCGATCTTCCACGGCGTCCGAAGCAGACTCACCATCCCACGTGTCCCATTCGGCGAGGTCGGTTACCGCCGAAGCTGGGAGTCGCGCTGCTAATTCTTCCGTCTTTCGCTTAGGGATTGGCTGGTCGCTGGCTAGGTAGTGAATGCCGAATTCATCCGGAAACGCTCGGACGAATGGAAATGAATCGGAGAGTGACCGGGTTACCGCCGCTACGTCAATCGCATCCTCGGTCTTCGTCGTAGGCAGCCATTGCTGCAGCAATCCACCCGGACGCAAACGACGCCGCGTCTCTCGATAGAACTCCGTGGAATAAAGCAGGCTTGAAGCGGCGGCCCGCAAGGGGGGTGGCGGGTCAATCGTGATCACGTCGTATTGTTCGGTCGTTCGCTCCAGAAACCGGCGCCCGTCATCAATTACCACGTGCGAGAGTGGCGACTCTAGAACCTTATCGCCGTCGCTGTGATAGTAGGTGAAGAGACGAGGAACGCTAGGCACCAGTTCCACGGCCGTTACCGGGATGCCCCAGGAATGCAGGGAACGAAACGTGGTTCCCATTCCGAAGCAAATCACAAGAGCGTTTTCGGGTTTTCGATCAAGAAATGCAAGAGGCAAATGCGCCATCACTTTTGTGATTGGCGTGATACTCGTCATCCCGTATCCATTCACGAGCAGCTGTTTGCTCATCCCCGAACCGGTGGCAATCACGGTGGCAGTTTGATCCCGGAGGATCCGGCCGTGATTCCGGTAAATCTCATCGTATCCGTGGCCCACAAAGATCATCACGATCGCCGTGGCGAACAACCCATAGCTCACCGAGCGCCAGGCAAAGCTCAAACGGGCACTCGGGAGTAGCGGGGCGAATCCGGCGATCAACCAAGGCAACGCCAGTATCACAAGAGCCCATCGCTCGCTCAGATACGGCAACAGTCCAAAGCCTGCGAGCAATGGGCCGAGAATGCAACCGGCGACGTTGGTCGCGTACGCTTTGCCCGCTTTCTGAGGATTGCCGCTCGAGTACCGGTCGACCAGCATCGGCGTGAGAAAACCCAGTATTCCCGTAAAGGCAGGCACGCCGAGCAAAAGACGTGACATCCGCGAGAAGTGAAACGTCGGGCTCGCGCCAATCAGCGGCAAGAGCGCCGCCGTAGCCAGAAGAGTCCAGATCACGGGATTTTCTCGCGTTCGCCGTTCGCTCCACCAGCGGTAGAGAAGGGAACCAAGAAACGTCGCCAACAAGTAGACGCCAAGGATCGACGCGAAGCTGTAAACCACAGTCCCGAAGTACGGTGTGTAGGAGCGCACCCAAACGACTTCCATCGCCATGCAACTCAAGCCGCTCAGGAATAACAAAAATAGAATGCCAGTGCCACTACTTGCGATGCCTGCAGGCGCAAGCTCATTCGCGACCGGTTTTAAGGAAGAAAGCGGCATTCTTCTGGACAGGAGGAACGCGGCGCCGGCAATCAGAACATTAAAGAGCACTCCGATCCGAAGCGTTCCGCGAAACCCCAACAACTCGATCAGAAGAAGAGGGGCGATCGTGCCGACGACCGCGCCTCCTACGTTTGCCATATAGAGATAACTGAAAGAGCGCGTTGACTCTTTGGGCTGAGTCTGTCCGATCGCTCGCATTCCGAGCGGAACGGTTGCCCCCATCAACGCGCACCACGGGAGCAGCGTGACAGATACCCAGATTCCGGCGAGACAGTAGTAAAGAAAGGAAGAGGACAGGGTGAAACGCTCAAGCAATATTCTTCCCCATCCCAGTTCATGCGGGACAAGCACGCCCGAAAAGCCAATCAGGAGTTCCGTGAGCGCATAGAAAGGAAGTGCCGCAGAGGTCAAAAATCGATCGGAACGTTCCAGCCATCGCCCACTAATCCATGAGCCCAGTCCCAGCCCCGCCATGAAAACGGAAAGGACAATGGAAACCATGGCCGTCGTGACCCCAAATTGAGCCATCGAAAGCCGGAGCCATACCAGTTCATATAGAACGCTGCAGAAGCCTGAGATGAAAAAGAAGAGGAAGTACCAGTTCAAAACTTGTTCCCCCGTCGCTTTCCCGGAGCTGACGTGAATTGAAACGATCGTCAGGGAACGAGTTTAGAGCCATCGATGAGGCCACGCAACCCCGGCCGGAGAAGAGCCTCGCGCACGGCTCGAAAACTTGCCCGTTTGGAGGCGGACGCGAAGACCCCGCCAGCGCAGCGGTCACTCATTTCTGATCGACTGACATGTCGGCAAGCCGATGGATTCCCGAGCGCCGCAGTGCGTAAACGATTGCCCAGCCGACCACTCCGATCGCATAGAAGAAAAGAACCAGCTTCACGACTCCCGGCAGAAACGTGTGTTGGATTGGGTGGATCGCCCCAATGGGCGGATTCACATCCGGCAGAGATGCCTGGATGGCTCTCGCCTTCTCGATGGCTACGATCACGCCCGCCAGGATGATCATCATCAGTGCCGGAGTAGATTTCGGAAACCGAAACGATGCTTGCATGTTAAACCTCCAAATTGGTAGGGAGAGACGGCCATCTCTGCCGCTGAGAGCGCGCACGTGCTCGCTCAAAGCGCCACCCAGCAGACCCACGATTTCGCGGAAAACAAGAGCAGATCTGGGAGCTCCGCGTGCCATGGCCTCGCCCCTGCGCTCGCAAAGCACAGAGATCATCTCGCTGCCAAACTCTCGTCTGTGATTTGCCGGATACAGCCGCAAGAAGCTTCGATAAAGTGCGAGCATGGTCAGCCCTCTTTCGTCGCGACGCGCAAATTTGCTAGTCGCGTCAGATGTTTGATACGGCTGACTTCGATCTGCAAATTCTTTCGCCCTCGCGACGTCAGTCGGTATGCCCGGCGTCCTCGGGAGCTATCTTCCTCCTCGATGCGTTCGATCCAATCGTCATCAAGCAGGCGGCGCAGCGCTCCGTAGAGAGTGCCTGTACTCAGGACGACCCGCCCTGCGCTCATCTGCTCCACATCCTTGAGGATCGAATAACCATGCCGTGGCTGGTCGGCGAGGCTGAACAGGATCAGCAGCACAGATTCACTGATAGGGAAACTCTGCATTATTACCTCTCACGACATGTCGCTATGCGACATATTGACGCACATGCAGTGCAATGTCAAGGCCTGTTCTTGGGAGGACTTCAGTCGAGGCGCTCTCTTGACGCTCAGCGTAAGCGAGAGTTCGCGCGGATTCGCCACTCCGGAATGAATATTCTCGGCGCCCACCGGGATGGGCCAATTGCCGGCGCGAGGTCGCGACCGTAGTACTTTAATATAGGAATCGCTTTTCTTCCGCGGAAGCGCATGCGGTCCGGTGATCGTCCCGGTCTTCAAAACCGGCGGATGGCAGGCACTCCTGTCATCGGTGGGTTCGACCCCCACTCGCTTCCGCCATCCCCGCTTTTCAAGAAGTCAAAAAATTTCACATTGGCGGTTCTTGCCAAGCCCAATGTCAAAAACAACGACTCATGTTTTAGGAAATCTGCACACTTCCCGCGCAGTCGTGCGCTCCTCGGGTGGAACGAGTTCCGAAGGCCTGCCTGATTGGTTGACTTCCTAACAGCAGTTTGCAAGACTTGGCGCCTCTCTCCCTGTATCGGTTCGGCGAGGGTTCCGTCAATTTCTTCAAGAAGTAAGAGTTGAAAAAAGGAGTTTCTGGGGCAGGCGCGCCGGCACGCGTCCGGCGGCATGCAGCCGGGAAGTCAAAGGGGCCAGTCATGATAAGAGCAAGCCGCTTTTTGGTTCTCGTCAGTGCATCTTTACTCACCCTTATTGTTTTTTCGAACGCCCAAACCTCGGAAGGCCGAATTCTAGGGACGATTTACGACGCGAGCGGAGCCGTAATTGCCGGCGCCCAGATCACAATCACCAACTCCGCGACGAATCTCCGCCGCCATCTTGTAACCACAAGCGCCGGCGAATATGTCGCCGCAAATCTTGAGCCGGGCTCGTACTCGGTGGAGGCCGAAGCTCACGGCTTCAAGAAGAGCGTCAGTTCGTCGCTTGTGCTCGAGGTATCGCGCGACTTGCGGGTCGACCTCAGACTGCAGCCCGGCGCCGCGACAGAGATTGCCGAGGTGAGCGCCGAAGGTTCCCTTGCCGACACCTCGGATGCAACCTTGAATGGCGTGCTCTCTAACAAGGCTATTTCCGAATTGCCGGTTCAGGGACGCGATTTTCAGAATCTCCTCGAATTGCATCCTGGGGTACAGCGCACACCGGGCGGCGGATTTCACTCGGTCACATCGAACGGAAATCGTCCGGACGACAACAACTTTTTCATCGATGGCGCCGACGATAACGACGCTTATTACGGCGAGACGGTGGTCAACGACGCTGGTATTCAGGGAACGCCCGCGAGTTTTCTTCCCCTAGACTCCATTCAGGAGTTCAACACTCAGGAGAGTCCGACCGCCGATTACGGCGTGAAGCCCGGAGTTGTGATGAACATCGGCATCAAATCCGGGACCAATCAGCTGCACGGCTCGGCGTATTACTTCACACGGAATTCCGCCTTTGACGCCCGCAACTACTTCAATCCTGCGCCCCAAACCCTTTCTACGTTGCTGATGCATGAGTTTGGCGCTTCATTGGGTGGTCCGATCAAGAAGGACAAATGGTTTTACTTCGTGAACTACGAAGGCATTCGCGATAAGGTCGGCAATCCCGGAGTGGTCGACTCTCCTGTCACGGTGTCGCTGGCGAGCCAGATGGGGGGAATTGCAAATTCCGATGGCAGCCCGAACTCGGCTCTCTACAGCATCCCGGATGCGATTTCTTATCTGAATTCTTCAGCAGGCCAGACCTACTGTCAGGCGAATTACGATTGGTTCAACACCTGCGCGGTCAATCCGTTGAGCCAGCAGTTGACGCAGTTGTTGCTTCCGAATCCCGGGTTCACGTCTTCCCAGAGCGATCCTGCCGCGATCGATTTCGACTTCAACAATCGAAACCGGGGAGACAATCTGGTTGCCAAAACGGATTATGTTCTGAACAAAGCGAACATTCTCAGCGCCCGCTTTATTTATGCCAATACCGACCAGGTAGAAGAGGACGCACTGCCTCTTCGGCCTGAATGGCTTTCCACGACCAGTCCCGTCACCCAGGTTTTTGGAGTGAATTTGGCCTCGAATCCAAACTCGGCATGGTCCAACGAGGCTCGGTTTAGTTACAACAGCTTCAACGAGTCGATTTACCCCGTCGATCACAACGTGAATCCAACCCAATATGGCCTGAACACCGGCGTCACCGATCCGCGACTGTTCGGTTTTCCACGGATCAGCCCGGGTGGCGAGTTCAACTACATGGGCGGCAATTCCAGTTGGCCGCTCGACACAACTCCCATCAAGACCTACAGCTTCGGTGACACGGCTTCATACACTCGCGGCAAGCAGACGCTCCGCTTCGGCGGAACCTTCCGCTACGGCGATGTCGATTATTATCGCGCGGGCTACGGCCGCGGGCGCGTGGATTTCCGTCATTTGTGGAATTTTATGTCCGGCGACGTACGCCGCTGGCGCTATCTGTATGGCGATCCACATCGCCACGTCAGCCAGAAATCATTGGGATTTTTTGTGGAAGACGACCTTAAGGCGACAAGAAATGTCACTCTCAATCTAGGCCTCCGCTACGACATCACTGGCCCCATCAAGGACTCAAACAACCTGCTCGCGAATTATGTGCCAACGTCAGCAAGTGGACTGGTACAGGTCGGGCAGGGAATCAGTTCGCCCTATCCGACAAACTACAACAATGTGTCACCACGTGTGGGATTGGCTTGGGACATTTTCGGCAACGGCAAGACCGTCTTTCGTGGCGGGTACGGCATCATCTTCGAGCAGCCCTCCATACGCACCTTCATGTTCAATGGCGGCGGCTTAAACCTGAATCCGACTGGAATCCCTTACATCGACGGCAACGGTAACCAGCAAGCTCCTTCGGGCACGATCACATCCTTTTTACAGATTTCAACCGACGGCAGCCAGATCAACTGGCTCCAACCCAATCAGGGTCCCACTATTTTTCCGAATGCGGCGAACTCCGGAAATGTGTGCAGCGTCGATAGCCAATGTGACATTTTTGCTGTCGATCAGCATCTCAAGACTCCCTATGTCATGAACTGGAATTTCAATCTGCAGCAAGAGCTCACCAAGACGACTCTGCTGCAGGTCGCGTATGTGGCGAACCACGGAGTGAGGCTGTATAGCGTCACCGATATCAATCAGGTCAATCCTGCTTATGACGATGGATCGGAGACGATCGGCCGTCCTCTGGTAACAAACTGCCCCGTTTCACAAGGCGGACAAGGCTTCGGTGGTCCGTGCTTCCCGTGGCTCGGGTTCTTCAACTATTTGAGCAACCGTTCGAACTCGAACTACAACTCGTTGCAGGTGACGCTGACCAAGCGCTATTCACACGGACTCTACATTCTCGCGGGTTACACATACGGCCACGCCATTGATACTGCCACCAACAATCTGGCGGGTGTTCCACCCGACAGTAACAATTACGCGGAGGAGCGGGGCAATGGCGACTTTGACATCCGCCATCGATTTACGCTCTCGGCGACTTACGATTTGCCATCAATGAAGACGAAATCCCAGTTGCTGGAAGGCTGGCAGTTGACCAGCATTGTGAACTTGCAATCGGGAGAGCCCTACACGCTCGGGGATTTCAATGACGACATCAGCCTCACCGGCGAGTTCAACGATCGCTGGAATATGACGGGTTCACCGCGGAATATTCACTGGTCTCCCACTGGTCCGCTACCGTATGTCGATCCCAGCAATTTCAATGTCAATGGAAACGGCGATGTTGTGGGTGGCACGACGGCCGCAGCGCAAACCTGCGTGAGCCAGGCATACACGACAGGCGGGATTGATGCCGCCGATCAATTAGCCGGCCCGAACGGGTACGACCTGGGATGCTATGTCTCGGGTTCAACCGTTATCACGCCGCCTGTGTTGGCTGCGCAGGGCAACATGGGCCGTAATATTTTTCGTGGTCCCACCTTCAAGAACTGGGACATGTCTCTCTCCAAAATGTTCAAGTTGAATGAGAAGATTCGGTTGCAGCTTCGCGGCGAGATGTTCAACGTCCTCAATCACGCCAACTTCGATGTATTTACCATGAACACGGATCTCTCGGTGCCGAGCACTGTGGGGACGGTCGTCTACACTCCCGATGTCGCAGCCGCGAATCCTGTGATTGGCTCCGGAGGCTCGCGTCACATCCAGATTGCGGCGAAGTTTATCTGGTGAGAGTGGCGCAGCTACGCGAAAAACCGCATCGCGTCGCAGAAGCACATTCTTGTTGGTGTCGCGAAAGAGAATTTGCGCGATCGCGCCGTGGCGCCTTTTCTAGTACACGTCGCCGTGTGCTTGTGTGCTGGTCACTGTCCCCGCATCTACGGAAAGCGAGTAAGCAACGCCTCCTGAGCCGCTCCAGCGGTTGAGGTCGAAGGTTCCGTTCGCGGCTGCGTGGTAGACAGAAATATCGTGAAAACTGAGAGGTGTTTCCTTCTGGCACGTCAGCGCTTTCTTGCGTACCTGCATGAAGTAAGCACCCTTTCCTGGTCCGACGACTCTGGCACTCCCATTGCCTTCGACCAGGACCGCGCTTTTTTCATCAACCGCGATCTCCCTCGGGTCGTCCGACCATCCGTCCTGAACGATCCTCGCCAGGAATACTAAAGAGCGCCCCATGCGATTGCGCTTCGCGAAGTGAGTGTCCGTCAATATGTTGCGAAGCAGATCGATTTGCAGAAAGTCGCGTCGTACGGTAACACGATCGAAATAGGGATTGGCGAGTGCCTGTGCGGAGGTCAGATCGGCGTCATCTGGAGCATCTCCTTGTGCCGAATAGATGAATTCGCCCAGCACGGCCAACCCCGCACTGGTCCCGCCGATCGGCTTACCCGCCGCGACATGTGCTCTGAGAGCATCCTGCATCGCGGTGTTCTGCCACCAGTTGATGTAGCGTGCTTGATCTCCGCCCGCAATAAATACAGCTTCCGCATGCGCAATAATCTCAGAAACCTTCGGATCCGCAGCCGCCTCGCGGCTGGCAACGATCAATGTGGCCACGGAATTTGTCTTGCAGAGCGAATTAACGTAGGGGTTGTAATCGTCATCCCCCGCGGCCCGGACGATCAGGAAATCTCCACCATTTCCCTTGTCACACAGAAATCGGAAAGCTTCGTCCAGATCGGTTCCTCCACCCATGAGGGCGTACCCGATCGAGGTCTTGGTCGTGATGTCACGCTCGCTGCCGATGCGGAGGTATTTGTACGCCGGTTCATCCGCGAAGGCTGCGAACTTCCGGGAGGATGAGGGGAGAAGGATACAGATCGCCAGAGTCAATCCGATCGACCGATAAAACGATTTACAATTGCGGACTTGCATCAATAAGCCACCTGCCTTTCATGCCAAGCATGCATCGAAATGTTCGACTGTGCGGAACCCTTGAATGGAACGATCAAAATCGAATCTATGATACTTAGGCCAAACGCTGCCGGCGGTTCCTAATTGGACTATTTCTTGCGCAGTGCCCTCCTTGTCGTATTGATCCACTTCAAACCTGGTGGTTGCGAGGAGTAAAATCGGCGGTTTCCTCACGTATGAGAATTCCATTGAGGAGAGCAGTGATGGAACATCCAAATAGCGATTTTCAGTTTCATTCCGTCATTTTTCCAGTCGCGAGACGAGTTGTATTGGCGTTGATTTTGGCGGCAAGCGGGACCATCAGTGTGGCCGGACCAGGTACTTCTGCCCAGAAGCCGGATTTTGGTCCGAACGTTCTAATCTTTGATCCTTCGATGCCAAAGGCGGCAATACAGGCACAAATCGATAAAGTTTATGCGATCGAGCGCCGAAACGAGTTTGGTCCGGAACGGTTCGCTTTTCTTTTCTTGCCGGGAGAATACCACGTCGACGTGCCTGTCGGATTCTATACCCAGGTTCTTGGGGTAGGAGCTTCGCCTGATGCGATTCATATCTTCGGCAATGTGCATGCCGACGCGAGCCACGACAACAATAACGCGACAACAACATTCTGGCGAGCCGCTGAAGGTTTTTCTGTTACGCCCTCGGAAGGCACGATGCAGTGGGCTGTTTCCCAAGCCGTTGCTCTGCGTCGCATGCACGTGCTTGGCAACCTAGTGCTGCATCAGCATCGCGGGTGGGCCAGCGGCGGCTGGATGTCCGACACGCTCGTTGACGGCAATACCGATTCGGGCACGCAGCAGCAATGGATCTCGCGCAACGATGAATGGGGAAGTTGGACCGGTTCGAATTGGAACATGGTGTTTGTGGGTATTCCCCATCCGCCCGCTGGTGACTGGCCAAAACCGCCTTATACAAAGGTCGAGAAGACGCCGGTAGTGCGCGAAAAGCCGTTCCTGGAGGTCGACGCGAATGGGCAATGGACCGTGCGCGAGCCATCATTGCGAACAAACAGCGCGGGTATAACCTGGCACGGCGGATCGACAGCCGGCAAATCGATTCCTCTTGACCAGTTCTACATCGCCCGAGCCGGCGTCGATACGGCAGCGAGAATGAATGAGCAGTTGGCGTCGGGAAAGCACCTGCTTTTAACGCCTGGAATTTACGACCTTACGGAGCCTATCCGCGTCGTGCGCCCCGACACGATAGTCCTGGGCCTGGGATTCGCGACGCTCCGCCCGACTCATGGCACGGCGGCGCTCATCACCGCGGATGTCGACGGCGTTGATATCGCCGGTTTGCTCTTTGACGCGGGGCTGGAGAAATCCCCGGTATTACTCGAAGTCGGAGCCGAAGGAAGTAAGGCTCGCCATGAACAAAATCCGACCACGCTGCACGATGTGTTCTTTCGCGTGGGTGGGGCAGGCGTGGGACGCACGCAGGTGAATCTTCGCATTAACAGCAACGACGTTATTGTCGACCACACATGGATCTGGCGCGCGGACCATGGCGACGGAGTGGGCTGGACGAGCAACACAAGCGCTAACGGCCTTGTGGTGAATGGAAATGACGTTACCATCTACGGCCTCTTTGTCGAGCACCATCAGCAATTCCAGGTGCTCTGGAACGGCGACCGCGGCCGAACCTATTTCTATCAATCAGAGATTCCCTACGATCCTCCGGACCAGCCAAGCTACTCCAGTGCTCAGGGAACAAACGGCTGGGCGTCTTACAAGGTCGCCGACTCGGTGACAGAGCACGAAGCCTGGGGCCTCGGCATTTACAGTGTGTTCGAGCAGCCGCACGTGGTACTCAGCCGCGCCATTGAAGTGCCGCGGAAGCCGGAGATCCGTTTTCACCACATGATTACGGTTGCCCTGGGCGAACTTGGCGAGATCTCGAACGTGATTGACGATAAGGGTGGTCCGACCGCAATTAAGCCTCGGGTTACTCCAAGAGTCACGGAATTCCCTTGATCTCAGCCCAAACTGATTCCTGTCCACCGGTTCTTGCCTGCACTGAAGATGTCCGCTCCGAAGGACAATGCCCCTACAGTACTCTCCGTATTGCAATATATTGCTAACTTTCGCTCTGTAAAGTCGGTTACCATAGGTCAAGCGGAAGACCGCTGCCCTCCCCAAAATCTAAAAATTGTAAAAAGACTTATCAGAAGTGTCTCCGTAAATGGAAGTTGTTTCTCTTGCGGCTCTAGCTGTCGTGTCGCGCTAATTTTGTAGATGAGTGCGAATGAGGAGGATCACGATGTCGGCTTACCCGTTCGTCTCGAACCAGACTCTCATTACCTCGAGAATGGCGAGATCCATGTCTTTCCTCGGTTTGTTGATGTTGCTTTGCATGACTGCTTACTCCCAGCAACCCGAGACGGGCGAGCCCGTGGATCGCCGCACAATCCAGGAACTTCTCGACCGGATTGCCAGCCTTGAGGCGAGCGACAAACAATTGCGCGACCGCGTGGCGCAGTTGGAGAAAGCGCAGCCCGGCTCGGCAAGTCCCGCACCAGCGCTGACGCAAAGTCCCGGTCCCGCCCCCACTTTTACCGCGCCTGCTCTTGCTGATAACTCCTCGAGGCAACCGGCGGTAGCGAAGGCCGATCCCCAACCCACACCTCAGGCAGAGCAGTCATCGATGCCTGAACCAGACCACATGGATGTGAGCAAAACGGCGATGAACATTCGTGGGTTCGGAGATTTTGGACTGTATGGCGGAAATCAAAAGGGGCAAACCACATCGTTCAGCATCGGGCAGATGAACCTCTTTATCACCTCAGACCTTTCCGAGCATTTCAAGTTTCTTACCGAGTTGGTTTTCGAAGTGCATCAGGACAATGACTTTGAAGAGGACCTGGAGCGAATCTTCCTGGAGTATTCAGCGAACGACTACTTCAACCTGGCTGCCGGCCGCTATCACACCGCCATCGGGTACTACAACACGGCTTATCACCACGCCACGTGGTTTCAAACCACGACCGAACGCCCATACATTTTCGAATTCGAGGACGAGGGAGGTGTTTTGCCGATTCACACGGTCGGATTGGAAGCTTCGGGCATAATTCCCTCTGGCGGGTTGGGGCTTCACTACGTCGCTGAGGTGGGAAATGGCCGCAGTTCGAAGCCGCTCGGTGAACCGGTGCAAAACTATGTTGATGAAAACACTCACAAGGCTGTGAACTTTGCGCTCTTTGCGCGGCCCGACAAAATTCCCGGGCTGCAGATTGGCTTTTCTGCTTACCGCGACATCCAGACGCCGACCAATTACCCCAAGATCAACGAGACCATCATTGATGGCTACTTTGTCTTATCACGCCCCAAGTTTGAATGGTTGAACGAAGCCTTGATGATTCGGCATGCTCCTGTTGGCGAACACGTCTTTGAAACGCCTGCTTTCTACTCGCAGTTTTCGCAGCGGTTCGGGAAGTATCGGCCCTATTTCCGTTACCAATATGTAAATGCCTCCAGCCAGGACCCCGTGTTCCCCCAAGTGGGGTTGAGGACAGGGCCATCCGTGGGCATTCGGTTTGATCCTTCTGAATCTGTTGCACTTAAGCTACAGTACGACTACACAAAGCTGCAGCGCCAGGGGGTGATCGATGGCTCATCTTGCCCGCAGCTATCGATGTGCGCTCCGAGCGCTCTTGCCATGCAGGTAGACTACAAGTTCTAAGGAGCGGGGATGAGGTCAAGGACGGCCGTGTTAACGCTGGTCATGATTGCGGTGTCGTTCGCTCTGACTCGCAGTCAGGGGGCACCGAGTGCGCCAGCAGACACCAGGGGCAAACTCACGCAGTCTCTCGCAATTGTCGTGAACCGCTCCAACCCGGTCGACAGCCTTACTTTCAGCGAATTGCGCAAGATTTTCCTCGGAGAACGCAATCATTGGCCGAATGGGCATCGCATCGCGGTGGCCATGCTCGACTATGGACGACCCGAACGCCGGGCAGTTCTACGGCAGATTTACCGGATGGACGAAAATGGATACCAGGATCGGTTGCTGCGGGGGATGTTCCGGGGAGATGTATTCGTGGCGCCCAGGACGCTGGCATCTCCGGTGATCGTCCGTAAGTTTGTATTCAACGCGCCGGGGGCAATTGGCTATGTGCGCGCCAGCGATGTCGACGACACGGTGAAGGTGGTTCGCATTGATGGATTGCTTCCCGAAGACAAAGATTACCGCCTTCAAATCGACGAACCGACTGAGTGACGTAGCAGGAAACTGGGAATGGTAAGTCCAGACAAGTCGAAGAGCCGTGAGCTATTTTCAGCGCTCGTGCGGCCCGTACGCAACTCGTTCCTGGTCCGCGGAGCATCCCGGCACATTTCCGTCGTGTTGTTATTCCTGCTGTTAATTGGTGAAGTGGGGCTGGCGCTGTTTGTCATGCGCGACCTCGGCAAGTCTTATGCGACGGTCGAGAGGATGTACACCGGATCTGTGCAGGGCCTTCTGCGCTTCGGTGATCTCCAATACGACGCGCAGGAAACGCGGCGGTCTACCTTGTATGCCCTGAGTACGAATGACGCCAACCTGCAGGTTCAATATGCCGATCAGTCCCGTACTGCGGACCGGGGCGTGACCCAGGGTATCGCCCTGTACCTGGGACAGGCGAAGAGCCAGCGCGAGGCCGAGGTTGGGGAGCGTTTGGCGAAGGATTGGAGCGACTACTTAAGAGTGCGCGATGCCGTACTGGGCTTGATCATGGAAGGAAGCCCAAAAGAAGCCGTGCAACTTGATCTTCACTCCGGGGTTCTGGAGTTTGACCGGGTGAGGCGCGATCTGGCCGAGATCAAGCAGAGTTACGATCAGCAGGCGGCCCTGCAACTGGCGACGGCTGCGCAGCTTTCCCGTCGCTCGATGGCAAAGCTGACAGCGGCCCTGATCTTCGGTCTCGTTTTTGGCACTGTCGGAATTTGGGCAATTCAGAGAAGCCGGATGCGCAGCACAGTACAACTGGCCAGATTGCAGATGGACTTTGTTGCGTCGGTGTCTCACGAACTTCGCACGCCTCTCGCCGCAATCCTTTTGGCCGGCGAAAATGTCAGGGATGGTTTCGCCTTGGACCACAATCGCCTGTTTGAGCAGGGCTCCGTGATCACCGATCAGGCAACCCAGCTTATGGACCTCATCGACCAGGTGCTGACCTTTGCCGCTACGTCCGAGGCAAAGTTCCCGCACCCGCTGCGCGAACTGCTCGTGAGCGACGTGATCGAGCACGCTCTACGCTCGACTCAGGGCATGAGCCAGAAGGAGGGATTTGTGGTAGACGTGAGGGTCGATCCGGACCTCCCGCCAATCGTCGCCGACATGTCGGTCCTGTCTCAATGCTTACAGAACCTCATCCTGAATGCCGTCAAGTACAGCAAGGGACATCGCTGGATCGGTATTTCCGCCGGAATGAGCCGCGAAGCCAGCGAAATACTGATCAGCGTTGAGGACCATGGAATCGGGATCCAGCCTGCTGAACTGTCCAGAATATTTGAAGCTTTTTATCGCAGTCCCGAAGTGACCTCCAATATCCACGGCACCGGCCTTGGACTGTCCATCGCCAAGCGCAGCGCAGAGGTTTTCGGCGGAAAGCTGACTGTCTCAAGCCAGGTCGGAGTCGGAAGTGTATTTACCGTACATCTGCCGCTCGCGAAGAACGCCCGCGAGAAGGCAGCATTTGAACCAAGCGCCATCCACGGAGCACGTGTATGAGAGAAAGTATTCTGCTAATCGAAGATGAACAGGCTCTGCAGTCCACGCTCGGCCTTCGGCTCCGCAGTGAAGGCTTTGTGGTCGAGACAGCGAGCGACGGGACCGAGGGTTTCGAGAAGGCCACGAATTCACCTTTTGATCTGATTATTCTCGATGTCATGCTGCCCGATCGAAGCGGCTTCGACATCTGCCGCGATATACGGCAGGCGGGCCTGGCAACGCCGATTCTGTTCCTGACCGCCCGGAATCAAACAACCGACAAGGTCATTGGGCTCAAGCTCGGTGCCGATGATTATGTCACTAAGCCGTTCAAGTCAGCGGAACTGATTGCGCGCATCGAAGTGCTGCTGCGTCGAGTACCCGTGAGATCGGGTCACGGCGTGCATCAATTCGGCGCGATCCAGGTTGACGTCCGCCGTGCCGAGGTGACCCGCGACGGCAAGCCGGTGTATCTTTCGGCGCGCGAGTTCCAATTGTTACGCTACCTGATTGAACGCGCGGGCAGCACCGTTCCGCGAGGCGAACTGCTGCGCTCGATATGGGGCTACAGCGAAGACACGCTGACGCGAACCGTCGACATGCATATCGCGACCTTGCGAGAAAAACTGGAGCAGAATCCGAAGCGTCCGGAATTGATCGTGACTGTAGCTGGAGTGGGCTACAAGTTCGTCGGATCACGCAACCTCTGATCTAACTCCTCTCACTCTTTCCTCCCAAGCAAACCCTCAATTTCGCCGGGCGGGTATCGCCCTGACCTGTCTCGCGCCAACCTCTATCATGAGGGTTTGTGGGGCGTGGATTCTCTCGAAGTCAAGACTGCGGAATCGGGTGAACTATTTCGCTTTTCCTGGCGGGTGCTCGATCCTACGAAGGCCCCTCCTCTGAATGACAAGAAGGTCGATCCTACCCTCAATGATTTGCCGGCCGGCGTGCAACTCGTCATACCGGCGCTCGAGAAGGTTGGGCAACTTCGGCAGAGCAGCACACCTGTCGCGGGTAAGTCCTATTGGATGGCTTTCTCGAATCCCGGCAGGAGGGTAAAGCGCGGGGACCGTGTGGATGTGGTCATCGGGCAATTCCGCGCTCAGGGCCTGATCGTCGAATAGATATGGTGCCGTGCTGTGGTTAGTCGAAGGTCACGGGAACGAAAAACTGATTCCGCGCAGCGTTAACCACTTGCAGATTCCATCAGCTACTCTCCCTGGGTGGTGGGATAGCCCTTATCCCGCCAGTCGGTGCCGAAATTGTCGGGAATGTATAGTACTTTCAGATTCGTGAACCCCATCGCGTGCAGCGCATCATAAGCGGGTTTAACCGATGGGCAATGACTCCACGGGCAGCAACCGCAGTAGATCACGATAAACTTGCTTCGCGGTAGTGATTCCACCCGCGCCCGAAGCTTCTGCAGCGTATTCGCATCCGCCGCCGGGCCGTAGTACTCTGAGCCGGGGATATGAGCCTGCAAATACAGGACGTGAAATCCCACGTGAATGAGCAGCGGCTTCTCCTCTTTCGGAGACTGCAGGATCCTGGCTAACTCCTCGGTATGAATCAGTCGCTCGGCAGGAATCTCAGCCGCCTGGGCAGCGAGGATCGTGGAGCTGAATACCGCCGAAAGAGCGAGCATGAGATACCGCTTCGCCTCAGTCTTCATCTATAGCCCTCCTACTTACGGAAAATCAGCCTGGAAACAAACAGCCACAGAATCAGGAAATTGCGCTCCGGGTAAAACTCACTATACGCCCAGCAAAGCGCCCAATCCTCGTTTCTGTGGCTGGTCTTTCTTGCTTGCAGCGTGCTTACTTGCAGCGTGCGAATTACTTCGGCTGCTTGGTGACCCGTAGGTACGGTTTGATCGTCTTGAATCCGGGAAACTTCTGTTGCGCTTCGTCGTTGGAGACCGCAGCGGTAATAATCACGTCATCGCCGGGCTTCCAGTTCACCGGAGTTGCAACTTTGTGCTTGGCAGTCAGTTGCATCGAGTCGATCACACGCAGGATCTCATCGAAATTGCGGCCGGTGGTCATTGGATAGCTGATTTGCAGTTTGATCTTCTTGTCCGGCCCAATTACAAACACGGTGCGTACCGTGGCATTATCCGCCGGAGTTCGGCCTTCGCACGATTCTCCCGCATCACCTGGCAGCATGCCGTAGAGCTTCGCAACCTTCAGCTGCGGGTCTCCAATCATCGGGTAGTTGACCTTCGATCCCTGCGTCTCTTCGATATCTCCCTCCCACTTCTGGTGGCTAGAGACCGGGTCCACACTCAGGCCGATGATCTTGACGTTGCGCTTGGCGAATTCCGGCTGCAGCTTTGCCATGTAACCCAGTTCGGTCGTGCAGACTGGCGTGAAATCCTTCGGGTGCGAGAAAAGTACCGCCCAACTGTCGCCGATCCATTGATGGAATTGAATCGGACCCTGGGTTGTTTCTGCGGTGAAATCAGGAGCAGTGTCGTTGATGCGGGGAACGCTGTGAACCTCGTTTGCAGTTGCGCTGGACATTCAAGTCTCCTTGGGAAGAATTTTTATCTGCTGGAATAGTGAACGGAACCCCAGCCCTGCCAACCGGATATCAGGCGGATAAAAACCGAAACCCACCCATACGGTTGGGGTGGGTTGGAAGAATTCTTGCCGCTCTCCTACCCGCACCCCGGGCAGCGACAACAACACATTGCGCAGGGTGCAGTCGAGGCGAACATAGTGGGTAGGATAGAAGCCGCAGGGAGTCGATGTCAAACGGCCAACTGCTCTGCTCAGCCAGAGTCGTGCTTTGGCGGCGAAAGCCCTTATTTTTTAACGGGTCGTAACGACGTGGTTAACCTGCGATCAGACATCGACGCGAGCGATATCCGGCGTACCTAAGATTTTCTTGAACTCTGCTCTCACAACGCGCGGAAAACATTAAGGCGCATCGCGAGAAAAATTAAGCAATGGCCAGAAAGTCCCATTAGCATCGATGGCACTTTACAGCGATGCTCTCTCCCAGTACTATCCATCTTCGCATTCAGACTACTCATATTAGAAAAGCGGCGCCGCTGAAACGAGTTCCTCTCGTCCTCAGCGCGGCGCGAAAGACGAATGAAACCGAAGCGGACAATTCTGGTAGTTGACGACAACGAGCAATCTCTCTCCCACCGGAAGATTGTGTTGGAAACACGCGGATACCGCGTGGCCAGTTTCTCGCGTGGCGAGGAAGCGCTTGGCCGCTTCCACCAGGGAGGCATTGACCTTGTGATTGCTGATATGGCGATGCCCGGGCTCGATGGACCCCAACTGATCGCGAGAATTAAAGAACTTTCGCCCCAAACGCCCGCCATTCTCATTTCCAGCAAGGTCCGCATCTACGACCACGACTCGCAAGCGGATGTTTTTCTCACGAAAGGCATGTACGCGCCTGCTGACCTTCTCGAGCGCGTCCGGTTGCTGCTGGTTCGCAAACGTGGACCGAAGCGCATGCCGCATCGTCCGGAGCACCTTCCTAGCGCCGTTGGCGTCGCCTAAGCCAAAATCCCAATCACTGATGCCAAGAGAGTCCGTCGGTTGTGCGGCTTCGTGTAAGATTTCAAAAGCATGGCCCGAGCCTTTATTGAAGCGAAAGAACTACGCAAAACCTACCATATCGGCAAAATCGAGGTTGATGCGTTGCGCGGCATTTCCTTCGACGTTCAGAAGGGGGAGTTCGTCAGCGTTGTAGGTCCCTCGGGCAGCGGAAAGTCGACCCTCTTCTATCTCTTGGGGGGGTTGACGCGCGCCGATGGCGGCAGCGTCACTCTCGACGGCGATGACCTTGCTTCCCTTTCCGATGCCGAGAGAACGCGTATGCGCAAGCGCAAAATCGGCTTTGTCTTTCAGAAATTCAATTTGTTGCCAACGTTGGATGCGCGATCGAACATTCTGATTGCGCGCGAGATTTCCGGCAACGGTGATGGCGGCGATCCGGCGCACTTCAACCGTATCACCGAGTTGCTCGGACTCTCCAAGCGTCTCGGGCATCGTCCGTCGGAACTTTCTGGTGGCGAGCAGCAGCGTGTGGCACTAGCCCGTGCTCTCATCAACAAGCCTGCGGTTGTGTTGGCCGACGAACCAACCGGGAACCTTGACTCCAAGAATTCCGATGTTGTGCTCAGCATGCTGCGCAAGTCGAATCAGGAACTCGGCCAGACCGTCTTGATGATCACGCACAATCCAGAAGCCGCGAAGTACGGGGACCGCATCATTCATATGCGGGACGGGCAAATCGTGGATCCGGAGCAAGACCCCCAATGGGTGGGACATTGAAGGCGAGTTCCCCCGATTTCTGCTTTGGCGATGCACGCCATCCTGGTTCACGAATGCTATCCTAGTAGCTCTGTCCCGCGAGACGCGGTTTGACCTTTCATGTCGAATCCAGAAACCCCAAAACCTGAGCAGCCGGCCGAGACCTCCGAGTCCTTCGGCGAGATTTTCTCGCAGTACCAAAAGAGTCATTCCCACAAGACGGAAGGCAGTCGGCAACTGGAAGCCACCGTCATCGCCGTGACGGACGAGTCGGTCTTTCTCGATATCGGCTACAAATCTGAGGGCATTCTTCCCGTCCTCGCGCTTCAAGGACAGGCGGTCAAAGCTGGTGACAAGCTGCTTGTCACCGTGAAGGGCCGCGATCCCGACGGCTACTACGAACTCTTGCGCTTTAAAGTCGAGCGCCCCACCGATTGGACCGCTTTGGAGAAAGCTTTTGCGGAAAAATCTGCCGTCCTGGGGAGAGTAACCGCTCAGGTGAAAGGAGGGTTCAGCGTGGACGTGGGTGTGCGGGCTTTCATGCCCGCCTCGCGTAGTGGCGTGCGAGAGGCCGCCGAAATGGAGAACCTGGTTGGCCAGGAGATCCGCTGCCGAATTATCAAGCTGGATGTCGCCGATGAAGATGTCGTAGTCGATCGCCGTGTGCTGGCAGAAGAAGAGGAACGTTCGGCGAAGGATCGTCTCTACTCGAATATCAAGGAAGGAGACGTAATCAGCGGCACAGTTCGAAGCCTCACCGAGTATGGAGCGTTCATCGACCTGGGAGGCGTCGACGCCCTCTTGCATGTCGGCGAGATCTCGTGGAGCCGGGTTGGCAAACCAGCGGACGTCCTTTCTGTGGGCCAGCAGCTTGATGTCAAGGTCCTCAAGCTCGGAAATGAAGCCGACAAAAGGCGCATCTCAGTGGGTTTGAAGCAACTGCAACCTCATCCATGGGATGCGGTTGCGGGGAAGTACAAACCTGCCGATCGTGTGCGCGGTACGATCTCGCGCCTGGTGGATTTCGGGGCCTTCGTCGAAATCGAACCTGGTGTGGAAGGTCTGATTCACATATCCGAGATGTCCTGGGCTAAGGGCAAAATCCGGAAGGCCAGTGACGTTGTGAAGCAGGGTGAGACCGTCGAAGTGGTGGTCCTTGGGGTGAATACCGCCGAGCGCCGCATGTCGCTTGGGCTCAAGCAAGCACTCGGCGATCCCTGGGTCGATGCGGCTGAGCGCTTCAAAGCCGGCTCAGTGATCGAAGGACCGATCACTAACCTGACAAAGTTCGGAGCTTTCGTACAACTGGCGGAAGGCGTGGAAGGCTTGATTCATATCAGCGACATTAGTGCGGATCGGCGCTTGAATCACCCACAGGACATGCTACGAGCCGGCCAGATCGTCAAGGCGCAAGTGCTTGCCGTCGACACCGAGAAGCGGCAAATGAAGCTCGGGATAAAGCAACTGGTTCCGACGGGGCTTGACGAATATCTTGCAGAGCACAATGAAGGTGATACTGTAACAGGCCGTCTGATGGACGAATCGGGAGAACGGGCGCGCGTGGAGTTAGGAGAAGGCATCATCGCGACTTGCACGATGATTGCGCAAGCGGCTCCCAAACCGGAATCGCGAGATGAGGCGAAAGCCGATTTGTCTTCGCTGAGTTCGATGCTGCAAGCGCGCTGGAAGGGCGGGTCCGCAGGACCTGCAAAACCCGAGCCCGTGCGGGCCGGCCAGGTTCGCAGCTTTCGCATCGTAAAACTGGATCGCGCCGCCAAGACAATTCACCTGGAACTCGTGTAGACTTTGCCGCGCGCGTGGTGTGACACCACGTTTTCTTAACCGTCACAGGCTCTGAGATGAGCTGGGCGCCTTCCATCTCGCTACCCGACGAATTCAACGCAGCCGAGTACTTCGTGGATCGCCATCTCCGCGAGGGCCGCGAGCGGAAGATTGCAATCGAGTGCGGTGATCGCCAGGTTTCCTACGAGCAACTCATCTCGCGGGTTAACCAACTGGGCAATGCGCTCAAAGGACTCGGAGTCCGAATCGAAGAGCGCGTTCTGCTGCTCCTCCTGGATACTCCAGAATTCGCCTTCAGTTTTTTTGGCGCAATCAAGATCGGTGCCGTTCCGGTTCCGGTGAACACGCTCCTTAAGCCAGCAGACTACAAGTATCTGCTCAACAATTCTCGTGCGCGTGTGGCGATCGTAAGCGATTCTCTGTTTCCGATGGTTCAGTCCATTCCTCGCGACGAGTTGAGATTTCTTGAAAGGGTTGTGGTAGTCGGCGGAGAAGCTCCGACAGGGACTCTGTCGTTCGATGCATTACTCCAGAACTCAGGGATGGAGCTTGCCCCTGCGCCGACTCGCAAAGATGATGCCGCTTTCTGGCTCTACTCGTCCGGCAGCACCGGTATGCCGAAAGCCTGTGTTCACCTGCAGCACGACATGGTGGTGAGCACGGAACGTTACGCCAGAGCGATTTTGAATATCTCGGAGAGCGATCGGTTCTTCAGCGTGGCCAAGCTCTTCTTCGCATATGGGTTGGGAAATGCTCTCTACTTTCCGTTGGCGGTAGGAGCGACGAGCATTCTGTTGCCGGGCCCGCCCCGTCCGCAGGCTGTATTCGACACGATTGAACGGCACCGACCGACCTTGTTCTTCTCCGTGCCGTCCAACTATGTAAAGTTGCTGTCGCATCCCCGGCCGCAGGAGCGGGAATTCGATCTCTCATCGGTTCGCTATGGAATTTCCGCGGGAGAGGCCTTGCCCGCAGCCATCTTTCATAATTTCAAGGAGCGCTTTGGAGTGCAGATCCTCGACGCGATTGGCTCAACCGAAGCGCTACACATGATGATCTCCAACGCGCCGGGCGCGGTGCGCCCCGGATCGAGCGGCAGGATCGTCCCCGGCTTCGACGCGAAAATTGTGGATGATCATGATAAGCCGGTTCCGCAAGGAGAAATCGGGAACCTGATTGTCCGAGCCGACTCCACCTGCGCCTATTACTGGAATGAACACGAAAAGACCAAAGACACCCTGAGCGGGCATTGGCTGCGTACTGGCGACAAATATCATCAGGATGCCGACGGTTATTTCTGGTACGAAGGCCGCTCCGATGACATGGTGAAAGTGAGTGGGGCTTGGGTGAGCCCCGTCGAGGTTGAGCGAGCACTGGCCGAGCATCCGCACGTACTCGAAGTTGCCGTGGTGTTCCGGGCCGGTGCCGACGGATTCTCCAAGCCCGCCGCATGCGTTGTGTTGCGTGACGGAATCGCCGGCAGCGAATCCCTTGCCCGCGAGTTGCAGGAGTTCGTCCTGGAGCGCTTACCGGTTTACAAGCGCCCGCACTGGGTACAATTTTTTGAAGAACTTCCAAAGACTGCTACCGGGAAAATCCAGCGCTACAAGCTCCGCCAAGAGCCAGATCGGGATGGGTCAGAACTGCCCTAACCATTTGCTGCTCATGCACGTCTTGGCTATCTCCAATCGACTCAATATTTTCCCGGCGCTCAAATAAAGTTTGACTCGCCTGTAATAATCCGCTTCCCGCCACCGTCTTTACCTATGAAAGCGTATCACCGGAGGAGTAACCTGCAGACCGCACTGATAATCGAGGAACCAGCAGTCACGATCCCGGGCAAACTCGATCGCGTTTTTCGGGCGCATCATTCTATGGTTTTCCGCACGGCATACCGGATTACCGGCAACGCCGCCGATGCCGAGGATGTGCTCCAGACCGTGTTCCTGCGCCTGCTTCGACAGGGCGACGATGTTCCGGATTTCTCGAACGAAGAAGGCTATTTTCGGCGGGCAGCGATCAACGCGGCGCTCGACGTCGTGCGCTCGCGGCAGCCCGAGCGCAGTCTCGAACTGAGCGAAGCGGAGGCCGTCGGTGGCCACGCTGTATCTCGCGAACTGCGCGGTGCACTGGCTCGCGCCCTGGCACAACTGAAGCCGCGTTCCGCTGAAATCTTTACGCTGCGTTATTTCGATGGCTTCACGAATCTGCAGATTGCACGCATGCTCGGTATTTCGCAGGTACTGGTGGCAGTTAGTGTCCACCGCACTCGGCAACAGCTCCGCAAAGAGCTGGGAACTTATTTGGGAGACAGGCCATGAACCAGAAGAGATTCGACGATTTGCTTTCGGCAATTAAGAATGAGTCCCTACGCGACGAGGTTGTCTCGCAGGCTGGAGATCGCGTGTGGAAATCGATCTCCGGTGCGCCAGCGGCCGAGCTCGATTCTCATCCGCTGCGGAGCTGTGAAGACTTCCAACTGATCATTCCTGCCTACCTGCAAAAACAGCTCAAGCCCGCCCGCGTGTTGCTGTTTGATGATCATGTCCATGCTTGCGTCGCCTGCCGGCGAGCGCTGCAACTTGCGCGAGAGGGAGAGCCGCAAAAGGTTTGGCGCATCGAGCGCAAGCCTTCCTTCCCAGCGTGGCGTTGGGGTATGGCAGCAGTCACTCTTGCTGCGGGAATCATCGTCGGCTTCAGCATCACGAACGGGACTTTCCCCGGTCAACACCCGACCCGCGGAACTGTGGAATCCGTGCAGGGCGCGTTGTATGACGTTTCCGGCAAAGAGATGCGGGTGATCCCCGCCGGCTACGAAATCAAAGATGGCGACGAAGTCCGCACCGCCAAGGCCTCTACCGCGGTTCTGCGGCTGCAGGATGGGTCGCTGGTGGAAATGGGGGAGCGCTCCGACCTCTCCGTCGCTCGTAAGTGGAAGGGGACCACAATCCATCTCGATGGCGGTCAAGTCATTGTTCAAGCCGCCAAGCAGCGCACGGGCCGTCTCTATGTTGCTACCGACGATGGGCTCGTTTCGGTGAAAGGTACGATCTTTTCCGTCAACCACGGGATCAAAGGCTCGCGGGTAGCCGTGGTCGAAGGCGTAGTTCACGTCGACTACGCAGGCCGCTCAACGGACCTGAACGCGGGGGACGAAGCAACCTCAAGCCCAACGGTGTCTAAAGTTCCGATCCAGGATGAAATTGCCTGGAGCCGGAATGCCGCGAAGTACCTCGCGTTGCTCGGCGAGTTCTCGATTCTGCAGAAACAATTCGCCGCGATTCCGTCTCCCGGCCTGCGCTACAGTTCCGATTTGCTGGCGTACGTCCCGGATCACACGGTGGTCTATGCCGCGATTCCGAATCTCTCACAAACGCTTAGCGAGGCAGGGCGCCTGTTCGAAGAGCGGTTGCATCAGAGCCCGGAACTGCGCGACTGGTGGAAGCAGCAACAAAAAGGAAACGGTCCGAAGTTGGCCGACGTACTCGAGCGCGTAAAGACGTTTAGCGGCTATCTCGGCGATGAAATCGTCTTCGCAGTGCCGAAGGACGGTACCGAATACTCGGCACCGGTCGTGCTGGCACGGGTTCGGCAGCCTGGGCTGGAGGCTTTCCTGCAGCAGGCGAACCGCAAGTTGAGCGCCAACTCGCCGCAGGCGGCTTTGCAGGTTGTGCACGACCCTTCGAGCGTCACGCTCGCGCCTGGACATCCGATGCTTGTTTACGTTGGGAGTGATCTGTTCATCGCCACGCCTGACATTGCCCAGCTCCGGCAGACCGTGAGTTTGGCCCAGCAGGGAAGCCGCACCGGTTTTGCCGCGACACCGTTCTATCAGCAGATTGAGCACTCCTACGAGCAGGGGGCGGAGTGGCTTTTCTGTACCGACATGGAACAAATCGTCAGCCAGAACGTACAAGCTAGCAGTGGACGCGAGACGTTACCGGAGGGAATCGGAGACGTACGCTACCTGATGATGGAGCACCGCGATCTCGGCGGCAAGAGTGAAAGCCGCGCCGACCTGACGTTTGCGTCTGAGCGGAAGGGTGTGGCGTCATGGCTCTCAGCGCCAGCCGCCATGGGATCTCTGGACTTCGTTTCTCCGGATGCCAGCATGGTCACCTCGGCGGTCATCAAGAATCCCCGCAACATTATGGAAGAAATTTTCAAAATGATCGGCAGCGGAGATCCGAACTTCAGTCAGCACCTTTCGGAGTTCGAATCGAAGACCGGCGTCAATGTGCTCAACGACATCACGGCTCCACTCGGAGGCGAGGTCACCATGGCCTTCGATGGCCCGATGATTCCGACTCCTCGCTGGAAGATGATTCTCGAGGTTTATGATCCTTCGACGCTGCAGTCCACGATCGGGAAGCTGATCGATAGCTTCAACCGTGAGTCAACCGACAAGGGTCGACAGTTGCAGTTGTCCGAGCGACACGTGGATTCGCGGACGTACTATGTGATCAGCAGCAGCAATCAGCCCAACTTCGAAATTGACTATACCTTCGTCGACAGCTATCTGATCGCGGCCCCCGATGTCGCGACGATTTCACGGGCGATTCAGTCTCGGGAGGCTGGGTACACCTTGCCCCATTCGTCCACGTTCCAGGCCTTGCTGCCGAACGATGGATACACGAACTTTTCGGCAATTTTCTACCACAACCTTGGACCGGTAGTTGTGCCGGTGGCCAACCAACTGAAGTCCAGCGGAGCTTTGAATGCGGAACAGCAACGCGCCATCAATGCCCTGACGGAAAACTCTGCGCCGGGAATGATCTATGCTTACGGCGAGCCTGACCGCATCACCGTTGCCAGCAACACCGGATTCATGGGGTTTGATCTGGGAACCTTACTTACGATGGGTCATAATGGCCCCTTCATGCCGCAATTGTTGCTGGGCGGTGCTTTGAGTCATCCTCCACAAAAACAGTGAGCGCGACCCTACAGAACGGAGCAGCGGTTGTTTCGCAGTCGAAGCCGCCTGCTGCTCCGCTGGCGCCTCTCGTCGAGTTGAAGAATGTCTCGGTCAGGTTCGGCCCGCGAGAAATTCTGTGTGGCCTCAATGCCTCTTTGCGCGGGCGCGCCATCGGGCTCCTGGGTCCGAACGGTGCAGGGAAATCCACTCTCATCAACACTCTGCTGGGTTTTCACAAGCCTGCGGCAGGCTCCGCCAACGTGTACGGATACGACATTCAGGCGAGTACCCGAAAGATTCGCGAACTCGTAGGCTACATGCCGGAGAACGACGCTTTCATCTCGAAGATGACGGCAGTGTCGTTCGTCCAGATGATGGGAGAGCTTTCCGGCCTTCCCAGCGAGGTGGCTCTGGAGCGGGCACACGAAGCTCTGTTCTACGTCGGCTTGGCCGAGGCGCGTTACCGGCCAGTCGGAACATACTCGCTTGGTATGAAGCAGCTGGCGAAGCTGGCACAGGCGATCGTTCATGGGCCGAAGCTCTTGATTCTGGACGAACCCACCAACGGCCTCGATCCTTCCGCGCGCCAACGGATGATTCGCATGATCCGCGAAATCCGCGACGGGCAGGAATTGCGCATCATTCTTTGTTCACACTTGTTACGCGATGTCGAAGACACCTGCGACGAAGTCCTCATTTTGAAGCAGGGCCGGATCGCGCATTATTCGAACCTTGATGAAGAACGCCGCGCGAACAAGCGCTTCCTGGAACTGGAAATCTATGGCGCAAACGAGGATTTTACCGTCGCGATCCAGAGTCTCGGGTGCGAATGCGCGTCCACGGCCAAGCGCATTAAGGTTGTTCTTGCAGACGGCGTTGAAACTCGTGACATTTATCGTCTTGCGGCGGAACATCAGGTGCGCATCCGGCGCCTGAACTTTCGGCGCGACAGTCTGGAAGATATTTTTCTCAAGGCCATGGAGAGCTAGACGGTTTTTCTGGAGGAATTCTTTGGCAGTCTACCGCCGCAATTACCGCGCATATTCAGGTCCGCTGACCTCGATTTCGTCGCGCTGGTTTGTACTTTTCCGCTATGCCCGGCGAAATGTCTTCGCGTCGAAGGTGCAAATCGGATTCTTCGTTCTTTGCTTCTTCTACCCCCTCGGCTGCCTTATCGCAATTTACCTCGCCCACAGTGCAAGCTTTCTGGAAAGCATCGGAGTTCCCAGCCGGATCATGTTTATTGGTAACGAATTCTTCTTTTGGTTCATGACGGTACAAGGGGTGCTGGCATTTCTGCTGACTGCTCTTGCAGGGCCCGGGCTCGTTTCGCCCGATCTCGCCAATGGCGCTATGCCGCTTTATTTTTGTCGGCCCCTTACGCGCGCGCAATATGTTTTCGGTAAGTCCTCAGCTCTCGCGGTGCTTCTGTCGCAGATTACGTGGATTCCGGGAATTGTCCTGTTTTTTATCCAGGCGAGTCTGGCGGGGGCGAGTTGGACATGGAGCAATTGGTGGATCGCGCTTAGCCTCCTGATCTCGTCCTTGCTCTGGATCACGTTGCTCTGCCTGCTCGCGATGGCTCTTTCTGCATGGGTGAAGTGGAGATTCGTGGCCGGCGCCCTATTGCTCGCCATGATGTTCTTCGGCGCGGGCTTTGGGGAGGCCGTTAACGCAGTTTTAAGGACCCACTCCGGGTACTTTTTCAACGTCGCTTACCTGATGGGTACCGTGTGGAGTGCGCTCTTCCAGATGGATCCCGTGCGGTCAGTCAACGTTGTGGAGGCGACGATCGCGTTATCGATTTACGGCGCCGCGTGTCTTCTCCTGTTGATGAAAAAAGTTCGAGCGTTCGAGGTTGTGCGATGAACGATCGCATCGTCTTCGAAGATGTCTCGAAGTTCTACGGCGAGGTTCTCGGCGTGAACCGCGTCAATCTCGCGATTCCGCCTGGCATCACGAGCCTGGTTGGGCCAAACGGCTCCGGCAAGACAACGTTGATGAATCTCATGACCGGTCTGGTCCGGCCATCGCGTGGGCGGATTGAAGTACTCGGATGCAGGACTGACGATCCGGAAAAGTTATTCAAAATTCTCGGCTACTCTACCCAATTCGATGCCTTTCCCAAGGGGCTGACCGGATTCCAGTTCGTCTACTCCTATCTGCGCGTTGCCGGGAATGACTCTGCCGCGGCCGAGCAACTGGCCTGGCGCGCGATCGAGCGTGCCAACCTCGTGGACGCCGCCCACCGCAATGTTGCCGGTTACAGCAAAGGCATGCGCCAGCGCATTCGATTGGCTCAGGCTCTGGCGCACGATCCCAAGGTGATGGTGCTTGATGAGCCGCTGAACGGGCTCGACCCGCTTGCCCGGGCGGAGATGATCGCGATGTTCCGCTCTGCTGCCGACCGCGGCTGTTATGTCATCATCTCCAGCCATATTCTTCACGAAGTCGACGTAATCTCTGACCAGGTTGTTCTGCTGACGAACGGCTATGTCGTCGCCGAAGGGCAAATTCATAACGTGCGCAGCGAGATTCAGGAGCATCCTACGCAAATCATGGTTCGCTGCACGCATCCCAGGGAACTCGCAGCCAAGATCCTGGAACGTGAGCAAGCGATGGAAGTATCAATCCACAAAGATGAACATGGCCTGCTGCTCAAAACCCGCGACGCAGACCGTTTCTACCTGACGTTGAATCAACTCGCTTTAAGCGGGATTGAAATCGAGTCCGTCGCGCCGGCCGACGATGATGTGCTCTCGGTTTACGAGTACCTGATTGGCAGCGAAGAGGTGGTCCGATGACGGCGGTCTGGTGGGCGCAGGTGAAGGCCGTGGCACGGCTGGAGCTGAAGAAAACGTTTCTAGCCAAACGGGGTCTCTGGATCTATCTGGTGGCTGCTTCCCCTGTGCTGCTGTTCATTATCTATGCCATCGCCATGTCAAACCAGCACAGTTACAGCACCAAGCTGGCCAGCAAGAGCGAGAAGCCGCTGACATACCAGGACCTGCTCGCGGTGAAGACCGGCATGAGCAGTGATGAAGTGATCGCTATGCTGGGCAAGCCTCCTGTGAGATTTCATTGGGTTGAGGATCGAAAGCTTGATCACGGCGCGAACCAGAAAATCTCTCACGAGAATTATCACTACTCCGATGGCCAGAACCAGCTCTATCTCAATCTCACCGATGGAATGGTCGAATCGATCGACATCCAGGAGGGTTACAAGCTCGGCCAGGACTCGATTGTTTTCGCTTCAATTTTCCAATTCTTCTTTCTGCGCCTGGCCATCTTTTTTGGGTGCCTCGGCATTTTTATGAATCTGTTCCGTGGGGAAGTCCTTGACCATAGCCTGCATTTTTATTTTCTTTCGCCCGTGCGGAGAGAAGTTCTAATGGTCGGAAAGTTCCTGGCAGGTTTACTCGCAACTTGCTTGATCTTCGTGAGCAGCGAGCTGCTCCAGACCGTCGCGTTCCTGTGGCATTTCCCTTCCAACATCCGCGACCTGTACCTCTATCACAATCACGGCCTCGAACACACCGCGGTCTACCTCGGAGTGACGGTGTTAGCGTGCATCGGTTATGGGTCATTTTTCCTGGTCGCGGGGATGCTCTTCCGCAATCCCATTGTTCCGGCCTTAGCGATCCTGGTCTGGGAAGGAATCAATCCCTTTCTGCCCTCGGTGCTCAAGCAAATTAGTGTGATCTACTACCTGAAGACACTTTGCCCGGTCGACATTCCAACACCGCCCGGAACTCCGCCACTTCTTGCCTTGCTGATCTGGAACAGTAATCCGGTCTCGGCGCCGATCGCAGTGATCGGTCTGCTGATGGTTTCCTTATTCGCCCTCTACATCTCGAGCATTCAGATTCGGCGCATGGAGATCAACTACACGACGGAATGAGAACCGAGTTCGCGCGGGCGCGCCCATTGTCGGGCCCCTTACTCTCACCCCTTGATCGCCGATCGGATCTTAGGAGTTCCTGAAACCGCTGTTCTCAAGTCGGCATCGCTCTCAATCAGACCCAGAACGGTGCGGGTCATCTCCTCGTCGATGTCCGGGGCCCGCCGAATCTCCACGGGATATCGCACCAATAACTCCAGGCCCGCGTCGGCAAACTGAAGTCTCGCCTCCGGACGTGGCGCTGCAATCTGGATATCGACCCGGCGTTCAACTGTCGCGTGCTGCCTCTCAATTTCTTCGCGGTACTTTGCATAGACGCTATTCACACCGCCCACGAGTTTTTCCTGCGCTGCTTTGTGATTTCCGTTGGGCGCAATCATCACGACAACTTCGTGCCACGAGTACTCCGTGCCGGGAATCTGTTTGAAGAGCGGCGTTCCGGCCTGAAACAAAACCGAGTTGGAGAACACGACGATCCTTCCCGTCGGATAGAAATCAAGTCCCGTTCCGGCCATCTCCATGAGGTACAGCCGCACCAGTCCAATGTCGACGACGTCGCCTGTAATGCCCGCGACGCTGATGCGGTCTCCAACACGGATTCCGTAACGTCCGATGATGAAGAAGTACGCGGCCACTGACAACAAGACGGCTTGCAAGCCGACGGCGATACCGGCCGTAATGAAACCAGCAAACGTGGCTAGCGAACTGAACTGGCTGACGAAACCCAGCGTTAATACAGTAGCGACCAACAGGCCGATGACAACGCGCCGCATGACCAGGAATTGCCGCCTGCGCCGCGGGTCGCCGATATAGCGAAACGTAACGCGACGCCAGACCTCGGAGAGAACCAGAATCAGGATCAGTGCAATCGCAATGGCTGCAACTCGTAGCAGCACGGAGCGCAAAATGTACTTGGATTCACGCGCGATCGAATTGCGCCATTCTTCGAAGTTCGTCTTCGTGTCATTCAGGATGATCATTTCCTGGCTCAACGGCAGCAACGCGTCAGACAATTGCTTGAAGCGCGTGGTCAGTTCCTGAAACTCCTGCCGTTCCGACTGTAATTGCTGAAGATCATTTCCGGGCGGCTGGTTGGCCAGTGTTTGACTCTGCTGGATGGTAGCCCGGATGGCGTCACGCAGCGGCGCGCGCAGGTGATCGGCGGCATCTCGCGCGCTGTTCGTTTGGCTGATGACGCTCTCGATCTGGTGCATCGCTCCCATGTAGTCATAAAGCGTCATGGCCTCGCCTACCAGGCCTCCGGAATTGGCCAGGGAAGGTTTCGCTGCCTTTTGCGGAGTGGCCGTTTTTTGAGCCGCAGTTGCGCCCAACACTTCGGGGATCGATTTGGCGAGTTGCTCAATGCCTCCTTCGAGGCCACCCGCGGTTTCGCCACTGGTTTCCATGAAAGTCTGCATTTTCTGGAGTGCTTCAAGCAGCGCTTTCTGCAAATCTAACTCGCCTTGAAGGGCGTCTCTCTGTTGAACAAGGGTTTTGTGGCGAGAGGCGGGTGTTTTCGCGATGCTCGCATTTAGGCTCTCGATCTGCGATTGCAGCTGCCCGACCTGGGCCTCTGTTCGTTGCTGCATCTGCGACAAAGTTTGCTGCTGGCTGCTTTGCGCAGATGGCTGGTTCGCGTTTCCGGGTTTTTTCTGTGCGGCGATCAGAGATGCCTCGGAACGGGCCGATTGAAATGCCAGCCGTACCACCTGGTCGCCGAGCGTTTTGGCATTGTCTTGATAAATGGCATCGGTCGGCAGCCCCACGGACCCAACGTCGGTTGTCGAATGCCGATACCAGCTGATCACCTCGTTCAGGTGATGAAGGATGGCAGTACCGTCCAGCGTAAGCGGAGGCAACCCGTTGGTCGTCTGCGGGGCCTGCTGAGCGGACGCCGCAGTTTGCGATGGTTTGGCGCCCTGCGCCTGAGCCGGTTGCCCGCAGCAACAGATGGCCAACCATCCGGCGCAGAGAGGCGCTGCTGCCCAGAAACTGGACACCGGGCGTGCGCCACCCCTGGCCCTGGTTTTCGAGCTGGACACCTCTTTGATTCGATTCGGGGTTTTGAGAATCCAATTCAATATGCGCCCTTGGAAACGCATCTTCACATTTGTCTTCCTTGTCCAATGCATCCTTCTTTTGACGCATTTTTTCCTCTATGAGACATGGATTTTTTCGCCGGGAACGGTCGACCCGCCACCAAGTACGGTTCTTAAACTAAGCTTTGCGGTCTTATCGTTTAGTTTCGTGGCGGCGTCATTATTCGCTTTCCGATATAACAACAGTCCCATAAGACTTTTCTATACGGCCGCTGCGGTGTGGCTGGGATTTGTGAATTTCTTCTTCGTTGCGGCCGTCTTCGCATGGGCGGCATGGGTATTCTTCCGGATCGCCGGGTTGCCGATGAACTTTCATCGGACCGTTGAAGGGTTCTTTGTCATGGCGTGCCTTGCGGCATCCTACGCGGTCTGGAACGCTAACCGTACTCGTGTTGTTCGAGCTACGGTCCGGCTCCCAAAGTTGCCCGCTTCATGGCGCGGACGAACGGCGGCGCTGGTCAGCGACTTGCACCTCGGGCACGTTCACAACGGCCGATTTCTGAAACGCATCGTCGCAAAGATCATGAATGAACGCCCCGACGTCGTATTCATTCCGGGCGATCTCTACGATGGCACTTCGATTGACGCATCCGCCGCCGCTTCGCCGCTGGCTCAACTCAGGGCGACTCATGGTGTCTATTTTGTCGCTGGGAATCACGAGCAGTTTGGCGACGATACCCGCTATTTGCGGGCGATCGAAGAGGCCGGAGTTCGGGTGCTGCGAAATGAGAAAGTCGATCTCGACGGATTGCAAGTCGTCGGCGTTCCGTTCCGCGACGCGGCACATGGAAGTTCGTTCGCCTCGAACCTCAATCGGGCTTCCATCGACCAGACCCGCGCCAGCATACTTCTTACCCATGCTCCCGACAATCCTGCGATCGCAGAGGCAGCTGGATTCTCTCTACAGCTTTCGGGCCACACGCATCTCGGGCAATTCTTTCCGTGGACGTGGTTTGTTCGGCGGATTTACCGACAGTTTGCCTACGGCTGGAGCCGGATTGGAAACATGCAAGTGTTCACTTCGAGCGGAGCGGGAACATGGGGGCCGCCGCTTCGTATGGGATCCAACCCGGAGATCGTAATTTTGCGCTTCGAGTGAAGGTTGGGATTGCCTGGGTGATTTGATAGCCTTTCCCCTCGCGCGCACGTGC
The DNA here is from genome assembly GCA_035307485.1 of Candidatus Sulfotelmatobacter sp. Lineage (GTDB taxonomy): Bacteria > Acidobacteriota > Terriglobia > Terriglobales > Acidobacteriaceae > Sulfotelmatobacter. Next base: position 294,550 of record DATGIB010000017.1, on the reverse strand, counting down.
CCGCGAGGCCCATGTGTCTTATACTTTCCTGCATGCGAGCTCTGGTCTACACCGCCCCCAACCGTGTCGAGATGCAGCAACAACCGCGCCCCGAGCGTCAATCAGGGTTGGAAGAGATTTCCGTCGAGGTCGCGGGCATCTGTGGCTCCGATATCTCGGGCTTCCTGGGGCACAGCGCTCTCAGAAAGCCCCCTTTGATCCTGGGCCACGAACTGGTGGGGCGCCGGCAGGACGGGCGCCGGATTGTGGCCAATCCCTTGGTGAGCTGCGGTCATTGCGATGCCTGTATCTCCGGAGCCCAGAATCTGTGCGACTCGTGGAAACTGCTTGGTCTCGGGACGACGGCGGGCACATTCGCGGAGTACGTAGCGCTTCCGCCCCATCAAATCTATGAGGTCCCGGATTCTCTCAGTTCGGAGCGGGCGATCCTCGCTGAACCGCTGGCGAACATTGTCCATATGTTCCGCATTACGGCACCTTTGCCGTTCTTCCGGCTGGCGATCGTCGGCGGAGGCACGATGGGTGCACTCGCCCTGCTGGTGGCGCGCCGGATCGGCGCTCGCGACATCGTGGTAACCGATGTGAACGACCAACGCCTCGAAACCATGCGCAAGCTGGGCGCCTTTGCAACCCTTAATGCTGCGCGCGAGGACATGCTCCTCGAGGCCCAAAAAATCGCAAAACGTGGCTTCGATGTCGTCATCGACGCCTCAGGCAGCGCCGCGGCTCGGCAAACGGCATTTGATCTTTGTCGCCCCGCGGGCCAGGTCGTTTTGCTTGGAATGGGCGCTCAGAAAAGCGAGATAAGCTTTGTCCCCAGCATCCGCAAGGAGCATCGAGTGGTGATGTCTTTCGCCTACACGCCCATCGATTTCAGACGCTCCCTCGATCTTCTGATCGCCGGGGAGGTAGATCTGACGCCATGGACCGTGTGCTTGCCTCTGGAAAAGGGCCAGGAGGCGTTCGAGCGCATGAGCCAGGACCCGGGCCTTGCACTCAAGATGATGCTTCAAGTGGCGGTTGCCTAGAGAGCGCGAGTCGGCTTACGTAACCGGATTCCGCAGCACGCCCAGCCCCTCGATCTCAACTTCCATAACGTCGCCGGATTTCAAAAAGACCGGCGGCTTGCGGAACACCCCGACCCCATCCGGAGTTCCTGTCGCAATCACATCCCCAGGTTCCAGGGTCATCGATGCCGAGAGAAATTGAATTAAGAACGGAACCTTAAAAATAAGATTTGAGGTGTTTGAATTCTGCATCACGGCGCTGTTCACCCGGGTGCGGATAAACAGTGCATGAGGATCGGAAACGGAATCTTTTGTCGTCAGCCAGGGGCCCATCGGGCAAAACGTGTCGCAGGACTTGCCTCGAACCCACTGTTTATCGGAGAACTGCCACTTCCGCGCGGAAACATCGTTCAACGGCATGTAGCCCGCGACGTAATCCATCGCGTTCGCTTCTGCCACCCCCTTTGCTTGCCGGCCGATGACCACGGCAAGTTCGGCCTCATAGTCCGCTTGGGGATCCCCGTCTGGCAGTACAACAGGAGTATCCGGGTGTGTCACGCTGGTGGGAAATTTGGCGAAAATGATCGGCGAAGTCGGGATTTCCTGCTTGGTTTCGATCGCATGATCGCGGTAGTTCAATCCCACTGCGATGATCTTTCCAGGCCGCAGAACGGGCGCGAGCAATTTGATTTCTGATAAGGGATAGCGTGCGGCAGGAGGCTTCTCCCCGCGGTTTATCCGTTCTGCCTCCGCCATGGCCGATGGTCCGGCCGCCAGAAAAGCCGTCATATCGCGATCGGCAGAGGGCAAGGGAAGAACTTCCTGTCCGACGACGACACCAATCTTTGCGCTGTCTGCGCCAGCCTTAAACGTTACGAGACGCATTCCTGATCGATCCTGAGAGGAATTTGACGCAACAACAATGTACACTCGTAGAGTCGTGATTCTACCCGTTCTCGGGGTTTTCGTAACTCTGGATAAACGTTTCGATGCCCGATAAATCAACCAAACCCGGCAAGTTCAAAGCCGCCCGCCTGCTCGCATCAGCGGCAGCGCGCCCTATCAAGCAGGAGATTTGCGACGTCGGGCGGAAACTGTGGTTGCGTCAATATGTCGACGGAAACGGTGGCAACATCTCCTGCCGGATCGCTCCCGAAGCGGTAATCTGCACTCCCACGTTGCGCAGCAAGTTCGATTTAACGGTAAACGACCTCTGCCTGGTGGACCTGGAAGGCAATCAGTTAGCCGGGAAGAAGCAGCGCACCAGCGAAATCCTCCTGCATCTTGAGATCTACAAAGCGCAACCGAAGGCCAAGGCGGTCGTGCACTGTCATCCGCCTCACGCGACTGCTTACGCGATTACCGGAAGTGTTCCGCCGAGCGGAATCATTCCAGAGTACGAAGTTTTCGTTGGAAGAGTGGCGCTGGCTCCTTACGAAACTCCAGGTACCGCCGCCTTCGCGAGAACCATCCTTCCCTACGTCAAGGATCACAACACGATCCTTCTCGGGAATCATGGAATCGTCTGCTGGGCTGACACCGTGACTCATGCCGAGTGGTGTGCGGAAGTGCTCGAAACCTATTGCTGGACCCTGATGCTGGCCGCCCAGCTTGGTGCGCCGGTTTCTTACATCGGACGCGACAAAGTTGGCGATTTACTGGCGATCAAGAAGAGATTGGGGCTGCCCGATCCGCGTTTTGAGGAATTTGCTCTGAGACAGGAAGAATCGCGCAACTCGCCCTCGCGGGCGCCATCCGAGGGATCCGATCCTTTTGCCGGTGAGACCGAAGAGAGCTTTGGGAAGGCCAGCCGCAAGCGATAGCCCTCCAACATGGATCCCGCCACTTCGCCCGTCTCCCATCCACCCATTTCGTTCGGCGATGAACCCCACTCCCGCGTGGCCCGTTTCCGATGGGTGATCTGCACCCTGCTGCTGCTTGGGGTGACCAAGAATTACATGGATCGCCAGATCCTCGGCGTGCTGAAAACTACGCTCCAACATGAACTGGGCTGGAACGAGATCGACTACGGGAACCTCGTAGTCGCTTTTCAGGCTGCGTATGCAATCGGGATGGTTGTTGTCGGTCGGTTCATCGATCGTCTTGGCGTGCGGATAGGTTACGCAGCTTCAATGATCTTCTGGAGCCTTGCTTCAATCGGCCACGCCTTGGGCAGCTCTCTCACAAGTTTCCTCGTCGCACGGTCGGCGTTGGGTTTCTCAGAATCAGGGGTCTTCCCGGCCAGCATCAAAGCGGTAGCGGAGTGGTTTCCCAAGAAAGAACGCGCTCTTGCGACCGGAGTTTTCAACGCAGGTTCGAATCTCGGGGCTATTATCACTCCTCTGGTAGTCCCATGGATCACGATCCGATGGGGGTGGCGTTGGGCTTTCGTAGCGACCGGAGCGCTTGGCTTTGCCTGGCTCGTGCTTTGGCTTGGCTTCTATCGAAGGCCAGAGGAACATCCGAGCCTGTCACCCGCCGAGATGGCATACATTCGCAGCGATCCCCAGGAACCGCCGGTGCGGATTCCATGGGCTCGCCTGTTGCCCCACCGGCAGACGTGGTCCTTTGTGCTCGCCAAGTTCATCACCGATCCAATCTGGTGGTTCTACCTGTTTTGGGTCCCGGACTTCCTGCAGCGCAAGCATGGGCTGACTCTAACGAAAATCGGATTGCCCATGGTTGTCATCTACGTGATCTCCGATTTCGGTAGTATCGCCGGAGGATGGCTTTCTTCCTTTCTGATCGCAAAGGGCAAGAGCGTCGATCTGGCGCGCAAGGGCACGATGCTTCTCTGTGCTGTTTGCGTCGTCCCAATCATCTTCGCGTACGACCTTAAAGGCTTGTGGGGGCCGGTTCTGTTAATCGCGATTGCTGCCGCCGCACATCAGGGATTTTCTGCAAACTTGTTTACCTTGACATCTGACACATTTCCTTCGCAGGCGGTGGCCTCGGTCGTAGGTTTGGGTGGCATGGCGGGTGCGATTGGCGGAATGTTTATTGCCAAAATCGTCGGCTACACCCTGCAATGGACCGGCAGTTACATGGTGCCATTTCTAATTGCAGGCTTTTCCTATCTCGTTGCCCTGGCGATCATCCAACTCTTAACGCCGCGATTGAAGCCAGCGGAGCTCCATTGAATTCCAAGCCAGGTCTACTTCGCCGCCGGATATTGGAACTCGTAGCTTCCAGATCCAGCTTCTACTGAGACGAATCCCTCCCCCTGGCGAGCACCAGACAAGCCGAGACCAGATCCCAGAGGCTTTCCGCCTTCCATCGAGTCTGCCAGTTTGGCTTGGGGCAGGCGAATCGTGGCGCTTGTATTCGCAGGAATTTCTACCCGCACTGTCATCTGCCCATCCTTCAGATCCCAGGAGGAAGCCACTTTGCCGTACATCGAATGAACCGAGCCCTTTGCAAAGGTGAGTCCTCCGCCTGGGTGCGGCTGGATCAGGAAGTGTTTGTATCCCGGTTGTTGGGGATCGATCTCGATTCCGGCGATCACACGGTACATCCACTCCCCGATCGCGCCATAGGCGTAATGGTTGAAGGAATTCATGCCCGGATCCTGGAATGACCCGTCAGGCTTGATGCCGTCCCAACGCTCCCAGATTGTCGTGGCATCCTTTGTAATCGGGTAAAGCCAGGACGGGTATTCTTTCCGGTTCAGCAGCATGTACGCTTCATTGAAATATCCGTAATCGCTGAGGACCTTACAAATGAGTGGTGTGCCCAGAAAGCCCGTTGTGATGTGCTCGAAGTGGCGTACATCTTCGGCCAGCCTTGCCGCGGCTTGTTGGCGCTGCGACTCCGGCAATAAATCAAAGGCGAGCGCCAGCGAATAGGCGGTTTGTGTATTGGAAGCCACCCGTCCGTTGGGCGTTACAAATTCCCGCTGGAAGGCTGTTCGAACGTGATCCAGTAAAGCCGCGTAGTTCTCCGCGTCTTCCTTTTTCCCCAAGACTTCGGCGGTTGCCCGCAACAAGTCCGTGGAGCGCGCGAAGTAGGCCGTCTTGATGAGATCCTTATCTGTTGTAGCGCCCGGATAGTCTGAGTCGTTTGTGGCGAATGCCAGCCAGTCTCCAAATGCATCCCCTGTCTTCCAGATGTACTGATCCCCGGCCGTGCGGCGCATGTATTCGACCCATGCTTTCATGCTGGGGTACTGCTCCTCCAGAATTCTTCTGTCTCCGTAGGAGAGATAAACCGTCCATGGCACCACCGTCGCCACATCGGCCCAGCCCGGAGCGGCGGCATCGCCCTTCCGGGTCTTGTGGCTTAGAACATTAGGAATTACGTGGGGCACGGCGCCATCGTCCTGCTGGTCGAGAGCGAGGTCCTTCAGCCATTTCGTGTAGAACGCCGCCGAGTCGTGATTAAAACAAGCCGTCCGCGAAAAGACTTCAGCATCCCCTGTCCATCCCAGGCGCTCGTCTCTTTGCGGACAGTCGGTCGGGACGTCGACAAAATTCCCCTTCTGTCCCCAGATGATGTTGTGTTCCAGTTTGTTCAACATTGCGTCCGACGTTTCAAACGTTCCCGAACGCTCGATCGCAGAATGAACCACGATGCCCGTGAATGCGTCCAGAGGCACTTCGCCGGGCCAGCCGCTCACAGCGACATAGCGAAACCCCTGGAACGTAAAGTGCGGCGCAAATGTCTCAACCCCTTGTCCCTTTGCGATGTAACGATTCGTCTCTTTGGCTGCGCGCAGGTTCTCGGTATAAAAATTGCCTTTGCTGTCCAAAACTTCAGCATGCCGCAGCGTGATCTCCGTGCCCGTGGGAGCGGTTACTCGCATTCGCACCCATCCCACCATGTTCTGCCCCATATCGATCACCGTGTCGCCGCCCGGAGTCTTGATGAGCTTGACCGGCTTGATTTCCTCAATCGGGCGTACCGGCGGCCCGGCGGGCGCCACCAACGCCGCCTTGGGCGGATCGAGCACACCCACTGCGCTCCAATCTTTATCATCAAATGCGCTTTCGCTCCAGCCGGCGCGCTCGAGCCGCGCGTCATACGTCTCGCCGTTGTATATATCGGAGCTGAGGATCGGGCCCGTCGCCGCTTTCCAGCTTTCATCCGTTCCGACGATCTGCCGCTTGCCGTCCTTGTAGGTGATCACCAGTTGTGCGAGCAGAGCCAGTTTCGTGCCATAGGAGTCGCGATTCGCGTCCCATGTCATGAATCCGCGAAACCATCCATCCCCCAGCGTCGCTCCCATGGCGTTCTTCCCCGACTTCAGCATGTCTGTCACGTCGAAGGTCTGATATTGATAGCGGAAGTCGTAAGCGGTCCAGCCGGGCGTGAAGTATTGATCGCCGACGCGCTTACCGTTCAATTCGATTTCATAAAGGCCCATCGCCGAGGCATAGAGCCGGGCGCTGGCCACATTCCCACGGGTTTCAAATACATGACGCAGCATCGGCGAAGGATTCGATTTCGCCGGTTCCTCCTTGAGATTGGGAGTGATCCAGTGCGCTTTCCAGTCGGAGGGCTGCAGTAGACCCATTTCCCAGTACGCGGGCTCGCTCCACCCGGAACTGCGTCCCTGGTTGTCCCAAACACGCACCTGCCAGTAATATCTCTTCTCACTTTGCAATGCGGGTCCCGCATAGACGATATGAATCGAGGCGTCCGAATTCTGGCGGCCGGAATCCCACAGCACTTTGTTTTTCCGCAGGTCGTCTATCGACGCGGCGACTTGGGCCTGGTACGCCGACTGGAGCGTTCCTCGCTCCGACGATACGAGTTCCCAACTCATCCGCGGTTTTGATACATCAATTCCAATCGGATTGGTCTTATACTCGCATCGCAGATTGGTCAGGCTAAGAGGCGTGGCAGCGAGGCCGAAAGGGCTTAGAAGTAAGAAGACGGCGATTCGCACACAACAAGAGAGACGGAATGAGGAATGCATTGCGGTCTCCTTTGACCGAGACGAAATGCTCGAGAAAAGATGGGCAATTCGGAAGCGGCATCATTTCATGTCTGGGCCTGGAAGTAAACTTGCCGGAATCATTGCTGAGCCGTGATTGGCCGGAGTGACGAATCGCATGCAACAGAGCGCAAACGGAAAAAAATACCTGGCGTTCGATTTAGGCGCGGAGAGCGGACGCGCCGTCCTGGGTAAATTGCAATCGGGAATTCTGACCACCGAAGAAGTTCATCGCTTTCCCAATGGGCCGATCGAGATGCACGGCTCGCAACGCTGGGACGTATCGAGGCTATGGTCCGAGATGCGAAAAGCTCTGGCGAGTCTCGATGGCACACGGCTCGAGAGCATCGGAGTCGATACATGGGGCGTCGATTATGCCCTCCTCGGAGAAAAGGGAGAGTTACTCGAGAATCCCTATCATTACCGCGATCGGCGCACCGAAGGTGTGATGGAACAGGCATTCCAGACGGTTCCCCGCGAGGAAATTTACCGCGCCACCGGAATCCAATTCATGCCCATCAACACTCTGTACCAGTTACTTGCCGCGCGGCGCGATGACCCAAAACTGTTTGCATCAGCGAAGCAGCTGCTGACAATGCCGGATATTTTCCACTATTGGCTCAGCGGGAAGGCAGTCTCCGAATACACGATCGCGACCACTACCCAGATGATCGATCCAGTTCAGCGCTCGTGGGCGAAAGAGTTGCTGCAGAGGTTCGACCTTCCCATCGATCTTCCAGCTCCGCTCGTGGAACCGGGCACTGTCCTCGGAACGATCCTTCCGCAGTTCGCGGAGAATTCTTCACTGTCCGGGACGCAAGTCATTGCCCCGGCCAGCCACGACACCGGCTCCGCCGTTGCAGCGATTTCGGCGCGCGATGGCACTGCATTTCTAAGTTCTGGTACCTGGTCACTGGTTGGTATCGAGGTGGATTCGCCAGTGATCACACCGGATGCCTTACGGTTGAACTTCACCAATGAGGGCGGCGTAGATGGAACCACGCGGCTCCTCAAGAATGTGATGGGAATGTGGATGCTACAGGGCTGCCGCCGTTCCTGGGCGGAGAAAAATCAGTCCTACGAGTATGCAGAGTTGATTGATCTGGCTGGGCGCGCGGCTCCGTTTCGGTGCCTCGCCGATCCCGATGACGCATCTTTCTTGCGGCCTGCCGACATGACGGAGGCCATCGCTCGATTCTGTGATCGAACGGACCAGCCCGTCCCGAATAGTCCCGGGGAATTCGTGCGGGCAATTATGGAGAGCCTCGCGCTGAAATACCGCAGGGTGATCCGCGATCTTGAGCAGGTAAGCCGTCAGAGCATCAGCCAAATTCGTATTGTCGGCGGCGGGTCCAAAAACCGCATGCTGAATCAATTCACCGCCGACGCGACTGGAAGGCGAGTGCTCGCCGGGCCCAGCGAAGCCACTGCCCTGGGCAACATCGCCGTGCAGGTTCTCGCAACCGGTGAGGCTGCGTCGCTGCGGGAGGTTCGGTCGATGGTCGAGCGGTCGTTCCCCACAGAGATCTTTGAGCCGCGCGATACCAGTCAGTGGAGCGAACACACTCAACGCTTCGAGCAGTACTGCGGGAATAACTATGCCTGAGAGCCACCAGAAACCGTCCTTGAGTCGCATCTGCTTCGTGCTGCAGGTCAAGCCTGAACGGTTGGAAGAATACAAAGCTCGTCATCGCAATGTCTGGCCCGAGATGCAGTCCGCATTGCGGCAAACAGGATGGCAGAATTACTCGCTCTTTCTTCGTGAAGATGGCTTACTGGTTGGCTATCTGGAAACGGAAGATTTTGACCGCGCGCGAGCGGAGATGACGAAAAGGGAAGTGAATGAGCGCTGGCAGCGCGAGATGCGCGACTTCTTCGTGCTCGATCAATCTTTGCCCGATCGTGCGATTGTGACACTGGAAGAAGTGTTCCATCTTTAATTCACCTGCGAGGAACTCGTGAATCCAAACCCGGCTTTGGGTGTGCTGTTTCATTGGCTCGGTGGGCTCGCCTCCGGCAGCTTCTATGTTCCTTTTCGGGCCGTGAAGAGCTGGGCCTGGGAAACCTATTGGCTGGTTGGCGGATTCTTCAGTTGGATCATCGCCCCCTGGATTCTCGCCCTCACTATGACCAGGGATCTCGGCCAGGTGCTCCACGCGGCCCCGGCCAGCAGTTTGTTTTGGACCTACACTTTTGGTGTCCTCTGGGGGCTCGGTGGCCTCACTTTCGGACTGACAATGCGCTACCTGGGGATGTCGCTCGGAATGGCGGTGGCTCTCGGATATACCGCGGCTTTCGGCACGTTGATGCCCCCCATTTTTCGCGGTCAGTTTGCCACCGAGGTGCTCGGCACGAGTTCAGGCCGAGTGATTCTGGTCGGAGTCGTTATTTGCCTGCTTGGAATCGCGTTCGCCGGCGCCGCCGGGGTTTCGAAAGAGCGTGAGATGTCTGACGACCAGAAGCGTGCTGCCATCAAGGAATTCGCCCTCAAGAAAGGCTTGCTGGTCGCAACGTTTTCCGGGGTGATGAGTGCGTGTTTTGCCTACGGCCTCGCCGCTGGAGATCCGATCAAGGCCATCACGATCTCCCACGGTACGCCTGTGCTTTGGCAAGGACTTCCCGTACTCGTCGTTCTGCTGGCCGGCGGTTTCACCACCAACTTCATCTGGTGCGTGATCCTCAACATTCGCAATCAGACCGGATATCAATATTTCGACTCCGAAATTCGTGGCGCGGTGCCGGACCGCACCGAGGAGCCCATTCTCGAGACAGTTACGGATGCTCCGGGCGAAGAAATGGCCGTCGGTGTCGCAGTTGCGCAGCAGGCAGCGGTGAGAGCGCCGATGCTGTCGAATTATTTCTTCTCGGCGCTCGCCGGAACGACCTGGTATATGCAGTTTTTCTTTTACACCATGGGCGAGACGCAAATGGGAAGATTCAAGTTCTCCAGTTGGACCCTCCACATGGCGAGCATCATCATCTTCAGCACGCTTTGGGGCATAGCTCTGAAAGAGTGGAAAGGCGCAGGTGGGCGGACCAAACTTCTCGTGGCGGCCAGTCTCTTGGTTTTGGTGGGCTCGACCATCATCGTGGGCTATGGAAACTATCTCGGCGCCTCGCGGTAACTGGCTCCGGGCTCGTGCCTTACTTTTCCGACGATTCCTTCAACAATCCGCGGTTGCGCATCCAGCCTTCGAGCAGCGTTGGCCACACATTCAGATACGGATTCGACCGGCCCATGCCGACTCCATGAGGGCCCTCGTAGAAGATGTGCATCTCTGCCGGCACTTTCGCGACAATCAATGCCGAATAGAACGAGACGGACGCCTGCACCGGGACGCCATCATCCGTTGTCGTGTGAAAGATGAAAACGGGCGGTGTGTTGTGGGAAACGTGGCGCTCGGGGCTGTACATCGCACTGTAACGCTCGCATAATTCCGCGTCGTGAAGGTCGATGTTCCGGCAGTATTCACTCTTTCCGTCCTGGTCAGCGTTCATCGCATTGAGCCACGGATAGCCGAGTACGAGAAAATCTGGCCGGCTGCTAACGCGCTCCACCGGGTCTGGCGCTTGCGGATTGCCGGCGTCAAACTCGGTTCCCGTCTCGGCAGCAAGATGTCCGCCTGCTGAGAATCCCATGAATCCGATGCGATCCGGCGAAATGCCGAAATCCGCTGCGCGGGAACGAACCAGCCGAATCGCGCGCTGCGCGTCCTGCAACGGCTGAGGATAGCGGTGCTGCGGGCCCATCCGATATTTCAGAACAAACGCCACGACTCCCAGTTGCGCGAACCAGTCCGCCTCCTGGCGGCCCTCATGATTGCTCGCCAGCATGGTGTAGCCACCACCTGGCGCGATGATCACTGCCGTGCCATTTGATTTCTCCCATGGTGGAAAGACCGTCAGGAACGGCGCTGTTGCCGGGTCGACGCTTTTCTCTCCGGGTACCGGCCCGTTGTAGAGAGGGATGGCGGAGATCGACAGAAACTGCTCGACCGGTAAATCAGCGCCGCTGCTCGCCGAGGATTGCGCAAAAGCAGAGACCGAAGTCAGTAGAACAAAGGCGCTGACACTCGTCACCAGTGCTGCGATCGCCGACTGGATTCTGCAGACGGGTGAAGCAGGAAACGAAGACAGCCTATCGGAAATCGCTGGTGGGCAGGCTCTCAGATGAGTCATGGCCCACCAGTCTACGCCCGAGCTTACGAAGCGCGGAAATCGTGCAGGTTCTTGATCCGACGAAGGCGTTGAGCCGAGATCTTACGGTGTGTTGCCTGCTTGCTTGCGTCGAGCCTCTTCTAAAGCTTGCTGCGGGTCGCGTCCTGTGACCTGCTTGTACCATGCCGGATGATGTGTCCAGGCCCATGCCTCGCTCACCGTACCGCGCGTCATCGCCTGCATCGTGCCCGGTTCGCCGATCGTGCTGAGATAAATATGTACAAAGATTCCAGCCAGCATGATCAGCGCCGAAATGTCATGGATCACATAGCTCACCGACACTGGCCAGCGCCCGAAGATCTCCGGAAACCACATGATGATGCCGGTGACCAAATAGGCGACGCATCCACCGACGATTTCCCAGAACATCAGCTTCTGCCCGGCATTGAAGAAGCCGACATCAGGAGGCTCAATCGAGTCGCGGTGCGTCACATACTCCTTCAACCGCCCGATCCAGCGTGAATCGCCGGGCCCCCAACTCATCTCCACCAGCCAATTGATCGCCTGCAGGCCGAAGAAGAGAACAAATCCAAGGCCGAACCACGGATGAAGCAGACGCGTCATCGCCCCGCCGCCAAATAGCGGCGTGAACCAACGAAAAATCCACGGCATGTAAATACCGAAGCCGGAGAGCAAGGCCAGGAAGAAAAAAATCCCATACATCCAATGCAGAAAACGCGTGTAGGCGCGATGCCGAAGAAGCTCGCCGACGTACACCACGGTCAACCCGATCCGATTGATGAAGTGATCGGGATCGCGGCGCAAGCCTTGGGTTGTGGTTGCCACTCAGCCCTCCTTCTTCGGGTCGCCGTCGATTTCTTTGACAGGGGGTTGCGGCTGCACTCTTCGCGGACCTTCGGTGACGTAGTGCAGAATCACCCCTGCAAAAGCCATCATGGATGCAATCAGTCCCAAAGGCTTGAACCAGCTTTTCCAAACGGTGAAAGCGATCGGAATGCGCGGATTCTTGGGGAGACCACCGTATTTTTCCGGATTGCTCGCGTCGTGTAAGACATAAACGACCGAAGTCCCACCAATTGATTGCGGATCGTAAATGCCAGCATCCTTGAACCCGGAAATCTGCTGCAGTTGCGTAACGCGCCGTCCAGCAAGCTGGAGCATGTCGTCCTTCGTGCCGAAGTGCAGGCAGCCGGTCGGGCAGGCTTTGATGCAAGCCGGTTCCAGTCCCGCTCCGACGCGATCCGAGCACAATGTGCACTTGTAAACCTTTTTGGTCGAAGGATTGAACTTTGGCACGTTGAACGGGCACCCGGAAACGCAGAACTGGCAACCGATGCAGTTCTCCTGCTGGAAGTCGACGATTCCATTCTTGTATTGAACGATTGCGCCATCCGACGGGCACGCCGCCAGGCATCCGGGGTCGGCGCAGTGCATGCACTGATGCTTGCGCATCAGCCACTGGAACGACCCATCGTCGTTCGAAACTTCATTGAACTTGATCAGGTTCCAATAATTCCAGTTCGTGTCCGGCATCGTCTGGTAGGTGTTGTCGAACATGGTGGGCTGGAACGGCATGTCGTTCCACTCCACGCACGCGACCTCGCATGCCTTGCACCCGATGCACGTGGTTGTGTCGATTAATTTGCAGAGAACTTCCTGTCGTTGGGTCCCTGCACCCGGGACCGGCCCAGGATGCCCTGAGATCTTCTGCACTTCCAGCGTGGGGCGATCGCTCATCTCAGGTCTCCTCTATACCCGCTCCAGCTTCACCAGGAAGCCCTTGAATTCTGGGGTATACGCATTCGGGTCGATGACCGCCGGTGAAAGCAGATTTGCCGGCGTCTTCGCGGTCTTGCCCTCATCTTCCGCGATCCCGCGAAATCCCCAGTGAATGGGAACGCCAATCTGATAGGTCTTTTTGCCATCGATCATCATTCCCTTGATGCGCCTTGTAACCATCGCCTTCGCGATGTACTCCGCACGCGCGCTCGTCACCTTCACTCGCTCACCCCCGCGAATGCCAATCTCGTCGGCCAGTTCTGCGGGAATCTCCACGAACGGCTCAGGAACCAGTTGCACGTTCATGGGATTATTTTTCGTCCAATAGTGATAGTGCTCGGTCAGCCGATAGGTCGTGCAAATGATCGTGAATCCCTGCTCGACGGTGCCGTACTTGTCCAGATCCGATTTGAATCGCTTGGCGAGGGGATTGTTGGATTGGTTCGGATGCAGCGGATTCGCCACCGGGCTCTCAGTCGGCTCGTAGTGCTCCGGAAACGGACCATCGGCCACCGCGCCTATAGGCACGAACAAGCGGCCAACGCCTTCCGGATTCATGATGAATGGGCCCATATGGGCCTTTGGATCGGAGTCCGGCTTGAAGTCCGGTACATCGTTGCCGACCCACTTCTGCTTCGCCTCGCTCCACCACACCTGCTTACGGTCTGGATCCCATGGCTTCCCGTTCACGTCGCACGACGCTCGGTTGTAGAGCACCCGGCGGTTCATCGGCCATGACCAGGCCCAGTTCGCGTGAATGCCGAGCCCAGATGGATCTTCCGGATTCCGCCGCTGCGTTAAAGCTCCTGCTTCGGTCCACGACCCGCAGTAGATCCAGTTCCCCGACATCGTTGAACCGTCGTCGCGCAGGAAAGAGAAGCCGGGAAGCTGCTGGTCGGCCTTGATCGTGGTGTTTGTCTTCTGATCAGTGACATCCGCAAGGGCTTTACCGTTGATCTCCTTCGCCACTTCGGAAAGAGAAGGATTTTGCGGGTTCGTGTAGTTCCACGAGACCTTCAGCACCGGATCGGCAAGCTTCCCGCCTTCTTTCTGATACTTCTCGCGAATTTTCAGGAAAATGCGAGCCAGGATCTCCTGATCCAGCTTGCAGTCTCCGGGAGGAGGCACTGCCGCCCACTTCCATTGCAGCCAGCGAGCGGAATTGACGAACGTTCCATCCTTCTCTGCAAAACCCGCGCCTGGCAAGCGATACACCGTGGTGTTGATCTTCTTCATCTCCTCGGCTGTGGTGCCGGGAGCCCGCCAGAATTCACTGGTTTCGTCGGGATAGATTTCGCAAACTACAAGAAAGTCTGCTTTCTTCAGCGCTTCGATATTCTTCTTGGCATTTGGCCCGATCATTACGCCATTCATCCCGAAGGCGTACATGCCTTTGACCTTGCCGTTGTACATGTCATCCCAGATCTCCGCCCATGAATACTTGCGGTCGATTTTAGGAAGCCACTGAAATGCGAAATCGTTCTCTTTCTTTGCCGCGTCGCCGTAGAGAGCCTTCAACAGCGAAACCGTAAACGCTGGGGTATTCGACCAATAATTAAACGAGTCCCATTCCTTCGGCTTCGATGACTTCGGCGTTGTGCGCGTGAGGTAGGTCTTCAAGTCCGTGTCGGCGGGTGTTGGCATCTTCAGATATCCGGGAAGAATGTCAAAGATGCCGGCCATATCGGTCGCGCCTTGAATGTTCGAGTGCCCCCGCAGGGCGTTGACGCCGCCGCCGGCGCGCCCCACATTTCCGAGCAGCAGCTGAATCATCGCCGCGGTCCGTATCGTCTGTGTGCCCGACGAATGTTGCGTCCAGCCGACGGCGTAGATAATCGTTCCTGCCTTCTTCATGCTGCCGTTCTGGCGAATAGAAGTGAATGTGTCCCAGGCCTTAAGCGCCTGATCTTTCGGAATTCCCGTAATGCGCTCGACCATCTCCGGTGTGTAGCGCGAGTACTGCTGCTTGAGGAGCTGGAACACGCAGCGCGGATGCTGCAGCGAAAAGTCATACGCAACATTCGGCGGCATGGCCGGCGGCGGGACCGGCCCGCCCCCCATCCCTTTTGCCCCCGCTGGCCCCTGCGCCTGGTAGCCCTGCCCCTCGGCAGCATGCGATGCCCCGCCCTGAGCGTGCGGTGCAGCGGGTGCGCTTCCTCCGCCAGATGCTGAAATCGCTCCACCCTCTTCGTAATTCCACGTGGACTTGTCGTACGTTTTCGCGTTCGCGTCGAAGCCGGAGTACAAGCCATCTTCGGGCAGCTTGAACCCCTCTTTCACGATGAAGGCGGCATTCGTGTAGTTGACGAGATATTCCTGGTTGAAGCGGTTGTTGGCGAGGGCGTAATTAATCAGCCCGCCGAGGAAGGCGATATCCGATCCGACTCGAATCTGGAGGAATTGATCGGCTTGAGAAGCCGTGCGCGTGAAGCGCGGATCGACGACGATGATTTTCGCGTCCCGGTTGCGCTTCGCCTCAACCACCCACTTGAATCCGCAAGGATGGTTCTCGGCCGGGTTCCCGCCCATGATCAACATCATGTCGGTGTTCTTGATGTCGACCCAGCCGTTGGTCATCGCCCCGCGTCCGAATGTTGGCCCCAAACTGGAGACCGTGGGGCCGTGTCAAACACGTGCCTGGTTTTCCAGGCACGTCACCCCCATCGAACGCATCGACTTCACAACCAGGTAATTGAACTCGTTGGTATCAGTGCAGCCGCCCGCAAACGCGAAGCTCTCCCACCGGTTAACGGTCTTCCCGTTCTTATCTTGTTCGACAAAATCCGCGTCGCGCAGCGCCTTCGTCTTCGTCGCGATCTCCTCGATCGCCTGATCCCAGGAGATATCTTCCCAGTGATCCGATCCCGGCCGCCGCACCTGTGGCTTCAACAGTCGCCGGTCATTCACAATGTCCTGCAGCAGAGACGATCCCTTCGGGCACAAGGTGCCACGATTGATCGGATGATCCGGATCGCCCTCCACATGAATCACCTGCGGCGTCACATTCTTCGCGCCATCGCCGATGGTATGGATGATGATCCCGCAACTCACCGAGCAATACGGGCAGGTGCTGCGAGTCTGGGTGGTTCGGGAAATCTTGAGACTCGAGGACTGGGCTTGTAGCGGTTGAAGATCGAACCCAAGAACAGAAAGTCCGACCGTTCCGGCCACACCCGTCCTGAGGAAGGTACGCCGAGAGAGCTCCATGGAAGTCTCCGCCAGTTAGAAACTAGCAACTAACTCAGATGTCATAGCCGGAAACTACGTTACCCACTGAATGAGGGCAAGGTACACCCCTCTCCGGAGAGTGTCAATACAATGCGGCCGAAAGGTTAACGGCAGGTTAAAAACCGAGCAGATTTTGTATGATTTTTTCGTAGCCCCGACTGGTAGCCCAAACATCAAGTACAGCCCAGGCCGCCTCGTCCACTAGTGGCACAGCTAGGCCGTTTACTGACATGTCCACTGCCTTGAAATATCGCTTGCAACTTTCGCAGGCCTCAACGTAGATGTAGTCGCACTCTTCCGCCGTGTATCGCGGTAGCTTTTCTTTCTGCACCTCGCCGCACCAGCAGCAGCATATTCTCCGGAAGAGCCACTCCCTGAGGCAGAACGAGCACAGCAAACATCGGCTGGATCCTTCTCCTTCCGGTCGCAGCACGGCCATCTGAGGCAGCCCGCCGCAGGCTGGGCAGATGCTCTCGCCATAGTCTGCCGGCTTGGGCAACTGACGTTGGAGTGACTCTGCGATCGGCTGCACGCAGGCTCGCGAAAAGAAACGCTCAGCGTCGCTCAAACTGGGCGCCGACGAGTCGAGTGATTCCTGTGCGATGCTCTGCCATCTCTGCGCCCCAGCATCCATCAGGCTGCGAGCGTCTTCGCGTAGGATCTCGGGGCCGCTTGCCGCTGTTAGCGCGAGAATCGCGGGAATTTTGGACGAGACAAAAGCAGGGTCAATCTGCGATCGAAGAGGATCGTCTGTTCGGAACTTGTTTATGGATGCGCGAGCCACTTCCGACTGGAATCCCAAAACTTTTTCGTAGAAATGCAGTGCGGCCTGGTGAGCAGGATGCTGTCGTGCTAGCTTGCGTGCGCGCAATGCTCTCTCTTGCCAACGCTGCTGGGGATCATTCGAGGCGTGAAAGGCGGATTCCAAGACGTCATAATCTTCCCACGAATCCGCCTCGCGCGAAAAATGAACCTACACAGTGCCCACCTAGTTTCCTGTCTGCTTCGCCGGCGCGCCGGAGTTCTGCCTCATCTCCGTCCAGTTGTATACGGGATATTTCGGTCGCTTCATCGGCGCCGCCGGATGTTGTTGCAGTTCGTCCAGAACTACGGCAACTGCCTTTTCCAGTTGTGGATCGCTCCCACGGCGCCAGGCGGCCGGATCCAGTTCCACTTCGATGTCCGGCGCGACGCCTTTGTTTTCGACATCGAACTCGCCCGTGTCTGGATTGAAGATCGCGAACCGCGGTGCCGTAATCGATCCTCCATCCATTAACGCCGGGTACCCTCCGATGCCAATAAGTCCGCCCCAGGTCCGCGTGCCAATAAGCTGTCCGGTCCCAAGACGCCGGAACATCCAGGGCAATGCATCGCCGCCCGAACCCGCGTATTCATTGATCAGCATCACCTTCGGCCCGGAAACTGTCCGGGGAAAGTACCGGTCCTTTCCTTCGCGCGTCATCGCCACCGCGAGCAGCGGCCGTTTGAGCCAGTCCACGATGTAGTCCGCGATCCAGCCGCCGCCGTTGAACCGCTCGTCGATCACCGCGCCCTGGCGGTCGGCCTGCGCGAAATAATATCGGTTGAAGTTGGTGTAGCCGTTCACCGCTGTATCGGGCAGGTAGACGTAGGCCAAACGCCCGTTACTGAGCTTGTCGACTTTCGCCCGGTTCTCATCCATCCACGCCCGCAATCGCAACGTCTGTTCGCTCGCGATCGGCACAACACTCACCGCCCGCGCATCTTTTCCTTCCGGATCTGCACCAACCTTCAATACGACCGATTTTCCAGCTGTTTCCTGGAATAAGCTGAAGATTTCGTCGGTACCGTGCAAGTCGCGGCCATTGACGGCCAGCAGGTATTCTCCCTCTTTGACGTTCACGCCAGGTTCTGTCAAAGGCGCACGCAGCTCTGGATTCCAGTTTTCCCCGCGATACACATGCGAGAACCGGTACCGGTTGTGGTCGATGACGTAATCTGCGCCGAGCAACCCTCCACTGACGTGCTTCACCTCGGGCCGGTCGCCTCCACCGATGTACACATGCTGCGCCGTAATATCGCCCAGCATATCGGCGAAGATGTAGTTCAGGTCCGCACGCGACATGACGTTCTCAACGTATGGTTCGTAAGCAGTCTGCAACGCCTTGAGGTTCAACCCGTGCAGATTGGGATCGTAGAAAAAGTCGCGCTCGATCCGCCAAACCTCGCGGTACATTTGTTCCCACTCCGCGCGCGGATCGACTGCTACCTCCATCCCATCCATCTTTAACCGTCCGTTAGGCTCCGATTTGCCGGAATCGGGCTTACCCAGGCTGTCAGTCGATTTGATAAACCACGCCCCATGCGCTGGCTCGCCCCCTTGTGTCCCGTGTGATGGGTCTCTCTCCGGAAACTGCTGGTAGAGCACTTTCTGCGCGTTTGCAGAAACGATGAAGTCGTCCACGCGCTCAAGCACCTTCTCCGTTTTCCGCGTACACAGATCGAACTTTTGCACCGTTTCGTGATCATCATTTGTCCGGTCTTCTACCGTCGGTCCTTCCAGCAGGTACAGGATGTGCGTTTTACCCCCGAACATCGCGTCATAGTTCCTGGCGGGAAAGGGCAATGCCACGATCCTTTGATCGATATTCTCGAAGTCGATATGAACAGCGGGCGTCGCCTTTGCCTTCTCATTCTCGGTGTCCTCGCCCGTTGCTTTCTTGTCAGCGCCTTTGTCTGAGTCACTCTTCTTGGCCGTCGACTCTGGAGCCGCGTCGCTACCTTTGCCCTGTTCGTCCGGCGAGCACTCGTCCTTCTCCGCCGCCTTTCCGGACTTTTCCGCCTTGATCGTCTCCTCATCGCTTTGCGGAGCCAGCGGCGACTTTTGATCCTTATTCAGCACGATCAGATATCCGCTGCGCGTCACCGGCACTTTATAGCTGCCCATGCTGCTCGCGATCACAGGTCCCACGTCGGTGCTGGCAAAGAAGTACAGATACTTTCCGTTCCGGTCCCACACCACAGATGCCGCATCGCTCATCCCATCCGTGACTTGATGGGTG
Organism: Candidatus Sulfotelmatobacter sp.; assembly: GCA_035307485.1. Lineage (GTDB taxonomy): Bacteria > Acidobacteriota > Terriglobia > Terriglobales > Acidobacteriaceae > Sulfotelmatobacter. The sequence continues at coordinate 275,381 of DATGIB010000017.1, read as the reverse complement.
GTTTTCTCCGCCAACCCATAAATGAAAACGGCTCGCATCGCACTGTTGAGCTGACGTGAATAGGCGATCCAATGGCTATCGGGCGACCACACCGGGTGGAATCCTTGCCCGGGCCCGTTGTCATACGGATTCGTATCCACCAGCACCGGCTTGCCTGCATCAATATCCACGTACCACAGGTGCGTAGCCTTGTCGCTGTAGACGATTGCCTTGCTGTCGGGCGACCAGATCGGCGAATAGTAGAAACTCGGCGGCGTCCCCAGGTTGATCTTGCGCACATCGCTTAATCCATCCTGAGAGCGAAGGTGCAGCGCATACTCTCCGGATTCATCGGAAAAATATGCGATCCATTTCCCATCCGGAGACCACGCCGGATCACGATCGGCTACGCCCGGCGAATTCGTCAGATTTCGAATGTCCCCGTGCTCCGCCGGGACAGTAAGAATTTCCCCGCGTACCTCAAATACCGCGCGTGCTCCCGTCGGGGAAATGTTCGCGCCCTGGATGTGTTCCGCCACCTTGACGAAGTGCGGCCGCACCGCTGGAAAGTCTCCCGCGACGTGGATCGACACCGCGTGCTGCTGCCCACTCGCTGGATCAAACAAATGGATCGATCCAAATTGCTCATACGCGATGGCATCTGGCCCCATCGACGCCGACTTGATATCGGAGCCATTGCTCGCGATCGCTTCGGTGACCTGCTTTGTCTCGGTGTCATACGCATAGAGATTTACCGGCCCGTTCCGGTCAGACAGGAAGTAAATACGCTTGTCGAACCACATGGGTGTCGAATCGTTCGAGTCTTTGCGCGGCACTTTTTCGATCGCCGAGTCCGACATGCGCGCAATCCAGATCGGTGACGCGGTGCCGCCCCGGTAATGCTTCAGCCCGCGCTGCGACTGCCAACTCTCCCTGAAATTCGTAAACGGCACGTATGCCATGTGGCTGCTGTCGGGGGAGTACGATCCCTCTTCAGCCATGGGAAGGGGCAATTCCTCGGGGAGTCCACCATCGATGCTCACTGCGAATAGCCGGTTGAATCGCGAATAACTATTCCGCGACGAGCGGAAAAGAATGTACTTGCCATCGCGCGTCCAGCCCACAACCTGGTCCGAGCCGGGATGGGTTGTCAGCCGCTTTGGAATTCCCCCGGAAACAGGAATGACATAAACGTCCTCGTTACCGTCGTACTCGCCCGTGAAGGCGATCAATGATCCATCTGGAGAAAACAACGGAGTCGTTTCGATCCCGATGTCGCTGGTCAGGCGTCGTGCATCCCCGCCCCTTCGATCAACAATCCAGAGATCCCCTCCATAGCTGAAGGCGATCTGCGACTTGCTGACGGTCGGTTTTCGCAGCAATGCCGGGCCGTCCGAGGCCGCCGCCAACAGAGCTGTAAGGGCAAAAAGAGGAATGAGAGCTAGCAATCGGATGGATGTTGGACGGAATGGACCAAAATTCAGGCGCATATCCCCTCCTTCAAGTGGGGTCTTCTTGGATTGGAAACTTGGGAGCCAGCTGGGCCGGATGGGAAGTTTACCATGGAATAACCGCCATGGAATCATAGAGGTGGCGTTATTCCACTGTATTTGCGGGAAAGCCCTAAGTACCTTACAATGAAGCGACGAGCGGGAGTAACTCAGTGGTAGAGTGCGACCTTGCCAAGGTCGAAGTCGCGGGTTCAAATCCCGTCTCCCGCTCCAGATTTCTGTCCCCCACCGGCACGTTGCCCATCGATGGACATTTTTTAGCCGGGACGCTAACGTATGTCAGGGGCGCGGTACCCAAGTGGTAAGGGAGAGGTCTGCAAAACCTTTATGCGTCGGTTCGATTCCGACCCGCGCCTCCAATAAAACAGCACTCATCTATCTCACTTAGAAACCTCAGGCCATTTTTGTGAGTGCTGCGCGCAGCCTTTGGCCGACGATTGCATCTTCCCCAGGTTGCAACATCCACACTCCCACCACTAACGTGTTCGCATCCGCTGGAATACCCTGATTCGGTTTTTGCCCGGTATTCGGATTCAACTCAATGGAAGGTGTCCCGTTCCTTAGCGTTTGGACGATTTGTGCGGTTGTCACGCCCGTAACCGCCGGATCGAACCTTATCAGAAGATGCGGAACATGATTCGCAATCTTCGGAACTACTGTTTCCGTCTTCACCGAAGGGATGCCTCTAACGGCCTCGGCTATCAGATCCGCCCTCTTCTGATAATCGCCCTGCATTGATTCTTCGGTGTGAGAAAGCACCCAGTCGACCGCCGCGACCATCCCGACAATCTGTTCCTTCGCGACTTTCATTCCGCGGCCAACCCCGTCACCTGGATTGTTGTTGGCATGCGCCAGGTCCGTCAGCACCTTCCGGCCAAGCAACAGTCCCGCATTCTGCGGCCCGCGCATACCCTTCCCACCGGAAAAAGCTACAAGGTCGAAACCCATGCCTGTGTACTTCCATAAATTCGAGATGGGAGGCATATCCGCGGCTGCATCGAGATGACACGGAATCTTGTGATCGTGGGCCACGCGCAACCATTCTTCACGTCCGATCTGAGCGGTCCCTGCGACGCCGTCCTCGTCCTCGGCTGCGTTGAAAAAATTCGTCATCACCGCGTTGCCCGCGGCACACGCGCGCTTGTAGTCGTCGAGTGTGACCACCTCTGTCACACGCGCGCCACACAGATAGATCGCGCGGTCGTACTCATACCGGTGCGCGTGCTGCACAATGACCTGGTTCTTCATTCCGTCAATTGCCTGAGGCATATCCACAATTTTGGCGTTATTCGCATACTGCAGGCATGCCGCAGCCGCCAGCGTGATGGCTCCCGACGCGCCCGAAGTAACGACTGCGCCCTCGCACTTCAGTCGATTCGCAATGTACTCGCCCGCTTTCTGTTGCAGGTCGCGCAAGCGCACGGGATGAAGTGCCGCCTTCTGCACCGCCGCCAGAACCTCCGGAGGCATGCACGCGGCGGTCAGCATCGTATAAGTCCCGGCTGCATTGATGATCGTCCGCACGCCGAGCTTTGCATAGTAATCTTCACCGTCCGGCAACGGGCCCCGCGAAGATTGAGGATCGGAGGAACGTCCTTTGGCGGCAGAAACCAGCGGCCGCGCGCCCAAGGCCGCAGCCAACAGACTTGAAACGCGAAAGAAGCCCCGACGGGAAAAAAAGCTTCTGGATGACTCAACATGTCCTGCCATGGGACTTGCTCCTTAAGTCTTGGATAGAGTCAAGATTCTCGCACGGAGCAGGTTGCTACGAGCAAGCAATTTTGCTCTCTGAGAATCAAGAAAATGTCTCGAATTTAAGGCGGGACCTGGGGCCGTTAATCCTGACGAACGCAATCTCGTGCAGCTAGCGTAAGCTGTGGGCCGCACAGCTCACCGATCTGAGTCCTCCAGATCGGGCGAGGGGAAATTGGAATTGTTGGTCTCGCGCAGCGCCTTCGATTCTCGCGCGTCCAGTTCGGATTGGCGATGTTGGGTAGCAGTAGCGGGGTCCGTGCCGGGCGCAAGGTCGGTTTTCTCAATGAAGTAGCGCCAGCCCTCGTGCCTGTCAGAGGAGTCTTGAGAATCTTCGAACGCCTTCAATTCGGTTTCGGCGTTTTGCTTGCCCTTCACTACAACCAGCACTCCGCCGGACCGATAGGTACGAATATTGTGCCGGATAATGGCGTAGGAAAAATGTGAGCTCGTTGGGTTCAGAAAAATTCCTTCAGTGCCTAAAAAAACAAGTCGAGCAAAATAGCGAAAGGGCGATTCCCGGAACATCGCCCTTTCCCATCACTGACTAGAGAGGTTTTACGTTCTCTGCCTGCCAGCCCTTGGGGCCCTTGGTCACGTCGAATTGCACTTGCTGACCCTCCTGCAGGCTCCTGAATCCACCGGCCTGAATCGCCGAGAAGTGCACGAAAACGTCCTCGCCACTCTGACGGCTGATGAAACCGTAGCCCTTGGCGTCGTTGAACCATTTTACTGTTCCTGTTTCTGCCATACTGATACTGGTGTTCCTTTCGATTGAGATTACGCTGGAGAGATTCGGAGGTACTGATGGCAGGGTACTGGCTGTTGAAGCGAGTGCTGCTCACGACCGACTCGGTCTAACGCACCCCGACATCCTACGCGTCGAATGCAGGATTGGCAACGTCGTTCCTCCTGCCATGGGCCCCAAGGCGTCTCAGGCGGGTGGACTGGCAATTCCGCGAAGTGCATTGCTACGCGACTTAATCGAGGTCCAAAGAAACCGGGCGTGACTCTGCCAGCCGCACGGACTCTGCACTTATCCGATTTTCGATGATTTGTACTCGGAACGGCGGACGCCCTCGCCGACAAACTTGTAACCAACGCCGGAGATCGTCACAATGAGCTCGGGACGCTTCGAATCCTCGCCCAGCTTTTGCCGCAGGCTGGCTACGTGCGAATCGACGGTCCGCGTGAAGGCTTCCGAGTCGTAGCCCCACACCGATCGCAGGAGTTCTTTCCGCGGAACTGCGCTTCCGGCGCGCTCCATCAGGTAACACAGGAGCTGAAACTCGCGGCCGGTCAAATAGATCTTGTTTCCATCGCGCGTAACTTCCTGCCGCGGAACATCGACCACAATCGATCCGAATTGATGAACGGCATGTCCTGTATGCGCGGGAGCCCGCCGCAACAGCGCCTCAATCCGCGCCACCAGCTCCGCCGCGTCAAAGGGTTTTGTCATGTAATCATCGGCTCCGAGCTTGAGGCCCACCACCTTGTCGATCACTTGATCTTTGACCGTCAGCATCAGAATCGGAGTCGCCAGGCCCATCTGGCGTAGAGTGCGGCACACATCCAGTCCGCTATGGTAGGGCAACATCACGTCCAGGATGATCAGATCGAAGGGAGCGTTGGTCGCTTTGTCGAGAGCCACCTGTCCGTCCTCGGCCATGTCCACCACGTATCCCTCCGACCGCAGCCGAACTCCCAGTGCGTGTCGCAGGGCCTGCTCGTCTTCCACGACCAAAATACTCTCATTCATTTCCGAAAACCTCGTTAGGTTGTTTGAGAGAGCGCGAAATGCGGTTCCGCTTTCGCTTCCATCCGCCGCTCAATGGGAAGTTGCAGGGTGAACGTGCTTCCCATTCCGACCGAACTTGTCACTGAAATTTTTCCGCCCATGGCTTCGGCAATTCTCTTGGCAACCGCCAGCCCCAGGCCTGTCCCGTGAATCTGATCCTCGACGCTCTTGGCGCCGCGGTAAAACGGTTCAAAAATGTGCGGCAGGTCCGAGGCCGCGATTCCCACTCCCCGGTCGCGTACACTGATCCACACCTCCTGATGATGCGTTCCCGCATCATGCTGCGAGGCGGAGATGCCAATCCACCGGCTCGAGCCGCTGTACTTGACGGCATTGGCGATCAGGTTTTGCAGGCAGTGAGACAGCGCTCGCAAGTCACCGCGCACCATGGGCACCTCTTTATCCAGCTGTTCTTCCAGCGTGAAGCCGCCGCCCTCCACCAGCACCGCGACATCTTTACGCACGCACTGAATGATCTCGCCCACCGTGAGAGGCCGCATGCTATAGCCTTTCTTCCCGCCATCGGTGGACGCGAACATCAGGATCTCTTTTACCAGATCGATCAATTGTCGCGTTTGTCCGGTAATGATCGATCCGTGTTCGACCACATCGTGTTTGCCTAGTAACAAGCCGTCCTGGGCATTCTGCCCGGTGCAGTAAATCGCCGCCAGCGGCGTGAGCAACTCGTGAGAGACGGAGGCGACGAAGTTCAACTGGAGCTGCGCAAGATTGTGTGCCCGCCTGCTGGCGATCATGATCAACGCCATGTCGATCGTGAGCAGCAGCAGCACCACACCGCCGGTCAACATGTTTCTGCGCCAGATATCGGCTGCGATTACCTGTAGCGGCGTCGTGCGGTGTTGCAGAAGCAGCAACCACGGTTCCTTCTGTGCGCCATACTGGAACACAGGGAACCAGACCAGCCCGGAAAATATATTTCCGCGCTTTGCTGCTTCACCGTTGTTTGCGTTGGAAAAGTCACCCTCTTCCATATCGGGAGATGGTCCGAAGATATTCATCCGGGAATCGACCGCGGCGGCGTCCCCACTCGGAAAATCGGAATCCGACGAGTAGATCACCTGGGGAGTTTCACCCGTCTTCACCACAGCAAGCTTGTACTCCAGTCCCTCGGGCCCGCCAAAATAACGACTCGTCAGGTTTGGAATAATTCGGTGACGAATCGTATTTACGTTGAGAACCACTACCATCCAGTCCACAGCAACGCGGTGCACCGGGCTATTGGAGTCGTAAGGCTGAGAATGATGCAGCAGCGGATGGACGACTGCGGGGATGCTCTCGTCGAATTGCCAGCCGATCATGGCGCTACTCCAGCGCGGCAGACCGATTGACGGCACATCTCTGAACGCGGCAGATCTTTCCACGCTCGACGCCCAGCTGGGTTCCCAGGCGCGCAAGGCCTGTGGCAGCGAAGTCGCTGCGTCCTGCAAGCGCGACAGCATCGGCTGAAGATCTTTCGGCACTTCAGCACTTACGATTTTGTTCTGATCTGGCGCGAGCCGCAGCAGCCTCGGAGCTTTCCGGTGGCTCGTCTCCCAGATGTAGACTTCTTCTACGAGGCCTGGGCTCGGATTCAAGACCTCTGGAGTTTCCGGTACGATGTCTTGCCGGCTCCACTTCGCGTAGCGCTGCAGATAGTCTGCCCACGCGTCATGGGCGCCGGAGTCTGGACCAACCTGCAGGGCAACACAGATCGCCGACAGTTCTCCGTAGAAATCCAGATGCCAGCCGATGGTCAGAGGCCGCAGGCTGTTTCCCATTCCTGCTTCTGTGGCCTCAATCAGCTGTTTTGTCCAGCGATATTGCAGAACGGCCACCATCACCACCAGCGATGCCATTCCTGCAATCACGCTGATCCAGAAGATCGACGACCATTTGTTTCTTTTGATAACGCGAGTCATGAGTGTGGCTGCACGCACCCCAACATCAAGCGGATCGAGCGAGCGTAAGCTGTCCCCAGAAACCGGAATGTAAAGGCTGTCGATTAGTTCTGCATTCGAACTGAAGGGACCGACTTGCCGATTGCCCTTGAAATTGCAAAGTTCAGGATGGAACTAACAACAACCGCAATTCCTTGACGCTGATGCTCTCGAGCGATCGGGAGGAGGACGCGGAATCCATCTTCTTAGAATACGCGCCTTTCTGTCAATTACTGATTCATCGTGGAGGCACAATCCACAAATGCTGGTTGCGGAACCTGTCGCGCGAAACCCCAAGTCTGGCGCGGGCTCCCAGCTGTTGGCATCAGAATCGAAAAAGCGGGGGCATGTTTGTGAGACACGAATCGTAATTGCAAAATTTATTCACAATTTATAAGCGCAAAGAGCAAACAAGAATTTAGTCGATCATTTCTCTCGCTTGCCACGACTATTTTGATGTTGTGAATTAATGTCAAAACACGCGTCTGGCGCGGCTTTCTTTGCGTTCGCACAAAATTGGATTCTCCTCGCGCCTCTACTCTGCGCACACGTCAGGCCACTGACCGGCCCTTAGAAGGCTTGCCGGCACAGTGCGCAATCTTGAATGCACTTTCAAGAAAGGTCGTCCATGAGACATCGATTCCAGGTTCGCTTGCCGATTTTTGTTGTGCTCGTTTGCTTTGTGGCAGTTTGCGCGAGCGCACAGTCTTTTCGCGTGCAGTGCCCGTCCACCACGATCACACACCCGGCGGGGGTGAACGATTCTGAACCGGTTTACACGGGAGCCACTTCGTACAAATGCTCGGTCGCTGGTGGCTGTGTTCCGGGAAACAACGTCGGCTACCTGGTGCCCAGCGGTACTGCCAATGGCGCGATTAAGTGCCAGCAGATCTCCGGTGGCGACGGTTACTCCACGATGGGCGACGGAACGCAGACATACATGTTCTCTTTCGGCCCGCTGTCCGGCCTCTCCGATATCGCCGCCGGATTGCCTGGAACAGAACCTCCAAGCGTTTTCAATACGCCGTATCCCGGTGCTACCAAGTTGATGCCCGGCGATCCGGCAACCACTGACGACTCAGCCGGCAACCCCTCGGCTTTTAGCTGGAACGGCGCAGTGGGTCTCGTTGGTGATTCCGAGTTGACGGTTCCGACGCCACACGGCGTGACCGCCAGAGGCACGGCCGTAGTAGCTGGTGGAATCATCGAGGACGTAACTATTAACAATGGCGGCAGCGGATATCTTGGGCCAGTATCGGTGACGTTTGGACCGCCTAACTGTACGCCGAGCCCCTCGTGCGCTACCGCGATCGGTATCGTCAGCGTTACCAATGGAAAAGTTTCGGGCGTTACGGTCACGTTCGCCGGTGAGGGATACACGAATACACCGAGCGTGACGTTCAGTGCGCCTGTCACCGGTTGCACGGGCAACAATTCCCCGGGATGTATCGACGGGCACGTCGATCCGCGCCCCATCATGGACGTGGGCGTGATGAACGGCAACATCCCCGCGCCGCTGATGGCAATCGACGAAGACGACGAATTCTTCCTCACCCTGACCAACGTGGGCATGATCATGCGCCCCGACCTGTTCGAGCAGCACACGGTTCACTTCCACGGTTACCCGAATGCTTCGACATTCTATGACGGCGTACCGGATGCTTCGGTCGCCATCAACATCGGCGCCAGCTTCACTTATTACTACCTCGCGCCCGATGCGGGTACCTACTTCTGGCACTGCCACATCACGCCGCCAGAGCACTTGCAGATGGGCATGGTGGGCCAGCTCTATGTGCGTCCGCGGCAGAACCGTGTGCCGACGACAGAAACTCTGTACGCAGGACTTAAAGCGCAGCAGGCCGACCTTCGCACAGCCTGCAACTCGGCGAACGACATTCTGTGCTCGAATCCTCTTCCTGCCGGTGGCGACAACGGCGTCAAGGGCGGCTTTGTCGTTCCGACGACGGGCACCGGCACCGCCACGAAAAAGTTTGCGTACAACGACGGCGATGGCTCGACAGCGTATGACGTCGAGTACCCGATTCAGATTCACGGTTTCGATCCCAACTTCCACTTTGTCGGAATGACTTTCAACCCTGAAGGTTTCGCCGACATGAAAGACAAATACTTCCTGCTGAATGGCCGCAGCTATCCCGATACGGTCACTGCCGGTCCGCTCGAAACGATCTCCAGCGATGGCGCCAAGCATTTTTCGCAGCCTCTGCCATCCATCATCAACATTCCATCAGGTAAGAGAGCCCTCCTCCGCATTTCTGACCTGGATGTCACCGAGTACCAGACCCTGGCATCACTGGGAATTCCGATGACCGTCATCGGCTACAACGCCAAACTCCTGCGCGATCAGGCGGGAAACAACATGTACTACAAGACCAACTCCATCACGCTCGGCGGTGGCGAGTCACTCGACGTCATTCTCGATGCCTCCGATACCACCAAGTATCCGTCCGGAAGCGTGTTCTATCTGTATACCCCAAATCTGGACCACCTCTCCAACGACGCAGAGAACTTCGGCGGATTGATGACCGAAGTCCGGATCAATTAGGAGCGCTGCCATGAGGATAACCAACATGAAAAAGGCAATTTCGATGACAAGACTTCTTCTGGCAGCTATGGCAGCGGTGACCATGCTGTTCTCGGTTGCCGCGAACGCCGCGGCCCCGGGCATCAGCGGTACCACCTTCAACCTGACAGCGCAGCCTGCTTATCTCACGCAGCCTGACGGACAGATGGTGTACTCGTGGGGCTATGGTTGCGCCACGGGCTTCGCGCCGACTTTCGCGCCGAAGCTCAACGTCACCGGCACTTGCGGCACGATGCAAGTACCCGGTCCAACGCTCATCGTGACCGAAGGCCAACCGATCACGGTCACGCTGACGAATAATCTCCCGAACGCTGCCGGCAACACTTCCATTCTGTTCCCTGGCATCACCCTGCAACCGTTTACCGACGGCGTGGCAGGGTTGCTGACGCAAGAAGCTGCCCCCGGCCAGACCGTGACTTACAAGTTCACGGCCCCGTCGCCCGGCACCCGCTCCTATTACAGCGGGACCCAGGGCGATCTCCAGGTGGAAATGGGACTCTACGGCGCCATTATTGTGCTCCCGGCGCAGGCGATCAGCTGCCCGGCGCATTCCACCTATGCCGGCGTGGATGCAACAGGCTTGCACCTTACCAGCGGTGGCGAAGGTGATTTCCGCCTTGCCAACGCGGCCTATGACTCGCCGAAGAGTTGCTACGACCGTGAATACCTCTTCCAGTTCTCCGAGATCGATCCCAACATTCACACTCAGGCGGAAAAGCAGACGATCGCACTTTCCACTTGTGCGGCGGGCGCTCCGGGATGCAGCCTCAACGTTCCCACCGAGCCGTATCATCCCGCCTACTTCATGATCAACGGGCGCTCCATGCCCGATGACATGGATCCGAACTATGCCTCCCAGTATCCTCACCAGCCTTATAACGGCGATCCCCACATGCATCCAGGTGAGCAGGTACTGCTGCGCATCATCGGCCAGGGCCGCTGGCAGCATCCGTTCCACGAGCATGGCAATCACGTCCGCGTCCTTGGACGCGACGGCAACCTGATCCTGAGCCAGACCGATGGCACTGAACTCGCCGGGCCGCTGCTCTTCACGACCACGACGACCCCGGGCCAGGCGATGGACGGAATTTTCTACTGGACGGCGAGAGGCTTGAACTGGGACGCCTACGGGCACAATCCCGCCTCTCCTGATGCGGTTGCAAAGTTGACCTGCACGCCCGACGCGAATGGCTATAACACGGGCGATCCCAGCGCGATCAATTACTACGAGTGGTGTCAGGACCACAACAAGCCGCTGCAGGTCGCTCCTTTCGGAGACCTGCCGGGTGGCGGTCCTGCGACCCTTCCGGATCCAAACCTTTTTACAAACGGAGCATGGTTCAGCGGCAGCCCGTACCTGGGTCCTGACGCGACGGCTCGTGCAACCTTTGGAACTCCGTGCTCGCAAGCGGCAGGCGGTTGCGTCAACGGCGCCAACGGCGGCACAAGCGGCACCACGCCGCCCTCCGGCACCATCGCCAACAACCCCAGCACGGAAGCTGGATTCGCCTTCATGTGGCACTCGCACAATGAGCGCGAAATCACCACCAACAATATTTTCCCCGGCGGAATGCTGATGATGATGCTGGTTGACTCCCGGGAATTTCCAATCGACGAGACCAATTAATTGAGGAGAAGAACGATGCGATCCAACCACTTCAAACAGGTATTCAAAACAGCTGTGCTCGCGATAGCCGTTCTCCTCCTCGGAGCGAGCGTGGCCGGAGCCCAAGTTACGGTCAATCTGACCGCCGGGTCCACCACTCTCACCCTACCCGATGGTTCCACGGTGCCGATGTGGGGTTACACCTGCGGCGCCACCGACACGAAATGCGCCAAGTTGAACCCAACGGCCGCCACCTGGTCTCCAGTCGTCATTACTGTGCCGACTGGGCAGAGCTTGACGATCAACCTGACCAACCAGTTGCCGGCCCCGGTGAAAGAGACGTCAATTGTCATCGTCGGCCAGTTAGGCGGCGGGCTCGGCAACGTCGCCCAGCGCACTACGACGAACAGCCCGGATCACTCTGGTGCACAGAGCACCTCGACCTGGCCGATCGTCGGAGCCAACCCTGACACGGGAACGCCTCCGGCTCAGAGTCCCCGCGTTTCGTCGTTCTCCACTCCGGCGTTGAACGGGGGCACGGCGGCCCAATTGGTTTGGTCTAGCCTCAATCCTGGAACGTACTTGATTGAGTCGGGCACGCATCCCTCGATCCAGGCAACGATGGGTCTTTACGGAATCCTCGTCGTGACCCAGGCTCCCGCGTCGGGCAGTCGTGGCGTTGCTTATGGCAGCGGCGCGACGGCAGTGAATTACGACTCGGAAGTTCCGTTGCTCTTCAGCGAAATCGACCCCGTCCAGAACACCGCTGTCAACGCGGCTGTAAACACGCCGGGCTTCAGCGAGACCATGGTGTGGTCCGGACAGCCTGGAGGCTGCGGCAATCCGTCTTCCGCGACCTTCAATCAGTGCTATCCCCCGGCGGTCAACTACAAGCCGCTCTACTACCTGATCAACGGCGTTGCATTCAATAAGACCAATGCAAGCGGTTCGCTGTTCGCCGCAGTTCCGGGCTCTTCGACTGCCGCGGTCTCGGGAAGCGTGCTGGTCCGACTGGTGAACGCTGGCCTCCGCATGCACATCCCATCGATCGTCGGATCGCAGACGACGCCGTCGGTCGTTGCATCTGGAACGACTCCCACTACCGCTGCCGGATTCAGTCTGGTCGCAGAAGACGGGAATCCCTTGCCTGGTGTTTCCAGAATCCAGAGCGAAGTATTCATGGCCGCCGGCAAGACGTATGACGTAATGATCAATGTGCCGGCCGCCAGCGGAAGTGCGCTGCCGATCTTCGATCGTGAACTCAGCCTTTCAGGTAACTCGATCGAGCGCGATGCTGGTATGTTGGCCTACATCGGTATCAACGGTTCCTCTGTACCGTCGAATGTCGGCGCGCTGAGCGCCGCCGTGGCTCGTGCTGATATTTATAACGCACTGGTTTCTGGTCAGCCTTTGACCGTCTCTGATCCGTCCAAGGGTGTGCTCGCCAATGATACGAACGTTTTTGGCGTGCAGCTCGACACAGCGCATCCGGCAGCGAACGGCACCGTCGTTTTGAACGCCGATGGCACTTTCACCTATACGCCGACTGGTACCGGAACGGCCGATTCATTCGGATACTGCGGCAACGGCACAACCCAGGCTTCCGCGACCCCGGTGTGCGCCACCGTCTCGCTGGCTGCTTCGAACATCGTCGATAGTGGGGTGACCTGTACCTCCACCACTTTCAACGCCAGCACCAACGCTCTACTGTCCGTCGGGACGCCCGGCGTTCTGGCCGGTTGTACCGATGGAGCGAATCTGCCTCTGTCGGTCGTGCCCAGCTCGATTACAGCCTCCGGGATCACCGTTACGGCGAACCAGAATGGTGGCTTCACCGCGATACCTTCCGCGGCAGGAGCGGGAACCTACACCTTCACCTTCGTAGCGCAAAACTCCCAGGGAACGAAGTCTGCTGCAACCACCGTCACGGTGAGCTTCCCGGCCGGTAACGGTCCGACAGTCACTGTTTACGATGGCGTCGACAAGAAAACGGTCATCGGCGATTACCGCTGGATCATTGAAGAAGACCGTACCTTCTATGTCGATCCGAATTGCACAACGAATCCTCCGCCCGCCTCATGTCCCACAGCAACGATCGCGGGACAGGGCGTTACGGGAATCGTTCCGACCTTCGGCACGAACTTCCATACCAGCTACATGCCGGTAATTGCGACCGGTTGTACCGGCGCTTTGTCTTGCGAAACAGGGCAAACAGTGCTGGGAAGCCCCGTCGTTTGCGATAGCAACGGCATCTGCCGGGCTGGAACTGCCCAGACCGCCGTATTGCCCAACCAGGTCCAGTTGGATCCGACGAAGCGTTATTACATCTCGGTTCTGCCTGGCGACGCGGCCAATCCATTCAACAACGGCGGCGGCGCTCCAGTTCCAATCAACCCAAGTGATCCGAACAGCCCCCTTCGCCAGTTCGATCTGAGCAAGGACTGCACTCCCGGTGATCCGGCGAACAATCCTTGCGGCCACGGTATGGGCGGTGCTCCGATTGCCCCGGCTCAGGCTACTGTCACCATCTACACGCAACCCACTCCGTTCCCGCCCGCGAAGTTGTCGGTCTTCGTCTTCGAAGATGACTTCCCGCTCAACGGCGAGCAGGATGCCGGAGGCGGAATCGATGTCCTGGCCTCGAACGAACCTGGCCTTGGCAGCTTCAACATCACCCTGTTTGACGACGCCGGCGGCACCGGCGACGCCACCGGGCAGATGACCTACGACATGTTCAACATGCCTCTGTCCAACAGCCTGGCTGGAACTCGCGATCCGGCAACCGGACAGGATGCGTGCCCCATTTCTAAGACCGCTCTGGTTGGCTCGGACGGCAAGACCGCAAGCGCCACCGGCATCACGGGAACCATCGTGACCTGCCCGCGCTTCGAAGCTGACGGTAGAACTCTCTCGCCGTTGGCCGGTCAAGCCGTGGTTGCCAACCTCATGCCGGGTCGCTACGGCGTTGTAGCTACGCCCGCAGCCGACCGCATCGCGAAAGGGGAAGAGTGGCTGCAGACCAATACTCTGGACGGACAGAAAGCTCACGATTCGTTCTTGCGAATCGGCGAGCCCAGCTTCTTCCAGGAATTTGGGCCCGCGGGATACCACGTCTCCATCGGCTTCGCCAACCCGCAGATCATCAACGCCCGGCATGCCCATGTTTGCAACGGCACGGACGCGAATCTGCAGGCCAGCGATTGCACCCACACTGTCAAGGGCTCGGTTTCTACTGAGCGCATGAGCCGCACGCCGGATGAGCGTCTCTACGGCAGCGGTTCTTACGACAGTTTCTCTTTCACGCAGTGCTACGTCAGCCTCGGTGACACGGACGGCGAAGACTTCGCCTTCACCAAGTGCAACTCCGATGGCACGTGGCAGCTGACGAACATTCCCCCGGGCACCTGGCGCGTCACCGTGTTTGACCAGTGGAACGACATGCTGGTCGACGGTCTCTCGACGCCAGTTGACGTAGCCACCTCGGGCGACACCAATCTCGGCCCCATCGCCATGAACCAATGGCAGGCCAACATCTACACGTCAACCTTCTTTGACCAGAACGGCAACGGTGTACGGGATGGCAATGAACCCGGTCTGACCCTGGTTCCCACCAACATCCGCTTCCGCGATGGCAGTTACTCCAACTTCAACAACACCGACTTGAACGGCAACGCCGGCTTCAACGAGGTCTTCCCGTTGTTCAGCTGGTACGTCATCGAAACCGACGACACCCGCTACAAGAACACCGGAACTCACGTTGTCTACGACGCGGGTGGTCCTGCCGACGGAACATCGGGCGGCGGCAACTCGAGCATCGCTCAGTTCATGGCGAATACCCTTGAGGCGATTCCGGTTCCGACCAACCTCCGCGTGCCTGGAGCGTTCTATTGCGCTACCGCAGATTGCGGTGACGCCCCCTCTCCGGTCGCGGCGGGAGGTGCGGGTGGATCCACGGGTCGAGTCGATCCCGCTTGGGTCACCGCCGAAGGCTGGCAGGGCTTCTCGGGACAGAACTCGTTCCTGGAGTTCGGCAAGACGCCCTTCGCAGTTGGCGAGAACGGCGGTATTCACGGCCACGTCGTGTATGCCTCAACGCGTCCGTTTGACGACCCAGTGCTGCTCCTCCAGACCAGCTGGGAGCCCTTGGTTCCCAACGTCACGATCAACCTCTATGAGGAAGGCGTCGCCTCGGATGGCATCACGCAGACCTTGAAGCTGGTTGACACCACCTTGACCAGCAGTTGGGATGCGTGGGCGCAGGGCTTCCGATCCGATGGCGTGCCCAACATGAACTGCCCCGGACAGGGCCGCGACACCGGCACCAACGCAGACCTGTTCTTCTTCACTCTGTACAACCAGCCCAACTGGCTCGACTTCTACAACAACCAGCACGGCGGAGCCGCCATCAACGCTTTGCCAGCCAATGCCCAGTTCAAGTGCTATGACGGCATGCATAACTGGAACCAGTTGCAGCCCGCGCAATATGACGGGCGCTACCAGTTCCCGAGCGTGACCGGCAGAAACCCATCGACTGGTGCTGTCGCGGGCACGCATTGCAGCGTTTGCATTCCTAATCCGACCGATGGAACTCCCATGCTGCCAAGCGCTGGAATGAAGGGCGCGGATGGAGCGGTTTCCACCGGTAAGTACGTTGTCGAAGTCGTGGTTCCCCCGAACTACGAGCTGGTCAAGGAAGAAGACAAGAACATCCTGATCGGCGACAACTACATCGCTCCTGTGACTCAGCAGTTCGCCGGACTCGGAGACATCTTCATCCTCCCGGACCAGGCGGAAGTTGCTGAACTCTACAACGCCAACAATGGCCAGAACGACACCAACACCCTGGGCCGCACCACCCTGCCTAGCCATGAAGGTGACACTGGCAGCATCGAGAGCTTCTGGCCTTGCGTTGGCCAGATGCGGACCGTTCCCGACTACATCAGCCTCTACCCGGGTTCCGGAGAAGTCTCGCCGTTCGCCGGTGCGACTCGTCCGCTCTGCGACCGCAAGGAAGTTACGCTGACCGACCAGACTGCGGCCCTGGCGAAGTTCTATGTCTTCACTTCGACTCACGCCGCGGCTCACTTCACCGGTGTCATCACCGATGACTTCACCTCGGAGTTCGATCCGTTCGCTCCTCAATACGGTGAGAAGTTCTCGCCGCCGAATCTGCCCATCGCGATCAAGGACTGGAGCGGACAGGAAATCTCCCGCGTCTACACCGATCAGTGGGGCACCTACAACGGCTTGACCTACTCCACGTGGGAAGTCAATCCGCCAAACCCGACCGGTTACGCTCCGACCATGATGGTCACTTGTATGAACGATCCCGGAACGGGCGCTACGCCCGATCCGCTGTTCAATCCGGAGTACAGCCAGTTCTGCTACGAAATTCCGTTCATGCCAGGACAGACTCAGTACATGGATACTCCGGTAGTCCCCACCTCGGCCTTCGCCGGCGCGGGCTACAACAACCCGGATTGCGCTTATCCGGCTCTCACACCGGCAATCGCTTCAGTCGTCAGCAGCGATATCGCCGGCCCCTGGGTTAGCGCGAGTGGCGTCAACCACACGCTGACCATCACGGCCCTGGGCGACCAGACCGTTCCGAACAACTCCTACTCCGGCCCGTCGGCCACCACCGCGCCGTTCAACCAGAAGACGGTCACACGGCACTATGGCTTCGGCGCTGCAGCCGGAAAGGTCACGATTGGTGGCGTCACGGCCCCGCTCGCGGGCGGCGGCTGGTCTGATACCTCGATCACGGTCTCAGTACCTAGTGGAGTGCCGCAGTGCGCGGTTCAGCAGCAATCGCAGTACGGCAACAGTGGACCGAACTCGACGGAACGTTGCGGCGAACTGATCATTACCACCGCAAGCGGTCAGCAATCGATCGATACGGTTACCGTCACGATCGGTGGCAAGACGCCGGCTCCTCCGGTGCTTCCGATCACCAATCCGGTCACCTCGAGTCCGTTCGGAGCTATTCAGACCGCCATCAACGCTGCCGCGCCTGGCGATCTGATCCTGATTTCTCCGGGCGTCTACAACGAAATGCTGCTGATGTGGAAGCCGGTCCGGTTGCAAGGTGTTGGTGCCGCTTCCGTCGTCATCAACGCCAACTCCCAACCCGCGGGCCGCATGACCCCGTGGCGCTCTGCCGTCACCTGCTTGTTCGGATTGGCGCTCAACGGCCAGCCCTACAGCACTCCGGGTCACCTGGTCCCAGAGCCAGGCGGCGTCGGTGGTGTCGGAGCCAATGGCAACCCCAACGGTCACGGATTCGAGCCGCTTAATGTCTACGATCCGACCGGTGGCCAGAGCTGTCCCGCGACTGGTTGGAATTACTTCACCGGTGGTCCGAACAACCCGCAGGTTGACCGCATCCCGCTGGAAGGCATTCTCGGTTGGGATGTATCTCTGAACGGCAACCTCGCTGAACTCTTGCAGGAGCCCACGCTGATGGGTGCGTACGAAGGCGCCGGAATCACGGTTCTCGGCAAGGGCGTGCGTTATCCGGCTGGCGTCGAGGTCTTCGGTGCCGGTCAGGACAACACTGCTGGTTCGAACATCGCGCATGCGGGACAGATGCCCCTCGGCACGCTGCTGCTCACCAACAGCACCAACGATTGCAACACCACGACCGGCCGCAAGACCGGCTACTCCAGCAACTTCAACTGCAACCCGTCGCGCATTGACGGATTAAGCGTCACCGATAGCTCGCAAGGTGGCGGCGGTATCTACGTACACGGTTGGGCGCACAACCTGGAAATTGCCAACGACCGCGTCTACAACAACACCGGCACGCTGACTGGCGGTATCACGGTTGGTCAGGGTGAATCTCCGGACGCGCTTCTGTCCGGCAATGGAGGCGATCCTCTTGACCTTGATCAGCAACCGTGGACTTGCGTCTCCGGCGCTGTGACGGGAACTACCCAGAACGCCGCGCCTCCGGGATTCCCCCCGAATACGCAGCTGCCGTTCTGCTACAACACCAACGTCAACGTGCACCACAACGCGGTCACCAGAAATTCCTCAGTCGGCGACGAGCTGTTCTCGTCGACGCCTGCTGGAGCCGGCGGTGTCACGTTCTGCAACGGTTCCGACTACTACATGTTCAACTACAACTGGGTATGCGGAAACCTGAGCACGGGTGACGGTGGTGGATTCGCGCACCTCGGATTCAGCTACCAGGGTGACATCGAGCACAACGCGTTCCTCTTCAACCAGAGCACCAACCCAACCGTTCCCACCAACGGTGGCGGCCTGATCATCATGGGAGCCGCTCCTGACGGAACGCTGCCTGGCGCGCCGGTAGGTTCGGAATGCGGCAGCGTCACCGACGTAGACTGCGCTCCGGGTCTCACGGATGGAACCGGCCCCGGCCTCACGATCAATGCGAACCTGATTATGGGGAACTCGGCGGATAGCGGTAGCGGCGGCGGCCTGCGTCTGCAGGACGTTGACGGTACCAACATCGGCTTCTTCCCGAATGGCAATGCCACATTTACTCCGCGCGGTGGCAGTGCGTTGTCGCAGTGGCATCACGTCCTCGTGACCAACAACATCATCGCCAACAACGTCGCCGGTTGGGACGGAGCTGGCATCTCGTTGCAGGACGCGCTGGATGTCGACATCGTCAACAACACCATCATTTCCAACGACACCACGGCGTCGTCGGGAGTGCTCTTCAATGCGCTGGGCGCCTCCGAAGCCAGCGCTCCTGGTTCGAATTGCATCCAGCCGGGCGGGACCGCGCAGTCTTGTCCTCAACCGGCCGGTCTCGTGACCATGCAGAACACCAGCCTCTTGCACCAGTCGTTAAACGGCGTGACCGTGACTTGTCCGTCGAATCACGGCACAGGTGGAACGGGGGCCGGTGGACGTACGAATGGTCAGTGCAAGAGCTTCTCGGTTCCGAATCTTGCCAATAACGTGATCTGGCAGAACCGCGCCTTCGTCATCGGCGTCGGTGCGCTCGGAAGCGGAACTCTCAACCAGCAGAATGTCGTCTCTCTGTTCAACGCCAACTTCACCAGTCTGTCTACATCTCCGGCAGCGACTCAGCCCACCACCGACGCCAGCACGAATCAGGGCGGCGGCGTGCTGATCACTGGTGGTACGGGCGCTTGCACAACGCCGGTGAGCTTCTGGGATATCGGGGTTCGCGGCGATAGTGGACCGGCCAACCACGGTTCGGGCCTCACGCTCGCTCCAACCTACACAGTGCTGACCGACGCGTCTGATTACGGACCGCTTGCCACGACGCATAACTCGGCGGGCGCTCCGGACTTCGCCAGTCAGTATTGCAACGGTTCGCGTACGCCACCGGAATTCAAGTCTCTGGGATACCAGGTACCTCCGGGCATCTCGGACGCGACGGTTCCGAATCCTGTATTCAACCTGACCCCGGCAGCCACCGTGGACGAAGGCAACAACTGGATCAACATCAGTTGGGGCCCGTTGGCACTGACCAACACCTCCAACGGTTCGGCGAACGGATCGATGCTGGGCAGCTACTCTCCGACCACGGGTTCGTCGGTCATCAACTTGATCCCGAACACGGCAACCACCTACGGAGAGGCCCCGAGCCTGGACTTCTTCGGTAATCCGAGGAAGACCGACAACCGGGTCGACGCAGGTGCGGTAGAGTTCGTTCCGGCTCCAGGCAACGCGGTGCTGACTGTAACGCCAACTTCGCTTACGTTCCCAAGCACGGTTGACGGAACCACCAGCAGCGCTCAAACCCTGACCCTGGCGAACTCCGGGACGGGAGCGGCGAATACGATCGCGCTGACGTTCAGCGGTCCGTTCTCGCGCGCTACCGGCGGTGCCGCTGGTTCTTGCGGCGCCACCCTGGCGGCGAACACCAATTGCACGATCGGCGTAGTGTTCTCGCCGACCACGACCGGTACCATCACGGGGTCGGTGAACATCACGGCGAACGTGGCGGTTGCGAATTCACCGGTCAACTTGTCCGGAACGGGTGCGGCAGCCGTCGTGGCTGCGACTCTGACTCCGACGTCGCATGACTTCGGAACTCACGCCCGCACTTGCCCCGGAACCACCATTCTTCAGATCCTGGCCTGCACGTTGGAGCCGGTTCAGACATTCACGCTCCGGAATACTGGAAACGTGAACCTGACGGCAGTGACGGCCGGCACGCTCGGTGGTGCGAATCCCACCGAGTTCGCCATCGTCCTGTCCACCTGCGGTGGCACGGTCGCCCCGGCAGGGACTTGCAGCGTAACGGTGCAGTTCAAGCCGCAGACTGGTCTAACCGCCGGCAGTAAGAGCGCCACTCTTACGGTTGGATACACAGGAGGTAGTCAGACTTCAACCCTGACCGGCACTGCGAACCCGTAATGACGGTCGACGAACTGAGAAACGATGCTGCTCACGGCTAACCGGCTGCGGGCAGCATCGTTTTAAATAAAGCAACCGAATCAAAACCGCCCGAGCGCTTCCCCCATCCCCTGCCTTGCGGTAACTGAATTCACTTTCCCCTAAACTTTTCCGAATTGAGGCTCACATGAAATTCCGTAACTTTCTTCCTCTGGCCGCTTTTCTCGCAATCTCCACCTTCGTTGCCGCACAACCTTCGGGCGCGGGATTAGGCACGATCGAGGGGGCTGCCGATTTCTGCGCAGAAGTGAATCCACACCTTATCGGTCAAGTCGCTGGATTCAAATTGACCCTCGTGAGGGGGATCTCAGAAAAAGATCTCTTCACAATCATGAATAGCTCCGACTTTCGCGGGGCATACAGCTCCATGCATACAACACTCGAGAAAGCTCCCCGGTCCCAGGTAGTGAGCGCTTGCAATAGCACCTTCGGAGCCGCGACACAACCTCTCAGACCGATCGGAAAGAAGTAACCCTTCGCCCTCCCCCAGGGCATGGCCCGACCGGTCCGGCTAGAGTTTGGAGACTCAACGCTTCCGCGTCGTGCGCGGGAATGTTGAATCGGCGAGGCTATGTATCTCGCAGCGAAAGCGCCTGAATTGTGGGTTTTTTGAACTTTACAATCCGCTTACACTATGACTAAAATCTTCGATCCTCCCCAAGGCCATATTCCAATGAAATTTTCTTCGATTCTTGCCAGCCTTCTAATGGGCGGGATTCTCTTTGGGCAGAGTGCCGCTCCGGCTTCCAGCGACGCGAAAAGTGATACACCTGCGGCAGCTGCCCCGGCGCAAACGGCGAAGCCGGCAAAACCGTCACGCTATCAACCCGACCGCTTTGCCGGACGCGCCGGTACTTACTACCGTTTGGTCTGGGGCGTTGACGATCTTTCGGTGAAGTCTGCCGAAGCGGGCGAAGTCATTCGCTTCACCTACAAGGTCCTCGACGCTGACAAAGCCAAGACCCTGAACGACAGCAAAATCGAACCATCGCTGATCGATGAGCGCGCGCACGTAAAACTCGTGGTGCCGCAGATGGACAAAGTAGGGAAGTTGAGGCAGAGCAGCACGCCCCAGGCCGGCAAGATCTATTGGATGTTGTTCTCCAACAAAGGTGGATTCGTGAAGCGCGGCGACCGCGTCAGCGTCGTAATCGGGAAATTTCGTGCGGAAGGTCTCGTCGTCGACTAGCGTCTACGCTAAGTCGGTTCGCAATCAGCGGGGCTCGTTGCCGCTGCCGCCGTCACGTTTCTTCCAGAACGAGATCACGTAGGTCAATCCCAGCGCGATCAGCAGCAATCCCCACCATATTTGCAGATGCAGTGACGCCATCGCCCACGATGCGCCCTCTGCCGACGAAAAACTGGAAATCCCCGCGCCCAGAATCAGGACTCCGTAGATAGTCAGCAGAATGCCGATGAACAGCCAGATCGGAATGGTCGCTTTGTGAGACATTCGCGCTACCAGAACAGAAGATTCAGGATGACAAATCCAATTGCAACCGCCGCCGCCCACACGATCGGCCGCTGAAAGAATGGGAACTTCTCGCTCGACGGAATCGACGTATACCCGTAAACCAGCCCCTGCAGTTCAGAATCTGGTTTCGGCCGGGTGAACAAGCTCACCGCTGCCGTGACCAACACATTCGCCAGCAGCGACCACATCGCGCGATAGATGTTTTCCGCCATGTCCTTGGCGTCCGGAGAAAACGCGACGTACCGCACCGCCGCCGGGTCCAGCTTCACCCACAGCCAAAGCAGAAATGCCACCACGATTCCCGCCAGCAAACCCCAGAAACCTGCAGCGGGTGTGGTCCGCTTCCACAACATCCCCAGGATCACCGTCCCAAACATCGGCACAATAAAGAAGACAAAGATCACCTGCGCATAAACGATGATGCTCGAAAATTGCATGACCAGGTAGGCTGTCCCGATGCTGACGATCACCCCAAGCAGCGAGCACCACCGTCCCATAGCGAGATAATGCGCATCGCTCGCCTGCTTGCGGATCAGCGGCTTGTAGATGTCATACGTCCACACTGTGGCGAACGCGCTCACATTTCCCGCCATCCCGCTCATAAATCCGGCAATCAGCGCTGTCACACCCAGCCCCAGCAGCCCTGGCCCGCAATATCGCGCCAGCATCAACGGAAGCGCTTCGTTATAGGTGTGTACGCCGGGCGTTCCGGCCATCGTTTCCGGAACCAGCTTGAAGGGCAGCACCGCAAGCGCCAATAGCCCCGGGACGATGACGATCAGCGGCACCATCATCTTGAAAAATGACCCGATGATGGTTCCCAACTGTGCCGACCGCAGGTCTTTCGCCGCCATCACCCGCTGCACCACCAGGAAGTCGGTTGTCCAGTATCCAAACGAAATCGCCAGGCCCCAGCCGAACAGCACTCCCGTCCAGTGAATGCCCATAGGATTCGAGCTGAACGATCCCAGGGTGCGCCACATGTGCGTGAAGTCCTGCCCCGGAAAGTTGCTCTGGATGCGCGCCACCATCCCATTCCAGCCGCCAGTCTCAATTAACCCGGCAACCGGAATCACCAGGCACCCAAGCCAGATCAGCATGAATTGCAGAACTTCGTTGAAGATTGCCGCCAGCAACCCGCCCGCCATGACGTACACGGCGACGGTCAGCGACGAAACCAGGATGCTGAGGTGCAAATTCCAGCCCAGGATCACCTTCATGATGACCGCCATCGAGTACATGTTGATGCCGCTCATCAGGATGGTCATCACGGCAAAAGACATCGCCGAGAGCGACCGCGCCGCTTCGCCGTACCGCAGATGCAGATATCCCGGTACCGAATGCGTCTTGCAGACGTAATAGAAGGGAAGCATCACCAGCGCGAGAAACAAAATCGCCGGGATCGCTGCGATCCAGTATGCGTGTCCGACAATAATCCCGTATTGATAGGTAGCGGCCGCATATCCCATCATCTCGAGCGAACCCAGGTTTGCCGAGATGAAGGCCAGGCCGGCGATCCACGCGGTCATCTGCCGCCCCGCCATAAAGAACTCTTCGCCGGTATGGGCAAACTTGCTGAAATAAACGCCCAGGCCAAGAACGAGAACGAAGTAAATCACGATGATGGCCAGATCGACCGGGCTCAGTGACAACAGGCGTGGGCTGGACCAGGCTGCGAAGCAGGCGGGCAGGGAAGCGGTCAACGAGGTTGGCTCCCGAACCCCGCGGGCGTCAGTGTATGCATATCGCGCAATATCATAACCCACTGCTCGACGCCGCAGAGATTTGCGCTATTGACGGGGTATCCCAACTAGGGATACACTGTATCCCGATATGGCATACAAGGCGAACACCATCGAAGAGCTGCTCGCCATCATGAAGCGGGTGCAGGGCGGGAAATCCCTCACCGAGTTCGCGGCCGAGCTCGATTTATCGAAGCAATACCTGAGCAACGTGTACAACCGGCATAAGGAACCGAGCGAGCGCTTGCTCGAAAAGCTGGGCTTCACCAGGCAAACCGCCTACGTCCCGGCGCCCGTGCCGCCCGCAAGCGCGCCCGGGAAACAAAAGCAGACCGAAAAGCACAAAGACAAAGAAAAAGAAAACGAGAAGGAGAGAAAGAAATGAACGACAAGAATTCCAACGAAAGCAGCCGCAAGCAGCGCGTCCTGGTCAACGTGATCCTCGACAAGTCCGGCTCCATGTGCTCTAAGGTCGACGACGTCATTGGCGGTTTCAATCTCTATCTCGACGAACTCGCCAAAGAACCCACCGTGGACTACGGATTCTCGCTGACCCTGTTCGACACCGTCGTCGAGATGCGTTACAAGAATGTTGCGCTTGCAAAAGTGGCAAAGCTCGACGCCGAAAACTACCTCCCCGGCGGCAACACGGCTCTATTCGACGCCGTGGGCAACACCGTGCAAACGGTCAAGACCGATGGTTTTGACAAGGTCATCACCGTGATCATGACCGATGGCGAAGAGAATTCCTCGCGCGAGTGGACCATGCAAGGCGTCCGCGACCTGATCGCAAAGAAAGAAGGGGCTGGCAACTGGACCTTCGTCTTCCTCGGCGCGAATCTCGATGCCTTCGCCCAGGGCGCCAGCCTCGGTGTTGCGGTTCCCAACGTCGTGCGATACGATCCGGCGCACTACCGTGGCGTCTACAGCTCTCTGGCCAAAAACACAAACATGTTCTCCTCGTCGCCGCAACCGGCGACGCCCGATTTTTTCCAGACGCCAACGCCGGGGATCAAGAAAATGGTCGCCAACCTGGGCGAGGCCTACCGCGCCCTGCGCACTCGTAAGGGGTCTAAATAACCTCAGAGCACCGAAAGACTTGGGCGGAGAGGAAGCTCATGCACGAAAGTAACAACCGCCGCGGAATGGCACGGCATACGATAGACGAAGCTATCCGTTCCTCCCTCAACGGAGTGCATGCGAGGTGTCTTTAATGCGGAAACTGCTTCCTCTTCTCCTCTTATTCCTGGCGTGCGCGACGCTTTCTCCGATTCGGGCTCGTGCCCAGGAAGACGAAGCGCCATCGCTCGGCGACGTGGCCCGCAAAGCGCGCCTCGAGAAGCAGCAGCAAAAGGACGCAGTACCGAAGCCGGCGCAGGCTGGTGCGGATGCCCAGCCAGCCAATCTGCCCGCGTCCGGTGCCCAGTCGAAAGACGCGCCACCGAAAGATGCCGGTGCCAAGGCCACAGAGACGAAGTCTGCCACCGCTGCGGACGCCAAGAATGCGCAGCCTCTGAAAACCAAGAAGGTCATCACTAACGAGGAACTTCCCGAGCATGTCGGTCCTACTCACACTTCTCCGGCGGCATCTGGTTCCGATGCTGATGACCAGGCCGAAGCCAGCGAGGCGGAGGGCAAAGCTCCTCCCGATTACTGGCGTACTCGAATCCTCTCCGAGAAGAACGCGATTGCGGCGCTCAAGAGCGACATCGAAAGTCTGACCGCTTCCATTCAATACGCCGGAGGTAACTGCGTTTCCGGATGCGTGCAGTGGAACGAGCGCCAGCAGCAGAAGCAGCAACAGGTCGAGGCCATGAAGGCCCAGCTCGAGCAACAGGAGAAAACGCTCGAAGACATGCAGGACATGGCCCGTAAGCAAGGCTACGGCAGCTCAGTTTACGATCCGTAAACCAGTCCAGCGTTCCAGATCCCGCGCTGCGGACGACCACAATCTACGAGGCGCGCCCAGTCTCTATTTCCACCGCGAACTACCCATTTTTCCCATTCCCCAAATCCGGCGGTTCGTGCGAAATTAATCGCATGCCGTTAGTAGTTCGCCCATCGCCCATTCATTCTGTAGGAGTTTTCACCACAACGCCCATTCGCAAGGGCGCTCGCATTGTGGAATACGACGGACAACGCATCACACCCGAGGAAGCCGACCGCCGCTACGAGGGCGAATCCCGCACCTATTTATACGGCCTCGAAGACGGCAAGACTGTCATCGACGGCGAAGGCCTTGGCGCCTACCTGAATCACTCCTGCGATCCTAATTGCGAAGTAGACGAAATCAAGGGTCGCGTCTGGATCTTCGCCATACGCAACATCTCCGCCGGAGAAGAGCTTGTTTGGGACTACAACCTCTACGATGACGAGGAACCCGCACCCTGTCACTGTGGCTCGCGCAAGTGCCGTGGCACGATGTACTCGCGCGAGTGGATGGCAAAGATGCGCCGCCGCGAGGCCAGAAAAAAAGCCTTCGCCTGAAGCAGAGAGGGAAGTAACCAGATTACGGGGACGGCAACCCGCCCCCGTAGAGTTGGAACTAAGACGAACCAAAGCGCCGGAGCAAGCGCTATTGCCTCACAGCTCACCACTCATGCTCCCTGCTCACGGCGTAGTCGCGCAGGCCTCATACTTGTCTGAGTAGATCGACTGCACGTCGTAGTTGTGACCATTGAGCCCCACCGTGAAGATAAATCCCTCGCAGATGTCTCCCACCTCAGGAAGCCCGGGATTGTTCAATCCCCGGTAGCCGGTCGTGATATCCGGGTCCGTGATCGTCTCGAACGTTTCGTGAAGCAGAACGGTCGCCATCGAATCCACCAGCGCACCGTTGGGACTCGAGAAGGTGAGGGTGCAGTCATTCACGGCGGGCGATGCCACCGCGCCCTGGTAAGGAATTACCGTGTAGTACACCGGGCTCGCTAAATCGGAGAACTTCACGGCGTAGTGGTACCCGCAGAATACAAACGTACTCTGGTTGTCCGGCGAGTAACACGGGCCTTCATCCATGCACGTGTCAACGCCCTTGGGCAGGAACAGGTGATAGATGTGTCCGTAACCTGTGCCCGCGGTCTTCGCGGCCGAATGCACGATTCCCAGCAGGTCGTTCTCCCCCAACGTCGGCACGCCTGAAGTACCGGGATAGATCGTCGCCGTCGCGTTGAACTGCGTGCCCACGGAATAACGGCCATTCGTCGTTGAACCCGTGTACTGATCCGAGATGTGGATCATCGAACTTGCGTCGAGGTTCGTAAGGAACGTCGCCGGTCCCCCATAGCAGGCTGTCGGAGTGCTCGTCGTTGGGCAGTTGATGTAAACGGGATGGTGCGCCGAACTGGAAATCGTCTTCCCGGTCGAGACCACCTTCTGCACGTCATCGGGATAAAAGAACGATCCCGCGGGCGGACTCGGCAGTGTCGGAGGTGCCGCCACCGGGTGCGCCGGCGCTTTGAGTTTCACATTCGACGACTCCGCTGAGATTCCCGCTGCCCTTGCTTGCTTGGTTAAGAACAGGTGATAGCGGCTCGAAGTCACGGTGCTGGCTGTGACCACGTCCGGCGTCATCTCGACCGCGCTCGCCTCCTGTTGTCCCTGCGCGATCCCGGCCGTCATCAGCCCAGCCGCCGCGATCAGCAACACTCGGGCTTGGAATACACACATGTGTTTCTTGCTCATAGGTTCTCCTTGGATGGAGCGGAAAAATTGTTTTCTCTGGGGGGACAGCCGCGAAAAGTGGCATCAGTCTGGTTCTGATTGCCACCCGTTGTCAAGATGAAAGGTTGTGCATAGTACTCAGAAAGCTGTTGGTGGGCACGACAACGTCAGGCGAGCCTGGGAATGTCCGCCGTTTCTAGCGCTGCTTCGGCGCACGCCCGCGCTCGCGCCATCCTTCCACGATCAGGTACAGCACCGGGATAAAGAAGAGATTCAGCACGGTCGACATGATCATTCCGCCAAAAACCGTGGTGCCAACGGAATGTCGTCCATTTTCGCCCGCCCCGGTCGCGACGACGAGCGGCACGACGCCAAGGATGAACGCCAGCGATGTCATCAGGATCGGTCGCAGCCGGATCGTCGCCGCTTGTACTGCCGATTCGATCAGCGGCAGTCCGCGCTCTCGCAACTGCTCGGAAAACTCCACGATCAGGATCGCGTTCTTGCTCGAGAGTCCCACCAGCATCACCAGCCCGACCTGGCAAAACACGTCATTCTGCAAGCCGCGGATCCACTGCGCCCCGAGCGCTCCCAGCAACGCCATCGGAACCGCCAGCAATACGATGAATGGCAGCACGAAGCTCTCGTATTGCGCCGAGAGCGTCAGGTAAACGACCAGCGTGCCCAAGCCAAACAGCAGCAGCGACGTTCCTCCAGCCTGCAACTCCTCGAGCGAGAGTCCCGTCCAGCTGTAAGCGAATCCCTTCGGCATTTTCGAAGCTAATTGCTCCATCGCCGCGATCGCCTGTCCCGAGCTGTATCCCGGTGCCGGCGAACCATCGATCTCCGCCGACCGGAACAGGTTGTAGTGGCTGATGACCTGCGGTGTCGTAGTCTGCGTGATGTTGATCAGGTTATCCAGCGGCACCATCGCTCCACTGTCCGATCGAACATAAAACTGCTTCATGTTTTCCGCCTTTGCGCGGAACTGCTTGTCAGCCTGCACATACACGCGGTAAGAACGGTTATTGAAATCGAAATCATTCACGTACGACGAGCCCATGTAGACGCCCAACGTGTCGGTGATCTGCGAGAGCGGCACATGCAGGCTCTTGGCCTTTTCGCGGTCAATGGTCACCAGGTACTGCGGATCGTTCGCGGTGAACGACGTGAACAACTGCGCCAGTTCCTTCCGTCCTCGCGAATCTCGCAGGATCCCCTGCGTGGCGGCTGCCAGCTCATCCAGCGTGTGCGCGGCCTGATCCTGCACCTCGAACTGGAATCCGCCAAACTGTCCCAGGCCCTGAACGGCAGGAGGCAGAGTTGCAAACACGATCGCGCCGGAAACGCCAAAAAGCTTTGGCCGCACGCGGTTCACGATCGCCGCCGCGCTGTGCATCTCCCCTTTGCGCTGGGAGTATGGCTTGAGCGGCACAAAGATGATTCCCTGGTTCGCCGCCGCTCCCGCAAAGCTGAAGCCCGCGACCGAGAACACTCCTTCGATCTCCGGTTCACCGGCGAGAATCTTCGAAACCTGCGCGCCGACTGCCTTGGTGTACTCCAGGGATGCTCCCGACGGTGCCTGGATGATGATCATGAAATATCCCTGATCCTCATCAGGAACGAATCCCGTGGGAACGCGCATGAACACGAAATACGTCAACCCGAGGCCGGCGAAAAACAGGATCGCCATCGCCAGCCGGTATCCCAAAAGGTGATGCAGCAGGCGCCGGTATCCGCGGGTCACAGCGCTCACGCCATCTTCGAACTTCCGAAGCCACCACCACTTTTGCCCATGATGGCCGCCCGCCAGGAAAATCGCAGCCAGTGCCGGAGCCAGTGTGAGTGCGTTGAACGCCGAGATGGCGATCGAAAATGCAATCGTCAGCGCGAATTGCCGGAACAGGATGCCGGTCGTTCCGGGAAAGAACGCAACTGGAACGAAAACGGCGACCAGCACCAGCGACGTCGCAATCACCGCGCTGGTGATCTCGGTCGTCGCATCGGTGGCCGCTTTGCGCGAATCATGTTCGCCCCCGGCGATATGCCGCTCGATATTTTCAATCACCACGATCGCATCGTCGACCACCAGTCCGGTGGCGAGCGTGATGCCGAACAGCGTCAGGGTGTTGATCGAAAACCCAAGCAGCTTCACGAACGCGAACGTGCCAATCAGGGAAACCGGAGTCGCGATGAAGTGAATCATCGTAGTCCTCCAGTCCCCCAGGAAAATGAAGATCACCAGGATGACGAGAAAGATCGCCGAGCCTACCGTGAACAGAACGTCGCGGATCGACTCGCTCACCGCGTCGGTCGTATCGAACGCGACCTGGTAGTGCATTCCGGGCGGGAAACTCTTCGAGAGCCGCTGCAACTCTGCCAGCGCCTGCTGATGGACTTGCAGCGCGTTAGCGGACGAGAGCTGCAGCACTCCGAATCCAGTCGCATCCTGCCCGTTGTATTGCAGATCGGCCGCGTAGGTTTCCGAGCCAAGCTCCGCGTGGCCTACGTCGCGCAACCGGACCAGCGTCCCGTCGGCGTTCGTCTTCAGGATGATGTCGTCAAATTGCGCCGGCTCGCTCAGACGTCCTACCGCGCGCACGCTGATCTGGTAGTTCTGTCCGGGCATCGCAGGTTGCTGCCCGACCTGCCCCGCAGCCACTTCCACGTTTTGCTCGGAGAGCGCATTCACCACGTCCGGAGCGGTCAGCCCGCGCCCCGCCATCCGCACCGGATCGAGCCACAGCCGCATCGCGTACTTGCCCTGGCCGAAAATCTGTACGTCCGCCACTCCCGGAATTCGCTTCAGCGCGTCCCGGACGTAGACATCCAGGTAGTTGCTCATGAACAGCGTCGAATAGCCCGTGACGGCTGCGCCGAACACGAAGTTTTGCGAGGTTTTCTGCGTCGTGATTCCAACAGCCTTTACCGCGGCAGGAAGCCGGCCTTGAGCCGTATTCACACGGTTCTGAATGTCGACCGTTGCCAGGTCCGGATTGCGGGTCAAATCAAACGTCACCAGGATCTGGCTGGTGCCGTCATTTCCGCTCGTCGAGGTCATGTATTTCATGCCCTCGGCTCCGTTGATCTGCTGTTCCAGCGGGATAGTCACTGCGCTCTCGACCGTCTGTGCGCTTGCTCCGATATAAGCGCTGGTCACGCCCACCTGGGGCGGAGCGAGGTCGGGAAACTGCGCGATCGGCAGAGTCGGCACCACTGCCGCCCCTGCCAGGATGATCAGCAGTGCGCAAACCGTGGCAAATACAGGACGGCGTATGAAGAAATCAGCAAACATGAAAAATCGATCGAATGAATGCGAACTGTAACAAAGGCTTCCGGTGTCCGATATCCGCCTTCCAGCCAAGCGGCCCACAGAGATCCGGAAGACAATAAGCCGAAAGCTGGATTCCGACCCTTGGTCTCCAGCCCCTGACGCCTAACTCATCGGCACCACCGGTGCTCCATCCAGCAAGAACTGCGTGCCCGAGATAATCACCTTCTCCCCGGGATTGATTCCGTCCTGGACTTCGAAATCGTTGCCAACTGTCTGGCCGATCTTCAGTGGCCTTTGGCGCGCCACGAAACGTCCGCCGTCCTGCGGCTCCGCCACGAAGGCGAAGTATTGTCCGGCCAGCCGCGTAACTGCCAGCATCGGGACCTCCGGATTCGTGTGAGTCCCAAACACCACGCGCGCCCGGACGAACTGCGACTGCCGCAGTGCATCATTTCCATTGGCAATGCGAGCCTTGATCAACACCGTCTGTGTGGAGTTGTCCACCTGCGGAGAAATGAAACTCACGCGCGTGTCCGCCAGCACTTTTCCAGTGCTGTCGAGCACCTGCACAGGCAGGTTCATCTTCAATTGCGGGGAGCGTTCCACCGGAACATAGACGTACACTTCCAGGCTTCCCGGCTGATCGACAGTCGTCAGTTGGGTCGATGTCGTGACCCGGTCTCCAACCCGCACCGGGATGTCGCCCACGATCCCGCTACGAGGCGCGACCACCTTGAAGTAATGAAGCTGAACTTCCTGTTCATTCACCTGCGCCTCAAGCGAATCCATTTGCGCCTGTGCCGCGTCGTATGCGGCCTTCGCCTGATCCAGGTCCTGCTTGCTGACCACGCCCGCCGACGCCAGTCCCTGGGCGCGGTCATATTGCTGCTTCGCCAGGCTCAGATTCGCCTGCTGCGCCGCGCGGGCGCTCTCCTGGCTCTTGACCGTGGCCTGTTGCTTCAGCGGATCGATTTCCATCAGCGGAGATCCACCCTCCACCCGGTCCCCCGAATGCACGAAGATTTGAGTGATCTGCCCTTCGACCTGCGGCATGATCACGGTCGAGTCTCGCGACTTCAGCGTCGCAACGTACTCTCCCGCATCCGCGATCGGAACCGCCTGGGCCTGCAGAACCTTGACTGGCATCGCCGGAGGCCCTCCACCAGCTTGTGGATTCTCACCAGGTTTCCCGCTGCATCCAAAATTCGTGCACGCCAGCGCCGATGCCGCCAGCAGTAAGCCTTTTGACATGAATTGCCGAGTAAGCCGACCCATTATTCGTTCATCTCTTGAACCCGATACTCTACTATCCCAAGCCTTTAACTTCAAAATTTGATGTGCAATTCCCTGCACCTGTTGGTTTTCTCGCGCCGATCTTCCCCTGCCTGTGGATTCTTTTTAATCTCCTATTCATCATCGCTTCACTTTCCGTTAACAGGAACGCAGCTACCTTCGTAAGCAACTTTTCTCTCAGGAGGTCGAAGTATGTCCACACCCTGTGTTCTGGCGAAAGCCAGCCAACACTTCGCTGTAGCCACCAGCCTGCTAGCCATTCTTGCCAATCTTGGAGCGCCGTTCTCCGCTGCCGCCCAAGATGACCGGTCGTCTACTGCAACGCCCATCAAGCACGTCATTGTGATCATCGGTGAGAACCGCACGTTCGATCACGTTTTCGCCACCTACAAGCCCCGCGAGGGGGAGCATGTTTCCAACCTGCTCTCGAAGGGCATTATCAAAGAAGATGGTTCTCCCGGCCCGAACTTTGCCTTGGCCAGCCAGTCCTATGCCAACGACTCGCATTCCGATGGATACCGGCTCAGCCCTCCCGGCAACACGACCTATTCCGTGCTGCCTCCAGTGCTCGCCGGCGGACCATCGACCCCTTACTTCTCCGATACGGCCAGCGTGAAGGCGGTTGAAAACGGTCTGCTCGACGAAGATTTGTACCTCCTGACCACCGGCGGCACCGGTCTTGCCCACGGTGCGGTCGACACCCGCATTCCCAATGCAACGACCCTGCCACCCGGACCCTTCCAGTTGACGTCGAAAACGCACCCATACGACGTCTACGACAACAGTCCCGTTCACCGCTTCTACCAGATGTGGCAGCAGATGGACTGCAGCGCGTCCCGCATTTCAAGGCGAAATCCGACCGGATGCAAAGCCGACCTCTTCCCCTGGGTCGAAACCTCGATCGGCGCCGGCTCCAACGGTGAAGCGCAACCCGCCGGCTTCAATGACACCACTACCAAAGAAGGCTCCACTTCGATGGGTTTCTACAACATGCTGCAGGGCGACGCGCCTTATCTGAAATATCTCGCCGATCACTACGCCATGAGTGATAACTATCACCAGGCCGTGATGGGCGGTACGGGCGCCAACCACGTGATGCTCGGCACCGGCGACGCCGCCTGGTTTGCCGATTCGAAGGGGCATCCCGCCGTACCACCGAGCAATGTTTTCATCAGCGCCGGTCCCAACAGCGGCACGGTGGATGAGATCGAAAATCCGAATCCGGCTCCCGGCACCAACAACTGGTACACCGAGGACGGCTACGGCAACGGCTCCTACGGATCCCCGTCATCCGGCGGCGGTACCTACAGCGAGTGCGCCGACAGCAAGAATCCCGGCGTCGATGCCATCACTGACTACCTCCACGCTCTCCACATAAAGCCCAATTGCGAACCGCGCCACTACTACCTGTTGAACAACTACAACCCCGGCTACCTCGGCGATGGAACCAACGCCTACAGCTCCGCCGTGATCTCCGATCCCGGGGAAACCGTCTTCACGATTCCACCGTTGCCCATCCGCACCATCGGGAACGCCCTCAGCGAAAAAGGAATTTCGTGGGCGTATTACGGCGACCAGTTCACCGCCTACTACAACGATCCCGATAACAACTACGTCACGCCTGACAACCAGTACTGCAACATCTGCAACCCGTTTCAGTACTCCAGCCTGATCATGACCACCAAGGAAGGCCGCTCGCATAACCAGGACACCACCGCGCTCTACGCCGCCATCAAAGACGGATCGTTGCCGGCAGTGTCTTACGTGAAGCCTGACGGCTGGCTCGATGGTCACCCGGCTTCTTCCAAGCTCGACTTGTTCGAAGCGTTTGTGAAGAAGATTGTGAAAGGCGTTCAGGCCAACCAGGAATTGTGGCGTAGCACCGCTATCATCGTCACGTTCGATGAAGGCGGCGGCTACTATGACTCCGGCTACGTCCAGCCGCTCGATTACTTTGGCGACGGCACCCGCATTCCCGTCATCGTCGTCTCGCCCTGGACTCGCCCGGGCCACATCTCGCACACCTATGCCGACCACGTCTCGGTTCTGAAATTCATCGAGGCGAACTGGGGATTGCGTCCGCTCACTCACCGCAGCCGCGACAACTATCCCAACCCGGTCACCAGCTGGTCGAACCCCTACGTTCCACTGAACTCGCCTGCTCTCGGCGACTTGATGGACCTGTTCGACTTCCACCGATAGACAATGCAGTTGCCCACTCTTGTCCCCGCGTATTTTGCGGGGACAAGAGTGGGGCGTTTCGATTAGAGATCTTAGACCGTTCCCAGTCACTCGAAACAACCGGGCACATCCTTTATCCTTTAGCCACGAATCAATAACGAAAGTGTCGAGTCTGCCATCAATGAACTCATGCGTGCGCCACATCCTCATCTGTCTGTTTCTGGCCCCACTCGCTTTCGCCCAATCTGATTCGACGGCCAATGTCCTCCCCTTGTATGTGAAAGTTCAACTGCAATCGGCGGTGAAACTCTCCTCCGTCAAGCCTGGCGATACCCTCGAAGGCGACCTGGCTCGAGATGTTTACTCCCCTGACCGCAAGCTTTTCCCGGCAGGCAGCCACATCCGCCTTACCGTCGATCAACTGGAGCGCCGGCGCCGCCAGCCCAGCAACCGTTGGCCATGGGTCATAAAGGTTTTCACGCCCCGGCACGAGAATTTCCCCGTGTTTAAGGAAGCGACCATCCTCGATCCAGCCGGCGCGCAAAGCCTGCTGCACGTTTCCTTGCTATCCTCCGATCCACGCATCGAAATCCATGCTCAGGCGGGCCACAAGAAGAACAAGAAATATGACGCCGCAAATCCTGGCGCCACGGTTCCGGCCGGTGATTCCGGCAACAAGCATGCGCAATCCCAGGCCTACGCTCCGCGCATCATGTCGCTGGAGGCCCAGACCGAACAGCCGGAATCCGCAACTCCCGCCGATCCAAGCTGGGCTACCTCCGCGATCCCCTCCACGCTGGCTGCAGGCACAACCTGCCGCATTCTTCTGCTGCAGAGCGTCAGCGCTTCAAAGAGCCACTCGGGCGACGCGATTCATGCGCGACTCCTCGAACCCTTGCTGGTCGACTCGCGAGTTGTTCTCCCCGCTGGCACCAGCGTTCTCGGTACGGTCTTGAAGGTCACGCCGCCGAAGATGCTGAGCCGCGCCGGCTCGCTTTCCATTTCCTTCACCGAAGTGGAATTGCCCGGTGGAATCCATGTTCCGCTGTCCGCCTCTCTTTCTGAAGTCGAGCTGAACCGGGGCTCGCACACTAAACTCGATCCCGAGGGCCAGCTTCGTGGTGAGCGTCCGGGTGTGATGTGGATGCTGATTGATGGCGGCGTCACGGCGGGAATCGCCAAGGAGGTCGACGATGGCACCCAATTAGTGATGGAAGCCATCCTCTCCGGCGCCACCGATGCATCGACGGCCGGTACCGCTCGCATCGCGGGTACCATCGCGTCCGGCATATTCATGCTGACCCGCCACGGCCGCGACGTGCTTCTTCCCGCTCATACCGAGATGAGCATTGTGCTGAACCGCCCGGTGACCATCGAACCGAAGCCCGGCTCAACCCCTTAACGGAAGCGGATTTTCGCTCATTCTTCCCGTTTCCCCGTATCCTCCGTGGTGAGCCGCTCGGTCCCGAATCCCCACGCCGTCTCGCGCATCCTTTATTCTAGTAACGACCTATGCCCACGCAGAATTCCAGTGTTCCCGGCGCCGCCATCGTAGAGACGGCCGGCTCCAACAACGGCTCTAGCAATATCGCGAACCTCGAGCGCGAACGTGTCTTCGCCGCCTACCGTCAGTTTGGATACCTCGAAGGCGACCTCGACCCGCTCGGTTTCCTTCGCCCGCGCCCCACTCCCGAACTCGAGCGCGAAGGCGAATACGCGCATGAGGCCAGTTCGATTTACTCCAGCACCATCGGTGTCGAGATCAATCACATTTACTCCCCTGACCGCCGCCGTTGGATTTACGACCGCATGGAGTCCGCCGATCAGGGTTTCGAAGTGACGCCCGAAATCCAGCAGCGCAACCTTGAGCTCCTCATCCGCGCCGACATTTTCGAGCAGGTCATGCAGCAGCGCTACCTGGGCAGCAAGCGGTTCTCGCTGGAAGGTGTCACGGCGCTAGTCCCCTTAGTGGACGAAGTCCTCGACTCTGCGGCCCGTCTTGGCGCTATCGAGCTGGTCATGGGCATGAGCCATCGCGGACGCTTGAATGTGATCGCCCACGTTGCGAAGCGCCCGGCGGAAGAGATTTTCGCCGGATTTGAAGATGTCGATCCACGCAGCGTCCTCGGCTCCGGTGACGTGAAATACCACATGGGTGCCACCGGAGAATATGTCACCCGCAGCGGTGGCAAAGTTCATATTCACCTTGTTTCGAACCCAAGCCACCTTGAAGCTGTCGATCCTGTCACCATCGGCCGCACTCGCGCCAAGCAGGATCGTACCGGCGAAGGTGGACGCGAAAAGTATCTGCCGCTCCTCGTTCACGGCGACGCCGCATTCGCCGGCCAGGGCATTCTCGCCGAGACCATGAACTACGCCGACCTTCCCGGATACACCGTCGGCGGCACGATTCACGTCGTGGTTAACAATCTTCTCGGCTTCACCACCAGCTACACCGAAGAGCACTCCACGCGCTTTGCCGCGTGCATCGCGCGGCGTCAGTCGATCCCCATCTTCCACGTAAACGGAGAAGACGTTGACGCCGTCGTGCGCGTTGCCCGCATGGCTGTTGAATACCGCTACAAGTTTGGCACCGACGTCGTAATCGATCTCATCGGCTATCGCCGCCATGGGCACAGCGAAGTCGATGACCCCACCATCACGCAACCGCTGCTCTACAAGAAGATCAAAGAGCATCCACCGCTCTGGGAGATCTACGCCGATGACATCGGGGCGGCAGATGTGCAAGCCCAGGCAGAAAAGATCAAAGCCGAGTTTGAAGCCGCGCAGAAAAAAGCCGGGAGCATCAAGCGGAAGCCAACGCTTCGCGAGCTTCCGAAATACTGGAATAACTACTTCGGCGGACTCTATAGGGACGAATACGAAGTCGAAACCGGACTTTCCACCTCCGAACTCTCCGAACTTAGCGCGCGTCTCACGACCTATCCCGAAGGTTTTCACATTCATCCGAAAGTGAAGAAGCTTCTCGAGCAGCGCGCGGAGATGGGCAGCGGCAAGCGGCCCGTCGACTATGGCATGGCCGAAGCCCTCGCTTTCGCGAGCCTCGTCAAGTCAGGCATTCACGTGCGCTTTTCCGGACAGGACTCCCGGCGCGGAACCTTCAACCAGCGGCACTCGGTGCTCATCGATATCGAGAACGAAGAGGAGTACGTTCCGCTGGAGAACATTGCCGCCGGTCAGGCGCGCTGTGAAATCTACAACTCCACGCTCTCCGAAGCCGGTGTACTCGGATTCGAATACGGATACAGCCGCGACTATCCCGAATCCCTCGTGCTATGGGAAGCGCAGTTCGGCGATTTCGTGAACGTCGCGCAAGCCATCATCGATCAGTTCATCAGCGCCGGAGAAGCCAAGTGGAACCTGCTTTCTGGCCTCGTCATGCTTCTCCCCCACGGCTACGAAGGGCAGGGGCCGGAACACTCGAGCGCCCGCATTGAGCGCTTCATCCAGCTCGCGGCCAAGCACAACATCCAGATCGCTCAGCCTTCGAACGCCGCGCAGTACTTCCATCTCCTGCGCCGTCAGGCCCTGCGTCACTGGCGCAAACCCCTCATCGTCTTCACGCCAAAAAGCATGCTGCGCCATGCCGATGCCAGTTCGCCGATCGAGGATTTCACCCACAAGAATTTCTTAAACGTCATTCCCGACACCGAAGTCGGAGAAGCTGAGCGCATCCTGATCTGTACCGGAAAGATCGGTCACGAACTCCAGGCCGAGCGCAAGAAGAGGAAAGATACGAGCACCGCGATCGTTTTTCTGGAGCAGCTCTATCCGTTCCCGGAAAAAGAAGTGATCGCGGAATTCGACCGCCACGGCCAGCACGCCGATATCGTCTGGGTGCAGGAAGAACCCGCCAATATGGGCGCGCTCTTCAACATGCTGCCGCGCTTGAAGCGCATCGCCGGAGAGCGCCAGGTCCTGACGGTAAAACGGAGCTCCAGTCCCAGCCCAGCCACCGGCAGCGCTAAAGCCCATGAGGTAGAGCAGAAGACGCTCCTGACACTAGCCTTCACGATCAAGTAATCGGCAACGCAGATGCAAGGACGGTCGCCCCTGGCTGCCCGCCGAGCCGGCCAATTGCTGCGAAGCTGCGCAGGAATGCAGCCCACAGCGTCCGCCGCGGGACGGAGCCATCTGCCATCCTGAGCGAAGCGAAGGACCTATGCAACGGGGTTCTCCACGGCGCTGTGGCCAGAACGTGCACCGAACCCGCCGGATGTTACCCTAATCCTCCTCGAATACATCCATGCCCCGCCGCCCCCAACCCCTCCGCATCGCCATCGACACGGGCGGCACCTTCACCGACTGCGTCTGGATCGACCCCGCCACAAGCCAAATCCAGATGCTCAAAGTATTCTCCACCCCGCACGATCCCTCGCAAGCCATCGTCGAAGCACTCACAAAGATCGCACCCGAAGGAGGTTTCATCCTCCTCCACGGCACGACCGTCGGCACGAACACGCTTCTGGAGCGAAAAGGTGCCCGCACCGCGCTAGTTACGACAGCCGGATTCGAAGACGCCATCGAGATCGGACGCCAGGCTCGACCCAAGCTCTACGACCTCTTCTTTGACAGAGTCGAGCCGTTAGTCCCAAAGGAATTGCGCTTTGGCGTGAACGAACGCACCTCCGCCGCCGGCGAGACGCTCACCGAGCCCACGCAAGAAGAACTGACAACTCTTGCCACCCGGCTCGAAGCCGCCAATCCCGAGTCGATTGCAGTTTCTCTCCTGTTCTGTTTCGCCAATCCAAAGAATGAAAACGCCGTAGCCGAAGCTCTGAGCAAACTCCACCTTCCACTTTCAATTTCGCACCAGATCCTCCCGGAATTCCGCGAATACGAGCGCACCTCAACGGTGGTCATCAATGCCTATCTCCAACCAGTAATGCAACATTACCTGGAGAATCTGGAACTCCGTTCGGGGCTACACGGCAGCGGATCGTCAACAACCCACGCGATTAATAGTTCGACAACGACACTTTCAGCCGAAGTCGCGACAACGACACGTGTAGCCACTGTGGAAGAGCGGCGCTTCAGCGCCGCGAAAACCCAGCGCAAGAGCAGGGCTTTAGCCCCTGTGCCGAAAGCCGGAATCCGAAAGCCGGAAGCCATCTTCGTCATGCAATCCTCCGGCGGCATCACCGCTGTTTCAACCGCCGCCCACGAGCCGGTTCGCACAGTCTTATCGGGGCCCGCAGGCGGTGTCGTCGGCGCCGTAGCCACTGCCCGCGCCAGCGGCTTCGATCACATCATCGCCTTCGATATGGGAGGCACTTCCACCGACGTCTCGCTCGTCGACGGCGAGATCAAGACTGCCAACGACGCCCAGATCGCGGGCCTTCCCATCAGCGTCCCGATGCTCGATATCCACACGGTCGGTGCCGGAGGAGGTTCGCTCGCTCGCTTCGACGCCGCCGGAGCCCTTCGCGTCGGCCCCGAATCCGCCGGTGCCGATCCCGGCCCCATCTGCTACGGGCGCGGCACGGCACCCACGGTCACCGACGCCAACCTTCTTCTCGGACGCCTTCAGCCCGCGCGCTTTCTAGGCGGAGACTTCACCCTCGACCTCGAACGCACCCGCGCCATCACCAATGAGTGGCTCAAGAAACAATCCACGAAACTAACCGTGGAACAATTCGCCGCCGGCGTGATCCGCGTCGTCAACGCCACAATGGAGAAAGCGATCCGCGTCGTCTCCATCGAACGCGGACGCGATCCTCGCCGATTCTCGCTCGTCGCCTTTGGCGGCGCCGGAGGCCTTCACGCCTGCGCCCTCGCCGACGCCCTCAGCATTCCCACCGTCATCGTCCCAGCTCTTCCCGGCGCTCTCTCCGCGCTGGGAATCCTCTCGAGCGATGTGGTGAAAGATTATTCGCGCACCGTCCTCTGGCAGTTCTCCTCCAAATTTCCTGCCGCGAGGTTGAGCCGCGAATTTACCGCACTCGAAAAACTAGCCGCGCAGGAATTTCGCCGCGAGTCCTGGCAGGGAAGTCCGCACTATCTCCGCAGTCTCGATCTCCGCTACCGCGGACAGGGATACGAACTGAATCTCCCCTGGACCCCGCACGTCCTGCGCGATTTCGAGAACGAACACCAACGCCGCTATGGCCACATCCATCCAGGAAGAGAAGTCGAACTGGTAACCCTCCGCCTGCGAGCAACAATAAAATCCCCGAAGACGGTCGCCACCACGGCTCATGCAGGGACGGCCAACCCCGGCCCAGCAAAGCTCAACTCACTCTCCACACCACGCAGCTCAGTCTTTTTCGGCGGAAAGAAACTCGCGACGCCACTCTATTCCCGCGAAGACCTGGCCCCCACGAGAAAATACCGCGGCCCTGCCATCATCACCGAATACAGCGCCACCACAGTCATTCCGCCGAACAAGAGCTTTCATCTCGACAAATCCAGAAACCTGATCATCACCATGACGTGAACCCAGGGGAACATATACTGTCCAGAAACCGTAGACTTCCAAGGACTCACCCTGCATGCACGACTCACAGCCCAAGCCAGTCCCGCTGAGCGCGGCCACCAAGCCATCCGCCGA
This sequence comes from Candidatus Sulfotelmatobacter sp., assembly GCA_035307485.1. Taxonomy (GTDB): domain Bacteria; phylum Acidobacteriota; class Terriglobia; order Terriglobales; family Acidobacteriaceae; genus Sulfotelmatobacter. The sequence goes on along the minus strand of DATGIB010000017.1, from coordinate 234,596 downwards.
TACCTTCATCCCGCTGACCATCACCGCCGCGATCGTCCTGCTCCATATCCTCACGAACGGCCGCTACGGATTCCACCGCGACGAACTCCAGACCCTTTCCGACGCCATGCACATGGATTGGGGCTTCGTCGCCTACCCACCCTTAACGCCTTTTGTCGAGCGAATCAGCCTGCAGATCTTCGGGCTCTCGATGATCTGGCTCCGCATGGCCTCCGTCGTTGCTCAAGCAATCGTCATCATCGTTACTGGACTGATGGCACGTGAACTCGGCGGCGGACGTCTCGCGCAAGCCACCGCCGCCCTCTCGGTGGCCCTCGCGCCACTTGCCCTTTTTGAAGGAACAGAATTTCAGTACACGACCTTCGACTTTCTCTGGTGGGTGCTGATCGCCTATTTTGTTCTGCGCCTGCTCAAGTCTGAAAATCCGCGCTGGTGCGTTCCGATTGGCATCACCATTGGCCTTGGTTTCATGACGAAGTACACCATGGGCTTCTACGTCGCCGGCATCCTCGGCGGGCTGCTGCTCACCTGGGCGCGCCGCTTCGTCGCGAGCAAATGGTTCTGGATCGGAATTGCTCTTGCCGTCTTCATCTGCTTGCCCAATGTAATCTGGCAGATCCATCACGATTTCATCTCTCTGCACTTCCTCCAGCGTATCCACGCCCGCGACGTCGCCGCGGGCCGCGCGCAAGGTTTCATCTCCTATCAATTCTGGTTGTGCACGAATTCCTTCACGATCCCCCTTTGGATCGCCGGCCTGATCTACTTTTTCCGCGGCCAGCGCTATCGCATGATCGCCTGGATGTTCACCATTCCTTTTCTGCTCTTCGTGATTTCCAGGGCGCGCTTTTACTACGTCGGCGCGGCTTATCCCATGCTTCTCGCCATGGGGGCCGTGATGGGCGAGCGCTGGTTGCGCTCGCTCTCCCAGGGATGGCGCTGGACCGTGCAAATTGCTTTCTTCTCCGGCGTGGTCCTCTACGGCGCTGTAATGGCCGCCGTCCTCATTCCGCTCGCACCCACTGGACCTCTCAGGCAATTCGCGCTAAAGAACAACGGCGACCTCCGCGAGGAAATCGGCTGGCCAGAACTCGTGCAGTCCGTGGCCTCCGTCCGCGACTCGCTTTCGCCCGACCGGCGCGCGAATCTCGGGATCGTCGTCGGCAACTATGGAGAAGGCGGCGCCCTCGCAATCTTCGGGCCAGCCTATCATCTTCCGCCGCCAATCCAACTCACGAACTCCGGGTGGCTTCGAGGTTATCCCGCGCCTCCACCATCTACGCTGATCGTTCTGGGCTGGACTCAGGACCAGGTCGACGAAGCCTTTACCTCCTGCAAAGTTGTCGGCCAGATCAAAAATTCGGAAGGCGTGAAGAACGAGGAGAGCCGTGACCATCCCGACTTCTTCCTATGCGGCCCACCCAAACAAACGTGGCCCGAATTCTGGAAGACCCACCAGCGCTTTGGATGAACAGAGAAATCTAATAACGGGTGCGTCATTTCTCGCGCGAAGTGTTCGCAGGAAGTGGGGGTTCTTCGAAACAGACAACTAAAGGCGTCAGCCCAAGGAAAAGAAGAACGAAGAGTTCAACTACCGGTGCTGGTCGCGCCGCCGCAGATAATCAATAAACATCTGCTCCACCGGCTTGTCGTACGCCATTAGGACGTGGCGCACCGTGTGTCCACTCACGAAGTGGCAGACTTCTTCCGCAAGGTTCTTTGCATGATCCCCCGCGCGTTCCAGCGACTGCGTCATGAAAATCACCTGGAGGCTGGCCTGCCGGTGCTGGTTCTCGGGATTCTCAATGTGACGCAGGAAGATCAGATTCCGCAGCCGGTCCATCTCGGCATCGGCTCGTAGCACATCGATCGCCCTCCCGATCTCTCGCGACGAGAATGACGCTCCGCAATCGGTCAGCATCTTCTCCAGGATCGTCGCCATCTGCGTGAGGTCGCGTGTGTCCTCGGGATCGAGCCGGCTGCCTGCCGCTTGCGCGCTATTGGCAAAACTCAACAGGAGATCCCCAATGCGCTCAAGGCCGATCATGAATTTCATGCAGGCCAGCAATTCCCGCGCCTCCGCTGGCCCGACTTCCGTGATCGCGCTCGTCACTCCGCCATCGATTTCCATGTCGATCGTGTCGAGTTCCCGTTCGCGCTGGCGCAGCGAGTTAAGCAGCGACATCGAGCCTGTGGCGATTCCTTCCGCCGCGGCCCCCGCTGCTTCTTTGGCCAACCGGCACGCTTCAACGGTCCGCCGCACAATATAGTGGTGGGCGGGCTCTGGGGTCGGATTCTGGGCAGTACTCATCTGTGTATCCAATGGGCGGGGAGGCTTGCGCCAGTATGACCGGTCAGCCCCGCCGTCATGGCTCCGATGCTGCTGGGGTCGGACGGACACGGCTCGATCATATGTTCCCACCAATGCATTATGGTTAATACGCTGTGAATTTTCGGTTATCTCTCGATGCCCAATTTTCAGTGCAGGGGGAATACACCATCATTTTCCGGCAGGATCGGAAAAATGCAAGAGGGAATTGCAAATTCTGCGATTCTTATCCCGGTTTGACACGCTCACGCCACTGGCAGCGTAAACACAAATGTGCTGCCATGGCCCAGTTCGCTCTCCGCATGAATCGATCCGCCATGGGCGCGGACAATGTGCTTCGCGATCGCGAGTCCCAGTCCGGTGCCGCCCGATTCCCGGGAACGTGCCTTGTCGACGCGGTAGAACCGCTCGAACAGCCGCGGCAGATGCTCCGATGAGATTCCCGCGCCGAAATCCTGGACGTAGAATTCCACCCCGCGCGATGATGCCCGCGCTCCCAGCTCGATGCGGCCTCCGGCGCGCCCGTACTTCATCGCGTTGTCGATCAGGTTGGAAAAGACCTGGTGAATCGCCTCCCGGTCGGCCATGACCGCAGGCAGCGACTCCACCGAGCCGCTTCCGCCCTCGATATCCTTGATCTGCAGTTCCACACCCTGGCCGCGCGCGATCTCGCGGAAGCTCTCCTCCGCATCGTGCAGCAGTTCCACAGGCGGAACCGGTTCGGTCTCGAAGCGTGTCTCCCCCGATTCAACCCGCGCCAATGTCAGAAGGTCCTCGGTCAGCCGCGACATGCGCGCGGCGTTCTTGCGGATGATCTCCAGGAACTCCTTCGATGGAGATCCGTTCTCCGGCGGGGTGTCGAGCAGAGTCTCGGCGTAGCCCTGGATCGACGTCAGCGGCGTGCGCAACTCGTGCGACACATTGGCGATGAAATCGCGACGGGTCTTTTCCACCCGCTCGGTTTCCGTCAGGTCGCGCAGCACTGCCACCACGCCTCCATCCGGCAGCGGCGCAGCGGTAACGTCGTATGCACGTCCGGGTACGATCGAAGTTGCCCGGCCCGTCGCCACTTCCTTGCTGGAAGTCGCTGCCTTTACCGTTGCTAGAAAGTCCGGATCGCGAATCGTCTCAACTACGGGGGCATTCAACCGCGTGCGCTGCGGAACCAGGCGATCCATGGGTTGATTGGCCCACTGCACCAGGCCATCCGCGCTCACCGCTACCACCGCGTCCTGCATACTGTTCAGCAGGGTTTCCAGCTGGCGCTGGCTCGATCGCACGGCGGCGAAACTGCGTTCAACCTGTCCTGCGGTTTTATCAATCGCAGCTGCCACGCGCCCGATCTCATCGAGCGTCCCGTCGTCCACGCGCGCCCGCAGATCGCCCTTTTCAATGCTCGCCGCCACGTTAACGATGTGCTCCAGCCGCCGTGAGGTCCAGACGGAGGCGATCGCTGCCACGATCAGCGCGATCATGAACGCTACCCCGGTTCCCCACAGCAATCGCCGTCGTACCTGGGCCTCCACGCTCTCAATGTCCGACAGGGGATATGCCAGACGGACCGCGCCTCCGGGAATGGGCGCGGCAACATAGAGGAAAGGAATTCCAAGAGTGGCGCTCATCCGCTGGTCGCTTCCGGTCTTTCCCGACAGCGCGGTAGCAAATTCGCGACGCCCGGCATGATTCTCCATCGCGGCCGGATCGCCTTCGGAGTCGGCAAGAACTTTCCCGCTTCCATCGATCACAGTCGCGCGAGCGCCCGCGGCCTTGCCCTCCTCGGCTGCGATCTCCGATAAAGGATGATTGTGATCGGTCTCGACCCGGTGTGCGAACAACGAAGTCTTCTGCGTGAGATCGCGCTCGATTTCGGCGCGCAGCATGCTTTCCCATGCACCGCCCACCACAACGTCCAGGATCATGGCGGTGGCGGCAATCACGACAACGAAGACCGCCAGCAGCTTGAAGAAGATCCGGTTCTTCATCTTCCCAGTGTATTTCCGCCGCGCCTCACTTCGGCGCCTCGAAGCGGTAGCCCGCTCCGCGCACCGTCTTCAGATAGCGTGGATTCTCCGGGTCCGGCTCAATCTTCTCCCGGATCCGGCGCACGTACACGTCAACCGACCGTGGCGTCACATACGACGTGTCGCGCCACACCGAGTCCAGGAGATGGTCCCGGCTGAACACCCGACCCTTGTGGCGGGCGAAGTAGTCGAGCAAGCGGAACTCCGTTGCGGTGGTAGGAACCGCCTGGCCCCGGACCATCAGCGTCATCGCCGAAGGATCGATCTCAATTTCCCCGACTTTTAACGGGCTGGGTGGAAGCGGCCGCTCAAAGCGCCGCAGGACAGCTTTTACCCGCGCCACCAGTTCGCGCGGGCTGAACGGCTTCGCGATGTAATCGTCGGCGCCGAGCTCCAGCCCGAGCACTCGATCGGCTTCGCTGCTTTTGGCCGTCAGAAAAATTACGGGCACGGCGGAAAGGCCAGCGGTTTGCCGCACGGTGCGGCAAATTTCCAGCCCGTCCTTTCCCGGTACCATGATGTCGAGCACGAATAGCGCCGGCCGCTGACGCTCGGCATCAGAAAGTACGTTTGCTCCCGTCGGGTAGACCCGAACCGTGAAGCCTTCGTTCTCCAGATGATGGCGTACGAGGCGCGAAATATCAGGATCGTCTTCAACCACGAAGATGCTGGGTTTCACGCCAATATTGTAACGAAGCCGCTACGCGGTACCTAGCGTTCCCAGCAACCTAACCAATTCGGCGCACGTATTTTCACCAGATATTAACAATTCCAGGCTCAATCGCGTGGCTCCGCCGTCCCGACGGATGTTGCGCAGCATCGCGCTGCTATCTCGGCACGAATGTAAGGACACTCGCCGCGAATGTAGGGACAGCCGCCCTCGGCTGTCCGCCCGGCACAGCCGGGCAGAGTGGGAATGTAGAAGAAGCACGAAGCTTAGGACGCCGCGTCCCGATACCGTGGCGTCATCCTGAGCGGAGCCGCCGTTCAGGCGGAGCGAAGGATCTCCGTGCAAAACGCGCCGTGGGTGTTCCCGAATGGTCCCCGTCACGAATTTCCTCTGCTTGCGACGTTATTCCACTTCAAACACGGTCTCATAATGCGCGGACCGCGCATCGAAGTGCGAGAGCAGCTTCCGCGCCGCAGGTGGTACCACTGCAACCTCGTAATCCTCGCCGGCAAATTCCTTTACCGCCGCAAGGGACTCAAACAGGGTGATGGTCACGAACTCGACTTCATCGTCGCCATTCCTGCGCAGAAGTTGCGCGCCTTTGAAGCCGCTTACCCGGTGAATGCCCGGCAGGACTTCACTCCGCAATAGCTGCTCGTACGCGTCCGCATTTTCGCGTTTCGCCCAGCCATGCCAAATTCGACTGATCATGACGCCCTCTCAACTGCGGCCCGCGTCAATGGTTCTTGCGTGCGGGTCGAAGCTTGTTTTGCTGGAGCGCCTTCCTGTTCGCCCCGGCGGATCAGGACGATCGCGCCCAGAATCGCAAGCGATGCAAACACGATGCGCAGATTCAGCGGTTCTCCCGCGAGCAGCCATCCGATCAGCAGCGCGACCACGGGATTCGCATAAGTGTGAGTTGCCACCAGCGTGGGAGAGCATCGCTGCAGCAGCCACGTGTACGCGGAAAACGCCACGATCGATCCCATCACGATCAAATACGCCAGACCGCCCACAGACCGCAGGGAAATTCCCGACCAGTTCGTATGTTGGAACTCGCCCGTGACAAACGAGGCAATCAGCAGCAGCACCGCACCGCAAACCAGAGGCACCGCCGTCCGCGCAATCGCCTCCGAGGGCAACTTGACCTTTGGCGAAATAACGACTCCGGCGGCCCACGAGAGCGAGCCCACGAGCACTGCGATCACTCCGGCCACCGTCGATCCTTTCCCGGTAAGTTCAGGCCCGGTCAGAAACGCAACGCCCGCCACGCCTAAAATCAAACCCGCTGCGCTAATCACTCCAATCCGGCGCTGCCCGAGCATCCACGCCAGCACGAGGATGAACATAGGTTCGGTCGCAATCAGCAGTGCTGCTAACCCTGATCCTACGTACTGCTCCGCCCAATGCAGTGTTCCGTGCCCAATCAGGAAGAAGAGCGCGCCGATGATGAATCCCGAAACCCAGTGCTCACGCCGCGGACGAAATCCTCGCGCCCATGCCCACGCCAGCAGAACGCCGCCCGCCACCGAGTGCCGGATGCTTACCGCGACCAGCGGCGGAATGGTCTCGATTGCGTAGCGAATCGCAAGATACGTCGAGCCCCACACGATGTAGATCGCGGCGAACGCGAGCGCGAGCTTGATGTTTTCGGCGCGGTGATGGCTTCCATCAGACTTGGTTTGCGGTTTGGGCACGATCACCGGCCTTCCTCCTATGTTTACCATCTTCGAATTCGAGTTCATGCTCTCGCGAATCGTCGCAAGAATGTGGGCGGGCTGTTCCAGGAACATAGTCTAACCTTTAAAACAACATTAAGAGGTTAGGGAGATGCTATGTCAGGTCAGGCTAACTTGTCAAGACGCTTTTAATGGTTAGATAATATCCCTTGGATTTCAATGGTAGAGACATACCTGCAAAGCAAAGATCCGCGGAGGCGTGAATCGTCGTTCGATCTCGTCGCGGGCGCGTTGTGCTTGGATTTCATCAACACGCTCGATGATCGTTTCACTAAACAGCCGAAAGAACTTCTGAAGCAATACCACGACCTGGTGCGCTTCGGAGAAGATACCGGGACGCTCGATATAAGAATTGTGGACGCGCTTCTCTTGCGCCGTGCGAGGCAGCCCGAAGATGCGAAACAGGTGCTCGAGATCGCGATTACGGTGCGCGAAGCAATGTTCGCGGTGTTCGATGCGATCGTGAAGAAAAAGCCGATTCCAGAGGGGCCCATGGTCAGGGTCAATCAGTTCATCCAGTACGCAGGAAGACACGCGCGGCTGGTTCCAGGGGATGGACGGTTCGAGTGGCGCTTCGACGTTCCGCCCTTCGATTTAGAGACGCCGTTGAGCCCAATCGCGCTGTCGGTCGCAAACCTGCTCTCGTCGGACCAGTTGCCGCTCGTGCGCACCTGCGCTTCGGAAACTTGTCAGTGGTTTTTTCTCGACACCAGCAAAAACCATGGCCGGCGATGGTGCGACATGACGAAGTGTGGCAACCGCGCGAAGTTCCGGCGGTTCTACTCGCGAAATAAGAAAAGTGGTTGAGTTGCGGATCGTCCCTGACGACGTCGCTATTCTCGCGCGCTGGCGCCAGCCTCTGACGCCGGCGCTATCTTGGTGACGCTTCTGTGCGAGAATGGGCGGCTGAAAAATTCTGCTACGCTCCCGGGGGTCCTCATGCTTCGACGAATTCTGGGGCTATCCCTTGCTTGTCTTGCGATTTCTGCCAGCGCTCTGGCTCAACTAAAGGCGCCGGTGGCGCCGGTTCGTCCGGTGAGCGACACGTATTTTGGAACCACCGTGGTTGACCCCTATCGCTGGATGGAACAGGGCGGCCCGGAACTCGACCAGTACATGAAGGCGGAGAATGCGGTTACCCAGGAAGCGCTGCGTCCATTCATGGCGCAGGATGTTGAATTCGTTGCGGAAATGACACGCGCCTCCGATGCGGCGGCTCAGGTCCGCAGCATTTCGCGGGTGCTTGACCAGTATTTCTACCTCGAAACTCCGCCCGGCAAGCGTGACGCGCGGTTGATGATGCGTGCCGTTGCGGGCGCGATTGTTGCTGGATCCCTCTACATTGGCTGAGGGCGGCAAGCATGCTGCCATCGACTACTTCACGCCATCGCCAGATGGATCGTATGTGGCCGTGGGTGTGTCACTGGGCGGATCAGAAAATTCCGTGCTTCATGTGCTGGAAGTTTCGACCGGGAAGTTGCTTCCGGAAGCGATCTCGCGAACGGAAGATGGGGCGCCGTCTAGGGCTGACGACAGCAAGGGGTTTTACTTCTCACGGTTGCAGCAAATGGCGCCGGGAGCGCCCGCATCCACAAAGTTCGATAACAACCGCGTTTACTTCCACCGCCCGGGTACGAGCGAGAGCGCCGATGTACCGATCTGGGGTCCGGATGTCACGACTGATCTGGGATTGCCGAAGTATGGAAATGTGACCGTGCGGGTTGTGCACGGAACGCGGATGCTGCTGGGCACCCAGACCTCTGGCGCGGTGGAAACGGAGGCTTACTGGGTGCGCCGGTCCGAGGGTGGACCGTGGGTGAAAGTCGTCGACCACAAAGACGGAGTGCTGGCATTGGAGACGCACGGCACGCGCGCTTACGCGATGACCAAAGGGGGCGCGAAAGGTCCAGTCAGCAACGGGCGCGTGGTGAGCTTCGATCTGGCGAAGGAGGGAATCGACGCCGCGCACGAGATCGTGCCGGAGAGCGACTTCATTTTGTCGGCTCAATATACGAGCGGAATGGCTGCCGCGGAAGATGCGCTTTACGTGCATGGCTTTCGCGATGCCCTCGCCGGAGTGATTCGGGTTCCATACGACAAGGAGTCGTTACAAACGCCGTTGGCATTGCCCGTCGCAGGAGCGCTGGGAGACGTCGCCACCGAGTGGCGGCGGCCGGGCGTCACAATCTCGCTGGAAGGCTGGACGACGCCGAAGGCCGTCTACTCCTATGCCCCGGAGACGGGTGCATTCACGAATACGAATCTGCAACCGCCGATTCCGCTGGATACTTCCGGCATCACTTCGAAGGAGGTACTGGCGAAGAGCGCAGATGGAACGATGGTTCCGCTTTCGATTCTTTATCGGAAGGATTTGGCGCTGGACGGATCGCATCCCACCTTGCTTGTGGCCTACGGGGCGTACGGCATTGCGATTCCGCCGCACTTTGATCCATTACGGCTGCCCTGGCTGCAACGGGGAGCGGTGTTTGCGTGGGCGCATGTGCGCGGCGGAGGAGAGCGCGGGGAGTCCTGGCACATGGATGGCAACAAGACGACGAAGCAGCATACGATCGATGACTTCGTCGCTTGCGCGCAGTACCTGATCGATCAGAAATACACTTCGGCGGCTCACCTGGCGATTGAGGGAACCAGCGCAGGCGGGATTGCGGTTGGAGGGTTTCTGACGCAGCATCCCGAGTTGGTGTCCGCCGTGTTGTACCGCGTCGGCATTACCGACATTTTGCGTAGCGAGCAGCGCTCGACTGGCGGCATGAATGCTACCGAGTACGGGACAGTGAAGAATGAAACGGAATTCCGCGCCATGTATGCCATCAGCCCTTACGCGCACGTGCAGGATGGAGCCAAGTATCCGGCGGTGCTGCTGGAGACGGGAGCGAACGATCCACGCGTGACCAGCTGGATGCTGACCAAGATGACAGCGCGGCTGCAGGCGGCGAATGGTTCGCAGAATCCGATTTTGCTGCGGGTGGATTTCGACGCCGGACATGGGATCGGCTCGGACCGGGCGCAGGCGATCAAGTTGGCCGCCGACGAATTCACATTCCTGGGATGGCGGCTGGGGATGGCAGGATTCACGGGGAGCCGCCGGTCGGCGGTGGGGAATTCCGCGAATCCGTAAAGCGCTGTGTTAGAAAACTTTTCCGTTATTTGGGTCTGCCAGTCGTGACATACGCGTGAGATAGAATCATTTCACCGTGGGGAGTCGATCGAATTTGCCAGGTTTTTCCCGCCGTGGTTTTCTTGGCTCATCTCTCGTCGTTTTCAGCCATTCGCTGCTGGAAGCGCTCTGCCGTCCGGTTACACGATGGACGCGTCCGATTGTCGCCAACACGACGAACTCACCGAAACCGGCGACAGGCATTCCCGTCACCTACGTCGACGTGGCGAAAGAAGCCGGGTTGACCGTGCCGAACGTATGGGGCGGCATCGAGCAGAAGAAGTACATCGTCGAGACCAAGGGCAGCGGAATTGCTTTCTTTGACTACGACCATGACGGGTGGCTGGACGTTTATCTTACGAATGGCTTGCGGCTCGACGAGAAATGGCCTCCGGGGCAGGAACCGCGGTCTCATCTTTTCAAGAACAATCGCGATGGCACCTTCACTGACGTCACAGAAAAATCCGGGCTGGGGCAAGTTGGCTGGCAGACCGGCATTTGCGTTGGAGATTACGACAACGACGGATGGGACGACCTGTTCTGCGGTTTCTGGGGACACAACGCTCTGTTCCACAATAACGGCGATGGTACTTTCACCGATGTGACGCGCAAGGCCGGGCTCTACAACGAGCGGGTACGCTGGACCTCGGGTTCGACGTGGCTCGACTACGACCGCGACGGCTGGCTCGATCTTTTCGTGGCCAGCTTTGTCGAATTCGACCTGGCGAAAATTCCCGCGGCGGGAGAAGGCACTTGCCAGTGGATGGGCTTGCCCGAAATGTGCGGACCGCGCGGTCTTCCGCCGGGAACGAACCAGCTCTTCCGCAACAACGGCGACGGCACGTTTACCGATGTCTCCGAAAAATCGGGAATCCTGAAACCGGGCCCGCACTACTCGATCACGCCCGTCTCCTACGACTTCGACAATGACGGCTGGCCCGACATTTACGTCGCCGTCGATTCCATGCCCAGCCTTTATTTTCGTAACAACCATGACGGAACGTTTACCGAACGCGGCGTGGAAGCAGGCTGCGCCTTAAATGACGACGGCCATGAGCAGGCCGGCATGGGAGTTGCTGTGGGCGATTATGACTGCGACGGCAATCTCGACATCTTCAAGACAAATTTTTCCCATGACACGTCCGACCTATACCGAAACAATGGCGATGGAACGTTTTCAGACAAGACGTTCTCGGCAGGGGTTGCGCTAAATGCGCAGTATGTCGGATGGGGCGATGGCTTCGTCGACTACGACAACGACGGCTGGGCCGACATTATTCAGATCAACGGCCACGTCTATCCCGACGTCGAGAAGCACAACCTGGCGCAGTTCAAGCAGCCGCGCGTGGTTTACCGCAACCTGGGGAACGGGAGGTTTCAGGATGTTTCCGCGCAAATGGGACCGGGGATCGCCGAACGCTACTCGAGCCGGGGCGCGGCGTTCGGCGACTACGACAATGACGGCGATATCGATGTTCTTGTGCTGAACATGAACGATCCGCCGTCGCTTCTGCGCAACGATGGTGGAAACAAGAACCACTGGATCAAGATCAAGCTTCTCGGCACGCAGTGCAACCGAACTGCAATCGGTACGCGCGTGCGAGTCTCCGCCGGTGGACACACGCAAATGGATGAAGTGCACAGCGGCGGTAGTGTGATGTCGCAAAGCGACCTGCGGCTCCACTTCGGAGTGGGTGAAGCGAAGAAGATCGACTGGATCGAGGTGAAGTGGCCGACGACGTGGAAAGTCGAGAAATTCTCTGACGTCGAGGTTAATCAGATCCTGACCATCAAAGAAGGCTCGGGCATCATCAAGAAAGATTCGCAACGCTCGTGAGTGGTGCTCATTTTCCCGACGTAGCTTCGCGAATAGTAAGAAATTGATCGCTGCGAACTTCGTTTAATACTTGCACTGTGCGGCTCGGCCACGAGATCTCGACGCGCTTCACGACCGTGGCCGCGCCCAATCCAAAATGCAAGCGCTTGTCGCTGGATGACTGATAGCTGCCGGCGGTTGTGACGGTCGCGAACTGCTCCCCCGCATCTGTAATGATTCTTACTCTCGCTCCAATGCCATCGCGGTTGCTTTTTACTCCGACGAGGTTCAGCGAAATCCAGTGGTTCTGGTTCGATGTTTCATTCATCCACGCCAGGGCTGGCCCATTGTTAGTGGTCACGACGGCGTCCAGGCGGCCGTCGTTGTTGAGATCGCCAATGGCCATGCCGCGCGCGGCGAGCTTCTGTTGAAAGGGATCTCCGGACTCACTCGATACGTCCGCAAATGACTTACCGCCTTCGTTGTGCAGCAGCAAAGGCGACTCGCGGTAGTGCAGCCCAGGCGTGATCAACTCGACGTTGTCCATCACGTGCGCCTGCACGATGAGCAGGTCTTTCCAGCCGTCGTTGTCGTAATCGATGAAGCGCACGCCCCAGCCTGAATGGGTGAACGTCGTTTTGCCAACGCCGGTTTTGTTGGAGGCGTAATCGAAAGTGCCGTCCCGCGCATTGGTGAACAGCGCGTAGCGTTGATTCGCCAGGTCCGAGATCACGATGTCGGGCCATCCATCGTTGTTGTAGTCTTCGAAATCGACGCCCATGCCGGAGAAAGCCGCGCCGTTGTCATCCACCGCCGCGCCGGAAACGATGCCTACCTCCTCGAACGTTCCGTTGCCCTTGTTGTGAAACAGAGTCTCGGGAATCGCGTCGTTGGCAACAATGAAATCCATCCAGCCGTCGCGATCGTAGTCGCCGATGGCGATGCCGAGTCCCTTGCAGGGGCGGCCCGCTCCGGCTTTCTGCGCCACTTCCACGAACTTGCCGTTGCCCTCGTTGTGATAAAGCAGGATTGATGCTGGTTTAAAGATGTCTGGGTGGCAGTAGGCGCGATATCCATCGAGATGCTGGCCGCAATAGATGTCGTTGAAGTTCCACTCCATGTAGCGCGCGACGATCAAGTCGAGCTTGCCGTCGTTATCGTAGTCGACCCACGCGGCGCTGGTGGACCATCCGGAGCCTTCCAGTCCGGCGCTGGCAGTCACGTCGGAAAATGTTCCGTCGCCATTGTTGTGATAGAGAGTGTTGCGTCCGTATCCGGCGACGAAGAGATCTTCATAGCCGTCGTTGTCATAGTCGCCTGCTGCGACGCCGCTCGCGTAGCCGATGCCGGTCAGGCCGGCCTTCTCTGTCACATCTTCGAACGTGCCGTCGGGTTTCTGATGGAAGAGGCGATTCCAATATTTCGGTGAAGTTTTCCTAGGAACTGTTCCGGCGGGCATGGGATCGTCGATCTCGGCGCCGTTACCAAGAAAAATATCGAGGCGTCCGTCGTTGTCGTAATCGAAAAGCGCCACACCCGATCCCATCGTTTCGAGCAAGTACTTGCGCGAGGTCGGTGAAGCTTCCTGCTTGAAGTGAATTCCAAGCTTCGAGGTGACGTCTACGAAGTTTCCGGCGGATGACGCGGGATTCGCCGCATCGACATGGGCCGCGGGTAGAATGGCTGGCGCGACAGAGACGAGGGAGATGGCGGCGAAAACCATCGTCCATGAGTTGATCCGGCGATTCAGCTTGGGGCCCTTATTCACGCGAAGTGTTTCGGTACGAATTCCGAATTCAAGATTGTATCCTTCTGCCGGAGTGGATGCGTTGACCCCCGCGGTGAGCGAGACATATACTTCGCATAATCCTGCTGGCGGCCCGCCTCGGAAAGTCGCGGCGGATCGCATTCCACTGTGGACCTTGATGAGATCCCGGTATGTTCCCATCCTGATTCTCGCGACGGCCGCCGCGTCTTTGTGGGCGCAGGGCTCGCTGGAAAATCCAGGTGAAGATATTCCGTCGCTGATTGCCACCCGGCAGTTGGATTCGGCAGAGAAGATCATCGTCAGCCGTTTGGCGAGTGAGCCGCGCGATGCCGTGCTGATCACGTACCTGGCCGAAGTCCGGCTGAATCAGGGGCGGCCTGAAGAGGCATTGCGTTTGGCCGACGAGGCGGAGCAAATCGGAGGCCCGATGGCACTGCGGTCGCATGTTGCCGGGCTCGCCGAGAGTGCGCAGGGCCACCTGGCGCCCGCGGAGAAAGATTTCCGGCGTGCGATTGAGCTCGATCCGAAATTTGTGCCTGCACATTATTTCCTGGCGCGATTGCTCTACACGCGCAATCGGTTTGACGAGGCGATCGAGGAGAGCAAGGCCGTGATCGCGTTATCCCCAGACTTCGTGCGCGCATACGAGAACCTTGGGTTGGCGTACGAGGGCAAGGATGACGCCAAGCAGGCCGAGGAGTGGTACCGGGAGGCCGTGCGCCGGAATGCTGAGAGTTCCAGCAAAACCGAGTGGCCGCCGCTGGACTACGCGACGTTGCTGATCCGGCAGGATCGCATCGACGAAGCCAGGCCGTATCTCGACCAGGCTTTGACGATCAATCCCAACAACGCACAGACGCATTTTCAGATGGGCATCCTGCTGGAGAAAGCGAAAGAGCCGCAGCGGTCGCTGGACGAGTTACGCGTGGCGATCAAGTTGGATCCGAAGCTGGCTGGCGCGCTGTATCGCGCCGCGCGTGTCTGCCAGAAGATGGGACGCACGGAAGAATCGCAACGGTACTTTGACGAATACAAGAAGTTGTCGGAAGCGAAGCCTTGATGATGCATTTTCGTTCTGCCCGAATTGCGGCCATGCTGTTTATCACCTTGCTCACGTCGCTTGTGAGCTTCGGGCAGGCGGCGGGTGACGCGGAGGCAAAACTCGAGGAGTTGTCGGAGACCGCGCAGGCTGCGCAACAGCGCGGAGATTATGCGGCCGCTGCGAAGGCTTACGAGCAACTCGCTGCAATTCGGCCAGACCTCGGGGAAATCTGGGCGAATGCCGGGCTGATGCAGCAGTTTGCGGGCGACTATGCTCGCGCCGAACACGACTTTAAAACGGCTCTGGCGAAAAACGCGAAGCTGTATGTGCCGAATCTGTTCCTGGGCCTGAACGATTTGCGAGTGCGGCAGCCCCGGGCGGCGTTGCCTTTTCTGAAAGCTGCGGTCAGTTTGAATCCGCAAGACGAACAGGCGGTCATGGGGCTTGGACGCGCCTACGCCGGTGTTCGCGACTACGACAATGCCGCCGCGCAATTCGAACGGGCCCGGCAACTGAACCCTCAGGACGCCGACGCCTGGTACGAGCTCGGGGTGAGCTACCTGGATCTGCAGGATGCGGCTGTGGCGCAGCTGAAGCGGCTCAATCCGGAGGATGTTCACGCGCGGATTCTGGTCGCTGATGCGTTCGTGAAGCAGGGCCGCGCCCGGGAAGCGATACAGATCTACGAGAAGTTCCAGACGGAACTCGATCCTCCGTGCCTCAATAGCGAGTTAGGCTTCGCCTATCTGCAGGTGGGAGAGCTCGATAAGGCAAAAGTTGCGTTCGAAAATGACGCGAGCAAGCAACCGGGATGCCTGCTGGGGCGGCTTGGAATGGCTCGTCTGGCGCTGGCGGGCGGCGATCCAGCGGAGGCGCTGCGCCAACTTCACGAGATCAATGACCGCGACGCGCATTTTCTTTACGCTTCCTTGTCGCGGCTATGGACCGGGCTCGATGCCGATCAGCGGAAGAGCCTGACGATGCAACTCCAGCAACCCGCCTTGCAGCCGGATCCCCTAGCCCGCGCGGCCGTCGAGTCTGCGAATTCGGATACACCGCGGCAGGAGGTCGTGAGCGGAGATCCGGTGACTGAAAAAGCGGGTACTGCGCAGCGATTGTGGTCGGAGGGCCGCTACAGCGCTTGTGCCGACAAAGCGAGAAAGGAGAAGACTCCGGCGGCAACCGCCGAAACTACATGGCTTGAGCGCTGCTCGTTTTACGCCGGGGATTATCGGCGAACGCTGGAAGCGAGCCGTCACGCGCAGCGCACGACATCAAGCAATTTCGAGGCGCTCTACTGGCAGGCGAAGTCGGCGCAGGAACTTTCGGCCAGCTCGTTTGCGCAAATGAATGCGGTCGCGCCCAATTCGCCGAAGGTGCATTTGTTGATGGCAGAACTTCACCGGACTCGAGAGGAGTATCCGGCCGCCGAAGCAGAGTATCGCGACGTCGTTCAGTCCGGGCGCGCTGGGCCAGAGGCGGTCAGCGCCCATCTGGGTCTGGCCGACGTTTACATTCACACCCTCGAAGACGATAAGGCCCTGGAGGAAGTGCGGGCGGTGCTGAAGACGGATCCTTCGAACGCTGACGCGAATTCATTCCTCGGACAGGTGCTGGTCCGGCGCCATCAATACGACGAAGCGGTTCCTGCTCTCAAAATCGCTTTGCAAAACCCGGCGGCGGCTACGCCGGAGACGCATTCTCTGCTGGCGAAGTGCTACTCGGAGCGAGGGGAGTATTCGCAAGCAGTGGCGGAGTTGCAACCCATCCTCTCTGAAGACACGATGGGCGCATTCCACTACCAGCTCTACCAGGCTTACCTGAAGTTGGGAGATCAGAAGTCGGCGGCTGCCGCGCTGGAAAAATCCGAAGAGCTGCGCAAGGCGAAAGCGCGAGCGGAGCAGCAGCACACGGAACCGAACGCCCGCTAGTGTTCAGTCCAAGAAGAGACCGGCGCGGAGCTTGAGGCACGCCGTTCAGGTAAACATCGTCGCCATGGGCACCGGGCTCTGTTCGCGCCCAATCACGACAATTCCGGAATCAGTTACGTGCCAGCCTCGGCCGCGGTCCGCTTCGAGATCGTAGCCTACCTCGGCGTCAGCCGGAATCCGGACGTTCTTGTCGAGGATGGCCCGCCGCACCTTGGCGCGGCGTCCGATGTCGCAGTTGTCCATGATCACGCAGCCATCCACCAAGGCTCCGGTGTGCACGCGCACGCCGCGTCCGAGCACCGACTTGCGAACCATGCCGCCGGAGAGAATGCAGCCACCGGAGACGATGCTGTCGATCGCCTCGCCACGACGCCCGGCTTCGTCGAACACGAACTTCGCGGGCGGGTCCGGATAACTTGTGCTGCGCACCGGCCACTCGCGGTTGTAGAGATTGAGTTCAGGTTTGATGGTATTCAAGTCCATATTCGCTTCGTAGTAGGCCTCGATGGTGCCCACGTCGCGCCAGTAGGGAATCGAATCCCCGGCTTCGCCCGGAATACGGTTCATCTCAAAGTTGTAAGCATAGATGGGAGCGCGTCCAGCAAGTTTCGGCAGGATATCCATGCCGAAGTCATGATGGCTGCCGGGAGACTTGGCGTCAGCATTGAGGAGTTCGATCAACGTGCGCGTGGAAAAAATGTAGTTGCCCATCGAGGCATAGACGCGCCTGGGGTCTCCGGGCATTGTGGGTGCGTCTGCCCTTTTCTCGTGGAAGCCGAGAACGCGGCCATCCTCGGCTGCTTCAATCACGCCAAACTCGCGCGCGAACTCCTTGCCCGTCGGAATGGCGGCGACGGTCACGTCGGCTTTCCTGGCCACGTGGAAGTCGATCATGCCGGCGATATTCATGCGGTAGATATGGTCGCCACCGAAAATCGCGACCAGGTGAGGATCGGACTGCTCGATCAAATTGATGTTCTGATAAATCGCGTCAGCGGTTCCCTGATACCAGGATTCGCTTTCAGATCGCATTTGCGCGGGGACGTTGGTGATGAAGTGACTCTTCATGAGGCCGCTGACTTGCCATCCTTCGCTCAAATGTTGCAGAAGGGATTGGCTGCGGAACTGCGTGAGCACGTAGATCGAGTAAATCCCGGAGTTGACGAAGTTGCTCAGTACGAAGTCAATGATCCGGTACTTGCCACCGAAGGGCACCGCGGGCTTGGCACGCTCCCGCGTCAGCGGGTAAAGCCGGGTTCCTTTTCCGCCCGCCAGGACGATTCCTAATACCCGTCGGCGAGGAAAATCCGGATCGGCGAAGGCAGATTCCCCATCATGGTTCGTGTTCGCAGTCAATCAACCCTCCCGGGACAGCCTCTCCGCGCAAATGTTATCAAAAAGGTTGCCGCAGGTTTCTGCTGCGGCGGAGGCGTCCGCCATTGGCTTAGACCGCAACGTAACAGTTACAATTTCGTTCCTGTATCAGGAGATCCCTTGAGATTGAGAGCAAGCCGCCTTACCCTGTGCGCACTTTTCTGGGCGCTGGCATCCGGCGCTGTTTCCGCACAGAGCGCCGAGCAGAGCGCGGGCCGCTACCTTGACTCCATCCGCAACCAGCCTTCATTGCTGCTCGCGTTTCTGCACGACATGCCCAAGGGTGGGGACCTGCATAACCATCTGGATGGCGCGATTTATGCCGAGGACCTGATCGACTTTGCTGTCTCTGACAACCTGTGTGTCGACCGTACGACATCCCAGTTGATCGCACCTCCGTGCGATCCTTCCTGCGAGAAGTACACTTCCAAGCCGGCGATCCAGTGCGCTTACGGCGACCACGTGCTCTACAACCAGATCGTCGATGCCTGGTCGATGCGCAACTGGAAGCCCGGCGACGAATCGGGCCACGATCACTTTTTCGCCACCTTCGACAAGTTCGGCATGGCTTCGCGCGATCACGTTGCCGAAGCGGTCGCCACCGTCATCAATCGCGCGGCGAGCGAGCATGTCGACTACATCGAGTTCATGCATACGGCGGACGGAGGCGCTGCGCCGCGTTTGGCGATCAAGCTGGGATGGAACCCGGACTTCGCCAGGATGCGCGAGGACCTGCTCGCCGGGGGCCTGAAAGAAGTTGCCGCGGCCACCAGCAAGTCCCTGGCGGAAGATGACGCGAAGGCTCACAAAGAATTGAAGTGCGGCACTCCACAGGCCGAGCCGGGATGCAATATCACAGTTCGCTATCTCTACCAGGTGCTGCGGGGGCTGCCGCCGGAGGCTGTGTTCGCGCAAATTCTGCTGGGATTCGAACTGGCGTCTTCTGACCCGCACTTTGTCGGGTTGAACCTGGTGATGCCGGAGGACTGGTATGTTCCCATTCACGATTTTCACTTGCACATGGCCATGCTCGACTACCTGCATGGGATTTATCCGCAGGTGCACATCAGCCTGCATGCGGGTGAAATCGCTGCCGGACTGGTGAAGCCGGAGGATCTGTCGTACCACATCCGGGAATCCGTAGAGAAAGGCCATGCCGAGCGGATTGGGCATGGTGTTTCGGTGATGCAGGAGCGGGACCCCATCGGGCTGCTGCAGGAGCTGGCGGCGCGCAGCGTGCTGGTTGAGATTAATCTCACTTCGAACGACCAGATCCTCGGCGTGAGCGGGGAAGAACATCCGTTGCCGATTTACATGAAATATGGTGTGCCGGTGGCGATTTCAACCGACGATGAGGGCGTAGCGCGCTCCGATATGACGCACGAATACCTGCGCGCGGTCGAGAGCTATCGCTTGCCCTATACCGAATTGAAGCGCATGACGCGCCAGAGCCTGGAACACAGCTTCCTGCCCGGTGCGAGCCTGTGGGCGAAAACGACGAACACCTTCCGCCCGGTCGTCGCGTGCGAGTCGGATACGGTGGGCGGCGAGAAGCCGTCCTCAGGTTGCGCCAAGTTCCTGGCCGAGAATGAGCGCGCGCGAGAGCAGTGGAAGCTGGAGAGTGAATTCGGAAAGTTCGAAAAGAAATACTGAACCGTGTGCTGCGCGCTTCCCTAGAGAGGGAGGGTCGGCATCTAACCGAGCTTAGGCAGATACATCATGCCGCGCAAACGTACCCTGATCCCGACACCTCTTGCCTGGACGACGATGCAGCCTACGCCGGTTCCGGCGCCGGTTCTCCCGGTGATCGCCGAGCGCGGGGGCACGCAGATCCGGACGCCGCTGCCGATCGCCATCATCGATACCCGCGAGCAGAATCCTCTATCGTTCCGGCGTTTCAGGAAATGGTTCTCCCGCATCGAGTACCGCGCGTTGCCGCTCGGCGATTACTCGGTCGCCGGCATGGAAGACACGTGCATCGTCGAACGCAAGGACCTCGCCGACCTGATCCAATCGTTCACCACGAACCGGAGCGTCTTCGTGAAGAGGCTGCAGAGAATGTCCGCTGCGCCACACAGTCTGCTGGTCGTGACCGCGCCGATGACGGAGATCAAGTCCGAGTATCCTTACCGCGCTGCCAGCCCCAATCGCATCATGCAATCGCTGATTGCGGTACTCGCCGGGCTGCGCTTGCCATTCCTCTGCACCGACACTCATGAACTCGGCGAAGAGATCGTCGCGTCTTTTCTCTACCAGACATTTCTGTATGATTGGCTGGACCGCAACGGCCACGGCCGCCAGTTGGCCGATGGCGATTTGTGACGCGGAAGATTTCGGAGGCATTGGGCTCGGAATCGACGTAGTGAATCCCGCAGGCGCTAACGCGCACGGGGGTGTCCAACTTCTCGCGCCACGAGTGAATCGTCCTCTTCCCGATTTCTGGCTTAGCGAGGAGCGCACGAAACACGACATCTATGGCTGATCAATTCTCCATCGCAGACACGGCCGCACAATTCATCCTCTCGCGCACTGCGTTGCGGCCGAAGATTGGGCTCGTTCTTGGCTCAGGGCTCGGGGCATTCGCCGACACTCTTGCCGACGCCGTCCGCGCTCCTTACGCCGACATTCCCAGCTTTCCGCACTCGACCGCCATCGGCCATGCCGGGCGGATGGTCGTCGGAAAAGCCGGCAGCGTGCCGGTTGCGGCCAT
Organism: Candidatus Sulfotelmatobacter sp.; assembly: GCA_035307485.1. Classification (GTDB taxonomy): domain Bacteria; phylum Acidobacteriota; class Terriglobia; order Terriglobales; family Acidobacteriaceae; genus Sulfotelmatobacter. The sequence continues at coordinate 214,018 of DATGIB010000017.1, read as the reverse complement.
GCAGGGCCGTGTTCACCAGTACGAAGGATATTCGCCGCAGGAAGTCACGCTGCCGATCCGTGTTTTCGGACGCATGGGCGTTCGCGCCGTCATTCTCACGAATGCTGCGGGCGGGATCGATCGGGGATATTCGCAGGGAGCGCTGGTTCTGATCCGCGATCACATCAATCTGCAAGGATCAAATCCGCTGGTCGGGCCGAACGACGAGCGCTTCGGCGTCCGGTTTCCTGACATGACGCATGCCTATGCGAGGGAGTATCGGGCGCTGGCGCGCGAGGAAGCCGCGACGTTGAACATCCATCTGCACGAGGGAGTTTATGCCGCGTTGCTCGGGCCCAGTTACGAAACTCCCGCCGAGATCGAGTACTTACGCCGCATCGGTGCCGACCTGGTGGGCATGTCGACGGCTGCGGAGGTCATCGCCGCGCGTCACATGGGAATCAAAGTTCTGGCGATTTCCTGCGTCACTAATATGGCGGCGGGAATCCTGGACCAACCGCTCTCGCACGCCGAAGTCATGGAGACGGGGGAAAGGGTAAAGTCCACGTTTGAAGCGTTGTTGCGCGCGGTGCTGCCAAGGATCGCCGAAGATGTGCAGTGAACCGTGGCGCGAGACGTAGCTGAGGCGCGTCTCTACGGCGATCAGTTTGCGGCGCGGGGGATGTACAAGCTCAGTGGCGGCTTGATTCCATAGGTATCCGCGAAGCTCCCCTGATTGACCGCCATGGCAAAATGCCCCCGCGAGTCGATATATAACAGCGGTTCTTTCAGGGGAACATCGGAAAAAGTCTTCACGAATTTGATCTTCATCTCCTGCCCACCGAGTTTGACCGGCACCATCTGGCCGCGCTGATAGCCGAGCTTGAGAAAATCGTCGGCATCGACGTTGGTGACAAGATTTCCAAACGGTCCGTCGGTCGCGATCACCTGTGCGGTCAGTCCGTTCGCGTCGAGCTTTGCGCTTTTCAGATCGAGCCGGATCAGGTCCTTCACTGCGAGTTCCGGACCAACCTTCGTCCAGTCATCGCCGCGAGCGAGGTGGCCGCCGACGGGAGAGAAGATGTCCCGGCCGTGGAAGGTCGAGGAAAGCTTGCTGCCGATCATCCACTCGGGATTCGTAATCTCGCGTGCGGCATCGATTCCGTCGCGCTGCTCGACCAGCGTCATCAACCCGTTGTCGGGAAGAACAAAATACTGCCCGCGCTTTGTTCGCGCCACGATTGCCTTGCGTGTGCTGCCCACGCCCGGGTCGATCACCACCACAAATACAGTGCCCTCAGGAAAGTAAGGGGTCGCGCCGAACAGGAAGCGCGCACCATCGAGAATCGAGAAAGGAGTGACCTGGTGCGTCAGGTCGACGATGCGCGCCTCTGGCGAGATGGAGTACATCACTCCGCGGCAAATCGCCACTGAATCGTCGACGACGCCGAAATCGGTCATGAAGACGATCGTCTGCGGATACTTCCGCGCTGCGTCGGCGGCCTGCATGGGTACCGCTGCCAGCAAGAGCAGACAGGCCACGACCCACGCGGCAATGGTCAGCCGTGCCGCTGCTCCCGTTCTCGTTATCTGACGCCGCATCAGCAGTGCGTTCATCATCCTCACCTCGGTTTGGATCTTGCTTGCGATCCGGGGATCGCCGCGCGAGCGGGGCGCACATCCGCAGCCACGCGCACGTCTCAACGTTTCCGGATCGAAAAAGAGCCCCAATTCTAACCAAGGAGGCGGCAAACGAAAAGTAAACTCGCGACACGCGTCGAGGCTACCAAGCTATAATTCAGCAGCATTCAAAATTCCGGAGGCTGTATGCCGCAAGTGATTCCCGAAAAGTATCGCGATCTTTTTCAGAAGCGCGCTTTTGCCAGCCTGGGCACTCTGATGCCTGACGGCAGCCCGCAAGTCACGCCGGTATGGGTCGACTTCGACGGCGAACATGTCATCTTCAATTCGGCCAGAGGGCGGCAGAAAGACCGCAACGTCCGGCGCGATCCCCGTGTATCGGTGGCGATCATCGATCCTGAGAATCCGTATCGTTACCTGGAAATCCGCGGCAGCGTGGCGGAAATCACCGAAGACGGCGCCGCCGAACACATCAACAAGATGGCGAAGAAGTATCTCGGAGTTGACAAGTATCCTTATGCCCAGCCGGGCGAAGTCCGTGTGCTTTACAAGATCAAACCCGAGCACACCACGGTGATGGGATAAGAGAGTTCCTTTTTAAAGCTGGCGAAAGAAAAACTCATCCGCTCTTACAATCTCTGTTTCCTGGGCTTCGGCAACGTGAACCGTACGCTCGTACGGCTTTTCGAGGACCGCGGTCGGGTCTTGCGCGAGCAGTATGGAATCACCTACCGCATTACTGGTGTAGCGTCGCGGCGCCTGGGATGGCATGCCGACCCCGCCGGGCTGAACCTGAACGGGGACTTTCGAGGGCGACCGCCGCAGGCTACGAATGTCCGCGACTGGCTCGCGGCCGCGCGCGCCGAAGTGCTCTTCGAAGCGACGTCACTTAACGTTGAAAACGGCGAGCCCGCCGTCGACCACATCCGCGCAGCGCTCGAGCATGGTGCCCATGCCATCACCGCGAACAAAGGTCCGGTTGTCCATGCGTACCGGGAGTTGCGCGACCTGGCTGCCGCGAGAGGTAAGAAGTTTCTCTTCGAATCTTCCGTGATGGACGGGGTCCCGATCTTTTCTTTATTTGATCAACTCCCGGCAGTTCCCCTGCAGGGCTTTCATGGAATCCTGAACTCGACGACGAACGTCATTCTCAGTGAAATGGAGCAAGGCCTCAGCTTTGAAGAGGCTTTGAAAAAAGCGCAGGAGATCGGGGTCGCGGAGACCGACGCATCTCACGATATCGATGGGTGGGACGCCGCCGTCAAAACGGTGGCGCTTGTGACTGTCCTGATGGATGTTCCGATTCGGCTCGATCAGATCCACCGCGAGGGCATTCGCGATCTCACTCCGCAGGCCCTGCGGAACGCCCGACGCGACGGATGGCCCTTTAAGCTGGTATGCCGCGCCCGGCGCACGGCGAGTGGGGTCGAGGCAAGCGTGGGGCCGGAAAAGGTCCGCAGTGGAGAACCGATGGCGCGCATCTCCGGCACTTCGTCTTATATTTGTTTCGAGACGGATATTTTTCCGGGCTTAGCCATCACGGAGGAAAATCCGGGATTGTACGCGACCGCGTATGGAATGCTGGCGGATTTCATTCGAGCGGTACAGTAGCGCTTCGGTCTAAACCCAGCCGTGAAGAATCCCTGATGGTGCGACTGAAGTCGCACCCTTCCCGGTTTCTCGTTTCGCAGTCCCGCCACGAACCTCCTGCCTCGTGGTAAGAATAGAAACATGGCTACGCAGACCCTTGCCCCTACCCTTGATCTCACCTGGGTGCGCTCGCAGTTTCCTGCGCTCTCCCAGACCGTAAACGGCCATCCGGCGGCTTTCTTCGATGGGCCCGGTGGGACGCAAGTGCCGCAGCGAGTCATCGATGCCATCTCGGACTATCTGCGCCGCGACAATTCCAATTCCGGCGGCAACTATCCCACTGCGCGGCGCACTGACGCGATAATCGCTGCTGCCCGCTCCGCCATGGCGGACTTCTTCCACTGCGCCGACGACGAGGTTGTCTTCGGCCAGAACATGACTTCCCTGACTTTCGCCATGTCGCGCTCGATCGGCCGCGAGCTAAAACCGGGCGATGAGATCGTAGTGACCCGGCTCGACCACGACGCGAACGTTTCTCCCTGGGTCACGATGGCGGAGGATCGCGGAATCGCGGTTCGATGGGCCGAGATTCATGATGAGAACTGCACCCTCGATCTCGCGGATCTGGCCTCAAAAATCAACCAGCGGACGAAGCTGGTTGCCGTCGGCTATGCCTCGAATGCCGTGGGCACGATCAATCCCGTGAAGGTGATTACGAAACTTGCCCACGCCGCCGGTGCTCTCTGCTTCGTCGATGCCGTGCATTACACGCCACACGGCCTCATCGACGTCGCGGCCATCGATTGCGATTTCCTGGTGTGCTCCACGTACAAATTTTTCGGGCCACACATGGGCGTGCTTTACGGCAAACGCGAGCACCTGCAGCGCCTGCGCCCCTACAAGGTCCGTCCACTTACCGAAGCGCTCCCGTTCCGGTGGGAGCATGGCACGCTGAATCACGAATGCATCGCGGGAATTACAGCGTGCGTGGAGTACATCGCCGATATCGGACGCCGCGCTTCAGAAACGTCCCGAGACAGCATCGACAATGCCGCGAGCGAAGGCCGGCCCGCGACTTCCCGCCGCGCTGCGATTCAAGCAGCTTATGAAGTGATGCACGAACACGAGCGGGCATTGCTGGAGCGCGCGATGGAAGGCCTCAAGAAAATCGCGGGGCTGACGATTTACGGTATCACCGATCCGGCGCGCTTCACCGACCGATGCTCGACGCTGGCGGTCCGCATCGAAGGCCATCCGCCGCTCGAACTGGCAACGAAGCTCGGCGAGCGAGGCTTCTTCACCTGGGACGGGAACTACTATGCCCTGAATCTGAGCGAACACCTGGGAGTGGAGAAGTCCGGCGGCTTTCTCCGCATTGGTCTGGTCCACTACAACACGGTGGAAGAGGTCGACCGGTTCCTGGGGGCGCTGCGAGAGATTGTTGGGTAATCAGCGGATTTTCGATTGCTGATTGCCGATTGCCGATTGGAGCACGTCATCAGTAATCGGTTGGCCTTCCATGCAACAATCAAAAAATCAACCATCAAAAATCCCATCCCCACGTCGTCTACCGGTTCCTGGCCACGTTTCTAAGCCGCGCGATCTGTGCCTCACTTGGGAATTGCCGGGCCCAGTAGCGCACCGGAATCAGCTCCGGTTCCTCTTCCAGCAGGTCGCCGATAATCGGCAGGGCCGCTTCCCAGAGCACCATAAAACTGTCGCGGTTCTCTTCGTCGAGAACGAAGGCGATCATATCGGTGCGAGGGAGAAGCGTTTCGACGTCGCGTGGCCACACGCAACCGCTGAAAACGCTTTTGTCCTCGCGCGTGAAAACGGTGAAGCTGGAAACAAAAACGTCGGCGAAGTCCTTCAATTCATCGAGCACTTGCTTCTGCTGCGCGTAATCAATCTGGTCGCGCCGGCGTCTGGTCGCGATCCAGAGATCGTGCAGCTCCAGTTCCTGTGGAATCCATACTCTCCATACGCCGTCGTCGAGGATAAACAGATCCGGCGAAATCGGATGTCCCTGGTTGAAGTGGCTCTCGCCGCCGGTTTTCAAAATCAGGCGCAGCCCGGCCATGTTGTTCCTACCGGTGACGAATAGCGCGTCCCGGTTGGGCACGAAAACGACCGGATCGCCATCCACCGAAAGACGGTAGATCAGTTCCGGAAACAGCATGCGGGAGCTGTCATAGGAGTCTCCCCACTCTCCCCAGTACACACCGTTGTTGCCGCCGAACTTTTCGGGATCAGTCTTTTCCCACAGGTTGTCCTTGGCTGCAGCGAAGGCCAGGTCGAATCCTGTCCCCCAACCCTCGAGTGTTTTGCGGTTCAGCATCGTGATGCTGTGCTCGCCGTCATATGCGAGTCCGAGAATCAATCCGCCGGTGAGGGGCTTGGCCTGCCAGTCGGTTCCGGAATTTTGCGATCCATCTTTGCTGGTCCGGATCTGGGTGAGGTTGTAAAAAGCCGCATCGCGAACCACCGGCATCAGGTGAGTTTGGGCTGCCGCGAAATCGGCAGGAATCTCGGGGATGGCGGCGAATGTCGCGATCAGCTTGTCGACGATGGCTTTGCGCTCGTGCTTCGGCACCAGGCAGTAATTGGAGTAGCTGTTATGCAGAAAAACGGTGGCGTCGCGCCCGGGGATTTTGAGGGCAAAATCGGATTCGCGATATTCCACGCCAGAAACGCCGGCGCCCTCAAATGCCTTGATGACGATCTGCGCGAATTCCGAACGCTCTGGCGGCTTACGTGAAAAAACCTTGTCGAGCAGACTCACCGGATTCTCCCACAAAATGGCACAGCGGAATGATACGGCGTTTGGGCCGTTTCCTCGCAATAACGCCGCATCTTGTCGGGAATGGAGAACGGCTCAGAAACAGCTCAGCCCGGGTAACCCGGGCTGGTGAACAACGAAATCGGAGATTGGCACATTTCCTGCCATCGCGCTACGGCCAGCGCTTGCCGGTATCTTCCCATCCAGCCGCGCGGACCGGTTGGGGCGCGGGAATCGACGGGGAGGTCTGCACCGGGATCCGCGCCGTCGGTGGTGGCCCGTTGACGGCGGTAGCCAGGGCCGGCTTCATATCCGACGCACTTTCCTTATCCTCGGAAAGCAGCGGTGCTACCAAGCGCAACGCCTCCACTTCCTTCTCTAACCGGGTTAACTCCATCTCTTTCTGGCGCAGAACTTCATAGACATTCTTCATGGGGGCACCTGGGAACTGATCGTATGGCACAGCCACGTTTGAACTTTAGCAGAGTTGACCCTGTTGTCAAGAGTTTCGGCACCCGTGATTTTGGGAGAAGGCCCTAGCGGATCAACAGGAAGGCGCCGACGATTGCTGCGATCAGCAAGATGGGGATCACAATAAATTTGTGAGAGGAAAACCAGGATTCGGTGGGCCCCATCGCTGCGGTCAGGATCAATTCCGGCGCCGGTGAGGCGGTCACGTTCGCCGGCGGCATCGCGCTGCCGGGTTGTGGAAGAGGCGCCGCGCTGCGGACAGGCTGAGCTTCGACCGGCGTCCGGGGTGCGACTGAGCTCGGGACCTCGCGCACAGGAGCCGGAGCGACGGCTTCGGGCCGCACTTCTGGAGATCGCGCTGGAGCCGCTGCGGCTGCCGTGCCCGCGGACATGGTGCTCTGTTTCGGAACCGTCAGAGTTGGGGAAGTCGCGGAAGGTGCCGGCGAGTTCGGCTGCTTCGGCTTGGGCTTAAGCTGCCCGCGCCATTTCTTTTCTTCGCACTCCACGCAGTAGGTGCGCCCGGTAGACACCGGGAAGCCGCAGGCCTCGCACTTTCGCAGGTTGCGGAAGGCTGCGGGAACGCCGTTCTGGTCGTCGGCCGAATCCGACTCGCCCCTCGCGTCGAGGGTAATTGACCACAACAGGGGCTTCGTCAATGGGTTTGAAGCAGCTGCCTGCGGCATTGGCGCAGGTTCCGCCGGGGCCGCCTGCTCTGGAACGGCAAGTGCCGGACCTGCAGATTCCGCAACGGGAGGCACTGCCACAGCAACTGCCGGGAAAACTGCCGGGGCGGTTCCCGAATGCACCTCTTCAGCCGCGGGCTGAGCGAGCCCAACGATTTCGGTTTCCACCTCTTCGGTCTCCACCTCTAGGACCGGCTCGGAATCTTTCAGAGTCTCGACAGGCGAACTCGCGTGATAGGGCAGATCGGTGTTCAACCTCTCGAGGCCTTCAGCGGCCCGGGCCAGCTTGACCGCGGTCTCAACCATCTCGCTGAGGCGGCGGAGGGCGGCAAAATCGCGCTCACCGAACGCGTGAGATCTTCCGGAAAAAAGCTCGAACACACCCAGGACTTCGTCGTCGTTGACGACAGGCATCACGGCAACCGATGCAATACCCAGGGCGCGGCAGGCCTCCTGGTTGACCCGGGCGTCGCGCTCGGCATCGTCGCAGCGGAGCAGTTGCCGCGTGCGCACGCTCTCGCCTGACAGGCCAAATTCGGTGGAAAGCAGCGCTCCGAGTTCGGGAGCGTTAGCTCCGGAGCTGGCACGGCACAGCATGTCATTTCTGCCGCCGCGGCGCAGGGCGATGGCCGCCCCGCTCGATCCTGTAATGTATTGGGCCCGGTCGGCGAGGAGTTGCAGGGCAGCGTCGAGATCGCGCTGCGCCATGGCGCCGAGCGATTGGCCGTCATCCTCGCCAGGGAAGCGCACATCGGTCATCAGGGCCGCCGCTAGATGGGCAGGCGTGCTCCGGTTTGTGCTTTCCGGTTGCAAATGTCCACTCCTGAACCAGTTATAAGGACGCTGTACTTCGAAGTCTCGCTCCCGTATGGGGCACTGTCAAGGAATTGGCTGTGCACGAAAGTAATCAGAAGGACATGGCAAAAGCCATTTCCGACCGCCGTTTCCCCTTCAGAAAGACACGACAGCTCGCCTAGATTGAAAAAGAAAAAATAGAAATTCGACTCAGAACGTAGCCTTCGCGGCCGCAACTCAGGCGGGCGCCAGTTTGCGGCGCAATGCCGACTGCGCCAGCCGGTTCGCTTCTGCGTTCCGCTCCCGGGGCACGTGCGAGATCGAGAACTTCAGGGCTCTCGCCAGCTTCCGGCAGGTCCAGTGAAGCGAATAGAGGCGCGGGCTACGGCAGGTGTATTCGCCGGTCATCTGACGTACCACGACCTGCGAATCGGAGTACACGTGCAGCTTGTGCGCTTTGCGGGAGACCGCGTATTGCAGCGCTTCCATGAGTGCCGCGTACTCGGCTACGTTGTTATCTTGATGTCCAATCCACTTGGCGATCCGGATTGGTCCGTTCTCGCACCCGCTGATGACGACCCCAATACCCGACGGCCCGGGATTGCCCAGGCATCCGCCGTCCACATACGCCACAAGTTCTGAAGTCACTTCAGTTTGCGCTGGATGCGCCACGCGGGGCGCTTTCTTCGCCTGGCGTGGAAATTGTCCGTACTCTGCAAGATGCCCCCATCTGCCGGACCCGTCAAGACGATTATTTGATTCTCTTTCATCGCCTTGCGGTTGGCTTATGTAGTTGTGCAAGCCTCTGTGAAAATCTCGGCCGAATTGCTTTGCCCTGTGGATAAGTTGCAATGCTCCAGTAACTTGCATTTTGCATTATGCACAGCCGCGAACACGGGCATTGCACCAATAGTTTGCGTTGACTTTTCTCGTTACTCTGGTAACTTTGCTTGCGTCGACGGTCGAAAGGGTTGGCACAATAAAATGAGCCAGTCCGAAGTAGACTGAGTGATCAGCCGGGCGGGGTGACCTGCAAGGCGACCGGACCTGAAAAAACCGACAGCTCTGCGAGGGGTAGTCGGGGTTCGGAACTGCGAAAGCAGTGATCGCATCAAGGGGTCGTGACGGTACATGCCTCCACGTCGTTAGCTCCCTCGCAGGAGCTGGCGGCTAGAGCATAACCAATGTCACGGCCCTTTCAATTTTTTCCCACCTTTTTGGTACATTCCTAAACAATTTCCGATTCTAAAGGGAGCTGCGTTCCGCGCTACCTGCGACTTCGACGATACCGGCACAGATTGCATCGGTCCTTCGCCGTGCAGAGACGCGGCTTAGGATGACACTGTGTGGGTGGGAGTGGCGACGCCATTGGGGCGCACACAGCTTTTCTTTTTCGTTGACCCATCCAAACGCTGTCACATACGATTTCGCGCCGTCGCCTGCTTCTGTTTAGCGGAACAATCATGAAACCTTTTTTCGTCCCGTGCCTGCTTCTCCTGCTGGCAGCGCAAGCTCCCTCACCGGGGCCGCATCCGGTCGCCATAACCCATGTGACCATCATCGACGTCACAGGTGGCCCATCGCAGCCGAACATGACGGTGATCGTCTCCGGCGATCGTGTCGCCGAGATGGGGAAGAGCTCGGCCGTGCAGACTCCGAGGGATGCGCAAGTAGTCGACGCCACCGGCAAGTTCCTGATTCCGGGGCTGTGGGACATGCACGTTCACTGGAGCGACACGGATTATCTCCCGCTATTTCTCGCGAATGGCGTCACTGGCGTTCGCATCATGTGGGGAACCCCGATTCACCAGCAGTGGCGGGCACAGAGTGCGGATGGAACGCTGCTGGCTCCGCGGCTGGTAATCGCCAGCAAGATCATCGACGGACCGAAGCCTTACTGGCCAAGCTCAACCGGCGTATCCACCGAAGCCGAGGCCCGACAAGCCGTCATCGACGCCAAACAGTCAGGTGCCGATTTTGTGAAGGTCTATACCTTCCTGCCACGCGAGGAGTATTTCGCAATCGTCGACGAGTCCCGTAAGCAGGGAATTCCGTTCGCGGGGCATGTGCCGCTATCTGTCTCTGCCGAGGAGGCTTCCAACGCCGGGCAAAGATCGTTCGAGCATCTTCTCGGAATTCTTCCGGCGTGCTCTACCCGGAATGCGGAACTTGCTGAGGCTGATCGTGAGGACCTTGCCGACGCCATATCCGGGAAAGAGCACGCTCTGTTCGCCTCTCACGCCACTTCTTTACGCCAAGTACGGCTGGACACCTACAGTCCTGAGAAGGCCGCCACTCTCTTCGCCGTCCTAAAAAAGAACGGTACCTGGCAGTGTCCCACCCTGACCGTCTTGCGATCGCTGGCCTTAATTGACGATGCTTCGCTGACGGACGATCCTCGAATGAAGTATATGCCGCGTTGGGCGCGCGCCCTTTGGTCACCTTCCAGCGCCGCCGAGATGTACGGGAAACATCCACCGGGAGATCTCGCGCTCGCGAAGAAGGAATTTGGCCTGCAACTCCGGGTCGTCGGCGCCATGCAACGGGCAAGGGGTTGGAATCCTCGCGGGCACAGATACCACGAATCCCTTCTGCTTTCCCGGCTTCAGCCTTCACGATGAGCTGGGGTTGCTGGTGCAGGCGGGACTGACACCTGTGCAGGCGTTGCAGGCTGCTACCTTGAATCCCGCCCGTTTTCTGGGCCGCGAGAAGGATCTGGGTACGGTCGCAACGGGGAAGCTCGCTGATCTTGTGTTGCTCGACGCCAATCCTCTCGACGACATTTCGAATACGAGAAAGATCGCCGCCGTTATCTATGGCGGGACGGTTTACCAGCGAGCTGAACTTGATGGAATGCTGAGGAAGATCGAGGCGATCGCGAGCCGCATTCCGATCTCCGATGTACTCAGAAAAACAATTCAAGAGAGAAATGCGGACGCAGCCGTTCAGCAATACCGCGATCTGCGAGCCGCGCAACCCAACGCCTACGACTTCAGCGAGAATGAACTCATCTCGCTCGGCTATCAGCTGCTTGGCGAGAAGAAAAGTACTGATGCTGTCGCCATCTTCCGGCTCAGCACGGAAATTTACCCTCAGTCGTACAACACCTGGGACAGCCTTGCCGAAGCGTATATGGATCACGGGGATAAAGATCTGGCGATTGAGAATTACAAAAAATCTCTGCAATTAAACCCTGAAAATACAAACGCGAAGGAAAAGGTTCGCGAGTTGGCCGCGCCATAGACGGCACGTTTTACAGAGTTCGAGAGGCAGAAAACCAGAATTGGGCGCGCGGCGGTTTCGTGTGCGTACAATCACTTCCAGAAATGGTTTCCCGCTACAAAATCGGTTCACTAATGGGCCTTGCGCTGTGCAATAATTCCTCCGCGTCATCACTCCGCGCCGGCCCGTGCTCACGCGGAAGCTTAAGCCGAAAATTCGAAACAGGGAGAACTCATGTCGAAGCATCCCCTATCCCGTCGTCAATTCATCCATCTCGGTACCGGAGCCCTGGCAGCGACAACGGTGGCCAAAACTGTGCTGCAGCCGCGCGTGCTTTCAGCGGCCCCTCGCCCGGTCGCGCCGAGCGACACTATTCGCTTCGCCTCCATCGGCACCGGCGTTCGCGGATGCGAGCACCTCGAAACCTCACTGGTAGATGTTGGCGTAAAGTGCGTTGGCGTCTGCGACCTGTATGACGGGCGTCACACTGCTGCACGCGAGGCAGTCAACGATCCGAACGTGTTTGCCACGCGCGATTACCGCGCCATTCTCGACCGCAAGGATGTGGACGCTATCATTCTCGCGACCATGGACCACAATCATCGCCAGATTTTCGAAGATGCCTGCTCCGCCGGCAAAGATATTTACTGCGAGAAGCCCATGTCGCATACCGTCGAAGATGGATTTTCGATGGTGGAGGCGGCGCACAAAGCAGGCCGCATGGTGGCGGTCGGCAGCCAGCGCGTTAGTTCGGTGCTCTACGCGAAGGCGAAAGAGATTTACGACTCCGGCAAGCTGGGCGATGTTTTTTACATTGAAGCTTACTGGGACCGCAACACTCCCAGCGGCGCGTGGGTTTACCCGATTCCTCCCGATGCGAGCGAAAAGACGATTGACTGGAATTCCTTCCTCGGCAAGGCCAACAAGGTTCCGTTCGACCCGGTTCGCTTCTTCCGGTGGCGCTGCTTTACCGACTACGGCGAGGGACTCGGCGGAGATCTCTTCGTTCACCTGCTCTCGGGGATCCACTTCATCACGGGCACGAACATGGCCCCGCTGCGCGCCATGTCGAACGGCGGGCTCTTCCACTTCAAAGATGGCCGGGAGTTTCCCGACCTCATCGAGACGCAGTACGAGTATCCCCACTTCCGCGTGACCGTGCGCTGCAACCTCAACAACGCTGGCGGGGAATTCATCGCGTTCTATGGCAACACGGGCACTCTCATCATCAAGGACAACACCCTGACGTATCGGCCCGAGAACATCACTCCGGAGCCCGAGGGGTACTCGGTCTTTGGCTGGCCGAAGGCCCTGCGCGAGCAGTACCAGCAGGACTGGCACAAGGAGCACCCGGAGCCCAAGCCGCTTGACTGGAAGATCGAGGATCAAGGCGAGGCTTATACCACGCCTCCCGGTTACAGCGACACGGCCGATCACCATGCCAACTTCTGGAATGCCGTTCGCACCCGGAAGCCCGTCGTAGAAAACGAGATCTTCGGCAACAACACGTCCATCGGCTGCCACCTTGCGAATTTCTCGTACTTCAACAAGAGCATCGCAGTCTGGGACAATAGCGCGAAGAAAATCGTGAAAGCGTAGGGAAGGAAAATATTGCCCCACTTCTGGCTGTGATTGCCGGAAGTGGGGCTTTTCATTTCAGGGTTTTGATTCGAGAGCGGCGGGATGCGTTGGCGCAGGCCCGAGAACCGCGAACAAAAGCGTTCGAATGCTGCGGGACATGTGGCAACCTCGGACCTCGAGGGATTCGATTAGAAATCGAGCAAACGCAGTTTCGGATGCGCCCGCCCTGCGCGTCTGTGGATCCGTTCCCGCCTGAAGTGCCACCCTGAATCTCGCTCTAGGTGCGCAACCCCACACGCATCGTGCAACGCCCGAGGTCGTGCTGCGTGCCCCTCATACCCTCCCGACTGTTGAAGGAGCGGTTATTTTGCCGCGGTGGGAGCTTTTGCCAGCTCAATCTCCAACAGGGTGATCGAAAATGGCGTGAAGCCGTACTCGAACTTGCTTCCGGTCACCACAAGTTTCTTCGTGTGTGTCGAGACGCGATGCGGGTTGTCGGCGGAGTTCATGGCCTCCGAGTCCGGTACAGGGTTGCTGTCTCCCACAACGAAAGCGTCCGCCGATTGCGCGGTGCCCAGAGTCCTGGGCAGCGTGAAACTGACTTTGTGTACTTCCGCGGTGGAGTTGACGCCGTAGATGCGGAGAGTCTTGCCGTCCGCGCTTACGGTCGCATCGAGATCCGGCTCGCGTAGATAGAACGATAGCGGGTTGTTGCGATTCACGCCCAGCGGATAGGAGCCTGCGGCGCGCTCGTAAAGCATCTGCGCCGAGTAATCGGGAATGGTGTAGAAGGTTCCCGGGCCGGGCTGAATCTGGCCGCCGGCGAAGCTATGCGAGAAGTTCGAGACGTTGGCAATCGGAATCAGGTCCGCGTAGCGGTGCATCATGTTCTGGTAGCGCGAGCAGACCATGGCGTTGCCGAGCGTGTGCAGCATGCCGCGCTTCAAGCCCCAGTCGCCGCCGCTTGCATTCCATTCAGTGACGGAGAGGCGAATATCTTTTCCTTTGCCGTCCTGCTGGATGAAATCTCGCAGTTGCTTCAGTTCGCCCTCGGTGCCGTTGAGATCGCCGACCGAATACTGGTGCGGCGAGAGATAGTCGAGAACGGATCCGGCGAGGCGGACGATATTGCGGCTGGGATACGAGGACAGCAGCTTGATCGAAGGATCGGCGCGGCGCATGGCTTCGCCAAACCCTGTGAGCGACGCGTCATATTCGGCGCCGCCGACTTCGTTTCCGATCTCCCAATACTTCACGTGGTAAGGCTCGCGGTGTCCGTTCTTCGCGCGCATCTGCCCCCACTTGGTTTCAGGACCGCCGTTGAAGTACTCGACTTCGTTGGCGGCGTCCTGCGGGGTGCGTCCAGTCCAGCGCAGGCAAATCAAGGGCTCCATGCCCACATGCTCGACTAGTTGAACGAACTCTTCGACGCCGACAAAGTTTTCCTGGAGGCCTCCCCAGGGATCGTCGGGGAAGGGAACGCGATTGTCCCAGTTGCCAATGGTGTCAGACCATTCGAAGGTCTCGACCGCGCTACCGCCGAAGCGCACGATGGCGGCGTTGGTTGCTTTCAGCGCCTTCACCACGTCAGGGCGCCACAGGCCGAGCACGGCGTCGGTGTCGATGAGATAAACGCGGTCGAGCCAGAGCGTTCCCGGCCCTTCAAACTCAATCGTGAGGGTAGCGTTTTGCAGGCTGCGCTTGGCAGTGAGAACTGCCTCTGCTCCCTTCCATTCGCTGGTCCCACGTCCGAGCGAGACGGGACCGGCGACAATGCCTCCTTCTCCGTGCAGCGAGGCGCGCACCGGCACGCTTCCATCTCCGCGAACATGCAACCGCAAACGATAGCTATGACCGGCTTCGATGTAAAAGCCGTCCTGCGAAATGCCGGCCCAGGTGTGAGCCAGAGGAAGTTCAATCTTCTGGGAACGCTTGCCGTTGAAGGGATTGTTCGTATCGAAAGAGTATTCGGCCACATGCACGCTGCCATCGGGATACCAGGGGCGGTAGGGCTTATCGACGGCGGCCTTGTAGGAATAGGTCCAGGGAGTTTCTTCCTCGAAACTGGTCGATTGCACTTGCTGCGCCGTCATCGAGGGCAGCACGTCGCACAGTGGTTCCATGAATTGGCCGCCCTGCATTTGGTTGATGGGGCCCTTGCTGAGGTGCTCGTCGGAGATGGTCACTGATTCCGTATCTGCAGGTTCGGGTACGCGGTCGAGACGGATATCGTCGATCCAGACTTTGCCGCTTTGCTTGTTTAATACGTTGAGAGCGACGGTCATACGGCCGGGGGAGGGCACGCGGAACAGGAAGCTGTGCTGCTGCCAATCGCTGGAATTCCCGCTGGTCTGACCGAAGCCCTGGGTGCCGACTTCAGCCTCAATGCCGATGCGAGGTGCGGGTGGCGGAACGTTTCCGTAGGCGTCAGGCGCGGCGGAGACCGAGGAAACTTCTGACTTTGTCCATCCGGTCACCCTCCAGAGCGTTCCGACGGGGAGAAAGATTTCCTGGCGAAGTGTGAGATCGACGGGCTGGTCGGCGCTGATGAGCAGGGACTGCTGGCCTTCCTTGGTCTGAGAGCGATCGGCAGTCATCGAAAAAGTTTGCTTGGCCTCGGATGGTTCGACCTGCCAGAACTCGGCGGGAGTGGAAGACTCGAATCCGGCGTTCTTCAACTGAACCGGCCCAGCGCTGCCCACGATGACCAGCAAGGAAAGGGTTGGAAGCAACAGCAGGCTGCTGGCGGCTTTCGGCATTCTGCGGGCTCCGAGGAAGCTCCCTCGCGCCAGCTGCCGAGACATCGCAACGATCCGATTTTTCATGAGTTCTCCCGTTCCATAAAAGCCCATCAGGTTACCACCAAATTGGTTGGAAGGCGTTCCATTTTTCGAATAAGTCCGCGTAACGGAATTTTGGAGGATGCGCTCGAGACATCGGTCTCGAAACGGTTTGATCTTTGCATCCGTCATCCGGACAGGCGGATCCGGGCAATACAACGCAGGATTCACGATGAAATATTCATTCAACAAACTGTGCAAATCCCAAACAATATCGATATTCTTGCGGCCCCTATAGTGGGTTTGTATTAGCTCTCGATGATGGGCGACCTGCAAGTAGCCTAAAAATGTTATTGCTCTCAGATCGAAACGTTTCACGAAGTTCTTGACAGTGATTTTTTTGCTGTGTTACACAATGCGGCATTCGAAGCAATATCGGAACGGATTCCAAAATCTGTTTCGGCCTCAGGATTCTGGACTGGGGTTCAGGAAAAAGGCATAGCCGGCTTGCCCTGGAGCCGGGGAGGATTCAATGTCGAATCGCCGCTCTTTCCCACACAGTTTCGTCGCCTTAGTGTTGTTTGCCACAATCGGTCTTACAGCCAACCTTGCAGCGCAATCCTCCCTGGGTGGCAGCGTGAATGGAACTGTCTCAGATCCGACGGGAGCCGCTGTCGCCAACGCTACCGTGCAACTGAGAAGCAACGCGACGGGAGTGGCGGAAACCACGACCACGTCGTCGGCCGGACAATTTGTCTTTCCGGTCGTGCTGGTGGGTGAGTATACCCTCCGCGTCTCGGGCAGCGGTTTCGCCGATGCCGTGCTGAAGGGCGTGACGGTCGTGCCCAACAAGGCGACGACCGAGGCAGTGACTTTAAAAGTAGGTTCGTCTACCGAGTCGGTCGAGGTGACGGCCTCAACCGTCAACCTGGAGACGGAGAGCGCCCAGCACGGAACGAGTTTCGATAACGCGACCTACGAGGACCTGCCGCTCGCTCTAGCCGGAGCTCCGCGCAGCCCGACGGCTCTATCAGACTTGATGCCGGGCGTGGCGACGGCGCCAACCAACAGCTCGAGTTTCAGCGAGCCCGGCGAAGTGCAGATTTTCTCGCAGACGGTGAACGGCGGGCAGACCCTGGCGTCCGAGGTCTATTACGACGGCGTCGCGCAGTTGCAGACGAACGTCGCGGGTGATTATCGCTACCAGCCGGTGCCGGTTGAGGCGATTTCAGAGTTCACGCTGGTCCAGAATAACTTCTCGGCGGAATATTCGCGGACGCCGGGCGGCATCGTGTCGTTGAATACGAGGTCTGGCACGAATAGCTGGCACGGGGAAGCGTACGAGTACAACGAAAATAATGCGATGAATGCGGCCGGATGGTTCCAGCCTCAGGTTCCGGTCGAGCGGCAGAATGAGTTCGGAGTCAGCGGCGGCGGCCCGATCCGCAAGGACAAAACGTTCATCTTCGGATACTACAGCGGATTCCGCTTCGCATCGACGAAGCCACTCTCCCCAGCGTTGATTCCATCAGCGGCGGAGGTGCAAGGCGATTTTTCGGGCCTCACGAACAACAACGGCCAGGTGAAGATCTACGATCCAACAACGACCACCTATAACCCGGGTACTGGAACTTACAGCCGCCAGCAATTCAGTTGCAATGGCGTTCTCAACGTCATCTGCCCGAACCGCTTCACGAGTGTGGCGCAACAGTTCATTCCGTACATTCCTACGAATTACCTCAACAACAACGAGAATGGGCAGCCCAACTTTCTGGGCGGCGGCGTTACCGATGACAACTACAATCGCTGGGGCGTAAAGATTGACAACTACATGGGCGAAAAGGACGTATTGCATGCCTTCTACGCCGAGTCGCCATACAAGGTTTATTACCCAACCGAGGTTTACAAGTTTCCGTTCACAGGAATCGGTTTTGAAGAGCCGGACAATTCGCTGATCGTGCGCATCGCAGAGAACCACACTTTCACGTCGAACCTGCTCAACTATTTCGCCGTCGGATACAACCGCGACAACGCTCTCTACACTTCCCCGCGCACATTCAGTGCAACCACGCTCGGCATCACAAACATTCCGAATATCACTCCTGCTTTCGGGCTCGGGCAGTACGGTCCGGCGGGCTGGGGCGATCCAGGACAGCGCATTATCGAGAATGGGATCGCGGTCAGTGATTTCGTTTCCTGGGTGAAAGGGAAGCACACACTCAAGATCGGCGCCGAACTCAGGCACTATCAAGACAACACGACGCCAATCAGTTCCTCGCAGTTCAACTTCAGCACGGCGGAAACGAACGATCCCAATAATCCGACCAACACCGGGAATGAATTCGCCAGCTTCCTGATCGGCGCCGTGGACAATGCCAGTCAGCAATATGCGCTGTCGGAAATCACCTCGCATTTCTGGTACATGGGCACCTACGTCCAGGACAACTGGAAGTTTAACCGCAAGCTGACGTTGAACTTCGGATTGCGCTACGACATTCCCTGGACACGCGCGATCAAGCACAATATCTACTCCAGCTTCGAACCGAACGCTCCGAACCCGGGCGCCGGCAATATTCCCGGAGCGCTGGTGTTTGCCGGATCCGGGCAGTATCACTGTGATTGCACTCGCTTCAGCAACACACGCTTCAATCTCTTCCAGCCACGGCTTGGGTTCGCCTACCAGGTGGATAACTCCACGGTTGTAAGAGGTGGAATCGGCATCTTTGAAGGGTCCGCCGGGGATGTGCTGGAAAATGGCTCGCGCGTATTCAGCGATGGGTTCAATGCGCGTCCGAGCTTCTCAACCCCGGATAGCGGCGTTACTCCGGCGTTCTATATCGATAACGGCTTTCCCAGTTTCGTGCCGCCGCCGAACATCGATCCGACGCTCGACAATGGCCAGAGCATCAGCTACATCCAGCCTAAAGACGGAACCCCGCCCCGCGTCTACTACTGGAACGTAGACGTGCAGCGAGCCCTGCCGGGAAAGATCCTGCTCGACGTCGGATACGTCGGAAACAATTCCACGCATATTTCTTCGAACCTGGAGAACATCGACCAATTGAACCCGGCATACTTGTCCCTCGGGCAAGTGCTGACGCAGAATCTCACGCCGGCGATTTCGGCCCAATACAACGTTCCGTATCCGTGGCCGACTTTCACCGGCACCGTCGCGCAGGCGTTGCGTCCTTTCCCGCAGTACCTTTACATTGGCCAGCCGATGCAGACCTCCGGCTGGGCGCATTATCACGCTCTGCAGGCGAAGGCGCAGCGGCAGTTCAGTCATGGCATGTCGTTACTAGTGAGCTATACCTACGCCAGCCTTTTGACGACCGGGGAATCGCAGCACCAATATCTGGACGCGAATGGTGGTTCGCAGAATTCCTTTAACTACAAAGGCGAACTGAGCCCGTCCGCGTCGCTGCCGCCGCAAGTCCTAAACGTTGCGTACATTTACAGCCTTCCCTTTGGGAAAGGCAAGAAGTTCGGCCCGCAGTCTGGATTAGGAGACGCCATCCTGGGTGGGTGGCGAGTCTCCGTGATTCAGCGCTATCAGTCGGGTACGCCGTTCAACGTGGACGTTCCCGATCCGCAACCGAACGTCCTCTTCCATAACGAAGAGCGCCCGAACATCGTCCCGGGCGTTCCGGTGAAGAATCAGTGGCTGGGAAAGTTCAATCCTTACGTCGACACCTACCTGAACCCGCTCGCGTTCTCGGAACCGGCGCCCTTCACGCTGGGGAATGCACCTCGCACGATCAATACTCGGGGCTTTGCCTGGTACAACGAGGACATTGGTTTGGCGAAGGAGTTCAGATTCAGGGAGCGTTACTCGTTTACGCTTGAGGGCCACGCATTCAACGTCCTGAACCGCGTAACATTCGGAAGCTTGGACAGTTATGGTCCCGGCACGAACTCGGATTTCGGGCATATCAACGGCCAGGGAAATACCCCCCGAGTACTGCAGGTTTCCGGAGTATTGAAGTTCTGATCGCGCGGAAGGCGATTCGTAGCGGTCCCCTCAGCTTAAACGAAGGCGGGCCGCTGGGACAGCATTCAAGACAGCGATCTTTTAGCCGGCATCCACGCCATGTGGGTGCCGCTTTTTTGTCTGGTCGTGGCTGGGGGGAATGTGTTCAGTCGCGGCGACGGCGGCTCGTCCGATTTCCGTTGCTTCGCTTACCCGTTGACTCTGCCGTCTCGGTTTCGTGATGCGTGGCTACGCTCTTGATCTGGCGGGTCGCGATGCCGATTACATCTTCCATGTGCTTCCTGGCGGCAGGGCCGTCTCCGCTGGCGATGGCATCCATAATCAGCTTGTGATTGGGCAGCGACGCGGAGAAATGCCGGCGGGCAACCGAGGTGATGGAAAAGCTGACGCGCAAGAAGATGCGGGTGACGCTCGCCACCTGCCAGAAAAGCTCATTGTGGCAGGCCCGAAGAATGGCTTCGTGGAAGCGAAGATCGGCGGCGTTGTAGGCTTCGCGGTCTTTGCTGGAAAGGTGCATATCTTCCCACGCTGCCTCGATCTCCTTGAGATCGTCAGAAGTAGCGCGCTGGGCGGCGAGTTCGGCGGCTTTGGGTTCGAATGCGAGGCGCAGTTCGCATAGGTTCTCGAAAAAATGCTTGTCCGTTCCGAACTCTGAGATCCACTCGAGCAGACGCGGGTCGAGCAGGTTCCAGTCCCGGCGCGGGCGCACGCGAGTGCCGGTAGGGCCAACCTGCACCAGTCCCTTTGCCGCCAGCACCTTGATGGACTCGCGAAGGATGGAGCGGCTGACGTTCAACTCCTTGCCCAGATCGGTCTCGTTGGGCAGCGTGGTCAATCCACCCTCGACGATCTTGAGTGCGAGGTGGCGGACAACTTTGTCGTGCAGTGATTCGCGCGGGATCATACGCAGTTGAGGGGAATTTCGTGCGCTCGTGCCTTGTCATGGTAACACCGATTTCCGTGCGTCAGAACTGGCTGGATGCGGATCAGCGCGCTATCCGAAGGGATCACCGGCAATGCGAACCCCTGGATGGGGCCGAAGAAAAAAGGCTGAAGTGATTCTCGCTTGTCCGTATTACGGACGCCGGCAGAATTTCCTCTTGACAGTCATATGATGACCATACTACCTTGCCCGGCAGCCGTCTCAGCCTTGAGGCGGATGGGAAAGTCGGAGATTAGCGCCTTGGGGCGCGATGTCGCGGAAAGGGGCATTTCCACATGACATTTGAGAACTGGACCCGATGGGGACGCTTCCGCAGTGGAAGGGCATTCCGGCTCGGGGTGCTTACCGGGAGCATCGCTTTGTTTTCGGCAAATCTCGTCTGGGGGCAGACGGGACGCGCCAACATTGGCGGTACCGTCGCCGATTCCCAGGGGGCCGTGGTCACGGGTGCGAGGGTTACGGCGACGAACCAGGCGACAGGAGTGGAAACCGTAGCCACCACCAACAGTTCGGGCGCCTACAACATGATTCAGTTGATTCCCGGTGTGTACACCATCAAGGTCGAAAAGGAAGGATTCAGCACCAAGCGGGAAGAAAACTATACGCTGGTCGCGGAGCAGAACGCCGGCGTCAATTTCACTCTCGAGCCCGGCCAGGTGAGCCAGTCAGTTTCGGTGCAGGCCGGAGCGGAGCTGGTGCATACGGAGACAGCAGAACTTGGCCAGACCATCGGAGAAACTGCGATCGACGAATTGCCGCTAAACGGGCGCAATCCGGCATCGCTCGTGCTGCTCGCCCCGGGCACGGTCGATCTGTTTGCCGGTATTCCGGGGCAGGGCGTCCAGACGTATACGACCTTCCCTACGGAAACGGCGGCGTCTACCAATGGGGGACGGCAGGGCAGCACGCTTTACCTGCTGGACGGCGCTTACAACATGGACAACTACCAGTTGGCGGCCGCGCCGTTTCCAAATCCGGACGCCACGCAGGAATTCACCGTCATCGGCAACAACTTCGACCCGCGCTACGGATTTGCGCCGGGCGGCGTGGTCAGTATTGTGACGAAGTCGGGAACCAATAGCTGGCACGGAGATGCGTTCGAGTTCTACCGCACTGGCGGATTCAATGCGGCAGATTACTTCACGCACCTGACGAACCAGATTCATCGCCATCAGTTTGGCGGATCGATGGGCGGTCCGATCGTCAAAGACAAGCTGTTTATCTTTGGCAACTACCAGGGGACGCGGCAGAGCATTTTCAATGCCCCGAGTAACGGCTTCATGTGGACGCCGGCGATGCTGAACAGCGGAGACTTCTCGGCTTATTGCCAGAGTGGATTCGATGCGTCAGGGCTTTGTCTCGATCGGGGCTCGACCGGCGCAACGGACCAGATTTTTATAGCGAATCAAAATGGCTTTCCCCAGGGCGGCTATGATCCCACGCAGCTCATCCCCGGAACCGCACAGGGTGGCTGTAGCGCGCCTCCTAATACTTCGATTCGCTGCTACTATCCGAACAACCAGGTCGATCCGACGACGTATAGCCCCGGCGCTGTTGCACTCGCCAAAGCCATTCAGGGCAATCTGTCTACTCTGAATCAGTATGGCAGCATACTGGGCGCGGGCTATCCGACGGTGACGAAGTTCAACGAGTACACCTTCCGCGCGGACTATAACCTGAGCGCGCATCATCGCATCTCGGGCCGTTCGTTCGATAACTTCTTCACGCAGCCGGCGTACAGCGGAGGAAACGCGGTTGCTTCGAACCGGTCGTGGATTGTCGACTGGCAAAGCTACGCGGGCACGTGGACCTGGACGCTCTCTCCGCACGTAGTGAACAACTTTACCGTCGCGTACTCGCGGATGTATGACACGAGCAATAGCGGATTGAAGATCAATGGGAAGGGAATCTGCTTTTCCCAGTTCATCCAGATCGCGGATCAGACGGCCGTTCCGGATTGCTCGATTGAGGGGCTGACGATCAATGGCGGGTACCAGAGTTCCGGCGGCTTCCCGGGAAACTGGCAGAACTTCAACGGCGTCAATCGCTACACGTGGAGCTTCTCCGACAACATAAGCATCTCGAAGGGCAAGCACCTGCTCGTCGCCGGGATTGACGTGCTGCGGCAGTACTGGTACGTGGATACGGATTGGGCGGCGCTCCCGATTATCGGGTTCGGCGGCGGGCCGCAGGGGCAGTTTACCGGCAATGGCTTCTCAGACTTCCTGCTGGGCGACATGGCATCGATTTACCAGGACGGCGGAGCCTCAGAGGTCGTGCATGCATGGATGACTGCGCCCTATGTTGCGGATCAGATTAAGGTGAAACCGAACCTGACGATATCGCTCGGTCTTCGGTACGAGCCGTGGATCGCGCCCGTCGCGCAGAGCGGTCGCATATCGTTTTTCGTTCCCGGTGCGCAGAGCACGCGCTATCCGAATGCTCCGGCCGGAATGCTGTTTCCTGGCGATTCTGGGGTTCCGTCGGCGGGAACGCCGAGCGACTACAAACGGTTTTTCGATCCGCGCGTGGGAATTGCATGGCAGCCAAAAGCCCTCCCCAATACGTCATTCCACGCGGCCTTCGGTGCGTATGCAACGCCAATCGACTACTCGTCGTGGAATCACGCCTCGGAGCTTGCGCCATTCAGCCCCTCTTTTAATTGGGGCACCGGCACATCGGGAACGATCAACAACAATCCGTACACGGTCGGAATCATTCCGTTCGACAATCCCTGGAGCGCTTACGCTCCTACCGGCGGCACGGATCCTTTTCCGCCATTTGCCAGCCCGGGGGCTGTCCCGCCCAGCAACTTTAACTTTGCTCCATTTGAACCGATCACAATCCAGACAGCATTTGACCGGCACTACACCGACGGCCGGACCTACACGTGGAACGCAAGCGTCGAGCATCAGTTCGGTGGGCACTGGCTGGCGCGCGCGGCGTATGTCGCGAGCGAATCGGACCACCAGTCTTATCAGAATGAAACCAATCCCGGGCTCCCGATTTGTGGCCCGGTCAGTCCGACCTGTCCTCAGGTGACTTCCAACGTGCGCACCTACCAGAACTTCGGCACAGTCGACACTTACTACTCGTCGGGGACCGCCAACTACCAGTCGGGGCAATTCACGCTCGAGAAGCGCTTCGATCATGGGCTACAGTTCACGGCAAATTACACGTATTCACACAACATCGACCTGGCATCCACCGGAACGGGCATCAACGGCGGATATTTCGATGATCCGCGGTGTCCGTCCTGCAATCGCGGAAATTCCTACATCGACATCCCGCAGGTGCTGGTGCTGAATTTTGTGTATGAAACTCCAGCGCCGGGTGGATGGAACCGTGCCGCGCGGATGGCGTTGGGTGGCTGGCAAATCAGCGGCATCTTCCGGGCGCAGTCAGGCGTTCCGTTCACGATCTATTGCGGATGCACATCTTCGTGGCAGTTGGCGGGATCGGACTGGGGGCAGTATGCGCCTGGGGTGACGCATGGCCACACGCACCCTGGAATCGGGGGCCTGAAGCCTCTGAACGGCGGGCTGACGGGCTATCTCGATCTGAGCGACTTTGATCCAGCCGGGCCGCCGCAAGGTTCGTCCGGCGATACTGGCAGAAATCCTGGGCTCTTCGGACCTGGGCAAAACAACTGGGATCTTGGATTGAGCAAGAACCTGCGATTTACCGAGAGGTACCGGCTGCAGTTCCGCTGGGAGATGTTTAACGCATTTAACCGGACTAGTCTGGGTCAGCCGTATCCGTACACTTCGGCAGGAGCGAATTTCGGGTTGATTTATTACACGCAAAATCCATCGCGCGTGATGCAAGGAGCCTTGAAGCTGACGTTCTAAATGCAACACTTGCGGTCGATGGGGTGGCGGGAGCGCACACTCGAACTGCAAAGGGGCACAGGCAAGCGGCGATGCTCGGGAATCTTCCTGCAGGAGTTGCACATGATTACGCATCTTGGAAGATCCAGTTCCGATATTGACCCGAAACAGGCTGCGCATGAGAACCGGATCCTTGCATGTCTGCAGAAGCGGGGAACGATGCGCGAGAACGAGGTCAAGCTGTACACAGCATCGACCCGCCGCGTTGGGCGGGAAATCCATGACCGGGCAGTACGCAGCCTGGTCGACAAAGGTTTGATTCGCAAGCTCACGACGACGCGCGCGAACAGCTTCATTCTGGAACTCACCGGAAAACTGCTTGAACCGGAATTGAGCAGCCGATCGGCTGCAATGGTGACGAAATCCGGCGAGAGTAAGATCATGCCCGGAACGTTCGCGCACTAAGTGTGAGCGCGTTATTTTTTGGCACCACGAGCCTCCTGGAATGCCCCAGACGCAATCGCGCGTAGCTCCCGCTCTGGTTACACTCAATGGCTCCTGGCACTTGTCCGCGCACGGTCAACAGATCGAGAGCGTGGTCGTTCCTTCTTCTTTGCGGCCACACGGTTTTTACCGGCTGCAGCGTTCCTTTCTCTTGTCCCGGCTCTCCCCCCAGGAACGCGCAGTCTTGCACTTTGAAGGCATCACCTACTACGCACGGGTGTGGATCAATGGAACCGCCATGGGAACGATGGTTCCGTATGTCCCGCACGAATTCGATTTCACTGCCCAAGCCAAGGAAGGCGAGAACTCCATCGAGGTGGAGATTGTTGACGCCTGTCCCGGCCCAGACGGATTCGGGAAAGACGCGCTGTCGTTCGGAGTCACGGTTGGTTGGGAAACCTATGGCGGCATCATCCGCGATGTTTGGGCGGAAATTCGGCCGTCAGCCTTTATTGAGAACGTGCGGTTCGGGTACAAACTGAGCGATAACTTCTCGACCGCTTCGTGTTTTCCAATCGTTTTGCTCGACTCGAGATCGGCGAGTTCGTGTGAAGTGGAACTGTCGCTGCTCTATGGGCACAGCGAGGTCGCGCAGGCGCATACTCGAGCCGATCTGAAGAAGGGCATGAACGAGATCGCTCTCGAGTTCGCGGTTCATGCGCCTGCCCTATGGTCTCCGGATGAACCGAACCTCTACGAAGTAAAAGCGGCTGCGAGGACCGATGCGGGTGAGCATCATTGGCAGTGCGCGACGGGCTTTCGGCAGGTCAGAATTCGCGGCACGCGTTTCGAGCTGAACGGCGAGCCGATTGCGCTGCGCGGCCTCTGCCGCATGGAGCTCTGGAAGGACCAGGGCTTCACGATGACGCCGGCGCAACGAGAGCGCGACATGAGCGGTATTAAGAAGATGGGGGCGAACTTCGTCCGGCTGCAGCCGTTTCCCCATGACCGCGGCATTATTGAACTCGCCGATCGTCTGGGCCTGCTGGTGAGCGAGGAGCCGGGATACTGGTGGGCGGATTTCCGAAAGTGTCCTCGGTCGTTCATCGATCTCGGGCTTGACGTGCTGGCGCGCAATATCCGGCGCGACTGGAATTCCCCGTCGGTGATGTGCTGGTTCCTCGGAAACGAGAGCTACTTCACCGTCAGCTATTTAAAGGAGGCGAAGGCGCTGTGCAAGCAGATTGACCCGCTACAACGCCCGGTCTCAATGGCGCATGAAAACGCCGACCCGCCCGAAGCCAAGAAACTCTTCGACGACTCGGAGATGGATTTTTATGACTGGCACGCGTACGGGTTTTCCGAGGACAAATTCCTGAAGCTTCCCGAACAGTTCGGTGCGAGCAAGCCGCTGACTTTCAGTGAGTGGGGATGGGAAGACCTGGGGAATGGCGATCTGTTCCACGAGCGATATCTCGACACACTGCTCGACCAGGTGAACGCCGGTCGCGTTGCAGGATACATGTTCTTCGATTGGAACGATTATCCGCAGTTCACGCGCAAAGACTGGTCGATGAACGTAGACGGCACGTTGAATTCCGGGGTAGTGACCGAAACACGGGAGATTCGGGAGCCGATCTACTCGAGGCTGGCCGGTTTGTTCGCCGGCAAGCATGAATTGATCACGCGCCCTCCGGACAAGGCACCGAAGGTCCTTCCCCTGCGCTCAATGCCGTTCTTGGGTTCAGGAAAGTGCAGTGCCGTAGATCTCCAGCCCATGGCTGATTCCGAAATGCAGCGCCAGGCCTGGACTTCGCTTGAAAAGCACTTTGAGGCCTTCTGGGGCTCGGCCGGCTATGCCAAAGGCCAATGGGAGCGAAGCGGACGGCGCTTCCGGCTGTGGCAGGATCGCGAAGTCGAGATCGCGGGTGTCCAATTTTGTTTTCCGGTGGTCGAGGAGTATGTGCGGCCGTTGATCGTTACCGGCACAGAGCTGGTGATTCCAGTCCACCGCAACGCGCAACGGCTCCATATTCTTGGGCAGGTCACGTTTCCGCTCGGATATCCTGCGATAGGCACGCGCGGCGACGCTGTTGCCGAATACACCGTGGAGTTCAACGGAGGGAAGAAAACCGTGTTGCCGGTGCGCCAGGGAATGGAGTGCGCCCAGGCGAATTGCATCGCGGGCACAAGCAGAATCTCTCCGATTGCGACCGTCGCTCAACCGGCGCTCCAGTTCACGCGGGATGAGGCGCGGGAACAGTATCAATTTCTGTTATGGTCGATTTCACTGGAACGAAGAGAGCTGGCGGCAATTCGCTGCCGCGCGACTACGGGCGCAAACCACCTGGCCATCTTCGCGGTTACGACTGAGGAGGCATAACAATGGATGGCTCGAAGGCTGTTATGTCCGAGCAACTGGACAGTTCGGCGCCCGCAGGGAACGTGAAGATCACGAGTGTCAAACACGTTGTGGTCAACGCGGATCAGAGGAACTGGATCCTGGTCAAAGTCGAGACCAACCAGCCGGGCCTCTACGGCTGGGGCGAAGCCAGCCTCGAGATGAAGACGCGCGGCGTTGTGGGCGCGATCGGAGATTTGACGCCTCTGCTGGTCGGAGAGGATCCCACTCGGATCGAACATCTCTATCAGAAGATGTATCGAGGTGCGTTCTTTCGTGAAGGCGTCGTGGGAATGAGCGCCATCAGCGGGATCGAACAGGCTCTGTGGGATATTTTCGGCAAGCTGCTGAATGTCCCGGTCTACAAGCTGCTCGGCGGTGCCGTGCGCGAGCGCGTCCGGATGTACACGCACCTCGGCGGAGGGGAGTGGAGTTCGGTCTATCGCACTTTCGATCCAGGCCCGCTCGTCGATCTTGCGCACAAAGTGATCGAAAAGGGATACACGGCGCTCAAAGTCGTCTGCGTCCCGTACTCTGAGCCGCTGATGGGCGCTTCGTACACGAAGAAGTTTGCCAACGCAATCGAGAAGCTGCGCCTGGCGATCGGGGATTCCATCGACCTCATGATTGACTTTCACGGTCGGACGTACCCGGCCACGGCGATCCAATACATCAGCGCGATCGAGGAATTTCAACCGTTTTTCTGCGAAGAGCCGGTGCCGTGTGAAAACATCGAGGCGTTGGCCGAAGTGCGAAAGGCCGTGCGTGCCCCAATCGCGACGGGCGAGCGGCTGGTGACGCGCCACCAGTTCCGCAGGATTTTTGAATTGCAAGCCTGCCACGTGATCCAGCCAGATCTGTGCCACTGCGGCGGCCTGCTTGAAGCGCGTAAAATTGCCGCCATGGCCGAGACTTACTATATGGGCGTGGCGCCGCACAATCCGTTGGGGCCGATCGCGAATTGTGTCGCGCTGCACTTTGCGTTGGCGACGCCAAACTTCCTGATCCAGGAAGATATGCTCGCCGATGTTCCCTGGCGTTGGGACGTGGTGAAACACAATTTGAAAACGGAAAACGGGTACTGGCTGACGCCGGACGATCCGGGCCTGGGCATCGAAGTGAATGAGGCGGAAGCCGCCAAACATCCCTTCAAGCAGGAGTCGTTCTTCCACGCCGGGGCGCGCGCTCAAGATGGAGCGATCCTTGATTTCTGAGGACGAACGGCGGGGTGGCGAACGCGAACCTGCTGTGACGACCGCCAGACCGGCTGATTTTTCCCTGAAATATGTGCTCGCACTAACCGCGGTTGCGGCACTGGGCGGCGTGTTGTTCGGCTACGACTGGGTGGTGATTGGGGGAGCGAAGCCGTTTTATGAAAAATATTTCCGCCTCTCCAGCGAAGAACTGATTGGATGGGCGAACAGCTGTGCGCTGGTCGGTTGCCTGCTCGGATCGCTTATGTCGGGCGTTCTCAGCGACCGTTACGGCAGAAAGGTGCTGCTGATCGGTTCGGCTGCGTTGTTTACCGCTTCCTCGCTTGCGACCGGCTGGTCATTTTCGTTTAGCCAGTTCATCGCCTTCCGCATCGCGGGAGGAGTCGCGATCGGCGTCGCTTCCAATGTGTCGCCGACCTATATTGCGGAAATCAGTCCGACGGCATGGCGCGGACGTTTTGTAGCCATCAATCAAGTTGGGATCGCTGTGGGAGTGCTTGCGGCTCAGATCGCAAACTATCTGATCGCCGATAAGGTGCCGGCGGCGGCGACTGCGGAGTTTATCCGGCTGTCGTGGAACGGCCAATCTGGATGGCGCTGGATGTTCAGTGCCGTGGCCGTGCCCTCACTGGTCTTCCTGATTGGCTCCTTATTATTGCCCGAAAGCCCCCGGTGGCTGGTCGCCAATGGCAAGCCCGAAGGTGCCCGCCGCACGCTGGCGAGGGTCGGAGGCGATGCCTATGCGACCTTTGAGCTAGAGGACATTCAGTCGACGATCGCCGATTCTGAAGCGGCTACCTGGAGCGACCTTCTGCATCCGCGAATTGCGCAGATCATAGTCATCGGGGTCGTTTTAGCCGCTTTGCAGCAGTGGGTGGGCATCAATGTCCTGTTCAACTACGCGGAAGAGATTTATCGCAGTGCCGGCTACGGCGTTACCGATACCCTGCTAAACATCGTGGCTACGGGTGTGATCGCGCTCATCTCGAACATCCTGGCCTTCCCTCTCGTCGACCGGTACGGACGCCGTCCGCTGATGTTGCTGGGCTGCGCAGGAATTGGCACGCTACACGTCGCGATTGCCATTACCTACCACTTCGGAATGAAAGGGTGGCTGCCGCTCTCCCTCACGCTGGCCGCCATCGCGATCTATGGGCTGACGCTGGCGCCGGTTACGTGGATCCTGATCGCTGAAATCTTTCCCACGCGGGTTCGTGGCCGCGCCGTAGCGATTGCCGTGTCATCGTTGTGGATTGCATGTTTCCTGGTGACGTTCACGTTTCCCTTCATCCTGGGCAGCATCGGAATCTCCGGCGCATTCTGGTTTTACGCTGCAGTGTGCCTGGCGGGATTGATCTTCGTATACAGGAGTGTCTCGGAGACCAAAGATCGCAGCCTGGAAGAAATTGAGCGCCAATTTGCCGGGAAATACGGGGTTAAGGCGACTGCAAGGATGTAAAGACGCCGACGGCTATCCGCTAATTACGCGATGGCGTTCTTTGCTGATGGTTATTCAGGTTTCGGAAAATCCGAGGTTGCAGAGGGGAGATCGTTCGTGGCGAGCTGCTCCTTCGCCTTAGAAATCATGTCCCTTAGCCCCTCGATGTGCGTGTGGAGAGCCGACTTCAGTTCCGTAGCCATCCGGTTGAACTCATCGACATCATTTGTCGCGAGGATTGCGGAAGAGAGTTCGATAATGCGTTTCTGTAAGGGAGAAAGTAACACTGCCTTGGCCAACTCGAAAGGTAAAGTGTCGAATTGTCATCTTCAATACAGGACACCCCTGACCAGGCCTGGAGTATCTACCTCTCTTTAGGCAGGCTAAACTTGTCGGTTGAGAGCAGGCCGGTTTCCAGCGCGTATCGAACGATGTCAGCCCGGGAGGTCAGACCCAGCTTTTCCGCGAAGCGGCCCCTGTAGGTCTCGACGGTCTTAACGCTGACGAAGATCTGTTGCGCGATCTCGCGGCTGCTGAATCCTTCGGCCACCAATTTCAGCACCTGCAGTTCGCGCTCGCTCAGCATGTCCGTCGGTTTTGCTCCGGAACGGTTCCGCTCCGGCAGGGCGCGCTGGATCAACTCCGAGGCCAACTCCGAGTCGACGTATGTGCGTCCTTTGTGGACTGCCCGGATAGCGGACAGCAAGTCGGCGTCGACGCTTTTCTTGAGCACATAACCGGAAGCGCCGGCACTGAGAGCGGTGCGCATGTAGGCCAGCTCTTCGTGCATGGTGAGAAGCAGAATCCGAGTGTCAGGATTGTTCCTCAAAATATCGTAAATGGCGTGCAATCCGCCGCGTTCTGGCATGGTGACGTCAAGGATAACGATGTCGGGCCGGGTTTGTTTCGCGGTTTGAATGGCCTCGTCACCATTCTCGGCCTCTCCCACGACCGTCATGTCGGCCTGCGCGTCGATAAGCATTCGGAGGCCGGAGCGAAGAATGGCATGATCATCGGCGATCAGGACGCGAATCTTTGAGTTCTTGGCCATTAGCCTTAGACCGCAACCGTGCTTCTGCCGGCGGACCGCTGGCTGGGAAGCTGCAGCCGCACTTCGGTGCCGCCGGTCGCCGGAGAAGTAATCTCCAAATTCCCACCAAGGCCAGCCGCCCGCTGGCGCATGCCTTCAACGCCGAGATGCCGCGAAGAGGTTCCGCTCATGCCGGAGACGCCACGGCCGTCGTCGCGGATTGTCACATGCAAATCCGTAGCAGAACTGTGAAATTCAATGTCGACGTGCCGGGCCTGGGCATGGCGCGCCACGTTGGTGAGCGCCTCCTGCACGATGCGATAAACGTTGATTTGATCGTCCCGGCTGAACTGCGAAAACCTGGCTCTGGACATGTCGAGATGCACCTGGATGCCGTGCGCACTGGAGAACTCATCGGCGAAGCGGCGCAATGCGGCTTCGATCCCGAGATCGTCGAGGACGCTCGAATGAAGCCCGCGAGCCAGCCTTCCAATTTCGTTTATCGCTTCTGAGGCGATTTCGCGCAGGCGCTTGGCCTGCTCCTTGGCGTCGGCCAGGCGACGAGCGTCGCTCAGGCTGCGCAGGCCGACCAGAAGGGAAGTCATCAATTGACCGGATTCGTCATGCAGTTCACGAGCGATACGCCGCCGTTCATCTTCTTGCGCCTGCAAAGCGCGATGAAGAAGGAGGCTACGGATTTCCTCATGTTGCTGCGCCACCTGCAGAGCTAACCTCTCGGTGATGTCCTGCACGATGGCCAGGCGCACATTCTTGCCGTTGAGTTCCAGCGGCGCCCAGATTACTTCTACGTCAATCAGCTTGCCGCTCTTGATCTTGTGCTTCCATGTGCGCGGAATTGACATGGCGGCGGTGTTCTCTGACAAAGCGGCAAGAAATGCCGACTGCTCTTCCGGCAGGAGGAGTTCGCCCAGCAGCATCGTGGCAAATTCTTCGCGGGTGTACCCGTAGTGCTGAACTGCGGCGGCATTCACCGTGAGAATCCTGAGATCAGAGGTATCGAACACAAAACAGGGGAGCGGATTCGCCTCGAAAAAGGACCGATACTGAATCTGGGACTTCCAAAGCTGCTCTTCTGCTGTTCGTACCCGCAGGAGCGCCCGCACTGTCGCAATTAACTCCTGCGGCTCGATGGGCTGGCTTAAGTAGGCATCCGCGCCGCCCTCCAGGCCCGCCACGCGCGCTTCCGTGCTTATGAGAGTCGCGGAAACGTGCAGAACAGGAGTGCGCGCCATCGTTTCATTGGCCTTGATTCGTTTGCAGACTTCGATTCCCGAGATATCGGGAAGGTTAACGTCGAGCACAATGAGGTCCGGGCCGGTGGTGCTCATCTCGAGGGCTTGGCGGCCGGTTCGGGCCTCGAGAACCTGAAAGCCGGCATTCCGTAGAACGCGCGACAGGGCGGAAAGCTGGGCCTCGGTGTTGTCGGCGTAAAGGATGGTTTCTTTGTGGGCAGGTTCGGGCATCTGGCCGTGTCTCAAGACCACTGCCTATTATCCACGGTTCAGTGCCGGATTGATGGCCTTTGTCAGGGTTTCCCTTACAAGCCGACAAAATATCAGTAGAACACCCGTTTGATTTCGAAAACATGGGATGGGAAATTAGACTCTCCTTGAAAGGCACTCTAAGTGGTATCTCCTGCAATGATCGACGAAGAAGGCAAAGAAGAGTGGATGCAGCTTTGCGAGCAAGCGGCGGTCGAACAGGACCCTGAGAAGCTCGTGGCCCTGACCCGCGAAATCTGCCGCCTCCTGGACGAGAAGGAAAAGAACCTCAAGAATGGCGGCCGCCGGTAAAGGTTGCCGCAACCTCCTCCGTCTTTTCGCAGGCTTGTCTTGAAATATAATCCAAGCAATCCATCCCGCTTGCGAAATATTTGGTTGATCCTGAAGATGGGCTTAAAATTCTCCGGATCAACGCAAATCCTTCATCAGCAGTTTCCGGCTGCTTCTGGATCTTCCTATGACCACTCGCCGCGAGTTCGTTACATTGCTCTCCGCCGCTTTGTTCGCGCCTAAAACCTGGGCCGAAAGCAAGGGTGCGAAAATCCCCTTGGCTTTCTCAACCCTGGGCTGCCCGCAGTGGGAATGGCCGAAGATTCTGGATTTTGCCTCGAAGCACGGTTTTTCTGCGATCGAACTGCGCGGCCTGATGGGCAAGCTGGACTTGCCAACGGATCCTACTTTCGCGCCCGATCGAATCGCGCAGACCAAAGAGCAGATTCAGGCGGCCGGTTTGAAAATCGCGTGCGTCAGCAGCTCTGCACAAATGTACGTCGAAGATCCCGAGAAACGCGCCAAGGAGCTGTCTGACGCAAAACGCTTCATTGACCTTGCGCAGACCCTGTACGCGCCGTACGTCCGTGTGTTCGGGGGCAAGGCCGATTCCGACAAGAGTCCCGCCCCGGACGATGCTACCAAGGCGCGCGTCGCTGCTGGCTTGCACGAACTGGGCACCTACGCCGGACCGCGGAACGTGACGGTCATCATCGAGTCGCACGACCATTTCACCGCGTCATCGAGCCTGAAGGATGTTTTGAACAGAGCTGACTCTGATCATGTCGGGCTCTTGTGGGATGCCCACCACACTTTCGCCACCGCCGGCGAGGATCCTGAGTTTACCGTCAAGGAACTCGGACGCTGGATTCGCCACACCCATCTCAAGGATTCGGTCGGCAGCGGAGAAGACCGTAAGTACGTTCTGACGGGCCGCGGTAACGTCCCGATTCAGCGCCAGATTGAGTCTCTCCGGTCCATCGGATACAAGGGCTTCTTTTGCTTCGAGTGGGAAAAATTATGGCATCCGGACATTGCCGATCCGGAAATCGCCATCGCGGACTACGCTCACGTTGTGGGTGATTGCCTGGGAAACGCGAAGGCTTGCGGGTTGTAATCACGGGCACAGTCGCTTCGGCGCGGATCCTCTCGGTTGCATTGGTCCTCTGCCTCTTAATTAATAGGCGGTTCGGTCCGAACATCAGCGCAGGCTGAAGATCTCCTGGATGGTTTTGGCCTGATCGCAGAAACTCCACCATCCTTTCCCAAGAACGAGCCGATGCTAAGATGGCGATTCGTATCTCTGCAAAGTTCCCCGCGGAGCCTGGGACAACGGCATGGTGAGGTCGGTAGTCTTTTTCTCGGTCATTTTTTTAATCAGCGCCGTGCTGGCCCTGCTCTATACCTTCGGCTTTCTTCGACTTTTCTTCCTGATTCTGGGTGCCACTACACTCTCCATCGTCTATTTGTTGTTTCACCCACGCAATCAATGGCTGGTTGCTAACCGGTCGCGGGTCGCTGGCGGCCGCTGCGTGGCCCTGACGTTCGACGATGGCCCCGATCCGGTGGATACGCCCAGATTGCTCGATCTTTTGCGCGAGAAGGACGTGAAGGCAACATTCTTTGTGATCGGACAACGTGCCGACCAGCATCCGGAGGTTGTGCGCCGGGCTTGGGCCGAAGGGCATTTGATCGGCAATCACACGTGGTCACACTATCCGTTATTCTGCTTTCTGATGCCGGGTCGTCTGCGGGCTGAGATTGAGCGCTGTACTGAGAGCATCGGTCGCATCTGTGGGTTCCGGCCGCGCCTTTTCCGTTCGCCGGTGGGGCTGCGCCACCCGCTTCTAGCGCCTTATCTCGACAATGCCGGGTTGGAGTACATTTCTTGGCGCATTCGGACGCGTGATACACTCACAGCGAATTCCAGCGTTCTTGCCCGGCGAATTTTGAGCAAAGCGGCCAGCGGGGACATTATTCTGCTGCACGATCGTTTGCCTGGCGGGACGGATGCCATGCTGGAAGCCTTGCCTCGAGTCATCGACGAGCTCAGAGAGCGAGGATTCCAATTCGTTCTGGCCGGTCCACGTGAAGATGCCGGTGGAACTCTGCAATCGACGGCATGCGAATCTGCGCCCTAATTCCCGCATTCAACGAGGCCCCTTACATCGCTAGAGTTGTGGAGGAGGCCAGGCGACACGTCGCGGAGGTGGTTGTCGTCGACGATGGTTCCGGCGACGGGACTGCAGACGTTGCCCGGGCTGCGGGTGCCACTTGTTTGAGATTGCCCCAAAATACCGGCAAGGCCTCCGCTTTGCGCGCCGGCATTGCCTTTGCGCGCGACCACAATTTTACCCATGTCATCACCCTCGATGGCGACGGCCAGCATTTTGCGGAGGATATCCCGGTCCTCATTCGCGTCGCCCAGGAGACCGGAGCTGATCTGGTGATCGGTGCGCGCTCTTTCGATCGGGCCCTCATGCCCCGCTCCCGCTATTTTTCGAACACGATCGGCAGCCGGCTCGCTTCTGCGCTGGTCGGCTGGGAGATACGCGACAGTCAAAGTGGTTTCCGGTTGTTCCGCCTGGACAAGTTGAATGGGGCCAAACTGCGTAGCAGGTGCTACGAACTCGAGATGGAGATCCTGATCAAGATGGCCCGGTCCGGCTGTACCATCGCACAGGCTCCGGTCCGTACGATCTACGATGATGGCCGGAAGCGCTCCAAGATGAAGCCGGTACGAGACACCGTGCGTGTCTGTCTCTGGTCACTGGCATTTCGTTTTCTCGGAGCCTGACAGGTGACACGAATCGTTCGTTACACGGAACGGCCGGCAGATCGTGCGCGAGCAGTGGCGGCGCAGGCTGTTTGTGGACGAAAGGCCACGAGGTGATCCGACGATTTCAGTCTAAAGCTCGGGATTTTGCGGCCCTGTTGTTGAAGGAGAGGCTGGATCCTGGTCGCGCTGCCGCCGCGGTGTTCCTGGGAATTTTCATCGGCATCGTTCCCATCTATGGGCTTCAAACGCTAGCCGCAATTGGGGTAGCTCTACTCTTCAAACTGAATAAGCCGCTGACCGTAGCCGGCACCTTCATTAACAATCCCCTGTTCCAGCCCCTGATCATTTTCGCATCCGTAGAACTGGGATGTTTGCTTCGCAATGGCTCATTCCAGCGGCTGAATCTATCCGCGCTGGCCGCTGCGCGCAATCATATTACTAAGGAACAACTTTTCATCTGGGTGATCGGCAGCGTGGCACTCGGAGTACTCCTCGGCGGGATCGGGGCGTTGGTCACCGCGATTGTCGTCCATCTCAACTCTGAGGCGTTCGCCGACCCAGCGCTGCGAGAGCGCGTCCGTTTTGTGAAAGGGAGGTTTGCCCGGTGTTCGCGAACGGCTCGCAGCTTCGTGCGATGGAAGTTCCGACTCGACCGGATCTTCGAATTGCTTGCCGCCGAAAACCTGGGATCTGGAACGGTGGTAGACCTTGGGTGCGGATACGGCATGGCACTTATTTTTGCCGCATACAATGAAAACGGCCGGCGCCTGGTGGGTTGCGACCTGGACCCGCATCGTATCGCTGTCGCGCGCCAAGCACTCGGCAACTTCAATGCAGACGTGATCGTTGCCGACGTTCGGCATTTCGAGCTTCCGCAAGCCGGTTTGATTTTACTTATGGACGTGTTGCAGTTCTTAACCGCCGCAGAGCAATCGGCTCTGCTCGAGCGTTGTTGTGCGGCCCTCGCGCCCGAGGGAATATTGGCCATTCGGGTCCATGATCTGGATTGCGGTGTCAGGTCCACGATCACGATGGCCTTCGAGCGGCTGATCTTCGCCTCCAGCGGTGCCGGTGTGCGTCCCACGATACTGTCGATCGCCGACTACCGCAGCGTGCTGGAGAACGCCGGTATGCAGTTGGAAGAGCACCCTTTCAAGAATCGTTTGCCTTTGGCTCACATTCTGTTAGTCGCAAGAAAATCTTCTGCCGAGTCTGCGCGTTAAGGATTGATGCAAGGCCCCCTGAATGCCGAGAGCCCGTTGACGATCGATCTCGATCGGTGATTGAATTTTCTTTAACATCTTGATCGGGCGGCTCGATTGACTGATATCCACAAAACCCTCGTCGTTACTGGTGTCGGTGTGGTCAGCCCTTATGGCATCGGGCTGGACTGCTTTCAGGCTGGCATGTTGGCGGGGAAGAGCTGCCTGGAGCGTACAAAAGACGACGTGTATCCCGGCTTCGATGGGTCGATCGCCCAGGTCCGGGGCTTGCCGCCTCTGGCAGAACACTCCAGTAAAAGGTTTTCGCGTACCGATCAGCTCGCCGTAATGGCGGTTCAGGATGCAATGGCGAGTTCCGGTTACGATTCCTCTGTTTTCCGCGAGGCTGGAATCGTCATGGCAAGCACTCTGGGAGGCCTGACCGAGATCGATACCGGAATCGCCCAGGATCCGGCTGCGTGGTATCGTCGGCCGGGCGGACTGTTACGGGCAGCCTCCTATCCGTTCGCGCATGTTGCTGATGCGGTTGGCGAGCATTTCGGAATTTTCGGGCCGCGCTGCGCAATATCCGTGGCATGCGCTTCCGGGGCCATGGCGATCGCAATTGCCGCCAATATGCTGCTTGATGGATCTGCTCCAATCATTCTGGCAGGCGGCAGCGATCCGTTGTGCCCGTTTACGTTAAGTGGGTTCAACTCCCTGCAAGCGCTAGACCCGAATCCCTGCTCTCCGTTCGACCAGAATCGCAAAGGCGTCAATCTGGGCGAGGGAGCTGCCGTTCTTATCCTCGAAACACTTGCCCACGCGACTGCTCGAAACGCCAACATTCTAGCGGTGCTGCGTGGCTGGGCGATGACCAATGACGCGTTTCATTCCACTGCGCCACAGAAAGACGGCAGCGGACTAGCCGATTGCATACGCCTTTCCCTGGAGCTGGCGCAGGTCAGTGTCGATGAAATCGGTTATGTGAACGCTCACGGCACCGGTACGCCGTTGAACGACATCGCGGAGGCCAACGCTTACGAGAGCGCCTTCCGCAAGCGCAGTCGTCCTATTCCCGTGTCCTCGACGAAATCATACTTTGGCCACTGCTTGGGTGCGGCCGGAACGCTGGAGGCCGCCGTGACAATTACGGCCGTTCGTTCAGGGGCACTCCTGCCAACGCTGCGCCTGACCAATCCCATCGAGAGCCCCGGCATTGAATGGCTGCGAGGTGAGGTAAAGCGCCAGCCTTTGCCTCTGGCCATGTCGGCTTCGAGCGGATTCGGCGGCAGCAACACCGTTCTCATATTCGGGAGCGGTCCCGCATGACGCAGGATTTGCCGCCCGTCACGATTACCGGCATCGGTTCGGTCAGTCCCTACGGTCCCCTCGCAGGACTTATTCCCAAGGCTCCCCTCGAGCCTGCTCAAATCACCGCCTGGACGACCGGGGGCGAGCGGCGTGCGTTTCTTGTGCCTTCCTTTCGTCCAGCCGCGGTCGTGCCGGGCGTGAAAACACGGCGACTGGATCGCCTGTCGGCATGGGCTTTGGTCGCATCTTCTTTGGCGATCAAGGATGCTGGGATCGACCTCGCGCAACTCGACCGGTCCCGCGTTGCTGTCGTCTTTGCAACTGCATTCGGCTGTATCGAACTAACGGAATCCTTCTACCTCAGCGCTGCTGCCAATGGATGGAACGGAACTGACCCAATCACGTTTCCGGAAACTCTAGCGAGCGCGCCGGCGAGTCATGTGTCGATGTTTCACGGCCTCCGCGGGCCGAATATCACGGTAAGCAACAAATATTTCGCAGGCGAGTGCGCCATCCTCCAGGCGGCATCCGTCATACGTCAGGGTCAGGCGGACGTGGCCATCATGCTCGCGGGTGACGCGTTGGCTGGTAGCTTGTATGCGTGGTATGAGCAGGCAGGCCTGCTCTCGGCGGCGTGCTACAACTCAAATGCCATGAAGGATGAAGGTTTCATTCCCAGCGAAGGAGTGGCGGCATTGGTGATGGAATCGTCGGCCCGCGTCGAAGGACGCCACAATGGTCCTACATATGCGCGGGTCGGGTCGGGACGCTGGGCGGCGGGCGGCAATTCAGCAGAGGTCGTCCGTCAGATGCTGAATGACTCTGGGCCGACGCTTGCCATCTGTAGCGGCGATGGAGAGCCCTGCGCCGCTAGTTCCACAGCGTCGTTGGTCCGCGAGGTTGCCGGCGATGATTGCGTGATTATGCCGCCCGAAGCGATGGCGCGAGGTCTCGCCGGCAACGGCGCTCTCTTTCACTTAATCGTGGCTTTAGGCAATCTGGCAAACGCGCAGCGCCTTCATCGACAAGCTATATTCCTGGGAACAGCCCGCGACAATGGATTTGCCGCAATTCTCCTGGAGTTACCTTGAACATCAATCTGCGCATGGCATCCGCGGCATATGCTGTCCCGCCTGATGACGAGGCCGTGGATGCGGTCTTCGAGCGGGAACGATCTCGTATCGAGACGGCGCTTTCTCCGTTGAGCCCGGAATCAAGACGCAAGGCCGTGGAGGGCCTGGGCCTGAATCGGGTCCGTATTTGCGGCGAGAACAAACTTTACGATCTGGTTCGCGAAGCCGCTTCCAACGCGATTGCCGACGCCGGTATAAAAGGACGCGATATCCATCTCATCGTGGACTACAGCACCTGGTCCTCAGAGAACTCGAAGGGCCTTTCGTTCGCGCACAGAATCAGCGCTGATCTCGGGGCTGAGACAGCGATGATCCTGAGTTTCAAGGTCGGCGGATGTGCTGGGCTTCACGTAGCCATAAAGACCGCGATCGGATGGATGTCAACCGACGACCGCATTCAAACGGCGCTGCTCATAGCAGGCGACGCCGCACCTCCAGGCAACCGTTCCTTGCTCCCCATTACCATGCATGGCGATGCGGGCAGCGCCGTGGTCCTGCGCCGAGAAGGGTCCGAAGGACCGTTGATTCTAGGCGTGGAGGTTTTGACCCTCGGCCACTTGCACGATGCGATCACAATGGCCAGGACAAATGGAAAACTCGACATTGTGGTCGATGCTCTTTGCATGGAACGGCAGGTGATGCCGGTCTACTTCATCAATATGTTTCAGGTCATCCAGCAGGCCCTGGCGTCGACCTCCCTGAGTCTGAACGACATTGACCATTTCATATACACCAACATCAGCCGGCGGGATCGCGAGGCGTTCTGCAAAATGTTAGGACTGCCGAAGGGAAGTTTGCCCACAACACGGATGGAAGAGTATGGTCACACGTTCGGTAGCGATCTCGTGATCAATTATGTCAATATGCGGCGCGACGGCCTCATCCGACCGGGCCAATCGTTGCTTTTTGCGTCCGCAGGAATCGGATTTACGTGGGGCGCAACCATTGCGCGAGCGTGAGCCCCCACGTCACCCACTGGTTCTTCCATCGTGCACAACCGCTGTTAGGTTTTGCGGATTTGAACGAGAATAGTTAAACGCTGTATGCGGCGCGTACATTTCATCGAGCTTCATGAACAACCGTGGTTCCCGTCGTCGCTTCGAGACGATGTTACGGACGCGGTTCAGTTCGGCTTCAATCTGATGAAGGCTTACGCGCCGATCGCTCCCTTGCTGCAGAGCGTGATCGACTCGACGGCAAATGGAACGAAAGCCCCGCAATCGATTGTGGATATGTGCTCTGGCGGAGGCGGCCCGTGGCTCCATCTTGCCCGAAAGCTCCGCAGCCGAAACGGCCCCAATTCCGAGGGCCTTCAGATCTGGCTCACGGATAAATATCCGAACCTGGAGGCGTTCCAAAATATCAGCGCCTCTTCCGATCATCACATTACTTATTACCCGGAAGCAGTGGACGCAATGAATGTTCCCCGCGGGCTGAAAGGGATGCGAACCATGTTTACATCGTTCCATCATTTTTGC
Source organism: Candidatus Sulfotelmatobacter sp. (assembly GCA_035307485.1). Lineage (GTDB taxonomy): Bacteria > Acidobacteriota > Terriglobia > Terriglobales > Acidobacteriaceae > Sulfotelmatobacter. Next base: position 173,507 of record DATGIB010000017.1, on the reverse strand, counting down.
CCCGAGGACGCTCGCGCGATTTTGCAGAACGCTGTCGATGCCGGCGAAGGCGTCGGCATCTTTGAGGTAACCCGGCGCGCTCCCTCGACGGTTGGCATTATCTTCGTCGGAATTCTTCTCCTGTTCCTGCACACTCCGAGGATTCGTCCCTTCCGCTGGTCGCGACTGTTGTGGACCTACCTGATTCCGATCATTCCTCTGGTCCTGCTGTTCGACGGAGTAGTATCGTGCCTGCGGACCTATCGGCCGCAGGAACTGCGTGAGATCGTAGAGAAACTCGGTTCGTGCCAATACAGCTGGGAAATCGGTGAACTGGCCAGCGGCAGAGCGCCAATTACCTATCTGATCGGCCATCCAAATAATAGTCCCGTGAACATTACAGGGCCGGAGGTCCGGCCCCATGCCGCGAACTAGAAAGGAGACATCTCTCATGAAGCCCGTGACAATCGCCGTGACGCTTTTATTGGTGTGCATTTCCTTCCCGATTTCTCTGGGAGCTGCCAAGGTGGAGGTAGAGGGCAAGGCGTGGCTTGACGCCCAAAAGGATCCGCCTGCGATCAATGTGAATGGCTCGTGGGATGTGGAAGACTGGGGTACTTTGCATTTGATTCAGTCCGAAGGAAGCCGCGACGTGAGCGGCAACGGCGGGGGATACGATCTCGTGGGCGTGGTCAGTGGCAAGAAGCTTTTTCTGCTTTTTGCCGAAAAACACACGGTAGAGTACTGCGCAACCCTGAGTTCCGACGGAGAAAACAGCCTTGCCGGAAGTTACTCCAATCGCAAGTCTCGGGTGCACTCCGGGCTCTGCCAGGAATCAACGAGACCGATGTATATGAAGAAGAAGTAAGCGGATGTCAGAACTAGGGACCGCACGGCTCCACTACCGCCTTGTGATGCCGGACGACGCAATCTTCGACTCCGCGCACTGATTTCCGCATCCGATTTCCCTGCGTTTGCGGTCTGCACAAAGACCCTTGCTCACCGCGCTAATCCCAGAGCTGAAACTAACCCAAGAAACACGCGACTCGCCGCACCCACCGGATCTAACAAAACCGTGCGCTGCTCAAGCATCGCCGAGACGGGTTGTCCTTTGTAGCTCGCGATCTGCCGGTAGCGCGAGATGAAAAATAGAACGCGCAAAAAAAGCTTCCACCTGAGCGGCGCAAAATATTCCGGCGTCACAAATGGCACAGCATGGCCATCCTTCACTTCCGCGATGAAATCCTTGAACGTTGCCGCCCGTGACAAAGAGAGCATGGAACTGGCGACCAGCAGATGGCTGTCTCCGCCGCCGATCAAGGGTTTCTGCCATTTCTGGGCCAGTTCGAGGACGCGATCATTCTCCTCCTTCGGCCTCATGCCATTTACTTCCAAAGCGTGAATCGCCCAACCATAGCGCGAAAGCAGGTCTGTGACGGGAATGGTGTTCGCTCCCGGGCCCCACGCGACAAGAGGATGGTTCAAGATGACCAGGCAGCCGCTGGCTGAAAGAATTTCAAACAACTCGTCGTACCGTTTGCCGCGTGCCGCTGCTTGAATCTGAGTATGCGTTTCTTCGGCTGCGTATTCGGGCAGGTGGAGGATTCCCAGGTGAAACAAGTGCCCTCCAAACCAGAGGGACAATTCTTCGCTGACGGCGATGCGGCCATTGAGATCGGGCCGATTGTGCAGCAACGCGAGGCCTCCGGCACATTCGTCGTGATCGGTAATTGCCAGGTGAACCCCGTCGAATCCCCAGCGGGATGCCGCCGTTGCCTCCATCTGATACACATCCTCGGGGCTATAGGGCGGATTGAATGTTATCTCTGCATAATTGAGGTTGGGAACGTCGCCCAAACCAAACGACTTCTGCAGAATGCCACTCCACGGGCGCATAAACGAACGTTGGACGACGTGATTTAGCGCCGCCAGCTTTTCCACAGAGTGGTGGGAATGGTTGTGCAGGGAGACCGCGTAGCCGAATTCGCGCTCTGGATGCGGGCACTCGCAGTAGGTATATTTCTCAATCTTCCAGGCGGAACGGCGTCTCATCGCGGAATTTGCCAGTGTAATTTTGCTTGTAGAAGGAGACAAGAAGAATTTGTCGCTCAAGAATGCGATCTGATATCCTTCCACATCTCAGTAGTAGCTGGCCGTCGCCGTCTTGGCGCGTTGCAAGCAGAGTTAGTGCGGCCAGCTCAACACCGAGCGCCAAGGTGAATGCACAAGCCCGTCAAATACCTCGAAAAGGCGATGTCAATTGCCGCAGAGCAGCTGTGGCAAGTATTTCGCTGGACCAACAATCTCTTTCCTGAAAATCCATCCTTCACGCCAGCGTGGTCAGAGAAACCGCTTCTGAAGTCGTATGAGAAATCGAAGCCCCCTCTGGGCTGGCCTCGTCAAACGGACTCGTTGTGTCCTCGGTGTGTGCCTGAAATTCGCCGCCAGATTCTCGACGGCCAGCACGACTATCGCGTCCTCGTAAACGAGAGGCCCGGTGAAATCAAGGCGCAGATCATCGAGCGCGACGGCAAGATCCTGATGGTGAAAGATTGTGCGGTTCACGGGCATTTCGAAGATGTCTTATCGATCGATCCGCAATTCTTCCGGCACTTGGAGGAAACGTTCCCCGGCCGCGATATCCGTGCGCACAACGACGAAAAACTGCATGACCACGGGAGCAGTACCATCCGGCATGGGCGAGGCTCCGTTCTCACCATCGATCTCACCAACCGCTGCAACATGATGTGTGACCCGTGTTTCATGGACGCCAACCAGGTCGGATTTGTACATGAATTGACCTGGGACGAAATCAAGACGCTGCTTGACAACGCATTCAGCATCAAGCCCCGGCGTCAAATGTCGGTGCAGTTCTCCGGGGGCGAGCCGACTCTCTCCCCGTACTTTTTGGATGCCATTCGTTATGCCCGTCAGCTCGGCTACGACAGCGTGCAGGCCGCAACCAACGGTATCGAGTTCGCCAAGGATCCCGATTTTGCTGCGCAGGCTGCGGAAGCCGGGCTCCGATACGCGTACCTTCAGTTTGACGGCATCGGCAATGCCGCGAATTCGCATCGCAACGTCGGAAATCTGTTTGACCTGAAACTGCGAGCCATTGAGAACCTGCACTCAAACGGAGTGGAGATCGTGCTCGTCACCACGGTTGTCAATGGGATCAATAACGAGCAGGTAGGACGTGTGGTGCAATTCGCTCTTGATAACCCCGATAAGATTGCCCTTGTATCGTTCCAGCCCGTATCGTTCACCGGACGCGATGAAGCCATTACTGAAGAACGCCGCAAAGCGCAACGCTACACGCTCTCGCATCTGGCTCACGATGTGAAGTCACAACTAGGCATCGGCGAGCCTGCACGGGACTGGTTCCCGCTCTCGTTCCTGAGCACTTTCTCGGATTGGGCCGACCTCGTTCACGGGCCCGACGCTGCATGGGGGCATGTCGCGTGCGGCTGTCATCCCAATTGTGGAGTGGGAATGGCGGTCATGGTCGACAAGCAAACGCGCGAGGCTGTTCCGGTCACTGCGTTTATCAATGCAGAACAGTTCGCCAAGGATGTTGCAAGGATCAATGACTGGGCTCGCAGCCGATGGATTTCGGCTGCTGGAATGGCGCTCGCGCTGGTCCGGAATTACGATGCATTTCGTGCGCCAACGCATTTCCGCGCCGTCGACATGCTGAAGAAGCTGGACAAAGGACTGGGAGCGACGGGACACGACTACGGGGATGTTTCCGGGAAGCGGACGATGGCCGACATCTTCAACCGCCGCCGAGACCGATGGAACCTGCTGTTCGTGGCCGGAATGTGGTTCCAGGATTTATTCAACTACGATTTTCGCAGGACCGAGCAGTGCATCATCCCTTACGCTACGCAACAAGGAGAGATTTCTTTCTGTGCTTACAATACCGGCGTAGGTTGGCGGCACATCGTTGAGAAAATGCATATGACCGCCACTTTGACCAAGTGGTACGAGGAGCACGGACGACACGAAATTTTTGCCGGCGGGAAGAGAGTGAAGCTTACGAGCACCGAGCATCATCTGGTGGTAAAGGATGAGATTGTCTCAAATGAGGCCCAGCATGATCTCGAACAACGCGGGATTGCGAAGAACGCCCGCGAAGAGAAGCTGCGCGCTCGAGAGGATCGGGTCAAGCGCGACCTCGACAATATTCTTAAGGCCAAGCTCTACAGGGAACTCGTACTGAAAGAGCCTCCTGTTTCAAACTTAGTGCAAATTGAGCTTGGAGCTGAATGCAGCCCGGTAAGAGTGCCTGAGAAGCGATGAGAGCAGGGGAGTTCAGGAGGGCAGGTCCAAGGGAGAACCTGCTGGCGCGATCGAGATCGCTCTGCGTTCTGCTTTGGTTCCTGATTATCCCGGGAGTGTTCGCCGGCCAGTCGAACGATCTTCTGAACCAGGTATGGGACGGGATCCAGCAGGCGCAAAAGAAATACACGAGTATGTGCGGGACCATCACCGAAACCCGCACCTCGAGCCTCATGACAAGACCGCTGGTACTGCATGGTAAATTCTGCGCTGAAGGCACAACCCGATTCGCACTCGACTACTTTGAACCTTCCAGCATGCATGTCCGGTTCAATGAAAACTACGTGAACGTCACCAGCGGCAGCAAGACCGAAGTGACGGAAATCGGGAAAAGCGTGCGCCGGGCCCAATCGTATTTTGGCGGGCAGAACTCTCTCGGGAATCTCCGGAAAAATTTCACGGTCACCGTAGAACAAGACGGCCGGGACTACCGGATGAAACTGGTTCCACGATCGAGCGCTTTTCGCGACCGGCTGAATTACCTGGTGGTGAAGCTGGACAAACGGGATTACGTGCTGCGGTCGCTCGAGGTGGACGGAAAGAGTGGCGTGAACAGTGTATTCGATGTGGAAGTCAACTCGATGAACCCGAAGATTCCCGCGGATATGTTTGAGGTGTACAAACCAAAGTGAGCAACCCGAGAGGGATCGAGCGAGACGAAATCGAGACACTGATTCCTCATCGCTCACCGTTCTTGTGGATCGACCGTGTGGAAGAACTGGAGCCAGGGGTCCGATGCCTTGCGGTGAAGTTCATCGATCCGGAGAACCCAGTTTTTGCCGGGCATTTTCCTGGCAAGCCCATCTTGCCGGGAGTTTTGCTGATCGAAGCGGTGGCCCAGACCGCCGGAGTGATGCTGGGATCGGCCGCGCCGCAAGCAGCTGACAAAAATCCGGGCAAGATTGCCCTGCTCGCCGCCGTAAACCGGTTCAAGTTTTTCAAGCCTGTGACTCCCGGTCAGGAAATACGTGTTGAAACCAAGAAGCTGACGGAGGCTGCACAGATGGCGTACGTCGGCGGCACGGTGTGGGTCGGCGAGGATATCGTGGCCAGCGGCGAGCTGTCGGTGGTCCTAGGTTGAGCGAGGGAGCCCTGGCATGATGGCGCGTTCCATGCGCTTGGTGGGCAGGCTGGTGGTGAACCATCCTGGGCTCGTGACGGCACTGAGCCTGATCCTCACCCTATGGTTGTATTCGAATATCCACAAACTACGAACTGGCACCGACCTGGCCGATTTGTTTGGGAGTCGAGATCCACAATGGCGGGCCGTAAGCCAGATCGGAAAGGACCTGGGTTACGGCAATCAGCTCTTCGTAGTGATTGAGGCTCCGGCAGGAGAGACCGACGCCACTGGCCAGATGGAAGAAATGGCCGAGCGTCTCACGGCCGACATGCAGGCTAGCGGACTCTTCACAGACGTACGCTCGGGCCTGCAGGAAGAAGAACTGCTCAACATCGTGCGGTTCTTTACCTGGAACTTTCCATCTTTCGTACTGCCCGGACAAAGCGAGGATTTCAAGCGCCGGCTCGACCCCGCGCAGATACACCAAACTGTCCGCCAGGCCGCGACCGATCTGGTCACTCCATTTTCTTCGCTGGGAACAAATTACTTTGTCGCCGATCCCCTGGGACTGATGCAGGTGGAAACAGGCAACGGGCAAGGGTTCTCGCAGTTTGTGAATTTCGATCTCAATTGGGGGTCGGGCAACCGGTTCTTTAGTAAAGACCACAAAGCTCTGCTCCTCATCGCCGAACCCCGGCAGTCGGCCATGGATTACAACTTCGCCGAGCAGGTGATGCGATGGACGCGCGTGCACATCCGCTCAGCGACGGCGGATCCTGAAATACGAGACTCGGGAGTGAAGGCCACTCCGGCGGGAGCCTACGTTTACGCGGAGCTGGAGCATCAGCTCATCGAAACAAATATCCGCCGGATTTCCCTGGTTTCCATCGTGGGCAATCTGCTGTTGTGCTTGGTGATCTATCCGACAGTGCCGCTTCTGCTTTTATCGTTGCTGCCCGCAAGCCTAGGCATCATGTGGACCACCGGCATCGCAAGCTTCTATCCCGGAGAAGTCAATCTGATCAGCCTGTCTTTCATCGCCATTCTCGCAGGGCTGGGAGACGACCAGATCGTGCATTTCTTCAACCGGGTACCGCAGGAATGGAGAAAGGGCGGGACACTGAACGATTCGGTGCTGCGCACCTTCGAAAGCACCGGGCTGAGTGTCTTCCTTTGCATCCTGACGGCGGCCACTGCCACGGTTTCACTCGCGTTTGCGAGTTTTAAGGGGCTGGCGGAATTCGGGTTCATCCTGACGATAGGGATGTTCATGATGATGCTGCACACCCTGTTAACAGTCCCGGCGCTGTTGCAACTGTGGTGGCGAATAAAAAAGCCGCGTGCGCCAGAGACAATCACTTTCCGGTTGCTGCCCTTCATCGCGCAAAAGTCCGTGGATTTTGTCGGCCGGCATCCACAGGCCGTGATGGTCCTGGGAGCGGGAAGCTTCCTGCTGTCGTTAGTGTTTCTGCCGACCATCAAATTTGAAAAGCATTTCGAGATTGCCGGCGCCGACAATCCCGCGGTGGCCGCGCAAAATCTACTTTCCGCGAGATTCGGCATTGAGGGCAGTCCGCACGTGCTGCTGATCGCCGGCGGCGAGCAGGAAGTGTTGAGCCGGGCCGAAGCCCTGACTGCAAAGCTTGAGGAGTACCAGCATCGTGGCATCGTTAAATCCACCTTTTCTCCCACGTTTCTTATCCCGTCAGTTCGAACGCAAGAGTCGCGCGCTAGTTCGTTGGCTGATGTCAATTTCGCGGCTGCGGCGAATGCCCTTCAGGGTGCGCTTCGCGAGAATGGCTTTCGAACTGAGCCCGTCCAGCCATTTATCGATCGTCTGCGGCAGCTAGGGCAGGATCGGCACCAATTCAGCGATCCGATCACGCTGGAAACGGCTGCGAAGTTCCTGCCTGTTGGATTGCTCAATGACAGCATTCGCAAGACCGGAGACCGCAGTTACGTCGCGGCCATCAGCTTTTATGGCAGCGATCCGGACGCCGTTGAGGTCGTTCCCGAAAGCGTCATCGATTCCTGGAGAAACGAATTTGGAAGCTTCGTGGAATTTTCGTTCGAAAAGATGAATCGCGATCTGCAGAGACAAGTACTTCACGATAGCCGGAGGGCACTGATTTGGACGGCGGGCGGCATTCTGTTCATTGTTTACCTGTGTTTTCGGAACCTCCGGATCTCGCTCATCGTGCTGATCCCAATCGTATTCGGCGTCGTCGCGACGTTTGGTCTATTGCTGCTGCTGAGGCATCATTTCAGCTTCATGTCGGTCACCGCGATCCCGCTGATCATCGGCATTGGCATCGACAATGGCATCCATCTGGTGCGCCGTTATCAGGAAAACGAAGGTAACGAAATTCTTGTGATCGCCAAGGCATCTGGCGCGGCCTTGATTCAATCCAACCTTACGACGATCGTTGGATTCGGGGCGTTGATGACGTCCAGCTTCGCGCCTCTTGTCGAGATGGGCCTGGTAACCTCGTTGGGCGTTGCATTGGCGCTGGCAGGTGGCTTGTTGTTGATTCCTTCGGTCTTCCTGATGGAGGAGCGGCGACGGCGGGGTGGAAGGTAGCGTTCGCATATACTTACTGCGAATAGCGGCTCTTGCTGGTTGCATGTTAATAACGAAGCAGCACGATAATTTAGGCGCGAAACGGAAATTTTCTTCGTGATTGGCATCCAGTTTTCAAGCTTAGTTGCCGTGCGAATCTCGATGAAATCGTCGCGCCTCTCATCGGCTTCTCCATTTCTATCTGGATCAACGACGATATACGGATGGGTGCGCCGAGTCGCGTCGACGATCGCTTTGGCTGCAATCTTTTTACTGTTACCGCTGACGGCGGAGGCAGGCCTGCCGCGGATTGCGATCTCGATTCCCGTGGATCAAAGTCTATCCGCAGGACTGCAAGCCGCCGAGCAATGTGACGTTCCCGGCAAAGTAATCGTCTTGCCAGCACTGTCTTTTAATTTTGCCAAGGCCGAAGCGCTCCCTTCGCTCGACCAGCAATTGCTCGAGCGCATCCCGCAAGAAGTTGAGGTCTGGCTCCACGTTGTTATGGATGCCGGTTCTCTGACCGGGAAGGAGTCAGAGCAAGAAATAATCGAGCGTGTCGATGCGTTTGTGAAATCGCTACCTCTTTCGACGCCCGCGGTGCATGGGCTGGTAGTCGAGATCAAAGAGCCTCTGACGGCTGACGATCTGTTCGCTTATGGATTGGTGCGAGTTGCGCTGGCGGTCAAAGGGAGCAACGCCGGCTTGCGACTGGCATTTGCTTTTCCGCCCGGGTTCATCGGCAGCCACGGGGAGGTCCTCCGAAGGGTAGCCAACTATTCCGACCTGCTGGGAATTACGTATGGCGACGGCTGGCGTCAGGATGCGCAGTGGATTGCCGAACACGCGTTCAATAAGCCCATCGTTCTTAAATCGGAGACGGGAGCGACCACGGGGCTCTCGGCATTCCTCGCGGCAATCCTCGCAGCGGGATCCTCGGTTGAACTTGTCTGGGCGGAGCCACCAGATGTGAGGTCCGCGGCGGCCTTATGCACGACAAGCAGCTTCCTGAACCGTGCAATCTCGAGCAGCCTGTTTCCAACGGATGCCTCAAAGTCCCCATTCCATGTGTCGGTGGATGGCATCGGGAACGATCAGCATCATTGGTTTGCCGGCGGGCCGTCGGATGCGGTGATCGTGGCGCGTGTCAATGCCATGCCAGATTCACCGAAGGCCGTCCGGTTGCAGGGCGATAAGCCGGGGCCATTCGAGATCAGGTGGTACGACGCCGTAACGGGAAACGAACTGCAGGCTGGCGAATTGACGAAGATGGACAAAGGTTTCACGCAAACCTGCATGTGCACCAGCGAGTACGCCCTCATATCCATCCGGCGGCAAAGCGAGCCTGGTCTGACGGTTTCGAACACGGTGGAAGTCAAGAGCGGGGTCGAACTCAGTGTCGAGGAAATCATTGCCCGCTGGCAACAGAATCGCGAAGCGCAAAAGCAGAGACTGGAAAACTATATGGTTTCCAGCTTCATGAGCCTGCATTTTGAAACCACGAATCTAGAGCCAGGATTCGATTTTTCGATGCAATTTCGGCAATTCTTCAGCCGGGGCGGGGCGATGGAGCTGGCGCAGAAGGAGTTTTACATCAACGGCGTGAAGTATGGAAAGAATCATGAGTTTCCTCTGCCGGAAATCGAGCCGGAAAAGGTAATGATTCAGCCCCTCGAATTGAAACTCAACGAGCGATATGCATACAAACTGCTCGGCACCGAAAAGATAAATGGCGCGATGTGCTTTGTCGTCGGAGTCGAGCCCAAAGTGCAGGACGAGGCTCTTTACAGCGGCAAGATCTGGATCGACGGCACGACTTTCCGCGAAGTGAAACAGTATCTGAGCCAGCGCGGCACAAAGAGTAATGTCCTGGTGAACGTGGAGACGCAGAACTACGAACTGGTCCGCGATGATAAGGGCAATCAGTTCAACTTGCTGCGATCGATGTCAGCCCAACAATTGTTGAACGCAGCCGGACGCGATTTCGTGTTGCAGAGAACGGTGCAGTTCTCGGATTTCGCGATCAACACGCCGCAGTTCAACGACGCTCTTGCCGCTGAGCATGGTTCGGAAGACCCGATGTACCGCGATACCGATCACGGATTGCGGCCACTGCGGAAGAAAAACGGTGAGCGGGTTCTGGTCGACCAGAACGCGAAGCGCGTCAAAGCTCTCGTTTCCGGACTGATGTATGGCGGCACGTTCAACTTTCCGATTCCGTTTCTCGGCGTTAGCACGGTGGATTTTGACTATCACCACACCGGAGCGCAGCTTTCGACCTTTTTCGCCGGGCCCATTCTGATATCCGACCTCTCCAAGCAGTTTCGCCCCAACTTCCGGCTTGCGGTGGATGTGGCGCTCTCGGCATTGCCCAGCGAGAATCGAATCTACAGCAATAATATGGAGTTGCTGCAGGGAGAGACGTGGCAGTGGGAGCAAACCGCCGGCCTGCGCGCCTCCTGGCAAGCCAGCACTCACCTCAGCGTAACGGCCTCCAGCTATTTCTCGTTCGACAATTTCATCCGTGCCAGCCAGGCGGACCAGCAATACGAACTCCCTCGCAACGGCTTGAATGTGCTCCCCGGCGTTGAAATAAAGTACACGCGACACGGGTATGTGTTCGACGCGCAGGGTATTCGGGGTGAGCGCATAGGCTGGAAGCCGTTCGGGTGCGCCTCGCTGGCCCAGCCTCCGGCCGGTTGCGGGTCTACGTCGCCCAATCCGCCTCCCGAGAACGCTCTGCTTTTTCATTCGCAAAATGCATTCACCCTGTACGATGCAGATTTGAGCAAGGACTACTACATCCGCAAATTCACCAAGGGCGGATGGGATCTTTCTTACTGGGGCGGAAATCAACTGGACCGCTTTTCGCGCTACTTCCCGTCGTTTCTGACGACGCCGCGTCTCCACGGCATTCCTCCTGGGACGGATTCCTTTGACGCGCTTGCGATGGCCAACGTGCACTATGGCTTTAACGTATTGGACCTGGTAAAGGTCGAGGGGATGTACGCTTATGCCCGTGGACGCAATCTGGACGAGTCGCCTCGGTTCCGCAAGTTTGACGGTCCGGAACTGAACTTCAACACACCTGGCCCGTTCGGTACCCTGCTGCAAGGAACGGTTTCCTACGCGCTGGACGGCAACATCCCGCGCTACAACTCGCGGTGGGCCGTGTACATTTTAGTGTTCAAGCCACTGCACTGAATTCGACGCTATGGCTGAAAGCGATGTGGATGGCCGAGCTGCCGATCGAAGAGTCGCCCTGGTCACAGGAGCTTCTGGGACCATTGGCGCCGCGATTGCAATTTCTCTGGCGGGTGCTGGGTTCTGTGTCGGCGTGCATTATCGTCATGGGAAAACGTCAGCAGATACGGTGGTCGAGCGCATCGTCGCCGCGGGCGGAACTGCAGTCGCTTTGGAAGGCGATATCTCGCGTGAAGAAAATGTTGCTCAGCTTTTTGAACATATCGAAAGGGAACTCGGTACGGTCGAGTACCTGGTGAATAATGCCGGAGTGAACCGTGATGTGTTGCTGGCATTTATGTCGGACCAGCAGTGGGACGAAGTGATTGACACGAATCTTCGGGGAACATACTTGTGCTCCCGGCGGGCTTTGCCGGGTATGATGCGCCGGGGCGGTGGGGCCATTTGCAATATCGTGTCTCCAGCCGGAATTCGCGGCCAAGCCGGTCAGTGCAACTATTCGGCAGCAAAAGGGGGCATCATCGCCTTCACCAAGGCGCTCTCTCGCGAAGTGGGGCGATTCCGGATCCGGGTCAATGCCGTTTGCCCTGGTGTCATACCAAGTCCCATGTCCGCCAAATACATCGAGAAGGAAGAGAAGAGATTGCTTGCCGAAGTCCCGCTAGGACGCTTTGGCGAGCCCGAGGATGTTGCTCCGCTAGTCGTGTTTCTGGGGTCCGAGCAGGCGGCGTACATCACCGGACAGGTGATCTCCGTCGACGGAGGGCTGCTGTAGACTCCCATCTCGAGCAGGGAAACAAGAACGATATCTGGAGAGCCCCTAATAGGCAAAACCCGCCTTCAGCGAGCCTTCCAGCCCACTCTTCTGCTCGATTTCCCGGTTGATCTTTGTGGTATTCTACGATGTTTGTAAACGAACCCATGTCGAGCGTTAGCGAACAACTCAAACCCATCATATTGAGTAGCTTGCGGATCAATGATTTGACCCCGGCGGACCTGCGCGACGATTACCCGCTTCTCGGCGGAGACCTCGAAATCGATTCCATCGACGTACTCCAGTTGGTTATGGAGATCGAGCGGCATTTCGGGATCAAACTTGTGCAGGGCAACTTCGATCCGAAATATCTCGAGAGCATCAGTTCCTTGGCGGCCGTGATCGAAACGAAAGTGGCGGAAGCAAGGTCCTGACATCCGAGTCTCGGGCGCCTTTGTTTGCTTGTTCTTACCCAGGCGAGAATCGTCCCAATACAATAGCGGCTCATCGATTCAAGTATCGGTTCGGCTTGGAACGGGGAAGCCGGAGCCTTGATGCTCGACTTTTCGGCGCATGCCTTTGCGTTCGGGATTGCCGGCTGGCGTGATTGAAAAACGTGCTTATGAATGCAACACCAATGATCCGAGGCGCAAAGTGACGCGCTGGTACCAGCACCGATTTCATAACACGACGGCGCTAAGGATGATATTTGTGATCATGCCGAGGCTCCCGCGTTTTCTCCATCCGCCGGTTGCGGCGGTTACTGCACTGATTTTTTTCCTCATGCTGAAGCGCGAGCGGCAGGCTGTAACGGGAAATCTGAGCCACGTTTCGGCGAAACGCGGACTGGCACTGCAATGGAAGGTGTACTGGGTCTTCTATTCATTCTGCGATCTGATGGTTTCCTATTGCTTCGTACCCCAGGCCACGCAAGCGCAACTGCTCGACATGCTGGTTGATTCCGAAACCGGCGCCAGGATCGAACAATGCCTGGCTGCAGGCAACGGGCTCATTGTCTGGACGGCACATCTGGGAAATTGGGAATTCGCTTCAAAGCTGCTCTCCATGTACGGGCGTGTAAATGTGGCACGGGTCGTGGAGGATAATCCGGCGGAGATCACGCTGCGAAATCTGATGGCCAACGATCGGATCAAAGCGGTAGACCTTAAACAAGGCATTCCGGCCACGATCGAATTGCTGGCGGCTCTGCGACGCAACGAGATCGTGGCGATCCAGGGAGACCGCGTTTACCAGCTTCGCACGTTTGATGTGCCCTTTTTTTCTCAGCCCACTCGCTTTCCCATTGGCCCTTTCCTGCTGTCGCAGGCCTCCGGTGCGCCGGTGCTGCCTGCGTTCGCAATCCGGCGCGGCTGGCTGCGCTATCAGGTTCTAATGGGAAATGCGATTGCGGCGGTGCCGCAACCAGCCAAACGTGGTGATGATGAGGCCGACTTGTACGACGCCATGTGCCAGGCGGTCAGTTTTCTGGAAAAAACATTGGCGGCCTATTGCGACCAGTGGATGAATTTTTTTGATTTTTGGTCACTTGCCCCAAAGGACTGACTGGTCGACACCGGTTCTACCGAAGGTGGCTTGGGAGTAGGAATTTTGGTGCCGGGAACAGGAATCGAACCTGCAAGGTACCAAGTACCGGCGGATTTTGAGTCCGCTGCGTCTGCCAGTTCCGCCATCCCGGCACTTCGTACGAGATTTTACCACTCAACGCACTCAAGACCCCAGTTCTAACCTCAAGGCCCCATTTCTAAATGGGGACGGATTCACCTCGTGCGAATACGCCAATCTGGTGCCGCCGGTCTGATCGGTTCTGGTTATCCAATTCAGTCGCACCATTTTTATCTTAATTGCTTCGAGAAAGGACCGGGTCCCGCCCGCTCGGAAGTGCGGTCCCGTACTCCATCGCCGATAAGCTAATCTCTCGCCGCTTCTTCGTCGGATGGATTAGCGTGGGCGAGGGCGTCTCTTTCCCGAGGCCTCGGATCCGGCTGGTTCACGGAACGGTGCCACAGAAATGCGCTCGTAACACACTTCCAGCACGGTCAGGTATTCTGTGCCACCCGGCAGTTGAAGGACAACACTGTCACCCGCTGCCGACTTCGTCAACGCGCGCCCCAGGGGCGACACCCAACTGATGTGGTTGCGATTGAGATCCACCTCGTCGGTGCCCACGATACTCACGACTCGTTCCGCACCCGCGGCATTGGCATAGCGCACGGTCGCTCCGAAGAACGCCCTCGTCGCCGCCTGGCCCGCTCTCGGAGCTTCCGGGTCCACCACTTCGGCGGCTTCGATGCGCTTGGTGAGAAAGCGAATCCGCCCATCGATCTGCCGCAGCCGCCGCTTGCCATACTGATAGTCGGCGTTTTCGCTGCGATCGCCGTTGCTGGCCGCCCACGCCACCACCTCCGTCACGGCCGGGCGTTCCCTGGTGAGCAGAAACCGGTGCTCATCTTTGAGGCGCTCGAGGCCGCTCGGCGTGATGTAGTTCTTGGCGGGCGTCCCGGGAGCGTCGGGTTGTGGTTTTCTCGTAAAACCTTTTCGCATCTCGTAGTCCTTCCGGGGGTATCCAGGGGAGTGTACCCAATAAATGCGGGCAGAAGCGGAAATCTATCCTTATGCGACATCTCTTTGCAGCCGATCAATGTTGTGCGGATACAATCCGTTCCAGACAGCTACCAACAACTTTGAGGTTCAGATTGATGATTCGACAGGTGCGATTGAACAGCATGTTCTTTTTCTGTCTGCTCCTTCTCCCATGGACACGACTGATGGCGCAAGGTGTCGCGACCCCGGGTGATCCGTGCAAACCGGCGAGTACGCGAACGCAGGAGATTGGGTGCTGGATCCTCGCGGACAATCCCGTAGGTCAATTCACCAAAGCGCAAGTATTCTGGCATCTCGACGCATACCCAACACGCATTGCGGCGCAAGCAGACCAGGGGCCGCGAGGTGTGGTGGTCGAGTCGTTTGGCAAAGTGTGGTTGATGACCATCGAGGACGAGAACTGGAAGTCGGCCCACGGAAATCCGGTGGCCAAAATTGGTCCGCTCCCGATCCTGGCGGGAGAAAAGTACACGGCACAGTTGATGGAGGCGGACTTCACCCCCGGAATGACCGCGCCCGCGCACGTCCACTCCGGCCCGGAGGCCTGGTACGCAGTGAGCGGCGAAACCTGCCTGGAGACCTCCGATGGCCGCATGCAGATCGGTCGAGCAGGGGAACCTGCGGTCATCGTTCCCATGGGATTATCGATGCATCTCACCGCCATCGGCACAGAGCGGCGTCGGTCGATCGTCCTCATTCTCCATCAGTCTTCGCAACCACCGACCACTATGGTCCATGATTGGACGCCAAAGGGTTTGTGTAAGGCGAACCATTGAGCTGGAATCTCGCCACCCATTTGCAAACGCGGCTCAGGACAAATATGGGGACAGACGGGGCGTTCCCCGATTTTTCGACGAATGAAAACTGGCGAACATCCTGTCTGTTCCCGGTCATTACGTCCGGGTTTGCCGACTAATCGGGAGTTGGCTCGCGTTGCACCACAACCAAAAACACCACACCGACAATGGTGAACATTCGGAATGCCTCTTCCTGCCCATTCCACATTTTCGACTGCCACATCAGAAACCATTCGCCCCCGACATCGAGGAATGCCACCAACCACATGAGCAGGCTCGTCGTCAGAGCAATCACGGTGACGTTCAGCGCACCGGCGAATTGCCCCCTGTCTGCACGATACGATTTCAGCAACCGAACACCAGCCCACCAGCATAGAAGCATCGTGACTGATTCCCAGCCGATGATGCCGATGTAGAAGACCGTATGTACTAGCGGCACATGGACGGCGCGCCACATGAGGTGGTTCCCCGGAAAGGTTGAGTCCATCATCAGGACATGGCGGACAAACTCATAGTTGGAGCCGTAATCCGTGATGTTGTTTAGGACCAGAATCGTGTAGAAAAGTGCGATTGCGAAAACGAGAACTACTTTGGAAACGCGAAGCGCCATTACATGCTGCATAGGTTGTCGCACGCGCGAATTATATCTTCTCGGTGACTTGACGCGAACTTTCCTGGAGCGGGGCTGATGAGATCACCGTGTCGGCTCCTATCTGGCGAGTAGACTTGGAAGCGCTCAAGCGACCAAGGCTCGGAGGAAAGGAGTCGACAGGGTTATCTCATCAGCCCCACCCACCCTTAGGTTTCCGGAACGGGCGCGCGTTGCGTTACGTTCCGATCTCGCGCCTGACAACCATCAAAACTCCAACTTCTTATTTCGCTTGTGCTAGCTTCGCAACAACCGCGGCAACTTTATCGAGTATCTGGTTCCAGCCCTCCAGTTGACCGCTATTTTTCGCGCTCTCCATGGGTTCATTTCCAATGTGAGTGAGCTTCGTCCGGCCGTTTCCGAGATCCTCAAAGAGGGTCACGTCGTACGCACCGTCGATGGCCTCATGTTCTATGCCTAATTCCGCAGGCTCAACCTTGTTTCCCTTCGAGTCGGCGAAGTACATGGAGGAAACGATCTTCTCGTACGGAACAATTTCGTGGTATTCCACCGCATTCCAGCACTCCTGCCCATCCGGCGCTCTCATGCAGAAGAGAGATTTTCCTCCCACGCGGAAATCCATCTTGCAAACGGGCGCAGTAAAACCCTTCGGCCCCCACCACTGCATCACGTATTTCGGGTCTGTCCACGCTTTCCAAACCAATTCGCGTGGGGCATCAAAAACTCTTGTGACGACCATCCGCTCTATCTCGTTGACCGTGCTTTTTGTCATCTCTGGCCTCCTCTTTCTTCATTTGATTTACAACTGCATCCAGTTTGTCGAAGCTCTCTTCCCAGAATCGGCGATAGCTAAACGCCCAGTCGCCGACTTTTTTGATCGCCTCTGGCCTCAGCGTGCAGATACTCTCTCGTCCACGCTTGGTCTTGATCACAATCCGCGCCCGCACCAGGTAGGCAATATGTTTTGAAATCATCTGCTGCGAGAGTGCGAACGGTTCCGTCAACCTATGCACGGAGGCAGGCCCACGGGAGAGTCGTTCGATCATTGCGCGCCGGGTTGGATCGGACAAAGCGGCGAAGGTTGTGCCCAATTGATCCACAACCATATGGTAGTGGATTATCGGCCAATGTCAAGCGCGGATTTTGCGATGGCTGATTTCTGTTCACTGATCCCAATGTGCCAGCATTGGCCGGCAATTTTATACTCGGGCTAGTGAACGTCGCGTCCGTCCTGGGTTTTTGCCCGTGCGAATGATCAATTTGCGGTGTCTAATATCAGGATGGCCGAAGGACCGGATGATGAAGGTCTCAGTATTTCTATTCTTGTCTTGTTTGGTCTGCTCGCAAGCCGCGTGGGGGCAGGCCCCAGTGGAGTCAGCCAAAACTCCAGAGCTGTATTTTTATACTCTTCCCTCGAAGCAACTCTTCTGGCGGGGCGAGGCCGTTGTAATCAAGCTTCAGCTTTATAGCCGGCCGGAACAACCGCTCTTGGTCAGTCGCATGCTAGGCGATGAGTTTGTGAGTTTCAAGGTAATCGGGCCTGACGGCAACGAAGTGCCGTGGCAGGGCGAGACGCGAGCCAGTTTCAAGGAACCCTCTGCCTCGGATTTCACGGCGCTGGGGCAGTATAAGCAAATCTCAGCGGACCGAATCATTTCGCTGAAAGACGGAGTAGGGTTTGTCTTCGACAAGCCAGGTCAATACACGCTCACGGTCGAATTCTCTATGGGCCCCCCGGGAAAGTTCGCCCCGTTTGAAGTTCAAGCGAAGATTCCAATGGGCTCTTTCCATGCGAAGGTGGCGTTTTGCATAGAAGCATGCATTCTCGAACCTCTTCAGGTACGCAGCAACACCCCGCGGTCAGCTCTTGACGCTGTGCGCGTGTTCTACACCTATATCACCAGGCACCATTGGCTCGGAATTCCTTATGGACCCGAAGAGAAGGCGCTCCGGCCACTTTTCAGTAAACGACTTGCTCAACAGCTCGAGAGCCTTGAAGCGTGTGACAAAGACTATTACCGGCGCTATGGGGAGTTTCTTCGCGCCAACACATACAAGTCGGGATTACCTTGGCTTGAGGATGGCTTGTTCACTGGCCCCAATGATGCGGCAACTCCCGATGCTTTTCGCATTCTCAGCAGCAGAGCTATCGGAGACAACCGCGTCGATGTTCTGATTGCTTTCAAAGAGGACTGGGGCGACTCTGAGGGTGATGTAACCGCGATTCTGGAGAATAACCGCTGGGTCATCGATGATTACGTATCGATGTACGAAAACGACGAACTACGTCGTCTGTCTGCAGGATATCCGCAGTGCAAAGGTGGTCAGTGGGTCGGAGAAACACCTTAGTGAAAGGCCGCCTGCGATTCTTGCGGGCGTATTGGTTGTGCACGGACAAACGTCGACAATCCAATGTGCCAAGCGTTTCTCGGCCATTTTCTGGCCGGGCTCACGGGAAGAGGCAAGGAACGCCGATGAAGGCCGAGCCGATTAGCGTGTTTGCGTCGGAAATGAAGCTGGTACGGCGGTACGTGTTTCTGTAGCGCCTGCATTGATCAGCAGTCTTTTTGACTTCTGATAATCATCATGGTCAAGCGCATTGCATCTCGAATAGCCCACGGTCATCCATCGAGGATCTTTCTCGTGGATGATCGGGGATCCGCAGTTCGCTGAATTGAGATAGTCGAGAGCCGTGCGTCCCTTTGAGTCCTTCATTCGAGCATCGGCCCCAGCTTTTAACAGTGTCTCGACCTCATCTGGATCTCCGCGCTGAACCAGAAGCATCAGTGCGGTCATGCCGTCATCGTTAGCCGCATTCACTTCGGCACCTGCATTCAGAAGGTCCTCATCCGCCATGCCCGTGACAGCAGATGCCATCAGAGCCGTTTCGCCTCTCTTGGAGCGGGCATTCACATCTACTCCTGCCTTGACTATTTCACTCAACAGCGAATCGCCGTAGGAACTGGCGGCATACATCAGAGGCGTCCATCCGCTCGCGTCGACGTCAGTCAGCTTATCGCCGGCCGCTAACGCGGCCTGGAAAGCCTTTTTGTCTCCGCGATGCGCCGCATCCATGAGTTCTGTCTTGCCAGGTTTCGGTAGATACTCGAAGGTGATTTCCGCGATACTTTCAGTTGTCGGATCGCCATGACGCCATTGATGTGTATTGGCGGACAGGTCAACTGCTAATTCCACATCTCTGAAAATCGCCGGCGCGGCATCGCCATACTCTCCGACACTTTTCTCCAGCCCACCGATGCGCACCTTAAACGAACTGCTACCGCCGTCCATCAACCCCGCCTGGTCGTAGCGGCCGCACAGCCTCCAAATGGCTGGAGTGCGAAAGCGCTCCAACAGGGAGTTCGCCTCGGCCGGTGTAATCTGTCCTCTCTGGGAAAAATTGCCCTGCTTCCAAACAACCGAGCCGTCTGCACTAACCCTCACTTCTTCGTTCCAACGTTGCAGTTCCACGAAATCTCCATCCATCACGGTTGCTGGAGGCACGCGATCATTGGCGGTTGGACATTCTGAGCGGTCCAGTCCCGTCGTAGAGATCGAAACGACCTGAACTTGTCCTGCTCCATCTAGCACCGCCTTCGTCACTGGCTGGCTATCGTCGTATCCATCGTCAGGTGGATTTAGCTTGAAGTGAAATGTGACCCTGTAGGCTGGCCCTGCAAGCTCCGCTTTCGGCCTAAGCTGCCAGGCCTTGACGTTTTCGACCGCGATCCCCTGCAAAATCGGATGGCCAGAAACCGGAGTTACATCGACGGTCCGACCTTCCGGTGTCTGTCGGAAGCTCACTACGACGTCACCCTGAATGTTAGCGACTCTCGCGAGCGGAGGATATTTCAGTTCCGGGAGGGAATCAGGTAGGACCGTCTGCGCCTGGCAAACACCAAAGGTCGTCAAGCCCAGCGTTAGCAACAGCAGTGGCCGGATTCTCCACATAACCAGAACCCCTTCTATCTGAAAACTATCCGTTTTATCAACGATACACAACTCCCACGCGACCCTCAATTTCCTGGTCAAGCTACACTGGAAGAGGCACCGTACCGCGAGTTGCTCTTTCAAAATGACTTCTCAAAATGATCTCTTTTTCAAACATCAATAAGCAGATGGCAAGCAGTTGCTGTTCGTCGATGCTTCGTTTCAGGTGAATGCCGGCGAAAAAGTCGGGCTGGTCGGGCCCAACGGGGCGGGCAAGACCACGCTGTTCCGCATGATGGTCGGCGAGGAGACTCCCGACGAGGTTAGGGAAATATCCAGGCTGTATGATTTCTGCATGGCTGCTATCGAGACAAGCTTATGAATGTAAATCGGCGGAATTTTCTGGTGCAGGCTGGCGCGGCGTCCTTGAGCACAGGGATTCTGGCCACACACGCGTTGGCTGCGGATGGTGTGAGCGCAATGGATCACGAGCGGATGCGATCCGTGGCTGCCTTCACGGCGGAGACGCTGAGCACGGATCATCCGATGGCGTTCGGCGCAGACATTGTGAGCACAGCTACCGGGGAGCGGTTGATGCGCGCGGTGAATCGCGTGGGTCCCGACCACGATCCCAGCGCGCATGCCGAAACCCTGACAATTCGACTCGCTTGCGCAAAGCTGGGCTCGGGATCCCTCAAGGGCTACACCCTGTATACGACGTGCGAGCCGTGTGCGATGTGCATGGCGTGCGCTCTCTGGTCGGGGCTAGACCGACTGGTCTTCGGTGCCACGATCGCCGATGCGGGCCGGTTCGTTTCACAGATCAGTATCCCGGCGAAAGAGGTAGCCCGGCGCACTGACCTGCGCTGTGTGGTAGCTGGGCCGGTCGAGCGCGAGGTTTGCGTGAAACTGTTTACCGATCCGCGCATGCAAAAGGCGTTTGCAATGTGGAAGAAGCATTGAGCGAACTCTGGGGCGTCGAGTCTAATATCTGTAACCCTGATGACTGTCGCTTCTGCCGGCGCATCGATAACAGTAAGCTGGGCTTGTGTGAATCGATTCCAGAAACTCTCGAATCACGGCAATCCTTCAATCATCCAACGGCAGCGCCTGGCCGGCGATTTTCTGACCGGGCTACACGGTGGCTACACTAAAGAGGCAGTGTGCCCCGAGTGCTCTTTCAACGTGACTTCCCAAAATGATCTCTTTCTCAAACATCAATAAGCAGTATGGCAAGCAGTTGCTCTTCGTGGATGCTTCGTTTCAGCTGAATGCCGGCGAAAAAGTCGGATTGGTCGGGCCCAACGGGGCGGGCAAGACAACGCTCTTCCGGATGGTGGTTGGCGAGGAGACTCCCGACGAGGGCTCGGTCTCGGTCCCCAAGAAGTTGACGATCGGCTACTTTCGCCAGGACGTCGAGGAGATGCAGGGCCGTTCGGTGCTGGATGAAGCGATCGCAGGCAGCGGACGCGTTGGCGATCTGCACCACGAGCTCGAAGCCTTGCAGCGGGAAATGTCGGACCCCGACAAGGCGGATGACATGGACCGCATCCTTGATCGCTTCGGCCACGTGCAGGAGGAGTACGAGCATTTAGGCGGTTACGCGCTCGAATCGCAGGCCCGGGAAGTGCTCCACGGTCTGGGATTCAAAGACGATCAGATTGATGGCGACGTGGGCGCTCTCTCCGGCGGATGGAAGATGCGGGTTGCGCTGGCACGGGTGCTGCTCGGAATGCCGGATGTATTGCTGATGGACGAACCGACGAACCACCTCGACATCGAGTCCATCATCTGGCTGGAACAGTTTCTCAAGTCATTTCCCGGCGCGCTGCTCATGACTTCGCATGACCGCGAGTTCATGAATCGTCTGGTTTCTAAGATCGCGGAGATTGATGGCGGCGAAATCATCACGTACTCGGGTGACTATGACTTCTACGAGCGCGAGCGGGCGATCCGAGAGAGCAATCAGCAGGCGGCATTTGCCCGGCAGCAGTCCATGCTTGCCAAAGAACAGCGCTTCATCGATCGTTTCCGGACGCACGCGGCCAAGGCGGCCCAGGTGCAGAGCCGAATTAAGGCCCTGGACAAGATCGAGAAGATTGAACTGCCCAAAAAACGGCAGGTCGTGAAATTCGACTTTCGTGTTCCTCCACGATCCGGCGAACAGGTGGCTGTGATCGAGAATCTGCACAAGAGTTACGGGCCGCGTGTGATTTATGACGGATTCAATCTCACCATCCGCCGAGGAGAACGCTGGGCGGTCATGGGGAGAAACGGCGCAGGTAAGACTACTCTTCTTAAAATGATTGCCGGGGCCAGTGCTCCAGATGCGGGAAGCGTTCGGCTGGGCGCCAGCCTGTATATGGGCTACTTCGCGCAACAATCGCTGGACGTGCTCAATCCGGATCTCACGGTTATCGAACAGTTGCAACAGGATTTTCCCCACGACAGTCTCGGGGCGCTGAAGACTCTGGCCGGAGCATTCCAGTTCTCTGGCGAAGACGTGGACAAGAAGATCCGCTCACTCTCCGGCGGCGAAAAGTCCCGGTTGGCAATTGCGCGCATGCTCTACAATCCGCCGAACTTCCTGGTGCTCGATGAACCGACGAATCACCTGGATCTTGCGACCAAGGAGATGCTGGTGGAGGCCCTGAAGGATTTTGAAGGCACGATGATCTTCGTGTCGCATGACCGCATGTTCCTCCGCGGGCTCGGCTCCCGTGTGTTGGAGCTCGGAGGCGAGAGCGGCACGGATCGACATCCTACTGTTTATCCGGGTTCCTATGTGGAATATGTCCAGAAGCTTGGGCACGAAGCTCCCGGGATCTATTCGTAGGGCCGGCAGGTTTGTTTCGTAACCTCTTCGCGTTTCAGGATCTTTCGGACGCCGGCGGAAGTTGCTTCCTTCCGCGTATCGGCTGGCCACAGCAATTCCTTCGCAGTCGCAAGTATGAGAGCACGCGGCCCGGTGGCGAACGCGTCACGAACAACACGGGCACCAAACTGATATCCCGACTCGTTTGTTCCGCTGAAAACGGTGCCATGTCAACCTACTTTGAGTAACAAAATGCGGTTACTGAAGTTTCGCCAAACCCTTCCAAATTGCTGTATCTAAAAGCCCTTAACTGATATTTCTAAGAGTTCGGGCTTGCCCCGCGCGGCCGAAGTGTAGTTGTTCGCCGCAGTGTGCTTTAAGCCTTATGACCGGAGCTACACGTATCGCGGACGGCGCCATGAGCCACTCTTCTTCATGGAGAGAGTTGTCGATTCCGGCCAAGCTGTTCATCGGCTTGATCGTGAGCGGCGGTATGGCAACTCTTGTCTACGGCGGCGTTCATCAGAGCAGCCGGAACATTGCGGAATTCATCTGTTATCTCGGGATCGCGATTCTGGCCTCGCGCCTGAAGGTGACTCTGCCGGGAATCACCGGCACGCTCTCGGTCAACTTTCTTTTCATTCTCATCGGCATCATCGAGCTGAGCTTTACGGAAACACTGATTCTGGGCGCGGTCTCGATGCTGGCGCAGTGCCTGTATCCGGAGAGGCCGCAGGCCATCCAGCTGACGTTCAATGTTTGCGCAGGCGCCATCTCGACTGCGCTTGCCTACGTGATCTATCACCACCCGCTGGCGAGTCTGCTATTCGACAGCCGTCCGATCCTGCTGGGTGTTGCGGCCACGGCGTATTTCATTGCCAACGCCGGGTCGATTGCCATGGTCATCTCGCTGACGGAGCGGCGCCCGCTGACGCGCATCGTCGTCGACTGCTACTTCTGGTCGTTTCCGTACTACCTGGTCGGCGCGGGAGTGGCGGGCACCATTGCCTGGATGAATCAGCGCTTCAATTGGGAAACTTCGCTATTGCTGGTGCCGGTCGTTTATCTAATCTACCGTTCGTACCGTCTCTACCTGGGCAAATTGGAGGACGAAAAGCGGCATGTGGAGGAAATGGCCAACCTCCACCTGCGCACGATTGAAGCTCTCGCGCTGGCGATTGAAGCCAAAGACCACACCACGCACGAGCACTTGCAGCGCGTGCGCATCTACGCAATTGAGGTAGCCAAGGAACTGGGGGTGAGCGGCCCGGAACTCGAAGCTTTGCACGCCGCTGCCCTGCTGCACGACATCGGAAAACTCGCTGTTCCCGAGCACATCATTTCGAAACCCGGACGCCTGACGCCCGAAGAGTTCGAGAAGATGAAGATTCACACGCTGGTAGGTGCGGAGATTCTGGAGCGGGTCCGTTTCCCCTATCCGGTCGTACCCATTGTGCGTGCCCACCACGAGAAGTGGGACGGCTCAGGCTATCCGTTGGGACTGAAAGGCGCCGAGATTCCAATTGGAGCCAGAATTCTCTCAGCAGTTGATTATCTCGACGCGCTGGCGTCGGACCGGCAATACCGGCGCGCTTTGCCCTTGCGTGAAGTCATGCAGAAACTGGCAGCCGAGTCGGGAAAATCCTTCGATCCGAAGGTCGTCGAAATCCTGCAGCGCCGCTACCAGCATCTGGAACGCATGGCGCAGGCAAAGTCAGACACAGACCCCAGCGGTCCGCTTTCTACCGCCATCAAAATCGAACGAGGGCTCGAGCCGGCGGCCGGGTTTGAGAATGCCGCCGCGCAAGATTATGCCGGACGCGAAGCGACGTTCCTCTCGTCGATCGCCGCGGCCCGCCAGGAAGCGCAGGCATTGTTCGAGCTCAGCCAGGATCTTGGAGCCTCGCTCAGCCTGGGCGAAACGCTCTCGGTGTTCTCGATCAAGCTGAAACCGATGGTGCCGTACGATGCGATTGCAGTCTATGTGCGGCGCGAGGAAGAGCTGATTCCCGAATACGTGAACGGCGACAACTACCGCCTGTTCTCGTCGCTGCGAATTCCGCTGGGGCAGGGACTTTCCGGATGGGTGGGGCAGAACCGCAAGCCGATCATCAACGGTAACCCATCCGTGGAGCCCGGCTACCTGAACGATCCGTCGAAATTCAGCACCTTGCGCTCGGCATTGGCGGTTCCGCTGGAGGGTGTTTCGGGAGTGATCGGCGTGCTGGCACTCTACCGGGCAGAGCCCGACGCGTTCACCAGCGATCACCTGCGCATTCTACTTGCAGTGAGCGGCAAGATGGCGCTTGCGATCGAGAACGCGCTCAAGTATCAGCAAGCGGAAAATTCCGCCACCACGGATTACCTGACCGGACTTCCAAACGCGCGTTCGCTCTTCCTGCAGCTCGACCGCGAACTTGCGCGCTGCAAGCGCGACAATACGACGCTGACCGTGATGGTTTCCGATATGGACGGCTTCAAGCAGATCAATGACCGCTTCGGCCATCTGGAAGGGAACCGCGTTCTGCGCCTCTTTGCGCAGGCCTTGAAAGACAGTTGCCGCGAGTACGACTACGTCGCACGCATGGGTGGCGACGAATTTGTCGTCGTTGCTCCCGGGCTGGCCTCTGACGCGGCCATCAAGAAGGCAGATCAGATGGGCATTCTCGCCCGCCAGGCCGGCGCGGAAGTTTGCGGAGAAGAAATCCTGTCGCTCAGCGTAGGGCGCGCCGTCTTTCCTGACGATGGCAAAGATGCCGAGCAGTTGCTGGCGGAAGCGGACCGCCGCATGTATCTCGAGAAACAGAAGCAGCTTGCCTACAAAGATCGCCGCGTCCATCCGCGGTTGAAGTGCCGAGTTGCGATCGAGATGCAAACGGATGCAGGCAGCACGCCTGTCTTCGCCAATCTGACCGACATCAGCATGGGCGGTTGCTACGTAGAAACCAGTGCTATTCTCTCGCCTGGCAGCAAGCTGAAACTGGTCTTCTCGATGGATGATGCCAATCTCTCCGCCGAAGGTGTGGTCGCACGCCTGGAACCGGGCAGCGGCGTGGCGGTTCAGTTCCGCGAGTTGAATCGCGATGGCCGCGAGAGGATGTTCAAGATCCTGGAATTCGTGCAGAAGACAACTGCGTACTACAACAGCCGCTATTTCGAAAGTCTGCTGAAACGCTGATCCGGCGGGGCAGGTTCTAGCCGGAAAATTCCCAACCCTCATCTTTCATCTTGCGGTTGGTCCAGCGCTGTAGCTGTTCAAACAATGCAGGCTCGATCACAGCGAAGCGGATTCCGACTCGCCCGTCGTCTCCAACCCACATGAGCCGTGCCTTAGCCTGGAAATGGATATCGGTTTCGGGCAAGTCGAACTTGATATCGAGCAGGCCGGCGAAGCGCAGAGGCTCGTTGACCCCGTCGAGGCCCATGCCTCCCGTGCTCAGATTCACGCCCTGGACATGCGTCTCATCGCCGCGGGAATTCTTGATGGTGACTGGGATTTCGACGCGCGCGCGGAAGAACTTCTGCTGCTCTGTGCTCACGAAGTTGAGCGGCGCCGGAGCGTCTCCGGCTGCGAAGTTAATGTTGTATTCGCGAAGCTTGCGGCTGAGCGTGCGGCGCGAGATGCCCAATTGCTCGGCCGCGAGCGTGCGATGGCCGCCGGTGCGCTCCAGCGCCTTGATGATCATCTGCTCTTCCATACTGTCGAGGTTGCCGATGGGCATGGACGCAGTCTGGCGGATAGCAGCGGGTTCGCCGGTCAACGCCGCGCTGAGTTTGGAAAAATCGATCTCGCTACCCGATGACTCCATGGCAACCTTAGCCACCAGGTTCCTTAGTTCGCGAATATTTCCCGGCCACGAATGCGAGAGCAGGGCGGAGATCGCCTGAGGCGAATAGTGCTTTTTGGGAGATTTCAGCCGCAGGAAATGCTCAGCCAGTGCCACGATATCTTCAGGCCGTTCCCGCAAAGGCGGAACCCGCAGTTGGAACTGGCCCAGCCTGTGATAGAGATCCTGGCGGAAGCCTCCATTTCTGACGGCGGCTTCCAGGTCCTGATTGGTTGCAGCTACCACGCGGACATCAACGCGAATCTTGCGATGGCCGCCCAGGCGATAAAACGGCTGATTGTCGAGGATCCGCAGCAGCTTCACTTGCGTATGCAACTGCAACTCCCCAATTTCATCGAGGAATAACGTGCCCTTGTCGGCCAGCTCGAAGAGGCCGGGCTTGGAAGCATCAGCGCCGCTGAAAGCGCCTTTCTCGTATCCGAACAGCTCACTCTCGACCAGGTTTTCCGGAAGGGCGGCGCAGTTGATGTCGACCCAGGGGCGATTGCGGCGGTGGGACGACTCATGAATTGTGCGCGCGATTAATTCCTTCCCCGTGCCCGTTTCGCCGGTAACGAGGACTGTCTCCGTGTGACTGGCAACTCGATCCACTAGAGCCATGAACTCATGCATCACCGGGCTGGCCAGAATGAACTGGATTCCGTCGATGGTGCGCGCGATGATATTCCGTCCCTTCACCGCTGCGCTGGACTCCGCAGCCGGAAGCGAAGCCTCTTCCTCGCTTCGCTTCGCCAGGACGACGATGGTTTCCGTGCCCGCCCCTGAATCCCGCAAAAGGGTTGCGGAAAATCGTACCGTTATCTTCGTTCCATCACGGTGCGATGCGATGAGAAGTTCGCGATATTCGCCCTGGGCTGCTGCTTCCGCGACAGCTTTTCGAAGTTTCGGGAGCGGGCCGCCGCCCCCAGCTTCCTGCCCGCGGAATATTTCGGTGAAGTCCCGCCCAGTCAATTGTTGAAAAGAATAGCCAAGGAACTGACTGAAGGCATCGTTGCAGGAACGAATGCGCCCTTCTCGATCCATGGAGAAAACGCCGCTCGATGGCGGGGACGCCCCCTGCGATTGAGGGTCGGTGCTATTGTTCGCGGCGGAACGGACCGCTTCCGGCTTATCTGAGCTGCGATACGAAGTCGGCATTTTTCCAGGTTTGCCGTTGATGTTGACACACTCACGCGCCTTGCACCGAGCAGGGCATTGGCAGTGAGGTAACCAAGGTAACGGTCCATCCGTGGATTTCTTGATTCCATTCGGGGTCGCTCCGTGTGGAAATTCGAGGTCGAGTGGTTACAGAAGTAAGCTACTGAGCCCCGCATGATTGCTCTACCATCTCCGCTAAGGCATTGGATTTGGTGTGCCTTGCGGTCAAATTGTGGACCCCGCCACGGCTAGGCCCACCGGTGGAAGGGCGGGGCTCGAAGTGCATCAGGATTCGGCAAAGACGGGAGCAAGATGACGACATCGCCGGACAGATTGTCATGGCCGACGAAGATCTTCGTGGCGGTTGCGGTCGCGATGGGTTCGGTCATGCTGATCGTATCGCTGTCGCATTGGCAGTCCCAGGACCTGCCGCGTTTTCTCTGCTATCTCGGCATCGCCATTCTGGCATCGGGTTTGAAGGTACAACTCCCGGGCATCGATGGCACGATGTCTGTAAATTTTCTTTTCATCCTCCTGGGCGTAATGGAACTCAGCCTGGCGGAGACCGTTGTCATCGGATGTACGGCAACTCTCGTGCAGAGTGTGTGGCAGTCACACAAACGCTGGGACCCCATCAAGATTTCGTTCAACGTCGCCGGCATGATGGCGAATGCCTGTGCGTTCACCTACTTCGGGTATCACTGGCTGACCGGCCGCTTCGCCTCCAGTAAACCGATCCTCCTGATGGTCGCGGCGCTGGTATTTTTCTTCGCCAACACGCTCCCGATCTCCGTGATCATCGCTCTCACAGAAGGGAAGTCGGTTCGGAAGGTCTGGTCGGAGTGCTATTTCTGGTCATTTCCGTATTACCTGGTGGGTGCCGCAGCCGTGGGATTGGTCGGTATCATCAACCGTACCGCCGGGTGGCAGACGTCTCTGCTCGTTTTACCGCTCATCTACTGGGTCTACCGCTCATACCGCCTCTATCTGGGACGTTTAGCGGCGGAGAAAGACCGCGTCGAAGTTGAAAAGCGGCACGTCGAGGAGATCGCCTCCCTGAACATGCGGACGATCGAAGCTCTCGCGCTGGCGATCGAGGCAAAAGATCACACCACGCACACGCATCTGCAGCGGGTCCGCACGTACGCTGTGGAGATTGCCAAGGAATTGAATCTAGCCGAAGCGGAGATCGAGGCGCTGCGGGCAGCCGCTCTGCTCCATGACATCGGAAAGCTCGCTGTTCCCGAACAAATCATCAACAAGCCCGGCAAGCTGTCGCACGAAGAGTTTGAAAAAATGAAAGTGCACCCCATCGTGGGAGCGGAAATCTTGGAGCGGGTCGCATTTCCGTATCCGGTGGCTCCTATTGTGCGTTCGCATCACGAACGCTGGGACGGCACCGGCTATCCGGACGGCCTGTCGGGAGATCAGATCCCGATTGGGGCGCGCATCCTGGGCGCGGTGGATTGTCTCGATGCGATGGCGTCACACCGGCAGTATCGCTCGGCCTTGCCACTGGGTGAAGCCATGGCGAGGGTGAAGGAAAAATCAGGGACATGGTTTGATCCTCAGATTGTCGACATTCTCGACCGCAATTACATCGAACTGGAGCGCGCGGCGCTCTCCAATGAACAAACCGTCACGGTCCACACGCTGTCCAAAACAATACGCGTGGAGCGTGGCCTGGCGCCTGCCACCGGCTTCGACAGCAGCGAACCCACGACGCTGGGAACAGGCGACAGCGCCGACTTCCTGACTTCCATCGCTTCCGCGCGACAGGAAGCACAGACCATGTTCGAACTCAGCCAGGACCTTGGCATTTCGCTCAGTCTGAGCGAGACACTCTCGGTGCTCTCGATGCGGCTGCGCCGAATGATTCCTTACGATTCGTTTGCTGTATTCGTCAATCGCAATGGCTGGCTGCTGCCGGAGTTGGTCAGTGGAGAGAATTTCCGCATGCTGTCGTCGATGAAGATCCGCGTCGGCGAAGGCCTGTGCGGCTGGGTGGCGGAAAACTGCAAGCCCATTGTGAATGGAAATCCGCAAGTGGAATCTGGCTATGTCGTGGATCCGGGCAAGACAGCGGCGTTGCAGTCCGCGCTGGTCGTGCCGCTCGAAGGATTAAACGGCGTCGTCGGAGTGCTCGCAATGTATCACTCGGGCCGCGACGCTTTTACTCCCGACCATCTCCGGATCCTGTTGGCGGTAGCCTCCAAGGTGGCGCTGTCGGTAGAGAACGCGCTCAAGTATCAGCAGGCCGAGAGCTCCGCGACCACCGACTACCTGACTGGATTGCCGAACGCGCGATCGTTGTTCGTGCATCTGGCGCAGGAAATAGGCCGATGCCGCCGCACCAAGACGCCGCTCGCGGTGATGGTTTGCGACATTGACGGGTTCAAGCAGATCAACGACTCCTATGGGCACTTCGAAGGCGACAAGCTTCTGCGCGAATTCAGCGCTCGCCTGAAAGATGCTTGCCGCGGTTACGACTATGTTGCGCGCATGGGTGGCGACGAGTTCGTGATCACGGCACCCGGTCTCACTCTCGAAGCGGCTGCGGAAAAAGCAGACCGGCTGAACCAGGTTGCCATCGAATCGGGGCGGCACGTGTGCGGCCGCGACTTGATCACGCTCAGCGTAGGAACGGTATTTTGTCCGGATGACGGTTACGACGTCGAACGCCTGCTCGCCGAGGCCGATCGCCGTATGTACTCCATGAAGCGGATTCATCATGCGGCGGGCGGGCAAGACACGCACTCCCGCGGCGCTTCGGCGCGTTAGGGGAGATCGACGTTGCTTTGGCGGAAAATCGCGCGACACGGCCTGGTATGCCTGGCCACCCTACTGCTGGGCGGATTGCTTTCGGCTTTTCTGGTGCGGTTTGCGCCCGGCTTCGACGTCGACGAAGCGCAGCTTGATCCTCATCTCAACTCGGAAAGCGTCCGCGCATTGCAGGAGTCGCGCCGATCCCAGAGCAATGTGGTGAAGTTTTATCTGCAATCGCTCGAGCGCGCCGTGCACGGGGATTTGGGTACTTCGATTTCCCTCGGCCAGCCGGTGAGTTCGCTTCTGCGTGATCGTGCGCCTCTGACCTTCCGGTTGGTGGGCATGGGGCTGCTAATCAGCTGGAGCCTGGCCCTGGGCCTGGCCTTGAGTTCGGCTTGGCTCCGCCTCACCGTATACGAAGTGTTGACTACAAGCCTGAGCGGAACTTTTCTCTGCATTCCGGCCGCGGTTTTGGCGTTGCTGTCAGTTCTATGGAATGTGCCGGGATCGCTGGCAGTGGGAATGATCGTTTTTCCGCGCGTCTACCGTTTTGTACGGAATCTTCTGGCGAAGGCATACGCGATGCCCCACATCATGACGGCGCGCGCGAAGGGTATCAGCGAGTTGCGAATCCTGCTTTGGCACGTTCTGCCGGTGGCTGGTCCGTCGCTACTCGCCGTAGCCGGAGTATCGGTGAGCCTTGCAGTCGGGGCGGCGATCCCGGTGGAAGCGCTTTGCGGGCTAGCCGGAGTGGGGCAACTGGCGTGGCAGGCGGCGTTGGCCCGCGATCTTCCGTTGCTGACATCCATCACGATCCTGGTGACGCTGGTAACCTTGCTGGCCAATTCCAGTGCAGATGTAATCGGACATATGCTGCGAGGCCAGCGAGCGTGACGATCTGGCGCAGGGTGGCGTGTGGCGTCTTGCTGGTGGTCGTCGTGCTTTCACTCGCAGCCGGCTGGCTGGCTCCAGCGGGTTACGCCAAGCAATATCGCGAGGAGGCAGGCGCACCGCCATCGCGCGCCCACTGGCTGGGTACCGATGAGATCGGGCGCGACCGCTTTGCCCGCCTGCTCTATGGCACCAGGATTTCACTCTTGCTCGCACCGGCTGCGGCTCTGCTCTCGACTTTAATGGCAGCGCTCATTGGCGGCCTGGCCGGATATCTGGGTGGTATTTGGGAACGCGCGGCTATGGCATTTACAGATTTATTCCTGTCATTGCCATGGTTGTTTCTGCTGATCACAGTCCGCGCGGTCATGCCGCTGAACGTCTCGCCTCTGTTTTCAGTTGTCGTCACGTTCTCGATGTTGGGACTGCTGGGTTGGACCGCGGCGGCTCGCGTTCTGTGCACGGCCGCGGCAGGGCTTCGAAACTCGGATTTCGTTCGGCAGGCTCGAGCCGCCGGCACCAGTGAGGCGAGGCTGTTCTGGGTACATGTTTTGCCCAATTTGAAGCCAGTTCTGTATGCGCAGTTCTGGATCTCGATCCCGGCCTTCATTCTTAGCGAGGCCAATCTTGGCATTCTCGGCCTCGGAGTTTCGGAGCCGTTGCCGTCATGGGGCAGCCTGTTAAAGGAACTGGAAGGTTTGGTCTCCTTCGGCGAGGAACCTTGGAAGTTCGTCCCACTGGTATTGCTTGTGGTCGTGGTGACATCGTTTCAGCTCATCATTTCGAAGCAGGAAGAGGTTGGCGCATGATCGGGTTCAGAGGACGAAGGATTGCCGGGGAACTCCTCAGGATCTCGGTCGTTGCAATCATTTCTGGTTTCCTCCTTCCGGCAGGCATGCTTTCGGCTCAGAATGGCGGCGAGTTGCGTTTCTGCCTCCACTCCGAACCCAAGACCTTCGACCCCCTCAAAGTAGAAGATGATGCTTCGGTCACGACCCGATATTTGACTGGCGGAGTTTTGGTCCGAATGAACCGCCAGACGCAGGCTTTGGAGCCAGAGCTGGCCGAGACCTGGAAGGTTTCAAAGGACGGCAGGCAAATCAGCTTCAAACTGCGCGGCGGCCTCTTCTTTTCCGACGGCACGCCTTTCTCCGCGGAAGATGTTGCCTACACGGTGCAGCAACTGATGGATCCCGCATTGCATTCGCCGACCGGCGATGCGTTCCGCTCGGGTCCGGGAAAAGTTGAAACCAAGGTGGCTTCCCCCACCCAGATTTCCATCACATTTCCCGCACCGGTCGCCGGGCTGGACCGGCAATTCGACCAAGTTGCGATCATGTCCGCGCGCTCTCCCAAGAAAGAGATGGCGGTTCTCGGTCCCTTCATGGTGGCCGACTACAAGCCCGGTGCGACTCTGCTGCTGAAGCGTAATCCCAATTATTGGAAAACCGACGCCCAGGGAAGGAAGCTTCCTTATCTCGATTCGATTCACATGGATATTCAGACCAACCGTGATGTCGAATTGCTGAGGTTCAAGCGCGGCGAAATCGATCTGATCAATTCTCTGGACAGCGAAAGCTTCGACAAGCTGGCGGCGACTTCTCCGCAACTTGTGCATGATGCTGGCCCGTCGCTCGACACCGAACAATTATGGTTCAACGAAGTATCGCGTGCTCCGCTTCCGGCCTATAAGAAAGAATGGTTTCGGTCGGCGGCCTTCCGCCGAGCCATCTCGCAGGCCATCAACCGTGCGGATCTGAGCCGCGTGGTCTACCGCGGGCATGCGCAGCCGGCCGTTGGCCCGATCTCTCCCGCTAACAAGTTCTGGTTCAACGCCAATCTAAAGCCCGCCGCGTACTCTCCGGATGCGGCCCTCAAGGCGCTGCAGGCGGAAGGCTTCTGGATGCAGGATCGAAAGCTCAAAGACAAGGCTGGAAACGACGTAGTCTTCTCCATCATCACGAACGCGGGCAGCAAAGCACGCGAGCGCATGGCCACCATGATCCAGGAAGACCTCGACAAGATCGGCATCAAGGTCAACGTGGTCACGTTGGACTTCCCGTCGCTGATCGAGCGCATGACACAGACCTTCGATTATGAAGCGATTCTGCTCGGCCTAACCAATGTTGGACTCGATCCCAACGAGCAGATGAATGTGTGGCTGAGTTCCTCCGAGAACCATCAGTGGAATCCGCAGGAGAAGCAGCCGGAGACGCCCTGGGAGGCCGAGATCGACCAGTTGATGCGGGCGCAGGCCTCGTCCGCCGACCCGAAGAAGCGCAAGGAAAGTTTCGATCGCGTGCAGCAGATCATAGTGGAGCAAGCGCCGTTCATTTACCTGATCATCCGCAATTCGCTGTCTGCTGTGGGCCCGGATGTTCATGGCGCGAACCCGGTGATTCTGCCTCCGCAAGCTTTTTGGAACGTCGAACAACTCACGGTAAAGCAGTAACGCGTTTGCAATCGAAGATCCTGAATGAGCCAGAAACCGCAATCTGAGATTCTTCTCTCCGCTCGCATTTCGGTGCGTTACGGCGAAAAGTCATCGGTTTTGCGCGACGTTCAAATGGAGATCCGCCGCGGGGAAGTGCTCGGCCTGATTGGCCAAAGCGGGTCGGGGAAGAGCACGCTGGCGATGTCGATACTGGGACTGCTCGACAGGAAACATGCGCGCGCCGAGGGTGCAATCGAGTTCGAGGGAACCAACCTGCTCGACCTTCGGGAGCGCGATTTGCGCGGGCTCCGGGGACGTAAGATCGCGCTGGTGCTGCAGAGTCCCTTATCCTCGTTGAATCCTGCGCTCAAGATTCGCACGCAGTTGCGGGAAGCCTGGCACGCCCACGCGTTGGGGAACAGCGCCGACTGTGATGCTGCCATCCGCGCTTCGCTCGAGAGCGTGAGCCTGCCGTCGAGCGACGACTTTCTGCAGAAGTACCCGTCGCAAATGAGCGTGGGCCAGGCCCAGCGCGTGCTCATCGCGATGGCAGTCCTTCACCGGCCGGCGCTCCTCATCGCCGATGAGGCGACCAGCGCTCTGGATGTGATCACGCAATCGGAAATCCTCGGCTTGTTTCGCCAGCTCAACCGGTCCACGGGAATGGCAGTTCTGTACATTTCTCACGATCTGGCGTCTGTCGCCGAAATCTGCGACCGCATCGCGATTCTTCACGAGGGCCAGATCGCCGAAGTCGGTGATGCTGCACGGATTCTCTCCAATCCTCAGCACGAATATACGCAGCGCCTCATTGCCGCGATCCCGAGGGTTCTTCATCAGCCACTTTCCCAGCCCCAGGGAAAAGCCGCGGCGGCCAGCACTCGCTAAGCTGCCATTCGATCCTTCCGTAGCGCTCTCGTGATTACTTTCCATCACCAAAGTCATGGCAAATCTTTGGGTCATTTTGTCCCACGCCCGTGGGTGGAGGACAGATTGGCCCAAACCAGCCCGGTGGTTATTCCAAAATACCGTTATCTATCAAACACTTAGGGGTATACAAGTGGTGCGCCCCGTGCACAAGGATTGCTGGATACGATTTTGCGTTTCCCCCTATTTGAAAGAAGGGAAGGTTATGCGCACACATGAATCGCGGAAACCTGTCGAACGGAACGAGCGCCGCAGCGCCGCCTGGGGTAAAAGGCTGAGCTTGGTCGTGTTGCTCGTTACTGGCTTGGCGTTCGGTCAGGGTTCATCTTCCAACCATTCGCGAATTGCTTCGGAACTTTCTGGATTTCTCTCCAAGGCGAAGCAAGGCAGCGCCGGCGGGCAGACCGTAAAGGTCATCGTCCAGTACGCACAGGTGCCGCAGGCATCGCACTATACAACGATGGCGAATCGGGGCGGTCGTCTGAATGCCCGACTCCACATGGTGAAAGCCGCGGCTTTCACGATTCCGGTCAGCGCGCTTCCCGCGCTCGAGGCCGATCCTCAGATCGTCTCGGTAACCATCGACCATCCGCTGAACCTGATGGACGATTTGACCAATAGCGCCACCGGCGTGACCTCCGCCTGGAACGCCGGCTATACCGGCGCGGGCGTCGGCGTAGCCGTGATTGATAGCGGCATCAACGACAGCCATCCGGACCTTTGGAATTCGGCTCTGACCGGGTCGCGCGTTGTCTATCACCAGGACTTCACTGGCACCCCTACCTCGAACACGAGCGGCGCGCAGTGGGACCTTTTCGGCCACGGAACGCACGTTGCCGGTATCATCGCTGGAAACGGATACCTCTCTGGTGGGCAGTATGAAGGTGTCGCGCCCCAGGCCAACCTGATCGACTTGCGGGCGCTCGATGCGAACGGCTCTGGCAGCGACAGCACCGTCATCGCCGCGATTCAGCAGGCGGTAGCGCTGCAGAACACGTACAACATTCGCATCATCAACCTGTCGCTCGGCCGCGGAATCGCCACCAGCTATACACAGGACCCTCTCTGCCAGGCTGTAGAGGCGGCTTGGAAGAGCGGCATCGTGGTTGTGGTTGCCGCCGGAAACTATGGCCGCCTCAGCGTCAATGGCAGCGACGGTTTCGGCACGATCACCGCGCCCGGCAACGATCCATTTGTGTTGACGGTGGGCGCAACCAAGAACGGCGGCCAGGGTTCCGCGAATGGCGAAACCAAGGCCAGCTACAGCTCAAAGGGCCCCACGACTTACGATCACATCGTGAAGCCCGACATCATGGCGCCGGGCAACGACATCGTTTCGCTTGCCGCGCCCGGAGCTACTCTGGAAGCACAGTTCCCGTCGGGATACTCCAAGGGCAACGACGGCAAGAACCGCTACTTCAGCCTGAGCGGCACCAGCATGGCGACACCAGCCGTGGCCGGCGCTGCTGCACTGTTGCTCCAGGAGCATAGCAGCCTCACTCCGGATCAGGTGAAAGCGCGCCTGATGAAGACTGCTTACAAGATGGGGGGCATGAACTCCACGACTGCCTACGTACCCCATCTTTCGATGAGCTTTACCGACTTCTACGATCTTTTCTCGGTGGGTTCCGGCTTTCTCAACGTGCAGAGCGCGATTGCCAACAACGACCTGGCTCCGGCCACGGTCGGCTCGGCTCTTTCGCCGGCTGCAGTCTATAACCCGAACAACGGTGTCGTTTCGCTGGTATACGGGAACAGCACCATCGCGCCCGGATCGGTTGTATGGGGAACTTCAGTCGTTTGGGGCACCTCTGTGGTCTGGGGTGGCTCGGCGGTGAACGGAAACTCCATCGTGTGGGGCGCGTCTCTGCCGTGGAACACCAGCGCGCTGAGCGCGTTCAGCGTGGTCTGGGGCGGCGGCACCAGTTCCACTACCTCGGCATTGAGCGTGGTCTGGGGTGGTGGGACGGCTTCAAGCGTAGCGGCGTTCTCCGATGCGGGAGACGACGAACAGTAGTTGCCGTGTGATGAAAGACAGAAAGGAGGCAGTCATGAACAACACACGGCAAATTAAAGCATTCATCGCTACGATGATGTTGGCGTGCGCAAGCGCCGCGGCTTATGCGGGCTTCCACAGCCACACTCTGCATCCCGCTTTCGCCATTGCTGTTCTGGCGCTGGCCGCAGCGACCTCGCGTATGAGGGTGAAGCTGCCCGGGATTAACGGCAATATGTCGGTGAACCTTCCGTTCCTGCTCACCGCCATTGTGAATCTCAGCGCAGTGGAAGCGATGGCTATCGGTTGCGCTGCAACGGTAGTGCAATGCTGGCCCCGCAAGGGAACCGCATTCAAGCCGGAGCAGATGACCTTCAACCTCAGCATGATGGGCTTCGCCACCTGTATGGCCAGCCTT
The DNA here is from genome assembly GCA_035307485.1 of Candidatus Sulfotelmatobacter sp. Taxonomy (GTDB): domain Bacteria; phylum Acidobacteriota; class Terriglobia; order Terriglobales; family Acidobacteriaceae; genus Sulfotelmatobacter. The sequence goes on along the minus strand of DATGIB010000017.1, from coordinate 136,415 downwards.
GTATTCCACTCCCACTGGTTGCAAAACATGGGCCTGGGTGCAACGGTCGGACTGGTGCTGGCGACAGTCACGCTGCTTCTCGGCCAGACGGTTCCCGTCTCCGCGATTGTGGCTCTCAGCGAGTCCCAAAAGCCTGCTCCGATCTGGTGGAGCATGGCGCAGCTCTCGTTCCCGTACTACGTAGTCAGTGCGGGAGTGACCTCGATGGTGATCAGCGTAAGCAGCCATCTGGGGTGGGAACTGGCGCTGGCGGTCTTCCCGGTTATGTATGGGATTCACTGCTCTTACCGCCTGTACTTCAGCAAGGTCGCCGAGAACCTCCGTACCGAGGTCCGCGTGCGAGCTGCGAGTGCAGGCGCGTAAGGCCCGGTTCAATTAGTCGTATTAACGGGGTGGCCGGCGGTTTTTACCGCTGGCCATCTTTTATTTTGCGGGTTGACCTGGACGCGGCCTACGGGTTCTGAGCGGCCGTTCCTGCCGGATGTGGGCTTTGCACCGGTGCGGCGATCAGTGGAAGTTCCACGCGAAAAGTCGCCCCGTCTCCCGGCTTGCTTTTTACGGTAATGGTTCCATGGTGCTGCGTCACGATCCATTTGGCGATGGCAAGTCCCAGCCCGGCGCCTCCCTGATCGCGGCTTCGGGCTTGATCGACTCGGTAGAAACGCTCGAAAATCCTGGATTGCTCTTCCTTTGCGATTCCGGGTCCGGAGTCAGCCACGGAGAAAACGGCGCTACTCTTTTCGCGCTCCAACAATAGGCGGACCGTACCTGGAGCGGATGTGTACTTGAAAGCGTTGTCGAGCAGAAGATCCGCTACCCGCCGCAGGGCCGTCGAATCGGCGAGCACGAACACATCTTCGCCGATGTCAGCGGAGAACCCCAGGTTTCGGATCGTGGCAACCTGCTTCCACGAGTCCAGCGTGCTGCCCAGCATCTCCGCCAGGTTGACCGGCTCCATGTGCAGAGTTTCGCGTCCAGAATCGGCGCGGGCAAGGGCCAGCAATTCTTCGATCATCGCCGTTGTCCGCTCGGCCTCCAGCAGGATGTTGCGCAAGGACTCCTTATACTCCTCTTCGCCACGCGACCGCCGCAGCGCCAATTCCGCTTCGGTGCGGATCAGCGAAACCGGTGTGCGCAATTCGTGCGACGCGTCGGCGGTGAATTGGGTCACGCGCTGGAACGCACCCTCGATGCGGTCCAGCATCTCGTTGAGCGTGTCGGCCAGCCGCTGCAGTTCGTCGCCGGTCGTAAGTTTCGGAAGGCGGCTATTGAGGTTAACGCCGCTGATCTCATGCGCCGTCCGTACCAGCGTATCAACGGGAGAAAGAGCCCTGCGGCTCAGCCAATACCCGCCGCCTGCCGCGACCAGGAAGAGCAATGGACCCAGCAAGAACAAATAAGTTCGAAAAACGCTTAGAGTCTCGACCACATCCTCGGTTCCGAGCCCCATCGTTACGGTGTAGACGTGCCCATTCGCCTCAAGCCGCTCGACGATAAAACGCAGTGGATGTCCGGCCAGGCGCCGGTTGCGGTAGACAGGCTCGGTTAACTGCCCCGTTGCAATCGGAGCTAAAGGATGATCCCGCAGGAAGGCCGACCGGTAGATGACCGATCCATCTTCGGCAGAGATCTCGAGATAGTCGCCGGGATGCTCAAGCGCATACGATTCGTTGACCTCTTCCTGAAGTTTGGCGATGGTGGCGTCCTTCTTCTGCGCCAGCATGAAATTCCGGAGATCTTCCACCTGGCTCTCCAGGCTGTCGTCCGCCAGGTCATAAAGGTAGTAACGAAGGATCAGCCACATCCCCGCGCCGAACAGCGTCTGGGCTCCCACAAAGAGGACTAGATACCAGATCGTCAGGCGCATCCCGATCGAGAGTCTTTTCATTTCGATATTCCCTCGACATCCTTGCGGATCATGTAGCCGACGCCACGCACCGTCTGAATCAGTTTCGGGCACCCTGGAGGATCCACCTTCCCTCGGAGCAGATGCATGAATGCATCCAAAGTATTGTCTTCGATCTCGCGGTCAAATCCCCACACTGACTCGATTAGCGCGCGGCGGGAGACGACCTTTCCGGCGCGGTAGATGAGGCGCTCGAGCAGATTGTATTCCGTGCGTGTGAGCGAGAGGCGCTGCTCGCCGCGGGAAACCTCCCGGCTTGCGGGATCGAGCACCAGATCTCCAACACGCAGGGTCGTTTCGGCCGCTGCCAACGCCCGGCGCTTGACGGCGCGTAATCGCGCGACTAATTCCTCGAAAGAAAAAGGCTTGGTCATGTAATCGTCGGCACCGCGGTCGAGTCCGCGGACAATGTCGGGCACCGCGTCCCGCGCGGTGAGCATCAGGATCGGCGTCCGGATCTTCTCCGTGCGCAGCCGCTTTGCCAGTTCGTAGCCGTTCAGTTTCGGCATCATCACGTCGAGAATAATGACATCGAAATCGTAGCTCTTCGCGAGATCCAGCCCCTGCGCCCCGTCCGCCGCGCAGGTCACGATGTGGCCCTCTTCGCTTAGTCCCTTACGAAGAAGTTCAGCCATCCGGGTTTCGTCTTCGACGATGAGCAGTTTCATCGAATTGCCAATGTTCGCTGGGACGTTTCAATCCGTGGAGAGTCGGGATCCCGCTTTCCCTCATACACAACCTGAAGAAAATTTAACACCTCTTTCACTCCAGCTTTACAAAACATTCCTAAGATCGTGAGTCATACCACCAACATTTGGGGCTTTTTCGTGACCGACGCACGTCGTTGATCGGCCCCGGCTTTAACAGGTAGCGCCTTCATTCGCCTAGGCGGACGGAGTGAGGAGCGAACGTTATGACGCAACGGCCTTGGGTTTGCTTCCTGGTAACTGCGACCCTCCTGCTGGGAAGTGCCTCTTCTATCGCGACTGCCCAAAATGCAAGGGGCATTCTCGTGGGGACTGTGAAAGACGTTCGTGGAGCGGTACTGCAGGGTGCCAAGGTAGAACTGGACCCACGAGCGGCGTCCACCGTAACCGACACGATCGGAGAATTCACGATCACGGACCTCGCTCCGGGAACGTACACCGTAACCGTGAGCTATGTTGGATTCTCCTCCCTCACTTCCAAGGTCGACATCAAGGCTGGCCAAGCCGCACATCTGGACGCAGTTCTGAAGGTCGCCTCGGAGCACGAGGAGATCACCGTGACCGCGGAACGGGCTCATGGCGAAGCTGAGGCGATCAATCGGGAGCGCGCCTCTGACAACATTCTGCAGGTTCTGCCGGTCGAGGTCATTACCAGCCTCCCCAACACCAATATCGCGGACGCGCTCGGCCGCCTGCCCAGCGTCACCCTCGAGCGGGACGAGGGAGAAGGAAAGTACGTTCAAATCCGCGGCACGCAGCCTGCATGGAGCAACGTCACCATCGACGGGATGGAGGTGCCGTCTCCTGAAGGCGGAGTTCGGCAGATCAAACTCGACACCATGCCGGCCAACCTCGTCGAATCGGTGGAAATCAATAAGACTCTTTCCGCGAATCAGGATGGTGATGCGATCGGCGGGTCCGTCAATCTTGTCACCAAGAAAGCCGAAGACAAGGCGACACTGTATTTCAACGGAATCGGCGGCTACACGCCCATCATCGGCGGACGGTCTCTCTACGAGATGGACAGCACCGTGGGCAAGCGGTTCGGCTCCAGCAAAAAACTGGGCGTCTTGATCGGTGCCAGTTACGACTGGAATGGCAGGGGAATTGATGACGTAGAACCTTCCCCGACGACATCGCAGTGTGATTCGACCGGATGTGACGGAACCCAGCAGGCAACGGAGAATGCTCCTTTTTACCCGACGTATAAAGGAGAGGACATCCGTGAATACCGCTACTACCGCACCCGCTATGGAGCCGCTGGAACCATTGATTACAAACTCGGCGAGGTTTCCGGGCTCTTCATTCGCGGGATCTACTCCCACTTTAACAATTTTGGTGATCGTTGGGTCTACAGCCCCAGCTTCGGCTCCTTCGCCCCACCAAACGCGACCACCAACAATGGCGATGGAAGCATGTCCTTCAATTCCCAGATTCGCCGGCCCGTTGACGTAATCGGCGGCATGGATGCCGGAGGAAAACACGTTCTGACGAAGTGGACGATAGCCTACGATTTTTCCATCTCGCGCTCCAGCGAAGAAGATCGCGGCTATGCGAGCATGGGTTTTACTCCACTCGCAAGCAGTTCATTAAATGCGATCCCATTTGCGCTCGATACCTCCGACCCAAATACACCAAAGATCCTGCCGCAGGGTGGAGTGAACATCTATGATCCAACTCAATACTTCATCACCGGGACGACCGCGACCGGCGGTGCAGGCGACGTCTCCCGCACTTACAGCCCGCAGCTGAACCTGCAAACGGGCTTGTCCGTCGCTCGGAACTATACCGCACACGGGCGCTTTGGCACTTTCGAAGTCGGGTTCAAATTCCGCAATGCCCACAAATTTCAGGACACGGTCGATAACTATTACGACGCGGTCGATCCCACCGATACCACGGTCACTCCGGCTCAGGCAGCGGCTTATCAGATGACAAACTTCCTGAGCACCTTCACAAATTCGAGCTACTACAATCGCGCCTATACCTTGGGACCGGTCACGGACTACGACAAGATTCGTGCCTTCTTCAATGCGAACCAGGGGGCGAGCGCGTCTCCTCTGACCTGCCAGCAAACGGTGCAGACCGTGCTTCTGCCCTTCGACTGCATTTTGACCCAGCAGAACACACTTCCCAATGACTACGATCTGATTGAGCACGTAACTGCCGGGTACGCGATGAATACCATCGATGTCGGCAAATTCCGTTTCATCACAGGGGTCCGTTTCGAAGCCACCGGGGAAAACGTTCGCGGCTACAACCTGACGCTCGATCCCAACACTGGCGCGCTGACTTCGCTGTCGCAGTTGAACCAGACTTCCTCCTACCTTGACCCCCTGCCTAGCGTGCAGCTGCGTTATCAGCTTCCGCACGATGCGGCCCTGCGCCTGGCTTATGGGCGCGGGCTGGCGCGGCCAAATTTCGCCGATCTGCCTCCGTACCTCAATCACAATGGGCCGAACACCGAAGTGGATATCGGCAATCCTGATCTGAAGCCGACGCACGCCAATAATTACGACATTCTTTACGAGCAGTACCTACAACCGCTTGGGCTGATCCAGGCAGGATTTTTCTACAAGCAGCTATCAGATCCAATTTACGAAGGAGTGCGGACGTTCATCACGAACGGAGTAGCCAGTCAGTTCAACATTCCCTCGCAGTATCTCGGGTGGGATCTCGTTCGCCCGGTGAACGGCGCCAATGCTCGTTTGTATGGCTTTGAGATCGCGTACCAGCAGCATCTCAGCTTCCTGCCACATGCGCTCGGGGGGATCGGGATCGCTGCCAATTACAGCTATACAAATTCGTCTACGGACGGCGTTCCAGGACGAAGCGACTCGCCGGCTTTGCAGCGGCAGGCGCCGAACACCTGGAACATCAGCCCAACCTACGACCGGGGACGCGTTTCCGCCCGGCTCGGCCTTTCCTACAATGGCGCCAACATCTTTCAATACAACTACACGAATCTGAATTCCGACGGAACTCCCAACCCGCAGCCCCTCGGCCTGAAAGGCCCGAATGGCGACGTTTATCTGTATTCGCATCTGCAGGTCGATGCGCAGGCTGAAATCCGGGTCTATCGCGGGCTGCAAGCGGTGATCGGTGGCCTGAACCTGACCAATGAAGTCTTTGGTTTCTACCAGGGCAGCCCGCAATATCCCATTCAGCGTGAGTACTACAAGCCCAGCTATATCTTCGGACTTCGCTACACGCTTTCGAACGAGCCCCACTGAGAGATTCGCCTAGGGATTCAGGTTTCCTTCAGGTTGGTCGTGTAAAAGTTGGAACACTCACGCGAAAAGGACAAGCCGAATCATGATGCGTCATGCCCTCCCCCTACTCACCCTGTGTTTTGGAGGCTGTCTGTGCATGGCGCTTTTCGCGCCTGAGTGCCTCGCTGCCGACCCCGGATATTCGGTCGTAAAGAAGATACCGATCCCCGGCCAAGGCGGCTGGGACTATCTTGCCGTCGACGCTGAGGCTCGTCGCCTCTACGTGTCGCACGGCACCCAGGTGGAGATACTGAACTTGGATACGGGCGAGTCTTTGGGCAGTATTTCCACTGTTGGGGTCCACGGTATCGCCCTGGCTCCCGAGTTCAACCATGGTTTCATCAGTGACGGTAAAGCCGATACCGTGCTGATGTTCGACCTGAAGACGATGCAGGTCCTCTCTAAGATTCCCAGCCCAAAGGATCCCGATGGGATCATTTACGACGACGCTACTAAACGCATCTTTGCTTTCAACGGAAAGAGTGATAGCGCCACCGCAATCGACGCGGCAACGGGCAAGGTAGCGGGTACCGTCGATCTCGGAGGCGGTCCTGAATTCGCCGCAGCCGACGGCAAAGGCTACGTATTCGACAACCTGGAAGATGAAAGTCAGGTCGTTAAGATTAATTCCCGAGACCTCAAGGTCGAAGGCCGCTGGCCGACTGCACCCTGTTCCTCTCCCAGCAGCATGGCCATAGACCGCGAAAATCGCCGCCTCTTCCTGGGCTGCCGCAGCAAGGTGATGGCGGTCGTGAACGCCGACGCCGGGAAAGTGATCACCACCGTCCCCATCGGCGATCATGTCGATGCGACGGCCTTCGATGCGGAGAACAAACTGATCTTCAATTCCAATGGAGAGGGGACGATCACCGTCATCCATCAGGACTCACCCGATCAGTACACGGCGGTGCAGACTGTGAAGACTGCGCCCCGCGCTAAAACCGAGGCCTTTGATCCGAAGACGCACCAGCTTTTTCTCTCTACCGTGGAAAACGGGCAGTTCGAAGTGTTGGTCGTGGGAAAATAGAAGCCAGCTCCAAGACTGTGCTCCTATGACGTTGCGATTTCTTTCCACTGCCAAGGCTGTCTCGCTCCTGCTCGTTGCCTTCGGACTATCCGTTGTCCCCGGATGCACGCGCAAGTCAACCGCACAGGTTTCTCCCGCGGACCTGAAAGTGCACGTGAAAACGCCGTTTCATTTTGTAGCGTACGGCGACACGCGCTTTCACGATCCCAACGACACAGGTGCCGCGAATCCAGCGGTCCGGGTCGCGCTGGTGAAGGCCATCGCCGATGTCGATCCCGCCTTCGTGTGCTTCACTGGCGATATCGTGTACAACGGCTATGACACAGCGGACTGGAAGGTCTGGGACCAGGAAACCAGCGTTTGGCGCGAGAAAAATATCCCGGTCTATCCGGTGCTCGGCAACCATGACCTGCACGGGAAGCTGGAAACCGCGCTGGACAATTACTTCCATCGTTTTCCTGATCTCAAGAACAGCCGGTATTACTCGGTCCGTGCCGCGAATTCCCTCATCCTTGCCCTTGACAGTTCCGAGGACGAGGTCGCGGGACCGCAAGGGGCATGGCTAGCCTCCGAACTCGATCATCTTTCTCCGGATGTCGATTTCCTCTTCGTGATGCTGCACCATCCGCCCTACACCAGCTCGTCCGACGACAAGGCGTTCGGAGGCGGTCATTCCGCGCGTTCACAGGAAATCGCGCTCGCCAAAATGCTCGAAGAACGCCAGGCGAAGGGCCACTACAAGACGATTGTTTTCTCCGGTCACGTGCACAATTACGAACGCCACGAGCATGGCGGCGTCATCTATTTCGTTTCGGGGGGAGGCGGGGCGCATGCTTATCCGATCCAACGTCGCCCAGGCGACCTCTTTCAGAGCAAGGAAGTGAACTACCACTACTTGTTTGTCGAGGTGGATAAGCAAGCGCTGAAGATCACCATGAACCGCTTGGACATGAGCAGCGGTAGCGCGGTCTGGACGCAACCCGACTCAATCACGGTTACTGTACCCGCAGCGGCTTCCGCGGCTGCTTCAGGGCAGTAAATTTTCTCAGACGACTGCCGAACCGGCCGCCGTTTCACACCCTGGGATTTGTTCCGGCACCCTCAGTCCGTCGCTCACCCACGCGACTCCCAGCCCGTGCAGGCTGAGCCGGTCGGCCAACGTCAGCTGCTCCGCATCCCGCACGATATCGAAGGCATAGTGCACGGCCGGATTGTGCGTGATGCACCAGCGTTCGTGCCGCACCACTCCGCCACAATGGTCACATCGCGATTCAGCGCTGTATTGAGGACAGTGATACCAACTTGCGGAAGAAACGGCGAACATAATCCCTCCGATAAAAGATGACTTCGCAAATCCCGCAGAGCCGTTTGCGCCGCCCGCCGGAACTGCATTTGTCGGCAGATTACTTGCTAAGAACCCGGTGCTCCATTTTTCCAATCACTACTGGTTGTGATTGAAGTCACAGATTGGTTGAAACGGGAATCCGTCCGGATAGTCTCGAGCGGCGTCCTCCCAGAACTCGGCCTATTTCTGCCGGTTGAGGGATCTCCTGCGCGGCGAGGCCGGGGAAGATCCTTCGCTCCGGCGGAAAGGCGGCTCCGCTCAGGATGACCCGACGTCACACTTCAATTGGCCGCGAGCGGGGGCGTTGCTTGGTCAACTCTCAAGGTCCTGGGTTATCCTGAAAGGTCGCTCGACGCTCAATCAGCCGCACCGTAGCATCCCGAGTCGTTCTCCGAGCCTAGAGCCAGAAGCCCATAACCAAGAGCCACTTATGAAAACCGGCATCATCGGCCTGCCGCAGGTAGGCAAGTCCTCTCTGTTTCGCATTCTTACCAAGGCGAATCTTTCCGAACATGCCTTCGCCAATCCGCGCGAAGCGCACGTCGGAGTCGCCAAGGTTCCCGATGATCGTCTTGATCGTCTGGCGGCTCTCTACAGCCCGAAGAAGCTGACGCATGCTTCCGTCGACTATGTCGACGTCGGTGCGATCGGCCAGGACGCGCTGAAGGAATCTGCCTATATCGGACATCTTCGCCAGGTCGACGCACTCGCTCACGTGGTGCGGGTTTTTGAAGACCCGGCGATTGCGCACGTGGGCGAGATCGACCCGCTGCGCGACATCAAGAACGTGGAATTCGATCTCATGGTCAGCGATCTTGGTCAGATCGAGAAGCGCGTCGAACGCCTGGAAAAAGATCTCAAGAAGATGAAAACCGCGGAGCTCGAGAAAGAGTTTGAGCTGTTGAAACGCGCCAAAGCACACGTGGAGTCAGAAAAACCACTGCGCGAGATGGAGATGTCGCCCGAGGACAAGAAGCGGATTCGCGGTTTCATGTTCCTCAGCGAGAAGCCGATCCTCTACGTCCTGAACATCGGCGAATCCACGGAATTGGGCAAAGAACTCGAAGAGGCGGTTGGCAAATACAAGCTAACCGAAATTGCGGCGCGCCCGAATTCCGGTGCCACGGCTATCTGCGGCAAGGTGGAAGCGGAACTTTCGGAGATGAGCGACGCCGACGCCGCGGAATTCCTCTCCAGCTATGGCCTCACCGAAAGTGGGCTGATCCGCCTGATCCGCACAACCTACAAGCTGCTCGGCCTGATTTCATTTTTCACCGCCGGCGAAGATGAGTGCCGCGCCTGGACCATTCCCGCCCACACCCGCGCCCAGGAAGCCGCGGGCGCGATCCACTCCGACCTGGAGAAACACTTCATCCGCGCGGAAACGATCCGATGGGATCAACTCCTCGAAGCCGGTTCCGAAGCCAACGCCCGCGCCAAAGGCACACTCCGCCTGGAGGGCAAGGACTACATCGTTCAGGACGGCGACGTGATGCACATCCGTCACTCGGGATAGTCAATATCCGGTTGCCAGTAACCACTTGCGAGTTCCAAGTACCCAGTACCCAGAAAGCAAAAATTTGCCGTTGAGATATGGCACAGCATTTTAAAGATCCCATAAAGATCCCGTCGTTCGTGCGGAAAGCGGTTGGAATACACTGATCAGGCTCAGGCTGATATCTTGGGGAAAAGTTCATCCGAGTTGGCAAAATCTTGAGCGGTCCGATGAACTCCCTTGAGCGATGACTGGGTACTGGCCACTGGCAACTGGGTACTTCATCGAATGCACGCAATAGTCACGGCAATTCTGCTAGGCCTCACCGCCGCGGCCGCTAACATCTTCGGCGGCGCGATCATCGTGCAACGGCACTGGGAGCGGCGTTACCTCCGCTACTTCGTCGCCCTGGGCGCGGGGTTCATGCTCGCGACCGCCGTGATCGAGATGATCCCGGAGAGCTTCGAACTCCGCGGACGATCCGCCGCGCTTCTCATTCTGCTGGGCTACTTGATCATTCATTTTTTCGAGCACACCGTCACCCCGCACTTCCATTTCGGCGAAGAGACGCATCACGACGAGTTCATCCACTCGCACAAGGGATATTCGGTCCTGCTCGGCCTGGTGATTCACACATTCTTCGACGGGATCGCGATCGCTTCCGGGTTTCTGGTCTCCAGTCGGCTCGGCTGGCTTATCTTCTTCGCGGTGTTCCTGCACAAGATTCCTGAGGGGTTCACGGTGAGTTCGGTGATGCTTGCCAGCGGCCGCAGTCGTGGCACGGCGTGGGGGTCTTCGATCGTGTTAGGTGGATCCACGCTGGCAGGCGTTCTTACTATGGCGCTGTTCCGCCATCACGTGGGCGCGGGTCTGCCGCTCTCGGCGGGCGTCACCATCTATGTTGCCGCCTCGGACCTGGTGCCCGAAGTCAACAAAGAGCCCGCCATGAAGATGGCCCTGCTCGTATTTGTCGGGGCCGCCATCTTTTTCCTGCTCGATGCTCTGTTCCGCTAATCAAGAAAAAAGCGGACCCTCGAACTTTCCGAGGGCCCGCCGGAGAAAGCGCAGCGGTTTTCACAACATCCGCTAAGAAATCACAATCAGAGTCAGGAACATGCCTGGATGGGCTAAATCCACCAGGACATATTCATCGTTGACGTAGTCGATATAGCAGTCATCGGTGTAGGCCCAATCCGCCGGCCACGGATCCGCGAACATGAACGTGTATCCGCCGTAGACGAATTGCGTCTGGTTCACCACGACTGTCCTCTGCGTGATCACCCGATTCACCGCAAAGGAATGTTGCCGGCCGAAGTTCGCTTTGAATTTGGGATCGGGAATGTGGGCGCCCCTCCCCGAAGGGCCACCGCGCGCCGTCTGTTCCTTCGCTCCCTTTTCTTCGTGATCCGGTCTTGCTGCTTCCTTGGCCCCCCTATCGTTCTCCTGCTTTTGCGGTTTCTCTTCTTGTCTGTCTTGCTTTTCCGGCTTGGGTTCTTCCTGGCGCGTCGCCGGGGCGGGGTGCTCCGCCCGAGGAGCCGGTGCCGCTTTCGGCGCTTCCGGTTCTGCTGGCTTCTCCCGCTCGGGCTCCTGCGCTGCAACTACGGAGGAAATGCCCAACACCAATCCCGCAACCAAAAGAGTCCTGATCCCCTTCATGTTGTAGCCTCCTTCCGACATATATGTTTTTCTTCAAGGACGCAGGAGATTGTGGCTGGAGGCGGGAGATCGCGCGATAGGGAAAATGATGTACCGGGTCCTTCGGAAAACCGCAGAACCCGGCTGAAAATCCTCAAGTTTTTGGAGGGGCGAAAGACCTAGTCCACCGTGTGTTTGGCAGTATATCCGTCGCGGGAATAGACCTCGATCTTCACGTCCTTGCCCTTCTGATCTTTTACTTTCAAGTGTCCACCATCGGCGGCAATGACCTCGACCTTTACCTTGCGGTAGGTCCCGTCGAGCTTCGTATTGGTGGGATGGTACGAGATCGAGTACTCGTTCCGGATATCGTTGGAGATGTCGCGGAACAGCTCGGGCAGCTCACCTTCAAAGCGCGGGAAATAAGCACGGCCGCCAGTCATCGATGCAAACGTACGCATTTCGTTATCGCCCTGCAGGTAATCCATATTCCCGACGGGAATGCCCATCCCGTGGGCGTTGCGACAACCTCCGTGCGTCTCGCAATACTCGCGCACGATAAAACCGACGCTGATGGGGAAAATGGTGACATCCTTCGTCTGCTTGATCTTCTTCATCATCTGGTCAAGCGTAATCTTGCTGAACGTGTCGACCCCAGTGGTCACAAGGATGATGTATTTCTTCCCCTCCACGCGGTCGAGTCGGTCGAGCGTGTCATAGAGAGCATCGAATACGTTGGTCTCGGAGAATCCAGGAATTCGCAATTGATTCAGCGCGCCGTATACCGCTTTCTTGTCTTGCGTGAAGTCGACGAGGATGTGCGGCTGCATATCGAAATAAGCGACCGCCACCCAATCATCTTTCTTCAGTGTGTTGGCGAAGGCGTATGAGGCCTGTAGGGCCTGGACCATGAACACGTAATTCGTCGCTGCGAATTCGATAAGCAGCACCGCCGTGATCGGCGCCTGCGAAACGTTGAAATTCGCCACCTGCTGCGGAACGCCATCCTCAATAACGCGGAAATTTTCCTTCTTTAATCCCGGGACGAATTGCCCGTCCTTTGTGGTGACCAGGACATCGACATTCACCAGCGGGACATTCACCTTCAGCGAGTAATCCGGTACGTCCTCTACTTTTTTGGGCGGAGGCGGTGGGGGTGGCGCATCTTCGGGTTTCTTCGTAGGGATCGCATAAGGGCCCGCGCCCCCGGTGGGTCCACCGGCATCGGCCGGGATATCCTGCTTCGGTTTCCCGTTATTGTCCTGTGTCTGGCTCCCCTGCGGTTGGGAAGGGGTCTGTGCCGCTGAGGACTGAGCCGGCGAATCCTGCGCCCACGTTGGTAGTGAAGCGGATACAACGCTCAAACAGATGGCCAAGGCTAGGCTTGAACGGCACAACGAAGTACCAATGCACCTCCGTGTCCATGTTTTCTCTTCTTTTCGCATTCCTTGGGTCCCCACAAAAGCTCTCCGTGCTAGTATAGACGCAAGGATTCGCGATTGGGATGTTTTTGCCCGATCATTCGATACTCCCCTCCTGGCAACGAGTTATGGACGACCCGGTTCTAATCCGGGAGAACGGCCTTGTCGCCGAGTCCTTGTCGGAGCAGCCACCTCGTCGGGGCATTACATGAAGAACAAGATCTTCGCGCTACTCGCCTTCGTTTCCCTCACTTCCATCTTTTTGATTGCGCAAGCGTCATCGCCCGTTCCGACCATTCCGGTCAGCCAGATTCACGGCGGAATGCGCGGCGTCGCCTACACGGTCTTTGAAGGTGTCAAGCCGGAGCCCATGGATGTGGAAGTTTTGGGCGTGATGCACAACGTGAACGGACCTCGCGGCGACATCATTCTGGTCCGGATGCACGGAGCCAAGGTGGAGTACACCGGCGTGGTGGCGGGAATGAGCGGAAGCCCGGTTTATTTTGACGGCAAATTGGCGGGGGCTTTGGCCTTCCGCATCGGCGAGTTCTCGAAAGAGCCGATTGCCGGAGTAACCCCGATCGCCGACATGCTCGAGATCAATGCTCTGGATAAGTCTCCGGCCGAGGAGACAGCCGCCAGCAAACCTGCAATTTCGCTCGCTGCGGGAAGGACGGCAGCTCCGGGAGACGGAAGCATGCCGTCGTCGGTTCAGGATTTCGCGAATTATCTCAAGCCCATTGAGACTCCGCTCGTGTTCAACGGGTTCTCGGAAGAAGCGGTCCGGCAGTTCGCGCCACAGTTCGCGTCGGCCGGGATTATCCCGGTGATGGGTGCCGGTTCCGTAAGCGACGACAAGCAGCCGGAGCCGCTCGAAGCAGGCTCAGCAGTCAGCGCGGTTTTGGTTCGCGGCGACATGGACATCGCCGCCACTTGCACCGTGACTTATATCGATCCGCAGCGCGTGCTCGCGTGCGGCCATCCCTTACTGCAGTTCGGTCCCGTCGATCTGCCGATGAACAAGGCGCAGGTCCTGGCGACGCTGCCTTCGCCGCTCAACGCCTTCAAGATCGTCAATACCACCGAACCCGCAGGATCCTTCGTACAGGATCGTCACACCGGCATTCTGGGGTTACTCAACAAGCAGCCCGACATGATCCCGGTAACTCTCACCATTCGCGGCGGAGCCGGGGCAAAAGATTTTCATTATCAGGTTCTGAATAACCCGCGGCTCAGCCCGGTCGCCATTATGGCGACGGTCTTCAACGCGCTGCATGGCGTGAACGAATATGGCGAAGAAATTACTTATCGCCTCAACGGCAGCGTGAACGTAAAAGGCTTTCCAGAAGTTGCCCTGAAGAACATGTTCACGCCGGGTGAGAATGGCCAACCGGCCGCGATGGCTGCAGCGTTATCTCTGGGCGAGCGCTTCGGCCGCATTTACGACAATCCTTATGAAGCTCCCGCGGTGCAGGGAGTGAAGCTCGAATTTGATCTCGTACGCGAACGCCGCTGGGCGCGGCTGGAAAGCGCCCGCACTGACGTTAATGAAGTGCGGCCCGGCGATCAGATCACAGTAGAAACCGTGCTCGCTCCATACCGTGGCGAGCGCAGCGTGCGCTACATCCCGGTCAAGATCCCGACCTCTGCCAGCAAGGGAACTCTCCGCATTCTCGTGACCGACGGCGAAACTCTCGATCGCATGACGCGGATGAATCCCGCGTTCGCCCGCAAGCTCGATCTCGCTTCTACGATTGCCGTGTTGAATAAAGAACACGCCAACAATCGCGTTTATGTTTCGCTACTCGAAGCCGACCCGGAGGCGCGCGTCGCCGATAAGGTGATGCCCACTCTGCCGATCTCAATCATGAACGTGATGGACGGTATGCGCGGCAACCAGGAGATGATCGTCAGTGGAGAGTCGAACGTCGACGAAACGGCCACGCCTCCGCTGGATTACGTCGTCAGCGGCGCCCAGCTGTTGAGCGTGACGGTGAAGTAGAGAATTCTTGACGGGGAATCGCCCGCCCCAATTCGCCCGGGCCCGATTACGGCGGGAGAATCGTGCGAGCGCTACTCTTCCTCGTTCTCGCCCATCTGCATCGTCAGATAGCGCTCGTAGCCGAGTTCCTTGATCTGGTGCATCTGCGCTTCGAGAAAATCGACGTGCTCCTCTTCATCTTTCAGGAGTTGCACAAGAAGGTCCCGCGATCCGTTGTCGCCCTCTTTCGTTGCGATGGCGACCGCATCGTTGTACTGCTTGACCGCGCCGACCTCAAGGGCTAGATCGCTCTCGATCATTCCCTTGACTGTGCCCCCGACATTTAATTCCAGCGGCATCATCGAAGGACTGCCATCCAGAAACAGAATCCTTTCGATGAGCACTTCCGCATGCTTCATCTCGCCGATTGATTGTTTCTTGATGTACTCCGAGAGCCGGTGGTAGCCCCAGTTCTCGCACATCTCCGCGTGCAGAAAATATTGATTGATGGCGGTCAGTTCCTCCCGCAATGCCTTGTTCAATTCCGCAAGAACCTTCGCGTTTCCTTTCATCGTTAGCTCCTCTAAGAATTCCAGACGGACATCGATTTAATCCAGCGCGCTATCCAGAGCCTTGAGCAATCCCAGGCGCGTGAATGGTTTTTCCAGGAGACGGAATCCGCCTTCCAGTCCCTGGTTCGCCATCAACTCTCCTGTGTAGCCCGACATGTACACGACTTTAATGTCCGGCTGAATATTCATCAGGTGCAGCACCAGTTCGGGTCCATTCATCTTCTTCATTACGACATCGGTGAGCACCAGATCAATGCGGCTCTCGGCGGCAATCCGATCGAGCGCAGCCTTGCCGTCATCGGCTTCGATCACCCGGTAGCCATGTTGCTCCAGCATCTTCCGGGTGAGGCGTCGCATCGTGGGATCATCTTCCGCGATAAGAATTGTCACGCCATCGCGTCTTGGCGGCAACGCCTCCGCTTCAGTCTCTGCCTTTCCAACCAGCTTGTGCTCCGCGCTGGGAAAGTAAATCTTGAATGTCGTCCCGCGATTGGGCTCGCTGTATACCCATATGTCTCCACCGCTCTGCTTGACGATCCCGTAAACGGTGGCTAATCCCAGGCCGGTGCCTTTGCCGACCTCCTTGGTCGTGAAGAACGGCTCGAAGATGCGAGATCGAGTCGCTTCATCCATTCCGACTCCGTTGTCGCTTATCGCCAGCAGGACATAGCGGCCGCTGGTCAACGTAGGATGCTCTCGCGTGAAAGTTTCATCCACGTTGACCACTCCACTTTCGATGATCAGCTTGCCGGCGCGTGGCATGGCGTCTCGCGCATTGACCGCTAGGTTCATCACGACCTGGTCGAGTTGTCCTGGATCCACTTCAACGATTGCGGCGGGTGAACGCGGAACCAGGGTGATGTCGATGTCGTCGCCCATCAGCGGGCGCAATAGCTTCATCACCTCCCTCAGCCGTTCGTTCAGGTCCAGCAGTTGTGCCTGCACCTGCTGTTTGCGGCTGAAAGCCAGCATCTGCTTGGTGAGAGACGCGCCCCGCTTGGCGGCCTCTCGGATATTGTCGATGTATTCCAGACTCTCCGGGCTCGCTTCCGCCCGCAGCAGTTCCGTGCAGGCGGTCACGATGCCGAGAATGTTGTTGAAGTCGTGTGCCACGCCACCCGCCAGCCGCCCCACCGCTTCCATCTTTTGCGACTGCCAGAGTTGTTCCTCCACTTTTTTCTGCGCCGTGATATTGCGGGCAATCGCCGAGGCTCCCACTACTCTCCCATCCTCATCATGAATCGGCGACACCGAGATGGATACGTTCAAGCGACGTCCGTCTTTCGTTATCCGGATGGACTCGAAATAATCGACCCGCTGACCTTCCCGGATCTTCTGCAAAATTCCGGGAATTTCATCGGCCCGATCCTTGGGGCACAACACAGTGATGGATTGTCCGATGATTTCGAGCGCGGTGTAGCCATACATCTGCTCCGCGCCTTTGTTCCACTGCGTGATGATGCCGTCGAGGTTCTTGCCGATGATCGCGTCCTGCGAGGAATCCACGATCAGGGCCATGCGATTTTGTGAGTCGCGCAGTTCCCGGGTTTTTCTCCGCTCCAGTTCCTCGTTAGCGCGGCGCAGTTCTTCTTCGGTGCGCTTACGGTCGGTGACATCGCGGATCGCGCTCAGTACGATCACGGTATCACCGACGTTGACCGGGCTCAGGCTGATCTCAACCGGGAACTCCGAGCCATCCCGGCGCCGCCCATAGAGGTCCAGCCCCGATCCCATGCGTCGGATCTTGGGCCGCGCGTGGAATTCTTCGCGGTGCTGTCCGTGCCCGGGACGCTGCCGTTCCGGCACCAGCATCTCGATCCTCTGGCCGATCATCTCGTCGCGGGTATATGCGAACATCGCTTCGGCTTGCGAGTTGACCTGGACGATCACTCCCTGCCGGTTCACGGCGGCGATCGCATCGGGAATCGCCTCAAGGATCGATGGAGACAATAGGGTTTCAGCCACCGGATTCTCGGTAGTTCGCCTGTTCAGGTTGGGTTCAACTTCCGGACTCATAATAAAGCACGACTAAGTCCGCTCGACGCACGCGACCCCAGGGAAGGAAACGTGCGGGCATCATATCCACTTATGAGGGGATGGCGCAAACCTGGCAGAGTTTGGCGTGCTGGCTGCTGGGTGAAGAGGCGGTTTCGGCCTGGCGGAGCTATCTCTCGGCCATAATTCCCCAATAACTTCGGGTTCTTCCCTCCCCTTGACGTCTTCCCAGCCCCCGTGTACTATCGTCGGAACAAGTTTGCCCTTCGGGGCAGACCTGAATTTCATGCAGAGTGGCTGAGGGACGAGCCCTAAGACGCCACGGCAACCGATCCGGGATCATATATCCCGGCATGCTGGTGCCAACTCTCTCCTGGAAACAGGGAACATGAGATTCGGCTGCGAGCTGTATCTGCATCCGATTGCCTCTTTTCCTTTTTCCTGGAAAACGAGGCCTTTATTTTTTGAGGCCAGGTTTTCCGGCTCGTCCTCAGCTATTCGCTGGAAGCATGTTTCAAAGTGGCAAAGTTTCAATGTTTCAGGGACGCAAACCTTGAAACTTTTGGAACCTTGAAACTTGATTTCAAGAAAGCGAGTAGCCTCATGTCTCATTACGAACTTCGCTGCCGGGAATGCGGACGCGCCTGGGGAAACCAGCCCCGCTCGATCTGCGACGATTGTTTCTCTCCTCTCGAAGTGGTCTACGACTACGACGAACTGCGGAGTCGGGGCTCGTTCAGCCGCGAGACCATCGCCCGGCGTGCTCCGAACATGTGGCGCTACTCCGAACTCTTACCCCTCCCCCAGGGGTTTAACCCCCGGTTGCCGGTCGGATTCACCCCGCTCTTTCAGGCCCCGCATCTGGCCGAACGGCTGAGTGGATCGACCGCTACCGCGGGCAATCTCTACATCAAGAACGACGCTGTCTGCCTTCCGACATTGAGTTTTAAAGATCGCGTGGTAGCGGTGGCGCTCGCCAATGCGCGCGAGTTCGGTTTCGAGACTGTCTCCTGTTCGTCCACCGGCAACCTGGCCAATGCCGTTGCCGCGCACGCTGCCCGGGAAGGCCTGAAGGCATGGATCTTTATTCCCTCCGATCTCGAGCCCGCAAAAATTTTAGGCACCAACGTTTTCGGCGCGAAGGTAGTTCGCATTGCCGGAAATTACGATCAGGTCAACCGACTCTGCTCGCAGATCGCCGACGAGCATCGCTGGGGATTCGTGAACGTCAACCTGCGCCCGTACTACGCAGAAGGCTCCAAGACGTTCGGCTTCGAGATTGCCGAACAACTCGGCTGGCGCTTGCCCGACAACGTCGTTTGCCCGATGGCCGGTGGCTCTCTGATCACCAAAATCAAGAAAGCTTTCGATGAGCTCGTGAAACTAGGCCTCGTCGAAGCGAAAGAAGTGAAGTTCTTCGGTGCGCAAGCGACAGGGTGTTCCCCAATCTCAACCGCGGTGAAGACCGGCTCCTCAGAGATCGAGCCGCAGAAGCCCAACACCATCGCCCGCTCCCTCGCGATCGGCAATCCTGCGGATGGACACTATGCCATCCGCACGATCAAGAACAGCGGTGGCTGGAGTGAAGACGTCAGCGATCCGGAAGTGGTCGATTCGATCCGACTGCTCGCGGAAACCGAGGGCATTTTCACCGAAACTGCCGGAGGCGTCACGGTTGGCACAGCTGGAAAACTCTATCGCCAGGACCGCATTCTGCCTGAGGAAACTACCGTGCTCTGCATCACCGGCAACGGCTTGAAGACCACGGATGTGCTCGCCGGCGTTTATCAGACCGAGCGCCCGATCGCGCCCAGGCTGTCTGAGTTCGAAACCTACCTGCAGCGCACGCTCGATGTCGATGAAGTTCCCGAGGTCGTCGAAGAAGCCGAGCGCGTCGGAGCATAACCGTGTCCATCACCGTACAAATTCCGACCGCACTCCGCCGCCATACCGACGGGGTCGGGTCGATCACGTGCACTGCTTCCAACCTGGTCGAGCTCTTCTCTGTGCTCGACCAGAAATTTCCCGCACTAAAGCCCCACCTGCGCGACGAGCAGGGACAGGTCCGCCGCTTCCTCAACATCTACGTCAACGAAGAAGACATCCGCTTCATCGGCGGCCAAGGCTATGCCTTCCAGGAAGGCGACGAAGTTCTGCTCGTTCCCTCGATCGCCGGCGGCCGCCGCTAATCACAAAACATGTTCACATCAGAGTTATTATTTCGCGTTCGCTGTAGTGTGCCTGTGAACCACACACTCACAAACCTTCACTGCCCTCGAAGTGTGTCTGCGTGATGATTTGAACTTCACCCGCGCGAAGAAAATTACAGAATCTTCCATGCACGTCTGCTAACCGACGCGGCGACTCGCGCGTCTCAGAGCCACGTTGTCTCACGAGCCTTCGCTGCTCATCGGTGATAGGCGACGAGTCGGTTCCTGACAGCGGTACAGGAGCGTGTCATGAAGATTCGTGCGTGCGGAGTGTTCTGTCTGCTGTGTGCTGTTGCCGCGGCGCAAGTCGATCCCAACGAGACGCTGCGTCAATTGCGTCTTCGCGTGCAATTCAACAACGGCATCTGCGATCCGGATACCCGGGTTGCGTTGATGGGTCACAAGGGCCAGGTCGCGGAAGCGACACCGAACGAACAGTGCGTGGTCGAATTCGTAAGTGTACCCTCCGGTAATTACGAGGTCGTCGTATCTGGCCGCAACTTCTCGCAGGTCGATGCTGGGTCGATTGACGCCTCACGAGGGGCCGGAGAATTCGATATCAAAGTGAACCGCGATGCTTATGCCGACGCGACGCGGAACGGGCAGGGGGCTTCGGTCTCTGTCGCGGACCTGGCGCTGCCGCCCAAAGCGCGCAAGGAACTCGCAAAAGCGAGTCAGTTGATGCAGAAGCAGGATTTTGCCGATGCGCTTGACCGTCTGAACAAGATTGTCGCGCAATATCCCAGCTACGCGACCGCCTACAACAACCTCGCCGTGATCTACGCCCGGCAAGGCGATCTGGCTAAGGAGCGCGACGCACTCGAACACGCCATCGCCGCGGATGACCATTTCGCTCCGCCATATGTCAATCTCGCGCGTCTTGATATCAACACGAAAAACTTCGGCGGCGCGGAGGAGGCCCTCAATAAAGCCGCATCTCTCGCCCCAGCCGATGCGATGACCCTCGTTCTTTTGGGATACGCGCAATTCATGAATCACCACCTCGACGATGCCATTGCGACGGCGAAAAAGGCCCACACGCTTCAGGGAGGCCACGCCTTTACACACCAGGTGGCGGCGCGCGCCTATGAGCAGAAGCAGGACGCGGCGAACGCGATTGCGCAGCTGCAATTATTTCTGGAGGAAGAGCCCACCGGACCCCGGGCTGAAATTGCCCACAACGAACTTGCGGCAATCCAATCGTCTCAACGGGCTGCCGCCGCCGGTACGTCTCAGTAAGTCGAAACCTGGCCGCTCGGCAGTTTGAGGGCGTTCGATCGATCCATCACCCACTGCGGGAAAGCCGGAGCGCCTTGCGGAATCTTGCCCTGCGTGATTGCCCAGTGCTCGAGCCAGCCCGAGCCTTCTTCGCCAACAAAAGTATCGGGCAGGCTATAGGCCGCGTCGCCTAGCGCGTCCTCCAACGAAATGAAGCGGTATCCACGCTTGCGCAGCACATCGAGCAATTCACCAATGTGGTCCGCCTCCAGATCACTGGCATGGAGCAGAAGAATCTGCTTCGGTTCATATCCCAGCAATTTCATCGATAGCTGTTCCGCGTAGGCAAAGCAATCGTTGTGATGCGCGAGGTATTCCTTCGCGAGTTGATCCTGCAACGCACTATCGGCGCGCTTCTTCGCGTCTTCATAGACCCCGGCAAACATCCAGTCCCATCCGTCGAGCGTAATCGGCGCAATGCGGTATCCGCGCTCGACCAGGAAAGCCTCGGCTTCACGCCGTGTGAGGAGATCGCGCCCTGTGTCGAGATACGGATGGCGGAAGTAACGCAACTTCATCTTGCGCTCGCCTAACAGCAATTTAAGAACGCTCTCGCCCTGGATGACATCATCTTCCCAGGCCTTCAGGCCAACCTGGTTAAGCGATGCATGACTGTAGGTGTGATTGCCCAGCTCGAAGCCGGCATCGAGCCACATTTGCAGCACGTGGATGCGAGCGTCAACTTCTCCCGGCTTATAAATCTTCTTTTCGTTGACGAATCCGACTACTGGAATCTTCTGGTCGCGTAACGTGCCCAGGAGTTTAGCCGTCATCGCAGTGATATCGGCGGCCGGCATACGATCAGCCATGCCGGCGGGCAAATCGTCGATCGTAATCGCTACCTGGCGGTCGAGCTTACCCGTTTGTGCTGCAGCAGGAATAACGAAAGAGAGAAGAAGAATGAGAATCGCCGGTGACTTCGCTTGTCGGATCATGAACCGTTCCTGTCTTTCGGATAGTAGAACAAGACATTAAACCATGCGGGTCAGATCCTCTCACAAGCCGAGAGATCTTCCGGCTCTAACCCTCGAAAACATCGTCGACATCAAAAAGGTCATCGGCATGTCGTTCTTTGGAGTACAGTGCTACCCACCCGGTCTCGGGCCCGTCCACAGAATCCGCACAGCTCTCTGCGGTCGATGATAGCCCCTCAGCCTCTGACGGCAGGGTTGTAGATTCTACCGGTTCTGTTTTTCCCGAGAATGGCCCATCCTGTCCCTTACCATATACCGCTTTGAACTGGCCTTGGGGGGCCCCCATCAGCTTACATGACCGGAATTTAATCTGTGCGTGGGCCGAGGCCCTAGAAAAGATTGTTGCCCGAAAGTTTCAACGAAGTAACGTTTTTCGCTCGATCTGGTGGCGTGAAGACGAAATTGCTTTCGTCCAAGGAGGGGTTCAGGCTCATTTGTTTCGTGGTCACAGTTACAGTCGTTTGCAAAACATCGCCTTCATAACCCGAGGGCATCACTGTTTTATCCACACTCTTCCACACGATAAACTCTTCCTTATCTACCCATAGTTTTTCCTTTTCGACACCTCGGGGCGTCTGCGTCGTCAGGACATAACACTCCCTTCTGTTCTTGCCCACTTTGATCATCTCTGGATGCTCGAGTTTTGCTGACGACTCTGAACCAGGGGCTTCGCGAAAGCGGGTCGCGAGCAGAGTCTGATATTTATCAAGCAGGTCTACGCCCGATATTTCGTCATCGCCTCGATGCATGAACATTAACTTCTGCCCTTGCGGGCTTGTAGCAGGAAGCTCTGTGTACGCACGCTGGGCAGGGATCAAAGTCCAAACAGTTTTGCCATCGCTAATTACGACGATTTGCTTGTTATTCTCTTTTAGCAGTAGTTTCGCTTTCGACGCCGAACCCATCAATTCAACTTGAATGTCATAAGACTGATGAGAACCCGTGACCACGACGTGCGGGTCAACGCGAAAGTGTGTTCTCCCACTCGTATCTGTATCCAGATCAACTTTCGTTTCTGCTACTACACTGAAAACCGAAGTCCGTCCATAACTTTCCACAACTCTCTTGAGGATGTCGCTTGCGGACAGATCCTGTGCGTAAGCACTGTGGGGGCAAGAAGCAATGGAAAAGAACAGCGCAACTAGAAAACTATGCGCGTGTGCGACGAGCCGTTTGTAGCAAATATGGCTTGAGGCTGAAGATGAACGGCTTCGGGCCGTTGAGAGGCAAATAAGCATCAGTGCGCTGATTTCACTCGATAGTAAATGAGGTTTGTCGCCATTCCGTCCTGTGCCCGGTCGAATCGCTGGCTTGGGCTTCCAAGCGGTACCTACCTGCAGGGATGCTGTCAGCGGCGAGGGTCCAAACCATCGGAATGAGCAAATTCCCAGACGAAGTTGCCGGCCCGACAGAACGCAAGCCGGTGCCTATCTTGAGCTCTCCAGTTCTCGTGTCCCAGACCTTCATTTCCAGCGGGTCCCACAATTCGTTGCGATGTTCGCGGTTCCGGAAGGCCCTGCGCAGCCCGTAAAGATTAAGTTGCCGTCCGCATCCTTTATACTCTGAGCCTGACGACCCAACTCCAGGCAGGAAAGTCGGAGAACCCTCCGTTTCCGGTATGCTCGCATCGAAATAATCCGAGGGTTGCGGTTGCGGTGGAAGGGGTTGAATGACCGGTCCAGGCTCCGGGGGAAGTCCTCCTGTGTCCCCATCGCTACCCCCGCCAATGGATTCACCGCTGGCCCCACCAGTGTCGCCACTGTTTCCGGCACCAAAGTACCCACCGTCGCCACCATCATTACCACTGCCGATATCCGAGCACGGAAAGCCGGTCCCGCTACCTTCATAGCTTACGTTCCAGATGTTGCAGCCATTTGATTTCCCCATAAGGCAGCCCACGCTCTCGCCCCTGAAATTTCTAAAGTTTAAACTTTGACAGCGTCTCATCCAAAAATTCTCATTTGTAACCCGCCAGTAAATCAAGGACTTACATTTGCCATCGCGCCCAGGTCGACGGCGTCGCAGAGCGCAACACTATGGGCGGAGATATCCCAGAACGAATTGTTTTCCTCTTGATTTTGGCAAGCAACCAATTAACCGTAAGTTATAGATAAATAATGGCTTACGGCCCAGAAGGGATGGTCAGAAAGATATGCCGAAGAAGCCAGATGTTAAACCGAAAGAACCCCCAGTAGCCAGTACGGCGCAGGCGCCGAAGGCGCCGAAGCCGGAGACTCCCACACCTGCCCAACAACCTGCTAGCAAGCAACTGGCGACAGTCGCTAAGCTCAAGGCTGCCTGGACGGAGAAGGGGATCAACCTCGATCACCTCACCGAGCGGCAGGACGGAAAGTTCACGCTGCTTCAGCCAACACCGGAGTGGCCGATCGTCCGCGTGGGGCCAACCGGCGGGATCGAGTTACCGGAGATTCGTTCATACGCCAAGGCATGGGACGCTGCGCTCGATGGGCTGGCCGTGTACAAGAAGCAGCAGGCCCGGGACGCCAAGAAACAGGCCAGCACTCCCAAACCTGCACCGACGAGCCCCGCACCACTACACCAGTGGCTAAACCGGAAACGCCTGCGGCGCGGAAGACGAAAGAACATCGCGCGCTAGAATCCGCACTCGCTTAGCTACACAAGAAGACCACATCATTCTCGATGTGGTTTTCCCATCACGGCCTTTTCGATCCTGCTTCTTTGCCTCTCGTCACCCATCTTTCGGTAAGTTTGGACGCAGATTGTTGATGTTGGCAGCGGTCGTTGGCTGATGTATAATCTAACTAACTGGTTAATTAAGCATGCCCCGAATTCTCCATGCCCGTCATTCCTTGCATCGCCGCATGGGTTCCCGCGGCCAGCCGGAGGAAAGCCGCGCCGCCATCCTGGATGCCGCGGCCCGCGAGTTTGCCGACCACGGCGTTGCCGGAGCCCGCACCGACGCCATCGCCAAAGAGGCCGGCGTCAACAAGGCCTTGCTCTACTACTACTTCAAAGATAAGGAAACCCTCTACGGCGCCGTGCTCGACGACGCCTTTTCCGGCCTCAAAGACACTGTATTTCGCGTGCTCGACGGAGCCGCGCCGCCGCGCGAGAAGATTCTCTCTTACGTCAGCGCCTACTTCGATTTCATCGCTGCCAACCGCCTCTACCCGCGCCTGATGCAGCGCGAAATGATGCGGGCCCGCGAAGGCCAATCACCGCACATCGAGAAAATCGTTAAAGCCTACATCCAACCCATCTTCGTCCGCGTCAGCCAGGTGTTGCGCGAAGGAACCGCCTCGGGTGAATTCCGCGCCGTCGATCCGGTGCACTTCGTTCCTTCGATGGTGGCAATGATCGTTTTCTACTTCAGCAGTGCCCCGATGATGCAGAAGATCGTCGGCTTCAATCCGCTGACCCCGGAGCGCATTGCCGAACGCCGGGCGGCAGTCCTGGACTTCATCTCCGCGGCGCTGTTCCAAACCCGGCACAACGCCACGCAAGGAGCACGCTCATGAGCGCGCGCAACCGTTTCTTCATTCTGCTGGGCATCATTTTTCTGATTGCCGCGGCCTATTACTTTTTCTCTACCGACCACACACGCGATCTCGTGCTGATCGGAACCGTGGACTCAAACCAGGTGATCGTGAGCGCGCAGGTGGAAGGCCGCATCCAGAAACTTCTCGTCGACGAAGGCACTCCGGTGAAAGCCGGAGACCTCATCGCGATCCTCGATCCTTCCGAATTGCAGGCGCAGGAGGCCGCGGCTGCCGCCACGATTGCCAGCCTGCAGCACAAGGTCGCCGAAACGCAGCACACCGAAAAATCAACCGCGGGATCCACCACCAGCGACGTCGCCAACGCCCAGGCCAAGCTTTCCTCGGCGAAAGCGCAACTTTTGCAGGCGCAAGCCACCCTTGACCGTACTCAGAGTGACAGCCGCCGCACCATCGAGCTCGCGAAATCCGGTGTCGCCTCAGACCAGGAGCGCGTCCAGGCAGAAACCAATCTGCAGGCCGCACAGGCGACCGTACAGGCGCAAAAGGATCTGGTCAGCGCCGCCGAGGCTGATCTGAACGCAGCCCAGGCTCGCACCTACCAGGCGAATGCCGCCAAGAGCACTGTGGCCGCCACCGAGGCCGACCTCAAGAACGCCATCGCGCAAAAGAATCAGGCTCAGGTGCGCCTCGGCTACACCAACATCTATGCGCCGGTCACGGGGACTGTCTCCGTACGTGCGGCGCGGCAGGGAGAAGTCGTGAACATCGGTGCGCCGATCGTCACCATCGTCGATCTCACCGACACATGGGTGCGAGCGGCCATTCCAGAAACCTACGCCGACCATATCGGCTACGGAGACGTGATGCGCGTGCGGTTGCCCGGCGGAAGCATCACGAGCGGGAAAGTATTTTTCAAAGGTGTCGAAGGCGATTTTGCTACGCAACGCGATGTCAGCCGCCGCAAGCGCGATATCAAAACGATTGTTCTCAAAGTCCGCCTCGACAATCCTCGCGGCGTTTACGTGCCTGGTATGACCGCGGAAGTTCTGGTCTCGCCCGACCAGATGAAAGGAAGCCCGTCGCAAAATACTGCGTCGGCGGAGCAGAAGTAATGTCTGACCAGAATCCAAAGCCCGCCGCGCTGCGCGACTCCTCCGCGCCCGTCGCCTCGCACCACAAAGAGTTGGAGAAGGCAGTCTACGATCCCACGGCGCCGGCAGCGATCGAAGTCGATCACATCGTGAAGAAGTATGGAGATTTCACCGCCGTGGATGATGTTTCTTTCAGCGTCCGGGAAGGCGAAATCTTCGGCCTGCTAGGCCCGAACGGGGCCGGGAAGTCCACGCTGATCCGCATGATGACAACGCTCATCCCGATTACGTCGGGGAAAGCGCGCATCGCCGGACACGACGTTTCTCGCGAAGCGAACGCCGCTCGCCGCATGATCGGGGTCATTCCGCAGGCGCTCACCAGCGATCTCGATCTGACCGTCGAAGAGAACATGCAGATCTATGCCAAGCTTTACGACGTTCCCGCAAAACAGCGTAAGGCCTCGATCGATGAACTGCTGCAACTCGTTGATCTGGTGAAGTGGCGTGACGCCGCGACCAAGACGCTCTCCGGCGGTATGCGCCGCCGCCTCGAGATCGCCCGCGGCCTCGTGCATCACCCGCGCATCTTTTTCCTCGACGAGCCCACGACGGGCCTCGACCCTGTATCTCGTGTTGCAGTGTGGGAGATGCTCGGCAACATCAAAGAAAAACGCCAGCTCACCATCCTCATCACCACTCATTACATGGACGAAGCCGATCGCCTCTGCGATCGCATCGCCATCGTCGATCACGGCAAGCTGGTTGCTCTCGATACGCCTGCGGCGCTCAAGGCGAGCGTGCCCGGATCGAACGTGATCGAGGCGCAATTCGAGAATGCTCCCGCGGACTGGGAGCAGCGCCTGCATTCGCTAGATGAAGTCACATCCGTGCAGCATGAAGGCGCGGGAATGTATCGCGTCCTCACCGGCAACGGCTCGCGTACAACTACAGAGTTGGTGGAGCTCGCAGTAAGTTCCGGGGTGCAGGTGAAATCGTTGAGCGTCCAAAACACAACTCTGGACGACGTCTTCGTCCACTACACCGGACGCCAGTTGCGAGACGAACTACAGAAAGCCTACGCCTTCGTCATGCCGGCCAGGCCCGGTTTGCAACCGTGACACTCACGACTCAGGACTAAACCATGAATCGAATGATGGCCATTGTCGAGCGGGAAATGCGGAAGTTCTTTCGCTCCCCCGCACTTATGCTGGCCTCGATGATCTTCCCACTGGTGCAGTTGATCATCCTGGGCAACGCTTTTGGCGGAAAGATCCGTGACGCGAAGGTCGCCTTCGTCGATCAGGACGGCGGCCCGCAGGCTCTCCGCATTCGCGAAGCCTTCGACTCGGTCCGCGCCAATATCCGCACTTTCGTTCCTATCGATTACGACAGCGACAAGCAGGCCATGGAAGACGTTCGCAACGGAAAGCTGCAGGGCGCGGTCATCATCCCGCCGCAGTTTTCGCGCCGCGTCTACGAAGAAAACCATCCCCGCATCGCGCTCGTCGTCGACAACAGCGACAACTTCATGAGTTCCGCCGTGGAAGCCGAACTCACCGACCTCACCAACGCCCTCAACCAACCAACAGTATCGCCGAGAATCCTGCAACAGACCGCCCTCGACATCGTGGAACTCTACCCTTACATCGAGTACATGAAATACCTGCTGCCTGGCTCTCTGGTGCTGGCGATGTTCGTCTCGGTCATGATTGGCGGCGGCATGTTGTACATCGACGACAAGGCGCGCGGTGTACACGAAGGCTACCTCGTCACGCCCATCACGAAACTCGAACTTGTTCTCGGACTGAATCTCGCCGGCGCCATCAAGGCGGTCATGACGGGTGTGATCATCGTGGGCATCGGATCGCTGATGGCCGGCGTAAGCACGATCTTCAGCCCTGCCACGATTTTCGGTTCGCTGATCATGATCGTGCTGACCTCGCTCGCCTTCAACACCATGATGTTCCTGCTCATGGTGCGCATTGAAGATCCCCTGGTGCCCCGTGCCATGTTCGGCATTCTCAACACTCTGCTGTTCTTTCCCAGCGGATCGGTGTATCCGGTGCAAGCGTTTCCACCGTGGCTGCGAGCCATCGCCAAGGTCGATCCCTTCACCTATGCGGTCGACGGATTCAAATGCCTTCTGCTGAAGGAAACCGCACTCTCGGCGGTCTGGGGAGACATGGCATTTCTCGGGATCTTCGCCGCAGTCACGCTGGCCGTTGCGATTCCGCTCTTCAAGCGCACGCTGTAAGGAATTGCCGTTTGCCGAATTTCTGTCCAACCCATTCAATCGCCAACCGGCAATCGTAAATCTCAGGGAACTTTCCGCGGCCCCGCCGTGTCCGATATGCTAGAGAGGTATGACGCTACTGGACGCTGAACAATACGATGCCGAGCGTGAGCGCAAGCGAAGAATAAGACTCATCCTGTCAGTTGTGATCATTCTGATCGTGGCCGTTCTCGTGTGGTGGTTCCGGTACTGGCCTGAGGAGCATCGCGTAGGACAGTTTTTCGACGAATTGCAGGCAAAGGATTACAACACCGCATACGGCATATGGATGAACGATCCCGACTGGCAGAAGCATCCCGACCGGCATCCGAAATATCCCTTTAAGGATTTTTACCGTGACTGGGGACCGGGTGGTGAGTGGGGTCTGATCAAAACCCAAAAAGTCTATGGAGCCAGCTCCTGTCCCGGCGGGGGCAGCGGAGTGGTTGTGGATGTCGTGGTCAATGATCGCGCCGAACACGCGCAAGTCTGGGTGGAGAAGTCCGACAAAACGCTAAGCTACCCGCCCTGCGAATTGATATTCCGCTAAGGGTGTCGTGGAAATACCGGCGGTAGAGCTGCGGCAGAAGCGAAGCGGGGCTCTTGCGGAGCGTCCCGCCCGCATGAACTTTACGCTGTCGATTTCGTCAAAGCGTCGAGTGCTTTTGCCATCGACGCCTCATCGCTCACATTCAAACTCGTCTTCGACCGGTCAATCTGCCGCATCAATCCCCACAGCACTTTTCCGGGCCCAACTTCGATGAATGTGTCCGCGCCTTTCTCGATCAGCAGCCGGACGTCCTGATCCCACTTGACCGAGCCCG
Source organism: Candidatus Sulfotelmatobacter sp. (assembly GCA_035307485.1). Taxonomy (GTDB): domain Bacteria; phylum Acidobacteriota; class Terriglobia; order Terriglobales; family Acidobacteriaceae; genus Sulfotelmatobacter. The sequence continues at coordinate 106,928 of DATGIB010000017.1, read as the reverse complement.
TGACCTGCCGCACCAGTGTCTCGCGCGCTTGCAGGTTCTCCGTCACCAGCTTGGCGTCAACATTGCACGCGACCGGATACACAGGATTGTTCATGGTCAGCTTGTTGAGATCGACATTCAGCCGGTCCTGCGCGGGCTTCATCAGCGAACAGTGGAAAGGAGCACTCACCGGCAGCAGCTTCGCCTTCTTCGCGCCCTGCTCTTCCGCAAGCTTCACCGCTCGTTCCACCGCGCCTGTATTTCCGGAGATGACGATTTGTTCGGGCGAATTGATATTCGCGGCCGCGCACACTTCCTCTCCGGCAGCGTCCTGACAGAGCGCGCTGACTTTCTCCAGGTCCATTCCCAGGATCGCCGCCATCGTGCCCACCCCGACAGGCACGGCCTCCTGCATATATTTTCCGCGGTTGCGCACCGTGCGTACCGCGTCGGCAAAGGAGATGGTTCCGGAGGCCACATGCGCCGAATACTCGCCAAGACTATGTCCTGCAACAAAGGCTGGCCGCGGTATCTGACTTTCCAGTACCCGCAGGATCGCAATCGACACGGTAAGGATCGCGGGCTGCGTAATCTCGGTCAGCCGCAACCGCTCCTCCGGACCTTCAAAGCAGGCCTTCGACAGTTCGAAGCCCAGCGCGGCGTCGGCTTGCGCGAAGGTCTCACGGGCGACGGGATACTTATCGTAAAAATCCTTGCCCATCCCCACGGCCTGTGAGCCCTGGCCGGGGAAGAGCAGTGCAATCGTGCGGTTCGATTCTGTCATGAGTTTGAAAGGCTAGCTGGGCTGGGGAACTTCCGCATCGGCAGGCCGCAAGGCAGCCAGGCCGCGCTCGATCGAATCGTTGATGCCGCTCTCGGCGAATTCCGCCGCTACCCGGATCGCATTCTTGATCGCGTTGCTGTTCGACGATCCGTGCGTGATGATGCACACGCCCTTCACGCCCAGCAACGGCGCGCCCCCATACTCCGTGTGATCCAGGCGCTTCTTGAAATCCGTAAACGCGCTGCGCGAAAGCAGTGCGCCCACCTGGCGCGTGATCGTCGCCTTCAACGATTCTTTCAACGCGGTGCGAACCAGATTGGCGACACCCTCGGAGATCTTCAGCGCGACGTTGCCCACGAATCCATCGGCCACAATCACGTCGACCTGGCCGTTGTAGAGGTCGCGACCTTCCACGTTACCCACAAAATTCAGCGGCAGTTGCTTGAGCAGTTGAAAGGCTTCGCGGGTGAGTTCGTTTCCCTTGGTCTCTTCTTCACCGATCGAAAGCAGGCCCACGCGAGGGCCTGGCGCGGATATGCTCTTGCCGAACATGGCTCGGAAATAAATGTCGCCCATGACTGCGAATTGTTCGAGATTCTGCGCCTTGCAATCGACGTTCGCGCCTACATCGAGCAACATGGCTGCCGTCCCGGGTGCAGTGGGAAATACGGCGGCCAGTGCCGGACGGTCGACCCCGGGAACCGCTCCCAGCACGACCTTCGCCGTCGCCATGGCAGCGCCGGTATTGCCGGCGGTCACAAATCCAGCGGCCCGGCCTTCCCGAACCAGCCGCAACCCCACCCGCATCGAGGAATCGCGCTTGGCGCGAATCGCATCCACCTTGTCTTCCATGGTGATGTATTCGCTGGCGTGTACAACTTCAATGGGGAGGCGCGCCGCCGAGGAGTGGCGGCTCAATTCGGAGCGAACCAGTTCTTCCGGACCCACCAGCAACACACGCAGGCCAAATTGGCGTGCCGCGTGCATCGCGCCCTCGATTTCCGGCTTAGGCGCGCGGTCCGAACCCATCGCATCCAGCGCGATCACGCTAGGCATGGTGTCTGTAAGTTAGCTGGCTTCCTCAACATCGAGGACTTCGCGTCCCTTATAGTAACCGCACTTCGGGCAAGCGCGATGCGGCATTTTTCGCTCGTGACAGTTGGGGCACTCAGAAAGGCTATGGCCCTTCAGCGAATCATGAGCGCGCCGTGTCGACGTGCGCTTCTGGGAGTGTCTCCGTTTCGGATTAGGCATGATGTAGTTCCTCTCAAATCTCGTTGTGAAGCTGTAAGCTCTACGTCTCGCACTGCAAATAAACTCAATGGGCGTCGACCCGGGCCGCGCCGGCCCCCTGCTTCCTGGGCCCGGCTTTCAGTGTTCCAATCGCCCGCGAATCTCTTTCAACGCCTCCCACCGCGGATCCTCAATCGGTGCTGTGCACGAGCAAGGCTCCAGGTTGCGATTCTTACCACATTGTGGGCATAAACCCTTGCAATCTTCGCGGCAGGTAATCTTCAAGGGCAAGGCCAGCAGGACCTGCTCTCTGAGTACGTCTTCAAGCAGAATTCCGTCGCCTTGATAGTATCCGATCTCGGCTTCTGCGTCGGTAACCGAAAGCTCATCTTTGCCCGCGTCCGTGCCCAGCGGCCGATAGAGCAAGTCAAAATCACGCTTTACCCGCTGCGCGACCGGGTCCAGGCAACGAGCGCACTGCAATTCCAGGCTGGCCGCTAACCGCCCGCGCAGCCGTATGTCCTTGATAACCTGATGCTTGCCGTGATGTTCCTCGACCAATTCAGCGCGCCCGCTTGCTTTCAATGGCGAGCGTTGCGCAATTTCGCTTCCCAGATCGATCGCACCCGGCTGGAACTCCTCCTCGAACTCCAGAGGACGAACTTCCAAATCTTTTATGTCGAGGAACATACCGGGAACCTCCGCGGCCGACTGCCGGCCACCAGCCCGCGGAAGCACGCCACAGAGGCGTAAGTACCGCAAGGAGCAAGACTTAGGATAAACGGCGAGAAGCCGGAGTGTCAAGAAAACCGGCCTTATACGTAGTTCGCGTCCACGAAAAATGGGCTTTGATCGAATCCCAGCCGAGCCGATCACTGCCCGACGAGCGCCTCGGCCAATGACCCTGGCGATTCGCGTCCCAATGAAATGCTGGGCGCCTTCTTCGCGCGAAACCCGGCATCATTCTCCCAATTCGAGCAATTCGAATGACCGCACCGCCGTTTCCTCGAAAATCAGTCTTCGGTCCAACTCGATCGTGTTTCTGTCCAGATGGCGCGGAATGTACCATGCCACTGCGGCTGCCGGAACCATGCTGACCAATCTCCAGGGCGCAAGCAAAGCGGAAGCCTCAAACTCCGGAATGGAAACGGCGTAAATCAAGTATCCAAAACAAAATCCAAGCAGGATCACGATGGAGTGTTGCTTGAACACCGGAAGGGTGCAGGTAAATGGCACCTTCCGGAACCGAATCAGCAAAATATTGGTGAGCAGTACCGTCCACAACCCCACCACCAGCGTATGCAGCGCTGCGATGCGAATGTCCTCAAGGTAAACGTAAACAGGAAAAGCCACGACGACGACCAGCGGAAGCGCAAGCCCAAGAATCACTTTTCTTCCGAGCCCCACGCACTCCTGCGCCTCCCGGTCGAGAGTTAATTGGAAAATCCAGTTCGAGCGCAACTCCACCGGAACCTCGAACACGACCCGCAATCCAATGATCAGCAGGAACGTGAGAATGTAGGGAATCGCGAGTGCATCGGGCGAAAGGGCGGCCTGCTGCGCACTTTTGGCGCCTTCGAAGCCCTGCATCAGCGCCTGCGATGCCAATACCAACGCCAGGCCGCCGACTGCGGTCATCACCAGCCGGTGCGATTCGTTGCGCGCCAGAGTCTTCCACACGAAGCCATAGCAGCCGCGCTGAAACGGAGTGTGCAGGAACCAACTCCGCACGGCCGCGGGCAGAATGCCGCTTCTTCTGCGTGAGTCGTCGATTGTGCTCTCGCCCATCTCCGGAATCCGCATGAAATGCCGCCGGTACGCGATGGCATACGCCCCAAGTCCTGCGACAGCCAATGCGGCCGTACCCGGGATCGCCAGCCTGCCGAGTTCGTGGATGGCAGGGCCGCCCCGTCCTCGCAGCATCTGGCACAGGCTTAGAAACCAGCACGAGGGCATCAGCAGCGTCCACGCTGGCGCAGACTGCTTCACCCGAATGAGAGCATCCGGAACCGCGAAGCTCGTGCACAACAGCGTCACCAGGTAGACCACCACTACGCCGCGAACGAACGCCGAGATCCGCCGGAAGCCGCGTGGCGGCAGTATCGCCATCAGGATGCCGAGAAACGAGAACACGGCGAGAAAGGCGAACACGCTGGCGAGCAACACGCCCGCCGCGTGCACAATCGCGAATTTGAAGAAGAAGGCGAACTTGGTCTGCGTTGCCCCCACGACCGCCGGAAACAACACACACGAGGCTGCATTCACGTCGACGGCAATGAGCACCGTGAGAAAAATTACGGCAACGAAATTGGCGAAGAAGATGGTCCGCGTTGAGATAGGCAGCGGCACCAGATTGATGAAGTCTCGCCGGTCGGGAAAAATCGCATCCCATCGCCACACCGCGACCGCGCCGGTCACTACCATCGAGAGCACAATGAAGAAATATTCGTCGGGAAACGCACTCACCAGCGGATCAAATCCGAGTGTCCCGCGCATCCACTGCAAAAGAGTCCCATACTTATCCAGCAGCATGAGCGAAACGAATCCCCCGGGCATCGCGAGCAAGGTCAGCACTAACCCGATCCCAAGGTCCACGCCCTCTGTATCAGCATCTCCGCCGCCGCGGAAGATTCGCGCCACGAACAACCGCACCAGCCGCAGGAACGGACGCTCGCGGTAAAACTCCCACCAATGCCGCGCAATCTCGAAGGGCGACGTCATGCGGCCCTCATCACCCCGACGATATCCCGCGCCACCTGCGTGGTATCGACATCATCGACCAGATGCAGGAAGGTATTCTCCAGAGACTGCCCGATGATCTGCCCGATCTTTGCCACCGAGTCCTGCGCGATCACCACGCCTCTGCGCAGGATCAGCACGTCAGTGCAGACTTTCTCCACGACCTCGAGCACGTGCGAGCAATAGAAGACGAGCTTGCCCGTGCGCCCCAGTTCCTGCACGAGATTTTTGAAGATCAGCGCCGAAGTCACGTCCAGCCCGGAGAGCGGTTCGTCAAAGATGAAGATCTCCGGATTGTGCATCAGTGCCGCAATCAGAAGGATCCGCTGCCGCATGCCCTTCGAATACGTGCCGATGCTCGCATGCCGCGCCGGATGCAGCGAGAACAACTCCAGCAGGGAGTTGATCTTCACCTCGAGTTCGCCCTCGGCCATTCCACGCAGCGTCCCGATCATTTCCAGATACTCCCATCCGCTCAGGTACGGATAAAGGTGAGCTTCCTCGGGAACGTAACCAAGCCTCTTGCGGTAAGACTGCAGGTCGTCGCGGATGTTTCGCCCTTCGAACTGGACCACCCCGCGCGTCGGCTCGAGCAGTCCCGTCAGCATCTTGACCGTCGTGCTTTTGCCCGAACCGTTCGGTCCGAGGCAGCCGAGAACTTGTCCGGGGCGCAGAGAGAAAGACAGATGCTGGACCGCAGGGATCGACGAATAATTCTTGGTGAGTTGCACAGCCTGAAGCATGACCGGCCTCGCAAAGCGAAGTGCTCGGACAATATCACTAAACGGATTGGCGGAGAGAACCCGGAGGTTTAGACACCACGAAGCGGCACGATGCTCCTGAAAAGAAATCTTTCTGCTGGGCAGAGAATAAAGCTTCGGATAGCTTCCGATTCAGCCGCGCTGCGGCGTCAGCCCCCGGGGGGGGGAATTCGAAACATAGAATGTGCGAACCCGAACAGCGAACCCTACGGCCCCTTCAGCCCCAATGCATTCACAGTCGCCGGATCCAACGCCGTCTTCCCGTCTTTCTTGTTCACCACGCTGAAGCCACCGGAATAATCCCACATCGCCCATCCGATACCGTGACGTTCCAAAGACGTTCGCACATCGTGGAGCCATGCAGCGCGATCCGCAGGGTCAGAGAAACTCCGGTACACCCCAAATTCGTTACACACCAGTGGAACGCCGTTGCGCCTTGCCCAATCCGCCGCCTGGTTGACATCAGCTTCAATTCGCGCGGCATCCCAGTGATCCTGCCCATAGCGAATCACGTGTAAGCGCCCCGCCGCCTCCGGCACTCCTGCAGCGACCTGCGACGCGTTCTCCGGCGACGCCGGATAATGCAATCCCTTCACCCATCGCCAGTAATAATCGCCCCACGTCGCGCCTTGATGCGTGAAAATGTGTGGCTCGTAGTAGTGAAATACGTAAATCACGTTGGGATCCCGCAGCGGCTCGAGCAGGATCATGTCATCCTCGTCGTCCCAATTCGCTCCCGCCGCGATGATCGTGTGTGCCGGCGCGCCCTCGCGGATCGCCGCCGCCAGTTTCGCTTCCACTCCATACCAGCGGTACGGATCGCGCATCTCCGGCTCATTCAGAATTTCGAAGAATACCCGCTCCGGATCCCACGAAGAATAATGCTGCGCCAGTTGCCGCCAGAAATCCGCGAACCGCACAACGAAGTCATCCTCTTTGAGTTGCGCCTTGAAGTCTCCGTCGGGATGGAGATCGAGTTCGACGGCAAGGCCCGCGTCCAGAATCATCTTCATCGCCGCATCGAGATACCCGAGGTATTCCTCGCTTCCCCCTTGCCGCCACGATGCCTTCATAATTGGCTCGGGATTGACGCTCAACCGTACGTGATCGAATCCCGCAGCCTTGATCAAGGCAATGTCGGAAGCGGTCGTCCAGTTCTGAAAATGTTCCTTGGTATAGCCCTTCGGGTCATAAACCTGGGCAAACCACTCGCTGAGATTGATCCCGCGCCGAACATGCGCCAGCCGGCCAGCGGGAACGGAATTTTGAGCGACGGAGAAAAGGGAGGAAGCAAGAAGCGAAAAGATGACGGCAATTCTAAGAGGCATAAGTTCGCGAGTGGCGCTGTCGCGGGAGTGTCTGGCCTGCGCGATGCTTAGCGTCCGCCAGCAACATGCCCGGCCGCGGTCTCAACTAAGAATCGGCAGCGCCCGAATCCGTTTCTTCGTCGCTGCGTAAATCGCGTTGCAAACCGCAGGAGCAATCGGCGGCACCGACGGCTCGCCAATTCCAGTTGGCGACTCCGCGCTCGGAACCGCATACACCTCGACTGCCGGAGTTTCCTCCATCCGCAGCGGAGCGTAATCGTCGAAGTTGCCCTGCACCACGCGTCCCTTGTCGATCGTGATCTTCGCCCGCAGCGCATTCGCCAGCCCATAAACAACACCGCCCTGGATCTGCTGTTCCAGGATGCTCGGATTCACAACTTGCCCGCAGTCGACTACTGCCACCACCCGATGCACGCGCGGCTGGTTATTCTCCATTGAGATCTCAACGACCTCGGCCATGTATGACGCAAAGCAACCGAAGCACGCGACTCCGCGGAAGCGCCCGGCCGGAAGCGGCTTGTCCCAGCCTGACCGTTCAGCCGCGAGTTGCAGCACGCCCCGCATCCGCGCCGTGTGCCATGTCGTCGTGAAATACGGCAGATCCTGATCTTTCGCGAGAAGATGCAAGCGGTACTGCAACGGATCTTTCCCCGCCCCTACCGCAAGTTCATCGATGAAACTTTCCAAAGCGAACGCCGCCTGCAGCGCATAGACCGACCGCATCCATCCCAGCGGCACCGCAGTTTGCGCCATCACATACTCAACCGAGTAGTTCGGGATTCCATACACCGGCCCCGCTTCATCGGGCAGATCAGGATCGACGTTGTTCGGAGTCGGCTGGCCCTTTTGCCCGGAGATCGACGGCGAAATAATGCGATGTGTAAGCGCGACGGGGAATCCCGAGCCGTCCAGTGTTGCATTGAGCTGGTGCAGGCTCGCCGGCCGGTAAGTCGAAAACCGCATGTCATCTTCGCGCGTCCAGATCACTTTCACCGGGCCGCCGATCGCACTCGAAACCTGCGCCGCCTCGACCGCATAGTCGTGCTCGAGCCGCCGCCCGAAGCCACCACCCATCAAAGTGACGTTCACCTTTACCTGGTCCGGATCGAGGCTCAGCGCTGCTGCCACAGAATCGCGGCAGTCTTGCGGAACTTGCGTCGGAGCCCACAATTCGCAGCTCCCGTTCTTAACGTGCGCCGTGCAGTTTCCCGGCTCCATCGGAGCATGTGCCATGAACGGCAACTCGTACTCCGCGGTCACGTGCCGTCCTGTGGCCTTCGCAGGATCGCCTGCCAGGAACAGGCTTGCGCCCTTGCCCGATGCCGCCTGCTTCAGCGATGCCGTCAGCCCCGCGGTGTTGAGATCCTTGTTCGGCCCATCGTCCCAGCTGACATTCAGCAGGCGCCGTCCTTCCATCGCGCCCCAAACGCTGTCGGCGACCACGGCTACCGACGAATTGCCAATCTTGCCGACGTACGTGACTCCGCTAACTTTTTTCGCGTCCTTATCGTCGACGCTTGCGACTTTCCCGCCAATGGTTGGGCAGCGTGAGAGCACGGCATACTTCATATCCGGCAACCGGAAGTCGATGCCGAAAGTCGCTTTGCCCTGCACCTTGTCCGGCGAGTCCATCCGCGGCAAGCGCTGGCCCACGATCTTGTAATCCTTGCTCTGCTTGAGCGGAACATCGGGAGGGATTGGCAATGTCGAGGCTTTCTCGACCAAATCTCCATAGGCGATGGAACGATCCGATTTCGCCTGCTTGATGCGCCCATTCTCCGCCGAGCACGCCGAACGCGGAACACTCCAGGTGAGCGCGGCCGCTGTAATCAGCATCTCGCGCGCCTGCGCACCCGCCTTGCGCATGGGATCCCATGTGGTTCGTATGCTCGCGCTTCCTCCGGTCGTCTGATCTCCGAATAGCGTGCTCGCACCCGCCTGCTCGATCTCGATCTGCTTCCAGTCGGCCTCTAATTCCTCGGCCAGGATCATGGGTAGCGCCGTGCGCACGCCCTGTCCCATCTCTGATCGCGCCACCACCACGGTGACTTTGTTGTCGGGCGTGATCCGCAGATATGCGTTCGGCGAGAACTCTTTCTTCGATTCTCCTCCGTGCGGCAAGTAGAACCCGATCACCAGCCCCGCCCCTCCGGCCAGCCCCGCTGCAACGAAGTCACGACGGGAAAGTGGGTTCATCGCGCACCTCCGTTGCCGGCCGCGCGGTGAATCGCTTTGCGGATGCGCTCATAGGTCCCGCAGCGGCACAGGTTCCCGTTCATCGCCTGCGTGATCTGGTCGTCGCTCGGATTCGGCGTCTTCGCCAGCAGCGCGGCCGCCGACATGATCTGCCCCGTCTGGCAGTAGCCGCATTGCGGAACTTCTTCGGCGATCCAGGCCTGCTGCAGAACATGCAGCCCGTTCTGCGAGAGCCCTTCAATCGTCGTGATGCTCTTGCCCGAAGCCTGGGACACGGGCGTCGAGCACGACCGCACCGCAATGCCATCGATGTGCACCGTGCAGGCGCCGCACAGCCCTGCCCCGCAACCAAACTTTGTGCCGGTGAGTTGAAGCGTGTCCCGAAGTACCCAGAGCAGCGGTGTCTCCGGCGCCACGCTGACATTTTTCGTGTCGCCGTTTATGTGCAATGTGATGTCGGCCATGGTGGGTCCCGTGAAGAGTTGTCGGAGTGTCGGTGCCCGTGGATCGCGAACGCCTTCGTCCGCCCGAGCCAGAGAGCGACGGATGCCCTCGTTCCGTCCGCGCCAACATACTACTCAAATGGAAGGAAAAAACAAATGGAAGGCAAGCAATGGAAAGCAGCAAAACGAGAGCAGCGTCATCCGGAGCGCAGCCGCCTTCGAGGCGGAGTGAAGGATCTCAATCGCAACCGATCGACGGGGGAAGAGATTTTTCCGGGAAATGAGAGAGCGACCGAACTACTTCAACTGCGCCAGCTTCTGCGTAGCCAGCTGTCCAGCTTCGTTACCGGGATTTTCTTTCTTGACTTGCTCGTAGATCCGCTTCGCGTCGAGCGGCTGATTGGAGTTCTGGTACAGGTCCGCCAGTTGCAACTGCGCGGTGACTTTGCTGACCGAGGCGGTCGGCTTATTGATCAGTTCCTGGTACAGATTGGCCGCGTCTTTGGTGCGGTTCGTCTGCCCGTACAACCCGGCCAACGCGAATTTGGCGATCGCCGAAAGGTCACGATTACCCGCTGAAATCACATCCTTGAAATCGCGCTCGGCGGTCGCATTGTCCGACAGGTTCACGGCCGTCACGCCCAGCAGATATTTCGCCATGTCGGCGGTGTGAGTGTGCGGATACTTGTCGACAATCGCCTGCAACTGCTTCTTGGCAGCTTCGCTGCGCGCCTTCGCCGAGTCAAAAGTTGGAAACTCCGGCTGCTCGGGTGTTCCCGCCGGACGAAGCGGCGTGTCCATGGTCCGCACGGCCTGCGAAAAGTCGAAGCTGGCCTTCTCGTTCTGCACGCTGAAGTAATACCAGCCGCCGGCTACTGCGGCGGCGACCACAACGGCGGCGATGATTCCAATAATCAGCGTCGAACGATGTTCGACGGTCCAATCGGCTGTCTTCTCGGCCGCCTCAATGGTGGCACGGCTGAATGCATCCTGTTTTAATTGATGGCGGGTCTGAGCGCGCACAAACTTCCCTTCTACTCGCTGTAATCGCTGGACAAACAAGCAGTCTAACAGGGGCAAAAGGTCAGGTCAAAATTGCGGTGCACGCCTTGGTAACCTCTGTTTTCGCCGGAATTTCCCCTCTTCCAGCGTTCATCCAGGAAAAGAGGTGCGTCATCCTGAAGCCGCGCGCTTTCATCAGCGCGGCGAGGGATCTCGGTCTCGCCCACGACTGTCCTTCCCGTTCCAGCTGCGGACTTTCTCGCTTTCCTTCCAACGTCTCCCACGTCATTCTTTGAAGCGTCTCGGTTTCATCTGCTACTCTGCTCAATTCGCGCCAAGGAGAATCATGTCATCTCTGAAATCGTCGTTGTGTGTTCTCGCGTCCCTGCTATGCCTGAATTTTTTCGTTTCTGCTGCCGACAAGAAATTAAAAGACACCAAGGCTGAGGAATCGAAGCCCTCCTACGAGCTGCCGCAGCCCTCAACCGAAACGCTCGACTATGGAATGTACCAGCGCATCCGCGATGAAGGCCTCTCCCATTCTCACGTCATGGAATTCGCCTCCGGCCTGATGGATGGCATCGGCCCTCGCCTGACCGGCTCGCCCAACCTGAAACGCGCTAACGAATGGACGCGCGATCAGTTCACCGCCATGGGCTGCGTGAATGCTCACCTCGAAGACTGGGGCGAATTCGGCATGGGATGGCGCCAGCTCAACACCTGGGTTCGTATGAGCTCGCCCGACACCGCGGTATTCATCGCGCAGGCGCTACCGTGGTCTCCATCGAGTCACGGCCCCATCAACGGCGGCGCCGTCTGGGTGAATGCCAAGGAAGAAAAAGATCTCGACAAATATCGCGGCAAGCTCGCCGGCAAGATCGTCCTGTTTGGCGACATGCGCGACGTGAAGCCGGTCGATAAGCCGCTTTTTGAGCGTGAAGATGATGCCGGCCTGAAGAAGATTACCGACTATCCCGTCCGCGTCGGCGAGCATGGGGACTGGTTCCAGGGATTCATCCGCAGCATGCAATTCCGCGAGAAAGCCGCCAAGTTCTTCGCCGACGAGCACGCCGCCGCCATCATCGTCCCCAGCCGTGACGGCCGCAACAATGGCGGTTCCGGAGGCACCATCTTCGACGACAGCAGCGGCGGCTTGGGTTGGTTCACCTACCAGCGCGAGCATGCCGAAACGCTCCCCATCGTGGTGACGGCCATCGAGAACTACGGCCGCGTCTATCGGCTTCTCAAGGCGAACGTGCCCGTGAACATCGAGATGGATGTCGAAACCGAATTTACCGGCGACCACGAACATGGTTTCGACACCATCGCTGAAATTCCCGGCACCGATCCCAAGCTCAAAGACGAAGTCGTGATGGTTGGCGGACACCTCGACTCCTGGGCCTCCGGTACCGGCGCCACTGACAATGGAGCCGGCACGGTCGTCGCTATGGAAGTCATGCGCATCCTCAATGCGCTCCATGTTCAACCGCGCCGCACCATCCGCGTCGGCCTCTGGACCGGCGAAGAGCAAGGCGAGTTCGGCTCCTACGGCTACGTCAAGCAGCACTTCGGATACGTGCCGCTCTCTACCGCGCCCGACCAGGTCGCGCTACCCGATTTCCTGCGCAAGCCCGCCGGTCCGATCCAGTTGAAGCCGGAGCAGGCCAAGATTTCCGGCTACTTCAACCTCGATAACGGATCCGGAAAGATTCGCGGCATCTACCTGCAGCAAAACGCCGCCGAGGCCTCGATCTTCGAGCAGTGGATGGATCCCCTCAAAGATCTCGGCGTTACCGCCATCACCATGCGCGACACCGGCGGCACCGACCACGAGGCGTTCGACGCGGTCGACATCCCGGGATTCCAGTTCATCCAGGACCCGCTCGATTACGGCTCGCGGACGCATCACTCCAATATGGACGTCTACGAGCGCCTGCAACCGGATGACCTCGCGCAAGCCGCTACTGTAGAAGCGATCTTCGTCTACAACACCGCCATGCGCGACCAGATGCTCCCCCGCAAACCAATGCCGCATCCGGAACTGGATGAACAACGCAAGGCCCCGCTGAAAAACGTAATGCCTGGAGCCGAAGCGTCACCGGACGAGAAGAAGCCATAAGAAGTAATCCAAACGCCCTAACAACCCTGAGGAGCGTTCTTTGCGACGAAGGACCTATGCAGTTTGTCGCCACCAGCAGACGGCATAGGTTCGTCGCTCCGCTCAGAAGATAAGACCAAACCAAGCATGTAGGGACACCCCCGACTTGCCCCACCAAACCCTCCGGGAGTAGCCTCGTCTAAAACCGTCCGAGTTTCCGGAGTCTCCCATGGCTGCCATTCGCCTGCTGATCAACGGCACTCCACACGACATTGACGCCGCACCCGACACGCCCCTGCTCTGGGTGCTCCGCGACCATCTCAACCTGACCGGCACCAAGTACGGATGCGGCATGGGCCTCTGCGGAGCCTGCACCGTTCACCTCGAGGGCGAGGCCGTCCGTTCCTGCCAAACCGCTGTGTCTTCCGTCGGCGCGAAAAAAATCACGACCATCGAGGGCCTCTCCTCCGACAACTCACACCCCGTGCAAAAAGCCTGGATTGCCGAGCAGGTCCCGCAGTGCGGATATTGCCAGCCCGGCCAGATCATGTCGGCCGCCGCCCTGCTGTCGAAGACTCCGCATCCAACCGATGACCAGATCGACGATGCCATGGTCGGCAATCTCTGCCGCTGCGGCATGTATCAGCGCATCCGGCGCGCCATCCATCGCGCCGCGGAAGGAGCATAGCCATGCCGGAACTCCTCGCCAGGCTCAATCGCCGTCAGTTCATGGTGAAGGGAACCATCACCGGCGCCGGCATCATCATTGGCCTGCGCCTCGCCGGATCGCTCCACGCCGCGCAAGAAGACGAAAAGGGACCGAAGAAGCCCGCGCCCAATCCCTTCGACGCGTGGGTCCACATCAAGCCCGATGGCAGGATTTTCTTGATCGTCGCCAAGTCCGAGATGGGGCAGGGAATTCGTACCGGCCTCGCGATGGTTCTCGCCGACGAAGCCGAAGTTGACCTGAACTCCGTCACCGTCGAGCAAGCCGAGACGCGTCCAGATATTTATCCCCACATGGGCACCGGCGGCAGCGGCAGCACCATGGAAAATTTCACGCCCCTGCGCCGCGCCGGAGCCACGGTGCGGACTTTGATGATCACGGCTGCAGCCGCGAAATGGAACGTCCCCGCCGCCGAGTGCCAGGCCAGGCAGGGAACAGTACTGCATGATAAATCCGGCCTCAAGGCCAGCTACGGAGAACTGGTCGCAGCCGCATCAAAACTGCCGCAGCCGGATCAGGAAAAGGTCAGGCTGAAAGACGAGAGCGAATTCCGCTACATCGGCCACGCCGTTCCGCGTGTCGATATTCCCGCCAAGGTCAACGGAAGTGCGCAATTCGGACTCGATGTTCGTGTGCCCGGAATGTTGTTTGCGGTCATCGCCCGTTGTCCAACCTTCGGAGGCAAGCACTCGCACTTCAATCCTGCGAAAGCAAAAGCCATTCCCGGCGTGCGCGATGTCTTCGAAATTCCTCCAATGGGCGCCGAAATGTTCACCGCCGGTGGTGTAGTTGTGCTCGCCGACTCCACGTGGTCCGCGATGAAGGGCCGTGAAGCTCTTCAAATCACCTGGGATCACGGCACCGCCATCAACGAAACAACGCAAAGCCTCCATCAGTTGTTGCGCGATGCCGCAAAGAAGCCCGGCAAGCGTGTCCGCAATGACGGCGACGTTGATGCCGTCCTCTCAAACGGCGCGAAGAAGATCGATGTACTTTACGAACTCCCCTTTCTTGCCCACGCCACCATGGAGCCCATGAACATCACGGTCCACGCGCGCGGCGATAGCGCCGAAGTATGGGCGCCGACGCAATCTCCGGACTGGGTGCAGGGAACGGTCGCGCAGGTTTTAGGCCTCAAGCCTGACAAGGTCACCGTCCACACCACATTCATGGGCGGAGGCTTCGGCCGCCGTTACATGGCCGACTTCCCCGCGGAGGCCGCGCAGATCGCGAAGGTGGTCGGCAAGCCCGTACAACTCGTCTGGTCCCGCGAAGACGATATGACGCACGACTTCTACCGCCCCATGTCGACGCATCGCTTTCAGGGCGCGATCGGCAAAGATGGCCGCCCCACCGCATGGTTCCACACGCTCGCCTCCACCTCGATCCGCGGCTTCTGGGATCCTAAAGCTCCGCCCGAAAGCCAGGAAGTTGGCGGCGCCCAGCAGATGCCCTACGCGATCCCCAACGTCCGCCTCGAATTTAATGACGCCTCCAGCGCCGTGCCCCGTGCCTGGTGGCGATCGGTAGAGAATTCGTTTAACGGATTCGCCGTCGAATGTTTCATCGACGAAATCGCAGCGGCTGCGAACGAAGATCCGGTCGAGTTCCGCCGCAAGCTTCTGGTGAAGCCTGCGAACTGGAAACGCAAGGATGAAGATGATGTCGATCCTGCGCGCCTGCGCGCGGTTCTCGACCTCGCTGCCGAAAAATCCGGATGGGGCAAGCCCTTGCCCAAGGGCACCGGTCGCGGCATCGCCTCTTTCTGTTCCTTCGGCAGCTACTTCGCCGAAGTGGCCGAGGTCACGGTGAAAGGAAATGATTTCAAGATCAACCGTATCGTGGCCGCCGTCGATTGCGGCCAGATCGTCAATCCCGAATCCGTGCGATCGCAAACCGAGGGCGCAATCATCTACGGCCTCAGCGCTGCGCTGAAGAACGAAATCACGATCAAGAACGGCGCAGTCGAGCAGACCAACTTCGATGCCTACGATCCGCTCCGCA
This sequence comes from Candidatus Sulfotelmatobacter sp., assembly GCA_035307485.1. Classification (GTDB taxonomy): domain Bacteria; phylum Acidobacteriota; class Terriglobia; order Terriglobales; family Acidobacteriaceae; genus Sulfotelmatobacter. Next base: position 91,634 of record DATGIB010000017.1, on the reverse strand, counting down.
TCAACGAAGCCCCGCCCATCGAAGTTCACCTGATTCAGAGCAAAGAAGAATGCGGCGGCATGGGCGAACCCGCATTGCCGCCAGCCGCGCCCGCCGTAGCTAACGCAATCTTCGCGGCGTCCGGCAAGCGCCTGCGCAAGCTCCCCTTCCAACTCCAATCGGTAGAGACGTAGCTCCGCTACGTCTTTTTGCAAGTCGATATTCACGACCGGCTGCCCCACGAAAGCAAATCATGTGGGGATAGCCGCCCCGGCTGTCCGGCAAGCGAAGCTCGCCGCTGGGAACGCAATTCACAGAGAAACCGAGCTTGCGTCCTTGAAAGCACAAAGCCGCCGATTTCTCGGCGGCTTCCTTCACAACGAATCGGTTCTACCGCGAAGTTTCTTCCAGAATCCCCTGCTCCAGCTTTTCCTGGCACTCGATGCAATGCCTCGTCCACGGCACCGCCTCGAGGCGCTTCGCGTTAATCTCTTTGCCGCAGCTGATGCACTCCCCGAAGCTGCCCTCGCGAATACGCAGCAGCGCATTCTCCACCATCTGCAGCAACTGCCGCTCGTTGTTGCTTTGGCTGAACAGAAACTCCTTGGTGTAGGAACTGGCAGCGCGGTCGGCGATGTCCTGGGCCGTGTCTTCATCGGCCGATCGTCCGTCGGCCTGCGTGCGGTTCACTGTGCGGCGCAACTCCTGCTGCCGCGTCTCCAGCCGTTTCTTGAAGGTTTCGAGTTTCTTCTTATCCATAGGATCACGTTACTCAATCAGGGCCGTAGCACTACCCGTATAAAATTTTTAGGACGCCTCTTCACCAGAGACGTCCTCAGGCCTGGCAGGCCAAACAAAAATCATAAGCGCCTAAACTGAGATGCGTCAATGCCCGCCGGGGCTGTTTGCAATCGTCCTACGCGCCCATGATTGATTTTTTAACACGCAATCCGGTACCTCGCCCCGTGGCGCGATTACCTCGGTAGCGATTCCTTCATACTGGCCAATGCGTATCCCATGACGGCCACGGCTGCCGCGTTCTCGCGCAACTCTCCGGGCACTACCTTGTCCAGCGTATCCGCCGCGGTGTGGTGATAGTGAAAATACGTTCGCGAATCCTGCATCAGACCCAGCGCCGGAACCCCCGCTTCCGACATCGAGGCGATATCGGCGCCCGGCGGGTACGTGCTCGGCTGCAACGCGGTCGCGCCGAAACTCTGTAACACGCCCAGCGCCGGGCGCAACAACTCTGCCGCCTGCGAAGACATTTTCACGTCGAATCCCAGCGGATGCGCGGCCCCAGCATCACTTTCGATCGCCGCCACATGATGCAGAAACTCTGCCCCGTGATCGCGTGTATATCTCTGACTACCCGATCCGCCGCCCTCTTCATCCATCCATGCAATCACGCGCAACGTTCGCTTGGGATGCAGATGGAGTTTCTGCAATACTTCCGCCGCTTCCATCGCCATCACCACCCCAGCTCCATCGTCGATCGCCCCCGTCCCCAGGTCCCATGAATCCAGATGCCCCGACACCACCACGATCTGCTCCGGATGCTCACTTCCCCTCAGATCGCCAATCACGTTGTACCCGGTTGTGTCGGGCAGCTTCTGCGGGGTCAGCGTGAGATGCATTCGTACTTTGCCCTGCGCCGAGAGATGCTCTATCAGCTCCGCGTCCTCCGCCGTGACGGCAGCCGCGGGTATTCCGGCCGGAGCGCTCCATCCTGTATGCGGGAGCCGGAAATCCGCATCTCCGACCGACCGCACGAGCGCCGCCACCGCTCCCATGTCTGCCGCCGACCGAGGCCCGCTGCCGCGGTAGCGCACCGCTTCGCCATAGGCCGTGAAGGCGGATCCCGCCGCACTTTTCTGCTTATCGAAGATTTCATTGAACAACACGATCCGCCCCGCCACCTTGTCGCGACCAAGCGAACGGAGCTCATCAAAGCTGTTCACGACGACGACCTCGGCGGTGACGCCGTCTTCGGGCGTTGCCGTGCTTCCGCCTAGCGCGGTCAGCACGATCTTCTGATGTGTGTCCGGCGCCTGCCCCGGATACTCCACAAGTTCGGCCCTCTCGGCTCCCCGCACCCAGTGCGGCACGGTCACCTCCTCCAGTTGAACCTCGAGGCCCAGTTTCGTCAGTTCGTCCGCAACATAATGGGCGGCGGCCGTCGCCTGCACCGATCCGGTCAGACGGGGCCCGATGTTTTCCGTCAGATAAGCAAGCTGCCGGTAGGCGTAATCATCTCCCAGCGCTGCCGACTTGATCGCGGCCAGCTCGTCCAGCAGCTGCGGGGAAAAATTCTCCCGCTGCGCTTCGGACATCTGCGGAGCCGAAGCCCACGCATTCTGGGGAGCGGTTGACGGAGCTGTCGACTGGTTCTGTGCCAATGCCAGAGGAGCAAGGGCACAAATAAGAAAGAGACGAAGGGCACGGCGTGGATAGGTCATCATTCGAGAATCCCACAGTCTACCGCAGAGACCCCGGGCGATTGTCGCTTCGCAATCGTCAAATGGCAGTTTTGCGTCGTCGGGTGACGGGACTAAAAACAAAAGTGGCCCCATTTCTGGGGCCACGATGCAAAGAGGCAAATGGCGGGTTTAAGTCAGGAAAGGCGACGCAAGGGTGCCGCTCCAGCCAGCCGGAGCGGTTTTCAGGAAGTGAAACACAGATTCGAAGAGTCTAAAAATCATCTTGAGTGAGCGGCCTCTTTATTACGGAGGAATCAAGCACTTGCCGCGCCAAAAAGCAAAAACGGCGTGATCGAAATCACGCCGCTCTACAAGTTCTTGACTCCCAGATACTTAATCCCTGTCCGTACCCCGAACCCAGCTCGCTGGCACCAACTCAAGTCTTAGGCCAAAGTGCAGATGTATGCACATTCACTGCACTCTCATACCAGATCGGGCCCAAAACCCAAGCCCAACGCGGCTTTTGGCCGATCGGGCCTTTCGGCCTGCGAAGCGTCCTAGCTGTTCCCGGCAACCGTCCGCAGCTTGCCCGGCAGGAAATGATACGGCGGCCACGGCCCGCTGATCGCCACTTCGCAGTTCTTCAATTGCTTGGCTGCGGTGTTGATGCGGTTCTGATATTTCTCCACGCTCTTGGAGTCGATGAGGTGGGCGATATCAATCAGCATCCCCTCGGGCGCGACCTTTTTGCAGCTTACTTCTTCCTCGAGCGGGTTAAACAGTTTGTGCACCTGCACCGAAAGCGCCCGCGCTTTAGTCTGGCGCTCCCGCTCCCGCGATGCCTTTACCCGCAGCTTCGAGAGATAGTCGCCGCCAACCGTATCCGGCAGCTCCACATCGATCATGGCCTCGCGCAGCGAGCCATCCTTGACCACCAGCTTGATGTGCATTTCAGACTTGCCGCGCAGTTTCTCAACACTCTGCCCGAAGGTCCGCCGATTCACCCGGACCGCCTGCCGCAACGCATCATCGCTGTCAAAAATCGTTCCAAACCGGAAGGGAAGTACCGTGGAAGTACGGAAACATGTGCTGACGACCCGCGCATGCTCTATGGCTGATTTCTGATCCAGTTCGCCGACTCCGAGGTCGTACTCGCTGACGATCACCGCGAATTCGCCGCTCGGATAGCTCAGAACCGCTGCGCCGTTAACTCCTTGTACACCTTCCAGCAGGAAGGGCCGGCGAGTGCGAGTTCCATTAGGGAGGGTTTGATGCTCAGTGATGCAGTACGCGTACCACGCCATGTTTGGACTCTCCGAATCGGGGTCCGGACGGAGCAAGCCGTCTCGGTACGTCGAGTTTTACCCAAAGCTGTGAAATTACGAGTTTGGAAGTATGGAAACGGGCGGTACAGGGTGCTTATCGATCTGGAATACGCTTTACTGTCGCGTTTCCTATTTGCATATTACTTTGGGCATCGCCAAAAATGCAACTTTTTCTTGGGCAACGGCATCTTTGGCCCTTTTTTCGGGTTTTCAGCTTCTAGGTGGCTTTTGTAGAGGCTTGCTAGCAAGGTACTTACGTGGCAGTAAGACCAAACTTCCACTGCTCACTCTTTCTTTGTCCTCGTAGCTTGCAGAGCGCTTTTTTATGGAGTAAAAGTTGGAAGCTCATCTGCACTGGGGTTGTAATGAGGAGGGCCATCCCAATCGACTGCGGCAACCGGGATGCCCGTTTTCGACTCTGACTCTACGCGGTGGCTGTTTCCTCCTCACCAGCCGCTTTATCTGGAGATAAACACAAGGATGCGGATCCGCTCGCGGTTCCTGGGATTTTTCGCTGCCGGAATTCTTCTTTGCGTCGCACCGTCCGCCTCCGCGCAGGGGCCCTCTCCCGTTGTCGTCGTACAGGCGACCAGGCACGCAATCGCGCCACCCTTAAGCCAGGTCGCGTCCGTGCCTTCCCGGCCCGCCGCCGAAGACGACGATCGCGCGCCACTACGCCGCCACTTTTCCTCCAGAACCGGCGAAGACGCAGCCTCGCAGAACGCCCACGACTTCGCGCCACTCGCGATCCTGGCGCCGCTCACGACCAACGGTTCGCTTAATTTTCTCGGGGTTGGCTACGGATTTCCCGGGTTCACGGTTCAGTCCAGCGTGCCTGACACGAACGGAGCGGTAGGGGAGACTCAGTTTGTTCAGTTTGTGAATGATTCCTACGCCGTGTTCGACAAATCAACGGGAGCCATTGTGTCAGGACCGAAGACGGGCAATACTCTGTGGTCGAGCCTTGGATCGCCCTGCTCGACCTCTCCGCACCTCGACGAAGTAGCCCAATACGACAAGCTGGACAAGCGCTGGGTCATGATGATGCCTTCGACCTCGTCGCTCTGCATTGCCGTCTCGCAGACCTCCGATGCCGTCACCGGCGGATGGAACCTCTATTCGTTCCCCATTCCTTCCAGTGCAAACTGCGGCGGCGGCCCCTGTGCTGCGGATTATCCCAAACTGGCAGTTTGGCCCGATGCCTATTACGTTTCCTTTAACGAAAGCAAAACGACAGGAGGCTCCACGGTTTTTGAAGGCGATGCCGTTTGCGCCCTCGACAGCGCCAGCATGATGCAGGGTATCGCAGCTTCGAAGATGCAATGCTTCGTCGATCAGAGCACGTCTTACGGAGACATCCTGCCTGCAGACCTTGACGGAACCACAGCGCCTCCCAGCGGCGAGCCGGCATACTTTCTGAACTTCGACAGCAACGACAGCTCTCTCGACCTCTGGCAATTCCATGTCGATTGGAACACTACGTCCAACACTACTTTCACCGGCCCCACGAATATTCCGGTGAACGCATTTACCGAGCCTTGCGGCGAAACCGGACTCGAAATCACATATTCCACGGGGCACTGCATTCCTCAGACAGGGACCCCCAACACGCTTGACTCTTACGGCGATCGCCTGATGTACCGCGTGGCGTATCGCAATTTCCCGGGGACCAATACGATCCCGGCCCACGAATCAATCGTCGCCAACCATACGGTCGATGCCAGTGGCGCCACCGGGATCCGCTGGTATGAACTGCAGAATCCGCTGCCGAGCAGCACGCCCAGCTTTACCGTCGCGCAGCAGGGAACTTATTCGCCGGATTCGAACTACCGCTGGGCAGGCAGCATCGCCATGGACCAGGCAGGCGACATCGCCCTCGGCTACAGCGTCTCCAGCAGCGCGATGAGTCCCACGATCCGTTACACCGGCCGCCTGGCGACCGACCCCGTCGATACGATGGAAAGTGAGATCGATGTCTTGCAAACGGCGAACCCGGCCGTGACTGCGGGTTCCCTGACGGGCACGAATTTTCACTGGGCTGATTACAGCAGCATGGCCGTCGATCCTACCGACGACTGCACGTTCTGGTTTACGACCGAATACGTTTCTCCGTCGGGGACCAACTGGTCAACGCGAATCGCTTCCTTCAGTTTTCCCTCTTGCGGGACGACTCCGGATTTTTCGGTGAGCCCGAGTCAGCCAAGCGAAACCGTGTCAGCCGGCAGCCCTGCTACTTTCACGGTTGCTGTTGCCGCAATCGGGGGCTTCAGTAATGCCGTCGACCTGACGTGTACCGCACCCACGGGCGTGGGGATTGCTTGCTCGTTCAATCCCACCTCGGTGAGTCCAGGTACGAATTCCACTCTCACGGTAACCACGACCGCGCGCACGGCAGCCCAGGCCCTGCCGCCGGGCGCGATGCGTTCGCGGACGCTGTTGGCAGCCTGCCTCGGCTTCCCGGGACTCGCTTTGGTAGGAATCGGTTCGATGGGAACAAGATCGCGCAGACGCTGGATGGCTTGCCTGCTCTTATGCGCCGCACTGTCCGGAGCAGTCGTACTCCAGACCGCATGCGGGGGAAGCGGCGGCACCAGCAGCGGCGGGGGCGGAGGAACACCCGCCGGGACCTACACGGTGAACATCGGCGCCACGTCCGGCAGCTTGCAGCACCCGTCAACCGTAAGCGTGATCGTGCAGTAAAAGAAACTTCAGTCGGGGGATGATTGAGCTTCACGGCCCGCGCGCAATTATCCGTAGGGAAGGGCACGACTTCAGTCGTGCCATCAATCCGAAAAATAAAACGGGCTTTAGTCCCTGAGGGCGATTGAAGCCCAAAGTGGCTAGATCCGGTTTCCATCCCGAAGCCATACGGTGCGACTGAAAGTCGCGACCTTCCAACTTCGTCCTTACCGCTGGCCTCTACTTCGCCGCCTTCGCCCGCTCCTGCAACTCGAGCAGCACGACCCGCAGCATCTCGTCCCAGGGCGCCGGCTTTCCCGTCCAGATCTCGAACTGCCGCGCCGCCTGGTGCACAAACATCTCGATCCCGGGGATCACCTGCGCGCCCCGTTCTTTCGCCAGTTTGAGCAGTCGCGTTTCCGCCGGGTCGTAGACCATGTCGAACACGTACCGCGCATTGATTTCTTTGTCCTGCAGCGGCGAGTCCTTGGTATTTCCCATCCCGACCGGGGTTGCGTTGATGATCACATCAAATGCCATCTTCTTCAGGTCCGGACGCTTCATGATCCGCGCCCGCGCCTGGTGCGCCAGCTTTTTCGCCGGAGCCGCGCTGCGGTTCAGGATGTACACCTCGCACCCGCGCTCTTTCAACCCAAACACGGCGGCCCGCGCCGCGCCGCCTGCACCCACCACCAGGATGCGCGCGCCCTCGAGCGTGCTCAACCGCCGTTCCAGCGGACGGATCACCCCCGCGGCATCGGTATTGAACCCGTAGAGCTTGCCATCCTGCGCCCGCACCACCGTGTTGCATGCACCAATCTTGGCGCTGTGCGAATCGGTGTTGTCGAGGTGCTGCAGGATCGCTTCCTTGTACGGCATGGTCACGCTGATGCCGTAAATCGGGATCTCGCGCACGCAGGTCAGCAGGTCCTTCAACGTCTTGGCATGCAGAGCGAGGAACACCGCGTTCACATTCTCGCGCCGGAATGCCGCATTCATGATCGCCGGCGAAAGCGAATGCGAAATCGGATCTCCCACCACGCCATAAACCCGCGTGGCCGCATCGACCTGTTCAATGCGGTAGACATTGCGCAACTCCTGCGCCGTGACTTGCCCCGGAGCGGTCGCCTCGGCGGCGCTCGCAGCGCCAAAGGTGAACACGCTTCCGGCGCGCACGCCCAGCACGCGGCTGATGATTCCTTGCTCGCCCATGCACATGCTGATCAGCGAATGGCGGTCGCCTTCCTTCGCCAGGAACTTGATCATGGTCACGTTGTCCGCAAGCGTGGTCGCCGTGCTTACGACCTTGTAGAAGTCAGCCGGGTAGGCCAGCATCTTCTCCAGCGTCGAATCCAGTTTCGCGGTCGCGCGGAAATCGTGGAACGAAAGGATCAGCGCCGCCCGTTGGCGCAGCTTCTGCAGATGTTCGGGCCGGCACTTGGAGGCAGTTTGCAATTCCACGTCGAGTAACTGGCAGCCCGCTCCGGCAGCCTTCGCCAGGATCTCCAGTTGCGAGGCGATCGATCCCTTGAACTTTCCCCCGCTTGCCACCCGCCGGCAGGTCGCGATCACCACCGTTCCCGGGTGCGTCTCCATGAACCGCTTGACCTTGAGGATGGCCAGGCCGGGCTTCGGGAGGTAGTCTAACCTGAACTCCAGGAAGGGGTTATCCCGCACGAGGGACTCCGCTTTGTCGACGAGGCTGTCGGGGTCTGAGCCGATCACCGCCACGCATAGCCGCGGCAGGCGCAAGGGCAAGAGCCGTGGCGGCGGAGCGTTCGGATGCGTCCTTCGGGCTTCGGTGAGGGGAGGCAAGGTCTACTCAAACGAACGGCGAATTATTACAGGCAGCTAACTGCATATGCAACAGGGGGTTCGTCATTTTCACCAAAAATATTTCACCCGTCTCGCCCTACACCCTCGTAACCTTGACCCTCCCTTACCCGCTTGTTACCTTCCGGCTGAAGCCTTTCTTTTCTGGCATTTGACTGGGGGAGCCGACCGAGCGCAGGTCCTTCCCGGAGGTAACATGAAGAAAACAGGACTGTTCGTGCTGCTGCTGGCGACGGCGGCGTGGGCCCAATCGGGCGATGCAACCGCCGACGCACCGCAGGGCACGGCCCCGACTTCGGCCAGCTTTCCGACTGAACGCGTGCAGACCGCGACCTATGCCGACCTGTACTGCGCCGGGTTCATCAGCAAGCAGACTTTGCCCGATGCCAACTATGTTGCTGGCGGTCTCGAAACTCCCAGCACTACCAAGTTCACCCGTGGCGACATCGTTTACCTTTCAGGGACCGGCTACACCACGGGCGCCGAGTATGAGATCGTGCGCGCCCTGCGCGATGTCAACGAGTACGAGATGTTCCCCGGCCAGCGCAAGCTGCTGAAGGAAACCGGGCAGCCTTACGAAGAAGTCGGCCGCATCAAGATCGTCGATACCCGGAGCCGCACCGCGATCGGGCACATTGAATATGCATGCGATGGCGTCAATCCCGGCGACACCGTGGTTCCCTTCGCCGAGAAGATCAGCGTGAACTTCCACGCGCCGATTCGTTTCGATCGCTTCCTGCCCGGCAGCAACAAGCTCCGTGGACGCATCGTGATGGGCAAGGATTTCGATTCGCAGATGGGCACCGGACATAAGCTCTACATCAACCTGGGTGCGAACCAGGGCGTGAAGGTGGGCGACTACTTCCGCGCCGTCCGCTCCTACGATTCCGACCTGCTCGATCCGGTCGACTCGCTTTCCTTCAAGGCCGCCATCGCCGAAGACACGCAGAAGAAAACACCTTCCGTGGACCCGGCCATGTTCACCAAGTCGAACGGACCTGTGATTCACGTCCGCGACCTGCCGCGCCGCGCCGTCGGTGAGATCGTCATCATCGGCGTGACGCCAACCACCGCCACCGGAATGGTTGTCTTCTCCATGGAAACCGTTCACGCCGGCGATGGAGTCGAGCTCGACGAAGTGAATTAATGCTGTCGCGACAGCCACCTCGGCTGTCGAGCTGAGATATGTGGGGACAGCCGCCCTCGGCTGTCCGAGTCTAAAGACGTTCGACGACGCAGTCAGATTCCGGGAACGGGCAACCGTTCTCGGTTTCGTTTTTGACAGTCGTTCTTCCGCCACCGCCCGACATGGCATCGCCGGTTCGCCGGTCGATATGCAGAGATGCGCTTTAGCTCTTCGCCATGGATGGCATGTCTTCACGACGGATCGTGACTTTGAGAATTACCAGAAAATCCTGAAGACTCGTCTTTTTGCGGCGATGTAGATCAACGCGATTCCTCGGCCTCATCCCCAAACACTTCCGCCGTAAATGCCTCGATGGTCGCCCCATGCTTCCAGGCATCGATGGGCAGCCCGGCCTTGCGGCATGTCTGCTCGAGAAATGTCACCCGGTCCCACTGATGATCGACCGGGACTTGCGGCAGCAACAATCCCCGCTGCCCGAGCAGCGTAATCAGTAGCCCGTGCCTTCCGACCTCCACCGCCTCGGCGGCAATTGGCTGCGGCGGCGAAAGCACGCTCAATTCAATCTGGAGGTGCGGCGCCTCCGCGGCGGTTACTGGAAAGAACCGGGTATCTTCAAAAGCCGCGGCCCGCGCCGTTTCCAGCACCGCCCGGTACACCGATTCCACCGGAAACACGAATCCCACGCACCCGCGCAACTCCCCACGCAGGTGCAACGTGGTGAATACGCCGCGGCGCTGGGCGAGATGCGGGCTCGGCGGATCCAGCGCGATCTGGCGCCCTTCGAGCGATGAAAGGATGGATTCGTGCGCGAAGTGCAGGAGCAGGCGGCGCTCCTCCGGAGAGAATTCGCCCTGCACAGACTCGACAGAAGACGGACTAGGTTGAGGCAGCGACATCGCGATCCGCCTGTGGCGGCGCGGGAACAGCCTTCCTGCGTCGGCTCAAGATGAAGGCACGGCGACGGCGTTTGACCACGCGCCGGTCGATCTTCGTCCAGAAAGCCGCAAAGTAGTCGATCGCCGACGCCAGCGACACACACACCATGAACCAGATTGCCGTCGATGCAATCCAGTGGATGGGCAAGAAGTAATTTCCGTAGACCGGCCACTCTTTCCAGCGATGATCGAGAATCACCGCCACGACCGACACGATCTGCACGACCATCTTGAACTTGCCCAGGTCGCTGGCTTCGATCGTAAAACCTTCCGACGCCGCGATCGATCGCAGCCCGCTCACCAGGAATTCGCGGCCGATCACCACGATCGCAACCCACGCCGGCACCAGCGACGGATTCAGCTGCACCAGCACCACGAACGCCGCAGCGATGAGCAGCTTGTCGGCGATCGGGTCGAGCAGGATGCCCATCGTAGTGATCTGGTCGCGCTTGCGCGCCAGGTAACCGTCAATGCCGTCGGTCATCGCGGCGGCGATGAATACGAAGGAGGCCAGCAGCTCCTTCTCCCCGGTCACGCTGCTGAACCGCGCGCTCGACAGGATCCAGATCAGCAAGGGAATGCTGACAATACGGATCAACGTGATGGAGTTAGGCAGGTTCACAGACACGAGGAGCTCCGCAGGCCAATCGGAACTTGCTCTGATTATGCTCCACGCCACAGGGTAACGCAATGCACGAGAGGACCCGAGTTTTCCTCCGTGCCGACCTGTGTATCCCGCGTTGCGTGCCCGTTACTTGGTAGTACCCGCAGGCTTGTCCATCTTTGCCTGCTTGGCGATGATCCTTGCGCTGATTTTGGTATAAGTCGCGAGCGGAATGATCTTCTTGCTCACCAGATCCCGCTTGGTCCGGTAGGGACGTCCGTCAATGATTTTCTGCGAGTACGCATCGCCGATGCCGGGCAGCGCCTTCAGTTGGTCCTTGGTCGCCGAGTTGATGTCGAGCTTCTCCTCGTCGCCCATTGAAGATGACTGGGCTGCCGCGGCTGGCGCCGCCGGCTTTGCCGCAGCCTGCCCCATCGCTCCGCTGACCAGGGAGAGAAGAAATACGAGAACCGCAATCTGTGCCGTAAGTTTCCGTTCCGTGAGATTCATAACCGCCCCTCCTGAAAATCGCTTCATCGGTCAAACCCGTTTGCCCGTTAATGGACGGGTGCGCCATTTCTCGCGCGTTCTGTGCGCGAGAAGCGGGACTTGACTCTACGCGTAAATCCCGCGCTGCCGGATCGTATACGCCACCCGGTCGATCGCCAGCATATACGCGGCGATCCGGTTGTTCACCTTGTGCGTCTCCGCGTACCGCACCACGTCGTCGAAAGACGACTTCATGATGGTCTCGAGCTGTTCGTTGACCACCGACTCTTTCCAGAAGTATCCCTGCCGGTCCTGTACCCACTCGAAGTAGGAAGTGGTCACGCCACCGGCATTGGCCAGGATATCGGGAATCACGAACACTCCCTTCTCGCTGAGCACATCGTCAGCCGCCGACGTCGTCGGACCGTTCGCGCCCTCGGCCAGGACGCGGCACTTCACTTGATCTACGTTGCGGCTGGTGATCACGTTTTCGGTCGCCGCGGGAATCAGGATCTCGCAGTCAGTCACCAGCAACTGCGCCGAATCGGCGGCTTCCGCTCCGGTGAAGCCATGCACCGTGCCGTTCTTCTGCCGGAACTCCACCAGCGCCTTCAGATCGATGCCGTTCTTGTTGTACAGGCCGCCGCCAACTTCCGCGATCCCGACGACTTTGTATCCGGCTTCATGCATCAGCAATGCTGCGTTCGAACCCACATTTCCGAATCCCTGTACGATGACCCGCGCCCGGCTGCGATCGATATTGAGCTTGCGGCACGCCTCGTCGCACACGATCATTACGCCGCGCCCTGTGGCCTCGCGCCGCCCGCGCGACCCGCCAATATTGATCGGCTTCCCGGTCACCACCGCGGTCACCGTCTGCCGCATGTGCATGGAGTAGGTATCCATCATCCACGCCATCACCTGTTCGTTGGTGTTGACGTCGGGCGCGGGCACGTCCTTCTCCGGCCCCAGGAACTCGATGAGTTCCGCGGTGTACCGGCGCGTCATGCGCTCGACCTCGCCCATCGACATCTTGTGCGGATCGCAAATCACGCCACCCTTCGCCCCTCCGAATGGAATATTCACCACGGCGCACTTCCACGTCATCCAGCTCGCCAGTGCCCGAACTTCGTCGAGGGTGAGGTCGGGCGAATACCGGATGCCGCCCTTCGCCGGACCGCGCGCGATCGAGTGTTGCACCCGGAACCCGGTGAACACCTCCAGGTGCCCATCGTCCATCTGCACCGGAATGTGCACCGTGATCTCGCGGTTGGGATAGCGCAACACCCGCCATAAGCCTTCATCCAGGTTCAGTTTCTGCGCGGCCAGGTCGAAGCGCGCGCGCTGCGACTCCCACGGATTGGTCTCTTTATCCACTTGCGGGGCGGTGGTCAATGTCATAAAAGTGTTCTCCGGAATGAGTGCAGGATGGCGCTGGCCGTCGTTTTGGACTCGCGGCGGGGCAAACGCTCCGAGTATATGAGCCTCCAAGCCGGGGAAGCAAGCCAAGGGCAGCCGCCGAGTCAACGTTTGAGCCGCCTGGGAATGTAATCCGGCTAGAAATACCGGGCTGCGCCATCCCGAAGCCCCGCGCATTCACCAGCGGGGCGAGGGATCTCGGCGCACCCTTAGCATCGGGAGCGGGAGATCCTTCGCCCCGCCTGAAAACCTGCCCCGCTCAGGATGACGCAGTCGGGATAGGGGACGCCTCGGTTTTCATTCAATAATCAACAATCAAGATTCAACCATCCGGGTTACTGGGTCGGTCATCCCGAAGCCCCGCGCTTTCACCAGCGGGCCGAGGGATCTCGGCGCACCCTTAACATCGGGAGCGGGAGATCCTTCGCTCCGCCCGAAAAGCGGCTGCGCTCAGGATGACGCCGTCCGGACAGGGGGACGCCTCGGTTTCATTCCACAAGCAACAATCAAAGTTCAACCATCCGGGGTCGGTCATCCCGAAGCCCCGCGCATTCACCAGCGGGGCTAGGGATCTCGGCGCACCCTTAACATTGGGAACGGGAGATCCTTCGCTCCACCTGAAAACCTGCCCCGCTCAGGATGCCGTCAACGGAAAATGGCCTGGCGGCCCGAGCATCTCATGTTGACGCCCCGCGCCGTCAAGGTTAAGATCGCAGCGTTTCTTCCCTCCGCCCGGGCCATCAACCCCTGCACGCTTCAGTTCTTCGGAGTTGCATCAATGCCGGCTGCCATCAGTCCGCGAATCGCGTTCCTACTGCCTGCAGTATTGCTGCACTTCGTCCCCATTGAGGTGAGGTTGGGTTGCCCCACTTCAGTTTCGAAATCTCAGGAGGAGTTATGTCAGATCTACTCGATCAAGTAGCGGCGGTGTTGGAAAGTGCCCCGCTGATGCAGATTCCCGCTCGCAATCTCAGCGAGAGTGACGCGTTCAAGCTGATGATGGATCTCGTCGAACTGGAACAGATCACGCTTTTCGACAAAATCGTACGGGACAAGTCCGGAAAAATTACTTCGCACAAACCGGGGATGCAGACCAAGATCATCCCCGAGATCGCCGGGATACCGTTCTTGAAAGCCAGCGGTACGAACAACGGCAATAACGGATCGGCAGGGGCCACGCAGCAGAAATACTTTGCTCCCACGCCATCGTTCGCCATCGTTCTTTTCAAATTGGCGGTCATGCTCCGGGACGACTGGCAGGCCACGCAGGTCGTTTACGGCGGGATCGGCGCTGGGGGATCTCCTGGAGTGACGGATTGCCACATGACCGGCCGCTGCATGGATTTCTACGGCGCCGATACCAACAAAGGCACCTTCGATGTGCGAAAAGACTGGTGGTTGCGGCCGGTCTACGACAGCGCCGGCAACCTTCACCCCAGCGAAGGCAACGGATGGGGCGTCGACCGTTGGAAGGATGAAACCAAGACTTGGTATCGCCTGGCCACTTCGCCGAAGCCGGAGGATGCCAACGCCGCGGATTTCTTCGCCGCGATCTACGAATTCGCCCATGAACAAGCGCGGGCGGAAGCGTTCGATATCAACCCGCATGAGTTCAGTGCCGGTTCGCTACTGAAGATGGGCTGGATCATTCACCCCGATTACCCGAGGAAGCTGGGTAAGGGCGGACGAGAGAAGCACAACGACCACATGCATTTTCAGCTGGGGAATACTTAATCTTCGCCGGCAGAACCATGCCTAAGGTCTCCTCGTGATCTTTGAGGCTGTCTCCCTTTGACTGCTAAAGATCACGAAGGAATCACGCTGCAATTCTCGAGAGTTGGGGATCGGCAAAGAACGCCACTGCCCGGTCCCCTTTTCACACAAAATTCAACCGATCCCCATTATCCTATCCCGCATCCCAGCGGAGCACGCGCGCAAGGAATTCAACCGTGAACATCATCGACACGCTATTCGGCCGTCCTCTGGCCACCGAAGAAGAAAAAGCCGAGCGCATCGGTCCCATCAAAGGCATCCCGATCTTCGGCCTCGACGCCCTCAGTTCCGCCGCCTACGGACCTGAGGCCGCCCTCACCTTGCTGATCCCGCTCGGTATGGCCGGATCGATTTACGTCTGGCCCATCACTCTCGGCATCGTCGTTCTGCTCGGCATCGTCTACTTCTCCTACCGCCAGACCATCGCCGCCTACCCGCAAGGCGGTGGCTCATACACCGTCGCCAGCGAGAACCTCGGCGAAGGCGCGGGCCTGCTCGCCGCCGCCGCGCTCATGATCGACTACGTTCTCACTGCCGCGGTCGGCATCTCGGCCGGAGTCGGTGCGCTCGTCTCCGCCGTGCCCTCGCTGCAGAGCAAGACGCTTCCGCTGTGCCTCGGCATTCTCGTCTTGATCACGATCGTGAACCTGCGTGGAGTGCGCGAGAGCGGTGGCGTGTTCCTGCTGCCTACTTATGTCTTCATTACCTGTATTCTCGGGCTGATTGCCGTCGGAGTATTCAAAGCCATCGCCGCCGGAGGCCATCCCACGCCCATGGTGGCGCTGCCGAAGCTGACTACCGTGACCGAGACAGTCAGTCTCTGGCTTCTCCTGCGCACGTTTTCCAGCGGTTGCACCGCCATGACCGGCGTCGAAGCTGTCAGCAACGGCGTCATGGCCTTTCGCGATCCCACCGACAAATACGCCAAGCGCACGCTGACCATCATCATCGCAATCCTGATGGTGATGCTTCTCGGGATCGCCTATCTCGTTCCCGCCTACGGCATCGCCGCCACCGATCCGACCCTTCCCGGCTACGACAGCATCCTCTCGCAGTTGCTCGCCGCCATTACAGGACGCGGCATCTTCTACTGGATCAGCATCGGCTCGATCCTTGTTGTGCTCTCCCTTTCCGCCAACACCGCCTTCGCCGATTTCCCGCGCCTCGCGCGTGCCATCGCGCAAAACGGATACCTGCCGCATGCCTTCGTCATTCGCGGACGCCGACTCGTATTCGCCCAAGGCGTCTACGCGCTCGCAATCCTCACCGGCGTTCTGCTGATCATCTTCGGCGGCGTCACCGACCGCCTGATTCCGCTCTACGCGGTCGGCGCGTTTCTCGCCTTCACGCTCTCGCAGATCGGCATGGTTCAGCACTGGCGCAAGGCTGGAGGCCGCCACGCCAACCACAGCATGGTGCTGAATGGACTGGGTGGTGTCGCCACGGGAATCACGACGCTCGTCGTGCTGGTTGCAAAATTCGTCGAAGGCGCCTGGATCACTGTCCTGCTCATCCCCGCGCTGATGCTGATGATGCGGGCCGTGCACCGTCATTACTCCATCGTCGCGCAGGAGATCTGCTCGATCGGTCCCGTGCAGACGGAGCATCTCATCGAGCCCGTCGTGCTCCTGCCCATCGATCGCTGGAGCCTGGTTTCCGAGCGTGCCCTTCGCTATGCCTGGACGCTATCGAAGGAAGTTCGGGTAGTTCACGTTCGCAACGGAGATGACACCGACAAGCTGCGCCAGCAATGGCCCGATCTCATCGAAAAGCCCGCGCAGAAGGCCGGTATCGAGCCGCCGGAGCTGGTCGTGCTGGAATCGCCCTACCGCTTCATCGTGAAGCCGATCGTTGAATATGCGCTGGACCAGCAGGCCGCGCACCCTGATCGCAACATCACGGTGCTCATCCCAGAGCTGGTCGAGAGCCACTGGTATCACTATTTCCTGCACAACAACCGCCCGGAAGCCATCCGCGCCCTGCTGCTCTTCAACGGCAACCAGCGCATCACGGTAGTCAGCATCCCCTACCACTTGAAGGCGTGACGGTTTCGCCCATAAGTCAGTCTAACTGCTGTCAATAAGCGATTGCGTCATCCCGAAGTCCCCGCGCTTTCACAAGCGGGGCGAGGGATCTCCCCTACCCCGCGCAACGGGCGCGCAGAGATCCCTCTCCATCGGAAAAACGGCTCACGCTCGGGATGACGCAAGAAGGAAGGAAGAAACGTCAGAAGTACTGGAAGAAGAACGACCCCTAAACCCCGGCCCCGGAACCCTGTCCCCTGACGCCTAACTCAATCTCCATCCCCTCGGCGGCGGCCCGCACCCTGGGATAGTAGCTCCGCGCATTCTCTACTACTTTATCGACGACCTCGTCGGTGTGCTCGGGATCGTGATGGTACAGGATCAACTCCTTCGCGCCGCTTTCCATAACGACATTCACTGCCTCGCGCCAGTGGCTATGACCCCAGCCGCGCCTGCGCGCCTGGTACTCCTCAGGAAGGTACTGCGCGTCGTAGATCAGGATGTCTGCGCCCTCGGCGAGCTTGCGGACAGCTTTATCGAAGTCCTCATCGCCCGGCTCGTTGTCGGTCGCATAGACCAGCACGCCATCTTTCGTTTCCAGCCGGAAGCCCATGCAACCCTGCGGATGGTTCAGGTATGCCGTCTTCAGCCGCACACCATCTTCCATGTCGACACAACCGTTCTCGATGTCGTAGAACCGCCGCTTCGATTTCATGTGATCGAGGTTCACCGGGAAATACGGTGCAGCCATCTGCTCCGCCATCACCTGTTCGAGGCGCCGCGTCCGCGCCGACGAATGGAAGTAGAACCGGCTGTTCGGACGGTCGTAGAGCGGCCGGAAAAACGGCATGCCCTGTATGTGATCCCAGTGGAAGTGCGAGACGAAAACGTGAGCCGAGTACGGACGGTCGCCAAATTCTTTTTCCAGCTCGTGTCCGAGCGCGCGGAATCCCGTGCCGCAGTCGAACACGTAAATGCGCTCGCCGAGGCGTACCTCGACGCACGAGGTATTTCCCCCGTAGCGCATGTTCTCGGTCTGCGGTGTGGGCGTCGAACCGCGCACGCCCCAAAATTTAATTCGCATGCCTTGCCGTCAGCGCGGGCGCGGAAGGGAACTTCCGTGCCTGCGCAAAATGCTCACAATACACAAGATGATGCGATTTTAGCGGCAGCCCTGCCCGGCAGTTAGGTAACTAAAGTTTGCCCAACCACGGGTCCCGGACGCACGTCCCGGGCAGGGCCAGGATCTAGAGCCTCAGTGATCGCCACCATCGCGTCCATGCTGCCCCCGAGTTATCCAGAATGACGCCCCCTCATTGTGCAGGACTGCGTCGTCCCGAAGTGCCCGCGTTTTCTCCAGCGGGCCGAGGGATCTCGTCGCACTCAGAGCATCGGTTTCGGAGGCCCCTCGCTATGCCGGAAAGCCCCCTCGGGACGACTCACGGCGCAAAGATGAGTCCGAACCCCTGACAACTCCCGACATACCCTTCCCCTATAATCAAAAATCCTCGCTGCCGCGGGGCCCTACACATGCTCCAGCCCGACTTCAAGCAATTCTCGCGTCTCGCGTCCGACGCCACCCTGGTCCCGGTGGTCAAGTCGGTCAGCGCCGACCTGCTCACGCCCGTCTCCGCTTTTCTCGCCATCGCCGCCAAAGAACCGCACGCCTTCCTGCTCGAATCGGTTGAGCGCGGCGAGCAGATCGGACGCTACACCTTTCTCGGCGCGCGTCCGTACATGCGCGTGAGAGCCGCGCACGGAAAAGTCGAGATCCAACGCGGCAGCCGCCGCGAGACCACCAAGGAAAGCATCTTCCGGGTCGCGAAGCACCTCTTGCGCGAGCATCGTCCTGCGACCTTTCCCGGACTGCCGCCGTTCACCGCCGGCGCCGTCGGATACTTCGCCTATGACGTCATCCGCCAGCTGGAAAATATCGGCGACCATGCCGAAGACGACCTCGGCCTGCCCGATGCCGAACTGATGTTCTTCGACCGCCTGCTGGCCTTCGATCACCTGCGGCACCAGATCCACATCGTCGCCGTAGCCGACGTCACCCAGGATGGCCCGCGCCGCGCCTACGACCGCGCCTTGCGCGACATCGCCGTGCTGGAACGCAAGCTCGCCGCTGGCCTCAGCCCCGCTCTCTGGAAAAAGTCATCGCGGGCAGGCCGTGGAAAGCTGAAGGTCGACGCGCAAACTCGCCGCGAAGATCACCTGGCGCGCGTAAAGCGCTGCAAGGAATACATCGCTGCCGGAGATATCTTCCAGGTCGTGCTCTCGCAGCGCTTCGACTTCACTCCGGGTATCGCGCCCTTCGACATCTACCGCGCTCTCCGCCAGGTGAATCCGTCACCCTATCTTTACTTTCTGCAGATGGATGGCACGCACATCCTCGGATCATCTCCCGAAATGCTGGTGCGCGTGACCGGTCGCAAGCTCGAATACCGCCCGATCGCGGGCACGCGCCCACGCGGCAGCGACGAAGCTGAGGACCATGCTCTCGAAGACCAGATGCGCCACGACGAGAAAGAGCGCGCCGAGCACGTCATGCTGGTCGATCTCGGCCGCAACGATCTCGGCCGCGTCAGCGAGTACGGTTCAGTGAAAGTGAAAGACCTGATGTACGTGGAGCGCTACTCGCACGTCATGCATCTGGTCTCGGCGCTCGAAGGAACGCTGCGCAAGGATCTCGACGCGCTCGATGCCTTCGCTGCCTGCTTCCCGGCGGGCACGCTGAGCGGCGCCCCCAAGGTACGCGCCATGCAGATCATCGAAGAACTCGAACCCACCCGCCGCGGCATCTATGGCGGATCGGTCCTCTATGCTGATTTCGCGGGCAATCTCGACTCCTGTATCGGGATTCGAACCCTCCTCATGCAAGGAAAAAAGGCATACCTGCAGGCCGG
The DNA here is from genome assembly GCA_035307485.1 of Candidatus Sulfotelmatobacter sp. Classification (GTDB taxonomy): domain Bacteria; phylum Acidobacteriota; class Terriglobia; order Terriglobales; family Acidobacteriaceae; genus Sulfotelmatobacter. The sequence goes on along the minus strand of DATGIB010000017.1, from coordinate 72,101 downwards.
AGGCGGAATCGTAGCCGACTCCGAACCCGCCGCCGAATACCAGGAATCACTGAACAAGGCCAAGGCAGTGTTGAAGGCCGTGGAAAAAGCGCGAGGCGGAAGCTAGCGTCGTATCCGGAAGTTTCCTTCAACAGAGCCACGTCAGAGATATCTTGCTCCCGCATCACCCCGATCCACTTGCCATCTGGAAAGAAGCGGAATCCGTTGGGTGCAGCCGCTCCATGGCTCTCCCGGTCGTGAGATCTGCCCGAGCCCGATCAGGAAAATACGTGAAGGTAAGTCCAGCGGATGCTGGCGCCGCACTCACGCGCTCGGATTGAGATTTTCAGCGATGATCCGCAAGGGTTGCGACGGGCGCCCGTCACCTTATTTCAGAAAATTCGCGACTAACGTCTTCCCCGCGTCGGTCAGCACGCTTTCGGGATGGAATTGCACGCCTTCGACCGGAAACTCGCGGTGTCGCAAGCCCATGATGGTTTTGCTGCCGTCTTTCTCCGTGGTCCAGGCGCTGACTTCGAGTTCTGCGGGCAGATGGTCCTCTTCCACGATGAGCGAGTGATAGCGCGTCGCCGTCATCGGTTGCGGCAGTCCCTGGAAGATGGTTTTGTTGTCGTGCAGCACGGCGCTGGTTTTGCCGTGCATCAAGTGCGGCGCTCGAACCACTTTTCCGCCGAACGCCTCCCCGATCGCTTGATGCCCAAGACACACGCCGAGAATGGGAGTCTTGCCGGCAAAGCGCCGGATCAGGTCGATGCTGATCCCGGCTTCGCGAGGAGTACACGGTCCAGGTGAAATAACGATCTTCTGCGGACGCATCGCGTCAACTTCGTCCACCGAAACCTGGTCGTTCCGCCGCACCTCAACCTCTTCCCCCAGTTCGCCAATGTACTGGACCAGGTTGTAGGTAAACGAGTCGTAGTTGTCGAGAACGAAAATCATGATGGCCGCGTGCTTACAAGATTACACCGGGAGAGCGCATGCGTGAACTTTCGCGACTGCGTCATCCTGGGCGCAGCCGTTTTTCAGGCGGAGCGAAGGATCTCCCGCTTCCAACAGTAAGGGTGAGCCGAGATCCCTCGCCCCGCTGGAGAAAGCGCGGGGCTTCGGGATGACGGATCAGTAACTCGGATTGTTGAATTTTTACCTATTGATTGTGGAATGGAAACCGAGCGCATGCGACATAAGGCACTCCGGCGGGAAGTGGGGAATTTTGATTGTCGATTTCTTGATTGTGAAATGAACACCACGAGCCCGGCGCCCGATGAGACCCTGAAACTTTGCACTCGAAGTAACTCCACCATCGTGCCCCGTCCATGACCCAATGGAGGTATTGACCGTAAATCCCTCTAGCGGCATCCTTTACATGCCTAGTCCACTTCAATCGCCACTTTGGAGAACGCGCAATGGCCGAAACCCAGCAGGAGAAGCGGGCCGCTCGCCGTTTCCCTCTGCACCTGCCCGTAGCCGTCAATCGGGGCGAAAATTCCGCCTCCACCGATATAGGGCAAGTCCGCGACGTGAGTGCGCGCGGCATCTGTTTTTACGTCGAAAGCGAGATGGCTCAGGGCTCGCCGATCGGCTTTACCCTCACCCTACCGCCGGAGATTACCCTGACCGAGAGCATCCGCGTGCGCTGCAAGGGACGCGTCGTGCGGGTCGAAAACGGCCGCCAGGATGGCAACGTCGCCGTCGCCGCCGTCATTGAAGAGTACGAGTTCCTTCCGCCGGAAAATCAGTAGCCGTTGCGGCGCTCGGGCTTCCGCAAAATCGATGACCGGCACTAACGCCGAAAGCTGGAGTCAAAGCCGGAAGCCGGCCCCCGTTCCCCCGAAAGACGGTGCCCTTCTCGTGTCTTCTCCGCTATTGCCCGCGGTGTTATCTTTCCATCGAGGATCCAATCCCCCGGGAGTCCCAGGTTGCAATTCGGGCTTAAGTTCGCCTGCGCCGCGCTGGCTTTCTTGCTGGCATCGCAGGCAGCCGTCGCACAAACGTTTGGCCCGCCGCCGACCGTCAAGAGCGTGCGCATCGTGCACGAGAAGGGCGCGCCCGCCATCGAGATCCTCACCAAGGGCGGCCCGGTCATTCCCGATGTGCAAGTGCTCGACTCACCGCCGCGCCTCGTCATCGATCTTCCGAATTCGTTTCTTGGTCTCGAACAGAAGCGCATCGCGGTTGAAAAAGACAATATCGTCGCCATCCGCGCCAACCAGCACCAGCGTAATCCTCCCATCACCCGCATCGTCCTCGACCTGCAGGCTCCCTACGGATATAGCTGGGACGGCGCCGGCAATCGCCTGATGGTTCGACTGAAGCCGCCGAGTCCCGCGGATGCGAGCAACAACGCTCCGCCCGAGCCGCCACCTGCGACCACTTCTTCATGGACCTCCGCTCCGCAGGTCGTTCCGGTCGTTTCCGGAGAGGGCGACTCCACCATTGCCGCCAGCCGCCTCGCGGCCGGATCGTCGCTGACGGCCGGCGCGCAGACTTCCGTGGTTCGCATGAACCGTGGCGGCGAGGTGCACATCTGTCCGGGCACAACGGTCTCTGTGACTCCCGCGCAGAACCAGAGCGATATCATGCTCGGCATGAGCACTGGAGCGCTCGAAGCGCACTACTCGCTGCGTTCCAGCGCCGACTCCGTCATCACTCCCGACTTCCGCATCCTGTTCGCGGGCCCGGGAGAATTCCACTTCGCCATCAGCGCCGACTCCCGCGGCGACACCTGCGTCCGCGCCCTGCAGGGCAATACTGCGTCAGCGATCGTTTCGGAAGTGATGGGAGATCGTGTCTACACCGTGAAACCGATGGAGCAGGCCGTCTTCCGCTCCGGCCAGATCGATAAGGTGGATGCCAACGTTCCGCTCGAGTGTGGATGCCCGCCTCCGCCGCAAGTTCTTCGTACCGAAACGACGCACCCGAGTACCGAAACGACGACACCGGCCTCGGCGGAAGCGCAGCCGGGCAAGGTCACGCTGGGTGGCGGCTCATCGCCCGATGAGGCGCAGCCCACTCTCGCTTCGAACGCGCCCAGCGAAAGCCGTTTGACCAATGGACCGGAAACCGCCCCCCTGCCGTCGAGCAAGCCCAACGAAGTGCACGTCCAGGTGGACGCGCCCTTGGTCTTCACCGCCAGAAAGCGGAATGCAACGCCGGCCCCGCCCCTGCAGGCGACCCGCGAGCTTCCGGTGGAAGATCCATCCCTGCGCCGTGTCTCTCTCAACGCGGTCGTGCTGCCTCCCTCCGCCGCTCAGGAAAAAGGGGGCAACGCCGAGCACCGCAGCTTCCTGCAGAAACTCAAAGGCTTCTTCGCCGCAATCTTCGGATAAGTGCTGCACTCGTAGAGCCGTTGCTCAGCAACGTCTCTGCCGGAGAAGCCACGGCCGCAGGCTCGTTGAATTTTCATTGCTGATTGTGGAATGAAAACCGAGGCGTCCCCCTGTCCCGACTGCGTCATCCTGAGCGCAGCCGTTTTTCAGGCGGAGCGAAGGATCTCCCGCTCCCAAAGTTGAAGGGTGCGCCGAGATCCCTCGTCCCGCTGGAGAAAGCGCGGGGCTTCGGGATGACGGATCAGTAACCCGGATCGTTGAATTTTGTTTGCTGATTGAAATCCGCGTGCGCCTGAAACCCTGACGCTTTGAAACCTTAACCCTCAAGCTGCCCAGTTTTTCTCCTGCGGCCCGGAAATCTTTTTTCCTCCCGCCAGCGTCCAACCGCCTGACCTCTCGAAAACTCAGCAACGGAGCGATTCATGACTGCTACGCCCGGGCCGCTGTTCTCGATGTTCTCCCGTCCACCCGATCGCTTTGGCCGCCCGCGCGGCGAAGCGTTCCTGCTCTCAATCGGATTGCAGGCCGTCGTTGTGGCCCTGCTTACCTACTTCACGTGCTGCATCATCGGATCCACCCCAGCACTTCCGCCTCGCCATCTACCGTTCAGCGATCTGCCACTGATCTTTTCCGGCAGCGGAGGTGGAGGAGGTGGTGGACTTGATCCGCTGCCAGCCGGGCACGGAAATCCGCCGCGAGCCTCGCTCGAGAATCAACTCGCTCCGCCCTCCGTGATCGTTGTGAAGGAAATGCCGCGGCTCCCGATGGAACCAACGATCGTGATGGATTCGGGCATCCACCTGCCCGAGGGCGGCCAGATAGGCGACCCGATGTCAAACTTCTCCCAGATCCTCTCCAACGGGCCTGGCGGCCCCGGTGGAATCGGTACCGGATGTTGCGACGGTATTGGCCCATCGAAGGGACCGCACTTCGGGCCCGGCCCCGCGAGCATCTATGCGCCGGGAAAAATGGGCGTGACGGTTCCGGTCGCAATCTACAGTCCGGAGCCTGAGTTCTCCGATGAAGCGCGCAAGGTCAAGCACCAGGGCACAGTGTTGTTGTTATTGGTCGTGGGAAAAGATGGACACCCTTACAACATCCATGTCGGACAGAGCCTGGGAATGGGCCTCGATGAAAAAGCGATAGAAGCTGTAAGCCACTGGCGCTTCCGCCCGGCAACCTACAAGGGCCAGGCCGTAGCCACGCAAATCGCCGTCGAGGTGGACTTTCACCTGTACTGAGCAACGGGGCCCAAAGTAAGTAAGCCTCAGCCGATCGGATTGTTGAAATTTTGATTGTCTCGCTCCCAATGTTAAGGGCTGCGCCGATGTCCCTCGCCCCGCTGGAGAAAGCGCGGGACTTCGGGATGACGGAGCCAGTAATTTTTGATTATTGATTGTGGAATGAAAACCGAGGCGTCAACCTATGCTGGCGACGTCATCCTGAGCGCAGCCGTTTTTCAGGCGGAGCGAAGGATCTCCCGCTCCCAACATTAAGGGCTGCGCCAAGATCCATCGCCCCGCTGGAGAAACCGCGGGGATGACCGACCCAGTAACCCGGATTGTTGAATGAAAACCAGGAAGTCGTGGGCCGTCCATTCAACAATCACGAATTCAAGAAACCACTAGCTTCTCTTCACCGAGCGCCGTAGTGGCTCAACGTTGTCGCGCGCTTTGTCGCGGAGGTCTTCGGCGAGATCCTGGGCGATATCGATACCGCGCGCTGCCATGTCTCTCACGGCATCGCCGGCATCGCGGACCCGGTCGCGGGCATCGTCGGCCCACTCGTCGAGCGTATCTTTGGCGTTTTCCAGGTTCTTCTGCAGATCCTTGCGGAATTGCTTGCCGGTCTTGGGAGCGAGGAACAGCCCGGCCAGCGCCCCCGCGCCGACTCCAATCAGGAAGAAGGTGATGGCGGTGGCAGTTGTGCTCGTTGGCGACGACTCGTACTTTCCCATGCGCATGATGACGACCTCGTGCCGGAAGATTGCCCCGGCCCATACCGCGGGCTCAAGGCTCCACGAAATTCTATTCCTCTTTGCGCAACTATACCTATCCAGAACTCTATGTAGGCCGCGACCCCGCGGGAAGAGCCTCTCCCGAAACGCTATAATGCAACCCATCCATGACAGTTTCTTCGGGAACAAAATTCGGGCCGTACGAGATTCACGCGCCTCTGGGCGCAGGAGGAATGGGCGAGGTGTACCGCGCCCGCGATACGCGCCTCGGACGCGAAGTCGCGCTCAAGGTTCTGCCCGAATCCTTCTCCCGCGATGCCGACCGCCTGCGCCGCTTCGAGCAGGAAGCGCGCGCCGTTGCCGCGCTCAATCATCCGAACATTCTCGCCATCCACGATATTGGAGAGCACGGCGGCACGCACTTCATGGTCTCGGAACTCCTCGAGGGCTCGAGCCTGCGCCTGGAACTTGATCACGGCCCGCTGTCACCGCGCAAGGCCGCTGACTATGCCGCGCAGATTGCCCAGGGACTGGCCGCCGCGCATGAAAAAGGCATCATTCACCGCGACCTGAAGCCCGACAACGTTTTCATCACGCGTGAAGGCCGTGTGAAGATCCTCGACTTCGGCCTCGCCAAGCTTGCGCCCGGCGGAGAAGCCGCATCGTCGGGCGCCACGATGACCAGTTCGCCGACCGAAGCCGGCCTCGTGATGGGCACCGTCGGCTACATGGCGCCGGAACAAGTTCGTGGCTCCGCGATCGATACCCGCACCGATATTTTTTCCTTCGGCGCCGTGCTCTACGAAATGCTCTGCGGCCAGCGTGCCTTCCGCCGCGATACGGCTGCCGAAACCATGACCGCGATTTTGCGCGATGACCCGCCGGAATTTGCCGGCATGCCGCACCCGGTTTCCCCGGGCATGGATCGCATCGTCCGCCGCTGCCTTGAAAAACAGCCGGAGCAACGTTTTCAGTCAGCCAAAGATCTTGCCTTCGCCCTGGAAGCCCTCACAGGAACGACAGTGAAAAGCGGGGCGGCCATTGCGATTGCCGATCAGCCGCGGCGCCGTCCGTGGCTTGGCGTGGCGGCCGGCTCTGCCCTGAGTTTGTTGCTGGGAGCGGCGATGGCCTGGTTCCTGCGCCCCGCACCGCCGCCGCCTCCCACGTTCACGCGCCTGTCGTTTCATCAGGGAGAAGTCGTCGAAGCGCGCTTCGCGCCCGATGGCAAAGCCGTCCTCTACAGCGCGCGACTCAACGGCGCGCCGCTCGATACCTACATCATCCGCGAAGAGTATCCCGAACCCGTTCCGCTCGGACTTCATGGCGCCGCGCTGCTTTCGGTTTCGCGCCAGGGGCAGGCGGCTGTTCTCGTGCGCCCGGTACTGTTGGCGCATCGCCAGTGGGCGGGGACGCTGGCCACATCGCCCATCGGAGGCGGCGCCGCGCGGGAACTGCTCGAGAATGTCGTCGACGCCGACTGGGCGCCTGACGGTAATGATCTCGCCGTCATCGTCGGCAATCCTGAAACCCGTGTGATGCGCGTCGAATATCCCATCGGCAAAGTGCTGCTCGACACTCCGACTCGCCTGAGCGATATGAGAGTCTCTCCCGATGGAGAGCACGTTGCTCTCTTCCGCCATCCTCCGAACGTTGACGACCGCGGCGACGTGATCCTGCTCGACCGCTCCGGCCGCGTGCAGGACGTCTCCAAAGACTGGGAGTCGCTGGAAGGATTGACGTGGGCGCCGTCGGGCAAAGAGATCTGGTTCTCCGCTGCGACCAGCGGCGAGCAGTACTGCATCCACGCCGTCACGCTGGGCGGCAAGACGCGCACCGTCTACTGCGGCATGTCGCCCACGCTCATTCACGATATTTCCGCCACCGGGCGCGTGCTGGTTTCCGCTGAAGAGCACCGCGTTTCCATGGCAGTGGTCGAGCGCGGCTCTTCACAAGAGCGCAATATGAACTGGCTCGACAGTCCTTATTGGCCCCGTTTGTCAGCCGATGGCAGTGAGTTGCTCTTCACCGATCAGTCAGAACATGGGGGCGGCAAGTATTCCGCGTACGTTCGAAAGACTGACGGTTCGCCGGCGGTTCGCATCGGCGGCGGCGGATTCACCACCAGCCTCTCCTCGGACGGAAAGTGGGCTCTGCTTGTGCTCGCCGACGATCCGAACGTGCAGGTCGTTCCCGTGGGCGCGGGCCAGACTCGCGTGCTGCACTGGGATGGCGTCATCCCCGTTTGGGGATTCATCTTCCCCGATGGCCAGCATCTTCTGCTGCAAACCGTCCCCACCGTGCCGAATCCGGGCGTCTACATGGCGGACCTGGACGGGAATCCACCCAGGCTCCTGTCGAAGGGCATGCACGATTTGTTGCCACCCTCGCCCGATGGCAAATCATTTCTCTTTAACCAAAAAGGAACCTGGTTCATTCACTCCATCGCCGATGGCATCGATACTCCGATTGCCGGGCTGCAACCGGGGGAACGGCCGGCAGCGTGGGCCGCGGACTCGAAACATATCTTCACTCAGAACGTGAGTGACACAAACGTGGCCATCGCCAGATTCGATCCTGCCACAGGCCATGAGGAGCCCTGGCAGGTGCTCACGCCAAAGGAGCAGATCGGGCTGAAGCGGATCTCCACGTTGGTCAGCATCACCCCCGACGGCCGCTGGATGGCCTATGCCTACGGCACCCAGCTCGGTCAGCTCTACGCGACCGACGGCCTACACTAACTTCGTCCATCGAGCGTAAAGACGCTTGCTCGCAACGTCGCGCCCTGGCGTCTCCTGTCGCGACTGCGTCATCCTGAGCGCAGCCCTTTTTCAGGCGGAGCGAAGGATCTCCCGCTCCACAAAGTTGTGGGTGTTAGAAATCCATGCCCCTCTCGAAAACGCAGGTCGTCGGGATGACCCGGGAGCGCACGCGCTTCCCCTTTCCTCGCACCTGCGTGTAAAATCATGATTTAGCCGATCGTAGCGGCGGAAACTGTGGCCTGCCCGCCTTCCGCCAGCTTGCTCAGCAACCAATCGTCAGAGGAGAGTCTTCCAGCGATGTCGATCCCTGCCACACAGCTTCGTCCCGGCATGATCATCAAGCACAACAATGATCTGCACTCCGTGTTCTCGGTCGAGCACCGCACCCCCGGCAACCTGCGGGCCTTTATCCAGGCCAAGCTGCGCAACCTGCGCACCGGCGCCATGTTCGAGCACCGCTTCCGCTCGCCCGACCCGATCGAGAAGATCACCGTCGACGAAGTCGAAATGCAGTTCCTCTATTCCGACGGCGACAGCTACTACTTCATGGACACCACGAACTACGAACAGACCCACCTGAGCAAGGAGATTCTGGGCGACGCGGTCGAATACCTGATCCCCAACCTGGAGATCAAAGTCGAGTTTTTTGACGGCAAGGCCGTCGGCATCGAACTCCCGCAAACCGTCATTCTCACCGTGGTCGAAACCGAGCCCGGACTGAAGAGCGCCACTGCCTCGAGCGTGACCAAGGCCGCCAAGACCGAAACCGGACTCATCGTTCAGGTCCCGCCCTTCATTAATGAAGGCGAGAAGATCAAGGTCGATACTTCGGAAGGCGCGTACTTGTCGCGAGCATAGTTTCTGAGGGTCGTCGCGAACCATGAGTTCTGTCATCCTGAGCGAAATTGGGGTTCGCCCAGGGCGAGCCCCAATGCAGTCGAAGGATCCCTAGCCTGTGTACAATCAGCACTGGCACGGCAAGCTGTTCTCTTGTCGTCGTTGAAATTCCATGAAGATTCCGGGAAGGTGTGGGGAGAAAGCCACTTATGGGAACTCTTCGCATGTTTGCTGAGGCATTCGGGATTTTTGCTCTATCGATGATCGTATTGCTTGGCGTCTACACGATTACCGAGAAACGAGCTACCGGCATCGGTTGGGTTCACTGGAAAGGATATGTGCTGATGGGAGTAGGTGCGCTTTACCTTGTTTTTGGAGCGATCTTAACGCGACTGAAGTAAATTCCACGTGAGGATCCTTCGACTACGGATCTGCTTCGCTTCCGCTAGCAGATTCCTCGCCCAGGATGACAGACTTTACGGTATTGAATAAGCCCTGCCAGAATGACAAGCCTCAGAGTATGACTCCCACCGCGAAACCGACTGAAGCGAAGCGCTACATCGTGCGCGGACGCGTGCAGGGTGTCGGCTTCCGCTGGTTCGTGGAGCGTGAAGCGCACCTGCTGGGCATCGCCGGATGGGTTCGCAATAATCACGACGGCAGCGTCGAAGTGCTCGCGCAAGGCACGCGCGACCAGTTATCCGGATTACACTCGCGTCTGCGCGAAGGCCCAAGAGCCGCCCGCGTCGATGCAGTCGAAGTTTCCGACGAGCAGCCCCGGGACGGGTTGCTTTCGTTCCGCATCGAAGGAGCCTGGTAGGAAAGGTTCCAATGACGGGGCGTCATCCTGAGCGGAGCCGTTTTTCCGGCGGAGCGAAGGATCTCGAACTGATCGGCCCGTGGGTGTAGATCCCGTGAGTGTAGATGTCGAGGCAGCCACGATCCCGACTGCGAAAACAAGAAACGTTGAAACCTTGAAACCCGAATTCTCATGACCCCCGACCAACTAAAACACCTCATCCGCGAAGTGCCCGACTTTCCCAAGAAGGGCATTCTCTTCTACGACATCACCACGCTTCTCAAGGACAAGGACGGCTTCGCCGCGCTGATCGATAAGCTCGCCGAGCACTATCCCGCCCGGTCCGTCGATCTGGTGCTGGGCATGGAGGCGCGCGGCTTTATCTTTGCTCCCGCGCTCGCCTACCGCCTGCATGCCGGATTCGTGCCCGTCCGCAAGCCCGGCAAACTTCCCGCTCCCACCGTTCAGGAAAACTATGCGCTCGAGTACGGCACCAACTGTCTCGAGATCCATAAAGACGCGATCCAGTCCGGCCAACGCGTGCTGATCTGCGACGATCTGCTCGCAACCGGAGGCACTGCCGCCGCGACAGCAAAACTGGCAGAGGGCCTGGGCGGGCAAGTAGCCGGCCTCGCCTTCGCCGTGGAGCTCGATTTCCTGAAGGGAAGAGACAGGCTGAAGGGATACGACGTGATGTCTCTGCTCCACTACGACAAGTAGCCGAGGGGTTGTCATCCTGAACGCAGCCGTTTTTCAGGCGGAGCGAAGGATCTCGAGGCCAGCAAAGCGTGGGGGAAAGGTGTCACGCGACGGTGTCACGCCGAGATCCCTGGGCGCGCTCGTGAAAGCGCGGCCCGTCGAGATGACGCACGGAAACGAAGGAATAACGCCGAGAAGAAAGAGGGCGAAGCCGTGGGGAAAGTGCACCCCGGGCAACGCGCCCGGGGTACGGAGATTTACTTTAAGAGCCGGGCGATCAGCAGACCGATACCGGTCCAGAAGCCGCCGCTGATTCCTAACACCATGACCAGGCCGAGAAGAGTGCCCCACTTCCTTCGCTGCTCGGGATTGCCGAACCCGGAATCGTACTCGAACCAGGCGCGAAGGAAGTGTGTTTCCGGGGAATTCTCCGGAAGGGGAGGGGCTGCAGACTCGGCTTTCGTCCTCCGAGCCAGGGGAAGTAGCTTCGAGACTTTTTCGCTCACGGGGAGGAGCTCCTTCTAAGCGTCTAGCAGGTCGCCTTCCATAATTCCCGCCAAAATACCCACAATGAAAACAAGGAACTTGTCTCTACAGTGATACCTGAAGGTAAAAATACCCCATCGTGGACGGAGAATTCTTACCCTGTCCCCGGGAATATGTACCAGTTTGGTTCCCGGAATGAAACGCCGGAATCAGGCATCGTGCGATGGAAGTCGCAAATTCCTGCAACCCGCCCGGGGCGGTCACGGTCGGAGGGTCGTTCACTTTTCGTGGACGAAGAGCTTCGCGTCAGCGCGCAAGTATCCTTTGCGGCGGAACCAATCTTCCATGGCGCGGGTGAGCTGATCGAGAGGCACTGCCGATCCGATTTCCATATCGCCATCCGCAACCGGCAGCGTGTCGTCGAACACGCTGGCATTGGTGAAATTGCGCATCGAAAAATTGTCCAGCCACTTCAGAGGGCAGGGAAGGCGCTTGCCGTCGTCTTCGTATTCCACCCGAACTTTGCGCGCGAACATGAGAAGACAGGGTCCTGGCGTCAAAGATCAAAGATCAAAGATCAGAGATCAGAGATCAGTGGCCAGTGGTCAGTGTACAGTGCAACTCCTGTCCAGGAACGGACCACTGGCCACTGGCCCGAATTGACTTCTTCCCCTATCCCCCGTACTCTCCTCCGCACGGATTTCCAAGGAGGAGACGCATGATTACAGGATTTATCTGGTGGATCGTCGTCGGATTGATCGCGGGATGGGCCGCGGGCAAGATCATGAAAGGCGGCGGCTATGGCGTCGTCGTCGATATCCTTCTCGGCATTGTCGGCGCGGTCATCGGCGGATGGCTCGCCGGCATGCTGGGCATTCACGCCGGGGGTTTCATCGGGACTATCCTCATCGCCATCCTCGGCGCAGTGTTTCTAATCTGGCTGACGCGGCTCATCAAGAAAGCGTGATGCGGTGGGCAGTGGCCGGCGGCCTTAAGAGACCGGGGATCCACCGGCCGTTAGCCACTGCCCGCTGATCACCGGTCCCCGGCCCCCGCCCCTGCCTCCAGCCATCTCCGCCGCCCAAGCCTGCATCCACCGATGCAGATGCCTCCGCTCGGGTGTCTATACCGGATGGGATCCCTGTCGCCGCGCAATAAGCCCTGCGTGGCGCGTTCCCTCGGCAGCAGTCGGGTCCCGATTACAAGCAGTTCCTGAATCCACGGAGGAGCCATGCCTCTCCGCAAGTATGCATTCGTGTGCCTTGCTGTCGTTCCGCTTTCGATTTTTTCTTCTGGCCAGTCTTCTACTCCCGCGGGCGCCGATGCTGCGCGCCTGCCCGTCACCCGCGTCATTCTCTACAAGAACGGCGTCGGATATTTCGAGCACGCCGGCGAAGTGCGCGGCAGCCAGGACGTCAACGTCGACTTCACCACCGCGCAACTCAACGACGTGCTGAAATCGCTCACGGTTCTCGATCTGGGCAAGGGTCGCATCACCGGCGTCAGCTATAACTCGACGGCGCCCATCGAGCGCCAGCTCGGCCTGCTGCATCTGCCGGTCGGAGAGAATCCCACGACGGCGCAGTTCCTCGACGCCCTGCGCGGCGCGCGCGTCGAAGTGCACAGCCCATCCGCAACCGCGATCGGACGCGTGCTCAGCATTGAAGAGCGGCAGATCGTCTCCGGCCACGATGGCAAGAACGACGGCGATGACGACAAGCTCCGCATCGGGCTCACGCAAATCTCGCTGGTCAGCGATACCGGCGAAGTCCACATCTTCGATCTCACGCCCTCGACTACCGTCCGCGTGCTCGAAAAAGATGTGAACGAGGAAGTCGGCAAGTATCTCGGCCTCGTCGCCTCGACGCGCGACCAGGCGCTGCGCCGCATGACGATCTCCACCGCCGGAGACGGCGAGCGCAACCTGCTCGTCAGCTACATCAGCGAAGTACCGGTGTGGAAGAGCACCTACCGCATCGTGATTCCAAAGGAGGGCAAGCCGCTGCTGCAGGGATGGGCCATCGTCGACAACACGGTCGGCGAAGACTGGAAGAACGTCGAACTGTCGTTGGTCGCCGGCGCGCCGCAATCGTTCGTGCAGGAACTGTCGCAGCCGTATTACACACGGCGTCCGGTAGTGCCGCTGCCCGAGAACGCGATGCTGAATCCGCAGACGCATGAGGCGACGATGGAGGATGTGCCGAGCCCGCCGCCACCGCCAGCGCCCGTCGGAGCCGCCAGTCGCTTTACCGGCGGTGGGAGTGAGCGCCTTGGGAGCGGGCACATGGAGGCGGGCGGCAAAGAATTCGACCGCCTAGGAAATTTTGCGAAGCTCAGCCGGGGCGTCGTTTCTGGAAGCGGCGTGGGAGGCGGCGCCGGAGCGGCGGGCGTCGCAGCGGTAGGCACTAACAAGAAGTCTCTCGCGGAGGATGTCGGCTACATCGTAACCGACGAAGAGCGCGAAGCATTCGGCAACTCCGTCGGGCAATCCCAGGAGCTCGGCGACCTCTTCGAATACAAGCTCAAAGACCGCGTCACCATCCGCAAGAATCAGTCGGCGCTCGTTCCCATCCTGCAATCGCGCATCGACTCCGAGAAAGTTTCCGTCTGGAATCCCTCGGAGCGTGCCGTCCTGCGCGCACTCTGGGTCGACAATACGAGCGCCCTCACGCTCGATGGCGGCAGCTTTAACGTACTCGAAGGCGAGGCGTTCGCTGGTGAGGGCGTGATGGACGCGATCAAGCCCGGCGAGAAGCGCTTGCTGTCGTACGCAGCCGACCTCGGCGTGCTGGTCGATGCCAAGGGGAAAGCCGACAACCAGCGCGTCACCAAGGTCTTCATCGAACACGGCGTGATGACGCAGTCGACGGAGGAGCGGGAGGAGAACACGTACACCATCCGCAACCGCGACACGGCGGCGCGCACCATCGTCATCGAGCACCCTGCCCGCTCGGGATGGAAGCTCACCGACGACGATGACAAGCCGGTGGAGAGTTCCGCATCGTTTCACCGCTTCCGCCTGAGCGTCGATCCGAAAAAGACCACGACGCTTGTGGTGAAGGAATATCGCCCGATCACGAACCGCTACGAGATTTCGAATATCACCGACACCCAGATCAAATATTTCGTGGCCGAGAAAATGATCGACGGGCAAACCGACCACGCGCTGCGCCAGATCCTGTCGCAGAAGAACGACATCGCGCTGATGGACGGAATCATTAAAGACCACAGGGCGAAGGTCACCAACATCGGCAACGATCAGCAACGCGTTCGCGAGAACATGAAAGCGCTGAAGGGAAGCGCGGAAGAGAAGGCGCTCATCGAGCGCTACGTCCGCGAGTTGAACGAGCAGGAGGATCACGTGCAGGCACTGCAGCGCGAAACCGCCGACTGGGAGCAGAAACGCGACGCCGCCCAGAGCAAGCTGGATGAAATGATCGAGAACCTGAGGATGGAAGTGACGTTGTAGCGAGTCGTGGTGGAGAGTCTCGGGAGCAGGTCGCGACGCCCGATGCCCATTACGGCGTTTCTGGAGGCCGTTGCGAACGCTTCCCGGACCCGACCATCCCAGAGGTCCGGCGGCTATTTCCGCCCTCCTGCGGGCAGTTAAATTGATTTAACTCGCGGAATTAAGTGTCTTGTTTTGATGGGTTTAGGGGCAATATTTTGCACAGGCCTATGCGGGGATAAGCTGTCTGAAATCAGAAGGTTAAAAGTATATGCCCCAATTTTGATGCATCCGGAACTGATCGCCCTATCGCAGGTAGAAGTCAGGGGATGAGTCCCTGGTCAAGTCTCGACGGCGTCACCGGCTAAGCTGTTTTTCCGCCGTAGCGAGGGAACTCTCACTCGCACAGCATGCTTCACTTCTTCGACGCAACCGCGTCGTATACAACCTTCCCGCCTACGAATGTTTCAATCGCGCGCACGTCGCGAATTTTTTCCGGCGCGATGGTGAAGATGTCGTCGCTCACCAGCACCATGTCGGCGAGCTTTCCCGGCGTGATCGATCCTTTTTCGTTCTCCTGAAATTCCGCGTACGCCGAGCCCATCGTGTACGCCTCGACCGCTTCCGCCACGGTGAGCTTCTGCTCGGGAAACCATCCTTGCGGATTTTTCCCGTCGAGCGTCGCGCGCGTGACGGCGGCATACACCGTCAGCATGGGATCGAGCGGCGCAACTTCCCAATCGGTGCCGAGCGCGAGACGCACGCCGTGATCCAGAAAAGTTCGGAAGGCGTAGGTGCGGCTCGAGCGGTCGTGGCCGATGTAAGACTCGACAAAGCGTCCATCATCGATGGCGTGGTAAGGCTGCACCGACGCAATGACGTGCAGCCCGGCGAAGCGGTCGAAATCTTTCGCGGCCATGTGCTGCGCGTGCTCGATGCGGAAGCGCCGGTCGGCCTCGCCGTGCGCTTTCACGATATCGCCGTACAGATCGAGGATGGTCGATATCGCCTCGTCGCCGATGGCATGCGTGCAGATCTGCAGTCCCGCGGCGTCGGCCTTCATCATGCGGTCGCGCATAAGCGAGATGGGATGCATCTCGTCCGCGAGCAATCCGCGGTTGTTGCCCTGGTTGAGAAAGGGTTCGAAGAAGTAGGCGGTCTTCGATCCCACGGAGCCGTCGGCATAAGCTTTCAGCGCGCCAATGCGCAAGAACGGTCCGCCAAACGCCCGGCCGATCCCAATCTTGACCTGGTCGTCGACCTGCGTGATCAGCGGCGCCGCGTAAATGCGCGTAATCAACTCGCCGCGGCGCAGCAGTTCGGAATAGGCGGCGATGTCCTCGTAATCGGGATTCATGTGCTGCACGCTGGTCACGCCCACCGAGGCTGCATAAGCCATGGCCTGCTTCACGATCTTGATGCGCTGCGCGTGCGTGAGCGGCGGGATGGCCTTATCTATGTAATCGACAGCCGCATCTTTCAGCGCGCCGGTGGGATTGCCTTGCGCGTCGCGGACAACCGTGCCGCCGGGAGGATCGGGCGTTTTCGCGGTGATGCCGGCGAGGCGCAGCGCGAGGGAGTTGGCCACTCCCATGTGTCCGTCGTAGCGCTCGACGAAGACCGGCGTGTCGGGCGCGGCCGCGTCGATCAGTTCCTTCGTCGGGATATTTGGCGGATTCCACTTTGTCTCATCCCAATTGCCGCCGAGAATCCATTCGCCCTTGGGCGTCGCTTTTGCGCGTTCGCCGATCAGCCGGGCGAACTCCTGCGGCGAGGCGGCGTCTTTGAGTTGCACGTTGGTGAGCTGCATGCCGCCGGAGATGAAGTGCACGTGCGCGTCGTTGAATCCCGGCAGCAGCAGCTTGCCGTGCGCGTCGATGACGTTCGTGTGCGGGCCGCGCCAGGCCTCAATGTCGGCGCTCGTGCCGACGGCGACGATGCGGTCGCCCAGCACCGCGACGGCTTGTGCGCTGGGCTGGGACTTGTCGACGGTCCAGACCTTGGCGTTGGTGACGATGAGGTCGGCGGCGGGCTTGGATTGGGCGACGCCGAGGAGCGAAATGCCGAAGGCGAAGAAGAGGATGAGCGTAAAAATTTTGCGAGTCATGAGCGCAAGAAAATATAGCGCATAGGACTCCCCGCTGCCTCGTCGCGGGACGGTGCGTCATCCTGGGCGCAGTCGAGACTGGTTGACGCCCTCGGTTTTCATTCCACATTCAGCAATCAAAATTTACCGTGTCCGTCATCCCGAGGCCCCGCGCTTTCACCAGCGGGGCGAGGGATCTCGGCGCACCCTTAGCATTTCGAGCGAAGGATCTCACCGCAAAAACACGCCGTGGGAAGAGCCCTGAGTACGGGCGCAACGAGATTCCTCGGTCCTCTGGTAAAGCGCGGGACCTTCGGAATGACGCGGGGATAACGAGCCCAGGCTTATCGCTGTGCTTTAGGGCCGGCGGCTTTGATTTCGGCTGAAACGTCGAAGCGTTCGAAGTTTTCAGCGAAGCGTTTGCGGAGATCTTCGGCGGCCTTGTCGTAGGCGGCTTTATCGCGCCATGCGTTGCGCGGATTCAGAATCTGCGCCGGGACGCCCTGGCAGGCTTTGGGAATCGCGAATCCGAACGCGGGTTCGATCTCGAATTCTTCCCGCGCCAGCTCGCCCTCGACCGCCGAATCGACCATGGCGCGCGTGTACGGAATATCCATGCGGCGGCCGACGCCGTAGGGACCGCCCTGCCATCCCGTGTTCACCAGCCAGCATTGCGCGTGATGCTCGCGCAGGCGGCGCCCCAGCATCTCGGCGTAGATTTTCGGGCGCAGCGGCAGGAAGGGCGATCCGAAGCAGGTGGAGAATGTCGCCGTCGGTTCCTTCACGCCGGCTTCTGTGCCGGCGACTTTTGCCGTGTAGCCCGAGAGGAAGTGATACATGGCCTGCTCCGGCGTCAGGCGCGAGATCGGCGGCAGCACGCCGAATGCGTCCGCGGTAAGAAACACGACGTTCTTGGGATGCCCGCCAATGCCGGGGATCACGGCATTCTCGATGAACTCCACCGGATATGCGGCGCGCGTGTTCTCGGTTTTCGAATCGTCGTTGTAATCGGGAACGCGGGTGACCGGGTCGAGCGTGACATTCTCGAGCACGCACCCGAAGCGCAGCGCGCTCCAGATCTGCGGCTCGTTTTTCTGCGAGAGCTTGATGCACTTGGCGTAGCATCCGCCTTCGAAGTTGAAAACGCCGTCGGCGCTCCAGCCATGCTCGTCGTCGCCGATCAGGTCGCGCGACGGGTCGGCGGAGAGCGTGGTTTTGCCGGTTCCCGACAATCCGAAGAAAAGCGCGCTCACACCGTTGTGCCCCACATTAGCCGAGCAGTGCATGGGGAAAACGTTGCGCGGCGGCAGCAGGAAATTCATCACGCTGAAGATCGACTTCTTCATCTCGCCCGCGTAAGAGGTGCCGCCAATCAGCACTGTGCGTCGCGTGAAGTTGAGCAGGATGAAGACTTCAGAGTTGACGCCGTCGCGCCGCGGATCGGCTTTGAACTCCGGCGCCGAGATGACGGTGAACTCCGGATGATAATGGCGCAGCTCTTCGGCCGTGGGCCGAATGAATAACTGGCGGACGAACAGGTTGTGCCAGGCATACTCGTTGACCATGCGCACGGGAAGGCGGTAGGCGGGATCGGCGCCGCAGAAAAGGTCCTGCACGAAAAGAGCGCGGCCGCGCAGATGCTCCATCACGCGAGCGTAGAGGGCATCGAATTTTTCGGTCTCGAAGGGCGCGTTGACCGGACCCCAGGCGACACTGTGCTCGGTGGTCTCGTCCTTGACGATGAACTTGTCTTTGGGGGAGCGTCCGGTGCGGTTGGTATACCCGACGATCGCCCCGTTGGAGGCCATCTTGGCCTCCTCCCGCAGAATGGAGTGCTCCACCAGCTTCGCCGCCGAGAGATTGAAGTGCGTTCTACCTTCGCTCAGCAACTCGGCAACGTCACTGATGTGCATCGTCGTAGCCATGAAGATCTCCTGAACGGGCCGAAAAAAAGTCCCGGGGCAAAAACGCTCTATTCTGCCTTAAATGTAACGCTCTTGCCAAGAAACGGAAGCCTTACTGTTCTGATGCGCGAGAGGCATGTTGCGGATAGCAAGGAAGTTGTAAGGCGGACAGGGGGCAAGGGTCCGGGGGGAATAGGTCAATGGGCCGCTGATTCCAATCTATTACCTCCGTCACATTCCGCTCGCGCGCGGACGGTCTACATTAGGCTGCATGAGCACCGGAACCAGTCCTGCCCGATATCGTTGCGCGCAGTGCGAGAATCCCGAAGATTCCTGCGAGTGTGAAAAATACTGCTGCCTTTGCCAGGCGGTCATCGATGTCCGCATCTGCACCGACGGCCTGATGTACTGCGAGCCCTGCCGCAAGGCCTGCGACTATAAGACGTCGGAATAAGCTTCCGTCAGCTTTCGGCTTTCCCGCCGCTTCCTTCTCTCAGTCTGCCGTGGAATGGTCCCGGCAAGACGTGCTCAAAATCCGCATTGCCCGAGGATGAGTGCAATAGAGATTTTTCGTCAACTAAGAAGTCGGCGCTTGATCCAGCTTTCGGGAATTGACAGGCCTGCGGAGAAGCCTGTCATTGCTACGCCGTAGACCCAGGGCACACGGCCACTAATGAGGCTCAGCAGAAACAGAGCAGTCCCGACTGTCCAACCTATCCAGCGAATCGTTTTGAGCCATGGCAAAGCTGGAAGCCAGTTGATCGACCACCAGCGCTCAGCCAAATAGAGAAGGAGCCAAGCGATAATCGGTAGGACCAACAGTGCGGACGGGATCACGATGCGCGATAGTGTGGATGGCTCAAAAGCCATATGCCGTGGCCCAGTTTCGCTTTAATTCACTGCCCGACAGTGTACACCCAGCGTTTTCTGTAAACAGACCATTAGCGCTCAAGATCCTCGTCCAGGGCAGGATGAGTGTAATAGAGATGTTTCGCCAACAATCGGGGGTCATGAGCAGTTGCCTATGTACCAGCAGGATGGGTATCCATTCACGAGAAGCCACACTGGCCAGTACAACGCGATTGGAGCGCCGACGAGCAGCCACAGCGCACGCTTGCGAAAGAGAAAAACAGAAGTAATGACTATTGCTCCCCAAACGACGGCGACAGGAATCGTCCGCGACACAATGGCGGAATAGTCGTAGGGCATCGTATGGCGAGGGGCAAAGTCACCAAGGCATGCGACTATCACCGATACTGCGAAAACGAACCAAAAACTACCGTTCCGCGACATGCAAGCGCCTCTGACCTCCGCTGACTCTACATTATCCACATTGAAGGGAATTGAGTGAAATTAGGATTTTTCGTCAATCATCACCGGACGCGATAACTTACGTCTGGCCGCTGGACTTGCTCGTCGATGACGAAGCTGGCAGTAGGAAACTCACGACCATTCGCAACAACCACAAACCTGATGGTCTTGCCCTTGAAACCATCTCTCGCGCCAGTAGCTTCCCCACCGGCAGAAAGTGTCTGACCGGGCCAGAGCAACTTGGAGGAAAGCTGCGCCTTGATAAGTCCCAGCGGATACGGGCGACAGTACTCCGACGCAGCGTCGAGTACAGTGTCCCAACGGCGTGATGCTCCCTCCCGCCGTTGGAGACGATACCCAATACCCACACCAGAAGCGAAGGCGTCAGTTACGAACTCGCAGCGTTCGACGCGACGCGGAAAGACGCCGAAGTTTGTGATGTGAGCACTGTACAGCTTGCTGATTCCCGGTATTCCGATGTCCACCTTGGCAACGCTGTAATCTGCGTGTAGCGTCAGCGGGACAAAATGCCCGAATGTCAGGCGGTGATGGAACTCCACCAATCCGATGACACTCAATAGAACCGCTGCAAGCAACACCAAAGCTGCTCTAAGCCGCTTGCTCATAATTGTTTTAGACACCCGTGGGGGATGTTACCGTTCCCGATGAGTGACGTAAACAGGCGATTACCTCAAGTTCCCCGCCGAAGGAAGATGAGTGCAATAGAGATGTTACGACAACTGCCCTGCTAAACTCGCGGAGTCACCAGCGTCGGGGGAGGAATATTGAGCGGGTTCTCTAGCGGAGACCGGGTGCTTGTGTCAGATGATTTCTTTTGGGCAAAGGGCGCGACAGGCACAATCTCCGCTCCGCCAGATGCTGTTCTGAGCGTGAGTGGCCCATGGAACGGCGGCCTCACGCGGCAGGAGAAGAGTGCTCTGGGCGTACACACCGTTTACTGGGTGTGGTTCGACGAGCCACAATTCGACGCTGACGGGGATGGCCCATACCGTGGCGGCCAAATATGGGAGAGTGCGCTCAGCTTGTTAGCCGACAGGCCGAACTAGCAGGCGTAGATGAGTGTAATGGGGATGTTACGCCAACTGCGTCGTGAAAACCTTTTCGGGATGCCCCCGAGCATACTTGATCCAAGCGGCGTAAATGGGACTGCCATCCAAACTCGGCTGCGTTGCAGAGGCTTTGTCCGTGAGTTCGTTGATTCTTTCCATCAAGCCGCGACTTTCGAGACACTGATAATAGTCGTCGGCTTCTTTGATTTCAGGTTTGAGGGGATTGACAATGGCGTGTGCCTCTACAAAATAGTTTGCGATTTCACCCAGTCCCAATTCTCGAAGCCCGACTTCGGTTTCTCGCACGAGACCGGGTTCTCCAAAATTCAGGAAGTGCCAGCCGATGTCATCCATCGTCAAGCTGATGTCGAGGTGATGGGTCGCCGCCATCGCACGGAGGCCAGGGGGCAAACCGCTTATAGCTGCGGCATAGGAACCGTCCTCGCTGTACGGGTCTGCGACTGAACTGACAGACTTGCTTAATGCGGAGAAAATCTCCTTAAGCAATTCCTCATCACTAAGCAACAGCATTGGATAGCGCGTTTTTTGTTCAGTTTCAGGGTTGTCCATGGCACAAAACTGTACGCGAAACGAAGATAATGGGGAAGACGATTGTTGTAATCAGGCCATTACACTCAAAACCCCGGCAGTGCATGATGAGTGTAATGGCGATGTTACGTCAATTGCCACTCTAGCCGTCTGCTAGACTCCCATGGCGATGCCCCTCGAACGCCCAACCTTTGCCTTCCGATGGCTACTGCCGATTACTCAGTTCGTGCTGTGTGTAGTTGTGCTATGGCCATTCCGCACCGTAATCGTACAGAATGTGAGAGCTTCGATTCACGCATATCGCCCGCGAAGGAATCCGCAGTCCCCTCCTCGTGAAGAACAGCAAGGGATCGTCGTTCCTTTGAACCCCCAGCAGCAACTGATGTTTGAACAGGAGCAAGCGATGTTGGGAAGACAATGGGTGCCCATAACGTTGAACTTGCCTTGCGGTCTCGTGCAGCTGCCCTACATTATTTTGAACCCGTCCAAGCAGGAGTGGATTCCGAGAGGCATGAGCTTCAAAACGTGGCGCGTGATCAGCTGGCCCCTAGCTGGCTTTTTGTTTTGGTGGATCGCAGGCCGCGGCATCGAGGGGGTGATTGCAGCACGACAACGGCTGATCTATCCGCACATTACTTGGTTGGAGACGATAACGGGCGCAGCATTATGTGGGTTTTGTGCTGTCGCCGCTGTGTGCATGCCTCTGTTCTCGGGACGAGACGAAGACTTTCCCATGAAGCTGTTTGTCGCTGCGTTCGTGATGTGGGCGGCGCTGGGCGGAGTGGTAGTCGCCGCCCGTGTGATGCAGTGGCGACTACGAAGGCAAGCAAACCTCAATGACCCGACAGCAGTTTGTCCCGCGCCGAGCGCTGGTTAGCATTCAGCACAAGTTAGAACTAAATCCTCAACTGTCGCTATCAGGCGATTGCACTCAAAATCCTCGGACGACAATCTTCAGTATCTACTGTCCACCGGAGGCGGTTTCGTAGAGACCACGGTTACCGCACTGAAGGACTCGAAAGTGACGTGCCGTTTTTCTGACTCAGACAGTATGTAACTGAATGTTGTTTCGTACTTGCGTTCACCCGCGTAAGCATTCCGAAAACGCCAAGTCTTGACGTTTTCCAATGCTGCCGACTTTAGCATCGGATGCCCTGAAATAACTTCAACGTCGGCTGGCTCTCCTGAGTTCGGAGGAAGAGTGAAGGCAATCTTTACCTCTCCGAATACGCGGGCCTGTCGAGCCAATGGTGGGTAATAGGGAATGTTCGCCGATACGATTTCAGGATTATCAGCCTGCGCTAGTACCCCAGCGCATGTGACAGCATCAGGACGGTGACTCCACCCAAATGACGTTTCATCGCAACACCTCATCGAGGGATTGTAGCTGGGTGCCAGATTCGGTAGGTGGTTGACGAAATCAGGCTATTACACTCAAAACCCCGGCAGTGCATGATGAGTGTAATGGGGATTTTTCACCAATCACCTATCCGGGTTAGCGGGCAGAACGGTAATGGTCCTCGGTTCTGCAACAGCCGCAGAATTCGGTAGCTGGCATCCCATTCGCTCGGCGGCGGATTGCAGGACGGTAACGTAGTCGCGACTGAATGCACCTACCGGGGGGTGGTATGAAGCCCTCACTCGCCAATCGCCAAGCTGATTCAGACGCGCCTTAGCCTCCGCGAACTTGGTGGTATAAACCGCATTCGGAGCCAACTTGATCCAGCGATTTTTTATTTCCGATTCTAATTGCGCCTCCGAAGGACCGCCTCCATCCGCATGGCAGATGAACCGATCGACTTCTCCAGCCTTAACAGGGTCCGCCGTTGTGATAATTGATCCGATTGCCGTCGTTTCGCAGTCTTGATCTGGGACGGGGAAACACAGGGTTTTCGAGGTCAGATTCGTTAATTCTGACTTGACCATGACTCGCTCGTTCAACGCGTAGATGTCTTTTTCCGTGACTAATCGGAGCTTTAACTGCGGGGCTTCGGTTTTCTGCGCGAGCGTGCAAATCGCCAGAACGGGCGCGGCAATGAATACGGTCCAAGTCTTCATTCCACGAATGTACCTCAATAGGTTTCTTCGCTTCCAGATGGTCAACTGTCGAAAACAGGCGATTACACTCAAGTTCCCCGCCGAACGAAGATGAGTGCAATAGAGATTTTTCGCCAAACCGACCGAAAGTGTATGCTCGGGCTGTTGTGTTGAGGTCCTTGCCATGCGCCAATTTGCTCTCGGCCTACTACTTCTTCTGCTTTCGTCATCCTTCTCGCGTGCGCAGTCCATTCCAGCCCCGTTGATACGGTTTCTTCAAGACTATGTCGGCTCTGGTGGGGCAAGTAAGACCACGGAATATACCGCCGCACTCGTGGACTTGAGAGACGACCGAACCAAGGAAGCGATTGTGTATCTCTCCTCCAACGGCTGGTGCGGAACGGGCGGCTGCACCATGCTGATATTAGCTCCCGAAGGCACGTCTTACAGGGTCGTCACGAAAGTTCCAGCCGTGCGGCTCCCAATCCGAGTGTTAGACGCGAAATCAAACGGCTGGCGCGACATTGGCGTAGTGGCGCGGAAAAGTGGGGTTGAGCCTCTTTACGAGGCAATCCTCTCCTTTGATGGCAATTCTTATCCAATCAGTGTGTCTGAGGATACTGAATCGAATGGAAAGGCTCAGGGGAAAATAGTGATGCCATCGACGGCGAAGGCCAAACCTCTCTATCCATAAAGTCGCGTGACTGCTGTAAACAGGCCATGACACTCAAGTTCCCAGCCGAAGGGAAGATGAGTGACATCCAGATATTACGCCAGCCATCATTCCCGTGCAGTTCACCTTGCCAGGGGTCCAAGGTAGCGGGATACTCCTAGCAAGATCAGGAGGCCCGCTGTGAAGACAGCCTTATGGAGTATCGTCTTACTTACCCTTCCAGCGTCTGTCGCGGGTCAATCAGTTTGCCAGCAAGTGACAAGTCAACTTATCGAGCACAGGTTGGGGTTCACGATTCGAAGTGTGACATTGCGGTCTGCTCACGGGATAGTGAGGGCGACGGCATCCATACCTGACGCCAGCAAGCCGAGCCGGGCAACGGTGTTTTCGTTTTCGACATTAGTAGGTTCTGAGCCCCAGCAGTCCGTGGACATGATGCCGCTCGCTATTGAACTGACTCAACAGGGTTGGTCGACCATGGTCATTGAGCGCAAACTTACGTGGCCCGATGTCGACTCGAGTGTCGGAACCATGCGCGCAGATGTGATGTGCGCGGAACAGTGGCTGTCAAAGCACGCCATGGTTATGCCTAGTGATTGGATCTTCGTCGGCCCAGACTCGGATGCTCCCGATCCGGCGGTAGGAGATCAACCGAGGATGACTGGCTGGCTGGAGTCTGCCGTTGCGGACAAAGCCGGCGATGCGAGCACCGAGCGCCTGTTTCATAGCACCTCGGAGCTTCGAGATTTTATCCTTTCGCAGTTCTTGGACGAGTAAGTGGCTTTTCGGCCGTCCTCCCGCTCTAACTGATGAAACCAGGCATTACACTCAAGTCCCCGCCGAAGGGAAGATGAATGTGATGGCGATATTTCGACAGCTATAGGGCTGAGGATTCGTGCAGATGACCAAACAGTTTGCCGTCCGGTTCACAGATGACGACTAGGTCAGTTAAATGAAACTCGTCGTCTCGACGTTCTATAGACCAGCTGTGCTCAGGTGAGTGGCTCACACCAGAGACCGTTAATGTTGTCTTATCGCTGGTTTCGATTGCGAGTGTGCCCTCGGACGAGACCACGATGTCGGTTATCTTAGCCCCGACCATCTGCGCAATTGCGGCGGCTTTCATGGGAGCATTCCCAGAGGAAAAATGTCTAAACTCTTGAACGGGAAAGGAAGCCTGCGCGTCCTCCCAACGTTGTCGGTCGCCAACCCACCAATCAGCTTCAAGTCGCAGCCACAGCACGAGCGGCACGCCGCCGATTGATTCGTGTCCCATCTCCTGCTGGTCGCGGGACAAGTTGCGCTCAAGGCGAACGATGAAATCGGACCAGTACTCAAACGTCGCGATTTCTGCTCCGATGAAGAGTGCTCTCAGGAGCCGCTGAACTTCTCGGGTTGCAGCCTCTTGTGATTCATTTCAGGCAGGATTCTAGCGCATGGTACTTAAATGTTGAGAACAGGCCATAGCACTCACGTTCCCCCCCGAAGGGAAGATGAGTGTAATGGCGATTCTTCAAGAGTTGCGACCTTTCGAGTCTGCACCGAGCGCACACCGATGGTAAAGATCGGCCACCGAACCACAGTCCGCAAAAAAGGTCCCTTCAAAAAAGATCTGTTCGCGGAATACCCACAGCCCACCCTTTATCAAGGCGAGGTATACGGACCAATCGTTCGTCGGCAGAACTAGCATCAACAATTCGTCAAGCAGCGGCGGTTTTACCAGTGCAGGACTCGCTTCAACGCGAACGCTATTGCCGTACATATCGTCATCCACCACAAAGAAATCAGGTTTGCGGGTCGTGTTATGCCATTCATTCGTGGACTCTTCGAATGTCTCAAGTATCGGCAATTTACCTAACGGTCCAACGGTTCCATACCGCGAGAGAATGTCCAGTACAGCATTTCTAAACGAATGCCACTCTTGCCACGTGTGTCCGCGGTTCTTGTCGAAAGGGCACAGCTCTTTGGAGAAGGGGATTACCCGAACAGGAAGTTCGTTCATTCTGGTTTGCTTCGCTCCCTGATGATGCCACTAACCTTCTCGACTATCGAGAACAGGCCATCGCACTTCAAAATCCCCTCCGAGGGAAGATGAGTGTAATCGATTTTTTGCGCCAAGCGTCCAGCGGCACAGGTTCATCGCGCTCCCAGTAAGTAAGGGACTTCGAAGAAGCGAATCTTGATCGCAGTGAGTGATCGAAGAGATGGCTGGGTCGGACCGAGTCCTGACCCGAACGATTCCAAGCGAGCCCAGGTTGGAAAGGCGCAAACCAACTAAGAGAGCGAAAGGGCGCTCTTCTATAAGTGCTTGCAGAAGTGCGCTCGAAAACATGCTTGACGCCGCCGACATTGTTAGAGATGGCGATTTATCGCCAACTTGGAATTTCAGTTCAGTGATAAGTAGACTTCTCGCATGACCCGCTCTAGTGGCGTTTGTGGCTCTCATCGCCGTCTCTGTCCCTGCGCAGTCGAAGCCGAGAACAACCTGTACTGGCTTGCGCTGAAGACCAGCATCTTCCAGATGGAGAAGGATTGGGGACACAGTGACGACAGCCTTCGCGGTAAACAGATACGGACGGATTATCGTCACATGATTGTTGAGAAAGATCCGCTAATCACCGATGGGCTCCCGGCAGAGTTCGACAATCATTCGGTCGAATACCTCGACCATGAAGGACTGGTGGCTCGCTACGGTAAGTTGCGCGAAGAGTATGCGGTTCTTGTAATTCACCCCATCCAGAATGAAGGCCCCACGTTGAAAGTTGCAGTGGTCGTTTATTGGGTCAGCTATAAGAAGCGCCGCCTCATGCTTGCACTGTCCGACTGGAGCGACGTCGAATTTCGCTACGACTGCGATCAACAACAGTTCGTCATGAGTTCGGTGAAATTGGGCGGTATATAGCGACCTCTCGCCGTAACTGTTCTGAGCAGGTGATTACACTCAAGTTCCCCGCCGAAGGAAGATGAGTGCAATGGCGATATTACGACAGTTGACCGCCTATCGCAGTGCCGTGTCTAATTCATTCGAGATGTTCTCATGGCAACACTGCTCATAGCTGTCGTTGCGATTGCGACTTATGTATCTCCGCTTGCCCTGATCTACGTTTGGGTGATTAGGCTTTGGGACGTGGACGGCAGGAAAGACCGAAGAGCGCTCTGGGCTTGGGTTTCCCTTGGGCTGGTCAGCTTGGCAGTGACAATCTACTGGCTTTCGGCATTCGGCGAGCCGCCAGTTGCTACCCCTGAATGGGATGTCTATATCCGCCGCTGGTCGAGAATTTCCATAGCAGCTACGATGCTCGCCTTCACTACTGGATTTCTGGGCGGAGGCAGGGAGAAATTCATAGTGTGGGCCACCAGCTTGATTGTGCCCCTATCTTGGGCATTAACGAGAGTTCTTGAGTGATGGCTGGCGAAATCAGGCGATTACACTCAAGTTCCCCGCCGAAGGAAGATGGGTGTAAGGGATATTCGACAACTAGCCTGTTGCGCGGAAACTGCGCCGTGCGAGTTGGTGTCTAAATTATTGTGCTTCGCCTTTCTCCGACGTTATGTGCGGTCCTAATCGTCTCCGTCAACGCATTCTCGCAGGTGCCCGGATCAAAGCAACCTCCGCAAACTGAAAAGTTCGTCTGGCGTTATGGTGGTCACGAGTTGGGAACACTTGATGTACCGCGTGGCTTTACAGCCGACACGGAGAACTACAGAGAGGGTATCGTTACGCGTCTACGTTACCCTGACGGCTCATGTTTCGTGCTTCAAAGGGGCTTCATGTATCGAATTCCGTTGTTTCAAGACCCTGAACACATTTTGGATTCCACGGAGAAAGTGAGCGCCAAGACGGTCAGAAATGGACATTACTCAGACAAGTCCGAGGTCTGGGGCGAAGTGGACTATGCACCACCGAAGTCGGTCCATCCCGGAGCCTCGCTATTCGAGATCGTTTCACCAAACTTAGGGTACGAGCACGTTCCCGTTGGACGGCGCAAAGACTTTGCAAGGGCGCTCGACTCGTTCGTCCCGCCTTCCTAGCAGTCCGAATGAAAAGAATCCAGTTGATGTAAACGGGTCTTAGCGCAAGGTTTGCGCTGTCTGTTCGCTCCGCTAGGTCTCATCGCACACTTGAATCAGGTGCCCTTCGATGTCGCGCATATCAAAAAACTTCATGTCACCACCGTCTTGAATCGGACCAACGACGACGCCACGAGCGGAGAGCAGTTCGTGCGCTTTCTTTAATTTGTCGCAATAGACTGTGAATGCAACCGGCGACGGTCTATCAAACTTCGCCTGATCAACTTCTGCCTGGGCGCTTAACAGAATCGTCGGCTGATCGTCTTGCGGGAATTTCAGAGCCACGTCCGAGGGCAGGGTATTGTCCCAGTCATCCGGTACGTCCGCGACCTTGCAATCAAATGTTTCGATCCACCACTGTTTTGCGGCTCCGACATTCGAGTACGTGAAGGCTAATGAATCCGTATAGAACCGCATAGGCCCTTACGATACTTCAAAACCAGCACGATGAAAGTCAGTTGACGAAAGCAGGCCAACACACTCAGGTTCCCCGCCGAAGGGAGATGAGGGTAATGGCGATGTTACGCCAGCAGCCGCTACATCCAACGCTCAAAGCGATTCAGAAACGACAGCCAGCTCGAAATCAGCGTGAACCGCCCGATTACCAGCAACACGCCCAGCGCGATCATCAGGCCGCCGCTGGCGACTTCCAGCAAATGCATGCGCGACCGGAAGCGGCTGTAAAACTTCAGGAAGCGCTCCATCAGCAACGATGTCAAGATGAACGGCACCGCTAATCCGAGCGAATAAACCGCCAGCAGAGCGATTCCCTTGACCAGCGTGTCCTGATCGCTGGCGAGAGTCAGCAGTACCGTCAGAATCGGCCCCAGACAAGGCGTCCAGCCGAACGCGAATGCGAATCCAATCACGAATGCGCCGACAGGCGTGCTGCCGCCTTTCACCTTGTGCAGCCGCGCATCCGTATAAAGCGCCTTGATCTTGACAATTCCCGTCAGGTGCAGCCCGAAAATGATGATTACCACGCCCGCCACGATCGACAGCGTGTGCTTATACCGCGCCGCGATTTGCCCGATCTCAGTAGAGATCGCCCCCAACGTCACAAACACGACACTGAAGCCCATGATGAACCCGATCGAGTTCACCATCACCCGCCGCAACAGCTGGGCTTGGGGTGCTTTCAGTTCCTCCACGCCCGCGCCCGAGATCAGAGACACATATCCCGGCACCAGCGGAAGCACGCACGGCGAAAGAAAAGAGATCAAGCCCGCGATAAATGCGGCAAGGGGAAGCGGAAGGCCTGATAGGCCGCCGCCGACAGGAATGTTCATGACGGGCATTCTAAGCGAGGTTTGTTCTAGTCATTGTTTGATTCTCACCGACAACTTCTCATAACAGGGCATTACACTCAGAACCCCAAAGGAGCAACCTCAAATTGCTCGCACCGCAACTCACCTGCGGTCATGAGGCTCAGATGCAGTAACCAAAAAATGGAGCGCCCGATCTCGTGCGGAAACCATCTCGTGCGGAAACCATCTTGTGCGGAAACCATCTTCGCCGCTGGGTTCGGCGTTTGAAAAATGGCCCAAAAAGACGAAAGTCCCAAGACTCATAGAGTCATGGGACGCATCGCCTAAACAGCCCTCCCCCAAGTGCTGCTCGATTGCTACCTTACGTCGAACGCCAGAGATAGGGAATGGCACCGATGGGTGGCATCGGGGGGAACCGGAAGACGAGTGCAATCAGGGGGTTACGGCGCTCATCCTGGCACTGGGCCCGGGGACCCGCACTACGGTGTTACCTCGTAGACGGCGCCTGAGGTCAGAAAACAATTTGAATGGGGCCGACGAGCAGCGGTGTCTTTATTCGGGCAGGTTTCTGGCCCTATACCTTCAAAAAGATCTTCTTGCGCCACAGGAACCAGAGCATGATCCAGCAGATGAGCACCGCTCCGAGCGAATAGACGAGGGAAGCGTTGGCGACACTGAGGCCGGCTGCTTCGAGATGGTACTGAGCCGCTTCGTGCCAATTCATTTTGACGCCGTTGGCCGCGGTGACTGTAAACGTATAGCCCGGACCGTAGATCATGGAGTCAGCAACAAACCCCGCGATCGCGTTCATGCCGAAGACAAGGATCGGCATCGTCCACTTCCCGCGCCACCGTTTCACTTCGCAGATCCAATAAAGCGCAGAGAGGAACAGGAGACAGAACCCGCCACTAAACAGGACAAAAGAACTGGTCCACAAATTCTTGTTGATCGGAAACCAGCGATTCCAGAGCTCGCCCCCGAGCAATCCCAGAATTCCAAGGAACATCATCGAGGCGATGATCCGCGAAGCGCTTTGCCTTGACTTGAGCCAGTGGCCGGTTAAGACGCCGATCAGCGTCGTTCCTACGGCGGGAATGGTGTGGAGGAGTCCTTCCGGGTCACGAGTCCCGTCGTAGAGATGGCCCATAAACAGTTTTCGGTCGAGCCATGCGGGAAGATTCTGGAGTTGATCCATGAAAGGAATGTCCCGGCCGGGAACGCCCGCCCCGGGCACGGGAACAAAGCGTAAGAGAGCCCAGTAACCAAGCAGGCACGCAAAGAAAGCCAGCAATTGGCCACGACGCCCGGTCCACAATTCGAGGATCGCAGCCACAAAGTAGCAAAGGCCAATTCGCTGCGTAACACCCTCAATGCGCCAGGTATGTAAGTCCAGACCATAAATTGGTGAAGCGTTGACCAGGAGCCCGATGGCGATGAGGATAAGGGTCCGCTTGAAAGCGTGCCAAAGAATCTGTTGGTTGCTTTCGCCACGCTGGCGTCGTACGTCAACCGAGTACACCAGAGAAATGCCTACAAGAAAAAGAAAAGAAGGAAAGATGAAATCGGCCGGTGTCCAACCGTTCCACTTGGCGTGCATGATCGGCCAGTAAGCATGCTCGTCACTCCCAGGGTTGTCCACGACGATCATGGCCGCGACCATCAGGCCGCGGTAAATGTCGAGGCAAAGCAGTCGCCCGGAGAATCCACTCGCGCCATGGAGAGTAGAGTCTTTGGCTTGTTGCACACTTACGCCTGCCGTTGCCATGCGGCCACTATACGCGTGTCACTTGGATAACGGCCACCTCCCGGCGATATCCTTATAAATGAGGAACCCCGGTCAACGAGCGAAATGGAGAAGCGTCAACAATCACGA
Organism: Candidatus Sulfotelmatobacter sp.; assembly: GCA_035307485.1. Classification (GTDB taxonomy): domain Bacteria; phylum Acidobacteriota; class Terriglobia; order Terriglobales; family Acidobacteriaceae; genus Sulfotelmatobacter. The sequence goes on along the minus strand of DATGIB010000017.1, from coordinate 40,948 downwards.
CCTCGCGCTGGATTTCCGTGGTTGTAACGCTTCCTGGGCGGGCGCGGGCCTCGGCGCGACGCGCTCCCGTATAATTTTCCGCAATGGATTTTCAACAGCTTCTGGATGGAGCAGAGGTTCTGTCGCAGAGCGGGAACCCCGGCGTTACCGGTGTGGAATACGACTCGCGCCGGGTGAAGCCGGGGACGGCGTTTGTCGCTATGCGCGGCGAGAGCTCGGACGGCAATCGTTTCATCGATCAGGCGATCCAGGCTGGCGCGGTGGCGGTCATCACGGATTCTTCCGCGCAAGCGCCGCGGCCGAATGTTGGATGGGCGCTGGTGCCGCACGGGCGCCGCGCCCTGGCTCGAGTGAGCGCGAATTTCTACAAACATCCCGCAGAGCGGCTGGCGATCGTCGGCATCACGGGGACGAATGGGAAGAGCACCACGGCGTTTCTGGTCGAGGCGATTTTTTCCGCCGCGGGGCGCAAGAGCGCGCTGATTGGAACGATTGAATATCACGTGGCCGGCAAAGTGTATCCCGCACCGCACACCACGCCGGAAGCGCTCGAACTCGCGCGCATCCTGAATGAAGCAGTGGGGAAGGGCGCGACCGACGCCGTCATGGAAGTTTCGTCGCATGCGCTGGCGCAGCAGCGCGTCTACGGAGTGCCCTTTGATGTTGCGGTGTTCACCAACCTGACCCGCGATCACCTCGACTACCACAAGACGATGGAGGAGTACTTTGCGGCGAAGCGGGTGTTGTTTGAGGGATGCGGTACGGATCCGCCGCGTGCGGCCGTGACCAATCTCGACGATGAGATGGGCGCGAAGCTCGCGGAGTTCAGCCGCAAGCGCAGTTCGGTTGTGCTGAGCTACGGATGGAGCCGCGGCGACTTCCACGCGGAGAAAGCCGATATCAGCCCGCGCGGCACGCGCTTCGATCTTGTTACGCCGAAGGAGACGATTCCGGTTTTCTCTCCGCTGATCGGGCGGGTGAACGTGTACAACATTTTGGCGGCCGCGGCAGCATGCTTTGCACGTGGGTGCGATGCGGCGGCGATTGCGCACGGCGTGGACTCGCTGACCCATGTGCCGGGGCGCTTTCAGCGGGTGGATTGCGGCCAGCCGTTCACCGTTGTGGTGGACTATGCGCACACCGACGACGCTCTGCGAAATCTCACGGCGCTGGCGCGCCAGTTTGTCAGCGCCGGGGGGCAGCATGGCCGGGTGATCACGCTGTTCGGGTGCGGAGGCGACCGCGATCGGGCGAAGCGTCCGATGATGGGCGAGGCGGCGGGGCGGGGCAGCGACTTCGTCGTGCTGACGTCGGACAACCCACGCAGCGAAGACCCGGTTGCGATCATTAATGATGCGTTGGTCGGGTTGCAGAAGACGGGAGTGAAGTACACGGTCGAGCCGGACCGGCGAAAGGGAATTGCGCTCGCGATCGGAGAAGCGCGGCCGGGCGACATTGTGTTGCTGGCCGGCAAGGGACATGAGAAGGTGCAGGTGACGCGGGAGGGATCGCTGCCGTTTGATGATGCGGATGTGGCGCGGGAGCAGTTGCGGGCCGTCGGGTTTGAACGGCCGGATGAAAATTGTTGATCGTTGAATGGAAATTGTTGAAGGAAATTCTTCGGCGCGACGCGCCTTCCATTCAAAATCAAAATCACTTTGCAACAATACGTTTCGTGCGTGATTGCCCGTCGGGACGATCGATACTGAATGAAACTGCAACTGTCTAAAATCGCGGAATTCACGGGGGCGCAGGGGGATTTTCCGCGCGACGACGTTGCGCGGGCGTACTCGATCGACTCGCGCGCCATCGGGCAAGGCGAGATGTTCTTTGCGGTGAAGGGAGACCGCTTCGACGGGCACGATTTCGTCAGCGACGCGATCGGGAGTGGCGCGGTGGCCGCCGTGGTGCGCCGGGATCAATGGCACCGGTATTCCTGGACCAGCCGCGTGCTGGTCGTCGACGATACGCTCGCGGCCTTGCAGAGCCTCGCGACCGCCGTCCGCAAGGTCTGGGGCAAGCCGCTGGTGGGCGTTACCGGGTCGGCGGGGAAAACGACGACCAAAGAGGCGATCGCGCATGTGCTGGCCTCGCGCTTCAAAGTTCTGAAATCCGAAGGCAATTTCAACAATCATTTCGGGCTGCCGCTGATGCTGTTGAAGATCGAGCCGGAGCACGACGTCGCGGTGATCGAGATGGGCATGTCGCACGCGGGCGAGATTCGGGCGCTGGCGAAGATCGCGAATCCGGAAATCGGGGTGGTCACTAACGTCGCGCCGGTACACCTGGAATTTTTTGATTCGATCGCGGGCATTGCGCGGGCGAAGTACGAGTTGGTCGAATCGCTGCCGGCGAGCGGAACCGCCGTGCTGAATGCGGATGATGAATACGTGTCGCAGTTTGGGCGTGACTTCAAGGGCAGGGTGATCATGTACGGCACGCACGAGACGGGCGACATCCGGGCGGAAAATGTCGAGTCGCGGGGCGCGGCGGGTTCCTCGTTCGACATCGTCACGCCGGTTGGACGCGAACGAGCGGCGCTCGCACTGGTAGGGGAACATAACATTCTGAATGCGCTGGCGGCAGCCGGCGTGGGCATGGCGCTGGGGATGAAGTTGCCGGAGGTGGTTGCGGCATTGGCGACGCTGGCGCCCGCGGACAAGCGGGGACAGGTTCTCCAGTTGGGCAACATCACGGTCGTGAACGATTGCTACAATTCCAATCCGAAGGCGCTGCGCGCGATGGTGGATGCCCTGGCCACGATGAAGGCGAAACGCCGCATCGTGGTGGCGGGCGAGATGCTGGAACTGGGGCCGGCAGCGGCGGAGATGCATCGCGAGGCCGGACAGCACGCCGCTCAAAAGAAGATCGATGTACTGATCGGAGTGCGCGGGCTGGCGCAATCGATGGTCGAGGGAGCCCGGCAGGCGGGCACGACCGCGGAATTTGTCGAAACGCCAGAACAGGCCGGCGAATGGCTGGCACGCGAGTCGCGCGACGGCGACGTGGTGCTGCTGAAGGCGTCGCGTGGCGTGAAGTTGGAAAAGGCGCTGGAGAAGTGGAAGGAACTGATCGGTGGTCAGTGATGAGTGGCCAGGTGCAGCGTGGCACGTCTTTCCGCTCACCGGCCACTAACCACTGACCATTCGCCACTGATTTTTCGGAGGCTGATTGCTCTACTGGCTGTTGTTTGTCAAACTGCAGCACTACGTCGCGCCCTTCCGTATTTTTCGGTACGTCACATTCCGTACTGCTTTTGCCAGCCTTACCGCACTATTCACCGCATTGATCGTGGGTCCGGTCGTGATCGGGCGCTTGCGGGAGTTCCAGATCGGCCAGTACATCCGCGAAGAAGGTCCCAAGGCACATCAGAAAAAAGCAGGCACACCCACGATGGGCGGGTTGCTGATCGTGATCGCGATCGTGGTGCCGACGTTGCTCTGGGCGGATCTTAGCAATCGCTTCGTGTGGATCGCGGTTTTCTCGACGGTCGCGTATGCGGCGATCGGATTTACGGACGACTATACCAAGGTGACGCACCGCCGCAACCTGGGTCTGACGGCGCGCGCCAAGCTGGGGTTGCAGATCGCGACGGGGATCGTGGTGGCTTCTATGCTGATCGCGATGCAGGCCTACGGCATGTATTCGACGCGCCTGATCGTGCCGTTCTTCAAGCAGTTTCATCCGGACCTGGTGGTGCAGACGCTTGAGCGCTCGCCGCACTTCTGGTGGGCGGCGTTCCTGCCTTTTATCGCGTTTGTCGCGCTGGTAATTACGTTTTCAAGCAACGCGGTAAACCTGACGGACGGGCTGGACGGGCTGGCGATCGGATGCACGGTGATCGCGGCGGGAGCGCTTACGGTGCTGACCTATGTGAGCGGTCACGCTTCGTTCGCGACCTACCTGGAATTGCAGCGCATGCCGCAGGTGGCAGAGCTGACGATTTTTTGCGGAGCGATGGTCGGGTCGGCGATTGGGTTTCTGTGGTACAACGCGCATCCTGCGGAAGTGTTCATGGGCGACGTGGGATCGCTGGCCCTGGGCGGCGCGATTGGAACGATTGCGGTGATCATCAAGCAGGAATTGCTGCTGCCATTTATTGGCGGCGTGTTCGTGATTGAGGCGCTATCGGTGATGCTGCAGGTCGGGTCTTACAAGCTGCGCAAGAAGCGTATCTTCAAAATGGCGCCGATTCATCATCACTTCGAGCTGCTCGGCTGGTCGGAGTCAAAGATCATCGTGCGCTTCTGGATCGCGTCACTAGTGTTCGCGCTGTTCGCGCTGACGACGCTCAAGTTGAGGTAGAGAGTTGCAAGTTGTCAAGGTCGCAAAGTTTCAAAGACGTCGCCACTTAACTTTGCAACCTTGAAGCCTGAAACATTGAACTGTGAAACGTTGAAACCTGTTTCTATGGATCTGAACGGCAAACGCGTGCTTGTGGTTGGCCTGGGGAAATCGGGCGTGGCGTCGGCTTTGTTCTTGAAGGCGCATGGGGCGAAGGTCAGCGTTTCCGATACCAAGAGCGGCGACGAACTGCGGAACGAGATTCCGGTGCTGCTCGACCACGGCATCACGGTCGAAACCGGTGGACACGGCGAGCGCACATTTCGAGGACAGGACTGGATCGTCGTCAGCCCGGGTGTTCCCGTGGATGCGCCGCCGCTGGTGCAGGCGCGTGCGTTAGGCGAGCCGGTTATCGGCGAGATTGAGCTGGCCGCGCAGTTTCTGCCGGGGCCGATCGTCGCCATTACAGGATCGAACGGGAAGACGACTACCACGACGCTCGCGGGAGAGATCATGACGGCGGGCGGATTCTCCGCGCTGGTCGGAGGGAATATCGGGACGCCGGCGATCTCGCTTGCGGAGCGCGCTCAGCCGGACACGGTGATTGTGCTGGAGGTGTCGAGCTTCCAGCTGGAGACGATTCAGACCTTCCGGCCGAAGGTCGCAGTGGTGCTGAATGTCACGCCGGACCATCTCGACCGGCACCGGACGTTTGAAATCTATACGAATGCCAAGGCGCGGATTTTCGAAAACCAGCAGGGAAGCGACTTCGCGGTGCTGAACGCGGATGATCCCACGTGCGTGGCGATGGCGGCGAAAACCCGGGCGCAGGTGTACTGGTTCAGCCGCCAGAAAGAAGTGGAGCGCGGCGCGTGGGTGCGCGACGGAAATATTGTTTTCCGCGATGGCAAGGGCCAGCGCGAGGTTCTGCAGGTATCCGAAATTCCGTTGAAGGGCGCGCACAACCTGGAGAACGTGCTGGCTGCGGTGTGTGCCGGCGCGTTGATGGGCTGCTCAGCCGAGAAGATTCGGGAGGCGGTGCACGCGTTCAAGGCCGTCGAGCACAGGCTGGAGTTTGTGGCGACGGTGAGCGGCGTGGATTACTACAACGACTCCAAGGCGACGAATGTCGATGCGACGATCAAGGCGCTGGAGTCGTTTCCCGCGAATATCCACCTGATTCTTGGGGGCAAGGACAAGGGCAGCGATTACACGGTGCTGAATGACCTGCTGCGGAAGCGGGTAAAGCGCGTCTACACGATCGGGGCAGCTGCGGCGAAGATCGAGTCGCAGATCAAAGGGCCCGAAGTGGTGCACGCGGAGACGCTGGAGAACGCGGTCCGCAAGGCGAATGCGGTAGCGGCGCCGGGTGACGTGGTTTTGCTGGCGCCGGCTTGCGCGAGCTTCGACCAGTTCAAGAGCTACGAGCACCGCGGGAAAGTGTTCAAGGAGCTCGTGAAGGGACTGGCCCAGAGTTCGGCTGGCGGGTAGCGCCCCCAGGGATGTTTACTCTGGGATTCCTCGCCCGGCTTGCACCTTGCGCCACATTTTGCATTGCCTGATTGATGTGCACTTCCCGAGCCGTTGCGGAGCCGCGGTACAGTCGGAGCGAAGGATCTCCCGTGCAGAAGAGGCCTGGGTGAATCCCTAAATGTAGTGGCGCGGGAGATCCCTCGGCCCGCTGGAGAAAACGCGGGGCCTTCGGGATGACCCAGGGGCGGCACAACCATGATGCGTCATCCTGAGCGTAGAGAGAGCTGAGGAACCGCGTGGCGTAGCAAATTATCAACGCGTCTTTCCTGGCATCTCGGTTCTGTACCATTCCGCGTTGACCTCAGCAAACTTCTGCCAATTCTTCGGTAAATCGTCCGCCAAGAAGATTGCGGACACAGGGCACGCCGGAACACAGGCTGCGCAATCGATACACTCAACCGGATCGATGTAAAGCTGCGCGGCGGTCCGGAACTCCGGTTCGTCCTTCCGCGGATGGATGCAGTCACACGGGCAGACATCAACGCAGGCTGTATCTTTTACTCCAGTGCAGGGCTCAGCAATTACGAAGGCCATTTCATTCCTCCCATTCTCAACGGCGAGAAACGGCATCTGCCGCGCGGAGCGGCTGACTCCATGTGTGCCGAACGCCGTTGATCTGTGGAGAGAATAAGTAACGTCCTGGTGCCGCGCGATGACTTATGTCACGAACGCTTGCGGTTTATCTGGCCGCTCGGCTATCGATTTCCTCGCGGAGGGCTTTGAGATGCGGCACGGTAACACTCCTGCGGCGCACTTCAATGAGCCCGGCCCCGTGTAACCGTCCGAGGTTCCGCGACACAAGCTCCCGAACCGTCCCTAACCGCGCCGCCAGCTCTTCATTGTTCTCTCGAAGTTCAAACTGCACCCCGGAGCCGATTTCGACGCCATTTTCTTCTGCGAGCCGCACCAGATAAGCGATGAGGCGCGAGCGAACCGTGGAGAATGACAGGTCTTCAACCAGGCGCATCAAATGCCTCAGCCTGTGTCCAAGGACTGTGAAGACTTTAAGCGACAGCCCGGGATTCTGTAAGCAGATGGTGCGGAACCTTTCGGCGGGCAGACGTAACAGCACGACCGGGCTGCCTGCCTCCGCACTCGCCGGATAGCGGCCTCCATCAAAAACGGCCACTTCTCCCAGGGAGCTACCGCGCCGTTCGATGCCGATCAACTGCTGCCGTCCGTTGGGCGCAGACTTGAAGATCTTGACGCTCCCTTCCTCGACAATCAGCAGTTCGTTGCAGACATCCCCTTCGCAAAAAATGACATTGCCCTCTTCATGGTGCTCGCGGGTTATGTTCCCCGCAAACAGAGAAAGTTCTCGCTCCGATAGGTCAGTGAAGAGCGGTAACCGGCGAAGCGTGCTCAGCAAAGGAAGTTTCAGGGTCTCCATTTGGTCACGATTCTAGAGGGTGGAAGTTCTTTGTCCAACAGGATGGGGCTCCGCGAGCGCCCCCACCAGAGGTCCTTGCCGCTCCCTTCCTGGACGCAGGCGTCCGGGGCCTGAGGAACTTCGGGCTCTAAGAGCTCGCAGGGATTCGCTGCTGTACCAAGACAATCAACAATCCATATTCAACAATCAACCATCCCACCTGCGCTCCGTGGTGAAATAAGGGTCCCCATGGCGAAACGGGTCAGTGTTGATCGGTGGTTATTCACAGCCACATTGCTGCTGGTGTTTGTCGGACTGGTGATGGTGTTTTCGGCTTCGGCAGTCATGGCGCGCGAGCGGTTCGGCTCTCCCTATTCATTTCTCTCCAAGCAACTAATCTGGGCGATCGCCGGGTTGCTGGCGATGGTTGTGACGATGCGCGTGGACTACCGGCGCTACAAACATCCCGCACTGGTGTTTTCGTTCATGGGCGTTACCACGCTCCTGCTGATATCCGTTTTCTTTCTGGACCGCTCGCACAATACGCATCGCTGGATCCACGCCGGGGGATTCTCCTTCCAACCGTCGGAGCTGGCGAAGCCGGTGCTAATCCTGTTTCTGGCCTACTTCCTTGAAAGCCGTTTCAAGTCGATGGACGATGTCCGGAACACGCTGGTGCCCGCGGCCGCGCCGGTTCTCGTGTTCCTTGGCCTCATTGTGCTGGAGCCCGACCTAGGTACGGCGATTGCCTGTGCTGGAATTACGGCGTGCATTCTCTACGTGGCCGGGATGCGGCTGCGCTATTTCGGTTACGCCTTCGGCGCGTCGCTGCCGGTCCTGTACCTGCTCATCTTTCACGTGGCGTGGCGGCGCGACCGCATTCTGGCATTTCTGAATCCGTACGCCGATCGCCAGAAGGCGGGATTTCACATCGTGCAGTCGCTCATTGCCGTGGGCACGGGCGGCCTCACCGGAACCGGGCTGATGGAGGGCAAGCAGAAACTTTTTTATCTGCCCGAGCCGCATACGGACTTCATCTTTGCCGTGACCGCAGAAGAGTTGGGGCTGCTGGGCGCGATGTTCGTGGTCGTCCTCTTCGCGGTTTTCCTGTGGCGCGGTATGCGCGCCTCGTGGCGGACCGAGGATATGTTCGGGCGCTACCTTGCCGTCGGGATCACGAGCATGGTGGTGCTGCAGGCATTTATCAACATCAGCGTCGTACTGGGCATGATGCCAACCAAGGGCATCCCGCTGCCCCTGGTTTCGTATGGCGGGTCTTCATTATTTGTGACGCTGGCTTGCGTGGGCGTACTGCTGAACATCACCAAGCAAGCGGAATGATTGTTGATTTCCTGATTGTCGAATGAAGATTGTCTCCTGGCCAGCCGGAATCCCGATGCGCTTCATGCCTCGCTGATGTGAGCGCGAAGCAAAGCTCCCAGGGCCTTTTCCCTCAGTTTACCGGCGGCGAGGTTTTCTACCGTCGTGATGCAGTCGGCGTCATCGGCATCGAAGCTCCAGCCATTTAGGTTGAGAAACAATTCCATCACGACGAAAGCCGTACGCTTGTTGCCATCGAGGAACGGGCGATTGCGGGCGATGCCAAACGCGTAAGAAGCGGCCAACTCGGCGGCATCAGGATTGCCGCGATAGGCCTCGAGATTCTGTGGGCGAGCCAGCGCAGAGCTGAGCAATCCCTCGTCGCGGATTCCAGCGATGCCGCCATGTTCTCCCAGTTGCGCCTCGTGAATGGCCAGTACTACGCTGTCCGCGACCCAGGTCCAGCGCACTGCTACTTGGCCAAAGCGCGCAGGACGTTGCGGCGTTTCTTCATGATGCGCTCGGCGGCCTGCATCTGTTTCTCGAAGGCGGGATCGTAGGGACTGATGCGGTATCCGTCGGCAGATTCCGTCAGGTAGATTACGTCGCCTTCTTCGATTTTGAGGCGCGCGACCGCTTCTTTCGGAAGGACAAAACCCAACGAATTGCCGATTTGGCGGAGCTTGAGAGTCACCATAGGTAATAACATATGTTATTACTTCGTCCCGGTGGGCGTCGATGAGCTCTTTTCCGGGCATGGCGCTCGCGCAGGCGGGCAACCCTGGTCGTCTGATAAAAACGTACGTGCCGGTTCAGAGTCACGGGACGGGTGTCATTAAATCTGAGGTGGTGGAGAGACGCTCGCGCAACGTCTCTACGATTGGGGGTTCATGAATTCTTCAGTCAAGATTGCTTTTTGTTTGATGATGGCCGCCGGCGCGATTGCCGGATGGGCGCAGAAGGCTGACTCTGACCAGCAACCGCAGATGCCGCCCTCGACCCCGATCTTCTCTCCGGCAGAATTGGCGGCGAAAGTTCCGGCGCCGAAGGCGGAAGACGTCAAATCGTCGGAAGCGATTGTGCATGCCGCCTACGACGTGATCTCCGGGCCGGCGGGCGACCGCGACTGGAGCCGCTTCCGCTCATTGTTCCTCCCGCAGGCGCGCTTCACTGAAGTGGGCAAGGCACCCGACGGGTCGACTTACGTGATTTCGTGGGGCGTCGACGAGTTTGTCCGCGACGCGGGCGTGGTGTTTGCGAAAGAAGGCTTCTACGAAAAGGGGATTGTGAACAAGCCGGAAAGTTTCGGCGGCATGACGCAGGTGCTTAGCAGCTACGAATCGCGACACAGCCCGTCGGATAAGCCATTCACGCGCGGTGTGAATTCATTCCAGGTGTTGAACGACGGCAAGCGGTGGTGGATCGTTTCGATCTTCTGGGATTCGGAGCGGCCGGACAATCCTTTGCCCGCCAGGCTGGCGAAGCCGTGAGTTGCGGGTAAACCTAGGAAGGTCTTAGTAGAGACGTTGCGAGCAACGTCTCTACGAATGGACTTATTCTCGCTCGATCATCCATTTATAGTCACTGCATGCGGGCCATTCTGGCGGGGGGCGGGACGGGCGGACATGTCATTCCGGCGCTGGCCATCGCCAACGAACTCAAGAAAAGCTATGCGGCGGAGGTGCTGTTCATCGGAACAGCACGCGGGATCGAGAACCGGCTGGTTCCCGCGGCGGGATATCCGCTGCAACTGGTGCGCGTCGGAGCATTGAAAAATGTCAGCCTGCTCACGCGCGCGAAGACGGCGTTCGATCTGCCGCGGGCGATCTGGGACGCGGGCCGCATGCTGAATGAATTCGCGCCTGACGTCGTGATTGGCGTCGGCGGATACGCTTCAGGGCCGGCGATGCTCGCAGCAGTGATGAAGCACATCCCGACGCTGGCGTTTGAGCCGAATGTCGTGCCGGGATTCGCGAATCGCGTGGTGGCGCGCTTTGTTTCCGGGGCGGCGGTGCACTTTGAGGAGACGGCGCGATTTTTTCGACATGCGGAAGTGACGGGTGTGCCCGTGCGGCAGGCTTTTTTTGAGATTCCGGCGAAGCCTCCTCTGCTCGCGCAGAATGCGCGCGAAAAATGGGGCACACTTCTGGTTTTCGGCGGGAGCCAGGGGGCCCATGCCATCAACACGGCAATGTTCCGCTGCTTGCATATGCTTGATCGCGAGGCGCCGGGAATCCACGTGATCCACCAGACCGGGGAGCGTGACTATGATGCCGCGCTGATCGCGTATGAGGCCTTGAAGAATTCGGGCTCGTCGCCGCCGCTGACCTTCGAGGTATTCAAATTCATCGAGGACATGCCGGCTGCGTTTGCACGGGCGGATCTGGTAGTGTGCCGGTCAGGCGCGAGCACGGTGGCGGAAATCGCGGCGGCGGGAAGACCGGCCGTATTCGTGCCGCTTCCAACCGCAGCGGACGATCATCAGCGGGTGAATGCGGAAGCGCTGGCGAAGCATGGCGCGGCGGTTGTGGTTGAAGAATCGAAGCTCGAGGGTGTGTGGCTGGCGGAAACGATTGCGGCGTTACTGCAGGATCCGCAACGGCTGCTGCGCATGAGCCAGGCGGCGCGGGCGCTGGCGCATCCCAATGCGGCGCGGGATATTGCAGCGATGGCGGCGAAGATCGGGGGAATCGGGTAATTTTGTAATTTTGTGATTGGGTAATTTGAAATGCAAATCCCGAATAGCTTTTGCATTAAAAGATTATCCAATTACTAAATTACTCAATTACCAAAGTTGTCATCCATGTTTGCGAAAATTCAGCGGATTCATTTCGTGGGTATTGGCGGCATCGGCATGAGCGGGATTGCCGAGGTGCTGCTCAACCTTGGCTACAAGGTTTCCGGGTCGGACCTGAAGAGTTCGGCGGTCACACAGCGGCTGGCGTCGTTGGGCGCAACCACGTTTGAGGGACATCGTGCCGAGAATATCGCGGGGGCGGAGGTCGTCGTAACCAGTTCCGCGATCGCTCAGGAGAATCCCGAAGTTGCCGAGGCGCACAAACTCCACGTTCCCGTGATTCAGCGGGCGGAGATGCTGGCCGAGTTGATGCGGCTGAAGTACGGCATTGCGATCGCGGGCATGCACGGGAAAACCACGACCACATCGATGGTCGCGGCCGTGCTTGCCGGCGGGGGCCTGGATCCGACGGTGGTGGTTGGCGGGCGCGTCGATGCCTTGGGATCGAATGCGCGGCTGGGGAAGTCGCAATATCTGGTGGCGGAGGCGGATGAGAGTGACCGGTCGTTTCTGAAGCTGTCGCCGATCTTGTCGGTCGTGACCAACATTGACCGCGAGCACATGGATTGCTATCGCAACATGCGCGACGTGAAGAAGACGTTTCTGGAATTTATGGACCGCGTGCCGTTTTACGGGATGATCGTCGCGTGCGGGGACGATCCGCTGCTGCGGCGGTTGCTGCCCGAGGTGCAGCGGCGGACGGTGACGTATGGGACAAAGAGGGGATCGGATTTCCTGATAAAAACCCCCACTTCTCGTGCAGAGGGCGGCCGGGAAATGGGGCAGCCGGGTTCGGAAAGCTCCCGGCCTCTTAGCAGATTCCAGGTGCGCTTCCACGAGCATGACCTGGGGGAGTTCACGCTGCACGTGCCGGGGCTTCATAACGTGCTGAATGCGACTGCGGCGATTGCGGTGGGGGTCGGGCTCGACATCAATCTTGAATTCATTCGCGCAGCGCTCGACCGGTTCCGCGGGGTGGATCGGCGCTTCCAGTTGCGCGGCCGAGCGGCGGGCGTCAGCGTGATTGATGATTACGGGCACCATCCGACGGAGATCAAGGCGACGCTGGCGGCGGCGCGGTCGTGCGGATTCGGCAAGATTCATGTGATCTTCCAGCCGCACCGGTTCACCCGTACCCGGGACCTGATGGACGAATTCACCCATGCGTTCTCCGATGCCGATTCGCTGTTTGTGCTGGATATCTATGCAGCGAGCGAGAAGCCGATCGACGGCATCACTAGCGAAGTTCTTGCGGAGAAGATTCGGCAGGCAAGCGGGAAGGATGTCGAATATGTGAGCTCATTCGCCGATGCCGTGAATCGCGCCACTGCCAGTGCGCGTGAGGGCGACATGATCCTGACTCTGGGTGCGGGGAGCGTGTCGCAGTTGGGGCCGATGCTTCTGGAACGATTGCAGGGGAAAGCCGCTTCTTAGTTCGGAGCCGGCCAGCCGCACGCCTGATTGCCGGTTCCCGGTGGAATCCTCTTGGACTGTTTCTGGGACCGGAGTATCTTTTTTCCCAGGAAGTCGGGCCTGTCGTTTTTCGGATGTTGTCCAGCGGGTTCCTGGAACATCTTGTAATCGGTCTCCGGTGCTGTCGTGAAGGAGTCGGCATGCCGGTCTGGGGCAAAACGCAATCGGGCCAAACGCGCGCAATTCCCGCGCGCGGATTCCGAAACATCACGCTGGTCGTTGGTGTCGTCAGTGTTCTGACGGCGTTGTCTGCCGGGCAACTTCCGACCCATGCCGAGCAGCAGACTCCCGATGAGCACCTCCCGCCCAACATCTCAGAGATTGAACGGATGGAGCGGAATAACCCGCGAAATCCTGCCGGCAATCCCCAAGCGGACAGCGCCGATGAGACCTGCCTGCTCCCGCCACTGACGCTGACCAGCAGCCCGTCCGTTTCTACGGTGCAACTGCAGGCATCGGCGGCGGCGCGATGGGAATATCACCGGGCCTGCGCGGCGCTCGGCAAAAAGAAATATGCCGAGGCCGAGAAGCATCTGCGGAAAGCCGTCATCCAGTCTCCGAAGTATGCGGCAGCGTGGGTGACGCTGGGGCAGGTGCTCGACCGGGAGCAGCGAGCGGATGAAGCGCGCCGGGCGTGCCTGCAGGGATCGGCGGTGGAGTCGTCATACATTCCCGCATATCTGTGCCTCGCCGATATTGCGGCGCGGGACAGCGCCTGGGACGAGGTGCTGAAACTGACGACGCGGACCACGGAACTTGATCCTGCGGGCAATGCGGTGGCGCATGAATATCACGCGGCCGCGTTGCTGCACCTGCATCAACTGGCGGAGGCGGAGCGAAGCGGACTGCGCGCGGTCGAAATCGACAAGGAGAACCGGGAGCCTCGGGCGCACTTCGTGCTGGCGCAAATCTATGAGGCGAAGGGCGACGCTGAACGGGAAGCTGTGCAGCTGCGCGAGTTTCTGAAGCATGCGCAGGATGCCAACGATATTGCCGTGGCGCAGCAGGCGCTGGCAAAGGTCGAGGAACAGATCGCGGGAAAAGACGATGCTCCGCAGGTTCGCATGGTGATCGATGCGGCGAGGGCTCCGGCCGAGCGCTGGGCGCCCGCCGACATCGACGAATGGATTCCTCCAGTGCTGAGCACGGCCTGTCCGCTCGAGAAGATCCTGGAAGAAACCAGCCATCGATCCGAAGACATGATCGAGAACCTGCAACGGTTCAGCGCCAGCGAGCGAATCGCGTTGACCGATACGGACAAGAATGGGAAGAAACATTCGTCGAGCGAACGCGACGGGAATTACGTGGTGGAGATCACGCAGGCTTCGCGGGGATATCCGCACATGCACGAGTTCCGGACGGGGCCCAGCGAAGGCCAGCCGGCCGTTCTGGATTCGGGGATCGCCGGCTTTGCCCTGATCTTCCATCCCTCGCACGTGGCGAATTTCGACTTTCATTGCGAAGGCCGGACGGAGATGCGCGGGTTGCCCGCGTGGCAGATACATTTTGAAGAGAAGGCCGATCCCGGGAATGCGTTTATGGGAGTGCGGTCCGGGGGGACGCTTTTTCTGCCGCGGCTGAAGGGCCGGGCCTGGATCGCGAGCGACAGTAGTGAAGTGCTGCGCATTGAAACGGACTTAATGTCGCCCATTCCGCAAATCAATCTCGAGCTTGAGCACCAGATCATCGACTATGGTCCGGTCGAGTTTCCAAAAAAGCAGGTGCGGCTGTGGCTGCCCGAGAGCACGGATATTTATCTTGCCTACCATGGGCACCGTTACGAGCGGACGCATAAATTCAGCCAGTTCCAGCTGTTCTCAGTGGACGCGGTTGAGTCGGTACAGGGGAAACCTTCGGAGAAATTTCAGTTCATGCCGTAGCCATTGCCCAGCCTGTGGGAACTTTCTGTTTTCCCCTTCCGTATCTTCCATTGCTAACGGTTTTGCGGTGCCCTCGTCTATTTGACATACGGAGTTAAGACGATGAAAACACAAGCATGGGGATGGCTGGTGGCGGGGGTGCTGGCAGCCGGATTGAATGCCAGTTACCACGATCGCGGCCTCGAAATGGCCCATCACGTGGCCCACCGGATCGAACACAACACCGCGGCGGTGTTGGCTCTGGCCTCCGGCCATGCTGACCGGTTCCTGACCGAGGCGCGGATCATTGCGGCCCATAACGACGGAACGTCGTGTCCGCTGACGAACGCTTTGGCCCGGGTGCAGGCGAAGATGCAGGGTTCGGAGATGAATTTCGACCGCATGGAAGTCCTCGCGGACCAGGAAGAGGCGGTTACCGACCAGGTGCAGGCATTATCGGACCGCCGACAGGCAGCGCTGGAGCGCATGGAAGGGCAGCGGGTCGTAATCGAGAACGAATTGGCCGCGCAGTCGGCGCGGTTGCGGGTAGCGCTGGTCGGACTGACTCCGGCGGATGTGCGCGTGATGAGGACAGGGCAGTGTCCGCGGATTCACCTGAACGTACAGCGGATGCCGGTCGTGAATATTCCGGCTCCGGCGATTCACATCCCCGGGATGAGCGCGGGTCCGGTATAGAGAGTTTTTTTTCATCTTCATCGGCATCTTTATTCATTCAGCCTCCTGGAACGGGGCGCGGGAAGGAAGCTGCGCCCCCATTTTTTTGTCGGCCGCAGCGCTGATCTTCCCGGGCTGCCCCTAACATTTCGCCATTCCTCCTGAAGCGGATTCTTCGTGGACTGGCCGTCTCGCTTTGCTCGACGGGGCAGCCGAAGGCGGCTGTCGATGCATGCGTGGTGGCGCTTTCGTGCCGGTGCCGATCGGGATTCCTGGCTGTGCAAAACCTCTTATTTTTTCGCTATGGCGCTCATCAAAATGCCGTTATAGTGAAAAGGCTCAGCGATTCCTGTCGACAACCCTGATTGATGGCGCGGAAAAGTCCCACCATCTTGCAGGAGGAGTTGTATCCAGCGCCGGAAGAGCGCGTCTATGCTCCGCCGGCGACACCCGCCCCCTCGCGCGAAGATCTGGATGACGCGCGGCTGGTGGATCTGGACGTCGACGAGGGATCTCCCTTTCTGCGGGCGCAAAAGCGTGTCTCCGCGCGCCGCACTTCACTGCCCAAGAAAACCGCACACTGGCTGCTGTGGGCTTCTGCGCTCGGTGCCGTGGCCATGGTGGTCGCGCTGATCGCGGGCGGCATATACAGCTACGGCGAGCACTCGTGGCGTTTCCGGTTGCAGTCGAGCGACGACATTGAAATCGCGGGCATGCAGAATGTGACGCGCGCGCAGGTGATGGAGGTGATGGGCGCCGACATCGGCCGCAACATCTTCTTCATTCCGCTGTCGCAACAGAAGGCGCAGCTCGAACAGATTCCATGGGTGGAGTCGGCAAGCGTGATGCGCTTCGTTCCCAACCGCCTGAAGATCGATATTCATGAGCGCACGCCGGTTGCGTTTGCGCGCGTAGGCTCGCGCATTTCACTGATTGATGCCGGCGGCACGCTGATGGAGCTGCCGCACAACCACAAGTATTCGTTCCCGGTGATTCTGGGGATGTATCCGGGCGAGCCGCTCTCGACGCGGGCTCCGCGCATGAAAGCGTACAACCAACTGGTGCGCGACCTGGACTCGAGTGGAGCCCATTATTCGCAGGAGCTCAGCGAAGTAGATGTGTCGGACCTTGACGATCTGAAGGTGCGGGTGAACGATCCGGCCGGCGATGTGCTGGTGGAGTTAGGGTCGGTCGATTACCTGAAGCGCTACAAGATTTACGTGACGCACGTGCAGGAGTGGAGGCAGCAGTTCCAGAAGCTGGTGTCGGTGAACCTGCGTTATGAAAACCAGGTCATCGTGAATCCCGATATGGAAGGGAAGCCGAAGCCGCCGGTGCTGAGCGCGGCGGCGGCAAAGGCCGCAGCGGCCGCAGGAGTGAAGCCGGCGGCGCTGGTGACGAAGATCGATCCGCACGACAAGACGATTCCCAAGCCAGCATTCGAGTTGTCGCCGCAGACGCTGAGCGGAAAGCCGGCGGCGGTGAAGAAGCCGGCGAAGGCGAAGAGTGTTGCCGGGAAAACGGCTGCGGCTGCGTCGCATCGGACGGTGCGGGCGAAACACAGCCGGCCCGAGGCCGGCGCTACGAAGGCGACACGGAAGGCGGCCGCTCCGGTGGCGACCTCGCCGAAGCCGAGTCCGGCGATTGTGAAGCCGGCTGGCGGCCCGGGGGAGTAGGGACTGCATAGATCCTCTGGCGGGACACGACCGCGTCAGGATGACAAGGGGCGTTTCTGAGGGTTGAAACTGAACAAGCATGGCGAACCAGCAGGGTAGTTTCTTAACGGCGATTGACGTAGGCAGCGCGAAGACGTGCGCGTTGATGGCCGAGATGACCGACAGCGGGCTGCGTTACCGCGGGCACGGACTGGCGGACTCACGCGGATCGCGCAAGGGCGTGATCGTCGAGCTCGACAAGGCGGTGGCGGCGATCCAAAAAGCGGTGGAGGCCGCCGAAGATAGCGCTGGAGCGGCGATCGAGCACGCCATCATCGGAATCGGGGGCGCGCATGTGCGTGGCGTGAATAGCCATGGCGGCATCACGCTGGGCACGCGTCCGCGCGAGATCGGGCGTGACGAGATCAAGCAGGCGGTGGAGCACGCGCGCGCGATTTCGCTGCCGGCGGACCGGGAGATCCTTCACTTGTTGCCACAGGAGTTCATCCTCGATGATCAGCCCGGCGTCCACGACCCCATGGGCATGATGGCGGCGAAACTCGAGGTGCGCGTTCACATGGTGACCGCCGCGACCAGCGCGACGCAGAACGTGATCACCGCCGTAAACAAGGCCGGCGTACACGTCGACGACACGGTGTTCGAGCCGCTGGCCGCGGCGGATTCGGTGCTGCGTGCCGATGAGCGCGAGCTGGGTATATGTCTCGCCGACATCGGTGCGGGATCAACCGAGCTGATCGTGTTTCAGCAGGGTGCTGTGGCGTACACGGGAGTGATTCCTGTGGGTGGAGATCACTTCACCAGTGATCTGTCAGTTGGAATGTGCACGCCACTGGCGGAAGCGGAGAATATCAAGAAAATTTACGGCAACGCGATTGTGACGCTGATTCCCGAAGGCAATGAAGTGGAGGTGCCGTCAGTGGGCGACCGGCCGTCGCGGCTGCTCTCGCAGAGATTGGTGGCGGAGATCCTGGAGCCCCGGGCCCGCGAACTGTTCGAGATGATGCGCGACGCCCTGCGGCAGAGCGGCATGTACGACGTCTGCATCGCGGGCATCGTGCTAACCGGAGGGGCATCACGACTGCCGGGGATTTTCGATGTGGCGGAGTCGGTGCTGCGGCGGGCGGTGCGGCTCTCCTGGCCGGCGCCACTGGCGAAGATGCCTTCAACGCTCTCGGAGCCGGAATTTGCCACCGTACTGGGCATGGTCAATTACGGGCAGCGAGCGCGCATCGCGCGCGGACTACAAGAGAGCGGGTTGGGATCGAGATTGAAAGCGATGTTAGTAGGGAAAGGGGCTTAGAAGGCAGGGATCAGGGGCCAGGGATCAGGGGTCGGTTGCAACATTCTTGTCGACCCCTGGCCCGTGATCCCTGATCCCCTTGGCAGGTTCGAGCACGGGAGCAAGTAGTAAGCAAATTCAAATCAGGCGGCGACACATGAGCAAAGAAGCCATTCGCATCAGCTTTAACGAAGAACCGAAGAACGACGCCAAGATCAAAGTCATCGGCGTGGGTGGAGGCGGCGGCAACGCGGTGAACCGCATGATCGATGCCGGCGTGGAGGGCATCGAGTTCATCGTCGCCAATACCGACCTGCAGGCGCTGCGCATGTCGCATGCGCCGGTCAAGCTGCAATTAGGAGTGAAGCTGACGAATGGACTGGGTGCCGGTGCGAATCCGGAAGTCGGGCGCAAGGCGGCGCTGGAGGATTCCGACAAGATCATCGAAGCGCTGGAAGGCGCAGACATGGTATTCGTGACGACCGGCCTGGGCGGCGGCACGGGCACGGGGGCGGCGCCAATCATCGCGTCGCTGGCCAGCGAGATGGGCGCGCTCACGGTCGCTGTGGTGACCAAGCCCTTCTCCTTCGAGGGCAAGCGGCGCATGCAGCAAGCCGAGCGGGGCATCTCGGAGCTGATGGAGTCGGTCGACACGACGATCGTGATTCCGAACGAAAAGCTGCTGGCGGTGGCGGAGGATGCCGGATTCTTCGAGTCGTTCCGTATTGCCGACGACATTCTGCGGCAGGGCGTGCAGGGGATTTCCGACATCATCACGATTCCCGGCATCATCAACCGCGATTTTGCCGATGTGAAGACGATCATGTCGGGCATGGGATACGCGGTGATGGGTACAGCGGCAGCGTCGGGGGCGAAACGGACGATTGAGGCCGCGCAACGCGCCATCGCGTCGCCGTTGCTCGAAGCAGGCGCGATTGACGGGGCGCGCGGGATTCTGATTAACATCACCGGCTCGGCTTCGCTGAAGCTGGCGGAAGTACAGCAGGCGTGCTCGATCATCCAGGGCGCGGCGCACGAAGATGCGAACATCATCTTCGGCGCGGTACTCGACGAGAAGATGAAGGACGCGGTGAAGATTACGGTAATCGCCACCGGATTCCGCGATGTCACGAGCGGGCGCCAGCGGCACCAGGAGAAGCGGAATTCGTTTGCAATGGAGCATGATAACGCCATGGACTATCCGGAAGATCGCGAGCCCACGCCGGAACACATCATGGCAGCTGAGCCGCAGCCGGCGATGATGGCGGAGGCTGCTTTTGTGGAAGAGGCGGCGCCGGCGGGGTTGCAGGTCTCCGATCGAGGGCCGGAGGCGATCACGCTCGAAACGATGCGTGGCGCGATGGCGGCTAACTTCGAGCAGGATGATCTGGACGTGCCCGCGTTTCTGCGCAAGCGCAACGATGTGATGTAAGAGGGAACTCGGGACACCGAGTTTAAGTTTGGCGGCGGTCAGGACGGGTCCTTCGTCTTAACCGCCGCCTTAGTTTTTGTGCGAGCGGCAATTTGCGGGAGCGCGTCAATTTCCGGTTGTTTTTTCCGAGCCTGCCGCTGCGATTGCCGCCGCCGCGATCTGGACTACATCCATCAGTTCTGGCGGATTCGCTGAATTCGCCGCCAATCCGTCGCGCAGCATGGAATTGCAGAACGGACACGCCGCAGCCACAACTTTTGCGCCTGTCGCTGCAAGTTCCTGGGCGCGTTCAACGTTCACTCGCTTGCCGGTCTCTTCGCCGAGGAACATCAATCCTCCGCCTCCACCACAGCAGAATCCGCGTTCGCGGGCACGGGGTGGATCGACGACGTTGCCGAAGCGCGCGATCACGTCGCGCGGCTGATCGTAAACACCGCGATAGCGTCCCAGGTAGCAGGCGTCGTGGAAGACGACATCTTGTCCGCCGCGGTTGGCGGGAAGCTTGTCCTGCAGGCGCGCCAGCAGTTCCGTGTGATGCTCGATCGCGATATTGGCACCGTGCTCTTTCCAGTCAGTGCCGAGAGTGCGCACGCAGTGTGGGCAGATCGAGACCATCTTTGTCACTTTGCTTTCGTTGATGTGCTCCAGATTCTGCTGCGCCAACTCGCCGAACAAGTAATCGTTGCCGAGACGCCGCACGGGATCGCCTGAGCACTTCTCCTGCTTCAAGACGCCGAAGCTTACGCCGAGGTAACGCAGTACTTCGGCGAGGGCGAGGACAATCTTTCGGCCGTTCGGATCGTAGGAGCCGAGGCAACCCATCCACAGGCAATACTCCTGCGTGCCGTCGTAGTAAGGAAGATTGTTCTTCTCGATAAATTTCTGCCGCTCGGAGGGCGGAAAGCCGAGCACGTTGCCGTTGCGCTCGAGGGTGACGAACAGTTCGCTGCCGTGGGAGTCTTCCCACTTCCCGGTGTTCACCGCGCCGCGGCGCAGTCCGACGATGATCGGCAAATGCTGAATGCCCACAGGGCACTGGTATTCGCAGGCGCCGCAGGTCGTGCACTGGAAGGTGGCTTCCATCGATTCGTGCTTGCCGAGCAGCGGTTCCTCGCTCTTGGGTCCGAATTCGTTCAGGTAGTGTCGCGCCCCGAGGATGATTTCTTTCGGGTTCAGAATCTTTCCGGTGTTGTTCGCGGGGCAGTGCTCGGTGCAACGGCCGCACTCCACGCAGGTGTAGGCCTGCAGGCTGGCGACCTGGGTGATGTCTTTGCCGTTGATGAGCCCGAAATCCTCGTCGCCCACGAGTGGCGGGATTTTGCTGAATCCGTCACGCTTCAGAAATATGGTGAAAGGACTGAGCACCAGGTGCATGTGCTTGGTCTTGGGAATCAGCGGCAGAAAGACCAGCAGCACCGCTGTGTGCGCCCACCAGAGCAGTAACGCGCTCGTTGTCCCATCGGATACGAGAAACTGGGCGAGGTATGTGATCATCAGCGCGAAGATGAGGAACGCAATCAGTCCCGACTCGGGCGAGAGCGGTTCGAGCCATTTTGGGCGGATCACGAATCGGCGGAAGGCAAGGCCCGCGATCGAAATGGCGACGGCGACCGCGAACGCTCCGGCAAACCAGAAGTAGATGCGCCCGAAGCCGCTATTCGCGAGGAATCCGAGGCCAAACGCACTGGCGATATGGTTGACGGTGATCAGGCCGAATGCACAGAAGCCCCAGAACACCAGAGCATGGGCCAGGCCGGGCAGAGGGCGCTGAGCGATCACGAGACCTTGCGCACCAACCTCCCAAAGGACTTTTCGGATGCGGGGGCCGATGGGGCGCAACTGGAAATCGGCGTCCGGCTTTGATTCGCGGATGATGCGGAGGACCCGGCCAAATTTACGCCAGAAGAAAAATAGAGAAGTAAGGATGGCAAGCAGCAGGACGACACGTCCCGTCCAGTTCATAAGAAAAAGCTCCGGATAACTGGGACAGTCTAACAGCTTGAGGGAGACGCCGGACGCCGGCGGTTCTCATACTTAGCCTTGCAAATTGAGGAGAGGATCACCTGCGATAAAATCGCAGCGTTGCTTTCGTTGGCTTGCGAAAAACACTAGGTGACTCGGATGAGAATCGGCTGGAGCGTATTGATCTTACTTCTTTGGGGCCTTTGTTCGGTCGCGCAACAATCGGCACCGCCCGCTCCCTCCATTCCCTCGACGGGCTTTCCCGGCCTTGATCACTTCCGGGCTTCGCAGATCGCTACATTCACAGACGATTTCGGGCAGCTTTCGCGTTATCGCGATGCCAATGCTGGGCTGGCTGCGCCCGCAGCGGGCGAGGACCGCGTCGTGTTTTTCGGCGACTCGATCACCGACGCATGGAAACTCGCGGAGTCTTTCCCGGGGAAACCGTACATCAACCGCGGCATCGGCGGCCAGACTACGCCACAGATGCTGGTGCGCTTTCGTCAGGATGTTATCGATCTGCATCCCAGAGTCGTTGTGATTCTCGCTGGGACCAACGACATCGCGGGCAATACCGGGCCGATGCGCAACGAGGACATCGAGGCCGATTTGGCTTCTATGGCTGAACTGGCGCGTGCTCATGGAATTCGCGTCGTGTTCTCCTCAATTCTGCCGGTACACAACTATACGGACCGTTCGAAGGACTTTTTCGCGCAGCGACCCATGGCGAGAATTCTTGCAGTGAACGAATGGCTGAAGGGATATTGCACCGGCAGTGGCGACGTTTACCTGGACTACTTCTCGGCTGTAGTCGATGACAAAGGGCTGATGAAGAAGGAATTGGCCAACGACGGACTGCATCCGAATGCCGATGGCTACAAGATCATGGCGCCTCTTGCCGAAGCGGCGATTGCAATGGCGGAGAAGTAGGGCCTTCTCCGGGCCCGTCCCGGGCAGCGAGATTTCGAGAGGCGCGCCCGGTTCGGCGGGCATCTATAATCAAGAGAGAAGTTTCCGACGGGTTTTTGCCTTCAGGGGATATCGATTTTTCCAATCGTCATTGGCTGATCGTCGATGGTCGTTCGCTGGCGCTTCGGTGGTGGCTGGCGACGAACGACTGACGGCCAACGACGATTTTCGAACGACTGTGCTCCTTCACGACAAATTCGGACGCGCGATCACTGATCTGCGGATCTCCATCACGGATCGATGCAACTACAAGTGCGTTTACTGCCGGACGGGAAACGAAGGGGCGCTCTATGGCGATCTGCCATTCGAAGATTATTTGCGCATGGCGCGGGTGCTGGTCGGGATGGGCGTGACGAAGGTTCGTCTGACTGGCGGCGAGCCGTTGTTGCGAAATGGAGTTGTGAATTTTGTGCGGGAGTTGGCGAAGCTGAAACCCCAGGGGCTAAAGGCCCAATCTTATGGCGGCGGTAACGGCACGGCTAAAGCCGCGCCCTACCAGGGATCTTCTGGCGGCGGCAAGAACAGCGTTGACCAGCCTCTCGATATTGCGCTGACCACCAACGGGCATCTGCTGGCCGATAAGGCACAGGCGCTGAAGGATGCGGGGCTGACGCGCGTGACGGTGTCGATGGACGCGGTCGATCCCGACCGCTTTGCCCGTATCACGCGCGTTCCCTCCGGGTTCGATAACGTTCTGGCGGGTATTCGAAGCGCGCGAAAAGTGGGCCTCGGCCCGGTAAAGGTCAACTGCGTTCTGCTGCGCGGATTTAACGAAGACCAGGTCATCCCGTTCGGAATGTTTGCCCGCGAAGAGGGCGTGATCGTGCGCTTCATCGAGTTCATGCCGCTGGAGGAGGACCGCGTCTGGTCGCGCTCGACGGTGGTTACGCTCGATGAAATTCTGGCGCGCATGGGCGAGTACCGGCCGCTGGTGGAAATTCCGCATGAACGGTCGGAGACCGCCCGGCGCTACCGTTTCGACGATGGCGTCGGCGAGATCGGGATCATCGCGCCGGTTTCGCATCCCTTTTGCGGGCATTGCAGCCGCATTCGTATTACGAGCGATGGCAAAATCCGGACTTGCCTGTTTTCGGTGTGGGACCATGATCTCCATGCCGTGATGCGGCGCGGTGCGAGCGACGACGAGCTCGCGGAGTTCATCCGCGGCGTGGTGGAGAAAAAAGAAGAGCGCCACCACATTGGCGAGCCGGATTTCGTGCCGGCATCTCGAACGATGGTTCATATCGGCGGGTAGTTTGTGTATCCGCAGTGCGTCTTTAATTTGTTAGTACGATTGCGTGCCCATGCCGCTCTTCCCAAGGCAAATCCTCAGTTTTTTAGCTCTGGTAATGGTTGCAGGGCTGGCCGCAGCTCAATCCTCTTATCTCGGGTTCGACCGCAACGTGTATCCCGGCGATGCGAACTTGAAAGCTTTGCGTCAGACCTTCACCTATGCCGGGTACTGGCTGAACAATCCTCCCGGCGAGCGCGAGAACACGTGGGTGGGACACCGCGCGACCGTGGACGCTGCAGGCTTCGGATTTCTAGTGCTGTTCAACGGACGGCTTTATGCTGAATTGAAATCGGAGACGAATGCCGCAAGGCTGGGAAAATCCGATGGTGCGAATGCTGCGGCGGCGGCGCGGCGCGAAGGTTTTGCCGCGGCGACCATCATCTTCCTTGATCAGGAGCAGGGCGGCGTCATGTTGCCGGAGCAGAAGGCATACATCTTTGCGTGGGTGGACACGGTGACCGCCGCTGGATTTCGCGCCGGAATTTACTGCTCTGGAATGGTGTCGACCGACTCCAATCATGTTGTCACCGCCGACGACATTCGCGCGGCTGCTGGCGGCCGCAACATCACTTACTGGGTGACGAATGATGCATGTCCGCCTTCGCCCGGATGCGCGTTTCCCCGTGAGGTTCCCGATCCGAGGCGGAGCGGAGTTGGCTTTGCTGAAGTCTGGCAGTTCGCGCAATCTCCAGAACGCAAAGATGTCGCCGCGCATTGTACCCGCTACGCCCGCGATGGCAACTGCTATCCGCCAAACCTGGCCGGTGTATATGTCGACGTCAGCGCTGCTACTTCAGCCGATCCCTCCCGCGGAAGAAGTCACTAGAACCAGGCACACCCCTGTTTTCACCCGAATCCTCGTCTCCCTGGGCTTCTCGACTGAGATGAAAATCAAGTTGCCTCCGAGACTGTTTTCTCTGCTATCAAATGTATTTTCTTTTTATGCTAATCATGAATGAACGCCCTGCCACCCTCAGCAGCCATCTGGAGCTCTAAAAGAATTCTGCCTGTCGCCTTGTGTCTGATTGTGTTTGCCGCAGCGGCAAGCTCTGGCACCGTGCCTCAATCTCGAAAGGACATTGTTTCGACCGCAATTGCGGCCGGCAATTTGAAAACTCTTGCAGCGGCCCTGAAGGCAGCAGATCTCGTCGACACCCTCAAAGGCACGGGACCGTTCACGGTATTCGCTCCCACCGACGAAGCCTTTGCCAAGTTGCCGGCGGGAACGGTGGCAGAACTCCTCAAGCCCGCCAACCGCGCACGGCTGGTCTCGGTTCTGACCTATCATGTGGTTCCGGGGCGCGTGACGGCGAGGGAAGTGGTGAAGCTGCGAGAAGCGAAGACGGTCAATGGAGAAAAGGTGAGGATCGTGGCGAGGGGCGGCAGGGTGATGGTGGATCAGGCCAAGATTATCCAGACGGACATTGCCTGTTCCAACGGCGTCATCCACGTTATCGACAGCGTGATCATTCCGTATTGACGGTCAGCGGTCAGCGACTCGGTGGGGTCTTCGAACAGGGCATTCGACTCTCGATGCTCGATGCGAATGTAGGTAAGCCAAGTTCCTGGCCCGAGAAGCGGACCATCATCCCTTGACCTTGACCCCTGCCTTCCGCCTTTCCGAGTTAAAATAGAACTACACATGTCAGATCGAACTTTTACGCTTGATGAAGCGCAATCGCTTCTGCCCGTACTGGAATCTCTGCTGCGCACCGCGATTAAAGCGAAGCAACTGATTGAGGAAGTGGAAGCGGAGCAGCAGACGTTGAGCCACCGCATTTTTCTGAACGGCGGCACGCATGTCGACGTCGTACCGATCGCGAAGCGGAAGGCGGAGCGCACCAAGGCGGAGCAGCGCGCCAAGGACGCCCTGGCAGAGATCGATTCGATCGGCGTGCAGGTGAAGGATCTCGATATTGGCCTGCTCGATTTTCCTTGCGTCGTCGAGGGACAGGTCATCCTGTTGTGCTGGAAGCTGGGTGAAAAAATGATCACGCACTGGCACGGCACTGAGGAAGGTTTTGCCGGACGCAAGCCCATTGATGAGCGCATCGCGCGCGCCCGGAAGATCAACTAGCACCCCCCGCGTTTCAGTATCCGCAAATCTCGAAAGCTCACTGGTACCGCAACTTCTGATTGCGGCGGGCCGTCCGGTCCCGTCTTTCTCCCGCAACATCCTCGAACATCCGGTGTTTACACCGGAAAGTTTGAACGAGCCGAGTGTCCTCTGCTGACCTGTTTGCAGGTTTATGTTGGCGCGCCCGGCCTCGTGACCCCAGGGGGTATTTGTCATGCTCTGCACTTGTTCCATGGCCCGGCGGATGTTGCTGGGAGTGCTCCTGTTTACATTTTCGGCGGCGTCGTTTGGGCAGATTGCGGTGGGGATCTCGGTGCGGGTTGCTCCTCCTGCGCTGCCGGTATACGCGCAACCGATCTGCCCGGGACCCGGCTACATATGGACGCCCGGCTACTGGGGTTGGAACGACGATGATGGGTATTACTGGGTGCCGGGAACGTGGGTATTCGCTCCCGTCGGAATGCTCTGGACTCCGGGCTACTGGGGATGGGGTGGCGGACTCTATGTCTGGCATGCAGGGTATTGGGGGCCACACATCGGTTTCTATGGCGGAATTAATTATGGATTCGGCTACGGCGGCGTGGGCTTTGTGGGCGGCGAATGGCGCGGCGGCGCGTTTTATTACAACCGCTCGGTCACCAATGTCAGCGTCACCAGCGTGACCAATGTCTATACCAAGACGGTGGTTGTGAATAACACGACCGTGAACAATGTCAGCTACAACGGCGGAGAGGGCGGCGTGAAAGCCGAGCCCACGCCGCAAGA
Organism: Candidatus Sulfotelmatobacter sp.; assembly: GCA_035307485.1. Taxonomy (GTDB): domain Bacteria; phylum Acidobacteriota; class Terriglobia; order Terriglobales; family Acidobacteriaceae; genus Sulfotelmatobacter. The sequence continues at coordinate 14,184 of DATGIB010000017.1, read as the reverse complement.
GCGCCTCGCGGAGCACGATCAGCACACAGCGGCACTGGCTGCGCAGACGCAGCATGAACACGTGGCCAGCCAGACTCGGGAGAATTTTGCGAGCGTAAACCAGGGCAAACCAGCGATTGCGGCTACGGCGAAAGCTGGCGACTTCAGCAGCCGTTCCGCGATTCCGGCCCGCAACGCAGGCGCGCCGTATCATGCTCCCGCAATGTCGCCGAAGGAAGCGCGCGGGCCCGCGCCGGGCACGAATCGACCGGGCAACGGCTCGGCGAGTGGGAAATCCAATGACGGCTTCCGCCCGTTCACACCACCGAGTTCGAAAACCTCGCAAAGCAGAGGTGGATCGAATTCGGGGTATGGGGACGGCAATCGTCAGAGTGAGCCGTCGAGTGCGCCGAAGTCGAATCCGGCGCCGGCGAGCCACAATCCGGCCCCGCAGCAGCATAAATCGAGTCCGCCTCCAGCGAAGAAGCAGAATCCTCCGAGAGGGGAGCATCGGAACCGATAGGATTTTGAAAGCGCCAAGCAGTTGGCTTAAGACTAATTTCTGCCGTCAGGGCGGGTGGGGTTAAGAGTTCGATTCCGGGGATAAATGTAAAGTTTTTAGAGTGGAAGTTCCGGTCTACTCTTTGCGCTGGCGCAAATTGTAAAGCGAGACTCTGGACAATGCTTGATCATGCCGGTATGGTGCCGTAGGGAGCGGCCAGTGCCGCTCCGGCATGCATCATCGGCAGGTCCCTCCCCAAAATTCTGCTGCGTATCAAATTTTCAGGCGCAAGCTGCGCTCGACTGTTCGTTCTGGTGCATAAGGGATGGTATGTCGGGGCGGCGTGTGTGGTTGCGGCGAAAAGGTGTCCGGACCTCAGTCCAAGTACCATCGTGTCGAGGAAGCGGAAATCTTCTCTGCTAAAATTTTCGAAATCTGACGGCGTCAACGATTGGCGAAGCAGCAACATAGCCAGGGCTGGCTGCCAAGGAGCCTTACACTCATGTCCTCGAAGAAGTCTCAACTACGATTGATTGGCGCGCTTGCCGCGCTCGCGACCTTGGCTTTGGCCGTAAGCTGCAGGGGATTTTTCGTGAACCCGACGCTCTCCACGATTACGGTGAGCCCGACCACCCCGACTCTCTCGGTGACCCAGACCACGCAGATGTATGCGACGGGTACCTTCAGCGATAACAGCACGCAGACGTTGAAGGCGGGCTCGAGCTGCGCCAACAACACCGTCTGCTGGTCGGAGAGTTCAGGCGGCACCGTTATCACTATCAGCAGCACGGGCCTTGTGACGGGTGTATCGAACGGCAGTTCGACGGTCACGGCTCAGTCGGGTGCGGTCACCGGGACGACGTCGGTCACGGTTGCCACGACCGTCACCACCATGACGATTACGCCGAGTTCGACTTCCGTTACCGACACCGGCAGCGCGGTCGCGCAGTTTAAGATCATGTCCGGCACTACCGATCTGACTCCACTGGTGACGCTGACGGCGGAACAGAACGGAACGCCCATCACGGCAGGAGAAATTCCCTGTGCGTATAACTCGACCAGCGGCTTCCAGGAGTGCACGCCTGCGACGGGCCTGGTCCCGTCGGGAACCTCCCAGGTCTATACGATCGTCGTGACGTACTCGGGCTACACCGGCACGCAGCAGGTTTCGGCGCAACTGACCGTCAACGGATAAGCTCTTCGAGTCCAGAACACGAAAGCCCCATTCGCCTCGCAGGCAATGGGGCTTTTCAATTGGGCGCTACCGAGCTCAGTCATCGCCGATCCGCAATCAACCATCGCAAATCGGCAATCGGCGAAATTCCTTAGTCTTTCATCATCGCATCAATGGTGGAGTAAAGCTGGGAGTTGTCCTTCACCTCGATGTAGGGCTTGCTGGGATTGCGGCTGCTGACCACATAAACGGTGGGCGTGTGGCTCAGCTTGATGGCATTGCCGAGATCGCGGTCGGCATTGACTTCGGCGGCGAGCTTGCCGTTCGGATCGATGACGAAAGGAAAGTCCACCTTGTGCGCGGCGGCGAATTTCTCTGCGTATCCGCGCAGCCCTTGGGGCGTGATCTCAAACTGGTTTTCGAAGATGTAATCGCGAAACTCGTTTCCCAACGCCTTCGAATGCGTGTCGAAGTAGCGCGCCATCACGGCCGCCTGGTACGACCAGTTATGCATGGGCAGGGGGAAGTCATGCCGCACGACTGGAATTTTGTACGTCTTCGAGGCCTGCTCGACCAGGGGGGCGGTGCGGCGGCACATGGGGCACTGCAGGTCTTCAAAAACCACGATCGCGACCTGCGATCCTTTGGGCGGACGCAACACGGTCTCCGCCGTCTCCTGGGCGGCTGCCGAAGCGATGCCGCAAATGGCGAGGAAAAGCGCCATAACAAGCGCAAAACGGATTTTCAATGCTGGTTTCATGATGCGGTTGTGTCCCCCAACGGTCCCTTGATTCGATGCGGATTTCGCAGCCATTTCCAGTATCCGCGATGTATTTATCGTAACCGAAGCGGGCGGCGAATGTCTTGGGGGCAGATGATCCTCCGGGGAGTGTCGAACCCAACACCTTCGTGCTGAAGGGAGTTACCGGTGACGCGCTATAGTAGGAAGTTCTCCTGCATATCGTGACCCTCCGGGCCTCATTCCGTCTGCGCTGTTTCTTGCCGGCGGCAGCCATGCTGCTGCTGTTGGGCGGATGCGGGCGCGGGCGTCACCGCGTGCTGGAAGTCGCTTATGTATCGGCCCCACAAGCAGCGCTGCGCGATCAGGTGGCCGCGATCTATAACCGCGTCGGCACCGTGAAGAATGGGGAGCGGGTTGAGGTGATGGAGCGGGAGAAGCGTTTTGCCCGCGTACGCACAGCCGGTGGCCTCGAGGGCTGGATCGAGCAACGGTTCCTGGTTGACCAGAAAACATTCGACGGCCTGCAAAAGCTGACGCAGGATAACCGCGACGATCCGATCCAGGCGCCGGGAACTCTTCGCAACGAGACCAACCTGCACATTACACCCGGGCGTGAAACGGATCACCTCTACCAGTTGGCTTCGGGAGCGAAAGTTTCGATCCTGAAACGCGCGACGGCCGAGAAGCAAACGGGGGCGGTGCCTCCGGCGAAACCTCTCAGTGTGTCGACGAATCCGAGAGCTGGAAAAGCGCCGGCCGGACCGGTCCTGGAAGACTGGTGGCTGGTGCGCGACGATCAGGGCCGCGTGGGTTGGGTGCTGGCGCGCATGGTCGATGTCGATGTTCCGCTCGACATTGCGCAGTACGCCGAGGGCCAGCGCTTCGTCGCCTTCTTCGTTCTCAATCAGGTTCAAGACAACGACAAGGGCGTCACGAAAGACGTTCCGCAATACGTGTGCATCCTGACTGAGCCGCACGACGGACTGGACTACGACTACGATCAGGTGCGAGTCTTCACCTGGAATTTGAAGAAGCACCGCTATGAAACTGCTTACCGCGAGCACGGCCTCAACGGCGTGCTTCCGGTGACGGTCACGAAAGAAGACTTCGACAAGGAAGGGACGCTGCCGGTATTCATCCTGCACGTCAAGGACGATGCGGGCAATGTCAGCGACCGCAAGTACAAATTGAATACGCCGATTGTGCGGCGAGTCCTGGCGCCCGGAGAGGTTGCCCAACGCCCCGTCAAACGCGCATCCCACCGCCGCCCCTAAGACGTTCGCCCCCAAAAACCCGTCGAAATCCCTCATTCCGAAACAGAACGTCTACTGACAAATCTATACAAATGCCCATCGAGGCCATATGAGAAACCATATTGTCGCGAGTTGTTTCGAGCCTTCTATTGCCATTATGTCTTTTATTATCAATCGCTTAAACGATTTGGCACTCTGGCGAGACAAGTGCTCTACACACACGGTTCTCACAATTTGTTGGTTCTCGTAAAGTCAGGTCCGAGTGTCGCCGCATTCCCAGGGCAGCAGTAAAGCGGCGCCCACAAGTTCTTAAAGCAGATTACGTCACTTAAAGGCGTGAGGAGGAGTCTCCATGAGCAGTCGATTTAAACTGCAATTGCTACTGGCCGGGTTGTTGGTCGCAAGCCTGCTAATGACCCAGGCGATTGCACAAACGGTCACTTCGGGTGATCTCACCGGAACGGTGACCGATCCTTCAGGGGCGGTCGTTACGGGTGCAACCTTGACCGTTACGAGCCTTGCGGATGGATCAGTTCAAACGATCACTACCGGTTCTACTGGACTTTACCGCTTTCCGTTCTTGAAGCCGGGTGAATACAAGCTCGCAGTCAAGATGAAGAACTTCAAGACGGTGGAGCAGGACATCACTGTCGTAGTCGGTCAGGTGACGACCGCAAACGTGAAGTTGGAATTAGGTGCTGGCTCCGAAGTGGTCGAGGTCACTGGTGCCGCTCCGTTGCTTCAGACGGAAAATGCCGACACCTCCACATCTTTCACTGAAACTCAGCTCAAAGCGCTGCCCGCTCCTGGCGGCGATATCACTTCTTATGCCTACACGGCCCCGGGAGTGGTGGTCAGCAACGGTGCAGGATATGGCAACTTCTCTGCGAACGGCCTGCCGAGCACATCGAATCTTTTCACGGTGAACGGCAACGACTATATGGACCCGTATCTGAACCTGAACAACTCAGGTGCCAGCAACCTGACACTGGGTTCGAACGAATTGCAGGAAGTCACGGTTGTTGAAAACGGCTACACGGCAGACTACGGTCGCCAGGCAGCCGCTCAGATGAATGCCGCGACGAAGTCGGGAACGAACGCGTTTCACGGCAATGCGACCTACGGATATAACGGCACGGCTTTGAACGCGAATGATTGGTTTGCCAATGCGACCGATCCGGTTACCCCGCGCCCGCACGCCGTCAACAACACCTATGCGGCCTCCGTGGGCGGTCCAATCGTAAGGAACAAGTTGTTCTTCTTTGTGGACTACGAAGCATTGCGAATGATTCTGCCGGGCGTGTCCGGTACTAACGTCATTCCTACGAGTCAATTTGCGACGTACGTTCTGAGCCAGGTTCCGTCAGCTGAACAGTCGTTTTACCAGAACATCTTTAACCTGTACGCTGGCGCGCCAGGATCCTCCGCTGCAACGCCTCTCTCGGTTGCAGATCCGAGCGTTGCCGGGGGATGCGGAGACTTCAGCGGAACGGCAGGATTTGGTACCGGCGGCACGCCGTGTGCGCAGCAGTTTGTCAGCGGCGCGAACAACATGATCACGGAGTGGATTTTGGCCTCTTCGATTGATTATGACATTAGTTCAAAGGACCATCTTAAGGGACGCTATCAGATGGATCGCGGTGTCCAGGCTACCGGAACCGATCCCATCAATGCCGTATTCAATGCCACGAGTATTCAGCCGGAATACAACGGCCAGTTGATCGAAACTCACACTTTCAACCCGACCACTTTTAACAACCTGATCATCTCCGGAGCCTGGTACAAGGCGTTATTTGGTCCGCCAAGCTTTAGTGCCGCGATTGCAAAGTTCCCGACCACCATTGCATTCTCCGGCACAGCGCCTCCGTTCACCCAATTGGGTGGTGCCGACAATACTTATCCGCAAGGCCGTATCGTGACCCAGGCCCAGATCCGAGACAATTTTTCCAAAGTCATCGGAGCTCATGACTTGAAAATTGGTGCGGACTATCGCAGAAATCTGGTGAGTGACTACTCGGCGCTTGCCGGCACCAGCGGCCTGCTGACGATGCTTTCGACCGATGAATTCGTCAGCGGCGTGACTGGCCCTGCTCAGTCCTTTTACAACGCGAATTTCACCAACGTCGGCGCCGTCAAGATCAAGTTGTACAACGTTGGTCTTTACATGCAGGATCAGTGGAAGATTACGAGTAAGTTGAATCTGACCCTGGGCCTGCGAGTGGATCGCACGGCGAATCCCAGCTGCGCAACGAACTGCTTCACCCGCATGAACGCGCCGTTTGAGGAACTCAGCCACGATGTGAGCGTGCCCTACTCTTCGGTGATTTCGTCCGGATTGAAGTATGCCTTCCCAGATGTCGAGAAGGCAGTTTTCTCGCCTCGGTTCGGCTTCGCTTATAGTCCCGATACGAACACTGTGATTCGCGGCGGTTTCGGCATTTTTGATGACGAATTCCCCGCGCTTGCCGTCGACCGGTCCCTCACGAACGCGCCTGCAGTGAGCAACTTCTCATCCAGCGGTGCAAATGGCGAGTCTTTGGCACCTGGTGTCCCGGGAAGTGTTTACGACGATGCCGCGGCGACGAACGCAACCTTCCAGAGTCAATTCGCTTCTGGTCTCACCGTCGCCGACTTAGGCGGCGTGGGACCGAACTACTTCACCACAGAGAACAAGCTGCTGAACCCGAAATTCGCTGAATGGAATCTGGAGATCCAGCGCCAGATTGGAAACAAATTCAGCGCAAGCATCAACTACGCGGGCAATCACGGCTACGATCTGATGATGGTGAACACCTTCCTCAACGCTTTCTGCAAACCATTTGTTGCTGATCCTGCGCCAGTGGATCCCAACCCAGCAGATCCGGGTAGGGAGCAGGGATGTCAGCCGGGACAAACGTTTGGTGGCATCGGCCTCACACCGACCGACCCGCGATTCAGCGAAATCTCGGCCCTGAACAACCAAGGCTATTCGAACTATCACGGGGTCACGGGCAGCTTCAAGATGAAGCCGACCAAAGGCTTCTCTGGTCAGTTCAACTACACTTGGAGCCACGGTCTGGACACCTGTTCGAATAACTGTCTGGAACCGTTCGTGGCTAACACGCTGGTCAGCCTTCGCTACCAGGCATCGCCTTCGTTGCCAGGCTCGTCGTATGGCAATTCAGATTACGACGTTCGTCACAACTTCAACCTGAATTACGTCTACCAAACACCCTCGACCTGGTCGAGTCCTGTGATGAAGAACCTCGTGGGCGGGTGGACAATCGCTGGGACGATGTTCTATCACACCGGTATCCCGTGGAGCCCAGTCAACACGTTGGCCCGGGGCTTGTTGGGTAACGTGACTGGCTTGCGCACCACGACACCATTGGCGTTGTTCAACAATGGCACCGTTATAAAGAGTTCTTGTGGACGAGGGGCGGCCCAGGCCGGCGCCGGTATCGGCGGTGCTGCTTGCGCCCAAAGCAGCAACTTTGTAGTGGGAGATCCCATCGTGGCTAATGCTCCGGATGGCACGCCGGTCGAAGTTGACGTAGGTGGCGTGCGCAGCTTTGGCAACGCTCGGAATGCTCTCCGCGGGCCGGGATTCTTCAACACGGACTTGTCATTGTTGAAGAATTTCAAGATCGCCGAGCGTTTCAACTTTGCGATCGGTGCAACCGCGTTTGACATTCTCAACCACCAGAACTTTGACCTTCCGGTCAACAGCGTCACCAGCGGTCTGTTTGGTGACATTCTCTCGACGATCGGAAGCAACACGAACCCCTACGGGGCATTCTTCGGCGTGCCTCTGAACGGACGTATCCTCCAACTCAATGCGAAGGTGACTTTCTAAGTATTGCGTTGCGGGTAGTTTCGAAGACGGCGGTCTCGAATGAGACCGCCGTTTTTATTTCACCCTTTTTCTAACCACTGCCGCCGATCATCTTTCCTTTTACTTCCCGAAGATGACTGTGCTGGAGAAGTGGGAGCTGGCGGCCATGTAGAACAGGAGCGGGATCGACAGGAAGAAATTCGTCCGCGAGGCGAGGAAGGCCTGACGGGCGAGGGCTGCGGCGTTGGCGGGTGGAGTGCCGGCGAGCGTGCCGCGAATGATCTTCTTATTGTTCGGCCAGATGATTCCCCACACATTGAACAGCATCACGATTCCCATGCCGCCGCCAACTCCGATGGCGAGCACATGGTTATCGTCTCCGCCGACTGGCGTGTAGTGTACGAAGATCCATCCCGCGGCATAGACCAAAATTGTGGTGATCGCGCCGAGAATGTATCCGCTGGGCGTCCACTTCTTGATGACGAGGAACAGGATGAAGAAGACGGCGAGCCAGGCGAGGAAGAACAATCCGACGGTTCCCCCGGCGCTGCCGCCATCGCGTTTTGCGTCAGCCCCGACGTAGAAGTCGCCCCAATACCACAAGCCAAGGAACACGGTGATCAGCGCGCTCCAGCGGAAGAGGTTAAGCGCGGGCAGGGTCAGGTGCTGGAAGATTTTGGGCTTCGCGGCCGCGTCCACCTGTTTCATGAAGGGCACGTTGACCAGGTTGAAAAAATAGAGCAGGCCGACCCAGAGGATGCCCGCGAGAAAGTGAAACCAGCGGAGGATGAGCTGCAAAGCCTCGGTACCGGTAATCGTCGGCAGAGCGGCCAGCGCGACAGAGTGGTGCATAGGGGATCTCCTTCGGCAACCTGCAATCGTTGTGGGCTCCGAGCGCCAGAGACCGCCGGCGTCCGGCGAAGAGACAGCCAGTTGAAAAAGCCACCGCCACGGCAGGAACCGGTTCACGCGCCCCTGCCGGAACGAGGAGAGTCTGCGCTTTGCCCTCTGGAACTGTCAAATTCGGGTGGCGTGGGTTGGCCCAGGTCTCCCGTTGCGATGGCCAACTTCGCGGTTGAAAAGGGGCGAAGATCGCCGTATCGTGTTTCTCATCTGTCAGCTGGAGGGATGGCAACTCGGGTTTGCGCCGATCCGGCGGGAATGTCCCCCCATTGTTCCCCGCGGCAAGTAGGAAGCCTTCGGGAACATGATGAAGTCTTGCCCCTGCTCCCAGCAGAATTTGGTGAGTGGGTTCAGAGGTTTGTCCGCAGTTTTCAAACCAAGGAGATCGGCTATGGATAGCAACAAGCCGGCGCAGAACATCCAGGATTCCTTTCTCAATACAGCCCGCAAGGAACGAGCAAACATCACGATTTACCTGCTCAGTGGAGTGAAATTAACGGGCCGCATCCGCTCCTTCGATAAGTATTCGGTCGTGCTGGAGGCGAATGGGCAGGAACAACTGATCTTCAAGCACGCCATCTCGACGGTCGTGATGGGACGGGTGGCGTCACCCCACGTCGGTCACGCGGCCCATTCGGAACGAGCGGCAGGAGTTGGCGGGACGGCCGCGGCCGCGACGGCGGTGAGTGCCTCGGGGACCGAAGGATAAGGCTTTTTCCTCTTGGGACGTTCTCCATCCAAGACAACTCGCGAAATTCCGCGCGCAGGCCGAAGTGTGCCTACCGAACACGATGGCGAAAGCGAACTCGCATTCCTGGTGGGGCTGGAGGTCCGGTCGAGGCGCGCACGAGCTGGCGTAACGGCGCAGGCTGCCGCGGCGCGCGATGCCGCGAGTCCGCAGGCGAAAACGGCGGCCGCGGGCGGAGTCAAGGCGAATGGCAAGCCGAGGATTCCGGAGTTTGATGCCGACGAGTCTCTGTCGGAACTCCGCACGCTTGCCGAAAGCGCGGGAGCGAAAGTTGCCGGTGAGATTTTGCAGCGGCGCGAGCGCCCGGATCCCGCAACCCTGATCGGCGCCGGCAAGCTGGAGGAGATCGCAGGCGCGGCGGCCTCGGTGAATGCCGACCTGTTGTTGTTCGATCACGATCTCAGCCCATCGCAGCAACGAAACATCGAGAAGATTGTCGGTCGCCGTGTGATCGACCGGACGCAACTGATCCTCGACATTTTTGCCCGCCACGCCCGAACCCGCGAAGGACAACTGCAGGTCGAGCTCGCACAACTGCAATACATGCTGCCGCGCCTTGCGGGCCGAGGCGTGGAGATGTCGCAGCTCGGCGGCGGCATCGGGACGCGCGGTCCGGGCGAAACTCAACTGGAAACCGATCGCAGGAAGATCTACCGGCGCATCCGGCACGTCGAGCAGCAACTGGAAAATGTCCGGCGGATTCGGGCGCAGCAGCGGCGGCGGCGGGAATCGGCGCCGGTGGCGACCGTGGCGCTGGTGGGCTACACGAATGCAGGGAAGTCGACGCTGTTCAATGCGCTGACCCGCGCCGGAGTGTTGTCGTCGTCACGGATGTTTGCCACACTGGATCCGACGATCCGCTCCGTGGAACTTCCATCCAAGCGGAAGGTGCTGCTATCCGATACCGTGGGATTCATTCGTGACCTGCCACACACGCTCGTGTCGGCCTTCCGCGCCACGCTGGAAGAGGTGCAGCGCGCGTCGCTGATTCTTCATGTGTCCGACGCCAGCAGCCGCCTCTCAGCGGAGCAGGATGCCCAGGTCGAGATTGTTCTGAAAGAGCTCGAGGCGGAGAAGAAGCCGCGCCTGCGCGTGATGAACAAATTAGATCTGCTCGACGAAGAGGTCGCGTCCAGTTTGATTGCAGAGACCGCGAGCGGAAGATCGAAAACCCTCTACATCTCGGCGGTTGAGGGAACGGGGCTGGACCGGTTGCTGGCACGCATCGACGCCATGATCGAGGAGGATCCGATCAGCCGGGTGCGCCTGCGGATTCCGCAAGGGGAAGGAAAGATGCTGGCCTTGCTGGAATCGCGAGCGCGCATTTATTCGCGCGGATATCAGGATGGCACTGTGGAGATGGAGGCTGATGCTCCTGAATCAGTCGTGCGGCGGGTCAAGTCTTTTGTGATCGACTAGCTTGATTGCGGCGGCGGGCCATCGGGGGCTTCTCGAAACCAGGAAAACTGCCGGAAAAATTTAAATGGGCCGGCGACCAAGAAGCGGTGACATTCCTTGGCTATCGGCCCATTCGATCCTGAATTGGATCGGAGGTGATACATCCATGCTAATCCTGTTTCGTCCGAAGTCAAGGGAAAATCCTGAGCCGGAGCGGATGCGGGATGGTGGGAAATTCCGAGATCTCTGCCGCCGATCGTATGGGAAGTTGGAATGACGCAAGTCGCTGTTTTCCTTGCACTTATGGGTGCCTGGAATTTACACCGAAATTTGCTTGTTTCCCCTTAGGCTATGAGCTCGGATTTTGAGTTACCTCGCGTCGAACGGGTGATGCAGGGTGTGGCTTCCCAACGTGAGACACGCAACAGGGCGAGGCTGCGGTATCGATTGCGGACAGGATGGGATCATTCGCGAGTCTCATGCGGCATCCATAAAAAATTCCGCCTGGGCGACAAGATTTTTGCATCGTAGAGGTTCGATTTCATGAAGAAATTCTGGCGTTGCACCTCGCCGACTGGTGGCGTGTGAGCATGCTGGAACTGGTTCCGTTTCGTTGACACAAACTGCTCGGGAGGCTAGACTTAACAGTTTCCTAAAGCCCTCATTTTCCGGCTGAAATCAGCACCACATGGATCACACTCTGCACCAACTAGGCGAATTACTGCTCGGAGCGGTTCCGACCGTGATTCTGCTCGCGTTTCTGTACGTGTGCTACACCGTGATCCTGCATAACCCGCTGCAGCGAGTGCTCGAGGAGCGCCGCAGCAAGACCGAGGGCGCGGTCGAACAGTCTCGGGCAGACATCTCGGCGGCAGAGGCGCGCACCTCGGAGTACGAACAGAAACTGCGAGAGGCACGCGCGGCGGTTTTTCGTACGCAGGAAGCTCGGCGGCAGGCGGCTCTGCAGGCCCGCACAGATGCGGTGAACCAAGCGCGGACAAAGGCGCAGAAGCAGGTTGAGGCCGCGAAGAAGGATATTGAGGCGGATCGCGCTTCCGCCGAGGCGGGGCTCGAGAAGGAATCGGCGGCGCTGGCCCAGGAAATCGTGCGGCGCGTGCTGGAACCGGCGGGAGCTGGGCGATAAATTTGGGGCAATTTGTTGCGGGGCTAACAGGGTTGAAGATTTTCTCCAGAACATTGTCACTCGCTGCGGTTTGCGTACTCCTTATGGCAGGGGTTTCGCTGACGCAGGACCATCCCTCGACAAGTGGTCAACCCGCCGACGCGCAACAATCGTTGCAACATGCGCCCGCCCCTGAAGCACTCAAGGAGCATCGGGCCGAAGGCGCGACGTCCGAACCGCAAGAGGAAGATCAGACCGCGCAATTCAAGAAGTCCGGTGCAGTTCGCATGATCGCCAGGTTGACGAACCTGGAGGTAGAACGGGCGTACTGGCTGGCCGACATCACGAACTTCCTGGTGATCGTAGTGATTTTGGTGTGGGCTGGGCGCAAGGTCCTGCCGGGCGCGTTTCGCGACCGCACGGCCGCGATCCAGAAAGCCATGCAGGAAGCGCAGAAGGCGAGCGCCGAGGCGCGGCAAAAACTGGCAGAAGTTGAGTCGCGGCTGGCAAAGCTGGATTCGGAGATCGCGGCGATGCGAGACACCGCAGAAAAGGACGCCGCCGCGGAAGAGGCGCGGATTAAAGCTGCAGCCGAAGAGGACGCACGCAAGATAGTCTCCGCAGCCGAGCAGGAGATTGCTGCCGCTGCCAAGGCCGCGCGTCGCCAGTTGACTGCGCACGCTGCTGATCTCGCGGTCGGCTTGGCGCAGAAGCAGATTCGAGTCGATTCCGGCACCGATGAGGCGCTGGTGCGCAATTTTGCAGGAGAGTTGGGTGCGGTTTCGGACAATCCACGAAAGGAAAAGAACTGAACCGTGGCCTCTGTCGCCAGCACTTACGCCCGGGCATTCGCGGATGTGGTCCTGGATGCGAAGCTCGATGCCCGCCGCGCGATTGGCGGGTTGCGCAGGATGGGGGAATTGCTGCGCGAGAGCTCGGAACTGCGGAGGGTGTGGGAGAATCCGGCGGTTCCGGCAGACCAGAAGCGGCATCTGCTCGACGCCATTGTGAAGCGCGAGGGTATTGAGAAACACGTTCGAAATCTGATGGCGGTGCTCATCGACAATCGGCGAACCTCGTTCCTTGAGCGCATTACTTTGCAGCTGGAAAAGGAACTGGATGCGCGATTAGGTTTCGCCGAAGCGCAGATAACAAGCGCCCGCGAACTGGGTGATGGAGAAAAGCGCACGCTGGAAGCCCAGATCGAGAAGCTGACCGGGAAAAAAGTTCGTGCGCACTTCGGGCTGGATGCGTCTTTGTTGGGCGGCGCGGTGGTCCGGGTGGGCAGTACGATCTACGACGGGTCGGTGAAGGGCCGGTTGGAAAAAATGAAAGAAGCAATAAGCTCGTAAGGAGTTCAGAGTCGCGAGCTGCGAGTCTTTGACGCAGGATTAAGGTTTAGCGAAGAGCTGAGTCTATGGCACAAATCAAAGCAGACGAAATCACAAAACTGATCCGCGAGCAGATTGAGAACTACGAAACGCAGATCTCGGTCGACGAAACCGGCACGGTCATCACGCTTGGAGACGGCATCGCGCGCGTCTACGGCCTCGACAAGGTCATGGCGGGAGAACTGCTCTCGTTCCCGCATGGCGTTTCCGGCATCGCCATGAACCTGGAAGAAGACCAGGTCGGCGTGGTGCTGCTCGGCGAGTACACCGAGATTAAGGAAGGCGACGAGGTCAAGCGGACGGGCCGAATCATGAGCGTGCCCGTGGGCGACTCGATGATCGGGCGCGTGGTGAACTCGCTCGGCCAGCCGATCGACGACAAAGGCCCGATCTCGACCGACAGGTTCATTCCGCTGGAACGGCTTGCCCCAGGCGTGATTGACCGCCAGCCGGTGCGGGAACCGATGGCGACGGGATTGAAGGCGATCGACAGCATGATCCCGGTCGGCCGCGGCCAGCGCGAACTGATCATCGGCGACCGCCAGACGGGCAAGACTGCCGTGGCGCTCGACACGATCATCAACAGCAGGGGCAACGATCTGATCTGCATTTACAACGCAATTGGGCAGAAGCGGTCTTCGATCGCGCAGGTCGTGAAGATTCTGGAAGATGCCGGAGCGATGGAGTACACGATCGTCGTTGCCGCATCGGCATCGGAACCGGCGCCAATGCAGTACATTTCGCCATATGCAGCGTGCGCGATTGGCGAGCACTTCCGCGACACCAAGCGGCACTCCCTTGTTATCTATGACGATTTGTCGAAGCATGCGGCGTCATATCGCGAGATCTCGCTGCTGCTGCGCCGGCCACCCGGCCGCGAGGCCTACCCCGGCGACGTGTTCTATTTGCACTCGCGGCTGTTGGAGCGCTGCGCCAAGCTTTCCGACGAGCTGGGTGGCGGTTCGCTGACCGGTCTGCCGATCATCGAGACGAAGGCCAACGACATCTCGGCCTACATCCCCACCAACGTCATCTCGATCACCGACGGCCAGGTCTTCCTCTAGAGCGACCTGTTTAACGCCGGTGTGCGGCCCGCGATCAACGTCGGTACCTCGGTCTCCCGGGTCGGCGGTTCGGCGCAGGTCAAGGCGATGAAG
>DATGIB010000016.1:0-3238 GCA_035307485.1 Candidatus Sulfotelmatobacter sp. | reverse complement strand
ATACGGCGGGTTCACTCCCACGAGATCGGCAACGCTGCCCGGCAAGATGTCGCTGAACAGGCCAAATCCGCTGCGCAGCACTGTCTGCGGCGCGAACTGCCACGCAATCGCGGTCCTTGGTTGCAGGATTGCCAACGGCGTCGCGGCAAACACGTTCGAGAGATGCGTCTGGATCACCGCATCGAGCGGCTGGTTCACATCGTGCGATATGGAATCGAACGACCCCGCGAGGCGCGCGACGGCGCCATGTGGATTCAGTGGATTTGAATTGTATGTGTCGCGGACGCCGAACGTCCATGTCAGGGTCCGGGTCAACTTCCAAGTGTCCTGGGCGTAAAAATCCAGATTGAGAAAGTTGTATGGCTGCGAATCGGCCAGCGGGAAGGTTTTTGAGGCCGTCGACGCCACACCGTAGATGAATTGCGGGAGAGTCGAGTAGGTGACCAGCGGAACCACACCCTCGCCGAAATCATAGTCATTCAGGCGGAAGATCCGGCTGTTCGTTCCGAACCGGAATTCGTGCGCGCCAGCCATCCAAGCGAGATTGTCATTGATGAAAAAGCGGGTGGCGCGCCGGCCCTGCACCCACGTATTGTCCAGCCCTCCGAGCGTAGTGAACGGCGCATTGGCGCCGCTGCCCTGGAGGACGATGGGAAACGCCGCCAGCGTCTTCTGAAAATCGGCTGGCCCGAACAGGCTCTCATACCACGAGAACGCTGGGTTGAAGTAATTCACCAGGTGCGCCGAGAACACATGCGTGTAGCCCGCGGCGAATGAGTAGAGGGGCTGGGGAGAGATCGCGTTGAACAGGGGATTGATCGGATCGGTATACGCCGCCTGAAATCCGGTATCGGACTGAAACCGGAACCAGGCCGTGTTGTCAGTGTTGATGTTGTAGTCGATGCGCGCCGTTTGCACCTGCTCGCGATCGTCGCTCGAATGCGAAACGCTCTGCCGGTTTGCGCAGCCGTTTCCATTGGGCGGATTGCCGCCCGGGGCGGTCCCATCGCTATTGAATGGACAGCCGAGAATGGTGAGCGGCGTCCCCGCGGTTTTGCCGTAAAGGGAAAAGAGCTTCTGGTAGAACGGCACGAGCTGCGGGACTGGCTGATAAATCGATCCGGTTATGGCGTCCACGCCACCGCGCGGCAATTGCTGCAACACATAGTCCTGGAATGCCGGCGTAGGCACTGTGGTGGCGGTCACAATCGGAAGCGCAATCCGCACCCATTCCGAATCGAAGAAGAAAAACAACTTATCGTGGACGATCGGGCCGCCAAGACTTCCCCCGAAATGGTTCACCGTGGAGCGTGGTTTGTGGTTTCCAGCGGTGGCGTTGGTGAAGTAATCCGCGGCACTTAACTTGGAGCCGTCCCACAGCTCGTACAGGTTACCGTGAAGCCCATTGGTGCCCGATTTCGTGACGTAGTTAACCTGGGAAGCTCCGTACCTGCCCTGATCCACTGCGTAGGAAACCGTGTTGACGGTCACCTCCGCAATCGAATTCAATCCCAGCACCAGATTCGTTGAAAGGCCGCTGTTCAGATTTGTCAGTGGATCGTTCGTCTCCAGGCCGTCGACAATATAGCCGTTCGAAAGCGACGGCAAGCCGTTGAACTGCACGTTGCCATATCCGTTAGTGCCGCCAACGAAATCGTTCCCGCTTCCCGCTGTGTTGATGAGCGCGCCTGCTGCGAATTGCAGCGGATACGTCATATCGCCACCAGGATTCGGAAGGTCTTCGAGAGACCGGGCAGTCAAGGTCGTGGAAGTATTCGGGTTCTCGGGGTTGATCTGGGGTGCCAATTCCTGAACCAGAACGCTTTCGCTTGCGGATGCGATATTCAGCTTGAAATCCACAGTTTGCCTTTGCCCGAGTCCAGCGGAAACGGAGTTATTCTGCTGCGGTGCAAAGTGGTCTGCGTCCGCCTTCAGCGAGTACATGCCTGGCTGGAGTTGCGGAAAACTAAACCGCCCGGATTCGTCTGTCTTCAGTGATCGCTTGAGGCCATTGTCGATATTCGCAAGAGTCACGATAGCGCCGGGAATCGGGGCGCCTGTCGGATCAGTAACCGACCCGCCAATAGCACTCGTCGTCTCTCCCTGCGCCAACGCCGGAACTCGTGTCACCAATATGCAGGCCCAGAGTGCCAGGGCCCGCATGGCGTAGTTAGGCATTCCTAAATCATACGGATACCTCTTCTTTTCGTCAAGCAAACGCGGCTGGACTATTGATACGAAGCAATTGCGCGCCAACACCAGGCGAGATATTCTCTCATTTAGTGATACCTAGAACCCACGGACCGTACACTACGGAGTCTTCGGACGACTACTTGAAAGCCATCCTGGAACTCGGCGGTGCCGAAGAAGGACAGGTAAGCAGCAGCGTCCTGGCCCAACATCTCGGTGTCCGCGCCGCTTCCGTTACCGGGATGCTTCAAAAGCTCGCCGCGCGAAAGCCGCCCTTTGTGAAATACGAGAAGCATCACGGCGTGCGATTGACTGCTGCCGGCAAGATGCGCGCCCTGGAAGTGCTTCGCCACCACCGCTTGCTCGAACGTTTCCTTCATGATTTCCTCGACTACTCCTGGGACGAAGTTCACGATGAGGCCGAGCGTCTCGAGCACTTCATCTCTGAGCGCCTTGAGGATCGCATTGCCGCGAAGTTGGGAGATCCCGAGACCGACCCGCACGGCCACCTGATTCCTGAGCGCAGCGGCGCACTCCCACCGCGGCAAGAAGTGCGATTATCCAAATGGGCGTGCGGCGTTCCCGCCGTGATCAGCAGCGTGTCCGACCGTGACCCCTCCGCTTTGCGTGAGATGACACGGCTCGGATTGAAGCCCGGCGCAGTCATCACCCTGGAAACCGGAACACGAAATGCTTCTCTGCTGGTCCGCGTCGGCAATTGTTCGGATTCCGTACGCCTCAGCCAAGCGCTCGCCTCCGAAATCTCCGTGATCGCCAATCCAAGTGTTGGCATCCGGTAAATGTCTGCGGGATAAGTCTCCTGCTTGAACTAGACGGATAGAACGCGACCATTGGTGCAGCGGAGACCTCTGAGCTCTTCCGTCAAGCCCCGGCAATCACTATTTTCTTGAAGCCAGCAATATTTTTCCACCCTAGTTCCACAACTTTATTCCCTGGCTGTGTCGGTCGCCGAGCCGCCAGCACACGTTGGTAGGCTAATTCGTCGTAGGGCGTGCGCTCTTTCCAACAACGAAACAAGATGCGAATC
>DATGIB010000015.1:0-2144 GCA_035307485.1 Candidatus Sulfotelmatobacter sp. | reverse complement strand
CCAGTCATTCACGGAGCTGTCGTCGAAGATCATGATCACGAAGGAGAGACCGAAGATGGACTCTGAGCGCAAGTACGTCATGTGCGGCATTCCCGACATTTGAATCTCGATCGGGATCGTGACCTGCTGTTCCACTTCTTCAGCGGACCGTCCGGGCCATTGCGTAATGACGGTGACGTAGTTGTCTGCAATATCGGGATAGGCTTCTACGGGCAGTTCGTGAAACGAGATTGCGCCCCAGCCTGCCAACAAGACGGCTAGCGCCAGAACTACAAATTTGTTGTTAAGCGCAAAATCAACGAGGGCCCGAATCATTGTTTGTCAGTTATGAGTTTTGATTCCGCGGACATGAGGCGTTACTCACTGTCCGAGTACATGATCGAGCACCAAGGCATTCGACACGACCTGGGCCCCTGGACTCAGACCCGACTTGATCTCCTGCATAGTGAGGTTGTCGGGCAAAAGATCTCCGCTGACCACCTCCACGCGTCGGAACTTCTTTTCGGGTGCTGGGACGAACACAAAATCGCGGTCATGCATGTGAAGTACGGCCGATGACGGGACGACAGTGTGCATTTCTCGCTTTTGCCCGTGGAACGTTGCCTTTACGAACATTCCGAGACGCATCATTCCGGGATTTTGCACTTCGATCCGGACCTTCGCTGTGCGGATGCTGGGGTCGAGAATCGCACCGATGTTGCTGACTCTTCCCTTGAAGACGCGGTCGGGATAGGCATTGAGGGTAACCTCGGCGGTGTCGCCGTTACGCACACCAGACAGATCGTTCTCGTACACGTCGCAAATCACCCACACAGAGGAAAGGTCGGAAATCGTGAAGGGAGCCGGCATGTTGAAAGCCTGCACGCCAGCGGCATTGGTCACTTGCTGATCGGTAATCACGCCTGAGACAGGCGCCACGATGTCAACCAGATGCGCCGGCTTGTCGGGATCATTGCCTAAAAGACGAAGGTGCTCCGACGTCGTCTCAACATCAACTTTGGCTTTGTCTTCCGTGTCCTGCGCCACTTGTAGATCATTCAGAGCCATCGCTCCGTGCTCGTAAAGATCCTTGGAGCGTTCGAACTGGGCGCGCGCCAGGACCTCATCCGCGACGGCTTTACGGTAGTCGGAGAATGCGCTCGAGACATCGTCGCTTCGTACGGTAAAAAGCAGTTGATCCTTTTCGACGGCGTCGCCCAGCCGCGCATGGATGCCTACCACACGGCCCGACGCGAGTGACACAACCGGTACGTTTCTCGCAATATCTGGAGCCACAGTGCCGGTTACGATTAACTCCGAAAATCCCGGACGCTCCGACGCGGTTGCGAGAGGAAACTGCTCGGGATGATCAACCGCGAACGAGCTGGGTTCGGCGGCGAGGACAACCTTCGGCGACGGAGGTGCCTCCGCCGCCGGGTCGTTGTGGTTCGTGCATCCAGCCATCACCGCCAGCCCGGCGAAGGCGGAAACCAGGAGAATCGGCCTGCGTTTTTGAAGTCCGCTCATCGTAGTTCCAATCTGCGGATGCTCTCCAATCTTTTTGTGTTCAACAGCACTAGAACTTGACCATGATCGCGTACCTCATGCTGGGTTCGTCTTTGCGCAGATCGGGGCACCAACCACCGCTTCCTGCCACACAAGTGAAACCCGGGGTGGGCGACAAGATGGGGCCCGGCACAAAGGTCGTGCTTCCCACCACAGAACCAGCTGCGGGGTTGGGAATTGTGCTGGGATTCGTATTGTCGCCTGGAGTTATTCCACCTCGACCTGACCAGTACCCTACGTTTGCGTGGCGATACCCGTACTCTGCACGGAAGGTGATGTACTGCCTCGGCATGTAGTCGAAAGTGAGCGATGTATCCCACGCTCGGAACGGATCGCCGGGGTTCTGCGTGAAATAAGGCGAGCCGGTGATAGCATCCGCTCCATTGATCGGCGGAAGCAGGGTCAGATAACGCCCCGGATTCGACATCGCGCCCCCGCCGAAGGTCACGCCATACAAATCTTTCTTGAACCACCACCGGTTGTACGCCATCCAGCCGGCAAAGCTCTGCTTGCTGCTCGTAGCCGTGTTATGGTGGCAATTCACGTTGTTATTGATTACTCGACCCTGCGCGCTGACAAAGCTTCCGCTGCCACCGTAT
>DATGIB010000014.1:0-83065 GCA_035307485.1 Candidatus Sulfotelmatobacter sp. | reverse complement strand
GCCGCACACGAAGTTCAAGGCTGAGGTTTACATCCTTACGAAGGAAGAGGGCGGGCGGCATACGCCGTTCTTCAAGGGATACCGGCCGCAGTTCTACCTGCGAACGACGGACGTGACGGGCGTAGCGGAACTTCCAGCCGGGACGGAGATGGTGATGCCGGGAGACAACGTATCGCTCGTCATCGAACTGATCACGCCGGTAGCGATGGAGAAGGGCCTGCGCTTTGCGATTCGCGAAGGCGGTCACACGGTAGGCGCCGGAACCATTGCCGAGATTATTCAGTAAGAGCAGCTGGCAGCTAAGAGCCGACAGCTTAGAGCTTAGGAGTTGTTGAGATGCCCCGAGAAATTGTGACGTTACAGTGCGGCGACTGCAAAGAGCGGAACTATTCGACGACGAAGAACCGCAAGACGACAACGGAGCGGCTGGAGTTCAAGAAGTTCTGCCGGCGTTGCCGGAAGCACACGCCGCATAAAGAAGTGAAATAATTTGGCAATTGGGAAATTTTGTAATTTGGTGATTGAAGACGGTACGTGGGTTTTTCAAATTACCAAATTACTCAATTACAAAATTACCAAATGGATTCAGGGGCGTAAGCTCAACGGTTAAACTGCCGGTCTCCAAAACCGGACTTGGGGGTTCGAATCCCTCCGCCCCTGCCAGTTTTTGAGGGCGGGAGAATTTCGGGAGCGGTGATGGCAGTCGAGACAAAGAAAATGGCGAACTCGATTACAGCGATGGGCGGCAATTTCGGCGACCAGATCAAGTCCTGGCCGGACCGTATCAGGTCCTTCTACAACGACGTGCGCACCGAGATGCGCAAGGTCACGGCGCCGACCTTCAAAGAGGTTCGTGCCACGACCACCGTTGTCGTTATAACAGTCTTTATTTTTGGGCTGTACTTCGCCGTCATTGACTACTTTATTCAGCACGGTGTGTCGTACCTGTTCAATTACTTCAAGAGCCACTAACCAGCAATGAGTCGTTTGGAAGAAGCACAAACTATGCAGGACGAAGAGAAAAATCAACCCTCGGGTAGTGAGCCAGGACCGTCTGGCGCCGCCGGCGCCGGCACTGAGCCTGTGCGTAATCCGAACATGAAGTGGTACATCATCCACTCGTATTCGGGATTTGAGCGCAAAGTGAAAGAGTCGCTCGAGTCGCGTGTCGTGGCTTTCGGCCTGCAGGACAAGATTGGCAAGGTGCTCATTCCGACAGAGTCGGTGACCGAGGTGCGTGGCGGCAAGAAATACACCTCGGAACGGATGTTCTATCCCGGCTATGTGCTGGTGGAAATGGACATGGATGATCACGTCTGGCACGTGGTCAAGTCCACGCCGCGTGTTACCGGATTCGTGGGTACTGGCCAGCAGCCTACGCCGCTCTCGGAAGAGGAAGTTCAGCACATTGTTTACAAGGTGGCGGACAGCCGCGAGAAACCGAAACTCAAGGTCAAGTTTGAGAAGAACGAATCCGTGCGTATCACCGAGGGGCCGTTCGCCAGCTTTACCGGTGTGGTGGACGAGGTCAACGAAGACCGCGAGACCTTGAAGGTGATGGTTACGATTTTCGGGCGTTCCACGCCGGTCGAACTCGAGTTCAACCAAGTGGAGAAGGTCGCGTAGGAATTTCCGAATGTTGATTGGTTGAATGTCGAGTTAACGCTCTTCTCGACGCTCGAAAAATCAGCGATTAATAAAGTACAGATTTGGCTAAGAGCTAAGAGCTGGAGCTAGGAGCAAAAGCGGTGGCAAAGAAGATTACAGGGTATGTGAAGTTACAGATCGCGGCCGGAAAGGCGACTCCTGCGCCGCCCGTAGGTCCAGCATTGGGCCAGGCGCAGATCAACATCATGGAGTTCTGCAAACAGTTCAATGCCCGGACCAGCCAGAAGGAGTTGGAAGGCCTGATTATCCCGGTTGTAGTTTCGGTTTACAACGACCGCTCGTTCACCTTCATCACCAAGACGCCACCCGCGTCGATTCTATTGAAGCGCGCGGCTGGCATCGCCAAGGGATCAGGTACGCCGAACAAGGACAAAGTCGGCAAAGTTACCCTGAAACAGGTTGAAGACATCGCCAAGCAGAAGATGCCCGACCTGAATGCGTCGTCGGTCGAAACTGCGATCAAGAGCGTGCGTGGAACCGCCCGTTCTATGGGCATCGAAGTTGTTGGGTAGGCAGATTTGGTATTTGGGTAATTTTGTAATTGATTCGTAATTGAAAAGACCCGACGCACAAAGGATTTTCCAAATTACTCGATTGCCAAATTGCCCAATTACAAATTGTCATAGGCACTACGGTCGTTCGTAGTTGAACGTACGGTGGGAGACAAGGAGCAGTCAATGAACAAAAAAGAAGGAAAGAATATCGCGAAGGCTCATGCGGCGGTAGAGAAACGGCCGTATGTTCTGCAGGATGCAGTTCCTCTCTTGCAGAAAGTCAAATTCGCGAAATTTGATGAAACCGTCGAGGTCACCCTGCGTCTCGGAGTTGATCCGAAGCACGCCGACCAGATGGTGCGTGGAACAGTAGTGCTGCCGCATGGCCTTGGAAAATCGAAGAAAGTCCTGGTCATCGCGACCGGCGAAAAGATCAAGGAGGCCGAATCGGCCGGCGCCGATTTCGCTGGCGGCGAGGAGATGGTCGAAAAGATCCAGAAAGAAAATTGGACCGACTTCGACGCGCTGATCGCCACTCCCGACGTGATGAAATCCGTTGGGCGCCTGGGGAAAGTTCTCGGACCTAAGGGCCTGATGCCAAATCCGAAGACCGGCACTGTGACGTTTGATGTGGGCAAGGCTGTGCAGGAAGTGAAAGCCGGTAAAGTCGAATTTCGCACCGACAAAACCGCCCTCGTTCACTGCCCGGTCGGAAAGATCTCCTTCACCCCAGATAAGTTGATCGAGAATGCGACCGTGCTGATCACGAGCGTGATCAAGGCGAAGCCCTCGGTCGCGAAGGGAAAATACATCAAAGGCTGCTATTTAAGTTCGACGATGGGGCCGGGGATCCAACTGGATACGGCTCCTATCGAGGCAGCGGCGAAGGTATAGCGATTCACGTAGCGACGGACCGCTTTGGCTGTCCCGCTGCGAATACTTATGCTGGCGCTCAAGCGCCTGAACAGCCAAGGGCGGCTGTTCCTACATAGAAACGAGATTGCGAGGATTGAATCATGGCGGTTACTCGGGCAAAGAAAACGCAACAGGTTGAGAAGCTCAGCAACGACCTTAAGGAAGTTTCCAATGTCGTCGTGGCGACGTATACGAAGCTGACCGTGCCGCAGGATTATGAGCTGCGCAAGGCTCTGCGCGGCGCAGGCGCGAAATATCAGGTAGTGAAGAACACGCTGGCGGAGCGGGCAGCAAAGGGCACCAAGGTCGAAGGTGCTTTGAAGGATCTGGCGGGTGTTACATCGATCGCCTATACAACCGGAGATCCGGTTGCGATGGCGAAGGCGCTGACGAAGTACGCCAAAGAGACTCCGGAATTCACTTTCAAGGTAGGCGTTGTTGAAGGCCGCGTGATCTCGATCAAAGAGATCGAGGCTCTGGCCACCATGCCGTCCAAGGAAGAGCTGGTTTCGAAGCTGTTATTCCTGATCAACGCTCCGGCGCAGCGTTTGGCTACGGCTATCAACGCGGTGCCGAGGAACCTGGCTGTGGTTATCAACCAGGGCGTGCAGGAGAAGAAGTTCAAGGAATCGTAAAAGTTTTTGTGATTGCGCAATTTCCATTGAAGAGCCAAGGGCTCTCGAGATTGCGTAGTGACTGACCGGTTTGGTCATCGGCAATTCAGGGGCTGCGCGGGCTTTTCCGGGCGTTGTCTGGCGAACGGAATTAGATCTGGGTGCACTGGAAACCTGAGAAGCGGATGACGAAAGAACGAAACACTAAATACTGGAGAAACAACAATGGCGGATCTCGCGCAACTGGAAGAATCAATCGTAGGCTTGTCGCTGCTGGAAGCGGCGGAACTTGTAAAGAAGCTGGAATCGCGACTGGGTGTGTCGGCGGCGGCAGCGGCTCCCGTGATGGTGGCGGGAGGCGGTGGCGCGGCGGCGGCGGGTGCAGCTCCGGCGGAAGAAAAGACTGAATTTGCCGTCGTTCTTAAAGAGGTCGGCGCAAATAAGATCAATGTAATCAAGGCTGTCCGGGAAGTCACCAACCTGGGTCTGAAGGAAGCCAAGGAACTGGTGGATGGAGCGCCGAAGACCGTGAAAGAGGGCGTTTCCAAGGAAGAAGCCGAGACTATCAAAAAGAAGTTCACGGATGCTGGCGCTACAATCGAAGTGAAGTGATTCTAGTTTGAGACGGGGCGGGCGAGGACACCTGCCCCTATTTCAAACCAACTAGTTCCAA
Organism: Candidatus Sulfotelmatobacter sp.; assembly: GCA_035307485.1. Lineage (GTDB taxonomy): Bacteria > Acidobacteriota > Terriglobia > Terriglobales > Acidobacteriaceae > Sulfotelmatobacter. The sequence goes on along the minus strand of DATGIB010000014.1, from coordinate 78,701 downwards.
ACGCACCACAAAGAGTGCAAAATCGCTGAAAATGCAGCGCTTCCTACTTGTGAACCCAAGGAAGCAATGTTAGCATCAATATAACGTCGCTCCCTTAGCTGCACCTTAGAGGTGAAGATCGCCAAGGGAAGCATGGGCGGCTGCTCCGCAGGCAGGCGGGGCGGAAACAGGCCGAAGAACTGGCGCGAAAGAGTTCAAATCAAGAATGGCGAAACGCTATGGTTGGCGTCTGCGGGAAGCACTGTCCCAGCAGGCGCCCCGTCGTCTTTTCGCACGTGCAGTCTAGAAATCATTGATGTCATTCCGATCGAAGCGATTGAAAACGAAATCATTGCAAGTAAGTCCAGGTTCTTGTAACACCCAGGTTCCAGCAACAAGGTTCTGCACAAAGTAGGTACCGCGGCGCGACGAGCGCCCTACATTCCGCGGTTTAGAGCGTGGCCTTCGGCTGCGCGTGAGATTGGGAGTCTCTCTGACGATGAAGAATAATGCCTTCCGCAAGCGTTTTGATTTTTCCAAAATTCCGGCCACCATTCAGATCCCGAACCTGATCGAGGTTCAAAAACGTTCGTACGATCGTTTTCTGCAGATGGACAAACTGCCCAGCGAGCGTGAAGACGGCGGCTTGCAGGCGGTGTTTCAGTCTGTCTTCCCGATCACCGATTTTCGCAACGTATCACAACTCGAGTTTGTGGATTACGCCATTGGTAACTGGGAGTGCAAGTGTGGTCACCTGAAGGGCCTGCACCACCTGCGCACCACCTGCAAAAACTGCGGATCTACGGTGATCACAGATCCGTTTCATCCGGGCGACGTGCTCTGCCAGAAGTGCGGCACCTACAACGCGAACACGCCTGATTTCTGCAATAAGTGCGGCGACCCCGTAGGACTGCAGCTGAAATATGACGTGGCTGAGTGCGAAGAACGCGGCATGACTTATTCCGCGCCGCTCAAGGTCACGATGCGCTTGACGATTTTCGACAAGGACGCAGAAACCGGCAACCGCTCGATCCGCGACATCAAGGAGCAGGAAGTCTTCTTTGGCGACGTGCCCCTGATGACGCAGAACGGCACGTTCATCATTAACGGAACTGAGCGCGTGATCGTCAGCCAGTTGCACCGGTCGCCCGGAGTGTTCTTCGAGACCGCCAACAATCGCACTTACTTCCTCGGGAAGATCATTCCTTACCGCGGTTCGTGGGTGGAGTTCGAGTACGACCAGAAGAACGTTCTCTATGTGCGCATCGACCGCAAGCGGAAGTTCCTGGGCACAATTTTCCTGCGCGCCCTCGGCTTGCGTTCCGGCGAAGACATCTTGAAAACGTTCTACACGACCGATCGCATCGCGGTTCGCGACAAGAAGCTTTACTGGACGCTTGACCCCGCCAGTGAGAAGCCGACGAACCTGCTGGGCATGAAGCTCGCGCACTCGATCAAGAACAAGTCTGGAGATGAGATCGCGCACTCCGGCCGCAAGATCAACGCCCAGATCCTGAAGGAAATCCAGAAGGCGAAGATCACCGAGATCGAAGTCGACATCACGGATCTCGAGGGCGCCTGGACCGCGGGAGACGTGGTTGATACGACGACCGGCGAAGTGATGCTCGAAGCCAACTCCGAGCTTACGGCCGACAAGGTCTCGAAGATTCTCGACTCTGGCGTCGTAGAGATGTCGCTGTTCTTCCCCGAGCGCGACGATGTGGGGACAGTGATCAGCCAGACCCTAAAGCGCGATTCGATCAAGACCCCCCAAGAGGCACTGATCGAGATTTATCGGAAGCTGCGTCCGGGCGATCCGCCGACACTCGATACAGCGACTGCACTCTTCCACGGGATGTTCTTTGATCCGCGTAAGTATGACTTTTCGCGGGTGGGCCGCTTGAAGTTCAACATCAAGCTTTTCGAGAACCAAGAAGCGACCTCGCTCGAAAAACGTACGCTGGATCCGGAAGACTTTTACGCGACGATTTCCTATCTGCTGAAGCTGCGCCGCAATCTTGGTGCGGTGGACGATATTGATCACCTTGGCAACCGGCGCGTCCGCGCGGTTGGCGAGTTGATGGAGAACCAGTTCCGCATCGGCCTGGTCCGCATGGAGCGCGCTATCAAGGAAAAGATGAGCGTGTACCAGGAGATGTCGACTGCGATGCCGCATGACCTAGTCAATGCGAAGCCGGTGATGGCCGCGATCCGTGAATTCTTCGGGTCGTCGCAGCTCTCGCAGTTCATGGACCAGACCAACCCGCTGTCGGAGATCACGCACAAGCGTCGTCTCTCGGCGCTTGGGCCGGGCGGCTTGTCTCGTGAGCGCGCAGGATTCGAAGTTCGCGACGTACACCCGACACACTACGGGCGCATTTGCCCGATTGAGACGCCGGAAGGCCCGAACATTGGACTGATCTCCTCGTTGAGCTGCTATGCACGGATCAACGACTACGGATTCATCGAGTCGCCCTATCGCAAGATTAAGAACGGGCGGATCGTGGATTACGTGACGGTCGTAAATACCGGCGATAGCGACTTCAAGGTGGGCGACCACGTCGAAAAACACGAGATCGAAAAGCTGAACTCCGAACTGAAAGAAAAGCGCAAGAAGCCGGCGCAGATCGAGCCGTTTTCGTTTTACCTGTCGGCATGGGAGGAAGATCGTCACACGATTGCGCAGGCCAATGTGGAGCTCGACGATAAGGGCCGCATTGTCGCAGATCTCGTCAACGCACGTAAGGCCGGCAACTTCGTCCTGGTAAACCGGGAGGAGGTTGACTATGTCGATGTGAGCCCGAAGCAGCTTGTTTCGGTAGCCGCTTCGCTGGTGCCTTTCCTGGAGCACGACGACGCGAACCGAGCGCTGATGGGCGCGAACATGCAGCGGCAGTCCGTTCCGCTCCTGCGGGCGCAGGCGCCCATCGTCGGGACCGGAATGGAGGGCGTTACGGCTCGCGATTCGGGCGCCGTCATTCTGGCGAAGCGCAACGGCATCGTGGATTCCGTCGACTCCGAACGCATTATCGTGCGAGTCGAAGGTGAGCATCATCCCACGCAGCTTTCGCGTGAAGTCGGTAGCGACATTTATCAGCTCACGAAGTTCAAGCGGTCGAACCAAAACACGTGCATCAACCAGAAGCCGGTGGTAACGAAAGGTCAGCGTGTGGTCAAGGGCCAGGTGATTGCCGATGGCCCCTGCACCGATCATGGCGAGCTGGCTTTGGGGCGCAACGTTCTTGTGGCCTTCATGCCGTGGCGCGGCTACAACTTTGAGGACGCGATCCTGGTCTCCGAGAAGATGGTGAAGGAGGATTACTACACCTCGCTCCACATCGAGGAGTTCGAGATCGAGGCGCGTGACACGAAGTTGGGTCCGGAAGAGGTCACCCGCGATATTCCCAACGTCAGCGAGTCGATGTTGCGCAACCTTGACGAAGCGGGCGTGATCCGCATCGGTGCCAGCGTGAAGCAGGGCGACATTCTCGTAGGCAAGGTTACGCCGAAGGGCGAGACGCAGCTTACGCCGGAAGAGAAGTTGCTGCGGGCGATCTTCGGCGAAAAGGCCGGCGACGTGCGTGATGCGTCGCTCTACTGCCCACCCGGTATCGAGGGTGTCATTGTTGACGTAAAGATCTTCTCGCGCAAGGGACAGGAGAAAGACGAACGCGCGAAGTCGATTGAAGCTTCCCAGATCGCGAAGTTGGAAAAGAACCTTTCGGATGAAATTCGAATTCTGACTGACGAGCGGTTGAAGAGGCTCGAGAACATTCTGGGCGGTAAGGAAGTGCAGGCCGACCTGCACGACGAACGCACCAACAAGCGCCTTTTGACCAAGGGCGCGATCCTGACCCGGGACGAGATCGAGAGGATTTCTACCCGCAACCTGAAGCGTATCAAGTACGCCGATAAGGATCCGCGAGTGAACGAGCAGATCGACGAGATCGAGGAAATGACCTCGCGTCAGATCGACGTGCTCAAGAAAATCGTCAACGAGAAGAAAGACAAGCTCACGAAGGGCGACGAGTTGCCCCCGGGGGTGATCAAGCTGGTCAAGGTTTACATCGCCATGAAGCGCAAGCTGAGTGTCGGTGACAAGATGGCTGGCCGGCACGGCAATAAGGGTGTAATCGCCCGCATTTTGCCGGAAGAGGATATGCCGTACCTGGAAGATGGAACACCGGTCGAGATCGTGCTTAACCCGTTGGGCGTGCCTTCCCGTATGAATGTGGGGCAGATTCTTGAGACCCACCTGGGATGGGCTGGCTTCGAACTGGGGGAGAAAATCTCGAATCTTCTGAAGGAGAACACGAAGACCGAAGCGATCCGGCGCGAGTTGAAGGCATTGTTCAAGGACTCGCAACTGGCCGACATCATCTCGGAAATGAGCGAGGAGGAATTAGAAGCGGTCGCTCCCACGCTCACCAAGGGCGTGTTCATGGGATCACCCGTATTCGACGGATCGAAGGAAGGCGAGATCAAGGCATTGCTCGAGCATGCTGGTCTGCCTACCTCGGGCAAAACGACCTTGTACGACGGCATGACGGGCGACAAGTTCGAACAGCCTGTCACCGTCGGTTACATCTACATGCTGAAGCTGTCGCACTTGGTGGACGACAAGATTCACGCGCGTTCCATCGGTCCGTACTCGCTGATCACCCAGCAACCTCTGGGTGGCAAGGCACAGTTCGGCGGACAGCGATTCGGAGAAATGGAAGTCTGGGCGCTGGAAGCATACGGAGCGGCTTTCATCCTGCAAGAGCTGCTGACTGCAAAGTCCGATGACGTCTATGGCCGCACCAAGATTTATGAGGCCATCGTCAAAGGTGAAGCCGCTATGGAGCCGGGCGTCCCGGAATCGTTCAACGTGCTGATTCGCGAGTTGCAGTCACTCTGCCTGGATGTGGAATTGATCAAGGCAGCGGAGAAGAAACCGACGGCAAGCGCGGCGGCCGACTAGTGATCAGTTGTCAGCGGTCAGTGGCCAATAAAACCGCTGACCCCGCTGACGCTACTTGTGAGTTCTGAATTAATCATGGCCGGGTTGCGAAGCACCTGCGCAGCCCGGGCCCTATAGAGATACTGGCCACTGATCACTGATCGCTGGCCGCTTGGTAGCAGGTGCCGTAATCGGCGGCGCAACAGCCGAGAAAAGCGGAGGAACACCTTGTTTCGTTCGAGCCCATTTGAAATGGCAAATGTGATCGCGGACTTCGACGCCATTCGCATCAGCCTGGCATCTCCAGAAAAGATCCGGAGCTGGTCGCATGGCGAAGTCACCAAGCCCGAGACCATCAACTACCGTACGTTCAAACCCGAGCGCGACGGCTTGTTCTGCGCCCGCATCTTCGGTCCAGTCACCGACTGGGAGTGCCTGTGCGGCAAGTACAAGCGCATGAAGCACCGCGGCGTGATCTGCGACAAGTGCGGAGTAGAAGTCACGCTCTCGAAAGTGCGCCGCGAGCGGCTGGGACATATCGAGCTAGCGTCACCGTGCTCGCACGTCTGGTTCTTCAAGGGATTGCCGAGCCGCATCGGGCACCTTCTCGACATTTCTCTGCGCGACCTTGAGTCCGTGCTCTATTTCGAAGCCTACGTCGTCGTCGAACCTGGCGATGCACCGGTGAAAGAGCGCGAGGTTATCAAGGACGAAGCGAAGTTCCGCGAACTCGATCAGCAATATCGGCCCGCCGGATTCAAGGCCATGATGGGCGCGGAAGCGATCAAGGAATTGTTGAAGCGCGTCGATGCGGACGCGTTGTCAACCGAGCTTCGCGAAAAGATGAAGAATGAGAGCTCGCTGCAGAAGCGGCTCAAATACGCGAAGCGCCTGAAAGTGGTCGAGGCATTCCGAAAGAGCGGTAACAAGCCGCACTGGATGATCCTCGACGTCATCCCGGTCATTCCACCGGAGTTGCGTCCACTGGTTCCACTTGACGGCGGCCGGTTTGCGACCTCGGATCTGAATGATCTGTACCGCCGCGTGATTAACCGAAACAACCGGTTGAAGAAGCTGATGGACCTGCATGCTCCGGAAGTCATCGTGCGCAATGAAAAGCGCATGCTGCAGGAAGCCGTTGACGCTCTGTTCGATAACGGACGCCGTGGCCGCGTGCTTCGCGGTGCAAACAACCGTCCGTTGAAGTCGCTGTCCGACACACTAAAGGGCAAGCAGGGCCGCTTCCGCCAGAACCTGCTGGGGAAGCGCGTCGACTACTCAGGGCGCTCCGTCATTGTGGTCGGGCCGGAACTCAAGCTTCACCAGTGCGGCTTGCCCAAGAAGATGGCTCTCGAGTTGTTCAAGCCATTCATTTACCACCGTTTGGAGCAAACGGGCAACGTCACGACGATTAAGCAAGCGAAGGAGATGGTTGAGCAGCAAGAGCCGATCGTATGGGACATCCTGGAAGAGGTCATTAAGGATCACCCGGTTTTGTTGAACCGCGCTCCGACGCTTCACCGTCTGGGCATCCAGGCTTTTGAGCCGGTGCTTGTCGAAGGTAAGGCCATCAAGATTCACCCGCTGGTCTGCACGGCATTCAATGCCGACTTCGACGGGGATCAGATGGCGGTGCACATTCCGCTGTCTCCGGAAGCGCAGGTCGAAGCCAGTGTGCTCATGCTGGCGTCGCACAACATTCTTTCGCCCGCCTCGGGTCAGCCGATCACCGTGCCGACGCAGGATATGGTTCTGGGTCTTTATTACCTGACCAAAGCGAAGCCGGGCGCGAAGGGTGAAGGACGTGCGTTTGCCAACATCGAGGAAGTGCTGATGGCGCTCGATGCGGGCGAAGTCGAAACGCTGACGCCGATCCGCTTGCGTTACTCAGGTGAACTGATCGACCTGACCACCGCGTATGACGATCAGGACATCATTCACACCGATCCGGTCCAGGTGGAGCGTTCGTTCATCAATACGACGGTTGGCCGGGCGATCTTGAACGACCATCTGCCCGAGGGTATGCCGTACATCAACGGCCTGCTCAAGAAGAAGGGCATTGGCGCGCTGGTGAACTACGGCTACCTCCGGTTCGGGCTCGAGACGACCGTCAAGATGCTCGACGAGGTGAAGTCACTGGGTTTCCGGTTCGCAACCCGTGCTGGCCTGTCGATCGGCATCGACGACATGGTCATCCCGGACAGCAAGAAGACCCTGGTACGCGACGCGGAGAAGCAGGTGGTCAACGTGCAGCAGCAGTACCTGGACGGCGCGATCACCAACGGCGAGCGCTACAACAAAGTCATCGAAATTTGGTCGGGAATTACCGAAAAAGTCGCCGACGAAATGTTCGGTGAAATGCAGAAGCGTGACAAAGAAGGCGAGATGAACCCGATTTACGTCATGGCCGACTCGGGCGCTCGAGGGTCGAAACAGCAGATCCGACAGCTCTCCGGCATGCGTGGATTGATGGCCAAGCCTTCGGGCGAAATCATCGAGTCGCCGATCACGGCCAATTTCCGTGAGGGCCTGACGGTACTCGAATACTTCGTCTCGACGCACGGCGCCCGCAAGGGGCTGGCCGACACGGCGCTTAAGACTGCCGATTCAGGCTACCTGACTCGCCGCCTGGTCGATGTCGCGCAAGACGTGATCATCAGCGAATATGATTGCGGAACCGTCGACGGCATCTACGTACAAGGCATCGTGGAAGCCGGCGAGATCATCGAACCTCTTCGTGACCGCATCGTCGGCCGCGTGTCGCTCGAGAAGATCAAGGACTATGACGGCAACGTCATCGTCGACATTAACCAGGAGATCACCGAAGACCTCGCGGGAGCGATCCAGGCGGCTGGTATCGAACGGGTGAAAATCCGCTCTGTACTGACGTGCGAATCGAAGCGCGGCGTCTGCGTAATGTGCTACGGTCGCAACCTGGCTTCCGGGCGTCTCGTCGAACTGGGCGAAGCTACCGGCGTCATTGCAGCTCAGTCGATCGGCGAGCCTGGAACGCAGCTTACGATGCGTACCTTCCATATCGGTGGTACGGCGTCGCGAGTCTCTGAGCAGTCGCGGCTTGATGCCAAGAACAACGGTACGGTGCGATTCATCGGATTGCAGACCGTCAAGTCGAAGACCGGTGATCTCGTTGTCATGAACCGGCAAGGTTCAATCGCGGTGGTCGACGAAAAAAATCGTGAGCGCGAGCGCTACTCGGTTGTGTACGGCGCCAAGGTGAAGGTCAACGATGGTGATCCTGTCACGCTGGGCCAGATTATGGTCGAGTGGGATCCCTATACTTTCGCGATCCTGACGGAAATCGGCGGTACCGTGCAGTTCAAGGACTTGCAGGAAGGCGTCACGCTCCACGAAGAAGTGGACGAAGTCACCGGCCTGTCGCGCCATGTCGTCGGCGATTCGCCAGATGAGAAGCGCCAGCCCGCGATCGTGATCAAGGGTGGGAAGTCGAGCAAGCGCTACCTGATGCCCTCACGCTCGCACCTGATGGTAGCGGACGGAGACACGGTGAGCCCGGGCGATGTGCTGGCGAAGATCCCGCGCGAAACCACCAAAACGAAAGATATCACCGGTGGTCTGCCGCGCGTGGTTGAACTGTTCGAAGCCCGCAAGCCACACGAAACCGCAGTCATCAGCGAAATTGATGGCACGGTGAAGTTCGGCGAGGTTTCGAAAGGGCAGCGCAAGGTGTATGTGGTTGCCGACAACGGAACTGAAAAGGAATACTCGGTTCCGCGCGGTGTTCACATCAACGTGCAGGAAGGCGAACGGGTGAAAGCTGGCGAACCGTTGATGGACGGTCCGCTAAACCCGCACGACATCCTGGCCGTGCTCGGCGAAAAGGAACTGCAGGCATACCTGGTGAACGAAATCCAGGAAGTCTACCGGCTGCAGGGCGTCAACATCTCCGACAAGCACATCGAAGTGATTGTTCGTCAGATGATGCGCTGGGTGAAGGTCGAAGATGTAGGGGATACGTCATTCTTGCTCGAGCAGCAGCTCGACAAGTTCCGTTTCCGTGAAGAGAACGAGCGGGTGATTGCTCAAGGCGGCAAGCCAGCTACGGGCCGTCCGCTGCTGCTGGGTATCACGAAAGCGTCGCTCTCCACCGATTCGTTCATCTCGGCGGCGTCGTTCCAGGAGACCACGCGAGTGCTCACCGAAGCCTCGATTCAGGGTGCGGTCGACCACCTGCGCGGCCTGAAGGAGAACGTCATCGTCGGGCGCCTGATCCCTGCCGGAACTGGCATGGAGTACTACCGCAACGTGCGCCTCTCACCAGAAATGGAAGAGGCCGCTGCCAAGGTACAGGCGGAAGTCTCTGCGGCGTATGAGGAAGCCGAGCGCGCTCTCGAACTCATGCGTCATGAGGGCGAGAATGAAGACCTGCCCGCTGAACTGCCGGCGGCAGAATAATTGGTGAAGTGATTTCGGGGGCGGATTTTTCCGCTCCCGAACCGCTTCTGGACCAAAATTCAAGATGCACGCCAACCCAAACCGATTGCCCATCGAGGAACCCGCCCCACTTCCCTCTTTGCACGCCGTGGCTCCAGGGCCTAATCTAGGTCAACGCACAATGCGACTACTCCGCCTGTTGCGCTTGGCCTTCTGGCGTGCCTTCATGCACGATTCCTTCGCCATTGCCAAGGCGTCAGCTTATTCATCGATACTTACGTTTTTTCCGGTGCTGTTGATTCTGGGGTCGAGCCTTGCCAATTGGCGAAAGGGCGGGCCTTACCTGCGCGAGATTTCGTACGCCCTAGGCAGCATTCTGCCTGCGGGCAGTACGACCGCGACGAACTATCTGAAGGGAGCAGGTAAGCATCCGGTCGGATTTTTGCTGACAACGTCGCTGGTTACGCTATGGACTGCATCAGGCGTGATGATCTCGTGGATGGATGGTTTCCGGCGCTGCTATGAGCTTCCGAAAACGTGGGGACTGATAAAGGAACGCCTGATTGCGTTCTCGCTGGTTATCTTTGCGCTGATTCCTATGACATTCGCCACCCTCCTGGTCGCGTTAGGTAGCAAAATCGAGACCCGAATACTTTCCTACATTGACCCGGATTTCAGTGCGTACATCCTCCTGCTTTGGGGCACCATTCGCTGGCTCATCGCGACGCTGACCAGCATCTCGGTCATCGCTCTCATTTATCACAACGCCGTACCCCGGACCCAACCGTGGCACAGCGTAATTCCGGGTGCAACGTTGGCAACAGTTCTCTGGTTTTCGGTTACGGTGGGATTTCGATCCTATCTCCAGCGCTTCGGAGACTTCGCCACGATCTATGGGTCGCTTGGAGCCGGCATGGCGCTCCTCGTCTGGATGTATCTGATATCTTTGGTTGTTCTTGTGGGCGCGGAGTTCAATGCACTCCTGTTCCCGCGGGCCAGGCTGGGGAAAGAGTTAACCGCGATTAATAGCCCCAAAATCTAAGGGTCGCCTCGTGTGACCTCCAATTTTAAAACCGGGATGCAGGAAGCTGCGTCTCTGCGATTAAGTGCAGCTATACGAGGTCCAGATTGAACGACGTAACGACGGAAAGTGCCCGCCGGCGCGCCAAGATCATCTGTACCATCGGCCCTGCGTCGAATTCCGAAGCTGCGATGCGAGATCTGTTGCGGCTAGGGATGGATGTGGCCCGCCTGAATTTTTCGCACGGATCCCATCAGGAACATGCTGATCACATAGCCCGGCTCAGACGGGCAGCGCAGCGAGAGAAGCGCACGGTGTGCATTCTTCAGGACCTACAAGGGCCAAAGATTCGAACTGGCATACTCGAAAAACATCAGCCGGTGCAACTGAAGACAGGGTCCGTCGTCACCATCACTCCGCAAAACATCGCAGGTAACGCGAGCCGCATTGGGACGGTCTTCCCGGACTTGGCTCGTGAGGTGGCGCCGGGCGTACGAATTCTCCTGAGTGATGGGCTTATCGAACTGCGAGTCCGATCCGTTCGTGGGAAAGACGTTCTTTGTGATGTGATCAACGGGGGAACGCTGGGTGAGCACAAGGGGATCAACCTACCCGGGGCGGCGCTTTCGATCCCAGCGCTGACTGAAAAGGACCGAAAGGATCTTGAATTTGGGATTCGGCATGGTGTGGATGCAGTTGCGTTGTCTTTCGTCCGCTCGGCCGCGGATGTGCGGTTAGCGAAGGAGATCATCTCTTCTCACGGAAGTGACGTTCCTGTGATTGCGAAGCTGGAAAAACCCCAAGCCATCGATCATCTGGAAGAAATTCTCGAAGCTGCTGATGGGGTAATGGTGGCACGGGGAGACCTCGGGGTAGAAGTTGCTCCAGAGAAGGTTCCTGTAATTCAAAAGCACGTCATTCGCCGGGCAGGTGGATGGCGGAAGCCAGTCATTACAGCAACCCAGATGCTCGAATCGATGGTGGAAAACCCGCGCCCAACACGCGCGGAGACTAGCGATGTAGCGAACGCAATCTTTGACGGATCGGACGCGGTGATGCTTTCTTCAGAAACCGCCAGCGGACAATACCCGCGAGAGTCGGTAGCGATCATGTCCCGCATCATCGTAGAAGCTGAATGCAACGTGAGCGACTATATCCAGCCACGGCGAAGGCGCGAGCATCAGCAGCTCTCTGTTGCTGAAACCATCTGTGAATCCATCGCTCACTCTGCCGAAGATCTGCCTATGGGCGCGATCGCGATCTTCACCGAGACCGGCAATACAGCTCGCATGATCTCGAAATATCGGCCGAGAGTTCCAATTTACGCTTTCACACACGTGACTTCCGTCGTGCACAGACTGAACCTGTATTGGGGTGTTCATCCAGTCCGCTGTCGTCAGGCGCGGTCGGCGGAGCAAATGGTGATGATGGCGGAACAGGAACTTGTCCGCCGGAGTCTGGTGCAGCCGGGAGAGGTGTTAGGGGTCGTGGCCGGCACCCGTCAAGCCTCCGGATCGACGAACCTGATGCGCCTGCATATTGTCACCCGCGAAGAAGCAGAGAGAATCGTTCATCCGGCAAAACTGCGCTCCGGGAAGCGACGCCCAAGCGCAAGCCGCGCGAAGAAAGCCAACCACCCGGCCCACCGCAAGTTATAATTCCCCCTTATGGCCGATCCGAGTCCTGCAGGGCAGGAGATCTTGTCCGTAGCTGTGTGGGAGCCGGTACCGGGCTCGGAGGTTACCGCGCTCGCGACTCTTCGTGAGCTGGCGTCCATTCTGTCGGCGAAAGGATACGGTCGCGATCTGCTTTATCGTGACCGAGGCCCTCAGTATGTGCTCTTGCGCTATTGGAAGTCGGCGGAAGCGCGACAGACTGCGCAGGAAGATCCGGACATGCTGCGCTGCTGGGCTCGCCTGGGAAACGAGATCCAGATTGTGAAAGTTTTTGAGACATTGGCGGCCTTGCCGAATTCCGATGACAAGTGATTTGTGATCTCACCTCCGATCCGCGAAATCTACGATACATCCTATGAGCCGGCAGTACGGGGCTTTCTGCACTTTCCAGCGACGTCCGCTGGGCGCGGCCTGGTGTTGACTCACGGGGCGGGAGGCAATGCCCAAAGCTCGCTGCTGGTTGCTCTGGCGGAATCTTTCTGCAACGCAGGATTCGCCGTGCTACGTTTGGACCTGCCATTCCGGCAGGGGCACTCGTGGCGCCCGCCCGGACCTGGAGATGCGGCACGGGACCGAGCGGGTTTGAAGAACACGGTGCGATTTATGGGTGCCCAGGGTTTTGAGCAGATTTGTCTGGGCGGGCATTCGTATGGAGGCCGGCAGTCGAGCATGTTGTGCGCTGAAGAACCGGAACTGGTATCGACGTTGCTGCTGTTCTCGTATCCGCTGCACCCGCCTCGCAAACCCGAGCAGTTGCGAACCCAGCATTTGCCCGACTTGCGGACGCCAAGCATTTTTGTGCATGGGACGCGAGACCCTTTCGGTACGGTCGAGGAACTCGAACTAGCGCTGAAAATGATCCCGGCAAAGACGAGGCTGCTTGCGATTGACGGTGCGGGGCATGATCTGGGGTTCAAAGGGAAAGCCAAGAAAGAAACACTGCCCAAGCTCGTCCTAGATGAATTTCAGGGATTTCTCTCATAGGTGGGCACGTGAGTCGGTTGTGGGGGTGGCTGAAATCGCAGAAATCGAAGCGTTTATACAACGAGCGTTCAATTCACCCAGCCTGACTTGCCATCGCCATTGCCCTTGCGCGGGTCTTCGTCGGGAGGAACATAGTTTCCGTGCTCGTCGAAGTGGACCTGGCGATCGTGCTTTTGCATGTACACTTCGAATTTACGGGCGGCTCGGCGGCGTTTCCACCGGTAATAAGAATTCCGGAGGGCATAGTAGCGTTCGCTCAGCCCTAGGTTGACCATTGCTGGTTTTGGTCCGCGCCGAACGTATAAGTATCCAAAAAGCAATCCTCCCAAGTGAGCAACGTACGCGACGTTATCGCCGCCGCTCATCGCAAGCGCAAGAGTAATCACGATCAAAATCCCAATCAGATACTTGGCCTTTATCAGGAACGGGAAGGGAATCATCATGATCTCGCTCTCGGCAAACATGACGCCGAACGCGATGAGAATGGCAAAGACGCCACCCGAAGCACCTACCGTCGGCACATTCGGTTTGCCGAGGATGTGGGCGTAAGAAAGCACGACCGTGGTCACAGCGGCGCCGATCACTCCCACAATGTAGAGTTCGACGAATCGGCGGGTCCCCCATGCCCCTTCAATGGAAGCACCGAACATCCACAAGCCCAACATATTGCCGAAAAGATGCCAGAACCCGTCGTGCAGGAAGCTATAGGTCACGATTTGCCACAACTTGCCATGGCTTACTACATCGTTGGGCAGGAGCCATAGAGCGTGGCGGATACCTACGTACAAGGAGGAGAGGCCCATGAGGCCCATTAGCTCCATCAAGAGAAACACACCTGTATTGATCCCCACCAGCCACGTCACTGCGCGGGTGAAGGGAGGCAGGCTCAGCGTCATTGGTTCACTTCGCCGCAATCGATTTCCTCTGCAGAATTAACCCACTCTATTCTACTCGTTTCACACGTGGGTTCCGTGCGGGCTGCAACTCTTTCGGTTGTCGCGATTCCCTGTTCCGCGCATTCAGCGACGCGGACAGAGCTGAGGGGACGGTTTTTCGGCCAATTGCGCGGGCCCCCTTGACCAACTGGCAGGGAGAATCTAAATATTATCAAGAGGATCTAATGGGCAACGGAGGCTCTATGGTTTTGTGTCCGGAATGTGAAAACGATTTGGACGTCGAAGAAGAGGACGTTGACGAGGGGGAAGTAATCTCTTGCCCGGAGTGCGGAACGGATTTTGAAGTTGTAACCACTAGCCCTCTCGAACTGAAAGCAGTCGAGGAGGGATACGAAGAGGATGATGAAGAGGAAGAAGCTGAGGCGGAAAGCGAAGACGGTGATTATTCCTAGGCCCCGCTTCCCGAGATCCGCCAGTTGGACTGCTCTTGGATTCCTCTCTTTTTTGCTGTTTTTGAGTTTCGGTTTCCCACCTCTGAACGCCTTTCCCCAACATGAAAAGCCGTATGCCGTCGTCGCTGGAACGGTGTGGGGCCCGGACGATCGCCCAGTGTACGGCGTAAAGGTCAAGATTCGAAGAGCGAAAGACAAGAAGCCGAAGTGGGAGGTGTATTCAGATCATCACGGTGAGTTTGCGCAAAGGGTTCCGGCGGGCGAGGCTGACTACATACTCACAGCGGACCTGAAGGGCGTCAAATTCTCCGACGGTAAGCCTATGCACCAGGTTCAGGATGTCACGGTGCACATTTATGGCGAAGAGCGCGAAGATACAGGATTGCATCTGGCTCATTAATACTTGATTTCCGGTTGCGTGAGAGAATGGGACGAGCATGAAGCCCAGGAAAATAGCCGTAAGCGCAGTGGCGCTGTGTGCGCTCCTACTGGTTTTAGCGGGGGTCTCCAGCGGTTCTCCGGATAAGAAAGACAAGAGCGCAGGGCGGCTACTGTTTGGCAAGGTGCTGGACCCGCAGGATAATCCCCTACCCGACTCGGTCGTATATCTCACCAATACCCGTACCCGTGCCGTGAAGACCTACATTGTTGGATCGGACGGTACCTACCGGTTTCCCGCTCTTTCGACCGCAATCGACTACGAGATTTACGCGCAATATAAGGGACATAAGAGCGACACAAAATCGGTCAGCCAGTTCGACGAACGGTCACAGGTTTACCTGGACCTTAAGATCGACACCCGTTAACCGTTCGCGAAAAGCGCCTCCCAACAGAGACGATCGTTGGATTTTTCAGCCGATTCGATACCTTCTCAAGCAACTTTTACCCAGCAGCTCGTGTTCAATATGGTTAGGGAACCGACCGGAGGGGGACTGTGATCAAGATGCAATCTTTGCGCCAGGCTAGCCGGCTTGCATGGGCCGGTGCAGCCTTGCTGGGAATCGGCATTCTGATTCTATGCGGATCGCGATTGGCGGTTGCTCAAAGTGGAGCAATGAGTCCATATCAGGACGAAAAAGATGGCGTGCCAGCTGGCGGCAAATGGATGGAGTTTCATTCCGAAGACAAGATGACCGGCGCAAAGAAAGTTCGATTTGAACTTGTCGCCGACAATTTTTTCAAGGAAGATCCCGACTACAAGCCGCGCGTTGAGCTCTATTGCCAGGATGGCAAGTTGAAGCTGGCGGACTTCAATCCCGGAGTGCGCCTCCCACCCCCGAATCGCCCTGGCTTCTGGGGACAGCCTCAACTGGAAGTATTAGTGCGTATTGACGATACTCACAGCTATCACGGATGGAACTGGGTCCGCGGACATTTCCTGTCGATGGACAAAGGCACAACAAGGGGGATGATCGGCGCACAGATCTTCAAGGTCGAGCTTCCGACGGCGAGCGGCCGCCAAATCGCCGAATTCTCTCCGGGGGGTCTGGAAGTGGACCGAGTCCGGCAAGCTTGCGACATCACTCCCAAGAAGCCCAGCAAGGACTAGGAACCGTCGGTCGGGTCTCAGTGGGCTGCCGAAATCATGATGGCAGCTCACTTCCAGGCCGACAAGTCACGGTTAAGCATTGTCTCCAGGGCTTCGACTTCCGGCCTGAGGATTCGACGCAAGCGAGCAATCTGAGTGGATGAGAGCTCCACGAAAGGCGTTCCTCCTCCTACAAAAAGTCTCATTGCTCCCCAACGCTTGGCGGTTGCGACGAGGGAGTCCAACCTCCGCGACTTTGACCATTCCGACAGAAGAATCGCGGCGCGGGTCGAGCCATGAGCCGTTCGCTCCTCTATGAATAACTGCGAGCTATAACTGTCGGCATCCTTATCGTGGACGCTGAGGGAGACGAGGGTTGGCAGTAAACCGATGTGGCGGAAGGCGGCCAATTCCGTTGAGTGCTCTTGAGCTTTTCTATGCTAAGAGCTTGGCGGCGTCCTTTGCGTAATAGGTGAGGATGACGCTAGCGCCCGCGCGGCGAATCGACAATAGGGATTCCATCATGACACGCTCACGATCGATCCAGTTGTTTTGCGCGGCCGCTTCGATCATCGCGTATTCCCCAGATACCTGGTAAGCGGCGATTGGCAAATCAAAGCGTTGCCTCGCAGCGGAGATCACGTCAAGGTAAGGCATGGCAGGTTTCACCATGATCATATCGGCTCCCTCCTCGACATCGGCCTCGATTTCGCGCATTGCCTCTCGAATGTTCGCTCCATCCATCTGATAGGAGCGGCGATCTCCAAATTGAGGAGCAGAATCGGCGGCCTCACGGAATGGCCCATAGAATCCAGAGGCAAATTTTGCGGCGTAAGAAAGAATCGGAGTATTTATCAACCCTGATTCGTCCAGAGCCTTGCGGATCGCTGCGACTCGGCCATCCATCATGTCAGAAGGTGCGATGATGTCGATACCTGCTTTGGCCAACGAAACCGAAGTTCGTGCGAGCAGATCCAGCGTCAGATCGTTGACGATTTCATAATTTGTCTGTGAGCCTGCGGTCCCACTCGTTGTGGTCTTTGCGTCGCCATGTGGCGTAATGGGTGAAGACGACTCCAACGTGCCTCGTGCCGCGGCACCCAGGGATTGAGGTGAACCGGATGACCTTACAATCCCGCAATGTCCGTGGGACATGTACTCGCAAAGGCATACATCGCCCATCAGTAGCAAGCCGGGAACGTCCTGCTTAATTGCGCGTGCCGCCTGCTGCACGATTCCGTCGGCAGACCATGCGCCGGTAGCGATCTCATCCTTCAGTTCTGGAAGGCCGAAGAGAATAACCGAGGGCACGCCGAGAGCATGAACGGATCGCGCTTCTTCGACTGCTTCGTCGATCGAGAGGTTGAAGACACCCGGCATCGATCGAACTTCCCTCCGCACGCCCTCTCCCGGGCAGATAAACATTGGATAGACGAAAGCATCGGGCGTCAGACGGGTTTCTGTCACAAGATTGCGGATCTCAGCGCTTTGACGGAGCCGTCGCAGACGGGTAATCGGGAAGGCCATGGTTTTCACCAAAACGACCGAAAAGCAGCGTACACATAATTCTAGAACATCTCGACGTGATCTGCCTTCACTTGGGTCGATGGGCCAAATTGGAGAAGTTGAAGGCCGAGGAGTTACTGAAGTAACCAAGCATAGATCATTGGGAAGGTTTCATCCCGGTTTGGGCCTCTTAGAATGGGGGCGGATGAGTCCGTTTAAACGACACCCCTGGTTCATCGCAGCGGCCGGGATCACTCTGGCTTACGGCCTGGTGTCGCTCTTTTCCCACGAAAGCTCCAGCTTGACTGCATTTTCTGACATCGTGGGCTTACTCATCATGCTGTTGCCGGCGTCGATTATGCTGGTCAACGCCCTAACTCGGCCCAGCGAGGAGCGCAGCTTCTGGGTTCCGATGAGCCTGGGTTTCTTCTTGTGGGCGTGCAACCAGGCAGCCTGGGCTTATTGCGAGATTGTGCAAAAGCACCCTATCCCGGACCCTTATTTTTTTGACATTGTATTGTTTTTCCATGTCGTACCGATGATTGGGGCGGTTGCTTGGCGTCCGGACCTGCTCAAGAGAACAACGCGGATACATCTAAGCGCTCTGAATTTCTTGATGTTGCTGGGCTGGTGGAGCGCTCTGTATGCCTTTCTCGTTTTTCCGCACCAATACGTGGTTCTCAACGTTCCGGTGTACGACACCTATTATGACGGGCTCTATCTTCTCGAAAATGGCCTATTCCTTATTGTTTTAGCCCTCAGTGCATTTACCAGCTCCAGAGGCTGGAAGCGGCTTTATCTGAACTTTCTCGCAGCCGAGACAGTGTACTGTGTCGGTTCGCGAGTAGTGAATCGGGCGTTATCAAACCACACCTATTATTCGGGCAGTCTGTACGACGTGCCGCTTGTCGGCGCCGTGCTGTGGATGGCGGCTAGTGCGATTTCTACCCGAGGATGGGAGCTTCGACCTACAGAGTTCCGGCTGAATCCTCGGTGGAAGAGGGTTGTTCCAAACCTCGCGATGCTGGCGATTTTGTCACTGCCACTGTTTGGTCTGTGGGCGGTTTGGCTGGATTCCTCTCCGGCTCCAACTCGTGCATTCAGGATCTACGCGGTGCTTGCCGGCATGCTACTCCTCGGCTCCTTCATCTTTCTAAGGCAATACGTGCAGGATCAGGCTCTGATCAGCCTGTTGCAGGAATCGAGACGAGCCTTCGACAGCCAGGAAAAGCTGCAAACCCAACTCGTACAGAAGGAGAAACTGGCATCGCTCGGGACGTTAGTTGCCGGCGCAGCCGAAGAAATTGACCACCCGCTGACCACGATCATGAACGATTCCGAACGGTTGTGGTCGCACGAGGGTCTGACCGAAGAGCAAAAATCCTTGGTGCGGAAAATAGCGAACCATGCCAGGCGATCGCGAGACCTGGTGGCGAACCTCTTACAGTTCGCGCAACACGCTCCAGGGGAAAAGGCGCAGGTCGACGTGGCCGCACTACTCAATCGAGCCAGGCAAATGGCGGAATGGCGCTTTAGCGGAGGCAAAAGCCAGGTCGCTCTGTCCGTAGAAGCAGATCTTCCCAAGGTGTGGGGCAATGTCAATCAGCTTTTTCAGACCTTTGTCGAGATCATCGAAAATGCGATGGATGCGTTGCAGGAATGCGGCGGAGGCTTGCTGGAGATCAAGGCACAATCGCAGGGCAACGAGGTCGTATTGGAATTCTCTGACACCGGGCCCGGAGTTCGTGACCCCTTGAGAGTTTTCGATCCTTTCTACACGACCAAACCGGTTGGAAAAGGTACGGGCCTCGGGCTAAGCGTGGTGTACGGAGTTGTGCAGGATCACGGGGGCCAGATTACCTGCTCGAACAAGCCGGCTGGGGGGGCCGTTTTCACGTTAAGGCTCGCCATTACACCAGAGCATGCCGCACGGGTTGTAGGAGCTGGCGGAAACTGAGAGCACTCCCGGATGCCGCACGCTCTTTTCATCCCCGGATCATGAATTCAACTCTTCCTGTAGCATCTAATGCATGCTTTCCGATCTTACCCATAACTCAGCGCGAGTGCTGGAATTCGATGCCCTCCGCGAACTACTGCGCGGTTATGCAGCCTCCCCGCTAGGGCAGGAGCGGATTTCTTTGTTGGCCCCGTCCACTGAGGACCAGTGGATCACCAATCAGCAGGAGTTGGCTGGCGAAATCCGCGAATTCCGGAGAGTTGGCGGACGATTTGATTTTTCCGGGCTCCTGCAAATCGACCGGCTGATCGAGAAATCGAAGATCGCCGGGGCGGCGCTGGAAACGGCTGAGATCCGAGATGTGATAGTGGTTGTCGATCGAGCTGCGGAGTGGCGCGATATTGCTCAACATCCGCCCGCCGCGATGAGATCGGAATGGCGCCGCGTTAACGTTCTTTCTGAAGCCGTTCCGGATTATGCCGAGTTCCTTCGGTGGTTCCGCAATAAAATCCAGCCTGATGGGACCCTCGAAGATAAAGCTTCTCCCGAACTAGCCCGCATCCGCCGCGAGATGGAGAAGCAAAGGCGGACGATTCAAGAATCCCTTCGCGGTTACCTGCGGCGACTGGCTGAAGGCGGAACCGTTCAAGACGAGCTCGTGACAATTCGTGGTGAACGCTTCGTCATTCCCGTCAAGATTGAGCAAAAACGGCGTGTGCAAGGTGTGGTTCACGGTGCCAGCTCCAGTGGGCAGACGGTCTTTGTCGAGCCCCTGGAAACCATTGAGCAAAACAATGAACTCGTGCGCCTCCTGGAGGAGGAGCAGGCTGAAATTCACCGCATTCTGCTCGAGATGACTCAGCGAATCGGGATGCACTCCGATTCCATTCTCGCTTCCATAGAAGTTCTGACCGAACTTGAGCTTCAATTTGCGAAGGCGCGTTTTGCTGAAGACTATAACTGCGTTGGTGTGACACTGAGTGGCTTCCAGAACGGTGGCAAAGCTCTAAGCGTCGTTTCCACAGCGGCGTTGATTCTTCACAACGCGCGCCACCCTTTGTTGGAACGAAATCTCAAAGCGAAAGGCATAAGTATTGTTCCGGTTACGGTTGAACTGGAAAGAGAACGGCGACAAGTGGTGATAACCGGTCCGAATACTGGTGGAAAAACGGTGACCCTGAAGACCGTCGGATTGCTCGCTTTGATGGCGCAAGCGGGTATTCCGGTTCCTGCCGATCGCGCCGACTTTCCGGTGTTTGACGCGGTGCTTGCGGATATTGGGGACTACCAATCCATAGAACAGAACCTCTCCACATTTTCCGCTCATGTGACCAATATAGACTTCATCTCGCGGACCGCGACGGCACGTTCGCTGGTACTCCTTGATGAGCTAGGCTCGGCGACCGATCCCGAGGAGGGCGCTGCGTTGGCGGTTGCGATCGCCGGACATTTCCGCGAGATAGGTTGTTTGAGCGTTATCTCAACGCATCATACATCGCTTAAAGTTTATGCCGCGAACACTCCCGGGGTAGTGAACGCGGCGGTAGGCTTCAATGAATCAACCCTACAGCCCACGTACGAACTCAAAGTCGGGATTCCCGGCGCTTCGGCGGGCATCAATATCGCCCAGCGGCTCGGATTGAATCCAGCAATCATCGAGGGAGCCCGTTCCCGGTTGGGTTCGCAGGCGCGCGATGTCGGAGAATTTCTCGATCGCCTTCACGTTCAATTGCAGGAAACCCAGGCTGAACATCGGCGGCTAAGCTCCCGCGAACGAGAGCTTGAGCGTGAGAAAACGCATCTGGCAGCGGAAGGGAAAAAAGAACAGCAGCTCAAAGTTCGAGAGATGGAGAAGAAGCTAGACTCTTTGCTGCGGGATTTTGAATATCACGCGCGCGAAGCAGTGAGTGCTGTTCAAGACCGCGTTGCTGCACAAAAGCTCTCGAAAGACGCGGAGCGCCGCGTCGCTAAGTTGAGACGTGAATTCCGCGAACAGTTTGATGCGACGGTAGTGGCCCACTCCACGGGAGCGGATCATGCCGACCCGAACGCTCAGCCGCACCTTGTGAAGCATGTTTCCGAGGGTGATAGCGTGAGGCTGAAATCCACCGGCCGACCGGCGCGCGTGTTGCGCCAGATCGGCGATCATCATTTCGAAGTGGAGATGGGCGCGATGAAAATGAGGATCGCGCGGGAGGAAATAGCAGAGCTTCTTTCAACCCCGCAGCGTTCCGTCGAGTCGCCGGTGAACGCCGCACGAGCGAAAGGGATCACGGTTTCGATCCAGACTGAGACTGCGAATGTGCCAACTGAGATCAACGTGATCGGGCAAACCGTCGATGATGCGTCTCGTGAAGTTGAAAAATTTGTCGATCGCGCATTTCTGGCGGGTTTGCCGAGGGTTCGTGTCGTCCACGGTAGCGGAATGGGTATCCTGCGAAAAGCTCTTCGTCAGATGCTGACCCGGCATCCTCACGTTGCAGCCGTTACCGAACCGCCACAGAACGAAGGCGGTGGCGGAGCTACGCTCGTGGAGCTGCGTGTGTGAGATGTCAACCCGCGAAACTAAGAGCTTGAAGTTCGGAGCATGCAGATTCAAGACGTTAGGCGCTGAGTTGAGCTAACGCTCGGGACGAACTGAAGGAGCTTTCCTGAGCTTCATTTGACGGCGTCGGCGAGCGCCGCCCAACACCAACGCACACAAGCGATCAACGAAATCGAGCGTCAGCCGATCGTGTCGTATCAGGAACCGCATATAGATCGGCCCGTAGAGCGAGTCAAGGAGCAGGTCCGGGTCGACATCCCTTCTTAGTTCTCCGCGTCGAATTGCGCGTCGCAGTGTCGCATAAGCTTCGCGGCGCCGAGGCTTTAGAAATCGATCACGGAACGCAGTGATCAGGTCCTCATCAGTTTGGCCTGCCGCGAGGATGGCTGACACAATGCGCCCTCGCGGGCTGCTGAAAATCCTGACCACTTGCCGCATTTGGCGGCTTAAGTCGTTGTAAACGGATCCGGTATCGGGGAAGCGTAACTGATCGGTCGTGCTGCTCGCGAAAGCATCCGCGATTAAAGCGCCTTTATTCTGCCACCATCGATAAACCGTGGCTTTTCCCACCGCGGCGCGGTCCGCTACTTCCTCAATGGTCAGATCAGAAAATCCGTTTTTACCGAGGATCTGGAGTGTGCTGCGAAGTATCGCCAGACGGGCTTGTTCACTGCGGGGCCGTCCAGGCGAACGTTTGCCATTTCCGTTGCTGCTGTGAGCCGCCCCACGTTGGCGCATGTTCGTACGATACCATATAATCTGTCCAAGTATTTAGAATCCGATACGAATAGTATCGAATCTCTACTAGATGCGGTAACTGGCCCGGGGGAGTTGTGTCTAATTTCGGAGCTTAGTAGCCCATGTGGATTGTCGCGCTAGCCTTAAGACGCCCTTATACCTTCATCGTGATGGCGGTTGTAATCATCATTCTTACGCCGCTGACGATCCTAAGGACTCCCACCGATATCTTCCCGGACATCAACATTCCTGTCGTTTCAGTAGTGTGGTTCTATACGGGAATGTCGCCGCAGGACATGGCGGACCGCATCGTCGCTAATTCAGAACGCGGCATCACGACCACAGTCAACGACATTGAGCACATGGAGTCCCAGTCGGTTTACGGACTCGGCGTGATTAAGGTGTTCTTCCGTCCGGGCACGAACGTGCAGGGAGCCGTGGCTCAGATTACCGCGATTTCCCAAACCGTGGTTAGAAGTTTGCCTCCGGGCACAACGCCGCCGCTAGTTATCTCATACAGCGCTTCGACAACCCCGATAATCCAACTTGGGTTAAGCAGCAAGACATTGCCTGAGCAGGACCTGTTCGATCTGGGACAGAATTTCCTGCGCAACTTCCTCGCGACGGTCCCCGGCGCTGCAACTCCTTACCCGTACGGCGGCAAATTGCGCCAGATTCAAGTCGACCTGGACTTGCCTAAGCTGCAGGCGTATGGCCTGTCTCCGACAGACATCGTCAATGCAGTGAACGCCCAGAACATCATTTTACCCAGCGGGACGATGAAGATGGGGCCGCTGGAGTACGAAATTGAGATGAACGGAACGCCAAAAACCATCGCGGAATTGAATGATCTGCCGGTCAAAACGACGAACGGGTCCACTTTGTATATCCGCGATGTTGCGCACATTCGAGACGGTTTTGCTCCTCAGACGAATATCGTGCGCCAGGACGGAACTCGCGGCGCCCTGATGTCGATTTACAAGAACGGAAAGGCATCGACGCTGCAGATCGTGGCGGGCGTGAAAAGTATCGTAGACCAGGCAGCGCAAGCCCTGCCTCCTACCCTCACCATCAAAGCATTATTCGACCAGTCGCTCTTTGTGCGAGCTTCGATATACGGCGTCATCCGTGAGGCATTAATCGCCGCGGGGCTCACGGCAGTCATGATTCTGATCTTCCTGGGGGACTGGCGGCCGACGATCGTCATTTCCATCTCGATACCGCTTTCGATTTTCGTGTCCATTATCCTACTCGGAGCGATTGGCGAGACGATCAACATCATGACGCTCGGTGGCCTGGCGCTCGCAGTAGGGATCCTCGTAGACGACGCGACCGTGGAAATTGAGAATATCGAGCGCAATCTCGCCATGGGGAAGGAGATGCGGCAGGCGATTCTCGACGGCGCGCAGCAGATCGCAGTGCCCGCCTTTGTTTCCACGCTCAGCATTTGCATTGTGTTTGTCCCGATGTTTTTCCTGACGGGAGTCGCGAAATTTCTCTTTGTGCCCCTGGCGGAAGCTGTGAGTTTTGCGATGTTGGCGAGTTATCTGTTGTCGCGAACGTTGATTCCTACTCTCGTCATGTACATCATGCGCGGTCATGAGCATCGCGCGGAGGCTCCGCAGTCGTTCTTGGGGCGGTTTCAACGCGGCTTCGAAAGGAAATTCGAAGACTTCCGGCGCACCTACGAGTCGCTGCTAGAAACCACCATCGAGCATCGAGGGCTGTTCGTATTTTGTTTCCTGCTTTTCTGTATCCTGTCACTCGGGCTTTTCAGCTTTCTAGGTCAGGATTTTTTCCCTCAAGTCGATGCCGGCCTGTTGCGTTTGCATGTTCGCGCTCGAGCTGGGCTGCGGGTTGAAGAAACGGCGCGGCTTTGTGATGAGATTGAGAGTGCGTTGCGGGAGCAAATCCCTCAGGGCCAATTGCAGACGATGCTCGACAATATCGGCCTGCCGAACTCCGGCATTAATCAGTCTTACAGTTCAAGCGGAACCATCGGCACAAGCGATGCCGAGATCCTGATTGGTCTGGACCCGGAGCATCATCCACCGACCGCCGAACTCATCCGCAATCTTCGAGAGTTTTTGCCGCACCGGTTTCCAGGAGTGGAATTCTTTTTCCAGCCTGCCGACATCGTTTCTCAGATCCTGAACTTTGGATTGCCAGCTCCCATCGATGTGCAGGTGGTGGGAACGGATATGCAGTCCAGCTACGGGATCGCACAAAAGATCGCCAACAGGATGCGGCACATTCCCGGAACGGCTGATGTTCATGTGCAACAGATGTTGTCGCTGCCTACATTGCATATGGATATTGAACGGACGCGGGTAACTCAAGTCGGATTGACAGCTCGGGATGTGGCGCAGAGCGCCCTCGTTTCACTGAGCGGAAGTTTCCAGACTGCGCCCAACTTTTGGTTGAATCCCAAGAACGCCGTGACTTATCAGATGGCCGTCCAGGCTCCGCAATACCGGATGACGAATCTGCAAGATCTCCTGAACATCCCGGTTGTTTCGCAGCAGGGATCGCAGTTGATGGGCAATCTGGTGCAGTTATCGCCGGCGGTTCGTGCAGCGACTGTCAATCATTACAATGTCCAGCCGGTCATCGATGTTTACGCCAGCACACAGGATCGCGATCTCGGCGCTGTCGCCGCCGATACCGACAAGGTACTGAAAGAATTCGAGAAGAATCTGCCACGCGGCACCCACATCGTCGTGCGGGGCCAGGTGGCCACAATGCGGTCCTCGTTCATCGGGTTGGGAATTGGATTGGCCGGTGCGATTTTGCTCGTCTACCTGTTGATCGTCATCAACTTTCAATCGTGGCTGGATCCCTTCATCATCATTACAGCGTTACCAGGAGCGTTGGCGGGAATCTGCTGGTTTCTTCTGCTTACCCGAACGACCTTGAATGTGCCATCCTTGACAGGGGCCGTGATGTGTATGGGTGTGGCGACGGCGAACTCGATTCTGATGGTCAGTTTTGCACGCGAGCAGATGGATGAGGGTGTTCCGGTCATCAAAGCTGCGGTCACAGCGGGATACACCCGAATCCGACCCGTTCTGATGACGGCGTTGGCGATGATCATCGGGATGGTGCCTATGGCTTTGGGGTTTGGCGAGGGTGGCGAACAGAATGCACCCTTGGGCCGGGCAGTAATCGGAGGCCTTTTGTTTGCCACGATTGCAACGTTGTTCTTCGTGCCTAGCGTGTTTGCAATTTTCCACGGCCGCCGGGAGTCAATCCGGCTGCGCAATGAGCAAATCTGAGCCAAAGAAGTCAGGATTTTGTTCGGAGAACCGGAGTTGAGCATGAGCGCAGAGAACCGAACTAGTCGAACCGCGACGGATCGCAAAGAGGGTCTTGCCGAATCGCAAGGCGACGGCACTCACTCACACGCGGGGCACCGCACTCAGGCGGACGTGGACGCCGAGATCGCCGAGATCCAGGAGCACTCACGGCATCAGCCGCCATCGATTCAGGGTGCGCCGGATCTTCCGCCGGCGCCGCCGCGAAAGGCGCTGATGATTGTCGGCGTGGCCCTATTAGCGCTCTTGGTCGCAGGGGCCGTTACATTGCTCAGCCATGTCACGCATGAGCGGGCGCTAGCGAAAGAGACGGAGCTGCAGACGATTCCGACCGTCGCAGTCGTTTATCCCGCCGCCGAGAAACCGGATGAGGAACTGATTCTGCCCGGTTCATTGCTGGCGTATGAAGAGTCTCCCATTTATGCCCGAACGAGTGGCTACCTGGTGCGCTGGTACAAGGATATTGGTAGCCGCGTACACGAAGGAGAATTGCTGGCGACGATTGATACGCCTGAAATCGATCAGGAACTGAACCAGGCGCGCGCAGGACGAGAGCAAATCGTGGCCCAGCTTGAACTGGCGAAAATCAGCGCAGAGCGATGGGAGAATTTGCGCAAGAGCGATTCGGTTTCCGCGCAGGAGGCGGATCAGCAGACCAGCGGATATAAACAGGCGCAGGCTAACCTGGCGGCGGCGGATGCGAATGTGCGCCGACTTGAACAACTGGAAAGCTTCAAGAAGGTTTATGCGCCATTCTCCGGTGTGCTGACAAAACGTACGGTCGATCCCGGTGCACTCATCAATGCCGGGGCCGGAGCGCCCGGGCGTGAATTGTTTGACATCGCACGTGTTGATCCTCTGCGCGTCTATACCAGCGTCCCGCAGGCGTATGCTCCATTTATCAAGGTGGGGTCCAGTACGGCGGTGACCCTGCAGGAGTTTCCGGGGCAGAAGTTTTCGGCGAAAATCGCCCGCACCGCCGAAGCGATCGACCCTAGCACCCGAACATTGCTCACAGAGGTGGACGTCCCCAACAAAGACGCGCGATTGCTGCCCGGGTCTTTTGGCGAGGTTCACTTTGCCGTGGGATCCGACGTGAACAAAGTTACCGTTCCCGTGAATGCGATGTTGTTTCGATCTGAGGGGACTCGCGTGGCTATAGTTGGCGCAGACAGCAAAGTAGAGCTACGTCCGATCGTGATCGGAAGGGATTATGGCGCCACGCTGGAGGTACTCGACGGTATTTCGCCCTCAGACCGCATTGTGATTAATCCACCGGATTCACTGGAAGCAGGGCAGCAAGTGAACATTGCGTCGCCAGCTCCCGGAACACCGGCAGCAATACAGCAAAACCAGAACCAGCAGCAGAATGGAAGTGGCAGGTGAGGCACTTTTTTGTAACTCTACTCGCCTTGCTCATCCTCGTCACAGCGGCTTGCACGGTGGGGCCACGCTATAGTCGGCCCGAGGCTCCGGCCGCCGCGCCCGACGCATGGAAGACCCAACCGCCCTGGCAACAGGCGGCTCCCAAGGATGCCATTCCGAAAGGTGCGTGGTGGGAGGTTTTTCACGATCCAGCCCTAAATGCTTTTGAACAGCAATTGCTCCAGGCCAACCAATCCCTGGAGGCCGACCGCAATCGTTTGAACCAGGCAAGATCCCTGGCACGCGTCGCTACGGCAGGGTTCTTTCCCCAAGTCTCGGTCGATCCCAATGTTGCGCGAGAGCGCGGCTCCGGAAATCGGCCGCTCAACGGGGCGTCTCCTACCGTCGTGAACGGAACTGTTCTGAGCGTTCCGCCTTACACACAGAACGTGTACTCGATCCCGTTTTCGCTCAGCTACGAAGTGGATCTATTCGGACGAGTACGCCGCAACGTGGAGGCTGCGAACGCTTCCCTTCAGTCCACCGCTGCGGATCTTGGCAACATGCAGCTGGTACTGACAGCGGAACTTGCTGCCGACTATTTCACGTTGCGTGAACTTGATGCCGAATATCAGGTAGTCGAAGAATCGGTTGGATATCAGCGCAAAGGGCTCGAACTAGTTCAGAAGCGCCACGATGGCGGTATAGCAAGCGGCCTCGAGGTCGCGCAGCAGGCGACTGTACTGGACTCGACCATCTCCCAGGCAGCCTTAGTGCAGCAATCGCGGGCGCAGTACGAACATGCGATTGCCGTGTTGGTTGGCCAACCGGCGCCCGTCTTTACCATTCCAGTTACTCCTCTGAAGGCTACACCGCCTCCTGTGCCTCTTGGCGTACCCTCCGATGTGCTAGAGCGCCGTCCGGATATTGCGAGTTCGGAACGGCAGATGGCATATCAGAACGCGCAGGTTGGAATCGCACGGACAGCTTTCTATCCCCACATCACTTTAAACGGTGGTGGCGGCTGGCAAAGCACGGATGTAACGACTTTATTAAATGCCCCAAGCCTGTTCTGGTCCTTGGGGGCCGACGCATTACAACCCATGTTTCAGGGAGGGCGAAATCGAGCCAATCTGGCGGCCGCGCGCTCCGCCTATGATGAAGCCGTCGCGAATTATCGGCAGTCGGTGCTAACGGCGTTTCAGGAAGTTGAGGATGGAATCAGCAATCTCAGCATGCTTTCTCAGGCTCTCACAACTCAGGGCGCAGCAGTCGAAGACGCACGCCGCGCACTGGACATCGCGAATGACCGCTATGTCGGAGGTGTTACAAACTATCTCGACGTCATCACGGCGCAGACCACTCTGCTCAGCAACGAACGCCTGCAAACGCAGCTCCTTGGTCAGCAGATGGTGAGCTCTGTCTATCTGGTCAAGGCTTTGGGGGGCGGGTGGGATGCGGGTCAGGTTCGGGACGAGCAGCAGCGCCCCGAGGTTCGCCAGATTATCCAACAATAGTCGAACTCCGCATTTCGGTTGACCATTGGTCGCGTATACCCATTTGTGAAGGCTTCCTGCCCTGCCAACTCAGGAAAAGATTTTTTTATCGACGTCTTTGCGATTCCGCTAAAGTTATTCCTTCCCCCGTCCGATGTTTATGAAATGAAGTCCCAGATTGCCCGGTTCGTGTGGTTGGTGACGCTCGTGGCTTTCGCTCCACCAGCGCTCTCGCAAAACCGGGATGAATCTGGCGCCAGCGCAAAAATATGGCGCTCGAACACGCAGGACTGCCATCGCCACGGGGATCTATCGTGCAAAGGCCGTGAAAGACGGCGAACCTATATTTCTTCGAGGCCGCTATGTCGACAGTTGGGTTTACGAGAATGCGGGCTGGATATGTGTCGCGGCCCAGTCGACTCCGATTCCCTAAACTAGCCAGCTATCAACATGTCCTGAAAATCAAAACAATTCCCTTGCTACTCACGCGAAACTGCACTTAGAGTGAGCTCAGCAAACTTGCGCTTTACTTCATTGGGAGATCTCGGGGCGCCACACTGTTTATACCTGCTTGAAAAACGAAATACCTAAGTTTGTATTGGCAATCATGCCCAGTTTCCACTGAGCGGAGCTGTGATGGAATGATTGAAATTCGACCCGCCACTATTGCTGACGTGCCTCTGCTCTGGACGATGATCCGCGAGCTTGCTGATTTCGAGCACGAGTTGGAATGCGTGAGCATTACTGAGGAAGTTCTGGCTCGCGACGGCTTCGAAGAGAATCCGCGCTTTCGAGCAATCATCGCTGAATGGGACCGACATCCGGCAGGGTACGCCTTGTTTTCCCCCTATTTTTCGACGTGGGATGGTCGAGGGATGTTCCTGGAAGATCTATTTGTGCGAAAAGATTTCCGTCGTCACGGAGTCGGGAGGGCCCTGCTCGCGGCGGTGGCACGGCTTGCTTTAGAAGAACACTGTTACGGGATCCATTGGCAGGTTCTGGACTGGAATACAAACGCCGTCAACTGGTATAAGGCACTGGGAGCCGACTTCCGCGACTCTTGGCGGCCGGTCCTACTCACGGGCGATTCTCTGGAAAGACTTGCCGGGAGTCGGAAAGTCTAGTGACCGCACCTGTGCGTATTATCGGGGCTGGACTGGCGGGGTCGGAGGCAGCATGGCAATGCGCTCGCCGGGGCGTTGCCGTGGAATTGTTCGAGATGCGCCCCCAGCAAGCCACTCCGGCGCATCAAACGGGCGACTTCGCAGAGTTAGTCTGTTCCAATTCACTTAAGTCGGAGAGCGAAAACACAGCGCCCTGGCTGTTGAAAGAAGAACTGCGGCGAGCCGGATCCTTGCTCATCAGGATTGCGCGGGAATGTTCGGTGCCCGCGGGGCATGCCTTGGCAGTTGACCGGGCAGCGTTCTCCGCTCGGGTAACGGAAGCCATTTCCCGCAAGCCGGGCATCACCGTGCGGCGTGAGGAAGCAAGAACAATTGATGAGAAAGCCGAATTGACTGTCATCGCCACCGGTCCATTGACTTCCGACTTGCTCGTACGTGAGATTGCGAGGCTCTCCTCGGAGGGCGGGAAGCAAGAGGGACAGCTCTATTTTTATGACTCGATCAGCCCGATCGTTGAGGCTGATTCGATCGACATGACGCGGGTCTACTTAGCGGCGCGTTACGACAAAGGGTCCGCGGATTACATCAATTGCCCTATGAGTGAGGAGGAATACAGGCGATTTTATGAAGCTCTTTTAGTGGCTCAGTCTGTCGAGCAACGCGACTGGGAGAATCTGAATTATTTCGAGGGATGCCTGCCGATCGAAGAGATCGCCCGCCGGGGTCGCGATACGTTGCGTTTTGGCCCAATGAAGCCCGTGGGTTTAAAAAACCCTCGCACCGGCAAAATGCCTTACGCGGTGGTGCAACTGCGTCAGGAGAATCTGCGTGCTGACTCCTACAATATCGTCGGCTTTCAAAATCATCTGAAATTTGGCGAGCAGGCACGTGTGCTGCGATTGATTCCTGGATTGGAGAATGCTCGATTTCTGCGGTACGGGCAGATTCATCGGAATACCTACATCAACGCTCCGTCATTATTGAATGAGACCTTGCAAATGAAGTCGCATCCGCGCGTGCTGTTTGCTGGGCAGATTTGTGGTGTTGAAGGGTATGTCGAATCGATTGCAACTGGACTACTCGCTGGCGTTTGGGCGAGCGCGATTGCATCAGGCTCGGAACTAAATCCCGCGCCCAGAGCCTCATCACTGGGCTCGTTGGTGCACTACATTACCCGTGCTGATCCCAAAAACTTTCAGCCTGCGAACATTACCTTCGATTTGTTGCCTGCTCTTGAAACAAGAATCCGCGATCGAAAAGAGCGTCATCGGCAGCAGTGCGAGATGGCGTTACAGGAATTCGATCGGTGGTTTCAGAACGAGTGCTCTCGCGTCTGATTTGCGACTCCTATCGCTTGTGTGGCCAAGAGAATCGCCGTCCGATGATGCACTTTGCGATCACGTGATCGGTGGATCCAGTTGCACCGATTCCGACTCCAAAATTGAATTCCCACTGCGGCCCGAAATCAATATCGATTGTGGGGAAGAACTGCTGCTGCTGTTCGCGCAACGGATCGAAGCCAGCCAACGAGCCATATGAAGCGTAATACTCAAGCCCGGCTGCGATTTTCTTTGTAATGTCGTAGCTCACTTTTACATTTGGCGAAAATTCAACCCCTTTGCTCACACTCGGTCCGTGAAACGAGCGATCCAGCGCAGGATTGAAGCTCAAATACCAGGGCCCAACCTTTTTGTCGATGATGGGTCTTATCTCCCAGGTCCACGTATCCGGGGAGAAGGCTGCGCGCTGATAGCCGATCTCGGTCGACAAACTCACCCCAACTGGCCAGTGCCAACTGTCCGGAACTCGCACACGCGGGCGAATGTGGTCGCCGACCCACTGCCATCCGCCGTCCGATTGGATGCTTGTGAAGACATAAAAGCCCACCTCCGACCATTGTGTTACGCCCTGTGTGATTTCGAGCGTCTCGTGTTCTGCGTGATTCGTGGGCAGCATACCGTCCACCACCGTTTTGCTTCCTTCGACCGTGAAGTTGGAATGAATTTCAACCATCGTCGATCTGGGGGCCACCGTATCGGAGCCGTAGACCTGTATTTCGTAGTTGTCTTGCGCTTGGATGCGACATCCTAGCGCTAGCAAGGCAGGGATGATGAGAAGCAGGAGAGTTCGCAAGTTGTGCGCCATCAGTAAGTTCTCTTTAGCGGCCTCAGGTCAGCACGACCATGCCGTGGTTGTCTGAATCTGTGCAACCGCTCAGCTAGTCTCTCATTTTCGAGCCAAGCTGGAACTCTGGCGTTGCATAAGGTGTCTGTTGTGGCAGACACGCGTGCCCGAGAGGAGCAACTTCCATGGCTTTCTCAATCGCAGGCGGAGGTCCGTCCCGACCCCAAATTAACGTCACGCCGCTGATCGACGTGCTGCTCACCCTGATCGTAATGTTCATGTTAGCGGTGTCAATGGATAAGGAGTACCAGGAAAAAGCACAAATTCCTCAACCACAGCCGGACGGAAAATCATCTCCCCCACCTGAGCGAACGGTTGTCATCGAGGTGGTTTGGACGGCGAAAGGCCAACTGCCGATGGTCAAGATTAATCGGCAGGATGTGCCCTGGGACGTTCTCCAAACGCGCTTGCTGCAAATCTATCTCATACGAGCGGAAAAGGTGGCGTTCGTGCGGGGAGATGCGGATGTCGATTTTCAATATGTCGCAGATGTGATTGATGTGGCTCACCACGCAGGGGTACAGAGAGTTGGGCTTTTGACAAAAACGCAGATGGTGGAGGGAGAGTGAAGGCTCCGAGAGGTTGCGGAGCCGCCATGCGGCCGCAGTCAGGAATTCCGCGCCCGGCTCTTGATCCAGATTGGGGTTCCCACGAACCCGAATGCGTTCCGGATCTGATTCTCCAGAAATCGCAAATAGGAAAAGTGGAGTTTCACAGCCCGATTAGTGAACAGAATGAATGTTGGCGGTCCTACCGATGCTTGCGTCATGTACAGGATCTTCACCCGCTGCCGCATAGGGACTGAGGCGCGATCAAAATCAACATGTTCAATAAAGCGATTCATGGCAGAAGTTGGAATTCGCTTACGCCGCTCCTCGGCGACTTGTCGCAATAGCGGGAAGATCTTTTCCGTACCCTTGCCGGTCTCGGCCGAAACGAAAACTAGTGGCGCGTAGTTCAAGAATTTCAAGTGACCGCGTAGGCGCTGCTCATAGGCTTCGCGATCGGCAGGTCTCTTCGACTCCCGCATGCGCTCCGCCTTTGTCGCCCGACCAGCCTTCTTCTGCCCGCTAATCATCAAATCCCATTTGTTGACTACGATGATGACAGAGCGCCCACTCTCGTGCGCATATCCGGCGATGGCGGCATCAAGCTGGCTCACTCCCTCGGTGGCATCAATCACGAGCAGCGCGATGTCGGCCCACTCCAAATGCTTCCGCGCCATGATGACTGACAGCTTTTCTGCCATGAGGTGTGTCTTGCCTTTGCGCCTTATACCTGCAGTATCGATAAAGCGAAATTTCTGTCCATCATGCTCGACGAGTTCGTCGACGGCATCGCGTGTAGTACCGGGAATGGGCGAAACGATGGCGCGTTCGGAAGCCGTCATTCGGTTCAGCAGAGTCGACTTGCCGACGTTGGGATGGCCGATGATCGCCACGTTAATTTCGGATGTCTGCGAGGTTTCGGGTGCCGGATCAACTACGTTCTCCGCCCCAAGGTCTGTTTCATCTGTCTCGACCGGGCTCTGCGGAAGCACGTCCACTAGCGCGTCCAGTAGATCATCGATCCCGCGACCATGTTCCGCGGAAATTGGAAAAATTTCCCTGATTCCCAGCCGATGGAAATCCGCGACGAGATCAGACTGCTTTTCACTGTCGATCTTGTTAACGGCCAGAAAAATTGGCTTGCCGGTCTTCCTCAGCAGGCGCGCTAGTTCTAAATCTGGAGCTGCCAATTCCGTGCGTCCATCGACGACCAGAACGATGGCAGCAGATTCATCTAGCGCGAAGCGCGCTTGCCGGAAGATTTCCGCCGGGATCAAATCCTTGTCCTCTGGAAGAATCCCGCCCGTATCAACGGTTCGAAGCTGTCTTCCGCGCCAATCGGCGTCGGCATACAGACGATCCCGCGTGATGCCTGGTTCATCCCCCACGATCGCGCGGCGTGACCCGACGATATGATTGAACAACGTTGATTTTCCGACATTCGGCCGTCCAACGATGGCAATTGTCGGTACGGCACTGGAGTTTTTGGGTTGAATTATCACTTGTGTCTTCTGTTCCAGCGAACCATTGGGGCAACTGAGTATTATAGAGATTCCCGTGTCTTCTCCCGTTCAGCCCGCTTCTTCCGTACCGGCAGTCCCTGCGGCTTCCCGGGGTACTGAGACATCTCTATACCAGTTTTTCGCGCCCGGCGGTGTTCTCTCCCAAACACATCCGGCCTACGAATTTCGTCGTGGACAACTGCAGATGGCGCAATCCGTCGAGCAGGCATTGGAAGAAAAACGCCATTTGATAGTCGAAGCCGGAACAGGTACAGGGAAAACACTGGCTTATCTGGTACCGGTACTGCGTTCTGGCAAACGAGTCATTATTTCCACTGGCACCAAAAACCTGCAAGAGCAACTTTTCTACAAAGATGTTCCCTTTCTTGAGCAGGCCCTCTACAAAGACCCGGCGTCTGGATCGCGATTCTCGGTCTGCTACATGAAGGGTCGAAACAATTATCTCTGCCGCAAGAAGCTGTATGACTTGACGGACCAGCCTGTGCTGAGCGGCCTCGAGGAAATCGAGCAATATCGGGCAATCGCGGCTTGGGAAAAGCACACGTCCACCGGTGATCGCGCTGAACTGGCTGAATTGCCCGAAGCGAGCTTGCTCTGGCACAAGCTTGATGCTCGTGCCGAAACCTGCACCGGACAAAAATGCAGCCAGTGGGAACGATGCTTTATTACGGAAATGCGCCGGCGAGGGATGGAAAGCGACATTATCATCGTCAACCACCATCTCTTCTTCGCGGACATGGCAATCAAACTACAGGCGGACGGTGCGCCTGATGCAGGCATTCTTCCTGAAGCTGGCGCAGTGGTTTTCGATGAGGCGCACGAACTGGAAGATGTGGCCGGCAACTATTTCGGGATCTCTGTCAGCAACCTGCGCGTGGAGGATCTTGCGCGTGACGTTGAACAGTCTTTGCAGCAAAACCGCGCACTGTCGCCCGCGCTATCAGGAGCTTTAGGAAGCCTGCGCGAAAGATCCCAATTATTCTTCTCGCTGCTGCCGCCCGGGGATGGCCGATTCGCCTTCGATGCCCGGCGCGAGTTCCTCGAGGAGAATGGCGATGAATTCCTTGCCTTCGATCAGGCCCTCACTCGTCTCGCTGGCGAGTTGGAAGCGGTACCGCAAAAACCAGAAGAGATATTCACCTTCGTTCGGCGCGCTCAGGAAATTCAGGCGCAGCTCCGGTTCGCGCTGGAATCCGATGACCGTAATACCGTCTTCTGGATCGAACGACGAGGCGCGCGGACGGGAACTACCGAACGAAAAAATGCGGGACGCGGCGACAGGGGCGACAAAAAGGCAACGGCTGCGGAAGCATTTTCGCGGCGCCAGAATGTGTTCCTGCAAGCGACTCCCATCGACGTGGGCCCCATTCTCCGAGAGTACCTCTGGTCGAAACTGGATTGCGCTGTGCTCACCTCTGCCACCTTGGCCGTGGGCGGAGGGTTCGAATATATACGTCGGCGCCTTGGATTGGAGCATGCTCGCGAGTCTGTTCTTTCGTCTCATTTCGATTA
This sequence comes from Candidatus Sulfotelmatobacter sp., assembly GCA_035307485.1. GTDB lineage: Bacteria > Acidobacteriota > Terriglobia > Terriglobales > Acidobacteriaceae > Sulfotelmatobacter. The sequence continues at coordinate 42,998 of DATGIB010000014.1, read as the reverse complement.
TCAGAGCCAGGCACTATTCTATGTCCCCCCCGATTTACCGGATCCGCGGGCGCCGCAGTTTGCCGCACAAGCCTCCCAGAGAATCCGCAAATTGCTTGAACTCACTCGCGGCCGGGCATTTGTGCTATTCACCAGCTATTCGCAGATGAACGAAGTCCATCAGCGGCTGCTCGGGGAGCTTGAATTTCCGATGCTGCGCCAGGGAGACGCGCCGAAAAGCGCGCTGCTTGAGGAGTTCCGCCTGACTCCCAATGCGGTTCTATTTGCCACCTCTTCCTTTTGGCAGGGCGTTGATGTGCAAGGAGAACAGCTCAGCTGCGTGATCATCGATCGGCTCCCATTCTCTGTGCCGAGTGATCCCGTCGTGGCCGCGCGGGTGAAAGCAATCGACGCGGGCGGTGGAAATGCATTTTTCCAATATCAAGTACCCTCCGCCGTGATCACGCTCAAGCAGGGCTTCGGGCGCCTGATTCGTTCTCTGCATGACCGGGGGCTTCTCGTCTTGCTCGACAACCGCATTTTGAAAAAGCAGTACGGGCGAGTGTTTATCGACAGCCTGCCAAACTACAAGAAGACTACCGATATGAAAGCGGTGGAGGAATTCTTCGGAGCCGGGAACTAACCGGAACCTATTTTTGACCTTCCGGGCTCCCCGTGCCTGGTAAAACCAACACTTCAATGCCGGAAGCCTCGGACTTGCTGTGATATACCCGCTCAGTCGCTTTGACGAAATCGGAGGGCTTCGCGTCAGGGATATTCACAAAGGTTTGGGGATTCCGATCAGTTAAAGGGAACCACGAACTTTGGATCTGAACCATGATCCGGTGCCCTCGCCGGAAGGTGTGATTAATGTCCGGCATGGCGAAAGTGACCTCTTCGGTTTTGCCTGGGGTGAAAGCTTCTGGCTTTTCGAAGCTCTTGCGAAATTTTCCGCGGAACGGTTCGCCCCGAACGAGCTGCTGGTATCCAGCCATGGTAAATGCAGGTGGCCCCACATCCGAGTGCGGTTTACTACGGTCTTCTGGTCTGGCTGCATCCAGCTTGCTGTCGGGGTAATCGGGCGGATAGACATCAATCAGCTTGACGTCCCAGTCGGAGTCTGTCCCGCTCGTGGACACGAATAGCTTTGGCGAAACCGGTCCGACAATGGTTACGTCGTCTTGCAGAACCGCAGTGGAATACACCAAGACATCAGTCCTGCTAGCGGCGAAGCGTTGGTCGGAAACCATATATTCCTGCGGTACGTTCTGGGCCGTGTAGTCGACGAATGGCACGGGCTTCGCCGGGTCGCTGACGTACTCGTCGAAGGCAGCTGTCTCGGTCTCGGGCGGGTCGAATGAGAGAAGCCCTCCGGCGCGCAGGTAGAGCGTCTTGGGCTCTGAATTCTTTGGCGGCCAGGCATCGTAACGTCTCCACACGTTTGTTCCCGTCTCAAAGACGTATGCCTTCGGCAACTTCGCATCGTTCGCGCCCTTCAGGTATTGCTCGAAAAACGGGAACAAAATGTTCCTTCTGTAAAACTCCCCGGTATTCGAGGCGAATTCAGCATGCCCCAGATGCTCCCCGTCATAAACCGACCATCCTCCATGCACCCATGGCCCGATTACGATGCCGTTGAAAATATCTGGATTCTTTTCATCGATCGAATGGAATGTGCTGAACGGTCCCTGCAGATCCTCCGCATCAAACCAACCTCCGACCGTCAACACCGCACAATGGATATTCTTCATGTGCGGCGCAAGGTCCCGTGCCTTCCAATAGTCATCGAATGTGTCGTGGTGCATCTGATCGTCAAAAAGTGCGCTCGCGCCCTGCAGCAGCTTTGAGAGGTTGCTGATCGGCCCAGCCTTCAGGAAAAACTCGTAGCCGTCCTTGGTACCATAATCAAAAGGAATCCCGCTCTTTGGAGGAAGCTGCGGATTCTCTTGAAGTTTGAAAAAACTGTAAAATCCGAAGTTCGCCGCGAGCATGAAAGCGCCACCATGATAAGCATCGTCTCCCATAAATAGATTCGTCATGGGAGCCTGCGGGGAAGCGGCTTTCAGTGCCGGATGCGAGTCGATAATGCTGGCCGAGGTAAAGAATCCCGGATACGAGATGCCCCAGATTCCAGCTCTCCCATTATTGTTTGGAACATTTTTCAGTAACCAGTCGATAGTGTCGTAAAGGTCGCTTGCGTCATCGACATCCTTCGGCGATTTCTTGCTGTCGATGTGTGGCCGCATTTCGAGAAACTGGCCTTCCGACATGTACCGGCCGCGTACGTCCTGGAACACAAAAATGTACCCAGCTTTTTCGAACTCCAGCGAAGGCCCGATGCGGCTCCGGTACTGATCCACTCCATACGGCGCCACGCTGTATGGGGTGCGGTCGATCAGGAACGGATATGTTCGGGAGTCATCCTTTGGAACATAAACCGACGTGAAAAGGCGAACGCCGTCGCGCATGGGGATGCGGTATTCGTACTTCGTGTAATGCTCTTTGATGTCGAATTCGGGTGTGTCAGGGCGATTCTGAGCTGAGGTCAACGGCGCCAAAACGACAGAAACAAGAAAAAAAGACCATCCCAGCCGCATGGGGCTCCTTTGGCTTGCTTAAGAATCAATCGGCAAAGCTACATTTCACGCGGGAAAGCGTCAAGTGGCTTTATGCTGCACGCGTTACAATAAAAGGTTGCGATTTGGTTGAGAAACGGGCTTGCGCCAATCGCTGGAGGATCATGTTCGAGGTTACAGTGGAGGATTCGTTCGCCGCAGGTCACTACCTGCGCAATTACAAAGGCAAGTGCGAAAATCCGCACGGCCACAACTATAAGATCCGCGTCACGCTTGCAGGAGAGGAACTCGACAAAGCCGGCCTGCTGCTCGACTTCAAGGACCTGCGCGAAGTGATGAAGCACGTCATCGACCGCCTCGATCACCAGATGATCAACGATATCGAGCCTTTTACCGTGATCAATCCATCGGCAGAAAATATCGCGAAGTATTTTTTTGATCAGTCGAGCACTCGTCTCCAGCGCGTTACCAACGGCCGTGTGCGGATCAAAGATGTAACTGTGTTCGAAACGGACACGACCACGGCCAAGTACAGCGAATGAGGCAGGTTGGCGACCTCGGGTGGCAACTATAGCCATTTCCATCTTCCATGCAAATCACGGAAATCTACAAATCGTTGCAGGGCGAGTCGACGTATGCCGGGCTCCCTTGTGTATTCGTGCGGCTGACCGGATGCAATCTGCGCTGCACGTGGTGCGATAGCGAGTACACCTTCACCGGCGGAAAAAAGATGTCAGCGGATGAAGTCCTGCGTGAGGTGTGCCGTTTGAGCCCGGGGGGCGGGTTGGTGGAGGTCACAGGCGGTGAGCCCATGCTGCAGGAACGCGAACTTGTTCCTCTCATGCAGCAACTCCTTGACCGCCATTATCAGGTTTTGCTCGAGACAAGCGGAGAGCGCCCATTGCAACAGGTACCGTCTGGGGTCGTCAAGATAGTCGACGTGAAGTGCCCGGAGTCGGGGGAAGCCGATACTTTTCGACTGGATAATCTTCAATCGCTTACGTCGCAGGATGAGGTCAAATTCGTACTGAGCAGCCGTGCTGACTATGACTTTGCCGTCGGGTTCACGAAAACCCACGATCTGGCGTCTCGTGTGAATGCGGTATTGTTCTCGCCTGCCTTTCGCAAAGATGCAACCGGCGCCCGGGATAGTTCGCATTGCTTGCTCGACTTGCAGGCCCTGGCGGAATGGATGATCGCAGATCGAGTGCCCGCCCGATTAGGGTTGCAGCTGCATAAATTTATCTGGGATCCCGCTACCAAAGGAGTTTGATTTCGAGTCATCTTCCTGCAAGTTCGTAAGCATCCCGGGCCTCACCCCGTGGCAGCGTCGAATCGAGGATAGCTTGTTCAATGGCTCATCCAAAACAATCCCGTGCAGTGGTCCTGCTTAGTGGCGGAATGGACTCCTGCGTCTGCGCCGCTCTTGCGGCACGGGATCACCAGGCCGCAGCGGTTCACGTCAGCTATGGGCAGCGCACCGAAGAACGTGAAAAGGAGTCATTCCTTCGGATCTGCCAGCGGCTGAATATCCAAAACACCCTCTCCGTTCGGAACGATGCATTCCGATCCATTGGCGGCTCGGCTCTGACTGACGACCGGATTGCCGTTCCGAACGCCGACTCCCTCGGCCACGGAGTTTCCGTCACTTACGTTCCGTTTCGCAACGCCCACTTCCTCTCCGTCGCTGTCAGTTGGGCGGAGGTACTGGGTGCCGACAAGGTGTACATCGGCGCAGTTGAGCCGGACAGCTCGGGGTATCCCGATTGCCGTCCGGCCTACTATGAAGCATTCAACGCGGTGGTGAGAGCCGGGACGAAGGATGGCCGCATTGAAATTGTGACTCCACTGATCGCCATGCGCAAAGCGGAGATTGTACGGCTTGGCCTTGAACTTGGTGCGCCATTCGATTTAACTTGGTCATGCTACAGCCGCGAGGATCAGGCCTGCGGCGTCTGCGACAGTTGTGTTTTACGGCTTCGCGCCTTTGCCGCAGCGGGTGTCAAGGATCCCATCATGTACGCGGCCAAACAGGATTAGTTGCCGGGAGGCAAAATGAAAAAGCACTTTGCAATTCTTCTATTTGTGACGCTGGCGCTGGGACTGTGTGTGCCTCCGGTCTTTGCCCAGGCTTCAGGCTCCGTGAAGGGCGTGATCCGAGACGCTGACGGCAAGCCCATTTCGGGCGCCATCGTCGAGTACCAGAATCTGGACAACGGCCAGAAGTACGGCCTCAAAACCAACGGGAAAGGCGAGTATTTCTCGCTCGGCATCACCCCCGGAAAATACAAAATCACTCTTTACAAGAGCGCCGATGATCAGAAAGCGGGCAAGGAGCTCTATCACGTTAACGGCTTTCAGGTACAGCTCGATGAGAACACTCAGGATATCGATCTCAAAAAGGAAGCCGAGAACCAGGCTAAGGGACAAGGCTTGACGCCCGAACAGATCAAGCAGATGCAGGAGCAACAGGAAAAAAATAAGAAAGAAGTAAATACCGTCAAGGCTTTGAACGAAAAGCTCAATGCTGCCAAGACGTCCGCTGACGCCGGCGACTTTGATTCCGCGATTGCGGACTTGAATGACGCAAATCAAATGGACCCGTCGCGTGACCTGGTCTGGTTCAAATTGGGCGATTATTACCGGTTGTCGGCCCCGAAGCAGACAGATCCCGCTGAGAAGCAGAAGCGTTTGGACTCCGCTGTCACTGCCTATCAGAAAGCAATTGACCTGAAAAAGGGTGCCGCCAACGACAAAGACCCCAATGCTGGGAAGAACCTTGCGGCCTACTACAACAATCTGGCGGAGGCTTACGCGAAGGGTAACAAGATCGATGATGCGGTAAAGACCTACGCGCTCGCCGCACAGGCAGATCCCGCCGCTGCCGGGCAGTACTACTTCAACACAGGCGCAGTTCTCACCAACGCCGGAAAAGTGGATGATGCCATCGCGGCATTCGATAAAGTTATCGCCGCCGACCCGAACAAAGCGGACGCCTACTACTGGAAGGGCGTCAACATGATCGGAAAGGCAACTTTGCAAGGCGACAAGATGGTCGCGCCTCCAGGCACCGCCGAAGCTTTCCAAAAGTATCTGGAATTGCAGCCGACCGGCACCTACGCGGAACCTACCAAGCAGATGCTCTCCCAGATCGGTGCGTCTGTCGAAACCAGTTTTGGCAAAAAGAAAGCTGCGAAAAAATAGAAATCTCTGAAGATAATGCTCGCGAAAAGGCGGCCCCGTGCCGCCTTTTCCGTTTAGTGCCGATGGTTACGAAAGGACATGTATTACTAAGGGCTATGTACTTGCTGTCCTTCGCCTGTAGCCAACTACGCGGTAGAGTTAAGGTATTCGGTATATCTCCCCATCTGTGGTGCATGCGATTCCGCTCTTGTGAGGACGAATGGCAGCGCCAACCATCGCACCTATTTCCGTTGCTCTTGAAGGGTTTTCGAGTGCCGGTGGAGTAGCCACACCGGATTTGCTCGGGGCTATGCTGCGGGCCGGTGAAAAAATCAGTGATCTGATCTTCTCCCCCGGCCGTCCGCCTCAGGTTCAGGTCTATGGGCAGATGATTCCGGTCCAGGTACCTGGGATGACCGTTCTTAGCCCGGACGACACACGGCGTATCGCAGCCGACCTGATCGGCGACAACAAGCAAGCCATCACCACTCTCCGTGAACATGGCGCTTGTGACATCTCTTTCGGGCTGCCCGGCCTGGCCCGTTTCCGTGTGAATATTTTCATCCAGCGCGGCAGTTGCGCTGTAGTCATGCGAGTCATTCCCACTGTGATTCCGGATTTCAACTCGCTTCGATTGCCCGCGCAACTGGCAGACGTGACTCGTCTTCGTGACGGGATCGTGCTCGTGACGGGTGCAGCAGGTTCGGGAAAATCGTCAACGCTAGCCGTTCTTCTGGACCGGATCAACCAGGAAAAGTATTACCACATCATCACGATCGAAGATCCCATCGAATTTCTCCATAATCACAAGTGTTCCACCATCCATCAGCGGGAATTGCACAGCGATACTCCAAGCTTTGCCCATGCCCTCCGCTCCGCCATGCGGCAAGCTCCAAAGGTGATCCTGGTCGGAGAAATGCGGGACCGAGAGACTATCGAGATCGTCCTGGAGGCGGCCGAGACCGGCCACCTGGTCTTCTCTAGCCTAAACACCATGGATGCTTCGAAAACCGTAGAGCGCATCGTGAGTTCGTTTTCTCCGCCGGAGCAGCAGGCAATCCGAGAGCGCTTCGCGAAGTCGTTTCGCTACATCATTTGCCAACGACTTATGTCGAAATCTGACCGGAGCGGACGCGTAGCAGTCTTCGAGATCCTGAAAGCTAATGCTCGTACCTGCGAATGCATCGAAAAGGGAGAGAAAGACAGCAAAACTCTTCTCGACGCCATGAAAGCAGGGTACTCAGAGGGCATGCAACACTTCGACGGAGAGATCGCTCAACTGGTTAGGGATCGGCTCGTCGATTTGGAAACTGGGCTTTCTCTTGCCAGCAACCCCGCAGTCCTCGGCCAGGAATTAGCCAGGTAAAGTTCAATCTCCGTTTGCGAGTTTCCAGCCCGTCGCCTGCGCAGCCTGGAGGGGGTTGAGTTTTTTCCGTGGTACGCCCTTCGTGTGGCAATCGGCGCATTTCACGAAATGGATGTTATGTGTGCTGGTTCTCGTTTTAAACGTAGTATCCATCGTTTCCACGTTCAATCCGCAATTCGAGAGTTGCGGGTGGCATGTGCTGCAGGAAGGGCGCGTTCTTAATCCGTGTCCCTGGTGGCATGCAAAGCAGCTTAGTCCCTCATGGACTCCTATCGCCGAGCGATCATCGCCTGATCCCACCTTCAACGTAGCAAGAGGTGCATGGCACTGATAGCAGAGTGCCTGGCGGATATCAGGGCTGACGTGGATAGGCTTCTCTCCGTCGTGCATCACCGGGAGCGGCAGCCTTCCAACGCTCACATAATCAAGTTCACGTCGATCAAACCATGCGAGCGATGATTGGAATCGCTGCTGGTTGCTCCCGGGTGGCGGTTCTTTTCCTTCATAGTGCGACAGTATCGGACCCTCGCGGTGTATCTGGTGACATGTTAGGCAGGGAATCGCTGGCTGGTCTGCCACCCTGGCATCACGGAACCGCCACGGGCCTTTCATATCGAGAGGCGCCACCAGTTCACGGATACCGCCATCGAAATAGCTTCCGTGGCAGCGGAGGCAATCATCCACCAGGAGCTGTTGGCGATTGTGGTTGCCGTCAAGGAAAATGTCCCTGAATCTCGCAGAGTGAGGTCCCGCCGCCCAGTCTGCGTATTCTTCTTGATGACATTTGCGACAGCGATCACCCATGCGCCGGACATCTTCAGGTTTAAGCCGCACCTGCTCGGGGATTTCCCCTCGTAGATGGCTGTATAGACGATGGATGTTCTTCAGGTGAAAACCAGCGTCCAAAGTAAACACATCGCCGTGGCAAGCCGAACACGCAACATCGCGATGCGTCGAAGTATGCCAGTCTGTATAGGGCTGCCAAATCTCATGGCAGCGCCCGCAGGAACGGCCGCCGGAATAGTGGTAATAAATGCTTGCACCGGGAAGGAATAGGAACGCAAGGAATAGTACGGCGAGGCCGCGGAAGAGTCGCCGGTTCCATTGTTTGCGTTCAACGTTCATCGCTACTCCGGCTAAGACGCGCCACGGACGCTTTTCCACCATTTGGCAAGATTCTCGGACGCGTAATATGCGATTGCCATGATCGTCAGTACTGGATTGAATCCGCCATTGGTTACGTGAACGCTACCGTCGATGACGAACAGGTTGTCGAAGTCGTGAACTCGGCAATATCTGTCGACGACTGACGTTTTGGGGTCGTTTCCCATGCGGCAAGTACCGGCCTGGTGTTGCCCTCCACTAAGTCCCGAAGCTGGCAAGAATGTCCAAGTCTGCATTGCACCCGCCTCTTTCAACCACGCCTCTGCCTTGGAGGACAGGAATTGTGCGGCGATCCTGTCGTTCGAGTGACGATGCCCGGAGAGACGGGCGACAGGAATTCCCCAGTAATCTTTCACAGTGGGGTCGACCTGGACCCGCGACTCAAATACGGGTAGCTCCTGAACCGGGCCTATTATGCCCACGCTGCGGCGGTAGTACTGCCGCATATATTGCTTGTGTGCAAGGCCCCAGCTTGGAATTCCCGGTGCGCGCCAGTTCACAAAGTGGTAGGGTAGGCGGATAAATTCGTTCGCCAACATTCCTCCGCTGATGAGCCCTCTATTTCCATGATTAAAATCGCAGATCGCGAGACATGCACCGGGCCCAAGATCGTCGTAAGTTTCGAAATCAAAGAGGCCGACAGCTCCGGTATAAGCATGTCCCTGGAGGTTGCGCCCGACCCAGTCATAGCGGTTGCCGAGGCCGTTGGGGAACAGCCGACTCTTTGAGTTGAGAAGAAGACGTGCCGACTCATTTGCTGATCCGGAAATGACGACCAAGTCGGCCGTTTGTTCCTGGAGGCGTGGAGCGGAGTCGAAATAAGCTACGCCTCTGACGTTGCCTTGTGAGTCAGTGAGAATCTCCCTAGCGATGCACTCCGTTCGCAATTCACAGTTTCCTGTATCGAGAGCGGTCGGAATAACAGTGTTCTGGGTTCCATTCTTGGCATTGACTTCACAAGCGAACCCTACGCACCAGCGACAGCGCATGCACCCAGAGCGGCCGTTGTAAGGAACGGAGTTCCGTAGCATCGGAATGTCGAAGGGATGAAATCCCAGACGCTGTGCAGCCGGTTTGAGGATCTGGTACTCGCGATTCGGTGGGAGCGGAGGCATTGGTAAGGCGCGCTTGCGTGGGGCACGGAAGATGTTGGCTGAGTCATCGCCAGATACTCCGACTTCCCACTCTGCTTTTTCGTAATATGGCTCAAGCTCGTTGTAGCTGATCGGCCAATCTTCGAGGGTACTGCCCTCCACTGATCCGTAGGTGGAGCGCATCCGAAAGTCTTTTTCCATGAAACGCCAGGCCATGGCACCGTAGCTGAGTGTTCCACCTCCAACACACGCAGCATTGTTGTTATATTTGCCGTCACTGGGCGTGACGATCTGTTCGCGGCCGTTCTGATCGACCACAACTCGCGGGTTTCGGTGCTCTTCGGGACCAAAGGCGGCTCCCAGTACCGTTGTGCGCTGGTTGTGCAGATCATCTTTACGGCAGTCGAAAGGCGTGAGCCACTTTCCGCGTTCCAGCAGAACTACGCTGAGCCCGGCCGCGGCCAGCTCCTTGGCGACAATCCCACCCCCTGCGCCTGCTCCCACAACGACCGCGTTAACGTGCTTCAGTGACATCGGATCTGCCTGGCTTGCATCGGAAGCGTTCTCGATCAGCTCTTAAATTCCGGCCGAAACCGGCCCCGGATTGGCGGATACGGAATGCCCAGAATTTTCCAGCTGATCCCCTCACGATTTCCACCATGCCGCGGATCGCCGTAGAAGCCCTGCATCGTGTGATCGAGCACAAGAGTGAAGAACTCGATCGAGGTGATCTGCTTCCAAGGTTCAGACGGCGCTTGCCCGCGCTCCATTCGTCTCAGTAGTTCGATCTGCTGAATTGGGGTTGCATCCGGAAACGGGTTCGAGTGAAGGGTCCGGCTATTGTGATCGACCGCTGCGAGGCCCAATCGGTACGAATTTCTTAGAGAAGCTAGTGGGCCAGATAGCTGACGGTCAATGTAATTGACAACCCCCGCCCATGCTGCGCCCGGGTCGCCGTCTGGAGGAATAATCTGATCGCAAATGGCAGCCAGCGTTCGCGCTTCATCTACGGAAAAAAATCTCCATGGCGTGGCACCTGCCTCACATCCGACTCCCGCGCCCGCTGCAGCTGCCATCGCAATACTTGCTTGCAGGAATCCTCGGCGGCTGAGCTTGTATGCCGGATCCATCGGTTCTCCTTCGAACCGGTCAGTGTGGAACATCGCTTGGGCTGAATCTGTGATTTTGATCACGCCAGCGATTGATTGCACAGGCAATCGCGTCCTTGCGTTGCACATCTCAGCAAAGCCGGCTGGCATCCTCTATGATTTCAGCCATGCCCGCCTCATCGGATCCTCCGGGTGTGCTTTCTTTCGAGGATGCTCGTCGTGTTGTCGACGAGCACGCACTGCGAGTCTCTCCTGCAGCTACTGAAGAGGTAGACCTGCTTGCTGCCAATGGGCGAGTGCTTGCGGAAACTGTAGTGGCTGATCGCGACATTCCCCCCTTTTCGCGCTCTACTCGCGACGGGTACGCGCTGCAGGCCTCGGATTTGGTGGAAGTGCCCTCCGAATTCGAAGTGGTCGGAGAAATCAAAGCTGGACAGAGAACCAACGAATTCCCATCCCGACTCAAATCCGGGCAGGCTGTGTCGATCATGACGGGGGCGCCGGTTCCGGACGGAGCCGATGCCGTGGTAATGGTGGAATACACTTCACAGGAAGGCGGCCGGGTCCAAGTGCTCCGAAAGGCAGCTGCGGGGGAGAACGTTGTGCTCCGCGGAGCGGAGGCAAAAGAGGGGGTGAAGTTGCTGGGTGCGGGCGATCGCCTGAGCGAAGCCGTCATTGCACTGGCCGCCTCTGTTGGGCGGGGGCGGTTGGCGGTTTACCGTCGTCCGCGGGTAGCCGTGCTTGCTACCGGCGACGAAATTGTTCGAGTTCAGGACGCTCCAAACACTTCGCAAATCCGTAACTCAAACACATATTCGCTAGCTGCGCAGATCCTGGCGGCAGGAGCTCAACCGGTACTCTTGCCCATCGCACCTGATGAATCCCGGCAGTTGCGGCGGCTGGTCGAAGAAGGGCTCGGCTACGAACTCCTGCTGATCACGGGCGGTGTCTCAATGGGGCGCTATGACCTGGTGGAGGAAGTGCTCTCAGCGATCGGCGCGGAGTTCTTCTTCACTGGAGCGAAGATTCAGCCTGGCCGTCCGATTGTATTCGGCCGTTGCAGTACGTCCACTCCAGCGGAAGCGAGGTACTTCTTCGGTTTGCCCGGAAATCCGGTTTCCACAATGGTGACATTCGAACTCTTCGCGCGGCCCTTGATCCACGCCTTGAGCGGGCAAAAATCACGCGAGTCGAACTTTCTACACGCGCGCCTGAAGAGCGAAGTTCGCGTCAAACCAGGCCTGAGGCGTTTTCTTCCCGCGGTCTTGAGTGGAAAATTTGAGAATTCCTCCGTCGAATTGGTAGCGTGGCATGGGTCGGGAGACATCGCCGCAACGGCCCGTGCCAACTGTTACGCTGTGATTCCTCCGGACCGCGAACACATTGCAGAAGGCGAGTGGATCGCTATCATGATGCGATCGTGAGTCGAAGCGGCTCCTGGACCATCCATGTAAGATAGACCTACTGAATGCCAAGGAAGCTCTCCCATTACGACCGTTCCGGGCGCGCGCAAATGGTCGACGTCTCGGGAAAGTCGGTGACCAGGCGTGAGGCGGAGGCGAGCGCGTTTGTTGCGATTCGACCCGAGGTGCTGGCCGCCTTACCGGAAAATCCCAAAGGGGATGCCCTCGAAGTTGCTCGATTAGCTGGGATAATGGCCGCAAAGCGAACTGCGGATCTTATTCCGCTCTGCCATCCGCTTCCTCTATCCCTCGTTGATGTCGATCTGCGCCTGTGCGAGAATGGCGTCGCTATTACCTCGAAAGTTACCACCACCGCCGAGACCGGTGTGGAGATGGAAGCCTTGGTGGCAGCCAGTGTTGCAGCGCTGACCGTGTACGATATGTGCAAGGCCGCCGATAAAGGCATTGAGATTCGAGAAATCGTTTTGCAGCGCAAGAGCGGTGGGAAGAGCGGCGACTTCCAACGCCTGAAAAAATAGGTCGGGCCTGATCATGGCAAATGATGTAAAGCTGCTGGTTGTGGATGACAACCCCATGGTGCTCGGGATGTTGCAGCAGGCTCTCGCCCCGCTGGCGCAGGTGACCACCGCTGCCGACGCTGCCGACGCTCTCTTAAAGGCTGTCGACAATCCGCCGGAATTGCTTGTCTGCGACTATCGTTTGCCGGGCATGGACGGCCGCCAACTTGTCGAGAAGCTCAAAAGCCGACCTGCTACCGCAGCCTTTTCCACTGTTCTTATGGCCAGCAAAGCCGACATTTCCGAACGACTCTCGCCTCAGGATGCTGCCGACGACTATCTTGAGAAGCCATTCTTTCTCAAAGAAGCGACCCGACGCATCAAGAGAATGATCGACCGAATCGCGCTTGAAAAGATGGCCAAGACAGCGCCTTCTGACGGAGTAGTTCGGGGTAGTCTCGCCCAGATGAATGTCATCGATTTGATGCAGTCCCTTGAGATGGGCCGCAAGAGCTGCCAGTTGACGCTCACGAAGGAAGGCGAGAAATGCGAAGTATTTTTTGTAGAAGGCCAGGTCAAGCACGCGACCTACGGTTCGCTCGTCGGCGACCAGGCGGTTTTTAAAGTACTGCGTTGGACGGGCGGCAGCTTCCAGCTGGACTTCGAAGCGAAGACCGATAAAGAAACGACGCAACTGAATACGCAGGGCCTTCTGATGGAAGGCTTGCGTCTGCTCGATGAGTCTCAGCGGGATGGAGGCTCGGAATCTGAGCCTTCGCCAGAAGCGCCCGCACAATCGGCCCCGAGTTCACCCGTTACTCCTTCACGAGGACAAAGGGAAGAGGAGGAAGATGTCCTCCTCGACAGCTGAACGGGGTGGTGGGCCAGAACAGCCGCGAGCTGCGGTGATCACCGTCAGCGACTCCTGTTCTCGCGGCGAACGACACGATCTCTCCGGACCGGCCGTTGCGGAATTTCTCAGGAATCTTCACTTTCAGATCGCGGTCCAGGACCTCGTTCCTGACGATGTCACACAGATACAGAATCTGCTTATGCGTCTATCGCATAATGTTCACCTCATAGTGACGACGGGTGGAACCGGTATCGCCGCGCGAGATGTCACACCCGAGGCTACTCGGGCGGTGTGCGACAAAATCATCGAGGGTATGGCCGAACGCATGCGGCACGAGGGGAGCAAGAAAACCCCCCTTGCCGCGCTAAGCCGAGGCCTTTGCGGCGTTCACGGCACCACTCTGATCGTGAACCTCCCGGGCAGCCCCAATGGAGCCATCGAATCACTCCAGGCCCTAGCGGACCTGATCCCTCACGCGATCGATCTGCTCAGCGGGAAGACAGCGCACAGCTGAGACAAGACGGCCTGGCCCGGTGGACTCACTTACTGGCCCCGACTCCCCGACCCTACCAACGGACGCCCGGGAAACACGTCCGGAATGAGCCTTCCATCCTCAATCAGCAAAGTGCCACCCACAATGAGATATCGAATGCCAACACTTTGTTCCATGGGTTTCTCAAATGTGGCGCGGTCAGTTACCGTCGCCGGATCGAACACTACGACATCAGCGTCGGCCCCCTCTTGCAAGCGGCCCTTGAATTTACCGGCGGAAGTAGAGCGCTCCAGCATTTGAGCGGGCATGAGGCTCATCTTGCGTAGAGCTTCCATCAGACTGAGGCTTTTCTTTTCGCGTACGTACTGCGCAAGCACGCGCGTAAACGTCCCAGAGTTTCTTGGATGTCCAGGCGCTCCGTCGCTGGCGATCATAATAAGTGGGTTCGGAATCGTCTTGTCCACCATCTCCTGAGTGTTGGCAAATACCAGCACCGACTGAGGCTTGCTGGACTTGTGCAACTCTTCGAAGCGCTCTTTGGTCAGATGCTCTCCTGTACCCGGTAGGACCAGGTTCCCATAGTCAATTCCGAGTTTCTCCCGCCACCCAGGATTGAAAAGCGCCGTGTTCAGAATCGTCATCCCGGCGATGTAAGGGTAGGCCTCCGTTGTGACGTCAAGTCCGCGGGCCCGGGCTCCTTCGATTAACGACAAGCATTCCAGCGTGTCCAGCAGGCACGTGCTGTTGATGTGGACAACATGCAAGGCTGCTCCGCTGATCGCCGCCGCTCCAATTACCTCCTCAAGAGATTCAATCGCAGACCCCGGTTCAGTCCGCCCAAAATTGCGCATATGAGTGTAGACCGGTAGCTTATTTTCAGCCGCAACCCGAAACATGTCGATGACTTCAAGCCTCGTCGCACCGGGAACATATTGAATGCCCATGCCAACCCCAAGCGCACCGGCCGCGAATTCTTCACGAAGCCGCTGTTCGATCTGGGCGATCTGTTCCGTCGACGCTGGCTGATTCGTAGCAGGACCACTCTTAGGAATGATTTCTGGAATCCCCGTTCCGGGCCCAAGAACATAAGGTGGAAGAGGTGTGCCGAAGACCCGTGCCCGCGCGGCGGCATGGTTTGCTGTAGTTCCATAGTGGATTAGAGAGTGCCCGCTCTTGACCCCAAGAAATTCCGCGACGTCGGGTGCTCCGATCTCCATCTCCAGAGCAGTTGTGACGCCGTCAAAGGCCTTCACACGCTGACTCTCGAGTTCTTGTCCGTGTTGGTGTAAATCGATGAACCCTGGCGCAACCACCAAGCCTGCCGCATGTACCACCCGACTACCTGAAAGCGGCTCGCTCGCAACCCGCCGGATTCGCCCGGCAGAGATACCGACGTTTCTGACCGCGTCGAGCCCGGTGTCGGGATCCATCACGCGTCCGCCCTCGATCACAAGATCGTATTTCTGGGCGACGACGTTCGGGAGTGCCGAACCAAGCAGGAGGATGGCAAGCATGAAGCGTCGCATAGGCCCCGATCATACCAATTTACGGGAATGCCACCGAGGAAGATTCCTCGAACATCGTCAAAGGTCGGCTGCGCCAATTGACGCCACACCGCTCGAAGCGCTGACACGCCATAATTGCATCACGTACACTACCTAGTCTTGAAGACAATCGGACACATCCTGGCCCGCTACACCGCGTGGATTTGGGGCTTGCTCAAGGTGCTGGGAGTTTGGGGCCCGTTTGTGATCGCCTTTGCCGACAGTGCTTTGCTCGGGATGCCGATCGACGCCATCGTCGCTACATATGTCTTCCAGGATCCCAAACGCCTGCTGCTGTATGTCGCATTGGCGTCTCTCGGCTCAGCCCTGGGGAGCATCCCGATTTATGCCATCGGCTACTTTGGTGGCGAGAAGGTCCTGCGTAAACGCATCTCCGACGAGCGGTTTCTCAAAATTCATCGCTCGTTCGAACAGCATGAATTCTGGGCGCTGATGTTTCCGGGAATGCTGCCGCCACCGATGCCATTCAAGATTTTTGTTTTGGCGGCGGCGATATTCGAAATGGATTTCGCCCATTTTCTGTTCGCGGTCTTCGCTGGACGGTTCGTTCGTTTCTTCGTCCTCTCCGTGCTGACTCTTTGGTTCGGACCTCATATCGTGCAGTTGGCGGGCTCCGTTTTCAAGCAGCATTTTAACGTAGTTCTGATCGTGGCTGCTGCGACAGGGCTTCTGATATGGACTATCCGAAGAAAACGGAAGCCAAAAGTAAGAGACCATCCGCTGGAGGATGGTCCTCTACCTGATCGCTCTAAATGAGGGGTTTTATGCTGCGGCCGTGTGATCGCCCGAGCGGCCCATCCACGTCGATAGCGCTTGCAGCGCAACCGGTGCTGCAAACATCAGCGAGGTAAACAGCAAGTCCCCCACGACGGCCCGCCGGAAGAACGGCAGCCCCGCATCGTAGCAGAGCATGAGCCCGGCAAAGGTCTTGGGATACATCTCCCACGCTGCCCATACGGCGAAATTGCTGATCACGAAGAAAGAAACCGAGCCCGCCAACGCTGTTCCCAGGATCCGCAGCACACCAGAGTTCTGTTTCACCGTCGTTCCTAGCCAGAGCATTCCTGCGTACCAGGCCCAGGTAACAAAATGATCCCACGAGAAGGGATATTTGTAGACCAGGGTGGTCAGCAGCACGTCAGAAACCGCGAGCAGAGCAAAAGGAATCCACAAGCGACGCCGCGGTCCGCGAGCGCCAAAAAATAGCAGGGCAGCGCCGACCGGCGTGAAAGCCATAGGATGTGGGACAAACCGCACTGCCAAAGCGAAAAGAACGAATAGGTAAGCTAGCATGATGACCTCGCAGATGACCCTTTATTCTGGGCGCGCGGGCCCGCACTCGTCAAGCAGAGATCTCGCGTCTGGCCGCCAAAGACTTCGCAGGATCTAACCGGAGCGACAATAGGTTGCTACTTGGAATTGGCGTCTTGGCCTGGCTCGGGGACAAGAACTTGATGCTCTCCCGGCCCATAGAGATCGCCCAAAACGTGGAGATTCAAATCCAGTTCGACTGCAGCTCCCAAGGTCCGTCTTCCTCGATCGCGCACAGGACTTGGAACTTGCATATATCGTAGGTCCTGGAATCGCACAATGTATCCGCCGGAGCTCGATGTCAAAGCCTCAGTCTCCGTGATCGGGTACTGCGCCCAATCGAGATACACTCGGCCAAGGTAAGAACGTTTGGCTGCGAGGGTCACCGCCGTTTCCTGCGGCTTGTAACGAATCTGCATCTCGTTGGCCGGGTCTACCTCGGGTGTGAGCGAATCGACCGGCGCCAGAGCGAAGAATCCCGGAGCCTCTATCACACCGTACCAATGAAATGGATTGCCCCAGGTAGGATAAGCGGAAACGCGAATCGGTTCGGCGCCCTCATAGGTGCGTGCCTCAAGAGCATTCACCGCCCGCCGGTGCTCGTAGTCGCGAACACCCCACATTAGTACCACTCCAATGAGCGCCAGGGCCGCTGCCAGCCGTCCACGGAGACCACTTCGGCGCGCTCCGATTTCTTTGTCTACAAGCCCGAAGATTGCCGGAACCAGCAATCCAAGTATCAGGAAGGCGAGCATGACCGGCTCGACAATGAAAACGATATCCCAGGAATACCACTTTTCAGAAAATGGCCAAAAGGGCCGGACGCCATAATTGTTCGTGAAATCGAGCAGGATGTGGCTTAATCCCGCCAGCCACGCATAAACAAACAACAGGCTCCAGCGAGGAGCCAGATCGGGAATGTTCGTACGGCGCCCTCGTACCCTCCAGACCAGGTATACAAATCCAACCACTCCTGCGGCGCAAATCAAGGTACCTAGGAATGAATGAGTGAATCCACGATGATGAGCGAACCCGAATGCCGGACCACGAAAGCGTCCCAGGATATCCAGGTCGGGAGCCTCTGCGGCAAGCGTTAGCGTCAGCGTTGCCAACGCCGTTTTGCGGTTCAGCCCGGCGCGCCCCATGCACGCCCCGGTCAGAAAGTGGGTGACAGGTTCCAAGCGGTCTTGAAGATTCTATTGCCACCTGCCAAACCGCGACAACTCAGTCGCTAAGATCGGAGGCTTTTTGAGGCGGGGTATCTGTCTGAGTTGTCACTGCCCCTCACGCTTCGGAGCCAGAATCGTCAGAGCGTCCGGGACCACGGTCATCTCCGCAGGGAGCGTGCCGACAAGTTCTCCATCGGCCTCGACGTAGATTCTTTTCGTTCCATCCCTGCGGCTCGATCCTTCCAAATATCCGCATGCAACCTTCGTACAATGCACTAACTCAATGCCCGGAATCTGCCATCGGCGCCGGAGCAGTCCGCGAGTTACATACGCTAAATACGCGAGCCGCGCGCTGGTACGGCAAACGACCGCTCGCATGTCGTTGCGATCGAGCGACGCGCCCGGGGCCAGTTCCTTGACGACTCCACCGAAGTTTTGAATCCGGACGCACATCAGTTCGGTGACTTCGGCCCGTCCAGGCTCATCCGAGTCAGTCTCAAGATATTCCGCCGAAAAACGAGTCATCGGGTAGCTGAACCAGAGATTCCAGGCCTTGGCGTAGTAGGCCACCATCCCCATCCGGCGCTTGGTTGCAGTCAATAGTTTGTAAAACAGATGCGCATCGACTCCCATGCCTGCGGTGATCGTGAAAAATCGGCTGCCCGGATTGCCGCGAAGGTCTACGAAACGGACGTGTCCCACCGCCACACGCCGCGGAACGCCCCTCACTGCCGCTTTCGCGGCTCGCTCCAAATCGTTCGGGATTCCCAGGTCATGGGCCAACGCATTGGCGGTTCCCATTGGGAGTATTCCCAGTGCGGCTGTGGAGTGGGCCAGTACTTGAACAATGTTGTGAATCGTACCGTCTCCACCGCAGGCGAAGATGGTGTCACAGCCGGAATCGATAGCCCGCTGCGCTTGCTGCCCGGCTTCGTCCCGTGTTTCGGTCGGGATCAATTCCGCGGTGACCCCGGCGCCCCGCAGCACTGCAAGCGCTGACTCCAGCGCCTTCAAGCGCTTTTGGCCGCTGCGGCCGGAATCCGGGTTGTATAGCAATGCCGCCCGTTGCATAGATCGAAGATCGAATGCAGGATTGTATCCGACCGAAATACATTCGGGGTTGAACCGGCTCTGGAGAACTGGACGTCAAACGGCGCGGTTGGCAATTAGGTTTGCTGGAGAACGCGATCTTCGTTCCTTCTGGCCTTACCCGCGCGATCCCCACTCCCACATTCCGAACATCGCTTTTTGCGGCAGGGGATGTCCCAATTGACGCGCCAGCATGGCGACCTGTCCTCGATGATGAGCGTCATGCACGATCAGGTAGGAGAAAAATCCCACTACATCAGGACGAAATCCTTTGATACGTCCGTCTGCCGCCAACGCGCGGTCGATGACAGCATGCAATGCTTGATGGCTGCTTTCCAGGCCGCGGATCGCTTGCCCGGGCGTCACTGACAATCGGTCTAGCTGCTCGGGAATCTCTTCTGCCTTCGTCGCTTTCAGCCACATAACCCTCACGTTGTGCATGTGAGCAACGATGGCGGCGATCGTCCGGCCCTTGCCCTCTGGAGGTTTGGCGTTCCACGCAACGCCCGGGACATTCTGGATCATGTATTCATTGATTCGGTTGTTTGTATGGAAGGCGTTCAGCAGTGCTCTTGAAACATCCCACTCCGCAGTCGCTCGATTGTTTGTAGCCTCTAGTCGAGATGATTTCGGCATAGATCTCTCCGATCGTCTTGGCAAGTGTCCAAATTTGGCATAAGCTGGGCGCACTCGCAAGGCTCGACCGTTTCCCGCCCTGTTTGGGTTCGACATAGTTTTTCCGGAGGAATGACCGGATGAAGCATCTGGCTTGCATTCTGTGCGGACTATTGTTGTGCGGCGTCGCAGCTTCCCAGGAACACCCGGCACACCCGCAGATTCATCCCGTCCCTCTTGTATCCGGCCTCGGCGATCTTCATCATCCCGTCTCCACGCGTGATCCGGAAGCGCAGAAGTTTTTTGATCAGGGCTTGCGATTCATTTACGCCTTCAATCACGACGAAGCTGCCCGCTCGTTTCAGCACGCCGCCGAACTCGATCCGAAGCTCGCGATGGCGTACTGGGGTGTCGCAGAGGCGATTGGGCCTAACTACAACGATCCTGCTGACCCCGAACGCTTCAAGCAGGCGCATGATGCCATTCAGAAAGCGGTCGATCTATTGGGCGACGCATCGTCCAGCGACCAGGCCTACGTTCAAGCGATGGCGCAGCGTTTTCCCGCCGACCCCACGGCGCTTAAGAAGGCCGCCGAACTCTACCGGGATGCAATGCGGGAGGTCATGAAGCAGTTTCCCGACGATCCCGATGCTGCAACTTTATTTGCCGAAGCGGGCATGAATCTTCATCCCTGGACCCTTTGGCATCCGGACGGTACCCCAGAAGAGGGAACGGAAGAAATCGTCGCGACGCTGGAGTCCGTACTGAAGCGGACCCCAAACCACATGGGTGCCATGCACTATTACATCCATGCGGTCGAAGCGTCGCCGAACCCGGGGCGAGCTTTGGCGGTAGCAGGAAAGCTTCCCGCGTTGGCCCCAGCTGCCGGTCACCTTGTCCACATGCCGGCCCACATCTATATCCGCACCGGCGACTACGATGCTGCTGTTAAGACGAATGAAAAGGCAGCCGAAGCCGACCGTGCCTACATCAAGACGTCGGGCGCCCACGGCGTCTATCCGATGATGTACTACAGCCACAACCTGCATTTCATTGCCGTGTGCGGCGCAATGAATGGCAACTATCCTGAAGCGCACAGGAATGCTGAACTGCTGGTGGAAAACGTGCGTCCGCACGTGAAAGAGATGCCTCCGGCTGAGGCTTTTCTAACGGTGCCGATCGCCGTAGACATCCGGTTTCATCGCTGGTCCGGGATTCTGAGCAGTGCGCGTCCTGATCCATCACTGAAAGTGCTCACGGCTTTCTGGCATTTCGGGCGAGGCGAAGCATTGGCCGCGACAGGAAAAGCCGACGAAGCCGACGAGGAATACAAAGCGTTGTCCGCGGCCGTCGAGAGCTTTCCTCCTGATCTCCCTTTTGGTGCGCTGAATAACGCAAAAGACGTATTCAAGATTGCCGTCAGCGTTCTCGGTGCGAAGATCGCCCTGGCGAAAAAAGACAAGGGCGCGGCAGTAGGAATGTTTCAGGCCGCCGTGTCCGCCCAGGACGCATTGAACTACGACGAACCGCCTGACTGGTTTTTTCCAGTCCGCGAATCGCTAGGTGCCCTTTTACTCATGACCGGCGACGCGCCGGGCGCGGAGAAAGTCTTCCGCGAAGATCTTGATCGAAATCCCCGTAATCCCCGCTCGCTATGGGGCCTCGGCCAGTCCCTCCTGAATCAGAAACGCAACTACGACGCAGGCTTTGTGCAGAGACAATTCGATTCCTCGTGGTCCAAAGGTGGTCCCGCGTTGAAGTTGGACGATCTCATCTGATCGATGTGGAGAATGTAGATTGCGGCAGCCATCCAATCGCCAAAGGGTAGAATGACGCGCGACAGTTCCGCATATAATCGTCGCAAATGCCAGCCGCAAAAGACGCCGGAAAGCAGATTGAAGGTCTCCGCGATCAGATTCGCCATCACGAGTATCTCTATTACGTTCTGGACCGTCCTGAGATCAGCGACTTCGAATTCGACAAGCTGATGCAGCAGTTGCAACAGCTCGAGTCCGAGCATCCCACCGTTATCACTCCGGACTCTCCCACCCAGCGCGTTGGCGGCAAGCCGCGCGAGGGATTTCTGAAAATCCGGCACTCGTCTCCCATGCTCTCCTTGGACAACACCTACAACGAGGACGAACTGCGTTCCTGGGAGCGCCGTGTCCACGAACTCACTGGCCGAAACGACGTCGATTATGTCTGCGAGTTGAAGCTCGACGGCATGTCTCTTTCAGTCGGATACAACAATGGACAGCTTGAGCGCGGAGTCACCCGAGGCGATGGCACCACGGGCGAAGATGTGACGCTTAACGTCAAAACTGTTCGTTCCATCCCTCTGTCGATCGCGAAAGACAAGTTGAAAAAGGCAGGTGTGCCCCCAGATTTCGAAGTCAGAGGCGAATTGCTGATGCCCACCGCGGCGTTTAAGAAGCTGAACGAAGAGCGCGAGCGGAACGGCCTGCCGACCTTCGCCAATCCACGAAATTTCACCGCTGGAACGGTGCGTCAACTCGATGCCTCCGTAACCGCCCAGCGCCGTCTCGACTACTTTCCCTATATGCTGCTGGAGAACGGCCGGACCTACTTCGACCGGCACTCCAAAACTCTCGACGCGCTCGAGTCCCTGGGTTTTAAAGTCAATCCTCATCGCAAGCTTGTGCACTCGATGGAGCAGGTCTGGGACTTCATCCAGGGCTGGGAGGCGAAACGCGACTCGCTTCCTTACGAGATCGACGGCATTGTCGTCAAGGTTGACCGCACGTCGCTGCAGGACGAACTCGGCTTCACCGGAAAAGCCCCACGTTGGGCGATCGCCTACAAATATGCCGCTCGCGCGGGCATCACTCTTCTTAAGGGAATTGGCTGGCAGGTCGGTCGGACCGGAAAGCTGACCCCGGTTGCTGAACTCGAACCGGTACCGATTGGCGGCACAACTGTCCGCAGTGCCACGTTACACAACATGGACGAGATTGAGCGTCTAGGTATAAGAATCGGCGATCTCGTTGAGGTGGAACGCGCTGGGGACGTTATTCCAAAGGTAGTGAAGGCCGTACCCCCGACAGATCCCGCAGTGGCAGACCGGCTCAAGACAGAACAAGCCTTCTTCATCGTGGGAAAGCCGGATCGACTGATTTCCGCGCCACACAGCTGCCCATCTTGCCACACGAAAGTCGTCCGCACCGAAGGCGAGGTCGACTATCGCTGCGTCAATGCCAACTGCCCCGCCAAGCTGGTCGGCACCATCCTGCACTTCGCGTCACGCGGCGTCATGAATATCGACGGCATGGGCGAGTCGCTCGTCGGCCAGCTCATCGAGAAGGGACTAGTAAAGAACGTCGCTGACATCTACGACCTGCGCAAGCAAGACCTGCTGAAGCTGGAACGCTTCGCGGAGAAATCGGCGCAGAACATCATCCATGAAATCGAGAACTCAAAGAAGCTGCCGCTGGAGCGCGTCATCTACGGCCTGGGCATTCGCATGGTAGGGGAACGCACCGCCCAATTCCTCGCCGAACATTTCGGCTCTATGCAAGCACTTGCCGATGC
The DNA here is from genome assembly GCA_035307485.1 of Candidatus Sulfotelmatobacter sp. Lineage (GTDB taxonomy): Bacteria > Acidobacteriota > Terriglobia > Terriglobales > Acidobacteriaceae > Sulfotelmatobacter. The sequence continues at coordinate 19,962 of DATGIB010000014.1, read as the reverse complement.
AACCGTCGAAGATTTGCAGAACGTGAATGAAGTCGGCCCCAAGATCGCCGAGAGCATCGCCGAGTTCTTCAGCAATTCAGCCAATCGGAAACTGGTCGAGCGTCTCGGCAGGGCTGGACTGGCCTTCAAAGGCGAGAAGAAAGAACGAGGCACGAAGCTCGTCGGCAAGACCTTCGTTCTCACCGGGACGCTTGCAAAATACTCCCGTGACGAGGCCAAGAAGTTGATCGAAGAAGCAGGAGGGAAAGTAGCGGGCTCAGTGAGCAAGAAGACGGATTATGTAGTCGCCGGCACCGATGCCGGTTCAAAGCTGGACAAGGCCAAAGAACTGGGTGTCCCCGTGATTAGCGAAGGCGAAATGGAAAAGCTTGCGGGTTGAGGGTGAGCCTCGAATTCGTCAGCTCATCTGAACTTGTCATCCTGAGCGAGCGAAGGACCGATACAACTTGCCAGGGCAGCCTGGCCTCACGCACCGTTCAGTAACATGCCAGAGAATCCGAAACGGCGGATCGAAATCCTCCTTCTCTTCTGCTACCCGAACGCCTTCCGCATCTTCTCCCACGTCACATCCAGCGTCTCCGGTAAAACCCGCGTCTCGCCAACCACCGACATAAAATTCGCATCCGCCACCCACCGCGGCAATACGTGCATGTGAATGTGTCCCGCAATCCCAGCTCCGGCTGCCTTCCCGATATTCATACCCAGGTTTATTCCGTCCGGATGATAGAGGCCGCGCAATACGGTCTCCACCCGCTGCGATAAAGCGATCATTTCATTCGCTGCCTCGCTCGGCAGCTTCCGCAACTCGTCCAGATGTGCGTAGGGAACCACCATCACGTGCCCTGGCGTGTACGGATAAGCGTTCAATATGACAAAGCATTCTTTACCGCGGAAGACGACCCCGGTCTTCGCATCGTCAGTTTCTTTTACAGCGTTGCAAAACACACATCCAACCGTCTTGTCGCTGCCGGAAACGTAAGCGTACCGCCACGGCGTCCAGAGATAATCCATAGCAGGGGAGGGTAGCAGATAGGCGAATGTTACGAAAATGTAAACCCTTCAACACGAGCGTAACATTCACCCGATTTGCGTTTGACACTGTTCGCGCGCCGTTGCTATAGTCGAGAAAGTTCCCATTGGACGCGGGTTCTCTGTAAAACGTCCGACAGCTGGGATTGTCAAGCTCATTCGCCAGGGTGAGCCCACCACAACCTAACGACTCCTCCAGCAGTCCGCAGCGCAGGCCCCGCATCCGTGATCAGAGAGGCATGACCTTGCTCGACGAAACCACCTTCGAAACCACCGCCAACGATTCCGCCACCTCAACAGTCGCTACCGAGTCCGAGCCCACGCAGCCCGAAGCGGCCGTCTCGCCGGTCGAGGAAGCGACTTCGCCGTCCCATGCTTCGGAAGACAAGCCCGCTGTCGGGGAAGATTTTGCCACAGCGCTTGAAACCTTTACTACCGAGGCCGAAGAGGCCGTCAGCGATGACCGCGTCATCAAAGGCACGGTGCTCAAGCTGACGGGGACGCACGTGGTCGTCGATGTTGGCGCTAAGTCGGAAGGCATGCTGCCGATAGCCGAAGTGCTCGATCACGAAGGCAAGCCGAAGTTCAAGCCGGGCGACGAAATCGACGTGATGCGCGAAAAGGGCGAGACCGAAGAAGGCTACATCAACCTCTCGCACCAGAAAGCGCAACGCATCCATGCGTGGGAAGAGATTGAAAAGGCGCATCACGACAAGAAGCCCATCAAGGCCGTCGTGATCGACCGCATCAAAGGCGGTCTGACTGTCGACATAATGGGAGCTCACGCCTTCCTGCCCGGGTCGCAAGTCGATCTTCGCCCTATCCGCAACCTGGATGGCATGAAGGGCCAGACCCTGGAAGTCGCCGTCATTAAGCTGAACAAGAAACGTGGCAACATCGTCGTTTCCCGCAAAGAGTTGCTCGAAGGAGAACAGCAGGAGAAGCGCTCCAAGACTCTCGAGCATCTCGATGAGGGCGCGGTTCTCACCGGAGTGGTGAAGAACCTTACCGAGTACGGAGCATTCGTAGACCTTGGCGGCCTCGATGGCCTGCTGCACATCACCGACATGTCGTGGGGACGCCTCACGCACCCGAAGGATCTCGTCAACGTAGGTGATCAGATCCAGGTGAAAGTGCTGAAGTACGACAAGGACAAGCAGCGCGTCTCTCTCGGGTTCAAGCAACTCACACCCGATCCGTGGCTCGACGCGGAAGCGCGCTATCCGGTGGGAGCGCATGTATCAGGACGTGTCATCAGCGTGACCGACTACGGAGCCTTCGTAGAACTTGAGCAGGGAATCGAAGGCCTGGTTCACGTCAGCGAGATGACTTGGTCCAAGCGCATGAAGCATCCGTCAAAGCTGGTCAATGTTGGCGATCAGGTCGAGTGCGTGGTTCTCAACGTCAACCCGACGGAACGTCGCATCTCCCTCGGCATGCGCCAACTTGCGCCAAATCCCTGGGATTCTTTACACGAGAAATTCCCGGTCGGCATGACGGTGGAAGGTCGCGTCCGCAATCTCACCGATTTCGGCGCTTTCATCGAAATCGAAGATGGCATCGACGGCCTGGTCCACGTCAGCAATCTGAGCTGGACCAAGCGCGTGAAACATCCCTCCGAAGTCTTGAAAAAAGGGGATCGGGTCAAAGCCGTCGTTCTGGCGATCGAGCCCGACAAGCGCCGCCTCTCGCTGGGCGTCAAGCAGCTCCAGCCCGACGTATGGGAGTCGTTCTTTGCCACCCATCACGTAGGCGATGTCGTTCATGGCAAAGTCCTGCGGGTAGCCGCCTTCGGAGCCTTCGTCGAAATTGCGGACGGAGTGGAGGGGCTATGCCACAAGTCTGAGGCCACCGACGAACACGGGCAGCCGGTTCATCTCGAGCCCGGAATTGAGCACGACTTCAAGATCATCAAGATGAGCCCGGAAGAAAAGAAAGTCGGCCTCAGCATCCGCGCCGTCGGCGAGGAAGCCTCTCGTTCGGAAGTCGAAGCTTACAAGCAACCCGTTTCGAGCACCAGCTCGACCATAGGCGAGCTCATCTCTTGGAAGCGCGCGAGCAACGAAAATAACTAAGAAATTCAAAGCATAAAAAGGCCGCCACTTGGCGGCCTTTTTTTATTGTGCGCTTTCCTTTGTGAACCCTCGTGTCCTTAGTGGTTGATGCCTTTTAGACCTTGTTGGTGAGGCTCACCGTGAGTGATCCCGGTGCCCTTCGTGGTTGAAGCCGTTGAGTGGCTTGGTAGCTCCACCCACCCTGTTCTAGAATCGAAAGTTTGCGGATCATCATCTCTTCCTACTGAGGAGCACTCTTTGCCCGACACGATCTACGACGTAGCCATCATCGGCAGCGGACCCGCTGGTTATACTTCGGCTATCCGCGCCGGCCAATACGGCCTCAAAACTGCCTTGATCGAAAAAGACGGATTTCTTGGCGGTACTTGCCTCCACGTAGGCTGCATCCCCACGAAGGCTCTGCTTTTCAACGCTGAGCTCTGGGATCATCTCAAAGAAGCGAAAGAATTCGGCATCGAGGGTGTCGACGCCCGCAAGCTCAACTGGGCTGCCATCCAGGAGCGCAAAAACAAAATCGTCACCAAGCACACCAAAGGCCTCGATTTCCTGATGAAGAAAAATAAAGTCGAGACCATCAGAGGCTATGGCAAGCTCACCGGCTCCGCCCAGAATGGCATCCACACGGTGGAGATTTCGAATGACGGCAAAGTCTCGCATCTCAAAACGAAAAATGTTCTTCTTGCCACAGGCTCCGAAGCCCGTATGCTACCCGGACTTGAAGCCAGTGATCGGGTTCTGACGAATATCGAGATCCTCAGCCTGAAGGAGATTCCGAAATCGCTGGTGGTCGTCGGTGCTGGCGCTGTCGGAGTCGAATTCGCCTCGATCTACCGTTCCTTCGACACGGAAGTGACGATCATCGAAATGCTTCCACGACTCGTTCCCGTCGAAGACGAGGAAGTCTCCAAGGAACTCGCCCGCGTCTATCGCAAGCGTGGCATCAACTTCCACACCGGCGCAAAGGTCGATAAGGTGGAAAACACCAAATCCGGTGTGGCCGTCACGATTACCGTTGATGGAAAACAACAGAAGATTGATGCGGAGAAGATCCTCATCGCCGTCGGCCGCAAGCCTCGCACGCAAAATGTCGGCCTCGAAAAAACGAAAATCAAGCCCGAGCGCGAATTCATCAAGGTCGACTCCTGGCAGCAAACCACGGAACCTGGCGTGTACGCCATCGGTGACATAGTGCTGGGCACGCCGCAACTTGCCCACGTCGGAGCCATGGAGGGCCTGGTAGCCGTTGCTAAGATCGCGGGCAAGCCTTGCAAGCCAGTGAATCGCGAGCGTATCCCCGGTGCAACTTACTGCCACCCTGAAATCGGCAGTGTAGGTCTTACCGAAACGCAAGCCCGCGAGGCTGGATACAACGTCAAAGTCGGCAAATTCCCCTTCACAGCCAACTCCCGCGCCTCAATCGTTGGCCAGCACGAGGGCTTCATCAAGATCGTTTCCGATGCCGACTACGGAGAGATTCTCGGCGTCCACATCATCGGACCGCAAGCCACAGAGCTGATCGCGGAAGCAGTAGCGGCGCTGGAACTCGAAGCCACAGTCGAAGACTTGATGTGGACGATCCATGCCCACCCGACGCTGGCTGAAGCCATGCTCGACGCGTCCAACAGCGTCTACGGGCTCGCTATAAACGCATGATTTGCCGCAGAGGCACCGAGACACGGAGAATGGAGGAGTGTTTTCTCGGCGGCTCTGTGCCTCTGTGGTGACTAAAATCCTTGATCTCGCTGATCCAACTCGGCACCATCGACTACGCCACAGGCTTAGCTCTGCAACAAAAGCTGGTAGCGCTCCGCAAAGAAGACAAAATCGGAGACGTCCTCCTTCTCCTCGAACACAAACCAGTCATCACGCTGGGTCGTAACGCCAAGGCCGCCAATGTGGTCGCGTCAGCAGAGCTGCTGAACCAGCGTGGCGTAGAGCTTTACGAATGCGATCGCGGTGGTGACGTGACATTCCACGGACCGGGACAGATCGTAGGCTACCCAATTTTCGATCTTCGCCGCTTTGCTCATTCCTCGAACTCCCAAACATTATCATCCCGAGCGGAGCCGAGGGATCTTGGGCTCGACGCCCGCAAGCACATCGGCGTAGTCGAGTTCGTCCGCCGTCTCGAAGATGTATTGATGCGCACCTGCGCCGACTTCGCGATTCCAACCAAGCGTATCGCCGGCCTCACCGGTGTTTGGACTGATCCCATCAACACAAGTCATATAGGAGCAGCCGCCCCTGAAGCCAAGCTCGCTGCCATCGGCGTCCACATCTCCCGCTTCGTGACCTCCCACGGATTCGCCCTAAACGTGAACCCCGATCTCAGCTATTTCAACCTGATCATTCCCTGTGGCATCTCAAGCAAGCCGGTCACTTCGCTTCAGAGAGAACTGGGCCACCTAGTCGATTTCAACGCAGTGGCAGAATCGCTCTCTCGCAACTTCGGCACAGTTTTCCAGTCCCAAATTCTCTGGGTGGAAGCTCTAGACGACCTCCGTGTGGCAGTTCCCAACGGCGAACTCGCAAAGCGCGAGGCCCTAAACCGTGGTTGATGCCTCTCTAGCCCAATCCCGCTTCCACGCGTTACCATCAATACAGCGCCGTCGGCGCGTCTCACATGGCCACTAAGAAAACGCAGTCCAGGAACGGTTCCAACGGCCACCGTCCCCGGAACGGAAAAGCCTCTGGAAGGAGAGCTACCCCGAATCCCAAGATCGGACGGAACTCACCTTCGTCCGACCTTCGCACCTACTCCATCCCCGACTATCGTCTGGAGCACCCGACTTTCACCGTTCACCAATCGCTCGAGAAAGACCAGCAAGGCGAGGAGCATGTCCGCTACGAAGTCGAAGGCGACCTCAGCGCTGCAGTTCCTCCCATGCGTGACTCGAAATATCTCAACAAGCAGCAGGCCATCGAGATTTATCGCTACATCCTGCTGAATCGCAAAATGGAGATCGCCCTCGAGAATCTTTACAAGCAGGGTAAAGTTGTCGGCGGCGTTTACTTCGGACTTGGCCAGGAAGCCTGTTCTTGCGCCTCTGCCTACGCACTCGACAAGGACGACTGGTTTGCCCCCATGATCCGCAACCAGGGCGCGCTTCTCGTTCGCGGTTTTGGTGCCCGCGACACCATGATGCAGTACATGGCCAAGGCAGATTCGCCCACAAAGGGGCGCGATGGAACCTCGCACTTCGGCGATATCTACGAGCGCAACATGGTGTCGCCCATCTCCATGCTCGGCGACCTTATCCCGGTCATGAGCGGTGTCGCCCTGGGTGCACGGCTTCAGGGACGCAATGTCGCCGTGCTGACTTGGATCGGCGACGGTGGACAATCGACCGGAGTCACCTATGAAGGCATCAATTTCGCCGCAGTGCAGAATCTGGGGCTGGTCCTGATCGTCGAAAGTAATCTCTGGGCCTACTCCACACCCTCAGAGATGCAATACCGCTGTAAAGACATCGCAGAACGCGCCATCGGATACGGCATCCCCGGCGTAATCGTCGACGGCACCGACGCTTGCCAGGTCTACGATGCCACCCGCGACGCCGTCGAGCGCGCGCATCGAGGCGAGGGCCCAACCCTGATCGAGGCCAAAATGATGCGCATGAAGGGTCACGCCATTCACGACGGGGCCAATTACGTTCCGAAAGAATTGTTTGAATTCTGGAAGAGGCGCGATCCGGTCGCGCGATTAGAGAACTATCTGGTGAAAGAAAAAAAGTGGCTGACACCGAAAGAGAACGAAGCCCTGATTGCTGAGGTGGACCATGTAATCGAAGCAGAGCGGGAAATTGCGGTGAACTCCCCGATGCCAACGCCAGAGTCAGCAGAGGGCGGCGTCTATTGTGAAGAAGGCTGCCACCAGATCAAACCAAAATACGGAACACCAAGAGTAAAAAAGGGAACAGCCAGCTACAAAGAAACCGAAGCCGCCGCACACTTGAAGTGATGGTCAGTACCACGAGGACGATGTTCTTCGGCTTTTGGAGTCCGAAACCTTGAAACTTTGAAATCTGACCCTATGCAACTGACCTACCTCGAAGCCATCCGCCAGGGAATCTGGGAAGAAATGGAAAAAGACCCGACTGTCTTCTGCCTCGGTGAAGACATCGGCATCTACGGCGGCGCCTTTAAAGTCACCGACGGCTTCATCGACCGCTTCGGCCCGGAGCGCGTCATCGACACCCCAATCGCCGAGTCCGCAATCGTCGGCGCAGCCTTTGGCGCGAGCCTCACCGGCATGCGACCGGTCGCTGAATTTCAGTTCATGGACTTCATCGGCTGTGCCTTCAACCAGATTTCCAACATGGTTGCCAAGACTCATTACCTCTGGGGCGCTCCCGCTCCGCTCGTTCTGCGAGGCCCCAGCGGCGGATACGTGCACGGCGGCCCTTTTCACTCCCAGAATCCAGAGATGTGGTTCGTCCACAACCCCGGTCTCAAGGTCATCTGCCCGGCCACGCCCTACGACGCCAAAGGCCTGATCAAAGCCGCCATCCGCGACAATAACCCCTGCCTCTTCTTCGAACACAAATTTCTCTACCGCCGCATCAAGGAAGAAGTTCCGGCCGATGACTACGTAGTCCCGATCGGCAAAGCGCGCACAGCAAGGGAAGGCAGGGACTTGAGCGTCATCACCTACGCTGCGATGGTCCATACCGCCCTCGAAGCCGCTGACATTCTTGCCAAGGAAGGCATTGAGATAGAGATTCTCGACCTCCGCACCCTGTCGCCTCTCGACCGCGAAGCCATCGCGCAAACGGTCAGAAAAACGAACAAAGTCATCATCCTGCACGAGCACTCTCGCACCGGAGGCCTCGCCGGGGAAATCGCCGCCATTATCAACGAAGAAGTCTTCGACGAACTCGATGGTCCCATCGTCCGCATCACAGGCCTCGACAGCGCAATCCCATTCTCGCCGCCGCAGGAGCACCATTTCCTGCCTAAACTGGAAGACGTGCTCCGGGAAGCCCGTCATCTGAAAGCCTACTAGTTCAAGATCGCGGGATGCCCGTCCGAGTTCGAATTGTTGGAGCAGCGCCCTCGGCCGTCCCGTGGCGCGAGGCGAGTTTCGCCAACTAGCCTCTTGCCCCATCAATCTGCCAAAATACTTTTGGAGGCTCCATGAGCAAGTTTGTTTTTGGTGTCATCGTGACTCTGATCGTTTTAGTGCTCGCTGCTCTCGGCTTCGCGACGCTAGGCCTTCTTCCCACAGCTGCCAACGTCGAACCTCCTCATTGGGAGCGTCACATCGCCATGAGCGCCGTTGACGCTTCCATGGAGCGCCATGCGCCCCGCGTCAGCAATCCGCTCACTCCTACCGATCAGAACCTTGAAGACGGCATCAAGCTTTACACCATGAACTGCGCGCTTTGCCACGGAGGCCTCGACCGCAAGCCTTCCTCTCTTGCCGACTCTTTCTATCCGCCTCCGCCGAACCTCGTGTCCGACCCGCCCGACGATCCTGAGTGGCACACCTTTTACACCGTGCGTACAGGTATTCGCTACACTGGCATGCCCGCGTGGGACAAAACCCTTACCGAGCAGGATATCTGGAAGATCACGATGTTTCTCTCCCACATGGATAAGCTCCCTCCGGCGGTTCAGGACTACTGGAAGGCCAATTTCGTGGTCGCAGCTCCGGCAGAAAATGACAAGAATGAGAAAAAGGAAGGCGGAGAGAAACACGAACACCACTGAGGTAACCCCTCTTCCGGCGATTCAGGGTCACAACAGGACATCCTGCCGATCACGGTCGCGAAGCTATAATATTCAGTTGCGTCCGGCTCTCAAAAAGAGCGTCAGGCGCTACGGAAGGAACTCATGCCAACTGACATCGTCATGCCCCAGATGGGCGAATCCATCGTTGAAGGCACTATTACAAAATGGCTGAAAAAGCCGGGGGACAAGGTCCAACGCGACGAACCCTTGTTTGAGATCTCGACCGACAAGGTCGATGCGGAAATTCCCGCCCCTGCCTCAGGCGTCCTTCAGGAGATCAAGGTCGCCGAAGGCACCACGGTTGGTGTGAATACCGTCGTTGGAACAATCTCTGTCGATGGCGAGGCCTCAGCCGCAAAACCAAAGCCAGCCCCGCAGAAGCCCGCAGAAGCGAAGCAAGAAGCGCCGAGCAGCTCCAATGTCCCGTCGGCTGTCACGGGGCCTTCTGGGGCACGCAGCCCCGAGCCCGCCTCACCGCCGGTTCAAGAAGACGAAGAAGAAGCCCGCTCTTCCCCGCTAGTCCGCAAAATCGCCCGCGAGCACGGTGTAAGCCTTTCCCAGGTAACCGGCTCCGGACTCGGCGGCCGCATTACCAAGCAAGACATCATGCAATTCATCGAGAGCCAGGGCTCTCAACCCGCAGCGCCGGCTACTCCTGCTCGCTCAGCCGAGCAAGGTTCGACAGCGGCCGCACCAGCAGCGCCTCGCCCGGCAGCGCCTGCTCCCTATCCTGGTGACCTCGTTCCCATGTCGAACATGCGGAAGCTGATCGCCAAGCACATGATCGAATCCCGCCGGACCAGCGCGCATGTTCACTGCATGTATGAGGTGGATTTCACCCGCATCGTGAACCTGCGCAGCAAGCTGAAAAACGGATTCGAGCAGCGTCACGGTGTCCGGCTCACTTTCATGCCTTTCTTCGTGCGTGCTGCAATCATGGCACTGCAGCAATGGCCCATCATCAACGCGAATATCGAAGGCGACAATATCCGCTACCATCGCAACATCAACGTCGGCATTGCCGTCGCGCTCGACTGGGGCCTGATTGTTCCAGTCGTGAAGAATGCTGGAGACCTGAACTTCCTCGGCCTCCAGCGCGGCATCACCGATCTCGGCGAGCGCGCGCGCAACAAAAAGCTCAAGCCTGAGGATGTCGAAGGCTCGACCTTCACCGTAACGAACCCGGGACAATTCGGCGCCGTCTTCGGTCTTCCCATCATCAATCAGCCGAATTCCGCCATCATGGGCGTCGGCGGCATCACCAAAATGCCTCTGGTCATTACGGATAAAGATGGAAACGATTCCATCGCCATCCGTTCCGTCGTCCACCTGACGCTCGGATACGATCACCGCCTCATTGACGGCGCCGTGGCTGACCAGTTCATGGCCCAGGTTAAAAAGAATATCGAAACCTGGAGTGAAGAAGTCGGCTAGTCAACAAGATGAATCAGAGGGTGCCCCACTTCTGGCCGCAGTTGCCAGAAGTGAGGGATTTGACTTCCCGTGTGTTCTGCTCCAGCGTTACGCCTGCGGGCCAGCGCCCGTCACCTGCGGACCATTTTTTGCCCAGGCTGAAGCATTCAAACACTCCACTACGCCATCGATCACCAACCCGATCCCTTGGCGAAATTTCTCAGGATCGACGATCTCCCTCGCTGCCACGGCATCAATTGTCTGTAATGCATTTTCCAGGAATGTCATCGCAGCATCTTTTTTCTGTATACCCGATTTGCTCGCAAACATCGCTTCGATCCCATTGACCAGCGCCGGGATGAATGCGATCCCCCGCAACAGCTGATTTAAGAAGTTCATTATGTCCTCCTGCTGGATTCCCAAAAACCGCCTATTTTTGCTCCCTGCTTTTCTTGCTCGTACTGTCATGCGCCTGAATCATCACCTTGATTTCATTCTGTCCATCTCGCAGTTCACCGAGTTGAACTTCGGTCCGGATACGGCTCTCGGTATTTGTCGTCGCAATCTGCTCCAGCCTCATGACCCTCGCCTTGGTAGCTTCGATCTCGCTATCTTGCCGCGCCCCGTTGCGCGCATCCTGGATGACGTAAACGAAAATCGACAACGCGAGTGCACCAAGGGCAATCAGCGTGCGGCTGTCGAACTTCAACATTCGCTGTTCTTTTACTGCTTCCAGTTTCTTGCCCCATGATTCTTCTAAAGAAGCGGCAAACTGCTGCATCTCCTCTAGTCGATCCAGGATTTCCAGCTGAAAGTCCTTGGCGGAAAATGGCGATGCCATGGCCGGCCTCTCCACCCCGCTCCGTAGTCGCTGCCTGCCCAGGGCCGTCCCGTCGCTCATAGCGGATACACATACAAGTATCCATTCGCAAAATAAAAATCCCACTGCGCCGTCAGGTTCGCCGACGATGCCCCCACCTTCTGCCCCCACACCGACCCGAACAAACAAAAATTGATGGTCGTAAATGTGCTCGGCACCGGAGCCTTCCATGCATTTCCGCTCACTAAAATCCAACTCGTAGCCGGGATCGCAAAATACCCGGTAAAATTCGGCGCCGGACCCGATCCGTAAGCGTCAAATGCAATCGGATTCCCTGCCATCCCCGAAGACGGCGGCGTCAGGCTCTCATTCCAGACATCGCCGCGCTTGAACAACACCGAATCGCCAGGAGCAAACGACTGCGCATTCACGTGAGCCAGAGTCTGCCAGGCCGCACTCGATGAAGTCCCCGCATTCAAATCATTCCCGCCGCTGGAGCTGACGTAATAAGTAGTTCCAAACGCCGCTCCGCACAACCAAACCGCGGCTACCGCCGCTCTGGCCACCGTCAACCTCACGAATCCTCCTCTCAGCGGCGAAAGCCCTGTGCCGTCTGTATTTCGCAATAAAAAAGCCACCAGCAGAAGCCGATGGCAAAAAATTCTAGAAATCTATACAAACTGCGTCCCCCACTTCTGACCGCAATTGCCAGAAGTGGGATTCTAGAGTTGGTCGTAGTTAGCGATCAAAGTCCCAACCAATCCCAACTTCAACAATCAGCAATCAACCCTAGTGGACCTGCCAAACCGGAATCGAAGTCGATCCATTCAAACTATCCGCCGGCCACGCTACACTTCCCGGACACAATCCTCCCGAAGCCACCGACAAATCGACATTCGATCCCTGGAACGTAATCCCATTCGCATTCGATCCCAAAAACGTCGCGCACGAGGAAGTACAGCTCGACGTGATCGCCAGAAGATAACGCCCCGGCAACAACGTCGCCGAGCCCGTCCAGTTCAATGTCTTCCACCCCGCCGATGGAGCCAGCGTCGTCCCCGCAATCGATCCCGTGTGCGCCCGCAATGTCCCGGTGCTGTCATAAATGCCCAGGTCATACGTGTTCGCCGTATTGTCCGCGGTCTGCACGTAATACGAAACCTGCGTAGTCGTGACCGGATACGTCAGCACGACTCCAAACACTTTCATCTTGTTCGTAGTCGAAGAAAGCGCCGGCGTAGTTCCACCCCCCGTCGCCACCGAAATCCACCAGTTCTGCACCGGAAGCTGCGCTGCCGGCAAGTTTCCGGTTGTGATGTTGCTCGCGCTCACTGTCGGCGTCGCCCAGGCCAGCTGCACATTCCCGCTGCCAGGCGTCCCAGCCTGCAACACCTGCCCGCTCGTCGGATCCGCCGTCGGCATCAGCCACGTTGACGGACTCCCCGCCGCCGCCGCCGCATCCAGGCAAGCCTGCCCGCTGGCCGAGCCTGGGAAGCACATCTTGCCCACCGTTTCTGTTCCGATCGCCACTCTCCCGCCATCCACCACCTGTCCCGCCTGCGCCTGCTCTCCCGGATACGTGTAGTCGAGATCGGAAGGCACCGTCCCCGACAACGTGTACCCCGTGATTCCATTGTTTACAACGTTCGTGCAATGCCCACTTCCCACGCGGCCCGTCAGGTGTATGCGTCCCGTATAACTCGTCGCCGCGTGATTGATCGTGATGCAGTTGTTCACCGTCCCCGCATTGAAGTTGATCCCGCGCATATCCACGTCGCGCGCATTCGTGATCTCAATAAAGTGCGATGGATTCGTCGCCCCCACATTCGTCCAGGTCACCGTCCCATCCGAGCAGGTCGAAGTGCAAGTCGCCCAGTTCGGAGCGCTCGCACCGCTGGTTCCCGCGGTCGTCGCAGTAAAGTAATTCGATGTCGGCTTGATGCTGTTCCCGCTTGCATACGCCGTCAATGCCAGCCACGTCGGATACGTCCCCGATTGCTCGATATACACGCCATCAAACAGAATGTCCGCCACGTACGAACTGTTATGCGTTCCTCCCGTCGAACCATCAATATTGATCGCGCACCCTGCCCCTGAATTACATCCGCTTCCCATTGCCGTATTTCCAAATCCAACTTCGTGGAACGTCATATTGATTCCGTTCCCGTTGCCGGTCGAAGGACTTCCCAGGATGTTCAAACCAACGCATCCCGGCCGATTGTTGCAAACCCCAATCACGTCCTCGAAAAGCAAGCTGTTGTTGTCTCCGGAATAAGGACCGTCCGCGATATACAGGTTGCTCGTGTAACTCAACCCGCCCAGCCCGATATGGCTGACCTTCGCATTGCCCTCCACCGCAATCAGCGATAACAATCCTTGCGATAGCGTCGTCGTGCCCGACGGATAGATCGCATTCCCCTCAAAGCTGAATCTCTGTTGCAGATAATTCTGGTACCCCGTCGCTCCCGCGCCCGTCCCGCAACCGCTGTTTCCGCACACACCCGCGTTGCTCACAATGCTTCGATACGTGGCATTCGAAACCGACGTGATGACCGCTCCGCCCGCCGTCCCATTCCCATCGTTGTTCCCGATCAGTGCGCCCCATTCGCCGATCTGTATGCAGTCGGTCGTGCTTCCGCCTCCCGTCAGCGTGCACTGCAGGTTCGCTCCGCGATTCTCCACCGTCACGTGCTGCCAAGTCCCATCGTTGTACCCGGGCCCGATGATCACCGGATAATCCCCGCTCGCCCCTACCGGAATCGTCACTCCCGGATCCAGGATCACCCGGCAAGTCCCCGACCCCGGGCAATTCCCCAGCATGGTCTTCAGCGTCGTCCCCGCCGCGAACCCAGAGGAATGGATCTCATACAGCAGTGGCGTATAGTTCGTCCCGCTCCCCGTGCTCGAATTCACCAGGATGTTCCCCTCCGTCGCGCTCGGCATGCTTCCGGCGCCCACTGGAGAGTCCAGCGAAATCCTCACTCCATACGTATTCGCGACGCTATTCGTCGATTCCACTCTTCCCAAAACCTGCACGCCCGTCGGACGCGTCGACCCGGCATCGTGACAGTCTCCCGCCGTACTGGTGCTCGGCACGACATAATCGCCCGCGGTTGTGCCGCCGTCGAACGAACACTGCACATACCCGCGATACGTGATCACCGCGTTCCCGCTTACGCCAGGGTTGCTGCTCACGACGCCCAGGATTCCATCTGCATCCGTGATACCCGCCTTCACCGCGCATGCGGGATTCGCCGCGTTATATTTCGCCAGCAGATTGAGCGCCGTCCCCGTCCCTGTATCGTTGCACAATTCAAAATTCAATCGCCCGCCGGTCAGCGTGTCCAGAGAAGTCCCGGCATACACGGTGCGCGGAGCGTATGCCGGCTCCCCAATATCAAACGAGTTATTCGAAAATGGTTTGAACTCGCTCGCCGTATTGATCCCCCACCGGATTCCCGACCCAATCCAGAATCCCAATCCTCGCTGGTAGGTCCCCGATCCCGAGTTTTCGCTCTTCACTACGAAATAGCTGTCACTCCCATCCCAGCCCAACCCCGCCCGCTCAAACGTCGACGCATTCGAATACGTTCCGTACACATGCAGCGTCTGCCCATTCGCGCCATTCGACTGGCCGACGTCGTTCGCATCCTCCTGCGTCAGATTCGAGAAGAACGAGCTCGTCCCCGTCGTCGCTATCTTCTGCGGCGATGTGCCATTGGCCGAGATGTAAAAGTTCCCGTCATTCGAAATTCCCAGCGCCGACGTCCCCGCTCCCGCCGATGCCATCGTCGTGCCCGGAATCGGCGTGCTCACCATCCACGGTCCCGCCACCTGCAACTGTCCATTCACCGTGACATTCCCGCTGAACGATCCCGCCGACGTGCCAATCCCGCCCGCTCCCATATAAGTCAGCGTCGTCCCGTTATCCGTCAGCACGCTGTCGCCGCTCACCACGCTTCCGTTGCCCGTGTACATCGCCACTTGCGAAGTCGATCCCGCATTCACCGAGCCCGATCCCGACCCGCCGCTTCCGCAATCCGCTCCCGTCCCCGACACGATGCCCGACGAGTTCACGTGCAGGCATTGATAACCGCTCCCCGTTACCGGCAGCGTGACGTTCCCGCTCACATTCAGCGCGCCATTCACCGTCACCGGCACATTGAACGTTTTCCCGCCCGCCGTCAGTCGCTCCAGAAAATTCGTTCCGCTCGGCACCACGTTAATGTAGGAACTGATTGACGTCCCTGCCCGCTGCGACATTCCCCCCGTCTGATCCGTGCCGATCGCCATATCGGCCGCGTCATTCGATGGACGCTGTCCCCACGCCGAGAGCGTCTTCGTCAGGTTCGAATCCGCCAGCGTGATCAGGTCGTTCGGCGTTCCAATCGCCTTCCCGAAATTCAGTCGCCCCTTGCTGTTCGCGAACGGTCCGTTGTTGGCGATATCCTGCTGCTGCAACACCGTCGCCGCATATCCCGACCCGTTGTTGATCGAACTCGCCAGGCAACTCACCCACGCCGGAGTTCTTCTTTGCGCCGCTCCTCCCGGCACGCACTGCTCAGCCACGACTGCGACGCCCGAAGTCCCCTGGCTCACCACCACCGCCGGATCGAATCCCGCCACGTCCGTAAACACCGTCGTATTGTTCAGCGCCATCCCGGTCGCCCAATACCAGAACACCGGAAAGAACTGTTGCGACGGAACCGTGTATGTCGTCGGCGCATTCTGCGTATCGGTAAACGAACAAATCCCGTTGGTTCCACACGCCACCGCCGCATTCGTCGCCAGCGCGTACATGCCCGTTCCATTCGGAGTCGAGCCCGATTGTCCCGTCACCACCAGCACATCCCACGTCAGCGTTCCCAGGCTCTGATGGTAATAACCATCCTGCAATTCAATCGACGGCCACATCACCGTCACATTCGTGTTGCTGGAACTTGGCTGCGCGTATCCCGCAAACATCAGCGGCCCCGCTCCCATCGTCGAACTCCGCGGAACTACGAAGTAATCACGCTCATTCGCTCCCGGCCCGCCCGACGCGAACACCGGCCAGTACCCGTTCGTCGGAAATGTCCCCACAAACTTCGTCCCCGGCCCTCCCTGCACCAGGTATCCCATCTGTGCCGCGAGACCGAACATCGGGTTCACCGTTCCCCCCGTCGACTCCTGATAGATGTTCTGAAAAGTCGCCGGCTGGTACCCGCCGAAGTAGCGCACACCGTACGCCGGAAATCCCTGGCACACCGTGTCCGTCATCACGAACCCGTTGCCCCCGCCAGTCGCGCAATTCAGATTCGTGAACTCCGAATTATGGACATATGTGATTCCCGCGCTCCCCTGGTCCGTTCTCTGATACAGGAACGCGCCCAGCGGCCAGTTCGCCGATGACTTCAGCACCTGTGTCGACCGGTTCGATGCCCGCTCCACGATGAACTGCTGATCGTTGTCGTTGACGATCCCATACGTGAAATATCCCGGCCCTGACGGACTCAGTTGCATCACGTTGATGTCCTGCACCGCCACGTGATCGGAATTATTCTCGATAAACGTATTCAGAATGTTGCAGAACCCGAACGTATTCGCGCCCGCAGCAAAATTGCCGTTCCCGAACGCGACCGTGAAGCCGGTCGCTCCCGTCACGCTCTTTACCGTCGAAACCCAATGCTGCGACGTGGTCTGCGAGTAGTACTCGCAATCCACCACATCCCCGACGACAAACGGATGGTTGCTCGCCGTCGTAATGCTGTACGTCCCGCTCGCCTCCGAAACGCTCGCCACTTGCACGCCGTCCACATTCAGCATCGATGACCCGGTCAGGTTGTACAGCTTGTGGTGATGAACATACGGCCCCGACTGCATCGTCCCGATGTAAATGCAACGGTCTCGCGTCGAGCACGCGATCAGTGCGCCCGCTCCATCCAGAATTCCGCCGCGACCGCGCAGATACACCGTCGCATAAACGCTGTAGTTCGTATCCGCCACCAGCTTCACGTACGGAGCCGTCGCCGAAGCCGCATCTCGCGGAATGTCGCTCGTCCAGGCATCGTTCCACGCTTCCTGGATTCCGCCCGATGCCGAACCAACCGTATACCCCGCTGCGTGCGAATACGCTGTCGTCACCGCGATCGTTCCGCTGCTCGCTCCCGGAGTGCAGCTTCCGCCCGTCACCGGCACCGCCTCGGCCGTGCCTTTGCCCGAGATGTACACCTTGTAGGTGTAGTAGTTCGCGCTCGAATTCGTATCCATTCCCAACGGGCACGGGCTCAAATGTAAAGTCACACTCCCCGCGGTCGCCAGGTTGTCAGTCGGCGTCTGCAGCCAGTTCCAGCTCGCCGTCACATACCGGATGTTTGCCAGATTGTTCGTCGCAAACTGCGTGCCCACCGGTTGCGCAATGTTCTGGCTCGCCGATGGAGTCGAAGACAAATTTCCTGATCCACCCGCCGCGCACGGAGCCCAGGTCCCATTTCCCTGCAAGCAATTGCCCGCGGTCGCCTGCCCGGTTCCCAATTCGCTCGGCGGCACCGTACCCCCCGCCAGGTCCGCTTTCGTGGCCAATCCCGAGTCCACGTACTGCTTGGTCGCCGCTTGCAGCGAAGCTACCGGATCCGATGGCAGCGTGATCGGCCCCGACATCGTTCCGCCAGCCGTTGGCAGATAATTTCCCGCTCCCACATTCGACACCGCCGCGTCCACATAACCCTTCGTCGCGACCTGCCCCGCGCTCGTCGGCGCTGGGACATTCGGCGCGCTCGCGAAGGTCTTCGCTCCGCTGATCGTTTCCGTCCCGTTTACGTGCACGACCGCGCTGTCGTCCGCCTTCTTCGCCAGCTCAGAATTCACGTATTGCATCGAAACCGCCGGCGCCGCCACTCCCGATCCCGGCGTCGTCCGCACCGCCGCCAGGTTCGCCGGAGACGTTGACGGAACGATCCACTGTTCGGTCCGTACCTGCCCCGGCCCCAGCTGGTACACCACCGAGTAATACATGCCCGACGGTGTCGCGCCCGCGTTCGGCACCAGCGTCACGTTGAGCGCCCCATGCGCACCCAACGTGACACTGGTTGTGCCTGCCCCGACCACCGCGCCACCCGCAGTCACAAAAGCCGGCCATGAGATGATCAGGCTTCCTTGCGCCGGTGTTCCATCCGCCATGTACACCGTGTCCGCCACCGTGGTCGTCGCCGGCGTGCTATCCGGGCCAGCTCCCGCCCCAAACGCTGCCAACCCCAGACTGCCGACGATTAACAACCAATAACAAAGCCGCCCCATAGGGCGGCGGCCCGCATCCAGCATGATCTCCTCCATCAATCCCATCCAAACCCGGTCATCGCAAGCAAAGCGAATGATCCATCCAAACGCCTGTCATCCTGAGCGAAGGACTTATGCACTCCGCTGTAACCAACCCCACCCAACAATCAACAATCGCCCTTCAATAATCCCCACTCGCTCCATCCAAAAACTTCTCCACGCTCTCCACGTACACATCGGCGAAATCCGCCACCGGACGCCGCTCCTCGATCAGGTCGATCGCCTCGTTTAGATCCCATCCCATCGATCCCAGTACTGCCAGCACCATCATCGGCGCCCGATGCACGCCCGCCGCGCAATGCACAAACAGCTTCGCGTCCTCATCGTCCAACGCCGTCTTCGCGAACACCACTCCCCGCTCGAACAATCCCGCCGGCTTTGGCTCGAAATCGTCATCCGTCGGATTCCACAACACCCTGATTCCATGCACCTGCGCCAGCGCCGTGTCGTCGAATTCTGTTTGCATGTCGATGATGTGCGTGATCCCGGCTCCGGCCACTTTGGCCATGTTCTCCGCCGTCCAGATTCCGCCTCCCACCGCGATCCGTTCAGTCAGCCAAGTAATATCCATTCCCCGTCCCAGCTAGCAAGAAACCAAAGCATTGATAGAGTCCGTCAATTCTAAGCTATCCCACCCGTAGGATCCCGAGGCGTGACTTCGATTTCACGCGACCAGTCCCCCGTGGCATTATCATCCGGAGGCCTGCGTGGTTAGCAGGCCGAAGGACCTATGCACTCCGCCGGAGGCGCAACCGCTGCCGGAAAAGCGCGAAGGTCCCCGGCACCCATCGTGAAACGAAGCAACCTCAAAACGCCCGCGCGACTAAACCACTATCACCGGATCTTTCGCTTCCTCGCTCTCGCCACTCTCCTCGACGCTCTCACCCTCCGCCGGCTTCGCATCCTCGGCCAATTTGAGTTTATCCACCAGGATCTTCGCCAGGGACTCTTCGCCGCTGTCCGGCTCCGGTTCAGCTTCCGCTGAAGTCGGGAACACCCCCGCCATCTCGAACAGATATTTCGTCGTTGCCAGTTGTCCCTTCTTCGCCTCCTCTACCACTGCCGCGGCGATCTTCCTCGCGCCCGATCCTACGATGTTGACGACGTCCTGCCGCACCTTCGCCATATCCATCTGCTTTACCCGGACCGTCTTCCTCCCCGATTTCTTCGCCTTCTTCCCGCCTCGAACTTTTTTCTTCCTCGCTTTTTTCTTAATCATTGCCTCAACACCCAACCCTGAATGAATTCAAACCCCATCCTCACCATGAAGTATTTCCCGCCGTCCCCTCGATACCGAATCCCCCGAAACCATCGCCAAAAACACGAAAGGCGTGCCTTGTGAGCACGCCTTTTGAGAGTTTTTTCTTTTTTCCTACTCTCTATATTCAGAATATCAAATCGACTAGGGCAAAGTGGACATTTTTCAAAAATTATTTTGGTAAATATATACTTGACACACGCGAACAAAGAGCGTACAGTTTTCTCATGAACGCGCCACGAACTCTACAAGAAGCGATCATTTACTTCTCCGATCCAGAGCGCTGTTTCGACTACGCCGTGAAACTCCGTTGGCCGGAT
>DATGIB010000013.1:0-10944 GCA_035307485.1 Candidatus Sulfotelmatobacter sp. | reverse complement strand
TGCTTGCTGACCGCCCCACTTACCCCGCTGTGTTGCCTAATGCCTGTCGCTTCGGCATCCTTAAAGGTTGTCCGGCCGCTTTAAGCGGCCGAGACAGCTATTGTTTTTTCCCGGCAAAACACCCGGCTCCAAAAATGCCCGGCACCCAACGCTGGCCCTAACACCCATTTCAAAGAAAGACAAAAGACACCAAGGGGCAGTTTGCCTTGCTCACGGTCTTCCCATTGTAGCGGCCAGCCCGACCTGTCAAGGCTGCGCCAGGGGGGCCGCTCAGAGCGGCTGGCGGTAGGCGCAGCCTATGACAGGCTCGGGCCCCCAGGCCGCTTTGCCGCGACCGCAGTGAGCGAGGCAGGCTGCCCACTGCCAAAGCATTCATGCCCGCCGAAAGGGACAAATCATTATGTCCGAAGCAAAGAACACATCAACATTCATGCAGGAACTCGACCGCTGGACCAACCTGCGAGTCGTCCTGCCGTTATCAGCCGCCTGGGGCTGGTCAAACGACATGGAGAGCCTGGAGTCGATTGAAGAGCGCCGCAGGCGAGTCGATCAGGTGGTGGAGAACGTGAAAAGTGCCATCCGCGAAAAAGTGCTCCAGAGTTTCAAAAACGGCCGAGCGACCAGAATGCCTCAGACGGGCGAGAGACCGGTTGTGCAGAGGCCGGTGGCGGTAGCAGCACCGCAGCCCGTGGGGCGCTAGTCAGAACAAGATCATTAACTCAAGCCGCGTGGTCCGACCGGGCCGCGCGGCTTTTCTTTATGCAAAATATCTTTGAATTCACTGATCGGATTATTCACTCCGATTGCTTGACCGCGCTGCCACAGCTTCCTGGCGGCAGCGTGGATCTGGTGCTGACCGATCCGCCGTATCTGGTGGGTTACCGCGACCGCAGCGGGCGCACCGTTGCCGGAGACGACAACGACAGCTGGCTATTGCCAGCCTTTTCAGAACTCCACCGAGTGCTGAAATCCGGTAGCGTCTGCGTCAGCTTCTATGGCTGGAACGCCGTCGACAAGTTCTTCGCCGCATGGAGAAGTGCCGGGTTTTCCATCCTCGGCCACCTCGTCTGGGTCAAACGCTATTGCTCAAACACAGGCGTACTAGCCTACTGCCACGAACAAGCATACCTATTGGGCAAGGGACGAGTGAAAAGACCGCCGCAGCCGATAGCGGACGTTCTTGACTGGCAATACACCGGCAATCCACTTCATCCGACGCAAAAGCCGGTACGATCCCTAAAGCCTGTCATTGAAGCATTCAGTCAGCGCGGCGGAATTGTGCTCGATCCATTCTGCGGCTCCGGCAGCAGTTTGCTAGCCGCGAAGATTCTCAGGCGACGGTATATCGGTGTTGAACTGGACAGGGCGCACTGCGAGACCGCACGCCGCCGACTCGGTAAATGACAAAAGAGGGCGGGACGACCGCCCTCTTTTTTTGGCTCGCGGCCAAGCAAAAAAAGCATTGCTTTCGTGGCGTCCGTTACCAACGCGATTGGTCCGTCTCTAATCCATGAGGGAAAGCAGCGCATCACCGGCGTTTGAGACCCAGAGCTTTTGCAGAATCGCTGAGGGCAGCGACTGCTGCTGCGACGCACGGGACAGACATGGCGCTAACACCGGTGAGGCGGTAAACCAAAACAACGGCGCTGGACAGATTTCTGATGCCGCGCCCCGTAGCGCCTCGGCCCAGGCGGTGTCCACGGTTTCGACAAGCACAGCGCGAATTCGTTTTAGACCATAGCGCTCAAGGCCGCGGCCTTGTCGGATGAACTCGGCATGGGCACGGAACTTTAACATCATCTTTGGAACATTGGTGGTCTTGCGGTCCGCCTCATAGAAAAAACTGGCCCGATTCCGCCCTTCGGGCTCAGAGCAGAAGCGCAACGTGAAAAAAGCGTCGGGTCGGTGCGGCATGATCTCGCCAGTGCCCTGGTCGGTCACAGAGCTGTTGAGCGCCGGCCCTTGTCGCCACAAGGCCAGATCGACCGTTGGTCGCGACTTCGCGGCCGCCATTTCCAGAAGAAAGTGGAAACGGCTGATCATGGCCTCATGTTTGAGAAACAGAATTCTGCCCGAGGCCTCCTCGGACTTTTGGGGGTCGTTGATCTCGTGGTAGGCCTTGTCGTGGTTGCGAGCGACGCCTTCCCAGTCAAGCTCGGTCTCCGAGGCGACCGCGTGCGCTGCGAGCAATTCAAGAGCCGCCGGGTTGTCCAAGTAATAGTGGAATTCGCCGGCGCTGCCGAGTTTTGGGAAGGCAAAACGGTTGATCAGACCCTTGTGATAGAGCTGCTGGAGATGACGATGCGTAACATCCTCATTGCCATCAATCAGGCGAACCAGCAGGGAGGTCGGCAACAGACGGTAGCGACTGATGACCGCTATGATGGCGAGGCTACGAGCTGTGAGCCTTCGTCCGGACACGGCATCCGGCTGGCGAATGAACTTGGTGAGCCGCTTTTGCACTTGCCCTAATCCCTGCCCACAACATCTCGCCAGGCTTCGTCGAGCGGACTTGCAGCCGCTCGCCTGCGGCTTTGTTTCGACGCCGGTGCGCGGCGTTTCCCAGTCTGCTGCTGACCAAGGCCGTCTGCCGTGTCGCTGGCTACCTCATCCGATTCAGTGATACGTCCGAGAAGCTGCCGTTCCTGTTCGGCGATTAGCTCATCGACGGCGGCGGCGGGAAGTGCATTCTGCCTGGATGCCTGCCTGTCTACGTACCAGCGACGGTTTGCGGTCGGCGTATGGCTGTTGGCAACGAATGGCACCAGCATCGGCTGCGTCCGCTGATCTTTGAGCTTGATAAAGCAGTGGCGCTGGAACTGCTCTTTCAATGCCGCCGTTAGAGCTAGGAGTTGCTCCTCAGGGGTGTAGAACTGCAGGCTAGAGAGCTCTCGAAATGGCACCGGCAGCAGAATGGGAATGTCAGCCACCGACTCCGTTTCCCCCGAAGTGTGGGCCGTTGACGTGGCATCGCCGGACATTGAGTTATTCCCACGGCTGGTGCTCGCGCTAAAACCTGTGGAGTGGCGAGGCCCGAACCAGTCGCCCGGTTGAAACATTTCGCCACTGCCCGCCGAGCTGAAACTCCCGTGAGCAGATTGATGTGTCACTCCCTCGGTTGATGTCCGGGAACTGCCTTTGCTGTAGACCTTGTCACGCGAGTATTGTGGCCAGAACTTGGTTTGACGGATAGCGACCTTGATTCGCGTGGGATCCAAATCGCCGATGAACATTTCCTCGGCCATGCGCCGGGCATCGGGCACCGACAGTCCGCCGAACACAGCCTTGACGGCGCAATTCGTCAGCGCAGCTTCGACGACGTCTTGGTCAAGCTGCGAGAAGCGCTGGTGGGCCAGGACTACGTAGAGGCCAAACTTGCGCACTTGGTCCAGCATGCCGCTGATATCCCGAGAAACGAAGCTCTGGAACTCATCCATGTACAAGTAGTACGGTTGCCGTTCACCGCTTGCGTTCTTTGCCCGGCGAAGGGCACACTCGAAAAACTCGTTGACCAACAGGGCACCGAATGCTCGGGCATTTTCCGAGGACAAATGGTCGCTAGGAGCCAGCTTGACGAGCAAAACCTTGCCCTGGTCCATAACCTCGGTAAGATTGATGCTCCGTCCAGGAACGCCCATAACCCGAGACAGGGTTTGAGACGTTAGGAACTTAAACAGGCGATTCCTTGCCGACAGAGTTTCTTGCCGCCAGTCCTTAGCGGACAGACTCTGAAGCTCCTGCCACTCTTTCTGGATGAGCGGCGTTTTGAGTTGGTTGATAAGGTGAGCGCGGATTTTGGCGGCGTGGAAATCGATGAGATGCCGAACCTGCGGCAGTCCCAAGTTGTGTTCGAGCATCACGGTGTAGATGAGGCGTAAGGTTCTTGCCAGCGTTGGAGTTTGATCGCTGTCAGCAACATTCCAAGCGTGCATCGTGGCGTTGACGCGGCGATCAACAAGGACGGAGACATCAGCGCCGGGACTAGATTGAAACGGGTTGAAGCCGATGATTGCGCCGGGCTGCGACAGATCAATCTGAATAATCTCGCGGCCTTCAAGCACGCGATGGGCGCAGTAGCCGACGATATCGTCGTACAAGTCGCCGTGCGGATCGATCAGGCAGAATCCTTGGCGGTTTCGCAAGTCAGCCTGCATCATCCATTCCATCATCTTGCTCTTCCCGGATCCTGACGAACCGCTTATGAGAGTGTGAACCCGTCTGTCCTCAGCCGACAACCGGATTTCTCGCCGCTGGACATCGTGGCCGAGCATCATGGTTTTTTTCATAGAATGTCTTCCAGTTCTTCCATTAGCTGCTCGCGTCGATTCGCAAACATATTTTGAATGCGCCGCCTTTCCGCGTCGGAAGCCGCGCGGTTAACCGTGCGCGCTTCCTCAGCGCCGAGTTCTTCGAGTTGCCGCTCCAGTTCAGCTTTTTTTGTCGCGCGCTCCTGGGCTGGAGTCGGTGGCACGGCTGGCGGCACTCCAGCCATGCGCATTTCGTGTTCCAGCCTGGCGATGTCAACACGGAGGGCCAGTTTCTCTTTTTGAAGTGCCAACTGGTCCCGCTCCAGGCGCGATTGAGAGAGCTGCCGGTTGAGCTGCTGCTCCCTGGCGATATCCTCCATCCGCTTGTGTAGTTCGGCGGCGCGCAGGGCTCCTTCCATCCCAGCCAGTTGGGATGCGCGGAGCATGTTTTGGTGTTCGGCCCAGACTTTCAGGTGCTCGGTTTGAACGCGAAGGGTGGCAGTCGCCACCGCCGTGGTTTTCCGATCAATCTCCAAGCGGATACGCTCTTTGACCGCGTCCCGGTAATAGCCCAACAGTGATCCCGACCGCGGGCGGTTTGAAGATAAGTGTGCCGCGTCTTCGGGCGGCAAGACTTCTGAAGGTCGGCGAACTATTAGGTCTGTGTTGTTCATTGGTCCCTCCCGCACAACCGGCAATCCGGCCGCTTGGCAACGATCTTCTTGATATCGATTCCCGAAAACGTGATGTTCCGCGCGTTATACTCCCCAATCGGCACACCGAGGATCTCTCCGATCGTGGCGCGCGCGCCGAAGCCAACAGCAACCTGCAGGATGTCGGCAACCGCCGGGACCGGCGTGCAAGACTGATCGCGGCCAGCAGCGGGATCAAGGGCAGCGGGCATGTAGCAGCCAAAACACGGATCGCCGGGCCCGCATCGCTGGATGAAAACGCGGAACGCTTCACCGTCGCGCGAGACGTTGGTGAAAATTACCGGCACCATGGTGTGCAGGCCGAACTTCGCGACGGCGATCATGGTCGAAGAATTATCCACGCCGCAACAGATTGCCTGGGCTTGCCCGGCGCGGCCATCCGCCCACTTCGCAAAGGTCATATAGTAGCCCCGCAGCAGCGTTCGCTCGACAGCGAACGGAGCGAGATTGCGCAACACGGCATGAGCTTTTGCTTGGCCGACATCGGCAGCCGTGAACAGTTGCCGGTTACGGTTGGAGTCCTCGACCAAATCACGATCAACGAGGCTGATCTGGCCGATGCCCATCTGGACGAAGATCTTGGCCATGTTGCTTCCTAAGCCGCCTGAGCCAACTAGCACAACTCCGGCGCGGCGGAGCGCCGTTTGGTCCCACCATTGAATTCGTTCTTGGCGATCCGTCATCGCCCAGTCGGCCTGATTGACTTGCGTCGGCTGGCAGCGAATATGCGCTAAGAATGGGAAGTTCAAAACAATTGGGTTCGGTAGTTGCGGCGTGCTGTCCATAAATGATGACCTCCGATTGTTGGGTGTGGTTAAAAAAGCGGACGAAACGACCGCCTTCGCTGAAGATCGCGCCCAAAAACGGCGCGCCGTTTTCCCAGCGTGAGGCGGTATGAAGGTCGGTTGGTGATGGTAGTGTCGCTTGGTGATCCGTGCCCGGATGGCTGTGGAGAAGCATTTCGATGTCCTGGCCGGCGGCGAGCAGCCCCTGATGAACGCGCAGCACTGATGCCGCGTTCGGCCGGACATGCAGGCGGCTGCTGGCCGTGTATTCAACGTCAATCAGCTGCGCCAGCACGATGACGTGGTCGTCAAACATCTTGATACCGGTGGCGAAGCATAGCTTTTCCGGCGGTTGGAGGCGCGTGGCGGCTTGGTAAAGCAGGGCCGCCGGGACTATATAAGTGATATGGCCGGTCATGCTCGGTTTCTCCTTTGTTCCAAGCGAGTGTGGAACGCGGTGCGCAGAGCTTTTTGGATCGCTGCAATGCCGCTGGAAACGTCAACGGGCTCGGCGGCCGGCTGAAAGTCTACAAGCCACCAACCACTGTTACGGGGTCGAAAGCAGTGTTCGTACTCCGTATCCCGCAGAAGGGTGATCGGTGGCTTGAGGATGTGGAAAAGGAACGTGCCGTCAGCTCGCTTAAGGATCCATCCGGTGTAGCGCAAGCCGACGGCACGGTAGAGTCCCTGATATACGACGCCTTCGGCGGTGCGCTCCTGCACCCAGCCGAGTTGCTGGTCAAAGGTCTTTGGCATGGGCGTCACCGGGACGGCAAAATTCACCGTGTGGCTCCGACTTCGCACGCGGGGACGACTTGCAGCGTAGTGAAATCGAGAAGCGAGCCGAAGGGCCGGTCGGTCGGTTCAAAATCACTTTCGTTGCCCGGGCGCATCAAAAGGTCGTGGCTGTCTAGACCGGCACGTTCGAGGACCGCCGTGGCGGTATCCCAAGGCGCGATTGCCACAGTTTGCGCTTGCGGGGGGCGGGAACTGACTAAGGTAATTTGCTTGGTTTGGTCCGTCGAATGACTCATTTTTTCTGGTCTCCTTTTGGCAGCGCAATCTTGGCCGCTGTGTTCTCTGTCAATTCTCATCATCGATTCGAACGGGGAACTCAGAGAAGGCAACAATGTTGTCGCCAAGTTTGCCGCCAAGCTTGGCAAACCGAGCGTCGTCTGGACTTCGATTGAAGAAAGAGTTATTACTGTCCTCATGCTGCCCTTGGGAACATATTCACTCTCTGAGATTTACCAATGGTCAAATCCAGTCCAACGAGTCGCCGGGCTTGCTACTCTCTTAGAGTTCATACTACGTACTCAGCCCGGCACGCCTCACGATTCGCGTCGGCCAATTATGTTGGGCGAACTTCTGGAAATACATCAGGGGCTCTTCGCCAACATTGCGCGCGTCAAGTTTGCCGGACGCGTCCGCAATCGCCTCATCCATGCGCTCGGCAGAACTACGCCGGAGAGAGTCGTTCTGGCAACGTTGTTTCTTCGGGGCGCGATCCTCGATGTTCTCGATAGGCTCGGGGACAAGGAGTTGAGGATCCTAGTGACCGAGGTTAGCCCGTATGTCACGGTGAATTGGGATCTCTCTCACATGAGGGAAGGTCTGAAATACGATGAAACAAACGATGACCAATATGATCTGGAGAGTGACGAATGCGGTATGTTTGAACGCGCGATGGATGCCTACGACGATGAATACAGTTGGGGTGACGAAGGCCCAGGTACTGGGTATCTCTCGCAGTACATTGAGTGCGCAGCGTGCAAAACCGTCAGCAGTACGCGGTGCACGATTTGCGATAGGTGCCACTGCAGACTAAAGAATTTCGACTATAGTCGCTTAGCATGCGGCGATTGCGTCGATCTAGCGACCGTCGCATCGCTCACATCGAAAGACGAGAAGGCGTAGCTTCCCCGAAGGCCCTCAAACAGACAGCTAGAAATTCCAACCACCAGTATCTTCTGGAGCGAAAGTCATGATTAGCTCTTTCATGCGGGTTGACAGCGTTAGCAGTTCCGCATGGTGCGGCAAGTTCTCAGGGAGTGCTGAAAGCAGTTCGTGCGTTGCGTCCGCTCTGCTCCGCAACAATATGCCGTATTTTCGCAACGCTTCCCGATCCATCTCGGGTGGCGTTGGACGATCAATTCCCATAAGTGATTGACTGTTAGGGTTGAATGATATGAGGTCATACGCTCGACCTTTGAGGGGACATGTGTTCCACGTCCCATTTTCCCTAGCTTACTGGCTGGCCGCTAGGCTGTCAAATTGCGGTAGTGCCCTCAGTTTGAAATTGTTGGAGTACTAAAAGCCAGATTGAACCTGCTTCGGTGATACAACCCAGCGTCCTTTGCCGCACCTACTACATCCTTCGGCAATCATCGAATCCCTGTCGTGACCTGCGCGATTCCTTGCTCGTCTTTCGGCCCTGTCCCTTGCTGTGTAAGACCACCATGGGATCACGCGCCTTTCGAGGAAGCAAACAGGACAGGGGAAGTACCTGTTATCGACAAGGACGCTCCGGAGGGCGAAAACTATGGTTTTAAGAGAATACCAAGCCTTGATGAGAGAATCCTTCATGTCAGCGTCCGGAGTTGCCTTAAGATTCCCAACACAGCGCACAATATCACAAGGATGGCTGCCGTTCGAGTGCTTTAGTGATAAGCTGCCCTCGTGCGCTCGTCGAAGGCCGTCCTCGTAGCCGTCCTCGGAAACACTCCCGCTATTCTGACAGAGGCTTTCTATTTCTATGCCAAGCGCGGGATTGTTTTCTCACGAGTCGAGTGCTTTACCACTAGCGAGGGTCGCAAACTAGCGCAAGCGACTCTCTTGGGAGCCAAGAATGGAGCGTTCCGACGCCTGCTAACGACGCTGCGCCTGAGGCGGAACGATGTCGCGTTCGACGCGAGCTCAATTCATGTTCTAAGTGCGGGCGGCAACGCATTGCGGGATGCTGCCGATGCCGACGAACTGTTCACGATGGCGGATGATATGTACCGCCACATGAGGAGTCTGTTCCGACCGGACGAATCCGTCTATGCCACGATAGCCGGCGGCAGAAAATCCGTTGGCGCTTGCTTGAGCATGGTTTTTCAGCTATTCGCTCGCCCACAGCGAGATTGCCTCTTTCACGTGGTTGCGGATTCGGCCCTGGAGAGAGATCCTAAATTTTTCTTTCCTGGTGACCCTGCGTGGCGAAAGAAGCCTGTATCCGACGACCTAATCAAGTGCACGGAAATCCCGGTGCTCTACTGGCCATGGTCCGAGGCTAAGCGCCCAGAAACGTTTCGCGAACTCTGGGAGCAACGGCAGAGGGAGCTTCTTATCTTGGCCGACCCGCCGCAACTGGTAATCAACCGAAAGAAGCATGCTGGTCGCATCGGCAATGCAGAATTCGTGATGGAGCCGGTTGAGTGTTTTCATTACTGTCTCATCGCGGACCTACGGAAGTCAGGACGGGACGCGCTGCGATTCGCCGATATTCGCGATGATCTGGAGTTTGTGCGCGAGGGTCAGATCGCCCGTCCGACATTCAACGGGAAAGCCGGCCAGGAGTTCCTACAGCACTATGAAAGGGTGTTTCGTGAAGTCTTCTCAGGTCGCGCCTATCAAGAGAGATTCGCCGATCGGCTGAGCCAGGATTTTCTGGGAGTCAATGCGGGACGGACGACAGGCGGCGATCCGGCTTTGCGAACCAGCATTTCAAACATTCGGAAAACGATCCTCAAGGCGCTGAAGGTGAGCCCCGAGGTTGCGTCTGTCTATTTCATAGAGAATATCGGAAGGCGGAACGACGCTCGTTACTTCCTGCGGCTGGATCCAGAAAAAATCATTTTTGAGTGAACGATTTCGTTGAGCGCACGAACACTGCGATTTCTTAGCCTTCATAGAACGACGCCCGCGTTCTTTCCTTATTGACGCGCCGGCCATGTTTGTTGCAGAATGCCCGAAAACCTAGGAGTTCTACCGAGGGTCTTCATGCCTGCTCCTTTCCGGATCACCGGGGATCCCAATGGCGATTGGGTCATCTTCCTCGTCGGCGCGATCTTCTGCCTCTACTGGCTGAGGGCGCTTCGGCTTGCACGGCACGGCGCACGGCTCTTCCTGAGAAACCTCAGTATTGCGGTTCTAGTGTTCTTCGCTTGCCAAATTGTGCTAAGTGGAATGAAGGTTCAAAGCGCCAACGCTAATGTCATTGCCGGTCTGTTGTCCGCAGCCGTGTTATACCAACGGGCCTCAGCCAGGCGATCCCGATACATCAGCAAATCGGTAAGGCGTGCTGTGATCGCTCGAGATCTGAAGGATGAACAGTATGACGCGAGGAAGCACCATATAGATCACGTGTGGCCATTTTCAAAAGGCGGCAGTCACACCGCGGATAACCTCCGAGTAATCGCGAAACGGAAGAATCTCAAGAAGGGTGCCAAGCGCCCGCGCTTGCGGGACATGTGGTAGGCGCGCCCCATTGCATTGCTCGCTGGCAGAAGCCGCACCCCAAGCGCTCAAGGCTTGGCATCCCATCCGACGACGAT
Organism: Candidatus Sulfotelmatobacter sp.; assembly: GCA_035307485.1. Classification (GTDB taxonomy): domain Bacteria; phylum Acidobacteriota; class Terriglobia; order Terriglobales; family Acidobacteriaceae; genus Sulfotelmatobacter. Next base: position 661 of record DATGIB010000013.1, on the reverse strand, counting down.
GCCATTTTCGAGAGTAACTCGAAGCCCATATCGCTTCGCACTCTTCCTGAGATACTTCCAAGTTTCTTTTGTTTTGGTCTTTAGCACAGAGCGGTCGACCTCTAAGGGAGCACCCAAAGAGTCGATAAGCTGAGCGCTCGTTTCGCCAACCCAGAGAGTCTTATTCAAGATGCGCTCGACGACCAGCGGATCACCGTACTTAGCTAACAATGAGGCTCGCTTTTGTTTCTTTACGGCAACGAATGCAACGAATACGAGCGCGGTCGCTCCGATAATCACAGACAGCGCGGTAACGGTTCCGAGGGCATCGAAAAACTTCGCGACAGCGAAGATTGGCAGACCAATGACAATGGCCGCGATGAAGAGATTCCTTTCCGCTTTAGTAGTACGCCTTGCCATCCCTAACACCATCCTGACTCGCCGTATACCATAGCACTCCCGGCGCTCCCTTCGGGAAATTCACGAATGCGGCGTGCCCGTTGTTTCTGCCAAAAACAGATTTGGTCCAGCTTGAAAGAGTCGGGCATTTTTGGAGCCGGGTGTTTTGCCGGGAAAAAACAATAGCTGTCTCGGCCGCTTAAAGCGGCCGGACAACCTTTAAGGATGCCGAAGCGACAGGCATTAGGCAACACAGCGGGGTAAGTGGGGCGGTCAGCAAGCA
>DATGIB010000012.1:0-2457 GCA_035307485.1 Candidatus Sulfotelmatobacter sp. | reverse complement strand
TTCGCTGATGATTTCCCGCAGCCAGCGCGGTCCGGTCGGTTCCACTTCTACCCTCCCCCCGACCCGCTCAATATCCCAAATTGCCATTTGCTGTCGGCAAACCGGCGCACCAATCCAGCAACACGCTAAGGCGAGGATCACCAGCATGCCCAAGAACATGCGTACCGACACGGGAATCCACCAGCGGCGACGCGGAGGTTTGCCTGCGGTGGGATAGGGCGTTGTGCTGGCCAGGGCGGACATGCCGCAAGTTTATCCCACTGGGCTGACAAATGAATCCCATTTACCGGCGGCAGCGGGGAAGCGGGCCGATCAACTTCCCAATGCAACTAGGCCTTAAACAAGCGAAGCCGATCGGGTAAAGGGCAGGCATTTGGCGACTCAACGATGCGCGGAGGGAGAGCGCCCTGCCTGCGGCAGTCGCGTCTGCCAGGTTGTCATGTGTGCATGTTATTGGGTTGCTTTCTTGGTTTGGTGGTTACGGCAAGTTGGGGCGTCGCGTCTGTGAATCGAATGGCTCGCCCGAGCGTCGGCCGTACGACGCCCGGCGAGCCGGCGTCAGCAGCGCAGAGGTCGGCACACCTGTGCGGCCAGTTTTAGGAATACGCGTTGCCATTCGTTCCACGCCAGCAATCGAAGCACCAGCCGGCGACCAGTCCGCACGACTTGAGCCGGCACGCGCATCAGTGAATTCACGAACGTGCGAAACTCCATCGTCAATAACCCGCGCTTCTGCTCGGCTTGTTTTTCCTTCTCGAACCCACCCGGCTCCGGTAACTGTAGCGCCAGCCAAGCCTTGAGATTCCACGCCAGCGACGTGATCAGCATGTAGGCGTTGTTGCTGAGCAGGTTGTCCAACGGAGCGTACAGAGCTCTGACGGAATTCAGTTGGGCCAGGATGTTTTCCTGCTGGCAGCGATCGTTGGCGTCGAACACGATCTCTGCGGGCGTGCTCTTCCAATCGTTGGTCAGGTGCAGAAAGTATCGGTAGTCGTCGAAGAGCTGTTTCTGCCCGCGCTCGCGGACCTTCAGAATCTTACAGACGATGATCAGACGATAGTCGCGTCCACAGGCACGCGGACGGTACTTCGTCTCGGCGACCAATTCCTTCTCCAATCGGATGTCTTTGAAGCCGCGCTGTTCGACGATTTGCTGCTTAACCCGCTCGGGGCGCTTGCGGGGCTTGGTCTGAACTGCGTATTTGGGGGGCCGTTTCAGCGGCCGAAAAGCCGAATTCGGCAGATCGTCGGCCAGGATTTCGCGCTGCGCCGTCACGTCCAGCCCGAAGCAGAACGTCACTCCTTGGTCGTGCCAGCGATCCAGATGCTGGGTTTGAGAGAAGTCCGTGTCGCCGCGAATCCGAATCGAACGAAATCCCGCCGCACGGCACACGGCAATGCTCTCATCAATCTGCACGGCGGCGCCTTCGTGAGATGGGCGGTTGCCCGGACGATTGACCAGCCGCAGGACTTCTCCCGTGTTGGCCAAGGTCACGGCCAGCGGGTGATATCCCCATTGGCCTTTGTAGGAGATGTCCATTCCCTGTTTGCACTCGCCGTCCGTTTCTACGATCGTCCCGTCGGCGTCGATGACAGCCTGTTCGAAAAACGAATCCGGCTGACCGGACCAAGCTTTGAGGCGCGCCACATCGATCGCTTCCTGCAACGCACCCAGATGTTCTTGCTGAAAGCGGCGGCAGAAGTCGCCGGCCGTGGTGGGGTCGGGAATGCGGCAAGCGCCCAACGCATTGAGATAGGCTTCGTCTTGTCGCCGGAGTTCCAGGTCTTCCAGGCAGCGCCCGTCGCACAGTGCGTTGTACGCAATGTTCAGCACATGGTCGGATTCGTGATACGGCAGGTGAATCTTGAATAGATGCAGCCGCTGGTCGATGGCCGTCGGCAAGCCGAGCGCTTTTACCAACTGATGCACAAGACCGATGCCTCCATAAGGCGTGGCCACCGATCGCTGCGCCACTTCATACTGAATGTTAGCGCCCCGGAGAATGGGCTGTTGCAGATCGTCCGGGAAATTAAACTTGTCCAGCCGTTTAACGATTCTTCGCTGGCGTGCCCGACTTCGACTTGTCATAATTCCGTTCACTCGAAATCCCTCCGTGACTGCGATGGTTCGGTTTGCGAACACAAATCAAACACCGCAAAACGCCGAAGGATTTCGAGTTTTTTATTTTCTTTCGCGAATAGCGCGAACGGCTATGCTTTTTTAAGGACTAGCCACGGCGACTTGCGGTGTGGTCGGCCCAAACGATGCGCCGTCAGGAATTGGAGACGAACGCCATGTACGTCAGGCTTTCTTGCCTGACACGAATCGACAGTTGGGCAACAAGCCATACCGGGCTTTGCTCGGCATAGTGCGGCGTCAGGCTCAGGATCCGCGTGTACCCCCTTGAATCGGCGATGTGCGCGGCGCCGCGCAGGTCATCGATTCGCCAAGACAGTT
>DATGIB010000011.1:0-196601 GCA_035307485.1 Candidatus Sulfotelmatobacter sp. | reverse complement strand
GGCTGCAGGCCGATCAGGTTGCCGACGTGTTTGCCTTTGCCCGCGGCGCTAACGTCGGGAATTTCATAGACCTTGAGCCAGTAGACCCGGCCCTTGTTGGTGAAGATCAGAATGTAAGCATGCGTCGAGGCGAGGAAGAGATGCTCGACGAAGTCCTCGTCGCGCGTCTTCATGCCGGTGCGACCCGTGCCTCCGCGGCGCTGCATGCGGTAGGTGGAGATCGGGGTGCGCTTGAGATAGCCGGAGTGGCTGACGGTCACGGCGACCTGCTCGTCGGCGATCAGGTCTTCGAGGACGATCTCGGCGGCTTCGTCTTCGATGCGGGTGCGGCGCTCGTCTCCGTAGAGCTTTTTGACTTCTTCGAGTTCCTTGATGATGACGCCGCGGAGTTTCTTCTCCGAAGCGAGGATCGATTCGTACTCGGCGATGTTGTCGCGGACCTCTTTCAGCTCATTGGCGATCTCATCGATCGAGAGCCGGGTCAGGCGGTGCAACTGCAGTTCGAGGATGGCATCGGCCTGCTTTGTGCTGAAGGGTTTTTCGGGGTCGACTTTCGGGGCGCGGCCGGTGGTGTTGATGTCGATTTTCTTGCCGCCGAAGTAGAGCACCAAATTCTCGCGGGCATCGGCACGGTTGGCGCTGCCGCGGATGATGGCGATCACGTTGTCGAGGTGATCGAGCGCCATCATGTAGCCTTCGAGGATGTGCTCGCGGTCTTTCGCCTTGGCGAGCAGGTAGGCGGTGCGGCGGCGTACGACGTCGACGCGGTGCTCGATGAAGTATTTGATGGCCTGGATCAGTCCCATTTCGCGGGGCTGTCCGTTGACCACCGCGAGCAGGATCATCGAGAAACTTTCCTGCATCTGGGTGTGCTTGAAGAGCTGGTTCAGGACGATCTGCGGCTCGGCTCCGCGCTTGAGCTCGACGACGATGCGCATACCGTCGCGGTCGCTCTCATCGCGGACGTCGGAGATGTCTTCAATGTCCCTGTCGTTGACCAGTTGCGCGATGCGCTTGATCAGGACAGCCTTGTTCACCTGATACGGGATCTCGGTGACGATGATGGCCTGGCGGTCTTTTGTAATGTTTTCGATCGCGGCGTTGGCGCGCATCATGAAACGGCCACGCCCGGTGCGGTACGCCTCGAAAATCCCGGAACGCCCGTGAATGATGCCTGCAGTGGGGAAATCGGGGCCCTGCACAAATTTCAGGATTTCAGCGAGCTGCGCGCCGGGATTGTTGATGAGGGTGATGGCGGCGTCGACGATCTCGGTGAGATTGTGCGGCGGAATCTTGGTCGCCATGCCGACGGCGATCCCGTCGGAACCGTTGATCAGAAGATTCGGGATGCGGGCGGGGAGGACGTCGGGCTCGATCTCGCTGTCGTCATAGTTGGGATGGAAGTCGACGGTTTCCTTGTCGAGATCCTCGAGCAGCGCGGTTGAGACTTGCGCGAGCTTCGCTTCGGTGTAGCGGTCGGCCGCGGGCGGATCGCCATCGACGGACCCGAAATTTCCTTGCCCAAAGATGGGCGGATAGCGCATCGACCATTCCTGCGCGAGGCGAACCAGGGCGTCGTAAACAGCGAGGTTCCCGTGCGGATGGTATTTGCCCATGACGTCACCGACGATACGGGCGCACTTGCGGGTGGACTTATTCGGCTGGAGCCCCATCTGCTGCATCGTGTAAAGAATGCGGCGGTGGACGGGCTTCAGCCCGTCGCGGACATCGGGGAGGGCGCGGCCGATGATCACCGACATCGAGTAGTCGAGATAGGAGCGGCGCATCTCCTCTTCGATGTTGACGGGTTGAATGTTCAGCGCGCCGGGGCTACCACTGTCGCCACCCGGGGGAGGAGTTAAAGGAAGTTCCGGATTCTGATCGTCAGGCATGTTTATCCGTTATGGGGCCGCGTGGAGCGAAGCCTCTAAATTTTGACGCAGGGCGTGTCGCATTTCAGGGTCGGGCGAAAATCCCTAACTGATTGTTTCTACAGGATGTTACCTGTTCTGGGAGCTGTAAGAATTATAGCACGAATCGGCAGCTTCCGCGGGTTCTGGTTGACTGGTTTGAGGCGAGGCGAGCGGCCAAGTTCCGAGTTGGGAAATCCACAAAATTTGTTGGCGATTCGGTTCGTTCGTCACTGCGAAGAATGAACGGAGACTGCTAGGCTCCGCGAGAAATGAATCGAATCCCTTCGCTGGATGGGCTGCGGGCCATCGCTATTTCTTTGGTCGTGTTGGGGCATTGGGCGGAATTGCAATGTCACTCGGATGTTGCGGGCGCGTATGCGAGCCTGGGGCGACGAATGTTCTTCGTGCTCTCCGGATACCTGATCACGACCTTGCTGATGAAAGAGTACGGGAAGAATGCGACGATCCGGCTGCGGAGGTTTTATGTGCGCCGCGCGTACCGGATTTTGCCGGCGGCGATCGCGTTCATGATGCCGGTGTTTTTAATTTTTTGGCGCGAAACGCGCTGGTATCACATGGCGGCGGCGTTGCTGTACGTGGTGAACTTCGACTTCACGCATCCGTGGTTCCTGGGGCACCTGTGGTCGGTGAGCGTGCAGGAGCAGTTTTACTTTCTGTGGCCGAGCGTGCTGCGGAAATGGCATCGGCGGCGGGTGGTGATCCTGGTGGGAGTGATCGCGTTCGCGCCGGTGTACCGCGTGGCGTGCCATTTCGCTGGATTGCACGGACGGGCGGATGAGACGTTTCTCGCAGTGGCGGATATCCTGGCGATCGGCTGCCTGCTGGCGCTGTTTGAAGCGAAGATGCCGAAGATCCGCGGAGGGTGGGCTTTGCTGATGTGCGTACCCGTTGTACTGGTGCCCGTGTATATGGGGGCAGTGCATTTTCGCACTACGCCGGGATTGCTGGTGCTGTTCTGGCCGGCATTGCATTTCTCGATCGCCGGGCTGCTGCTGCACGTGGTGCAGAGCCCGTACCGGATTCTGAATGTGCCGCCGCTCACGTGGCTGGGACGGATCAGCTACGGGCTTTACCTGTGGCAGCAGTTGTTCGTGTTCGGGCAGCACGCGCGCCCGTGGTACAACGCGATTCTTGCGGTGGCGATGGCGACAGCTTCTTATCATTTGCTGGAGCAACCAGTCTTGCGGATGCGGGATCGGCGGACGAGAGTGCGGAGGGTCAATGATGTGCTTGTGCCGGCCGCGTGATGGAGGCTTCCGGCTTCCGGCGTTCTGGTTCCGTGGGCGCTGTCGGTCTGCTTTGGGGATCGTGCTTGTGGCTAGAAGGGGCGAGCTTTGCTCGCCTGGACAGCCGGGGCGGCTGTCCCTACATTGTTTGCGGAGACGCGCTTCAAGGGCCTACTACTACTTCGTTTGGGGCGGTTGGCAGGTGGAAATCTATTCCGCGGCGGTGGTTTTCGTTTACTGTGCCGGGGAGGTTGAGCGAGGAGATTTCTACTTTTTTGTTCCAGGATCCATCGGTGTAGAAATTCGTTTGCGCGTACAACACGCCCGCGGTAATGGTGTAGCCGGTTAATTCCTCGCGGTGGCCGTCCAGGAATACTAGAACCGCGGGGCGGTCGGCGGCTGCAGCGCCGGACTCCGTCGACGACACACGAATTTTCGATGCGGTTGGCAGCGGACTTTCCACAACCTCAGCGTCGGATGATACTTCCCCGCTAACTCGGACGTAGCGGCCACCCTGCAATTCGATTGTCAACGGCTGCGCGGCGGGCGGAGGTGGTTCCGGTGCGGGAGCGGCGGCACTTTGTAGAACAATGACCGTAGGTTGAGGGCCAACGGGATTGGCGAAGTACGAATCGCCGCCGAAATCAGAAAAGAAGGGCACCGGGTAAAATGCTGAACGCGCGCCGGGAGCGCGCGAAGTGAAATGTGGTGTGCCGTGCGGAGCTGAACCAAACCGCTGCGCACTGACCGGAGTCACGAGTGCTACAAGCAGCGGGATGAGGAACAGCCTGCGCACGCCTAGTTTGCCTGATTTGGCTTGGACGACAACGGGATATCGAAGCTCACGCCGTGCTCGTCATTCGTCCGGCGCGTGGCTTCCAGGTCCAGATCTTTCAGCGGTACCTTGCGAGCGTGGCCCGGAGTCATGTCGAACAGCGTGGGACCAATGATCGCGTAGTTTCCGACTTCGAGCTTGTGTCCGTCTTTAAAGACGAGCGTGGTTGGCTCGAGAGACTCGGCCACCGGTTCCGGATCTACGGCTTGCTTGGAGTGTTCGGCTGCGTGAGGCGGCGGCCCATCGTGGGGAGGAATATAAGAACCGGGCCCGTATCCGCGGCGATCGAAAACCGTGGGGCCACCCTGATAGTTTTCTTCGTCTTCCGCCTGGGCTTGCGCCGCATCTTCTGGTTGATCTGCCGCGCCCATGTCTACCGCGTAGGGCACCGGGACGGCGTAAGTGAAGAACGGGGTGTAAGCCAGGGAGTTGTGGTGAGGATGCACCTGGCCGTTGTGAACGCGGGCGTTAAAAGCGTCGCGGTTGAACGGAGACATGAACTGCCCGTTGCCGTATCCGTGCGGGCCAACAGAGGTCACGCTGGCCGGCGGGCCATTGACGGCGCGGCCGCCGAATCCGGGCGAAGTCACCGAGGCCGGAGGCCCGTTGATCTGGGAGTGAGCGTCGGAGACAAGAAAGCCGGCGAGAAACAGCAGGCTAAAAACCGCAACCAGCACGGTAAATGAGCGCTTCATGAAGTGATCATACCCCGATTCAGTGGCCATGGCGGCACCCCATAAAACTCAGCCTTATATCATTAGATTACGCCGCAGTCGAGTCAGATGCCCAAACTTCCGCAAAGAAATTCGCGGGAGCGATGTATCTCATTGAAACGGTGGCTTAAAAGGCTTGAGCTTATAATGCGAAGTATCTGAAAAGGTTTGCACTTTATCCATGAAGTCCCTGGTGCGATTCGCGCTGCTGGCGTTGATCCTGGTGGTGGTTGCGATGGTGTCGGCTCTGACGGCGATGCGGTTTGCGATTCACGGGCAGGAAGTAGCCGTTCCTCCGCTTGTGGGATTGACGCCGAATGAGGCCGAGCGGGAGGCCGCCGGGCTGGGGCTGCAACTCTCGATCGAGAGGCAGTATTACAGCCCGCAGATTGCGGAAGGAAGGATCATGTCGCAGTTGCCGTTGCCCGGGACCAAGGTGCGGCGAGGGTGGCAAGTGCGAGTCGCGCAGAGCCTGGGGCCAACGCGGGTCGCGATTCCGGATGTAACGGGGCAGAGTGAACATGCGGCGGAGTTGAATATCCGGAGGCGAGGACTGGATGTGGCCTCGCTGGCGACGGTGGAGACGGCGGGAATTCCTCCTGACCAGGTGTTGGCGCAGAATCCTCCTGCGAATGCCGCACAAGTTCTGGCGCCGAAGATCAGTTTGCTGGTGACGTCTCCCGCTGAGGCGCAGGCCTTCGTGATGCCGAGTTTCGTAGGACAGCCGCTGGGAACGGCGAGCCGCACCCTGCAGGATGAGGGATTCAAGCTGGGGAATGTCAGCGTGGCGCCTCAGCCGTCCATCGCACTCGCAGATGCGGGCACGAGCGCCGCGGGCGATCAAGGTGCAACGCCAAGTCCAGCGCCGCAGACTCCGGCTGCGCCTGCGCAACCAACGCCGGCCAGCACCATCGTGTTTCAATCTCCGGCTGCCGGGCAAAAGGTGCTGGCGGGTTCTTCGGTGAGTTTCGAAGTCCGGTGACCTTGTCGAAAGGCCACCACGAGTCTGAGCCGGCCCTTTCTATTTCCTTAACAAGATCGCAGCGAAGAAACCATCGCAGGGGTGAAGTCCCGGGATCGTTCTCAGGTAGCGGCCTTCCGTCATGGGGGCGCCGGTCCAGATAAATTCTCCGGCGGCTGTGAGTTTCTGCAACTCCGCGGCGCAGTCGAGCAATTCAAATGATGGATTTCCGGCGAGGGCCTGCTCGACGACGTCTTCATTTTCTTCGCGCTCGAGAGAGCAGGTCGAATAGAGAAGGCGTGCGCCAGGGGCGACCTGATTCATGGCGGAGCGAAGGATCGCCCATTGGCGCGTGTGGAGGTCGCTGAGATCGCGCGGCTGAAGACGCCACTTGATTTCGGGATTGCGAGCGAGAGTGCCGGTGCCTGAGCAGGGGACATCGGCGAGGACACGGGTAAAAGCGGAAGAAGTGGGCATGTGGCGGGCGTCGGCGGCTACGATTTGCATCCGTTCCTGGTTTGCCACTCGAGCGAGTTTCCGCAGCAGGTGAGCGCGATGAGGGTGCAGATCGATGGCGGTGACCATGGCTTGCGGATTGCGGTCAGCGATGACGAGGGTTTTACCACCGGGCGCGGCGCAGCAATCGAGGATGTTTCCCTGCAGATCGTGACCGATAAGCGAGGCGACGAGTTGCGAGGCTTCGTCCTGAATGATGATTTGTCCGTTGCGGAAGGGATCTGTTTTGGTGACGTCTCCGCTAGTCGCGCGTCGTGCGAAAGACAGAAGGGCGCCGGGGGCGAGTGAAATTCCGGCATCGACAATAAGAGCCTCGGCCTCGGGAGTTCGCAGGCGAAGCGTGGTGGCCGGGGTGGATTGACCGTGCAAGCAGATCCGGCGAGTGATTTCTGCGCCGAATCTCTGAATCCAGCGTTGAACCAGCCATTCGGGATGGGAGAGATCGCGGCTCAGATTTGCGGTGGAAGCGTTCTGGGGAGTGTCCGGAGTTGTTCTCGCGATCTTGCGGAGAACGGCGTTAGTGAAAGGAGCGGCCGAGCGTTTGCGCGCGCGCTTCACCAGTTCGACACTTTCGTTGAGAATGGCGTGCTCGGGGATGCGGGTAAGAAAGCGGAGCTGGTATACGGCAAGGCGCAAGGCGATGAGAACTTCCAGATCGAGTTTTGACAGAGGTTGCGAGGACGCGGGAGCGATTTGCGCATCGAGCCATAGCCGCCAGCGGATCACTCCCATCACGAGTTCGGTGGCGAGCGAGTGATCGACGGGGGAAAGGTTTTCACAGGCGGACGAATGAAGCAGCTCGGAGGCGTAGGACGACTGACGCTCGACGCGGAGGAGGATGTCGAACGCCACGACGCGAGCTGGGGAAACGGGCATCGGTTGAATTCTAAACTTGTGCGAAAGCGAAATCCGCCGGCGTGGATGAAGCGGTCATCACGCGCCGAGTGGCTCGCCGTCTTTAGGCCGGTACCCGTGGATGAAGTCGCGGGCTGACGTTCGTTTCTTGCCTTCAAGCTGGAGTTCGAGAAGTTCCAGGCTTGTCGCGTGGCCGCAACCGGCAAGGAGGCGGTCGGCCTGCACGAACAACTCTCCCGGGGCGGATGAATTTTGGGCGGGCTGCGCTTTCAGGATCTGGAGAATTTTTCCGCGAAACCTGGTGTAAGCGCCGGGCCAGGGCTGGAAGCCGCGCATGCGGTTAAGGATCTCGCTGGAGCTGCGAGAGAAATTCACGAGTCCATCTTCTTTCTTGAGGATCGGCGCGAGCGTGGCCTGCGTGTGATCCTGCGGAACGGGCTGAATGGTGTCCGCCTGCAATCCCCGCAGAGTCTGAACCAGCAAGCCGGCGCCAGTTTCGGCGAGCCGCGGGGCCAGAGTTTCGGAAGTGTCTTCGGGTGCGATGGCCAGGTCGCTTTGGAGGAGTATGTCGCCGGTATCGAGGCCTGCGTCGAGGCGCATGGTGGTGACGCCGGTGAAGGTTTCGCCATTGGCGATTGCCCATTGAATGGGAGCGGCGCCGCGATATTTGGGCAAGAGCGAGCCGTGAAGGTTGATATTGCCCAGCGGCGGGAGATCGAGCATCCATTGCGGGATCAGGCGGCCGTACCCGACGACAATGATGGCGGCGGGACTCAAGCTGGCGAGTTGAGAGCGGAACTCTTCGTTGTTCTTGATGCGCTCCGGTTGCGTGATAGGGAGATTGAGCGCGAGAGCAGATTGTTTCACCGGGGACGCGACGAGTTCGAGGCCGCGTCCCTTGGGACGGTCGGGCTGGGTCACGACCAGCCGCACGCGAAACCCTTCCGCAACGAGCTTTTCGAGCGACGGAACCGCGAAGCGTGGCGTGCCGCAGAAGATCAGATCAAGAGGTGGAGTCATTGAGTCGCCTCATACGGGAATCGTTGTCTCAATGATCGAGGGTCTCACCGTCTCACCACTCACCAGCCTTCATCAGCTTACGGATCCTGCGCTTCATCAGGTCGCGTTTAAGAGCGCTGAGGTGACTGATGTAAAGCTTGCCGTTCAGGTGATCGGTCTCGTGGAGAAGCGCACGGGCGAGCAATTCCTCACCGGTCTTTTCGAAGGTCTTGCCATTGAGGTCCTGAGCGCGGACAGTGACTTTGTTGGGCCGGGTAACGTTCTCGCGAAAATCAGGGATGCTGAGGCAGCCTTCGCTCTGCGTGTGCTTGCCTTCGGTGTGGATGATTTCCGGGTTGATGAGGACAAGTTTGGCATCGGGGTCTTCTTTGAACGTGACATCGATGACGGCGATGCGGCGGCCGATGCCGATCTGAGGCGCGGCGAGGCCGACGCCGTGGGCAGCATACATCGACTCGAACATGTCGTCGATAAGCTTGCGGAGATCTTCGTCGAAGACGGTGACGGTCTCGGAGGGTTTCTCGAGGACAGGGTTGCCGAACTTTACGATGGGATAGATCATGCGATGAGATCGGTCATCAATAGTTTTTCAACTGCTGGCAATAGCCTTGGAAATTTCTGATTGTTTCAGTCATGGAATCGCCGCCGAATTTATCAAGAGCGCAGCGCGCGAGAGTAAGCGCGACCATGGCTTCCGCGGCGACTCCGGCTGCGGGGACGACGCAAACGTCGGAGCGTTCGTAAGCAGCCTTGACGGGCTCGCGTGAAGAGAATTCCACGGACTGCAAGGGGCGGCGAAGCGTCGAAATGGGCTTAAGGTAGCCGCGCACGCGAATCTCCTCGCCGTTGGAAATGCCGCCTTCAATGCCTCCGGCGTTGTTGCGGGTACGTGAGAAGGCAGTGAACCCGGAGGTGGCCGTGTATCCGATTTCGTCGTGCACTTCTGATCCAGGAGCGAATGCGGCGGCGACGCCGGACCCGATCTCGACGGCTTTTACTGCCTGCAACGACATGACTGCGGCGGCGAGCAGAGCGTCGAGGCGCTCATCCCACTGCGCATAGGTACCGAGGCCGGGAGGGACCTGGTGAGCGACGACCTCGAATACGCCGCCGAGGGAATCGCCGGTTCTTAGAATCTTGTCGACCTCTTCTTTCATGCGCTGTTCGACCTGCGCGTCGGCGCAGTTCAGCAGGACATCGTTCTGACTGTGGAGGGAGCGAATTTTATCAAAGGGGACGATTTCGGTGAGGCTGACACTGCCGACGGTGAGAACGTGGCTAAGAACTTCGATTCCGAGTTCGCGCAGGAAGAGCTTGGCGATTGCCCCGATGGCGACACGAGCGGCCGACTCACGGGCCGAGGCTCGCTCGAGAATGTATCGGGCTTCGGGGAAGTTATATTTGAGAGCGCCGGCGAGATCGGCATGACCGGGCCGAGGCGATTTCACGCTCTTGTGTTTCGCGGGGTCCCCTTCTTGTACCGGGAGCGATTCCTGCCAGTTCTTCCAATCCTTGTTTTCAAGGAGGGCGGAGATGGGAGAACCGATGGTGATGCCGTGACGGATGCCGGAGAGAAAATGGGCGCGGTCGGTTTCGATCTTCATGCGGCCGCCACGGCCGTAGCCCTGCTGTCGCCGCCAGAGTTCGCGGTCGACGAAGGCCTGATCGATCTTCAATCCGGCGGGAACGCCGGAAAGAAAGGCGACAAGAGCCTCCCCATGCGACTCTCCGGCTGTAAAGTAGCGCAGCATAAACGGTAGATTGTACCTGAAGAGAACCGGCACAGGATGAAAGGGCCATTGGTGTCGCCGCTTGCAGCGATGCGGTTTACGTTGCAGTTGGGGACGAAAGGGTTACAATAGACGAACGCCGTCAGCTATTTCGTGATCCCAGCCACACAGGTGCGCGCCGGTGTGATCACGTTGCACTGCTCTGCGAGTAGGGTTGCAGCATCCGCTCGAGCAGATTCGGTAAAAGACATGTCGTCGATGAAGAAAATCCGTTGCGTACTTGCGCAGGACCATTTGTTGCTGCGGCAAGGACTGCGCCGTTTATTCGATGACGAGCCTGACATCGAGGTGGTCGCGGACGCGGGGAATGCGTCTGAGGCGCTGCAGCGCGTGTCTGAACATCATCCCGAGGTTGTCGTGGCGGATGCGGAACTGTTCCGGCTGACGCAGGGGCAGGTGGAAGCTCTCATCGCGCAGAGTTCGCCGGAGACGCGAGTCGTGTTCCTGAACCAGCTAGCGAACGACGAACGGACGACCGGTGAGACCCCGAGCGGCGAAAGTGTGGAAGCGCGGCGGACCTCTGCGGAGGAGCTGGCGCAGATCGTTAGGATGCAAGGGGCGAAAAGTACCGGCGACGAGTGTGCGGAGAAGCAGGCAACGGATGCGGAAGAAGAATCCTTGCCAAGGAAGCGTTCCTTGACTGCGCGCGAGCGAGAAGTGCTGAAATTGCTGGCCGAGGGAGAAACCGTGCGTTCGGCGGCGACGACGCTTGGCCTCAGTGTTAAGACAGTAGACGCCCACAAATTCAACCTGATGAGAAAACTCGGGATCCATAACAAGGCCGAATTGGTCATGTGGGCGATTGAAAAGCGGGTTGTGAAGATGCCATCGAGCTTTTGAGTTTTTTCCTGCCGGGTTCGATCCCCTCTTAAGTTCTGACTGGTCAGTCCGCCGCAGCTAACTCTGCCAATTCCGCCAAACTCGTGACCGTGAGATCGGGTTTCGCGTCCGCCGCTTTTACGGCGCCGACACCGGGACGCGCCGAAGGGCGATTGACCCAGACCGTCGCTAACCCCAGCACCTGGGCCGGGACAACATCGTGATAAATGCTTTGGCCGACGTGCAAGACGCGATGGGCAGGAGTGTTGATTCGACTCAAGGCCAACTCGAAGATTTTCAGAGACGGCTTGTACGCCTGCGCCTGCTGAGCCGTGATGACGTCGTCAAAGGAGACTCCCAGCTGAGGACGAGTCGCGGCAAACAAATCGTCGTCGACGTTGGAGAGAATGGCGAGGCGACAGCGCCTCTTGAGGCGGTGGAGCGCCGCGACGGTATCGGGCCAGGGACGCCAGGTGGCGAGAGAGTGTGGCAGCGAGCGCATCTCGGCAGAAGTGGGAGTGAATCCGAGTTCGACTCCGAACTGCTGAACGACTGACTCCAGAACCTTGCGGTAGGGTTGAAAGGGCGGTTGCTCGGCGCGCTGCTCGAAGTCGCCATAGAGCTTCAGGATGGTTGCATCATCAATCCGTTGTGCGTGATGGGAAAAGATCGAGTGAAGCACGGAGAGAATGCTTTGCTCCCAATTGATAAGAGTGCCGTAGCAATCGAAGGTGAGGATTTCGAAGCGAGTGAAGTCGAGCATAGATCTCCGGCGGACTGCTTCCACTATAAATCGTCGTCAGACGCCGGAGAGCACAGCACCGCCGACACCAGCACCGGCAATCACGGTCGAAAGGAAAGGGCAAGCGTGCAGAGCACTAACGCGAGGGTTCCAGGCCTGGCAATGTCGGCACTGGATCGGACGATGAGCCGTTCGAGTCGGGATCGCCGCTCTTTGGTGAGGGATCTTCCGTGGCGGTCTTTTTGGGAGTGAGATACTTCGCGGAATCGAGAAGCGGGCGTCCGAGAGAGGGGTTGTAACCGGTCCAGGGGCCGTCGAGCGTGGCTTCGCGCTCGAAGTGAGCCCGCATTGCTTCCATCTTCGAATCGAGATCATCGAGATAGTGCAGCATGAGAGCCTCGGGGAACATGGGAAGCTTGGGGGACCCGAATTCATATTCTCCATGATGGCTGATGATGAGGTGCTCGACGAGAGTCTTGAGTTCGTCGGGGAACCCCGGAACCTGAGCGAGCTTGGATTGCAGCATCTCCAGTTCGATCACCATGTGGCCGAGAAGCTGACCCCTGGTGGTGTACGAGAACGAACGGTTGTAAGTAAGTTCGTGAATTTTGCCGATATCGTGCAGGAAGGCGCCGGTGAGAAGGAGATCCCGGTTGACCTGTGGGTAGTTCTGGCACATCAGATCGCATGAGCGGAAGAGCGATACAACGTGATCCAAGAGGCCGCCGATATAAGCATGGTGCAGGGTCTTGGCCGCGGGAGCATTGCGATAAGCAGCGGCGATTTCCGGATCGGCCATGAAGGCCTGAACCAGCGAACGCAGATGCGTGCTCTGGATCGTTTCCACAAAGGCGGTCAGAGTCTGCCACAGATCATCGATGTCTTTGGCGGTCTTGGGAAGGTAATCGTCGAACTCGATTTCTGACTCACCGAGCTTGCGCAGCTTGTGTATGGTGAGCTGAAAGCGCTGTTTGTACTTATTGATGAGGCCCTTCACCTTCAGGAAATCATCCTGCTCGAAAGCCTCCAGGACATCCTCGACGTTGTCCCACATTTTGGCTTCGAGCTGGCCGCTGCGGTCGCCCAGAGTCAGCGCAAGATAAGGATCACCGGTTTTCTTCGGCTTAATCTGCTTGGCGACAACGACGAAGCTGGAGGTGATGATCTTGTTTTCGTGGCGCGTGCAATCGCAGATGTAGAAATCCTTCATACCTGTGTCGTATGAGTATAAACGCGACGCGGCTAGATGAAGCCTAAATGCTTCTTCCGTTTCTTATTAAGCTTCTTGGCGTCGGCTTCCTTGGCCGCTGTGGTCTCGATGGGCTTGGTCTGATTCGGGCTGGCGCCGCTGTCGACATAGCCAGGCTTGATGTCGATGTAGGCTTCCTCGCGCAACTTCGTGAGATAGACGCGGAGCGCCGGCTGGAGTTTCTGAAGGTAGAGGGCTTCCTGGATCTGCCCCTGCACATCCTTGATGGGAGGAACGCCAGCCATCTGGTGTTCTTCCACCTTTAGAATGACGAAGCCCTGCTTGGTCTGGATCACGTTGGTGATGTCACCCGCCTTCATGGCGAAGGTCTGATCCTCAAGCTGTTTCGCTAGCTGGCCACGCTTGAAAACGCCCAACACCCCGCCGTCGGCGGCAGATGGACCGTCGGAATATTTTTTAGCGATGTCTTCGAAGGCCGCGCCATCGCGAATCTGCTTCAGCAGATCGTTGGCTTTGGCCTCGGCGGCGCTGAGAGCGGCTGGGTCATCAGCAGGCGAGGGCTGAGCAGGCTGGCCGCCGGGGGTCGAGCCTTGCGCGGGAGCCGGCGCAGCCTTCGGCGCAACGAGAATCTCGCTGAGGCGCACGGACTCGGGCTGTTCCATCTCAGCCTTGTGCTGATCGTAAAACTGCTCCTCCTCCTCCTTGTTGATGCTTAGGTGGGAACCGACTTCCTCGCCGATCACTTTTTGTGTGATCAGCTGATTTTTCATGTTCTGTTTGTAATCTTCCCAGGAGATCCCCTGCTTGGTGGCCTCTTCCTCGAGTTTTTCAAGGGAATCCAGCTTCATGTCCTTGCGCATTTTGTCGAGTTGCTTGACCAGGTCAGTCTCGCCGGTGATGCCCAGGTCTTTGCCTTTCTCGAGCAAAAGCTGCTGGTCGATCAGGTCGCGCAGAACATCTTTTTCACGGTCGGCGTAGGCCTTGTCGGCGTCGTTGGCATTCTGCTGTTTGACTTCATCCTTCAGCGTGTCCTTGCTGCGCTGATACTCGGAGCGCGTGATGATTTGATTGTTCACGCGAGCAATAATCTCCTCGACTACCTGTCCCGAGGCCAATGCGGGCACGAAAACGGAAACGGAAAGAAGCAAACAGAGTTTTTTCATAAGATTTGCAGGGCCCCGCTCCTGGGCTTGCGGGCAAAGGGGGGCGGAAGGCAATTTCAATATTCTACTCTCCCAGCGGAAGATTGAGCTATTCCCATGGGTTGGACGCTGCGAGGGTTTCCGCAGGTTGGCTCGGGAGTTTCAACGATCGCGGACCAGAGCGAGAGCCGTAAGATCCTCACTGGTAACGAACTGGGAGCAGCCGGCGCTGGAAGCGCTGAGGATCGAAGAGCAGAGATCCTGGGCATGGCGCGAGCCGGATTGCTGCAGCAGCTGTTTTACGCGATCGAGGCCGAACTCCTGTTCGGGGCGATTATCGCCGAGCCCGCACTCGACGACCCCACGGGAAACGAGCAGCAAAGCGGCGCCCGATTCCACTCCGACGGTAGGGCTGTCGCAGGTGGCATGGGAAAAAAGTCCCAAAGGCAAGCCCGTCGAGGCGAGCTCCGAGGTTCCGGTATGGTCGTGCAGCAAGGCAGAAGTGTGTCCAGCATTGGTATAGCAGAGGGTTCCGAATTTTTCGTGGTAACACGCAATGAAGGCCGGGCAAGGATGCACGCGCTTCGAGTCGCCGATGAGCCCACGGTTGAGAGCCAGACAGAGTTGGGTCATGGCGTCGGATTCGTTGATGTCGAGCTTCGAGAACAGCTGTGCGCCAACGCCGCGGAAGATGCGCTGGGCGAGGGCAAGAATGCCGCGATTTTCTTCGCGGCGTCCGGCCACGTCGAGGAGCCCGAACAGGATGCGCTCGGAGCTGACGCGGAAGGAATCGTAAAAGTCGCCAGCTACGCGCTTGCCGACGAAAGAGGCGGCGATTTCGGCTCCTTCCATGGTCGGGAAAAGGGTTGGGACCGGCTCGACTGCCGAAGGAGATTCATCCGAACTGGATTGAAAGATGGAGCCCATGAGCACGTGAATGAAGGCAACGTAACACAGCGAGAAGCGGACCGCAAAGATATGGCTTACCGCACAGTAGCCGAGCTGACGCTATCCGCCAAAGTGCTCAGCAAGATACTTGGCCAGATCGGTCTCAAGCTGACCGTAGTCGGAGTGGATGGTGCTACGCAGGGCGGACTCGGTGGAATTGCCCTCGCTCAGGCGCTGGAGGATGCGCTGGATATCGCTCATCCCATAGGTCTCGTTGATATAGGTCACGGCCGCGAGGGATTCGGCGTAAGCCACATAGGCCTGAGTCGTGTTGAATCCGGCGAAACTTCCCTCGAGAGCGTTGATCGGTATGTTCTGCTGTGACTTGAACAGAATTGCAAGCTGGCGGCCCTGGCTACCCAGGCTTTTTGGCTCGAGAAATTGTGCGATGCCCTCGTGCAGCCATCCGGGGCAGCGTCCGCCCGAGAGCTGGTTGATAAACGAGTGCGCGAGTTCATGCTTGAGAACGCGGGCCAGTTCTGGCGTGACTGAATTCAGGCCGCTCACCGGAATGCGGAGCTTACCATCATTGATCGCGCCGGACCACGTAGGCGCGTGAGTCACATCGAAGAACGCTTGCTCGGTATAGAGCGTGACCAGGATGTTGTCGCGGGCCGGGTTGCCGAGGTCGCGCGAGAGATCGTCATAGTCGGACTCGAGGGCCTGGAGGATCTGGGAGCGGAGGGCCTCGGAGGTGTGCTTGCCTTCGTAGTGCAGCGTAAAATGGCTGCTTTCTCCCTGAGAAAATTCGGACTCGACGGTCTGTTCCCGCTCCGCCTTAGCCAGCAGTTGACGCACGGCAGGATCGGGGCGCAGAGCGAGCGAACGTTTCCAGGAGTCCGCCGCCTCCTTGGTGTGATCGGAGGCGAACTGAGTGTAGCCGAGCATCGTGTAGGCGTCGGGAGATTGGGGCGCGGCGTGGACCGCCCGCTGTGCGTAAGAGAGAGCCTGGGCTGCGTTGCCGGTTCGGACCAACAGAGCGGCGTAGTAGACGAGAATCGTGGAGTTGTCAGGCTGGAAGCGCAGAGCGCCTTCAAAGTACCGCTGAGCCTTGGCGATGTTGCCGTGCTCGAATTCGAATTTTCCGGCGATGAAGTTGGCGGTTGCACTTAGCTCGGCGTTTCCCTTGGACTCGATGGCGGATAGAACATCGGAATCGACCTTGCCGTCTTTCACGATCTCAACGAAGACGCTGCTTTCGTTGGCCAGGGTATCGGCGGGGGTGAATGTGGGAAGATCCGCGACCTTGGCGGCGCCGGAACCTGCGTGCGCGGGCATGCCCCCGGCGTCGATGTGATCGACAAGCGACTTCGGGATGGCGTAGGAGTCGTCTCCTACTTCATATTCGTAGTGGTTGCCGTTTTCGCGGACGCTATCGACAACGATGGTGCGCCCATTCTTGAGATGGATAGTGTCAGCCAGGGCGCCCGCGCCCGAGAGCGCGAGCGACACCAGCGACAGAAGGATGACACGTGACCGCATTCAGGCGCATTCTAGCAATGGGGAAGGGGTTCCACAGGTGACGAAGGTACCACTGAAATGAGCGACTTAGGATGTCGACTCGGGCTTTGGATGGCGCTTTGCTCACTGCTCAGTTGCTGGGCATGGGGTGACGGTCCTCCGCAGAAACCTGCCGAAGCGTTGTACCTGCAATTGGGGCATGTTGGGCTGGATGCGACGCGCGTATACCAGGTTCGAGGAGCATCGCTAGAGCGGTCCTCGGTCCACATTTCGCTCGAGGATGGGAAGATCGCCTTCACGCAAGACGTGATGGGTCGTATCACAGGCGCTTTTTTCGAGGGGGATGGCGAAGTACTGCTGGCGCCTCCGAATGATGTGGAACGGCGGTCGATGAGCTTGTTCACCGGAATGGCGATTTTGGAGGAGCATTTCGCAACGGCGTATTTCCGGTTTAATGACGATGTTTGGAGCGAACTTCGTCCGGATCTACGCGAGACCGGCGACAAGCAGGAATTCGTGCAGCGCTGGGACCCGACGGCGCGAAATCTGGCCGGCGTTGACGCCATGCGATTGCTGATGAGCTTCAGCTCGTTGTTGCCCGTTGAGGGAGGCGGAGCGACGGAGGCCGTTGGAAGCCAGGACAAGAATCGCGATCGATTTCTGCATGCGCGGTTGCAGGGGACCAAGCTTGGTGTCTTTGACGTGGACTTCGATTCCCTGGCCGCAGAACAAATCGAGGCGGGACAGACCCGATCCGCAGAAGGCGGCGTGATCTATTACGACGTGTGGTCGTCGTTCATGCCGGCCAGCGCGAACGGCGGGATTGCACCCAAAGCGCGTCCGCTTCATAAGGATTGGGTGAATATTCGCCGGTACAAAATCAGTACCGAAGTCCAGCTTCCCAAGAGAATCCACTCCCGAGCGGAGTTGGAAGTGCAGGCAAACGAGGGTGGGTCGCGATTATTGTTGTTCGAGCTGTCGCGGTTCTTGCAGGTTGAAAGCGTTACGCTCGATGGGCAGCCGGTGGAGTTCGTTCATAACCCGGCCGTTGAGGGCACGCAGCTCTCCCAGCGAGGAAACGACATTGTTGCCGTGATGCTTCCGCAGGCGGCAAAGGCTGGGCAACGGATGGAGCTTGAATTTGTCTATGGGGGAGAAGTTCTGGCCGAAGCCGGAGCGGGCCTTCTCTACGTAGGAGAACGAGGGACCTGGTATCCGAATCGCGGTTTAATGATGGCGAACTTCGATCTTTCCTTCGAATATCCGCAGGGATGGACGCTGGTGGCGACAGGAAAGCTGACCGCAAGTTCCACGACAGCGAACGGGCTGCAAAGCTCGCGCTGGGTGTCAGATCGTACGATACCCGTGGCAGGCTTTGATCTGGGCAAATATAAGCTAGCGAAAACGCAAGCGGGGAACGTTACGGTCGAGATTTACGCTACGGCGGGAGTCGAAAAAAATTTCCCGACACCGGGAGTGAAGGTAGTAGATCCTTCGGATACTTTGCGGAATAGAGACTTTGACGTCCCGCGGCGCCCCTCACCTGCGAAAAATGAGGCGACCGTGGCAGAATCGGCCGCGCAGGCGATCCGCTACTACAGCGAGAGGTTCGGTCCTTATCCGTATGGGCAGCTTGCACTGGCCCAAATGCCGGGTCATGAGAGCCAGGGATGGCCCGGATTGATCTTCTTGTCCTCATATGCGTTTCTGAACGCAGAAGAGAGGGAAGACTTGCATCTGCAGCCCTACCAGATGGCTCTTCAGACAATACTTCCAGCGCACGAGACGGCTCATCAATGGTGGGGCGATCTGATTACGTGGAGCACATACCGCGACCAGTGGCTGTCGGAGGGGTTGGCGAATTACTCCGCGATGATGATGCTGCAGGAGAAAGATCCGGCGAGCTTCCGTCAGATCATGGAGAAATACCGTCAGGACCTGGTAAAGCAAAATAAAGATGGGGTCGCGCCGAAGGACGCCGGCCCTGTGACGCTGGGCGGACGTTTGTTGTCGTCGCGTTTTCCGCAAGGCTACGAGGCGATCAGCTACGGGCGGGCGACATGGCTGTTTCATATGCTGCGCACGATGTTGCGCGATGCGGAGGCGCAACAAAAAGGCGGCAAGGCGCGCTCGGGCACGGAAGAACCATTTGTGCGCGGACTTAAAAAAGTTCGGGAGCAGTATGAGGGGCGTTCGATCTCGACGGTAGATCTGCTGGATGCATTTACGGCGGATTTACCGCCGTCGTTGATGTACGAGGGGCGGCGCTCACTGGACTGGTTTCTCGACGGGTGGGTCAACGGGACGGCTGTGCCCAAGCTCGAGTTAAGATCAGTGCATATCAATCCCAAGGGAAGTTCATTGGTGGTCACTGGAACAATTCTTCAGACCGATGCTCCGAACGACCTGGTGACATCGGTTCCCGTGTACGGCGTGGGGGCTGGCCGGTCCAACATATTTTTGGGCCGCGTGTTTGCCGACGGAACAGAATCAAATTTCCATCTGACGGCGCCTAGCGGAGTGCACAAGATTGTTCTGGACCCATATCAGACAATTCTGACCAGTCCGAAATAATCCAGAGTTTCAGGCGCGTTTGCGGTATTGCGTCGCAGTGAGGATCTGCGCGGAGATGAGCGGAAGGGGAACGCTTCGGTGCAGGACCCCAAGTTCGGCACAAGCCCGTGGCATTCCGTAGACGACGCAACTCGCTTCATCCTGCCCAATGGTCAGTCCACCAGCCTGGTAGATCGACTTCATGCCTTCGGCGCCGTCGGATCCCATACCACTCAGGATGATTCCTAATCCTCGCTCGCCGAAGGAGGCAGCGATCGACTTCATCAATACATCGATTGAGGGGCGGTGAGGTGCATCCGAAGGCTGCGCTGTGAGCGAGACAAAAGCATGAGAGCGGGACGAGCGCTCGACGAGCATATGCGCGCCCGCCGGAGCAAGGTAAACGACGCCAGGTTGGAGTCTTTCTCCGTGGACGGCCTCATGGACCGCGAGCTTGCAGATGGAATCCAAACGGCGCGCGAACGTCGCGGTGAAGCCAATCGGCATGTGCTGAACGATAGCGATAGGGACCTGAAGGTCCCGAGGCAGAGCAGCGAGGATCTGCTCCAAAGCTCTGGGCCCGCCCGTGGAGGCGCCCATGCCGATGATGTTTGGAAGGAGAGATGGGGCGGTTCGGCCTTGCCCTGCGATTGAGCGGACTGGCTTGCCGCGGATTACGGAGGCCGATGGCCGGCATGACTCTGCGGCAGCGGAAAGTTTCGCCATCAGGTCGACCTGGATGTGAGAAATCTCGAGGCTGGTGGATGACAGCTGTTTAGGAACATAGTCGAAGGCGCCAAGACTGAGAGCCTGCATGGTGACCTCAGCCTGGTCTGCGGCGGTAGCGCTGACGACGATCACGGGCCGCGGAAAATGGCTCATGATCTGGCGTAAGGTGTCGAGACCATCGAGGCCTTGCATCTGCAGATCGAGAGTCACGACATTGGGATCGAGCAACGGGATTTTGTGCAGGGCGTCGGAGCCGCTCCAGGCGGTGCCGACTACTTCGAAGGAAGGCTCGCAGTTGATCATCCGCGAAAGGGCAGTGCGCATGAACGCGCTGTCGTCGACGATCAGGACGCGCGTGCAGGATGGAACTGGGGTAGCGAGATTCATGAGCGGTAGATGGCGCGGACGAGAGAGTGCACCTCGTCCATATAGGAATCCAATTCGAAGGTGAGGCGAGCCCAATCAAATTCACGCAGGGCTTCGTAATGCGCGGAAAGCGTGGCGAAACTGGCTCCGCCTACCAAGTTCACTTCGCGCTTCTCGATGTATCCGTGGTTGAGTCCACTCATTCGGCACAGCAGGTCACTGAGTTCGACGATCGCGACCAGATCGGCATGGTTGAGGGATTCAGCCGGGCTGTGATGAAAGGCGACAGCCTCGGTTAGATCCGGAGCAAGCTCCCATCGCTCGGCGAGAAGTTTGCCGCTCTCGCAATGCGAGAAGCCGAGGATGTTCTGCTCGGCCTCGTAGAGAGGGATGCCTTCAGCCTTGGCGAAATCGAAGGCCGCCCGGAACTCCTTGGGCAGCAGCCAGAGGTTCACGATGATGCCGATGTCGTGAAGCAGCCCAGCCAGGTATGCTTTGCCCGGATCCTGGAAGATGATCTTGCGGGCGAGATGCCTGCATACAAGAGCGCAGCCAAGAGCATGCTCCCAAAACGCCGTGGGATCGATGCCGGCATCCCTGGGCACCATGTTCAGAACTGTGCAGGACATCGCGATGTCACTGACGCGCTGAAACCCGAGCCCCATGATTGCGCCGCGGACACTCTCCACTTTTTGCCATCGTCCAAACAGCGGGCTGTTTGCCATCTGCAGGCACTGCGCGGTGAGAGCTTTGTCCTGAGCGATCAAATCAGTGACGCGGTGAACGTCGAGTTGCTCCATGGGCTGCTGCAGGTAGCGAAGCAATGGCGCCAGGACCGCGGGAATGGTAGGAATCTGGTGGAGATCCTCCAGTTTCTTGAGCAAGGTTGCTTTAGCGGCCGCATTACTCATGAAGACTTTTCTCCTGTTCCAAGTGGTCTCGCTTCACATAAGCGGTGGCGCCGGGAAAGTGAGCCAAACGGAAATCGTCGCTGACGCGATAAAGAGATTCAGACTGGCCCAGGAAGAGGTATCCATGGGGCAGGAGCGCATTCCGGAAGTGCTGGATCACCCTCTGCTTCGAAGCGAGGTCGAAGTAGATCAGCACATTGCAGCAGAAGATCACATCGAAACCTCTCATCGCGGTCATCGGCGCGTCCTGGGAGAGATTCAGACGGCTGAAATTGATGTTGGTGCGAACCGAGGGGCGAATTTGCAGCTCTGAGCCGAGGGGAACGAAATATTTCTTAATGGTGCAGGTATCGAGCTTGCGGGTGCTGTTGGCGCCGTACACGCCTTTCCGGGCGTGATCGAGGGAGAGTTCATTCAGATCAGTGGCTATCAGCTCGAGGGTCCAATCCTGGAAAGCCGATGACTGTTCGGAGATAACGATGCTGAGCGTGTAGGGTTCCTCCCCGGTGGAACACCCGGCGCTCCAGATCCGCAAGCGGTGTACGGGAAGGTGTTGCTTGGTGGCAATGATCTTTGGAAGCACGATGCGAGCGAGAGCGCTCAGTTGGGCGGGATTGCGAAAGAAACAGGTTTCGCCAATCGTGATTTCATTCAGCAGCGCGGTCATCTCCGGCTGCCGTATGGGCCGAATCGTCAGGCACTCGAAGTATTCACGAAGCGTCGCTGCCTTGACATTGTTCATCCGCCGCTGGCAGCGGTCGAGAAGCAGGCCAAGCTTGTTGTCAGGATGGAAAATTCCAGCGACCTGATAGACGAGGTCGCGGATACGTACCAGTTCGGGATCGGGCGGTCCTTCCAGAGCAAGAGCAGTCTGCAACGCAGCGGCGGTCATCGGAGTAGCCACTCACTTTATCGGCACTCGAGGTGGGCGACTTTACGAGAGCGCGCTCAAGGAAGTGCGGGCGAAGGCTTCGAGGAACTAGCCGGATTTACAACGGAGATGTGCTGGCTGACGACAACGAGGTCCACACGGCGGTTCTGTGCCCGCCCCTGAGCCGTCTCGTTGCTGGCGATGGGATGGTACTGGGCGTATCCGGCAGCCGAAAGGCGATCTGGCGTGAAGCCGTTACGCTGGATGAGAAGACGAACGATTCCAGTCGAGCGGGCCGTTGATAGCTCCCAGTTCGAAGCCCATTGCGCGGTGTGAACGGGAATATTGTCGGTGTGTCCTTCGACGCGAACCCGGCACTGGCGGGCTGCGAGTATGGAAGCGATGCGATCGAGGGCGGGGAGAGCAGAAGGCTTGAGTGCGTCGGAGGCACTGTCGAAGAAAGCAAATTCGCGGAGGCTAATGACGAGTCCGTCGACCTCGCGGTGAAGTGCCACGGCATGCTCGGCGATTTCGTGAGCGAGCGCCTGCTGCAATTCGTTCTGCAGGGCCGACAGGTCGGCTTCGTCATTGGAGGCTGGTAAGGACTGTGCGGGAGGGGGAAGGCGTGCGAGTTCCACGGTGCGCCGCGCCGCTTCAATTTCCTGAGGAGTGGGCTGGCTGGCTGGCGCGGGAACAGGCGAACCGGAGGAAGAGAACACGCCCAGCTCCTGGAAAGCGACTTGAATGGCCACTGCCAGGCGCCCGATCTTGCGTTGGTCGACCTGCGCGGACGCGTAGAGAACGACGAAGAACGCGAAGAGCAGAGTGATGAAATCGGCGTAAGAAACCAGCCAACGCTCGTGATTCGTGTGTCCGCGAGGACGCTTGCGTCGGCTCACGGCAAGTCCTCGGCAGCCGGGCGAGTCTTCGAGTCGCGCGCCGACACCAGGAAGCCGAGCAGCTTCGTCTCCAGCATGCGGGGATTCATGCCTTCGAGAATGGAAGTAACGCCTTCGAGAGTCATCTCACGGGTGATCTGCTCATCGCGGATGCGCAGCTTCATCTTGCCGGCGATTGGCAGATAGAGGAGGTTGGCCGATCCGACTCCATAGATGGTCGCGACAAAGGCAACGGCGATGCCCTTTCCCACTTCATCGATCTTGTCGAGATGCTGCATGACCTGGATGAGGCCGAGCACTGCTCCGATGATCCCGATAGTTGGGGCAAAGCCCCCAGCCGACTCGAAAACCTGGGGAACTTGTTCTTCGTATTCGGCCTGATTATTCAACTCGAGTTCCATGATCCGGCGCAGTTCCTGCGGTTCTGTGCCATCCACTGCCAGGGTGAGGGATTTACGGAGGAAAGGGTCGGAGATCTCGGCCAGGTCGGAATCGAGGGACACGATGCCATCGCGGCGAGCCTTCTGGGCAAATCGCACCAGCCTTTGGATCGTGAGGTTCGGATTACCCTTCGGCCCAAGAAAGACTGAACCGAGGCGGCGGAGGGCTTGGAGCACAACCGAGAGCGGAAATTGCAGCATGACCGCGCCGAGCGTGCCGCCGAAGACGATCATCGCGGCCGTGGGTTGCAGAATCTGGCGCAGGTTCCCGCCCTCGAGCAGGAGGCCGGTAATGATGCCGCCCAGGGCAAGGGCAATACCCAGGAAGCTGGACTTATCCAACCGCATCACCTCTCCTTTGGTCCGGCGGTGGAATCAGTCGATCCCGCGACTGAAAGATGCTGCGACGACGGATCCCATGTGAGGGAGAGGCCTTGCAACACCGAGCGGCGGAATGCAATAACGCGCGCGAGGACCTCGGCGGACTTTTCGAGCACCACGATCTTTTCTCCTGTGATCAGGGTTACGAGCGTGTCCGGGGATTGCTCGACAAACTTGATGAGGTCCGAGTTCACCATGAGGGGCTGGTTATTCAAGCGAGTGAGTTGAATCATTCCGGACTCCAGGGTGTAGGGATCGGAGCGCACGGGCTCATGACGGAAGAATCGGCGAAGGGGGGAGAAGCGTGAGGAGGGAGAGGGAGGGCATGGTTACCAAGGGTCACGTTGGGAACGATGAGAGGCGTGAAATTTGCTAAAGGGGGAAGCTGGCCTGCCGATGGACAGGAAAGAAATTCGGGGTTCCGCGAGGGCGGGTGAGGACGAAAGCTCCTCGCGAACACTCCTGAGAAAGAACTCAGGAAAACCGAACTAAATCGAAGGTAAGGAGCTACTCACAATGCCCATTGGAATCCTGAACAATATCGCATCTCTCTCGGCAGAGAACCAGTTGTCCATCACAAACAACAGCTTGCAGAGCACGCTGTACCAGCTGTCATCGGGCTCGCGAATCAACAGCGGCGCCGACGATGCTGCTGGACTGGCAATCGCCAACGGCCTGCAAGCCAATATAACAGCCCTGACGCAGTCGGCACGCAATGCGAATGATGGCGTCGGCGAACTGCAAGTGGCCGATGGCGCGCTGGCGCAGGTAACAACCCTGCTGAACCGCGCCGTCACCCTGGCCACTGAATCCTCGACGGGAACCGTGTCGGACTCGCAGCGGTTAGCACTGCAGTCGGAGTTCTCGCAGATCCAGGCAGAAATCTCCCGCATCGGCACCAACACCACCTACAACGGCGCACAGGTCTTCACGAGCTCAGGCACCGACTACAACCAGGCTTATTTGACCTCCGGAACGCTCACCAACACTTCGGCCGTATCGGGCACGCTGGCGATCAAGGATACAGCGGGGGCAACTCTCTATACGACCAGCGCTTCGGATACAACCGTTGGCGCAGTGATCAATGACATCAACAACTCGAACACCGGGCTGATTGCCACGCTCAATGCAAACGGCCAGCTGATGATTACCGACACTCAGAACCGCTCCACGGGTGCGGCTTCCGAGTTGACGACGGACTACACCACCGGAACGTTCAAGTTGGCGGGAGCGGCTCCAACTGCGACCACCAATACAACCGGCAGCAACACCATGAACGTATACCTCAGCGATTCGACGACTGCGGGCAGTAGCCAGATTGGCGTTACCCTCAACTCGTTGAGCGCGGGGAACATCAACGGAATCAGCCTGACGGGCGACAACCTGAGCACGCAGGCGACGGCGCAGACTGCGCTGACTGACATTAACAACGCGATTGCCGGCGTAGCGGCTCTGCGCGGCCAGATTGGCGCAGCGGTGAACCGGCTGCAGAGCGCCAGCAACGTCATCAACAACCAGGTGCAGAACCTGACCTCGGCTGAAAACGGCATTACAGCGGCCGACATTCCGTCCGCGGTAGCGAACCTGACCAAGTACTCGATCCTGGAGCAGACGGGCATCTCCTCTCTGGCCCAGGCCAACCAGCAACAGCAGCTTGTTTTGAAACTGTTGCAATAAGGGTTAGTAGCGATGGGAGGCGGGCAACCGCCTCCCATTGTTTATCCCGGAGTGCTTCCATATGAGCATCAATCCGGTACAAAGTGGCGGACCTTCCGTACCAGAATTGGCAGACTTGCATACCGGTCCGATCCCAGGCGGAGTTGCAGCGGGAAAATGGGAGGTTCCTGCGCCCGATTCGGGACCTTCCCAAAAACAAACTCCCGCACCCCCTTCGGTTCCGGATTCGTCCATTTCCACCCCGGAAGATGAAGTCCAGGTGCAGCGGCAGAACGGTTTCAACGGAGAAATTGTGATCCGGTACTTAGACGGACACGGAGACGTGATCCTGCAGGTTCCAAGTTCGCAGGTGCTCGACCTCGAGCGATCGATCGAGCAGGATCTTGGCGCTGATGCGGGACCGGGAAATGGCGCCGAGAGTGCGTCCTTGAGGAGAAAAGGAGAAAAAGCCGGTGGGAATTAGCCTGAATCCATCCAGCCTCTTAAGCGGGCAGGGAATCGATGTGAGCTCCCTGGTACAGCAGGTTCTCAGCCAAAGCAGCGGACAGCTAACGGAGTGGGAGAGCGAGCAATCCAACCTTGAGACCCAGGCTGGCGCTCTAGGCTCGGTGAACAGCGACCTGAGTCAGCTGGCGACAGCGGTACAGGCGCTCTCGGACCCTTTGGGCGCGCTGACCTCGATTGCCGCCAACTCGTCGGATTCCAGCATCCTGACGGCAACTGCCGACTCGACCGCGGCGGCGGCGACCCATCAGATCGTGGTTTCTTCGCTCGCAACGCCTGGGGTGGTCTACAGCAATACAGTTGCCGGAGGGGCGGGAGTTTCCATTCTGCCGAGCGGTTCGAGCAGCGGCGAGATCGACCTGCAGGTCGGAGGCAGCGCCGGGATGATGCACCAGATCATGATTACGCCCGGCAGCAATGACACGCTGACCTCGCTATCCGCCTATATCAATACCCAGAACTTGGGAGTGAGCGCGAGCGTGGTGACGGATGCCTCAGGCTCGCGGCTGGCGCTGGTGAGCCAATCGACTGGCGCAGCAAATGCGCTGGCAATTTCGAGCAACAACACCAGCCTGGTTTTCAACCCGCCGAGTGGGGGAGCTAACGCCGCGTTAACCATCGATGGCATCCCGTATTCGAGCGCAAGCAATACGATTTCCGGCGCTATCGCCGGCGTGAATTTGAACCTGGTTGGAGCGCAACCAGGCAGCACCGTCGAACTCAGCGTCGGCGCGGATGCGACGAAGGCGGCGGCTGCGGTGACCAATTTCGTGTCCGCCTATAACCAGGTGGTCAATGATATCAATCAGCAATTTACCGTGAACGCGGCGACGAACACGCAAGGCCCCCTGGGGTCGGATTCGAGCCTGCGCTCCCTGCAGACGAGCTTGTTGAACGATGTCAATTACTCGGTAGCGGGCAACAGCGGCCTCGTGAACCTGGCGGCGCTGGGCATCAACATGAACGATGACGGCACGCTGACCGTAGGCACAAACCCCGCGGGCCAGTCGCTCCAGCAGGTCCTGACATCGAGTCCGGGAGCATTCCTGAACTTCTTTCAGAACGCAAGCTCAACCGGATTTGCCAACAACTTCAACAATGATCTGACGAACCTGACGGATCCGACTATAGGCGTACTCAACGTCGATCTCAGCGAAAATAAGACCCAGCAAAAAAGCCTGTCTGACGACATCAACAACTTCCAGACCCAACTCCAGGCCGAACAGACGCAGCTGACCAACGAGTTCAGCCAGGTCAACGCGTCGCTTCAGTCGTATCCGCTTCTGCTTCAGCAGGTGACCGAAACGCTGGCGACGATGGGCACGGGCAACAGCAGTACCAGTTCGTCGTCAAATCCAACGCTCACTTCCGGGTTGTGATTCATGGATCCCCGATTGTCCTATCGCGAGGCGGCAGCAGCGGGAGCGAGCCCGCTGCGGCTGGTCAGCCTGCTCTACGAGCAGGCGATCGAGGATTTACGGCGGGCCCAGCGGGCGCTGGAACGACGGGACATCGAGGAACGCACTCGCTGGATGAACCACGCAATTCTCGTAATCGGCTATCTCGAATCCACGCTCGACAAGGTGCAGGGCGGACAGGTAGCGGCCAACCTGGAGAAGTTTTATCGCCAGCTCCGCTGCGGCCTGCTGGAAGCGCAATTCCACCAGTCTGCTTCCGTCCTGGAGCAACAGATTTCGCACCTCGTGCTCGTGCGGGAGGCCTGGGATGAATTGGAGCGTGCGACCAGAGTGATCGCGCCCGAGACGTCGCGTCCCGAGACGGATCGTCCCGAGAGTAGAGAGCGCACGGTCTCGGATTGGAGCGCATGATGTTGGCACAGCCGCCAGCCCAGCATTTGCGCGACTCGAATGAACGCCTGCATCGGCGGATTGAAGGGCTCGCGGCCGAGCTGAGCTTGCCGCATCCGCATCCCGCGCGCCCACAAGAGATTGACGCGCTCCTTAGCGAACTGCGGTCGAATGGTGCCTGGTTGCGAACGCTGCCGCCGCCACGCGAGCCGGAACTTGAGGAAGAACTGAGTACGTACCGCCAATTGATCGAGCGACTTCGCGACTTATTGCCCGCAGTCCAGGCCACACTGCTCGAGGAGCGCGCACGGATCGAACGGGAGCGCTCCCGGGTGGCATCGGCGTTGGAGTGGGCCCGCCGCTCTCGCGAGACTCTCTAGCCTGCGATGGCACGCTACTTCAAATAGTCGAACAAGTTGTTCTTCTGGGTATCGGCTACGGCTTCAAGGGAAGCCTGCCGCGACGTCTCGGCGCTTACCAGGTTGCTGATGACCTTTGAGAGATCAGCTCCTCCAACGGTACTCTGCTGTTGCGCCAGCTGAGTGGTCTCATTGTTAAGAAATGTTTGCTGTGCATTCAGCTGGTTAATGGAGTTGCCATAGAAAACGCGCTGCGCATTCACGAAACTGTAGGCATCACTGACTTCGTTGACGGCCGTATCGATGTTCGATCCGCTTTGGAGGTTGTTGATGAGATCCTGAACCGCTTGAAACATGTCATGTCCGGAGGCAGAGAATAGCTGTGAGCCTGGTAGATTGGTCTGCGCGGTCAGGTGATCGCCGACGGTAACGTTGTTGGCATTGTCGTTGCCCACATAACTGATGCCAGACGCGCCTGAGACGTAGGGGGCTGTTTGTGTGGCTGTTCCGGCGAAGACGAAGTTTCCCTGGTAAGAAAGGTTGGCGAGGTTGAGCAACTGCGATTGAATGCCTTGTACCTCAGTCGCCAACGCCTGCCGGTCGGAACTGTTGACGGTGCCATTGGCGCCCTCTGTGCCGAGGCTGATGGCGCGCTGGAGGGCGGTTACTACCGAGTTCAGCGCCGAGTCAGCATTCTGCATCTCGCCCTGCACGCTGCCAATGCTACGCAAGAACTGATCAGCCTCCGAAGTTTGGTCTGCATTTCTGGTCAGGATGGCGGCGCCTGCGGGATTGTCCGAGGGCTGGCTGACACTTTGACCCGAAGCGATCTGATTGAGGTCGGTATTAATTTGCTGCTGGTTTTGGGCAAGAGCCGCCAGCAGATCGGGAAGCGGATTGGGATTAACACGCATAGGATTAGGAGCTCTTCATGTTGATCACGGTCTGCATCATGCTGTTGATCGTCGAAATCACCTGTGCCGATGCTGCATAGGCCTGCTGATAGCGCACCAAATTAGCCGCCTCTTCGTCGAGCGAAACTCCTGATACGGACGAGCGTTGATCGTTCAATTGCTGCAAAACCAGATTGGAAGCGCTTTGTTCAGCGTTCGCGCTGGACGCAGCGTTGCCAACATTGAAAACGATGCCGGAGTAGTAGCCCGATGGGGTTTGCCCCTGGATGAAGCTTTGGTTTCGCAAAGCGTACATCGCTTCTGCGTTGGCGTTGTCACCGGCGGTTCCGTCGGAACTGGCCGCGACCAACGCAGGATCGGTGATGGCGACCGAAAGGCTCGCGGCAGCTCCCGTTTCCGGCGGAGCATTGAACAGGGGCGTATTGGTTGTGGGGTTGCCGTTCAGGTCATACCCGGCAGTCTGAACGCTATTCAACTGCGTGGCCAGCGAGGAAGCCAATGTGTCGAGCTGGTTTTGCAGAGATGGGATCTGCTGGTCGCGGATTTGGAGCAAGCCTCCCAATTGCCCGGAGACGATCGTGGAGGTGATGTCACTGCTTCCGGAAAAAATCTGCTGCGCGCCGGAAGCGTCAGGCTGGGTCCTAAGCTGGAAGCTTTGCTGTCCAGCGACCAGCGGCGTTCCGGAAGCGGTGGTGAGCGTCAGGGAATTGTCGCTCGGAATGACTGAGACGTCGACCAGCGAGGAGAGTTGATCGATCAATTGAGTTCGCTGGTCGATGAAGGAACCAGCACTTTCGCCGACATTCTGAATGCTGCTGATTTGCTGATTCAATTGCGCGATCTGCTGAGTGAGCTGGTTCACCTGAGAGACCGCTTGTTCCACGCTAGCGTTCAGGTTGCTCTGCTGAGAGGTCAGGCGATTCGCAGTCGTGTTAAACGAGTCGGCCAGATCGTTCGCCGCCGTAAGTAGATTCTGTCGCAAGGAAAGGTCCGAGGGGCTGGTAGAAAGCTGGTTCACGCTGTCGAAGAAATTCGAGATCGCCGTTCCGATGTCGCCGGAACTGCTGGTGAAACTGACTTGCAGTTGCGAAAGAGCAGAGACCATGGCGTCGAGTTGGCCTTGTGACTGGGTTTCCTGCTGAATGCGGGATTCCAGAATGGGATCCCGCGCGCTCTGGATACTCTGCAGAGTGACACCCGTGCCGAACGTTAGCGGCCCGATCAAGACCGGGTCGGTGGTTTGCAGGATGGGCTCTTCGCGGGAATATCCCGGCGTATCGACGTTGGCGACATTATTGCTGGTGGCTTCGAGCGCGCCCTGGTCGGCAGTGAGCCCGCTGAGGGCGATGGCAAGACCTGTGTTCAGGCTCGACAAAGAAATTCTCCCTTGGCTGCATCGATGGGAACCGCGTTACAGGTTGCGCCAGAGGCGGCGAGCGCATAGCCACGGCTCGCTCCGGCGAGATTGGCGATGGCTGCGAGATGCCGCCGAGCGCGCGTCACGAGCGCCAGCTGTACCCGCCCCAAATGCAATACGCGGGCAGCGGCTTGTGAGGTTGCCAGGGTTACCCCAGGCAAATTAACGATCGAGACAAGCAACGCAGCGAGCTTTTTCTGGAGCGCGGCCTGCTCAGCGAAGGTCTGTTCGAGAGCCTGGATGGAGCCCGCGAGGATCACGTTTTGATCGCTGGAAAGACTTGCCTCCAGTTCCAAGAGGAGGGACAGGATGTCGTCGTTGGAAGTCGGGGCGGCAAGGGTGGTTGGGTCCATGGCTCAAACCAAGCGGTCTAACTCATGGTTGGGAACGTCGGCCATTTCGCCGCTGGAGTCGTCCTGGCGTGATTCGTCGGGAGGATTACGCCGGCGGGAGCCACTTTCCATATCCCGTTCGGGTGACTTCCGTTGAGGCGCCGGAACGGAGGATGCCGGCGGGAGGATTTCCGGCAGTCGATCGGTCGATAGGTTGTCACTGGCCATGCGGTTGACTCCCTCGCCGAGCCCTCAAAAAGGCGGCTACCGGCTAACCATGTGCGAAATCATTGAGCTTGCGACTTGATGCGGGCTCGGCCGGTAGGTCCCACTCGCTACTGCCTGCCGCAAGGCCTGCACCCGTTCCTCGCGGACTTCGGGCATTTGTGATACCTGTGCGGCCAGTGCCTGAACCTGAACGTGGGCTCCAGACAGCTGAGCCTGATCTTCGCCAAATGCGGAACTGGAGGCTCGTTCGTCGCTCGCTGACTGGGGACGGCTGGAGGTCGTTTCCGGTGCTGCTTGTGTTCCGGGATTGAAATCGATTCTCATCGTTGGCTCCCTCGCCCTGAATGCTGTTGCAATTCAAGTATCGGCAGCTCGTTAAATTACTTTAATCTGTGGCCCACGGGCCTCCGATGTTTGGACCCGTACTCTCTCAACTTCTTCTATCGGCTGTAGTTCTGGAAACTTTAGGCGCTTTTGGGCAGAGCGGCGGGCTTACTCTGGGGAGGCGGGCAGTTCAGGGCTAGACGCCGAGCTTCTTGACTTCCTCGTTGTAGTACTTGCGGTAGAGAATGTCCCACTCCTGGGAGCCTTCAAGGATGGTCCGCTTCTGGGACTCGATCTTCTGACGTGCGGCGACGTCGATTTTCTCTTCCTGGTTGAGGAGTTCTTCGAGGATCTTGCGAGTCTCCTGGCGGATCGTGTTCGGATCTTCGATAAACTCAACTTCGTCCAACTGTTTCAGCACGTCAGCCACGGCCCGGGCCAGTACATTGACTTTGTCTCGGCTGAGCCTCACAGAACCGCCTTATATTTGCGGACGAGTTCGCTTTTCACCTTGCGAAACATCTCCTGATAATTCGCGCCAGTCTTGCGCATTTCTTCGGAGTAGGCTTCCAGGATGACTCGCACCTCATCATTGATGCGGTCTTCGAGCGAAAGTTCATCGAGGAGAGCGGTGTGCACGCGTTCGGTGACCGCGGGAACAGCGGTGGCCTCGATCATCTTGCCAGCGATCAATTTCCTGGTAACTTC
The DNA here is from genome assembly GCA_035307485.1 of Candidatus Sulfotelmatobacter sp. Lineage (GTDB taxonomy): Bacteria > Acidobacteriota > Terriglobia > Terriglobales > Acidobacteriaceae > Sulfotelmatobacter. The sequence goes on along the minus strand of DATGIB010000011.1, from coordinate 165,008 downwards.
GCGGGCCAAGTAGCCCACATATTCTTTGGAAAAAAGCATGTGCGGATCGGAGTTCCGGGATGCGCCCTCAATTATGAATCCAAGAGTTTAACACAGCGTCTGCCCGCAACGCAGGCAGGCAGCAACCACACAAAGCCCTCTGCGTCTCCGGGGAAGGGAGCGCTGCGTCCGGTGGGACTCATCGATAGCGCTATCGAAAAAAGGTGGCCAGCAAAGTCTCGACAATGGCCCCTATCAGGAAAATGAAAACGAAATACGTAGCTGCGCGACTGGCGAAATCCTCTTCTCTTGTGTCTGACATGGTTCCTCGCAGGGGTTTTGGTTGGGAGGAAATCATCCCACAGAATCCACGGGGCGGGATTATACACTGTCCCGAATTGGCCACAAGCGGGCGGGATACGGGACGCGAAGAAGCTAACGAGCCTGACTTGAGGACGGATCGCGCAGGGTATAGACAAACTGTTGTATTTCGTGGCGCTCGCGTTCGTCATTCTGAGCCGATTCCTGCTCCAGCTGCTGATAGACCTGCAGCTCGGCCTTAGCTCGATCTGACTGTCCGGTTTCCCGATAGACCTGTACGAGGCGATAGTGAGCTTCTTCTAATTTTGGCGAGAGTTTGACCGCCTGCTGGAATTCGGAAGTTGCGTTGGAGAGTTTGCGCTCCTCTGAGTGGAGGATCCCCAGTTGGAGGTAAGCTTCGGCGAGGTTCGGATCCAATCGCACGGCGCGATTCAGCAGGGATTCAATCTGTGCATCGGCTTCGCGCGTGCCTTGATTCTTGCTTCGCTTCCATAAAGCCACGGCGTAGTAGTAGTTCGCCTGAGCATTGTCGGGATGAAGAGTTGCGAAGCGACGCAGGCGCTCGATGAGGCCGTCTGAAGAACTGTTGCCGGCACTTTGAATCCTGCCCAGGAACAAATAAGGTGCGGGATCGTTCACGTTCAGATCCGCGGCGGCGCAGAGTTGCTCTACGGCTTTTTCGGTGGACCCGGCGGCAAACTCGGCGGCACCGAGTCCGATAAGCATTCGGGTTGACCCAGGATAGAGTTTCGATCCATTTGTGAAAACCTGCTCGGCCGGTTCCGGGGCGTGGTGTAAGAGCAACTCCGAACCCCAATCAAACAGATTTGGTTCGCTGGGATCGAGCTGGGCGGCCCGCTGGTATTCGAGGGCGGCTGCGAGCGAATTTCCAGATTTCTCCTGAATGTCGGCCTCGAGATGGTGCAGCGGAGCTGTGTCGCGGCGGGCGAGCATGGGCTCTGTAATCGCGCGCGCCTGAGCATAGTCACCGATTCTCGAATAAGCGAGAGCGAGGTCGAATCCATTTTCTTCGTCACCCGGATTGAGTTCCGATGCGTGTTTCAGAAACGAAATCGCTTCGTGCTCTCTCCCGTGTTTCAACAGAATTGCTCCTAGCGTATGAATGGCTGCGAAGTTTTCCGGCTCACGCTCAGCCTGCTTCCGCAAAGATACTTCTGTCGCGTCCTCCGAAGGTGAATTCGGGGAAGGCTTGCCGAGAGAAGCGGTCTCTCGAGCAATGGAATCTCGAGCTCGGACCACAGTGTCAGACCCGTGACCGCCCAGGCTCGTCGTGTCGGTGACGCCTGAAACAGTGAATTGCGGCGGATCGAAGAATTGAGGCGCGGCTGGAGCGCTTGACGTGGCGGTATCACGCTCAAGCGTGAGATCGAAGGCTTTGGACTCACTGGTGGACAGGAAGACGGAAGGGATTTCCGCCTTCTTGTACCCGGAACTCGCTGCCTGGAGCGAGTAGACACCGGACGGCAACCAGACAAAACGGTACTGTCCTTGATCGTTCGTTTCTGTTGTGACGGCCTTGACGTCTCGGGTGAACTGCAGGCGGACGGTTGCCGCGGCGATCGGTTTGCCCTGAGGGTCGCGGACCGTGCCGTACAATGAGGCGGTTCCCGCGACCTTTTGTGCGCGTGCCTGAAGTGCGCAACAAAAAGCGATCGACAACAGGAACGAGCGACCCGCGATAGCCCGAACCGTGCGCCGGTGAGAATGATCGAAGCTCATGAAATGAAGCGTAGAGGTGAAGCGGCTCAGTTCGCGATTCTAGACGGGCCCCAAGAGTGCCGCAACCTGTGGGGTGCTTGGGTAACGAGGAGGAGTTAGTGGAGGAAGGGATGAGGCTTGTCCGATCACTATTGTTCGTGCTCGTTGTTCTGATTTCTTGCTCTTCGTCATGGGCCCAGCAGGCCCAAAAGAGGAAGGTCATCATCGACCAAGATGCCGCCGGACCGGCGGGAACAGATCAACAGTCGATGCTGGTGCTGATTCAGTCTCCCCAAGTTGATGTGCTAGGCATTACCGTGGTCACGGGAGACCAGTGGTTGAAGGAAGAGGCGGCGCACACTTTGCGCATGCTGGAACTGATCGGGAGGACGGACATACCCGTGGCTGCCGGAGCAGAGTATCCACTGATCCGCCGGCAGATCTCGACCGAATTGTGGGAGCAGCAATATGGGTCCGTGCCATGGGTCGGCGCGTGGACTCCACGGTTATTCCATCCGGCAGATCAATTGGGAACGATGCCCGAAGGCCTGCCAAAAACCAAGGCTCTGAACGAGGATGCGGCTCACTTCCTGATACGCATGGTGCGGAAGTATCCGCACGAGATCACAATCTATGCGGGCGGTCCGATGACGAATTTGGCGCTTGCCATCACGATCGATCCTGAATTCGCCAGGCTGGCGAAGGAACTGGTGCTGATGGGCGGAAGCCTGAATCCGGTGACCGATGATCCCGAATTTGTAAATACTCCGCGACACGAATTCAACCTCTGGTTCGATCCTGAGGCGGCGCACATTGTGCTCATGGCGCCGTGGAAAAAGGTGGTGTGCACAACCGTCGACATCTCGGTGAAGACCAGGATGACACGAGAGTTGATCGACCAGATCAAGGCCGGGAGTTCGCCCGCGGCGCACTACATCGGCACGTACGCAAAGCTGCGAGGAAAGTACAACTACTTGTGGGATGAACTGGCTGCGGCGGCCTGGGTCGATCCTGAAATCATCACGGCGAAGGAGACGCGTTATCTAGATGTAGATTTGAACCACGGAGCCTCGTACGGTGACACGTTGAGTTGGTCAGAGCAGGACAGGCCGAAGATCGCGGGCCCACCAGTTGAGATCCAGACCGATTTGAATGTAAGTCGGTTCTACAAGCTTTTTGTCGATTTGTTGAAGGCACAGACTCCGGCGTCAAATTGATGGGCGGGCGTTCTAGAAAGTCAGACTCTGGGACGCGGACAGTTGTGATCACTCCTGTAGTTGATCGAGCATCTGAATGGCCTGCGGGTGGTCGGGATGCTGTTTGAGCAAACCGAGGAGAACCTTGCGAGCCTGATCGCGGGTTCCCTCGAGGGCAAACACGCGAGCTAGATTGATATAGGCCTGATCGAACGCGGGTGCAACCTCGATGCACTTCTGAAAAGCGGCCACGGCATCGTTTCTGCGCTGCATGACGAGATAAAGAACGCCGAGATTATTTAGAGCCTCAGGATAATCCGGCCGGCTGTGCAGCGCTTTCTGCAAACGGTCGAGCGCTTTGTCGTTTTCTCCGGTCTGCGCAAAAACCATTCCGAGTCCATAGTTCGCGTCGGGATCGTCGGGAGAAAGCTCCGTTGCGCGCTGCAGAACTTCTCGGGCCTCGTTCCATTGTTTCTGAAGGCGGTATGCGTTCCCGAGATTATCCAAACCGGCCTGATGGCGTGGATTGATGCGAAGCGCCTGCTTGAAACATGAGATGGAATCGTCGATTCGTCCTTCTCTCGTCGCAATCACGCCGAGGTTATTCCAGGAGTCGGGGATCGTATCTGGATAGCTGGCCTGCAGTTTGATTGCGCGTTCGAACGTCTCTTGGGCCTCGGGGTTCTTGTTTTGATTCAATAAAACACTGCCAACGCCGTAGACTGCCTCTGCGCTCTGAGGGTCTTCACGCGAGGCCTGATGAAACGCGGATTCAGCCTCCTCAAGGTATCCGCGCTGAAAGAACTGAGCGCCAAGGGACAGATAGTTTCTGCCTACCGCTAGCGTTTGCCTGCCGATGGGAAAAGGAAGGGCGCGGGCCAGTCGCTCCGAGTCAGTTTTGGGAATGTTTTGAAAATCTTCTTCGACATGCCCGGGATCGAGCGGCCCTTGATACACCTTGACGATCTCGCTCTGCGTGTTGATTAGAAAACTTACGGGAAGGGTCAGATCGCGATGACGGTCGTAGATTTGCCGGTAAATGATGTTGTAAACGGCAGCAACTTCGTCAGTGGCTGCCAGTAGAAGAAACTGGTGGTTCTGAACACCGTTTCGGTGGGGCGGTTCATGGTTAACGCTTATGACAATCGATTGCAGCCCCTGTTTCGCCCAATTCCCCGAATGCTCGAGGAAAGTCTTGCCGATTCCCGGTGCATTGAAAGACATTTCGTTCCAGAAGCTCAGAAGAACCGTTTTTTCAAAGAAGGCCGATAGTCGAACCGTTTTTCCGTTGGAATCGGGCAACGAAAAGTCAGGAGCTGCGATTGGCGCAAGAAGCCAGGTCTCGACGTTTATCGGCAAGGTGTCGGCTTCGGGCGACGCATTGCTCGGTGTGGCGGAAATTTGTGCAGTCGCCGCAAAGGGCTCGCTTCGGAAATCGTTGCTCCCCTCAACTAACCAAATCCGACGGTTGAGTGGAAGATTCTTGAATTCCTGCAGCAAGCCGCTGGGCCATCGGATCGACGCGTCTACGGGGCCGCTGGTATCTCCCAGACCGAAGAAGAGCTCTTTGCTGTGTTGAGAGAGAAATCCCGATCCCGCTTGAATGGGGCGGGTGAGCAAGCCGGCTCTCGTCCGGATCGTGACCGTGGCGCCGATTGCATCCCGATTGCTCTTTGTACCTTGAAGCCTGAAAGCAATCGACGGAGGCAAGCTCTTCGCCGCATTTTTAAGCAGGCGGATTTGAGGGGCGTTTCGATTCTTGAGAACGAGTTCCTGTCGCCCGTCGCGATCGAAATCCGCGAGCGCGAAGGACCGGCCATCCTCGAGGAAGTCGAGGCCAACCACGGCCGAAACATCTGAGAAGGTCCCATCCCGGTTGTTGGAGTAAACGACGTTCCGCTCGTAGCCACTCCACGTTTCATCGGAACGGATAAGTTCATTGATCGCCTGCCATCCGTTCTCGTATTCCTTGCCTGAGCTAGCATCGTCGGGAGATTTCGAGACAACCTGCCGCCAGAAGAAGCTGTTAAGGTCCCGCCGTGAAGGACCAGAAACCATGCCATTGGTTACATAGAGGTCGAGGTATCCATCGTGATCGAAGTCGAAGGCATCGCTCGCCCACGACCATCGGCCCAATCCAACCCCGGCAGCACTGGTGGCGTCCTGAAAAGTTTTCCCGGCATTCCGAAACAAGGAATTGCCCATGGCGTGTTTTTGATAGAGCGAGCGGATTTCCTGTGTCGAGTTGGGCTTGAAATTGTCTTGCATTGAAACGCGCAGGCCTGCAGCCGTCCACATGTTTGCGACATAGAGATCAGGAGCGCCATCGTTCTCATCGTCGAACCAGCTGGCGCTCATTCCGGCGCCTATGTCTTCTACGCCCATTTCTCCTGCAACATCTTTGAAGGTCCCGTCGCAGTTGTTGTGATAGAGATTCTTGCGCCCGAAATCATTCACTACCGCAAGATCAGGCCAGCCATCGTGGTTGTAATCGTCCCAGGCGCAGGCGAAGCTGTAGCGCGTGTTGCCCTGATTCAGCCCCGACTCTGCGGTCACATCGCGAAACGTTCCGTCGCGATTGTTACGCATCAGGAAGTTTGGCGGGCCGTTCTCCGCATCGTGATAAGGGGACGGATATTTGTACTGTCCGGTTCCTTGATAGTAGGAGTAGAGGCAGAAGTAGACATCAAGCCAGCCATCGCGGTCGTAGTCCGCGGCTGCCGCGCTAGTGAAAGTGCCTTGAGGAGGTGTCGCGAACTGAAATGCATTTTCCTTAAGACGATACCGTCCGCCGCCATCATTGATGTAAAGCAACGGGCCATTGTTGCGGACGATAATCGCGTCCTGATGTCCGCGGTTGCTGAAGTCTGCGAATAAGGCACACGCAGTATTTTCAAGAATTCCCAGGCCGGACACTTCTGTGACATCTTCGAAGGTTCCATCACCGCGATTCCGGTAGAGGCGGTTGGGTAGGCCTGCGGGCTGGCAAATGTAGAGGTCGTCATAGCCATCGCCGTCGACGTCAGCGATCGAAAGGCCGTTATGGCCATAAATGTCGATGCCCGAGGCGCCATCGATCACGGTGCGCCAATAGTCGCTGCCATGCATCAACTGGGCCGAAAAAGACGGGTTTCCGCCAAGGGCCGCGGATGCGATGTCGAGATAAATTGGGGAGTGGGCGGACGCTTGAGTTTCGTCCGTTATCTGCCAGGCGCGCAGATGTAGTGCACCGCCAGGAGCGCGCTCCCAATCCATCGTCCAGTCACCGACACGCTGGATGCGATGGACTCCAGGGGCGGTTCCAGCGAGCTCGTAATGCACGACGGTATGCAATTCTTGGGATGGCGAAGCGGGAGCCGTCGAATCGATCCGTGTGATCTGGAAATCGGCAGTGATCAAATTGTCGAACGAACTTAGAGAACTGTTGAGGTCTCGTAGAAATCCGGCGCGATCAAGAAGGCTATGGCCGAAGTCGTTTCGCCGTATTTCGAGTAGATTGTCAGACCGGATGAGGCGAGAGCTTATTGGCTGGGGGGAGACGCCAGAAAAATTTTCCGCAACGAAAGGCTCGATGAACTGAGAATCGCAAGAGCGCAAGAGAGCAGTCCGCCATCCAGCGAGAATCTCGCCGATCTCGTCGGCATACTTCTCATTCAAGAATTCGTCGAAACCGGTACGAACTCTTGCCAGGGTGGATTCGAGAGGGCGCTCGGTTCGATATTGAGGATGAAACTGGAAGTGCGGTTTCGAACTGGGTTCGGTTTGAAAGGCGAGGGGTGTGCTCGAGAGAAGCCGCCACAGTTGATTTGGAATGAGGGTCGAGGCAGTTCCTTGCGAGAAGCTGATGAGGAACTCGCGCCTGGAGGGCATGGCGCCATTTTACAGTCGGAACGCTCGCGTATATTCTCCTCTCCGATGAGTAACATTCTTTATGGGGTGAACGGCGAAGGCGCGGGGCACTCGACGCGCGCCAAAGAGGTACTGTCTCATCTGGTCAGTCAGGGGCACAGAGTGCGAGTCGCATCCTTCGACCGCGGCCTGCAAAATCTTAAAGCGCAGTTCGGTGTTACCGAGATCTATGGCTTCCGTTTTGCGTATGTCAACAATCGCGTACGCTACAAGAAGACCATCACGAAGAACCTGATTACTGTGCCGCAGGTAGCCAGGAGCGTTTCCCGCCTGAACGGTTTGATTGACGAATTGAAAATTGATCTCGTGATCACGGACTTTGAGCCTTTGACTTGTCACGTTGGCCATAAGAGAAAGTTGCCGGTTATCTCGATCGACAACCAGCACTGCCTGACGAATGCGGCCGTATCGTATCCAAGGCGCTACGCCCGGGATGCGGTAGCGGCAAAGCTTGTGACGCGGTTTATGACTCCGCGGGCTAACGCTTATCTCGTGATTTCGTTCTTTGACGCGCCGGTCATCAAGCGCAACACATTTTTATTTCCGCCGCTGCTGCGGAAGGAGATCCTCGACAGCCATCCCACAGACGGGGAGCACGCGCTGGTTTACGTCACTTCGCCGGCACCGGCACTCGAGAGGGTGCTGACGTCAGTGCGCTGCCCGTTCATCGCTTACGGCTTCGGGCGGGAGGGCCAGGACCGGAACGTGACTTACAAGCGGCCTTCCCTGGAAGATTTTCTGGCCGATTTAATCAGCGCGCGAGCGGTAATCGCAAACTCCGGTTTCTCGCTGCTCACGGAAGCTTTGCATCTAGGCAAGCCCTATCTGGCTGTGCCCGTCCGGCATCAGTTCGAGCAGATATTTAACGCGTATTGGGTCGAGAAGTCAGGATACGGCAAGTACGCGGAAGAGCCTTCCAGGGAAGTCATTGAGTCGTTCCTCTACAACGTGCCCTTCTATCGCGATGCTTTGAGACAGTATCCACGTCAGGGAAACCAGGCATTGTTCGCGAAGCTGGATGAATTGATCGCCCAGGCGTGACGTAAATCAGTATGTCGTTACTTCGTGGGAGAGAGCCAAACTCTAACGGATGCGGCCGGACCAAGGGATACTCTCCCCGCCGATGTCGAGAGGGTTAGGGTTTGATCATAATTGCGTTCGAGGAGGTGCAGTCTAGCGCCCGGGCGAACGCCGCGTGATTCGAGGAATTCAAGCAACTGACGATCTCGCTCGTAGATACCACTGACGGTATAAGTTCGGTCGACGTCAGCGTCGGCGAGCAAAACGAGGCCACGCTTTCTCCGACTGGCGGGGCTTTCCACTTCGCTCAGATTCCCGTGAGGGCAAGCGCCATCGGAGCCGAGCTTCTTCAGCAGCTTGGATTCGAAGTCGGGAGAGACAGCATGCTCAAGGCGTTCGGCCTCGTCGTGAACCTTCCACCATTCCATACCGAACATTTCGGAGAGCATACGCTCGATAAGGTGATGCCGGAGAGTGAGCTTGCGAGCGATCTTGCGGCCCGCGGGAGTAAGGCCCACTTCGCCGGTTTTTTCGACAGCAACCAGCCCGTCTTTCTTGAGACGGCGAAGGGCCATGGTGACGGCGGGAGCAGTGACCTTGTGCCAATCGGCGAGCCGGGCGGCGATCACGGTCTCCCCCTCGCTTTCGGCCTCGAGGATCGACTTGAGGTAGTCCTCTTTTGAGACGGTGATCACTTGGAGATTATAGAGAGTTCGAAGGGCTAATTGCTGATTGGCCGGTTGCCGATTTGCGATTATCCCGATTTGTTACTTGTAGATGAGCGGCACTATGCGCAAGGTCTGGCCAGAAACAGAAGAACGGCGACAGGCAGCGGGCGAGCCGTCCATCACCGTTCACCGCTCAGGACAAAAATTGCTGAGTGAATTTGATATTGCTCCATCCGTCGTTGCGCGATCTATAGCACGAAAGTGCCATTTCTGAGAGTTAATCCGGAATTGTAAAGAAACGTCCAATGCGACTTGCCGATTGTGAACGAAATAGTTGTCGGGTCGACTGTGCCCGTCCTTTGCAGCTCAAAATCATGTCGCCGGTTTGATGGGTTGGTGGTTTGACAGTGTTCCTTTCCTTCCCTAACCTTAAAACTCTGGCCTATGAAAGTTCTGGTGCTTGGTGGTGGTGGGCGCGAACATGCGCTGGTCTGGAAGCTGCGACAGTCGTCGCGGATTTCGCAGCTTTATTGCGCCCCGGGAAATGGTGGGATTGCCGCGGAGGCGGAGTGCCTTCCCGTTGATCTGAAAAGTGTTGAGACGGTCATGGCACTTGGGGCGAAGTTGCAGCCGGACTTGACGGTAGTGGGCCCGGAACTGCCGCTTACGCTCGGTGTGGTGGATGAGTTCACGCGGCGCGGATGGCCAGTCTTTGGCCCCACGCAGGCCGCGGCACGACTGGAGTCGAGCAAGAGTTTCGCCAAAGAGTTTCTTCAGCGGCACCACATCCCAACAGCTCCCTTTGCAATTTGCGATTCGGTCGAACAGGTGCGATCGGCTCTGGGGCACTTTCACCTTCCGGTGGTGGTAAAGGCTGACGGCTTGGCCGCCGGCAAGGGAGTGGTTATTGCGAAGACGAAGGAAGAGGCGGCGAGCGTCGCGGCGGAGATGCTCAGTGGAAAGATGCTGGGAGAGGCCGGGGCGCGGGTGGTTTTGGAAGAGTGCTTGAAGGGTGACGAACTGTCGTTTTTAGTGTTCAGCGACGGCGAGCGCGTAGCCCCACTGGTGGGTGCGCAGGATCATAAGCGGGTTGGCGACGGCGATACGGGGCCGAACACTGGTGGGATGGGAGCATATTCGACGCGCGATATCGTAGACGATCAAATGCGCGACTGGCTGGTGCATCACATCGCCAGGCCCGTCGTGGCAGGCATGAAGGCTGAGGGCGCGGAGTTCAAAGGCGTACTCTATTGCGGGCTGATGATGACGGCACGAGGTCCGATGGTGCTGGAGTTCAACTGCCGGTTTGGAGATCCGGAGACGCAGCCGATCCTGATGCGGCTGGAGAGCGACCTGGTGGACGCGCTGCAGGCGTCGATTGAAGGGCGCGTGAGCGATGGGGACTTCAAATGGTCTGCTGATGCCTCGGTGTGCGTGGTGATGGCGTCGGGAGGGTATCCCGGAACTCATGAGGTGGGGAAGCGCATTGATGGGTTGGAGGAGGCAGGCGCGGTCGAGGGCGTGAAGGTATTTCATGCAGGGACTTCTCGACGGGATGGTGCGTTCTACACGTCCGGCGGGCGTGTGCTGGGAGTGACCGCTCGGGCGGAGTCGTTGGAAACTGCGGTGGCGCGCGCGTATGAGGCTTGCGGGAAGATTTCGTTTGCCGGCGCACATTATCGGAAAGACATCGCAGCGAGAGCTGTGGGGAAATCTTGAGTCGCGCGTTCCACGCCGCGAGTTGGCTGTTCCATAAAAACACTTAGGAGAGATGATGAGTAAGACACTGGTTTCAATTGTGATGGGGAGTGATTCGGATTTGGAGATCATGCGCGAGGCCGGGAAGGCGCTCGACGATTTCGGGATTGGGTACGAGATCGATGTGACGTCGGCCCATCGGTCTCCGGATCGCAGCGCTGAGTTTGCAAAGAATGCGGCCGGGCGCGGCATCAAGGTCATCATTGCGGGAGCGGGCGGGGCGGCGCATCTGGCAGGCGTGATCGCGGCGCATACGATTTTGCCGGTTATTGGGGTGCCGATTCCTTCGACGTCTTTGAACGGGATGGATTCACTTCTATCGACCGTGCAGATGCCAGCCGGGATTCCGGTGGCGACGGTCGCAATTGGAAAGCCGGGGGCTACGAACGCTGGGATTCTCGCCGCGCAAATAATTGGAGTGGCGGATGACGGCACCGCGAAGAAGCTGCATGGACATAAAGAAAAACTGGCCCGCGGAGTCGAGGAGAAGTCGAAGAAATTGAAAGAGAGTAAGAGCTAGAAAGCAAAGTCCCACCCTTCGCAACCGCGAAGGGTGGGGACGGCACCTTCTCAAAGGTTCTCCAGAATCAGCATTCCCACACGCGCTTGCAGCGACGTGCAAATTCTGTCCTGCAATTTACGCCGGAGTTAAAGCTGCCATTGCGTTCAAAGCGCTGAACGCTCACGATGCTAGCGGCTGGTCGTCCATCCTTTCATGGTGCCGAACATCTCGAGGTTACTCCCAGCAATTCTGCTGCTTTGTTACGCTTCTTCGGGTTTCGCGCAAACACCCACTGCTACCGGCCGCCAGAAGATCTACGGATCTCTCGTTGGCGAGTGGACCGGGCAGCTGGAATATCGTGACTATCAGAGCGATGCGCGAGTGGACTTGCCCACGTGGCTGGAGGTGAGAGAGACCGCCGACGGGAGCGCAATACAGTTCACTTACACCTACGATGATGGGCCCGCCAAGACACTCCGGGAAGCTTCGACTGCGGTGGTGGATGCGGACAAGCGCGAGTTTCAGGTGACTTCGGATCGAGACAAGTCGTCGGAGCGTTACGTGATCGAGGATATCGAGGAGAGGCCTTCAGGAGCTATACGACTTTCTTTAACTGGCCGGGGAACGGAGAATGACAAGCCCGTGGACGTGCGGATCACGATTGCGATCGATCGCAATCTTTATCGGTTTACGAAACAGACGCGCGGCGTGGGTCAACAGTTCTTGTTTCGTGATGGGTATGTTCTTACGCGAAGGGAGCCCTTGGGGCAGAAGTAAGATCCAGGCGCTAGCGGCGGTTGATCACAGTTTCAATCCCTTTAGATACTCCCGAAAAGGTGCGCCGAGATCACTGCGTTTGAGCGCGAACTCTACTGTCGCTTTCAGGAATCCGAGTTTGTCGCCGGTATCGTAGCGCTGACCCTCGTAGACGTAGGCATACATCTTTTCGCGCTTCAGGAGCATGCGCATCCCGTCGGTGAGTTGCAGTTCTCCGCCGGCGCCCGTCGAGGTCTTGGCGAGGCAGTCGAAGACGGCGGGTGTGAGGATGTAGCGGCCGATAATAGCCAGGTTCGACGGGGCCTCCTCGAATTTCGGTTTCTCGACCATGTTCCGGATTTCGAACAGGCGTCCATTAAATCCGTCGACGGCCTGTGCATCAAAGACGCCGTATGAGGAAATCATCTTGCCTTCGACAACTTGCGCAGCGATAATCGAACATTGCTTTTCGGCGAAGACGTCGGCCATTTGCTTGAGCGCGGGCACGGGATGGTCGATTACGTCGTCGGCGAGCAGGACGGCGAACGGTTCGTTGCCGACGAGTTCGCGGGCCGTGAGCACGGCATGTCCAAGCCCCAAGGCTTCCTTCTGGCGGACATAGGCCACATAGATCATGTCGGAAATGGAGCGAACGATTTTAAGCAGGTCTTTCTTGCCGCGCTCTTCCAGCATTTTTTCCAGTTCGTAGCTGACATCGAAGTGATCTTCGATGGACTGCTTACCGCGACCGGTGACGATAATGATCTGGTCGCAGCCAGAAGCCATCGCTTCTTCGACGCCGTACTGAATGATGGGCTTGTCGACCACCGGGAGCATTTCCTTGGGTTGAGCCTTGGTGGCTGGCAGGAAGCGGGTGCCCAGGCCTGCGGCGGGGAAAACGGCTTTGCGGACTTTCATCATAGTCGTGAGTCGCGAGTCCTGAGGCGTTGGGCTTCGATCGCTGGTGCGACCGGGTTTCATTTTAGCTGGTGTGGCTAGAGTTGGCGACGCGTAGGAAAAATAGGAAGGTAAGGGCGATTTCAGGGGCTCAAGCCCGTCTTGCCTGAGAACCGTTTACGCAGTGCAGGAGGGCCGCTCTTCCACGTGGAGATCAATGGCTCGGGGATGTTCGAAGTACTGCATAACCCGAAGTTATCCAATCGTTTTTCCCGTCGCATTCGAGCCCACTTCAGATGCAGAACTCTCTGTGGCTAGTTGCTCCAGAATTGTGGCGAGTTGGCGCAAGACTTCATCGGCTGCGGTTGCCTTGAGCGTGAACCGGAGCATGCCGTCCGGAGTAAATTGTGCTCCACGCTGCCCGGAAACAAACCGCGCCAGGCGTTCGGGGTCGATGGCGGCATTCTGGCGGAATTTGAACGTCACCGATTCGCGCTTGCGCTCGATCGCATTGACACCTACACGCATGCAGAGCAGTTTGAGGCTAGCGTAGTCAAGAAGATTACGGACGGCTTGTGGTGGCGGGCCGTAGCGATCTTCGAGTTCGCTCGCCACATCCGTCAGTTGCGACTCACTTTCAACGCGGGCAACCCGCTTGTACATTTGCAAGCGCTGATTCTCTTCCGGGACATACTCGGCCGGGATGCGGATATTGAGGCCGAGGTTGAGTTGGGTTTCGGCCGCATCGGGGGCGGCTTCGCCTTTCATCTCGCGGACGGCACGCTCGAGCATCTGGGTATAAAGCTCGAAGCCGATCGCCTCGATGTGCCCGCTTTGTTCTCCACCCAATAGATTGCCGGCACCACGGAGTTCGAGATCGAGGGCGGCGATTTTAAATCCGGCGCCAAGATCAGAGAATTCTTTCAATGCTGCGAGACGGCGGCGGGCGATCGGTGTCAACTCGACATCGCGCGGGACGAGCAAATACGCATAGGCGCGACGATTCGATCGACCCACGCGCCCTCGGAGTTGATAAAGTTCGGAGAGGCCAAGACGATCCGCCCGGTTGATCAAGATCGTATTGCAGAGGGGGATGTCAAGGCCGTTTTCGATGATCGTGGTGGCGACAAGAATGTCGGCTTCGTGATGCATGAATTTCAGCATCACTTTTTCAAGTTCTGTCTCGGCCATCTGGCCGTGTCCGACGATGACTCGCGCCTTCGGCACTAATTCCTGCAGCTTGGCAGCGATCTCCCAGATCGTCTCGACACGATTGTGAACGAAGTAGACCTGTCCTCCTCGTTCAAGTTCCTGCTCGATCGCCGACTGGATCAGCTTGTCTTCCCAACTGGCGACGACAGTTTGAATCGCCATGCGGTCTTTGGGAGGGGTCTCGATAACGCTCATATCGCGCAGGCCGACGAGCGACATGTGCAACGTGCGTGGTATAGGAGTGGCCGACATCGTAAGAACATCGACCTGTTTGCGCATCTGCTTGATACGCTCCTTGTGCCGCACGCCAAAGCGCTGTTCTTCGTCGACGATGAGCAGGCCCAGGTCGGCGAATTTGAGGTCCTTCGACAGAATTCGGTGCGTTCCGATGAGAATGTCGATCTTCCCGGCTTCGGTCTTCTCAAGGATTTCTTTCTGCTGCTTCGGATTGCGAAAGCGGCTGATCATTTCGATGGTGACGGGGAAAGGCCCGAAGCGTTGTTTGAAAGTTTCGTAATGCTGGAACGCGAGAACCGTGGTAGGCGCGAGGACTGCGACCTGCTTGTTGTCACTGACGGCTTTGAAGGCGGCGCGCATCGCGACTTCGGTTTTGCCGTAGCCGACGTCGCCGCAGAGCAGGCGGTCCATCGGTTGGCTCGATTCCATGTCTCGCATGACATCTTTGATCGCCTGCTCCTGATCCTCGGTCTCGTTGAATTCGAAGGCATCCTCGAACTCTCGTACGAAATCAGTCCCCGCGGGGAACGCATGCCCCTGGGCCATTTTGCGAGCGGCGTAGAGTTTGAGGAGTTCGTCGGCCATATCTTTCATGGCCTTGCGCACGCGGGCCTTGGTCTTGGCCCAGGCTTGCGTACCGAGGTGGCTGAGGGTGGGCTTAGCACCTTCCGACGAACGATACTTCTGAATCAAATCGAGTCGCGTGAGTGGAACATAGAGGCGAGCGCCTTCGGCGTACTCGAGCAGCATGAACTCGGCGTTGCCGTCGCCCTGGTTGATTTCCTTCAGTCCTTGATATTGGCCGATGCCGTGCTCGACATGGACGACATAGTCTCCTACCTGGAGGTCGCGGAAGTCGGAGAGGAAGGCGGAGACCTTGGATTTCTGACGACCCGGGCGCGCAGCGACGGTATCAGATTCGTCAAAGAGATCACGAGCGCCGAAGATGGCAAGGTTAGCGTCAGGAATCATTACGCCATCAGGCACATAGGCCTTGGCAAGTGTGGTCGTAAGGACTTCTCCGGCGAAGTAGCTGGTTTCGTCGGCGTAGCTCTCGCCGCCGCGGGTGCGGCTGCCGAGCCGAAAGCTGACGTTGTATTCGGTGAAGATGTCGGCGAGGCGCTCGACTTCGCCGGTGTTAGGTACAGCGAACATCACCTGCTTGCCTTCCCTGGTGAGCTTTTGTACCTCTTCCAGCATGGCGGGAACCGCGCCGTGGAAACGCGTTGTGGGCTGCGTGAGGATGTTGATGAGAGGTTCAGATCCCCCGTCCGACGTGGTGATGCCGAGGTGTTCGACATTCGCCCCGGTGAGGCTTGCGACTTTCTGCCACCAGTTTTCGGGCGGCAGGTAGAGGTCGGACGGCCGGACTAAGTTGCCTACCCCGCTGCGCTCGTGGGCTTCCTCGACCCGGTTCCAGAAGCGGTCAAACTCGCCGCGAAGCAAGTCGGGTTCATCGAGGATCACGGCGGCGCGCGGAAGGAGATCGAAGACAGAGCGGTCGGATCCGGCGACCGGCGCATAAAACTCCCAGCCGGGGAATGTCGTGACACCACCGGCCCGAATCGCGGCTTCAACGATCTCTTCGGATCCTTCAATGCGCTTACCCGAGAGGCGGGTGTGAATCGCCCCGAGAAGCTGGTCGTTGACGGGGGTCTCAGTGAGTGGGAGAAGCAGCGCCTCATCGATCGGATTGGAACTGCGTTGCGACGTGGGATCGAAGCGGCGGATGGATTCCACCTCGTCTCCGAAAAACTCGACGCGCACAGGGCGCTCGGCCTCAGGGGAGTAGACGTCAAGGATGCCGCCACGCAGTGCATACTGGCCCGGCATTTCGACGACGTCAGCGATCGAGTAACCGACTGTGTTCAAGTGAGTGAGCAGGCCGTCGATATCGAAGGATTCGCCACGGCGAATCGTGCGGGCGAGATCCGTGTAGTAATCAGTAGAACGCTGGAGGATGGCGGTGGCGGCGACGGGCGACACGACGATTGATGCGCGTCCGGTAGCGATCTTCCATAGCGTCGTAGCGCGCTCTTCCTGCAACTCGGGGTGTGGCGAAAGATTCTGGAAAGGCAGCACGTCGCGCGCCGGGAGGCCCACGACATCATCAGGGTCACACGCTCCCGTGAGCTCACAGAAACCGCGCAGGACGGGGAGGATATCGTCCATGATGCGATTGTCATTCACAACGACGATCAGGGGACGATCGGCGGCTCGTCGGAATAGCACGAGCAGCACAGCCTTTGCCGTCGGCGTGAGGCCGGAGACACTGATCCGGCCCGTGCCCTCTTTTAGATGGGAGGCTACACGCAAGAAGCCGGGAAGGTTTTCCACGCCCGCGAAGAGTTCGCGGACGAAGGGAAGAAGCATGCCAATTAATTTTAGCAGCCTTGGGGATCCACAATTGAAGTTCCGCCCTGCCAAAAAAATTATTCTCCAGGCCTGGAGGGAATACTTCGCTCAGCAGACGGCAACTCTCGCTCGCGACATTATCGATTACTTGCAAACTGCAAGTGAGATTGATAGGCTTCTCGAAAATGTCCAAGCGGGCCCGACTGCAACCTCGATCCGGGTGTCCAGTGAGCACCTCTCTCGAGGTCATCGGGGATCGGTGGTCTTTGTTGGTCGTGCGGGACTTGATGGTACGCGGATACCGCAGGTTCAAACACTTCCAGCATTCGGGCGAGAGGATCGCGACCAATATTCTGGCGGACCGATTGCGGCAACTGGAAGCCGCCGGTATCATCACCACCGAGCCAGAAGAGACTGACGCGCGGGTGATCAATTATCGACTGACAGAAAAAGGGATTGATCTTGCGCCCGTTCTGCTCGAACTGCTGATCTGGGGAGCACGGCACGAGAAATCCGGCGCCTCCTGTGCGCTCTTGACGGAGATGGAACGCAACCGGCAACAGATTTTGAAGGAAGCACGACGGCGATGGGTGGACAGAGACTCGACGCCGCTGATTCCAAGCTTCAACCGGGAAGTGGCAAAGAAACTGGGGCGGGGAAAGTAATGAACTGATACGACGTAAAGCCTGTGGAGGAAACGTGATAAAGAAAGTGGAATGGTTACCCCTGATTTTGTTGGTAGCCGCGAGCGCCTTCAGCCAGACACTCACGCAGGCGGACCGGGAAAAGGGAGTGCAGTATCTGCAGCAGACGCGGGATGGAGTCGCGGATGCAGTGAAGGGATTGTCGGAAGCGCAGTTGAAGTTCAAGCCGGCTCCGGACCGGTGGTCGGTGGCGGAGACTCTCGAGCACATCACACTGGCGGAGGACTTCATCTTTGGAAACATCACAGAAAAGATCATGAAGGCGCCTGCGGGAGCGACGGGGCGCGACACAGCGAAGATTGATGGTTTTGTGCTTGCGGCGATACCGGATCGCAGTCACAAAGCCAAAGCTCCTGATGCCCTAGTCCTGACGGGGCGATGGACTCCCGCGGATACGCTCGCGCATTTCGAACAGAGCCGGGCACGAACGATCGAGTTTCTGCAATCGACGCCCGACTTGCGTGCGCACGTGGCGGACAGTCCATTAGGCCAACCGCTGGACGCTTATGAGTGGCTGCTGTTCATTGGGGCGCATAGTGCGCGGCATACGAAGCAGATTCTGGAAGTGAAGGCAGATCCGAATTTTCCGAAGCAATAGAAAGTGGAGCTGCGCTCCGCGGACGGCCGGGGGCGCCTGTCCCGACATAACATTCAGGAGGAGAGATGAGTAGAGTTCGAGTATTGGTGGGGACCCGGAAGGGGGCTTTCATTCTTGAAGCAGATGGCAAGCGTGAGAATTGGACAGTCAATGGGCCTCATTTCGCGGGTTGGGAGATGTATCACCTGAAAGGGTCGCCGGTGAATCCGGACCGGATTTACGCTTCGCAGACCAGCGGATGGTTTGGACAGATGGTGCAACGCTCAGACGATGGCGGCAAAACTTGGGAGCAGCCTGGAGTGAAGATCGAGCCGCCCCAACCGGGGCAGATGCCGAAGCCTCCGGCGAACCGGTTTGTCTATGATACGACGGCGGAAACTGGAAAGCCGCTGACGACGCATCAGTTTTACGATGGGACGCAGCATCCGTGGGAGTTCAAGCGGGTATGGCACTTTGAACCCTCTCTGACGGACGCGGATACCGTGTATGCGGGGATCGAGGACGCAGCGTTGTTTCGCTCGACGGATGGCGGCGAAAGCTGGCACGAGCTCTCCGGATTGCGCGGGCATGGGACCGGCCCGCATTGGCAGCCGGGAGCGGGCGGAATGTGTTTGCACACGATTATTCTGGATCCAAACGACCCGAAGCGGATCTATATTGCGATTTCTGCCGCCGGGGCGTTTCGCACGGACGATGGCGGCGTGACGTGGAAACCGATCAATCGTGGGCTGCGTTCGCAGTACATTCCAGATCCGGCGGCGGAAGTTGGGCATTGCGTGCATCACATCGCGATGAATCCAAAGCGGCCGGGCGTGCTGTTCATGCAGAAGCACTGGGATGTAATGCGCTCGGATGACGCCGGAGACAACTGGAAGGAAGTCAGCGGGAATCTGCCGACGGATTTCGGATTTGTGATTGATGTCAACGCGAATGAACCGGAGACCATTTACGTGGTCCCGATCAAGAGCGATTCCGAACACTTCGTGCATGAGGGCAAGCTGCGTGTGTTCCGTAGCCGTACGGGCGGAAACGAGTGGGAACCTCTCACCAAGGGACTGCCTCAGAAGGATTGCTATGTGAACGTGTTGCGGGATGCGATGGCGGTCGATTCGTTGGACAAGTGTGGCATCTATTTTGGAACGACAGGCGGGCAAGTGTATTGCTCGAATGACGCGGGTGACTCGTGGGCGCCGATTGTGCGGGACCTGCCGGCGGTGTTGTCGGTTGAAGTGCAGACGCTCGGGTGAGTTCCGACCCGTCAGTTGGGGCGTCCGGCAAAAAGCAAAGCTCCTCCGCTTCGCTCAGGACGACAAAGATCGGTTTGGATGACAAACGTTGAGTAGCATTCGAGTTGTGCTTCCTTATCATCTGCGAAATCTCGCCCACGTGGGAGCCGAGATCACGATCGAGGTTTCGTCTCCAGTCACGCAGCGTGCGGTGTTGGATGCGCTGGAAGCGGCGTATCCTGTGCTGCGAGGAACGATTCGTGAGCATGACACGTTGAAGCGGCGGGCATTCTTGCGATTCTTCGCCTGCGAAGAAGATCTGTCGCACGAATCCCCGGACACTCCTTTGCCCGAGGCGGTGGCCAACGGGAAGGAAGCGTTCATCGTGATTGGAGCGATAGCGGGCGGATGACGTTGGCGTTAGTCGTTTAAGCCCGGAGTAGAGGGCGAGTCAGGCAGGTTGGACCGCCGCCACCGTTGATGCAGAGTTCAGAGCCAGAGAAAGTACGGACTTCAAAACCAGCTTCACGCAGGCGAGCGTTCGTTTTGCGATTCTCTTCGATCGCCAGCAAACGATTTTCTCCAAGTGCAAGGACATTGCAGGCGAGAGTGTCGCGTTCGCAGGGATCGATCTCAATGAAGCCGAAACCGCGAGCCTTGAGTAGTTCTACCGTCTCTACTGCGAGCCAAGGCAGGTCGACAATCGCGGTGCGGTCGTCGAGCAGGCTAATCAGCGACATCAGATGAAGGCAGGTGGCCGGCCCGCCGCCATAAGGGAGAGGCGCCGAGAGCACTTCTACACCCTTTGGCGTGAGAATGGCGCGCAGTTGGGCGATGCCCGCAGGGTTGGTGCGATATCCCTGACCTACGAGCAGCGTCTTCGAATCGAGCCAAACAATGTCTCCAGCTTCGGTGGTGCCGGGGCTTTCGATCTTCGCGAGAAGCGCGATTCCAACCTCCGTACCGAAGGAGGCATGATGCTGGCCTTCAAAGACACGATTCGATTTACCGGGACGCATTGCGATCAGACCGAAATCAGTCGCCAAAGAAGCGTCGTGTGCGTAAACCGCGTCGACAGAAAGCTCCGGTGCGGCTGGGAGTTCGATGATCTCGGCACCGGCGGTTTTCAGTTCGCGGCGCAGGGCGTCATGCTGTTGCTGGGCTTCTCCAAACTGGATGGGATGAAGAAATCCAAGATCACGCCAGCGCGCTGCGCGTTCCGGTTGATTCCATCCGGCGTTTCGAGGCGAGCAAACCAACACGCGCTGGAGCGGACCCACCATAGAATGTCCGTTGAAGCGCGTTTCTGTAGTGGTCGGGGGCATGAAGTTCGCGGACAACGCTCATTGAATCTATAACACTAGGGCTGACAACGCCACTACGCGGTGCTATCGTTTTAGCGTTCTCGTCCAGACAACCGCACGGTGCAATCCTATGACTGATCCTACTGAAAGCTGCCTATTTTGCCGCATCATGCGCGGAGAAATTCCTGCAAAGAAGGTGCACGAAGACCAGCATGTCTTCGCCTTTGAAGACATCAATCCCCAGGCACCGACCCATGTGCTGATTATTCCGAAGAAGCATTTTGCCGGATTGAAGGAAGCGCAGACTGAGGATGCCGAAATCATCGGTCGCTGCCATCTAGCCGCGGCCGAGATCGCACGCTCGCGCAAGATTGAAAGCGGATATCGCACCGTGCTAAACGTAGGGCCCGGCGCTGGGCAGTCCGTGTTCCACCTTCACGTTCACCTGCTCGGTGGACGTTCACTGGCTTGGCCGCCAGGGTAGTAGGGACTTCGCGCTCTCAGTCGGCTTAAGATCGTCAACCACTCGGGACACGAATGTTCACGAAGCGAAAAAATCAGCCGGACTACTGTACGGTTGGGTTTTCTTCCTCCGGCGCACCATGTCGGCGCAATAACTGGGGCAAATTCTGGGAGAATGCCGAGCGCGGCAACACCATGTCGCATCCCACTTCATGAGCTTTCTGCTTCAAGTCACCCTGTACGTGAGAAAGAAAGCCGATGATCGAGGTGCCCTTTTTCAATTTGCTCTTGAGCTTAGGGATCAGGGTTAGCGGCTTGGCGTTGGCGTTGTTCAGATCGAAGATGATCAAAGACGGCTTTTCTTCGCCGTTCTGCTGCATGCGGTCCATCAGATCTTTATCGTTCTTCACGAACTCGACCTTGACGTTGAGTTTGCGCGCCGTCTCCTGAATCTTTGCCAGGAAAAACAGATCTTCAATAAACGCAAAGATGCGTGAGTTCGCGTCGTCACCGTTTGTTGGCAATGGCTCAGGTTCGGGCTGGGGATACTGCGCGGCGAAACCCGGGCGCTGCCGCCCGCCCCTGTGCCCGTTGCTGCCGGAGAGCGCAGCCCGGTAGCTGTGATCCATAGGAGCGGTGTAGATGCCGTCCTGATTTTGACGGTTCTGGCGATTCTGGCCTTGGCCGTGCCGTTGATTGTGTGGGCGGCGTCCGCGACGCCGTCTGCCTCTCCCTCCTCCGCCGGAGGGCTTGCCTGGTCCTGCGTTCATAGTCCTCTCAAACAAACTTCCTAAATTGCAAATTCTTGCGACCTACGATGGCCTGCCGGAGGGGCGCTGCTGCAATTCAGACCTGCGCTGCTACACGCACGCCATCTGCACCACGCGAGGCGCGGGCTGCGGCTGGACACACCCTGAAACGAACCCCCACTTCTGAATGAAAACTAATACTCGTGAGCGAATTCTTTTTTCCTAGTACCGGCCTTCCGTTTTGCGGGTCCGGATGCGCCGCCTCGGAGCGGCTGGCGCGGGAAAGGCCTGCGCGGGAACGAGGCCTAATGAGAACACCACCATGTTACCCGGACCAGACTGGCTGCGCAAGACCCAAACCGATGTCATTTTGCACAGGAAGGACACGTCTAAACGAATCCGCCCAAGCAAAGGATTCAGCCGAGACTGACCGCGATTCATTTTCAATCTCGCTTAAAGGCCGGAGGAAACTTCCCGAGCCCACTGCTGAGCCAGCCAGTAATAGCCCGCGACTTCCTGGGAGTCCAGCCGGAGGCCTGCACTCAGTTGTTCCGCAGCCTCCCACTCTCCGCTCTCGTGTGCCAGCATCAACTGGTAAACCGGGCGCAACACACTGGGCTGACCCAACAAAACGGCCTTAGTTTCACGATCCAGCGGAACCCGCTCCAGCACCTCCGCCATCGGCATTTCCAGCATTGCGTCAAGCAGGGACAGCAGCCCCAGCAGGAAAAGATCAGATTCCCCATGAGGCACCAAAGGTTGCAGCAATTCCCCGAACCGTCCTCGAACCAGCGCCGAAAGCACAAGATCGCTGGTTTTCTCTTGTCCGGCGCCAACAGCTGCGACCAGGCGAACCCAGCGCCGTACTTCGCGTTCTCCCAGAATTGACAGTGCGTGCCGTACCGAGTGGATCTCGCTTTTGAATCCGAACACTGCGGAATTCAGGTATCGCAGGAGCCGGTAGCAGACGGAAGCCTCACCCTTGATGAGCCTTTCCAAAGCGGGGACATTCAATTCCGCGCGCGAAACCTCTTGCAGCATTCGTACGTAATTCAGCCGGTTCGCGGGCAATTCCCTGGTGTTGAGTTTCTCCGGTTTGCGAAAGAAGAAGCCCTGGAAGTAGACAAAACCCTGGTCGCGAGAGCGCACGAAATCAGCTTGCGACTCGATCTTCTCGGCCAACAACCGCCGGCGCCAAGGGCCATAGCGCTTGATCATGGCGATGCGCTGTTCTTCGGTCGTGAGCAGCATATCGATTTTCAGGATGTCGGCAATCTCCGCCAAAGGCTCGCGCATATCGCCGTCGACGAAGTCATCGAGCGCGATCTGATATCCCGCCTCCTTCAAAACATGGCAGGCAGAGAGCACATCAGGGTCTGGTTTGACGGTCTCCAGGATCTCGACTACCGTCGAGGCCGAGGGCAGCAAGGTCACCAGTCCTTTGATCAGCGTGTCGCGTGTGCAGTTCACGAACGCCCGCCTGCCATCACAGAGGACATCAAGGCCCATGATCAGAGATCGGTCGAGCGTGGCGCGCGATGCCTCGTCGGTGTCGCCGGTAAATGTGTTTTCCAGGCCATCCCGGAACAGGAGTTCGTAGCCGAAGACTTTTTCATCGCGATCGAAGATCGGTTGCCGAGCCACGTATCGTATCGGTTTGGAACCCTGCACCGAGGATGGCGCGATCGCCGGCTTTGCGGACGCACTGCTCACACGATCTCTATCGGCCAAACCCCTGTATTTCTTGCGTCGGTTCCGATCTGAGAAGAATCTTAGATTTGGCCCCTGGGGTTGATCCGCGAGATCGCGGTTGCCCCACATCGGCTCCTCGTTTATAGTTCCGTGCCGGGTTTGCCTTCGTCCCATATTTCGTCCAGGAGTGGAGCATGAAGCGACCGCTCGCTCTAAGGTTTCTTCCCGTGTTTCTGCTGGTGTTGCCTTCTCTTGCCGGAGTCGGGTCGGACAAGACTGCTTACGTCGGAGGAACCGAAAAGATCGACGAGGGAGTGGAGGGTTCGGCGTCCACGGGGAACGAAAAAGAGTTCATCTACGAGTATCCTTCGGGAGAGCTGATCATTCCGTACGATCAGGTGGACGATCTGGAATATGGAGAGAAAGCGGGCCGCCGAGTAGGGCTTGCCATCGCCGTGAATCCGCTCTTCCTTTTTTCAAAAAAGAAGCGGCATTTCCTGACTATCGGCTGGAAGGACGAACAGAGCAAGCAGCACGCGGCTGTTTTCGAGCTAGGAAAGTCCATCATCCGCAGCACCATTGAGGTCCTCGAGCAGAAAACGGGCAAGAAGGTTGACTTCCAGGATGAGGACGCACGCAAGAATGCAACGGCCAAAGGCGGAGTGTAAATGAAGCAACGCCCACGCCGGGAGCAGCAAGTGTTTCTCGGAAAAGTTGAGTAAGCTGGATCCCCGGGCGTGATCGCCCGGGGTTGCCAATAGTGCGATGGAACGATGCCCCTCTATTGTGCGTCGCCCTTCTCTAATTCGGCCTGCACGTGCACGTTGCTACCGGATGTGACCTTGAGCTTGCGCTCCCAGGTCTTGAATCCAGCCTTCTTGATCGTGACCGTGTAATCTCCGTCGGTCAACTGAACGTCGGAAGGCGCATTGCCCACGAAGCTTCCCTCAATTTCAATATCGGCGCCATCTGGAATGGAAACGATTGATAGTTTCCCGGTGGCTGGCGCCGGTGGATCGGCAGGCGCGGAGTGCGGGGCGGGAGTCGAGATCGGCGGAGGAGCTGAGGCGGTAGTGCGTGCCGGCGCACTTCTCGGAGCCGCAGCCTCCATTTCCGTCTCGTGAGCCTCGCGCATTCCTGCTCCGTGCACCGCCCAGTCCTTGTTAATGGCATCGCAGGCTTCCTGCACCGAACCGCCCAGCGAGAGGGTCGATTTACTGATGACAGAGTCTCCGCTAGCACGAGCGAACACCGCGACTTTGTTCTTATGCCGGACGAAGCTCTTGCCGCCCTCGTGATCGAGCAGCACGATGTAGTCGGCTTTCGTCTGGATGTTGTTGGTAATGACGTCAGGGCAACGCTGACCGAAGGTCTTGATGATCTCCGCGGTTTGCGGGCGTGCTCCTCCGCGGGTCATCGAACCGCCCCCGCCGCTGCCTCCTGCGCTGTAGCCGCCAATTTCCCAGGACTGGCTGTCGGTGATAAAAACGCGGGGCTTCTGAGAGTCGGGGGTGACGTCTTGAGCGACTAGAAATCCACTAATGAGCAGAAAAATCCCCAAAGACAAGGCCTTATGCATACAAGGGCCCTCCTCAATTCGACTGGTTTTTGGGGGGACTACCCAGGAACGCGCCTATTATCCGCCTGCTTCCAGCTTTGTTCAATGAAATTCGAACGAACTGCGCAACCCTTGGGAGACCCGGCCGGCGAGCCGTTTACTGGAAATTCGAAATCATCACCACGTCGCTAGTGCGGTCACCTCTGGAAAGCAGCATCACTTTGCCATCGCGACTCCAGGAGAAGTCGAAGATGATTCCCGATGTGAAATGGGTGATCTGATGCGGGTCTCCGCCCGAAAGAGATTGTTCCCAGATATTGCCTGCTCCGTTGCGGGTCATCGCAGATTGGATGGCTTTTCCGTCCGGGGACCAGCGTAAGCTTGTAGCGCCGGCTAGCGCCTGAAGCGTATGCACTGGAGCGCCACCTTCAGCTGCAATGACTGCGATCTTCACTGCCGGCACTGGAGAGCCCTCCTCGTAGGTGTAGGCGATGAATTTCCCATCAGGGGAAATGAAGCTATCGCCTCCACCGGAGGCAGTGGCTAGCTCAGTCGGAATACCACCCTCCACTGGAAGGCGAAAGATCTTGTCTACAGTCTGCACATTGGACCGATATACCAACCACTTTCCATCTGGAGAACACTCCGATTCGGCGACTCGATCCGCGAGCTTGATCATGTTCGTGCCGTCGAGATCCGAGCGCATCAGCTGCGGTGCAGTGCCGTTATACGAGTCGAACAAGAGATAGCGGTCACCGCAGGCGGAGTGGCCCCAATAATTCCGCACATCAGGGACAAGCGCGGTGCGCTGGCTTCCATCGGCATTGATAGAGACCAGATCGCTGTCTTCACTCCGGATGAGCAGTTTATTTCCGGGGCCTGGATACACGAGTTGATCGACAGTTTCTCCTGACGTGATCTGGGTAGCGGCCTCTGATTTTCCCTCGGGCGCGATCCAGATGTGCGACGTCTGTTTTTGATCAAGGGCAACCAAGGTAGTCCGGTTGCGTGTCATATCGATCCTGCCCCCATAATTCGACAGGTCGTTGGTAAATCGGTGCCGCTCGCCCTGAGGGTATGAGATCTCCCAGAGCTGGTTTCGGTTCTGCCTTCCCAGTCCAATTGCAACCAGCAACGAGTCGCCTTCAGAAAGCCAAGTGGGCCGTCCAAGAAACTCGGTCGCAGTATAGAGCGGGCGGATGCTCCCGTCCGACACCTGAATCACATTCAAGACCCAGCGAGTCTGCTTCCCCATTTCCAGCGTCGAAAGGGCGATCTTCTTGCCATCAGGCGACCAACTGGGACCGAGCATGGCATAGGTCGTAGGAAGGGCAGGCAAGGTCACCAGCAACCGCTCGCCGCTTCCGTCGGCGGACGCAACACGGAGCTCAGCCGCACTGCCGCTGGGCACGCCCCGCATAAATGCAAACTGTTTCCCGTCGGGAGAGAAACTGACCGGTGTGTCAATATCGCGAATCAGCTGCCGGGGTGTCCCTCCCAGCACGGGCATCATGTAAAGGTATTCGTAGAACAGCGTCGTCTTGTCGGATCGGACGAAATAGATATAGTTGCCATCGGGAGAAAACGTGAGCCCGGCGAAGGCCACAAGGTCGGGTGCCAGCACCTGCACATCGCTTCGGGTAGCGACGTGGCGCATCCAGAGACTCTGTAGTTCACCTTCTCGCTTGACGTAAACCACGTACTGGCCATCGGGGGAAATCGCGACTTGCGTAGCTTTGCCGCTGTCGGTGAGCTTGGAGATCTCCATGCTCTGCGTGTTGAGAGCGTGATGATGGTTCAGGAGCCGGTAGCCGGCAAAGGTACCGGCAATTGCAATGAGCAGGCCAAACGCGGCGATCAACCCGCGAGAGCTCTTTTTCGTTTGGACTGTGGGCGAAACCGCGGAAATCTGCGCCGATGCAAGTCTTTGTGAACTCGCGGAATCAGCGACCGCAACCGTTCCGCTTGCGACGGGCAAATGCCCAGAACTGGTGTCGCGGCGCAGGCGCTTCAAATCCGCGCGCATCTCGGCAGCGCTTTGGTAGCGCAAATCGCGATCCTTTTCGAGCGCCTTGTTGATGATCTCTTCGAGTTTCGGAGGCAGGCTCGGGTTCAGGCGGATCGCCGGCGTAGGCGATTTTCCTAGAATTGATTCGAAGACCACTGCCGACGTTTCGCCACGGAATGGCAGTGTCCCGGTCGCCATCTCGTAGAGCACCGTGCCGAACGAGAATAAATCTGTGCGCCCATCGAGATCTTTGCCCCGGGCTTGCTCGGGCGACATATAGGCCACGGTTCCAAGCGCCGTGCCGGGACTAGTGAGATCTTCGATACTGACCGCAGCCGCGGTCGCTTCGGTTGCGACGTTGGCGACGCGGCTGGCTGACTGATTGCTCTGCTGTACTTTGGCGAGGCCGAAATCGAGGATCTTGGCGTGTCCCCGTTTCGTGACGAAAATGTTCGCTGGTTTGATATCGCGATGGACGATGCCCCCGGCATGAGCGGCATCGAGGGCGTCGGTGATCTCGATCGCCAACTCAAGCAGTTGTTCTGTCTCCAACGGATGTCCCGTGATCAGATGCTTTAGAGTCACGCCATCGAGGTACTCCATGGCGATGAAGGCCTGGGAATCCTGCTCCCCGATGTCGTAGATGGTGCAGATGTTCGGGTGATTCAGAGCGGAGGCGGCCTGCGCTTCCCGCTGGAACCGCGCCAGAGATACAGGATCCCGGGCTACTTCGTCGGGCAGAAACTTCAGCGCGACGAAGCGATGCAAGCGGATATCTTCAGCCTTGTAGACGACTCCCATGCCGCCGCCACCCAGCTTTTCCAGGATGCGATAGTGAGAGATAGTCTGGTCGATCACAGGCGCGAATCTTACGTCGCCAAACCGCGCAAGTCAACGCAACGTGCTTAGTACTTCGGCACTTTCGGATCGACCCGGTCCGCCCAGGCTGTGATTCCTCCCGCCAGGTTGTGGACTTTCTTGAAGCCTGCCTGCTGCAGGAATGCGACTGCCTTTGCGCTGCGGCCGCCCATTTTGCAGTGGACGACAATGTCCCGGCTGGAGTCGAGTTCGTTGACGCGTGTCGGCAGATCGTTGAGCGGAATCAGATATCCGCCGATGTTGCAGATCTGGTATTCGTGCGGCTCTCGCACGTCGAGGACGAATAGATCTTCCTTCGCGTCGAGGCGACGTTTCAATTCTTCCACCTGAATTTCGGGTACGCCAGAGCTCACCGGCTTCTCCTCTCCACGGATACCGCAGAATTCCTGGTAATCAATCAATTTTGTGACTGTCGGGTGCGTGCCGCAGACGGGGCAATCCGGATTTTTCCGGAGCTTCAATTCGCGAAACTTCATTCCCAGCGCATCGACAAGCAACAGACGACCGATCAAAGGATCGCCTACGCCCAGGATTAACTTGATCACTTCCGTGGCCTGCATCACGCCCACGAGGCCCGGCAAAATTCCGAGCACTCCGCCTTCGGCGCATGATGGCACCAATCCCGGAGGTGGCGGCTCGGGATACAAGCAGCGGTAGCATGGCCCGTTCTCGGTCGCGAAAACGCTCGCCTGCCCTTCAAAGCGGAAGATCGATCCGTAAACGTTGGGCTTACCGGTCAGGACGCAGGCATCGTTCACCAGATAGCGGGTCGGAAAGTTGTCGGTCCCGTCTGCGATGATGTCGAAATCGCGGAACAGCTCGAGCGCATTATCGCTGCTGAGCTTTGTGTCGAAGGTGCGCAGATTTAGAAATGGATTGATCCCTTTCAGCTTGTCCGCGGCCGAATCCAGTTTCTTGCGACCGACATCGGCCGTCGAATGGATAATCTGGCGCTGCAGGTTGGTGTAATCGACCACGTCGAAATCCACTAAGCCGAGGGTGCCTACTCCGGCTGCGGCGAGGTAGAGAGCCATGGGAGAGCCGAGTCCGCCCGTGCCAATGCAAAGCACACGCGCCGCCTTCAGCTTCTGCTGCCCTTCCATGCCTACCTCGGGCATGATCAAATGCCGCGAGTAACGCAGGATTTCGTCCTTGTTCAACGCAACCGGAATTTCTGTCGTTGTCGCCATAATGTTCCTGAGGTCACTATTCTTTTAACGATTCGGAAGAGTCGTTGCAATGGTTACAGTCCGCCGGCGATCGACGGGACGATCGAAATCTGGTCGCCATCCTGGATCGCGGTCGCTTCTTTCTGCAAATACCGGATGTCTTCGTCATTGACGTACAAGTTCACGAAAGCACGCAACTTCCCATCATCGGTGTAGAGGTGTTTGCGCAGGTCCGGATGCAGGGCCACGAGAGAGTTCATCGCCTCGCCAACCGTGGAACCGGTCACCTCGACCGATGCTTGTTTACCCACATATTGCCTCAAAGGGGTCGGAATATGAATCTTGCTCATAGAGTTACTGTAAGAGATGCCCCGTCTCGGAGGCAAGATTCAAGCCATCTTTGCCTGCCGCCAACCCATTCGACGGGCGCGACCCGTCCACGATGAGTCACTTATCCCCAGCCAAGGCCCACACTAGAATTCGCTAGGAGAATTCACGATGACAATCATGGACTCAGGTCACGGCAAGGTAATCGACGTCGGCGGTCACCCCGGCATTCTTCGCCTTCTCGGACTGGCCTTGTTGGCGTTTGTGCTTGCGATCCTGTTGCTCAGTTCAGTAACGCGCGTCGGGACCGGCCATGTCGGCGTACTCACCCTGTTCGGCAAAGTGACTGGAGAGGTCCTGGGCGAAGGCATTCATCTCATCAATCCGCTCAAGACGAACAACGAAATGTCGATTCAGACCCAGACCATTAAAGAATCGGCCAGTGTTCCTTCCAGCGAAGGCCTGATGATGGCGCTGGATACCTCGCTTATCTACCATCTCAATCCCGACCGCGCCGCTGAAGTCTTCCAGAAAATCGGCTCCGATTACGAAAATATCGTCGTCGAACCCACTCTTCGTTCGGCGATTCGCGAATCGACCGCCTCTCATACGGCGAATGCCCTTTATACCGGCGAGCGGGAAATGGTGGCGAAGCAAATCGTCGACCAGATCACGCAAGAGCTGAACAAACGCGGTATCACGGTGGAGAACGTCTTGCTTCGCGATATCCAACTGCCCGCAACGCTGAAGGCGTCGATCGAAGCCAAGCAGCAGGCCGAGCAGGAAGCGTTGGCCATGAATTTCCGCCTGCAGAAAGAAACGCAGGAGGCGCAGCGCAAGCGCATTGAGGCCGCGGGTGTGCGCGACTTCCAGCAGATCGTCGCCCAGGGTATTACGCCTTCACTTTTGGAGTGGAAGGGAATCGAAGCGACCGAGACCCTGGCGAGGAGCGCAAACGCGAAGGTAGTTGTGATCGGAAGCGGCAAAAACGGTCTACCGCTGATCCTCGGACAATAGGCGAACATCGTAGGGCTCAGGGCCCGGCAATCCTCGACCTGCCAAGCCAAAGCTACCGCAAAGTAGAATTGTGATTGAGGTGGCCTTGGGGATCTTCAGAGTCAGCGCGGGAGTTCTGGCCGGCTGGGTGGTTGCATTGGTATTGGTTGCTGTGCTCGTTGCTTACCTGGTCTTCACCGCGCCAGTCCGGCAAGCCGGCAGGCTTGTAAAAGAAGTCAGCAAAATCGAGATCGGTGCCACGACGGTCGACCAGTTTCGCCGCCAACTTCAAGAGGCCAAGCTCACAACGATCTCCATCACCTGCCAGGCAAGCGATTGCACTGCAGCCGGACGAGCGGAAGTACCTTCCGTATCCAGGCTACATCTGGCTCCGCCGACCGGTATCGTCGTCTCGGCGAACTTCAAGGACGGCATCGCCAGCGAGGTTTACGTCTGGGTGGAGATTAAGGATCACACGACGGCAGGGGTCATCGGACCGGGAACCGGAGCGACGGTTCATGAGAGCCTCCAGTCTCGTTCCTGCCCGGAACACTTTTGTACATACGTGAGGGAGCGCTCCGGTTATCCCTGGGCGGTTGTTGAGATGGACGCCTCAGCTCCTAAAGAAATTCGGGATCGCGCCTTTGCGATCAACGTGGGCTGTCTAACGAAAATGGGCGGCTGCAAAAAAGTGTCAACTATTTTGCCCCAGGTTTTCGGGAAAGCCCCTCGATAAAGAATTCATGAACAGCCACGCAGGAGCTCCTACAGTTCTCCTGCTACGATAACCGTGTGCCAGCGTTGCTCGATGTGCGCGGTTTAAATATCAGTTTTCCGTCACCGGGAAAGAAGAGTGCGCCGGGAAGTGCTCCTGCGTCACTGCCCGCGGTTCGAGACCTGAGCTTCTCCATCAAAACCGGCGAAGTGCTCGGTTTAGTAGGCGAATCCGGCTCCGGCAAATCGCTGACTTCGCTCGCAATCATGAGCCTGCTGCCGCCCCAGGCGAGCGTCTCGGGTGAAATCGTATTCACGGAAAACGCGCAATCCCGAAATCTGCTTCTGCTCGATGATTCGACGCGCCGCCTCCGTGGCTCCCGTATTGCCATGATCTTTCAAGAGCCGATGACTGCGCTGAACCCGGTGATGCGTGTTGGCGACCAGATCGCAGAGGCTGTGCTCGTGCACAATTCCATCTCCACAATGGAGGCGCGGCAACGCGCGGTCGACGCCATGAATGACGTTGCCATCCCGGAACCAACGCGCCGAGCCCGCGACTATCCCCACCAGCTCTCCGGAGGGATGCGGCAGCGCATCATGATTGCCATGGCGATCGTGAATCGCCCGCATCTCCTGATCGCCGACGAACCGACCACGGCTCTCGATGTAACCATCCAGGCGCAGATACTGGATTTGCTCGGAGAACTCCGCTCCAGGTTCGGGCTGGCCATGCTTTTTATCTCGCACGATTTTGCGGTGGTTTCCCAGGTGGCCGACCGAGTCGCCGTGATGTATGCCGGAACACTGGTTGAACTTGGCGCGAAGGGCGCAATTTTTCAGCAACCCGCTCATCCCTACACGCAAGGGTTGCTGCGGTCGGTCCCTGATCTGAAGACGGATCGTTCGTATCCCCTCACGACTATCGCGGGCACGGTTCCGGCGCTCGCTTCTTTGCCGCAGGGCTGTCCGTTTGAACCCCGTTGCGAATTCCGTGTTTCAGAGTGCGTCAATAACTTCCCTGGTCTCGTCGAAGTAGAAGCCGGGCACTGGGCTCGTTGTCCGGTGATCAACGGGTAAGTTAGAAACTTCGCGAGAATGGCCGCGTCTCCATCGCCACATCAAAATGCTCCCTTCATGCGGAGTTGACGGAAGGGGTCAATTCGGAACTTCCCGTTCAACTCCGCCCCTCAAACCTCGCTTTGGTCTATAATCGCCAATCTGTCCGGGGTCTCCTTGCGGATACTTTTTCTCAGCGATATCCACGCCAACCTAGAAGCGCTTGATGCGTGCCTGGCGGCGGCTCCCCCGCACGATGTCGTTGTCAACCTCGGCGATATCGTCGGCTACGGCGCGAGTCCGAACGAGGTTATTGAGCGCTCCCGCAATCTGGGGAAGACGTTTGTCCGCGGCAATCACGACAAAGCAGTGACCGGGTTGATGGATCTGGAAGACTTCAATCCCATGGCGGCGGCTGCCGCGATCTGGACGCGCGACGAGTTGAGCACTGAAAACCTGCAGTGGCTGCGTGACCTGCCGCATGGTCCCGTGCCGATTCCCGAATTCCCGGGGGTGCAGTTGGTCCACGGATCGCCGAACGACGAAGACGAGTACGTGGTGTCGCTCGGGGATGCGTTGGCGCCGCTCATCACCCTGAGTGTGCCCCTGACATTTTTCGGGCACACGCATCTGCAGGGAGGTTTTTTCGCGAACGGGTCAGCGGCCGATGGTTTCCGTCCCGAGTACCGGACGGTTGGGCAGCCCGAAACAATGTCACTTCAAATTAAGGACACTTCGCGGTACTTGATCAACCCCGGCTCAGTCGGGCAACCGCGCGACGGCGACTGGCGTGCCGCATTCGCGCTCTACGACACGGATGAACAAGTCGTCCACTTCCATCGCACACCTTATAACCTGAAGGCGGCACAAGACCGCATTTTCAAAGCGAAGCTTCCCCCACGGTTGGCCACAAGGCTGGCCGCTGGGAGATGATTCTCTACAAAACCACAATCCTTCCAGCCTGCGTTCGATTGTGAGTCTGCATTGCGGCTGTTGAGGATCAAGCAGGTTAAACTCGATCATGCCTTCCGGAAATCTCTTCGAACGCGATACCCCACCCGTTCATTACCTGATCGCACACAGCGATGGAGGAGCGCGCGGCAATCCCGGTCCCGCCGGATACGGAGTCGTTATCAAGGACGAGACTGGCCGGAAAGTCGCAGCGCTCAGCGAGTACCTGGGGCACCAGACCAACAATTTCGCGGAGTATCAAGGTTTAATCGCCGCTTTGGAATACGCGCTCCAGCACGGACCGAAGGCGCTCAAACTCAT
Organism: Candidatus Sulfotelmatobacter sp.; assembly: GCA_035307485.1. GTDB lineage: Bacteria > Acidobacteriota > Terriglobia > Terriglobales > Acidobacteriaceae > Sulfotelmatobacter. Next base: position 131,762 of record DATGIB010000011.1, on the reverse strand, counting down.
CAGCGACTCGGAATTGTTGGTGCGACAGATCAAAGGCATCTACAAGGTAAAAAATGCCACACTGCAGGACCTGCATGCGCATGCCAAGGAGTTGATCGCACAACTGGAATGGTTCTCCATCGGGCACGCGCTGCGCGAGCACAACCAGGAAGCTGACCGATTAGCGAACGATGCCATGGACAAGGGAATGGGCCGGTCGGCGCGGCCGTCCTCGGCTCATTCACCGCGGATCCGCGAGGAATTCGAAGGCATCGTGCGCAGTGGGAAAGTCGAACTGACCAACGGAGCCATACCTGAAGGCACACGCGTTCAAGTACGAATTAAGAAGTGAATTCGACTCAAACCCAGCGAAGGTGCAAACTTAAATGAGATTAAGTTCCAACGGCCGCGAGCTGTACTTCCTTCGTGCGCCTTCGTGACTTTTGTGCTTGAGGTTCTCGGGAATTCACTCCGCCGATGAATGATCGTGCACGATCTTCCATCCTTCTGGAAACTTGCGGAAAATGAGTGTGAACAGGCCTTGCGGAGTCTTGCCATCCGGCATCGTCAGATGAAACTCGCCGCGCGCGAAGGCTGAATTAGCCGACAGCATCTCAATGCGCAGGTTGGCGAATTTCAGCTTACCCATCTCATGCCCCGGGCTCGAATATGCTGCCCGGTAATGATCGAGCGCCTGCTGCCAGCCATGGTTCTCATGACCGCCCGAAAAAAATGTGAGCTCTGCTGAATTCCAGTATCCTTGCATGAAGCCTTCCAAATCGTGGCGGTTCCAGGCGTCCTGCTGCAACGAAACGACACTCTTGATTGCATCCATGCCTACCTGAGATTCATCGTCATCTTCGGAAATGACCACGGTCCCCCCTACATTTTCGTCGAGGCGGATTGCCGGAAGCGCTGACGGATTGTCTGGGTAGGTCTTTCCGTCGAACGAAAGCCTCGCGTCGAAGCCAGATGAAATCCCACCACCCGCGACAGAAACAGCAAGGTCATGCCAGCCATTTGTTTTGCTGCTTAAGACCCGAATTGGCAGACGTGTGACCGTAACCTTTGCGATGACAAAGTAGGTCGAATCTTTGGGAGCCAGAATCGGTGCGGTGCAACCTCCAGCCCCACACCAACCCGGACCAGTTAGATAGGTAATCGCTTCCGATTGCCCGTCATCTTTGAGATCGGCCCACGCGAACACGTATGGCGATTGAACAGTTTGAGCGGCGCCCGAAGGGCTGAGATAGTGCGCAATGAATGCTTTGAGAGCTTCTTCTTTTGCTGGGGCGCGCAGATCCTCAGCAAAGGCAAAACCAGCGAGCAACATCAACGCTACGCCGGCACGGAGAACTTGTTTCCTCAGCCTTTTCGGGAGAATAGCCATGTTCAGTGCGACTCATCCGTCTCTGGCGCATTATCCGGCGTATCTACTTTCTGCGTAACGGAGTGTGCAGTTGCGGGTGGGGGCTGAAATTCTCCCGCGTCCTTGCCTGCCATTGCCGTGGTCATGAAATTCATCCAGATCGGCAGCGCCGCGTGTGCGCCGGTTTCCTTCGCGCCTAGAGATTTCTTTTCGTCGTAACCTACCCACACTCCGCAAGTCATGGTGGGAGAGAATCCGACGAACCATGCATCGGTGAAATCGTTCGTCGTCCCGGTTTTGCCGGCTGCGGGAAACGGGAGGTGGGACGCGGCGATTGCCGTCCCATGCTGCACCACTCCCTGCAACATCGACGTCATGATCCGAGCCGTACGCTCGCTGATCACATCTTTCACTTCGGGAAAGTCTTCTTCCAGGACTCGACCCTCGTAATCCGTGACCCGCGTGATGTAGCGCGGAATCACGCGTACTCCGTCGTTCGGAAAAACGCTGTAAGCGGAAGTCTGCTCCATCAAAGTGATCTCCGCTGAACCCAGCGCAATCGGCAGATAGGGCGGCAGTTTTGCAGTGATTCCGAAGCGCCCCGCGTATTCGATCACGCTCTTGACACCAACCTTGTTCGCCAACTTAAGAGCAGGAATATTGCGGGACTGGGCCAGTGCTCGCCGCAGGGTGATGATTCCTTCGAACTTTTCATCGTAGTTGTGCGGCGAATACGGACCCGAAGGGGTCTCGAAACTAACAGGCTCGTCCAGGATAGTGTCATCCGGGCTCCCGCCTTCGTCGATCACGGCGGTATACACGTAAGGTTTGAAGGACGATCCGACCTGCCGAAAGGCCTGCGTGGCACGGTCGAATTTCGATTCGTTAAAGTCGCGTCCGCCCACGAGGGCCTTGATTCCGCCCGTTGTGTTATCAAGCGCCAGAAGCGCGCCTTGCGCTCCGGAGTCCTGCTCGAGACTGACATGAGCCGCGCCATTAGCTCCCAGCGAAAGGATCTTCACATAGCAGATGTCTCCCGGCCTGAGAACAGTCGCGACCTTCTGGCCGGTCCAGGCGGCATCCGCTTGCCCGAGCGCCGCAGTGTAGCGCCCAAACTTTAATGTCGCGATGCCCGTTCCTGAGGCGGTCACGAGCGCGTGAACATATCCGCCGACCTCGGGCTCGTCATCCCAGTCGGAGTGAGAATATTTTTCGAGGACTCCCCCGGCAGCGACTACGTTCTCGAGATGCCCTTTCCACCCGTGCCGGCGTTCGTACGCGGCAAGACCATCGAGTACCGCATGATTCGCGGCCTTCTCCAAATCCACATCGAGCGATGTGTAGACTTTCAGGCCACCTTCGTGGACCTGGTCAGTTCCATACTTGCTCTCCAGGTAACGGCGTATCTCCTCCACGAAATAGGGGGCGAGGGAGTTCGGATCGTGCGCCAGGCGCAGTTCCAACGGGGCTGAGCGAGCATCAGCAGCCTGCGTGGCGGTGATCTTTCCATCCTCGAGCATGGCGTTGATCACCAGGTTGCGCCGCTTCTGCGCGCGGTCGGGATGGTTGATCGGAGAATAGACCACCGGTCCCTTCGGCAACCCTGCGAGCAAGGCGGCTTCTTCTATCGTCAGGTTTTTCGCCGGCTTGCTGAAATAAAACTCCGAGGCAGCCTCGAACCCATAGACGCCGTGGCCAAGAAAAATCTGGTTGGCGTAAAGGGTAAAAATCTGGGGCTTGGTAAAGCGGCGCTCGATCTGTATGGCCAGCATCGTCTCCTGCACCTTCCGGTGAAACGATCGATCGGGCGACAGAAACAGGTTGCGCGCCAGTTGCATTGTCAGGGTCGATGCGCCCTGAACACGTCCGCCCGATTCGATGTCTCGATACGCCGCGCCGATGATCCGCCAGAAGTTGATGCCGGAGTGCTTATAGAAGTCCTTATCCTCGATCGAGACGAGCGCATCGCGCAGAACCGGCGGGAAGTCGTCATAGCTGGCAACAACACGGCGTTGCAGCGCAAAGGATCCCACGACGCGCCCGTGATCATCATAAATTTCTGTAATCGAACTTGGACGGTAGGCTTCGAGAGCCTCGACTTGCGGAAGATCGGTGGTGTATACGAGCAGGAGACCCGCAGTGGTTCCCACGAGCGCAGAAACCAGCACCAGCAGGCCAAACAGAACGCGCCCGACGAGCTTGCGCCCGCCGATCTCCACCTCGGGGAGATCTTCGTAAATCGATCTCATGAGCTGATGGGCTCAGGATAGCACTTCGGATTCGAAACCAATCGTTACGCGCGAGCGGATCGTGTTCCTGAGGGCCTCAAGCGCTGATACTCGATGTCTATGGCCCAAGAAAAAATCGCGCGCTCGAGAGCGCGCGATCAACGGCACAACTTGTTGAGACTGGCTCCTCTAGCTAGCCCGGCTCTTGAGCACTTCGACGGCCTTGTTCAATTGGTCGTCGCTCTGGTTCTTGGGCTTGGTCTCTTGTTCGGGATTGGCCGGCTGTTCTTCGTCATCCGGTCCGCCGCCAATGTCGTCCAGAACATCGGCGACCACCACGTTCGGTGTCACGGCGACGTCCTGAATGGCCTTGCCGCTCGGAGAGTAATACTTCGCGATCGACAGGATCAGCGCCCCGCCATCGGGTAGATCGATCGTCTTCTGCACCGATCCATCGCCGAATGTCTTGTCACCAACAACGTCGCCGCGTGCGTTCTCCAGGATTGCGGCGGCAACAATCTCGGCAGGCCCGGCCGTACCACGATTGACAAGGACGGCTAGAGGTAAGGACGTAACGGCCTTGGAGGCATCAGCATTGAATGCCTCGCGCGGGTACTTCTGGCCTTGCAGGTAAGTGATGGTCCCGTGATTCAGGAATAGATTTGCAAGCGCGATGCCTTCGCTCTCATCGCCTTCTGCACAGTTCCGCAAGTCGAGAAGAATCTTCTTCGCGCCGGACTTCTCGAGCGCTTTGATTTTGGACCCGATGTCTTGTGCCTTGCCCTTGGTGAGCGTCTCAGCCTTCACGTAAGCAATGCCGTCGTCCATCATCTTGTCGGTGACCGCCGGCAGACTTACGATCTCGCGCGTGATCGTGACCTTTTGAGGCTCGGCCTTGCGCGCCCGTACCACAGCTACGTTCAGATTCGACCCCGGCGCACCGGCTAAGAGATTCCGGATTTCGGGCAGCGACATTTCGCGTGTGCTCTGGCCCTCGATCGACTCAAAAATATCCGTTTGCTCGATCCCCGCCTTCTCGGCAGCCGATCCTGGCAGCACGGCGACGACCGCTGCATAACCGAAGCGCTTCGAAACCACAGCGCCGATGCCGCCCTTGGACTCACTCCTGCGCGCCTTGAACGCTTTGTAAGCGTCGGCCGACATGTAGCTCGAGTTGGAGTCGAGCGACTCGAGCAGCCCGTGCAATGCTCCGTCCGTCACCTTCGGAATATTTGGTTCTTCGACATATTCGCTCTGCACCCGCGACAGCACTTCGCTGTACACCTGCAGCTGGCGGTAGGAGCCATCGTTCGAGGAGGCGTGCACGCCGCCCATGGAACCGACGACGACGAAGACGAGTACGGCAAAGGAGGTGACGAGAATCGCTGCTTTTGTTTTCATGGACATCAGTTTGGCCATCTTCTGGAAGGAGATACTTCCCCGAGAAACTTCACTCATTATATCCGGTAGATGCGAATTCAGATCCCCTGGGCTGCTCGATTTGTACCTGCGATACCAGGAAATAAACCTCGAAACAATTTGTTGGTCCACATTCGGTAGGGATTCGGACGATCCCCTGTCCAATATAGAGATATCCCGACCGATGAGGCACCGCCTCAAGACCTCAACCCAAAGTAAATGCGAGACTTACAGGGCTGACCGCGCCCCTGATTTGCCGTGCACTTGCTTATTGTCCCGGTCGAAAGGTCAACGTCAGCCTGGTCTGTACCGAAACCGGGCGGCCATTCATGGAATACGGCTTAAATGTCCATTGTTTGACACCATCGATAGCGGCCCGTGCAAATGCCAACGCCCCCTGCAGGAATTTTGCGTCCTGCACCGTTCCGTCTCGCGCGATCAGCACCTGCAGCACGACAGTTCCTTGCTGTCCCTTGGCGCTCGCGGGATATGCAATTGCCGGCTGACCATTCAATAAGTTGCGCTCAGCAGCCTCGGGGACGTCGACGGGTTCGATGGAAGGCAGTGCCGTCTCTGGTGCCTTGTTCCCGCTGGCTTCTGGAGTCATCGAAGCCATTTGCGACTGGAGGCTGGAAGGAATGTGCGGATTTGTGTTTGCCGAGGCTGGCCTTGGCTGCGGATTTCTTGCCGGCTGCGGCTGTGCAGCTACAGGACTGGAGGGCAATGCAGCGGTCGGCGGCTCGGTACGGCTTGGCTCTGCCGTCAGTGGAGTGACCTTAATCGGAGCTGTCGGCACCGCAGTGGCAACGACCGATGTGCTCGGAGGCTCGGTCGTAGTGGGTGCCACCGTCGAATTTCCTACCGGCGGATTGACTTGACTGGAAGCTGTGGAGGGCTGTGCCGGCGCGTTTGGAACTGGCGCGGGTTGCGTAGGCGAACCGGCATTTCCCGGATCTGCGGGATTAACGTTCGGATCCACATTTGCCGCCGGATTCGGCTTTTTAGCGGTCGGATCGATCACCGGCGTCACGCGAATCTGCGAGGGATCCGTGGTGGCATCGGGGATTGTCTCCGCGACCGGCAGTTTGTATTCATCGCCCGCGCGCCCAAAATCTTCGTGCGTCGGAGCGGCCTGTGGCGGAGCCACTGGTTGTGGATTCAGCCAGGTATGAATCATCACCCGCCCATGACTCCAGGCTCCTCGAATCTGCGAGTGCCAGGGTGCCTGAGGTGCCGCGACGATCGCGATGGCGGCAAGCGCCGCAGCAAATAAGATCGGTCCCTTCCCCAAACGAAAACCGGATCCGCTCCCCTTTTCAGTTGATTCACCGCCGCCCTTGCTGATGTAGTCGAACAACTCCGCTTCGGCCCTCTCTTCTCCTGCCGTCACCTGGGCTGAAGTCGCAGCCGGCGGCTCTGATTTTTCGGCTACGGGTGGTTTGGATACTTGCCGGGCCGGAGGCTGATCGAAGGCGAGCAACTCCGGCTTCTCAGGCGCCGGTGCCGGAACCTGCGCCTCGGCGTGCGAGAGCACGTACGGTGATGCGACTCCACGATTCTTTAGGTACCACTGCAGACCACGGGGCTCACCTGATTCCGCAGGTGAAACTGGTACTTCCTGGCTAACGGCTGATGCAGTTGGTTCCAGATCCTTCAATGGGTTCACGTTCGCAGCGACCGAATCCTCAATCGACTTCTTGATTTCGGACTCCATGTCGATCTGACTAGCAGGCCCGGAACTTGACGATTGCAGAAATTCTCCTGCGCGCAAATGCGCATCATTCGCCGGTGGCTCCACTGAAAAAGCAGGCGGATTCGCCGGCGCGGCTGCTGCCATCGTCATTGGTGAACTCTGCCGTGCCTTCAGAAGAGAACGCGCTGTTTGAAGAGTATCTTTGACCTGAGTGACCAGGATCGGCTTACGCAGGATGGAATTCGCGCCGGCCTGCAGAGCCTTGGGAAACAGTTGATCATCGCGTACGATCGCCAGTGTCAACGGGCGTTCATTGCCTTTGCGTCCGCGGGCGGCTTTGAGGAGTGTTTCGGCTTCCGCTTGTTGGTCGAAGTCGACAATTACGATCTGTAAATCTTCGCCTGCAATTCTCGATGCAGCGGTGGCCGCGTCAAGACATTGGTCGGCCTCGACGCCGAGTTCCGCCAACACATGGCAGATGGGCGCAGCCGTGTCCTTGTCAGGCGAGCACACCAGGCAACGCAAGTTCATGCGTCCTTAGACTAGGAGAGGCAGTAACCCCCGGCAAGATTACCGAGGTGGAAGAGCGGTATAGCTCCCGGAGAAAGTGAAGCACCCTGAAGTGCATGTACCGGTGGGGTTTCGTACAGTGCTCTGGATCGAATCCGGCCGTCGGCTCCCGTCATGAAAGCTCGAGGCTAAGGTTAGCGAGCTTTTATTCGAGCAGCATACAGTCGCCATAGGAATAGAACCGATACTGCTCGCGCACTGCGTGCTCATATGCGCGCATAACATATTCTTTTCCGCCAAGCGCGCAGACCAGCATCAGCAGTGTCGATTCCGGCAAATGAAAGTTGGTGAGTAAAGCCCCAACGACCTGAAACTTGTATCCGGGATAGATGAAAAGCTTGGCCTCGCCGGTGCCAGGCTGGATTTTTCCTTCGTTCTGTTGGGCTACGAACTCCAGGGTTCGAACAGTAGTCGTGCCAATTGCCACCACGCGCCGTCCTTCGCTTCTTGCATGCGTGATCTTCTCTGCTGCCTCTGGGGAAATCGAATAGGCCTCCGCGTGGAGACGATGTTCCTCCACGACGTTACAGTGAATCGGCTGAAATGTGCCGAGCCCGACATGCAGCGTGATTTCGGCCGTTTCGATTCCACGTTCCCTTACGCGTCTGAGAATGTCAGGAGTGAAATGGAGTCCTGCGGTGGGGGCAGCTACCGAGCCCCGCTCGCGCGCATATACCGTCTGATAGCGCTCGCGATCTTCTGCAGAATCGCTGCGTCCAATGTAAGGCGGCAGCGGAATATGTCCAAGTCGTTCAACGATTGCAAAAAAATTCTGTTGAGCATCGTTGTGGTGGGCGGGGATTTGCTCAAACCGGATCGTCCGCTCTCCGAATTCGCCCCGGCCCACAACCTCGGCACGCAGTTCGTCATGTTCCCCGAAATAGAGGTGCTCCCCAATTCCAATTTTTCGGCCAGGACGGACCAGGCATACCCAATCGTTCGATTCGGTACTCAGTTGGCGAGTTAATAGCACTTCTATGCGGCCTTGGAGGAATTCTCTTGCGGAAGGATTGCGCGGGCTCACCGTCTGAGCCTTGGCTCCGCCGCGTCGTCCATAAAGGCGCGCCGGAAAAACCCGAGTATCGTTGAAGACAAGAACATCGTCGGTGCGAAGCAGGTCGGGAAATTCGCGGAATTGCCGATCTTCGAGGCCGCCGTCGGAAGCGTTCAGACGTAGCAATCGCGAGCCGGCACGGTCGGCCAAAGGTTCCTGAGCAATCAGTTCCGGCGGCAGATGGTAGTGAAATTCCGAGACGAGCACGATGGTCTGATTATAGGGACACGGACCGCGCGCCTGGCGCGGCGGATTTTTCCCATCCGCGAAATATTCGAAATTTGCATTTGTTTCGGCACGCCGGGTGCTGCTAACATGCGGGTGCCGCTTGCGGCCCGTTTCTCGCCATTCTCCCCTGAAAGGTACCTGATGCCCAAGGAGCGCAAATACCGGGAAGAGATCGTCCGCTACGGGCGCATGCTCCATGAGCGTTGCTTTGTCGCTGCCATGGACGGTAATCTTTCGATTCGCCTCGACGAAGATCAGATTCTGGTTACTCCAACATGCGTCAGCAAAGGCGCGATGCGCCCCGCCGACATGGTGATCGTTGACGCCGACGGCCGGCGCGTGTCCGGGCGCCGCAACGTCACCAGCGAAATTGGCATGCACGTGCTCATTTACCGCATGCGTCCTGACGTCCAGGCGATCGTTCATGCCCACCCGCCGACTGCCACCGGATTCGCCGCCGCCGGGATTCCTCTCACCGAGCCCCTGGTTTGTGAAGTCGTGATGGGCCTGGGATGTATCCCACTAGCGTGTTATGGAACCCCAGGCACCTCGGAGCTGGCGCAGACTCTCGAGCCTTATGTTCCCAATTACGATGCCATCCTCATGTCCAATCATGGCGTGGTTACGTATGGCGACACGCTGGAGCACGCTTACATGAAGATGGAAACTGTGGAGCATTTTGCCCAGATCGCACTGGTCACGCACCTACTCGGAAGGCAACAGCCTCTCAAGCAAGTGGATATCGAGAAGCTGCTTCTGGCGCGCAGCAAGTACTTCGGTCCAAAAATCGCCGCGTCCATGCCCATGCCGCGGGCTCCGCAGAAAGTCAGCTAAGCAATCTGTGGCGCTCCGGATGCCCTCATCGCACGCATAAGCCAGGTTTGCCGCACTTCTTTCTCTCCGATATAGTTTCAATTATGTTCGAGAACTTTACCGCCACCGATAAGTGGACGAAGAAGCAAGTCCACTGCGTTTACCAGGCGCAAATCGTCGCCATCGCCACGCGTCATGCCGATGCTATCGATTACAAATTCCTGGTGGGAGGGAGACGAATCTGGGTTTCCCTGCCGCATCCCGCCTGGGTGGAATACAAGAAACGCACTGGTAAGACCATCACCGACTCGCTGGCCGTGGAAATCGCGGGACATTACCTCAAGACCGCTCTCGAAACCGGTGATGGTGTGGGCCGTGAAATGTATTCGCTCACAGTCGCGGAGACGCTATCCCATTTGGAGGCGGCGGTATCCGAAATGCAGGCCCAACCGGCGTAGAGCGTCACCTCTCGAGGGCTGACGCCCTCCGTTCTTCTGGTTCCTTCAATGCTTTGCGTCGGAAAGCTGCGTGCGCCGCAGCCTGGAAACGACGCAGTGCTCAAACTTGTCTTGCAAGCGCCTGACTTTTAAGTCCAGCTTCGACACGGCTCGAGTTGCTGAGTTGCAGCTTGAACTGGAGGGGTTGGCCGAGCAACTCACCTGCTGTTGGTCTCTCATTGATTCAGCCCGCGCCTTCTCTTTCCCGACGCGCTGCTCGAGATCTCCGCAAGAAAATTGGAGGTCATTGAATACCGGTTCAGAGAGTTGCCAGACTATGCGACGTTCATGCGTCCCAGCCGCACCCGGGTGCGCTGGACTCGCTGGCCCGCACTTGCTCCCATGACACGGGTTAGGCGGCAGTCGAATTTTGATCGTTTCCTGGGCCCGCGACGGCTGTCCGCTCTTCGCGATCGGCGGTTCTTCAACGCGGATCTTCGCCAAAGCCTCATCGAGCAATCGATCGCGGGCGAAAGACGTTTCACCAGGGACAGTCGAATACAGCGAGGTTCGGGCGCCACCCTCTCTGACCGCGTATCCTGCGGAAAGATTGGGCCCGCTTGCAGCATTCGTTTTCGCTGGAGCGGATCGAGAGTTCGAAATGCCACTCCGCGCGCCGGACGTGCCACCATGATTTCCGCTATGCGAGGATGACGCCGAGCCATAGGAACCTGCATAGCTTCCTCCTCCCGAATGGCCGCCGGATGAGCTACTTCCGGAATACCCCCCATGCGAGCCACTGCCAGAATAACCTCCGGACGAGCCACTTGATCCGCCGCTCGAGCTTCCTCCGGACTGATGTTGCGCGAAAGCCGTTTGTGAGAAAAGCAGGAGCCCAACTGCCAGGACGGAGAGACGCATAACCACCTCCGAACGCAGCGAACGGAACCACGGCATTACGGCCTTGTTTCGTTTTACGTTGACGTCAGCTCAGAACTTACTCCGAAAGCTGTAAAGGAGCGTTTGATTTAGGTAAAGGACATGTAAATGAATGTTACGGAGAGTGTCTGTCCACTTTGAGAAGTAAGATTTTACGGTCACTCTTAAATCACGACTGCTTCCTTATACTCCCCAAAAACCCGGCGCAGTGCATCAGAAATCTCCCCAACCGTAGCGAACGCTTCGACCGCTGCGATAATCCGGGGCATCAGGTTTTCGTCTGCCCGCGCTGCTTGTTCGACTCCGGTCAGCGCAGCCGCCCATGTCGCCCCATCGCGCTTGGCACGTAGTGCTCTCAAGCGCTCCACCTGCTTGGGCTCCAGAGCCGGATCGATCCGCTGAATTGGAACCGCCTTCTCTTCTTCCACCTCGAACCGGTTGACGCCCACTACGATCGCCTCCTGGCCATCCACCTGTGTTTGATACTCATACGCAGCGTTCTGAATTTCCTGCTGCACGAATCCGCGCTCGATGGCCTTCAGCATTCCTCCGAGGACTTCGATTTTTCCCAGATATTCGGCCGCGCGCTTCTCGATTTCATTCGTCAATGTCTCGATGTAATACGACCCAGCCAGCGGATCAATCGTCTGTGGCGCCCCGGACTCATAGGCAATAATTTGTTGAGTGCGCAAAGCAATCCGCGCCGCCTGCTCGGTTGGCAGTGCCAGGGCCTCATCGAACGAATTCGTATGCAGAGACTGCGTCCCGCCCAGCACGGCCGCCAAAGCCTGAATTGCGGTGCGAACGATATTGTTCTCAGGCTGCTGCGCTGTCAGGGTCGACCCGGCGGTTTGGGTGTGAAAGCGTAGCATCCATGACCGTGGATTCTTCGCGTGGAAATGCTCGCGCATGATCCGCGCCCACATCCGCCGCGCTGCTCGGAACTTCGCAACTTCTTCCAGAAAATTATTGTGAGCGTTGAAAAAGAACGACAGCCGGGGTGCGAACTTGTCGACGTCCAGCCCGGCCTTGATCGCAGCCTCTACATAAGCCATTCCATTGCCCAATGTGAATGCCACTTCCTGCACCGCAGTCGACCCCGCTTCACGCATGTGGTATCCGGAGATAGAGATCGTGTTCCAGTCGGGCACATGTTCGTTGGCCCAGGCGAACATGTTGGTGATGACACGCATCGCCTGATGTGGCGGATAAATGTAAGTCCCGCGCGCGATGTACTCCTTCAAGACGTCGTTCTGCACGGTGCCAGAAAGTTTGCGGATATCCGCGCCCTGCCGCTTCGCCACAGCCACATACAGAGCCAGCAGGATCGATGCGGTTGCGTTAATGGTCATCGACGTCGAGATTTTTGTCAGGTCGATCCCGTCGAATAGCCGCTCCATGTCTTCGATGGAATCGATCGCGACCCCGACCTTTCCGACCTCGCCCATGGCCATCGAATGATCCGAGTCGAGCCCGATCTGTGTTGGCAAGTCGAACGCCACCGAGAGCCCGGTAGTGCCATTGGCCAGCAAATACTTGTAGCGCTTGTTCGACTCCTCGGCATCGCCCATACCCGCATACTGGCGCATCGTCCATAGCCGTCCACGGTACATTGTGGCCTGCACGCCTCGCGTAAACGGGTATTCCCCTGGATATCCAACTTCCGTTTCGTAATCGGAATGTTTGAGATCCGCTGGCGTGTAGAGAGGGTTGATTGGAATATGAGAGGACGTCTCAATTTCCCGCGACGCTTCCGGAGAGGTTTTTACTTTGGAATGCATGGATGTGGTTTACGCCGGACCTGACCCGGCTACGTCCCCGGTCTTGATTGTCCGGGAAGTCTTACTGGCGCTGACCTTTGCGCCGCACTCTCCAGAATGAACTTACTCCGAACCATCCGAACGTAACCGTAAACGCAAAAATGATCCCAACCCGGCCACCAGGCACTTGTCCTGCTTGGTATTTCATATATTCGCGGACGAGTGCAACAATGCCGAAAGCAGCGATCGACAGGAATAAGGTTCCCGTAACCTCCAGCCAAAGCATGTGCCCTGCGTGCATGAAGGATCGGGTTGTGGCCTTTACGCCACTGAGAATGGCATTGAGTGTGCGGCTGCGGCCGGCCATGTCGCGTGCAACCCGGCCGGCTAAACGAACCTTCCGCATCGTCGAAACCTTGCCCACACGTCGATTTTAGCAGCGTCGCAACTGCCAGATCCGGCCAGTATCATCTCCCGAACCGTTTCCCGGGGAGACGCATCCAAAATGATGCCGATTGCCTAAATGGCGCCGCCAGAGGTCGCAGTTACAGCAGCCGATTGGGCGGTCGCTGTCGAAGGCGAAGATCTGGAATACCGACCACTCGCGCGTGGTTGAAGCTCGTGATAATGTGGTCTTAACAAGGGGGATCCGTGGATCCGCAACTCAAGCAGTTGATGAAAGAACTCGGCGATGCCATCAACGAATCGCTATCGGATTCGGAGCAGATCTCTGAAGTCGTCGCTCGCATCAAGGACGGCGGATACGATATTTTTCTCGTCCTCGAAGCCACGATCGGGGTCAGCAAACAAGGCGAAAAACCCTCCGACAAAACAAGCCTGATTACTACTCTTTCTACCAATCCGGAATTCAAGGTGAACGACCAGGACTTAAAGTTCCTGAAATCCCTTCGCATCAAGATCGACGAAGAAAAGAAAGACAAGTAGAGGGCCGCCTCCTCAACTCAAGCCAACACCCAGTCCAACAGCTGCCCGACAGCCCTGTCCGCCTCGATAATCGACGACTTGTGATCTGGCGTGCCGGAAAGATCTGTGTTCGCGAATGCGATCCTCCCAAACGGCGCCGCCCGAAGAACATCCCCTGGGGCGGGCTTTCCATCTTTGCCAAAGTAGAAGCCGGGAGCCGGGCTCGCATAGGCATGCCCCCACCGGTTCAGGATGATGCCAGCGATGTCACGACCGGCATCGAAACCGGAGCTCGCAAACATGTCGGTGAACTGCTGGCGGATCTGTCGTTCGTATTCGCGGAAGGGAATTGAGATCATTTCCGCGCGCCCCATGTGACCCTGTTGCTCCGCGCTTTTCCCCGGATACGAGTACAGAACTTTCACCGTAAGCACCACCGGAGAATCGGGCCCAATTGTCGGCGAATCGGCGCCGCAGAGAGCCGTCTTCCTGATTTGCAGGTAACTTCCAAGCCCTTCAAACCACTGGCACCCAGAGATGCCCATCTTGTAAAGGAATCGCCAGTTTCGAACCGCAATATTGGCCACCATGCAAGGAGAGCGGTAAAACTGTGCGTACGCTTCTTTGCGGTCATCGGGAAGGTCGCGGACGATATGCTGCGTGGTCCAGCTTCCGCCGGCCATCACTACCGACCGCGCTTTCACACGATACGTCTTGCCGCCGCATGTGTAGGCGAGCGTTACGAATTCGGACTTTGCCGGTTCGCCTTCATGCTTGACCCAGACCGCCGTTGATCCCAGCCGGATTCGAGTGAGCGCTCCTGCGCGATCCAGCGCTGCAAAATTGACACCGTTGCGGCAGACATCTTCGAGAGAATGGCCTCCTCCGATCGATTCCGGGATGAGGGTTTTCACAATCAGCCGGGCGATGCCGCTGTTCCCATCAGGGAACATATGAGTCTCTTCTTCCGGGATGGGCCCAAGTTCGTTGAATGCATACGCGGTGTATCCGGAGAGTGCGTCTGGGCCGAGCCCATACCCGCCGCCCTCGTCGGAGAGGAATGTGCGCACCGTGTCGCGACTGATGCTATGTCGCTCCATCAGGTGTTCTTCCAGCGTCATGGTGTCAAGCCGACGCGAAATGGCGTCACCGCGGTATTGGGGGATTTGTCCTTTCGATGGGTCAGCTGCCTGATACCGAATCAGTTCTTCCCGCATCTTTGGTGAGATCGGCGCTCCCTGTAGATTCTTAAGATCGGTAAACCACAGGCCTTTTGCCTGACCAAATTTCGCTCCAAAATACATGCCGTACGGAGCCGAGCTGAGATAGGGCGTCGTCGTGAGCGGGATCTCTGGCGCTGGGCCCTGCCACTTTTGATACTCGAGACGTGGCGGTTTCAACCCAATCGATTCGTAGAATCGTCCGATAAAGCTGTGAGGATACGGTGTCCAGAAAAGGGCCGAGCCTTGATGCCCAATGAGCCGATGTCCATCGACGAGAAATTCGTTGCGTTTGGCTTCGCCGCCGAAAATCGGATGATTGTCGAGCACAAGGCAAGTCTGGCTCTCCCCCGCCTTGCGCCGGAAACTCAGGGCTCCCGCGAGCCCGCTGATTCCTCCGCCGACGATCACGCAGTCATAAGTTTCGCCGGTGTCGATTCCTTCCGCGTGGAGGCTCTCGAACTTTCCATCACGGATCTGATGTCCAGCCTCAAGAACTGCAAAGGTATTGCCATTGGAATTGGCATAGTCGCCGACTCCGCCATACCCCGTCCAATCGTTGCCTTCCGGCTGGTCTGTAGAGCGCACGGATGCGTTAGGCCGTAACTGCATCGGCGATGTGCCGCGCATGAGTAAACCACCGGACGCCAGCAGTGATGAATTGAGAAAATCACGCCGCGTGATGTCCCGCTGCATGCCCAAGGCTTTATCGGTGCGGAGTGTCATGGATGGCGCCGGAATTCCTGCGCTCTTCGATGCACGATTCTTTTTGTGTCCCATATAGCGTGGCCCGGTCGGCATTATACGGATACCGTCGCCATCCCCGAAACCTACGGTTTCGATGCGACTTACAGTATGTTCCGCCTGTGCTACCATCTACTGTTTTCTTTCGGCACTTCCCCGTGCTGAAGGCAGAGATTCCGCGCCTGCGAGGGGGGCGGGATCTGAGAGGCCGCATGAAAGATACTCTCGGGGTTCTCTTGGCGGGTGGCGCTGGGGAGCGCCTCTACCCGCTCACTCGCGATCGCGCGAAGCCGGCGGTGACTTTTGGCGGCATCTATCGCATCATCGATATCACGCTCTCCAATTGTCTAAACTCCGATCTGCGCCGCGTATACATCCTCACGCAATACAAGGCATTGTCGCTCAATCGCCACATCCGCGAGGGATGGAACATTCTGGGCCGCGAAGTGGGGGAGTTCATCGAAGTTCTCCCGCCCATGAAGCGCGTAAGCGACCAGTGGTATCAGGGCACCGCGGACGCCGTGTATCAGAACATTTACTCGATCGGCTCCGAGCAGCCTAAACATGTGCTGATTCTCTCCGGTGACCACATCTACAAGATGGACTACGGGAAGATGATGAAACAGCACCAGGATTCCGCTGCTGACATTACCCTTGCCACCATTCAGATCGATCCAGACCAGACCCATCATTTCGGCGTAGTCGACGTCGACAAAGACGGTCGCATTAATGGATTTGAAGAAAAGCCCAAGGTGACCAAACTCCGTTCTCCAATTAATCCTGAAAAGGTCGCGGGCTCGATGGGCGTCTACATCTTTAATGCTGATGTGCTCATTCCGGTTTTGTTGAAAGATGCGGAGAACCCGCAATCCAGCCACGACTTCGGAAAAGACATTTTGCCGAAGATGGTCTCCGATTACCGGGTCTACGCCTACGACTTCGTCGACGAGAACAAGAAAGAAGCGCTTTATTGGCGCGACGTGGGCACGCTCGAGGCATATTACGAAGCGAATATGGACATCGTTTCGGTTTCCCCGATTTTCAATCTTTATGACGAGGAATGGCCGATCCGGACGCACCAGCGGCAGTATCCGCCCGCGAAATTCGTATTCGCCGAAGCAGGACGCACCGGGACCGCTCTTGATTCAATCGTGTCTGGGGGATGCATCGTTTCGGGCGGAACGGTAAAGAATTCCGTGCTGTCCCCAGATGTGCGTGTCAATTCCTATTGCGAGGTGGACCAGAGCATACTGTTTTCACACGTCGGAGTGGGACGCCATTGCCGCATTCGTCGCGCCATCATCGACCGTGATGTGCACCTGCCCGAAGGCACGACGATCGGTTACGACGCTGAAGCCGATCGTCAACGCTACTTTGTTACTGAAAGCGGCATTACTGTCGTGACGAGAGATTACTCGCTCTTCGAAAATCCGGTGACGATTGACTATTTCACTCCGGAATAGGCTTCATTACCGAGTCCCTGTTGAGAATCGCCGTAGTAAGATGGAATGCAGCAAGGCTTGAGAGCGCCATGTGGCGACTTTCTGTGCGAGCAGGAGTTCCGATGCCCATTTACGAATATATCTGCCGGGAATGCCATCATCAGTTCGAAGCGCTGGTTTACGGGAAGGAAAAAGCCAGCTGTCCGAAGTGTAAAGCCACCACACTCGAACCGCAGCTTTCCGTCTTTGCCGTCTCGGCCAAAAGTTCTTCCGGTCCGGTACCCTCGGCTGGTCCGTGCGGGTCTTGCGGCGACCCTCGTGGCCCGGGCGCCTGCTCAATTCGAGACATCAACTGAATCCTCTGGAATCTGTGCCCGTCTAATGGCCCAGCAGTTTTGACATCTGCGCTGCTAACTCCGGCGTAACCGCGTAGGAGCTCCCCAACTCGCCAGTTAAGAGGCGATTAATCTCCTCGATCGATCGTCCTCTCGTCGTGTCTAGGAATCGAGCCCACTGTTCCGCCACCTCCGCTCGCTCTTTCTCGTCTGCGTCCTCGCGGAATTCGCGCACTGCTTCCTCCGGCGAGCCATACTCGTCCTTCATGTCCTGATGAAAGTATCCGCGTAAAAATCTTCTCAGTGCTGGATAGTCCGCGGCCGAGAAGGTCTTGGCCGTTTCGGATGTTTGTGGAGCGGGCTGCTTCTTAGCCGGGCGTTTCGTACTCATGGTCGACACTCCGGATATGCGGTGAGAACGTGATAACTATTCGGCGGGTCCCACTTGAGGACGATGACGGCTTGGGCGCACGGTTGAACCGTGTCTTGCCCCCGCCTCAGACTACGGCCGAACGGGTGCGATGAGTCGCCGTCATAGTCGAGCACAAGGTTTGGATGCCGGTCGCGATCGAGCCAGCGGGTGATCTTGTCGCTTTGCTCCGAGATCGCCGCTCCAACCGCCGCCTCGGCGCTTTGCCGGTCGTTCCACGTAGAGGCCGCTGAAATGTCGCGTTCTCGTTCCAGCCGCTCGCGGAGTTCAGCATCTGTTCGACCCACATGCTTGCGCAAGGTGTGTCCTCCAGCGGCTTCGTCCTGAGATAAATCACGAGCCGCCGAGAATGGAAGCGCACTTCGGTTTTCTGAAGCGGGAGGGCGTGTACATGAGACGAGGAATAGGACCAGAAGAGTCAGAACTGCTGCCGACAGGCCGCGCCCAATCCGGTGTTTAAGCGCCAACATGGCCGACTCAGACTACACAACGGCGTCCCAAAAAGCATCCGGTCGACGCACATGGCTCTTCAAATTTACTCCGCGGCGTTGCTGGTATTCACGATTGGGGCAGTTGTGAAACTGTCTGCCTTGGCCGATGCGGCCCCACGTTTCCAATACACTTGAATAAGAAGCGCCGGAGAGGCGCATCGCCGCGCCGCCAATTATGGCTGATTCGATAGCCCAATTCTTTCTGCAGACCTTCGGCGCCCATTGTAGCCAGCGCGCCTACCGCCAACGGCGTGGTTATCGCAAGGAATCGTTCACATATGGCGACGTCCTGGGAATGGCTCACAGCTTCGCGGGCACTCTGCAATCTCACGGAGTTGTAAAGGGCGATCGCGTCATGTTATGGGCGGGAAACAGCGCCCAGTGGGTTGCATGTTTTTTCGGATGCGTGCTCTCCGGAGCGATCGTAGTTCCCATGGATGATGGGGCGTCTGCTGATTTCGCGGGGAGAGTTTTCCGGCAGGTGCAGGCGAAGATGCTCGCGGGATTCCCCGCCAGCCTGCAAGCTTTCGGCGCCGCAGGGGGTACAGCACAGACGTTCAATCTCGAAGAATTGACGGCCCGACCGCCATGCGGTGCTCCGCAGATCCATCTGGAAAAAAATGATGCTGTCCAGATCGTGTTTACCTCGGGAACGACGGCGGAACCGAAGGGGGTTGTGATCAGCCATGGCAACATCCTCGCGAACATCGCACCTCTCGAGCGCGAGATGCAGAGATACATGAAGTATGAACGTTTAGTGCATCCGCTGGGTTTTCTGAGCCTCTTGCCTCTCAGCCATGTTTTTGGACAATTTCTGGGCATGTTCCTGCCTCCGCTGCTCGGAGGGACAGTAATCTTCCTCGACGAATTGAAGCCCTCGGAGATTCAGTACACCATTCGCCGCGAGCGCGTTTCGGTGCTCGTCAGCGTGCCTCGCGTTTTGCAGTCCCTCAAGCAGAAGATCGAGCGCGAGATCGAGGATCGGAAGGAATCCGGAAAATTTCATCGGCGCTTCGAAGCTTCCAGCAATCAGCACTTTCTCCGCCGCTGGTGGACGTTTCGACGGATTCGGCGGCAATTTGGATGGAAGTTCTTGGCCTTCATCGTTGGCGGAGCCGCACTCGATCGCGAAACCGAGGAATTCTGGCATCGACTGGGGTATGCAGTCATTCAGGGTTATGGACTGACGGAGACTACGTCGCTGATCAGTGTGAATCATCCCTTCCGCACTGGAAGAGGTTCCATCGGGAAGGTACTGCCAGGGCGGGAAGTGAAGCTGGCTGCCGATGGAGAAATTCTGATCAGAGGCGGCGCTGTGACATCTGGCTATTGGGATCCGGCGGGCTCTCAAGCCGTCTCCGATGACGAGGGCTGGTATCGCACCGGGGACATCGGCGGGCTAGACGAAGCCGGGAATCTTTATTTCAAAGGCCGAAAGAAGGAAGTCATCGTCACCCCGGGGGGCACAAATATTTATCCTGAGGATCTCGAAGCCGCGCTGCGTAGACAGCCCGAGGTGAAGGATTGTGCGGTCGTCGCCATCGACCGGGACGGCAACGCCGAACCATGTGCTGTTGTCATCTTGCGTGACCACGAACCATTGGCAAATGTCGTACAGCGTGCCAATCAATCTCTTGCGGACTACCAAAGGATACGGATGTGGCTGGAATGGCCTCAGGACGATTTCCCTCGGACCAACACGCAGAAAGCGAAGAGGAACGTGATCGCGGAGTTCGCCCGGGACCGACTGCAGGAGCGGGAGCCGACGTTAGATGAGGCTTCAATAACAGCGAACAGGTTGAATGGCAGTGCTCTGAGCTCACTGATCGAGAGGATTTCGGGTCGACCTGCTAAGGGGCTGAGTCCAAGCTCCAGTCTCGATTCTGATCTTGGTCTGAGTTCTCTCGACCGAGTGGAACTGCTGGGAG
The DNA here is from genome assembly GCA_035307485.1 of Candidatus Sulfotelmatobacter sp. Classification (GTDB taxonomy): domain Bacteria; phylum Acidobacteriota; class Terriglobia; order Terriglobales; family Acidobacteriaceae; genus Sulfotelmatobacter. Next base: position 111,759 of record DATGIB010000011.1, on the reverse strand, counting down.
CACTCGAGGATCGCTATCAGATCGACCTCAGCGAAACTCGCTTCAATTCGATTCGGACCGTTGGTGATCTGGAGGGCATGCTGCGTGGCGAAACCCCGCCGGCCACGGGCTATCATTATCCATGGTGGGCCCTGCGCTGGCCTGTCCGAGCATTTCGACTGTGCATACACTATCTGTTGATGTGGCCGGCTATCATCGTCCTCAGCTGGCCTCGAATCATGGGGCGGGAAAATCTTCGCGAACTCAAGGGGCCACTACTGGTGATTTCCAACCACGTAGCGGATATTGATCCGGGGTTCATTTTGACAGCGCTGACGGCGCGCTTCCGGCACCGGCTTGCGACCGCTGCCGGTGGCGAAGCGCTCGAAGCTTTGCATACCCCACCAGTGGACCGGAACTTTTTCCTGCGCATCTACGATCGCGCGAAATGGATTTTAGGCGTCTCGCTGCTGAATCTCTTTCCCCTCCCACGCGAAGCCGGATTCCGCCGCAGCTTTGCCTACGCGGGGGAGGCGGTCGACCGGGGTTATAGCATCCTCGTATTTCCCGAGGGGCGCATCACAACCACAGGCGAGATGAATCCGTTCCGGTCAGGAATCGGCTTGCTGGCTCAGAATCTGGGTATTCCCGTTTTGCCGATGCGGATTGACGGACTATTTGAGCCGAGAAAGCGTGGCCAGCGCTTCGTGCGGCCTAACACGATCTGCGTGCGGATTGGCAGACCGCTCAGCTTCCCGCCTGGGATGGATCCGGAAAAAATCGCAGCCGACCTGCGCCGGGCAGTTCAGCTGCTATGAAACTGCGGCCATCCGATCCTACTCCTCGTCTAACTGCGATTCTTCATGACGCGGATCGGGGTCTGCTTGAATTTCGGGATGATTGGAATCCTTGAGCTGCCGATTGAGAGACGGGAGCTCCGCCGCCTTGAAGTCGCTCCATTTCTTGAGCACCGAAGCCTGCTCTCGCTCAATCGTGGCTAAAGCTTCCTTTTGTGAAGCGGTCGGTTCTCGGTCGGCTTGCCAGATTTGCTGATACAGGCTTCCGCACTCTCCAGCCAGACGAGAAGGTGTCAGTTCGGAAGAGGGCGGGGCGAAGGGTCCGCCGGACGCTCCTAGCGCCGCATCGAGCTTCTTCTCGAAAGCCTCGATGACGTCTGGTGTGTTTGCTTGCCCTCGGATCTTCTCGAGTTGACCGCGGATCGACTCGCCCTCTAGGACGGCCTTCGATGACTCGCTGAGCAAAGAAGCCAGCCGGCGTTCCGCAGCGAACTTACCCTCCAGGCTCCCTGCCGATGTCTTCACACGCGGATCCATCTTGACCGTTAACTGCTCGCTCTCGCTCTTTCCGTCAACCCTAAGTCGCACGGTGTACTTTCCTGGAAGCACGGTGGGACCAAGAGGATACCGAGGCGTGTCGTGCGGCACTGCCGCGATGGGGTATTCGTGACGCGTTACAGTCGGCGCAGGATAATGCAAGTCCCAAACCCAGCGGTGCATTCCTGGCTCCGTCGAAAGAGTTTTTGCCGGACGCACCCAGTACAGCGGGATGACCTGCTTTTGCAGTTGTTCTTCAGTGATATCGGGCTTGTCGGTGTTAGTGAAGCGGCGAACAACCTCTCCCTTCGCATCCAGAATCTCGAGCACAACGGATCCCGCTGACGCTCCAAGGTAGTAGTCGAGAATCGCTCCATCTGGCGGATTCGCCGCCATCGGCTCATCCGGCGGTAAAGGCGTATCAGAATTCGTATCGCGCTGAACACGGTAGGCGGACGCGGGGTGGAAAAGATGAACGGACCCCGCTAGTTCCCGGGAAGCCTCACGCAACGGTGCGATGTCGTCGAGGATCCAGAACGATCGTCCGTGCGTCGCGACAATCAGGTCATCTTCGTGGATCCAAAGATCGCGCATCGACGTGTGCGGAAGATTCAATTGCAGCGACTGCCAATGGTCTCCATCATCAAACGACACCCAGACTGAATTCTCTGTTCCGGCGAAAAGCAGTCCTTTGCGGACAGGATCCTCGCGCACAGTATCAACGGGACCAAAATCCGGAAGGCCGGTGGTAATTTGCTGCCAAGACTTCCCGCTATCGTGGGTTCGATAGAGGTATGGGCGCATGTCATTGACACGGAATCGGCTCACTGACGCGTAGGCCGTCTGATCGTCGAAATGCGACGCCGAGATTTGTGTCACCTTGCTCCATGCCGTAAGTTCCTTCGGCGTTATGTCGGACCAGTTTCTTCCGCCGTCACGTGTGATCCAGAGCTTACCGTCGTCAGTACCCGCCCACAGAGTTGTAATGTTTTTGAAGGATGGAGCTAACGCATAGATCACGCCACGGCGCTTGTCCATGCCCTCATTGAACAATGTGCCAACGCTTTGTGGTGCCCCCGGGTTTTCCCTGGTCAAATCAGGGCTGATCGTTTGCCAGGAATTGCCGCCGTCGGTCGTCTTGAACAGAACGTTCGCCGCGTAGTACAACGTGTGCGGATCGATCGGCGAAAACATCAGCGGCTCAGTCCTGTTTGTCCGGTACTTCGTGCTTCGCAACGGGATTGGTGTCACGTTCTGAACTTCGCCAGTCGACCAGTGGAACTTCGAGACTTCACTCCTTCCGCCGCCGTAAATGATGTCCTCATTCAAGGGATCGGGAGCGACATAGCCATACTCGATCACGCCCACGGGATGCCAGTCGCGAAACGTGATTGCGCCATCATTGCCGCGGCTTGAGATGCAGACTGAGCCGCTCTCCTGCTGACCCGCGCAGACGCGGTAGGGAAAGGAATTGCTGGCGATGGCGTGATAGAGCTGTGCCGTCGGCTGGTTGTACCATGAACTCCAGGTTTTTCCTCGGTTGACGGTGATCAATGCCCCCTGGTCGCTGACCAGAAGGATGATCCTGCTGTCGTTAGGATTGATCCACAGGTTCTGGTAATCATCCCCGCCGGGAGCCCCACGGAACCCGGACCACGTCTTGCCCCCATCGCTAGACCTCATCGTTACGGTGCTTGCGACATAAATCAAATCGGAATTTTTCGGGTCGACTCTTGGGATTGGAAGATCCCCACCGCCGATGCGCCCGGCAGGCCGGGCATCGTCTGTGATTTGCGTCCAATTATCTCCGGCATCGTCCGATCGATACACGCCAAGCTTGCCCGCGGCTGTGCTTAGAGTGGCATAGAGACGCCGCGAGTCGCTGGGCGCGATGGCAACGTAAATCTGCGACAGATCCTTGGGGAGGCCATTCGTCAGGGAATGCCAGGTGCTGCCACCATCGGTGGACTTAAAGAGCCCGCCTCCGGCGCCGTTGAATTCGTTGCCGTCCTCCCACGGGCCCTCACGGACCTCCCACATCGAGGCGTAGAGGGTATCGGGATTCGAAGTGTCGATCTCCACATCGGAGGCGCCGGTGTTCTCATCCTTCGAGAGCACCTTTTGCCACTTTTGCCCGCCATCGGTCGAACGATAGAGCCCGCGCTCCTGGTTGGGTCCATACGGATGCCCAAGCACGGCAGCGAACACGCGGTTCGGGTCGCGCGGATCAACGGCGAGCGCGGGAATCTGTTGACCGTCTTCCAGCCCAAGGTGCGTCCAGCTCTTGCCGGCGTCGGTCGATTTGTAAATGCCATTGCCAACAGATAGGTCGGGACGGTGAAGGCCCTCACCGCTGGCAACGTAAATAATGTTCGGATCCGAAGGCGCAACCGCGATGGCGCCGATCGATTGCGAAGATTCGTGATCGAAGATTGGGTTCCAGGTACGCCCGTAATCATCGGTCTTCCACACGCCACCATTGACCTGGCCTACGTAGAACACGTTGGGCTGCTGAGGAACACCGCACGCAGCGCGGGTCCGCCCGCCGCGAAAGGGCCCAATCATTCGCCACTGCAACTCCTGATAGGTCTTCTCAGGAACCTGGGACCACGCAGTGACTGTGAGAAAAGCGATTGAGAAAGCAAATAGACGAAGCACTACTTGTAATCGGATCAATTGCGCACCCCTCAGCGAAACAACCCGATTGCATAGAATAAACGAGTGCGATGAAGTGGAGGGGTTTTATTCCTGCCGCCTGTTAATCGCCTCTGAGCATCCAACCGAATTTCGATGATATCCCTTCCCCGATTTCTTCGATCTTGGCGCCGCGTGTTGTTCATTGTTTTTGTTGCGGCATTTCTATCGAATGCGCCTCGCATCGAAGCGGACCCCGAGCGGCCAGGACTCAAGCCCCTGCTGCAATACATCGATTCCGCCTGGGGCACGCTGACGCGTTCCATGGAAGACTGCCAGACGCTCGTTGACCCGAAAATCGCGGAGCCGTCAATTCTCTACCTGCCCGCTGGGTTCGCCGAACCCCACGCTGTAGAAAAACTGACATCTCTCTGCAAAGTGCACGTCGAGCATTTGCCGAAGCGAATCGATCGGCTGGGCGAGATCACCACCAACCTCGAACCATCCGGTCTGCTTTATCTTCCGAACAACTACGTCGTGCCAGGCGGGCGATTCAACGAAATGTACGGATGGGACAGTTATTTCATCATTCGTGGCCTTCTGCAAGCCGGACGGGTGGAGCTGGCGCGCAGCATGGTGGAAAATTTCTTCTTCGAGATTGAGAACTACGGCGCGATGCTCAATGCGAATCGAACCTATTATCTGACTCGCTCGCAGCCACCGTTTGTCAGTTCGATGGTTGTCGATGTTTATCGGGCTTTGCAGCAATCGGGAGCGAAACCAGATCGAGCCTGGTTGGAGCGCGCGTATTCCGATCTCGAAAAAGATTACAAAATGTGGACGAGCCTCCCGCATCTGGCGGGGAGTACTGGGCTCTCACGTTATTACGACTTCGGAGATGGGCCGCCTGCCGAAGCGCTCAAGGACGAGACCAGGTTCTATCGAAAAGTAGCCGAGTACTTTTTCTTCCATCCGGCGGTCGCCAACGAATATATCGTTGCGTCGGATCTGCATTCGGCCGAGCCTGCGGCCGGTTCAGTTTATTCGCTCGAAGTTTGTGAAGGAGCGCAATCCGAAAACAATCGGTCATGCGATAAACCCCGGCAATTCAAACTGAGCGCGGACTACTATAAGGGCGATCGCTCCATGCGGGAGTCAGGCTTTGACGTGAGCTTTCGCTTCGGTCCGTTTGGGGCGGCCACGCATCACTATGCGCCGGTCTGCTTGAACAGTCTACTTTACAAAAATGAGAAAGATCTGGAACAGATCAGCCGCTGGCTCGGCCGGGTTTCCGACGCACAAACCTGGAGTCAGCGTGCTGCGAAGCGCAAGCAGCTCATCACGCACTATCTGTGGAATCAAACCCAGGGCCTGTTCTTCGACTACGACTTCGATGCGAAACGAATGTCCGAGTACCGTTACGCCTCGACGTTTTACCCATTGTGGGCCGGACTTGCCACCGCCGAGCAGGCAAAGTTGGTAGCGGGCAAACTGAATACATTTGAGCGAGCTGGTGGCGTAGCCATGAGCACGGACGACACCGGAGCCCAGTGGGATCTTCCCTATGGCTGGGGAAATATCGAGATGCTGGCAGTCATTGGGTTAAGGCGTTACGGATTTAATGCCGACGCAGATCGTATCTCCTACGAATTTGTCTCGATGGTGGCAGAAAACTTTCGTCGCGACGGTACTATTCGCGAGAAATACAACGTTGTCACGCGCTCTTCCGAATCGCATGTAGAACTGGGCTACGAGATGAATGTCGTGGGATTCGGCTGGACAAACGCCGCTGTGCTTGAACTCCTGAAAGAAATGCCTAAGAACATGGTCGATCGCCTCGAGAATGAGCACGCTGTCCATCGCGAGGCGCAGCAAATGCGGCAGAATTAACTCCGTTTTAACACTTGCATTGTTACGCGCAGGTTAATATCACCTGCATGCCTCAGAACAACACCCTCCACATCACTGACCAGGCTGGCAGCCAGCCGGGGCAGCGCATTCTGACCCTGAATGGACCCCTTGTACTGACCACGATGTTCCAGTTTCAGTCCATGGTTCGCGCAGATCAATCCCAGGCCCTCATCATCGACTTCCACGATGTTCCTTATGTCGACTCGGCTGGTATCGGTGCTCTGGTGGGCGCCTACGTCACCCGGCAGAATTCCGGGCGTAGCCTCACTCTCGTTGCAGTCAGCAATCGCGTTCGCGATGCGCTCAAGGTTACCCGGGTCGAACAATTCTTCAAGTTCGTCGAATCTGTAAGCGAAACCTAAGACGCGCCGCAGTTTCAGCGAATCAAAAACAAGATTTTCTGCCCGAGTCACGCTGGTGAGAACGCGCGAAGCCGCATCGGCGGGTTTGACGGTGTAGTACGTCCCGCCTAAGATTGAGAAATTCCGACTCCCGGTTGTTCATGATCAACGAGACAATCTCGCATTATCGCGTCATCAGCCGTTTGGGCAGCGGCGGCATGGGCGTTGTGTATGAAGCGGAGGATCTGACACTTGGGCGCAAGGTTGCTCTGAAGTTCCTGCCCCCGGAATTGTCCCGCGAGCAGAACGCGCTGGATCGTTTTCTACTGGAAGCACGCGCTGCCTCGGCCCTGAACCATCAGAATATATGCACCGTTTACGCGGTAGAAAGCGGAGCTGCCGCCAATGGCGAAAACCAATCCTTCATCGCGATGGAATTGCTGGAGGGGCAAAGCCTCGATCAAAAGCTGGTGTCAGGACCTCTGCCGGTGGACCGGCTGCTCGAGATTGCCATTCAGCTGGCGGATGCACTCGATGCCGCACATGCCAAGGGCATCATCCATCGCGACATAAAGTCGGCGAACATTTTTCTGACGCAACGCGGCCAAGCGAAGGTCCTCGACTTTGGTTTGGCTAAACTTACGCGTCCCGAGTTGCAGATGACGACCATCGGCGCGACCCAGGACTCCCCAGCTCCCGCCAATCTGACCAGTCGCGGCGTCACTGTTGGAACCGTCTCGTACATGTCCCCGGAGCAGGCGCGCGGAGAGGAGCTCGATCCGCGGACAGATCTTTTTTCGCTCGGTACTGTGATCTACCAGATGGCGGCCGGGAAGCTTCCCTTCGCCGGTGCGACCTCTGCCGTTGTTTTTCACGCAATTCTTGAATTGGATCCGGTACCGGCGACACGGCTGAATCCCTCATCTCCACAGAAGCTTGAGGAGATCATCCAGAAACTCTTGGAGAAGGATCGCGATCTGCGTTATCAGTCGGCAGCCGATCTACGGGGCGATCTAAAACGTCTGAAACGCGACATTGAGTCAGGCCGCAAAGTACCTCGGGCCAGCTCCGGCGACGTGATACCCGCCGGCACACCGAATATAGCGGTAGACGCGGCGCAGCCTGCTGCCGCTTCTTCCAGCGCGGTCGCGCCCGCTAACAAGCGCAAATGGGGAATTTTGCTCCTGGTTGCGCTCGCGGTCGCCGCTCTGCTGGCAGACCGGATCCGGAGTTTCGTGGCCCGTCCGGCATCCACTTTGTTCCAAAATTTTTCGATCATCAAGGTCACTGATTCTGGAACCGCGTCGCTCGTCGCAATCTCGCCGGACGGGAAGTACATTCTCACTCTTATGCTGGAGAACGGGCTCGCCAGCCTTTGGCTGAGGAATGTTCCAACCAACAGCATGACCCAGGTGCAGCCGCCTGCGAACGTCCACTACAACGGCCTTCGCTTTGCGCCGGACGGAAACTATTTCTATTTCGTTCGTAGCGATCCTGGAAACGACGAATTGCAGTTTCTCTATCGGGCCCCGTTATTGGGAGGAACTCCCGAGAAGCTAGCCGAAGACGTGGACTCGAATGTGACCTTATCTCCCGACGGCACCAGGGCCGCCTTCATGCGATATGACAACCCGAAGCCCGGCATGTATCAGCTGATCGTCAAAGACCTGCAGAGCGGGGGGGAAACTTCTTTATCCAGCGGAACCGACGAATACCTCGAATACCCGGCGTGGTCGCCGGATGGCAAAGCGATCGTCTGCTATTTGGCTCAACCACAAGGGGCCTTGTCGGGGTTTGATGTTCTCGACGTGTCGAGTGGCAAGAGAAAGCGGCTGCTGCGCAGCGAGAGCGTCGTTACGCGTCCCGAGTGGCTGCCAGACGGTAGTGGCATTCTAGCCCTCCTCCGGGATGCGAGCTCGAATTTTCAGCGCAATCAGATTGTGCGTATCTCGTATCCGGATGTGGTGGTCACTCCGGTCACTCGTGACGCCGGCAACTATGCCTCCATCAGCATGGCACGTACAGTGCCAATCCTCGCCGCTGTCGCAAGCGAGCAGCATTGGGATGTGCAAGTCATGAATCCCGTCGGAGATCTGAAGAGTGTCGCCAAAGCCAGTGAAGAGTTTACGATTTCGTGGACGGTTGACGGCAAGCTGCTCACTGACAAGGATTACCGGCTCCGCTTGATCGATCCGGAGACCGGAGCGCAGTCCAGCTTGGGCGTCGACCCGGCTGTGCCCGAGTTCCAGCAGCAATCTTGCCATGACGGACGCCTCGTTTTCTCCAGATACGTTCCAGAGAACCGGCATATTTCGGTATGGACTACGGACGCGGCGGGGCAAAACGCCCGTCAATTGACTAACGGCTCTCTCGATTATTTCGCCGAGTGCTCGCCGGACTCGAACTGGGTCTACTTCCAGGACTTGAGCACGAAGCTGGTGATGCGCTCCCCTCTTGCTGGTGGGACACCACAAAAGGTTTCCGATCTGCCGGCCGAAAGCAAGTTTGACGTTTCACCGGATGGGGCCTCTGTCTTGTTGGCTACCGTGAGTCATTCCGAAGGTCATCGAGAAAGAGTGGTAGAAGTGGCATCCGACAGCTCCCAAGTACGGCACGAAATCACGCTGCAGAAACCGTACGAAGGAAAGATCCAATACGCGCCGGGTGGGAAAGCGATCGATTACGTGGTTCGAGAGAACGGCGTTGACAATGTCTGGCGGCAGCCCCTTGATGGCTCGGCAGGGAAATGGATGACTCCTTTCAAATCTGAGCACATCAGCGCCTTTCAGTGGTCTCCCGACGGAAAGAAATTGGCGCTGGCTCGCGGACATACCGACTCGGACGTCGTCCTGCTGAGAAATCAGCCCCAATAACCCAAAAACACTAAGGGCGGCCATCGCTGGCCGCCCTCATGCGGATTTTGCTTGTGAAGCGGGTTAGACACCCTTGACGTTCTCTGCCTGCCAGCCCTTGGGGCCTTTGACCACGTCAAACTGAACTTGCTGCCCTTCTTGAAGGCTGCGGAATCCGGTCGCCTGGATCGCGGAGAAATGCACGAAGACATCCTCACCGTTCTGGCGGCTGATGAATCCATAGCCCTTGGCGTCGTTAAACCACTTCACTGTTCCTGTTTCCATGTTGGTGCTTTGTTCCTTTGTTGTTGATATAGCGCTGAAACTTTTCGGGTCTTCTGCAGGCAGGTCACGCGCTGGGTTAAGCGGAGATGCTGAGTACTGCGAAGGAACTCTAAAGATCAAACGCACGCTGATTATAGAGGAAATGCACCAAAATAGCTACAAAATTCGTCAGGCATTGTCTGTAATCTGATGAAAATAAGTACGTTATCCTTCCCTTGTTAGTTCCTTTGGATACGAATTTGCCACTTTTTCGAAAAACACTCATCATTTGGACATGCTTCATCGAATTTTTCCGTTTTCGTTGCTCCTGACAATTCTTTCAACTTCCGCTTGGGCTGGGATTGTGGAAGACGTGCGAGTTGCGCTCTCGCAGAACAACTTTTCTGCCGCGCAGTCCCAATTGGACGCGTACCGCAACGCGAGTGGCGTGACCGGCGAATATCTGGACGCTTATTCATGGCTGGCGCGAGCCGCATTGGACCAGCATCAGTACGATCAGGCATCCATGTACGCACGTCGGACCAAAGAGCTCATCGTGCAACAGTTGAAGACTCGCCCTCTCGACGCCGACCCCCATATGCCGCTCGCGCTCGGAGCGGCTCTCGAGGTGCAATCTCAAGTGCTGGTTGCCCGCGGTCAGCGCGCAAAGGCGACTGCACTGCTGCAGACCGCATTGCAGGAGTACGGGAAAACCTCGATCCGAGCCAGGCTGCAAAAGAACCTGAACCTGCTTTCACTCCAGGGCAAGCCGGCTCCGGCACTGCGATCCGACGAGTCACTCGGCGGAAAATTGCCCTCACCCACGCAGATGAAGGGAAACCCCGTCCTTCTGTTCTTTTGGGCGCACTGGTGTGGAGATTGCAAAGCGGAAGCCCCGATCATCACTCAGTTGCGGTCCGAATTCGCTTCGAAAGGACTTACCGTGATTGGGCCCACGCGCCTGTACGGCTACACTGCTCAGATTGAGCACGCGTCGCCCAGCGACGAAATGATGTACATCGACGCCGTGCGCCACCGCTTCTACTCCGGTTTGCTCGACATGGCGGTTCCTGTGAGCAAGTACAACTTTGATGTTTATGGAGCTTCGACCACTCCAACTCTGGTCCTGTTAGATCGCAGTGGCAAAGTTGCCATGTATCACCCGGGCGCTTTGCCTTACGACCAGCTAAGAGCCGCAATCGTGAAGATAATCCAATAGTCGTATCGGTCGGTGCCTAGCGAATTACGAAGCAAGGCATTGAAAAGAAGGGGCTTGGGTTAGATTCTCGAGAGTTCTGCCACGGCGTCGCCGTCGCGTAAAATGCCACAATCGAAAATGATGCCGCAAGGTCATATGTCACAGCCTCGGCACTAAGGCCTGTGGATTTTTCCGGCTGACCAGTGAAATCTGCCGAAACTCTGCTTGCGTTCAAGTGTCCCCCTCCGAGTCCTGACGGTATGGCAAACTCAAAATATGCATAGGCTCTCGCTGGGTGACTTTGAACTGAGCGTTTTTTCCGACGGCATCTATCATCTGGACGGCGGCGCTTTCTTTGGAGTCATACCCAAGGTTGCGTGGTCGCGAAAAATGGAGGCCGACCAGAACAATTACGTCCGCGCCGGGCTGAACTCGCTTCTGGTGCGCACCGGCAAGCAGAATGTGCTGATCGAGTCCGGAATCGGCAGCAAGCTTTCTGATCGCATGATCAAGTTTTATGGCCAGCCCGCAGAACTGCTCAAGAATCTGACCGCGGGCGGGATCTCTCCAGAAGACATTGACGTTGTCATAAACACACATTTGCACTTCGATCACTGCGGATGGAACACGTCACGCGGGCAGAGCGGAAAGATCGTGCCCACTTTTCCGAGGGCGAAATACTATGCGCCAGAAGGGGAGTGGCAGTATGCGCGTCACCCCAGTGAGCGTGATTCCATCAGCTACATATCGGATAACTACGATCCGCTGGTCGCAAGCGGCCAGATGACGCTGTTGGAGGGCGGTGACGAGATAGCTCCAGGAATTTCAGTACGCAACTTTCCCGGGCACACCGCGCACATGCTGGCCGTCATCATTCGAAGCGGGCCAATGACTGCCTGCTATATTTCAGACCTCATTCCAACCTCGGCCCACATCGACATTGCGTGGGGAATGTCGTTCGATCTCTACCCGCTACAAACGATCGAGAGCAAAAAACGCTATTATGCCGAGTCCATTCCCGGCAAGTGGTTGACGGTCTTCACTCACGACCCTAAGCTGCCATGGGCCTACCTCGAACCTGACAAAGCCGGAAAACTCACCGTCAGAACACCTGGATGACTACCTGGGCTGCCCGGCGATTGCCGTGACCCCCAAACCGAAAAATCCTCCGACGGTATATATTTGTGCGGAACGGAGGGCGCGATGACGGTCGGCACCAAGATTCATTCGGCGCTGGATTCTTTTCGAATTGAACTTCCATCCTGGGGTTTCGCCGATACCGGCACGCGTTTCGGAAAGTTCCTGCAAGACAGCGCGGCCAGCACCCTCGCCGAAAAGTTTGCCGACGCTGGCCAGGTGCACTCCTTGACCGGCGTGTGCCCGACGGTTGCTCTTCACGTGCAGTGGGACCTGCCCGCAGGAACGGACTTGAAAGAAGTTCGAAAGCTAACCGATCAGTTCGGAGTCCGGCCGGGTTCGATCAATCCCAACGTATTTCAGGATCAGGAATACAAGCATGGATCGCTCGCCAACGAGCGCCCGGAAGTCCGGAAGAAGGCCCTCGATCACATCCTCGACTCTGTTCACTGGGCAAAGGAACTCGGCTGCCGCGATGTCGCGCCCTGGTTTGCCGACGGGTCAAACTATCCGGGGACAGCGAACATCCGTAAGCGGAAACAGTGGATGAGTGAGGGTCTGCGGACTGTACACACGGCCCTCGGACCGCAACAACGGTTGCTGGTCGAATACAAACCCTTCGAGCCTGCGTTCTATCACACCGATGTTGCTGATTGGGGCATGGCGCTGGTTCTGGCGCGTTCTGCGGGACCACAAGCCCGCGTGCTGGTCGACACCGGACATCACTATCAGGGCCAGAACATCGAGCAGATTGTTGCCTGGCTCCTCAGCGAAGATATGCTTGGCGGCTTCCACTTCAACGATCGGCGTTATGCCGACGACGACTTGACGCTGGGTTCGATTGATCCGTATCAGATATTCCGCATCTTCGCCGAAATTCGCCACTACGAATGGGAAACTGCCCGAAGCGCCGATATCGCCTACATGGTCGACCAGAGCCACAACCTGAAAAATAAAATCGAAGCGATGATTCAAACTGTGATGACTGCGCAATTGCTATATGCCAAAGCGGCTTTGATCGATCATGAGGCGTTGGAGAAGGCGCGCAATGAGCACCGGCTGATCGATGCCGAGAATGTTCTGAAGGACGCCTTTGAAACCGATGTTCGTCCGGAACTGCGGCAATGGCGCGAAGGGCGCGGACTTGCTGCCGATCCTCTTCAGGCTTTTCGCCAGAGCGGCTACACGGAGCGGGCCGCTAAAGAGCGCGCGGGACGCACAAAGAGTGCCATCTCCTACGCCTGAACCGATTCTTCAATCTTTGATGCGCCGCCATAAACGTCCCCGGATATTCTTAGCGGTTCTATGTTTCCTGCTTGCCCCGATTGTTCTGGGGCAAGACTCTGTCGATCGCGCCGTCTGGACCGCTCAGTGGATCTCGCATCCGACTGCCGCACTTCGCGAGGCTGGAGTCTTCCACTTCCGCAAGATTCTCGAACTTGAAAGCCGTCCTGAGCGGTTCATGGTGCACGTCAGTGCTGACAATCGCTTCATCCTATTTGTGAATGGCCAGCGTGTGGGGGAAGGCCCTGCCCATGCCGACTTCCGTCATTGGCGGTACGAATCCTTCGACTTGGCGCCCTTCCTCATCGCGGGAAAGAACATGATCGCGGCCAACGTCTGGCAGTTTGGTATTTATGCTCCGATCGCCCAAATCTCTGACCGGCTCGCTTTTTTCATGGAGGGCGACACAAAGCTCGAGGCAGCAGCAAACACTGACGCGACATGGGAAGTCGAGCAGGAAGAAGGCCACTCTTTCGGACGCGCAATCTCTTCCGGATTGTGGCAGTACTATGCCGCCGGGCCCGGAGAGCGCATCGATGGCACACGGTATGACTGGGAGTGGATGCAGCCGAATTCCGCCTCCTCTCGGTGGCTCAAGGCCGCTCCGGCGATGCGAGAATCGATTTTCCCTCACGGTAGCCTGGCCGTTTCAGCGATCCGCGGCGGAGACTTGAGATGGTGGCTCGTCCGGGACCCGTTGCCTCCGATGGAGTTCCGCGAAGTGCCATCCGGTCATGTTGTTCGATCGACGCTCGGCACGGAGACGTCCTTTCCCCACTCTCCCCTTGTGATTCCCGCCAATACTGACGCCCGCGTGCTGCTCGACGCGGGCGCTGTCTTATGTGCCTATCCTCAACTTACTGTCAGCAGCGGACGCGGCGCCAAGATCCAGGCCGTGTACGCTGAGGCGCTGTACGACGATAAGCAGCATCGCGGCGATCGTAATGAAGTCGCTGACCGGGTCGCCCTTGGATTGACCGATGAATTTATTCCTGACGGAGCGGACGCGCGAACATTCGCGCCGCTATGGTGGCGGACTTGGCGGTACGTCGAGTTCCACATCCACACCGCAGACCAGCCGCTGACCCTTTCGGCGTTCAAGACGTTTTACTCAGCCTATCCGTTTCGGGAGGAGGGCGAATTTTCATCGAGCGACCCTGATCTGGCGAAGATTCGCGAGATCTCTTGGCGCACCGCGCGGCTCGATGCGCATGACACATACATGGATACAGCGTACTGGGAGCAGCTTCAGTACGTCGGAGATACGCGCATCCAGGCACTGATTTCTTACGCTGTAAGCGGCGATGACCGGTTGGCGCGGCAAGCTTTGCTCGCGTTCGATGCCTCTCGAATTCCCCAGGGCATCACCCAAAGCCGCTATCCGACCTCGCTGACCCAGTTGATTCCTCCCTTCTCGTTGATTTATGTGAGCATGCTTCACGACTACTGGATGTATCGGCCGGATGCGCAATTCGTTCGGGACCTGCTACCCGGCACTCGCACCGTCCTTGCTTGGTTCCAGCGGCACCAGCGCAGCGATGGCTTCCTCGGACCTTTACCGTACTGGGAATTCATGGATTGGGTGCCCGGTAATGAGGAATTTCCCCCGGTAGATCACGAGGGCCGGTCTTCCTTGCTCACTCTGCTCTACGCTACTTCGCTGCACGACGCCGCTGAGATGGAAGAAAGCCTGGGAGAGCCGAGCATTGCGGCTCACTATCGCGAGCAAGCCCACGCGGCCGCGGAAAGTGTGTACAAGCTGTGCTGGAATGCGCAACTAGGGTTGATCGCCGATACTCCAGATCAGAAAGAGTTCAGCCAGCAGGCGAATTCATTTGCGGTGCTAGCCGATGCCGTTCCTCTGAAGGACCAGTCGGCAGTGATGCAAAAGACGTTGGACCCCAGAGTCGCGAACCTAACCCAGGCTTCTTACTTCTTCCAGTTCTACATCACCCGGGCATTAGACCACGCTGGAGTTGGAGATCTGTACCTGAGCACGCTCGAGCCGTGGCGACACATGCCAGGCAAGGGGTTGACGACGACCCCGGAATTCGCCGATCCAACCCGGTCCGACACACACGCCTGGAGTGCGCATCCCGCATATGATTTGACGACCATGCTTGCGGGAATCCGGCCCGGTTCGCCCGGCTTCGCAACGGTACGTATTCAGCCGCATCTCGGTGGCTTATGGTGGTTGGAGGCCTCTATGCCTCATCCGGCGGGCTCAATTCGTGCCTCTTACCGGCAAACAGGAAACGGAGTCCGTACGGTAATAGAGTTGCCTCCCGGATTAACCGGAAAGCTCGACTGGAAAAATAAGCAATACGATCTCAAGCCCGGCAGGCAGGATCTGACCCTTCCCTGATCTCCATGAAGGAAAAGACAAGTCACGAAGCACCTTGAAAGATGCCTCGTGACTCGCTTTCGCGTTGGCTAGAAGGTGTATCTCAAGCTGAACTGCATAGTTCGTGGCAAAGCGAATGTTTCCAGGCTCGTGATGGTTCCCACGTTGCTGCTGGTTAAGTCGTTCACCGGCAGGCCGCGGTTCACCTTGTTGAATACATTGAAATTCTGCCAGGCGAAGGCCAGCGACTGGCGCTCCGTTAGCTTGAACGTTTTGCCAAGCGCCCAGTCGGCTTCAAAAAAGCCGGGACCTCGGAGTGAGTTGCGTCCCGCATTCCCCTCCTGAAAGGCATAGCTTGGATCGCTAAGCACAGTGGCGATCGGAACGTAAGCGGCTGGGTTGAATTGCAGGCCCGCCGGGATATTCGCGTTCGGATCGCCAATTTGAAATGCTTTTAGTGGGAAATTCGAATTAAGCGACGTCGTGGTGCCATAGATCGGCGTGTACGGGCGCCCAGTGTACGCATTCGTCAGACCCGTGAATTGCCACCCGCCCAGGATCAATTGTTCGCCCCGGCTCATGTTCTGCAGGTAACGCTGGCCGCGCCCCACCGGTATCTGGAGAACGTGCCCCAGCGAGAACGCTTGCGTGCGATCAAACCCCGCGGGTCCGTAATCTGCCGCCAGATCGTACGGATTGAATTCGCGCGAATCATCCCCGGAATTGATCGCCCTCGAGTAGGTGTATTGGGCTGTGATCGAGTACCACGCCGACAGCCGGTTTTGCGCCGACACTTGAAGGCTGTTGTAGTTCGAACTCAGATCGTCGGCGAACGTTGTGATGTCTTGCGTGTACCCGAATGCAGGAAAGTACGGCCGGTTGTCATTCGATAAGCCGGGACCGGGCACCGGAGCATTCGCGTTGTAGAAGTCAAACAAATGCCTTGCCATATTTCCGACATAGGCAACCTGCACGCTGAAGTTCTTACCAATCCCTTGCTGTAGAGCGACGTTGTACATATCGACATATGCAGTTTTTCGATTGAGAGGAATTCCGGTTGCACTCACGCCCGTCGGCAAAGGCAGCATCCCGCTCGATGGAACCGCCGGTGGAGTGGGAAGTGGCGGCCCTTCTGACAAGGTAAAGGGCAAAGCCTGTCCCGTAGAAGCCGTCAGATCTTGCGCATAGTCGACTGGATAGTTGTGGCTGATCTGTATGCTGAAGAAATCGGGGAAGTAACTGCGCCCATAACCAGCCCGGATGACAGTGTTGGGCCGGAATTGGTACGCGATGCCAATTCGCGGGGCAAAATTGTCGGTGCGCGTGTTGATATCCGTGTACCGGTCCACGCCACCGACGCCTGCCACCATTAATAGTCCGGTTTGCAGATTAAAGTTGGCTCCGTCGCCGCGATGTGCGTAAGGCGCCGTGTAAAGTTCCCAGCGCAGGCCGAACGAAAGAGTCAGCTTGGGATTCACTCGCCACCGGTCTTGCACAAAGGCGAAAACATCCTGTTCATATTCCTTGGGGATGCCCAGGAATTGAAATCTCTGGAATGTGCTCGGTTCGCCGAGAAGAAATGATTCGAATGCGTCCGTCGTCGTGCCAAAGGTCGTTGCGACCCCGCTGTTGAATCCGAAAACGCCGCGTTGGCTGAAGTCGCTGCTCGAGCGGTAATTCACAACCCATCGGTAATCGCCGCCAAACTTGATTTCATGGTTGCCAAGTTCTTTGGTAGCCACCGGAGAAAGTTGATGCAGCTGTTCCAGTTCATGAAGGGGAGCGTTTGTGTTAATCGTTGTGCCGAACTGGAAGCTGCTGGAAGGGAAGCCCGATACCGTCGTTCCGCTCAGTGCCGTCCCATTGAAGATGAAGTTGGAGAGGCCGGAGGTGTCGGCCGTTCCTTGATTGATCCCCGGAATTCCAACCGTTGTCGCAGTGTTCGTCCCATAGTCGACCGGCAGATTGTCAATCTGGTACCGGAAGTAGCTGTAGCGAAGATTCAACAGCCACGATGGCCCAAACACGTGATTCCAGTTCACTGCACCGTTGTGGTTCTGCCCGGTCGCATTCCCTGGCCCGTAGAGGCTCGAAAATGATGGTCCACCTGCCAGTCCGAAAATTGCTGGCGAGTTAATCGTGTCCCGGAAAAGATCGTAGCGTACGAAAATCCGGTTATTGGGATTGACGTTGTAATCGACGCGGGCGTCATACTGGTCGGAATTGAACTTAACGCTCCCCGTCCCGAGGTACGTGTTGGCTCCGATGTTTGGGAGCGGAATGAGAGCGAGCAGGCTTGATGCTACCGGACTGATCGCGCCGCTCGGAAGAACTGGCCCGCCGATATCCGTTAAGTTTCCAGTGCGATCAGCCGCTGAAGGAACGAACTCCTGGAAGCCGCCACCCAATCGCTCCCGCTGGCCTTGATACGTCCCAAAAAAGAAAAGTTTGTCACGAATGACCTTCCCTCCCACCGATCCGCCAAACTGGTTGAAGCGTAACGGCTGCTGGCGAATGATCTCCGTATACGGATTGCGCGCGTCGAAGTAGTTGTTGCGCAGATATTCGAAGAGATCCCCGTGCCACTGATTGGATCCCGATTTCGTCGTATAGGAAACGAACGATCCACCCGAGCGGCCGAACTCAGCGTCGTAATTGCTGCTCGTCACCTTCATCTCGTCCAGCGAGTCCGGCGGCGGATTCACCACCTGAATCCCGAGCACGGCGTCCATGTCGTCGGCGCCATCGATTTGGCGATTCGTGAATCCAAAAAGCAAGCCGTCTGTATTGTTCGCTTGCCCACCTTGGGGGTTTTCTGCCCCGGCGATGTCGTAGGTATTCCGCACCGTGCCGGGCGATAGCAACTCCAGTTGCGTCACATTCTGCCCAAGCGTGGGAATACTCGTCAGATCGCTGGCCGGAAGCGTGGTGCTGATTTCGGCGCGGTCCGTTTGCAAAACCGGCGCCTCGTTCGCCGTGACCTGCACCGTCTGCGATGCGCTACCCAGGGACAATGTGACGTTGACTCTTGTCTCGCGGTCGACGTCAACCACAATGTCGTTTTGCTGCGTCGGCTGAAATCCGCTGGCTGCCACCGTTACGTTGTAAGTGCCGTTCGCCAGTTGAGTACGGGTAAACGACCCTTGGCCGTTTGTCGTCGTCGTGACCGAAGAACCGCGCGCCACGTCGCGGATGGTAACGCTTGCATTCGGAACTACCGCCCCCGTGGGATCGGTAACCAGCCCGGTGATAGTCCCGGAAGTCGCTTGCCCCATGAGCATTCGGCAAGAAAACAGTAGAAGCAGGATGAGTAAGGGAGTTATGAACTTGCAAACTGGTTTCGAGGTGGAAGGGGACGTGGGGGCGTTACTTCTGAGGCGGGGCATGAACTCCTCCTGAGGGGTCGTCGAACTGTTTCGGCGGGGTTTTCTGTCAGCGAGCGTTAGATGGCCGGAATTGCTTCAGAGGCTGCCGGAAAACTTAACTCCGTCCAGTTGCGCCTTTAACTACCGGGAGAGAGGCGGACCAGGAAGCGCCCCACTTGGAGCCTAAAGCTTCGATGAATTTAAGTTGGCTGAGTGGTAAACATCAAGACTGCGAACGACACAGCAAAACATGCCTCGAATGTCAGCCGTGATTTACCCATGGGAATCCAAGGGGTTGAAAAAGAGGCGTGCGAGGGAAGAAGTTGTTGGCAGCCGGACCTATAAGCCGAATTCTGTCCACCGGATTGCTCCGGTTAGACGGCCATTCCTCTGGGCCGAGCATTGCTGCTCGGCTCTAGCGACCTACCCGGAGGTTTGACGCACCGAGCCGGCACGTGTCCGCAACCGAAGCCGCGAACTTCCTCCCTATTTGGTCTTGCTCCGTGTGGGGTTTGCCCTGCCCGCGGCATTACTGTCGCAGCGGTGCGCTCTTACCGCACCTTTTCACCCTTACCTCGACGTCGTTGCCAATCCTCATTGTCATCCTGAGGAGGGCCTCTCTTGCCCTCCGAAGGAATTGAGCGGGCCGCGCGAAGCGTCGCGGGCTTTGCTACGCAACAATCGCGTGTCTGGCCCGCTTCCTTATCTCAATGAGGCCTCACAACGACGCCGGGGCGGTATGTTTTCTGTGGCACTTTCCGTCCACCAGGCTTGAACCTGGCGTCCCGGACGTTATCCGGCACACTGCTCTGCGGAGTTCGGACTTTCCTCTCCCCACGCCCGAAAGCGCGAAAAGCGGCCGTCCGGTCCGGCTGCCTACACAAGCATTATATGCGACATGCGTAAGCGGGCTCCTGGCTCGTGGCGTTCAGCTTCCGCCATAACCTCCCGGCAGCTCCGTCGCGGAGGATGTCCCAGGCTGGTAGACTCTAACCTGCGCAGGTTAGAGTCCGGCAGCCTGGCGCCGGCAGGCCGAGAGCCGTTTGTCATGCACCTCCTCGAATCCATCCGCATCGCGCTGCGTTCGCTTTGGGCGAATAAACTGCGCTCCGTGCTTACTCTCCTCGGGGTGGTGATCGGAATCGCGTCAGTGATCGCGGTGGTCACATTCGTTTCGGGAATCAACGATTACGTCGCCAAGAAAATCTTTAATCTTGGCGCCGACGTATTCATCGTCCAGAAAACCTCCGCTGTTGTGACCAACGTCGATCGATTCCTCGAGTCGGAGAAACGAAAGAATCTGGACACCGACGACTACCAGGCGGTCGTGGATGCCTGCCATCACTGTGACTACGTGGGCGCCATGATGAACACCAGTGGCCGCGTAAAACAGAATGAGCAATCGATCAACGACACCAATGTCCAGGGGCTTACGCCCGCGATGGCCGTCATTCTCGATACGGACCTGACTGCCGGGCGAATGATCAACGAGACTGACCTGAACAATCATTCGGCGGTAGCAGTCGTCGGAGCCGACATCGTTGAGTACGTATTAGAAGCCTCCGACCCGATCGGTCAGGAAATTCACGTGGATGGCTGGACGTATACGGTGATCGGCGTTGGAAAGAAAAAAGGCAAAACACTTGGGCAGAGCCAGGATAATTACGTACTGATCCCCCTCTCCGCGTACATGAAGCAGTACGGCTCGCACAACAACAGCCTCGAGATTTGGGGAAAAGCTTCGGCGACGGGAGTGCCTCTGAACCAGGCAATGGACGAAGCTCGCGCGTCGCTGCGCGCCCACCGCCACGATCTTCCCGGCGCCGACGACAGCTTCGAAATCGAAACCAACGCGGGCCTGTTAGGCATCTGGTCGGATTTGAGTAATACCTTCTTCAACGCGACCATCGGCATGGCCGGTGTCTCCCTCGTCGTCGGCGGCATCGTGATCATGAACATCATGTTGGTTTCCGTCACGGAGCGCACGCGCGAGATCGGAATTCGCAAGGCATTGGGAGCCCGCCGCGACGATGTGCTATTGCAATTTTTGATTGAGTCCGTCGTCCTCGCCTTACTCGGGGGAATCATAGGGATTGTTTCCGGTGTGGGAGTCGCGGAGTTGGTGACCGCCGCAATCGGTATGCCCTCGTCGATTAAAATATGGGCCGTTGCTGCGGCATTATTTGTCGCAGCCAGCGTAGGAGTATTTTTCGGAGTCTATCCTGCGCGTAAAGCCGCACGGCTGGATCCAATCGTAGCGCTCAGATTTGAAATGTAGGTCGCTACGGGAAGCTGGAAACGAGGACCGCCTGGCACTAGCAAGTAAGCCGCACCAATGATGCGCAAAAGCGAATTCGGCGAAATCGTTCAGATGGCGACCAACACCATCCGAACCAACAAGCTGCGTTCGGCGCTGACCGTACTGGGTATCGTTATCGGAGTGGCGGTCGTGATCGGTGTATCGTCGATCGGGCGCGGCCTCGACGAGAATGTTCGTGAATTAGTCGCCAGCATCGGGTCCAATGTTATTTTCGTCTTCCATCTCGAACCGTTTACTTTTGGTCGCTTGACCGACGAGATGCGCGCCCGCCGGGAACTGACGTATGACGACGCCGTGGCGATGCAGGAGTTGCCTCACGTCAAAGCGGTCTCGGCTGGTCTGCGGATTTTCCGACCTGATCTCGGCGTGGGCAGCTACTCCGTCAAGTATCAGGACAAAAAAGCCAAGCACACCATCCTCGAAGGAGACATGGCTTCGGCCAAAGATGTCTTCGACTTACCAATGGCGACCGGCCGTTGGTTCACGGAATTTGATGACGAACACCATGCCCCGGTCGTTGTCGTCTGCTACGAAACCAAGCAGGAATTGTTTGGGGGCGAAGACGCGCTCGGCAAAGAGATCAATATTGAAGGCCGCCTCTTTCAGGTCATCGGAACCGTCAAGAAGATCAAGTCGGTGTTCGGCGGCGGAAACGATCCCAATGACAATCGGGTCATCATTCCGCTGCAGACCTTTAAGACCCTCCACCCCGAGATGAAGCAGCACATCATCAGCGTGAAGGCGACCTCGCACGACGACATGCCCAAGGCCATGGACGAAATCCGCGAACTGTTGAGGCGACGGCGCAAGGTTCCGTTCAACAAGCCCGACAATTTCGCAATCTTTACCTCCGACTCCATCACCGACGTCTGGAATCAGATCACGGGCGCCTTGTTTGTCGGCATGTTCGCGATCTCGAGTGTCGGACTGGTAGTGGGCGGCGTCGGCGTGATGAATATCATGCTGGTGAGCGTCACTGAGCGGACTCGCGAGATTGGAGTGCGCAAGGCAATCGGCGCTCGTAAAAGGGATATCCTTCTGCAGTTCACTCTCGAAGCCGTCATGCTCACGGCTGTGGGAGGAATCATCGGGGTCCTTGCCGGCGCTCTGATTGTGTGGGGCATCCCTGCCATTTGGCCGTCGATGCCCGCGCGTATGTCGCTATTCTGGGTCAGTTTCGGATTCACTTCGGCCGCGGGAGTCGGGCTGGTTTTTGGCATTTACCCGGCGTGGATGGCGGCGAACCTCGATCCGATCGAATCTCTGCGTTACGAATAACCCGGCCTTCGTTCGCCCATGATTCAGACTCTCATCGGAGTGGTAGAACTCGTCGCGCTCCTCGGTTGTGTTGGCAGTTCAATCTATTACGTCTTTGTGATTCGGAGCGCCTTCGACTTTATCCGCGATACTCCTCCCACCCTTAATCCAAATGCAACGGAACACCTTCTTCCCGTCTCCGTTCTCAAGCCGCTGAAGGGGATTGATCCCGAAATTTATGCAAGCTTCCGCAGTCACTGTGAGCAGGACTATCCAGATTACGAAATCATCTTCGGGGTCAGCGAACCAGACGATGCCGCGATCGAAGCGGTTACACGGCTGCAGCACGATTTTCCAACCCATAAAATTCAGCTCGTCATCTGTGACCCAAAGCTCGGAGCCAACATTAAAGTCAGCAACCTCGCGCAGATGGTGCGCGTGGCTCGGCACGAGCATCTGCTGGTAAACGACAGCGACATTCTGGTCGGACCAGATTATTTACGGCGCGTCGTCACTCCGTTAGTGGATCCGAACGTCGGAATGGTGACGTGCTTGTACCGTGGGATTGCCGCTTCGACCCTTGGATCTCGGCTGGAATCGCTGGGAATCAGCACCGACTTCTCTGCTGGAGTGCTGGTCGCCCGTTCAATGGAGGGAGGCCTGCGCTTCGGTCTAGGTTCCACGCTCGCCTTCCGGCGCCGCGATCTCGAACGCGCCGGCGGATTTCAATCGTTGGCCGACTTCCTGGCAGACGACTACGAACTCGGGCGCAGAATTGCCGGTCTGGGGTTGGAAGTGCGGTTGGCTGACACGGTTGTTGAAACACACCTTCCGCCATACGACCTGAAAGGATATTTCCTGCACCAACTTCGGTGGGCTCGTGGAATACGCGATTCCCGTCGCGCCGGCTACATCGGGCTGGCCTTCACGTTCGGGCTGCTTTGGGCATTGCTGGCCGTAACCGCCGCAAATGGATCAACTTGGTCGTGGATGATGTTTGCAGTCGTGGTTGCGCTGCGTTCCGCAGTCGCATGGGTGGTTGGTCGTAAGGTCCTGCAAGATGTGCAAATGGAAAAGAATTCCTGGCTGATCCCGCTTCGGGACTTCATGGCGGTCGCAATCTGGATCGTAAGCTTTGCCGGCCACACGGTGACCTGGCGCGGCGACCGTTTCGAATTGAAGAACGGCCGGTTGCGCCGCATCCCGAATTAGAAAGAGCATTGGCAGCTCTTACTTCGAAGAGATCAGTTCGAAGCGCCCATCCGCCGAGAGCCGGTAGCGGCGCGACCGCCAGGCGATGGTGTTCCCAAAAAATCCCGCGATCCAAAAGCAAAAACCGAACAGGTCTTCCACTGGCAATAAAAACCAATTGATGCGAGCGCGCAAGACCCGGGCCGAAACGGTATAAGCCGCGAGGGCTCGAATGCCCAGCGTAAGAACAAGAAGAGGCCACCAGCCTGGCATCGCCGCGCAAACCAGAAGAGCCAGCGGTAGTGGCATGGTAAACAACTGGCCAACGTAGCCTGCGGGACGAGATCGGCGTGTGCTCCGATTCCACCGCAAGCGATGACCCACGTTCTGACTGAAACTGCTGCTACCGATGTGATGCTCAATGACATAGGACGAAAGGATGACTCCATGGCCCGACTCGGCCGCGAATTTTCCGATCACGAAATCTTCTGCCAGGTAATCTTTCACGCGATCGAAGCCGCCGATCGCCTGCAAGACGCGGCGGCGGGCAACAATCGTGGGGCCGACGGCAAATCGCACTCCTTCGATCATGCGCGCGACGAGTGCGCTTCCCCAAAAGTCCGTATTCATTCCCGTCGCTTCCAGCCGTGACCACAAACTCCGCCCTGGCACCGCGCGGTACGGGCACGTCGCTACCCCCAACAATTCGTCCTGAAATTCTGCTGCCACGGTGCTTAACATATCGGGAGTGACGCGAATGTCGCTGTCACTCATTACCAAAAGGTCATTGGCCGCGGCAGACAGCATTCGATCAAGGCTGAACACTTTGGCATTCGGATAAGGAGGTTCTCCGGTAATCAGCAACCGCGATCGAACTTGTCGATACTGCTCCTGCAGGCGGGCGACCACTTCAGCGGCCGGATCTTCGACAGATCGCACCGCAAACAGAATCTCGAACGCCGGATAATCCTGCTCGAAGAACGTGCGCAGATTTGATTCCAGGTCGAGGTCCAGCCCTGACAGCGGCTTCAGGATGCTGACAGGCTCAGACTTCTTCAGCGGAGGCGGCTTAATCGCGAGATAGCGCAGCGCTGCAATAATCGACAAGAACGAATAGACAAGTGCACCAATTAGGATAGGTAGGAGCGCCACCTCGGCAACTTGCCGCGGAGTTGCATGAGAAAGGCTAAGAAAAAGTGCGCACCTTGCGCCTGCGAGCATGAGGAATTAGAAACGTCCGAGTCATTATACGGGTCGAGAAAAGAATCTTTGTGGGCTCCGACACGCACCTGCCGGTCAGGGAGTACGGTTGACAAAAATTGCTTTTCCCCCGCTTCGTGCGAGTAAGAAATGCGGCATTCCTGCCAGCTCTTTTGGATCATCCTGATCCGTCCACAGAAAAACGTGGAAAGGGGCCCTCCACAATTCTGTGAACGACTGCTGAGTCTCGAAGACGTGAGGAGCATCAGGAAACTTTGCGCCGTACCAAAGATTGCCGCTCGGTTCATGCAGCACACGGAGCGGGATATGCGTGTAGAAATTCAATGTCGAAGCTTCGTGATAGGGGCCGTCCACCACGATGAC
Source organism: Candidatus Sulfotelmatobacter sp. (assembly GCA_035307485.1). Lineage (GTDB taxonomy): Bacteria > Acidobacteriota > Terriglobia > Terriglobales > Acidobacteriaceae > Sulfotelmatobacter. Next base: position 86,764 of record DATGIB010000011.1, on the reverse strand, counting down.
ATCTCCGGGTTGAAACTTTTGAGAAATAGCCACCGCCAGATCATGTGACGACAGAATCGGCGAGAACGTGACAAATGATGTGTGCACGCAGGTAAGCAGCGCGATCATCATCAGGGCAAGAACTGCGTTCCCCGCCACCGGACGATTTCGACGCCGCATCCACCAGTTTAGGATTGTCCCGACCAGCAGGCTCACCGACGCTCCCAGCAGAGGCCCGCGGAACATGCCGAGCGCTTGCGGCGTGAAATCTAGAACGTGTCCGAGTGAAAAATCGTAATCCTGCGGATTCTTCCTCAAAAGATCTGCCAGGTCGGCGCCGGGAACCGCTGGACGGGTAGCGGAGAAAAAAATCAGCCCGACGATACCGCCGAGAATTCCCAGTATCATCAAGACAAGTGACGAAACTCTTCCGGCTTTGCGGGCCTTCTCTGCATTGCCTTCCGCTTCCTGGGCCAGCCAGCCTCCGGTCAGAAGAGCGATTCCTGGTAAAGCTGGAATCGTGTAGTACTCCTGCCTGGTGGAAAAGCTGAAGAACAGCAGAATCACAAGTGCCCACAGGAAAAACAAAAAATTTGCCTGTGATCTCCGATCAGGTGCAAGGCGTGAGTGTTTGAGCGACGCGGGGATTTGCTTGATAGCTTGCGGCAAGAATACTGCCCACGGCATAAGCCATAGCACAAGGAATCCCCAAAACAAGAACAACGGAACCGTGTCATATCCAGCCGGCACGCGCTTGTTCAGGAAGCGCATGATGTGTTCATTCACGAAATAAAACCAGAGAAACCCTCGCGCCTGCCCCTCGGCGGGATTGCGAATAGCGGCCAGAATATGCCACGGCGCCGCGAGAGCGAGAAATATAAGAGTGCTGGAAACAGGCTGCAGCTTAAGCACGTGCTTCAGTCGGCCCGTTAAGAGCAGAAAAATGCCAATGGTCGCAAAGGGAAATATCAGGCCGATCAGTCCCTTCGTCAGCACGTTCAACGCGCACACGGCCGCGAATCCCCAGCAGACAAATCGAGAAGGCCGCTCTTCTTCCAGCGAGCGAAGGAAAAAGTCGAACGATAATACAAGCCACAATCCCACCAGCACGTCTGGAATCAGAAACCGCGTGAAGATATAAGGTCCAATCGAGGTCACCAGCGCGAGGGCCGAATAAAACCCTCCACGCTCTCCGAAGGCGTACGCTCCAAGACGGTAGGTCGCCAGAACAAACGCCAAAATCCCCAGCATCAGGGGCAGCCTGGTGCTCCAATCGCTGATGCCAAACAATTCGTAACTTACGGCGGTCGCCCAATACATCAGAGGCGCCTTTTCCAGGTAGCGGAATCCATCCGTATAAAGGGTCACCCAGTCATGCCGGATCAACATTTCCCGGGACGCCTCCGCATGAAGAGCATCGACATCGTCGAGCAAAGGAGGCGAAAACATCCCGGCGAAATAGATCGCCAGCCACAGCCCTGTGAGAATCGCGAGAGATCCGAGCTTTTGTTGTGAAGAGGGATTCACGGCAACGGGAGGCTGGCCGCTTTCCTGGAATGCCGCTGAAGGATTCATGCCGAGAGTCGCGCGAAAGTGATTATAGGGTCTCGAAAGTAGACCTTCAAACGCAGGGATAGCCAGGTGCGGAATTTCGCTCGTTGCCCCGATGATCCAGCGCCGCGCGGATTTTCGCGGACAATTGCTTCAGCGTATACGGTTTCTGCAGGAAACTCCGCTCCAGGTCGAATACTTTATGATCGAGCACCGTCCGTCCCGCGTAACCGGAAACGAAAAGCATTCTGGTCTCTGGTCGCAGTCGAAGAATTTCCTTTGCCAGTTGCCCGCCGCTCATTTTCGGCATCACGACATCGGTGATTATCAGGGGAATAGGAGCGTTCCTGCCTTTCACAATTGCCAGGGCATCGATTCCATCTTTCGCTTCCAGCACCGTGTACCCATTGAGTCGCAGAAATTCCGCGCTCGCCTTGCGCACCGCCGCTTCATCTTCCACCAGCAAGATGGTCTCTGTGCCGCGCACATGTGGCGTGTCTTTTCCTTCGAGATTTTCAATATCGACTTGATTTGTTGATACGGTAGGAAGATAAATCTTGAAAGTCGATCCCATGCCAGGCTCACTGTAAGCCCAAATGAATCCCTTGTTCTGCTTGACGATGCCATACACCGTGGCCAGCCCAAGTCCTGTCCCTTCCCCCGGCCGCTTAGTGGTAAAGAATGGCTCAAAGATATGGGGCAGATGTTCCTGGGGAATTCCTGTTCCGTTATCGCTGACAGTGATAAGCGCATACTTTCCCAGCGGAATCACCGCAGGTTTTTCGGTTACATAGCCTTCATCAATGATTTCGGATGACGTCTCAATCCGCAGCTCTCCACCTTCTGGCATCGCGTCGCGGGCATTGGAAGCAAGGTTCATTAAGACTTGCTCGATTTGCAGAGGGTCAATTCGCACTCTTCCCAACGATTCACCGGGCTGAAAGCTAAATTCGATATCTTCGCCGATCAATCGCGGGATCGTTTTGGCGACAGAACCGATCACCTCGTTCAGGTCGGCAATCCTGGGAGCGCGAGGCTGCTTGCGGCTGAATGCGAGTAATTGCCTGGTGAGTTCCGCAGCACGCCGGGCGGCCAGAAGAATCTCGCGGATTTTTGAACCCACGGAGGCGTCTCCCGGCACTTCATCGAGCGCAAGCTCGGAGTAGCTGGTGATAATGGTCAGCAGGTTGTTGAAATCATGGGCTACTCCCCCTGCCAGGCGTCCGATCGCGTCCATTTTCTGTGCCTGGAGCAGCTGTGCTTCCAACCGTACCCGCTCGGTCAGATCGCGCCCGTTCGAAACAAAGTGCGTAATGCGGCCTTCGCTATTGCGAATCGGGCAGATGCTCTCCTCAACGTAATACAAGTCACCATTTTTCTTGCGGTTCACCAGGATGCCTCGAAAAACGTTCCCTGAGAGAATCGTCTTCCACATCTCCTGGTAGACCTCCGGTGCTTGCTCCCCGGATTTGAGAATCCTCGGACTCTTTCCTCTCACTTCATCGCGTGTAAACCCTGTAAGGGCCTCGAAGGCAGGATTTACATATTCGATATGCCCAGCGCAATCGGTGATCACAATCGTGTCGGCAGACTGCTCGACGGCGCGCGACAACTTGCGCAAAGAATCCTCGGCGGCTTCCTGCTTGTCCTCTAAAGCCTGTATTTTTAGCGTGCTGTGGATCGTACGGATCAGCGTCGCTCCATCCAATTGCGACTTCGCGAGGCAATTCCAGCGCCCCTGCGCGATGATCCCCGCGACCGCATTTTCATCGGCGTCTTCGGTCAGAATGATGAAGGGAATGGGGCGACCTTCGTGGAGAAGTCGCGTTAACAGATGAACTGCGTCTGCCGTCCCGCTGTCGTGCTCGAACAGAATCAGCCCGTAGGCGCCCGCCCGCACCATATCCTCGGCTTCCTCCACGGAATGCGCATGGGCCAATTCCGAGGGCAGAATTTTTTCTGTTCTGCCAAGGATCTCCCGGATCAGAAAGAAATCCTCCTCTTTATCTCCCACCAGCAGAACACGTAGAGGAGATGGACAAACTGCGGGTTTTGCGGCACTCAACACTCTTGATCTCTCCCGCAGTTACTATCGGAACCAACGGCGCATCTCATTGCTACCGGGCAACTGGAACGTCGGAATCAACGCAGGCGTTTCCCGATTCGAAAACGAATCCGGGTTTGGAACAGCGTTCCAAAGAATTCGCCCATTACCGCCCATGCACTGCACGCTGTTGGCATGTGTTTTGTATTGTCAGCAATGAAAGATGTTGTTTTTGCTCTGTAAAAGTCGCTATCTGAACACTCAAGGCTTGTTAACCAACCTGCTAGTACTACGTCTAAGGCAGTAGCTGCCGGGGTACCAGGAGATGTTACAGATCGATCTCTGGAACATCGGCCATCCACCCTGCGTATACATCAGGAAGCAAGGCTCCGCCTTGATTCCGTAGTTACGCGGTGTCGATCGAAACTTGACCGAACCCCTGCGTTCTTGTCTGTGGGAATTTGCCTTCCGCGGAAATCCGGCGGGCAGATTGAGATCAACGCGCCTCTAATCGATGGGGGAATTTATGGAGAGCGGGCATAACGGCAACGGCTCAATCAAATCAATCGAAAGATATGACATCGGCCACGTGCAGGAAGTCATTCGTCAGGCACACGAAGAACTGCGAACCCTGTTGCAGCAACGGGCGGACGTAATGAAGCGCATTGGAACCGTCAAGCAAACCATTGCGGGCCTGGCAAACTTGTTCGGCGACGGCGTTTTGAATGAAGAACTGATGGAGATGGTCGACCGCAAGAGCAGCGGCCGCCAACCAGGCTTCACCAAGGCTTGTCGCATGATCCTGATGGAGTCCGGTCGCGCTATGAGCGCCCGCGATATGTGCGAGTACTTTCAGCAGAAAATGCCCGCTCTGTTGGCGCGCCACAAGGATCCCATGGCTTCGGTCACGACCGTGTTGAATCGCCTGGTCGACTACGGCGAGGCACAAGCTGTGCTTTCCGGGACCGGAAGAAGGGCATGGCTCTGGGTCGCTGATAGCAACCCGGAAGCGCGATTCGCGGGTGCAGCTGGCGAACTGCGCTGCTAAATATGCCTTCGATGATGGCACGGCCGCTCTAGCCGTGCCTCTCCGCCATTAGCCTGGCGGAAGCAGCATCCCCTTTTCCAGGTGGCGGGTCACGTGTGCGTACGACGCGGCGTGCGGGTCGTGCGTCACCATGACGATGGTCTTCTGGAAACTTTCGTTCAACCGCTTCAGAATCTCCAACACTTCTGTTGCCGAGTGGCTGTCTAAATCCCCCGTAGGCTCATCGGCGAGGAGCAAGGTCGGATCGCTGACAATGGCCCTCGCGATGGCCACACGCTGCTCCTGCCCTCCCGAAAGCTGCTTCGGCAGATGGTGAACTCGTTCTTCCAGCCCAACCAGCTTCAATGCGGTAAGAACGTGATCCCGGCGCTGCTGCGCTGTCAGCTTGGTCAACAATAGCGGCAGTTCCACATTTTCAAAGGCTGTCAGTACCGGGATCAGATTGAACGTCTGGAACACGTAGCCGATATGCTCGTTGCGCCAGCGCGCGATCTGGCCGTCATTAAAACGGAATACGTCCTGTCCTTGCACCAGCAACTCCCCGGCGGTCGGCCGGTCGATCGCGGCAATCATATTCAGCAACGTTGTCTTGCCCGAACCTGAAGGGCCCATCAAGGCAAGAAACTCGCCTTTGGCGATGTCGATGGATACGTCGTCGAGCGCCTTCACCTCGAAAGCGTCCCGCTTGAAGACCTTGCTCACTCCGCGCGCCTGCACCACCTTCGCCCCGGTCGCTACATTCGGTTGCGCCACAGTACTCATGATTGCCCCTTTATTTTGATCTTGTCTCCATTTTTCAAAGTGGAAGGTGCAGTTGTGATCACGTTCTCCCCGCCAACAAGACCTTCCACAACCGCCCCATCGCTGCGCTGGCCGACGACCCGAATTTCTCGGGTGACCACCTTGTGGTTGAACGCTATCCAAACTGTCTTTCTACCGTCGACATCGCGGATGGCCGCTGCCGGTACGAATACGCCTGCGGTCTGCTTGCTGTCCTTCGGAGCCTCGTTCGCGAGGAACTTTACAGTCGCATTCTCCTCCGGGCGAAGTTGTACTTCGGGATATTTTCCCGGGTTCAATACCTGCACTTTGACCTGCACCGTTGCCTTCTGCCGGTTCGCTTCCGGTGAGATCTGAGCGATCACCCCGTCGTACACCTTATCGGGATAGGCGTCGGTGGTCACCGTCGCTTTCTGCGCGGGAGCCAGTCGGGCAAAGTCTGCCTGAGCGATATCGAGCTCCACCTGCAAATCATTCAAATCGGCGAGAGAGACCACTGATCCCTGTGGCCCACCCACCGCCGCGCTCGCGAACTGCGCCGTAATCAATTCTCCCTTTTCTGCCGTTCGATCGAGAATCGTTCCTGTCACCGGGGCGCGGATCACTGTGGCCTCAAGCTGCGATTTCGCATAATCCAGCTGCCCTTGCGCCTGTGCCAGAGCTCCCTGCGCGCGTGCGATCTCCTCCGGCCGCGGGCCAATTTTCGAAAGCTCGTAGGCCTTCTGCAGCGAATTAACCTTCTGCTGGTCTGCTTCTAACTTGGCCGTCGCATCGTCGAGTTGTTGCCGCGACACCACTCCCCCGGCGGCAAGTTCCTTGGTGCGGTCGAACGTGACCTTGTCATTGGCTAGCGTGGCGCGTGCCTCGTCGAGGTTGTGTTGTGCCTGCTGGATCTCTTCGGGGCGAGACCCGTGTTGCAGTTCCAGTAGATAAGCTCGCGCATTCTCCAACGCGCCTTGAGCTTGCTCGTAGGAGGCGCGAAACTCCTGGTTTTCCAGCCGAACGATGACCTGTCCTTCTTTAACCTTGTCCCCCTTCTCGACTCCAATCCATTCGAGCCGCCCGGTCACCTTCGAATTCACGTTGATGGTGTGATGTGCAACGATGTAGCCGGTGGCCGACAGCACAACAGAGCCGGCAGAATTTCCGGCTGTCTCCGCTGAAGCCCGCACTACTTCCACCTCGGGCGTTGACGAGGAGAACATCCGATACGCGATCGTAATCAGTCCCAGCAAAACTACGATGGCAACTCCAGCCAGGATGTAGCGCCGTGCCCACGCAGGCGGCTCCCCGCTCGAATCCCCACGCTGGGAGCGGTCAATGCGCAGACTTTGCAGATCTTCGTGCTTGGTATCAATTGCCATACTTATCAGTACGTTTCCTTCTGTTGCGGAACTTTCTGTGGAAGAAGCCGTCAGCCCTTAACCCCGCAGCGCATTCAAAATATTCTGTCGCGCCGCGTGCCACGCCGGAGCTAGCCCGCCAATTAATCCCATAATCAGGGCGAACGCGATTGCGTATCCCGCAACTACCGGAGTAATGCGAAGCGCGAACACGACCTCGCTAAAGGTGACCGGGTTCGACGTACCAGTCTGCCATCCATTGAAGGGCAGCATCAGGACGATTCCCACCAGCGCTCCCAGCAGTGCCAACAATTCTGACTCCAAAGCGAACGAGGTCAGGATCGACCACCTCGAAAAGCCCAGAATCCGCAGCGTAGCAATCTCGCGTCCGCGGTACGCAACCGCCGCGTACATCGTATTCATCGCGGCAAAAATTGACCCAATCGCCATGATGATCGCGACCACAAATCCGATCACCATGATCGGCGTTCCCGAGCTCGTCTGCTTTGCGTAATACTCGGTCTCGAGCGCACCCTCCAGCTTAAGCCGCTGGTCGTCACTGACCCGGTTCTTGAGCGCCTCCGCGGATACGGAATCAGTAGCCCGCAAGTATGCCGACGAGTATCCGCCCTGCCGGTCGAAATCGGACGCCATCTGGTTCACGTCGCCCCAGATTTCCGATTCGTAGGCCGAGCCCCCTGCATCGAACACACCCACGACCGTCCACGGTCCCTTGCCGAACTCCATCGTGTCTCCGATGTTGGCATGGGAGAAGCGGTCCCGAATCGACTTGCTGACCACAATTTCTCGCTGGCCCGGCGTAAACCACCGTCCTTGCAGCAGTTTTACGCTGGGCCGATTCTCCGCCCCGGGAAGCTGTCGCATTTCGAGTCCCGTGGGCATCATCCCCCTCACGGTGACATTGACTTCCCCTGTTCCGTTCTTGCGAGGTAGAACGATCACCACATCCAATTCGCCAGACACCATCGGCTCACCGTGGCTGTCAGTCGCAATTCCCGGCAGAGTTTTGAGAGTTGGGACGAGCGTGGCATCGAATCCGCCCGTAAGCTCCGACTCCGAGCCCTTCCGCAATACGAGAACATTAAGCGGATTTCCGCTGCTGACGAACGCCCGGTCAAGCCCGGTAATCAGCGCCATCAGAAAAATCGCGGTCGTCACCGTGAGGGCAATTCCGAGGGCCGTCATGACTGTCAGACCCTTACGAAGGCGCAAATTGCGAACGTTGTATTTAATCGGTATGGCCATGGATGCAGTCTCTGTTCGCTCCAGTGTTCACAGTGCCAGTTTCGTTCTTATCCAACATGCCGCATCGCATCGACGATATTCATCTTCGACGCCCGATAAGCCGGCAGGTATCCGCTGACTATCCCCAGTGCCACAGCCGCTGCCATCGCCAGCAATGCCGTCGGCAATTTGACTTGCATATCCAGCGGAATGCCCAGTCCAATGAAGCGGTGCGTCATTGCGCCGATCACCGGAATCGCGGCCAGCACGCCCGACAATCCACCAACAACCGACAAGGCGATCGATTCGCTCACGAATGTTGCCAGCACTCTCTGACGCGTGAACCCTAGCGTTTTGAGTACGGCCACCTCTCGGATGCGGCTTCGCACTGACATCGCCATCGTGTTTGCGGATACCAGCATGATTGCGAATGCAACCGCGCCGCAAATTCCGAGAATAAAAAGCTTCACGTTCCCCAGCGATGCCACGAATCCCAGTTGAAACGCCTTCTCGCTCTCGCTCTTGGTTTGCAAGGGAGCGTTCCGGAACATGTCGTCGATCTGCCGCGCCGCAGAGCCAACGTGGTCCGGTGAGTCCACCTGCGCGATGTACCACCCTGCCTTGCCTTTGAACCATGGCACCGCCTCTTCCACGTACTTCGAATTGAAGTACAACGCGTTCTGTGGAGGATCGCGATGGTAAATTGCCCGAACCGTCAGATCGAGATCGACGGGAAAGATCGTTCCCTGGATGTGGATTCGATCCCCCAGCTTCCATCCATACTTCTCTGCCAGCGTGACGTCGACGAGCGCACCAGCGCGATCCTGCTGCCAGGCTTTCAGTTGATCGGCAGGTACGATCTTGTCAGACGCCACCTTCAGATACTCGTCGGGATCCGTCGCCAAGCGCGCGAAAAAGTGCTCCGGCCGGTTGTCGATATACTTTCCGTCAAACCAGGTCAGCGGGGCGATGGCGGTAACTCCCGGAACGCCCCGAATTCTCTCCCGATAGAAAGCAGGCAGGAATACGGCCAGCGAGACGCGATCCCGGATGATCAGCCGCCGCGAAGCTTCCGGAGCCACCTGATCCACGTAAAAGGCGCGCCAGATGCAGATCATCAGCGTCAGCAGAAGCAGCGAAAATCCGATGCTGCCTGCGGTCAGCAGGCTGCGCTGCTTGTTGCGGAACGCGTTGCGCAAGATGAAACTTCCCATCGTCATTCTGTCACCCGATGTGGCGAAGACCATCCACGATGTTGACCTGCGAAGCGTGGTAGGAGGGCAGTGCCGCGCTGACCAGCCCCACCGCGCCGGAGATCACCAATCCGAGCAGCCAAATTTCGAAAGTCATGCTGAGCGGGAAAAACGTCATCTGCGCGCCGTGAACGAACGCAAATACCAGCAGCTTCGCCAGGCTCGCACCGACGAATCCGCCGACCAGAGCAAGTGCGACCGCTTCGCTGACAAACAACCCCAGAACGCCCCACCTCGTGAACCCCAGCGTTTTAAGCACAGCAACTTCCCGCGTACGCTCTCGAATCGACATCGCGATCGTGTTGGCAGATACCAGCAGCGTGGCAAACACCACGGCTGAGCAAATCAGCAGGATGAAGGCTTTCACGTTCCCCATCATTGCTACGAACTCTAGCCCGAACGCCTTCTCGCTTTCGGTCTTGGTAGGCTGCGGCGAATTGCGGAACATGTCATCGACGGCACTTGCGATTTTGCTCACGTCCGACGGATTGTCCGCGAGGATTCCGAATGTCCCCGCCTTGCCATTAAATCCGGGGTCCGCCTCTTCCAGGTATTTGGCATTGAAGTATGCCGATTGATTATCGGGACTGGAGTGGAAGATGCCCCGGATGTTCAGTTCGAGATTTAGAGGATAGATGTCCCCCTGTATGAAAATCCGGTCTCCGAGCTTCCACCCGTATTTCTTGGCCAGCGTGTCGTCGACGATCACGCCCTGCCGGTCCCGCTGCCATGCTTTCACTTGATCGTCCGGCAGCTGGATATCCCGATACACCTTCAGAAATTCCTCGGGATCGGTCGCAAAACGCGGAAAGAAATTCTCGGGTTTCTGGTCTTTGTATACGCCCTGAAACCACGACGATGGGACCACCGCCACCACCCCCGGAACCGACCGGATCTTCTCCCGGTAGAAACTCGGCAGAGTGAAGGTCAACGATACGCGATGCCTCACCACCAGCCGCTGTGCCGATTCGGCGCTGCCTTCATCGAGAGCGAAAGTGTGCCAGAGCGTCATCATGAAGGTCAGCAGCAGCAAAGAAAAGGCAATGCTGAGCACAGTCAGAATGCTGCGGCGCTTGTTACGAAATGCGTTCTTGGTGACGAATCGGGTCAGGGTCATAAACAAAACACCAGGGAGATAAGGACTGCAGGACGGGGGCCTGAACACTTTCAGAATAGAGGACGCTACCCGCGGTCAGCAACCCGAGTTCTATGAGTCTAGACGAAACACCTCTCCCACGGTTCCCATCCTTCAACATTAGGAAGGGATTCGCCAGTGGAGATCGTCATTGGCCCCGGATGACAATTGTCACGCGGAGCTTCCCGAATAAATAAACGGTGTAGATCGATCGAGGTTACGCTCTTCCGCGAGGAACATCGCCCCACCTACGATCGAACCGCGCAGAAAGATCGAGGCACGAAGAAAACACGAAATACGCATGATTCCGCCCCGCTTTCACCCACAGCGACGTCTGCTTACCTTGGTAACTCGTAGCCCGGCGAACGCGGCGATATCCTACCGATACCCCATCCCCCTGGGTCTCCGCTGGCGAAGCCATGCTCTTTTGGAGCGAGAATGCTGCGCCATGCAATGGAGAGACTGAGCAATGTCCACAAAAATCGGGCCCTTCGAAATACAGAGTGAGCTGGCGAAGTCGCTGACCGGAACTATCTACAAAGCTACCGATCCGGAGAGCGGACAAACCGTTGCCTTGAAAGCTATTGAGTTGAACGCCTTCGGAGACGGCGCGGCCGCGCTCGAAAAGGCGCTGCTCGAAGAGGCGGAGCGTACCAAAGTCCTGAGCAGCCCGAACATCACTCCAGTGCTGGGCGCCGGCGAAATCGAAAGAAAATTTTGCGCCGCCATGGAGTACGTCCAGGGCAACAGCATCGCCACCATGCTCTCCCGCAAAGAAGGGTTTTCCATTTGGGACCTGCTCGACATCGGACGGCAGCTCTGTGGAGGTCTGGACCATGCTGCCTCCCACAAAATCGTTCACTACAGCCTTGAACCGGCCAAGATCATGTGTGGCTGGGACGGAACGGTCAAGATCCTCAGCTTTGGCGTGTCCAGCGTCGGCAACTATTTACAGCACATCACCGAAGGGCTTCCCACGGTGCTGCACTACATGTCGCCCGAACAGGTTCAGGGCGCACCCATGGATGTGCGGTCGAATCTGTTCAGTCTTGGCGCGATGTTTTATGAGATGGTAACGGAGCGGAAGGCATTCGATCGCGAAGACGCGGAATCGCTCCGGCAAAGCATCGTCGAAAGCACGCCTGTTCCGCCCATCCACGTAAACGCTAAAGTCCATCCCATGCTCAGCGACCTGATCATGAAGGCGCTGTCGAAAGATCCGGACCAGCGTTACGCGAGTGGAAGAGCGCTCCTCGACGATCTCGAAAAATGCAAGGAATCGAAGACGCTCGCGGCCAAGAAGCCCGAACCCGCAAAGGGAACTACTGTTTCTGGAGCAGCCAAGGTAGCCGCGCAGTCCAAGTTCGTGAACTCTGCTTCGAAGCCAGCCGCAGCAGCGGCATCAGGACTCGCAAAGCCCGCAACTCCAGCGCCTCCCGCAGGCGCCACGCCGGCCAAACCGCCATCTGTGAATCCGGCGCCGTCATCGACCCTTGCACAGCCAGCCAAACCGGCTCCGGCAAAGTCTGGCCTGGCGATGCCGAAAGCTGCGGCCGCCGCGGCTGGCGCGGGCGGCGCGGATGTGAACCGCGGCGATGCCCCCGAAATCGACCTTTCCGACTCCTTCATCTCTGCCAGCGTAAAGGCGACCATGGATGCCGCCGGCCTGGGATCTGCGCAAATGTCCTCAGCTGTCGCGGATGAGCCGGAAATCGAAACCTTCGAGCCGCAGTCCGATTCCGGCTCGAAGATCGCTGTCGATCCGATGATGACGGAAGGGGCGCCAAGCAGCGGAGGCACGAAATTTTCTGATATTTCCGAACTGCCCCCGCTGAAAGAAGTCTACGTCGCACCGCCTCCGCCACCTCCCGTGTTTCAACCGGATGCAACCGCGCCGGCGACACCAACCGTTTTTTCGGGAGCCCGCAAGCAAGACGAAAAACCGAAAGTGCAGCCTCGCGAAGTGGCGGAAAAGGCAATCAAGGAAATCCGCAGCGTGCCGCGTCAGCTCCTCATGTACTCCCTGGGGGCCGCCGCGATCCTCATTCTGTTGATCGGTGTCGGGGTCACCATTTACGTTCATCAACAGAACAGCGACGAAGATTCAACCGCGGCGCGGCCCGCCGCGGCTCCCGAGGCTTCCGCGCAACCCGCTTCAGCACGGCCCGTCGAAACCAAACCAGCTCCTAAACCGCAAACCAGTGCTCCACCGGCCGAAACGCCGGCGGAGGAAGTGAGCCAGCCTGAGACGCCAGTGACGCGTTCAACACCTGCAGCGAGAGGGCGCAACCCGAAGAAGAAACCTGCCCCTGCCGCGCCCGTCACGATCCCCGGGCAGATGGCGGTGGATTCCACCCCGCAAGGTGCCCAGGTTGTTGTTGACGGCCGTACCGACTCGAGTTATGTCACTCCTTTTGCTCTCACCAATCTTCAGCCCGGGCCGCACACAATCGCCGTAAGCAAGTCCGGCTACACGACCGACTCCCGCTCCATCAATGTAACGTCGGGCACTCGCGCCACCGTCGTCGTTCATTTGTCGCAACTGATGGCGACCCTTGTCGTAAACAGCGATCCCGCCGGTGCGAATGTCTACATCGACGGCCGCGACAGCGGCACCAAAACTCCTGCGCAGGTGAGCGTTGAAAAGGGACAGCACGTCGTGCTGATTCGCAAGATGGGCTATATCGACGAGACCATGAGCCAGCAGTTCGCTCTCGGTCAGACGTTTAATTTCGCTCCTACGCTTCGCCCCCTCGGCAATGCCGATAACATCCGCACCGTCGGGAAAATGTCGAAGTTATTCGGCGGCAAAGCGCAGGCTGGACAGGCAACCGTAAGCATCCGCACTCAGCCCAAGGGTGCGCAAGTCGCGGTCAACCAGCACATTATGGAAAAGAACTCGCCGCTCGACATGGCACTCGATCCGGGCAACTACGTCATCGACATTACAATGACCGGATACGCACCCGTGCATAAGATCGTCACTGCCGACAAGGGCGGCAAGGTTGTAGTAGACGAGGTCCTAAAGCCGCAGTGAAGTACCGATCTGCGCCGATTGAAGATTGGTTTCAACCCGCATCTGCGGGCGCGATTGGAAGAAGGGAATTGCGATATTCTCTGCAGCCCGGCACCTAAATTACCGCAACAGCAATTCCATATACACATCGGCTCGCTCATAACGCGAAGGTGTGATCTCTTCCGGAGCCAGGTGACGAAAGCCCATCGATTCATACATCCGAATCGCTGGTGTCAGGATGTGATTCGTTTCGAGATATAACCGCCGGGCGCCGAGCGCCCAGCCCGCGTCAATGACCGCACGCAGCAGCTTGCGGCCGATTCCAGCACCCTGAAAGGCTGGGGTCACGGCCATCTTCGCTACTTCGAATTCATCATCACTCATGCGCCGAAGGGCGCAGCAGCCAACGCAGCGGTTCTCAGCAACGGCCAAAAATATTTTGCCCCCCTCAGCCAGTATGGTGCCTTTAGGATCGCCGAGGAGGACGGCCTCTTTCGGTTCAATGCGGAAATAACGTGCGATCCATTCTTCGTTCAACTTTAAAAAGGCCAACTCATCGCCAGGTTCAAATTCGCGAATCGAGACCGGAACGCACGCCATCGCTTTCAGTTCCACAGACATTGGAATAACCCTTCCACACACAGCCAACAGTCCCACTAGGGCAACATTACTTTGCGTGAAACTGATATGTCCAATATCTTAATTGTTAGTATTAAGACGAAAAATATATGAAAAACGAGATTGAGATCCGCCATCTGCGTTATTTTTTGGCGGTGGCTGAGACCTTGCACTTCGGAAAAGCCGCCGACAAGCTGAGAATGGCGCAGCCTCCTCTCAGCCAGCAAATCAAGAATCTGGAGCGCATGCTCGGCTACTCCCTGTTTGACCGAACCACCCGCGGAGTCAAGCTGACCATAGCTGGTCACTTCTTCGCAGAACGGGCCCGTGACACTTTACTCAAGCTGCAAGACGACGTTGAGATGACGCGCCGGCTCGCTTCCGGCCAGGAGGGAATCCTCAATATCGGATTCAGTGGTTCGGTCATGCTCACGGCTTTACCCAAGGCCATCAAGGCATACCGCCGCCTGCGCCCGAACGTCGAGTTGCGTTTGCGGGAGCTGGTCACCGCCGAACAGATTCCGGTGCTACTCGATGGAACACTGGCCGTCGGATTCCTGCGTGACGGCGAGCCCCGCGACGGACTTCGCCTTGAAACTCTGCTTCGTGAACCCTACATCGCTGTGCTGCCGGCGAATCACGCATTGGCGAGGAAGAAATGGGTCGCTCCCGCCGATCTCAAAGATGAGCCATTTGTGCTGTTTGCCCGACGGATGGGTGCTCTTGCTTATGACAGAACGATGGCTTGTTGCGAGGACTCGGGCTTCCGGCCCACGCTCGTACAGGAAGCTCCCCAATGGCCGACCGTTTTGCGTCTCGTTGCCGCAGGGTTGGGAATTTCACTGGCTCCAACCTGCGTCGGACACTTAACCATGCCGGGCGTCGCCTATCGGAAGTTGCGATCGCGCCGCTGGAGCTCGGTGGACATCGGTATGAAAAGTGATTCCAGCAATCCGGCAGCCGAGGCCTTTCTCGAAATCGTCCGCCCCGTGCTCAAAACATCCAACAGGTTTGGAAACAGTTGAGTGGCGCGCGCTGCCGACTCCGAAAGTTAACGGCAAGAATCGTCGATGAGACACAGCAGGGCGCGCAGGATAATTCCGCGGCTACTTGGATCTTCTTTAGTTTGGCGCAAAGGAGGATGCTTAGTGAGGCAGCCGGAAATTGACGGTGATCTGCGTCTGGATATCGACTGGTTCTCCATTCAGCAGGTAAGGCTTGTATTTCCATTGCTTGACGGCTTCCACGGCTGCTCGGCTGAGCTGCGGATCGCCCTTTAATACCTTCACGCCGGTAATCGCTCCGGACTTCGAGATCGTGGCTTGCAACTCGACGGCGCCCTCGGTCCGCATTGCCAGGGCGGCCTTGGGATATACCGGCTGAACCCTCTTGAGGATCAGTCCCGAGGAGACGCCTTGCGAAATGTTCAGAGTCTGCAGAACCGGTTGTGGCGCGGAACCGCTGCCAACAATATTCGACAGCGCTCCGTCAGAACCTGTGACTGCGATGCCAACCACGCTCGGAGCTGCCGCGTCAGTTGCCGGAGCAGCATGGTGAATCTCCGGGGCCGATCCGCCCTTGACCACTAATGGTGCCTCGGCGGGCTTCGTGGCGTTGACTTCCGATGAAGCGGCGCTGCTGGTCGGCTTGTTTGGCGCCGGAGCCGGAATCGCCGTTTCGCCCTCTCCGCTGCTCGAAGATGACGTCGTCAATGTGAGGTCCGAGGCCGAAGGACCATTTTGCGATTGCGGACTGGACTGAGGCAGCGCTTCCACGGGCTTTGTGGCCGGCATAGCGGCCGGCGGTGCACTCGATGTTGCGGGAGTACTTACCGCTCTTGATGTCGAAGACGGCGCGGACGGTTGGCCGGGCTTGCCCTGGAAGTAGTTCCACCCGAGATATGCCACCGCGATGATCAACGCGAACGCGGCCAGCAGTAAAACTTTTTTCCCGCTTCCTGTCGACTCTTCCGGAGTGTTCGCGCCGCCAAATGTGAAAGAGGGAGCGGGTTCCGCGATCGGCTCGCCCGAAGCGGCGGGCTCCGCCGCGACAGGTTGTACGTCAGCCAGAGCCGTAGGCGCAGCCGGCTTCTCGAACAATTCCTCGGCGGAATGACGAGCTGCCGGAGCGGCTTCTGGCTTCGCCGCAGCCGGGACTTCGCGGGCAGGAGCAGGCGCGCTTGCGGCTCCAGTCATCCCAAACACTCCCACTGGACCTTCGGGAGCGGCAACAAATTTCGGTTTGAAGGCAGGCGAGGTGTTCGGGGGCTCCGGCGGCCTGGCAGTCGTTTCTGGAAATGCTGATTTTGAAGCTGGGGCGCTGGGTGCAACTATCGGAGGCGCAATCGGAGCTGCCGCTTCCACCAAAGGCGTTGCCATTGGAGCGGGCGGAACAGCAGCCGCGGGAACAACCGGAGGCGCAACAGGCCTGCTGGAAGTTGTCTCGGCGCGCGGAGCAGCAACGGTCCTCGCAGGAGCCACTGTGGCACGTGCTGGAACGGCTGGGGTCGCGGGTTTTACAACTGGAGCGGATGGGCGCGGAGCAACAGTCGTCGGTGTTACCGCGGGTGCTTCTGTCTTGATCGGTGCCGCAGGTCTTGGTGCGCTCGGCTTCGGTTGAGC
Source organism: Candidatus Sulfotelmatobacter sp. (assembly GCA_035307485.1). GTDB lineage: Bacteria > Acidobacteriota > Terriglobia > Terriglobales > Acidobacteriaceae > Sulfotelmatobacter. The sequence continues at coordinate 70,131 of DATGIB010000011.1, read as the reverse complement.
TGCGACGGGCGGTGCAGAGACGGTCGGAGCTGGCGACGCAGGTGGTGCCGGAGTCGGCGATATAGCCGTGGCGGTGGCGGCTGCTTTTAAGGGCTCGCCTTTGCGAAGCAATCCACGCGCCACTCGCAACGTTCCCTTAGATTGTTCGACATTAATCGGCTTGGTCAGGACGAGGTTCGCGCCAATCCGAAATGCCTTGGCGACCCCGGCCTGACCCTCCACAATTGCTACGGCAAGCGAGGCCTGGTTCGACGTCGAATTCCGTGCGCTCTTGAACAATAGCGTGGCATTCTGCTCGTTATCGCAGTCCACTACTACTGCGTCGAAGTGCTGGCTCATCAGCTTTTTAACCGCCGCGAACGGCTCGGTACAGGGCTCGACCTGGAATTCAAGTTCACCCAGAACCTGTGTCACCGTTCGAGCGGTTTTTTCTTCGGGACAGAACAGAAGTGCTTGATAAGCCATACCAAATCAATCGTAGGTACAGGTGTAAGAGGCAGCAAGTTACGCTGGTAATTCGAGTGGTAGCCGCTCCGGTTTTTCTGGGGAAAAAGCTCTCCGCCTAAGACGAAAAGGCGATCACTGTAACCGTGCTACCAGACCGTTGTGATTCGGGAAGGAACGGCTTTAGCCGTGCCTTAAAGCTTCCCTCCGACACGGGCCTTAGGCCCCTGAGGAATGCTGATGCGGCCTCCGCTCATTCTGCAAAATATCGCTCGAAAAAAAAGCGAACAACCTCACTGTTTACAATAGCGCTCCATGCGTGTCCCGCTGTGGCTCAAGCTTGCCTGGACTGTCTGGCTCCTCGTTTGGGCGCCGCTCTATTGGCGGCAATATGGCGCGCAGAATTTCCTTTTCTTCTGTGATATCGGAAACGTTCTGATCGGTTTCGGTCTGTGGCTCGAAAGTCCCCTGATTTTCTCGTGGGTCGCCTGCGGTTTATTGTTTTTTCAGTCGCTCTTCACCATCGATCTCATTGCCGCATGGTTGACTGGACATCATCCGATCGGCGGCACCGAGTACATGTTCGATCCCAACCTGCCCCTGCTGATCCGCCTGATAAGCCTCTTTCACGTGGCCACTCCTCCGTTGCTTCTGTGGGCAATCTGGCGTCTCGGATACGACTCGCGCGGATGGAAACTGCAGACCCTGATGTGCTGGATTGTCGTGCCCATCAATTATTTTTGGCGTCCCGAGGTCGATGTGAACTGGGCACGCGGCCTGCACTTTCACCAGCAACATCTAATCCCGGGCTGGATGTACCTGCTCACCTACTTGGTCGCAGTGCCTCTTGTTATCTATCTGCCCACGCATCTTGCGCTGAAGTGGGCGACCGCGCGCTGCTCAACTCGCGACTAACTCTTGCCCGTGTTTTCCGGTGGGTTGTGTACGGCAGATTCGGGAGGAGGATATTCAATTGATCCTTTGAACGACGAGATCTCGTCCTGATGGAAGTCGGGGAAGGGAAGCCGCTTTCCATCGCGCAATTCCGCTACTTTCTTCGCGGCATTCTCCGCTTTATCTTTTTCCATTCCGGAATCGCGGCCCAGGTAGAGCGTCTGCGCAGGCAGCGCCAGTCCGCTTCCCGCGTCATCCACGATATCCAGCATCCGGAGCAACAGATCCTCGCGGATCGCGGCGAATTCATTGAACGCCCGCGTCAGAATGTATGCGAAGACCTCAACGCTCAGCACCGCCCCCGAGATATCAATCAATCGAACGCGCACGCTCGCTGCTTCGACCTTTGGATGGCTATAAAGTAGCCGCCGCAGTTCGGCCAAAACATATCGGACATGATCCGATTTGCTCTCTAGGCGTAGTCCCAGCTTCGTTGTAAATAGAATCTTGTCGCGGCGGCTCAGATTCTCCACGTTGATGGTCGCCACGGTTCCGTTGGGAATCGCCAGCAGTGTGCGCTCATCCGTGCGGACCCGCGTCGAGCGCAGCCCGATGTCCTCCACCGTTCCCGTGCGGTCACCAAAGCGGCAAACATCGCCGACCCGGATCACCTCATCCCCAAGAACCGATACGCCCCCAAACAGATTTTCAATCGTCTTCTGCGCACCAAAGCCAATTGCCAACCCGCCGATCCCCAGGCCAGCCAGCGCGGTGCTCAGGTTAAATCCCAGGCTAGCCAGCACTGCGAAGACGCCAAAGAGAAAAATCGAGGCTTTGATGATGCGCTCGCCCAGCAGGATGAGCGATCCCGTCCCTGCGTGACCGTGCGAAAGCGCGCGGTTTCGGACCCGGTGGAGTGACCATCGCACGAATCGCCAGAAAATCCAGGTGCCGCTGACGATCAGCGCAACGGAGATGATCTGGTAGTAGTAATGCCGCTGCAGTAACGGCAGGCCAATGTAGTGCGCGAAATATGCATGTGCCATTGTCCCCAGCAGCAACCACGCGGGACCGTAAGCCGAACGCCAACTCGCCGCATCCACCTGGCCTTGCCATCGCGCCCACCAGCGCAGCGGCACCTCCGTCAGGATGAGCCCCAGCCAACCAACGCCCGCGGCCAGTGGAATCGCCATCACCAGCGCCAGCCACTGCCACAGGGGCATCCCGGCAAACTGATTCTTGACCAGCACGCTCGGCAGCTTGTGTTCCACCTGCCGCGCCTCAACCTGGTCATACAGCTCCGGGACCTTCGCGATCGTGTCGGCAGAGATCAGCCAGATCTTGCCCGCATTCGGATCGGACACCCGGACCAGTTCAAGATCGACGTCGACATCCCCAGAGGCCATCGTCCCAAGCTTCTGGTGCCCGAGGGGAACACCCTCCTGCGGAACCCCCTCCGGCTGCGTGAAACTGCCGACGTGCCCGACGAACGCCCGGTCCATCACCGTCTTGAGTTGCTTCGCGACCTGCTCGCCCTCGGCTTGCCGGCGAGCGGCGCTCATCTGCAGGTATTGGGCGGCGATGCTGTAGTCTCCTGACTGCGCCGCTTGCAGAAAACCAAATACGCTGCTCGATGGAGTGGTCCGGTTGAAAGGATCAGTAGGCGTTGGCTTCGACGCAGCCGGCGCTGCAGGTAACGACGGAATCTGCGCCTGAACCGGGGAACACGAAACAAACGCCCAACCCAACGCCAGACGCACAAGAATCAAACGGCACTTGCGGAGAAAGGCCATGGCATTGTCACGCACAGGATTGCGTGGAGTGGAACCGATGCTCGCGCGTGTCGAGGACAAGCGAAGATTCTATTCCATTTAGTCGAATGAAAGTTCCGGCCGGCGAGACCTACCCGCGTTTTGGGCGGTAAATGTCTGTACTGGTGCCGAAGAATACTTCGGCTGATTCCATGATCGTTTCCGACAGCGTCGGATGCGGGTGAATCGTCGCGGCAACGTCGTGCGCCACTGCCGCCATCTCAATCGCCAGAACGCCCTCAGCGATCATTTCGCCGGCTCCGACCCCCACAATCCCTACACCGAGCACGCGCTCGGTCTTTGGATCGATGACGAGTTTGGTCAGGCCCTCTGGACGATCGAGCGTAATCGCCCGTCCAGAAGCAGCCCAGGGAAATTTGGCGACGGCGATCTCTCGATTCTCCTTCTGCGCCTGCGTCTCCGTGAGCCCGCACCACGCAACCTCCGGATCGGTAAACACCACAGCGGGAATTGCGTTCGGCTCGAAAGCAACCTTTTGCCCAGCGATCGCTTCCACGGCGGTTCGCCCTTCATGCGCTGCCTTGTGTGCCAGCATCGGCTCGCCTACAACATCTCCGATCGCGTAGATATTCGGATCGTCGGTCTGTAACTGTTTGTTCACCTGGATGAACCCGCGCTGCCCGACGAGGACTTTAGTATTCTCCAAACCAACAATCTCCGAGTTCGGCTTGCGCCCGACCGACACAAGGACGCGGTCGAAGACTTTTTCTTGCGCGTTGCCATCCTGCCCCTTCAGCGTCGCGCGAATTCCATTGCCTTCCTCTTGGACAGAGGCAACGGTCGTGTTCAGCAGGATCGCCTCGAACATCTTTCCCAACCGCTTGTGCAGCGGGGCAACCAGGTCGCGATCGGCGCCAGGAAGCAAACCCGGAAGCATTTCCACGACGGTCACCTTTGTTCCGAGCGCGGCGTAAACCGATCCCAACTCAAGCCCGATATATCCTCCCCCGACGACCAGCAGGCTCGCCGGGACGTCCTCAAGATTGAGCGCACCTGTCGAGTCCATCATGCGCGGCGTGTCGAGTTTCAACGTGGGGACGATTGCCGGACGGGATCCCGTCGCCAGAATGATGCGGTCGAAAGCCATCGTTTCCGTCGAGCCGGCCGCCTTAGTCACCTTCAGAGTGGTCGAGTTTTCGAATCCGGCCTTCCCTTGGATGTACTGCACCTTGCGCTGTTTCGAAAGAACGCCCAGGCCGCCGGTCAGCTTTTTGACAACAGATTCCTTCCAGGAGCGGAGCCGGTTCACATCGATCTTCGGCGCGGCAAACTCAATACCCCAGTTCTTGGCCTCGTGCGATTCGTCGATTAGCTTGGCCACATGCAGAAGTGCCTTGGAAGGAATACAGCCACGATAGAGGCACACGCCCCCCGGATTCACCTCCGGATCGATCAGGGTCACGTTCATCCCGAGATCGGCGGCGAGGAAAGCAGCGGCGTACCCTCCGGGACCTCCGCCCACGATAGCAATGTTGAGAGATGGCGCGTCAGACATGTGGATGAAAAGGTTTCAACGTTTCAAGGTCACGCGGTGCGAAGCACGACTCACTTGTCGCAGCACCTGCGATGCTTGCACAACCCATGGATCCTTCGCTCCGCTCAAGATGACAACTCAGACAAGAAACTCGCCGGTGACTTTGAAACCTTGAAACTCCCTTCATCCCTGCACCGATAACAAGAATGGCTGCTCAAACGCCTCAGCAATCCAGCGCAAGAACCGTGCCGCGTCCGCCCCGTCAATCAGCCGATGGTCGTAGGAAAGCGAGAGCGGCAGAATCAGGCGAGGCTCGAACTTCCCGTTAATCCACTCCGGCTCCATGCGCGACCGCGAAAGCCCCAGGATCGCCACCTCGGGATGATTCACGATCGGAGTGAATCCCACACCGCCGATTCCGCCCAGGTTCGTGATCGTGAAAGTGCCGCCTTCCATGTCCGCGGGAGTCAGTTTCTTCTCGCGCGCCTTCTTCGATAGCTGAGACAACTCCACCGCGAGCTCCACAATATTCTTCTTCTCGACGTCGCGGATCACGGGCACCAGCAACCCACGGTCCGTATCAGCGGCGACCCCGATATTGATGTACTGCTTGTAGACGATCTCTTCCTTCTCGATATCGATGCTGGCATTGAACTGGGGAAAAACTTTGAGGGCGGCCGCGCAAACTTTCAACGCGATCGCAGTCACCGTCATCTTGCCTCCCGCCTCTTCAGCCTTTGGGGCAAAGCGCGCACGCAGCTGCTCGAGCTCGGTAATGTCGGCGCGATCATGCTGCGTTACGTGAGGAATCGTGATCCATGCTTGCGCCAGATGCTCCGCCGTCTTGCGGCGTACACCACGCATGGAAACGCGTTCGATCTTTCCCCACTTCGCGAAGTCGGGAAGTTGCGGCGCGGCGAAGACGCCGCGCGGTTGCGCTTGAGCGCTGGCAACTGCAGCCACCATGCTCTTGGCATAGGCCTTCACGTCATCTTCGCTAATTCGCCCGCCGGGGCCGGAACCTTTCACGTTGTAAATATCGACGCCAATCTCGCGAGCCAATCGACGGACGTGCGGTGCCGCCGGAATCGGCTGCCGGTGCTCTGTGCCCGCAACTTTACCCAGTTGCACCGGCATGGAAAACGTCTCCACCGCTGCTTGTGGCTGATCCGGAGGAAGCGCCTGTTCCTCGGTTTTGCCCTCCGCGCGGATCGCCGCCTGAAACGCCAGGCGCGCACCGTGCTGCCCCGATACGTGCTCCACCGGCGCGCTGCTCGGTCGAGGCGGCTCCGCTTTGGCCTGCGCACCTTCCAGAGTAAAGATCACCTGCCCGACCTTGATCTTCTCGCCTTCCTTGACTGCTACTTCCTTCACAACGCCGCTCACCGACGATGGCACTTCGACGACTGCTTTATCGGTCTCAAGCTCCATGACGGGCTGGCCTTCCGATACGCGCGTGCCAGGCCCAACCATGAGCCGCACAAGATCACCTTGGGAAATGTTTTCGCCGAGTTCCGGAAGCTTGAATTCGGTAGCGCCGCCGGTTGCTGCTGGTGCGCCGGCAGAAGCCGCACTAGCGGATGGGGCGGGCGCGCCTGCTTCTTTCTCCCGGGCCGGTTCGGCCCGCTTCTCCGCCGCCGGTGCTGGGGCTTGGGCGGCAGGCTGCGGTGCAGCAGGAGCCTGCTTTGCCTCCGCGCCGTCCACGGTGAAGATCACCTGTCCTACTTTGATCTTGTCGCCTTCTTTAACACGAATCTCCTGCACGGTTCCGCTCACCGAAGACGGTACCTCGACGACAGCCTTGTCGGTCTCCAGCTCCATGACCGACTGCCCGGTGCTCACGCTTGCCCCCGGAGAGACCATCAGTCGCACCAAATCACCTTGCTCGATATTTTCCCCGAGTTCGGGAAGCTTGAATTCAATCACCGCGTTCTATTCCCTCGCAGAAATTTGTGATTTCCGATTGCCGATTTGCGATCTGGCTTCAGGCTCCGATAGGAAAATTGGCAATCGCAAATCTAGCTGATTGCCGGATTTGCCTTCTCCGGATTGATCCCTAGTTCCTGAACTGCTCGCTTCACCACGTCGTTGCCAATCTTGTTCTCGCGCGCCAGCGCACACAGCGTGGCCAGCACGATATGCTTGGCGTCCACTTCGAAGAAGTCCCGCAACGCAGCGCGGCTCTCACTCCTGCCGAAACCGTCGGTTCCCAGCGAAACCAACTGTCCAGGTACCCACTTGGCCAGACTTTCCGGCAACACCTTCATGTAGTCGGAAGCCGCGATGAATGGTCCCTGGGCGTCTTTCAGTGTCTGGGTGACGTATGGAACCTTCGCCGTCTCCCCAGGATGTAGCAGGTTCCAGCGCTCGCAGTCATTTGCATCACGATAAAGCTGCTTGTAGCTGGTCAGGCTCCAAACATCAGCACCCACGCCATACTTCTCTTCGAGTATCTGTTGTGCCTTCAGCACCTCGTACATGATCGTGCCGCTGCCCAGCAACTGCGCTCTCAGTTTGGAATCACTTTTCGCGGATGTCTTGAACCGGTAGAGCCCTTTCAAGATACCCTCGCGAACATTCGCCCCAGCGGGCATCTCTGGCATCGGCAAAGGCTCGTTCGTGACCGTCAGGTAGTAGAAGATCGACTCCTGATCGACATACATCCGCTTGATTCCATCCTGGATGATGACCCCGATCTCGTACGCGAATGCAGGATCATAAGCCAGCAGGTTCGGCACAGGAAGCGCCAGCACGTGGCTGTGACCATCCTGGTGCTGCAGACCTTCGCCCGCCAGCGTCGTGCGTCCGGCGGTGCCGCCGATCAGGAATCCGCGGCAGCGCATGTCCGCCGCCGCCCAGATCAGATCGCCGATCCGCTGGAACCCGAACATCGAGTAATAAATAAAAAACGGAATCGTATTGATCCCGTGATTCGAATACGCGGTCCCGGCGGCGATCAGCGAGCACATCGATCCTGATTCCGTAATGCCTTCCTCCAGGATCTGGCCGTTCTTCGCTTCCTTGTAATAAAGGAGAGTGTCCATGTCGACGGGCTCATAATTCTGGCCCACACTCGAATAGATTCCTACCTGCCGAAATAGCGCTTCCATACCAAACGTGCGCGCTTCGTCGGGCACGATTGGCACAATGAACTTTCCCAGCTCCGGATCGCGCAACAGCTTTGCCAGCAGCCGCACAAACACCATCGTCGTGGAAACTTCGCGCCCGTCGGTGCCTTTGTGGAACTCCTCGAAATGCGCATCCGGAAAAGGTTTCAGCGGAGTTGCCCGCACCTTGCGGGTCGGCATGTATCCGCCCAGCTGCTGCCGCCGCGCCTGCATGTACTTGATCTCGGGACTGTCATCGGCCGGACGGTAGAACGGAGCATTGTGCAACTCCGCGTCCGGGATCGGAATCCCGAAGCGCGAACGGAACATCTCCAGCTCTTCATCATTCAGCTTCTTTTGCTGGTGCGTGATGTTCTTTCCTTCACCCGCTTCTCCGAGCCCGTACCCTTTGATCGTCTTGGCCAGCACAATCGTCGGAGAACCCGCGTGATCGACAGCCGCCCGATATGCCGCATGCACCTTGATCGGATCGTGTCCGCCCAGCCGCATGCGCGCTAATTGCTCATCGGAAAGGTGTTCGACCATCTTCAAAAGCCGCGGATCGCTGCCAAACAGGTTCTGCCGGAAGTACGCTCCGCTCTCCACGAAATACTTCTGGTACTGCCCGTCGCTGATCTCGCCCAGCCTCCGCACCAGCAGCCCGTCGCGGTCGTTCTGGATCAAGCTGTCCCAATCCGTGCCCCAAATGACCTTAATGACATTCCATCCCGCACCGCGGAAGATCGCTTCCAGTTCCTGGATGATCTTTCCGTTGCCGCGCACCGGCCCATCGAGCCGTTGCAGGTTGCAGTTCACCACGAAGATCAGGTTGTCGAGCTTCTCCCGCGAGGCCAGCGTGATCGACCCGAGCGATTCCGGTTCGTCCATCTCGCCGTCACCGAGGAAGGCCCACACCTTTCCACCCGTCGACTGCTTTAAGCCGCGGTTCTCCAGATACTTGATGAACCGCGCGTGATAGATCGCCTGGATTGGCCCTAGCCCCATTGAAACCGTCGGAAACTCCCAGAAGTCTGGCATCAGCCAGGGATGCGGATAGGAACTCAGTCCGCCTCCAGGGTTCAGCTCTCGGCGGAAGTTCTGCAGTTTTTCTTTGGGGATCCGGCCTTCTAGATACGCGCGCGAATACATTCCTGGCGCGGCGTGACCCTGGAAATACACAACATCGCGGTCGCCATTTTCCGTCTGGGCACGCAGGAAGTGGTTGAACGCAACTTCATACAGGGTGGCGGCAGAAGCAAACGTCGAAATATGCCCGCCAATACCTTCCTGGATCTTATTGGCCCGCACCACCATGGCAAGGGCGTTCCAGCGAACCAGGCTCTTGATGCGCCGCTCCATCTCCTGGCTGCCCGGAAACGGAGGCTGCTGCCGAACTGGGATCGTATTCTGATAAGGAGTCGTCGCCGTAAACGGCAGATTGACGCCGCCCTCGCGGCGCGCGTGCAAGGCCAGTTGCTGTAAAAGACGGCCCGCCCGGTTCGGCCCGCCACGCGCGAGCACATAATCCAGGGAATCAACCCACTCCCGGGTTTCCAACACTTCGAGGCCGTCAGTTTCCGTCTGAGCCAATTCTGATCTCCCCATTTACGTAGGCGCAACACTCCATCATAGAGCATGGGCGACAAATTGTGCGCGCCCACTCGCCGTTGTCGTCGTGCAGAGCCGCTCCTGAAATCACCCCAGCGTTGTCATCGAGGAATCAACCCGAGCATCGTCATCCTGAGCGAAGCCGTTTTTCAGGCGGAGCGAAGTTCCTCGTTGCACCAGCGCTCAGGGTGCAGAGATTTCGATACAGATCCGGGCGTCGAGTCTGCGTGCGGGATTTGCGTGTTGAGATCCGGTCCAGACTTCCCACCCCATGTACAATCGCATCCAATCACCCCGGAGGACACATGCTCCGAGTCGCCCTGCTCCTGATTGTCATAATCCTCGCCGCAGTCTTGGTCCCCAAGCTCATTCCGTCCTCTTCGCTCCCGAAAGAAGGAAGCAGTGCTCCCGACTTCAGTTTGCCATCGCAAGATGGTTCCGTCGTCAGCTTGCATGACCTCCGCGGCAAGTGGGTTGTGCTCTATTTCTATCCAAAGGATCAGACTCCGGGCTGAACGCGCGAAGCCCACCAGTTTCAGGTGGACCAACCGAAATACGTCGAGCGCAATGCCGTCGTCTTGGGCGTGAGCGTAAACAGCGTCGACTCTCACAGAGACTTTTGCGCCAAGGAAGGATTGAATTTCAGACTTCTTTCCGACGCCAAGCACAAGGTTAGTGAATCCTACGGATCGCTTACGAACCTGGGAGTCGTCAAGTTTTCCGCTCGCCACACGTTCGTCATCGATCCAGCGGGAAAAATCGCCAAGATCTACCCGGCGGTCGATCCAGCCAAGCACAGCGCCGAAGTCCTGTGCGAACTGGAAGCGCTCCAAAAAGCCGCGCCCACCCCCAGATGACCACAGGTTCCCGTCTGTGTCTCTTTCTTGGAGAAGATTTCAGTTCCGATTTTGGTCAAGATTTCCTTCGTGTCCGTCGTAGTTGAAGATTTTTATCCCGGCGAAACCGATTCTTTCCGGGACGCGCGAGTTCGGCCACCCAGACGTAAACTAAGACAATGGCGACCGCGGCCCCTGACGATCTCCACGCGCCTGCGCAAAAACAAGGCGCATACCGTTTCCCTCCGGGTTTCGAGAGAAATCTGATCTGGTTTGCCTGGCGCCGCTTTCGTCCGGCCAACCCGATCACGTTATTCCAGCACCTTGCCGAGAAATACGGCGACATCGCCCACTACAAAATCGGCTGGAACCACATCGTCTTCCTGAATCACCCGGACTACATCCGCGAAATCCTGGTGGTGCAGAACGACAACTTCATTAAGGAACGCACCGTGCGCCGCTCCAAGATGCTCCTGGGCGAGGGCATGATCACCAGCGAGGGCTCCCAGCACCGCGCGCAGCGGGAGACCGCTCAGCCCGCCTTTCATCGCCAGCGCATCCCCGAGTACGCGGCTACGATGGTCCGCGAAGCGGACCGCCTCCGCAGTTCCTGGCGCGACGCAGAGCAGCGCGATATCGCGATCGAGATGATGCATCTCACCCTCAACACCGTCGCTAACACCCTATTTGCAACCGATCTGCGCGACGAAGTGAACGAACTCGCGGATGCCATCAACCGCATCATGGGCTTGTACAACTTCCTGGTTCTGCTCCCGGCCGCCGAGTGGCTGGTGCACGTGCGGCCTCCGGGACTGGCTGCTTTCGTGCGCGCGAGGAAGCGTATCGACGCCGTGGTTTACCGCATGATCGAAGCCCATCGCCGGCAGAAATCGGATCGCGGCAGTTTACTGGACCTCATGCTGGCTGCCTCCCCGGATCGAAGCCCCGACTCCGAGCGTTCCCTGCGCGATCAGGTCATCACCATTTTTCTGGCGGGGTACGAGACAGTTGCCAATGCCCTCGCCTGGACCTGGTATCTCCTCTCGCAGAATCCGGTCTGTGAAGCCCGCTTGCACGCCGAAATCGATCGCGAACTCGCCGGCCGCCTGCCCACCTTCGCCGACATCCCGCGCCTGCGCTATGTCGAGATGGTGTTCGCCGAATCCATGCGTCTCTATCCCCCAGCCTGGGCCATGGGGCGCTACGCCCGCCAGGATTTTCGCCTCGGCGACTTCCTCTTGCCGGCCAGGACAACCGTCCTGATGAGTCAATTCATCACCCATCGCGATCCGCGCTTCTTCCCGGATCCCTTGCGATTTGATCCGGAACGGTTCGCCCCTGACGCCAAGTCCCGCTTGCCGAAGTTTGCCTACTTCCCATTCGGCGCCGGCACCCGCCAGTGTATCGGCGAGTCCTTTGCCTGGACGGAGGGCATCCTAGTGCTGGCCGCACTGGCGCAAAAATGGCAATTTCGGCTGGTCCCAGCGCATCCCGTCGAACCTCAGCCCCTCATCACCCTCCGGCCCAAATACGGCATGAAGATGATCCTAAAGAGCCGTAAATCACTGGGATAAAAGTTAACAAAACATTGAAAATAGACGATTTGATGGAATATTTTTGTATTGACAATAAGACGCTCATATTTTATGATTCTTTCATGCTGATTATGCGTCTAACCCAGTGAATGACGTTTCAGCAGTGACCAACACGACATTTTGAGGAGGATTTAGCTATGACCGTTTTAACCCGCTGGGAGCCTTTCCGTGAGTTCGCAACGCTGCAGGGCCGCATGAACCGCCTGTTCCGCGAGTCCGTCGGCGATGCTGGCCAGGATGAGTCCCTCTCCACCACCAGTTTTGCCCCTGCCGTTGACGTCTACGAAGACGAGCACAAGGTCGCTCTGAAGATTGAAGTGCCCGGAATCGACGAGAAGGACATCGACGTCCAGGTCGAGAACAACACTCTGACCGTGCACGGCGAGCGCAAGATCGAGAAGGAAGAGAAAGAAGAGAACTACCGTCGTGTGGAGCGCCAGTATGGCAGTTTCACTCGCACCTTCACTCTGCCCCAGACCGTGGACAGCGAAAACGTTACCGCGAACTACGATAAGGGCGTGCTCAAAATCACTCTGCCCAAGAAGGCGGAAGCGAAGCCGAAGCAGATCAAGGTCAGCGTAGGCTCCGATAAGACCCTCGAAGGCAAAGGCCCCGGCAAAGCCGCGTAAGCCAACTGCTCCTGTAGGGACAGCCGCCCTCGGCGGTCCGATGGAAGAGCGGCGCTTCGGCGCCGTGTTAAGAGCAAATAGAATGCGGGCTTTAGCCCCTGTAAATGGGAGGCGGCAGAGGTGACCGCCTCCCCTTATTTTTTAATTTTGAAATTTTGTAATTTCGTAATCTGAAACCCTACACCCGTGAATGCACTCAAATTACGAAATGACCAAATTGCAAAATATATAGATTGAGGTTTTTGCCATGCCCATTCGTTGGGACAAATTTACTGTAAAAGCGCAGGAAGCCGTCCAGCGCGCCAGCCAACTCGCTTCCGAGCACGGCAACCCGGAGCTGCTGCCCGTTCATCTGCTCGCGGCTCTTTTGGAGGACAAGGAAGGAATCGTTCCGCCGATCCTGGAAAAAATCGGCATCGGCCCGCAAGCTGTGCTGCATGAGCTCTACCAGGAGATCGAAAAGCTGCCCAAGGTCTCTGGTGAAGCGGCCCAGCCCGGCCTTTCGAACAGCACCAATAAGCTCCTGGAACAGGCTTTCAAAGAAGCCTCCAACTTCAAAGACGAGTACGTCTCCACCGAGCACCTTCTGCTTGCGGCCACGCAGCTTAAACAGGATGCCGCTCAGCAGATTCTCAAGCGCCAGGGCGCCACCTACGACGCCATCCTGAAAGCGCTATCTTCCGTTCGTGGATCGCAAAAGGTTACCGACCAGAACCCCGAGGCGAAGTACCAGGCTCTGGAACGCTACGCCCGCGACCTCACCGAGCAGGCCCGCCGCGGCAAGCTCGATCCAGTCATCGGACGCGACGAAGAAATCCGCCGCGTCGTCCAGGTGCTATCGCGCCGCACGAAAAACAATCCCGTGCTCATCGGTGAGCCCGGCGTCGGCAAAACAGCCATCGTCGAAGGTCTCGCTCAGCGCATCATCTCGGGCGATGTTCCCGAAGTCCTCAAGAACAAGCGCGTCGTTGCGCTCGATCTCGGGGCGATGCTGGCCGGGGCCAAGTATCGCGGCGAATTTGAAGATCGCCTGAAAGCGGTCCTTAAGGAAATTGAAGATTCCCAGGGACAGATCATTCTGTTCATCGACGAGCTGCATACGCTCGTGGGTGCGGGAGCCGCCGAAGGAGCCATCGACGCTTCCAACATGCTGAAGCCGGCGCTGGCTCGCGGAGAGCTCCGCGCTATCGGCGCCACCACCCTGAACGAGTATCGCAAGTACATCGAGAAAGATGCTGCCCTTGAGCGCCGATTCCAGATCGTCTTCGTGGGCGAGCCCAACGTCGAAGACACCATCGCGATCCTCCGCGGCCTGAAAGAAAAGTACGAGGTCCATCACGGTGTCCGCATCAAGGACTCGGCCATCGTTGCCGCCGCAACCCTTTCACACCGCTACATCTCCGACCGCTTCCTGCCCGACAAGGCCATCGATCTGATCGACGAAGCTGCCGCTTCATTGCGCATCCAGATCGACTCCTTGCCGACCGACATCGATCAGCTCGAGCGTAAAGCCACGCAGTTGGAAATCGAAAAGCAGGCACTCAAAAAAGAAGACGACTCGAACTCGCGGGATCGCCTCGCTGTGATCGAAAAAGAGCTCGCCGAGATCCGCGAGCGGTCGAATACGCTCAAAGCCAACTGGAAGAAGGAAAAAGATCTGATCGCGCGCATCCGTACCGTTAAAGAACAGATCGACAAGCTGAAGGTCGAAGAACAATCGGAAGAGCGCAAAGGAAACCTCCAGCGCGTCGCTGAAATCCGCTACGGCCTGATTCGTCAGGCCGAGGAAGAACTCACGAAGCTCACCAGGCAGATGGAGAGCTCCGGCGGTTCGCGCATGCTGAAGGAAGAGGTCGACGAAGAAGACGTCGCCCGCATCGTCTCCAAGTGGACCGGCATTCCTATCTCGAAGATGCTGGAAGGCGAAGTCAAGAAATTGGTCAACATGGAAGAGCGCCTGCGGCACCGCGTCGTCGGCCAGGATCCGGCATTAGAGCGAGTAGCCAACGCCATTCGCCGTTCGCGCGCGGGTCTCAGCGATCCCAAGCGCCCCATCGGTTCGTTCATCTTCCTTGGTCCGACCGGAGTCGGTAAGACCGAACTGGCTCGCGCTCTGGCCGAATTTCTCTTTGACGACGAGCACGCCATGCTGCGCATCGACATGTCCGAATACATGGAGAAGCACTCGGTCGCTCGTTTAATCGGCGCCCCTCCAGGCTACGTCGGCTATGAAGAAGGTGGCCAACTCACCGAGCAGGTTCGCCGTCGTCCCTACGCCGTCGTGTTATTCGATGAAATCGAAAAGGCGCACCCTGACGTCTTCAACGTACTGCTGCAAATCATGGATGACGGTCGTCTCACCGACGGCAAAGGTCGCGTCGTCGATTTCAAGAATACGATCATCATCATGACGTCAAACATCGGATCGCAATTCCTGAGCGGGCCCGCAGACGCCCGCCGTGATTCAGCCGACGACAGCTGGTTCGAGGAGGCGTCCAGGCAAGTCATGAGCCTCCTGCACACCCAATTCAAGCCCGAATTCCTGAACCGCGTCGACGACATCATCATCTTCCGTCCGCTCGGCAAAGAGCAGTTGGTCAAGATTGCCGACCTCCGGCTGGAAGACGTGCGCCGCTTGCTTGCCGATCGCAAAATTTCGCTCGAGCTTACCGACGCTGCCAAGGAGTTGCTGTTCACGCAGGGCTACGATCCGAATTTCGGTGCGCGTCCGTTGAAACGCGCCATCCAGAAGCTGATCCAGGATCCGCTCGCCCTGAAGATTCTCGACGGCGAAGTCCTGCACGGCGATCACGTCATCGTCGATGCCGACAAGAAGGCTGGCAAGATGACTTTCGCCGTGAGCGGACGCATGGGAGAGAAAGAGCCGGCAAGCGCGAAGCGATGATTCCGCAATGCGGCTTCATTGCTTCGGCATGGCCGCGTCTCGGGTATGATGTAGGGCCTGCGGAGGCCCTACATGAAACCAGCACTTTTGTTCCTCGCCATGGTTGTTTCCTTCACCGCTCTGTGCGCGGCTCAGGTTGATACCCGGTGGAAAATTCACGATCTCGATCGTCCCGTGCCGCCGGTCATCGATCCGGGAACCGCCAGCACGCAAGATGCGCCGGGCCGTCCTCCGTCCGACGCCGTGGTCCTTTTTGATGGCAAGGATCTCTCGAAGTGGGTCAATAAAGACGGCAAGGCCGCGCAATGGAAGGTCGAAGGCGGCTACATGGAAGTAGCCCCCGAGACCGGCAACATCTCCACCCGCGATTCCTTCGGAGACTGCCAGCTCCACGTGGAATTTGCCGAGCCGTCCCCCGGTGTTGGTGAAAGCCAGGAGCGCGGGAACAGCGGCGTCTTCCTGCACAGCCTGTACGAAATCCAGGTGCTCGATTCGTACCAGAACAAAACCTATGCCGACGGTCAGGCCTCGGCCGTCTACGGACAATATCCGCCACTGGTGAACGCGTCGCGTCCACCGGCCCAGTGGCAGACCTACGACATCATCTTCCACGGTCCGCGTTTTTCCGGAGACAAGCTCACGCGTCCGGCGCACGTCACCGTTCTTCACAACGGCGTGCTCGTGCAGGATAACGTCGAACTCACAGGGCCCACTGGCCACCACGTTCGTCCTCCCTATAAGCCAGGTCCGGACAAGCTCCCGCTGCAGTTGCAGGATCATGGCAACAAAGTCCGCTATCGCAATATCTGGATCAGGGAATTGAAGGAAGGGGAATAATCGCGCGCTGGCTGTCTCGATCTTCACTCGGATTTCTTATCGTGGAATGCGTCGAGCACAGCCGGGGATTGCGCCAGGTACCATCCGACCGCGGCGTAGATCGCAATCTGCAAGCCGTACCACAGTAGCGGAAATCCAATTGGCGCCGCGGAGATCCTCGGAACTAATCCCGCAACCCCGAGCACTGAGCCACCCATCGCCGCCCACCGTGCCCAGTTGTGAAGAAGGAGAAGACCCCAGGCCACCAGCGCCCACGCGCATCCCACCAGCAGCCACATGTAGGGCCCGGCCAACTCGAGCCCGAAAAGGAATCGCGCGCCGACCGTGACGGAAATGGCATCTGGCGCGAACAACTTCAGGAGCGCCTGTATCCAGAGCCCGGCCGCGACGCACCCATGCAAAGCGGCAATCACAGTCACAACCGGTGGCCGTCGCGCCGCGGCATCAGAAAAGTTCACTTCGCCGCATCGACCTCTTGCAGTTTCCCGGTTTTCACGTCGTAAATGAAACCGCGCACCGGGATGTGCTTGGGAATCCACGGATGCGTTTTCACCCGCGCCACCTGCCGCCGTACGTTTTCTTCAAGGTCGTCGAATGCATAAAAATGTGCGGGCTCGCTCGCGATGGCGCCTGTCTTCTCCGTGAGGCGCTGGCGCAATTCGTATTCGCGGACCTTTAGCAGTCCGCAATCGGTGTGATTGATGATGATGAATTCCTGCGTGTCGAGCAGGTGATGCGACACGATCAACGACCGCAGCGCATCGTCGGTTGCGATCCCACCGGCGTTCCGGATCATGTGAGCATCCCCGGGTTTCAACCCCAGGCAGTGCTCGAACAGGATGCGCGAATCCATGCAGGCCAGCACCGCGACATGCCGCTTCGGCCGAACCGAAAGCTCGCCCAGCTTGAAATTGCGCGCGAATTCTTCATTCGCCACTAAAAGCTCATCGGCCACGGACAAGGTTGCTCCCTCCGAAAATCTCCTGATTGAGACTACCATTTCCAGCGTCCACCTTCAGGCTGGCGATTGGCAGAAGCTGCAGAGGTTTCACCGGGTACTCGGTGCTGCTTGCTCGGTACTATTTACAATCACCCAGTGAACCTCGACGACACCATCGTCGCGATCGCCACCGCGCCAGGCCGAGGCGGCATCGGTGTCGTCCGGCTATCCGGACCGGACGCGCGCAAGATCGCAGCTCCGATCCTGCGCCTCAAGCACGAACTCGAACCAGGTCGCGCCATCTTCGGAGAGCTGGTAGATCCGAAAAGCGCGGAGACCGCCGCCGCTACCGCCCGCATCGACGAGGTCGTCGTCACTTACTTCGCCAAGCCGCACTCTTACACCACCGACGATGTTATCGAGATCTCCTGCCACGGCTCGCCCGTCGTGCTGCGCCATATCGTCGAACTCTGCATCTCCGCCGGCGCCCGCCTCGCCGAGCCCGGCGAATTCACGATGCGCGCCTTCCTGAATGGCCGCATCGATCTGACCCAGGCTGAAGCGGTCCGCGATCTCATCGATTCCCAGACGCTCTACCAGGCAAAGGTGGCAGCCCAGCAACTCGACGGCGCTCTCTCTCGCCGCCTCCAGCCCATCAAGCAACGACTGATCGAGCTGATCGCAACGCTGGAAGCCGGCATCGACTTCGCCGACGACGATGTCTCGATACTTCCGAACGCCAGCATCCTCGAGCATATTGCCTCCGTAAGCGGCCCGCTCGAACAACTGCATGCCAGCTTCGCTTATGGCAAGATCGTGCACGAAGGACTGACGCTCGCCATCGTTGGACGCCCCAACGTGGGCAAATCGAGTTTGTTCAACCGCCTGGTCGAACGCGAACGCGCGATCGTTACGGCCACCCCGGGCACGACGCGCGACCTGGTCAGCGAAACGGTCGCGATTGGCGGTATCCCGGTGAAGTTGGTCGATACTGCCGGCATCCGTCAGGCTCTCGACGAGGCCGAGTCCATCGGCATCCAGAAGTCCCGCGAAGCGCTCACCGATGCGGACCTGGTGCTGGTCGTGCTCGATGTCTCCGAAGGTCAGACGAATGAAGATCGAGAACTTTTCCACCTGGCCGAGAACCGCCCGCTGATCGTCGTGGGCAATAAATCAGACTTGGTCCTCAAAAAATCCGATCCGCCAGGATCAGATCTACGCCTGATCTATACTTCCGCCGTCACGGGCGAGGGTATCGCCGAATTGCGAACTGAAATTCTCGCGCACATCGGTGGAGAAGCAGGAGCCCAGCGCGAGGCCGGCTTCCTCACGAACATCCGCCATCAGGAGTTGATCCAAGACTCGCTGCTCGCACTCGACGCCGCGAAAACTGCGGTCGCCGAAAAAATTCCTCATGAGATGCTGCTGCTCGATCTCTACAGCGCCCTGCGCCCGCTCGACGCAATCACCGGCGCGACCACCACTGACGACATCCTGAATCTGATCTTCAGCACGTTCTGCATCGGGAAGTAGACGCTACTTCGACAGCGCCGCCATCGCCTCGCGAAACATCACCTCAAACGATTCCTGCTTTCCATTTCTCGCGACCGACGCCACAGCTTTCTCCGCCACGGGACGCTGATAGCCGAGGTTCAGCAACGCCGACAGAACATCTTCTTCCGCCACGTTCATCGCCGGGACGGATGGCGCGGACGTTGGCGCCGCCTCCGGCAGTTTGTCGCGCAACTCCAGCACCATGCGCTCGGCGGTCTTCTTTCCGATTCCGGGGATGCGCGTAAGCCGCGCGACATCGTTGCCGCGAATCGCTCCCACGATTTCATCCGACGCCATGCCGCTGAGAATGGTGATCGCCAACTTCGGCCCGATGCCGCTCACTGAGATCAGCCTTTCGAACAAAAGCTTTTCCGACGGCCGCAGGAATCCGTAAAGAGCGATCACGTCTTCGCGCACGTGCGTGTGAATGTGCAGCGAGACTTCGGTTCCGGCTGCCGGGAGATCGGAAAAGGTCGGCACGCTGATGGTCACGTCGTAACCAACTCCCGCGGTCTCGACCACCGCCTGGTTGGGATGCTTGACGAGCAACTTTCCGCGCAAGTGGGCAATCATGCTGCCGCCATTGTAGCGTCCGCTTGATCCGGTCGATGGAGGTGACTCATGCGACTGCGTGGGAGCATGCGGTTAAATTTTTTTTCGATACCTTGGCCATAAGTGCTGCTTTTTGAATACGTTACAGAAATCAGGGTGTGATTTTCCGCGTAAAGTATTGATAATGCTGTAGTTATAGCTAAAGTATTCCAAAATAATGACTTATTCGCCTTCTTGCCAGAACGGTGTTCGGACATTATCTGCACGGTTCCATTTTCTGCTTTTGGTTTTCTCAGTAAAGGTTATGCGTCACAAGGGATGGAAAAAATCTGTGGAAAAGGCTTGGCCTCAAGCGCTGGGCGGTGCCCTTAACTCCGCGCTGCTCCTTAGATTTGTGCTCGGCCCAACGCATCACTCACTGAAAAAACGTTGTGCTCGGTTAGATCGTGGCAGGTTGTTCGCGGCGGCGGGCCTGGATTTCGATGTAGACGTTCACGAGGGACACGGCCGCCGGCGTGACACCGGGAATGCGGGAGGCCTGGCCAATGGTCCGGGGGCGGACCTTCGTGAGCTTTTCCTGCATTTCGCGGGAGAGGCCGCTGACCGACTGGTAGTCGAACCATTCCGGGATCGCGTGCTGTTCGGCTTTTTTCAGACGATCCATGGCGCGCTGCTGCTGCACGAGGTAGCCCTCGTACTTGATCTCGGTCTCGACCGATTTCAGTTCGTTGCGGATTTCGGAGGAAATGAAAACCGCGGAGGAGTCAGAGGATGCAGGATCTCCTCTTTCAAAGAAGTCCGCCACAAGCGCCTTCAGGATTGGGGCAAGTTGTTCGATTGTCACTTCGGGGCGCTTCAGGACTTGCGACAGGGTCTGGCCTGCGGCACCCGTCATATCGGCACTCGGGAGCGAGGCGCGAGATCCCTCGACTGCGTTCGGCTTCGCCTCACTTCTCTCGGGATGACAGGTCGGACGTGCGGGCGAAACCTGGGCGGCCATCTCTGATGTCAGCCTTGTATTTTCCAGCAGCTTTTTCATTTGGGCGAGGCGGTCTTGCTTTTGCTGGAAGCTGGCCCAGGCTTCGTCGGAGATGAGGCCGACGCGGCGTCCGTGGGGCGTGAGGCGGCGGTCGGCGTTGTCGATGCGCAGGTGCAAGCGGAACTCCGCCCGCGACGTGAACATGCGGTAGGGCTCGTTCGTGCCCTTGGAGATCAGGTCATCGATCAAGATGGCGGTATACGCTTCCGTGCGATCGAGGATGAGCGGCGGTTGGTGCTTGACCTGCAGTGCGGCGTTGATGCCCGCCATCAGGCCTTGGCATGCGGCTTCCTCGTAGCCGGAAGTTCCATTGATCTGTCCGGCGAGGAAGAGGCTGGCGATCTTGCGTGTCTCGAGCGTGCGCTCGAGTTCGGTGGGATCGATCGAGTCGTATTCGATGGCGTAGCCGGGACGCAGCATCTCGGCGGACTCAAGCCCCGGAATGGACTTCAAGATCGCGAGCTGCACTTCCACGGGTAGCGACGTGCTCATCCCATTCACGTAGATCTCGTGCGTGTTGAGGCCTTCGGGCTCGAGGAAGAGCTGGTGCATCTCCTTGTCGGGAAACTTCACGATCTTGTCCTCGATGGAGGGGCAATAGCGCGGGCCGATCGACTGGATCTGGCCGCTATACATCGGGGAACGATGAACGTTCTCGCGGATGATGCGGTGAGTCTCCGGCGTCGTCCATGCGATGTAGCAGGGAACCTGGGTGTCGTGATGCGCGACGCGACGGGTGCGGAAGCTGAAGGGGGTCGGGTCGGCGTCTCCGGGTTGAAGCTGGAAGCGCGACCAGTCGATGGTGCGTCCGTCGAGACGCGGCGGGGTGCCGGTCTTGAGGCGGCAGCCGCGCAAGCCAAGCCGCTTCAGGGATTCTCCGAGCAGGACGGCGGGCGGTTCCCCGGAGCGTCCTGCGGGATATTGCTGTTCCCCGCAGTGGATCAGGCCGTTGAGAAATGTTCCCGTCGTGATGACGACAGCCCGGGAGCCGACGGTGCGGCCGTCGCGGAGGCGAATTCCGAGTACCGAGTTGCGAGTACCGAGTTGCGAGTCGCTCGGTCCCCCGGGCCTAGGACTTGGGAGTTCTTGCACGATGAGATCAGCGACTTCCGCTTGCTTGATCTTGAGATTCGGCTGCGACTCGAGGACCTCGCGCATCTTGAGGCGGTAGGCCTGCTTGTCGCACTGTGCGCGCGGCGACCAGACGGCCGGTCCGCGCGATGTGTTGAGGAGGCGAAACTGGATGCCGACCGCGTCGGTGATTTCGCCCATGATGCCGCCGAGGGCATCGACCTCACGAACGAGGTGCCCCTTGGCGATGCCACCCACGGCAGGGTTGCACGACATCTGGGCGATCAGGTCGACGTTGAGGGTGAAGAGGGCGGTTTTCAGACCCATGCGTGCGGCCGCCATGGCAGCTTCGCATCCAGCATGGCCGGCGCCGACGACTACCACGTCGAATTGTTCCGTGAACTGCATGAATGGCTGGAACCGCGGATTTCTAGCGGCAATTTACTCTTTCATTCTAACAAGTTGGAAAAACTTGTGACCCGACTCACTTGCTGGGTCCGGCCTCAACCCTTATAGTTACTTCGTCGTTGGAGGCGACAGACGACGTGAATACTGCCGAATTCTTCCAGGAACTCGAAACGCGAATCGCAAAATATGACCTGCTTTGCCACCCGTTTTACAAGGCGTGGTCGGAGGGCAAACTGACGCGGGATGACCTGCGGGAGTACGCCCAGGACTACTACCATCACGTAGAGGAGTTTCCATCGTATCTGGCAGCGTTTGGACTGCGGCTGGATGAGGGAGAACTGCGGCAGGCGGTGCTGGCGAATATGTGCGACGAGAAGGGCGTCGACGATCGGCCCGGCAGGGATTCGGTGCCGCACTCGGACTTGTGGCTGGATTTTGCCGAGGGCATGGGGTCGAGCCGCAACCTGGAGTGGCATCATCCGCTGCCGGAAGTGCGGCAGCTGGTGGCCTACTTCCAGCGTGTGTCGAGCGAAGGAATGCCCGAGGAAGCGCTGGCGGCCTTCTATGCGTACGAGTCGCAGGTGCCACGGATTGCGAAGGAGAAAGACCGGGGCTTGCGCGATCTCTACCGGGCTGACGAAAAAACCTGCGGGTATTTCGTGGTGCACGCGACCGCGGATGTGTATCACGCGCGAGTGTGGAAAGAGCAGTTGGGCAAGCGGGTCGAATCGCATCCAGAAACGGCGCAGGCGGCGCTGAACGCCGCGGAAAAGACCGCTTCGATGCTGTGGAAGGCGCTGGACGGAATCGAAGCACGACGGATGGCCGCGGCGTAAGTTTAAATTCCTTGGGGCGGGAGGAATACATCCGCAATTTTGGTATGTCACGATGTTCTGTCATCCTGGCAATTCTTATGCCGGGATTTCCCGCGCGGTTTCTCGCGCAAACCGAAGCAACCAAATTAGGCGCCTCGACAAGAAACTGAAAGACCACCACATGGGCCCCCAGAAAGTGAACGTGTATTGGGTGCGCCCCATGCTGCGGACGCGGGCAGCTGCTTCGAAACCATCTCCGCGGTGGGGCAGTAGACTCTCGCTCGATCTGAAAGAATCAGCCACATGAAAAGCGTAAAAGTTCCGCTCGGAGCGCGGGGCGAGGCGGAAGAGACGGTCGAGTTCCGGCATACGCTGACCTCGCACCATCCTCAGTTGCCGCCGGTGTATTCGACTCCGGATATGATCCGGTTGATGGAGACGGCGGCGTTTCATGCGCTGCATCCGTACTGCTCAGAGGGCGAGATCACGGTTGGAACGTCGATTCATATCGAGCACCGCGCGGCGAGCGGCATTGGTGCACGAATTAAAGCGGTCGCAGAGTTGGAGTCGTTTGACGGGCGCTTCTACACGTTACGCGTCATGGCGCATGACGGGCCACGGGAGATCGGCCGCGGCACGGTGGGCAGAGCCCTGGTGAAGGTTGCGGACTTCACAGATAAGGTGAAGAACACGGCGGGGTGAGCGCATCTCATCTGCTATGGCGAACGTTGAGCTGAGCAGAAAAGCCGATGCGCTCCGGGCATTGCATGCCATGCCGGAGCCGCTCCTGCTTCCGAACGTATGGGATGTTGCCACTGCCCGCATCGTTGAACAGGCCGGGTATCCCGCGATTGCCACAACGAGCGCGGGCATAGCGTTCTCGCTTGGATTTCCCGATGGAGAGAAGATTCCTCCGGAACGCATGTTGGCGGTGGTGGCGGCGATTGCGAAGGCCGTGCGGGTTCCGGTAACCGCGGATCTGGAGGCAGGATACGGTCACAAGCCCGAGGATGCGGCGCGGACGGCGCGGAAAATGCTGGAGGCGGGCGCGGTCGGGATGAACTTCGAAGATGCAACCGGCGAGAGCGCGCATCCTTTATTCGATATTTCGCTGCAGCTGGAAAAAATTCGAGCGATTCGGCAAGCAGGGTCGGAGATGGGAGTGGGCTTGGTGCTGAATGCACGAACGGATGTCTACCTGCTGCAGGTGGGAGATCCGGCAACGCGCTACGATCGGGCGGTTGAGCGGCTGCGTGCGTATCGTGAGGCGGGCGCGGATTGCGTCTTCGTGCCCGGGCTGGTTGATACGGCCACGATCGGGCGGATCGTTGCAGATCTGAAATGCCCGGTGAATGTGCTGGCAGTGCCGGGTGCGCCGACGGTGGCGGAATTGAAGGCGCTGGGAGTGAAGCGGATCAGCCTGGGATCGGGTCCGATGCGTGCTGCGCTCGGGCTGGTTGGCAAGATCGCGCGCGAGCTAAAAGAACGAGGGACGTACTCCGGGATTGATGGAGCGCCCTCTTATGCGGAAGTCAACAAGCTGCTCAGTTAACCTCGAAGCCGACAAGTGTCTGTCATCCGAATAGGCGTCATTTCCGATACGCATGGGCTGCTTCGCGCGGAGGCGGTGGAGGCGCTGCGCGGGTCTGAGCGCATCATTCACGCGGGGGATGTCGGTGCTTCGGAGATCCTGGAGCAGTTGGCGGAGGTTGCGCCGGTCACGGCGATTCGCGGAAACATCGACAAAGCGACGTGGGCGCGAAGATTGGCAGAGAGCGAGGTTGTCGAGGCGGCGGGAATCTCTATTTATGTTCTACATGACCTGGCTGCGCTCGATCTGAAGCCGGAAGCTGCTGGTTTTGCCGTCGTGATTTCGGGGCACAGCCACGTGCCGAAGCAGGAGACGCGGAATCGCGTGCTCTACTTCAATCCGGGAAGTGCCGGGCCGAGGCGATTCAAGCTGCCGGTGTGCGTGGGCAGGCTCGTTGTCGAAAGCGGGAAGGTGCGGGGAGAAATCGTTCGAATTGTCGACTGACTTTCGTTTGGTGATTTCAATCATCGTGCCGCGGTGGCAAATTCCCTCCGTTGCTACAATCCAACCGTGTCCGAGAGCGTGATTCGGCGGCCGTATCCTGATCTGGCGGCCTGGCTGATTCTCATTGCGGGTTTCTGCTGGCGCGTGTGGATGGCGCACGCCACCTTCTTCAATACCGACGAAGCGTGGCATTACTCCGTCGCAAATCAGGATTCCCTGTCGGCTTTGTACAAGGCGAGTCTCACGCTGGCGCATCCGCCGCTCATGGTGTTCGTCCTTTATTTCTGGAGGCACCTTGGAACGTCAGATTTGATGATTCGTATGCCCGGGGTGCTGGCGAGCACAGCGTTTTGCTGGATTTTTTACAAGTGGCTGAGCTTGTTGTTTGGGCGGGCGGTGGCGCTGAGCGGGTTGGTTTTTGCGGCGCTGCTGCCGCCGATGATTGCCTTGTCCGCTGAAGTTCGACAGTACGGCTGGATGCTGATGTTCGCGATGGCGAGTGCTTACTTTCTGGAGCAGGGGCTTGCAGCGAGCTCGCCGCGTCTGATGCTGGCGTCTGCGATTTCGCTCTGGCTGGCCATGTTGTCGCATTACTCAGCCTTTTTGTTCGCGGCCGCTCTCGGCGTCTACACCATATGGAGAATGATCCGGGAGCGTCCGGCACGTTTGCTGGTCGCGCTTTGGGCGTTCGGGCAGACCGTTGGAGTAGCGCTTGCGGGTGTGCTGTACAAGACGCACATCGCCAAATTGGGAACGGTTTATCCCGTGGCTCGACCCTTGCAGCGCTTTGGCGACTTCTACATTGCGGATTGGTATTTCCATCCGGACCGCGATCATTTGTTGCACTTTCTGTATCGCGGCACGCTGGGAGTGTTTCGATTTGAGTTTGGACACACCGGTGTGGGACAGATCGCGGCAGTACTCTTTGTGGCGGGAGTTGTGTCGGTAATGCTGCGGCGGAATGAACCGACGAGGCCGCAGAAATTGGCGCTCGCGGGACTACTGATCGCGCCGTTTGTCGTGAACTGGATCGCCGTCGCGGCAGGTTTATTTCCCTACGGGCGAACGCGGCAATGTATTTTCCTTGCGATTTTTGGATTTGCCGGGGTCGCCATTGCGCTCGTCCGCATTTGCCGTGATCGAACGTTTGCGGCGGCAGCGGTGGCCCTGGCTTTGGCCGCGTTCTGCCACCTCTTCGGCACGCTACAAGGCCGTGACATGTTGCCCCTGAGCGATCAGCGGCACGAGCACATGGATGCGGCGCTCGAATTCCTCCACGACAATGTCACTTCCGCGGATGTGATCGTTACGGACCGGGCAACCAAGTTCCAGTTGGAGCATTACTTGTGCCGCCACGAGCAAAAGAAGAAAGAATCTCCTGCACAAGGCTTCGACTCATTCGAGTGCGGCGGGCTTCGGGTGGTTTCTACCGGCGCGAACGATGGAGCTCTCACGGCCGAAAACTTCGCATCGGAGTCGGCGCATGTGAAAGAAGCGTACGGCTTGAATCCGGCAAAGACCTGGGTCGTGCAGGGAGGGTGGGCTACCGGTTTGGGTGAGAGCCTGCGCAGCCAGCTTCGCGGGTACGAGTCGATGCGGGTCCATTCTTTCGGCCATTATCTGGAAGTATTCCAGGTGCCGTCTTCCTGAAATTATCGCGAGGCTACAATAGGCGCTCCCCATGGCACTTGAGTTCCAAATCAAAACGATGGCCGGCCCGGCCCGTTCCGGGCGACTGAT
The DNA here is from genome assembly GCA_035307485.1 of Candidatus Sulfotelmatobacter sp. GTDB lineage: Bacteria > Acidobacteriota > Terriglobia > Terriglobales > Acidobacteriaceae > Sulfotelmatobacter. Next base: position 43,816 of record DATGIB010000011.1, on the reverse strand, counting down.
TACGCCGCATGCGGAAATCGAGACTCCTGTGTTCATGCCGGTGGGAACGGTCGCGTCCGTCAAAGGCGTGCCGCAAGAGACGGTGGAGGAACTCGGGGCGCAGATCATTCTGGGGAATACCTATCATTTGTATTTGCGGCCAGGCGTGGAGACGGTGCGGCGGATGGGCGGGCTGCATGGGTTTATGTCGTGGCGGCGAGCCATTCTCACGGATTCGGGCGGCTTCCAGGTTTTCAGCCTGAACGAATTGCGCAAGATCAATGAAGAAGGCGTGACGTTCCGCTCGCATCTGGACGGCTCTTCTCATTTTTTCAGCCCAGAGAGTTCGATGGCGGCGCAGATTGGATTGGGCGCCGACATCATTATGGCGTTCGACGAGTGCACGGAGTACCCGGCGGATCGAATACGGATGCGGGAGTCGATGGAGATGACGGCGCGGTGGGCGGCCCGGAGTAAGAAGTATTTTGAGGAAAATAAGCACCAGGTTCCGTGGGGATGCCAGTCACAAGTCCCCACCCTAAAGGTCGCAAACACCGCGACGTTCAGGATGGGGCAGCTTCAAGAAAATGGGCAAACCCAGACTTTGTTCGGCATCGTGCAGGGGGGGATGGACCGGGAGCTTCGGAAAGAGTCGGCGGAGCGGACGATCGAGATCGGATTTCCCGGGTATGCGATTGGTGGGTTGAGTGTGGGCGAGCCGCGGGAATTGACGCGGGAGATTGTCGAATCCACGCTCGAGTATTTACCGACTGACAAACCCCGGTACCTGATGGGGGTGGGAACGCCGGAAGAGATCGTGGAGTATGCGAGCCTGGGTGTTGACATGATGGATTGCGTGTTGCCGACGCGAGCCGCCAGGCATGGGCTGCTGTTCACGTCGCAGGGCAAAGTTTCGATCAAACAGGCGCGCTACGCGCAGGATCCGGACCCGCTCGATCCCAATTGCGGTTGCCGTGTTTGCCACCGTTATTCGCGAGCGTATTTGCGACACCTGTATGCGTCTAACGAAGTGTTGGCGCAGGTTTTAAATACAATCCACAACTTGAGTTTCTACCTTGACACTATGAGCAGGGTGCGGCATTCTATTCAACTTGGGGAAGAATCCCGTTCTCTTTCTAGCGTATGGTCCCGACCAGGAGACCAGGCCGCGGGAAGACCGCGATAGGAAGACCTCCCCGGATTCAATCCTGAAGCCGAGGAACCCGGCTGAAGTCGATTTAATTTCCCGTGGTTGAAAAGAAGCTCCCGCGGCGCTGATTGGCGCGGGGTGGTTCTGCGGACCCACCCGCTTCAGACCTTATCAAGATGCAATACTTAACAGCAGTGCAGGCGGGTAGCAGCGGTATGGGGTGGCTGGGGATAGCACCTCTCGTTTTTATTTTTGCCATCTTTTACTTCCTGTTGATCATGCCGCAACAGCGGCGCCAGAAAAAGTGGCAGGCCATGCTGGATAAGCTCAAAACCGGGGACAAGGTAACGACCAGCGGCGGGCTGCGTGGCACGATCATTGCATTGAAAGACGACGCCATTCACTTGAGGATTCCTCCGGATAACCTGCGAGTGGAAGTCACGAAGGCGTCGGTGATGTCGGTGACGACAACGGAAGAGGAAGTGAAAACGAAGTAGTTCCGAGTTGCGGTGCGAGTCCCGAGTCGCGAGGGGAAAGCTGGCAGAGTGAATCCTCAGGGTCTCGAGACTCAGGGCTCGAAATTGAATTTTTATGAATAAGAATCTTCTCTGGAAGCTTGGGCTCATCGTCGGGACGCTGTTGATTTTCCTGTTCGGGATTTTTGGAATTCCGGGCAGCTTTACTGGGCCAGGGCTGGCCAAGGCAGTCACCGACCACATTCATCTGGGTCTCGATCTGCGCGGTGGGACACACCTGATCCTGCAGGTGCAAGTCAACGATGCGGTCAACGTTGACGCGCAGAATGCGATCGAGGTTTTGCGGCAGCAGCTACGCAGCCACAAGATTGATTACGCGGATATCACGCAGCCCGATCCGCAAAATAATCCCGACCATATTGTGCTCAAGGGTGTGCAGGCGAGTTCGCGCACCGATCTGTTGAGCATCATGCAGGATCACCTGCCGGAATACGACATCAATGGCGGGCCCGACAATTCCTGGAACATTTCGATGAAGCCGGCGCTTCTGACGGACCTGAAGAACAAGGCGGTCACGCAGGCGATCGAGACGATCCGGAACCGCATTGACCAGCTCGGGGTGAGCGAGCCGCAGATCGAAGAGCACGGACTCGGGCAGTACCAGATTCTGGTGCAGTTGCCGGACGTAGACGATCCGGCGCGCGTCAAGGACATCATGCAGTCCACGGCGATGCTGGAGATCAAGCAGTCGCTGGGCGGCCCGTATTCGAGCGAGCAGAATGCGATGCAAGCGAATAACGGCGTATTGCCGCCGGACGCGATTCTTCTGCCCGGACACAGCGCGCCGGGGGCTTCCTCCGACGGGCAGGCGTGGTACCTGGTGTCGAGAGTATCCGCGGTTAGCGGCAAAGACTTGCGTGATGCGCAACCGAGCCGGGACCAGAATGGACAGCCAAGCGTCAGCTTCACGCTGACTGGCGAGGGTGGGCAGCGCTTTTACAACTTTACGTCGGCTCACGTGGGCGACAGTTTGGCTGTGGTACTCGACAATAAAGTCCAGGAAGTTGCGAACATTAAGGAGCCGATCCGCGACCGTGGTGAGATCTCGGGCGGCAGCATGAACGAGCAGCAGTCGAAGGATCTGTCGATGATCCTGCGGTCGGGCGCGCTTCCGGCCGGCATCAAGTACCTGGAAGAGCGCACGGTGGGTCCGTCGCTGGGCGCGGATTCGATTCGTGCCGGCGTACGCGCGGCGATCGCCGGAATGCTTGCGGTGCTGATCTTCATGTTGATTTACTACCGCTGGGCGGGTGTGAACGCGGATGTGGCGCTCATCCTGAACCTGATCATCCTGCTGGGGTTCATGGGATACTTCGGCGCGGTCCTGACTTTGCCCGGAATCGCGGGCGTAATCCTGACGGTTGGTATGGGCGTGGATTCCAATGTGCTGATCTTCGAGCGCATTCGTGAAGAGTTGCGCAACGGGAAGACGCCGCCGTCAGCGGTGGACCAGGGATTCAGCCATGCGTGGATCACGATCGTGGATACGCACGTCACGACGATCGTGTCCGCGGCGATTCTGTTCCTGTTCGGAACCGGCCCGGTGAAGGGATTTGCGGTGACGCTCACCTTCGGTTTGCTGGCCAACCTGTTTACCGCGGTATTTGTATCGCGCGTGATTTTCGACTGGGTACTGAGCCGGAAGCAGCGCGGCGAAGCGTTGAGTATCTAGAGGCACGTTTCAAAGTTTCAGGGTTTCAAGGCTCGGGCACGATAAAGCCCCGGCACTCTTGACGACTCCGGCTTTGAAACATTGAAACTTTGAAACCTGGAGTTCGACTTGGAGTTCTTTCGCGACGTTAATATCGATTTTCTCGGCAAGAAGTGGTACTTCATCGCGTTTTCGCTGATCTTCAGCGTCGCGGGCGTCCTTTCCATGCTGTTCTGGCACGGGATCCCGTGGGGCGTGGACTTCCGCGGCGGAACGCTGGTCTACGTGAAGTTCTCGCACGCTCCGGATCTGAGCGCGGTGCGCAGCGACATGGATCACGCCGGGCTACGCGATCCCAAGATTCAGACGCTGGAGCCGGCGTCGGGCAACGAGGTCCTGATCGATCTTTCGCAGAAGGAAACGAACGAAAAGGCGCTCGACCAGGGAAAGATACAGATCATCCGGGCGTTGGAGAAGAATGTTCCGGCGGACAAGCAGTGCGGCGCTCTGTCCAATGCGATTGGCGGATGCGATTTAAATAACGCCAGCTCTCTGACGATCAAGAAGTACCTGATGGATAAGGACCCGCTGCATCTGGGGACCGATGCCGACCAGAAATACACGGCGCAGACGCAAGCCATCACGAGCTATCGCAACAGTGTTGGCGGCGTTTTCAATTCGATCGATCAGCTCAGCGGCCACGGGGTGGATCCGGCGGTCGTGGCGTCGCTGAAGGATGGTTTCTACCTGTCCGACTTTGGCGTTCGGGACGTGCAGATCGTAGGACCGACGGTGGGATCCCAGCTGCGGAAACAAGCGGCGCTGGCGACGATCTATTCGCTGGCCGGGATGCTGGTCTACCTGGGTTTCCGGTTTGAATGGATCTATGGCGTCGCCGCGGTGATCACCGTATTCCACGATACGCTCATCACTGTGGGAGCGTTTTCGCTGAGCAATACGGACATCTCGCTGACGGTGATTGCGGCCATCCTTACACTGATCGGTTACTCCAATAACGACACGATCGTGGTATTTGACCGGATCCGGGAAAACATTAAACTGATGCGCCGGGAGAAGCTCGCGGATATTGTAAACCGGAGTATTAATCAAACTCTTAGCAGAACGATCTTGACAGCGGGCCTTACCTTCCTTACCGTACTGGCACTCTTTTTATTCGGCGGCGAGGTGCTGCACGGTTTCAGCCTCGCGCTGGTCATAGGCATTCTGATCGGGACGTATTCGTCGATTGCGATCGCCGCGCCGATTCTGGTGGCCTACCAGGATTGGCGAATTGAGCGGGGCAAGCGGCCCGTGGCCATGCCGGTCAAAGCTAAATGAGTTACCCGATGGTATAGAAATGGCTGTTACGTTATGCCTTCTTACGTAAGGGTTTAGAAGGGGTTACCCGGCATGCTGTGGAGCCGCCTGAGGGCGGGGGCGTGCCCAAGGAAACTGGGAGCAAAAGAGGAGTGCATGGTGTCTAAGTTTCCGTAGGGGTCTGAGTAGGGGAGAAATCTATGTTTGAAGACAGCCTGATAGAGTCTGGGGGCAAGCTGAAGACCAAGCGTGGGCGTTTCACCACAGTGGCCTTCATTCTGGAGATCATGATCCTGATTGTGATGGTCCTGATCCCACTGGTTTTCACGGAAGCGCTGCCGAGAACGCAGCTGATGACATTCCTGGTGGCACCGCCGCCGCCGCCACCACCGCCACCGCCGGCCGCAGCGCCAGTTCACGTTCAGAAGCAGATTCAGACGGACATCGTGAACGGTGAACTGCGGACGCCGACGAAGATTCCACAAAAAGTAAAGATGATCCAGGAGGACGAAGCTCCTCCGCCGGTTGCCGCGACCTCAGGAGTTGTGGGCGGCGTTCCGGGCGGCGTTCCGGGCGGATCGATGGGCGGAGTGATCGGAAGCGTGTTGAGTTCGACTCCGGTTGCCGTTCCGAAGATTGCGACCCCGCAGCGTGTGCGTGTATCATCGGGCGTCCAGTCGGGCTTGCTGGTACGTAAGGTGAACCCGACGTACCCGCCGCTGGCCCGCCAGGCGCGCATTCAGGGCGTGGTGATTTTGCAGGCTCAGATCAGCAAGGATGGAAATATCGAAAACCTTCAGCTGGTCAGCGGGCATCCGATGCTCGCCCCTGCTGCGATTGAAGCGGTGAGGCAGTGGAAGTACAAACCGTACCTGCTGAACGGAGAACCGGTAGAGGTCGAAACGCAGGTACAGGTGAACTTTACGCTCGCCGGAGGCTAGAGCCTCCAGCGGTGCGCTGGATGTGAGTTGTCTGGATAAGTGTGAGTTATGGCCCTCCCCTGAATCCACCTCTGAGGTGGCGGGAGGGCTTTCCAGAAGCCCGGGCTCCAGTCCGCCAAATCTCGATTCTCCATTGAGAAAGCGCGCTTCCGCCCGTGCATTGCCGCCAAGGCTATGTGCCGCCGATCATGATCCATCCAGCGGTTGGCACTGCAGGACGCATCACAGTGTCTAAGTATTCTAGAGAGTTCCGAGGAGGAAATAGCAACTCATGGTCGCTCACGTAGGAGTAATTCTCAGTCACATTCCGGCCGCAGCCACCTGGATTATCCAGGAAGGCGGCGGCATGCCGACGGACCCGCTTGGCCTGTGGAAGCAGATGGGCTGGGTGGCAAGAACCGTCGTGATCATTCTGTTCATCATGTCCGGATGGTCGATCGGCGTCATGATTGACCGCTGGATGGCGTACAGCGCGGCTCGTAAACAATCGCGCGCATTTGCTCCTGCTGTTGCAGGCGCATTGCGTGACGGACGCATCGACGAAGCCATCAAGGTGGCGGAGCGCAACAAGAAGAGCCACCTGGCCAAGGTTGTGACGGCTGGACTCATGGAATTCAAGGCCCACCAGGACAGCCCGGGAGCGATCCCTGGCGAGACGATTGAAGCGTCGAAGCGCGCACTGGAGCGGACTGAAGCCATCGTCCACGCTGAACTGAAGCGCGGATTGGGCGGTCTGGCCACGATCGGCTCGACGGCTCCGTTCGTCGGCCTGTTCGGCACGGTGATGGGCATTCTGAACGCATTCACGGGCATCGCGAACACGAAGGCCACCGGTCTGGCGGCAGTCGCCGGCGGTATCGCTGAAGCGCTGGTGACGACGGCGATCGGGCTTCTCGTCGCCATCCCGGCCGTGATGATGTTCAACTACCTGACTGGTCGCGTGGAAGCGTTCGACGTGGAGATGGACAACTCGTCGAGCGAACTGATCGACTACTTCCTGAAGAAGCGCGGCGACCGGCGGTAGGGTCAACCCGCCTCGAAGTTTCGCGCAGAGCGCGCGGGACGGCGAGGTACCCGGTTTCTGCCTGAGTTGCTTGTCCGGCGCTGGACTGAAATCCAGCGCCGGGCCTCCTAACTGAAAGTGGCGGCCGGCGCGTTCAGAAACGCGGGAGAAAACGAAGTTATGGCAATCGCGAAGCGAGACGAAGGTTCCAAGATCAGCTCCGACATTAACGTGACACCGATGGTGGACGTGATGCTGGTGCTGCTGATCATCTTCATGGTGGTCACGCCCATGTTGCAGAAAGGTGTCAGCGTGGACATGGCCAAGGTGAACAATCCGGAGCAAATGCCGGATGCGGACAAAGAAGATGCGCTGCTGGTCTCGATTACACGGGACGGTAAGGTGTATTTCGGCAGCGATCAGGTGCAGGTGGACAGCCTGACAGGAAAAGTGAAAGACCGGCTGGCCAACAAGCCTGACAAGCGCGTTTACGTCAAGGCCGACATGCGCACCCGCTTCGGCGGCGTAGTGCAGGTCGTGGATGCTGTCCGCGCGGCCGGGGTCGATGACCTAGGCCTGCTCACAGATCAGAAGAAAACCAACACACCCCCACCCCCGCCGCCGGCGGCAGGGCAATAGGAGAACCGCCATGGGAATGGCAGTTGGCCCGAGCGGAGGCCAGAGTGCAAACATCAACGTCACACCGCTCATCGACGTGCTGCTGGTGCTGCTGATCATCTTCATGGTGATCTCGCCAGTAACGCCCAAAGGACTGGATGCGCTGGTTCCCCAGCCGCCTCCGCCGAACGCACCCAAGAACAACACGCCTGACCGCACCATCGTGGTGCAGTTGATCGATCGCGGTCCGGGTCAGGATCCTGGCGTGAAGATCAACAACGAAGATGCAACCTGGGACAATCTGCAGGGGCGTCTGACTGACATCTACAAACAGCGGGCGGAAAAGGTCATGTTCGTAAAGGGAGACGACGCGATCCCCTTTGCAAATGTCGCCAACGTCATCGATATTGCCCACGCCGCCGGCGTGGACAAGGTCGGCCTGATCACCGCCAAAATCGAGGCGGGCGGCTAGAACATTTCGCTCCTGGGTCGTTGGTCGAGAGCCCTCGCCGAATTTTGGCGGCGGCTGGCGACCGACGACCAGCGAAAGTGGGCTCCGGTGTGTTCCCGGGCTACAATGTCGACTTCCCGTTTCTGCGCGACGACGCCGCAGGTCTTGTCAAACGCTGTCTCTAGGCCTAGGATGCTTTGCCGAGGGAGACTTATACCGCAATGAATAAGAATGTGAAGTTATTTACGCTGGCAGGTTTGATGCTGGCGCTCATCTCTTCCGTGGGCTGCAGCAAGCTGCGGGCCCGCGACCAACTGAACAAGGGTGTAGAGGCGTACAAGAACTCTCATTACGAGCAGGCGATCGACCACTTCCAGCAGGCAGTGCAGTTGGACCCCGGACTTATTAATGCCCGGATGTACCTGGCGACCGCCTTCGTGTCTCAATACATTCCCGGAGTTGACTCGCCGGATAACTTGCGGACGGCCCAGCAGGCGATCGACGAATACCAGAAGGTGATCGATTCGAATCCCTCGCGCGAGCAGAAAGTAAACAGCGCGAAGGGTATCGCTTATCTTTACCTGAACGAGAAAAAGTGGGATGAAGCGAAGAAGTATTACCGCCTGGCGTCAGACGTGGATCCGAATGATCCCGAGCCCTACTACTCGGTGGGCGTGATCGACTGGACGGCCTGCTACCAGCCCCGCATGGAAGAGCGCGCCAAGCTGGGGATGAAGCCGGAAGAGCACCTGAGCGCGAAGAACAAAGACCAGAAGAAGGCCTGCGAAGAACTGAAAATCAAGAACACACCGGCGATCACGGAAGGCATCGACAGTCTCAACAAGGCGATTCAGCTTCGCCCTGACTATGACGATGCGATGGCCTATATGAACCTGATGTACCGCGAAAAGGCTGACGTCGAGTGCGACGATGAAGCTAGCCGCGCGGAAGACCTGAAAACGGCCGACCACTGGGTGGACGAAACGCTGCGCGTGAAGAAGGCGAAAGCCGAAAAAGCCGCGCAGAACCAGGCTGGTGGAATCACCGTGGATCAGTCGAAGTAAAGATTCCCCTGCAGAATTTGAGCCTCCTTCGGACGAAGGGGGCTTTTCTTTTTTGCTAGCGCATTTCCAATCAGCCAGCGGATCAGTCCTTGCTGTAGAGGCGCAACTCCACGCGCGGAAACTGCCAGCGCTCAACATGGGGAAACCACAGCGGCAGAGTTTGCGCCAGCAATGTCGTATTGGCGTCTGGTTTCGCGATGGTTCCGTTGTAGATGAGAAACACCCAAATGCGTGAGTGAGCGGATACTTTGGCGCGAAGCGAGTCGGAGGTAAGCTTGGCCTTGAAATCCTGAAATTGAAGTCCGGGACCGCTGCTGGGAAACAGAATTTGCGGTCCGAAGCTTGCGGTGAATGCAGTTTTCGTGGTGTCTTCCCCGGCCCGGTTCGAACGGAAAAATTCGTAGGGAACCCGCGCTTCGGCAATGTCGAAAATTATGCCGTCGCCGGGTTGAGCGCGTTCGAGGATAAAATCCGTGGCGGCGCCAGAACCGTCACGCTCCTGATCGAAATCGTGGCTGTAAACGAAGATCACTCCCTGTGTTGCGAGAAACAGAAACGCCGCCGAAGCAAGGACGCGCTGCCACGCTTTCGTGAGCCTGACCACTCCGGAGGCCGCCAGAATGACGAGGGCCGGAAGGCAGAAGATCATGTAGCGTCCGAGGAAAACCGGACGGGCAAATGAAAGCAGAAACGTCAAGAGAACGGGAAACGCGATCCAGACGAGCAGAAACTGGACGCGCCATACCGTCCAATTCTGATTGCGCTGTGCGAGGCAGCGCCACAAGGGAAGTAAGGCGGCCAACACGGCTACAGCCGTAAGAACTACGAGCGGCCAACCTCCTGCGCCGACGAATTGATCGGCGAATGCCCAGAGATCATGCACGCCCGGACGTTGAATCCAACGGATAGGGCCGGCTCCGGTTTTCGCGACAAAAACAAGCAGCGGCAGGAACGCCAGTCCTATGATTTGCCAGGCGCGGCGGAGTCGTCGAAGGGTGGGTATACCGTCAGCGGTGGTCGCCGGAGTTCCGAAAAGGCGAACTGTCAGCCAGTGTGCGACGACGAGCAGGATGGCGTAGAAGTGCGCGTAGACCGCCAAGGCAGAGATGATCGTGTAGCACAAAAGAGATCGGCGATCCGCCCGGCGCAAGTATGCAACGAGGAATCCGGAAGACAGAGTTGCAAGGAGTACAAACAGCGCATAGCTGCGCGCTTCCTGGGAGTAGCGGACGCTGTAAGCGTTGAAGGCAAAGAGCGTGGAGGCGAGCAGCGCTACGCGGCGATCGTAGAGAAGCTTCGCGACCCAGTAAACCGCTGGAACGGTGGCGGTGGCAAAGACGACGGAGAGCGCGCGGATCAACGATTCGCTCTGTCCGAGATGCATCCACGCGCGCAGCAGCAGGTAGTACAGCGTCATGTTGGCTTCGCGCCACCAGAGCACGCGAAAGAAAGTGCTCCAGTTCAACCGCGCCAACTCTGCGCTGAAGCACTCGTCGAACCAGAACGGCTTCGCATTGATCTGCGCGATACGCAAAGTAAAGCCGGCTGCCACGACCGCAGACAGCGTGAGCCAATGCAGCCACGAACTCGAACTGGGTTCGGCTGAAGGTCGATCTTCTTTTGTCAGGTCAGCTTGAGAGTGGGACATGCGAAGCGTCTGTGCCGTGCGCCCGGCCAAGTGCATGGGTCTTTCACTGCGCTCAGGACGACAGACTTTGACAGACTAAATGACGAAACACCCAGATGATACTATGCTAGATAGAACGCGCCGAATTCCGCTTATATCAAGCATTGGAGCCTCGAAAAGTTGACGAATGTTGCCACCGTCCGGCGGCAAGAAATGACAGCGATGATGGAAGATCGCTGGGCTGGCTGCGTGTCGGTGGTCGTCCCGGTATACAACGAAGCGGCACATGTGGACGAGATCCTGCAGGCGATCCATGCCTCTCCTGTAAAAAAGGAAATCATTATTGTGGATGACGGTTCCACCGATGGAACCCGCGAGAAGCTGCGCAGCTTGCCCGCGATGGACGATGTGACGGTTGTTTTCCACGAAAGGAATTGCGGAAAGGGTGCGGCGGTTCGCACAGCGTTGAGCTATGCGCGGGGCGAATATGTCCTGATCCAGGATTCGGACCTGGAATACGATCCGCAGGATTACGCGGCGCTGCTCCGCCCGCTCGAGGAGGGAAGAGCGGACGTAGTGTACGGAAGACGGCCGGACCGTCCGGAACGCGGCTTACGGTTTTTCCTGGGAGCCAAGCTGCTGACGCATCTCACGAATTTATTGTATGGCGCCGGCATTCATGATGAAGCGACGTGTTACAAAGTGTTCCGCCGCTCGGTGCTGTCGCAAATACGACTGGAGTGCCATCGGTTCGAGTTTTGCCCCGAAGTGACCGCGAAGCTCTGCCGCATGGGAAAGAAGATTGAGGAAGTACCGATTTCATATAGTCCGCGTTCCGCCAGCGAGGGCAAAAAGATCCGGCACTCGGACGGAGCGCTGGCGATCTGGACGCTGATCCGGTATCGATTTGGATCGCGCGATCGGTGGATGGAAGCGGATGCTCCAGCCAAAGTGAAGGCGCCGTTTCCTGTCAGTTTTTCACGTCTGCCCGCGGAATAAGCCAGCCTCACCCGACCCGCCGGTAATTCAGCCGCTCAGCGCGAAGCTTTGACGTCCAGTACAATATGCGGTTTGGCTGGGCGAATCGTTGTGCCCGCCAGAGCGGGATATGTTCAACAAGATTCTCATCGCAAACCGGGGCGAAATCGCCGTACGGGTGATTCGCGCCTGCCACGAGATGGGAATTGCCGCCGTCGCAGTCTACTCGGACGTTGACCGTGCCTCGTTGCATGTCCGCAAGGCGGACGAGGCCTACCCCATCGGTGCGGCGGCGGCAAAAGAGTCTTACCTGAACATCGCAAAGATTCTTGACGTGGCCCAGCGCTCGGGTGCGGAGGCCGTGCATCCGGGGTATGGATTTCTTTCCGAGAACGCCAAGTTTGCCAGGGCGTGCGCGGATGCCGGCCTGAAATTCATTGGGCCGACTGCAGCCGCAATGGATGCGATGGGATCGAAGACAAGAGCACGGCAGGCGATGGAGCGTGCCGGCGTCCCGTTCGTGCCCGGCACATCGCGCGGGCTGGAGTCGCTGGAGCAGGCGGAAGAGGTGGCGGCAAGAGTGGGCTACCCTGTGATGCTCAAAGCGGCAGCGGGAGGAGGCGGCAAAGGAATGCGCCTGGTGGCGGCGCCTCGAGATCTCAAGTCGGCGCTGGAAGGGGCGCGCAGCGAGGCGGAGCGGTCATTCGGCGACAGCGAAGTTTACATCGAGAAAGCCATCTTGAATCCGCGGCATATTGAGATGCAGGTGCTTGCGGATGAGTACGGGAACACCGTCTACCTGGGGGAACGGGAATGCTCGTTGCAGCGGCGGCACCAGAAGGTAGTGGAAGAAGCTCCTTCGCCGATCGTTGATCTCGATATGCGGCGTCGGATGGGCGAGGTGGCAGTGCGCGTCGCGCAGGCGGCCGGGTACACCAACGCCGGTACGGTTGAGTTTCTGGTCGACCAGGAGAAAAATTTCTACTTTCTTGAAATGAATACGCGGCTGCAGGTGGAGCATCCGGTGACGGAGCTTGTGACTGGTCTGGACCTCGTTCATCTGCAGATCCGCATTGCCGCGGGAGAGCGGTTGCCGTTCCGGCAGGAAGACGTGCAAATCCGCGGACATGCGATTGAGTGCCGCATTTACGCGGAAGATCCTGACAACAATTATTTTCCAAGTCCGGGGAAAATTACGCTGCTGCTGGCGCCGTCGGGGCCTGGGATCCGGCGCGACAGCGGGATGTACGAGGGCTGGAATGTTCCGATGGACTACGATCCGCTGCTGGCAAAGCTGATCGGATATGGCACGGACAGGGACCAGGCTATCGGCCGGCTGTCGCGCGCGTTGAGCGAATATTTTGTGGGCGGGATCAAGACGAACATATCGCTATTTCGCCGCATTCTACGGCATCCGGAATTTCGCCAGGCCAAGCTCGATACCGGATTTCTCGACCGGTTGCTCAAAGAAAAGGAAGAAGTCCAGACGGATCCGCAGGCGGCCGAGGTTGCAGTGATCGCTGCCGGAATGTTTGCAGTCCTGGGACCCGCTGGAGCGTCGGTTGGGGAACAGACGCAGGCTGGAACACCCGGTGATGCGTCCGGGAACGTGTCCAACTGGAAGCGAACGGCTCTTCGGGAATCGAGGCACTAAAGAAACGACACGGTCTGGACGCTACCTGTCGGATGTGAAGGCATGACATACGACGTGACCATCGACGGCCGAAGTTACCGCCTTGAACTCAGCCAGGCGGAAGGCCGGTGGTCTTGCCGGATCGATGGGCGAGAGGTCGCGGTCGACGCCGTGCTGGCGCGTCCGGACGTGCTCTCGCTTCGGATTGGGGATCAGGCATTCGAAGTCAAATGCGAGCGCGTTGGCGGGGAGCTGCATCTCTGGGTCGGGAGCCAGCGCTTTTCAGCGGAAATCCGCGATCCGCGATCGCTGCGCGGGCGTTCACGAAGCGCCGATGACCAAGGGCCTAAGAAACTCACTGCGCCCATGCCGGGGAAAGTGGTGAGAATTCTGGTAACGCAGGGAGCGGATGTAGAAGCCGGAGCAGGGGTCCTGGTGGTGGAGGCGATGAAGATGCAAAACGAGATCAAATCGCCGAAGAAGGGCACGATTCAGAGAATCCTGACCGAGGAAGGCGCTGCCGTTAACGCCGGGGATGTTCTGGCGATTGTTGAATGAAGGCTTGAGCGTTGGGCGACTCCTTCAAGCGAAGCGCTCAACCAGATTCCTGCTCGACTATTTTTCCAGCCCGTTGCTATCCAGGACCTTCTTCGCGTAGTAGTTTTCCACTTTGGCGGAATCGCGCAGCACTTCGTAATAGGCAGCCTTCAGCAATTGTTCGCGCCGGTCATGCAACTGGGAGCGGATCGCCTGCTGTACGCGGGGGTCGTTCAACTCACGCTGGCCGGCGGGCTCTTTGGAGACCAACTTTACGATCCGGTAGCCAACCGGCTGCTTGGTAGCGGGATTGAAGACGCTGATGATCGGGCTGTACTGGCCGGGCTTGAGCTTCATGACGGCATCGCGGGTGAAAGGGTCAGTGCTGCGAAGCGAAGATTCGGGGATCGTACCCAGGTCGCCGCCGTTGCCGGATGTCTCGGGGTCCTCGGAATACCGCATGGCGAGGGTCGCAAAGTCGTCGCCGCTATCGAGGCGGTTGGCGATCATCTGGATCTTCTTGCGCGCATCCGCGTCATTTTGCGCTTTGTCATTCTGATTGTGCGCTTGCGGGTTCGGGACGGGTGTGACCATGACCTGGGCAAGATGATATTGCGGCTCGATCAGATTGAACTCACCCTTGTGCGCCTCGTAGTAGCTGGTGATGTCCTGGTCGGTGACATTGATCTTTGAAGATACTTCCTTATTCATCACCTTCTCGACGGTGATGGAGCGACGGATGTCGCGCTTGAAATCCGCCAGCGTGATTTTCTTGTCTTTGAGGCGCTGGTCGAATTCCTCCTGAGTGAACGGCGCTTTGACCTCGTTGAATTTGCGGTCGACTTCCTCGTCGGTGGCGAGCAAGCCGAGTTTTTCGGCGCGGCGCATCAGGATTTCGTCATCGATCATCTGATGGAGGATATTCAAGCGCAGCGCAGTGGCCTGTTCTCCGGTGGGCGCCTGTTGGGCGGAGGCGACCTGGTTGTCATAGTATTTGTCCACATCGGAGCGGAAGATCTTGCGCCCATCGACGGTAGCCATCACATCGCCGCCGACCTGCGGATTACAGGCGAGGGTGGCGAGAGTAATCAGGAGGGACAGGGCCGCAGCGACTCGGCCCAGCAGCGTATTTTTTCTCAAGAGCATTTCCTCTGGTTGAACAGCAACATCGCCAATCGGTCATCGCCGCGCGAAAGCAGCCTCTGGCTGCGCGGCTCTATCGGGCAAGCAAGCTAACGTGAAGCCGGGGCGGCCGTCTGGGAACCGTGCACCGGAACGGGCAGCCCAGCATCTTTCAAAGCGCTATCCAACGCGGCGCGAATTTCGCTGACAGGAACAGCCCCATCGATCTTCTGACCGTTGATGAAGAGAGTAGGAGTCGCATTTACTCCGAGATCGTCAGCCTCCTTCACCGATGCCTTGACCTCGTCTTCGTTCTGGGCTTTCACGCAGGAGGAGAGCTTGCCAAGATCGACATTGTGCCGTTGTCCCTGGAGGAGCGCCATGCGATCGATAATGTCCAGCCGCGAGGCGGAAGATTTCTCGTTGTCGACCTGCTGCTTATTCGCGTGAATATAATCCGCGAAATCCCAGTAAGCATCCGGGTTCAATGCGGCCAGGCAGTTGGCGTCGACGGCCGCGTGCGTGGCCCAGGGATGAATTTCGTCAAGCGGATAATCCTTGTAATAAAACGTGACCCGGTCGCCGTATTCCCGCAGGATCTCGGGGAACAATATCTGATGCATGCGGGAACAGAAGGGGCACTCGAAGTCATCGAAGTTTACGACGACCACCTTCGAACCCTTGGCTCCGCGCGATGGGCGCCCCTTCACATCGATCTTGCTCATTAGATCTTCGAAAGGGTCCCTGGTCATGTCGAACTTGGTCAGGCGGAGCATCGTGTTGCGATCTTTGGAAAGAAGGAACTTGTAATCCTTCAGCTTGCCCTCGCCGTTGTCGATGGTGACCGAGACGGAGTCATAGCCGGGTAGTTCCGTGCTGGGAGCGATCGAACCAACCGTGACCTTCAGGCCGGCAGGGATCGTGTAATAGGCGCGGACCTGGCGCTCGATCTTGCGCGCGAGGTCCGGAGGTGTGGACTGGGCGACACAGCCCAGGCAGACCAGGATCAGGACCACGCACGAACGACGAATTGAATTCACTAGAAACCGCCTTAACATCGCAAATCGACCCCTGATTATCTCACACGGTAGTGGCAGAAAATGGCGAAAGGGCCGCAAACCACGAGCGATTTCACCCGGCGCGGCGGAGATTTTCTACGGAGAGAAGCGAGTTCATCGACCCGGAGCGGAAACCTTCCAGATCGAGAGTGACGAACTGGAAGCCCAAGCTTTTAAAGACGACAGTAAATTGAGCAGCCATCTCCGGATTGAGGGCGCGGTCGAGTTCGTCGCGGGCGATCTCAATGCGGACCATCTGGCCATGATGGCGGACTCGAAACTGGCGAAAGCCGAGGGCCCGGAGGGCATCCTCGCCGCGCTCCACCATGTCCAACGCTTCGCGGGTCACGGGGCGCCCATATTCGATGCGAGAAGAGAGACAGGCTGAGGCCGGCTTGTCCCAAACGCGGAGACCGCCTTCGAGGGCGAGTTCGCGGACTTCCTGCTTGGTCAAGCCTGCTTCCAGAAGCGGAGCAGCAACGCGATGCTCACGCGCGGCACGCTGGCCGGGGCGGAAGTCGCTCTGGTCGTCAACATTCACTCCGTAGGCGATGGCATCGAATCCGCGAAGTGCCCGCAATTCTTCCATGCGAGCGAAGAGCTCGTCCTTGCAATGAAAGCAACGTTGGCCATCGTTGCGAATGTAGTCGGGCCGGTCGAGTTCGGAGGTTGAGATCACCTCGACTGGAATGTGTTGCTCTTCGGCGAAGGCGAGGGCATCGGCGAGATGAGTGCGGGCGAGACTCGGCGAGTCGGCGATGACCGCCAACATCTTGCTTCCCAGGACCTGGTGAGCTTTCCACGCGAGAAAGGCGGAATCGACGCCGCCGGAATAGGCGACGAGGAGGCGGCCTAGTCCGAGGAGTTCCGATTCCAGCCGCAAAGCCTTGGTGGTCAGATCTGGGTTTAGCTCAGCCATCGCCTTATGGTACCAGCACGCAGGCTCGTTTCGGAGCAAGTCAGTACAGTCTTTCCTGCCGCCTGAGGTTTCCAAAAGATCCGATATTTGCCAGCGTGAAGGTAAAGCGGAAGAGATTTTCGTTGCGCACATTCGCGATCGCATAGCGGCGGTATTCGAGGGTCACGCCGCAGCAATCCCAGTTGTAGGTGGTCTGAGCAGTCGCAAACTGGAGCTGCTTGATTTCAGAGTCAAAGCCGAGGCTGCTGGCCGCGCTGAACCCGCGCCGATTGAGGCCCCCGTACCCAAGGGCAACGCGAAACTGCTGGAACTTGCAGGTGACCTGCGTCGTGGTCCCGACGGTTCCGCAAGTTCCTTCTGTCAGGTTGTTTGGGCCCTGGGTTTGGGGAATCTGCAGGAATGCGTCCCCGCCTCCAACGGTGAATGGACCGACATTGTAGTTAACAAGCAGAGTGCTGGCGTTGATGCGTCTCAACTGGAAATCGTAGTCGAGGTCCCATTCGGTGTCGGTGCGCGAACTGGAAGCAACGCGCAGGCGCGAGACGAGGGGAGAAAGGTGCCGAGGCATGGTCACGAAAGCGATACCGGTGAGTTCCTCGGTCGTGCTGAAGACGTTGCGCTGGCCGGTAATGAGCGCGCCTCCGAAGTACGGGTCCAGGAAGTATTTCTGCGCGAGTTCCCAAGTCGCGATTTCGCGGACCTCGGGAGCCTGCAGACAGGTTTGATTTTCGAGATTGCTGCTGCGCTGCCAGGGAACGGTTTGCTCCGGCGCGGCTGAGCCCACAGCGAGGCCCGACATGGGAGTTTCACACTCCGAGATGGAAGAAGGCTTTCGTTTGGCGTAGAGCCGGGTCGTCACTCCGTACTCGACCTCGTGGCTATTGCTTAAGATGTCGTGATCGTCGAAATGGAGAACATTCCCGAAGTCGTTCACCCCGGTCACCATCCGGTAGACCGCGCGCGGCTCGATGACATGCTTCCATTTCCGGCCAAGGAATTCGCGGTCGAATATCCTCTCGAGTGCCGGGGGCCGGATCTCGACAGAGGCGTCGAGAGCCTGGCGGTTAGTCGGGTCGTTGACAGCGCCTCCATTCACGAAACGCTCACTGTAAAAAGTGTCGCGCAAAGCCAGGGCGGGGCGTATCGACCAGCCCTTGAACAACAGGGGGAGGGAAATCTCGGGTTCGAAATCGAGCCGCGCGAGGAAATTGCCGTTGCGGAAGTCGGGCTCGCTCCGAGTCAGACCGGAGACCGACGCATCCAAAGCCCAGAAAAATCGGGAGTGGGCTAAAGGGCGATCCAGGCTCGAGAAATCGAGGCTGGGCGCATGCCAGATCTGCACATTGTCAAAAACAGGAGGGTTGGTCAGCGCACCGGTGGTGGGGTCGGTGGTCTGGAAGAAGTTCTGATAGCGCTCGACCATGCCGCTCAGGAAATATCCGTTGGTGGCCTTCGCCAGAAATAGCTGCGACTTCACCTCAGAGTTGATGGCCTGCGTGAAGGTCTCGTTGAAGGCCAGCCGGAAAAGGAAGGAACTCAGGTAGTCCACGTTGGAGACGGCGCGGAATCCGTAAAAGTTTCCTTCGGCCGTCAGCCGGCCCTCCTGGCCGCCCTCGCGCAATAATTGCTGGCCGGTGCTGGTGCTGATCTCGATGCCACGATCGATTACGCCAAAATAATTCAGGTCGACGTAAGAGGTGTCACTGGGGCGAGCCCGGAATTCTGCTTTTTGCGACCAGCCGCGCTTAGAAAAATACTCCGCGCCGACGTTTGCATCCAGGCTGCGGTTGATTGCCCAGTAGAAGGCGTCTCCCAGGATGTTGCCCTTGGTCGAAGATCGGCCGGCAGTGGGGATCAGAAATCCCGTCTGCCTCGCCTCGCGATTTACGGGATGAGTGGCGTACGGAAAGTAGAAGATGGGGAATCCGTGGAGGAGGAACGTGCTGCGGTAGATGGTGGCGTTGCCTCCCACATCGACGACCACGCGGTGAGCTTCAAATTGCCACTTGGGATGGGGAAGTTCGCAGGTGGTGATGGAGCCGTCGTAGACGAAGTAATGGTCAGGGCTGGTCTTGGCGACGATCTTTCCGTTGAAGGCGAAAGGCGCGGTCGAGGTCAGAACGACCCGACCGCCGGGGAAGCGCAAACCCGTAGTGCCGGTGACGTCGTAAAAGCGCCCGGTCTCGGCTGTTAGATTGTACGATCCGTGACTGGCCGTGATGTGCTCGTCATTGGGACCACCGTCGAGCCGAAAATGTCCGGAAGCAGAAACTTCGCCGCTGTCGGAATCGTAGGTGACCTCATCGGCCCGGAGCACGTAGGTCTGATAGTGGATTTCGACATCGCCGTGGAGTTTGTAGATGGCGCCCGTCTTTTCCTGTTCGAGGGCACAGATTACGGTTTCGTCCCGCTCCTTGGTTTCAGCGCGCGCCGCACAAGGAGTCGTCGGCGTCGAAGTAGCGTTGGCCTGATTTTTTTGTTCAGGGCCGTCGAAAGCGGATCTATCCGCTGCAAGCAACTGGCTGGTTACTAGACCACGGACGGGAAGCAGATGACAAAGAAGGAGCGCCGTGATAAGGAATCTAGTGCGAACGTTCATCGGGAAAATTGAGGGGAAGAAGGTCGCACATATAAAGGGCGATTCCTTTTTCTGAAACTTATCCAGGCATCGTGAACTTAGCACGTCCTTGGCCACCCGGAAAAGTGGCGAACAGGGCTTGGGATTCCGATTATTTGATGGTGGGTTGTCCGGTTTTCATTCAAAAGTCAGACAGGTTTTCATGAATTGTCCGCGCTGTGGTGAAGTTTGCAGTTGCCGGTCGGAGCCCCCTCCCGAAGAGTTGACGCAGGCGATCCCGATCCCGGAGACGGGAGGACCGGCTGTTTCATCGCAGGCTACGGCGGTTGCCGTTGCGGCCGAACCGTCCGCTTCAGAGATAGTTGCCGGCGTGGAGGAGGACTCTGCATGGAGGGACGAACTTGCGGTCCGGCTGAGCCGATATCGCTCCCGGCGCAAAATGCCGCCACCTCGCTACCCTTCCCTTTATCTGCAGTTTGACCGACCGGGCCTTTCCACGCACGAGGAGCGATCCCAGCGGGTTTCAGTCCCCGAAGATGAATCAGGGGCAAAGACGGATTATCCCTTCGCGCATGGCGCAGTCGCGAGGGATCAGAAACAAGATATCTGCCCGCCGAACGCTGTGGAGAGCGTTCCTCCGATGAATGTGGAAGCCCCACTGAGTGTCAACTATGGGGCGAAGATCATTGAATTTCCGCGGTTTGCATGGGCGCCACCGCCGCCTCCTCCGGATCAGCTTGCGGAGCCTGTGAGCGACAAGCCGCGAATTCTGGAAGTACCGGAGGTTGTTCCCCCGCCACCAGCTCTGGGGGGAATCACGATCGAGCCTTCCGAGGTGCTGGAGGTTGAGAAGCGTCCGGGAGTGGATTTTCCGCTGCAAAGCGCATCGTTTACCCACAGGGTGATCGCGGCGGGAGTTGATGGCCTCATCATTGCGATCGCATCGGCGTTCTTCGGAGTTATTTTCTGGAAGGTGGCCGGGATCCACCCGCCGGGACCGCAAATGATGGGTCTGGCCCTGGGTATTCCGTGCCTGTTCTGGGCGATGTACGAGTATCTACTTCTAGTGTATGCAGGGGGTACGCCGGGGTTGCGGGTAGCGGGGCTTGAGCTGACCCGGTTCGACGGGTCCGCCACCACACGATCTTTGCGGCGGTGGCGCGTACTCGCCTCGTATCTCTCGGCGGCTTCGCTTGGCATGGGGTACGTCTGGGTGCTCCTCGACGAGGATGCGCTCTGCTGGCACGACCGGATTACGCACACCTACCTGGCGCCGAGGAAGCTCGTTTCCAAGGCATAGCGACAGCTACTTTGCTGGTATCGGCTTCGGCGTAGCGTCCCGGATGGCGGATGCTCCGGGGGCCGGTGCACTTCACGGACCCGCCTTTTCCTGTGCTATCTTCAAAGGGCTTATTCCCTGAGCTCGGAACGCAATCATCCCAGAATGGCTACATCGGTTGAGAGTTCTAAACCGGCAGTAAAGGTCTTCGTCGCTACCACGGTGATGTTGACCTTCATTTCTTTCTGGCGGGCCTCCGCCATTGTGCTGTCGGACCTGGCATCCAGCGCTTATTACGCGGGCGGTGATGCGGAAAACGTCATCGGGAAGAGCGCGCCCTGGTTCATCCTGGCGGTCATGCTGTTCAGCTATGCCGTCCGGGCGCTCTATATCGAGTCGAGCAGCATGTTCGTGCGCGGCGGCGTCTACCGCGTGGTCAAGGAAGCGATGGGCGGGAGCCTGGCAAAGTTCTCGGTTTCTGCCCTTCTGTTTGATTACGTGCTGACGGGGCCGATCAGCGCAGTGTCCGCCGGCCAATATCTTGCGGGGTTCGTTAAGGACATGGGAGAGCATTTCTTCCACCGCAAGCTGATGTTCTCCGATGATCATTTTGCCGCTGGACTGGCCGTGATTATTGCGACCTATTTCTGGTGGAAGAACACGCAAGGCATCCACGAATCCAGCCAGCGGGCGCTGCAGATCATGGCCATCACGACGATCATGGTCGTGATCCTGATCGGATGGTGCACGATCGCGGTGCTGCGGACTCCGGTGCAGTTGCCCCCGAGCCCTCTGCATCCGGGAGTGGTACCGCTGAACAAAGAGTCCCTGGGTTGGCTGAATGGCGCCTGGCTCTCGCACCTGAATCTGAAGTTGCTGATTGGGATCATTGCGTTTGTCGGGTTCGGACATTCCGTGCTGGCGATGAGCGGCGAAGAGACGCTCGCGCAAGTGAACCGCGAGATCGAGCACCCGAAGCTGAAGAACCTGGAAAAGACGGGCCTGGTGATCTTCATTTATAGCTTACTGTTCACCTCGCTGGTTTCGTTCTTTGCGGTAATGATCATCCCGGACGCCGAGCGTCCGAAGTACTTCGCGAACCTGATCGGCGGGATCGCGATGTACCTGCCGGGAGCCGAGTTGCCGAAGTTGCTTTTCCACGGTTTTGTTGTGCTGGTGGGCGTCCTGATTCTGGCGGGGGCGCAGAATACTTCTATCGTTGGCGCGAACGGAGTTCTGAACCGCGTCGCCGAGGATGGCGTGCTGACCAGTTGGTTCCAGAAGCCACACCATCGTTTCGGCACCAGCTACCGCATCATCAATCTCATTGTCGGGATGCAGTTGCTGACCATTTGTCTGAGCCTGGGGAATGTCTACGTTCTGGCGGCGCTTTATGCGTTCGGCGTGATCTGGAGCTTCGCGATGAAGTCGCTAGCGGTGCTGGTCTTGCGCTTCACCGAGCCCGGCAATCGCGAGTGGAAGGTCCCCGGGAACCTGCACTTTGGGAAAACTGAAATTCCGCTAGGTCTTATCGGCATCTCTGCCGTTCTTTTCATTACAGCGGTCGTTAACTTGTTTACCAAGTATCAAGCGACGATAGCTGGCGTGATTTTCAGTGCCGTGTTTTACACGATCTTCACGCTCTCAGAGCGCCACGTGGCAAGGGAGCGGCACGGGAAGCCCGAGCAACTCGACCAGTTCCGGGTTTATGGGAACCAGGAACTGGGCAGCGGGGCGATGGGAGTGCGCCCGGGGAATATTCTGGTGGCCGTGCGCGATCCGCGGAACCTGTATTACCTACGCCACATCCTCAGTCACACCAACACGATGGAACAAGATGTGGTGGTGATGAGTGCGCGGCTTTACCACCGGGAACATACGTTCAGCGGCAGCACGGTATTCGACGCTACACAAGTTTTCGATCACTACGAGCAGGAATTGTTCACGGCGGCCGTAGCCGTGGCCGAAAAAGAAGGCAAGCCGATCTCGCTGCTGGTGGTTCCTGCTGCGGATGTGTTTGAAGCGATCATGGTGACGGCGCAAAGGCTCGATTCCACGCGGGTGATTTGCGGGCTCTCGAACAAACTCACGTCCGATGAACAAGCCAAGCTGACCGGCGACGCGTGGGAGCGGCTGCCCGAACCGCGGCCTCGGTTGACGCTGGAAGTCTGCGCGCCCGATGGAGCCGTTCGCGAATACGCGTTGGGGCCGCATACACCGCGCATGCGGCCTCAAGATGTTGAATTGATGCACAGGCTATGGCTCGACATCACTTCCGACCCGAAATATGCGGGAGCCCATCACTATCACATTGTTGCACTGGCTCTTGAGGAACTACAGCGCGAATTGACTACGGAGCAGCGCGCTCAGCTTTTGCAAAAACTCCACGAAGAGATGAACCGTCCCAGCCCACAGTAAATTCGATTCAAGTAACTGAGACAATGCCGGTGGTGGATTCGTCCGGCGCACGCACTCCCAAGAAGCTGAGCGGCGGATAAGAAAAGACCTCAGCGAAAAATCCGCTGAGGCTTTTCGAACGCAGGTAGCGGCGGGTTTCTTGTTTTACGACTGGCTATGTGCACCCTTGTGGCAGCAACTCTTTGCCGCTTTCTGTTCTTTTCCTGAGCAGCAATTTTTGGCGCACGCTTTGCTCGCGGAATTGCAGCACGGCTTGCCATCTTTCTCCGCTGCACCATCGGAACACATGGCCGCTTTCACGTCTCTTGCCTTGGACTTCGCGCCGCAGCATGTTCCCTTGTGGCGCGGGCAAGAGGACGCCATATTCGACGCATATACGGAATGATTCGCGCAGCAGGCATCGGATGCTTTTGCATCGCCTGCCATCTTGTCGCAGCAAGAACAGATGTCCTTGTTGGGCGGATTTCCGGATTGCGGAGTGACAGGTGAGTTCGGCGTTGCGGTTTGGGCCCAGGCTCCCACGCTCAGGGCCAGGATCAGGGCTAGTTTCTTGAATCTCATCATTGCATTCTCCTCATCAGGGCGCTTAGCAAGAATCCGGCAATGAGCTTCTTAGCATCTGTGAATTGAGCCAGTTTCAGGGTGGCAGGAGCTCCACAGTTGGGCTGTGACGGGGATCACAGGCGCCTGTGTCTTAGCGCTGAAGAGTGCCCCTGAGACAAGATTCGAGGTCGGTAGAGCGAAAGGGGTAGCCGGCGCTCATCAGGCGGGCGGCCTGGACGCGCTGGCTGCCGAGCAAAACGGCTTCTCCCATTTCCCCGAACGCCGCCTTGACGACGAAGGCAGGCAGCGGAAAGATCGCGGGGCGCGACAAGACTCGCGCGAGAGTCCGTGTGAACTCTTCGTTGGTGACGGGATTTGGGGCGACCATGTTCACCGGTCCGCGAAGCGATTCAGTTTCGAGAATGTAGTGAATGGCTCCGGCCATGTCTTGCACATCAATCCAGCTCATCCACTGGCGGCCGCTGCCGATGCGTCCCCCGACACCGAGCTTGAAGGGAGTTAGCATCTTTCCCAGCGCGCCACCCTTGGGGCTCAGGACAACGCCGGTGCGGATGTTCACGGTACGAATTCCTGAGTTAACGGCGGATTGAGTGGCCGTTTCCCACTCGCGGCAGACGTCGGCCAGAAACCCGCTGCCGGCAGGGCTCGTTTCATTGAGGACTTCGTCTCCGCGGCTGCCGTAGTATCCGATCGCAGAGCTGCAGACAAAGACCATAGGCTTGCGCGCAGTTTTGGAGAGCGCATCGGCAAGGTTACCCGTGCCTACGACGCGGCTGTCGCGAATTTTCGCCTTCTTGGAAGCCGTCCAGCGCCCGATAATGCTCTCTCCTGCAAGATGAATCACGGCATCGAAGCCGGAAACCTTCTCTGGCTCTATCGGACGATCCGGCGCCCACGCGATCTGAGAACTCGCGTTCGCAATTGGCGAACGAGTGAGGCGAACCACTTCACATCCGCGGGACTGAAGCAGTGGCAGAAGCGCGCTTCCGATCGGTCCTGAAACACCGCTTACCAGAATCCGATTCATCATGGCGACAGGGCCAATGTACCAGCTTCCGAGAATGGGGTGCCAGCAATCCGAAAATTCAAAAGTTTCAGACGTTTCGAAGGTTTAGTGGAGGTCTGGTGAACTTGCAGCGAGGAAAGAAGGGCCGCTCTCTCGGATCGCCGCGCGCATTCGTCCAATCCATCGAATGGATTGGAATTTCGTTCTTGACAATGCCCGACCGCTTTCGTAACCTTCCGCAACTATAGTAGGGTTTGGCTGCTCTTCTTCACAACAATCGATCGAGTATTGGCAGCCTGGATGCACCCTGCGGCTCGCTCTATTCAATCTAAAGACAAACCTGGTGCCCATGAACCTCAAACCTTTTTCCATCTTCTCCTCACCGAGCGGAATGCGATGGGCGGTTGCGGTGCTCGCGATGTCGATCACATGGCCGGCGACAGTTGTGGGGCAGAACAGCGCGGGCAGAATCGTCGGGTTTGTAACCGACCCGCAAGGGGCGGCCCTGGTCAACGCGAAGGTCACGGTCAGCAATGCCGGGACGAATGTGCAATCGAACGCGGTGACGGACTCCACAGGCGCGTACCAGGTTGTCGATCTTCCAATTGGCGATTATTCCGTAACGGTGGAGATGGCGGGTTTCGACAAGGCGGTTACACCTCCCAAGCATCTAGATATCAATCAATCGCTCCGAATTGACGTACACATGAAGGTTGGGGCGGCCACCGAGACGGTGGACGTACAGTCGCAGGTGGCGCAAGTCGAGACGCTGAATCCTACGATTGGCGCGACGGTGAGCGGCGCGCCGGTGCAGAACCTTCCGTTGAACGGGCGTGATGTTCTGGACCTGGCCCTCACGCAGCCCGGTGTTGCCCCGGCTCCGGCAGGGGGATACGGCGGAGGGAATTTCACAATTGCGGGTGGGCGTGCCGACGCGGTGAGCTATGTGCTCGACGGCGGAACTAATAATTCGGTCACAGGTAATAGCGTTGTGTTTAATCCCAATCCCGACACGATCGCCGAGTTCCGTATCCTCAGCAACAACTACACGGCGGAATATGGACGGAACGGCGGGGGAACGGTTAGCGTGGTGACCAAATCGGGCACCAACGATTTTCACGGGAGCCTGTTCGACTATCTGCGTAACGACGCGTTCAATGCGAATGATTTCTTCGACAATCTCAACGGTATTGCGCGGCCGGTGTTGAAGCGCAACCAGTTCGGTGGCACGATCGGAGGTCCGATCGTCAAGGACAAGATTTTTTTCTTCTTCGGATACCAGGGGCAGCGGCAATCCGCGGTGATCCATGGCATCGGAGTGGGGACGTATACGCAGGCCATGCTGGGTGGCGATTTTTCGCAGTTCGGCGCATATGGGGTGAATCCGAATGGCCCCGATCCGAACGTCGCTTGCTTCCTGAGCGGATTGAACGAGAATGCCTTCGACAACAACGGCAATCCGGCGACCGACGGCACGTCGTGTGATGACGCCAACCACATTGGTGGCGCCGGGGGCATTCCACATCCGTTTTTTCAATCCAACTCAACGCTGGCTGCGCAGGGGATCATCGACCCGACGACCATCAACCCGGTTGCACAGGCGTATATCCAGGCGGGCTTGGTTCCAACGTCCCCTACCGGACAATTGAACCCGGTCGGAAGCGAGACCGACAACCGCAACGAATACACGGGGCGTGCCGATTTCTATCTGAGCCAGAAGGACCGCGTGTCGTTGACGGTAGGTTCAAGCAAAACGTCGCTCTTTCAACCCTTCGATCAGAATGGTGGAGATGCGGACGTGCCTGGATTTCCTTCGATCAGTCCAACGACGAATCAGTTCTTGAACATCGGCTATACGCGCACCGTGTCGCAGGCGGTGCTGAACGAATTTCACGCGACTGCGGAACGGTACTTCAATCACGACACGACGGGGAAGACGCTGCCCGGTCCGTCGGCGCTCGGGGTGAGCATCAATTCGGACCTGGAGAGCGGGCCTCCGATTATCAACCTGTTCAGCAGCGGCCTGAACCTTGGCTTCAACGAGAACGTGCCTCGCAAGAAGGCGGACAACACGTACGCATTGTCGGACACCATCACGTGGATTAAAGGAAAACATTCGGTGAAGGGTGGAGGGCGACTTGCCCTGCTTCAGGAAAACTCCGTTTACAGTTATGCGACGAACGGGTGGTTCTTTTTCTACGGACTGAATCCGGCGCAAGGCGGGCTCGGGTCCGGAACGGATCTTGCCGATTTCCTTATGGGCATCCCGGACGAGTACCAGCAATATCCATCTGGCAACAATAACGAGCATCAGAAGCAGTGGTCTGCTTTTATACAGGATGAGTGGAAGGTGACGCCGCGTCTCGCAATTACGGTTGGGCTGCGTTATGAATACACCAGCCCCGAGACGGACATTCATGGGCACACTTTTTCCTACATCCAAGGTTTGCAATCGCAACGGTTCGTGAATGCTCCTCCGGGACTGGTGGTTCCTGGCGATCCGGGGGCGCCGAAGGGGTGGTATTTCCCTGATCATAAGGATTTGGCTCCGCGATTCGGGTTTGCGTGGGATCCATTCGGCAATGGCCGTACCAGTATTCGCGGCGGCGCGGGAATGTTCTACGACACGTTAAACGGGTGGATGGCGGATTGGAACAACGGCGTGCTGCCGTGGTGGCCTTCCGCCGATCTGTTCTTTTCACCCGCCGCCAACGGGCAGAGTACGAATATGTCCCAGCCATACGAAACCGCTGGGGTTCCGGATCCGTTCCCTTCGGTGCCGCCCTCTTCGAACCTGGATTTCTCGCAGTTCTATCCGTATGGATTCGGTGACCTGTTTGTGAATCCACACCTGCGCACTCCCTATGTCTACCAGTACAACCTGAGCGTGGAGCGGCAACTCGCAAATGGCCTGATGCTGGAGCTGGGGTACGTCGGCAGTTCTTCACACCGGCTTCTCACGTGGCTGGATGAGAACCCGATTGTGCCGGGAGTGACCGATTCGCTGGGAAATCCGGCTCGGCTCATCAATATCAACCAGGGGCTCACCGAGATTTATGCACCACTCACGACATTCGACGGCCTGAATAATGCGAATTACAACGGATTTCTCGCGAGCCTGACGAAGGAATCCGGCCAGGTCGCTCATGTGGGATCGGTGTTCTTCACGCTGTCTTACACGTGGTCGCACAATCTGGATAATGGCTCGGGATTTAACCAGCGCAGCTCGCTTATTCCTTATTTCAAGCCGCACGCGCTGTATGGAAATTCGGATTTCGATATGCGGCAGCGCCTGGTGTTAAGCGGAGGATGGGAACTGCCCTTCGCCGATTACTGGGTGAACGGGCCGAAGCGGCTGACCAAGGGCTGGAGCCTGTTTCCCATTTTCTTCGCGCAGTCCGGGGTGCCCATCGATATTTACGGCGGCTACGGAGATCCGAGCGAGACAAATCCGGGGCCCTCGGGATACGGCGATCCGCAAGTGGTGCGGGCCGATCAGCTCACTTCGTCGGTGCAGATCCTGAATCCGCACAATATCGTGAACGGGCAGAGCTTCTACTTCAACCCGAACGATTTCGGGCAGGATCCGTGCTGGGCCGCGAACACTTGCCCGGTGGGCTTTTACGGAACTTTTCGGCGTAACTCGTTTGCGGGGCCGGACCGCGTGAACCTGGATCTGTCCCTACAGAAAGCGACGCCACTGACTGAGAAGACAAATCTGGCGTTCCGGGTCGAGGCTTTCAATATTTTCAACCACGCGCAGTTCATCAATCCGGGAGGCGGTTCTCCGGTACGCGTGACGTCTACGCGGCTGGGACAGGTCACGACGACCTATGATCCGCGAATTCTGCAGTTGGCTTTAAAGCTTACGTTTTAGCTTCGTTGGCTGAGCAGATGACCGACTGAAATCATCATGCTCACGTTGAACTATGGATGAAATTCGAAATTCTCCTGCACAGAAGTCCGGCCGCGACCGTAAATCAGACATCACTCGAAGGGATTTTCTCAATGGCGTCGGCATCGCGATAGGGACGTCTCTAATCGCGGGGAGCCCGTGGCTGGAAGCTTTCGGGATTCCGGATTCGCCTTTCGCTCCAGAGAAGGATCCGAACTACTATCCGCCGGCAAAGACCGGCATGCGCGGCAGTCACGATGGATCGTGGGAGGTGGCGCATGACATGCGCGACGGGAAGCAGTGGCCCGATGCGATCGACGACAAGGAAACCTACGATCTGATTGTGGTGGGAGGCGGGATGAGCGGCCTGGCGGCCGCCTATTTCTTCCGCAAATTTGCCGGCGCGGATTCCAAGATCCTTATTCTGGACAACCACGATGACTTCGGCGGGCATGCAAAGCGCAACGAATTTCGCGCTGGAGAACGCTTGCTGCTTGGCTATGGGGGCACGCAATCGATCGAGGCTCCGGCCAACTACAGCCCCGTGGCCAAGGGGTTGCTGAAAGAACTCAACATCGATGTGCAGCGGTTCTACAAGTACTACGATCAGAAATTTTTTTCATCGATGAAGCTCGAGGAAGGAACTTTCTTCGATAAGGAGACGTTCGGAGTCGACCGGCTTGTTCTGGAAGAATCGGCACACTATTTCGGCCCACGATATTCCGAGAAAGCGATCGAACAGATACCGATTGCGCCCGAAGCGCGCCGTGATCTGGCGCGCTTGCAGGAGGCGAAGGTCGATTATCTTCCCGGGCTTACGCCGGAGCAGAAACGCGTCAAGCTGATTCAGAAAAGCTACAAAGATTTCCTTCTGCAGGATGTGAAGACGCATCCCGACGTGCCAAAAATCTTTCAGACTACGACACACGATTTGTATGCGGTTGGGATCGATGCAGTCTCCGCGTATGACTGCGCACAATATGGATTTCCTGGCTTCGGCGGGATGACTTTGCCCAAGCGGCGCCACGGCAGCGACGACGAGGAGGAGGAAGAACCGTACATCTTCCATTTTCCAGACGGCAATGCCTCCATCGCGAGAATGCTCGTCCGTTCGCTCGTGTCCGGATCGGCGCCGGGCAGCACGATGGAAGACATCGTAACCGCGCGGATGAATTACGCCCGCCTGGATGATGAGAACTCCAAGGTCAGAATCCGGCTGAATAGTACAGCGGTCCATGTTCGACACGTCGGCGACCCACACAGCGCGAAAGAGGTCGAGGTCACGTACGTCCGCGGAGGCCAGGCCCGCCGCGTCCGCGCCCCATACACGGTTCTTGCCTGCTACAACATGGCGATCCCCTATATGTGTCCGGAGATGGCGGAGAAGCAGAAGGAAGCGCTCGCTTACGCGGTGAAGATTCCTCTTGTCTACACCAATGTACAGGTCAGGAATTGGAGATCGTTTCAGAAGCTGGGCTTGAGTCAGGTATACGCGCCAGGGTCATACTTCTCAAACGTCACGCTAGATTTTCCAGTGTCGATGGGCGATTACAAGTTCCCAAGCTCGCCCGATGACCCGTGTGTGTTGCATCTGCTGCGAACGCCATGCAAGCCGGGACTGGCTTGTAAGGATCAGTATCGCGCCGGACGATGGGAGCTTTTCAGCACGAAGTTCGAAACGTTTGAGGAGCATGTGCGCGATCAACTGGGGCGTGCGCTAGGTCCAGGAGGATTTGACCCGGCAGCCGACATCCAGGCGATCACAGTGAACCGCTGGCCGCATGGATATGCTTACGAGTACAACCGGCTATTTGAACCGCTCGACCGTCCGGCATCGGAGCGGCCTTGCGTGATCGGGCGGCAGCCGTTCGGGCGGATTACGATCGCAAACTCCGACGCCGATGGCCACGCTTACACCAATATCGCCATCGACCAAGGGCATCGCGCCGTGAAAGAAATTATGGCGATGCGTGGGTAGGGAATTCACTCATGTCTGATTCGAATGGTTCGCGGGATCGTGAGCTTGGGATGAAGCGCAAGATCACGCGCCGGGATTTTCTGAACGGCGTCGCGGTTGGGCTTGGGGCAACGGCTACGGCGGGTTGGATGCCGCGCTTGCTGGCGGCGACGCAGGCGGAGGGTTCCGCGCAGGATCGCGCGGGGTATTATCCACCGGCGCTGACGGGGATGCGCGGAAGCCATCCGGGCTCATTCGAAACAGCTCACTCTGTACGCGACGGAGAATATTGGAACGACGCCGGGAAGCCGGTCGATACGGGCGAACACTACGATCTGATTGTGGTGGGAGGCGGGATCAGCGGGCTTGCAGCAGCATATTTTTATCGCAAGCACGCTGGAGCGAACAAACGAATCCTGATCCTCGACAATCACGACGACTTTGGTGGACACGCCAAGCGCAATGAATTCCGTCCTGGAGGCCGCCTGTTGCTGGCGAATGGCGGAACCCTGGCGATTGAGTCGCCGTTTCCCTACAGCCCCGAGGCGCTGGGCTTGATGAATGAACTCGGGATCGATCCACCGGCGCTGGAAGCGAAGTGCACGGATCGAACTGTCTACAAGGGGTTGAGCGGTGCTTACTTTTTCGATAAGGAAACATTCGGCGCGGACCGGTTGGTGACGGGCACTCCTGGAGGCCCCGACGCCACTGCGAAGGATTGGGCGGATTTCCTGGCGAAGACGCCGCTGCAGCCCGAGGCGCAAAACGACATTGTCAGGATTCAGACGGAAAAGACCGACTACATGTCGGGCATGACGCAGGCGGTGAAGAAAGACAAGCTGTCGCGGATGAGCTACAAGGACTTCCTGCTGAATGTTGTGAAGGCTCATCCCAGTGCGGTGGCGCTCTATCAGACCCGTACCCATGGCCTGTATGGGATCGGGATCGACGCTGTCCCAGCACTGGATTGTTGGGCCATTCATTTTCCGGGATTTGAGGGGCTGGGCCTGGACCGCGTTGCCGCGGGTGGACGCCTGAGTTTTACCGCTCAGGGAGAAGTCACGCCTTCGCCGCCCTATCATTTTCATTACCCCGACGGAAACGCGTCGATCGCGCGCATGCTGGTGCGCAGCCTTGTGCCGAGTTCGGCGCCGGGGAATACGGCGGAAGATATCGTCACCGCGAAGTTCGATTATTCGCAACTGGATAAAAAAGACTCGCCGATTCGCATACGGCTGAATAGCACCGCCGTGCTGGTCAAACATGTGGGCGAGGCGAAATCGGCCAAAGAGGTGGAAGTCACGTACGGGCGCGAGGCAAAGGCCTATACCGTGCGGGCAAGAGATGTCGTGCTGGCGTGCTGGAACATGATGATTCCTTACATCTGCCCGGAACTTCCTGCGGAACAGAAGCAGGCCTTGAAGTACGGAGTAAAGGTTCCACTTGTGTATACGGTCGTCGCGATCAAGAACTGGACGTCATTCCACAAGCTGGGGATCTCACGGGTGTCGACGCCGGGGATGTATCACTCTTCGGTGGGACTCGACCAGGCGACGAATATCGGCGATTACCAATCGCCGAAAACACCGGAAGAGCCGGTTCTGGTGCGTATGCTGCGCACGCCCTGCCAGCCGGGACTACCCGCGCGCGACCAGCAACGGGCCGGCCATTACGATTTGCTGGGCACTCCGTTTGAAACATTCGAGCGAAATATTCGGGACCAATTGGCGCGAGTTTTGTCGGAGGGTGGTTTCGATCCGGCGCGCGACATTGATGCGATCACCGTGAATCGTTGGCCGCACGGATATGCGTATGAGTACAACCCCTTGTGGGATCCGGATTGGCCTGAGGGAAAGCGTCCGTGCGATATCGCACGGAGGCGTGCGGGGCGGATTGCGATCGCCAACTCCGATGCGGCCGCCGCCGCTTATACGGACCAGGCCATGGATCAGGGCTTTCGGGCGGTTCAGGAACTGCTGTCTTCCTGAGATTTTGAGCTTCGGTCCTCCGTCTGATTCCCGGTGGCAATGCTGAAAGCCGCGTGCTTTCAATCTGATCTTCGACGCATGCTGTCACAATCGAGGTGAATCGATTGCAAATGAATAAGGTTGGCTCTTCAGGTCTTTTGGGAAAGTGGTCACGCCGCGAATTCATTTGTAGCCTCGGAGCCTTTTCGCTCCTCCCAATCTCCCGCCTCGAACCAGATCTGATTCTCCACAACGGAAAGATCTGGACGGTGAGCGAGAAACTGCCGCGGGCGCAGGCAGTCGCAATCCACGGCGACCGCATTCTGGCCGTTGGCTCGAACGACGAAATTCTGGGGCTTGCCAATGGAGCAAGCAAGAACGTCGACCTGGGCGGAAAGACGGTGCTGCCCGGATTCATCGACGCCCATGCCCATCCATGCGAGTCCGGTGTGGCACATCTGCGGAAGGTCGCCTGCGATATGGACTCGATTGCAGATATTCAGGCGGCCCTGCGCAAGCGGGCTGCACAGACGCCTGGCGGACAGTGGGTGCTGGGATTTTTGTATGACGATGGCAAGACGCCGCATCCGCTGACCGTGCAGGATCTGGATGCCGCGGTTCCTGACCATCCGGTGCTGGTGCAGCATCGCGGAGGCCACACCATCTGGGTGAACTCGGCAGCTTTGAAATTGCTGGGAGTGGATGAACATACGCCCGATCCTCCCGGCGGGCGTTACGAACACGATACGTCGGGACATCTGACGGGACATATCGGCGACCGCGCGACCGAACCTTTTACGCAGCTCATTGCATTCACGCCAACACGCGACGACTACCGCGAAGGCGCCAAGCTGATTTCGAAGATGTTCAGCAGCAAGGGCGTGACCTCCGCCGGAGATGCTGACGCCAGCATCGAACACTTGCAGGGATATCAGGATGCCCGCGACTCCGGAGATCTTCGTATGCGTGTCTGCTCTCACATGAGTGTGAGGGTGTTAGACCGGATGATGGAGGCGGGCGTGCACACCGGGCTTGGCGATGAATGGGTACGCATTGGCGGAGTGAAACAGTACGCAGATGGCTCAATTTCAGAGCGGACGGCGTGGCTTTCGGAGCCCTACATTGGAATTCCGGATTATCACGGACTCAAAGTCAGCGCACGGGGGGATCTGCTGGAAAACTCGCGCAAAGCGCACGCTGCTGGATGGCAGCTATGTACACACGCGAATGGCGATCTGGCCATCGACGAGATCCTCGGCGTTTATGAACAGGTCCAACGCGAGATGCCGACGTCGGATCCGCGTTACCGTATCGAGCACTGCACGCTGTTGAATGATTCTCTGCTGGAGCGCATGCGTGCTCTCAACGTAATTCCAGTCCCGTTTTCCGGATACGTCTATTTCCACGGCGATGTCATGCATTTCTATGGTGAAGCGCGTACCGAACATATGTTTCCGATGCGGGATTTCCTCTCGCACGGATTGCGCCCTCCGGATTCCTCCGACTACACGGCGAGCCCCTCGGATCCGATGATGTGGTTGCGCTCGCAGGTCACACGCACGGATATGCAGGGCAAGGTCTGGGGTGCGAATCAGAAGATCACCTTGGAAGAAGCCATTCGCTGCGGGACGATCAATGGAGCGTATTCCACGTTCGAGGAAAAGGTGAAGGGATCGATTGAGCCCGGTAAGTTAGCCGATCTGGTGGTGCTGGCGGAAGATCCATTTACTTCTGACCCGATGAGCCTGCACAAGATTGGCATCGAGCGTACCATGGTCGGTGGCAAGTGGGTCTACGAGTCCTGAGTTTCGCCAAAGCTTACTGACGAATGATTTGAGAGCGTTGATACGCGGACCAAAATGAAACCTACCCGCAAAAATCTTTTCCGCCTAATCATTGCCATTGAAATCGCCGAGGACTAGACTGACCTGTTCTCATATGCGTCAGCCCTCAGTTCATGTTCGTCCCGTGATCCCGACTTTATATTCATTCGCTGGTGTGCAAGCTTATGTCTTCATATGTTGCGAAACCCACTCCGCCCAATCAGGACAAGAGGTGGAAGCTGGTCGATGCCACGATACGGCGGCAGGGCCAGCAAGCCCGCGGTCTGATTGAGACGCTGCATACCGTCCAGGAGGCATTCGGATACCTGGATGAACAGGCCCTTCGGTACGTGGCTATGTCTTTACGCGTACCGCTCAGCCGCGCCTACGGCGTCGCGACCTTCTACCACTTCTTCACGCTGAAACCTGCTGGTGAACATACCTGTGTGATCTGCATGGGTACGGCTTGCTACATAAAGGGAGCTCCGCAACTGCTCGATGCAGTGCAGCGGGACCTGGGCATCGTTCCGGGCGAAACTACAGCGGACAAGAAAGTGTCGCTGCTGACGGCGCGGTGTCTTGGGTCTTGCGGGCTGGCGCCGGCCGTTGTGTATGACCAGGAAGTTGCGGGCAAAGTGAGCACCTCAGCAGTACGCGAGCATTTGAAGAAATGGAGTTCGCATGACGCCTGAGGAACTGGAGCAGATCGCTGAAGACGAGCGCGCCGCGCAAAGCCAATATAAGCAGCGGGTGAACGTTTGCGTGGCCGCGGGCTGCCTATCGTGCCAAAGCCAGTCAGTGAAAGACGCGCTTGACCAGGAAGTGAACCGCCGTGGAATGAAGGACCACTGCCAGGTCAAAGGCGTCGGGTGCATGGGACTGTGCTCGGAAGGTCCGCTGGTTTCGACCAGCGCAGGAGTTCTGTATCAGAAAGTCGGGGCGGCGGACAGCGGGGCGATTGTGGACAGCCTGGATGGGCTCCCGGCGGCAAGGCTGGTATGCCCCACCGATGTTCCATTTTTCTCCCGCCAGAAGAAGATTGTCCTGGAGAATTCGGGCATCATCGATCCAGAGCGCATGGAAGATTATGTGGCCGCCGAAGGCTACTCGGCGCTGATCAAGGCGCTGACGGAAATGACTCCGCGGGAAGTGATCGATCAGGTGACAAAGAGCGGGCTGCGCGGGCGCGGCGGAGCAGGTTATCCCACTGGGCTGAAGTGGAGCACTGTCTCCAAGTCGGTGGGCACGAAAAAATATGTGATTTGCAACGCCGATGAGGGGGATCCGGGTGCGTTCATGGATCGCAGCGTGCTTGAGAGCGATCCACATCGCGTGCTCGAAGGCATGCTGATCGCGGCGTACGCGGTCGGCGCGTCGGAAGGGTACATCTACGTGCGGGCCGAATATCCCCTGGCCGTGAAGAGGTTGCGCATCGCGATCCGGCAGGCGGAGCGCGTAGGGCTCCTGGGTACAGATATTTGCGGCACGCGATTCAGCTTCCGCGTGGATGTTCGACTTGGAGCAGGAGCTTTCGTGTGTGGAGAAGAGACGGCGCTCATCGCCTCGGTTGAAGGCAAGCGTGGAACGCCACGGCCGCGGCCGCCATATCCGGCGATGGAGGGATTGTTCGGAGAGCCCACCCTGATCAACAACGTTGAGACCTTCGCCAACATTGCTCCCATTATCAGGAAGGGTGGCGAGTGGTACGCCGAGATCGGAACGGAGAAGAGCAAAGGAACGAAAGTATTCGCTCTCGCCGGGCGCGTGAAGAATACGGGGCTGGTCGAGGTTCCCATGGGGATCTCTCTGCGCGAGATGGTGTTTGAAATTGGGGGTGGGATCCCGGAGGGGCGGAAGTTTAAGGCAGTTCAGACTGGAGGCCCGTCTGGTGGTTGTCTTCCTACGGACTGTCTGGACATGCCGGTCGACTACGAGTCGTTGGCCAAGGCGGGATCGATCATGGGTTCGGGCGGGATGATCGTCATGGACGAAAGTTCGTGCATGGTGGATGTCGCCAAGTACTTCATGGACTTCTGCATGACCGAATCCTGCGGCAAGTGCATCCCCTGCCGCGTAGGCACGTACCAGATGCACCGGATCCTGACGGCGATCGGCAACATGTCGGCGACGCAGCAGGATTTGAAGATGCTCGAGGAACTTTGCGATCTGCTCAAGCACACCAGTCTGTGCGGGCTCGGGCAGTCGGCGCCGAATCCGGTGGTCAGCACGCTCCGATCGTTTGCCGATGAATACCGGGCGCACATTGAAGATCACAGGTGTCCCGCAGGAGTGTGCGGGGCACAGCTTGTGGGAGAAACCGCATGAGACCCGTCCCGGCGGTGAAAACATTGAAGATCGATGGCCGCGACCTGAGCGGACGCCAGGAAGAGACGATCCTGGATGTCGCGCGCCAGCACGGCATTTTCATTCCGCGGCTTTGCGAGATGGATGGCCTGTCTGACGTTGGCGCCTGCCGTTTGTGCCTGGTGGAAATCAAAGGGCAGAACCGGCTCTTGCCGGCGTGCGTCACCACCGTGGAAGAGGGAATGGAAGTTACCACGGACTCGCCGCGCCTGCAGGGCTATCGCAAGATGATTCTGGAACTGCTGTTCACGGAACGCAATCACGTCTGTTCGGTCTGCGTTTCGAACGGTCATTGCGAACTGCAGATGCTGGCGCAACGGCTGGGGATCACTCACGTTCACTTTCCTTACCGCTATCCCAAAGAAGATGTGGACGCATCCCACGACCGGTTCGTGATCGACCATAACCGCTGCATCCTGTGCACTCGCTGCGTTCGGGTTTGCGACGAGATTGAAGGCGCGCACACGTGGGATGTGATGGGGCGTGGGATCGATGCCAAGGTGATTACGGATTTGAACGAGCCGTGGGGTACCTCCGAAAGCTGCACCAGTTGCGGCAAGTGCGTGCACGTCTGCCCTACGGGGGCACTGTTTGAAAAAGGGCGTTCGGTCGCGGAGATGCTGAAGCGGCGGCAGTTCCTTCCTTACCTGACTCTCATGCGGAAGGAAAACGAATGACGGATAACGCGAAGGTGGAAGCGGGCAGCAAGAAACGAATGGCGACCGTGTGGTTGGATGGCTGCTCAGGCTGTCATATGTCCTTTCTCGACATGGACGAACGGCTGCTAACTGTTGCCGGAATGGCTGATCTCGTCTATAGCCCACTGGTCGACGCCAAGGAATTTCCGGAAAACGTCGACGTTACGCTGGTGGAGGGAGCCGTAAGCAGCGAGGAAGACCTGCACAAGATTCAGAGAGTGCGCGAGCGGACCAAGATCCTGGTTTCTTTGGGGGATTGTGCTGTGACGGCGAATGTCCCCGGAATGCGCAATCCGTTCGGAGTCAAACCGGTGTACGACCGCGCCTACCGCGAGAATGTGACTTTCGACCCCGGCATTCCCGATCAGGTTGTACCGGCGCTTCTACCCACTTCGCGACCGATTCATGAGTTTGTGCACGTCGATGTGTTTGTACCCGGCTGTCCTCCGTCTGCCGACACAATTTTTTATGTAGTCACGGAATTACTGGCCGGCCATGAGGTGGATGTGAGTCAGAAAACCAGATTTGGTTCGTAGCAGCAAGCTTCTCGCTTTGGAATG
Source organism: Candidatus Sulfotelmatobacter sp. (assembly GCA_035307485.1). Taxonomy (GTDB): domain Bacteria; phylum Acidobacteriota; class Terriglobia; order Terriglobales; family Acidobacteriaceae; genus Sulfotelmatobacter. The sequence goes on along the minus strand of DATGIB010000011.1, from coordinate 6,123 downwards.
GGAGACATTGTGAGGCAGGACAGCACCATCGTCATCGATCCAGTCACGCGCATTGAAGGGCACTCAAAAATCACCTTACATTTGAATGAAGAAGGCCGGGTTGAGGATGCGCACTTTCATGTAACCCAGTTTCGAGGATTCGAGAAGTTGTGCGAAGGCCGCCCCTTCTATGAAATGCCGTCGCTGATGGCGCGGATCTGCGGCATATGCCCTGTCAGTCATCTGATTGCGTCGGCGAAAGCCTGTGATTCGCTTCTGGCAGTAAGAATTCCGCCGACCGCCGACAAGCTTCGCCGCATCTTTGGACTTGCCCAAGTCATTCAGTCCCATGCCTTGAGCCTGTTCCACCTTTCTTCACCTGATCTTCTTTTTGGCATGGATGCGGATCCGGCCAAAAGCAACATCTTTGGCGTCGCCGAAAAAAGCCCAGCGCTGGCTCTCGACGGAATCCGTTTACGGCAATTCGGGCAGCAAATCATCGAGCGGCTGGGCGGGAAGCGAATTCACCCGGCGTGGGTCGTCCCGGGAGGGGTGAGCGAACCGCTGACTGTAGAAAACCGAGACGCGATTCTTCACGCAATCCCAGAAGCGCTGGCCATTGCGGATCGCACCCTGGAGTGGTTCAAGAGCATCATGGAGCGGTTTCGGGAGGAAATCGCCGCCTTCGGAAATTTCCCAACTCTCTTCATGGGGATCGTGAAAGAAGACAACGGTCTGACGTTTTACGACGGCAAGCTGCGAATCGTGGACGCTTCCGGGCAGGTGGTTGCCGACCATCTCGAACCGACAAAATATTCCGATTACGTTGGCGAAAAAGTGGAGCCGTGGAGTTATCTCAAGTCAACGTACTACAAGCCGATCGGTTTTCCGGACGGAGTTTACCGCGTTGGTCCGTTAGCCCGGCTTAACGTAGCTGACCGCTGTGGCACGCCCCGTGCGGATCAGGAGCTAGCGGAATTTCACGAACTCCAGCGCACGGCGGTTTTGAGCTCCTTTCATTACCACCATGCCCGCCTGATCGAGATTCTTTATTGCATCGAGCGGATGGAGCAGCTTTTAAACGATTCCGAGATTCTGTCCAAGCAAGTGCGCGCGGTGGCTCGACCCAACGCGCTCGAAGGTGTCGGAGCCTGCGAGGCACCCCGCGGAACCCTATTCCACCACTACCGGATCGACGAACAGGGGCTTATCCGCTGGGCGAATCTTGTGATTGCCACCGGCCACAACAATATGGCGATGAACCGCAGCGTGCTGCAAGTGGCGAAGCACTTCGTTCGCGGAAAGAACCTTTCTCCCGGGATGCTGAACCGGGTCGAAGCAGTCATTCGCTGCTACGACCCTTGCCTCAGTTGTTCCACACATGCCATGGGCCAGATGCCGCTTCGCATCCAACTAGTGAGCGCGAAAGGCGAAGTGCTGGACGAAGTGGCGCGATAGGCACTGGTAAAAACCACGCCTATCTGTGCGGCTTTGACTCCTGACGTTGCTGCATATGCTGCTGCTGCTGTTCATGGCGCTGCTGTAATTGCTGCGTCTGCTGCTGGTGCCGCTGCTCCATTTGCTGTTGACGGGCCTGATTGGCATTCTGTTTTTGCATGCGCTGGTGTTCCTGGTCCTGTTTAGCCTGCAATTTCTGCCGTTCCTGTTCCTGCTTCGCGTAAAGCTTTTGCTGTTGCTGCTGGTACTTCTGATCGCGCGCGGCATTCCCTGTGTTTGGAGCTGGAGGGCGCTGCATGGGTGGCAATTCCTTCGGGTGAGTTGCGGTGTGGTTGTTGCCACTGCCCGTTGTTGGCCCGCCTCGATTTGGCTGGTTTTCAGCCCGCGGCGCGGACCCTCCCCGATTGGCCGGAGGATGGTACTCGCCCCCCGCTTCGCGAGCAGCGATTACACCATTGCCGCGGAAATCAGTTGGTTTTGCTGTGGCGGCGATAGGTGGCCTTCCGTGGTTCTCACTTGCCCGCAGTTGCGGGTTCCCGCGCGCAGCCTGCAGGTGTTGTTGCTGGGCTGAAACGGGAGGAAGATGGCGTTCGTGGTCCGCGATTTCGTCCTGTGGACGGGGCCGCGCCGCTACGCCGCCTGGGCCTCCATTAAAGCTGACGTGGTTGACCGTGTTCCGCACTACGGTTTCGTTATAGACGTTGTGAATGTTAGTGACATTCACATTCACGACCGCGCGGTTGTAGAAGAAGTGGTCGTGGTCCCAGCGGCCGCCGACGAATCCGTCACCGAAGTAGCCAAAGCCGTAGTCAATGCCACCGTAGAAACCGACATGCGGGCCCCAGTAACCTGCATGGAAAAGGTAGGCGCCGCCGCTCCAACCCCACCACGGTGGAGTCCAGAGATAACCGACCTCCGGAGCTTCGACCCAGGTTCCCGGCACCCAATAATAGTCGTCGTAGTCTTCGTCCCACGCCCAATAACCCGGCACCCAGAGGTAGCCGTCACCCGGACAAACGGGTTGTTCGTAGACCGGCAACGGCGGAGGACCAAAAGAGACCGAAATTTCAACTTGAGCCGATGCCATCGAAGACAGGCCCAATACAGCGCAAACAGCGAGCAGGGAACAAATCGACCAAAATGCCCGAACTTTACGCATAGAACCTCCAGCCTCAGAGAGTTAACTACTGAACAACCTTTAACAGCATGAAAGTGCCGCTTTCCAGCTTGACATTGGACTTGTCGGAAGTCAGCACCGAGCCTTGTTTTGCGTCGGCTGCCGTTGAAAGCTTCATGTCTTTTAGTCCGATGACGCCTTGAGTATTGGCCGTAATCGGAGGCCGAGATGCACCGGACGGCGCTCCTGTTCCAGCGGTGTCGGTGGGAGGCGCGCTGGACGGCACTTGGCTACCTCCACCAACCGCTCCGCCTCGGCCCCCGGATGGCATTCCGCCGCCGGATGGCGAGGGCGATGGTGCCGCAGATGGAGCTGAGCCTCCGGAACTTTCTGAACCGGCGGTGTCGGAATTCTGTGGGCCGATCACCGCCTGAATCGACATCGGCATGTCGAGGTTCGCGCCGTTCTTCATCGTGGCATGATCAAACGCAAGGCCGAGCTGGGACTCTTTCTCTTCTTTCGTTCTTGCTTGAGCTTCCGTGACGTGGCCGACGACCTCGGTATCCTTGGGAACGATGACTTGGCCGTCCTGGCGCTTGAGATCCTGCGTAACCTTGGCGACGATCTGATCGCCTACCTTAACCTTTTTCGCGTCGACAGTCTTGTTGAGTTGTACGGGAATGACGCTGCCGGGAGCGAGACGCTGCGCCTGGCTGGGCTGTGCGGCCGCGCTTTGAGCTTGTGCTGGTGGTGATTGAGGCTGCGGTGCAGCGTTTTGGGCAGCAGCTATCGAAATCAAGAAGAGCAGGCCCGCCGCCAATCCAGCTTCGATGAGAAGTCTAATTTTCCGTTGATTCATTTCCGCCATCCTTTCAGGTCGATGCCTGCGCACGCGGGCGAACGACTCGGTCGAATTCTCGAAACTAGGATGTACAAATCCCTCCGCGAGTTATATCGAAAGGCTAGCCTCTGTATCAGGAAGCATTGAAACCAGCATCGGGTGGCGTCTTTGCAGCAGAAATACAGTAAAAACCCTAGGGGAGCGAATTAAGGTTCGTGACACCATTTTGTAGTAACTCTGGGGTAGTGCCGTCCGCTCACCCGACTTGGTTTCCGAGAGCCAGGTGACAGGTGTTGCTGCGCGCGCGTTCTCGCCCCTGATCAACTCGAAATTAACGGCATATTGCTCAGTTCGATGCGGACTGACCGACTGCGTAGCAATGTTCCCAGTCCATGCCGGAGGGCGCGATCTTGAAGAAGAGCGAACAAAATACTCTGACCATTGCGAAAGAGAACCGTGAGCATCCGCAGGGAAATGGAAATTCCGTGCTAGTGGCTGAGTCCGCGCCAGATCTGGGGATGATCCTGGCGGGCTTGTATTCAGTCCGTGACGGTGACTTTTCTGTACGACTACCCGGCGCGTGGACCGGGCTGCCCGGCAAGATTGCCGACGCTTTCAACGAGATTGTTGCGGCCAATCAGCAGATGGCGCGGGAATTGAAGCGGATTGGAAAAACGGTGGGGAAGGAGGGCCGGACCCGCGAGCGGGCGCGCTTCCACCAGTCGCGGGGGGCTTGGGGCGAGATCGAAGTCTCAGTAAATACCCTGGTTGAAGATCTACTTCGCCCCACGGCGGAGGTGACACACGCGATTGCCGCGGTGGCCCAGGGAAATCTGACACAAACCGTTCGGCTTGAGGTCGACGGCCGTCCGCTCGAGGGCGAATTCCTCCGTTCCGCAAACCTGGTGAACACAATGATCGGTCAGCTTGGCGTGTTCACGGCGGAAGTGACGCGCGTCGCCCGAGAAGTCGGAACCGATGGAAAACTCGGTGGGCAGGCGCTGGTCCCGGGCGTTGCCGGAACGTGGAAGGACCTTACGGACTCAGTGAACTCGATGGCCAGCAATCTCACCGGCCAGGTGCGAAATATCGCCGAGGTTGCCACTGCTGTGGCGAGCGGCGACCTTTCTCGAAAGATCACTGTGGACGTGCGGGGCGAGATTCTGCAGCTCAAAGAGGCCATCAACTCGATGGTCGACCAGTTGCGATCCTTCGCCTCCGAAGTGACGCGCGTGGCCCGCGAAGTGGGTACTGAAGGAAAACTCGGCGGACAGGCGATCGTACCGGGCGTTGCTGGAACGTGGAAGGATCTGACGGATTCCGTGAATGCCATGGCCGGGAACCTGACGGCGCAGGTGCGCAACATCGCGGAGGTCACGACGGCCGTGGCCCGCGGCGACTTATCGCGCAAGATCACGGTGGACGTAAAAGGCGAAATTCTTGAATTGAAAAACACCATCAACACGATGGTGGATCAGCTGAATGCTTTCGCAGGTGAAGTGACCCGCGTGGCTCGCGAAGTGGGAACGGACGGAAAGCTAGGAGGACAGGCGCAGGTATCTGGCGTCGCCGGAACGTGGAAAGATCTCACGGACAACGTCAACTTCATGGCCAGTAACCTTACCGGTCAGGTGAGAAATATTGCCGAAGTAGCAACCGCTGTAGCCCGGGGCGACTTATCACGCAAGATCACGGTGGACGTAAAGGGTGAAATCCTTGAACTCAAGGACACCATTAATACCATGGTGGACCAGTTGCGGTCCTTCGCATCTGAAGTGACCCGCGTCGCCCGTGAAGTGGGAACGGACGGAAAGCTAGGAGGACAGGCATTGGTGCCCGGCGTCGGCGGTACCTGGAAAGATCTAACCGACTCGGTAAATTCCATGGCCAGTAATCTTACCGGCCAGGTACGTAACATCGCTGAAGTATCAACGGCTATCGCTAGCGGCGATCTTTCCAAAAAGATCACTGTGAACGTGAGCGGTGAAATTCTGCTTCTAAAGGAAACTATTAACACCACGGTGGATCAGCTCAACGCGTTCGCCGGTGAAGTGACCCGCGTGGCCCGCGAAGTCGGAACGGAAGGCCGGTTGGGCGGTCAGGCAAACGTGCCCGGTGTTGCCGGTACGTGGAAGGATCTAACGGACTCGGTAAACTCAATGGCCGGTAACCTGACTGGCCAGGTGCGTAACATCGCCGAAGTAACCACGGCCGTGGCGCGTGGCGACTTGTCACGCAAGATCACGGTAGACGTGAAGGGCGAAATTCTCGAGTTGAAAAACACCATCAACACGATGGTCGACCAGCTCAACGCTTTTGCCGGAGAAGTGACCCGCGTTGCGCGCGAAGTGGGTACGGACGGCAAGTTAGGAGGCCAGGCCGAAGTGCCTGGTGTGGCTGGAACATGGAAAGATCTCACAGACAATGTGAACTTCATGGCCAGTAACCTGACTGGTCAGGTGCGCAACATTGCTGAGGTCGCAACGGCCATCGCGAACGGCGACTTGTCCAAGAAAATTACTGTGGACGTAAAAGGCGAAATTCTAGAGCTGAAAAATACTATTAATACAATGGTGGATCAGCTTAATTCTTTCTCCTCAGAAGTAACCCGTGTGGCGCTGGAAGTGGGTACAGAAGGAAAACTGGGAGGCCAGGCACAGGTAAAAGGGGTCGCTGGTACATGGAAAGATCTTACAGATAGCGTAAACCAGATGGCTAGTAACCTTAC
>DATGIB010000010.1:0-137350 GCA_035307485.1 Candidatus Sulfotelmatobacter sp. | reverse complement strand
GCCTTGACAGGCAAGCCGGAAGACATGCTCAACAATGGAATCTGAAACAGACGTTAATCCGAAGTAAGGTTGTGGGAAGGTCGCGACTTTGTTGTGAACCGCTCTGGCTGGACGTTCCAATTGTTTGCCGAGTGCCGAACGTTGCAAGGCTTCTACCAGCTACCCGCCGGCCTTGAGTTCCTGCAGCACCTGTTTGGCAATTTCCTTCAGCGTCTCGAAAACGCCGACGCCCTGAAAGGCAATCGCTTCCACGATGGGCTCATTCTTCTTGCGCAATTCCGTGGCGAGCATATCGACCGGAAGAATGTTCGGGAGGTCGCGCTTGTTCAGCTGCAGCACGTAAGGAATCTTGTTGAAGTCGTAGCCGTGCTCTTTCAAATTCGACATCAGGTTTTCGAGCGCTTCGACGTTGGCATCCATACGCTGTTCCTGCGAATCGGCGACGAAGACAATTCCGTCCACGCCGCGCAGAATCAATTTGCGGCTGGCGTCGTAAAAGACCTGTCCGGGGACGGTGTAGAGATGGATTCGCGTCTTGAAGCCGCGCACGGAGCCCAGGTCCAGCGGCAGGAAGTCAAAGAACAAGGTTCGCTCAGTTTCGGTGGCGAGCGAGATCATCTTGCCTTTTTGCTGGTCCGCAGTCTTCTGGTAGATCACCTGCAAGTTCGTGGTTTTACCGCCTAACCCGGCGCCGTAGTACACGATTTTGCAATTGATCTCGCGGGCTGCGAAGTTGATGAAACTCAAAGGCTTTCCTCTAGCGCAGGCGTACCCTTGGGGGTCGGCTGCTTCTACCAATATTCCTTTTGGAGGCTCGGGGTCTTTATATCACACGGGGCGGACCCCCGGCAGGTTACTCAGGTGACCCCCGGGCCCCTGGATAAGGAAATTTTCGCGGCCTAGCACTCAAATCCCGCTTTAGCGGGGAGTTGGCGCGGGATAGTAGCCATCTTTGGCCGCGATCTTAAGCCCTTTCTTATCCACCAGAATTTCAATGCTGCGGTACGCCGAACTGGGCGTCATCTTGGTTGGGTATCCCAGCGTGTATTGGTTGCGGGCTTCCGAGGTAATCTCGCTGTAAGCGTCTTCCATCGAGTTCCGGGTCAGTTCGCTGAAGATCTGGCCGCCGCCCGTGGCTGCGGCATACCGGGGAAGAATGTCGCCGTATCCTTGCCCTTTGATCCGGAGTTTCTCAATCTGCTTGTACACCGGGAGCGCGCCAGTATCGACGACCACAGCCTTTACCTGGATGTCTCTGCTTTCGAGCAGCCTCAGCACATCGCGGTAGCTCGCCTGGCTGCCCAGTTCGCGGCCGTTGCTGATCACAAGAATGACCTTCCGGCGCGTCCGATCCCGCTTTCCCAAATCCAGCGCAGCCCGTAGGATCGCATCATTCAAGACATGGGCTTCCCTGGGCGGCGTCTGGACAGGCGCGATCGGCGGACCGCCGACCGGCACCCCGTTTACCGTAGGCCCTACCGAGAACGGGCCGTTCAGAACCGGGGGACCGTTGGGGCTTCCTCGAACCAGTTTTAGCGAATTCAGAGATGCCGTAAGGTTCTCGGATTTACGACTGAAATCCATAACCTGACTTACCGTGCTGCTGTAGGTGTACAGGGCATACTCGTCATACGCGCTGAATGCACCCACCAGTGCGGAGTAGGTCTGATTCACCTTCTGCAATGCAACATCTGGCAGCCCGAGATCGATCAAAATCGCTACCGAGAGCTGAAAAGGATCGCTGGTAAAGTACGTCAGCGTCTGCTTTTTCCCGTTCTCAAGAACCGTAAAATCCTTGGGCAGGAGGCCATCCACACGCCTGCCAGCAGAGTCCTTCACCATTACGGGCAGCAGCACGAAATTCACGGACACCGGGATCCTGTAAATTCCCTCCGACGGATTCAGCTGGTTACGAGGAAATGAACCTGCCGGAACGGTCTCGACCGGCGGCATCGGCGGTGGAGGCTCCTTTTGGTCAGTCTGCGACGACGAGTTGTCCGAAGGCTTCTGCGCTTCGTTGTCGCGCGAGGGATTTGATTGTGGCGGGGGCGGAGTCAGTTTGGGGGGCGGCGGTTGCACAGTCGAAGGTGCATCCGGAATATCCTGCGCCGGCGGTGTTTGAGCCGGAGGCTGATTTTGACCTTGGTTGCCCTGCCCTTGCGCCCACAATCCGGATGACGAAACCACCATTAGGACCACGATGGCCACTATTTTTGATGCGGCGTTCCCTATCTCACCGTTCATCCGTGTTTTCATGAAGCCCGTTCCCCAAAAATTGTCAAAATTACACCGCTGTGGGATGCCTGAACCGGCCAATTTGGTGCATCTAAGATACAAGATTAGACTACCTGTAAGCTTAGACCAACAAAGAACCAGAGAGAATCCGGATGCCCGAATCACTCACTCTCCCTCGTCGAGCTGTATTTGTCTCCATCTTAGCCGTTTTATTCGGCATCCTGCCGGTGGCCAAGGCCCAGCAACAACCCGCGCAGTCAACTCCTCAGCAGCCACCTCAGCCACAGGCACCCGCTAGCCAGGACAGCTCCCAGTCTGGCCAGAAGCCGGAGGATTCGCAAAATCCGGTTGCCACCTTCAAGGCCAGCGCAAACATCGTGCAGCTTTTCTTCAACGTCAAGGACAAGCACGGGGCTCTCATTCCCAACCTTACCAAGGAAGACTTTCAGGTGAATGAAGACGGCAAGAGTCAGACCATCAAGTACTTCGCCGCCGAATCCAACCTGCCTCTCACGCTGGGCATGCTGATCGACTCCAGCGGCAGCCAGGTCAATGTACTGGACATGGAAAAGGAAGTCGGCGGCGCGTTCCTGAAGCGCGTATTAACCGACAAAGACGAAGCATTTGTCATTGACTTCAATGTGGACGCCACACTTGCCCAGGACTTCACCCGCGACGTCAGCCGGCTTCAAAAGGCCCTGAACTCAGTGAGAATCAATAGCGGGGTGACCATGCCAACCCTTCCGGGAGCAGGCGGCGGTCCGGTTCCGACCGCATATTCCCCTGGCACCGTCCTGTATGACGCTGTCTACCTGTCCTCCCATGACATGTTGGCCAAGGAAGTCGGCCGGAAGGCAATGATCCTCCTCACCGACGGCCAGGACGAAGGCAGCCGCCTCAAGATCAAGGACGCGATCGAATCCGCGCAGAAGGCCGATGCCATCGTCTACGTTCTCCTCTGTGCGGACCGCGGTTTCTACGGGGGATTCGGCATGGGTTACTCGGGCGAAAGCGAAATGCGTAAGCTCACCGAGGCTACGGGCGGCCGAGTCATCAATGTGGGCAATAAGTTCGACAAGCTCCGCGAAGCCTTTGAGCAAATCGCTCAGGAACTCCGCAGCCAGTACAACATCGGCTACACCTCCACAAATACAAAGCTCGACGGCGCCTACCGCAAGCTGGAGATCAAGTCCAAACAAAATTACAAAATTCAGGCTCGCGCCGGTTATTACGCCGGCAAAGCGCAAGACTGATCAGCTACCAAGCGGATCCTTTTCATTAAAGATCAGCAATTTGCTCGCCTCAATGCGCCGAATCGAAATTTCTTATGCTCTCTCCAGGAACGACTTACCCGCTCTTTGATAAACTCCATCACCAAAGCCTTCCAAAGGGGGTTTCATGCCTCGCTTCTCCCGACGCTCTTTCTTGCACCTCTCCGCTGCCGTTTCTGCGGCTGCCGCGTTCCGCGTTTACAGCGAACCCATGCTGGCCGCTGCCGCTCGCCGGCGCCCGATCGGCACCGACGCGGTACTGATCGATTCCAACGAGAATCCTCTGGGGCCCAGCCAGGGCGCGCGTGATGCGATTGCCCAGATTCTCCCGCTGACCGGACGCTACAACGAAGACCTGACCGACGATCTCGTCGCCGCATTTGCACAGCAGGAAGGCCTAAATCCGGAATTCGTCCGTGCAGTTGCAGGCTCCAGCCCCGCATTGGGACTGACGGTCGCGACGCTGACCGGACCGCAGAAGAGTTATGTCACCGCGGATCCCGGATACGAATCCGGAATGGCCGTCGCCACTACAGTCGGAGCGCGTGTCGTAAAAGTCCCTCTCACCAAAGCCCACGCCCACGATGTGAAGGCGATGCTCGCCGCAGGCCCCGACGCAGGCCTTTTCTACGTCTGCACTCCCAACAATCCTACCGGCACGCTCACGCCGCATTCCGATATCGAGTATCTGGTAGAGAACAAGCCGAAGGACTCATTCGTGTTGGTCGACGAAGCCTACATTCACTTCGCCGACTCCCCCAGCACCATCGACCTGGTAAAGGCCGGAAAAGATGTCATTGTGCTGCGCACATTCTCCAAGGTCTACGGAATGGCCGGCCTGCGTTGCGGACTGATCATTGCCCGGCCAGAGTTGCTGGAAAAGATCTTGCGCCGTGGGGGATGGAACGCCATGCCTGTAACGGCTCTGGCGGCCGCCATGGCCAGCCTCAAAGATCCCAACCTGGTGGCGCAGCGCCGCGAAATCAACACGCGCGTCCGGCAACAGACTTTTCAGTGGCTCGACCAAAATAACTACTCGTACGTCCCCTCGGTCTCCAACTGTTTCATGCTCGATACGAAGCGACCCGGGAAAGAAGTACGAGAGGCGATGGCAAAGGAAAATGTGATGGTAGGCCGCGTCTGGCCCTCAATGCCGAACTGCGTTCGCATCACCGTCGGCACCCAGGATGAAATGGAGCGATTCCAGGCGGCCTTTCAAAAGGTAATGAAAGCGTAAATTGCTCTGAGCTCTCATCTTGAGCAAAGCGAAGGAACTATACAGTCCTTTGCAGAGGCACTAAGTTTCCGGGACGAAAATTTACGCGACCGCCTCGTCCCACCGCACAAGCCGCCCTTCCCGGCTGCTTTTGTGCGATAGCAAAATCGCCCGCATGACCCGCAACGCATGCTGCGGCGACACTTCCAGCGTAGCTTTTTTCTCGATCGCGTCACGCACGTTGGCATAGAACCCGCGATAGTCCCCCCGATCCGTTGGAATCTTCCGCGGTTCTTCATTCACTAGGCTCAAAGTGCCCCACCGATCCTCCGGTTCCATCCCCCAGTTCTCGCCCCAGTTGAGCCCATCCGGCGGATTGGGCACCCGCAGCAGCGGCTCTTGCGGATCCATACCGAATTTCACGAAAGAACCCTTCGTACCGTGAATCACAAGGTGAGGACCAGGCGCGTACGCAATGATCCGCGCTCGCAAATTGGCGTGCATTCCCCGGTACTTCATCTGAATATCGAAAGCATCATCAATTTCGGAGGTCGCACGCTGGCAAAATGCGGTGGCGCAAATCGACTCGGGCTCGCCAAAAAGCACGAGTGCTCCATCAATCACATGAGGTCCCAAGTCCCACAGAACTCCGGCCGCCGGAAAGTTCGCCTTTTCACGCCACGCATTCGGCTTGGGCTCCGGGCGGAAACGGTCAAACCGCGTTTCATATTCCGCAATCGTCCCGAGCACGCCGGAACTCAGCAGCTTCCTGACTGTATGGAAGATTCCGTCAAACCGCCGATCCTGATACACCGTCAAAATCAGCCCGCGGACTTCCGCCAGACGGACCAATTCCTCAGCCTCCGCCATCGTCGGGGTTAGCGGTTTGTCGACAACGACATGCCGCCCCGCCTCGAGACAGGCCCTCGCATACGAGAAATGCGTATCATTGGGCGTAGCGATGGCGCACAAATTGATAGTCGAATCAGACAGCAACTCGTCAAGGCTGCGCGCCACCCGAACATTCGGATATCTCTTTTTCGCGTTGTCCGTATGCCGCTCCAGCACGCAGGCCAGTTCCATCCCCTCGATACTCCGAATCATCGGCGCGTGGAAAGCCTGCCCTGCAAGCCCGAACCCAATCAGTCCGACTCGTATCATTCCTGTTCCTCTTTCGTTGATCATGACGGAATGTTCATATGACAGTTTGGGATTCTGACTCAGCGGTCTTTCACACGCCGCACGAACTTTAATCCAGACCAAACGTCGGTGACGGCGCACACCTTCACGTCGACTAGTCCCACGGCTAACCCGATATCCCGCACTTTATTCTCATCAAGATCGGTGGAGACGCCGGAGCTTTTCTTCGGCCATATCGCCCAGATCATTCCTGCGGACGCAAGTATTTCGGCGATCTCGTTGAATTCTGTTATGAGTTCCGCCCGCGACTTCGCAAATACCATCCCGAAGTCCAAGGGACCCTTCCCCTTTGCATGCATCTCGCAGCGGGCCAGGGATGGTTTCAACTCAGCACGCACGTCCGGCGGAATCGCGACGAGCCGCGTGCGCGATCCGTCCTTAATTCCTAATTTTTTCGGAAGAGGCGTACCTGAATAGCCCGGCATGCGCGTGACGTCGCCCGCTAGCGCGGTACGCCCTGCTCGGAACCTGCAGCGATCGGCGAGTACCAGCCCCGGCGCGACCGTACCTTATAGTTCTTGCGGTCGTTGGGGACAATCTCGATCGTTCGATAGTGGCCGTCGGCCTTCAGATCCGCAGGCTTGTAGGAAACCGCATACTGGCTGCGCAATTCCTCTGAAATCTCGGCAAAATCGTTCGCTACGTCACGAATCTGAAATGGAAAGAAGGCGCGCCCGCCGGTCGCATCGGCGATGCGCTCGAGGATCTTATCTCCAGCGCCCTTGGTTCCGCTCACGTTGGTGCTGATCGTGTACACGATAGCTTCGGCGCGCTGCGCCATTTCGATCGCCTCTTCTCGGCTCACATGGCTCAGGTTGTCTTCTCCATCGCTGAGCAGGATGATCGCTCGCCGCACCGGGGTCGCCTTCGAAGCCTTCAGCAGCTTGTCGCGGCATGCAAAATACAACGCGTCATAAAGCGCCGTACCACCGCCCGGCCGCAATTCATGCACGCCGCGCGCCAGCGCTTCCGTATCGCCGGTAAAATCCTGCGTCACTTCGGGGGTCGCGTCGAAACCAACCACAAACGCCAGGTCGTCATGAGGACGTACCGTCTGATTCAAAAATTCAACTGCGGATTCCTGCTCAAACTTGAAGCGGTCACGAACCGAGTTGCTCGCATCAATGAGCAGTCCTACTTGCAGCGGCAAGTTGGTCTCGGCGTGAAAGCTGCTGATCTGATCGGGAGGCTTATTGTCATCGACAATCTTGAAGTCATTCTGCTTCAGGTCTGTAACGCGCTTCCCGTGCTTGTCCGTCACCGTGAACACAACGTTGACTTCGTTACGTTGCACTCGGATCTTTGTGATCGTGTCGCTGCCGCTGTCATCTGATTTCGCAGGCGGTTCCGCGGGAGGATTGGAAGTGGCACCGGATGCGGGTTGCGCTGGCGTCGTGGTGGGCGCAGGATTCCCATTCCCAGATCCCGCCGGTTGCGCCGATTGAGCGGCGGCGCCTGCAACCAACAGTGCCAGCAGTGCCAGCCCAGCTGTTTTCACCATGAATTCAGCCCCAAGAATTCCATCCCAAGCCATATTATATCGCGCTGGTCGCCTTCAACCCATCGTTGGAGGCGCGGTCCAAGCTTCTCAAGCGTGGACAATCGCCTCCAGAGCTGCGATGAACGCCTGCAGTTCCTCCGGCAAAGATGCCGTAAACGTCAATTTTTCGCCACTTCTCGGATGCATCAACTCAAGCTCCGCGGAATGCAGGAAATTCCGTGCCAGCGATATCGCTGGCTTTGCTGGGAATGTTCGTCGACTCGATGCCAGCTTGATTTGAGCAGGCGCCCCGTACAAAGTATCGCCCGCCACCGGATTCCCCAATGATGCCAAGTGCACTCGAATCTGGTGCGTTCTGCCGGTATCAATTTTCACCTCGACCAGCGTGAATTTCCCGTAGGGCGTTTCCAAACGACGTAGAACCCGATAGTGTGAAACCGCTTCTCTTCCACCCGCCTGCCGTGTCGTCATGCGCGTACGGCGAATCCGGTCGCGGCTGATGCTGGCCGAAATCGTTCCCTGATCTTTCTTCGTCGAGCCATGAACCAGAGCGAGATACTTCTTCTTTACCACGCGGCAAGCGAACTGCTCCGCCAGCTTGCGATGGGCCTCGTCGTTTTTCGCCACAACAATCAAACCGCTGGTCTCTTTGTCCAGCCGATGCACGATGCCTGGCCGTGTCTCTCCGCCCACTGCCGAAAGCGCTCTGAAGTGGTGCAGCAGCGCATTCACCAGCGTACCGCGATTCCGCTGATCGTCGGTCCCACCCGCCCCTGCGTGCACCATCATCCCAGCCGGTTTGTTGATGATGGCGAGATCATCATCCTCATAGAGAATCTCCAGCGGAATCGCCTCCGGCATGGCCCGCAATGGCGGCCGCTCAGCCGGGCCTTGCACGACGATCCGCTCCCCTCCCCGCAGTTTCACTGAGGACTTCGCAGGACCGTCGCCGAGGCGGATCTTGTTATCGCGAATGAGTTCTTGGACTCGAGCCCGGCTAACGTCGAGTTGCGCAGCAAGGTACTGGTCCAACCGCTGCCCCGCGGCTTCCGGCAAGACCACGAGCACCTGAGGGAAACCTCCCGACATACGTTCAGGAACAATATCAGCTTTTTCGCAGCGGAATTACCCGAGACCGAATAGCGCGTCAGACCGCGCTGGGATTTTCGGAATACTTCCTGGAAGCACGCTTAAGCTGACGAGGCTGTCTGGGTGACTACCGCGATACTGGAAAATAACGAACGGCCGGACGTCTGCGAATCTTCGCCGCCGCGCGGTTATCGCGCCGCGCCAACAGTCTGTGAGGCAACGCGCTTAGCTCCGGGGCGTAGCCACCAGATCAGTCCGCCCCCAACCACCAGCCCGATCGCAATCAGTTGGGTTCCAGTCATTGCACCACCGAAGACAGATCCCCGGCCGGGATCGCCTCGCAGAAATTCCAGGAAGAAGCGCGCTATCCCGTAGATGAACATAAAAGCGCCAATCACTTGCCCGTCGAATTTTCTGCGCTTGAGCAGCCACGTCAGAAAAATAAAGTTCGCCAGTTCGACCGCGCACTCGAATAATTGAGTCGGTTCCAATGGAATGTGCAGGGGTGTCTGCGTAATCTGATTTGCCAGCGGATTCGTGAAGGTGACTCCCCACCAGTGATCGGTCGGCTTTCCATAGCAGCATCCCGCGGCGAAACAGCCGATGCGGCCTATCGCGTGGCCTAACGCGAGCCCCGGGGCGAATGCATCGCAAGTTCCCAGCGGCGGCATGTGATGTCTCCGCAAGTACCAGGCTGCCGCGACGAAGGCCGCCAGCAATCCTCCCGAAAACACGCCTCCTGCCTGCAACGTCGCGATACTGAAGATATCTCCAAGATGGTCCTTGTAAATGCTCCAGTCATTGATGATGTAGAGGACCTTGGCGCCGATGATGCCACTGAGAACCACAAGTATCCCGAGGTTCCAGGCCTTGTCGCCATCAATTCCCAGGCGCTCCGAGTTGCGCACACTGATCCAGAGCCCAAGCAGCACGCCAAGTGAGACCAGGAACCCGTATGTGGGCAGAAAGAAACGACCGATATGAAATAGTTGCGGAAACATCTCTCTAATTGGATGCGCGAACCGGATGGTTCGCTCCCACAGTGAGTCTATCAGGGAATTGGAATGATCAGGGCCAACGGCTTGGCCTCGAATGCAGAGCAAGAAGCCTAGGGCTTCTAGCTAACAGCTGGGCAGATGAAGTAAAGCCGACCCACTGTGCCGTGTGACGGGGCCGAGAATGAACCCGTCGGTAGACGTTGGGCGCCCGCCGAGACCCTTTAGGCATCTGCGCATGGCGCAGCGTCGCTCACCGGATCTTAGTTCGAGTCGAGCTCCCGTTCATTCTGCATTGGTTCAAATATCGGTGACCCGCCATCACCAACCCCGCAGGCCGGCTTCCAGAATGGATGCTAGGCAACTCCCGCCCGCTTGGCAAGTGCCCGCGGGTAAAAAGATGGCATCCGGCTTGCTCCAAAGTAACGCCGCATTCACACGAACTTCTTGCCTTGACAGAAATTCCTGCGGAGCGTAGCGGATGAATCGCTGTGTTTTGTTCGGGATTAACGAATGCTTTCGAGGAAGGAAAATGACGTATCCGTCAGCACTGAACGAAGCCGCGACAGCAGGACTTAACTCGCTTTGCGATTCTCTTCCAGCACCTGGTCGAGCGCGTGAGCCAGTTGATGTGCTCGCTTCTGAAAATCGGTTGAGCCGCTGTCCTGCTTCCTTTTGAGCAGATGAAACTCGTCCGCAATATTGAGAGCGGCTAGCACCGCCAACCGGACGGTATCGATGGTGTTGGTGGCTTCCGCGACCGCACGCATCTTGGCATCGACATATTCGGCGAGTTTGAGGATGTAGTCCGGATCGGATCCGCGCAAGTTATAAGCTTGGTCGAAAATCTCAACTCGCACGCTTGAATTTTGCGCGTCTTTCACCAACTGATCTTTGGTCGCTGTCGCCATGATGGTCCCAGTTCGCGCTAGAATCTCCGGCTTTCGGAGTTTTTGGGCCGCCTTAGCTGGCTTCCGCGATCGATTCAATGCGTTCCAGCATTTTCTCGACTCGCGCCCGAATCTCTTCTCGTTCTTTCTTCAACTGGACCGCCTCTCGCCGTAGCGCGTTGATTTCTTCATCGCGCTCCTGCAATTGTTGGCGCAACCGCTGGGCGTCGTTCTGGGCTGAAGCCTGACCCTCCCGCGCGGATTTGTATAGCTCTATTGTGCGATAAACTTTTTGTTCCAGCGCCTCAAAATCATCCGCAGGAACCTGTTCTGCTATCGGTTGGACCGCATTCAAAGCCATAATTCCATCAATCCCCAGCGAATTTACGCTTCCTCGCAGTATACTCCACCTTTCTGTGGAGAAATCACATACACAACCCGAACTTTTCGCTGAGATAGTTTATGTGTTGCGCCTGATTCACTGAACTAGTGCCGCCCCCGCCAGTCTCGCAGGTCGAGATTTCGCTATAATCCCTGCTGCCCGCCGAAGGAGACACCGATGAAACGCCTCGAATCTTTTTCTATGCTGCTTGCCCTCTCGCTCGTCGTTCCGTCCATGTGCTTGGCCAAAACCGCCGTCGATCTGAAGGATCCGCAGGGTAAGGTCGTGGGGAAGGCCATCATCTCCGATGACAGTTCCGGCGGCGTCAGAATCGATCTGCAGATCACGTCTCTCCCCCCGGGGGAACACGGTATTCACTTCCACCAGATCCCCAAGTGTGAGGGCCCGGATTTCAAGTCGGCAGGAGGACATTTCAATCCTGAAGGGAAGAAGCATGGCTTCGACAACCCCGATGGCCATCACGCCGGTGACATGAAGAACTTCACTGTGGGAGCCGACGGCAAAGCGAAAGTTCGCTTACGAGATTCCGACGCGACCCTGAAAGACGGCGCCCACTCGCTGCTCGGCAACGGGGGTTCGGCCATCGTTGTTCATGCCAAAGCGGACGACTATAAGACCGATCCTTCGGGCAACTCAGGGGAGCGCATCGCCTGCGGCCTAATCACCAAATAACCCAACCAGAATTCGAAGAAATCGCCTGCCCTACCTCTGGCCGGCGCGGCCGGAGGTGGTTTTTTTCAATTCGACCCACCTTCAAAAAAGCACTGTTTTTACCTTCGCCGATTCGACAGTGCGGTCGCCAGCTTCTCCAATCTCTTCGCTGCTTCATCCAGCGTCTCGGTCTTCTTGCAAAACGCGAACCTAACCTGTCGAGCTCCATCGCGCGGATCCCGGTAAAAGCTCGACCCCGGCACCGTCGCGATTCCTATCTCCTGCACCAGATACTTCGCAAACGAGACATCATCCTCAAACCCGAATGCCGCTATGTCAGTCATCACGTAGTACGCACCCCGTGGCAGAAAGCATCGGAACCCGGCCGCGTGCAACGCCGGCACAAGATGATCTCTCCGAACCCGGTATCCCTCCGCCAGCCGTGTGTAATATTCCGCCGGCAAACTCAACGCTTCGATGCCGGCCTCCTGGAGCGGAGCCGGCGCACCCACCGTCAGGAAGTCGTGCACTTTCCGGATCGCATTGCTGATCTTCTCGGGCGCAATAGCCCACCCTACGCGCCATCCCGTCACGCTGTAAGTCTTCGACATCCCATTGATCGTGACGGTCCGCTCGCGCATACCATTCAGCGACGCCATCGAAATGTGTTTCGTGCCATCGTAGAGAATGTGCTCATAGATCTCGTCAGTAATGGCCAGCACGTCGTACTCGAGGCATAATTCGCGGATCAGTTCCAGCTCCGCCCGCGTAAAGACTTTTCCCGTGGGATTATTCGGCGTATTTACGATGATGGCCTTAGTGTGGCGATGGAAAGCCTTCCGCAATTCCTGCTCATCAAACGTCCACTCTCCGCCATCCTTCTTCGGCGGCCGCAACTTCACAAACTTGGGCTTGGCGCCGCTCAATACAGAATCCGGTCCGTAATTTTCGTAATAAGGCTCGAAGATGACTACCTCATCTCCAGCATTACAAACCGCCAGGAGAGTCGAGATCATCGCCTCGGTCGAACCGCAGCATACGGTGATCTCTTTTTCCGGATCCACCTTGATCCCCTGCCAAACCTCCGTCTGCCTCGCGATGGCATTCCTCAGCCCTTTGGAGCCCCAGGTAATCGCGTATTGATTAACGTCGGCGGCCACCGCTTTTTGTGCTGCCTGTTTGATCTCAGCCGGCGCCGAGAAATCCGGGAAGCCCTGGGCCAGGTTGATCGCCCCGTAAAGCATGGCCTGCCGCGTCATCTCGCGGATCACGGATTCAGTGAAGTGCTCGACTTTATCGCTCAGGAAATGCTTGGGCCGCACCGAACTGGCTCGCATAGCAGGCAGACTAGCACACTCAAAGACGGGCCTTCGGACTCCGCCTGACGGCAATTTGGACCCTGAAACGCAGCCTTTCCGCCAGCCCACCTTTCCCCGCAACTCATTGATTACGGGAACCCAGCTTTCGGCGTGCAACGCGGCATTCGCGAGGTATATACTTTTTGGGATTCTTCCCCGAAGCGCTGTGCGGCGCTTCATTCTTCCCCTCGGGCCAGGCGAGCATGCAGGAATCTAATTCACGGGATAATCCTCAAAACCGGGGAAAGCACGGTGGTGTCGGAGTTCCGGCCAAAGGGGATAGTTCCGGCTCCAATCCGCCATTGGATGCCGACAGTCCGACCCTGATCGATCTGCCGGCAAAGTTCGCCCACGACGCAATCACCGGCGGCGCTTCGGCTCCCCCACACGATCCTGACGCCACAATAATCGAGGGGATGCTACCGCCCCTGCCTCCTCTCAGTTCCCGCTACACCCGTCCCGTAGCACCCAGCCCGATGCTGAATCCTGGCGACGTGCTCGGAGGCCGTTACGAAATTCTGCAGTTGCTGGGCGAAGGTGGAATGGGCGCCGTTTACAAGGCACAGGATCGTGAACTCGACCGTCCGGTGGCCCTGAAACTCATTCGTCCGGAGATGGCGTCTAGCCCGTCGATACTGGCGCGCTTCAAACAGGAACTCCTGCTCTCCCGCCAGGTCACGCACAAAAATGTCATCCGGATCTACGACTTGGGCGATGCCGACGGCGTCAAGTTCATTACCATGGAATTCGTGGAGGGCCGCGACCTCCGCTCCCTCATTCAGGAGAAAAAGAAATTCTCTCCCGAGGAAGCCGTCGAGATCATGCAGCAGGTCTGCCAAGCGCTCGAAGCCGCCCATAACGTAGGCGTCATCCATCGCGATCTCAAGCCGCAGAACATCATGCAGGAGAGCACGGGGCGAATCCTCGTGATGGACTTCGGCCTTGCCCGCACAGTGGAAGGCGATGGCATGACCCAGGTCGGAGCCCTCGTCGGCACCATGGAATACATGTCGCCTGAGCAGGCACTGGCCAAGGAACTCGACCAGCGTTCCGATCTTTACACCGCCGGTCTGATTCTCTACGAGCTGCTCACCGGCAAGATGCCCTTCCGGGCCGAGAGCGCGCTCGCCAGCCTCATCAAGCGCACGCAGGAACGCGCCGTGCCGGTCTCGGACCTGGACAACACGATTCCGGGACATCTCAGCTCAGTGGTCAGTAAGTGCCTGGAGCGGGATCCCGTCCTTCGCTATCAGTCCGCCAGCGAGATGCTGCGCGACCTGGATGCGTGGCAGGGCAAAATTGCGGCCGCCACCCTGGGATTTCACGCGGACGTAAAACCCTGGGGTCAGACCGTTCCCTGGCCGCTGCTGGCTGGAATTGTCACGGTCGTCGCTCTGTCGATTGTCGGATACATTTACCGTGGTGCTCTGTTGTCGCCTTCTTCCTCCAAACCCGGGCCCGTACAATCTCTCGCCATTTTGCCCTTCCGAAATGTTTCCGGAGATGCCAGCCTCGACTGGCTCGGCTCCAGCTTTGCTGACATGCTGACCACCGATATCGGGCAGTCGGCGCAACTGCGAACGGTCAGTTCAAGCAACCTGCACCAACTGTTTTCGGATCTCCGCATCTCTCCTTCTACCGAGCTAGATCCAGCGACCATCCGTCGAGTCGCTGACTTCAGCAACGCCCAGCGAGTGCTCTCGGGACAGTACGCCAGGTTTGGCGAGCAAATTCGCATTGATGCTACCCTGCAGGATTTCAAGAGCGACCGCTCGATCCCAATCAAAATCGAGATTCCAAGCGAAAAGGAGATTCCAAACGCTATCGACAAGCTGGCGGAATCGATTCGCGAAAAACTGTCGCTGCCCGGCAGCGTCTTAAAAGAACTAAAAGCCAGTTCCTTCCAGCCCGATTCGACTTCGGTGGAAGCGCTCCGCGCCTATGATCTCGGAATAGGGTTTCAGCGCGATGGAAGGAATCTTGACGCGCGTAACCAATTCGAAGCCGCGGTGAAAACCGATCCGAATTTTGCTCTGGCGTTTGCCAAACTCTCTCAGACCTACAGCACGCTCGGTTACGACGACCAGGCACAGCAGGCAGCGCAGAAAGCAGTGATGCTCAGTCAAAACCTGCCGGAGGCGGAAAAATATCTGATCGCGGCCATTCGCTCTCAGGTAGTGAAAAACTATCCGGAGGCGATCAAGGCTTACGAAGCCTTGGCCAATGCTTCCCCGGACAACCGCGATGTGCAGTTAGCGCTGGCCGGCCTCTACCAGGATTCCGGCGATCTCATTAAAGCTCGCGACTATTACCAGAAGATCCTGTCCGCCAATCCCAAGGACATAGGCGCGACGCTCGACTTAGGCCGTATCGACATTAAGAGCGGCGATTCGCAGGCCAGCTTTGATCCCCTGAACCGTGCCTACAGCTTGGCCGTTCAAGTTGATAACCAGGAACAGAAAGCGACGAGCCTTCACCTGATGGCAGTCGCTTATCGCATGCTGAACAAGCCTCAGGAAGTCGTTCGCAATGAAACTGAGGCCCTTGCGATTTGGCGCCAGATTGGTCAAAAACGAGGACTGGCATTCAGCTTGAATGAAATGGCGGGCGCGCAGTCCTCACTCGGCAAAGCCAAGGAAGCCCAGGCCTCGTACGAGGAGGCCCTCCAGATTCGCCGCGAAATCGGCGACAAGCGCGGCCTTGGAGATACGCTGATCGACATGGGAAACTCCGCCGACGATTCCGGCGACCATGATCTTGCGCTCAAGTTGTACAAGGAAGCTCTGCAGATGGAACGCGATGTCGGCAGTGAAGCCTTGCAGGCAATCTGCCTCAACAATATTGGTTCGGCTTACTCGGAGAAAGGTCAGTTCGACGATGCTTTGACCTACTTCCAGCAGGCATTGCAGTTGCGTGAAAAATCCAAGGTCCCGCAGGATATCGTCGAAGCCGTCCACAATCTCGGCGACACCTTCGCCAATATGGGTCAGTACGAGCAGGCAATCTCTTATTACCTGCGTGCACTCGATCTGCGTCGGCAACTGAATGACCAGCGTGGCGCCGCGATCGAATCTCAGAGTCTCGGCAGCCTCTTCGACTATCAGGGGCGCTTCGGCGCGGCCGTCAAGTCTGAGCAGGAAGCCCTTCAGGCGTTCCAGAATCTCAAGGATCAAAGTTCCTGGATGCCCCGCGTGATGGACGCTTCGGCCGAGGCGCTTATTCTCGCAGGCCGAGGAGACGAAGCCAAGGCGACCCTTGACGCGTCGGTAAAGCTTGCCCACGATCTCAACAACGATAGCGTGTCGGCGGAAGCTCTCGGAGTCCGGGGCGACAGCTTCTTTTATGCCGGAGATTTCAAGTCAGCGCAGGCATCTTACGAGGATGCGCTGAAGGCGGCGAAGCGCAGCAAAGAACCCAACACGATTCTCGTCGCGAACTCCAAATTGGCGAAAGCCCTGGTCGAGCAAAAGCGGTCGCAGGAAGCGCTTGCCATTCTCAAACAGATTTCGCAGCACGCCGACGATCTTGGGTTCAAGTACATCTCGGTGGAATCTTCTCTGTTTATCGCCGAAGCGATGATCCAGCGGGCTGACTACTCCGGAGCGATGCAGCAACTGAAGCGAGCTTTGCTGCGCTCCGATCAGCTCGGCATGCAGCCGCTGAGCGCTCGCGCCCATTACTTGCTCGCCGCTGCCGAGCGCGCCTCCCGAAACGCGAGTGATGCCCGGCAGGACGCCAATCAGGCTGTTGCTCTTCTTGACTCGATGAAGAAAGACCCCGGCGCCGAGAAGTTATTACAGCGCGCTGACTTCAAGACGATCTACGACCAATCGAGCCACGCTAACTAGCATCAACTCTCCTAGAGAAAAATTTAGGGGACTGTTGCTGAGCAACAGTCCCCTTTCTTATTTCACTTCAACGAACACCCACCTCACCATGTCGTCTTAACCGTGACTGTGGGGTTGGCATTCGTGTCTGCGTTGATCGCGCTGGCACTTACGGTATTGACCGTGCAAGGCTTCGTGCCGCACATCGTTGCGGGTTGGCTGTTCACTTTCGCTTTGATCGTCAGCGCCCCTCCATTGAGCGATGAAATCGAGAGCGGTGCCAGCATCCCCACATTGCAGCTAACCGTATTCCCCGCAGCGGAGCAGGTAATCGGAGTCGTCGTACACGTTAGCTTCTTGTTGACGAAAGCACAGGTCACATTGCTGCCTGATCCGCTGATGAAGCTCGTGTTGCTCGGAAGCGGATCGGTCAGTACAACGCCACTGGCGTTGACAGGTCCAAAATCGGCAACCCCGATGGTGTACGTGATGGTCCCACCGTTCGCCACCGTGCCGGGCGTACCAAAAGCTCCGACTTGCAGATTCGTCGGCGCGACTACCGTGTAGTTCACCGACTGGCTGCTTTGGTTCACTCCTGTATCGATCGCCGTCACTGTGAAAGTATGCGGCCCTGGCGTGGAAGTATCCACAGTCCCAGTGCAGCTCAGGCCCGCCGGAGTCTGCGTGCAACTTCCACCCGTGCCGGAAGATTGCGTGCAGCTTGCAACCGGCAAGTACGGTCCGACAGGATTGGTTGCAACCTGTGTCGTAGTCGGATTGGCGCACGCGTAGTTCGCTGGAACCGATGCGCCCTGCGCGTACACGGCGTTGTTGATTGGAGATGTGATCGTGATCGCCGACAACGTTTCATCCGGCTGATCGTAGGTTGCTACCCAGCACGAACCAGTACCTCCGCTGTGCCCTTTCGTCGTCGTGTCGAGCGCGAAAATGCTGATCTGGTTACTCTGGAACAAAGACCCCGACTGCGGCGGAGTGCAAGGGTGCGTCGGGTCCGGCCCCTCACCCTTCAACCATCCCGCATAGGGATCGGTCGGATTTGGGTTATTCACGCTCGAGAATGTATACACGCTGCCCAAGTCTGCCGTGAACGGATTGCATTGATTGTTTGGCAGATTCGGGCAAGTGATCTCGAACATAATCGCGGAATCCGGATTGGGCGTCAGGTTTGTGTACACGAAGCACTGGGCACCCTGATACTTTTGTTGCACTAAGGCGTTGCAAGCCGCCCCGGTTGTGTAGATTGGTGTAACGGTCGTCGTTGTCGCCGGTTGATTCGGAGGTAGCGCCACCGAGAATGAAAACGCGTTGTTCTGGAACGTATAAGTAGCGGTCGTGCCAGGCTGGATGGTCTGCGTCTGTCCTTGCGGAGTGAACGTCCAGCTCCGAATGTCCTGCGTATCAGTTAATCCACCCGTTGCTCCCGTAAAACCGACATAGGCAGTTCCTGCAGGAATACCCAGCGTCGTCATGTCGAACGGTACGCCCGTGGGAAACAGATCGGTCCCGTCGAGAATTACGTCCAGGCAAGGCATCTGCGTGTCATTCACGGTGCAACTTGTCTGCGCTGAACTCGGCGTCGGCGAATAAGTGACGGTGGCGCTATGAACGTTTCCATCTCCAAACGTGACATTCTGGAACGCGTAAACACCCAACTGGCAAGCCGCCGTGATCGAGTTCGCCGCCTGCCCGGGACAGCTCTGAATCGTGACGTTGTTTACGCCCGGGTCGTTCGTTTGTGTTGCACCGCCAACACCCTGCGAGTAGCTATCAAACCGGATCGCGAGGCTGTTGGTAATGCCGCTCTGGCTTAGGCTGTTAGAAGCGATCGGAGTGCAACCGGGAGGATAGGGAAAATCACCCGCAAATCCTTCTCCGCATCCCGTTGGCCCCAGAGCCGAAGTCCCGGAGTTCTGAATCACGAAGGCAATGCCATCAGCGCCGCCGGATGGCGCCAACTGGAAAGTGAACGTAGTCGTGAAAGGCCCCGACACAGGTTGTGGCGTGTTGAACCACGCCGACCCACCTTGATACCCAACGTTCGGCGTCAACCGGAGAAGCGTTCCGGGAACTCCCGGAATCACGGGCTGGAACGACGGATACGCACTGCTCTTATTTCCATGATCTTCGCCATTGAGCGTGAAGCAAGCCTGGTTCGACGTAAAATCCGGATAGTAATTTGGAACCGTGATGTTGCAGCTTGGCGCCGCGCTCTGGCCAACTGCTGGCACACCGGCCATCAACACCAACCCCAGGATTGCACACACACCCAGAAGACTCTTTCCAGCGACCTTCATGACTTTTCCTTTCCCACAGAATTTCGCGCGAACGTCATCGCGTCGTGCACGGCGGAGAATTAAGGCTGCCCGCTCTTCAAAATGAATTGTTTTGGACTGATTCGATCTCAGAGATAAACGGCCCAGAGTCAGGGTCGACTACAGGGGGAGTAGCCAAAAGCCTTGACTGGCAGCGATTTTCAAGGCTCGAGTGAAGCGTGTCAAGCAAAATCATCCATGTTTCCCTGTATTCGCTGGATGCTCCCCGCGCGCCGTGAATCTCTCGGGCTCCAATTCGAAAAGTGCAACAATTTTCACACCACTGATGCGTCCCTTTTCCAACCAGAGTGCAACAAAATTCATCCTACGTAGACCCTACGATTCGCGCGACGGCTCACTGACCTGGGATTTCAACACCGTTCACGACTTCGTAACCGTAAATGGCGTCCCACGCATGGCGGTTCTCTGAACGGAGCGGGCGCAACCGCCGTTAGCGGTATGGTCTATCTGAACGCCGGCTATAACAATGCAATGGGAGGAAACGACCTACTCGCCTTCGCCCCCGCAACGAAGTGAACCCGCCAATAACTTTCCTTCACTCCGATCACCCGTTTGCTGCCCAACCACGGCCCGGCTTATCTTGAACAATGAGAAAGGTTCCCGCATGAACGTCCTGGTCCTCAATTCAGGAAGCTCCAGTTTGAAGTTTCAGGTGATCGCCACCGACCTCGACCGTATAGCGAATTTCAAAGATGAACGCATCTGTCGCGGCAAGATCGAGGATATCGGCGGCGAAGCCATTATTCAGATCAGGCATCGAGACGAGGCCGGCAAACGATTTACGGCGTCCTTGCGCGATATCGGCGCGGCCCTCGATTACCTCGTTCGCTACATTGCTTCCGACCGCTCCGGCATCTCGGAGATCAAAAGCACCGCCGACCTCCATGCCGTCGGACACCGCGTCGTGCACGGTGGAGAAAAATTCAAGGAATCAGCGCTGATTGACGATGAGGTCTTGAAGGGAATCGAAGACTGTATCGATCTCGCGCCCCTGCATAATCCCAACAATATTAAGTGCATCACCGCGGCCCGAGAAATTTTCGGCAAAGATGTCCCACAAGTCGCCGTATTCGATACTTCTTTTCATCACTCCCTTCCCGAGCAGGCGTATCTCTACGCCGTTCCTTATCATCTTTACCGCCGTCATCGCGTCCGCCGGTATGGTTTTCACGGAACATCTCATCGCTACGTTGCCTTTCGCTACCGGGCGATCCGCGGCCTCACCCGCGAACAGACCAACATCATCACGCTGCACCTCGGGAACGGCTGCTCGGCGGCAGCGATCAAGGGAGGAGCCTCCATCGACACTTCAATGGGCATGACTCCGCTCGAAGGCTTAGTGATGGGCACCCGCTCCGGCGACCTCGACCCCGCCGTCGTAAGCGTCATCGCCCGCAAGGAAGGTATGTCGGCCTCTGAAGTCGACACGCTGCTCAATACTCAATCGGGGTTGCTCGGGATTTCCGGCCTCACTAATGACATGCGTGAACTGCAGGCCGAACTGAAAGAGCACGACGATCGGCGCGTCCGCCTCGCAATCGAAATCTTCTGCTATCGCGCCCGAAAATATATCGGCGCGTTCCTTGCCGTTATGGGCGGCGCCGACGCCGTCGTCTTCACCGGAGGAATCGGGGAAAATTCGCCAGAGGTTCGCGCGCGCATTTGCTCAGGAATGGGATGGGCGGGGCTGGAAATTGACGAGACAAAGAATCACCAGACGGTGGGAAAAGAGAGCCTCATCTCAACCGCCGACTCAAAGTTGCAAGCCTATGGCATTCCCACCGACGAGGAACTTCTAATCGCCCGCGACACCGTCCGCGTCATACAAGGCGTCCCACACCCCTCATGACCTGGAAGGGCCCCCGTTTCTCGTGCGTTTTGTCCACGAGAAACGGGAATTCTGCCACAGGAATCCAACTCTAATACGGCCACACCCACTCAGAAGCCTCTGGCTGATCCACCCCATACTGATGCGCGTAATTACTGCACTCGATCTGCTGATTCAAAAATCGCTCCTTTGCATGCCCGCCAATCTTCTGCAAACGCGGTACCCGGTCTACCACATCCATGGCCAGGCTGAATCGGTCCACATTGTTCTTGATCGCCAGTTCCAGCGGAGTATTGATGTTCCCTTTCTCCTTGTACCCGCGCACGTGGATGTTGTGATGATTCGTCCGCCGGTAGGCCAGCCGGTGGATCAGTTGCGGATACCCGTGAAAATTGAACATGACCGGCTTATCCACTGTGAACAATGAATCAAAGTCCCGGTCCGGCAACCCGTGCGGATGCTCGCTGGTCGGCTGCAACTTGAACAGGTCGACGACGTTGATGAAGCGTATTTTCAGATCTGGAAATTCTTTCCGCAGCAGCGCCGTTGCGGCCAGGGCCTCCTGCGTCGGAATATCCCCCGCCGACGCCATCACAACATCCGGCTCCCCGGACTCGTCATTGCTCGCCCAATCCCAAATCCCGATTCCCTTCGTGCAGTGAATGATCGCGGCATTCATATCCAGGTACTGAAGGTGTTTCTGCTTATCCGAAACGATGACGTTCACGTAGTTCTGGCTGCGCAAGCAGTGGTTCGCCACCGAAAGCAGGCAATTGACGTCCGGCGGCAGATAGATCCGCGTCACATTCGCACTCTTGTTCACTACCACATCCAGAAATCCCGGATCTTGATGGGTGAACCCGTTGTGATCTTGCCGCCATACCGTCGAAGTAATGAGCAGGTTCAACGATGCGATCGCCTCGCGCCACGACAAGTGATTGCAGATTTCGAGCCACTTCGCATACTGATTGAACATCGAATCGATGATGTGAACGAACGCCTCGTACGTCGAAAAGAATCCATGACGGCCGGTGAGCAGGTAGCCTTCGAGCATCCCTTCGAGCGTGTGTTCGCTGAGCATCTCCATGACGCGACCATCCGCGGCCAGGTTCCCGCCGTCACTGTCTTCAGGAAATGACTCCTCGATCCAGAATTTCTTGCTGACTTTGTAAATCGCGTCCAGTTTGTTCGAAGTCGTTTCATCCGGCCCGAATACTCGGAAGTTGAACGGATTCATTTTCATGACATCTGCCAGCATCATTCCTAGCGGGCGCGTATTCTCCGCCTGCGACCGTCCGGGTTTTTCCACCTCGGCGGCGTAATTCCGGAAATCTGGCAGGCGCAGCGACTTCTTGATCCGCCCGCCATTCGCGTGCGGATTGGCGCTCATACGCCGCGTACCTGTGGGCGCAAGTTCGCGGAACACCGGCGCCAGTTTGCCATCCGCATCGAACAAGGGCTCCGGCCTCTGCGACCGCATCCAGTTCTCCAGCATTTTCAGCTGCACCGGATCTTTTTTCGCAGCCGGCAAGGGCACCTGGTGCGCGCGCCAAAAACCCTCCAGGTAATGACCCTCGACCTCACGAGGCGCCGTCCATCCTTTCGGAGATCGAAGGACGATCATCGGCCAACGCGGTCTCTTTACCACTCCATGCTTTCGCGCCGCATCCTGGTACTTGCGAATGTCCTTCACGCACCGTTCCACGGTCGCCGCCATGGCCTGATGCATCGAGTTGACCTCCGAACCCTCCACAAAATATGGATTCCAACCGTAACCGCGCATCAGGTTTTCCAACTCCTCGTGAGACACGCGTGCCAGCAGCGTCGGATTGTCGATCTTGTATCCGTTCAGATGAAAAATAGGCAACACAGCCCCATCCCGCGACGGATTCAGAAACTTATTAACGTGCCACGACGTTGCCAGCGGGCCCGTCTCTGACTCACCATCGCCCACTACTGCCGCAACAATCAATTCCGGATTATCGAAAGCCGCCCCGCACGCGTGAGACAGCACGTATCCCAGTTCTCCGCCTTCATGAATCGATCCCGGAGTTTCCGGAGTGCAGTGACTTCCAATTCCGCCCGGAAACGAAAATTGTTTGAAGAATTCTTGCAGCCCCTCCACATCCTGGCTCTTCTCCGGATAAATCTCCGAGTACGTTCCCTCCAGGTAAGTCGGTCCCAGGACGCCCGGAGCCCCGTGCCCGGGTCCGGCCAGAAAAATCATGTCCAGGTCGTATTTTTTGATCACCCGGTTCAGATGCACATAGATAAACGACAACCCCGGGCTCGATCCCCAATGTCCCAGCAGTCGGTTCTTGATGTGCTCAGGTTTCAGGGGCTGCGCTAGCAGAGGATTCTCCTGCAGGTAAATCATCCCCAGGCTCAAATAATTGCAGGCACGCCAGTAGATTTCAGTCTTTCGCAATTCGTCGGGGCTCAGCGGCTGATCCGTAATCGTCGAACGCGTGGGAGCATAAGGGGTAAGTTCCTGGATTTCGGCTGGAATTCCGGCTTCGATCGTACTCATAGTTCACTCCTTATCGATTAGAGTATGCCCGGAGCTCGCCAGTGACAATTGCTCGGGATGAATTTTCGATAAATTAGGGAGTGGCTCTGAACGAGTGGTGCTGAATTGGGACGAAAAGCGAGAATTGTTGTAGATCAAGCGGCCGGCTAGGTCCGCAACGCCTCGGCCCTGGCAGGAATCGATCCGCCCTTTTCCCCGGTTCTGGCGCGGATCCAGTCCACCAGCCGATACAGCAGCAGCACCAGCAACACAAATCCATACTCTAACGGCTTCTTCTTGTCGGCCTTCACCAGCCACAGATAGTGGATAACCCCCGCCGCTGCGCTCGCATAAATCAATCGATGCAGCACCTGCCACCGCTTTCCCAGCTTGCGGATGGCCCATCGGGTCGAAGTCAGCGCCAGCGGAATCATCAAGGCGAAAGCCGTCATTCCTGCCGTGATGAACCGTCGCTTGCCAATATCGTGCAACATCTCATGCAAATCGAAAAACTTATCCAGCCACACGTAAGTCATCAAGTGCAGCGTGCCGTAAAAAAATGCGAACAGCCCCAACATCCGGCGCAATCCGATCAACCAGTACTGCCGCAAAATTTTCCGTAGTGGAGTAATACTGAGTGTCACCAGCAAAAAGATCAGCGTCCAGTCGCCGGTCGAGTGCGTAATCGCCTCGATCGGGTTGGCCCCCAGTTCGGTATGAAGCCCACGCCAGGCCAACCTCGCCAGTGGCCCCAGGCAAACCAGAAAAATAAAGGGTTTGAAATATCGCAGCATGTGAAGTTTTAGATGTGCAATCGAAAGAGCGAAGTTGGTGCATCCGGTACTGGGTGCTAGCTACGGACTCTCAAAAATTCTTCCTCAGATCCATCCCGCTGTACATGCTTGCGACCTGGTCCCCGTAGCCATTGAACATCAACGTTGGACGCTTGAAGAATTCTCCCAGCCGCCGCTCCTTCGCCTGGCTCCACCGCGGATGGTCCACACTCGGATTCACATTCGCGTAGAACCCATACTCTTGCGGGGCCATTGATTGCCACGTATTCGTCGGCTGCTTCTCCGTGAAGCGGATCTTCACGATCGCCTTCGCGCATTTGAACCCATATTTCCATGGCACAACGATCCGTAGTGGCGCTCCGTCCTGGTTGGGAAGTTCTTCGCCGTACATTCCAAAGCACAGCAGCGTCAGCGGATTCATCGCCTCATCCATCCGCAGGCCCTCCACATATGGCCACTGCAAGACGCTTCGCCGCTGGCCCGGCATCTGGTTCAAATCATAGAGCGTCGTAAACTCCACGAAATTTGCCTTGCTCGTTGGATTCACCCGCTTGATCAGCTCACTCAGCGAAAAGCCAATCCAGGGAACGACAATCGACCAACCCTCGACGCAACGATGCCGGTAAATCCGCTCTTCCGGCGGCGCCATTTTCAAAATCGCGTCCAGGTCGAGTACCTGCTTCTTCTCAACCTGCCCTTCGATCTTTACATTCCACGGCCTGCTCCGGAAATTCTTCGCCAATTCTGAGGGCCCATCTTTGTCCGTCGAAAATTCGTAGTAGTTGTTATAAGTCGTCACATCTTTATAGGGAGTGATCGTTTCCGTCGTGCTGAATGCACTCTTCCGAACACCGTCAATCTTGTTTCCCGCCAGCACCGTCTGAGAAGGCGAAACAAACCCCCGCAGACCCAGCCCCGTCGCCACCGCCGCTCCCGCGACTGCCACCTCAGCGAGGAACTTCCGCCGGCTTAAATACAGGCTCTGCGGCGTGACCTCCGACGAGCGTACGTCTGGTGCCGTTTTGATGATCATGACTGAACCGCTCCGCGCAAAATGGCTTCCCCACCTGCTTCTATTGTGATCTATAGGACGCTCTGGTTGGGAAAAAGTTGCACGCCTGCAGAAAAGGACGGATGGTCCGGCTAACCTAAAACCTCCCTCACCTTGCGTGAGAGATTCTGCAGCGTAAACGGCTTCTGAAGAAACGATGTCCCGCTTTCGATTCCACCCTCGCTAAGAATGGCATCTTCTGTATATCCCGACAGATAAAGCACCTTGGTCTGCGGACGGCTTTTCATCAATTTTTCGACCATCTCACGGCCGCCCAGTCCCGGCATAACCACGTCTGTGATCACCAGATCTATCTTGCCGCTGTGCTTCGCCGAGGCCTGGAGCCCACACTCCCCATTCTCCGCTTCGATCACAAGGTAACCTTTAGACTCCAGCGTGTCCCGCACCAACTGGCGCACCGAGTCTTCGTCTTCGACTAGCAAAATCGTCTCGGTCCCGCCCGCCGCAACGCGTGCCACTGGGGGTGCATTTCGCTCAGCGATGCCCTCAATCTGCGGCAAATAAATAAGGAATGTGCTTCCGCGTCCCACTTCGCTCTGCACCATCACATATCCGCCACTTTGCTTCACGATGCCGTAAACCGTCGAAAGCCCGAGTCCAGTCCCTTTTCCTTTTTCCTTGGTCGTAAAGAACGGCTCAAAGATCCGCGATTGCGTCTCTTTGTCCATGCCCATTCCGGTATCGCTCACCGACAACGAGACATATTTCCCCGGCCGGATGAACATCTGACCGCCCCGATGGTTTTCGTCCACCGTGACCTGAGTCGTCTCGATTGTCAATCTCCCGCCGTTCGGCATCGCATCTTTCGCGTTGACCACCAGATTCATCAGTACTTGCTCAAGCTGCCCCGCGTCAGCCCGCGTATAGCCTGCATCGAGACCCAGCTTCGCCACAAGTTCGACGTTCTCGCCGATGAGCGGACGCAGCAGGCGTTCCATATCCGCCACAATCGCGTTCACATCCACGACCTTGAGTTCCAGCAATTGCTTGCGGCTAAATGCGAGCAGTTGCCGCGTAAGGGTCGTCGCCCGGTCGGCGGCCTGCTGGATCGCTCTCGCTTTATCTGTCATCGGATCTTCCAATGCCAGATGGTTCAAGATCACTTCTGCATACCCGCTGATCACCATCAGCAGATTGTTGAAGTCATGCGCGACTCCGCCCGCCAGCCTTCCTACTGCTTCCATTTTCTGCGCCTGCCGGAATTGATCTTCCAGCGCACGACGTTCCGTCACGTCTTCGGCGATCGCTTCCAGCACATCGGCTGGTTCATCTTCGCTCGAAACGGCGCGTCCGCTCAGTCGCACCGTGATGATGCTGCCGTCTTTTCTCTTCCATCTGACTTCCGCACCGTCGAGCCTTCCGGTTTTCCGGAACTCTTCCACTAGGCGAGCGTGCTCCTCAGACTGCGCGAACACATCCTTTTCCGGATCCAGCAGCAACACTTCCTCGGTCGAGCCATATCCCAGCATCGCGATCAGTGCCGGATTCACATCCAGAAACCGTCCTTCCAGGCTCGACCGGTAGATTCCGTACACCGAACTTTGCACCAGCGAACGGTAGCGCGCCTCCGAACGCCGCAGCGCCTGTTCGTTCCTCTTGATCTCGATCGCGCTCGCCAGCTGCCTCGCGACAAACGTCAAAATCTCTTTGTCCCGTTCCCCGTAACGAATGTTTTCCGAGTACGTCTGCACGACAAGCGCGCCGAAAGTGTGACTTCCCACCTTCAGCGGAACGCCCATCCAGTCCAGCGATTTTGACCCATTGCGCGATACCAAGCCTCGATCCTCCATCGCCTCCAACACCTCCGGCGTGGCTAACAAAGGCTCTCCGCTCCGTATCAGGTAATCGGTAAGTCCTTTACCCAGCTTTTTCGAAGATGGCGCCGAATCCTGCTCATCGACAAAGTATGGGAAGCTCAGCAATTCGCTCGCGGGATCGTACAACGCGATGTAAAAGTTCCTCGCGTACATCAACTCATCCACAATCCCGTGGACTGCCGCAAAGAACTGCTGCAGGTCGTGGGCGCTACTGCTCTTTTCTGCTACGCGGTACAAAGCCGAACTTAGGGTTTCCACCCGCTTTCGGTCAGAAATGTCGTGGTAGCCTGCGTAGAAACCCTGCAACTTCCCGTCGAGACGAAGCGGCGCGCACGAAACCGATACGTCCAACAAGGTTCCATCCCTCTTCCTTCGGCGCGTCTCCAGCGCAATCGGGCGCCCTTTGGCCAGCGCTTCGCCTATCCACTGCGACTCTGCCTGCCGGTCCGCCGGAACGACTAGGTCGTCGAGCCTCTTTCCCACTACATCCAACCGCGAGTAACCGAACATTCGGATGAAGGTTTCGTTCGCCCACAGAACACGTTGCTCGAGGTCGGCAATGCTCAGGCCGTCTGGAGACGCCTGGAACATCTGTTCGAGAAACTCAACGGGCGCGTTGGATTTCACGGGCGCGAGATTCGGATCGGAAATCGAACATGACGCGGCGAAACAGGAGTCTCTCTTTGGAGTGGAATTTGCACCCGGCGCATAAAAAGTCGGAGGGACAGCCTTCTCAAGCGCCTCCTGCAACTGACGCGCCCGCGCGACCTCCGTAGCCCCTGTCTTAGGGACACTTTCCCCAGTTCGCGAGTTTCGACTCAAGATTGTCCGCCTGACAAAAATCGTAGAATGCGCCGTACCCACTCGAAAGTTACCGCGGTAATCCGGAACTTCGCAGGCTACTGCTGCCGCCGCAGTCCCGGTCCTTCGTAACTTGGAGGCGCAGACGTCCTTCTTTATGCTCAAACGCTGACTGCGGCCTTGCCCCAACGGGGGTTGTCCCACTTCTATGTCTCCACTCGTCCAACGCGCTCGTGTCTCGGCTCGGCCTGCTGATCCGGCGGAGCAGCATTGGTCCATGTTGGTGTTCGAAAGCCTCTCCGCCGGCGCTATCGCCATCGGCATTGGGCTGGCGTCTGTTCTGATTGTGATTGGACTTTATTCAGTCGTAGTCTGGCCACTGACGTTCTGGGATATGGCAAGCCTCGGCCTGGAGAAATATAGTTCCTGGACCAACACCATTTTGTGGTCCATCTTCGCTGGAGGATCGCTTGCGGGGTATTGGTGCTTCAGTGGCGCGGCCTTCAGAGACCGGTCGAAGAATAAGCGGAGCGCGCCGGGCCGCTCACCTAGATAGAACGAGCGCCCAGAACGGTCTCTTGAGGAAGCAAAACTCCACCCAAGAGCAGGAACACCATCCATACAAGAAAGTTGCCTAAAACCTGCGTCTTTTCTGGATGAAGTAAGGCTCACCTTCGCCGGGCGGTGCATCTTCCGTCTGCTCCCGCGCATCCAAGAATTAACTGTATGGTTAATTCGTAAAGATTCGTCAACTACAGGGTTGGAGGTGACCTATGACGTTGGCTTCGGTAAGTAGGAAAGGGTTCTTCAGATTGGCGGGTTCTCTGCTGGCGGTCGGCCTTCTGGGCGCCGCGCTCATGGGCGAGACCTCTTCAGCCGCCCGCTACGACAATCAAATTCAGTCTGCGGTGACGCAGAAGATGGCTTCCAAGAGCCAATTCAGCAGCGTGAATGCGACGGCTGAAGATGGCATTGTGACCCTTACGGGCACGGTCGACCTCTATCAGCGCAAGCTGGACGCGGCCAAGGCCGCTCGCAAGATCGCTCACGTGCAGGGTGTGCGCAACCTCATCACGGTTGCCGGACCTAATGTCCCCGATGCTCAGCTGGAAGCCAAGCTCGCCACCAAGCTGCGCTACGTTCGCGTCGGCTATGACAATGCGTTCGACTACTTCGCTCTCGGCGTGAACAACGCAGTCGTCACCGTCGAAGGCCAGGATCGCACCGGTGTCGGCCGCGACGAAGCTCTGGCCGAGATCGCGCTGATGCCTGGCGTGAAGGACATCGTCGACAAGATCACGATCGCGCCCGTTTCCATGTTCGATGACCGCATCCGGATGCAGGCAATACGCCTGATCTACGGTGACTCGGTCCTCGGCAAGTACGCCACTGATCCGGCGCATCCGATTCGGATCATTGTCGCTAACGGTCACGTCACGCTCTATGGCACGGTCGACAACAAAATGGACAAGGAGGTCGCCGGGATTCGGGCCAACCAACTCCCTGGCGCCTTCAGCGTCGACAACCAGCTACAAGTCGAAACGAAGTCGAACCAGCAAGGCCTGTAAACGAGGTGAGTTAAACCCGGCCCAAACTAGCCGCAAAGCCGAGCGCTAAAACCTGGTGCCCCATTTCTCGCGAGTCCTGTACGCGAGAAGTGGGGCTTTTTCGAAATTCCACAGAGCGACACTCCCTCGTCCCAGATCCTCGGGGAAGAAGAAGAAATGCGTCATCCCAGCGCAGGCGCATTTCAGGCGGAGCGAGGGATTTCTCCTGCAACCGGTCCCCAGAATGACTCAAGAACCGGGTGCAAAATTCTCGCGCGTGGTGTGCGCGAGAATTGGGGATTTTCTACTCTCGCCGAAGTTGGAATCTTCGAGCCAAAGATGGCCCTTTCCTGTCCGCCCGTTACACTCTCGGCGGCGTGTGTTCAAACGGAAGCTTCGTGTACTTCACTTTCTCTACATCGATGATTAACGCGACCCGCCCGTCATAATCTCGCAACGGGAACGGCTTCCCTGTGTACTTGTACGAAATCGGATCCATTGTCGCCAACCCCGGATCCGGCCGCCGTTCCACCACCCGCCCCCGAATCTGCACTTCTTCGTAGGGATTATCGAAGTCCACAATCGACAATGCCACCCGCGGATCGCGTTTCGTGTTCCGTCCCTTCAACGAGTTTTCGGAGGTGCAGACCACTAGCCGCTCCCCCTCGCGCCCAATCCACACCGGCGTCGCATTCGGCGATCCATCCGCCATGAGCGTGGCCAGATGCGCAAAATTCGGGCGATCAAACAACTGCTTCACTTCTGCAGATAGAGTGACGGACATCGCGACTCCTTAAGTTCTTACTTCGGCCATTTTAGGGAAGACGATTAATCAGTGAAGCAACATACCCCGCCCCAAAGCCGTTATCGATATTCACCACACTCACATTCGACGCACACGAATTCAGCATCCCGAGAAGCGCCGCCAATCCCTTAAACGAAGCCCCATACCCGATGCTGGTCGGGACTGCAATAACAGGCACCCCAACCAGCCCACCCACAACGCTCGGCAGCGCCCCTTCCATTCCGGCACACACAATCAACACCCGCGCCTTCGTCAGCGCCTCGCGATTCGCCAGCAGCCGGTGAATCCCCGCGACACCCACGTCGTAGAAATGCTGGACTTCATTTCCCATCACCTCCGCGGTAGCCACTGCCTCCTCCGCCACCGGAATGTCGCTAGTACCCGCCGAGACCACCGCTATGATTCCCTTTCCGTACTTGGTCTCATCTCTCTGCAGCACGATCGCCCGTGCCAACTCGCGATACTTCACCCCCCGCACTTTCTTTTTCACCGCCGCAAAGTGTTTATCAGTCGCTCGCGTCGCAAGAATATTTCCGCCATGCTTCGCCAGTCGCGCAAAAATTCCCGCCACCTGTGCTGCCGTCTTGCCCTCGCTCAGGATCACCTCGGGCATCCCGGTCCGCAATGCGCGATGATGATCCACTTTCGCGAAGCCCAGATCTTCAAAGGGAAGATGCCGCAAACGCGAAACTGCATCATCGGGCGACAGTTTGCCCGCTCGCACCTGCTCGAAAAGTTGACGGAAAGATTCGGCGTTCAATCGCTGCGCTCGTTCCTGAGGAATTGGAAGCGAGTCTAGCTTAGCAAAGAAATTTCGCCCTCGTAGAGACGTAGCTTGTTACGTCTCGGGGAGCTTCAGTTCCCGGCGTGCGCCGCCTGGACCAGTGGCTTCGAGAACGACCGCAACTTGGTGATCACGGCATGGCAAACTTTCCGGGCCAGCCCAGGCTCATCAAGATGCGCCAGAAATAACCGCCGCAATCCCCGCGGCGTGATTTTCCCCGCCAGGTACGCGTCGTAAACCCGGCTGCCAATCAACCGCCCCCACTGCCGTGCTGCCGACTCCGGCTTCGGCTGTTCCGCCCGCGCTGCCGCCAGAGCCGCTTTCTCGCACGCGGCCCGCGATAAGGCTGGCAACTCTCCCGAATCCACCGTCTCCCGCGCCGGATGCAAGACGCGCGCCCCAAACTCCACCACCGCCGTCTCGATCACACGCGCATAGAACACATCAACACCGTCGAGGCTCCCCTCAACACTGGCGCGATCCATGCGCCCCGGCAGCCCCTGGCAAGCATGATGCAGGAATCTCGCTACATCCTCGGCAGCATGCGCCATCTGAAAATCGCGGATCCAGAACGCATTCACCCCAGGCAAATAGGTGCATCCGCGTTCTGTCACACTGGTCAGCATCTTTTCCAGTTCCGCCGCCTTCACCCCGCGCCGCCCCAGCAGTCGCCCCAAGCTGGCATCCGATCCCTCTCCCACCACCTCCGGCAACATATCGATCAGAAACTTCGGCTGGGTCCCGTTGTGCGGCGAATATCGATTGATCTCCAGAAAGCTCGCCAAGCTATCGATGAGGTTGTAAATCGTGGGCGCGAAATCCCGATCCTTATCGCACCGGCTCCACTGATCCAGGCAAAGTCGATAGCTCTCGTATTTCTCCAGCGGCGTAGCGTTGAAAACGCACAGCACTCCCTCGCCCACCCGCACGGCTTCGACTTTATCCGCGCGCTCTCCCGCCGCCCGCCAGTAAAGCGCATCAATGTTCTGCAAGACAGTCAGAACCTTCGACCCAGGCAACGCCTCACGAACAGCTTTTGGCAAGTGACCCGGCGCCAGGTGCGACTCTCCGAACAACACCACGATCACCGCATTCGGATGCTTTTCCCGGATTTCCGCAACCTTCGCCGCCGCATGCCGGTCTCGCGCCCCGATCTTCCTCAAATCTTCCCGCGGCATGCAATCCAACCCGTAGAGCCCCTCGGCATGATCCCGCGCCGTGACCAGCACTTCCCGAAACGGAGCCCAGTCGTATCCCCAATCCAGATCAAACCGGACCCGCTCCCTCAGTTCGGCTTCCTCGATCTCCCGCCGCCACCACTCGTCCACGATGTGCTGATCGCGCGCAAAAATCGTCTCCACTCCCAGCACCACCGGTCGGTCTCCAGCCAGCGCCCGTTGCTCGATCAGAGACGCGGCGTACCGCTGTGCCGCCGGCAGGGCGTGATAATCCCCCACCAAAATGACGTCCGCACCCTGAATCTCGCTGCGTACCTGGTCCGCGGAAAGAACTTCCTCATATGTGCGAAACGCACGGGTAAATTCCCGAAGATATTTCCGCCGGCTATGCGAATCAAGCGCACGAATCTCGCGCTCTACTCCAGCGAGCGCATGCAACTGCGCCGCGCTACGCCGGGACCGAAGATTTTCCGTAGATGCCATAAAGCTTCTAGCTACCAACGCCTAGCTTCTGCCCATGCTTCACTCGGGGCTTGCAACTCGCGACTGAGATCTCCCCGACTTGCCTTCCCTCGCGACTCAGGTCTCCCGACTGCCGACTCCGCTTGACTTCAGGTTCGCGCTCTACCTATCCTCCAAAGTTCGAGGAATCGCCCATCCAACCGCCGCAAAATCTGACCATCGCCACCACCGGCGCCAGCGGCGCCATCTTCCTGCGTCATCTGCTGCGTGCGGCCGAACACGATGACCGCATTCAGACCGTCAACTTCATCGCCTCCGACAGTGCTTTGCGCGTCATGGCCGAAGAACTTGAAATCAAGGGTCGCTCCAACCTCCTTGCCCAAATCCTCGACGCCCGCGCCAGCAAAAAAATCCAACTCCAGTCCAACGATGACGTCGGAGCCAACGTCGCCAGCGGTTCCTATCCAGCCGACGCCATGATCGTTATTCCCTGCAGCGTCGGCACCTTAGCCCGGATCGCCCAGGGCGACGCCTCTCATCTGATCGAACGTGCCGCTGACGTCACTCTCAAAGAAAAGCGGCCGCTGGTCCTTTGTGTCCGGGAAACGCCACTTAATAAAATTCACATCCGTAACATGTTCCGCGCCGGCGATGCCGGAGCCACCATTTTTCCGCTCATCCCGGCCTTTTACTACCGCCCTGCTTCATTAGATGAGATGGCTCACGAGTTCGCCTATCGCGTCCTCGCCCATCTGGGACTTCCGCAGCCCGGCGCGTTTCAGTGGAAAGCAAACTGATTCAAAGACTTGCCGTCTCGGGAAAAGATCCCTCCGTACTACAGCAATCGGCAAGCGCTAGGCAGGATTTCAGTGTAGATACCCAAAAGTGCAGGTCCCAGATATCCCCCGGACATGTCCAAGGGTTTGAAGGCTGCTTGAAAACGCATCTGAGCCAACAGGCGAAGGCGAAGTCAATGGATCAACTGCAGTTCTCTCGTGGAAGGCTCCACGGGGAAAGACGGTCAATTGCAAGGACCTGCGTGGGAGAGCGGCCATTTATGGCCACGTCAAAGTGCCACCGGATTGGGCTTTAGCCCCCGACCTCATGCGCAAATCTCCATCAAATTCTTCGATCACTCGTAGTGAAAACTCCCCTCGTCATCCAGATTTCCAAAACCCACCCACTCAATCCAATGTCGTAGAATGCCTAACCATTCCCCGGGAGGACCACAACGAATGTTCACGCGTTTCTGCGTGACGCTATTCACGCTGTCGCTGCTCATATCCGTGGCAACGGCCGACGACCACAATCCACTCGCCAACGACTCCAAAGCCGCCAAGGCCGGGGAATACGAATTCCGTATCAATTGCGCCCTCTGTCACGGACTCGGTGCCCGCGGCGGTGGCCGCGGCCCTGATCTCACCCGCGCGCAAAAGAAGCACGCCCAAACCGATGCCGACCTGTTCCAGGTCATCAGCAACGGCATTCCCGGCACCGCTATGCCTGCGAACGGCACTAACGGGCAAGGCGTCGGCATGACCGACGAGGAAATCTGGCAGATCATCACCTACATCCGCAGTCAGGAAAAGAAATCCGCCAGCCCCACCGGCAACGCCAGCCATGGTAAGGAACTGTTTTACGGAGACGCCAACTGCTCGATGTGTCACATGGTGAATGGCAAAGGCGGCCGCCTGGGTCCGGATCTGACCGGTGTCGGAGGATCTCGCACCCGCGCGGCCCTCATCGATAGCATTCGCAATCCCAACAACCATCTCGCCTGGGGTCTTACGGAATCCACCAAAGAATTTCCCCAGGAGTACGAAAGCGCCACGGCCGTCACCGAAGACGGTAAGACCATTCGCGGCGTAACCCTGAACGAAGACAGCTTCACCGTCCAGATCATGGATTCCAACGAACGCATTCACCTCCTCCAGAAAGACAAGCTGAAGTCCTTCGAGAAAACGCGCGAATCCGCCATGCCCAAATACGAAGAAGACGTCCTCAACAACAAAGACCTAGAAGACCTGCTCGCCTACCTGATTACGACGGGGGCCAAATGAAGAATATGTGGAAGAGCGCTCATTTAAACGAGCATCATGCGTGCCGGTGGAAGAGCGGCCATTTATGGCCGCGTAAACGTACGCTCAAAAGGCCGGGCTTTAGCCCCCGTGCGCACTCCCGCCCTCTCTTATCCCTCGCCATTCCATTCTTTTTCGCAGTGACAATCGCATCCCACGCCCAAGTCACCTTCGACCGCATCCTTAACGCCTCAAAAGAACCCCAAAACTGGCTCACCTACTCCGGAGACTATTCCGGAAAACGCTTCAGCCCCCTCGATCAAATCAATACCGCAACCGTTCAAAGCCTGACGGCGAAATGGATCTACCAAACCGCTGCCACAGGCAAACTGGAAACCTCACCCCTGGTGGTCGATGGCATTTTGTATGCGACCGCCCAGGACAACCGCGCCTTCGCGCTTGATGCTCGCTCCGGGCGCCCCATCTGGATGTACCAGCGCCAGCTCCCGTCCGACATCCGTCCTTGCTGCGGGCGCGTCAATCGAGGCCTGGCGGTTCTCGGCGATAAAGTTTTTATGGGCACGCTTGACGCCCACCTGATCGCACTTGACGCCAAAACCGGCGCCGTGATCTGGGACGCGACTGCCGCGGATTACAAAACCGGACACAGCTTCACCGTCGCCCCGCTGGCCCTCAAGAATGAAATTGTCATTGGAGTCTCGGGCGGTGAATACGGTGTCCGCGGCTTCATCGATGCCTACGACGCCGACACCGGCACCCGCAAATGGCGCTTTTACACTGTCCCTGGTCCCGGAGAGCCCGGTCACGACACATGGAACGGCGACTCCTGGAAAGTCGGAGGCGCTCCCGCCTGGAATATCGGCACCTACGATTCCGCTACGAATCAGATCTTCTGGCCCACCGGAAACCCTTCACCCTCCAACCGCGGCGAAGGTCGCGAAGGCGACAATCTCTACAGCAACTCTCTCC
This sequence comes from Candidatus Sulfotelmatobacter sp., assembly GCA_035307485.1. GTDB lineage: Bacteria > Acidobacteriota > Terriglobia > Terriglobales > Acidobacteriaceae > Sulfotelmatobacter. Next base: position 101,755 of record DATGIB010000010.1, on the reverse strand, counting down.
TGGCTCTTAACGCCGACACCGGCAAACTGAATTGGTACTTCCAATTCACCAAGCACGACGAGCATGACTGGGACGCCACACAGGTCCCTATCATCATCGACGTCAGCGGCAAGCACCTCATCGCCCAGGCCGATCGAAACGCATTCTTCTACATCATCGATCGCACGACCGGAAAGCTGATCTCGGCCACACCCTACGGTAAGCAAACCTGGAGCGACACAAAAGACAGCGAAGGCCGCCCGGTCGCCAACCAGAACGCCGCGCCCACGGTCGAAGGACATACGGTCTGCCCGGGCGCGCTCGGCACGACAAACTTCATGGCCCCAACATACGACCCGCAAAGCGAGCTGTTCTACGTTACGGCGCGCGACCAGTGCGACATCTTTAGCACCGCACCTCAACCCTACGAAGCCGGACACGCATTCTACGGCAGCGCTTACTTCCCCTCCGAAGAGGCCGAGCCTTATCATGGATTCCTGAAGGCCATCGATCCCCAGACCGGGGAAATCAAGCAGAAGTTCCAACACACCTCGCCCACTTGGTCCGGAGTTCTCTCCACCGCCGGAGGCCTCATCTTCAGCGGCGATGCGGAAGGCAACTTCATCGCTTTCGACGCCAAAACGCTAAAGCCGCTGTGGCACTTCCAAATGGGAGGCGCCGTCTACGCCGCCCCGATTGCCTTTGCCGTTGATGGCAAAGAATACGTAGAAATAGCAGCTGGCAGCGCCATCTTCTCCTTCGCATTGCCCTGAAGATCACGTAGGGCGGATCCCATGTTCCGCCCCCAATCTCAGGCAACATAAAGGCCTTGTTCGCCTTTCCTCAGATTGACCAGTTCCTGGAGGCCGGCTAGCCACGACATCGTTGTCGCCGCCCGGCATCTTCCTCTGCCCAGCGCGATCCTGCCGACCACTTGTTGTCGGCTACCGCCAAAGTACTAGGCGTCACCCTTGTCACACCCCGACCCGAACCTCTTAGGACTGGGGATATCGCTACACTACGCAATCACTAGGCCCGTGCCTAGAATCTTTGCCCTGAGTAATTCCCCAGGTACGCCACTTTCTCCCGATTGACGTCCAACTCCAGTCGCGCTAATCTGCGCTTACACCGGAAAGGAGGTGGTCTGATGACAAGTTCTGAAGGCAGTTGTTGCAACACCAAAAGACCAGGTGAGGTGGCTGAGACTTAGAGCTGGTTGCTCTAAGCGGGGCTTTGTACGCGGAATCTGTTAGCACCGCGATGAAGCTACAGCCCGCACACTACCGGTGATTAAGGATTGCTTCCGCCCGGCTGGCAGGTCGAGCCGGGATCCCGGAGTTGCCGAAGAGGCCACGTAGAGTGACCACCTCTTGGTCAATCCCAAACTGTCCACCGGGCGGCCCACAGGTGAAAACCTGCGGGCCGTTCTATTTGTAAACCGTCAAAATGGATTTCCTTGGTGTACCTTCGGTCCTTTGTGGTTAAAGGTTTCCACGCCATAAACCCCAAACTGGCGCAACCAGTCCCGTCTCGCTCGCACCTGGCGCCGCAATGAAGGGTTCCCTTCGTGCACTTTCGTGTCCGTGGTGGTTAAAGCCCTGCTTCCCAGAACTGGCGTCCATCAAGCGATTCGCAGTATTCTGGCCCGGTGTCCGGCATTGAGCAATCCGATGAGCGGCAGCGTCTAGCTCGCACCTACGCCGCCATGACCGACGGCGAACTCGAACGTCTCGCCCAATCGCCCGAATCTCTGACCGATGCCGCCTGGGAAGCCCTCGAAGACGAACTGGACCGCCGTCACCTCGATCCGCCGCCTGAAGAGACTGAAAGCAAAGCCGTTGACCTGCGCACCCTCGTCACAGTCCGCCAGTTTCGCGATCTCCCGGAAGCGCTCCTCGCGAAAGGAAGCCTCGAATCCGCCGGTATCGAGTGTTTTCTCCGTGACGACAACCTCGTGCGTCTCGACTGGTTCATCTCCAACTTCATCGGGGGAATCAAGCTCTGCGTCAACCCCGAAGAGTTCATCAAAGCGCAGCAGATTCTCAACGAACCGATTCTGGAAGGTCTGTACGTCCAGGGAGTAGGACTCTACGAGCAGCCACGCTGCCCTAAGTGCAATTCACTTGACGTGAACTTTCAGGAACTTGATCCGGCCGCCTACCTTAGCATGGCAGTCCGCGTTCCGATCCCATTTCACCGCCGCGCCTGGCGCTGTCATGCCTGCAACACCGAATGGGAAGACGACGATCTTCCAAGCGCACCCGAAAATCCATGAAGATTCTCCAGAAGAGCGTCCATGGATTACAACTCGACGATTTTCGGAAAATGGTTCTTTGAGCAGCGCAGAAAGGCTAGGCCGACGCAAGAGAACGACCAACGCCACTGGCCATGCGATAGCTCAGGGCGCGGATGCAACCTGAAAGTCCGGGACGGAAGTCCTTGGGTAAGCTTCACTCCCGAAAGAGTCCCGCAGGGACGGCACTTGCTTGTAATACCCCCAACCGAACGAACCGTCGCCCTCCGCTATGAATCTCCTAAGGTCCCCACCGGCTTCGGATTGCCCACCATCCCAAATCCCACGCGAATCACCCCCAAGGTATCCTCCGCCAGCCCCAACCCTTCCAACTCTGAATCTGCAAACCACCTGGCTTCGGCCGCGTCGCTCGCAGCCCGCAATTCCCCTCCCACCACGCGGCACAGGAAATCGATCAACACGTAATGATACTGCACACGCTGCTCCACATCTCTCAGCACCCGATCAAACACTCCCAGCAGTTCGCCCGGTTCGACGATCAACCCGGTCTCCTCCGCGGCCTCGCGCACAGCCGCCTCGCGCACGAACTCCCCAACCTCAAGCGCGCCGCCGGGAATCGACCACTGCCCCGCAATCGGCGGATGCACTCGCTTCACCAGCAGCACGCGCCCGTCCTCCACAATGATCGCTCCCACGCCGATAATGGGCTGCTCCGGGAATTCCCTCTTCATAGCCATAAATAGTACAGCGAGCGATGCAACTCACTTCCTCCCTAGCAACCGGATCCTCGACGTGAACGCCCGCCCCAGGCACGCACTGAACGTCGCCGCGGGATGATTCGCATCAATCACGTTGTTCACTACAAATGGATCGCACCGCCCAGTAATATTGTCGAATCCACCCCGCAATGCCAAGTAATACCCAGCCAGATGAAATCGCTTCTCCATCTGCAGATTCAACGAGAAATACTCCGGATACCGCTCCGCCCCTACCGGCCCGATCAATTGCTGCTGATCGCTGACCAGGTTTAACGGAAACCCTGTGCGCGCCTCCGCCGAGTAAGCCAGCTCCAGCTGATGCACCACCGGCAGCTTGAAAAAAGGCACGTATCCCCACGACAAAAACCGGTTCGGCGTATCCCATGGATACGGCCCCGCCTGCTGCCCGCTCAGCAGAGGATTATCCACGTTGAAGTCGAGCACCTCATTCGACCGGGCCCGCGATCTCGTATACGAGCCCATCACTGAAAAATTTTCGCGGAAGTTGTGCCGCAGCGTGACCTGCAGAGCATCGTAGCGATCATCCCGCTTATTCTGCAGAACAAACGCTCCCTCCCCGGGAAATACGCTGTCATATACAAACCCTCGCGTCCCGCGTTTCTCCAAAAATTCCGCCTTCATATAAATCGCCGCCGGCAGCCTCTTTTCCAGCGCAATGCTCCAGTTCACAAACTCTGGAGCTTCCAACCTGCCCGGATTCACATAGAAGCTGGTCATCACCGGGCCGGCAGTCGTCACGCACCCCGAACTCGCCGTGCAATTCGGATTCACCGCGAAAAACAGATCCTGCCGTGTTCCCGCGTACGGACGCGCCACCAGAAAAATCGGCGTCTCGTCATACACAATCCCGATCCCCGCCGACAACTTCGTATTTCCCGAGTTGTCGACCACGTAAGTTCCCGCCAACCGAGGCGCCACATTCGCCCGCCTCACGATCTCATCCCAGTCCACCCGAACTCCCGGCTGCACCAGCAGGCGATTCGTCACGCTCCACCGATCTTCCGCATACGCCGAGACTTCCGCGTTGTACTGTTCATGCAAAGGCGCGGCGTTGAACGTCGAGTATCTGGTACACGGAAAGGTGCTGTTAGTCGGCGCTGTCAGGCAAGTCTCACCCACAAGCGGCGCGGACGCAGACGGTGCCAGAAACGAAATAGATTGCCGTTCAAACTGCGCGTCGTATGAAATCCGGTCGAGATCTGCGCCCAACTTGAAATCGTGTCGCCCCAGCCATTCGTGGGGCGGCAAGTACAGATTCGCGATTCCCTGCCAGCGCCTCGCATGGTTCTGTTCGGCCAGGTAGTAACTTCCTTCTGTGGTCGTAGGCGTCACAAAGTACGCGTTCGTTCCATACGGCGTCATCCGCAGGTTGTACTGATCGAAGCCGAACCCGGTCTCGAGCAGCTCTTCGCCGCGGAAATAGTGCTGGTCCTTCACGCTCACCACGTAAGCCGCCTCGAGATCTTTCGGATTCGAAAGCTGGGGGCTCAGAGGGGACAGGAATTCATACTGATCGTGCAGATCGTTCACCAGGAAACTTGTGGTCACGATGTCGCGGCTCGTCAGATTCGTCTGCGCCTTCAACAGGTCGCCGACCCGCAAGATGTGATTGTTGTCCTGTTCCCTCGGCAGCTCTGTAAAAACAACGTTGTCGTACTCGCCCTCGAATGCGTTATAAAACCATGCCTTTCCCTTCGCAATCGGTCCTGAAAAAGTAAACCGCGGCAGAAACTGATCGAACCTCCATCCGTGTTTGTTCTGGGCCGACGGAATAAAGTCCGTCGCGAAAAAGCGGAAGTGATCGTCCCCGATCCCGGTGCTCAGGCTCAGCACCCCAGCCGAGCCTTTTCCAAACTCTGCAGGCTCTCGCGCCGGTTCCACCTGGATCGACCGGAAAGCGTCCGCGCTTACCCGCACCAGCAATTGTCCGTTCGCTGGCTGCGTCACGTTGAAGCCATCCAGCAATGTCAGCGTCTGATACGTCTCCGCTCCCGCCACGTGCGGCTGCCCACCCTGATCCTGAACCACGCCAGGGATAAAATTCAGCACGTTGCGGTAGTCGTGCGTATCCGGATACACCATGTCAATCACGTCCAGCCCGCTCAACGATTCCTGTGACGCAACCTGCGCCGGATCGATCATCGGCGGCGACTCCCGAACGTTCACGACTTCCAGCACCTCCTGCAGATGCGAGATCACTACCTCGACCGTACCGCCCGCCGCAATCTGTACGTCGTTCTTCACGACCGCATAGAAACCTTGCTTTTCCACGCGCATCTGATACACACCGGGAAGAATTCCCGAGAAGCCGCAACGCCCCGTGAAATCTGTGAGGCACCAGATCGAAGGGACTACAGAGGATTGCAGTGAGACACGCGCCGAGGAAACTGCCAGCCCGTTTTCATCGGTCACTGCGACGGTAGGCGGCGCGGACTGCGCCCAGGCACAGGTGACCATCGCGAGCACGCAGAGGAGTCCACGCATTGGATGTCGGACTAGTGCTTGCTAGGATGCGCTTTCCCACTCAAGGGTAAGCCCAACGAACGGGACAGGCGCAATCTAAGGGAAAGCCACAATGTGGGGATAGCCGCCCCCGGCAGTCCGTCGAACGAAAGCTCGACCGCAACCGCGCCCCATAGGAGCGCGGAAGACTTCTTCTGCATCCCAGCCCGAAGGGCTCCACAAGAAAGCCCGGCACGGAAGTGCCGGGAAGCATCGAAAAATGTCAAAATGACTCCCGCAGGGACGGCACGATTTTGATCTCACACCGATGAAACGTGCTTCCACCCCACGCTACTGCTTCGTCGCCAAATACTGGCACACGCGCCGCACCGTATCTCGCTGCGCTTCGTTCAACGTGAGGAATTCAAATCCGTATCGCAATCCCTGCCGGTAGCGCACGATCGCCCGCACCTTGATTGGATATGGCGTCAACGGCAACGGAATATCCAGCGTGACAATCTCGCCGTTCTCAAGACTTCCGGTCAGCGTTGCTCCAATCCCATCCTGCCCCATCTCGGTCGACCGGCCCCAGCATGTGCGGAACTCGCCATCCTGAAACATCTTCACCTGCAGCCGAACATCCAGCGCATAACGCGGATAACGCCGGGTAAACGTAAACTTCCCCGAACCCTTTTCCGCTTTCTCCGCGCCGGCGGCAACCGCTTTGGCCTTGCTGTCTGTTCCCAATGTTTCCCACTCGTAGAGACGTTGCTTGCTACGTCTCCCTTCGGCAAGAAGTACCGTCAATTCCCATGCAGCAGATACCCGGGTTCCAGCGGCAGTTTCCCCGCTACTCGCACAACCGCCACGCTGCTGTTGATGGCATAAACGTCGACCACTCCCACTGCCCCTGGTAGCGACGCTACTTTGTTCACCAGGTCTTCATCGGAATCCACAACCATGATCGCCGGATGATTCATGCGTCCGTGATTCGCTGTTGCCACGATGTCCTTCACCTGGTCGACCTGCAGCCCGTAAACTTTTTCCAGGAACACCTTCAACTCCGGCGTCGAAGGCGCGCGCATGATGAATGTCACCGGCTTCCCGTCCGGCCATCGCGTCATCTCCGCCTTGCATATCTTCACCAGTTCCGGCAGTGCAACGCTGGTGACGCTATTTCCCTTATTTGAGATCACAGCCAGATCTCGCGCCGCCAGCAGCGACCCGCTCGACAGCACGAACAAACACACAGACAGGATTCGACGATGCAAAACAGTCTCCTGCGGCTACAAGAATGCCTACACGATTCTGATCTAACTTCTGGCCCGCCTCAACGGTCACGAAGTTCATGTACCACCGGAGCCAACCCTTTCCCGTCGCTCAGAATTTCGTAAAGGTGTACTGAAGAAGGGCACCAGCCGCCAGTAAATCGCTCGGATTCTCCACCGCCGTCTTACTTCCACAGCAATGCACAGGTTTCCTGAATTTGGCACAGCCAATCAACAACCAGACCCCGTTTCTTCCTTGTGCTCGGCGTACGAATTTCGCGAAAATTACCTTCGCTTCCAGTTCTTGCCCTCGGTGAAAAACATCCTCCGGGTGTGGAAAAAGGACCCTCAAACCCGCATCAAGCCCGTCATTGCTAGAGATACAATCTGTAGTGTTTCTCTCTTGACAGGCCCCATTAGCAGGAGTAACTTTGCAATCCCAAGGCACAAAATTCCACCTCACGGGAATGGGGTGGGGTTCGAAGAGCGCGGCCGATTGGACCAAGCCAGAGGTGACTTGAGCCCTTCGCCGCAGACGAAACCTTGGGCGTTCGGTCTCGTGTGATCGGGTAGGCCGGGCGCCCTCAACCTCAACCTTTGAATCTGAAAGTCGGAGCTTTCAGGTCCTCCGGAAACCGAATTCCGGGAACGGGTTCGTTAGGTGCGGTGGCCGTTCCCCGTCCCTCCCCCGGGGCGCGACAACAAGAAACAGCGCAGCTGCCTTACAAGAAAACTGCCGCTGGCAGGCTGAGGAGTGTTGTCATCTGTTCTTTTTGCCCGCTTCCTGATCGCGGTGCGAGAGTGAATTTAGCGATAAAGCAGGAGCCCCGATGGAAGGTTTGACTCGTCTTGTTTCTGAATCGCTGGTCCGCCACGGCCTCGATCGCCCCATTGATTATCGCCGCCTGCGCTGGTCCCGCTGGTTCCGCTGCGAATCCCATCACAGCCTTCTTCAGGTCCCCAGCAAGCCAGGTGTTTTCGCCCTGGCCGAAGAGATCACGCATGTAGCGACAGCTGGGGGCCCGGAAGCCTCCGACGTCCGCCGCATGCTGGCCGTGACCCAGTTTTTCGAAGACGACGACATGGCGTTCGTCCTCGACCGCATGCTCACAATCCAGAATCCATTCCGCGACGGCTTGAATGCCGGGCGCTACTTCGTTCGTTTCGTCGCGATTGAAGACCGCGTCCAGCGGCGCTCGATCCACACCTCCCTGACGCAATGGCTCTCGAACTCCGCCGAGCGCGCCAGCGGAATCGGCACCCATTTCGCCGCTTCGCTCCAGGACGTGCCTCGGACGCTCGTCTCTGATCCAGCGGGAATTACCATCAAGGTGAACCCCAAAGGCACAGATTCACCCCGGTCTCCCGAGCTACCTGCCGCCTTGGATTCGGCCGTGAGCGCCAACCGGGACTGTACCCCGCCATTCCCCTCCGGCTTCTGACCGGAAAGGCATGGCAGGCGCAGCGCACGGCGCTGCCACGAAATTTTTTCGAGATCAGCCGTTTAGTGACCATGGAAGACAGGTTTTAGAAGCGCGATGGGTGACAAAGGGATGAAGATGAATGCCCCCTGGCATAGAGATATACGCCCCGGGGACAGCGATTCATAGGTCCTAAAGCCACCGTAGAAGAGTGGCGCTTTAGCGCCGCGTAAGAGGCATTAGCAACGAGGGGCTTTAGCCCCCGTGGAACCCCGATCCTGTGCTTCCCCGGCCCGGAATCGGATGCAATACCCATAGAATCTAATAATTGGAGACCCCCTGATGGCTGAAACAAAGACCGCAACCCAAACCGCCGCCCCCGCCGCTATCCCCCCGACCGTCCAGAAGAAAAAAGCGCCGGGCCTGTCCTTCCGTCGGCTCTTCACCTCCCCGGGCGTCTCCCCTTACGACGGAGTCGAATGGGAATTCCGCACCGCCCAGATCACCGATGCCCAAGGCAACGTGATCTTCGAGCAGAAAGACGTCGAAGTCCCCAAAGACTGGTCCATGACCGCCACCAATATCGTCGCCTCCAAATATCTCCACGGCCGCCTTGACACTCCTGAGCGTGAAACCGGAGTCCGCCAGCTCGTGGGCCGTGTCGCCGAAACCATTCGCGACTGGGGAATGTCTCAGGGTTACTTCAAGTCCGCCGAAGATGGCGCCACCTTTCACGATGAACTCGTGCACATCCTCGTTCGCCAGTATGCTGCCTTCAACTCACCCGTCTGGTTTAACGTCGGATGCGACCGCATCGAGCCCAACTCCGACGGACGCAACTGGCACTGGAATCCGCAGACCCAGCAAGTTGAATTCGGCGTCACTGGATACACGAAGCCGCAATGTTCCGCCTGCTTCATCAACTCGGTGAAGGATTCTCTGGATTCAATCCTCACTTTGGCCAAGACCGAGGGCATGCTCTTCAAGTGGGGCAGCGGTACCGGAACCAACCTGTCCCCGCTGCGCTCGTCCACTGAAGGCCTGAGCGGCGGAGGCACTGCCAGCGGTCCGCTCAGCTTCATGAAGGGATTCGATGCCTTCGCCGGCGTCATTAAGTCCGGTGGCAAGACGCGTCGTGCCGCCAAGATGGTTATCCTTAACGTCGACCATCCCGACATCATCGACTTCATTGAGTGCAAGATGAAGGAAGAAGCCAAGGCCCACGCACTTGTCTCCATGGGCTACGATGGCTCGCATCCGGATTCCGACGCCTACAGCTCCATCTTCTTCCAGAACGCAAACAACAGCGTACGCGTCACCGACGACTTCATGTACGCCGTGATTCGCGATACGGACTTCTCCACCAAGTCCGTGATCGATGGCCGCGTCATGCACACCTACAAGGCCAAGGATCTGCTGAACAAGCTCTCCGAAGCCACATGGCATTGCGGCGATCCGGGCATGCAGTACGACACCACGGTCAACCGCTGGCACACGTCGAAGAATACGGCCCGCATCAACGCCTCGAATCCCTGCAGCGAGTACATGTTCCTCGACGACTCGGCCTGCAATCTGGCCAGCCTCAACCTGTTGAAGTTCGCGCCTAACGGCACCTTCGACGTCGATGCCTATCGCCATGCGGTCGACATCCTGATCACCGCGCAGGAGATCATCGTCGACAACGCCGGATATCCGACCGAGCAGATCATGCGCAACTCGCACGATTACCGGCCATTGGGATTGGGCTACGCAAATCTGGGCGCTCTGTTGATGGCGGCAGGCTTGCCGTACGACAGCGACGCCGGACGTGACTATGCCGGGTGCGTCACTGCCATCATGTGCGGCGAAGCATACCTGCAAAGCAGCCGCATCGCCGAGCTCTGCCCCCCGTTAGCTCCGGCCACCGAACCGACAAAGAAGACGTTGTCCGAAACCAATCTCGGTTCCAACGTCATGCCTGGCGGAGCCTGCCCCGGCTGGTACATCAACCGTGAACCGTTCCTCGACGTCATTCGCATGCATCGGGCCAGCGTCAACGCGATCAACAAGAACAACATCCCCGCCAACCTCTACGAATCCAGCAAGCAATGCTGGGACGAAGCTCTCCAGCACGGAGAAAAGCACGGCTACCGCAACAGCCAGGTCACGGTCTTGGCTCCAACGGGCACAATCGGCTTCATGATGGACTGCGACACGACGGGGATTGAGCCGGATTTGGCGCTTGTTAAGTATAAGAAGCTGGTGGGCGGCGGGATGATCAAGATCGTGAACAACACCGTGCCTACTGCGCTTTTCAAGCTTGGCTACACGCACGAGCAGGCGGATGCGATCGTCAGCTACATCGATGCGACCGGCACGATCGAGGGCGCGCCTCATGTGAAGGACGACCATCTCGCGGTGTTCGATTGCTCGTTCAAGCCGGCGAAGGGAACGCGGTCGATCCACTACATGGGACACCTCCGGATGATGGCAGCGGCGCAACCATTCATCTCAGGAGCGATCTCGAAGACGGTCAATCTTCCCGAGAACGCCAGCGTTGAGGACATTAGCGAAGCATACATCCAGGCCTGGAAGCTTGGGCTTAAGGCTGTGGCTGTCTATCGCGATGGCTGCAAGAAGTCGCAGCCGCTCAGCGCCGCAGGAACGAAGACTGCGCAGGCAGGCAACGTTGTGACGGCCGCGCAGGCTATTCAAGTGGAAGAGGAAGACTTGAATGCTCCTCCGCGCTCTGTGCGCCACAAGCTGCAGGAAGAGCGCGCTTCGATTACGCACAAGTTCAAAGTCGGAGACCACGAGGGATACATCACCGTCGGCCTTTATCCCAATGGAGATCCCGGGGAATTGTTCGTCAAGATGGCGAAGGAGGGATCCACCGTTTCGGGTCTGATGGATAGCTTCGCGCTTGCCGTTTCACTGGCGCTGCAGTACGGCGTACCGCTGAAGACGTTCTGCGAGAAGTTCGCGCATACTCGCTTCGAGCCCAGCGGCTGGAGCGGCAACCCGGATATCGGCTACGCCAAGTCGATCATGGATTACATCTTCCGCTGGCTGCAATTGCGCTTCCTGACGGGCCAGCAGCAGATGTTGTTCGAGAATCTCAGACTGAAGGCAGGGGTCAGTAGCCACGGGCCAGAGGCCAGCGAGACTAGCAACGCAAGCCCGTCGCTGATCGCCGATTCCCGGCCCGTGAATCCTGGTTCTGTCCATGCGGCCGACGCGCTGTCGAGTATCGTCGACCTAGGCGACGCGCCGACTTGCAGTTTCTGCGGCAGCATCATGACGCGGAACGGGAGCTGCTACCGGTGCATGAGCTGCGGAAGCACGAGCGGATGCTCGTAGAACACAGCTCCCACTTCTGGCAACTTCTTCGGCCAGAGGTGGGGCACCCAGTTGGATAACCCCAGGCTTCGGCTGATAGGGAGATCTCTCGGTTCGCCTGTACTGCGGCTGAGCTCGGTATGACGCATATCTTTCTCCTTCCAACCTCTTGCATTCGAGAAACATCGTCGAATCGCTATGCTCTTGGAAAATCCCTCGATACCTGTGCGATATAATTGAATTCTCAATCCGCTGCATCGAAACGCTGCTTCCTCTCATCTCTAAAACCTGGAGGATATCCATTTATGGCACATGAATTACCCCCGTTGCCTTATCCGTATGACGCGCTGGAGCCGACGATCGACAAGCAGACGATGACGCTGCACCACGATATGCACCACGGCGCGTACGTGAAAAACCTGAATGCCGCATTGGAGAAGCATCCGAATCTGGCCGGGAAGACCGCGGAAGACCTGATCCGCGACCTGAATGCGATCCCCGAGGACATTCGCGGCGCCGTGCGCAACAATGCCGGCGGGCATGTAAATCACACGATGTTCTGGAAGATTATGAAGCCGAAGGGCGGCGGCGACCCGAGCGGGCCGATCGCGGAAGTAATCAACAAGACTTTTGGGAATTTCAAGGATTTCCAGGCGAAGTTCAACGACGCCGGGACCAAGCAGTTTGGCAGTGGATGGGTCTGGCTGGCGGGCAAGCCGAACGGCGAAGTGCAGGTTATTTCGACGCCGAACCAGGACAATCCGATTTCGCAGGGGCTGTATCCCATCTTCGGAAATGACGTGTGGGAACACGCCTATTATTTGAAGTATAACAACCGGCGCCCGGAGTATCTGGGCGCGTGGTGGAATGTCGTGAATTGGGACGAGATCAACAAGCGCTACGCGGCGTTCAAGACAGGCAAAGAATCGCATGAGCCCGCGATGGCGCATCGGTAGACGTTGGGTCGTTTGCAGGACAGGCGGCCTTCGGGCCGCCTTTTTCGTTGGGTAAGGCTTAATCGATAACCACAAAGGACACTAAGGTGCGCGAAGGCAAACGTAATTCGAAAGCCTCCACTTCTGGCGCACATTTCGCGCGAGAAATGGGACACCCGGGCTGACGAAGATACAGGACGGCAAGAGAGACGTAGCTTAGCTACGTCTCTACGGTGGGCGTTGTTGCGGCTTGGGCTTCGAGTTCTCTTAGCGCCTGGACCTCTTCGGCGATGGCGAATTTCAGGGCTTCGATGCCTTTGCCGGTTACGGCTGAGATTTCGTAGAGCTTCAGCTTCTTTTTCTTGGCGTAGCGCTTGAGGGCGGCCAGCTTGTCTTTATTGGCTACGTCAATTTTGGAGGCGGCGAGGATCATGGGCTTGTCTTCGAGGTGCGCGCCGAAGCTGCTGAGTTCTCCAACGATCACCTCCACGTCTTTCACAACGTCCACGCGGCCGCTTCCGTCGGAGACGTCGACCAGCTGAACCAGCAAGCGCGTACGTTCGATGTGACGGAGAAATTGGGTACCGAGTCCGGCGCCGGTATGGGCCCCTTCGATGAGACCGGGAATGTCGGCGACTACGAAGCTGATTTCGTTTTTCGCATCGCCAACCACGACGACGCCGAGGTTGGGCTCGAGCGTGGTGAATGGGTAGTCGGCAATTTTCGGGCGAGCGGCGGAGATGCGAGAGATCAGCGTCGACTTGCCAACATTGGGATATCCGACGAGGCCGACATCGGCGAGGAGCTTGAGTTCGAGGCGGTAGATGCGTTCTTCGCCGGGACGTCCGGCTTCATGCTCACGCGGAGCTTGATGCGTGGAAGTGGCGAAGCGGGCATTGCCACGGCCGCCACGGCCTCCGCGAGCGATGACGATGTGCTGGTCGGCCCGGGAGAAATCGAAAACTTTCTCTCCGGTTTCGTCGTCGTAGACGATCGTGCCGACCGGAACTTTCAGAAGAACATCGACTCCTTCGCGGCCGGTTTTGTTGGCGCCTTCGCCGTGGCGTCCGCGCTCGGCCTTGTACTCGGGATTGAAGCGGAAGTGGACGAGGGTGTTGTGGCGCTCGCTGGATTCCATGACGACGTCGCCGCCCTTGCCGCCGTCTCCGCCGGAAGGACCTCCCCGCGGCACGAACTTCTCGCGGCGGAAGGCCATGCAGCCGTTGCCTCCGTCTCCGGCCTTCACGCGAATTTTGGCTTCATCGATGAACATGGCGTTGTCGAGAGGACCTTTTCAGTCTAATCGCCTTCGCTTACAAAGATCGCGCGGCACTTGTCGGGATTAAAAACAAACTTTCGCAACTCGGTTTGTGATTTGCGATCGAGCCGGTAGAAGGCATCCTGAAACCGGGATGCATCTTCGTGGCAAACCCGCTCCTCGTTGCCAGTGTAGTCGGAGTGCGAATCCTGGCGCGCGAGGAGCCCGTAACGAATATAGAGGGGCAAAAACTGCGGGAACGCGAGAACCGCATCGCCAAGAGAACGAGGCCAGCTTTCGTAGATCTCGGCTAGGCCGCTATCCTTGGGCTTATTGGCGTCCGGATGCCAGTCGCGCAGAGTCATGAACTGACTTTGCTCGAGATCGGTTTGCGGGAGATTCCGGAGCAGGCCTTCGGCAGCGGCCTTGGAGTGCTCGAGAAGAATCCATTTTTCGTAATAAACGATTTTGGCCAGCTTATTGTTGCCGACCTGCAGGCGGTGCGAGTCGAGGCAAGGCATATCTGAACAGGCGGCCATCGCGAGAAGCAGCTTGTAATCTGGGGGAGCGGGACTGGACGTATCCGGCGCGGTTTGCGCGAGGCATAACGCAGCGCACAGAAGCGGCGCCGCCATCGAGATGAAGAGGAGACTTCGGTTCATCGTGAACATTGTCGCACCCGCATATAAAAAAGCCTCGTCTCAATCAGGCGAGGCTTTATTTCCTAAATAGGGTGCAGGAGCCCAGACTTCCCGCACTGCGCGGCATAAATTCCCGCTACCGGCGGAATCTACTTCGCTTCGACCGGTTCCACCATGACGAACTTGCCCATGGAACCTTTGTCCATGAACTTGATGCGTCCGGTGATCTTGGCGAAGAGGGTGTCGTCTTTGCCGCGGCCGACGTTGAGGCCAGGTTTCACGCGAGTGCCGCGCTGACGAACGATGATGGTGCCGCCGGGGACAACTTGCCCGCCAAATGCCTTGAATCCGAGCCGCTGCGAATTCGAGTCGCGGCCGTTACGTGAAGTGCCTTGTCCTTTTTTATGAGCCATAAAAAATCAGTTCTCAGTGGCCGGTTGCCAGTTCTTGGTTGATCCGAGGTGCGGGCAAATATCTTGCCCAGTACGGAATCTATTTTTTCTTTGCGGCTTTCTTGGCTGCCTTTTTAGGAGCCGCCTTCTTCTTTGCCTTCGGCTTTGATTCGGTCGCGTCTTCGCTTACCGCTTCCACTTTAGCTTTTTTCGGCTTGGCTTCCTTCTTGGGGAGGTCGGGAGCTTTGTAGCTCTGGCCGCCGGATGCGATCTCGGTGATACGGACGGCGGAGAAAGCCTGACGGTGTCCACGGATCTTCTTGTACTGCTTTTTGCGCTTGTAGTGGAAAACCAGCACTTTGGCGCCGCGGCCTTCCGAGACAACTTCGCCGACGACGCGTGCGTCAGCGGCTTTGGCGACCTGGCCTTCTTCACTTGAGACAGCAATCACGGGGAACTCGACTGGTCCGCCGTTGGCCAGTTTCTCCACTCGAATCACATCGCCGGGCGCCACCCGGTACTGCTTCCCACCGGCGCGGATAACCGCGTACATATTTTTGCCTCCGAAAGTGTCGTTGCAATCAGCCCGCGAACCTGGAAGCCGGACGCACACGGGCGCTATCGGCTGCGGCTGATTTTCCTCTGCTTGCTGTGTTTTCCGCCTTGGCGTTATTGCGCTCGAAGGCACGCGTCCCCAGAACGGGTCGGCGAGTACAGGCAAACTTAACTATTTTATCGTGCGGTTCACTATGGGTCAAACTTTATGCGCAATGCCGGCCACGTAAGGAGGGTCGGGCTTGGTGGTTTGGTCCTGGTGTGCGAGAATTCCGGCGGATTTCAGGAGGATCTATGCTGAAGCGTGTGATTACCCTTTCTGTTTGTATTTTTGCTCTCACCTTGGGCGCTACCGCGCAGACGAAGAAATCTCCGATGAAGAAGCCGGCGAGCCCTGCTCCCGACAAAGCCTACTTCCAGAAATTGTGGGATGGCTGGTCCACGCTAAACACGGCCAACGTAGCGTCGTTTTATGCGAGTGGACCGCACACGTTTTTCGATATCGCCCCGCTGAAGTATGGAAGCTGGGATGAATACGAGAAGGGTGTGACAACGGAGTTGGCGGGATATAAGAGCGCGAAGTTTACGGTGAACGATGACCTGGCGATTCATCCGTATGGCGATCTGCTGTGGCTGACATCGACGGTGGCGTTCGAAATGACGCAGAAAGCTGGGAAGGTGGAAATGGGAAACTTCCGGTGGACGGCAGTGGTCGAGAACGAGGATGGGAAGTGGAAGATTGTGCACGAGCATGTCTCGGCGCCGATACAGTAGGGCAGTCATTCGGGGGCGGGGGTGGATTTGCGATTTTCCATTTTACTGATCCCTGCCGCCCTTAACTCCTTCCCATGGGGCACCTTTTTCAATACGACTTCCAGAAAAAGTAGATCGTCATTCCTGCGCCTACCAGCACAACGAAGGTTCGTATCCATGGCTGCGGGACTCTTTGGGCGTAGTGGGCGCCCAGATATCCGCCGGCGATGCCGCCAGCGATCATGATGATTCCCTCCTTCCAGTAAATCGCGTGAGCGATGACGAAGGTGACTACCGCAACTCCATTGATGACAAACCCCATGACGCTCTTCAGCGCGTTCATGGCGTGAATGTCGGTCATGCCGAGGGTCGCAAGCATGGCGAGCATGACGATGCCCATGCCTCCTCCGAAGTACCCTCCGTAGACCGCAACCGCAAGCTGGAAGAGCGTGGCTGCGATCAGGCCTCCGGGTGAGGCGTCATGTTCAACCACCGATTTTCGTCTTCCGGCCAACTTCTTGCCGAAGGCGAACAGCAGACTTGCGCCCAGCGTGAGCCAGGGCAGGACACGCATGAACGTGTGAGCTGGAGTTTTGAGAAGAAGAAACGCACCGGTAACGCCGCCCACCAGGCTCGCAATGAGCAGCGGCGTCATGACGCGCCGGGGAACGTCAAGGCGTTTGCGGTAGGCACCGCCGCTGGCTGCGGCGCCCGCCCAGAGGGCGATCGTGTTCGTGGCGTTGGCGGGGATCGGCGGAACGCCGGTAAACAGTAGAGCGGGAAAAGCGATGAAGCTGCCGCCGCCGGCCACGGAATTCAGAGCAGCACCTAACATCCCCGCGAAGAACAGGAAGATGATCGTGTCGAGTGTCAAGCTGTTAGATGTATCAGAAAGCCGCGCCAGCAGCCAATCTTCTAACGTTTCGACGAGTGCGCCGTCTGAAGGGCATGGAGCGAATTCTGACACTACTCTCGTTCTTCGTAGTTCTATCGTCGTTCACCTTTGGACAACAAACGACTCCCAATCCATGCACCACCGCTCAACAGAAGCAACTCGATTTCTGGCTGGGCGAGTGGGATCTGACATGGCCCGGCGAAAAGCAGGGAGAAGTTGGTCATGGCACCAACAGCATCAAGCGCA
This sequence comes from Candidatus Sulfotelmatobacter sp., assembly GCA_035307485.1. Classification (GTDB taxonomy): domain Bacteria; phylum Acidobacteriota; class Terriglobia; order Terriglobales; family Acidobacteriaceae; genus Sulfotelmatobacter. The sequence goes on along the minus strand of DATGIB010000010.1, from coordinate 84,619 downwards.
TCATGGAAGGGTGCGTGGTACAGGAGAATTTTTCAGGCGGCGATTCCATCCACCTGCGAGGCACCAGCGTTTCCACCTTCGATGCGAGTGCCGGGCGCTGGAAACAAACCTGGGTGGACAATGAAGGCGGTTACCTCGACTTTGTCGGCGCGTTCAAGGACGGGCAGATGATTCTGCAACGGGAGACCGAACGCGGCGGAGTGAAAGTGCTGCAACGAATGGTGTGGAAGAACATCACGACAAACGAACTGGAATGGAGTTGGGAGGTGTCGCGAGACGGTGGAAAGACCTGGGAAGTGAAGTGGCCCATTCATTACAAGCGACGATCCTGACCTGACGTCAGCGGCGAGATTACGAACGTAATCTGCGTTTTGAATCGCGTGTCCTCACGAAACAATCTCAAACTTTCGGGGTTTATAGTGATCGTGAGGACACTATGCGGAATCCATTGCACGTATGCAGCGCCATAATGTTGTGCAGCCTCGCATGGGGACAGGCGCAACCGGCGCAGAAGCCCGCAGCGGGCAGCCAGTCGATGCCCGGGATGGACATGCCGGGCGACGCACACAGTGGCATGAACATGGATTCCGACAAAGGGGAAGGTTCCGCGGAAGCGCACGCCATGCATTCCATGGAAGGTCACATGGATATGGGTCCGCACATGAAGATGACGGCGCTGCGGACGGCGAAGCCGGGCGATGCCGAGCGTGCGGCGAAAGTCGTTGAGGAAGCGCGGAAGGCCACCGAGAAATACCAGGACTATCACGCCGCGCTCGCGGATGGATTCAAGATTTTCCTGCCCAACGTGCCACAACCGATGTATCACTTCAGCAACTATAAATACGGAGCGGAAGCGAAGTCGCACTTCAATCCCGACCATCCGACGTCTCTGCTTTACGAAAAGCATGGCGATGACTATAAGCTGGTTGGAGTGATGTATACGGCGCCCAGAAGCTTTTCGGAGGACGATCTCGACCAACGGATTCCACTGAGCGTTGCACGGTGGCATGAGCATGTGAACTTCTGCCTGCCGCCCTTCGGACACTGGAGAGAAGAGTTATCGCGCCCGGATCCAAAGTTTGGAATGAAGGGATCGATCGCAACCCAAGATGCTTGCGATGAAGCAGGGGGAAAATTTCTTCCCGTCGTGCTGAATTGGATGGTCCACATCTATCCGTTCGAGAAAGATCCCGCGAATATATGGTCGGTGGACCGGCGGCATGGAGACGCCGACTAGGCGCAAAGCATGCCTAACGGTGAGAATCTCACGCGAGGATTCAGATCAGACACTTGCCTTTCCGTATCCGGCGCGCTATTCGCCTCACCTTCATTCACGCATCAGTAACACGCAGCCTCTAGCAGCAAAACAATCACAAAACATTCTCACTGTGTTGTCGAGTCAGAGAAAAACGTATCTTTTTTGACACCGATTCCTGCTACCGGTGCGAATTCCGCGTCGTCCAAGGGAATGCAGGCGATGAACAGAAAAAATCGCCGGATGGAACCGGAAGCGAAAACGATACGTAACCACTGATAGGAATTGAAGGCAGGCAAAAGCCTATTTGGGGTTCCGTCAGAAGATTGCGGGGCTGGGGATTCACTCATACTCGGTTTGGCGGCCCAGGTGAGAGAACCCATTAGCGGCACCACAGGCTTATGGCCTGCGTGTCCAGCCCCGGCGTGAAGCATTGTAGGCGATTGGCGCAGGAACACAAGCGTTTTCTCGGGCCGATCGTGCACCGGGCCGCCCCAACCGATTCCCGCAAGAGCGGGAAAGAAAGCGGAGCAGCCATGAGATTCACGACCGTAGCAAAGAGTTTGATTCTGGGGTTGGCGGTGTTGCTGGCCTCGAGCGCATTTGCGGCAAGCAAGGAACACGTACAGTTGTCACACGCAACCACGGTGAACGGAACCACGCTGAAGCCCGGGGATTACAAGTTGCAGTGGGAAGGCAACGGTCCCGATGTGGAAGTCAGCATCCTGCAGGGTAAGAACGTGGTAGCGAAAGTGCCGGGAAAGATCGTCGATCTGAAGACTCCGTCGCAGAGCAGCGCCGCCGTAGTCAAGAACAATGACGACGGATCGAAGTCCCTGGAAGGCGCGCGCTTTGAAGGGAAGTCATTCGCGCTTCAGCTTGGCGGAGCGAGCGACATGCAAGGCGGGTCGTCGCGGTAAAGTTGGTTTATGTTCAAAAGGGGGAGCAGGAATGCTCCCCTTTTTATTTTCGCATCGGTTCGTTTTGTACGTGCGAGCGCGCGTTGCCTATGGCTGTAGAGACGTAGCTGGAGCTAAGCCTCTAAGGATGATTCTCAGGGTGGCTCTAGTTTGGAGACGCCAGGACGTCGTCGTAGTAGTTGATGATTGCGGCGCGGGGCTTGGTCTTCAGGCCTTTGATTGGAATCTTCTGCTCGACGGTTTTATTGCCATACATGCGGGCGCGTCCGAGGAAGTACACGTTGTTTTCGCCAAGGTCGAGGTAGAGGGGGACGAGCATGGCGAACTTGTCGTCCACATTCGATTGCGCCAACTTCAGGCTGAGAACGACGTCTCCGTCGGCCCCGATGGCGAAAGAAGACTCGAGTTTGTACGTCGGCAACTGCGTCCCGTAGACATATTCATTGAAGAACCAGTCCATCTTGTGGTTGCCGTCGAGATCCATGTCGGGGGTCATGTGTTTCTCGAGCATGGCTTTGAAGTCCTCGGTAGTAGCGGGCTTCCCGGCATACGTCTTCACAAAGTCCTGCATGGTTTCTTTGAACTGCTGATCGCCGGTGTGGTTGTCGCGCATCATCATGCGAACCATATGGAGAATATAGGCGCCCTTGGGATAGATGAGGCGGCGCGTGATATCCAGGCCCGTGCGCGAGTTGCTGGTACGATATCCCATGGTCAGCGGGCCAGCGTCGATGGCGCGAAAGCCCTGCGCATTTTTCTCCAGCAACAGTTCTCGTTCATCGTTCCAAAAAGTGAGGTATTTCTTGAGATTTTTCTCGATCAGAGTGAGGTACAACGAGGCGGACATCTCGGCGAAACCTTCGCTCATCCACTGATCGCGCCCGGAGTTGAAGCCAACGGTGTGACCCCACCACTGGTGAGCAACTTCGTGGGGAGTGACAACTTTCCAGTAGCCACGGTCACCGTAGTCCATTCCGAGTTGATGTCGGACGGTGGTGTCGAAGTAGTAGCACATGGGAATCCACACGAGTTCCGGCCAGGACTGCCCGAAGCCGCAGTCTGTTTGCTGAGTGAGTTGCAGATGTTTAAATAGCGATGGGCCGAAATAATCGGTATAGACCTGAATGGCAAGTTGTCCTTCTGCAAGCGACTTCTTATTCAGTCCGGTTGTGCTCATCGTACCGAGAGCAACCTCAGGATGTTCGTGCAAGCCGCCTGCATCGAGAGCGGGCATATCGTCTTGTGTGGCATGCAGAAGTGCCTTCACACGGTCTGGAGTTTCCTGGTTGGCGAAGGACTGCACCAGATATTCGGGCTTGGTGAGCTTGAGTTCCTCCATCTTGAATTTTCCAAGGCTGAAGCCGGCGACAGTTTGCGGCACTTCGCTCTTCCAGACGGTCACGTTCTGCCCGCCTTCGTTGCTCTCGCTGACGCGGACTCCTGTTGCCGCGATTTGCATTCCCTTGGGGACACGAAACGTCATGTCGTAGCTGGCGTATTCTCCGAGACCTGCGCCAGCATTATTCGGATACCAGCTATCGCGGGCTCCTGGGTTCGGGTAGTAGTTACCGTTGCCTTCGTTGCTGACGGCTTCCTTTCCTTCGTATTCGGTGGTGATCTTGCAGAGTTCGCCTTTGGCCAGCGCTTTGGGAAGGACCACGGCGAAATCAGCGTCCTCGTTCTTGTCTTCCTGGATGAAGTTGAGCATCTGGCCATCTTCCGCCTTGACGGTGCGGACGCGAAGCGAGCGATAGAGATTGAGAGGGACAACTCGCACACCGTCGAGGTTAGCCGTGAAGTCCGTCTGAGCCTTACCGATGAGGTTGCCGCTCTTCTCGATTGTCGTTTCTAGCTGATGATGCTGAATGTGAATCGGCATACCCACACGGGCGGGATCGTGAGGGCCGGCCATAGGAAATTCGGCCCAGTCCCCGAACTTATTGTCGTCGTAAGTGATGAACTGGACCTGATCGCGGGATTCGTGGGGATCGATGGTGAAAAGCTCCTGGCCGTTGTAGCGCTTGCCGTGGATGAAAGCGATAAAGAGGCCGCCGGGCTCGGTGCCCAGGAGATCTTCCAGCATGCGGATCTCCAGATTCGTCTTCATCTTGTGGCGAGCCGTATGCTGGGAATCTTTGAGCAGGCCGCCATCGCATCCGCTGCCGCCGGCGGTGGCGGCGCGCTTGATGTCCTCGTAAGTCGAGTCGGTGAAACGGAGCACCATATGCTCGAACTGCTCGCTGAACTCGTTCTCTTTGGTGAGCAGCTTCAGGCTCTTGCGTTCGGAATCCGTGGGCGGATCGAGCACGAAGTTACCGTCTCCGACGAACACGGCACCCGTAACCTTGCCATTGACCGGAGTTGCGAAGCAGACCGTGCCGGAGTGCAGGTGAAATGTTCCGGCGTCGCGCTTTAGCTCGAGATTGCTGACGGTGACTGCCTCGCTGCCGAGGCCCACGTTGCGAAGCGCCTGATAGGTTGGGTCGGCGCCGGCTGGCGGTGCGGACTGGGCGAAGGCGGAGAGGAGAAAAAGGGAAGACGCCAGAACTACGAACTTTGCAGACCAAGACGGAGCTCCGCTGCGGCACAGGGGAACGGCGAGAAACGGCATGTGAGGCCTCCCGGGGGAAGGGGGACCGGCTATTATCCCCTTTATGGACAAAAAGGCAAGGGCGGGGTATCAGGTCCGCCGACACTTGCGGCTTGAAACTTTTTCGCGGCGGGGCACTCCAATCTGGCAGGTGTTCTGGGGGAGTCATGAAGACACAATCTGCTGTTCATACATGCCTTATCCTGCTGGGATCGTTATTGGCTTCAATTGCTTGCAGCGCACGCAGCGCGGCGGCGCCCGTGCCGGCACCAGCTCAGGATGCACAACTCGCGGCGGCGCCTGGGCGTCAGACGGCAGTGGTGGCTGGGGGGTGCTTCTGGGGAATCCAAGCCGTGTTTCAGCATGTGAAGGGCGTGATCAGCGCCACGTCGGGATATTCGGGAGGGGCGTCCAAGACAGCCGAGTATGAGGTGGTGAGTTCAGGAGATACCGGACACGCTGAGTCGGTACAGATCGTCTACGATCCATCGCAGATCACTTATGGCGAATTGCTGCGCGTGTTCTTCTCGGTGGCGCATGATCCTACGCAGTTGAACCGGCAGGGTCCGGATGAGGGCACACAATATCGGTCGGTAATTTTCTACGCGAATGAGGAGCAGAAGCGAGTTGCGGAGGCGTACATTGCGCAACTGGACGGGGAGAAGGTTTTTTCGCGAGCGATCGTGACGCAGGTGGTGCCGTTGCAGGCGTTCTATCCGGCGGAGGCGTATCACCAGAATTATGCGGCGTTGCATCCGAATCAGCCTTACATTCTGTTCAATGACGCGCCGAAGGTCGAGCATTTGCGGAAGGAGTTTCCCGAGTTGTACCTGGCGAAGTGACTAAGAGGGTCTTGAATGGCCGCTTTTTCACGATCCCGGAGTTGAAAAATTTCCTTCCCCGCGGTTTGAATTGCGGACGATGCTTTCGCGAGAAAGATGATGGCAATGTTTGAATCTGATCTGGATCACAATGAGCGTGCGGTCGGTATAAGAAGGCGCGCTTTTCTGGGCACCGTTGCTGCGGCGCTGGGCGGGCTCGTGTTATGGCAACTGCGGAGGCCGCGGATTTCGCAGGCGGCGTCAGGGATACCGGGCGCAGCCAAAGATGTGACGGTTGTTCTCTTCTCCGATTCAGGCGAGCGATTGAAGGTGGTCCAAAAGGCAAAAGTGGTGAAGACGCTCGATGAATGGCGCAAGCAGCTTCCTGAAAACACATTCGACATCACTCGCAAGGCGGATACTGAGATCGCTTTCAGCGGTAAATACTGGAACCTGCACGATGCGGGAATCTATCGGTGCGTTTGCTGCGACAACGCGCTGTTTGATTCGGCGACGAAGTTCGACTCCGGCACCGGCTGGCCGAGTTACTGGCAGCCCATTGCGGCGGAGAATGTCACTTCGATGCCGGATACGACGTGGGGCATGGTTCGCACCGCCGTGGCCTGCACTTTGTGCGATGCTCATCTCGGCCACGTATTCGACGACGGTCCACAGCCGACCGGCCTGCGCTATTGCATGAATTCGGCGTCGCTACGGTTTGTGCGGCGAGGCTGAGCCCTACTCCAACCTCAACTATTTTTCCGGATCAAAGCCAGAGCAATGGAAGCAGACCAGCGGCTGCCAGGCCGCCCAGAAGCGGAAGGCTTTCCATCGCGGTTTTCCGATCTGCAAAAAAATACGAGTAAATGCCTTTGATCAGATTGTTGCTGGCGGCCGCGATCAGCACGGCGCTCGCGGCAACTGGAAAAGGAGTCAGCGTACCTGCTGCCTGCGTCATTCCCATGATGAAGGGATCCACGTCGGTCACGCCCATGACGGCGGCGAGAATACGGACACCGGCGTGGCCCAGGTATGTCGCAGCCAGCTGCGTGGCAATGATCATCGCCAGGAAAAAGAGCGCAAAAGCAAAGGCGGCGAGCAATTCGAGCGGGTTGTTGGGTTCGAACTCGCGCTTGATCTGGGAGTCGACCACATCGGGACGGCGGGACCACAAGAGCCCTCCGACAATGGCAACGGCGGCAAGGGCGAGAAAGGCTGGGGCCAGCATCAGGCCCAGATGGCGATTGAAAAGAGTGAGAAGCGCGACAAGGCGGAGGTACATGACGCCGGACGCGATCAGGATGCCTCCGGCGAACAGGTGCGGGCGCTGTTCGCGCTTGGCACGGCGCGACATCGCTACCGTAGCGACAGTGGACGAATAGGCGCCGCCAAGGAAAGCGGCTAGAACGACTCCGCCGTGTTCTTTCGTTACTTTCTGCAGAACATAGCTGCCGTAGGAGACTGCGCTGACCGCGACGACAACCAACCATGTTTTGAAGGGATTGAGGTGAAATGGAGTGAAGTCCTGATTGGGCAGGATGGGCAAAATCACTGCCGACAGGAGCAGGAACTTGGCAAAGGTAAGAATCTCCTGTGGAGCGGTGCGGCTGGCGAGCCGCTCCAAAACTGTTTTCAGTTCGAGCAGAAGCAGGCTCGCAACGCTAAGAGCGGTGGCGATCCAGTAGTGGTTGTAGAAGATGAGTGCGCCGACGAGGTAAGTGGTAAGGCCCGACATCTCTGAAGTGACGCCGCCAGCGGCGGAAGCGGCGAGCTTGTGCCAATACGACAGCAACAAGAACGCGCCAATCACAAGAAAGCCGATCGCCACCGGAAGGAGTTGAGTGCCCGAAAGCATGGCGATGGAATATCCGATGAATCCGATCAGGGGAAACGTACGCACTCCGCCGAAGGAGTAGAAAAAAGAGAAGGCCGGGGCGTTGGTCTTGTGCTCTTCGCGTTCAAGCCCAATGAGGAATGACAGAAAGAGGACGAGGACAATCTGAACAGCTTCGGGTGGAAGCCAGTTGTAGAAATTCACTTGCTGTCCGGGCTCCTTTTTCTGGGAGCAGTATAGAACCTATTAGGTTAGGGAGAGATGCAGACCTTGGGCCGACGCTCGGGTTCTATAAAGATCGACTGTTCCGCGAATGCCGCGCAAAACAGAAAAAGCCCCTCTTGCGAGGGGCTTTGCACTTTGGGGGGAGGACTGGGGCGCCGACCGGGCGCCCTCATCAACTTCATTTCCGCGGGCCTACGCCAGCTTTCTTACTTGGGTTGCTGCTGCTGATCGTTCGACATCGGGGCTCCGGTGTTGCTCGAGAGTTGCTCGAGATCGTTCTTCAGCAAACTGATCTCCACGCGGCCGCCGCTGATGTGCTTGCTCTTCGCGGAGTCGTCCGTGGTCGGAGCCGGCGCATTGCCCATTCCGACGAGGTAGATCCGGTAGACCGGGATGTCATGCGTCAGCACCAAGTAGCGAACGACGGACTCGGCCATCTTCTGCGAGGTGGTAATTGCAGTCTGTCCCTTGCCGGACGAGAAGCCCTGCACTTCGAAGATATATCCGTGCTGGCCTTTTACGCCGGTAGCCATCTGGTCGAGAGCGTCCTTGGCATTCTTGCTGAGGACGGTCTGTCCAGGGCGGAAGCGGATTTCGGTCTGATTCGAAGCCTTGTACTGATCGATATTGCTGACAACGTTCTCGACGTTCTGGACGCGAGTCGTGACCTGCTGCGCTGACTGCTGCGCAGCGGTCGCCTTGTTGCCGGCGTCGATCGCGTGCTGATCGGCTTCGTTGGCCTTATCCGAGGCAAGCTTGATGCCGGCCTGCGCGCGTTGGTCGGTATCTTTGATCTGCTTGCTGTTGGCGGAGGTCAGTTCATCGAGCTCGTTGACGCGATCGCGGATGGGCTCGGTCTGACGCTTCACATAGTTCTTACGGGCGAAGGGATTGATGCGCCCCCAGAAGCCCTCCCGCGACGGCGGCGCAAGAGGCGCCTTGCCGGTGGCGTTCCCGTTGTCTGACGACGTCGAGGACGCGGCTGGTTGACTTTGGTTGGGCGCACTGTTCTGGGCCGCGAGGGGCAGGGCAAGCAATCCGGCCAGCGGCAAAGCAATAAGCAGACGATTCTTCATAACGGCTTCCTCCAAGTTGGGGGAGCGTTTGGGCTCCACACCTGCACGCGCAACGCGTGCAAAAAATTTAATAGCGTCCCTGAATGATGAAGGCTAGCTGTTTGGGCTATGCCAGGCCAGCGCTGACGCTGCGATTGACCTCGAGCACGGGGATGCATGTGCCACTATCCCCAATACATCTAAGATGCCAAATCGGGCGAGAAAGGCACCACTCCAACTACTTTATATACAGTTACTTAGCGCGTGGTTCAATGGAATTCCGTGAACTTGCAAGGTAATTTTGGCGAACCTGATATAAAAACTGCGTGCAAAATGGAAGTCACGTTACCCATATTAGCCGGACGCAGGGATGAGAATACAGCCCGTGGTTCAAAGCCGCCTAAAGCTGGGAGTCGTCGTCGGGACGCTTTGTGTCTCACTCTCGTCTCCGGCGCACGTTACTGACGCCCGCAAACCGGTTGCAGCGACGGCAAGCATCTCCGTTGATCATCTCGAGCAGTATTCAGGATTAGCCGTCACCTGGATGCAGGAGTACCTGCGCATCAACACCACGAACCCGCCCGGGAACGAGATGCGCGCGGTGAAGTTCTACAAGAGGATTCTTGACGGAGAAGGAATCGAAACCCGCGAATTCGAATATGAGCCAGGGCGAGGAGACTTGTGGGCACGCATCCCGCACACCTGTGCCGACGGCGCGGCTAAACGGCCCCTGATCCTGCTGAACCACACAGACGTGGTGACGAGCGACCCGATGCACTGGAAAGTACCGCCTTTCAGCGGAGAGATTCGGGATGGATATATATACGGCCGAGGCGCACAGGACATGAAGGATGAGGGCGTCGCCCAGTTGATGGTGATGATCATGCTGAAGCGCGAGAAAGTTGCTCTTGATCGCGACGTGATCTTCCTCGCCGTGGCCGACGAAGAGGTAGGCGATACCGGAACGGACTGGTTCATCGCGAGTCACCGTGACTTGCTGGAGAATGCAGAGTTCCTGATCACCGAGGGTGGCGAGAATCCGCTGGAGAACGGGCATGTGAAATACGTGGGTGTCGACGTGGGCGAGAAGACGACTTACTGGCTACACGTCGTCGCCCACGGACGTCCCGGGCATGGATCGCGACCAAACCCGGATTCGGCCCCAAATCGCCTGGTGCGGGCCCTGGATCGCATTCTGGCGTATCGAACCCCCATGAGGGTGTTGCCGGTTGTGGATGAATTCCTGCGCGCGATGGCACCCTACCAGACGGGAGAGCGGGCGGCGTGGTATCGCGATATTCGAAAGGCGATCGGGGAAAAACGCTTTCAGGACGAGGTGGAGCGGGACGAGTCCCTGAACTTTCTGCTGCGTGACACCATTTCGCTGACGATGCTGGGGGGATCGGAGCAAACGAATGTGATCCCGTCAGAAGCTTGGGCCAATCTTGATGTTAGAGTGCTGCCCGGCGGAGACCCAAACGCTCTGGTGGAATCGCTACGGCAGGTCGTCGAAGATCCAGATGTGACGATCGAACCGCTGGATGCGAGATTTCGGGTAGCAAATTACTCCGGAACCGATAATGCCCTGTTCGGGGCGATCCGTGAAGTTGCGGGGAGGTATTTCCCGGACGCGCCGGTAGTGCCGCACATCACGAGCGGCTACACGGAGAATCAGTGTTATCGACCGCTCGGCATCGTGTCTTATGGATTCAATCCGTATGCGGCGACCGCTGACGAAGGAGAATCGGAGCACGGGAATGATGAACGGATCCGGGTGGATGAGGTCCGGCGTGGGCCGAGGGTCTTGTTTGATGTTGTGGCGCGGGTGGCGGGGGAATAGGGTGGGGATCTTATTCCGCTTGCCCTAAAGGCCATTGATCTTCGCGCCCCGACGCGGCCCTGATGGGCCGCTCTTGCACGTTTTCTGACGCCGCATTACGGTTCGCTCTTCCACCCATGGCTTGAACAAAGAGAAGATGCCAATCGGACTCTGAAGAGGGTCGGATACGGCCGTCTTTATTGTTGGCGCGCGAAGGTGGAGCTCCAGTTCGTCTCCCAAGTCTTCCCTCCATCGATTGAAAACGACTGCTCTGCGCGGAACGAGTTCGAGCTGACATCAGAGAAAACGAATCGTACAAAGATGGACCTCGACTGGAAATCCTCCTGGTCGAAGAATTCTCCGCGGCCTTCCTTGAATTCTCCGACAGTTGGAACGTTCAAGACGCCATCGCTGCTGCTGGCCCAGTAAAGACTCCATTGATGAGACGGCGGGTGATAGAGGCGGAGAGTTAAACCTTCGATGTGCGTGGTCGCATTGCCGACTTCGAGCTCTCCCAGATTGGCGCGGCCGTTCCAGATTTTCCGGACGACCGATGTACCATCGTATTCCGTCCATGTGTCGGAACCTGTAAGCGGGTGCAACAGGCGCCGGAGATGGGCTTTCCATGCGCCGAATTCAAAATCAAAATTGTGCGCAGGATCGTCAGCGGCAGTTTGCGGATTCTTTGGCGCGGCGGAATCCGTTGGGGCGGGATCGTCGCTGACGCGGGTCTGATCAGTGATCCAGTTCACTTCCCAGGTCCTGCCTCCATCGTCCGAGAACGACTGCTCGAAGTGCGCGGAGTTCGGAGTGATGGCGGACCAGAGGAATCGGACGAGAATGCTTCGGCCTTTGTACGGTTCCTGGTCGATAAATTCGCCGACACCGTTCTTGAATTCTCCAATAGTTGGCTGATTCAGGATGCCGTCTTTGGCGTTCGCCCAGTAGAGGCTCCACTGGCGGGATTGCGGGTTGTAGAGGCGGAGAGTGAGGCCCTCGATGTGGCCGGCGGCGCCGTCGGTTTCGAACTCCTCGAGATTGGCCCGGCCGTTCCAGACTTTTCGCGTGACCGATGTGCCGTCAAATTCCTGCCAGCTACTGGACCCGGTTAGCGGATTCAAGAGGCGCTTCAGGTGGATTTTCCATGAGCCGAGTTCGAAATCGAAGTCATGCTGGCCATCGTGAAGTTCGGGCTTCGGCTGGGCGGCGGCTGGCATGGAGGTTAATAAAGCGAGCAACGTGCCCGCGAGTAGAGCTGGTAAACAACAATGACGTTTTGGCATTTGGAATCTCTCCTGGGGGACTCGTCGATCGCGTTTCGTCCCCCGGGCACTGTTGTGCTGAGGTGACTGATTTGGCTCTTGGTCCCTGGCAGAATGAAGTGCTCACATTCAGAATGACGGCTGATGTGGTATTTTTGAAGCACCACTTTCCGTGAATTTTGCGATACCACTTTCACAAGACAGCGGGACATTGTTTCGGCAGATATACGGCCGCCTGCGCGAGGCCATTTTGTTGGGCGCGTTACAAGGCGGTGAAAAGCTGCCGTCTACACGAGAACTGGCCGAAGAACTGGGCGTCTCTCGAACGGTTGTCCTTGCCGCCTACGATCAATTGCTGGCTGAGGGCTTCGCTGTGGGGCGGCCAGGGTCCGGGACTTACGTCTCAAGCGGGATGGCGCAGGGGCGGCCGGCACGGCCAGAGAAACGCGCGAGGTTACCGATCTCGCGTTTCGGATCGGCGGCAGAGGCGGCATGGACTCGGATGAATGTTCCCAGCCACGGGCCGCGCAAGCTGCCGTACGACTTCGCATACGGGCGAAGCGACCTGGAAACATTTCCTTTCGAAATGTGGCGGCGCATGCTTCTGCGCTGCGCGCGGACCGCTCCGGTTTCAGAGCTGGATTATGGGCCTGCTGCCGGGGTGGCGGGATTGCGCGAGGCGATTGCGAGCCATGTGAGGCGGTCGCGCGGAGTCGTTTGCGATGCGTCCCAAGTGATCGTCGTGAACGGCTCCCAGCAGGCTCTCGATCTGATTGCGCGGGTTCTGATTGGGAGTGGCGATGGAGTGGCGATTGAAGATCCTGGATACCAGGGAACGCGCGAGGTTTTGCGAGCCGCCGGGGGACGACTGCTGCCTGTAGCGGTGGATCGGCAGGGCCTGAATCCCGAGCGCATCGGGGCGAGCACGCGCATTGTTTTTGTAACTCCTTCCCATCAGTTTCCAACCGGCGCGATCCTGCCCCTCGCGAGGAGGCTGGCGCTGCTCGAGTGGGCGAAGCGCAGAAACGGCGTCATCGTAGAGGATGATTACGATGGCGAATTCAGCTACCAGGGGCAGCCGCTCGAGTCGCTGCAGGGGCTGGATCGCGAAGGCCGGGTCATTTATATCGGCACGTTTTCGCGGACAGTGTTTTCTTCGTTGCGCATCGGGTACCTGATTTCGCCGAAGGGGCTGGTTGCGGCGTTCACAGCAGCGAAGTGGCTGTGCGACCGGCATACCGCGACGCTCGAACAGGAGACACTGGCCGAATTCATTACGAGCGGCATGTATGAGCGGTATCTGCGGCGAGTGCGGCGGAGAAATGCGGCTCGGCGCGACGTTTTACTGCAGGCCATTGGTGCTCACTTTGGCGAGCGAGTCGAGGTGAGCGGAGACGGAGCTGGAGCCCATCTGGTAGTGTGGCCTAAGCAGCGTCTCCGCGAGAATGATGTGGTTGCCGCTGCAGCAGAGCGCGGCGTTGGCGTCTACGGGATCTCGACGTACTATCTTAGAAAATCCTCGCGAGCGGCGTTTCTGCTGGGGTATTCGCGGATGACAGAACATCAGATTGAGGAGGGGATCCGGCGATTGAGTGGCGTGTTTTGAATCGTCTCGTGCAGCCGAAGATATCTGTCATCCCGGAGCGCACAGAACCATACGGAGCGACTCTTGCCTCATCCGTATCGTGCTGACCCGTGTCATCCACCGAAATGTTTTTCGTATTGCTCCGAAATGAAGTGATCGGTCATGCCGGCGATGTAGTCGCAGATCACCCTTGGTAGCGACTCGCTCTCGAGTTTGGCTTTTTCCTGATAGTTCTGGGGAAGGGTGCCGGGATTTTCCATCCAGAAGGCAAACAGGTCGCCCACGATTTGCTCGGCGTCATCTTTCTCGTCGGCGAGGGCTGGGCTGAAATAGAGGTTCTCATACAGAAAATCTTTGGCCTGCTGACGCTCGGCATCGACGGTCGGGCTGAAAGCGGCCAAACGGGTGGGATAGCAACGGACATCAGCGACGCTGTTCACACCAGCTTCGCCGGCGCGGCGGCGCGTGTTACGGATCAAGTCGTCGACGAGGCGGTTCAGCATCCGCTTCAAGGCTTCGTTGAATTTCAGCTTGGCGGCAGCTTCGGGATAAATCCGCTCAACTTCAGTGAAGTACGCCCCAAAAATCGTGACGCCCTCCCGGACCTCTTCCACCGAAAGCAGGTGCGACTCGTAACCGTCGTCCAGGTCAGCGGTGTTGTAGGCGATCTCGTCAGCGAGGTCGATGAGCTGCGCCTCCACTGGCGGGCGCTGATCGAGGAGATATTCGGCAAGCTCCGGGTGGGCCTTTGGGTCGTAATCGCGTGAGTGCTTGATGATGCCTTCGCGAACTTCAAACGTAAGGTTCAGCCCGCGGAAGGCCGCGTACCGCTGCTCGAAATCCTCGACGATACGGAGCGCGTGCACGTTGTGATCGAAGAAGAGGCCGTGTTGACGCATCTGTGCATCGAGGGCCTTCTCACCTGCGTGTCCAAAAGGTGGGTGGCCGATGTCATGGACGAGCGCGAGAGCTTCCGCGAGGTCGACATTAAGGCCGAGAGCTCCGGCGATCGTGCGCGAAATCTGCGCAACCTCCAGCGTGTGAGTGAGGCGATTGCGGAAGTGATCGCTGTAGCGGCGGGTGAAAACCTGCGTCTTAGCTTCCAGGCGGCGGAAGGCGCGCGCATGGATGACCCGGTCGCGGTCACGCTGGAAATCGTTGCGGTAAGGGTGAGGAAGTTCTGGGAAGCGGCGTCCGCGGGAGTGCTCGACTTGCACCGCGTAAGGCGCCAGCATGGATGAAGTTTATCAAAAGCTGTTGTGTTCTCGGCCCTCCTCCCCCCAAAAGGGCTTTACCCTACGCTCTAACGCGGCCCTGAAGGGCCGCTCTTCCACAACATCTCTCGGTCGCGCCTTCCACAACCTCTATTTGCGGAGGGTCAGGCGCATTTCGTTACTTTGCTCAAAGCCTAGAGATTCGTAGAGGTGTCGGCCGTCTTCGCTGGCGTGCAGGGTGACGCGGGCCAGGCCTGCTTCTTTGCACCAGGCGATCATCGTCTGCATCAGCAGGCGCGCGATGCCTTGGCGGCGGTATTCGGGCTCGGTGTAGACGTTGAGAATCGTGGCGCGGCGGCACTCGAGATCGTAGGGGTGCGCGAGCCACGGATTGACGATGACTGCGCCTCCGGCGATCGGCCGTTCCTTTGCGCAGGCGAGCCAGGCGTAGAAAGAGCCGTTCGTGATCGCGGTCTTCAGATACTCCGCAGAGAGAGCCGCCATTTTTTCGAGCGCGTGTGCGTCGGTGTAATGCATGTCTTCGTACATGCGGCGGCGCTGGCGGAGAATCTCAGGAATATCGCTTCGAATCGCTTGGCGGATGACGATTTCTTTCTCGGCAGGCATCCGGGAAAGTCTAGCAAGAGTTGTCAGTACCCAGTTGCCAGTTGCCAGTACCCACTTCTCAGTACCGAGTACCGAGATGGAAAAAGCGCGCGGGATGCGTCGTTCCTTGCGGCACGCTTACACCAAGAAAAAACGCGCCTTTACGGGGCGCGTTCTTCAGCCGGATACTGAGTGTTAGTTACTGGTTTGTCTTGTCTGAGTCTTCCTTCGCCAATTTGACTTTGGCCGCGTCGAGCTTTTGCTGGACTTTGGCAAAGGCATCGGAATCGACTTCGGCGGGAACCGTCTTGTTCCACTCTTGCACGGCCCGCTCCCAGTGGGCTGCGGCCATCTTCAGTCGGCCAGTTTTCTGGTAGAGGTCGCCGAGATGCTCCTGCACGGTCGGGTCCGCGCCCATGTGGACGGCGGCCTTGGTTAGGCTCTCTTCCGCCAAATCGTATTTGCCGAGCTTGAAGTAGACCCATCCGAGCGAGTCGAGATAGGCGCCATTGGTCGGTTCGGCAACGAGGGCTTGCTTGATGAAGGTGAGCGATTCGTCCAGCTTCACTCCGCGGTCGGCGTTCATGTAACCGAGGTAGTTCAGCGTGGCGGCGAATTGCGGATCCGACTGCGGGATCGAATTCAGCACCTTGCGGAACTCAGCATCAGCATCATCGAAGCGCTTCTGGCGCTGGTATAAATCTCCGCGCAGGAAGTAGACGTAAGCCTTGTCCTCAGCCTTGCCAGACAGCTGCTCAGCTTTCGCAAAGGCGTCTTCCGCGTCCTTCCAATGCTTGGCGCGAGTTTCGATGATTCCCAGGCGCAGGTAGACTTCGCGATCTTCGGGGCCACCCTTGAGCATGCCACGCACATCCGAGACGGCGCTGTCGATCTCGCCGGTGTCAGCCAACTGGGCGTCCAGCACCATGCGGAGGTCGCGGTCATTGGGCAGCTTTTGAACCGCTTCCTTGGCGACCGCTGTGGCCTGGGGCCACTGCTTGGCTTCGCGGTAGGTATCAATGATTTCCTGATAACCGCCACGGGCGTTTTCGTCGCCCAGGGCAAGGAGCTTACGGAAGGTGTCGACCGCAGCCGTGTAATTTTCCTGCTCGCGATAGATCATCCCCAGACGCTCAAGGAAGATGGCGCGGTTATTACGATCGGCGGCGCTGGTATCGGATTTCTTCAGGAGGTCTTGCAACAGCTTGATGGCGTCGTCGTAGCGGCCTTGCGACTGATAGACGGCGGCCATGTTGTAGGACACCTCGGCGGAGTCGGGAACGAGCGTGTCGGCCTTCTTCAGGCACTCCAGCGCCTGATCGTACTTCGCCTGACGGCGGTAGATCTCCGACATGCGCACATAGCTCTGTGCGTCTTCGGGGTTGGAATCAACGATGACCTTGTACTGCTCGAGCGAGGCTTCGAGTTGGCCGTCATTCATCAGATTTTCGGCGAGGCCGCGGATAGCATCGAGGTTGTCGCGGTCAAGAATCACGGCATGTCGGTAGGCATCGACCGCGCTCTTGTAATCCTTGCGCTGTTCGTAAGCTGCGCCCAGCGCGGAATAGAGCTTGGCGGAACGGGAGGCGTCGGGCACCGAACTCAGCACCTGCAGGGCGTGTGAAGTATCGCCCTCATCGGTGTAGAGCATGGCCAGCGTGGTGACTGCTTCTTCGGAGCCGGGATCGATCTTGATAGCGGTCTTCAGTTCTGCTTCCGCCTTCTGCAGATCGTTGTTCAGGCGGTAGAGCCGGCCAAGAAGAAGGTGATCATCGACGTTGTTGGGCTCGAGCTTGACGATTTCCTCATACTGCTCGATGGCAAGTTTCAGAACATTGTCGGAGCCATTGCCTCCCGGCATATCGCCGAGGGAGCGAAGGTAAATCCGGCCAAGAAGCTTGTGAGCTTCAAGGTTTTTGGGATCGCGCTTGATGATGTCCTGGGCTTCGAGAACGGCGTCGCGGATGCGCCCGGTTTTTACGTAAAGCTCTGCCAGGCCGGCAGTAAGGAACTCGGAGGAGGGATCAGCATCGATGGCCTGACGGTACTCGTCGATCGCCTTATTGGCCATTTCGCTGCGGCCATAGACCGTCACCTGCTCCTCGTACATGTGGGCCAGCGCGTAGTGGTAGTACGCCGCGCCGCGGTCCTGCTTATGGGTGGACTGGGAGGCGGCGGACTGAGGCGCGGCCTCCACTGACTTGTCGGAGGAGCTGGTTTGCCCGGCGGCAACCGCAGCCACCACCAATGTCAATAAAAACAAATGAAAAATTCTCTTCATGCTCGACCTAACTGCGCTGATGCGCGTTCCCAAAGGACCTCAGGCTAGTTGGATGCAAAACCGCCGGGGGAAAGGTTCTTCTATTCTAACCCGCTGCGAGAAATATGGGGAACTAGTCTGGCCCAGCGAATCTTGAATTCAATGCTCCAAAGTACAGGGCCAGTTGTGTTGTGCGCCCCCCACCAATCTGTTGTGCTAGAAGGCCCAGAATGGACCCTGACCAGCTGGTGTGCTGTGAGACTCGATGGCGGTAAAGACGTTGCGTCCAAAGAAGAAAGGCAATCCCCAGTCAAAAGTTCCGGGGTTTGGACCCGCCAGGGTCCCAAAGACGAAATCGGCCGAGTTACCGAACAGGCTATTTGCATTGGCGACGCTGAATTGGACAGTCGCACTGGCGCTCCCGGATGAGTCCCTTGCCGAGAGGTTGGCTGTCGAGGATGGACAATAGAAGCTGTCATCGTTCGTGCAGGAGGGCAGCGAGGTCTGTGCGGTGTTCAAGAAGAACAAGGCATTGGACCCGCTATCGATGAACCCGGGATAGGATTGCCCGCTATACGAAGTCGTGAAGTCGCCGTTCGCGTTGATTGGAAATACGGTTACGCTTCCCATGCCATTGTTCGATTCGGTACCAATGCCGAACACCAAGGATCCGCTCAGGCTGGCGGCGGCACCCAGCGACGACGGCAGTTCGACGATGACACCGTTGTTGTCGGTGGCGAAGCCGCCCACGGGATTCGAGACTTGCTGCGCAAGGGCCTCCTGAGCGACCTGACACGATCCGGAGGCGCATTCAAAATAAATCCCGGGATTGGCACTACCGCTCTGAGTGCAGGCACCACCGCAATCCTGGAGGAACGGCCCGACTCCGAGAATCCCATTCGCGCCTAGTTGCTGGAGGGTGTCCTGCTCGGGCACGCCAGAGGACTTGCATGATTGCGGAACCGAAGAGAATGAGGGATCGATCACCTGCACCGGCACGGCCGAGGCCTTCTCTCCGGCAATCTGCACATCCGCAGTCACAACCGGTCCCCAGGTAAAACCGCTCACGAATTCGGCGCACTCTCCGACTGGATTACCGTTGCTTCCGTTTTGCTGAGGCAGCGACATCGTGAGCGCTCCTCCCCCAGCGGAACTCAGCAGCCGCAAACCGAAAGACCCGGTATCGACCAGAACCCCGTTGATGGTCTGGCACGTGCTGGACGAGGGCACACAGACAGTGACACTCGTGAAAACGCCGTTCGCGTAATTTCCCGCGGGACCGGAATTCACCACGATCGCCTGCACGTTGGCGGAAGAGCCTGGAGGAGTGATGGCGTTGTTCTGATGAGAGCTGCCGCCACCGCAGGCGATTCCAATGACTCCTGCCGCAAGAAGCGCCGGAAAAGCTAAGGACCGCAAAGTCAGACGAGTCTTCAGTGGATCGTCTCCAGGTCGACAGCAGCGGGAAGCTGGTCGGTAAGATAAGCGCGCCCCGAGTAGTCCCGCATGTGCCCCGATAGTTGGACGACCAGATTCTGCACCTGAATGGTCGTCGGACCGTGAGCCGGACGTCGGTTCGGGTCCTGAATGGCTGTCTGATATTCGGCGAAGTGGG
This sequence comes from Candidatus Sulfotelmatobacter sp., assembly GCA_035307485.1. Classification (GTDB taxonomy): domain Bacteria; phylum Acidobacteriota; class Terriglobia; order Terriglobales; family Acidobacteriaceae; genus Sulfotelmatobacter. Next base: position 65,558 of record DATGIB010000010.1, on the reverse strand, counting down.
CTCCAAGCAACTGCTGAAGATCCGGACGCCAAGGTCCCTTCCAGGCAACAGCGAAAACTATCCCGGCGGGCGAAACATACTCGCGGACAGCTGTGCCGGCGGTCGTTTGAATTTCGTGGAATGAGAATGCACCCGAGCGGGTGGTTTTCAGGGAGCGGGCCTGCATGCGGCCGGCATCGGACTGAACGGAGGATTCATCTCCGCCGAGAGAGGCGAACGTCGCGCAACTGCACAGCAGCAAACAGCCCAAGGGCAACCAACGGCTTCCGGTCAAGCGGTACGTCGAACTCCTCCCAGTGGGCGCGAATACTTGGATTCCACTGGCGTGGAGCGGGGTTGCCAGCGGGAGCGTTCAAGGGTTCAGGCTTTGCTCAGTGCCGGAAATGGCGAACACCGGTGAACAGCATGGCTAAGCCTTGGCGGTCTGCGGCTTCGATGACTTCTGAATCGCGCTGCGAGCCACCGGGCTGGATGATGGCGGTGGCGCCGGCTTTGGCAATTTCTTCAACGCCGTCGGGAAATGGGAAGAAGGCGTCAGAGGCAGCGACCGTGCCTTTGAGAGGAAGCTGGGCTTTCATGGCGCCGATCTTGGCGGAGTCGACGCGGCTCATCTGTCCGGCGCCCACACCAACGGTTTGCCCGTCACGCGCATAGACGATGGCATTGGACTTCACATGCTTGCAAACCTTCCACGCGAACAATAGAGCGCGGAGTTCTTCCGGTGTTGGCGCGCGTTTCGTCACGACTTTAAGATCGACATCCTGCAGCGGACGAACATCTGCATCCTGCACAAGCATGCCGCCGGAAACATTCTTCAGCACCCATTTCTGATTGGCGGGTGTCACTTCGACCAGGCGTAGATTTTTCTTCGAGGCGAACTTGGCTTTGGCGGCTTCATCGAAGGAGGGAGCGGCGATAACCTCCAGGAACAGCTTATGCATTTCTTCGGCCGCGGAGGCATCGATGTTGCGGTTCACGCCAATTACTCCACCGAATGCCGAGACAGGATCGCATTCAAGCGCGCGGACGTAAGCCTCAGCGAGGCTCTTGCCGGTCGCCGCACCGCAAGGATTGGTGTGCTTGATGATGGCGCAAACCGGTTCCTCGAATTCCTGGGCGAGATCCCAGGCTGCCTGCAAATCGACGATGTTGTTGTAAGAGAGTTCTTTGCCTTGCAATTGGCGTGCATTCGCCACACCGATGCCCGAGCCGTCGGAGTACATCGCAGCCTTCTGGTGCGGATTTTCTCCGTAACGAAGATCGAGGGTTTTGTGAAACGAAAACCGCAATGTGGGTGGGAAGCCTGTTTCTGCCTTGAGCTGAAAATGATCGGGGTTCACGCGTTCAAGCGTGGTGGCGATCGCTGAATCGTACGCCGCGGTCACCGCGAAAGCCTTCTGCGCAAGCCGCCACTTGGTCGGGAGCGAAAGATTACCACCGGAACGCGCGAGCTCGTCCGCGATCGAGCTGTAATCGGCAGGTGACGTTACGATCGCAACATCATGAAAATTCTTCGCGGCGGAGCGAATCATGGAAGGGCCACCGATATCGATGTTTTCGATCAATTCTTCGAAACCCACGTTTGGCTTGGCCGCCGTCTTCTCAAACGCATAGAGATTCACGACCACTAGATCAATGGGAGAGATACCGTGCTCGGCAACGGCGGCGACGTGCTTGGGATCTTCCCGGCGGTGGAGAATGCCGCCATGCACCTTCGGGTGCAGCGTCTTGACGCGGCCATCGAGCATCTCGGGGAAACCGGTGAGCTCGGAAATATCCATGACCTTGATTTCGGCATCACGCAAAAGCTTGGCGGTGCCACCCGTGGAGATGAGTTCGATTCCGCACGACGCGAGCTGGCGGGCAAAATCGACTAGTCCGGTCTTATCGGTGACACTCAGAATCGCGCGTTGAATTTTATGAGAAAGGGACATGACGGAGCCTCTTGCCTGGTTCGTGCAGGAATGGATGACTGAAAATTCTAACAGCAGAGGGCGCAGGCGCGGGGCGTTCCCCTTGCAATTGGAACCGTCGACATTCGCCGAATGACGGCGGAAGGCGGTTGCGGTGCATGTACAATTACGACCTTGGGGAATCGAATGATACGAAAAATCCTGCTGCTGCCATTACTTTCCGCGAGCCTGATGTGGACCCAAGAGGCGAGACCATCGGGAACCACACCGTCCCCGGCGGATCTGGCGGGGACGACCGCACGCGGGCGGATGCTAGAGGAATACGATGTCGCCGCCTCGCATGCCACGGATGCGGTGGAAGCTCTCAAGGCGGATTTCCCTTCCGCGCCGCTTTACCTGGCGCACTACCACGGCGGCAAATGGGAGGTCGCTTTTGGGCGGATGAGCCCCCAGGGCGACAAGTTTCTTATCGTGTATAAGGCGTCGGAAGGCGCCACCCCGGAACAGTTCACGGCCAAGAAGATCGATCCTCCAGAGGAGGACAAGGGATTTTACTTTGAGGCAGCGAAAGCGATGGCGACTACTTGGAAGGATTTTGGGAAGCCATCCCGCCCCTATAACCAGTACATTCTGCCCACCGACAGTGGGGAGCTTTACGTTTACTTCTTGCCCGCTCAGACCACGAGCGGTGTTTATCCGTTAGGGGGAGACGTGCGATACACCGTCACCCAGGACGGCGGTACCATCGTGGCGAAACGCCAGATGCACAAGACCATCATCGAGAAGAAGAACGACCTGCCAGCCGGGCAGACCGCCACCGGCGGCTATCACACGCATGTCCTGAACGATGACATTGAAGATTCGGATGTGTTCCACGTGCTCAATCGACGTCCGTCCATTCCCGAGTTCATCGGCACGCCGGACAAGCACGTTTATGCGATTGAAGTGGACGGAACGATCAAGCAACAGAAATGATGCGGTCTGATTTTGGCTTTGGCTTTAGCTTTTGGCCTTGGCTTTCAACTTGGCATGGCCGTCGGCGAATTCGACGGAATACTCGACGGCGTCGCAGTGATATTGCTTGCGGATTTCCTGCGTTTTCTTCTGCACAAACGCGGCGAAAGAGTCGATGTTGCCGCTAACTTTCTCGCCGGCTTTCTTCTTGGCGGCCACTAGCGTGTTATACAGGCGTTCAACCTGCTCTCGCTCGGCCGAATCCACATTATTGTGCAGAACGAAAGGTTGGGGCGCTGTTGCGGCGGCAGCTCCGGTGGCGTTGACTCCGTATGCTTTCGGATGTTGCGGCTTCGCGTCATCCGTGGTCCGAACTCCCTGGACTGAAAGAAGAGCGTCCTGGGGACGCCGGTAACCTTCCTCGCGAATTCGCGATTTCTTGCGCCACAAATCGCTGTAGATAGCGTACCGCTGCGCCATTTCGTTGTAGCGAAAGCGCTGGGAGAAATTCATCCGGCCGCCATCGGAGAACTTCCGCAGCAATGCCAGCACCTTCCACTCAATATCGGTGGGAGGCTTCTTCGTGGGATTGCTGAAATAGATTTCGTACTCAATCTTCAGTCGGCGCAACTGCGTGTCGAGTACGTTCAGTTCCTCGTCGGTGGTCACCGAAAATCTCCGAACACAGTGTAGTCAGAGGATAAGGAAGAAGGGAGATACCCGACGGTCACCAAGGGGCATGGTACGAAAGTGCAGGGCAGCGACTGCTGTTAGCTCCTAGCATTGCCGCAAACGGAATCTCTGCTGAGTGGGGTTAGCTAGCAGCCAGACGCTGCAGCTAGAAACTTATTTTCCAGAATTCGACGCCATCTTCTTGACCATGGCTAGCACCAGCTTGCGATCGCTGTCGTTCAAGTTGGTGGCGTAGCGACGGATCTGGCTCAGGAAGCGGACTTCGTCGTCGGAGAGTTGGGGCAATCCCTTCGACCCGTTAGTATGTCCGGGCTCGGCGAAGAATTGCGAGAGCGGAAGTTCCATGGCTCCCGCGATCTTCGAGAGAGTATCGAGCGACGGGATCGTATGCCCATTTTCGACGCGTGACAAATAGCACCGGAGCAGACCGGTGCGCTTTTCGATGTCGCCCTGGGACATGCCTTTCTGCAGCCGGTAATTGCGGATCGTCTCGCCGATATTCATGGTTGGGAGCATTTCAGGAAGGGCCATAGTAATCACAGCGGGATTTTCTGGCAAGTGGGAAATTTGTGCCATGCGCCGGACATTGGTGCCATATGATCAGTGCCACGCTCTTCAAGTTAACCTTCGTCTGGCTTTGACGATGTCTAAGAAATCATCCTCCTTAAACGAGCGCTGGGCGCGGCTTTCGAGCAGTCTCGTCAGCATTATTTTTTCAAGCTTTGAGCGAGGAACTCTACCGTGCGCTTCCACGCGTCAGCGGCATCGGCGGCACGGTAGCCGTCCTTGTTGTTAGGGTTTTCGAAAGCGTGACCCGCATCGTCATAAATCTTCACGTCGATCTTCTTGCCGAGTTGATTCAACGCGTCTGCAAACTTGTGCACATCGTCGGGTGTGATGCCGCGGTCCTGCGCTCCGAATAGCCCCAGAATCGGGGCATTGATCTTTTTCAGTGCATCCTGATCGGTGGCCAGATGACCGTAATTGATCACGTCAGCAGCCAGCGTGGGCTCCTGCAAGGCGACGTCCAGCGCATACCCACCGCCCATGCACCATCCGATCGCACCGATCCGGTCTTTCTTCACATTCGATTGAGAGGCAAGGAATTCAAAAGCCGCGTGCAGGTCGCGTTTTGCCCGGTCTTCAGGAACTCCGCGCATGATTTCGTGTGCCTGATCAGGCGTGGTGGCCACTTTTCCGCGATAGAGATCGATCGCGAGCGCAACATAACCCTGGTCTGCGAGCTTCGAGGCCTGCTCTTTCACCCAATCGTTGAGCCCCCACCACTCGTGGATCACAATCACTGCCGGGAAGGATCCTTTGCCGGCGGGCGTGTAGAGAATTCCTTGGACGGTTTCATCGCCGCTCTTGTAGGAAACCATTTTGCTGTCGGCGGCAAGCGCCGAATACGAGAGAAGCAGCGTGACGAATAGTGCGCAAAGACTCTTCATAAGCGATCATGCTCCCGAAGCTATTGTCCCAGGGCGAGAATTCCGAGAAGGAAATCTATCACGAGTCCGGGAACGCCGATACCGAAGAAGAAATGCTTCCAAGCCCGAGCGCCAGCCAAATCGGGTCGACGACTAGCCATGCGAGGAAGAGATAGAGCAGCCTTCGGCTGGCCACAAATTCAATTCCATGTAAAGAGCGCCCGCCATCGGGTTCGCACAGTAGGGTTCGATCTCTCGGAATCCGAGTTTGCGGTACATGGCAACCGCATCTTTCATGATGGGCTCGACGGTATCGAGGCGCATACGGCGATAGCCGATGCCGCAGGCCTCCGCGATGATGCGATCGGCAAGAGCACGGCCCAGTCCTTTGCCGCGAAACTGCGGGCGCAGGTAGAGACGTTTCATTTCGCAGATTTCATCGCTCAGTTTGTGAAGTGCCACGCAGCCGGCCAGCTGCCCGTCCTGTTCTGCCAGAAGAAGTCGGCCTTCGGGTGGAGAGTAGTTGCCAGGGAGGTTCGCTAATTCAGCGTCAAAATTCTGGAAGCAGAGGCTGAATCCGAGGGAGTTTGCATATTCAAGGAAGAGTTCGCGGGCCTGCGCGATCTGCGCCGGGGACTCGGCTTGAAGGAAAGAAAAATCGTTCACCACAGAGTGCACAGAGGATGGCGAACGTTTTTCGGCCTCGTTGTCCATTGTCCTCTGCGACCTTTGCGTCCTCTCCGCTCAGAGCCTTGGCGCGTCTACCCCATCAGCATGCCGCCGTTGACGCTCAGAACATGGCCGGTGATGTAAGACGCTTCGTCTGATGCCAGGAAGGCGACGGCACTCGCGATATCTTCTGAAGTGCCCACTCTTCCGAGCGGAATCTGCTTGACCGCGGCCTGCTTGAACTCGTCTCCCAGTCCGGCGGTCATCGCGGTTTCGATGAAACCGGGGGCAACTGCGTTACAAGTAATGTTTCGCGATCCGACCTCACGGGCAATCGCCATGGTCAAGCCGATCAGTCCGGCTTTCGACGCCGCATAGTTCGCCTGCCCCGCCTGACCCATCTGTCCGAAAACGCTGGTGATGTTGATAATTCGTCCCCAACGCTGCTTGAGCATGGAACTGATGACCTGCTGGATGCAGAGATAGGCTGACGTCAGGTTCGTTTGCAGGACTGAGTCCCAATCGGCGCGCTTCATGCGCATGACAAGCTGGTCCCGGGTAATGCCGGCATTGTTGACGAGGATGTCGATCTTGCCGAACTGCGCCATCGCCGCCTTGATCGTCGACTTGATCTGTTCTTCGTCAGCGACGTCGAGCGGGAAGGCGGCAGCCTGGCCTCCAGCGGTGGTGATCTCGCTGACCAACTCGTTCAACTTCTCCTGATTACGGGCAGCGGCAGCGATTACCGCTCCTTCTTTGGCAAGGCGAAGTGCGCAAGTACGCCCGATACCCTGCGAAGCGCCCGTGACAAATGCGACGTGGCCTGAAAGCGGCATGACGATCCTTCCTGTCTGCTTCGTGAATGCGCTGAAACGCCGAATTATACGCGGGCAGGTTCAATTCGCGCGCCGAAGGGGCCAGATCAAAACCTCAAGCCAGCGCGCAAAGTGGAGCAGTGGCGCTTCGTTCGGGAGAAAGATATCTGATGCGGCCGCGACCGTGTTTTCCTCGAACTCTGCGCTCGCGTCCTGCAAAGGCCACTGCGCGTGGTGAATCTCTCCACGGTAAACCTGGTTGCGATAAACGGTGTAAAGGCAATAGCGCTCCGTCAGCCAGTGCTCGATTGAACCCTTTTCGCGAAAGCGGACTTCGGTCGACGGCTGGAAAGTGGCGCGGAACTTGGCTTCGCCGCGATATCGCGCGGACGCATACCGGATCGTTCCTGCTTGCTCAACCGAGCTCATCGCAGCGTGGAAATAAGGTAGATGGTAGAAAGTGCGCGCAGCACATACCGCCGGAAGATTCGCAGCGTCGAGGCTGAAGAAGTAAACGCCCGGTTTGCCGTCATAGGTCACGTATGTCCGGACATTGAGCTCTGGAAAGCGCGAGAGTCCCGGCAGCGGCGGAAGTCCGCGGCTGCGAATGCCACTCATCCAGAACGGTACTACTCCGACCCAGCATCTTCCGTCGAAAGTGTCGAGGGCCAACTGCGGAGGAACCAGAGGCCGCATGTTTTCCCGCGTAACTGGCCAGTGAGCAAAGAGCAGATCGTGCCAGGTCTGCTGCATGATCCACGGACCCGTGGGAAGAGACCACGGGCGATGCGCGGTGGATCGGAGCAGCGAATGCATGCTAGGAGTGTAGACCTTCGTTTGGCATTATCTTTCGCGTAATGACATTGCTATTCCACAACTCTGCCGAGTACCATGCCAGCACTCCTATGCGGACCAACGTAGTGACCATGCCTGATCCCAAAAAAAATCCCTCCACCAACGATGCTTCCGGCCCCGCTGGGCATCGGTCGACGCAGCGAGCGTTGACGCCTGTCGAGAAGGGTAGCGATAACGCCCCCATTCCGGCTACGCCGTTACAACCCGCTGCGGCTGAGCCTTTGACGGAGGTCTTCGCCGTATTTGGCGTGGAACCCGAGATCCAGGCCTACGCCATGGCGAAGTATTCCCGCTCGGCGCTGTCGATGAAGGAATCTCTTAAAGAGATCAGTTCGCAGAAGGCAGAGAAATTTCTCAACACCTTTTACTTCCAGTATGGCCATCGATCGATTGCCGACCTGGCGCACATCGCGCTGGCGGTAGAACGGTTGTCGATCCTGGCGGCGATTGAACTGGCCGATGAGCAGCGATGGGACGGGCAGGAGCGTTCGACCCGCTATCAGGATTTCCGTAAGAGTGGATACTTCATCCCTGATTTCGGCGCGGACGACGAATCGCGCAAGCTCTATCGGGAAACCTTGGATTTTCTGTTCGCCGAATATGAGGCTCTCTCGGCGCACATGGCCGAGTACCTCATGAGCATCACGCCACGGCCGGCGGACATGAAGCAGGAATCGTATGAGCGCACGCTGAAAGCGCGAGCGTTCGATATCACCCGTTACCTGTTACCGCTCGCAACAAACACCTCGCTGGGTGAGATCGTCAACGCGCGCACGCTCGAAATACAGGTGGCGCATCTGCTCTCGCACACGCATAAAGAGGTACGGCAACTCGGCGAGTCTCTGAAGAAGGCGGCGACGGGGCCGGCATACAACGTCAACGGCGAGTCGCTGCGAAAGCTGGTGGATGAGATTCGGGCGGCCAATCCGGAACTGGGTGCACGGGCCGAGCAGGAGTTATTACGCGAAGTGAAAGCCGCTCCGACGCTGGTGAAGTACGCGGACCCGAATCCTTATGAAATGGAAACACGCCGCGATTTACGGCAGGCAGCGCGGGAGTTGATGGAGCACGAGCAGTTGGCGCCCTCGAAGGCAATCGTCGATCTCCTGGACGAAGAGCCTCTGGAGATCGAAATTGCGACAACACTGTTGTATGAGCACTGCCATCATTCTTACCGGCAGATTCGGCAGGCGGTGCAGGTGGCCGGGGAGCGGCGCCGGCGGGAGATTATCGATCTCGGCCTGCGGCATCGTGGTAAACACGACGAGATGCTGCGGGCGTTCCGTGCAGGCCAGCAGTTCCGCTTCGATATCCTGATGGATACGGGCGGGTTCCGCGATATGCATCGTCATCGACGCTGCATCCAGGTGATGCAGGGCTTCACCACGCAGCATGGCTACGAAATGCTGCTCGATCTGGAAGACGCGGGCGTGCGCGAACGCTTTGATGCCGCGATGGGGCGGGCGCGGACGGCAATCGAAAAGATGGCGCAGGGCAGCGCGCCAGAGGCGGAAGAAAATTCACAATATGCGATTCCGCTGGCATTCAAAAAGAGAGCCCTGTTCAAGATGGACTTCGCCGAGGCCGTCTATATTTCCGAATTACGCACCACTCCGGCCGGACATATTTCCTATCGCAACGTGGCGTATGCCATGTATGAGGCCGTGGCGCGCAAGTATCCAGCCCTGGCGAAGTATTTCCGGGTGCATGACGTGACCGCGCCGGTGGATTTGCTGCAAAGGTAGTTCCACGTACGAACTCAGGCATTGTGATCCCGAGACGAAGGATTACAGTGCTTGAGCAATCGAGCCAGCCCATTTCGGGACGCTTTCCACAGTTATTCTCTTGATTCGCCTTTTCTTCGCTTCTTTATCTATGTATAATCCGGCCAGAATTAGAGTGCACTTATTCTTAGCGTGTCGAAGGAGCCACAATGGCGGATGAACGGGGCAAAGCGATCGATCTGGCGCTGTCACAGATCGAAAAACAGTTTGGCAAAGGATCGATCATGCGGTTGGGATCGAAGGAAGCGATCGTTCCTATCTCGGTGATCTCCACGGGAGCAATCTCGTTCGATGCTGCCCTCGGCGTGGGTGGATTCCCGCGCGGCCGCGTCGTCGAAGTGTTTGGGCCGGAGTCGTCGGGCAAGACGACCATCACGCTGCAGGTCATTGCGGAAGCCCAGAAGGTCGGGGGCATGGCCGCGTTCGTCGATGCCGAGCACGCTCTCGATCCGGGCTATGCCAAGAAGCTTGGGGTAGATGTCGACAATTTGCTGGTCTCGCAGCCCGATTACGGCGAGCAGGCCCTGGAGATCACCGAAGCATTGGTGCGGTCGAATGCCATCGACGTGCTGGTCGTCGATTCAGTCGCAGCCCTGGTGCCTAAAGCCGAACTGGATGGCGAAATGGGCGACAGCCACGTCGGCCTGCAGGCGCGGTTGATGTCGCAAGCACTGCGCAAGCTGACCGGCACGGTTTCCAAGTCACGTACCTGCCTGATCTTCATCAATCAAATCCGCGAAAAAATCGGCGTGATGTTCGGGAATCCCGAGACCACCACGGGCGGCCGGGCTTTGAAATTTTACTCATCGGTGCGCATTGATATTCGGCGCATCGCCGCCATCAAGGAAGGCGACATTGTGACCGGCTCGCGCACGCGCGTAAAGGTCGTTAAAAACAAAGTGGCTGCACCATTCCGCGAAGCCGAGTTCGATATTTTGTACGGCGAAGGAATCTCGCGCGAAGGCGATCTGCTCGATCTCGCCGTGAACAACAATATTCTCGAAAAATCCGGCTCGTGGTTCAGCTACAAGGGTGAACGTATCGGCCAGGGACGCGAAAATGCCCGCCAATTCCTCAAGGACAACAAGGACATTCTGGCCAGGCTGGACACGGAGGTACGGAAAACTTTGGGCCTGATCGCTACACCTCCTCAACCCACTGCAGCGGCCCAGGGAACCAGCGGAAAAGTCGCCACCATGCCCACCGGGACCGAGTCCGTGAAGCCGCCGATCGTGGCGGCAAAGCGGTAGCCGTTGGTAGTCACCCGTCTGTCGGGTGCTGACTGATTGTCATCCCGAGCGAAGCGAGGGATATCGGCTCTTGCCTGTGGCCTCATGCTCGATGGTACCGACAAAGAGCTAGATCCCTCGATTTCGGGCGGGATGACAACGACAAGAGGGCTGGCTTAACACTTGCTGTTCGGCCCTCAGATGCTACCTCCAATTGCCATATCAGGCGCCGCCCGCATAAAATCTTCTTCATCCCAGCTCGCGAGCGTGCCGCGACGCACCACCTAGTGAGGAAGATTGAACAAAGGGATCGCTATCTATCCGGGATCGTTTGACCCGCCGACCAACGGGCACCTCGACCTGATTCAGCGAGGCAGCAAGATTTTCGAGGAACTCGTGGTGGCAGTCCTGCGCAACTCGGAAAAGAGCCCGATGTTCAGCCTGGCGGAGCGTTTGGAGATGCTCCGGCAATTGACGGCGGATTTGAACAACGTGCGCATCGACAATTTTGATGGGTTGATGGTCGAGTACGCCAAATCGATCGATGCCACCTGCGTGCTGCGTGGAATCCGGGCGGTGAGCGACTATGAATACGAGCTGCAGATGGCGCTTATGAACCGCAAGATCGAGCCCACGCTGGAAACAGTTTTCATGATGCCCGCAGATAAGTACTCGTACGTCAGTTCGCGCCTTGTGCGCGAGGTCGCACAGGTAGGCGGGCCCGTTAAGGGACTCGTCCCGGAGATTGTGGAGCAGAAGCTACGAGAGAAACTTGACCCTGCATATAAGCTGCAGGGCGCGGAAGTGATCGAAGTCCCCAGAAGAAGGAAAAAGAAAGCATGACCACGGCAACCACGGAAGCACTGCGCCTCACGCACCGCATCAACCGAATCCAGCCCTCCGCCACTATGGCGGTAGTGGCAGAAGCTGACAAGCTGCGCTCACAGGGAATCGATGTCGTTGATTTTGGCGCGGGCGAACCGCACTTTTCCACGCCGCAGCACATTAAGGACGCGGCGATCGCGGCCATCCAGGGCAACTTCACAAAATACACCGCAGTAGGCGGAACGCCCGAACTGCGTGACGCTATCGCGCATCGCCACAATGTCGATTTCGATTCCGACTACCGGCGCGAGGAAGTGATCGCTTCCGTGGGTGGCAAGCAGGCGTTATTCAATGCTATCCAGGTTCTGGTCGATCACGGCGACGAAGTGATCCTGCCCGTTCCCTACTGGGTTTCGTTTAAAGACATCGTGCGCTACGCGGGCGGAGAGTGCGTGCTGCTCGAAACCGACGAAGCCCAGGGATTCCGCGTAACCGCCGACATGGTGGCACGGCTCATCACGTCGCGCACCAAGGTGATCATTCTTAATTCACCGTCGAATCCATCGGGCGCCGTAATGATTCCCGAGGACATGACCGAGGTGATCCGACTGGCTCACCAGCGGGGCATCTGGGTGCTTTCGGACGAGTGCTACGTATACCTGAATTACACGGGGAAGAACTTTTCAGGAGGCTCGCTGCGCGAATATAAGGAGCGCTTCGTCGTTCTCGGATCGCTCTCGAAGACTTACGCGATGACTGGCTGGCGCTTGGGATATGCCATGGCCCCGGCGGCAGTTACGAGTGCCATGGCCAAATTGCAAAGCCAGTCGACGTCGAATCCGACCTCGATCGTGCAAAAGGCGGCGGTGGCCGCTCTGAAAGGTCCCCAGGAGTGCGTCGAGGTTATGCGCCGCGAGTACATCCAGCTGCGGGATCATGTCGTGAAGGGGCTGCGCTCCATTCCTGGCGTCAGTTGCACGCTGCCCGAGGGCGCGTTCTATGCGTATCCGAATATCTCGTCCTTTTTCGGACGTGGTGGGCTCAAGTCTGCTTCAGACCTGGCGGGATCGCTCCTGCGCGAAGCCCACGTCGCGACCGTTCCGGGTGAAGGATTTGGGACCAGTGATCACATTCGGGTGTCATACGCGACGTCGAAAGCGGAACTGGATCGTGGACTGGAACGCATGCGGAAGTTCCTCGCGGCGTTGTAACGGATTGTCGTATCGGGAGGCCCGGAAAAACCGGATCGGGCTAAGACCGTTCCCTGGCGAGCGGTCTTTTTTACGTAAGGCTTATGGAACCACTTTATCCATTGTTGATGGTGCCCCGATTCGATCCCCGGCCCTGGGGCACGCACGACTTGTCGCCTATCTACCCGAATCACAAGTTCGAACAGAAAATCGGCGAGTCATGGCTCACGGGGGATGAGTGCAAAGTCGCGAACGGACCTCTGGCTGGAAAATCGCTATCCCAATTGAGCGCGCAATATCAGCGGGAACTGGTTGGCGAGGCCGCTCGCGACCCGAAGCGGTTTCCGTTACTGCTGAAGTTTCTTTTTCCGCTCGAGAAGCTTTCGGTTCAGGTGCACCCGGATGATGAGCAGGCATTGCGAGTGGGCGAGCCCTGGGGGAAAACCGAGTGCTGGTATGTAGCGCACGCTAAGCCCGGGGCGCAGATCGCACTCGGCCTTAAGCCAGGCGTCTCGGCGGGGCAATTGGAAGAATCCATTCACCAGAATCGAGCCGAAGAGTTGCTCAACTGGATCAACGTGTATCCCGGTGACATGATCTATGTCGCGGGAGGAACCGTGCATACTTTGGGCCCGGGATCGGTGATCGTCGAAACTCAGCAGCAGTCTGACATGACATATCGGCTTTACGATTACGGACGACCCCGCGAGCTGCATCTGAAAGACGGTATGGCTGCCGTGAGAGAAAAGGTAAAGTCGGGAAAAGTGGTGCGACCTGCGCCCGCACAAATCGCTCGCAGCAAGAATCGTCGCTCTCCCCTGGTGTCAGCCCCATACTTTGTGGTGGAGATGTTTGAGGCTAAGGATCCGCTCCCGCTTTCCACAAAGGGGGCTGAGGGTGGCAATTCCGTTCAGATTCTTGTGGCCGTCGAAGGGTGCGGCGTCATCGAAGCTGTAGGCATGAACTCCGTGACGCTGGCCAAGGGAGACGCGGTCGTTGTGCCGGCAACCGTCGGAGATTTCGCGGTTCGGCCGCAGTGGGCGGTGGAATTTCTGCGCGCGTACGTGCCGGAGAAGCCACTCCCCGAGCCAGAAACAAGAATGTGAAGCTACTACAGATGCGGTCCTGACCCTGACCCGTGACCAACAATCCCAACTTCTATCCTGTGATCCTGGCCGGAGGGCGCGGCACGCGTTTCTGGCCGCTGAGCCGCAAGAAACGCGCCAAGCAATTGCTAGCGCTCGACGGCAAGCAGAGCATGATCCAGCAGACGGTAGCGCGCTTGCTCCCCCTCGCTCCATCCCGGCGATTCTGGATCATTACCAACGAAGACCTGCGGCCTGCCATCGCAAAGCAGCTGCCCAAGCTGCCAAAGCCGCAGATGCTGGCCGAACCTATCGGGCGAAATACAGCTCCAGCGATCGGGTTGGCTGCGTTCCTGCTGCTGCGGCAGAATCCCGGTGCCGTGATTGGCATGTTTCCGTCCGATCACGTCATCGGCGACGCCGAGCAATATCGGGAGACGTTGCGGCGCGGGATTGAAATCGCCGCCGCGGGAGAGAATATCGTCGTGCTCGGGATTCGCCCGAGCCGCCCGGAAACTGGCTACGGGTACATCGAAGTGGGCAGCGGACTTCAGCACGGCGCGCTGCGAGTGCTGCGGTTTACCGAGAAACCGGACGCGCAAACAGCATCAGAATTTTTGACCGCGGGGAACTATTTCTGGAACAGCGGAATGTTCCTATGGAGCGCCCGAACCCTTGCCAATGCGCTGCACGAGCATTTACCGAAAACCGCACCCTTGCTGGAAGAAATCGCGAGCTCCTTCGGGACCAGGAAGTTCCAGGCGACATTCCGGAAGCTCTATCCGAAGTGCGAAAACATCAGTGTCGACTATGCCATCCTCGAACCGCGCTCTGCGAAGGGCGAGCAGGCCGCCAACATCTTCTGCCTTCCGGCGGATTTTGGCTGGAATGATTTGGGTTCGTGGACGGCGCTGCACGAACATCACACGGCCAAGACCAGCCCTTCGGAGGGCAACTTAGTAGCGGCGGCAGGAATGTTTTTGCTGAACGCGAGCGGAAACTACGTCCATGCTCCTGGAAAATTCGTGGCTGCCATCGGAGTCCGCGACCTCGTGGTGGTGGAAACGCCGGACGCGCTACTGATCACTACACGCCAAGCAGCGCAGGATGTCGGAAAAGTCGTCAAGCATCTGGATGAAAAGAGACTGCATAAGCTGGTGTAGAAAGGCAGGGGCCAGGAGCCACCACAGCGGTGATGCCCTACCTCTGGCTGCGTGAGCTATACCTTTAATCTTATGACGCAAGCGATCAAGTTCGGTACAGATGGGTGGCGCGGCATCATCGCCGACGACTTCACTTTTGAGAACGTACGGCGGGTGGCCGGGGCGATCGCCTCTTACGTCTTGAAATACGAAGACGCCCGGCGCGGCGTGATGGTCGGTTACGACGCCCGTTTTGCCTCGCCGCGGGCCGCGCAAATTGTGGCGGAGATCATCTCAGGCGCTGGAATTCCAGTCAAGCTCGCGAATGACTACACACCCACGCCCGCCGTCTCGTATGCGGTAAAGACTCGGGGGGCGGCTGGCGGTGTCATGGTCACCTCGAGCCATAATCCTTGGAACTGGAATGGAGTGAAGTTCAAA
The DNA here is from genome assembly GCA_035307485.1 of Candidatus Sulfotelmatobacter sp. GTDB lineage: Bacteria > Acidobacteriota > Terriglobia > Terriglobales > Acidobacteriaceae > Sulfotelmatobacter. The sequence continues at coordinate 50,533 of DATGIB010000010.1, read as the reverse complement.
GGGAACTTCGGAGGGTCCGCCACTCCCGCGATCATGAAAAAGATCGAAGAGGAATTAGCCACTGAGGCGATGCCGAAAGGCACAAAGGCTGCCGTTGAAGAGGTCGATTTCAAGAAGCCTTATATCGCCGCAGTTTGCAATTTTGCCGATATGGATTTGATTGCGAAGACGAAATTCAAATTCGCTGTCGACGCCATGTACGGTTCGGGCCGCGGCGTGCTGGGCGGAATCTTCGCCGAGCGCGGAGTGCAATACATCGCGATCCGGCAGGAACTGAATCCTCTATTCCCGGGAATCAATCCCGAACCGATCGAGCCTCACGTCCGCATGCTGCAGGAAACTGTGGTGCGTGAGAAGTGCGACGCGGGACTTGCCACTGATGGCGACGCCGACCGCATCGGAGCAGTTGCCGAAGACGGGAGCTTTGTCGACTCGCACAAGATTTTTTCTGTCCTGTTGCGCTGGCTGCTCGAACGCAAGAAATGGCCAGGCGGCGTGACCCGCGCCTTCAACACCACCCGCATGTTGGATCGGATTGCCGCAAAGTACGGGCGCCAGCTTTATGAAACGCCGATCGGCTTCAAATATGCAGCCGATCTCATGATGGAGAAAGAAATTCTTATTGGCGGCGAGGAATCAGGCGGCATCGGCTACTCACGATTCCTTCCTGAGCGTGATGGCGTTCTCAACTGCCTGCTTCTCGCCAATGTCATGGCGGAGGAGGGCAAGCCACTGGGGCAACTAGTCGCCGACCTACAGCGCGAATATGGTCCTCATTACTATGGCCGGCGCGACCTGCACATTCCGGACGAGATGAAACAAAACGCGATCCAGAGGGCGCGCGCTGAAAGCACGCAAAAGCTTGGGTCCTATCAGGTCCTTAAAAAAGAGCAGCTGGATGGAGTGAAGTTCTTTCTGAATGCCCCCACAAACGGGAATGGCGCGGAAGCATGGGTATTGTTCCGGGCTTCGGGAACCGAACCTCTGTTGCGCCTGTACACAGAGGCCTCTTCGCCTGAATTGGTTAAAGAACTTCTGATCACTGGCGAAGCATTCGTGAGAGCGTAGGCCCGCACGTGCACGCGCTGGCCCTCGCCAAGATACTCGTCCAGGCGGCGCGATAGTGCGATACTTCTTATTGCGGCATCTGCAAACCTATGGCAGCGAATGCAATCCCGTCCCAGGTGGATTCCCCGGAGGCGCAGCGATACAACCGCATCCGGCGATGGTTGGGAATCGCTGATTTCGTCCTTGGCTTCGTCTTTCTTCTTGTATTGCTCATCACCGGCTGGTCAGGCTGGCTGCGCGACTTGGCCTACCGGATGGGGTTCCAGATTTATTCTCTCTCACTGTTCATGTACCTGCTCCTTTTGATGGCCATCAGCAAAGGCGTCGGCATCGGACTTGATTTCTACGGTTTCCGGCTGGAGCGGCGGTACAAACTCTCCACGCAGAAGCTGCGCTCATGGCTCTGGGACGAGGCCAAAGGTTTTCTGCTAGGGCTGATTCTCGGCGGCATCGTAGTGGAGTTGCTGTATTTTACGATCCGGCAGTGGCCGCAGAACTGGTGGCTGCTGGCCTGGGCATTGTTCATGATGTTGTTCGTGCTCCTCGCACAATTGGCGCCCGTTGTGCTGTTCCCTATCTTCTATAAGTTCGAACCGTTGGATAACGAAGAACTGCGGCGGCGGCTCGTCGTGTTGAGCGAGCGCGCCGGCACCCGCGTTCGTGGCGTGTATCGATGGCGCCTCTCCGAAAAGAGCAAGAAGGCGAATGCCGCCCTCACCGGCCTGGGAGTCACGCGGCGCATCATCCTCGCGGATACTCTGCTCGACAATTACACCGCCGATGAGATTGAAGCGGTGCTGGCCCACGAACTCGGGCATCACGTGCACCGGCACATCTTGAAGAGCATTTTTGTGCAGGCGGGTATCACCCTGTTCGGTTTCTGGGCGGCCAACTGGAGCCTGCACTACGCGGTTGATCATCACCTGTTCGAATTTGTCCAGATTTCGGATTTCGCCAACCTGCCTTTACTCGCTTTGGTGGCGACCGTGCTTTCCTTCGTGTTGATGCCTGCGCTCAACGCATACTCCCGGTTCAATGAGCGGCAGGCCGACCGTTACGCTTTCGAATCGATCGCCAGCGTCGAGCCATTTATCTCGTCGATGAACAAATTGGCAGACCAAAACCTCGCCGAACGAGCTCCCGCAACGTGGGTAGAGTGGTTCTTCCACTCGCATCCATCGATCTCGCGGCGGCTTGAAGCGGCCAGAGAGTGGGGCCGTACGCAGGGCGCGCGTTCTTGAAATGAAATTCATTCTTGTCTGCACCGTTTTGGCCGTAGTCGCTCCCTGCCTTTTATTCGGGCAGAGTGGAACGCCTCCATGTTCACAGTGTGCCGTGTGGAACGCTCCGCAAAAGCCGTTTCGGATATTTGGAAACACCTACTATGTCGGCCCGCACGGATTAAGTTCGATCCTGATCACTTCCAACACCGGGCACGTTTTGATTGATGGAGGCATTCCCGAATCAGCTGCAGTCATCGAGTCCAACATCCGCACGCTCGGCTTTCGGGTGCAGGATGTGAAGCTGATCGTAAATTCACACGTCCACTTCGATCACGCAGGCGGGATTGCTGCCTTGCAGCATTTAAGCGGCGCGATGGTTGCCGCAAGCCCCTGGAGCGCCGCGGTCCTGCGCCATGGCGGAGTCGGAAAGGGTGATCCGCAGTACGGAGAAGTTCGTCCCATTGCCGCCGTAAAGAACGTGCAGGAGCTTCATGACGGACAGAATTTTCGCGTCGGCAAGGAAATTCTGATCACCGCCCATCTGACTCCCGGGCACACGCCCGGCGGGACCAGTTGGACATGGAAATCGTGCGAAGGCGACGTTTGCCGCCAGATCGTTTTCGCAGATAGCCTGAACCCTGTCTCTGCGAAAGGTTTTCGCTTCACCCACAGTGACAGCTATCCCACGGTTCTGCAGGATTTCGACAAAAGTTTCGCCTTTCTGGACGTCGTTCCTTGCGAAATCCTGATCACGGTGCATCCGGAGAATTCGAGGTTATGGGACCGGCTTGGAGAACGGGAACGAGGCGCCACCCCGGACCCATTTGTTGATCCAACGGCTTGTCAGCATCTCGCCGAGCAGAGTCGCGCGAGTCTTCGTGAGAGACTCGCCGATGAGGAAAAAGCCGTGTCGGCGAGATGAACTGAGTTCTAAGAAAACCCCGGCCAGGCGAGGTCACTCTGTCACGTGAGAAGTTCGATCACCCTCTGCAGGTCCTCTTCCGTATCAACGCCAATGCTGTCATATGGCGTCTCACCCACGTAGATCGGGATGCCATTTTCTAGGAAGCGAAGTTGCTCCAGCCGTTCGCTTTTCTCTAGCGACGACTCCGGCAAGCTGACAAACCGGTCCAAAATTTCGCGCCGATAGGCATAGAAACCAAGGTGCTTGAAATAACGCGGCTGGGTAGCGTCGCGATCAAAAGGAATGGTCGCACGAGAGAAATAAAGTGCGCGGCCGTTCAGGTCCGTTACGACCTTCACCGCATTCGGATTATGGATGTCGATCTTGGCGGCAGACGTCATTAGAGTTCCGACTGGCGCTTCCGGATTCGCCATCACCTCGAGCAGAGAGGCCAGGTGCTCGGACCTTACTAATGGTTCGTCTCCCTGCACATTGATGTAAATGTCGGCAGCAAAACGTCGCGAGACCTCATGCACGCGTTCGGTTCCGCTGCGGTGCGATGGCGAAGTCATCTCCGCTGTCCAGTGATTTGCGCGGCATACTTCGAGGATCTCCTCTGAATCGGTCGCGACAATCACGTCGGCGAGCAGCGGCGAAGAGCGAACAGCCTCGTAGACCACTCCGATTAGCGGCTTGCCCCCAATTTGGCGCAGCATTTTGCGGGGCAGCCGCGTCGAGGCCAACCGGGCTGGAATGACAGCGATAGCGTTCGATGGGAAGCGACTCATTTCAGATGCCGATAATCATACCGGGGAGTTTGACCTATTTCTCGGGGGTACTTAGAATCAATATCGGGCGCGATGTTCGACGGATTTATCGCCCCGTTGCGGCGAGAGCTCTCTTTCAGCCCTCGAGTCTTTCGCGCATTCTCTCCCGATTCACCAACCGTGGCGGTGTAGCTCAGGTGGTTAGAGCGACGGTCTCATAATCCGTAGGTCGTTGGTTCGAGTCCAACCGCCGCCACCATCTTTCCTGCGGTCTCCGCGCGTGCAGCTGCGCTCCTACCTACTTAAATGCGGGATGCGGCGCAAACTGATCGGGCACGCCAACCTCGGCCCGCAACACTTCTTTCCTCTTGTAGCTGTGTTCCTCGCCACAACTATCGCAGCGCACTTTCAGGAGTTCGGGCAACATCGGCGGGGATGCAAAAGAGTCTGTTTCGCCTAACAGAATCAAGTGCTCGTAGGAGGTGTTGTTCTTATGGTGGAATCGACGATTCTTGCAGCTCACAACCCAGTAATAGTCGGTGTCGTATGGCACAGGACAGCCCTCCAAGGCTCCCCAAAAACCTGGAGATGATTTTTGTCCAGAAGATTATGCCGCATCTCCCATGTAGGCAAGCGGTAAAGATTCTGTAAGGCGCCTTACCAACATGGCAAGAAGACTCAATCCAGCAGAAGCGGCCAAGATAACAAAACCTGATAGGCACGATAAATAGTTTCGATTTCCGGGGAATGGCGGCTGACGATACATTGAGCGTCGTCAAGTTCTGCCATCGGGCCGGAGCGCGAGGTGCGGCGGCATCGCTGGCTCAATCCGAACCGTGGGAGCAAAGCTGAAGTGCTCATTCGAAAGCCGGTCATTGCCGGCGTGCTGGCCACCGTATTGATACTGGTGTTGTCTCCACTGCTCTGTGCACAAGCTTCTTCGAACGCCGCCGACCCCAACGCCCGTCTGGCGAAGCTGGAGCAGCAAGCTGCCGACGCCAAAAGCTCCGCGGACAACGCCTGGATGCTGACCAGTTCTGCGCTGGTCCTTATGATGACTGGGCCAGGACTGGCCTTGTTTTACGGCGGCCTGGTGCGCAAGAAAAACGTACTCGCGACCATGATGCAAAGTTTCGCGCTCATGGCGGTCATTACGGTCCTCTGGGGCCTGTTCGGCTACAGCTTGTCATTCGGCTCGGGCAACAGCTTCATCGGCGGATTTCAGAATCTCTTTCTGAATGGCGTGGGAGCCGCACCCGACGCGGATTACGCCGCCACTATCCCGGCCCAGACCTTCATGGTCTACCAGCTCATGTTCGCAATCATTACACCTGGGCTTATCGCCGGCGCTTTCGCTGAGCGCATGAAGTTCAGCGCCATGCTGGTGTTCACAATTCTCTGGTCGATCATCGTATACGCTCCGATGGCGCACATGGTGTGGGGCAAGGGTGGGCTGTTGAATGCCTCGCTGGGCGGAAAGTTCCCCACGCTCGACTTTGCCGGTGGCACCGTCGTGCATATCACTTCGGGAGTTTCCGCGCTGGTCTGCGCGCTCTACTTGGGCAAGCGGCTGGGATATCCCAAGGAACCGATGCCGCCGCACAGCGTGGTTTTGAGCTTCATCGGCGCCTGCCTGCTCTGGGTAGGATGGTTCGGCTTCAACGCCGGCAGTGCTCTCGCGGCGGGAAGTCTGGCCACTAGCGCGTTCGTTGCGACGCACTTTGCCTCGGCTGCGGCCGCCGTGGGGTGGGCGGGAGCGGAATGGATTCGAAACGGAAAACCCAGCGTGCTGGGAGGAATTTCCGGCTCGGTCGCCGGGCTCGTTGCCATCACTCCTGCGTCCGGTTTTGTGAAACCCATGCCCGCCCTGATCATCGGCCTGATCGCCGGTGTCTTTTGCTTCTGGATGGTCGCCAAAGTGAAGGCCAAGTTCGGCTATGACGACTCGCTGGATGCATTCGGCGTGCACGGCGCCGGCGGAACCCTGGGAGCTTTACTCACTGGGGTCTTCGCCGTCAGTGTAGTGAATCCGATTTTCAAGGACGCGCAGGGCAACACCTTGGCTTCGGGCCTGATCGAAGGGAACGCGCACCAGATGTTGAATCAACTCGCAGGAGTCCTGATTGCGTGGTTTCTGGCGATCGTGGGCACGCTGATCATTTTGAAGATCGTCGACCTCACCATCGGACTGCGAGTTTCCGAGGAGGAGGAAGTGCAGGGCCTGGATCTCTCCCAACACGGAGAAGAAGGCTATTATTGGGAGGCATCGGCTTAGAGTCGTTTTCAAGAGGACAACTCTACTTGCCGATAGCATAAGAGGCGCAGAACAGGACTTGAGAACATCATGACGAAGCTCGAAGCTGTCATTCAAAATTCAAAACTCGACGCCGTGAAATCCGCTCTGCAGGAGATCGGCGTAGAAGGCATGACGGTGCTGGAAGTGCGCGGCCATGGGCGACAGAAAGGTCATACTGAGGTCTACCGCGGTCGCGAGTACAGCGTGGATCTGATTCCAAAAACCAAGCTCGAGATGGTGCTGGCCGACACCTTGGTCGATAAGGCGGTGCAGGCGATTCTGGGAGCCGCGCGCACGGGGAAGATTGGCGACGGCAAGATTTTTCTTTCCCGCGTCGATGAGGCCATTCGCATCCGCAATGACGAGCGCGGCGAAGGAGCCTTGTAGGGCCGCCTTCGGTTGGCAGGCTGAGCGGCCCCGGAGCTGAATTGCTTTCATGACAGCGGCATCTTCCTTGATCAGCGAACTCCGGGGCTCCCTGACAGACGAGTCGGCGCGCATCCACCGCGAGTTCCAGGCTAATGGCGACGGGCGGGCCGCCGTCCAGCAGCGCACGCGCCTTATCGAAGAAATTCTTCAGAAACTCTGGCGTGAGATTATCTCCGCAGAGGGCCCCGAACCCACCAAATTCAGCCTGGTCGCGACCGGTGGTTTCGGGCGTGGCTGGCTGCTTCCCTACTCTGACATCGACCTGCTCTTCCTCTTCGACGATCGCGAGGCGGAACACGCCTTTAAGGATGCCGTACGCCGATTCTCCCAGGAACTCTGGGATCTACGGCTGAAGTTGAGTCCCGCATCGCGGACACTCGCCGAATGTGACCGCTACGATTCGAATAACACAGAGTTCACTATCTCGCTGCTCGACTGCCGCTACCTGGCGGGAGACCGGGATCTCTTTCGCCGCTTGCACGACAAAGTGATCCCCAAGCTGGTCATGCGAGAGGCCAAAAGCCTCGTGCAAGGACTGGCCGAGGTTACGCGGGAACGCCATGGCAAGCATGGCATGACGCTCTACCACCTGGAGCCGAATTTGAAGGAAGCTCCCGGCGGGCTGCGCGACTGTAATGTTGCCTGCTGGCTGGCACTCATTTCAGCGATGGACAAACTGCACGACTGGCCCGACAGCAGTTCGTTGCGCGCGCCAGTGCGCAAGCAACTGGAAGCGGCGCTCGATTTCCTGATGTCGGCACGGTGCTTTCTACATTTCCGCCATGGCCGCGATGACAATACGTTGAGTTGGGAAGCACAAGACGAGGCGGCCGCGCGGCGCATCGGCGCGATGGAGTTCGGGGAACTCTCCGCGGCCGATTGGATGCGCATCTACTTTAGCCATGCGCGCGCTGTGCAGCGGACCGTTGCTCAGTTGCTGGAGGAAATCCCGGAAGCATGGTCGGCTCTCTACCGGCAGGTACAAAGCTGGCGTTCGCGGCTTTCCACCGCCGATTTCTCCGTCGTCGACGGGCTGATCTTCTTGCAGCAACCGGCCGCCCTGCAGGATCCCGAAGTCCTGCTCCGCCTGTTCCACTTCATGGCGCATCATGGACTTCGTCTGAGCGCTACCACCGAATACCGCATCGAGCAGGCGCTGCCGGCACTCGCCGCGACGCCTCCACGTGGTGCCGAGTTATGGCTCTATCTCCAGGAAACCCTGCTGCAGCCCCATGCTGCAGACGCCTTGCGCGCCATGCAGTCGCTGCGTTTGCTGACGCTTCTGTTGCCCGAATTGAAGATCATCGACTCGCTCGTCGTGCGCGACTTCTATCACCGGTTTACAGTCGACGAACACTCATTCCTGGCCATTGAAAGCCTGCACCGCCTGAAGCAATCGCAGTCTGAATGGGACAAGCGCTACTCGGAACTCCTCAGCGAACTGGAAGATCCCGAGCTGCTTTATCTGGCGTTGTTGCTGCACGACACGGGCAAGGGCGTACCGACCGGCAACCACGTCGAGGCCAGCCTCGATATCGCCAACCGCGCCATGGACCGGCTCGACGTCGATCCGAAGGAGCGCGCCGAAGTGTTGTTTCTCATCGCGAATCACCTCGAACTCTCGGCGGCACTGCGCCGCGACATCTTCGACCCAACCACAGTGGCAGCTTTCGCCGAGAAGATGGGCACGCCCGAGCGGCTGAAGATGCTTTGTCTTCTCACTTATGCCGACATCAAGGCCGTGAATCCCGAGGCGCTGACTCCATGGAAAGCCGAAAACGTCTGGCAGCTCTACATCGCCGCAGAGAACTATCTCAATAAGAGCGCCGATCAGCGCGTGCATGCCGATGTTAACGACGAGAAATTGGCGCGCTTGCGATCGCTCGCCCCGGTAGCGAAAAACAAGTTCAAAACGTACCTGGAAGGGTTCCCGCAGAGGTATCTACTCATGCATGCGGCAGAGGAAGTCATGCGCCACATGCAAATGGCCGACAGCCTGGCTAATGATCCCGTCCAAGTCGAGTTGAAGCGCGGACGTCACTGGTATGAACTGACGCTCGTGATGCGCGATCGGCCTGCCCTGTTTGCCACGCTTGCCGGCGTCCTCGCAGCTTGGGGCATGAACATCGTGAAGGCGAATGCGTTTTCGAACGAGGCCGGAACGGTCGTCGATACGCTCCACTTCACCGACCGCTTCCGCACACTGGAACTGAACCTTTCGGAGTGGGCGAGATTCAAGAACAGCGTGATGAGCGTGCTGCTGGGCGAAGCCGATCTCGACAAGATGCTGCGTGACCGCCAGCGCTCAGAAAAAGCTGTCGTCACCAAGGTGAAGGTCGAAACCAAGATCGAGTTCGACGACTCATGCTCGGCCAACAGCACGCTGGTTCAGGTCATCGCGCAGGATCGGCCACGCCTGCTGCACCGGATCGCATCCTGCTTCTCAAGACAGCAGTGCAACATCGAGATCGCGCTAATCGACACCGAAGGCCAGATGGCGATCGATACGTTCTATCTCACTTCAGCCGGAAAGAAGCTTGCCGGCGATCATCAACGTCAGGTTGAAAAAGCGCTGCTGGAAGAACTTAAAGCCGAATAGCAGAGAGGCACACCTTCCGCCGGAGCACCGGCCAACCGACTCAACGTGATCTCACTTCGCCGAGAACTTGAACACTGTCGTCTGGTGAAATTTCTCGCCGGGCTTCAGGATCGTGCTCGGAAAATCAGGATGATTTGGTGAATCCGGATAATGTTGCGTCTCCAGGCAGAACCCGTACCTGTGCTTGTACACGTGCCCTTGCTTTCCAGTCACCGTACCGTCAAGAAAGTTGCCGCTGTAGAACTGAACTCCTGGCTGCGTCGTCGACACTTCCATCACACGTCCGCTGGTAGGCTCGTACACGCGCGCTGCCAGTGACATCCCCGCTCCTTTTCGATTGAGGACGAAGTTGTGATCGTAACCTTTGCCCAGAGTCAGTTGCTCGTCCTTGTCCTCAATCCGCGCTCCGATCTTTGCCGGAGTCGTGAAATCGAATGGCGTCCCTTTCACCGCGCGTAACTCGCCCGTCGGAATCAAATACTTATCCACTGGAGTGAAGCGGTCGGCGTTGATCATCATTTCGTGACCCAGGATGTCGCCGTTCCCCTCACCCGCAAGATTGAAGTAGCTATGCTGGCTCAAGTTGATCGGAGTCGCTTTGTCGGTGGTCGCTTCGTAGTCGATGGTAAGCTCGTTCGCATCGTTCAGCGTGTACGTCACCTTGGCGCTGACATTGCCGGGGAAGCCGTCGTCACCGTCCTTGCTGAGGTACCTGAAGGCTACGCCCGTCTTGCCTTTCAGCGGCTCTGCGTCCCAGAGAACGCGGTCGAATGTATTCGTCGTTCCGCCATGCAGCGTATTCGGTCCGTCGTTTTTGGGCAGGTCGTAGGTCTTGCCGTCGAGGGTAAACCGGCCATTAGCAATGCGGTTGGCATAACGTCCCACAATGACTCCGAAATAAGGAGGATTGGGCGTGTACCCCTTAAGGTCCTCGTGGCCCAGCACTATGTCGGCGAGTTCCCCTTTGCGGTCGGGAACGCGCAAGGAAACAATGATTCCGCCGTAATTCATGGCTCGCACTTCAACGCCGTGAGCATTTGTGAGCGTGTACAAGGTGACAGGCCTCCCGTCCCATGTGCCGAAGGGCTGTGTTTGCACTCCTGATTTCGGTTTCGACGACTGTGCGTATAAGAATCCACCGATCGTCAGCGCGAGCAAGCTGAGATAGAAAACACCTCGTGACATCATGGCGGAAAGTGTACTACGGAAGACTACCAGCGGTTGAGCCAACCGCCCAGGACCCTATCCAACCCGGCCCGCTTTGCGCAAGATTGGCAAAACACGGCCTCCCGTAAATCAATATATTCAACGGCGTGGGCCGAGGCCATGGCGCAGCGGTAGTCCTGGCAATGCCGCAGGTTCAGGGTGTGACCCAGTTCATGCATGCTTTCTTTCAGGACACGTTCGCCGAGAAGCACATCGTCGGACTCCAACCCGTAGAACTCCTGCCTCAGACGGCAGAATGAGACCAGCGCGCAGGAACCCCCAAGTTGCGCCTCGCCGAACACATACTTCAGAATCGGGATATAAAGGTCCACATCGGTGATGCCGAGTGTGTGAACGTTGCGCGAACGAGGCAGTTCCTGCATGCGTTGCAGCAGTTCCGAGGAGTGATGCTGTTGTCGTTCGGGGTGATACGAAGGCCGTGGATCCAGGACGGCCGACACGATCTCACAATCCACTCCGAAAGCGGATGCCATTCCGGTTCGCAGGCGTTCGAGAACCGGCCGCCCTACATTTCCCACCGCCAGCAATTGCACCAGTTTCATGTCGCATCCGTTTGTGCGACCTCAGTTCGCCCTGGCTTCGGACGGCGTGCGACTCCAGCCGTAGCGCTTCAGCTTGTGATGAAGGGTGACGCGGTCGATGCCCAGCACGTCCGCAGCGCGGCTTTGGTTTCCTTTGCACTCATCGAGGATTTGCAGAATATGCACCCGCTCGACTTCATCGAGAGACTTGCCAGCGACGGGCACGGTCGCCGCCTTGAAGATGAAATCTTGCTCGCGGACCTCCGGCTCCTGCGCCACCACCATCGCCCGCTCCACAGCGTTCTCAAGCTCGCGGACATTGCCCATCCACGGTTGCTGCATCAATTGGCTCATCGCGGCTGGCGCAATGCGCGTAATGTGCTTGTTCATCGCCAGTGAAAACTTCTTGATGAAGTGCTCGACCAGCAGGGGAATGTCTTCTTTGCGCTCGCGCAACGGAGGCAGCTCGATTCGGAACACGTTCAGCCGGTAGTACAGATCGGGCCGGAACTCTCCCTCATCGATCATGCGTTCAAGATTCTTGTTCGTTGCGGCGATGCACCGGAAGTCGACTTTTATCACCTGATTTCCCCCCACTCGCGTGATCTCACGCTCCTGCAGCACGCGGAGCAGGTCGGTTTGCGTCTTCAGGCTAATGTCTCCGATCTCATCGAGAAACACCGTCCCGCCTTCCGCAATCTCGAATTTTCCCTTCTTGCGGTATTGCGCTCCTGTGAATGCGCCCTTCTCGTGGCCGAAGAGCTCGCTCTCCAGCAAAGTCTCCGTCAGCGCGCCACAATGAATGACGACCAGAGGGTGAAAGCGTCGCAGGCTGGCTGCATGGATCGCACGCACAACGAGTTCCTTCCCGGTTCCGCTCTCACCGGTAATCAGGACGCTTGCGTCGGTGGGTCCGACAGTCCCAATGGCATCAAATACCTTCCGCATGGGCGCGCTCTGCCCGACGAGGTCCCCGGGCTGCGTGGCTTCCGCGACCGTTTCTCGCAAGCGGATGTTTTCCTCTTCCGCCCTGCGGTGGGCAAGAGCTTTCCTGACGAGATGAGCGATTTCGTCAGGATCGAGCGGCTTGCTGACGTAGTCATACGCGCCATTCTTGAGCGCTGTCACGGCGGTCTCGACTGATGCGTAGCCGGTCATCATGATGACGACCAGGTTCGGGTCCATCTCATGCAGGCGCCGCTGCAGCTCGATGCCGTCCGTACCGCGCATCTTGATGTCGAGCAGTGCCAGATCCCACTTGTTTTCCGCCATGCGAGTCAGGGCATCGCTCGCATTTTCTGCTGTAGCGATTTCATATCCTTCTTCGCGGAACCACTTTCCCAGGGAATCCCTGACGCTCAGCTCGTCGTCGACTATGAGAAGTTTTCCTTGTGTATCCACTTATTACCTCCTGGCCATCGCGGCGGCCGGCGCCGCTGGCGCTGCGGCATCGGGCGCTTCGGTCTCACATGGCAGTGTTACCGTGAAGGTCGTCCCGCAGCCTGCCTCGGATTGCACGTCGATCTTTCCGTTGTGCCGCTCCAAAATGCTGTGACTAATGGCGAGCCCAAGGCCGACTCCGCGACCGGTCTCTTTCGTGGTCAGGAATGGTTCGAAGATCCTCGACAAAACTTCCTGTGGGATACCGCACCCATCGTCTCGCACGACAATGCAGATGCAGCCCTGATCCGGCCTGCGGGCGGTCGTTAGCCACAGGTTCCCGCCCTGCGGCAGGGCGTCCATGGCATTCATGATGAGCGCGAGTAATACCTGTTCAATCTGGGCCGCGTCACATTGCACTCTCGGCAACGCCGGATCGAGCTCCAGCTGCACCTGGACCCCCGCGAGATCGAGCTGGTGTTGCACCAGGCGCAGAGAACGTTCGATCACTTCGTTCACATTCGTCGGTTGCAGGTTCATCGGAGTCGTACGAGAAAACGTGAGCAGGTTCTTAACCAGGTCGCCACATCGGCGGCTCTCGGTAGCGATCAGATCGAGCGCCTCGCCAATATCCTTTTGGCGCGCCGCTCGTTCTTCCGCGGGCTGCACACCCTCGTTCCACTGGCGGTCAATCCACTTCCGCAACAACTTCGAGTACGTGAGAATGCCGGAGAGAGGATTGTTGATTTCGTGCGCCAGGACCGCGGCCATCTTTCCGATCGAAGCCATTTTCTCCGTGTGCAGCGCGTGCTCGTGCGCCAGCTTGAGCTCGCGTGTTTTCCGCTCCACGCGTTCTTCCAGCGTTCGCGTCCACGTCAGGTTTTCGTCGTGCTCGGCCTGCAGCCGCCGGCTCATTTCGTTGAACGAGTGCGCCAGCTCTCCCAATTCGTCCCGCGACTGCACCTCGATTTGGTAGCCGAGTGCTCCCGCGGCCAGTTGGCGCGTGCCCCGCTCGAGCGCCTTCACCGGACCCCCGGCGACGCGCCACACGAAGAACCAGCTCAACACTGCGATCAGCAACAAAGCGCAACCCGTGTAGAGGATCATCCGCCTGCTGCTCTCCGCGAGCTGCACATCAGCGCGCGTCAGCGACAGATTCGTGTCGAGCACTCCCAGAATCTGTTGTTCCGCAGGATGCGCATGACACGCCGCGTTCGAACAGGAAGGCCGGTTCTCGATTGGTGTAATGATGCCCAGGACGTGCGTGCCAGCCGGATTGCGGTAGATGCGGAAGCGGTCCGGGCGGTTCAGCCGCGCCATCGGCTGCGATTGGTTGTGGCAGGCGTAGCACGCCTCCGCCGACTTATCGACCACATGGTTCAACTCTGCCGCGTCGGTGGTGTACGTAATCCGCCCCTCCTGGTCGAAGATGCGGATCTTCTCGATACCGGGTTCGCTCGCAAATGTTTGGATCGTGTGGTACAACCCTTCGCGGTCATTGCGCAGCATGTAATCGGTTGTGCTGTGCTTGATCACGTCGCCGATTCTCTCGGCGCTGATCAGTGTGTTCTGTTCCAGATGCTGCCGGTGCAGCCGGACGTTCAGATATCCGAGCAGCGCAAAGATGACGACCATGGCGCCCAGCAGAAGGACGTTGAGCTTGGCGCTCAGGCTGTGCGTCAGCCGGTACCAGCGACCACGGATTGGCTCAGTCTCCGGCATGCTCCAGCACAGGCGCCACCGCCACTGCCTCCATCGGCTCCGCGCTCTGCTCCTGCAGCGCGAGATGCTCACGCGGGAAGATTGGCAGATATTTCACCGCCAGCCCAAAGAGCGCGAAGCCAGCGCCAATGACCATTCCCGTCACCGCCACCTCGCTCCATTTGGGGAAGTACCGAACGCCGGTTGATCCCTCAAAGCCTGTGATACTCACGTTCATCCGGTTGGTGATGAATCCCAAGACCACCAGGACCGCCGACCAGTACAGCCCCGTCGGGCTTGACCGCACCCGGGATTGCACCAGCAACGCAAGAGGCAGAAGGATCGCCAGCGTGATCTCCAGCCAGAAAAGGTACATCTCATATCCCGGCCGCACTGTGAGTGGAAGTACACCCCTTCGGGCGAGGTCTTCGAAGCGCAAAATCGCGTAAAGCCCAAGCACCACGACCAGAACCCGCCCCAACTCCTGCAACACGGGCAGTTCGAGTTGCAATCCGAGGTGCCGCGCGCTCATCGAAGACTCGAAGATCGTCATTGCCAGCCCGACCGCGATCGCCGACAGGAAGAAGAACACCGGCAGTAGCGGGCTGTACCAGAAAGGATGCAGCTTCTCAGGAACGATGAGATAGAGCGTTCCTAGCGAAGATTGGTGCAGGGTTGAAAGAATCACGCCTGTGATCACCAGCGGAATCAGGATCGTCCGCACGACCTTCAGCGGCCGCTGCAAACCGAAGCGCTCCAGCACGATTGGCGAGAACTCGAGAGCGAGTACCGTCGTGTACAGCATCACGCAATACGCGACCTCGAACATCACCGAATGCGGATTGCGCATGATCAGGGGATGCCAGATGTTGTAAGGCTTGCCCAGGTCGTACATTAGCGCCATGCACACCAGCACATATCCAAGAAACGCTGTGAGGATCGTTGGCCGGATGATCGAGTGCATTCGCTTGATGTTGAAGATATGAACCGCCGCGGTCAGCGTGAACCCACCAGCCGCCAGCATCACGCCGCACAGCACGTCGAAGCTGATCCAGATGCCCCACGGGAATTGATCAGTCAAATGCGTGGACGCGCCCAGGCCCTGGGTGAAGCGCACGAAGGTCGCATAGAGGCCCGCGGCCATCAGGAAGAAAAACACCAGCTTCCAGAAGGTGAAGCGGAAGGTTTTATTGCTGCCGGTCAAGCTCGCCAGATTCATAGATTCCTCCCGTTCTTCTTCCCGGTTTCCGGCGTCTTCCCCTCGACGAGCGCGACTTCTTCCCGCCGATGGGTGATCCACCAGATTCCGCCCAACATCATTCCGCCGAGGGGCACGAATTCAGGGATGTGCGACAGGACCCGGTAGGTCAGCATGGGCAGCGGATCTTTCGAAAGGCTGGTCTTGTAGCCGAAAGTTTCGAACGGAACGGCGGAGAGCAAGAGAACCGATGTGCCACCAACCTCGCTCAATCCGTAGATGTGATCGACGTACTTTCCGGGATTTTCGCGGATGCGCTGTTGCGCTTCGGCGATCAGCTCATCGCGCTCGCCGAACTTCGTCGCGCCAGTCGGACAGATCTCCGCACAAGCTGTCGGTTTGCCCTGTGCCACGCGGTCCGGGCACATCGTGCACTTCTGCACCTTTGGCACCAGCTTGCTCCATTCATATTTCGGAACTCCGAAGGGGCAGGCCACCATGCAATAGCGGCAGCCCATGCACTTTGAGGGATCGTAGGTCACCGGACCAGCCGCTGTTTTCTGCAATGCGCCGACCGGGCAAACCGACGCGCACGAGGGATCCTGGCAGTTCATGCAAAGGCGACGCATGAACTTGTCGCCGCGGGTCAGCACCGCAGTCAGCTTATGTTCGGATTGAAACTCCTCGGCTGCAATGGTGTCGTCGTACTGCAGCTTGTTTTGCGTGGCGCAAGCCTGTTCACACTGCTTGCAGCCGATGCAAACCGTCGAATCGTATAAGAGTGCTTTGCTCATGAAATGACTTTCCCCGGACGCGCGTTTCTCTGCCGCGTCCGGAAATACTGTTGCCGCCGCCTGAGCTGGATGAGGGAGGGAGGAGCGATTACCGGCGTAACTAATCAACGGTTATCGGGCCCAGATCGCAAGCTGCTTGCCTCATCAGAACCGGCGCCTGTCGTGAAACTCAGCAGCTTCAGACAGCTTAGATTTTCAACAATTTGTAATTTCTAAGCCGTGACCCTCATCACTTTTCAGCGTGACGCTGGTCAATAGGTTTTCTCGTTCCTTCTCAACGACTCGTATGGTGTTTCGCATCAATCGTGATGCAGAGCGCAACAGCGGTGTCAAGGGATTGAAAATGCGGCCGCTTAGGCGAAATGAAGGGCTGAAACCACATTGTTGCGCTTCAAACTCGTGTTGTGATCTTCATCGCGCATGCTGATGTGATTTTCCGCGGCACTCTGAGCCGCGGATTCTTCAACCCCGTATCCTTCTCTGCACGAATCAGTTACACGAGTTTTTTGTTTCCGGCGAGCGAGCGTAAGGTTTGGCTCGGCGATTGCCTTAGTAAGTGTGCGAGCCGCCAGCAACGAAAGGCGCTCCGGGCGAGGTGATTTATGACAGTCATTATGGTCCTTCTTACTTTCGCAATCTTCCTACTGATTGATTACCTGCGAAGCCAAGGCAAAGTTGCCAAACAAGCTGTGCTGCGAAGGGTCCCAGCGGAGACACTGCCGCGAGTCGTTCCTGCATTCGTCGCTGGATTCCAGGTACCAGAAAACGTCCGCTATCACGCTGGCCACACCTGGGCCTTGAGCGAGAGCAACGATCTGGTCCGCGTGGGCATGGACGATTTCGCCTCCAAGCTGATCGGCAAAATCGAGAGCATCGCGCTGCCGCAGCGCGGTCGCTGGGTACGCCAGGGTCAGAAACTGTGGACGATCTTCCGTGACGGAAAGTCTGTCGACATGGTTTCCCCAATCGAAGGCACGGTGACTGACATTAACGAGTCCGCACTGGCCAATCCGGATGCGATGCGCAAAGACCCTTACGGCGAAGGCTGGCTGCTGAAAGTCCAGGCTCCCGATGCCAAGATCAACTTCCGCAACCTGATCGGCGGTGCGCTGGCGCGGCTTTGGACTGAAGAGTCCGCCCACCGTCTACAGAAGCGAATGCCGAGCCTGGCTGGTGCGCTCGCTCAGGATGGCGGAGTTGCAGTCGACGACCTGACCGCCCACCTGCCCAAGGAGGACTGGGCCGTTCTGACCAAAGAATTCTTCCTGTCCTAGGCCCCGAACGAGGATGTAGACCTCGCCCTCGAACCTCCTGACTGCCGCCCGGGGCTCCCCCCGGGCGGCGTTTTTATGCCCGCAGGCCACCCAGGGTATCGATTCGCGCCTGTCACGCCGCTTTGGCCAACCGACGGAGTGGAAACGGAAAGAAACCCAACTCAGTCAGGAACCGCATCGGCGACCACTCGCCCGAAAGACCTCCAGATCCAGGTTCCCACGCACACGGCGGACACGAGCATCCCTACGCGAAGATACTGCGCCGCCGGCAAGGCGGCGTCGCCAAACACGGTTCGCAGCAACCCGGAACTGGCGCTGCACACGCAAAGCGCAAAATACAATCGCTCACGTATTCCGCGCGAAATCCCAACCAGCCAGGCCAGGATCACTGCCACAATCACGTAAATCCCAGCCAACACCATGTCTGGCGTCCGAACCGCATGGAGCAGCCCAGCCTTCGGCGAAACAAAGCCCTGCGAAGCGATTCCGAGAAAAACCACGGAATGAATCAACGCGATCAGCGCCCGTTTCCGATTGGTAAGAATAGCGAACTCAGTCATAGGTCCAGCATTGAGTGTCGCTTGCGGTATGTGAAAACTGGTGTGATCGGTGTGACTAGGCTTCGTGATTCTAGTCACAAAAACTGATTTCCCCTTACAAAATCCACAAACTCTTTCACTTGGCGACTAATCAAGAATTTATCGCCGTTCGATTTTGGCCATCCACCAATTCGTTCCGTATTTCGTGCATGTTGCGTGTGTGCGCCGGCATTCTGATCGCCGTAACCAGCTGGAACTGTTGTTTCTCGCAAACTTTCCCTGCGATAACGGTACGCGTCCGAGACTTCCAGACTGGGCATCCGGCGCGCGGAGGAAGAGTCGGCTTATTGACTGACAATAGCTGGACACTGGTGAGGACCGACCAACACCGGGAGTGCGTTGTTCCGGAGCACCGTCCCTCTGCCACAGACCGTGCGAGTTGATCCTGAAGCATGTTCCAGCAGTGTTTGGTCATGCTTAGACCTACCAGCGCCATTCCAAACTGCGGAGGTTTTGCAGCGTGGAGTTGTGGGGGAGTTAGTGGTTTATCTCTCGTGCCACTGCATGTCTCGGCAACGGCGCAACCTTACCCGTCGAGATCATCGTATACGTCCGTCATCTGAATCCCCGGCAAACGCTCCAGCGTTTCATCCATGAGAGTTCAATGGCTAGGCCGGTCTCTTTCGGATGGGTGTCGCCCCAATTGACCCCGCCACCCCGCCTCTCATACCATCGCCACCCATATGAGAATCCGACTCCTGGTTTGCGTGCTATTGCCGCTGGTTCTGGTTGCGGTGGCATCCGGCCAATCACCGGCAGCGCCGTCGCATCCCATCGTCCTCCATGCCGCCCACATGCTCGACGTGAACAACGCGCGCTTGATCTCTCCCGCCGAACTTCTGATCCAGGGCGACCGCATCATTGAGGCCGGAACATCCGTCAAGCACCCTGCCAACGCGGAAATCATCGATTTGGGCGAGCGTACCCTCATGCCCGGCCTCATCGATGCGCACGTTCATCTGTTTCTGCATCCTGGCGCAGAAGATTTGCAGACGGTCCAGGAGTCCGTTCCGCAGCGCACAATCGCCGCCACGCTGGCGGCCCGTGACGACTTGATGGCTGGATTCACCGCCGAGCGAGATATGGGCACGGAGGGAGCCGGATCGGCCGACACCGCGGTCCGCAACGCGATCGACTCAGGCGAGATTCCCGGCCCGCGGCTTCGCATCAGCGGCAACGCCATCAACATCCTCGGCGGACACGAAGACGCCATCGGCTACAACCCTGAGCAGCATGTCCTGCCCAACGCCAACTACGCCAATACCGCGGATGAAGTCGTCGCGGTCATGCGCCAGCAATTCAAAGAAGGGGCGGACTTCATCAAGATCTACGAAACCGGCGCCGATTCGATCAAAGATGGCAAGCACTCGACGCCCTACCAATACACCGAACCGCAACTCGAAGCCGCGGTGAAAGAAGCCGCGCGCCTCGGCCGCCACGTCGCCGTCCACGCGACCGGGGAGCCCGGCACGCTCTATGCCGCGCAGGCCGGGGTCGCCTCGATTGATCACGCGGACCAACTGAGCGACGAAACCATGCGGATCATGAAAGAAAAACAGATTCCCGCCGTACCCACCTTCACGATCTTTGAATATTTCGCCGATCATGCCGCCACGCCTGAGCGCGCCGCGCATGAGCACGCCTTGCTTGATCTCAAAATCCAGGAATTCAAACGGCAGGTCGCCGCCGGAATCCCCTTCGCCGTTGGCTCCGACGTCGGCCCCTTCCCGCACGGCACGCAGGCTCGAGAATTCGTCCTCATGGCCAAGTTCGGCATGACGCCACAGGCAGTTTTGCAGGCCGATCTGCTGAATGGCGCAAAACTCTTAGGCTGGGAGGGGCAGATTGGCTCGCTGGAATCCGGCCACTTCGCCGATGTGATCGCCGTCCTGGGCGATCCGCTCAAAGATATCAGCGTCGTCGAAAACGTCAGCTTCGTAATGAAAGGCGGCGTTGTCTATAAGAAGCAATAGAGAAACCCCACGTTGGGAGGGTGTTTTCCGCAGATTTGGCCCAAGTGGTAAATGGCGCGCCGTATGCCTGCAAAACAATGCACAGTCGCCAATTTCACCCAACATTAGAAGATTAAACTGCCTGATTCTCCGGGACTTGCCGCCCTTCTAATCTGTGTTCCGTGGTGTCCCAATTGCGCTTGTGGAGTGTGCGCCGTCACGGGCGCGCCACCTATGCGCTGCGCCACTTTCGTCAAAGTCTATCCCCTGATCGTCACTCTTGCCGTTCTTTTGGGAAACTGTCCGGCCTCATTTGCACAGGGTCCGGCTCCTGATGCTCCGGCGCCTGCCGTCGAGCCTTCAGCGTCGACCTTCGTCCAGCCGGTTTTTGAGGGCCAGCACAAGTTCTTTGATAAATGGAATATCGCTCTCTTCAGCACCACTGGAGCTCTCGCCGCCGCCGATTTTGCCGCCACGCGGTCCAACCTGCAGAGCAACGGCAAAGAACTGAATCCGGTCGTGCGCATCTTTGGCCGCTCCACGGCGGGACTCGCTATGAATTTCGCCGGAGAGTTCACCGGCTCGATGGGCCTGAGCTACTTCTTCCACAAGACTGGACACCACAAGCTGGAACGGGCCGTCTCCGGATTCAACATAGGCGGCTCCGCCTTCGCAGTCGGATACAGCCTGTCCCACCGATAGTTCTGCTCTGACGCGGCGCGTTACCCCTACGCGAGGCTGCGGATCGGCGCTCGGATGACGAACGGCTCATGGCAGAGCGGGCCTGCGTGGAAAGCGGCGCTCGCCAGGAAGACCGAATCTCTTCCCTAAGAGCAGAGCGAGCCTCCGTGGAGTGGCGACCGGTAGAATCGGGCTTTAGTCGACGCGGGCCCTAAAGGACATAGGGCCGCTCTTTCACCCGCCCCGGCTCCGCATCAAAAACCTAAAAGGCCGCCCGTCGACGCGGACCTAACGCCGCCTTTCCGCAGACTCTTTTCCGCGTTCCTTCGAATGCCCGTCGGATGTTACTTTGTACGAGAGGGTGCAAGACACTTATGCGCATTGCGAAGGATGTCACGGAACTCATCGGCAAAACCCCGCTGGTCCGTCTAAACCGAGTCACTAAAGGCTGCGCCGCCGAAGTCGTCGCGAAACTTGAAAGCCAGAATCCGCTCGCCAGTGTGAAAGACCGCATCGGCGTCAGCATGATCGCGGAGGCGGAGAAAGCAGGCAAGATCCAGCCTGGCAAGACAGTCCTCATCGAGCCCACCAGTGGCAACACGGGCATCGGACTCGCCTTCGTGGCTGCCGTGAAGGGCTACAAGCTCATCCTTGTCATGCCGGAAACGATGAGCCTGGAACGCCGTGTTCTGCTGCTCGCACTCGGCGCCGAACTCGTCCTCACCCCCGGTCCGCGCGGGATGAAGGGCGCCATCTGGAAGGCGGAAGAGATTCTCTCCAACACCACCGGCGGCTACATCCTGCAGCAGTTCGACAATCCCGCGAATCCCAAAATTCACTTCGAGACCACCGGCCCTGAGATCTGGGACGACACCGAAGGCAAGGTGGACATCCTGGTTTCCGGAGTTGGCACCGGTGGCACAATTACGGGCGTTTGCCAGTACATCAAGCCGAAGAAAGCCTCGTTCCGAGCAGTTGCCGTCGAGCCCGCCGATAGTGCCGTGCTCTCCGGCGGCAAGCCGTCGCCGCACAAGATTCAAGGTATCGGGGCCGGATTCGTGCCGAGCATCCTGCGGACCGAGTTCATCGACGAGGTCGTCACCGTGACCAACGACGAAGCCATCACCATGGCCCGCCGCCTGCCTCTCGAAGAGGGCTTGCTCGTCGGCATCTCTTCGGGCGCGGCCGTCCACGCAGCGGTGAAGGTAGCGCAGCGCCCTGAAAATGCAGGGAGGCTGATCGTCGTGATCATCCCCTCTTTTGGCGAGCGCTACCTGAGCAGTATCCTGTTTCAGGAACTTCGGGAAAAAGCACTGCAGATTCCTACGGTGACTCTTCCCGCCTGATGCATGCCGCACCTGCTGGCGCTAATTCGCGAAGACATCACCAACGTGATGGAGCACGACCCGGCGGCTAAGTCCCGCCTGGAGGTGTTCACCTGTTACGCCGGGCTGCATGCCGTCTGGTTCTACCGGGTCAACCACTGGCTGTGGAACCATCGATTCTTCCTGCTCGCCCGTTGGTTGTCGCAGGTCGCGCGGTTTCTCACAGGAATTGAAATCCATCCGGGCGCCAAGATCGGCCGCCGCCTCTTTATCGACCACGGCATGGGCGCGGTTATCGGCGAAACCACAACCGTGGGGAACGACGTCACACTCTACCAGGGCGTCACGCTGGGTGGCACCGGCAAAGAGCACGGAAAGCGCCATCCGACGCTGGAAGACAATGTGGTGGTGGGCGGCGGCGCGAAAATTCTCGGCAATATTGTAGTCGGCAAGAACTGCCGCATTGGCGCCGGCTCCGTCGTACTCCGCAGCGTGCCGGACGACTCCACCGTCGTGGGTGTCCCCGGCCACATCATCTTTCGGGAAGGCAAGCGCGTGGTCATTACCGATCCCAAGCAGATCAACGATCCGCTCTCCGAAGCGCTGGCCGCGGTGGTCAACGAAGTGAATCGCCTTCGCGAGCGGATCAAAACGCTGGAGGGCGAAAGCCACGTCGCCGAGCCGCTTTCAGTGCGTCTGCAGCAGATCATGGAAGACATCGACTACCAGATTTGAATGTCGCGTAGCGCCGGCCTGCCGGGCCATCGCAGGTGGCGTCAGTCCCGCTCCACATTCGGTTCCGACGGTAATCGCCGCAATTCCTTCTACGGACATTTCCCCTTGACATTTCCACAGCAGGTTCTAAGATTAACCAATAAATATTCATTTGGTTGAATATTTATTCATCATGAATAAATCGCTACGGCAACGGGCAATCTTGGACGCGCTGAAGCATGGCTCCTTCGCCAGTCAGGAGGATCTTCAGCGGGCCATGCGCAAACGTGGATTCCGCGTAGGCCAGGCGACTCTCTCGCGCGATATTCGCGACCTTAATCTCTCGAAAACTCCTCAGGGATACTCGATGCCCCACGGTGACAACGGCATCGGAATCGCCTTGCCCCCTGTTTCGCGCCTGGTGCGCGAATTTGTGCTCGGCATCCGTTCGGCGCAGAACCAGTTGGTGGTCAAAACCATCGTCGGCAGCGCGCAGCCGGTCGCGGCTGCGCTCGACGAATCCGACTGGCCGGAAATTGTGGGAACCATCGCCGGCGATGACACCATCCTGATCGTTTGTCCGGACAAGGACGAGGCGCGCAAGCTCGCCGGCCGGATCGAGGAAATGCTGGGCTGATGGGGGGAAAGCTGAAAACTGCGGTGTTGGGTGCGACCGGCTATTCCGGTTTGGAATTGACGCGCATCCTTCTGCGCCATCCCCGGGTCGAAAAACCTGCGCTGCTCCAACGGTCCAGCGGCAATGGCAGTGCCTCCGACCTCGCAGAAGTTTTCCCGAGCCTGTCCGGCAACGGAGGCTATCCCCTGCGCCCGCTTTCGTGGAATGAAGTCAAGCAGCAGGGGATTGAGCTGCTTTTTCTCGCAACGCCGCACGAGGTTTCGCGTGCGCTGGTTCCGGAAGCGATTGCGCAAGGTCTGCGGGTTATCGATCTGAGCGGAGCATGGCGGCTCAAGAACGGTCAGCACCGCGCCATTTACGGCTTCGAGGATGCAAATCCTGTAACCGCCGAAGAATTGACGTCCAAGGCGATCTACGGATTGCCGGAACTGCACGCCGATCGCGTAGCCAAAGCGCAGCTCGTGGCCAATCCAGGCTGCTACGCCACCTCGGTGATTCTGGCTGTCGCCCCGCTGGTCAAAGCGGACATCATCGACCGGAGCCGCGGCGTTATCTCCGATTCGAAGTCCGGAGTCTCGGGGGCCGGGAAAGAACCCACATCGAAGACGCACTTCGTCTCTGTCGCCGACAACCTCTCAGCTTATTCGGTCTTCAACCATCGGCACGTGGGAGAAATTGTTGAGCAACTCGGACTGTCTGCTGGGGAACTGACGTTCACGCCGCATCTGCTTCCGATTCCGCGCGGAATTCTGTCGACGATTTATGTGCATCTGAACAAGACGATGACCGCCGGCGAAGTCGAAGACTGCTTTAAGAACTTCTACGCCGGGAAGCGCTGGGTCCGAGTGTTTCAAACGCCCAGGCTGCCGCAGGTGCAATTTTCGCAGCACACGAATTATTGCGATCTGGGGTTCTGCCTTGCGGAAGACGGCAGGCGGCTGATCGTGATTTCCTGCATCGATAACCTGATGAAAGGCGCGGCCGGACAGGCCGTGCAGAACATGAATCTGATGTACGGATGGCCGGAAGACGAGGGATTGCAATGATTATCGTGGTCAAAATCGGCGGAGCCGCGCTGGAAGACGTTGCCATGCTACGCAAGTGCGCCAAAGCGGTCGCAGAACTGGCGCAGGATGGACACCGCGTCGCCGTGGTTCATGGCGGCGGCAGTGCTCTCACGCGCGTGCTCAAGCAACTGGGAAAGCAGAGCGAGTTTGTCGGCGGACTCCGCGTTACCGACGCCGAGACTCGCGACGTAGCCCTGATGGTCCTGGGTGGCATGGTCAACAAGAAGCTCGTCGCTGCAATTCAAGCTGCCGGCATGCCCGCCGTCGGTTTCAGCGGCGGCGATGGGATGACGTTCCGCGCCCGCAAGAAGGTGACGCGGGAGAATGATCTCGGCTACGTTGGCGAAATCTGTTTTGCCGAGCCTTGCTGGATCGAAGCTCTCTGGCAGCAGGGAGGCATCCCGGTGATCGCCTCGCTCGCACTTGGCGCCGACGGCGAGTACTACAACGTTAATGCCGATGAGATGGCGGCGGCCTGCGCTTCGGCCTGCCATGCCAACGCTCTGATTTTTCTGACCGACGTTCCCGGCGTGAAAGACGCGGAAGGATCCGTCATCCCCTGGCTGAATACAAAGCAGGCAGAGGATCTGGTCGCTCACTCTGTCATCAGCGGAGGCATGCTGCCCAAGCTGCAGGCATGCAAGAAAGCGCTGAAGCAAGGAGTGGGACGCGTCCGCATTCTTCCTGCGTCCGAAGCCGATGCCTTGCCGCAGTTTTATTTGACCAAGTTGCACGGCGGCACGGAGGTTACCTGCGCATGACCTTCCGCCGCCCAGAACACAGGCTTCAGAAAGAGGAACCGACGTTGAATAGTCCGTTACAAAACAACGCACCAGTCGTGCCGGGAACTTTTCCCGGAGTCTTCTGGTGTCCAGACCTCGTCTCGACCCGCGATCTCGGACCGCAGGGCGTCGAGGCCATCCTGCATCTCACCGATCTCATGAAGTCTCGCCCTTCGGTTTTCCAGCGGTCACTCGCCGGAAAGCAGATGGTGCTGTTCTTTGAAAAGCCTTCATTACGTACCCGGTTAACCTTCGAAGCCGGAATGACCAGTCTGGGTGGCACGGCGATGTTCGTCGATCAGTCCAAGAACCGTCTGGATGCCCGTGAGAAGCTGAGCGACATCGCTCACAATCTCGAACGCTGGGTCGACGTTATTGTGCTGCGCACGTTTTCTCACGAGATGATCGAAAACATGGCCCGCCATGCCTCAATCCCCGTCATCAACGCTTTGAGCGATCTCGAGCATCCCTGCCAGGCCCTGGCTGACTACTTCACGCTGCAGGAACGATTCGGCGACCTGAAGAAAATCCGGCTGGCCTATGTCGGCGACGGCAACAACGTGGCTCACTCGCTGCTTCTGACCTGTGCATGCCTCGGATCGTCGATCCGCATCGCCACACCGAAGGGCTACGAGTGCAATTCGCAGATTGTCGCCGAGGCCAAGAAGCTGGCGAAGCAGACGGGCGCGGTCCTTGAATTCACGACCGATCCGCATGCCGCCGTCGCTGGTGTCGACGCGATCTATACGGACGCCTGGGCCAGCATGGGTCAGGAAGACGAAGCCGACTCGCGCTCCCAAATTTTCAAGCCCTACCAAGTGAATCGTGAATTGATGTCGGACGCTGCGCCGCATGCGGCTTTCATGCACTGCCTGCCGGCACATCGCGGCCAGGAAGTTACCGACGAAATCATGGATTCGGAAAGTTCGCTGATCTTCGAGCAGGCCGAAAATCGCCTGCACGTTCAAAAATCTATTCTTTATATCTTGTTGGGAGGCGCCGTTCGCCTGCCCGTGAGGAGTGCTCATGCCTGAAAAAGTTGTCCTTGCCTATTCCGGGGGACTCGATACCTCCATCATCATTCCGTGGTTGAAGGAAAACTACTCCTACGACGTGATCGCGATGGTCGGCGACGTCGGGCAGGGGGACGACATTGAAGCCGTGGTCAAGAAGGCCTACGCGACTGGCGCCAGCAAGGTCATCGTTGAAGACCTGCGCGAAGAGTTCCTGACCGGATACGTTTTTCCCGCGCTGAAGGCTGGGGCAGTTTATGAACATAAGTATCTACTCGGAACCTCGCTCGCCCGGCCTGTGATCGCGAAGCATCAGGTGGAGGTGGCATTGCGCGAAGGTGCGACTGCCGTCGCTCACGGCTGCACCGGCAAGGGAAACGATCAGGTGCGCTTCGAACTTACGTATCAGGCGCTCGCTCCGGAGCTGAAGATTATCGCTCCTTGGCGAGAGTGGACATTGAAGTCCCGCGAAGATTGCCTCGATTACGCCGAGGCCCACGGCATCCCTGTCGCCGCCAGCCGCGAGAAGATTCACAGCCGGGACCGCAACCTCTGGCACATCAGCCACGAGGGCGGAGAGCTCGAAGATGCCGGCAATGCGCCTCTGCCCACGACCTGGCAGTTGACCCGTTCTCCGCAGGAGGCACCAGACAAGGAAGAAAAAGTCAGCATCGGCTTCGCCCAGGGCGTTCCTGTCTCGGTCAATGGCCTCGAGATGGATCCGGTTTCGCTTGTTGAGTTGCTCAATGAAATCGGCTGCCGCAACGCAATCGGCCGCATCGATCTGGTCGAGAACCGCTTTGTCGGTATGAAGTCCCGCGGATGCTACGAAACTCCCGGTGGCACGCTGCTGATCGCTGCTCATCGCGAACTCGAAGCGCTATGCCTCGAGCGTGACGTCGCCCATTTCAAGCAGCACATCGGCCTCAAGTACGCTGAACTCGTCTACTTCGGCCTCTGGTTCACGCCGCTACGCGAAGCTCTCGACGCTTTCGTCGAAAGCACGCAGAAGCACATGACCGGTAAAGTCACCCTGGCGCTCTACAAAGGAAACGTCTCAGTCGTTAGCCGTGAATCCGAACACTCGCTCTATCGCACGGACCTTTCCTCGTTCACCATGGGCGACAACTACGACCAGAAAGATGCGGAGGGTTTCATCCGCATTCTAGGATTGCCCTCGCGTTCGCGCGCCCGCACCCGAATCGAGGTCACGCGATGAAGATGTGGTCGGGCAGGTTCCGGCAACCGCTGGACCCTGAATTCGAGCGCTGGCAAAGATCTTTCGACTTCGACGGCCGCCTGCTTCGCTATGAACTGGCGGCGAGCGGAGCGCACGCTCGCGCCCTGAAGAACGCTGGTATCCTCACGGCCGACGAATTGATCCAGATTCTCGAAGGCCTCGAGCAGATCGGGCAGCGTGCTACCGCATCTCCAGCGTTCCTCGACGATCCCGACGCGGAAGACGTGCATCACTTCGTCGAGAAGCAGCTTGTAGCGATCATTGGAGAAATCGGCTACAAGCTGCACAGCGGACGCAGCCGCAACGAGCAGATTGCGACCGACCTGCGCCTCTACGTTCGCGCCTCGATCGACCAGTTGCGCCAGGAACTCGCCGATCTCTGCGGCGCAGTCGTTGAGCGTGCGGAGCAGTCTGGCGAGTCCGCCATGCCTGCTTACACGCATTTGCAGAAGGCGGAACCGGTGCTGGTAGCGCACTGGCTGCTCGCCTACGTGGAGATGTTTCTGCGCGACGCCGACCGCCTGGCGGACTGCCGCAAGCGCCTGAACATTTGCCCACTGGGATCCGGCGCGGTCGCTGGTGCGACGGTGCCTCTCGATCGCCAATTCATGGCCGAGACTCTAAGCTTCGATGCACCGACCGGCAACAGCATCGACGCCACCAGCGATCGCGACTTTGCCATCGAGTTCGCCGGCGCATTGTCGCTTCTTGCTGCGCACTTGAGCCGATGGGCGGAGGAAATGATTCTTTTCTCCAGCCAGGAATATGGATTCATCGGCTTACCTGAACCGTATTCGACCGGAAGCAGCGCCATGCCGCAAAAGAAAAATCCCGACCTGCTGGAGCTCGTTCGGGGAAAGGCGGGACGCGTTCTGGGCAATGCCACCGCACTTATAGTCGCAATTAAGGGCCTGCCGCTTGCGTACAACAAGGATCTGCAGGAAACGCAGCAGCCCGTCTTCGAGGCCTCGGATTCGCTTCTCCAAATGCTGCCTCTGATGACCGGATTTCTGAAGTCCGTCGACCTTCATTTCGACCGGATGCAGGAAGCAGCGCAGTCCGGATTCATGAACGCGTGGGCGGGAGCGACTTACCTCGTCAATCGTGGGGTTCCATCGCGTCTCTCCCACGAGCGCATCGGCAAAGCCGTCCGGCTGTGTCTTGAGCGGGGATGCGAGCTACAGGATCTGCCGCTGTCGGACTTGCGGGCCATCAGCCCGGAGTTCGATGAAGGATTTTATAAAGCGATAACGCTGTCGTCCGTGTTAGCGATTCACGATGTTCCCGGCGGCACCGCTCCCGAACGGGTGCGGAAAGCCGTCAATACCACGAGGAAGAGAATCGATTCTCTTCGCGAGGAGGTCCATGCGCACGCGTAAAGCTATCTTGCCCGATGCTGAGCAGATTCATGATTTGATCGCCGGATACTCTGGCGACGGAACGCTTCTGCCACGAACGCTCGCCGAAATCTGCGAGAACGTCCGTGACTTCGTCGTCCTTGAAGACTGCGAACGCATCATCGGCTGCGGTGCGCTGCACCTGTACGGAACGCACCTCGCCGAGATCCGCTCCATCACTGTCGCGCCGTGGGCCCAGGGAAAGGGCGGAGGCGCGCTACTCGTGAAGGCGCTCTTTGCCGAGGCTCGCCGTCATCGGGTCGCCTGCATCTGTCTATTCACGCGAAAGCCGGATTTCTTCGCCCGCCAGGGATTCAGCGTCGCCCAGCGCGAGGATCTTCCCGACAAGATCTACAAGGACTGCCACGCTTGCCCGCGTTATCACTGTTGCGACGAAGTTGCCATGGTCCGCGGCCGGTTGCCCAAGTTCGCCATTCTGCCCGAACCTGCAAATTGGCTGGTGAAGTTACAGACTTGGGCCCCGAACGTAGGCGAACCAACCAGCTCGAGATAGACAACTCTTTCGCTGGAGATCCCTGATTCTCCGGGCGCCCATTCCTGGCTGCTCCTGCCAGAAATGGGCACTTCTTTCTATACGACCAACTACGAGGGTACGCGCGTCGCTCCTTCCGCCGGGGCGGAGTGGGCAAAATTCTGGACGGGTTTACGCGCGATCTCGTTCGTCGTTCATGAACGCAACAAAGAGGACAATTCCCAAGCCCGCCTGGAGCCTTACGTGTTACCCTTGCGGTTTAAATTTTTCATCCTCGAGATCACTCGCGCTTGAAGATCAAACCGAAATCTGAATGCCTTTGGGATCTCGTCAGCCTCGGCGAGGTCATGCTGCGGCTCGATCCTGACGATCAACGCGTTTCGACCACACGTCACTTCCGCGTCTGGGAAGGTGGTGGCGAATATAACGTGGCTCGCGGCTTGCGCCGATGCTTCGGACTCAATACCTCGATCGTCACCGCTCTCGCCGACAACCCCGTCGGCCGCCTTGTCGAAGATCTTATGCTCCAGGGCGGCGTCAGTCAGAAGTACGTTCGCTGGGTTCCTTATGATGGCGTCGGCCGCACTGTGCGCAACGGCCTGAATTTCACCGAACGAGGGTTCGGTTTGCGCGCTGCCGTCGGTTGCTCTGACCGAGGCCACACTGCCGCGTCGCAATTGAAGCCTGGCGACATCGACTGGAACCAGATCTTCGCCAAGGATGGCGCCCGCTGGTTTCATACCGGTGGAATTTTCTGCGCGTTGTCGGAGACGACTCCTTTGGTGGCACAGGAGGCGATGGAAGCCGCAAAGCGTGCCGGCACCATCATTTCCTACGACCTGAACTATCGCGCTTCACTCTGGAAATCAATTGGCGGTAAGGCGAAGGCCCAGGAAGTGAACCGGCGCCTCGCGCCTCTGGTCGATATGATGCTGGGCAATGAAGAAGACTTCACGGCTGCGCTCGGGTTTTCCGTCCCCGGTCTGGACGAACAACACTCCCAGGTCGAATCGGCGAACTTCCGGCGCATGATTGAAGCGGTAGTGAAGGAATATCCGTCAATGTCGGTAATCGCAACCACGCTGCGCAATGCAAAAACCGCGTCCGTGAATGACTGGGGAGCATTGTGTTACGCCGACGGAAAGTTTTACGAAGCTCCTAAGCGCGAGAACCTGGAAATCTACGATCGCGTCGGGGGCGGCGACTCGTTCGCGTCCGGCCTGATCTATGGATTCCTCTCGGGCGAGAATCCGCAGTGGTCCGTTGAATGCGGCGCAGCGCACGGAGCGTTGGCCATGACGACTCCAGGCGACACAACCATGGCGACGAAATCTGAAGTGCTGCAAGCGATGACCTCGCGGACAGCCCGAATCGAGCGTTGAGATCTTAGGAGCGAGAGTGTAACGCTGACTGTCATGGGGGCATCTTGCTCTCACTTGAATCGAAAATATGACCATTGACGAAGTCATCAGCAGAATCGCAGAAATCGGCATAGTGCCTGTAGTCCGTGCCGCCTCCGTCACAGAAGCTAATCGGGCTGTCGAAGCGATCTCCGCCGGCGGCATTCCCGTCGTCGAGATCACGATGACGGTTCCGGGCGCGATCTCGGTGATCCGCGAAGTGTCCAAACAATATGCCGGAAAGGTTCTCGTCGGCGCGGGCACGGTCACCAACGCCGAGCAGGCAGAATCCTGCTTGCGTGCTGGCGCCGAATTCCTGGTCAGCCCCGGACTCTCGCTTCCTGCGCTTTCCGTCGCTCGCGCAGCAGAAAAACTTGCGATCCCGGGAGCGCTTACCCCTACGGAATTGATGACCGCTCAGGACCATGGTGCGAAGCTGGTCAAGATCTTTCCCTGCGGAAATGTGGGCGGCCCGAAGTATCTCAAGTCCCTGAAAGCCCCTTTTCCGGGTGCAAACCTCATTCCCACCGGAGGCGTGAATGCCGCGAACGCCGCGGAATTCATCGCTGCGGGAGCTTTTGCTCTGGGTGTGGGCGCGGATCTGGTCGATGCCACAGCGCTACGGGAAGGCAATCTCGATAAAATTATTAATGCAGCGAAAGAACTGGTAAGCGCGGTAGCCGCGGCCCGCACCGCCATCGCAGGAAAGAAATAACATCGTCAGCGACGTGCCGCGGTAGCGTCCCCCGGGTGTCGCGAGGGCGTCTTGCCCTCGCCCCCGAAAAAGTCCTACTGATTCACCCCGCTCGCGAGCACACCGCCGTCGACCGGCAAAATAATTCCGGTCACAAAGCTCGCTGCATCCGACGCCAGAAAAACCGCGGCTCCCACTAACTCTTCGAGCTTTCCAAACCGTCCCATCGGGGTCCGCAACAAAAATTCCTGCCCCCGCCCGGTCCCATCGAGAAGTTTCTGATTCATCGCGGTGCGGAAGTATCCCGGCGCGATCGCGTTTACGCAGATTCCATGCCGCGCCCACTCTACCGCCAAGGACTGCGTCAGCGATCCTAATCCCGCCTTGCTCGCGTTATAGGCCGTCACTTCGAAATGTCCGCGGAAAGTTCCCATCGAGGCGATGCTGATGATCCGCCCATATTGCCGCTCGATCATGTGCTGCCCGAAAATCTGGCTCGCCCGGAATGCGCCGGTCAGATTGGTATCCATGATCCGGTCCCAATCCTCCTCGGGAAAATCCACGGTCGGAGCGCGCTTGGTGATGCCTGCCGCATTCACCAGGATGTCGACCTTGCCAAAACTGTTCAGGCACGCATCGCGCAGCTTCTCGAGTGATCCACGGTCGCCGACATCGCTGGTCACGCGCAACGAACGGCGGCCGAGCTGTTCGATCTCATCCGCGGCCGAATTTACAAAATCGATCCGTCGCGCACTTGCCACGACGTCAGCTCCGCCCTGCGCCAAACCCAGTGCGACGGCTTTCCCGATTCCTGAACTCCCGCCTACAACGACCGCAACTTTTCCATCCAGCTCTAGAGGTTTGTAGCCCATATCTCCTTGGAAACAGCGTCCTCCTGAAAACGGTATCGGTTGCTACCAATTGAACATCGTTCCGTCCAACTTGCGGTTGACAGGCAAATAGGCTCGCTCGTACCGAAATTTCTCGCCCGCCTTCTCGTCGTAATCAACCCCCAAGCCTGGCGCCTCTCCCGGATACATGTATCCCGCGTCAAACGAGTAGGCATGCGGAAACACTTCGTCTGTTTCCGCCGTATGCCGCATGTACTCCTGGATCCCGAAATTGTTTACCGCAATATCGAAGTGCAGCGCCGCTGCCATTGCGACGGGGGAAAGATCGGTCGCCCCGTGACATCCGGTTCGCACGTGATAAATCTCCGCCAACGCCGCAATCTTTTTCATATGCGTGATGCCGCCGCCGTGCACCACCGTCATCCGAAGATAATCGATCAACTGCTCGGTGATCAGAAGGTGAGTGTCCCACACGGAATTGAAAACCTCACCCACCGCGAGCGGCGTCGTCGTATGCTGCCGGATCAGCCGGAATCCTTCTTGCAATTCTGCCGTCACCGCATCCTCGAGCCAGAACAGGTGGTATGGCTCCAGACTCTTCCCGAGCCGCGCCGCCTCAATCGGCGTCAACCGGTGGTGGACGTCGTGCAGCAAATGAAGATCGTCTCCGAACTTCAGGCGGAGCGCTTCAAACAATTTCGGGACATGAAGCAGATACTTCTCGGTCGACCACAAATTCTCATGAGGCAGTCCCTTCTCCGCCGGTTCATAAAACATCTTGTCGCGCGCGACGCCGTAAGTTGACGCCAGCCCCGGAATGCCGCTTTGGGCACGGACTGCGACATATCCCATATCGCGGTACTTCGCGACCTCATCCGATGTCTCCTCAATGTCGTTCCCGTTCGCGTGCCCGTAAACCATCACGCCCGTTCGGCTCTTGCCACCGAGAAGGTTGTACAGCGGCGTTTTTAGCGCCTTGCCCTTGATATCCCAAAGCGCCATGTCAACCGCAGCAATCGCGGTCATCGTCACCGGGCCGCGCCGCCAGTACGCGCCACGATACAGGTACTGCCACACATCTTCGGTCTGAAACGGATCGCGCCCGATCAGGCAGGGCACGAGATGATCGGCAAGATAGGAAGCTACGGCCAATTCGCGTCCGTTGAGCGTGGCGTCGCCGAGCCCGTAAATGCCCTCATCGGTCGAGATTTTCAGCGTGACGAAATTCCGCCCCGGACAACACACAAACACTTTGGCATCGGTGATCTTCACCCGTGTCTCCGCTGAATTGAATTACCGAGTGTACCCGAAGCGGCTGACTCTCTGCAGAGCGCTGTTCATGAACAGAACGAGGATCTTCAGTCGGTGCCGAGCTGAAGGAAGTAGCGGGCATATTTCTCGCGCGGTGTTGGCGCGAGAGGTGGGGATTTTCCGACAATCTCTCCTGACCGATGAAAGCTCGAATCTGATCGGGAACGCGCGTTGCGCGCCGTTCCGACCCAGTGCTCTATTGGTCATTCCCCTCCGATGCGAAATCTCACCCCAGCCCGGAAATTCACCGGCAGCGCCGGATAACCGACTACCTCGTTGTACCGCCGGTCGAGTGCATTCTCTACATTCGCATATAACGTCACTCGCGGATGCACCGCATACCACCCGCCGAGATCCGCGCGCACATATCCCGCGGCATGATCGATTCCGAACCCGGCAAAATCCGAATCTGCCCGCCGCCCCACAAAACTTCCGCTCAAATTTCCTCCCCATCTCCTTCCCAGATAGCTGAGCAGCAGCGAAGCCGAGTGTTTCGGGCGATGGATCAACGGATATCCCGGAGAATTAATCTGGCTGCACGGACTCGCTACGGTACACAGAGGATTTTCCAAGACCTGGCTGGACGTGTAGGTGTAAGCAGTCGTCAGAAACACTCGCGGCCGAATCTGCCCTTGCACTTCGATCTCTGCCCCGTGCGCGAACGACTGTTCCAGATTGAAGAACTGATATTCGCCCGTAGGCGTGGGCTGGGCCTCAATCTGATCATGAAAGAGATTGTTGAAGTAAGTGCCATTCAGATTCCAGCGGCCTGCGAAGAATCGCTGCTGTAATCCCGCCTCGAACGATCGCGTGCGCACTGGCAGCAATCCCGGATTCGAAGCATACCCGTAAGCAAGCGCTCCAAATGTCTGGTAGAGTGCCGGCTCCATAAATCCTGTGGCATACGAAAACCGCAGCCGCGTACCGGAGAAAATTTCTCCCCCCCGCAGCGCTTGCAGCGTCAATGCCACGCGCGGAATGCCCGTGTTACCAAATGCACTGCTGTGAACGAAACGGCCGCCGGCAATCGCCGTCAACGTTCCGCACGTAACCTGCTGCTGCACATAGACGTCCTGCTCCAGTCGCTGCCCGGGCGCCGGAGGAGGAAAATCCATGTCGTTGATGAAACCGTTCTCGTTTTCAACCCGGTATCCGAATGTGGTGTGAGTCCAGCTGCGCTCCGAGTAATCACCCTGATATTCAAAGCCGACGCGGTTGTCGTGGTTGATGTAGGTGTCGGGAAAACTGTCATAGCTCGCAAAATTGCTGTTCAGGTTTATATCGGAATAGCGATAAAGGGAATCGAAGGCAGTGAAGCGGTGCTGCCATCCCGAGGGCGCCGCAACCGTAAGCTCGACGCTCCCCAGCAGATTGTTCACGTGCGACGACTCACTGGGATTGGGCGCAAATAATGGATCGCCATTGAAGTTCCACTCTCCCGGAACCCCACTATTACTGTTCGAGTGACGAAATCGCACACGTAGCGCCGTTCGATCGTTGATCGCCACACCCACATTCGCGCCCTCCAGGGAATTCGAGTACGCGTCGTTCACCCCGAATCCCTCGGTGTTGAACTGGTTGCCGAACAGGTTGTAGTCGTACCTTCCGCGAGCGCCGGAAAGCGAGGCATATCCGCTCGCCGTTCCGAAGTTTCCTCCGTCCGCGCCGAAACGCAACTCGGGCACGCGCGTGCTTCCTGTGCGGCTCCAGACCTGAAACACGCTCGTCATGGCATCCGATCCATACAACGTGCTCTGTGCGCCGCGCACGAACTCCATTCGATCCGCTTCAGTGAGCGGCAAAGTTCCAAAATCAAACGAGAGCCCCGGATTCTCCAGGGCGACACCGTCCACGATCACCTTGTTGTAGGTTGACTCGCCTCCGCGCACGAACAACGACGCCAATCCTCCATGCTGCCCGGCAGTATCGATCACCGCTCCCGGCAAAAAACGGACTGCGTCATTCGCCGCAATCGGCTGCATGGTCGTGAGCTGTGCTCCACTCAGGGTGTCCACATCCGCGCCGGCTGCTTCCCCCAGCACTGGCGTTCGCGTCGCGCTCACCACGACCGTCTCCGATGCCGTAGCGAGCTGCAAGTGCACCGTCACCAGCTCACGCGATGGACTTGGATCGATCTCCGTGTAAGGTGCAAAGCCTGCCGCCAGCACTTGCACATGCATTTGGAACGAAGAAGAGGGAAGGCCCGTGAACGTCGCAACACCTTCCGCAGAGGTCGTGGCGAGCTTTCTTACTGATAGCCCCGTCCCGGGGACGCTCAATGAAACCTGGGCACCAGCAACGGCGGCCGATTGCGGATCCACTACTTTGATTTTGATATCTGCGGCCGAAGCAGCCGCCACCTGAAAGAAAATAACGAGTGCCACACACGCGAAGCGCATACCATCCTCCTTTGCACGCGAAAGAGGTTGAAGGTTGACGGAGCGCGCCGGTCTCCTGGCTTTGCGAGTAAGGACGACCACCTCCGTCCATTTGCGCCCTCGGCCTTCCCGGATCTCTCCAGTGGCCGCAGGCTATGTCCTCGCTTACAGTTGCGCGGCAGCGCGGGATTCCCACCCGCTTCCCTGTCTTCGCCTAGCGGCAAAGACGCGCGTTCCAAAACACCATCCCGGTCGAGGATGGACTTAAGACACTAAACCCGAGACGGACCCAAGTCAAATGTGGATTATGGAGAACGAGTTCCGCAGCGACGGCACAACTACCGCCTCCATCGCCCCAACAAGTACAAGACAATCGAAAGCACTACACTCAGCAAAATCGACGTCACCAGCGGGAAATACACAGTCGTATTCTTCCCGCGATACACGATATCGCCAGGCAACTTTCCCAACGGAATACCAGTCCGGCCGAGCAGAACCATGACGAGTCCCACGACAACAACAATTGCACCCACGACCATCAACATCTTGCCCGCTTCCGCCATACTCTTATGATATCCGCACTGGCCCAAGCACTTCGGCAATCGAGCCGCACAGTCCTCGGGTCTCCCATGTGTACCACCGAGTTTGTAGCCGCTTTCGAGTTCTGCAACACTAGCTCCTAAGATTTACCTGCTCGATCCCCCAAAGATGTGAGTAGTCCGGTGCGCCCTTGTCTGTGTGGTTGACTACCGGTCGCGGCTAGCCCGCACCGTGTCCAAGTGGGAGGCCTCCCGTGATCGCGTTTTGCCGCTCTGGATTGCTACTGATCTCCGCTTTGATCTCCTTCCTGACCGTAGCAGCTTCGTCTCTTGGGCAGGATGTTCTGACCTACCACAACAACAACTACCGCAACGGTCTGAACAACGCGGAAACCACTCTCACTCCGACGAACGTCAACATGGCGAGCTTCGGGAAGCTGTTTACGATTCCCGTCGATGGCCGCGTCGATGCGCAGCCTCTCTATCTCTCCGCGGTTACCATCGCGGGCGTTTCCCACAACGTGCTGATTGTTGCCTCCGAGCACGGCTCCGTCTATGCCTTTAATGCCGATACCGGCGCCACACTCTGGAAGGTCAGTACGATGAAGCCCGGCGAAGGGCCCTCTGACAATCGCGGTTGCGGACAAGTGTCTCCGGAAATCGGCATCACGTCGACGCCGGTCATAAGCCGCGCAGCAAACGCCAGGCCGGTGATCTATCTCGTCACCATGTCGAAGGACAAGGGAAACACATATCACCAGCGGCTCCATGCACTCGATGCCACCACCGGGGCCGAACTCTTCCACGGCCCGGTCGATATCCAGGCTACGTACCCCGGCCACGGCGATAACAGTTCGAACGGCTCTGTCATCTTTGATCCCAGCCAGTACAAGGAGCGCGCCGGATTGCTACTGCTTAACGGCACCATCTATCTCGCGTTCGCCTCCCACTGCGACATCCGTCCCTACACCGGATGGATTATGGGGTACAACGCCAGTACCTTGGCGAAAACGACGGTCTTGAACGTTACTCCTAACGGCAACGAGGGCGCGATCTGGAATGCCGGCGCGGGCATGGCGGCGGACGGAAGCAACATCTTCCTGCTCGACGCCAATGGAGATTTTGATACAACGCTCAATGCATCCGGATTTCCCGCTGACGGCGATTACGGCAACGCAATTCTGAAGCTGCGCACATCCGGAGGGCTCGGCGTGGCTGACTACTTCGAGATGGACAATCAAGCATCGGAGAATTCCAGCGATACCGATCTCGGCTCCGGTGGCGCCCTGCTCGTCAACCAGACTGATTCGACGGGGAAGACCTGGCAACTCCTGGTTGGAGCGGGTAAGGATGGCAATCTTTATCTTGTGGATCGCACCAACCTGGGCAAGTTTCATCCCGGGCAGAATCAGATCCACCAGGAACTCAGCGGCGCGCTTCCCGGAGGCGTCTGGTCCATGCCGGCTTTCCTGAACGGCAAAATCTACTATGGGCCGGTCGGCTCCCCGATCCTCGCCTTCCAATTCAAGAACGCAAAGCTAACCACCGCCCCGGTCTCTCGGACTCCAAATTCCTTCATCTATCCCGGTGCGACACCGTCCATCTCCGCCAACGCGGGAAAGAACGGAATCGTCTGGGCCGTGGAGAATACAAGCCCCGCTGTTCTGCACGCCTATAACGCTACGAATCTGAATTTACTCTACAACTCGAATCAGGCCGCGAACGCTCGCGACCACTTCGGCAACGGCAACAAGTTCATCACTCCAACCATCGCTCACGGCAAAGTCTACGTCGGCACGACAAACGGAGTAGGAGTCTTTGGCCTGCTGAAATAACGACGCCCTCTAGGAAGCAAAACCCGAAGGGGCGTCACACGCGCGGGATTACTTTGCGTCGAAAAGTACTTGACCACCGCCGCGAACCGCACTATGCTCAATGAATGTTCGATCCGCGGCCGCATCGCATCCGGCGTTTTCACCGGTCCATCGCCTCGCCGCGGACCGCCCCGAATCTCGCCGACGATCTCCGCTTCATTCGCGACACGATGGAGCGCTCCGCTGCTTTCACCGCGGTTTCCGGTTGGGGATACATGCTCCTCGGCTTCACCGCATGGGCTGCGGCGTGGCTGGCTGCGCGCCAAGCATCGCCCTTCGGATGGCTCCGCGTCTGGCTCGCGGAAGGCATCCTTGCCGTCGCTATCGGACTCCTCTCCTGCACCTGGAAAGCGAATCGCCGCGGACTCCCGCTGTTTTCCGGTCCCGCCCGCAAAGTAGCCCTCAGCCTTTCGCCGCCGCTTGTGGCCGGCGCGTTTCTCACGTTCCTGATCTTCCGCGCCGGGCTTGACTCTGCTTTGCCTCCGGTGTGGTTGCTGCTCTATGGCGCCGGCATCATCACCGGCGGCGCATTCTCGGTCGCCATTCTTCCCGTCATGGGCGTTTGTTTCATGCTCCTTGGCGGCCTTGCGGTCCTCGCTCCTGCCGCCTGGGGGAACACATTCCTCGCTGTTGGATTCGGCGGGCTGCACATCATTTTCGGATTCCTGATCGCAAGGAGGCACGGTGGTTAAGCCGGTCGCTCACCACAAACGCGCCGACTTCAAGCCTCAACCCCGCGAAGCCCGCGAGCGCCCGGTGGCGCGTCCGCTCGAATTACCCGAACTCGATCGCCTGATTCACGAACGGATTCGTCTCGGTATCGTGAGCGCCCTTGCTACGAACGACACTCTCAGCTTCAATGATCTGAAGCGCGTTCTGAAAACGACAGATGGCAACCTCAGCGTCCATGCCCGCAAGCTCGAGGAAGCTCAGTACATCTCCTGCGTAAAATTCTTTGAAGGCCGCGTGCCCCGCACTGAATATCGTCTAACCCCTACAGGCCGCCGCGCGCTGGCTGAATACCTGGACCAGATGGAAGAGTGGATCCGCGTAACCCGCGAAGAGCAGTCCTAGCAGCTTCTGCGATCCGTGATAATCGTTATTCGACGCAGTCGTGTCTGGGTTCACACACTGTGTTCCGGGATCACTCGCCCAGCCCTCCCAGGGCCCGCTAACCCGCGCTGAATCAACACATCCTCATTTGGCCGCCGCCCTGCATTTCTCATCGTGCCGCTACGCCGGCAGGAGGTGACCAACCATGACCCGCATCAACGCAATTCGCAACATTCAAGGAAACCGCGACTTTGTCGCCTGGGGAAAGAACATTCACGACAAGCTCGTGCCAACCACAATCCGGGGCAACATCAACGCGCTGGTTTTCGCAGCCGTGCTGATTGTTTGCTCCTTAGCCGTCGGCTGCTCCAGTGACAAGCCGAAACCCGTTGGCTCTAACAGCCAGATCTCGATGCCGCAGACCCCGAGTCCGGTTCTTTCCACGCCAGCACCCGTGATGCGGGCCGAGAACAAACCCGCGCCCAAGAAACCCGTGCAGCACAAGAAACCCGCAACGGTGAACTACACCGACAAGACCTACGGAGTCGCGTTCGAATATCCGCGCCGCTATGCCATCGAAACTGGCAATGCCGCCGCGGATCTTCTGACGTCGAGCCCGCTTCCCATGAACTTCGTGGCTCCCGGCGGAGTTGCGCTGGCTGCGGTTGAGTTGCCCGAGACTGGATACGTCAACACCGATTTCTCGTA
Source organism: Candidatus Sulfotelmatobacter sp. (assembly GCA_035307485.1). Lineage (GTDB taxonomy): Bacteria > Acidobacteriota > Terriglobia > Terriglobales > Acidobacteriaceae > Sulfotelmatobacter. The sequence continues at coordinate 10,444 of DATGIB010000010.1, read as the reverse complement.
TGCCTATTTCAACGTCAGCGTGAACAAGAATCTCACCACCGACCAGTGCAACGAGTTCGCCGTACCCGCTCCGAAGGTAATGCCCGCTGCGGAAACGAAGTCGAGCACCGCAGTCGCGGCCACATCAAATGAGCCTGCGAAGACGGAGACCAAGCCGGATGCGGCTGTTTCCATGACTGTATCAGCCGATGCGAAGCCAGCTGAAGTGAAGCAGGAAGCGGCGCCATCGAGCCCGACAGAAGCCGCGCCAAAGACCGAGACAATCTCGACGGACTCCAAAGTTGAGACCAAGCCCGCGCAGCCACAGTCTGAGCCGCAAGGTTCGAAGCTGCTGCTCGGAGACATGGAACTCCGCGGCACCGAAGCCGTTTCCGGAGAGGGAACTCGCCAGAGCGACGCCAAGTACTTCCACGTCTACCAGAACGGAGCCTGCTACGAGTTCGGGCTTAACGTAACCACGGTCGCGCAAGACGGATTGACCAAGCATGTTGATCGCGACAAAGTCTTCAGCCGCCTTGAGCAGATTCTCAACACGGTGAAGATCAATCAAGCCGCTACTCCGGAAGTCACAGCCGAAACGCCAGCGACTTCCTCAGTTGCCCAATCGCCAGCTCAGTAGGTTCTCGAAGGACGCCCCATCCTGACATCACGAAGTTTGTGATGTTGGGATGGGGATTTAACGCTGAAGCCGCGAATCGCCCAAAGCGCGGCCAGCCTGCGCGCAGTTTGCACGGCGGAATCTCGGAAGCAGAAATTGATAAGCGGCCCGGCTACGCCTTCTGCATCACGAAATGCGTTGCATTCTCTCCTGCGTTAGTCTGCACTGTAGTAAATCCCAATGCATGCAAATTTATTCCCGCAAACAGATGCTCGCCTTGACCGAGAAAAACAGGCGACATGGCAAGATGCACCTCTTCGATGGCACCGGCCAAAAGATACTGCCGAATCGTCGCCACTCCTCCGCCAATGCGCACATCTTTCCCCTGCGCTGCTTGCTTCGCCTGGTGCAGAGCTGACTCCGGCCCATCGGTGACGAAGTAAAACGTGGTCCCGCCTTTCATCTCGATCGGCGCCCTGGCGTAATGCGTCAGAACGAATACTGGCGTGTGGTACGGAGGCGTCTCGCCCCACCAACCCTTCCAGGAATCATCGGGCCATGGCCCGCGCACAGGGCCGAACATGTTGCGGCCCAGGATCCATGCTCCAACATTCTCAAATCCACGCAGGGCAAATTCGTTATCGATGCCCGTCGTCCCGCCGCCCTGCCCGGTGATCTTCTTGAAGACTTCGGTGTGGAAGAGCCAGTTGTGAACTTCGGTCCCCCGAACTCCCAGGGGATTCTGCAAATCCTGATGTGGCCCAGCTCCGAATCCATCGATCGACACTGAGAACGCTGCAACCCTGGTTTTCGCCATGGGAATATTTTATTCGCGATTTGTGAAGGCCAGCCTCATAACTCCAGCTCATACTTCCTGAAGCCCGCTTGCACAGCCAGGCATCCAAAACCTTATTGGAGGTCAGTATGTTTGTCGTTCTTGGAGCAAGCGGCCACACCGGTCAGGTTGTGGCTAAAACTCTTCTCGAGCGCGGCCAGAAAGTGCGCGCGGTCGGAAGAAGCGCAGAACACTTGCAGCCGCTCGCGACATCTGCGGAAATTGCTATCGCCGATGCCACCAACGCCACCGCTCTGACTAACGCATTCCAGGGTGCGGAGGCCGCCTACGTGCTTATTCCGCCAAATGTCGGTGCGAACGATGTAAGTGCTTATCAAGAGAAGGTTAGCGACGCAATTGCGGCGGCCGTCCGGTCAGCCCGGTTGAAATACGTCGTCGCACTCAGCAGCATTGGCGCCGACAAATCATCGGGAACCGGTCCGGTGGTCGGACTCCACAACCTTGAAAAGAAGCTCAGTTCCATTGAAGGGCTCAACGCGCTTTTTCTGCGCGCCGGATACTTCATGGAGAACACGCTTCCCCAGATCGCTGCAATCCATGCCATGGGCAGCGTTGTGGGACCACTCAAACCTACGCTCAAGCTTCCCATGATTGCGACGCGTGACATCGGAATCGCTGCGGCGGATGCCCTTCTGCGCCGCGATGTCCGCGGCAAGCAGACTCGCGAACTGCAGGGCCAGCGCGACATCGACTACACCGAAGTCGCAGCGATCCTTGGCAAAGCGATAAACAAGCCATCGCTCGCCTATGTGCACGCGCCGGATGATCAAATCCGTCCTGCGATGACGCGGTCGGGGATGTCGCAGAACTTCATCGACATGCTCCTCGAGATGGCGCACGCCCTAAACTCGGGAGAGATGAAAGCCCTCGAACCACGCACCGCAGAGAACACAACTCCAACGCCGTACGAAAACTTTGTCCAGGAAGAATTCGTACCAGCTTACCGCCAGCAAATGGCCGCGTAATGATGGATAACCTAAACTCACCAGACCGCACATGATTCGTTTCCATCCGAGCACCCCCACTTCTGGCAGAGTTCGTCAGACGTGGGGCGGCTGGATGCTGGCCAGGCTTCCTTCACAGAACGTTTCGAACCACGCCGAACTCACGATGAAAGGGTTAGTGTATGAGGATTAGCCCTTTGCCGAATGCTCCGTAGACATTTCCTTTCTTAACTCCGAAAAATCCTTGTCGCTGTAGTACCTTACCTGCTTGCAGCGCAGCGCTTTCCCCTCCATGAGAAGGAATTGCTCATCAGGCGACATTCCCAGGATCTCATCCGGCGAAAGATTCCCCACAATGTCTGACAAGTCCTTCGCCATGCGTTTATTCCTTGCGCCGAAAATCTGGATCACGCCGGCGTTATCCAGGATCGTGTTCGCCTGGCTTCCGTAGATTCGCAGCTGATCAACGTTTTGCCAGAAAGTCCACAGCGTCAAACCCCACGAACGCAGCAGAGTCGCCGCTGTGAGGAGGGCATCCATACGCCCAAGAGTTGCAATCTCATCGCAGAGCACAAGCGTGCGTTCTTTCGGTGGCGTCTTCCTGTGAGTCATCGCCAAAATGAGGCCAGAAAGCCACATTCTCAGCAGGCCACGAAATCCCAACAGCCGAACTGGAGGAACGATGATGTACAGACTCATCGGAGCACCAGCAATGAGTGCATCGACATCCATTGAGCTGTTGTCCGTGAGCCGGCGCGCCAAGTCACTGTCAAACAAACGTAAGTGGCTTTGCACGGTGCCGAGCACGCTCGGGCGCGTCTCTTTTTCAGGGAGGTTGAGCAGCGATATAAAAGCCGCCCTCGCAGCTCTGTTTCTTACTTTGTCTTTTGCGTCGAGCATAACCGCAAGCTTGTATGCAACGTCATCGTTGTTGAAGAGGTCGAAAAGTGTACTCATGCGCCGTTCTTCTCGTTCGGCGTCAGCCAGCAGGAAGGCACACGCTCCCGTGATGCAGGTCTCGGCCCAATCGTTCCAGAACCGGTCGATGTCATTCCCGCGCTCGACAATCTCAGCGGCAAAGCTCCTCGCGATCGCGGCAGGATCTGAGCCGCAACGCGCCGCCAGGTCCAACGGATTCAACGAACCTGGAATCGGATTCTCATCGCGCAGGTCGAGAACGTGAATCTCCTGTCCCATCGCGCGCCGAGCTTCGGCGGTCGCGGCATAGATTTCGCCCTTTACGTCGACTGCAATGAGTTGGCCCGGATGCTTCAAAGCATTGCAAATGACCGGACCAACTGTCTTACCGGCGCCTGTTGGAGCGAAGGTGATGACGTGCCCGTCGCCGGAGTAAGTGACAAGATCGCTACTTGCATCTTGTGTGCTGCGCGCGAAGCCCATGCTGCGAGGAGGGGCTGTCCGGCGACCGAGAATGTATCCAGGCATTCGGATTCCTTGAGCGTAAATGTCGCATTCATCCCTGCTACCAACAGGAATAGCGATCCCGCCAGGTCGTCCCTGGGGGCCGATCCCCGATTGTCTTAGACTTTCTTCGGTTGAGGTTTCCCGGTCGGTAAATGCGTAGTGAGACTGTAAATCGGTTTCTTCATGAAATCGAGATTTTTCCGCCCTCCTTCTAATTCTTCCCTCGATATGTACATGTTGTGTACGATAAGACTTTCTGATCGTACGTGCTGCGACAGGAGGGCTGTGGAGTCAGACCTGGATGTTCGCGAGTTTGAGCAGTGGTGCCGCCGAGTGCTTCCCGAAATGGCCACTTTTCAGGCAGCCTGCGAATTCAAGACGCGCAGGCGTGCCGGGGACAAACTGGGAAAGGAGGGACAGAACGTTGGAAAGTCCATCGTCCGCCTGGAGGCCTTCCTCAAAGATTATCTCGCAGGCGGTACCTTCATCGATCACAACGAGCCTCGGCTCGTAAGCCCTACAGAGGCGGGTGAGGCTCTGCTGACGAGCTGCCATGAGCTCGCGGCCATTCGTGCGCGGCTTCTTGAAACCCTCACGCGCCTTCAACGCGGTTCTGAAGTGCGGCTCGCCATGACGCATTATGCCTGGCTGGCCTATGGCAGCTCTCTCGAAGCCGCCTACAAAAAGCGGCGTCCTAATGGGACCGTGAATTTCGGCAATGAATTTTATGGGCAGGACCGGGTCTGGGAGGACATAGAGCGAGTGGTGCAGGATGGGCGAGCCGACCTGGGCGTCTACAGCTTCCCTCCCACAAGGAGCAAACTCGTCCCCCGCGACCTGATCGTGCGGAACTGGATCGAGGAAGAAATCGTTCTGGTAATGCCTCCGGGGCTTGTGCGAACATCGAAAGCCTCAATTGCGCTTTCCAGCTTGCCCCACCTGCCGAGAGTAGTTCATTACAGCCGCTCCTTGAACTTCGACCGCACCGATACCATTCAGCAATACCTGAAATCCCAGAAGGTGCTCCACCGTTACAAGGGCGACTGGTTATTGGGTGTGAACACCATCGCAGAGATGAAGGACACCCTGCGGCACAAGGGAGGCATGAGCTTTCTGCCCTGGCCAACCGTTGAGCACGAATACCGGCAGGGGATATTGCAGGTGTTCCGCTTGAATCCTCCCATGAGGCCGCGTGTGATCAAGATCATCTGCCGCCTGCATACTTCGAGAGGCGCAATCCGCGACTTCTTAAAGGCAGCCGCGACCCTCGAAGGAAGAAGAAACTTTAAGAGATAAGCAAAGTTCCAGAAAGAACCACGCCGGGTCCTGCAAAAGCCCGGCATGCACAGTTTAAGCCATGGGTCGTCCAGCATTCTTCAGCGCGCTGGTGGCCACTTCTCGTTGTTCAGCGATCATCGGACGTCTTCCCAGCGGTCAAGAACGGTAAGGGCCGCCATGAGGGTGCAACAGACTAGCATCCGTATCATCCAGACGTCCTGGTCGGTGATTCTCCATGCAATCAGGCAGAACATGGAGGGGATTCCCGTGAGAACACACAGCCGGGAGCCCAGACTGTGCGTCCGCTTGGGATCGAAGATATCGATCTCCACGACGATCCAGCTGGCGAAACCGAAAATCACCGCCACGGCCGTGGGCGTGTAGATGAAGACAACATAGAGGACCGCGCCGAGCACGAGCTCGCCGGCGGCAAGTTGGAGAAATCTTGGCCAGTCGAACGCGCCTTCGGCACGAGGGGGCTTTGCCAATTTTTTCGTCGTGTCGATGAAGAAGGCCCAGCAGGCGAAGAGGGCAGCGAGGATCAGCGAGTCGTCGGTACCATGCATACGCCTCGTGCGGAAGAGGGGAAAGTCGAATCGCCAAATCACAAAGCCCAAGACGAAAAGAGCGCTATAGGCAGCGAAATTGGCGCCCGTGAAACGCGGACGCAGGCGATGCCACCACGGTTGCGGATGAGTCACGCGATCGTATCCTGCATGGAAACACTGCTCACAGAGCGTTTCCATGCCGGGAAGTTCGCGGCGACAGTAAGAGCAACGGGACATTTGGCGCGTGAGGTTCTCGAAGAATGCTAAGCCGCGATGGGGGCGTGTGGGAGTGCCGAAGGTAACTGCATCGACACGGTGTCGTCGCGGACGGTGGTGCTCGCGAAGAGATCCCCTGGCCAATTGCGCCGCCTCGGCGGTCTGCCACGAAGAATTCTGCTGTGATTCACCTATCGACCTGCTGCCATGCGGTACACTACCGAATTCAAATTCGCAAAAAGGAGAATCACTCATGCCTGATCCCGCTCTCAGCGGATCTGAATTCAAGAAACAGCTTCGCGCAGGGTCTCCCAAGATGGGACTCTTTCTGAACGCCCACAGCCCGACGGTCGCGGAGCAACTGGCCTACAGCGGCTACGACTGGCTCCTCGTCGATACGCAGCACGGCCCCATGGGCTACGAGAAACTTTCTGCCATGCTGAGCGGGATTTCGAACGGCGGCGCCAAGTCGCTGGTTCGCGTGGGCGGATACGACGACCGTCCCGGCATTCAGCAGGCCCTTGACATGGGCGCCGACGGCGTCCTCGTTCCCTACATCAACACCGCCGAAGAAGCGCGCCAGGCCGTCAGTTGCACAAAGTATCCGACGGTCGGGACGCGGTCAGTGTACTTCCCTCAGCGCAGCATGAACAAAGCCGGACTGCTCGGCTATGCGGGGAACTGGAACAATGAAGGCATCGTGGCGCTGCAGGTCGAAACTGCATTGTGCATCGAGAACATCGCCGAGATCGCGGCGGTGCCGGGCGTCGATATTCTTTTCCTCGGCCAGAATGATCTCTGCATGTCGATGGGCCTCTACAACAAGTACGAATTCCCCCACATGTACACTTCGCCGGAACTCGACGCCGCCACGAAGAAGTTGATCGAGCACGCACGCAAGAACAATGTAATCCTCGGCCTCTTTCTCTTCGGTACCTCGCGCGTCGGGGAGTTTCTGGAGAAGGGATTCACCTTCATCAGCATCGGCAACGACCTGCACCATGTCTTGACGCAAGCGGGAGCCTATGTCGCCGACATGGAAAAGATCGCCGCAGAAAAAGGCAAGTCATGGAAGCGGAGGTCGACAGCGCTGTTCTAGATCGCTGAGCGAATTTCTGAGACCACTCCTCGGCCGGGTCGGGTGCCCCATTTCGCCCGCGTTCTGTGCGCGAGCAGTGGGGATTCTGATTTTGACCCGTCGGTCCAGCTGGTTGCCCCATGCTTACCCCTGCGCATTTTGCAGGGATAGGGTGGGCGTTCCCCGGGATTCCGTGACAACGAAAAGGAATGATCATCCACCCCGTCACAAAGGACGCGACAAGGCTGAGACAACGGTTCTTGACGAAGGTTTGGGAGCCCCAGGCCTGACCCATAAATATGGTAATATGGGTAGAGATGAAAACGACACTCGAGATTCCCGATGTATTGTTCCGCCGGGCAAAGTCGGCCGCTGCCGAACGGGGAATCCCGTTGCGCCAGTTGGTGACCGAGGCGGTTCAGGAGAAGCTGAAAACCACTTCTCAGGAAAAGCCCTGGATGCGGCACTTCGGAAATCCGAAACGCCTGCCCAGCGAGAGAAAGCAAATAGACAAGCGCGTCGAGGAAGCCTTCGAACAGATCGATCGCGATCTATGGGAATAGTTCGCTGAAGAATGATCGTCGACACGAACGCCTTATCCGCCGCGGCTGACGGCGATTCCGCAGTGACTTCCATCCTCGCTCGCGCCGAGCAGATGGCGATTCCAACGATTGTCCTCGGTGAGTATCGTTATGGAATCTTCCAGTCCCGTCACCGCGCCACCCGTGAAGAGTGGCTTCGAGGCTTGCTGCGCGACTGCTTCGTGCTGGACGTGTCGGAGCCAACCACGCACTATTATGCCGAGATCACGCTGGAACTGAGGCGAAGGGGCAAGCCCATCCCCACTAACGATATCTGGATCGCCGCCCTGTGCCGCCAGCATTCGCTCCCCGTGCTAAGCCGCGATCGGCACTTCGATTTGATACCAGGAACCAAACGCATCGGGTGGTAACCAAAGGAAGATGCCTGCGTTTGAATGGTCCACACTCCGATTTGATCCTTGGGCTGCAGTCAGTGGAAAAATCTGGCGGGTATGAGAGGAGTTTCTGTCGTATGGGCTTTTCCGTTGGACTCAAGTTCAGTCTGGAGAGCGAGCAGCTTCGTGCACACCGGGACAGAATGGATGGTTGGGATCGAGTCGCTGTGGACCGCGCGTGAGGCGAGAACAGATTGGGTGTCGGGCTCGTGGCCAGGGCCCACCCTCCCGCAAAGAACGCGGGAAGGGTGGGGCAACCGCAGCTTTAGAACTTATGAAAGGATGGGCCAGCCCCGAATAGCCCGTGGTTTCGCTTCTTGCGGACACCGCCACAACTGCGGTTGCCCCATCCTTTCGCGCCTTTTGCGAAAGGGTGGGAATCACGGACGCAAAGATTGGAAGGGATGGGCCAACCCGCCTGTAGCTACGGTTCTTGACGCTCGTTCGGAAGTAGGGTTTTTGTGTGCGATTTCCTGATGGCAGCAGTTATCATTTTCCCGTCACCATGACAGAGAATTGGAAACCCTATCTCTGCAAAGTCAATGACAAGCTCGCTTCAATTTTTGTCAATCTCGGCCTGCGAGGCGAAGTACCGATAGCAGCGAAGCCATGGCTGCTCTGGACGTGGGTGTATTTTCAAACGCCGCGAGCCGATGGCCTTTCTGATAGCAAGGAAGCTCCAATACTCTACAAAATCGAGGATGCTCTAAACGCGTTTGTGTCACACGCCTGCCGTGCAGTCCCCTGTGGAAGAATCACCACCGATGGACGGCGTGAGTTCTACTTTTATGGGGAGACTAAGGATGGCTTTCGTCAAGCGGTAAGCGCAGGAATGATGGGCTTCGACGAGTACAGGTTTGACATCGGCAGCCAGGAAGATTCTGAATGGGAACAGTATCTCAACGTTTTGTATCCATCACCGGAAAACCTCCAGCGCATAGCCAACATGGATTTGCTCGACGTACTAGTGGGCAGAGGAGACGTTCTGACCGCGGCGAGGGAAGTCCAACATTGGATGTACTTTCCTTCTGAGTCCTCTCGCGTCCTGTTTCGAGATGCGGCAGCCGCAGCGGGTTATAGGATTGTGTCTGAACCAAGCTCGAAGGGAGACTTACCTTTCGGCATCGTCGTTTCTCGCACCCAATCTATTGAGCAAGCATCCATCGACCGCACAGTCATTGAACTGCTACACCTGTCTCAGCGTTTCGATGGTGAATACGATGGTTGGGAAACGCCAGTGGTGACGCAGTAACGCTAACCTGGTGATAAATCACCACGGTGTGACGCAACGATGTACGCCGTTGACCTAGCCAAGGCGGCCAGCGGCACGATTGAAGCCGTGCCCTTTTACAATGCTCTTCTGCGGGAAAAGTTTTCCGGGTGCCCAGTTGTTTTCTTGGCCCTTACGCTTCGCGGCAGGAAGAAAGGCTCATCACAATAAGCACCCAGCGTACAATGCTGTCGCATGGACGATGCGACTCGGAACCAGATTGCCGAGTGTTTGGAGAGTCTCGCAAACCAGCAAACGTGGAGTCCTGACGTTTGGCAGCGATGTTATGACCTAGTGTGTGCAAACTCGAATAGCGACGAACTGCTGGCGTATGTCCACGACGACATCATCCATTACAGCGGGGAGTTTCATTCGCGTAACATCCTTGGATTCAGAGTGAAGCCTGACCGCTACCAGCTAGAACACTACCGTCAAGAATTTCGAGGCATCGCAGCTTCCCTCCGGGCACGCCGGTCCCTAGCCGATGCCAAGAAGTTGTACGATTTGTGAAAGACGCACCGCAACCACGCGGTGAAAGCTCCTTTGCATGACGGCACAAGAGTTTTTCCGCAACCTGCGAGAACAGAGCTAGCTTGAACTCCAAGCCACCTCAAAAAGGAAAAGGCCACATTCATTTCTGAACGTGGCCTTTATTTATGCCGGCAACGACCTACTCTCCCACACACTTTCGCGTGCAGTAACATCGGCCCAGCGGGGCTTAACTTCCGTGTTCGGGATGGGAACGGGTGGACCCCCGCGGTATGATCACCGACAACTTGGAGCTGTCATCTATCGGACGTCAGCTCTCAGCGAGGCGACGTTGCTTCCCGATAGGCAGCAAACTTGTAAAAGAGCATGAGGACGATGTCCTCAGACGATCTCTCACAACTGAATAGATTGGATTTTGTGAATTACAAAGACCTTCGGCGCTACAGTCATCAGTTATTGCACTCAGTCATTCAGGTTCTAACGACTTCGGAACAACTTGCTAATTCCAGTTCAGGTTCTAACTGAGAACTGGCAACTGAGAACTGACAACTGTATCTGCACCGAGTAAATTTTATGGTCAAGCCGAACGGGCGATTAGTACGGGTAAGCTACATGCATTACTGCACTTCCACTTCCCGCCTATCAACCAGGTAGTCTTCCTGGGCCCTTCTTATCCCTTACGGGTTGGGAGATCTCATCTCGAGGAGTGCTTCCCGCTTATATGCATTCAGCGGTTATCACAACCGAACTTCGCTACCGAGCGGTG
>DATGIB010000009.1:0-95951 GCA_035307485.1 Candidatus Sulfotelmatobacter sp. | reverse complement strand
ACGGCGGGCGGTGACGTAAGTGTGGCCGCTCCATGGCAGAGCTACGTCCTTCAAGATCGCGAGCTGATTTCAGGTCAGAACCCTTTCTCTGATCAAGCGCTTCTGAAACTTCTTCTACCAGCGCTCAGTGAGAAGAAGAGGGTGGTTTCAGCGGCATAAGAATCGGATGGAAACCGGGGACGGACGGGACCTTTTCGATTTTTCGGCGACGAAGATTAGTCAACGTCCCGTCTATCCCGGGTTTTTCTGTTTTGGGGGTAGAGTGCTCGTCTCCTCGACTGGCAACGCGGAAAGGATGATAGGCATGAAATCAGAGATCAAGATCGGCCAGCAGTTCGAGTTCGCGATACGTGCAGATAAAGAGCTTAGACAGAAGGCGGTCGTAACCCGAGTTTTATCGAATCGGGAAGAAGGACTCGGCCCGGAAGTCGACTATTACATGGCCGATTGGATTGAGGCGAGAACACTCTCGGAAAGGCCGAAGGCGCTGGTCTTCGTGCTTGCAAACGACGGCAGCGTTTATTTGAATGGCGAGCGGGTTGACATAATCGTGGACCTTGCCGCGTAGCTGTTTCGGGTGGTGCGCGATAAAGCAGTCGTTGTATCCCGATGTCACTCAAAAAACGGCTGATCCCCAATTACGGCGAGGTACGGTGCGATATCCGAGATCCTGACGGTTACAGTATCGAGGTCGGAAAGAGCGCCGGCCCAAAGTAAGGCTGATTGGCGCGGCTGCCGGGGCAAGTCGGCTGACATAGGTATCGTTACAGCGTTTCCCTTGAGTAGAGGAACGAGAGATGGATTGGAAACGGTTGGTCGAGTTTGCGCTGCAGGGCAGCATTGATTTGGAACAATATGCCATTTTGCTAATACGCATTTCGATCGGACTGTTCTTCGCCATCTCCGGGGCAAACAAATTGTTCGTCGCCGACGGCATAAAACCCGTTTAGGAGACGCTTGTGCAGGCCAAAGTCCCGTTTCCTCGCCCGACGGCATATTTCGTGGCGGGTGTGGAATTCGTTTGTGGATCCCTGGTGACCATCGGATTTCTCTCGACCCCGGCCAGCGTCGCTTTATTGATCGATATGACTGTCGCCACGCTGACTACTGCGATTTCGACCCTGCCTAAGGGACTTCCGCCACTTAACTGGCTCGACGATTTCTTCTACCTTCCGGAAGTCCTGTACGTGCTCTTCTTTGTCTGGCTGATCTGCGCTGGTCCGGGGAAGTTCAGTGTCGATTACTGGCTCGCTGGCAAGCTGGTGGCTTGATCGATCGACGAAACGCCTGGTACTGGAGTTAGAGCTTGTGTGCAGCGGTTGCCAGAGCTCAATCCTGTTCACATCCGGGTCATGGATCCAGGCAAAGCGACCGCAGATTCATCCGTGCTGCGCAAGTTCGATTCGAACGGAGAAAACGGTTCGCCCAAAGTCCGCCGCGATTCACACTTAGCCACGCAAGTACCCGCTGCCAGGGTCACCCGATCTGAAGTACGATCTTGCCGGACTTGTGTGGTGCGCCCGCAAGCATGCATTGCGCCTGGCGCGCCTCCGAAAGAGGCAGGATCGAGCCCACGCGCGCCGTGATCCTACCTGCGTCAAATAATGTTGTGAGTGTTTGCAGGCGGGCGGTGGTCACCTCAGCGTAGAAGAAAATGGCCTCTGCTGGGAGCGGCTGCGTCGAGACCGAAGTGACAAGTTTGCCTCCGGGCTTCAATGCGGCGACGCAGCGTTGAAGCGTGCTGCCCCCGACCGTGTCCAGGATAGCATCCACCTGTGGGAGATCCTGCTCGAACGCTGGCTTGCTCGAGTCGGTAATGGATTTCACGCCCAAAGATCGGAGCAGGTCCTCGTCGTCGAGGTGGGCGATGGCAACGACGTCGATTCCCGTGTCTACGGCCATTTGTACCGCGTAGGCTCCGACGTTTCCCGCGGCCCCGACGACCATTACCGATTGTCCGCGCGTCGCCTGTGCATACTGGAAGAGCATTTGCCAGGCGGTTACCGCGATGACGGGAGCCGATGCTGCTTCTACGTGATTCAGCGACTGTGGTTTGCGGCCGACCATCCCGAACCTGGCGACGGCGAACTCGGCCTGCGCGCCACAGAACTGCGGATTGGTGACCCCATACACTTCTTCAGCCGGCGTGAAGCCCGTTACGCCGGGACCGACCTTCTCGACGACACCGGAGAAGTCCGAGCCGAGAGTGAGCGGAGGCTGCGGGCTAACCTTGCTCTTGCCCTCACGGATGATCGCGTCCCAGGGAGCGACACCCGCGGCGATCACGCGCACCAGCACTTCGTTTGGGCCCGGTGACGGTACCGGCACATCCTCGACCACTACGACGTCGGGCGCCCCAAAGGCGTGAATCCTGGCTGCTTTCAATGCCGATTCCTCCTCGCCTGAAAGACGCTCGAAAACCAATCGTCGTTTCTCGTCGTCTGTTCGCAAAACAATATCAAGCCACCAGCAAGATCTTCCCGACACCACCCTTTTCCGCCGTGGCTTGAGCCTCGGCCGCTTCACTAAGTGGCAGTTTCTTGCTAATCGGGATCACCAGCTTGCCATCGCGCACGGCCTCGGCCATGAACTCGAGCGTTTTCCTGTCGAATTTTGAGAATACGTGCACCACCTTTACAGATGGGTAATATGCGGCACTCTGCGGCGGCGCAACAACCGTCGCAAACACTCCTCCCGGCTTCACCTTGGCGATCAACTTCTCGGCGGTTCTTCCTCCGACTGTATCCGCCACCGCATCGAGCGGCGGAAGATTTACAATCGCGGTGTCGTCGTCGGTTGCGACCACCTGATCCGCGCCTACGTTCTTCACCTCATCCAGCTGCTTCTTCAAAACCCCCGCAATGACAGTCGCCCCGCGTTGCTTCCCCGTGAATACCGCCGAACGCCCGACATTTCCAAGAGCCCCTACGACAAGAACCGTCTGCCCGGGTTTGATACCCGTGGCGGACATGAGCTGGTTGCCGGTCACCGTTACCAGCGGCAGCGTCGCCGCCTGGATCAAATCGAGTCCCTTGGGCACTTTCGCTAAAGCCGAGGCTTTCACGACGCAAAGTTCGGCGTAAGTATTGTCCGCCATAGCGAACACCTGGTCGCCGACGGAAAAGCCCTCCACTCCGGGTCCAATCTTGACCACAGTCCCCGCCATGTCGACACCGATGAGCCCCGGGAACTGGAGAGGATAAAAATCCCTCGTTAGCCCGGCACGCCGCTTGTAGTCGATGGGATTTACGCTCGCGGCGGCGACCCGCACCAGCACTTCGCCTGGACCCGGAACAGGGTCAGGGTAGTCTTCAAACTTCAGTACTTCTGGACCACCATATTGGTGGACAACAATTGCTTTCATATTTCATCTCCTTATGTGAGGTAGGCCAATCGTCACCAGAACAAATTTAGATGAATGAAGCTAAAACTGGTCGCCAGTCGATGGAGGACCGATCTCCATCTCTAGTCCTTCGGGTCAAACACCTCGCGTAACATCACATTGAGGTCGTCGAGTGCTCGCGCGCAGTCACCTGTAAAGCTGGAGCCATGCATGATGGCGAGCGTTTTGGGCTTTAGTTCGGCGAGCTTCTTCAAGTTCTGCGCGGTGTGTGGTGTGTAGGGCACATACTCCGCGAGGATGCCCGCCTGATATTCCTTCATCGCCCGATGCGAGCGGCCCACGACATCGGCAGAGCTGAGCGGTTCGACATTACCGTTCTGATGAAACAGGTCCGAACAGAGCAGTGTTCTCTGCGTTTCTTCAAAGAGGACGCCAGCGTCCCAGCCATGGGGCAGATGGGGAGTCCGGCAATAGCGAAAGCGGTACTTCCCCGTCATGAAGGTTCCGCCGTCAGTGAGGGCGCGTGACTCCCGGCCGATGAAGTCGTTTACGCACACGAGGGCGCCAACCTGGCTGCAGATCACATCGGCATTGGGTGCTGCGGCGAGCCATTCATTAAGCGACCCACACTCGTCTGACTCAAAATGGCTGAAGCTGATGTGGCGCAACTCGGCAAGGTTGATGAGCTTGGAGACGGCCTCGCGAATTTCCGAGTGCATTCCGCGCAGCCCAGTGTGGAACAGCAGTGGTTCATCGTCTTTCACCAGAAAATGGTTGAACTGCAAGTTGCCCGATTGGGCAAAGATCGAGATGCGATAGATGTTCGGCGCGATTTCCGTGGTGACCGCCATGCTAGTTTCCTCAATTGGATTTCTTAATGGCCTCTATTTCGAGTTTCCGGCCACGCACGCCCTCGAAAGAGCTGGCTCCAGTTGGGGCGCCTTCGCTGAGGCTCGGTATCTGGCCCACTCCAGCACCTGCCAGATCTCGCACTGCAGGTAAAAACCTGCCGAGATAGAAGGCGTGATCACTCCTTCGCTGACGGCATCGTGAACCATTTCGTACACGGCTTCGTAACCCGGAATCTGCACTCGCTTGGCGAGTTCGATCAGTTCCTGCGGCGGAAGTTCCTGCTCAGCAATCATCGAAAGCAACAACATAAGCCCGTCGGGGCCTGCGAACCGGTCAAGAGCTGAGCCCTCTACGATGCCCCGGTTTTTTCTGAATTCCTCTCCCGGATTGTACCGACACCCGCATGGCTCTGGCGATCTTGCGCCGGGATTGCTGCGGTGCACTAACCTTAAACCACTTACTTTTGGCTTCCCCCTTGTATCCTCCGCCGCAAGCCACTCCACCCATCCTGCCTGTAGATCTGGCACAAGTTGGCCGCAACTATCACATCGCCAACCATATCGGATGGATTTATCTCTCGGCATAACTCTCACAATCATTCTTCGGTGCGAATGGCTGGGGCGATGTTCCACAGACAAGTTCAGCCTCACTTTGATCCGCCCACGATGCGTTCAACGAGTCACCGCTTTTTTTGAGGATGAATGCCCAGTTCGTGCCACGACGTTTCCGCGAGGTTTACGTCGTAGTAGCTTGCAGCTTTCTCGATGTTGGCGAAGGCCAAAGCACGATCTGCATCGGAAACGTCAATGACTTGATCGAATCGCGCGACCGCATTACGGACATGTTGTGCGTCGGTCAGTGGTTCTTTACGCTGCTTCGGAAATGCGTAGACGCTGTCGGGCAAGTCGCTCTGCGTCGTCAACCGTCCATGTTTCTCGTGAGGCCTCCAAGTTGCTCCCGGCATATCTCTACCATCCTTTCTTGAAATAGTCAGCAAAGGGCCGAATCGGACCCGATGGAGCGATTACACCCGAGGCGTTGCGGCGAATCAATTGGACGATGGTATCGGGGATACTTTTGTATTGGGGTCCGTGGAATAGAGCGCGCCCGAACCCGTTTCATAGCCCTAATTTCGTACTTTGTCCTGGTCGATACGTTCGTCTAATAGATTCGTCATCGCGATTATGGCTTAATCCAACTGGTCTACCGGGAGGGAACTATGAGCACTGCGGTCACTGCTTCTCACGTCGACAGCGGAGCTAGCGCTAGGACAGTAGATACGAAGATCGAGGTGGTCGTTATCCCCGTTGCGGATGTCGACCGCTCGAAGGAGTTCTACTCCAAACTGGGCTGGCGGCTCGACGCCGACTTCCCGTTCGATAACGGTTTCCGGGTCGTCCAGTTCACGCCGCCCGGCTCCGGGTGCTCGGTTCAGTTTGGCGCGAAGATAACATCGGCCCCACCGGGGTCGGCCCAAGGCCTCTATCTGATAGTCTCCGATGTTGCGGCTGCGCGCACAGATCTTGTCGCACGCGGCGTTGAGGTGAGTGAGGTGTTCCACCCAGGAACACCAGGCGCTCAGTTCCAGATCGGAGGCAACGGTCGCATCAGCGGTCCAGCGCCCGAGCATGCCACTTACAACTCGTTCGCCACGTTTCGTGATCCCGACGGCAATGGATGGCTCTTGCAGGAAGTCACAACGCGTCTACCAGGCCGAGGACTTAGTAATTTGGACGTCGAGACACTCACCGACCTCTTGCAAGAGGCAGAGAAACACCATGGCGAATACGAGCCTACTGCTCCAAAGCACCACTGGTCGGACTGGTACGCCGCCTACATTGTCGCGCGTCAAAGCGGCAAGACTCCCGAAGCGGCAGCTCAAGAAGGCAAGCTCCACGTAGAGGGCGCGCGTTGACCAGTACGACGAAGCACTTCGACGCAGTCATCATCGGGACGGGCCAGGCCGGGCCGTCGCTGGCGGCGCGGTTTGCGGGCGCCGGCAAAACCGTCGCGATTATCGAACGAGGTAAATTTGGCGGCACATGCATAAATACGGGATGCACTCCCACGAAGACGCTCGTTGCGAGTGCCTATGCGATCCATGTCGCTCGCCGAGGTGCGGAATATGGTTTCGCGACCGGTGACGTTCGCGTCGATATAAAGCGGGTAAAAGCCCGCAAAGATGCGGCCTCTGCGCGGTCAAGCAACGGAGTGGAGGACTGGCTCCGAGGAATGACAAATTGTACGGTCATTCAGGGACAGGCCAGCTTTCAGTCGTCGAACACTGTTGTGGTCAACGATGAAGTTTTGCAAGCCGACAAGATCTATGTGAATGTTGGCGCTCGCGCTCGTATCCCTGACATGCCGGGAATTCACGATGTCCCATTTCTCACTAACTCATCATTGATGGACATCGATTTCTTGCCCGAGCATTTCATCATTGTTGGTGGAAGTTATGTCGGGCTGGAGTTCGCCCAGATCTATCGCCGGCTGGGGAGCGAAGTCACGATTGTGGAAATGGGACCACGCTTGATCGGACGGGAAGACGAAGACGTTTCCAAAGCCGTGCACGAGATCCTAGAGGCTGAGGGCATACACATCCGGCTGAATGCCAAATGCATCTCTCTGGCGAAACGCGATGGCGGTGTTGCCGTTGGCATCACATGCGAAGAAGGTCCACCAGAAGTACTAGGCACTCACGTTCTTCTGGCCGTCGGGCGTCTTCCCAACACGAGCGACTTGGGACTGGACAGACCAGGGGTTGCCACCGACCACCGCGGCTACATAGTTGTTGATGATCAGTTGCAAACAAACGTACCAGGCATCTGGGCACTGGGGGACTGCAATGGCCGTGGTGCCTTTACGCATACTTCCTATAACGACTACGAGATTGTTGCGGACAATCTGTTTAACGATGACCATCGCCGGGTTTCCGACCGGATCCAAGCCTACGCGCTGTATATCGATCCGCCTCTGGGGCGATGCGGCATGACGGACGCAGAGATACGGAAATCCGGACGTCGCGCCCTCGCTGCGAAATATCCGATGAGTGAAGTGAGCCGGGCCTACGAAAAAGGCGAGACACAAGGTTTCATCAAAATCTGCGTTGATGCAGAAACGAGACAGATTCTCGGTGCCGCGATTCTCGGAGTCGGGGGCGATGAAGTGATTCACGTTCTACTGGACGTGATGTATGCGAAGGCGCCGTACACGGTCATCCAGCGCGCCATGCACATTCATCCGACGGTCGCGGAGTATCTGCCGATAATTCTCGCCAAACTGGAGCCGTTTAGGTAGCGTCCACCTATTCTTGCTCGATAGTGCTTAAGGGCCGATACCAACGTATCCCCAATACCATCGTCCAATTGCCTCATTTTGGCGCCTCTGTTTTTATGCGTTGAGCGCGTACGAGATCAAATCCGGTATGCGCAGGATGAAAAGTTCTCAGGAGCACCATGGCTCAAACTAGCGTTACCGCAGCGCCAGGCCAAGCAGGAGTTATACAAGCTGATCGCTGCGGAGGTGGAAGCGACATTCGGGATACCGCCTTCCGTCCAATACAAGACCGTGCGGACGGACAAGTGCTCTGGCTGCGAGTATGTCGGCTGAAGATCAGATGGTGCAGTCGTGTCCGGAAGCTAGCCCTATGAAATGGCACCAGGCTCATACGACATGGTTTTTCGAGACGTTCGTGCTGTGTCCCTTCCTCAAGGGCTACAAACCTTTTCGGGAAGAGTTTCAATGGCTTTTCAATAGCTATTACAACTCGCTCGGCCAGGAAATATCGGAGAAAGGCAGGGATTGAGCAACTTTTCGGCGATTGCTGGGAATGGACGGCGAGCGCCTATACCGGTTATCCGGGACACACGCCTCTTCCGGGCGCGCTCGGCGAATATAACAACAAGTTCATGTCCGGCCAAATGGCTCTGCGCGGGGGATGGTGCGTCACTCCTGCGAGTCACATTCCGGCGACCTGTCGGAATTTCTTTCCACTGCTACCAGATGGGAGTTCTGGGGGATTCGCTTGACACGCTGAAAGGATTTGTTGAAATGGCAACCTACGTTCAGACAGTTGACATCGGACATTCTGCAACGGCGGATGAGCGCGAGGCACTCACTCGCGAAGTGCGGCGCGGCCTGACCGCACGGCCACGCTCGCTCTCACCCTGGATGTTCTACGATGCGGAGGGGTCGCGCCTTTTCGAGCGCATCACGACGCTTCCGGAGTACTACCCCACCCGCACAGAGAGAGCGATCCTGGCGGAACACGCTGATGCGATCATTGCTGCAGTTCGTGGCGACAGATCGTTGCCGTTGCGCGTCGTTGAGCTGGGTGCCGGCACGGCCTCCAAAACCTGCATTCTGCTCGAAGCTGCCTTGCGCATTGCGGACGATGTCACTTACGTGCCAGTTGATGTCTGCCCCGACGCTCTTGAGCTGGCGTGCCAAAACGTTGCATGCGCATTACCGGGAGTGCGCATGCAGCCCATCGTCCGGAATTATGTAACTCACCCGCTCCGACTCGACACCTTCGGCGGCACTACGCTCGCACTCTACATCGGCACCAGTATCGGCAACTTCTCTCCTGAGGAAGCAGAACTCATTTTGCGAAATTTGTGTAGCCAGTTGCGAACCGGAGATGCGCTATTGCTCGGTACGGACATGGTGAAAGATGAACGCACGCTCCTGGCTGCCTATGACGACAACGATGGGATCACCGCAGCGTTCAACTTAAACATCCTGCATCGCCTTAATAGAGAACTAGGAGCTAACTTTGACGCCGCTTGCTTCCGTCATCGCGCGCTGTGGAATTCCATTGAGTCTAGGATCGAGATGCACCTCGAGAGCACGCGAGAGCAGCTTGTAAGCATCGAGCACGCGGAGCTTGATGTTCACCTTATGCACCGCGAAACCATTCACACCGAGAATAGTTATAAGTTCACAGACCAGGGCATTCATAGCCTGCTAGGTGAGGCTGGTTTTGCGATCAGAGGGGAATGGAAAGACGGTCGCGGTTGGTACACCCTTACGCTTGGGTGTCTTCGGTAGAGCCTGTGAAACGATGCCTGGATCGCGATTCGCAAAACGCGGGCACTCCCCAAAAGAAGGGCGGAAATTTCACTTTCGGTGAAGTGCCGAATTAACCGCATCGAGCAGAGCCGTGTCGCTGAATGGCTTGAACAGGCATTCACCCGCACCCTGTTCGATCAGCCGCTGGCGGACCAAAATATCTGCATCAGCCGTAATAAAGACGATCGGAATCGTTTGTCGCCGTCGTCTCAGTTCCCGTTGAAGCTCAGGTCCGGTCATTCCAGGCATGGCCACGTCAAGGAGTAGGCATCTGGTCTGGCCGATGCAATCAGACGCGAGGAACTCCTCGGCCGACGAGAACGCGCGAACAGCAAAACCGAATTGCTTCAGTAGGTCAGGTATAGACTCGCGGATGGATGCGTCGTCGTCGACTACCGTTACAAGTATGCGGTCGATGGCGTTCCTTTCCTAGCATTGCACCACGAGTCACAATGCTCCAGTTCAGGGGACGGCGTCCATTGTCCTTTAGTATCGGTTTGCCGCGATGTGAGGATTGACGCCTTCACGGCGCACCGGGACTGGTTACGGCGTTCGCCTGAATATTGCGCATGTTGTCGGCGCGGGCTAAACCCCGGGAAGTCCGAGGAATGGAGAACGAAAATGCGGCTCCTGGACCATCATTCAGTGTCGCCCACAGACGGCCGTGATGTCTCTCGATAATGGAACGGCTAACCGATAGCCCGATTCCCATACCGTCGGCTTTGGTCGTATAGAACGCGTCGAAAAGACGATCCGAGGCCTGAGGATCAAAACCGATTCCCGCATCTTGCACCGTCAGACGCACCCGATCACCGGCATCTCGCTCGGTTCTGATCACCAGTTGTCGCGGACGATCTTCGACTGTGCTCATGGCGTCTGAGCCATTCCTAAGCAGGTTCAGTATGACTTGCTGAAGTTGGACACGATCGCCTGTGATGAACGGTAGGTCGTCGGCAAGTTCGGGACAGAGCGTTACCCGGTTGTTCTGAAGTTCCACTATGGACAGTGCAATCACCTCAAGAACGGCATCGTTCAGGTTCAGAGATTCGGTCGTGGGCTCCTTCTTTCTAAAAAGTGCGCGCAACCGGGCGATCACCTCGGACATACGGTTGCCGTCGCGAATCGTGCGCCGGGCAGTTTCGCGAGCGCCCTCGACCTGGGGAGGGTCAGTCGCCAGCATCCTCAGACAAGTACTGGCGTTTGTGATGATGCCGGACAGCGGCTGGTTGACTTCGTGGGCGATGGACGCTGTCAGCGCTCCGAGGCTCATCACCCTGGCCACGTTTGCAAGCTCCGATTGAGCCTTGTCGCGTGCTTCTTCCGCCAGCCTGCGAGCCGTGACGTCCTGAACGGAGGCCACGTACTCTGGCTGACCATCGTGGTCCTGGGTCGCATGGGCGATCGCATGCAGATACTTGATCGAGTGGTCTGGCATCAGCAAGCGGTACCGCCATTCAAAGTGGTGGCCACCCTGTCGCGCCTGATCCACCATCTTCATTTTCTCGATCAAGGTGAGGTCTTCCGGATGGACTCGGCTACGGATCAGTTCAAGCGTGACGGGCACGCCAATCTCGAGCTCGTAGATGCGATACAGCTCCGCTGACCACGTGATTTCGTCTGTCGCTGGGCGCCAGGAATAGCTGCCGACTTGACCGAGGCGCTGACCCTCCGAGAGGAATGCCTCGCTGCGCAGCAACTTCTCTTCGGCGCGCTTCCGGTCGTCGATATCGGTCGAAGTACCGACAAATTTGATGACCTCTCCCTCTGCGTCGCGCAAGACCACGGCTCGATTGAGATGCCAGCGATAGGTTCCGTCCCGAGCGCGGAGAAACCTGATTTCCATTGCAAAACCCTGTCCCGAGCGTACTCCCGCCCAGAAACTCTTCTCCGCTGTTTCCCGGTCCTCGGGGTGGACAGAGGTCATCCATGCCTCGGGGTGCGACCGCACGGACTCGAGGGTCTGCCCAGCGTATTCAAGCCAAACTTGATTCACGAAGTCCGGAGTGCCATCAGGCTTGAGCGTCCAGGCCGCTACCGGAATATGCTGTAGCAGCCCAACTTGGAGTTGCAGCTCTGCATTAGCTGCGGCAAGTTCCGCCGTTCGCTGCGCGACCTGTTGATCGAGTTGGTCGGCGATATGCTTCTGTTGAATCCGGAGCTGGGCCTCCTGCAGCCCTATCGAAGCCTGACTCGCCGCTACGCTCAGAAGAAGTGCCTCCGTCTGCCGCGGGAAATCCGTTCGCTGACTTGCTGCTACGATGATACCGAGCTCGCCTTGTAACCCCAGGGGCAGAGGCACGATCGAAACGTCCCCCTCTCCCAAGATGTTCCGAAGCAAAGGGGGCCATTTCCGTGAGTTGTGTGCAAACGAGCTGCTGAGTGCCTCGCAGATCTCGTGGGTCGAGGGCATCGGTCCTCGCGGTTCGGCTAGCCGGACGATCTCCACAGGCGCCTCGCCGACTGGATTGTTCAGCCGTACCGAGATAAGGTCCAGGCTAAGCATGCGCATCAGCGCATCGAGCAACGTATGAAGAATTTGGGATGGATTACTGACAGTCCATATACCAGGAAGAGCAAGCAGGCTGACAAGATCGTTGATGCACCGTTGAAGGCGCTTGATCTCTCCGCCGGCTTGTTCGTATTGGACGTCCATATCAGGCAGCTGTAGAGGATGAAGAAGTCCGCATAGCCCGACGTTCACGAAGGTCGGGCAGAAACTCCTCTGGAGGCACAAAGAACGGATTTCGTCGCAGAATGCCGCCGATGATGACCATCGGATGGGTCCGCATAATGTCAACCACCGCGTCGCCGCCGAACTTGCCTAGATGGTAGGTGCAGATGACGACGTCGTCGTGCCGACGCCAGACGTCATTCACGCGTGATTCGAACTCAACGAGATCGTCAATATAGGATCGATCTTCAACCGCCCAGTCCATGCGACAGCAAATACGACTGAGCGGGAAGCTACCCTTAGCGTTACCGCTCGCCATTCGCTCGAATGCTGCCAGCATCCGGTCCTTATCGAAACGGCCTTCCCGAAGATAGACTTCGGTGTTGATGCGAACCTCGAGTTGTCCGGTCCGCTCGGCAGCTGCCGGGTCAATTCCGACTGCGGCCAGTCGCAGCCGATGATTATGATGTTGATCCGGATTCACGACGTGGACCGCCTTGTCGCCACACTCGAAGCCATCCCTGATGAACGGCAGCAAAACGCGATATTCCTCATCGGGGTCATTGAAAAACGCGCAGACATGACGCACTTCGCCAAGCTGGAAACCGGCAAGGGAAATCGGTGCAGTCTTCTTCATATTGTCTCCTTCCGCAGGGCTTGCCCGTCGCAACTTTCTATAGGGCAAATGATTAAGACCGCGAACATGGCGGTTACGCCGCCGCGGCTCGGCGTGCAAGACCAAGTCTGCCGGCCATTTTCACGAGGTCGGCAAGAGAGTGGGCCATCATCTTTTGCATCACCTTGCCCCGGTGCGCCTTCACCGTGACTTCGCTGATACCGAGCTCCCCACCGACCTGTTTATTGAGCAAGCCTGAAACCACCAACGCCATTACCTGTCGCTCGCGCTGGGAAAGCGAGGCGTAGCGGTCCCGTAGCACCCGCATCTCTGCCTTCAGGCTAAGAGCAACTCGGCTGCGTTCAAGTGCTGACCGTATGGCGGTCAACAGAACGTCGTCATTGAACGGCTTCGTCAAGAGTTCGACAGCCCCCGCTTTCATGGCCTGGACGGTCATGGGCACATCGCCGTGGCCAGTGATGAAGATGATCGGCATTTCAGTTCGTTCGACAGCGATGCGCTTCTGGAGCTCGAGACCAGTTAGGCCTGGCAGGGAAAAATCCAGCACCAGGCAGTTCGGAACGAGAGGTCGTGGACGGGCAAGAAATTCTTGCGCAGAAGAGAAAGTCTCCGGCTGCCAGCGCTCGCAGCGGATCAACAATTCCAGCGATTCGCGCACGGAGACGTCATCGTCGACCACGAAGACGATTGGTCCGATACCTAACGGAGGTGGTGTCCCCAACTCGTGGCAAGGTGCATGCGTTGAATTCATTTTTCACTCCTTGATTCCCTCTTGGCAATTGTTTTGCTGAGAGAACTTTAAGGCTGAACGAATGATTTGGAGAAGCTGCTCGTCGCTAAAAGGCTTGCCCAGAAAAGCGGCAGCGCCCGCTTGCATCGCTCGTTGACGGGAATCTTCGCGCTCGTAACCGGTAATGAAGATGATTGGAATGCCGCGGCCCGAGGCACCGAGGTGACTTTGAAGCTGCAGACCATTCATGCCCGGCATCTGCACGTCAACGATGAGACATGAGGTATCGTGCAAATGGCCGGAATTCAGGAAAGTCTCCGCAGATTCGAAAGCCGCCGCCTGATACCCGAAGGATTCGATGAGCAGAGTGGTGGTCCTGCGAACTGACTCATCGTCGTCAACGATCGAGATCAGATTCTCTGTCACTCAGAATCCCTCACCGGTTTCAAGCTATTCGCAGAGGGAGAAAGAATCTATTGGGTGTTGGTGGATTTAGATCCTAAAAAGGACGATTCGAGTAAGCTTTCGCTTACGAGGCCTTTTCCGCGGGTCCTTTAAGCTTTTCGATCATTCTGACGAGGTCGACAAGGGACTCTGCGTGCATCTTCTCCATGGCCCGACTACGCTGGACCTTTACAGTACTTTCCGCAGTGCCGAGCTCGCCCGCAATTTGTTTATTGAGCATGCCCGACGCGAGCATGGAGATCACCTGCTGCTCGCGAGAAGTCAACGAGTCGAAGCGCTGTTGGAGTTCCGTTATTTCCTTCTCCTGTTCACGTCTGGCACGATCCCGCTCCAGTGCGATGCGAACAGCATCCAGCAGATCCTGATCGCGGAATGGCTTCGTGAGGAATTCAACTGCCCCAGCTTTGATAGCGCGAACACTCATTGGAATGTCGCCATGGCCAGTGAGAAAAACGATCGGAATATGAATCTTTCTCGTTGCGAGCTCGCGCTGAAAGTCGAGTCCACTCAGCCCGGGAAGTCTGACGTCCAGCACGAGGCAACTAGGATTATCTGATGGCTTTCTATGCAAGAAGGCGTCCGCTGAGCCAAAGCTCTCAACCTGTAGCCCCACGGTACTTAAGAGGAACTTGAGCGAAGAACGGACGGATGCGTCGTCGTCGACCACAAAGACGATGGAAGCAGCTGTCACGCCGCGCCCCCGGTACTGACTGGCAGCGTAAAGGAAAACACAGCACCAAAAGGAGAATTCGGCATGGCCCAGAGCCGTCCCCCATGGTTTTCAATGAGTGAACGGCTGATCGACAAACCCATGCCCATGCCGTTCGCTTTGGTTGTGAAGAAGGGCGTGAATACTTGATCTGCTGCTGATCCAAGGCCATGGCCTGAGTCGCGCACCGCAACGAGTATGTCTCCAGATTCGTCAACCCGGGACTCCACCCAAAGGGCGCGAGGTTGATCTGTAACTGGGATCATGGCCTCAATGCCATTCATGATCAAGTTCAGCAGAACCTGTTGCATCTGAACCCGGTCCGCCGATACCAGCGGGAGTGCCCTGGTTAGTTGGCGTTCGAGCCGAATTCGATTTTCATAAAGCTCACGGTCAGCTAGAGCCAACACCTCTTGAATCACGTCGTTTATGTCGAGCCTGTTCTTTTCGATAGGTTCCTTTTTTATGAATCCGCGAATTCGAGCAACAACGGCGCTCGCTCGAGTGCCATCGGCCACAATTTCCTCAAGAGCCCGGCCTAGAATTTCAGGTGTAAGCTTGTCAGCTGCGAGCAGTCGCAGGCAAGCATTGCTGTTATTGGTGACAGCGGTAAGCGGCTGATTGACTTCGTGGGCGATGGATGCTGCAAGTTCCCCCATGGTGGTCAGCCTGGAAACCCGCGCGAGCTCCGCTTGCGTCATCTGCAACGCTTCTTGTGCACGCTTTCTTTCAATTCCCTGCGCGATCAAGTCCGCACCAGACGCCAGTGTCTCGGTTGTCTCTGAGGTGACCGGTTTCCGAGAGAACATGGCCAGCACGCCCACGGTGCGATCTCCTACGCTCAATGGGTAGCCGGCGAAGCTAGCCATCCCTTCTTTTTCTGCCCATGCTCTGTTACTGATTCGAGGATCATTCAGAACATCATTGGTCAGGTGCGCTTTTCGTTCCTGCGCAATCATCCCAATTTTGAATTGTCCCATCGGAATGCGGCTGTGAGGTCCGTCGAGATGTGTGTACATGCCCGCGCTGGCCTGCAGCTCCAACATCTTTCCATCGCCGCTCAGAGTCCAAATCCTCGCAAATGCTGCATCGAGATGGCGCACGATGGCTGCGCTGCACTCACCCAGGATCGTCTTCAAACTTCCCTTGTTACCGAAAGCCATGCTCACTTCGGCGCGGACAGCGATCTGGCGCGCGTGCGCTGCTCGCAACTCCTCTGCCTGCTTTCTTTCACTGATATCCCTGATGAAGCCGGTAAATACCTTATGCCCATCTCTGGATAGTTCTCCAAACGAGATTTCTACAGGGAATTCTTGGCCACTCTTGCGCAGCGCGGTCAGTTCAGTGCCTTGCCAGTTGATGTGCCGCTGGCCGGTAGCCAAATAGCGACTGAACCCTTTCTCGTGCAATTTCCGGAGGAATTCCGGCATCAATACGGTCAACGGCTTCCCGATCAACTCCGCCGGATCATAACCAAAGATTCTGGCGCTTGCGGGATTGGCAAATAGAATCGAGCCTCGCTCGTCGATGCTTATTACTGCATCGGGGGCCGTTTCAACCACGAGACGGTAGTTCTCTTCGCTATAGCGGAGGGCAGATTCCTCGCGTTCGTCGTCGGATTTGTGCATGTTGTTCTTCCAGCAGACATGCGTTGCGAACCTTGCCCCGAGGTTCTTGGTTTAAGGCATTCTAAACCGAAAAGGACACTTGGGCCATTTCGGTGGCGACATTCCTCGCAACCTCATTGGCAGCGATATCCGGGAACTGCCTTCCGACCACCGCTGGGCTCGGACGTGGCGCGGAGACGATACAAAGGTATCGCCGATACCATTGTCCAATTGTCCAGCTTCTGAGCTTCTGTTCTGATCACTCGCATCGACCGAACTCCATCGAAAGGCTCATAAGAGCTGGCGAACGAACATGAGAATACTCTCCCGAGGCCGTCATAGAATCCGACGATCTTTGACCAGAATTACATGCCGCGTAGCTAAATAATCATTATCGGAAAGGGCACATTGCATGAAGGGGTTTGCTTACCGGCAGTTTGCGGTTGTGGCGCTGGCTGGAGTGATCGCCTACATGGCTCACGCCTCTGGACGCTTCGATGGTGAGGCGGACCCGGTCTTCGGAATCACAATCCCTCCCGGATACCGAGATTGGAAGCTGATCTCCGTGGCCCATGAAGAAGGCAATCTGAACGATCTTCGCGCCCTTCTCGGCAACGATGTAGCGATCAAAGCATATCGTGAGGGGAAGCTTCCGTTCCCGGACGGCACAATCATCGCACGCCTGGCTTGGAGTTATGTCCCGTCCGAGGAAAACAACAAAGTCTTTGGCCGTTCCCAATCTTTCGTGGCCGGACCCGCCACGAACGTTCAGTTTATGGTGAAGGACTCGAAAACATATGCCGCGACGGGTGGCTGGGGGTTTGCTCAATTCAAAGACGGCAAACCTGCCAGCGCGGCGCTGCTCAAAACCTGCTTTCCCTGCCACGAGCCTGTCAAAGCTCGCGACTTTGTCTTCACCCAATACGCACCCTGATTAGGAGAGAGTGCCATGGACAAGGAAAGATCGCTTTCAAATTCGACTTGCGAAGAGCAGATCAAAATGGCGGAGCGCGAGTTATCAGCGTTCGTTCGTGCGGTGACTGAACTGTTCGGTCCGGAGCAGGCTAGGCTTTCGACTGAGGACTGGCTCGACGAGTTAGAACTGAAGGATATGCTGCCTCGAGCCACCAGTCGAGATTGGCGAGCGGTCACAGTAGCAGCCTCCGCTCGATTGGCGAATCGCGGGACTCTAGCCCGAGATCATCGAAGGCTTGCGAAATCGACTGATACCAAGGTTTCGCCAATACTATCGTCCAATTGTTTCGCATCTGCGCTTCCGGTGTAATGGCTCATCGCAGTAATGACCGCTCGTCTACGCCGAACCGCTGAGGAGAGCACGCCGATGAAGAGGCTTTAATGCAAATAGTGATTTCAGTTTACTGACATATCGAATGGAGGAACCGCAATGAGAGGCTTCAGATTCTTCTTAGTTGCAGTCGCAACAATGGCAGGTCTTATCGCCATTATTTCTGCCTCCGGCCACGCGGACGAGCAGTCCGCTCCCTACGTTACGGACATCCCTCACGGATACCGTGACTGGCAGTGGATCTCCTCCGCCCATGAAGCAGGCAACCTGAACAGTTTAGGAGCGGTCTTGGGCAACGACGTAGCGATCAAAGCCTTCCGCGCAACGAAGCTTCCGTTCCCGGACGGCACAATCATTGCCGCTTTGCATTACCGTTACGTCCCGTCGGACGAAAACAACAAAGTGTTTGGCCAGGCCCAATCTTTCGTTCCCGGCGCCCCCACGAACATTCAATTTATGGTCAAGGACTCAACCAAGTACGCCGCAACCGGCGGTTGGGGGTTCGGGCATTTCGGCACCGACGGCAAACCTGGCGACGCGGCGTTTATGAAGAGCTGCTTCCCCTGCCATGAGAAGACCAAAGGAAGCGACCTTGTTTTTACTCGGTATGCACCCTGATCACCGGCAAGGCACAGCTTCGCGTAGTTCTAACGATGTGAGGTGTGATCGAGAATCAACGGCCGCACACGAAAATCTAGAACAAGGGAGAAGATCATATGTCGCACCACTACTCCGGACCGGACTTTGGCTTTCCCCACGGGGACGCGCGCCTCGACCTCACTGACCTGTATGCATTCCCCAAGCCCGGGGATGTTGGCAAATCGATCGTGATTATGAACGTGCATCCATCCGCCGGTGTGAACCCAGCCGGGCCCACAACGGACGAACCCTTTGCGACTGAAGCGATCTATGAGATCAAGATCGACACTGACGGCGACGCCGTCGCCGACATCGCATACCGAGTGCGCTTCACTTCAGATAAGAACGGAGCCCAGACTGGAACATTGCGCCGTGTTCAAGGTAAGAAGGCCGCCAGCATTGGGAACGACGGGCAGACGATCATCGAAGGAGCACCCGTCTCGGCCACAAGCGAGGCACACATAACCGCGGCCGGGGACTATTGCTTTTTCGCCGGATGGCGGAGCGATCCGTTCTTCTTCGACGTAAATGGCGCGCTGAACAACCTGCAGTTCACAGGCGAGGACTACTTTAACGACAAGGATGTGTGCAGCATTGTGCTCGAGTTGCCCAACTCTGCCCTTGGTTCTAAGAGAGTGGGGCTGTGGGCTCGCACGGTAGACGGCACCGGCGGAAAGTGGGTTCAGGCGGACCGCGGTGCGCGCCCAAACCAAACTCCCTTCCTTGCCGGGGAGCAGAACAGTGCGTATCTTGCCGCGGCGCCGGTAGACGATGCCCGCTTCGTCGCGGTGTTCGCGCACGCTCTGGAACACAGCGGTGGATATACGCCGGCGGATGCAACGCGAGTCGCCGGAACTCTTCTGCCGGACATCCTCCACTATGATCCCACAAGGCCGGCGGCCTACCCGGACAATGGCCGGGCACTCACTGACGACGTCGTAGATTTTTTCCTTCCTCTTCTCAGCAATGGAAGGGTGACGCGAGACGACGTAGGGCCGCACACCGACCTGCTCACTACGTTCCCTTACCTCGGCTCGCCGCACAAGGTGCGATCCGCGGAACAGGTAGCCGCATAAGCATGCACGGAGGCAGGCTCGGAATTTCGTTCCCCTCGATGCGTTGCGTCTTTGCGTTCTCAGTATTGTTGTTGACGATTTCTGCGATGGTCGCATTTTGCAACTGGTTGCCGAGGTTCAGGAGTTCCAAGTCCAGATGTGACGAGAGGAACATGCCATGAAGAATTTAATTTTTTATCGCAGCACGCAGGTTGATGGGCTCTCTATCTTCTACAGGGAAGCCGGTCCCAAGGACGCGCCGACACTTCTCTTGCTGCACGGTCTGCCCTCCTCTTCGCGAATGTTCGAGCCTCTCTTCACCCGTCTTTCCGATCGCTATCACCTTGTCGCGCCCGATTACCCAGGCTTCGGTCACAGCGACTGGCCGGACCCGAAACAATTCGCGTACACCTTCGATCACATCGCGGAAATAATGAATCACTTCACCGAAGCGCTCGGTCTCTCCCGCTTCAACCTCTACATGCAGGATTACGGTGGCCCCGTCGGCTTTCGCATGGTCTTGGCCCACCCGGAGCGAGTCGAAGCTCTCATCATCCAGGATGCGGTAGCCCACAACACCGGTCTCGGCGAGAAGTGGAAAACGCGACGCGCCTTCTGGGCCGATCGCCCTGCCAACGAAAGCGCGCTGCGCACAAATCTCCTGTCGCTTGTAACTACGATGGCTCGCCACGCGGGGAACGATCCCAACGTGGAACGCCATGACCCCGATCTCTGGACCGACGAATTTTATTTTCTAAACCAGCCCGGCCAGGCTGAAATTCAAAGTGACCTCTTCTACGACTACCGTACCAACGTCGATTCCTACCCGAAATGGCAAGCATGGATGCGCGAGAAACAGCCGCGCCTGCTGGTGATCTGGGGCAAGTATGAGTCCTCGTTCGACCCATCGGAGCCAGAAGCTTATCGCCGGGATGTGCCAAAGGCCGAAGTCCACATCGTCGATGGCGGCCACTTCGCCTTGGACACTGCGGCGGACGAAATCGCCGCCCTGGTGGTGGGCTTCATAGGTTCTTCGCGCGGAGGGGTTTTGGCACGGCGGGCTGGATGAAGCGGCTTTTGAGAGGGACGGTGCCCAGCGATGTAATGGGTTCGGACCTTTAAGCTGAAGGATTGTTATGTCTGGCAAGAAAACAGCAATCATCGCTGGAGCGTTGGGAGGTATTAGCTCCGGTTTAGTTGAAGGGTGTCTGAGAGAAAGCGCGATTCACTTCCTAATTTGCGACAGGTTTTGTCCCGACTGATTCCGCCGCTTCACACCTAATCCGAATGGACTAATCGCTTGCACACTCTTTTGGCCAAGCGTAGTGTGATGGCGCGGCGCTTTGGCCAGAAATTCCCCCCTTCCCACACCGCACCGACAAGCATGAATTCAAGGAGGCCGAATATGTTCCGTCGGCGAAGTACCTTGCGCCAACTGAGCGATGAGTTGAGGGCTCTTGAAGTCTTCGATCGGATTCACGATTTAGCCAGCCCCGCAAATCAGGCAAATGACAACGCCTACCCGGCTCGGCGGGTAAGGCTCAACGAGATCCGCGCTGAGATTGAACGCTTGAACGCGCTACGGCCCGAACAACGGAACTCGGCCCGGCTAGGTGGGGCGGTCGCGCTTGTTTGCTCAGTTGGATGGGCTTTGTTTTACTACCTGCTCCGGTGACCAACTCGGAAGTGGAGCGAGAAGCCAGTTCGAAGATTTTCGCCTCGTTCTTCCGCTGAAAGCAAACTTCAACGATAGGATCGCAGCAGCGATGCGAGCGTTGAATCCGCCGATCCGAATCTCTTGTCCGCGTTTCTCCGCTGCGGTGCGGAAGTCGCGCCGCAAGTACAAATGCCTTGTCCGCTACCAAGAGCCGAGGCGGAAGCGCATTGGTTCTGCAATGCAGCAAGTTCGTCGTTCCCCAACGGTGCCAGCTGGAAGGGATTCTCGGTAATGGCAAACCTGGAACTCGCGGGAGCCTGAACATTTGAGGACCAGGCGATCAGGTTCGCATCCGGCTTTACCACGGTTGGATCGCAGGTCGCACCCGAAGACAATTCTGCCGAGACGATCTTGATCACGCCGGCCGTAGATTTAACCCCGGTAAGAGGATTTCCAGTCAGATCCGAATTCACGGAAAGAGTGAGAAGTCCGTCCGGCGACATCTGGCAGGCACAACACTCGCTGAGTTGTTGATCTTGATCAAAGACATATACATCGGCACACAAATCTCCTCCGCTGAGCCCTGGATTGGTCAACCTTATGGTGGCGTCGGCGAACCCTGCCGTATGAGCATTGCTGAAGTAGGAAACAGCCAATGCCGGTTCAACGGTCAGGTCTGCGGAACCATTCACCGAATCGGAAGAAACTGAGATCGCTGTATGCCCCATCTTTCGAGCCAGCACCAGGCCATGGTCACTCACGCCTGCGATGGATTTATCTGAGGAACTCCATGTCCCGCGCGTTGTCATATCCATAGACGTGCCGTCGCTGAACTTCGCCAAAGCACTCAGCTGCTGCTGGCCTCCCAAGGCCATTTCAGAGTTCGCTGGGACAATTGAGATGGAAACGACCACCGGAGGGCCGACCAACATTTGGGTCTCGCCTTTGACCGAGCCCGACGTTGCCGTCACCGTCACTGAGCCTTGCGCGCAAGTTGTCCCCATGCCTGACTGGTTCAGGCCGAGGATCGACGGATCAGAAGACTTCCACTTCGCTAAATTCGTTAGATCCCGAGTGCTGCCGTCATTGTAGTTTCCAATGGCGGAGAGTTGCTGTTTCTCGCCCAACGGAATGGTCGCGGCACTCGGGCTGAGAGAGATAGTTTGCAGGACGGGTGCGACAACCGTAATCGTGTCGGACGTGCTCACGCTATTCGAGGTCGCAGTGATGGTAGCGGCGCCGAGTGATTGTGCGGTGGCGATGCCTGTGTTGCTGACCGAAATAATTCCGGCGGGAACTGTCGACCACGAAACCGATGCGGAAAGATCCTGTGTGCTTCCATCCGTGAATGTCCCGGTTGCGCTAAGTTGTACGGAATGGTTGGGCGTGAGCGACGGACTTTGAGGCGCAACGGCAATGGACACCAAGACCGCAGCATTTATCGTGAGAGACGCGGAAGAGCTTACAGCCTGATAGACACCTTTGATCACGGTTGTTCCAACAGCCTTGCTACTCGCCAGGCCGGCCGTGCTCACAGAGGCAATTTGAGGCTGGGCCGAGGTCCAGGTGGTCGCACCGCTTACGTCTTCTTTGCTGCCATCGCTGAAGACCGCCGTTGCACTGAATTGCTGGGTCTTTCCGAGTGCCACAGCGGATCCTTGCGGAGCGAGCACGATGGACTGAACGCTCTTGGCCCGAGCCGTGACTGGGTGTCCCATGTTGCTCGCTCCACATCCCGCCAGAGCGATCGAAAGTCCAACACAAAAGACCGACCAGAAAAGGCACGATAAGGGCCGACGATGAAGGAAGATTCTCATTGGACGTACCTGGAAACGCAGGCGGGGAGAGAAGGCGCACTGCGTACTGGATTCTGGCGCGTGGCCAGCATCAATTTGCGCCACCACTCCGGCGTTTTCAATCTCCGCTGAGTCTAGCCCGAATGGGTTAGATCGGCAGGTGTAAGCAAAATGGGTATGCAGAGAGAAACATCGCTCTGGGGGCCCGAACACGACTCGGTTCGAAATCGATTCAGAACAAGAATTGCAGACCCG
The DNA here is from genome assembly GCA_035307485.1 of Candidatus Sulfotelmatobacter sp. Taxonomy (GTDB): domain Bacteria; phylum Acidobacteriota; class Terriglobia; order Terriglobales; family Acidobacteriaceae; genus Sulfotelmatobacter. The sequence goes on along the minus strand of DATGIB010000009.1, from coordinate 73,159 downwards.
CGAGGTAAGTGTCAGGCTGCAATCGCTGCTTCTGGATCCAGCGCACTTGCATGAGAGTGGGAATGCTAACCGGCGGTTCTGAGATCGTAATGTCACAACGCACCAGCGATGATTGCGGGACGGGTTCTGTGCTGATGAAGCATATGCCGCCACGGCTCACGTTGTGCACGCGGCCACTCACCGTTTTGCTGCTCTTGGCTCCGGAACGGAGAGGTTGAATTTCGCGCACACGGAGCTCGAACAGTTCCGGAAAACGCGGATGCTGCCTGCGATCTAACGCCGTAGATCGTTTCACGAGCAAGGATCATTACGCGAATCAAGCGAACGCGTAAACTGCTCGAATGGATTAGCCCAACCTGCTTAGGAATCCCGTGAGTCTCTATCTGCCTGGCCCGATCACCTTTCCCAGGATTCCGGACCTCGTAGAGACTCCCATCTTCACCATCACGATGCGCAAGAAAGCTTTCACGGTATTCGGGCTGATTTGCATGCGCGTCGCAATCTCTTTACTTGTTAAACCCTGAACCAGAAGCTCCACGGTTTCTTTTTCTCTTTGTGTCAGTTCAAACTCCTGCCCGATCTGGGCGACGGCAATAATGCCCGACGAACTTCGCTCCAGAATCAGCGCCGTCAGCAGAGGCATCGAGTGATTATTGGTTTCGACCTGAAAACTGCGGCAGAAATATTTCCGCTTGCCGGACTTGAACTCCTTGACGAAATCAAGACCGGAAGGAGGCTGACGGCTCACGAGTCCGGTGCGGATTTTGTCGGCCAGATATACATCGATTCTCTTGATCCGATCAGGCAAATTCGGGTAAGTGAGGATCCTGACAGCTTCATGATTCGAAGCAACCGGTCCAAAAGAATTGTCGAGTAACAGGAACCCAGGTTGAGAATTTACCGATAACACATCATTCTCCTTGAGGTTCTAAAAATCAGTCGCTCAGCACGAAGACATACTCCTCATGCGCGAGAGGAAGACAAATCAAATTGGAGTTTTAGTGGCGGAGCTTAGGGGAGGAGATAAAGGCGCCGCCCAGGAATTTCAAAATTGCGCACGCTGGGGCCCGACGACTAATTACTCTGCGACTCGTGATAAACGAAACCGCCGTCTCGTGCGGGGGGTCGAGCGTATCCATCGCCCTGGATACTATGCGATTCCAACATTCACTGGGTACCGTGCAAGTCTAATACCCTTTTTAGAATGCCAAGAGTATCCAACTGATTTTGCGGGAAAGTCAAGGATCATCTGAGGCCACTCAGGCGAAGCCTTATTAACTAACCCGAAAGGAGTAGTCTCCTAGCCGCATTGGCTAGACCACCGGTGGCATTGCCAGTCCCTTCTCCGAGTGCTTCAATCCACACAGAATGCAGTACGGGATCTTATGAGCATGCGGATTGCCTGGATTGACGGGCTCGTCCTCATCCGGCCTGGATGCGGACGTGGTTTGCTTAGCGCAGCGATTTTTGTGCTTGGCATCTGCCCGTTGGTGGGTGCGCAGGAACCGGTAACAACCACAGATCATGTGCAACCGGCTGCAACTCAGCGACAGGAAACTGTGCAGAAGGATGCAACCTTAAGGAACGGCTCCGACTCGGCAAGTTGCGCGAAGCCGAATGCACCGACGACTATCCTTGCACCTACGAAAGCTTCATCGATGACAAGCAAGCAAGATCAAGGTCTCAGCGAAGAAGACAACTCGGCCTCGTCGTATACTCTCGCAGTTAAACGCAAGAACGAAAACTTAAAAGACCAAATTGAGCAGAACCACAATACGCGCCGGCCTCGTGGCTTTCACTCCGAGTCAGTCGAGACGAACCCAAGCATTGGCGGACAATGTACTCCGGCAGAAAACGTTCCAACAGAGGAATCGGCTTCGCCGAATTGATCACTATGGACTCGATGGCAGCTTGGCGAATCGTTTGTGCAAGTAAGATCGATATGTTCATTGCGGCATTCATTCTGATGGCTTCCCCTTCGCTGCTCTTAGCCCAGAACTCGCCGGCAGCCGTCTGTCACATGGATTCAAGCGGATTCTGTATCAGCGGCAATATACAGAACCCACCGAGTTGGACTCCGACACAGCAGAATAGTCCGGTCGTGCTGCCGCCAACTACACCAGCGGCGGCGGCGACTTCCACAGTAAATGCGACGCCGCCGAGATATGCCACTCCGCCCAAACTCGAGGTTGATTTCCGCAATGGTTTGTTGCGAATCGTGGCCGAGAACATTTCCCTCCGCGACACCCTGAAGGCCATTAGCGCGCATACCGGAGCCGAAGTGCAGGTGCCGCTTGGCACGCTTGAAGATCGTGTTTATGTTCACCTCGGACCTGGCACATCGGAGCAGATCATCGGGCAACTCCTCAAAGGGACTCAGTTCAATTACCTCATCCTTTCATCGGATGCAGAGCCAGGCGGAATCGCGCGACTGATCCTGACTAAAAGTACGACCGCGACTAATGGCTCGACCAATGCCGCGGCTAGTTCGCTCAGCGACAATCAGGAGGCGCCGCAACTTTACGGCGCTGTTAGCGGCGACACTACTTCGATGGATTTGCTGCCGCCTCAGGAGGCACCGGCAACAGATGCGGCAGCGAGCCTTCCCGCCGCGAGTTGGATCCACCACGATGGCGCTACTCTCTCCGCGGAGCAGCTCGATCAGATGCAGAAGGCACAGATCCAGCAGGAACAACAGCAGTTCAGCCAGCAACTGCAACAAAAGCAGCAGCAGGAAAAGGATCAGGCCAACCAGAACTCTTCGCAGCAGTAAACTCACCACCCTCCTCAGAAAGATTCATTGCGAGAGATTGTTTCTGAAGCATCAACATCTGCTTCGATATTCAATGCATCCTGCGAATCGCTTGCCCGCACAAAGCGCGGTGTAAATCTTCTAATCCTTCTGGCTAGTCTTTCAGAACTACTGCAGTCGCTCTAACACGTGCGTGGAATTGGCGAACTAATTCGATTGGTGTAGCGTGCGCAGAGTAGTGACAATGGTTAGGCCACGTGGGTAGTTGTAAACAGCGATGCGATGGGTAGATTGTTTTCCTGCGCGCGCCACTCGTTCTCTCCTCCCCCCACCCGGCACGCGTCTAGGAGATTCCACAAGCATGAAACAGCTATGTAGAACACTGCCTGTACTCGTCTTTGCTTTGCTCGTGCTGGGCTTGACGACCGGAGCAATGGCGCAAACCGATGTTTACCGAGTCAATTATTTCTCCAACAACGCAGCTCCCGCTCCCGACGCAACGGTGAGAATCGATAATCCTGGCCTCACGTACGGCAATCTGTGCGCGATGGTTTACGTGTTCGATGCGGACCAGCAGTTGTCGGAGTGCTGCGGCTGCGTCGAAACCCACAACGGGCTACGGACTCTGTCCGTTCGGTCCAACCTGACGTCGAACCCGCTGACCGGTGTGATCTCGCGAAATGGCGTCATCAAAGTCGTTTCGGCCGCGGTCAACAACTCCCCCTGTGATCCGACGTCTAATGTTTCCCCTACCCCGAATCTGCGGGTATGGGTCACGCACGTTCAGAACGCCGTCGGAAACGCGTACCCCATTACCGAGACTGAATCCTCGGATTCAACGCTGGGTGCCACGGAACTGGCCAATCTGCAGGCCCAGTGCGCATTCATCGGCATTCTCGGCAGCGGGCACGGCATTTGCAGCTGCGGAACTGGCGACTAGTGCACGTGAATGTGGGGCATGCATTAGTGGGCCTGCCCCACATTTCAAATCCGTAGGGAAACGTTTCGAGTTGTTTTTCAAATACTGATTCGCTGAGGGAGTAAATGACTACGCGGATGCGACAGCTGGGTATCTTACTTGGACTTCTGCTTATTGCAGGGCTTTGCTGTGCACAACAGGCCGAGGATGCTTCGCAGGTCGTCGCCGAAGTCGGCGGACAAAAGCTGACAGTCGGCGACTTACAACGGGAGCAGGGAGGGAAGCTGCTGCAGTCCCGATACCAGTACTACATGAACCAGCGAAAGGCACTGGATCAACTCGTGGACGACAAGCTCATCGAGATGGAGGCACGGAATCGTCATCTCACGGCGGATGAGTTACTGAACAAAGTCGTCTACAAAGACTTGAAAGACCCTACGGAAGATCAACTTCAGGTCTACTACGAAGGTATGGAGTCCACCGAATCGTATGAAGCGGTGCGTGACAGTGTGCTGCAGCATATTCGCGAGTTGCGGCGCGAAAAAGCGCGAGCCGCATTCGTCAAAGAACTGCGGACTCAGGCGCGAGTACAGATCCTGCTCGAACCGCCTCTCATTGATGTGAAAGTGAAGGACGCTTACGCACAGGGCGCCAAGAATTCTCCGGTGACTCTGGTGGAATTTGCAGACTACGAATGCCCATATTGCCAGCGCATCATCCCTGACCTGCAAAAACTGGAAAAGGAATATGCCGGCCGGCTGGCAGTCGTCTACAAGGACTTTCCTCTCCCCATGCACCACACGGCAGAGAAGGCCGCTGAAGCTGCACGGTGCGCCGGCGAGCAAGGCAAGTTCTGGGAATACCACGATGTCCTTTTCTACAGCAAGCAACTGCAGGTTTCTGATCTGAAGACTCATGCCCGTGTGCTCAAGCTGGACGGAGACCGCTTCGACAAGTGCCTGGATGACGGCGCTGAAGCCGCCAACGTTAAAAAAGATTCGGAAGAAGCGCATCAGATTGGCTTAACCGGCACGCCAAGTTTTTTCGTAAACGGGCACTTCTTCAGCGGCGCGGCGGACTACACCGTTCTGAAAGAAATGGTCGACATGCAACTAACCCTTTCATCGCAACCAGCTTCTCGAACAGAAGTCTCGAAGACAACTGCAGAATCGGCCACTTCCGGACAAATACCGTCTACTGGCAAGCAGGAGTAACCCGGAGAGTGAACTCGACGGTTGAAGTTTGGTAAATGAAATGAAACACCTCATCGTAATCATCTTGACGGTTTGTTGCGTAGGCTTCGCTGCAGTTCCGGCACTCGCTGCTGTTTCGGTCTCGCTGTCTCCCAAGAGCGCCTCGATCTCGACGGGAAGTCAGCTGCAGTTCGTAGCCGCAGTAAGTGGCACAACCGACAGTGTCGTGATCTGGGGTGTAAGCGGGCCAGGATGCAGCGGAGTCTCCTGCGGCACGATCAGCAGCAGTGGCCTTTACACGGCACCGGCAACCGCTCCATCGCCGGCTACGGTCACAGTCGAGGTGATGTCGCTGGCTGATGTGACAGCAACAGCCGCTTCCACGATCACGATTGCTTCCCCGTCCTCCGTTTCTATAAATGTCTCCCCGAGCCAGGTTGTTCTCGCAACCGGAGGTAAGCAACAGTTCACAGCGCTGGTAACGGGCATCTCGCAAACCGCCGTGACATGGAGTATCAGCGGCATTGGTTGTGTAAATAGCACATGCGGCACGATAAGTTCTTCCGGTTTATATACGGCCCCGACTACAGTTCCGCCCTCGGCCGCAATCGCGATTACTGCTACCTCGGTGGCGCAACCAGCCAAGTCGGGAACAGCTTCCCTGGTTGTTCAGTCTGCATCTGCGGTGTCCGTTGCAGTCCAGCCGAAGACTGCTCAAGTGGCCTCTGGCGGGCAAGTGCTTTTCACCGCAACCGTCACTGGGAGCACGAACACTGCAGTCTTATGGACCGTTTCTGGTGCGGGATGTAGTGGCGTGGCTTGCGGCACAATCACTTCGGGTGGCATCTACACCGCGCCTGCGAGTTTGCCCAATCCCGCAAGCGTCACTGTGAAAGCGACGGCAGTGAGCGATCCGGCCGCATCTGCTTCGGCAGCGGTAACACTCGTTGCCGGTTCTTCTGTCAGCGTGTCTCCGCCGTCAGTGCAATTGAAACCCGGCGCGCAACAGCAGTTCACAGCTACCGTCGGAGGGAGTTCAAGCTCTCTGGTGGTTTGGAGCATTTCGGGAAGCGGCTGCAGCGGAACGGCCTGCGGAAGCATCAGCAGCACAGGTTTGTATACCGCTCCTGCGAATCTTCCAAATCCGCCGATCATTGCCGTGACGGCCACGTCTGTTTCCAGTCCGGCAGAGTCTGGATCGGCGACGGTGACTGTAAGCTCCGGCTCGTCCGTTGGTGTGTCGATTGCTCCAACTTCCGCTCAAGTCGGCGTGGGCGGCCATCAACAGTTCACCGCAACTCTTACCGGTTCATCGAACACCTCGGTTACGTGGAAGATCACCGGCACCGGTTGTGCGGGCAATACGTGCGGCACGATCAGTTCTTCAGGACTCTTCACTGCACCTGCGGTACCTCCAAGCCCCCCGTTCTTTTCAGTGACGGCGACATCCGTGGCCGATCCGAGCAAATCCGCGACCGCCTCTGTTACCGTGGTGTCCGTCGTCACGGTCATTGTTTCTCCGGGCTCGGTAAAGCTCGTCCCCTCCGGATCTCAACAATTCACTGCGCAAGTAACCGGTAATTCCAACACCAGTGTTACCTGGAGTATTTCCGGCTCGGGCTGCACGGGCTCAGGCTGCGGAAAGATCACATCGGGAGGACTCTATACGGCTCCACCGGTCGTTCCCAATCCTCCGCTAGTGACGCTAACCGCGACCTCACAGGCGGACACCACGAAGTCGGCGTCCGCGCAGGTGACGATCGCTGTTCCAGTAGCGGTAGCAATTTCGCCGACCAGCGCGCTGCTGACTGTTGGGGCGCAGCGGCAATTCCAGGCGAGTGTTACTGGAAGCAGCAACGAGAAAATCTCGTGGAGCTTAAGCGGCGCTGGTTGCTCTGGTTCAGCCTGCGGAACGATTACGTCAGCAGGCTTGTATACCGCTCCATCAGCGGTGCCGGCTCCTCCCACCGTGAAAGTGGTCGCGACCTCCCAGGCTGACACGTCAGACTTCGCAACGGCGGTAGTGACAATCACTCCGACGAACAATAGCAAGCTGCATGGACAGTACGCCATGCTCTTCAAAGGCTTCGACAAAGCGGGTGTGTTTGACGCCGCGGCTTCATGGACCGCCGACGGAAACGGCAACATCACATCCGGCGTTGAGGACATCAACCGGACGTCAGGACCACAAACTGGCCTCGCATTGACCGGAACTTATCAGATTGGCGGAGACAATCGCGGCACCTTGACACTGAAGAGCAGCGTGGGCATATCGACGTATGCGTTTGCTCTGAACGGTACAGCCAAGTCCGGCGACCTGATTGAATCCGATAGCTCTGGCGTCTCGGGATCCGGAGTCATCACGATACAGGATCCAACTTCATTTACTCCTTCCGCCTTCACCGGTGGTTACGTCATCAGCCTGACAGGCGCAGACGTTGGAGGTAGCAGAATTTCCGCAGTCGGGTCCGTCTTCCCGAGTGGCGTCGGAACAATCTCAGGCAGCAGCCTGGATGTTAATGACGCCGGAGTATTGATGCCGACATTCGCGACCTTCTCCGGCTCTTACAACGTCGACGATAGCGGACACGGAAAAGCAACTCTGGTAATCCCTGGCTTTGACGGTGGAACGTTTAACTTCGCTTTATATGCCGTTTCTGCAAGTCAGTGTTTGCTGGTGTCGCTCGACCCGCTCTCCGAGAATAATCCTGTTCTCGCTGGAGTGATGGAAGCACAGACCGGATCGCCCTTCTTCACCTCTTCGTTCCAGGGCGCTTCGATCTTTGATGTGACCGGTTCGAACGGAACCTCGGCTCAGGTAACGATAGGCCGCATGCAGTTCGACGGGGTTGGAACCGCCCAGGTGCAGTTCGATCAGAACAGCGGCGGGAACATTACGGTGGGCGGACTGCTGACTGGAGCATACTCGATTCAGCTAAATGGGCGCGGTGTCCTGACCTTGGACAACGCACAGACAGGAACCCTGAGCGTATGGATTTTCTATGCTACTGCACCCAATCAGGGATTCTTGCTGACGTCCGACGGCTTTGTCGGGAACGGGGACTTGAGCCGTCAGGCTCTTGCACCACCGTTTGACTCCGGAGATCTGGAAGGAACTTTCGCATTCGGCGCAGGTGAGACGACGTCGGCTCAAGCAACGCTCCTCTCCGGTGTGGTCTTCTTTGATGGTGCCAGTAACGTTAGCGGCGTTGAAGACAGAAGTGACGCGGGTGCATTTAGCTCAGACCTAGCCCTGGCCGGCGCATACTCGGTGTCGACTGTTTCGAACAACGGCCGAGGAGTAGCGATGCTGACCTCGCCCTCCGCCACGACCGAAGCACTGTGGGTTGTGAGCGGATTGCAGACTCTTGGATTGGATCTCGATTCTTCGAACAAAGCTCCAACGCTTCTTAGGTTTCAGCAGTAGTGTGGGCTTATCGAACAAAGGAAGAGAGAGGCATAACTAGCAAAGGCGTGAGGGAACCAATGAAACGATCATGGCTGGCGATCCTAGTCGTTCTGGCGGCGCACTCAGCGTTCGCGCAAGATTCGGACGTTTTGCAAAGGGCAAATGCAGGCGATCCGGCGGCACAGGTCAAGATGGGAAACATGTATGCATTCGGGCAAGGTGTGCCCCGTAGTTCCGTGGAAGCGGTCAAGTGGTTCAAGAAGGCCGCCGAACAGGGATATCCGGATGGACAATACCGACTCGGTGGCATGTATGACGTTGGGTTTGGTGTGCCTCCCGACCCAGCAACCGCGGTGAAGTTGTATTCACAAGCAGCAAAGCACGGCCTCGTAGACGCGGAATTTCGACTCGGCGTGATGTATGACCAAGGCCGTGGGGTTGACAAAGACGATGTGCAAGCAGCCCAGTGGTATCTACGCGCCGCCGCAAACGGACGCGCGGAGGCGCAACTTCGCCTGGGGTTGATGTACGAAAGCGGGCGCGGCGTTACTCAGAGTTATAAGGACGCCTGGAAGTGGTATTTGCAGGCAGCGCAACAGAATCAGGCAAACGCTCAGTTCAGGCTTGGGCGGCTCTACGAGCAAGGTTTGGGCACGCCGCAAAGTACATCCGACGCCATCAAGTGGTATCAGAAAGCGATCGCTGGCGGAGACGCGGAAGCGGAAGACTACTTAAAGGCTTTAGAAAAGTAACTTAGCAACATCAGAGAACGAGTCCGTTAACAAGAGGACCTTGAGTACGCAGATACCCAGGATCCTGTTTGTCCTTCAATTGAACCCTCCCCTTTCTGCAAGACCGCGTCGACAGACGCATGGTTCCACATTTCCTACTTTTCGGAGGGTATATGGACAGCCGTTTACATCATGGGATGATCCGCCTGACTCCGCGCGAGCAGGACATCATCGAGCTTTTGCTCCTCGGATATGACATCACTGAGATCAGCAAGCACCTCAGCATCGCCCCAAGAACGGTGAAGGCGCATTTCGGCCGAATTTACCTACGTTTCGGAATCATGGGCGGCATTAAACGAGTCAAGCTCGCAACCTTGCTGTTATCAAAAGGGTTGATTCCTTCCGAACCCAATCAGTCACCTGTGAGCGCGAACGAACGAGAGAGACAGATGATCAAACTCGTGGCCCAAGGCCTCAACAACCGGCAGATGGCGACAGTAATGGGAACATCTGAGCACGTGATCAAGAACGATCTTAAGTCGATCTACGATCGCCTTGGAGTCTGGAATCGGCTGGAACTCGCACTCTGGTACGAAGGACATCAACATCAGGAACTGGTGAATTAGGCGAACCGGGAAACCGATGGGTCGCAAAACTGTTCATCTAACCGCCTGGGTTAGGAAGTGGGTGCTATTCCGCCCAGGTACTCCTGTTGCTACATTCGTTAACCGCCTGGTATCGAGACGATTCGCCTATCTCAGGTCACCGACTCTCCCCCGATACAGTCCCGGACCAGGCGTGCGACGGATTCGCGATGGTCGTCCTATGGTAAAGCGATCCATGCCTGAGCCGCTCCCTGTGGCTTTCAACACTTCAGTGCCTGTCGCGCCTGGAGATGATCGCAACAGCGACCTCGGACGCGGTTCGGAAGGAGCCCAAGGAAATGCCAGCGCCGATGACCGCAACTCCTCTCCCCGAGGAAAGACTGCGACCGTCCGAGAACTCACTCTCTCCCTCGCATTGAAGGAAATTGCGCACGAAGCGCGTTCAATCATCGCCGAGTCTGGCGCCGCCGTGGTCTTGATTCACGCAGGCGTGCCGACCTACACCGCAACATCCGGAACAACCGCCCCGCAAGTTTCAACATACTTAATGCACTCCCGGGCAGCGTATTGGAAGACGGGCAGGTTGCAGCTTTGCCAGAACACCGAGTCGGATTCTCGTTTTGACGCGGGACCGCTGCGAAGGCTAGGCGTCCGTTCTTTTACCATGATGCCCATCCAGGATCGAGCCGGAGAAGTGACGGCGATACTCGGGGCGTTCTCGACACAGCCGCAGGCATTCCCACATCGGGACCTTTTGCAGTTAAAAGCCCTCGGCTCGCGCGTCGCTGATCATATCGAGCTAGTGGACGAAATGTTCTCGTCGAATAAAGAGGCTTTACGCGTTTCCCGGCTGGAGAACCCGGATACGGCAGCGGCATCCCGCAGCATGCGACGTTCCTGGCTCGACAATTTTCCTTTGACGGTCAGAGGATGGAACCTGGTTTTAGGAATGTCCACGATTCTCGTTGCCCTCTTGTTGGGCTGGGTGGTTGGCAGAGGTGAGCGCGAGAGACATGACGGAAATATGGTGCTCTACCCGCAAGGCAAGACCAGCCAATCTCAAACGATCGAGGCGACGGCAGGCGCGACGGACGATGGGGCTCTGACAACTCAGCGAGAGTCGGAAAACTTCAGTGGCACGGAGGTGTATCCAAGCAGTGAACCTGATCATCCGTCCCAAGCAGGATTGCTCGGTCAGAATCACGCTGCTTTAAAGCACGCGTCCGCGAAACCTGCGCACGCCCGGAATACCTCAGAAGGCATCATCATCTTCGAAAAAGGGAAGCAGATCTTCCCTGCTGAATCGTCGCCAACAGGGGATGATCTCGCAACGAAGGCAGAGGCAGTGATGCCCGCCCCTCATGATGAGTCCATGGTTACCGTCAGCGAGGAAATCGCGGATGAACATCTGCTTGACCGGATCGAGCCGGACTACTCTGAATCGGCCAGGCAGCAGCGTCTGCAGGGTGCCGTGGTTCTTGATGTTTGCGTGAGCAAACGCGGCACGGTACGCAGTCTCAGCCGGCTCAGTGGAGACCCGCTGCTTTCTGTGCTTGCCGCGCAGGCAGTGAAGCAGTGGAAATTTACTCCACTTCTTCGCGACGGCGCTCCCGTGAGTTTTGAAAGCAAGATTACGTTGAATTTTGCATTGCCCTGACCGAATTCACTAGTTAAACCCGGACTATTTCAGCGGAATTTCGACGCGGTAAAAACATATGTTGGCTTTGAAGAAATCTACGCTATCGAAAACAATTGGGCTAAGAATTCTGCCCGCTCTCGGCCTTGTGGCGTGTTTGACTCTGACCGCCACCATCGGCGCAGCGGATGGAACGAAAACAAAATCCGCGGACGTAGAGGCGAGGAGCGAACCAGCCATTCTGTCGCGCGTGAAGCTTTTGCTCAAAGCAGATTCGCCCAGAATGGAAATCACATCCACACGTCCGATCCGTCCGGTCATCACGAGAATTCCAGAACCTCCGGGTTTGCAAATCGACCTCAGCAATGCTCGGATTTCAGTTCCTCACAAACAGATTCCGGTTCAGAACTCTCTGATCGATACTATTCAACTGGATCAGTTGCCGCAGAATCCACCACTGGTACGGATTCTGGTGAGCCCAAGAACACCGTTGAGCTACACCTGGGACGCCGCTGGTAACCGACTCACCATTCGCTTTCATATGGAATCGGAAGCGGCCAGTGCGCGAGCACCGTCGGTGCCCGCAATCGCTCCTGCCCCGCAACCAGTCGCGGTCCCCGTCAGCGCCGCGGGAAATCTGACCTTTGCCGATCAATCGAAATCCGGCAGCTCGTTCAGCGCCAAGTTCTCGACGGAGACACTCCGATTAGCGCGCGGAGGAGAAGTGCATTTGTGCCCCGGCACCACAGTGTCGATAGTCCATCAGACATCGGGCCCCGACTTGATGTTAGCGATGGGCGTCGGCGCGTTAGAGACACATTACACATTGGACAATTCGGCGGACACGATTGTCACACCTGACTTTCGCATCTTGTTGCGCGGCCCGGGAGAGTTTCACTATGCGATACGGGTTGATGCCCAGGGCAATACCTGCGTGCGGGGATTGCCCGGCAACACCGCGCCAGTCGTCGTATACGAGGCGCTCGGCAATGGGCAGTTCGAAGTCGTGCCCACCGACAAACTGGTTCTACACGCAGGGCATCTGAGCACGATGGACACCGCCTTTCACTCGGGCCAGGCATCCCAGGTAGAAACGATCGTTCCTGATGATTGCGGTTGTCCTCCGCCACCGCCTGTTCTGCGCGCGGAGTCTCCGAATCTGCCTGTACTCGCTCAAAACACCCTTCCACCAACCGTCACGACTGCGCAGCCCAGGGACGAATCCGATTTGCCGCACGATACAAACACCGAGACGTTGTCGAATGGACCCGAGGTCGCGGCGCCCCCTCTACCAGCACTCAACCAACGCCCGGCGAGAGCAGGAGCAAGCCTGGTTTTTTCGTCCCGTGATGCCCGCCCTCCGAAACTCATTGATCTGCCCCTGTCTGAGCGGCAATTGCCCATTCTCGACGATGCCGTTCAAGCACCAGTCCATGGGCAAGCAACAAATCGGAGAAAAAGCGTGCTGAGGAGACTGGGAGGATTTTTTTCGCGACTCTTTCAATAGGAGTTTTCTGTATGGCTTGTCCTGTTATTGTCATGCTCCATGCGAGTGAATGTGCGTGACGTTGCCATCCGATTGTTTCCTCGCACGAGTCACACTTCTGTCACACTCGCCGCGTGACGCTTGCGTTACATCTGTGACGTTGAGCGGAGGACAAGCGATTGAACCGATCGACGGAAGAGCAGCTTAACGTCAAGACTTCTTGCGGTTAAATGGTGAGCGCGGAAGGAATCGAACCTTCAACCTACTGATTAAGAGTCGGTATATTTCAGAACCACTTTATGTGTGTACTGATCACACACACATTATTCAGTTAAGTCCTTGCCCGCTCTCTGTGCGGGGTCCGCTTTGTGCGGGTTTTGCCACTTATCGACACACAAAAAATCAGTACGTCCGAACACAATTTAAGTGCCTGCATGTCAACAGGCATCCGTGAGCGCCTCCGAGTTAGTACGTGGCAAATTGTTTTTTTGGCTCCCCCAAAGATCAGTATGGGAGGAAAGCTCGGGCGATGCTCCCCGAGCACCCCCAGTGCCACGCGGTTAGGTCCAGCCGCTGGCGGGCATATAATCCCACCGTCTGAGGGCAGTATTGACTCAGCAAACCCCGAAAACCATGACGTCTGCGGCTCGTCTCCTTTTCCCGATTGTTTTTGCAGTGGTGACGTTGAGTGTCGCGTCCGATGCGGGCCAAGCGCCGTCGCGTGTCTGGTCGGTAGGTCCACTGACAAAGGGCGAACAGGTAATGGGGTTTGCCGTTAGTACTAGCGGAGGAACAACGCTCACGGGACCACATTTGGACTCTCAAACAAGCTCAATTTTCACTGCCACTCGCGGCGTAGTCTTTGCAGGTGATCGGATTGTTTTGATCTCCAAAGTCGGGATGCGGCAAGTACCCGGTCACAACACTCCGGCCCACGTTTACAAGCTTTTGTCTCTGGACATCAAAACAGGGAAGGTGAAGGACACTCGGGAGATTACTGCGTTCAGGGATGTGCCAATCTTTGCCGCGAACGACGCACACGTCATCGTAGCTGGCTATACGGTCTTGCGGCTCACGCCGGACTTGAAGGATGCAGGCGTGTTTGACTACGACACCGACGGACACGGCTTCGGGAGTGTTGAGAGCATTTCCCCAGACGGATCCACGCTCGGAAACGCAACGAATCCGGGATTCGAGTTCATAGATGCCGGAAGCTTGAAAACTACCAGACTGACGGACGCTCCCGTAGTTGCTACATCGGTAAGCAGCAAGGGTTACGTGACGGACAACGTGCATTGGACGGGGAAATACCCGAATGACCTCGGATTCGTCACGTACAGGGACGCTTCTGGAGACCACCTGCTCTATCACGGCAGCTGCGGCGGAAGACCTCAGTTTCTTACGGATGAGCTCATACTCGAACCGGGTTGTAAGAACCCGCTGATCATTGATACTCGCGGGAATGTTGTGAAGGTGCTCTCAGCTGACGGTGGATTCTCGTTTGCAGGTGTCGCGCAGAACGGTGAACGTTTTGCACTTCAACTTACGGCTTCTGACGCGCACGAACAATTTGTGATTTTTTCTGTCAAGACGGGCGAACGCATAGCATATGTTAAGCCCGACCGGGATGGAGAGGCACAGTCGTGGACTGCGTTTTCTCCAGACGGTTCGATGTTCGTTGTCGGGTCTCCTTCGAAGTTGACCTTGTACCGTCTCCCCTGAGCAATCGACACTTCTGCCGAATATCGCGCCTGCTTCACTTGATCGTCTGCAAGAGTGCACTGGGTGCCACCTTCAGTGCACGGGCAATCCTGACGATATTATCTAAGCTGATGTTCCTCTCGCCCCGTTCGACACTCCCCATGTACGTCCGGTGGACTCCCGCCTCTACAGACTTAAAGTAGACAGTCTTTAGGTATTTACACGAGACAACCCTTATGCCAATGGGCCACCGACGTCTTGGGTTCTTCAATGCAAAGCTCGAACAAACGGCCAACGAGAGGGGCCTAACGGTTCGACAGGTTGCGACGAGAGCGGGCACGTCGCAATGAACACATCAGAAAGTTGATGATGGGACAGTGCCTGCCCTCGGACTCCATGATCGAAAGGCTCTGTTCGACGCTTGAGCTAAACAGGAAAGAGATGAGAAGGCGAGTACTGAAAGACAAAATGATTTTTCGGTTTGGAGACGCTGCATGGGAAGCTGCCGGAATCGACGCAAGGGTTGCCCCCTGCTATATCTTGCTTCCTCTGCTAAGCCCTGCCGAGCGGGAATTTTTCATTTTCCAACTCAGGGCACTCGGGGAGGCGAAGCGGAACCGAGCAGGAACGGGTTTGGCGGGCGGGAAAAAATAGTACGCAAGAAAAATGTAGTCGGGAGGGTCAGAATCAGTACGTGGCAGGCTAGATATTGCGGAGGGATCAGTACGTGTAAGGGCGGGCGTTGCGAGATCAGTACGTCTCGGCGGGAGTCAGTAGGTGTCCAGTTCGGAGATCAGTACGTGAGGACCGCAGGTGATTGATTATAAAGGTGGTGAGCGCGGTAGGAATCGAACCTACAACCTACTGATTAAGAGTCAGTTGCTCTGCCAATTGAGCTACGCGCCCACGGTGGGGTTGGCTTGGTAGGACGAAACGAGAATTATAGCATTCGACGCGACGGGGCAGATTGAACCGCCCTCGGCAGGAGACCATTTTCGTCATCGAGAGCGAGATATCTCTCCGTTCAATGCTCTCCCTCTCGATGAAGAGGGATAACGTGCACGACGGATCATAGTTCCCGCGTGCAGGACAGAAATCGCGGGACATTGCAGAACGAGCGCGATGAGCTAGAGTTGCTGCCGGATCCCTTCTGGTAACGAACCCTGGCTTGCGGCCGGACGGCGTGGGGGCAATGGCACAGCCGTAACCGGCGGACGATGTTCGATCATCCCGATCACCGGCGCTTCTTCTAGTGCGGTGGAATACGCACTTGAAGCGAAACTTTGCTCACTGCACATACGGTCGAGCATGCGTTGCTGCCGCCGCGACAACACGGCGTGCGGAAGAATGGGAAAATTGCGGAACATCCAAAGGAAGTAAACCCGCTGTAAAAATGAAAGCACAATGTATCGCGGGCCGAGCGGTGTCTGTACTTGCACCACTCCTCCCGCCAGTTTTTCGATCAGCATACTGGGCCCACCTAAGAACCTTCAATTTTAGCCAGAGCACGTCTAGGGCCGATCATTATTGCACTGCCGCTGATGCAATTGAAAGTCTTTTTTCACAAGTTCAAGCCTGTTGATGGCACAAAGGGCTTAAGCCCAGCTTTTCGTAAGTACATGATTGGGAATATTTTGGCGAGCCGAAAGCAAATTCCAGTGCGCTGAGGCGGCCCTAGACGGCTACTTCGGGCAGGATATCCATGCGACGGATCTGGGCCGCGATGCCAAATTCCGAACCTTCTGCCTCCTCGATCCGTACGACCGTGGCCTGGCAACAGACCCAGTACTTTTCCCCTGAAGTCAGTTCCGGAGGCAGGATCAGGACGAGCTCAACCTCGGTTCCCTTCTCAAGTCTTGACTGTGTATAGAGATACACACCATTGGCGCTCACATCCCGGGTCTGGGCGTTGAGGTCGGGGCCGGTGGACGTTCGGACCCGGGTGGGGACGCGCGTCTTAATACGGGTCCCGGCGCGGCGCTCGGAGTCGAGATCCATCGTAAAGTGGATTTACTTTACACCAAGATGGGAAATCCGCGAAATACGGGGTTCCCAGATCGGTCAACCCGCTCGTATGGGTCTGGATTTCTAGATATTGGGCCGTTTCGCCCGAATTGCTGGAACCACCAATGCCTGCTCGATGGTCGGAACATTCGTGCCGCGCAGGGCCGCTTCCATCTCATGCAGCTTGTCGGTCTGCATAGTCTGATAGTAGGCCTGCACCAGCAGTTCCATGGTGAAGGGGTTGTCGCGATCTTCCTCAAGGTACGAGATCGCCTCTTCGTATTTCTTCTGCTCCATCAGCAGCGCACCCGCCGCCCCTTGATAGGAACTCTGAATCACGCGGTTGCGGCTACCGTTGGCCAGGGCCTCAAGTCGATGCAACGACTGGTCAGCAAGCTCATGGTTGCCGGCATGCGACGCACGCACGGCGCGGAAACGCAGGATTCGCGACATCTCCTCATCACGATCCGAAGCCGACATGCACGCCAGGTGACCGAGCGCTTCCTCGGCAAGCTTTAAATTGCGCAATGCCGACTGGTCATCGCTCTGGTACTCGCCCATGTGCCGGTACGCCTGCGCCTCCTGCAAGTCTTGTCCCTTGGCGTGGGCGGTTTGCGCGAGGTCCTGAAAATCACGGTCGGCTTCCGCGTATTTGCCGTCGCGCACCCAGGTCATCGCCCGCTGCATGCCGTAAGTGAGCCGATCAGCCTCGTTGTGGGCAAAACGGATCGCCTTGTCATACTCCGTGCGCGCCTGTTCCTCATTCCCCATCAGTGCGTAAGTGTCGCCAAGGCCGAGTTGCGAAGTCACAAAATCCGGATCGATCTTCAGCGCCATGCGGTAGTGATCGAGCGATCGGTCAAAGCTTCCCGCCATGCGGAGAAGCTCTCCGTAGGAATCCTGCGGATTGGGCTCTTTCGGCAGTAGAGCGACGTAGCGATCCATTTCCGCCAGTGCGCGATCAAACTTGCGGTTGCGTGCATCGACGTACGCAAGATCGTTCAGCGCGGCCGGATAATTCTTGTCGATAGCGAGCGCTTTCACCAACAGCCGCTCGGCTTGATCGTTGCCGTTTTCTCCCATCAGCCAATTGGCCGCGAGATACAGCAGATGCTTGTCTTTGGGATACATCGCCAGCATGTCGTTCATGAGCGCGATGCCTTCGATGTAATTCCCTTCCTGCACTTTCGCGATCCAGCCGACCATCAACTGCTCGCCCGCCGTCACCTTGGGCACAAGCGCCAGCGCCTTGGCGCGGGCCGCGCCCACTTCCTGCGGATTGCCGCTGTTGAAGGCGATCCACGCCCAGGCCAGGGCCAGATTGGGATCTTCTGCCACGGCGGCGCGCCACTCTTCGTTGCAGCGTTCGAGATAGAGGTTCTCGTAATCGGCCATCCCCTTCTCGTAAAGGGCACGAGCTTTGGGGGAGGACGTCGTTACCAGCATGCTGGTGGATGCGGAAGCTTTCGACCTGTGAGCCAGCATCGACGCTGAGAGAGACAGAACAGCAGTGAGCACTGCGAATGCCATCGATGAGAAGTGGCGGCGCATCGGGGTTCTCCGGGGAAAAACGTGCTTCTTGAGGGAGGGATTACTAAGAGAGGCTACCATCGGAACTACGGGTACACGAGTAACCAAAGGCCGTGTACTAGAACCTGCCACAAGCCCTGCTGAAAGGGGTTCCTGGGAGCAAATCCGTGCAAACAAAAGCCCCCGCCACGAAGACGGGGGCAGTGAAAGCGACGAGCCGGCTAGAAGATGATCTTCAAAGCAAGCTGTGTATTGAACGCCTCTCCGGGACCGATCCCGGGAGCTCCGTTGAAGTCGCCAATGGTGTCGGTCACTTGGCCGAAGCCATTCCCCGGCTGGCAAACTCCAGTCGTTGCGTTGGGGTTGCAGCTGGTTCCTACGGCCCCGACTCCAGAAGCCAGGTTTTTGTAGTTGAACAGATTAAACATCTCCACCCGGAACTGAGCCTTTACCCGCTCTGTGATGCTGATATTCTTCGTCACCGACAGGTCCAAGTCGCGGAACGGAGGGCCGGCAAACTGATTACGCGCAAGGTTGCCGCCGTTGAAAGGCCCAGTCGGGCAGCTTCCAACCCCAGGTGAGCAGAACGAGGCCGGATTCCACCACTGTTCGCCGGTGAAGCCGTTAACATCCTTCTGGAAGGAATGAGATACGCCAGCGAAAGGATCTCCAATCCGACTCAGACCGAGCAGAACTTCATCTGTGGGCTGGCCGCTGTGGAAGGTGAACAGGCTATTCACAGCCCAGCCATGACTGAGCCACTTTGGACCGTGAGAAGAGCCCGGTATGTCCCACGTCAAGACTCCGGAGAAGTTATTCCGCGTATCGAAATCACCATTTCCGTAGTCGATACTGAGGTTCGTCGCGCTATCAGCGAGAGCCCCGCGATACTCGCTGATTTCATCCAGTGTGTGGCCCCAGGTATAAGCGAAAGAGGCATTCACGCCATGCCAGGAACGCAAACGTAGCGTGGTCTGGAGAGCGTTGTAGTTTGACGTTCCGATGCTGCTGAGCTGGTTCACAGCGCCTATGTTCGGGTACTGCGAATCGAGATGGCCATCGGAGTTTATATCCTGCATGATGCTGAGGCGGCGTCCCTGAGTCCCAACATAACCGACCTGCCACACAGCCACATTGCCCAGCCCTTCCTGAATGTTGAGGCTGTACTCAAGAAAGTACGGTGTCCGGAAGTGCTGGTTCACTGAGAATACGTCGAACGCTTGAGTAGTCTGAGCTAAGCAGTTCAGGGTCGGACAAGTTTGGACGCCCGGAAAAATATACGTATTGGGCTGCCAAGTGTAGTTATTCAGAGCGTACACCGAAACAGGACTAATTCCTGCCGGGTTGTCTTCCAATCCGTCGGCATTGTTCGGCGGACGGAAGTCCAGAAACGGATTCATATTGATCTGATCGTAGTGCATGCCAAACGAACCGCGGATCACAGTGTCCTTCGACGCACCGGGCTGATAGGCGAACCCCAGACGCGGGGCAACCGCCTTATGATCGGGCGGGAAAATCGAATTGATCCCGCTTCCCTGAACAACCAGTCCCTGCCCAGGTATAAACACTGCAAGGTCCTTCTTGCCATCGTGCAACGGGCCAAAATAATCCCAACGCAACCCCAGGTTCACCGTCAACCTTGGGGCGGCCTGCCATGTGTCCTGCCCGAAGAAATTGAACCCATTGACCAGTACGGCGCGCTCCGCATTCCCGACCGTGATGCTCGATTGCGAAACATCGCCCGCCAGGAAGTCCGCGAGAGCAACGGCATTCGGATCCAAGGCGAGACAGGCCGCGTTGCATGTCGCAGCGCCGCTCGCCCACGGGCCCTGCGTGCCGTCAAAGGTGAACTTGCCAAGCGAGTGCCGGAAATAGAACTCGTCGACGCGCCCCTGGCGGAACTCACCGCCGAAACGCATTTGGTGCTTCCCGAAGTTGTAGGAAACAATGTCGCTCAGCATGCCGGTAATGTCATTCCGACCTTCCGGCGGTGTAATACCGACCTGCTCGAACCCGGAGATAATGACATTGGGCGCGCCCAAAATCGGTTGCCCGTGGATTGTCGCGTCAGGGCTCAAATACAGACCATAAGAGTGAGTATCGAACGTGTTGTTCGCGTCGCTGAATACCTGATTGAAGTAATTCACCCCGAAAAGGATTTGGTTGGTCATTCTGGGGGTCAACGCAGAATTGAACGTGACTGCGTAGTTGTAGACATGGAGCGGGGCCTTTTCGAAATAGTAAGACAGGTTTGAGCTTGCCGTTGCCAACGCCGCGCTGCCGCCGAGCGGCGCGGTCTGGCTTCCCTGTCCGCCGAACCAACGCGCTGAAAGATGATGTTTCTCAGTGAAATTGTGATCGAACTTGATGACACCGTTATAGCTGTATCCTGTGGAGGGGTTCGTAGCGAAGTAGTTGCCAGTTTGTGCCGGGAGGTTCGAAATATAGCTTGGCCAGAAGTTCGCCTCCATCTGCTGGGAGATCGTGCTCTGCGCTACTGGCGCATAACTCCCGTAGACATTCCCGGTATTCGCCAGGATTGCCGCCGCCTCGGCGAAGTATGGTTGCGACGGCTCCGTGTTCAAGCCAGAAAGACCGATCGTGTACTTCTGCTTCTCGAAGGTGATAAACCAGAACGTCTTGTCCTTGACGATCGGGCCTCCGAGAGAGAAGCCGTAATTTTCGTTGCGCAACGGAGGCTTGCCGCTCGGTAATCCTGCCGCTTGAAGTGCAGCCGGGTCAAAGAACGGTGTGGCAGCCCCAAGCGACGTGTTTCGGTTGTAGTAGTACGCCGAACCGTGAATCTGGTTCGTGCCCGACTTGAGCACGACATTCACGATGCCTCCAGCATTTCTTCCGCCTTCGGCCGCCGAAGCGCTCTGTGATGCGAATTCGTCAATCGCATCCAGCGGCATCACCACACCGGCGATTCCTGAGACGCCCCCCTGATTCACCGCGGGAATGTTGTGCCAGAAATCGTTGTTGTCGACGCCATCAATTTGCCAGTTCATCTGATTGGCGCGGGTGCCGTTCAACGATCCGAATCCGCCCACGGAGTACCCGGAATAACCAGGTTGCACTGCGATCAACTGCGTGAAGTCGCGCCCGTTCATCGGCACATCTTGCACCGTTTCCGTCGGCAGCGTGTTGTCCTGCGATGAACTGGTTGTATCCAAAGTCAACGCCGCTGCGGAAACCTCGACGGCTGTGGTCGACGAACCCACTCTCATTTTCACCGGTAACGTGTACGCAGATCCCGCCGTCACGCTGACGTTATCGAAGTCGGCAGGCTGGAACCCTGACGCTGTGACGGAAATCTTGTACGTGCCCAGCGGCAGATCCTGGAAGGAGAACTCTCCGCTGGAAGTGGTCACAGCGTTCAGAGTGACACCTGTGCCGGTGTTGGTGGCCCTGACACTCGCGCCGGTTACGACCGCGCCAGACGGGTCAGTGACCGTACCGTTGATGGCTCCGCGGAAGGTTTGTGCGGAAAGACTTGCGGCTAGCAACACGAAGATAAACAACGTCCCCAAAAGATGTCTCATCTTTACTCGTCTCCGGTCAGCTTTTTTTATTTATGCTAGATTCCGAAACCGGCTCGTCGTGGAGCTTCGGCGGTACTGGGTGTGCCTGATGGGCCCTTGCCAATGCACTTCTGCATCCAAAAGGTGCGATGCCCTTATCTGGTCCTTTATGAATCAGTTACGTAAGTTGATTCGAAGCACTATATACAAAAATCAAGAAAAATCAATATGGAAAATCAGATCACACTGCTTGAATGGACGGATCATTAACCCCGCCGTAGACACATAGCTTAGCTACCTCTCCGCCGAAAGCGGCTACTTTCGCAGGGTTCAAAGGCTGCGCACAAAACACAGTGCGATCAAACAGAGCATGTGACGCTCATAAATTTGTCGATAGGAAGGAAGACGCAGCGGAGCAACGTCTTTACGAGGAAGGTTTCGAACAATCAGAATGTGAAGGCGACGCCGCCGCGCACCGACCGTGCGGACTGCACCAGGTACACGGTTTGTCCGTCTTGCCCGAGCACCGGAACGTATCCCTGTGCGAGCAGGTTGCGCACGTCGATCAGCGCTTCCATGTGTCCGGGGAGGAATCCCATAGTCGGGATCGGCTGGCGGATAAACACATTCAGATACGGATCGCTGTGTCCGGGCGACGAATTAAACATGTCGACCGGAGTCACTGCCGAACCGCTCTCCCAGCCGTACGATGCAATCCACTGCGTGTGGCTCTTTGCCACTTTCCCGCTCAGCTTCGCTGCCAGCGCATGGCGCCGCTGCGTGGTGATCGACTGCTGCGCAGTGGCCAACGCCACGTCGGAGTGGGCCAACTCGAGTACACCGCCAAACGCATAGTCAAATGTCGCCGTCAGATCCGACGAGAACTTTCGCTGCAGCACGATGCGCATTCCCGTCGTATCCAGATTTCCGCCCGTGTAGCTGAACGTGCCTGAGGCGATATCGGGAAGCAGGAATCCGCCTTCGGAAGTCACTTCGCCCGCGCCCGTCAGCGCGGTGTTCCCGACTCGGTCGCTGAACATCGCAACCTGCATGCTGTTGTTACCAGCGCGGTGCGAGACGCTGACTTCCTGGTGATGCGCGCGCTCCACTTGCGGGGCATTGTTGGCCAGGCTCACTCGCGGGTCAGACTCGCTCAAATCCGCCGGGGCTGAATCGAAGCCCTTCTCGGCGCGCGGATCAGGCCGAGACGTTGTATACGCGTACTCCACAAACGTATTGGGAGAAAGGTGCAGGTCGGCAGAACCGAACGGGCGAAACGCCGTCACGTGCCCAAGGAACTGGATCGTCTGCAGTTCGCTTCCGACTTTTACATCCAGGGCATCACCCAGCGTAAGTTCATCCCCGGCGGAGAGCGCCAGTGCCTGCAATGACGCGCTGTGCAAGTTAGGATCGGCAGGAGAGAATCGACGCGCCGTGAGCGCGAGATACGGACTGGAACCGTCCGGCAATTGATGCGTGTAGCGCGCGCGCACTACCGCTGCCGGTATGGTATTGCCGTAACCGATGTTGCCGCTGAAGTTGAGACGGCTGTCCGCAAAAATCGAGCGCTCCAGCGTAAAGCCCGTGGTCACGTCCGACCCGGTGCCATAACCGCCTGCCGCCGATCCCGCCAAAAAGGACAGCGTTCCCTTCAGTTCATGATCTGGTTTCTCCACCGAGGCTGGATCGTCAAAGATACGCAGGACAGGCCGATTTGACACTGCGCGCAGCGTCCACTTCCAGTCATCGGTATCGGGCAACGGCTGCGCGGGACCGAGTTGCATCACGTCAAGCAACGTGTTCAACGTGACGTTCACATGAACGCTTGCGCCGGAACGCACTCCAATTTTTTCGCGAGAAGCGGCAAGGAAAGAGGGTGCGCTAACCTTCAGCGTGTACACACCGGGGAGAAGCCCGGTAGCGGCGTAGAATCCTGCCCCATTGCTGAAAACGGTGAGAGTATGATTGGCGGCCCCGAGAACTTCAATGATGGCGCCCATCTGCGGGTCGCCCGACATATTGCGCACGTAGCCGGAGATCGCCCCTGGACGCTCCGTAGCGCACACGGGGAGCGACAGACCTAATAGGATTGCCCAAGTTCCGAACGACGCTCCGAACTGGCGCAGTCTCAAGCCACCCCACCCCCTGGGGGGGAATCGCAGGGAGTTACTCTGCTACTAACAAGTACGGAATCAACGGTCCACTACTCTACTGCAAACACTGCCGACGGATCAACGGTCTGCTTCGAAATATTGTCGTTGACCTTGATTTCAATCTTATAGATGCCGGGCTGAAGATTGGCTGCCGCGATCGATTTCTGCAGCGTTACCTGGTCGCCAACATTACCCATACTGTCAGTGGACTCGGTCTTCTGAACCACTGCCTTATTGGTTGCCACATTGATGATGTCGTATTCAAACGTGGCCGAAGGCTTGTGGGTCGCTTTATCGACTTCCAGGTTGTAGACCTGCATCCAGAAGTTTAGCTTCTGATCCTTGTCCCGCTTGAACAATGCAGGCTTGCCGTTGGCCGGAGCCACGCGCGGACGCACTTTCATCGCACCAATCACGAAGCTTCCTGTGCCGATCGCCTTGGTGGGAACGGCTTCCATTTGGTCGGCAACGATCAGGCTTGAAGTCGCCAGCTTGTCGTCAGAAAAATCTGGTACCACCACGCTGCGGCTCCATACTCCCTTGCGGTCGCCGTTAACGTCTTTCACCGCTACGTACAGCTTGTAGCGGCCGGGACGCAGCGGCAGCGCCTTCCAGTAGACGCTCGAGTTTTCGGCGGTTCGCGGCAGCAGTTCGGCCGGGACATCCACCTGCACCGTGTCTTCAAATGTCTGCACCGTGCGGTCGGTCAACGTTGAGAGGCGGGAGTAGATGTTCACCGTCCCGCGCTGCACGCCGTCCTTGTTCACGAACGTGACGTCGCGGTTCTTCAACTGAATCGTGATCGGAACCAGCACCGTGTCGCTGGTGACCTTCACAAAATCCGAACGCACATCGAAAGGCATCGGGTTCAGGATGACCTTGGTATTCACCTCTTCGGTCAGATCCTTGAACTTCACTTGCGGCGCCTGCTGCAGTTTCGCGAACGTCTCCAGGCGATCGAATTCCTTGGTCTGCTGTTCGGCGCTCATCGGCCCCGCACCCAGACGCTCCATCCCGCCGCCGGTGAAACGCTGCGACTTGTTGGCCATGCCCATCTGCTCCCACATCGTCAGTCCGGCGTTGGGCGTGTAGAGCAGCGCGTCTTTCTCGGAACGATCCATCGTCATGTGATATTCGCCGCACATACAAGTGTCGACGAACTCAACAATGACTTCCTGTCCGATTCCTTCAATGTAGCGGTACCGCCAATCTTCGAAAGGATACGTCGAGGTCTCGCCGCCGCCCTCTTCCATCGGACGCTCATAGGTGCCGCCCGAAGGGTGCGAATCGATTTCATCCGGCTTGCCGAACACGATGTAGATGCGGCCGCGGTCGGTCTTCCATCCGGGAACGCCCGCCGCGAAATGCTCGTTGGCATAGGCGATGCGCTGGTAATGTTCTTCTTTGTATTCGTTTTCTTCGGTGTCGGGGGTGGGATCGCGGCGTTGCCAGAACGCTTCGATAAAGTTATCGCGCTCTTCGTCGTTCGAAAGCTGTTTGAAAGCCGCCCTCTCCTGGTCGGTTATGATGTAGACCACGTCCTCGTCCAGCCACTTCTTGTAAGGACCTTTAATTTCTTTCGAATAGTCCTTCATCTGCTGCTTTTTCTTTTTGGGGTCGATGGAACGTTTCAGAGGATCGACCACATCTTTGGGAGGAGCCTGGTCGGTGGCGGCACCGTCTTTAGCAGCACCTGCATCGGCGGGCTTGTCGGCCGGTTTGGCGTCCTGGTTATTCGGGGTGGAATTCGGGGCGGCGTCCTGGGCGGTTACAATCGACACGCCCAAACCCACTACCAGCAGAATTTGAAGAAGTATCCGAAACGAAGCAACCCGGAACATGAGAGGGACTCCTGCCAGACAAACCTTAGTCTATTTATTCTAGGCTGTTTACTTCTTTGAAATCAAGGTTCAATCCAGGGCCCATGGCGGCAAATCTAGTGGTCCCGCCACATCGGTTGGAAGCCTGAAGAACACCCGGAGTTGCCCATGCCCGATCGTTCCTTTTGGGCTCCGGGAGGCCCCCGTCCGGGGATTGGCGAACGCTCTGGCCATTCCCCGTCTCGACGAAACGGTTTCGGGCTACACGTAGTCGCTAAACCACTACTTCCGCAAGGGGTTTGTCAGGATATAATGGGCGGTTCCGGCTAGTCAGCGGGTCTCCGCCGTAACAGGTCTCGGTCCCACTTCTGATGTCCTGATCGGGAACTTTCTCGCCAGCCGGATCGTAACAAGGAGTGTGTCCGTCACCTGATCCCGGTCAACCGGACGGAAGGTTGTGCCTGACGCGGGATCTGGCCTCCTGGGGCAGTACATTTTTCGGGACGGGTGACAGGAATCATGCAGATCTGGAAGAAAATCGCGATCGGCGCCGGTGTTGTACTTGGACTGGTTCTTATCGTCTCGTACACCGTTCACCAAAGCGCCAAGAATGTGGTGACGGTGCAGACGGCCAAGGCGCAGCGGCAGGACCTCGCCACTGTCATCAGCGGTTCGGGCGAGATCAAGCCGAAGACTTACGTCAATATCGGCGCCAATGCTTACGGCAAGATCACTCATCTCTACGTAAGAGAGGGCGATCAGGTCAAGAAAGGCCAACTGCTGGTGCAACTGGAGAACATCCAATCGTCGGCCGATGTGAACGCCAACGACGCCGCCCTGCAGGCCGCGCAAACCGATGCCGTCGCCGCCGACGCCGCCTTGAAAACTTCTGAGGCCGATATGCAACGCGCCCAAGCCGACTTCGACCGCAACAAGCTGGACTGGCAGCGCGCGCAAAGCCTGTACAAGGATGGGCTGATCGCCAAGTCAGATTTCGATAGCCGCCAGAATGCGTGGGCAACTGCCGACGCCGGGCTGGTTCAGGCGCAGGCCCGTGTAGACCAGGCCAAAGCCCAGAAGCAATCCGCCGACCGGCATGTGGTGCAGGCCAAGGCGAATCTGACGCGCGTCACCGATGTCCTGAAGAAAACCAGCTATAGCGCTCCCTACGACGGTGTGGTCACCAACCTCCCCGTGCGCGAAGGCGAATCGGTCGTCATCGGAATCCAGAACGCGATCGGCAGCACGCTCATGACGATTGCCGACATGTCAGTCATCACGGCGGAAGTGAAGGTCGATGAGACGGACATCGTCAACGTGCACCTCGGCCAGCCTGCCGATATCACGATCGACGCGATCCCGAGAAAGATTTTCCACGGCACCGTTTCCGAGATCGGCGATAACGCGATTGTGCGCTCGAGCGGTGTTTCTACCTCGCAGCAGGCCACTGCCAGTGAAGAAGCCAAGGATTTCAAAGTGGTCGTAACCCTGACCGATCCGCCCAAAGATCTGCGGCCGGGCCTTTCGACCACGGCAAAAATCACGACTGCGACGCGGAGCAATGCGCTGTCGGTTCCCCTGCAGGCGCTGACTTTCCGCACGAAAGATCAGATCGACGCGCAAAATAATCCGCCAGGATCGGTTCACGCCGCGGCACCTGCAGCCAAGGATGCTGCATCCAAGTCGAAAAAGGGGGACGAAGTGCAAGGCTTGTTCGTCATCCGTAACAAGAAAGCCATGTTCGTCCCGGTAACCACCGGGATCATCAGCACCTCGGATATTGAAGTGACCGACGGCCTTAAGGAAGGCGACGAAGTCATCACCGGAAGCTATAAAGTGCTGCGGTCCTTGAAGCCCGGCAGCAGCGTCAAAGTCGATAATTCCTTGCCCAAGAAGGAAGAGGAGTCATAACCTTGGGCACTCTGGAACGTCCAAATGAAAAGCCGTTCGGTAGTTTGCAGGGTCTCAGCTCAGGTCTACAGGTCGGGTTTCGAAAGCAACGAAGCGAATTTTAACCAGTACTGAACCCCAAGGGGAGAGGTCAGTGGCACTGGATCAGGAGAAGAAAATGGCAACCGCAGAAGTTATCAGCATGCCCACGACCGAAACCCTTCCCCCGCCAGAATCGTGCATGATCGCCGCTGAGGACCTTTGGAAGACCTACGACATGGGCTCGGAGCAGCAGGTTCACGCGCTGCGCGGCGTGAATCTTCGCATCCAGCGCAACGAATACGTCGCCATTATGGGACCGTCGGGATCGGGCAAGTCGACTTTAATGAACCTGATCGGCTGCCTCGATACGCCCTCCCAGGGCAAGTACTGGCTGAATAGCCAGCTGGTCAGCGAACTCGATGACGACGAACTTGCCCGCATCCGGAACAAAGAGATCGGATTCGTTTTCCAGACCTTCAACCTGCTCGCCCGTGCCACTGCCCTGCACAATGTGGAATTGCCCCTGATTTATGCCGGCATTCCCACCGAAGAACGTATGGAGCGCGCCCGGGCATCGCTCGCAGCGGTCGGTATGGAAGGCCGCATGAGCCATAAGCCAAACGAACTTTCCGGTGGACAGCGTCAGCGCGTCGCCATCGCTCGCGCCCTGGTGAACAAGCCGTCAATCATCCTGGCCGACGAGCCAACGGGCAACCTTGATTCGCAAACCGGCGTAGAAATTATGGCCCTTTTCGACCGGCTGCAGGCCGAGGGCAACACCATCGTGCTGGTCACTCACGAGCACGACATCGCCGAATACGCGCACCGCGTGATTCACATCAAGGATGGTGTGATCGCAAGCGACGAAAGCAAAGGTCCTCGTTCTCGCAGATAGGTCAAAGTTGCCTCAGACCATGTGGGCTGATCCCGTGGTCCCTTGCGCCGTCAACGAATCTTTCGCGATAAGCCCCCGAAATCTGCTTGTTTCCTTTGGGGCCAGTTCAAATCCCTGTTCCCATTCCGCTCCCCGTTCCCGTAGCAACTGGATCCCGAATCTCTTGCGTCGCGCCCGCCACCATGACCCGGTCGCGCCCTTCCCGCTTGGCACGGTAGAGTGCGGCGTCGGCCGCGGCCAGCAATTCCGCCGGCATGATCCCGTGGTCGGGTAGCGCAGCGACGCCTGCCGAAAGCGTCACCCTTCCAACCCACCGGCCGTTGTGCAGGATCTCAAGATCACGCAATCGCGACCGGATCCTCTCCGCGCGGGCGTGCGATGTCGCCCGGTCCGCCATCGGAAGTATGACGACAAACTCTTCACCTCCGTAGCGACACACTACATCTTCCGCCCGCACGCTTTTCATCAGAAAAGCGGAGACCTCGCGCAGCACAGTATCACCCGCATCGTGACCACTGGTGTCGTTGATTCGCTTGAAATGGTCCAGGTCGAGCATCAGCAGCCCCATCTTTCCCTCGGCCCGGACCGCCCGGCGCGACTCCCGCTCCAACACGTCCTCCAGATATCGCCGGTTATAGAGTCTCGTCAGCGGGTCGCGAATCGTTTCCTGCCGCAGCCGCGCGTTCGCTTCAAACAGCTCCGCCGTGCGTTCCTGCACCTGGCGCTCAAGCAATTCCTGCATGCGTTTGTGGTCATCGATATCGGTGCAGATGCCGAACCATTTCAGAATCATCTCGGAGGCGTCACGCATCGGCGTGGCACGATCCAGATACCAGCGATAACCGCGCCTCGCATCGCGAAGCCTGTATTCCACTTCGAAGATCTCGCCCGTGCGCAGGCAATCCTGCCATCTCGCGAGGCAACTGCGGCGATCGTCCGGATGCACGCACTCCACCCAGTTGCCCAGCCTGCTGCCTTTGGGAACTCCTGTCATCTCGTACCAGCGCTGGTTGATGTAATCAGTCGCGCCATCCGGACCCGCGGTCCATACAATCTGCGGAATAGATTCGGCCAGCAACCGGAAGCGTGCCTCCGCCTCCCTCTCTGCGGTTCCTCTCATCACCCGAATCGCAAGCCACGCTGCGATCAATGCAAAAATGATCGCAGCCGCCAGCAAGACAAAATCGTGTCGCTCGTGAAACAAAGTCGAGTTTGCCGGGATGGCATTCCAGCAAATTGGCGCAGGCACAGTTCTCCCATTCCTGATCAGAGATCCAAAGGAAAATCATCGGCAGGAGAGGGGCCGAAGTGGATTAGAAGTGTCTTACGTGTTTAAGGTAGCACCGGCGCCGCGCCGGCTGTCGCAAGTGCCTCTCGCCCGCAGCGGTTTCAGAGACGCCCGAAAACTGAAAAGCCCCGGACGAGAATCCGGGGCTGTTCACAAGGAAAACTTTTACGGAGTCGTGCTGTCCGTCTTCACCGCCGCGGCATCAGCCGGCAAGCCGTGCCTCGCGATGAAGAAGTCATGATCGTACATGTTGCGGTAGATGCGGCCTGCGATCTCCGCTGCTTTGGGCCCGAATGTCGGTCGCCCGCCTTGGAGGAATACGACCACGACCACACGACCTACGCTGGTGTTGGCGTAAGAAGCAAACCAGCCGTAGCGCGTGCCTTCGTGCGAGCAGGTGCCGGTCTTGCCCAGAATTTCTTCTTCGTTGAAGTTCAGGCGCAGGCTGCGCGCGGTCCCGTACTGCACCGCTCCAGCCATGCCATCGGAGATCTCAGGAATCAGCGGCGCGATGTCGAGCTGCCGCTTGATGCGCGGCTGGAAATTCGCAACTTCTTCCGGCGTGGTCGGATGCTGCAGGTAATAAAGCGTTCCGCCATTCGCGATCGCCGACACCATCGCGCCCAACTGCAGAGGCGTCATGGAAATGCCTTCGCCGAACGAGCACATCTTGCCGACGCCGCCGAGCCGTTCCGGAATGACCGCGTCGGGATACTCGCCCGGCTGTTCGCCGGCAATATCGTAACCCGCCAGTTCGCCCAATCCATATTCGTGCGCGTAATACGCCACTTTCTCGAACCCGAGTTTGCGTCCCAGCGCCTCGAAGTAAGCGTTATTCGAGTGGGCCAGCGCCGTCGTCAGATTCATGTGGTAGTGCGCGGTCAGTGCGACCTGCGTCTCTTTGGAGACTAAGCCTTCATTCAGAGCCGCGAGCGCCACGGATAGCTTGATCGTCGAACAAGGCTGCGCGCCACTCGACAGAGCCAGTTTCTGGTTCACCATTGCCAGCACGCGTCCGCTGGTCGGCTCGATCGCTACCACCGTGCCGTTCATGTTGCCCAGCGCATCAATCGCCGCCTGGCGCACGATCGGGTCTTCACCTCCGATAATGTCGCCTGCGCCGATGGCTTCGGCAAAAGAACTGGTGTGGAAGCGCTCATAGTAGCGCCGCCTGTGCGTTGTGGCAGAAACGGACCTGACATGGGCGCTTCGGCTGCTCGCCAGGCGGTGATAACGCCGCCGCGTCCGGGCCGTTTCATTGATTTTTTGCGTTTTCGATTTCGAAGAGGTGTGCGCGCTCGTATTGATGTGCGCAGCCCAACTCACGCCCGCCAGCGGCAGGCACGCCAACAGCCCCAGAACCACACGAAGTGACCTCGACATCTTATTGATCCCGTTCCCCTTAACACTTACCTGAGATGCACGCTGGATACCACCCGGCAGGTAACCCGCCTTATTATGGCCCAACTTTCGGATAGTACGAGACTTAGCGCGAATTCCGCAATAGCAAAGTTTGAATCTGATAAACCATTAATTCCGATCTAACTCGAATTTATCCAGCCAGATAAGCGTTAGTTACGTGAGTTCTAGTGCTTTCGGTAATACGTTACCTAGTTACTGGTAAGGTACTTCCCAGCTTGGAAAGGTTTTTACCCAACTGATGGCCTGGAAGCAGAACAGCTTGCTGCTCTGGGTTAGAACACGCAGAACCGGCGCCGGCCCTACCCCTTCGCCTTTTTCACTTCCTCAATCAACGGCGGAACGATGTCGAACAAATTGCCGACCACGGCATAATCCGCGATCTCAAAGATCGGAGCTTCAGAATCCTTGTTGACTGCGATAATCGCCTTCGACCCCTTCATCCCTACAAGGTGCTGAATCGCACCCGAGATTCCCAGCGCGAGATAGAGCTTCGGCGCTACCGTTTGTCCGGATGATCCAACTTGCCGGTCCATGGGCAGCCAGCCGGAATCGCAAATCGGGCGCGACGCCGCCAGTTCTCCGCCCAGCGCGTCAGCCAGTTGTTTGGCGATCTCAATATTCTTCTGCTCTTTGATCCCGCGCCCGACTGAAACGATGATCTCCGCCTGTGTGAGGTCCACCGCTTGCTTCGCTTCTTTGAAAATCGGCTCTGGCTTGTTGCGAACCACCCCCTCGGGAATTTCGACATTCACGGTCTCGACCGGCGCCGCTGCCGACCCATCTTCTGACTTGTCTCCGCGGAACGCGCCATTTTGAAAGGTCGCAAACCATGGCCCGTTGCCGGTGAAACCCACATCGGCGGCGAGCTTGCCCTGGAACATCTGGCGCGTGAAGAGCAGCTTTCCGCCTTCATGCTTGAATCCGATGGAATCGGTGATCGCAGTGCTTCCCATGGCGGTCACTAATTTCGGGATGAAATCGCGAACCTGGTAGGTATGCGGCATCAAGACTAGCTTCGGCTGCTTTGACGAGAGGAATTGCTTGAGCGCTGACGCGAACGAATCTGGCGTGTAGGGCTCGAGCCTGGGCGATTCGAGAGCATAAACCTTCGCAAGTTTTTTCGCCGCTACTTCGCTGGCGATAGCGGCCACGCCTGCTCCCACAATAGCGGCCTCAAGTGGCCACCCGGTAGCAGCGGCGATTGCCTGCCCGGCGGCGATGGTTTCCAAAGAAACGCGGTTCAGCTTGCCTTCGCGCTGTTCGACGACTGCGAGGATCGTATCTGGCATAGGATCAGCTTCTGGCTCTACCTACTAGCTTCAAGAACTTTGCCGAGTTTCGCGCGGCTGGACAGCCGGAGGCGGCTATTCCAACTATAGGACGCGCAATTCATTTCGGAGTTTGTCCACCAGCTTCTTCGCAACCTCCGCCGGCGGCCCTTCGATCGTTTCCGTCTTCTTTGTTTTCTGCGGCACGTACAGGCGCTCGATCGTCTGCAGATTCTCGCCCAGGGCCGACTGGACTTCTGCCAGCGGAACCTTCCGCAGCGGCTTGTTCTTCGCCTGTTTGATTCCGATCAGCGTGGCGTAGCGTAGCTTGTTGATGCCGGACTGGATCGTGAGCACCGCCGGCGTTGGCATGTCCACGAACTGAAAATATCCGGCCTCGAGCTCGCGCTTCACACGGATGCCGACGTCGGTTTTCTCGATCTGCATAATGATGGTCGCGTGCGGCCACCCGAGAAGCTCCGCGAGAATCACGCCGGTTTGCGCGTATCCATAATCATCGGATTGCAGGCCGGTGAAAATGAGATCGAATTTTTCGTCTTTTATGGCCGCCGCGATGGCCTTCGCTGTGTTGAACGCATCCATCCCTACAAACTTGTCGTCTTCGAGATGAATGGCGCGATCGGCGCCCTTGGCCAATGCCTCGCGCAGCACCTGCTGTGCGCGTGCCGGGCCGCTCGTGACCACTACGACTTCACCTTTGTGCTTCTCACGCTGCCGCAGCGCCTCTTCCAGCGCGTACGCGTCGGGCTCGTTGACTTCGTATTGCACATCTTCGCGGATCCAGGTGCCCGCATCATTCACCTTGAGGGGTGCGTCTTTCTGCGGTACCTGCTTCATGCAGACCAGAATTTTCAAGAGGGATCGACTCCCTGGCGGTGCTTCACCGCCACAAGCGAACTATGGAGTATAAACGACGGCAATTGGAGAGAAAATCCCTGAATCGCCGTAGAGGCGTTGCTGAGCCGCGTCTCCGGCCATCCGTTTAGGTTCGCGCGTGGCCGGCAAGACGAAGCTGGTCTCTACAGTCGGATCCTGGCGGATTAGAAAGGTCGTCCCTACTCCGTGATTACCGTGGACTGTCCGGAAATTTCGAAGCGCTTGCGGCAGCGCATGTTCTTGCACGCCATCATGTCGTCCTTGCGGACCATGTAAGAACGCGCCTTGGCAAAACGGGCGCGGTCGCGCTCGTCGGCGCGGCCCGAAAGTTGCCGCTTCTTGGTGCGCACCACCCAGGTCACTTCATATTCGGCAGCCTGATGGCAATGCGGACAATTTAACGTGGCTGGTTTCTTTTCCTGACGTTCGTCGAAAAATTCGCGTTCTTCCATGGGGGACGGTTCGCAGGCAATTGCAGCGGCTCATCCTTCATGGGTAAGCCATCCTGAATTGCCTGGCTTGATTATTGCAGGTTTTGGAGTACCAAAGCTATGGCAACATGGAAGAAAATCGCTTTTGCCGATGCCTAGAAAGAAAAAGCCGAAACGCTTTCGCGCCGTAACCGCGGTCAAGGAACTGGCTCGCGAACGAGTGGGCACGCCCCCGTCGGAAAAAATTGTGGTTGAGAAGACGAAAAAGCCAGAGAAATACAAACCCACGCTCGGCAAGCTGCTCGCGGATTCCAAGTAGATCGCGGTTCAACCATGGCCAATCACGACCGCACGGCTTCTGCCACCACGGTCGCAAACTCCTTCACGTCATCCTCGGTCGTATCGAACGAGCACATCCAGCGTACGATGCACTCATCTTCGATCCACGGATAGAAAAAGTACCGCTCCTTGATTTTCTCAATGGCGTGGCGCGGAATCTGCGCGAAGACCCCATTCGCCTCCACTTTCCATACGACCCGCACCTGCGGAATGCGCCGCACTTCCGCTTCGAGCACACGGGCCATGCGGTTGGCGTGCTCCGCGCTGCGCCGCCACAGATCATTCGTCAGCAGAGTTTCGAACTGCACCGCGATGAAGCGCATCTTCGAAGCCAGTTGCATGCCCTGCTTGCGAAGATAGAGAAAGTCTTTGCTCAGCGCGCGATCGAAGAAAACGACCGCTTCCCCTCCCAGGATCCCGTTCTTCGTTCCGCCAAACGAGAGCACATCCACGCCGAGATCGCGCGTCGCAGCCCGCAGAGTCTGCCCCAGGCTGACGGCCGCATTGGCAATGCGGGCTCCGTCCATGTGGAGGAACATCTCGCGGTCGTGGGCGAAGCGCGCCAGTTCCTGAATCTCTTCTGGCTGATAGACCGTTCCCATCTCAGTCGACTGCGTGATCGAAATGACGCGGGCCTGCACATGATGCTGGTCGCCAATCCCGTGGTACGCATGACGTACAGACTCAACACTGATCTTGCCATCCCGATGGGGGAGTGGAATCAGCTTGCAGCCAATAAGTTTTTCGGGGGCCGCGCACTCGTCGGTATAGATGTGGGCATAGTCGCTGCACAGCACCGCATGATAAGGACGATTCAGCGCCTGCAATCCGAGAACATTCGCGCCCGTACCGTTGAAAGTGAAGAACACGTCGATGCCCGTCCCGAAGTGCTCTTCAAACTTGGCGACCGCGGACTGCGTATACGGATCGTCGCCATAAGCCACCACGTGCCCCTGGTTGGCGCGCGCGATTGCATCCAGGATTTCTGGATGGACTCCTGCATTGTTGTCGCTGGCAAAACTGCGGCTGGACTTGGTAATAGCCTGCGGCATAGGGAATCAATTTAGCAGAATCTCATGCGGACGCCATCGTCTCGATGATCCCCAAACGCAGCTCTCACGCCGGGCTCCGCGTCGTGCGGGTTAAACAAAATCTAATGCGCACACCGCGATGTTGTGCAACGCAAGTGCTCGCTCATTCAGTCATCGCGTCGAAGCAGCGTCGCGAGTGGCTACCGAAATTTTTCGACAAGCGAGCGGTGAATGCGAATTCTCCCCCTATTAGCAATGATTTGGATGAATGCAGTTCTAGCGCTAGCGCAAACGGGCTCCGCCACCAGAAACCTTGGGGCGCCGTGTCCGCCCCTGACAACTACGTGCACATGGAAGAGCGGCAAGCCTTGCTCCAAGTGGCTCTCTAAGGTGGTTGGTCAATTCCCGCCTCTAACCGAAAGCGAGAAACGCGTGCAGCGTGCAGGTTCGGCGCCATGCACTCAAAAACCAGATCAGGCGGATTTTTGGTACGTCATTGCGATGACTTGGAGACAGCGTAGGGCCATCGCGGCCGGAGTTCGCGGGCTTTCGGCAGACAACGCCCCTGTTCCGGACCCAACGAATGGTATTTCGGCACGAGAGCATGGCGGCACTGATGGTCCGGCAGCGCCCCGATGATTAAACTCCGACCTGGATCGCTTCCTCTTCGTCCAACCGAATGCGGGCTTCGCTTTCCTCGCGGGCCGAGGCATGATGGTTCTTGGCCACCAGCATGTAGATCGACGGCACTACAAACAACGTGAACGCCGTTCCGATAATCATGCCGCTGACCAGCATGATGCCGATACTGTTTCTTGCGCCGGCACCCGGGCCCTTCGCCAGCACGAGGGGAAAGTGGCCGAACACTGTAGCGGCCGTCGTCATCAGGATTGGGCGTAGACGAGTGCTGGCTGCATTGGTAATCGCCTGCAATTTAGTCAAACCGGTTTCTTGCAGGTGATTCGCGAATTCCACGATCAGAATGCCGTTTTTCGCGATCAGTCCCACCAGCGTGATCAGTCCCACCTGGCTGTAGATGTTCAGCGTCGTGAAACCCAGGAACGAAAACACGAGAGCGCCCGAGATTGCCAGCGGAACCGACCCGGCCAGAATGATGAACGGATCGCGGAAGCTCTCGAACTGAGCGGCCAGCACGAGATAAATCAGGATGGCCGACAGCAGGAACGTACCCAGGAACTTGCTGCCCTCTACGCGCAACTGCCGCGATTCGCCGGCATAATCGACAGTGAATCCCTGCGGCAGAACTTTCTTGGCTTCATCTTCCAGCAGTGTCAATGCCTTATCGAGCGGCACTGGCGGCGGGATCACGCCCTGAATTCGCACTGCGTTCAATTGTTGAAATTTGTTCAGCGAGCGCGGTTCAGTCGTGGTGCGCAGTGTGGCAAAAGTCGAAAGCGGCACTAGTTTGTCGGCTGAACCTTTCACGTAAATTTTCGAGAGCTGATCTGGAGTCAACCGCTCGACGCGCTTCACTTGCGGGATGACCTTGTAGCTGCGTCCCTGTATGCTGAAGCGGTTCACGTAATTCCCGCCCAGCATCGTTGAGAGATCCTGTCCCGCCTGGCTTAAATCGACTCCTTGCGAGCGCAGCTTGTCGCGGTCGAACACGACTTCGGTTTGTGGCTGATCGAACTTCACATCGGTGTCGGCGAAGATAAAGAGGCCGCTCGCCATCGCCTTCTGCGCGATCTGCTCGGCAAGCTGGCTCACTTGCTGCGGCTCAGCCGCCGATGCGATCACGAAATCGACCGGGAAATTTCCGCCTCCGGGTAGAGGTGGAGGAGTCAATGGAATGACGCGCACGCCGGCAATCTTCGAGAGCGGCCCCGTCGACTCAACCAGCAATTCCTGCGCGGTCTTCGTGCGCTGGCTCCAGGGCTTGGTGACCATGCCGCCGAAACCACCACTGGGATTCGTGATCTGAAAGATGCTCCCGCTTTCCGGGAATGACTTGTAGACGTCGTAGACCTGAGTGGTGAACAGGTTCGTCTGGTCGATAGTGGCGTTCGGCGCCGACTGGATCACGCCGAACACAACACCCTGATCTTCAGCCGGCGCCAGTTCATGTTGCGAAAACATGTAGAACGGAATCATCAGCACGGCGACAATCGCCCATAACGTGAGCACCACCGGACGATATTCCAGCGTTCCCGAGAGCAATCGGGTGTAGAGACTGCGGACCCGCTCGAAGGTCCGGTTGATGACACCAGCCAATCCGTGCTCCGCTGCTCCCGCGCGCAGCAGCTTCGAGCCCATCATTGGCGATAGCGTCAATGCAACGATGCCCGAGACCACGACGGCTCCCGCCAGCGTGAATGCAAACTCCCGGAACAGCGCACCCGTCAGTCCACCCTGAATACCGATCGGGGCGTATACGGCCGCGAGGGTGATGGTCATGGCGATGATTGGGCCGACAAGCTCTCGAGCTGCGTCCTTGGCTGCTTCAAACGGAGTCTTGCCCAATTGCAGGTGGCGCTCGACGTTCTCCACCATGACGATGGCGTCGTCCACAACGAGTCCGACCGAGAGCACGATCGCC
The DNA here is from genome assembly GCA_035307485.1 of Candidatus Sulfotelmatobacter sp. Taxonomy (GTDB): domain Bacteria; phylum Acidobacteriota; class Terriglobia; order Terriglobales; family Acidobacteriaceae; genus Sulfotelmatobacter. The sequence goes on along the minus strand of DATGIB010000009.1, from coordinate 35,633 downwards.
AGCAATGTAAGCAGGTTAATCGTGAAACCCGCCAACAACATTAGGAACACTGCGCCGATCAGAGAGATCGGAATCGCAACCACCGGAATCAACACGGATCGGAACGAGCCCAGGAACAGGAAGATCACGACGATCACGATCAGCAGCGTCTCGCCCAGCGTATGCAGGACTTCGTTAATGGCGTCCTGGATGTATTCGGTCGAGTCGTAGGGCACTCCCAACTTCATTCCTGCCGGCAATTGTTCCTGAATTCCGGGCAGGGCCTTGCGCACGTCCTTGATCACGTCGAGCGAATTGGCAGTGGGCAGAACCCATATGCCCATGAAAGTCGCGGTCTCGCCGTTGAACCGAACATCCTGGTCATAGTTTTCAGCGCCTAGTTCCACATCGGAAATTTCACCCAGCCGCACGACAACACCGTTCTCTTGCTTCACCACCATCTGCCGGAATTCGTCGGGAGTGCGCAGGTCGGTGTTCGCAATCAGGTTGACGGAAACCATCGAACCCTTCGTGCTTCCCAGCGCCGAAAGATAGTTATTGCGTGAAAGCGCATCGCGAACGTCGGAAGGAGACACGCCGCGTGCCGCCATCTCGTCCGGCTTCAGCCACAGGCGCATCGCGAAGGTGCGATTGCCGAGAATGTCAGCGCGCTGAACGCCGCTAATGGCGCTCAGTTTGGGCTGCACCACGCGCGTCAGGTAGTCGGTGATCTGGTTCTGGTCGAGATCCTGGGAAGAGAAACCGAGATAAATCGCGGCAAACTGCGTATCCGCAGTCTGCAAATCGATGACAGGCACCTGCGAATCGGGCGGCAGATCGTTGCGCACCTGCGCGACTTTTGCCTGCACCTGGGTCAGCGCGGTGGTGGTGTCATAGTTGATCTTCAGGTGCACCTGGATCGTGCTCAGTCCCTGCGCGCTGGTCGACTCCATGTAGTCGATACCATCCGCGCTGGCAATCACGCGCTCCAAGGGCGTCGTGATGAAACCGCGCACCAGGTCCGCATTCGCTCCAACGTAGACGGTCGTAACCTGGATCACTGCGATGTCGCTGCGCGGATACTGCCGCACGCTCAGCGAGCGGATCGACTGGAGGCCGGCGATGAGGATGACGAGGTTGACCACCGTCGCTAACACCGGCCGTTTTACAAATAAATCAGTGAACTTCATACGCGTTCCTCGCGGACTGCATTCCCGCTTCTATGCGCCCGCTTCTGGCGGCTGGAGCCAGAAGGAGGGCGCAGCCTCATCCAATTCCCGTAATGCCCGTCTTAGCTGTCTTGCGGTTTCGGAGCCGGATTATTGTCCGGTTTCACCTTGTTGTTGACCAGCACCGCCGCCCCATTCCGCAGCCGGAACACGCCCGAGCTCACCACTTCATCGCCAGGATTGAGGCCAGAGGTAATACCGACCTGATCGCCCCGCGAGCCCTCAATCTTGACCACCTGCTGGCGCACGCCGCGGTATGAATTCCCTTTCGGATCCTTCATATCAGCGACTACGTAAACCGAGTCGCCATACGGCGCATAATTGATCGCGGAGGCGGGCAGCGGAATCACGCTCCGCGCCTCTCCCATCGGCAATTCCACCTGCACGAACATTCCCGGACGCATCTTGTTGTCTTTGTTTGTCAGCGTAGCCTGCACCTGAATGTTTCGCGTCTGTTCGCTGATTACGGAGTCCAGAGCTGTGATCCGGCCCATGAATGACATCCCCGGCAGGTCGCTATTGGTAACACGAAGAACGTGGCCAAGAACGACCTTGCCGGTGTCTTGTTGCGGCACTCCGAAGTTCACATAAATAGGATTGAGCGATTGCAGCGAGACGATCGCCTGCCCGGCCGCCAGGTACTGGCCGAGACTGACTTGTCGAATGCCCAGCAGTCCCGAAAACGGCGCCCGGATGGTCTTTCGGGCGATAGCCGCGCGAGTGTCGCCCACTTGCGCTTCGGTTGCCTTTTGCTGTGCGGTCGCGCTGTCATAGTCCGAATGCGAAATCACGCCCGCATTCACCAGTTGCTGCGCCCGGTCGTAGTTCACTTTGGCAAGATCGCGCTGCGCCTCCAGGCTTGCGAGTTGTGCCCTTTCCTGGCGGGTATCAAGCTCGACGAGAGTGTCTCCCTCGTGCACCCACTGGCCGGATTCGAAATGGATCTTGTCGATCGTTCCCGGCAGGTCGGCGCTGACGGTAACTCCTTGTATCGCAGCCACGGTTCCGATGACGGACACGGTCGAAGGCCACGTCTCGCGCTCTGCGACCACGGTCGTTACCGCAGTTGGCGGGAGCTGAAAGCTGGCTCCTTGCGCGATCGCAAACTCCACCTGCTTAAACTTGACGAAGCCAAGCCCGCCCACTAGGGCCAGCATCACCACGACCATCACGATCATTCGTTTGACCATACGTTCTCCGTCTCGAAACAAAACACTTCGCTTGTTATTTGGAGCGGTTCAGCGGGAGCTCAGAAACAATTAGCCTGAATAGATTTCCCCAGCGCTCAAAAAGATTCACTGCTTTCTCATGATTTTCGCCGTTCCGGAAGGCCCGCTCCGGCTTCGCAGCCGTGAATCTGAGCGCTCTTCTGCCCTCCCTGATTCGACGGCGAACCGGGGCAGGTGAAATCGACAGTCCTAACAAAAATATTTGATAAAAGGCTGCCAGGTTACGGTGCAAATCGAAAATTCCGCTGGAGGGTGTGCTTCGACGCGCGCACCGACTTCGGCAATTTGCCTGCCGTTCTCATGCGAGGGGCTGTCGTCAATCTGTTGACCGCAGGATTTGTGCTGTGCTACAAGCGACCCGTCATCGTAAACGTTAACGCAGCTCTGTGCCGTTTCCTGCGTTCTGCTAGATCTCGAACTGAGGAGGGTCTTCTTATGCAATCGTCCCGTTGCGGAGTGAAGCACGCCGTGTCTTCTTATTGTTTGAAACTCGCTTCAGCCTTTCTCGTTTCCTCGGTCCTCATCGCAGCAAGCAGCCGCTGCACCGCTCAAAGCGGAGGTCCGGCATATCTCGATCCCTCGCAGCCGGTCGATGTTCGGGTGAACGATCTTATCGGCCGCATGACGCTGGAAGAGAAAGCGTCGCAACTGGTGAACCAGGCACGTGCCATTCCGCGGCTGCAAGTTCCTGCATATGACTGGTGGAGCGAGGCGCTGCATGGAGTTGCGAATGCCGGGACCGCCACTGTTTTCCCTGAGCCGATCGGACTTGCCGCCACGTTTGACGATCCACTTATCCACGAAATGGCGATAGTCATCGGCATCGAGGCTCGCGCCAAGCACAATCAGGCCGTACGCGCCGGACGCCGCGACATTATGGAGGGTCTCGATTTCTGGTCGCCCAACATCAACATCTTCCGTGATCCCCGCTGGGGACGCGGCCAGGAAACCTATGGAGAAGATCCCTTCCTCACCGGCCGCATGGGTGTGGCGTTCGTAACCGGGTTACAGGGAGACGACCCCAAATATTTTCGCGTGATCTCGACCCCGAAGCACTTCGCCGTGCACAGCGGGCCGGAGCCGACGCGGCACACCATTGACATACAGGTTTCCAGGCACGACATGGAGGACACATATCTGCCCGCCTTCCGCGCCACGGTAACCGAAGGCAAGGCCGAGTCCATCATGTGCGCATACAACCGCGTCAACGGCCAACCGGCATGCGCCAACAGTTTTCTGCTGCAAGATCAACTGCGCGGCGCCTGGAAGTTCAGTGGCTACGTCGTTTCGGATTGTGGTGCGATCATCGACATCTTCGAGGGACACCGCTTCACCAAGAGCCAGCCGGAAGCCGCAGCCGCCGCGCTGAAAACCGGCATGGACAACGAATGCATCGATTTTATGGACGTCGTGAAGGACACTCACGACTACCAACCGTACATCGATGCAGTGAAGCAGGGCCTGCTCGCGGAAGCGGACATTGATCGCGCGCTGAAGCGGCTCTTCACCGCTCGCATGCGACTGGGCCTTTTCGATCCGCCGGAAAAAGTTCCTTACGCGCAGACTCCTGAATCCGAGATCGACAGCGCTCCCCACCGCGAACTCGCGCTGAACGTTGCGCGCGAATCCATGGTGCTGCTGAAAAATGACGGCGTGCTCCCGCTCGCTCCAACGAGTAAGAAGATCTTGGTCGTTGGGCCGTTGGCCGAGTCGGTCGAGGTCCTTCACGGCAACTATGCTGGAACGGCCTCTCACGCTGTCACGGCGTTGGCAGGAATCCGCAAGCAGTTCGGCGCCCAAGTATCCTTCGAGCCAGGAACGAATTTCCTGCGCGAGCATCCCACTATCCCAACCTCGGTACTCTCGACCGATGATGGCAAGCCCGGCCTGAAGGGTGAATACTTTGCAGACGACTTGGCGGGCGCACCGCAAGTCACTCGCGTCGACCCGTACGTCGATTTACAACGGTTTCATCCTGACGCGCACGCAATCGCGTTGCCTGCAGGCATGAATGATGCATCTGTACGGTGGAGTGGCTTTCTTACTCCCGACCGATCCGGCCGATACCAGATCGGATTAGCCGGATCGAAGAATCGCATGTGGCTCGACGGCAAGTTGATCGTGGACGACGCTACCCTGCACGATCCCAATCCAGAGATGTCGCCCATTCCGCTGGAGAAGGGGCATCGCTACGCCGTGAAAATCGAATACCTGCATGGCGGTTTCGGCACCAAACTGGAGTGGTTACTGGTCACTGATCCCTTGATAGACGCTGTTTCCGCCGCACGACAGGCTGACGTCGTGGTTGCGGTGGTAGGCATTACTTCCAACCTCGAAGGTGAGGAGATGAAGGTCGATGTTCCGGGCTTCCGCGGCGGCGACCGCACCAGCCTGAATCTTCCGGAAGAAGAAGAGGCGCTGCTCGGCGCGCTGAAAGGAACTGGCAAACCGCTGGTCGTGGTCCTGATGAACGGCAGTGCCCTCGCTGTGAATTGGGCAAATGATCACGCCAACGCCATCCTCGATGCCTGGTACTCGGGCGAAGAAGGTGGCACCGCCATCGCACAAACACTCGCCGGGACCAACAATCCCGCCGGGCGCCTGCCCGTTACCTTTTATAAAGGCACCGAGCAGTTGCCCGATTTCACGGACTACTCGATGAAGAACCGCACCTATCGTTACTTCACCGGAGAGCCCTTGTATGGCTTCGGGCACGGCCTCAGCTACACAACTTTTGAATACTCCGGGATGAAACTGTCAAACGCTTCACTGCAAGCCGGCGATCCCGTGGATGTCGAGGTGGACATCAAGAACACCGGCAAGCGCGACGGTGACGAAGTAGCTGAACTGTATATCGCGTTTCCGAAACTCGCGGGCGCACCTTTGCGCGCGCTGCGCGGATTCACGCGCCTTCACCTCAATGCTGGCGAGCAGAAACATGTGAAGCTCACCCTTGGCGCGCGTGACATGAGCTACGTCAACGAGGCGGGCGATCGCTACATTTCAGCGGGCGATTACCTAATAACGATCGGAGGAGGACAACCCGGCGCGGGCGCGCCCCATGCGGAATCTCACTTGATGATCCAGGGCGAGCAGAAACTGCCGGAATAGCCGCGAGGTCGAACAAAAACCCCGCCGCTACTCAATCTCGCGAAGCGCGGGATATATCTTCCGGTATTTTCGATAGCCCCTCTGCATATCGGCTGAATCGCCAGAATTTGGCCGGACTCGCGCGGCCACCTTCACCACGCCGTCGCAGGCTTCGTCTACCGAATTCCACGCTCCCGCGCCGACCCCAGCGAGTATCGCGGCACCGTACGCTGCTCCTTCCTCAGCGGCAAGAATCTCCACCTCATGCCCGTACACATCCGCCTGGATCTGCCGCCATAGGCGTGAGCGCGCCCCTCCGCCGCCCAACCGGATCGAGATCACAGGAATCTTCATCTCACCGAAAATCGTGAAGGAATCCTTCAGGCTATAAGCCACGCCCTCCATCACCGCGCGAATGACGTGCGCGCGGGTGTGTGACGCACTCAAACCTACTAAAGCGGCCCGCGCATTTGGATCCAGATGCGGCGTGCGTTCGCCCATCAGGTATGGCACCCAGAATGCTCCCTCGGATCCTGCCGGTACCGTTGCCGCTTCTTCGGCAAGCATGTCGTAAGGATCGCGCACAGCCGCAGCTTGTGCATTCAGCAGCACCCCGCGCTGTACGCCAAACTGATCGCGAATCCACCGCAGCGACAGACCAGCGGCCTGGGTCACGCCCATCACATGCCAGCGCCCAGGGATGGCATGGCAAAACGTATGCAGCCTGCCCCTGGGATCCAGCGCGGGCCGGTCGGTAGCAGCGAACACAACACCGGAGGTTCCAATCGTCGCGCTGACTGCTCCCGCGCGGGCAATTCCCATGCCGACAGCACCGGCCGCCTGATCTCCCGCACCGGCCACGACAGGAATACCCGTCATAAGCCCCGTGGCTTTTGCTCCGGCCGGGGTAACATGCCCACACACTTGCGGAGACTCGAAGAGCGCCGGCAGCATCGCTTCATCGATCTGAGTCTTGCTTAGCACTTCCTTCGACCAGCGCCGGTTGGTCACGTCGAGCATCAACGTGCCCGACGCGTCCGCCATGTCGATAGCCCGCTCCCCGGTCAAACGAAAACGGACATAATCCTTGGGCAGCATGACGTGCGCCACCCGCTCCCAGTTGGCCGGTTCGATTTCACGCACCCAAAGCAATTTGGTCAATGTGAAATTTGTCAGAGCAGGATTGCACGTCAAGCGAATCAACGTTTCCCGCCCGAACATTTCTTCCAACTCGTTACACTGCGCTTCGCTGCGCTGGTCGCACCAGATGATCGCCGGGCGCACCACTTCATCGCGAGAGTCAAGTAGAACCGCACCGTGCATCTGGCCGGAGAATCCGACGCAGGCGATATCCTTGGCGCCGACCTTCGAGCCAGCCAGTGCTTTCCGAACCGCTTCGCCGCACGCGCGCCACCAGTCCTCAGGATCCTGTTCTGCCCAACCCGGTCGAAGGCTGGCAAAATTCGCATGCTCGGCCGCGGTCGACGCCACCACGGTTCCCTGCCCGTCGATCACCAGCGCCCGCGTGCCGCCCGTTCCTACATCGATGCCTAGATAAGCGATAAATCCTCCTCTTTCGGTTGCGCTCGCCTAAACAAAGTCAGTAGCCATCTCGTTACCGGCTGCCTCGTCGAGGGGCATTCTTTCTTTACTCGCTTCCTGCGACATCCGCTTCAGGAAGAAATCAAGATTCCCGCGCATCACCAGGTGCGGCGCCAGGGCGACTTGATCCGGAGACTCGCTGCGCTCTACCAGAAATTTGTGCAGCATGCGGTACGCCAGTTCTCCCTGTGCCCGCGGGCGCTGGTAAATTGTCGAAGCCACCGCGCCCGACCGGATATGCGGCACCAATGCGGGGAATAAGTCTGTCGTGATGATCGTCAGGCCCGGCAACAGTTTGGAATCGCGCGCCGCCTTGACGACCGGAATCGAGTCCTCGGTGGTCACGTATACCCCAACAATGTCCTTCCGCTCTTGAAATAGCGCGCGGCATTTGCTGTACGCCTCTGCGTGCGTTCCATGGTCTTCAATCGGCTTCAGGACCTGAAGCTTCGGATACAGCGACTTCAACGTGTACTCGAACGCCGACGCCTTTTCCGCATGCTCGGTGATGGCCAGGTCGAAAACAGTGATGGCGATCGCTCCCTGCTTTCCACCCAGAAACCGCCCCATCAGGTCGGCGGCTATCGATCCGCTCACCAAGGTGTCGATCGCGACGATTCCCTGGCGGCCGCTCTGGGGCGCGTCGGTGGCAACGCATACCACGGGAATGTGCGACCGCGATGCACGCTGAATCCACGGCTGCAGGCCCTCGGGATTTCCCGGAAAAATAATGATTCCGTCCACTTTCTTTCGCAGTGCCGATCGAAATGCTTCCTGCTCTCCGCCGAGTTGCGGGTACGTGCGGAACTCGAGTTGAACACTTTCCATTGGGTTGGATTCGGCTTCGGCGCGAATTCCAGCCCGCACTTCGTCCCAGAACGAGGTACTGCCCTGCAGTGTGTTCACGGAAATCCGCAACGTCCTCTTCGACGAGAGAAATCGTGCCGCGAGATTCGGCCGGTAGCCAAGCGTGCGCGCCATCTCCAGCACTCTGGCTTTTGTCTTTGGGCTGACTCCGGGATTATTGTGCAGGGCTCGGTGAACGGTTCCGATCGAGGTACCGAGAGCTTTCGCGATGTCGAGCAGCGTCGCCGGCACTTTGCCCATGTCTGAATTCGGAGCGTCTGTTGGCTTATTTGCAGCGCGATGCCGGAGGCCCGGTGGAAGCTCTGCGGAAAAATCCGCCCCGCACGTGGGACTGTAAACGTTTACGCTTTAACGCGCAAGCCGCGCAGCGCGGTGGGCAACAACCGACAAGACTGCGCGTCTTGCTTGAATCACGCCAGCGACCACTGAATTGCTGTGTAGCTGCGCGCGGGTAACTCTAGCACTGTCCGGGAAGCCTTCGCAGCAGGCACGGAAAATGCCTGCGGCGCAACTCGACCGGGCGACGAGGAACTGTTCGACGCCTTCAAATCGTCGCCAGTGATCAGCCAGGAGCCGGCTGCCTTTGCGGGCGCCTGATCTTGCCAGACAACCTCGACATTTCGCGACTTGGCCAGGTCCCGGTTCAGAAGAAACAGCGCCACTTTCCCAGACTGCTCATCGAAGGTTCCAGCAACGTCCACATACGGAACATGATCCATCTCCGGCACTTCATAGGCCGGTGATTCGTTCAGCAGCCGCAGCACCGAACCTCGTCCCCATTGGAGCGCCCAACTGTACGGATAGTAGGTAGTCTGACGATACAAGCCATCGGCGTTCGTCATGATCGGCGCGATAGCGTTCACCAACTGCGCCAGGCAGGCAATCTTCACCCGATCTGCATTTCGGATCAACGAATTCAACAGCCCGCCCACCAGCAAAGCATCTTCGAGGTTATAGACCTCTTCCACAAGATGTGGCGCCTGCTTTCGATGCCCATCGACATCGTCAGCCTTATTTGCCCGATACCAGACGTTCCACTCATCGAAAGACAGCCACAGTTGTTTCGGCGAGCGCTTGTGTCCACGGACCATGTCGCAGACGGCGAGCGTCTCGGCGATCTGTTTCTCCATGCTCAGGTTCATCGCCAGGTATTTCGACGAGTCGTTACCGGTTTCGCGGGCCGTGTTGCCAAAATATCGATGCAGCGACAACCCATCGACATCCTCGTAGCATTCCTCGAGCACTTCACGGTCCCATTCAAGATAGGTTGGCATGCCCGGCCCGCTCGACCCGCATGCCACCAACTGCAGACTGGGATCCACCATGCGCATCTGCCGCGCCGCATCTGCGGCTTTGCTGCCATACTCTCGCGCCGACATGTGACCGATCTGCCATGGCCCGTCCATCTCGTTCCCGAGACACCAGTGCTGGATTTTGTGCGGCTGCGTGTATCCATGCTTACGCCGCAGATCGCTCCACTTGGTGCCCTGATCGACGTTGCAGTATTCAACGATTGCAGCGGCGTCCTCCGCACTGCCGGTTCCGAAGTTCAAGCCCATGAGAGGGGCGCAGCCGGCGGCCTTGCACCACATCACGAACTCGTTCGTCCCAAACTGGTTTGACTCCAGGGTGTCCCAGGCTTTGTCGAGCACGGTCGGACGGCTTTCCTTCGGTCCGACTCCATCGAGCCAGTTATATCCGGAGACGAAATTGCCGCCGGGGTAACGCACGATCGTTACGCCGAGTTTACGGATTTCGTCGAGCACATCCTTGCGGAAACCGTTGGAATCCGCCAGCTTCGATCCAGGCTCGTAAATGCCCTCGTAGATCGCACGCCCGATGTGCTCCAGAAAGCTTCCAAATAGATTTCGGTCCAAAGGAGAAATTGTGCGCCGCGTGTCGATATAGACGCGCGCCGGCGAAGACTCTGGCTGAGCCTTCATCTCCGCGAACAAGTCGGATGAGCGTCCGAAGGCCAGCCCGGTCGAGCCTGCGAGAGCGGCCCCGGACGCATGCTTCAGAAATTGCCGGCGAGATTGCAGGAATGGGTTCATAGCGTCAACATGCACCACACGGAATTTGAACGCGATTCAATTTATCAGGAACTAAACCCTCCAACCACAAAGCAAACGAAGCAACAGAAAGAAACCGCTGTCCTTGGTGAACCTTTGTGTCCTTTGTGGTTATCAGCCGGCCGGCGGCCCCCGATGCGGCTCCCGGCACATTCACCTCCACCGCCGGCCTGCGCTATACTCACTTTCTCTACAGGCAGCGGGCGAACGTCCGAAGACTAAAGCCACGGAGACCCTTCATGCAGAGCCGCATTACCGGCACAACCATGCCGGTCCTTGAATTCCTTCTCGATCCAAACGAAACCATCATCTCCGAGGCTGGTGAGCTGTCCTGGATGGGCAGCTCGATTCAGATGACGACGCACACCCAGTTCGCCGGCGGCGGTGGGCTGTTCGGCGTGTTGAAGCGGGTGGCGGGTGGCGGCTCAATTTTCATGACCGAGTACCGTGCGGTGGGGGCAACGGGCGAACTCGCCTTCGCCACGAAGTTGCCCGGTCACATCGTCCCAGTCGAAGTCTCGCCCGGCCACGAATACATGATTCACCGCCACGGATTTCTCTGCGCCACCGCGCAGATTCAAATCGGCGTCGGCTTTCAGCAGTCCCTTGGAGCTGGAATCTTCGGTGGCGACGGCTTCCTGCTGCAGCGCCTGACCGGCCAAGGCATGGCTTGGCTCGAACTTTCGGGCGAGTTGGTGATACGCGATCTCAAGCCTGGTGAGACTCTCCGCGTGCATCCCGGTCACGTGGGCGCCTTTCAGTCAAGCGTCTCGTTTCAAATCACGACCGTGCCTGGCATCAAGAACATGATCTTCGGCGGAGACGGAATCTTTCTGGCCGCCCTCACGGGACCGGGTCGAGTCTGGCTGCAAACACTTCCCATCGCGAAACTCGCCCATGCGATCGAAAAGTACATTCCCCGCGAAGCCTCCCGGCAAACTGTGGAAGGTGGCGTGGTCGGTGGAATCGTGGGTTCGATCCTCGACAACATGCGCTAGGAGCAAGACCGCGCGCAGAAGAGATGCCGCTCGCCCGAATCCCTAATTACCCTCCGCGACTGAGGGCGCCGGCACCTTATTCTCCGGATTCCGACTCGAACGGCGACGCGCACCACGCCGCGCTTTTCAGTTAAACTAGCAAAAACTTCGAGATCCCCCATGATCAATCACAAGCGCATCGCTGTCGTCATGCCCGCATACAATGCGGAGAAAACGCTGGAGGCCACGGTCGCAGAATTGCCGGAACTGGTCGACCTGCGAATTCTTGTCGACGACCACAGCCGTGATCAGACCGCCCGGTTGGCCCGAAAACTTGGCCTTCTGGTTTTCGAACACGACCGCAATTACGGGTACGGGCGCAACCAACAGACCTGCTACCGTGAAGCGTTGGCTGCCGGCGCAGACGTGGTCATCATGCTGCACCCCGACTATCAATACACACCATTACTTGTTACCGCGATGGCGAGCATGGTCGCGTATGACGTCTACGACGTCGTGCTGGGATCCCGCATTATCGGCGGACGGGCGTTGCGCGGCGGAATGCCGCTTTACAAGTACATCTCGAACCGCTTGCTGACGGCATTCGAGAACATTTTCCTCGGCGTGAAGCTCTCCGAATATCACACCGGCTATCGCGCCTTCAGCCGGAAGGTGCTCACCGAGTTGCCTCTGCTCGAAAACTCCGACGATTTCGTCTTCGACAACCAAATGCTCGCGCAGTGTGTGCACTTCGGCTTCCGCATTGGAGAAGTATCCTGCCCCACGAAATATTTCGAGGAAGCATCTTCGATCAACTTCCGGCGCAGCGTGAAATATGGATTTGGCGTAGTGGGAACAACGCTGGAGTTCGCGCTCCAGCAAGCAGGACTGCTGCATCTGCCGCGCTTCAGCCCGGGAGGCAGGAAGCTGCAGACCAGCCTCGATAGTGCGTACTACATGCCGCGTACGGGAACAGCCTGAGTTCCGGCAGCGGGCGTACGAGCCTACTTTTTTCCTGAGAACCAGCCCAGCACGCGGCTGGCAAATTCATCCGAGAACCCGAATCTGGCTTTGGCCCTCGAATAGAGGTCGAGGACCTTCTTGTCCGCCCAGATCATCGTCGCCTTCCACCATCCATCCTGCGGACGCGCAAAATAATCCGTCGACCGGCCCGTAAAAGCGGCGTCACTATCGGAAGTGTAGTAGTAGAGCGCCAGGCTTTTGCGCGATTGGCCCTCCGGGCACGTCAGTGCATCCGGAAATCCGTGTAGCGATTTCTCGTCTGTGGTGAAGACGAGGGCATGATTAAGCAAAGGCGGGTACTTGGCTCCGCACCGCAACATTTTCCCCTCGGCAGACTTTTCCCAAAGTTCGAGCGAGCCGCCCCAGTTCTCGTTCCAATCAGGATTGAGATAGAGAATCAAGTTCACCCGCCGGTGCCAGTTGGTGTGGAAATGGTGCTTTGAAAAATCCGTATGCACGTTCAGATAGCCGCCGGGCCCTGACTGATGCAGCCCCCCGCCCTCGAGCATTGGATCAGCCATCAGGTTGGGAATCCCGGTCAGACGCGAAATCCAGGCCACGAACTCCGGAGAATTCAGCTCGTCGACCATCTCCCCGAGGAGTGGGGGGAAAAGTTCGCGCTTGGGCATTCCAGCTTTGTTCTCGTTGGCGTGCTTGTACTGCGTCCATGTGTCGGTCGTCGCTTGCGGAAACTCCCGCGCGAGATCCAGCGCGAGTTGCGGATCGAGAAAATCGGGCAACGAGAGATGTGGAAATGGCTGGTTCTGCCGGTATTGCACCGCCAGGCGGTCCACATCATTCCAGCGATGGTACGGAAACAGACGCGTCGAGGTTTGAGGTATCGGTGCTGTCGACATCAAAAAGTTGCCTTTAGAACTTCGAAAAACGCCCGATGGAAACTGCGCGCATGGAAGAAGCGCTTTCAAGCATTGTACCGGATGGCTGAACGTAACAGCCTCATGGAATGCGGCAAACCTGCACGGCGGAATTCTGATACGCGCAATCAAGTCCTGCCACCCCCGGCTGCTGCACCACGGTCCACGTCACTCCATAAATTGTTTTGAGATGTTCGTAATCCTTCAGCGTCAGACTCTTCCACGGACTCTGCGCCTGGACCTCGGTCCACCACTCCTCCGCCAGTGGAGGGAACATGCTGACCACGCCGTTGTCTTTCACGTTGTCGGCCAGCCGGCTTCGCTGGGCGAGGCATCGGAATCCGATTTCATCCTCGCCGGCGGCGTGCATGTAATTCGGATCGAGCGCAAAGATCGCACGCTCATCGGTGTTCTGGCGCACCCAGAGGAATGCCTGCCCCCACGGATTCTTCGGCGTGTGGCCGGGCCATTCCACCAGCCCGCTCTCTGGAAACAGCGTATGTTGCGCCGCAACCATACCTACGCTCATCGGAATAAATAGCGCGAGCCACCGCCACGCACGGTCTTTTAGCAACAACTCGCCGGCTATCCCACCCATCACCACGAACATGACGATATACAGCAGGTGCAGGCTACGTAACGGCTGCAACCTGGCGAGGCTTTCGAAGCGTGCCGGCAGGTCCACAATGAGCGCGGCGGAGATATAAATCACGTCATAGATGATGAACGCGAAGCTGAGCCTTTGAACGTTTTCCCATTTCTTGGAGCGCGCGATCTTCCCGAACCACCAGAAGATGGCGATGGGAGCGATCAACCCCACCAACTCGTACCACTCCCAATGCTGGATGTAGTGATACGCATGCAACTTTGCTGCCTCGTGATAGGCAGGCGTGGACTTTGGCGCCAGCGGCGCTAACGCTACGATCATGCCGGCGACAACCGCCGACGATCTCCCTGCTTGCAACCTCGTGCTCAACGGCCCGCCAAAACGCTGCATGAACACCAGAAGGATGCAGAAAGAAAAAGGGTAAGTCCACATGAGCGGATGGACGCTGGCAGCGAACATCAGCCACAACAGTGCGCGCACATATTTCCCTTCCAGCGTTTTGGTCACAGCAAAGACGGCGGCAAATGCCGCAAGATTTCGCGGGTTCAGATACTGGTCGGCGATGTACAGAGCTGTTCCCGCCACCGGAATCGTCAATAGGCCGGCCACCAATCCCACCGATCCCCATCGCGCTCGGGCAGTGCTGAAACACACTCCACTCAGCTCCCAGCACGCCAGCAGGAGCAGGAAGATCGACGCGGCATGCCAGAGGAGCAATCCAGTTTCGAGGGGAAGATGTGTCACGCGCAGCGATAGCGCCACCAGGTTCGGAAACAGCGTCATGCTCGCATGCGACTGGAAGAACTCTCTCCCCGCAGGAAACAGGTTTGGATTCAGGATTCGCTCGATCCCAGGGAGATAGATCTCGGCGTCTTCCGCGAACGGGTGATAACCATGAACCACGAGCGCTCCGGCCGTGAGGAGCAACAAGAAGAAAGGAATGATCAGCTTTTGGTTTTTCGGTTCGATCTTGTGTACTCGATCCTGTAACCCCTGCCCACGCCGGTGGTCGTCGCACGCATTTTCCTTGACTCGACCTTCGAGTTCAGGTCGACGAGCAAGGAAACGCGACGAAGCAGCGGTACAGGAGATTGTAAATCGTTAGGTGGCGAAATTTCGGCACTTTGACGCTCGGGTTCGGCACAACGGGCCCAGAATCGGAATCGACTCACCGGGCGCGTGCGCTATCATGCCGCACAGCCAGGGTGTAGCATCTAACCAGAAATGTCCGCACTCAGCCCGCGCAGCCTTGTGCGCCCTAACATGGCGATTGGCGAAATCATGAGTTTCGCCTACGACACCTTCTGCAGCAATAAGGTGCGATTCGCCCTCACTGCGCTCGGCATGGTCATCGGCACTGCCTCGCTGATCCTGGTCGTCACCATCGGCATGACCGGGCGGCAATACGCCCTGGGCCAGATTCAATCCATCGGCACCAACGAGATCTGGGCCGAATACCAGGGTGGCGCACAGCGCATCGGCAGCGGCACTTCCGATCCACTCACGGTGGAGGATCTCCAGGAAGTCCTTGAGGACGTGCCCGGGATCGAAGCCGCCAGCCCAGTAGCCCAGCTCAATGATCGGGTTGCCGTCGGCAACGGGAAAGAGCGTGACCTCGTAATTCTCGGCGTCTCTCCGGACTACGCACGCGTGCGTAATCTGGTCGTACCGTCGGGGAGATTCTTCGACCAGGAAGACTCCTTGGCCCACAACAAAGTGGCGCTGATCATTGATCGCATGGCCAGGCAGCTTTACGGATCACCCGCTGCGGCAGTGGGGAAGGTGATCAAGCTCAGCGGGCTGCCGTTTACAGTGATAGGCACGTTTCGGGAGCGCGTTGAGACTTTCGGCCAGACTGAAATTGTCGACAACACCATGCTGATTCCCTATTCGGTCAGCCGGTATTTCAGCGAGACGCCCAATATCAAGCTCTTGTACTTCTCCATGACCGACTCGTCGATGGTGCCGGCCGCCACATCCGAGATCAAGCGCGTGCTGCAATCCCGCCATCGCGCCGAATCAGTCTATAACGTGGAAAATCTCACCGCGGTGCTCGCCATGATGGACCGCATTGCGACCGGCCTGACGTGGGTTCTGTTTCTGGTTTCGATGGTCACCCTGATCGTTAGCGGCATCGGCATCATGAACATCATGCTGGCGACCGTGACCTCCCGCATCCGTGAGATTGGCATTCGCAAAGCCATCGGCGCGACCAACCGCGAGATTCGGATACAGTTTCTGGCGGAAGCCATCCTGATCTCCGTCATCGGTGGATTCGTCGGCATCATTGTCGGCCTCGCGATCCCCTACTCCGCCCGTTTCCTCACTGACTACCGCATCCCGATCTCGGGCCTGTCGGCGATCATCGCGATCGCAGTGTCGTCAATCGTCGGGATTCTGTTCGGAACGGTTCCCGCCGCGCGCGCAGCTCAGCTCGACCCAGTCGAAAGCCTCCGGTACGAGTAAGTCCGTTTTCGAGAGTGACTGAGACGCCAGGGGTCCCAAGCGCACATTTCACTGGCCTGAGGGCAGAAAGCATAAAGCCGGGCTGGTTGGCCCGGCTTTCCTATTTTGGAACTGGAATAGCTGATTTTTGTTCCGACCGCTATCCAGACTGCCGAATGCAACTCTTGCTGCCGGATTTCGTGCCTTTTCGCGCACCGTGCGCGTGTTAACGCTCAAACCCCAGCTGCAGCTTTTTCAATTTTGCACTAAGCGGTTCACTACGCCGCCTTGTGCGGAGCCCGTTACATCACCATCGCGAGATTTTCCAATTCGTGCTGCAGGACTGGAATTGCGCAACCCGCCATTTCGACGCGGCCCGCCGCATCCAATGCCGCCTTCGGAGAAACCCCATACCCACGGCCTGTCAGAAACACCTGCAACAGCTCGGCCGCCTCGTAGGAATCGATCATCCCACCCTGGAGCAGATCGCTCCTCAAGGCCGCCAGTTCGGTCATCGTGAACCTGTCTTTATCGTTCATCGTCATCTTTTCGTTCATGGCCGTCATCACCTCCGACTCCGACCTAACTGCTTCTGCCGTATTAGACTCATCGGCAGCTATCCAAGTTGCATGCAATTCAGGTGCCGCAATCGCATATGACTTTGGGATATATTCCCCAACGCCCATTATGGGAATTAACCCTTGCAAATATCAGGAGTTGCAGCGGGCTCGGTAGATCCCTTTAGATCGCCGAAGTTCCTTTTGTACCCTCGGGTAATCCGAAAACTGACACATTGTGTCCGTTACGGACATACTTCGGCGGTGGCTGATCTCCCGTTGACAGAACGAATTTGGGCAGGTGGTGGATTTGCACCACCACCCACGCGAGCCAGACGAGCGGCCAGCGGTCCGACTCTCTAGCTTTCGGGGAATTGGGTGAAACGGCACGAGCGAAGACCAGCTTCCGGAACTTGCCTACTCCTCGATCTTCGCCTCGTCGATCAGCATGATCGGAATATCGTCTTTCACCGGATAGACCCGGTGGCACTGCGTGCACTTCAGACTTTCCGGGTTTTGCCGGTATTCCAGGGCCTGTTTGCAGGCTGGACAAACCAGAATTTCCAGCAGATCTTTCGCGAGCATTGAGGCATTGTACGCCAAGCCCGGTACCGGGTACTCGGTACCGGCTACTGAGTATTCGCAACGGAATGCGGTGTAAGATTTGAACACGATGGCAGCAATAATTCTTGACGGTACCAGGATCGCTCAGGAAATCCGGAGCGAAGTGGCGGCGGAGGTTCAAACCCTGGCGGCGGCTGGTCTCCGGCCCGGTCTCGCGGTCGTTTTGGTGGGCCATAACCCCGCCTCGGAGATCTACGTTCGCGGCAAGGTTAAGGCCTGCGAAGAAGTCGGGCTTCATAGCGAGAAGCACACGCCGTCTGAGTCGGCAACGACCGCCGAACTGCTCGCCGTCATCGAGGACCTGAACCGGCGTGACGAGATCGACGGCATCCTCGTTCAACTGCCGCTGCCTGCTCACGTCGATTCCAAGCAAGTGCTTCTGGCGGTCGACCCCGCCAAGGATGTGGACGGCTTCCATCCCATGAACGTCGGTTTTCTGTCCACTCAAAGACCGGGACTTGTTCCCTGTACCCCGGCTGGCGTGATCGAAATCCTGAAGCGCAGTAACATCCCGATCGCCGGCCGCGAAGCTGTAGTGGTGGGCCGAAGCGATATCGTCGGCAAGCCTGCGGCCATGCTTCTGACAAACGCGAATGCAACGGTCACCATTTGCCACTCTCGCACTCATGACTTGCCGGGCGTTTGCCGCAGGGCCGACATTCTGGTGGCCGCGATCGGGCGCGCCGGCATGATCACCCGTGACTTCGTGAAGCCCGGCGCCGCGGTAATTGACGTCGGCATGAATACCGTCACAGATGCGACCGAGTTCCAGAAGTTCTTTGCCGGCAATGCCAGGCGGGAAGAAACCTTCCGCAAGAAAGGATCGACTCTCATCGGCGACGTGCATCCCGACGTCGCCGAAGTTGCCGGAGCCCTGACGCCGGTTCCCGGCGGAGTCGGTCCGCTCACCATCGCCATGCTGATGTTCAATACTCTGAAAGCGGCAAAGATGCGGCGCGGCCACAGGGTCACCGAGCTGTCCCGCGCTTGAAGAAGTTTTCGATTGGCGATTGCCGCTTGTCGATGGAAGAGAGGGACCGTACGTTTTCAATCGGCAATCGGCGATCCAGAAATCGAAAATCGAACCACTCCAAGAAATGCTGAAAGTTGCCCTTACTGGCGGTATCGCGTCCGGCAAATCCATGGTTGGCGAGATGTTCGTCTCGCTGGGCGCTCATCTCGTGCAGGCCGATCGCATTGCTCACTCGCTCATGCAGCCGGGGGAGTCCGTTTATAACGAGGTTGTACGGCATTTCGGACGAGAGATCTTGAATCCCGACGGCACCATTCACCGCGGCAAGCTGGCCGAGGCGGCCTTCGGAAACTCCAGCGACCGTACGTCGCGGGTTGTGGAACTGAATCGCATCGTCCACCCCGCCGTCATCCGGAGCCAGGAGGAGTGGATGCACGCCGTCGGTCTGCAGAATCCCGGCAGCGTTGCCATTGTGGAAGCCGCCCTGATTCTAGAAGCCGGCGCCAAGGATCGCTTCGATCGGCTGATCGTGGTGACCTGCAACGAAGAACAGCGTGCGGCCCGCTTTGCCGCCCGGCAGAAGCTTCCTCTTGAGGCGGCGCGCGCCGAAGTCGCCCGCCGCATGGCAGCTCAACTCCCGGATTCGGAAAAGATCAAGGCCGCCGACTATGTGATTGATAATTCAGGGTCCATTGCGCAGACGCAGGAGCAGGTAAAACAGGTATGGGAGCAATTGATGGCGCAGGCCCTCAAAGCCTGAGGACCGGCGGCGCGGTAAAATCAAACTGGGGATCTTTTTCTCTCCCCGGTGCGTACGTCTAACAGGTGATGCGATCTATGAAACTCGTGCGGCCCCTGATTCTGGCCCTGGCCATTGCTGGCGGATTTTTTTATTTCACGACCTGGCGGTCGAACCCCCAGGCCGCCCTTCATCCTCCCAACTGGCTCAGCCATCCTGCGAACGTGGAGATTACCGAGGCCGCCCCGGGCGAGAGTCTCGACGGCGAGGAACAGAACAACATTTCCGTCTACCGCAAGAACATCCCGTCGGTCGTTAACATCACCTCGCGCGCCATGGCCTTCGACTTCTTTTATGGGCTCGTGCCTCAGGAAGGCCAGGGATCGGGCTTTGTCATCGACAAGGAAGGCCACATCCTGACGAACTACCACGTCATTGCCGATGCCCGTCAGGTGGAAGTCACCCTGCACAATCGCAAAAAGCTGAAAGCCAATATTATCGGCACCGATCCGTCGCACGACCTGGCGGTCATTCAGATCAAATCTCCCGACCTCGTTCCAGCAGTGCTAGGCGACTCCCGGAACCTGCAGGTCGGCCAGAAGGTCTACGCCATTGGCAACCCCTTTGGCTTGTCGGGAACCATGACCCGCGGCATCGTCAGTTCGATCCGCCCGGTGCGCGAGCCTAATGGCGCTATGATCGACGAAGCCATTCAAACCGACGCCGCCATCAACCCCGGCAACTCCGGCGGACCGCTCATGAACTGGCATGGCGAAGTCATCGGTATCAACACGATGATTCTCTCCAACGGCGCCCAGCAGAATTCGGGCATCGGTTTCGCCATCCCCATCAATACTGCCAAGGCCGTGCTCAACGATCTGGTTACTCTCGGACGGGTACGGCGTCCGGCGCTGGGAGTCAGTACGATCGCGATCAGTCCGGAACTCGCTGATGAACTGAGCCTGCCCGCCGACTACGGACTGCTGATCGTCCGCGTGATTCCAGGGGGTTCAGCCGATCAGGCCGGCCTGCGAGCAGGCACTGAGCGCGCCTACCTGGGGAACACACCAATCATGCTAGGCGGCGACCTCATCGTAGCCATCGATGACCAAAAAGTTCAGGATGAGGACGATCTGACCCAAATGATGAACAATCATCGCGCCGGCGACACGGTGAAAATTACCATCTTCCGAAACAAGAAGAAGATGGACGTAACCGTAAGCCTCTCCGAAGCCCGCCAGCAGGTCTAAATGCGGTGCATGTAAGGACAGCTGCACCGGCTGGCTGATCGAGCGAAGCTCGCCCTTCGTCCACACTCTTGTATTCGAGGCTCCCGCAAGATACCCTGTCCACCTGCCTATGACCGCCGTCCTTTAATCGACCCTGCCGCATCGGTGAGCGATTAGCGTGGACCTATCCGCGCATGCTCCGACCTCGTGCTTTGCCAAACTGGAAAGGACTTCCTCACATGCAATTCGTCGATAATGCATTCGCGCGCCGCCTCGAATCGTGCGAAGAAATGCCACAAGTGGAATACGCGCGCGTGTTTCAACAAACGCGTCCCGAACTCGGCGCTGCCGTCGAGGAAATCAGCGGCGGACACATGGTCTTCGCCGGACTGGGATCGCCCATCGGCCGCGCTACCGGAGTCGGGCTCGATCAGCCTCTTACCGCCTCTGATCTCGATCGCATCGAGGAGTTTTACCGCGCTCACAACGCTCCATCGCAGGTTGACCTGTGCCCGATGCATCGGCCGGAAGTATTCGAGATGTTCAAAGCGCGCGGCTACTCAATCGCAGAACTGAACAACGTCCTTTACCGCAAGCTCGACCCCAACGAAAGCTTCCCTGATGCGCCGCCGGCTTGTGAGGTGCGCCCCGTCCGGCCCGACGAAGCCGACGCCACCGGCCTCATCGTGGGAAACGCATTCTTCCCCGATGGCGCACCGGAGCCATACCGTGGATTGATCACGCCTCTCTACCAGATGGGAGGCCTCGGGTTCGTGGCCTCGGTCGACGGAAAGCTCGTCGCTTGCGGAACTGGTCTGGTCATCCGGCCCTATCGAGTGTTTGCACTCTGCGGAGCGGGAACTTTGACCGAATATCGCGGGCGGGGACTGCAGACGGCGCTGCTGCGGACGCGCATGGCCGCAGCCGCCGAGGCAGGATGCGAGTATGCCGTCGTTGTGACGCAAGGCGGCACCACCTCGCAGCGAAATGCGGAGCGGCTCGGCTTTCGCGTTGCCTACAGCAAGGCAACGGTAATAAAGCCGCTATCGCACTAGCTCGTCGGAGGGCCTTCATTTCTCTGTCCGGGTTGCGAGCCCGGCTCGCTGCCTGCATAGTAATAGGACGATGCAGACGCAGCCCGTGCTCGTGGGGAATCATGTCCGGCTCGAACCGCTGGAGCGCCATCATGCCGAAGGATTGGCAACCGCTTCCGCGGCCGACCCTGCTCTTTATAAGTGGAGCCCGGTCCCACAGGGAGTCGCCGAGGCGTTGGCCTACATCAACGCTGCACTTTCAGCCCGTGACGCCGACACTGCTATCCCCTTCGCCGTGATCAGGCTGTCAGACGGCGCGGTGATCGGCTCAACCCGCTTCTTTAATCTGGAATATTGGGCATGGCCCGCGGGACACTCGCTGCATGGACGCAGTGTCCCCGACGCAGGTGAGATCGGCTACACCTGGTACGCGCGCTCCGCAATCCGCACCGCGGTGAACACCGAATCGAAGTTCCTCCTCCTCCGGTACGCCTTTGAAGTTTGGAATGCCCTGCGCATCTGTCTGCACACTGATGCTCGCAACGAGCGGTCGCGGGCGGCCATGGAACGCATGGGCGCGAAGTTCGAGGGAATTCTCCGTGCACACCGCATGGCAGCCGATTTCATCGCCCGCGACTCCGCCCGCTACTCCATCACCGCTTCGGAATGGCCGGGAGTAAAAGAGAGGTTGAAAGGCTTTTTGGCGCGGAATCCCTGACTCGGTTGCCGGAGCGGTGTGCAGGAGGAGCAGACGATGAACATCGATGAGATTCGCAAATACTGCCTCGATTTTGCCGGCGCCACCGAAAGGGTGCAGTGGGGAGATGACCTCTGCTTCAAGGTTGGAGGGAAGATCTTCGCCATCGTCGGACTCGCCGCCGTGCCGACGAAATTATGTTTCAAGTGCAACCCCGAAACCTTCGCCGAACTGATCGAGCGAGATGGCGTTCGCCCGGCTCCCTACGTTGGCCGCTTTAAGTGGGTGCTTCTCGACCGCCTTGACGCTTTGAACAATCGCGAACTCGAGGACCTTGTGCGCCAGTCGTACGAGATGGTAGCGGCCAAGGCTCCAAAAGGTCGCCCTTCCAAGCGCAAATCTGCATCCAGCACAAGGAAGCGCAGCGCAGGACCGCGCAGTGCCCATCGCCCCGGTCGAAGGCGGCGCACCAGGTAGTTCGCACAACCGAATATTTTTCTCTTGCTGACATAGCAATTCCCGGCGCGTGCTAAGCTCGGGCCCGGAGTTTGAGGTCATGCCAGTGACCTACAGCGTCGACTCGGAAGCGGGAGTGATCCGTACCGTTTGCGAGAGTCCGCTCAGGTTTGAGGACGTGTTGAATCACTTTCAAGCCCTACGCGCCGATCCTGCCTGTACCGGCGGTCTTGACGTGCTGCTCGACGTCAGCAACGCGGATACGCTGCCTGCCGTCAGCCAATTGAGCAGCATCACATCTGTAATCGGAAACCTGACCAAGAAAATCCGATTCGGGGCCTGTGCCATCGTCGCCACTCGCGACGCCATGTTCGGCATGATGAGGATTTTCGAGGCATTCGCTGGCGATCATTTCCGCGCGATCCGCGTCTTCCGCGATGCCCGGGAGGCCGAACTGTGGCTGATCTCGGAAAGAAACCGAAGCGCCCCATCTGGCCCTCCACCGCGCGGAACATAGCCGCGCAAATCGAATGACCGCCCCGAGATCTCACGCCCTTCCAGCATTTGACTCCGCACGCTCCCTCGGCTAGCCTCAAGGATCGGCCCGGGTTCAGCGCTCCTCCAATCGAATGCGATTTCCGCGAAAAACAGCGTCTTTTTTACTGGTTGCCGGACTGCTGTTGTCCGCTGCGCATCAGGCCGCTGCCGCTACCCAACCTGTCCCCGCCCAGCACGCGATCGTCGTCAGCGTTCATGAACTCGCGTCGCAGGTTGGGGTCGACATCATGCGCGCGGGCGGAAACGCCGTCGACGCCGCGGTGGCTACCGGTTTTGCCCTGGCCGTGGTTCACCCCGCGGCCGGAAATATCGGTGGTGGCGGATTCATGCTCATTCGCATGGCCGATGGCAAAACTCACTTTCTCGATTTCCGCGAGAAGGCCCCGGCCAAGGCGACCCGCGATATGTACCTGGATCCGCAGGGTAACGTCATCGAAGGCGCCAGCGAGTATGGTTACAAAGCTGTCGGAGTTCCCGGATCTGTCGCCGGACTCGTGACTGCCGAAAAGAAGTGGGGCAAGCTCTCCCTCAAGCAGGTGATCGCTCCCGCCATTCGGTTGGCGAAGGAGGGATACGCCTTATGCTGGGATGAAGCCGCCGACCTGCATGATCCGCACCTGGCAAACTATCCCGAATCGCGGCGCGTATTTCAGCGCAATGGCGACTACTACAAGCCTGGGGATATTTTCCGCCAGCCCGACCTGGCTCATACGCTCGAACGCATCGCTGAGAAACCAGACGATTTTTATCACGGCGCCCTGGCGCGCGATCTGTCCGCTGCCGTGCAAAAGGGCGGAGGCATCATCACCGTCGACGATCTCGCGAACTATGAGGTCAAGGAACGTGAACCGGTCCACGGCACCTACCGCGGATACGAAGTCTACAGCGCGCCCCCGCCTTCCTCTGGCGGAACCGTGCTGATCGAATCTCTCAATATCCTTGAAGGCTTCGATCTCGCCCGCATGCAGAACCGCTCCGCCCAGTCGATGCATTTCATCCTGGAAGCTTTCCGCCGCGCCTTTTTTGATCGCGCGGAGTTTCTGGGCGATCCCGACTATTCGAAGATTCCGGTGGCTCAACTCATCGACAAGAAATACGCCGCTGCGTGGCGGGACACAATCGACCCGAGCCACGCCAGCCTCAGCAAGGAATTGAAGCGTCCCGGCGTGTTCAACGAATTGGAGCAGGTGGCGGCATCCCACCCGCCAGTCGCCGCTCCCCATGAATCGCAACACACAACGCATTATTCCGTCGTGGATGAGGAAGGAATCGCGGTTTCTGTAACCACAACGATCAACGACTGGTTTGGATCTCGCGTAACCGCGGACGGTCTGGGCTTCCTGCTCAATGACGAAATGGACGACTTCTCCGCCAAGCCTGGAGTGCCCAACGCCGACGGCTTGATTCAAGGTGCGGCAAATGCCATCGGACCGGGGAAACGCCCGCTCTCGTCGATGACCCCCACCATCGTCGTGCACGACGGAAAAACGGTGTTGGTGCTCGGTTCGCCGGGAAGCTCCAAAATCATTACTACGGTCGCCAATGTTCTGATGGGAGTCGTCGATTACAGGATGAACATTCAGGAAGCCGTGAATGCACCGCGCTTCCACAACCAATGGCTGCCCGACGTGGTGAACGTGGAGAGGTGGTTCTCTCCCGACACCGTCGATGCCCTGCAGAACATGGGATACAAGGTGCAGATCGGCCTGCACGATGGCAGCGAGGTTTCGTCCTACTGGAGCGATGCCGAATGCATCGCCGTGGATGAGAAGAGCGGCATTCGCCTTGGCGCCAGTGACGGGCGGAACCACGGCAAAGCTGTGGGATACTAGTGGATTGTCGAATGTTTGAACGTTGATTGTTGATTGAAAGTCGCCAGCCGGTCTTTTCATTCAACAATCGACAATCTTCATTCAGAATTTTTCTATCTATGCAGAAAGCGGTTTCCACTTACCTGTTTGTGAAAGAGCGCCTGCACCCGGGGATTCTGGATGGGCTGGCGCGAAGCGGCGTGCAGGCCATCGAAATTTTCGCGGCCCGGCAGCACCTCGACTATGCCAACCGGAAGCAGCACGTCAAGGAAATCGCCGAGTGGTTCCGCGGCAGCGGAATTCCTCTGAACTCCGTCCATTCCCCGCTCTATGCGGACTATGAGTGGGGCCGCGCCGGCGCTCCACCGGTGAACGTCAGCTCGACCGACCGCGCTCACCGCGTCGATGCCATGGACGAGATCAAGCGCGCTCTCGAAATCGCCGAGCAGATTCCGTTCCGCTTTCTTATTCAACACCTGGGCGTATCCAACGAGACATTCAGCGAAAAGAAGTTTGAAGCGGCGATGACCTCGATTGAGCACTTGCGCGCCTTCGCCAAACCTCTGGGCGTGCGCATCCTGCTCGAGAACACTCCCAGCGAACTGGCGACGCCCGACAAGCTGGTCGAACTGATTCACCAGGCGCACTTCGACGACGTTGGAGTGTGCTTCGACTTTGGGCACGCCCATCTTGTGAGTTCGGTACGGGAGTCATTCGAGGTTCTGCGCCCGCACATCAAGTCCACACACGTTCACGACAACGCCCGCGACAAAGATTCGCACCTGTGGCCCGGCCAGGGGACGATTGACTGGAAGGAAGCCATGGAGTTACTGCGCTCGGCGCCCCAGGCTCCTCCCCTGCTGCTGGAGCTGGAGCACGACGACAAAGTGAATCCGCTGGAGAAGCTGCCGGGAGCGTTCGAGAAGCTGGAAACAACTTAGGTTTCAAAGCTGCAAGGTTCAGAGTTTCAGCTTCAGAATTTCAAGGTTCAGGTTTCAACGCTGCAAATTCGAGCCTCAGGTCTGTCGTTAACATTCGTAACTTTGAAACCCTGAAACTGTGCAAACTGAAACCCGCGCACTTCACCATATGTCACCTGTCACTACCATCGCAGAAATCGGCAAGCACGACGGCCAATCGGTCACCATCCGCGGCTGGCTTTATAACCTGCGCGAGAGCGGAAAGCTTCTCTTTCCCCAATTCCGTGACGGCTCCGGAGTTATTCAAGGCGTCGTTCCCAAGAATGCTGTCACCCCGGAAGTTTTCGACGCGATCAAGACGCTGACGCAGGAATCGAGCGTGATCGTCGAAGGCAAGGTCCGCGCCGACAAGCGTGCTCCCGGAGGATATGAACTCGACGTCGTCAACGTCCAAGTCGTGCAACGCGTGCCCGAGTCGGATCCTTACCCGATCACGCCCAAGGAACATGGCACCGACTTCCTCATGGAGCATCGCCACCTGTGGGTGCGCTCGCAGCGACAGGCATCGATCCTTCGGGTGCGCGCGGAGATCATCAAGGCCGCCCGCGATTATTTCGACGAGCATGGCTTCACGCTGACTGACCCGCCGATCATCACACCCGCGGCGTGCGAAGGCACCACGACGCTCTTCCCGGTCGACTACTTTGATGACCAGGCATACCTCACGCAATCCGGCCAGTTGTATGCAGAAGCCACCGCGATGGCGCTCGGCAAGGTATATTCCTTCGGCCCAACTTTCCGTGCGGAGAAGTCCAAGACCCGCCGCCACCTCACCGAATTCTGGATGGTCGAACCGGAAGTCGCCTACGCCACCCTCGATGACGTGATGGACATCGCGGAAGGCCTGATCAGCTTCATCGTAAAGCGCTGCCTGGAGCGCAGGCGCAATGACCTGCAGACGATTGGCCGTGACATCTCTAAATTGGAAAAAGTCGTGCCGCCTTTCCCGCGCATCAGCTACGACGATGCCGTCAAAAATCTCCAGGAAGGTCACGCCAAGGGCGCACTGGAGCAGAAATTCGAATGGGGCGGCGACCTCGGCTCGCCCGATGAAACCTACTTGTCCGCGCAGTATGACAAGCCGGTCATGGTCCATCGCTACCCAGCCAAGGTGAAGGCGTTTTATATGGAGCCCGATCCGCAGCGTCCCGAGCTCGCGTTATGCGTCGATGTTCTGGCCCCCGAGGGCTACGGAGAAATCATCGGCGGATCGCAACGTATGGCTTCTCACGAACTTCTGCTGCAGCGCATCCACGAGCATGGTCTGCCGGAAGAAGCGTTCAAGTGGTATCTCGATTTGCGTAAGTTCGGCACCGTGCCTCACGGGGGCTTTGGCATGGGCATTGAGCGTGCCGTAGCCTGGATTTGCGGCCTCGATCACGTCCGCGAAACGATTCCGTTCCCGAGAATGTTGTACCGGCTCTACCCGTAAGATTTGCTAATTTGTAATTTGATAAGTTGAGCGGCAGTTCACAGTTTCTAAATTACAAATTGCCAATTACAGAATCCCCCTCAGTCCCTGTCGATTGAGACGATGATGATAAACAGCACGCCGATCTCGTCCAGTTCTCCTCGCAAAATTCGCGTCATTGGTGTTCCTCTTGATCTCGGCCAGTCACGCCGTGGCGTCGACATGGGTCCGTCGGCCGTCAGGGTCGCGGGACTCGAAGCACGCCTTGAAGAGCTAGGACACGTAGTCGAAGACGGCGGCAACGTTCCCGTCGCCATCCCGGAACAAAAACGGGCGGGCGATCCGCATGCGAAATACCTGAAGGAAATCACGGCGACCTGCACCAAGCACGCCGAACTGGTGCTGAAAGCCCTGGAGGCCGGGCAAGTTCCGCTTGCACTCGGCGGCGACCATTCCATGGCTGCCGGCACGGTCTCCGGCGTGGCCGAATTCTACCGTCGCCAGAACCAGCGCGTCGGCCTCATCTGGATCGACGCTCACACCGATATCAATACTCCCGATTCCTCTCCCAGCGGCAACGTGCACGGCATGCCCCTCGCGGCGCTGATGGGACTGTGGCCTTCCGATCTCGGGAAGATCTACGACTTTTCTCCCAAGGTGCATCCGGAGAATTGCGTGCTCGTCGGAGTGCGCGACATTGATTCGGTGGAGAAAGAAAACGTACGCCGCGCCGGCATCGGTGTCTTCACCATGCGCGACATCGACGAGCGCGGCATGCGCACCGTCATGGAAGAAGCCCTTCGCATGGCCGGACGCGGCACCGCCGGCTATCACATCTCGCTCGATATGGACTGGGTTGACCCCGAAGACGCCCCGGGCGTAGGCACTCCGGTCCGGGGTGGCGCGACCTATCGGGAGGCCCACCTCGCCATGGAGATCATCGCCGACCACAGCCGCATGCTCAGCTTCGAAATCGTGGAAGTAAATCCAGTGATCGACGAGCACAACCGCACCGCTGATCTGGCGGTAGAGTTGGCGCTATCAGCCTTCGGCAAAAAGATCCTCTAGCTTTTATGGATGGAGAGCCGCCCCCGTCTCTCCGGCGCGAGAAAAAGCTCGCCTGGACGTCACGGCTCTTCGTCCGCATCGCCTCGGATCTCCGCACCCATATGAGCTAATACCGCCAAGGTTCGGCGAGTGCGCGAAATATCCTCTAGTCCAACACACCCGGCCAGCTCGGTGTCGACCTTCTCGCGAGCCTGGCGCTGAACCTCCGCGGCCGCTCGACCGCGTTCCGTCAGCGTCACAGTCAGCTTGCGCCGGTCATTCTTGTCCATTTGCCGATCGAGGTAGCCGCGGTTGACGAGTGTGTCGACAAGCTGCCCCGCAGCCTGCTTTGAAACCCGCAACTCCTTGATGAGCTGGCTCAGAGGATGGTCGTCACTATTAAGCGCAAGCCCCCCGATCACATACAGGCCATTGCCTGGAATGTCGTCGAATCCCCCTTCAGCGAGCGCTTTCCGCATCGCTCCTCCATAGGCTGCGCGCGCGTGTCGGAGCAGGACTGGCAATGACACGTCTTCAAACCAAGGCTTCTTTTCGGCGTTATTGATGTTTTCTTCAGTCATGGGCGGAGATTATAGTCAACAATCAGCATAGTCAAGTTTATTTACAGTAAATAAAAGTAAACATCGCCACTCGGAATGCACGAGTCCGTTTACGACTCATCGGATTGCCCGAACCATCCCTGCGATTGACGCCTAGAGCCCCTCCGTCCAAACTGAAAAGTCATGAAAAAGCTTCGCGTCGGCATCCTCTTCGGCGGCCGCAGCGGAGAGCATGAAGTGTCCCTGCTCTCAGCCGCCTCGGTTCTCAAAGCCATCGATAAAGAAAAGTACGAAGTTGTTCCCATCGGGATCACCAAGGAAGGGCGCTGGCTGACGGCCGAGAGCGCCGAAAATCTGCTCGCAGGCAAGCCCCTCCATGAATCGCGCGCTCTTCGTGCCGGAGATCCAGCGACTACCTCGGCTGCCGCCGTCTTGGCGCAGGGCGAATACGTCGTCGTCCCGCCGGAGCCCGTTCATCGCGAAAGCGGCCTGGTCCCTTTTCAGAGCGATTCTTCCCCGCTTCGCCGCGCCAGCGATCGCGCGATTAATGTCGACGTCATCTTCCCGGTGCTGCATGGCACCTTCGGCGAAGATGGCACTATCCAGGGCCTGCTCGAGCTCGCCGACATCGCCTACGTCGGCGCGGGAGTCCTCGGCTCCGCGGCCGGCATGGACAAAGACATCATGAAGTCCCTGTTCCTGGCCGCAGGAATCCCCATCGTCAAGCACGTCACCATCCTGCGCAGCGCCTGGGAGAAAGAGCCGAAGAAGATTCAGAAGCTGGTCGAAAGCAAAGTGAAGTATCCGCTGTTCGTGAAGCCAGCGAACCTTGGATCATCGGTGGGCATCAGCAAGGCCCACGACCGCAAGGAGCTCGGGCCTGCCATCGAGGAGGCCGCAAAGTTCGATCGCAAGATCGTCATCGAACAAGGCGTCGGAGGAAAAAAGAATAAGGCCCGCGAGATCGAATGCTCGGTGCTCGGCAATGACGACGCGATTGCGTCCGTCCCCGGCGAGATTGTCCCGGGCAAAGAGTTCTACGATTACACGGCGAAATATCTCGACGAGGGCTCGCAGCTCATTATTCCAGCCAAGCTTTCGAAATCGGAGACGAAAAAGGTGCAGGAACTCGCGATCCGCGCATTCAAAGCTGTCGATTGCTCCGGCCTGTCGCGTGTCGATTTCCTGATGGATCCTAAGACGCGCAAGATTTATCTGAACGAGATCAACACCATGCCGGGATTCACCTCGATCAGCATGTATCCCAAGCTGTGGGCGGCGTCAGGCCTTCCCTATGCGGAACTGATTGACCGCCTGATTCAGCTAGGCCTGGAGCGCCACGCGGATAAGAAGAAGAACCAGTACAGCAAATAGACCCAGGTAGCGCTGGCAATGCGCTCGGCTGTCGCGGAGGCGCCTGCGCCTCCGAATATCGTCAACTCCACAACAACGCAGCCTTCTCCATGTGTCGAAACCCGTCAGTCGCTACCATGAGCGCGACCATTTCGGTAGCGTTGTACCCCACATGCACCAGAAAGCTGGCAGCCACCGAACCGGTCGTGGCCCGGACCACGGTACATACCACTCCCATCAGGAAGATCAACAGCACCACTCCCCACGCATACCCGTACTGGAACATGTGCACCAAGCCAAATGGCAACGCTGTCAGCACGATTCCCCAAAACAAACCCAACCGCCGCGCCAGCACCGGATAGAGCAGACCTCGGAAGAAAAGCTCTTCCATAAACGGCCCGAGCGTCACGGCGAATACGGCAATCAGGTAAGCGTCGCGGGGACGCGAGAAGAACTCGTCGAACGGCGTGCTCTTTGGCATTGGCAGAAAGTGCGCGATGAGGTTGATGGAGAGCAGCAATAGGACTCCCGTACCCAGCGCGGCCATTCGCCAGCCTGGACTCGGCCAGTTCCATCGGATCGCCTGCCAGAAGCGGACGTGATATTTCCCCTCCACCAGCATCACCATGAACAATGCCACAACCAGGTACGCCACCAGCTGCGCCACCAGGGCAATCATCGGGGCCATGCTGTTCAGGTTTACTTCCGGCCAGATCAGGTGCGCAGCAATACCAAGGCAGGCAACCGACACCACAATTGTCACCAGCGTAAGCGCCGCGATCAGCAGAACGTCCCAACCGCTCCACGCCGGATCTCGCGATGGAATCGGCACAGCCATCCCGATCGCCGCCGCTTCAACGTTCGGCGCGATGGAGGCCGGGACGGGGACCGCGTCAGCGGCGAACGCCTCTGCCTTACTCACCGAAATTCGTTCTTCTCGCTGAGAAAGAGGTTCCGATTGAAGTTGAGAATTATCAGGTGCTGACAGAGAACACGTCCCTTCGATTGCTGATTTTCGATTGCTGATCGATTGCCGACTGATTGTTCCGGCCGACGCTTTGAAATCAACTCAATCGGCAATCGCAAATCGTCAATCAACAATCAGCCTTTGCGGTCTCGGTACCAGGCTCGCTACTGTGTACTGGCTGCTGATTTCCCAAAATACTCGGCCAGCGCTTGTCCCGTATACGATTTCTTAGCCTTCGCCACATGCTCGGGCGTGCCTTGGGCGACGATGCGGCCGCCATTCTCCCCGCCCTCGGGACCGAGATCGATGATCCAGTCGGCGTTGCGGATCACATCCAGATTGTGCTCGATGATGATGATGGAGTTCCCAAGATCGGTCAAACGGTGCAGCACGTCGAGCAGCTTCCTGACATCATCGAAGTGCAGCCCGGTCGTCGGTTCGTCCAGCAAATAGACCGTCTTTCCCGTCTGCCGCTTGCTCAACTCTCGCGCCAGCTTGATGCGTTGCGCCTCGCCGCCGGAGAGCGTCACCGCCGACTGCCCCAAATGGATGTATCCCAGCCCGACGTCCACAAGTGTCTGCAACTTTTGCTTCACCTGCGGAATGTTTTCTAGAATCGGTAGCGCATCGGAAACTGGCATCTCCAGCAGATCGGCGATCGAGTATCCGTTGTACTTCACCGCCAGCGTTTCCGAGTTGTAACGCCGCCCCCCGCACACCTCACACAGCACGTAAACATCGGGCAGAAAATTCATCTCGATTCTCCGCTGCCCTTCGCCTTGGCAAGCCTCGCAGCGGCCGCCGGAGACGTTAAACGAGAATCGTCCCGCCTTGTACCCGCGCTCGCGCGACTCCGGTAACATCGCATACAAATCACGGATCGCGGTAAACACCCCGGTATAGGTCGCGGGATTCGATCGCGGCGTGCGCCCGATCGGCGACTGATCGATGCGAATGACCTTGTCGATATTCTCCGCGCCCGAAATCGCCTTGTGCTCTCCCGCCTTCTCTCGCGACCGGTAAAGCTGCCGCGCCAGGGCACGATACAGAATGTCATTCACCAGCGTCGATTTGCCGGATCCGGAAACGCCCGTCACCACCGTCATTACGCCTAACGGAAATGCCACGTCGAGATTCTTGAGATTATTTTCCTTCGCGCCCAGAATCGTCAGCGCGGCGCCATTCGCCTGCCGCCGCTCCGGACGCATCGCAATCGAAGTCCTTCCCGAGATATACGCCCCGGTCAGCGAGTGCGGCTCGCGCATGATCTCTTCCGGCGTTCCACGCGCGACGAGATCTCCGCCATGCCGTCCGGCTCCCGGCCCAAGATCGACTACATAGTCCGCCCGCCGGATGGTTTCCTCGTCGTGCTCGACCACGAGCACGGTGTTGCCCAGGTCGCGCAGATTCTCCAGCGCATTCAGCAGACGACCGTTGTCGCGATGATGCAATCCAATCGAGGGTTCATCGAGCACATACAGCACGCCGCGCAGCTTCGATCCAATCTGGGTCGCCAGCCGAATGCGCTGCCCTTCTCCGCCGGACAGAGTCGCCGCCGAGCGATCGAGCGAGATATACCCCAGCCCCACCGCATTCAGGAACTGCAGGCGCTCCACGACTTCATGCATCACGCGTCCGGCAATCGCGGCTTCACGCCCCACCAGTTTGATCGCCTGCGCGACTTCCTGTGCTCGCGAAACGGGCATCGCCGTAAAATCGGCGATCGACATTCCATTTACTTTGACCGCGAGGCTCTCAGGCCGCAGCCGTTTGCCGTGGCACACCGGACACTCCGTCGCCGACATGTGGTCCATCAGCCAGTCGCGATATCCCTCGGAACTTGACTCTTCCAGATTCTGCTTCAGATATCCGAATATTCCGTGAAACCCGGTCCGCCCCCCGCGGCCTTGCTCGCCGTTGAGCAGGAAGTCCTGCACCTTTTCCGGGAATTTCTCAAACGGAGTGTTCAGGTCGATGCTGTAAGCGGCAGACACGATCTGCAACTGGTGAATCAGATTCTGCGACGCCGACCCCGGACCCAGTCCGCCATCGAGCAGCGGCTTCGACCAGTCGCTAATCACCTTCGCGGGATCGAAATCGTATTTGCTGCCCAGCCCGTGGCACTCGGGACACGCTCCGTACATGCTGTTGAATGAGAACGACCGGGGCTCCAGTTGCGGCACGTTGATGCCGCAATCCGGGCATGCCAGCTTTTCCGAGTACAAATGCTCCTCGCCACCGACCACGGCAACTTGCACCAAACCGCCAGCCAACTTCATCGCCAGGCCGACGGACATCTCAAGCCGATGCTCAATGCCCGGCTTGACCAGAAGCCGGTCGATGACAACCTCGATTGTGTGATTCTTCCGTTTATCAAGGTTGATCTCGTCATCCAGGTTCACGAGTTCGCCGTCAATCCGCGCTCGCGAATACCCGTGCTTGACCAGCGTCTCCATTTCCTTCTTGAACTCGCCCTTGCGCCCCCGGACGATAGGGGCCATCACCATGACACGGTCTTCCGGCGTAAGCGCCATGACCTTTTGGACAATCTGGTCAGCGGACTGTCGGCTGATCGCTCGTCCGCACTTGGGACAATGCGGCACTCCGATCGAAGCGAAGAGCAGGCGAAGGTAATCGTAGATCTCGGTGATCGTTCCGACAGTCGATCTGGGGCTGCGGCTAGTAGTCTTCTGCTCGATCGAGATGGACGGGCTAAGTCCATCGATTGCATCGACATCCGGACGTTCCATCTGATCCAAAAACTGCCGCGCATAGGCCGACAAAGTCTCAACATAGCGTCGCTGGCCCTCGGCATAAATCGTGTCAAAAGCCAGCGAAGATTTCCCCGAGCCGCTCAACCCGGTGACAACGGTGAGAGCGTTACGTGGAATCTCCACGTCGATGTTTTTCAGATTGTGTTGCCGGGCGCCCCGGACCGAGATCTTCGTAATCGCCATTATCTTCCCGGGGTGGTTTCCCTTCCGTAATCTCGACGGGTGACCAGAATTGTTCGAAAGTGGGAATGCACAGCTCTACTCCGTATCTTAGTCGTCAACAGCGGGGAGCGTCAACGCGGTTAGATTGAATTGACTAGATAGAAGATTCGCCCTGTTGAAAGAAGTAACTATACGGATGTTACGGGCAGTGCATCCGATAACAGCTTCGATAAAGGTTGGTCGACCGTGAACTCGCTCTTGATGCCCATCATTCTCTTCGCTACCGTCGTCGCCTCGGTCAGTTTCGGGATTTTCGCCGCCTACGCCGCCGTCATCTGTATTCTCCACGCCTTCGGCCCCGCATCGCAGCCTCAATCGTCCCGTCCGCGCCTGGTCTTAGTCCCGTCGCAGAACCACGCCAGCGGCGACTAGATTTTTGCTGAGGCAGCGGTCTCTGCGGATTCGTCGCATCTGAACCAGTCCCGAGCGTCAGTCCACCGGCCCAATCACCTTCATCTTGCTCTCCACATGGGTACGCTGAAAACCCGTATTCTGCAGCGACACCGAAATATCGCGGTTGATGAAGAATACTGCGTGCAACCGGAATTCCGTGCCGAAGCTCACCGGAAACCACACGCCACCCTCCTGTCGCTTGTAGGCGACATTGAATCCCAGGCCGGGCACGTCCGTTCCCAGCAAGGTTCGCACCATAAGCGGAAGGCGCCGCGACAATTTGGTGAACACGCGCACCGGCT
The DNA here is from genome assembly GCA_035307485.1 of Candidatus Sulfotelmatobacter sp. Lineage (GTDB taxonomy): Bacteria > Acidobacteriota > Terriglobia > Terriglobales > Acidobacteriaceae > Sulfotelmatobacter. The sequence goes on along the minus strand of DATGIB010000009.1, from coordinate 951 downwards.
GAAACTCCGCTTCGTCAATGTAGGCTTCGCCGGCCCACGCAATGTCGTGACTGTCTTTGGGCCGGAAGCCGATGTGGTAAACGCTGCGTCCATCCTCCACTTCCCGACCCAGCAACGTGAACTTGTAATCCTTCTGCTTCTCACTGGTCAGGGGAAATAGATCCTTGCCCAGGCCATCTTTGCTTTTGTCATCCATTAGGTCGTCGCGGAAGGTCCTGACCAGGCTAGCGTCGAGACCGTCGGCGTCAGGCTCCTGATTCGACTCGAACGTCTCGTACTTTCCCTTATTCCAGTAGCGGCCGGTAATATGCTTGAGCTGCTTTTCGGTTCCGTCTGACGTCGGCGTGACGTCATAGTCCGCTGTTTCCTCGCGCTGCAGCCGGCCGCCTTTAGGCTTGTGGCTAACCACGTGCGAGCGCTGCTGGTAAACGTATTGCTTGCGCAGTGCCTCGCTCCGGTCTTGGTTTTCAGCGACGTGCGCCATAATCGCGTCAGCCGTCAAGGATGCCTGCGCCGGTTCTGTTTCCTTCGCCTGGTCCGGGGAACCTTGAGCGAATGAAACCGAAGTCGCCAAAAATAATCCGACAACACGAAGGAGCAGCATAGGCACCTAGATCAAACACAAGTCCTGGGAAAAGTTCCCGCCGCCGAGGCTCCACTTTGTGCGTCGGATAAATTTGTCGCTTGGGCTCCGCCCGGTCAGTAGATTACTTTTAGTGAAAACTGAATCTGCCGCGACGTCCCAGCCGTCTTGCTGATGATGCCAAATCCGCTTCCCCGCAGGATGTTCGACGGCAGTCCGAAGTTGACGATATTGAAGACGTTAAAGAATTCCGCGCGAAACTCCACCGTCCCCATTTCCGCGTTGCCCCTGTGTCCAAAGGGAGTGTCTTTGACCACCGCAAAGTCAAAGTCATGAAACCCGGGCCCGCGGAAGGTGTTGCGACCGAG
>DATGIB010000008.1:0-533671 GCA_035307485.1 Candidatus Sulfotelmatobacter sp. | reverse complement strand
CCTCTTCTTCTCACTGAGCGCTGGTAGAAGAAGTTTCAGAAGCGCTTGATCAGAGAAAGGGTTCTGACCTGAAATCAGCTCGCGATCTTGAAGGACGTAGCTCTGCCATGGAGCGGCCACACTTACGTCACCGCCCGCCGTACGCAAGGCGAAGTCGGGGTAGAAGAGAACCTTCCCTTCAATCTCGAGCGGCTCTCGCTGCTTCTCTTCCGCGGTGGAAAAGATGGTCATCTTATATCCGGCGTAGATCCAACCCTTCGCCATTTCTTGCGCGCGAGCGACATCGCCCGAACTCAGCGCTGCAACGAACTCCTTCGAGTTGGGAAGAGCTGAGAGAAGTGAAATCGGCCCATGGCAGAGCACTGCCGTCGGCTTGGATGTTTCATGAAAGTGCCTCATCACGATGCCGGCGTCGGGATCATCGAGAAGATCGATCATCGGACCATGCCCTCCGGGGACGAATACGGCGTCATATTGATCCAGGCCCGATGCGATGACATCCGCGATGCGGCTTGGATCTCTGAGCCCCTTCAGGCCGTCGCGGAACAGCATATAGTCCTCAAGCTTGGCCGCGTCCCCGCCGAAGAAATCCGGGACCTCGGAATGCACATCCACCTGGGGCGCGTTGCCTTTGGGGTTGGCGAAAGTGATTTCGTAGCCCTCCTTCATGAGGGCGCGAACCGGAACGGTAAGCTCGTTTAAGTAGTAGCCGGCGCCGGTATAAACCTTGCCATCTTTCAAGGGCAAACCGCGACCGCTCGATACCAGCACTAAGACTTTTCCTTTCGTTGCCATTTTTGTTCTCCTTTTTGAAATCGAGCCTGTTCTCCCGAGATACGGACAATTGCGGACTGACAGGATGTTCACTGAGCGCCGATATATTCACTTCTTGAGGAATGCCAGCAGGTCGGCGTTGATCCTGTCGGCCTGGGTAGTGGGCATGCCATGCGGGAAATCCTTATACGTAATCAGCGTCCCGTTCTTCAGCAGCTTTGCCGAATTCGGCCCGGCTGCCACGTACGGAACGATCTGGTCGTCCTCGCTATGCATCACCAGCACCGGAATCGTGATCTTCTTCAGGTCCTCGGTAAAGTCCGTCTGCGAGAAGGCCACAATCCCGTCATAGTGCGCTTTGGCGCCGCCCATCATCCCCTGCCGCCACCAATTTGCAATGGTGGCCTCAACGGATTTCACCCCCGGCCGGTTAAACCCATAGAAAGGCCCCTCCGGGACGTCGCGATAGAACTTCGAGCGATTGGCCGCAAGCTGCGCCTGCAGATCGTCAAACGCTGACTTCGGCAGGCCCTTCGGATTGGCATCTGTCTTCAACATCAGGGGCGGCACCGCGCTAATGATGGCGGCCTTGTACACGTCCTGCTGCCCACGCCGGGCGAGATAGTGCACTACCTCACCGCCGCCGGTTGAATGCCCAACATGGATCGCATTTTTCAAACCCAGATGCGCCGTAAGCGCCGCCAGGTCGTCGGCATAATGATCCATATCGTGCCCATCGGCCACCTGCGTCGAGCGTCCATGCCCACGCCGGTCGTGCGCGATCACGCGATAGCCCCTGCTCAGAAAGAACATCATCTGGTTATCCCAGTCATCCGCCGAAAGCGGCCAGCCATGGCTGAACACGATCGGCTGGCCCGAACCCCAGTCCTTGTAAAAGATCTCAACGCCGTCCTTGGTCGTAATCGTTGGCATGCAGTCTCCCTTTCAGTTAGTTGAATGCTCGCAAAGTTCCGGGGGTTCCTCGAGCTCCCTTACCCCCGAGTCTCTGCTAGTCACATCTACTTTGAAACGACGGATGTGGGTTATGCCCCTGGGAATCCAAACATCAACCGCGACTGATTGGCTACCCAATACGGGTACAGCTCTGTCATCCGATCAAACAACTCCTGGTCGGACTTCGCGGCTTTCTCCACCCGATCGAAGTCTTCGAGGTAACGCTTGGTGTCCTGGATCGCTGAGGCAGAGTCAGGCGCGCCAGACTTCTTGTGACCGACCGTTATCCGTAGGTGAGGGTCGTGCTCTGTCCGACCTCGATAATGTAACCGTCGGGATCGCGGATGTAGCAGCGGATCTCGCCGTACTTCGGTATCGGCGCGGTGATGAACTCGGCTCCCCGACTTTTCCACAATTCGTAGCACGCCTGAATGTCGGCAACGCGGAAATTCATAAAGCTGCTGATGTGATTCGGGTCGGGGACGCTGAGCGTCACCGTCGGCTTGTCCGGGGTCGGCCCGCCCCCAACGTTCAGAATCATCCATATATTCGCGAGCTGAAGGTACGGCGGTGCGTTGCCGTCGCCCATGCTTAGAATGCGAGCGCCGAAGACCTTTTCGTAGTAGCGAGCCGATCGCTCGACGTCGGCGACGGTGAGAAAATGTGCGACGCTGATACCCTCCCGCGGGGGCATCTCATAGCTCTTCTGATCGATTTGTACCGCGTTCATTGATGATTCCTTTTGTACGCCGCTCATTTGATTGCTCCTTTTGATACGGTGCTCATTACCAGCACGGTCTCCCGAGTTCAACTCCCACCTATAAGCATCAATCGAAGCCAGCTAGTGCAGCAGTGATTCCCAGTTCTCTGGAACTCTCCCTGCCGGTCCAGGTGATGGTTGATCCTCTGGATGCGAACGTGGCGGAAGCAACTTCACACCCCTGATCATCGCCCGCTTCTCGTAATCGTAGAACCAATCCTCACCCGGCTCGAAGCTGGCAATGATCGCATGCCCTGTTGTCGCCGCATGCTTGGACGCATGCTGGCTCGGAGAACTGTCACAGCAACCGATGTGTCCACACTTCACGCAGCGACGGAGATGAAACCACCAGCCTTCGGGCGACGCCAGGCATTCGACACACCCATCGCCGCTCGGCTTCGAAACGGGATCGATTCCGCGCTGCTCTTTTTTCATTCCCAACTTCCTTCCGTGTCCTGGCAACCAAACTCGCCTTCGAGCTGCGTACCATCCGCAACATTCAGGAGTTCGGAACTTGCATCGAGCGCCGACCTAGCGCGCGATTTGCCCCAGGTAGTATCCGAGTCGATTTTCGACTTCCCCGGGCTGGTGGAAGCCGCGCTCCATCAGCGCTTTGATTCCATTTTGTGCGGCAGGTCGCCCGAGCGAAGCGATGCACGCATCCCACCCGGCCCCGAGCTCGACATCCGGCGGCAGGCTGCTGTTGGCGAGGCGCTTGGTCTGGGCGATCGCCCATTTGTCGAACTTTGCGACCCGCGTCGCGAGCTCCTCTACGAACGCATCTAAATCGGCGTCAGGTAGGGCGCGGTTCATGTAGCCGTAAGCCTCGGCCTGATCGGCTCCGATGTCTTCCGAGCTCAGGAGCACTTCGAGGGCGCGGTTCCGACCGATGAGTTGGGGAAGCCGAGCCATGGGGCCACCTCCGGCGACCATTCCCACACCCACTTCCCATTGCGAGATGATGGCCTTCTCGCGGCTGGCAAAGCTCATGTCGCAGGCCAGCGTGATCTCGCTGCCGTTGCCGGTCGCACGGCCGCGAATGAGCGCGATGGACGCAACTGGTAAGCGGGTCAGACGCGCGAGAAAGTCTGGCCAGGGCGGCAGGCCTGTGGTGCCCTCCGGCAGCGAGGTCAGGTCTTCAATCTTGCCCGTGAAGTCCGAGTGATTCAGGAAGTAATCGTCGACCGCGCTGTCGAAAACCACTACCTTGACTTGCTCGTCGGCCTCGAGCGCGTTGATGACTCCCTGGAACTGCTTCACCATCTCCGGGCCCATGACGTTGATCGGCGGGTTATCGATCGTGACACGCCAATAGGCGGGCGACCGTCGGGTCACGCGTATCTGTGCGGGATTCACGGGTGCGCTCATCTGTGTGGGTCCGGCAGTTGCGTTCACAGTCGCCATGGAATTTTCCTAGCGACTATTCAGCCAGAACAGCGCGCGCCGCGCAATTGGACGATGGTATCGCCAATACTTTCGTATTGACTGCAGTATCTTCATGCTGAAGCCTTGCGGATTTTCTCGTCGAGCTAGTCCGGAAGATCGATCGCGGACGAAACTTCCCTTCGCATCCCGATACCAAGGTATCGTCGATACTATCGTCCAATTGTTTTGCTCCTTCACGTCTGGCGTAATGGCAGCCGTTCGAAATAAAACGCCGATCGGGCTGCCAAGCTTTGTGAAGGAGAACACACTATGTTTGAGTCTGTGACGAAACCTCTGGCGCAAGACCAACCGGAACGGAAGACAGAAACCCGGACCGCTGTGCAACGTATCGCCAGCGCTACCTTCCTTGTGATCGCCGTGTTACTGCTGGCCGCCCTGGGCGTCATAGCCCTTTTCGCGCAAACCCAAGAGAAGGACAAATACTCGCTGAAGTCGCCCAGCGGAATCGCGTTCTCCGACTTCCGGGGATACGAGGACTGGGCCGATGTCTCTTCCGCGCGGACCGACGAAATACTCAAGGTAATCGTCGCCAATCCCACCATGATCAAGGCGTTCAAGGCCGGCGTGCCGGGGAACGGCCAATCTTTTCCCGATGGCTCGATGATCGTGAAGCTTCAGTGGAAGCACAAGAAGAGCACTGAGGCGCCTTTCGTCGTGGAGGTGCCAGATGTCTTTTCGCAGGCTTTCGTCATGGAGAAGGACAGTAAGAGATTTCCGAACAGCGGCGGCTGGGGATATGCGGTGTTTAACTACGATGCCGCATCGGACCAGTTCACAGCCGATGCCAAGAGCCCCTCGGACTGCGGATACGCGTGCCACACGCCGGTTAAGGCGAAGGACTACATCTTCCACCCGTACCAAAAGCGTTGAAGCGCTGCGTTCGCTGGAGACTGAGTACTCAACGCGGGGCCATTTTATTGAGAATCGCATAGAAACGTAGATAGGGACTTGGATGGAAATACCTGATTCTGCCCCTCGCCATTGAGATCCCGGACGCGCTCGACGAAACACGCTCCAAATCCAAATTTTTGGCTGAAAACTGATCAAGAAAATCCCTGCGGCATGAGGCTGGCGAATGCACCGACAATTCTTAATTCGGCGCTGGTCCAAGGCCTGACGGGCCGGAGGCCCTCGTTGAAACACTATCGGATCTGAACAGAGGAAATACTCGCCAAATGTGCGTGTGGCGGACCTCGCCAGTGATTTGTCCGAGGTAGTATCTGAGTCGATCACTCCTTCTTGGCAAGCGGCAGCATGGCATCATTCGTAATATGCAGGCAACTTCTTTTGCGAGTCGCTTTGAGACTGATCGTGGTTGATCCAGAGCTGCGCATGTTCCTTCGCCATTACCGCCGCTATCTTTTCCATCGACTGCAGCGAGGCCTGCTTGTTCCAGTTATTGTCGGGGACGTAGCGATGTTCGAAGCTAGTCTGAAAATGCACAACATCGCCGCTTAGAATCACCGCTCCAGTTTTAGGGAGCCTCACGAGCAAAGATTGGTGGCCGGGCGTGTGTCCCGGCGTGGAGAGCAGCACGAGGCTCCCGTCGCCGAAAATATCGTAGTCGCCGCTGATGAGCTTTACCGGATGCTTCTTGTTGAAAGCGACAGTGTCTTGCCGGCTACCAGCCCATTCGTACTCGACTTTCTGCACTAGCATGAGCGTGTTGGGAAACATCTCGATATTTCCTGCGTGGTCGGGGTGACTATGTGATACGGCCATGAGCTTGATGTCCGAAGGCTTAACATGTATCTCTTCGAGTTGAGCGGCGAGCGTAATTGGCTTGCGCCAGATCGGGCCGGTGCCGGGTCCCCACTCATGAAACACCTCTTCGTGATTAGGCAATTGCGCCACAGCGTCGTCGATGCCTGTGTCCCACAGAACCCAAGCCTGGGTGTGGTGGATAAGGTAGCAGTGGCCGGGAAAGCCGACGGGCGTTCCGACATTGACTCCCGGTGTCCAACGCGATTCGTCGGGCCCACTGCCGTCACCACAGTCGATCACATAGAGTCGGTCCACCCCGGGCTTGACGTGCGGGTTGGAGGCTGCGGAAACTCGCACGATAGCACTGGCGGTCGCCAGCGCCAAGACCGCAACCGAGAAGGCGAACGCAATTTTTCTTCTCATGAATTCCTCCATTCGAAACCTGATCGAAAGTGGGCACTGACGATCCGGTTCTCGTCTACAGCTTGGAGCAGCCTGGGACGGATGAGGCCGGCTAAGGTTGGAACCCGTCCGCCATCCACTTGGCGAATAGTTCAATGCGAGATAGCTGCCAGGGCCCTTCTCCTTTTGGCGGCGGGGGCGGCATTACAGCGCCGCCGATTCCACGAATGCGATCGTAGATGGCCCCAGCGTGCTTTTTGACGTCCTCGTAACTTCCCAGGTTGAACGCCTTGCTCATGCCTTGAATATCTCGCTCCGTAAACAGCGGCCGAATGTCCGCTTGAAAGCTGGTCATTTTCGTCATCGTTGCCTCTCAGGTGCTTATTGAATTCGGCCACAACAAAGCGGGCCGCGCAATTGGACGATGGTATCGCCGATATCCTCTATCAACTGCGGTGTCCTCATCGCTGAGGTGCCGGATACTGGGTACGAGATGTCGTCGATACCAAGGTCCAATTGTTTTAATTCCTTCGCCCGTGGCCTAATGGTGCTCGTTCGAGATGCATCTGATCGGATTTCGTTATTTGTGAAGGAGAACCACACCGTGAGTAAACATCTCGAATCGCTGTATCAGAATCTTCTCAATGGCAAGCTTCCACATAACCTAAGTTGGAGCGAGGCCGTTGAATTGATCGAGCATCTTGGTCAGGTCCAGGCGCACGGCAACGATGAATTTGTATTCGTCGTCAACGGCCAAACCGTCTTTTTCAAGAAGCCGCGTACTCATGATCTTGGCGTCGAGGAAGTTTCTCGGCTGCGCAAATTCTTGAAGGAAGCCGGACGGGATCCGAATAAATCAGGTGCGCGAATAGAAGAACCCGCCCAGCCCAGCCGGATGATCGTCGTCATCGACCACCACGCCGCCCACATCTATGGGTATTTCGGTGGGAGCCGTCCGGCAGTCGAACACAAGGTGCAGCCTTACGATCCTTATCATTTCCATCATCATTTAATTCATCGAAAGGAAGCTCACTACCGTGGCGAGCGAGTACCTGAAGAGGATTCGTTTTATGAAGAGATCGCGAAAGATGTCACTCCGGCGACTGAGATCGTCCTCATCGGTCACGCCACCGGAAAAAGCAACGCCGCCGACTTCTTGAAAGAATACTTGAAGACCCACCATCCCGAAGTGTTTCGACGGGTGATCGCCACCGAAAACGCAGACCTCTCAGCAGTAACCGAGCCTGAAATTTCCGCTCTAGCAAAGCGGCACATGATCCCGGTTGTCTGAGCAGTTTTCTTGGCTCACGCCTGTCACAACGGACGCCGACGATACTTAGGTATTGCCGATACTACCGCCCAATTGATTCGTCCCAAATGTGTCTGGTTGAATGTGGGCGCATACGTGGATCCTCGCACCCATAACCGTTGAACACCGCGGGCTATCCATTCCCCACCCCGGACTTTCGCAGCTTACCCACTGGGCCAAGAAATGGCGGCCTGTCCGCGGGTAGGGTCACGCGGCGTGGGTATTCGTGTATCGTCCGCAATGCTTCGAGAGCACGCATTGCACCGGTTAGGCCGCTTTTCTTTGGCGTGATTGCCGCCTGAATACCACGTGTCGGTTAACTGGGCAGAACGAATGTGAGCGTTAAAAACGCGCCAACGCATGCGACCCATCAGTGCATCCAACCCTCTACCGACGGGAGCAAGTTTGCTGGCGATGTTGGTAAAGCATGAATGCTCAACCAAACCCAAACGTTCGGATTCGAGTGGTTGTCGCCGACGATCACCCGTTTTGTGCGAGGCATGGTGCGTTCTGCACAGCAACCGCAAGCTCATTTTGAGGTCGTCGGAGAAGCTGAGAATGGAGCTGCAGAACACTGGTGCCAGGCGAGTCCCGCCCGCGCATTATCAGTGCGTAAGGAAAAAGCTGCATCGATCTACTTTATCGTGTCGATTGCCATTTTCGAGGATCTAGCCTATCGATCTAATAGGCCTTCGAATCTCTGGCCGCAATGTAGAAACATTTTCAAAGGGAGGACTCATGTATCACCACATAAAGAAGTTAATGTACACCGTCAACGTCGGAACGCCCGATCCTCGATTCGGCAACATGCTACTCGAACAGTTCGGAGGGGCAAACGGGGAGCTCGCTGCCGCAATGCAGTACTCAATTCAGGGGCTGAATTGCGATGATCCTGATCGCAAGGACATGTTGATGGACATCGGGACGGAGGAACTCAGCCACCTGGAGGTTGTCGGCACTCTCGCCCGGATGCATCTTAAGCCCCTGAAGAAGGATCGCGAGGCTGGCGAGGTGGATCCGCTAATTGCAATCGCCGGTGGGGGCGGGGTCAGCTTGTTCAACTCGATGGGCGACGCGTGGACAGCCGACTATCTCAAAATCACGGGCGAATTGGATGTGGACCTGAGGAGCAACATCGCCGCCGAGGCGCGTGCCAAGATTGTGTACGAGCGGTTAATCAACTTCTGCGACGATCCAGGATCAAAAGATGCGCTCCAGTTCCTAATGACGCGAGAGATTACTCACATGAAGGCTTTCACCGCTGCGCTTGAAAGTATGGGCAAAGCGCCTTTTTCGATCGGCAAAATACCGCCGACTCCCATACTCGTCGACCAGTATTTTAACGACTCGACCGGAGAAGGAGATGAAGGCGAGACCGATGCTCGGGGTCCTTGGAACGAGGGCGGCGATTGGCAAATCGTCGAGGTGCCCGAACTTAAGGAAGGTGTTGAAAATATGGAAACATCGCAAGGCGAAGATTCCCGACGCGGTAAGAAACATCGCACATCGTTGGAATCTAGAACCCGAAAATCCGCATAGCAACTGAATCTCGCAGGCCTCACCGCTCGTAGGGGCCTGCGCCCTTATTGCCCTTATTAATGACAGGCAACGGACCCAAGGCAATGCAGCGCTCTGGGCAATACGCTGATGGCCTTATTACAGGTCCCAAACCTGGAAGGAGCACAAGGACAAATTTGAGAAGGAGCGACTGATGCAGGCAAAATCCGGCTCGAATGCCGGTCTTTAATTGAGCTGTACGTCGTAGTGGCGGCCGAAACAAGCTCAATGAGGCGGCAGAACTCTGGCGTTTCGGCCCGAAGGCATGGAAGCCCTATTTCAGTATTCGCGATCCTAAAACTGTTCAGTACAGCGCCGAAGCTGAGGTTCCGCTCGAAAAAGTCATGGCAGGTTGGCCGGCGGGAACCTATCCGGAGATTCACGTGAAGGTCATTGCCGATTTATTTAAGGGTGGGGCCACAGGGGTTCATATCCACTCTGGCGAACGCGATCAGCGAAGAGTAATTGATTTGCACGGGAAGCAAGAATCGTCTCTCTTGCGGTCGGACGCTCACGCATGATCTCGAAATCGACCGATCCCGCCATCCTGTTCGACCTCGACGGTACGTTAGTAGACACCGCATACCGCCACGTGAGCGCGTGGGCCGCTGCCCTGAGAGATGCCGGAATTCTCGTTCCTGAATGGAAGGTTCACCGGCGCATCGGGATGAGCGGACGCTCACTTGTCCGTCAACTGGCTCGCGAGCACGGGTTACGATCTTCAAGGATCGACATCGGGCAGCTCGAGAAGACGCACGATACTGTCTTCAATGAATCAATAAGTACCATCCAACCGCTTCCGGGAGCAGAAAAATTGCTTCAATACCTGACGAAGCACCGTGTGGGATGGGCTATTGCAACTACGGGCGGACGACAACAAGCAAGAAAGCTGTTAGGGGCGCTGCGAATTTCGGCTAAGGCGGTGCTCGTTACTGGCGATGACGTCGCAAAGGCCAAACCGTCTCCGGATGTATTCGTCATCGCGGCCAAGCGCTTGAAGGCACCGGTAGAACAGTGTGTGATAGTTGGCGATAGCGTTTGGGACATGCTAGCCGCTGGTCGCAGGCGGGCGCTTTCGGTAGGTCTTCTCTCCGGTGGCTACAGTCAGGCCGAACTGGAACAAGCTGGCGCTTTTCGTGTCTATACGGATCCTGCCGACATGCTGGAACACATCGAAGATCTCGGTCTCGGCTAACGCGGATTAATAGGTCCATTGAGCGAGCCTGAGTTACCACCAACAGGCGAGCACAAGAGAAAAGTTTGCTCCGGTACCTGGTTAGCAGGACGGAACCCCTGAATGAAGCATCTCGTCGATCTTCCTCATCAGGTCTATTCGAGAAACCGGTTTCTGAATCAATGGTGCACCTTCGGCAATGAGTTGCTGAGCGACTGGAACCTCCGCGAATCCAGAGACGAACAGGACTTGCATCTCTGGATGTAACTTCTGCAACTTCGACACTGCTGACGGGCCGTCCATTTCTGGCAAAACTATGTCACTCACCACCAACGGTATCGCCCCCTGGTATTGGCTTGCCAGGTCAAGAGCAATGTCACCCCGACTCGCCTGAAGGACGTTATAGCCACTTGCCATCAGAAACTCGCATGTGACTTGTCGAAGAGAATCGTCGTCCTCAATGAGAAGAATAGTCTCTGTACCGCGTGGGTACTCGCTGCGTTGTTGAAGATTGGGAACTTCCGGCAAAGGCTCTCCTTCGAGCCTGGGAAGGTAGATATCAAAAGTTGCCCCGGCTCCCGGCCGACTGGCGACCCAAATAAATCCCCCGCTTTGCTTCACGATTCCGTACACGGTCGCCAATCCCAGCCCGGTGCCGCGCCCCTTTTCCTTTGTTGTGAAGAAAGGTTCAAAAACGCGGGTTCGAACTTCTTCGCTCATTCCCATGCCAGTGTCGCCGACTGTTAAACGAACGTAGGCGCCCGGTCGTACATATGGGTAACGGGATACGTCGTCTTGCCCCAGTTCTGCGTTCCGAGTTCGCACCGTAAGCGTACCTCCATTCGGCATCGCGTCCCGTGAATTGGTTGCCAGGTTCAGCAGTATTTGCTCGATTTGGCCGCGATCGGCACGTATTGGCCCGATGGCGGTGTCGAGATCAGTCACGATGCGCACGTCCTCGCCTATCAGCCTCTGCAACATCTTTCCCACATCGCTGATCACGGCATTCAAGTTCAAAAGGGACGGGCGAAGAACCTGCCTTCGGCTGAAAGCCAAGAGCTGCTGCACCAACTGTGCCGCACTCCTGCCGGCCTTCTTTATCGCATCGATATGTCGCTGCTGGCCCTGCTCAGCATGGTCAAGAAGAAGGTCGGCGTTGCCGAGAATTACGCCTAGTAGATTGTTGAAATCATGCGATATGCCCCCGGCAAGCAAGCCAACGACTTCCATCTTTTGGGACTGAAGATATTGCTGTTCCAGCTTCTTGCTCTCGGTAACATCTTCGACGATGACCTCAAAAACAGGAGTAACCCCGTCATCTGAGCGAATGGCAGCACCACTCATGCGAACTGGTAGCGTCTTGCCATCCTTGCGGATCCAATTCACCTCAACCCCTTCTATACGCTTGTCAGGTGTAGCGTTCCTGATGATTTCTCTGCGATCCGTCGCACTCTCATAGATGTCGCGCTCGAGGTTTTTGGAAAGGAGTTCTTCCTTTGAGCTGTAACCCAGCATCTTCACCATAGCGGGATTGGCGTCCAACAGGGTTCCGTCCGGCTTCGCCATATAAACCCCGTACATCGCGTTCTCAAACAGATTGCGGTATTTCTCTTCCGACTTTCGCAGCGCCTGCTCTGTTTTTTTGCGTTCTGATATATCTAAGAACGTAACGACAGCGCCGACCACTTCGCCGTCTTTGTACATGGGATAAGACCAATACTCAGCGGGAAAACTTGTCCCATCGGCACGCCAAAATACCTCTTCGCTAACGTGACTCCCGCGGCCTTTGCGGATAGCCACGTAGATCGCGCAGTCATCTTCGGGGTAGACGGTCCCATCGGAATGGGAATGATGCATAACGTTGTGCATGCTTTTTCCGAGCAAGTCCTCGGCAGAACCATATCCCAGAAGACGCAAACAAGCAGGATTGCAGAAGGTGCAGCGTCGGTTTAAATCGAGTCCGTAAATCGCTTCCGCGGTGGAGTTCAGTAGCAATGCATACTTCTCTTGGCTTTCCTCAAGGCACTGCTCGGTGTGTTTCAAATCCGTGATGTCAATGCCGACCCCAATCATGTGCTCCGAGCCAGGACTCTGTATTCTGACACCGTGCGCGTCAATCCACCGTACCGTACCATTAGGGTGCACGAGGCGATATTGGGCGGCGTATTCCTTGGCCTCGCCGTTCAGCACTTTCGCAATTAGCTCGGTGATTCTCTCGCGATCGTCCGGGTGTAATCTATCCAGTGCTTCGTCTACCCGCCCGGTGAATGTTTCTCTGTCGAACCCGAACTGACGATAACTCTCCTCTGACCATATGACACAATTTCGAGCTAAATCCCAGTCCCAAAGCCCGATGAGAAGGCCACCTTTCTGCGCGAGTTCAAGCCGTTTTTGCCAAAGAACGGCGGTTTCTTCTGCTCTCTTCCGCTCCCTGACGTCGCGAAGAACTACCTCAATTGCCGGTGCCCCGTTCCAAGAAATGGGGATCGCCACGGCCTCAACGTCAACCGATGAACCATCACAAGCGATCAGAACCAGTTCCAGCGGAGATGACGTAGCGCCTGAGTCATAGCATTGTTGAATGCGTTGCATGATCCGAGGTAGACATTGGGGCGCGATAAAGTCGCGGATTTCGCGGCCCAGTAACTCGTCGACACTACTTGCTTTGTGCAAGCGCAACGCGAATGGGTTGGCAAAGACGATCTTCCCCTCGGTGTGGACGACGATGGCATCGGGAAGGGATTCAACGAGTTTCCGGTGTCTATGCTCGCTCTCGACGACTTCTTCGAGCGGTCTAGCGTCAAAAGCAAGCTGTTCACTTGGCTGTGACATCGTGAGCAGCTCCTTGGTTGGTTACCTACAGTAGAGATTCTACATACCGTCCCCTGTGATTCAAATCGCACTCCCTCCTCAAAGGCAGTTACCTTCGTCACTTCTTACGCAGCCAATTTGCCAGGACCGGGGGTCCAAGCATCAGCGGAATTGGCTAATGACGGTCTATTTGTTGAAAGGGTGCAAACTCCGGGTGCTGGCCTGATCAAGCGGGGTGACGAGCAAGGCTGAACCTGGCAAGAACAATCATTCGAGCGATGCGAAGCATTTTGGAGATCATGACCAGTAAATTCCCTGGTTTCGTCTTGTGGCTAGCGCTTCGGCTTCGCCTGATTCTTAATGAGCGGCCCTCTCTTTACGTGCATTGCATTGAGCGGGCCGGCACTCATTTCCTGGAAGGTGCCTAGCCACTCGCTGGAGGTGTCCTCTTCGATGAAGAACACCAGCCCCGGACCAGCTTCGTACAGGACCACGGTGAAGTCGAGGGTTGGACCGGCAGCGCCGACAGGACCGACGGCAAATGGCGTGGCCGAATGGAATGCGTATCGGCCCGCGGCGTCCGGTGCGGCTGCGGTTCCTGTGATCGGGACGGCAGTGTATTCACCCGGCTTGCCCGATACGAAGGACGCGAACGGATCGCTGAGATCCACCAGAGTTGAAGGGCTCCCGGTCGCGAAAGCAAGGGACGAAAATGTTCCTTGCCCGACGAAGTCATACTCCCAGCCCGGGTTCCCGCTAGGAAAGCTGCCGTTGTCGACGTAGGCCTGCGCGCCGAAGCCATAGCTGTGGTCGAGGTCAGATCCATCGGAGGCTACGGTCCCTTGCGGAATCACGACTCCCGTGCCCTGGGCGAAATCATCCAGATCGAGGACAAGGGCGGCTCCCAGGTTAGCCGCAGTGGTGTTGTTCGGATCCAGAAGGTTGAGTTTTGGATCGGTCGCATACAGCCCGAGCGTGTGAATGGATCCCAACCCAGTGATATCCTTCATGCTGCCATAACCGAGCACGGTGTTCGAAAAGGAGTAGTGGCCCGCGACTCCGCCCGGGGTGCCCGTGGCCATGACGGTGCCCCCTTCGTCATCATCGCCTTCGCCCGTGAATGTGGCGTTGAACGTTCCAACGGCGGTACCAGTGGCAACGAGTTGCCCCGCTGCGGCAAATATAGCGTCCTCCGTGTTGTCCAGGATGCCGAACACGTCCTTTGACAGCACCGTGCTGTCGAAGGAGGTGGCGCTGCCTTGGCCGTAGGCTGAACCCGCCATCGTATCGTCGGCGTCAACATCGATGATGCGTAATACTTCTGGACCAACAATGTAGTAGACGAGCGAGATGGGTTCATTGCTGTGGTTGGGATCCGTGAACCCGGTGATGCTGCCCCGCCCGTACACGTCCGCTCCGACGCCGTTGTCCGTCGCTGTGAGAGTGTTCCCCACGATCGCCGTTCCGGCATCATTTTCGTCGTACGTACCGTGGATGGAGCCGCTGGTGTTCGAGAACACGCCTCCATACGCAAACGGGAAGCCTGCGATGTCTATCCCGGAGAGAGTGAAGGCAAAATTGCCGTCGACAGCACTCGTTGCCGTCTGCAGGTCGAGGCTTCCGCTGGAAGTTGCCGATCCATCAAACTGCGTGATCAGCGCATGACTTGCATTTATAAACTGAACGGCGAATTTCTCGATGCCGTTCACCCCGACATTAGGGTTGCTGGCCGAAACATCAAGGACGAGTGTCCCGGTGCCGGTGGTTGGATTCACCGTCATCGAACTGCCGGTTGCCGTGATTGTGTCGACCGGTGTCGTAAAGCCGTTTTGCCCGTCGTTATAGTCCTGTTCGCCGCCGAGGACATTGCCGCTTAAGTCAAAGCCCACCGCGCCTGCGACGCCGTAGTAAACCGGTCCTTCGGAGGCGCTATTTTCCAGCCCGTTCACATAGAACACGAACACGCGGGGAGCTGTGTTCCCTTCGGTGAAACTGGCTGTTGCTGTGGCTCCCGTCGCTGCGGCCGTTACTGAGTAGGCGCCGGGCGTCGAGTTTGCAGTGCATGTAATCGATGCGGTGCCATCGGGGGCGGTGGTAGCAGTGGTGGCGGAGGGAGTGCAGCTCTGACCGGCTGATCCCGGAACAGGCGTGAACGTAACCGTTACCCCGCTGGCCGCTGCTCCGTTAGAGGCTACGGTAGCTACCAGCATGTTGGTAAAGGCCTCACCGACGTTTGCTTTTTGTCCCGATCCGCTCGTCGCCGTGATCGCGAGAGTGGGGAGCGGAGGCGGCGCACCTGCACTGCCTCCGCAAGCCGTCAGGATCCCGTAAACCAGGCAGACCAAAATCGATGCGAGGATACTGGTGAAGTTGCGGTTCATAGCGTCGTCTCTTTTTCTCGCGACTGGCCCGACGGCACTCAGCGTCTTCGTTACCTAATTGCGCTTCGCTAAAGTCCCGCTGACAGCCGCGTCCCCGTCCGTCTCAATGGCAAGCAATTCCTTCCCGCAGTCCACAACCACGAAGCTGAAGTGCATTTCGGGCTGACCCTTCGGCGTTATGGTGGCCGTGCCCCTGCAGTCTTTGTCGACCTTGTAAGAACCGGTGACGGGCTCGTCTGCGAACGTCAGAATTGTGCCATCCTCGCTACCAGCTATGTGTCCGCTTATCTCTCCGTCTCCAGAAGGGTTGAGACTGAACTTCAACTCACCGATAAAAGCTGCCGGTCCCGGGACTGGCGCGCTGGCGAGGAACATGCCGGTTGTTTCCAATCCAAAACGGCCCTCAACTCCAGCATTGGTGCAGGCCGGGGAGCCCTGCTTCACGCCGAATCCCGACGAGGTCGCGCCTGGCCTTTGGAAAAGAAACAAAAAACCTGTTGGCGTAACCACAAAGGAGACATTGACATTTTCAGACGCGCCGCCGCTGACTAGTGTGACTTGAGCCGTGGCGGTGCAGTTCTGGGCGACTGCGTACGTTGCGGTGAGAGAGGAGGGGACAATCACGCCGCCTATGTTTTCTAAGTCCTCTCCGGTGTACGTGCCTGTGGTTGGGTCAAACGTGAGCTGGGTCACGGCAACGGCAGCGGCTCCGTGGGCATCGACGCCGGCGTGCAGGAACCCGTAGGTTCCACTCAGAGAGGCGTTTGAACAAGGCGCCGCCCAGGCGGCGGAACTGAGCGCAAAGCTGGTGAGAACGATCATTCGAGAGATAGGAAACGCTATGGAAATCATGGTGCTCTCCTCTTCCGGGCATTTTGCTTGCGTTCGTTTATCCAGTTCGCAAGTTAAACTTAGGCCCACCAGGGAATCCGGGTTCGCTTACTGGTTGAACGCTTCGGTTTTGCTCGCTGCTGTTGGCTTAGACGGTCCTCTCTTAGTGCATCGCTTTCAGCGAGTTGACGCTCCACCACGGGAAGGCGCCTGGCCGCTTGCAGTGGTGCCCTCGCCGACCGGCGAGCGTCAGCGCGCACTATTCAAGTTCCTTGGGAAGCCGAACGACGCCGTGGATAGGCTGCGGTCCGAAATGATTCGTCGCCTGTGATGGGCCAGTCGAGAGGTTTGCAAACACCAGCGTGATGTTCGAAATCTCGAGGTTCGGGCCGCCGCCGAGGCAGACCTGGAGCGGCACTGGCCCGGTAAAAGGAGATCCTCCATTTCCCGTTACATCCGCCATTCCGTTCACCTCCAGAACCCAAGAGTAGGTAGGAAAGGGAGTGATGCCCGTTGGACAATCGGTTTGAGGTGGGTTCCAAAGTAGTGTCGCTCCCTTCATTACTATGTGGTGCGTGTGCTGGTGACGGGAATCGGTGCTGTACCCAGAGGCGGATCCCAAATCGGAAAACTCCATAGTCAGAGAGGCCGAAAAATCTGCCCTTCCCATGGGTTGGAGGTTCAAGGACCACGGGCCGCGAAGTTCCCACGGGCCGGCTGTCGGGTTAGCTGAAACTGGATAGTCATTGATCACGCCACTGTAGTGCCGGCTTGGCAAATCTTGCCCCGCTGCACCAACGCTTAGCGCGAGTACGAGAAGCCACGCCCCTACCGACCAGAAGAAAGGTTTGCTGTGCATAGTCGCCTCCAGAAATCTAGAAACACTGATATTGATTGGCCCTTGTAAGCAGGACTTTGCCTCCGTCATGCGCGAGGTGTACCGGAATGCTCGGCCTGCCTGCGCGACATTGGCGCGAAGTCGCCCGGGATGCAATGGCGGGCGCATGGTTTGTTCGTGTTTTTGTTCTGATCGCGCAACTCTATGAATCCATGTGTGGTTGCACGAACTGCCGCATATATTTCAGGGATGAAAAGTAGTTAGTGCTAAACTAACCGGCGATTGTTGGAAAGCCAGCTTATGGAGGCTGCCGACCACACCCGCAGGATCCGATTCAACGCCTTTGATGTAGACCTGCGTTCGGGCGAAGTGCGCAAGCACGGCATCCGGCTCAAGCTTCATGGGCAACCCTTCCAGGTACTCTCGCTTTTGCTGGAGCGTCCCGGGGACGTCGTTACGCGCGAGGAGCTTCGCCAGAAACTCTGGCCCGGCGAGACTTTTGTTGACTTCGATACCGGTCTGAACACCGCAGTCAAGAAGTTGCGGGACGCGCTGTGCGATTCAGCCGACCAACCCCGCTACATCGAGACTCTGCCACGCCGGGGATACCGCTTCATTGCTCAGGTGCAGAATCACGATTTGCCTGCCGATGCAGCGCCGATCGAGTCGCTGTCTGTTATCCCTTTGCGGCCGACGCCCAATGAGACGGGGCTTCGGACGGAACGGCTAGCGGATGCAGAAGTCGACATCCGACGAATTGGAACTTCGCGGACGCTTCTCTGGCTTACTCTAGGCGGTGTGGCTGGACTCGTGCTGATCGCCATCACATATGTTTTGCTCCGAGGCGAAACTAGGCACGCGGCTCAAGCCACGATCAGGTCTTTGGCGGTCCTGCCCTTGAGCAACCTGTCGGGCGATTCAACTCAGGAATACCTGGCCGACGAAATGACTGAAGAGTTGTGCGGACGCTTGGCGAGAATCCATAATCTTCGCGTCATTTCCCGCACTTCGGTGATGCGCTTCAAGGGTACGAAGCTCTCGGTGCCGGAGATTACCAGGACGCTCGGAGTGGACGCCGTCGTCGAAGGTTCGGTGATACGGCAGGGCAACCGGATTCGCGTGCACGCCCAGTTGATTCGTGGCTCGACCGACGAGCACATTTGGTCGGATGAGTATGACGGCGAGTTGGGGGATGTACTTGCTCTCGAAAGCGAGGTGGCGCAATCCATCGCGCAAAGAATCGAGGTCAAGATCACCGGAGAGGAGCGGGCCAGGCTGGTCACGGCGCATCACGTCTCGCCTGAGGTGTACGAGAGTTATCTCAAAGCTGAAGATGAATTCAGCAAGAGCGGGAGTCAGGCCGAGCTTGAACACAGTATTGCCTACTTTGAGGAAACGATCGGCGAGGACCCCAACTTTGCGCCGGCATACGTTGGCCTAGCGAACGTATACGAGAGGCTCGGATCAACAATTGGCGGTGCGCTACCGAGAGAAACGCATCCACGAATGATGAGTGCTGCCCGAAAAGCAATCGAACTGGATCCAGATCTTGCGGAACCGCACGTCTTGCTTGCCGGGGTATATCAGAAACAATGGCGGTGGAGCGACTCCGAAGCGGAATTTAAGCGTGCTCTAGAGTTGAACTCGAACGATGCTGGTGCTCACGTAGGGTACGCGAAGTGGCTTCTCTGTCAGGGGCGGACGGACGAGGCCTTGGCATGGGTCCGGCGTGCCCGCGAGCTCGATCCGCTTGGAGGCGCAGGCATCACACCGCTTGGAGGCCCTGCCATCACAAACGGTTTTATTTTGTTTCACGCGAGACGTTACGACGAGGCCATCCGGGAGTTGCGCAACGACGACCCGGACCATTGGTTTCTGGGACTCGCCCTGATTGCCAACGGACAACCGGACGAGGCGATTACGGTACTGGAAAAGGCGCTCGGCAGCGATCGGAATCCGGCTGTAATGGGCGTGCTGGTTCGGGCCTATGCCCATGCGGGGCGTCGTAGCGAGGCTCTTCGCCTGGTTGATGAGTTGAAGCGACGACAGCAGACAAGCTACGTGGCCGCCGCTCCCTTTGTGAATGCTTATTTGGGACTCGATGACAACGAGCAGGCACTTGCCTGGCTGGAGCGGGCCTACCTGGAGCAGTCCAACATCCTGCAGTTGATCAAGGTTCATCCGTACTTTGATCCCCTGCGGGGCGACCCGCGTTTTGTGGACCTGGTCCATCGCGTTGGACTTGACCAGCCTCGATAGCCCGTCTTTCTTCGTTCACAGAATGGCTGAGTACGACCTCCGCCTTATCCCTGGACGTTCCTTTGTCGGGAAGCCATCTGGATAAATAACTCAGTGTGTCTACAAATTTTTTCTTCCCCATCGTAGGCGCCGACAAATGCCAGCCATGCGCAACCTGGCTGATTCGGATATGATGCCGCACTACGGATCGCTGGTCCGCTTCGATCGGATTTGTTTGGGGTGTTTCGATGAGTTTGCGACCGCGCTGCTGCCTTTCCGCCTTTCTCTTTCTCCTGGCGATTTGCTTCGCAAATGAACTGAGGGCGCAGACTACGACCTCGGGCGCCGTGACCGGCGTCGTTACTGATCAGAGCGGCGCGGTTGTGCCTTATGCGGATGTCAAGATCAGGGATGTCAACAAGGGCACGGTAGAGTCAACCAAATCAGACCGTGATGGCGTGTACCGCTTCTTCTTTCTTTCTCCCAGCCAATACACGCTAACTGTAGACCGCGACCACTTTCGGAAGGAAAGCCGGAGTGTGACTGTTTTGCTGGAAACACCAGTCACCGTCAACATTGCGCTGGAAATCGCTGGAGCAAACATGCAACTCTTTGTGACCGCAGAGGCCCCGCTCATTGAGGCAGACAACGGCGACGTTTCGATTACCATGAGCCAGACGCAGATCTCGGAACTGCCCAATCCCGGTAACGACCTGACCTATGTCGCTCAGACCGCTCCCGGCGCAATCATGGCCACCGACAATGCCCGGACTGGAGGCGTGGGCGGGAACTTTTCCATCTTGGGCATGCCAGGGACCTCAAATCAATTCACCTTGAATGGCATGAACGACGACGCGGGTCACCTTAATTTTACTGGCGTTGCGGGTATGCTTCTGGGGCAGAACGAGATTCAGGAAGCCACCGTGGTGAGTGATGGCTACTCGGGACATTTTGGAGGCGACGCGGGCTCGTATGTGAACTACATCACAAAGTCCGGAGGGAACGCCTTCCACGGGAACGCCAAGTACTTTTGGAATGGCAGCGTGTTGAACGCTACCGACTGGATTACAGAAGCATTCGGCAATCCTCGGCCGTTCGATATCGCCAATCAGTGGGCGGGTTCGGTGGGAGGGCCCATCAAGAAAAATAACCTCTTTTTCTTCTTCGACACCGAAGGCTTGCGTGTCTTGCTTCCCACCCCGGTTCAGGTGGTGCTCCCGAGCGCGCAATTTGAGGCAGCGACCATTGCCAATATCGATTCGATCTTTGGCACTGCGTCTGCCTCCGATGCTTTTTACAAAAAGATTTTTGACTTGTACAACGCCGCACCTGGAGCGGCGAAAGCAACTGAAGGCAACTTTAATCCAAATGACCCAACGGGTTGTCTCGGTTGGACGGGGCCAGGGGGACTGGGAACGAATGCGCCGTGCGCAGTCCATTTTCAGAAAACGATAGGGCAGCCGACAAGTGAATCCCTTGTGTCTGGCCGTATGGATTGGAACATCCGGCCCAACGATCGTGCTTTCTTCCTCCTCCAATACGACAATGGCCGTCAACCCATCCTCGTCGACCCCATAAGCTCACTCTTCAACGTCTATGAGACCGGGCCATGGTGGGAAGCCCAGTTGAACGAAACTCACACATTTGGAACGAGCGCCGCGAACCAGTTCCTAGTGGCTGGTGTTTACAAAGACGATGTGTCGAGCCTCGTCAACCCGATGCGAACGCTGGCTGCCTTTCCGACCACCCTGGATTGGTCCAACGCAGGTCAGCCGTTTGCGTCGCTGGGAGGATCTGACTATCTCTATGGCTATCCCCTCGTCACAGGGTTCACGGAGTACCGCATCGCCGACGATTTCCTGAAGACTCGGGGCAAGCACAAGTTCGGATTCGGGGGAGAATTCTTCCGAGCGTATTTGAGACACGCCCAATATACCCAGAATGCTATCGGAGATATCGTTCCAGAGACCATCGACGCATTTTATTCTGGAGGCGTGGACCCGGCATCTCCACAGAGTGACTCGACACGCTTGCGTCAATCCTTTCCGACGCAGCGGGCAGAGCTCTTCCTTAACTACACTCTGGCAGGCTATGGGCAGGATGAGTGGCACATAAAACCCAACCTGGCTCTGACTCTCACCCTGCGCGTAGAACATCAATCAAATCCGGTCTGCGCCCATGATTGCTTTGCCGAATTCTCTGGACCGTTTGAATCGATCAGTCACGACCCGGCACAGCCTTACAATCAGGCGCTCTCGAATCGTAAGCAGGCCTTTCTTCACACCGACCCTGTTGTCTGGGAGCCGCGATTTAGTTTCGCCTGGCAACCGTTGGGAGTCTCGCATAATACCGTGGTACGTGGGGGTCTCGGTCTATTTTACGAACTGTTCTCTGGCGGGTACGGACCCATTTTCTCCGACAATCCACCGCTCGTGAACCGCGTGACAGTACTTGGCGGTTACAGTCTCGCTCCGGCAGAAACCAACAGCCTCTTTGAAGTGGCCGCAGCCTCGAATGCCGCCTTTGTCAAAGGCTTTGCAGCCGGCGAAAACCTTAATCAGATCGAAGCGGCAGATCCGTTGAAGTTCTTTCCCCCCAATCTTACCGTTCCGAATAATGAGACCCACTCGGCCCAGTATCAGAAGTGGAGCCTGGAATTGCAGCGGACGTTTGGCACCAGTACTTCCGTGACTCTCGGGTACTACGGCAACCACGGAATTCATGAGTTCGTGCAAAATCCCTCAGCCAATGCTTACGGATTCGGGCCATTTCCAGCCACAGTCTGTGCGAGCTCGCCGGTTCCGCCCTGTGCCGACCCTCGCTTCGCTGGCGTTACTGAATACGCGACACCGGGAGTCTCGAACTACAACGGTATGGTTGTTTCCTTTCGACGGCGATTTGCTGGTTTCGGCAATGGTTTGTTCCAGGTAAACTACACCTACGGCCACGCTCTGGACGAAGTTTCCAACGGCGGCCAAGCCGAATTCGCAGCAGGCAGTTCCGACTTCCCCCAGGACCCATTCAATCTGCGAGGCAGCTACGGCGCGGCAGATTATGACGTTCGCCACTCCCTGAATGCAAACTATGTGTGGCAACTCCCGATAAAGACTGCGTTCCACGGCCGCGGCCCCGATTACCTGGTGAGGGGGTGGCAGGTCTCGGGAACGGTTTTCGCCCGAACCGGATTTCCCTACACCGTGATCGATCTCGCAGAAAGCGGTAACCTGGCTCAGAAGAATTTCTATGGAACAATCTACTCTGTGCCAGTTGCTCTACTCAGCGGGTCCCATTCCTGCGGAGCGGGAGCCGTGATCCCACCCTTCCCAAATCCTTGTTGGCCTCCTGAGCTGGCTACGCAGGCCGACGGATCCGAAACGCCGAATCCGGCCGCTCTTTTCGTACAGACGGGCTGCGAGACTTCGTTCAATGCAGGGAACAAGCCAGATTCACAGGGACCGTGTTCGGGCACTGCCGTTTCCTTTGCGCAAGGACGCAACCGCTTCCGCTATCCGAGTTATTTCAACACTGACTTCACGGTAATGAAGAAAACGAAACTCGTTGGAGACAAAATGGTGCTGGGGATTGGCGCGCAATTCTTTAATGTTTTCAATCACCCCAATTTTGGCCCGCCCGACAACGACAGCTCGGACTCAGGGTTCGGAGAGATATCGACGATGGAGATGCCGCCGACCAGCATCCTGGGATCTGGCCTTGGAGGCGATGTTTCGCCCCGCATGATCCAGCTCAAAGCGCAGATCCAGTTTTAGTAAGGTAGCGGGAAATCTTTCGTGGCTTGCCGAATTTCGACGTGGGCGCCTGCGTTGCATCCATAGTCCGAAAGTTGCTGGGGAGACCTTGGTTCTGATGGAGCGACAGCGTACGTCGGCACCAGGCGGGTGTGCGCTAAGCGTCGTCCGAAAAGCGTAGCAGCATCTACTACAGATTGTGCCCTCTGGCTCTGAAATTGCCTTTGCCGCCGTTTTACACTGCACCCGCTCTGTTGCGCGAACAATTTCGCCCGGGTGACGAAAGCTGCTAACGGCGCACCTTTCCCGAGTACCTCTTATGCTAAGTGCTGGCTCGGTTGCACCGCGGATACGTCCTGACGCTGCAGAAGAATCCGGAAGGCGAGCGCGTGCGTGACCAACAATAGGGGCACGATGAAAGTTGGGATGAAATAAGTGGCTCCCAACTGGCCCGCGATAAGACCAGCGTGATTGGCCTGATAAAAAGCGTTGAAGAGATCCGCGGTTCCCCAAACACTGAAGACCCATGTGATAACAACACCGGTTGCACTCGGCAAAGAGGTCAGCGCCAGTACTGCGAGTATCGCCGCAACGATGTCTCCATAGGCGGCTGCATGCGCGAAGGCAGAAGGCAGGTCAGGCGACACTACCCCCGGCACGAGAAATGCTAAACCCACGAAGCGGAAGCTGTGGAGGATGAGCAGAGGGCGCAACGCCTCGCCTCGTGCCCGGAAGCGCAGTGTCGGCCAGATGTACCGGGCGCCCACGATTCCCCATGCGATTAAGCTGAATGCGATGCTGACGAAAAAAGCGAGTTTCGATTGCATAAATTCCTCCTAGAGAGATTCCAGCCAATGGGGGCTGCTCGTGGCAGATGCGGGCGTTGTGTAGACCGACGTCGCAGACTCGGCCGGTCCACCTAGTCCGTGCTCGTGCCGCCACACCTCGGACTCAGGCGCGAACTGCGGTGCGGATGGGAACGGACGGCGGAGCTCGCGATCGTAGCGATCCAGATCAAAGCCGGAATTGAGTGGCGCGATCATGAACCTCGCGAGCTCTCGCAGCCAGTTGGCAAGAGTTCGCCGGTTGCGGGGCTGCGCCGCATAACGGCGAGCGATCGTCTCGAAGTCTTCGGCAGGGCGTCCGGTCACTTCGAGCACGTCGGTCGTGGGTGCGCCTATCTCAAATGCGCCGCGCCTGTGATCTTCGATGTAATAGCGCACGTTGCTCATGACATCGATGGACATGCCGGCCATCTTTGCAGCCTTCATGAATAGCCAGACCGGTGTGGGCACAACCTTTATTGATCTTCCAACCGCGACGCCGATTGCCTCCGCCATTTCGTCAGCGCCGAGCAGTTTTGGTCCGGTGGGTCGGTATCGCTTGCCGGCGTGAAGTTCCGGATTTGTCAGCGCTGCGACGGCGACTCGCGCGATGTCCTCGTTTGAGGGTGGTGCGTTGCGGCTTTTTCCATACATCCAGGGAAACAAGCCGAGATGCGCTGACAACCCGATCATCACCAGGTAAGAGTCTGCGAAGAAACCCGGACTGATGATCGTATGCGCGACTCCGGGAATCATCGAGAACAACTGATCAGCAAGCCAATGCTGGCGAGTCATGAGCGAAGGATGCGACGGACTCGACAGCCATTGCGTCAATCCGACAATGTGTTCGAGCCGCGCACTTTTCGCGGCGACGGCGAACGCTGTCGCGCCCTGAATCGCGTGCGGATCAAGAGGTGGACAATGATAGGCGGCTTGAACGTCCCTCAGTGAATCCGCGATGCGCTCGACATCGCTCATATCGGCGACTACGATCTCGGCGCCTTGAGCCCTCAGCCGCGCACTCCGGCCGTCTTCCCGGCGCACCATCGCACGTACCGGATACCCAGCTTTCAGCAACTCGCTGATAACGAGGCTGCCGGTCTTTCCCGTCGCGCCAGTCACAATGATCCTGGGCTTGAGCATGTTGTGTCCCCTTCTAAAACTCGTTGCTTGCCGCGGCAGTCCTATGCCGAGAAACCCTACCGTAGTGCTGCCGGGTCCAATGCCCGCAGCGGCATCAACGGCCCGACGGGAATGTACTCGTGATCCATCAAGTGCTGCTTCGCGAGTGGCAGCGTTTCCATGAGGGCTCGAGCCTCGTATTCGGTCTTCGCGTCGACCAGAAAAATGACGCCTTTGCCATCGCCGCGCGAATACCAATGTCGGATTTTTCCGTCGAGATAAAGCTTCACCGTGGCTCGAATTTCTTCCGGAATCATGGTCATGATTTGTTGCGGAGTTACCCCCGGCCTGGCAGTCAAAATGACCAGCACTTCCGTGGTTTTCGGAACGGCAACGCTGGGCGAACCTGAACCGCTTGGGGGCTGCGATTGTGCGACCGCAGCGGCGGGAAGCACGCCATGAGTAAAGGAATCATGAAGTTCATCTCGTTCTCCTCTCAGTTCGATCAATCTTGATACCAGCACTTTCTTGTAAGAGTACTACCGTACTCTTATCGTCGCAAAAAAAATTACTTCTCGGCGAAGGACTTGATGAAAAACTTCCTCGCCTCCATCAGGATCTGCTCACGCCTTTGAGGGTCTGAAACAACCCGCGCCATCATCAGCACGCCCGCCATGCTCGGGAAGAGCAACCGGATCTTTGTGCGCTTCTCTTCGATTGTTTTGCCGGGCATGAATGGAAGGAACCGCTCGCGATATGCTGCCAATAGCACCTCGATCCGTCTTCGTACGGCAAGCGGTTTTCGGGCGAGTTCCGGTCCGAGAGCGGCGCGCACGCAACCGCTTCCCGGCGAATTCGCATGGGCCACGCTGAGATAGCGCTCGATGATCGCTCGAAGAGCTTGACCTTCGGGCGAGGACTTAGCGGCCTCCGCCATCCCTCTGCCGGTTTCATCGAGTGCTCGGCCCACCGCTTCGATGAACAGGTCGTCCTTGCTCTTGAAGTGCCGGTAAAAGCCGCCTTTTTTCAGTCCTACCTTCTTCATCACGGTCCCGATTCCGCTTGTGTCTCCGCCGCGCTCACGGAAAGAGCGAGCGGCCACGGAAAGGATCTTCTCGTGACTCTGCGCTTTATGTTCCGGTGAGTATCGCATGAATTAAGAGTACGACCGTCCTCTTACCCTGTCAAGGCCGACAGCCATTGCGTTCGTTCTGGTCGACAGCAATGCGATTGTCGAGGGAAACATCGCTGACGCGACTTTTGCCGCGGGTGACACGCATTGCCAGCCGCTACGTCAGCTCCGGACAAACGGCGGCGTGGGAAAGCGCAACGCCGTGCAAGGCGAATTGCTTGTGCGGGTTCCATCGATCAAGGTGATTGCCCGGACGGGAAGTTTCTGTGCTGAAGAAGGACGAATAACGGCAAGCAGCTTAAGCGAGCGCCTGAGCCGATTCTTGCTTGGATGGTGCACGAGATACTAAACCATCGTTCATCTTCACGTCATCCCAGCTGATGGCTCCTTCGGCATCGACAAGATGCCGGTGCCCGTTGCAGGATTCACATAGAAGTAGATAATGGGAGCCGATTCCAAAACCCTGGAAACGAAAAATGGGCTCGAGAATCCTGGCTTGCATTTTTCTGTTGCTATCGTCGATGGCTGCGGCTCAAGTTCGTGTGTGGCAGGGGACGTTCACACTGCCTGCGTATCAGGAAGGCGCACCCGATCCTAACCCTGCCTTCGATCAGTACGCCAATAGCCGTTTCAATTATCCCTACACGCTGCGCGACAACTTGACCGATCGACGCGCCGATCACGCCTGGCGGGCATTGTTCCTCGAAAACGAATACCTGAAATGCTGGGTACTACCCGACCTGGGCGGCCATCTCTACACGTGTATGGACAAGGTCAGCGGCCAGCCGATGTTTTACGCAAATCCGTCGATCAAAAAAGCGGCGATCTCTTACCGTGGTGCGTGGGCAGCCTTCGGCATCGAGTTCAACTTTCCCGTGTCGCACAACTGGGTAAGCCTCTCACCGGTTGATTTTGCTTTTCGTACGAACCCTGATGGCAGTGCTTCGGTCATTGTTGGCAACATTGACCGTGTGTACGGAATGCAGTGGACCGTGGAGTTGATTCTGCGGCCACATTCCGCCGTTCTCGAGCAGAAGGTCACGCTCAATAACCGTAGCGACGTGCGGCACCGCTTTTACTGGTGGAACAATGCCGGCGTGCAAGTGTGGGACGATTCTCGAATCCAATATCCGATGCGCTTTACAGCGAGCCACGGTTTTCGAGAAGTCGCACCGTGGCCCGTCGAACCCGACGGAAACGATTTGAGTGTGGTGAAGAATCAAACCAAAGGTCCCGTTTCTCTATTTGTGCATGGAAGTCGAGAACCGTTCATGGGAGTCTGGCATCCGCACACGAACACAGGCACCGCGCACTTTGCGGATTACCCGGAACTGCCGGCGAAGAAAATCTGGTCATGGGGTACCGACGCCGACGGGCTGGATTGGCGTAAGACGCTCTCGGATAACGACAGTGCCTATGTCGAAGTCCAGGCAGGGCTTTTTCGCAACCAGGAAACGTACGCTTTTCTCCAACCTCGCGACACGATCACTTTTTCCGAGTATTGGATGCCAGTGCGTGATATCGGGGGGATTTCCCGCGCGAACCTGGCAGGTGTAGTGCATCTCAGCAGAAAAGAAAACACGTTGCTGATTGGTCTTAACGTCAATCAACCCGTTCCAAAAGCTCACTTACGTGTTTTCGCAGGAACTCAATCGGTATTTCAGGAGAATACTGATCTATCTCCGGGTCGCACGTGGAAGCATGAAGTCGGAAACGTTGACCCGCAGCAGAAGTACACTTTTGAAGTCCTGGACAAGAACGGAGTCGTTTTAATCCGTCATACAGAAGATCAATACGATTGGACGCCACTGGAAGATATCCATACGGGCGCCCAACCGGAGTATCGAATTCCAAATCGAGAGCGCCGCTCGGAGGATGACTGGCTTCAACTCGGAAACCAACAGGAGCTCGATGGCAATCTGTTGGCAGGGTTGCAGTCGTATCAGGATGGTTTAGCTAAGTTCCCCGATAGCCTTCAACTGCGAAAAGCAGCAGGGCGGCTGTGCGTTGGACTACTGCGTTTCCAGGAAGCGAAGCGTTTTCTCGAACCGGTATACGCACGTGATACCTCCGACAATGAAATCTCTTACTATCTCGGAGTTGTTCATGACAACCTAGGCCGAAACCGCGATGCACGCGAATTCTACGAGTCTGGCGCACACCTGCCAGCATTCCGGGCTGCGGCCGAATTGCGATTGGCCGAGCTGTCAGCTCGGGAAGGCAATCTCATCGACGCCGAGTCTTATCTGCGTCTCGCAACCGGTTCCGCGCCGGACGACCTTCGCGGTGCCGAGGAATTAATTGCAGTCTTGAAAGCGGAGGGTCAAAAAGAAAAGGCGCAGAAAACGACGGAGCAGTGGCTGGTGCGATTTCCGAACAGTTACTTCCTGCTCGAGCAGGCGGGGAAACCTGATCTGCATCATCTTGGGAACGACAGCGATCGCGTTCTAAATGTGGCGTCAGAATACATGCGGCTCGGGATGTATTCGCAAGCGGTGGAAGTGCTCTCGCGAACTTACCCCAGGCCAAACCCCGACGAAAGCGAGCCCGGGCAGCTTGCTCCCAATCAGCATCCACTGGTTGCCTACTATCGTGGATATTGTCACGAGAAGCTGGGGCAATCCGGCAAGCCCGATTACAGCGAGGCTGCAAAGCTTTCGACGGAGTACGTATTTCCCAGCCGGGCGCAGGACGTCGAGGTTTTGACCGCGGCTTTGAAGTCCAACCCCAGTGACGCGAGCGCCCATTACCTGCTCGGGACCCTTTATTTCTCGAAAGGTATTACGGACCAGGCGCTCGCCGAGTGGGATCAGGCCCGTAAGCTGAATTCGCAGATCCCCGTTCTGCACGCCAGCCTGGGGCGCGCGTTATTGCATGCCAAGAATGATCCACAAGCGGCGTTGCAAGTGTTTCAAGAAGGGCTGAAAACTGACGTGCGCAACATCGCGCTCTACACCGGAATGGACCAGGCTCTGAGTATCTTGCGTCGCCCGCCCCATGAAAGGGTCTCAGCGTTGGAGCAGTATCCCGACCAGGCTGGAATGCCGACCTCTCTGCTGTACGAGCTGATCTTGAACCTGGCAGAGTCGGGTGAGTTCGAGAAGGCTGCCGGGCTGTTTCACAACCGGTTTTTTCAGAGAGAAGAGGGCGGCACTAACGTGCGGCAGGTCTGGCTTGAAGTGCAGATTCAACAAGCTCTGTCGCTAGCTCAAAGCGGAAAATGTTCTGAAGCTCTGCGGATTGTTGATCACATCGCAGAACCGACGACTGACTTGGCGTTTACCCGCGATGGTCTCGATCCGTTTCTGCGAACTGCCCGTTTTCAATTTTTGATCGGAAGCGTTTACAGAAGCTGCAATGTGCCCGACAGAGCTCAGGATCATTTCGCCCAGGCAGCACAGAAGTCGAGCTTTGGGGATGCCGTCTGGGCATGGAAAGCATCGCAGAGCCTTCCAAACTTCGATGCTGAGTCCGCAAAGCGCAGTTTGCAGGACATGCTCGAGCATGCGAAGAACGGCGGCGACACCACTTCTGCGAGCGGATCCTGGTTCTACAATGTCGCGATGCTCGACCGCGCCGCCGGAAACGCTGAGCAAGCAGAACAGAGGTTCCGCGAGGCACTGCTCTCCGCTGACACCCTGATGAGCTATCACCTGACACGCCTCTCCATGGGTGAATAAAGTTGAGTCCGCGACAGAGACATCTTCGGTTGGTTGCTCGGAAGCCAATTCCGCCGACCGCCGCTGTTGGGAGGAATCGATGAGCGCAGGGCAGGAGATCGATCGCCGCACGTTCATGAAACTTGGAAGTACAGCGCTGGCAGCGGGCATGGCGCCCACCTTACAGACAGAACTCAGACCTGCTGCCGAAGCGCCGTATCCGGTCAAATGGTACCCGTTCACTGGACACCCTGATTCGGATACTTGTTGGTCGCTTTCGGTTGGTCCAGATGGACGGATTTATGCAGCAGCCTGTGCGGAAAGCGTACCGGGTGGCGTTGTGAAGCCTGTTCGCTATAACGAAGAGAGGGATGACCTCGATTACCTGTTCGATCTGGCCGAGAAAGTCGACGACCCCGGCGACTCGGGCCGCGCGACCCAGTGCAAGATCCATTACAGCTTTGCCCCGTCGATGCACGATCAAGTGCTGTATATGGCGACGCACTTGTCCGGTCCACCCATCGACCTGCCGCGTTATTCTCCCTGGTATTCCTGGCACGATGCCAAGCGCGGGTTTCGCGGCTCGGCCCTGCTGGCGTTCGATACCCGAAATGATTGCGTGCTTTGGTGGGACACGCTCATTCCGAAAGAAGGCTGCCGCTGCCTTTTGCATGATGAGGAGCGCGGGTTGCTGTATGCCATGAGCTATCCGCGCGACCATTTCATCATCTACGATCTTCAAACTCGCAAGCGGCGCGATATCGGCCGCATCAGTTCCATCAATCCGCAAGCGCTGTTCTTAGACAAGCAGCATCGCGTGTGGACCAGCAGCGACTATGGGCGGCTGGTGCGTTATACGCCGGACACCGATCGCCTGGAAATTTCTCCGGGTCTGCTTGCCCATGACTTGAATTACCAAACCGGCTGGCATGGAGTGTTCTACGATGTCGCGCCTTCACCCGATCGCGAATGCGTTTACGCTTCCACCTGGTGTCCGAATCCTCATCTCATGCGCATCTGGCTCAATGAAGGCGAGTGGCCACGAGTGGAGGATCTTGGGCCGGCGACCCAACCGCGCGATCCTGCATTTCCTGTCGATATGTTCACTGACCACTGTGGCGGGCTGACGTTCGCGGGTGATGGAAAACTCTACTACGTAGCTTCACGCTGGAATGATCCGAAATACAATCCACTCCCAGGAACGGGCAAGCAGCTTCAAGGTGTGGTTTGGCGTCTCGATCCGCAGACGCTCCGACGGGAAGAAGTATCACAGCTTAAGCATCCCACCGGCGTTGCGAATTATGTTTCCCGTGGTGCAGTGGACCACAATGGGGATCTCTTTTTCGGCCATGTTGGAAATCATCCGTCGGGCGTCTTCAAGGTTTCCATGCCGGCGGAGCGCAAGAAAAAGAACGCGCACCTTCCCATCCGGATGTGGGGCTGAAGGGAGGAATACGACCATGCAGACGAAAGGCAGATTCGATCCTAATTCGCCGGCCATAAAGGCATACGAGCAGGAGCTTGCGCACCAGTTTGTGCGCGAGGGCACGATGGTTGCGTTTCCAACCTGCCTGCCCGGTATCACTGCGCGAATTACGCACGATGAGTGCCGAATCACCGCACTTGATATCGATCCCGAAGCACAAATCTACGGTGGGACCAGCGGCCGCCAGGCACATCTTTTCGCGGCCCGTTTCCATGATCTTACCGGCGTCGTACTCGATGTCGGCATTGTCCCCGGGGGAACGAGCACTGTTGCCGCCTGTTGCGCAAAATCCCGGACGCTAGCATTCGTAAATGGTGCACGGGGCGGCCGGGCCATTGCGATCCCAAAGATCGATCTTGCGCAAGACTGGATTCAGGAGTGGGGGCTCGATCCCTCGGTTTTGCAGGACCTCGGCGAGTGCGTTCCCGGCGAGCCCGTGGTTCACGCAATCTGTGATCCCTCGCGCACTACCGTCATCGGGGTTACCAGTGGTCATTTGTTCACCTTGGATGGCGAGTCGTGGAAAATCGCGGTCAGGGGAGAGGTGGCGGGTCGCGGGCATCTGGCGTTGAGCAACTCGGGAGTCTTCGGACAGGATGAGGGCGCACGGCTCTGGCATTTCGATCTGGCTTCGGGCAAGATCCGCCGCGCAGCCGTCGACTTGCCCGCTGGAGATTGGACAGGCGCCGTGCGGTGGGCGCGCGGTTCTGAAGCAGACCAACTGCTCATGGCGGATGCTTCCGGCCAGTTATTCTCGTTCGATGAGAATAAGGGATTCCATCGGCTTGGCAAAGCGCACCTGGCTCCAGTGGGGCCGATGGCAATGACGCCGGATGGGCGTCTTTTCGGATTTTGCGGGGCGGAGATGGCGAATCTGTTTTGTTGCGATCTAGCTGCGGGTAGCGTGAGCAATCTCGGCGTCGCTGCTTCGGTTCTTGAGCAACGCCGCTATGGTTATCAATTTGGCGACGCGGTGACTGGCCCGGATGGCGAGATCGTCTTCGGCGAAGACGACAACGATGGTCATCTCTGGCTGTATTTCCCCAAAATCAAGCGCATCCAGCGCACGCCGGCTTAAGAGATCCGGTTATCCCCGGCGGTGTGCATGTAGTAGGCGAAGAACCGTGGGCTCAAGCGAGATGGAAATGGCTCCCCACAGAGCGGCGGGTACACCCAAGGCTCCCAACGCCACCCGGGAGACCGCGAATTCGCTGCCTGCCAGCAAAGCATTGAGTTCGCGCAGTAACGCAGGATGATTGCCTACCTCGCCGCCGAGAAGAATAAGATTCGGATTAAGAATGAGTGCGAGGTCGAGTATTACGTCTGCAAGAAGCGTAGCCCGCTGCCTGAGCAGGCGCCTTGCCACTGCGTTGCCTGATGCGGCTTGATCCCAGACGTCCGACACCCGTAAAGCCCGGGGCCCGGTGGTGGCTTGTTTGCTCGCGCGCCAACTCTTCAGTATGCCTGAGGCGGAGAGAGCCGTTTCGAGCTTTCCGTATTTGTGGATGGACGGATGTTCCCTCGAGATCTGCGGCACCCGGAGATAGCCGATCTCGCCGGCGGACCATTGGGAGCCTCGATAGATTCGGCCGTTCAAAAAAACTCCCGCCCCTACTCCTTCTCCAATGGTGATAAAAACAAAGTCACTCTCCCGCCGTGCTGCGCCGCAATAAAACTCACCCTGCGCTGCCAGGTTCGTGTCGTTATCAATGAGAACTGGACATTTGAGTTGACGCGTGAGCAAGAGGCTCAGAGGCACTCGGTTCCACTCCCGCAAAGCCGTGAAAGCGAGGACCGTGCCTTCATCCACATTCACGATCGCTGGAACCCCTACAGTCACACGTAACAACTGCTTTTGCAGAAGGCCTTTTTGCCGAAGCAGTTTCCAGAGATGTTTCGCGATCTGTTGGCAGATCTGAAGCGGAGTGCTCTTCGATTTCTCAATATGACTTTCGGACTGACTCAACTCCCGGCCATTCAAATCGGTCAGCAAGAAGCGAAGTGCATCGCGGGTAATTTCCACTCCTGCCACACAGCCGTGCTCAGCTTTGAATCGCAGAATGTCAGGAGGCCTGCCGCCGGTGGAATCCCCCTCGCCCACGGTCTCGACCAGGCCTGTAGAAATAAGCGTAGCGACGACATTGGTGACGGAAGGAGCGCTTAACCCAGATGCCCGCACGAGATCCGCTTTGGAGCATGGCCCTGATTCGCGCAGGAGGCGCAGAAGGAGTTCCGCGTTAGTTTTCCGGAGCAGCGGTGGCCGCCCGAGTAACACCGGCTTTCGGGTCACGGTTCAGTCACCATCAGGGCGTCCACCACGCGAGACAGTAGTACGAATGTGATCTCTGATACTAATCGATCTACGGGCTTGTCTGAGCGGTGGTGATCAGATGCCAACATTCTAATGATTATTAACTAAGTTTGGCATACAATATCTGCGATCGGCACCCACTGCGACTCTGGGGTCTCGACATCAGATTGATAGCGACAACGTGGAGGTTGATTACGAATCTGCCATCACGACTTTGCTTCTCGATTTGCGTATGGACCTATCTGGGGCTACTTGGTTTTGTGAGTTCAGGATCAGCCGCAGACATGCCATCTCTGAAGCCGGCGGCAAAGTTCAACGTGCTTGCGCTGGGTGAGGCTCATAGCATTCATCGGCCTTTTGTAGATGCGGCGAAGATCTGGCTGCAAAAGCAGGCAGACGAGAACAGTTTTGCGATTGAGTACATCGAGAATACGGAAAAGATCGACGAATCATATCTTTCACGTTTTCAACTCTTCATCCAACTGGATTATCCACCCTATGGGTGGACTCCCAAGGCAGTCGCCGCATTCACGAAGTACATCGAGGAGGGCCGTGGAGGATGGATCGGGTTTCACCACGCCACGTTGCTTGGTGAGTTCGATGGCTACCAGATGTGGCCGTGGTTCTCGCAGTTCATGGGAGGAATTCGTTTCAAGGACTACATCCCGAAATTTGCAACCGCGAACGTTGTGGTAGAAGACCGCTCCCACCCGGTCATGGCAAACGTTCCGTCATCATTCATAGTAGAGCAGGAGGAGTGGTACACCTACGACAAGACTCCGCGCCCTAATGTTCATGTGCTGGCGCACGTCGACGAGGCCACGTATTCGCCGGATACGCCTACGAAGATGGGCGGCGATCACCCGGTCATCTGGACGAATGAGCATATGAAGGC
This sequence comes from Candidatus Sulfotelmatobacter sp., assembly GCA_035307485.1. GTDB lineage: Bacteria > Acidobacteriota > Terriglobia > Terriglobales > Acidobacteriaceae > Sulfotelmatobacter. The sequence continues at coordinate 499,317 of DATGIB010000008.1, read as the reverse complement.
TCGCAATGTGTACATCTTTATGGGTCATCACGGTGAGCTATTTCAGAACCAAGCTTTCACCACGATCTTTCATAATGCGATTTTGTGGGCGGCGCACCAATGAGAATCCGGCAGGTCACACAGTTTGTCTTAATGGCCATTCTGGTTTCATGCTCGGTAGCCAGTGCACAGCAGAAACGGTTCAACGTGCTGGCGTTCTATTCGGAAACGACGGAGCCGGACCACGTCCGGTTCGCGCAGGATGCTATTAGATTTCTAAGTGAGTACGCCGCAAAGGAGCAGTTCAACTTCGAAGCAACCAGCAAGTGGGGGGACCTGAACGATGAGCGACTGAAAAACTACCAGCTCGTCATATGGCTGAATGAGTCCCCCTCGATCGCCGGACAGCGGAGCGCGTTTGAACGCTACATGCGAGGTGACGGAGCCTGGCTGGGATTTCACGCCGCGGCCTACAACGACAAAGATACGAACTGGCCGTGGTTCGTCGATTTTCTCGGTGGGACGGTGTTTTACACCAATAGTTGGCCTCCGCTTCCGGCACAACTCTCGCTGGATGATTCGGGCCACCCTGTCATGGCGGGAATACCGCAGAACTTCGAGTCCCCTGCGAACGAGTGGTACATCTGGAAGCCGAGCCCTCGGATCAATCCGGACGTCCGGGTGCTAGCCACTTTTAGTGCGTCAAATTATCCGATTGGATTTAAGGACGTCCTGACTACCGGCGACCTTCCCGCGGTCTGGACCAACACAAAATACAAAATGCTCTACATGAACATGGGGCACGGAGACAAGATTTTTACCAGCCCTACGCAAAATCAACTGATTGAAAATGCCGTTAAGTGGCTGGGATCGGGCGCCCCACAGAACACGCGCCAGAAAGAAAGTGGACAGCGAGTCAACCCTCACGGAATCGCCCTGAATCCGCAGACCGGCAAATTCTATGCTGTGAACACAGTTCAAGGCACAGTAACCGTTCTGGATGGCGCTGCGCATTTCGTTGCTCGCGTAAGAGTCGGAGATGCACCGGAAGCGATCGCTATTAACCCCGACACGAATCGGGTGTATGTAGCGAACCAGGAGAGCGGCAATGTAACTGTGATTGATGGGGCGACAGATCAGGCCTTCGCAACCGTGCCAGTCGGCGGCTCGCCCTATACGATCACCGTCAACCGCGCGACAAATAAAGTGTATGTCTCGCGGACGTTCAGTGACGTGACGGTGATTATCGACGGAAAAACGAACATGGTCCGGTCGATCAAGGCAGGAGTGGGCGATGCGGTGGCCGCTGAGTCTCTTGATAGCGACACTTACATGATCAGCTACGAAGCTGACCAGGCGACCGTCTTCGACGGGAACGAAGGCCGTTTAAAAGTTGAGACTTCGAATCACGTCTGGGCAATGGCGGCCAATCCAGTCATCAAGAAAGTCTATGTTATCAGCGTGGGCAACGCCCTCGCGACCGTAATCAGTGGGACATCGCACACAACTAAAACCGTAAAGACGGGTGACTTTCCCTGCGCCATTGCGGTCGATTCAAATTCAGGGCGCGTTTTCATTGCAAATTTTGGAAGCGGCACCGTGAGCGTCATTGATGGTACGACCGACTCCGCCATAGGCACCTTAAGCACGGGCCAGTTTCCTCAGGCAATCGCGTTGGATTCCAGTAACCACAAGGTCTTCGTCGTAAGCATGCGGACGGGCATGACGACGGTTCTTGACGGTACGAACAATTCCACCGTGGGGACGGTCAAGATCGGTGGCGCCCCGTTTGCAATCGCGGTGAATCCCAACACTCATAAAGCGGTTGTGATCGGACTCGACGGCGATCTGACCGTAATTGACGGAACGACATTAGCAGCTTCACCGCTTTTGATTCCGTTAGAGAAACAATGAATGCAGTAATCCGAGGATATATCGTGAAGAATCTGTGTAATCGTCTCGGCGGAGTGATCGCAGTCCTTACTTTGTCGCTGGCAGCATGGGCGCAACAAACGCACCCCATTCTTGCAATCGGATCACCTGTGCCGAATTTTGAGCTTCCAGGAGTCGATGGGAAAATCCACAAGCTCTCTGATTATTCCTCCAGCCCGGTGCTCGTGGTCATCTTCATCTGTAACCATTGTCCAATTGCGCAGATGTACGAGCGGCGTGTCGCCCAGCTGAGCGCGGATTATAAGGATCGTGGCGTGAGTGTAGTTGCGATCCAACCAAATGATCCCAAGGCGATCACCATCGACGAACTCGATTCCTCGGACATTAGTGACAGCCTCGAGGAGATGAAAATTCGAGCTGAGTACAAGCATCTGACCTACCCCTATCTTTACGACGGTGAAACGCAGTCGGTGACAGACGCATATGGCCCGCAGGCGACTCCCCACGCGTTCGTATTCGACAGCGACCGGCACCTGCGCTACGAAGGCCGCGTGGACAACAGCTATCGGTGCGAGCAAGTGACGACGCACGAGGTGCGTGACGCGATTGACGCCCTCCTGGCACATCGCGAAGTGACGGTAAAGCACACAGGCGTCTTTGGTTGTTCGACGAAGTGGAAGGAGAAGCATGCGGCTCAAGTGGAAGCGTTGCGAAAGATTGAATCACAGCCGGTAAATCTTGAAATGGCATCAGCAGCCGAATTGAAGAAGCTTCGCAGCAACCCTGACAAGAAGATGTTGCTGGTGAGTTTTTGGGCGACGTGGTGCGGGGCCTGCATCCACGAATTTCCCGAATTCGAGGACACTTTTCGGATGTATGGCGTTCGTGATCTAGATTTAGTCACCGTCGCAGCGAACATGCCGGATGAGAAGAATACGGTGATGCGCATTCTTGAGAAGATGCACGCCACCAGCCGCAATCTGCTCTTTGATTCCAATGACACAGCGGCGCTACAGGCTGCCTTCGATCCTACTTGGGAATCGGCTGTGCCCTATACGGCGTTGATCGCTCCTGACGGCAAGGTTTTATACAAAAAGCAGGGCTCGGTTGACATTCTGGAATTGCGACGAACGATCCTGGCGAACTTACCTTCGGACTACGAAGGGTTCAACCGGTACTGGTCACAACCCTGATCGCGCCGAGTTTTTCTCCTTGCGATCCGAATATTCAGGTGCACTCTTGCGTGTTTGAGGAGATTGAGTGAATGAGACTGCATTCCTTTTGTTTGGTATTTGTTCTTCTTTTTTCAGCGGAGTCTCAATCATGGGCTGGCGACGCAATACCTCAGGCCGCATGGCGTCGACCGCTCGGCCTGCCCTTCGAAAAACCGGGCGTGACCCGTGTCCCTGGCCTCATTGACGATGGTTATTGGCAAGGGGCGCCGGTGGGAGGATTTGGATCGGGCACGTTCTCCCGAAGCTATCGCGGAGATTTTTCCCGCTGGCACATGAAGGCCGGTGTTCACAAGTACGTGCCCGTCTATTCCAATCAGTTCGCAATGTTCCAGCAAGTAGATGGCGAAGAGGAGGGCAAAGCACGCGTCTTGATGACAGACCATCCGTCTGACAAGACTCTGAGCAGTTGGCAATGGGACTATCCAGTGGGCGCCGGCGAATACGCTGCGCTTTATCCGCGGTCCTGGTTTGACTACAAATGGGATCAATTTCCGGCGCATGTCGTGCTCGAGCAATTCTCTCCGGTCCTCCCGAATAACTATCGCGAGTCGAGTTATCCGGTTGCGGTTTATCTCTGGCATGCGGAAAATCCGACTGCGAAAGCAGTGACGGTATCTGTTCTTCTTTCCTGGACCAACATGGTGGGCTGGTTTCGCACATTCACCCGGGATTTTCAGGGTGCGCCCAACCAGGGAAACCACAACGCATATGAGCAAGAGAAAACCGCGGCTGGACTGATGAAGGGCATTGTCTTCGACCGCAACCGCGCTGGATCAACGCCACGAGAAGCGGACGGACAGTTCGCCATCGCGGCGATCGAATCTCCGGGCGTTGAAGTTACCTACCACGCCTCGTTTGCCGCGGAGGGAGATGGAAAGATCATCTGGAGCCACTTCGCAAAGGACGGCCGCCTCGCCAACAATCCAACTTCGTGGGTAAGCGACAGCGAAAAGCTGGCGGGGGCCATCGCCGTTCGCTTCACTCTTCAGCCGGGAGAAAAGAAGTCGGTTCCGATGGTGATTGCCTGGGATTTTCCGGTGGTGCAATTCGGCGAGGGGCGAGAATGGAATCGTCGCTATACCGACTTTTATGGTTCTGATGGCACGAGTGCTTGGGCGATCGCTCGCGACGGTTTGAAGAACGCGGTAGCCTGGAGCGGTGCCATCAGCGCGTGGCAAGCCCCTTATATCAACGATGAGAGCAAGCCGCTTTGGTATCGAGGCATGCTCTTCAACGAGCTTTATGTCTTGACCGACGGAGGCACCTTCTGGGGGCGCCCGGCGGGATCTGACCGCAAGAGCCCGGCATCTTTCGCACTGCTCGAATGCTTCGATTACGCCTACTACGGAACGCTCGACGTCCGTTTCTATGGGTCAATGCCACTGCTGAAATTCTGGCCCGAGATTGATCGACAGGTTTTGCGTGAGTTCGGCAATACGGTGGCGAAAGAGTGGCCGGAGAAGGGCCAATGGGTCTGGAAATCTCAGCAGCAGGAAGAACCCAGCCTGCACATGCGCAAGAAAAAAAGCGCAGTCCCGCACGATCTCGGAGTTCCGGAGGGCGATCCTTTCTTCGCGGTCAACGAACCGGGTTGGCAGGATACGAATGATTGGAAAGACTTGAATTCGAAATTCGTCCTGATGGTTTATCGCGACTACGTACTTTCCGAAAATAAAGACAAGGCATTCCTTCGGGAGATGTTCCCGTCCGTGAAGGAGGCGATGATTTATCTTCGCCAATTCGATCATGGGGCTGGGATTCCGGAGAACAGCGGGTATCCGGATCAGACTTATGACTCATGGGTCGTGCGCGGTGTAAGCGCCTATTGTGGCGGCCTCTGGTTGGCGGCAGTTCGCGCCACCGAAGAGATGGCTAAGGCTCTCGGCGATGAACAGACCGCAGGCGAATACCACCAGCTCTTTTCAAAAGCGCAGAAGAACTACGTTGACAAACTATGGAACGGAAAATATTTCCGGTACGACACTGAGAGCCAATATCGCGACAGCGTACAGGCAGATCAGTTGGCAGGGCAGTGGTATGCAAACATGACTGGCCTTGGTGATCTCGTGCCTCACGATATGCAATTATCAGCGGCAAAGAAAATCTTTGAATTCAATGTCATGAAATTTGGCGGCGGAGAAATGGGTGCCGCGAATGGAATGGCTGCGGATGGTTCGATCATCCGCGATAACGAACAAGCCCCGGAAGTCTGGGTGGGGACAACCTTTGGCTTCGCCGCCCTTCTGCTCAGCGAGGGCATGAAGGATGAGGCGTATCGCACCGCGAGAGGACTTTATCATGTGATTTACGAGAGCAAAGCGTACTGGTTCCGTACTCCGGAGGCGTGGGACATCGACGGGAACTTCCGCGCTTCAATGTACATGCGCCCCGCCGCAGTGTGGGCGATGGAGATGATGTCGGCTCCGTCTGTAACAGCGAAAGGCTTTTCTCAGCCGTCTGGAAATCGCATTTCAAAATGAAACCTTCCACCGATAAGAATTCCGCAACTCCAGTGAATAAGAGGCGAGTCGCAAAACGGCCTCGTGGTGGCGCTACCGACAATCGGCAAAAGCGACGCCGACGGGGCGTCAATCACGGCCTGGTCGTCGGAGTCGATATTGGTGGAAGCAATCTGCGCGTCGCGCTCGCTGATCTTCACGGAAATATAGTGGGACGATGGAATGCGTCAACCAAGGCGACGTCTTCTCCTGAAAGGGTAGTAGCTCAGATTGAGGAAGGCATCGATTGTCTGTTGCGCGAATCCTCGTCTCCGCATCGCTCGCTATTATCGGTCGCAGTGGGCGCTCCAGGCGCCACCGATGTCAAGTCTGGAGTGGTGCTGGCCACGTCGTACCTCAGAGGCTGGAAAGGCGTGCCTTTGCAAGAGATGTTGGAATCGGCTTTGGGAATTCCGGCTGCGATCGAGAATGACGTGCGAATGGCGGCTCTCGGAGAGCACTGGAGAGGGGCCGCTCGTGGTGTTGATGATTTCGTATTCTTAGCGATCGGAACAGGGATCGGCGCGGGCATCTTCGCGAACGGGAAACTTGTCCACGGAGCCCATGGAACCGCCGGGGAAGTTGGGTATATGCATGTCCCGCACGCGCCCGAGGAGCCTGCACGACCTGGGGAACCGGGGTCGCTCGAGAGAATGATTGGGGGAGATGGCATCGCAGGGCAGTGGCGCAGCGCAAGTGATAGCAATGCTACTTTTGATCTTACCGCAACCGAAATCTTCGCCCGGGCAGGCAACGGAGATCCACGAGCGAACGGTGTTTTGGATCGATCAGCGCAGTTGCTGGCTTATACCATCTATAACATCTCACTCGTCGTAAATAGCGCGCTGTTCATTCTAGGAGGCGGCGTCGGAGTGAGCACGCCCTTGTTCGATGCCACAGAGCGCGCGCTAGAGCGCTACAGCACGCCGTCGCGGCCGAGGATCGTGATCAGTGGCCTGGGCACAGATGCACAACTGATGGGAGCTATTCAGTTGGCGCTAACGATCGCAAAACAGCCAACCGCAAGCCGAGCCTGATTCAGGTAGCTTTTCGGGAGTCCCCAGTCCTCTATGCTTCCGATACGACGCTGATGCTTTCGAGGTTGCGTCCACAGGTTTCCGGCACGACGAAACGAACGAAAAGAAGCGTCACAACGCTCATGGCTCCATAGATGGCAAACGTTTGGGCGCTGCCAATGGCTTCGATGAGCGAAAGAAAAGTGACCGAGACGATAAAGTTCGAAATGCCGGAGCCTAGCGTTCCCGCCGCAACGCCACGGCCCCGCACGCGCAAGGGGAAGACCTCGGCCACTAAAATCCAGGCAATCGCACCGAGGCTGAATGCAAAACAGGCGATGTAAGTCGTCAGGCAGAGGATGGCAATCGGACCGAGTGATGGACCGAGGCTTGGGCTGTGACTGAAGGAGTAAGAGAGCGCGAAAAGCGCGACCGTCATTCCGGACACGCCGACATAGAGCAACGGTTTCCGCCCGACTCGGTCAACAAGCAAAATCCCCACCACTGTCCCAATCACGTTTACGATGGCGACCACAAATGTTGCGAGGATGGCGCTGCTGTGCGAGGCGCTTCCTGCGAGTGCGAAAATCTGTGGCCCGTAATAGATGATCGTGTTGATTCCTGTAACCTGCTGAAGAACAGTCATTCCAACTGCGACGAAAAGAGAGCCGCGGACGGCGGGGCTCCACAGTGCGCTCCATTTCTGCTCGACTGGTGCCTTCAGTCCCTCCTCAATATCCGTCAAGAACTGTTGCGTACCTTCTTTGTTTGTGTAGCTGAGCAAGACGGATTCGGCATCACTTTCACGTCCGTGGGCGAAGAGCCAGCGCGGACTCTCCGGGACCGTCAAAATCACGAAAAGGAACAGAACGGTTGGCACAACTGCCAGACCGAACATCAGTCTCCACGCTTGTTGGTTTGCGAGCAGATAACCAACAAGGTCGGCGAGAGCAATGCCGACCGTCAAGGCGAACTGATAGAACCCGATGAGCATGCCGCGCCGCTGAGGGGGGGCCAATTCAGAGACATAGACCGGAGCGGTAACCGATGTAAAGCCAATTCCCAAACCGATGATGGCCCTCGCGACAATGAGTGTCGCGACATTAGGCGCCAGCGGTGCCAGCAGGGAACCGACGATGAAGATTCCCGCCGCCCAAACCAGTGTTTTGCGTCGGCCGATCCGGTCAGCGACGGCCCCGCCGACAATGGCACCCGTCATGGCTCCGATCAGAACAACGCTGACGACGAGTTCCTCAGCGATCGTGGAAAGGGCAAAGCTGCGTTTCACGAAAATCGCGGCAGCGGCGATGATCCCCATGTCGTATCCGTACAAAACACCCCCCAAGGCCGCGATCGATGATACTCGCAGGAGGAAGCCTCGATTTACGGACGGTGCGGCGCAAGAGCCGAGATCGGCCAACGTTCCACCCCCGCCCCATGATAGCGCGCAGTTTATAATGAGTCATTAAAAAGCTCAGAGCGACGGTTTCAAAGGGCACAAATGGAAGAAGTGAAAGATACAGGATCCCGATGGATTGGCGGCGTGGAACCAGCCGCCGCGCTGCGCGACCGGTGCATGAATGAGATATACGAGATGGAGTGCCGTGAACAACCGGGCAAGCTTGCCGACCTGTTGAAAGCGTACCAGAGCGATTCGACAATTCTTGAAGAGCTCGACACCTTGCGCAAACTGTCGCACTCCTCCGGCCCGGTTCATTTCATTGGTATGGGCGCTTCTTATTGTTCTTCAATAGTGGGCGCTTCTTATCTGCAGTCGGGCGGTCGGTCGTCATTCGCCGTCGATGCTAGCGAGTGGCTTCATTATTCGTCAGCCTGGGATCAAGCCCCACTGTCGGTGCTCGTGACGGCCTCTGGCGAAAGTGCGGAACTGGTCCGACTGTGCGAGAGGGGAGCACAGAAATCCTTGGCGCTGCTCTGCAACAATGAACACAGCGCTTGCTGGTCGCTGGTCCGGAATAAACTGCCGATCCTTGCGGGCCCTGAATATGGCAATGCCACGAAGACCTACACGAACTCGACTGCCGCGTGCATCCTCCTTGCATCCCACATCATGGGGCGGAGTTGGCGCGAGCAGTCCGAACAGATCGTCGAGTCTTACTCCCGTTCTCTCGATTTGATGTTCGAGCAACGCCGCAAAATGCAGGAATTCTGCGGGGGGGCGGCGAACATTGAGGTCATTGGGCGCGGGCCTGCCTACGGCGGGGCCGTTATGGGTGCGTTATGCATCCGCGAAATGACCGGTCAACGCGCGGCGCCTCACTCCGGCGGAGGCTTTCGCCATGGCCCTATCCTCGATGTAAGCGAATCGCACGTGGCGATCATCTTGGCACTGGGCAGGACTGCTGCTCTGGGAGTTTCGCTCGCAAACGACTGTCTGGCTCGCGGAGGAAAGGTAGTGCTGATTGAATCCGAGGATCGCCCAGCCTCCGAGCGGCTTTTGCCGGTCAGAATTGAACCGGTTCCGGAGCCGTGGGAGGGCATCACCTCGGTTCTCGCTCCGCAGGCACTTACCCTGGCGATCGCGGAGCGGTTTGGGGCGAAACTCAAGCCGCGTTTTCAATACGGGGAAATGAAGGAGTAGGGCGGACGAATCTTCATTTTTGACGAGGCAGCCGGCCGATGATTGTCAGCGGAATCGGCGAATCATCACCGTGTGGCGGTCGGACCGGTAAAGGCCTAAAACATAGATCACGATCTTGCCCCTGGTCGAAAAGATCTGCTGCCGAATGCGAAGCAACGACGAACCCGGAGGCATGCAGAGGACACGCGCGGTGTGCGTGTCGGCAGTTGTGGCGTCGACTTCTTCATCGGCATGGGCGATCTGCAGTCCGTAGTCGTGTTCGAGGACCGAAAACAGCGACGCCCGGTCCAGGCGAGCGCGAACCAGCCCACCAAAATCGTCAGCCGAGAGATAGCACGTTTCAATTGCAAAAGGCTCATCTCCCCCGAATCTCAGCCTTTCGAGTTTCACAAGGCTGCTGGCCGCAGGAAGGGCGAGACGCGCCGCAATCTCAGGAGCGGTATCGATGATGTTCAAAGAGAGCAACTTCGACGAGATACTCAGGCCCCGCGCCGACATCTGCTCGGTATAGCTCATCAATTTATTAAAGTGAATTTTAGGAGGAGCAACAAAGGTTCCTGCGCCACGGCGGCGCAGCACTTTACCTTCCCGCTCCAACCCGGCCAGCGCATGCCGGGCCGTCATCAGGCTAACGCCGTGAATCCTGGCCAGTTCCCGCTCTGACTCTACCGTGTCCCCCGGCTTCAGTTGACCAGCCTCGAGACGCTTAATAATCGTCGTTTGAATCTGCTTGTACGCGGGTATTCCGTTCTTGCGCACCTGTGGCATGGTCTATACCTTACGAATTGCCTGCACCATACTACAAACTGCTCTAGTGCTCCAAATGAAATTCTACCTAGACCGGTACCTAAGAGTGCTCGAAGTGGGGGGACAACGAAAAATTTGCGTACTGGTGCTGAAGCGAGACGTTAAACCGTGGCATCGGAAGTGGAATTCTCGAAAAGTGTGATCACAGTCACAAAATCAGGGTAAAAGTGAGGTTGTGCTCAGCTACTGACGGGGCAAAAGAAGGCAGCGGGTTCGGCAGTCGAGTCTTGATCTGGGCCAGTCGTCCGAGAATTTTTAAAACAACACAATTTTTTTCTTGACGATGGATCATCTCCTGCTATATAGCATGAGCCGATCGGTACCCTGCGGGCCGAGGTTCCAAGGAGGAGTCTTGCTTATGAAGCGACCGTCGAGTTTTTGTTGTTTCCTGACGCTAGTGCTTGCGGTCTTCGTGATCGCTGCCGGCGTGCTGCAACCAGTTTGGGCTCAGGAAGTTACCGCTTCGATTACGGGAACCGTGACGGACCCGAGCGGCGCTGCGGTACCGGGTGCGACGGTTACAGCGACCTCAGTGGAACGCGGCATTGCCTATACAGCCTCGACAAACGATTCGGGTTTATATCGGCTTTCGCAGCTTCCGGTCGGCAATTACGAGCTAAAAGTGGAGAAGTCCGGCTTTGCGGTTTCGTCTCATCCGGCATTCGTCCTCACCGTGAATCAGGTCGCGCGGATCGATGTAACCATGAAAGTAGGGCAGACGAGTGAGACCGTGGAAGTGACCGGGGCGGCCCCTGTCATGGAAACGCAAACCACCCAGGTGGACACGATCATTAATGCCGCGACGAATGACAATATGCCTCTCGCGTCGCGCAATTACGTCCAACTGACGCTGCTCGCCCCGGGCGCTGTGTCGACCGATCCCAGCAGCTTCAATAACGGTAACAACACCGGCGGGTACGGCGGCCGCCCTCTTATCAACGGCAACCGTGAGCAGGCCAATAACTTCCTGCTCGACGGCATGGACAACAACCAGGTGTCCGACAACCTCCTTGGCTACACCCCGGCCCCGGACGCGATCGAGGAATTCAACCTCATCACCAACAACGCCCCGGCTGAGTTCGGCAACTTCGAAGGTGGAATTATTAACGCCGTCATCAAGTCGGGCACGAACGAGATCCACGGCGACGTCTGGGAGTTTTTCCGCAACGACATCCTGAACGCCAATAGCTGGTCGAATAATCTGTCGTACCCCGCGCTTCCCAAAGCAAAACTCCGCTGGAACATGTTCGGCGGCACGGTTGGTGGACCGATAATCAAGAATAAGCTTTTCTTCTTTGCTGACTTCCAGGATCAGCGATTCGATTTCCCGAGTTCGTCGAGTTTCAACACGATGTTCACTGCTGCTGAGCGCGGCGGTGATTTTGGCATTCTTTGCACGGGTAAGGGTGGGACCTTCGATTCGTCGGGAGCTTGTCAGGGTGGCACGAATGCAGTGCAGCTCTACAACCCGTGCTCGTCCTTTTCAGCACCATGCACCCCAACATCAGCTGCTGCATCGCCGCGGCAAATATTCCCAAACAACATAATTCCGGCCGCGATGATGAGCCCGGTCGCAAGCGCGCTGTTTGCGTCGAGCCTCTATCCGACTCCTGTCAATACACAATTGCAAAACAACGCGGTGAATATAAGTAATTCCGCCCAGAATGTGGAGCAGGGCGATCTCAAGATCGACTTCAGAGCCACCCAGAAGGACAACATTTCGTACCGCTTCACGCGGGCCTATCAGAACAACCCCTCCCTAAATTCTCAGGAGTTGTTATCTAACAGCTACTCGACGACTCCGATCTGGAATACGGTCGGCGACTGGAGCCGCACCATCGGAAACAACCTTGTCAACGATTTCCGCATGGGCTGGAGCCACATCACCCTGAACAGCGGCAACTCGTTTGCCTCCGCGGTCGGGCAGTTCGGCAACACGCTCGGCATTGGTAATGGCAATCCAGGAAGTCTTCCCGGATTGCTTGCTTTCCAGTTCAGCAATTCGGCCCTCACCAACATTGGCACTACGGAAAGCACGCAAAGCTTCGATGACCACGTCTGGCAGGTCGAGGACTCTCTGGCGTGGGTTCACGGGCGGCACAGCGTGAAATTCGGTGGACAATGGTGGCGTCAGATCCTCAAAACCTTCTATGCCGGCAACAATGGTGAGCTGGGTCTGATGGACTTCAACGGACAGTTCACGGCATCCTCAAGTTCTGCTGCTACCCTTGGCGATGGTGGTGCTGATTTCTTCCTCGGCCTCGATTCTCAATATGGCCGCGGCGTAAGCACTGGCAAGACCTGGCAACAAACGAGCAATGTAATCGGCGTCTACGTACAAGACACCTGGCGCGTGACCGATCGCTTAACGTGGAACCTGGGATTGCGCTATGATGCGCACTCGCCCTGGGTGGAAGCCAACAACCAGCAGGCCAACTACAACTTCGCAACCGGCAATATCGACCTCGCCGGGCAAAACGGAGCTAGTAGGGCGCTATACAACTCAACTTACGGAGGCAAAGACTTCCAGCCTCGCATCGGCTTCGCGTGGACCCCTGCAGCCTTGGGTGACCGCACAGTGTTGCGTGGCGCGTTCACCATTTCCTCGTACCTGGAAGGAACTGGCACCAACCTGCGCCTGCCGCTGAATCCGCCATTCACTCCGGCGGAGATCAACGCGAGTTACAGCGGTCTTGCGCTGCCGCTGACGGATACAACCGACGGAATCGTTGGAGGCGGAAGTTCAGCCTCGTGCGCGGCTCCCGCCTATGCCTGCTACTCTCAGGACTTCCTGCGCGTTTGGGATCCGAAGGTCCAACCAGCGATCGCCGATGAGTGGAACCTGACTCTCCAGCACCAGTTTGCCGGCAACATGACTGCGCAAATCGGATACGTTGGGCAGAAGGGCACACACTTGATGGTGCCGTTCGATTTTGCCCAAAGAACAGTGCTGCCGCCTTCGTCCAATTGCCCCGCTGCTACGGTGGCCCTTGAAACTCAAAACTGTACGGGACCCAGCCCATATTTTGCAGCAAATCCAACGCTCTACACCGTACTTGGCAACCCGGCCCAGAATGGCTTTGGCGCAACGGTTTCCGGGACGAAATCCAACGGCAACATGAAATACAACGCACTGCAAGCCGTGCTTCAAAAGCAGATGACTCACGGGTTGCAGTATCAAGTCTCGTATACCTTCTCCAAGTGCATGTCGGATAGCACCGGGTACTATGGTGCATGGAGCAACGCTCTTAGCGCCTCAGCGTACTGGCAGAATGTCTACGATCAACGGGCGGAGTGGGCGCCGTGCTACTACGATGCGACCCATGTAATTTCGGCCTATGCCATCTACGATCTGCCGTTTGGCAGGGGCAAGATGCTGGGTAAGAACGTTAACGGGGCTGTCAACGAAGTGATCGGCGGGTGGGCGGTCAGCCCCATCGTGTTCTTCCGCACCGGTTGGCCAATGCCTGTTACTGGAGCGGCCGATAATTCCGGTACCTTTGGTCGTGGTGCTCGGGCAGACTGCAACGCAATCCCGTCGATTGTGAACACCGCCATACCCAACGTGGGCCGCCAGTGGTTTGTCAATAACGGCGACTTCACCAATCCGGCCATCGGTAGCTTCGGCAATTGTGCACCGCAACTCTCCGCGTTACGCTCGCCGCATTACGCGGACGTCGACATGAGCTTGCACAAGGACTTCCCCATTACGGAGAGGTTCCGGCTGCAGTTCCGTACCGACTTCGTCAACTTCTTCAACCACGTTCAATACAATGCTCCGAACATGGGCTTAGGAGGCACGATGGGAGAAATCACAAGCGCCCAGCCGCCAAGGAATATTCAGCTGGCGCTGAAACTCTATTATTGAAAAACGAAACCCGTATAATGATGCAGGCGGGAATTCCGCCTGCATCATTTTTTTGCAAAGGATTTTAGAAAGGGATTCTCGCGCACGGTTCACTTCCAGATGCCTAGATTTTTTGGGAAAAGCGCCCTGCCCCTTGTCTTCTTCGGTCTTATCGGTTCTGCTCCAGTTCTATCCTCGCAAGCGTCAAAGGCTGCCCCAACGGCACGAGTTCCTTTGGCTCCGGAAAAGGCAATTAGTCTTGCCGAGCAAGGACACTGCCGCGACAGCATTTCCGGCTTAAAGCACGCGATGGCCGGTACGGTTCCTGCTGAGATGCGGAAGGAGGCAGGAGTGCTCGGGGTACGCTGCGCTTTAGCGGTCGACGAGCGCGATTCCGCCGACGAATTCATTCGCTTGCTGAGCCGGCAATTTCCCAAAGATCCGGACGTCCTTTTCGTAATCATTCATGCCTACTCGGACCTGGGTACGCGGACCGCTCAGGAACTGGGCCGCACGGCTCCAGATTCGCTCGCGGCCCACAAGCTCAACGCAGAAGCTCTTGAAATGCAGGGAAAGTGGGAGCCTGCAGAGCTCGAATACGAGACGATGATCAAGAAGGAGCCAAATGCCCGGGGCATTCACTTCCTGCTGGGCAGGTTGCTTCTGTCGCGTCCGGACGCCGGACCAGAAGTCGCGGAACGTGCGAAGCAGGAGTTCCTGAAGGAGATCCAAATCGACCCGAGCAATGCGGGTGCTCACTATATCCTGGGTGAGCTTGCCCGGCGCGATGCGAAATGCGATGAGGCGCTGCCGAGATTCACCGAGGCGACGAATCTCGACCCAAATTTCGCCGAAGCTTACCTCGGGCAGGGTTTGTGCCTGGTCAGCATGAAGAAATATGAAGAGGCAGTTGCGCCGCTACGCACCGCAGAACGATTCATGCCGCAAAATCCCGAGGTGCATAGCACGCTGGGCACAGCGCTGGAGAGATCCGGGCATAAAGAGGAAGCGCAGAAGGAGTTCGCCATCCACGAGAGCCTGCGTTCCGCAGTCGGGACTGAAAAGCCGGAATAGTACTCCGCGTAAGCGCCCGCCCCGAAATTATTGCTTCGGCTCTTCTACAGTCAGAATCTGATCGACCGCGACCTCGTGCAATACTTGCCGGATTCCGCTGGGCCAGCGAATTTCCAACTCTTTGATCATGCGATTCTCCCCCAGTCCAAAGTGGACGCGGCTGTCGCTCGATGCAGCGTAGCCAACTGCCGTTGTAGCCTCATTCCATTGTGAGAGGCCGTCCGCGGTCGTCACGTGAATCTGCGCGCCGATTCCCATGCGATTACTCCTGGTACCTACTAGTTTCAGCAAAATCCAGTGATTGCCAGTTTCGGAGATGTTTCGGAGAATTTCGACCGGCCCACCGAGTACGGTGACTACCGCGTCGATACGTCCGTCATTGAAAAGGTCGCCGAACGCGACTCCCCGGTGTGCCGCCTCTTCCTGAAAATCCGCTCCGGCCCAGGGGCCTACGTCGGCGAATTTACCGTTTCCAAGGTTGCGAAAAACAGAGTTTGGTTCAGGATACTTGCGGTTGCCCAGTTCGCTGATATTATCGAGCACATTGGCTCGCGCCACGAACAGGTCTTTCCATCCGTCATTGTCGAAATCGAAGATGCCGTTGCCCCAGCCGGACATCTCTTTGGTAGGCTGTAGCCCGCTCGCTTGCGTGAGATCATCGAAATCCCCGTTGCCCTGATTGATTAACAGGGGAAAGCTTTCGTGTTCAACTGCCGTGTACCAGATGTCGGGGCGTCCGTCATTGTTAACATCCACGAAATCGGATCCCATTCCTGACAATGCCACGCCATCCGGAGCATAAGCCACTCCCGCTTGCGTACCGACTTCCTCGAACTTCTTCCCCCCAAGGTTATGAAAAAGAAACCCCGGTGTCGTATCGTTCGCGACGAACGCATCGAGAAAGCCATCGCCATCGTAATCCGCAAACGACACGCTCATCCCCTTTCCCATCCGCGACGAAATCCCGGTTTCTTTCGAGACATCAGTGAATGTGCCATCTCCGTTGTTTCGGTAGAGCGTGTTGTGCAGCGGTGCGTAAAGCTTAGGATGGCAGTAGCCGCGAACGCCATTTTTCACGTGGCAATAGGGATCCTTATTGACCTCCCAGACGCAGTAATTGACGACGAATAAGTCCAGATTTCCATCATTGTTATAGTCGAACCAGCCGGCCCCGGCAGACCACATTTTCTTGCCGTTCAACTCAGCGCCAACGAGGCCCGCCTTCACAGTCACATCCGTAAACGTGCCATCACCATTGTTATGGAAGAGTTGATTGGCAGTGACATTGGCTAGAAAAATGTCGGGTCGGCCATCGTTGTCGAAGTCCCCGACGGCAACGCCCATTCCGTAGCCGGCTCCGGAGAGTCCGGCGTGTTCGGTGACGTCAGTAAATGTGCCGTCGTGGTTGTTATGGTAGAGCCGGTTCCAGTAAGCTGACGACTCTTTCTGGAGCGAAGGAATGGCCGCTCCGTTGACGAGGTAAATGTCGAGCCAGCCGTCGCCGTCGTAGTCAAGCAACGCGACGCCGGCGACCATCGTTTCGATCTGATTCTTGTTCGGTGTCGGTGAATTGCGGGTAACGAAATTGACGCCCGCTTTTGTAGCGATATTTTCGAATCGGATCGCCGACGGAGTGGGTGCGCTGGCCAAGCCTATGACACCCACCCCGACAGCAAGGACGAGAATGAAATAACGCATGATCCGGCTTGTTACTGGACTACCACCGGCGGATCGGCAGAAAGTCCAAATCCATGAGGGAAATCTGCAGTAAGGCCGAATTGTATCAGCTTCTTGCGCCCTACCCGGCGATACAGAAGCTATCGAGGCGGCAGGAACGAAATTCTCGCGGAATCAGACCGGTCATCTTCCCAGGCCGGGTATTTCGAAATCTTCAACTCCGCGGCTGCGGCACTGGCCTGTTTGATTTGTGCGTCCGTCATAACCGTCGACAAGGTCTTCAACTGCGATGCAGCACGGCGCTCTCCTCCGTCGGCGGCAGCTTTATACCACATGTAAGCAGCAACATGATCCAGCGGAACTCCCTTGCCTTGCTCATAAAGATAGCCTAAGTCGAGTTGGGCCCGAGCATATCCGAGTTCCGACGCCGTCCGGACCCACTTCGCTGCCTCCGAAAAATCCAGGGTCACTCCGGTCCCGGTAAAGTACATCCAAGCGAGATTTTCCTGCGCAGGTGGATAGCCGCGATTGGCGGCGGCCCGGAACCACATTGCCGCCTGGGTATAGTCGCGCGGAACGCCTTTGCCTCGAAGGTACAAAGAGGCCAGGTTGCAGGCCGCGATGAATTCTCCTTTGGAGGCCGCTTTTCGATACCATTGAGCGGCAAGCCCGAGATCTTTGCCGACACCTTCGCCGCGTTCGTACATCGAACCTAGATTGTTTTCAGCCGTTGTATGGTCCTGTTCGGCAGCCGCTTTGTAATAATGCATCGCCTCCGAATAATCCTTCTTGACGCCCTTTCCTTGCTCATAGAGATAGCCGAGCGCAAATTGAGCGTCAGGCAGTTTCTGATCTGCAGATTTTTGCAGCCAGGACGCCGCTTGGCGGTAATCCAAGGAAACATTCGTGCCTGTCATATACGACCAACCCAGTTGGTATTGAGCCTTAGGATCTCCTTTTTGAGCGAGCTCGGTTGTCGATAAAATTGCTGCGTTCGAATCGACCGTCCCCTGGGACGGCTTTGTGTCCTTTTGGTGGTGAGTAGTTGCCAATCCATCGAACCACATAAGCGGTAGCAACGTAATGGTTAACAGCGCTCGCCGGTTCCTCAGCATGTCTTCAGGCCTCTTCCAATTTGGGTTCGTCAGGAACGGGTTTCATTCCGACCTGCGTAGGCTTATTTCGCGTCAGGAAGCCCGATTCCACAATGCAACCACGTACACGACGGAGACACGACTGGGTAACGAAGCTAAGTCTGTGAGCCGATTGAGCTTGAGTCGTTAGATCACGGTAGGGATGAAAGCATCTGCTTCAGGGATGACTAACGTCGGTGATGAGACGACGTCCAAAGCAAAGGGTGGGGAGATGCCAGCGATCCAGTCAGCCGCAGAGAGAGTCCGGTTCGATCTGTTTGAACTTGATCTTCGGGCAGGTGAACTGCTTAAAGAAGGCCGGAAGATCAGGTTACAAGAACAACCATTCCGTGTTCTGTTGTTGCTCATGCGACGAGCGGGAGAGGTGGTCACCCGGGACGAGCTCAGGCAGGAGCTTTGGCCCGCCGATACGTTTGTGGATTTCGATCACGGGCTGAACAGCGCGGTCGCACGATTGCGCGACGCTCTGCGTGACTCTGCCGAGAAGCCACGCTTTATCGAGACGGTTGCGAAACGAGGATATCGGTTCATCGCACCCGTTGATACGAAGTCGGAGCCTTTGGAGCTTACGAATGTCGTTTTGCAAAAGTCGCCCTGGCCGCCCAGGCCATTTTGGATCGCGGCTACCATCTTATTGGCAATGGGTTGTTCGGCCTCGATTTGGGCCTTGTACCGGCCGCGCCCAGACACGCTGCTGTCGAAGATTGAGGTAGTTCCATTAATTGGACTGCGCGGCTACCAGGCGACTCCCGCGTTCTCGCCGGATGGAACTTTGGTCGCATTCCGTCAGAGCGATGGTGGAAGCCATATTGGCATCTACGCGGCAGTGGTTGGCGGCGAAAGAACTATTCAGCTGACAAACAACTCAGGCGATTGCTGTCCGACATGGTCGCCGGACGGACGTCAGATTGCGTTTGTGCGATACGCGAAAGATGCTTTCTCGATCCTCGCTATTCCAGCTCTCGGCGGAACGGAGCGGCATCTGTATCACGGGCCCGATCACCTCGGAGGGGGACTCTCATGGTCGGCGGATGGTAACTCGATTGCGTTCACCGAAAGCCATGATAGCGACCCAACCAGGGCATGGATTTCGGAGTTGTCGGTTGCCGATTCGAGCATACGGCAACTTTCTTCACCGCCGCCAGGATGGATTGACCGCGCTCCCAGTTATTCTCCTAACGGTGCAAGGCTGGCCTTCATCCGGTCTGCAGTGGCGGGGGTGAGCAACGATATCTATGTGATGGCGGCGGACGGCGGACGGGCAAAGAGACTGACGTTTGATCATCGACCGATGACAGGATCGCTGGCATGGACGCGTGACAGTGATGAGATCATCTTCGCTTCTGCGCGCGGCGCTCAGATGGGGTTGTGGGTCGTCGCGGCGGGAGGCTGCATTCCCAGGCCCGTGGCTGGGCCTGTTGGCGAAGCGGGGTGGCCAACGATGCCGTCCAAGAGCGACAACACGCTGGTCTATGAACAGAATCTCGATAAGTCGGATGTTTGGCGGGTCGACCTCAAGGATCCGAAGCATCCGCAGCGGGCGCCGTTTCCGCTGGTCTCGGAAAAGGGCGACAAGATGCGGCCGGAATTATCGCCCGACGGGAAAAAGGTAGTGTTTGAGTCGGATCGCCTGGGTTTTTGGGATATCTGGACGTGCGATGTGGACGGCAGTCGGTGCGATCAGATCACTTCTCTACATGGGACCGCGGGCCGGGCCCGCTGGTCACCGAATGGGCGATACATTGCGTTTGAGTCCCACCCGCGCGAGCGGAGCGAGATTTACGTTGTGGAAGTGCCTGGAGGAGTGCCCCGCCTTTTGCCGACCATTCCGGGAGCTGACAATCTCTCGCCGAGTTGGTCGCGCGATGGGAAGTCGCTCTACTTTTCCTCGAAGCGCGGCGGAGAAGCGTTTCAGGTCTGGAAGATGCCATTCGCGGGTGGAACTCCCATTCAACTAACGAAGAAAGGGGGAATCGCTCCGGTTGAATCCTTCGACGAGCAGTATTTGTATTATTCAAAGTATGAACAAAGCGGGATATGGCGCATGCCGCTGGATAACAGTGAAGAAGAAAGCAAAGTGCTAGACGATCTGGACCCGGGCGGATGGCCGAATTGGGCACTCAGCCCGGAAGGAATTTACTTCCTGAGATTCGGGAAGCACGCCGAATTGGCTTTGTTTGATTTTGCGGACAACAAGTCGCACGTGGTATGGCCTTTCGAAAAAGAAACCGGCTGGGGTCTGAGCCTATCCGAAGACGGCAAATCGCTGGTCTATGTGCAGAACCAGTTTGCCGAATCAAACTTGATGCTCGTAAGAAATTTCCGATAGACCTCGGAAAAATAGTTTGGAGCTGGCGGAGACGAATGGTGGAAGGGAGTCGTCGCCAGCGATTCCGATCTGGCACGACGTGATTTTGGTAAGGAAAAAACTCGGCGGCTCGCCGCTAAGTGTGAACGTCGATTGCTTCAGACAATAATGGGACAGCTCCGAGAAGAGCCGCGTTATTGCCCAATTGAGCGGAGCGAATCATTACCTTTCCCCACGGTGTCCAGGCGTACTGGCGCACATAGGATTCGATATAAGGGACAATCATGTTCGCCTGCTACTATCTTGGACTGGCCCTCGCTCGGATGGGCCGGAGAACAGGAAGCGGATGAGCAATTAGGAATCGCCACTCGAATCGAGCACGATGAAGCTCTGCACCGCAGGACGATCCTCCGTATCGCCGAACCTGGCGCCCAGCAAAAACAAAGATCACCGGGTGACGACTAGATCCGCAAGTTTTAAATCGCCTGCGACGGTTCTTGGAAGGGTTACTTTCGCAAGGCAGCCTTCGCTATCAGAGCGATTCGAGAGTTCAAGCGACCCGCCGTGAGCCTCGCAAATTTGTCGCGATAGTACCAAGCCAATCCCACTTCCCTGGGGCTTTGTCGTGTAGAAGGGCACAAAAGTGTTGCCCGGATTGGTCAATCCTGATCCTGAATCACAAATCAACAACGATACTTCTTTATTGTTCACACTCCATGTGAACGTGATTGGGGCTTTGGAAGGACGATCCCCTTGAGTCGGAGGTTTTGGCCCTGTCGAAGAAGTTGCTTTTTCCAGGACAGCATCGGCAGCGTTTCGCAGCAAATTGATCAGCATCTGCTCTAGTTGATCCGGATCGGCGAGTATCTCGATCTCGAGCCCCGGAAGGACCGCTACAGGTACTCGGCGTTCCAGATCGGCAACGCGTGTCACAAGCCTGGAGATTGTGCACGAACGCTTGGCCGGAGGGGGCATTTGGGCAAGTTGGCGATAGGCCTGCAGAAAACGATTGAGAGAAGCTGACCTGTCTTCTATGATTTCCAACCCACGCCTAAAGTCCCGTCGTTGTTCTCCCTCGACCATCACTTCAGAAAGGCGAGCGTTTAGACTTCCCGCAATCGACTTGATGGGCGCCAGCGAGTTGTTCAGTTCATGACCGATGACGCGGATGAGGCGCTGCCACGCCCTCCGCTCTTCCTCCCGCAAAGCGCGGCTTACATCCGAAAGCACTACTAAATTATGCGGCAGCCCGTTTTGGCGGAACTGGCTGCGCCGCACAAGCCAGCGTACGTCACTCCTCACATCGAGGTTCAACAACGATTCATTTTCACAGGTCAGAGTGCTCTGCAGTCCCAAATCGAGGGCTGTTTTTCCTATCAAGTCCGACGGTGACGCCTTGAACATTCTGGCTGCGGCAGAATTGACAAGTCGCGCTGTGCCAATCGAATCAAATGCAAAGATGGGCACGTCCACTTCTTCGACAACCCGCTGCAATAATGCGGTAGCCTCGATGACGCCCGTTCGGTGCTGAGCCAGTAAGTCTGCCAGCGCATTGACTTCGATAGAAAGCTCACCCAGCGCGTCATTTGGCGTCGCCAGTCGAGCGCGAAAGGAATAGTCGTCTTCACGCAACGCGCCCACAACATTCGCCAGGGTCTGCAGCGGACGAATGATATGTTCGTGTAAAGCCGCGCCAATCAACAAGCACGCAAGCGCTTCTGCGCCAAGAAGTAGCACCTTAGATTCGAGGCTCCAGGTCAGAAGCCAGACCAGAATTACGCTGACGGAGATGCCGGGCAGCGCGAGCAGAAAAGCAAAGCGAATGACCCGACGTTCGAACGATGCCCGTGGCGGCCTTCGCGCAGCAGATTTTGATGAAGGACTTGCGGTTGGGTTAGAGCCCATACTTTTCCATCCGCCGGTATAACGCGCCACGACTCAGTCCGAGTGCCTCTGCCGCGTGGCTGACGTTACCCTGAAAGCGCTGCAGCGCTTTGCGGATCAGAATAGTCTCAACGGCTTCCAGACTCAATTCTTCCAGGTTCTGCGAGGCTTGCCGTTGAACGCCCACTCCCAGGTCCCCAGGCTGGACTTGATCGCCTCGGCACATCAAGACCGCTCGTTCGACAGTATGCTCTAGTTCGCGAACATTCCCTGGCCAAGAGTACTGCATCAAAACCTGCATGGCAGCTGGCTCAATACTATGAATCGACCGGCGGTAGCGAGAGGCGTACTCTTTCAGAAAATGCATCGATAACACCGGGATATCCTCCCTTCGCTCTCGCAAGGCGGGCAGGCGGATTTCTACCGTGTTCAATCGAAACAATAAATCTTCGCGGAATTGCCCGGTTTGGCAGGCGGATTCCAGGTCAGTATTCGTGGCGGAAATGATGCGGACGTCAACCTGAAGAGTGCGCGATGATCCAACCCGCTCGATTTCTCCGGATTCAATCGCGCGCAGTAACCTCATCTGTTGACGAACCGGGACGTTGCCAATCTCATCCAAAAAGATCGAGCCCCCATTGGCCAGTTCAAATCTTCCGATACGGTCGGACCGTGCGTCGGTAAATGCGCCCTTTACGTGGCCGAAGAGCTCACTTTCGAAAAGTCCCTCCGCCAATCCGCCGGTATTTACAGCAATAAATGGGCGCGAGGCCCGCAAAGAAAGCGCATGGATGGTTCGTGCTACCACCTCTTTGCCTGTGCCGTGCTCGCCCGTGATCATGACATTCGCGTCGGATGGAGCCACGCGGGTGATGGTCTCCAGTACTGGTGCCATCGACGCCGCGGTCGCAATGAACTCTGGCCTCCCTTGCGCGCTCAGCAGACGGTTCTCGGCCGCCAGCCTTTCGGATTCCTTCAGGGCGCGATGTAACTCGACTTGCGTACGAAGGATGGATAAAAGGCGTTCGTTTTCCCATGGTTTCTGAATGAAGTCACGAGCGCCGCGCCGCATCGCGTCAACCGCCAATTCCACATTGCCCCATGCCGTCATGACGATGACGGGCAATCGTGTGTCGTACGACACGATTTGCGACAGAAGGTCGAGGCCTTCCTGTCCCGACGTGGTGTCGCGTGTATAGTTCAGATCGATGAAGACGGCATCATAGGAATTCGTCGAAATGGCCTCTCGAGCCAGTGCAGGAGAGCGAACCCCGTCCACGCAATATCCGTGGGGCTTGAGCAACAGTTCGAGAGCATCGAGGATGTGTGGCTGGTCATCTGCCGCGAGGACCCGCGGCGGGTTACTGTTTCTCGCCAAAAATGTCGATATCGCGACACCTTGCGGTTTGGCCGTCATAGACATATCAAGACGTAGGAATGCCGCCAATACCCTTGAGCGCATCCCGAATCGCAATTCCATTATGTTCCAAAGTGCTTCCGGTTGCTCGGTCTAATTCGACTTGGGCTTTCTCGTAGACCGTCATGGCTGTAACCAGGTCCAATTCCGCGAGCGCTAGATCTCGCTGCGCAGTTAGCGTCTGAAAGGTCGAACCGGCCCCCAAGTCCTGTTCCTTCCGCGTGATATCGAAGGTGCGTTGCGCCAGATCACGGGCTTTACGTGCCGCCTCAACCCGCGCAGCAATCTGTTCCAGGCTGTATTCCGCGTTGCGCACCTCTATGCGAATCTGCTTTCTCAGCTGTTCGCGGCGTAGCTCCGCTTGCCGATATTCCAACTCTGAGCGCCACTGATCGGCCTTGGCAACCCGATTGCGGATCGGAATATTCAGGTTGAAGCCGACGTAATAGTCCGGAGCAGAATTGTCAAAGGCATTTTCGATCGCCCCGCTAAAGTTGGTTGGAACGTTGGACGAGTTCGGGAATCTAGAGGAATAGATGGGGTTCAGTGGTCCAGCTAATCCCGATCCCCCGTAGAAACCGACCAAGGAAAGTGTAGGCAGCAGAGCGTTCTTTGCCGCCTTTTGACTAATCTGGCGGTTCACGAGGTCAATGTCCGATTCCAAAAGCTCAGGCCGATCGCGAAGGGCGCGGGCAATCAAGTCCTGGACCGGTTCGGTAGTGGGTGATTCTCCGATCGACTGAAGCAGATCCGTCGGAACGACTGGTATTTCCTCCAGGATTGGATCATCCAGACTCTTCGTTAGCGCATTCTTCATTAGAAGTTCCTGCAACTGAAGGCTTGTCTTCGCAACTGTCAGTTCCTGATCGCGCTTGGAAACCTCAGCTTCGGCTTTCATCACATCCATGGCGGGGACACTCTCCAGTTGGAGTTGCTTCTTCGCAATCTCCAGAGACTGGTTCGAGAAATCAAGAGATTGCTGATTGACCTCGGCCTGCCGATACGCATTGACCAGATCCCAATAAATGTTCTCGATCTGCGTTACGGTCGCAATAACCTGGTCTTTGAAGGCGATGTCCGAAATCTTTTTATCGTTCTTCGCAATCTGCAGGTAGCGAAGATTTGGCGCCAGCCCAAATCCAGCGAGCAACTGCTGCTGCAGGGTGAATCTGTAATATGAGCTAAGAATCGGCGAAAGATTCTCGTAAGGACTATTCGTGGTCAGGCGGCTGTTTTGGAACTCGAACGAAATACTAGTCCCGGTAGGGAAGGATTGCCCTGCAAAGAAGTTTACTTGCCCATTGTTCAACTGAAGCGACGGCACGCCGTATAACTGCAGGTTGGCGAGTGGAGTGTTTTGGTGTTCCGCGCCAATCGTGCCTGAGATGACCGGGTCGTACGAAGGGACCGGCGCGCCAACACCCAGCGTCGACTGCACAAGTCCGGAAGCTCCCGCCCCCGCTCCGCCGGCACCAGCGCTGGTACCTCCCGCGCCAGCCCCGGGTGCTCCCGTGCCCAGTCCGCCGACACCGCCGCCCGGAGTATTTTCCACTACACCCGCATTCACACCGCGGAATATGCCGCCACCTTTCGTTCGCAGAATGTCAGTGTCTGCAATCGGAAGGTTGTATCTGGCGATTGCGATATCCAGATTATTCTCGAGAGCGAGCTGGATCGCATCTTTGAGAGAGATATAGAGTTTTCCGTCTCGGATGAGCTGAGTCAGTCTCGGGGAATTCACCAATTGCGGCGTTGGTGCGGTAAAAGGGGAGTAGGCGCTTAATGGATTGTAAGACTTTGGCATTTCGAACGACGCCGTCACGTCTGTTTGAGCGGTCGATATTGCAGCCGTCAACATCAGAAAACACAGTGAACTCTTCAGAAAGACCCTACCGACGTTTTCACTCCGCAGAAAGCGCAGGTTTCGAGGTTGTTTTGGAGCAGCCAACGAGCTGAACTGCTCAAAAAGCGATTTCCATTTCATTGCTTCACCACCTGGTGCAGCTGAAGTTCTGGATTCGCGGTGTCACTCACAATCCAACCGTCACGCAGTTGAATGGTTCGCGAGCCGTAAGCAGCATTCGCCTCCGAGTGAGTCACTTGCACGATGGTCGTGCCTTGTTGATTGAGTTCACGAAAGAGTTCCATGATTTCCTTCGCCTGAGAAGAGTGCAGGTTGCCAGTAGGCTCGTCCGCTAGCAGAAGTGCAGGCTTGTGAATCACGGCCCGTGCTACACCTACTAACTGCTGTTGTCCGCCCGAGAGTTGGCTTGGGAATAGATCTTTTTTTGCGACAATCTGGAAGCGGTCCAGTGTGTCGGCCACCATGCTTTGGCGCCGCTTGTGCGGGATGTCTTTGTACGACAAAGGAAGGTCGATATTCTCCTTCACCGTCAGGTCGTCGAGCAGGTGATAACTTTGGAAAACCATCCCTACATTTTTCTTGGCAAGATCTGCTCGCTGTTTTCGTTTCATGTCATGAACGGCCTGATCGCGAAACCAGAACTCTCCTTCCCAGCCGTCATCAAGCAACGCCAGGACGTTCAGAAGGGAGGATTTGCCGGCGCCCGAGGGTCCCATTACGGTGATGAACTCCCCTTCTCGAATTTCCAGATTGATGCGCCGCAGCACCCAGAACTGGCCGGCCGGCGACTTGTAACTGCGCTCAAGATTCTTGAATTGAATCATGCCCCCTCTGTTTCGTCTTCTCTTGTCTGATTACTCATCTATTCGTTTCTCATAATGGAAATAACGTCGAGTGTGGCAATCCTTCTGGTAGCCGACCAAACGGTCGCCGCTGCAATTGCGATGGACAAGACAATCAGGCTGACCGACGCTGCAAGGCCTATCGGCCTCGCTCCGTCGATGAGGCTCTCGAGCACATGCCCGATTAGTTGTGCCCCGGCTACTCCTGCAGTTGCTCCGGTCAACACCACAAGCAATGCGCTTGATAGCAACATTGCCCGAAGTTGGAGACGTGTTCTGCCCAGGGCGATGCGTATGCCCATTTCCCGTGTTCTCTCGACAATCGCTTGAAAGACTGTTCCATAGACTCCGATGAGCGCCAGCAACAGAGCGAAGCCTCCCAAGCTGGAAACGGCGGTGCGGTAAAATTCCTGCCCCACGAAAGTGTCGTGGAGGCGCTGTTCCATAGTCTTAGCGCCAAACACAGGTACTTGACGATCCGCCGACTGAATCGCATCGCGAATAGCAGGCAAGTAATCTTCCGCACGCCCATCGACGCGCGCCACGAAGGTTGAGAAAAAACCACCCGGATTAGACGACGGCACAAAAACTTGATTACCGCCTGCCGTCGTCGGATCTGTTTCGTACTCCATTCCGCTCACTACTCCAACAATTCTCCACGGAGAGTCGCCCTCGCTTGTGAGTTGTCGGCCTATGACGTCCTGCGGCCTCCCAAAGCCGGATGCGAATCGATCATTCACGACAGCGACTTTAGCCCCAGAGCCGACCTCGGCCTCAGTAAATTCGCGGCCGTATAGAATCCGCGCGCCCATTGTGTGGAAGTATCCAGAGAAAACTGGTATCAGGTTCGAGCTGCGCGAAGCTGGGCGTCCATCGAGCCCGAACGGGCCGCCGACAAATGCTGAAGCGTATAACGGCAGGAATTCGGTTGAGCTGGCAGAACGAACGCCTCGGATCCTGGAGATACGTCCAAGTACCTCGTCGAAGTAAGGCAGTTGTGATTTATTGATCTGGTGCGTCGTACCTTCCAGAGAAACACTTACCGTCACAAGTGCCTTCACATCGTAGCCCCTGTCGATTGTCATCAAATGAGTGAAGGCGCGCCCGAGTCCCACTGACGCAGACAGCAGAACGACCGCAAGCATCACTTGTGCACCAACCAAAACCTGGCGTCCAGGATGGGCCCGCGTGGACCGAGAAAGAGTCCGACCGTCGAAAAGGGAGAAACGCTGGACATAAAGAGAGGGCACGATACCCAAAGCCGCTGCCACAAACACTGACAAAATGCTTACAAACGCTAGAACGTGTAGATCGAGGATGGAATACGATTCGATGCCGATCGGTGGAGGGACGAGTTTGGTTGCGAGGCGTGCGATCCAGAATGCGGTGGCGACCCCGCCGACCGCCGAAATCGAACAAATGAGCGCATATTCCGCGACCAAATGCCGAATCACTCTTGCGTGGCTTGCCCCCAAAGCCGAGCGGATAGCCAGCTCCGATGCCCGCTCAGTTGCCCGGCTAAATGAAAGGCTTGCCAGGTTTATGAATGCAACGAGCAGGACAAGACCTGCAGCGCCCATGAAGGCAAGCGAAGCGTTCTTGCTGGAACCGGCTAACGCGTCCCGCAGCGACGTGATGGTCGGACGCGGATTGGAAATGTCAAAGCCCGCGTTCGGTGATTGCTGCTCCGTTTCGACAGCAAACGCGGCGCGCGCCTCGTTCCATGAGATGTCAGGCTTGAGCCGTGCGATTGTTGTCCAACCGTTGTTCCCTGGACTAAAAGCACCCGGCTTCCACAGGACGGAATGGTCCGGGTAATCGAATTCTGGCGGCGCCACACCCACGACTGTAAGCGGGATCCCATCGATCCGAACTGTGGTGCCCAAAACTTTGGGGTCGCCACCAAAAAGCTGCTGCCAGATTCCGTAACCAATGACGGCGACGGCATTTCGTCCAGGCGGTCCCCAACCCGCGCCATCTACGTCTTCGTCAGGAGCAAAAGCTCTTCCGAGTGCAAGCTTCGTACCCAGCAACGAAAAGAAATTCCACGATGTCTGGGAAAGGTGAATACGAGTGGCCGTGTAGCTTCCGCCAAGGTTTGCATCTGCTTCTTCAAAGAGTGCAGCATCCGCAAGATATCCGCTGTGCTGACTCCAATCATGGAAGGCAATTGCGGAGTCATGAGGAGGGAAAAAGTGGTTAAGCACAGCGAGCCGATCGGGTTCACGAAATGGAAGGGATCGAAGTAGTAGAGCGTTTACAACACTAAACACCCCCGCGTTCGCGCCGATCGCAAGCGCGAGCGTCACACATGCCACCAACGTAAGCGCAGGGCGGCGCCATAGCTGCCGCGAGGCATAGTGAAGATCTTGTAGCAATCCGTTCATTCGCAGAATGGAACCTTCATTCATATCGTAGTGCGGTCGTCCGTTCGGAATTCGCAAATCGGAACTGCATATCTCCGGGGGATGGACTTCACCCTCAGACCATCATCAACTGGCGAATTTCCCGGTATGGAAGTGGAGCAAAAATGCGCCGTCTAAACCACGGAGAAAATGCAGCATTCACGCCAAAGCCGAGCGCGAGCGTCACTACATCGACCCTTGTGAACCCAGGATCGGCCTCAGTTGGCGCAACGCGAATTCGAGATCCTGAATCAACCAGCCATGACTCGCTCCTACTCGTAACGAATTGCCACCATAGGGTCGACTCTGGCAGCACGGCGGGCGGGAATGTAACTTGCGCCAAACGCGGCAGCAAGAAGTGTGACGGCCACCGTGATGAACGCGACTGAATCAACCGAGCCAACTCCATAAAGCAAACCGCTCATGACGCGCCCGGTCAGGAACGCACCACCCACGCCTATTGCGAGCCCACTTGCGGCCAAGATCAGTCCTTCCTTCAGGACGAGGCCTAGAACATGGTCACGACTGGCGCCAAAAGCAATGCGCAATCCGATCTCGTGCGTCCTCTGCGCGACGGCGAAGGCCATGACACCGTAAATTCCAACCGCCGCCAGAAGCAGCGCGATGCTAGCGAAGGTGCCATACAGAGCGGTCAGAAAGCGGTCGTCCACCAAGGATCTGTCCACGATCTCGTCCATGGTTCGGATTTCTTCCAGCGGCACATCGGGAGCGAAAGAATGAATCGCCCCGGAGATGGATTTGCTCATAGAAGCGGGGTCGCCAGTTGTTCGCACGACGACGCTGGCACCCGGCCATGGACTTTGCTGGAAAGGAACATCAATCAGCGCAAAGTTACTGCCGTGAATTCCGCCATTGTGGCTGTCGCGAGACACACCTACGATTTGCCATTCCACAGATGCCCCAATTTTCATCTCGCCCGGAACGATTTGATCGATGACAAGCCGCTGGCGTAAAGGGTTCATTCCTTGCAGAAATCGCCGGACGAAGGTCTCATTCACGATGGCCACTCGCGGGCTGGCCGCGGAATCCTGCTCGGTAAAACGTCGCCCTTTTACGATTTCAATGCCGAGAGTGTCGTAGTACTCCGGCGTGACCATTTGAAAGCCGGCTCCCGGGCGCGTGGCACGGTCGCTTACTGGTTGACCAGAGATGCTGAATGGCATGCCGAAATTCGTGCCCTGTAGAGGCATTCCTGTGGCGGCTTCGGCTCTTACTACGCCCGGCAACGACTCAATCCTTTCCAGAGCGTCGCGATAGAAACCGACGATGTGATCCGATTGATATGGTTCCTCTTTTGGCGGCTCCAATCCGAACGTGAGCAGGTGGTCCGAACGGAAGCCGAGATCGACGTGGGATAGGTTCCACAGGCTGTGCAGTGCGAGCCCCGCGGCGGACAACAATGTAAGAGCGAGCGCAAATTCTGAGACGACCAAGGCTTTCCGCACGCGATGACGAACCGCACCGATTCCCGATCGTCCACCCTCTTTCAGCGTCTCATTAGGGTCGACACGGGAGGAGTGCCATGCCGGAACGCAACCAAAAACCAGGCCCGAGATCGTTGTCGCAGCCAAAGTAAAGAGAAGTACAGGCAAATTCAGGGCGATTTCCGCTTCGGAGGGTATACGATTCGGTGGCAGAATCGCGACCAACATTCGAATCAAAGCTAATGCGAGAGCAACTCCCAGTGTCCCTCCAACGCCCGCCAGAACCAGGTTTTCCATCAGGAATTGGCTGAATAATTGCCAGCGACTCGCGCCCAGCGACGTGCGAACAGCAGCCTCCTTCAGGCGGGTCGTACCTTTCGCGAGCACCAGGTTTGCGACGTTGGCGCAGGCGATCAATAACACCAGGCCCACTGCTCCCATCAGCAGCCAAAGAGTTTCCTGGTCCCGCTTGGGAAAGAAATCAAGATGCAAGGGTTCGACACTGACGCTCCATCCTTTGTTTGATTGTGGATGCTCCTGGGCGATACGATTCGCGACCACATCCATATCGGCCTGAGCCTGAGCAATGGACACTCCTGGTTTAAGCCGGCCAAGAACCAGCAACCAGTGTGTGTCATGACTGAGTTCCTCGGGCTTGAACGCGAGCGGAACCACGAATTCGCATTCCAAACGGTCGGTTTGTCCGGGTAGATTTACGCCTACCACGGTGTACGGCTTCCCATTCATCTTGATCTGTTTGCCGATGATGTCGCGATCAGCTCCCAGATGTGCCCAGAGCTTGTGGGTCAGGATGACAACATGGTCTTTGCCCAGCTCGCCTTCCTCGGGCAGGAAATCGCGTCCCAGGAAAAGGGGGGTTCCCATCATCCGATATGCGCCGGGGGTCATCGTTCGGCCGACGATCCGCTCCGGTTGTTCCGGCGTTGCGAAGTTGTACGCGACATTGTTCCACGCAAGCAAGTCCTGGAAGGTAGTGTTCAGTCGCTTCCAATCCAGAAAATCGCTGGCGGAAACCGAGTTGTTGCCGTCGCGAACTTTGGACCAGACCATCACTAATTGCTCAGGGTGAGGGTAGGGCATCGGTGCGAGCAGAACTGCATAGAGCACACTGAATATCGCGGTATTGGCTCCGATACCGATCGCCAGCGTGATCACTGCGACGGTTGTAAATCCTGGATTTCTGCGCAGCAATCGCAGAGCAATCCGGAAGTTCCGGTAGATGCGGTGTATGGTTTGCCAGCTTTTAGCGCCGGGCATCGCGCCGGTGCCGGGCTGGGGCGACTCGAAAGACAAATTCTTTGAAGCTTTAGTCACAATCACCTCGTCACGACAGCCGGCGCCACGACCGCACGATGCACGCGCTTTGTGGCCTCATCCATCCATTGGGAGCACGCCTTTTCGGCAGCATGCCTCCCTCTGATATTGCTTGGAAAAACGGCAACAATCTTGCTCCAACCCGGCTCGTCCGCGCGTTCGGCGAAGGCCTCCGCCTGCCAAACCAGGTGCTCATGTAGCGGGCGAGCCCCTGCCGCGTCATGCCGGACTCGTTCGGCCCGGCAGCCAAGCTTGGTTACCCGGATGGGATCGAAATAGTTCCATTCGTCCGCATTCTGGCCCCAGCACTGTGTTCCAGCGATGCAAACCATCAGAATCAGAAAGCTCCTCACAAATTACTGCCCCTTCCTGTTGTTGCTGCTAACTAGGTTTGATGTTTGCCAACTCACTGAAATGATCGATTGTGAACGGGATCAAGAACGAGGCATTGACCGCTGGATTCTTCCGGAACCGTCCATCGCCGCAGCGAGCATTTCGCAATAGGAGGCTCATACGCCCGTCTCCGCCATGAGCTTCTTCAACTCTTCTTCAGCCACAACCTTGCCATCGAAAAGATGAACCTCGCGCTGCGCGTGCTTCGCGAATCGAGGGTCATGCGTCACCATGCAAATGGTGGCACCTTCGCGATGCAGTTCTTGCAGCAGTTGCATGACCGCTTCGCCGTTGCGCGAATCAAGATTGCCGGTGGGTTCGTCTGCGAGCAGGATCGAGGGATGCCCCGCGAGGGCCCGTGCCACCGCGACACGCTGCTGCTGGCCGCCCGAGAGCTGAGAAGGATAATGTCGCAACCGATGCGCCATTCCGACTCGCTCAAGCGATTCCATCACTCGCTTCTTGCGGTCCGCAGAGGGCATTTTCTGGCGGTAAGTCAGAGGCAGTTCTACGTTCTCGTACACCGTAAGATCGCCAATCAGATTGAAACTCTGAAAGATGAAACCGATCTCCTGGTTGCGAATTCGCGCCCGCTCCGCAAAATTCAGGTTCTCCACGGGCCTTCCATTCAGCTGATATTTGCCGCCCGTCGGTGTGTCTAGGAGGCCGATAATCGAAAGCAGCGTGGATTTTCCGCATCCGGAAGGTCCCGACATGGCCACATACTCTCCCTTGCGAACCGAAAGGTGAACACCGGAGAGCGCGTGAGTCTCAATCTCGTCGGTGTAGAAGATTTTGGTCAGGTCTTCAATCTGGATCAGAGACGTGGCTGAGTCTGTCATAGATGAGTTAGCCTTCTACCTGTCAATCGAGCCGGATTCGCTCCGTGTTATCGTTGCGCGACATGTCGGAGAGAATGACGCTGTCGCCTTCGCGCAAGCCCTCAATCACTTGAATCGAACTGACCGAGGCCCGTCCCACTTTTACCGGCACACGAACGGCGCCCTTTCCGTCCGGATCGAGCTTGAACAAACTGATCGTGCTGTTCTCCTGCCCGAATGCGGGTCGCCCCACGTAGAGTGTGTCATCCAGTTTTTCCAGGTCGATCGTTCCGTCCACACTCAGATCGGGGCGCGCTCCTTTCGGTAACTCACCCGTCAAATTTATGTCGACAGTGACTGTCCCGTTCTGCACGGCGGGATCGACCCGCATCACCGTCCCTGAAGCTGTTCCGTTATGCGTGTCGACAACCGCCGGTTGGCCGATTTGTACATCCCGTGCCTGGGTTTCCGGAACCTTCAATTCCGCGATCAGATGGTTGGGTTGAACGACCTTCGCGAGCATGGTCCCTGGCAAAACGTGTTGGCCGACCTGCAGCGGCAAATCGACCAGAACCCCTTCAATTCCGGCGCGAACCTTGAGCGCATCGAGTTGTTCCTGTTTGAGTCCTGCCAGAACGCGAATCTGATCCACTTTTGCCTGCTGCTCGGCGACTTGGGATTCATTCGCTCTCTGATTAATATCCAGACGTTGGTTCTCGATGTTGTTCCGGGTAGTGAGTTCGTCGGCTTTGCTCTTTGAGTTCTTGTAAGCGAGACCGGAAATGACGCCAAGGTCAAAGAGAGCTTTATCGGTTTCTGCCTGAAGCTTCGCCTGCGTGAAATCCGCATTCACGGTCGCCGCGCCGGCTCTTTGGTTCATCAAGTTGCTTTCCAGAGTGACGCGCATGCTCTGAAGTTCAGCCTCGGCCGCCTTCAATTGAAGTTTGGCATCCACTGCAGCCTGTTCGACTTGAGGATTGCTCATGTCCAGAAGAATCGTGCTGGCGGATACCTGCGATCCTGGAAGCATCCGAATGCGCACCACCGTGGCTTCAGTCTCCGCTGGTATTTGACGGATGAACTCCTGGCTGGGAATCAACGACCCAATCCCACGAACCTGCCGGAGCATGGATCCGCGCTTGACTGAATCGATCAAGACGGTGCTGCGATCGACCTCTGGCGCCGCGGGTTTCAGACGCATGATCGCAATCGTCAGTCCTGTCACAACAACCAGACCGATTACAGTCCCTAGAATCCGCCGACGTTGCTTTTGCTTTCTAATGTCGGGACGAGCGATGTCCATCACAGGAGATTATGCAACCGTTAAGCCATTTCTGGCGTCCCGTTATGTATTTGAATCTGAGAAACATGTTGCTTTGCGGTGGACGCGCACGAGGCGAAGGTTGTCCGTTTACGGAGTCGTGTGCCCACTATCGGACAGGCGCGAGTCGCCCTTAGTAGGTGGAGGACTCCCCCGAAATGCCGCTCTGCTGGAACAGTTTCGCGACCAGACCGGTCCACCCGGTCTGATGGCTGGCGCCGAGTCCAACGCCGGTGTCCGCGTGAAAATATTCGTAGAAGAGAACGTGATCACGCCAGTGAGCGTTGGCCTGGAACGTTTTGTTGGTTCCGAATACTGGGCGGCGTCCATTTGAATCGCGCAGGAAAATCGAGGTCAGCCGGCGCGAGAGTTGCGTGGCGACTTCCCAAAGTGTGAGGAGGTTGCTTGAATTGGAAGGAAACGGGACTCGGAAGTCGTCACCCAAATAGAAGTGGAATTTCTGCAGGGACTCAATCAAAAGATAGTTGAGAGGAAACCAGACCGGTCCGCGCCAGTTGGAGTTTCCTCCAAAGAGACCGGTAGTGGATTCGGCCGGTTCGTAGTCGACACGGTGCTGAGCGTCGCCCATATTCAGAATATAAGGATGGTCCCGGTGATAACGGGACAAAGCGCGAATGCCAAATGGGGAGAGAAATTCGTCTTCGTCAAGCATGATCTGGAGAATACGGCGAAGCTTCGTCGGGTCGACAACGGACAACAGACGACGCTCGGCCATTCCGCGGGCACGCATGGAGGCGACATTCTCGACGAGGTCTGGTCGATTGTTGATGAACCAATCCATGCGCCGTTTGAATCCGGGTAGCGCGTTGAGAAGATCATGGTCGAGCGTTTCGACAGCAAAGAGCGGGATGAGACCGACCATCGACCGGATGCGAACCGGGTAGTGAGTGCCGTCGGAAAACTTCAGTACATCGTAGAAGAAGCCGTCGGACTCATCCCAGAGCCCATGGCCGTCTCTGCCACGATGATTCATCGCATGGGCGATGTAAATGAAATGTTCCCAGAACTTGCTGGCTACGTCTTCGTACGAGGGTTCCACTCGCGCGAGCTCCATAGCCATTGCTAGCAGATTCAATGTGTACATCGCCATCCAGCTGGTTGCATCGGATTGTTCGATCGTGCCGCCGCCAGGCAGGGGCTCGCTGCGATTGAAGACGCCAATGTTGTCAAGCCCGAGAAATCCACCCTGGAAGACATTCATCCCGTCAGCATCTTTGCGATTGACCCACCACGTGAAATTAAGCAGGAGCTTGTGAAAGATGCGCTCGAGAAAGGCGCGGTCGCCGCGACCGCTGCGCTTCTTGTCGATCTTGTAGACACGCCAGGCCGCCCATGCGTGAACGGGAGGATTCACATCGCCGAGAGCCCATTCATAAGCGGGAACCTGGCCGTTAGGATGCATATACCACTCGCGCAAGAGCAGGACGAGTTGCTCCTTCGCAAATTCAGGGTCGAGGAGTGCAAGCGGAATGCAATGAAAGGCCAGATCCCACGAGGCATACCACGGATATTCCCACTTATCAGGCATGGAAATAACGTCGGCATTGTAGAGATGGACCCATTCACGATTGCGACCATTCGATCGCTCGGGCGGCGGAGCGGGCTGTCCGGGATCACCGTTGAGCCAGGGCTGCACATGATAGTGGTAGAACTGCTTGCTCCAGAGAAGGCCGCCCAGCGACTGACGCATCACATTTTTGGCGTCATGCGAGAGTCCTTTGGGAATACAGGCGGCGTAGAACTCGTCGGCCTCCTTGGCGCGTTCGGCGATCAGTGCGTCGAAATCGGTGAAAGGTTCATGCCGCATTGAGAAAGAGCGATCCGTCAGACGAAGGCGGATCGTGCTCATCTGGCCTGGTCCAATTCGCAGGGCGTAATGAGCGGCTGACTTAGTGCCGGGGCCCTGATGACTGATGGCGTTCGCGTCTCCGTGCACAATGTAATCGTTGATTCCATCTTTTACATAGGGATAGCTATTTGGGACGCCGAACAGAAGTTTCTGATTGGTTTCGTTTTCCGTAATAAGCAGTTCGGGAGCGCCCTCGCAATAAAGCCAGCGGTGTCCATACTTGGCATGTTTCGCTTCAATACCGCCGGGGATCTTATGCAAGCTGGGCCGGGGTTCATCAATGCCCCACGACCATGTATTGCGAAACCACAACGTCGGTAAGACGCGAAGCCGGACAAGATCGGGGCCGCGGTTGAAAATCTGCATTCGAATCAGGATGTCTTCAACATCGGCCTTCGCGTATTCGACGAAAACGTCGAAATAGCGGTCGTCGTTGAAAACGCCCGTCTCAAGCAATTCGTACTCCGGTTCGGATCTGTCGCGGCGTGCGTTCTCGGCTACTAAGAGGTCGTAAGGGAACGCCGCTTGTGGATACTTGTACAGGTACTTCATGTAGGAATGCGTCGGAGTGTTGTCGAGATAGAAGTAGTACTCTTTGACATCCTCGCCGTGATTGCCCTCTTTTCCGTTGAGGCCGAACAGGCGTTCTTTCAGCATCCGATCGCGTTCGTTCCAGAGAGCGACGGCAAAGCAAATTCTTTGGTGACGATCGGAGATGCCGGCCAGCCCATCTTCATTCCAGCGGTAGACGCGAGACCGGGCGTGCTCATGCGGGAAGTACTCCCAGGCGCTGCCGTGTGGGCTGTAGTCTTCGCGCACGGTGCCCCAGGCGCGTTCGGCCAGGTAAGGCCCCCAGCGTTTCCAGTGTTTCTCGCGCCGGTTGGATTGGTGGAGCCGGAGCTCCTCACGCGTCGCGGGAATCTTGCGGACGTCGAAGGTATAGATCCCAGTATCACTCACAGCTTATTGATTCCATCCAGAGCAGCCACCTTGTAGGCTTCCGCTAGCGTGGGGTAATTGAAAACGGCATCCCGCAAATATTCGATTGATCCGCCCATGGCGATCACTACCTGTCCGATGTGGACGATTTCGGTAGCGCGATCGCCA
Source organism: Candidatus Sulfotelmatobacter sp. (assembly GCA_035307485.1). Lineage (GTDB taxonomy): Bacteria > Acidobacteriota > Terriglobia > Terriglobales > Acidobacteriaceae > Sulfotelmatobacter. Next base: position 462,523 of record DATGIB010000008.1, on the reverse strand, counting down.
ATGACGTGGACGCCGAGCAGCTTTAGAGAATTTGGATCGAACAGAAGTTTGAGCAGGCCTTGTTCGTCGCCCAGCATCTGCCCCTTGGCCAGCTCGGCGTAACGCGCCCGCCCGACTTCGTAGGGGATTTTGTCGCGCGTTAACTGCTCCTCGTTTTGCCCTACCATGGAAATCTCAGGGATGGTATAGATGCCGTAAGGAATCAGATTGGAGCGCATCTGCCCCGGGACACCGAACATGTGACAACTCGCGAGTCGCCCTTGCTCCATGGACGTGCTAGCCAGGGCTGGGAATCCGATGACGTCGCCCGCGGCATAAATATGAGGAACGGCCGTTTGAAAATGCTCATTGACCTTAAGCTTGCCGCGCTCATCGCAATCGAGGCCAGCCGCCTGGATGTTCAGTAGATCGCTGTTGGCCTGGCGTCCGACGGTGTAGAGAAGAGCCTGCCCGTGGACTGTCTTTCCGCTCTCCAATTTTGCAAAAACACGGTTTCGCTCTCGATCGAATCCAACCTGAACAACTTTTTCGCCGAGGCGAAAAACCGTGCCCAATTGACGTAGATGGAAACCGATGCTTTCGACCATTTCGCGGTCGAGGAAATCGAGAAGAACGGGGCGAGCGTCGAGAACAGTGACTTTGACTCCGAGCGCCGCAAACATGGACGCATACTCCAGGCCGATGATACCCGCACCGACGACGATCAATTCGCGCGGCACTTCTTCCAGCTTCAAGAGTTGGTCTGGATCGACAATGCGCGACCCGTCAACGGGCGCTTCTGAATTGTGGGCGGGACGCGTTCCACAGGCGATCAGGATATGCTGGCCACGGATGATGTGAGATTCACTCTCGCCTCGCACTTCAATCGTGTGCGGATTGATGAATCGGGCTTCGCCTTCAAATGTCGTCACCCAGTTGCGATGAAGCTGGTCCTTGATCACCTCGATCTCGCGCGCCATAACCATCTCGGCCCGGAAGGTGAGGTCGGACATGGAAATGCGGTCCTTCACCATGTAGCTGCGCCCGTAGAAGGTGCGCTGACGAAATCCGCTCAAGTAGAGAACAGCCTCACGCAGGGTCTTACTGGGTATCGTCCCGGTGTGCACGCACACGCCGCCGATCGCGCGTTTTCTATCAATGATTGCGACTTTCTTGCGAAGCTTGGCGGCGCAAATCGCCCCCTTCTGTCCTGCGGGTCCGCTACCGATAACGATAAGATCGAATTCCTGGTTATCCATATAAAAGTTCTGTGCCGGTGGACATCGCACGAGAATTCGCGCGCTGTACGCGAATTCGTGAACATGGCTGCGAAATGCTTGGTGCCCCACTCCGCCGAAGAAACGAGCCGCGGAGCCCAGCCTGGGTCGCCGCCTAGGGTCTCACAGAGACGCTAATTTGTCATGGCAACGAGGCCGGTTGGTTACGACAGGGTAAATAAACTAGCTTCGAGCTCTGCTTCATCGAGGTTAACGTAGGACCAGGCGAGTGAATGGCGCTACATAAACCTCCAGGAAAACGAGAATGCCGACAAGGCTGGCCAGCGCTAAGCTATGCCAGAACACATACCGCAGGATGTCGCCCTCATGGCCGTACCATTCGGTGGCAGTACTGGCCACTACAATGCTCTGGGCGTCGATCATCTTTCCCATCACGCCTCCCGAACTGTTGGCCGAGGCCATCAGGAGAGGCGAGATTCCGATCTGCTGTGCCGAGATTTTCTGCAAGCTGCCAAAGAGTACATTCGAGGCGGTATCGGATCCGGTCAGTGCAACTCCCAGCCAACCCAGCAACGTACCGAAGAAAGGATAGAGATGTCCGGTACGCGCAAATGCCAGGCCCATCGTCGCGTCAAGGCCGGAGTAGCGGGTCAGAATACCGAGCGACATCATCGCGGCGATTGTCATCAACGAAAATCGCATATGCCAGACTGTCTTCCACCAGATGACCACCATCCTTCGCAATGACAGGCCCATGATGAAACCTGAAATGATCGCGGCGATGAGAATTCCTGAACCTGTTGCCGAAATCCAATTTAGGCCGAACACCACCGTCTCGACCGTGGGCTTCGGAACTACTGGCGGAACGCGTTGGACCATCTTGTTAAGCCCTGCAACTGGTATCTGAGGATTTGTGATCGCACTGGGAACAATTGGCCACCGGCTCATGAAGGAGAAGACCTTTTCCGGCGTATTCATGATCTTCTTCCCGGTAAATGTGCCCCAGCAGAAAACCAGCAAGCTCAGAACTATCCATGGAAGCCATGCTCCTGCAACCTCGCGTCGTGAATAGCCGTGTGCGCCACGGGTGTAGTGTCCTTCTTCGGGTCCCTTATGTCCCCATGTTTGATCGGGTCGCCAGAGCTTGAGGAAAAGTACGAGACAAGCCATGGAACATAAAGCCGCGATGATGTCCGTCAGCCACGGGCCGTGGTAGTTCGAAACTAAGTACTGGGGGATGGCGAAAGACACGCCGGCAACAGCGATCGCCGGCCAGATTTCCTTCATACCTTTGATGCCAGCGTATGCGGATATCAGCCAGAACGGAACCAGCAAAGAGAAGAAGGGCAGGATTCGGCCGACTTGAGCGCCAAGCGCGATCTCGCTATAACCGGTAACCGCGGCGAGCGCGACGATCGGAGTCGCCAATGCACCGTAGGCCACCGGTGCTGTGTTCGCGATCAGCGATAAGCCCGAGGCTTGCAGCGGCTGGAATCCAAGGCCGATCAGCAAAGCGGCAGTCACAGCCACTGGTGTTCCGAAGCCAGAGGCACCTTCGAAAAATGCACCGAAGGAGAATGCGATGAGTAGCAACTGCAAGCGCGTATCCTGGGTGATCCCCGTCATGCTTTGTTGCAGGACTTTGAACCGACCGGTCTCACAAGTCATCCGGTAGAGGAAAATTACATTCAGAATGATCCACCCAATGGGAAACATCCCATAGCACGCGCCATAGATGGCCGTGATGCTGGCCATCTTGATCGGCATGTGAAATAAACAGCACGCCACAAGGATCGCGGTGAGAAGGCCCAGGGTCGCGGAGTAGTGGGCCTTCATGCGAAACAATGCGAGCGTGCCGAGCAGTACAAGCACGGGAACTGAGGCGCAGATTGTCGAAATCCACCAGTGGCCGAACGGGTCATAAGTCTGGGCCCACGGTTGCGAAGAGGAACCGCTCGCGGCCGAGACGATGATTGCGACTGTGAGCAGGCCCATCAGAACACCGGGAACACGCGTCGCGCGCTTTTCTGTCCCATTAGTGCTGTCGGGAGGGCTCGGTTTCGGTGTCATTGCGATTATTCCTCTTGACGGCTGGCGCTGACGCACTGCTCCACGCGGCGACAAACTAGCACATGGTTGGTCTTATGACAAAGAGAACTGCTGGTCGCGCAGATCGCCAGGACGGCGTTGCGGTGGGCCCGGAATTGGGGGCAGGCGGAATCTGAAGAAGCATTTTGGTTTGCCGAGAACAGGAGAGCTTACTTGATCAGATAGTGAACCAGAGCGTAGCCGACGGTGCAGACGAACGCCGCCGCGGCCCCAATCCGGACAGGGCTGCCCGCCTCGGACTTGGAGTCCTTCAATCTTTCCTGAATCTCGGCCATGATCTGATTTCGCCTCGACTGGCGGGCTGCGTGTGCTACCTCATCGAGCGTTGGGTCGGTGGAGTATTCGTGAAGCCTATCAAAGGCCTCAAGCGTTCTAAGTTCTTCCCGCAGATGTGCCAGGCTGGTCCGCCGCTGCAACATATCGGCCTCTCGCAAGATTTCTCGACTTTCGGGTGCTATGGACAACGGAGGGTTCGGCCAGAGACCCGCAGGCGAACACAGTACACCCACCTGAATCGTCTGGCAAGGCTCCTGATTTTGGAAGACGTCGTCGATAGAGAAGCCGCGAAATGCGGCCAGACAAGTATCGACTGCGGACGGTCCAGCTCTACAAGTCGATTAGCAGAAGAGTATCTGTCGTTAGAAAGTAACTTGAGAATCAAATCAGGACTTCGCTGCCAATTCCTCCAGGCGGGCCTCGCCCGGGCGAGCATCGTGAAGGTCGTCGACCCGGTAGGTCAACAAAGCTGCGAGAAGGAAAAAGAATCCCCCGGCCACGACAGCAGTGAGCCGATTATTGTGAAGAAGATGGTTCATCACCCAGCCGAAAAATAGTGACGCGGTAATTTCTGGAATGACGATGAAAAAATTAAAAATGCCCATGTAGACGCCGGTTTTTGAAGGCGGGAGTGATCCGGCGAGAATCGAGTACGGCATCGACAACGTGCTAGCCCATGCGATTCCCACTCCCGTCATCGAAAGCAGCAGCAGGTATCTATCGTGGATAAGAGCCACCGACAGTAAACCCAAGCTGCCGCAAATGAGGCACAGGCTATGCGTTGCCTTGCGCCCAAACGACGCAGCGAGTGTTGGAAGCACAAATGAGAAGAGAAAACATACGAGCGAATACATTCCAAAACAGGCACCCGCCCACTCCACACCTGCCGCATATTGTGCGGACGTAGTTTCGGCGGCGCCGAAAATATTGCGCGCTACTGCTACCGGAAAGTACAACCACATGCAGAACAGACCGAGCCAAGTGAAAATCTGAACCCAGGCCAATTGCCTCATCGTACCCGGCATCTCCTGAATGGAAACCAAAATCTCACGAGCACCGGAAAACAAGCCACCGTCTTCTTTTTGCTTCTTCGTATCTACGGCATCTTCGGGTGGATATTCTTTGGTAGTTGCGATGGTCCAGAGTACGGCCCCGAGAAATGCTACGGCGCCAATCTGAAAGGAGAGCCGAACCGCCGAAGGAATGCCGCCTGGCGATTGCCTGCTGAGATGAAAGACATTGGTGAGCAGGAAGGGCAGCAAGGATGCCACCACGGCTCCCAGTCCGATGAACAAGCTTTGCATGGCGAACCCGCGCGTTCGTTGCGCTTCGGGTAGAAGGTCTGCAACGAAGGCCCGAAACGGTTCCATGCTGATGTTTATCGAGGCATCGAGCACCCAGAGGAGGCCCGCAGCCATCCATAGCGTGGAGCACTGGGGCATCAGGATCAGAGCCGATGAGCTCAGTAGAGCTCCCGCAAGAAAATAGGGGCGCCTTCGCCCGAGTCGGCCCCAAGTGTGATCGCTCGCGTGACCAATGATCGGCTGAACGATTAAACCAGTCAGTGGCGCGGCTAACCAGAGTATGGGAATCTGGTCGGCGCGAGCTCCAAGATACTCATAGATGGCACTCATGTTTGCCATCTGAAGTGCCCAGCCGAACTGAATGCCGAGAAAACCAAAGCTCATGTTCCAGATCTGCCAGAACGTTCGAGGTGGTTTTTCCACGGGGCTCATAGAAAAGCTCAACGAGCTAGGGATGAGGCGAGCGACAAGTGAATCGAACGCAAAAGCCTAACACGGTTCGCGTAGAAACTTCACGACGGATTTTGCATCCTCAGGCGCTATTGCTTGGGTTTGTAGCCGGGCCCTCGCAAAGCGCGGCCGGGGCGCTCTGCCGTGATGTGGCCGTCGAGAACAACGGGCCGGCCATTGACGAAGACGTCCTTTATCCCGGTTGAATAGCGCAAAGGTTCGTTATAAGTAGCCCTGTCCTGAACCGTAGCGGCATCGAAGATCACTAGATCGGCCATCATCCCCGGCCGCAGGATTCCACGATCAGTGATTCCCACTCGGCTGGCCGCGAGCGACGTCATTTTTCGGACGGCTTCCTCGAGACGCATTCCATGCTCTTCGCGAACATATTTTGCTAAAACCAACGGGAAGGTTCCGAATGCTCTCGGGTGGGCCTTGGTGCCGCTGAGCGGACCATCTTCTGCCTGTGCCGGAGAATCGGAACCGAAGGTCACGAGCGGGCTCAGATTCGCTGTGCGTACGTCCGCTTCATCCATGATCGATATTACGACCTGGCTCTCTCCGAGAGAAAACGGCGATTCTCCGTGGTCTTCGAGCACCAGGTCCATTACCGCGTCTTCCGGATCCTTGCCCATTTGTCGGCCGATCTCTTCCAAGGTCATCCCTTCAAAATGCCGGAGTTCGGGATTTAGCACCTGGATCAACAGCACACCCTTCGCTCCACCGGAGCCGAGCCACTGGTTTTCCCAGCTGTTACTCCGTTCGTTCATTTCCTTCTTGATGCGAGCGCGCTGCACAGGATCTTTCAGACGGGCGGCCATCTTCTCGCCGCCGCCTTCAGAGACCCAACTGGGAAGGCACGCGACCAACCCGTTCGACGCCCGAGAGTACGGGTAAACGCTGGCTGCAACGTCAACTCCACGACTGCGCGCGGCATCAATTCGGTGCAGCACTTCCGGCATTTTGCCCCAGTTCTCCGGGTACGCGGCTTTCAGGTGCCAGATCGTTGCGGAGATATTTGCCCGCTGCGCGATAGCAAACACTTCGTCCAGAGACTCGAAGATCTGATCTCCCTCGGATCGTTGGTGGGTGAAGTACACTCCACCGTAGCTGCGCGCCACCTTTGCCAGTTCTACAAGTTCGTCGGTCGACGCGAATACGTCGGGCACGTATTGCAGGGCGGAACTGATCCCAAACGCCCCTTGCTCCATGGCTTGCGCGACCAATCGACGCATCTGTTCAAGTTCAGCGGGCGAGGCGGCACGGTTATCTTTTCCGACCACGTAATCCCGCAAGCCACCCGCGCCAACAAATGTGCCCAGGTTGATAGCAGGCTTCGCCCTCTCCAGATGTCGAAGATATTCGTCGAGAGAGCGCCAATCGACGGTTACGCCGTATTTCTTGGCTTCAGGTACAAGATCTTCGATCATGCGGTCGTTGATTGGAGCGATCGAAGAGCCCTCGCCGGTGATTTCGGTCGTAACGCCCTGCGTGATCTTGCTGGCCGCACGATTATCGATGAGAAGATTAAATTCGGATTGTCCCTGAACGTCGATGAATCCGGGAGCCACAACCATCCCCGTTGCATCGACCCGTCGTTTCGCAGAACTCTTGTGGAGATCCCCCAGGGCGACGATGCGATCTCCCGTGATCCCGATATCGCCAACGAACCACGGCGCGCCCGTGCCATCGACGATGCGGCCATTCGCGATGACAAAATCAAAAGATGCCTGCTGCGCCGCGCAAGCGAGCGCTGACAGGAAAAGTGCAAATTGCAGGAAGCGAACGAAGCCAACTCTGATCATATAGAGAGAAGTTCAGTTTGAATCGGCTATGTAGTGTCTCATACCGAGTCGAACTCCGGCCTGACTGATTTCTCAGCCGTCGACTACTGAGCCTGAATCCGTCTGAGGTAGACGGGATCGATAATCGGATAGAACTCAGGATGGCTCTTCAAATATTCGACGACGAACGGACAGAGAGGAATGACTGTGAGCTTCTGATCCTGCGCCTTGCCCAACACACCGCCGACCAGTGTCGAGCCAACTCCTCTACCCCTGAGGGCCTCGGGCACCTCAGTGTGAATCAGTCGGATAGAATTTCCTGACCTGCTGTACAGCAGAAATGCTATTTCCTCATCTTCAGTGAGCTCAAAACGATGCAGCGCCGCGTTATCGAAAATCTGGATGTCAGTCATCGGGCCATTCCCGGAAGACAATATGGCACGCTCGAGAGAGAAACTGGGGCTAGCCTCGTTCGCTCATGGTCCAACCTCCGCTTCGGCCTTCAGATCGCGGATGCCAGGAATGAGAAACGGATTGGGTAAATTCCTGTAACTTTGAAGTGCGATCGCATCGAAGAGTAGATCCGGTGTAGCCCCCTCTGCCGGAACGCTAAACACGAGATGATGTTGACCCTTCTTCAGATGTGTTGTCCAGCCAGGGTACCAGGATATATCCGGAGTGGCGTAGACATCGCGCGTGAGATGTTCGTTAGCATCCAGAGTGTCGTACTTTTCCAGCGGTGCTTCCTTGCCATCGATCGTCAGATGGAGTTTATGAGCCGCCTTCGCATTGTTCGCCGACACGCGCACGTAATAGTCGCTGTCTTCTGGAACGGTCGCGGTGAATTCGAAAGCAGGCTTCGCTCCGCCAGGCGAGGTCTTTAGAAGTTGGTGGCTATAGGTGCCACCCTCGGAGGGCTGCTTTTCAACGTTGGTCATCGCGCTCGCCTCGTCCGCGGTCAGCACCACCGAGTTAGCAGGCTTCACTGGAGCGAGCGGATAAACAGAAGTCAAGAAGGCCTGTACCTCTTCGTCCGTGAAGTCGTAATGATTCTCCGAAAGGACCTTGCCATCGGGGTCGAAGACGGTCAGATCAGCGAAGAATCCGCCAGGAACGTGCCAGACGTCTCCGGTATCCTCTCGCTCGATGACGGGAACCGTCGAATCGGGCGGCAGGTCGAAGATGCGGGTCAAGTCGCTTACCGTTTTGCCGTCACGGGTGCGAAGCCGGTAGGTCAGCTTCGCGCCCTTCCATCCTCTCCACCAGTAATCATTCACGACGCGAATGTCCTTAGCCCCTTCAAAATCAAAAAACAAAATCGGAAGCACGGCCCGGTTGGCATTCTGAATCGCGAAATAAGCCGGCTTAGGCATGCCATTGAAATTTACGGGAGCCCCGGAATAAGCCAGCGGGTAAGCATCGTCGAACCTACAATGGATCAGCGCTGTTGTTGGATCAAAGCGCTGGGCGCGCGCATTTTCGTATTGAAATTTGTGGTACTGCGCGTAGAACCGCTCGCTCGGTTTGATTTTCGCCAAAACGTATTGCCGAATCTTCTCGGTCGTCCACGAAGCGGCCTTCGGCGAATCAGGAAATACCGGGTCGTCAACCCAGCGATAGGAATCAAAGTTGTCCCAAATGGGATTAACGGAATCGAACTGCAGGAAATTGTCCCCTGCCATCTCGCGGATAGCTTGCTCAGACGACAAACCATACGAGCCAGTTTCGCTGACGAAGTTCAGCTTCAACCCAGTCCATAGCGAAGTCCGTCGCTGCAAACCGTCGGTCATATTCGGATAAATGTGCACATCGAATTCTCCGTGGCCGGAAGCGCGCGTGAGTGGCCGCGTGCCGTCGAGGGCGCGAATGACGGCGGTAATTCGGTCGGAGAAATAAGGCTGTCCGCCTTCATTCCACGCGGACCATCCTACGATCGATGCATGAGGGCGCGTTTGGATGAGTGTGTCGTGCACGACACCAAGAATCTCCTCGCGGATTTGATTGGAGCGGGAGTACTCCCACTGTAGCGGCATTTCTTGCCAGATCATCATCCCCATTTCATCGCACAGATCGTACATCTCGTCGCCGGATTGGTGCGCGATCATTCGAATGATGTTGATGTTTGCATCTTTCTGCATTTTGACTCGCTGTGCATAGCCGCGGCGGTCCATCAATGAACGCCAGTGAATATCGTCGTTGAGGATTCCTTTGAGGAAGATGCGGTGGTGGTTGACGAGCACATAGTGGTCCTGCTCGTTGAACTCGATCTGCCGTATGCCAACGCGAATGAAGCGCGTATCAGAAACCTCTCCGTTGCGAAGGACCTCCACCTTCAGCACGTGGAGGTAGGGCGTGCCTTGTTCCCACGGATACCAGAGCAAGGGATCGTCAATCTGCAGCGGTAGTTCGACGGAGACTTGTGCCGAATCGACTTTCACTTGTTTGGCCGCATTGAACGTGCGCGGGGAGGCTCCGGGATGATCGGGTTCAGTCAGGGTCGCTCGGACTTCCGCCTTGCCAGTAGGCGACGCGCTTTTCAGAGTAAGTTTGACCAGTACATCCGCGCGTTTCAAGTCCTGGCTTACATCCGTCGTCGCCCATAGTTCCTCGATGCCCGAATCGCCCCGAGCGCGCAATTCAACGGATCGATAAATTCCGCCGACCGACCCTTCGCGTCCGTACGGCATGCTGATGTCGTCCATCGTGTTGCCTTCGACGAGGGTCTTGTACGTCTCGTAACCTGGATCAAGCGGGCAGTCGACGCGAACCACAATCAAGTTGGCAGCGCCTTTTTTCAGCGCCGAGGTGACGTCGAGTTTGAACGAGGTATACGGGCCAATGTGGGTTCCTACGAATACTCCGTTGACCCAAACACTGGCTTCGTAAGAGACAGCGCCGAATTGAAGTTCAGCAACGGATCCCGGAAACGACCCGGGAACTTGCAACTCTCGGCGAAACCACACGACGCCGTGATAATCGAGGCCTTGCACAAACCACTGCGACGGTACCGTCATCGTTTTCCAGCTAGAGGCATCGTACGAAGGACTAAAGAACTGCTTGCGTATACCAGCATTTCCAGGATCGGTTTGATAGTTCCATGTTCCGTCCAATGAGACCTCGCGCGACGGATCCTTCAATCCATCGAGTATGCGGGGAGACGCTGGCGGTGCGTCGTCCGGATAAGGTCGAACCATCTTACCGTTATAGAAAAGTGGATTGATGCGCGCGCCAGCCTGATCGACCGTGATGGCGGCCAACACGAGGCTCGTCTTCGGACGCGTGCAGCGGAATTCCACCGATTGAATCGGCCATTCGGCGTGTTCCAGGACATGGCTGAAAATCATGAGCTGATCATTGATCTCGACGGGAAGCTGCTGATCGAGGTGATACGCGGTTCCGCCAGCCGGCGGGTCATGAGGCTTCAGTCCGTACGCGAACAAAGCGTCGGGAACGAAATGGCCGTAGCGGATGTCAGCTACGTTTTTTCCCGCGATGAGCGGTACGGTTTCGCTCTGACCGTTCGCGTAACGGATCACGTACTCGCCAACCGGAGTTTCAACGTCCGGATCCACCGGAAATCCTGATCCTACGTTGCCGATAAAGTGCAGCGCTTTCCCGGTTGCACCGTTCATGGGGATGACTGCCTGGGCTGGATAGGTCGCTAGTTTCGGCTCGCTCAGGAATTCCCCGTGAGCTTCAAATTCCGCGATCATCGCTGGATGCTTGCCATCGCCCGACGAACGAACGTCGATATACATCCCCTTCGCCTCAACCCCTGACGCAAGGAACTCGCGCCACGTGCCACCAACGGAGCTCTCCCCGGCTATTGAGACGATCTCTTGCGAGGACCCGTCGGGCAGGACCAACCCGATCGAATAGTCGCGAGGCGTGTAGCGGGGACCGCTGTCCGATAGGAAGCGAATCTGCTGAACGCGCGCGAGCGCCGCAAACGTTACGATCAGTTTGCCGTGGTGGCTTTCGTCGGGAGGTTCCCACGCAGTCGATTTATCATGGTCGATCGCATTGATGGGACCGCGTTCTTCTTCAACATGAGGGTCTGGGCCCTCTTTATGGATCGAAGGTCCTTCGGTGGCCTCAGTCGCTTTTCCACCCGCTTGCGCACTGGAAATGTCGTCTCCAAGTTCCGGTTGCCAGCCCTCGCCGGCGACGCGGATGACACCGGTACCTTTCCTGTACCAGAACGGAATTCCAAGACGCCGCCACACTTCCATGCGAAATCCTGTGTAGTTCCAATAGCCGGTACGGTACAGATCAAGGCTGGAATCGTTGGCCTGCGGTTTGACGCTCGCGCAGCGAAAACTACCAACGCGAAGTAGCCCATTTTCCACTTGTTGTGCGTGTGAGGTTGCTCCAAACAGAACGAGGGCGAACCATGTCGAGACTCGTGCGATGCGCATGAGGGAGGAAGGACGGGGAAAGATCATCTTGGCCTCATAAGAATGTGGCTACCAGTGAAACAGCAAATTCTTGGCACTGTCGGTCGGCTGCGTCGAATCCTGCAGGGCTTCAGGCAAGCGTCCATCGAACCGGAGAACTCGATCGATCCATGCGAACTTGCTGGCGAGCTTCCAAACGGTCAAGGTGTCCTTTTATCGGAAAAGATGACAGGATTCTCGTGCCCGACGGCCAATCCGGAAACTCATCCATTGCAGCATCCATCAGTTCGTTCAGCGTCATTCCGGTACGTGATAGCTTGAGACTGCGCAGGATGCGGCGGTCCAGGATCTCCACCGTCTTGCGCGAATCATTGAAGAAGTCTCGAATTTCCTCGCCCTCCATGCTGGGCCAGTGACCGGTGTACAGGTGTTCGAGTTGCAGGCGTTCGAGATAAGCGATGGTCGAGAGATAAAGATCGATATAAAAGTAGGTAACCGGAATTCCCATGCTCCCATCTTGCTTCGGGCAGCCGTGGCCGTGGATCGCGTCGCTTACATACGCAGCTTTGTGAGCCGCATCGTACAAGGCCAAGTGCCCATGAGAGTGGCCTGGCACATGGAGCACCTCGATTTCCCAGTTGTTATCGATCGCGATTTGTTCTCCCCCGCGGAAACCAATATCTACCCGGCAACGGCTTCCCGCTTCTGGTGGAATCTCATCTCCCATCGCGACGCCGTGCTCTTTGCGTAAAAAGTTGTAGCGGTCTCGAAACAGGCATTTCGGATCTTCGACCATATGCCGGTCGGCCTCTCCACAGGCGAACAGGGCATGAGGAGCGCTCTGGCAGAGCGCCGAGTTTCCACCTTGATGGTCGAGATCCGGATGGGTAGTGATTACCATCGAAAGCCGGTCCGGTGCCAAGCCCAGCTTGTCCATGTAGGGAAGAATCGTATTCGCTGGAGTCTCGGCGATCCCGCTATCGACGAGCAGAACTCGGGATCCCACCAGCAGGTACTGAAACAGCCATCGGCCATCTCGGAAAAGAGATCGGATCTGGTATGCGCCCGGGTAGAGCTCCATGGAAATGGAAACCGCCGAGGATTATCAACAGGAAGCCGAGAGCTTGTCAATATTTCAGAACATTGTTCCAAATTTAGTATTTCAGTCCCGTCTAGGGTTTTAGCAGGGCAATCGGATCGCCTGAAACTCCAAGACCCGCCGAGTGTTTAACAGTTGGTTGCCAAATCGTTCTAAATAACAGAACGCAGTATTATTTTATTGACAGTGTTCTACGGCCCATGCTATTCCTTCCCGAAATATTTTGGGGACTGGGGAAAACCACTTATGAAACGTGCGCTGCAGTTGTTGTCCCTCTGTGCGGTGTTTGTCCTCTCGGTGTCTCTCGCGTTTGGCCAGCGAGGTCAAGGCACAATTAACGGCACCGTTCAGGATCCGAGCGGAGCCTTGGTCGCCGATGCCCAGGTTAGAGTGAAGGACGTCCTGACCGGCACGGTTTCCAATCTGGTTACCACAACCGACGGTCATTACTCCGCGCCCTTTTTGCAGCCCGGCAAGTACGAAGTCTCCGTCGAGAAAAAGGGATTTGCGACGCAAACGCAAAGCGGCATCGTGCTGGATGCCGAACAAGTGGCTTCGGTAAATTTCACCCTAAAGCCCGGTTCGGAGAACGTAAAGATTGAGGTTGAAGCTAACGCAACGGCGGTGGATACATCAACCGGTGCCGTGGGTGAGACCATCGATGAGAAGACGATCGAAGAGTTGCCTCTCAATGGCCGCAACCCGGCGGCGCTCGTGGCCGTGTCCCCAGGTGCTGTGGACGCGAATCAGGTAACGAATTTCAATACGCCCGGCCCGGGTAGCGGATTCCCCTCAGAGACGGCAGCGTCCGTCAACGGCAGCCGCATGGGTGGCGTCTACTACCAGCTTGACGGCATGGTAGCAATGAATAACTACTTCCAGACGGCAGACCCATTCCCCAATGCTGATGCCACGGAAGAGTTTCACGTCCTCACCAATAATTTTGACGCGCAGTATGGCTATACCGCCGGGGCAATCGTCAGCGTCGTGACCAAGAGCGGAACCAACGATTGGCACGGCAACGCATTTGAATTTCTTCGCAACAACGACTTCAACGCCGCAGGCTACTTCTCACACATTGTCGACCCTTTGAAGCGAAACCAATTCGGCGGCTCTCTTGGTGGCCCGATTGTGAAGAACAAGCTCTTCATCTTCGGCAATATCCAGCTTACGAGACAACTGCTGTCCTCCTCGGAGGGGAACTCGTTCGTCCCCAATAATCGCGAACTCGCAGGCGACTTCTCACAGATTTGCGCCTCCGGTTTTACGGGTGGCATTTGCAATGATCGCGATTCCAACGGAAACGTGATCGACCAGATTTATACGACATGGAACAAGCACGACAGCAACCCGGGGGATTTCTACCCAAATAACCAAGTGGACCCCACCACCTATTCGCCATTTGCCATGAATGTAGAGGCGTTGATTCCTCACACAGACGCGGTGAATGGGCAATACTTTGTAAGTGGTGTAATCAAGAACGATTGGTCACGCGAATTTACTATCCGCAGCGACTACAACATCTCGAACAGTCAAAGGTTGACCGGACGCGTCTTTTACGACAATTACAATCGTCCGGGTTATGGCGGTGGCGGCGACCTGCTGGCAGCCAGCGGCGATTCGCGTGGCTGGTTTGGTCACGCGTTGAACCTTACGTTTTCCCACACTTGGACGATCAACCCAAACCTGGTCAACAATTTCTCCTTCGGTTACCACAAGAACAATACGTCTTCTATTCCTGGATTGGCTCCCCTCAACTTTCAGACTCTGGGAGCCAATTTGAACACCACGAGTAAGTGGTTCGGCTGGTTTGGCGACGGAGGAAACACTGGTTCCGGCTTCTTCGTGTCGGAAATCCCGGTGATCCAAGGCCGCCACAACTGGAACTTCGCAGATACAATCTCGTGGACCAAAGGCAAGCACACCGTAATCGCAGGCGGAAACGTCCTGACGCAATATGGACTCGAACAAGCGACTTGGGAAGGTGACCCCGGCGTTTCGTTCAATGGTTCCGTTACCAATGACTCCGACCTGGATTTCCTTCTGGGCTTGCCGAACAATGTGCAAGCCTCCGGCGGTGAGTACAACGAGTACGGTGCCAAGAATATGGCGCTGTTCGTCCAAGACAGCATCAAGCTGACTCCCAGTCTCACAGTGAACCTCGGCGTGCGTTGGGAACCGCAGATCGCTCCCGTCTCCTTGGATCACCACAAGACGGTTGACTTCATCCCCGGCGAGCAGAGCCAACGCTTTCCCAACGCTCCGGTCGGAACCGTCTACCCGGGCGATCCAGGTGTAGCCGCTGGCGGTTGGAACAATCAGTGGGCGACGTTCTTGCCGCGCGTGAGCGCTGCATGGGCGCCGAAGGAATTGCCCAAAACAAGTATTCGTGGCGCGTTCGCCATGATGGCGGTTCCATACGATTACTCGTACTACAACCACCAGAGCGCAAATGCTCCTTTCAGTCCGGCCTACAACATCAACTACAACCAAGTTGGAAGCTGCACGGAAACCATCGCTGATCCATTCGCATGTTTCGCGCCGACGAACTTTACGGATCCATTCCCGCCGTTCGCTGGTCCTGCGCTTCAGCCGGCAAGCAATGTGACCTTTGCATTGCCAGAGGCGCTGCAAGCGGTGTTCACCAAGGGTTTCAAGCAAGGCAGCGAAAAGAGCTGGAACTTCAGCATCGAGCATGCCTTGGGAAGTGATTTTCTGGTGACGGCCACCTACATCGGAAGGCACGACGAGAACACGCACGTCCCGATTCAGTTAAGTCCGGGAATATTCACCTGTGCTCCCGTGGGGCCGAACTGTAGTCAGACCGACTTCAACAACAACGGAACCCCGTTGCTCCTGCCGAATTACCAGTCGATTCTGGCGTACGAGTCGATCGGCCGGGGCAACTACAATGCCCTTCAGTTCTCAGTCGAGAAGCGGTTCACTAAAGGGCTTCAGTTCACGTCGAACTTTACCTGGTCCAAAAACCTGGATATGAGCTCCCAGGCCTCAATCTCTAACGTGGGGTCGATCTACAACCCGTACAACCCCAATGCAGCATATGGGATTTCGGACTACGACATCCCGCGCATTTGGAACAGCACGTTTGTTTACCAGATGCCAGCACTGCATGCTCTGGGCACAGTGGGGAATGCGGTTCTCGGCGGATGGCAGATTGGCGGATTGTGGACCCTGCACTCCGGTCAGGCGTTCTCCATCAATGGAGGTAGCAATCCACTTTCGCCGTGCGGCGACAAGAACAACTCGTGTTCAGGGGTCGGTTCCGACCTTGCAGACCGGGTGCCCGGGGTTGCGCTGAACGTGCACCAGGGAGGGAAGTCGCACTGGCTGAATTCGTACTTCAACACGGCGGCATTTACCGCGAATGCGCCAGGAACGTTCGGCAACTCGGGCCGCAATTCAATGTTTGGCCCTGGGTGGAATGAGGCTGATCTGAACATCTCGAAAAACTTTTACTTCAAGGAGCGGTACCGGGTGCA
Source organism: Candidatus Sulfotelmatobacter sp. (assembly GCA_035307485.1). Taxonomy (GTDB): domain Bacteria; phylum Acidobacteriota; class Terriglobia; order Terriglobales; family Acidobacteriaceae; genus Sulfotelmatobacter. The sequence goes on along the minus strand of DATGIB010000008.1, from coordinate 446,387 downwards.
AATCCGGTGGGAGATGTTCAACGCCTTCAACCGAACCGACTTCGGAAACCCGAACAACGACTACAATCCGTCAGCAACGTCAAACTTCGGGCAGATTACGGGTGACAACGCCCTCACCTACGGCGCGACGAGTTCGGCTCGGCTGTGCCAGGCCGCTCTGAAGTTCTACTTCTAACGGTTGCAAGCGGGTCGCTTTCGAGCGGCCCGCTAGCCTTTCTTCTCGCCGCTCGACTAGAATGAGGCCCCGGAACCTCGCATGGTCAGGTGTGTCCTCCCGTATTTGTCCTGCCTTCTCGTACTGGGATCGGCGACTGTTTGCCCGGCACGGATTTCTCCCTGCAATCATGAAGACGGCATGGACTCTCCGGTTTTGTTGCCTGTTTTTGCCCAGGAGGCGGACACATCGGCTTCGCTCTGGCCTGAAGCAAAAGCGGCGATGGAAAAGGGAAATTTCGCGGAAGCGCGGCGTCTCTTGCAGCAGGCCATTAAGGAGCATCCCAGGGACGGTGCTTTGTGGTTCCATTTGGGCGTCAGTTGCACTGAGATCAATGAGGTCGACGATGCGATCGCTGCATTCGAACATGCCCGCGTACTGGCACCGCGCCAGCCAGATACCTACTTCAACCTGGGACTGGTGTACTGGAAGAAGGGAAACTTAAACAAGGCAAAAGAGGCTTATCGCGAAGGTTTGGCGCTGCGCCCGAACGAAACCAGCGCGTTGCAGAACTATAGCCTGCTTCTGATGAAGACGGGGGAATATAAAGCGGCGCTCACGCCCCTCCAGCAGTTGAAGAAAGATCCTACGTTAGGGATATCCTCGCGGGCCGCATTGATCGAGTGTTATTTGAAAGCCGGAGAGCCATCGGGGGCGGAACATGAGTCGGATGAAATTATCGCGGAGAAAGCAGTTGGCGCGCTAGATCAAACAAAAATTGCCGCCGTTCTCGTAGCGAACGGCGCTCCGGAATTGGCTGAAAAGATGCTTCGGCACAGCCTCTCGATCGATCCGAATCAGGCGAACGCCTCTGATTCGCTCGGCGAAATTTACATGAAGCAGAGAAAGTTTCCCGAAGCGGCAGAGTGCTTTCAGAAAGCAATGGAACTCGATCCGGCTTCGCCCGACTACGCATTCGCTATGGTTCGAGCATTGCTGGCATTGAAGCAGCCTAAGCAACTCATTGCATTTCTGAAGTCAGTGGAGGGGCGGTTCGCCGCGCTCCCGAATTTCCAATATGCCCTCGGGCTGGCTTACTACAATGAACATCACTACGCGGAATCCGCGGAAATTCTGGAGAAGCTCTTGCTGAGCAATCCCCCGCGAGCTGACAAAGTGGAGCATGTCCTCGGCGATTCATACCTCTCGATGGGCAAGTTACCCGAAGCCGAGAAAGCCTACCGGAAGGCCATTGAAGAGAATCCCAAGGATCCCGAGTATTACGTCGCTTATGCGACGGCAGTCCGGCGCGAGGGAACGGATAAACTCGACGACGCGATCGTCCGTCTCAAGAGTGCGCAGGGCATGAATCCCGCCGATTGGCGGATTCAATTGGAACTGGGTCTTTGCTACGAGTCGAAGGAGCAATTTACCGACGCCGCAGCGCTGATTGAACAGGCAGTGCAGTCTGAGCCTGAGCTGACTGCAGGCCACGTGGCCCTGGCACGAATCTATTTCCGATTGGGTCGAAAAGCAGATGGCGATCGAGAAAAGAAAATTGTCGCCGATTTGGAAAAAAAGCAGCAGCAGAAACTTGTGCGAGAGTTTTCAACCGACAGCCTGATCGAGGGAGCACCGCCCGAGACAGGTGGACCCACGCATTAGCAATTTCTGGTGAGAGATCGACTAAATTCCAATTGGGCAGGGAAGAATGAAATCTCAAGGCATTCTTGTTGTCATGGCAGTCGCAGCGGTGGCTTTGATGGCATCAAGCCAAACCAACAACAGCAATATCGCGTCGTCCGGAGGAAGCTGGGTCGATGTCACCGCTCCACTGGATATGGCGACAACGCCAACGTATCCGGGGGATACGCAGCCGAAGTTCGAATTCCTGAGGAGCTTTCCGAAAGATAAAGTGACATTATCTTCCTACCTGATGACGGCCCATGCTGGGACCCACGTCGACGCCCCGCTCCATTTTGTGGCGAGAGGAGCGAGCATCGATCAAGTGCCGCTCGCAACTTTGATGGGGCGCGCGCGCGTCATCGATTGCACGCCGGAAGCGCTCGCCATTGACGCCGCGGAATTGAACAAGCATGACTGGCGCGGCGCGGAGAGAATCTTGTTCCGCACTCGTAATAGCCGCAATTCCTGGATGGTCGACCGGAATTTTCATGAAGACTTTACATATCTGGCGCCCGACGCGGCTCAATTGATGGCGGACGCGGGCGTGAAACTCGTCGGAATCGACTATCTCTCAGCCGAAAAATTTGGCGCTCCCGAAGCCAAGACTCACCAGATTCTGCTCGGGAAAAATATTCCGATCGTCGAAGGCCTCGACCTTCGTGGGGTTAAGGCGGGAGAGTACGACTTCATCATTCTTCCGCTAAAGGTCGTCGGGCACGAAGCGGCACCAGCTCGAGCATTGTTGCGAGCCGTTCCGTAATTGCCAAATCTAATCTTATCCGATCATCGCGGGGCAATCGCCTCCGGGGCGACATCCAAAAATTGCACTGGTTTGATCAATCCATCGGATAAAGGCTGCAGCCACCGTCAATCAGAAGAGTGGCACCAGTCATATAGTCAGCTGCATCGGAGCAAAGGAAGAGCAGTGCGTTGGCGACCGACTCCGGAGTCTGCAATTTGCCGAGGGGTATGGCCTTCTCGGCCCGGCGGCGATAGTCGGGTTCCGTGTCCCACTGGCGTTTAGCCATGCCGACTCCAACGATTCCAGGAGCGACTGCGTTTACCCGGACACCGGTCGACGCAAGTTCCCGGGCCATCCCGCGCATAAGAGTGCGCATCGCGCTCTTGGTGACGGTGTAAGGCGTGATCTCAGGCCACGGGACGTCCTGCACCCACGATGTAGTAAAAATGAGCCGTCCCGCAGATTTTTGACCGATCATTACACGCGCCGCCGCCTGCGCCACCAGGAACGTCCCCTTGAGATTGACGTCGACGATGTGGTCCCAATCTTTTTCGGAATAATTCAGGACGGGGCATGCTAGCACCATTCCAGCGTGGCATAGAGCGATGTCGAGCTTGCCCGCACGCTTGATGGTAGCTGCCAGCAACTTGTCAACGTCCTCAGATTTAGTGATGTCGGCCCGGACGTATTGATATTGAGAATGCGGCCAGCCTTGCGCGGAGGAGAGGGACTGCGCTTCGTCATCTCCCAGTATGTCATTGGCAATCACGGTCGCCCCGTGGGCTACGAGCGTGCTAATTACGACTTGGCCGATAGCCCCCAAAGCCCCTGTAATGAGGACGCTCTTGCCTGCCAGACAATTCTCAGCAAATGTGGACACGGTCGAGAACTCCGAATTGTTTTTGCTCACGGTCGAACAGGACGAGGCTGCAGCGAACGGTCCCGGTAGGCAACGAAATTTTGTTGTCTAGGGTCACCGCGACGGAGGGGCTAACGTTTCCAAGGTCGAAGTTGCCAATAATTTGCGATGCGCGGTCGTAAGAGAGCAAACAAAGGTTCGCCTCCACAAAAACTCCAAATGATCCTGTTACACGCGCTGGAGAACCCTCCTCTATCGCAAGAGGAACGCCGATGGCGCCGCAGGAGTTCACCGAAACGATCTCCGCCGCATCGATCGCCGCCAGGTGCCATGCCGTGCGCAGAGTTGTGCTTTCCCTCGGCCGTAAATCGGTTAGGGGGCCCATAATCTCGGTTTCCACGTGCGGGTCGCATCCGCCGGGCGTCGCGCCCATGTCGACCTGGTCTCCGTGAAGCGTAAAGGTTCCGTGACCGCTAATCCAGAAGGCGAGCGGCGCATCGTCAGGATAGCTGGCGTTTGGCATTAGAGGGAACGTCTCGGCTAGGACGAATCCGCGGACCCGGTCCAGCGAAGCGAACCAGCCTTCGCTGGCTTTGACCGCCAGCTTTGCAACCTGGTCTTCATATCTGATTTGTACCCGTCTCTTGTTGGCGTCCATACCAACCGCGGGATAGGGCTTGTCCCCGAAGGTCTGACGAAAGTCTGAAGCTGGCGCAAAGATCTCCAGCCCTTGCTCAGCATCCACTTGAGTGACTTGCCAGATGGACCAACGAACCGGCCGCCGGCCAGTATTTTCCATCTCGTGGAGTACTTCGACGGAGCTACTGCCTCCGCTAGCGCGGATGGCACGCCGCATCGTGAGGCCTGTGTATTCATCATGGGCGCTTGCAAGGTGGACTGTTGCTGCCTGACGACTGGTTTCCGCGCGCCATTCGTATGTCCCGCAATCAATGACCGGGTCAGGTGGCCCCGGCCATTCGCTTTCGCTGGTCCAACCTTGAGGACCAGGCCAGACCTTGCTGCCACCATAGTTCCGCCCCAGTGAGAATTCCGTTCCGGGCGATTCTCGGTTTGCCTTCCCGTACAACCGTGAATTCACGTAAAAGACAGGAGTCTTGCCGAGTCGGAGGTCCATCATTCGTCCGCCAATACTTGGCACAACGGAGAACGACAGAATACCGTTGGAAATCGTCAGAGTGAACCAGTCACCGTTGTAGCCCGTGTTCAATTGCATCAGCTGCGACATGATGGCGCGGGCAGAAGTATCGAGGGAATGAATCGATTTGTCAATTGGAAGTAGAACGTCGTGCTACAATCCGGAACGATTCACGGTCGCTCGCCGCCATTTTTAACTTTCGGAGCCAGTCCCAAGAACCCAGCCCATGAGAATCACCAAAGTTGAAACAATCACGTATCAAAACGTGACCCAGGTTCATGCGGGGGGCATTGGATGGACGTGGGTTCGAATTCACACGGATACCGGGGTACACGGTCTCGGTGAGACGTTTCCTGCCCCGGACGCGGAGAAAGCTGTCATTCTGCGCGACTACGCCCCTGTGCTCTTAGGGCGGGATCCACGAGACATCGAACGTCTTTGGCTCGATCTATTCACCCAAGTTCAATATAGGGGATGGGGCGGTGCTGAAATTCGGGCGTTGAGTGCCGTCGACGTCGCATTGTGGGATCTGTTGGGTAAGTGTGCCGGGCTTCCCGCATACGTGCTTCTAGGAGGACGGTGCTGGGATACCGTTGAGATTTACAACACCTGCTACGACGACAGCCACGACTTCAACACGAGTCCGGTCGAACTCGCTCGCGACCTCCTTAGCTCGGGTATATCCGCGATGAAGATATGGCCCTTCGACGCCGTCGCGATTCGCAACCGAGGACAGTCGATTACCGCCGCAGAAATTGCCGAGGCGAGTGCTCCCATCCGCAAGATTCGCGATGCGGTCGGTGACCGAATGCAAATCATGGTCGAGTTCCATGGCTTCTGGAACCTGCCATGCGCGATAGAAATTGCGCACGCTCTCGAACCATACAACGTCGCCTGGCTGGAGGAGATGCTTCCTCAGGATAATATGGCGGCCTATGAAGTCCTCGCCCGGCAAGTAAAACAGCCGTTGTGTATAAGCGAAAGACTGCTTACCCGATGGGGATATCGAGAGCTGTTGGAGCGGCGAGCTGCATCGGTGATCATGCCCGATCTGGCTTGGTGCGGCGGCATTTCTGAGGCCAAGAAGATCGCCACTGCAGCCCATACTATGTACCTTCCCGTGGCCTATCACAATTGCGGCGGGCCGATCACCCATTTTGCGAGTTGGCACCTCGCGATGGCGACACCAAACCTCAAAATCCTCGAAACTGTTCGGCGGCACTACAACGACCGGTTTCTGCCTGTAGCGTCCGCGTCTGGTGCTCCTAGTAATGGCCGGATGGGTGTGCCTCCGGGGCCCGGTCTAGGAGTAGAGATTCGCGAAGATTTTTTACGGAGCGGTAAGGTCCAGATCGAATCGGTTGATGAAAAGAGTGCCGATCGCTCTAAGATCGACTGGGGACGCGGAGAGTCGCAGAACCCAAAACGAAACGAGTGAATCGCGCGCCGCCGGCGAATCGAGTTTTCTTAGGCGAAATGAGATTCCTACTCTGAAGGAAATCAAGGCAAACGCATGAAGATCTATCGAACAGCAAGCGGTTTGGTCGCGGAACACGAGAATCAGCACTACTTCTCTGGCTCGATCAACCTCGATGCCTTAATCGCCCGTGACGACCTCGAAGAATATCTGAGGGGTACGATTCCGACGTGGCAGCGCGTGGACGCGGGCGCTTTATCCGATCTCCGCGCGCCCATCGAGAGTCAGGAAGTATGGGGGGCGGGTGTTACGTACTACCGTAGCCGCGTGGCCCGCATGGCCGAGTCGAAACAAGGAGGCGATTTTTACGACAAAGTGTACGACGCAGAACGCCCGGAAATTTTTTTCAAAGCAACGCCGCACCGGGTCGTAGGACCAAACCAGAAAGTAGCGATCCGCAGCGATTCGAATTGGTCCGTCCCTGAGCCGGAAGTTGCCCTGGTGATTTCGCCCCATGCGAAGATCGTCGGTTACACCGTGGCCAACGATATGAGTTCACGAGACATTGAGGGGATGAACCCGTTGTATCTGCCGCAAGCGAAGACCTATGACCGATCCTGCGCCTTAGGACCAGCACTTCTGGTCACTTCGGAGAGCCTGCCAACTTCCACTGCTATCAAGCTCGAGATCCTTCGAAAAGGGAAGACCGCCTTTTCCGGGGAGAGTGCCCTTTCGGCGCGAAAGCGCACTGCAGAGGAATTGGTGTCATTCCTGTTTCGTCACTGCAGCTTCCCGCAAGGGTGCTTTCTGATGACAGGGACGGGAATCGTTCCCGATGATAGTTTCACCCTGCATCAAGGCGACGAAATCCGGATCTCAGTCTCCGGAATAGGGACGCTCGTCAATACAGTTGGATAATTCAGGCCGAGGCTTCGGCTGGGGTTCCAGAAGTTCGTGCGATCTGCAGCGAAGCCTCCTCGCGGTTGTAGCCAAGTTCGGCGGAGAGCCGGTTCACCGCGTCGAGAAGGTGCTCTTTCAGGGTAATGAGATTGTCCCCGCGCAACCGTTGAATCGGAAGAGAGACGCTCATGGCTGCGATCGGCTTATTGGTGAAGTTTCGCACGACTGCACCGAGGCAAACGACTCCGGCGACGTTCTCCTCGAAATCGTAAGCTACCCCTTCGTTCCTCACCTTTTGCAGATGTTCTTTGAGCCTTCGCTTGTCGGTGATGGTGTTGGAAGTGAGGCCTTTCAAAACTTCGACTTTACTGTAGAACTGATCAACTTCCGATTCGCTCAGCGTGGCGAGAATGGCTTTGCCCAGGGCCGTGCTGTGCGCAGGCTGACGAGTCCCGACCGCCTCGCTCATCCGGAGTCGCTCCATCGACTCGAATTGCGCCACGTAAAGAACTTCAGTGCCATCCAGAACGGCAAGGTTCGCGGTTTCCCGTCCTGCGCTGACCAGATCGCGTAAAACTGGCAGCCCATGGCGTACCAGCAAGTTCTGCTGCACCAGCAGGTCACTCCAGCGCAGGATGCGCGAGCCCAGAGCGTAGTTGGAAGTGATCGGATCGAACCAGATCAAGTCAAACTCACGCAAAGTCGCGAGCAGCCGGTGCACCGTGCTCTTGCCCATTTTCAACTCTTTACTGAGAGCGGCGATGCTTGTACCGTGCTGAAACCTGCCCACCGTATCCAGAATTCGTAATGCTTTCGCAAGGGATTTGACCGGGTATTTCGCCGGCACTCTTCCGGAACGGGATTCTCGATTGGTGGACAATGCTTTAGCTCAACCTGAGGCGAAGGGTCTAGATTCCAATCATACCAGCCATCGCGCTTTCCCGCCCATGCCACGAGGGAACCTAAAATGACGGCACTTTGGCCTTAGCGACGAGATCTCGCGTCGCCTGGAGCTCGGTCCGGGCACCCATAGCCGCGAAGCGCATATCGGCGCCTAAAGTCAGCAATTGCGCGCCTAGTTGCGCATAGCGGTCAAACTCCGCGGGGGACCACGTAGGCAGTCCAATCGGCGTTGAGGCGCGGGTGGAGAGCGCGATGAGGTCGTCGACGACCTTCTGAACGGTCGCCGAACCGAACTGCCCGTTATTCATGAAGTTGGCAAGATCCGCGTTACCGATGAACAGACCGTTGATTCCCCGTACTTGAAGAATCTGTGGTGCGTTTTGCACGGCTTCTGGAGTTTCAATCTGCACAAACAACAGGATTTCGTCGTTGGCCGTTTCCCGGTACATCGCATCGGTCTTGCCGTACTGGCCCGCTCGCACCGGCCCTAAGCCACGTCGCCCCAGCGGAGGGTAGCGCGTAAATCCCACAGCCTGTTCGGCGTCGGCCCGGGTGTTCACCATCGGAACCATGACCCCCTGTGCGCCCAAATCCAGTGCCGCTTGAATGAGATTTCTGGAATTAAGCGATACCCGGACCACAATCGTGCTCTCGCTGCCTTTGCAGGCCATGATCATCGTGCGCAAGCTCTCGTGGCTGAGAGGGATATGCTCCATGTCGACGATCAGCCAATCGAAACCCAGGTCAGCGATCATCTCCACGAAATAGGGGTCCGAACACCCCAGCCAGGTTCCAACGGCGGGCTTGCCATTTTGCAGAATTTGTTTCAATTTGTTCGCCATGACCTGTTAGCTCCGAATGCGGGTGCCGGGGTGTTGCGGCCTATTTTGCCAGTGTTCTCGCTCAAAGTCCACGATAAAGAATGGCGTTCTGAATTATTTGAGCTTATTTGGCGCTGAGCCTGTTACGCTGCGAAACTGCGGGTTCCCATTTGCGATACTCATTCCTAGGTGCAGCTAGATGTTTTCCTAAGGTCCGATTATTGAAGGTTCATCTTACAGCGCCGGGCGGGCTTTCGTGGCTGAAGTCTGTCGAAAGTTTCAAGTTGATCGTTCTGCTGGTCGGTGCGCTGATTGGTGCGTCCGCCGCTTTTCCGAACGTCGCAGTTTTTCCCATTGCGAAAGGCAGCGGACAAAAATCCAGGATTTCAACCCCGCCGTCGCAACGACTCGACGCAGCTTCGGGCGGGCACTACTTAGGGTCCAAGGCCTGCGCTTCTTGTCATTCTGCGATTTACAACAACTTCCGTCAGACTTCAATGGGCCGCTCGATGCTGCCAGGTGAGACCCGGTCTTTGGATGGCGTTCTGCCTCCGACTGCCAAGGTTTATGACAAGGATAGCGATCAATACTTCGATGTACGTCTGAAAGGCGGCAGTTTGTATCAGGGTGACTACGCAGTCGATGCCGACGGTAAGGAACTTTTCCGCCAGTCATGGAAGCTGGATTACGTCATCGGAGCGGGAGCCAATGGTTACGGGTTTTTGTTTCAACGCGATCACTATCTGTTCGAAGCGCCACTCTGCTATTACACAACGACGCATTCGTGGGGCTTCTCTCCGGGATTTGAAGTTCGAAACCGCGGTTTCACGCGTCCGATTCTGGACCGCTGCATTACCTGCCACAGTGGACGATCGAACCCCGTAACTGGGCAAGTGGGGCTATATGAGAATCCTCCGTTCGAAGAACTCGCGGTGGGATGCGAAAACTGTCATGGCCCAGGCGAGGCTCACGTCACGGAGCGGACGCAAGATCAGATGACCGGTGCGGCGCCGCCTCTGGGCATTGACGCCAGCATTGTGAATCCCGCTCAGGTGTCCGGTTGGGTGGCCGACAACATCTGCATGCGTTGTCACCAGGGGCAGGATGTAAGGGTCGAGATGCCCGGCAAACGCATCCAGGATTTCCGTCCCGGGATGCAATTAGGCGAGTTTGTTTCTATCTTCAAGATTGCGCCCGAACCTGGTGCGAGCCCCTCCGCACTTCCATTGGAACATTACTTTGGCATGACGCTCAGCAAATGCTACCGAGCCAGTGGAAATCTGCATTGCGTCACGTGCCACGATCCGCACGTCGAGTCGAATTCAGCGCAGTCCTACACTAAATATCGGGCGACGTGCATGGGATGCCACACCGAGCAGAGTTGCAAGCTAGAGCGCGCGAAAAGACAGGCGACAAATCCGCCCGACGACTGCCTGAGCTGCCACATGCCGAAACGGACCGTCACCACGATCGCCCACGCAGCGTTGACCGATCACTCGATTCCAATGCGGCCTAGTGCCGTTATGCGAAAGGAGGCATCGCAATCCTCGTCCAGCAGGGAGCTACTGCTGTTGACGGCTACTCCGGATTCGTGGAAGAAACTTCGAGCTGTCCCTGAGGCGGTTGTTTTCCAGGCCTATGACAGCCTGGTGCGGCAGGGGCGTGAGGAGTTCGCACCGCTTCTCAATGAACTTTTGCCAAAAATCGAGAGGAGCGAGACGTCAGAACCGAATGTTCTCCGTGCGCTGTCTCGAGCGGAATTCAGCAAGAACACGGCAGAGGATGACCTTCGAGCCTTGCAATTTATGAAACGAGTAGAGCGTACGACAACGCTAAACATCGACGACTATCTTCTTCTTTCGAATCTCTACAAACGGGGCAAGCAGCCTCGAGAAGCCGTGAAGGTGCTGGAAAAAGCGCGAACTGCGACCCCATATTTCCGCGAGGTGTACGAGATTCTGGCCGAGGAGTACATGGAACTCGGCGAGTACGGAGATGCCCTGGGTGTTCTACGCAAGGGAATCGAACTCTTTCCCGACGACCTCAAACTGAGGAGCCAGGAAAAAAAAGCGAGCGCGGCCACGTTGGGGCCGTGAGTTGCGATCGCGCTTGCCATCGTTTTGTTCTCGCTGGATTTGAATTACCAAACAGGCCGCGAGTAGTATTTTCTGTCCCATAACCGCGATGATCCTCCCAGAAGGTGACCGATGAAGGTTATCCGTTCCAGTTTTGGTTTGCTTTTATTCGCTATCGTGTGGGTCTCCAACGCCAGAACGCAGACGAGTTTCGATTTGCGCTCCCCGGATGGACGGATCGAAGTGAGAATCCGCACCGCCGGTCAAATCCGCTATGACGTGGCGCTGAAAGGCCACGCGGTGATGGAGAATTCGACTCTCTCTCTCGATATTGAGCACAAGAAGTTGGGCGTGGATGCGAAAGTTCTTGACGTGAAGAAGCGTTCGAATGATCAGGTAATTGAGCCCGTGGTGCGCCAGAAGTTCGCCAAGATCCGCGATCACTATAACGAGCTTCGACTAAAGATGGATGGCGGATACGCTGCCGTATTCCGCGCCTACGATGAAGGAGTAGCGTATCGATTCGAGACCTCTTTGCCGCAGGACAAGGTAAAAGTGTACGGAGAGGAATCGGCATTCAACTTCGCAGCGAACTACATCGTCTACTATCCGCAGGAAGACAGCTTTTACTCGCACAACGAGCGCAGATATCCGGCGCAACGTCTGAGTGACATCAATTCCGAGTACATTGCGACTCTGCCGGCGGTGGTAGATGTGGGCGACGGAGCCAAGCTCGCCATCGCGGAGTCTGACCTCGAAGACTATCCCGGGTTGTGGCTGCGGGGCACCGGCGGGCCGGCACTCGCGGCGACTTTTCCTCCCTATCCACTGAAGGAGGAACCCAAAGGCGACCGCGACCTGCTCGTCACGCAATCTGCCGACTACATCGCCATCACAACTGGGACGCGAACATTTCCCTGGCGGGTAATCGGTATCGCCGACAGGGACGGAGATCTACTGACGAATGACATTGTTTATCTGCTCGAAAGACCGTCGATGGTGGAGGACACGTCATGGATCAAGGCGGGCAAAGTGGCCTGGGACTGGTGGGCTGATAACAACGTCTACGGGGTGGATTTCAAGGCAGGAATCAACACTGCCACGTACAAGTATTACATCGACTTCGCCGCGAAGTACGGCTTTCCTTACATCATCCTCGATGATGGCTGGTACAAACTCGGCAACCTGCTTGAGGTTGTTCCCGCGATCGACATGCAGGAGCTGGCGGATTACAGCAAACAGAAGAATGTCGGCCTGATCTTGTGGGTGAGCTGGAAAACGCTGGACGATCAGCTGATCCCGGCGCTCGATCAATTCCAGAAGTGGGGCGTTAAGGGCATCAAGGTGGACTTCATGCAGCGCAGCGATCAAAAGATGATCGAGTACTTCTACAAGGTCAATCGTGAATGCGCCAAGCGGAAGATGCTGGTCGACTATCACGGCGATCAGAAACCAGCCACCATGACGCGGACCTGGCCCAATCTGATCGGTACCGAGGGTGTGCGTGGAATGGAGTGGAGCAAGTGGAGTTGGGAGAGCGAGCCCAAGCACAATGTGACGCTTCCATTCACCAGGATGTTTCTAGGGCCAATGGATTACACGCCCGGCGCAATGCGCAACGCCACGCGCGAAACATTTGCTCCCATTCCTCATCAGCCGATGGCGATGGGGACGCGCTGCCACCAGTTGGGAATGTACGTTGTTTACGACAGCCCGCTGCAAATGCTCTCTGATAGCCCGTCGAACTATCTGCGCGAGCCGGAAACGATGGAGTTTCTGGCAGCGGTGCCGACCGAATGGGACGAAACGAAAGTTCTCGACGGAAAAATCGCACAGTACGTGGTGGTAGCCCGGCGGAATGGTAAGGATTGGTATGTTGGAGCAATGTCAGATTGGACGCCACACAATCTTGATATTGATTTGTCTTTCCTTCCGGATGGAAATTTCACCATGGACTCCTATCAGGACGGCATGAATGCCGACCGTAACGCTAGCGATTATAAAAGGGTCACGGCCGCCGTCACTCGCACGACGAAAGTGAAGCTGTCGCTGGCCAGCGGGGGCGGATGGGTGGCGAGAATCCATCAGAATTGATGGAATGCGGAATTCGTTCCACTTCTGGACGGAAGCTGTGTCGTAGTCTAAAGTGTTCTACCAATGAACCTCGAGAACGCTTCGCCCAGAGGCGAAAGCTCTACCCCGCCAGCGCAGGATCTACTTGCCCTCCATGGCTACAAGCAGGAACTGAAGCGCGAGATTGGCTGGTTCTCGAGTTTCTGCATGAGCTTCTCCATCATTGCGGTCACAACTGGGCTTTTCGCAACGTACGGGGCTGGGTTGCAGACGGCGGGTCCGGCGTTCATCTGGACGTGGCCAGTTGTGGGCGTGGGGCAGCTTTTTCTCGCGATCGTTTTCGCCAAGTTAGCCCGGCGAATTCCACTATCGGGCATGGCCTACCAATGGACGCGAGAACTCGGGGGCGACTCGATTGCATGGTGGGCGGGATGGCTCATGATCATCCAGTTGCTCACCGGTTTGGCTGCCGTTTGTTATGCCATGGCGAGTTACGCGCTGCCGGTTGTTGGAGTCGCGGCCACAGACCGCAATATCATCATCGCCACCACAGCCGTTCTTTTGACGATCGCCGTAATCAATCACATGGGAGTAAAGATCGCCACTTTTGTAAACGATCTGATGGTGCTGGCGCAGATCGCGGTGATTCTCGTGGTGGGTATCCTTTTGCTAGTTGTTGCCGTCAAGCACCACACAAATTCCTTTCATTTCCTGTTCACGCATCCGGGGCATCCGGGTGGATGGGCTTTCGTCGGCCCTCTTGCTTTCTCTTCGCTGGCGGCGGCGTGGACCATTACGGGATTTGAGGCGGCTGCGAACCTCGCTGAGGAAACAAAGCTCCCCGAGCGATTGGTTCCGTTCGCAATCGTGTCTTCGGAAATCTTTAGCGTCATTATCGGATTCGTCATCTTGCTTGGATTCACGATCGCGATTCCGTCTCTCGACGAGGCTACGAAGAGCTCTGCGCCCTTTGCCTACATCATCGGCTACCACTTTCCACCCGTATTTACGACGATAGTGATGGCAATCATCCTGGTGGAAATTTACGCGTGCGCGTTGGCGAATCTAACGATCGTTGGGCGCGTTGTGTGGGCGATGGCGCGGGATCGCCAGTTACCGGCTTCCGCGTGGTTCAGCCATCTCAGCGTGCGCAAGGTGCCAGCAAACGCGATGTGGTTTCTGGCGATTCTTGCGGCCATCTTTACCTGGTGGGCAAAGTTTCAAGTTGTCATCGCCGGGGTCTCCGGGTTGGCCGCATATAGCACGTACGTCATGGTCGTGATTTGTGCTCTGTGGAATCGACCTCATAAGTGGCAGATCAGCGGCGAGGCATCGCACGAGCCGATCGTGCCCAGGGAGTTAGGCATCGTTGCGCTGATCTGGCTTGTAATCTGCATGGGAGCGCTCACACTTCCTTCTTCTGCGTGGGTCAACGATGAAGCAATTGCGGTGGGGTTGGTGATCGGATTTGGTGTTTGGCTCGGGATCAGGAAAAGCCGCCGTTCAGAAACCGGTCCGGAAGCCGGACAACTCGCATCGTAGCTCACCAAAGAGAATAAAATCCGATGTCGCCCGTTTGCACTCTGGCAGCGAGTACTCACAACCTCGCAAGGAGGGTGGAGGATGTCTCACCTCAGGATTCTGGTTATTCGCTTTGTCGCCATCTTCTTGTTTGCGATTCCTGCCTACTCAGCATCGGCTGGACGTTCCCCGCGGATTGAAACGAACTTCTCTACGCAGTGGCTCTATACCGCGCATGACGTGGCAGGCGGGGAGCGGAATGACCTCGACGATTCCGGCTTCGAGCAGGTATCCGTACCGCATGCAAACGTCCTCCTGCCTGCGGAGACGTTCGATCCAGACTCATTCCGTTTTGTATCGTGGTATCGAAAGCATTTGAAGCCCGGGGATTCGTGGAGAGACCAGCTGGTGTCGCTGCGTTTTCAAGGCGTGATGACGGTTGCCGATGTTTACCTGAACGGAAAGCACCTCGCGACACACAAGGGTGGGTACACGCCGTTCGATGTGGACTTAACGAATGCCTTGAAATTCGGCGCCGACAATGTAATCGCAGTTCGTGTGGACTCGCGCGTCCAGCCACATATTCCGCCTGAAGGAGCGCCCGAGGTTTCTCCCTCAGGCCTATATTTTTTCGCCAACAACGGCCACTTGGCTCGCCTCGCTCCGAAAATGTATGGCTACTATCTTTTCGGCGGGATTCAACGCGATGTGGAGTTGCGGATCACAAACAAGCTTCACATCGTGCGCGTCTACTACGTGACCAAGCGCGTTCAGCCGGACGCTGCAGTTGCAGCGATGATTACGGTTCGCAATGACCGAGCATCCCCTGTGGACGCTTCCGTACGCGTTCGCTTGCGCGATCATGATCGAAATGAAGTCGCGAGCATCGCTTCCAAAGTGAAATTGAATGCGGGCGAGGAACGGGATGTTCCTCTTTCCGTCGATCCGATCTCGAACCCGCACCTCTGGAGTCCGGACCATCCCGATCGCTACATCGCGGAAGCTGAGATCGCGGACCCTGCGGCAATCTCCGATCGAGAAGACACCTGGATTGGTCTTCGCGAGATTGATTGGCAGGATGGCGTGTTTCACATCAACGGAAAGCGGCTGCAGTTGAGGGGATTGAACCGGCACCAAACCTACCCTTTCATTGGCGGGTCCGTGCCGAACCGTCTGCAACGCCGCGACGCCCTGACGTTGAAGTATGGTTTGGGCGTAAATGCGGTGCGCTCATCGCACTATCCCCCAGATCCTGAGTTTCTGGATGAGTGTGACCGTCTCGGCATTCTCGTGATGGACGAATTTCCAAGCTGGCAATACGTCGGCAAAGATGCGGAGTGGAAGGAGAACGCGGTCCGTGCGACGCGCGAGATGATTCTCCGCGATCGCAATCATCCGAGCGTGTTCGTCTGGGGTGTCCGCGCGAACGAGGGTTCGTTTTCCGAAGGCGACGACAGGGACTTATACGACAAGACTTACGGCTTGGTGAGGCAGCTTGATCCTTCGCGGCCGCCGGGAGGAGCGCGCCTCACTGAAGGCTGGCACGGCAAGATGGTGCCCGAGGAAGTATTGACGGTCAATGACTATTCAGAACCTTTTCCGCTCCCTGCCACCGACAAGCCCTGGTTGATCTCGGAATTTGGAAGCGCCCGCCAGTTTCCTGTCTGGGAGGACGAAGATGCGCTCCTGGCGCAGTCCAATATGTGGATGGGTCATTTTGATGCGCTCTATGCACACCCGGAAATGTCGGGAGCTATCGGTTGGGCGGCATTCGATTATTCGACGCCAGAGTTTAATGCACCGGTTGGAGCTACGGCGTATCACTGCGTTGAAGATATCTACCGATTGCCGAAGGGGTTCGTTGCATATGCGCTGGCGAGTCAAATGGATCCGGACCTCTATGGCCCGATGGTGCACATTCTGAGCTATTGGGAGCAGGCTACGCCTGAATTGTTGGTGGCGAGCAACGCCGAGGAAGTGGAGGTCAGAATCAACGGGAAATCGATCGGGCGCCAACGCGCCACCGGATTCACCCACTTGCCGCACCCATTATTCAAGTTCAAATTGGGAGATGCGTACCGACCGGGTGTCGTCGAAGCTTGGGCCTACCGGCATGGGGAAGTCGTAGCACATCAAAAGCTGCTCAGCCCCCAGGCAGCCAAACGATTAACCATTGTGACTGACGACGCTTCCATCGTCGCCGATGGCGGCGATGCAACAAGAGTCGTCGTTTATGCAATGGACAGCAATGGAACGGTCGTGCCGTACGAAGATCGACGCATCAGTATTCATGTCGAGCACGGCAAACTCCTGGGAATGCCTACGGCTCACCTTGAGGGAGGGCGGATCGCCTTTTATGTGCAGGCCCAGGATAAGCAGCGCGAGCCGATTACCGTTCATGTCGCAGCGGATGGGCTGGAAGCAGCCGACGCAAGTGTTGCCGTGGAGGAAGCGAATGAAGCGCTTCCGTTCGCTCCCTTTGACCAGCGAGTTGAATCTCTGAAGTTTGTGCCGGCGAAATTCTAAGAGCGGTTTCCTGGCTGTTCTGAAGTTTGAGTGAGTTAATTAATCCGCATCCTGCACGCAGCGGAAGCCAAGAGCTGCCGACCTGTCCATGCTCGGCGAGACCAGCAGTAATTTTCCGTGTTCAGTGAGCTTGTACGCCTGCGGAAAATACCAGATTGAACCTTGCGGTTGATAATAACTTCCTCCACGCAAAATTCCGCCACGCGTGTGCTCATCTACGAATTCCTCCGTCCACTGCCAAACGTTTCCCACGAGATCCATGACTCCAAACGGACTTGCGCCCGAAGGATGGGCGTCGACAGAATCTGGCCCGCGCATGGTTCGGCTCTTGTCAGGCACGGGAACAGCCTCGGCCTTCCATGTGTTGCCCCACGGATAGGCGCGCCCGTCATTGCCTTGCGCGGCATATTGCCATTCCCACTCGTGCGGCAGCCGCTTACCCACCCACGCGGCGTAAGCTCGCGCATCTTCCTGTGAAATCCAGGTAACAGGTTTGTTGTCCCATCCGCTGGGAAAGCTCCCGCCGCTCCAGTCCCGCAAAAAATTCAGATCATCCTGCGGATGATAATGAGTCGCATCGAGAAACTTCTTGAACTGCGCATTCGTGACGGGATACTTGTCGATCCAGAACGATTTGATGTGCATAGGATGATCGTGGAAGCGGCGAGGTGCATCTTCCCAGGGATACTGGACGTCTACGCCGACGTCGTCCGAGCCCTCGATCTCGATCCCCGAAACCCTGAATTCAAAATCGCTCTCGGGGACATGCACCATGTTTTCAGGAGAACTGGAAGCTGGCTTAGTTGGCGCGATCGGTACGATCTCTTGCGGAAGCACGGTCCACTCGTGCGAATAGCTGGCCAAAGGCTTAGCGGAGAGCTCTTTCATCCGGCTCATCAACTTATGAATTCCATCATCCAACTCGCCGTGGGTTGCGAGCAACGCGCCATAGCCATGCGCCTCAATGGCGAAAGAAAGCTGCGCCTGGCCGTCACTGGTTCTGGCCGGAGTAAGTTCCACTCCGTGGTAGAGGTCGAAATAACGCATTCCGGTCTCGGCCGGAAGCTCGATTTGCGGTCCGTCTGTGTCATATTCATTGCGATTGACAATCGTCCAAAGCGTCTGCTGACCGAGTGGCCAGCGACTGGCGTAGACGCCATAACGCAGCATCGGCGCCAAAGGCTCCCACCCGGAGCTGACGAGAAAGGGAGCCAACGCCCGCTCCATTGTCGCCACGCGCCGTGTAGCCTCGGCGTCGCGCGGTGTGATCCCGTTCCAGATGCCCCATATGTTTTCCCAGCTCTCCCAGCCCACGCCATTGAAGAATGCAAATTGCAGATCGCTTGTTTTATCTCGGTTCCAACGATCGGAGATGTTGGCCATGTGGCGAGTCTCAAGCCACTTATAGCGATCCACCATCGGGACAAACGGGAATGTGTATTGTCCCCATGTCATCACGTTCCAGGCGAGTGCCTCGTCTGACGGGCTTGTTTCAGGTTCGAAGGCGAGAGGATGGCCGCTCTTGTCGGCGGCAACTGAGAAGGCCAGAGGGACGCCATCCTGCGTATCTCCGTTAACGCCGTCCGCGCCCACCTCCGCCATCAGGCTGGCGACGGCGTCGGGCCAGGGCATTCCGGGATCGCGAGTACCTTGATCCCACATCATCATGGGGAATAAGACACGCACTCCGCGCCGGTTAAAGTCGGAGATCATCTGCCGTACACCAGCAACGCCGCCCGGCATGGAGCGGATCATGTCATGCTGGTCCCGGTTGTCGATCCCCATGTTCGGATACGTTGGCCAAATCAGTACTGCGTCGATGCCGCCGTATCGTTTCTCGAGATCATCCACATAGCGGTCGACGGTGTACCGGCGGGAAACCGGGTCATAGAAATACCGATCCTGAACCATCATCTGCGGCTGAATGAAGCTCGACTGCGTCCACTTCAGCGCAGGCACTTCGTAGCGCGATCCGTTGTATCCGACTCGAATGCGGCGCTCATCTCTCCAGTGGCGGATGTCCGCCAGCCATGCCTCATGTTCACCGGGCGTGCAGGCACTGCTGCCACCCTCCCAGACTTGCTTCATATTGAGGCAGTCGGGCGTTGGTATTTGCTGTTCCCGGGGTGAATATTGCGAGTCTTGTGCCGCAGCAACGACGGTCAGAACAATTGCCACAAATGACAGCCGGAGACCGAGTCTCATCGGTGCCTCTCCAAGATAGAAATGGCTGAGCGCGCAACTATAAAACGTTTGAAAATTGTTTGTCGAATAAGCGATTCGGGCTTACAGAAGAACCTCCCGGGTAAGAGCCCGCAACTCTTCTATTCCATCCGGCAAGGGTGCCAGCAAATCCGCTCCATATAACAGTTGAAAGTCACCGGGCGGTTCGACAAGACTCTTGGAAATGATCCGCTATCCAATCCTTATTTCTATCCATGAAACGCCGATCCTCCGATTCTCGGCCAGGGGAGCTGCCGCGACTGGGAAACAGGGATTCGAGCTGCCCGTGTCATGAGGAAAGCCGACTCGTAAATTATGTAAATTTCAGACCAATTGTGACATACGTTGCGCCCCGTCAAAGGCGCATCCGGCCCCGTGGAACAAGGTAGACCCGTTCGAGCGATGGCGCAGGAATTCCTATCGCGTGCGTCGAGTAATCCGTTGACTCGGCAGGAGGCTGCACAGCCATGAGGAAGTCGTCCCAGGTTTGGATCCCCATTCTTCTCGTCGCTTTCGCGACGGTCGCGGCAAGCGCCCAGTCTTTCCGAGTGCAATGCCCGCCCTTCACAATTACGCACCCCCTCACCGGGAGCAATTGCACCACGAACCCCACCGGCCCAGGTTGCAATAACACTGAGCCAACGTACAACGGGCCGACGCAGTTCACGCGGCCAGCGACGGGGGCTTCGCAGTTTGTCGTGCCGACGGCCGGTACCGTCAACGGCGCTATCAAGTGCCAGCAAATCTCGGGTGGTGATGGCTACTCGACCATGGCCGACGGAACGCAGACCTTCATGTTCGCATTCGGCCCGCTCTCCGGCTTGGCGGACGTGGCGGCTGGCCATCCCGCCACCCAGTTCCCGTATATTTTCAACACGCCTTATGCCGGGACGCTGACGCGCGGCGATCCGGCGACGACCGACGGAGCAGCTAGCGGGGCCTCGCCATGGACTGGCGCTCCTGGGCCGTATACACCCGGCTTTACCTGGAACGGTGCGGTCGGGCTGGCTCCAGAAATATCGTCGATCGTGACGATTGCAAATCTAGTCGAGGGTCCTCTCCCTGTCACAGTTCCCGCTACTACGGTGCCGGGCTGCACGAGCTTTACCGCGAATACCGTTACGGCCTGGACGGATGCTCCCCTAGGACTTGCGGTCGGATCGCAAGTTGTGGTCTCAAACGGCACGGGTGACGACGGGACCCCAACCCCGCCGGGTTATGCGGGTGTCTGGACGATCAGCTGTATCGGTACCGGAACAGGCATGAGTCCAGACGGGGTCGAAGAATATCCCTTCCAGTACGTCGACACTGCCACAGGGTTGGCGGCAGATACCGGCAATGACGAAGCTGCCGTCGCCGCTGCTCCCTCCGCGTTCGATGGCCACGTCGATCCGCGCCCGATCATGGATGTCGCCGTAATGAACGGCAATATTCCGGGGCCACTTGCTGCGTTTGATGAAGACGATGAGTTCTTTCTCACGCTTACCAACGTGGGCATGATCATGCGTCCCGACCTGTTTGAGCAGCACACGGTTCACTTCCACGGCTATCCCAACGCTTCTTCTTTCTACGACGGCGTGCCGGATGCGTCGATCGCCATCAATATTGGCGCGAGCTTCACTTACTACTACATGGCGCCAGATGCGGGTACTTACTTCTGGCATTGCCACATCACTCCTCCGGAACACTTGCAGATGGGCATGGTGGGCCAGGTCTATGTGCGGCCGCGGCAGGATCGAGTTCCGTTGGGCGGAAGCCTCTATACCTATCTCGGGTACCAGAATGGTATTTCCGAACCGGCGACAAACCCCGTCGTCGATCTGCGAACGGTTTGCAACACCGGCGCCGACATTTTGTGCAGCGCCAGGATGCCTGCCACTGCCAACAGCGTTACGCAGGCGCTCGACGCTCTCGTGATCGATCCGGCGACAGGAGCCGCTGACTATCCCAACAAATACGTCTACAACGACGGCGACGGTTCCACGCTCTACGACGTCGAGTATCCCCTGCAGATGCACGGATTCGATCCGAACTTCCACTTCGTTGGCATGACCTTCAATCCGGAAATGTTTGTCGACATGAAAGACAAGTATTTTCTCCTGAACGGGCGGAGTTATCCGGATACGACCGCGCCCGGGCCGCAGGCCACGATCTCGAGTGACGGCCAGATGCACTACTCGCAGCCATTGCCGGCAGTCATCAATATTCCGGCGGGCGGCAGAGCGCTGCTGCGTCTCGTGAATCTCTCGGTCACCGAGTACCACACGCTCCAGAGTGTCGGAGTTCCGATGCACGTCGTCGGGTGGAACGCCAAGCTGTTGAGGGATCAGTCCGGAAACAACACCGAATACTGGACCAACTCAATCACCCTGGGCGGCGGAGAGTCGCTCGACGCGATTCTCGACACCAGCGTCGGGAAGCCGGATGGAACCGCGTACAAAGCGGGCGAAACCTACTATCTCTACACGCCGCAGCTCGATCACCTATCAAACGACGCCGAGAATTTCGGCGGTCTCATGACTGAGGTCCATATCTGCAACACCGTGACTGGCAGCACATTTGGAAACACCTGCAATTAGGAGAGCAGCAATGAGGCCGAAGAACATGAAGAACGCGACATTGAAACCGGAACTTCTCCTGGCGCTTGTGGTGGCAACAATTCTGTTTCTCGCGCCGGTCACATTCGCTGCGGCTCCGGGAATTACCAGCACAGCAGGCACCGCGGGAACCTTCAATCTGACCGCTCAGGATTCGTACTTGAACATGCCGGATGGCGAGGCGGTTTACTCGTGGGGCTATGGGTGTGTGACCGGTTCTTCCCCCAAGTTTGTGCCCGCGGCTATTTCGGGCGCGGCATGTCCGACGATGCAGGTTCCGGGGCCGACCATGGTCGTCACCGAAGGCCAGGTGGTTACGGTGAACCTCACCAACGGCCTGCCCGCCGCAGCCGGCAACACTTCGATCCTGTTTCCGGGCTTTCAAGTGACAGCGACCGGCGGAGTGACGGGGCTTCTGGCCCAGGAAGCGGCGCCAGGCAGTACCGTGACGTATACGTTCACCGCATCGGCGCCCGGAACGCACCCGTATTACAGCGGAACCCAAGGAGACCTGCAGATTGAGATGGGGCTTTACGGTGCTGTGATTGTTCTGCCCGCAACGATTCCTGCAAACTGCAACGGCGGTTACCACAGCCTGAATTTGACGGCGAAATCGACGTGGGGAGAATCCGATTTCCGTCTGGCGAACGCGGCATACGATCACCCGGGAAGCTGCTACGACCGCGAGTACCTCTTTCAATGGGCGGAGATGGACCACCGGATTCACCAGCAGGCGCAAGCCCAGGTGATGGCCAAGTCGGGCTGCACCGCCGGCGCTGTCGGTTGCAGTCTTGAAGTGCAGACCGAGCCCTACCATCCCGCGTATTTCCTCATCAACGGTCGTTCCATGCCTGACCTGATGGATCCCAACTATGCGTCGGAATATCCACACCAGCCCTACAACGGCAATCCGCACATGCATCCGGGCGAATTGACGTTGATCCGCACCGTCGGGCAGGGAAGGTGGCAGCACCCGTTCCACGAGCACGCCAATCACGTTCGGATTCTGGCACGTGACGGCAATCTGGTTCTGAGCACTGGCTCTCCTGTTTCGTATAGCTCGGGCCTCGCCTCCGACACGCCAGTATCGGCGCCGGGTCTTGCAGGATTTCTAATGTTCAACACCGACACAACACCGGGAGAGTCGTTCGACGGAATTTTCTACTTCACGGGACGAGGGTTGAACTGGGATCCCTACGGTCACCATGCACCGTTACCCGGAACGATCGCCGGCACTCCGTCTAGCGATCCATACAACGATCCGCTGGCCACGCTTCCTTGCACACCTGATGTCAACGGATACAACTCGGGTTCGCCGACAGCCGTGAATTTCATGGAGTGGTGCCAGGATCACGACAAGCCGGTGCAAGTGGCGCCATTCGGTGACGTCACCGGTGGCGGGCCAGCCACATTGCCCGATCCGAATGTCTTCACCAACGGTGCTTGGTACGGCGGTACTCCATACCTTGGTCCCGATGCGAGCCTGCGTGCAGGAACACCGGCTTGCGCCAGCAACGCGATAACAGGCAGCCAAACGGACTACACCAACTGTACGAATTTGCAGCCTTCAAACGTGCAGGCCAATCCCGCCAACGAGCGCGGCTGGGCATTTATGTGGCACTCGCACAACGAGCGTGAGATCACGACTAACAACGTCTTCCCCGGCGGAATGCTCATGATGATGCTGGTGGATTCGCGGGAATTTGTTATTGACGAATCGCAGTAGCGGCGGGCGCACTGCCTGCCATGCAAGACCGTCAGTTTGAGCGCCCCCAAGCCGACCGGCGGATAGCGAACTAGCGTTCAGTTTCATGTCCAGGACGGACCTACGACGACGAGAGGCGAGAACCATGATCCGGATCAATGATTTCAAGTGCAAGGCTACATTGAAGGCCGCCGCGGTAGTGAGCGTGATCCTTCTTTTCGCGGCGGCAGCTGCCTTCGGCCAGCAACAGATCAATTTGTCGGCCGGACCGGCGACGACGACCATGCCCGATGGCACGGTTGTGCCGATGTGGGGTTACTCTTGCGGAACCGCGGTTTCAGGGTCGACCGCTTCTTGCGCTCCGTTGAGCGGAACCAATCCCTCAACGTCAGGTGCCGCCGCTGGGGCTCTCGGCGGAGTTTATATCATTAACGGCGGGTCGGGGTATTCGTCGTCACCCACTGTTACCATCAGCGCTCCGACTGGCGCCATTACAGGGGTCACGAACGTTACCGCGACTGCGAACGCAGTGGTGATTGCAGGCCAGTTGGTCGCGATCAATGTGACCAACCATGGCGCCGGTTATATAGCGGCACCTACTGTTACCGTGACCGACGGAAGTGGCTCAGGCGCGATACTGGCAGCGAGCCCAGCGTGGTCGCCGGTATTGATCACGGTGCCGACCGGCTCCGGGCTCACAATCAATCTAACCAACAATCTTTCGTTTACCCCTGCCGCGGGCGGGACAGCCAATAACATCCCCACGTCGATTGTGATTGTGGGGCAATTGGGCGGTGGTCTTGGCGGGGCGCCGACCACAGCGCCGAGTCCGACCCACGTCAACGCTCAGGGCTGTCCGACGTGGTTCATTGCGTCCGGTGCTACGCCGCCTGGCGTCCCATGTCCCGCCCCTCAAGCGGGTTCGACGGGCACACCTCCGGCCCAGGGTCCACGCGTGCAATCGATGGGTACGGAAGTGACAGCGGGAACAACGACATCCCTTACATGGGCGGGTCTCAAAGCCGGCACTTATCTCCTCGAGTCCGGAACTCATCCTTCCATTCAAGCGCCGATGGGTCTGATTGGTATGCTGGTTGTCACCACAGCGCCGGCGGCTGCCGGAGCAACTCCTGGCGTTGCCTATCCCGCGGGGACAACTCAAGCGGCGGTGCCCTACAACGCCGAAGTTCCACTCGAATTTAGTGAAATCGATCCGGTACAAAATAAGACGGTCGACATGGCCGTCCGCACGGCTGGATTTAGCGAGACAAGAGCGTGGTCGGGTATGCCGACGGATCCGAACTCTGGTCAGCCTGGATGCGGTTATCCGGGGTCCAGCACATACCTCACCTGCTATCCGCCGGCGGTGAATTACACGCCGTTCTATTTCCTCATCAATGGACTCGCGTTCAGCAAGACGAATCCCGCGGCCTCGCTGTTTCCCGCCACCGCTGGTGTGACGGGTACCCCTGCTGCCCCGGTCACTTCTGGAATTCCGAATCCAGGAACCGTGTTGGTGCGCCTGGTAAATGCCGGTCTGCGCATGCACGTTCCTTCGATCGTTGGATCAACAACCCAAGGATTCACGGGCGCCGGCGTACCCACCAAGGTTGCCGGATTCTCACTGATTGCGGAAGACGGAAACGTCGTCCCTGGTGTAGCTCCAGTTGGTGCTGCCACTGTTCCGGCAGCCCCGCGTGTACAAACGGATCTCTTCATGGCCGCCGGGAAGACGTTCGACGTCCTAGTCAATACCGCGGACATGGCTACCACGGCCGTTCCCGTGTATGACCGGGAACTAAGCCTGTCGGCGAATTCCTCCGTGCGTGACTCAGGCATGTTGGCCTACATCGCCGTGAATGGCGGTGCCCTGCCTGTTTCGGCGGGTACAGGGGTGTTTGCCACGGCGCAAGCCAACCCAGACGTTTATAACTCCGTTGCCGCGTGCTCGGCGGGGGCGACCTCCTGCACCGCGTTGGTTGTGTCGGACCCATCGAAGGGTGTGATTGCAAACGACGTCAACGTGTTCGGTGTTGAGCTGACGACTTCTCCTAAGGGCGGCACCCTGACTTGCAATGCGCAAGCGGGAAACCCGGTCGCTGGAATTTGCGCGAACGGCACTTTTACCTACACTCCCAACCCAGGCACAACCTCAGATTCCTTCGGATATTGCGCCAACGGTGCCCCGGCGTCGACCTCTACGTTGTGCACTACGGTGACTTTAGGCACGTCGGTGCTCGCTGGAAACCCGACTGCGAACGCCGCCACCTTTACCTCAAAGATGGCGACCTTCCTCAAGGTGCCATCGCCAGGCGTTCTCTCGGTTGATAGTGATCCGAGCGATCTGCCTCTTCAGGTCGTGCTTTCCAGTGTGGCATCCGCCACCGCAGGCGTGACGATCAGCATGGATCCGAACGGAGGGTTCACCGCGAGCGCGCCCGGAGCCGGCACCTACACCTTTACCTACAAGGCGCAGAACTCGCAAGGCAGGCAGAGCTCTGCCGCAACGGTGACGCTTATCTTCCCGCAGCCGAGCAATCTGCAGGTCAACGTCCTGGATGCTCAGCTCTTCAATAATTGCAATGGAAATAGCGCCTGCATCAGTGGCATTGCGCCGATTAAGGACTATCGCTGGATCATCGAGGAAGACAAGACCTTCTGGGTGGACCCGAATTGCACAACGAACAGCAGTATCAGCACGCCCGGATGTCCTACTGTTGTCGGCGGGACAAGTGCATCAGGGAGCACAATTCCGACCTTTGGAGTGAATTTCCACACGAGCAACATGGATTATGTGGCCCAGGGTTGCACTGGGCCGCTTTCGTGCGAATACGGCCAGACCATGTATGACTCGCGCCCTGCCTGCACGGCACCAGGAGTTCCCGCGGGTTGCAGCGCGACCTCGGGGCAGCATATTCCTGCAGTATGCGATCTTGGCAACGGAGCCTGCCGGCCCGACCCAGGAGATGGAACGAGCAGCGGTGGATACACATGGGTGAATCCGAGCCAAGTGGTTCTGGATCCCGCCAAGCGGTATTACATCTCGATATTGCCGGGAGATGCTGGGAACCCGTTCCCTGCGTACGTGAATGCGCCCGTCTGTACAGCCGGGGCAAGCGTACCGACCTGCGGTCACACCATGGGTGGCGCGCCGATCCCGCCAGCTTGCAACATACTGGGTGGACCAAATGCTTGTGCAACTACCTCAACGTTTACGAATCCCGTTACTGTGCTCACCCTCCCCACGCCGCTACCGACGGGCAAGCTTTCGGTCATCGTTTTCGAGGATGACTTCCCACTCAACGGCGAGCAGGACGGTGGCGGCGGAAACGCGACCGTTGCACCGATCGAGCCGGGTCTCGGTGGTTTCAATCTCGTTCTGTGGGACACCTATGGTGGGCTTGGCGATGTGACCGGCCAGGATACCTACGACGAATTCAACATGCCGCTGTCAAACAGCCTGGCGGGAACCATCGATCCCGTAACCGGGCAGGACGCCTGTCCAATCTCGGCGACCCCGCTTCAGGGGCCGGCCGGTGCGGGAACGGCGCCGCTTCCCGGCGGCATTACGGGCATGATCGTAACCTGCCCGAAATATGAAGGTGACGGCCAGACTCTCTCTCCGCTGGCTGGCCAGGCGGTGATTGCCAACCTCATGCCTGACAAGTTCAGCGTGCAAGCTTATCCAGGCGCGGACCGGATCGCGCGCGGCGAGCAGTGGGTTCAGACCAACACGCTCGACGGGCAACATCCACACGATTCTTTCATCCGCATTGGTGAGCCGAGCTACTTCCAGGAATACGGCCCAGCAGGATTCCACGTCGCGATTGGTTTCGCCAATCCGAATATCATCAACGCACGCCACAACGATGTCTGCGCCGGTAACGGGTCGCCCGGAGCAGTAGGGCCGTGCACGAACATCATCGACGGACAAGTGGATGTCCAGCGTTTGAGCCGTACTCCAGACCAGAGACTCTATCCCAGCGGTTCGCGCGATGCGCTCGCGTGGACGCAATGCTGGGTTAGTTTGGGTGATCCCGATGGCGAAGACTTTATGTTCCAGTTCTGCGATGCCAACGGGAACTTCAAGTTCACCAACGTCCCCGGCGGCGACTGGAGACTGACGATCGGCGACCAATGGAACGATCAGATCATTGATGGCCTTTCAACGCCCGCTAATGTGGGGTGCACCAGCTCAGCCCCCAATGGCACGATTAACACTACGACCTGCCCCGGCGGCCAAACGCTTCACCTGGGTAACGTCGGCGTTCAGCAGTGGCAGGCGAATCTCTACACTCGTACCTTCATCGATGACAACAAGAATGGAATCTGGGATCCGGGCGAGATTGGAATTCCGTTCCTCTACACGATGATTCACTACCGCGATGGTCACAATGCCAACTCCGCTCTTACGGATTTCAACGGCGTTGTGAACTACAACGAGACGTTCCCGCTGTTCAACTGGTACGTCGTGGAAGCGGACTCGACCCGCTATAAGACGACGGGTATCCACACGGTTTACGACGCGGGTGGTCCTGCCGACGGATCGAAGTCCTGCGGACCATCGAATGGTGCCCGCGCTTGCGGAAGCTCAGCTGCCTACAATTATCTGGCGAACACGTACGAGGCAGTACCCCTACCCGCCGATCTGTCTGTTCCCGGAGCCGTTTATTGCGCGACCGCGGATTGCTCCGCGGAGGCAACATCATTCGCCGCCGGCACCGCGATACCAAGCCCTGGAAAAGGAGCGACGGCATCGACGGGGCGCATCGATCCACCTTGGGTGAGTTCCGAAGGTTGGTCGGGCATGACGAGCCAAGGCAACTGGATCGATTTCGGTAAAGCTCCATATGCCTCGTGCCCGCCCGCCTGCGCGACCGTAACCACGACGCCTCCAGGAGCCACCGCGGCCACGACGATGCAAGTCGCCGAAAACGGCGGTATCCACGGAATCGTCAACTATGCCTCGACCCGTCCCTTCGATGATGCGTCGCAAATGATTCAACAACCTTGGGAGCCGAATGTTCCCAATGTCACCATCAACCTGTATCAGGAGAGCTTTGCCGCGGATGGTGTCACGCCAACCCTGACGATGGTCGACACTACCAAAACCACGAGTTGGGACGCGTGGGCGCAAGGATTCTATCCGACCGGTTCTGCCGGATCTGGAACGGGTCTTGGACAAAAGCCGTATATGAGCTGTCCGGGGCAAGGCACGAATGCGAACTCCAGTGCGAACCAGGACCTCTTCTACTTCACTCTGTATGATCAGCCGAATTACCTCGACTGGTACAACATGGAGCACAACGGAGGCACGCTCCACACCATTCCTTACAACTCGCAGTACAAGTGCTACGACGCGATGCACGTCTGGAACCAGTTGCAGCCGGCGCCTTACGACGGCGAATACTTCTTCCCGAGCGTGCTCGGAATCGACCCGACTTCAGGCAAGCAAGTCGCAACCGTGGGATCGACGAACGGTGTGACCGCGTCGCTACCTGGCACCAATTGCACGATCTGCGTGAAGAATCCCGATTCAACCGACAACTATAGGTATGGCACTCCGATGCTGCCGCCCGGCAAGTACGTTTTGGAAGTGATCATGCCTCCGGGATATGAGGTTTACAAAGAGGAAGACAAGAACCTGCTGATTGGTGACAATTTTATCGCCCCGGTCACGCAGCAATTCGGCGGCCTCGGTACGGACATCTTCATCCTGCCGGACCAAGCTTCCGTGGCATCGCTCTATGACGAGAGCGGCGCGGGCTTTAACTCCACCAACTATCAGGACGCAACTACCGCCCTGGGAACGGCGGACGAACTCTCAGGAGTTCCGGGATTCCCCGGCTTCCAGGATCCGGTGTGGCCGTGCGTGGGCGAGATGCGCGTCGTGCCTGACTACCTGAGCCTCTATCCGCAGGTCCAAGAAGTAGCGCCCTTTGCCGGTGCGACTCGTCCTTTGTGTGACCGCAAGGAAGTAACTCTTGCGAACCAGATGTCGGTGCGGGCGAAGTTCTCCATCTTCACGTCGACCCACATCGCCTCGAAGTTTACCGGCGTAATCACCGACGATTACACCTCGGAATTCGATCCGTTTGCCCCGCAGTTCGGCGAGAAGTTCTCACCGCCCAACCTGCCAGTCTCCACTCGCGACTATCTCGGTAACGAGATTTCGCGTGTGTACTCCGACCACTGGGGCACGTATGACGGGCTGACCTTCTCGAGTTGGGAAGTGAACCCGCCAAACATCACGGGCTATTCGCCGTCGATGATGGTGCAGTGCATGAACGATCCAGGCCCGATTCTTGGATCAAATGGCGCCATGATTACGGATCCTCTCTACAACCCGGCTTACAGCGATTTCTGCTACGAGAACCCGTTCATGCCGGGCTTAACAACCTACAACGACACTCCAGTTGTTCCTACGGAAGCGTTCGTGGGAGCGGCTTACAACGCCCCGGATTGCAGCTATCCAGATGCAACGCCTGCCGTCAAGGAAGTAGACGGCGACGGAATCGGCCCCTGGGTTTCTGCGGCTGGGCATACCTTAACGATCACTTCACTGGGCGACACTCAGGTGACGAACAGTGCGTACTCGGGTCCATCAGCCAACACAGCTCCTTACAATCTGAAAACGGTGACGCGCCACTACGGGTTCGGTAACACCCCGGGCACAGTCACTCTAAGTGGTGTTCCGCTCACCGGCGTAAGTTGGAACGACACAACGATCACCGGAACGGTCAATATCACCGGTACCGTGAACGGGACAAGCTATACGGTGCCGAATTGTGCCGTTCAACAACAGAAACAGTATGGAGGCAGTTCGGCTCGGTGCGGCCAGCTGATTATCACGAACGCCAACGGGCAACAATCGGTTGACAGCGTTACGGTCACCATCGGCGGCAAGGCGCCTACCCACGTGAACGCAAACGCCACCGTGCAAGGCGCAATCGACGCCGCGGCACCGGGTGACTTGCTTATCGTCGACCCGACTTGCACGATGACGAACGCCGCCGGGGTAACCACAACGGCTGCCACTTGCACCACGGCCGGAGTGAACGGCAAATCTGTCGGTTCCCACAACGAGATGTTAATTATGTGGAAGCCAGTTCGTCTGCAGGGTGTTGGCGCAGCTTCCTCGATCATCAATGCCAATGCCAGCCCAGCGGGCAAGCTGCTGGATCCCTGGCGTCGGCACATCAACTGCCTGTTCGGGCTGACGCTGACAGGCGTGCCAGTTGGGACCTCGGCTGCTACCGGCGGATCACCCGCTGTGTATGATCCATCCGGAAGCTACAGCTGCCCTGACACAGGGTGGAAATACTTCGTCGGCCAGACCAACGTTCCTCAGGTCGACCGCTTGCCACTTGAAGCAGTTGTGGGCTGGGACGCCACGGTGAATGGCAACCTTGCCGAACAACTGCAAGAGCCTTCGTTGATGGGAGCATACGAAGGAGCTGGAATTACGGTTCTGGCAAAGGGAGTCTGGGTCTCGCCAGGAGAAAGCCCGTGGACCGACGGTTCTGAGCCTGGCGCATTCCCTCCGGATGCGCTCCTGCTCCAGAATGTTCCAGTAAACCCTGATGATGAAGGAGCCGCACTGGGCCCGCAGTATGACTATTGCACGGTGCCCGGAAAGGGCGGGGAACTAGCTCCCAATCCCTATCCCAGCAACTTCATGTGCAACCCGGCGTCGATTGACGGCCTTAGCATCACCAACAGTTCCCAGGGTGGCGGTGGTGTATTCGTCCACGGCTGGGCTCACAATCTGCAAATCGCCAACAACCGCGTCTTCAACAACGCCGGAACGCTCTCAGGCGGAATTACAGTCGGCCAGGGTGAATTTCCGATCGCACTCACAGTGGTAGATCAGGAAGGCACCTCTGGTCCCGCTGCCCCAATCGGAGAGTTCGTCCCCGACTCGCCTCCGTCCTGCGAGTGGATCCCAGTGCTTGGTACGCACTTGCCGTACTGCCTGGACCGGAACGTAAATGTGCATCACAACTACATCACCAGCAACTCGTCTCTCGGGGATGAATTGTTCTCTGGCACCTTGTCGGGCGGCGGCGGCGCGACCTTCTGCACCGGCTCCGACTACTACAAGTTCCAGTACAACTGGGTGTGCGGCAACCTCAGCTCGGCCGAGGGCGGAGGCGTCGCTCACATCGGATTCATCTACGACGGGGATATTGAGCACAATGCCATTGTCCTCAACCAGAGCACCAACCCAACCATTCCGACGAACGGCGGCGGAATTCAGGTGATGGGCACTCCCGATACAGATCCGGTTTGCGGAACTCAGATTGACGCGGATTGCCCGCCAGGATTGAGTGACGGTACGGGTCCGAACCTGGTAATCAATGCCAATCTCATCCAGGCGAATACGGCTGAGAGCGGCAGCGGCGGCGGCATCCGTATGCAACAGGTCAACGGGACAGAAGTATCCACGTTCCCGAAACAACCGCAGTACTGGAACAGTGCCTCCGTTACGAACAACATCATCGTGAACAACGTCGCAGGTTGGGATGGAGCAGGAATTTCGCTGGAAGACTCGTTGAACGTGAAGATCGTCAACAACACGATCGTGAGCAACGATTCTCTCGCGTCCTCGGGCGTCCTTACGCAAAGTGTCGGGACTCCGGAAGCGAGCGGGCCAGCAGGAAACTGCGTGCAACCCGGCCCGACGGGTCCGACTTCAGCCTCATGTCCGCAGTCGGCTGGCGTTACCAGTACGCAGAACACGCCTTTGCTGACTACAACTTTCACTGGCCTGACCATTACTTGCCCGTTTGGAGCGAGCAACCCCTGCACCGGATTCTCGGACCCAATGTTGCAGAACAATCTGGTCTGGCAGAACCGCTCGTTCTACATCGGTGTTGGTAACTTGGGGCAAGGTAACCTGAACCAGCAGAACCTGGTTTCGCTCTTCAATGCCTTCACGGGCAGCAATGCTCCGGTGCAGACAGTCGCAGGTCAATGCGGCACCGGTGTCAGCTACTGGGATATCGGAGTTCGCGGCGATACCGGCCCGGGCAACCACGGCTCCGGCTTTACACTCAACCCGAGGTACTCGCTGCTGGATGATCCGGCAGACTACGCTAGCGGACATAACCTGGGAGTTAATCCCAATATTGTCAGCCAGTACTGCAATGGCTCGCGCGTTCCCCCTACGTGCACAGTAGCAGATGGATGCGGAGGGCCGAGCGGATATGGCGTACCTCCGGGAATCGTCGACGCCTCAACCCCGAATCCAGTGTTCAGCCTGACTCCGTCAGCAACGGTGGATGAAGGTAACAATTGGATCAACGTAAGTTGGGGCCCGCTCGATCTGAGCGACCCAACCGTGCTCGGAGCGGACGGGAACTACGGTGGTGGACCTCTGTTTGCGAACTACGCATTGGCAGCTGGCTCGCCTGCAATAGATTACGTCCCGGTGGGTCAGACGCACCCGAATACCGATTTCTTCGGTAATCCACGGCCGGATCCAAACAACACGACGCTGTTCGACATCGGAGCCATCGAATTCCAGGGCTCTGGTGGCTCGGCTCCAACGTATAGCAGCATCACTCCGAACACGGGTTATCGCGGAACTTCTGTGGCTGTGACGATCACTGGCTCGAACTTCACCGGTCTGCAGACCGTAACTGTGACTGGTGGCGTGACAGTAACTGGAGCTGCGGCAAACGCCGGTGGAACGGCGATCACGGCGACGTTCAACATTCCGGCCACTGCGGTCATCGGTGGTCAGAGCGTTACAATCCGTACCTCCGGTGGAACGGTAACCGCTGGTGGAGTCTTCACGGTGCTGGGAGCGACGTTGACATCAGTCAGTCCGGCAACGATTGCCCGCGGCACGACAATTCCGGTGATTCTCACTGGTGTTGATCTGCAGGCAGCGACCGGAATCACTGTTAGCGGCACCGGCGTCACCTGCACGATCACAGGAACGCCGACGTCGACGACCGTGGATGCCACTTGCACTGCCACCGCTACTGCGGGAACCGGTGCTGGGCGGACGATCAGGGTCGTCACGCCAGACGGCGCTGCTGGCCGCACTAATACCCTCCCCTTCACAGCGGTGGGGCCGGCAGTGACCGCGATTACTCCGGCTACGGGTACGCACGGCACTACGGTGACCGGAGTGGTCATTACGGGAAGCAATCTGACAGGCGCCACGTCGGTAACCGCCGGCGCTGGTATCACCGTCAGCAACATCGTGGTGTCTAACTCGGGAACGACGGTTACGGCGAACTTCACAATCGCTGCCGGCGCCGCCCGGACTGTCCGGGATGTGCGAGTTGTAACACCTGATGGAACGACTCCCGTGAACGCAGCCGTGACGTTTACCGTGCAGTAATAACAATGCGTGATGGGCCGGACGTCCGAACCAGGACTGTCCGGCCCACGCAGCGTTCAGAGGTTTCCTTCAAAAAAAGTTGGAGGAGTTGACCTCGGGACTTAAGCTCGGAAAGTTGTGGACGGAGAATTTTTCCATGGGATGCAGGAACCTGTTTAGTGCAGTTGGACTGCCGGTGTTTGTTCTCGCCGGCAGCTTTTCTTTTTTATCGGCAGCTCCGAGTCATGGCTCGGGACAACCGCAGGCTGCGAGCGCGGCAGCCTCTCAGTCATCAGATCCAGCGAAATCTGGCGCATCAGCTCAGAGTGCTCCAAGCCAAAAGGTTACTCCAGTCGCGAAGCCCGCGCCCGTCTGGCAAGGCTCTCAGATCAAAACCCTTTCCCGGCGAGGGGAAATGTATTACGAGGGAGTTTGGGGGGTTGGCGAACTGCGGGTGAAAACCGCGGAGTCGGGACAACTGGTTCGATTTAACTATCGGGTCTTGGACCCCCAGAAAGCTGCAGCGCTGAACGACAAACAGGTCGAGCCAAAGCTGTTCGATGCTCAGGCAGGAGTGGAACTTGTCGTTCCACAGTTGGAGAAGGTGGGCAAGCTACGCCAAAGCAGCACGCCCAAGTCGGGCATGATGTACTGGATGGCTTTCTCGAACCCGACGCTGGCGGTGAAGCGTGGACATCGCGTCGATGTGGTGATCGGATCGTTCCGGGCAACCAATCTCCTGGTAGAGTGAGACACCCGCAACCAATAAAAGCCCTCTCCCGTGAGCCCTGGCGTGCGTTCTACGGTGATCGCGCGCGAATCTTCACTTGCCTAACGGCTGGAGTAGATCGATTTAAGGAGAAGCCGATGAAGTTTCTGAGTCTAACGACAATCTTTGTAATTTTGGCTGGCACGACGGCTTTGGCGCAGAGCGCACAGCCGGGCACAACCAAGGCCGCACCCATCCTGAATCTGCAGAGTCAGCCGGGGCAGAATTTAGCGGGGCGGAGAGGTCCGGCTTCGAAGAGGGCCGTCGACCCTCTTGGGTTGACCGCGATGCGTGAGCAGGTCTCGGATATGGCCACTACGGTCTCGCAGATGCACGCCCTGCTTCAACAAATGCACGCCAAGGCTGCGGCGAGCAAAGCCACCAGTTCGCTTTCCAAGGTCAACCTTGATTTGTGGGACTCGGTTGTTGGCCAGCTCGACAAAGAGCTGCAACACCTGCGTGTGGACTTGGCAGTTCGCGAGGATATGGAGGTTCGTCGTGCCGATCTTTACCGGCAAGCCGATGCCAATGCGGCAGCGCAACTCCAAGCATTCCGGGCCGCCCAAGC
Source organism: Candidatus Sulfotelmatobacter sp. (assembly GCA_035307485.1). Taxonomy (GTDB): domain Bacteria; phylum Acidobacteriota; class Terriglobia; order Terriglobales; family Acidobacteriaceae; genus Sulfotelmatobacter. The sequence goes on along the minus strand of DATGIB010000008.1, from coordinate 411,356 downwards.
CGCCCGGTTCGCTGCCCAAGCCCGGCAGAATGGAGCCGAAGCGGCTGCGCCAAATGCCGCGGGTCAGGAAAGTGAACAGAGTCCTGCCCAGCAATCCGCACCGCCTCAGCCCTCACCTAATCCTTCATCGCCGCAGTAGTGAGAAGCCGGCGTTCTCACAATTGCGGTTTGCTGATTCGCCAAAATTTCGCCTTTTTAGGCTTTCCGGCTTGCAAGAGTATGGCGGAGAGGTGCATTGCTCGCCCATGATCAGCCGCTAAAAATGCCTCGAATTGACACAATTTACCTCCATTGTGTGCGGTAATTTTATTCAGCGCCATACGATCGTGCGGAATGGATCATTCCTGGCGCAAAGTTCATCCAGAGGTTTGCGAAGAACTTAGCCTGAGAAGAATTTCCACGTTTTCTCTGCAACATGTTGCGCTCCTCAGTCGAAATCATCCTCCAGACGGGGTTTGTCTTTCATGCCGTCGAAATCTAGAGCAAGGTACCTGATACTAATCCTTCCGTTCGTTCAGTTCGCTTGCTCGCCTCTAACTGCTCAGGACGCCATTCAGGCCTTTCACAAGATGCAGGGTGCTTTGGGAGGAGCCGACAAAATCGCCGCTGTCCGCGACTTTGAACAGATCGTGCGCACGGAGGCTTGGGATCAGAACGGAAAATTTGCCGGGACGGCCTACAAGAGAGTGCGCTTTATCCGACCCAGTTATCTGCGCATCGATCAAACTGGATCAGCCGAAACATACGCGGTCTATTTTGACGGGAGGTCTGGCTGGGAAGTCTTAGCCGATGGGAAAGTGGCAACCCTCGCGGGCAGCGAGCTCAGACTTGTTCGAAATTACCTGGACAGCTTGAATGTGATCTTCTGGCTAGCCGATCGCGATCCGAAAAAAGTCATTACCTGTCCCGGTCCAAATCAGGTTCTCGTAGGTCGCAAGGGAGATAACTCCGGGACGATTGAAGTCAGGCTGGATCCGATGAGTTTGCTGCCCGAAAGCCAGACCGCGACATCGCACTCCGATGCGAACCATCCGGTCCGCGAAGAGTTGCGCTTCGAGAAATGGCAAGTCTCAGACGGGGTAAAGTTTCCTCGGCACCTTTTCAGTTTCCATGAGGGACGGAAGACGGAGGAGGGAACCGTCGAGTACGTCTTGCTAAACCGAGGAATCAAGGTGAGCGATCTGGCAGTCAAGCCGACGGAGGTCCGCGTGAAACCGGTCCTAGCGCAACCCTAAGGCTTTTAAGTTCATTAATCCTCGCCTTAGAGTGTGCTAGTAATTCACAATTTGAGATTTAACCGCACGAAATATCAGAAATTGGTTAAAAATATAAATTATTGTTTGCATTTTAAGTTTTTTTCCTTACCATAATTGCTCGTCGTGGCAACATCGCGGTGTGGAACGAATCCTTTTTAGTGTCCAAGGTCATAAACTACTCCCCCTACGCGAACTCGGAGGTCTCTCGGGTGGCTCTCCGCAGTTCAATCTTTTCCTCTTTCAGACCAGAGGAGGGAGTATGGGTACATCGCAGTCCAGTAAGGGGCCAATGGGCGGGGTGCCGATCATTCCACCTTGGGTTCCGGATGCGAGGGTTTCGCCGGGCTCAGCTGAGCCTCTCAATATTGCGCCACTAGGGCGATTTACGGGTGCAAGGCGTAGCCTTTGCAGCTTCGCCCGTTCAGGATTTCCCGGTGACATGCGCCGCGGGATAGGCCGATACGTCCACGACGGGTATGGCGGAGCTCCGACGGCGTCGACCCGATTTGGAAGCACCGTCTCCACCGCGGCCGCTCTTTACGCGGTGTTGTCCTCGCTGTCGGCAGGCCGACCTCCTGTGGCTGGCAGCTCGCTTGAACCGACTCTTCTTGCTGGGCGTCCTTCGCGACAAATCATTGATGCCATTGTGGAAGAAGTGCGGCCTTCGGACGGAACACAGGACGCTGAGGCCAGTCGCGCCTCCTTGCGAGAGGCTCTGTCCGAGATTCGCCTGAAGTTCAAAGAGGCTCAACTTTTACGCCTCAGCCCCGAGCAGCGCGACTTCGTGGTCGAACGATTTGTAGCCATGGACGTATATCACCGGTTCATCCTTGACCTTGGCAAGACAATCCAGGACAAGGCGCCTTCCGCAGCGAGCGGACTCACCCGGCTGAACGAGGTGAGGCAATATATCAAGGAAACAGTGTCAGAAAGCTTCCAGAAATTGCGCGAACCAGGACAAGGTCTCAGCCCAGCAGAGGTAAAGGAGTCCGTAAGACTGGCGCTCCTGGAAACGATGCAGGCGTTTGAGGCCTTTTCTGAATGAAGCTCGTTTGCGCGCCCAAGAACTATGGGTTTCCTGATCCGAAGGAAATTCTCGGCGTAGTTCTTTACGATAGCGCGAACTCCGATCACCGCGGCAGCGTCGGAGCAGCGGTCAAAGAACAAATATTGAAGGATAAGCTCGCTCCGGCCGCGCGCGCCTGGGACTTGCTATCACTTGCCCTATCCGTTACCGGAGCGGATCTCGCTGGCCATCGAAGCCAGAGCCCTGATGGATGGACACGGGAATTCGATCTCGAAGTTGCCACGATCGATCCCAATTTCTGGAACGGGCAGGTAGAGCTGATCAATCGATTGCTCAGCTTCTTGACGACGGACAGGTGGCGGTTGCATTTCGTCGAGGGAGGTCTGCAGCCTGCGCAAGATCGGTACGTCGTAAGACCAAACGAAGATCAGGTGATATTGCTTTCAGGCGGTCTCGACAGCCTGGTTGGTTATATCGATCTCATCTCCTCAGGCAGCCGTCCGCTGGCTGTCAGTCAGATTGTCAAAGGCGACGCGGAGAACCAGCGCCATTTTGCGCAGGAGATCGGTACGGGGCTTCGGCACTTTCAAATCAACCATAATGCCTATGTCCCGGATCCCGAGAATCCTCCCTCTCAACGGGCCCGGTCTTTTCTTTTTGTCGCTTACGGTGTCCTGATCGCCACAACCCTTGAGCGTTATCACGGTGGGCATGAGGTAACGCTTTACGTCTGCCAGAATGGCTTCATTTCTATCAATCCTCCGCTGACAGGATCTCGACTAGGGAGCCTGAGCACGCGCACGACGCACCCTGAATTTCTCGCGTTTATTGAGGAGTTGCTCGATTCGGCGGGCCTGCACGTGCGAATCGAAAACCCCTATCAGGTTCAGACGAAAGGGGAGATTTTGTTAGGTTGCAAGAATCAGCGATTGATTCGCACGCACGCCGTCCCAAGCGTGAGTTGCGGGCGCTTTAAACGCTATGGCTACACTCACTGCGGCCGGTGCGTCCCGTGCCTGGTCCGCCGTGCAGCCTTTCGCAAGTGGGGCGTCAAAGATGACACCCAATATGTTTACGAAGACCTGGGCCGAGACGACAAGGATCATGCGGGATTCGACGATGTGCGTTCGGTTGCGATGGCAATTCTGGAAGTGCGGTCCCGCGGTATTCAGGACTGGATTGGAACGTCTCTGAACACAGCGACGCTCGGCGATGTAGCGGCCCTCGAAGCTATGGTCCGGCGTGGCCTCTCCGAGCTGGAATCTTTGATGAATGTTTACGGCGTCAAATGATCGGCTGATCCGCAACATCCCTTTCGGGGGTGAAATGAAAATCCGGGAAGTCCGCGAAACTGAGGAGGGCAGTCTGGAAAGTGCATATTCGGGTGTATTGCCGCTCTTCTCGCCTGTATAATCGGGAGCTTCGAAGGTTCGGCGCGCTTCATGACACGCGATGCAACCCCTCCGTCAAGGGTCTTACGGAGATTCAGGCGCGACGTTCAAATTTGCGGGTGGTCACCCGCGAAGGTGCCAAGGAACGCAGTTACTTTCCGATCAAAGGTGCCGGATGAGATTCGTGGGACAAGTCTCGTTATATCGTGTGCTTTCCAAGCGCAACTTTTGCGGGCCGAAGTGTTTCCAGAGACAGGCAGCCACATGCAACGGAAAATTTTCACAGCAAGCCTAGCGGTTTGCCATTTCGTGGACAACTCTTTGCAAGAATCCTAATCTAAACGATCTATCGGGAGGGACGAACTCTCAACAGGAACGGGTTAATTTTCTCCATAGTCGTGGCTGTTCGAATGGGGGACGGCTGAAAGGACAGCTTTCTTCAGGTCGCATCCGTTCTTATGGTCAAAACGGAGTGTGGCGCGTGGAAGGGGGCACGCACATGCTCTCCCATCCTTTCGAATTTGTGAGGCCTTATGCGGAAGGTGGCCGGAGTTTTCCTCTTGGCAGAGAATAGGCTGTTGCGCGAGGCTTTGATCCGCCTGTTGAGTAAGAAGAACGACGTTCGTGTGGTTGGAGCGAACGGTTATTCGCCTGTGGTCTATGAGGATATTCTCGCAGCGAACCCTCAGATCATCCTTTCTGATTCCAGCGGGTTGAGTTTTCCTAAGACCACTCTGATTGCCAGCCTTAGTGCCACGATCCCGAACCTAAAAATTGTCATGGTCGATATGGAGCCCGACGAGGACACCTTTCTGCAAGCTGTGCGGGCGGGAGTAGTTGGGTATGTTCTGAAGAACGCGTCCGCCGCGGAAGTGGCCGCTACGATTCGCGCCGTGGTAGCCGGCCATGCTGTATGTCCGCCAAGCTTATCCATGATTCTCTTCCGGTCCGTGGCGAAGCATGAGTCGATGTCGGTGGCTGGGACTCTTGGAGCCGACTTGGGACTTAGTCGGCGGGAGCAGCAAATGGTGGAACTCTTGCGCGAGCGGCTTACTAATAAAGAAATTGCCGTGCGCCTGAATCTCTCCGAGCAGACAGTAAAGAATCATATTCATCACATTCTGCGCAAGCTGGGCGCGCCGAACCGGTCGAGCGTTATTCAGCTTTGCGAAAAGGCGAGCGCGTGACCACCCAGGCCGCTGAAAGTCGCTGAGCGGAATTATCAAGCGTTGAAAAGGAATTTAAGCTTCCGGCGCAGGCAGGAACGAGCGAGCGCTGCCGGATCCGCCAGATTTTGGGGTGTGTCGGGGGGGGCCGTCCTAAGGAGAGACGATGATCTGGACTGAGCCGGTAATGCCAGTCGCGTCGACAATGGTCGCCGAGATCGTCTGAGGGCCAGCGGTGACTAGAGTGAAACCGTTAATCCAGGTGTGCGATCCTGCATCGGCGGCTGTGAAGCTGTAGTCGCTGGGGAGTACGGCATCGGGATCGGAGCTGACGAAGTGAATCGGGCTGTTGATGACTGTGTCGCGCTGTCCGCTGATGGTCACGTTTATGGTGACGGTGAAGGGAGCGCCCGCGGTCACGGTGTTAGGGGCAGTGAAATTCAAAACTGCTGTCGGGGTGGCACAACCTAACGATATCGCCGTTGCGATCAGCGCAACGAACGACCGCGGCGCACATAAGCGCGAGCAGCCGGTCGTGGGCTGACGTAATTTTGGAGGGAATCTCACTGACGCGCAAGCGGCCCCGCCCTCATCATTGCGATGACCTTGAGCGAGGCTTACCGAGCAGTACGTCAATTCCGAACATCGGGCCGTAAACGTTGATGCCATAATTCAGAAACTTCGGCTCGGACAAGTAGAGATTCGAGATGTGCATCCAATTCAATCCAGCAGTGAAGGAATAGCGAGGATTGATGTTGTAGCGCACTCCACTACCCATGTTTACCGTGAAGGTAAAATCCTGTCCTTGTGCATAAAGGACACCCGCGGGCTCCTTCGCATTAATATCCCCGAGTCCGAGACGCCCATCGAAGTATGGGGCGATCCTGCCGCGATGAGGAACAAAATTCCTCCGAATACCCATGATCCAAGCGAAATAACGAGTTTCTGGACCACGCGGAATGAGTGTTACCGCGCCGCTCGTTTCCAGTTCCCAGTTGCCGCGGAAGATCCATGGCCCCGCCACGTTTCCCATTTGCCAGCGCAGTGAGGCGATCAAAGGCACTAGCGTGTATTTCAGCGATGTCATGTTGTAGGAATCGCCGAGAAAAACGTCGAATACGAACGGAATATTGATGGGAAGCCATCCCCCGTCGAGGGAGAATTCAAGCCTGTTCTTGTAGTAGGAGTTTTGGTTTGGGCTTACCGGCGGTTGCGAACGCTGGATCCGTGAAGTCGAAGACGGTGTGGAATTGTCTGCCGGATTCCAGTGGCGAGGAGTAAGGAGTGCGTGCGAGGGGCTTGCGGTAGCCGTAGAGAAGGTGAGACGCGGAGCAGTATCAAAGAAATCAGGTGCTCCTCGAATGCGGTCCGCGGCACAAAGCCGCAGCTGAGCCCAGCGATTCCAAACTTCAGCGGACGGTTCGTTTTCTTCGGAGTTTTTCGTTAGCTCTTCGCCGTCGCCGGTGCTCGACAGAGAGCTTTCACCAGACTGAGCCCTCAGTGGCACGACCAGCCAGCAAAATAGAAATGCGACGATCGATACCAGCGCAAGGCCACAAAATCGCGTTCGGTGCGGGCGCTTCGCCATCCGCGGTATTGATGGTTACTGCAGAAGCCGTGATTACTGCTGCCAAGTCACTCCCGGGTAGAGGCTGGGTATTCTGCTGCCTCGATACGCATACTGGCCATTGATATTCATCTGCCAGACCATCTGAGGAGTATCAGTGTTCGTTACTTCCATAATCTCCGACAGTGGAATATTGAAGGGGTCCGTACTGTCGAACTCAATGTTGCCGTTGCTTAATGTGCCGATGCTGCCTCCCCAGTAAGAATAGAAGCCAGGAAGGTACTGCCAGAGCAGGCTGGCGTTATGCGTGTCCTCGTCAATCTGGAAGATCGCCGCCCGGCTGTAGCATGCAGGGGCCGTTGGCGAAGTGCCGCATGCGACTCCCGCAGAATCGATGCGATAGTTGCCATCATCGTAGACTGCCAGAGTCATGAGAGATCCGTTCGTATTTTCAAGAACCGGATCGTGCTGGGCATAGAACCACTGGGTCGGATCGCCGCCGGCCAGGCCGAAATCTCCGTCCTCGCCTAATTTCCACAAGATGTTTCCCGTTCCCGTGCCATTCGCGTAGTCGATCTTCAGAATCCAACTCTGATGGCGCATAGACAGCAGCAGATTTCCGTCTGGCGTATAAACGAGCCCGTTGCTGTGCGTCCAATCAGGCAGCCCCTGCAGATGACGGTTCACATCGAGATAATCAAATGCGGACCAGCCCCAAACTACGTTTCCGTTCGGATCGATATCGATGAGAGCGTCACCGAGAACATCAGTTGTGCCAGGATAGCCCGGCAAGTTATCGAATGACTTGGAGATTTGGCCTATTGTGATCCAGTGCCCATTCGGCAAGGTGAGGATATCGTGTGAGAACGTGGTCACAACAAACGAATATCCGCTAGCTTGCAGCGATTGATTGACTTGCGCGACGGACACGTCGCGTACAATGTCTCCTGCCAGGTCCACTTCCCTTAAATCCGTGTTCATTTGAAGGATGAAATGGCCGTTGTCCATGAGCTTGATCGGGAAAGCCGTGGGCGGATAAAACCATATAATGTTGCCCTGGAGATCGAGAACGAGACACTCCAATGAGCTGATGTTGGGTGGCCCGGTAAGGCTGAGTAATTCGACTCCTGGCGCGGGTGTGACTGAAGAGGGAGGTTTGGCAACGCTGAAGCTAGGCAACTGAAAGGGAAGGCCGGCGAGGTATCCCGCCGGCTCCGCTAACGCTCCCGTCGTGAACGTTCGATCCTGGTCAACCCATGAAGTGCTTGCCGACTCTAGATGCGCTCGCATGTGGTAAGTAGTCTGCGCCTTCATGCCAGCAACCAGGATGTTCACGATCTCGCCCAAATGGTCGGTTGTGGACGTAGTCACCTTCCACGTTTCGCGCCCATAGTTCGTGTCGGGTCCAAATTCGACCCAGGCGGTGACTCCCGTGCGCACTCCGCGGAGAGTGTACTGCGCTACTAACGGATTCTGAGTTGGGGAGAGTTGTGCCTCCGGCGGTCGATCGAGTTTGCCGAACCAGCAACCAGACAAGCCACCAAGAGAAAGGGCGCAAGCACAAAAACAAACCAGATAGCGCCAGTTATGCATTGAGCGGCACCTCCTTTTTCACGAGATCGCGAAACCGATCAACTCCGGTATTTCGTGTCACGCAAAGCTCTGAAACAACGTTTGAAGTTTCAATCGTTAGGAGCAGCATCCGGCGGTGCAGGGAAGATTTCTTCAAAATCTCTTAGGCCAAGGCCATTAAAACTAGTAAAAACGCGGTCCGCGCCTGCGGACAACAATGGATCCACGTTGTCGATAAAAGCCATCCCAAAGCAGCGGAGGCCTGCCGACTTGGCGGAGCGGACGCCGCAAACGGAATCCTCCACCGCGACAAGGGACTCCGGGGGCGCGGCGAGGCGTTGAGCCGCCAGGAGGTAAATCGCAGGATCGGGCTTGCTTTGAGCGACATCGTTGCCCGTAACTACGACATCGAAGCATTGCGCTAAATTAAGTTGACGCAGGGTCCATTGCGTTCGCTGACGGCTGGCCGACGTGGCGACAGCGAGGGGGAATCCAGCCATGTTGAGATCACGGATAAATGCCGGGCTCCCTGCCACTGGTTCAAGATCTGCGCAAGCCTCCCAAAAAATCTTGTCCTTCCTGTTGCCATAGTCTTCCACTTCGGCATCGGAAAGCTCGCCCAGAAAGTGAGTCAGAATATCCCGACGCCTGCGACCCTCAAGAATGAAATCGAGGTCCGATTCGTCGACATCTTTTCCCACACTGGCGAGAAAAGCCCGCCAAGCCCGTTTGTGCAGAGGGTGACTATCGACAATCACACCATCGAGATCGAAAACAACTCCGCGGAACATGGGAATTGATTGTGTTTTATTGAGCGATGCTAAAGACCTGGCCAAGAGGTTTGGGCACGCTGGTAGTTTTCAAGCGTCCCGATGTCGACGAGATAGTCATGTATCGGGAATGCGAGCATCTGGCCTGTCAGTTTAGGAAGCACATCAAAACCGATGTCCGCCAAACCAGTGCTCGGAATTGCATCGAGGAGGGCAGGTGTACCGATCATCAATCCGGAAAATGCCAAATTGCTCTTGGGGTGCTTGGGCTTCTCCACAAATTCCTGGATCACGCCATCGGCAGTCGTGGTGACAATCCCGCAGCGCGATGGATCCGGAACCTCGTAAACGCCGAGGGTCGCAGTCATCCCGCGCCGCCGGTGCGACTCCGACATCGCGCGGAGGTCGGCGCGATGCAATACATCTGCGTAAAATATCCAGAACGAATCTTCCTTCTCGACCCACTTGCGATTGGCGCGTAATGTGCCGGCACTCCCGAGCAGTTCTTCTTCTTCCGCTAGGTGCACGCGGATATCATCTTCTTTTCGCTGCTCGAGGAACGCCAGCACAGCATCAGCGCGTGCGTGAAGATTGATCAACACTTCGTCGATTCCGAACTTTTTGCAGAGATTGAACCAAATGGAGAGCATTGGCACGCCCTGGATCGGAACCAGGCACTTCGGCAACGTATCGGTAATCGGCCGCAGTCGAGTCCCATGCCCGGCAGCCAGCAGGAAGGCTTTCATCGATTTGCCATTTCGAGAGAGTCAAGCAATGCGCGCGATCGGGCCTTTTGGAAGGAAAGTCCAACTGCAACCGTTGCTTTCGTCGCGATTCATGAACGGATCGTTGGCGATCGCGGTAGCTCCTTGCATGTCGAAAGAAAATGTCATCTCGTAAACGCTCTGGCAACGCATTGCATCGCGCACGGCGGACTGAAACCGCGGCTCGCAGTAGATGAGTAGAAAGCCTCCGCCCCCTGCTCCGGTAATTTTCCCGCCCAAGGCACCGTGCTCGCGCGCCAGCGCGTAAAGTTCGTCGATGCGCGGCGTCGAGATTCGTTTCGAGATGCGGCGCTTCGCCTGCCAGGCCTCGTCGAGCAAAATGCCTAATTCCCGCAAGTCTGATTGCTGAACAGCTTTCCGCATACGAGCAGCGAGCGCCTTAACCTCGTGAAGAGCTTGGATTGTGCTGTCGGACTTTTCCCGGGTAGAAGATTCCTGCTCCTGCAGGATGCTCCAGGAATGATGCGCAGATCCGACAAAGAACAACATCAGGTTTCGCTGCAACTCCGCGAGCACCGGGGGGCTTAACTCGATCGGTTCTACGGTTGTGCCGCCATCCGGATCGAACGAGATAAAATTCAGGCCTCCGAAGGCGGCGGCATATTCATCCTGCTTCCCCACATGCTTCCTCAGAATGTCGCGTGCAATGTGAAAGGAGCGCTCTGCTAACTCATACTTGGAGATTGGCTGTTCAAGGTATGTGCTCAGAGTCTTGAGGATGTTGACGCAAACACTAGCCGAGGATCCGAGCCCAGTGCCTGGAGGAATTTCGGAAGCCAGAAAAAGGTCGACAGCGATATCGCAATTCATTTCCTTCAGAACGGCCAAGGGGATTTCCAGGGAAGTTCCACGCAGGTCGGTGTTTGCGATTTCATGCCAGGTTTCAAAGACGCGCAAGTCAGACGAAATTACTTGAATCCGTCGATCGGCACGCGATGTGAGGATGGTATAGAAGTACTTGTTGATGGCCACGCTGAGAACTGAACCGCCGAACTGCTGATAGTAGGCGGGCAGGTCCGTTCCCCCACCACCGAAGCTAATCCGCACTGGACTGCGCACTATGAGCATGAATCAGACTTTCTTCGTGCGTTGTCTCGCTAAATTCAGGTTGAAGCCCGCTGCGGCCGGAATTGGCGGGAACAGACGCCGCAAAGAGCCTCCGGGTGAGTGTCCATCCTGTCTGAAGCAATAGCGAAATATCCTGAAAAGGAGATTGACTCAGGATGTATTGGAGGTCATAGCGAGTCTTGTCATCGGAGGGATGCTGATCTCTCAGGCCGTACACCTGGGCGAGCCCTGTGATGCCCGGCCTAGCATTGAGCCGTTGGCGATGCCAATCGGTGTATCGACGAGCCCGGTCCAATCCCTCTGGACGAGGTCCGACGAGGCTCATTTCGCCGCGTAAGACGTTAAACAGCTGCGGCAGTTCCGTGATGCTCATTTTTTGGAGGATACGTTCATGACGCGGAAGTCCGACGACCCGGCGTGGCGAGTCCAGACGATACATGCCGAACTCCTGCCCCTTCTTTCCGCAACGTCGTTCCCGGCAGAATGCCCGTCCATTCTTAATTTTGAGCAAGGCAGCGCCGGCCAGCATGGGCGGCAGGCAAATCGGAAGCAATAAGAACGTCATGAACACATCGAAACTTCGCTTCCAGGCAGGTTCGGGATCAACCGCCTGCAGTTGCAAGAGTGGTAAGCCATCGAGTTCAATCAATTCTGGCTTTGTGAGGTAGAGCTCATAGGGTTGTGGGACCATGCTTACCGTAATTCCCTGACTTCCGCATCTGGAAATCAGATCTAGAACCTCGGGGTGACTCGGTGTGGGCACTGCCAGGATCAATTCATTTGTATCTTGTGCTTTGAGCATTTCGGCGATGTCGGCAGTGGTAAGGACCACTCGTTCTGCGCCATTCGTCTCGTGGGCATTCTGGAATGCATCCCGGCCGGGGCTGAGGAAGCCGATTACTCTTCGCAGCATCTCCGGGTGGCACTCGATCCTGGTTGCCACTTCGCGTGCTACGCGTCCACTGCCCACGATGACTACGTTTCGCACCATTCCACGAACCGACCTGGAATCAAGGATCGAGCGCGCAATCACGCGGATCATCAAAAATCCGATGAAAAGTAAGAGTCCAAAATAAAGAAGCGCGAGCCGCGAGATGAACTGTCTTCCCAAATAGCCGATCGTGAACAAGGCAGACATCAGCGCAAGAACTGCCAGCAGCTGTTGAGACACAACGTCGGAAAACTTCCAGCCTGCCCGGAACCCATCCAAGCGTGTCCACGAGGACATTACGCTCCAGAACAAAAGTGCCGCCATCAAAGGCGGAACGAAGATCACCGCGGAGCTGTCAGTTGGGCCGCGCCAAACCCAGCCGTAACGCAGCAAGTACGCGAGAGGCATTGCGAGGACGCCCCATACGAGGTCGGCAGCCAAAATGAAAGTGCGTAACGTGCGCTGAGTCATTGAATTCTTCCGGATAGACTCAAGGCAGTACTTTTGCAGGTCTTGTTAGGCATGTTCGATGGACGCAGAGATTCGAGAGCGCAAAATAGTGAAGAGGGAATGGTTCACCGAGACGTGCAAATCTTCAATCACCTGCATGTTGTCGGAGGGGATTACTACGCATAAATCGCATAAGGATTTCATCTTGCCCCCTTGGAACCCAGTGAGACCGATGGTGAATGCGCCCGCATCGCGAGCAACCCGCAGAGCTTTTAAAACGTTAGGTGAGTTTCCACTCCCGCTGATTGCGAGGGCTATATCCGACTTGCCTATAAGAGGTGAAAGTTGTTCGGCGAAGATGTCGTCGTAGCAAGCGTCATTGGCCCATGCTGTCATGAGCGGCACGTTATCGGTCAGAGCGATTACGCGGAATCGGCGATTCCCATTGACCACGGTGCCTTTACCCAGGTCACAGGCACAATGGGATGCCAACGCTGCGCTTCCGCCGTTCCCAAAAACGTAAACTGTTCGCGAATCCAGATATGCGTGCCAGAGCGCGTCCGCTGCACAGTCAACTGCCGCAAACGGCATGCGCCGAAGGGCAGACTCCACGGCGAGGAAGTATGTTTTGCAGCGAGGTACTTCCACAGGCTTTAATGCAGAGGATAAGAATCGATTGTTTTGCCGTGTCGGTACGGTACTCATTGCAGGGGTACCTCGAAATCTTGATGGGAATTTACGTCCGGAGGTTAGCTGGTGGCCACCAATACAACGCCAGCTTCTTTCATATGCGAATACGCGTCCTGAATCTGATCAGGAATGCCACCGATCATTTCGACCCACTTCAGAAAGTCGTCCAGAATATTTGAAAGGTCTCGCTTGGGTCTCCAGCCTAAAGCTTCTAACTTGGAAATCGCAGAAACGCTGTGCCGGTTATCGCCGATGCGGTACTCGCGTGGAATGCGAAACTCGACCTGCTTCCCTGTCTTATTACGAACGAGCTTCGCATAATCAAGGGCGGAGGTGCGCCGCCCGCTGCCTACATTGAACGCCTGCCCATCGGCCGCATCGCGTTCGAGAACGAGAAGATTCGCATTTACAACGTCTTCGATATGGACGAAGTCGCGGGTTTGATGTCCATCTTCGTAAATCAGCAGCGGCTTTCCACACAGGGCTCTGCTCACAAATATCCGGCAAATTCCCGAGTAGTGGTTGAATAATGATTGGCGCGGCCCCTGCGTAATGGAATAGCGCAAGGCGACCGTTGGTATTCCGTGAATCCAGCCCAGCCCCAGCGCCGTCTTCTCTTGCGCGAGCTTTGAAACAGCGTACTGGTTGTATGGATTGGGAGAATGTTCGAGCAACAGAGCAGGAGACGCTTCGTGGCCGCATTCTACACAGCAGACTTCCCACTGATTTCGTCGAAGTTGTTCTGCGCTTCGGGGAGGCGGAAGAAACGATCCGTGGGTTGCGCAAAGATATTGGCCCTCGCCATAGACCGATTGTGACGACGCGACGATCACCTTCTTAACCTTGAATCGACATTGGACGATCAACTCGTACAAGAGCGCAGTCCCAACCGCATTCACCGCCATGAATCGCGCGAAGTCAGGCATGTAATCCTGATATGCGGCCTGATGCGAAACGACGTCCACGTTTTCAAGAGCGTAGCGAAGAGTTTCCCTGTCAGTGACATCGCCCCGAATGAACTCGACGCCGGGTGGAAATTGTGGAGGCACGCCGGCAGGATGAATCTTAGGATCGAGGTTATCCAGGACTCGAACCCTGAATCCTTCCTTATGAAAACGGTCTACTAAGTGGCTCCCGATAAATCCCGCACCGCCCGTGATGAGAACACGCATTCCGATGTTTGCTCCTGGATTTAGGTTGGGATTGGAATCTGCGCTCTTGCTACTTGCCGGAGCCCGAAAAGACCGCTTGTACGGTACGTGCAAGGATTGCGAAATCCAACAGCAGTGACCATCGCCGTATATATTCGAGGTCCAGTCGGACCCACTCATCGAAGTCGCTGATATGATTGCGGCCTTCCACCTGCCAGAGACAGGTGATTCCGGGTTTAACGGCCAACTTGAGTTTCTGGTAGTCGCTGAATTGTGCGTATTCGGTTGCGAGTGGCGGGCGCGGCCCAACCAGGCTCATATCCCCTTTGAGGACGCTATACAGTTGCGGCAACTCGTCGAGACTGTACTTTCGAAGCCAACCACCGACACTTGTGATGCGGGGATCATTTGTAATCTTGAACATCGGACCGCTCATTTCGTTGCGTGCGGCGAGGTCGTCGCGACGTGCATCGGCGTCATTTACCATCGATCGAAACTTATATCCAGTAAATGGCCTACCGCCGAACCCAACCACTCTCCAGCGGTAGAACACGGGGCCCGGTGAGTTCAGTTTCACTGCAATCGAGATCGCCAGAAAAATCGGAGACAGGATCAGCAGCGACAAGAGCGATATCACAACGTCGAGGGTGCGCTTGATAGCTGTGTGAATTGGACTGCGCCATGATGCGGACCGAATGATTGCCGGTCGTTCGCTCACCGACGGGATTGCGCTACTCAGCATTTGTCAAAGAGGTCCTTGTATGGCGGTTCCTTCAAAATGTCGTTATGCCGTTGCGCATGCGCGCTGCGAAACCAGAGCGTCAAACAGCGTTTCCAGGCGACGAAAATGGTGCTCCCAAGACCATTGCTTTTGCACGAAGGCCAACCCCTGTTTCGCTAAGGCGGCTGCACGGGAGCGGTCCTTAAGCAAAGCGACAACATGAGCTGCGAACTCGTCGGTCGTTCGCCCGATTAGGATGCTTCCTTCGGGGGCTCCGATTCCTTCATTTGCTTCCGGGCTGATCACCATGGGCAATCCGGCCGCGAGACCTTCGATCACCTTGTTTTGCATCCCTGCCGCCATTCGAATCGGATCGACGCCAACGGAGGCATTCCAGAGGTAAGGTCGAACATCTTCTACGAAACCGGTCACCTGGATCCGGGGATCATCTGTCAATTTCAAAATCTGCCGCGCAGGGTTGCGCCCCACGATGACAAAACGCGTTGCGGGCCTCTGCTGCCAGATCAGCGGGAGGATATTTCTACGAAAGTGCAGAACGGCGTCGACGTTCGTATCCATCGCCATTGAGCCGCAAAAGACGACTGTATTCTCGTCGTGCACGGCCCGAACAGGCGGAGCAAAGAACCCGGTATCCGTGCCGTGGGGATTCAGGAAGACATTTCGCAATCGGTTTTCCGGATCAATCGCCTGGCGATCTTTCGTCGAAATCAAGAGACATGAATCGAACTTCTGTGCTACTTCCGCTTCGTATCCGATCAGGCGACGATGCTCCAGGCTGTAAACCGCTCGCAGCGCCGGATTGCGGGTGAGCTGGCATCTTCTTCCGAAGTGCAGAATCTGGGCAGGCTGCAACGCAACGACACTTGGAATCGAATCTATCGCAGCAAGATACTGACTGGAGCGCAAGTGGTATCCATAAGCCAAATCGATCTTTTCCTCGTCGATGATCCGCTTAACTCGACCCGCCAGGGACGCGGATCGGAAATACCACATCTGCAATGGTTCCGATGAGGCCAAACCACGTACGGCGTTCGCCGCCCCACGGTAGTTCGGCCATTCTACGATCTCCATCCGGCGACAATATGGTCTCAGCGTTTCGCGCTGTGTTTCTGATACGGGACCACGCGACAGGCCCGCTAGAAAGACCTCATGGGAGCGAGAGAAATACTTCAACAGATTGAAGACCGTGTTGCTCGATGCGCAGCCCGGATAC
Organism: Candidatus Sulfotelmatobacter sp.; assembly: GCA_035307485.1. Taxonomy (GTDB): domain Bacteria; phylum Acidobacteriota; class Terriglobia; order Terriglobales; family Acidobacteriaceae; genus Sulfotelmatobacter. The sequence continues at coordinate 395,577 of DATGIB010000008.1, read as the reverse complement.
ACGGGAAACCGGTAGGTGACAAAGAGCAGACGCATAGTCTAGTGAGCCACGATGTCGTGCATGGTCGCGCTTTGAAAATTCTCGACGAGATCCCCATCGCGTGTGCGGATAAGAACTGCCGCTTCCACAGCCCCCTTCACGTCACGGTATTGGAAATCCCAAGAAGTGATCTCGTGTTCGCCGGGAGCGATCAGGTAGCCAATTGTTGCCGGCAGGGGTGCATTGCAGGCGAGACTTAGAACAAAGTTCGGCTCACGTTTTCCGAACTCTCCTGCATACCAGCCCTGGATTGGAGACTGCTGCCCTCGAACGCAACTCATTTGAACCGGATTGTCCCGATCGGCGGCATAAGGGTACAAGCGCACATCGATGGACCTAAGAACGACGGAGGCATATCCACTGTGAATTTCGCACAGGGCATCAGGATGGAAGTGGACGAGGCTCTCGATTCTGTGGCGACCGGTACCGGTGATCTCATCAAATACCACCCAAAACTCCCCGAGGGCCGCGATAAATCGACGCTGGTGTAAAGAAGAAGAGCGACTCTCGAAGCTCTTCATCGTGCCTACGAAGAGTGTCGAGGACTCCCGGTGGACGCATTCGGTTCCCAGAATCTTAGACCGCTCGCCCACACGGAATGATCCCCATATCTCAGACTGCTCACTGTCGTTAATCCAGACCGTGTTATGAGCCCGCGTGCTGCGCCAGAATTGCCGCCATGGACCGGGCTCGTATTCGTCAACACCTGAATCTACGACCAACCGTTCGCCTCCAATCGACAGCTCATAGCTGAATGCGCTGCAATGACCATGAGCCGGAATATGGTCGGGCCCCATCGATCGAGTGTCGACGATCATTTGATCCCCGGTTTTCTCCCGACGCAAGACAAGGTATCCCGTGGCTGGCCATGAGTCCCGCTTCAAGCTCACTGGTTTCACACTCCTTGCCTGCTTGAATGCCTGCGGAGCAACTAAGGCGCAATACTCTCCCGGCTCCGATTCCCGCCATCTCCCAGGCGCACCAAGCAACACTTCCGCCGCGGCCAGAACATCGGTGGGTCGGTGTGCAACTCCAAAAGCAGAGTCGCCGAACAGCGGGATCTCTCCGTCGGGGTGAGTAATTCCCGCCAGGAAATCTGCCATGGCAATCAGTTTCTCGCGAACCCACTGTGGGACTTCCCTTTGATTCAACTGAAGAGCCAACACCGTTTCGAGGAAATCTTGCAAAACGATGGAGTGATACATTGAACTGCGCTCATAATGTCCGCCGTCTTCGAGTATCTGCTCTCGCACTCCATTCCAAAGTAGTTGTTCACCAAGGTCGAGCCATCGTGCAGCGGTTTTGCCGCTGAAGAATATGCCCGCGAATACGAGCGCCTTGGCATCCGCCAGGAGATGATTGCCGAGGGAATCGAACTCCAGGTGATCCTCGAGATACCGCGTTTGCTGATAGAGGCTTTTCAACCATGCTGCCTGCGCGGCGGGACTCGAGAATGCGGACCGCGCTGGCGCCATGCTGATCGCTTGAATCCAGTGGACGATGCGCCTCGCGAGTGGATACGAATGCCAGCCGATTCCTATACCGATCGTGTTTGACTCGATCCATTGCTGGCACAAGTGAGCGAGCGACGCAGCAGTCCTTCCGTCCGCCTCGGCTCTCGCTAACAATGCCAGGTCAAGGGCGTACTGAAAATAGTGAAGGTTATAGCGCCACAGACGAGTTGCTCCCGGTGCCTGCCAGTTGATTGGACGACCGAGGTCGATGGTGCGGTTGAGGAATCTGAACCGGCCTTCTTCGCAAGAATCCGCGATAGCTCTCCAGCGTGCAATCTCGTTTCTGTATTCCGCACTTTCAGAGTAAAAGAACTTAGCGTTCTCGTTTCTCTTCGGAAGATTGTGAATGCTGTAACGTTGATGTGCCAGCCACTGCGAGTGACTCATCAGGAATGAGTCCAGGCGCAGGCGCAGGCGCGCAGCGATTTGGGAAGGCCGATAATGTCGCGCGGTGCGAAAATATAACCCTAGCATCGCCGTTATCTCGATCAACGCTTGGCGCCTACGCTCGTACGAGCAGGCCCCACGTACGGAGTTGTGCTTCCGGCCATTACGGGAGTTCGATCAAGACTCGAAGAGCGTGCGAATTGGTGTGCTAACTCCGATTTCACTGCCTTGAATTTGCCGCTGCTCTCCCGTTCGATCTCTGGAACGTATTCGAATGTCGTTTCGAGGCGTGGGCTTATCCAACGTTTCACTTCGCTGGAGATAAAACGCTCGTCGACGCTACTGTATTGTGGCCGCTTCACGATCCGGATTCTGATCGAGCCGAGTTGGTCTTGTACTACCTGAGCTTCCTTGACGTTCACCGTGTCTTTGAACACGTAGTCGAAGCGCATGATCCGCGCACCCTCCGGCGTGATGACATAGTCCTCACTTCTGCCTTCGACGCCGGCGAGGGTTCGACTCTGATTCCCGCACGAGCATTGCGACTCAGCGGCGTTCCAAGTCCCCATATCGCCCGTCTCATAGCGGATGAACGGAAAATCGGGATTCGAAAACCCAGTGCAAACGATCTTCCCGCGTACGCGGTCGGGCCCGCACGTCGTAGCTTCCAGACACTCAATCACGCCGAACTCAAAATCTTCGTGATAAAGGCCATGAGCGCACTTCGAAGCATTTCCGCATCCTTCCGACAGCCCCCAGTGATCGGTCAAAGCTGCGCCTGTCAGGTCCTCGATCTCGGATCGCTGCCACTGCGTCACCGGTTCCGCACCGGTGAATACCATGCGCGGCCGGGAGGTGAGGCGAAGACCTGCCTCCCTGGCATTGACGGCCAGCATGTGAATGATAGAGGGGTAGCCGAAATAAAAAGAAAACTCATGACGGTTCAGGAAGTCGACGATGTCCTGAATCTTTGTAGGAGTCATTTGCTGCATGTTCAGCAGCGCTTGTCGCATCGGCCTGTTCCAGCGCCAGTAGGGAGGCGTGGCCTGGTTGGGAGGAACCACGAGCTTCCCCGTGAAGTTCGCATGCCAACTCCCGAACTTCACGCCCCAACGAATCCTGTGTCTCCACCACACCGCCCACTGAAATGAAAGTGCATCTTTCCCAGAATAAAAGTGAAGCGCCTTTGCCGAGGTTCCGCTGGTGTGCCTCGCAATCAGCTGACTCAATTTGGCCTTGCGCGAGATTAGTCGATCGAAGTTTCTGCGAACGGCTTCTTTGGTCAGAACGGGAAGCTTGTGCAGGTCCGGAACCGTTTTTATATCGCCTGGAGTCAGTCGCAGGCCACGCATGAGTTCGTGATAGTAAGGAACGCTCTCATAGGCGTGAGCGATGAGGCGGCGGACTTGCTCGTCTTGGTAATTCTTGATCTCAGAAACCTTTGCATTGTCAGTCGTCAATAAAGAGTCAAGGTGTGATTCAAAGTTCCTCCCGAAACGAATCCGTGCCTCTTTGCGGCCGTAGTTCCAACAGGCTGCATTCTGAAGGAAGACCGGCAGATGAGGGTAAATCCGTTCGCTCAGGGCGATTGCGCTCATCGATGAATTCCTGAAATCGCGTTCGAGCCGGAAGTCGTGGAGTTGACGAAAGAACTGTTAGCATCCCGATTCGATCCACATGCTGACTCTGGCTGTCGCTGTGTCTCTGAGCCGCGTGCATATTCGAGATGGCCGACCCAGCCAAAATGAGGGCGAAAATGCAGCGTGCTGTCGGCGGGAATATCCGCGAGCGAGCCATTCCACGCAGTTTCGTTGCTCCGCAACCGGATCGACTCTTGAGAAAAATCGGTGAGAGTGAAGGGATGAGGCTCAAATGCAGCGGCAAGATAGGCCACGCGATCGGGATCGAACCCCATCAACCGTGTCGCACAGCAGTCCACTGCAACAGGATTCCATCCAGCGAGAATCGTTCCGGCCGGATACGCATCTGGCCGTGCGGGGCCGTCTCCATCGCCGCCGATCACACCGTCGACGACCGCGAAAAATCTTTTTGCAGACTGAACTGGAAAAGTCTGTCCGTCCCCATACATGAGGCAGCGGTTGATATCCAAAACCATTCGCCAGCATGTATCGTTGCCGTGCCAGTTCCCGCTGCGTACGATCTGGTCGGTTCTGCCAAAAATCGGCGCTGCCCCTTTCTTGGCCAGACGAAACAGATGATGGGCGCCTCCCAAATGAAGGCTCTGCTGCTGCAAGAAGCGCACAATAGTTTTTTCGAGCCTGGACTTAAGAGAACTCTTTCGGAATTGATCGCCGCCGCTGGAAGGATCGCCATCGGTATGGTGTGGAAGCCAGTTCCGGCCAACGTTAATCCCGACCAGATTCTTCATGCATAGTGTTACGCCCACCTTCTTATGAGTCTTCAGCTTCGGAATGTTGATAAAAACGTCAGCCTTCGCGGCTGTCCGGGAGATGCGGTATTCGTGCCGTCCGTTGGAATGATGGCGATTGGTCTCACCCTGGTCATAGTCCGAGCCGAAATACCTTCCGGATCCGCCGTGCCCGTCAAATGCGCTGTGGCGTCCCAAATCAATTTCGACCCCGCCTAGTGGGTCTGAGGGCAGTGCTGTGCGATTGAAGATGACCTCTCCCCGAACTTCCTGGTGATAATCTCGGAGATCCAGCAATCGGATCGGGACCGTAGTCGATGCAGCGCAGTAATTGACGACTTCACCGATGCCTGCTCGGGCGATGATCTGGTTCCAATCCGAGTCATATTGCGGGCCGTCCATCACAGTGATTTGGCCCGTGCCCTTTAAAGCCAACAGCACGTAGTCCAGCACAGCCCGAACGACCGAACCGTGCGTAATAACCTGGACCCATTCGTCCGGCCGTAGAGCGTGTGCATGCGCCAACAGGTTTGGCTTGATGACGACGCGATCGCCGGGACGCACGATTTGGCCCAGCGGATTCCATTGCGGGGATCCATAATTGTCGCCATCCATACCAAGCAGTCGAAGGGATTCTCGTACAGCCTCGTAGACCAAATTCCTTTCCGTGCCGACTTCTCCAGCATATTCGGGATAACCCACGTGCGGATGAAACGGCGCTGATCGCGGATACTCCGCTTTGGGTAGCCTGGTTGCCGCGACGACTGCAGGATCGAATGCTTTCATGCGTGTTAGCAGGAAGGGGTGAATTGATAACTTCGATCGTCTGCGTAGAGTGGCTCTGACTCTCCGGGCAGCGGGTCGACGGCTACCCCTCGCGCTTCGTACCCGATGGAAGAAATGACTTCCAGAAATCTCGGGCGCGATACACCTTTATGTAATTCAACGAGTAGTTTGGGCTGGCAACCTTTGGCCACATCGGCCATGCCTTCGAGAACCTTGATCTCCATTCCCTGTACATCGATCTTGATTCCATCAATGCGTGCATCGGGTCCGCAGATCTTCGGCCAGAGCCAGTCCAACCGCGAAACAAGGAAGTGCTCCTTGAATTCGTTCGTGGGTTTCAAAGTGCTGTCGACCATGCCTTTGACCACGTTCAGGCTGTCTATGGCGACGTCGTTACAATTTCCCAGCGCCATCGGAATCACCGTGAGTTGTGGCAGGTGATTCAGATAACTGGTGCGGGAAACGCACCCGGCAGTGTTCAGCATTGGCTCGAATGCAAAAACGCGGCCTGAGTTTTCAACCAGTCGGCAAAGAGCGATTGCCGTGTAACCGTAATGTGCGCCAATGTCGAGCCAGGTTTCGCCTTTCTTGACGTTCCGGTCAAACCATTCCAATAGCGCTCGCTCGGTTCGGCCTAAAATCGCCGCGGGATAGTCATGCCAAGATGTAACGATCGCACTACCGCGAAGCGGGCCGGCAAGAATACGATGACGCCGCAGGGAGCGTGGCAGCAGGTGACGAAGTTCTTCCTTTAAGCCCGGATTCATAGTCAGTCCCCCGCCGCCCATCGCGGTTGCATCGACCGTCCAGGAACTCGTGGACTGACGGGGTCGGGGCCCCACGACCGATCGGGAGCTGCGAATAAAAGGAATGCAAGCAGTGAAAATGGATTGCCCACAGCGAACAGCGAGCGCTCGACGATGCTCGTCACCAAAACGACTACGAGGAATATTCCGCAGATCAGCCACAGTCTTTTCTCATCTTTACCCGAGGTCGAGAGACAGTTCGAAGTGGATCGCTGCAGCATTCTCACAAATCTCCACGTTATGAGAATGAGTGGAACGATTCCCATGTCGTAAAGAATGACCAGGTAGCTGTTGTCGATCTTGGGGTCATAGGACCACACAACATCCGATGAACGAATGCCATGTCCAAACAGCCATGAGCCATCGCTGACGGCGCGAACAACTTCGTGCCAAACGTCCACGCGACCAGTCATTCCGCTGTCTAATCCACGATCATGAGACGAAAGCGCCAGCATCTGGTCCATCGCGTCATACGTGTCTTTGGTGGAATCTGCCTTGTAAATCAGCGCGGTGCAGATCAGCAGGATGACGAAGGCAACTCCACTCAGCCGAACGATCTTCTTCCGGCGCTCTTTCCCTGAGGTGGCAAACACCATTGCGATGAAGAATAAGCCGCCACAGGCGAGCGCTACGAGAGTTCCGCGCGATGATGTAAGGAACACGATAAAGAGTGATACCAGTCCAAGCAGAAGAGAAAGCGCCTTCGTAGCCCAGCCTCCCGTCATGAACTTCCAAACCATCACGCAAAGGTATGCGCTGAGTTGCATGGCCAAGCCGTTGGGGTGAAAGTTGAAAGCCATAAGCCGCTGCAAGTTCGTGGCGGACTGAACCAGGGCTCCAAAACCCAACGGCACGAAGATGGTCAGTGATGCGATTGCCGACCAGTAGAATGCGTCGAGCACTTCTTTGATGGTCACCACCGACATGTAAATACGACCCAGAATTAAACAAGCCGAAAGAAGGAGTGCAAAATTGAGCGCATCCTCATAAGCGGAACTCATTGAACATTCCACCATCAGGATCGACAAGAACAGTACGTACACAAGACCGTCAACATCGAGGAACCCGACTAACGCCGGAATGAATGCCCCGGAAGCGAAAGCCCGACCGAATACAAGCACTGCGAACAAGACGATTGGAGCCAACTGCAAAGGAATACTTAGCTCCGGGGCGAGGTAAATCGCAAAACAAACTGTGAATACCAGTGCCAGTATCGCTCGATTAAACAGATGGTTTCTGTTTTCCAGCATTAGCTACAACTCGAACCGGGAAAGCTATTTTCTGGCGATTGCTAACAGTTGGCGACGCTTCGCGGCGATCGAAAAAATCCAGCAGCCTGCGTCTACCACGGGTGCCGGTAACCAGTTCTGTGCCTTTGCAATTCCGGGAAAGAGAGCATGCGTCACGATCCGAATCGAGAACTGGTCGGACTGAAATCCTGACTCAAGCAGTGAATTTCCAAGCAACTGGGGCGTCCAGGTGTGTAAGTGATGATTGACATCAGTCGCGTCATATCGGCGTTGCGTTCTCCAGTCATCGACGGGAAGATAAATGACCGCTAATCCAGACGGGACTAATTTCTGGCGAAGTGTTCTCAAGACTTGGATCGGGTTCTCCACGTGCTCGAGAGAATGATGTGAAAGTACGACATGGAAAGCATCGTCTTCGATGTCCATCAGTGATTCACGGCAGTCCAAGCCGGCGTTGATGGCCGACGCCCGGGCGAACGGATTCACTTCGACGCCAACCTTCCGTGCACAATTTAGGTTTCGCAATATGTGTCCGCCGCCGCATCCGAAATCCAAAACATGATCGGATGACTTTACGTAGCGGGCAAACTTTCTTGCTTCCAAGTGCGAAGTGAATCCGGCATTGCCGTCTTGCCATGCGAAGTAATCAGAGCCGTGTGCACCCTGATAGTGGCTGGAAGAAAACGGGCTAACCTCCGACTCATGTCCCCCGCTAGACGCTTTCGATTTCACCGGAGTCGCTTCGTGATGCATTTCTGAGTTGAGGAACTAAATCGATATCGCCGTCAAAGTCTCCGGCTCAGAGTTCGAATGGAGCGCTGCCTCGTAGATCGCCATGAGCCGATCGTAATGGGCACCACGAGAAAATCCTGCGCGAAGCATTCCGCTGCCATTTCGACCCCACTCCTGGGCCAATGTCGGCCTTGCCAGCAAGAACTCAATCTTCTCCCGAAGGTCTGCGGGGTCTCCAGGATTTGCGAGCAGCCCGGTGTGGCCGTCGTCAACCAATTCCGGAATACCACCGATCCGGGAGCCAATCACCGGCTTACTCATCGCGTACGTTTCCAGAACAACTGCAGGTTGGTTCTCATACCATGTGGAAGGCACAACCGTGAACGCCGCTCCAGCGATGTAATTACGCAACTGCTCACGCGAAGACACAAAGGGGAGCCGCTGCACGTTGCGTACCCCCCCCGTGATCTGTTCTTCCAGCCACGGCGTCAGAGGGCCATCACCAATCAATATGAGCTTGCAGTCCAAGCCGCGAACGGCTTCCAGGAGGACCTTCACTCCCTTGTGTTCGTCAATTCGCCCGAAGTACAACACGTATTCACCGGGAACTTCGGCCTGTGCTTGTTCGGAAAAGTCTATGAAGATAGGGAGGTGTACGAGGCGTTCGCGTGGAATCCCCCACTCTACGAGCTTTTCGAGCATGAAACGGCTGGGAATGAGGAGTTTGGTTACGCTATCCCATGACCTTCGAAAATCATGGAGGTAATGACTCAGCGTTGCCATCAAGCTTGCAGGAAAGTTCCAATAGCAGTTATGCAACAAAAGATTGTGATGATGACCTCCCTTGCAGCGCTCGCAAAAAGCACCTCCTGTTTGCAACGTACCGGCTCCACAAATGATGGTGAAATCATGCAAAGTTGCGAAAAGCGGAACATCTGAATGTCGAAAGACGTCGAAAACAGATGGTGAGAGCTGATAGTTGACGCAATGTGCGTGGGAGACGTCAGGCTTGAAATCGTTGACCAACCTTTGCAGGTTCGTTTTTGCGGCTGTCGAGTAGATTCCCTGGATAAACGCGCTGGCTTTCCGGCGAAGGCCCATCTGGGCAACATCGGCGTCAGTAAATCCTTTGACGAAATAACCTGAAAAAGGAGAGGCGACATTATTCGGGTGCAGGGTAGAAAAATGCGCTACCTCATGGCCTCGCTCCGTGAGGAGACCGCACGTCTTAAAGAAGAAGGTATCGGCTCCTCCGCGCGCGTGAAAAGTTTTATGAATTTGTAAGACACGCATTGGCTTGTTGGATCGACTGGACGGTGCGCGCGATGCCCTCTCTGAGAGACGTGTTCGGTGCCCAACCCAAGACTTCGCGAGCTCGAGCCGGATTCAACGCAATGTGAGCCACTTCTCCAGGTCGAACGGGCGCGTATTGTGGGTCGCCCTGGTAGTGGGTCGCTGACCGCACCAGTTCGAAAATCTGATAATCGGAAGTAGGAACGCCGCTGCCCAAATTGAGAGTCTCGCCATCTCCTTTCTCCAGGAGTGCAAGGTTTGCTCGTACGATGTCATCGATGAATACGTAATCACGAGTTTTGGAACCGTCGCCAAAGATCGTGGGTTGGTCTCCGCGTAGCATCTGCAGGGCAAAGATGGCTACCACACCGGCCTCACCGTGCGGATTCTGCCGTGGCCCAAACACATTCGGGTACCGCATAACCGTGTAGTTCAATCCGTACAGGCGCCGGTACAAAAACAGATACTTTTCCAGGGTGAGCTTGCTCACGCCATAGTGGCAGATCGGATTCGTCGGATGGCTTTCGCTGACGGGCACAGTCTGAACCTCGCCATAGCTTGCCCCTCCCGTGGATGCGTAAAGGAACTTGCGCAATTTGTATTTCACGCCGAGTTCGAGCAGTCCCAGGGCGCCGACGATGTTCACTCGCGCATCGAAAAGCGGCTCGCGCACTGAACGGCGAACATCCATCTGAGCGGCATGATGATTGATTACGTCGGGCCTCTCGTCGGCTATGATTTGCTCCATGCCTGCGAAGTCTGTGATGTCTTGCTCAAAGAACCTTGCGCCGGCAGGAACATTTTCCCGCCTGCCTGTCGAAAGATCGTCAACAATTACCACCGAATGTCCTGCTCGTAAGTAGCTGTCCGAAACGTGAGAAGCGATGAAGCCTGCTCCTCCGGTCACCAAGATTTTCATGAGTGCCTCACTGGAATGTCCTGGGCTTTGCGCGCTCCCGAGTTCATCGCAAAGACTCTCTTTCCTGTTTTGGCGGCGGAAGCTTTTTCCTGTCGAGCTTTATAGAAAGCGCCGAGGTAGCGTGCTGTGACGCATTCAAGGGAATATTTCTGCAATGCATAATCGCGGCCTTCCTTGCCGGCACGGGCGCGACATTCCTCTGATGCGAGAAACGACTCGAGCGCACGCTCTAACCCCTCTGCATCGCGTTGTTCCACGATTGAGCCCCCCGGGCCGAGAGTGTCGGGGATGGCGCCGCAATTTGACCCCACACATGCGACGCCACACATCATAGCCTGGGCGAGCGCCAGGCCGAACTGCTCTTTCCACGTGCTGATTGTTTGTGACATGAGCACAAAAATGTCGAGGCAGCGGAAATACCGGGGTACTTCTTCGTAGGGAACGGCGGGCACGAGCACAACGCGCCCAGGAAGCTTCGGCATCCAGCATTCGCGAATCTCCGCTTCGAGAGGGCCTGATCCTACCAGCAGCAATTTCCATCGGCGGTGGCCCAACCTCTCTAGCGCCTCGAACAGTAGGCGCAATCCTTTCCGTTCGACCAGTTGGCCGATATAGCCGATGACAGTGCTGTCTTCCAGGCCAAGTTGACGGCGCAGTTCTGCTTCACTCCTTGGCGCATGCTCAGCCGCGTCAATCCCATATTGGGGAATGACTTCGACCTGTCCGTGGAATAGTCCCTCTCGCTCCAGCAGTTCGGCAGCTTCTTGATTGCCACAGACCGTCAACGAACTCCGCCGAAGTGCGTAAGCTCGCAGCTTATGTTTTGCGAGCCCCAAAGGAAACTGACGAAGCCGCAGAATGTTATCCCATGTAAAAAGTGACACAGCTGCATCCGGCGCATAGGCGTCGCGAAGAGCGATGGTTTCCAGCGTAATGAACGCTTGAGGTTCTTCCTCAATGTGAATGACGTCGGGCCTAAAGTGCCGCATGATCGTCGCGATCGGCGTCGGAGCGTGTACGTAGGTCATATGGGTCGCTCGCAAATACGGTTTTAGCGCGACGACTTCCTCCAGGCTTAAATCGTCGTGGATTTGGAAATCCGTTACGTGGAACCGATCACAGCCACGATTGGGCACGAGCATGCGCAGCTGTAGGTCTTTATCCTGCTTCTTCATTGCAGCGTATTTTCTCTGGTTGTACGCCAGAAGAAACGGGTGTCCAACGACCAGAAGTTTCACGAGAGCTCAGAAGTCGGAAATGGAGGTGCGGGTGTGTAAATGTTTGCGAGCTTCAACCGCGAAGGTTTGTGGACATGGAGCCAGAAAGCGACTGCGAGAACAGAGGTGAAAGCAGCACCCGAAACCAGCATGCCGTAGACGGCTCCGTGTAGTCCAAAATACTTGACCAACGGTACGCCGATGAGAAACGTCGCAAGGGCACTGCCCACCGCGGAATAGAATACGAGTCGTGGCTTCTCGACGGCACGAATCGCGTCACTCATTGCATTTCCGAGCGCCATGGTGAGCGGAACGAGCGCGAGTAAAAACAGCATCGGCGCGAGGTCGTCAAACTTACCAGCGTAGAGAATGTGGATCACCGGAGCGCCAACCATTCGCATCGCAAGAGCGAAGGCCACAGTAATCGCTAACTCAAGCAGAGCATATCGCCGCCAGACCGAACGAAAAGTTGCGGTGTTCTGCCCGGCATATTCGGCCGCAAGTGCCGGAAGAAACAAGAACGAAAGCGAGATCATGACTTGTTCGATCGGTGCAATCAGCACGTACATCGCTTTTAATTCGCCAACTTCTTTCACCGACAGAAACCCCGCCACCAGCCAGTAATACCCTTGATGCATGAACTGGTACACAAATGCCTGCGCGAGCACCCAACGGCTGTACACCCAGTGCTCCCTCCAGTAGCGAGGCTCTGATTCGAGAAATGACGTGTTTTTTCCGAAGGGAAGATCGCGGACAATGGTCATTCCAGCAACCAGCCAGCCGACGGCGAGAATCACGAAGGCAGAAAAGCCGTTCAGCCTGTGTGACTGTGTGCTTATCCACAACAGCAGGCCGACTGTGAGGCAGAATGCCAGCGAAGTTCTTGCCGCGAGATTCGGTTTTCGCACAACATAAAAGCTGCGCCGCAGAAAAGAGCCGCTCAGAATAAAGGGAATCGTCAGGGCGAGGCCGACCAGCGATGGCGAATTCAAAGAAGGAGCGAATTGCAGGAATAAGCGCGATGCAAGGAAAAGGACGACGGAAAGAGCGAATCCAACCAACACATTTCCGCGCATCATGAGTTTCCAGTATCGACCGAACGCTCCCTGGTACCGGCCGGACCCATACACGGTGAAGGGTTCCAGTACCATTGCGCTGTGTAGCCCACTCAGAAACATGAAAATTGAGTACGAGAGAGCAAATGTCCCATAATCTTCCTTCGTTTGGGTCCGGGCCAGAGCTACGTTCACCAAAAACATGGTTCCCGCAGAAAGACCTTGGTCTGTAAGTCCGGTGGCGAACTGCGTCAAACGTTGTCTTGCGGAGGATAGGTTCAGGAAATCCGTCCATTTCCGGAGTCGGTTTATTCGTCAGTGTCTGACTCAGAATTCTGAGACCGATTTGTTTGCGGAGTGAAACGAATCCAGATGCGGTGTGCAATAGCTTGCGCCTTCGACCCGTTGGGTGTGGCCCACGGCATGTGTTTCTCGAGCGAGTCCATCACCTCTTGTGCAAACACTTTCCGGGGATCCATGTCCTCGGTCTTTTGCCAGCGATCTCGAGCGACTGCCCAGAATGCTCCTAATGCCAGCGCGAAAGATCCGCAGAGCAAAATGATTACTAACCGGGGCGGGAATGAGCGTCGTTCCGGCCGACTGGCCGGGTCCAGCACTTTCACCGTCGGCGTTTCCTTGGCCTCTTGAACCTTGGCTAATTCGTACTGTTGGGTCAACATTTCGAAGACGGTTTCCTGAATCTTTGCCTTGCGGTATAGGTCCGCGTACTTGACGCCCAGGATTGGCAATTGCCGAATCGATGGATAGAGCTCGGACGATATGTTGCCATTGGCGTCGACCCCGGCCCCGCCCAGTTTCTCCAGTTGGCTGCGTAATTCCGAGATGCGGGCTTCGAGGGCGTGTACCCTGGGATTGCCCGGGGCGTAAATTGCTTCCAGACCTTTCAGTTGGGACTCCGAGGCAATCAACTGTCCTTGCAGTTGCGCCGCGGCTTCCACCATCGCTCGCGCTTGTTCTTTGATGTCGATTGCCGTGTTCTTGCTGGAGAATTGACTGAAGTCGACCGATGCCTGGTCCAAATCTTTCTTGACAGTTTGTAACCGCTCTTCCAGAAATACACGTTCGCGATGCGCCGCAGAAGTGGAGAGTTCGGCGGAGAGATGATTCAATTCGTCGACATAAGCCTGCGCCAATGCGGTGGCACGCCACCGCTCCCGATCTACGACGGAGATCGAAATAATTCCGCTTTTCCGATCCTCACTGACCGACGTTCGGTCGGCCAGATCTTTGCGGGCGTCTTCCTCGAAGTGATCCCAATAAACTTTTTTTAAGTCGAACCTCTCCACCAGGCGGTTCTGAACCGTATCGCTCTGGAGAATTCCCACAAAGACCGCTCCGGAACTGCCCATGCCCAATAGGTCTCCGGCGGCTCCCGCCAAACTACTGCCTGTGCTGCCGCCAGTTTTCCCTGAGAGTGCAGCTAAGAGCGCCATTCCTCCGCTCGACTGTCGATCCGGCGGCATTAGTCGTGCCACGGAGGTATAGCGTGTAGGCAGCAGGAATGCCAGCAATGCGCCAGCTAACAGCCCGGCAAACGCCACGCGCGCAACAGTGCGCCGGTCTCTCCAAATCGCCTGCAAGTGTCCGATCGATTTTGCCTGGATTGCTCTTTCATCCAGTTCCGACTCGCGGACCCGTGCCACATCGCGGGTACTCGGATACTCGATCGGTCGAGTGTGTACTTGCGCCAAGGAATTCCTTCCTGAGGCGGCCGCTTAGGCGGCGCCTCTTAATGTTGATGTCTAACTGGCCAAAGGCCGAACTGGAACGACACTGCCAGGTCGCTTTGGCGGTTCGGTGCCAGTAAAGGGATCAGCCAGCGTTCATACTGTAGGTTTCCCGTGAAACGAAAGCCTGGGCCCGCAAAGATATCGGCATTGACCGCGACATCGCTTTGTGTTCCACCTTGCGGAAGATATTGCGCATCGATCTTTCGCTGCCGAAGCTCAATTCCGATTTTCCTGCGCGGCGTCAGCCAGTACGTCGATCTCACCAGCTCTCCTTGTGAGGCTCGGCCGATCCATGTTCCGATGAGATTTCCACCATTGGTGTAGCCGCTTACATATTCACCATTGGTATAGAAACACGCTGTGCAGAAGCTTCCTTGCACCGGACTGGTAGTGCCGCCCTCCACTCTGAGATCCATGTGAGGCAAACTCGGCAGCTTCGCGAAATACAGTCCGCCTTGGAAGATCGACTTTCTCATGTACGGGATCGGTGAGACTTCATCCTCGGAGAAGGCCTCACCATAAAAAGTCAGCCAGTCACGCAGCTTGGGAATCCGGTATGAGAAATCCGCCGCTGTTCGGCCGTCACCGAGCACGTCTCCGTTCACATGCACACCAAAGGTGCTCTTGAAAAAAGTGCTCGGGGTCAGAGGACGTTGCTGCCCGCCGTAGAGCGTTGTTTTTGAAACGCTCATTTCGAGGTTCTGCGTGAACTTGAAGCTGATTTTTTCTCCACTAATGAAAGGTTGCTGCCGGAGAGGGCGCCCGTACTGGCCAATCGTCGTTCCTACAGTATTCTGCGTAAAACTGATGACGTTCCGGATAAATTCCTGTCCTGAAGTCTGGCCAATGAAGGCCTCGATGCGCACATCTCCGAGAAAACGCAGCGGACCTGGCAATTCAATAGGACTGACCCTGTCGATGCTGAACATCTTGTCCAGTGGTGCGGCGTTGTTCGTGAAAAGCATCGTCCCGCCCTCGCTAGGCCCCCACCACAAGCTTCGCCGCCCGAATGAGAGTTGCCAGTTGCCGAGATTCATCCCGACATATGCATCTAGCAGCTGAAAGCGATTCGTAGCCGCGATAGGAAGCGGGGGAGGATCGGGTGGCAACCCATCCGCACTACTAATAAAACCCAGCACGTCAGGCGAAGGAGATGGCGCGGATTGCGCGGATTGATATTCTCCCCGGACGTACATCACAAACGGACCCATCGTCGTCCAGCCTGACAATCCGGCGACGGCGTTAAACCCTTTCTCGTATGGCCGGCCGTAGTCATTCAGAAGCGTCTGGCCAAAATGGTGATTATCAGTCAGAGGTGTGCCGGAAATTCCCAGCGCACGAGAGTAAACGGATTCCAATTGGGCGTTGGTATTATTTTCGCTACTCATCAATTCAGAGTCATGAACGAACTCTTCAGAGAGCGCGGCGAACAGTTTTTCTACCTCGGCGGGTGCCGCAGTGTCTGCCTGCCGGTCGGACGCTTCCGCCAGCAGCCTCGCACACTCCAGTCGAGTCCACGGCCGGATTCCCAGGCTATCCGTCCCTATGTAGCCCAATGCGGCAAGCCGTTCCACGGCGGGATAGACCCAGCTATCGAGCGGAACGTAAGGGGATCCGAAAAATGGAGGAGTGTGCACTCTTTCGTCGCTGACCAGTTCGCGCGGTGACTCAAACGCCGCACCGCCTACTTCCGGGTCGTGGTGCCTTCGGTATACGTTCTGCGATATCAAATATCCAAGCGCACTGCCGATCAAAACATCCGAAGGGAAGTGTTGGCGAGAGCGCACTCGGGCAAAACTCACTGCCGAAGCCGCGCCATAAGCGAACAATCTCGGGAGCGTTCCATCATACTCGTGAGCGATAACGCCGGCGATCGACCAAGCCGCCGCGGCGTGTTCCGACGGAAACGAACTCCCTCCGCGAAAGAACGAACCGGGACTGTTCTCATAAGGCCGCTCGCGTCCAAACGAATATTTCAGCGCTTCAGTCGTCAGGAAACTATTCAAGGCTGCCTCTCCGGCTAAATAGCCGGTTTCACGCCAGTGCTCATTGTGTGTCGGAAAGCTGAATAAGTAGAGGGCCGCTCCCCCGCCAATGAGTCCCGCAACTCCAAAGTCAGAAACCGTTTTGTAATGACTCAACGTCGTGGGGTTTTGCGAGAGGGACCTGCTGTATTGCCGATCGGTGACGAAGAGACCGGCCGTGACACCGGCAAAAGGCAGCAACCAACTTGTATCTGCCGCACGAACTTTGAATGGGCTGGTCCAAATTTGTTTCTGATCATCGAAGAGGTCGAGTATTCGGCCTCGGGCGCCTGTGCGGCTGGAACTGTCGGTGGCAACACCGCGCACAGTTGGAGCCACGATGCCGCCACCTGCGGACGCTGACGTGTCGTTTTCCGATGCCACCGCGGCGTTGTTACCAAGTTCTTGCGCGGAGCTTATGGGCAGTGCGATTAGCAGCACCCACACGGCGACAAAGGGAGCTACAAACTTCCTCCGCAAAAGGATACCCATTTACGGATGCACGTACGCTACGGTGAGAGCGACTGACGACGCTACCTGGGCAGCCTGCAGAATCGTGGTGAAGTTACGAGGTACATTCTTCGGCGCTCGTTCGGGTACGACAATGGAATCGCCTGGTTTCAAAACAGCGTTTAGCGGGTCGCCGGACCAGAATCCAGCATTGTTTTTGGATGCAACCACGGAACCGTCGGCACGTACGACGAAGACAGCGTTTCGGTCTCCAATCTGCGTCAAACCGCCAGCCTGACTGAGATACCACTTCGCGCTTCTTCCAGGAATGTAACTGACCGCAGTGGGATTGAATACTTGTCCGCTGACGACGACGTAGTTTGTTTTCTTCGGAATAATCAGAGTATCGCCGTCTCGCAAGGCAACATCGGACTGAGTCTTAGCGAGGCGACTCAGGTCAGCAGGGATATGGATTACGACGCGCCCGCTGGGCGCGATACTCTCCAGTTCCTGCAAAGCAATGTCAGTTTGTGCAATTGCAGCCAGCTTGATCTGTTTCTGATCGTTGTCTCCTTCCGGCATGGTTCTTATATAACGTTGTTCGTCCTTTAGCCGATTGACCAATTCCGTATGAGACCGCATTTCGATCTCCCGTACCTCTTTTCGTAGAAGCACGGCTCCGTAAGGATAGGCCTGGGAGGTGAATCCATTGGCACGCGCCAGAACAGAGCTAAGCCGCTCGCCGGGTTCAATGCCATACGTGGCTGGATTCCGCACTTCACCCTTCACCGCTACTGACGCTCCAAGGTCATTCCATTGAGGAATTTGTCGGATGGACAGAACGTCGCCATTGTGCAGCGGGAGGTTTTCATTGGCATCACCCGACATGGCGGATGCCAATCGCACTTCAATATGCTCGCCGGAGCCGTTCACTGCTGCGAATCGGGTAAGATCGGCCGTGTCGGCAAACGCGCTGCGCTTAAGGCCGCCCGCAACCTGAACCAGGTCCTGCACGCTCATGTTGCTCGTCAGCGGATAACGGCCTGGCTTCGCCACTTCTCCCTTGATCGCAACCGTTGGTGCTTCCACTCTGGCAAGAGCACGATGAATCAGCAGTCGATCCCGTGGTTGCAGCACGATGTTGTCCACCGGGTTTCCCGCCATGGCTTCCCGCAGGTCGACGCTCAGAATCTTCATCGTGCCGTCCGCCTGCGTACGGAATAGCTGCGCTGAATCAAGGCCTGCGTCTAACGTCGTTCCGCCGGCTAAGTACACCGCGTCGCGAAGATGGGCCTGCCCGGATGTGCGATACGAGCCCGGACGGTTGACCTCACCCCCGACCCAAATCTCTGGCGGTCGCTCGAAGTCGTAGCGACTGAAAATTCGCACGGTGTCGAGGGGCTTCAAGATCGGAGCTTGCGCCGGATTTGCCAGGGCGCTCGAGATGTCGAAGCTTTCAATGGTGGGATGAAAATCCGGAGCGTTCAGCCGGACGATTTCAGCATAGTGCGGCGCGGGCTCGGGCAAAAGATCGCTGTAGGAGGAAATTAGGTCGGTAAGTTTCATGCCGGGCTTGTAGGAGTAGCGACCCGGACGAATGACGTGACCCTCGATGTAAACTGCATCTTCGTTGTAAGGTGCGATCGGGAAGATATGAACCTGGTCGCCATCTCGAATCTTGAAAGCTTCCAACTGCTTCTTAAGTTCGTCGGGATCTGTGGCTGACCCCATATCCAGGGTCAGCATGGTGCGCTTTTCATGAGCTTCCAGCCGCTGTACTTCAATATGGCGCAGGGCTGCAGCCGGCAGGATTCCGCCAGAAAGCTGTAAGAGATCTGCCAGCGAAGTTTCGTCGAGCAACTCATAAATTGCCGGCCGCCGCACCATTCCATCCACTGTTGCCTGAGGGCCCGTTGGCGGCACCAGCAGCGTGTCGCCATTCTCCAGCCTCTTCAACTCTGAGCGGATTCCGTGCAGCAGCAAGTCGTAAGCATCCACTTTTTCGATCAGTTCTTTTCCGCGGTAGTGCTGCAAGGAACGCAACGATCCCCGCGACGTTATGCCTCCGGCAGCAAATAGCGCGTTCAAAGGAGTTGAAAGCGAACTGATGTCATACGCTCCCGGTTCGCTGACTTCGCCCACGACATAAACGCGGACGGTGCGCAGACGCGAGACGGAGACATCCGCAGACACATCGCGAAACACCGAGCGAAGGGCGTGCTGCACTTCCAACTGCACATCACCCAGGTTCTTACCTGTCACCGGGAGCGGGCTCGTCTCTGGCAGCGCGATTCTTCCTTGCCGGTCCACGCGGCGTATCAGTCTTTGGGAAACGCTGCCCCAAATGTCGATAGACAAACTGTCGCCCGTGCCTACGACGTAGTCAGGGCCGACCGGCAGATCCATCGGAATCACGTCCGAGTCATTGTCCGAATTGCGAAATACGTCAAGACCGAAACGCTGGACGGGTTTTTGTTTCTCGGAAGCTTGCACGTACATGTCGTAAAGGGACGGGACATCGGCAAACGGGTTCGCCGAATGCACCATTTTTACCGGCGAAGCATCTTCAGGTCGTTCGATCAGCTTCGGTTCCCGCTTCGCGTGCGACGATGGCTTCGGAATTTCGTCCTTGGCTGACGTATCCGGTGACGCTGCCTCCCCGATCGCGGGGATGCTGCCGGTTCCGAGAAGATCCCCTAACATCGACGGAGGTACAGAGAGAGCGTTGAACGGTGACGCTCCGCCTGAGCGGCTTGACTCAGACGCCATCTCGAGCATCGCTGTTTGCTGCAGTGGGTTCGAACCCAGTCCCGACCCATCACTCGCAAGATCGGTCTGCGTCCGCGGTGAGATCATCGATGGCGGCAACTCCGGAAGATACGGTTGAATGGGAGTGTTCGGAGCGTTATCCGGTTCCGGATTTTCCCGGGTACGTTTCGGTTCACGCCGTCTAGGGCTCGATTTTTCGCAAGGCGCGTCCTGCTCTTCATCATCCGCGTTGCAGCCGCTTGTGCGATCGACGTCGTCCTCGCGCGATGTGCCGGCTTTCCGCGCCAACAATGCCTGGCTGTCTTCCTGCGCTTCGATCTGAACCAGTTGCCGGGCACGCTCCCGCAACACGAGTTCCTCTTCCTTCCCCAAACTCGATTCTGGATTTGGTGTCGGTCGCAGATATCCATATCGTTGGACCAGGCGCGTTGCCACGGACCGGAATGAAACGTCGTGATCCAGACGATCAAAAATTGCGTCGTCCGAGAGACTTGAATCTTCTACCACCTGGCCGTTGTCGGTCGCTTCCTTCGCGATCCACCGTTTCAACTCCACCATCAGGCCCGGGTCTTTCCCGAGGACGGCTTTGATTTGTTCAGGGGAAGCTGCAACGTGCTCAGAATTCTCCTTCGCAAGATCCGACACCCGGGGCGTGCGCTCACTTTCATACTCGGTTGGTTGAGTGCGGGACCCTCGGTTCGTCTGGCTGGCAAGCAGCGGGCAGATAAGGAAGACAGATGCCCACAGGGCCTTTCGACAATGGAATGAGAAAGGAAATCCACTCGACATATCTGGACCTCGTGAAAGAAACGGCAAGCAAGCCGCTCTCAGGCGGCCTCCAGGTCAACCTCGTCGACCTCGACGGCCACCGAGCGCTGGATCATGTCTATTGAGAAAACAACACGGCATCGTTCTTTTCTGCGGACGACAATGCCTTCCAGTCCCTGCATGGCGCCGTTGCGCACGCGAACCCGGCGGCCCGCGCGCAAGTAAGGATGGGGTTCAAATCTGGAATTGGTGGACAACAGATCTCTAAGGGCGTCTATCTCGCTGGCAGGAACAGCTGCGGGATGGCCGTTGAAAGATACGAGTCGCACAACTCCCGGAAGCTCCAGCACACGCCTCTTGTTTTCGAGCGCCATGCGCACGAAAACGTAACCAGGAAACAATGCGAATTCCAACTCCTTGCGGCGGTCCTTCCAGCGCCGAATCGATCGGTACAGTGGCAGAAAGCAGGAGAGGCTTCGCCGCTCAATCTGTCTGGCGACAAATCTTTCGTGTCGGGGACAGGTATACAGCGCATACCAATTTTCGGCGGGCGATGCCTCGACCGGCAGCGTTGAGGATTGTGTGAGAGCGATTGCAGGCGTCATATTCGTTTTGGCGTTCTCGAACTACCGTCCAAAGCTTCGCCCCCTCACTTACAGGGTCCTTGTGAGCTAAACCCAATATTTACAGCAACGTAGAGGCGCAGAAGGCTTGGCGACTCAGGCTTCAGCCATACCGACTAACGAGGGCCGCTGCCGCACCGCCTTCAGGATTCCCGCCTCTGAACTCTCCAGTGGTTTGCTTCGAATATCCAAGGTTGCCCAATAGAAAAGGGCCCGGTTCTGTTCTGGATCCAGGGCGAGAATTCTCATCTCTGGGTAACGCCCGAGAAGAAATCCGCACTGAGCGCGATATCGTTCGCGCTCATCCATGGCAAGAATCAGAACATCAGGCCGCGTTTGTTCCACTGTTTCGGCGAGAACTCGTTGATTTTCGACCTCGCCGACTAATTCGATGTCCGGCTGGTCGGCAATCGTGTTCATGATGAGTTCCCGCATCAAGCGTCGTTGATTCGCCACGAGCACGCGAACTCGTTTCATAGAGCTCCGATCGCGTCATTGATTCTGAAAACATATAAACGCATTGGGGGATCCGAACAAGATTCAAATCGGAGCTATGCGAGGGCGACTTCACCGAGAACTTCGTGTACTTTGCAGGTCAGTACTTAGTACCGTTTCAAGTACTGCCAAAAGTACTAGGGAGCGGTACCGCGCGGCTGAGGCTCGCCGCGCCCACCAGAAATTCAACTCAGCCAGTTTGGGGAGTGTTGAGATGGCGTTCCAGGACCAACCTGCGTCCGCCTCGTCTCATCTCAAACCAGGCGTGCTTTAAGGAGAGCGAGAAGGAGAAGCTGTGCATTCTCCCGACAACGAGGACGAAATCTCGCCGACCGAGGACGCGAGTCCGAACGTTACCGGCTAAAAGCTCCGTGGGGGCGCGCCGTTATTTATGCCAACTATCCTGACCTGGCAAGCAATCGCGGTGCGCCTGGTGCTGACCACGGTGTGCACGGGTGTATTGGGATTTGACCGTGACGAACGCGGTCATCGAGCAGGACTGCGCACGAATATGCTGGTCGGCCTCGCAGCCTGTCTTGCCATGCTGCAAGCGAATTGGCTGATTAATTCAAATGGGAAGGCCGCCGATTCATTCGTCGTGATGGACATCATGCGACTCCCGCTCGGAATTCTATCGGGCATCGGATTTATCGGCGCGGGGGCGATCCTGAAGCGCGGAGAGTTGGCAGTTGGAGTCACCACGGCAGCGACGATATGGTTTGTCACCGTAATGGGCCTCTGTTTCGGAGGCGGGCAACTGGGGCTTGGTTTGGCGGGCTTTGCCCTGGGCTTCCTGGTCCTAACCGGGTTGAAGAGCGTGGAAGCCGTATTGCCGAGACGGCACAGCGCAACGCTTACGATAAGCGTTGCGCCGGGCGGTCTCTCACAAACCGATATCGCGGCGAACCTGAGCCGCAATGGCCTTGCCATCAGGCAACCCACCGTGTGTATAGAGAAGTCGCCGAGTGAAAATAGGGTCTATGGTTGGAAGATCGAGTGGAAAGGGAAGCATCAGGACACAAATCTACCCGATGCAGTGCAGAAACTCACAGCTGAGCCCTCGATCCGCAAGCTCGAAGTGACGCGATGAAATCGCTTTCTAAGGCCGATTTATCGTAACCACAAGTTGTGTCTCACCCCTCATGCATGGTCCAAGGTCAAGCACTCGTATGCTTCCGGCGGAATCTTCAAAAGCTACGGTACGATCTGCGACGCCTTTGAGTTGACCCCATTCTTTGGGTGCGCTGCACCCTTTGCCTTCCTGGGCGGGTCTCTCTGCGGGTGGTGTAGATGCCGCCAAAGCTAGTTTGAAGGTAAACAAGGCCAACAACGCGGCCAACGCCAAAAGATGAAGATTCGTCCTCATAGTGATCTCCTTCACGACTTCGGTCATTGGATGTGTCTGTCGTGAAGTAGGAAGGAGACTGTTGCCTGCAGCTTCGTCCCGCGGGCCGGCTGGCTTTCTCTGATGGCGTTTCGGGCAGTGTGCGACCCGTGTTTCCAAATAAATGCTTCGCCAACATTTGATCAGGATTGTTCCTCTAAACGTGGCGCAGATGGAAACAAATGCTGATCAAACATTCGCTTCGGATAAATCGCCGGACCTTATTGAAGTCGGGCCTGTCGCTTACGGCGATGGCTGGATTTCCAGGTTTTGCGTTATCAACCAGCCCGAGAGGGGAAAACAATTTTCCCCAGGGGCCGGATTGGGAGGAGCAAAGCGCGATGAACAGCAGTGGTTCAAACTTATCCCCATGGCTGAACCGGCAAGTCGGTTTTCAATTGGCCCACGAACAATTTGCTGTGCCGGAATTGCTGGAGCTCGGAATCGCAGCCGATCAGGCTGGGTTTGACCTTCTAGCTGTGAGCGATCATTTTCAGCCGTGGCAGGCCAATGAAGGGCATTCGGGCCAGGCATGGGTCACGATGAGCGCGATCGGGCAGAGAACTAAGCGAATTCGCATGGGTACGACTGTTACCTGTCCGACGTTCCGCTATAACCCTGCGGTCGTGGCCGAGGCCTTCGCATCCTTGAGTCTCCTTTATCCCGACCGGATCTTCCTCGGAATTGGCTCGGGCGAGGCGTTGAACGAGGAGGCGGCCGTCGGTTCGTGGCCGAGTTGGCCTGAGCGCTCTGAACGGCTGATAGAGGCCTCGGAGCTCATTCGGAAGCTTTGGGGCGGGCAGCAGATCGATCACAACGGAAAATACTACAAAGTGAATGCGCGACTCTATGATCCCCCTGCGAAAACAATTCCTCTCATGATGGCGGGAAACGGTCCGAAGGCGATGCGCCGGTGCGGTCAATTTGCCGACGGCCTCATCACCGATCCGAAGACGTGGAAGGAACATAAGGCCGAATTTGTAGAGGGAGCAAGAGACGCCAGCAAAGATCCCAAGCGGATGCCGGTGTTCATCGAACAATATGTAGTTGTCGGAGACCGGAAAGACTTGGCCGAAGCCGCAGAATTATGGCGCTTCGGGCCCAAAGCCTGGAAACCCTATTTCAATATCCGCGATCCGAAAACGATTGAAGATCGAGCGAATGCCGAGATTCCTTTGGAAAAGGTAACGGAGGGCTGGCCGGTCGGCACCGATCCGAACCTCCACGTGAAAGTGCTAACTGATTTATTCGATAGTGGTGCGACTGGCGTCCACATACATTCCGGACAGCGCGATCAAAAGAGGGTTATCGAGTTTTACGGAAAGGAAGTCTTGCCTCGGTTGAAGAAAGTAACGTCAGAAAAAGCCGCATAGCCTGACTGCCAGGCCCTGCGTTGCTGCAGTGATTGCGCTGCTTGCCTATAGACGACCCGCTTTTGCCTCTCATCCTGCGCTCTGGACCTCTCGCAAGTGTGAACTCGTTTCAGTCGGAGTTGTCTTGACACAGGTTAAAGGCTTACGCGCCGTTCTCAATATCCGCGACCTGGCGCAGATCAGCTATAAAAGCCTGGAGCTGGGATTGGCGGGAGTCATCATCCCGTGCTCGAAGAATCGACGAAGGATGCACCGTTGCCACGACATGGGGAGCGAGGTTCGAATGAATCAGTTTTCCGCGATCTCGAGAAACGCGGAAATCTTTCCCCAGCAGGGACTGGGCCGCCGTCGCCCCTAAACAGACCAGTACTCGCGGTTTGATCGCTGCCAGTTCAGCGTCGAGCCACGGCCGGCAAGCCGCAATCTCGGAGTATCGCGGTTTCTTATGAATGCGCCGCTTCCCTCGTTCCGCGGGCGACCACTTGAAGTGCTTAACTACATTGGTCACGTAGACACTCGATCGCGAAATGCCCGCCTCTGCAAGCGCCCGGTCGAACAACTTGCCGGCCGGTCCCACAAAAGGGCGACCAGATCGATCTTCCAAATCGCCAGGCTGCTCTCCTACGAACATGATCTTGGCTTTCGTGGGCCCCTCGCCAAACACCGTTTGCGTCGCCATCTTCCAAAGGTCACACGCCTGACATCCTGCCGCTGCGCTTTTGAGTTTGGCGATTGACCGAGTGGAAGGAGCCACTTGATTGGTTTTCTGGGACGTCGTGTCGGTCTTGGCTGGCATATTGCGTCGAGGAGGATTCGTGCCCGAGCAAACTTGCTCCGCGAGGTGGAATCTCAAAAGCTGCTGCGTCTCTGCGCTTCGATAATTTTCTCTAGCCTGCTTAGACCGGAGGCTACATATCTGCTTGGCTGGTAACAATAGGGCAGAGAATGTACTAAGCAGGGAGCGCGGGGGTTGCTGCCAATACTGGTTGCCCGAGCCGTCCTGCGCAGGCTTTAGGTCGCTTGGCTCGGCGAGGCCGAAGGCGCAGGAATTCACGCCGCATGTTGTGTGTCAAGGGCTAGCGCAACGGAGTATCCGGTTTCAGGTCTTTCCTGCCCAATTCCTTCAGAACTCAATTTTCGTGATGTTTTTCCGCTGATGCTCCGCGTGAGGTGGAGAGTCCTCCGGGCCACCAGTTCCAATCGCCGGCAACGCGAAGCAGCGCGGGCCCAATCACAATGCGGACGATCGTTGCGTCGATGAACACGGCCACTGCAAGCGTGAATCCGAGCATCTTTATTACCAGGAAATTACCGAAAGTGAACGCCGCGAATACCACAATCATGATTGCGGCTGCGCTCGTGATTAGCCCGGCGGTTCTGGCGATACCCTCGGGAATTGCCTCCATTTCACTCAATCCGCTTCTTCTCGCCTCGAGCACTCGAGCGACCAGAAAAACTTCGTAATCCATGCTCAGGCCGAAGACGATCGCGAAAGCAACGATTGGCACAATGGGAAATATGCTGCCTGTTCCCTGAGGAACTCCAAAAATGCGAATTCCGTGCCCTTCCTGAAACACCAGAACTAAAGCCCCGAAGGATGCAGCAACCGACAGCAAGTTCAAAGCAATGGCCTTGACCGCGGCGAAAAGCGATCGGAAACCGGCAAGAAGTGCCAATAGAGTTCCGCCCACTACCAGCGCCAATACCGAGATGAAGCGCTCCTTGACGATCGTCTGATAGTCCGCGATGAGTGCGGCAATCCCTCCGATTCGCAGCGTAGCTCCAGGTACGCCGGTCAGAAGAACTGCGCCCTCTTTCCGCAGCTCTCGCACCCAGGCCACCTGATCGTTCAGGGAAACCGAGGTCGCCGGTGACACTTCGAGTAGTGCCGCCCGACCATCGCGGCTCAAAAACGCCCGGCGCGTGTCACGCGGAATATTGCTGAGTTCCGATCGATTGCTTGCCGCAATCGACGTCAGTGAGAATACTTTTTCGGAGCGAGGGTCGCTCGCGATTCGTTTGGTGAAACGGTCGACGGCATTCCATCCGGCGTCGGTTTGCGAAATGGAATCTTCCGGAAGTTCAAGAATCAACCGCAGTGAATACACCATGCCAACCCGATCCATTTTTTCCAGCGCATGAAGCGCCTGCACTGACTCCGCCTGAGAGGGAAGCCAATCCCCTCGGGGAACATTGGTGTCGAACCGGGTGGCTTGCCAGGCCAACAGAAGTAACGGAGCGCCCGCCAAAATGATGGCCAGCCAGGGATGGGCCACGACCACTTTTCCCCACCGTCTCCAGCGGTCTTCTGTGCGTGCAGCACGGTGTTCATCAAAACTCGCAATAATGGGAAGCCGGCCGGCATTGATGCGCGGGCCGAGCGCCGCCAGCAGAGCCGGAACCAGGGTGACCGACAAAAGCACGCTTGTTCCAGCTACCAGAAATCCCGCCACGCCAATCGAGCGAATTTCGCTGATGGGAACGGTCAGAAGAGCCAGAAATCCGATGGCCACCGTCGAGGCTGAGATCAGGAGTGTACGTCCCGCCTGCCGGGCGGCGATCGACGAGCATTTGAATTGGTCTCGCTCGGTGACAGTCGCTTCCCTGAATCGGCTGACCATAAGAAGGGCGTAGTCGATGCCCAGGCCCAACCCAAGCATCGTGGACAAATTCTGAACCAGGATCGACAGGTGCCAACGCAGGGCCAGGAAGCCCGCAACGGCCAGCGCGCTGGCAATAGCTAGCTCGCCGATGGCTAATGGAATCAAGGCCGCCACAACGCTTCCAAATGCGACGAGCAAAAGGGCCAGGGTGCCGGGAATCACGAGGCTTTCTGCATGCGCGACATCATCGGCGCTGGCTTTTCGAATATCGAAATTTAGCGGCGTCTCTCCCGTCAGTTCGAGTTTTACGGCCGGATAGCGACCTCGCAAGTCGCTTTGCAGCGAATTCTCAAGTTCGTGAAGTTTTGGCACGAGCAACTCCACTGGCCCCTCGCTTGAAGCAAGTCCCACGAGGATAAAAGTTCCTCCACCCTTGCCCAGGAAAATTGGGTCACGAAAATCAAGATGGGAGACGACGCCAGAGACGCCGGGTTCTTTTTGCAGCCTCTCTTCAATCGTTCCTAATACCTGCTCCCCTTCAGCGGAGTCCGCAGGCGGAAGGCCCTGAATCACCAGGACCACGCTATCGACAAAGGGTGAATGAAAACGATTGGCCAACTCTTGAGGGAATTTTCCCGCTTCGCTGCCTTCGATGCGTGTTGCCGTCTCCAGGTGGCGCTCGGCGTGAAAGGAAAACGGCAGCAGTGCGAGAACGGCGGCAAGCACTACTGCAGCCAGCCAGAAACGGCGCAGACGCATCAGATTCATAGTGTCAGGCGAAATCCGGTAGGACGAATCTCTTGTTCGTTTCGCTTGTTTAAATTTGAAATCCCGCTCATTACAAATCGTAGAAGATCGGCGGAAATAACGGCAATACGGAACTTTCCCACTACTCAACATCGTTACCTAAGTGACTCAACCCTCGCGTCGAGAGCCGCTCACTTCGTATTATTGTCAGATGGCGGATGGCCCGCTCATGGAGAATCATGCACAAATTTTCGTCTTTCTATCTTTTATTTGGTTTAATCGTCGCTGCCCAAGTTGGCCCTGCAGATCCGCGCATAGGATCATGGAAACTCGTCTCTGCGCAATCTTCTTTGACACCCCCTAATAAACTCTCCATCGCATCTCAACATGGCGAAGTCCACGTCGTAATCTCAGGTAGTAACCACGCTGATTTCACGGCTAAACTGAATGGCCATGACACGCCCGTTCAAAACAATCCAGCATTCGACCAAATCGAACTACGAAGAATTGATAAGCATCAAGTCGAAGTTAAAGAGAAAAAAGATGGAGCTGTGGTTGTCACGATTCACGAGAAATTGTCGAAAGACAACAACGAACTGACGAGCAGGACGTCACAGGCAGGCCACGCTGAGAAGATCACCGTGTGGAAGAGAGCAGGGGGGAAGAAGTCCCCAACTGATTTATTCGCCGGTGAGTGGGCAGAGGATTTGAGCAAATCTCGGATGGAACAGGGGATGGCGCTCAAGATTGAGCCCGATGGAAAGGATGGCGTACGATTCAGTTCAGACTACAGCTACAGCGCCCGCTTTGACGGCAAAGAATACGATGTTAAGAACTCCCCGAACGACAGCGTAGCTTTGCAGCTTGTCGATGCTCACACCGTTGATGCGGTCTACAAGCGAGACAATCAAATTACCCAAAAAGACAGGTGGGTAGTTTCCGCAGACGGATCTGAGATGACGCTGACCACATCAGGCACATTGGAAACCGGCCAGCAACTCAAAGAGACCCTGGTGTTCCGGAAGCAGTAATGTCACTGAGCCGCGCCCGCTACATCCGCACGAGGATGAACCGTTTGCCGGCAACCAGCAACGGCAGGGTGCTCACGCATCCCGACCGAGATGATTCCTTTTCGGTGCATGAATTTCAGGATGCCATTGACCGTTTCTTCGAGGGACGGATCAGGCTTGCCCCATTTTGAGGCCGCGCGCGCCGCTTGATAGGTGGAATTGTCGTAGCGCTTGAACTCCATCGATGAGATGTTGTCCACCGAGCCGACCAGGAAATCGAGA
This sequence comes from Candidatus Sulfotelmatobacter sp., assembly GCA_035307485.1. GTDB lineage: Bacteria > Acidobacteriota > Terriglobia > Terriglobales > Acidobacteriaceae > Sulfotelmatobacter. Next base: position 366,911 of record DATGIB010000008.1, on the reverse strand, counting down.
AGCGGAAAAAGCAAATCTTCTTTCCTGCATCGTCTGACCAACTCCGGAACAAAGTCAGAAAGACTGAATATTTCAAATTGACGGCCAGTCGCTTTGGTAATGAGGCCGGTAATATCCAGCATGTTCGCGTAGTCGTCCCTCACTACGTGATACGTCTGGTTCTCCGTTCCAGGAGTCGTGGAAATCGCGACGATATTGTTCGCTGTGATGTCTGCGGGAACGAAACTCACCTGGTTCAACGCATCGACGCCGATACCGTGATTCACCATGAATGCGACTAAACGCACTGCGATATCGAAGTTATTGCCGCCGCCTGTGATCGACGGGCTGACGAGGGCCGGGCGGAAGATCCGCGCCGTAAGCCCGCGGCGGCGCGCATCCATAACGACCTGCTCCGAAACCCATTTGGATTGGCTATATCCAAAATCGAGAAGCTCCATATTCTCGTTGAAGTCAGTTTCATACAAAACTTTCTTCACTGCCCAGCCAAAAATGAATGTCGTCGAGACATAATTGAAGGTCTTGGCTCGCCCTTCGAATGCCAGCCTAACGACCTCATTCGTCCCAAGAACATTGGCGTCTCGCATACGGTCGTAGTTGAGCAGATAGTTCACGGTCGCGCCGTTGTGGAAGACGGTGTCGATCTTTTCCGCGAGGTTATCCCAGGCTTCGGGGCTCAATCCCAAATCCTTGTGACCTAAATCGCCGCAAACCGGGATTACGCGGCTCTCGAACATCTCGGTCAGTTCGGACGAGGACAGTCCAGCCGATTCCATCGCGGCCTTGAGTCTTTGTCTTCCTTGGTTCTCTTCAGAAGCCCGGACGAGGATGTGAATCTTCGCACGCGTCTGCTCCAGAAGGCTTTTCACCAGGAAAGGACCAATAAAACCCGTACCGCCGGTCAGCAAAACATTCTCGGGCAGGGCATTGCTCGGAACTGCCGCTTTTTGGAGATCAGCAAGCGGCGGAGGAGCAAAAATCAACTTGGCGTCGTTTTTCATCATCCGCTGTTCCGAGACGCGCTGTTCTTCACGGAAGGTCGCCAAAGTCTGCCGCAGCGGACCCAGCGCCGCTTCAGGGGCGCGCTCCAATTGCTCCGCCAGCTGGAACAACTCGGCTACGCTGACTCGCTGGATCAGTCCGATATCAACTTGCCGCGCCAGCATGTCAGCATTCTTATTCTTCAAGAGCTCTTTGATCTCGTGCATGAACACGACAAGATCCAGGGAATCCAGCCCAGCCTCGACGAGGTTGTACGATTCGTTGCCCGTCAGGTTATAGCGGGCTTTCAGTACGTCAAAAGGCGATTGTTGTACAGAACCAGAGGTCGTGGATCCCGCGTCTTTCGTACGCGAAAATTCCGATACCACGGTGAATTGGCCCTGCAGCCACATGTGCTTAGTTTTGTGGCGCATGATCTTGCCGGAACTGGTTCGCGGGATCGCGCGGGGCGCAATAAAAGAGAGCACAGCCACTTCGACGTTCAGGAAATTCCGGACGGCGGCTGCAATCTTCAGCGGATCCGGCAGCGCTTTCAGATTCTTGACCTCGGCGACGATCGCCAGCGCCGGGTCTGTGTCTTCGTTGATCTGGAACGCGACCACGCAATTCGAACGCACGAGGCCGGACGCCTTCTCTGCGACCGCTTCGATATCCTGCGGGTAATAATTCTGCCCGCGAAGAATAATCATGTCTTTGATCCGGCCGCATACGAAGAGTTCGCCGTCATGGAAGAAACCCATATCGCCGGTGCGAAGATAGCCGTCGTCGTAGGGGCTATCATCCACCAACCGGGCGTGAAACAGCTTCATCGTCAGCTCGGGATTATTCCAGCAACCCAGGCACTTGCTGCCGCCTGCGATCCAGATCTCTCCGATTCGACCTGGTTCAAGAGCAACGTGCTTCTCCGGATCGACGATCTTCACCGTGAGTCCCGGCAGTGGGGTTCCGCAACTGACGATCTGGGTGGCGGAGCCGATCTCAGAAACTTCCTTGGTCATCCGCGCCTTGCCCAGCGCAATCGCATTCTTGTTGACGGAAATAATGTTGCGGCCACCGAGCGAAACTGCCAGCGTATTCTCCGCCAGCCCGTAGGCCACAAAAAAGCTTTCAGACTTCAGGCCTCGCGGCTGAAAGGCTTGCAAAAACCGCGTGTAAGTGTCTGGTTTGACGGGTTCCGCTGCAACCAGCAACTGCCGGAGCGAGCTTAAATCGCAGCTCTCCAGGCTCTCTTTTGAGATCCGCCCGGCGCGCAGGCAATAGTCGTACGCGAAGTTCGGCGCGGCTGAAGCGCTGGCCCCATAAGTCTTGATGGCGTCAAACCACAAGGTTGGACGCTGAATGAAATCCGTGGGCGCGAATCCGTAGGTCGTGCCGCCTTTGAGGGCGGGATACAGGTAGCACCCGATTAGCCCCATGTCGTGATACTGCGGGAGCCACGACACGACGATCGGAGCGTCATGATCGATCACGAGGGGGCAGTTATGCAGGATATTTTCGTGGGTGACCATCACGCCTTTAGGGTCGCGGGTCGACCCCGACGTGTATTGAAGAAACAGGATGTTGGAAGCACCGTTGGGAATTTCGCCTGGAAGCGCATCGACGAAATCTTCCGTCACCACCCAGCGAAGGCTGGAAATGTAGTCGACATCAACTCCCGATCCGCACACGCCGCTTCTCGCGAGATTTGTCTTCAAGGATCCCAGGTAATCTTTGCTCGTCAGAATGCCAGCCGCCTGGCAGTCCTGGGCGATGTGGACCATCTTGTACAGAGCGCTCCGAAAGTCACGGGAACTCGGGGGATAGACCGGGACGGGGATCAACCCCGCACGCACGCAGCCAAAAAATGCGCAAATCATCTCGAGGCCCGGCGGATAGGCGAGCAGAAGGCGGTCCTGCGACTTGAAGTCGTGCACCTTACGCAAGTGTCCGGCAATCACCTTCGTCCGGTGGAGAAACTCCGCGTAAGAGTAGCCCCCAATCGGATTGCCGTTCACGTCAATATAAGAATAGAGAAGCCTGTGCGGATGCTGATCCCCTAGACTATCCAGCTTGTCCAAAATCGAATCGATCATAGATTCGGATCGGTCTCATGGCGGTTGGCACCGCCATTCGCTAACCTCCTGTGTTGATAAGAAGATTCCGTATAAAATGTCCCGCTGCGCGCCCCCGTGCAGCGTGACCAAGGCACATGAAAAGAACTACAACCACTCTTAAATACCGGCAAACACCAGCGGACAGCTACGGCGAAAATTAGACCACCGCCAAGCCGCCCGACTCAGGCTCACTAGTCCTTTAGTTCTTTTCGCACAGAGCGGTGATGTTAACAGAGATTTTGAAAGCTTAGCAGGAATTTCCCCTACTTGCTCGCTACTGAGAACATCCGTGGTTATGCCAAAGGCCCCAGATCCGAATTTGTCTTGATCTTACTCAAGTTTTCGAGCTAGCATTCATTTTTACGCTGATTTCTCAATTTGCGCCGGAGGGGTTGTCCTGTCGGCCAAAATCCGCCGCTGGCAGCGAGCCAGGCCTCGGTGGAAGGCATCGGCCTGACTTCATTGCAGTTTTGACGTCTTTACGAGGCGGATATTAGTCTGACTCCGGAGATCAACGACCTTGCGCCCGCGGAGGCCTCGCTGAGGGACTCCGTTCTCGACTCGGCACCCGAGTCTTCCTTCCCTAAAGTCCTACGACGCCGCCTTGAAGATTTCTTCTCAGAAGGGAAGATTTCTCCAAAGGCCGATCTCGCAATGTGGCTCAAAATTGCGGTTGGATTGACCGTGCTGGCAGGCAGTTGGATTGCCCTTTACGCGTTCAAGCCGGATTCCTGGAAGTTTGTCGGCCTCTACCTCTTAAATGCGATCGCGCAAACGTTCCTTTTGCTGAATATTGCCCACGATAGCAATCACAACGCGATCTCGTCGGTGCGTTCCGTGAACAAAGGGCTGAACTATGTTTTTGACGTTTGCGGAATCAGTTCCTACATGTGGCGGATCCTCCACCATCGGGGACACCACTCCTGCATTAATCTTCATGGCGAGGACGACGCGCTAACCGGACGTGGCGTCTTACGGTTTACACCCCACGAACCCCGCACGGGCGTGCAACGCTTCCAGCACATTTATGCGCTTTTGATGTATGCGCTGTTTTCGCTCGACTACGTGTTTCTGAGGGATTTCAAGTGCTTCTTCTTTCCCTCCCACGATTATCTGAAACAAGCAAAACATCCGTTACGGGAATACGTGATTCTCTTTGCAGGGAAGGCATTTTATCTCACCTACATGCTGATTTTGCCGATCGTGCTGCTGGGAAAATCACCCCTGCTGGTCGGATTGGCTTTCGTTCTCTCCCATTTGATTATTGGGTTAAGCGTTGCGCTCGTATTCCAGACCACGCATGTGATCGACAGCACGTACTTTCCGTCGGGCCGCAACGATTTCGATAACTGGATCGATCACATTTTCGCGACGACGGCCGACTATGCGACGGAAAATCCGCTGGTCGGTTGGCTTGTTGGAGGATTGAATCACCATATCGTCCATCATCTGTGCCCGTTCGTCTGTCATACTCACTACGCCCCTCTGACCCGGATTGTGAAGCAGACCGCCGAAGAATATGGGGTAACCTACCGGCAACATCCGACCATGACACGGGCAATAAAACATCATTTGCTGCTCTTGAAACAGTTGGGCAACTCAGATGGCACTTCTTTTCTGACCCGCGTGGACAGCGAGAGCGAGGCCTGACCGTGCCGCAAAGGATTCCGGCCGTCCCTCGATCCCAGTCCTTCCTGGACTCCCGTGCGATGGCGCACAATCCGGTCCAGGTCTTGACCAGGTACGGCGCCCTTTATGGCGACACGTTCCGTTTCTATTTTGGCGGCGTCAAAGAAGCCATTGTCACCACCAACGCCGTCGTCATTCAGCACGTGCTGAAAACGAACTGGGAGAACTACCACAAATCCCATATTCAAAAAAAGCGGATGGGGCATTTCCTGGGCAAAGGTCTGCTGACCACGGAAGGCGAACCCTGGAAAACACAACGCCGCCTGATCCAATCGGGCTTCGAGCGCAAGCAGCTCGAGGTTTTGTCCTCGATCATGCAGGATTCCCTCGCCGAATCGCTGCAGGACTTCGACCAACAGGCCCGCGTCGGCCCAGTGGACATCTATCCCCTGATGATGAAGATCACCTTCGCGATGGTGGGCAAATCTCTATTCGGTGCGAAGTTAAAAGAGAAAGACATCGAGACCATCAGCGAGGCCATCTCAACCGTTCAGGAATTCATGGTTCGCCAGACCATTCAACCGTACCTGAATCCCTGGTTTCGCATCTCTGGCGAACAGCGGAAGCACGAGGAGATGACGGCTCGCGCGTTCGGCATTTTGGGTGACTACATTCGGCGGCGCCGCCGGGAAGAGCCCAGCCATGATCTGTTGCAAATACTGCTGGACGCCCGTTATAGCGACGGGTCAAGCATGGACGACGATTTAGTCATCAGTGAAAGCATGCAGCTGCTGGTCGCCGGCCATGAGACCTCGTCGAATGCTCTGTCGTGGACTCTTTATCTGCTCAGCACCCGCCCGGATTGTGTCGACAAGATTCGGGATGAGTTCGACTCCGTGCTGGGGGAACGACATCTGACTTTTTCCGACGTTCCAAAGTTCGAGTTTACGACCCAGATCATCAACGAGGCTCTGCGCCTTTATCCGCCGTTTTGGATGGTCGATAGGATGGCCCTGACAGACGACCGCGCCGGCGACATCGAGATCCCTCGTGGTTCGACGGTCGTCGTTTTTACTTACGGGGCGCATCATTCCGCGCGCTACTGGGACAATCCTGAGAGTTTTGATCCCGAACGCTTCAGCAAGGCAAACGAGAAACGGCACACGCCCTTCGCTCATTTGCCGTTCGGGGCTGGACCACGAGGCTGCATCGGCGGCAATTACGCCATGCTGCAGATGCTGATGATTCTCAGCGTGATGCTCAGAAAGTACGATTTCCAGCTGGTTCCCGGCCAGATCATCGAACCGCGCCCGATGGTGATCCTGCGGCCCGAGTACGGCATCCGCATGACCTTCACCGAAGCAATGCCGAACACCGTCGGCATCGAATCTGGTCGTTCCGCCTGACAGCGTAGAGTTATACAACTCTGTCATCCCGAGCGAAGCGCTTGTCAGCGAGCCATGTACCCTCTCCTCAGACCCGACACCTCCTTCTCTTGTCCCGATCAACCTTGAACTGAAATCGGGCAGGTTGTACTCTCGGGCTCTCTCATGTCGGTGCTTGCCACAAGCGTCGCTGGGCTTACAGTCCTGATCTGGTTCTATCTGGTCGTGGCCAGAGGATTTTTCTGGCGAACGAAAGGGGTGAATCCCAACACCTCTGATAACGCCGCAGTCTCAGGCAGAGTGCTGGCCATCGTACCGGCCCGCAATGAAGCAGAGTTGATCGGGACGGTTGTCACATCGTTACTGCATCAAAACGCAGCCATGCCCGTCCTCGTCGTCGATGACGAGAGCGCGGACCATACGGCGGACGTGGCACGCTGCGCCGCTGAAAAAGCAGGCAAAGCCGACTCGCTCGTTGTGATTCAGAGCAAGCGCTTGCCCGCTGGATGGTCTGGGAAAGTTTGGGCGATGCATCAGGGTATCGAGTATGCACGCGCCAGCGGGATCAATCCCGAATGGCTCATGCTCACAGATGCCGATGTGCTGCACGGTCTCGAAACCGTGACAAATCTGGGTGCTATCGCCTCACAAGGCAAATACGACCTGGTCTCGTTCATGGTGAAGCTGCGTTGCGAAAGGTTTCCAGAAAAATTACTGATTCCTGCCTTCGTATATTTCTTCTTCATGCTCTACCCGCCCGCCTGGGTTCGCAATAATCGGCGCTCGACTGCCGGTGCCGCCGGAGGCTGCGTGCTTGTCAGGACTGAGGCTTTGAAGCGCGCCGGGGGAATGGAGGCCATTCGCGGCGCAGTGATCGATGATTGCGCGCTGGCGGACCTTCTGAAAAAGCACGGTGGACGATTGTGGTTAGGCTTAACTGATCAGAGCCAGAGTTTGCGGCGCTATGAGACCTTCTCTCACATCGAGCAGATGATCTCGCGCACGGCCTTCAACCAACTCAAGCATTCGTCATGGCTGCTGCTGGGCACGATCGCCGGGATGGTGATCACCTATCTGGCACCAGTATTGTTGTTGCTCAGCGGAAACAGGCCGGCAATTCTCATGAGCATTGCGGCCTGGACGGCCATGACGATCACATACTCGAGCATCGTGCGATACTACCGGCTGAACCCCGCATGGGCATTGACGCTGCCTCTGGCTGCCGTCTTTTACCTGGTCGCGACCGTCCATTCGGCGATTAACTATTGGAGCGGCAAAGGCGGCAACTGGAAAGGCAGAGACCAGGACCTGCAAGACCACCACATTCCCGAGACCCCTTACGGCCAGATCAGCTAAGACGACAGTTTGTGACAGTGTTTGACTGCTCTAAAAAATGAACCTCGACCGGCTTTCCACTTCAGACGGCGGTGATCCCGCACTAGTGCTTTAGGCGATGCGGCTTGAGCTGTACTCATCGACGAAGCCGCGCTGTAAACGGTCAGGATCAAGCGATGCCTTAGCCTGCAACGCGTAGTGCAAAATAAAACCAACCAGGATCACGCCAACAGCCAGGCCCAGAATCGCCAAGCGCTTTTCGGTCACCCGATCGGCCCGTCGGCTTTTCTCTTGCCACGTGCTCCACAACTTCACGGCGCATGTTGACTTTTCGGCGGCAGGCGAGCGGCCGAGTTGGTATCGGCTGCCTCCTGCGGGTTTGGCAAGTCGAATTCGCGTCCACAGTCGAAGCAGACCTTGTACGTGCGATTTTGGATCGTGAACACACGACTGAGATGGCGGTGCCGACAGCCGAAAACAGAGCCGAGCACAGCCAACAACACCTTCATAAGTCCCGCGATCGCTGGCGGCGCTCGAAGCTTCCATTGGCATCGAGCCACTCGAGTAGTGAGCGAACGCTGGCGTGAGCCAGGGCGATCGAGCAATCGGCAGCTCCGTAGTAGATGTTGATCGTGTCGCCATCGGCGCCCATCGTATACCCGCAGGGGAACACAACATCATTCACATCGCCGTGACGCTCGTATTCTGCTTCCGGTCCAAAGATCCACGAATCTCCTCGCAGCAGACATTTTTCCGGAACCTCGAGATCGAAGAGAGCCAATCCCAATCGATACAAACACCCCGAAGGCGTGTGGCGCACCCCGTGGTAGAGCACCAGCCATCCGCGAGACGTCTCGATGGGCGGCGGTGACAAGCCAATTTTGTTTGCGTCCCACCAGGCACCACGGCGGGCTTCCAGCATGAGTCTGTGCCTGCCCCAATAACGAAGATCTGGAGAGTACGAGATCCACATGTGCGACCCTAGAGTAGTCATTGGACGATGGATCAATGCCCAGCATCCGTCGATTCTGCGCGGCAGAAGTGCAGAGTCTTTGTCGTCCGGCGGCATAATCACGCCGTATCGTTCGAAGGTGCGGAAGTCTTTGGTTAGGGCCAGTGAAACTCCGGGGCCTCCGCGAGAATAGGAGGTGTAAGTGACCACGTATTGCTGTAATTCGGGGACGAAGGTGATGCGGGGATCTTCAATGCCCCAAATTTCTTCAGGATAGTTTTTCGGGTCGGCCATCAATGTCGGCTCACTATCAATCTGCCAATCATCGACTCCGTTTCTGGAGCGGGCAGCACAAAGATGCGACAGGCCCCGTCGATCCTCAACCCGGCAAAGCAGCAGAGTTGTGCCATCTGCGAGTAGAGTTGCTCCTGCGTTGAAAACACTATTGATGGGATACGGCCAATCCTTGTCGGTCAGGATCGGGTTGGCGGGATGGCGAAGAAGTAAGGGCTCAAAGCGAGTGCGCAAAAGGCTCACTTGCTTTTCAGCGGGCACGGTCATGAAAAGATTTCCTTTTGTTCGGGCTCTCGTACAGATTGCATTTCGACGAGTGCCATGAGAAACGACAGCGTTGATTCTGCTCCCTGATTCTCATTGGCGCGGTCGGGATGCAGGCCATCCCGGCATCCGCCGGTTGCGGAGTCATAAAGAGGCAGTTGCAGATCGTTGTGGCCGAGGAACCAATTGAAAGCAGACCACGCTTCACTGCGCCACCGGATGTCACCAGTTACACGGTACGCTTGCAAGCAAGCAGAAACCGCGCCTGCGGCTTCGAGAGGCTGCTGATCGAAACGCGCCTTCTCACCACCCTTGCGATAGAAGCCTTGTGAGCCGATCGGGACAAAGTGACCGTTGGCTTCGCACCGCTGCATTTCCAGCAGCCAGTCCAGAGATTCCAGGCCGACGGAAACCATCTGCTCGTCCGAGCAGGCGGAACCTCCAAGCAGCATGGATTGGCATAGCCTGGCGTTGCCGTAAGCCATAACGTTCTCGAACCATTTCCAATCCGGCTGACGGACTGATTCATACATTTGGACCAGACGCCGACTCAAGGCAGCTTGTACTTTCTGTGCATCGCGATCTCCGGGATACGAAGTGAGGTATTCCTGAATTCCGAGCAGGGTGTACGCCCAGGCACGTGGACTGCTGAATCGCAAGACGGCCGGGAGTGAGAACTCGAACAATCGACCGGCAGCGCCCCTCAATCCATGATCTTGGGATCCGCCTAGAACGGTTCCCAGTGCCCACAAGGCGCGGCCGTGGCAGTCTTCAGACCCCTCAGTCTCGTTCCAGTGACGATCGTAGCCCAGAAAGTTTTTGAATCTGCCCGTCTCAGGATTAAACGCATGTTCCAGGAAGGATAGGTACAAGCCAGCGGACTTCTGAGAAGGCAACCCTATCTTCCCAAACCGGTCTTTATCAAGGCACTCCAGCCTCACAGCGAGTATCAAAGCACGAGCATTATCGTCGGTTGTGTAGCCCTCTTTGCGGTTCGGAATCGTAAAGATCGCATGCTGCAGCATTCCGGTATCGTCGGTCATTCGATTCAGGTGATTGAGCTTTAACTCAGGCAACTGCCCCAGGGATCTTTCCTTCAGGCGCGCCGAGAACTGGACTTTTGGACTTTGCGTGCGGTCGCTACGGGTGCGCAAAAAACTTTCCATGTAACCTTGCGCTACTCGCTGCCAGACCATTTCCCTCGCGAATAGGTAAGCACGTTTGCGCATGGCGTGACGAATGGCCGGAGTATCGAGGAGCTCGATCGCCTTATGTGCAATCGCCTCGGGATTTTGGAATGGGACCAGCGCACCCCTGCGGCCGTCAAGCAACTCGATTGCGTGCCAGTAGGGTGTGGAAATGATCGCCTTTCCCGCGCCTAACGCATAGGCAAGCGTTCCGGAAACCACCTGCGCCTCATGGCGATAGGGCGTGATATAGATGTCGGCGGCGCCAATGAACTCAACCATTTCCTCCGGACTCACGAAGCGGTTGTGGAAGATGACTTGCGGTTGTACTCCGATGTCCCTTGCCAGAGCCTGCAAACTGGCTCGATAGTGATCGCCCTCGCGCCGCAAGATGTGAGGATGAGTCGCGCCTGCGACGATGTACACGACGTTCTTGTGCTTGGAGAGAATCTGCGGCAACGCCTGAATCACATTTTCGATTCCCTTGTTCGGTGAAAGCAGACCGAACGTGAGCAGAACCGCTTTGCCTTCCACGCCGAAACGGTCCTTGTAAAAATTCGGATCCAGAAAAGGCAGATCAGGGACTCCATGCGGCACCATATCGATCTTATTGCCAGGAACCTTGAAGATTTCCTGCAGGAACTGTGACGACAGCTGGCTCATCACAACGAGCCGGTCGGAGAGCCCCGCGATCTCTTGCATAACCCGCGTTTGGTCAGGATTTGGCTCGCGCAAAACGGTGTGCAGCGTGGTTACTATCGGCATGGTCAGGCCGCGTAGCAGATGTAAGACATGGCTTCCGGCTGGACCACCGAAGATCCCATACTCATGCTGCAGACATACCATGTCGATGTTGTTGAAGTTCAGGAATTCCGCGGCCTCCTGGTACGACTTCACATCGTCTTGTGCGAGTGACCACCTCACTCGATCGGGATAGTCGTATCCTTCTTCGATGTCGTTAACCGGGAGCGCCATCAGTCGAGCTGATCCGTACTCCGTCGATATGGCCGCGCACAGATCCGTGGTAAAGGTAGCGATCCCACAATGTCGCGGAAGATAATTTCCGACCACTGCAATTCGACTGGGGAGTGAAGCCTTCGACTGCAATCGCGCCCATACGCGTGCAGGGCTGTCACCCAATGCGGGGCGAGGTGCGACCACTTCCAAAGTTCTTTCGGAAAATACGGTATTTAGCAGCGGCATCGTTCCTGAATCTGGCCAGAACCGGTATCCGTGAGGCGCCCGTTCTCCTGTGCGAAGGCTCGCAATTTGAAAGCAACCTCACTGTGAGACACTCTCCCCCTTGGCGTCTACAGAGGGATTTTCCGTACATCAGTATCCAACGCAAGTGAGATCGCGAACTGGTCAAAACTGACCGGTTGCGTGAAGTCCAGTGGATCTCTTCTGGCCTGAAGTTCGAGTCGCCAGAACGGTGCCTATGGGACGAATCGTCACCGTAGGCCGAAAGCTCACCTGGAAGCCGTGGCTAGGCGACCGGCACGGGCACTAGCTCCGGGATGCAATGGGAAGTTTGGATGGATTTAACCGCATCCTCGGCCGTAAGCTTTCCCATGATCAGTGCCAGTTTGCGGTTGGTAGTCATCTGGACGGGGGTCGGATCAATTCTCTGCACGTATGCAGGGGCGCGATCACCGCCGCGGCCAACTTTTACAACAAATTTGATGTTTTTCATGATTTCTCCTTGTTGCGTCTGAGTGTGTTCAGGTGGTGCGCCTCGAGTCTACGGATATCAAGTCCGCAACTAGATGCCTTTGTAAGGTTCGTAAGGAGCTTCATCCGGCGCAGGCTCTTCGGAATAAGGCCTATATGGAGGTTCCGGAAGCGGTGGCTGTTTTGAATGCTCGGAGTCAGGCAGTCCTCCTGGGCCCATCAGCGGTCGTTCTGGGGACTGTTTTCCGTTTTCAGCCGATTGTTTGAACATGGGGATGGCTCCTCGAAATGAATCACGCAGCCGCTGGCTTTATCCGGAACACTACCGCCTAAATTCCGCTGCCCGGCCGCATACTTTCCCCTATGATGATGCACCTCGGGGAGGATTGCGCGATGGTCACAATTGACCATCTTATTGGTCGGCAACCGTGCATTGTGTAGGCATGAACGTCACAGAGAAGGAAGCGTTGGCAGTGCGATGTCCCACCTGTGGCGCGAAATCCGGCGAAAAGTGCGAACTCAGCACTGGCCTCCCGCGAACAGACCCGCATCGCGATCGCCGGTTAGCAGCCTCGGAAAATAAATCGTGTGGACCTTCAGATAACCGCAGGAAATCAAGCTAACCGGTCGAAAGCTATCTTTATCAGTGCTGCGGCGGCTGCGGTCTCTGCTGCCGTAGGCATTGAAATCTGGAGCAGCCCTTGCCGGCCGAGGTTCGGGGGAAGCACGAACGAGTTCTGATGTTGCATCGCAATTTCCAGCACATGCGCTAGACTTTCGGAGTTGTATCCATTTTCAAAACCAACGCCCGCGCTGTGATACGTGTTCGCTGACATCCAATACTGACAGGCCAGAAGCCAATGACCTCGGGTGAGGGACGACCAGAACTTGAGATAGTCCAGAGTTCCGCCTGTAGCAAAACCGTATTCAATGTGAATCAAGCCGGTTGGGCTGCCTCGCGACAAATCAGCCCATGAAATGACAACTGCTGATTCGAGGATTCTCTCTAGATTTCCATTCGGATTCATGATGCCTTGCTTTCTGCGGGCGGCCGGGGCTTAGCTGAAGTCCAGATTCTCTGGCGCTTGCGCTTTTCAAATTGTTTACGCTGGCTTAAGACAATCAGGGAACACCCAGCCAGGAACATCGAGGTCAAAGCCACCCCGAGGTGCAGATCCATCCGTTCAATCACAGGAAGGCTCCCACAACGATCCGTCCGACCGGTTGACGCACAATTCAACCATTGGCCCATTCCGCGGCGTCCTGAGACGTCTGGCGTATTTCGGCGATGTCCAGATTAGAACTGTGTTGCAGGTGGCGAGAATGCGCGGACACCGTCACATAGGGCACGCCGAGGAAATGTCGAGCAACAATCGCGGTAACCTCAAGGCCATTGAAGTGCTCCCGCTTCACCTTGGCCAGAATCCGCTTCAACGCGCTTTGTACCTTTGACGCCCTCAGAGACCCGAAGAACATCGTCTTGACTTCCGCAGCCATGAAAAAGAAATTCCATCCGGCAGCACGGATCTTGCGATCGAGAGTGAATGCATCCACGCTGGCCGTGCTCCACTCCCCCAAGCGGGGCTCGGTTTCAAGCAGGATGAGCTGCGGCATTCCGGGCCACGCTTTCATCAGAACCGTGCCAACTTGAACGGTTGACAATATAGCTCTCCTGATCAGTTGTGGTTGATATTTGATTTTTCTTCAGTTTCATTCTGATGCGCGAAGCAAAACAAAACTGCTCAAAAGTGACCACTCCTGGAGGTCGTGCGCGTTTAAACCAGGTCTCCGCAAAATGAGCCCGCGCGACAGCGCGTCAGACTGGGGGACTATACTTGTCAGGAGATGATGCCCGCTTCGGCAGCCAAGAAAAACGGGGGATTCGACCCCAACACCTTTCTTGCAACCATTGGAAAGGGAAGAAAGATTCTGTCTGTTCCGAAGAAGAGCGTGATATTTGCGCAAGGAGACGACGCGGATGCCGTCCTTTATGTCCAGAAAGGTAAAGTGAGGCTCACTGTTGTATCCAAGATCGGCAAGGAAGCGACGATTGCAATCGTCAGCGAGGGGAACTTTTTTGGTGAGGGCGCACTGGCAGGTCAGCTTCTACGTATGGGCTCAGCGGTCGCGATGACCGATTGCGAGATTCTGCGTGTCGAAAAGAAGGCGATGATGGACGTACTCCGCCGCGAACCAGCGTTCTCTGAAAGGTTTGTGGCCTATTTATTGGCTCGCAATATCCGCTATGAAGAGGATCTCGTCGATCAGCTGTTCAACTCGAGCGAAAAGAGGCTGGCCCGCGTACTTCTCTTGCTTGCTCATTTTGGTAAGGACGGCATACCTGAGATCGTCATCCCCAAGATCAGCCAAGAGACGCTGGCCGAGATGGTCGGAACCACTCGCTCGCGAGTCAGCTTCTTTATGAACAGGTTCAGGAGATTGGGTTTTATTGATTATGCCGGCGGCGCGGAAGGCGCACTGCAGGTCCACAGTTCTCTGCTCAATGTCGTTTTAAACGATTAGCCCACTTACGCGATTACGCAGGATGCCGGCGGATCGTAAACTTGGTCAAGATTGACCAGTAATCGAAACGATAAGGCTCCATACTCGCAGCAACCATTCTTCGAAAAACAATAGGATGGCGGGTCTTCGGCCGCGAATGTCGTGCGAGCCGGTAAGGCGACGGTTCTCTGAACCTGCGCCGTACTGCACTTCAGTGAGACTTAGAGGAGAGATTATGAAATCGTTTAGGACTCTTGCTGGTGGACTCTGTTTGGCAGTGGTCTGGGTGTTTCTGCTGCCGGAAGCATCGGCCTTGGCGCTGGCGCCTCAAGCTCCGAAAGCCAGCACTTCTCTGGCGATACCGATCATGTTGGCGGCGGTGGTGCTGTGTCTGGTACTCGGCCTGGTGCTGCGAGCTTTTTCCAAGCCCCCGAGTGATCTGAGCCTTAACCAGCGGTTAAAGTAAGCTACCGTCCAACGTGAGATGGGCCGACATTCTTCGAGGGCGTCTACATCTTTCAGGCTGCTTTAAGAGCCTTTCCGCACTCCAGGCAAGACGTTTCGTAGCGCGGCGTAATGCGAGCGCAAAACGGACATACCCGCTGAGATGCGAAATCTCCGTCGTGCGGTTTCATTCGAAGCGCCTTCCTCAGAGAAGCAGCGATGAAAGCACGCAGGCTTCGAGCACGAACAATAAGCGGGTGCAGGACCGTTTCCATAGTCAACCTCGCGGTTCTTCTTAATTAACCGACAAAACTACGATGACACATAAATTCTGGTGATTCTGTGCAAAAGTGCACGGTCGGGAGAAAATGCATCGGCCGCGGCCCTCGGACTTACCAGTCGTGTGACGAAACACAACATAAAGTGAGCAATTGGGACCAGCTATTACAGATGGTTGCGAGCATGATTGTTTGACAGAAGTAGAAACCTGTCTCGGCGCAAGAGACTCTAGTTCAGCAAATTCCAGCTCCAGCGCCGCGGTTAAGGCAACGAGGAGGCATGAAATGCCAAGCTTTTGGGAACAGAAAGGCGTCCTGGGCCCGATCTATCGATTGGCTGGTGAAGGCTTGAACGATGAAGGCATCGCCCTGCAACTGGGTCTTACCGAAGTGAAGGTACGAGGCTGCGTGACTTGGATAGTTCGTTTCCTGGAGCTCAAGAATCGTCAAGAACTGGTGTTGCACGCTTCGACTGCAGCCTGATTCTTCCATCAACCAAAAGGGGCATAGATGAACATCAGTTTTCGCAATTGTCTTGTTACGCAAGTAGCCTGTCTCAGTCTCTGGCCGATTTTGGCCTTTGCTCAGTCCTCCGACCTTTCCAGTAATCTGGCGAATTGCAAGGCTGGTCGCGACACCTGTGATCGCTCCAGGTTGAGCCAGTCGGAAGTGACGGAGGTGGCTCTCGCTGTTCATCGGCAAAACGTTGTGAACTGCCGCCACGGCTATGATTCCTGTGACCGTTGGAAACTCACGGAACCGGAAACAATTGCATTGGACGTTGCCGATCACCAGCGGAATGTTTCCGACTGTGACGAGGGCATGCTGTCGTGCGATCGGTCCAAACTGACCCCGATGGAAGCCAGCGATATGGCCGCCGCGCAGCAACAGCGCAATCTGGCCGCCTGCAAGGATGGATGGAATGCGTGCGATCGATCCAAACTGACTCCGTCGGAAACCGAAGAAGTGAACATCGCCAGGCGCCAACTCAATGCATCTGACTGTGCCGGCGGCTCGGAGCCATGTGATCAGGCACAGCTGACTCCTGTCCAAACGAAGGAAACCGTCTCCGCCGACCTTCGGCGCAACGCTCAAAATTGTGCGAATGGGTGGGATCAATGCGACCACTCCAAACTCACTTCAGAACAAGCGAAACAGGCAGCCTACTCCGAACACCAGCGCAACTTGTCAGAGTGCCGCAACGGTGAGGACACCTGTGACTATTCCAACCTGACCGCGGCCGAAGCTAAGTCACTGGCGGACGCCGAGCATAAGCGGAATTACGCGGCTTGTCTGAAAGGGTACGGCTATTGTGATCCCTCGCGCCTCACCGTTGACGAGGCTCAAGGCATCCACCCTAAAAACTAATCGTCATCGCGGTTGGCGAGAGAATTCAAAAGAACCTAGCCCGACTCCGGCGCAACTCCAGATCTATGTGCGCGTAGAGTTGAGCAGCGATTCAGCTTTGGGAAGCAGATGGGTTGCAGCTTGTTCTTTAAAGACCACTGCCGTGACCCCGGCGTCGAGAGCTTGAGTGGCGAATGCGTGATTCGCGAACATCGTGAACATGATGATCGGCGTAAGGGGAAGTGCCTTCCTTAACAACGGTGCAGCTTCTAGCCCATTCATTACTGGCATAGAGTAATCGAGCACGATGAGGTCCGGTTTGAATCGCCTGGCTTCCGCTAGCGCCTGCTGGCCGTCTTCCGACTCAGAGCACACGAATCCGATTGCCTCGAACATTCCACGCAAGACTTGACGAATGACTCGATTGTCATCGACGAGCAAGATGGAATGGGCCACGCGTGTCTCCTGAACTATCGCCTAGAAACAAGAGACCGTTGCCCAGAGCAGCTCGTCGGAGAGTTGTAGTAGACGCTGTGACTGTACCAGCAATCTTACGAGGTGGGGATAGAGACTTTCCTGTATACACTTTTCTGCACCAAACCGGATGAGTACGCGCGATAGTCTGCAGGCCGCCCAACTCCGCTGATGCCGCTACCGAGAGTTGCGGGCATTCCTGCATTCGTCCGCAGTGTAGCGACGTACGATCCGATCGAGTGCGTCCACGGCAGTTACTTCGCCCCCCTGGCCAGCCCTTTCCAATGCTGCAGAGGCCTCCCCCAAGGTTGCATAGCTGACGCCATCGACCGGGCCGCCATTCTTGTGGATTTGAAAGCACATCTGATTTTGCTGCTTATTTTGTTTTGGAAGCATTTTCTCCTACTTTGGACGGAATAGCGCCCGGAAGCCACTGGTTGCAAATCCCCGCAGAGATCGTAGCGCCGCTTGCCCAGAGCTCTCAGCGGGGGAAGCCTGGGTAGCCGCAACGGCGCGTTTGATGTGAGTCTTGAGCGATGGGTGTCCAGTAGTAAACGTGCACTGCTCTTTTGGTTTGGCCCTACAAACGGGGCATCGCACCGACAGAATTCGCTTTAACGAGAGTTGCGGGGTCTTCACTTCTATCGTATTCAACGTCGCCGCCTTGACAGACATGGTCATTCCTGCTTTCTGCTTCGATCCGCATGATCAACTCACTTGTTGCGGAATCGCACTCATCGACCTTGTGCCAAGGGGTTCACGGAATCGCAGAACGGCACGGACGAAATGCAAGTTGTTTAGAGATTGCGTCGAAGGAGCAGAGATTTCGTCGAACCAGCGTATGCCTTTGCATAGTTCAACTTCCTGCCTATAAGGCGATCATACGCTTCCTGGAGCTACCTCACGATTACTGTCGTAACATCCCCATTCCACATTGGAGGGGTCACCATTCCGCCCAAGCTCAGGTTCTTCCGGTTCCTTTTCCGCGCAGAACCTATCCAGAGAGTGCTAGGCATTTATTTCGCCGCTGACCTCGGGCACGGCCACGTCTTGGTAGGATGCCTCGGCATCGGGATCTGATCGGCGCGGCCGGGCACCGAACACGGCTTCTACAAGCAGTTCAAACATGGTACGGCGATTTTCCCAGATTACGTTCACCCATGCTAGTTTCCCCATCATCGGGAAATAAATGCCGCGGAAGCAGAGGCGAGCGAGGAAGATGTTGATACGGTATCCGAGAGGCTGGTCGTTGAGCGAGCCGACGGCCTGAGCGAGAGCCTTAGCGCTGTAGGTGTTGGACCATCCATATTTCACTTCGGCGTGCGCTTCTTCAATGGTCATCTTCAGCGGGGAATGGGCCATGGTAAAGGGGATGAACTCCTGCCAGTGGCTGGGGCGGGTAAGGCGTCCGGCGGCCCCGAGGCGTTTGTAGAGCGGGGTTGCGGGTAATGGCGTGAGCAGACCGAAGATGGGCAGGCCCGGCGGCCAGGTGCGGATCTGTTCTAGAGTGCGCTCGGCCACCCCGCGGGTGTCGTTGTCCATGCCGAAGATAAACGAGGTGATGGCGTAGACGTTGCGTTTGGCAAGCCGTTCCAGGACGGTGGCATATTCGCCGGGCTTGTTGAATCCCTTGTTGACGTCCTTGAGGTTGGCCGGGTCGATGGATTCCATGCCGATGAAGACCCACTTGCCGCCGGACGCGGCGATCAGGTCACAGAGTTCTTCGTCGCGCAAGAGGTTGGCGCTGATCTGGGCGACCCAGTGGACTTGCGCTTTGGCGGCGATTATGTCACGCAATAGCGACTTGGTGCGCTTTACATTGATGGCGAAATTGTCGTCGATGAAGAAGACCGCCATCTGCCCTTTCTCTTTGTGGGCGCGGGCTTTCAGCAACAGAAGTTCATTGACTACGCTCTCGTTCGTGCGGAAGCGGATGGAATCGCCGAAGAATCCGGTGACGGTGCAGAACTCGCAACCGTAGGGGCAGCCGCGTCCGGACTCGACGGGGATGATGCGAAATGTCCCCCAGCCTTCGCCGACCTTGCTGAGCATGGGGTATACAATCTTGGGCAGCAGGTTAAATTGATGAAGATCGATCTTATCCCACGGAATGATCGGGTAGGAGGTGAGGGAAGGCTTGCTTTCTTTTCCTGCCCGATCCACCGGAGCATAAATTTCTTTGAGCACGCCCTGAGCTGCGTCATGGACGATGACCGGCCACGTGGCGTCGGCTTCGCCGAGGGCAACGGCGTCGGCGTGGCGGGGACCACCGGCACGCCCGAGCGCCTCGTCGGCGAGTTCCGTGACGTGCGGGCCACCCATCACCACCGGAACGCCAGTGGCCCGGATGGCGTCGGCAATGCGGTACGCCTTGGCGATCATGCGGGTCATCGCGCCGATGCCGACCAGGCCGATCTTTTCGTCGCGAACGAATTGCGCGATCTCCTTTTCATCCATGGGCTGGGCATTGCCGTCGATCAGCAATACCTCGTGGCCGGGAGGAGTCAGGGCCTGGAGCAGGAACATCCAGAGATGCGGCATGAAATTACGAGTGACGCCATTGTCGGGGTTATACAGCAGAATTCTCATGACCGCTCCTCCAGAAGACCTAAGTGCTTCATGGCCGGCGCCGTCACGAGCAATGCCAGGCATGCATCGTTCTTTGCTTTTTGGGAATAGGTGAGGTTGGTTTTCCCCAGGCGCGGCAATTGTACGCTTATTTGCGGGGCCTTGCGGTTGCTGACGACTTGGGTGAGCCCCATACGCTCATCGACGCTGAAAAAGGACGAAGCGAGAAGACCTAATTTCGCCAACTGATTCCGACGATAGTAGACTCTCGCCATGGACGATTGGCGGCCAGCGACAATAGAGGAAGTTAACGAGATTGTTGCTCGGGAGTTGAAGGCTTGCGACGCGGAACAACTCGCGGCATTTGATAAGTATGGTGTCGAACCTTTTTCCGCACCTATCGTTCGATACGGACAAACGGAAAGTGTGGCTGTCGTAGCACGCAACGGCGATCAGGTCATCTACTATGAAGAAGTGGAAGCTGGGTTTAACGTCTCACAGATCAGTCATGACGGACGAGTTCTTGAGCACTGGTGCAATCAGGACGAACTGCGGTTCGCACTCAATGCTTGGATCGAAGGTCGCAGCCTGTGGGGAAGATTCGGACCGGCCGCGCCCGTAAAGTGAGGATTCTATCGTTTCGACAGGTTTTTGCCCAGTTGGCCCGCAGAACCTCAGAATTGACCCTTGCAATACGCGCCTGCCGGCTCTTCTGATATACTGGATCCACGTACGAACTACGGTTTGCTCGTGACGCGGTAGTCACATCTTCTGACTAGATTCATCTCCGCCTTTCCTGCCCGCCGTTTACTTGCGTAAATCAAAATCGAATGTGAGCGGTAGTGCGACTCTCGACGTGTGTCAGAGTGTGCGTGACAACTTCCCTCCAGAAAGAAAACAAATCGAATGGCTACATTTTCCGAACTACCCCTATCCTCCCCACTACAGCGGAGGCTGGCGGCAGCTCAATTCACCAACCTCACCCCCATCCAGGAACGTACGATTCCTTCTGCTCTTGAAGGCCGGGACGTCATCGGCACTGCGCAGACAGGCACCGGCAAGACACTGGCGTTTCTGATTCCACTGATGGAGACCCTTGACCGGGAACCGTCGAACTCCACGATCGCTCTCGTCTTACTGCCGACGCGGGAACTTGCGATCCAGGTTCACGAGCAATTCGAGCAATTGCGCACCAACAAAGCGCACAAGGCTGCGCTCGTCATCGGCGGCGTAGCGGAGAAAGCCCAGATCCAGAGCCTGCGTAACGGGGCGAAACTGGTGATTGCCACTCCTGGACGCCTGCAGGATCTGATGAACCGCAGGCTCGCCAATCTTCAGAACGTAAAAATACTCGTGCTTGACGAAGCCGACCGCATGCTCGACATGGGATTCCTGCCCGCGATCCGGCGCATCTTGTCTACGCTGCCGGGGCAGCGCCAGACGCTGTGTTTTTCGGCCACCATGGAGCAGTCCGTTGCCGGTCTGGTGAACGAGTACATGATCAATCCGATTCGAGTGGCCTTGGGCTCAGTACTCAAGCCCGCCGAAAGCGTAGAACTGAATGCGTACGAAGTGCGGCCCGGAGAGAAACTCGACGTCTTGCGCCAATTGCTTTACGCAGAAAAGGGACAGACTCTGATCTTCACACGCACCAAGCGTGGCACGGAGCGGCTGGCGAAAGAACTTGTGCGCGACGGTTTCGCGGCTGCCATGATTCATGGCGATCGCTCACAATCGCAACGCAATGGAGCTCTGAGTGGCTTCCAGGAAGGTCGATTCCAGGTGCTGGTCGCGACTGACGTCGCATCACGCGGTCTTCACGTCGATGATGTGGCCCACGTCATTAACTACGATGTCCCCAAGATGGCGGAAGATTTTATCCATCGAGTAGGCCGCACGGGCAGGGCAGGTTTACAAGGGCGCGCTTCGACCTTGGCGGCAGGAGCCGAGGTGCTGGAGTTACGTCAGATCGAGCGCACTCTAAAGTTGAAGATAGAACGCAAGCAAAGCGAGATAGCGACAGACTTGCCAACGCGGCGACTGATTCAAAACACGCTTGCCTCGCGGACTCTGACCGCTTTGCCGGGAGAAGTATTTGTATAGAATCCCATCGGTCGCCGGCGCATCAGGGCTAGTTGCACTCTCTGATCGCCGGCCCGATTTCACAATTGAAGCGAACATTCCCATATACACATTGTCAGACTTGATATACGCTCATCGAGTCTCTCACAACCCTCCGTCTCAGACGTGATAACGGTCTCTTGTGAACGGATGATGTTCCAAGAGCCTGGGATGTCGAGTCTGTCGCCTCGAGCTGCCCGCAGACATCTGGTCAGCGGCTCTCCGTAGCAGGCGCAAGCAAAACAAGGATGTGCTGTGTCCCGGAATGGCTGCTTACCGAGTGGCAAATATCCACGGATACGGGCATCTTCACACGAGCCAACTTTGCGGCTCCGGAAACGTGAGAGGACTATATGATGAGCAAAACCAGCTTGCCGCAGCGGCACGAGCAGCGGAATATTGACAAACTGCTCTTGAGACTCTCGAAAATGAAACCGATCTTACCTAAGCCAGCGTCGATTGCGCCCGCAAAATCTGCAATTCGTGCAGCCTGCCCTTCGAGCTTCCAAGTTTTTTTCTCGACCTAACGAGTGCAACTAGCGCCTCTTGGGGTCGATAGAAAATTCGGTCTCGTGGATTGTGATTCAGAGTTTCGAGTGGCTACAAGATTTGGCCAAGGCTTTGAAGTTCATCCAAATCCCCAATGAGAGAAGGCTCGGAGTACGCTCCGTGGAGCGCACCCGTCGTGTCCGTAAGGTCGGGCCACACTTCGGGGCCAGCATCTAGCGAGCAGCTGCTGGGAAACTCACTTGTTCTCCCGCCGCGCATCGGTTCCAGATGAGCCTTCTTTGCGAATCTTTTTCCGTGCGCGCTTTCGCGCCAAGGCACTTTTCACCCGGCGCTTTTCGCCCGGTTTCAAGTAGTACGAATGACGCTTTACCTCTTTAATAATGTCTTCAGATTGAACCTTGCGTTTGAATCGACGGAGCGCATTCTCTAGAGACTCGCCCTCTTGCAATCGAATTTCCGCCACGTTTTTCCTCTCAGACTAGATTATTGCGATCCGTATCAATTCGCAGCCGAGGCATCCGGCTGCAGACTTGCATTCAAAATCACTCGCCGACTCGGCCATCGGGCGCAGACTCTTCAGTAGTATCAGTTTCTTCCGCGCCGATGTTGAATAGCGCCGCCTGGGCTGCGGCATGTCGGCGAAGTTCTGCCATTTCATCCACGCTGCCGGGCGCCGGCTGGTCCTGTTTTCGCAGATTCCTCCGCTCCTCTTTATCCCTTTGTCTCTGTTGCCGTGTCTGTTCCTTCTGGCGTTTTGTAAAAGTTGATCGGCCTCTTGGCATCCGCACCCCCTGCGTTATTGTAGTCGTTGCCGGCGGGCACGCCCGTAATCTTTCACCGGCTCAAGCATGTTCGAAAAGTACTACCAGCGAGGTTCGCGCGGCTGCCGTGGATGGCCGCGATAGTCGTCGCGTCCGCGGCCTCCGCCAGCAAAACGATTGCCTCCGCCTCTCGGGCGATCGGTCTTAGGTTTTGCCTCGTTGATGGTCAAGGTTCGTCCGCCCAGGTCGGTCCCGTTAAGGGCCGCGATAGCCTTGTCGGCTTCAGTGGCATTGGTCATTTCGACAAAACCGAAACCACGAGATTGGCCCGTGTCCCGGTCGGTCACCAGGCTTACTTTTTCCACCGCGCCTTGTGCCTCAAACAGGCTGCGCAGGTCGGCTTCGGTGGTGCTGTGGGGCAGGTTTCCAACGTACAGGTTCTTCATCGCAGTTCCTCTCTCAATAAATCATCCAGTCTGGCCGCGGTTGGGGTTCGTTTCGGGCGTCCTTCAGAATCTCGTGGCAGATCGGGCAAAGCGCGCATCGCTTGCGTGCGAGCGAGTGACTTGGAGCGAACCTCCGAGATTCTCCGGGAAGCCTCCAGAATGCCCCAACGCTGGGTCGGATCTCCGTGATCGGCGGCGAGCGCGAGTCTCATGTCATCCAGAATCTCGTTGGCCGCTTTCTCCAGCGGCACTTCCTCATCCACATTGGGCGAAGCGGCAAGATATTCTGGTTGGCCCACCAGGAACGCCAACCGCTGCGGGGGTGTCGCGCTGCGAATATCGTCGCAGAATTTGTCGCGATACTCGCGCGATTTTTCCATGTTGATCAGGACGAGGTCATAGAAGTCCGCTTTCCACCATAACCGAGCTTCGTCGACGTCGGCGGCGCAATCAACATCCATTCCGAACTTCCTCATCACTTCAGCACGCAATTCGCGCTTCGGCTGGGAAGTGTCGACGAGCAGCACCCGTTTCTTCTTGACTCCACCTGGGGCGGGCGTAGAGAGCGGCGACGCGGGAGTCAGTATGGTATTCATGCCGTCACCGAGCGTGCCTGCACGCGGGATGAGATCTCCCCTGGCTCGGGTGCCTTTGCTGCGTGCTCCATTACTTCTACTTCGTGGGTGCGCCTCCGGCTAGCGATGTTCTGCCTACGTTGTAGATTGAATCCGGACTTGTCTCCATTTCGCAAGGACATCATGATCTCCTGTGATTCAGCGGTTCGTGCCGGATTCATCACAACTTTCCCGTGGGGTGCTTGAGAGCCAACGGAACAGCAGATTTTCGAAAGATTATCGGCGCAGCTGCAAACAGCGCCAGAGTCGCCATGTCGAGTATGGAGGTGTTTACATGGGAAAGCCGAGTCGTATGGAACGGCGTAAATAAACCCAGAACGCCTGCGAAAAGAAGTGCCCACAAAAGCTTGCCGGTGAGGAGGCTACGAACGGCAAGCATAATGGTTGCCAGCGACACTAGGATGCAGACAAGCGTCCGATAGTCCAGCGCATAGCGAAATATCACCGAGGCTGCGAGGGCAACGGTCGCGAAGAGCGTGATGACGCGAGTCAGGATGCACGCTTTCGACTATGGTTGCACACGGTGGAGTAGAGTGGCCGTAAAACGGGAATGCTCTGTGCGTACATGCGCCTCTCGATCTCTCAATCGCGAAGGCGCAGAATGCTTTGTGCGGCGGATCTTCGAGGTTAAGTAGACCTAGTATACCCTGTTACCGGCGATGGCGCTGAACATTTGCACTCCAGCACAGTGACAAGGCGACCCGTTTATACGTAACCCTCGTACCGCTCGACAGGTTACCCAAGTGCCGAACGAACGTCGGTTGCTTTCTGGCATTAAATTTCACGCCAAGCCAACGCACCGGTGGGTTGGGATATAGGAAATAACGTCGGCATTGCAGCAATTTGGTGGTTCGATAAATTTCTTATCGTCTAAATTTCGCGAGGGTTTCAGGGCAGTTTTTACGAGCAGTCCGCTAATGTCCCATCTGCGACAATCCTCTTGAACGGGAACCCTCAAAAACAGATGAGAACGGCAGTGCAGTGCAAGAACACTGCTACATCCAGCGTGTGCCGGCGTCACGCATCGAACCCACTGACCTGCAAAACGGATCTGTCGAATCGCCTTGATAATTGTGCCGGCGTCGCGTAGCATTAGCGTGTGCGTTAGACCGAATCGGTCGAGCAGCTCTCGCCTCACAGCCAGTAACCTGCACAAGTTTTCTTCCGAATCCCTCCAGCGTAACTATCACAAAGGAACAAGAGTACAAACATACATGGAAAAAGGAACAGTAAAGTGGTTCAACGACGCCAAAGGCTACGGCTTTATTAGCCGTTCGACTGGCGAAGACGTTTTTGTGCATTTCTCCGCGATCCAGGCGGGCGGGTTCAAGAGCCTGCAGGAAGGCCAGACGGTGGAATTCGATGTCACCAAGGGGCCAAAGGGCTGGCAAGCTGAAAATGTCCGGGCGGCTTAAGCCGACGAATCCTGCGAAGAGGCGATTATCAACCGAAATCGCCTCTTTGTTTTTTTGCCCAAGCGATGAGCTGCCTGCGTGAAAAGTCTGCGGAGAAATTGTGATTAACATCTTCGTTCGAAACCTGGATCCGACGACTACCGAAGCGCAGTTGAAAGATCTTTTCAAAGCCTATGGATCCGTGGAAACTGTCACCATTGTGACGGACCGTGACACTAGCGGACCTCGGGGTTTCGCTTTCGTTGAAATGACAGACGCGGCTGAAGCGAAGGCGGCGATTGAGTCTTTGAATGGATTTCGTTTGAATGACCGCGCCATGAGTTTGAACGAAGCTCGCGGTAAAACGCCGCATGATGCCGCACGCGACTCATCGAGAGAACACCGCCGTCACAAGATTTGAGAGCTGTTATCTGTTGCGCACGAACAGCGTTGGATCTTTCTGAAAATGGATTCTATTGACCATCAACGACAGTAGCGCCTCTTACGCCATCATCCGCTATAACATCCGTACCTACCGCTCTGCAGGAGTTGTAGCCGTGATTGGAGGCAAGCATAAGGCAGAACTCGAATTGAAGAACTTTGAGGATGCCCAAGATTCTTCTGATCGGCACGAAGGCTGGCGCTACTTGATCGATAAGACAGATCTCAAGGCGGGAACAGATCCCGCGAAAGCTACCCTGCATCGCCAGGCGGAATTGGAAAAGCGAGAATCAAAAGCTCTGCGGGAGACAGACCCTTCGAACCCTTCATCGCTACCTCGTCAGAGATGAAGCGCTATTTCCAGGCAAACAGACACGCGAACGACATCTTTAAAGCTTCGAAACGCTTCAGCGATCGCGAAGCCAATCGGCTTCTATCCTAGCCCGTTCATCGACCCACGTCATTGAAGAGTGCCCTGAGCTTGCCGGATCGTGAGGGATGGCGCAGTTTGCGCAAGGCCTTGGCTTCGATCTGGCGAATGCGTTCGCGGGTCACACCGAACGACTGGCCAACCTCCTCGAGCGTCCGCTCCGAGCCGTCCTCGATTCCAAAACGCATCCGGATGATCTTCTCTTCCCGCGTACTGAGCGTTCGCAACACGTGGGCAGTCCTCTCCTCTCGGTTTACGTTGAGGAGCGCCTCCGCGGGCGAGACTTGCGTCTGATCTTCGATGAGGTCGCCGAGGTGGGAATCTCCTTCCTCACCGACCGGCGTCTCCAGAGAGATCGGCGTCCGCATGATCTTTCGCACCTTGCGAACCTTAGCCTCGGGAATGTCCATTTGCTGGGCGATCTCCGCCGAGGTGGGTTCGCGTCCCAAGCTCTGGACCAGTTGCCGCGTGATGCGAATCAGCTTGTTCACGATCTCGACCATGTGCACCGGCAGCCGAATGGTGCGCGATTGATCGGCAATCGCCCGGCTGATGGCCTGCCGAATCCACCAGGTGGCATACGTGGAGAACTTGTATCCGCGGCGATAGTCAAATTTGTCTACCGCCTTCATCAAGCCAACGTTCCCCTCTTGGATCAGGTCGAGAAACTGAAGCCCACGGTTGCTGTACTTTTTCGCGATGGAAACCACGAGCCGTAAGTTGGCTTCGATCATCTCGTGTTTTGCCTGCTCCGCATCCATTTCACTCTCGATGATTCGACGCTGCGTTCGCTGCAACTCTGCAAATGTCATGCCTGCGTCGCTTTCCAGCCGTTTGACTTCTGCACGATGTTCTCGCTGCGCGCTGCGGTAGGTTTTCTTGTGGGTTTCGTTGCGCGTGTTGGCAATCTTGTCCTCCAGGTTTGCGATCTGACGCTCCAGCGAACGCATTAGGTTTGTGGTGTGACTTACCCGTTCACTTAAGCGCTTCCGCTCCAAGGGGGCAATGCCGAGGTCTCGGATGATAAGAGAGGTCCGGATTATCTCCCGACTGAGATGGGATCGGCAGCGGCGGTACTTGCGGGTCTTCTTATCTGCTGAAAGGGTCTTCAGTTGTTGCGACAGGCGGCGAGCCGTCTGGTAATGATCGTGGATCAGATCGATGCGGCGAGTCGTCTCCTTGATATAGTCCTGCAGGATCTTTTCGGTAACTTCTTCCTCATCGAAGACCACCATGTCTTCAATCGATCGTACGCCCCGTTTCAAGTCCTCGCCCATCTCGAGAACCTGGCGAACAACAAGAGGCGAGCGTGAAAGCGCTTTCATGGCGGAGAACTGACCGCGTTCAATGCGCTTGGCGATCTCCACTTCGCCCTCACGGGTGAGAAGAGGTGAAGCGCCCATCTCGCGTAAGTAAAGGCGCACCGGATCATTGGCAGCATCTGGGAAAACTGTAGCCGGGTTGACATCAATCTCGTCTGACTCGCGGACCAGCCTACTTTCCAGAACCGAATACGGCGACTCAGGTTCCGTTTCCAGAACGTCAAGGCCTCGCGTACGAATGGCTGATAGGAAGTCATCTACATCCTGCCCGGAAGGCACGCCGTCTGGAACCGGCTCATTCACCTCCAGGTCCGGGGAGTAGTGCTCTTCCTTCCCCATGCGTGTTACTTTTCTGACGTTTTCCATAGCCATGCAGAACTCCTTCTTCAGGGCCATCCTGCATGGAGAGAGGAGGCTTTGATTCGATCTCGAGCGGTACGGTCAGCAGGATGCGAAGACGCAGCCTGCAATGATGCTAGCACGGCGTCCTAACACCGTCTTCAATTCCCCATCTGAAGCCCGTTTTCGGGCGACAAGTCCAAGAATTCGAAGCCCCAGTTCAAAATGCGGGAATCGATGTCGACCGGGTCGTTTCACCGCCGCTTGAACCCGCCGCGTAGACGTCACGCAGCTTCTTGGTTTTCAACCGAGACCGCAGCAAAGCAGTCGAACCGCCGATATTGCGCCAATTTCATTCTTTGGGGAGCAACTCGCCGCCGACCTGAGGAGTTGCGATCGGTTCGGCCCGCGGCGAAGAGAGCGGTCGGTCAAACCGTCGAACGAGTTCCGCTGCCGGAGTTCAAAGATACGCTGTTGTAAAGAGATGAGACAAGTCAGCGCTTAGGGAACGACCTTTCGCAAGTCTTGGCGTAAACAATTTCTAAAAAATCGGCCGGGAATTCGGGTTTAGAGTAGTTGAGGCCGTTTGTGAGAGCGGCTCAACCCATTGAAACCAAAAGAGGGTTTTGGTTGCGGGGGGTGGATTTGAACCACCGACCTTTGGGTTATGAGCCCAACGAGCTACCAGACTGCTCCACCCCGCGAAATAATTCTACCACAGCACGTTGGGCGTGTTTTTCTCTCCCTCGGTTCTACCGCTCTGAACAATGTGTGAAAAAATCCAGGAGAAAACATCACGCGTTTCCTTCCGCAATCTGCCAAGTCATCCTCGCTTCTGGCGCTTTCTGAAGGCTTCCGAAGATGACTCTCTCAAGCTCGGCCGCTGGTCTTCGACTGAAACGACGTGGCTGGATTACTGTTATCTATTTTTTTTCGGGCTTGATGCGATTGACTGTCGGGATCCGGCTGGCTGCTCCAGCGGATTCATCGCAGCAAGGATGCCTACGGAATGCTTCCTGCAGATAAGCTTCTGCATCTTTCGTTCTGTGCATCACCGTTAACGGCACCTTGAATTGGCGACTGCACTGGCTGCATACCGCCAAAGTCGGTGTACTGCTTAACCACCTCGTCACTCTCAGCATTGGCTTCTTCTTCACGCGAGCAATCTGACACGGTGGCGTACTTTGGCGTATTCAGTGTTCGCGGTAGGAAAAAGCTTGCGCAAGCGGACACGGGAAAGCCGCATCAACGTTTGCCCTTCAACCCTGTCAGCAGGTAGCTGGCAAACCAAACAACCACTACTACGATTACGATGACAAGCAGGCCCGCTAGCATTCGGCAGTAGTGTAGAGCCAGCGACACTCGTTTGGTGAACGCTTTTTCTATCTTGTGGGATTGAATTTTCTCGCGGCTCTCCGACTTGGCACATTTTGGCATGCGCATATGCGATTGCATTTGCACGCACGTGCTTTTAGGTGGAGAAAGCCAAGTGAAGAAGCTGTCCAGTCAGCCAACGGCGCCAGCGTGTACGACGCAAGCCTGGAAGCTACTTCTGGCCCATTACATCGACCGACATCTATAGGCGGTTCCGCGAAATGGCCGCATGAGCATCCGAAGTCCGACGGCGTGCCGAACAGATTGAACTGGCGCTTAGGAAGGACAGCTTAAGGCGTCTGATTTTCAGCGCCGATGCTTAGTCAATTGAAGTGCGGCGATTCTATCAGTGAGGTCGGCGTTGGTGATTTCCGGAGGCGCGACCGCATTATGCTTTTGTGGGTTTCGTCAGCGTAGCAGAGGAGTCGGCTTCCACGATTACATCAACTTCAGCGCCCTGCTTCAGGCTGGCTTTTTCGCCTTTATCGCCGACGAGTTCATTTTTAACGCGGATCTCCCGGTAAAGATCATCGGCTTCGGTGACGGCAATCTGCGCCTTTTCCGGTTCGCCGGAGTATGGTTGCGGTTTGATAACGCGTTGAACAACACCCTTCATCCGTCGCTTCTTCGTCATTGGATCACGTCCCCCCCCGCCAACAGCGGATGGCCGAGCAATTGTATCCTAAAAAAATTTCGATTGGTTTCGTTACGCTAGTGAACAGTTCAGACATTCGCTCGATACGCCTGACCAATCGTCGTACCGAACCAGATTGCCTCGACGATATCAAGCACGATTCCTGCCCCGAACATAGCCGCAATCAAAGGCACTTCCCCGCGGCGGCCAACACGAAATGGTGTCGCGGCCTATCGCGACCCGGAATAACGCCCCAGACGCGGGGGAGGCAGAATTTTAGTCGTGTAATACTTCGAATGGCCCGACAATGCATGGCCTAATAGACTTAATGTTCTCGGTAAATCGGGCTAAACAACTGAGGACGACGTATTCCCCGGTGTGTAGAAAGAAGCGGCATCCTTTTCCACGCGTGGGTATCTAAGAGGTCGAAGGCCCGGCTGTTCATACCCGCGTAACGTCAGGAGGTCATTCGTGCCGAAAAAAGAGAATTCCAACGCTCGTCAATCCACCATCAGCGCCCAGCCCCGGATTCACCAGAACGCGAGACCCATTCAGGCCTACGGAACGGTTACTCATGCGCTTCCGCTCGAACTTGAAGAGCCGGTGCGGCTGGAGATGACCGAACAGCTGAATCTGCTGCTTGCCGACTCGATCACCCTCCGCGACCTTTATAAGAAGTCACACTGGCAAGTTGCGGGACCGACCTTTTACCAGCTGCATCTGCTTTTCGACAAGCATTTTGAGGAGCAGGTGGAGATTGTCGACGAGATCGCCGAGCGCATTCAGCTGCTGGGCGGAGTTTCGCTCGCCATGGCACACGACGTGGCGGAAACAACGCGGATTCCGCGTCCTCCCCGCGACAGGGAAGAAATACCGGTGCAGATTTCACGACTGCTCGATGCCCACCAGATCATCATCGGACATTGCCGCGAACTGGCGCGCCGGGCCGATGAACTTGGCGATGACGGCACCAACGATCTGGTCGTGAGCGATGTCCTTCGGCCGAACGAACTGCAGGTCTGGTTTTTGAGCGAACATCTCGTGGAAGTGCCCCTGGCGCGCGCAGATGATTCCACCGTGCGTAAAGCCGGATAACGTTCTTTGAAGGACGGACCAACCCCGGTCCGTCCTTCCGCAAGTCCTCCTTTCGCCCAAACTCTCCCGGTTGAGATTCGCCGGTGTTTTCAGTGCCCGGCCCCTGCGTTTACCATGGATCGACTCGACCTCGACCATGATCAATCATCAATCGCTCGAAGAGATACTCTCCAGTTACAACGATAGCGCATCTCTCGCTGACGCCTCTACGATCCCGGCTTCGTGGTATGTCGATCCGCGTGTCGCGGACCTGGAGCGTCTGAACGTTTTCAGTAAAACCTGGCAGCTCGTCGCTCGCACGGACCAACTCTCGCGAGCCGGAGACTTTATTTCGACGCATGTTGCCGGTGAGCCGGTCGTGGTTGTTCGCGGCTCTGATCACGTGTTGCGCGCCTTCTTTAATGTGTGCCGCCATCATGCTGCGGCTGTCGTCACTCAACCGTGCGGCCAAGCCTCGATCCTGCAGTGCCCCTATCACGGTTGGAAATATGGTTTGGATGGTTCCTTGAAGGGCATGCCGGAGTTTGAGGGTGTCCAGAATTTTGAGCGTAGTGAGAATGGGCTTCTTCCCATCCGGGTGGAAACATGGGAGTGCTTTGTCTTCGTCAATCTTGATTCGCAGGCTCCCTCGCTGCGCGAATTCCTGGGCGGGCTTGTCGCCCGCGTCGTTCCGCTGGGGCTGAGCAATCTTCACTATTTTGACCGGCGATCCTACAACATTCGTTGCAACTGGAAGGTCTTCGTCGACAATTACCTCGACGGCGGCTATCACGTGCCCTATCTGCACAAGGGGCTGAGTTCGGTGCTCGACTACAAGCAGTACACAATCGAGAACGAGGACCGCTATTGCCTGCAGTCGAGCCCCATGGTTGCGTCCGATGAAGATGCCGCCACGGCGAGCACTCGCAAGGGCGACCGCGCCTGGTATTTCTGGCAATACCCCAATCTCATGATCAACTGCTACGAGGGATACATGGATACGAATCTTGTGATCCCGGTCGACGCGGATCATTGCTCCGTTATTTTTGATTTCTATTTCGGGGATGTCAGTGAAGAAAAGCGAGCTTACAACACGCAATCCGTGGAAGTGGGCAATCGCGTGCAAGACGAAGATCTTGGGATTTGCGAAGACGTGCAGCGCGGCCTCAAATCGAGGGCCTACGGTGCGGGCCGCTTGTCGGTTCGCCGCGAATCAGGAGAGCATCTGTTTCATCGCTTGCTCGCAGCCGATCTGAAAGGAATTCCTGCGCCAGTGGGGGTTGCGGGCTAGTTCGTGCTATTCTTGGGTGTCTTGCTCACGTCGCATCGCCCGCAGATCAATTCCTAACTGCTCGGCCTTCTTATAAAGATGACTGCGTTCGAGGCCCAGTGCCTTGGCCGCCATGCTCATGTTCTGGTGACAGAGCTTCAGTTCCGCAAGGATTGCATCTCGCTCGAAGGATTGCACGCGGTCAGAAAGCGAGCCCGAAGTGAGCACGGTCGACGGCATCGTGTTCGCCGACGCACCCTTCGGCAACGCCGCTTGCACGGTTTGCAAATCAACTTGCCCGTCCGATGCCAGAAGCATTAATCGTTCCACCATATTGCGCAACTCGCGCACATTGCCCGGCCACGGATGCAATTGCAGGGCTTCAATCGCTTCGCCGGTGAAGGGAACCGTCTTCCATCCGTTTTGCGAGCTAACCTGCGCTGCGAAGTGCTCGACCAATGCCGGGATGTCTTCTCGCCGTTCCCGCAATGGGGGCAGCGTTAGCGGGAAAACATATATGCGATGAAACAGATCCTGGCGGAATTTTTCTTCTCGAACCCGGGCCTCAAGGTCGCGGTGAGTGGCAACAACGACTCGCACGTTAACGGCGACCGGCTTGTCTCCGCCCACGCGCTCCACCTCTCCTTCTTCGAGAACTCTCAACAACTTTGCTTGCATGCTCAGCGGCATGTCACCGATCTCGTCAAGGAAAATTGTTCCCTGGTTCGCCTGTTCGAACTTGCCAATATGCCGCCCCGAGGCGCCGGTGAACGATCCTTTCTCATGTCCGAAGAGTTCGGATTCGATTAGCTCAGCCGGAACCGCCGCGCAATTTAGCGTCACAAACGGCCCGCCGGCCCTCGTACTTTTTTCATGAATGGTGCGTGCGACTAGTTCTTTCCCCGTTCCAGTTTCTCCCAGGATGCAGACGCGAGATTCGCTGGCGGCGACTCGTTCTAGTTGCGCCATGACCCGCCGCATGGCCTCACCCTTCCAAATAATTTCGTGCTTACCCAGTCGCTGGCGAAGTTGGCGATTCTCGCTCTCCAGGCGCTGCAGCTTCAGAGCGTTCTCGACGGTTAGGAGAAGCTTGTCAGACGAGATCGGCTTTTCCAGGAAATCCAGAGCCCCCAGTCGCGTCGCCCGCACTGCCATCTCGATATGGGCCTGTCCCGACATCATTACAACCGGGGCTGCGACGCCCTGCGCCTTGAGATCTTCGAGAAGGCTCAGACCGTCTTTGCCCGGCATCACGACATCAGAGAGAATCAGATCGAACTGTTGTACTTTGGCCAGTTCCAGCGCTTTTGCCGCGTTGTCGCACACCGTGGCCTCATGCCCCGCAAGACGAAAGGCCCGCGACAGCGAAGCCAAAGTATTTGCCTCGTCATCGACGATCAAAAGTTGCGCTTTAAGCGGCAAGCTCATCACCTCGCGCCGTCTACAGGATGGATTTGGCAGGGGTATCTGGATTTCCCAGATGCTCCACAGATTGTCGATCGGCCGGCAATTCGATACGGAATGTCGTCCCGCGGCCGGTTTCGCTCTTCACGCTGATTCTACCGCCATGATCGCTCACCACTGACTGTACGATTGCCAGGCCAAGCCCGGTCCCATGCTGCTTGCTGGTGTAGTACGGAGTAAAGATGCGTTCGCATTCTTCGGGAGTGAGTCCCGACCCGGTGTCGGAGACTTCAATGATTTCGTTGGCGTCTTCCTGGCGCGAGCGCAGAACCAGCGTCCCTCCATTGGGCAACGCGTCCATGGCGTTGAGCACCAGATTTGAAAAGGCACGGTGAAGAAGCTCCGGATCTGCAGCGATGCTCCTGAGATGGCTGTCCAGTTCCAGCTTGCACTCGATCGGTAGGCGCCCAGGCGCTTCGAATTGCGCCTGAAACAGCTGGGCCACTCCGCGCAACGTCTCATTCAAATTCACGACCTGCAGTTGCGGTTGCGGCATCTTTGAAAAGTCGCTGAAGCGGCTGATGATTTTTTTCAGGTTTGAAATTTCGGCGAGCAGCGTACCCGCACTCTCCTGGAACATTTCCTGGAACAGTTCGGGGCTTTGTGTTCGCGCGCGCAGCAGATTCTCCACGGTGAGTTGAAGCGGGAACAACGGATTCTTTAACTCGTGGGCCAGCCGCCGTGCCAGCTCACGCCACGCGGCGACGCGCTCGGCTTGCACCGTGCGCTCCTTCTGCGCGAGCAATTCGGAGGTCATCCGGTTGAACGATTCCGCGAGTTGCGAGATCTCGTCGTTGCCCGGGACATCGACCCTGGCATCCCAATCCCCGGCCGCAACGTCGTGAGCGGCTCGTGCGAGAAGTTCGACCGGACGCGTGACCCGCGCCGCCGCCCAACTGCTGAGCAGGATCGCCAGCACAATTCCTCCGCCTCCGACCAGAAGTGCCGAGTCGCGAATGTGACGCTTCAACTCCACGTAGGACCGCCGCGAGCTTCCGATCAGCAGAATTCCAAGAAGCGGATGGTCCTTGCCGACTCCGCGCAACGGGATGGCATGGAACAATTCGTCGTCGCCCTGATCGGCCGACCGATGAACGATTCCCGTCGTCTCCTGGTTGTATTGCCTTACCGAATCGATGAGGGTCACGAGCGTAGACGGAACAGCGGTGCTTCCCGAAGGATCGATGAGGAATTCACTCGAGAAGTGGTCTCCGCGATTCATGTAAAGCAGAACCTGCATGTCCGCTGGGAGTTCAATAGCCGCTAGAAAGCTCTTGTCGAGCCGCCGGCCCCCGATTACGTAGATCGGATGGTCTCCTACTCGGGAGGTTCGTACCGCCATCATGGCGAGAGCCGTCGAGTCCGGCAACTCTTGTTGCATCAAGAAGGGAGTTCGCTCCGCGGTAGCAGTGAGGTTCTCGAAATCGTTCTCTGGATAGCCAAACTTTGCGGGAGACTGCGCCGACGAAATGATGATGCCACGGGAGTCCACCAATTCCAGAAAATCGAGGCGATGGGTGTCCGCCAGCGACTTGGCGAGATCAAAATATGCCGCCGAGTCGGCTGCTGTTGCGCTCAGCGCGGTGGCCATGCGGCCGATCGGCTCTGAGCCGGCGATCGCATCCACGCGGCGCGCGACTTCTTCCCCCTGCCGGGTAAACTCGCCCTGAAATTGCGTGAAGAGCGCCGACGTTCGCTGGTCTTCGTTCTTTTCAAATGCCTGCCGCGTGAGTATCAGCACAAGGCCGCCCACTCCGGCCACCGTCACGAATACAGTCAGCGCGAACACGGCCAGCAGTTTGCGCCGAAAGGTCACGGTTATCGGGCCCCCAGCCATGCGTCCGCGAGATTCCAACTGCCGTCGGCGCGCAGGGTCCAGCCTTTTAAAGTCGGTGCAGCGGCGTATACGACTGGCAAGTGAAACAGCGGAATGATGCGGCGCGTATTCAACAATGCTTGCTCGGAGGCATACAGATCCTCAACCGATCCGGCAGATTTGGTGGTGGCGACGCCGCCAAGGGTCGCTAGACCAGCTAGAGCCAGCCACGGGTCCGGGGAGGTGTAGCTGGCGCGGACTAGCCGCAGATCGCCAGTCGCGCCGGCAGCCGGTTGAAGCTGCAGCCCGGCGTCTCGGGCGTTGAGGGCGATGCGCTCCGACAGAAACTTTGCCAGCGAATCGTTGGCATCATAACCAAGCTTCCACGCCGGGACGTTTCGAGACTGATCCCGATCCCGCCGTGCACGCGCCAGATCGGAGTCGGTGGGAAAAACGAACTCATAACCGCTCATCCAATTTGGCAGCAATGCTCCCGCTGGCTGCCCCGCGCCCTGCAATAAAACATTACGAATCGATGCTCGATCGATACTCAACGCAAGTGCTTCGCGCAACGATTTTTCCTCGGGTGTTTTCGCATCCTGGGCAAACACCAGCCCCACCAGTTCCACGGGTTCGGAGATCACCAGCTTTCGTCCATCCAGCGAGGCGCGGTGCGCTTGCTCAGGCGCCACTTCGACCAGGTCAGCCCGTGCGAGTTCCAGTTCTGTCATCTGATCACGAAAGCTCCGTCCCATCTCGATCTCGATCGAATCGAGGTACGGGCGCCCGCTCCAATAATCTTCCTCTGCTGCCAGGACCAACTTTTTCCCCGCCTGCCACTCCCCGATTCGAAATGGGCCGGTACCGATGGGAGCTGCACCGGAATTCCGCCTCGCGATAGCGTTGCGCGGTAGCGCCAGCTCCGCTGGCAGTTCAGGGTCGGCAACGTCGCGCTCGACGACTAGACCGTCACTGTCCGCAGAAACCGTCCATGCCGGATTCGCTGCGCGCAGCGATGCCGCGGCGATTTCGGGAGTGAGTAGCGTTCCATCCTGAAACTTTACTCCGCGTCGCAATTGAAAGTGCCAGCGCCGCTCGTTTGCCGCAGGCTTCCAGCCAATCGCTAGCCCGGGATGAATGCGTCCCGCGTCGTCAATACTCACAAGCGTTTCGAAGATCAGCCGCAGAATGTTTTCCTGCGCGAACGAGGCCGATTGCGACGAGTCTGCTGGATCGAGCGAGGTCAAGGCCGCGCGCGTAGTGACGTGCAGCGTTCCGCCGTACTGCGGACGGGCCTCCGCCCGTGCCATCAGCGTTACCGCCAACACGCTACTGACTGCAAGCCATCGCCAATCGAAAAGCTTCATAGTTGCCTTTATCCGGATCTCTCGTCACTACCACCGCGGTATCTCCGTGCGCCTCGGTCCACATGGCAGTGATCGTTCCCTGGAAATCCACCGGCGTGCTGACCGCCACCGGCTCACGATCAGGAAACTCGTACGCGCGGACGAAATCTCCATTCGTTTCGCGTGAGGAGGCCAGCACCTGCCAGCCAGCGCCGCACGCGGTTTTCACTGTGACGAAATCGCTTCCCCATCCCAGCTTGGCGGCTTGATCGCTCACTCCGTCGACCATATGAGTCATCCCATCGGTCGTCGCAAATAACCACAACGTGTATTTTTCGCGCGGCAGAAAGGCTGCCGAATAAAACTTTGGCACAGTTGTGAATTTGCCGACACCTGGCGCCAGAACTCCGGTAAAGAAATTGCGCGTAGAAGCGAAAAATGCTTTCATCTGCGGCACCAGGGTCGTAGCGCCGCTTCCCAAACCCGCGCTGGGAAATACCGACATCGCGCCGCCGCTCATCGTTCCCGAAAGCAGCGGCCAGGGATCATCGCTCTCCCGGCAATTCAGGGCTGCCACCGAAGAAGGGGCCGTCGAACAGATGACGCCGGGGAGGTACGCATCGAGCAGATGATCGGACGCCGGAATGATGCGCCCGCGGATATCTCGTGGCCACGGACGGTTGTGCACGATCGACAACGATTGTTCCGCCTGCCATTTACCGTTCTGAAATCGGTAGAGCGAAAGCTTTTCTGGCTCCAGCACAGCGATGTGGGTGGGGCTTTGCGATTCTTCGAGGACCGCCACATCAAGAATCGGATCTCCTTGCGACCACAGAGAAGTTTTCCGCAGCACAAGCGGAACCGAATCTCTCGCCGTGAGCGATCCTTCCGGGCGTGGTGCGGAGACCATTACCACTGCGGACTCTCCCGCCCCTTGATGGATCTCTGCAACCCAGACATAAGAAGCAGCATTCTCCGAAAGGGAGATGCTCACCGTGGCCGCAGATTGGTCGGCATTGACAAAACGAATCCCGAGCGCTTCGAGCGCACTCCGCAACCCGTTCTGAATAATGTCGCTGTCGCGCTTGTTTAGCGAAGACCGGTTCTCGATGGCAACCGCGATAGCTCCTGGACCCGTGATGGCTGCGATCTTCCGTGCCAGGTTTTGTTCGGGAGCGCTCCAATCCACAGCGAAAGCGCCGATTCGGAGGCTGAGCAGGAAGAAGGAAAACTGCAGAACGATTCGGAAAACTCGAGCGAGGCGCAGGCCGCGCTTCACCGATTTCGATGCGACGTCTGGAATGCTCGAATTATAAACCGCTTCGCGCATGAGACCTGCCTCGCACCTCTGTACTGTTTGGACACCGTTGAGTACTACGGATGCCCCCACTCCCGGCCGCTGTCGCCAGAAGTGGGGATTTTCCAAGGCTGGGGGAGGGACAAATGGCGTTACTGCGCTTGCGCCTCCGCCGGTGCGTTCGAACTACCCGCAGCTCCCAGGTTCATGCTGCGCAGCACGTCATTCATGAAGAACTTTCCGTCTGCGGGAACCATCATGATCTGCAGCTTGTCCGAAAGCCGTTCCGCCACGATTTTGTTGATGAGAAGCGGATTCTGCTTCAGGATCGACGCCTCACTTTGCAACCGCTCCGCGTCAGCCGCTGCCGTCACGCGAATCCGATCGGCCTCGGCCTCCGCCAGCAGCTTCCGGCGTTCGGTCTCCGCTTTGCTGTCGATGACTTTGGCCTGCGCCGCTGCTTCTGCGTTCTGAATCGTAGCCTCCTTACGTGCCTCCGCTTCCAGCTTGCTCTGCTGAATTTGTTTCTCCTTCAGCGGAAGCGTGTACTGCATCGCATCCGCTTCACCTTTCGCTTGTAAAACGTGGACTTGGGCCTCGCCCTCAGCCTGCTTGATCTGTTGCACCTTGGTGGCCTCGGCCTCGAGTTCGGCAATCTTCACCTGCTTCTGTTTCAATTCGGTCTCGACGCTCATGCGATCGTTTTCCTGCTCTTTCAACAGAAGCGTCTCCAGGCCTTTTGCATACTCTTCGGGCAGTTGGATATCACGCAGCATCACTTCCTTCACGATGATTCCGTCCGCCGCCAGCTTTTGTGTAATCATGCCCGCCGCGCGCTGCCGCACTTCCTCGCGCCTGGCCGAGAAAACATCGCGGACCGTGTAGTTCGGAACCAATTCCCGCCAGACGCTGGCAACGATCGGCGGAACAATTTCTTTCTCCACCGGACGCGGCAGATTGCTCTGGATGTAGTCGAGATGTTTCGGATCGAGCCGGTACCGCACCGTAATCGCGAGGCCCAGCGTCAACCCTTCCTTCGCCTGCACGTCCAGCAGTTGGGACTTGCCGGAAACATTGGTGGCGGCCGCCTTTCCGTCTTCCGCCACTCCGGTCGTGAAGACCTGGTCTCGGGTA
Source organism: Candidatus Sulfotelmatobacter sp. (assembly GCA_035307485.1). Classification (GTDB taxonomy): domain Bacteria; phylum Acidobacteriota; class Terriglobia; order Terriglobales; family Acidobacteriaceae; genus Sulfotelmatobacter. The sequence goes on along the minus strand of DATGIB010000008.1, from coordinate 327,678 downwards.
TCGAACAGGGCCACCTCCTCGATGAGAGGAAGCACGAAATGCACTCCCGGATAAAGTGTTCCCGGTAATGTCCCACTCGTCTGGCTCTCGCGGACTCCCGCCATTCCGGTCGGCACCACAACAATGCTGAATGCGATCAGAATGGGTCCCCACGCCAGAAGCGCCAATGCCACCGAAGTCCGCCAGCGCCACTGCGGGGCAACGGGTGTGGCGCCACCCTCGGGTGCTGCCAGCGCCCGTCGATACATCATCTCTCGATAGAAGTCATACGCCAGAATGCTTACAGCCGCGAGAATCATCCCGAGGCCAACACACATCAGCAAGTACCTCAACGCCAGCATCGTCATTCTCCTTTTCGATCAATCTTTGAGCGCTGCGCATTGAGCTGTGAGAACGGGGTTCGTCCCAAGCTCTAAGCTGGGCGCTCGAATTCGTTTTCCGGCTCAGGGCTTGTGCTCCGCTTTTACAACCGCCGCCTGCCGTGCGATTTTGGCCGGCGCAAAGAACAGGCGGAACACTTGTCCGAAAATCAGTTCTTCCGCCAGAAGTGCCACCGCGAGCGAGAAGATCATCCCTGCTACTACTGCCATGAATGTGATTGCCATTTGCATAACGTCCTCCTGAGTTTCTGTGCCCCAGTATCGTTTCTGGGTTACTGTCCAATCGCCGCCGTAGCCAGTTGCGCGTCCGCCAACTCGTCTTCAGAGCCGCCAAACACTTGCGCAACCTGCTCATCGCGTTCGCTGCGAATCCTCACTACGTCTCCGACCCGCAGCATGGTGAACAGCCGCTCCATGTCCCGATTGCGTAGCCGAATGCATCCGTGCGACTGCGCGTGCCCAACCGACCGGGGCGCGTTCGTTCCGTGAATCCCGTAACCTTTTTGGCTCAGCCCGACCCAGCGCGTGCCCAGAGGATTGCCTTTCCCGGCTGGAATGACAGTTCCAGGGTGGTAGTACGTGGGATTCGCCACCCGGCTTACGATCGTGAACTCTCCCGTCGGGCTCGGTGTAGTAGGAGCGCCGACGGCAACGGCGAAGGTTGCAATGACAGACCCGCCATCGATGACGGCCAACTTCCTGTCGGGAATACTGACCAGCACGACGCGTGGCGAGGGGGCATCACTGATTGCCTGCGATTGCGCAAAGGGGGAAAGGGCAAGGACACCGGTGAGGAGAAGTGCAGCCGCGGTCACATATCTCGCCCGAAACGAATCTGCGTTGAGTTTTCGTCGCCGTTCCATCATGCCCCTCCGAATCCATCGATAACTCAGAAGGCAGAACGATGACCAGATCGTATGTATATGAAAAAGAATCACTTGGGTCGGGGCGAAGAGGGCTGAATGTGTGGCGGACTCACCACAATGTGTTCCGGCTGACACGGGCGACCCGTGCGGATGAACCGTAAATCGAAGTTGGGTGAAGGACTACTGACTGGGGCTTTGAAGCGCCCGGCTCCCGCCGTCTGGGGTAACGGCTTGTGGGGTTCTGTGGGTGGAGCCGGGCGATCCTATGACTAGAAGGCCTAGTTCAATTGTGCTTATTTAACTCTGGTCGGGTTTGTATTTCTGTGATCCCGGTCACAGTTCGCAGTGATACCAATCAAACTCCCGGATGCCGCGCCGGCTCCTACTTCCCGCCTTCCGATCTAACCCCAACTCACTCTCTCGCCGACACGAATTCGCCGCACCGTCGTCTGGCGAACGTTTACGGAGCAACACCTCTACGCCAAACGGTGCAGAATTGTCGCAGTGCCAGCACTCACGCACAACGACTTGTGATGAGCATCACATCCCCGGTTCTTTCCGGCTCCTTAAACTCCTTTTGAGCGAGGCGGAAAGCGCTCCTCATACTGGAGACCGATTCATCATGGCCTACGTCATTACTGACAATTGCATCAAAGACTCTCTCTGCGTTGAAGTCTGCCCCACCGACTGCATCCATCCCAAGCAAGACGAGCCGGACTATGAAGCGGCCACGCAGATGTATGTGGATCCCGAAGAATGTATCGATTGCGGCGCCTGCATTCCGGCCTGCACTTCCGACTCGATCCACGCCCTCGAAGATGTTCCCGAGGACAAAAAGGAATTCGTAGAGAAGAACGCCAGCTTTTTCAAGAAGTAAAGTTCGCAAGCACACGCGGTGACCCTGGCGTTCCGACTGCCTGTGCTGCACATCGCCGGACGCTGGCCCGAATGGAGAACCAGCCTAGGCCAGCCTCCGGCGGTCGTGTCAGAGTCCGCACCGCGAACAGAGTTGAAAGTCGGACTTCGCACCACATTGAAACGCTGAAGTCACGGAACCCTGAAACCCCGAAACTTCGAAACCTCCGGCGCCACGCCGTTGACTTCCTCCCGATCCACCCACTATCGTTCGCGCTATGAACGTAGTGAAAGCTACCCGCCACTTCGAAGATTGGCTGGGCTGCCGTACCCCGATCGTTAAGAAAGACCTGCAGCTCAAACACAACAACATGAAGGCAGGAGTTTTCCCGTTCCTGCGCGCGACTTACTACCGCTGGGCGCAAGTGTGGCCGAAGGTCTGTCCAGAACTTGCCAGGGCCCCGCAGGTGCTGGCAGTCGGCGATCTGCACGTGGAGAACTTCGGCACCTGGCGCGACATCGAGGGTCGCCTGATCTGGGGCGTTAACGATTTCGACGAAGCCCATCCCCTCTCGTTCGCTAATGATCTCGTCCGACTCGCGGTGAGCGCTCATCTTGCGTCAGAGGCTGGACACATCCGTCTCAAAGGCACAGATATCTGCAGCGCAATTCTGGAAGGCTACACCGCCGGACTGCGCGCATTAGGCCAGCCCTTCGTGTTGGGCGAGAAGCACGAATGGCTTCGCCTCATCGCCGAAAGCGAACTGCGCGATCCTGTCCACTTCTGGGCCAAGATGGACGCTCTTGAAACCGTAAGGGGAGACGTGCCGGTCAGTGCGATCGATGCCATCGAACACCTGATGCCGGCGCCCCATTTGAAGTACCGGCTTGCGCGGCGCGTCGCAGGACTGGGCAGCCTCGGCCATATCCGCTACGTGGCCATCGCCGATTGGAAAGGAGGCCGGATCGCCCGCGAGGCCAAAGCGCTCGTTTCTTCAGCCTGTTATTGGGCAAAGGGCCACGAAGGTCCTTCCGAGATCCTTTATCAGACCATCATCAACCGGGCCGTCCGTTGCCCCGACCCGTTCGTTCAATTACGCAGCCGCTGGATTGTGCGCCGCCTCAGCCCGCACTGCTCACGGATCGAACTCGCCACTCTGAGAATCCAAGGGGAAGAGTTGCGCTTGCTCGAGGCCATGGGCTGGGAAACCGCGAACATTCATCTGGGGACCAAAACCGCACGGGGGGCGATCCTGAATTACGTGAGAAAGCAAAAAGGGAAGTGGTTGCACAATGCGTCCGAAGATATGCTGCGGACCGTTGCTGACGACTGGAAATCCTGGAGGAAGCAGGGGTACCGCTAGGTGGTCCCATCCATCATAGGCGGCTTTTAGAAGCGAAGCCCGGCTAAGCCACCCCGGTCGACGCCGCCTTCATCGTCACGCTGTTCACCGGCCGCGGTAACGCAGCGAGTACCACGCCGCGCTCGCGGTCATAGATCAAGGTATAGAGTTGTGCGCACGAGTCGCAAAGCCAGAAGTGCTCCACCTGGCGCAGGAGTTGCCGTGCGCGAACAAACGGCGGCGCCGCCTCCCCGGGCTTGCTAAGCCTGTCCGTTTCCACCAGAAACAGCTTTCCTTCGCGCAGCTTCAAGAAAGGCCGCGCGCACTGTGAGTTGGCACATTGGCTGAGCATCGTTCGTTCCTCCGGCTCAGCCAAGTCAAATTTCGCCGAGCGCTGGATTTCAAATCGTCAGCATGTTATTTGCCAGAATCGCTCGCGAGATAAAGTGAGAAGTTTTCGAGCAGAGTAAGGCGATAATCAAGAAATTGGCTGCCGAAAGTGCCGCTGCATCGGCAAACACTGCCGAGTCAGTGGCAATCCACAATCAAAACGAAGATTATCCCGCTGGGTGTTGCAGAATTCCGACGCGTCTTAGGGAAGCGACCGAGCCAACCTCGAGTCATCTCCACGGTGACCCGTGAAAGCCCACACTCCATGGCGCAAGAATACCCACGGGCTTCCCAACTTGGATGTTGCGTTTCTCTACAAAATACGAGAATGGTCGGTGATCACCTCCGCGCAGGACACCGATGCAATCACGTATGATTGTCGTCCGCAACCATGCCACAGCCGGCCGAGGATCATTCACAGAAACTGACTCGTGTTGCCCGGATTCCCGGGATACGAGTATTGGCTTGGCGCGGCGACGAGTTATACGCATCCAGTGGATACTCCTTGCTACGCGCGAAAATTTCCGACCCGTCCCATCTGGAATGGCAATCGGTCGGCAGCTATCGTCCAGAATGGACTCGACGGCTTGCGGTGACCAGTCGCCTGAGCGCGCGCCTCTTTCGCGCGGGATTTCACGCTCTCGCTGTTCTGCCTTCCGGTGCATTCGTGGGTGCGGTCGCGGGAGCGATTGTTTCGCTTCGACCCGGAGAGCGGGAGTTTCGTGCCACCCACATCATCGCCAGGGGAACCCGACCCCTTCACGTCGCAGTTACTTCGAACGGAGCGCTGTTTTGGGGGGAGTACTTCGATAATTCCGCGCGTGACGAAGTCCATGTCTATGCATCCTCCGACAGCGGAACATCATGGCAGGTTGCTTACACATTCCCGAAAAGTGAAATCCGCCACGTCCACAACATCGTGCACGATCCCTGGGAAGAATGCCTATGGGTGTTGACCGGCGATTACGGGGACGAATGCCGCATCCTCCGCGCCTCGAACGATTTCTCCCGCGTCGAAACCGTATTGAAAGGGAACCAGCAGGCCCGAGCCGTTGCTTTCGTGCCCGCGGTCGATGGCTTGTATTTCTCCTCAGACACGCCGTTGGAACAGAATTACATTTATCGCCTGGATCGCAGCGGAAATCTCACGCGCCTTGCATCCATCAACAGTTCTTCTATTTATGGATGCCGCGTCCGCGAGCGCGTATTTTTTTCGACCATGGCTGAGCCCAGCGAGGTAAATCGCGACGGTTTGGTCAGAATTTACGGCGGATCCGCTTTGACCGCATGGGAATCGCAACTCAAATGGAAGAAAGATTCATGGCCAATGGGCCTATTTCAGTACGGAAATGCGATCCTTCCAGACGGCGACAACTCCACTTCATTTCTTGCGGCGACCACCGTAGCTGTTCATTCCGACGACATGGTGACATCTTTGTTTTGCGTAGGTACCTGAGTCACTTTCCTGCCGTATATGATTCTGATTCGGGCGTCCCGTCCAGAAGCGCCGACCTTGCCAACCTTCGCCTATTACCGACGCATCTTCAGCGCCTATCTTCTTGGTGGAAATAGTCAGCTCACGTTTTGGCACGATCATCCGGCTGTGAACCCGCGCTTGACCACTACGGAACTGGGCGAGTACTACATGCCTTTCACGGAGAAGGCCGATTACGCCGGACCCTACGATTCTTCCGGAGTTCCGCAACTCGACTACAGGGGCGCAATTGGCCGCCAATACAATCCCATCGCAATTGCGCAATACGGGCTTGGCAATTACAACCTTTTCCGGCTCACCAACGATACGGAGCGCCGCCGGAAATTCCTGCTGGTCGCCGATTGGCTGGTTTCCAGCCTGGAGAAAAATCCCCACGGCGTCGAAGTGTGGAACCATCAATTCGACTGGGAATATCGCGACACTTTAAAAGCCCCGTGGTATTCCGCGCTGGCACAGGGACAGGGCATCTCTGTTCTCGTCCGGGCGCACCAGCAATCGCGAGACGCGAAGTATCTGGAAGTCGCCCGCCGCGCGCTGGACGCGTTTTACAAGCCGATTCAGGCCGGAGGAGTCGCTTACACCGACGATCGCGGAGACCTGTGGTTCGAGGAGTACATCGTTTCTCCGCCCACCCACATCTTGAATGGATTCATCTGGGCGGTCTGGGGTGTGTATGACTATTTCCTCGCTACGCAGGAGACACCAGCGCGCGACTTGTTTTCGCGCGCCGTACAAACCCTGCTTCGGAATCTCGACCGTTACGACCTCGGATTTTGGTCGCTCTACGAGCAGTCGGGCACCCGCCTACCCATGGTAGCCAGCAGTTTTTATCACAAACTTCACATCGTGCAGTTGCGGATGATGCACCGGCTCACGGCGGAAGATTCGTTTGCACGAGTGGCGGATCGTTGGGAACGTTACACACACAGCCGCGCCAATCGCACCCGCGCACTCTTATACAAAAGCGCGTTCAAGCTCAGCCATTACTGACCGCCGTTGAAACATTGCTCACCACTGTCTTCCCCGCCTCGAGCAAGAAGTCTCAGAAAAGGCGTTTCCCAGATAGCCTCTACCGCGAACAGATCGATCCCGAGCGCCCGGCCCGATAGCCTGATAATCTTCCAAGTTCGCGTGAAGATCCTCTACGTTTCACAATACTATCCGCCGGAGATGGGCGCGCCTGCGGCCCGCGCCGCTGAACTTGCCCGCCATTGGGCGCAAGCCGGCCATCATGTTTCGATCCTGACGGGATTTCCAAATCACCCCACGGGCGTCGTCCCAACTGAGTGGCGTCCGCGGCTGCGGCGTCTCATCAACCACGAACGAATTGATCCGCACTCACTCGACGCTCCGACCGCACCACGCGATGGCCGGGCCCCCAGTTCTGGAATGATCGATCTCTACCGCACCTGGCTCTGGCCTCTGCCCAACCGCAAAGCCCACGAGCGCATGCGCAACTACGCCAGCTTCTGTCTCTCCGCAGCTCTCCGCGGCCTGGCGCTTCCTCGGCCTGACATCGTCATCGCGACCTCTCCTCAGCTTCTGGTTGGCCTGGTCGGCTGGTGGATCGCTTTCACCCGTCAAATCCCGTTTATTTTCGAAGTCCGCGATCTCTGGCCCGAATCGCTCACCGCGGTCGGGATGGGCAACGAAGACTCCATCCTTCATCAATCATTAAAAGGTATCGCTGGATTCCTTTACGAGCGGGCTGATCGCATCGTGGTGGTCACGCCCGCTTTCCGCGAACACCTCGTGCAGCGTTGGCGCGTAGCGCGCGAACGGATCGCGGTTGTCGAAAACGGCGTCGAATCAGATCTCTTTTCGCCACAGCCCGAGACCGCAAATCACAGCTTCCGGCGCGAGCTTGGAATGGAAGACAAGTTCCTCATCTGTTATGTCGGGACGATGGGCATGGCGCACGGCTTGGAAACTTTACTCGACGCCGCGGGCTCTCTTGCGCGCATCCATCCCGAAGTGCAATTCATGCTTGTTGGCGAGGGAGCGGAGAAATCCCGCATCCAGGGTCTCGCGAGATCACGCAATCTGGAGAACGTACGCTTTCTCGATCAACAACCTCGTGAGCGGATTCCCGCTTTTATCTCAGCCTCGGATGCTTGCCTCGTCCTCTTGAAAAAAACCGACGTCTTCAAAACCGTGATCCCCACGAAAATGCTGGAGTTCATGTCTTGTGCGCGCCCATTGATACTTGGCGTTGACGGTCAGGCTCGTCAGATCGTCGAAGCAGCAGATGCCGGTGTGGTCATCGAACCGGAAAACTCGGAACAGCTAGCACGTGCCATTGCGCATTTGGCGGAGAACCGCGACGTCGGAGCGGCACTCGGAGCAAACGGCCGCAGTTATGTGCTCGAGCATTTTTCCCGGAAGAAAACGGCGGAGAAATATCTGCAGGTACTCGATGAATTGCTCAGATCGCGCTGAGATGTTTGGTGGTAAGACTTACGGGTGGACGCTGTAGATTGTTACCGCCGTCGCTGCCGACATTGCCGCATCAAACGTTCTGCCAGCCAGCACACGTCCGCCGCTGATCGGAACGAAGAGAATGTCATCCGCCTGCAGGGTCACATCCGGGAGTTTGGCTTCCAGCATCTTCTTGAGCTGAATTCTCGTTTCCGTCATGCCGGCCGATGTTTTCCGGAGCAAGCGTACTCCGCCCATCTTAGCCGTATGGTTTGTTCCACCCGCGAGGGCAAGCGCTTGCAGTACCGTCAGCGAACCATTATCGACAAGCAGGCCACTCGGTCGCGCCACATCTCCGACCACATAGATGATCGGCGCGCGCGGAATCGTAATCGTGTCTCCGGGCTGGACTTCGATGTTTCCACTCAAATCGTCCGCCAGATTTCGCGGTAGATCCAGGTGGATCGGTTCAGGCCTGTCTTTCCGGATGATGGCAATCTTCCGTGATGCGGACGGGGTGAACCCTCCCGCTTGCGAAATGATCGTGTAGAGCTTGCGGTCGCCGATATCCTGGTAAATACCGGGCTTAGTCACCTCTCCCAGGATCGTGATGCCCTGAGAGAATGCCTCGTCCACGAAAATCGTCACATGCGGATTACGGACAAATCCGCCATCCGCCAATCGTTTTTCGATGAGGCCTTGGGCTTCTTCCTGCGTGAGCCCATCAACGTGGACGTAATCGATCAACGGAAGATATACATCGCCCTGGCTGCTGACTCGCGCCTTGGTAGTCAGTTCCGGAACGTTGTACACGTTCACTTCGAGAAGATCGCCGGGACCCAGTTTCACTAACGATGATGCCGCCGGAAAGTCCGCGGCCGGCTGCCCATTTGCTTCCTTCGTCGGGGTCGGATTTTGTAGCCCGACGGCCGCTTGCCCGGGAGTCACGGCTGCTGGGAGAGGCTCGCCCGCGGCGGAGGGTTGACCGCTTGCTGGTGCTTTCTGCTGTGCGAGTGAAACCGCGCTCGTCACGAGCGCGACAGCTAAGATCTGGCAGTAAAAACCCGCTGCCGATTTGCCCAACGGCATCCCTGGACCTCGGTCGTGATCAATCTTGATTGAGCAGCAGTCTAGCACAGCCAGATGCTAGCGAGCCCCATCGTCCCGCGTACTACCGGCTGACTTTTCCACAGGTTTTTCTTTCCGGACAATTGAAAGTCTGGTTTTGGCCTTGCTAGAGTTCCTTCACCCTCAACTCAACCGGAATCTGCTTATTCATTATCAACCGCACGCCGGCGCTGCCATACTTGCCGGGTTAGAGCTGTCGGTTTTTCAGGCGCTTTTGTCGAGGTGAAGTAGTTGACCGGGGTCTGCTTAGGGCTGTTTTTCTTCTCGCTCTTTCTGTCATTTGTATTGACACGGTCGGTGCGTGATCGCGCAACCGCTCGCGGTTGGGTTGCTGTGCCTTCCCAGGACCGCCACCTCCACTCGACTCCACTGCCACGCCTCGGTGGCGTAGCGATTTTCCTATCCTTCGCCCTCAGCATGGGCGTCGCAGCGCTCTGGTCGATGCGGAACCCCTCGCTTCGTGGTCCTTCGTTCCTCACTACGATGCTGACGATTCTTGGCCCCGCGACCCTTATTTTTCTTCTCGGTGTGTACGACGATATCCGTCCGGTCGGCCCCTACGTGAAATTCTCCGTACAGGCTGTCGCCGGAATCATGCTGTTTCTCGGCGGCCTGCGCATCGTCAACATCCCAGTACTCTTCGGTTTTCGCGTCCTCCCATGGTATGTCGGCCTGCCCTGTACTGTGCTGTGGGTTCTTGCCATTACAAATGCCTTTAACCTGATCGATGGGCTCGACGGTTTGGCCGCGGGCTCGGCATTGTTCTCCACATTGGTCGCTTTCGTCGTCGCCTTGCTGAACGGACCGTCTCTTGTCACGGTGATGACCATCGCGCTGGCAGGCGCCATTCTTGGGTTTCTCCGTTTCAACTTCAATCCCGCTACGATCTTCCTCGGCGATTCCGGCAGTCTCTTTATCGGCTTCCTGCTTAGCGCATTAGCCTTGAGTGGCGCCCAAAAGGCTTCAACCATCGTCGCGGTCGCAATTCCCATTGTTTCTTTCGGATTGCCCATCCTCGAGACGACGCTCTCCATCCTGCGCCGCCTTATCGGTGGACGTCCTGTCTTCACGGCGGACCGCGAGCACATCCATCACAAATTGCTTCAACATGGCCTGACCCACCGCCAGGTCGTGGTCGTGCTTTATGGCGTGTCTGCAGGCTTCGCGATGCTCAGTCTCTTCCTGCTGTGGCCCACTGGAAGCTCGCTGGGACTGGTGCTCGCGGTGCTCGGAATCGGCATCTGGATTGGTGTACAGCACCTCGGCTATCTGGAGTTTGGGGAATTGGCGCGGGTGGCGCAGCGCACTCTCGATCAACCGCAGATCTTTGTGAACAATCTGGCGATCCGTCGAGCCACCGAGGAACTGAAGGTGGCGCGCGATTACGAACAGGTGCGCCGTATCCTGATCGCCGCATTCGACAGCAACGACTTCGACAGTTTCGAATTGAAGTTGGAATCGCTTCCCGGCGAAGTCATCCCACTTTCCGCCGACGCATCTTTGCGGCGCCCGGCTGCATCGCTCCGGTGGAGCAAAGCGACTGCTCCCAAGGTTTCCGATGGAGCCGTCTGGACCGTAGCTCTCGACCTTCTGAGTTCGGACGCCCGCCGCCGCGGCACTTTGTTGCTGCACCGCTCGTATTCATCGCGCGATCTTCAACTCGACATCAATCTACTTACCGCCTCTTTCCCCACCGCGCTGGCCGATGCGCTGTCCCGGACGCTGGCGCAATCGACACACGTGATTCCGCTCCTTGCCCAGGACACTCCACTCATCGCGGCGCAAGCCGGATAAACACGCCAATTGCCCATGGATATCCTCCACGTCGTTGGCGCCCGGCCAAACTTTATGAAAGCGGCACCGGTGCTCCGCGCCTTGAGCGGCGACCCGGACGTACGCCAGACTCTCGTCCACACCGGGCAGCATTATGACCAGGCGATGTCCGAGGTATTTTTCCGGCAACTCGAGATTCCTCCCCCGGACCTCAATTTGGGAGTCGGTTCCGGCACGCACACCGAGCAGCAGACGAAAGTCTCACTTGCCCTCGATCCCGTGCTGCGCGATCGCAGGCCCGACCTCGTTCTGGTGTACGGAGACGTAAACTCCACAGTCGCCGCGGCGCTCGCCAGCTCGAAACTCGGAATCCGTGTCGGTCACGTCGAGGCTGGATTGCGCTCGCGTGACCTTACCATGCCGGAGGAAGTCAACCGCATTCTGACCGACCAGGTTTCAGATCTGCTCTTCACTCCGTCCGAAGATGCCGGCGAAAACCTGTTGAATGAAAACATCGACCCGGCGAAAATTCACTTCGTCGGCAATGTGATGATCGACACTCTGGTCCGACTGCTTCCCCGCGCTGAGAAGCATCTCCCAAAGGATCTGCCTTCCCCGTATGTTCTTGTAACCCTGCATCGGCCTTCGAATGTTGACGATCTTCCCTGGATGCGCGCCTTGCTTTCCACGCTGACAGAGCTCAGTCGGATGGCCACAATACTGTTTCCAGTTCATCCGCGGACGCACCGCTCAATTCTGCATGTCGATCGGACGAATGGATCCCAATCCCGGCTCCGCCTTCTTGAACCGTTGCCTTATCTGGAATTTCTCGGACTGCAGCGCCACGCGGCTCTGGTTATTACCGACTCCGGTGGCATTCAGGAAGAAACGACATTTCTCGGTGTCCCATGTCTCACGGTGCGCGAGAACACCGAGCGGCCCATCACGATACAGCAGGGAACGAATCAGTTGGTGGGGAGGGATGTGAATCGCCTGGCTCAGGCCGCTACAGCGATCTTGGAAAATCGGTGGAACTTTCCTCGGACGCGCACTCCAGCGCTATGGGATGGACACGCCTCCACTCGCATCGCACGCATTGTCTCAATGCGCGCGGAAACGAAGAAGGAGGAGGTGGCGTGAGAAGAGTGCGATCTACAGCTTGGCGCTGGCGTAGGAATTGATTTCGCAGTTCAAGCAAACTTCTTCAAAAGCAGGTGCTGTCCATTCCATGGTATCCCCCAGTGCTCGCGGCCTGGACGGCCGAAAGTAAGTCAAGGATAGCCGAGTCGCTCCTGGAAATCAAACACCAAAGCCCGATAAAAAGCCGAAAAACCCTGTAGGGCTTCTCCCGCCAATCTCACGCGGCCGTGCCGGCATTGAGAATATCCCTCTCGATTGAACGATTCGGTATGCAATTCGTTGCAGTTTTCCACATGGGAATCTCTATCGTTACTTACTCCACTAGATTGATCTATTTACCTTCGACAGCACCAACCGAGGACGAAAGCAATCATGTTTGGCAATTCTGTGTATGGCACGACTTTTAAGGACGTCAATTTTGTCCCTTTGCAGGCTGCAACATTTTGCGTGCAGTGCGAGCTGATCAGCGCCAACAATAAGCCCCAGTGCCTGGCCTGTGGCAGCTCCGTCGTAATCAGCCTGTCCCGCGTCCTTGGGGGATCGCTGCGTAATCAGCAGACTGCACACCTCATTACCGACTGCGAACTGAATAACCTGGTCCGGGACCTGCTGCGTACCGTTCCCGACCCGACCGCGATTGACGTCGCCGATCACTCCCGTATTTCGTCGCTTGAACTGCGCAGCCAGCTGCGGGTGGCGAATGCCGTGCACCCCGCCTCAGGATTCCGGGCCGTAACGGGTGTGGAAGAGATTGAAATTCATCCCGCCGAGCTCAATCTGGAACCGGCAATCAGCGCTATCACCGAGCGCGCTCAGCAACTTACGGGCGCCACCGGAGCGGCCATCGCGCTGCGTTCCGGGGAAGAAATCGTGTGCCGCGCCCGCGCCGGACGCACCGCTCCCGACCTCGGTGTCCGCCTTCAGACCGAGGGGGGAATCTCAGCCGAAGCCGTCCGGTCGGGAGAGATCATGCTCTGCCACGATGCCGAGCGGAACCCGCGAGTCGACCTGGCCAGCTGCCGCCGTCTGGGGGTTCGCTCTATCCTGGTTTCGCCGCTTCGCCACTACCGCCGAACCCTGGGAGTGTTTGAGGTTCTGTCCTCGACTCCGGGTGCCTTCGACGACAAAGATGTTGCAACAATGCAGCTGCTGTCTGGAATGATGGTCGCTGCCATCTCCCGGATATCGAGTCTGCAGCGGGCGCAACATACCGGCCGCGCCGCCTGATTTTGTCCCCCTGATTCGGTCGACTGAAACAGGCCCCAGGCGCCTGCTGTCGTCCTTCTGATTTTTCCTAAAAGCTATCTTCTCTGCATACATTTTCACACTCTCGCGCTAATATGGTGCAGCAAAGGTCACCCGGGCCCTATGGCTGCGATCACGTCCTCGTTGAAGCCCACGCAACAGAACCGCCGTCGCCGTGTCCGGCACCAGATTCAAACGCCTGCATACGCGAGTTTCAGCACCGAGTCCGAAGCCACCACGCTTGACCTGCACGAGATCGTGAACATCAGCGAGGATGGAGTTGCAATCCATTGCCATACTCCGCTTCAGATCGGCAGCATGATCAATCTCTGCCTCGACCTTGCCGAATGCTCCGATCACATCTTCACTACTGGCCAGGTCGTCTGGTCGAATAGCTCGGGCCGTGCCGGGCTGCGCTTCGCCGAGCTGAAATCGATCTCCCTGCTCCGGCTTCGCGAATGGTTATTCCTGAATGCTATGGCGGGCGTTGCGAACACCGACGCCGTCCCTGTCCATGACCAGTTTCCAATGCGTCCCAACTACACCGATACGCTCGCTGGCGTGACCGCTGTGCAACGCGAGGTAGAAGGGCTCGGTGCCGATCTCGTGGCGGCTTTGCCTCTCATCGCCACGCGCGCCCAGAGCCTGGTCCGTGCTTCAGGAGCGGCCATCGCACTCATCGACGAAGATCCCAGCTACATGGTCTGTCGCGCCTGTTCCGGACCTGATGCGCCGCCGGTGGGCGCCCGCCTGCAAAGCGGATCGGGCTTTTCCGGAGAGTGTGTGAGTACTGGAAGGCTCTTGCGTTGCGATGATACTGAGATCGATTCGCGCGTGGATCGCGAGAGCTGCCGCGCTCTCGGTCTCCGCTCCATGGTCGCGGTTCCAATAAGGGTAGGCGAGAAATCGATTGGCCTGCTGGAAGTCTTCTCCGCCCAGTCCGGCGCATTCACCGAAAGCGACAGTAAAGTTCTACAACGCCTCGCCGACACCATTCTCGCCGCCGTGAACCGTGCGGCGCGCGCCGAAAGTCTGCCGGCGCTTGAGCCTTCCACGCCAGCGATTCGCTTCGATCCCGCTCCTGGCAGCGTGTTATTCGCCTCCAATCCAGCAGAAGCTCCGGAGAAGAGCGAGGGCGGGGAATCGACCGACCCGCACGGCATCAGCTTGCCCCGATCACTGCTGATGCTGCTGGTTGGCGCAGCAGCAGTGATCGCTATGGTGCTTGGATATGCGCTCGCACCATGGATCCAGAGTGATCTCGCTCCTTGGGTGCAGCGCAAAGTCCGTGCGCAATCCGCGCCGCATCTCGAAAGCGTGTTGGCCTCCTCCAAAGCTCCGGCACCCGCAACTGGTGCGTCGACGGCATCCTCGGGCCCCGCGGTTGAAACCGCATCTCTTGATCAACTCCGCGGATTGGCCGAGAAAGGTGATCCAGCCGCGCAGAATTCTCTGGGGCTTCGTTATATCAACGGCGAAGGCGTCAAGCAGAGTGAGCATGAAGCCGTGCGCTGGCTGACCAAGGCAGCCGAACAAGGAAACGTCGCGGCGCAATCCAAACTCGGCGCGATTTATTGGGCTGGGCGCGGCGTTCCGGTGAACTACAACCAGGCTTACTTCTGGAGTGTGCTTGCCCGGGCCGGCGGCGACCAGGCCAGCAAGGATCGCGCCATGTTCGTCGGCTCGCATTTGACTCGCGCCCAGGCAGCCAGCATCGAGCAGGAAGCCGATCACTGGATTCAGCAGCACACCACAAACACCAAGCCTCCTGCCGGTCATTAATCCCAACAGCCGCCCCTCCCTCCGTCAGCGCTAAAATAGAAGAAAGATCCGACGTGCCCACTCTTCGTACCATCCTCGATCAACGAGTTCGTGAGACCGACCCTTCGCTCTGCGAGAAGCTTGAGAACAACCGCCTCCGATGTTTCTCCTGCGGCCACTGCTGCCCGATTCCAGAAGGGCAAGCAGGGGTTTGCAAGGTGCGCTTCAATCGCGGCGGAAAACTTTACGTCCCATGGGGATACACGGCCGGCATGCAGTGCGATCCCATCGAGAAAAAACCGTTTTTTCATGCCTATCCCGGAGCTCTCGCCTACAGCTTCGGTATGCTCGGGTGCGATCTGCACTGTGGGTACTGCCAGAACTGGGTCACTTCGCAAGCGCTTCGAGATCCGAATGCTGTCTCGCCGCCGATTGAGGTTTCTCCAGAGAGTCTCGTCCGCGATGCCCTTGCGCAGGGCGCGAAAGTCCTTGTCAGCACCTATAACGAGCCGCTGATCACCAGCGAATGGGCCGTCGCTATTTTCAAGGAAGCGAAAGCGGCCGGCCTGTTTACGGGATTCGTCTCCAACGGCAATGGCACGCCGCAGGTGCTCGAACTCCTTCGCCCGTGGATCGATCTCTATAAAGTTGACCTCAAGAGCTTCGACGATCGCCATTACCATGAACTCGGCGGACGCATCGGCCCGATCCTCGACACGGTTCGCCGCCTGCATGAGATGGGTTTGTGGCTCGAAATCGTCACGCTGCTGATTCCGGATTTCAACGATTCCTCCGATGAACTTCAGCGCCTTACCGAATTCGTCGCCGGCGTGTCACCCGATATTCCCTGGCATGTGACGGCATTTCACGCCGACTACAAAATGAACGACCAGCGCGACACCACTCCTGAAGACTTGCTGCGCGCCGCGGAAATTGGCCGCGCCGCAGGCTTGCGCTATATCTATGCCGGCAATCTTCCCGGGATGGTCGAAGACCTCGAAGACACCCGCTGTCCGCAATGCCGCGAAGTTCTGATCCGGCGCCACGGATACCGCATCCGCGATTACAAGCTCACACCGGAAGGCCGCTGCCCCGCATGTTCTACACAGATTCCCGGCCGCTGGTCCGCTCAATTTGACGGGCAGATTGCCTCTCATCCTTTCCTCCCGCACAAACGCTCCCGCTTGTTTACAATCGCAGGTCGATGATTTTCACGTAGCGTGTCATCGTTCGGCAATCCCTGTCTTCCTAGCAGCTCGATGAGAAAAAGACTCACGTTGATTTCGGCGGTGGTACTTCTGACCTCCTGTTCTCCGCGCGACGTTCTCTCGCGCCGCCTGGCTGCCGATTTGATCCAGCTCTCCGATACCTTCCGGTCGCAGCAGTCGCTCCGGGTGCAAACCGGCATCGTCTCCAGCAAGGACTATCTCGCGCCGGAAACGCTGGTGTTGCAGCATCACGGATGGATCTCCGCCGCCACTACGGCATGCCCGGCCGGACTGGCTCCGCCGCCCTGCTGGGACATTCTGCTGACTCCATCCGGCGTCGAAACGGTACGCACCCTGATCTCCGAACAAGAAGCGACCAAGCCGACGTTCGCCATTCCAGTCGCAAGAAGAGAGATGGTCGCCATCACCGGTGTGAGCAAGCAGGGAAGTGTCGCCCAGGTGGAGTTCACTTGGAAGTGGATTCCACTAAACGAGATCGGAGCCGCGCTCTACTCCTCCGATCAGCGCTATAGGTCAACCGTGGGATTTCGCGATTATGACGACGGCTGGCGGATTATCGAATCCGGTCCATCTTCGAATCTGCCCTTGGAAGAAGCCCTCAGAACAGCCGAACTCGCGGAGTGAAAACAAAAAGCGGAGATGAGAGAGCAGCCCCGACAACAACGATCAGCAGCAAGTTAAGGGTGGAAAGCGGAATCCCTACTTCGCCGCCACCTTCACGCTATGCGAATTGACCGCATACCTCGCGATCCCGCGGTAGAGCGCTTCGGCGATCTGTTCCCGGTATCCATCGCTGCGCAGTTTCTGCTCGTCGGCGGGACTGCTGACGAAGCTGACTTCCGCCAGAATTCCGGGCATCGCACTCTCGGTGAGGACGACAAATCCGGCCTCTTTGATGCCACGGTCGCGAAGTCCCGGGTTCTCCTGCGATAGCGTTCCGTACAACGAACGTTGAACGCTGGCGGCCAGCTGTCGCGACTGTTCGTTGCGCTCGTGAAGATCAGCCGCCGAAAGCTTCGGCATCGGGCTCTTCGGGTTGGTGGGCGCGCCGCCATCCGCATCTTTCGGTCCGGGAGCGGAGAATGTGCTCGTGTAATAAGTCTCTACCCCGCGCGCGGATGCCAAATCGCTGTAGTTCGCGTGTACTGAGATGAAAAGATCCGCCTGTGCCTGGTTCGCGATTTCCGCCCGTTCATCCAGCGGAATGTAGTTGTCGTCAAGCCGCGTGTAAACAACTTCCATCCCCAGGCGGCTTTCGAGCAGTTTCCCGAGCCGTTCCGAAATCTCGAGCACCAGGTCTTTTTCGAGCAATCCACGCTTGCCAACGGTTCCCAGATCCCACCCGCCATGCCCGGCGTCCACCACGATGCGCAGCTTCGGTACATGAGCGCGCCATTGCAAGTCTTCCTTTGTCGGCGGTGGCACGACAATCGACAGCCGCGCCTTTTCCTCATCCAGGTTGGGGAACAGGTTCACCGCTCCCTTCGGTGCTGCTCCGATTTTGCGAACCTCTACCACCAGACGGTAGGGATTTGGTTCGAGGCTGACAGAAAAATTCGGATTGGATTTCGTCTCCAGCACGATGCGGGTCATCCCCGACACAGGCTGCGCGACGCGAATCCGGTTCAGCAGCGCATCCCCCACTTCGATCGACTTGCCGCTCAGCTCCGGCGTTAGTTGCGTGTCGTGCAAATCGAAATAAATACGGTCTGGCCCGGTCAGCCGATGCGCCTCGTACTGCACCTGGTCTTCGAGGTCGAGCACGATCGTCGTGGAATCCGCTGACGACCAATGGCGGATTCCGGTAATCTTCGGGAATTTCGACAGTTCCGCAGGAGACGCGGGAGTGATCGCCGCTTCCTCGGTTTCCGAGCTTAGATCATTATTCGCATTCGCAGCAGGCGCACCGCTCGAGGTCGGGGTGGGAGTCGCCGTCGTTCCCGATGGATTCTCGACCGCAGCCGACGAAGATTTCGGGGTTGCGACCGTTTCCGCGCCCGCTTGTCCCCGCCACTTCACCCAGATTCCGATAGTGAATGCCAATGCGATTACGGCGAAAATCAGCGCGACCGGAACCCACGCGCGATTGTGGGCCTTCTCCGGCTCTGCTTGACCAAACTTGAGCTGCGGCGCAGGTTCGGCCACTACTCCTTCAAATTCGGGAATCTTGTCGAAAGTGAATTCTTTCTTCGGACGCGCGGTAGACCCCGCCGGAGTCTCCGCAGGCTGTGCCGTTTCTTTTGTTGCTGGCTCAACAGTGGTTTTCACCGGAGCGGTCGGAACCGGAATCGCAGGGGCCACCTGCGCTGGAGTCGGTGGCGCTTGTGTTACCGGCGCGGGTAATGATTCCTTGGCAATCGGTGCGGGTATCGCGGTCTGTGCGGAGGGAGCCGATACAACCGGGGCTGCTGGGGTAATTACCGCTGTGACGGCTGTTGGGACGCTCGCTGCTGCCGGTGCCGATTCCAACTGCGTTGCCGCGATCTGGGCCGATTCCGCGAAACGGTCCTCATCTTCCGGCTTGAGCGCTCCGACGACCAACTCTGCCAGCAAGCTCAGGTTCTGGACGTCGCTGTCATTGAAGGCAAATGGCCAGGTGGAGAACGCCTCCAGCAGTCCGATTACGCGCCGCCGTCCGCATAGCGGGACGGCAACCATGGAGCGCGCGCCCAGCCGTCGGCATGCCTGCAGATTGACGCGAGAATCGGTTTCCGTATCGTCGCAGATAACAGTCTGAGCGTTGCGGAACGAAGCACCGGTGAAAGCGGAGTCGCGGTCGATCCGCGCGCCGATGTCAGGCCGCACCGTTCCCGCCGCCGCGCGCAGCACAATCGCATTATTTTCCGCGAGTGCGATCGCCAATCCGTCCGCGCCTGTGATTGCAACCGCCCGTTCGGCGACCAATTGCAGCACATCATCCAGAACGAACTGTTCTTCGGGCTCGAACTCCGGCGCCGCGACAACTTCAAAACCTTTACGCTTCGCGGCCAGCGCTTTCCTGCGCCGCACCTGCTCGTGCAACGCCGAAAAGGCGAGCAACACCTGTAGCGCATCCCGTTGCGAAGGCGCGACCTTCTCTCCATCGACCGGGTCGAGCACTTCGGCGTTTACGCCCGACACGCTCAGGACACTATTCGACCCACGCGGCCATGCCGGTTTTTCCGGGGACGCCAGCGAACTTTCGCTGTCCGGATTGCTTGGAACAGTCGCCATCGTGACACTATGCCACTTGTAAGGTAACGGTCTTTTTGCTCTGTTGCAATGATCGGGCCCTGACCTTTTGGACATGTCCAGCCGTAAGGGCAATCTACCCCCCCCGGCTCTCCCCGGCCCCGCCCCCAACCGAACCATCTCAGGCACTAAGCCCCCTCTCGGCTGGGCGTCTAAAATTCTACAGAAAACAAGCTTTTAGCCGAATAGACCGTCCTGGGGATATTTCGGAGGTTGGTAGTTATGCCAGTAGCACCCTCTCCCTCGCGCGAACAGCGCCGCCGTCGGCGGCATGAACTGCGCACGCTCACCTACGTCACCCTCGATCATGCCAACGGCGGGGTCGTCCGCAACCTGACCCACGATGGCATTACGGTCCATGCCGTGACCGCCGTCCGCCCGCGCCAACAGCTCCGGGTGCGCTTCGAGCTTCGCTATCCGCGGCTCCGAATCGATACCCGGGGAGAGGTGGTCTGGTCTACGTTCTCCGGACGCTGCGGCATCCGTTTTCTCGAGTTACCCGCCCAGACGGTGCGCCTGATCGACGAATGGATCTTCGGCAACATGCTCGAGGGCCTGTCGCTGCCTACCGACAAGGAACGGCCTATCTTCGCCGCTGCTGCAGCGGCAACATCCGCCGCGGTCTTGGCGCCTCCTCCCCCGATCCGGGCTCCGGAGGCTCCCAAACCCGCCCTACCCCCCAGGAATACGTATGTGGCTCCCGCAGCCCGGGTTGAGGCTCGCGCTGCGGCAGCGTTCGTTCCTGTCCCTGTTTCGGAACCTGCAGCGCCGGTGGAACAGGATTCTCACTCATTTCCCGTTGAGTTGGACTGGCTGTTTCAACCGCTCTCGGGTCGAAGACTCGCGTGGACCGTCAATTCGCTCGTTGTGTTCGCCGCGCTGCTCTTGTTTGTGATCATCTTCCTCTCCATTGCCGGAGAGGCTCCGAAATGGCCGGCCACCATGGTGTCGGGTGCAGCGATCGTCGTCGCCGGCCTCTACTGGGTGTTTTTCAAGATGTTCGGGGGCGCAAGCCTGGGAGTCCGCCTCGCCCGCCTGGCCGAGATCACCTCGGAAGACGAGGACCCTGAAGACGATCGGTTTCGCTAACCCGGAATGAAATTAGGGGAAATAGGTTCCGCGATCGCTAATTCGCAAAATACTGCTGGGCCAGCCACAACTGCAGCGTCCGCTGCTGCTTCGCGCTGATCTTCACGAAGCGAATGCCGATATGTCCGCTCTGATCCTGCCACGCGACCTCTGCCCGGGCCTTGACCGTCGAAGCCGTACCAGGCAATTCGAACGCGATCTGAACCGGTGCTGCGGTTTCAAAAGGCTGTTCGGTGCAAATCTGCATCCCGCCTTGGCTCACATTGACCAGGTAGCCTTCCGCTTTCTCGCATCCCATCCCGCTCACCGAAACTGAAACCTGCGCGCCCGCGCGGTGATAGCGCAAGCGTCCATCGAGAATCATGCTTCGCGCCGCCGACAGAGTCCGGACGGCCTGCTCCACGGAGATCGGCTTTTCAAAGGCGAACATCGCGCCCGTTTCATCCAGCCGATTCTGGCATTGCGGTGCCCCCATGATGACCAGTGGCACGGTATTGGCGCGCCGTTCCACACGCTGCAGTTTCTGCAGGAATTGCGAGCTGCCCTTCAAATCGCAATCGACGATCAGCGCGTCGACCTTCGATTTCGTCAGCCGTGTCATCGCCCGTTGCG
Organism: Candidatus Sulfotelmatobacter sp.; assembly: GCA_035307485.1. Lineage (GTDB taxonomy): Bacteria > Acidobacteriota > Terriglobia > Terriglobales > Acidobacteriaceae > Sulfotelmatobacter. The sequence continues at coordinate 306,723 of DATGIB010000008.1, read as the reverse complement.
GATCTTCCTCCACCGCAACTTCCATGTGCAGCCCGCCGAGGATGCACTCCAATACACTCACTTCCTGCCAGTCCCGCGAAACTACCATCGAAGAAAGCGTCATGTCTTCCACTGTAGGGTGCGCGGTAATCGCAACGTAGATAACGAACGTAATGGCACAATCTGGTAGGGGGCAAATGAAATACGAATCACTGTGCCGCAAGTGGAAGGCGAGAGCCGAAAGTCGAAACTCCTACCGGCTGCGGTACCACTCCACCGTGCGCCGCAGACCTTCTTCGAAATCGACAGTAGGTTTGTATCCGAGGGCAGCTTCAGCGCGCGAAATATCCGCGAGCGAGTGCTTGATGTCTCCCTCACGTTCCGGCCCGTACTTGGGACTGCCGGAATAGTTCGTGAGTCCTTGCAGCAGCCGGAAGGTTTCATTCAAAGTAACGCGGCGTGCGGTAGCGATATTGAACATCTTCCCTGCGGCTTTCGCGGAAGGAGCCTGGCAGGCCAGCAAATTCGCCTGGACTGCATTGTCGACGTACGTGAAGTCCCGGCTTTGCTCTCCGTCGCCAAGGATCGTTGGCTGCTCCCCGCGCAACATCTGGGTGATGAATTTCGCCAACACGCCGGAATACGGAGACGAGGGATCCTGCCGCGGGCCGAAGACGTTGAAGTAACGCAACGAAACCGTTTCCAATCCATAGCAGCGGTAAAACGAGAGCATGTAATGCTCGCTGGCCAGCTTGGCGACGGCGTACGGCGAGATCGGATCCGGTTTCATCTCTTCGTGCTTGGGCAACGTCGGCGCATCGCCGTAAGCGGAGGAGGATGCCGCATAGACCACGCGCTTCACTTTCGCATCGCGCGCCGCCACCAGCAGATTCACGGACGCGTCCACGTTGGCCCGGTTGCTTCCCAGCGGATCCTGCACGGATTTCGGGACCGATGGAATCGCCGCCTGGTGCAGAATGAAATCCACGCCATCGCAGGCGCGGCGCATAGCCTCGAGGTCGAGCAGGTCGGCTTCGTGAAAATCAATCCGGTCGCGGATTTCGGCGATATTTTCCTTCTTGCCCGTGGAAAAATTATCGACGCCGCGCACTTGCTCGCCGCGCTCCAGCAGCGCCCGTGAAAGCGCGGACCCCAGAAACCCCGCCGCTCCGGTAATCAGGTAGAGAGACATGCCCGATCATCATAACGGATGGCATGCGGCGTTTTTAAACCCGTTTTCCTCAGTGCCTGGTCTCTGCGTTCTGGCTCCGGCGCACGATCCTCACGAAGTCCTCGCGCATGAGCAACTGCCGGCCTTCGAAGAACTCCACCAACGCTTGCAATGCGGCCTTTGGATCGTCAATCTCCGGCAATCCCTCTAATTTGCCCAGCGCCGGCAAGGTCGATGCGATACCCGGCCCTATGATCACCGACGGTCTTGCCAGGGACTGAACCAGTTCCTTCAGTCGGTCCCGGTTGTCCTCGCTTATCTCCGCAAACGCGATTCCCATCCCAAGGTAGGGATAGCTGACCCGCACATTGCCCGTCGCTTCAACCTTCCGCCCGTTGGCTTCCAGTTTCAAGCGCAGGACCGTGCCCACCGGATAAGTTGCCTGCGCCTCAACATAGCAGCCGTGCAGGCTGATGTCGGTGAAGGTGGCCCAGGTGTGAACTTCGCAGCCAGCCTCATACATCTCGGCGCTGCCTTCGCACTTGTAGCGCGGGCTGCGGCGCTTTTCCGGACCCTCATGAGCTCCCGACGCTGGCGCTTCTCCCTCGGTTCCCGCCGGATTCTCACGCGCCGGCGCGGGCGCTGCGGCGTTCGCCCCGCGCTTTAATGCCATCAGATAAGCGATGCCATCGTCGATTTCCGGAGCCATTGGCAAACTCCATCTGGAAAGTTGCGATCCACGTCTCTCGCTGCACGCGATCGATGAGCCCTTGGTTCACAGCAGCCTCGACGAACGTACAGACTGCGACGTCTCTATTGCTTATCGGAGAAATGCGAGGAAAGATTAAGAAGCGGCGCTACGCGGTTCGAGATGAGAGTGATTTAACCCGGGCCTAGCGGCGCCGCCATCGCTTGTGCCGCCTGCCGGATCTGTTTCCACAACTCCTCCCGCCCGGTCCCGGTTTTTGACGAGTAAGGAAGCACGCGCGCCGCCTGATGTTCATCGCTCAGTGCGCGGAGCGAGCGCTGCAACTGGTTATTCGACATGCGATCGCACTTGGTCGCGACCAGCACGAACTCCCGCCCATGGGAACTCAGAAAACTGAGCAATTGCTGATCGCTGGGTTGCGCCGGCACATTGGCATCGATCAGCGCCACGCACAATGCCAATGTTGGGCGCTCCAGCAGATAAGGTTCGATAAACTTCGGCCACTCCTGCGAGATTTCGCGCGAGATTTTGGCGTATCCATAGCCCGGCAGATCGGCGAAGATCAACTCCGGCTCCGGTTTTCCCGGCCAGCGCACCTCGAAGAAGTTAATGCTGCGCGTGCGTCCGGGCGTCGAACTTGTACGCGCCATCTTGGTTCCCACCAGAGAATTAATGACACTGGATTTGCCCACATTGGAGCGTCCCAGGAAGGCAATTTCAGGAAGCGTAGGTGGAAGGAAGTGCTCGGGATTGGCAGCGGAGGCGAGAAACCGGGAGAGGACCCTCATGCTTCAGTTTGCAATGGTGCTCCCGGAATTGGCAAGACTGCGGCGCACAGGCAAGCCTCGCAGGCAGTCGACTAGCTCAGTCCCAGCGGGCGTTTATTGTGCACGTCTTCTTCGCTCACCGGGTGGAGCTTGTGCCATAGGCTCAGCCCGCCCCATACCACGACGCCGATGCCAATGCTGATCAGCAGAAACCAACGGTAGGCCGGAAGCCATACGAAGGTCACAACGACAATCAGCGCCGCCGTCAACAGGGCAGCCGTACCGCGAACCGGGATAGTCACGCTATTTACCTCCACCCAAGTCTGCGACGGCGCACGCTGAAACGCAACCGGAGTGCGCCGTAGAGACGTATCTCACCTACGTCTCTGGGTGAGACCGTTCCGAACTCTGCCAAGGGCGGAACTTCAGTCCTTCCACGAACCAAGGTAATCCCCGCCGCCTCGCCCGGTTTCCGCTAACCCTCAACTTGGCAAAGCCTTGAGCCGATAGTTGCTACATCAGGACAGAGAGATCGAATATGGAAAGCCCCAAAACCATTCTCCCGATGCAGACGTTGGTGCTCTGCTCCGACGTGCAATTCCTTGGTACCACCCGTAGCGTTCTGACCCAGTTTCAAGTGACCCCCAGGATCGCCGCCAATTGCGACGAAGCGGCCGCACTGATCGACTCCCAGGAGTTTGATGTCATCATCCTCGACTGGCGCGAGATCAGCAATTTGGCGGATTTCCTCTCCGCGCTGCGCCGCTCGAAGCTCAATCGTGAGTGTGTCCTGGTGGCGATCGTTCGCGACTTACTCGATCTGCGGCAGGCCTTTGCCGCAGGTGTGCTCTTCCTGATTCACAAACCGCCATCTACGTTGCAGATCGAGCGCTGTCTGCGCGCGGCCTACTGCGCCACCGTCGCGCGCCGGCGCAAGCAGCACCGCGAGCCTGTTGACCTGCTGGCGACCATCAGCACCCATGCCGAGCCTTATGCGGAAGTGATTGTTACCAACCTGAGTGAAGGCGGAGCCGGAATCGTGACCCATTGCAGCCGGCTCGGATCTTCCGGGACTCATCTAAGCGCCGGGGACGAAATCGACCTGCGCTTTTCCCTCCCCGAGAGCGAAGCGATGGTTCACGCATCGGGCCGGGTCGTATGGACCACGAACCAGGCCGCGGGAATTCGGTTCACCGCCATCCCGGAAAACGATCGCGCCCCGTTCCAATCCTGGCTCACCGATTGTGTAGAGCGGTCGCTGGCGGCTCTGTGCGAAAAGCTGCGCTGCGCCTGATTCGTAAGCGTATGCGAGGACGAGCGTAGAAACGTTGCTCAGCAACGTCTCGCCACCACTAAAATTTTCAGAGTGGAATGAGTCTTGTGCAAAAAAAGAGACGTAGCGAAGCTACGTCTCCACGGAACGAATCTTAACTTACTGATGGGCCGCGGGTGGCTCCGGCGTTGTATTCGCCAGCTGCGCCGCGATCGGCTGATTCGCCAGTTCTTCAATCTGTGGCGGGGCGGACTCGAGCGCAATCTGCAGCACCTGGTCCATCGTATCCACGAAGTGCATCTTCATGGCGGTACGCAGATTCTCCGGCACTTCAGCAAGATCCTTTTCGTTGTCCTTGGGCAGGATCACTTCGAACAAGCCGGCGCGATGCGCGGCCAGCAATTTTTCCTTCAATCCGCCAATGGGCAGCACCTTGCCGCGCAGCGTGATCTCTCCCGTCATCGCGATATCGCGCCTTACCGGAATCTTGCTCAGCGCGCTCGAGATCGCGGTCGCAATCGTGATGCCCGCCGACGGCCCGTCTTTCGGAATCGCTCCTTCGGGGACGTGCACATGAAGATCGAGGTTGCGGTAGAAATCGCGGCTCAGGCCCAAACGGTTCGCCCGCGAGCGTACGTATGACATCGCCGCCTGAGCGGACTCCTGCATGACATCACCCAGCTTGCCGGTGAGCGTCAGCTTGCCCTTGCCATCCACCACGGTTGCCTCGGTGCTGAGAATCGAACCACCCACCTCGGTCCAGGCCAGGCCTGTGACCAATCCAACTTCGGATTTCTCATGTGCGATGGTATCGCGGAACTTGATCACGCCCAGGAAGTCGTTGACGTTCTTTTCGGTGATGGCGACGCTGTAGCTCTCGCCTTCCTTCACGACCTTGCGCGCCACTTTGCGGCACACGTTGCCGACTTCGCGCTCCAGGTTCCGCACGCCCGCTTCACGTGTGTAAGAGCGAATCAGCGAGGTGATGGCATCGTCGGTGAAGGTAACATTCTTTTCCGACAGGCCTGCCGCCACCATCTGCTTCTTCACCAGGAACTGCTTCGCGATCTCGACCTTTTCCTGCTCCGTGTACCCGTGCAGCCGCAAAACTTCCATGCGGTCCTGAAGCGCCGGAGGAATGGTGTGCATCACGTTCGCCGTCGCGATGAAGAACACCTGCGACAAGTCGTATTCCACGTCGAGGTAATGGTCGACGAACATGAAATTCTGCTCGGGATCGAGCACTTCGAGCAGCGCCGCCGACGGGTCTCCGCGGAAGTCCATCGACATCTTGTCGACTTCGTCCAGCATGAAGACCGGGTTCTTCGTGCCCGCCTTCTTCATCATCTGAATAATCTGCCCCGGCAGCGCGCCAATGTAGGTGCGCCGGTGGCCCCGGATTTCCGCTTCATCCCGCACGCCGCCCAGCGACATGCGGACGAATTTTCGTCCGGTCGCCTTGGCGATCGACATTCCCAGGGAAGTCTTACCAACGCCCGGAGGCCCGACGAAACACAGAATCGATCCCTTGGGGTTTTTTACCAGCTGCCGCACGGCGAGAAATTCAAGAATGCGCTCCTTGATCTTCTCCAGCCCATAATGATCTTCGTTGAGAACTTTCTCGGCGCGAGAGATGTTGCGGATTTCCTTCGACCGCTTCTTCCATGGCACCGCCAGCAGCCAGTCGAGGTAGTTGCGCGAGACGGTCGATTCGGCTGACATCGGCGGCATGGCTTCCAGCTTCTTCAGTTCCTGCAGCGCCTTGTCTTTGACTTCCTTCGTCATGCCCGCGGATTCGATCTTCTTCTTCAGTTCGTCGAATTCGCTCTTCTCGCCGCGTCCCAGTTCCTTCTGAATCGCCTTGATCTTCTCGTTGAGGTAGTACTCTTTCTGCGCCTTCTCCATCTGCCGCTTCACGCGCGACTGGATGGTGCGGTCCACGTTCAGCTTTTCGATCTCGATGTCGAGCACATCCGCGATCCGCGTCAACCGCTCGCCCGGATCGAAGATTTCGAGCAGTTCCTGCTTCTCTTCAATGGAAAGCTGCAGGTTCGCCGCGATGACGTCGGTCAGCTTGGCCGGATCTTCCATCCTTACGGCCGAAATCATGGTCTCGTACTGCAAAGACTGGCACAGCTTCACGTACTGCTCGAACAGGGAAGTGACCCGTTGCATGGCCGCTTCCAGCGCCGGATTCGCTTCCGACGAATACCTCGCTACCCGCACCGTGGCCTGCATGTAACCTTCGGTGTCAGCAACCTGCAGGATCTTGCCGCGCTCGATGCCTTCGACCAGCACCTTGATATTGCCGTCGGGCAGCTTCAGGCTCTGCACGATGTTGACGATCGTGCCCACCTGGTAGATTTCGTTGGCTTTGGGTTCGTCGATGGAGGCGTCATGTTGGGTGGCCAGGAAGATCTTCTTGTCGGCGGCCAGCGCCTCTTCGAGGGCCCGCACGCTCGATTCGCGCCCCACCACGAATGGCGTCATCATGAACGGGAAGATGACCACGTCCCGGATGGGCATCATGGGCAGCTTCCTGGATTCGAACTTCTCTTTAGATGTGGTCACTCGATCTCCCTGGGATCAAATCCGGCAAACAAAAACAGGCCGTACAGCCTGGCCTGGCCTTCCTACCTGAATTCTACTTAGTCGTGGGGCGTTAGTCGATAGCGGTTGCAAGTATGATTCTTGCCTCAGGAAACAACCCGGCTGGCGGGGGCCTTCCCGGCCTCTTCGATGACCAATACCGGCTGTCTTATCCTGCTTTTTCCATGATGGTGGCGAAGCTGGCGCTGCGCTTTTCCACCATCTCGCGAGTTACTTCGAACTCTTTTACTTTCTTCTGGCTAGGCAGGTTGAACATCAGGTCCAGCATGAGTTCTTCAAGGATCATGCGCAGGCCGCGGGCGCCCACCTTCCGCGCCATGGCCTGGCGCGCGATGGCCCGCAGGGCCTCGTCGTGGAACTTCAGCCGCACGTTCTCGAACTCGAACAGCCGCTGGTATTGCTTGACGATCGCGTTCTTTGGGCGGGTCAAAATCTCGATCAGCGCGAACTCGTCCAGATCCTCCAGCATCCCGACCACCGGGAGCCGTCCCACAAATTCCGGAATCAACCCAAACTTGATCAGGTCTTCCGGCTGGATCTCGTTCAGCAATTCGTAATTCTGCTTGCGCGAAAGCGCCGCATCCTCTTTAGCGGCGTCCTCCGAGCTGCGGAAGCCCAATGATTTCTTGCCGATGCGGCGGGAGATGATCTTGTCGAGTCCCACAAAAGCGCCGCCGCAGATGAACAGGATGTTCGTCGTATCGACCGGCGTGAACTCCTGGTGCGGATGCTTACGTCCGCCTTGCGGCGGAACATTCGCGATCGTGCCTTCCAGGATCTTTAGCAGCGCCTGCTGCACCCCTTCGCCGGATACATCGCGTGTAATGGAGGGATTCTCGTCCTTCCGGCCAATCTTGTCGACTTCGTCAATGTAGATGATGCCGGTCTGCGTGCGGCTTACATCGCCATCCGCCGCCTGCAGAAGCTTCAGGATAATGTTCTCAACATCCTCGCCGACGTATCCCGCTTCGGTCAGCGTGGTTGCATCCACGATCGCGAACGGCACGTCCAGCATCCGCGCCAGCGTCTGCGCCAGCAGCGTCTTGCCGGTTCCGGTCGGACCGATCAGCATAATGTTTGACTTCGACAGCTCGATGCCGTCCCCGGCCTTCTGCCGGTTCATGAAAATTCGCTTGTAGTGGTTGTATACCGCGACGGCCAGCTTCTTCTTGGTCTGCTCCTGCCCGATGACGTACTCGTCGAGGAAGGCCTTCACTTCCTGGGGCTTCGGCAGTTGATTCGGTGTGCTGGCGGCGGGGGCGGCGGCGCGATCATCTTCCAGGATCGAGTTGCAGACCGCCACGCACTCATCACAAATGTAGGCCCGGGGATAGTCGCTGGGCGAAGAGATCAGTTTGGCTACCGCATCCTGCGACTTATGGCAGAACGAACAGCGCAGTATCTCGTCCGTTCCCGACTTGTTTTTCACTCGGTTCGACTCCTTAACCGGTCAACCGCGAAGGCTGATCATACCGCCTTCACCGTCTGATAGATGATATCGTCGATGATTCCATATTCCTTAGCCTGCTGGGCGTTCATGATGAAGTCGCGTTCCACGTCCTTCTCCACTTTGTCCAGCTTCTGGCCGCTATGCTTCGAGAGCAACTGGTTCGTAATCTCGCGCATGCGCAGGATCTCACGGGCATGAATATCAATATCAGTAGCCTGCCCCGACAAGCCTCCCATCGACGGCTGATGTATTAGAATTCGCGAATTCGGTAGTGCCAATCTCTTTTTGGGTTCCCCTGATGCCAAAAGTAACGCGGCCATCGATGCCGCCTGGCCCACGCACAGTGTCATGACATCGTTCTTTACATATTGCATGGTGTCGTAAATCGCCATGCCCGCCGTGATCGAACCGCCCGGCGAGTTGATGTAAAGCTGTATGTCTTTCTCCGGATCTTCCTGAGCCAGAAACAACATCTGCGCGATCACCAGGTTGGCGATGTTGTCGTCGATCGGCGTGCCGATGAAAATAATGTTGTCGCGAAGCAGCCGCGAATAGATGTCGTAGGCGCGTTCGCCTCGACCGGTCTGCTCGATCACCATCGGTACCAGCATCATCTGCGGATCATTAGGCTTCACGTTCACCTGCCACACTCCGCCCCTGCACCGCTCTGGATGTATGGGGTGGATTCGAAGTGTCCGCCAAGATTACGCGGACTGGTGGTACAAAAAGTCGAGGGTCTTTTCGCTGCGGATTCTGTTCCGGATTCTATCGAGGCCCCCATCCTGTGTCAAACGAGCGCGGACCGCTTCCGGAGTCTGTTTTGTCTGCCGCGCGAGGATTTCCAGTTCATGCTTCACTTCCTCGTCTCCGGCAGAAATTCCTTCCATCTCCGCGACGCGTTCCAGTAACAACGACGACTTCACATCCTGTACCGCCTGATCTCTTTGCCCCGCGCGCAACCGCGGCAGGTCCATCTTTTTCAGGTCTTCCATCTTCATGCCTTGCGCCGCCAGCGCGCGCAGTCCGCGCTCCAGCCGCACATCGATCTGGCGGTCGACCAGCGCCTCCGGCACTTCGAAATCATTGCGCTTCACCAGCTCCGCCACAAGTTTGTCTTTCGCTTCCCGCTCCGCCGTATGCTTGCGCTCTGCTTCCATGTTCTCCCGGATCTGCTTCCGCACCTGGTCGAGCGAAGCGAATTCTCCCAGCTCCTTCGCGAAATCGTCATTCATCTCCGGCAGATTCTTCTGCTTGATCGCCTGGATCCTCACCTTGTACACGAAAGTCTTTCCCGCCAGCCTTTTGTCCTCGGCGTCTTCCGCATAGCTCACCTTGAACTCGCGCTCGTCGCCCGCATTCGCTCCGCGCAGGTTCTCCGTGAACTCAGGCACAGTATTTTTGCCCGCGATCTCGATCAGCACTTCGTCCATATGCACCGGCTTGGTGCCGTCGTCATTATTCTCGGGACGGCCGTCCATCGACGCCTGCGCGAAATCGCCGTCCGCCAACGGACGCCCTTCCACCGACGCAAACGTCGCATGCTGCTCGCGCACATTGTTCAGCGCCTCTTCGACTTCTTCGTCTTTCACCACGATTTCCGGATGATCGGCGCGCAGTTCTTTGTACCCCTCCACCTTGATCTCGGGCAGGACTTCGAAGCTGGCCTTGAATTTCAGCGGCTCGCCCTCGTGGATGTGCAGGTCAGTGACACGCGGCTGCGACACCGGGATCATTCCCAGCTTCTCGGTTTCCCTGCGGAAGTAGCGGGGCACCAGCGCCTCGACCACGTCGCTCTTCAGGTCTTCTTTAAAGCGCTGGCGGATGATCGAAGCCGGCACGTGCCCGCGCCGGAAACCCGGCAGCCGCGCCGCCTTCTGATACTTCTGGACGATGGCCTCGGTTTCCTTCGTAACTTCTTCGGCGGGAATTTCTACGGAGATTTCGCGTTTGACGCCGTCTTTCTTGGCGTCGATGGTTTCAGTGGGGCTCACAAATATTCCTCTCGGCCCGATCCCGCTCTCTGGCGGTCGCACCCCGGACGTGATCGCCGCGCAACTGCGCGTTTCTGGCTGGACATGGCCGGCCCTCGGGCCCGAGTCCCGACCGATTCATACGCCCGTAACCTTGAGTGTAAAGAGGAGAGCAGACGACCGTCAAACGCGAGAGGGGAGAAGGGAAAGAAGGCCTGAAAACGCGCCCCCCTTAAGATACGGTCATGCTTAAAGGGCGGTATCGGCGCGGACTACAAACGAACTCAAATCGCCCCGCAGGCCATGAAGCTCACCCTCAACCGGCCTTTTTCCTAAAACGTAATCGATTGCCAACGCCGGGCATGGATTTGGTCCACCAGTCAAAAGAGCGAAATCTATGGATCGGTGGCCGGAGCCAGCGTGCGCCCCGGCCAGTCACAAATCCACCCTGCTGATGGTTTGTTTTTTGAAGCTACTTCCTGTCTTCTTTCGCTTCGGCGATCTTGGCCTGTTGGCCTGCCTCTGAAACGGCTTTCAAGAAGGCATCCGCGCTCCTTGGAGTTGTGGCTTTCCCCGAAAGGATGTTCCGAAACATCATGTGCTTGCCATAAATCGCATGAGTAGAGTCGTTATCCTGCTCCACCACTGCACCTTCCAGGGTTAAGCCGGCGAACACGCCCTTGGAGCGCGAGTAAGTCAGCATTTCAGTATTCATCTTCCAGTCCGTTCCAGCGGATGCGTGACGGCCGACTGGGCCCGCTGCAACGGATCCTTCACCAGTGAGTTGGAACTTGCTGGACAGCAGGTGCTGCAAGCCTTGGTCGTTCATGACCAGCATAATCAGGTCTACATCTTCGACGCCGATCTGCAATCCCCAGCTTCCACCACCCACGGAGACAAATGCGGGGGCACTCCAGCCATTCGCCGTGCGGCAGGTAGCCACACCACGTCCATGCTTGCCACCAAAGACGAAGCCGCCTTTGATTAAGTCGGGCACAACTACGATGCATTTTGCGTTGCTCAGCACTTCTTCGGGGATACCCTTGTCAGGTGTTGCCATGATTGCGTGCAGAACATTCACAGACCTGTCCAGGCGGTCGACTGTATCTTGGCGGGCTGAACCCGCAAACGCGTACGTTCCAGCGATACCCATGGCGCTCATCAGCAACAGTGACATTGTTTTCTTCATTAGAGAGTTTTCCTTTAGGTGATTCGGAACTAAGAGGAGACAACTTCAGATAGCTGACTTAGCTCAGAGGATCTGAAAGAGAGAGGGGAAGAACTCGTCTCAACAATCATCATCGCTCAGTCGCAAAGCAATGGCTGATCTGTATTGCTCAGTCCACAAGCTGCACGGCTCACCCCTTGGCAACGGCGTCCTTAAATCACGGACGCGGGGAGTTCGATCCGCGAGTGATCACGCCACGGGCCAACCCTTCGGGACGACGATGCCGTATCGGACCTTGAGCGCCCGGCGTTGCCTGGTCGCGTCGGTTGGGCCTGACATTCAAGATAAATTGAACGGTGGCCCACAGAAAGTGGGCGCCGTCAGCCTTGGTCACGAGGGCATCGACAGACCTCAGCGCTCCCTCAGGCAATTCCAGTTGTTCGGCAAGCATGACGATGGGGAGTTGAGGCATGGCTTTCTTGATCTCCGTCGCGAGGACTGAACCATCGAGTACGCCCAAATGGTAGTCGAGCACAATCGCATCCACGTGGCGCGTCATCAAGATCCGGAGACCCTCTGAGCCGTTGGCAGCGGTGACCAGTTCGTATCCATTTTCTTGCAACAGACTTAATTGAGCCGGATCCCTGTGGATACAAAGCAAAGTACCGTGCTTAGGCATACCTCTCGGTATACACACGAAATTTCTGCAATGCTGCCCTGAATTGCTCACCACACTCTATTCGAGGGAACGGCCAGAGCAATTGTGATCAGATATCGTAAGCACAACGGTCCTAGCATTAACTCTTCACATCCCGAGGAACCCACAATGAGGAAACAATATCTTCACCTCTCCGCCTACCCTTGTGACGTTTGTGCTGGCCCCGTCATCGCTGGCTCACTGGGTGTGCGTGAGAATGAAATATCGAAAGAGACCGATATCCAGCAAGTGGGAGCGATTTGTCTCTCGTGCGGCCATCGGCAATCTGCAGCGACTGAACCGTCGCGCGCCCGTTACTTGATGCCGATGGAGTGGGCGCCATTGGATGGAGTCGAAGCTTCTCGCCTGACAAACGATTTTGTGGAAGCGCTCAATCGCGCAGAGCTGCATTAAAGCGGCCTGTCTAATGGCAAAGGACTCGAAATGAGCTGTCTTGCTCAGACCTTGACCTGTGGAAGGTGAGAAGGTGCTTATCAGAATCATTTGCGAACCGGACGTTTACTCAGTACGTCTCGGCCATCAGCTCATCCCACTCCGTTGGCGCAGCCCGCAGCAGCACAGCCTCACCGGGCACGCGAAGGATCGTTGGGCAAAAAAGGAATCACAATGAGTATCACTCGCTCCATTCGTGCTCCGTTGTTCGTGCTCGCGCTGCTCGCCATTTCGGCCGCAGCGTTCGCGCAATTCAGCCTCTCCGTATCATTCGCTCCGCCAGAATTACCTGTATATGAGCAACCGCTGCTCCCTGGTGATGGCTACATCTGGACGCCCGGTTACTGGGCTTACGCCAACGATGACGACGGTTACTATTGGGTTCCCGGCACATGGGTCATGGCTCCGGAGCCGGGTCTGCTCTGGACTCCGGCTTATTGGGGCTGGAGCGGCAATGGATACGCCTTCCACCAGGGCTACTGGGGGGAGCAGGTAGGCTTCTACGGTGGGGTCAGCTATGGTTATGGCTACTACGGTGATGGGTATCAAGGTGGACGCTGGCAGAAGGGACAGTTCTACTACAACCGTTCGGTGAACAACGTTAATGTCACGAACGTTCACAACGTCTACAACACGACAATAATCAACAACACCACCACAATCAACCGTGTCAGCTACAACGGTGGTAATGGTGGGATCAGCGCCCGTCCCACGCACCAGCAAGACTCCATCGAGCAAGAACGGCATATCCCTCCTGTGGCCGCTCAAACGCAACATGAGCAGGCCGCTCGGACGAATCCGGAACAGCGAGCTTCTGTGAATCATGGCACGCCAACAGTCGCCGCTACTCCGAAGCCCGGCGCGTTCAGCGACAACGCCGTTGTACACGCTAAAGCAACCGGAACTCCGTATGTCGCTCCGGTGCGCGCTGCCGTTCAGCCAGCTAATACGCCAGGGCGTCCCGAGAACAACGCTGCTCGCGGTGATAGGACCACGCCGAACAATACCCCGGAGAACAGGGCGCCAATCGCGCGCCCGAACTATCCGGAACCGAATAAGCCGGAACCGAACCGGCCGTCCACCGTTCAACCGGAACGGCAGCCGGAAACGAGTCGCTCGCCGGCAGCCCAGCCGAATAATAGGCCTGAGCCCAACCGTGAACCTTCTCAACGGCCATTCACGCCGCCTCCGAGCGAGCGATCGCAACCCGAGCGGGCAGCGCCTCCATCGGAGCCACGGGTACAGCAGCAACCAGAGCACCAGCAACAAACGGCCAGACCTGAAGAAAAGAAGTCTCAGGAAGAAAAGCCGAAGCAGAAGCCGCAGTAATGGAAGGCCTTCAGGTCTGAAGAATCGAAACTGGTCAACAGCACCCAGAATCTTCGGGTGCTGTTCTTTTTAGCCAGCGGAGTCTAATCGTGGAGAACAACATTGAGCAGAGAGCTGTGGACCTGGAGCGCGCCTTCGGAGCCGCCGGCGTAGTCAATAAAGCCCAGCTTCCTAAATCGGTTCATAAAGAAGCTGACACGCGAACGTGTCGTCCCGACCATCTCAGCCAAGGTTTCCTGGCTGATCTTGGGAACTACGGTCTCAGGGATGCCCTCCTTGCCAAACCGGGCGAGCAAGAGCAACACACGCGCCAGGCGTTTTTCGCTGGAGTTGAAAAGTTGGTCGACAAGATCCTCTTCGTAACGGATATTCCGCGCCAACAAATAGGCCACAAACATTTCAGATAGCGTGGGCTCCCGATGTAGAGCATCCATCATGGTCTTCTTTTCGACGCGGAGAATCTCGCAATCTGTCATTGCCGCCGCTGAGCCCATTCTTAACTGCTGACCCGCCAACGAACCCTCCCCGAAGAAGTTGCCCTGGTTGACGATCGCAATCGTTGCTTCTTTGCCCACCTTTGAAACAACGGTGAGTCTCACTTTACCTTTTTGAACGTAAAAAATGGCATCCGCTTCATCCCCTTGCGCAAAGATCATCTGCTTTTTGACAACGACGAGTATCTTCCTGCCATCGCCGATGGTCGCGAGAAAAATGTCGGGATCGAATCCACCGTTCTTCTTGAGCGTAGAGGGAGGCATCACCAAGCAAGTATAGTCCGCGCGGATAGAACTGCCACTGCACAAATCGCCGATAGTCTCAATTGCAGAGCGATTCAAACAGGCGTCGCGATCCCCAGGAGTGGTCACTTTTGAGCAGTTTTGCTTTGCCCTCCGACACCAGAATGGGAGGAAGCAAAACACAATCAAACCGTTACTGATCAGGAAAGCTATGCCATCAACCGTTCGCGTCGCGCGGAAGCACGGCAATCGTTCCAACATGATTCGGATTGGGCTCAAAGATGAATACAAGTGCCGCTTCGCTTGACCAATGAATCCTGATGAGAATGTGAGTCTCGAACAAGCCCTCGAGTCTGCAATACGTTTGTCCTCGATGCAGCCCAAATACGCCGACCCGAGGCGAGCAACGACTGAGATTCAGACAGTAGCCAAGGAGGCCGCCGAGTGAAGATGACAGCAAACACCCGCGTTGTAGGTGGCGTCACCATTGTGGATCTGAGCGGCCGGATCGTACTGGGCGAAGAGAGCGCTGGAGTGCGAGATCTGGTTCGCGTACTGATAAGCGAAGGAATTAGGAAGATCCTGTTGAACCTTCGCAATGTGGACTACGTTGACAGCTCAGGTCTGGGTGAATTGGTATGTGCGTTCACAAGCATGCGCAGCCATGGCGGCGAACTGAAGTTGCTGAATGTCACCCGGAGGGTACGTTCGCTATTGCAAATCACAAAGCTGATAACCATCTTCGAGATCACGGACGATGAGGCCGCCTCCCTGGAGTCCTTTTCACCAGGTTTTTAGTGACCATTACTGTCAGCACCAAGTTAGCTTGCCAGCTTCGAATCGGCGCAGAATCAATATGGCGGAGCAATGCACCGTCAAACTGATTCGGAATAGGCTCGAGGGTGAAGTACGGATCCGCTGCCGAGAATGAACCGATGATGCGCCCGTCGGGCAACGAACGGAGGTCACTAGCGATCAGTTCGCGTCCGATTCGTGCTCAATAGGTCTGCTTCGACTGTGGGCGGAAAGTCGATTTGCCGCATGGACACATGCCTGTAGGCTCCGCTAGCTCTCGATTCGGCAGATGAAAGAACCGCATCTATATCCTGATCGGGAACCTGACGGTGCCGGCGCTGATCGCCCATTCCTCACTTATGAGCTATCTTGCTCAGACGCTCTCAAGTAGAACTGTCATTCTTAGTTATCTTCTGAGTGTGCAGTCGGAGCCGCGAGGCTGAATCGCAGCTCTTACCTTCAGGTCGCCAGGGTGGCGGCCACATCCAGCGAATCAACACTCCTCATCCGTGTGTCTGCCGCCGAATCTTGCGATAGAACACGAGTCAAACCTTAGGACTC
This sequence comes from Candidatus Sulfotelmatobacter sp., assembly GCA_035307485.1. Taxonomy (GTDB): domain Bacteria; phylum Acidobacteriota; class Terriglobia; order Terriglobales; family Acidobacteriaceae; genus Sulfotelmatobacter. The sequence goes on along the minus strand of DATGIB010000008.1, from coordinate 291,054 downwards.
TTGAACATCGAAATCGGGCAACCCTTCAGGCGGATGAGGGGGGTAGCTCGCGAAACAAGGAAGGTCAAAGATCATGCCGTTACTTCAAATTCTGGAAGTCCTCGTGGTAGTGGGTGTCCTGCTGTGGCTGGTGAACCGATTCATCCCCATGCAGGGATCCATCAAGTCAATCCTCAATGGCGTTGTGGTGATTGCCGTGGTGTTGTGGCTTTTGAATGCATTCGGCCTCTTTCACTCGCTGTCCCGGGTTCGCGTCGGAACTTTACTGGTGCCGTAGAGCAGGTCAGCCAATCGCTGAAGATGTCACACCATATGTATCAACCAGATGCCGCAGGTCTTTTGCCGCAAGGAGTCATTTTGAAATCGAAGCTGATAATAGCAGTAGGAATCACCCTCAGTTTGAGCGCGTTTGCTCAAACCAATTCTCAGAATCTAACCATTGAACCGATGAGCACCACCACCCCGACATTCCGTGTGACCGTGATTAGCCGCAGCGTACAGGCTGTCAACTACCAGCACCGCAGCGGAAGCTCCAAGCTGGATTTCGCGGGCACAGATTTGATGCCCTCAGCCAATGGTGTCGCCGAAATAAACAGCAAGCGCGGATCGATCGCCATCGAAGCGGAATTCGGCGACCTGCAGAAACCAACAACGTTCGGCAATGAGTATCTGACTTATGTCCTGTGGGCGATTTCCCCTGAAGGCCGCGCCGTGAACTTGGGTGAAGTTCTGCTTGGTGGCAACCGTCGCAGCAAGCTGAACGTGACCACCGACCTTCAGGCATTCGCCCTGGTTGTCACTGCGGAGCCTTATTATGCCGTTCGACAGCCCAGCAACGTCGTGATTCTCGAGAATGTGGTTCGCGAGGAGACTAAGGGAACGACCGAAGCAGTGAATGCAAAGTACGAATTAATGGAACGCGGCGGCTACATTCCCACCGGCTACAAGTTTGACCCCGTGATCCTGAATGCCAAGTTGCCCCTGGAATTTTTTGAGGCGCGGAACGCCCTGCGCATCGCTGCATCCGAAGGTGCCGAGCAATATGCTCCCGATAGCTATCAGCGCGCCGTCCAGCTGATGAATCGAGCCGATAGCGACGCCACCAGCAAACATATCGACAAGAAGCCTCTGACCGCGACCTCCCGCGAGGCAGTGCAGACTGCGGAGGATGCGCGCGCTATCGCAGTCAAGAAGATTGACGATGTCCGTCTAGCGAATGAACGTCAGGATTCAATCGATGCGCAGGCGAAGTCTTCGGCCCAGGCCGATGAGGCAATGCGGCGCAAGGAGCAGGCGGAGTCCGACGCGGCGAAAGCTCAAGCTGCCAAAACCCAGGCGGAATCTGACGCTTTAAATGCTCAAGCCGCCAACGCTCAGGCCCAGTCTGACGCAGCGAAAGCACGCAACGAGGCTGCCGATGCACAGGCTGCAACCGCAAAGGCCCAATCCGACATGGCAGCCAACCAGGCGTCATCCGCGACCGCGCTATCGGCGGCGCAGGCAGATGCCGATCAATCCCGGGCCGAAACGCTGAAGGCACAACAGGCTGCGCAACAAGCAGAAACCGACAAAGCGGCGATGCGTGCGAAACTGTCCGAGCAACTGAATTCTATTCTTCAGACTCGCGACACGGCACGCGGCCTGATAGTCAGCATGTCTGACGTTTTGTTTGACACTGGGAAGTATTCATTGAAGCCGGGTGCACGAGAGAAACTGGCGAAAGTCGCAGGCATCCTACTTGCCTATCCGGGACTTAATATCGAAGTCGGCGGTTATACAGACAACGTCGGCGGCGACGCCATGAACCAAACGCTGTCTGAGAATCGTGCCGGATCCGTGCGCGACTACCTCGTGCAGCAAGGAGTATCGTCGAGTTCAGTTTCTTCCAAGGGTTTCGGCAACTCGTTGCCTGTAGCCTCCAACGATAACTCTGCCGGCCGGCAGCAGAATCGGCGAGTTGAACTCCTTGTATCCGGCGAAGCCATCGGCCACCCAGTCAACGCAACAACCGGCAGCTTGCACTAAGTTTCCAGCGGTCGGAGTGCATCTCTTAAACGAGGGATGCACTCCTTCCCACACTCAAAGAAACTGAATGAGGCCAAGGCGGCGAAGCCCACTCGATTAAGCAGCGTGCTAGGCATCATCCACCTCAATTCACCTCATTAGGGAATTGCCCAGGCTGGGGGAACTGTCCATGCACATCGGGGGAACATTGAACTGGCCAGCTAGAACAAGAATTCAATGATTCAATCGCTCAGATTTTGTTTCTTAGGGCATGGATGGCCTTTGTCAGCTTTCGGAGAGTACGCGGCCTGATCGTGTTTCTTCCGTTCTTGAACTTTTTGATTGTGTCCTCGGCAAGTCTAGCCTGGCGAGATAGCCCCTTGGTGGAAAACTGTTTTGCTTGCGCTCGAATTTCATATAAATATTTTGGATCAACTACTCTTTCGTACTCGCGAAAGGTTTCGTCCGCCGGGTCCAAGGTTCCCGCTTCTGCCAACATGGACGGGTCGACACCTCCCCCCCAACGAGTGGATGCCTCCTTTCCGATGTAATGGAACTCACCCGCGACGATGTGCCTGCGCGCAAGGAGGCCGACTGATCGACCAGTACACACGCCGCCGTTCGGATCACAGAACTTGCTCTCAGCTCTCGACAGAATGCGATTGATTTCATCTTTCATCGTTCGGAGAGACAGCCACCCCGGGGGTTTCGGCAGTCTCGACGAATTCCTGTCGTAAATGTGGAACGTCTCACCGCTGGCAACGTTTACCATCGTACGTCCGTGTAGATCGTGGAGTTTTTGAGTGTGGGGCATGATGAAGTAGCCGGTCCAGAGCGGGTCCGTTACCATTTCCCTTTTCGGAAATGGAACGGTCATCACAGTGAATGGCCGCATTTCGTCTGTGAAGATGCCGAGCCGTGCGAGTATCTGAGGGGTAGTGATCGGAACTGCCATGATTGCGGGCTGCTGTAACCACGATGGTGGCTTGTGTGGAAGACTGAGTTCCCTCGACACAATGAAATGCCAGGCCTCATAAATCCATGGCGGCAAATCTTCTTCCCATTTCCGTCCCGTTCTTCGTTGCCACTCGGCAATGGTGTAGGGTGCCCGTAAGAATCCGAGGCCGTGGCCTGAAGGTTTCCGGACCAGCAACCTGTTTCCCTCCAGATTGAACAGGCAATACAGCTTGGCCGAAATACCGTAAAAGTTCAGTAGCTGGCGATTGCCGTTCGCATCGAAGTTTTCCTTTTCAAGTTTGAGAAAACTAGTCTTCAGCTTTTTGCGCCATGGACTGAGGCGTTCAAACCTCTCTCGAATACCTTCAACCTGAGCATAAGACAACGCCAGGATGGCGGCGTTTGCGCTTCCCGCCTGATATTTTGGAATCCTGTGTAGACCACCCGCGCATGAAATCAGACCACCATCTTTGGTCGAAACGATCATCGCGCTATCTGTATCCATCGCAGCAAACTGACCGCCCATATCCCGCACCATGCGCTCCAACATTGCGCAGAGTAAGTGCGACCCGCCAGTGACGAGTGAACTGATGACAGGGCAATGGAACTCAGAAGGCCGCTCCCAAATCTCAACTGGTGGCGTCACGTACTCCGTTTCCCCTGAGAAGACCCGTAGTTGAGAACGCGAATCCAGAGACCTAACGTCAATTTGGGAGTAAATTCCGAATGCGGCGCTATTTGCTGCCACCTTGATTCCGCTTGCCAGTTCCGGGGTTTTGGACTTCATTGAAGTTCGCAACTCAACCAACTTGATGGCTAGATCGTCACGACGAGGATCAACTTTGACCTCACCACGCAGTTTGATCGGCACGAGACTAGGTTGGACCCCATAAGGAACAACGTTGATGGCGTTCAAAATCTTGATCGACTTGCCCGTTATCAGTTTTGCCGCGATTACATCCGGACCCGTCATCCAAATTGGCTGTTTTGAGGTGAGATAGTTCCATGCCATTGTCGGGTCGCAATCTGCTCGCTGCCCAAACTTCGCCCGAATCGGAACAATATCGTCGTTCAGTTCGACGAGCGCGAACCAGCGGAGGCCCTTCCAGAACTTCCGTCGGAAACAATCATCCAATCTTGCGCGTTCTAACCAAGGAGTCAGGAAGCATCTCTAATTCGCCCTTTACGGTGAGGGGGTGAACATGGTGACCGCTCTCGACTCTCAACGTGACAAGAAATCAACTGCCGCACGTTATGCTTTGGCGGTGCTGATTGCGGTTCTTGCACTGCTGCTCCGAGAGGTATTTTCCCCATTGCTCGGAGCGCACTTTCCTTACTTTACCGTCTGGGCTGCGGTCGTCTTCTCGGCTTGGTACTTGGGTCTCGGTCCGTCGTTTGCAACAACACTTATATGCTTGCTCGGCGTTTGGTCGGATTCCTAGTTCTTTCCGGCTTCATCATCGCTCTGGGTGAAGCAAACCGTCGATCAAAGGCGGGAGCAGAGCAGGCCAAGCCGAAGTTGAAAATGAAATTCAGGAGAGAACAGCAGAACTCAGAGTCGCCAATCAGACGGTTTCACATGAGTTCGGCTGGTATTGTGCTTAGGCTGCAGAGTTGTACCGCGTTAACCATTGCATGAATTCAACGTAGGAATTCCGCTTTACAGGCAGACCGCGTACTAGCTTGCGTATAAAATTGGCACGATGGAATCCGAGCGCACCACGCACAATGTAATCCCATAATTGATAAGTCCACTCCGGGACATCCTTTTTCCAATTGTTTGGGGAATCCTGAGGGGGATAAAGAAGCCCAATTCCATGCGCTTTGGGATCGATGATGGTGATATCTGATGTTCCTGTTTTTTCGTACAAAGCATACTCTTGGTTCATCTTTGTAGGACCACCATCGATTCGTCGAAGACACCTCTTGCCGGCTGCGACAAGGAAATCCAGGTTTGGAAGAAAGATCACGGAAACACGCGCGTTCCGGCCCCTAAACAGTACCCATCTCCGGGAAGAATACGAATCGTAGAGTCACCCAATGAGGCTCATTTTTAGCTTAAATAGAGCTCTCCTTCTTTAGTTTCTGGAAGAGTGGGTCGAGTTGAAACCCTCGTTCTCATCTTTGACCACCCTAGTCTTACAAGCCAGGCAGGCTTGACTCAGTGGGGGACCCACCGGTCTTACTTCGGTAATTCGTTCTACTTTTCTTTAGCAGTCTAGAATCCCTTGAGGTACCCGAGAAATGCTCGAATGGCAATGAATCCGCAGATATTTCAGGCGGCCCGCCAAAACAAGTCCGAGGCGATTTCAGACATGGGGCAGATGTCGCGGTGGCTTTTGGCCGTCATCGTTTCTGTGATTCTGGCACTAGCCTCGGGAATCGTATCATTCACTCTTGCCTGGTCTGGTCGAACAACCAGCGCTGCCTACGGGTTTGACCTCCAACAATGGGGATCTGCCCTTTCAGTTCTTGTATTGCTTTTCGGTTTATACGCGCTTTATCGGCACTTGCAGCTTCAGCAAGAGCGTGCCGAAAAATTGCTGCTCCACAATGCAGCACTTCGACATGCAGAAGAAAAGTACCGGGCCATCTTCGAAAATGCTGTGGTAGGAATTTTTCAGATGACCCCGGAAGGTAGTCCTGTGAACATCAACCGGGCGCTGGCACAAATTCATGGCTACGAGTCTCCGGACCATTTCAAAGCGGAGGTTTCGAACCTGTTTTCTCAGCTGTTTGTCGATTTCCGCCAAATCGATGAACTGAAACGCGTGCTGGACGAGAAGGGCGTAGTGCGCAGTGCGGAAATGGAGGTTCTCTGCAGAGATCGCACGAAAAAGTGGGTTTTGGCAAATGTGCGGGCCGTGCGCGATCGCGACGGCGACGTTGCGCTTCATGAAGGCACGCTGGAAGACATCACAGACCGCAAAGCCGCCGAGAACCAGATCAAATCCCTCGCCTATTGCGATGGTCTTACGGGGCTGCCGAACCGCTCACTCTTCCTGGACCGCTTGAGTAAGGCACTTGCGAGTGGTCGTCGTCGGAAGGAGACGGTTGCGCTTCTATTCCTCGACCTCGACCGGTTTAAGGTCATCAATGACTCACTTGGCCACGCGTTCGGCGATCTGCTGCTGCGCGAAGTAGCCCATCGTCTGAAGAAGCAGACACGCGGGCAAGACACGGTGGCCCGCCTCGGTGGCGACGAATTCCTCATGGTGCTGACTGGCTTAAAAGATATGACGGACGCATCCGTCGCCGCGCAACGCGTGATGGATGCGATCATTCCCGAATTCGTCATTGAAGGCCGTTCGTTGAGCGTCAACTGCAGCATGGGAGTCAGCATTTTCCCTCAACATGGCTTGGACAGCGAGACTCTGATGAAGAACGCCGATGCAGCCATGTACTCTGCGAAAGAGAGTGGACGCAATCGATTTACGTTCTTTTCTGAGGAGATGAACGACCAGGTCGCGCAGCGATTGACGTTGGAGCACGGATTACGAGCGGCACTCGATAAGAATGAATTCTTCCTTATGTATCAACCGCAGATGGACATCGCCACCGGAGCAATAGTCGGGCTGGAAGCGCTCATCCGGTGGAAGCATCCCGAGTTCGGCCTGGTGCCGCCGGATCGATTCATTCGCGTTGCTGAATATAGCGGCCTGATCGCGCCCATCGGTGCATGGGTGCTGAGAACTGCCTGCGCTCAGGCTCGCAGGTGGCAAGAGGAAGGGATTTGCGCATTGACGGTTGCGGTGAATGTGTCAGCGGTGCAGTTTCGCCAGCCCGGCTTTCAGGAACTCGTCCGCAGCGTGCTCAACGAAACCGGCCTCCCCTGCCAATATCTCGAACTGGAGCTGACCGAAAGCCTGCTGCTCTCGAACGCAGACATGACGGCTTCCGTTCTTCAGGAATTGAGGGCCATGGGGTTGAAGCTGTCCATCGACGACTTTGGTACCGGCTACTCCAGCCTCAGCTACCTCAAGCAGTTTCCTTTCGACAAGCTCAAGATTGACCGCTCCTTCATCAGCGAGGTCGCCGTGGATGCCGATGACGCAGCGATCACCACCGCAATCATCAGAATGGCGAAAAGTCTGGGTCTTAAGGTAATTGCGGAAGGAGTAGAAAACGAAGCGCAAATGTCGTTCCTGCGGGCGCTCCGCTGCGACGAGATTCAAGGCTACTATTTCAGCAAGCCTTTAACGGCCGATCAGGTTTCCGCTAAGCTCCGGCCCGATCCCGTTAAACACGCCGCAGCAATATGCGCTCCGCAGACACGGCAACTGACCATAGTCACGCCGCAAATGGCGCCGCAGCCCATGCCCGCCGGCAACGGGACAAACCGTCGCCAGAACCCACGAGTAAAAGTGAATGTGCCGTTCGAGATACACATGGGCGGGAGCCAGGGCCCGATTCGTGGCGCTACTACCGATTTGAGCTTGGGCGGCTGCTACATCGAGTCAATTTTCCCCTTCCCAATCGGAACCCATCTGGATCTCCAGCTTTCCATCCAAACCACGGTGGTGATCTCCGCCATCGTAGTTACCTGCGATCCGCAGGTGGGAAACGGAATAAAGTTCGACACGATGCTGGCCGAGGATCGGGAAGCGCTCACAGCCTTCCTGGAATCCGCTCAGCACGCCCAGGACTCGGGCGCCAAGGGAGCTGGCGCGGGTAGGCGATGAAAAAGGGGCCCTTTGCTTGCAAGCTTCTGAAGTGCACTCCCGCCGTGGCTCTTGGGGAATCATTCGGCTTTGAAATCGTCGGCCGTTTGCCGCGAGCGTTTCACCACCCTCTCATAGATGTCGGCAGTCGTGATGTTCCGCTCTCTTTAGCCGGTTCTCTTCTGCGCTCCGCATGTTGGCCGGCTTCTACAAAGCTGTGCGAGAGGAAAGAGACTCAAACGCCGTCCCATTCCCCTCGCGCTCCTCTATCCCGGCTCAAACCCAGGATGGAGCAACTGGAACTTGTCGTATCCTTACGTGAAGGAAAGCAGGGGGCAGGTCAACACTATCAAGCGGCTCAGTGGGTACTAGTCACAATCCATAGGCTCAAGACCAATAGGTTCACCGTTTTTTGTCATGCTATAACCATGTCGATTAAGAAAATAAAGAACTGCACGCCACGCATCTCTCGCGTAGTCCCCCTTCTCCTGTACCAGCGAGTATTCTTCTGTTAGGTCTTCATTCCGAAAGAATAGCCGATCTCCGGAAGTATATATTTGTTCGATTTCGTCTTCAGTAGGGCTGCTAAACAAAGCGAATAGCTCGCGGAGGTCGTCTTCAGACAACCGAATTGTCGTTGGCATTAAGCTCCCCTGGTTATTTCGTCTTCAAAATACAACCGGCCGGGTGGCCCACTCAAGCCCGGCTTTGGCTTGAGTGGGGGTCTACAACATTTGACAGGACTACGAACGCAACTCGCCATGAGCCTCGGGAGTGCATTGCGGCCGCTTCAGCTGTTTCTCCTCCTCCGACGGCATCGCGCCGGCTGGAGCCTTTGTGCCGATTCGTAACCTGCCTTGATCTGCGCGCCTGGATCCTTGTTACCTTGGCACACGTGCCGCCCGGCGGGATCTTTAAACGTCGTCGGATTCTTGCGAGCGTAGCTGTACATGTTCCACTGCGATTGGCGGCGGAAATCCACCGATGAGAAGAAAGACCCTCGAAGTATCCTGTTTTCAGCCTTGGTTGCTGGACACAAATGCTAACCTGAAGCCAGAGGACTGCCTTGCCAGAGACACTCGAAACCCTGCTCGATTTTTACGAGAATACCGGATGCGGATTCCACTCTCTCGACCAAAATGGTGTGTTCGTCCGCGTTAACGACAAGGAACTGAACTGGTTGGGATACAACCGTGAGGAGGTCGTTGACCGCATGCGGCTGATTGATATCCTGCCGCCACCAAGCCGCCACGTATTTGAAGAAAACTTTCCTCGTTTGAAGTCTGGCACTCCTTTGCAAGGCGTGGAACTGGAGTTCACCTGCAAGGACGGAACCTTACTGCCAGTTCTGGTGAGTGCAACCGGTGTGTATGACGAGAACAAGAACTTCGTCATGAGCCGATCCATTGTTCTGGATCTGAGCGAGAAGAAACGGAGCGAAGCTCGCTTTCACGCGATTCTGGAAGCCGCGCCCGACGTCATCTTGCTTTGCGACGCCGATGGCAAGATCGTACTTGTCAATGCGCACATAGAAAAAGTCCTCGGGTATCAGCCGCAAGACTTGCAGGGACGTTCCGTCGAAGTTCTGATCCCGGAGCGATTTCGAAATAAGCACCCGCAACACCGCATGAACTTTCTGTGCGAGCCGCAATTGCGCCCCATGGGCACCGGTCTGGATTTGAAGGCGCTTCGAAAGGACGGGACCGAAGTTGCGGTGGAGATCTCACTCAGCCCGGTGCAGATTGATGACGGCATCGCCGTCGTGGCGGTCCTTCGCGATATCACAGACCGTCGACGCCTTGAGGACAGCCGACGAAGAGTCGAAGAAAGATATCGCCTGCTGTTCGAAAACAGCATGGACGGGATCTTTCTTACCTCACCAGATGGGAGAATCCTCGATGCCAATCCTAGTGCCTGCGCCATTACAGGCTTCAGCCGAGAACAGCTGATCGCTATGGGGCGAGAGGCTGTGGTGGACACATCGGATCCTGCCGCCGCAGTGTTTCTTGAAGAGCGGAAGCGTACCGGCAAGGCCGCTGGCCATCTGACAGGCAGACGCTCCGATGGAAGCTTGTTTCCGCAGGAGGTTTCTTCAGTTGTTTTTCACGACCCGGACGGGGCCGAGAATACCTGCACCATGATTCGTGACATCAGCCGCAGAAAAAAAGCTGAGGCTGAAAGGGAACGGCTCATCGCCGAGTTGCAGGAAGCACTTGCAAAAGTCAAAGTTTTGACCGGGCTATTGTCGATCTGTTCCTCCTGCAAAAAGATCCGCGACGATCGGGGGCATTGGGAACGGCTCGAGGTCTACATCCGCGACAGGTCCGCGGCCGAGTTCAGTCACGGTTTGTGCCCTGACTGCATCAAGAATCTATATCCCGGTTACGTTCCTAAGCGCTCGTAAGATCCAACATCAAGCCAGGGCAACCCGCGAGAGGGAACCGATCATGCCCCCGATGCTAATCGCGTATCAACTTCACCCGTAGGTAATTTCACTCATTGATGAGTGCAACTCAGCAGGTACAGGGATGCGGCAGCACTTGGCATCGTTCTACGGCGATAGTGTGTAATCAACTCGCAGTACGGTCTCAATTGACACAGGCTTGCCATCACATGTCGCAGGTTCGTACCTCCAAGCTGTGATGGCGTCAGCGGCCGACCTTACCAGGCTCGGATCGGCATTGGCGACGACCTTCTTCATTCTCGGAGTGCCGTCCAAACCGATCTCGGTGTCCACCGCCACGGTCCCCTCAATGTGCTGCTGTCGGGCACTTGTCGGGTACACAGGAGCCACCTTATTCACGAGTCGAGGCGCGATTGGATTCATGCAGCCCTCTTGCTGCAAAACTCCCGTCGGTGGAGCAAATGAGTTCGGGGCGAACTCGGCGGGACTAACCAACTCACTGATACTCACTTTAGCCACTTTCCTTCCCTCTTCGATGAAGCTCAGAGACCGAGGGAAGATTTTCCCATCGACTGGCTGAAAGTCACTGTCTGAGTAAGATGCTGAATCACGCACAAGGGCTCCCGTGCTGTCACTTATGCACACTGACGACGAGTACTTTGTCTCGTGCTCGATCTCAATGCAAGTTAGCTTCTCGCCATGTTCCTTGCGAGACCTCGTTTTCTTGATTGTGTCCTTTGGCGTCAGGCCTAGCCGAACAAGGGAGAAGGCGGGATTCGGACCGGCTGCGCCAGAACCAAATCCGAGCGCCTCATGCAACTGATAGATGCGAAGAGGAAGGAAATCCGTGCTGCGCTGAATCCAGACGTTTCCTTTCCCGCCAAGTTGAACCTCACTGTAACCCTGGAAGCTTATCTCTTCTCTCCATTGGTCCGGGCCATTCCAGAACATTTGATAGGTTCCATCTCGCAATTTGTCTTGCACGTCGATCTGCACGCTCGCCTTCATGCGGAAGGACGGCAGATCGAAAATATTCGTTTTAGACACGGCCAGTTCCAGCAGCTTGGTCGCCTCTTGCTGATCGGAAGGGTAAGAAGCACCCGTGAACGGCAACATCAACACGCACAGCGAGGCAAGCACGATAGATTTCATTACGCTCATCCTTTTCCTTACCATTCCTAGAGCAGGAGATTGTAATCTGGCCGCCGCCACTCAGATCGGCCAGAATTTTCCAGATGAGGGCGTGAGGTGATGCGGCGATTTTGCAACGGTGATGAAGTTGGCTAATCTCCAGAAGAATTCGGGAAAAATGAACGGGCCGCAACAGCAGTTCACGCCGCCCGCGATCCCGGCCAATGAGAGAAAATCTCAGGTGTGCAGCCTGGCCCGATCGTCGACTGCTGGACCTTTTGCACTCGAGATTCCAATCCTCCAAGCTCCCATGGCGGGATCGGACTCCGTCGCCTTGGCTCGCAGTGTTTCATCGACGAGCGCGCTCGGGCGGCCCGTGGCCCCCGTGCGCAGGGCAAGGGAGTGTTGCGTAACGGGGCACTGCTGGACTTGCGCGAGGGTGCGACACGCGAGCGTGAGAGGTAGACTTGTTCGTCGAGGCTGCTATGAAGCTTCTGATTTGTTTGTTCATATTGAGTGCTTCATTAATCACCGCAACCGCCTTGCGTGCGCAGGAATCAGTTTGTGATCTGTTCTCTCATCTGGAAAGCGCGGATGGAAGCCGAGTCGTCGTCACGGGTGATTTGATTGTTACAAGAGATTTGGCGGTCCTTGGCGCTGAGGATTGTGACAATCGATATATCTCAGGAACCGGCATTCGCCACATGTGGCCGACTGCGCTCTCCCTGAGTCCATCCTCTTCCGTAACACCCGATCAGCTTCAGCAGTTCCAAAAGGCTGCGGCGGATGCGGACAGCCTTCGGAGTCAAGGCAAACCGGTTAGTGCTTCTGCGTCTTTTTCAGGCCGGATTAAACTAGCGCAGTCTGGCGAGTTACCTGCTCAGCTGATCTTCGATTCCTTCGACAACCTGAAAGTCGAGGCACTGCCCGATCCCGGCTCGTTGCCAGTGATGCCGATCTGTGATCTTTTTCAGAATCTTTCCTCGTGGAAAGGCAAGCGCATCGCTGTGCGGGGTGAGTTCGTCAGTACGATGGAGGGAGCCTGGATCATCAGTCGATGCAAGGGTGGATTCATTACGGATGGCTATCGCTGGCCGGTTTCACTCACCTTCGCGGTTCGAGCTCCGTATTCGAATCAGATTGCAAAGCTCTATCAGCCAAAGTGGCCTGCTCCAACTAAAGGTGGGGATTTGCAGGGGCAGTTCGAAGTTACCAAGACCGCAACCTTCGTCGGAATCCTGCACGTGAAGTCTGACTACCATGTGCTCTGCGGTCGAAGCGGCACCTACCGAGCTATCGGTTACGGGCATTTGGGCGGAGCCGCTGGCGAGTTGATCGTCGAAAATATACTCAACGTTGAGCTGACACAACATCCCGACACTTCGCAGATCGATGAGGACAATGACGGACAAAAATGCTCACAACCAGACTTGGCCACTCTCTGTGCCCACGCTGACTCTCTGCTGCACGCTGTCTCGAGTGGCTGCTTTGACAAAGCTCGCGAGTTTATCGCCAAGGATGGAATCGATAGCAAGAACGGGAGCGAATCCCTAGCGTTGGATGCTGCAATCGGCTCCGGCAACGAGCCATTGGTCAAGCTGCTGATCGATGCCGGTGCACCGGTAAACCCGAAGGAAACTAAGCTATTTTCACCTCTCGCCGAGGCAGCTAACGCCAGGCACGTGGAAATCATGAAACTACTACTCCAGGCGGGAGCGAAGGTTGATGCCGCCGACCACAATGGAATGACACTGTTGGCAGGTTACGGCTTTTTCGATCCTAATGTCACGGTGGTCCTTTTGGAAGCTGGGGCAAATGTCAATGCGACTGACGGGAAAGGTGAGACGGCCCTGATGAAGGCGTCCGGGTACGGCTTCAAGCAGGCTGTCAAGATTCTGATCGAACATCACGCGGATGTAAATCTGAAGGACAGCAAAGGAAGAACTGCTCTCATGCACGCTGCTGTCGGGCGATTTTCTGATGCTATACCTTTGCTTCTGGAAAATGGAGCAGACCCTGGGGTGCAGAACAACGAAGGCAAAACGGCCCTCGATCTAGCAAACGCGTCAAACAACCTCGGCGCAATCGCGATGTTGTCGGTGGCGATGAGAACGTCGCATTAGTAATTGAGACGCGAATATTACGTTGTTCGGCTCAACTTTTCTGGACTGATTCTGCGCTTCATGAGAGTTGCTTTGCAATCTAGGCTAGGGTTGTGCGACGAACGTCTTCGCCTTTTAAACTTCTGTTGATTGTGTGATGTCTTACTCCTGTTTCGCGCTCAATTCTTGCGATTCGGGTCTTGAGGCCGGGTGGCCCACTCAATCCCGACCTTGGCTTGAGTAGGGTCTGCAACACTTGACAGAACGTCGGACGCAACTCGCCATGAGCCTCGCGTGTGCGTCGCGGCCTCTGTCGCGGCGCCGCAACAGCAGTTGACGCCGCCCGCGATCCTCGCACGAGCCATCGGGCGCGTGAAGGAAAATTGCAGACTGTGAATTTACCTGCACTCGTCCACTAACAACAGCCGAGAAATTCTCGCCAGGCCGCACTACCCTGTAAATGGTCGCCGCGCCGTTGCGGAAGATTTCCTGCAGATAAGGTTCGCTGCCGACTTTTGCAAGAGCCTGATCCTTGCCGTTGACCAGCAGGACAAAATCGATGCGGTTCTGCTCCAGGAACTCGCCGCGGCTTTTGTTCGAGGAACCAGGGTCGAAAAATCGGTTGACCGCCCCCTGCTTTTCCTCAAAGCGCACCGCGTTGTAATACCCGCAGAACATTCTGTTGTGCGTGTACTGGGGCATGAGGTTTGAGGTCTCGTAATCCGCCAAAACCACGCTATCCGCCGGCGAATGCGCATCGAGCCACGCGAACGCTCCCAGGAGTTCCTCGTTGAGCCGAAAGTAGCCTTGGGAAACGAACAAGACGGACTGCGCCAGGATCGCGACCGACGTCAGGCTGTTCAGCGCAATCAGCGCGACCGGCAGCCCCCATCCTCTGGCGCCCCTCCATGGCCAGGCGGCGATGCGTTTCTCAAACCCGCTGACGACAATCATCACCAGCGGCACGCAGATGCCGACGGAAAATGAGAATGAAAAATGAAAGATCCAATGCGCGTAGGTCAGCGCGCAGGCCGAGGCGGCACAACAGATCATCAGCTTTTGCGCCGGTTGCACGTGGTTCCGCCGGAGAAGCCACAGGGCTGGCCACACCAGCAATGCGGGCAGCCCAAACGCCAGCCCGAGTACGAACGGATTCGGCGGGTCCGCACCGGCCTGGCTCCACCATCGGAATACCGGATGCACTTTGAACAACCACACGTAATACGCGAGGACCGGCATGCAAACCAGGATCGGAATGATCCGCATCCGGAGGTGTCGTCCGTAATCTCTCTCCTGCCACGCCATCAGGCACACAAACAATCCCGTGGCCAGCAGCACCGACAGCATGTCGTAGGTGCGGCAGGTTCCCGCCGCCGCGTAGCAGAGTCCAGACCAGATGAAATCCAGAGCACGTCCGTTGCGCTCGGCGCGCAAAAAGAAAACAAGGCCGAGTACGATCAGCGCCTGTGCGACCGCGAAATGCGGTACGCGCAGCGACCAGTAAAACGGTGACGACACTCCCCACTGGAAGTCGGGGAAGTACAGCACATTGACCGGCAGTCCCAATCGGCGCAGCATCACCAGCCAGCCGAATCCGCCACCCAGCATCACGACGGCAAGCGCCACTCGCCGCGCCGCCACGCTCTCGACCAGATAGGCGGAAAGCCAATACACGGCGAAACACAGAAACAGGATCGCCATCCATCGTTGAATCTGCATCGCGCTCGCCGCTGACACTCGAAACAACGCCGCCATCTTTCCCGTGGCGAGCCATTCCAGGTTGAAGAACACGTTGCCGTGCGGCTCGGCGGTCATGGGATTGTGAAAGAGCCATTGTCCCGACGCGGCCTGGTGAGCGTATGCGAGATAGTTGTTCTGATCTTTTTCGTACACCAGTACATTGGAAAATCGCGTTCCGGCCGGAGCAATCCGATTGCCGAGGACGTAAGGGATGCTGGTGACCAGGCAAATTGCCAGGCCAAGGCAGACGACGCACCGCATCTCCGAAGGCGCAACCGGACCGCGGTTGCGCTGCTCGACCGGCTTGGTGGCGGAACTATGAGCCGCCATGCGAAAGTGAATCCTCCCCGGAAGGTCTTACGATCGTGATCTTCATCTTCATTGCGGCGACGATGCGTGCTGGACCACGGCGGGCGCGCGGAACAGCCGCCAGAGTTTCTTCGGCCAGTCGCGGTCCATGCATGGCCGCTCGATCAACAGAAAGAACGCTCCGCAGAAGAGCAGCACGAATGGCCAGATGAGCAAACTTTGAAGCGCGAAGAACACCCAAAAGCTCGTTCCGATGTGCCAGTAGGCAGTGATGTGCTTCACCGCATAAATGATAGGAAAGTGGAACAGGTAGATGCTGTAACACATCCCGCCGATGTTGGTGATCAGCGGATAGCTGAAGATCGCGGAGAAAATCCGTCCGCGAAACGCCGCCAGGTAAAGCACCACGATCATGAACGGCAGAACAACGTGAAGCGCGTTTCGCGAGGGATACCATACGAGGGGCCATAGGCAGAGAGCGAGCGCATCCCACACAAAGGAGGGCTTCCACTCTTTTCGGGTGAGATAGAGGTCGCAAATCAGAAAGCCGGCGAGGAAAAAAGCAAGATAGTAAAGGATCGAATAATGCAGCCGGTTCGTGTCGTAGAGCGGAATGCTGAGCACTCCGGCCAGAAGCATCGTACTCGCCACGACCCCACGCCGGATGCGCGCGTCACCAATCGCGAACAAAAGCGAAAGTAGCGGGACCAGGAGATAAAACTGAACTTCGATTTCGAGCGACCATGCCACGCCATTCACCGGCCCGGCGAACGCGCCGAAGATGAGGTTCTGCACATAAAAGCAGCCCGCCACGATGTGAGGCGCCATGTCGCTGAAGCTGCGGTGTGCCGTCGCCCAGGCCATGAGCGCCCACACTGGGAAAGATAGGAAATACGGGGGCTCCAAACGCGTGAGGCGCCGCAGAAAATAGCTTCGCAACCTTACCTTCGGAGCGTTTAACAGCCAGTGCGATGCGAACGGCACTCCCAGGATGAATCCGCTGATGGCAAAGAAAAGTTCGACGCCGCGCTTGGGCAGGTCGACATCCAGCGCCACCGGCACAGGAACCGCCGCACGCCCCTCCAGGGACCGGTAGATATGAAAGAACACCACCGACACGATTGCCACGAATCGCAATCCGTCAATTTGAGGAATGAAACGCTGCTGGGTGGTGATCCGGCGAAGCTGCAACATGGGCTTGGCCCGCAAGCATAGCACGCGAATTCCGCTCGACGCTCAACCGCGCTCGCATCGATCTCATGTCCGCCCGGGCCAGTTGCGGGGCGGCTTGGGTAGCGAGATAATGCCCGCCAAGCAATTGGGGATTTCCTCAGCAAGGAATCGTTCCTGGACGACATGCCTCCCGCTGAATGATCCCCGGCGAGGAGGCTCTATGACGCTTTCCGATGACCTCAAGGATTACATCGCCAAGAACAGCAAGACCAGCACCGACATCGCTGAAAAACACAGCGTGGCCATTGTGGGCGAAACGCACGCCCCGGTCGGCGCGCCCGACAAGGCTGCCGCCCGCACCAAAACCTCTATCCGGCTGGTGCTCGAACTTCTCCTCGATCCTAAATACCGCTACTACGGATCAGAGCACTTTCTAAATGGTGCCGTCGCGCGCAAAGGCGTGCGCAACGCGTTACGCGACGGAACGATGCCGCCACAGTTTGATCCCGACAAAGATGGCGACCTTCCGCCCATGGAGGTGTCCAAGCGCCTGCTGCTCAATCGCCATGCGCCCATCCTCGATAATCTCCGCAAGCATCCCCTCTACGTTCTTCCCATTGGTTCGACCGTCAACGGATCGGCCCGCGACGCCCGCATCGCCCAGCATTTCCTGGAGGAGATGAAAGACCGCAAATTGACTCCGGGGATTCCCGGAGTCATCCTCGTCGGCCTCAATCATGCCTCCAAGACCCGCGTCACTGATGGCCAGACCACGCGGATGATTCTCGAAAAGCACGCCTTCCGCTGCATCTCGATCTGCAAGATGTCAGACTTTGTAAACGACGCCGGCGAGCCCGACGATCAGGTCGTCTCTACAGACACTGCTTTGGACAACATCCAGGCCGCGGATATCATCCGGCTCACCACACTCGTATCCAGAACGCCGGTCACAGTTCCAACGGATAAGAAGTGGGGCGACAAGCCAAGTCCCTTCCGTAGCGTTACCCTTGGTCAAACGAAAACATCCGTTGCCGAGCAGTACGAATACGTCGTTCTCGACAAAGCCGCGTAAACGCCGGAGTGTCTCCCGGACGCAAACAATCTGCGACAATGAAAGCATGACGATCCCTGCGGCACAGCGGGGAAGGAGATCGAATCCCAAGTGCTGGCGACCAGAAAATTCGGCACCACCTGCCCGGTTTGCAAACGCTTCTGCATGCTCGGTTATGTCGAGATCGATGAGCACGCTTCGGTGGCGGAGCTCCGCGCCAAGCTTTTGCATGACGGCTGGCAGGGCGAGCCCGCCCGCTGCGACGACAGCCGCTGCGCCGGCGAAACCTACTGTCCCTGGAACGAAGCCATATTTCCACGATGACTCCGCCGGTAATGGCACAATCGAAACAATGGCAGCTACTCTGAAAAGCGCACGGGCGAGAGTCGCCAGTGATGGCAGGAACGAGTTCCGGCGGCGCTCCGCATGAGCCCCGGCACTGCGCCGCACTGGCTCACCATTCTCAATAACGAGGTTGTGGCCTGCACCCGCTGCCCACGCCTCGTGGAATATCGCGAGCAAGTCGCGCGCGAGAAGCGCCGCGCCTACCGCGACTGGGACTACTGGGGCAAACCCGTTCCCGGCTTCGGCGACCCGAAGGCCCGCGTGCTCATTATGGGCCTGGCTCCCGGAGCGCACGGCTCGAACCGCACCGGACGCCCGTTCACCGGCGACGCCAGCGGCAACTTCATGTACCCGGTGTTGTATGAAACCGGATTCGCCAGCCAGCCCACTGCGACGAACCGCAACGACGGCCTGAAACTCACCAACCTCTACATCACGGCCGCCGTTCGCTGCGCTCCGCCCGACAACAAGCCACTGCCGCAGGAGTTAGCGGAGTGCGCGCAATTCCTCGATCGTGAACTGGAAGGCCTCAAAGAGGTGAAGGTGATCGTCGCACTCGGGAAAATCGGATTTGACGCCTACCTCAATTATTTAAAGCGCCGCGGCCTCCTCAAAAGCCGCGCCCCGTACATCTTCCAGCATGGCGCTCATTACAAGATGCCCGATGGCAAAGCGCTGCTCGCCTCCTACCACCCCTCGAATCAGAACACCCAAACCGGAAAGCTCACCCGCCAGATGTTCACGAAGATCTTTCAGCAAGCGTCCAAACTGGCGTCGTAGAGACGTTGCGAAGCCGGATTTTGAAAAGCGAACGAATCCAACCAATCCAGTCAAGCTACCGCAGCTTCGTCACAGTCACTTCCAGCTGGAACTGGCGCTTGGAGTTGGGATCGTCCATGCTTCCGATCAGCAGTGGCGTCCCCAACTTTAACAGCGTCACGCCCTCAATCTTGATTTGGCGGATAACGGGTGCCTGGTTGGGAGTACTCCCCGCCTCGGCGGTGACGTCCACGTTGCTGACGTCGCTGTTGACCACCAACTCCTGCTCATCGCTCTGACCATTCGGCCTCAACTGGGCCGAAATTCGTGTACCCACGTCCACGTACTGGAACTGCGTCGACCCACCCACAGTTCCGGAAACCACTGGAACGCGCAAGCCGATCTTGATCTCGTTGGGGTGCTGGCCCGACGTGAGATCCATCGAATAGTGTCTGGTATTGATCTTCTTCTCCCCTTCGAACTCATTAAAGGAAAAGTCGAGACGATACGCCTCGATTGGGCGGGGCTTCGCTGTCGTCTCGTCAGAGTTCTGCGCTCGTGCGTAAGAAGAAACGCAAAAGAACAACGAAAGAATGGTTGCCAGCAGAATCCCTTTTCGCATGAAGTCATCTCTCCTATTGATCAGAATTGGACGAAGGCCTGTCCCGTGTCGCTTTTGACTGCTCCTGAATGCGTTTCTCGAACTCCTCTTGCGCCCGGGCGATCATGACAGCTTCCCCCGGAAAATTTCTGAGATAACGAACTAACGCTAATTCCTCTTCCGTAAGCGGTTCCGGTGAAGGAAATTGATCGAGCTTCGGATCGGCCGCTGCAACCGTCTTGGCCTGCAGAGCGCGATGCTTGCGAAATGGCTTCTTTCCGCTCGCCAGTTTGTCTTTACCCAATGGTTCGGGCGACGGATTCGGGATTTCGACTGTGGCTGGAGGACGATTCGCGATTGCGGGATGAGACGGCTTCCCTGGTTTCCAGGCAATCGCGACAGCAATCATAACGAGGGCAACGGCTGCTCCCGCCAGAATCCATTTCGGCCACGCCGGAACTTCGCGAATCTCCTCAACACGCAAGTTCGCCAGGATTCGGGTTTCCAACCCCGGACGAGGCTTGCCCGTGGCGTACTTCTCTAGGTGCGCGTCCAGGATTCGGTCGAGGTCGTCGTGCATGTTGTTCGGCGGTTTGTTGTCGTTCTTCATGAAAAGCGACCCTCGGCGGCTAAAGCCGCGTCGCGCACGTCGTCGTTCACCGTGCACCGTCCATCCGCACGGCCAGCTTCTCCTTCAAAATCTGGCGCGCCCGAAACACCCGGGACCGCACCGCCGCTTCGTTGATCCCGAGCGTAGCGGCCACTTCGCGCGGCGTCATCTCCTCAATTGCCGACAGGATCAGGGGCTTGCGCAGCTTCTCCGGCAGGCTGTCGATCAGTTTCGCCACCATCGCATTCATCTCTGTCCCGGCCACAGTCGCCTCGGCGGATGCATCCGAAACGGCTAGGTCGAATGCTGTCTCTTCGTGTTCCTCGAGCGAAACCTCTCTGCCGCGCTTGCGTTTCCTGCGATCGACCGCAACCCGCCAGGCGATCCGCGCCAGCCACGTCTTCGGATCCTGTACCGCTGCGAGCTTCGCGCGATAACGCAATACCCGCAGGAACGTCTCTTGTGTCGCGTCCTCGGCCTCGTAATGATGGCGCAGCACGCCATAGGCAATCCGGTAAACCAGCCGCGAGTGCTGCCGGACCAGCGCTTCGAGCGTTACTTCCTCACTATGCTCGACGGTTGCTGCCCCGCTCAGGATTGCCTCTCCCGCCACCAATCTTCTGCCCTCGATCATGAAGACCGCCGGAAGCCCGTTTATGTTCAGGAATCTTTCGAAGAACGATCCTAGAGTGGTTGCTTGCATGTGGGAGTGACCAGCATCACTCGTGTTGGCAATCGTCGGGTTAGGAAAGGTTCGAATACGTCAGAAGACGCGGCAAGATTCCAGCAACCAGTCACGAAACCACATATCACGAGCGAGGGGTCACTGTTGCCCCTGGCGCCGGTTCTAGATCCCGACCATCACCGGTTCCGCTTCCAGGCGCACGCCCCAGATCTCTTCCACGCGCAGCTGAATTTGCTCCTTCAGCGCAAGAATCTCCGCCGCCGTGGCTCCGCCGCGATTCACAATCGCGAGCGTGTGCTCGCTCGAGATTCCCACGTGACCGATGCCGTATCCGCGCGCAAACCCGGATTTCTCCACCAGCCATGCTGCTGAAACTTTCTTCGCCTTTTCGAGTGCGGGATAACTTGGCAGAGTCAAGCCACGCCCCACCGCCCGCTTCTCCAGGTCATGATGCTGTTCCTCTGATACCACAGGATTCTTGAAGAACGAGCCCGCGCTGCGGCAATCAGGATCGCCCGGCACGATCAGCATCCCCTTTAGCGCACGGATGTGCCGCACCGCCTCGCGTGTCTCCGCCAGATTTGGTTTCGTCTCGCGTCCCGCGAAGTGCCGCTTCAGGTCGGTGTATTCCAGATGTGGCTCGCCATCCGGCACGAGAGCGTAAGTGGCGCGAAGGATAATGAAGCGCCCGCGCTCCGTCGTATTGAAGATGCTCGTGCGGTACGCGAAGCCGCAGGCTTCGTTGCACAACTCGCGCACCTGCCGGTCGCGGTTGTCGAAGGCCTCCACTGATTCGATCGTGGACGAAACTTCCTGCCCGTACGCGCCCACGTTCTGCACCGGCGTTCCGCCCACGCTGCCGGGAATCCCGCTCAAGCACTCCACTCCGGCACAGCGAGCCGCCACAGCCTGCGCGACGAAACGATCCCACGATTCCCCGGCGCCAACGTCAAACAGAACTTTCCCGTCATGCTCTCCGGGGCGCCGCTCGATTCCCGTGATGCCGATTTTCAGCACCAGGCCAGGCCATCCCGCGTCAGAAACGACCAGGTTGCTGCCCCCGCCGAGCACGAACAACGGCAGATTGCTGGACTCCGCCCAGGACACGGCCTCCTGCACGTCAGCAGCAGATTTCGCCTCGGCGAAATACCGCGCCGGTCCGCCCACGCCAAAAGTCGTAAGCGGCGCCAGCGGAATGTTTTCCTGAACGATCATCGTGATGCCCACAATATACAGCCGAGTGCGCTTGCCACGATGACGTCATCGTGAACGCGCGACGAGCGCAGTCCTTCGCCGCCCAAAACGCAGGTCGCAGGATGACAAGGGAAGAGGTGACCGCACGATTTCCCAAACAGCTCTAGAATAGAGTAATAAACATCCCAACAGGAGCAACCGAATGCCGATGTACCCGGAAATCATGGTGATCCCCATGCGCGAGGAGTTGTCGCGCCTGGGAATTGAAGAACTGCGCAGCGCCGATGCCGTTGACGAAGCTTTGAAGAATCGTCCGGGAACGACAATGGTCGTGGTGAACTCGATCTGCGGATGCGCCGCCGGACGCATGCGTCCCGCCGTGCGCATCGCCATGCAGAATGCCGCCCGGCCAGACAAGTCGTTTTCCGTCTTCGCGGGACAAGACAAAGACGCGACCGATCGCGCCCGCAGCTACTTCACCGGCCAACCGCCTTCCTCGCCTTCCGTTGCGATTCTGCAGGACGGACAACTTGTTTACATGATGCCACGCCGCGACATCGAATCGCGCGAAGCCCCCGCCATCGCTGCCGACCTGAAAGCCGCCTTCGACCGCTACTGCGGCAAGAACGTCCCCGCCTGAAAACGAGCCATTGTAGGGGCAGCCGCCCCGTCTGTCCGGCCATTGTAGGGACAGCCGCCTCGGCTGTCCGGCGGCCCAGAACTATCGGGCCGCAGTTCCGCCGTCGTAGAGACGTTGCTTGCAACGTCTCTTCCGTCGACGAAGGCAGCAGCATCATTTCCCCGGCTTACTCACCGTGAATTCCTTGATCACGATTGCATTTGGTTGTACGCCCACCGGGATCAGCGTCAGCAGCGAATACTCCGACGGCTCCAGCTTCCGCGCCCGCCGCTTCTGAATCACGGTCACATCGCCCGACTGCGTATCCGCCACAAGCAGATAATTCTGGTCGGGCGTGAGCGCAAGGCTATCGGGACGGCTGCCCACCGTCAGCGTCCAGAGCAGCCGCCCCATGTCGATGTCATACACAGCAATGCTGTTCGAGCCGAAATTGCTCACGTAGAGGCGCGAATTATCCAGCGTGACCAGGCCGTGCGACGGATGCTGCCCGATCTCCTGGCTGCTGCCGACCTCGTCGTGCCCGGTCTCGATGATCGAGATGCTGTCGGAATCGAAATTGCACACAATCATCTCGCCGCCGTCCGGCTTCAGCGCGAGACTTACCGGCGTTCGCCCCACGTCAATGAGCGCCATAACGTGGTCGTCTCTTCGCTGCGGATCGGTCGCATCCGCTTTCCCCAGCGCGATTGACGCCACCTGCGACGATCCCGAGCACGACACAAACGCCTTGCTCGAGTCAGGCACGATCGCGATGTCCTCGGGATGCTGGCACACCGGCAGCGTCGCCCGTACCCGCAGCAACTTCGAATCAATCACTGAAACTGTATTGTCGGAGCGATTCGAGACCACCACTACCGATCCGTCGGGCGAAACCCGCGCCAGGCCCGGCCCTCCGCCCACGCGCACGTTGCCCAGCACAATGCGCTTGTCCAGATCGATCACGCTGACACTGCTGGATCCGGAATTTGCGACGTAGCCGCGCTTCCCATCGGCCGAGACATCGATGAAGTACGGTCGCCCGAGCACGCCGATCGTTGCGACTACAGCATTCTGCTCCGCATCGATCACGCTGACATTGCTCGAGGCCGAATTGACGACGTAGATCTCGTTCTTCTTCGCGTTCGCCGCGAGCCCCGTCGGCTCACTGCCGACCCTCACCGTCTTCGCCAGTGCGAATGTTCGCAGGTCGATCACGCTGACAGTGTTGCTCTTCCCGTTGCTGACGTAAGCGTACTCGCGGAATGCGGGGCCGTAGTCGGGGAGAGTCTGCTCGCGGAAATACCACCACGCCATCCCGCCCAGAATGGGCACCAACACAGCAATGACAAGGACCTTGCGCAAAGTGGCCTGCTCAGATGTGCATCAGAGAAGAAGAAAGATTAGCAGAACTAAGGGAAGCGGGATGGCCTATCCAGTCGTTTGCCGAGGCCGCCTCTTTCTGCGCCCCCAGGTGTCGGAGTTTTGGACCCTCGAAGACTGTCTGGTAGCGCCCGCCCATATCGACTGCACCAACATTACCGGATCCGGAACGTAACCTCGACGTCTACATTGACGGCAACTGGTTGCCCATCCTTCGTGCCGGGTTGAAACGTCCACTTCTGCACTGCCGCGACGGCTTGCTTGTCGAGACTTTTCTCGAGGCCTTTCTTGATCTTCACATCCTTCGCGGAACCGTCGGGCTCGACGATGATTTGAAGCAGGACGCTGCCGGAAATCTTCTTCCGCCGCGCCTCGTCGGAATATTCAGGCTGCGGCGTCGAAAGCCCGCGCGGAGGCGTGACGCCGGGATCCCTCATGTTGTAAACGGTCTCGCCTGAGGTTTGCTGCTGCCCGCCGTTCTCGTGCGCAAGCGCAAAGCAGGTTCCCAGCAAGGTCAACGCAGCGATCGCGCATAGGAATTCACCACGGATCCCGAGAACTTTCCTCATATTTCCTCCATTGAGACTTACCGGTTGGCAACAGCCGTCTCTCGAGCCCCAACTTCCGGCACGCTTCGCCCCACTACGGCGGCGATCTGCCTTACCTGCTTCATCAGTTCGTCAAACTGATCGGGAAACAGCGACTGCGGCCCGTCCGACAGCGCCTGGTCCGGATTGCAGTGCACCTCCACCATCAGCCCATCCGCCCCAACGGCAACTCCCGCCCGGGATAACGGCGTCACTTTGTTCCGCTTGCCGGTTCCATGGCTGGGATCGACCAGGATCGGCAGATGGCTCAACCGCTGCACCGCCGGCACCACGCTCAGGTCGAGCGTATTGCGCGTGTGATCGGCAAACGTCCGCACGCCCCGCTCGCAGAGCGCCACGTTGTAATTGCCCTCGCTCAGGATGTACTCCGCCGCCATCAGGAATTCCTCGAGCGTCGCCGACATGCCGCGTTTCAACAGCACTGGCTTGCGCGAGCGTCCGGCCCGCTTCAGCAGCGAGAAATTCTGCATGTTGCGCGCGCCAATCTGGATCATGTCGGCATACTCTTCGACCAGGTCGAGCGATTCGTGATCGATCGCCTCAGTGATGATCTTCATCCCGAATTGCTGACGGATCTCCGCCATGATGCGCAGCGCCTCTTCGCCGAGGCCTTGAAACGTATACGGAGAAGTGCGCGGCTTGTAGGCGCCTCCCCGGAAAAATTGCGCTCCGGCGCGGCTTACGCGCTCTGCCACAGCAAATGCCTGTTCCCGGTTCTCGATCGCGCACGGTCCGGCGACAATCGCCAGCCCGGGACCGCCAATGGCCGCACCGCTGCCCGCGAAGCGAATCACGGTCGCGTCCTCTTTCACCTCGCGGCTGACCAGCTTGTACGGCTTCGAGACCTGTATGACTTCCTGTACTCCCGGCATCTCGTCCAGCGTGCCCGGCTCCAGTTCGCCCTTGTTGCCGGTGATGCCAATCGCCGTTCGCTGCGCCCCCGGCATGGAGTGCGCGCGGTATCCCATCTTCTCGATCTTTTGGCACACATCGCGCACCTGTTCTTCGGTGGCGTGCGCCTTCATGACAACCAGCATAAGGTTCACCTGATGACGAACATGTAGCGACAGCGGAAGCCTGTCCAAAATCATCCAGGGACGGCCGCCCGAGCCTGCCCTGAGCTTGCCGAAGGAACGGTCCGGTCGAGCGAAGCTCGACGCGGCTTATTGGCCCAGACCAGCCCAAAAGCCGTGACTGATAAGTCTACCGTCCCAGCCTCCGCCCCGCAATGAAAGCCACCGTAGAGACGTTGCTGGCAACGTCTCTGCCGGTAGAGGCAAGGACCCCGCACCAAGACGAGACGTGGTGGAGACACGCCTCTAAGAGAAGGATGTTCGCAAAACCGAAGCAGGATATATTTCCATCCAATGCCCGCCGCCCCACCCAGGAAGCTCGACGATCTCATCAAGCCCGCCGAGTCTGCCCTCGCTCACTTCCTCCAGCACGACGCCTTCCAGTCCGAGCAGCTCTTCATGCGCCTGACCGCCGATGCCGCTCCCGGCCCATGGTCCCCGCTAACCCCAGATACGGCCACCAACGATCGCTTGATCAAGGAAGCGATCGAACGAAGCCCTCGCCCCGTCACCGAACTCGCTGTCGCCTTCGCCGGCATGATCGATTTCCGCGGCGGCAAACGTCTCATGGGATACCTGCAGTTCTACCGCGCTGGCTACGCCCAGGGCCTGCTCTGTCTCCGCCATCTGAAGCCGGCCGCGCGTCCCGGCATGCTCGAAGGCTTCGGCGGATTTCTTACCGTCGGCAGCTGCAAGAACATCTGGCTTTAACATATCTCCGCATCGGTCTCGCGCCGCCGGCATCCATATACTCGTTTCACTAAGAGTCCCTCCTCCAGGAGCATTGCAAATGAAAGCTGCAGTTGTCCCTTTCGTCAACGGCCGCTGGGAAGTGAAAGATTGGCAAACGCCCACAGCCGGGCCCAATCAGGTCATCATCAAAATTCACGCCAGCGGATTGTGTTACACCGACGTCCATATCACGCACGGAATGATCCCCACGCAATTCCCGCGCGTGCTCGGCCATGAGCCGGTCGGAGAAATTGTCGAAGTCGGCCCCGGCGTGACTAGCCGCAAAGTCGGAGACCGCGTCGGCGTAGGCTGGGTGCAGCGCGGCTGCGGACGATGCGAGTGGTGCCTGCGCGGCAAGAAGGAACTCTGTCAGAACGCGATCTCAACCGGCATCGGCCTGCAGGGAAGCCACGCCGAATACATGCTCGCCTATGCCGACGCCACGATGCTGATCCCGGACAAGCTGAGCTACGAACAGGCCGCGCCGATTTTCTGCGCCGGATACACCGTCTGGAGCGGCCTGCGCCTCGCCGATCCGAAGCCGCACGAGCGCATCGCTGTCGTGGGCATCGGAGGCCTCGGCCATCTCGCCGTGCAATACGCGAAGGCCTCCGGCTTCACCACGATTGCCGTCACCAAATCAAAAGACAAAGAAAAGATGATTCGCGATCTGGGCGCCGACGAAATTGTCGAAAGCGGTGCGGCCCTGCAGGCCGCCGGAGGCGCCGATGTTCTGCTCGCTACCTCAAATTCCTGGCACGCCACGGAGGAAGCGGCGACCGGCATTCGCCCCAACGGCCGCGTCGTCGTAATGGGAGCCTCAAACGAACCCCTCGGCTTCAACCTCGGTATGATGCTGACCCGCGTGCGCCTGATGGGGTCCAGCCAGAATGGCCCCGAGTATCTCTACGAAGCGCTCGATTACGCGGCGAAGGGCAAAGTAAAGGTGGTCGCCGAGACCTACAAACTCGAAGAAATAGGCAAAGCCTACGATCGTGTAGCCGACGGAAAAGTAAGATTCCGCGCAGTCATCACGATGAACTAATAATATTGACCCTCTGTTGTCATCCTGAGGTGAGGCTCGCCTCAGGATGACAACGCATAATCGCTTAGACGGTGTTGCGCCCGTTGCCCAGTCCCGTCCCGAAGTTCCATACTCATTCCATGGAGGACATCCTCAATCGCCCTGCCCCGAAACGACCGCCGCGCCTGACGTCCCGCCGCATCGGCATTCACACCTCGACTGCCGGGGGCGTTCACAATGCCGCCGAACGGGCCTACCGCCTGGGTTGCAACACGCTGCAAATTTTCTCCTCGAGCCCCCGTCGCTGGGCGCCCTATGAATTAAGTCAACCGCTCTGCGACGAGATGAGCCGTCTGCGTGCCAGGTACAATCTCAATCCGCTCGTAATCCACACGAATTACCTGGTGAATCTCGCCAGCTCGAACTACCTTTTCCTGAAGCAATCCATGCAAGCCTTCCGCGGAGAAGTTGAACGCGCCCTCGCCCTCTGCGCCGACTACCTGGTGCTGCATCCCGGATCATTCCGCGGCGCCGATCGCGAACAGGGCTTGCTGCGCACTGCAGCCGCCATCTCCGCCTCGACACAAGGCCTCGATCTGGCCAGAGGCAAGCTGACCATCCTTATCGAAAACACTGCCGGATCGGAATTCTCTCTCGGTGGCAGCTTCGAGCAGGTCGCCGAAATTCTCGACCGCCTCCAGGGTCTCGTCCCGGTCGGCGCCTGCATCGACACCTGCCATACCCACGTTGCCGGATACGACATCGTCACCGAAGAAGGCCTGTACGCGACGCTCCAACAACTCGATGCCACGGTCGGCCTGAACAACGTGAAGGTCGTCCATTGCAACGACGCCAAAGCCGCCCGCGGATCCAGGCTCGACCGCCATCAGCACATCGGGAAAGGAACCATCGGCAAAGAACCCTTCCGCCTCCTGCTCAACGATCTCCGCCTCGCTCACGCAGCTTTCATCGCCGAAACACCCATCGACAAGCCCGGCGACGACCGCCGCAACATCGAAGCGCTGAAAAAATTGGTTGGGGCATAGATCGCCAAGGCTTGCCCAGGATCAAAGAGGGAATTGCGTCATCTGAGCGTAGCGCCGCACTTCAGGCGAAGCGAAGGATCTCGCTGCAATCGCACCTTGGGAAGCATTGCATCGGAGAGAAGAATGGCATCGGAATCCAGCGTGAAGCCGAACTCCGGCATGCATGCCGTCGGGAATGACGCACTCGTAACGAACCCTCCACCAGCGCGCGGCATCATACCTTCTCCATGAGACTGGTGGGCTCTCAGGCCCTGATCCTGCTTCTGCTGTTCGGCGCCGCGCCCATCCGCCACGCGGCGGACGGAACGCAAAACCGCCCCGACCAACACCCCGATGGCACGGTCCGCGTCGCCATGAAGAATGTGATGTACCACTTTAGCGACACGGTCAGCGCTCACATCGTCCGACTGCAGGGAACTCTAACCCCGACGCGTCCTGGCGAACTGGTTGTTTTCGACGACAAGAACTCGTTCCTGCTTCACTTGACCTCAGCCGAAATCGCCGTGAGCTGCAATTCGATGGCAGAGGTCATGAATCAGGATGTCTTTCAGGCTCCAGATGCTCCCATCAAGAAAGTGGAGGTGTCTGCGAAGGGTAATCTGCTCGTCATCAAAGGCGCGCTTCGCCAACATTCCGGATTGCCCTTCGAGGTCGAAGGCGAACTCACCGCCGAGCCCGATGGCCGCATCCGCTTTCACGCCCGCCACGTGAAGGCTGCCCATGTGCCGATGAAAGGTCTGCTCGACCTGCTCGGACTCGACATCGCCAAGCTGATCAATACCAGGAAAGTCGAAGGCCTCTCCGCCGACAAAGATGATCTCATTCTCAACCCCGAGCAGATCTTTCCCGCCCCGCACATTCGCGGGCAGGTCACTCGCGTTCGGTTGCAAGGCAACGACATCATTCAGGAATACGGCGGCGTTCCCGGCGCTTCGTTTGCTGCCAGGGAAACTGGGAACTACATGGCCTATCGCGACAACAATATCCGCTTCGGCAAGCTCACCATGCACGACGCCGACCTCACTCTGCTCGACATGGATCCGCAGGATCCTTTTGATTTCTTCCTCGATCATTACAAAGACCAGCTCGTCGCCGGATACACGAAAACCACGCCCGAGTTCGGACTGCGCGTCTACACCCGCGACTACAACAAGCTCCATAACCGATCCACCGCTTCCCGCCGCTCGCGCTGATCCAGCCAGCTCGCAGAGACACAGCTCCGCGACGTCTTTGCCGGATCTCCGCCGAAATCGGGTGCCCCATCCCTCGTCATTTTCGAAGGGCGGGCACATCCGTTGTAGAATCTAAGGTTTAACTTCAAGCGCAAACCCGCATATGCCGCAGGAAGAAAAATCCGAAACCACGATCACTCGTCCCGAGCGTCCCAATGACGAGCGCTACGACGCCCAGCGCGTCGAATCGAAGTGGACCGAACGCTGGCAGCAGGACGCCTCCATCTACGCCGCCGAACCCGATTCGGCGAAGAAAAAGTTCTACGTCCTCGAAATGCTCCCGTATCCCTCGGGCGCGCTGCACATGGGACACGTCCGCAACTACTCGATCGGCGACGCGCTCGCCCGCTACATGTGGATGAGCGGCTACAATGTTCTTCATCCCATGGGCTGGGATTCGTTCGGCCTGCCCGCGGAGAATGCCGCTATCTCCGCCAATGTCCCGCCGCGGGAATGGACGCTCCGCAACATCGCCAACATGAAGGCGCAGATGAAGCGCCTCGGTTTCGCCTACGACTGGTCGCGCGAAGTCACGACTTGCTTTCCTGAGTACTACCGCTGGAACCAGTGGTTCTTCCTCAAGCTCTACGAGCGCGGCCTTGCCTACCGCAAGAAAAGCAAGGTGAACTGGTGCCCGAAGTGCGCCACGGTGCTAGCCAACGAACAGGTTCTTTCCAACGGATGCTGCTGGCGCCACGAAGACACGGTCGTCGAGCAGCGCGAGTTGGAGCAGTGGTTCTTGCGCATCACCAATTACGCCGACGAATTGTTGCGCGATCTTGAGCGCCTCCCCGGCTGGCCGGAAAAAGTGCGCACCATGCAGCGCAACTGGATCGGCCGCAGCGAAGGCACGCTCGTTGACTTCAAACTCGACTACGGCCCGGAGCACAAAGGCTTCGGCCCTGCCGGATCGACCATTACCGTCTTCACCACGCGCATCGACACAATATTCGGCGCGACCTCGGTGCAGCTTGCCCCCGAGCATCCCATCGTCATCGATCTCGCGGCAAAGAATCCTGACCTCCGCGCGAAGGTCGATCAGTTGATCGCCGAGCAGCGCAAAGCCAAAGAAGCCGGCGACATCGGCGAAATCGAAAAGCACGGCGTTCCCACCGGCCGCTATGCCATCAACCCGTTCAACAACGAACGCATTCCGATCTGGGTCGCCAACTACATTTTGATGGATTACGGCACGGGCGCCATCATGAGCGTCCCCGCGCACGACGACCGCGATTACGAATTCGCCGAGAAGTACGGCCTCGAAATTCGCCTCGTCATTCTTCCCATCTCGAACGATCCGGAAGAAACGATGGCCGAGCCGCCCCTCCCCTTCACCACGCACGACGGGATGCTCATCAACTCCGGCATCTACAGCGGCATGGCCTGCGACGCGGCGATCAAGAAGTTAGCGGAATTCGCCGAGCAGAAGGGGATTGGCAAGGCCACCGTCACCTACCGGCTCAAAGACTGGGGCATCTCGCGCCAGCGTTACTGGGGAACGCCCATCCCGATGCTCTATTGCGCGAAAGACGGCATCGTGCCCGTGCCGGAAAAAGATTTGCCTGTGATCTTACCCGACAAGGTCGAAATCACCTTGACCGGCGGCTCCCCGCTTGCCCGCGTTCCAGAGTTCGCAAACGTCACGTGCCCCAGGTGCGGAGGCCCGGCACGCCGCGAAACCGACACGATGGACACCTTCGTCGACTCGTCGTGGTATTTCTACCGCTACTGCGATGCGCGCAACGACCGTGCCCCATTCGACAGCAAGATCGCGCAGTACTGGTTTGGCGAGAAGGGGATCGATCAATACATCGGCGGCGTCGAGCACGCCATCCTGCACCTGATCTACTCGCGCTTCTGGACGAAGTTCATGCGCGACATCGGGCTCATTACCAACGATGAGCCCGTCGAGCGCCTCTTCACCCAGGGGATGGTCATCAAAGACGGCGCGAAGATGTCGAAGAGTCTGGGCAATGTCGTCTCTCCCGACGAAATGGTTGCCCGCTACGGCGCGGATGCCGCTCGCCTGTACAGTTTGTTCGCGGCCCCGCCCGATCGTGACCTCGACTGGCAGGATTCCGGCATCGAAGGAATTCAAAGATTCCTAGGCAGGGTCTATCGGTTTTTCGTGCGCTACCCGGTCGAGACGTTGCCTGCAACGCCTCTTCAGCCACGTCAAGAAACGTCTGCATCGCAAGCTGCGCCGTTGTGTCCGCAGGCCCGTGCGCTTCAGCGCAAGCTCCACCAGACCATCAAGCGCGTCAGCGACGATTTCCAGGGACGCTGGCACTTCAATACCTGCATCTCCGCGATCATGGAATTGCTGAACGCGATGTACGGATATGAAGATTCTGTCGCGCAGTCGTCCGCAAAAGGGGAAAACGAAACCCGCCTCCTTGCGGAAGTTCAGCGCGATGTCGTGCTCATGCTCGCGCCCTTCGCGCCCTACCTCGCCCATGAACTTTGGGAGATGATGGGGGAGAAGTCGAGTCTGCTCAAAGCTTCATGGCCGAAATATGATCCGGAGCTCGCAAAAGAAGAAGAACTCGAGATCCCGGTGCAGATCAGTGGCAAGCTCCGCAGCAAGGTCGTCGTGCCCGCCGATTCAACCGAAGAGTTCGTGATCGAGCGCGCGCTCGCCGACGAAAAAGTCAAAGCCACGATCGCCGGCAAGCAGGTGATCAAGAAAATCTACGTTCCCGGCAAGATGGTGAACCTGGTCGTGAAGTAAGAAAGTCCGAGTAAGACAGTCCAAGCACAAAGCCTGCGGAACCAGGGCGGACGACGCTGTCCGCCCCTCCACAATTCTCGCCCTGCCAAACCTTACATCCCAGACAGCACCAGCGCATCTTTCCGCTTGCCAAAATCAATTTCGACCAGCCGGTCGCTGTTATCGGATTGTGGTTTTACCGTTACCGAGTTATACGGCGCCGCCTGATCGTGTTGGACCACCTGGCCCTCGGTCGTTGCCACAATTTTCCCATGCTGCAGGATCGAGACATGCACGTCGCCATTCGGTCCTACCCACTCAACTTTATACTGGCCGGGTTGAAGCGTAGTCGAACCGACATGCGCCGCCTGCGCCAGATCAAATTTCCCACTGTCAGAATGATTGTCTTTCGCGGCTGCGCTCAGGCAAAGTCCGATCGCGAGCAACGAAGATAAGGCCATAAATTGTAACCACCGCATCACATTGATCTCCTTAACGAATTTGCTTCTACTGTCATGGATGCGGTACTCAAAACGCCCGTTGCACAAATCGATCGTAAATCGACATATTGATTTGTAAACAAACTGAATCGTGCACCGCTACGCGATGTCCTCCTCACTTGAATACGGTTCTTGCGCCGCGGGTGTAGAATCCGCCCCGCAGTCTGAATCGCACCTGTACGCGGAGGACTAACGTGAAAAGAACATTGCGAATGACGGGAGCGGCACTAGCATTGATCGTGGCTTGGGGCATCGGGCGTATGCAGGGAGAAAGCCAGGGCAAGCTGATTTTCGCGGCACCGGACAAAGCCAATTTTCAGGAGATGCGAAAGGGAGTCTCGACGGCTGCCATCTGGGGTGACAATTCGAAGGGGGCTCACGCAACGTTCACGAAGTTTGCGCCCGGAACCGATTCCGGCATGCACACTCACACCAACGACGTCTGGATCGTCGGCATCAAGGGCGCCTACCTGTACAAAGATGAGGCAGGCGAAAAGCGCGTGGGACCCGGAGATTTTCTGCGCGTTCCCGGTGGACACAAGCACTGGAGCGGAGGCGACGCGAAAGAAGGAGCGCTCTTCTACGAAGAATCCTCCGGCATGTTCGATCTGGTCCCAGCAAAATAGCGGATACCGGCGCCTCCGCCCGGCAGAGCGACCAAGGATCGAGCGGAGGCGGTCCCAAAACCAAGCGAGACCCTAAGCCCCACTATTTCCGTACGCTAGGCCCGAAACCACTGTACCCCACGCCCCTGGATTACAATGTCTCTATCCCATTTCAGTGGTTGAAACGAATTGGCTGAAAGTCTCATCTAAGTGATTTCATGTCCATCGCCGGGCAGTACGCTGTCGAGAGCGACTTAACGTCGATACCTGCGACCATGCTCGCCGCGGTTTACCGCGGTGTCGGCGATGTGCGCCTGGAGACCGTACCCGTCCCGCAAATCGGCCCCGGCGAGTTGCTGTTGCGCGTTCATTCCTGCGGCGTGTGCGGCACCGATCTCAAGAAAATTTCGACGGGATCCCACTCGGCCCCGCGCATCTTCGGGCACGAAACCTCCGGCGTGGTCGTTGCCGTCGGCGCGGGCGTAACCCGCTACAGCCCCGGCGATCGAGTGGTCGTCTTCCACCACATTCCCTGCCGGGAGTGCTTTTACTGCCGCCACAAGACGTTCGCGCAGTGCGCCACGTACAAGAAGGTCGGCTGCACTGCCGGGTTCGAGCCGTCCGGCGGCGGTTTCGCCGAATATGTCCGGGTCATGGACTGGATCGTCGACCACGGCACCGTGCGCATTCCCGATGACGTCTCGTTCGAGCAGGCCTGCTTTGTCGAGCCCGTCAACACCTGCATGAAAGGAATCGAGGCGCTGCGCCTTGAGCCGGGCGAAACTGCCTTAACGATTGGGCAAGGTCCCATCGGTATCATGCTGAGCGCATTGGCCCGGCGGGCTGGCGCTCGCTTAATCACTTCCGATTTGTATCCCGAGAGGCTTAAAATAGGAGTAAGTTTTGGGCTCGAGCTTACAATCGATGCTTCGCAGACGAACGTAGTCGATCGCGTCCGCGAACTCACCGAGGGGCGGGGTGCCGACGCGGTTATTCTCGCGGTCGGGGGAAATAATCTCATCCGCCCAGCGATGGACGCTGCTCGTCCGGGAGGGCGAGTTTTGCTTTTTGCTCAAACGCAACACGGAGAGGCACTCATCGATCCCGCCGCGGTCTGTGTGGACGAAAAGACTTTGCTGGGTTCCTACAGTGCCTCGGTGGATCTGCAGGAGGAGTCTGTCCGTTTCGTAATGAACCGGGAGATGGATCTGGAGCGCCTGGTCAGTCATCGCTTCCCGCTGACCGAGAGCACGGCCGCTCTGCAGCTGGCCGCGCATCCGCAACCTTCGTCAATGAAAGTTCTGATTCAGCCCGGCAGTGGCTGGGCCCCGTAATTCGGAAGGACATTCGCAGTGAACGGAAAAATGACGGCTGCCGTCCTGTACGGCAAAGAAGACCTGAAGATCGAGAAAGTCCCTATCCCTCGCGTCGGCGACGGCGAAGTCCTGGTCAAGGTGCAAGTCGCGCTCACCTGCGGCACCGACCTGAAAGTCTATCAACGCGGCTACCACGCCCGCATGATTGTTCCACCTGCTTTATTCGGCCACGAGCTGGCCGGAGTGATTGAAGAAGTCGGCGCCGGCGTCAACGGCTTCAAGAAAGGCATGCGCGTGGTGGCCTTGAATTCCGCGCCCTGCCAGATGTGTTTCTACTGCTCGAAGCACCAGGAAAATCTCTGCGAAGATCTTCTCTTCAATAACGGCGCGTACGCCGAATATATCCGCGTGCCGCGCCGCATCGTCGAAGCCAACATGCTGGTGATTCCGCCCAACGTCACCTTCGAAGACGCCGCCATGACCGAGCCGCTGGCCTGCGTCCTGCGTGGATTGCATGAAACCAGCGTCGAGATCGGCGACACCGTCACCATTCTCGGCGGCGGACCGATCGGCCTGATGTTCGTGCAGGTCGCCCGCGCCATTGGCTGCAACGTGATCTCCGTCGTCAAGCGTGACGGCCAGGTCGAAGCTGCCAAGCAGATGGGCGCGCACGAAATCATACAGACTACAAAAGTGAACAACGTGGTCGAAGCCGTCCGCGCGCTCTCGCCGCAAAAACGCGGTTGCGATGTGGTGATCGAAGCCGTCGGCAAGCCCGAAGCGTGGGAGTGGGCCGTTGAGATGGTCCGCAAGGGCGGCGCGGTCAATTTCTTTGGCGGATGCGCCAGCGGAACCAAAGTGCAGCTCGACACCAACCGCTTGCACTATTCCGAAATTACCCTCAAGGCAACGTTCCATCACACGCCGGAAACGGTGCGCCGGGCCTTTGGCCTGATCGCCGCCAAGAAGATCCGCCCCACCGACTACATTACCGGCGAGGCGCCCCTGTCGCGGCTGCAGCAGGTTCTCCGCCACATGCTGAACCGAGGCGGCGATATCAAGACTGCGATTATTCCGGGACACTGAGGAATTGTTGATTTTTTGATTGGCGATTGTTGATTGGGAAAAGCCCCTCAGGACTGGAATCTTCGAAACATCCGTAATCCCAGGCGGGCAAGTGCGCGTTGATGTCTCGAGATCGTGAATAGGTTTGGTTTGCATTCAACAATCAGAGTTCAACAATTCCTTCGTCTGTGACTCTTGCTACCCAATCCGTGGCCTCTGGCTGGAGCCGGCTTCCGGCTGCATACGCAATTCCGTCGGAGCCGGCCTCGCTCGCCGAAGCGCGTGAATATTGCGCGCATCTCGCCCGCACGCATTACGAAAACTTTTCGGTCGCAACCTGGTTTCTGCCGAAGCGCCTGCGGCAGCATTTCTTCAATGTCTACGCCTATTGCCGCATCTCCGACGATCTCGGCGATGAAGTCGGCAATCCTGCCGCTTCGCTCGAATTGCTCGACCAGTGGCAGACCGAACTCGATGCCTGCTACGACGGAACTCCGCGGCATCCTGTGTTCGTCGCCCTTGCCGAGACCGTGCGCCAGTTCGACATTCCCAGGCACGAGTTTTCCGATCTGCTGACCGCATTCCGCCAGGATCAAACCGTTACGCGCTTCGAGACATTTCAGGATTTGCTCGGCTACTGCCGATATTCGGCCAATCCTGTCGGCCATTTGGTCTTGTATCTGTGCAGCTATCGCGACGCGGAGCGCCAGCAGCTCTCTGACTGCACTTGCACCGCCCTGCAACTCGCCAATTTCTGGCAGGACGTCAGCGTCGACTACGACAAGGGGCGCATCTATCTTCCCCTCGAAAGCCTGCGGCGCTTCGGCGTTTCCGAAGACGACATCGCGCAGCGCAACAATACTTCCGCCTTCCGTGCGCTGATGAAGTTCGAATGCGAGCGCGCCCACGACTGGTTCCGGCGCGGACTTCCGCTGGTCGGTAAAGTGGATCGTGAACTCGCAGTCGATCTGGAATTGTTCAGCCGCGGCGGCCAGGAAATTCTCCGGGCCATCGAAAAGCAGGATTACGCCGTTCTTGGGAATCGCCCGGCGATCTCGAAGCCGCGCAAGCTGGCGCTGGTAGCCCGTGCCGCCTTAGGCAAAGTTTTCGGGGGTTCGCATTGAGCGCCGGCACCCAGCAGGTCCCGATCCCGTGGACTCCCGCTCCGCCGCAGCTGGTCATGGCGTACTCGGTCTGCCGCGGCATCACCCGCGAGGCGGCCAAGAATTTCTATTATGCGTTTCTGGTGTTGCCGCGCCGCAAGCGCGAAGCGTTGTGCGCGGTCTACGCCTTCATGCGCCGCTGCGACGACATCACCGACGATGCCTCAATCAGCCTCGCCGAACGCCGCCAGAAGCTGGCCACCTGGCTCGATGGACTGCATCGCGCGCAGCAGGGCCATCCCACCGACGATCCCATCCTGCTTGCCCTGACCGACGCCCAACGCCGGTTCACCATCCCCGCCGGATTGCTCGACGAACTTGCGCATGGCACCGCGATGGACGTAGAGGAATCCTCCGAACACGCCGAAAGCGGGTCCATCCAGTACAAGACCTTCGAAGACCTGCGCCTCTACTGCTATCGTGTCGCGTCAGTCGTCGGCCTGGTTTGCATTCACATTTTTGGGTACCGCAATCCCGACGCCGAGCCGTTGGCGGAGAATTGCGGCCTCGCCTTCCAGCTCACCAACATCATTCGAGACGTGAAGGAAGATGCGGGCCTCGGCCGTATTTATCTTCCCGAGGAAGACCTGGCGAAGTTCGGCCTGTCGGCCGGCGAGTTGCGTTCGACGCCTGACCCGGCCCGGTTCCGGCCGCTGCTGGCCTTTGAAGCTGATCGCGCCCGCGAGTTCTATGCTTCCGGCGAAGCGCTCATCCCGTTCGTCTCGGAAGACAGCCAGCCCGGCCTCTGGGTATTGGTGAATATCTACCGGCGCCTGCTCGAAAAAATTGCCGAGAAGCAGTACGACGTGTTCACCGCCAGAGTCTCTCTTACGCGCTGGGAAAAAATTCGCATTCTGGGAAAGGGATTCGTCAAGAGAGTTACATGACGGTGTCATCCTGAGCCGCGGTGTTTGCGGCGAAGGGCCTCTGCACTCTGCCCGAGCGTCTGGACTCGCCGCAGAATGCAAAAATCCTTCGCTTCGCTCAGGATGGCAATTCTCGGATGCCAGCTTCCACTCAACCCACAGTTGCGATCGCCGGCGGCGGACTCGCCGGACTGGCTGCCGCCTGCGCGCTTTCGGACGCCGGCTTCCGCGTAACGCTGTTCGAGCGGCGTCCATTTCTCGGCGGCCGTGCTTCCTCCTACGAACATCCCGGCACCGGAGAGGTCGTCGATAACTGCCAGCACGTGCTATTTCGCGTGTGCACCAACCTCGTCGAGTTTTACCAGCGCATTGGCGTCGCCGGTCAGATTCACTGGTTCGATCAGATGCACTTCATCGAACCGGGCGGCCGGACTTCGGTGATGAAGTCGTCGCCGCTGCCCGCGCCTATGCACACCGCGCCGTCATTTCTTGGGTTTTCTTTCCTGAGCGCCGCCGACAAGCTGGTGATTACACGCGCCCTTGTACCGCTGACGCTCTCCACGCAGCGCGACACCGGGCGATCGTTTCAGGAATGGCTCGAGCAACATGGGCAGACCGACGCGGCCATCCACCGCTTCTGGCAGCCGATCCTGGTCAGTGCGCTCAGCGAAGATCTCGACCGCATCTCGATCCCGGCGGCGGCACAAGTCGTGCGCGAGTCGATGAAGTCTCCGATAGCACGGCAGATGGGCGTGCCCATGATCCCGCTGACCGATCTCTACAACGCGGCGGGGGAGTACGTGCGGGCGCGCGGTGGGGAGTTGCATCTCCGGCGCTCGCTTGAAAATTTTGTGCCAGAGCCGTCGCAGGTCAGGATCAGGACGGGCGATGCGGAGGAAACTTTCGACTACCTGATCGCCGCCCTGCCGTTCGACGCGCTCGGCCGGGCTCTGCCCGATCTCCCCGAGAGCGCGCCGCTGCGCGAAAGTATCTCCCAATTCGAGAATTCGCCGATCACGGGCATCCACCTCTGGTTCGACCGTCAAATCTCCGATCTCGATCACGCAGTCCTGCTCGACCGCACCATTCAATGGATGTTTCACAAGTCGCGCCTGCAGCCGATGCGGCAACGTAACAACGGCTCCGGAAGCGGCAGCTATATCGAGCTGGTCGTGAGCTCGTCCAAGTCCCTGATCGATAAATCGCGCAACGAGATCGTCGATCTGGCTCTGGCGGAAGTGCGCGAATTTTTTCCGGCCGCGCGCGAAGCCAAGCTGCTGAAGGCGACCGTCATCAAGGAAGTGAACGCCACCTACTCGCCGCGTCCCGGCATTGATGCTCATCGCCCGGGCGCAGCCACGCCATGGCCCCGCGTCTTCCTCGCCGGAGATTGGACCGCCACCGGCTGGCCCGCCACCATGGAAGGTGCGGTCCGCAGCGGCTACATCGCGGCAGAAGCCTTGTCTCAGGCCGCCGGACGCGGCAACGCGAAATTCCTCTCTCCCGATCTTCCGGCGTCAGGCTTCATGCGGCTGTTTTCATAAAACCACGAAGGAGACTTGGCTGTCCTTCGTGTACCTTCGTGCCCTTAGTGGTTAACGATTCTGGCCCGCACCTGCCCGAAAAGCTTATTGCGTTACGATCTTCGAAGCCACGTGGAAGCGCTTGTAGTCCGAATACCGGTGCTCGTTGTGGAACGCACCGCCATTGAACACAATTTCCACTCTCACATCCTGCGGCAGCCATAGTGGAGTCTCAACGCCCTGAAGATGAGTTTCCCCGAAGGTGACTTCCGTAGTCTGTCGCTCGAGTCCGCGCTGCCCGCTCAATGCGGGAAGCATCTCGGACAGCCGAAGCGGCTCGAGAAGATCGGTCCTCATCCGTAAGAGCTGGAAATTCCCCTGGTCAATCCACGCAACGCCCTGGACCGCAGTCGAAGTGGCTACGCCCTGCAGATTCACAAACGTAGTTTTCGCATCCGGCCGTTGGGCAAAAGCCACAACGTAGGAGTTGCGGCCCCCCACCATTTCCGTCCCAAGGAAGCGAAAGGTGGAATTCGGCTGATTGGCGGGGAGGAACAAAAGACATTCGAACGCGAACCCGGAGGTCACGGCGTAGCCCTCGTCAACGCCACCCGGTGCTGCGCGATTCCCTTTGCCATCGGTTCGATACTCTTCCGGCGTGGGAGCGAGGTCGCTGCGGTGCAAAAGAACGAGATAGCTGTACTCACGCTGCCGGCTTGATTTCGTGCGTCCGGTTTCGTCCAAGCTCTCCTGGGTGATCTCTTCGTGCGCGACCAGATCGACTACCTGGCGGAGAAAGTCACTCACTCGCCCCCCACTCTTCGACAGGATCATAGGAAGCGCTTGCTGATCCTGTACCGCCTGCATCGATTTCAATTCCGGTATGCGCTTGATGAGTTGTTCCAGCGGGAGCTCGAGGTACGGATGCGAGTTGGCGGCCCGTTGCGACGTGTCCGGGGGCTGGGCGCCGCCACCCGAACTCGCCAGCTTTTCCTTCAGCACAATAATGGCTCCCGACTTGAAAGCGACTTCCCGCTTCCGGCACACCACAGCGTTTTCCTCGGAATTCGGGTCCGCCTTGCCCACCTTGCACTCCGCCGGTACGCCCAGAATGGTCTCTGACACACCGCCACAGGGAGCGCCTCCCGCACGGCCGAGGTCGGGCAGACAGTCCTGATTTCGCCGGTCGATGCCCATGCTCTCGACCCGGTCGATCGAGGCATTGAGTGGCATGCTCTGTTTTTTCCACTCCGCTTTTTCCGCCACGAAGGCCAGCGCAGCCGGCTGGTCATTCGCCGGCGGACGAGCCAGGGTGATCTTCGCGGTCAGCTTCGCACCATGCGGGATCAGTATCGCGCCGTCCGATCGGTGCACGTCCTTCGCGACCACAAGCTGGATTTCATGCCCCACCTCGATACTCGAGGACAGCGGTTTTTTTAATTCCGCGTAAATGCTCACTTCATTCGCAGAATCGGGAGGAGGCGCGATCGCGGTTTGGGGAAAAGAGAGCGCAAGGAAAATCGCAGCAAACATGGATTGGCTACCTGCGGCTAGTTTGGGAACGGTTGTCCCTCGTCCGGGCGGAATTATAGGCGTACGCAATCCGAAATGGTTCGACCGGTCGGGAATACGGCTACGGCCTCTCGTAACTTAACTTTCTCGCTAACCCGCCGATACAGATGGCATGGACCTGCGCAAGATCGAGCCGCGGCGTGTGATGTGGGCGGTCGCCGAGGTTTCGTGGGCGGACGCGGAAGGCACGCCCAACCGTGCCCCGGCAACCATCCAGGACATGTCGGTCTCGGGGGCGTGCATCCGCCTGAAAGCGCCGATCCGGATTGGTTCGCGCCTCACCGTCAAGTGGCATCGCGAGCAGTTTTCTGCCGTGGCGCGCAATTGCCGCCGCGATGGCGGGGAGTTTCTTCTGGGGGTGCGGCGGGATGGCGAGCGTGCGACGATTCCATCGCCCGCCACTCCCGCCGCCGCGGCAGATACCGCGCGGGCAGATGAGGCGACGACGAACCTTGCCGAAACTGACAAGCGCGGCGGGCCCGGCAAAGACATTGCTGAGCAACGACTCTACGGGCGGGTCATTTCCGATGCGGTGAGTGGCGGCGTCGCGAGAAACGTCTCTGCGGGAAGTATCGCCCCATCGCGAATGCGCTTGGCCCCGAATGCAACCGTGTCTCAGGCAATCCGGCCGGAACCGCCCCGGCCGTTCCGATCCAGACCAGA
Organism: Candidatus Sulfotelmatobacter sp.; assembly: GCA_035307485.1. Lineage (GTDB taxonomy): Bacteria > Acidobacteriota > Terriglobia > Terriglobales > Acidobacteriaceae > Sulfotelmatobacter. Next base: position 249,631 of record DATGIB010000008.1, on the reverse strand, counting down.
TGTCCCAAACGCTCCACTTCCATCCGAGGGCTCGCCGGCTCGTCGAGAAAGGAAAGCTATGCCTGGCAAAACGCTCTTTCCCCAATTCTGGCGTCGTCAGCCCGAACCAGACGCGTCCCAACAACTGAAGCCTACGGAGGCCCCTGTGAACAAGACGAACGACCAAGCCGATGCCGGCTGTGGTCCACGCACCGAACTGCTTTCTTACGAAGATATCTACCACGCGGCCGGCATCATGAGTCCGCGCTCTGGCTATGGCATTCACAAGGTGGTCGAGATGCTGAACAGCGAGCGCATCCGCGACCTCTCCAAAGACGTGAAGCGTGCCTCGGTGCTGATGGCGCTTGAGGCCGCCGGAGCGTCGGTCGACGAGTTATTGCAGGATGCCACGCGGCGCCAGCACGCGCTCAATTCCTATGAAGAAGCGCAGCGCAAACAGCTCGAGGAATTTGAGACGCGCAAATCGCAGGAGAATGCGAAGATCCAGGCCGAGATGGAGCGGCTGAACGCGCACTACGCCGAGCGCATGCAGCGCAATCGCGATCTGGTGGCGCGCGAGAAGGAAGCGTTGCATAACTGGCAGATGGCGAAGCAGCACGAAAGCCAGCGTATCGGCGAGGTTACGGAATTGTGCGGCCGCCAGCCAGCCGCGACTGCCATGGCAGCCGCTGCGGGACAGGGAACAGACACCACTCGCGATGCCTCCCACGCCGCGCTGCTGCCGGAAGCACCCCGAAGAAGCTAGGCCATCCCGCACCATCCCTAGAGACGTAGCCCGGCTATGTCTCTGATGCTGGAGGCAGGCCTGCCGCCATCTGCGAGACACCTTGCAAGCGGCGTCTTATCGCGCAGTGGTTCAGCTTGCATTCTCGGTGCAGAGAGGCGGCCCGCCTTCCTCGTTTCGTTGTGATTTAATGGCTCGATGCCGACGCTCATCTCTGCTCCTACCCGCATTTCCGCCGCCGGAAACAAGCCCAAGCTGATCGACGAATACATCGGGCGCGTCAACTCGAAAACAGGTGCGGCCAGCGTCGCGCATATGCGGAGCCCTTCCGGATGGGTCGAACCCGGGCAGACACCGGAATTCGAAGAATTCACGATCGTGCTGAAGGGGACACTGCGAGTCGAGCACAAAGGCGGATCGCTCGAGGTTCACGCCGGTCAGGCCGTCATCGCGCATGCCGGGGAGTGGGTGCGGTACTCCACGCCGGGCGAGGAAGGCGCGGAATATATCGCCGTCTGCCTCCCGGCCTTTTCCATGGAGAGTGTCCACCGCGATCCGGCGTAGAGGCGCTGCATCGCCACGGCTCCTGCCGATAGGTTTACATCAAATCGGGATGTCATCGGTCCTAGACGGTTCATCGACTGGGAAGGCCGGGAAATCGTTTGCCGGGGAATACACATAAATCTATAATATATACACATGCGTACGAATATCGAAATCGACGATGACTTGATGCGTCAGGCCATGCGCTCTGCGGGTGAGCCGACAAAAAGAGCGACAGTAGAAGCCGCCTTGCGTCTTCTGGTTCAAACCCGGGCGCAGACTGGATTAAGGCGCCTTCGCGGGAAGGTGCGTTGGCAAGGCAATCTGGAGCTGTCACGGCGTGGCAGAAATGAACGGTAAGCGATGGTGATCGTCGATACGACTGTATGGATCGACTATCTCAGCGGCGCGGCTAATCCCGAGGTCGAATGGCTCGACCGTGAGCTTCCCCAGCAGCCCATCGGCCTCACCGATCTTATTCTTTGTGAAGTTCTACAAGGCGTCCGCTCTCAGTCCGAGTTCAACCGCGTTCGCAAGCAGATGCTTGCCTTTCACGTGTTCGCCAGCGGAGGCCAAAGTCATGCACTGGCTGCGGCGGGGAATTATAGAAATCTTCGCCAGCGCGGCTACACGGTGCGGAAGACGATCGATTGCTGGATCGCCACTTTCTGCATGGAAGAGCGCCACGCCCTTCTTCATCGAGACCGCGACTTCGATGTGTTCGAAAGGTTACTTGGACTGCGGGTGATTCATCCCTAGGGCTTGTAGCTGGTTCGGTGCCTGCTCGTTACTCTCCCCCGCCGTCGTAATACCCGGGTCGCGCGCCGATATGCAGGAACGATGCATGCAGGCCCTGCGGCAGGCGAAGCTTCACGCTGATCTTGTGCCACTTGCCATCGTGCGGTGTCGCTTGCGGATGATACGCCAGCATGTACTGGTACCGCAGTTGCGTGCTGATCATGCGGGTGAGCGTCGGCATCTCGTTCAACTGGCTCAGGGTGTAAGAAGTCCCTCCGGTCAGCGATGACAACGTGCGCAGCAGCTCCGGCCCGAGCAATTCCTCTGCCGTGGCGACGTAGCGGTCGAAAATTCCGACCGAATACACCAGCACATCGGATTCTTTGATTGCGGATTTGACCGTGCGCTCGGTATTGCGGCTGTGATTGTCTCCGCCATCGGAGAGGATCAGCAGCGCTTTCCGCGCGTAGCGCGCTTCCCGCATCTCACGAACGCCCATCTCGACGGCATCGAGCAGCGAGGTGCGTCCCTTGGACTGGGCCGTCAGCAATCCGTTTTCGATCTCCTCGGTGCGCGTCGTAAAGCCGGTGGCCAGCTGCGGTACGTCGGCGAAGGTGATCAGGAAGAATTCATCCTGTGCATTCGCCGCGTCGCAGAATTGCGTTACCGCCTCCCGCGCCCAGTTCAGCTTCTGCTGCATGCTCCCGCTGGTGTCGAGGATGATCCCGACCGAAACCGGGCTGTCTTCGCTGGAGAAGTTCTTGATTTCCTGCGGCTTCTTGTTCTCGAAGAGCTGGAAATTCTGTTGATCGAGGCCGATCACCGGGCGATTCAGATCGTCGGTGATGGAGACCGGCACCAGCACCAGGTTTACGCTGGTCCGGATAATGCTTGCGCTTTCGAGTTTCGCGATGGTCTGTGGTTCGGCAAGGGCGCTGGATCGGGTCGCGGTCTTTTCAACTGGCGTGACGTGCACATCGTCAATCGAGGTTTGGGAGAGGGCGACTGAGGCATACGCGAACAAGCCGAGAGCAACGTGGACGAGGATCTTGCGTACGTACATGACTGGCACCGTCCCGAGTTCGGCAATTCAACAAAAATTCGGACCTTTTGATTGCTCTCGTGGTGACTGTCGTTGTAGGACGAATCCAGTAGGCGGGCAAGGGAAGATGCTTCAGAAAGCAAACGGAAGTAACAACTTTGACATCGCGCGAGATGCAAATCGCGGCTGGCGCGGCCAGATGGCTGACGCGCCAACTTACGCCATCGCGGAAGAGTTGCTCACATCTCTGCCGTAACGACGTCAGCCCGGTCCGCGCGCAATGATGCGCGAGGACCGGACATCACTCCCACTCAATCGTTCCGGGAGGCTTCGAGGTCACATCGTAGACTACGCGGTTGACGCCCTTCACCTCGTTGACGATGCGGGTAGAGATCGTCTTGAGCACTTCGTGCGGAAGCGGGACCCAGTCGGCCGTCATGCCATCTTCGGAGCTGACCGCGCGGATGGCGCAGGTGTAGGCATACGTCCGTGCATCGCCCATCACTCCGACCGACATCACGGGCAGCAGCACCGCAAACGACTGCCAGACCCGGGTATAGAGGCCTGCTTGCTTGATCTCGGTGACCACAATGTCGTCGCACTCGCGCAGCAAATCCAGTCGTTCGCGCGTCACCTCGCCCAGAACCCGTACGGCCAGCCCTGGCCCCGGGAACGGCTGGCGCTGCAGGATGTCTTCGGGCATGCCGAGGTCGCGGCCAATCTTGCGCACCTCGTCCTTGAATAAATCCTTCAGCGGCTCGATCAGCTTGAGCTTCATCTTCTCGGGCAGGCCGCCTACATTGTGATGCGACTTGATGACCTGCGACGGCCCGCGCACCGAGCGCGATTCGATCACGTCGGGATACAGCGTGCCCTGCACGAGCCACTTCACCTTGCCTTCGGTCTTTTCGATCCTGCGGGCCTCGCGCTCGAAGACCTTGATGAATTCATTGCCGATGATCTTGCGCTTCTTCTCGGGGTCCGAGACGCCCGCCAGCTTTCCCAGGAAGCGGTCGGTCGCATCGACGGCATCGAGATGCAGGCCGAGCTTGTCCCGCAGGTTCTTCTGCACTTTTTCGAACTCGTTCTTGCGCAGCACTCCGTTGTTGACGAACACGGAAGTCAGGCGGGATTTTCCCTTTTGATCGCGCAGCGCGCGGTCCACCAGCACCGCGGCCACCGACGAATCCACTCCGCCTGAGAGCGCGCAGATGGCGCGCCCGGTTCCCACCTCATGCCTGATCTGCTCGATCGTTGAGTCGATGAAGTGTTGCGGAGTCCATGTGGGCTTCGCTTTGCAGATTTCGAAGACAAAATTTTTCAGGATCTGCGTGCCCTGGGGCGTGTGGTGCACTTCAGGATGGAACTGCACCGCGTACCACCGCTTGGCGACGTTCTGAATTCCAGCGACCGCGTAGTGCGTCCGCGCCATCAATTCGAAGCCCGGAGGCAGTTCCAACGCTTCGTCCCCGTGCGACATCCATACCGCCAGCTTCTTCGCCAGGCCCTGGAACAGCACCGAGTCGGTGACGACATCAATCTCCGCATGCCCGTACTCGCGCTTCTCCGCAGGGCGCACCTTGCCGCCGAGAGTGTGCACCATGAACTGCAGCCCGTAGCAGATGCCCAGTACCGGCACGCCGAGATCGAACAGGTGGCGGTCGGCGGGTGGGGCGTCCTTGTCGTAGACCGACCACGGCGCGCCGGACAGCACGATGCCCACGGGCGCGTAGCTTTGGACCTCTTCGAGCTTCGCCGTGCAGGGCAGGACCACCGAGAACACGTTCTGCTCGCGGATGCGGCGCGCGATCAGCTGCGTGTACTGCGCCCCGAAGTCGAGGATGACGATGGACTGATCGTGAAACGTTGGATTGTGCGGGAATTGTTTCGCCACGGAACAGTTTCTCAGATTGAAGAGAGCGCGTAAAGATGTAGAAGTATTCGGTAGTGGGTCAGTTTGATTTCCACAGATGAGACTATCTGAGCGTTAGCATTGCGTAACCCGCTACGGCTGCCAGGAACCAAATAAAGATTCCTATGCAGCGCATGAATGTTGAATACCAAGGCTTCAGAAAGAATTTGTGACCGTATGTCTTGTGCGCTCGCCCGACAATTGTGCTTGTTCTGAAGATCAAGAGCCAGCCGCAATAGCCCAAGAACAAGCTCTCTGCGACAAATAAAACGACTATCATACCGCTGCTTTTTCTCCTAGTGCTTCCAGCACTAGATTCTTTTCGATACGCCTTGCGGCATGGACGGGCTCAGGCAACAATCCACAAAGTTCTTCGAGATGATCTCACAGAAGGCTCGAAATTGGCCGATGGAGCGGGCAGCGACGTAGCAGAGCTACGTCTCGACGGCGGGATTCGGGACATCGCTCAGGATGGGTTCGTCTTTGTCGATGGTTGTTTGCAGCGGTGGTGCAGTCGGAGCCAAATGCGGAATGGGCAAAACGGGGACCGGAGGCAGCGGTGCCGGTCTCAGCAATGCTTCCGGCATCTCGGCGATGTAGACATATCCCGCCAGCCGCGCCATGTAGAGCCAGTCCGCGACCACGAAATAACCGAGCGACACCAGCGCCATGCTGAGGACGATCAGGCGTCCGGGCAGAAGTCCTGCCAGGCCGATCGGAAATGACACGACCATGGTCGCGCCCACGAATGCCACCAGGTGCGCGAGGCCGGTCCAGCTCGTAACCGCAAACACGGCGCCCATGCGTTCGCGGCAGAAACTCACGGCGGCAGAGATCGAGCTCAGGGTATCGCCGCCATCGCGTACCGCAAACACAGCCGCCAGCGATAGCGTCCAGTTCACCGCCCACCATGCCAGGGCGACCATGGCCGACAAAAAGAGAAAGAGCAGGAACGCCAGTCCGGGCTGCGGATCGGAGTCGGGTGAGGCAAAACCAGCGAGGATCGCTGCGCCGACGAGGCCAACGACGGCGGCCACAACCACGCCAGCCCGAAGGAAGTTCAGGCGGAGCAGCGTTGCAATGGACGACCCGCTCGAAGAGACGTTGCCAGCAACGTCTCTGTCGGGCCCAGCCTCGGCCCCTGGGCCGGGGGCACTGTCGGCCGAGAAGTAGCCAGCTGTGTCTCTACGAAAATATTCGACGAGGCTTCGCACGGTCGCTGCTCGTCCCAGCGACGCGGCGGCGATCCACAACAGCGTGAAGAGCAATCCCGCCAGCAGCGCGGCCGCGACGGCCCGCGGCATGCTTCCGTGCAGGATGTGCGCCAGCGCCTGCGACACGAGGTAGGGATGCCGCGTTTTCAGGAAGAGCGCGTCCGCCTTGGTGACGGGAAGCGAATCGAGATATTCGAAGAGGCCGAAGAAAAAAAGAGCGATCGCCGTAGCGCCGGCGGTCCAGCGCCAGCTGATCTCCGCCAGCGTGAACGAAGGCCGGCGGGCGGCGGCGCGGAATCCTTCTGCCGTGGGCGAAGGGCGAACCATGCCATCAGGATAACCGATGCTGCGGTGGCCGAAACTTTTTATACGGGAGCTGTTTCCGCTTCTGGCAGCGTCCTGGTGAAGTTGGCGATGACCGCATCGACGCGCTTCCACACTTCCGCGCCGAAATCGGCGGGCTGCTGGAAATGCGTCGAAACCACCCCGATGAAACTCCCAGAGTGATCGAATAGCGGCGTGGACTGGCAAGCGCGCACATTCGCCCTTTCCATCACCGCCCGAGTCTCGGCGTCCTGAAACAGCGGGTGCTTCAGAATGTCGTTGACTGCAACCCGGACCTGCCGGTTCATGGCCGCTCCGCAGGAGTAGCGGTTGGCGCACACCGCCTCGAAATACCTGAGAAATTCGGCGCCGAATCCATGGTGCGCCACGATCCTTAACGCGGAGCGAGAGGAATCGAGCAGCTGAACGTTTCCGAAATCAGCGAACGTGGCCTCGATCATCGAGCCGAGGAGCTGCGGAATTTGCTCGTGAGAAGCAAAGGTGACGTATGGGTTATAGGCTGCCTGTTTGGGCGGCAGGCCATTCATCCGGCGCTCGTTCACTTCGAGGAGCCGGTTCAGTTCGCGTACCAGGTGCAGAAAGACTGTCTGGTCCTGCTCAACTTCAATTTGACGGCAAAGCGAATCGATACGGTCGCGGTGGTCGTTAGTCATGGGCCTCCGGGACCGGCATACTGGCCAGCCCCTCGAATGCGATCGAATATTTCCGCTGAAGCAACTCCAAACGACTTTGAATTTTCGCAGGATCGTCCCGGACCAGCGCGCGCCGCAGGTGGAGTAGTTCGTCGACTTTCTCCGCATCTGCATTTGCCGCTAACCTCGGCACAGATCGAACGAATGAGCGCTACATCCCGCACGTGACGTTTGCCCCAAGAATCGTCCGGGCGCACAGCCACGCAAGTCCAAAACCGAAGTATAAGAAGATTGTCCTGAGAGTTTCGATACGGGAAATCACGTATAGCCTTGTGCATACCTGAGTCCCCGCCGGGAGGCATTCGTGCTATGCTGCGCCCAAGCCCGTCAGCGAGGAAGTGACTGTGCTGGTTGAACTTCGGCTGGAAAACTACGCGGTCGTCGATAACCTGGTGGTCGAATTCGGCCAGGGATTAAACCTGCTGACCGGTGAGACCGGGGCAGGAAAGTCGATCCTGATCGACGCGCTCGCGTTGTTGCTTGGGGAGAAGGCCTCGACCGAGGTCATCCGGAGCGGTGCCGAGCGCGCCGTGGTTGCGGCGGTATTCGAGCCGGAAGGGGCTACGGCGAAGGCGGTCGAAAAGATTCTTGAAGGCAACGGCATCGACGAATCCGACGATGCCTCGATCATCCTGCGGCGGGAGATTGCGGCCGGCGGCAAGGGACGGGTGTTCATCAATAACCAGCCGGCGACCGTGACGGTCTTGCGCCTGCTGGCGCCGCATCTCGCGACAATTCACGCACAGAACGAATCGCTGCTGTCTTTTGACGGACCGGCGCGGCTGGCCTTGCTCGATACCTATGCCGGAAGCCAGTCGGATGCGGTGGAATCGGCGTTTGCCGCCTGGAGCGAGATCCACCAGCGCATCGACGAACTGGAGCGCGGCGAGCAGGACCGCCTGCGCCTGGTTGATCTGTGGGTCTTTCAGAAGCGCGAGATCGAAGACGCCCACATCGAGCCGGGCGAAGATGAGCGGCTGGAAGCGGAGAAGCGCGTTCTCGCCAACGCCGAGAAGATTTACAACGCGGCGATGAATGCCTTCGACCTGCTCTACGAAGGCAACAGCTCGACGGCGTCGTCGTTGCGGGCCGCGCAGAAACAGGTCGAGGAGCTGTCGCGTTACGACCCGAAGTTCAAGGAGGCGCTGGCGGCGCTCGAGAGCGCGCGGATCAGCGTCGAGGACGTGGGCGCGACGGTTCGCGATTATGCGGGAGGCATCCAGGCCTCCCCGGAGCACCTGGCGCAGGTCGAAGACCGGTTGGCGCTGCTCGAGCGGCTGAAGCGGAAGTATGGTCCGATGCTCGAGGAAGTCATTCAGTTTGGCGCGGAAGTCGCGCGCAAGCTCTCTGAGGTCGAGAACAAGGACGCGATCCTGCGGGAACTGCGCGGCGAACTGGCGAAGGCTGGCGAAAAATATCTCGCCGCGGCGCGGGAGTTGTCGAAGCGGCGCACCGACGCGGCGCAGAAGCTGGAACGCCTGGTCGAGGCGGAGATCAACGACCTGGCGATGAAGGCGACCTTCCGCATCGGCGTGACCACGCTGGAAGAAAAGGCACACTGGACGGCGACGGGGATCGACCAGGTGATTTATTTGATCGCGACCAACTCCGGGGAACCGTTGCGGCAGCTGGAGCATATTGCATCGGGCGGTGAGCTTTCGCGCGTGATGCTGGCGCTGAAGGCAAGCGTGGAGAAACCTGCCGCTTCGGGCAAGGGCGGGTCGAAGCTGCAAGGCGAGAAGATGCCCGCTTCCGTCAAAGGCAGCCAGAAGTGGGGTACCCGGAAGACCCTGGTTTTTGACGAGATCGATACCGGGATCGGCGGGCGCGCGGCTGAGGCCGTGGGCAAGAAACTCAAGGCGCTGGCCCGCACAAACCAGGTTTTGTGCGTGACGCACCTGGCGCAGATCGCGACCTTCGCGGACCAGCATTTTGTGATCGAGAAGAAAGAGTCCGGCGGGCGCACGCGGACCAGCATTCACGCGGTCAGCGGCGAGGAGCGGACAGACGAAGTGGCCCGCATGCTGAGTGGGGCGAAGCTGACGGAAACTTCGCGCAAACACGCCGAGCAGATGATCAAGGCAAACGCCTAGAAAAAATGCGGCGCAGGACTTTACGCCTGCACCGCTTCCCTCCGACGAAAATCTCACATCCCGTGTTCGTGGGCGACGTGAGATCCAAAGAACAAGTAGAAGTTTGACGGAGCTTGAATCGCCCGCCCAGCCTTCTCGGCCGCGTTCATCTTGGCGACTGAGGTGATTCCGCTCGAACCCTCTTCCGTGGGCCAATCGGTTTCATCCAGAACCAGCACCGGAATCACCTGCCACCATACGGGCTGAAGGTTGACGTCGATGTTGAGAACTACGTGGCTGTGATTCGGGCTGGGAACGAAGATGTTCTTCACCGGCCCAGGCAGCAGGCCGAGCTTGACGAGTACCGGGCCGAGATCGAGGCGCGAAGCGTGCATGGTGCAGGTGCCCGCGGGAAGATTCGGGTCCGGGCATTGCGTGTGAACGAGAGGCTTCGCTTTGAAAGCTTCGGGGAGCGCGCCAAACAGGCTGATCAGCGTGCTGCCCAGCGCGGGGCCGCAATTGGTTCCGGTCACCACTCCTTTGCACGAGATGGCGTCATCGGGATTCTGATCGTGATCGACGGAGAACATGGGGACCAGAACATAGAGGGGCTCAGTGGGATCGGCGTTTCCGTGCAGGCCGCTGGGATCGATGGTGGGATTAATGCCGACCTGGCAGATCGGAAGCTGGAATTCCCCCGGATCCGATTCTGCCGGTTTTCCGTTGAAGTTGAGATTGTCGTGAGGCTGGTCGACGCAATCGAAGCTCTGTGTGTAGGTGAACTTCAGGATCTTGTTGTTGCCAAACCCGTAGGTCTGGTTCGGTTTGAGATCGGAATCGGATTGCGCAAAGGCAAGAAACGGAAGGGTGCACAGCAGAAGAAGCAGGGCAAGGCGGCCGAAAGAAAACCGGGCCTCCCGGTCGAAAGGTTGCATGGGGATTCTCCTCGAAAAAATTTGCAGGTGTTCCGAGAATCGCTAGTGGAACTGCCTGCGCTTTCTGTACGGGCAGTTTTCGATTTTGGATTGCGTGCGGGTGCGGAATTTCGCAGAGAACCTGTTTTGAAAAATATTTTCTTTGGGGGGCAATCCAAATCTCTGGTTCATTCGTACATCAACAGGCCTCGCGCTTTGCGCGCAGGTGAAAAAAGTGTGCAATCCGAAATGCGATGGGCCGCGTACCTCTCACGAAAGCAGTTCCAACACGCTTGAGGAGAGAGAAAAGATTATGAAACGCACCATGGCAGCATTGTTACTGAGCGCGGTCACACTGATTGGGACAGCGGCGCTGGCCGGATCGAAGAACCCGGTTGTGGGCGGGCAACCGATGTATCCCACAAAGGACATCATCGACAACGCGGTCAATTCCGCCGATCACACGACGCTGGTCGCGGCGGTGAAGGCCGCGGGGCTGGTCGATACACTCAAGGGGCCGGGACCATTTACCGTTTTCGCGCCAACGAACGAAGCATTCGCCAAGTTGCCGGCGGGAACAGTGGACACGCTGTTGAAGCCGGAGAACAAGGAAATGCTCACCAAGGTTCTCACGTATCACGTCGTTGCCGGACGCTTGAGCGCTGCAGACTTGCGCAAGATGATCGAGGCGGGCAATGGACATGCTGAGTTGAAGACGGTGAGCGGCGGCACGCTGTGGGTGATGATGCAGGGCAAGAACATCGTGCTGAAGGATGAAAAGGGCGACATGTCGACGGTGACGATCCCCAACGTGTTTCAGTCGAATGGCGTGATTCATGTCGTGGATACGGTCGTGATGCCGAACTGAGTGGGTGGGACAACCAACGAGACCTGGCTGAGCAGCGTCTCCAGGATTAACAGCCGGGCGCTCCATGGGTGGGGCGCCCGGCTCCGTTTCGAGTGGTAGGATGAGTTGCGCCTGTGACGGCGCAACGGGCTTGCAGTAGGCAGGCCTCGTGAGATTAGAAGGGAAGATTTAAAGGTTTGTCGCAAACTCCCTCCGAGCTTGATGCCAAAGATTCCACGCTGATCGCCGGGTTACGACGCGGCGACGAGCAGGCCATGGCGGGAATCTACGACCGGTATTCCGGCGTGGTGTATTCGGTGGCGTTGCGAGTACTGGGCGACACGGGCGCGGCGGAGGATATCTTGCAGGAGATCCTCATGCAGCTTTGGCGCAACCCGGAGATCTACGACGCGAGCCGGGGAAGCCTGGGCGCATGGCTGGCGGTGATCACGCGAAACCGCGCGATCGACGCGTTGCGCAAACGGCGTCCGGAGACCGATATCAGCGACGTGGTAGTGAGCGTGGAGCCGGACCTGGCGGGGAGCGCGGACTGGAGCCGTGCGCTCGGCAAGATTCGCGGCGTGCTGGGTACGATGCCGGCGGCGCAACGGTCGGCCCTCGAGATGAGTTTTTTTGAAGGGCTCACGCATCCGGAGATTGCGGAGAAGACCGGTGAGCCGCTGGGCACGGTCAAGACTCGCATCCGCAGCGGCCTGCTGACGTTGCGCAAGGCATTCAGCTTATGACGGCGCATGAACAATTCGGGGATGACCTCGCGCTGTACGCGCTAGGAACGCTCGAAGGCGACGAGCGTGTGGCGCTGGAGAGGCATTTGCAGGAGTGTGCGGGATGCCGCAAGGAGTTAGCGAGACTGCGTGGAGATGCGGCCTTGTTGGCCATGGCTGCGGGAGCTTCGAGACCTCCGGCGCGGTCGCGGGAGCGTTTGATGGCGGCGGTAGCGCGCGAACCGCGGCGCGAAGCCCAGCCCGTGGTGCCTATCCGTCGGGCGCGTGCGACGCCGTGGTGGGGCTGGATGGGATGGGCGGCTGCGGCCGCATGCCTGGTGTTCGCCGTGGTGTTGGTCCATCAGAACAGAGTTTTGCAAAGACGGCTGTTCCGGGTGGAGGCGCGGATCACGGGGCAGGACAAGCAGCTGCAAGAGGCTAAGGAGTTGCTTTCGAGCTTGACCGCTCCGGACGCGGAGAAGTACGTGCTGACCGCCGGGAACAAGCCACCGCAGCCCCAGGGCCGCGCGATTTACGTGGCTAGTAGCGGGACGCTGGTATTTATCGCGAGCCACATGCCGGCGTTACCTCCGCAGAAGGCGTATGAGTTGTGGCTGATTCCGGACACGGGAACGCCGATTCCGGCAGGTGTTTTCAAGCCGGATGGGCAGGGCAGCGCGGCGGTGGTGAAACCTCCGTTGCCGGTGGGGATCACGGCTAAGACTTTTGCGATCACGGTGGAACCGGAGGCGGGGTCGGATGCGCCGACGTCGCACCCGGTCATGGTGGGGAGCGCCGGGTAGGGGTGCGGTGGTGGAGTTGAGCTTCGCTCGACCGGTCAGCCTCTTCGGCATGCCCAGGGCAGGCTCGGGCGGCTGTCGCTACCCAATCACGGATTGCCGGGGGCAGCTCTCTCTGCGCAAGGCATACCGTGCCATCGACGAATCCCATGTTCGTCCAAAATCTTGTCAAGGGCCTTTTGGGGGTTCGATTTGACTAAGTGACAGATTCTGCTGCGAATAGATTTTTTGGAAAATGTCCACTTTGCCCTGCTCAATTTGATATTCTGGAAGTAGGTAGAGAAAAAAGAAATGGCGCAGCCTCCGGGCTTGCGCCATTTTTATTGGCTACTTCTTGCTAACTACTTGGAAACCTGGGTCTTTTGCAAGTTGGAGGGTGGAACAGAGTCGGTTTTCCTGTCCGCGGGAAATAGATCGTTGCGGAAGGCCGCTACGCTGACCACGCCCACGAGGATTCCCCAGGCGGTGAAGAACAGCCATCCGAGGTCGAGCATGTAGGAATCGCTGAATGACATAAAGTTTGAAGCGAGGGCGCGGACGACGAGCCGCGCCCTCTGTGTTGATCCGGTTACTCTTCTGCCGGCGGAGGTGGCGGGCCGGGGCGCATGTGGCGTTGCATGCGGGCCTGCTGGTCGGCCTCCAGTTGTTTCAGTTTCGACTGCTGATCGGGAGTAAGCAATTGATAGAGTTCACTGTGAATGCGGGTTCTCTGGACGGAGAGCTCAAGCTCGACCTGCGCCTTTTGCGTGGCCAGGTTGCGCACCTTGGTTTCGTCATAGCTGCCCTCGGCGAACTGGTGGAGTTGCTGCTCCATCTGGCGCGATTGCTGCATCAGCGGCTTGATCGTGGGCATTTCCTTCGCCAGGATGGCGTGAGCCTGTTCCTGCTGAGCGTCGGTCAGGTTCAGCTCTTCCGTGAAGAATTTCAGCATGTGATCGCCCATGCCAAAGCCGGCGCCGTGCACCGGCGGAGGCGGTGGAGCGTCTGCGGTCTGGGATTTTGCGATCACCGTCCCGAAAAGAACTGCCAATGCCGCGACCAGGAAGCGAAACCGAATCGATTTCATGGGGCAACTCCCGAAGTTCAGAGATTTCCGTACAGTCATAAAAACACGGGCTCCGGAAAAGTAGCGGTAAAGAGTCGGTCAACCGGAGTAAAGTTTTGTCAAAACGGGACTTGGGTTGCGGCTTCACGTTTGGCGAGTGTGAGGCTGTGGCGGGAGATTCAGAATCCCCATTTCCCGCGCACAAGACGCGCGAGAAATGGGGCAGCCGGGCCGGAAGCGATCTCTGGATGTTTGACAATTCTTTACTGCTTAAATAGTTGCAGGTGATGCACAATGAGGACGATGGATCGCATACTGGTGATCGACGACGACGTCGAGTTATGCAACCTGGTGGGGGAGTACCTGCAGGCGGAAGGATTTCAGATCGAGTGCGTGCACGATGGTGAAAGCGGGCTGAAGAAAGCGACCGCCGGGGAGTATCTGCTGGCCGTGCTCGATGTGATGTTGCCGGGGATTAATGGATTTGAAGTGTTGCGTCGGATCCGGGCGACTTCGCGTTTGCCGGTGCTGCTGCTGACGGCGCGCGGGGAAGACGTGGACCGCATCGTGGGATTAGAGATCGGGGCGGATGATTATCTGCCGAAGCCATTTAATCCGCGCGAGCTGGTGGCACGAATCCGGGCAGTGTTGCGGCGGACGCGGGCGGATGGCAACGGCGCGCCTTCCGCGCCGGATGTGGTGAAGGTTGGAGATGTGGAACTGGATCCGGCAACGCGGAATGTGCGGCTGGACGGGCAGTTGGTCGATTTGACGTCGGTGGAGTTCAACCTGCTGGAAGTTTTGTTGCGGGAAGCAGGGCGGGTGGTGCCGCGGGAGCGGCTGGTGAATGCGGTGCTCAGCCGGAAGTTTTCGCCGTTCGACCGCAGCATTGATATGCACGTGAGCAAGCTGCGCAAGAAGCTGGGCGACACCGACAACGATGAGCACATCAAGACGGTGCGCGGCGTGGGATATATTTTCGCGCGGCCGAGATAGAGACGCGAAGAAAACGTAGGTCTGCGAGTTCTCCATGAAAAGTTTATTCTGGCGGATTTTTCTGTCGTTCTGGGTGGCGCAGGCGCTGATCATCGTGGCGGTGATCGTGGTGACGCTGGTGTTGCGTCCGAGAAGCGCGACCTGGGAAGCGCTGCGCACGACGGCGCTCAACGACGCGGTGGCGGCATACGAGCAGGGCGGCGACGCACAATTGCGGAAATATTTTGAAGAGCTGGAAGCGACGCAACATGTACGCGCCTACCTGTTCAACGAAGAAGGGACTGAGTTATCGCATCGCACGCCACCGGATTGGGCGATCCGGATTGCGGGGGGCGGGCCGCGGCTGCCGCGGGACGGATTCATGATCCCCGCGCCTCCGGTGCAAAGGGATTCGCGGTCATCGTCGGACGGATTGCATCGCTACACCCTGGTGATGGGATTGCCACCGGGGCCGCGGGTGTTCTTTGGTCCGCGGGGAATGCCGGTGCGCTGGCTGCTGATTGCGGTGGTCTGTTCGGGGCTGGTGTGTTACGGGCTCTCGTGGTTCATGACGAAGCCGATTGTGAAGTTGCGGGCAGCGGCTCGGCAGCTGGCGTCAGGCGACCTGACGGCACGGACGGGAGCGCCGGGCAGCGGACGGCGGGATGAAGTGGCGGGACTGATGCGGGACTTCGATGCCATGGCGGAGCGGCTGGAGATCCTGATGAAGGCGCAGTCGCGCCTGTTGAATGACATTTCACACGAGTTGCGGTCGCCGCTGGCGCGGTTGAACGTGGCGCTGGGGCTGGCGCGGCAGCGGGCGGGCGCGGGCAGCAACGAAGAGATGCTGGAGCGTATCGAACTGGAGGCGAGCCGGCTGAACGAGTTGATTGGCAGGATTCTTACGCTGGCGCGGCTGGAGGATGGAGAGCAGCGCATGCCACAGACTCCGGTGCCACTGGATGAAGTGGTGCTGAATGTGGCGGAAGATGCGGAGTTCGAGGCGCAAGCGCGGCATTGCCATGTGCACACCACGATTCCCGAGGGGAATTGGGAGGTGCGCGGGAATGGATCGCTGCTGCACAGCGCGGTGGAGAATGTGGTGCGGAATGCGATCCGGTACACGCAGGAGGGAACTTCGGTCCAGATCGAGATGAGCAGCGAGGGATCTGCGGCGGGAGCGGAGGCTGTTCTGAAGGTCAGCGACGCGGGACCGGGAGTTCCGCCGGAGGCGCTGGGAAAATTGTTTGAGCCGTTCTACCGGCTGGATGAGGCCCGCGGACGGCAGACGGGCGGAGTCGGGTTGGGACTCGCGATCACGGAGCGGGCGGTGCGTTTCCACGGGGGGCGAGTTTCGGCGCACAACCGGGCACAGGGCGGGTTGCAGGTGGAGATCCGGTTGCCGTTGATTGCGCGGGGGCAGTTGAAGGCGGCGCCGGAGGCGGTTGCGTCGGTTTAGGGAGAGTTTGGTGGAATCTCCGCTTCTCGCGCATACGGCGCGCGAGAGACGGGGTACCCGGCTGGACCGCTTAGGCTCCTGAGTTTGAACCTCTTACCCGATTATCAAAATCCGCACTTCCGGCAACTTCGGCCAGAAGTGGGGCACCTGGTGTTCAAGGGGGCGCTGCCAAGCGGTGCTTTAGTTTGGACCGGAGGCAGGCAACTCCCGGGGCTGCAATAGGTTCCAACCTTGCTTGCGGGGGTTTGCGCTTCCCGCGCTTTCCTGATACACAAATGGATTGAGAATTCCCAGGTTATTCAGAGCGAAAGTGCCTGCCGGGCGGGGCGCCGCGACGTGTGCACGCGCAAACCTCACGTAACAATGGAGATCAAGCAGAGAATGCCGAAACAAGCAGGGTGGTTGCTCGGGTTGGTGGGACTGATCCTGGCGGGATTTCTAGTGGCCTGCGGCACGACGTATAACTCATCGTCGGACGGGCTGGTGGTGGTGGGCAGCGTGGGATCGTCTCTACTGGAGTCGTTCACCTTCAGCCTGACCAATGGGCACATCGCGCCGATCAGTAATTCGCCGAACGATACTTCGAACCAGACCTGCGTTTTGCCGGGCACGCCGTATGCGCTCGTGCTCGACCCGGCGGGGCAATATGCTTACGCGATTTTGAGCGGAAATCAGGCCTGCGGAAATGCCGGCAGCAACGGGATTGCGTCTTTCAAGGTGAACTCCGACGGGACGCTGGGTAAGCCCGGCACGCCAGTCTCGGATCCGAACCCGGTCGCGTTGGCGATGGATCAGAGCGGGAAGTATCTGTTTGTGGCGGAAGGGACCGGGGTGATCCAACCGCCGGCAACGACGCCGACGCCTTGCATTGCGGGAAGCACGCAATACCAGGTGTGTGCCTACGCCATTGGGAGCGGCGGTTCGTTGACCCCGATACCGGCCACATTCAATTTCGTTCTTCCCGGGGGATACAACACACCGAATTTCGCCGCCCTGGCGGCCACGCCTACTACGCTGCCTGCACTGGTGAATGGAGTACAGACCGCGGTCTGTTCGAATCCAGGGAATACGGCTCCGACGAATGAATTCCTGTACGTGGCGGATTCGGCGAACAATGCTGTTTATGAATTCGGCGTGGATATGTCGTCGGGGACGTTGACAAATCCACCGAGCCAGTCGCAGGTACCGACTTTTTCCACGGGCGCAACACAGACGGGAGCAACGCCTTCGGGAGTCGTGGTCGACCCTTGCGACCGGTTCGTATACGTATCGAACCTCCAGTCGAACCAGATCAGCGGATACACGCTGTGCAGCGTGGTGAGTGGAACGTCGTGTCCGGCGGCTGACGGCCGGCTGAATCCGATTGCCGGCTCTCCGTTTTCGCAGTCGGTCGGGTTGGGGCCGGGCCCGCTGGTGGTGGATCCGTTTGGGAATTATCTGTATGTGCTGGAAACGCGCTCGAACCAGGTGCTGCCGTTTTCGATTGCGTCGCAGTCGGGGGTGTTAACGGCGAAAACCGCGGCGGCGACAGGCCAGCTGCCGATTTCGATGGCGATCCGCGGGGACAATAACTGGCTGTTCGTGACGAACTTCACATCGGCGACGTTGTCGCAGTTTTCGATCGCGCCTGCAACGGGCGCGTTGTCGGCGTTACCGCCGGTGCAGACGGATAATGAGCCCTGGGGCGTGGCGGTGAAGTGAGACTTCCCGGGCGCTATGCCTGGGTTTCACATATGGTCTGACGGCGGCTCAAGCCGCTCCTTTCCAATCAGACGTTCTTTATCGACGTATCCACGATGTGGGGAGAGACGTTGCTGAGCAACGTCTCTACGGTTCATGTCCTGATCCAGGTTTGCGTCCTGATTTAGGTTGGGACTTTCAGGATTAGATATCCACCGACCAGAATGAAGATCAGGTCGGGCGACCAGGCTGCTATGGCCGGAGGAAGCTGGCTTAGATCTCCCATGGCTTCAAATAGCCGCGACACCACCGTGTAGAACACCGCGATTCCTACGGCGACCGCTACGCCGGTGATCGCACCTTTCTTGGCCGTGGACATGGAAAAGGGAATGGCGAGCACCGCCATGATGAAGGTGATCAGCGGATACGAAAGCTTCTTATTCAACTGTACGCGCAGCCGCACCACGTCGAAGCCACTTTGCTGCAAGTCGCGAATGTAGCGGCGCAGCTCTTCGTAATTCATCTCGGTGTACTGCTTCACTTCTTTCTTGAAGTACGAGGGTGTTTCAGGCAGATCGGGGAAGGTGGCTACGTCGAAGGGGCGATAGTTGGCGATGGCGGAGACGTTGAGTGAGCGGTCCCAGCCCTGTTCGTAGATCCAGCGGTTGAGTGTGTCTTCCCAGTGGGCGCGATCGGCATGAATGCGGCGGGTGATCGTGAAGCTGGCCTTATCGAGCTGAAAGACGGTGAGATTGGCGAACTGGTCGCGGTCCGTGTCGAAGTACTGGAAGTAGTAAATGTCGTTTTTCTGCCCGAAGATCCATTTGCGATCGGGGCGCAGGTAAGTTTGAGGAGGCTTGCCCTTGATCTGGTTGTGAAGGGCCTCCTGGCGCTGGTTCGTATGGGGCAAATAGAACTGGTCCGCGAGGAAGAGCGCGCAAGACATAATCCCGGCGGCTACAAGGACCGGGCTGACGATGCGGTAGATGCTGATCCCGGTGGCCTTGATGGCTGTGAGTTCGTTGGAGCGCTGCATCAGGCCGAAGGTGACAAGCACGGCGAGCAGCATCACCAGCGGAGCGACGTTGTAGAGCAGATAGGGCGTGACGTTGAGCAGATATTCGGCAACGATCGAGGTGGGAACCTGGTTGCGGAGAATGTCGCCCAAGAGTTCGAAGAGCGTGAAGACGACGACGAGCACGAGAAAGGTGGAAAGTATGAGAACGAGGTAAAGGAAGAAATCGCGCAGGACGTAGTCGTCGAGCAACGTGGGGAAGCTGGCGCTAAAGACGCGGCGACGAGTGGAAGCGCGCTCGAAAGCATTCTCGCGGCGGCCCCTGCCATTGTGAGGGCGGGCAGGAACGGCGAGCGGTTTGGAAAAGAATCGGAAGGAGGCAAGCTCGAAGGGACGCCTCTCCGCACGCATCAAGAGGAGAAAAGCGAGCACGAGAAAAACAAAGTCAGCGAGCCAAGCGCCGAACCAGGGGGGAACTTTGCCTTGCCGGGCGAGAGAGACCCCGATTAGCGAGACGACGTAGTAGGCGAAGACGAGGAGGATCGTAAGAACAAAACCTCCGGACTTGCCACTTTTCTTGGAAGACAGGCCTAACGGGATCCCCACGAGCGCGAGGACCAGACATGCGGTGGGGAGCGAAAAGCGCCGGTGAAATTCGATGAGGTACCAGCGGGCGGCGACGGGATCGACGCGCCGCGCCTTCTCGAGCAAGGCACCGGTGACCATGACCGAGGCAGGTTGGGATTCGTCCGTCTTGTTTTCGGCGGAGGGCAGTTCGATGGGGATGTCGGTTTGCTCAAAAGTTGAAATCTGATAGTGCGTGGGATCCGTGGGAATGGTTTCGTGGGCGGATCCGTCGATGAGGTGAAGGTGCAGGCGATCAGGGCCTTCACTGACGACCACGCCTTCCTTGGCGAGGGTAATCTTGGGATTTGCCGCGTCGGAGATATCGGCCATGAAGACGCCCTTCCAGACGGCGGCACCCTGGGCGCTTTTGACGTCTTGCACGTACAGGACGTACTTGGGGAATCCCTCGTAGAAGACGCGCGGCTGGACTTCGAAGGAGACCTGCGAGCCCTTCAGGCGGTCTTCGAGGCGGCCGAGAGAGGCTTGTGCACGCGGGCCGATGTAGAGTCCGTTGGCGAGCGCGAGGACCCAGACGATCACCACGAAAAGCGAGACCGAGCGAAGGAACGACCAGACTCCCATGCCGCTGGCGCGCATGGCGGTAATTTCGCTGTCGGCGGCGAGACGGCTGAGGCCGATGAGAATTCCGAGCAGCACGCTCATGGGCAGCGTATAGGTGAGCGCGAGCGGGACAGTGAAGAAGAAGATTTCGGCGACGCTGGGAAGCGGAGCGCTGGCGCGGACGACGAGTTCGAGGATGCGTCCGAGGTCGCGGGTGAAGAGGACGAAGGTGAAGATGGCCACGCCGATCAGGGCGTGTGCGATAACCTCGCGGAGGATGTAGCGGGTGAGAATCCGCATCAAGAAACAGGTCCCTCACGGCGTTCGGGATTTGGGCCGCGGGCTCCCGCTCCCCACACCGTCACGCGAAACCCGCGCGTGCCGGGGACCCCGGCCTCGCTCACGCCTGCAAATCGCCTCAACATGCGACGTCGATAAAGCGAGGATAGCACGGGGAATGCGAAGGTGGAGGGCAGCCCGATTAATTCGAGCGATGATAAAAGTGGTGGAGAATTGGATAGAGAAAGACGCAGACAACAAAGCCAATGACTCCCGATGAGACACGATGGGTTAGGATGCCCTTGGTCATGAGCGCCAGGCCGATGATCAGGTATGGCAAGGGTCCGGCACGCTGAAGTGTTTGACGGCCGGCTTTGTATGCGGACGAGATGTTGTGATCCGGCCGGTCAGCCATTTGGCGCGTCCTCGCGGAATAGTTTAGTCCCGGGAAGGAATTCAGCACAACGAGTTTCAAGCGGGGGTTCAGGGGTCCCTCTGGGACTTCCGAGTGTGAGCTTTTTTGCCGTCCATACGGGACTTGGTTTCGTAATTGTGGCTTTCCCGGCACTGCCGCGGCGGGCTTTCCCATTTTGCTTGAGTTACCCGAGTTCTGATAATCGCGGTCGCGCTTTGCTGGGTGCGGAGCACTGGATTCCTGCGGGCTCGCGCTTTGCGCTGGATTCTGTGGGCTCGCGCTTTGCGCTCGCGGGACAGCCGAGGCGGCTGTCCCTACATGACCTACGCTGTTCCTACATGGTTCGTTGGTTCCGGCTTCGTTACTTCGATTTTAGGAACAGGGCTGCCAGCGGGGGGAGCGTTAGTTTCAGGGAATAGGGGCGGCCGTGGATTGATGTGGCTTCTGCATTGACTCCACCGAGGTTTCCCAGGCCGCTGCCCCCGTATTCGCGGGCGTCGCTGTTGAGCATTTCGTGCCAATAGCCTCCGTGGGGAACTCCGACTAAATATCCCTGGCGTGGCACTGGGGTGAAGTTGGCGACCATCAAGATCGTGTCTTCGACCTTCTCGCCCTTGCGCAACAGGGAGATCGTGCTGGCGGCGTTGTCATTGCAGTCGACCCATTCGAACCCGCGCGGGTCGTTGTCGAAGACGTGCATGGCGGGTTCGCTGCGGTAGAAGCGATTGAGTTGCTCCATCCAGGCCTGGACGCCGCGATGGTTTTGGTATTGGAGCACGTGCCACTCGAGGCTGGAGTCGTGCGCCCACTCGCGGACCTGGCCGAATTCTGCTCCCATGAACAGGAGTTTCTTTCCGGGCTGCGCGTACATGTAACCGAAAAGCAGCCTGAGGTTGGCAAATTTCTGCCACTCGTCACCGGGCATCTTGCCGATGAGGGATCCCTTGCCGTGCACGACTTCATCATGCGAGAGCGGAAGCACGAAATTTTCGTGGAAGGAGTAGATCATCCGGAACGTCAGCAGGTTGTGATGGAACTTGCGGTGAATGGGATCGTTCTGGAAATACTTCAGCGTGTCGTGCATCCATCCCATGTCCCACTTCTCGCCGAAGCCGAGGCCGCCGACGTAGATCGGTTTCGAGACCATGGGCCACGAGGTCGATTCTTCGGCGATGGTCTGAATTTCGGGGTGCTCCTTGTAAGACTCCTGGTTGAAGCGGCGGATGAACTCGATGGCTTCAAGGTTCTCGCGGCCGCCGTACTTATTAGCGATCCATTCGCCCTGCTTGCGGGAGTAGTCGAGATAGAGCATGGAGGCGACGGCGTCTACGCGAAGGCCGTCGGCATGGTACTTGTCGAGCCAGAACATCGCGCTCGACATCAGGAAGCTGCGAACTTCAGCGCGGCCGTAGTTGAAGATGTGAGTCTTCCAGTCGGGATGGAATCCCTGGCGCGAGTCCGCGTGCTCGTAAAGATGGGTGCCGTCGAAGTAGGCGAGGCCGTGCGCGTCAGAGGGGAAGTGCGAGGGAACCCAGTCGAGGATCACGCCGATACCGTGCTGGTGCAGGTAGTCGATGAGGTACATGAAATCCTGCGGCGTCCCATAGCGTGACGTGGGGGCGAAGTACCCGGTGGTCTGGTATCCCCAGGAGCCGTAGAAGGGGTGCTCCATGATGGGAAGAAATTCGACGTGGGTGAATCCCATTTGACCGACGTATTCGGCGAGGCGCGGCGCGGTCTCGCGGTAGCTAAGGGGACGATTGTGTTCTTCAGGCACGCGCATCCAGGAGCCGAGGTGGACTTCGTAGATGGATTGCGGTGCACGGAGGGAGTTGCGTCCGGAGCGTGACTTCATCCAGTTGTCGTCATGCCAGTCGTAGCTGAGATCCCATACCACTGAGGCGGTGCGCGGAGGCTTCTCTTGCAGAAGACCGATAGGATCGGCCTTGTCGATGCGGTATCCGTGGCGGCTGGATTCGATGTGAAATTTGTAGAGAGCGCCGTGAGTGACACCGGGAACGAATGCCTCCCATATGCCGGAGGAGGATCGTGGTTGAAGCGGGTGCGGATGGGGATCCCAGTCGTTGAAACTTCCAATTACGGAGACGGAGCGTGCGTTGGGCGCCCAGACACTGAAGATCGCGCCTGCCTGGCCATTGTGCTGGGCGAGATGCGCGCCCATCTTGTCGTAAATGCGGTAATGGCTGCCCTCGTTGAAAAGGTAGAGATCCTGATCGGTGAGCAGTTGCGGGGGGGCGAGGGTCGTGTTGGGGCACATAACAGAGAGATAGTGTACCGGAGCGGGGAGTGGGGCGGAATCGGGTGAGGGCGATGGGTGGCGTGGGAGGAGTTGCTCCGCGGCGGTAGCGGGTTCGGGATAGTGTGCCGTCGCGGACGGGGCTCGTTCTTGATTTCTGGACTTTGACGGCACTTCCGTGCCGGGCTTTCGGATTCCGCCCCTTTGGGGCTTGATCGCGGGTGACCAAAATAGTATTTGACACGAAAACTACAATTGTAGTAGTAATGCACACAGCGGTAGGAGACAAGAATGGCGCAACCGAAATTGGCGAAGTTGGAATTGCGGGTGATGGAGACTTTGTGGGAGCGGGGCAAGGCGTCGATCCGGGAGATTCAGGAGTCGTTTCCCGAGGAAGACCGGCCCGCATACACGACGATCCAGACCACCGTGTATCGGCTGGAAGCGAAGAAGGCGGTGCGGCGCGTGAAGAAGGTAGGGAACTTTCACATTTTTGAGGCGGCGGTGTCGCGGACAGCCGCGCAGCGGCGGCTGATCGACGACCTGCTCGCGATGTTTGGCGGCCGGTCTCAGCCGGTGATGGCGCACCTGATCGAGTCGGGCAAGCTGACGCTCGAGGATGTGAAGGAAGCGGAGCGGACTCTCCGGAAGCTGGAGAAGAAGGGCGGGGAATGATGATGCGGGAACTGATCGCTCTCTGGGGTAGCGCTGCAGCAGCGCTGGGAAATCATTTGTGGCAGTCGACGGTGTTTGCCGTCGCGGTCGGAGTGCTGACGCTGAGCTTGCGCAAGAATCATGCGCGGGCGCGGTATTGGCTGTGGCTGGCGGCATCGTTGAAATTTCTGATTCCGTTCTCATGGCTCGAAGGGCTGGGCGGGCGGCTGGCGTGGGTGCGAGGCGCGACGGCGAGCAGTGGATTGTCGCTTGTGATTGAGCAGGTCAACCAGCCGTTTGCTTCGTCTGCGACCCCGAGGATCTCACAGGCCGTGCCTCACTCTTCTTCCTTGCTGCAGCGGTTGCCAATCATCCTCGCAGTGATTTGGATATGCGGATTTTTGGCGGTGCTCACGACGTGGTATGTGCGGTGGAGGCGGGTTGTGGCGTCGATCCGGGAGTCGGAGCCAGTGAGTGAAGGCCGAGAATTGGCAGCCTTGCGGCGGCTGGAGTGTGTGATGGGAATCGGCCAGAGAGTACAGATGCGGATTTCGCGGACGATGCTGGAGCCGGGGATCTTCGGGATCGTGCGGCCGGTGCTGATCTGGCCGCAAGGGATTTCGGAGTGCCTTGACGACGAGCATCTCGAGGCGGTGCTGGCGCACGAATTGTGGCACGTGCGGCGACGGGACAATCTTGCAGCGGCACTGCACATGATCGTGGAGGCGGTGTTCTGGTTTCATCCCCTGGTGTGGTGGGTAGGAGCGCGGCTGGTGGATGAGCGGGAGCGGGCTTGCGATGAGCAGGTTCTCGAGTTGGGAAGCAAGAGGAATGTCTATGCGGAGAGCATTCTGAAGGTCTGCCAGTTCTGCGTGGGGTCTCCGCTGGCGTGTGTGTCGGGAGTGACCGGATCGGATCTCAAGAAGAGGATGGTGCACATCATGTCGGAAGGAATGGTTCGCAAACTGGATTTTGGGAGAAAGATTTTACTGACGGCGGCGGCACTGGCGGCGTTCGCCGCGCCGGTCACGATTGGATTGATGACGGCGGCGCCGAACCGGGCGCAGGCGCAGGTGGACGATTCGGCTGTGGGGGCGAAGTTTGAATCGGTGACCGTCAAGCCGAGCGTGTTGAACACTCCGACGTACGACGGGGGAGATATTCACATGGTGAAAATGATGGTCTCACCCAGCGATTTCCTCGCCCGCAATGTGACGATTCGCACCCTGATCCAAGAAGCGTACGGGGTGCAGGCCAACCAGGTGCTTGGCGGCCCTGAGTGGCTGGATACGGCGGCATTCGATATCGACGCAAAGACGGGACAGCCGGAGAACAAGGAACGCCCCGTTAACAAGGCTGCGTTTGAGAGGGACGCGGCGATCAACCATCAGATGCTGCAAAGCTTCCTGGCGGACCGCGCGAAGCTGACGTTCCATAAGGAGACGAAGGTCCTTCCTACTTATGAGTTGGTCGTTGCGGACAACGGATCGAAGTTGAAGCCCAGCGTTTCTCTTGAGAGCGACATGGCTGAAAATGGCGCCGGCCGGCCAATGAAGCCGCGGCAGATGATGATGAACATGGATCAGAATAAAGTCCGGGCAATCACAGGGCACGAGGTTTCGACGGACGAACTGGCGCAACAGCTTTCACGGCAATTGGAGGTGCATGTCGTGGATCAAACGGGGTTGAAGGGAAGTTTTGATTTCGTTTTGCATTGGTCGGATGCGGTGCCGGCGGCGAGCGAGAGCGCCCCGGGCTCGGAACCCTCTTTGTTTACGGCCCTGCAACAGCAACTTGGTCTGAAGTTGAAACCGAAAGAGCGCCCTACCCAGGTGCTGGTGATCGATCACGTGGAGAAGCCCGCAGAGGAGTAGGGTTCGGAGTCTCATCGGTGCGGTGGTATGGACGGCAGCTGTTGAGTTGTTAGAGAGACGTTGCTGGCAACGTCTCTACTGCAGAAATTTGGCGGAGAAGCTTTCGGGCTTCTCCGCATATTTCTTTTAGGGCCCGCATGTGGGCATTCGGGAAGCTGGGGATGCTATTCTTGATTTCTTCCAGCCATGCCATCCCTCCGCCTGATTCTTCTGTGGCATCAGCACCAGCCCTTCTATAAGAACCTGGTTACTGGCGAATACCGTTTGCCGTGGGTGCGGTTACACGCGCTCAAGGATTACTACGGCATGGTGAAGTTGCTGGATGAGTTTCCCAGTGTGCACCAGAACTTCAATTTGGTGCCTTCGCTGATGACGCAGATCCAGGACTACGTGGACGGGACGGCGCAGGATCCGTTTCTGCAGGTGGCCGAGAAGCCGGCGAAGGATCTCTCGCAGGAGGAGCGGCGCTTTGCGCTGCAGTACTTGTTCCAGGCGAATCCACAGAATCTGATTGGGCGATATCCGCGCTATCGGGAATTGTTTGAGCGCTTCCGCGAGCATGGGGCAGATCCGGAGAAAGCGGAGCGGTTTTTCCAGGCGCAGGATTTCACGGATCTGCAGGTTCTGTCGCAGATTGCGTGGTTCGACGAGTTCTTTCTCGAGGAAAAGGATGTTGCGGCGCTGATTGCGAAGGGACATCACTATTCGCTCGACGATCAGAAATTTGTGATGGCGCGGGAGCGGGAGCTGCTGGGCAAGGTGCTGCCGGTGCATGCGGAGGCGGCGAAGAAAGGGTCGATCGAGATTTCGGCGACGCCGTTTTATCACCCGATTCTGCCGCTGGTGTGCGACACGAATGTGGGAGCAGTGTCTTCGCCGGGGTTGCCGCTGCCGCAGAACCGGTTCCGGCATCCCGAGGATGCGCGGGAGCAGTTGAGCCGGGCACTGGATTATCAGGAGAAAGTTTTTGGAGTGCGCCCGAAGGGCGTGTGGCCTTCGGAAGGAAGCGTATCGGAAGAAGTGCTGGCGATCGGGGCGAGCCTGGGCGTGCGGTGGATGGCGACAGACGAAGGCGTCCTGGGGCGGAGCACGAATACATTTTTCTCGCGCGACGGGAACGGGCGATTGCCGGGGCATCTGGGCGAAACCCTATACAACATTCACCGCTACGAGAATGGGCCGACGGCGATGCACCTGGTGTTTCGCGATCATACGATCTCCGACCTGATCGGGTTCGTATATTCGGGAATGCCGCCAGCGGATGCGGCGCGGCACCTGATCAACAATGTGAAGGACGCGGCGCGGCCCGTGCTGGCG
This sequence comes from Candidatus Sulfotelmatobacter sp., assembly GCA_035307485.1. Lineage (GTDB taxonomy): Bacteria > Acidobacteriota > Terriglobia > Terriglobales > Acidobacteriaceae > Sulfotelmatobacter. The sequence continues at coordinate 222,905 of DATGIB010000008.1, read as the reverse complement.
AAGGGGCGGGATGCAGTGGTTTCGATCATTCTCGACGGCGAGAATGCATGGGAGTATTACCCGAAGTCGGGACGCGAATTTCTGCGGCGCTTCTATGACGGATTGCAGCGCGAGGCGGGACTGGAAGCGGTGACGGTCTCGGAGGCGATCGACCGGCATAAAGATTTCGGAAGGATGACGTCGCTGGTGCCGGGGTCGTGGATCAATGCCAATTTCAATGTGTGGATCGGAGCGCCGGAGGATAACCGGGCGTGGGATTACCTGGGCAACTCGCGCGAGTTCTATGCGCAGAATGCGGCAAGGGCGAGCGAGGCGCAAAGGAAGCTGGCGTTCGAGGAGATTCTGATCGCGGAAGGCAGCGACTGGAACTGGTGGTACGGGCCGGAGCATCACTCGGCGAACGACCGGGATTTTGACGAGCTGTATCGAACGCATTTGTCGAATGTGTACCAGGCATTGGGGGCGGCTCCGCCCGACTACCTCTCGCAGCCGATTACTGGCGTTGAGGTGCGGCCGGCGTTTGTGCGGCAGACGGCGTATATCCACCCGCGGGTGACCGGCGACAAGGTGAAGTATTTCGAGTGGATGGGAGCAGCGGCATATACGGCGGATCACCGGTCGGGCTCGATGCATGGGAAGCAGTTTCTGCTGGACGCGGTGTATGCGGGCATCGACGCGACGCATTTGTATGGAAGACTGGACTTCAAGGACAAGATTCCGGATGCAGACTTCCAGATCGTAGTGAATGTAGAGTCGTGGGCGGCGGGAGAACCGCGTCCCCGGCGGGCCTTGCGGGTGGAAGCGTCGGCGCAGGAGCGGCGGATGAAGGAGTGGAAGATCGAAAACGGCGAGCCGGGCCGGACGCTGGCTTCGTCGGCGGGGGTGGAGGAAAGCGCCAAGCTGGCGTTGCAGCGGAATTTCGAATTCAAGTTGCCGCTTACGTGGCTGCTGGCAACGCCGCCGGATTCGGGCGGGGAGAAAGATCGGAAAGTGGCGGGGATTCCGACAACGAGCAAGATCCGTCTGCGATTCAGCTTGTGGCAGAACCGTCTGCCGGTGGATTCGTTGCCGCTCGAGGGATGGATTGAGTTGCAGGTGGTGAGCGAGGGAGAGTTGCTGTTTGGGTCTTAATGCGGCCCGCGGGCGCTAAGGGGTGCTCTGATTTTGACGGATTAGGGCACGACTGACGTCGTGCCCGAGAAATGGGTCACCCTGTTTATTTGCTGCCGCCGTTTTCTGCTGTTGGGGCCGGGGTGGTCGCGATATTTGTTGGGTTCAGGGGGCGGTTCAGTTCAAGCGTCAGTTGGGTGCCTGCGGGCATCGTGGCGGAACGATGCTGAACGAGCCAGTGCGTGGTCGTCGATCCGGCGCCGATCGCACCGCCTACCAGCACTCCGACCGGGCCTCCGACCAATCCGCCGATCAGCATGCCTCCGGCAGTTCCCGCGCCGGCTTCGATGTTGTCTCGGCGATCGCGCGTCGCACCTTTGAACTGGCCCTCGGAATTCACGTCAGTGCCGGGGATGTTCGTGTCGGTCAATGTGGCGTCGAGGAAGTAGCGCTCGCCGCTCGGCATGATGATGGCTTCGGGAAGAATGCCGATCATGGGCTTGCCGGAGATGCGGCGGGGCTCGCTGACCTTGGTGACGCGTCCTTCGACGATGGCGCCGCTGGGGATGACGGTCCTGCCGTTTACTACAACCGGCTGCGTGACGCTGCCTCGGAAGGGATCTCCCGAATGATTGCTGAAGGTGGCGAGCGTCGTGTCGAGGCGCACCATCAGGGCGGTGCCTGCCGGAACTGGGGAACTGGTCTGGGCTGCGAGGACCGTGGCAAGCAGCATGCCGGGAAGTAGCGTCCACTTCGTCATGAAAGCCTCCGAATCAATACATTTATTTGACTCTAGATCACGGTACGAGGTGAGCACAACACGCTGGAAGGACAGGGAACCAGAGGAGTCAGGGGTCACGGGGGAGGGGCCAAGGGGCCAGAGGGGTGAGTGGCTAGTAGGACGGGCTGGTGCACACCACGAATCACTGCCCACTAACCACTGCATTTTGTGCGCTGGGTCACAATGCACGCACTTAGCAATCCGATATAATCGTGGGTTTCACTTCACCTTACGGGAAGGTCTATGCAGGTGGCGCTTGTCCCATGGAATTCCGAATTAGAGTGATGCGCGACCTGGGCGGTTCCCGGCATTTTGTCCCCGATCTTTAAAGCGAAGAAAGCGAGTTTTCTATGTCGAATATTGCAGCAATTCATGCACGGGAAGTCCTCGATTCACGCGGCAATCCTACGGTAGAGGCGGAAGTATTTCTGGCGGATGGTTCGATGGGACGGGCGATTGTGCCGAGCGGCGCATCGACTGGCGAGCACGAGGCGGTCGAGTTGCGCGATGACGATACGAATCGGTTCGTGGGGAAGGGCGTGCTGAAGGCGGTGGAGAACGTGAATGGCGAGATCGCCGAGGCGCTGGCCAACTGGGATGGATTCGACCAGCGCGGGCTCGATTCGCGGATGATCGAACTGGACGGCACGGAAAACAAAGGCCGTCTGGGAGCGAACGCGATTCTGTCGGTATCGATGGCGGCGGCGCGGGCTTCGGCTGCCTCTTTGGATATTCCTCTGTACCGGTACCTTGGCGGGGCGGGCGCGAATACCTTGCCGACGCCGATGATGAACATTCTGAATGGCGGTGCGCACGCGGATAACAACGTCGATTTCCAGGAATTCATGGTGATGCCGGTGGGAGCGCCGTCGTTTACCGAGGCGCTGCGCTGGGGCGTGGAGGTCTTTCATACGCTGAAGGGCGTGCTCAAGAAGCGCGGGTACAACACGGCCGTGGGTGACGAGGGCGGATTCGCGCCTTCGGTGAAGTCGAACGTCGAAGCGATTGAAGTCGTGCTGGAGGCGATTAGCAAGGCCGGATACAAGCCGGGAGAGGAGATTGCGATTGCGCTCGACCCGGCGGCGAGCGAGTTTTATCAAGACGGGAAGTATGTGTTCAAGAAGTCGGATAAATCAGCGAAGAGTTCCGACGAAATGGTGCGGTGGTGGGCGAAGTGGGCGAATGATTATCCGATTGTGTCGATCGAGGATGGGCTCGCGGAAAACGATTGGGACGGCTGGGCGAACTTGACGAAGGAACTGGGCGGGAAGATTCAGTTGGTAGGCGACGATATCTTCGTTACCAATATTCAATTCCTGCAGGAAGGTATCGATAAGGGCGTGGCGAATTCGATCCTGATCAAGGTGAATCAGATTGGTACGGTAAGCGAGACGCTGGATGCCATCGACCTGGCGCGGAGGAACGGGTATACGTCGATCATTTCACACCGGTCGGGTGAAACGGAGGATACGTTCATCGCCGATCTGGCGGTAGCGACGGGTGCGGGGCAGATCAAGACGGGGTCGGCATCGCGGACGGATCGAGTTGCGAAGTACAACCAGTTGCTGCGGATTGAGGAAGAGTTGGGCGGGACGGCGCGTTACCTGGGATTGAAGGCGCTGAATTATCGAGGTTAAGCCTGCTGTAGCTCAGATCTCAAGGAGAAGCTCATGAAGAAACTTTCGCTGTGCATCTGTTTTCTTGTGATCACTTCGTTAGTCGGCGCGGCCCAGGGGAGCAAGGATGCTGAAGCTGCGGTTCCCGACAAAGCGGATGTCATGCAGTTTCTGGACCTGATGCATGCGCGCGCGCAAATGGCGCAGGTCCTGGACGGAATGGCAAAGCAGATGCGGGCTTCAGTCGAAGAGGGTTTTAAACAGAAAGTACCCGATGCCACGCCTGAACAGTTGGAGAAAGTCGACCGGCTGTGCGACACGATGTTCGCGTCTCTGCCGATGGACGAAATGATCGATGCCATTGTTCCGATATACCAAAAGCATCTGACCAAGTCAGATCTGGCTGCTATCACAGCGTTTTATGGGTCGCCCGTGGGACAGAAGATCCTTAGAGAACTGCCCGCGATCATGACCGAATCGATGCAGGCTGGTGCGGAGATTGGAAAACGGGCATTTGCCGCAAAATCGGAAGAGATCGACCGCCAGATCGCAGAATTGGTAAAGGAATCGAAAAAGCAATAGAACCCATAACGGCTGTTATAGCCCAAGCTTCGGAGGTGAAGCATGATTTGCGATCTACTACTCGCAGAATTCGATGAAGAAGCCAAGAAGACGCGCGCCATGCTGGAGCGGGTGCCGATGAAAGCGGACTTTGTGCCGCATGCGAAGTCGATGCCGCTGGGGAAGTTGGCGCCGCACGTGGCGGAGTTGCCGGGGTTTGGACACAGCATCCTGACTACGCCGGAGTTGGATTTCGGCAGCGGGCCGCCGCGAACGCGTCCGGGATTCGAGTCGCCAGGGCAATTGGTGAAAGCGTTCGATGACGGAGCAGAAAAAGTTCGGGCCGCGCTAAAGAATACGTCCGATGCGGCGTGGAACGAACCCTGGAAGCTGAGTTTTCAGGGCAAGCCGCTTTTCAGTGGATCGCGGTTTTTGGCCTACCGGCAGATGTTTCTGAATCACCTGGTACATCACCGGGCGCAGCTTGGAGTGTACTTGCGCTTGAATGACACGCCGCTTCCGGCGACGTATGGTCCTTCGGCGGATGACCGGATGGGATTCTGATCTGAGTTGTCGTGATGGATCGGGAATTTCGATCGCAGGCGGTCGATCCTCATGGGCCAAAGCCCGGTTCTTACCTTGATTCGCATACGGCATGGCTAAAGCCATGCCCCGACGCGGGTCTTGAGCGCAGCCGCGAGAAGGCAGGAGCTAGAAGCTGATTTATGTCGCGTCCTAAACCACTCATACTCATCATTCTCGACGGCTGGGGGTATCGGGCCGAAACCAAAGCCAACGCCATCGCGCTTGCGCGCAAACCAACGTATGACCGGCTGTTGCGGGAGTATCCCAACACGCTGATCCATACCAGCGGGCCGTTCGTCGGATTGCCCGAAGGGCAGATGGGGAACAGCGAAGTCGGGCACCTGAATATCGGCGCGGGGCGCATCGTGCACATGGATATCACGCGCATCGACCTGTTGATCCAGAACGGGCAGTTGTTTCAGCATCCCGTATTGCTCGATGCCATGAAACATGCGCGGACCGGAGAGCGGCGGCTGCATCTGTTCGGGCTTGTTTCTGACGGAGGCGTCCATTCGCAGCAGGAGCATCTGTACGCGCTATTGAAGATGGCGAAGCAGAACGGCGTAGAGCGGGTGTTCGTGCACGCCTTCATGGATGGGCGCGACACTCTGCCGACGAATGGAGCCGGGTATCTCGAGAAATTGCAGCAGAAGATGCGAGAGTACAACAGCGGCAAGATTGCGACCGTCAACGGCCGTTATTACGCGATGGATCGGGACCGGCGCTGGGAGCGCATTGCGAAGGCCTACAACGCGATGGTATTCGCCGATGCGGAAGGCGGGAAGCGGGCCGATCCGGTGCAGGGTATGAAGGAGTCCTACAACAAGGGCGTCACCGACGAGTTCGTGGTGCCGTTCGTTTGCACCGACAGCCAGGGACAGGCGCTCGCGACGATCCGCGATGACGATTCGTGCATTTGTTTCAACTTCCGGGCGGACCGTGTCCGGCAGATTACGCGCGCACTGGCGCGCAACAGCGGGCTGAATGACAAAGGCGGTTCGGACCTTCCGGGGGCGGCGGACCTGGACGCGACGATTCCGCGCGACCGCGTGCCGAAGAATCTGCACTACGTCTGCATGACGCAGTACGACAAGAATTTCAGCCTGCCGGTGGTGATTCCGGCGGAGTCGATGGCCAACATCCTGGCCAATGTTATGGGCGCCCAAAACATGCGCAACCTTCGGGTGGCAGAGACCGAGAAGTACGCGCACGTTACGTACTTCTTCAACGGCGGAGTGGAACAGCCGTTTCCAGGCGAGGATCGCGTGCTGGTGGCGTCTCCGAAAGTGGCGACTTACGACCTGAAGCCCGAGATGAGCGCGGCCGGGATTGCGGATGCGGTGGTGAAGGCGACCGAGGATGGGACCTTCGATGTCGTGATCGTTAATTTTGCCAATGCGGACATGGTGGGGCACTCGGGCAAGATCGAGCCCACCGTGAAAGCCGTGGAGACGGTGGATGCGTGTCTGGCCAGAATCGAATCAGCGGTGCGGGCGAAGGGCGGTGCAATGCTGATCACTGCCGATCATGGAAACGCGGAGTTGATGATCGATCCGGCGACCGGAGGCCCGCACACGGCGCATACGACGAACCCGGTGCCATTCATCGTGGTTTCGGAGAATGCAAAGCAATTCACGTTGAAGCCGAATGGGTCGTTGCGGGATATCTCGCCTACCGTGCTTGGGATGCTCGGAGTGGATGAGCCTAGGGAAATGACGGGATCGGATTTGCGGTCGTTCCTGAAGACGGAGCGGTAGAGACGTAGTTCCGCTACGTCTCTACGGCATAGCGCGAGTTAGTTGGCCAGGAGCGCGGGTGCTGTGGCGATGAGGCCGGCGGCGAGTTCCAGGTCATGCAGGTCTTCGCGGCTGAAATCCTGGGCGAACTTTGGATCGAGGCCCTTGCGAGAGATCTGAATGACTCCGACGACGCTGGAGTTGCGGTCCATAACCGGGACCGACATCAGTTTCTGAATCGGCGCGGGGGCAGTGGCTTCGTCAATCGTTTCGTTGCCCTCGGGCTTGATGGTTTCGAAGATGCTCGCGTGCTTGACGCGGGCGAAGTTGTTGAAGATCTCGGCCTTCTTGCTGAGCGCAGTGTGCGCGGCAACGGCTTTCGACGAGAGCGGGATTGCCCCGGTCGTCCGCAGATACTCCGGAAAAACGAAGCGCAGCAAGCCGTTTTCCAGCCGCATCAAGGCGACTTCGGTGTATTGCACACGAAAAATCTTTGCCAGGACCATGCAGAGGTCCAGGGCACTGACCCCCTGTCCCAGTACGGAACCCAAGGGGAGCAGATGCTCAGGAAGAACGACCTCTTCCATCATCGCGGGATCATTATTCTGGGTCATAAGCGCGTTCATCGGCTTTCACCGTTACGAACACCAGACTGTCTCGCACTTTGCCAGCCAAAAGGCACTTCCTAAAGTAATCGCAATGAAATAGGGAAGTTGTTTGTTTTCAGTCGAAATGCGCTGCGGTCGAGGCACTTCGGGGCGTAACCACCACCTTCGGGCCAGCCGTAAAACATCAAACGGATGACAGATTTTGTCAGTGGTAGGCGGATCGGGCCCCAAGCCGCGCTTGCCATGATCGCTTGCTTTGTCTTCATTTACACTTTGGGCGTATGACACTTCCTACACAACAGCCGAATGTGAAGTTGACGAATGCCTCCGAGTATCGCGAGAACTATGCCAACAGCGTGCAGATGCGCGTGAACATATGGGATTTTTTCCTGGTGTTCGGCACGCTGCAGCAGCAGACCGAATCGCAGGTAGAGATTCGCAACTTTCAGGGAATTTATTTGAGCCCGCAGCAGGCAAAGGCGTTGCTGGGACTTCTGCAACAGAATGTGGCCGGGTATGAAGGCGCGTTTGGAGAGATCAAGCTCGATCCGCGCATGGGGCCGCAAGGCCCAGTGCATTAAAGAGGAGCTCGGGCTGGCTCGAAGTCTCGGGCCCGAGACCTGGCGATCGAGTTCGATGCGCGGAAGTCCAGATGTGAAGCGCTGAGGCTGTTGTCCGATACAATGATCGCCCATGCGATCACCTCGTCCGCATCCTGCCCTGGTGTTCGCCGCCATCTTTGTCGGGATATTCCTGCTGCATGCCGGGCTCTTGCAGCTTCCGTATTTCTGGGATGAGGCGGGATACTACATCCCGGCGGCTCGGGACCTGCTGCTTCACGGAAGCCTGATTCCGCAAACCACGGTGTCGAATGCGCATCCGCCGCTGGTAATGGCGTGGGTAGCGCTGTGGTGGAAGTGCGTGGGATATGCGCCGATTGTGACGCGATCGGCGATGTTGTTCGCCTCGGCATTCGCTTTGCTCGGACTATTCCGGTTGGCGGAACGCGCCGCGAACACACAGGTTGCGATCGCGTCTACAGCCTGCACGGCGTTGTATCCGGTATTTTTCGCGCAAAGCTCGCTGGCGCAAGTGGACCTGGCCGCGGCGGGATTTACCTTTTGGGGCCTGTGGGCTTACCTGGAAGATCGTCCGGGCCTTGTCGCTCTCTTCTTTTCGTTGGCGGTGCTGGCCAAGGAGACGGCGATCATTGCGCCTTGTGCGCTCGCGATGTGGGCATTCGCGGGACAGGCGGCTCTGGCGCGGGGGCGTACATGGCCTTTGTGGCTGGGGCGGGGGCGAGACGTTGCAGAGCAGTGTCTCTACAACCGGGGACGAAATCGGGTTCTGCTTTCACTGCTTCTGCCGCTTCTTCCTTTGTTCGCGTGGTATGCCTATCACTACTGGCGCACTGGATATGTGTTCGGGAATCCAGAATTCTTTCGTTACAACATTGCCTCGACGCTGAACCCGTTGCGGTTCCTGCTCGCGCTGGCATTGCGGTTGTGGCAGATCCTTGGATATTTGCATCTGTGGGTTCTGACGCTCGGCATGGCGTTGGCTATGCTGTGGTGGGAGCCGCTCAAAGATGATGGCATCGAGCGCGAGCGAATTGCGATTCCGGTGCAAATGGTGTTCTACGTTGTTGTTGCGGCTTACGTGGTGGCGATGGCGCTCATTGGAGGAGCGGTTCTTGCGCGGTACATGCTTCCGGCCGTCCCTCTAGTCATCGTTCTGGGTGTTTCTACCTTGCGGCGGCGTTTGCGGCAGTGGTGCATTGCTACGGGAGTGGTTGCAGTCGCGTTCGCGGCGGGGCTGGTCTGGAATCCTCCGTATGGATTTTCGCCGGAAGACAATCTGGCGTATCGCGACTACGTGGTCCTTCACGAAAATGCTGAGCGCTTTCTGGAGGCACGATATCCGATGGCGAAGGCACTGACGGCCTGGCCCGCGTCGGATGAGTTAACGCGTCCGTGGCTGGGTTACGTGACTCGGCCCGTCAAGGTGGTGCGGATTGAAGACTTCTCGGTCGACGAGATGATGTCGGCGGCGGAGTTCCGAACGAATTTTGAAGTGGCGCTGGTGTTTTCGACGAAGTATGAACCCGCCCGACCATTGATGGAGCATTGGCAGCGCTGGGAGGAGTGGAAGCGGAGGTTCTTTGGATATCACCGCGACCTGCCGCCGGCACTGGCGGCGCGGATCCTGGGTGGGCACGTCGTGTTTTCCCAGGAGCGCAAAGGGCAGTGGGTGGCGGTGATCGAACTGGTGCGGGAGGAAGCGCCGGAAGAGGCGGGGGGCGCCCCTGATGTGCGGACATTTGCTGCGAAGGGCTTTCCCTACTAGGGACACGAGGAAGGCCAACCCTCACCATCCCTCAGTCTCTTCGGATTCCTTGAGGATTCATTTCCTTACAGATTACGCGCCGGCGGTGGGCCGAAAGCTGTCGGCGAAGGCGTCGGTAACTGTGTAGCGGATTACGTGCTCGTACTCCGGGCCCAGGAAGCGGTGAAGTCGATCGGTGTTCACGATGTACTCGCCGGTCATGTAGGGCAGAGCTTCAGGCGGGATGGCGGAGATTTTCCGCTGCCAGAGGAACTTGAGGACTTGTCGCATCGCCCAGCGGCCGGGGACACGGAGCAGTTTCGCGCGGGCGATCTCGATGCAACGCGCGAAGGTGAGCGCTTCTCCCCGCCCGGCGACGTTCAAGATCGTGAGGCGCTGCGTTTCGGGTTCACGCTGCAGGACGTGGAGCAGCAGGCGAGCCATGTCGTCGACGTGGATGAACTGGATTTTGTTGTCGAGATACTGCTGGCCGCGCGGCAGCATGCACGGCAGACGTTTGCCTTCGGCGCGCATTCGCTCGGCGCGTGGACTCTTGCCGTTGGGGGTTCCGTGGAAGGCGCCCATCAGATAATTTTCGACACTCGCTCCAGCGAAGATGTGGGGCCGCAGGATGTAGACGCTGCATCCACGCAGCGCAGCGCCCCGCTGCTGCACGACCTGATCGGATTCTTTCTTGTGTACGGCGTAAGGAAGAGTATGGGCGGCGAGCGGCGCGTCTTCGTTGACCGCCGATCGCAGATCGGGCCCGTAGGCGGAAACGCTGCTGGGGTAGATAAATTGCTTGATGCACTCGTCGGCGGTGCGGTTAACCTCGGTGATCGCTTCCATCACGCGGGCTGTGCCGGCCACGTTGATCTGCCACATGCGCTGGACGTCGAGCACGCCGGTGCGTACGGGATCGATCACGAAGGCAAGGTGGATCACGGCGTGAGGCTGCGTATCGCGCAGAAGTTCGTAGAGCTTGCGGGTGGAAGATTCTTCTCCGAGATCCATCTGTTCGAAACGGAGTTCGGCATCGGAGCGCGGAGGAGTCATATCCACGCCGATAACGGAGTAACGTCCGAGCAATGGCAAGAGCCGAGAGCCCAGATTTCCCGCGACGCCGGTGACCACTACGACAGGTTTTGCCATCAGTTCGGTTTTGCCGTTGGAGCTTCGGGAGTTTGTGCGCCGGCCGCTGGCGGAGCCGATTGCGGGCGTGGCGGCATCATTGGTGCCGGGCCGCGCTGCGGAGGTCCGCCGGCGCCGAAGTACGCTTCATTTTTATCGACCTTGTAGGACCCGTTCAGCTTTTCCAGCATGTCGCGCGAGCGTTCGTTCTGCAGCTTGCCGTGGATCTCGTCTTTTGCCTGATCAAGCGTGAGTTGATCCTTGCTTGTGAGCTTGTAAATGTAGTGCCCGCCGGCATCGTTGAAGACGGGAGAAACGTCTCCGACTTTGAGGTCGAAAACCGCCGCGTGAGCGGGCGGAAGGCCGGAGCGGCGGACTTTGGGAAGGGTAACGGTCGGAGTTTCAATCTTCATGCCGGCAGCGTCATAAGCTTCGCGCTGCAACTTCGCGAAATCTTCTCCCGCGACGGCGCGAGTGCGAAGATCCTCAGCCAGTTTCGACATCGCAGCTTCGCCTTGTTCTGTTTTCTGCTTTTCGGCCGCTTCGCGCGCCTTTTTCTGCTCTTCGGTGACCTTGCCTCCCTCGTCTTCATCCTTTAATTCAGCTTCACCTTGCTTGTTGCGAGGCACGAAGAGGCGTTGGAAGGCGAATTGCTCGAAAGCCTGCGAATTCTGCTTGTAGTAATTCTCGATGTCCTCGGGGGGTATGTTGGCAGCATCCTCCTGAATCTTTCGTGTCAGCGTCTGGGAGAGGACATTCATGGACTGAATCTTGACCATCTCCTTGTACTCGGGCGTTTTGTCCAGCCCGCGCTTTTTCGCGGCCTCCGACATCATGATCAGCTTCGGGAGCGCATCGGCAACCTGGCGGCGAACCTGCGGAGTCGGGTTTGGGACTGCAGCCATGATCGTTTCGAACTCTTTTTTCGTGATAATGGTCTTGCAATCGGCGGAGGGAGACTTAGCCACGGCAGGCTTAGCTGCGGTCGCAGATGAGGCAGCGGTCTTGGGCGCCGGTTCGCAGACCCCGTCGACGGTGATGACAGCGGCATCGGCGGGAACGGAAGCTGTGTCCGGGGCTGCGGGAGCCTGCGGCCGTTCAGTGGCAAGTGACGGCGGGGACGGCGGCGTACCAGGCGCGGCTTGTCCCCAAGCCAAGGCTCCGAGGAAGGCACACACCAGCCAACTCGTACGCATAGATCTACTCCTCCAGAATGAATCCATTTGAATTTAAAAAATGGGTAGACACGAAATCCTAGCATAAACGCTTGAAATCGAAGCTTCACGAAAGACGGAGCCCTGTGGAGAAAGTTGCAGGTGAGAGCGGTTCAGCGATGCAAGCTCGACTGCCGGGACAACGGAGTTGGCGGTTTTTGATTTCCCCAGCGATAATGCAGCGATGCCCGGAAGTTCCGCCACCATGTCGCCTGAGTCGATGCGCGCCGAAAAGCGCACCGCCGCCGGGAACTCCGTGTTTGCAGCCCTGGTCATCACCGGGCTCAAGGTGTTGGTGGGAGTGACGACGGGCAGCCTGGGAATTCTCTCGGAGGCGGCGCATTCGGGACTCGACCTGATCGCGGCGCTGGTGACGTTGTTTTCCGTCAGTGTTTCCGACAAGCCGGCGGACGCGGACCATCAGTATGGGCATGGGAAGATCGAGAATTTCTCGGCATTCGTGGAAACCGGGCTCTTACTGCTCACTTGCGGATGGATCATCTACGAGGCGGCGCAGCGGCTGTTCTTCCGCCGCATCGAGATTGAGCCGAGCGCCGCGGCGTTTGCGGTCATGCTGATCTCCATGGCTGTGGACTGGTGGCGCTCGCGGGTTCTGGGGCGGATCGCCACCAAGTACGAAAGCCAGGCGCTGGAGGCAGACGCGCTGCATTTTTCCACTGACATATGGTCGGCGGGTGTGGTGGTGCTGGGCTTATTGCTGGTGTTGGCAGGGCGCGCTTACCGGATCGAATGGCTAAAAGATTCCGATCCGATTGCCGCCTTGTTTGTGGCCGGAGTAGTGATCTCGGTGAGCTGGCGGCTGGCGCGGCGAACGGTCGATGCGTTGCTCGACGCTGCCCCGGCGGGAGTGCGATCGCAGATCCAGGATGCGGTAGCGCGAGTGGATGGGGTGCTCGAAGTCGACCGCGTGCGCATACGCCGCGCGGGGAACCGGTATTTTGCGGACCTTAATATTGGGCTGGCACGCACGGTGACTTTTCAACGCTCGGGGCAACTGGTGGAGGCTGTTTCCGAAGCCGTGCATCACATCCTGCCAGACGCGGACGTGACGGTGCAGTCGTTGCCAAGGGCGCAGCGTTCGGAAAATATCTTTGACCGCATCCGCGCCGCAGCGGCGCGCAGGAATCTGAACGTGCACGATATCAGCGTGCAGGACCTGGCCGGCCAGCTTCATGTGGAACAGCATGTTGAGCTGGACGAGCGCATGTCGCTGAAAGAGGCGCATGATCAGGTCACGGATCTGGAAGCGGATATGCGGCGCGACGTGCCGGAGATCTCGGACATTCTCACCCATATCGAGAGCGAGCCAGCGACCATCGAGACCTCCGAGGAATTGCTGAACGACAAAGAGCTGGAACGTCGGCTTAGAGCCGTGGCGGCCCAGTTTCCTGAGCTTCAGGATGTCCATGACTTCGTGTTCAAACGCGTGAGAGGCCGTTTGTTTGTTTCCTGTCACTGCACATTGTCGGACGATCTGTCGCTGGCGAGAGTGCACGATGTCCAAACTGAATTAGAAATCCGGTTTAAACAAGCGGCGCCGGAGCTGTTCCGGGTTTTGATTCATCCCGAGCCGAGTACGGATAATCGGAGGTAAGGCGGATGACCAGGATCGCTGAAACATCTCTGATTGCCGAGGATGAGTTTTAAGGGCAGCAGTTACAGCGGCGACGTCGATAGCGGCAAACTATTGCGCGGCGTGCCGGGCGCGATGGCGACGTGAGTTTCTATCTGAGCCAGGTACTGTCGAGGAAGAAGCAGGGGAGAGCCTATTAGGGTTAGAGTTGATCGACGCGGCAGGGCCGGTTTCGCCGGCGAAGCTATAGGAGTTGATTTCAGAAGCCAATCAACTTACTGCTTACTGCAATTTTTGTGTCTTCACGTCGAACCGCGAAGCGTTGCAATCGACAATCGGAAATGGGTGATCGAAAATCCTTATGATCTCCGCGAAGGTACTTTGGACTGACAAGGAACGCTATGTTGCGGAGGCTACTTCGCGGCATGCGATTGTGATGGATACGGCAGCGGAGAAAACCGCGAATACGCCCATGGAGCTTGTGTTGATTGCTTTGTGCGGCTGCACGGCTTCGGATGTCGTCGGCATTTTGCGGAAAAAACGCGAGCCATTTACCGGCCTGGAGGTGTCTGCCGAAGGGGAGCGGGCTTCGAGCTATCCCGCGGTTTATACGGCGATCAAGCTGGTGTATCGTGTCCGCGGAAAGGTGGCGCGCAAAGCGATGGAAGATGCGGTCCGCCTTTCCAAGGAGAAATACTGTTCGGTTTCGGCTATGCTGGAAAAGACGGCCCAAATTTCTGTTCAAATTGAGTACGACGCCGAATAGCGGCAGGACCAACCCATGACAGTCCGTGTCGTGATGTTCACACAACCGGGATGCTTTTCCTGCGAGCTGATGCGGGTGTTTCTTCAGGCGAGAGAAGTGGAGTTTGAAGAGAGGGACATCAGCGCCGACGCCGAGGCACGCCGGATTATGACCGAAGAATGCGATAGCCTCGAAACGCCTACGTTGCTGGTAGAGTCCGGCGAAACGGCAGAGGTGGTTGTGGGCTTTGATCCCACACGCCTTGACCAGTTGCTTGAGCCTGCTTCATCCTCGGATTCGGTGAACGAATCCTGAACTCCAGTAATTCCAAAGACAATTCTTCGCATCCCCTGCGGGGGATTTTCTTTATCGCCTCCGCGGCATTTCTCTGGGGCGTTTCCGCAACGCTGGGACGCGCGGTCTTCACGGGAAAGCTGCCACTTCGAGGAGAGTTGCTGCACCCAATCGATCCCCTAATCCTGTCGCAAACCCGGACATCTCTTTCGTTGCTCGTGCTCTTGCCGGTGCTTGCTACGCGGAAGGGCTGGCAAAGTATCAAGATGCCGGCGTGGGACCTCGTGCAATGCCTGATACTCGGAGTGCTGGGCGTGGCGGCATCGAATTACTTCTATTACGTCGCCATTGAACGGACCAGCGTCGCCATCGCGATCATCCTGCAATACACTGCGCCGGTGTGGGTGTTGCTGTATGTTCTGGCGCGCGGACAGCAGAAGGTATCACCGCAGAAGATCGCGGCGGTGGGAATTGCTGTTGCCGGGATTGCCCTCACGATCGGGGTGATTGGAGCAAAGCCGGGAGGTCCGCTGCGTTTGGACCTCTACGGGGTATTGGCGGCACTGTTGGCATCGTTTTCCTTCGCTTTTTACAACGTGGGTGGGCACAGTGTGCTTGCCCGGCATGACCGCTGGCGCGTGCTGGCATGGACGCTGGTGTCGGCGTCGGTTTTCTGGCTTGTTGTGAATCCGCCATGGAAGGTCGCGGCCGCGCATTACACTTCGCCGCAGTGGGGATTTCTCTTCGTGTTTTCGATGATCTCGGTCCTGGGATCGTTCTCGCTCTACTTTCTCGGACTGCAATACCTGGAGCCAACGCGAGCTATCATCTCCGGTTGCCTGGAACCGGTTTTCTCGATTTTGCTGGCAGCGCTCGTGCTGGGTGAGGGCGTGCGGCCGGTTCAGACGTTGGGAATCGTGCTGGTGCTCTCGGCAATCGTGATTGTGCAGTTGCCGGCACGCGGAGCGGACAGCGATTCGGTTGTCGTCGATCCCATTGAATGAAGCGGTGCGGGTTCTAGCATCGGTGATCGATACTCAGGAGCGGGCGGGCGTACGGCGAACCAGATGGAAATAGCGCCGTGCCTTCTTCACGTCGCGTGCGATCTGCTCGCGCAGCGCATCGACCGAGGGAAATTTGATTTCATCGCGCAGGCGATCGAGAAAGCTGATCTCCACTTCAGTCTGCGGGGTTAGTTCCAGCGGATGAAAATTCAGCAGGTGAGTCTCAATAGCGAAAAGTTCTGATCCGAATGTGGGCCGGTTGCCAACGTTGGTAACGGAATCAAACGTTTCGCTCGCGACTCGCGTGCAGGTGATGTAAACGCCATCCCGGGGGACGAGCTCCTCGTAGCGGGAAAGATTGATGGTGGGCACGGTATATTTCGAACCATAACCGCGCCCCCGGCCGGGAGTGCTGAGAATGGAAAATGGCCGCGAGAGGAGATGGCGGGCGCGGCTGATGCGGCCTTCGCGAATGAGCCGGCGGATCTGGCTGCTGGAGACGGTCTCTCCGCGCAAGGTCATCTCGGGGTAAACCTTCACCGCAAATCCCATCTCACGCCCAAACTCGGCCAGCATGGAGGTATCTCCGGACGCTTTGTGTCCGAAACGAAAATTGAAGCCTTCGTGCACCTCGCAGGCGTGGAGTTTTTCCTTCAAAATGCGTTCCGCGAACTGGCGTGGAGTCATGAGGGAAAGATCCCGTCCAAAGGGGAGAAGCAGGACGGAATCGATTCCGGTGTGCGCGAGCAGGCGAAGCTTTTCGGGCGTGGGGCTGAGCAATTTGAAATCGGATTCAGGCCGCAGGATGCGGGCTGGATGCGGTTCAAAAGTGACAGCGACGGCCTTGGCCGAGCTAGTCCGGGCACGGTTCACAATCTCGCTAAGAACGTGCGCGTGCGCGCGATGGACACCGTCGAAGTTTCCTACGCTAACGAGCGAAGGTCCGAAATCCGAGGGCACCTCGTCGAGGGAGCGAAAAATCTGCATAGGAAGGCTAAGGATATTGTGAGTGCTGATTTTTGATTGTTGATTGCAAATCGTTTTGCCGGTCAACCCTACATTCAATCATCAACAATCATCCAAAATTCACCGCGAGCGTTGAAATCGTCGACCGGAAATCTCCGTCAAATCTCAAATTCCAATTTCATCCCGTCGTGCGCCAGCCGAACGTGCCGGGGCAAGGTGGCATTGGTGGCCTCGTGAGCGAGATCGTGACAGATATGCGTGAAAAACGCGCGCTTGGGCTTCAGTCGGTCCACAATCGCCAGGGAGTTCTTCACCGTGGAGTGCGTGGGATGCGGCTTGTGCCGGAGCGCGTCCAGAAAAAGTATGTCCAGATCTTCAAGTTGATGGAATGACTGTTCGGGAACCTCGCTGTGATCGGTGAGGTACGCCGCTGATCCAAAACGGTAGCCGTAAATTTGGCTTTCGCCATGAATCAGGATCACCGGATCGAAGGTCACTCCGAAAACTTCGGTGGGGCCATCGATGGGGCGGAGCTCGAGTTGAGGCAGGCCGCCGAATTTGTAATCCGCGTCGAAGATGTAGGCAAACATGCGCCGGATAAAAGCGGCCGCGTCGGGCCGGGCGTAGAGCGGCAACTTGTCGGGCTTATGACGGTAGCTGAGCGGCCGCAGGTCATCAATGCCGAGGATGTGGTCTGCATGGGTGTGGGTATAGAACACGGCGTCGACACGGGAAATGTTCTCGCGGATGGCTTGCGCGTAAAAATCGGGAGTCGTGTCGATGAGGACGACTTTGCCCGCGTAATCGAGCATGATCGAGGGGCGGGTGCGCTTGTCGCGCGGATCGGTGGAGCGGCAGACAGCGCAATCGCACCCAAGCGTGGGTACACCCATGGATGTTCCACTACCCAACACGGTCAGGGTTGCTTTCATGGGGCCGCTTTCATCGTCCGCTGGTTCCGGTGGCGGGCCCGGGCTGCGGGGGCCGCGCTAGCGCGTTGGTCACCTCGACATACGCCATGCGAAGCTCATAAAGACTGTTTTGCAGGAAATTCTCTTCCACCGGCGTGAGATTGCCCTTGGTTTTGTCGGAGATCAGGCTGAGCGTGTCGATGGTCTGGCGCGCGCCAATGATATCGATCCGCGGCTGAGCCCCCTGTTCGCGCATCAGTCCAAGCTGGAGCATCGCGGTCATGTACAGCGATGCGAGGAAGCGCTCGAACGACATCTCCAATTCTTTGGCGGAGTGCCCGCTGAGCTCGACTTGCGAGTCCAGTTCCTTCGAGGATTTGCGGTAGGCGTCGGCCTGCGCCTGCTGCTCGGCGTGAGTTGGCGGAGGAGGCATCTCTTCCTTGCCGTCGACCTTTTCCGGGACGGATGGTTGTCCGTCGGAGGCTTTCGCAGGGGGAGGCGTGGGCGCAGAACGAGGCGGTTCGGGTTCCTCGCCGACGTCTTTCCGCAATTCGCCCTCAGCATTGAAAAGCCGGCGATCGGTCACGGTGAAACTGGATTGTTCGCGTTTTTTCTCAGCCATAAATCTTCCTTAAGGATCAATTTTGCAATTCTTTCGCGGCTCAGCGAAGGTCGTTAAACTGCCAGCGCTAGGCCGGAAGCTTCTCCTCCGAAGCAGGCTCGCTGGTCGACAGAAGATCGAAGACCGGCGCCTGAACCACACGAGCTTGCGAAGTTCCGATCGTCACTTCGCGCCCCGGTGTTCCGATTTCGCGGCGGATATAACCCAACGCCACGGTCTTCGCAGCGCCCGGAATCCAGGCAACACTCGTGATCTCGCCCACTTCCTTCTCGCCTGAAGTGATCTTTGCGCCAGAGGCGACCTCAGGCGTGCCCTCCAGCAGAAATGCCGCGAATTTGCGGTGCACCGCGCCCCGCGAGCGGATCCGCTCGACAATCTCCTGTCCGACATAACAGCCCTTGTTGAAATTCAGCGCGCGCGCCTGCTCGGTTTCCTGGGGAAGATCGCGCTCGCGGATATCGATCCCATAAAGCGGGATGCCGGCAAGAATGCGTTGCAATTCGAGAGTCTCGGAGCCGACAGGTGTGGCGCCATGGGCTACCAGAGCGTCCCAGGTTTTGCGGACGTCTCCGGGAGCGAGCCAGAGTTCATAGCTTTCATGGTCGGCGTCTTCGCCGCGCACGGTGGTGCATTTCGTGCAGTCGCAATCGCAGCAGCACCGTGCGTCGAAAATTTCGAGCGGGACCGTGGCGGGAATTTCGATGCCGGCAGCGCGGGCAACTTCGCGAGAGCGGGGCCCGGCGAGGCCCAGAGTTGTCCACTGATCGGAAAGATTCGTGACTTCCACATCATCCATGATGATGAAGTGGTCGAAGGTGGCAAGGATCTTTTCGATCTGACTGCGGTCCGTATCCATTGTGATCGAGTCGCCGCGGTTGTAGGCGTAGAGGTCCGCCAGGATACGGCCTTGCGGGTTCAACAGGAACGCGTAGACTCCACGTCTAGCGGCCAGATCGCGAATGTTGTTGGTGACCATTCCGTTCAGCCAGCGGACGCGATCGGAGCCGGTCAGCGAAATCTTGCTCCGGTAGCCGAGATCGTAGACTCCGCAGCCGCTTCGCAGAGCAACCAGCTCTTGTTCCGGGCTGGAGAATCGTGTGGCCACTGTTGCTCCGCGGTATTCAGCGGTCCCGGCAGCGCCCAGTCCTTCGGCCCGTTCTTGTAATGCGGTAAGACCCATATCAATACCTCGATTATAGCGAGAAGCTACCGTATAGATGATTTGGGCCGAGAAGGGCTTCAACGCTGCCTGGCCATGCGGATCACCTCACGGGCGCGTCGGAACTACTTTGGCGGGCCGGCTTGTGGCTAGGAGACGTTGCAAGCAACGTCTCTACGATGGGTGATTGTGGTAACTTTCCTGCCGTGGGCACGCTACGGACAAACGTGAAACGGATTGCTGTCATTCCCGGGGACGGCATCGGGAAGGAAGTCATTCCGCAATCTGTGAAGGTGATTCAGGCTGCCGGGGCTGTCGTCGAACTCACGGAATTCGACTGGGGGGCGGATCGCTACCTGCGCGATGGGATGACCGTGCCGCCGGACGGCTTCGCGATGCTGGGGCGCGATTTCGACGCAATCCTGGTCGGGGCGTTCGGCGATCCGCGGGTGAAGACCAACATCCACGCCAAAGAAATCCTGCTGGGCATGCGATTCAAGATGGATTTGTATGCGAACGTGCGTCCGGTGCGTTTGTTCGATGCGGCGCTTTGCCCATTAAAGGGCGTCGAGCCCAAGGACATCGACTTTGCGGTGCTCCGCGAGAACACGGAGGGTGTTTATACCGATGCCGGCGGCATTTTCAAGCAGGGAACTGCCGACGAAATTGCCACCCAGGAGGACATCAATACGCGAAAGGGGGTGGAGCGCATCATCCGGTATGCGTTCGAGTATTGCCGCGCGCATCGCAAGCTCGATGGCTCGCCGCGCAGCAAGGTACTGATGTGCGACAAGTCCAACGCCATGACCCATGCTGGGAGCCTGTGGCAACGGGTGTTCAAGGAAGTCGGCGAGGAGTATCCGCAGATCAGCACGCAGCACATGTACGTCGATGCGCTTTGCATGCAGATGGTGCGCGATCCACGGCAGTTCGATGTGATCGTTACCAACAACATGTTCGGGGATATCATCACCGACCTTGCGGCGGGATTGCAGGGCGGGCTGGGGATGGCGGCGAGCGGAAATATTCATCCCGGCCGGACGTCAATGTTTGAGCCGGTGCATGGGTCGGCCCCGCCGATTGCAGGCAAGAATGTCGCGAATCCGTTTGGTGCGATTCTGACCGCGGCCATGATGCTGCGGGATCTGGAACTTGCGGCGGAGGCTGACAGGATTGAGGCCGCGGTTCTCGAAGCTGTGCGGCAGAAGAAGACTACGGAGGATATCGGCGGGAAGCTGGGGACAGCGGAAGCGGGGGAGTGGGTTACGGAGACGATTGCCCGCGGATAAATCTACTTTCAATTTCCCGGCTGGGATCCTGCGCTCAGAGATGGCTACCGTCGTTGACGATCAGGATTTTCTTCCCACCAGCAGCGCCAACTCCCGCCACTTCCAGTGACAATCCACGTCGCTAAAGCCAATATCGCGCAGCCATCCCAACTGAGTCTCGACATCTAACAATTTGTTCGAAGGATCCTCTGTTTCGACGGTGAAGCCAATCCGCTCCAGAAACTCTTTGTGCAGGCACGGGGTCGGCGAGCTTACATGCTCCAGATTGCAGAACACGCCTCCGGGATTGAGGCGCTGGTAGATCTCAGCATAGAGGGCGCGCTTGCGGTCGTGAACGAGATGGTGGATCGCGAAACTTGAAATTACGGCATCAAAGCTCCCAAGGGGCGGCAGCGTTTCGTCCATGTTGTGGGCCAATACCGTCACGCGCGAGTCTCCGGCAAACCGCTGGCGGACCGCTTCCAGCATGGCTGGCGAGAAATCGATGGCGACCGCATCCGTATCAGGGTAAGCGGCCCGAACCAGAGCTAGAAGTCGGCCGTCTCCGGTACCGAGATCGAGAATGGGGCTGGCGCCCGGCGGTATGAACTCGAGCAGCGCAGCTTCGCCTTCGGTGCGATGGTTGATGGAGTCGGCACGCTCGAGATAGTCACGAACGTGGTCGCGGGACGTCCAAAGATTCACGGGTTCGGCGCTCATGCGTGAGAGTATAAGGAAACGTATACACTCAATCAGAATGGTTGCGATCCAGGGGCAAATTCGGCACTTCGGAAGGCTGATTTTGAGGGTTATTCCGGCGGTGATTCTGTGTGCGGCTCTCACTGCAGCGCAGGAGCCTCAGCCACAGCCGAAGAATCCGGCAGGCGAATCTCCGGCTCCGCAAGAGCAACCTCAGCCTGCTGCCCCGAAGGATCAGGGAAAAGATCAGCAATCAAGCGATCAGGAGAAAGAAGAGCCAAAGATCACGCCACGGCAGGCGGAGGAACTCTTTCACTCGGTCGACGAAATCCTGGCCTTCGACAGCAAGCAGACGGGACTGCCCATCAAGCGGGAAGTAAAGCGCAAGCTGAGCAGCCGGGACGAAGTCGTGTCTTACCTGACCAAGCACCTGAACGACGAAGACACCAAGCGTTTGCGGCGATCGGAATTGGTGTTGAAGAAGTTCGGGCTATTGCCGCGGGAGTTTGACCTGCAGACGTTCCTGGTGGCCCTGCTGCGCGAGGAGGTCGCCGGCTTTTATGATCCGAAAACGAAAACCGTCAACCTGCTCGACTGGCTACCGATGGAAGAACAAGAGCCGGTGATGGCGCACGAGTTGACCCATGCTCTGCAGGATCAATCGGTCGGGCTTGAGAAGTGGATGAAGCGCGGAGACAAGGATCTGGGCGAGATGAGGAAAGATCCTTCGCCAAAGGACATTGAAAACGACGAGACCGACGACGCCCGCGAGGCAGTTGTCGAAGGGCAGGCGCAGGCCATGATGTTTCAATACGCTCTCGCGCCTTCCGGACATTCCATCACGGACTCGCCCGTGCTGCTTGAGTCGATGGAGGAGGAGACGCTGACCGGGACGCCGGGCACAAAGGTTTTCAACGAGGCTCCAACGTTCCTCAAGGAATCGATGACGTTCCCTTACAGCTACGGCATGGAGTTCGTGGTCAAGCTGATGCAGAAGGTGGGCAAGGAGAAAGCATTCGCCGGATTGCTGCAGGATCCTCCACACACCACACGGCAGATCATGCAGCCCGAGACTTATCTTGCCGGAGAGAAGATCGAGCCCATGCCCGTGCCGGATTTCAAGCACGATTTCGATGAATACAGGAAGTTCGATATTGGGGCGATGGGCGAATTCGACGTCGCGATACTGATCGAACAGTATGCGGGGAAGCCGCTCTCGAAGGAGATGTACCCGGAGTGGCGTGGCGGATATTACTACGCGGCAAAATCGAAATCGAATGCCGCGGGGCCGCTGGGACTTCTGTACGTCTCGCGCTGGTCGAGCGCGGAGAAGGCGGCGGAGTTTGCCGCGATCTATGCGTCGTCGCTGAAGCAGAGGTATAAGCAGGCGGATACCGCCGATAGTCCTCTTACGGAGGAGTTGATGCCGAAAGGGAGTGATGGCAAAGTGCATCCATCGTTGCTCAAGGGCCGCCATGCGTGGAGTACGGAGGAAGGCGCGGTAGTGATCGAAGAGCAGGGCGATACCGTGCTCGTCAGCGAAAGCCTGGATGCGGGAACCACCACGGCGCTTGAGAAGGAAATCTTTCCCCAATCGAAATAGAACATCTGCAGCGAAAGTTTTTTACACTCCGCTTACATCCACGTAACTAAAACCAATCTGCGGAAATTTTCTTCGGTTCGAAACGCTTCCGGCCTCCTGCGCACTATCAGCCGAGGAGGATTGCCCCAGTGCCAATCCCCTCAATCGAGAATCATCCGGTGGTGCTCTTGGTGAGTCGAAAAGCAAGAATCATTCCAGCAATTCTGTGGCTCGTTTTTGTTACCGGCGTTGGACTTCAAGCTGCAGGTCCCAGACTCAAGATCGAACATCGCGCCTTTGTGATGCCTCCCAGCATGATGGCGGCGGGCAACGACGTTCATCCGGACGTAATTGTGCAACGCGAACGCTCCCTGCAATGGGCTTCCGGTTTGTGTACGCTGACCGGGGCTCTGGCGCTCGCCATCTGGTACCGCCGCAATCTTGTGGGCGCGATCCAGATTCAGAGATCCCCCGAATCCACGCGGAGCCTCTGAGTTCCGTATTTCTCAATCATCCGGCTGGGCGTTCCTGAATCCCCGGGGGGACATTCGCCGTTAACTCCCTCACCAGGGAAATTTCCGTTCAAGGAGATCACTATGCTCACGAATATTTCACGCACACGCACGCTGCTGCTGGCTGGGGTTGTGATCGTTCTCACCTTTGCTGTTGCCGGGCATGCCGCTCAAACCATCACCACGCCGAACGAAGCGGTGTTCAACTACAATCTCGCCGCGGGCGCGTCGAGTGCCGCGGTTACACCCGCGTCGAATACGCCCGTGCTCGTGCAAGGTGTGCAGACGACTTTGGGTTACCGGGGCGTCGGACATGTCAGCATGTTGCACGTACCCTCGAGCTTCCTCGAGTGGACGGGATTGGAATCGCCGGCTGCGGCGGCCATCACCTCCGGATTCAGCGGGACGGCAGGAACGCACATTGTCTATCTCGATTTCAGCCACCTGGTCGACATTCGGGTCAATGGCCCGGACACGTTCGTCGTTCACAATGCAAACACGATTGAACAGACCGGTGTTGTGACTCTGATTTGGTAGTGCAGGCTCCGGGTCGCCGGGCAAAACCTGGCTCCGCGACCCGGAATTTTCGAAGATATTTCAGGCGGAAACTGCGGCGGCGCTAACGGCTTCCTTTCTTTCCAGTGTTCTCATCGGGCGCTTCTGCCAGAAAATGTTGGACCTGCGCGACTACGATGAGTTGCTTTCCCGCCCGCTCCAGCGCTAGTTTTCGTTCCTGGCCGGGGTTGCCGCCGAGCATCGACCAGACCTGGCCCAAGGTTGAACCGCGTACGGGAATATCGTTGACCGCTTCGAGGTGATCGCCGCGTTCGATACCTTCGGGCCCGGTGGAGATCGAAGGCTTTCCGTCAAAGTCCGCGATGCCGAGCACGGTGAATCGGCCATCATCCTCGGGCCGCAGGGTCAGGCCCACCACATCGAAATCCGGAAAATTGAACATACGGCCGATATCGAAGTAGACCGTGGCGTGTGCGTAATCGAGCCCGACTCGATAATTCATCAGGGCTTGAGATCCCAGCAGGCCCGCGGTTGCGACTCCCGCGCGCTTCTGAAAATAGTCCATGCGAACTTTGGGGAAGTCGACGGTTGCAACATTCGTGAGAAAGAGAGGCCCGTACTGGATGCGATCGATACGCATCACCTTCCAGTTGAGTTCGTCGTCGAGTCCCCACATGTTCGCCGATCCTACCGCCCCGACCATATGGGGCCAGTCTGGATGGGCGGTAGCAAGTTTGTCGAAGACTTCCGGGATCAGAAAACTGATGCAAGAGCCGAGGTCGAGCGCAAGGTTGTATTTCTTCTTCTCGATCTGGCTGGGAATCTGGATCAGGCCGTTTTCTGCATTAATGATTGCTTTGCTGCTGGAACCGTAGAAGTGAATCGATCCTGGCGGTCCAATCGAGAACTTGCGGCCAGGAAAATCGAAGAGAACGTCGTACTGCCGCAACACGGTGGAAGGCAGGTTCATCTCGACGTTCATGCCGGGATCGAGAACCGCAGCTGCGCTGACCGGCTTTAGCGGGATCTTGACTTGCTTGATGGTGGCGAGCGAGAGATTCATGCCGCCAATGCTGATCGACGAAGGCGGCGGTGCGGAGCACTCTTTGTCGTCGCACGTGACAGCCAGCCCCAACCGAGTAGCCAGGCTGCGGGACATTTCGAGATTGGCATTGCCATTGTCAACCCAGGCGCGAACCCGCTCGGCTGATGTCGCAGCCGAGGTGACGGTGGCATCGATTACGACGCGGTTGTGGTCGATCGTCGCCGGAATCGTCACAGAATCGTGCGGCGCAGATTTGTCCTGGGAAGTTGCAAACGTGCAACAGAGCAGAAGGGAACCGGCGGCGATGCAAAACCTCATTGATCGCATTGTAGCGCTCAATCCGTCACGCACTGTCATCCTGAGTGGAGCCGCCTTCAGGCGAGCGAAGATATCCTTTGCTCAGATCCAGTTTGGACGAAGGTTTTCAGCAATGTACAAAGACGCTCGAGCGAAGAGAGCCCAAAATCCTCCTGTATAATCACGAGTTCGATTTCGGCATCCAGGAGGCCGGGTGGCGCAGGCGGAAATTGGCATTATTGGCGGCAGCGGGCTGTATTCCATGCCGGGTCTGACGAAGGTGAAAGAATCTCGCCTGAAAACGCCCTTCGGTGCGCCGTCAGATGCGTACGTGTGCGGCATGCTGGAAGGGCGTAAGGTTGCATTTCTAGCGCGCCACGGCCGCGGACACTGCATCCTCCCCAGTGAATTGAACTTCCGCGCCAACATTCATGGATTCAAGCAGCTTGGAGTCGAGCGCATTGTCTCGATTTCGGCGGTGGGATCGCTGAAGGAAGAGCACAAGCCTTTGGAGTTCGTGATTCCCGATCAGTTCTTCGATCGCACGCGGCATCGCGTCGATACGTTCTTCGGAAACGGTGTTGTGGGGCACATCGCCTTTGCCGATCCGATCTGCCGACAACTGGCAGGCGTGGTTGACGGCGCGTGCAAGACGGTGGGCGTCGTTGGAAAGCTTGGGGGGACCTACCTCTGCATGGAAGGTCCGCAGTTTTCGACCAAGGCGGAATCGAACGTCTATCGGAGCATGGGCATGGACGTGATTGGGATGACCAACTTGCAGGAAGCGAAACTCTCGCGTGAAGCCGAGCTTTGCTACGTTACGGTGGCGATGGTCACAGATTATGACTGCTGGCATCCGCATCACGACTCGGTGACCGTCGATCAGATTATTGCGGTCCTCGTGAAAAATGCAGAGAACGCGGCAAAAGTGGTCCGTGAAACGGTCTCGGCCATGCCGCGAGAGCGCGATTGCAAGTGCGGAGCGGCTTTGGCTCACGCGATCCTGACCGACCGCAAAAAGATTCCGGCAACGACGAAGAAAAAATTGAAGCTGATCATGGGGAAATATTTGAAATAGAAGGCAGGCATTTGAAAGGCGCTCCCTGATCCTGCCATCTTTTCCCTGATACCGAACCGACTCAATCCCTGGCCCGTAAGGAGGCACGACCCTACCCAATGAGCATCCTCGTAGTCGGTTCCGTAGCATTCGACGACATTAGCTCGCCATCGGGCAGTGTGAAAAACATCCTTGGCGGCGCCGCGACTTATTTTTCCCTGGCGGCCAGCTACTTCACTTCTGTGCGCGTCGTAGCCGTAGTTGGCGATGACTTCGGTCAGCCGCAGCAACGCGTCTTCCATGATCACAAAATCGACACGCGCGGCATCGAGCGAGCGAACGGTAAGACCTTCCGTTGGGGTGGAACCTATACCGAGAATCTGAACGAGGCCAAGACCGACTATACCGATCTGAATGTTTTCGAGACCTTCCGTCCGCAGATTCCGCGCGAGTACGAGGACACGGAGTTTCTGTTTCTCGCCAATATCCAGCCCACGTTGCAGGCGGACGTGCGCCGCAAGATGAGCCGGGTACGGCTGACGGGTTGCGACACGATGAATTACTGGATCAATCGCACTCCGAAGGAACTCGCGGAAACGTTGAAGCTGGTGGACGTACTGCTCATTAACGACACCGAAACGAAAATGCTGGCCAACGAAAGCAATCTGCCGCGGGCTGCTCAGCGAGTGCTCGCCATGGGCCCAAAGGCACTCGTGATCAAGCACGGTGAGTATGGAGCTACCATTTTTTTCCGCGAGGGCGCCTTCGGCGTCGGGCATCATCCATTTCGCGCGCCTGCCTTGCCCATTGACGAAGTTAAAGATCCCACCGGAGCGGGAGATTCCTTTGCCGGAGGTTTCATGGGATACCTGGCTTCGCAGGAAGAACTGAGCCGCGAAGTCTTGAAGCGGGCGCTGTTCTACGGCGGCGTGATGGGATCGTTTGCAGTGGAGCGTTTCGGGACGGAGCGGCTGCAATCGCTTACCCGGGAAGAAATCGATGCGCGCTTTCAGGTCTTTCGCGAACTGACCCACCTCGAGTAGCTTTAAGAGCGCAGGCTATTTTTTCCGCTGTGCCGAAACGCAAGCCCAATCCGCCGGCCTCTTCCCACTGGGACTCCCAAGTGCGGCTCATCCTGTGGCTGGCCAGTTGCATTTCGGTGCTCTCATTTCTCTTTTATTACAAGCAAGGGGACGTGCTGCTGTACGGCGACGCGGTAGCCCACCTCAATATCGCTCGTCGGGTTTTTGACTCGAAGACTCCCGGGCTGCTGCAGTTGGGAACTGTTTGGCTTCCGCTGCCGCACCTGCTGATGATTCCGTTTCTTGTTTCAGACGAGCTTTGGCGGAGCGGGGCCGGTGGATCAATGCCGTCGCTGATTGCTTACGTCCTGGGTGTGATTGGCATATTCCGCTTGATTCGGGGAAGCCTGGCGAGCGGCCCGGAGACAGATCTGAAGGCACAATTTGCGGCGTGGGTTGCGGCGCTCGTCTACGCTTTGAATCCGAACCTGGTTTACATGCAGTCCACCGCGATGGGCGAAGCCGTGTATCTCGCACTCTTTATCTGGGCGGTAGTTTACTTCGCCGAAGCGGTACGCGGAGATTCAAAGGCTATCAACAAGTGCGGATTGTGCCTGGCCGGCGCATGCCTCACTCGCTACGACGGTTGGTTCCTGGCTGCCGTAATGTGTGCCACCGTGGTCGCAGCCAGAATCAATGCGGCAAGGCATGCAAGCAGCGGGCAGTGGTGTCCGCCGGCAGGAAGATTTGTCGCCATTGCGGCTGCGGCACCCATACTCTGGTTGGCGTACAACGGAATTGTCTATAAGAATCCCTTGGAGTTCGAAAACGGCCCGTATTCGGCGAAGGCGATTGAACACAGGACGCAAGTTGCGGGAAATCCGGGGCATCCGGGCAGCGGGAATCTGCCGCTCGCGGCGCTTTATTTCAATAAGGCAGTCGAGGAAAATCTCTCCCGCAACGCGTGGCTGCAGCGCGGCCTTCTCACACTCGGCGCGTTGGGATTCGTAGGGCTGTTTTTGTTCCAGAGGCAGAGGGTGGCATCTGGCAAGTCGGCGGTGGGTTGGCCACTTTTGTTTCTTCTAACGCCGATCCCTTTCTATGCTCTCTCCATCGCCTACGGCGGTGTGCCGATCTTTGTGCCGCCATTCTGGCCATTCACGCATTACAACGTTCGCTACGGATTGCAGTTGCTGCCCGCATTTGCAGCGGGTGTCGGAATGCTCATTTACTTCACAGTGACGTGGGAGCGCTGGAGCGACCGGTGGCGTGGAATTGGCGTGCTGATCGTCATTGCTGTTGTGGGAGCCGGCTATATCTCCGGATGGGGCGGCACTCCAATCTGCCTGGAAGAAGCCCAGGTAAATATGCGCACGCGGAATCAGCTCGAGAAGCAAGTCGCAGGATGGCTGGAGAAATTGCCTCCACATGCCACCATCTTGATGTATGTCGGAGATCATGTGGGAGCGCTCGAGCAGGCGGGCATCCCGTTGCGGAATGTGATTGATGAGGGCAACCATCGGGTCTGGAAACAGCCTACCGATCCAGATGGGCTCTGGGAGCGGGCGCTGGCGAATCCGCAACAATACGCCGACTACGTGATGGCGTTCGAGGGCGATCCGGTGTGGCAAGCGGTGCAGCCGAAAGGCCTGAAAGAGCTGGTAGAGATCCACGTGACGGGGCAGCCACGGGGGATACTTTATGCGTCGCGGTAATCACGCCGGTAAACGCGAGAGCCCGGGATCGCGGTGATAAAATCCGGCCAGCAGCGCCGGTTTCGCGCGCACATGCAGACCATGAACTGGCAACATTTTCTCGACCTGCTGCAACGCGAAATGGCAAGCGGTGTTGTCGACAGTTCAGTGGCGCGCCTCTCGCTTGCCGCCGTGCTGGGTGGCTTGATCGGTCTGGAGCGCGAACTGAAACACCGTCCCGCCGGACTGCGCACAAACCTATTTATCTGTTTCGGTGCCGCAATGTTCACGCTGCTCTCACAGCGTCTAGCGGGCATACCCTCGGATGCGGCGAGAATCGCAGCTCAAATTATCCCGGGAATCGGATTCATCGGGGCAGGGACGATCCTACACGTGCGCGGGCTGACGACGGGCCTTACTTCGGCGGCCACGTTGTTTGTCGTCGCATCCGTTGGCATGGCGGCGGGCGGAGGGCTTTATCTGACCGCATCGTTTGCTACGGGGTTAGTTCTGCTCTCGCTCTTCGTTTTGGGACACCTCGAAGAGACGTTCAATTTGAAGGTGCTGATGACCAGCTATGAGGTCACGGGCCCGAGCGTGGATGAGATCAGCTGCGAAGTGAACCGCATCCTGGAAAGTCAACATCGCCTGATGCAGAATGTAAGCACGGGCGCCACGCCGCAGCACGTTCGCTTGCAGTTCGATGTGGAAGGCTGCCACCGCGAACAGCACCTTCTGCTCCAGCAACTGCGAGGATCCTCGGTGCTGATGAGCTCCACCTGCCTGGGCCGCGTGGAGCGCGAGTGACGCGGCACACGCGCAGTATTCCATTTCTGAAAGCGAGCGCTTGCGGCAACGATTTCCTGCTGATTGAGCGATCCCTGGCGCCGGAGGACATCGCGGGTTTTACCAAGCGGATATGCGACCGTCACAACGGCGTTGGTGCGGATGGCGTCGAGTGGATCTCGCCGCACTTCTCCGCCGATGCGGAGATTCATCTGGTCAATGCTGACGGTTCGTTTGCCGAAATTTCAGGCAACGGCACGCGTTGTGTCGCAGCTTATCTATATTCGAAGCAGCCGAAGGATCGCATCTCGATTTTGACCGGGGCCGGCAACAAGGTTTGCACCATGACTGGCCATAGCAAATCGGGATATGAATTTGAAATTGAAATGGGAGAGGCCGTCGTCGAGGCAGAATTGGCGTTGAACGTTGGAAAGAGGGAAGTGCGCGGCGTGCCCGTATCGATGGGAAATCCGCATTACGTTATCTTTGTCCCTGAGTTTCCCGCAGAATGGCAGGCGCGGGCGGCGGAAGTACAGCGCAACCCCCATTTTCGAGAAGGAGTGAACGTCGAACTCGTAGAGTCCCGGGGGAAGCATGAAATCCGTGCGCGTTTCTTCGAGCGCGGGGCGGGAGAGACTCAGTCGTCAGGCACTGGCTCCTGCGCGGCGGCGGCAGCAGCCATGGCAACGCGAAGAGCCGAGTCTCCCGTGAAGGTGCAGGCTCCGGGTGGAACACAGGTTGTGCGAAAGGAAGGGAAAAAGATTTTCCTGGCGGGCAGCGCTCACTTGGTCTGCCAGGGAGAGTTTTTTGTGAGCTAGATACGGGTTTCTTGTTTGATCGAGCGGCGCTGGGTCCGGGTCAGCCAACTGATGGTCTCCAAAAAGAATTCGCGGAAGAAATCTGACGCAGTGGAGCGCACGAAGCCCAAGGCTCTACGGTCTGGCGATACGATTGGAATTGTTGCGCCCGCCAGCAACATCAAGCCCGCGGAACTCGAAGCTGGTTGCGAGGCGTTGCGTCGCGCCGGCTATCAGCCATTCTTCTTCGACTCGATTCTGGAGCAGGACCTTTATTTTGCCGGATCGGTCAGCCGGCGGATCGATGAGCTCAATCAGATGTTCGAGCGGGAGGACATCCGGGCCATACTGTGTGCGCGTGGCGGATACGGATCGAATTATCTGCTGGAAGAGTTCGATCTGAAAGAGCTCAAGTCACACCCGAAGATCTTCATCGGCTACAGCGACATCACCTCTTTGCTGAGCTGGTTCGGGGATTCCGGGCATCTCGTCACCTTTCACGGTCCCATGGCCGCCAAAGACTGGGCGCACGCTGGTGGAGTCGAGATGGAATCGTGGCAGTCCGCTTTATCCCGAACCTCTGCCTGGGACGTACCCTTGGGGGATGAGGTGGCCGGTCTGGTTGACGGCGAAGCGCAGGGAATTCTCGCGGGAGGCTGTCTTTCGATCCTGGTCGCCGCTCTGGAGACGGCTTACGAATTGGACACGCGCGGCACAATACTCTTCCTGGAAGATGTTGCGGCCAAACCCTTCCAGATCGACCGGATGCTGATGCAGCTGAAACTCGCAGGTAAATTCGACAACGTTCGAGGCATTGTGTTTGGAGTGATGCTTGACTGTGTGCAGACCGCGAATCAAAGCTACACTCTCCAGGAGGTTGTCACGCGCGTTGTGGGCGAACTGGAGGTTCCGGTTGCCTTCGGCGTTCGTTCCGGGCACGTAACGTCGCGCAACATCACGCTACCCTTCGGCGTTCGGGCAGCACTGGCGGTGGATGGAGGGTCGGTGAGTTTAAGAATTCTGGAGGCATCGGTTCGTGCCTGACATGGAATCCAGTAAGCACATTCATCTGATCGGTATCTGTGGCACCGCCATGGCCTCGCTTGCGGGTATGCTCAAGCAGCGCGGCTTTCATGTCTCCGGTTCGGACGCAGCCGCCTATCCGCCCATGTCGGATTTTCTCCACGACCTGGGAATTCCGGTAGCCCAACCATTTGATGCGAAAAACCTGGAACCGCGCCCGGATCTGGTTGTGATTGGCAATGCCATCTCCCGCGGTAACGTCGAGCTCGAACATGTGCTCGATCAGAGAATCGATTTCTGTTCACTGCCGCAATTGCTGCACGACGAATTTCTGCGTGGGAAAGAAGTCCTCGTAGTCGCGGGGACACATGGCAAGACGACGACGACCTCTATGCTCGCATGGATTTTTCATTCAGCGGGGTTTGAGCCATCGTTTCTGATTGGGGGCATCGCAGAAAATTTCGGATCGAGCTTTCACCTGGGGAAGGGAAAGCATTTCATCCTGGAAGGCGACGAGTACGATACGGCATTTTTCGATAAAGGCCCCAAGTTCCTGCACTATTTTCCCGATACCGTCATCCTGACTTCTGTTGAGTTCGACCATGCAGACATCTACAAGGATCTGGACGCTGTGGAGACGGCATTCAAACGCCTGGTGAACCTGGTTCCGCGACGCGGCAGGATCGTCGCCTTTGATGGAGCTGCAGGCGGAGCAAAGGAAAGTCCAAGCCTGGAACGCTGCCTCGCTAAAGCGTTCTGCCCGGTGGAGCGATATGGCGCGGGACCGCGCGCCAACTGGCGAGTCTCCGATCTCCGCCTGGAAACCGAGCGGACAAGTTGGACAGTGTTGCGTGACGGCAGGCCTTGGGCCGATCTCGAGTTCCCGCTTGCCGGGGAATACAACGTGTGGAATGCGACGGCCGCGGCTGCGATGGCGGAGTCGTGCGGCGTACCGAAGACGGCGATTGCCGATGCATTGAAAACATTCAAGAGCGTGAAGCGGCGACTGGAAGTGAAGGCGCAGGTAAATGGGATTACGATCATCGACGATTTTGCGCATCATCCGACGGCGATTGCCGGAACGCTGAAGGCGCTACGAGCGCGTTACGCGGGAGCACGTTTGTGGGCCATTCTGGAGCCGAGATCCAACACGCTGCGGCGTCGCGTTCTGCAA
Organism: Candidatus Sulfotelmatobacter sp.; assembly: GCA_035307485.1. Classification (GTDB taxonomy): domain Bacteria; phylum Acidobacteriota; class Terriglobia; order Terriglobales; family Acidobacteriaceae; genus Sulfotelmatobacter. The sequence continues at coordinate 190,471 of DATGIB010000008.1, read as the reverse complement.
AGCGATCTGGCGCGCAGCCTGTCTGGAGCTGACGAGATTGTGGTCGCGGGCGTGTTTCGGTCCGAGGCTGTGCCTGAAAATGAGCGGCTGGAATTGCCCGAGCTCGCGGCGGAGATTGAACGCCACGGCCGGCGTGCAAGGCTCCTGCCTGATGCCGACACTATCGTGGAGAAGATTGCGCCCGAAATGCGAAGCGGCGATGTGGTCGCGATTCTTTCCAATGGTGGATTCGGTGGAATCTATGACAAACTGCCGGCGCGCCTGCGCGCTTCGCAGGAACTGACAAGATCCAAATGAACGTGCTCCGGCGTGTGGTTTCGCACACTTTGCGGTTCGCGGTTTGCTCTTTCGTCGTCTTCACTTCAGTTTTTGCTGCCGCGCAATCTTCCGCGCTGGTTTCCTACAGCATCTCTCTGCTTTCGCCGGAACAACACTTAGTTGAAGTGCAAGTCACGCTGCCGCCAGGCTCGGACGAGCGTCAGCTCCAGCTTCCAGTGTGGAACGCGCTCTATCAGATTCGCGACTTCGCACAGTTTGTGAACTGGACGCGAGCCAAGGACCATTCCGGAAAGCCGCTCGAAGTCCGCGATGTCGACAAGAGTTGCTGGAAGATTCAAGGTGCCTCGGGCGGCGCGGTGTTCGAGTACCAGATGTTTGTCGACTCGCCGGGTCCATTTGGAGCGCAGTTGAATCCGCACCATGCATTCCTGAATCTGGCCCAGATCCTCGTGTACCCGGTGGACGCCCGGAATGCATCAACTCGCGTGGATTTTACTCACGTTCCCACCGGCTGGCGCATTGCCACTCCGATGCCATCTGTCGACAGCGGCTTCACAGCTGAGAACTACGACCGCATGGCGGATTCTCCGGTCGAGATCGGAGAGTTTCAGGAAGCAGATTTCGATGAGTCCGGCGGCCACTTCCGCGTGATCGTTGATGCAGACAGCCTGGACTACGACATGAGAAAGATAACGGCGGACCTGCACAAAATCGTGAACGCCGCGATCAGTTGGATGAACGACCGCCCCTTCGACAATTACATGTTCCTGTATCACTTCCCGCGTCGTCCTGCCGGCGGCGGTATGGAGCACGCCTATTCGACCGCGATCGACCTCAATCCGGAAGCATTGAAGCAGAGTCCTGATGAGATGGCCGGAGTGACGGCGCATGAGTTTTTCCATCTCTGGAACGTGAAGCGCATTCGTCCGCAAACGCTGGAGCCGATCGATTACACAAAGGAAAATTACACGCGAGCGCTTTGGTTCAGCGAAGGTGTGACCAGCACCGCCGAAGGCGCGATTCAGCTGCGCGCGGGACTGCTGAACGAAAAGCAATATCTGTACCGGCTTGGCGATGAAATTACAGAACTGGAGCGCCGTCCAGCACATCTCACGCAGTCGGCGGAGGAATCCAGCCTGGATGCATGGCTCGAGGGCAACGCGTACTACCGGCGTCCAGAGCGAAGTATCTCGTATTACAACAAGGGTGAACTGCTCGGGATCCTGCTCGATCTCGCGGTGCGCGAGGCCAGCCAGGGTAAGGCATCGCTCCGGGAAGTTCTGCAGTGGATGAACGCAACTTACGCCAAGCAGGGACGCTTCTTCAACGATTCCGAAGGCGTCCGGCGAGCGGCCGAAGCCGTGAGCCATGCAGACCTGGGTTCTTTTTTCGCGAAGTACGTCGCCGGAACCGAGGAGATTCCATGGAACGATTTCTTGCGGTCTGTAGGCTTGAAAGTCGAGGAAGTCACGAACACCGTGCCGGAGGAGGGATTCACTGCGTCCCGCAATTTTGACGGACCGATGACCGTGACAGCGGTAACGGCGTCAGGCGAAGCGGAACGCGCTGGCCTCCAGGTGGGCGACACCATTATCGAGATACAGGGCAAGCCTGCCGGGCAGGAGTCCCGGGAAGAACTGGCGAGACTCGCTCCTGAACAGACCCTCTCGGTAAAAGTTCGAAGCCGTCGCGGCGCGGAGCGAGATTTGCAATGGAAAATCGCCGGCAGGCATGAGGTTTCGTACGAGGTGCGCGATCTTGAGGCGATCACAGCCGATCAACGCGCCCGGCGCGCTGCCTGGCTGAAGGGCGAGGCGCAGGAGACGCCACAAGCCGCCGGTCGAGTGGATTCTGCAGCACACGGGAAGCCATGATTCGCACGATCATCATGCTGGGATTCTGGGGGCTGGCGGCACCGGCCGCGGCGCTTATCGGGTTCACTTGGACATTTCTCAGCGGTGACGTTGGACTTCTCTATCGTCTGTTTACCTGGGGTGCAAAAACCGGAGTGCGCCTCGCTGGAGTTCGCGTGGAGACAATTGGCCTCGAGAGCCTCGACCGGTCCCGCAGCTACATCTTCATGACGAACCACACGTCGAATCTCGACCCACCCATCCAGATTCCCCGGATCCCAGGGCGCACTTCAGTCATGGTGAAAAAGGAGTTGTTCAAGACGCCGATTCTTGGGCGCGCCATGCGGATGGGATCGCTGGTTCCGGTAGACCGGGGAAACCGCGAAGCCGGGATCGAGGCGGTGACCGCGGCGAAGAAAGTCGTCGAACAAGGGCTCAATATGACGATCTATGTCGAAGGCAAACGCTCGTTCGACGGCAAGCTATTGCCATTCAAGAAAGGACCGTTTTACCTGGCGGTAGAGTGCGGAGTCCCCGTGGTGCCGATGACGATTGTAGGCACCCACTATGCCATGCCCAAAGCCCGGTTCGCGATTAAGCCTGCACTGGTAAAAGTTATCTTTCACCCGCCAATTGAACCAAAAGATTTCGGCAGCCGCGACTGTTTGATGGAGAAGGTTCGTGCCGTGATCGAGAGCGGACTGCCGGAGGAATATCGAGGCGGGAGCGCAACGAGGACAGAAGCGAAAGCGGGACCGCGCGGTAATGCATCTGCATGACGCTGCCGGCTGAAGAATCTCCGGCGAGCGGCTATTCTTTATTTTTCCGCACTGCCCGCGCGATCTCAGGCAACTTGGGCAGGATCGCAGAGTACTTCAGCCAAGCCCGGTGATCAACCGCCGGCGCACCGCTGACCAGAGCCTTGGGCGCGATATCGTTGGCAACTCCGCTCTGCGGCGTAACGATGGCATCATCGCCGACTTTCACGTGACCCACCACTCCGACCTGTCCGGTAAGAATCACGCGGTTGCCGATTTCTGTTGACCCTGCGAGCCCGACTTGCGAGCAGAGAAGAGCGTCGGCGCCCACCTGCGATCCGTGTCCGACCTGCACGAGATTGTCGATCTTCACGCCCTGCCCAATGTGAGTTTCGCCTACGCTGGCGCGGTCGATGCAGGAATTGGCTTGTACTTCCACGTCGTCCTCGATGACGACGGGCGCAGGCTGCGGGATTTTGTGCCATTTGCCTTCCGGCGTCTTGGCGAACCCGAAGCCATCCCCGCCGACGACTACTCCGTTCTGCAGAATGACGTTATTCCCGATGTGGCAGTTCTCACGGATAACAGAGTGGGCATGGGCAAAAAAGTTGTCTCCGATTCGAACGCCGCGGTAGACCACGACATGCGCCAGCAAGACGGCGTTAGCTCCGATCTCAACGCCTTCGTCAATCACGACGTACGGTCCGATGTGCGCCTTGGCGCCAACTTTTGCCGTAGAGTGGACCACAGCCGTCGGATGCACTCCCGCCGCATACGGCTGTGGCGGATGAAAAAGCTCCAGCGCCCGAGCGAAGCTCAAGTAGGGATTTCTCGCCCGCAACATCGTGGCCGTGATCTGCGGAAAATCCTCGGCGACGATCACAGCTGAAGCCCGCGTAGTCCGCGCGGCCGGCGCGTATTTCGGGTTCGACACGAACGTCAGGTCACCTGGGCCTGCTTGTTCAATGCCATTGAGGCCGGAGATCTCCGTATCCGGAGAGCCATTTTCAATACGCAGGTCGAGAGCGGAAGCGATGGCAGAGAGTTTCATGGATGAAAGTCGCAGACAGACAGATCGTACACCAGCGTCGTCGAGCATCTGAATTCACAGCTACGAGGCGGCGGAGCTGTGTGCTCTGGCACCTTCAGAGCGTCGGTTTATTCGTCGAACATCTGCACTTGCCGCTGATCGAGCGCGCCACGGCGCTTACGGCGGCTGGCGCCGATCACGGCCAACACAGTGAGCGATTCCAGAGCAGTGCGGGGAACGAAAATGCGCTGTGTATTCGAGCGCTGGTCGGGAGGGCTCAGCAGAAATCCGTCCGGCAGAGCCTGCATCAAATCGGCGGGCATTAGTCCTTCCAGAGTCTCGCTATCTTTAAAACGCAAGCGCACCCACAAGCCTTCCGATCGCGGACGCGAAGTGAACGTCTTTCGGATCAGCGATTCTGAGTCCCCGAACTCCCTGACGAAATAGACGCCCTTTATTTCGCGGAGGTCAATCGCGATCACTGTGCCTGAGGTATTGAGCACCTCCAGCTTTCCATCGTGCACAAACTCGGCTGGCGACACATAGCCTGACACCGAATCTCGGTCCATCTTCCGGACAATGACTTTCTTGTGCGTTGAAGGCATCGAAGGGGAGCGAGGGGCTAGAGATCAGCGTCGTCAGCAACAATGCTTGGCTGGCTCGCCGCGATCCCGTCCCTTGCCGTTCGATTCTCGCACTTTTCGCTCGTCGCCACCGGGAATCCGCCTTGGCAGTAGCCAAAATGTAAACGTTGTGTTATTTTCATATGCTTGCCACAAGCTTTTCGTGCCATTTAAGTTCTTGTTATTGAAACACTTGCGCTCTGCCGAGCGGGTGACACGTACGAGAGAGCGCGGATCTGTGGAAATCCTGTGGAAAGCCCGGTTCGTCCAGCCCGGGCCGGTTTGATGGCGGTAGGCTCGATCGCAGTACGAAAGTCGGCCCCAAGGCCGCTTGAACGCGAATGGCTGATTACATTTACACGATGGAACTCCGGCTGACGCCGGATCAGCTCAAGGGCGTCAACCTGATACAAGAGGTCGCCCGTGCCGCCGGTTTGAATCTCTACCTGACCGGCGGGGCGATCCGGGACATCATCAGCGGTTTTTCCATTCGCGATCTGGATTTCACCATCCAGGGAAATCCGCTCAAGCTGCAAAAAGATCTGGAAAAGGCCGGAGCCAGGATCACGGCCGTCGAAGAAGACAACCGCACACTCTTCGTGTCCCTTCCCGGTAACGCGCGCGCAGAAATCAGCATGGCGCGCACCGAGCACCACGAAAAGACCGGAAAACCTCCCATCGTTACTCCCGCCACGATTCATGAAGATCTGCGCCGCCGCGACTTTACCGTCAACGCCATGGCGCTTTCGTTGAATGAAGGATCACGCGGCTTGCTGCTCGATCCCTTCAATGGTGTGGCAGACATCGAAGCCAAGCTGATCCGGATCCTGCATAACTATTCGTTCCTCGAGGATCCGTCGAGGCTGATTCGCGCCACGCGTTTCGCTGCGCGCTTTCATTGGCCTCTCGAAGAGCGCACCCAGGCTCGCTACGATGCCGCCAAAGAAGGGAAGTACATCGAGTACATCCTCAAGAGCTCGATCGGCCACGAGATCGCTGCTCTTGCCCATGAAGACGACCCCCTGCACGTGGTCAAGATGCTCGAGAAGGAGGGATGGCTCGAGATTCTGCATCCGCACTGGACATCGGCGAAGGTCGATACCAACGGAATTACCGCGCTCATGAAGACGCGGCAGCAGATGGTCGACCTGGGGTACGCGCCCGATGCCGGGCCGGCGGTCATGTATTTCCTGACGGCGCGCCTTTCCGAGAAAGACATTGCGGATTTGCAGCGCATGATTCCGCGCAAGGATCTTGTGGAAGCATGGCGAGATATAGAAGATCACGCCAAGGAATTGGCGAAGCGCCTGATGGGTAAAGAGGCCGCGACGCCTTCTCGCACCTGGCACTTGTTGACCGGGGCGCGTCCTGAGATGGTGCTGTTCCTCGCAGTGACTGCGAAGCAGCAGTCGGTCGAACAGAAGATCAAGAATTACCTGACGAAGTGGCGGCAGGTTCAGCAGAGGATTCCGTTGCCCGAGATGACTGAGTTGCTGATTACGCCGCAACTGCCCGAATATCCCAAGATCGCCCATGATGTTTTCATGCTTCTGCTGGATGGGAAGTTGCGCTCGCGGACTGAAACTTTGAAGTTTTTGAAGCCGTTTGCTCCGCCTCCGCCACCTCCGCCTCCGGCGCCGCGCCGGGGTCGTGCCGCCAAGGCCGCTGCCGACGCCGCTGCCGCGGTTAAACCCAGTGTGCCTGCGAAAGCTCCAGGTAAGGACAAAGAAAAAAAGGGAAAGGCGCCTGCCGCCGCCGCAACTCCGGCGCCGGCAGCCGCCAAGAGTGCTGAGAAGCAGCAGCCGTCCAAAGCACCACACAATGCTCCTGCCGCAAAGGCGAAGGTGGTAGGCAAGCCGGAGCCCAAAAGCGTCGCCAAGGCGCCAGTTAAAAAAGTTTCAAAATCGAAGAAAAAAAACAAATAGGTAGGGCTCCGGTACTTTCCGTTAGCTTTTGGTTCAGAAAAGCGGGCACACTCCGCAAATTCCGGTTCTGAATTACACAATCCGCCGTACGGCTCATCGCCCTCCTTAGCGATTCTAATCGGCCATGATGACTCCGGAGGATCGCTCTGTCTTGGAAGCGTTATGTTTGCAAATTGCGAAGGAGACCGACAATCGCAAGTTCAGCGAACTCATTCAACGATTGATCAGCCTTTTGGAACGATCGCGTCAGGAGGAGGCAACTCTCTCTTGTTCGACCGCTCTTCAACGCTGGGCACGGAAAGTGGGCCGAGATTCGGACCGGCCGGTGAAGGCTCAGGGCTCGTAGAACTCTTGGCCGCCGAAGGCGTAGACGTTCCCGCCTGCCTATCGATCATCTGTTTCGATTCCAGCACTTCCTGAATTGCGGAGAGGATCGTGCTCCGATCTGCTTTCGGCACAACCTTGGCCACTCCAGCTTTGAGCGCTTCGACCGCCACCCGCGGAGTGTAGTGCAGGGTGTGCATGATGACCGGCGTCTCGGGCAGCATTTGATTGAGGGCCCGTGCGGCGCGCATGCCGTCCATCTTCGGCATCGCAAGATCAAGGACGATCAAATGGGGACGGGACTGCCGGGCTTTGGCGAGGCAATCCTCGCCATTTTCCGCTTCCAGAACCTCCCAAGGAGCTGACTCTTCCAAGAGTCGGCGCAGGGCCGCTCGGACAGGAGCGTTGTCATCCGCGATCAAAATTCGGACCGTCACTTGGGCTTTCCCCCACACTTTCAGAATCGTCGGATCGCCCCTGCTTGTTACTCAACATAGTTCCTGCCGGCTTTACTTTGAAATACCGGATAAGCCGTAGTGACGAACGTTGCACAATCCTGCGTTGGTGCCTTCTGATGAAGCAAAGAAGAAAGACTCTGCCCGACTCGATGCCGATGGCGCGGATGGGCGGCAGGGAATTGACGCTTTCCACCACAACGAGTTCCCATTGAGCAGCTTTTCAGCTTAGCCGTTGGAATGGCGGTTCTGAGGGGTCTTTGCCCGCCATCAACCAGCGCAGAACGACCTGAAAGACTGTGGCTGTTTGTCCTTGGCCCACTCGTGCCATGCTGCCAAAACCCGCGCGTGGTAAGCTATCCGGCGCCAGGTCTTTTGTGGGAGGGTTGTGCCGCATGCGTAAACAGAAAGGGTTTTCCCTGATCGAATTGCTGATCGTCGTCGCCATAATTCTCATTATTGCCGCGATCGCGATTCCCAACTTATTGCGTGCCAAAATGGCCGCAAACGAATCGTCGGCTGTCGCCTCGGTTCGCACCATCAACACCGCCGAAATTACCTACCAGTCCAGCTATCCGACGGTTGGGTATGCGCCCAGTCTGAGCAATCTCGGAGGGATCAGCCCCTGCACGCCGAGTTCTACGACCGGGTGCCTGATCGGCAGCGACCTCGCCGCAGGGGTGAAGAGCGGCTACAATTTCGCAGCCACCGGTTCCGGCGGGCCTCCGGCCGTGCAGTACTACGCGTCCGCTGTGCCAACGGTTCTGAATCAGACTGGGATTCGCAGCTTCTGCTCCTTTGAAGATGCCGTTGTCCGTGTGCAGCCGAGCGGCGCTGGTATTCCCAGCGAAGCGGCTTGCCAGAGCCTGCTGCCCTTGAATCAATAACGGACTTGTTGGTCGTTGGAGATCCCGCTCAAGAGCTTTTCCAACGACCAGCCCCGCTTTCTTCTACCCCAAACTCCCGATTCTTCCCGGGATTGCGCCTGATTTTCCTTACAGGTGAATCGGGGTCGCCAACCTCCGTCCATCGCCGGGCAGTCCTATCTTTCAGACGAAGGCACCGACTTTCATGCCTGGAGGTGGCGATGAAACGACTGATAGAAGTTTTAGCAATTCTGCTGGCTCTTGGATTACCAGTGGCAGCGCAGTCCGAATATCCTGACCGCGACCGAGACCGCGACTACTCCCACTCACAAAACACGATGACGCCTGAAGACCAGAGAGCCTTCAATAGCGAATTCGACGAGTGGCAGCGCGCCAGAGCCCGCAATGATCGCGATGACATCGACGAACATGCGCGCCGGATGCAAGAGATCATGGAGCGCAACAACATTCCGCCGGACACCCCGTTCGAGGCCATCGCCAGCGCCAACGGAGATGGAGCTTTTCAAGGCGGCCGCGAATATCAGCGCTTCTCGCCCGAGGATCAGAGTCACTTTGACCGGATCTACGATCATTGGCTCGAGTCGCGGCGAAGACACGATCGCAATGACATTGAAAAGGATGAGCGCAGGATGCAGGACATGATGGCCCGCTACGATATCCCGCGCGATGTTCCCTACGACGATCTCACCTCCCATGTCCGCCGGTATTAAGCGTGCTTGCTACATTTGAGAGTCAGCTAAGCCGTCCAAGAGGGTGATGTCCGAGCTCATGTTGCGGGCCCGGATATCCCCTCGAGCACGAATCCTTTCCTGGAAGTCTTCCACCGCAAGCCGCACGGAAGGTCACGCCCAATAGGCTGCTAAACCGCTATCTCTCCCTGGGCGATGTATCCCGGTGGCCCACACGCACGTGTGCGATCGGCCGCGAATGCTTTCCTGGAGAGTCAGCAATGAAAAGGTGCCCGTTCTACGTCTTGAGTTGTCTGGTGTGGACCATCGCGCTCGTTGGTTGCGGTGGCGTTTCGACCAAAGAAGTACAGATCTCCCCAACTCAGGCGGTGGCGGCGGAGAAGGCTGCCCTCGTGCTTGGCTATGCCGCAGGCGACTCAGCTTCGAGTGTCACGCAGAACCTTACGTTACCCACAAGCGGCGTCGATTCAACCACGGTCGCATGGACCTCGAGTAATCCCACTGTCATATCAACCACCGGTGTCGTAACGCAGCCCCTGACTGGCGATGTGAACGTTACGCTGACCGCAACAATCGCCGACGGCACAACGAGTGACATTAAAGCGTTTTTGGTCACCGTGAAAGCGCAGATGACCGACGCCCAGGCAGTGGCAGCGGCAAAAGCCGCACTGGCGATCGGCTACGCCTCCGGAGATTCAGCAACCGGTGTCACCCAAAACCTTACGCTTGCATCCTCCGGTATCGACGGGAGCACCATCACGTGGGTGTCGAGTAATCCACTGGTGGTCACGATTGCGGGAGTTGTTGCACGGCCGGTCACGAGCGATGCCTCGGTGAACCTCACCGCGACCATCACAGTAGGAAGTGCCAGCGACACCAGGCTGTTTCCTGTCGTAGTGAAGGCACAGATGACCGACGCGCAGGCTGTGGCGGCGGCCAAGGCAGCACTGGCCGTCGGCTATGCTTCGGGCGACTCAGCCTCAGCGGTCACACAGAATGTGACTCTGCCCGCGGCCGGTCTTTATGGGAGCGCCATTACGTGGAGCACAAGCAACCCGGGCGTGGTCGCCACCGATGGAACCGTGACGCAGCCGGTAACCGGCGATGCCGGCGTCACCCTAACCGCAACGATCGTCCTGGCCTCTGCCAGCGATACCAAGCTCTTTCCCATCGTGGTGAAAGCGCAGATGACCGACGCACAAGCCGTGGCAGCAGCGAAGAGCGTACTCGCCATCGGGTACGCTTCCGGCGATGCCGCTACCAGCGTGACCCAGAACCTCTCCTTGCCTGTGACGGGAACGGCGGGCTGCACAGTTTCATGGACCTCCAGCGATCCATCAATCGTTGCAGTCGATGGCACGGTGTCGCGGCCCGTAACGGGAGATGTGCCAGTCACACTGACAGCAACCATCGCCTTAAATGCGGCGAGCGATCAAAAGGCTTTTATTGTCACCGTAAAAGCACAGATGACCGACGCGGAAGCCGTGGCCGCGGCCAAGGCTGCGTTGCAGATCGGTTATGCCGAGGGCGATTCCGCGGCAGCCGTGACGCAGAATGTCACTTTGCCCGCGTCCGGAAGCAGCAGTTGCGCGATCAGTTGGGCTTCCAGCAATGCTTCGGTTGTTTCTACGACGGGAACCGTAGTACGTCCTGAAATCGGGGATGCGGCCGTTACTCTGACCGCCACGATCAGTTCTCATGCAGCGAGCGACACAGCACAATTTCCAATCACCGTGAAAGGACAGATTTCCGACCAGGCCGCCGTTGCAGCGGCGAAAGCAGCTTTGGACATCGTTTATGCCGACGGCGATTCGAGCACGAGTGTCACGCAAAACGTAGGATTGCCGCTGACCGGCGTCGACAACTGCACAGTGAGTTGGGCCTCGGACTCGCCCGACGTCATTTCCATCAGCGGAACAGTGGCGGAGCCCTGCTGCGAACCAGCCACTGTCACTCTCACAGCAACCATCAGCTCCAACGGCGCGAGCGACACCAAGCTCTTCCCGCTCACCGTTCAGCCGGTCATGAGCGACGCGGCGGCGGTCGCGGCCGACAAAGCAGCGATCCAGATTGTTTACGGGCCCGGGGACGACGCGACGAACGTGAACGGAAACTTTGTCTTGCCAACCTCCGGGACGAATGGCAGTTCCATTACCTGGAGTTCGAGCGTGCCGGAAGTCGTTTCCATCTCCGGCGGAGTAACGGTGCCTTCGGATCAGGATGTCCCGGTGACCATGACCGCTACCATCACGCGCGGTACAGCCACTGACACACGAGACTTCTTCCTGACCGTGAAGGCTCGCCCACTCGACGCCTGGTACAACAGCAGTGCGATTTCCCCGGGAGAGAACGCAATTGAAGTCGATCCTGGCATCGTCGTGCGCATCCCCTTCGACGTCCATCTGGACCCGGCAACGGTGACCAGCGACACGTTCCAGTTATCCCAGACCAGCAACTCACAGAATGTTCCGGCCGTGGTGACCTGCGACGCAGCATGCGAAACAGTAAGCATGACGCCGCTAGCCCCACTGCAGGAAGGAACCGGGTACTCTGCAACCGTCAGTACTAATGTGCAGGATATCCAGGGCAACAAACTTCCCGGCGGGATCGCCTTCAACTTCACTACGCTGTCCTATGCGGACATCCTGGCGCAATGGAAATTCAATGGTGACGGTAACGATGCTTCCGGTAAGGGAAACACCGTTACTGCGATCAGCGGAAGTTTCGACACGTCCGTTGTCCATGAAGGAACTGCGAGTCTCTATCTCGATGGAACGGGCCAGGATGGAACTTCCAACATCAACCTCGGAACCCAGCTCACCGTAACGGTCTGGGTCAACGTCGACAATCCAATTCAAGCGAGCATCAACACGGTAATGGCGAACGCCGGCCCCCAGGAGGAGACCAACGGTTTCAAACTCTGCATCAACCGTTGGGGGACCAGCGACCAGTCGGTCGTCATCGAAGTCGGAGACGGCAACACCGGCGGCAAGTGGGTCACTGCTCCGGGCCTCATTCAGCCGGGTTCGTGGTATCACCTGGCGTTCGTGATCGATCAGCCCAACCAGGCGATGAGAATTTATTACAACGGTGCGTCCGCGCCACTGCAGTTCGTTTCCGACGAAGGTTTCACCGTTGATCAGTTCAATTACGACTTCAACACAGCCGGGCCATTTACGATCGGATCCTTCCCGTCGGAAATGGAAGGTTTGCCGGGCTTCTGGGGCCTCAAGGGACATCTCGACGACATGCGGGTCTACAACCGCGTGTTGACCGACGATGAGATTGCGAAAATCGCGCAGGAAAATTAGTCGTCCAGCCCTTGTTTCCCCGGATCACCGCCGGACATCGCGAACCGCGATGTCCGGCTTTTTCACTTTCTACGCAGAACTTTTCCGTCCTGATCCCCAATCTTCTTTCCCCTTCTCTTTTTCAAAACAGGCTTATAATAACGCTATGCGGCCCCTGGCAGCGATCTCGGTACTCGCACTTTTTGTTGCCGCTCCGGCATTCGCCCAGCGCGGTGGCGGCGGCCACGGAGGCGGTTTTAGTGGCGGCCATGTTGGCGGTTTTAGCGGAGGCCACGTCGGCGGCTTCAGCGCTCGGGGCGGTAGTTTCGGCGGAAGCCACTTCAGCAGTGGCCGCTCCTTCGCTGCGTCGGGATTTCGTGGTTCCGCTCACGCTCCTGCCGCGCGGTTTTCCCGCGCTCCCTACCTGCACGACGGTTTTCGTGGAAATCGTTTCGGCTTCAACAATGGATTCCGCGGGGAGCGTTTCAATCGCTTCGGATACAGGAATTGTTACGGGTACGGATGTTGGTGGGGCGGATATCCCGGATGGTATGCGGGCTGGTGGGGTCCTTGGTGGTGGAACGACGATTCCAGCTATGATCAGGAGTACTACGACAATCAGGCCATGGCTCAGCAAATGAACGAGCAAAACCTGGAAGACCAGGAGATGCTGCGCCGGGAAGAATCTGACGGTGATCAGGACGCATATGCTCCTCCGCGTCGTCCACCCCAGTCGCCTATGGCTCAACCGGAATCGAGAGAAGGCGCGCCGATGCTGCCGGACACCGTACTCGTCTTCCGCGATCAGCATAAGCAGGAAGTTCAAAATTATGCGATCGTCGGCCAGACTCTGTGGGCGTTTGGGCCGCCTCACAATCAAAAAATCGCTCTAAGCGATCTGGATCTTCCCGCAACGGTCAAGGCGAACGACGACCGGGGAGTGACGTTCCGCGTTCCGTCCTCAACCGAAGGACAGTAAATCGGGAATAGCAATCTCTGCTCCGGGCGCATTCGTGTGCGCCCTGAACCCATCCATTCAGTGCCGCTTTTTCCCCATTTCTGCCTTGAATCGTGCCGTTAGCTCTTTCGTGTATGACTTTTGGTTGGCGGCGGAGTACAGTCAAATCAAACACTTAGATCGATTTTGGGGATCCAGCATCTCATTCTAGAGTGAATCTGCGGAAGCACGGGGCTGAGGCCTTCGTCCGCGTTTGTGGATGGTAAGATAACAACAGACAAATATGCCCTTAAAAACACTGTTTCTGAACCCCCCATCGTTTGAGAACTTCGATGGAGGCGCTGGTTCGCGTTGGCCGGCGACTCGAGAGATCGAAAGCTATTGGTATCCAGTATGGCTCGCCTATCCGACCGGAATGCTCGATGGCGCGCGCCTGCTTGATGCTCCCCCGCATCACATTTCCGGCGAGGAAACGATTCAGATCGCCAAAGATTACGAGTTTCTGGTGTTGTTCACCTCGACCCCCGGATTTCCTGGCGACATTCGCCTGGCCCGCGCGATCAAAGACGCGAATCCAAAGATCAAGATCGCATTTGTCGGACCGCACGTAAGCGTCCTGCCGGAGAAATCTCTGCGCGATTGCCCGGCGATCGATTTCATTTGCCGCAAGGAATTCGATTTTGCCGTCGTGGATTACGCCAAGGGCAAGCCGCTCGAGGAGATTCCCGGCGTGTCCTTCCTCAAGGACGGTAAGGTGGTTCACAATCCGGATGCTCCGCAGATTCAGGATCTGGATGCGCTGCCTCACGTCACCGACGTTTACAAGCGCGACCTCGACATCACGCGGTACAACGTTCCCTTTCTGCTGAATCCTTACGTCTCGCTGTACACCACGCGCGGTTGTCCAGCGCAGTGCACGTTCTGCCTGTGGCCGCAGACTTTGAGCGGACATCCGTGGCGTAAGCGCTCGACCGATGATGTTGCGCGGGAGATGGCGAAGGCTAGGGAATATTGGCCGCACGCGAAAGAATTTTTCTTCGACGACGACACCTTCAACATCCAGAAAGCCCGCACCATCGAATTGTGCGGGAAATTGAAACCGCTGGGCCTGACCTGGTCCTGCACTTCGCGTGTCACTACCGATTACGAGACGCTGAAGGCGATGCGGGAAGCCGGCTGCCGGCTGCTGATTGTGGGTTATGAATCCGGCGATCAGCAGATTCTTAAGAACATCAAGAAGGGCGCAACCGTCGACCGCGCGCGGCAATTCACCAAAGATTGCCACAAGCTCGGCCTCGTGATCCATGGCGATTTCATCCTTGGATTGCCGGGCGAAACGCGCGAGTCCATCAATACCACAATCGCGTTTGCAAAAGAACTCGACGTCGAAACCATTCAGGTTTCCGTGGCCCATGCCTATCCCGGTACCGAGCTTTACGACTACGCCGTGAAGAACGGCTTCATGGTCGCCGACAGCAAGATGGTCGACGAGGGCGGGCATCAACTCGCCCATATTCAGTACCCGGGTTTGCCGGCCGATGAGATCCTCTCGGCGGTGCACCGTTTTTATGATGAATATTATTTCCGACCGAAGGCTGTTTTCCGCATCTTGAGGAAAGCAGCGTTTGACGGGGATGAGCGCCGCCGTCTTTACAAAGAAGCCAAGACGTTTTTGAAATTGCGCGCTGCCCGCAACAAGATGGTGAAGAAGCACGCCGAAGCGGCAGCTGCGGCCGAGCCGGCCAAGGCATAGCACGCGATTCCAGCAATGAACGACACTGGGGCTTCGGCCCCAGAGGCCCGATGAGTTTTGCGTGACCTTCCGTAAGTATCTAGTGCTCGCCGGAGTGACCGTCTTTGCCGCGGCCGGCGACTCCATGCTTTCGCACGGGATGAAACAGAGTGGCGGCGTTTCGTTACATCACCTGCCCAGTCTCGTGCTGGCTGTGCTCAATCCATGGATTGCAGCCGGCATCATTCTGCTGCTTGGCTTCGTTGTGCTAAACATGAATGCCCTGTCCTGGGCAGATCTCACCTATGTTTTGCCCGCCACGTCCCTCGGCTATGTTTTGATCGCACTGGTAGCGAGGATTGTTCTGCACGAGCAGGTCAGCCCGATGCGCTGGCTCGGCATCGCCCTTATTTCCGGGGGCGTCGGCTTTGTCGCCGGCGGGCCCATGCTGACCTCGCATCCTCACCATGAATCCCACGAACCGGACTCTGAATCCGCGGCAGTCCCCACTGGAGTCGAATCATGAATCACTTTTACGTGTGGGGGGGCATTCTCGTAATAACAGTGGCTTCCGTGGTTGGAGACGTTCTGCTCGCGCGCGCGATGAAGCAAGTAGGCGATGTGCATGACCTCTGGCGCCGAACCGGGTTCTGGACCGTGGTAGGCCGTGTCCTCAGCAATCCCAATCTCTCGCTCGGCGTTGCCGCGATGACTGTGGCCTTTTTTAGCTTGCTGTTCACGCTTTCCTGGGGAGACGTGAGCCTGGTCGCGCCCGCCGCGGCGTCGCTCACCTTCATCGGCAATGCCTTCGCCGCGAAGATTTTCCTGCACGAAAAAGTCGATCGCCGCCGGTGGATCGCAGCTCTGCTGGTCGCTGCCGGAGTATCACTCTTAGCCGGCTAAACTCACCGACGAAAGAAGCCATCCTGAGCGTAGCCGTTTCTCAGGCGGAGCGAAGGGTCTCGATGCAAATAAACCCGCAACTGTCTATGAACGCCCGTCGCAGAAGCGACGAAAGAAGCTAAGAAACGCAGCCCAAGCAAAAAAAGGCGCGGACACGATCCGCGCCTTTTCTATTTTTCGGTAATTTTGTCTAAGCGTGAACTAGTTCCACCCCGTAGATCGAAAACCAACTCGTGGCAGCTTTCAGCTTGTCGTTCACATTGTGAATGTTCTTCACGCCTTCAGTCTCCAGCCATTTGCGGAAGGCTGCCGCGCCTTGCTTCGCGTAGATCGGGATTCCGTCCTTCCACGTGGCGCGTCCGCAAAGGACACCATTGAACTTCACGCCCGACTCGCCGGCGAGTTCCAACGTCTCGCTGAATTCCGCGTTGCTCACGCCAGCCGAGAGGTAAATGAAAGGCTTGGTCGCAGCGGCGGCCGCCGTATGGAACAGATCGATGGCTTCCTTCTTCGTATACGCCTTGCTTCCGCCAAAGCACTTCACGCCTTCCACGAACTTCATATTCACCGGCACCTCGACCTTCAGCACGTCCACGCCGTAACGCTCTTTCGAGAATTCGCGCATGCTTTCGGTGACGATGTGCGGTTTCTTTTTGGCATATTCCAGGCCCTTCTCGTCCGCGCCTTCATCGTATCCGACAAACTCGAGGAAGAACGGAATGTCATTCGCGCGGCATTCGTCGCCAATGCGCTCCACCCACGCATGCTTGGTTTCGTTCACGTGCTTGGGATCGTATGGCGTGTAATACAGCAGGATCTTGACGCAATCCGCGCCCGCTTCCTTCAGACGCCGCGCTGACCAGTGATCGAGCAGGTCGGGCAGACGGCCCGGTCCGGTTTTGTCATACCCGGTCTTCTCGTAGGCGAGCAGCAGCCCGGCATTCTTGGCCCGGCGTTTTGAGGCCGGAAGGCCCCACTCCGGATCGAGCAGGATCGCCGAGGCATGCGGCGTGAGCACTTCCGTGACCAGCGATTTGAACTCCTCCATCATCTGGTCGGTTACTTCGCCGCTCTTTTCTTTCGCCAGCGATTTCTGCAGAGAGCCGCGCTGATCCATAGCCGCGGCCGCAATAATTCCACGTTCGTTCGAGACCCTTTTCAGTCCCGCTAGTTTGCCGGGGGTGAGCTTCATGATTTCCTCCTGATAGGTAGGGGATGAATGCAGGAAACCAAACATTGTAAACCACAGGGAGCAACGGGGCGTTAAACTCGCGGGCATTAGGCTCGACGTCCTGAGTTGGGAAATTCACTTTTGGCATGACGCCTCGTTTAGTGGTCCGCCCGCGCCCGCACTTGACCCATGGCGCAAGATGGCGAGAGTGACGGCAATCGAAATAATCGAGGAGCGAGCATCCACAGATTCGCTGGAAGGATCATGCCTTCGGAAACATTTGCCAGCATTTTGAATGGTATAGTGGTAGGACCGCTCGCCCGACTTTCCGATTTTCTCTCGAAATCCGGAATCCTCAACCAATCATGGCGCAGCGAAGGAGTCGGAGTCTAGCTGGCCCGGCTCAGAAAAGGAATGACCCTGAATGCCAATCGCTACCGTTAACCCTGCAACGGGAGAAGTCGTCACCACCTTTCAGCCGCTATCGGCCGCCGAGATTGAGTCAAAGCTCAAATTGGCCGTGAATGCATTTGAGCACCAGCGCCAGACATCCTTCGCCGAGCGGGCCTCGCGAATGGTGAAGGCAGCAGAAATTCTCGAGCGCGACAAGGAACGGTTTGGCCGCCTCATGACCCTGGAAATGGGCAAGCCTTATAAGGCGGCGGTCGCCGAGGCTGCGAAGTGCGCTACCGCGTGCCGCTACTATGCCGAACACGCCGAGAAGTTTCTCGCGGATGAGGTAGTCGATACTGGTGCCAAAAAGAGTTTTATCCGTTACCTGCCCATCGGCCCAATCCTCGCAGTGATGCCCTGGAACTTCCCATTCTGGCAAGTGATGCGTTTCGCGGCGCCCGCTCTAATGGCCGGAAATGTCGGGCTGCTCAAGCATGCTTCGAACGTGCCGCAGTGCGCCATCGAAATCGAGGCCATCTTCAAAGAGGCTGGATTTGGTCCAGGAACTTTCCAGACACTCCTCATCGGCTCCGGGCAAGTGGACGCGATTCTGGACGATCCTCGCGTCGTGGCTGCCACCCTGACCGGCAGCGAACAGGCAGGGATCCAAGTCGGCATGGGTGCGGCGAAGAGAATCAAGAAAGTCGTGCTGGAACTGGGGGGAAGCGATCCTTTTATCGTAATGCCTTCCGCCAATCTCGAAACCGCCGTTGAAACGGCCGTGCAGGCACGCGTGCAGAATAACGGCCAATCCTGCATCGCGGCCAAGCGCTTCATCGTTGCCGACGTGATCGCCGCCGACTTCGAACGCAAGTTCGTTGCCCGCATGCAGAGTTTGAAGGTGGGCGATCCCTTCGACGAAAAGACAGAACTGGGGCCGCTAGCGACGCCAGACGGAGTGAAGGACCTCGATGCCGATGTCCAAAAAACGATCGGCGCTGGTGCAAAACTGCTCACGGGGGGGCATCCCCTCAAGCAGCCCGGCAACTTCTACGCGCCAACCGTTCTCACGGATGTCCCGAAAGGCTCGCCCGCGTACGCAGAAGAGTTATTCGGCCCGGTGGCTTCCATCTTCCGGGTGAAGAATGTGGATGAAGCAATCCGCCTGGCGAACGACGTGCGCTTCGGCCTGGGATCCAGCGTCTGGACCAATGACGAGAAAGAGCAAGAGCGGTTCATCAACGGGCTCGACGCCGGTATGGTCTTCATCAACAAGATGGTCGCATCCGATCCCCGGATTCCATTCGGCGGCGTCAAGCAATCAGGCCATGGACGCGAACTCGGCGTGCAAGGCATCCGCGAATTCGTGAACGCCAAGACCGTCTGGATTGCTTAAGCGGAGAAGATTCCACTGCGGCCGGATGTGACTGCCTTAGGTTTGCGCGATAGAAGGAGCAGTTTCCGGCAGCAATTCCTGCCAGGGGCATGCGTCACCCTCCAAGCGCTGGACGGCGGCCTGCATCTTCTGCTCGACCCCTTCGCGGCGGATCCATACCACACGAAATCGTGCTCTCTTACTGCCGTACAAAACCCCAATCACATCGCCCGACCGCAGATCGCCGTCCAGTCCTGAAAGCAGAGCGCCACTCAGACTGATGTCGCATGCTTGTACTTGCTGTGCGAATCGCTCGCCACGCGTGTCAATTCCCCACACCAGCAACGAGACATTGGACGCTGCGCGACCCTCCCTGCGCCGATCGACAATTTGCAGATGTCCCATGCTTGATCCGGTCCGAGCCTGGTTTCCGGCCGAGTTCGTCCCGCGTTCAGCGGGAAACGTCCTCGACAATTCGTTTGATATTTATCAGCGACGGCATTGCGGCGATCCGGTTAGGGATGTAGAAAGCGCCTACGAGAGGCCAGCTCGGTCAGTCAGCCGGACTCGCAATGCCCATTGCTGCTCCCACCTTAGCGGCGGCGCAGGCCCCCGTAAAGATTCCCGGGAGCGATTTTGATGAGAATCCTCTCGGCCAAGTCCCGTTATGAAACGCGATCAAATTGGGAAAGCGATCCATACCTCAAAGATAGCGCCCCATGCCGGAATTGCGTGGAGTAATCCCTAGACATCAAGACAATGCTCATGTGCTTCGTCTAAGGGACCAGCGTCTCAGCCAAAGGAGGATTCAATGAACAGATTGTTACTCGCGTGTGCCATCGCGATATTCAGCGTGAGCGCATTTGCCGCCGATCAGCCCGCTGACCACACAGCTCCCAGTTATGACATGAAGGCTCAGTCCCTGCTAGACCTCGAGACCGTGCAGAAAAAGTTCGTCGATCTCGCCAACGCGATTCCGGACGATAAATTTACGTGGCGTCCCTCGCCTGACTCACGCTCTTTTGCCGAAGTCCTGCTGCATGTGGCCGGCGAGCGCTACGGGATTCTTGCATTAATGGGGGCGGAAACTCCCGCCGGTGTCGATCGCAAAGGCCTGGAGAAGTCGACGACGGACAAGGCCAGGATCATTACAGAGTTGAATAATTCATGGGAGTTCGCCCGTAAGACGATTGATGGAATGAGCAACGCGGAATTTGCGAAGCTGCTGCCGAAACTCGGTCCGCAGGCGAATGCCGGGGATGTCGTCTACATCCTGGTCGCCGATGCCCATGAGCACCTCGGCCAGGCGATCGCCTATGCACGCGAAAACGGCATCGTTCCACCCTGGACCGTCGCAGCCAAGGCCAAAGCCGCAGAAAAGAAGGCGGGCGAAAAAGAGGACAAATAGCCGCATTGGTCCCGTCGTTGAGACGTTGCTCGCAACGTCTCGCGCTTGACCCGTGGGAGCTCCGGACACCCCCCGGGCGGACGGCGTCCGCCCTTCCGGACTCCCCGGCTGAGCGCACTCGAGGACGCAGCAAGAGCTGCGTCTCTACGACGAGGAGTTTATTCCGCTTTGATCGTGACGAATTTCCTGCCGCCGTAGAGCTTGTAGGATCCGGCTTCTTCGACCATCCTCAGTGGAACCGGATGCGCCAACTTCTCGTCATTGCCGGCGGAAACCGTCAGTAGATCGTGTGCCGCCACGTCCATCACCACGAACTTGCCTTCCTTCGAAAATCCGAAGCCGTATTCGCCGGGAGACAGTTCCGATCCGTCAATATTGAGTTTCGTTTCCGTGATGAAAAAACCTTGAAACTTTTGTTGAACGTCGCTGGCGTAGCCGGCCGTATCGAGGAGTCCGACCAGGACGACCTTCCCGGAAGAGGCGCGGAACCCAACCGTGTTTCGGAGTTGCGTCGGAGCCGATTGTCCATCAAAGTAAAAACCGGCCGGAGCTAATTTCTTTATTTCCGCGGAGTCGAACACACCGGCTTTCTTCCCATTCTGCGCGAATGCAAACGAAAACGTCAGAAACAATGCCACTAAAAGACGAGCGGAAATCTTCATTGAAAAATGCCTCCCGAAATCGAGATTAAAAACCTGAAGTTCGTGTACCACGCTAAATCGCTTCAACAATAAGCCGAATGTAGAGACGTTGCTAAGCAACGTCTGCGATCGCCATCCAGTTTTGGCCTAACACCGGTACAAACCTACTTCGCGAAACCCGCCGGACGTGCGTGCGGCGTCGTGTCACCTTCGGTCATTCCCAGCACCCAGCGTATTGCTTCGAAATACATTTTGCGAATGTCCGGATCGCTCCATGCTTCCTGCGTATGACCCAGGGTCGAATAGAACACGCGTCCCTTGCCATAGGTCTTCGCCCAGGCCACGGCGAAATCATGGTCCGTGCGATGAATCCGCGGATTGTCGGCGTAATTCAGCTTCGACGGATCAAGGCTCAGCAATACGTGAACCTTGTCTCGCGACCATTCCTTGGGCTGATAGATCTCATCCCACTTCACGAACTCCTTCGGGAAATGCCGCACCGCTGGAAATTCAGGATCCTCATTGATGATGGGCGCATTAAAGGTACTCCATGGATGCTGGTCAAACCATCCACCGATCATCTCGCCGTATTCTGGCCATTTGTAATTCGTGTCGAGAGCGGCATGCACTCCGACGAAACCCTTGCCGTCGTCCTTGATGAACGACATCATGTCCTTCTTCTGGTTATCGTCAAGATCGAGTTCCCCGGTGGTGCTCACGAAAACCAGGGCGTCGAAGTAATCGAGATTCTTGCTGTTTCTGCCGAGATCTTTCTTCGTGAGCAGCTCGGTATCGGTGCGCAGGATTGCCTCCCAAAGCCCGCTCTCCCAGCCCAGGTTGTAGATCGCAGCCATGCCGTCGGAAACCGAGTCGTGCTCAAATCCCTTCGTCTGGCTCACCACCAGCACATGCTTCAAATGTATCTGCTTCTCATGCGGAGCTGGTGGGACAGAGGCAGCCTGGTACTGCGCCGAAGCAGGGAAGAATGCAAGCGCGAAAGCGAAAAGAAACAGCATTCGGGGAGAGCGCAAAGTATCCTCCTTCAAATCCTCTAGAGACGTAGCTTGCTGCGTCTTGCTGGAAGCGCCAAATCGCCGAGGCCGATCGCGGGTAGTCGAAGGCTGTTCTACCTGTTTCGCTACTGCCGCAGCGTTAGGGCGCGCATTACCGTTTGTTGCTTGGCGATTAGTTCCTGCACTCCCTTGCTCGCCAGCGCCAGCATCTTTCCGAGTTGCGCTTCGTCGAAGACCTGATGCTCTGCCGTTGCCTGCACTTCGACGATCTTCCGGCCGGCGGTCATCACAAAGTTCATGTCCACATCGGCGTGTGAGTCTTCTTCGTAACACAGATCGAGCAGGATTTCTCCATCGACGATCCCCACGCTGATGGCCGCGACGAAATCTTTGAGCGGGACAGCCGACAGCGTGCCCGCCTCCACCAGCTTTTCGAGCGCCAGTCCCAGGGCAACGAATGCCCCGGTAATCGATGCCGTCCGTGTTCCTCCATCCGCCTGAATGACGTCGCAATCGATCCAGATCGTTCGTTCGCCCAACCGGGCCAGATCCGTCACAGCTCGCAGGCTGCGCCCGATCAGGCGTTGGATCTCGTGAGTCCGGCCGCTCGGCCTTCCTTTCGCAACTTCGCGCGGCGTGCGCGTCAGCGTCGAGCGCGGCAGCATGCTGTACTCGCTCGAAATCCAGCCCTTGCCCGAATTGCGCAGGAACGATGGCACCGTCTCCTCGACCGATGCGGTGCAAATCACCCGAGTATTGCCGACTTCAATGAGAACGGATCCCTCTGCCGTCGTAATGAATTCAGGGTGGAATACGACCTTGCGGAGTTGGTCGGGCGAGCGATTATCGGAGCGGTAGAACATGCACCGGATTGTATCTCATTGAAGCGAAAGGGTACTGGGTAAATTGACAACAGATATATCTTTAGATATAGTTAACGACAGATCGAATGAAATCCAGGTTCAAGAAGCCCAGAAATCTAGGAGCCTTGAAACCTGAATTCAGCACAGGAGTGAATGATGTACGGAAGATGTGGAACATGGTGGCGTGGAGCAGTAGGCACGCCGTTTGTAGGTGGTGGATTTCCGTGGGGACGTGGCGGCCGATGGGGCCGTTTCTTTGGTCCCGGTGAGATTCGCCTGGCGTTGCTCTCCATGCTCGCGAGTGGGCCCAAGCATGGCTACGAACTGATGAAAGAGCTCGAAACAAAGTCCGGCGGCATCTACAAAGCCAGCGCGGGAGCAATCTATCCGGCGTTGCAGCAGCTAGAGGACGAAGAACTCGTCACCTCCGACGCCGCAGTCGGGAAGCGGACTTATTCGCTGACCGATGCCGGGAAAGCGGAACTCCAGAGCGAAGCCGAAACCGTAAAGAAGATTTGGCAGCGCGCCGAACAGGCGGGCGACTGGGCCCCTTGGATGGGGATGGAGGGCGCCGAAGTCATGCGTCCTGCATCCGAGGTTATGAAGGCCGCATTGCGTGCCGCGACTCGCGGCTCCCACGACTCCGCAAGAATCGCAAAAATCCGGGAGATCCTCGAGCGCACCAAGAAGGAAATCGAAGCTCTCGAAAAACAGAGCTAGCCCAAATCAATCGGCGCATAGAGACATAGCGAAGCTACGTCTCTTCTTTTTCACTGCGACTGCAACTGCGCTGCCAGTTGATTTACTGCGGAGACGTCGTAGAACGAAGAGAGATCGGCATGCCCGGCGAGCGTATCCCGGTCCTTTCCATCCACCAGGATTTTCACTTTAAGGATGCCCGGCGTATTCACTGAGATGGTATGAATCAGCGACGCGATGGTGAGATCCTCCACGAGGATTCCCGAACGGTGGGTGTCGGCAAATGCGGAATTCAGATCGATCACCGCCATTCCGGGATCGACCAGGAATATGCTGCGCACGTCCGCGCCAGCGCCCAGTACGTGAGGGGAGTTTTTATCCAGATAAATCGTAAGCAGGGCCCGCAGAAGCTCCTCGGTGCGCTGCTGGCGGCCCGAAGGCATCGGAATTTGCGCTGCTTCGGCGCGCAGGCTGCCGTCCTCGTCGTGCGCCACAAACAGGACTACCTGTTCCGTCGGTCCGGCCACCGGCGGCGCCAACGGTCGCGTGTCGTTGACGACCACCGGTTCGGCTTTCACCGCTTTACGCATCCGCCAGGCATAGGAGGCCAGCCCAATCGCGGCCACCAGCATCACGGCGAACCCGATCACGAGATGGCGCGGAATATATGGCGCAACCCGGATGTTGTCGTCGCTCATGGCGCCCCCCCCAATTGATCGCGTGCCCCGGCGATTGCAGTCGCCACTGCCCCCGTCACCAACTGCTGATAGTCCGGCGCCGTGATCTGTGCCAGGTCAGCGCCCACGGGCGAGACTTCCAGTCCGATCGCCGGGCCCGCCACGTTGTTCAGCGGACGTAACGGCGCCGACAAGGTGCGAACCGGGATCTGCCGTTTCTGCAGCTCAGAAGCGATCGCAGATGCAGCGGTCTGACTTAGCGGGATGGCCGCATGTTGCGCCGTGCTCCAGTTCCGGAAGGGCCCGTGATCCTCCTCGCCATAGGGAAGCAGCGCCGTATAGAGGCGCACGCCGTGGCCGTTCGATGCAGCGTGCACCGCAATATAAATAGCGGCGTGATCGGCGTTCGCGAAGACGGCCCGCTGGTCCACCGATAAATTGGCGTCGGAATCGCGCAGGACGAGTGTCGTGATGCCCCGGCTTTCCAGTTCCTGTCGTAAACTGCGCGCCAGCGCAACCGTCACATCCTTTTCCAGCAAAGCATTACTCAAAGTCTCGCCGTGATCATCTCCGCCGTGGCTGGCGTCCACTACCGCGAAGTATCTCCGCGAGGCCGGAGCGCTCGCGTTCGACGGAGCCGCTGCCTGTAGTTGAGATACCTGTGAATTCGGTGCCGCCGGAGTCGCGGTGAGTACTGCAGGCGCGTTCTGCGCGACGTTAGGGGTGGATGTTGGCGCGATCGTGATCGTCCGCCCGTTGTTAGTGAACGTTGCCATGACCGGGATCGTTGAATTCACTACCACCACGGCAATCCCGTTTCCCTCGCTGAAATTCGCCGACGGAATGGCCTTGCTCCCAAACGTGAGAGTCGGCGACGCCGGCGATACCAGCGGATCGCGGGTGAAGGCAAGCCGCAGCGAGCCGGGCTCGGTCGATACGCTCGGATTCACCGGCGAGGTGAAATTGAAGACCAGTCGGTTGGCATTATCCGCGGCAAGCGAAGCCGTGAAATGGACGGCAATATTGCCGACGAAAAGCCGTCCGGAATCCTCGTGAACTGTAACCGGACCGCCCAGGATCTTAGGCAGGAGAACACTCAACGCCGAAACCGGAACGAGCCCCCGATCACCCTCCAGCAGGAATTTTCCCGGAAATTCAGTCTGCCGTCCCTGGATGCGGCATTGCGACTTACCCGACTGAAAATCGGCTTCCTCGCGGTAGTAGCGCAGCCGCCAGCGGGGCGCATCGGCCCGCGCATTGACCTTACCCAGAGGCTCCAGTAGCTCGAGCAGCCCGATATAGTCGTGGCCCTCACGCTGAACAACAGGAAGGGAATAATTCGCAGCAACCGAGTACACGGTCAGATGCTTTTCCGGTGCCGCGCCAGACAAAAGCACCGCCGAGATCGCGACCAGCACTGCGAGCCCGAGCCACCGCTCGCGACCCGATGACTTAATCCAGCGCATAGGCGGTTAATCCGCTCAACAGCTTGGGATAGAAATCCGTGGACTTCTGTGGCATCACTTCGCCCTCGAGCGCGATGTCCCGCACCTGCCGCACTCGGCACGGATTCATCAGGAACGCGATGTTCGCCGATCCCTTCCGGACGTGCCCAAGTGCCTCTTCGGCGTCGCGCAGGTATGACAGGTTTTGCTGGTTCCGGATCGACTCCTCCGAAAGCTTAAGAATGCCCTCGAGTACGACTTTGTGAAGTTGCACCACATCGAGCGCCTGCTGCCGGGCCGAGAGATCCTTCATGAGTTCTGCTGACGCAGGCTTGGGGCGATCCATCACAAAAGTCCGATCCGCAATGACCGCTAGCAGCACCGTACCTTTGCTGCCTCGATCGCGAAGAAGTTTGGTCGCCTGCTCGGCGGGCAACGCGGGATCAACTTCTTCGATGGCAAAATAGTTCTCAGCCGCCGCGGCGAATCGGTCTAAATAAAACGATTCCAACGAATGCACGACTCGATGCGTCGGTAGAATCAGCAATCCCGGATCGTTCATATTCACGAACGTCATCATGACGTACTCATAGGGAGCCTGCGATCGCGATCCGCCGCCGGCGGCCTCGCGGCTCTCGTTGCGGAAATTCAATGCAGTCTCGTAGCGATGGTGGCCGTCCGCAATGACCAGCTTTTTCTCTCGCATCTGTTCTCGAACGGCTCCGGTCACCTTCGAGTCGGAAATCTGCCACACGCGATGCGACACACCATACTCGTCCAGCACATCGATCGTCGGGGCGCTCTCCCGTCCCCGAGCCAGCAGAGAATCGACCTCACCGGAATCCTCGTATAGCAGAAACAGCTGTTCATAGTGAACCCGTGTAGCCCGCAGGAGGTCGAGCCGGTCGGCCTTCGGCTTGGCTAACGTCTGCTCGTGACGGAACACAACCTTCGCTGTGTAGTCTTCCACCCGCCCCAGCCCAATGAATCCACTCCGCTGAAACCTTTGTCCCGACGGCGCGTCAAAGGTTTGAGAGTAGGCGTACAGCGATGGATCCCGGTCCTGCTGCAGGATGCCTTCCTGCCGCCACGTCCGGCCATACCATGCGGCCCTGGTATAGACGTTCTGGGTTGCATTGTCCGAGGCTTCACGCCGCCCCAAGATGATCCTCACCAAATTATGCGGGCTGGCATCATAGTAGCGGTTCTGCATGGCGGGAGTGATCTTGTCGTAGGGTTGAGTGACCACGTCAGAAGCGGTTACCCGCCCCAGGTTGTACCGGAGTGCACGAAAGGGAAGGATGTCGGCCATAGGAAACCTTTGATTGTAACAAGATAGCGGTCGCCCTCCTGTACCCTGATTTCTTAATTAGAAAACACAATGGCACGGATCGGGAATTGTCACCAATTTTTGACAAAACCCGCGTGCCGCGCGGCGGAAGCTGTGATAACATCCGCCGACAATGAGGTATTTATGGCCCGCCTGAATAGTGCGCGTGGGTCATCTCGCCCTGAGGACCTGCTTCGCCGTGTTCTGGTTTCCGTCTGGGATCCCCGTTCCCCAGCCCGGTCCGCATCCTTATGCCTGCGGTCGGGGTCACGGGGCAAGTTCCCGTCATTCTGTAAGGCGGCACTTTTCGCCCTCACGCTTGGCCTCGGACTGCCAGTCCTATCCCAAACCGATGTGAACGACGTTCATGTCGAATCGCGGGACGTACCGAAGCAGGCGGCGATCAGGGAAGCCGAGCCACCTCCAGCGCCCAAAGCCGAGGCACTGACTTCCACCACAGGCCTTAGCGCCCATGTGCGGCCGATGAAGGTCGATGTCGATCTCGTCCTCGTCCCGGTAACCATCACCGATCCGCTGAACCGCCTGGTGACCGGGCTCGAGAAGGAGAATTTCCAGCTCTTCGAGGGCAATTCCGCGCAGGAGATTCGTACCTTCTCCAGTGAGGATGCCCCCGTGTCTTTGGGCGTGATTTTCGATTCCAGCGGCAGCATGAGCAGCAAGATGGATCGAGCCAAGGATGCCGTCATCGAATTTTTCAAAACCGCGAATCCGCAGGACGAGTTTTTCATGATCAGCTTTTCCGACGAACCGGAGGAAGTCAGCGACTTCACCAGTTCCGTGGATGAGATCCAGAACAAGCTGGTCTTTGCCGTTCCCCGGCACCGCACCGCGTTGCTGGACGCCATTTATATGGGCGTTCACAAAATGCGAGAAGCCAAGTACCCAAAGAAGGCCTTACTGATCATCTCTGATGGCGGAGACAACCACAGCCGCTATACCGAAAATGAAATCAAGTCGCTCGTGAAGGAAGCCGATGTGATGGTCTACGCCATCGGCATCTATGACCGTTATGCCTCCGCCATGGAAGAACGGTTGGGGCCGCAGTTGCTCAGTGAGATCACTGAGTTGAGCGGAGGCCGCGCCTTCACCATTGACAATCCCAACGACCTCGGAGATGTGGCCACCAAGATCGGCATCGAGTTGCGCAATCAATATGTCCTGGGGTATCGACCCAACAAGGTGGTTCGCGACGGTAAATGGCGTAAGATAAAAGTAAAGTTATTGCCACCGAAAGGATTGCCGCCGCTTAAGGTGTATGCCAGGACCGGTTATTACGCGCCTGCCGAATAGGGCTGCCAGGCGCTTGTTTGTTCTCATTTTCGTAATTTGCGCCGGGATGCTTTTGCTCCCGGTTCAAAGTTTTTCTGCGTCCGCCCAGAGCGAAAGCACCGGCCAGCAGGACAAGACTCCCGCCCAGCCTCAGGATCCCGCGAATAAGCAAACCGATCAGAACAAGCCTGACATCAATCTCAATGACCAGGGAGTTTTTGTCCTACGGAAGGACGTCGACGAAGTCCTGCTCCACGCCACCGTCGTCGACGACAAACAGCGTCTCGTCACGAATCTGGATAAAGCCGCTTTCAGCGTTTTCGAGGACGGCAAGTCCCAGAACATCATTTCCTTCCGCCACGAGGACATCCCCGTGGCAATCGGAATTGTCATCGACAACTCCGGTTCTATGCGCGAAAAGCGCAACAAGGTCAACCAGGCCGCTCTCAACCTGGTTCGGGCCAGCAATCCGCGTGATGAGGTTTTCGTCGTCAACTTCAATGATGAGTACTACCTCGATCAGGACTTCACAAACGACCTGCTCAAAATGAAGGAAGCCCTCGAGAAGATCGATGCCCGGGGCGGTACCGCGCTCTACGATGCCGTGGTCGCCTCCGCCGATCACCTCAAGCGCAATGCCCGGCTCGAAAAGAAAGTGATTTTTGTCGTCACCGATGGCGAAGATAACGCCAGCAACGAAACCCTGGAGCAGGCGGTCAAGCAGTTACAGGAAGAGAATGGACCGCAGGTTTACGCGATCGGAATTCTCGGGGACGAAGAGCATCCGAAACGCGCCAAGCGCGCTCTCGAGATCATCGCACAGCGCACCGGCGGCGTCGCGTTTTTCCCAAAGACGCTCGACGAAGTCGACCAGATCAGCCGTACGATCGCCCACGACATCCGCAATCAGTACACTATCGGTTACAAGCCTACCAATCCCCGGGGGTCTGGAGGTTTTCGCCTGGTGCGCGTCGAAGCCAAAGCCAAGGGCCATGGCAAGATGACGGTCCGTACCAAGAGTGGCTACTACGCCGGCGTCCAGCGGGCATCGGCGGGAGGCAAGTAATTCTCAGGTACGACCGCGCTTTGAAATACCTGCTTTAGTTGTTGAGCCGCAGATTCAATTAATGTCGATTCCTCCTGCAAGGCCTTCGCGACTCGCTCGATCTCCCGCTCTGCCTCGGTGTACTTCTTGAGTTCGATGCTTTCCCGCACTCCCGGAATAGTTTTCACGTCGTACCCACTGTAGACGCCAGGCGCGTAGAGCAAGTGCTTGTACCACGGCCGGCGCGGCAACCCTTCTTCACTGGTCAGCTTTCGTTCGCTCTCGATCAACTTCTGGTTCAGTGCCCGCAGAGCGGTCGCGTCCAGTTCGCCCACGTGCTGCCGATATTGCATCGCGGCTTGCCGATAGTTCTCCGCGCTATGGGCCAGAGCATCCGCAGCATTTTCGAGTGGCGCAAAATTCAAGAACGGCGGGACCTCCTCTTTCGGCGGAGCGACAGTCGGCCGCCGCGGGTCCGACTTGGCGCTGAACACTCCTTCTTCCAATTCCTTGTTCCGCTCGCGAATCTCTTCTTGCTTGTCGGCCAATTGTTTTTTCAGTTCCTTGGTGTATTTCTGAATCGTGTCGGCAAGATCCACAAAATCGAAGGGGAGCACCTCGGCATCCGCCATGCGCATGACCGCCGTCCCGACCGTCTGTGACAAAGCTCGCCCGTACACGAAATCGGAATCGGCGAAGTGCGTATACCAGTAGAAATCGTCGTAGATCGAGTGGTAGATCCCCGATTCGTCCTCACCTCCGAAACCCAGATCAAGCGACGCGATCCCGAGATGATCCAGGAATGAGGTGAAGTCCGAGCCCGAACCCAAAGCGCCAATGCGCAAGTCCGCACGTTCGCGCACCTCCTTGCGGTCCTCTGCAGACTTCGCTTCGGCAATTCGCGCCAGCTTCAGCCGCTGCCATACTGTCAGCTTTGTCTCTGGGTCCTCGATATCGCGAGCCACGCCATTGATGAATTGCTCCAGGCTGTGCGACCCTTCCATGCCCAGAAACCCGCGATCGTTTCCGTCCGTGTTGATGTAGACGGCGGCATGCTGCCGCAACTCTTCCGCATGTTGCTCCACCCACTCGGTCGAACCCAGCAGCATCGGTTCCTCCCCATCCCATGCCGCATAGATAATCGTGCGCCGCGGCTTCCAGCCCTCTTTCAAAAGCGCTCCCAGTTCCCGTGCTTCCTCCAATAGGGGAGCCTGGCCTGATATTGGATCTTCCGCCCCATTCACCCATGCATCGTGATGATTGCCGCGAACGATCCACTCATCGGCCGCCTCGCTGCCCGGAATCTTTGCGATCACGTCGTATACCGGCTTGATGTCCCAGTTGAACTCGATTTTCAAATGAACCTTCGCCGGCCCCGGTCCCACGTGATAGGCAATCGGCAAACTGCCTCGCCACTCCTCCGGCGCCATCGGCCCTTTCAGCGCGGCCAACAGCGGCTGAGCATCGCCGTAAGAGATCGGAAGAACCGGAATCTTAGTCAGGCTGGGCGCATCCTTTAGCGCCAGTCGCTTTGCATCCGCCGTCGCCCCGATTCCCGGCGTCAGCGGATCTCCCGGACTCGCAGACGCGAAATCCATCA
This sequence comes from Candidatus Sulfotelmatobacter sp., assembly GCA_035307485.1. Lineage (GTDB taxonomy): Bacteria > Acidobacteriota > Terriglobia > Terriglobales > Acidobacteriaceae > Sulfotelmatobacter. The sequence goes on along the minus strand of DATGIB010000008.1, from coordinate 159,815 downwards.
CGCTCCCGCGCTGAACCCCGTTCGGATTGCGCATCGGCCCTTGCGGAAATACATCTCCCTGCCCGTAACCGTCATCTTTCGGCTCGGAATAGATCAGGCAGCCGACCGCGCCATGTTCTGCGGCAACCTTCGGCTTCACTCCTCTCCACGAGTGACCGTACTTGGCAATCACAATCGCACCCTTCACGGAAATGCCCAGCCGCTCGAGCTTTTCGTAATCTTCTGGAACGCCGTAGTTCACGAATACCAGCGGCTCAGTCACATCTCCATCGATCGAATACGCGTTGTAAGTCGGCAGCTGCTCCGATTTCTGGCTCGAAGTCGGATCCACCGCAACCGCTGGCTCCTCCAGCTTGGCTGCGAACTTTGAAGGCTCTACCATCTCGAGAACACGAACCTTCGGCGTGGGAAACAGCACGTTGAAAGTTTCGATGTGAGCATCCAGCCCCCACTCCTTGAAATGCGCCAAGATCCACTCCGCGTTGTCCTTGTCATACGCCGAGCCGACATGGTGCGGGCGCGCGCTCAGGCGTTGCATATACTCGCGCAGCTTGACCGGATCCGGAATCGCCCGGAACTTCGCTTCCCAGTCGCGCTCAGTCTGGCTCGAACGCAGCGCGTATCCAGCAAGGGAAGATTCATCGGCGAAAGATAACGGTGAAAAGACGAGGGTACAGGTCAGAAACAATGCGGCCAGGCGTCGCATGCGGATCCTTTCCATGTGAGAGTGCGTCGAATTATAGCTGCCTGCCCGCGCTTCTTGGACTGCTTCCCGCATTGCGGGCAAAGTGAGCTGGTGCCTCGAGCTGACGAGAAGTCTTACGATCAAGGGCGTCATCCCGAAGCCCGGCGTTCCTCAGCCAGGGGAGGGATCTCCCGGCAACGAAATCATCCTGCGGAGATTCACAGCCCCAACTGGGACGAGTTCATGCTCGGCACGGCAGCACCGAAATTTCCAGTTACCCTCGTAGATTGACGATTTTCCGCGGCCCTCGTAACCTTGGAAAGTGGGTTCGAAAATTCCTGCAATGTCTCGCCTGCGCGTCGCCGACGACATCACTCAACTGGTCGGTGAGACGCCCATGTTGCAGCTGAAGCGGCTCGTCCTCTCCGGAACGGCCGACATCTTCGCCAAGCTCGAGTACCTCAATCCAGGCGGAAGTGTGAAAGACCGCGCCGCCATCGGCATCATTCGCCGCGCCGAGCAGGAACGCAGGTTGCTTCCCGGTGGAACGATTGTTGAAGCCACCGCTGGCAACACGGGCATCGGGCTGGCGCTGATCGGCGTCAACCGCGGCTACAAGGTCAAACTATTCGTCCCGGAAAATTTCTCGCAGGAAAAAGTCATGATCATGCGTGCCCTCGGCGCCGAGGTCACACGCACCCCGGACGCCGAGGGTATGAAAGGTGCCATTGAACGAGCCAAAGCGCTGGTCGCCGGCGATCCCTCCGCCTTTATGGCCGGGCAGTTCGAAAACATGGCTAACCCCGATTTCCACTACGAAACCACCGCACGCGAAGTCTTCGATCAGATGGATGGGCACATGGATGCCATCGCGCTTGGCTGCGGCACGTGCGGGACATTCACCGGGATTGCTCGCTTTCTGAAAGAGAGGCTGCCCCGCGTGCACACTGTTGCGGTCGAGACGCAGGGATCGATCCTCTGCGGAGGCCAGCCCGGTCCGCACAAAGTCGAAGGGATCGGTGTCAGCTTCATTCCGAAAACCTTTGACCGTGATGTCTGCGACGAAGTCATGATGGTTTACGACGAAGATGCCTTCAGCACCGTAAAGCAATTGGCCGCGAAGGAAGGAGTCTTGGCAGGATCAAGCGGCGGAGCCGCTGTATTCGCCGCGCTCCAGATCGCCAAGCGGCTTGGGCCAGGGAAGCGAGTCGTGACCATCATCCCCGATTCCGCCGAACGCTATCTCTCCAAAAAGATCTTCGAAGGCGGAATTTAACAACGGGATGCAACTCATATGTCATCGACTCGCTTCGAACGGCCGCGCCTTCCCGGCTGCGTCGTTTAGGGCAAACGAAGGCGCAGGGATATAGCCCCTAAGAAGGGACCGTCGCCCACGAATTCACTCTTGACTCCTGGAAGCCTTACTTTCGTAGCAAAGATTCTCGCGCTCGTTCTTTCCTTCCCGTTACTTCTTCCTGCTCAGAGCAACAGCGGCGAATTGCGCCTCCGAGTTACGGATCCCTCCGGCCTCGCCGTGAAGACCGTAATCCAGATCGTCAGTGGAGCTAATCAATATAGGCACATCTTCATCACTGACGATCAAGGCGCTCTGACCCTCCAGCATCTTCCCTTTGGCGTCTATCAACTCGAGATCGAGCATCCCGGTTTCGCGAAGATCTCCCACTCCGTCGACATCCATTCCTCGATTCCCACCGAGCACCTGATTCAGTTGAAGGTCGCTGCCTCCGGAGAGACCGTAACCGTAGTTGCTCCAGACACTCTCATCAACCCGGAGCAAGCCGGTTCCGTCAGCGAAGTCGGTTTAGAGTCGATCCAGCAGCGTGCCAGCTCCATTCCTGGCCGGTCAATTCAGGCTCTGATCAACTCCCAGCCCGGATGGCTCTACGAAGGCAACGCCGTCCTGCATCCGCGCGGCTCCGAATACCAGACTCAGTTCGTAGTCGATGGCATCCCGCTCACTGACAATCGCTCTCCCAGCTTCGGTCCGCAGATTGAAGCCGACGACGTCCAATCCATCAGTATCTATACCGCCGGAATTCCCGCGGAATATGGACGCAAAATGGGCGGTGTAGTCGAGGTTAACACCCTCCAAGACCCCCAATCCGGCCTTCACGGAGAACTCGCGCTCTCCGGCGGTAGTTACGATTCCGCGGGAGCCTTCGCGAGAACGCAATATGCGTGGGGCAAAAGCGCCCTCACCGCCGGTGCCAGCGGAGACATGACCAGTCACTACCTGAATCCCGTTGTCGTTCAGAACTACACCAATCGCGGCACGCTCGGCGACTTCTCGGTGAGCTACCAACGCGATCTGACCACCAAAGATCGTCTCAGGCTCAGCATTCGCCACGACCTTTCCCGCTATGAACTTCCCAATGAGCAGCTCCAGCAGGCCGCCGGACAACTTCAGACCGCCGACAATCTGGAGACGATGGGCATCGCTTCATACCAGCACACGTTTTCCTCCAACGCGCTGGCCGATCTGAGAGGCATGGTCCGCGACAACGCCAACGATTTCTTTTCCAACCCTGATTCGACGCCGATTGAGATTGTGCAGCACAATCGCTTTCGCGAAGGCTATTTCAAAGGCAGCATTACGATCAGTCACGGTCAACACGAGTTCAAGGCCGGAGTCGAATCCGACAACCTCTTCCTGCACGAAAATTTCAATTACAGCATTACCGACCCGCTGCAGTTCGATCCCGGCACGCCGCGCGCCTTCGGCTTCCTCGCGCAACGTCCCGATCTCGAGCAGGCGGTCTATGTCCAGGATTTGATTCGTAAAGGCAACTGGACCGTGCAGGCCGGTCTCCGCTGGGACCACTACCAGCTCCTCGTCAACCGCCTGGCACTTGAGCCGCGCCTGGCCATCTCGCGCTATTTCCCCTCGGCGAGCGCGATTCTTCATGTTTCGTTTGACCGCGTTTTTCAGACGCCATCGTTCGAAAACCTTCTGCTCTCCAGCTCGACAGCCGCTACAACTCTGAACCCCGTCTCGCTCCAGTTGCCGGTTCAACCTTCCGAAGGGAACTACTTCGAAGTGGGGCTGACCAAGGTTTTTCTCGCCAAGGTTCGGCTCGACGCCAACTACTTCCGCCGCGCAATCAACAACTTTGCCGATGACGACCAGATCGACAACACAACCATCAGTTTCCCGATCGCATTTCGAAAAGCCATCATCTATGGCGCGGAGGCAAAGCTGAACTTGCCGGAATGGAGAAAGTTTTCCGGATTTCTAAGTTATTCCTACGAGGTGGGCAATGCCTGGAACCCCGTGACCGGCGGGCTTTTTCTCGGTGCCGACGCTTCGATACCGAATACCGGATACTTTCCAGTTTCTCAGGATCAGCGCAACAGCATCCGAGGGCGTCTCCACTATCAGATCGCTCCGCGCCTGTGGGTTGCCGGGGGAGTGCAATTCGACAGCGGTTTGCCTTTCGAGTTTCAATGTGACCCAAGCCTGACCCTCGACCAATGCGTCACTGGCGAAGTCCAGACGTACGGCCGGCAGGTTGTAGATCGCGTGAATTTCGCGAAAGGTCGCATCTATCCCACCTTCCAGTTAAATGCATCGATAGGTGCGGACCTTCACAAGTCCGATCGTTTGACTGTGCGCTTTCAGATGGACGGCGAAAATCTCACCAACGTTGTCGACGTCATCGATTTCGGCGGCCTCTTCTCAGGAAATGCCATCGGCCCCTCCCGCAGCGTAATGGTGCGCCTCACCACAACCTTCTAGTATCCACGCGCGGCCAGCAACTCTAGGGCAGCGCGAAGGCGACCAGCGCGTCGCTTAACGATTCCTCTTCAATTTTTGCGTGGCCGCCCGCCGCGATAACTACAAACTGCTTTCCCCCAACCTGGTAGGTCATGGGCGTGGCATGTCCCGGGGCCGGTAACTGAGCGCTCCATAGTTCCTTGCCGGTCTCCGTATCGAAAGCGCGGATGTGCGGATCGAGAGCGGTTCCGGCTACGAACACTAATCCACCGCCCGTGACGATTGGACCTCCCAGGCTGATGTTCCCCGGGGGCAGGCCCTCGTGCCACGAACCAAGCGGAACCTGCCACTTGATCGTGCCGTGCACCATGTCGACCGCCGTCAGCGTTCCCCACGGTGGAGGGATGCACGGGATGAACTTCGGCGAGAATAGCGGACGCCGAAACATTGCATAGGGCGTGCCTATTTGTCCTCCATACTCACCCTGTTCTGAGATGCGCTCGTTGGTTCGCTTCCCGCGATTTTCGAAATCCGCCCGCGGAATCAGCCGGACCTTGTACGGCAGATTGTTCACGTTCGCGAACAGCACGCCCGCCTTCGGATCGAACGCGTAGCCACTCCAGTTCATCCCGCCGATGTTGCCTGGCACCGACAGCGTCCCGCTGAGATTGGGGGGCGTGAAAATTCCGTCCAGGCGAAGGCTTTCCAGTTGCTTTCGGCAGTCGGCGCGATCTTCTGCGTCGATCCCCCAGGCATCGTCGGCGGAATACTTCTGTTTCACGAGCGCTGGCGGAGCGACGGGAAAAGGCTGTGTCGGCGAAGCCATCTCTTCAGGAATGTCACTCTTTGGCACAGGGCGCTCGTTGACCGGAAAGATCGGTTTCCCGGTTTCGCGATCCAACACGAAAAGAAAGCCGGTTTTATCCCCAATGATGACTACCGGAACTCGCTTCCCGTCGTGCTCAATGGTCGCCATCAGTGGCGGAGACGCTACATCGTAGTCCCAAAGATCGTGATGGACGAGTTGAAAGCCCCACACTAGTTCGCCGCTGCTGGCGCGCAGCGCCACCACCGAGTTCGCCCATTTGTCGTCGCCCGGGCGCTGACCGCCAAAAAAGTCAGGACTCGCACTGCCGGTGGGAATGAACACCAGATTCCGTTCCGGATCGACCGTCATTAGCGACCACGCATTGGCGGCTCCGCTATTCCATTTCCCGTTAGAAGAAGTGTTCGGCGGAATGGGGTCCCAGCTCCAGCGTAATTTTCCGGTGCGCGCGTCAAAGGCTCGTACCACTCCACTCGGCATGTCTTTGCGCGCGTTGTCATCGATCGCCGAGCCGACGATCACTACGCCACTCACTACCACGGGCGGTGAAGTCATGTGATACCAGCCGGCGTGGAATGCAGGAACATCCCGCAGGCTCACTTCACCTCCGCTGCCAAAATCTGCGCAAACATTGCCATCGGCAGCGTCGATCGCCACCAGGCGCGCGTCGATCGTCGCCTCAAAGATACGACGCCGGCACCGCTCGCCAGACGGACGCTTCCCGTCCAGCCACGTTGCCACCCCTCGATTGACCAGCCCATCTCCTGATTGCCACGTTGGATCGACCCTCGGATCGAAAGCCCACCGCTGCTTTCCTGTGATAGGGTCGAGCGCGAGGATTCGATTGAATGGGGTCGTCACGTACAGTGTGCCGTCGACGAGGACGGGAGTGCTCTCGAAACCGCTGCGCCGACGCTCGCCTTTGCCATCCGAGACGTCGCCCGTGTGGAATGTCCACGCAACCTGCAGTTGAGTCACATTCTGCTTGTTGATCTGCGCGAGGGGGGAATAACGCATCCCGCCCGGATCATTTCCGTAGTTCGGCCACTCCGAGGCCTCTAGGGAATTGTTTCTTACCGTTCCCTGGGCAAACAGAGCCGGACTCACGAGCAGAAATACAAATGCGCTCAGAACACTTTTCATTTCGATCCTTCAAACAAAACCATAATTTCGACAGTGACATATTTGGAAGAGGCAAAATTCAATTATCAGCGTGACATATGCCAGGAATGACATAGCGCTTTCCACAATCAAAATTTTCCGCAATGTTCACATAACCTTGACTCTGCCCTGATCCATCAACGATCCTGTTCAATGTGAGGATCGATAGTAGACCAGAGTCGACAACTTCTTTAGAACCAAGATTTTGCCTGCAGCGCATTGAGTCGCAAAGATTATTTTGAATTTTCGGCATAAGCTCCTGATTTCAATAGATCGGGGGGGAAGGGGGATACCCCGTTTCTTCCCGAAATTTCCGAAACGGAATCGATGAACAGAAAGACAGGCTTCGCCACTCGCGCCATTCACGCCGGGCAGGAACCCGATCCACTGACCGGATCGGTGACTGTCCCCATCTATCCCACCTCCACCTACGTCCAGCAGGGCATCGGAGAGCACAAGGGATACGAGTATTCCCGCGTTTCCAATCCGACGCGTACCCGTCTTGAGCAGAACCTCGCGGTGCTGGAAGGTGGTATCGCCGCTCGCGTGTTCTCCAGCGGCATGGCCGCGATCCACGCCATCGTGAACATGCTCAGATCGGGCGACCACGTCGTCTGCGGGAACGATCTCTACGGAGGCACGCCGCGCCTGTTCAATCAGGTAATGAGTGATTTCGGCCTCGAGTTCTCCTATGTCGACACGACCGACGCGGGCAACGTCGAGCGGGCGATTCGCAAGAATACCCGAATGGTCTTCGTCGAGACGCCGACCAACCCCCTCATGCGGATCAGCGATCTCGCCGCGATTGGCTCCATCTGCCGCCGCAGGAAAGTCGACCTCGCCGTCGACAACACGTTTATGTCGCCTTACTTTCAGCAACCGTTGGCCCTCGGCGCGAGTCTCGTCGTCCACTCGACCACCAAGTTTCTCAACGGCCATAGCGATGGTTTAGGCGGGGTTGTCGTCTGCTCGAAACCGGAACACGCTGAAAAACTCGCGTTCTTGCAGAAGGCCTCCGGCGCGATTCTCTCGCCCTTCGAATGCTGGCTGGTGTTGCGAGGCGTCAAGACGCTGGCCGCCCGCATGGAGATCCACGACCGCAGCGGCCGCATTGTGGCGGATTTCCTCTCGCGTCACAAGAAAATAAAAGCGGTCTTCTACCCGGGATTGCCCGACCATCCGCAGCACGAACTGGCCGAAACACAAATGCTGGGCTTCGGGTCGATGATCACCTTCGAAACCGGCTCATTGAAGAACGCGAACAAATTGCTGAAGAAAGTCCGCATCTGTTCGCTCGGCGAATCATTGGGCGGCGTGGAAACTCTCATCTCCCATCCCGCAACGATGACACATGCAGCCCTCGGTCAGAAAGGACGCAAAGCCATCGGCATCACTGACGGCTTAGTGCGGATCTCCGTCGGCATCGAAAACGTAGAAGATATCGTCGAGGATCTCGACCAAGCCCTCGCCGCAATGTGAGTGAGAAAAGTAAGTAAGAGCCTAACGTGGCAGAGCGGTCCTTTAGATCCTGCCCTGAGCCTGCCGAAGGGGCCGCGTCGAGGCGAAAATTGAATGGGCTTTAGCCCCTGTGTCGAACTTGTCTGACGCGCAACAACCCGGCTTCCGTGAATGGAACTCGTCCGTATACCACCGTCTCTCCGCGCCGCAAATCAGCTGGGGAAAAAAGGTCCTTTCGCGCCTTCAACTCCGCGGAGATGAACTCGTTCTCGACGCAGGATGCGGAACCGGACTCCTCACCTCCGAACTTCTGGAAGCCCTTCCCCGCGGTCGTGTCGTTGGCATCGATCTTTCCCTGAACATGCTTACTTCTGCGCGGAACCATCTTTCGCCATTTGCCAATCGTGTAAGCCTGCTCGCGTGTGACTTCCTGCACCTGCCTTTCGTACGCGCGTTCGACGGAATCGTCAGCACCGCCGCGTTTCACTGGGTGCTCGATCACGATCGCCTCTTTGCCAACCTGAGAGATGCGCTCGTTCCCGGTGGATGGCTCGAGGCGCAATGCGGAGGCGGTCCGAATGTTGCCCGTTTGCGGAAGAGAGCGGCCGACCTCGCGACGACTCCGAAATTTGCGCGTTACTTCCAGGGATTCCGCGAGCCCTGGAACTTCGAGGATGCGGAACAAGCGGCATCTACCTTACAGCGCGCTGGTTTTGTCGAAGTTCAGACGTCCGTTGAGCCCGCGCTCACACAGCTCGACGGACCCGAACACTACAACGAGTTCGTCCGGAACATCGTTCTCCGGCGCCAAGTCGAAAATATTCCCACCGAACAGGAACGCTCCGCGTACATGACGATCCTGACCGAAGAGTCCGCCGCCGACGATCCCCCATTCTCCCTCGACTATTGGCGTCTGAATCTGCACGGCCGCGTGCCCGAATGAAGTGTCTGACAATGGAAACAGCCCGGCGAATCTAGTCTCAGTCGGCTCTCTCCACCGAGTCTTCAATCCACTGTAGGTAGGAACTGCTTCCGTCCTCGATCGAGAGCATGACGCACTCCGGTACTTCGTAGCTGTGGAGAGTGCGGATCGCGTCACGAACCCGCTCGAAATTGGGCGCGATGGTCTTTACCAGCAGCAGCCATTCTGGCGCCGATTCCACTTTGCCCTGCCAGCGATACACCGACCGCATCTGAGGCAGGATATTCACGCACGCTGCCAACCGGTTTTCGACGAGGTATTGGGCAATCTTGCCGGCTTCTTCCTCGGATCCGCAAGTTGTGAGCACGATCCTTTTATCAGTCATATTAGAATCACCTTCGCCATCGAGCCTCTTCGGGCTGATTATCAAGGATTACCACGATGATTGGCGCCTCCGCCGAGGCGCATAATGTTTCTGGCTTAACGATCCTGGATCGTCTGGCGACACGGTTTTCAGAGGTAAGCTGACACCTGCGGAAGAAAGGTCTTACTGGATGCTAGCGCAAATCAAGTTTGGCACTTCGGGATGGCGCGCCGTTATGGCGGAAGAGTTCACCTATGCCAACGTGCGGCGGGCCGTAACCGGAATCGCACGTTATGTCGCATCGCAGAAACCTTCTGGAGCGCGGGTCATCGTGGGCCGCGATCCAAGGTTTCTGGGCGAGACGTTCTGCGCGATGGCCTCCGAGATCCTGGCCGCGCACGGCATCTCGCCGCTCGTCGTCGCCGAAGCCGCACCGACTCCTGCCTTTGCCTACGCCGTCAAGCAGATCAAGGCCGATGGCGTTATCAACTTCACTGCCTCACACAATCCCCCCGAGTACAACGGAATCAAGTTTTCGACCGCAGACGGATGCCCGGCACTTCCTGAGGTCACGAAGAAGATCGAAGCCGAGATCAAGGCAGGAGATGAGGGAAACGCGAGCGCGTCGAACTCAACGCCGGCGGAAAAGCAGTCGGTTGATCCAAAGCCCGGGTATTTGAAGAGGCTCGGAGAAGTTGTCGACCTTGCGGCGATCCGCAAGGCCGGACTTCGCGTGGCCTTCGATCCTATGTGGGGTGCCGCGCGCGGCTACTCGGACGAACTTCTCCGCTCGGCGGGAGTTGAGGTAGCGACGGTGCACGATTACCGCGATGTGCTGTTCGGCGGGCACGCGCCTGAGCCCGACGATCACCTGCTCGAAGATCTTCGCAAGAAGATGCGCGAGACGGGAGCGCAGATCGGCATCGCGACCGATGGCGACGCTGACCGCTTCGGTATCGTGGACGCAGATGGGACGTTTCTGCAACCGAACTATGTCATCGCCCTGCTTTTTGATTACCTAGTCGAAAGCCGTGGCTGGAAAAATGGAGTCGCGAAATCGGTGGCCACGACCAACCTCATCAATGCACTGGCTCAGGCGCATGGCGTCGAGCTTCACGAAACGCCCGTCGGTTTCAAATACATCGGCGAACTCATCATGCAAGACAAGATCGTAATTGGCGGGGAAGAGAGCGCAGGATTGTCGATACGACATCACGTTCCCGAAAAAGATGGTCTGCTGGCAGGGTTGCTCTGTTGCGAAGCGATGGCAAAGCGAGGCAAGTCTCTAGGTGAACAACTGAAGGCGATCAGTAATCAAGTTGGTTCCTATTATCCGATGCGGGAGAACTTCCGATTGACGCCCGAGGTGAAAGAGAAGTTCACTGAAAAGTTAAGGCAAGATCCAAAAGAATTCTGCGGCCACGAGGTTGGTCAGGTCGTGCGGACCGACGGACTGAAGCTCGTCTTCAGTGACGGTTCGTGGGTTTGCTACCGGCTTTCGGGGACCGAGCCCGTGGTGCGCGTCTACACCGAAGCGCGGAGCGAGCGCGGCCTGGAGAAGCTGAGCACGGCCGCGAAGCATTGGATCTTTGAGTGAGTGCGATCTTTTGAAGCCGATTGCGAGAGTCCGGAGATTTCCCCGTCCCGAGGACGGGCTTCGCGCTGTTGTGGAGCGCGCGCCGCAGGCTGAGGCATTCGCGGAGTCGTGGATTACACGGCTTCGCCCGTTTTTCATGGGGGTCTACCTCTGGCGCCGCCGCATCGCCACTATTGCGATTGCAGTCATGGCTGTTTCCTTGTTTGTGCATGTTATGTTTGGCGCCAACGGGATGGTCGTCTACAAGAAGAAACGGGCCGAATTTGAGTCGTTGCAGAAGCAACTTGATCGAGTGCAGCGGGAAAACGACCTGTACACGCAAGAAATCCAGGGATTGAAGAGCGATCAGAAAGCCATCGAAAAAGAGGCGCGCGAGCAACTCGGATATGCGAAGCCGGGGGAATATGTGTACGTACCTCCTGCCCAACCCAAGCCTGCCGCCCCTGCGGTAAATCACACTACGAAAAAATAAGCGTCAGAATTTCTCGATGAGCAAGTTCGCCCGGGCGCGCGCGGAAAGCGGTGACAATCGCCCAGTATCTGCTGTGGTATAGTGCAGACGCCTCAACTCACCATCACACGGCGACCGGGTCCCTGGGGGACTCGACCAAAACCTCTGTGCGATTTTGCGGTGTGGGGCCGCAAACTGAATTTCAAAGGAGAAAACCGGCCATGAGAAAAGTGCTGCTGATCTGTCTTGCGGTGTGCTTCCTGCTCGCTTTGTCCGCAATGGCATTTGATGACATGGGGAAGAGCGCAACCGTCAAGGGATGGGTTGTTGACGACAAATGTGGGGCCAAGGGCGCGAATGCCGGCGGCGAAGCCTGCACCAAGAAATGCCTTTCGGCTGGCGCCAAGATGGTTGTCGTCACCGATGGCGATCAGAAAGTTCTGCAGGTCGAGAACCCCGACGCCCTGAAGGGGCACGAGGGACACCACGTCGCTGTCACCGGATCGATGGGCAAAGATTCGATCAAGGTCGAAAGCGTGAAAATGCTGTAGATAGCTTTCAACCAGGAAAACATATGGGCGGCCTTTCGGCCGCCTTTTTCCTTTTCGTCACGATGGGCCTTACGCTGCTTTCGCGCGGGGATTGGCTTTGTGGACGTGGTTCGAAGAGACGTTGCGAGCCACGTATCTACGAACGGCGCGACAACAATTAAACGTTACCTCCAGTGAGGGTACTTGTTAGCGCACTACGCCTTCTAACGGCGAACTGGCGGTCGCGTAAAGCTTTTTCGACATGCGACCTGAGAGATAAGCCTGGCGTCCGGCGATCACAGCGTGCTTCATCGCCTCGGCCATCAGCACGGGGTCCTGTGCGTTGGCGATACCAGTATTCATCAATACAGCGTCTGCGCCGAGTTCCATCGCGATTGCTGCGTCAGATGCGGTGCCGACGCCGGCATCCACAATCAGTGGAACGCCCGAGATCATCTCGCGGAGAATGCGGATGTGCGCCTCATTCTGTATGCCCATGCCGCTCCCGATCGGAGCGCCCAGCGGCATTACGGTTGCTGCGCCCACGTCGATGAGGCGCTTGGCAAAGACAATGTCGTCCGAGGTATATGGCAGAACCGTGAATCCTTCTTTCACAAGCACGCGTGTCGCCTCCAGCGTGGCCTGGACGTCGGGATAAAGCGTGGCTTGATCGCCAATGACCTCGAGCTTGACCCAATCTGAGAGGCCGACTTCGCGGCCAAGACGGGCGGCCCTGATAGCTTCATCGGCGGTGTAGCAACCTGCGGTATTCGGAAGCAGGAAGTATTTCGTGGGATCGATGTAGTCAAGGAGGGATTCTTTGCTGCGATCGAGATTCACACGGCGCACGGCAACGGTGACCATTTCGGCGCCGCTGGCTTCCAGAGCACGTGCTGTTTCCTGAAAGGATTTGTATTTCCCCGTGCCAACAATGAGCCGGGAGCGGAAAGAGCGTCCAGCTATCATCAATGAGTCCGACATGGGGATATTGTATGCGCTTGGGCGGCTTTCGGCTGTGTTTAGGCGTGCAGTTTGATAGAGGCGTGAAATGGTGGGGATGCTGGGGATTCGCAGTGAGTCCACCCTGTGGACTCACTGCTCCGCTTAGGGTTACAAAGCCAGACGATAGTTGCTTAGTTTTTCCTTGATCCCAGGACAAGCGCCAGGACACCGACGCCGACCAGCGTGACGCTGGCGGGAAGCGGCAGTTTTTCGCTGCTTTGCGTTTGCACGCCTATCTTGGCGTCTCCGATTTTTACCCCATGACTTTCTGTGTGAGGAATGGGCACCACAAACGAAAGCACTCCGAGAATCACGAGCACAATGCCAATCATGGGAAGAGTCTTCATTGTTTGGCCTCCGGAAACTAGATTATGTCACTGGGAACCCGAAAGCTGGTTAAACCGGATTGCGTCCTTGAATCACGCGGATCAGAACGACCACGATCGCGACCACCAGCAGAATGTGGATGTATCCGCCCAGCGTGTAGGAACTGACCATACCCAACAGCCAAAGCACCAACAAGATCACGAAGATAGTCCACAACATGCGAGGTTGTCCTCCTGCGGCGTTTTTATTTCAGTGGACAAGGTAGGGGCGTGAGCGTTCAGGGTGAATACGGACTTTTAAGTAGAAGGACCCGGTATGAGCCTGTAAGGGAAGTGGGCAGTTGGCCGCGGATTTTCAGCAGAGCAAAGAGTTCGCCCAATCGCATTCTAGGAGCAGTCCCTTGCGTCGGTGCCAGCGGAGATCCCCTCGGCGCGCTGGAGAGAGCGCGGGTCTTCGGAATGAGTCTCGATCAGAGAAGGGCGAGACGAAACTCGAAAGGAGAGGAGAACCGGCTCTCAGGCGATGGTTGCTGCTTCGGCCTGCGCGTAGAGTTCGTCGATCTGCTGCCGGTACCGGTCTTCGACGACGCGGCGGCGCAGCTTGAGGGTGGGCGTCAAAGTGCCGTTCTCTACGGAAAACTCATCAGAGACGACGATGACGCGTTTGAGTTTCTCAAAGCGGGCCAGATTTTTGTTGATCTCTTCGACGGCTCCCTGGTACAGAGCCTGCACTTCGGAGTGTGAAACGAGTTCGGCCCGAGTGGAGAAGGATAGGCCTTTCTCGCGAGCCCATTCTTCCAGACGAGCAAAATTCGGGGATACGATGAGCGCGGCAAATTTACGTTTGTCGCCGATGATGGCGGCGACCCCGACGTACGGATTTAGTTTCAGCGCGTTCTCGATCGGCTGGGGCGCAATGAATTTGCCGCCAGATGTCTTGATCAGTTCCTTTTTTCGGTCGGTCACGGAAAGGTATCCGTCAGCATCAATGCTTCCAATGTCGCCAGTCTTGAACCATCCATTCTCCAAGGCCGCTTTCGTCTCTTCAGGGCGGTTCCAGTAGCCTTTGAAAACGGAAGGACCGCGCACGAGGATTTCTCCGTCTTCGGCAATGCGGACTTCCAGGTTGGGAAGAATTTTTCCTACGGTTCCGATCCGATGATTGGTCGGTGTGTTGACTGCGATCACCGGGGAGGTTTCTGTGAGGCCATAGCCTTCATGGATGCGGATTCCAACATCGGCATACCACTCGGCAAGTTCGCGGCCGAGCGGGGCCCCGCCAGAAACGAAAGTTGTGACGCGGCCGCCCATTCCGCCGCGGATTTTGGAGAAGACAAGCTTGTTGGCAATTTTCCAACTTGCCGATGCTGGAGTTTTGCCGGCGAGAATCTCCGGTTTGTGTTTGCGGCCGACTCCAAGAGCCCATTGAAAGATGGAACGCTTGGGAAATCCTTTCGACTTGGTTAATGCCTGGCCGTAGATCTTTTCGTAGACCCGGGGCACGGCGACAAAAAACGTAGGTTGCACCTCCAGCAGAGCCGAGGGCAAGCGGTCCATGAACGCGCAGTACGCCAGAGTTACGCCGTGGTAGATGAGGGAAAAGTCCACGTGCCGGGCCGTAATGTGACAAAGCGGCAAGAACGAGACGCTGACGTCGCCCGGACGGATGTCGAATCCGAGAAGCGAACATGAAATATTGGAGGCGATGTTGCCGTGCGTCAGCATCGCGCCCTTGGAAGTTCCGGTCGTTCCCGAGGTATAGACGATGGTCGCCAAATCGTCGGGACCGACGGAGCGGGCACAGGATTCGATTTCGAGGCCGAGAATATCGCGTTCCGTGGAGTCAGAATTTGTGATTTGCGCCATGGTCGTGCACCTGTCGGCAAACGGTGCAAGATCGCCGACGAGGTTCAGGGGATCCATGACAACGATTCTCTCGATCTGCGTCTGGGGGAGGATGGAGAGGATCTTGCGAAGCTGCTGATCGGAGGAGAGGAAAATCAATCGGCAACCGGAGTCCCTCAGCATGAATGCAGTTTGCTCAGCGGTGAGGGTGGTGTAGAGCGGGACTGTGACGGCGCCAAGCAGAAGGCTGGAGATATCCGCCATCGGCCACTCCGGCCGGTTTTCGCTCAGCAAGGCGACGCGGTCGCCCCGGCGGATTCCCCAATTCTGCAATTGATGTGCAAGACGCGCGACGCACCGCGCGAACTCGCACGACGAGATAGGCACCCACTTGCCAGCCTCGCGATAGAGCATCATGCGGTCGAGATTGCGCTCGACAGCAGTGAAGAAGATCTCGTTCAGAGTGGCAATGCTCATCGCGATTTGGAATCACTCAGCGGCGTTCGCGAGTCAATTCCGCAGTCTGAACAGCACTGTACTGTTTTATGTGGCGCTGAGCAATCTGAAGTAAAGGCCGGTCAGTGACTTTCGAGTTTACGGCCCGGCCGCCGGAAGATATGCTGGGGCACAGGGGGGTTCCATGCAAATCAGGCGTTCACTTGCAGGACTGTTTCTGACAGGAATGCTGCTGACGACAGCGTCGATGTCAGCACAGAGCAAGGAAGGGCTCTCCATGCCCAAGGTGGGAGACATTGCGCCGGACTTTACTCTCAAGTATTCCGACGGAAATGACCTCAAGGAAGTGAAACTTAGCGACTATCGCGGGAAGAAAAATGTCGTGCTTGCGTTTTATGTGTTCGCGTTTACGGGTGGTTGAACAAAGCAGATGAAAAACTTCCAGCAGCACCTTAAAGAGCTGGAAGCGACCGACACCCAGGTCCTGGGTGTGAGCATGGATAGCTGGTTTTCCAATAAAGCCTTCGCCGACCAAATTGGAGTTACTTTCCCCCTGTTGAGCGACTGGGGCGGCAAGGTCACCCGCGAGTACGGAATCTACAAAGACGAATACCAGGCTCCCCGCCGCGTGAACTTCCTGATCGGAAAAGATGGGAAGATTCTGGAAGAGCAGGTGGATCAGGAAGCGATCGATCCCAAGAAGATCGTGGACGCCTGCCAGCGGCCGAAGATGAAGAGTTGATTCCCCGACATAATCTCCGCGTAGAGACGTAGCTTGCTACGTCTCTGCCAGCGGCCACCAGCAACTTGCCGAGCTCCTTTGTCGACTGCAGCAAGGCGTGGGCGATCAACGTTCCTAGAATGGTGTTCCTGAATCTTCCGCAAGCGCCCTCTAAACAATCACTTATGGTGCAGAGGAAACTAAAAAAGCTCTATCGTGTTTACAACGCATGTAGGTAACATCGGGAGATAGCAATCGCTATTTCAGGGGCGTGAATATGAAAACGCAGAAGTTGTGGGCCTTTTTGGCCTTCATGGCAGTTTTCGCCTTCGTACTGCAACTCTCTACCATTACGCGCGCACAAGATGAGGACGACGATCAGGGGCAGGACCCTCCCGGACGCGTTGCGCGCTTGAACTACGCCCAGGGCTCGATTTCGTTTCGTCCTGCCGGAGAGGACGACTGGGTCACAGCCGTCCCCAACCGTCCTATGGTGACCGGCGACGACTTGTGGGCCGATCAGGATTCGCGGGCTGAAGTCCACGTAGGATCGGCTGCGCTGCACCTTGGTTCGCAAACAGGGATCACCTTCCTCGAACTCGATGACACGGTCACGCAGGTCCGTTTAGCGCAGGGCTCGTTGATCGTGCGCGTTCGACACGTCGATGATGACGACACCTATGAGATCGATACACCGAATATTGCTTTTACTCTGTTGCAGCCGGGCGAGTACCGGATTGATGTCAGCCAGGACGGAAGTCAGACGATCACGACAGTTTGGCATGGCCGTGGGCGCGTAACCGGCGGAGGATTCACGTACAACGTGATCGCTGGACAAACAGCGACCTTCAACGGAACCGATCATCTTGACTACGACCTCGGGCAGGTTCCAGACCGAGATGGGTTCGATGACTGGGCTTTCGACCGCGACGATCGTGAAGATCACGCGGATTCGGCAAACTATGTTTCCCGCGAGATGACAGGATATGAGGATCTCGACGAATACGGTGACTGGAGCTATGCCGCCGGGTATGGTGAGGTCTGGCGGCCACGCGCTGTCGCGATGGGGTGGGCTCCGTATCGTTTCGGACATTGGGTGTATGTCGGCCCCTGGGGCTGGACCTGGGTAGAGGATGAGCCCTGGGGATTCGCTCCGTTCCACTACGGGCGCTGGGCGTTCGTGAACAACGGATGGTTCTGGGTTCCGGGGCCGGTGGTGGTGCGGCCGGTGTGGGCTCCGGCGCTGGTCGCCTTCGTGGGTGGCGGGCCGGGATTCCACTTCTCGGCGGGCGCTGGCGTGGGATGGTTCCCACTGGCTCCCGGAGAAGTCTATGTGCCGGGATATCACGTGAGCCGTGCGTATGTGAACAACGTAAACATCACGAATACGTCAGTGAATGTCACGAAAGTCACGAACGTTTACAACACGGTGATCATCAACAAGACGACGACCATCAACAATGTAACGTATGTGAATCAGCACGTGAACAATGGGGTCACGGTAGTTTCGCGCGACGCATTTGTGAACGCCCGTCCCGTGGCACAGAACATTATGAAAGTGGAACCGCGGGAGATTGTGGCGGCTCCTGTGAGCCACGTTGTTGCCGCCGAACCGGTCAAGACCAGCGTGGTAGGAGTTGGACGGCCTGTCACGGTCCGTCCGCCCGCGACGGTGATCAGCCGGCCGGTAGTGGCAGTGCGGACGCCTCCTCCTCCGCCGCGTCCGATCGAACAGCGGCAAGCGCAGGCGGGCGGACACTTGAATCAGCAGGCGCTGGTTCGGCCGGCGGGACCGGCACAGCCGGCGCAGATGAATCCGGGAGTACGGCAACAGCCGCCTGGGTTCCGTTCGTTCGGCCAGGCAAAAAACAATCAGCCCAATAACAGCCAACCGAATAATAATCAGCCGGTGAATAATCAGGTGAGAGTGCAGCCGAACGCGCAACCACGGAGCTTCGAGGCGCAAGGCAATCCACAACCTGAAAATCGACCGGAACAGCAGCAGAACCGGAACGAGCAGCAGCCGCAGAACCGCTACGAGCCGCAGCAGAATCAGGGCTTCCGGCCTGACCAGCAGTCTCGACCCATGCAGCAGGAAGCGCATCCCTTGGTTCACCAGGCGCCTCCTGTGCAGGAACGGAACGAACAGCAGGAGCGTCAGCAGGAGCAGAAGTTCAACCAGTGGCAGCAGCAGCGGCCGGCTTCTCCGCCTCCGCAGCAGCATCAGCAGCAACAGTCGAAGCCGGAGCCTCCGAAGTCAGAGCCCAAGAAGCACTGACTAAGTAATGTGATTGAGCTCCGTGCATTGATGTGAGGCTTGAGCGAATGGGCGCCGGGAGAGTGATCTCCTGGCGCCTTCTTTTTTGGAAGCGCACTTTCAGTATGATTGAACCGTGGGGTGTATCGGCGGCATGATCGAAACCAAGCGTCCCCCAATTAACTGGATGGATGCGCTGTGGCTGATCTTTCTTGCTGGGCTGGCGCTGCTCCCGCCTGTGGGAGAGTGGCATAAGCAGCTCATTCTGCTCGCATTCGGAACGATCCAGCTATCGGAGGGATGGCTCGTTGAGAAGGTTCCCCGGCGCGGGCCCGCGTACGCGGTTCTGCTCAAGATCGCGATGGCGTCGCTTCTGCTGGACCACACGGAAGAGATTCCGATCAATAGCTATTACTACCCGATTTATTTTCTGCCTATACTCACGGCGGCGGAATATTTCGGGCCTTTGGGGACGTTGCTCTGGACGACGATCGCATCCGGAGCTTATTGCGCCTACCTGTATCCGGCAGCGCTGGAATTCGAGATTACGCCGGAAGACTATGGCAGGCTGGCGATCCGAATTCTCTTCTTTTATCTTGCGGCGATGGTCGTCAACCGTTTCATGGTGGAGAGCCGGCGGCAGACGCAGCGATACCAGGACCTGGCGGAAACGCTGGCCGAGACCAATCGGCGGTTGGAGCAGGCGCAGGAGGAAGCGAGGAGGTCGGAGCGGTTGGCCGCACTGGGACAGCTTTCCGCCGGTCTCGCGCACGAAATTCGCAATCCGCTGGGAGTGATTAAGGGGTCGTCGGAGATGTTGAGCCAGAAGCTCGGAGAATCGAATCCACTGGCCGCCGAACTCGCGGGGTATATTTCCACGGAGACGAACAGGCTGAGTTCGCTCGTGACACGTTTTCTGGATTTCGCTCGCCCGCTTCATGCCGATCTCGCGCCGCAGGACGTCACCGCTGTGTTGGACCGGGCGCTCACCGATGTTGCGACCTTGTGGAAGGGAGCGCCTGTGAAGGTCGAGAAAACCTACGAGCCGAATCTCCCGCTGGTGGCGCTGGATGAAGCGTTGTGCGAACAGGCTTTCGTGAATATTGTGCAGAACGCATACGATGCGATGGGTGCTGATGGAGGTACGTTGCGCGTGACGGTGCACTCGAATCCCGGTCCTCGCGAAGGAGTGGAGGTTCGAATCGAAGATAGCGGTCCGGGTATTCCCGTTGAATTGAGGGAGCAGATCTTCAACCCGTTCGTCACAACCAAGAAGACCGGAGTCGGGCTCGGACTGTCCATCGTGTCAAAGATTATGGATGGACATCATGGAGCGATTCGGGTTGAGAGCGCCGGGAACGGGCAGGGAAGCGGGGCGCGCTTCGTGATGTTCTTTCCGGTGGCCAGCGAACAACAGAAAACCGGGGAAGCGGCGCACCTGGTGATTTCGTGAAAGTGAAAAGCTTCTCTTGTAAGGTTGCTTAGGCTTGATTGAGTCACAGAGTTCTTCGTTTAGCAGGAAGGAAAGAGAATGCCGGCGATTCTGATCGTCGAAGATGAAGCAAAGATGCGGCGCTTGCTCGAACTGAATCTTGGCGAGGATGGGTTCACCACTTTCTCGGCAGGAGACGCCGAGAGCGGTTTGAAATTGCTTTCCGAAAACAGCATCGATCTGGTGCTGACTGACCTGAAACTTCCCGGGATGAATGGTCTCGAGTTTCTGCAAACGGTGAAGCGCCAGAATGCGGCGCTCCCCATTGTTGTGATGACAGCGTTCGGATCCGTTGAGACGGCGGTCGAAGCCATGAAGGCGGGAGCCAGCGACTACGTATTAAAGCCGTTTTCACTGACCGAAATGCGGATGGTGATCCACAAAGAGTTGGACGTCCGCAATCTGCGCGAAGAGAACCGCTCGCTGCGGGAGGCCTTGGGCAAGAAATATTCCCATCCCAACATCGTAGCCCGCAGCCCGAAGATGCAGGAGGTATTGGCTACGGTAGAACGGGTGGCGCCGACGAACTCAACCGTGTTGCTGGGGGGCGAAAGCGGCGTGGGGAAGGATTTGATTGCGAGGGCAATCCACGAAAAATCACGGCGTGCGCGCGGGCCATTTCTGAAGATCAACAGTACAGCGATTCCAGAGAACCTGCTCGAGAGCGAGTTGTTTGGCTACGAGAAGGGTGCTTTTACAGGAGCGGCGGCGAGCAAGCCGGGCAAGTTTGAGTTGGCCGACAAGGGAACGCTGTTTCTCGATGAGATTGGCGACGTGCCGCCGGCAATCCAGGTAAAGCTGTTGCGAGTGCTGCAGGAGCGTGAATTTGAACGGCTCGGCGGTACTAAGACCATCAAAGTGGACGTGCGGCTCATCGCCGCGACCAATCGCGATCTTCGGGCAGCGCTCGAGGAGGGAACGTTCCGCGAGGATCTGTATTACCGACTCAACGTCGTGCCCATCGACATCGCGCCGCTCCGCGAGCGCAGGGAAGACATTCCCGATCTCGTAAACCTTTTTGTTTCGCGCTTCGCTACGGACTCGAACAAGACCATTGAAGGCATCACACCGCAGGCGATGCAGATCCTGGTGAACTATCACTGGCCGGGGAACGTACGCGAGTTGCAGAACATTGTCGAGCGCGCCTGCGCCCTGGCCAAAGGCAACATGCTGGAGCCATCGGATATTCATCTCGATGTGCGACCTCCGAAGGCGGGAGGAAGCGTTGACGGGTTTCTACCCGATGGCGTGACGCTGGAGCAGTGGGAGGATGAGATGGTGCAGGAAGCGCTGCGCCGGGCGAACGGGAACAAGAGCCAGGCCGCTCGACTGCTGGGTTTATCGCGAAATGCTTTGCGCTACCGATTATCGAAGATCGGGATTGCGGACGAGGAGAAGGAAGCGTAGCTGTCGTTTCCGCAGTGTGTATTGCGGCTTAGAAGTCTTTAAACAGATCCCTTTGAAGCCACGGTTTGACACCGGGGCTTTTTCATTTTTCCAGGAGCGCCGCGGCTCGTATAATGCTCCTGCTATGAATCGAGAATCGCCAGTAAAAAATCGATTTTTCGTTCTACCACTTCTCGTCCTTCTTCTAATTTCCATCAAGCCGCTCGCCGGTCAGGCGAATCAGAAGGTGTTCAAGACCGTGGTGTACATTCCCGTTGGCGTGACCCTGCAAATGAAAGATCGCCACTGGCTGGAGTCTTCGTGGGCCACGATTCGCAGCCAGTTGCACGTCGACAAGGTGTATCTGGAGACGTACCGGAGCCGTAAGCTGGCCGATGAATCACTCGTCTCGGATGTGAAAAAGTTTTTTACCGATCAAGGTGTCGAAGTTTCTGGAGCTATTTGTTTTTCCGACGAAGACAATGGGCAATTCGTTTCCTTCACTTATACCAAGCCTGAAGATCGCGCGTACGTTAAGCACGTGTCGGAGATGACGGCAAAGTTGTTTGACGAAATCATTCTCGACGATTTCTTTTTCGCGAATACGAAGAAACCCTCCGACATTGCTGCCAAAGGAAATCTGAGCTGGACCGATTTTCGTCTCAAAACCATGGACGAAGTCTCGCGCGACTTGGTCGTTGATGCGGCCAGGGCGGTGAATCCGAAGGTCAAGATCATCATTAAGTATCCGAACTGGTACGAACACTTTCAGGGCAATGGATACGATCTGGCCGAGCAACCGAAGATTTTCGACGAAATCTATACCGGCACCGAAACGCGCGATCCCGTCAATACTGACCAGAATCTGCAGCAGTATGAAAGCTACGAAATCATGCGCTACTTCGATGAAGTCGCGCCGGGACGAAACGGCGGAGGATGGGTCGATACTTACTCAATCCGCTATATCGACAGATACGCGGAGCAACTCTGGCTGACGATCTTCGGCAAGGCGCGCGAAATGACTTTGTTCAATTACGCCCTGCTTTTGCGGGACGCTACACCCGGCGAGCGCCCGTGGGCAAACGCTTCTTCCAATTTGCAGTGGGAGAAGATTTCAGCGCGGAGCAATGGCAAGCCGATTTTCGCCAGTGTTGCCGGAGACGCGCTCGATCAGGTCAAGACATTCGCCGGCAAACTGGGAAATCCGATCGGGATTGCCAGCTATCGCCCTCCTCATGCGACCGGCGAAGACTTTCTGCACAACTTTCTTGGGATGATTGGCATTCCAATCGAGCTTTATCCCATATTTCCCTCGCAAGCCAATGTCATTCTGCTCACCGAAGGAGCTTCGTTTGACCCGAACCTGGTCAGCGAAGTGAAGCAACAGCTCACGGCAGGGAAGACGGTCATCATGACCTCAGGACTGTGGCATGCGCTCGAAGGAAAGGGAGTGGAGGATCTCGACGAAATTCGCTACACCGATCACAAAGTTGGTGCGACCAACTTCATTGGAGGCTTCGGCCCGGGTTCGGGCACGGACCTTGGTCACAGCGACGCTCCCATCCTCATTCCTCAGCTTCGCTTTCTCACAAATGATGCGTGGCCTGTAGTCCGCGGCATCGCCGATGACAACGGCTTCCCGATGCTCCTTATGAACGAATATGGGAGCGGAAGGTTGTATGTGATGACGATTCCGGAAAACTTCGCGGACCTTTATCGCATTCCGGGGCCGACACTTAACGCCCTCCGCAGCTACATCCTGGGCAACTTTCCAGTGAGAATCGAAAGTCCCGCCAAAGTGAGCCTGTTTGCCTACGACAACGGGACCTTCATCGTGGAATCTTTTCAGGACAAATCTACGAATGTGACCGTTCTCGCTACGAACGCGGCATCGTTGACCGATCTGGTCAGTGGACAACAAATCAGCGGAAACGCTCACAAGCCGCGGCATCCCGCGGAACCGGCGACGACCGCATTCTCCTTCGACGTGGCGCCGCACAGCTATCGAGTATTTCGAGGTGGCAAAGTAAACTGAGGTTAGTCTTGCGTGCGTTCCTGCAGGGCTGTTGCCGACTGAATTCCGACAGCCACTTCCGGAATGATTCCGATTCTCGCGTAGATTGGGCGTACCAACCGGCGAAGCGCGGGCAATTCCGAGGCGAACAATACCGCACCGCAGACGCAGATCGCGCCTCCGATCATCAGGGTGTGCGGGGCGCCGATTCTTGCGGCGATTGCTCCAGCGATCAGGCTGCCGAAGGGAGCCACTCCCTGAAACGCGATGGCGTAGAAGCTCATGACGCGGCCGCGCTTTGTGTTTTCGACGATGGTCTGGAGGATGGTATTGCTCGATGCCATCTGCTGCATGAAGCAATAGCCCGTTCCGACGAGCAAGATCATCGACAGCCAAAACGAGCGGGAGGCGCCGAATCCGACCAGCCCGGCGCCAAATCCCGCCGCCGTCATCGGGATCACACGGCCAAGCCCTAACACTGTCTTACGAGCCGCCAGCGTGATGGCGCCAGTCAGAGCGCCCACGCCGACAGCGGCCATCAGAAATCCCAGCGTATGCGCTCCGCCGTGCAGGATGCGGCCTGCGAAGATCGGCATGAGTGTTGTGTAGGGCATGCCAACCAGGCTGATGAGCGCGAGCAGCAACAAAATGGACCAGATGGGGCGCGATCCCCGGACATACTCCCATCCTTCGCGAAGTTCGAAGAGGACGCTCTTCTCAGTGTGGTCTCTGGCGCGGGGCGCAACCTGCATCGCAAGCAGGGAGGCGATTACCGCCATGTAGCTGATTCCGTCGATGAGAAAACAATAGCCTTCGCCAACTCCCGCGATGAGCAATCCGGCGACGGAGGGACCGATCAATCGAGCGGCGTTCACGAGGGAAGAGTTGAGCGCGATCGCGTTTCCGAGATCCTGGGGGTCCTCTACCATCTCGATGACGAATGCCTGGCGCGCGGGCATGTCGAACGCGTTGATGGCGCCTTGAAACAGATTCAACAGGATGACTTCTTCCACGGTAATGATCTTCGCCAGCGCCAGGCCAGCGAGCGCGAAGGACTCCAGCATGGAGAGAAATTGAGTGACGACCAGCACGCGATGCCGGTTCAGACGGTCGACCCATACGCCGGCGAAAGGGCCAAGGAAAAGAATCGGGATTTGGCTGGCGAAGCTGACGATTCCAAGCAGGAATGCAGAACCGGTGAGCCGATAAACCAGCCAGCCGGTCGCTACGCGGGTCATCCAGGTGCCAATGAGCGAGATCCCCTGTCCGCCAAAGAACAGCCGGTAATTGCGATGCCGCAAGGCTCGCACCAGAAGCTGCCAACTCATTCCAGTGCGCTTCTGCGGTTGTCGTTCTTGGTTGCCCATTCGATTTATCGAAGCAGCGCGGTCCGATTTCGATGGCGCGAAGGCGGGCCGGCGACACTCCTCTGAGCTTAACGGAAAACGGGCAGGTGGCTGAAAACCACCACTTTTGGCCGAGGTCCACCAATCGTGGTGGGGATTAATCTCGCTGCCGCATTGTCGAGCGCTAGACTATTGGAAAATAAGGCATCTAAAAAGTTGGAAGGAGGCGGCTTTGGCAGGGAAGTTGCGATTACCGCACTGTCAATTATGTACTCAGGAACTCAGTTCGGGGTGGGCAGGGGTGGTTATGAAAACGAGATATTCGTCCGTATTTGGTGTGTTGACGCTAGCGCTGGCGAGCACCTTTTCGCTCAGCGCGCTCGCGCAAACCACAGAACCCGGAACGGGCCCGTCGGAGCAGCCGAATGCTCCCATGGAAGTCGGGCAGGCGGGTGGTCCGGTGGGCAGTGTTCAGAGTGCGGATATTCCTCCTGACGGGCAGCCGCCCGACGCGCAACCTACAGAGGCTCAGCCCGGTGGACCGACCGGAGAGGCGCCGGCGAAGACGGATCAAGGCGTGGCGCGCGTCAGCATGATTCACGGCGACGTGTCGACGCAACGCGGCGATTCTGGTGACTGGTCGGCGGCGACCCTTAATCAGCCGGTGATGACTGGCGATAAAGTTTCAACTGGCGATGGTGGCCGTACCGAACTGCAACTCGACTTTGCCAACATCTTCCGCTTGGGCCCGAATTCAAAAGCGAATCTCGCCAACCTGACGCATCGAGATATTCAGATTCAATTGGCCCAGGGAATCGCAAATTATAGCGTATCGAAAGACAGCGAGGCCGAACCGGAGATCGATACTCCGAACGTGTCTGTGCACCCCGCTCATCACGATGGCGTCTTCCGCATTGAAGTGCGGCCGGACGGCGATACGCTCGTGATCGTGCGCAAGGGCGAAGCGCAAATTTCTACGCCGCAGGGAAGTACGGAAGTTCACGCGGGCGAGATGGCGACGATCCGCGGCGACACCAACTCCGCGCAATACAAGATTTCCAATGCTCCCGATCCTGACGATTGGGATCGATGGAATGCGGATCGCGATCACCTGATCCAGAATGCTCAAGCCTGGCGGCATACAAATCACCGCTATACCGGTGCGCAGGATCTGGACACGTATGGCAGCTGGCGCAATGTCCCCGACTACGGCGATGTTTGGGTTCCGAACGAGCCAGAGGGCTGGGTTCCGTATCGCGATGGCAATTGGACGTATGAGCCTTATTACGGCTGGACTTGGGTGGGCTACGAGCCGTGGGGCTGGGCTCCTTATCACTATGGCCGGTGGTTTTGGTACGGCAATTCGTGGGCATGGTGGCCGGGACCGGTCTGGGCAGGTTACAACCCGTTCTGGGCACCGGCCTACGTTTCCTTCTGGGGTTGGGGCGGTGGTTTCGGCTTTGGATTCGGCTGGGGCGGTTGGGGTGGTTTCGGATGGTTCCCGATCGGCCCGTGTGACTGGTTCCATCCGTGGTGGGGGGGATACGGCGGCCGCTTTGGATGGGTTGGACACGGCTGGTATGGAGGCCGTTACGGAGGATTCGGACCGCTGCATGGAGGAACGCGATTCTCTAACGTCATGAACATTCACAATGAGCATATCTACCGCGCCATGTCGACGGTGGGCGCGAGTCGATTCGGCGCAGGACGTGTGTCGGCGGCAAGCGTGACGCGCGAACAGCTCAATGGTGCGCACATGATGGCGGGCAATTTGCCTGTGGTGCCTTCGCGGGCCAGTTTGTCTGCCAGCGGACGTGCTGCGGCGGCGGGCACGGTTCGCAACGGCGGTTCGGAGCGATTCTTCGGATCGGTGCATAACAATGTTGCTCGGCCGGCGTCGTTCCAGCAGCAGACGGCGAGCCTGCGGCAAAGCATGCAGCAGAACCACGTTGGGTCGGTCCCGGCAGGGGGACGCGCGAATGGATCGTTTGGAGAGCGCGGAACTGTTGGAACTGCGCAGCGGCCGCCAGCAGGATCGTCCGGAACTCACGGAATGAGTCCGAGCAACGCTGGAAACCGAGGCGTAAACAATTCAGGCTCGGGCATGCAGAGCGGAGCTCGTTTGGGCGAACGTCCGTTCAATCCGCCCAGCGGCGGAACGCGAGCAGCTGGAACCGAAGCCGGGCGAGTTGGCGGGTCAACGCCCTCGGGCAGCAATGGCGGATTCCGCCCGTTCACGCCTCCGGCGAATAGTGGGGCATACCGTGGCCAGGTTGGAGGAACTGCCGAGCGCGGCAATGGAAGCTACTGGAACCGCACTGCGCCGAGTACGAATTCGATGGGCTCGCGCGGATATGGTTCCAACGGCTACGGCTCGAGTGGATACGGTGCCGGTAACTATGGGCGTGGGAACTACTCTCGCCCGCAGTTAGATATGCGGCAACCGATCGTCCGGAGTCCTAACGGCGGTGGGTATGGCGGATATCCCGGAAACCGGGGATCGGCACCCAGCTATAGCGCGCCGCGTGGCGGCTACGGCGGATATCCAGGTGGACGCAGCGCTGCACCAAGCTACGGTGGCGGTTCGCGTGGTGGGTACAGTGGTGGAGGCCATGCCAGCGCCCCAAGCGGCGGCGGACATTCCTTCGGCGGTAGCAGTGGCGGCGGGCACTCTGGTGGCGGTGGTGGCGGCGGGCACAGCGGCGGCGGCCATCGATAAACCTGTACGACTTGGAACGAGTTGTTGTAAACGCAGTGAACGACAGAGGCGAGAAAGGGCGTGCTTAACGGCACGCCTTTTCTCTTAGGGCAAGCTTTCAAGTTTCGAGGTTTCAACGTTGCGAGGGGAGCCGAGATTTCGAAACATTGGAACCTCGAAACCTTGAAACTTTTCAGCCCCGACTTCAGGGTCTTGCATACGCCGGACTGTCTGGATCTGGAGGATCGTAGTCAAGCCCGTATTTGTTCTTGTGCGCGACTTCGGTGCCGGATTCGGTGAGAGTGAAAGTTCCGAGAGTCGAGTCGCCGGCGGCGACGGTCACCTCTCGGCTCAGCGAACGCAAAGTCTCGGGTGTTACGGATGAGTGGAAGACCTCAAGTTTATAGCGCCCGGGAGGCACATTAGGAAGATTGATCTCTCCCCGCGCATCTGAAACGGCGTAATACGGTGTGGACAGCGCAATCACCACGGCACTCATCTCTGCATGGATATTGCAGAAGATGAATGAAATTCCCGGCTTGTCGAATTGCACGAACCGCGTAGAACCGCTCTCATACAGGCCAAGGTCGAAACGCTTTCCTTCGAACATCGAAAAAACATTATGGAAGAAGGGATCCTGATTGGGAAATTCGACTTTGCCACCAACGGGGACCACAATCACCGACGGATGGAAGCTCTTGTTTCTCTGAATCAATTTCGGGATGGATGTTGCCTGCTGCGGTGGCATTTCGGTCGCTGCAGCCACTGGCGTAAGCCACAAGACGGCATTGGAAGCATCCTTCAATTTGTAGCCGTTTCGCGTTAACTCGACACGAGCCAGCAGCGGGGCTTGTGCGCGGGCAGCAATCGGGAAGACGAAGCAAAGGGCGAGCACAAAGCTCAAGTTGCGTGAAAGCGAGAACGGTTGGAGCATCATCAGAATAAGATCCCCACTGCCAGATTCAGCTGGCTGGTTGCATTGCTCGTGCTAAAGACCGGGAAGGTATGCAACCGTCGGAGCTCTGCCGATAACAAAAGGTCAGAGCGCGGCCGGAAGACTACGTTGCCGAGCGCTCCTCGATTGCGTCCGAAAATCTGGCTGAAGTTGGTGGCGTCTGTCGCGAAACCGCGTATGTCTCCCGTGAAGGTATCGTCTTCCGCGATGGCGCCGTTCGCTTCGAGTTTTGGGGTTAGCTGTATCTTCAGTTGAGTCCAACCCCCGGCGGTATCAAGACCGCGAATCGGCGGAAAGAATGAAGTTGAGTTGGCGCTGTAGACAATCGATCGCCCAACTCCGGCGCCGAGTCCGCCGATGCCCCGGCCCCGGTAGAACTCCCCTGAGACGGAGAATCGCGACGACAAAGGAATCTGCCAGTCTGCCATTCCGGCCCAGGCATCGACATAGCGATCCCAGTTCCAGTTCTGGCGCCCGTAGTAACCGGCAGCGCCAAAACTAAGAACGTGCTCGTGAACCGGACGCGACCAGGCTGTTCGCAGGGCATAGGCGGGCTGACCCGACTGTTCCCCAGCCTGCGCATAACGATAGAAAGGATCGGCTGGCACTTCCCAGTCAAGATTGTCGAGAAGGCCAGCCTGAACGGAGAGGGTCTGGCGATCCGAAATCGAGAACCGGTGCTCGACTCGAAGTTGCGGCGTCCATCCCCAAAGGTTTCCAGCGAAGGCAAAGGCCGGCGTGGCCAACGACGCAAATGAAGTTGGAGAGAGTGGCGAGATGAACAGCGAGTCCTGCCCGGCAATAATCGAGGTATGCTGCCACTCGAAGCGCACACTCGCAGTCTGCAAGCGCACGATCCCGAAATTCACGCCATTGCCGGTCGCCGGAAATCCTCCGGCGAAATCCATCTGGATATCCGCCGACGTTCTCGCTCGTGCGATCGTGGGCCCGAAAACCTCAAGCCCAAGTTCGGATTGCCGCAGCGAAGCTCCGATCGACGAAAGCGGCGAACCCCGGTCGACGGCTTGCGCGTAATCGGGAAAATCGACGCTGTTAGCGCCGCCGACATTGCGGAATGCATTCATCAGCACTATACCGTGCAACCGGGCACGGTACTTCGACGCGGTTTCGACCTTCGTCTGGTACTGCTCGTCGACCCTCGCCCTCGTCAATGAAGCGGACTCCTCGAGTTTTTGAACTCTCTGCTCGAGAGCCCGCCCGGGCTGCGTAGTGGTCGTGGCGCTGATTTCAGGTTCCACAGCCTGGGAAGGGTGACTCGAAGCAGCGAGTTCGCTTCCCGACGAAGTGCCAGTCTGCTGCAAGAGTGCGCGGGTAGTTTCGAGATCCTGGCGCAATTGGCGCATCTCCGATCGCGATTCTGCGCTTTCCGCGCGCATTTCATTGAGCAGGTCATGAAGTTCGCGGACTTGCTCCTGCAGATCACGCAGCTGCGGCGTGATCGCGTCGGTCGAAGGAGCAGGCTGCTGCGCCGAGGCAGCTGATGAGAATAAGAGCGCGCAGGCCGCAGCCAGCATGGCGGCCCAGGCAACGCCAGAAGTTTTCATGCTTCTCACAGTGTCCTCCTGCACATCGCCGGACCGGGGCCGCGAGAGAACGATCGATCGCCCTAGATAACCGGTCCTGAAATCGAATTCGTTCCGTGATCCGGGGGAGCTGGAGCTACAGATGACAACTCGGCGCCCGTCCGGGAGCTGTCGCCAAATTCGTCCTGCGCGCGCCCGGGCAGAGTGATCCTGAAAACTGTCCTGGCATCGGTAGTGCGCTCTACCGAGATTTCCCCGGCGTGGTCGTGCACAATTTTCTGGACTACGGCCAATCCCAGGCCGGTCCCGTTTTCTTTTCCAAAACTGACGAACGGATGAAACAAACGCTCTCGAATGGATTCGGCGATGCCGGGACCGTTGTCGGCGACGGCGATGGTGATGTCCCCGCCAATCTCCGCAGCGGTGACTTCCACTTGCCCACCCCCGGCGGGCGCGGCCTCGCACGCGTTCAACAGCAGGTTATAGAGAGCGCGCTCGAGCTTGCGCGAGTCGAACCACCCGGATAACTGACCGCCGCACAGAACGTCGATGGATCGCGAATGATGCCGCGGATGCAACCGCACCGCCTGCACCGATCGGTGGATAACGTCCGCGACATTTGCATAGGCTGGGCTTAATGATTCGCGAGTCCGTGCAAACTCGAGGAGCGAATCAATTAAATCGGTCATGAGGTTCACGCCGGTGCGCACTTCCTGGTACAACTCTTCGCGTTGCGCCGGAGTGAGGCCACTGTCGACCAGGAACTCGGAATTCGCAACGATGGCCGCAAGGGAGTGGCGCAGGTCATGCGAAATCGAACTGGCCATCCGTCCGATCGTGGCCAGTTGCTCGGCTTCGATCAAAGCACGCTGACTCTTCAAGAGACTAGACCGCATGCGGTCGAAGGCGCGGGTAAGCTCGGCGATCTCATCCCCGCGGCTCGAGTCCAGGGGATGGTGGAAGTCGCCCGCTTCGAGGGCACGCACGCCGGAAACCAGACTGGCGAGTGGGCGCGTGAAAGTGTGCGAGAGTAAAAACACCATTCCGCTTCCCACCACAATCGCAATGAGGCCAAGCAGAAGAAGATAGCGATTCAACTGGTCGAGGAACTTTGTGGCTTGGTCATACGAACCGAGCACGATGAGATGTACTGGCCCCGTCGAACTCGATAAGGGCACGGACGTGGCCAAGAAGCGTTCGCGACCGACCTCGACGTCCCTGGATGCCTCCTCAGAAGTTCCGGTCAGCAGTGCCGTCATATTCGCAGAGGTCTTCTGCTCCGACGTCAACGTCGTCGCGACAATTTCGTCGCCGTAGGAAAAGACGACCTGACTTCCCGCAACTTTACTGACCAAGGAGGCCAGCCTGTCGTTGATCTCATACCCGATGACCAGAAAACCGAGCAGGGTGCCTTCCGTCCGCGACCCGCGGTAGATCGGCTGAACGAACGCCTGATAAAGACGGTGATCGCCGAACCACCAATGGCTCGATTCGCCCTCTGTATCGAGCGACTGCTGAAAGTATTTTGCAGCCGCTTCGCGCGTGAATCCGGGCGTTTTCGTGTGGAGTGCAACGACCTGTCCGGTGCGGTTGACCAGGACAAAAAGATCGAACCCGGCAATTTGCCAGACGTCCTGCGATGCGTCTTGAATGGTCACCGGGTCCGGGCTTGTCATGATGGCGCGCGTGAGGGGGAGATCGGCCAGCAATGCGACGTCGCCGGTCAGCATGGTTTCCCGCTCGTGCCGGAAATCCTGAAAGGCGCTCACTGAGTTCCGCAGGTTGAGGGCAATGCTGTGGCGCACGTTCACCTCGACGCTGCGCCGCACGAGTAAAAGGCTTGTGGTTGTGAGGCCGGCCGTCACCACCAACATGGATAAGAGCAATCGAGTCCTAAGCCGCAAACGGGGCACAAGCATGGCCCCGGATGCCGCCTGTGCCAGAGGGGCGGATTCCAGCGAGGATTTCACGGAGCGGGTCAGCGGACGAATTTATATCCCATCCCGTGCACGGTGCGGAAGTGCACCGGGCTAGATGGGTCTTTCTCGAGTTTTTGGCGCAGCTTCAGGATGTGGTTATCAACGGTGCGCGTCGAAGGATAGTTCTGGTATCCCCAAACTTCGTTCAACAATTCGTCGCGAGTGATGACGCGGTCGGCGTTCTGCACGAAAAACTTTAACGTCTTGAATTCCTGCGCCGTCAGCACGACGGGACTTCCGTCGCGTGTGACTTCCATTTTCCTGATATCAACGCTGATGCCGTCGAAGCTCACAACTTTCGCTTCGGGTGTGCGCTGGTTGTGCCGGAGAGCTGCGCGCACTCGGGCAAGCAACTCACGAGGACTGAATGGTTTCGTCACATAGTCATCGGCTCCCAACTCGAGGAGCAATACTTTGTCGGAGACATCGCTGGCGGCGCTGAGAACAACGATGGGCACAGTCGGAGAAACGGATTTGATTTCCTTGCACACATCCCCGCCGGAAACCTTAGGCAGGCGAAGATCAAGCACAATGGCGGAGGGTGTTGACGCGCGAAAACTGTCCAGAGCGCCGCGGCCATCTGACTGCGTTTCGACCGCATACCCCTCAGTCTCAAACAGCCGGCGGAGCGCCTTCTGCACCGCCGGATCATCTTCGACGACCAGAATTCGTCCCGTTGGCCTGGGGGTGATGCCAGGTGTGACGGACTTGACGGCTGGAACTACTGTAGCGAGATTCCCCATACTTTGCGGTCCTCGTTGTCTGATGAGCCTTCCGGGCCCCCGTGTGAGCCCCGTCCGGAAGTCGAATGAATGAAGCTTACTCTTATGAGACGCGCTAACTTTACGCAAGCTTCGGTTTTTGACATTTTTTTTACAAATTCCGTTCGCCGCACGAAGTCTCGCGGGCACCCGAATTCCTGTGTCAAAATGACGCTATCCCATAGACGGACATAGCCCATCTGCTCCTTGTACCGGACCAAGTTCGTCATCCCTGTGCACCACTGGAGACTGGTGAGTTTGGCAAGCGGCAGCTAAACTGCCTGCAACGCCAACCTTGGACCATATCCATCGATTGGAGGCAAGGCTGAACTTGAATCGCGGGCGAGCGATACAACAAGTAAGGGGTTTCCGCTGCAAGCGCCAGGCGCGCCACGCGTGGTGGGTACTTCCAGCAATCCTCTGTTTCTTAGGGTTCTTGGGAAACCAGCCGGCCTCAGCCCAGATTTCTCCAGGGCCGCTATCGCGCCCTCATCAGTCTTTGAATGGGTCAACCAACTGCGCCAGTTGCCATAAGTTTGGTGGCCAGGCGGCCTTGAAATGCCTGGAGTGTCACACCGAGATCGCAACGCGAATCGCCGCACATAAAGGTCTCCATGCCACTTACAACATTCCGGCAGGTTCAAGCCAGGAGTGCGCGCGCTGCCACTCGGAACACAATGGCGAAGATTTTCCGCTGATTAAATGGGACATCAAGACCTTCAACCATAAAGACACGGGATACATCCTCGAGGGCAAGCACGTCGGAGTGACTTGCAACAAGTGCCACAACGCGTCGCGAATCTCCCCGCAAGAGCAGAAGACGATCAAGGATAAAGATCTCAACCGAAGTTATCTCGGCGTCTCGACGGCGTGTTCCAACTGCCACGAGGATCATCACAAAGGCCGGCTCGGCCAGGACTGCCTGCAGTGCCATAACTATGAAGACTGGAAGCAGATCAACGTACAGAAATTCGATCACTCGAAGACGCGCTACCCGCTGACCGGACTGCATGCACAAGTGAAGTGCGAAAAGTGTCACACCAACGGTGCTGACGGCAAGCCGCGATACGCCGGGATTCCGTTCAGCCTATGCTCAGACTGCCACCAGGATCCGCATCACGGCGCGTTCAAGCAGGCCTGTTCGGCCTGTCACTCGACGGCGGGCTGGAAAAGAATTTCTTCGGCGCAGCTCACCGAGAATTTCGATCACTCCAAGACCAAGTATCCTCTTGAGGGCAAGCATGCCACTGTGTCGTGCGAGCAGTGTCACGCCAGCGGAGACTTCAAGAAACCGCTGCTGTTCGACAAGTGCACCGACTGCCATAAACCCGATCCACACAATGGGCAGTTCACGAAACGTCCGGGAGGAACCGAATGTTCCAATTGTCACACCGTGCAGGGCTGGAAGCCTTCGACGTTCGGTGTAAAAGAGCACGCGACCAGCGCGTATCCTCTGATGGGCGGACACGCCCGAGTGGAGTGCTCCAAGTGCCATATCCCGAAAGGCAAGGACACGCTGTTCAAAGTGAAATTCCAGAATTGCACCGACTGCCATAAGGATCAGCACTCCGGGCAGTTTGTGGCGGCGCCGTATTTCAACGCCTGCGATA
The DNA here is from genome assembly GCA_035307485.1 of Candidatus Sulfotelmatobacter sp. Taxonomy (GTDB): domain Bacteria; phylum Acidobacteriota; class Terriglobia; order Terriglobales; family Acidobacteriaceae; genus Sulfotelmatobacter. The sequence continues at coordinate 125,693 of DATGIB010000008.1, read as the reverse complement.
AATGCCACACCGTCGAGGGATACAAACCCTCGACGTTTACGCTGGCCAAGCACAAGCAGACGAAGTTCATCCTGACCGGAGGCCATGTGGCGGTTCCTTGTGGCGACTGCCACAAAGAATCGGAAGAGCTTCAGCCGAAGTCTGTGATGTACCACTGGAAGAATCTGGACTGCTCCAGTTGCCATGAGGACGTTCACAAAGGTCAATTCAAGGACCGCATGGCACAAAAGCGTGCCGATGGCTCCGCTGAAGGATGCGAGGCTTGCCACAATACGAAGTCCTGGAAAGAACTGTCAGGCTTCGATCATTCGAAAACGAAATTTTCGCTGTTGGGCGCACACCGCGCGACCGGATGCATTGACTGCCACAAGCCGCCCAATCTTGAAACGAAATTGATGCACGTCGATTTTGCTGCGGCGCCTACACAATGCGAAGACTGCCACGAGGACATTCATGGAAAGCAGTTCGCCAAAGGCGATGTGACCCGCTGTTCGGAATGCCACAACAGCATCAAATGGAAGCCTTCACTCTTTGATCATGAGAAGACGGCATTCTCACTACGCGGCGCGCATCAGAATGTTCGCTGCGTGGACTGTCATAAACTGACGCGCCAGGTAGAAGCGAAGGCGGTCCTGTTCTACAAGCCCACTCCGAAGGACTGTGTTTCCTGCCACGGCGCGACCAATCCCATACCTAAAACGAGGTCTGGGATTTGATAGCCCGAAGCTATCGAGATCAAGCGCCGACTGAGGGCGAGACACAGAGGTCTTAGAACTTAACAGTGCGCATACCTGCCTTGCACGTATCTTGTTGAAAATAAATAAAGTGTAAAACTTTTCACAGTTGACATTTTCAACAACTGCAATACCCTGAATAGCTGAAAAAAGTGCGGGGCAACGGAAGAACTTACATTTCTATCCCAGTGGATATCGTAGTCGCTAAGGCCGGGCCAATAGCACTGAGGCATTTTGGACAAGTACTAGCGTAACTTTTCCTTCAAACCAGGGAGTTTTAATCTAAGTGGACGGCTAATTGCTTAGGAATTCATCACCCATCATAAGTTTTTTTATCAGTCGTTGTCGGGGCTCAATAATTTAGATCAGTGGCGGAGGCCAGCCTAAGGGGCGAATTATGTTGGCATCGGCGAGTGTACTTAACCTCGTTCTCGTGCTGGCGATGACCGGGACACCCCGGAGCGCGCCGGCTCAGGCTGCCGGCGGCACGCATAGTCCCCACGGAAATCTCAATATCCCTTGCCAGAATTGCCATACTGCAAGTGCCTGGAAGCCGATCCGGGCCGTCCCTGAATTCGATCACAACCAGACAAAATATCCATTGCGGGGGATGCATACCTCCGTTGCTTGCATCCAGTGCCACGTCAAGCCGGTATTCAGCAATGTCGGCCAGCGGTGCCAGGATTGCCACGCCGATATCCACAGGCGGCAGTTAGGCGCGAACTGCGAGCAGTGCCATACCGTGCGCGGTTGGCAAGTGACAGTACAGCAGATCCAGAATCACAACAATCGATTCCCGCTGACCGGAGCGCACGCTGCGGTCGATTGCGATGCGTGTCACAAGAATGCGGCCAACAGCCAGTTCCAAACGATGCCGACGGATTGTTATTCGTGCCATGAGGCCGATTACCTTGGCACTACGAATCCGAAGCATAGTCCTCAGGCGTTCCCCATCGAGAACTGCCAGGGGTGTCACAGCACGGACAACTGGTTGAACGCGAAGTTTGACCACAGCGCGACTGGGTTTCCACTGACCGGCATGCACACGGTCCCGCCTCGCCAGTGCGTCGATTGTCACGTTAACAACAATTACGCCTTGAGCAGCACCGCTTGCTTTACGTGCCATCAGGCCGACTACGCTGGTACGACGAACCCGAAGCACACGGAACAGGAGTTCCCTGACGCTCAATGCTCGCAGTGCCACAACACGACGAGCTGGGCCAACGCCAGCTTCGACCACAGCACTACAGGATTCCCCCTGACTGGTGCACACACCGTACCGCCGCGCCAGTGCATCGACTGCCACGTTAACAACAACTACACGTTAAGCACAGGCGCATGCGTGTCATGCCACCTGAAAGATTTCCAGGGGACGACGAATCCGAATCACGTAGCCGGTGGATTCGCCGAGACGTGCGATACCTGCCATACGACGACAGCATGGCAGCCGGCGACGTTCGATCACTCGAAGACGGCTTTTCCGCTAACCGGATCGCATACGGTTCCACCAAGGCAATGCACGGATTGTCACGTCAACAACAACTACAACCTGACGAACACGACGTGCGTCTCGTGCCACCAGACCGATTACAACAATGCGACCAGCCCGGTCGCCCACGCGGCAGCTGGCTTCCCGACCACATGCCAGCAGTGCCACGACACGGTGCAATGGTCGGATGGCGTGTTTAATCACAGCAGCACAGGCTTCAACTTAACGGGCGCGCACACAGTGCCACCGCGGGCATGCACCGACTGCCACACCAACAATAATTACAGCTTGAACAGCACGGCATGCGTGACGTGCCACCTGGCGGATTACAACGGCACGACGAATCCGAACCACGTGACCGCGAACTTCCCGCAGACGTGCGATCAGTGTCACGGCACGTCGACGTGGTCTAACGCGGCATTCAATCACAACAACACGGGCTTCCCTCTGACCGGATCGCATACCGTGCCGCCGCGGGTTTGCACCGATTGCCATGTGAACAACAATTACACGATAACGAATACGGCCTGCGTATCGTGCCACCAGACCGATTACAACAATGCGACCAGCCCGGTAGCGCACGCTTCAGCCGGTTTCCCGACTACCTGTGAGCAGTGCCATGACACGGTCGCCTGGACGGACGGGACCTTTAATCACGCGTCGACAGGGTTCACGTTGACGGGAGCCCACACCGTTCCACCACGCGTCTGCGCCGACTGCCACGTCAACAACAATTACAACTTGAACAGCACGGCATGCGTGACGTGCCACCTGGCGGATTACAACGGCACGACGAACCCGAATCATGTGACGGCGAACTTCCCACAAACCTGCGATCAGTGCCACAGCACCTCATCGTGGACGAGTGCGACGTTCAATCACAACAACACGGGGTTCCCGTTGACGGGCGCGCACACGGTGCCCCCACGGGCTTGCACCGATTGCCACGTCAACAACAACTACAACTTGACCAGTGCGGCATGCGTGACCTGCCATCTGGCCGACTACAACGGCACGACGAACCCGAATCACGTGACGGCAAACTTCCCGCAGACCTGCGACACGTGCCACAGCACGTCGACGTGGGCCAACGCGACATTCAACCACAACAGCACGGGCTTCCCGCTGACGGGATCGCACACGGTGCCGCCGAGGGTATGCACGGATTGTCACGTTAACAACAACTACAACATCACGAATACGACCTGCGTATCGTGCCACCAGACGGACTACAACAACGCAACGACGCCGGTGGCGCATGCTTCAGCGGGATTCCCGACGACTTGCGAACAATGCCACGACACAGTGGCCTGGACCGACGGTACCTTTAATCACGCTTCGACCGGTTTCACTCTAACTGGTTCTCATACGGTGCCGCCGCGTCTGTGCAGTGATTGCCACGTCAACAACAACTACAACATCACGACTACGACCTGCGTATCGTGCCATCAGACGGACTACAACAACGCAACGACGCCTGTGAATCACGTCGCGGCCAATTTCCCCACGACCTGCGATCAGTGTCACGACACGGTGCAGTGGACGGATGGCACCTTCAATCATGCCAGCACTGGGTTCACCCTGACTGGTGCGCACACTGTGCCGCCACGGGCTTGCACTGATTGCCATAAAGGCGCGAGTCCGTACAGCCTGAACAGTACGGCCTGCGTGACCTGCCACTTGACGGATTACAACGGCACGACGAACCCGAACCACGTGACGGCAGGGTTCCCGCAACAATGCGATTTGTGCCACGACACCACCGTGTGGACGGATTCAACGTTCAACCACAACAACACCGCCTTCCCGCTGACGGGATCTCATACGGTTCCGCCGCGGCAGTGTACAGACTGCCACGTGAACGGAAACTACACGACGCTGCCGACGACGTGCGTGGGATGCCATCAGACCGACTACAACAACACGACCAACCCTGGCCATTCCGCGCAGCCGCAGTTCTTCCCGACTACGTGCGCGACGTGCCATAACACGACGGCCTGGACCGGGGCCACGTTCAACCATACGCAGTACACACCGTTCCCCACGACTCACGGTAGCGCCAACGGCGTGTGCGCCACGTGCCACACCAATTCCAACGATTACTCGGTCTTCCAGTGCACGGGGTGCCACGGAGGCAACAACGCGGCCAACTTCCATCACGAGAATGTGCCGGGCTATGTGTACAACAGCGTCAATTGTTACCAGTGTCATCAGAGCGGCCATGGAGATTAGGAGTCTGGCCGCTAGCTTGCTGAAGTAGCTTTTGCTCTAGACATAAAATATAGAAGGCGACGTCGCCCGGGCGCACCCGGCGAGCGAAGCCAGCGAGTGGTATTTAAGAAATGAAGTCTTCCCCCAAATACCTCGCAGTGTCCGTGCTCGTATTGTGCTGCGCGGCTGCTGCTCAGAGCGGAAGTGTCGCGACCGTTCAAGCTGTAAAGGCTGTTCCCGACGGCACCGACGTGCGCGTTGAGATCACTCTTACGTATCCGGTAACACCCTCGGTGGATACGGCATTCGGGCCGGACCGCATCCTGCTTGATTTCCCTGATACTGCGTCGGGCGTAAACGCGCCTATCGCTGTGAACTTGAATGGGCTTCTACGCGTCCGGACCGGCCAGCACAGCACGTCGCCAATGGTCACCCGGGTAGTCCTGGATCTCGACCGGGTCCACCCCTATACGCTGAAAACGGAAGGGAATCGCGTCATTCTTACCGTCGGGCCAGCAGAAAATGCCCGCAAAGTTTTGCATGGGGCTCCTGTCGCTGCCACCTCGGGCAACCTGATTGGAGTTTTCCGGCGCCGCCACGAGGAGCAGCTGCCTGCGCCGCCTGACAATTCTGCCTCGGCGACCCCGGTCGCGCCGCCGGCTACCACAGGGGCACCGTTCGAGCCGCCTTCAAATAGTTCCAATGGTTCGACGCTGCCAGCGCCACCGCCAGCGGTCGCACCGGGACTTTCCCCGACCGTCTCCGCGTCGAATCCCGCACCGCCGCCAGCAGTCCAGCCGGGGACGAGTGTGGCGTCCAATAAACCGGAACCGGAGCAGTCCAATCCAGTTCCGGCGGTCTCTGCTCCGGTCGTAGCGGCACCCGAAGTTGCGACTTCCAAGCCGAGCGTAGATGTCTCCCCAGAGCCGGCACCTCAGCCCCCCCAGGTTACACCGCCGCCGGTGGCGGCGACGCCAAACACGTCTGAAACGGCAGCCGCGTCTGCTGCCCCAGTACCTGCGCCCGTGGTGGCCCCTCCTGCCAAGAGTGAGGAGGCAGCGGCGGTCGCACCTGAGCCGTCGCCTAGTCCGGCGGAGACTTCAACCAGCGCTGGGGGAACGGCGAACGACGAGACAGCTTTGTCGAAGCCTTCCGACGCAGCCCCCACCACGGCGGCGACCGCCGAGGCGACCATTATTGGACGCTCCGACGATCCCAGCCTCCATACGGTATTCAAGGTCAAGTATGTGGCAGAGGGCGTTGCTTATCTCGACGGTGGCCGCACCCAAGGGCTGTCGGAAGGCATGAAGCTCGAGATCAAGGACGACACGGCAACCGCTCGCCAGGGGCAGAGCCTGAACGCCTCAGACCCAAAGATCGTTGCCGAGCTCGAAGTAACAGCCGTGGCGGACACCTCTGCGGTGACCGAGATTCACACGCCCAAACGGGCGGTCAAGGTGGGGGACCTGGCTTATCTGTCGAATAATGACGCCGAGTCGCTCGTTCAACAACGTGCTCTTAGTCCCACACGGCAGTATCCGGCGGTCATCTCATTCACCGAAGGAGACACGCTCGACGAAGAGGTCCGCGAAGAAGTACCCAGGCCGCCGTTGCCATCGGTCAACCGCGCGCGGGGCCGCATCGGTATCGATACGATCGAGACCGTCAGCCACGGCACCAGCAGCGTCACCAGCAGCGATGTAGGTGTCGTATTCCGGGGCGACATCACGCGGATCGGCGGTACGTTCTGGAACCTGAGCGGATATTGGCGCGGCCAGTTGACCCGCGAATCTGCCCTGGCCCAGGAAACCTTACAAGAGACCATGAATCGGACCTACCACCTGAACATGACGTACGACAATCCCAATTCGATTCTGGTGGCGGGATTCGGGCGGTTGTATCTGCCCTGGGCTCCAAGCCTCGATACCATCGACGGCGGTTATTTCGGTGCGCGCATCAGCAAGGGCGCGACTCTTGGCATCTTCGGCGGATCGACGCCGGATCCGTCCTCTTGGGATTATTCTCCGAATCGCGCCATTGGCGGTACATTCATCAATTTTGAAGGTGGCGCGTACAACTCGTTTCACTACAGCGCCACTACCGGAGTTGGGCTCAGCATGGTTAACTGGGCAGCCAATGATCCGTTTGTGTTCTTCGAAGACACGATTTCGTATAAGCGCACCTTCGCCATTTACGAGTCCGCGCAGTTGGACGACCCCAAGGGAACGATAGCGACACCCGCTCCCGGGCCTGGGCTCGGGCGTAACTTCTTCACTTTCCGGGTGAATCCGCATCCTCGCGTGGAGCTCGACTTGAACTACAACTATTTCCGAGAGGTTCCGACTTTCGACCCAACGCTGATCGGCACGGGCCTTTTGGATAAGTACCTGTTCCAGGGATTCACTGCGGGAGGACGGTTCGAGGTCGTGAATCAGGTTTGGATTTCCACGCAGTTGGGAAAGAGCAACCGCAGTGGAGACGCATCGTCGTCTCTGAACGAAATGTTCGGTCTCACATTCGGTCGCATTCCATGGGCGAACGTGCGAGCAGACGTACACTATTCGCGCTTTAACAGCTCTTTCGGCACCGGCTCCTACGATGCGCTGACTCTTTCTCGGCAGATGAGCGAGCGGCTGCGGTTGGAGTTGCTGCTCGGGCAACAGAACTTTGCCTCGCCGATCACGGCGAACACGAAGTCCCGCTTCCTGACGGGAACGATTGAAACAACTCTGGGCCCGCATTATTACCTGCAGACTAATTTCACTACCAACCGTGGAGACATGAATTACGACCAGGTCATGTTTTCCATGGGCTATCGTTTCGACTCGAAAAGGAGTCGCCAATGAGCTCCACACGCAAGACTGTATGGCCAAATGTTCTGATACTGGTGATCGCTTTGCCGCTGATCGCGACAGCTTCCGAACCCGGTTCCGAACCAGCTGGGTCCCCTGAAGCTCAAAAGCTCAGCGACTTACTGTCCCGCACTTCGGACCAGACGACGGCATTTCTCGACCAGTTTTCCGACGTAAAGTGCACCGAACAGGTGAGGCAAGAAAAACTCGGGAAAGATGACAAGATCGAACTGAAGGAAGACTCGGCGTATGACTATCTCGTCATGCTCACCAATAATGGTGGCGATCTGAATCTGTCTGAGTCCCGGATCCCGGTGAAAGAAGCGAAGCGCGACCGCAAGAACACCTCAATGCTATTAAGCAATGGCTTCGCGACATTGTTCCTGGTGTTTCACCCGTATTACTCAGCATCGTTCAAGTTCACGTTGGGCGGGGAAGAGGAACTCGGCGGCAGAATCCTGCAGAAGGTGGCTTTCCAGCATGTTCCCGGAATGAAGTCGCCGGCTGCGTTGGCACTTCGAGGCAGAGAATACCCCTTGGAACTGGCGGGTACGGCTTGGATCGATCCGGAGACCGGTTCGATCGCGAAGATCGAGGCCAGCATTTCGGACTCGCTGAGTGATGTTGGTTTAAAATCGCTGAACTCGGAGATCGATTTCTCTCCTGTTTCTTTCACGGATATGAAGCGGGTTTACTGGTTCCCCACACAGGCAAAAGTAGAAGTCGAAACTCCCAAGCAACACTGGCGTAACTTGCATCAATTTACTTCATACAAGAAATTCTCAGTTAGCACAGAAGAGCAGGTAGTCAAAAAATGAGTGCAAATGCCACAGCCACTGCCCGTATAGCCGAGCGCACGAACGCAGTACCGGATTCCGAAAGGCGGCATCGAGTACGCCTCTACATCCTGTACATTGTCGCGTTCGCCAGCAATCTAGCCATTTTTATCTACGGATTCGATTACTACAAACTATCGGCGGTCGATCGTCCGTTCTCTCCCAAGCACCATATGCTGCGGCCCAGCGGGCCGATCGGCCTTTATCTGGGATTTATCGGCGTCGCGCTGTTCGTCGGAATTTTCCTTTACCCGATTCGCAAACATTGGGCATGGCTTGCCAGCAAGGGCAGCACCCGCCACTGGCTGGATATCCACGTACTGATGGGGCTGACCGCGCCTTTTATTATCGCTTTTCACTCCACGCTGAAATTCAAAGGCATCGCGGGAATGGCGTTCTGGATTATGTTTGCCGTGTCGGCCAGCGGAGTGGTCGGCCGATACCTTTATTCCCAGATCCCACGGCGCGTCACAACAGCGGAGTTGTCGATCCGCGAAGTGCAGGATCTGCAGGAACAATTGCGGCAACAGCTGGCAGCGCAAAATTTGCTGCCCAAGGAAGATTTGCGCGCCCTGCTGCGCATGCCGAATCCCGATCTTGCCAAGCGCTTGCCGATTTTGATTGCCTTGCCCTACATGATCTTGCTGGACATTGCTCGCTTTTTCGGTGTCGCGCGGCTGCGCCGGCACGCCGTTGGTTTTGGAGAATCGGTCCAGACGTTTGGCGGATTCTTCCCAACACGGCATCGTGAACTGGAAAAGGCGATCCAAGCCGCTTCCGAAGAGGCAGCGCTTTCCAAAAGGGTTCTATTTCTTTCCCGGACCCAGAAGGTTTTCCACCTCTGGCACGTGGTGCACAAACCCTTCAGCTACGCATTCGCGGTGCTTGCCTTGCTGCACATCGGGCTTCAATTTGTTCTTGGATACTTCTGAGCCCGCACAATGGATACGCTTATCACATTTGCCATCGGGGGCATCATTTGCCTCTTCTTTTTAATTGGCTACTTGAGAAGCCTAAAAAAAAGAGACGAGCGGGCGAGAGAGGCCGCGGAGAAGGGCAAGCTGTTCTCCGAAGGCCCGAAAGCCCAGCATCCCCACATCGATAACAACTATTGCATCGGCTGTGCCACCTGCACGATGGTCTGTCCGGAAGGCGATGTGCTGGCCATGGTCGGTGGCAAAGCTGTGATCGTGAACGGGCACAAATGCATCGGTCACGGACTTTGTGCCGATGCTTGTCCGGTTGGCGCCATCACGATGGTGATGGCGAGTCCGAGCATGGCGCGAGATATGCCTACGCTCTCGCCGGAATTCGAAACGTCAGTACCCGGAATGTTCATCGTAGGAGAGCTTGGCGGCCTGGCGTTGATCAAAAATGCGGTCAACCAGGGACGCGATTGCGTCGACACCATTTCCGCGAGAGCAAAAACCGGTTCGTACAAAAAGATGCCCGGAGTGTACGACGTTCTCATCGTGGGAGCGGGGCCAGCGGGCATCAGCGCGTCGCTGCGCGCGATCGAGCACAAGCTGAATTACATCACCCTGGAGCGTGACGAGGTTGGCGGCACGGTAGCGAAGTATCCACGCCAGAAGTTGGTCATGACCAGCCCGGTCGAGTTTCCTATGTACGGCAAGTTCAAGAAGCTGCAGCTTTCCAAGGAAAATTTGCTCGCCTTTTGGGACATGATCCTGAACCGCGCCGACTTCAACGTTTCCACCGGCGAAAAAGTGGAAGACATACAGAAGGGAGAGGACGATATTTTCACCATTGTAACGGGGACGAACCAGTACCGATCGCACGCGGTCATACTCGCGCTGGGCCGCGCCGGTGAGCCGCGCAAACTCGGGGTCAAAGGGGAAGAGTTGCCGAAAGTGATGTACCGCCTGATAGAGGCCGATCACTACATCAACAAAAAAATTCTTGTTGTCGGAGGCGGTGACAGCGCTGTGGAGGCGGCCATGGGTCTGGCCAATCAGACAGGGAACCAGGTCACGCTCTCCTACCGCAGCGAACGCTTCAGCCGAATCAAGGAGCGCAACGAAAAGCGCATCCAGGACTGTGCGAAATCCGGCAAGGTTAAAGTGATCTTCAACTCGAATCCGGTCGAGTTCAAACCGGAGTCCGTCATTCTTGATATCAAAGGCACGCTCCAGGAAATTCCGAACGACTACGTCTGGATTTTCGCCGGTGGAACTCCGCCGAATGCTTTCCTGAAAAAAGTCGGCGTAGGTTTTGGCGAACGCGATGTGACGCTCGAAGCCAGCAAGGCCGCAAAGGAAGCGGAGGCTGATCGCAAACAGTACGCGCAGATTGCCGCCGCCCCGGCACATTAACCGTAATCCCCTGCTGTTCCCGTTCATTCGCGTAGAATGAGCGCTTGTCCGCATCGTTTGATCTCGCCAACCTCGTGGTTGTGCTGGTTCGTACCCGCAATCCACTGAATATCGGCGCTGCCGCGCGAGCGATGACCAACTTCGGGGCCAGCCGCCTGAGACTGGTAAATCCTTATAGTGTCGCCTTCCGGGAAGCGCACTCGGCCGTGGGTGCCTCGGAGTTGCTGAAGAAATCAGAAGAATTCACGACCGTCGCCGAAGCCGTTTCTGACTGCGAACTAGTGGTGGGGACCACCGCCGCACGGAATCGCATCTTACAGCACCCCCTGCACCGCCTCGATCATCAATCCGGAGCCATGGTCCAAAAGCATCTTCGCGCGGGGCGCGTTGCAATCCTGTTCGGGTCGGAAAAAATCGGGCTCACCAACGAAGATTTCAGCCACTGTCACGCATTGCTTCATATCCCGACGCGCGCAGATCATGTCTCCATGAACCTCGGACAGGCGGTAGCGGTTTGCCTGTACGAATTAGCGCGCGACACCGCGGCTGAGGATAGCGGGCAAATACCGGAACTGGCCGCCGCGGCTGTCAATGAGGAAATCACGACAGCGCTGGTTGAAGCGCTCGACCGGAGCGGATACATCAAGCCTGGCGGTGAAGCAGCTTGCCAGAAGAAAGCACGGCGCATGGTATTGCGTCTTCAACTTGCTGCCGAGGACGCCAAGGTTTTTCTCGGGATGGTACGGCAGATCGTCTGGCGACTGCGGCAAAGCGGCAAAGACTAGTGCCGCAACCGTTCCGGCGCCGCTTCTGTGCGGGCGCGCCCGAAACGGAAGCGGATCACCCAAACGCTCGGCACCGCTTGTCCGTTTGTGGTGGGTGGCGAAAACTCCCAGCCTCGGGCGGCTTTCAACGCCAGATTCGCGAAATACCTGCTGGGGCCCGGCGAAGTGAGCTTCGCATCAGTGACCTTCCCGGCAGAATCCACATTCACGCGAACCACGACACGAATCTTTCCAGTGATGGTATTGCGCGCGCTTGTCGACACCTCTGGAAGAACCTGGTGCACAGCGACGCCCTTTGACTCGGGCTTCGCAGCTTCTGGAGCGGGTGACGGCTTCGGAGGCGCTGCAGCAGGAGCCGGAGCTTGCGTTGTCGTGGCCGGCGCCGTGGGTTTCTCTTTTGTTCCTCGAGAGAAGATGATCACCAACCCGATCAACACCGCAATGGCAACAATGGCCAATCCGATTGCGCCATGGCTCGCCGATTTTGGCTTAGGTGGTTTAGGGGCAGGAGCGGCTTCCGCGGGAACCGAGCGGGCGGCTGGTTGCAGCCGCGCCAGGATGTCCGAAGGCGAACAACGCCGCCTGGGATCAAGGTGTAAGCACTCGCGAATGATTCCCCGAAACGGTTCGGGTACGGTAGCCGGGATCACCGGGTCTCCGCGGGAGTCTCGGGTGATGGATGTCTTCTGCGTCAGGGCCGCGAGTAGAGTAATTCCGAGTGACCAAATGTCGCTCGCCGGCGAGGCCTGTCCTTCGGCGGCTTCGGGGGCGACATAAGGATCGCCTGTTGCTTTCAGAGCAAAGGAATTCGCGCCTGCCGAAATATGGTCCGACGAAAGCTTCAACTGATCGCCTACCGCGAGCAGATTCGAGGGGCGAAGGCTGCCGTGGACGAGGCCTTTCTTATGCACATACGAAAGCGCATCCAGAAGCGGCGGCAACATCTCACTTGCTTCTGACGCCGCCAGGGAGCGCTGCGGAAGAATCTGTGACAGAGCCTCGTCCGCATATTCGGTGACGAGATACAGCAGCGGGGAGCCGTCAATAATGCAGGGCCCGTTCTGAAAGATCTGGATCAGGTGGGGATGGGAAAGCTGGGCTGCCGCTCGCCATTGCGAAAGCCGATTTCCCAGGTTGCCGGCTGCCTCTCCAACCAGCTTGATCGACGCTCGCTGAAACTCCTGGCCGCTGCCCCGCTGGGTCTGAAATACCGCGCTGTGGTCGGACGCGCCGAGCCATGTTTGAAGCGGAAATTTCCCTTCAACGACGCGCTTTTCCCAGCTTTTCGAGGCCTCGGCAATGCTCATGTGCGGCTCGCGAAGAACATTCTATGCCATCGCGCAAATTGGCAGCGACGCCGAAGTTCCTCGCGAGCGCATACCCGTGTCATCGTCTCCTATCGGCTCTTATAGCTGAAAGTTACTTTCGTCTCTTCATCGAGCACAAGCGGCCGGACGAAGGCGAACGAAGTGCCGGTCCGAGGAACGGTGATGGGTACCGGGAGCACCCCAGCTACTCGTTTTTGCAGGTTCAGCACATTCGCGGAAGCAGTGGCCTGTGCTTGCGGTGCCGGGCCCATGTAGTCATAGTCGCGGCCGTGGGATGGTAAGTTCATGACCGCTTGTTGATTCAATGATCGAGCCTCCAGTTCTCCGGCTTGAATCTGTGCCGCTTCCGCGGAAACCTCCACGGTTTCGGCCGCCGCCGCTACGCTTAGCGGAAAGTTGTACATCGAAGGTAGATTGGCGTTGTAATTCAGGTTAAAGATGCTTGTCTTGAAGCCCGGCATCTCCACTTTGGCTTTGAAGTGCCCCGAAGGCTCTCCTGCAAGTAACCAACGACCGTCCGTGCCCGTTACCACGCTACGAGTCGATCCATTGCTGATGGAGGTGATCGTCACGCGCGCGTTATTGACCATTGCTCCAGACTGGTCGACGACGTGGCCGCCCATCTGTCCAGGGAAGGCCTGCACGCGTGTATTGGAAACGGTTTCAGCCCCATCCTGCATCCGGACGGTATATTCTTCTTCGCGGAACGCCCGAGGCACCCGGTTTGCCGCGATCACGTCTCCACCGAAGTCTTTCACCTTATACTGCTCTGGCAGAAAAACCTCCCAATTCAGAAGGCTAATCGGAATATCCATGTTGGGTAGGGATAGCTCTGCGCCGCCCTTCTTGGCGAAAGGAGCCCCAGAGTGCATGAAAACAAAGGAAACCGTGTAAGACTCCGTGGGACGGAACCCCGGCCGCAGCAGAGGCACACGGCTTCCATCCGGTCCTTGTACTGGTTTGACGGGCTCGCCGGCGACGTCGGCGGAGAGGATGCTGACCCCGGCCGGCAGATTTATTTTTAGAAATGGCTGCGCCTGGTTTTTCAGGATCAGCTTCACTTCAGTGAGAGATTTTCCTTCGGAGGTGACCAGCGTCGTCACGTCTGCACTTTCAGCGACGGCGCCGAGCACGCTGCCATCCGGGAATCGTACCCACTCGAGAGCGAGAGCAGGCGTTTCGTCGGGCTGGCGGTGATAGCGAAAGGCAGCCTGCGGAGGAAAGTGTGCGAGAGAGCGCAAATACGGACTCACTTCCTTCACATCCATCCGTTTCAAGCCACCGTTTTCGCGGGCGGTGATCTCCATAGTGCCAGATCCTTCCACCAGCACCTCGCCGGTTTCGCGCTGCGCTCCTTTGAAACTCACGATGGGAGCGTCGGCCTTCGAGTCGTTGATCGAGCGCTCCATCGAGATCAGGAACTGATGGTTCCGTTGTCCGGGAGCGCTCACCAGGAGCGTAAGAAATGGAAGGGCAGGTCCGTCACTGCCTCCGTGGCGGAGAGCGACCTGTGGTGGATTGACGGTGGAATCGAGAGAAGCTCCGGTGACTCCCGTGACCTCGAATCCTTCCGGGATCTGCACCTCGAAGGTAGAGGGATTTCCTTGGACCACGTTGATGTCGGCGAGCACGGCAACGCGCATCTCCGCCTCGCTGACCGAAACCAGCGTTTTTTCGTCCGCAAGAAATCGAACTTCCCGGCGCGCTGCCGGGGTTGCGACTTCTCGCGTCGTCCACCAGATTTCGGCCGGTTGTCCGGGTGCAAGGGTGGCCTCGATCAGAGTATGTCCGTTCTCTGATTTGCGGCTGGTGATAATTCCCGGAGTGATCGACGCGAGCGTGTGGTCACCCGGCACGGACAAAGAAAGTTGCGCGCTGCCGGCCGGCGGAACGGGAAGCCGGAACGATGCGCGGCCCGCTTCAATACGCAAGGGTAAACCGGTGTCGAGGTCCAAGGAGAATTCGCCGGGGCCGGAGAGCAAGGCATTGTGGGTTCCGTTCTGTTGCTCCAGTGGGAGTCCTTTCCCGTTCTGATGCGCGTCGAAGATCGTCATACCGCTGGTGAGTGGCACCTGGATGACGCCCTTACGGAAGACTTCTCCGTTCAGCTCGACGCTGCCCAATACGCTGTCGTTCTCCACGCGTAACTTGAGCTCGGCACGTTTGATGGAGTAAGGAAACGGCGCCGTATCCGGCTTCTTGGGAGGCTTCGCCGCCAGTTCGGCGAGCCGGTTGTATTCATCCAACGTCAGAGTCACTTGACCGCAATCTGGCAGTGGCAGAGAAAGTTTTTCATCGGCAGCGACTGCCCGTATCGCCCACATCACGCATAGCAGGAACGTCACCAAGATTCGGTTTTTCATCGCACACCTCCCTTTTTGTCGCGCTGGAAGCTCAACTCGGCCAGTGGAGACTGGTTTTCGCTGGTCAGTTCGGAAACCAGATAGATCGAAGGGCCAAAGGCCGGAAACGACACGTTGACGGGCAAGATGCCGGTGACCTTCCCGCCGAGGGATTTGCTCCGAAAAGTGTCGAGCATAGCTTGCATTGCATCCTTCTTGTCGTCGTTTTCTCCTCCGGAAAGGTCGGATTTCTGCTTGGGAACAAGCACAGTTGGCGAGGCCATTGGACCGCCGATCACTCCTCCCAGATTGCGACCTGTACTGACGGCGGCGCTTGGAGAAGCAACGCTCTCCTCCCTGGCTGGCATCAGGACGGCCGAGGCCGGGTTCTCGTATTCCTGCGTGCGAAAGGCTCCTGGATCCGGAGACACCCGGAACAGAGGGGGGTAATAGAGCAGCAGGCCCGTTCTCGAAATGGGTAAGTCGAGCGCCGGAAGTGAGAGCTTTTCATGACCCTTGTCCTGCCATGCGGTGGCCTTTGTGAAGTAGAGAATCTCAATCGCAAAAGCAGGGGCATCGTCTGCGCCGCGCGACTTCTCCAGCGGCAACAGCAGGCTTCCGTCGGGAGACTGTCCGGGGCGGACCGGCTTGCCAGCTAGTAATACGCTCCAGACCGCCGCCCCTGAGGGCAGCGTGACCTTGAGAAAGTTGCGCTGATTGTTCCGGACTGCGTAGCGCGCCTGAACCAGTTCCTTTCCGTCAGCACTCAGCAGAATCTGATAGCGAGCCTCTTCGACGTTTGCCATCAGCACGGCCTGCTGGTCGTAACGCGCCACGTTCAGACTGAGAGATCGCTCGGTAGCGGCATCGCCTGTCCGGAAGCGAAATGCGGCTAACGCCGGCGATTGACGGTTCACGATCATCTCTCCGAGATCCGTGGCATCCGCCTCGTCCAGTCCCTTTGTCTTCTCTCCCTTGATTTCACCCGCGCCCAGAACCTCAACGGCTACGCCGCCTTCTTCTCGTTCTGTGTCCAGCAAACGCAGGAGCGGAATGTCGATGAGACCATCCCGTGGAAGCTTGATGTCGCCGGTGATAACGAAGCGGGCATCATGTTCTACCGGCTCAAGAAAGGTCACCGCCAATTCGCCATTCTTCACTTCCCAGTCGGCGACCACGGCTCCGGCAACTTGGTTGATGGTGACGTTTTGCGGCAGTCGAATTCGTGCTTCCCGGGCCGCGCCCTGGGTCACGACGAGATGGGTTTCCCCATAAATCGATGAGGAGTCTTCCAACAGGCTGGTGAGTTGTGTTAGAGATCCCCGCATTCGCAGGGGAAGATCCACGTGATGGTCGGCAGTCCTCCGCCGCCAGGTGAAAGTGAGAGGCTCATTTCCGTGGCCATAAGCCAGCCACTTCGTCTGACCCTGCGTCTCCGCTTTGCTGGAAACTAATCCACCGCCCACTCTCAGATCCATGCCCTGCCGTGGCAGTTCCACGGCGGCGCGTGTTACTGCGGATCCGCCCGTCGGGAGGGAAATGCTTTCTTCGCCCGCAGCCGTTGCAATTGGCACGTCTACTTCCAACTGCAAAACCGAACGTCCGGCGTGAGAGAGCAGTGCTGAAAGATGAGCTTTGCTCTTTCCTTCGGTTGCGGAGACCAGTGAAACGAGCCTGCCGTCGATCCGGGCCTCACGAACCAGCAAGCCATCCGGCATTGGAACCCGTACCCAGCCGTCCTTCAAGACGTCGACGGTGAGGTTCGCCTTTCCAGTCGCCACTTCTCCGTCGATCTGCAGGTCATAGTCAACGCGTGTCAGCGTGGCTTCGACCGGCGGAGGCTCGGGACTTTGTTCCGCCGGGTATGCTTTGGCCCGCAATACTCGATACTCTTCTACCGGGATCACCACCCATCCGGCCGCATGCGCGGACTCGGGTGCTTTTTCTTGAGCTTGCGCTGCGCCTACGAGACAGGCCGCAGCCACAAGGCAGAGGGGAAGTGCTCGCTGAAACGGTTTGCGTTGAGATACGGCAAGCAAAATCGCATTCTTCATCGTTAAACCCTCACTACAACAATTGACGGGATGCGCATCTTTTCTAGGGGGATGTTCAGTCGGCTGGATCATTCCATGGATAGAACGCTGGGGCGGGAAGAATTTGCACGGGCTGCGAAAGGTCTATTCGAGGCGGCCGGCGAGGTTTATGGAGTTTCCTCGATCTTTGCGGGGATGCGCGAAAGTATCTGCGCGCCGTCGATCCGGAATTGGTCAGACGGTGGAGAGGCCACGCCGCTGCCGCGCCGCCTCGTAGAGCAGAATGCTTGCGGCGATTCCGGCGTTCAGCGACTCTACCCGAGGAGAGTGCGGGATCGCGATGAGTTCATCCATTTGAGCCATGAGCGGCTTCGGCAGTCCCGCTCCTTCGCCGCCGACAAAGATCGCCAGCGGTTCGGTGAGCCGAGCCTGATCGAGCGGCGCTCCCTTATGCGACGACGTCCCAACTAGACGTACATTGACGGAGCGCAGTTTCGAACATACGGCGTCGAGACCGCCGAAGTCCGACGCGGTGACCTGCGGAAGACGAAAAATCGATCCCGCCGACGCACGAATGACCTTCGAATTGAACCGGCTAACCGTCCCTTCACCGCAGACAATGCCCGCTCCGCCGAAAGCCTCGGCCGAGCGCAAGATCGTTCCCAAATTTCCCGGGTCCTGCAGACCTGCAACCGCGACAATGGGCCCCAGCGACACTCGCTCCAAAAGGTCGTCGACGGAATATTCCTTGAGGTGGACCAGCGCCGCGACGCCTTGCGGATTCTCACTCGGCACTGCGTTGTCGAACAGCTTGTCAGGAACCGACAGCGTCTGCACATGGGATCCGATCTGCGGCAGGAGACGTTCTGCCAGGGATTGTGCCGATTCGCGGAATACGACCGCCTGGAAGCGCAAGCCGCTGCGGATCGCTTCCTCCACAATATGCACACCTTCAATCGCACAGTCGCCATGTTCCGACAGTTCCGCCCTGGAAAAAGCCTGACGGAGCTGCTTGAGAAGCGGATTATGGCGGCCTTCGATGCGACGCAGCCGGTCTCGGGCTCCCGGAGTTGATTCCGACGATCGGTTCATAGGCGGAGTAAATGCATCATACGCGGTTGTCATCACGCTCCGCGTCTTTTTGCCGTATTATGATAGGTTTCGCGATTCAAACCGGTAAAATCCAGTGCCTAATTCGGGAGGAGCGCAGCCGTGCGCGCCGAGATCGTTAAAATCAGTAGTGAGACTCCAGAAAGTTCCCTGGTCAAGTATGCCGCCGATCAGATCCGTTCCGGCGAAGTACTTGGCATGCCCACTGACACGTTCTATGGCCTCGCTGCCGATCCCTTCAATTTGCGAGCCGTCGATAAGGTCTACGACATCAAGACGCGATCGCGCCATAAGCCTCTCTCACTGTTGATCGAAAGCGTAGAGCAGGCCGAGGAGCTCGCGAAGGATCTGCCAGATGAGTTCTATGCCCTGGCGCGAAAATTCTGGCCTGGGCCGCTGACTATCATCGTGAAAGCTGGTTCCCGATTGCCCCTGAAGGTTACGGCGAACACGGGCAATGTCGCGCTGCGCGTGCCAAATGCCAAGATTCCGTTGGCCGTGGTCACCGCAGCGGCCATTCCCATCACCGCAACCTCGGCCAATCTTAGCGGTGCGGCAGAATGCACGAGCGCCGAGCAGGTGCGCGACCAGTTGCACGGCCGCATCAGCATCATTGTTGACGGTGGTACTTCGCCGCGCGATATCGCTTCCACGATTGTCGATTTGACGGACGGAGCCGCCCGCTGGCGGATTATCCGCGAAGGCGCAATTCCTGCGGATCAGGTTTCCAGTTTCTTCGCGCAGGGACCAATGCCGAATGAGTAGTACGCCCCGATCAGCCGGCGTCTGAAGTCGGATTAGGAGAGTGAATACGCAAGGATGAACGACGAAATCACGAGCCAGCCTCCTTCGCGGCGCTGGTGGCTTCGTTCGCTTGTCTTCATTGCTGGGCTTGTCGCGCTTCTTTTCGGCGCAACCGTTGTTCAGGTCGTGCGCACTGCCTCTCTGGAGGAACTTCACCCGGCGGAGGCTATCGTGGTTTTTGGCGCTGCCGAGTACTCCGGCCATCCCTCCCCTGTTTTGCGTGCCCGGCTCGACCATGCACTCGAGTTATTCAAGCGTGGCATGGCTCCCGTTGTAATCACAACAGGCGGGGCTGGTTCCGACCCCAGCTTCAGTGAGGGCGGTGTTGGACGCGATTACCTCATACGCCACGGTGTTCCAGAGCGCAGTTTGATCGCCGAAACGCAAGGCCGTGACACGTCGGAATCGGCGGTGCGAGTGGCAGTGATCATGCGGGCGAATGGGCTGCACAGCTGCGTCGCGGTGAGCGATGCCTATCACGTCTTCCGCATCCGCAAACTGCTCGAGCACGAAGGAATCGGGCCGGTATATGTAGCACCACGCGCTGACTCAAAGCCGCACAGCGTGTTGCAACGAGCCATCGCCGTGCTGCGCGAATCTACGAGCTATTCGCTATGGAGAATGGGGATTACCTAGGTCGCCAGGATTGACTGACTCACCATCCTTCGCGTTCCCGCAAACTGGTGATATGCGCTACGTGATGCTGCCCGTGCCAGGAATAGACGCCGAGCGTTTTTTCTAGGGTCATCACTCCAAGTTCAGGATGCCGAAAAGTGCGCATCCACTGCTCCGCGTTGAGTGAACGCAAGAGGCGTACCCAGCGGTCATGCAGAGAGTCGAGCAACGAAAGTGAAACTTCAATCGGCGTCGATGTCGTATCCGCCAACTTCGCCCAGCGGTCCTCCGCATAGGGTTTGATGGTCGGTTCTTCCTCAGTAAGAGCGAGCTTAAAGCGGACATACGAATTTAAGTGGCTGTCGGGGACATGATGCACTACCTGGCGAACCGTCCAGCCGCCCGGGCGATAGGGGGTTACGAGTTGAGCCTCGGAGAGTCCTTCAACGGCAGCTCTCAGATTCGCCGGAGTGCTGGCGATGTCTTCGATAAACCGCTGCTTCTGGGCCTCGGTAGAGGGCCCAGCGTAGTGGAACTTGCCAATGGGATATCTCAGATCGTTCATTTCTGCTCCAGAAGAAGTTGCGCGTTGGAATGACAGATGAGAGTCGAGCCGAAAAGTCGAACAAGATTTGCGCTCCCGATTTGCCGGATTGGATTCCAAGAACCGCGCAAAGTGAGGGCTCACACAAGGGGTGACAATCTGCAGGCGGAGCCGTCCAAAGCCGGGAAGCGAAGTAATAAACCACAATAAGTTGTGGTAGCTTAGCGATGACTACTTTAACTCCCACTTTGAATCTAGGGTTCCACCTGACTGAGGTTTCGTGCATCAAAACAGCGTTCTGAGCTAAACTCTCGGTGCTGTGGGGGTTAGCGTTCTTCGCGGGCGCCCGTCAGGCGCTCGCGAGTGAGGGAAAGCGATGCCATCTTCGGTATGGTCCGGTCACTTAACGTTTGGCCTTATCTCGATGCCGGTCCGGCTATTCTCCGGTGCGCGCAGCAGCGGTATTTCGTTCAACATGCTGCACCGGCCCGACAAGTCGCGCCTGAAGCAGCAGTATGTCTGCCAAGCCGACGGCCAGGTTGTCGACCGCAGCGAAATCGTCAAGGGCTATGAGTTTCGCAAGGACGAGTACATCATCATTGAACCGGATGAGATCAAGAAGATTGAGCCGCAGACGGCGAAGACGATGGAGATCCTCGAATTCGTAAAAGAGAGCGAGGTTGACCCGGTCTACTTCGAGTCCTCCTATTACATGATGCCGGAAGAAGCCGGCCGCCGCCCTTACGCCCTGCTAACCAAAGCTCTGGAAGAGAGTGAGTTCGTCGCGATTGCAAAAATCACGATGCACAACCGCGAGTACACGGTATTCCTGCGCCCGCACAAGGGCGGGATGATGCTCCACACCATGTACTACAAGGAGGAGGTGCGCGAGGTCGAAGGCTTCGGCGCTCCCGACGTCGAATTGAAAGACGCCGAGGTGAAAGTCGCGCACCAGTTGATCGAAGCCCTGGCTGCTGATTGGGATCCGGACAAGTACAAGGACACGTTCCAGGAAAATCTGAAAACATTGATTGAAGCCAAACTCGAGGGCGGGGAAGTGGCTGCCGTTGAGAAGCCGAAGAAGTTGGCCCCGGTTGTGGATTTGATGGCCGCCTTGAAGCAGAGCCTCGCGCAGATGGAAGGCAAGAAGAAACCCGCAGCAACTGCCGACGCGGAGCCAGCGAGAGCGGCGGCGGGGAAGTCACGAAGAGGACGGTAGTTCGGCTAGCCGGGTTCCAGCCCTCGCCTTCTGGAAGCGTTTATCGAGGTGGCTGTGATTGGTGGGCGCTCACCTCGGGCATCCCGCATCATCCGTATCGCATCATTTCGAAAGCTGAGAACACAGCTTCGCGCCAGCTCCGTAACCCCGGAAGCCGGGATGCGGATGCCGGAAGCCTGTGTTGCGCTAGCGTCAACGCGCTGCAATCATTACAATACTTGTTTCGTCTTAATCACTGGAATCACAGACTTACGCTCGGGGTGCCGATGAGTTTTCGACGTACGTGTAGGCTGGTGGCGTTAGCGGCAGCAACTTTGCTCTGTATATCTTGCGGCCAGGTTTACCGGCCGGTCGTAATCCCGGTCAGCACCACGCCTCCCTATCCCGCGGGCTTTCATGAGGTTTTCGGCATCAGCAACAACATCCCCTTCAATCAGGGGACGGCGATGCAGATTGATGTGTCCGGCGATACCAACATTGGCGTAGCCAACATGGGCGTCAATCCGACGCATGCTGGGATCCTTCCAAACAACACGCGAGTCTTTGTCGCCAGCTCCGGTAGCCTCAGCAGCGGAGAGGCGGACGCAGTCATGGCGTTCACGCCAGCTGGCGACACGACGGTCGCATCCGGGCTGGGCAATCCGGTAACGATCAGCCTGCCATACGGCTCGTTGCCTGTCTTCGTGACGACGACCCAAACTTCGGCTGTGTACGTTGCGAACTTTGGCACCAATTCCGTTTCCGCTTTGAGCACATCGACCAACGCCGTCACGATGACGGAGTCGGTTGGAAGCCAGCCAATCGCACTTGCGGAAACCCCGAACGCCCTCAACCTGTACGTGCTCAATCAGGGCGACAACACGCTCACTGATCTCTCGCCGGTGGATTTATCTACCCTTGCGACAATTCCAATCGGCAATACTCCTGTGTGGGCAGTTTCACGGGCGGACAGCCAACGGCTCTACGTCCTTACGCAAGGAGATGGATTGCTGCACACGCTGCGAACGGACACAAACGCGATTGTCGGAAGCCAGTCCGTCGGCGTCGGTGCGAATTTCATCCTCTACGACAGCAATCGCAGCCGGCTCTACGTCACGAGCCCCGCGACCAGTTCCTTCTACGTCTTCGATGTGACCACCGATCCTCCGACACCGATCATGCCCGCCGGCAGCGCAAGCCCTGCCATCGGTCTGCCGCTGCCTTCGCCTTGCGGCGGGGGAATTACATGCAGCGGGGTAACCCCGGTTTCGGTTTCTGCACTTCCTGACGGATCGCGCTTTTACGTTGCCAGCTATGTGACCGCTTCGCCCTGTCCCGACCCGAATGTTGGGAATCTGACGCCAACCGATTCTTGCATGATTCCGCAGCTGACCGTTTTTCAGGCCGCCAGTTTGACCGTGAAGCCGATGCCGTCCTCATCGTCATTGCTGTCGCCGTCGCTATCGCTGCTGTCGTCGCCGCAATTCGGAGCGACGCAATATGCCGTAAGGCAAGTCTCCACTTGCGTCCCTGCCCCTTCGTACAGTCCGAGTTCCACGCGGTTCCGAATGTTCACGACGGCAGCTGCTGACAGCAGCCACGTCTACGTGAGCCTTTGCGATGCGGGTATGGTTGCCGATGTGGCTGCGACCACAAGTACTGTCACAACGGGTGGCTCGAATACTCCCGATACGCTGGCCGCCGACATTCCTACGCCGTTTGCGGCCTGCACTGGTTCCAGTTGCCCGACGCCTGCGAACATCACTGGCTTTTCGATTACGTCGAACGTAGTGACCTTCCAGGCAGCGAACAATTTTTTCCCGGGCGAACAAGTTTCGATCTCGGGGCTGAGCACCGGCACAAGTTTGAACGGCCTTACGCTCACAATCCTCGCCACGGGGCTGAGTAGTTCAAGCTTCGAATGTATGTTGAGCGGAACGAATCAGGATGTGCCTCAAACCACCGACAGTGGTTCAGCCGTTCCGCTTCCCGTGCAGCAAACGCCGATCTTCCTCTTAAGCGGATTTTAGAGGCGTACAGGTCCCCGTTAATATCCAGAATCAAAAGTTACTCTGGGGTGTCTATGAAGTGGTCAGGACTTCTTTCGCAGCATAGTGCGAGTCGACGTATTCGTCGAGAATCTCAATGAACTCCGCGACGATGCGATCGCCCTTAAGGGTGGTAAACAGCCGTCCATCTACGTAGACCGGAGCCTTCGGTTCTTCAAACGTCCCGGGCAACGAAATTCCGATGTTCGCGTGCTTGGATTCTCCGGGACCATTTACAACACAACCCATGACGGCCAGTTTCATCTCTTCCACGCCGACGTAGCGGCCCTTCCAAGCAGGCATTTGCTCCCGCAGGTAGGTCTGAATCTGCTCGGCCATCTCCTGAAAGAATGTGCTCGTCGTGCGGCCGCAACCGGGGCAAGCGGTCACTTGAGGAGTAAAGCTGCGGATGCCCATCGACTGGAGTATCTGTTGCGCTACGCGGACTTCTTCGGTGCGGTCGCCTAACGGGGCCGGCGTCAGCGAAACGCGAATGGTGTCGCCGATCCCTTCTTGCAAAACTACGCCCATGGCGGCGCTGGAGGCCACGACCCCCTTGGCTCCCATGCCGGCCTCGGTGAGACCAAGATGAAGTGGGTACTCGCATCGTGCAGCCAGCGAGCGGTAAACATCA
The DNA here is from genome assembly GCA_035307485.1 of Candidatus Sulfotelmatobacter sp. Taxonomy (GTDB): domain Bacteria; phylum Acidobacteriota; class Terriglobia; order Terriglobales; family Acidobacteriaceae; genus Sulfotelmatobacter. Next base: position 101,797 of record DATGIB010000008.1, on the reverse strand, counting down.
ATCAGATCCTGGACCCCGCTGACTTTGGCGCTGAGAATGATTTGATCCGGACGCAGGCCGTACTTCTGGGCCAACTCTGCGGAGTCGAGCGCGCTGACAACCATCGCCTCCATGGTAACTTCCCGTGCATCCTTTGGTTCCGGGAGTCGGGAGTTCTCGTCCATCATCCTGGTAAGCAACGCCTGATCGAGCGAACCCCAGTTCACGCCGATCCGCACAGGCTTCTGGTGCTTGACTGCTACTTCGATCATTGTGCGGAAGTTCGAGTCATCCTTGCGTCCAATACTGGCATTTCCAGGATTGATCCGGTACTTCGCAAGGTCGCGCGCGCACTCCGGATATTTCGTCAGGAGAATGTGCCCGTTGTAGTGGAAATCGCCAATGATCGGCACACGCACGCCCTGCTTGTCGAGTTGCTCGACGATGCGCGGGACCGCTGCTGCGGCATCATCGTTATTCACGGTGACACGCACCAATTCTGACCCGGCCCTTGCCAGGGCGGCGACCTGTTGAACGGTCGCAGGAATATCTGCAGTGTCGGTATTGGTCATGGATTGCACCACGAGCGGTGCCTCCGAGCCGACTCGCACGCCTCCGACGACGGCGGTATAGGTCTTTCTGCGCTTAATCTCTGCCATGGAACTTCTAGTTTAACACGTTGAATCCATTGATTTGATTCGCGTCCGGGTCGGTGCGACTCAATCCCGAACGGAGAAATGGACGAGGCTGCGTTCGGAATTCGTGACAGAATCAGGCGAACCTTCGACAGCTTGAAACGCACCCCCGCACTTGTTCACCATATTCCCCAGTGGAGGTTCTGCATGAATCGTCGCATTAATTCGACCAAAGCAAGTAAAGGAAAAAAAGGGGCTACCCCGAAAAACGAGAGCGCAGCGGCTGGTCCAGCGTGGCCGAGCTTTCGAGGAAATGCTCAGCTGGTCGGAACCAGCCCAAGCGGAAGAGTGACAGTTTATGTTGATCCGGCTTTGGGAGCCCAAGCTCTCCAGAATGCCCAGGATCTTCTTAATGATGCCGACCGCATCGTCACCGCAAATGATTCCATCTTCGGCACCACAGGAGGGCCCGTGAGTGCGATCGTCTTCGCACTCGGCGGCGCCACCGACGGTACCGGCGGTGCCGACCATAACGGATGCGATTACACCACGGGGAACGCCATTGAAGTCGATGCTTCATACGGCAATTCTGAGCGCGTCTCGGCCCTGTTCGAAGCGGAATTAAGCGAATGCTCGATGGGTGGAAACGTGTGCGGAGAAAGCACCGGCGAAGCCTTGTCGCGTTGGTGCGCGGCCGTGATTGGTAACAACGCCCTTGCCGACTTCGCAACCGCTCCCACATGGGTGCAGGACGGCATGGCAGATTGGGTAGATTCGACCGAGAATACCGACCAAGACGCGGACAGTATCGGCTGCGGGATGGCGTTTCTCTCCTGGATGATCAGTAAGGGATACGGCCTGGAAAAGATCGCTCCCGGAATGGTGAATCTTGGAGACGCCGGGACCCTGGCTCAACTCTATGCCAATCTCACCGGAGATTCGGCGTCGAATGCATGGTCCAACTTCCAGAGCGCAATTCAGGCGCTGCCCAATGGCGTGACCAGCGATGATCCCTTCAACGGGCTTGCTAACCCGACGCAGGTTTCTACGATGGAGACCGAGCCTTCAATGAAGCTTCCACGAGCTAAAGCTGCCACTCTTTGCCAGCCAGGATCGAAACGGCTGCTTCCGCCCGGAAAGACGCCACACCGAGCCGCCAAAAGTGCTTAATCAAGCGATCGAGAAAAAGAAAAACGCCGGTGACTGATCCTCAGTCACCGGCACTTTCAATCCTAATCTAACGGGAAACGGACTACGGCAGTCGATCCACAAGACCCGGAATCGTTTTCATCAGGTCGTTGTAGATCACCATCACGGCGAACAGCACGAGAAAAACGAACGCCGCCTGATAGACGCGCTCCTTGATGTTCATGCTGATATCGCGCCGCATGAGGCCTTCAATCAGCAGGAACAAAATGACTCCACCGTCGAGAATCGGAATGGGCAACAGGTTGAAGATGCCGAGGTTCAAGCTGATTGCAGCGGTCAGACTCATGAGTGGAGTCCACCCCTTGCGCCGAGCAGCTTCCCCAGCAGCCTGTCCGATACGAATCGGACCTTCGATGGAGCGCACAGAGATCTTGTGCTGCACCATCTTCTTCACAAGCTCCAGAATGAGCAGCGCGTTCTGCCGGTTTTCCCGCAGCGAGAGGCTGAAGGCTTCGGCGAAGGGCAGCGTCTTCACTTTCATTTGCATGGTGCCGATCCCAATCCGGTAGCGCTTCTCGGAAAGGACCGGCTGAATCGTGAAGGTCTTCTTCTCGCCATTGCGCAGGACGGTGAGAGCGATCGGCTTGTCTTTCGTGACTTCAAGACTCTCGACCATCTCCGCCAGTGCATTTACCGGTCGTCCGTCGAGCGCGAGAATTTTGTCACCTTCCTTGAGCCCGGCTTTCTCGGCAGGCATGTTTTCCTGGAGATCGGTGATGGTGACCGTATCTTCTTTCGGTGCCCAGCCTGCGTACCCAATCTGATCGACACCGGCTGCTTCCGGCGTGACCTTCATCTCGAGAGTCTGCCCGTTTCGTTCTACGTCAACCAGCATCGGTTGCCCGGGGCTCAAAGCCTGCTTCAGGTCCACCTGTTCCCACGTGGGATTCGAAACATCGTCGATGCGGGTGATGCGGTCGCCAACTTGAATTCCGGCTTTCGATGCAGGCGTATCCTTCGCCACCCAACCGATCACCGTCGGATCGTCATAGACCGCCGGATACTCGTAATGAACCATGTACACCGTGGTCAGAAGAACGATTGCGAGCAGGATGTTCATGGTCGGCCCGGCAATCGCAATCAGGAAGCGGTGCCAACGAGGATGATTCAGGAACTCGCGCGGATCATCGGTCCGCGTATCCATCGGGTTTTCACCGCTCATCTTGACGTATCCGCCCAGGGGGATCGCCGCAATGCGGTAGTCGGTTTCGCCCTTGCGGAATCCGATCAACCGTTTTCCGAAGCCGATGGAAAAGACCTCTACCCGTACACCGAGCCACTTGGCCACTGCATAGTGGCCGAACTCGTGGATCAGGATCATGAAACCCAGAACCGCCACTACCGCAACGAGAGAGGTCAAAAAATCAGACATATGCGAGGTACGTAATCTCCCACACTTTAGATTCTAAAAGTTAACGAAAGATGTTTTCCTGTCAGGCAAACGATGTAGCTGTATTTTTCACCACTTGCTTTGATACAACGCTCGTTCGAGCAAGCCGTCGAGCCTCCGCGTCGGCCTCGAGCACTTCCCCAATAGACTCCAGCTTCCCAGAATTCGTTGCACCAACAACGTGCTCGATAACAAGAGGTATATCGGTAAACCCGATACTGCCTGCGAGAAACGCTGCCACAGCGACCTCGTCGGCTGCGTTCAAGGCCACCGTTTTGGCCCCGCCTGCCTCCGCCGCTTCGTACGCCAGCCTCAGACAAGGGAATTTTTCCAAGTCCGGGGGGCAGAAGTCCAGATGACGCAAGTCGCTGACCGAGAAGCGCATATCCGATTGAATACGCTCAGGATAGGTCAGAGCGTAAAGAATCGGGAGGCGCATGTCCGTCACTGATACCTGAGCAAGTAGACTGCCATCCCGAAACTCCACCATGGAGTGGATTGTCGACTGCGGATGGACAATTACTTCCACTTTCGTGGGGGGCATGTGAAAAAGTCTGCAGGCTTCAATGACTTCGAACCCCTTATTCATCAGCGTCGCGGAGTCGATCGTAATTCTCTTGCCCATCTTCCACGTTGGATGATTGAGCGCCTGTTGCACCGTTATTTGTGCAAAATCAGAACGGGGAGTGTTCAGAAACGGGCCGCCGGAAGCCGTCAGCCAGATTCGTTCCACCTCTTCCATTTTGCCGCCCCGGAGGCACTGGTGGACTGCATTATGTTCGCTATCGATCGGCAGAAGAGGCTTGCCTTGCGTGCAGGCTTCCGCTGTGATGAGCTCGCCTGCCGCGACCAGGCACTCTTTATTGGCAAGCCCCACTGTCTTGCCTGACCGAACGGCTTCGTAGGTTGCTTCGAGCCCCGCAACACCAACAATGGCGCTGACCACGAAGTCCGCCTCGGCAAGGGTAGCGACATGGACCGTTCCCGCCGCTCCGTGGACGATTTCGATCTCGCCCAGGCCGCCGGATTTCAAGCGTGCGCGGAGAGTGTCGGCGTCCTGCTCTCGGGCGATTGAGACGACTTTCGGGTTCCAGCGCGTCGCCTGTTCGAACGCCGCGTCCAAATTACTTCCCGCGGCCAAAGCCACGATTTGAAATCGTTCCGGATAGGCCTCTGCAACGCTTAGTGTGCTGCGCCCAATCGAACCAGTGGATCCCAGTATGGCGATGCGCTTCATCGGATAGAAGTCTTATTTTACGCGGTTCTTGGGCTCTCAGGCGCGTCAGAGTTGTCTACTGCATCACCCGCCAAGCTGTGAAGTACCACAAAACTGGAGCCGCGAAGAGCAGGGCATCGATGCGGTCGAGCATTCCTCCGTGCCCCGGCAGGATCGCCCCGGAATCCTTCACCCCCGCACCGCGCTTGATCAGCGATTCCACCAAATCTCCCAGTTGCGCCGCGATATTCAAAACAATTGTGAGCAGGATGACTGGGCCCATCGCGGGTTGTTCCAGGCCAAACAGACCGTCGCGCCGCGCGATGAGTCCGGCATTGAGTAACGCCGAACTGATGGGCAAGGCGTGGCGAAAGAGAAGCCACCCAACCACAACGCTGGCGACGACCGATGCCGCGGCACCCTCCCAAGTTTTTTTCGGACTGATGCGAGGTGCCATCAGGTGCCGCCCCATCGACTTTCCGATGAAATACGCGAAGATGTCTCCCGCCCAAACTACGAGGAGGAGGTAAAGCACGTAGAAAGCGCCCGCCCACTGCTGTCGCAACTGCACGAGCATTCCCATCGGTAGGGCGACATAGGTGAATGCGAATACCGAAGCCGCAGCTGCCGGATACCCGCTTCGCAGCTCTGCGCCGCGCATCGCGCGCGTCAGGAAAACAAAAGGCACTATCGCGGCCGCGAATGCCAGCACAATCAGAAATTTCGCGGTCGATAGCAGCGGAGTCTCTCCGCCTGCCTCAGCGATAAGGGCCACGAAAAAGATGGCAGTGAAAAAGTAGGTCGGCCACGCCATCGGTTCTACGCAATAGGACTCTGTGAGCTTGAGGAACTCGTGGATCGCAAGCAGAGCTACGACCGCTGCGACGACGGCCAGTGCCCACACCGGTGCGCGCAGAATCAACAGGAGCACGATCGGGATCAGTACGACTGCGGTCGCGATTCGCTTGAGCAAAGGATGTCAGGAAAGAACAGCGGAATTATAACCACAGAAGCCAACGGTGTTCACCATGGAGCATTCCTCCAGGCACCACTGTGGTCAAACTTTCAAGACCTCGGCGGCGACACGAGTTTCGGAATGATTCAGCCCACCATATCGTCGTTCACGCTTCTGATACTCTGCGATCCCTTCCAGCAGGTGGACGCCTCGAAAGTCCGGCCAAAGCGTCGGTGTCACGTAAATTTCGGCATAGGCCAACTGCCAGAGCAGGAAATTGCTCAGACGCATTTCGCCCGAAGTCCGCACTACCAAATCCGGATCCGGAAGGTTGCGAGTGTAAAGATGCCGGCTGACCGCTTCTTCGTCGACGCACAGGTGTTCAATTCCGCCATTTTTAGCGGCTGCCTCGACCATCGACCGGAAGGCATCGACCAGTTCGCTGCGTGCGCTGTAGTTGAGGGCCAGGGTTAGCACCATTCCAGAATTACGCGCGGTGGCCTCTCGCGCCCAGCACATCCGGTCCTGAACATCGCCAGGCAATTCGTGCTGCCGGCCGATGTATTCGAGCCGGATGTTGTTCTTGTTGAGAGTAGGAACTTCCGCCTTTAGATAGCGGCTCAGCAATCGCATTAGAAAATCCACTTCGCTCGCTGGCCGCTTCTTCCAGTTCTCCTCGGAGAACGCATATAGCGTCAGAGCGGGGATATGAATTCGCGCTGCCGTCTCGACGGTCGAGCGAACGGCCGCAACTCCCGCGCGATGTCCGGCCACCCGCGGCATATGACGCCGCTTGGCCCAACGGCCATTGCCGTCCATGATGATGGCGATGTGCCTGGGTAGTTGCGCCGGGTCAAGGTGCCGGTAAACCTCGGCCTCCTTGCGGTCTAGTCCGGCAGGCACTTTGTCGTGCAAAGTGGTCACAACCTAGAGGCTAACACAGCCGGGATGGCGCGCGCAATCGCAGGAAAATCTCCGGCCTGAGGCTCAGGCTGCTTCCTCGGGGATCACTTCGAAATCCAACTTCTCGGTCCAGCGCACGACCGTGAGACGGCAGCTTACGCGCACCCTTACCTCGGTCAGCAGCCGATGAAGATCGTCGACTCCGGCCACCGGTTGACCTTCGAGCCCCACAATGATGTCGCCATCTCTCAATCCGGCGCGCTTGGCCGGGCTATTTTCCCCAACGGACAGCACCAGCGCACCGCTCTGTTTTGGAAGATCGTAGAAGCGTACCACTCGGCGGTGAAGCGGTGCAGTCTGGGCGCTGACTCCAATGTAACTGCGCCGGATGCGCCCATCGCGCAACAGCCGGCTGGCAACAAATTTCGCAGTGTTGATTCCAATGGCGAAGCAGATTCCCTGTGCGGGCAGGATCGTCGCCGTATTCACTCCCACGACTCTCCCCAACGAATCGACCAACGGGCCGCCCGAATTGCCGGGATTCAGCGATGCGTCCGTCTGGACCACGTCGTCGATCAGCCGCCCGGAATATGAGCGCAACGACCGCCCCAGCGCGCTCACCACCCCGGCCGTAACCGTCGACTGGAATCCATACGGAGCGCCAATCGCCACCACGATCTGTCCGACCCGCAGCTTCTGCGAATCACCGAGAGTTGCGGCGGTCAATCCCGGCTCATCCACTCGAATGACCGCCAGATCGCTGGCCGGGTCGTCTCCAATCAGCGTCGCAGGCATGTGGCGACCGTCGGTCGTCGTTACGGCCAGCCGGGCGGCCTCGTGCACGACGTGGCTGTTGGTGAGGATGAGGCCGTCAGGCGTGAAGATGAAGCCAGACCCGGACCCCTGCCGCTCCCGTGGCTGCCGTGAGCGGGTCCGAGCCGGCGACTGATGTACTTCAATGTGAACCACCGAGGGGCTGATCCGCTCAACCGAGCTGGTTACAGCCTGCGAATAAGAGTCGAGCAGTCCGGAGTCTTGATCGCCCGCACCATGAGTGCTGCGCGCGGAGTCGTCGCCCCATTCCGCCGCATTGCTGTTGAACGTAGATGACACCAAAAGAGTGTCTAAACCGCCCCTGACCTCTCTGGAATTCATGCTGGATAGATGACGGTCGATCTAAGTTGGATTCAGAGCTGAAATAGGGACCGCCGTAAGGCCACCCAGAAACGGCGTAAAAAAGCCGGGACCAGAGGATGGTCCCGGCAAGTGAGTTGGCTGGTTGCCCGGATAAAATCAAAATCTGAGGTTTCAAAGTCCGAAGGTTTCAAAGTTTCAAATTTCCACCCTGTAAGTCTTATCGTCCGTTCGCCGAGAACCTTGAAAACGTGAAACCCTGAAACGTTGTTTTCTTAAGCGCTCCGTCGCGGCCGCATCGTCAGATCGCGAATCTGGGTCAGGATGCTCGACATCTGCATCCCGTTCAGTTGCGAAACGAACGGCAGCAACTCGGCGATGAACTGGTCCTTCATCAGTTCGCTGATTTCTTCCTGGCGGCTTCGTTCTCCGCCGCTGAGCAGTTCCGGCACAGTAACCTCCAGTGCGCGCGCCAGCCGTTCCAGGGAAGACAGCGTGGGCGTGGCCTTCTCGTTTTCGATCTTGGAAACGTAGGTGCGCGGCACGGCCATCCGTCCCGCCAACTGTCGTTGGCTGAGCCCGTTGCGCAGGCGCAGGGCGCGGATCGACGTAGCCAGGTTCAAGTGCCCGTGTCCGTTGCCCGGCGGCGGCATCATGACGGGGACCGATACCGGGATTGGCTCCGGCTCGGGTTCCTCATCTAGCGACGCGTGGCAGCGGCGGCAATTATTGTTGAGGGTGCGGAACTGAACCAGCAGGCAGTGGTCGCAACGAACGACTTCCCTAGAGTCAACCGGGGCAAGAGTCGTGGCCATCGAGATGTGGGAGTGCCAGAGCGGGCTACTCCTTTACTACGGGGGCAGGAACCGTTCTGCGGGAACGTTCCTGACTGCACAGAATCTGAGGCATACAGGCTGTGGAAGTCAAGGGTAAAAATGCAGGAATATACCGTGAATTCACCGTAAAAACACTGTGCAACCGGTAGGAACACCCGAGAAGACGGGCAAAGAGCGCATCTGAACGGGGAAGTGCTGGATGTTTACTAACTTTGTTCGCGATTGTTTTTCAGCGACCTCGCAACGTCGGAGGGATAGCGGCTCCTGTGAGAATGACTCGATACTTTGTGTCTTGAGTTTGCTGTGGAGCGAACTGCGGCCAATGCCGAGCCGTGTCGCGGTCCGTCCCATGTTGCCACTTCTTCCGTCAGGATGCGTTGAATGTGGTTGCGTTCGGGTTCGCGGAGGGTAAATGTCGCGACCGCAGGCTCAGAGCTGGAAGAATGGTCATGATCGAGCAAGAGATCGCGCGGACGGTCTTGCGGCATCGTCCGATTTCCGATGGTCACGCTGTCCGATTTCAAACAACAACCGCGATTCTCATGGATCATTACGGGGCCAACTAGCCACTTCCAATTGCACATAAGACAGCGATGGGCCAGGACCGAACCTGCGCTGGCGCTTGAATTGGCTGGCTCGGGGTCGATAGAGAATTTTACGAATTGAGATGCCGGAAGCACTATGGCCACTGTCGGAGTAGCGTTAAAGTAAAATGGTGGGCGAGTTCTGACACACTGCTCATTCCTGGGTAACCATCCGAAATGACGATCACTCGAGAAACGGCCTGGAGTTTACTGACCGAATTTACTCAATCGGAAAGTTTGCGCAAGCACGGTCTCTCGGTGGAGGCTTGCATGCGGGCCTGCTCGCACAGGTTTGATAAAAATGACCCTGAAGGGGTTGTGGAAGGGGTGTCTCACCTTTCGAGAGAAGATTTGTGGGGCATTGTCGGTCTGATTCACGACTTCGACTACGAGCGCTGGCCGAGTCTCGACGATCATCCCTACAAGGGCAATGCGATCCTGAAAGAGCGCGGATGGCCTGAAGTGATTTCGCGCGCCGTTATGTCGCACGCCGAATACACGGGGGTCACTCGCAATTCAAGAATGGAGAAAGCTCTTTTCGCCTGTGACGAACTCGCCGGTTTCATCACCGCGGTGGCGCTTATCAAGCCGGGCAAATCGCTAGCCGAGGTCGACACACACTCAGTACGAAAGCGGATGAAAGACAAGGCCTTCGCGCGCAAGGTCAACCGGGATGACATTGTTCAAGGTGCTGCTTCCTTAGGTGTTGACCTCAATCAGCACATCGCCCTGTGCATTGAAGCTTTGAAGCCGATCGCCACTGATCTTGGGCTCGATGGCAGCGCTGCGAAGACCCCGTAACCCAAGCCTGCAGTCGCAAGAGAACGCGATGAACCCGCTCCGGCATGTGCTAACATCTGCTTTCAATTTCGGAGCAGACTGTGTCCGCCGTGTTGTGCAGCAAATGCGCTACCGATCTTCCTGAAGGCGCCCAATTCTGTCTGAAATGTGGCGAGCCAGTGAAATCCGCCAGCGACGGCGTCCTTCCGGCTGTCCTCGGCTGCAGTAAGTGTGGCACTACGCTTCCCGAGGGCGCGGAATTTTGTCCTAAGTGCGGCAAGCCGGTCAGCATGCCGTCAAAGAAAACCTCCGACAATCCGCCCTCCGGCGTGATCAATTCCACACCCATCGATGCGAATCCGATTGAGCCGCGCGCGGAGCCGCCGAAGCCGTGGCTCTCCCGCCGTGCCATGGCGCTCCTCGCAGTGGGTTTGCTCCTGATTGGGGTTCTTTGGGTGGCGGCCAGCGATAGTCCGTTCGCGCAGGGCATTCAGGAGGTCGTGGGCTGGAAGCATGACCAGACGATTCTGGATGGACCATTCTCCATTTCCGCCCACAACTTTCGCTACTACAAGTTTTCACTGCCAGAGGGATCGACGCACGTATTCATCGTTGGCCATTTTGAATCGTCGGTGGATAGCCATAATGCCGGGCAGAAGGAACAGAGTGACGACAGCGCTATCGAAGTTTATGTCTTGAGCGAGCCTGCTTTTACAGTTTGGCAGAACGGATACGCCACCAGCTACATCTACGAGAGCGGTCGTGTGCAAAAGGGGAATTTGGATTCGGAGGCACCGGCTGGGTCTGGGATCTACTACCTGGTTTTCAGTAACAAATTCTCACCGAAAACCGCCAAAAGCATTAACGCATCGGTATCGTTGCGCTACAAGAATTGGGTGCCGGAATCTCTGCAACACGCAAAAGACCGCTTCTGGAACTGGGTTGCCGGCTAGCCGATAGCTGAAAGCCAAATTAATTTTCGTCGGCGTTACGTTGATGCCCTAACTGGCTTCAGGTCTTACTACCGCATCGATTCTTCGATTTCAGAGATCCAATCGGGCCGCTTCAGTACTTCGCGAGGCTTCGGGCCATCGGCGGCGCCGACGATTCCATCTTGCTCCATGAGATCGATCAAATGCGCCGCGCGGCCGTAGCCGATGCGCAGGCGGCGCTGCAGAAGGGAAGTAGACGCTTTGCCAAATTCGACGACGAGTTTGACGGCGTCGCTATACATTGGATCGTCTCCGCTTTCGCCAGCGTCTCCGGAGGCGGCATCGCCGCTACCCGCTGCTCCGGCCTCGCGATCTTCCTTCGGCGCTTCGAGGAACTGCTGAACGTATTCCGCTGCCCCTTGCGCCTTCCAGAATTCCACAACTGCGGCGATTTCCTTCTCGGTAACGAAGGGTGCATGCAGGCGGTGAACCCGCGCCGACCCCGACGGGAGATAGAGCATGTCGCCTCTGCCCAGCAAAGCCTCTGCGCCGTTCGCGTCGAGAATCGTACGAGAGTCGACCTTCGTCGCAACACGGAACGAAACGCGTGCCGGGAAGTTGGCCTTGATCAACCCCGTAATCACGTCCACGGACGGCCGCTGGGTTGCCAGCACCAGGTGAATTCCGACCGCGCGCGCCATTTGCGCCAGCCGCGTGATCGATTCCTCGACGTTACTGGAATCGAGCATCATCAAATCGGCCAACTCGTCGATGATGATCACGATGTACGGTATCGGTTTTTCGTCCGAACCTTCTTCGAATAAGCTCGGTGTGTCCGCTTGATCGAAGAGCCGGTTGTACTGGTCGATGTTGCGGACGCCCTTCGCCGCGAGCAGCTTAAGCCGGCGCTCCATTTCCCGCACCGCATTCCGCAAAGCATTCGCGGCCAGCTTAGGTTCAGTAATGATTGGCGTATACAGGTGCGGAATGCCCTCGTAGTTGCCGAGTTCCAGCCGCTTGGGATCGACGAGGATCAGCCGAACCTGATCAGGCGTGGCCTTGTACAGGATCGACATGATCATGGCGTTGATCGCGACGCTCTTGCCCGTCCCGGTCGATCCGGCGATCAACAGGTGGGGCATGCCCGTGAGTTCGGCAGTTGCGATCCGCCCGTTGATATCTTTGCCCATGGCCAGCGTGAGCTTCGACTTCGAGCCCATGAACTCCTGCGACTCGATGTTCTCGCGCAGCCAGATGACTTCACGCTGCCGATTTGGCACCTGGATTCCAACCGTGCTTTTGCCGGCCATGCGCTCGACGAGAATGCTCTCCGCCTTCAGCGCCAGGCACAGATCGTCAACGAGGTTGGTGATGCGGCTGTATTTGATGCCGGCTTCCGGCTTGAACTCGAATGTCGTCACGACCGGTCCGGGATTGATCTGCGTGACCTGACCGTGTACATCGAACTCGGCGTATTTCTCGGTTAACACCTGGGCCAGAAGCTTCAGTTCGTCGGCGTCTACCGCCTGCTGCTCGTCGGGACGCTGCAACAAGCTGCTCGACGGCAGTTTGTATCCCCCGGCGATGCGGGGCATTGTAGTCTTGGCTTTGCGACCGCTGTCGGCGCGCTCCGCAACCTCGGGCTCAGCGGATTCGGGAACGGCAGCGGGCGGAAGCGAGTCCTCAAGAATGCCGCCGGTCGTGAATTTTGCCTGCGTGGCTGGCTTCGCTGCGTTCTCCTCCGCCATCATGCGCTCAATTCCAGTGGACCGCGCTTCGGGCGTAGATTGAGCCGGCGCCTGCGTCGGACGCGACTGAATCCATTGCGTCTTCACCACGGGCTTCGAGATGCGCCGCTGATCCAGTTCCTTTTGCTGGCGTGTTCGAACCCGCTCCTGTCTCCAATCCTTGTATCGGCTCCACAGAGCGGCGGTGAAGGCAAAGCGGGTAGGAATCCAGATTCGAATCGCGGTGAAGGAAAAGGCGGTCGAGAGATACAGCGCTACCGCCAGAATCGTCAGGCAAACAATATACGCGCCTACCAGATTCAAGTAGTGAATCAAGAAGTCGCCGAGGACTCGTCCTATCAATCCTTCCAGCGGAATCACGCCGAGCCATCGCAGGTGCCCGGGAAGGAGGGCGAGCATGGCCGGAACAAACATCATCAGCCAGATTCCGCCAAGGCTCTTGGCTAGCGGCGACTGAACCTTGCTGGAGCGGAACCAGCGGATGCCAAGCGTGACCGGGAAGATCACAAGAAGAAATGCGCCGATCCCGAAGAACTGCAGCAGGGCATCGGCTCCGTAGGCGCCGACTACGCCGATCCAGTTGCGGGCGGCGTGCGAGCCGGTGAGAGCCGACGCGCTGTTCCAGGAAGGATCCAGCGGGGAGTACGAAGCCAGCGCGAGGAGAAGGAGGAGCGCGGAGACGCACAACAGGAATCCGACCAGCTCATTGAGCCGCCGGTTGCCAGTAGGAGCAAAAATCGCCAGATAATCCATGAAGGCCGGATTCCAGACCGGAGACACCCGTGCTGTATCGGCCAGAGCCCTCTTATTATGCCAAGGACATCGGGTTCGGACAATGGAGAAATGGGGTGCTCTTGCGGGTTCGGGAATAGAACGTTTTGATGGTTGATTTTCTGACTGTCGAATAAAAGCCAAGGCCCTGGTTTTTCATTCAGCAATCAACAATCGAAACCCAACTATTCACCCTATGCCAGCCTCGCGGCAAAGGCTAGCACCAGTGCTCCCAGGATAATCCGATAAATTGCGAAGGGTGTGAACCCGCGCTTGCGCACGTAGGCCATAAACCACGCGACCGAGGCATACGCGACGAGAAACGAAACCACGAATCCAATCGCCAGAACGATCCATCCATGAGCATCGATCTGCGAGACCCCAATGGGATTCTCACCTTTACCTCGCAGCGATTTGTAAAGGGTGTAGAGCGTTGCCGCCGCCATCGTCGGGATGGAGACGAAGAATGAGAACTCAAGCGCAGCGGCGCGCGACATTCCCGCGAGCTGGCCGGCAGCGATCGTAGACATGGAACGCGAAGTTCCCGGAAACACCGCCGAGAAAATCTGGCAGAAACCAATCCAGATGGATTGGCCCAGGGTCATCGATTCCATCTTCCAGGTACGGATGCGGCTTCCGACGGCGGGCCCCGCGGCCTCTGCCTTGGCGTGCATGGCATCGACAATCCACATCACGATTCCGCCGATCAGAAGCGACCAGCCGATGATGTTGATATCTTCCAGGTGCTTGCCGATGACCTTGGTCAAGAGAAATGACGGAATCGCGGTCACGATGAAAGCAACAGCAGTCAGGCCAAGCGGATGAGTGAGAGCAGTTCGATTGCCGCTCTCACCATTCGGAAATGTGGAGACGAGCTTAACGATGCGGCTCCAGAAATAAACCGGCAGGCAGAGGATTGCGCCGAGTTGGATGACGATCGAGTACATCTTCCAGTAGCCATCGGAGAGGCTGATATGCAGGAGCGCCTCGGAAAGACGAAGATGAGCCGTGGAACTGACGGGAAGGAATTCGGTGAGGCCTTCGACAATACCGAGAATCAGCGAGAGCAGGTAATCGTTCAATCATCCTCCGGAAAATCGGGAAGGCAACAGTATCGCAGGTCACTGGGCGATTCGTTTCAAAAAGGCGTTCACCACGAAGGACACTTAAGTGCACGCAGGAACGCGAATCGAAGGCATTCACGAAAATCAGAACATTGTGGACACAAAAAATTCACGATGCCGAGGGAGGTTACTGGGTTTCATTGCCCCAGGTTGGCACTCCTTGTTGCAGGTAGAAAATCAATTTCTGCGCCCGCAGCGACCAGTCACTCTGCGCGTACTGGCTAACGACTCGTTGCGCGAGCCCAAGAGCGCGGCCCTTTGCCTCTTCGGATTTTTTCTGATTGGCTTCGCTTTTGTAGATTTCGATCAGGGCAGACTGGCGCCAGGCCGCCTGGTACAGGGCTTCCGCAGCGGCAGGGGACTGTTCATGCTCTTTTACGTATTTCTCGTAAATCTCCGATTCTTTTTCCGGGCATTTCGATGCGCCTTGCCAGTCGCCGCAAAGCTTGTTGTCGATCAGGTGGAACGCGGCCAAATCAGCCCATTTTGTGCCGGGAAATTTCTTGATGACGAGCTTCATCCACTGTTCATCGATCTGGCCACGCATGTAGGCCTCGCGTTCGCGCGCAGAGGGACGAGTGAGGACATCGGAACGTTCGATCTGCCAGCGAATGTCGGCCGCCCGGTAGAGTCCTTCCGCTGCCAAGGGTGAGGTGGGAAAAAGATCGTAGACGCGGTAATAGAGACGCATGGCGTCTTGGGCGGCGTCACGGCGCCCTCGGCGTCGGCTGGCCTGATCTTCGGAATCTACGGCCTCACCAAATACGATCTTGTCGCCGTTCGGCGTCGAGGTGGTTACCAGGGCGTTGTTGCGCACCCAACCGGTGATGGTTTTACCCTCGTCTTCCTCTTCGGTATCGCTGTCACGGCTGGGCGCTCGAATGATCGCCTCGACGTGAACCCAATCGCGGCTGTTGTCGAGAATGACGAGCTCGTGGCCGCGTCCGGCTTCGCCCAGTTTTGCGGTGTCAGCGCTGGGCGAGACGTGGATAGTTTCCTCGTGAACCAAAGTTCCACGCGGCCCCTGGGCGATGGCAGGGATTGTGAAAAAAAGCAGCACCACAGCAATGAGGAGCGAGTAGTAGTGAAAGAGGGCTCGAGATTCCGGGATATTCCTCCCTCCCGCCCGGTCTATTGGAATCAGCGGGTTAGGGTCAAATCGCGAAAAGATCTGTGGTCTGCAGTAACTTGCAGGCAAAATCTTGGGAACAAAGGTTTTACCGCCACATCGGGGCGCTGGGATCATGGCATTTTTCGGAGCAGTAACAGGATTATTGTTTGGCCCTGTGAAGTCAAGGTCATTTGAGCATTGTGATGCTGTGAATACTCTTGTACGCCGCCCGGGAGAGTTTGGAAAATCTCGACATTTGCTGAGCCTACTGAGAGCAGCCCGATACTACAGGGCGGCCTGACAGCCGGGTGCGGCTGTCTCTATATTGCGTTTATGACTGGCGGAGGTCTTTGAGCATGGAAGGTTCGATGTTGCCCCCGGAGATGATCGCAACCGCGAGTCTGGTTTCGGATATTTCCTTTGCGTGGAAGATGAATCCCGCTGTGGCGACCGCTCCACTGGGCTCGGCGATCGTCTCTTCATTCGCACTCAGATATTTCATTGCCTGCTGGATTTCATCTTCGGTCACCGTAATGATGTCGTCGACGTAGGAGCGGATGTGCTGAAAGTTGATGGAGCCGATGCTTTGCGTGCGAAGCCCGTCAGCGAGTGTGCGCGAGACCTTGTCAGCGGGCCATGGCACGATTTTTCCGGCGCGCAGGCTGGCTTGAGCGTCGGCAGCGAGTTCGGGTTCGACGCCGATAACTTTTATTTCCGGGTTGGTGAGCTTGACGGCGGCCGCGACGCCCGAGATGAGGCCTCCCCCGCCGACCGGCGCCAGCACCAGATCGACCGCCGGGAGATCTTCGAGGATTTCGAGTCCCACCGTGCCTTGTCCGGCGATGATTTTTTCGTCGTTGTAGGGTGGGACGATGACGTACCCGTTTTCGGCGGCGAGGGCTTCTGCCTTGTCTTTGCGTTCGTCCGAACCTGGGCCCACGAGGACAATTTCTGCGCCGAGCTTGGCTGTGGCGGAGCGTTTGATCTCCGGGGCATTGTTGGGCATTACGATCACAGCTTTTGTATTGAGAGCCCGGGCCGCATAGGCGACGCCTTGGGCGTGATTGCCGCTGGAGTAAGAGATGACGCCGCGCTTGCGGTCGTCCTCCGGAAGGGATGCGATCTTGTTGTAAGCGCCACGGAGCTTGAAGGCGCCAATGGGTTGCTGGTTTTCAGGCTTGAGATAGAGGCGGCGCGGATCGTCGGCGCAGAGGAGGAATGGGATCAGGGTGGTGCGAGTAGTGACGTTTTTGAGGCGCGATTGGGCGGCGTGAAGGTCGGAAAGCGTAGTCATTCGATTCAGTTGTTCCGAAGGCACAGAGTCAGGGTATCGTTTAGGTCGGTTTTCGCGCCACTGGCGAGCGCGAGGCGGAGGTCGTATGTCTCAGGCAAACAGAGACAAATTTGTCGCGGATGGTCAGAACGAGCTAGCTGCCGTCTTAATTGAAACCTATTCCGTGAACGACGCGATGAACCAGCTCTTGCTGAATCATCTTGATCCGCGGGCATGGCGGGCGAAGACTCCAGGACCGCGCGGGAACGGACGGACGATCGGAGCGATCTTCGCGCATCTGCACAACAGCCGGCTGGTGTGGCTGAGGCATTCGGCGCCGCATCTGAAGTGTCCAGCGCCGCTCAAGCCGGAGCAGTGCACGATGAAGCAAGCTGCGAAGGCGCATAGAAAGAGCGCGGCGCAGTGCCTGCGCATGCTTACGGACGCGTTGTCGGGCGGACCGGAACGACGGGTGACGAAATTTTCCCGAGGCAGTTGGGTCCCGGTGTGGCCGGCGGGCGGAGCGATGTTTTCGTATATGTTCTCGCATGAGGCGCATCATCGCGGGCAGATCATAATGCTGGCGCATCAACTTGGGTATCGATTGCCTCCAGCCGCGTGGGGCGGGATCTGGCAGTGGAATAAATTGTGGAGGGAAGCGGGGTGGGAGGGGCGGCCGCGGTAATTGGGCATCATGATGCCATCTTTCAACCCTCGGCCTTTCGCAAACCTCCAAACATCAGATCTCCAGGATCACCGGCATAATCAGCGGGCGCTTCTGGCTTTGTTTGGAAATGTAACGCTTCAGGTCAGCGCGAATTTTTTCTTTGATCACGCCGTAGTCAGCTTTTTCCTCCTCGCTTGAGAACGCCAGTGTATCTTCCACGATGCGCCTGGCGCCGTCCATGAATCCATCTTCGCCGATGTTGAAGCCGCGGGTGACGATCTCCGGGCTGGTTTCAACTTTTCCTGAGAGCTTGTTGATCGCGATGATGGGCAGCACGATACCGTCTTCGCTGAGGTGGCGGCGGTCTTTGATGACGAGATCTTCGACGACGTCAGTTCGGTTGCCAGAGTCGATGCAGACACGGCCAACGTTGACTTTGCCGGTTTTACGCGCGCCAAGTTCGTCGAACTCGAGAATGTCACCGCTCTCGATCAGCATGACTTTGCCGACTGATCCACGCATGGCCGCAGCCATTTCCGCGTGCAGCTTGAGTTGACGGTACTCCCCGTGAACCGGGATGAAATAGCGCGGCTTGACCAGATTGATGATTAATTTCAACTCTTCCTGGCTGGCATGCCCGGAGACGTGCACGGGCGGCGATGTTCCGTCTTCATAAATGACATGGGCCTCGCGGCGGAAGAGGTGATCGATCATGCGGTAGATCGTCTTCTCGTTGCCGGGGATGATGCGGCTGGAGAGCATGACCGTATCGCCCTTTTCAATCTTGGCGTGCTTGTGATTATCAACTGCGGCGCGGGAGAGCGCTGACATGGGCTCGCCTTGCGTGCCGCTGATCAGCACGCAGACTTTTTCCGGCGGGAAATTTTTCATCTCACCGGGATTGATGACCAGTCCTTCGGGCACTTCAATGTAGCCTAAGTCTTCAGCGATTTCGGCCGAGTTGGTCATGGAACGGCCGATGAAGGCGACTTTCCGTCCATGCTGGTAGGCAAGTTCGACCGCGAGATTGATGCGATGAATCGACGACGAAAAGCACGAGATGAACAGGCGTCGCTTGGTGTGAGCGAAGACTTCGTCGAACTTGCGGCGGACGGCGCGCTCACTTGGCGTGTATCCCTTGCGCTCGACGTTGGTAGAGTCCTGAAAGAGCGCCAGCACGCCTTCCTTGCCGTACTCCGCGAAGGTGTGCAGGTCGAAAAGTTTGTTATCGGTGGGAGTAGGATCGACCTTGAAGTCGCCGGTGTGAATGACAACGCCTAGAGGCGTGTGGATGGCGAGCGCTACGCAGTCAACAAGGCTGTGCGTCACCTGTATGGGATGTACCGTGAAAGCTCCGAGCTTGAAGCGTTCGTTGGCGCGCATCTCGCGCAGGTCGGCATCATCGAGCAGGCCGTGCTCGTCGAGTTTGTCTTCCACGTAGGCCAGCGTGAATTCGGTACCCCAAACCGGTACGTTGAGTTCGGAGAGAATCCAGGGGAGCGCGCCGATGTGGTCCTCATGCCCGTGCGTGAGGAGGATGCCACGGACTTTCTGGCGATTCTCGAGGAGATAGGAAATGTCGGGAACGACAATATCGACGCCGAGGAGCTCGGCTTCGGGAAACATGAGTCCGGCGTCGATGACGATGATGTCATCTCCCCAGCGGAGGGCCATGCAATTCATGCCGAATTCGCCGAGGCCGCCGAGGGGGATCGTCTGCAGTTTTCCAGTGGCCATGGGTAGGTGAGTAAGAAGAATGCTAGCACATGGCAGGAAGCAACCAGTATCGAGTACCGAGCGCTGAGTAAAAGCATCTAATGCGTGGTGCCGGCAGTGAGCCGTAGCCTCTGGCCGCTGACCCCTTTGCTGCGGTAAGGTGGAATTGATGAGCGATCAGCGAAAATCGTGGCTGCGGCGGCAGGCGGAACAGGCCCTGACCAAGGGATTCACGCGCGCGTACGAGACGGTGCGTGTGGATCCGGAGAAATTTCTGCTGCAATTGCGCGTCGCGTACCGGTTGCCGATCAGCGGCTATCATGGCGTCTTTTCACTCGACGTGCCGGAACTGGACGCAGTTGGCGAGTCGGTGATCCGCAGCGGGATGAAAGTGGCAGCGGTCGAAGGCGCTGGACTGGGATTGGGCGGACTGATCACCATTGTGCCCGACCTGGGGATTCTTTCCGCCATCACGATGCGAACTATTCAGAAACTCAGCCTGATCTATGGCTTCGAGTTTAATACCGACGACGAGATGGCGGAGCTTTGGATTGCGGCTGCCAGCGCGGCGGGAGTGGATATCAGCCGCGATCTGCTTGAGAAGGAAGTGCTGAACCGGTTTGTGCCTCGGGTGATCGAACGCATTGCCGCCCGGGCGAGCACGGAAGTCGTGGAGAAGTGGGCAGGGCGCGTTATCCCGCTGGCCAGCGCCGCGATCGGTGCGGGATTGAATTATTGGTTCGTGCGTGCCTGGGGTCAACGTGCGCGGGCGCACTTCCGGGCTCGGCATCTGAAGGTGCGTCCGGAGCGGATCGCTGAGTGGGCGGCGCAGGACCAGCGTGTGCTCGAAGGACAGATGGTAAGACGGTTGCCGGAGAGCTCGGCCTGACTGGTGTCGTTTTAGTCCCGCCGTTACTTCAATCCCGGTTTGCAACCTGCACTGCATCTCTATCGAAAGCACATCCTCCCAATCATCTTCGAGATTCTGTTGCGGCGAGATCCTTCGCTCCGACTGAACTGCGGCTGCGCCCAGGATGACGCGGACGTCTTGACCCGATGTTTTGATCCATGCGCGACGGGAATTCATCTGGTTGTGATAGAAAAATGTCATGCTCACTTTCTCGTGCTCCGGGATTCTTTTTGATCTGGATGGCGTTCTGGTCGATTCGACGCGGCAGGTTGATCGCGAGTGGCGCGAGTGGGCAGAACGCAAGGGCGTGGATGGTGACGCGGTCATGGCCATCGCGCACGGGGTGAGGTCACTCGATGTGATCCGGCGGGTGGCGCCGCATCTGAACGCCGAGACCGAGGCTGCCGCGCTTGAGAAGCATGAGGCACACGATCAACGTGGAGTGGTGGTCATGCCGGGAGCGGTTGACCTGGTGAAGTCGATTCCAGACGGTCGATGGGGTGTGGTGACGTCGGGATCGAGATTGCTGGCGCAGAATCGTTTGCGCCATTGTGGCTTGCCCGTGCCACAGGTTCTTGTGACTTCTGACGATGTGACCCGAGGAAAACCTGATCCGGAGCCGTATTTAAAGGGGGCAAAGCTGCTTGGCTTTGCCCCGTCGGAGTGTCTTGTGATGGAAGACGCGCCCGCGGGGATTGAATCTGCACATGCCGGTGGAATGAAGGTGATTGGAATGGCGAGCACGTATGCGCCGGAGAAGTTGGGGGCGGCGGATGCCGTGGTGCGGGCTCTGGCGGATATTGGCGTATCGACAAATGGGAAAGGGGCGCTGGTGATCGAGATATAGCCGGTTGGGTTTCCGGTTCGACGAATTGAGCTACAGCACAGGCGCGGTACACAGAACTGCATAGGTTCTTCGCCGCGAAAAACGCGGCTCAGGATGACAGGCTGAATTATTAAGCAGAGTCCGTGACGAGAGTAAAACTAAATCAATTAACTCTCCCGGATTCACTGCGCGGCAATTTACGCATCAGCGGAGCCAGTCTTCCAGTTCAATCCCACGATCAGTTTTTTCGTCGCGGTACTTCACGATCACTGGCGTGTAGAGTGACACGTTCCCCTTCCATGGTCCGCGATCTTCTTTTACAGCGCGGGAACCCGGGACCACGACTGCGTTCTCCGGAACTTCCAGAGGGGAATCGGTGGTTGCGCGGTGGACTTCCCCCTTCACCAAATCGTAGAGCGGGGTAGACCGTGTGAGGATCGTGCCTGCGCCGAGTACGGCACGTGCCCGGACAAGCGTTCCTTCGTAGATGCCGCAGTTGCCGCCCACGAGAACGTCGTCTTCGATGATTACGGGAGCGGCATTGGCCGGTTCGAGGACCCCTCCGACCTGGGCTGCCGCGCTCAGGTGGACGCGTTTGCCGATCTGGGCGCAGGAGCCAACGAGCGCATGCGAATCGATCATCGTGCCTTCATCGACGTAGGCTCCGACGTTGACGAACATTGGCGGCATGCAGATGACCGAGGGCGCGATATACGCTCCGACGCGAGCGGACGAGCCGCCGGGAACGACGCGCACGCGGTCTGGCACCGTGAACTGCCGGGCTGGGAAAGTATCTTTGTCTACGAAAGACAGCCCTGCGGACATGTCAGCGAGCGCGCCCAGTCGGAAACCTAGAAGAATTCCTTGCTTGACCCAGGCATTGACGGACCAGCGGCCGTCTATTTTCTCTGCAGCGCGGATTTTGCCCCGCGTCAGTTGATCACGGAATTCGAGGAAAGTCTTCCGGGCTTCGGGATTCTGTTCGACTTCGCCTTGCGTGGCGAGGCGCTCGATGGACTCTTTCAGGCTGGGCATGAATTGTTGATTGTTGATTGTCGATTGTTGATTTGTCAAAGCGCGCTTTGACCCAGGAGTGGTTCAGATGGAGATCCTTCCTGCGCCTGAAAGCGGCTCAGCTCAGCATAACAACGACTGAGGACAACCCTTGAGGTGCGCGCGCGAAACCCGCGATCCCTCCAATCCGCTGCCTACGCTCGCTCCGGTCGGGATGACAGGATCAGGCGGCGGCCATCGATCAACAAGCATCAATCAATAGTCAGCAATCGACAATCACCTTACACGCATTTGCATTCGCTGCGGATGAGAATTCCGGTCATGCCGTGGGCGGCTTCGCGGGCTTGCGCGAGTGTTGGGTAGGGGCCGAGCCAGCGGGCGTGGTTGGCCTCGTGGCCGGATGGGCGTCCTTTTCCGTGGCTGCACTGGCCGCAAGAACCGCGATGGAGGACGATCTTGTGCGGGCCGGCGGCCCAATTCTCATAGATAAAAAATTCGGCGGCGTCAGGAGCCGGTCCGGCCGGTTTGGTGATGAGCCCGGCTTCGGTCGCGATCTTTTGCAGGCGCGATCGAGTATCGCGGCGCATGGGCACGAGAGGCAGCCGGTAAACTTCTTCGAGCTTTCCCATCATGGCCAGCACCGCTTTGACCGGCAACGGACTCGACTCAATGAAGTTTGCCTGCATCAGTGAAAGATATTTGCGGTTCAAGTTTCGGGCGGTGGTCCAGTCATTGTTCAGTGCGGCACGCGTCATGTCTGACATTTCGCGCGGAATTTCATTCGAGGCAACGGAGATAATTCCCACGCCCCCTAGCGCGATCACCGGAAGCGTGACGGCGTCATCCCCGGAAAACACCAGGAATGTTTCGGGCACGAGGGAGATTGCTTCGGCGATTTGCGTCATGTTGCCGCTGGCTTCTTTGACGGCCACGATGTTCGGGATCTCGGCGAGGCGCGCCAGCGTGGAAGGCTCGATGTTCGATCCTGTGCGCCCGGGGACGTTATAAAGAATGACCGGCTTGTCGCCGACAGCTTCCGCAATCGCGCGAAAGTGCCGGTACTGGCCTTCTTGCGTCGGCTTGTTGTAATAGGGCGACGCTGTGAGAATCGCATTCACGCCGGGCCGGGCGGCGAGTTCGCGAGCTTTTTCGACGGCGTCGTGGGTTGCGTTCGAGGTGGCTCCGGCAACAATCGGGACGCGACCGGCGGCGACTTCGATAGTCGTGTCGATCACGTGAAGCCATTCGTCATGCGTCAGGGTTGGCGTTTCGCCGGTTGTGCCGCAGGGAACGAGAAAATCGATGCCCGATTCAACCTGCCAGGAGACGAGGTTGCGCAGGGCAGAATCGTCGATGGACCCGTCTTGATGAAACGGAGTGACCAGAGCAGTGCCGCATCCACGAAGTTGCATGCGTATAAGATAGCGCGATTGCGGAGCGGGAGAAAACCGTGTGCGGCAGCGGCTGAAGCCGTTCGTCTTTTAGTCGTGTTGCGGCATGACTGAAGTCGTGCGCTTCCCGTAAGGAAAGACTACTTCTCATTCGTCAAGAGTAAGGTGGGTTCAAAGTTCACGCCAGATGTCCTTGAACTCATAGAAACCCTTTTTGCCTACGAGCCATTCGGCTGCGAGGACTGCACCTTCGGCGAAGGCCCGACGGGTCTTTGCGTCGTGGCAGAGATAAATGCGGTCGTTGGCGGATTCGAAGATCAACTCGTGCAGGCCGACCACCTCGCCCTCGCGGAATGATGTGATGTCCGTTGGTTCGCTCTGGCCGCTGGCTTCTTGCACCACCTTTTGAAGAGCGATCGCTGTGCCAGAGGGCGCGTCTTTCTTATGCGCGTGGTGGCGTTCGAAGATCTGGCTGGAATATCCGTGCTGCAGGGCGGCTGCTGCTGCACGGGCAGCCTCGAAGAAGAGATTCACGCCCAGCGAAAAATTGGCGCCGTACAAAAGTCCGGTTCCACGCTCCTCGACCAGGCGGCGGATACGATCCAGTTCTCCATACCACCCCGTGGTTCCCACGACCATGCTGATTCCTGCACGCGCGCAGGCCTCGATGTTGGACAGGACGCAGGATGGAGTTGTGAAATCGATCACCACGTTGATGTCGCGAAGCTTTTCTGGCGTGAGAGCGGCGCAAGCTGAGTTTTCAGTGGAGCCCGCGACCTGGACGTGATGCTTTCGCTCGCGCGCGACATCGGCGATGAGCGATCCGGTTTTCCCGCGACCGAGAAGAAGAAGGTTCATAGCGAGCTTTCTGAGCCTCGCACATGTGGCGAGGCGCTAGATCAAGTGTCACAGACAGCTTATCGCAACCGTCTGCGGTTCCGCGGGAGATCGCGTGCGGGAAATACCTGATTGCATCAACAGAAAGAACCCTGGAATCCACAGCTTCGTGAGCGGGAAATTCCTTTCGACAACATCCTTTTATCAGACAGGCATCGAATACCAGCGTAAAGGAGGGTGCATGAACCAGTCTGCTTTGATCGTGTTGCTTGTGGTTGTCGTGATCGGCGTGGCGGTGATTGCGTGGCTCGCCGTGCGGAAGCAGAGAAGTCAGAAGCTGCGGGAGAGGTTTGGTCCGGAATACGACCGTGTTTTGCAGAAAGAGGGAGATGCCCGCAAAGCGGAAGGAGTGCTGGAATTCCGAGAGAAACGGCGGGAGAAGTTCAAGATCCGGCCGCTCTCAGAGTCGGACAAATCCAGCTTCACGGTACGGTGGAATGAAGTGCAGAGCCAGTTTGTGGATGATCCGCGAGGAGCGGTGACAGTGGCCGACAGCCTGGTCACGCAAGTCATGCAGGCGCGCGGGTATCCGATCGGGGAGTTTGAACAGCGGGCGGCGGATCTGTCGGTGGACCATCCTGTGGTGGTCGAAAACTACCGCGCCGCGCACGGCATCGCGCTTCGTCACAGCTCAGGTCAGGCCAGCACTGAGGATCTGCGGCAGGCGATGGTGCACTACCGGACTTTGTTTCAGGAATTGCTTGAAGAACGTCATCCTGTCAGAAAGGAAGCATAAAAATGGCAACGCCGTTGCGAAAAGATGAGCCGGAGTTCGAACAAAACGAAAATGAAACACTGACTACCGCCGATATTGCGCAGGGTCAGCGGCCGGCGCCCGAAAGCCCCGGGCCAAAGCCGGTTATAGCCGAGCGGAACTTCGATCAGAAGCCACGCGCGAACGATGCAGTTCCTCTATTTCCGAGCGGGGAACTCGATGGGTTGCGGACGCGCTGGAAGGAAATTCAAACCGGGTTTGTCGATGAACCACGTAAAGCGGTGCAGGAGGCCGACGGATTGGTGGCTTCCGCTATGAAACGACTTGCCGAGGTGTTTGCCGAGGAGCGCTCGGGCCTTGAGCGGCAATGGGATCGCGGAGATAGTGTTTCGACCGAGGATCTTCGTCTGGCGCTGCAGAAGTACCGGACGTTTTTCGATCGCCTGCTGTCGGTGTGAGAGTTCGGAGTGCAGGAGCGGGCGGACGAGTCACTCCGCCCGCGCTCTGCTTCAGGCGAAGATTTCTGGGTCGAGTTCGGAGAAAAAAGTTGTGTGTAGCCGCTGGATAACATTGGGGACTTCGTCTTCCTCGATCACGAACGTCAGATTGATTTCCGAAGCGCCTTGGGAAATCATCCGGATCTTTTTGTCCGCTAGCTCGCGAAAGACCAGGGCAGCCATGCCGGGCGTTTCGCGCAGATTCTCACCGACAAGGCAAACGATGGCTTTGCGGCCTTCATACTTAACGTCGGCCAGTTTCGCTAGATCGGCGGCTAGGGCGGGGATAGCCTGATTCGAATCCACCGTCAAAGAAACGCTCACCTCTGAGGTGGAGACCACGTCGACCGAAACCTTGTGGCGGTCGAAGGCCTCGAAGATCGAACGCAGAAATCCGTGCGCGAGGAGCATACGCGGGGCGGCGACATCGACGATGGTGATGCGTTTTTTGGCAGCGATCGCCTTGAAAATATTTTTCCCCTGCGGAGCCCGGGTCGTGATGCGCGTGCCCTCGCAGGATGGATTGCGCGAATTGAGCACGTAGACGGGAATGTTCTTCTGGATCGCGGGGAGCACTGTGGCCGGGTGCAACACCTTTGCGCCGAAGTAGGCTAGCTCCGCGGCTTCATCGAAACTGATGACCTTGATGCGGCGGGCTTCCGGGCAGATCCGCGGATCGGTGGTGAGAATGCCGTCGACGTCGGTCCAGATTTCGATGCGGTCGGCGTTCAGGCCAGCGCCGAAGATTGCGGCGGAGAAATCGGAACCGCCGCGTCCGATGGTGGTTGTAATTCCGGCGCGGCTGGCACCGATGAATCCGCCCATGACCGGGACTTTGCCTTCATCGAGGAGCGGCTGCACTTTTCCTTGAAGGCGCGTGTTGGTTTCTTCGTATTGCGGAACAGCCTGCATGTAGGCGCTGTCGGTGACCAGGACGTCGCGGGAGTCGACGTGAGCGCCCTTCAGTCCGCGAGCTGCGAAGGCCGCGGCGACGATCCTGCTGGAAAGCATTTCACCGAAAGCGGCGACGTGGTCGGTAGTGCGTGGGGTGATCTCACCGACCGCAGAAATGCCGCGCAGTAGTTCGTCGAGCGACTCGAAGTCGGCTCCGATCTCGGAATGGAATTCGGTGAAGAGGGCGGTTCCCAGGAGTTCGCTCGCGGTATTGTAGTGGCGCTCCTGCAGGGAGCGGCAGAGTTTGAGGGCGGCCTTACGGTCGCCTGAACCTGCCGCCTTGGCCATGGTCAACAAAGTGTCGGTCACTTTGGCCATGGCGCTGACTACGACCACGGGTTTCTGGGCGAGGCGGCCTTCGACGATGGAGGCCACGCGGTCGATGGCCTTGGCGTCTTCGACCGAAGTGCCTCCGAATTTCATGACGATCATCGGCGTGAGGTCCTTGCTCTGCGGCCCCGCGGCCGCCCGTACGATCCAGCTGCTGCCTGGTCTGGGCTCGATGTCATCCCAGGTATCCCTTAGCCTTGAGGAGTTCGGCGTTCAGGACGGCGGCGCCTGCGGCTCCGCGGATCGTATTGTGGGAGAGCACGGTGAATTTCCAGTCGAGGACGCCACAGGGGCGGAGGCGGCCAACCACCGTCGTCATGCCCGCTCCCATATCGACGTCGAAGCGCGGCTGCGGGCGATCGCTGGCATCAACGTAGACGACAGGGCGCTCGGGCGCGCTGGGAAGGTGGAGGGTCTGCGGTTCGGCGAGATAGCCGTTCCAGGCCTCGATGATCTCCTGCGGCTTTGCCTTGGTTTTCAGGCGAATCGAGACGGACTCAGTATGGCCGTCTTCGACGGCGACGCGGTTGCACTGCGCGCTCATGGCAAACTCACCGGGAATCACCTTGGTGCCGTTTAGATTGCCGAGGAGCTTTCGCGTCTCCTCTTCCATTTTTTCTTCTTCATTACGGATGTAAGGGATCACGTTGCCAAGAATGTCAAGCGAGGCGACGCCAGGGTATCCCGCGCCGCTGACGGCTTGCATGGTGACCGCCATGACCGTTTCCAGCCCGAAGCGCTGCTGGAGCGGCGCGAGCGCGAGCACCAGTCCGATGGCGGAACAATTGGGATTGGTCACGACGTAGCCGCCTGACTTTTTGCGCCAGCCCTGAATGTCGATGAGCTTGATGTGCCCGCCGTTGACCTCAGGAATGACTAGTGGCACGTCCTCTTTCATGCGCAGGGCACTGGAGTTGGAGACGACGGCGCAGCCGGCATCGGCAAAACGCGGCTCGAGTTCGGCGGCGATGGATGCGTCGAGCGCGGCGAAGATAACTTTGGGGGCGCCCTCCGGTGTGGCCGGCGAGACTTGCATGGAAGCGACACGAGCGGGGATTGGCGTTTTCAGCCGCCAGCGCGCGGCCTCAGAGTACACCTTGCCTTCCGACCGGTCGGAAGCGGCCAGCCAGGCCACTTCGAACCAGGGATGGTGCTCGAGCATCTGGATGAATCGTTGTCCGACGACGCCGGTGGCGCCAAGTATGCCAATGGGGATTTTTCGGTCCATAAAGGTTAAGTTGGAATTTTATAACAGGCAGGGGGAAAGTCCGGGAAAAGGGCCCGCGGCAGCGTCACTCTAGTTACTGTAGTCAGCGACCGTGGCTGCCGATAGGGCAGATGGAGGCTTTCCCATGCCCGAACTGCGGCAGAATTTTATTACGAAGGAGTGGGTGATTATTGCGACGGAGCGGGCGAAGCGGCCCGAAGAACTGGCGACACATCAAGCGGTTCAGCCAGCGCCCTCGTTCGTCGAGACGTGTCCGTTCTGCCCGGGCAACGAGAACAAGACGCCGCCAGAGG
The DNA here is from genome assembly GCA_035307485.1 of Candidatus Sulfotelmatobacter sp. Classification (GTDB taxonomy): domain Bacteria; phylum Acidobacteriota; class Terriglobia; order Terriglobales; family Acidobacteriaceae; genus Sulfotelmatobacter. The sequence goes on along the minus strand of DATGIB010000008.1, from coordinate 73,779 downwards.
TGTTGCGGTATCCGGACACCGATTCAGGGCCTTGGTCCGTGAGGGTCATCCCGAACAAGTTCGCGGCGCTGTCGAGCGAGGTGCAGCCTACGCGTGGACTGCAACACATGCGGCGGAGGATCGACGGCTTCGGGTTCCATGAGGTGATTGTGGATAGCCCGGATCACTCGCTGCCCATGGCGTTGCTGCCGGATGAGCAGGTGACACGCATTTTAGGAGCGTACCGGCAGCGATATAACACGCTATGCGTGGACCGTCGCGTCAATCACATCACAATCTTTAAGAATCATGGCGCGGATGCAGGAGCGAGCCTGCAGCATCCACACTCGCAATTGATTGCGATCCCGGTCATTCCCAGCCAGGTGCGGCACCGGCTGTATGAAGCGCTGCGGCACTATGACGACATCGGTGACTGCATGTTCTGCCGCATGATGGAGCGGGAGATGGAGGATGAGACGCGGATTGTGCTCAAGGGCGAGCATTTCGTTGCCATGGAGGTATTCGCCGCGCCGACACCGTTCGCAACCCACATTTTTCCGTTACGCCACATGGCCAGCTTCGGAGACATCAGCGATCATGAAATTTCGGACCTGGCACGAGTCTTGCGGACTATGCTCGGGAAAATCTACGTCGGCTTGGAAAATCCGGACCTGAACTTCACGATCCGCAGTGGCCCGACGGAATACAGCGACGCGCGGCACTTTCATTGGTATGTGAGCGTAATCCCGCGTCTCACGCGCGTAGCGGGATTCGAATTGGGTTCGGGGATGTTCATCAACACGGTTCTTCCGGAAGAGGCGGCAGAATTTCTTCGGAAAGTCACAGTGGACAAGGCAGCCGCTTCAGCGGCAGTGTAGTAGCGGGTGCGGAGATGGGCGCGTGTTTTCTCCGCGTTCGCAGTGCCTAAAAAATATTCACTGCCGGGAGCACTATGGAGCAAAAAGGGAAATCAAATTCAGGCGGAGAATTTCTACTTTCTACCTGTCGGAGTTCCCAGAGGATAGTCGGTGAGGGGCCCGAATTTTCTCTTTTCCGCGTAGAGGCGCCAGCGGCGGAAGACGATGCGCAGACCGGCCATGACCGGGATGGAGAGGTAGATCCCGAGAATGCCCGCGACTTCGCCGCCAGCCATGACGCCAAAGATCGCAGCCAGCGGATGCAGTTCCATGCTTTCGCCCATGATGCGGGGCGATGAAACGTAGTCCTGAATCAAGCGCCAGATCACCAGAAAAATGAGGAGCGCGGCCCAGTGTTGCGGGCTGGTCAGCAGGGCGACACCGATGATGATCACCGCGGCTACCAGAGGCCCCAACACAGGAATGAATTCCAGCCCGCCCCCCAAAGTTCCCAACACCAGGAAGTAGTCGAGACCCATAATCCAAAGCACGACGGAGTAGACGATCAGGGTGAGTGCGGCAAGGGTGAGCTGGGCGCGGATGAAATGCGCAAGCATCTGGTTAAGATCGTTCAAGACATTTTCGAGAAACTCACGCTGCGGCCGCGACTGGATGGTCGAGAGCAGGAAATCGCTGAAGTTGCGCCCGTCTTTCAGAAAGAAGATGGAAAGCAGGGGAACGACGAAAAGCAGCCAGGCATCTTTTGCGACGTCCGCGATGCGAAGTCCGGCACGCTGGGCGAGGTCCGTAATCTCCTCGCTATGGCTCACCAGAAAGGATTGTGCCATCTCCGTGGTGGCGCGGCTCCAGCCGTGCTGTTCACCAAGTTGCGTAGCGAGTTGGCCCGAACTGAGGCGGCCAAGGAGCACGGGGAGAGATTGTCCGAGCTTGCCTCCCTCGCGGGTAACCTTCGGCCCGACCACCATGAAAAACACCACGACTAGGGCGAGCAGGCAGGCATATATGACGGCAATCGCGCGTCCGCGTCCCCGCAGCAATCCCTCCAGCCGATTGACCAGAGGACTCATCAAATAAGCAAAGAAGATTGCGAAAAGGAAGGCAATGAGGGTGGCTCGGGCGACATAAAGGAAGCCGAGCCCCAGGGCGAACAGCAGCACTGTGATCAGCACTCGTGCCGTACGTGAGTCAGCCAGCAGCAAAAGATTTTCCAGCGGTGATCCTCATTCCGGCGCCGGACTTACGTTGCTTCAGTCGCGGACTACTTCAGTGTCATCGGCCGGAATTGCCACCCGCATCAGTTTAAAGTGGTCCGCGTCGTCAAGCCACAGGGACCAATCCATATTTTCGCCCGTCAGGTTCAGCCGCAGCAGGTTATGTTCAGCGCCGCGGATTGAAATCTTCTCTTTGCCCACCAGTTCGATCCCGATTCGCATCGAGGTGCGGTCCTGCGGGACGAGCACGCCAAACTCGACGGGGCCCTTCTGACATTTCAGATTGCCGCCTTCGGATTTGCAGTCGGCAGCCAAATAGCGCCACGCCAGAATTTCGCGATGAACGAAGAAATTGTTGTCGAGGATGACCGACGTGCTGGGCATCAGAAAAGGCTGTTCTGCGGGTTTCGCAGACGCGGAGGCGCTGACCTTCTCGATCAGGAAATCATTCTTGGGCATGACGTTGATCGCGCCGCCGGAGTTCTGGCTCCATTCATAGCGCACCAGTTCGCCGTCACCGCTGAATTCCAGGTCTGATTTCTGCTTTACGTCATTTCCATCTGATTCTCTGAGTTGGGCCTTGATGATGCTGACGCCGCTATGCTGCTCGATGTTGAAGGTTTCAGTGAGAACGCGCTGGCCTTTGACAAAGACGCCAAAGGCGCCGGAGTCGACGGTCTGTTCCGTGCCAGATTTTGCTTTGTCTTTCTTTTCGTCCTTACCACTCCCCGCACAGAGCGGCAGGGAAGAGGCGAGCACCAGAGCGATCGCGCCGCGGATTCCGATTGACAGCCTCACTCGACTTCTCCTTCCTGATTGCGGATGGCCAGCGTCCTGAGGCCAAGACTCTTGATAATCTGTCCGGCGATTTCATCAATCTCGCGGCCGCTGGTCCTGATTTTGAACGATGCCTGCCGGTACGCCGTGCGACGGGAAGCATAGAGCTTTTGAAACTGCTTGCGATCCTGCAGCAAGGGGCGTTCAAGGCCGCCGTCCGCCGCTTGCCGGCTGCAACGTTGCCAAAGTTCTTCGGCGTCCGCGTCCAGGAAAATAATCGGCATGTTCAACTTTCGGAGCGCTGCCGTGTTTTTCTTCTGGGCAAAAGCTCCCCCGCCCAGAGCGACTACCTTTGCCATACCCGCGCCCAGTTCCTCTAGTACGGCAAGAAGGGCGGCATGCTCCAACTCGCGAAAAGCCGCCTCGCCGGAGTCTCGAAAGATCTCGCTGATGCTTCGCCCCTCGTTGGCGATGATCCGGTCGTCGAGATCTTCGAAGGCCCAGTGAAGGTGCTGCGCCAGAGAGCGTCCCACACTCGTCTTCCCCGCGCCCATGAAGCCGACGAGAATCACGGCGCGATTCGCATTACGCCGGCCAGGAGTTCTCCCGGCAAGCAGTCGTTTCCGAGGAACAGAATCCTTCTCGGGACGATTTCTGGAAGCGTCCGTTCGAGGGGGCCTGCTGTCCGGATTGCGTTTCTTCGTTATTGCGATTTTGCGGCGCGTTTTCTGAGGTGGATTTTACCACTGAAGCTGCGCAGAACGACCGTGGATGAGACGGCGGCGCGCCCCATTGTACCCATGAAGGTACGTCCCTGCTGGAAGGTGAGCCAGGAGTGATTCTTGGGCTGAAGCGGAATGTCGTCGTGAACCTCACCCTTGACCGATCGCGCGACGACGTCGGCGGAGGTGTATTCGGGGACGGTGGCCTCGATATCGCCACTATGACTCGTCAGGCGATATTCGCCGCTGCTGCCAAAGTCACCGAGGTAGTTGATGTTGCCGCTGGTCGAAATGACCTGGACCAGCGGGCCAGTGACGCGATCGAGAGTGACTTCGCCACTTAGCGAGTCTACTTCGACGTATCCGTCCTGAACATTGGTCAAAGTGACGGGGCCGTTCAGGGTCTTGATGTGAACGTGCGCATCACTCACGTCGCGCACATCGACAGCAGCGGCAGCTCCCTCGAGGGTTACATCTCCATGCAGCTTTTCGGCGCGGAGCGGGCCAGTGGTCGAGTGCAGCGTGACGCTGGCATCGGATGGCACGAAAATTTCGTAGTCGACCCGGCCCGACTCGGAGTCGGCGCCGTTGAGCAAATGCGACTGAATATCCAGATGGCTGCCGGTCTGGTTGTTGTCTACCTCGACCTTGTCGGAGTGCAGCACGGCGTTGACGGTGACGGTATTTCCGGTGGAGGGCTTCACCGAGATTGACCCGTAAGGATTGTTAACCGAGATGCGTGCCTTCGCGCCAACATTGAAGTGGTATTCCTTGCGGCTTTCGGCCATCAGCGTTCCAGCAAGCAAGGCGCTGATCGCCACCAGTTTGATTGTCCGCGTGCTCATAAGGTCCCCAACCTGTCCCCCTCGCCGATTACGGCAACGAGCGATCCATCGCCAGATCGAACAGCATTGCTTTTTCCTGGTACGCCTCCAACAGAGAGCGGCGCGCTTCCTCGTCATTGGGATCGTCGTTTACGGCGCCTTTTGCGTCCTGGATGTACGCATTCACGCGGCGGAGATCCTCTGCGTACTGGGCTTTCATCGCCGGCGTCTGTTGCGCAACTTCCTGCAGAAGATCGTCATCGTTTAACCCGGCGATGGCGGCGTCGGAGACGGGCTGTGTGAATACCGTCTGATCGACGTTCTTCGCAACCTGGGTGGACGGCGGATGCGGGCGCAGGTAGATGCCCAAAGTGATCAGGAACAGGGCCGCAACCGGTGCCACCCAGCGCGCCGCTCCCCACCGACTGCCGAAAGATGGAATCAGAGAACGGCTGGTGCGGGGCGGATGGATCAGCCCTTCCCTGCGGAGGGCAATCTCGATTGAATTCCAGACGCGCGGGCTGGGTTCGTCGCTGCCACGAAGTTCGGCGGCCGAGGCAATAATGAGGTTCAGTTCCCTGACCAGAGCGGAACAAGCCGTGCAGGTTTTCAAATGATTCTGCTGGTCGAGGCTGGAACCATCATCGCTGGTTGCCAGGCTCTGCTGCAGCTCAACGCAAGTCATACCGCTCTCCCCAATAGCTCGGCTGGAACAGTGTACTGCGAATTTCAGCCTGCTTACAGCTCATACGCCTCTTTCGAAGGTAACTACGGGAACCAGTCTGGTGCTGGCTTGCCTCGATGCTGCAACTCAAGATTTCCCGGCCTTTTCTGCGCGATTCATCTTGAGCAGGTCCCGCAGCTTCATTCGTGCCTTGTGCAACTGCGACTTGCTGTTGCCGATCGAACAGCCAACGATCCCGGCAATCTCGTTGTGCTCATAACCTTCAATGTCGTGAAGCACAAAGATCATTCGGTAGCCGGGAGGGAGATCTTGGACCGCCTTCTGCAATTGCAAGCGATCGATGGATCCGGCGAGCGCCAAGTCTTCCGCTCCGAAATCCTTCTTTGGGGTATCTTCTTCCCCGGCCTGAGTAGTCTCGTCGAGCGAAACCACAGGCAGGCTCTTCTTTCTGAGGTGCATGAGCACGACATTGACCGACAGCCGGTGAAGCCAGGTCGAAAACGCTGACTCGCCCCGGAAAGTGGCAATCTTCCGGTAGAGCTGAAGAAATGCCTCCTGCGTCAGGTCCTCGGCTTCCGCAGTGTTCGCAGTCATGCGCAGACAGAGAGAGTAGACGCGGCGCTTGTGGCGATCATAGAGAGCCTGGAACGCTTCCGCGTCCCCTTGCTTGGCTCTCTCGATAGCCTGAGCCTCGTCGGGCTCCGGGCTCTGTCTTGGCTTCGGGTCGGTCAAGTTGCCTTTTCCGGCCGCACCCCGTGAGATGCGGCTAAATATCTTTACGTTGTATGGCTTGCGAGCGATGCTCGGTGGAACTAAGGTAACGCTAGTATGCAAAATACCAGATTGAGCCTACCGAAGTTTGGATGCGTCGCTTTCATCAAAGTCACGCGGAAGCCCTTTCCTGTGCTTACGGTACAAGCAGTACTCGCTTCGGTCTTCAACACTATTCCAAATCTGGAGTCGCAATCTTCGGAAAATGGTAAATTTCCTGTCGTTTTTCCAACTACTTTTGAGTTGCGGTGATCGTCTCGAGGCCGTGGCCGTGCGGTCCCAATTCGCGCTGGCGCAGCAGAAAGGCGAAGGCCAGGCCAAGAAATCCGAGGCTGGAGAAGATCCACATGCCTAGGTTATAGCCACGCGGATTGTCCGCCCCGGCGTGGCTGTAATCGTTCGCCCAGCCGATCATGAGATTGAATCCAGCTAAGCCGATGTTCTGGATCATGGTCATCAAGCCGTAGGCGGTTCCCAGCTTGGATTGGTCGACTAAATACGCGACGGAGGGCCACATGACGGCCGGGATCAGCGAAAATGCGACTCCCATCATCGCCATCGTCATCAACAGGATCGGCGGCAGGTGATGGGCGACAAAGGCAAAGTGGCCGTCCGCCGAAGAGGGAAGATAGACCACCACAGAGCCAGCAGACCGGATGTAGGCCATCATCAGATAAACGGGAATTAGAAGCAGGGAGCCGAGCATCATCAACAGGGCCCGCTTACCGAGCCTGTCGACAAAAAGCCCGAATAGCGGCGTGCCAAACATCGTGAACAGCGTCAGCATGCCTACCAAATCTCCCCCAGCCTCGCGGGTGACATGGTGAGCATCCATGAAGAATTTGTAGGCGAAGGTTTCGAAGGGAAAGATCGCGGAGTAGAACGTGATGCAGAGGGCGACGATGTACCAGTAGGAGAGACCAAAATCCTTGATGTCGCTGAAGACAACCTTGTCAGTGGCTCCGGCTGTGCCGATTTGGTGACGCTTCTCAGCATAGACTTCCAGGGCCCAATAGATGACCGCGCCGATGATGCAGAAGGCCGAGAATGCTACGGATAGAAAAAGCGGGTTGCGCCAGTAGGAATAGGCAAATCCGGCCCAGGAAGGAGACTGCTGCGCTAGCAGCGAGCCGGCCCGGGAGATCATCAGGTTGATGCCGAAGGCGAAGCTCAGCTCTTTGCCGCGAAACCACTTTGCGATAGCGGTCGTCACCGCGACGATCAAGGACTCTGCGCCCAGACCGAAGACCAGGCGTCCAGTAGCCATTACGCCGAGAACTCCGGAGATGCAGGTGACCGCTGCCCCTACGAAACACAAAAAACCGAAGATGAAAATTGCTTTGCGTGTCCCAATGCGGTCAACAATGTATCCGCCGATCAGCACCATAAAGACGTTGGGAATGCTGTAGATCGCCTGCAGCAGCCCGATGTTCGAATCGGAAAACCCGAGTTGCTTCGACAGCAAATCCGCAATTGGCGCAATGCAATCGTAGACGTAGTAATTGCCGAACATCGTGAGGCTGACGAAGACGAGCACCAGCCACCGAAACAGGGAACTGGGCTCAGGACGAGTGGTTTCCGACATTCGGGCTTCTTTCTGCGGGGCCTTTGTTTTGTTATAGGGCGAAGCAGAGAAGATTAGCAGAGAGGAGCGGCTGGTTCTAGCGGTTCGCTGGTGACATGGGTATGGTTAAGCTGAGCGGAGAGTTGAGCCGCGAAGCGGTCTCAACCCGGAGTCGGCCGGGTCAGCCTCTGTCTTGAAAAGGCACAGACCATTACGCAGTGAGGATGCTCACATCGACACCATGACAATCCTGACCAGGAAGTTCAGCTTCCCACGTACCTTGCGTACAGACTTCTTGCGACTGCCGTATCGGTCGTGCCCTTGATGATGGCGCGACCGTCGGGGAACAATGTCATCTCGTAGGGATCATGCCAGAATTTCAGAACGAAATCCGTATGGCGCACGATCCCGTGCGTGCGGAGGCGCCGGTCGAGCTCGGCGAAATCGATCGGACGTTTCCGCTCATGAATTTGCACGGAATTCCTGCCGCAGAGGGTGATGTGCGGGCGACGTTCGCCAGCCAGGTGGATGAAATCCCGTTCCCGGCACGCCCGGCAGCCTGTTCGAGGTTTTGCGGCGGAGATCTCTGCATGCTCGTTCGTCCAGACATCGAAGGACAGGAGAGTTTTTCGTATGGTCGGGGCGTTCTCACCGGCGACGAGGAATTTCAATGCCTCTGTGGCTGCGATTGACGCCACCAGATTCACGGCCGAGTTCAAAATACCCGCAGTCTCGCAAGTCTCGACCATTCCTCGAGGCGAATCGGGGAAGATGCAAGCCAGACATGCGGTCTGTGCCGGAACCACGTTGAGAGTCACCGCGTAACTTCCAACCGCCGCGGAGTAGATCCAGGGAATAGAGCGGCTGACGGCGTAGTCATTGATCAGATACCGGGTCTCGAAATTGTCGGTGCCATCTAAGATCAGAGCCGAATCTTCAAGCAGCGCTTCAATATTCTCGGGAACCAGGTCCTCGACCTTCGGCTCAACAACGATCCGGGAATTGAACGCGGCAATCTTGCGCGCGGCGGCGATGGCTTTGGGAGTGGATTCTGCGGCATCTTGCTCATCGAATAGCGACTGCCGTTGCAGGTTGCTGGGCTCGACAAAGTCGCGGTCGATAACGCGCATGTGAGCCACCCCGGCCCGGGCGAGCAGACCTGCAAGAGCAGAACCGGTGGCGCCGCATCCGATTAAGGCGAGCCTGGCCTTCGCCAGCTTTTCCTGGCCCTCCGGGCCGATTCCCGGGAACAAGACCTGGCGGGAATAGCGATCGTCTTTCGGTGGTTCGTGAGGCAGAAGAACGGACCTTTCGCTGACGCTTTGGTAATCGGTGCCAAACCGGTCACCGGGCTAATGTGCCGGAAACCTTTTATTATAAGTGGCTGGCACTTCTGTTGTGTTGGCGGCGGAACGGTTGCTGGCGCTTCCCCGGCCTCATACAACGGCTCGGATGCGGAATTCCATCGAAGTCAACAGCACCGGGCCTCAAGGGACAACTTTTGCTGAGAGGTTACACGAGATGGTTGACCGCGACGATCTTGCTGTTGTCGACGGTCGGAACCGTTGGCGCATCCCAGGCGCGGGGCGGTATGTCCGCGTATGAAGGCAAAGTTGTTCGAGCGATTCAACTTCCCGGAGTTGGCGACCGCGATCGCGGTCACTTGCTCGAGATGCTCGCCCAGAAGGTCGGAGAGCCGTTAAGCCGCGACCGTGTCCGGGACAGTATCCGCACTCTGTTCGCGACGGGCCGATTCGCGGATATTCAAGCGGAGGCCGTTCCGTCGGGCGATGAGGTAATCCTTACGTTCACCACCTCCGCCAACTTCTTTCTCGGCGGGGTCGATGTCGAGGGTGCTCCCAATCGTCCTACTTCGAACCAGATCATAAATGCCTCGAAGCTCCAGTTGGGGGAGCTCTATACCCACGATCGCCTGGACCGCGCCCTGGAGAACGTCCGTCGGGTGATGGAGGAGGGCGGCTACTACCAGGCGCGCGTCACCGCGGAGAGCACGTCTAACGTCGAGACACAACAAGTCAGCGTTCTGATTCACATAACCCCAGGGACTCAGGCCCATGTAGGAGAGGTGAGCGTCTCGGGCACTTCCGGATTATCAGCGTCCCAGGTACAGAGCATCGGGCACATGAACTCCGGCGATCGGGTGACGTCGGTGCGCATAACCGAGGCCCTGCAACGGCTGCGGAAACGATTCCAGAAGCAGTCACGGGCGTTGGCGCAGGTTTCCATCGAAAAACAGACCTATCGCGAAGAGAAGAACGCGGTTGATCTTTCCATTCAGATTGATCCGGGACCGGTGGTGGTGATCTTTGCCGAGGGATACAAGATCAGCCGGCGGGTCATGAAAAAAGAAGTGCCTGTTTATGAAGAAAACGCGGTAGACGATGATCTGCTGAATGAAGGAAAGCGGAACCTGCTTGATTACCTGCAGACGCACGGCCACTTCGACGCGACGGTTGACATCCTAAAGAAATCCGATCCAAAGACTTTGCGTGTGATCTACCAGATCGATCCCGGGCCCGTGCACAAACTCGTAAAAATCGAAATCACCGGGAACAAGGAGTTTCTCGATACCGCGAAGATCCGCTCTTACCTTCAGATCGAGCCAGCCAGCCGCTTTTTAAGCCATGGGCGGTATAGCGGGGCCTTGTTGAAGAGCGACGTCGCGACCCTGGAAGGGCTCTACCACACGAACGGTTTCCGCGAAGTGAAGATCGAAACGCACGTCGATGACAACTATCACGTGCGCGACCACCTTGCAGTTCATATTCACATCGACGAAGGACCGCGCACCCGCGTCGGAGAGGTGCATGTGGAGGGAGCGGAGAAAATCGCTCGCGGCGATCTTCCCGAGCTGACGACGGAGGCAGGACAGCCGTATTCCGAAGAGAATCTGGCCAACGATCGTGAACGGATTCTCAGTTATTACTTCGACCACGGCTTCCCCCGGGCCACTCTGGACATCGCAACTAAACCCTCGACGGCGCAAGCCAATCGCGAGGATGTTACCTTTACGATTCAGGAAGGCGAGAAATTCATCGTGAACCGGGTGATGGTGGATGGAACCGAACACACTCGGGATTACGTCGTCGACCGCGAACTACAAATCCAGCAAGGGCATCCGCTCAGCCAGCAGGAGCTTCTGGACACCCAGACCCGGCTTTACAACCTTGGAATCTTCAGCCAGGTCGATACGGCGGTGCAGAATCCGGAGGGCTCTGATCCTCTAAAGAACGTTCTGGTTCACGTGCAGGAGGCCAAGCGCTACACGTTTACGTATGGCGCCGGTCTCGAATTTGAAACGGGCCAGCCCTCGGGCTCGACGGCGCCGCAGGGCACGACCGGGGTCAGCCCCAGAGTGGGGTTTGACGTGACCAGGCTCAACGTTTTCGGGCGCAATGAAACGCTGACTTTTCAATCGCATGTAGGGCGATTGCAACAGCGGGGATTGATCAGTTTCACGATTCCGAAGTTGCTCGATAGCGACAAGTGGAAGCTCATCTATACGGCGTTTTACGACAACAGTCTGGACGTGGCTACGTTTACGTCACAAAGGCTGGAGGGAAAGATCGACCTGCGGCAGCAGATCGGAAACTCCGGCACGGAGCCTGGCTCAAGGCCGGGCCCGAACACGATGACGTACCGCTTTAATTTCAGGACGGTGAAAGCAAGTCATTTCGCGGAAGGTTTCAACCCCGGTGAAGTGGCGATCTTGTCGCTGCCGGCCAGAGTGGGCGGGCCGGGGTTCACCTTCATCCACGATAAGCGCGACAATCCGCTGGAAAGCACCAAGGGCGACTACCTTACGCTGGATGCATTCGCCGCCACGAGCTTTTTCGGATCGCGGTCGGAGACGCAGCAAACGACCCCGACCGGGACTGTACAGGCCAATTTGCCGACAAACTTCGGTAGAGCGCTAGGGCAGAGCTCGACCTATTATGCGTTCGGGCGCAAGAGCGCTCCTCAGCGTAAGTTTGTTTTCGCGCGATCCACCACAATTGGCCTGCAACAGCCGTTTCGGGGTACAAGAGTGCTTCCGCCGGGAGCATGTCCTGTGACTGCTACTTTGGAACAGACGTGCACCGACATTGCCACGATCCCGCTGCCAGAACAGTTTTTTGCCGGCGGCGGCAACTCCCATCGCGGATTTGGGTTAAATCAAGCAGGACCTCGTGACCCAACCTCAGGCTTTCCTGTGGGCGGTACCGCGCTGTTCGTGAACAGCATCGAGTTGCGCTTCCCGGAAGTCTCCATGCCGTATCTCGGGGAGGGGTTTGGCTTTGCGATCTTCCACGATATGGGCAACGTGTTCACAGCGCCGCACGACATGATCAAAGGTCTAGTCCGGTGGCATCAACCTGGTACAGGGGCCTGTTTGTCCACTGGTTCAACGACCTCTCAGGACTGTATTAATTTCGACAATTCCGGTTATGATTACACGTCGCATGCGGTAGGAGTCGGGCTGCGTTACAAAACCCCCATTGGGCCCTTACGGTTTGATTTTGGATACAATCTAAACCCGACGAATTACTTCCAGATATTTACCTTTCCGATTCCGAATTCGCAGAATTCGGTTTCGGTGCTAGAGACACAGCGCCTGCGGCACTTCAACGTATTTTTCAGTATAGGTCAGCCATTTTAATGACAAGTGTTTTGAACAAAGTGATGGCGGCACTAGTGTTGTTTCTGGCGATGATGGTCACTGTGCCTTCCGCCGGGGCCGAGGTAATCGATCGGATTGTGGCCAAGGTGAACGGACACATCATCCTCCAGAGCGATTGGGACGACGCGTTGCGCTATGAGGCGCTGCTGAACGGCCGCTCTACGGAACAATTCGGCGACGAGGATCGACGCGCCGTTCTGGATCGCCTGATTGACCAGGAATTGCTTGGCGAGCAGATGAAGTCGTCTTTCTTCCAGCACGCTTCCGAAGAAGAGGCAGCGTCCCGGGTTGCCGCGGCTCGGAAGCAGTATCCGGAAGCCAGCACCGACGGCGGATGGAAATCTGTGCTAAGCCGCTTCCAGTTAAACGAGCAGGAAGTAGTCGCGCATGTAAAGGAGGAGATCGACCTGGCACGGTTGGTCGACGCGCACTTGCGGCCGGAAGTGCAGATTGATTCGAAGACCATCGAAGCATATTACCGGGAAAAATTCGTGCCGCAACTGAAACAGTCGGGCGCCGGCGATGTGGCTCTGGCAGACGTCTCCGGCAAGATTCGCGAATTGCTCACGCAGGAGAAAGTCAACGAGTTGCTTGTTTCCTGGCTGCAGAGCCTGCGCTCGGAGAGCAAAGTGATCATCCCTGATGGGTCGGGGGCGGGTCCCGAGGGAGTACAGTCCCAGTGAGCGAGACCCCCGCCAGGCCACGTCGCTGGTGGAAATACTTGATAATCACCGCCGGGACAGGCTTCGTCTTGCTGTTGGCCGCGCTGTGGTATATCACTACCAATTCCTTCCAATCCTACGTGCGACGGCGCCTTGTAGCCGAGGTCGAGCGGATTACTGGCGGCAAAGCTCAGATCGGAAGCTTCCACGTCGTTCCTTTTCACATGCAGGTGGAGGTTCGGGATATCACGGTGCGTGGGAGCGAAGCGCCAGGCGAAAAGCCGTTAACCCATGCCGATCACCTATTCGCGCAGGTCAAAGTAGTTTCGTTCCTACGGACCGAGTTTAGCTTCGCTTCTCTCAGCCTCGACCATCCAGTAATCCATATCGTTATCGCGCCCGATGGAACGACCAACGTTCCGGCTCTCCGGGTCCCGTTGCAGACTTCCGGGCACAATTCGCTGGACCAGCTTTTCGCGCTGTCGATCGATCACTTGTCGGTGCATGAAGGTCAGTTGCTGTGGGCGGACGAGAAAATACCTCTCGATTTCGATGTCCAGGATACCGGCCTGCAGATGGACTACTCCTTTCTGCGAGGGCGTTACGAGAGCCAATTGAGCATCGGAAAGGTTGATACCACGCTGGAGGATTTCCGTCCGTTCGCATGGATGGTTTCGTTGCAATTCAGTCTGGGGCCGACGTTTGCGGATATCCAGTCACTGAAATGGAATTCTGGACACTCGCATCTGGAGGCCAGCGGACGGGTGAGCGACTTTCAGAAGCCGCATTTCGACGGAAGCTACCAGGCACGCGTGGACCTCGAGGAAGCCGCAGCCGTTGCCCGGCGGCTTGCCGTGCAGGGAGGGATCGCTGATTTCAAGGGAAATGGGCACTGGTCCACGGAGGATTTTCACAGCGCCGGGGTGCTTTCCCTCCGCGACGCGGCGTGGCAGGACGAGCTTCTACACCTTAAGAAAATAGACGCGGCTGCGGATTATTCGGTGACGGATCAGCAGATCAAGATTTCCAAGCTCCAAGGAAAGGCTTTGGGTGGACTGTTGACCGGAGATGCCCAGGTCGACAACTGGCTGCATAGCATTCCGCCTCCGGTTGGGAAAACTAGAAAAGGAACGGAAGCGGTTGCGGAAATCCGGGCGGCCCGGCCGGCCGGAAAGAATGCGCCGAAGCTTCCTGGCGTGCAGACGGGTTTGGTGCGGCTGCGATTAAGGGATGTTTCGATGGCGGAAGCGGCCGCCGCTCATCCACTAGGGCATGTGCGGCCGGTGGGAAGCGCGGCCGGAACAGTCGACGCATCCTGGAGAGGGAGCCCGAAAGATGCCGAAATTGCCTTCGCGTTCGACATCACTCCTCCGGCGTTGTCGGCGGCGGGCGAGCTGCCGATCAATGCACGGATGCAGGGCAACTATCATGTGGCGGCCGATGAACTCGAGCTTTCGCAATTCAATCTGTCCACTCCTGCCTCGCGCATTCAGGCGGCGGGAGACCTTTCCCGTTCATCAAGTCTGCATTTGACGGTCTCGACTGCGGACCTGGATGAATGGCGTCCGCTGATAGCAGCCTTCGGAGGTCCAACCAATCTGCCGTTTCGAGTCGACGGGAGCGCAAGCTTCAGCGGGGTCGCGGGCGGGGCTTTTTCGGCCCCCACGCTGGCAGGGACGCTAGTGGCACAGGATTTCGAATTCATGCTGCCGGCAACCTCACGAACTCCAGAGCAGGCGGTGCACTGGGACTCGCTGGCGGCCAGCCTGCAATTTTCTTCGAGAGAGCTCGCGATGCGGGGCGGTACGCTGCGGAGAGGTGAAACCAGCGCCGATTTTGATGTCAATGCGACGCTCCAGAAAGGCCAATTCACCGAAGATAGCCCCTATACCGCACGCGTCAATCTGCACCATGTCGATGTCGCGTCGACTGCCGTACTGACGGGCTTTGACTATCCAGTGTCGGGGAGTGCGGACATCTCGTTGCAGATCGAGGGCACGCGCGCGAATCCGCAGGTGCAAGGCCACATCCGGGCCTCGAATGCCGCGGCATACGGAGAGGCCATCGAATCATTCGACGCCGATCTGCACATCGCAGGCGGCGAGACGTCGCTCGACAATGTTTTGCTGCATCATCAGGATGCCACGGTGAGCGGGACCGCAGCGTATACGCCTGCATCGCGAGGATTCCGCCTTGACCTCGTGGGAAAGAATTTTGATCTGGCGCGCGTCCGCCAGTTCTATCTCAAAGAGTTACCTGTTGAAGGACGAGCTGACTTCACGCTGCAGGGTTCTGGAACGCTCGATGCGCCTGTGCTTAACGCGCGCGTTCAAGCCAGCGGCCTCACTTTCGATCACGAACTGTCGGGCGGATTAGCTCTGGAGGCCACGACTCAAAAGGGAGAATTGATCGTAAGCGGGCACTCCGATTTCCAGCGTGGAAATGTGACGCTGCACGGAAACGTGGCGATGCAAGGCGACTACGTTGCGCAGATCACGGCCCAACTCGACCGGCTCGATTGCGATCCGATCTGGCGGGCTTATCTAGGTGGGCAACTCACTGGGCACTCGGCTGTCGGCGGTACGGTTACGATGCGAGGACCGTTACGGTATCCCTCCCGCTGGACGCTGAGTGGGGATTTGTCCGATGTCGCCCTCGAACCGGAATATGTCAAGCTCAACAGCCGGGGACCGGTGCGCTTCAATTATGAGCAGGGAACGGCGCACATCGACCCCGCGCATTTTGTTGGAGAGGGAACCGATGTGACCGGCAGCGGTTCGATCAGCTTTTTCGGGACTCGAGGTCTCGATTTGCAGGCCGATGGTCAGCTCGATCTGAAACTCTTGAGCAGCATCAACTCAGATTTTTCAGCATCAGGAGCACTGACCATCCACATGGCTCTGGGAGGAACGCTTTTGGAGCCTCTGCCGCAAGGCAATATACAGGTGAAGAACGGGTATATCACCTATGCTGGGTTGCCAAGCGGGCTGAACGAAATGAATGGGTCGCTGGCCTTTACGCGCGATCGGATCCGAATCGAGCAACTGACCGCTCGCACCGGCGGTGGAACGCTCGACCTGAAGGGCGACGCCACTACCTTCAACCAGCAGATCAATTTCAATTTCACCGCGATCGGAAAAGAAGTACGCCTGCGATATCCGCCCGGCGTCAGTTCCACGGCGAATGCCGAGCTACATTGGGTCGGGAACCGGTCGGCATCGACGGTTTCGGGCGACATTCTTGTCACGAAGCTGGCGGTAACTCCGGGATTCGATTTCGGATCGTATCTAGAGCGAAGCCGCCAATCCGTAGGGCTGGCTCCCGCGAACTCGCCGCTCTACAACGTGAAGCTCGATGTCGCGGTGCGGACCGCGCCCGAACTGCAGATGAAAACCGCGGTAGCCCGGCTGTCAGGGGACGCTGATTTGCGTTTGCGAGGTTCGGTGGCACGGCCAAGCGTTTTGGGGCGCGCTGACATTCTCGAAGGAGATGCCACCTTCAACGGAATCAAGTTCCGCCTGGAGCGCGGCGACATTACCTTTGCCAATCCGGTTGCGATTGAGCCGCAGTTGAACATGGAAGCGACCACACATGTTCGAAACTACGATCTCGATGTGACCGTGACCGGCACGCCGGACCGGCTTAATGTGAATTATCGTTCCGAGCCGCCGCTGCCGAAGTCTGACATCATCGCGCTACTCGCGCTCGGGCGCACCAGCGAGGAGTCTGAGCAACTGCAGCGGCAGTCCGGGCAGACGCCGTTCACAGATGAAGCGACGGCACTGATCATCAACCAGGCCATCAATCAGACGGTGAGCAACCGGATGCAGAAGCTGTTCGGTGTCAGCCGAATCAAGATCGATCCTCAGGGCCTGACCACTGAAACCAACCCGACCGCGCGCGGACCGCAGGTAACCATCGAGCAGCAATTCGCCAACAATCTTTCCCTTACCTACAGCACGAACGTGTCGCAGAGTTCGCAGCAGATCATTCAGGGCGAATACTATTTCAGCCGCAATATCTCGGCAGTTGGAACGCGCGATCAGAACGGCGTCGTCAGCTTCGACGTGCGCGTCCGGCGGCGCAGGAAATAACCAGCTCCAATCGAGGCTGTTCCGATGTCCTGGAGCCACTTTTGCGAGACAGTTTCGTCCTAATTCTTGCCAGTGTGAATCCCTCTTTCTCGGGAATCGGTGGCGCGACTAAGATTGATGAGATGGACGGCCGCGCGCTGATCTTTCCTGACGACGATTCAACTCTTGCCCAGCGCCAGCGAATGGTAGAGGCCCAGTTACGCGCTCGCGGCATCAAGGATGCGCGAGCATTGGACGCGATGTTGCGAGTGCCACGGCACCTTTTTGTTGACGAGAGCAATCGCGGCGAGGCGTACGAAGATCATCCTCTACCGATCGGCGAAGAGCAGACTATCTCGCAGCCTTACATCGTTGCCTTGATGCTCGAAATACTAAGGCTGGCTCCGACCGATCGAGCACTCGAAGTGGGGACTGGGTCTGGCTACGCGACAGCCTTGCTGGCTGAACTCGTAGCGCGGGTCGTATCTGTTGAGCGACACAAAGTCCTGGCGGATCAAGCGCGGGAGAGGCTGATTCGCCTGGGATACGCGAACGTCAATGTGATTGCCGGCGACGGGGCACAAGGATACAGCGATTCCGCACCCTATGATGCAATCCTGGTTTCGGCTGCGTCTGCCGCGGTGCCGCCCGCCCTGCTATTCCAACTCTCCCCGACTGGGCGTCTTGTTATCCCCGTTGGTCCGATGGAATCGCAACAACTCCAGCTGATTGAGATGCGGGACGGACATCCGCAATTAAGCCCTGCAGGACTTTGCCGCTTTGTACCGCTGATTGAAGGGATTGCGACTTAACTGGACGGGTGTGGCAGTGCATTACAATCGTAGTGATGCCCCCTCTGCATAACCTTCGAGTGACCCTGGAAATGATTAAGTGGGAGCACTCGATTTTTGCTCTGCCGTTTGCGCTCTGCGGGGCGATGCTGGCGGCGGGCGGATTTCCTACGCTTCATCAGCTTCTCTGGATCATCGTTGCGATGGTGGCGGCGCGTTCCGCAGCGATGGCGTTCAATCGCTGGGCTGATGCTGCGATTGACGCGACGAATCCGCGCACGCGGACGCGGGCGCTGCCGGCCGGGCAACTTACCCCGTCGTTTGTAATTACCTTCGTTGCGGTCTCCAGTGCGGTCTTCATCGTGGCGTCGTCACAACTGAATCGCCTGGCGCTGTGGTTATCACCGGTTGCGTTGGCCGTTTTGCTGCTCTACTCGTACACGAAACGCTTCACGCGCTGGTCGCACTTGGTACTCGGCTTCGCGTTAGGAATTGCGCCGTCGGCGGCGTGGATCGCTGTTCGCGGCTCGCTGGACCCCCGTATCCTGCTGCTGACTGCCGCAGTGACATTCTGGGTGGGCGGATTCGATGTGCTCTACGCCTGCCAGGATTTCGATTTCGATCGCGAGACCGGGCTTCATTCGGTTCCCCGTTTTCTGGGTATTGCACGGGCTCTTTGGGTGGCGCGAGGATTCCATGTCATCATGCTGGCGTTGCTGATCGCGGTTCTGATTTCGTTTGGGCTGGGCAAGCTTGCGATCCTGGGCGTAGGTGTTGTGGCGGCGTTGCTGGCCTATGAGCACTCGCTGGTATCGGTCGGTGATCTGAGCAAACTGAACGCGGCATTCTTCACGTTGAATGGCGTGATTTCTGTGCTGTTCTTCGTGTTCGTCGCCGGAGACCTGCTGTTCCGGAAGTAAGTTCCGAGTCATTCATTCGCATCCTTCCGATAAGCATCCGCCAACCGCCGGCGGGCAAGCCGCATCCGATATGCATGCATCGACGCCTTGCAGCTCTGAGTTGGTTCGTTGCCGTTCTTCTCACTACTGCCTGTAATCCCAATGCAAGTCCGGATCAGATTCGCGACCGGACTGCCCGTGACACGGCTACTCTCAAGCGCGACAGCAAGGCCGTTGCAGAAGGAATCAAAGAGGGACTGTCTTCGAAAAGATCTCTCGACCTGAATCGGGCCTCAAAGGAAGACCTTGCTGCTCTGCCGGGTATGGATGAACATAAGGCGGAGCGTGTGATTGCGGAGCGGCCGTATGCGGCACCGCACCAACTGGTGACCAGGCACGTTGTGACGGAAGACGAATTTTCGCGAATCCAGGACCGGGTCACCGCGACTCCCTGACGACATCCCTCCGATGGCAAGCGGGGATAATCCTGCGATATCATCAAATTGATGCCTTTTTCGCAGGGGTTTCAAGCACACAGCTTTCAGACGGACGATTCAAGGCTTCAGCCGATCCACGAGAAGGTCGTGGCGGGTGAACGGCTCAGTGCTGAGGATGCGCTCAATCTTTACCGCACGGGCGATATTCTTTCAGTTGGGTGGATGGCGAATCTTGTGCGCGAGCGCCTGCACGGCGACAAGACATATTTCAACGTAAATCGCCATATCAATCCGACGAACGTGTGCGTGGCGGCGTGTCGGTTGTGTGCGTTTGGCCGGAAGAAGGATGCTCCGGGTGCCTATACGATGGCGCTTGACGAGGCGTTCGAGACTGCCGCCTCGGGATACTCGGAGGCGGTGACCGAGTTCCATATCGTTGGCGGCCTGCATCCTGACCTGCCGTTCCAATACTTCCTTGATTTGTGTTCCGGGCTGAAGCAACGCTTTCCGCAGGTACACCTGAAGGCGTTCACGATGGTTGAGGTCGCCTACCTCGCGCGGAGAGCGAAACTCTCCATCCGCGAAACGCTGGAACAACTGAAGGCTTCCGGGGTGGACTCGTTGCCTGGCGGCGGGGCCGAAATATTCGCCGACCGTGTACGCCATATCATCTGCGATCACAAGATCGATGGCGACCAGTGGCTTGATACAGCCCGGCTGGCGCACCAGATCGGGCTGAAATCCAACGCGACAATGCTCTACGGCCATGTCGAGAACGACGAGGACCGCGTGGATCATTTGCTGAAGCTACGCGCGCTGCAGGACGAGACTGGCGGGTTCCAGACCTTCATTCCTCTGGCGTTCCACCCCGACAACACGCCGCTACAGCATTTGCCGAAGACCACGGGCATGCTCGATATCAAGCAGATTGCGGTCAGCCGCCTCGTCCTCGACAATTTCCCTCATATCAAATCCTATTGGCAGATGATGACAGCGAAGATCGCCCAGATCTCGCTGCGCTTCGGCGCCGATGACATGGATGGAACTGTTATTGAGGAGAAGATTTATCACGATGCCGGAGCGACCACACCGCAGGGCATGCGCCGCCAGGAACTGGAACGTTTGATTCGGGCCGCCGGCCGCGAGCCGATCGAGCGTGATACGCTCTATCGGCCCGTTACGCGCACCGAGACGTCCGTCACGGTTGCGGTGTAGCCGTGAGTTTGTGAAGTTCCTCAGGCGACGAATTCAGCAAATTCCTTAGCACTGCTTCCTCCGCAGTGATTCCAGTCCGCAGGGCAGGCTCAACGTCTGGCGCAAACAGCGGCGAATGATTCGAAGGCAGGCGGTTTCCTGACGCTTCGGCGTCAGCGAATTTCTTTGGATCGGCGCCACCCAGACTGAAGTAAAACGCGGGAACGCCCTCCTTGATGTAGTAAGAAAAATCCTCCGACGGCGTGATCGGTCCTTCTGTCACGACATTCTCTTTGCCCAGCGCCGCCTCAAGAGGTTTGCGCAGCCGCTCGGCAAGCGCCGGGTTGTTGTATACCAGATCTGTCCCTTCATAGTGTTCGACCGAGGGCTCCCTTGGCGCGCCCGCTGCGGCCGCCTCGCCGTCCGCGATGCGCTTGATAGCCGCCAGTATCTGTTTGCGAACCTCGGGCTTGAAGGTACGCACGGTCAATCCCATCTCCGCCTGATCGGGAATTACGTTGTTTTTCGTTCCGGCATGGACGTAGCCGATCGTGAGAACAGCCATCTCCCCCGGCTTCACCTCGCGCGAGACGATCGATTGGAGGGCCAGTATTGTTCGAGCGGCAATCACAATCGGGTCGACGGTCATATGTGGCGCCGATCCGTGGCCGCCCTTCCCGTAGATCGTGATCCGCATCGAGTCGGCATTCGTGTTGTAGAGGCCGGGAGTGATCGCGACTCGCCCGGCGGGTTCCTGATTGCTCACGTGCAGAGCTACGGCGACGTCCGGCTTCGGAAAGCGGGTGAACAGGCCGTCGTGCAACATCCCTTCAGCTCCGCTGATGGTCTCTTCCGCGGGCTGGCCAATCAGCATAAGCGTTCCGTGCCAGTCATTCTTGCCGCGGGCCATGATCTCGGCCGTTCCGAGCAACGATGCCATGTGCAGATCGTGACCGCATGCGTGCATCACGGGCACGTCGTGGCCGGCGTCATCCGTGGCGTGGACCTTGCTGGCATAGGGCAGGCCGGTTTTTTCTTCCACGGGCAGGGCATCGAGTTCAGTGCGGAGCATGACCGTGGGCCCGTTTCCGTTCTTCAGAATTGCAACGATGCCCGTGCCGCCTACATGCTCCGTCACGTCATAACCGGCGTTTCGCAGCCGTTCCGCCAGTTTGGCGGCAGTCTTTGTCTCGTGGGAGGAGAGTTCCGGATGCTCGTGGAGATCCAGGTAGAGGCCATGTGCGTCGGAGTAAACGCTGTCAATTTCGTTGGGAGTGGCCTTTTGAGCGAAGACAGGCGCGGCGAGCGCAAGGAATAGCAGGAGTTTCGGCGGATTCATCGTCCCGAATACTAAATGCCGCTTTCCGGCGAGCGCAAATGTGGACCTCTGAGGCCCGTGCAGGTTAAAGGTCAATGGTCGAGGACGCGGCGCACATTGACCTCAAGCTAGCGTCCTGCCCACGCCAAACCGTCCGCTCCAGGACCGGCATCGACTAACTTATCGACGCCCCAATCTGAAGTTCGAATGGCTGCGACTTTCTTGCTGGCGTCGCAGGAAACGTAAGCCATCTGCCCATCCGGACGCACCAGGACCTCCTGCGGTGCCGCAGGAACATCGATCACGTGGGCAACCTGCATTCGGTGAAGGTCCACCACGGCAACCTTATTTGCTGTTCGGACAGCCACGACCAGCCAGCGTCCGTCGGGCGTTGCTGCCGTGCCATATCCCAAACCGGGCAAGGGAATCCAATTCTTGATTTCCCGGCTGGAGGAGTCGATCACCGCCAATTGGGGTTTTGTCTGATCCGACGTGAAAATGAGTTTCCCGTCGGTGGACAAGGCGATCCGCTGGATCTCCTTTGAGACTGGAATCACGCCGAGAGCTTTCCGATTTTCCATGTCTAATACCGAGATGGTTCCGGGACCGACGTTGGCGGTATATCCGCGCTTGCCGTCGGGAGAGATGGCCAGCATGTGAGACTCCGGTTGGCCGGTGGGGACGGATCCTACGATCTTCAATGTCTTGGGGTCGATTACTGCAACAGCTTTGTCCAATTCAGTCGTGACGTACAGCATTCCGTCCTTTGGACCGAATACGGCGCAGTGCGGCCGCACTCCCTTACCGAAATCAACATTGCCAACGACTTTGCGCGAAGCGAGGTCGATGACAGCCATGTTTCTGCCGTCGGTGCCGGGTTTTCCAACGCCGGAATTGCCGTAAATAGGGACATACGCCGTTCGGCCGTCAGGAGAAGCGGCGATCTCGTGCCCCGTTGTTCCTCCTTCGGCGACTTCAGCGATCTGCCGCCCGGCGCTTGGGTCGATGATCCCCATGGCCTCGGTGCCCTTATTGGCTACGAGCAGATAACCTTCCTCGGGAGGATTCGGTGCTGCAGTGTTGGGCATCAGATATCCCTCGAACGCAAAGGCGAGCGTCAAAAAAGCTACCAAAAGTTTCATGACATACCCCATGCTGACTTCGGTTCCGTTTGCCGAAATCAGCTCTCTCCGTGCACGATCAGGAGTAGTGAAAGTCTACCTCAACTTTGAACCAGACCGATTTGCGGTCGGGAGATAGTTGATCCCGATTTGAGCTGGTACGCCGCGTTGTGTGAGGGGTGCGTGGTGTAATCATCGACAAGCCAGTGGATTCCGACTAAGCTGTCCGGTTCGAAAAAGGAGGGCCCTTGACCAACGAACAGAACAGAAGAAGCTTTCTAAAGATATCTGCGCTGGGATTATCTGCGACTGCCACCGCGAATCTCATCTCTACCTTAGCTTCTCCTGCCGCTGCCCTTGGTTCGAAGGACGCCGGCGGTGCTCCGTCCGGGGAGATTGCGGTGCGCGTGACGAGCGGCAAGCAGCGATACGAAGCGGTGCCCTCGGCTGTGTGGCGCAGCGGGGCGCCTCCGAAACGCAGCGTGATCACTATCGATCCCGAGAAAAAATTTCAGGAGATGTTAGGGTTTGGCGGTGCAATGACCGATGCGACCTGCTATACGCTAAATCGTCTTGCTTCCTCGGACCGCGATCAATTGCTTCACAACCTGTTTCATCCCTCGGAGATGGGATTCAGCGTATGCCGCACCTGCATCGGGGCGAGTGATTATTCCACCGAGGTCTTCAGCTATGACGAAGGCGATCCGGACCCTGAGATGCGGCGCTTCTCGATTGATCATGACACGCCGTACGTGTTGCCCATGCTGCGTCTGGCGCGCCAGGTCAATCCAGACCTCTTCTTGTTTTCGTCACCATGGAGTCCTCCCGGATGGATGAAAGCCGGCAGTTCTATGCTGGGCGGGGCGATCCGTCCCCATTTTTTCGGGCCTTACGCGCAATATTTTCTGAAGTTCCTTCAGGGATATGCCGCCGAAGGCGTGCCGGTGCAGGCTGTGACGGTGCAGAACGAGGTCGATACCGACCAGGATGGCAGAATGCCCGCGTGCACATGGGCGCAGGAATACGAAATTCAGTTCGTGAAGAATTTCCTGGGGCCGGTCCTGAAACAGAACGGCATCGACACCAGGATCTGGATTCTTGATCACAACTACAACCTTTGGGGCCGTGCGATTTGTGAACTCGATGACCCGGCGCTGCGTCAGTACTGTAATTCGGTGGCATTCCACGGGTATGTCGGCACGCCCGAGATGATGACCAAGGTCCACGACGCTCATCCCGATGCCCAGCTTTATTGGACTGAAGGCGGCCCCGACTACACATCGCCGGACTATCAGACGGACTGGACGACTTGGGGCCGTACGTTCACCGCTGCGATACGGAATTGGGTTCGATCGATTACTGCGTGGAATATCGCGCTGGATGAAAAGGGAAAGCCAAATGTCGGGCCGTTCTCTTGCGGCGGCATGGTGACGATCCATTCGCAGACGCGAGAAATTACACGGAGTGGCCAGTATTGGACGTTCGCGCACTTCTCCCGACATGTGCGACGGGGAGCGCGCAGGCTAGAGTCGAGCGGGGCGGAGGGAATTGATCACGTGGTGTTTGAAAATCCCGATGGTCAGCGAGTACTCGTCGTAACGAATGCCGGACCGGCTCGTGGTGTGAGCCTGAAACAAGGGGATCGTGCCGCCGAGGTCGAACTAGCACCCGACTCTATTACCACGCTCTCCTGGCGATAAAGCCGTTGTAGCCGTGCACTTAGATTGGGGGCAAAGGGGCGTGCTCCAAGTCCGCCCCACCGGCCCCCCACTTCCGTTCCATCGGACAGATTGAAGGGAAAGTGATAGCCTACCAAGGCTATTGATTCGCCCGCCGGCGGGCGATTTTTGTTGCCGTAAACGGCGTATGCCGGGCGGCTTCTTTCATGCCATCAGGGATTCATAGGATTTTCGAACCGCGTCCGGAGCCGCTGGCTGTGGAATACAGCACGACCCGGCGTGGTGTGACCGTCGCCGCTCTCTCCGATGTTGGCCGCCAACGCGCCAATAATGAGGACTCCTTGCTCTACTGGGAGGGGGAGACTGATGCGGACTTCGAGCGCAAGGGCAGGCTCGCCGTGGTCGCTGACGGAATGGGCGGGTACGAAGGCGGCCAGGAGGCAAGCCGGATCGCGGTGGAGACGGTTCGGCATATTTACAGCAATAATTTCGGTACAGATCCGCAGCAAAGCCTGATTGCCGCATTCCTGGCGGCTCACGAGACCATCCATCGCTATGCCTCCGACCATAAACAATTCCAGGGAATGGGCACTACATGCACGGCGCTATCGATCGTCGACCGCCAGCTTTGTTTTGCGCATGTCGGCGATAGCCGCCTCTACCACGTTAGGCCGGATGCGGTATCGCGGCTGACACGTGATCATTCCTACGTCGGACGGCTCGTCGAGAGCGGCATCGTGCGGTCCGAGGACGCGGAATCTCATCCGCAACGGCACATCCTGACTGCCGCGCTGGGTTCGGGAAGGGAAGTCATGCCCGATTCTCCGGCACAGCCGATCACTGTGGATGATGGTGATTCGCTGGTGCTCTGCACCGATGGCCTCTGGAGCATTGTTGGGGAAAAGGAAATTGCTGATAAGGTGCGCTCGAGCACCCCATCCGATGCATGTCTGGGCCTTGTCAAGTTGGCTCTCGAGCGCGGGGGGCCGGATAACGTCACGGTTTTGGTTCTTCGCATTTCCCTCTGAACCAGCTAGCGAAATCTCCTGTATCTCCCAGTGGAGCAGCATTTTTTCCCACTCGCATCGGACACAGGTGCAATGAGATGCACACTGTGGAATCCCAGCATCGCGAATAGCCCGTAAACCCTTGATTTCTCTAACCCTGAAAAGGCCGCATATGGCACTTTGCCTGCTATAGCAATAAAGTCTATTAATTAGATTATATTTATGGGACAATTCGCCTAAACGATGATCCGCAACTTTCTCAAAGGTTCGCAAGGGATGAGCAAGTGGTTTGGTGCCGCGGCTCTTTTGGCGTTCGTGTTGGTATGGCCTGCATCGGCCCAAAGCACTGCCACAATTCGGGTCGGTGCTTTCCCTAATATCACACACCCTCAGGCCATGATTGGCAAAGCCAATGGTTTCTTCGAAAAAGCCATGGGCCCGCAAGTCAGAATCCAGTGGACCAGTTTCAATGCAGGTCCCGCGGCGATTGAGGCCTTGTTTGCTGGCGCGATTGACATGACTTATGTCGGTCCGAACCCCGCGATTAATGGCTACGTTCGCTCCAACGGGGAAGCGCTGCGGGTGATCAGCGGGGCGGCGAGCGGGGGAGCGTCTCTGATTGTTCGCAACGATGCCGGGATCAATCGACCTGAGGATTTTCACGGAAAGCGGGTTGCGACTCCCCAGTTTGGCAACACTCAGGACGTCGCGCTACGGAACTGGCTCAAAAGCCACGGTCTCAAGACCAACGATAAGGGTGGCGACGTCCAGATCGTGCCCATGGCGAATCCAGACCAGCTCACATTGTTCCTACGGAAGGATCTTGACGCGGCCTGGGCTCCGGAGCCTTGGGCGACGCGTCTGATTCGCGAAGGGAACGGGCGGCTCCTCGTTGACGAGCGCACGCTGTGGCCGAATGGTCAGTTCGTAATCGGGCTATTGGTGGTGAATACCAAATTTCTCAAGGCCCACCCCGACCTGGTCAAGAACTGGATTCGCGCCAATGTGGACCTGACAGACTGGATCAACTCGCACACTAGTGAAGCGAAAACTCTTCTGAACCGGCAGATCCAGACTGAGACCGGCAAGGCTCTTCCCGCGGCCGTTCTTGATGAAGCTTTTTCGCGGCTGCAGGTGACGTACGACCCTCTGCATGCGGCGCTGAATTCCGCCGCCAAGCAGGCATTTGATGGCGGTTTTCTGGGGCGACGAATGCCCGATCTCTCGGGCCTTTACGATCTGTCGCTCCTCAACCAGGTACTGGCTGAAAAAGGAAGAAAGGCGATCCAATGAGCGCAATCCAGAATGTTAGCCCCACCTCGCCGGCAAATGGACTCTCGATTCATGCTGTTCCTCGGAGCCCGAGGTGCGCGTCGATTCTCGCTCCTAATGCCGTCGACGTTCCGAAAGTGCGCCTCAAAGACATCAGCCTTAGCTATCGCACGCAGTCAGGGGAACGCCTGCTTGCCCTGGACCGCATCAACCTCGATGTGAAGCCGGGAGAGTTTCTGTGCATCGTCGGACCCTCCGGGTGCGGTAAGTCGACCTTGCTTCATCTGATCGCAGGGTTACATTCGCAGACGTCCGGGCAGGTGCTCATTGATGACAAGCCCGTGGACGGCCCGGGAACCGACCGCATCATGATCTTCCAGGACCATGGATTATTCCCGTGGCTCACGGTCGCTGAGAACATTGCATTCGGCATGAAGATGAAGGGCATCGGTAAGGCCGAAAGGGAAGAAAAGACGGAGCATTACTTGCGGCTCGTGCACCTTGGGAAGTTTGCCGGCAGCTACATCCACCAGTTATCCGGAGGGATGCGACAGCGAGTGGCCATCGCCCGCGCGCTGGCGACTGAACCGGACGTCCTGCTGATGGACGAGCCCTTTGCCGCGCTCGACGCACAAACACGCGATCTTCTGCATGACGAACTCGAGCGTATCTGGAGCGAGAGCGGCCGCACCATTATCTTCGTTACCCACAACGTCCGCGAGGCGGTGCGCCTCGGCGACCGTGTGGCCTTGCTGACATTCCGTCCTGGGCGAGTAAAGAACGAATTCGTAGTGGATCTGCCGCGACCGCGACATCTTGAAGATCCGGAAGTCGCATTGGCCGCTCGGGGAATTCTCGACGAACTCCGCGAAGAGATCAATCGCTCACTTGAGGCTGAGTACGCAACTGGGGTGAAACCTCGCATGGAGCCGGGAGCTGCATCATGAGAATGAGTCCAGGGATAAAACGGGCCGCGCGCTACGTCCTGTTTTATGCCACGCTGTTGGGGCTGTGGACGTTGCTGGCTGAACTCAAGATATGGCCGCCATATCTGTTCCCGACTCCCTGGGGTGTAGGCGAAGCTTTATACGCGGGATTTCAGGACCATACCTACTGGATTGCGATCCGCGTCAGTATGCAGCGCGTGCTGATCGGCTACGCGATATCCGTCGTTCTGGGCATGATCCTCGGCCTGGGTGTTGCCAGCTACAAATTTCTGGAAGAAACGATGGGAGGTCTTCTCGTCAGCCTGCAGAGCTTGCCTAGCATCTGCTGGTGGCCGCTGGCACTGCTCTGGTTCGGATTGAACCAGAATGCCATTCTGTTTGTCGTGATCATGGGATCGTTGCTGTCCGTGACGCTGGCCATGG
Organism: Candidatus Sulfotelmatobacter sp.; assembly: GCA_035307485.1. Lineage (GTDB taxonomy): Bacteria > Acidobacteriota > Terriglobia > Terriglobales > Acidobacteriaceae > Sulfotelmatobacter. The sequence goes on along the minus strand of DATGIB010000008.1, from coordinate 45,864 downwards.
AAGATGGCCGCAAGCAGATGCCGAAAATCTTTGGCATGGCGGGCCGCAACCTTGGGGCAAAGGGTTTCAGGCTGTTCTGGTACGTGTTATTGCCGGCGAGCCTGCCGTTTATCGTCTCTGGATTGAAGCAAGGATGGGCTTTCGCGTGGCGCTCGCTGATTACCGCCGAGATGCTCTATCTCAGTCTCGGTCTCGGCCAGGTATTGATGATGGGCCGCGATCTGAATGATATGAGTGCAGTGATTGCAGTGATGATCCTGATTATTGCGATCGGTTACATCGTGGATGGTGTCGTCTTCAAGGGAATGGAGCGCCATCTTCAGAACAAGTGGGGATTGGTAGCCGCAAGCTAAGAAATCCTCCAGTGGCGGCGAGGACTCGAAACAAATTAGCGACGTTGCAACGAATGTCCGGAACTATGTGTAAATCACAAGTAACTTGATTATGTTAGTACTGTAATATCTTCGATTTCGCCTCAACTTCAGAAAGGGAACTTGAACATGCTGACTTTTCGCCAGATATCTTTACTTTCACTGCTGTCCGTAGCTCTCATGGTCTCGGTTTCTACGATGACGAGTGCTCAGACGGCCTTGCCTTCACCGGCAACTGATTCCGCCGCTGCCGGCAACGGTGGTTCCGCGTCGAAGTCGGATTTAAAATCCGAAGTCGACCAGTTGCTCCAGCTTGTTCGCGAGCAACAGAAGCGCATTGAAGCGCTCGAGGCTGAACATCAGACCGGTCCCAAGGATTTACCGGAGGCCGTTGTTCCCGCGCCGGTCAAGGCTGCCGCTGTTGAAGCTCCTGCGTCGGCTCCCGTCACTGCTGCTCCCGCTCCAGCGACTGCGGCTCCCGTCGTAGTGGCGTCGATCTCAAACCCGCCCCTGGCGTCGCCCCGGCCAGCGCCGGAACCGGCTCAAACCCAGAGTGTTCAGGCGGGCAGCACTGATGAACGCGTTCGCAACCTGGAGCGCCAGATCAAGGGCCTCGGACCGATTTCGTTCAGTGGTGACGTTCGTCTCCGCAGCGAGCCATTCTTTGGCGGCCCTTCCGACGAATCCTTGGATCGCGTACGTGGCCGCGTACGCGTCCGTTTCAATGCGTTTGCCGATCTCGGTTCGCAGTTCAGCACTGGCTTTACCCTGGCCAGCGGCGATATCAATGACCCCACCACCACCAATCAAACCCTTACCGGTTTCTACACCCGTAAAGCGGTTGCGTTGGATCAGGCGTTCGTACAGTTCACTCCGAACGCGTTCAAACACTTGACGTTGATTGGGGGAAAATTCCGCTACCCCTGGTACAACACGGAGTTGACTTGGGATAAGGATTTGAATCCCGAGGGCGCGGCCGAGACGCTAGGATTCAAACTGAGTTCGCCGGTGTTGAAGCGGATCGCACTGGTCGGTTTTCAGCTTCCTTTCGCAGAGGTCGCCGGTACGGCCACAACTGACAAGCGAATCACCCAACAGATCACGTATGGAGGCCAGTTGCAGACGCAGTGGCAACTGGGGCCGCATGTAACTCTGAGTGCGTTCTCGGGCTACTATGATTACCGAGGCGCCGACAGCATCGCGTACGCCTTGGCTCGCGCCAGCACCAAGAATCCGCAAACTCCGCTTACCGGATTGCTTCCGCTGGGAACAGGCAATACCGTGCAGGACTCCATTTACACCACCACGGCAACGACGATCGTCACCGTTGGCGGTACGGCGTATCCGACTGGTGTGACGGCGGTCAGCAATGCGCAGTTTGCTTCGAAGTTCGGCCTCTTCGACAACCTCGCGAAAATCGATATCGATACGGGAAGCGCACGGTTCCCGATCTCGTTCGTCGGCGACTATGTTCAGAACACCGAAGCGTGCGGCAATCTTGTCAACATCGCTCCCGCTCCGGCCAACACTGCAACGACTACGTACAAGCAGACCCTAAACTCTCCTTGCTTCTCGAATCAGCGTCGGGGATACTGGGCGGAAGGGCGGGTCGGACGCCTGCTGCAGAAAAAAGATATCCAGTTCGGCTATACCCGTATCTACATCGAACGCGAAGCCGTCCTGGGAAACTTCAACTACAGCGACATTCGCCAGGGAACGAACGTCTCCCAGCATCGCTTCGATATGTTCTACCAGTTCGACCCGAACGTACAGTTGGGCTTTACCGCCCTGGTTGGACGTCCGCTGGCAACCGCTGAGCCCTGGCTCACGCGTCTGCAGTTCGATACGATCTATATCTTCTAGCCGAAGGAGCAACTTCGCGATGGAAGCTTTTTCGTGACTATGAAAAGTAGACGCGATTTTCTCAAGCAACTCTCGAACGCCGCGCTTGCTGTCAGTGCGGCGCCATCTTTTTTCTCGAAGCTGGCGTTTTCGCAATCCGGCTCCGTTTCGATCCCCGGCGAAGATGGAATGATCGTTCGTTCCTTCCGATTCCTCGATCTCGAAACGCCAGTCGAGAACTTCAATACCTGGCTGACACCGGTCCCGCATTTTTTTGTGCGCAACCACATGCACGAACCAAGCGAACTCGATCCCAGCCAGTGGAAGCTGAGTGTTGGCGGTGAAGTAGAGAAGCCTATCGCTTTCAGCCTCGCAGAACTTTCGAAGATAGAAACGCATTCGGTCGTGAACACGCTCGAATGCGCGGGGAATGGCCGCAGCCTGTACCGCCCGCAAGTTCCCGGAATTCAGTGGGGAAAAGGCGCGGTTGGCACAGCGAAATTCTCCGGCCCTCGCTTGCGTGACGTGCTGCAGCGCGCCGGAGTCAAGCAGACCGGGAAGCACGTGATGTTCCGAGGACTCGATGAAGTTCCCGGGAAGGTTCCCGCCTTCATCCGCAGTATTCCGATCGAAAAAGCTCTAGACGCGGACACGCTGATTGCCACGCATATGAATGGCGCGCCCCTTACAAAGCATCACGGTTTTCCGGCACGCGCCCTGGTCCCTGGCTGGATTGGAGCCGCATCATGCAAGTGGCTGACGGAAGTCAAGGTTCTCGACAGCGAATTCGTCGGGAATTTTATGAGCCCAGGCTACCGCTATCCGAATGCGCCCGTGAAACCCGGCAACGCAGTGAAAGCGGAGGACACGCACCCACTCACTGCTCTAAGCGTGAAGTCGGTCATTTCGGGTCCGCTCGACGGGGCCGTGCTCAAACCAGGTAAAGTCAGCATTCATGGGGCAGCGTGGGCCGGTGAATCCGAGATCGCCAAAGTAGAAGTTTCTACTGACGGCGGAACTTCATGGAAGCAAGCCGTACTCGGCCGTGAGCAAGCCCGCTACGCCTGGCGCCTGTGGAGTTATGCCTGGCAGCCGAAAGCGGGCGAATACACAATTTTATCGCGCGCCACCGATAGCCAGGGCCGCACGCAGCCCGAAACGGCGGCATGGAATCCGAGTGGATATCTTTACAATGCGATTGATCAGGTGAAAATTCATGTCTCATGAAATGAATGTGAGCAGACATCTCCCGTCGACTCTCCACTGGCTTAAAGTCCGGCTGGTGCAAGTCTCGGGGATGGCATCGGTGGTCATGGTACTGATCTTGCGGTTTCCCATATGCTCTGCCGGTGCGCAATCTACTGCGGCCACTCCCGTGGCTGAACTCCCGCCTGGTTCTATGCAAGCCAAGGCAACCACAGCATGTACCGAGTGTCACGAAGCGCGCATTATCCTGCAGCAGCGATTGAGCAAAGCAGCGTGGACGAAAGAAGTCGACAAGATGGTCAAATGGGGAGCAGTAGTCGATGCTAACGATCACGATGCGCTGGTCGACTATTTCAGCGCGAATTTCGGTGTGGACCAGCCGCAATTCCAGCCCCCGAGGACCCCAGAAAAGAAGAGCAGCGTACAATCAAAATAGCCTCGCGGCGAAATGGTTGATTCTCGCTCGGATGTAATCATCATCGGCGGAGGTGTCGTGGGTCTCGGAGTCGCCCTCGAGATCTCTTCCCGCTACCCAAAATTGAAAATCCTGCTGCTGGAGAAGGAAGATCGCGTCGCCCGCCATCAAAGCGGACATAACAGCGGCGTGATTCACTCTGGCGTCTACTACAAACCCGGCTCGCTGAAGGCTCGCCTTTGCGTGCGCGGCGCGGCTGCGATGGTCGAGTTCTGCCGCGAGCACGGAATCCCGCATAACATCTGCGGGAAAGTGATCGTTGCGGTCAGTGAAGACGAACTTCCGCAGCTCGACGAACTGTTTCGGCGGGGTCAGGCGAACGGGCTGACGGGTCTGAGGCTGATCGGGCCGGAGGAACTGCGTGAGATCGAGCCCCACGCCCGCGGCATCAAGGCGTTAGTTGTGCCATCTACGGGCGTGACCGATTACGCTCAGGTCTGCGAGAAATACGCGGAATTGATCACTGCGCGCGGCGCGAATGTTCTTACGTCGGCGGCAGCAAGAGCAATCAGGCGATCGACAGATGAGATCGTGGTCGAGACGACGCGTGGCGCATTTTCGGCCAAGGCACTCATTAACTGTGCCGGCCTTCACAGCGACCGAGTCAGCCGGATGGCGGGCGATGAGCCGGGAGTGATGATTGTCCCGTTCCGCGGCGAATATTACGATCTGATTCCCGAGCGGGCCTCGATGGTCCGTGCTCTCATCTATCCAGTGCCCGATCCGCGGTTCCCGTTTCTGGGCGTACACTTCACACGCCGCGTCGCGGGTAAGGTCGATGCCGGCCCCAATGCTGTTCTCGCATTGTCCCGCGAAGGATATTCGCACTCTGATATCAGCCTGAAAGATTTGGCTGCTTCGCTTGGCTATGGTGGTTTCTGGAGAATGGCGCGCCGGAATTGGCGTAGCGGGTTCGACGAATGGCATCGCTCGCTGTCGAAGCGGGCATTCGTTCGAGCTCTGCAGCGTCTGGTTCCTGATGTCGGCGAGTCGGATTTAATTAGCGACGGCTCGGGGGTTCGCGCACAGGCTCTGAAGCCGGACGGCACATTGGTCGATGATTTTCAATTTGTCCCGGCACGCAGAACTCTGCATGTGCTGAATGTTCCTTCTCCAGCCGCTACAGCCTCACTGGCGATCGGGAAGGAGATCGTGGATACCGCCGCCGCATTTCTTGTCTAGCAGAGCTGCGTGATAGTCGCTGCTGTGCAAGTTCGAAATCCAGACACGACAAACCGGGCCGGAAATGCTGTCCGACCCGGCGGATCAAAGGCAACCGAATTTCTAGAAAACAAACTTCAGCGCGAACTGAATCAGTCGTTCGGGGGAAGCGACTCCTCCCTGGATGGTTGAGTTAATCACCCCGAAACCGGCGGCGCCGAAACCGGTGGCGGGCATCGAGAAATACGGATGATTGAACAGGTTGAAGAACTCCGTGCGGAATTCAATTCCCATTCGTTCACCGACATTGGTCTTCTTGAAAACCGCGAAATCGAAGTTGTTAACTCCAGGCCCGCGCAGCGACGAATCGACGCGTGATTCCGTCCCGGGCCCGAAGTCTGGCGGATTAGCAAAGCAGGTCGTGTTGAACCATTCGGAGAGAGTCCGGGGCCCCTTTTTGTCGCAGCCCGCGACCACGTCGGGCCGTATGTTGGCAACGCCCAGGTTGGCCGCCTCCAATGGAGTAGAGCCCGAATAGCTGATCTTCAACGGGAAGCCACGCTGGAATGTGGTAATCCCGTCGATGCCCCAGCCAGAGACCGCGCCATTAGCGAAACCACTGAGGCCGTTGGCGAATTTCTTGCCGTGTCCGAACGGTAGGTCGAGCACGTAGCTGATGACCAATCGTTGCGAAACGTCCTGAGCCGAGAGCGATCTCTCGCCTTTCAAGTTGTTCCAATCCTGAACGCCCGGAACGCCACCGGTCGGCCCTTCCAGCCAGCTGGTGAGCGTGTCGGTATTGCTCAAAAGCTTGGCATTGGTATAAGCCACCAGTAACGTTCCACCGCCTTGGAAACGGCGAGTGACCGTGGCTTGCAACGAATTGTAGGTACTGCCGCAGCACCCGTACCCGCCGAGCGACAAGCCGTTGTATTGCGGGTATGGACGCTCGAGTTGGCCCGCCTCTACAGTCGAGGTGTTCAGCGAGGGGTTGGGGTTGCCCAGCATCGGGTTCGGGACCGAGGCCACCAATGCAGCACCTTGCGACCACAGCGTGTCTGGAAGCTGGTTGACGTTGGTGGAGTATTGTTCGAGATGAACGCCATGCGAGCCGGCATACGCGACGTCAGCGAAGAACCCAGCAGGCAACTGTCGCTGAATGTCGAAATTCCACTGCTCGACGTATCCATAGCCCGGGTTTCCGTGCCCACTGATCCCGTAGTACGGAGCTAAGGTCGGATTGCCGTTGAAAGCGACGAAACTGGAGACATTTGTCACGCCCGGGATGGGCAGGTTGCTGTAATTGCGTCCCGGCGGCGCGATGATACCCGAGTTGCCAAACGGGCCGGGCTCGGCGCAACCGAAACTGTTCGATCCTCTGGCGGCAAAAACGGACGTACCCGTGAAGTTATACGAGCAGCCATCGCCATCGAGCATGGCCGCTGGCGTGATGTACGAATCGTTAGTCGCGTGCAGTGGTGTGCTGGCAAGGTTCACGACGTCATTGTCTGGATTCAGACCGAACGAAACGTAGTTCGGGATGTAGAAGATGCCGTATCCAGCGCGAATCACCGTTTTCTGATCGAGGCCGTAGGCAAAACCCAGACGTGGTGAGAAGGCTTTTTTGTCCATCGGGATGTTGTTTCCGCTGGAGTTCCGCCCAGTCTTCACAAGAAATGCGTCGCCGGGGCACGTTGTTCCCGCGCCAGCGCAACCCGTCACCGTTGAATTCGTAGCGGAAGGATCCCAATAACTCAGGCGACCGTAAGCGTCCGACCAAGTGCCCTGCAATTCATAGCGGAGACCAAGATTGACCGTAAGCTTTGTGGTCAAGTGCCATGTGTCGTCGACGTAGAGTCCACGGTACACTTGCAGCCCCTTCGTCTGAGCGGGGACTTGGGCCACACCTTCCGTTTGGTTTACAAAGCTGCCCTGGTTTTCGGAAAGGCCAAGCAGGAAATCCGCAAACGCGAAGTTCGGATTAGCGACAAGATTTACGCCGCCCGTTGAGGTTGTCCAGTTTCCTCCGAACGCGAAGGCACCGCTCGCGATGTTGGTCTGGAAGTAGTTATCCAGGCCGTACTCAAATTGTCCGCCAGCCTGGATGTTGTGCTTACCGCGGATCAACGTGAAAGCCGGCGAGATGTTGTACTGCGTGTTGTGATCTCCGATCGCGCTGTTGCCTTGCGAGCGACCAACGTCATTGGGGAAGGGGAAGGCCGGCGTTGGAGGTGTCCGCATGGTGTCGGGCGGGCTGTTGTACGTCGAGGGCCATCCAAGCGATGTGAGGTCGAAGCCCGAGAGCAGCGGCTGGCGGCCATAGACGAAACGTGTCACGCCGAAGTTCACGTCCAGAATCGTCTTAGGTGTGAAACTGTGGTTGATGCCGAAAACCAGCAGCTTGGAATGGTATTTCTCCGCGCAACGGTCGAGACAGAGTCCTGTCCCGAACGGATTCACGGGGAGATCGGTGAGTCCGAAGTAGGCAAATCGTCCGAACAGGCGCGTGTTGCTGGAGACATTTTGATCGCCGCGTGCCACGAACTCGTTGGTGTTTCCACCTGCCGGTGCGGCGCTCAGGAAGTTGTTCACATCACCGGCAAGATTTGGCGCCGGGAAATACTTTGCCCACAGGGCGGTTGTCGCGGTACTGAATTCCGACGATGGGATCTGGTTGTTCGGATAGGCTTGGCGTGCTCCGCTGGTCACATCGACGCTATACGGATCATAAAGCTGTCCGGCTGCCACACTGCACAACCCTCCGCTAAACGTCCCACCTGCGCCTCCTTGCGCCGCCGGCAATGTACACAGAGAGGAGAAATCCCCAGTCAGCATTGCGGACTGCGGAACCGTGGTCGTGAAGGGCGAGCCCGTACGCTGCCTGTATTGTTCCCAGCTGACATAAAAAAATGTCTTGTCCTTGATTACCGGACCGCCCAACTGAAATCCGTATTGATTCTGCGTCCACGGCGGAGCTGTGTTGGATTGGCCGTTGGCTAGTTCGGTCTGCTTGTTGAAGTATTCGTTCGCATTCAGAACTTTGTTGCGGAAATATTCGTAAGCCGAGCCGTGCCATGCATTCGTTCCGGTTTTTGTACTCAAGTTGACGACGCCGCCGGAGAACTTGCCCCATTCGGCGCCGAGGTTGTTGTACTGAACTTTAAATTCACCGATCGAGTCCTGCGTCGGAATAATGATGGGCAGGTTGATATACCCGATGTTCAGGGGCTGCCCATCAAGATACTGGGCTCCCTGATTGGCGAATGAGCCTCCAACCTGATAGTTGCCCCAACTGAAGGGATTCTGTCCGACAGGAGATCCTCCGGAACCACCCTGGGCAACGGCCGCCGGCGATACGGTGATGAGATTGAAAATGTTGCGTCCATTGAGAGGAAGTTCGTCTGCCTTTCGTTGCTCGACGACTTGTCCCAGTGACGATGATTCTGTCTGCAGCAACGGTGTCTCGCCGGTCACTTCCACGGTCTCACTGACCTGCCCCACGGCCAATGTGGTTTCGACGTGCGTGTCCTGCTGCACTTCGACAACGACGTTCGGATGGGCCGAGTGCTTGAAGCCCGACTTCTCGATGTCAAGCCGGTATTGGCCGGGAAACAAATTCACGAATGTGAAATGACCATCGTCTCCACTGGATTGCGTTCGCTTTTCTGAAGTACTCAGGTTGGTCAGCGTTACCGCGGCGCCGGGAATTGCTGCTCCTGAAGAATCGTTAATCACGCCTGAAATCGACCCATATGTCGATTGCGCATGCAGAAACGCAAAAGGCAAGCATAGAAGAACTGCAAGCGACAGAACCGCGGCACAGCGGCGATGAGACGACATAGTCTTCCCCTTCAGTTGAGAATGAACTGCTGAAATCAACCCTCGCACTCGTCGCAGAGCGATCCACACGTGCTCTGCTCGAGTTTTTCTTTTAGGTATCCCCAAAAACAATTACGCGGATGGCGGTGGATTTGTACCAATGGCAGGAACGCAAGGGATCCTGAGGGGAACCGCTATGAACACTGCATGGCAGAAACGGATGGGAGAAGTTAGGACGCGTAATCTCGTCCTTTTGCCAGAGCTCAGAACGATAGAGTCGAGAGTGCTGTCCCTAGGGATGATTCGCTTCTTTTCGTAACAGCGCGTAGAGGAATGGCTTGCCCGTCGGCTTCTGGCTGCCACCGTGAGGTTCAACGGTGACAAAGACAGCGTCGATATCGGCTAGTTGCTTTTGATCGTCCAGGCGAAGAACCCAGCGACGGTTTGTTTCGCTGTCCATGTAGAGAATGCCAAGATTCATGGCACGGTTCTTTTCTCCGGCCTCGGCGTCCCTCTGCCCCCAAACCTGGAACGCACTAGCTGTCTTGACTCCAGGTTGGTGATCGAGATCGAAAGCGTAGAAGATCAGAGACTTGTTTTGCGTGTAGAAAACACGGCCGAAAGGCTTTCGTGTGCGGCTGCCGCTATCCACATCGAATACATCCGCAATATAAAGTTTGCGGGCCCCCATGAGTTCGCGGATATCGCGATCGGAGGCAAGGTACTGTTCATCGTCCTGAATGTGGCGTTCTTGTTCGCGGCCTGCGGCGGTCAACTCATCAATCTTCGACTGCAACGAAGCGGTGTGAAGCAGCACACGATCGTGCTCAGCCCGCAGGTTCGTCAGTTCTGCCTGCACGAGGCGGTAGGACTCCTCCGCCTCGCGCAGTTGGTCCGCCAGCTTATCCCGTTCTTCCGTGACTTGGCGAATTTCATCGGCACGCTCATGATTCGCAGCCGTCAGAGCGGTAGACCGGTTCTCCGCTGCACGCAATGCATCCCAAAGCCGAACTACCTCGCGCTGACTTTTATCAGCTTGAGTCTGCAGTTGGTCCAGTCGAGCTTTCTGAGCCACGATTAAATCGTCGAATTGCTTGTGGCCGTCTGCAACCTGCTGCTGTGGGACCACAGGCCTAAAATGGCTTCGGATATGCGCGTTGACGTGGCCGACAAGTTCGTAGGCGCCGACCGATACTCCGAGCAGGACGCAAGCCGCGGCAGCGATACCAAGCCACGCAGGCTGAATCCGGCTGGCCAGAGCGGCGCCGTCAATTTGGATCATTTCAGCTCGCGCCCGGGATTCATGCGGTTCTGCTGCACGAATACGCGACATCAGCTTGTCGCGCGAGGGACCGTCGTCCCATGCTTCGGGAGCGTAAGTGTGTCCGTAAGCCGCGGCGAGGAAGTCCATCCCTTCCGTGCCGATCAGGGAATATTCTTCGAGCGCCTGTCGACAAGAACTGCAAGTCTGCAAGTGAAGATCGAGCTCAAGTCGCTCGCTTTCGCTGAGCGTTCCCCTTTGTGCCAGCGCGGCTAATTCTTTAAATCTCTGATGATCCAGCCGTTCGCCTCTATGCATGGTGCGCTTCCCGAAGCCTCTTTACTGCTGGACTTTTGCGTAGCCGTTCCAGACCCCGATAGAAATGATGGCGGACATTGCCAATGGGTTCGTTCAGTCGTTCACTGATTTCCCGGAGTTCGAGACCTTGAAAATAGAACAGTTCCAGCGTGACCCTCTGCATTTGCGTCAGGGATTCAAAGGCAGTGAGCAGGCGCGAGAAGTCAATTTTGAGACTAACCTCCCGCTCGACATCGCCTGCGCCCTCTAGAGTATCGTCCAGAGTCTCAATATCTGTACCAGAGTAAAATCCGCGACGCAACAAATGTGCCTTTCGGTCGCGTCCGCGGCTGAAGGCAATTTGCACCACCCAGGCCTTCGCGCTTCCCTTCGCGGGATCGAACAGGCTTGCCTTCTGATAGAGCGAGAAGAAAGTCTCCTGTACCGCTTCCTCGGCCTCGCTCTTATCGTGCAGGATCCTGATCGCGATTCCAAAGACCAGCCGTGCATAGCGCGTGTAGAGCAGATCGAGGGCCTTCGTATCCTTCTCTTTCATCCTCGCCATTAATTCCTCGTCGCTTGGCGAGCGGAGCTCTGACGGTTGCGGGCTGGCGACGCTGGTTTCCACTTCGCTTCCCCACAAAAGGGGGAAGATTAATGCGCGGCCATTTGACGGGGAGGCCATGTATGAGGCGGTAGTGCGTGCTAAAAGCGAAACGAGCAGAGAACCGGATGGATCGCGAACATCTACTCGCGCAACAGAACCCAGCGCGAACATACACCAGAAGCGAAAAGACTTTCCAGAACAAAATCCACGAACGGCGAAGTCAATAAATGCAGTTTTGTTTGGTACAGATTTCGGTGTATGCACGTATCTAATGTCCAGATGGCTCGCGGGATTTTTTCTTCGCCTCGCTAGCCTGACTATGTTACTTTTCGCTCTTCTGCGTCTTGACCCCGGTCGATTGAGGGGGAAGTAAGCGAACCGATTCTCATGCGTGCGACCTGGGCAGGAGCGTTGCTTGTGCTGTGCTGGCATCTTTCTCTTCTGGGGCAGTCGACCCACGCCTCGCTCACCGGACGAGTTACCGATCCCAACAAAGCTGTGATCGTTGGCGCCCTGGTGACTGTCGTCAACACGGGGACCGCAATCCACTACGAGGGGCAGACCAACGAGACCGGCGAGTATTACATTCCTGACCTGCCACCCGGGCGGTACCGAATCGAAGTCGAAAAGCTGGGATTCAAGGCTGTGATCCAGTCCGGCCTGATTCTGCATGTGCAGGATGCTCTGGAGCTGAACTTCGAAATGACGCTGGGCTCGGCGTCCGAGAGCGTGACGGTCGCGGGAGAACCATTTGCGCTGGATACGGAATCGTCAACTGTTGGCACGGTGGTGGAACAGCGTGAGGCAAATGAACTTCCCTTGAATGGGCGGAACGTTTTCAATCTCGTTGTCCTGGCACCATCGGTGATTCCGCAGGGCAGCTCAACCGGCACCCCGGTCGGAGTGAATCCCTTTGGCTGGGCCAACTACCAGGTCACCGGTTCATTTGGGAATCAGAGTGCTGAATATCTTGATGGGCAACCACTTAACATCGGTTATATCAACTTGCCGGTGTTAATCCCGACGCAGGATTCAGTTCAGGAATTCAAAGTCGCGACCAGCAATCTGGGCGCGGAGTGGGGACATTTCGCCGGTGGGGTTACGAACCTGAGCACTAAGGGGGGAACGAATTATCTTCAAGGCGAAATTTACGAATATTTGCGCAACCGGATTTTCAACGCGAATGATTTTTTTCTGAATGCTGCGGGAAAGCCTCGCCCGCCATGGGTGCAAAATCAGTTCGGTGCGGAGGCCGGTGGTCCGTTGCGCCTGCCTCGCTACGACGGACGCAATCGGACGTTCTGGTTCGCCAGTTGGGAAGGTTTCCGACTCAGGACTGGTCAACCGTATACGGCGACCGTGCCGACTGAGGCCGAGCGTGGCGGCGATTTTTCCGCGATCAACATTCCGATCATGGATCCCTGCGCGGGAACGGTGAACGCGGAAGGCGCCTGTCCGAACGCAACAACTGCGCCGGTTCACTTCAACCAAAACATGATCCCGCAAACCCGCATCAACTCGACGGCGAAGGCTCTAGTTCGTCTTTGGCCTTCGCCCAACAGCGCTGGAGTCGTAACTCCGTCAGGAACAATTAACAACTTCAACACGGTCGCCCCCACTGGCGGCAATCAGGATCAGGTGGTTGCGCGCGCGGATCAGGATGTCACGATGCGGCAAAGGCTCTTTTTCCGCTTCAGCCATTGGAATGTAAAAGATCTTCCGATCGATCCGCTGGCAGACGGACTGTGCGCGGACCGCTGTTCGGAGGTTTACTCTACCAACGCGGCTGTGGCGGCATACAACTACAACATCAGCGCTGCCACCATTTTGGACTTCAACGCGAGTCTTAGCCGCTTCAAATACAATCGCTCCCCGAAGAACGCGGGATTCGAATTAACTTCGATCGGCTGGCCGACAGCGTACGACGGGGTTGTGCCTTCGATCATGCGCACGCCGCCGACTCCGTGCGTTGCCAACTTCTCAGACGGGATCATGTGCTCGCAGGGGCAAAGCTTCATTCAGGATCGAGACACGCAGTTTAATCTGACTCCAAGTCTGACGCTGGTGCGAGGCCATCACCGCTATCACCTGGGGCTGCAGTGGGAGGCCGGGTATGACAACTACGCTCAGACCAACGTCGCCACCGGAGCGTTCGACTTTTGCGCGTACAGCCAACCCTGCTTCAGCGGCTTTCCTTTTTCAGACTTCCTTCTCGGCTATGCAGACAACTACAGTAATTTCGAAAACCACTTTTTTGCCCAGGCCGTAGTTCCGGCCTTTACGGCAGGGAAGCAAACGTACAGGGCTTCCTATTTCAACGACACCTGGCATGCATCCGAAAAGCTGACCCTGAATCTCGGCCTGCGTTACGAATTACAAAGTCCATGGACGGAGCGTTACAACCGTCTTTCTTACTTCAATCCCAATGCGCCGAGCTATATCAATCAGTATCTGCCGGCCGGATTGCCGACCGTGCGCGGGGATGTTTTTCTGGTTTCGCCGGGAAAGCGAACCAACCTGCCGCTGGCCAAAGACGCCTTCGCCCCGCGAATCGGGGTGGCATATGCGCTGAGTCCGCGGACCGTCGTGCGAAGCGGATATGGCATCATGTGGACTCCGAACGATGTTTCATTCGCGCTGAATCCGATCAACGACATGGTGAATGCACCAGGAACGACCTACATCGGCACTGTCGATGGAACTCATCCCTACAACTCCATCTCTCTTCCGTTCCCCGATGGCATTTCACCGCCACCGGGCAGAAGCCTGGGTGCGCAGGGGACCCAGGAGTTTCTGACCCGCGTTGTGCAGTCGATCACCGAAGTGAACCCCTACAATCATTCCAACGCATACGTTCAGCAATGGAATTTGAGTCTGGAAAGGCAGCTGCCGGCAGGATTCTCCCTATCTGCGGCCTACGTGGGGTCGAAGGGAACGCATCTGGAGCCCTACTCACAGCAGACCAATCAAATCTCCGATTCCATGTTGGCGGAGGCTGCTAGCCAGTACGCAGCCGGAGGAAGATCGGCAGTTGCACTGCTGAAATCAGTTCCCAATCCGTTTTTCGTAAATGGCACGGCGTTAGCGCTCACGGCTGCGACTACGACGGTTGGACAGTTGGCGAGACCCTATCCACAGTTCACGAGCGTGGAACTCGCAGGGGAGGGCTCTTTCGCGAGCATCTATCATTCGTTGCAGATCACCGCTCGCAGACGTTTTTCGAGCGCCGGCTCTCTGGTAATCGCCTATACGAACTCCAAGCTCATATCGAATACCGATACGCTGACCTCATGGCTGGAGAGCAGCGTGGGGGCGTTGCAGGATAACAACAATCTTCGAGGCGAGCGCTCGCTTTCGTCGCAAGATGTGCCGCAACGCGTTGCGATCAGCTATGTGTTGGATCTCCCATTCGGCCAGGGTAAGAAGTTTCTCTCGAATATCGGCGGTGCCTGGAACAAGATAGCGGGTGGGTGGGGAATCGATGGCGTGACCACATTTCAAAGGGGATTCCCTCTTGTGTTCGGCAATGGTCAGGCGAACGATACTACGCTGTTTGGCGCGGGATCCCGTCCGAATGTCATCACAGGGTGTGCGAAAGGATCGTCAGGCACGGCTCCAGCACGCCTGGAAGGATGGTTCAATACCGCTTGCTTTGCCGCTCCCGCTGATTTCACTTTCGGCAACGAGCCTCGCGTCGATCCCACACTGCGAGCAGACGGAGTGAATAACTTTGACCTTGCGGTGTTTAAGAAAGTCTTATTTGGAGAGGGCCGCTCCGGCATTGAATCGCGGGTCGAGTTCTTTAATCTTTTCAATCGCACACAGTTTGGGCCGCCGAATACGACCTGCTGTTTGGCGAATAATGCGAACTTTGGAGTGATTACCAGTTCTGCACCGGGGACCAACCCGCGCTTAATTCAGTTCGCGGTGAAGGCATTTTTCTGAACTCTGGAAACGCGCAATATGCGGAGATGCCTGCGGAAAGCTTTTGAATGCTCCATCGTTCCTTCCACATCGGATGCCTTGTCGCGGTGATCGCTGGGGTCACGGCAGGAAGCGCGCCATCGTTCGACGTTCAGTCCGCGCGCGGCGTCGATTTCATTCTCCAGAACTCTCCCACTCCCCAAAAATATCTGATCGAAACGATGCCAGGCGGAGTCGCTCTACTGGATTACAACAACGATGGATTGCTCGATATTTTCTTGGTGAATGGTGGGCGCATCACCAATCCGATGGCTACGCCTGAGAACTTTAACCGCCACGATCCCAAATACTGGAATCGTCTTTATCGCCAGAATCGCGATGGCACTTTCACAGATGTGACCGAGCAAGCGGGATTAAGCAATGCAGGGGATGGCAACTACGGGATGGGCGTTGCTGTCGGCGATTACGACAATGACGGTTATCCAGACCTCTATGTCACCAGTTACGGGAAGAACATCCTCTATCACAACAATGGTGATGGTACTTTCACCGATGTGACCGCGAAAGCCGGAGTCGCGGGCGGGGGGTGGTCGGTCTCCGCAGGTTTCTTCGACTATGACAACGACGGAAAACTGGATCTGTTTGTCACGCGCTACATGGAATGGGACACCCAGCACAGCAAAGATTGCGGAGGAAATTTTCATACTTATTGTCCGCCCGGGGAGTTTCCCCGAACCACCAACATTCTTTACCACAACCGCGGCGACGGGACATTCGAGGATGTGAGCGCGCCTTCCGGAGTTAGCGCCAAGAAGGGGCACGGATTGGGGGTGGCATTTGCCGACTACGACGGTGATGGATTGACTGACATCTACGTTGCGAATGACGGAATGCAGCAGTATTTATTCCACAATAACGGCAATGGCACATTCACCGAGGTTGGACTTGTCGCGGGAGCGGCATTGAACTCTGATGGGGGCCCGCTATCAGGGATGGGCGTCGTTTTTCAGGATTACGACAACGATGGCCGACCAGATGTCATCGTGACCACCTTGCCTCGTCAAACCTACGGTGTTTTTCACAACGACGGCCGGGGTTCGTTCAGCGACCAGGGGCTGCAAACTGGGATCAGCATGTTGTCAGGTGTGACCGCCGGTTGGGGAGTGGGGCTCGAAGATTTCGATAACGACGGCCACAAAGATTTGTTTATTGCCCAAGGCCACGTCCTGGATAACGTGGAACGGATTGATCCGTCGCTGCATTACCTGCAACCTAGTCTGTTCGCCTTGAATCACGGCGGACGATTTGAGCCGGCCGATCCCGGAACGCAAGCGCTAGCCGCAGGCAGAGGCGCCGCTTTCGGAGATCTGAACAATGATGGGTGGATCGATGCCGTCAGTACTGCCTTGGGCGAGCGTGTACAGGTGTTTATGAATCGCGCGGGAACGGCGCACTGGCTCACAATTTCGCTTCGCGGAACTCGCAGCAACCGCGATGGGCTCGGCAGTCGCGTGATCGTGAACGGGCAAACACGTTTCGCTACAACCGCCGGAAGCTATGAATCAGCGAACGACAAGCGGGTGCACTTCGGGCTGGGTTTGGCAAAAACGGCAAAGGTAGATGTGTACTGGCCTTCCGGCATCCACCAAGTCTTGAACGAAGCGAAGGCGGATAAGTTCCTGGAAATTCGCGAACCGGAGCAGCCATGATTTCAGCACTGACGAATGGCATGAGAAAAGAACGGAGGAGCCTGATTTGTGCGTTGGTAATCGTCGCGGCGATGGGCCACCAAGGATCGGCGCAGGTCGCGGCTGGACCCGCACTTTCCGCCGAAGCAGTGCAGCACTGGAATGCTGGCCGGCAGGCTGAGAGTCAAAAGGATTTTGGTTTGGCAGTCAGCGAGTACAAAAAGGTTACCGAGCTCGCACCTACTTTTGCCGGGGGATTTGTTGGTTTGGGTCAGGCTTTCATGGAGCAGCGTAATTTTGCAGCGTCTATTCCTCCGCTGAAGCGCGCCCTAGAACTGGATTCTAATCTTGCACCCGCACACCAACTTCTCGGCTACTCGTTGCTGGCCGAGGGTTACGCTCGAGAAGCAATCCCACACCTGGAGCGCTCCGAGGAGCGAGGCGCGCTCGGAATCGCGCAAGTCGAGACAAGCCAGTTCGCAGAAGCAATAACAAACTTACAGGCGGGATTGCAGAAGAGGCCCAACGATCCGGATTTGCTGTATTACCTTGGCCGGGCCAGCGGCCTTCTGTCTAAGCAGGCGATCGATACCTTGCTCGCAGCCTATCCAGATTCAGCACGCGCCCATCAATCCATGGCTGAGAACTACTTCGTGCTGCGACAAATGCCGGAAGCGGAGAAGGAATACAAACAGGCGCTCGAACAGCGTCCAGATACACCCAACCTTCATCTCGAACTCGGTCAAGTGTTTGCCATGAGCTCGCGATGGCCACAGGCAGAGGAACAATTCCGAAGTGAATGCAAGATGCAGCCCGGGAATGCGGAGGCAGCTTATCGCCTGGGAGATTCGCTCCTTCAGCAGGGGAAAACGAAGGAAGCTCTCATCGAGCTGGAGCGTTCCGACAAACTGCAGCCCCAGATGCCGGAAACTCTTTATGCATTGGGCAAGTCGGAGTGGCTCGATGGGAATGTTTCTGGCGCAGAAAAGTCGTGGACGCAGTTACTCTCCATTGAGCAGGAGGGTGAGCTCGCGGCACAGACTCATTTCGCTTTGGCGGCTCTCTATCGCAAGCAAGGAAAATCAACGGAGGCCGCGCATGAAATGGAGTTATTTCAGAAGCTAAAGCAGTCCGCACCGGCGCAGCCGGCCACGCCTCAGTAGCACCGCCGAAAACAATTCGAAGCGAATTCCGCCGCGGATGTTACCTCGCCGCAGCGATCTTGAGCACGCACAATCCATTTTCTGGAACGGTTATTTCTATCTTTCCAGAGGATAGCCTCAGCGTTTCAGGTGTATTGCTTTCTTCGACCGCATTCAACTGTTTTATTTCTTCCTGCGTGGGGTATCGCGGCCGGCCCATCTTTTCATACAAGCCCAAAGTGTTGCCGTGGTCTGCATCCACGCGCTTTAGAATCACTGTCGCGTCAGGCGCGACTCCTGTGATCTGGAAGCTGAAACTTCGATTCGCACTTTTTGTGCCTGGGTCGACCAGGTTCCACATCGCGATCATCAGCGATCTGTCTGCGGAACGAGTTACCAGGACCCCCGGAGCAGATTGCTCTAGCCGTTCCTCGCCAAGTTCGTGCAACAGTGCGAAGTCGGAATAACTCGGCTTTTTGATGCCTCCAAGCGAGATCAGGCCGAATCCGCCATCGAAAGGCTCGCGTTTGGGGCCATCTTCTTCGAAAACATCACTGAACGTCCAAAACGACATCATCTCCACCAGTCCATCGCACTGGCGGATATCGTCAGCCAACGCTGGACCGACGTAGATCGTGTCGCGCGCATGGCTGAGGCCAAAGGAGGGGACGTTCCACTCGGTCCACATCAGGGGTAATCGCGGCCGAAGCGAAGAGGCAATCTGATCGTGAACTTTGCGAATAGCGGTACAGACGCGCTGGTCCATTGGAACATCCTGTTCGGTACCGAACAGGTCCTTCACGGTGTCATCCGCGTAACCATGGCTGGAAATGAAATCGATTGGCACATTCTGTTCAGCAATGTGGCGCAGGAAAGAATCGACCCAGTGTGCGGAAGAGGTGGATGGGCCGCCGACCCGCAATCGCGGGCTAACGGATTTCAGAGCCCGAGCAGTGTGATCGTAGAGCTCGAAATAGGTGGCCTTTTTGGGCTCTCCCGTCCAGAAATCAATGTTCGGCTCGTTCCAGACTTCAAAGTACCAGCTGGCGACTTCATCCAATCCATAACGCTTGATAAGATGCTGCGCAAACGTCCGCATCAGATCGTCCCAACGCTTGTAATCTTTGGGCGGAGACACAATCGGGTGATACCAGAACGGATGAATGTCCTGGCGGAGGGCGAGCTTCTTTGGCATGAAGCTGATTTCGACGAACGGACGTACTCCGTTTTGGAGCAGCGCATCGTAGATCTGGTCGATATAAGAAAAGTTGTAGACCGCATTCCCTTGCTGGTCCTCGTCGTATAACCCTACTTCATCGTGAAGGATGTTGTGAAAGCGGACGTAACGGAGGCCGGTTGCCTTCCTGACCTCACGGAGATCGTCTAAATACCTCTCGCGCAAAACGAGAATGGCGCGCCCCGAGCCGAAGGTTTGCTCCCAGAAATGCGGGAATGGATGCCCCGGAGCGTGAGCATCGATCACGATCGGCCTGACTTGCTGCTGACCTGTTGAAGACAGAGCGGCCAGCAGCGACAGAAGTAATAACCGTTTCATGGGGACCGTCTACGGCAATGCTTAGACGACGAAAAGTGCAGTTTTGATGGCGCCAGCTCGTCTCAAGTCGAAAAAAAAACAACCTTCTTTCCAACATTTGCACCCAAGTCCTTCGCGCGAAGACATTCCCGCGGATGAAAGAAGTTGGAATGAGTACCCTGCCATTGTCGCAGCCCCGCACCAGCCAACCAGCAATTGACCCGGCCCAGCCTTAAGGAGCTCCCATGCGAAAGATACAACGCCTCGCCTATGCGATCGTGATGTTTGTTCTCATCTCGCTTTCCCCAATCCTCGCGAGCGCCCAATTTCGCGGTGCACTGAGAGGCACGGTCACGGACAAGGAAGGAGCAGCCCTCCCGGGCGCAACTGTAACCTTGACCAATACCGCGACGAACCAAAATATGGTGTCAATCTCGGATGACAATGGAATCTACCAGTTCAATGCGTTGGGACCGGCACCCTACTCCCTGACGGCAGAGCATGCAGGCTTCAAGAAAAAAGTTCTAGATCACGTGCAAATTATCCCCGAGCAGCTCAACTCCCTCGATCTGCAACTTGAAATCGGGGCAGTACAGGAAACCGTCACCGTTTCAGGGACAATTCAAACGCTGGACACAGAGACAGCCACCGTAAGTGGGACGGTTACCAGTAATCAGATTCAACATATGCCGTCCTTTAATCGCGATGTCTTTCAGCTGGCTCAACTTGCGCCCGGCACATTCGGTGACGCCTCGCAACAGGGAGGCGGCGGAGCTTACAACCTGCCCGGAAATCAAGGGCCGGGCGGAACTCCAGGAGGCTCGGGAGGAATTTTCGCGACCGAGAATGGGCCGCAGGTGCAAAACGGAGGCGGACAATACGAAACCAATAGCATCAACATCGACGGGATTAGTACCGTCAGCGCGGTCTGGGGAGGAACATCGGTCATAACGCCAAGCGAGGATTCGGTCGAAACCATGAAGGTCGTGTCGAACAGTTATGACGCTCAATATGGGCGTTTCACGGGCGCAGACATTCAAATCACGACCAAGAGCGGTACGAACGAATTTCACGGCAGCGCATTCTTTAAGGCTTCCCGTCCGGGGCTGAACGCGTATCAGAGCTGGAACGGCGTGGGCTCGAATCAACCCGGCACGGCGGCAGCGAGGGGACTGAACCGGGACGAAAATCGTTTTAACCAGTACGGCGGAAGTCTGGGTGGGCCGATCTTAAAGAACAGAATCTTCTTCTTCTTTAACTGGGAAACGAGTCCGCTCGCATCGTCGACAACCGCACAAGGATGGTATGAAACCCCGCAGTTCGATCAGTCTGCGGCCCCAGCGGGGAGCATCGCGCAGAAATATCTGTCTTACCCGGGGAACGCGGTTTCTTCCAACAGCATGATCTCAAGGACCTGCGCCTCGATCGGACTCACCGAGGGAGTGAACTGCAATACTTTGGCCGGAGGACTCGACATTGGTTCACCGCTGACTACCGGCCTGGGTACTCAGGATCTGACTTATGGCGGCAGCCCCAGCACTCCGGGTGTTGGGTCGGGACTTGACGGCGTTCCGGATATCGCTTTCTTCAACACCGTGAACCCGACTCGCATATCGCAGATGCAGTTCAATGGCCGTCTCGATGCGAATATTACGCAGAAAGATCGTCTGAGTTTCACTTTGTACTACGTTCCGGTAACCTCAACCGACTACAACGGACCGGTCCGTTCCGAAAATCTCTGGCATCATTCGCAAACGAACAATGCTTATGCTTTGATCTGGAATCGCACCATCTCATCCACGCTGTTGAACGAAGCACGCGTGAACGCGGCGGGTTGGCGTTGGAATGAGGTCTCAAGCAATCCGCAGGAGCCCTTCGGGCTGCCGGCGACCACGATCGACTCGCTTGGGAATTCCGCTGGAGCAACCCCGGCGATCGTGCAGTACTTCGGGCCTCCAGGGCCGAGCGTGTTTAACCAGTGGACGTATTCGTTCTCTGATGTCCTCACCAAGATCGCCGGGCGTCACAGCATCAAAGTGGGAGGCGATCTTACCCGGCTGTTCTATCTGAATGAACAGGTGAATGCGGCCCGCCCAGGGTTCGGATTCCACAATCTCTGGGATTTCGCGAATGACGCTCCCTATGGGGAGGGAGGAAATTTTGGCGGGCAGTTCAATTACGCAAGCGGTATCCCTTTTGCCAATCGCCAGGATGATCGCGAAAACATTTGGGGAGTTTTCGCGCAAGACGATTTCAAAGTATTGCCAAATCTGACCGTGAACCTAGGTCTGCGGTGGTCATATTTTGGCGCGTTATATGCGAAACAAAATAATCAGGACGTAATGCTCTTTGGCTCTGGGCCTGATCCGCTGACGGACCTGAGAATCCGCATTGGTGGAGGCGTCTATACCCCGCAAAAAAACAACTTCGGACCCATGGTCGGATTCGCATGGTCGCCTTCCCAGTTGCAGGGTAAAACCGTTCTACGCGGCGGGTTTGGAATCAATTACAACCAGAACGAGATTGCCATTACGGCGAACGCCAACGGAAATCCACCAAACGCGGTCAGTCCGTTTTTCCACTGCGATTACCCGTATACCTCGAACCCGACGTGCGCTGGCACAGGAATTCTTTATGAGACAGCCGGCGACATAAAAGCCATCTTCGATTACGCGCCCAACACAGCGGCGATTTCTCTCCCGGGTCCTGACAATATCCCGACGGGGGGGAACGTGACTCTTTCCGGATTCCAGGGCAATCCGAAAACTATCGCCAACTATCACTATTCGTTCGACGTGCAAAACCAGTTGCGGCAAGACTTGGTCTTCACACTCGGGTATCAGGGAAATCAGACCCGCCATTTGCTGGTTCACAATAACTGGAACACGATTGCCGCGGCGAATGGCTTCGCTCCCAATCCGTTGGTAAATACGATCAACTTCTGGGAGAACACCGGAGACGCGAACTTCAATGCGTTGCTCGCGTCCCTCAGGCACAACTTCTCCCATACTTTTCAAGCGTCGGTGCAATATACATGGGCTCGCGCCATGGACGAGCTTTCTGGTCCGTACTACGAAGATCCCTACCCCTCCAATCCGTCCTTTGCTTACGGACGGGCGAATTACGATGTTCGCGATGCCGTTAAGATTTACGGTCTCTGGCAACCTGTACTCTTCCACGCCAATCGCAGTTGGGCAGAGAAGCTTGCCGGAGGCTGGTCGGTGAGCGGCATCTGGAATTGGCACACCGGATTTCCGTGGACGCCGTTTTATAACACCAGCACGAATCTGTACTACCAAAACAGCGGCTACGGGCAACTGCGTCCGGCAGGAACAGTCTCCGGATTCGGCACAAGTACATCGAATTCCGCATATCAGCAGAATACGAATCCGAACTTCGGGGGCGATGGAACAAAGTTTTTCCTGCCCCCCACTTTTGTCGCCGGACCCACGTTCCCGGCATTGGCACCGGAGCCTTCTCCCGGAATTCACAGAAATACGCTGAGCGGCCCCGGATATAACGATCTCGATCTCACTCTGGCGAAGGGCTTTGGCCTGCCGAAAAACAAAGTGCTTGGGGAGGGAGCGAGGCTTGAAGTGCGGGCAGATATCTACAACCTGTTCAACAAAACGAACATTAACGTGTCCTCGATTGATGCCTTGCTGGGCGCGGTTGATCCGACAGGAACGGTTACAAGCGTGAATCCCGACTTCGGCGTCGCAGGCTCTGCACTCGGGAGCAGGACCATTCAACTGCAGGCAAGGTTCAGCTTCTAGCGGGACTTCGCCGGACTGCCAACTGGACTAAATCGGGCGCACTTTTTCCGCATGTCTGCGGAACGCCGACGTTTGTTCTGGCAAGGCGTGCCGGCGACAAACTCGACGGCGTCCGCATCGCAGGTGACCCTACGCCACCTTTCGGGCCGCAATCGACGCGCTTCTAAACTTTACAGCAAAGTAATGGGTACGAAAGGAAAGGCTCGCCCGAGGCCTTTATCCGCCAGATCCCGGCTGCGCCTTGCGCGCGATCAGTCCAAAGCCCTTGGCAGTTGCCGACTTCTGCAGAGCGTGCAACTCCATTTGGGCTTGCGAGACATGATTCGTCTTGTTGGCCAGTTGAGCTAAGGCAAGTCTGTCGGCAAGCTCGAGGCCGACAAATCCATAACGGCGCACATCACCGGCTACTTGTTGCAATACTCGGGTTGATGTCTCCGGAGCGTCGGATGCCAGCAAGACGCGGCCGGAAATTAAGTTGAACTGCACGCGAAGGAAGCGGTTCTGGGTCGCAGTTCCGAGCGCTTGATCTGCTTCCATTTCTTTTTGCGCATCAACTCGTCGATTCTGCGCTAGTAACGCATCAATCAGAACAATGCTGGCGTCGAGTTCATCGTCGGCTTGCTGCTCCTTCTGAAATTGTGTTTTGCACGAACGCGCGGAGATTTCAGCCTCTGATGCGTGACCTTCTTCGATGCTCACTTTCGCCAGCGAGATGCGGCTTTCCGCCGCAAACTGTTGCTCTCCGGCTTGAGTCCTAATGTTGAGGGCCTCTTCGTAACGCTTTCTGGCCAAGGGAAGATCGCCGCGATCAAACGACACATCTCCCAACCCATTCAGTACGTACGCAGTTGCGTTCTTGTCTTCGATTTTCCTTGCAATGACTTCCGCTTGCTTGTAGGTTTCCTCGGCTCGATCGAGCTGGCCGCTCTGTCTCCAGATGTCGCCTAAGCCGTCGAGGTTAAGAACCACGCCCTCCTTGTCATCTACAGCCTGGTACTCGGGAATCGACTCTTCCAACAATTTCCTGGCTTCCATCAGATTGCCTTGGGAAAATCGTGTGTCGGCGAAGTTACTGAGCGCAGCCGCAATGCCGTCCCTGTTACCGACCTGGCGAAAATTCTTCACCGCTTGCTGAAACATTTGCTCAGATTGTGCGAGATCGCCGCGAAGATAGTACATGGCCGCGAGATCGGTCTGCATCAGGCCCTCGCCGTTGGGATCTTTGGCGGCACGCGCCGCTTCAAGCGCATTTCGGCAGACGTCGATCCCCTCCGGGGATGTTCCCAGGGCGGGTTCTTGCTGACAAAGAATGCCGTAGGTGCGACTGACAATAACCGGTAATCCTTGTATGGTTGCTTTTTGAATCGCTAACTTCGCTGCGGCACTTGCTTTTGTGAAGTCTCGATTGATCCATGCGGAAGCCTCTGTCATATCAATACGCGCGTCGTCGCCGAGAGGGGGCGGCAGGTGGCGCAAAACTGACAGGGTCTGTAACGAGTCTGACGCACTAAGATGCATTTGGGCGGAGGCGAACAAGATGCCATAGTCCAAATTGTCCGGGAACATGCGGAACAGGGAACGATACGCCTCGACGGCTTTGGGCCATTCTTGGACAGTCCTCTGATATTGTCCTTCGACCAGCAGTTGCTGCTCTTGCGAAAGCTGATTCGATAGTTCCAGTGCCCGCCGTGCTTCCTCGCGGGCTTTCGCGTCATAGCCCGTGTGCCACCACACATCTGAAAGGGCGGCGTGGGCAAGAGGGAAATTGGGATCCGCCGCTATGGCTTTAATGAGCAAGTCTCGCGCGCCAAAATAGTCGAATGCCCACAGCCTGGCTCGTCCCTCAGCATAGAGACGGGCTACTTTTGCGTTCGATGGCAGGGCAGCTCGAGTGGCAATCGCAGTGCCCTCCGATACGGCGGGCAGACCGAGACCTCGCCGCAGTTTCGCGCCCAAATTCGCGACCAGGTTGAAAAGGTCGCTCTCATCGCCAGATACGGCTTCCTCCGCGATTGTTTCCCCGCCGGTGGTGTCTTGAATACGAACGTCAAGACGAATCCGGCGTTTGGGGTCAGCCGGAAGGGTTGTGTATGAACCCAAGATCACAAGATCGGCGCCCGGGTTGGTTCGCAGACGGTCCAAAGTAGTTTTGCTAAGCGAATCTTCGTCGCGCGATGGCAATTTCGCCTTCGCACTCGCGACGTCTTCTCCGGGGACCATGCGAAGCTCGCCCCCGGCAGCAAGTTCTGTGTTCAACATTTCTGAGACGGCTGAAGAAAGCCAATTGTCCTCTGCTCGGCCGGGCAAATTGCGGAACCCCAGTACGGCGACCGATCGACGAACGCGTACCTGCGGAATTGCAGTCCGGGCCTGGGCTGTGGAAGGCGGAGATCCACGTCTCGACCAGAAGAAGTAGGACACCATTCCAACCGAAAACAGAACGAGCGCGGCAATGATCAGCAAGTGCCTGCTCGCCGGCACAAGCGTTTGTAACGCGGGGGTTGGAGACGGTCCCGCCGGGACTGGAATGGGCGAATCAGCAACGACAGTGGACTCAACCTTAACCGGCGCAATGAACCGGTAGCCGCGCCGGGGAACGGTTTCGATGAATCTGGGATTGCTGGCATCATCGCCCAGCGCCTCCCGGACTTTGAGTACCGCTACCCCGAGGCTCTTGTCGAACTCGACAAAAGTATTTTGCGGCCATAGGCGGTCCCGAATCTGTTCCCGCGAAACGATCTGCCCGGCGCGTTCCACAAGCAACAGCAATAGCTGCAAGGGCTGTTCTTGCACACGCACCCGGACCGAGTCGCGCGATAGCGTGCCATTCCCTGGGTCCAGTACATACAGTCCAAAACTGTAGCTGATTTCCGGGGCTGGTTTGTCTCTAGGAGGTGCTGTCATACGCCGGGCGGAGAGTTTTGAGGGTCGAGTTTAGCACGGAAAGCGGACTAAAACGAGTTAATCGCTCTTTATAAGTCACACAAAACAAAAACAGTTACTGGTTAGCGCACAATTGGCCGCCAGTTGGTTTGCCAATTCCTCTCGTTCCGAGCAAAGTCCCGTCGTTGCAGCTATCCACCAAGTTCGATTCCGGGAGGAAGAAATGAGTTCTTGCCAATCTTGCGGGGCCGCCCTAGCCGCTGACACGCGTTTTTGCCAGTCCTGTGGTTCATCGACCGAAATTAGGGCGAGTGTCATGCCAGAGGTCGAGAGTTCGGGTGGGGTCGCTGTCATGTCTACGCCGGGAGAGCCGGCGAAAACGATCGATACGAATGTGGTGGGCGCCCTTACCTACATCGCTGGCTTCATCACGGGAATCATCTTTCTGGTGCTGGATCCGTACAAGTCGAATTCGTTCGTCCGCTTCCATGCTTTTCAGTCGATCTTCTTCAATGTCGCATGGGTTGTCTTCTGGATTGTCTGGATGATCGTCTCGGCGGTGCTAACACCGTTGACAGCCGGGATCTTTGGCCTAATCGCGCTGCCCTTGATGTTGATTTTCACACTGGCCGGCTTCGGGATCTGGATCTTCCTGATGTATCAAGCCTATCAGCAAAAACTCTTCAGGCTGCCAATCGTGGGCAAGTTTGCGGCGGAGCATGCGGGCGTAAGGCTTTGATCTGGATCATCTTCCGAGATAAAGAAGGGAAGAAATGAAACATTTTTTCAAATTGGTGGCGATATTGGCGCTGTCTCCAATTCTGCTCGCACAGTCTTCCGGCAAAACACGAATCTACTTCATCGCAGCCGACGAAGTGGATTGGGACTACGCGCCCGGCGGAATCAACAAAATGATGGGAATGAAGTTCGAAGGCTATTCGAACACCTTCATTGAAAGAGGTCCGCATCGCATCGGGACGGTCTATCGCAAGGCGATCTACCGCGAGTATAAGGACGAGACTTTCGCACAATTGAAGCCACGGCCTGCCGAATGGGCCACCGCGGGGATTCTTGGTCCGATTCTGCGCGCTGAGGTCGGCGACACAATCAAGATCATTTTTAAGAACAACGCCACTCGTCCCTACAGCATGCACCCGCATGGAGTGTTCTATGACAAAGACTCTGAAGGTGCGCCGTATGACGACGGAACATCGGGAGCTGACAAAGAAGACGATGCCGTGGCACCCGGGAAGACCCACACCTACATATGGAAAGTTCCCGAGCGTGCGGGACCGGGCCCGAATGATCCCAGCTCTCTCGTGTGGCTTTACCACTCTCACACCAATGAACTGAAAGATGTAGAAAGCGGACTGGTCGGCGCCATGATTATCAGCCGTCGGGGGATGGCCGACGACAACGCCAAACCCAAAGACGTCGACCGTGAATTCGTCTGCCTGTTTCTTCTCTTTGACGAGAACTCGAGCTGGTATCTCGATCACAACATTCAGACCTTCACCGGCGATCCCAAGGGAGTTAACAAGCTCGAGTTTGCTCCTGTCGACGATGTCGGCAACTTCTCGGGACTAGGTTCAGGATTCACGATTGCCAATGCCAAGTTCGCGATCAACGGCTACATCTACGGAACCGGGCCAATGATGGTCATGAAAAAGGGTGAGCGAGTCCGCTGGTATCTGGTTGCGCTTGGCGAACAGTTCAGCGTCCACACGCCGCACTGGCATGGCAACGTGGTGCTTCACGACGGCAAGCGCACAGACGTAGTGCCGCTCATGCAGGCGCAGATGGAGACGGTGGACATGGTTCCTGACAATCCCGGCATCTGGATGTTCCATTGCCATATCGATGACCACATGGATGCGGGAATGGTCACGTTGTACAAGGTCGAGCCGTAGTAATCAGCAGTCCTTCAGGAGGAGTTCCAATCTATGCGGAAACAAGTAGCCCCAACTTTTCTTGCGTTGGCGATATTGGCGGCGATCCTGTCTTTCGGACCGTCTGCACGCGCGGCGGATAGCGCCGCGCCCTCATATCCCGACTGGGCCGCAGCCGTTGTCCCTGCCTACCCTCATGCCCGCCCCTGGAGCAGCCCTATCGCCGCGCGCGTGCAATCGAAAATGTATGGCCTCGTAACGACCGACCTAATGCCCACGGTGGTGGCGTGGTACAAAGCGCGCGTGCACGGTGCATGGTCAGAAAGCGAAGGGGGAAATAACTGGTCTGTAAAGAGCGGTGGTGTGAGGATCCAGATCTCAGCGAACTACTACGACGATTCGGGCGCGGAGAAACCAGGAACACGCATCGCTCTCACGAGATATCCCTGAGCGGAGCTGGGCTCTCGCAGCTAAACCGAAGGCAAACTTTGTGCACCTTAGCAATCGTGGCTGAAATTAAATTCCGGGTCGTGAAGGAGAACAGTGATGGACAGAATGAAATATCGCATCGTGATAACCGCAGCATTGTTGTCTCAGCTCGCGTTTGCGGACGGGGGACAAAGTCCTGGCTGGAAGCTCGTCAAGGACTCGACGAATTCCTGCGAAATCTCGGTGCCTGACAACTGGGGCCAGTCTGTCTTGTTGGTGAAATCTGGCGGCAAAGTGAGAACCTTCAGTGAACTGACGCAAAAGCAGGTCACAGAGAGAATGCTGTCGAACACTCCGGAACTCGTCTTTTATGTAATGAAGACCCATTCGTCACCGGGAACACCGCCGCTCGTCACTTATCAGGCTTCTGTCCCCGGCGATGGATACCACTGCACGGCGCAGATCAACGTGAAACCAAGTTTTCCAGAGGCTGGCGTCCAGAAAATTGTGGCCACGTTCAAGGCGAGCAGACAATAACTTGAAATCCAGCGAATCGCTAATTGGGGCGATCAGGAGCAACTCTATGAAACACTCATCCGGCCTCGTACGTTCTATCGTCATTCTTGTTTTGCTCGCAGGAATGTTTCCGTGCCTCTCGCGAGCCGCGAATTCTTGCCAGCCCGTGTTTGAGGCGATGACCAAAATCGTCTCAACCCCCAGTCACAGCTATACGACCCACACGGGCGCGTCAGCCAACGGTGGGAGGCCCGCCGACAGCGAAACGATTTATGTCGACGGCAAGGCGTACATGCGCGTGCGCGGCAAATGGATGCAGAGCCCCGCTACGCCTCAGGAAGTGCTTGATCAACTCAAGGAGAACCGGGACCAAGGTAAGAACAATTGCCAGATCTTGCGGAGCGAATTGATCGGTGTCGAGCCGGTGACTGTCTATTCCGTTCACAGTGAAACTGAAAACTTCAAAGAAGATTCCCAGATCTGGATTTCGAACGTGACAGGGAAGGTTTTGAAGGAAGAACAGGACGTGGACATGGGAGGCACGATCGGCAAGGAGCACAGGTCAGCACGCTTCGAGTACAGCAACATTCGGCCGCCGATGTGAGTCCGGTACACGAATCCTCATTGCCAATAGGAGAAAACGTTATGGCGAAGTTTTGCGTAAAGTGCGGAGCCCCGCTCAGCGGAGCTTTTTGTGGGAAATGCGGAGCTGACATGCGCAACTTGGCTCCGCCGCCGCAAATTCAGCCGCCGCAACCGGGATCGGCTCAGCTGCAGGAGCCACAACCGCAGCCCGCACAGTTAAGCACCGCGACCATCGGGCCTTCGAGGCCGGCTCCTGGGAAGCAGGGAATGAGCACTCTGGCCAAGCTCGGCATCGTGGCAGTGGTCATCATCTTTGTTGGCGGGGCAGCGGGCGCCGTTGGCCTTTATTACGTGGCCCATCGCATAAATCAGAAGATCCATCAGACTGCGGAGCAATTTCTTGAATCGAATTCTGATTCATCGAAGAACTCCGCTGGGAAAGGCTCCGGTTTGGGGGAATCGGGGCCTGGGCGCTCAGCAGAAGGCGGCACGATCGTGGATGCGTGCCGCTTGCTGAGCAAGGAGGACGTTAGCCGTGCCATCGGAGTCGAGATCATTCGCTCGGACCCCGCAGACAATGGATGTTCCTACATTGCCAAAGGCGATGAGGCAGAAATGCTTGCCAAGCACGCTACGGCAATGACGGCCAGCCGGGGAGCGGACAAGAAAGCGCAACAGGCAATCCAGACGTTCG
The DNA here is from genome assembly GCA_035307485.1 of Candidatus Sulfotelmatobacter sp. Lineage (GTDB taxonomy): Bacteria > Acidobacteriota > Terriglobia > Terriglobales > Acidobacteriaceae > Sulfotelmatobacter. The sequence continues at coordinate 15,765 of DATGIB010000008.1, read as the reverse complement.
CGACCGGCATGTTCAAAGAATTCCAGAGTGAGAGGCCTCGGTCGGAGCAGGGAACGGCTGGCGAAGTGCTGGTTTTTAATTTCTCCGTGGATCAGCATGCCGCCGAAGAGCAGATGCGCCTGAACTCCAAAGGGCTGTCGGTTCTAGGCGACATGCAAAATCTTTCTGGAATCGGCGACGAGGCGTTCGCGTCGAGCGACGGCATGATCATGGTCCGCAAAGGCACAAAGCTAGTTCGCGTCATGTACGTCACTTGTCCCTGCGGCACGGAGCAGGTGAAGCCGCTAGCGAAGAAATTGGCGGACTCGCTGTAACAGGTGGAGAAGGCGTGAACGATCAGAGGGCAATTCGGTGCGTTCCTGTATCACGAAGTCTGCCTTATATACGAGCTGCGGCCGGCCGAAGAAAAGCTTCGTTGATCTCATTCGGTGCAGTGATTCTTTGTGTACTTTTTGTTCCCCGGGCTAACGCACAATCACTGACAACTGCTCCGCAACCTTCGACGGAGATTCAGAGCCTGACCAAAGCACTGTCAGGAGAGTGGTCCCTTAACGTGAAGTTTGAGCCCGGCTCGCAGACACCGAATGGCTTCGTTAGCTCCGGAGAAGAGATCTGGCGGCCAGGCCCAGGCGGGTTCACGTTGCTGGAGGAAGAACACTTGCAAATGCCTGAGGGTGACACGTTTCTCCTCGGGGCCATATGGTGGAACACCGCAACAAAAAGCTTTCATGGAATGGAATGCCAAAACCGGCTGCCCTATACCTGCGATGTAAAGGGTGCGCAGAATGACATCACGATGAACTGGGACGGCACACAGTTCGTCATTGACGAAGTTGAAACTTCGAAAGCCGGAAAGAAATCGATGTGGCACGAAGTCTGGTCAGAAATCACTTCAAATTCCTTCACACAGACCGGGGAGTATGGAGATCCTGGCGGACCACGAAAGCTTTTGTTCACGATTCACGCTACGCGGTTAACGAGCCTCCAGATCGGGAAGGATAGATCACAGCCCAAGGGCGATGAGCCGGCATTGGAGATGCAGAGCCTTGCAAAAGCGCTGAAGGGCAACTGGTCGACCACTTATGAATTTGCTCCCGGCATGTCTCCCAGCGGAGGCTCCGAAACAGGGGAAGAAAACTGGCGAACTGGCCCCGGTGCATACGTTCTTATAGAAGAAGAACACGTGCGTGCTCCGTCTGAAGAAATGTTTCTTATCGCGTTTCATTGGTGGGACAAGACCACCAAGAGCTTGCGCGGGATGCTCTGCAACAATTCTGGCCCTGCAGCGTGCGATTTCAATACTTATTCCAACAGTTCCCTCAACTGGAATAGAAAACAACTCACGATCGACATGGAATTCCCGAGAGGCGGAAAGAATATGACTTGGCACGAAGTTTGGTCAGGCATCACGTCGACGTCCTTCACGCAAACTGGAGATATGGGCGAGGCGGGCGGTCCACGGAAGAGAGCCGTCACTATCCGCGGTACTAAGACTGCGGATGAGCACTAAAACTCTTCGAAGTCTGCTAAAGAAAAAAGCCGCCGGTTGCGAGCCGACGGCCGAAGTGTTTGTAGACCTTTAGCGAGCATCAGAAGGTTACCCGTAAGCCGAATTCAATTTGCCGTTGCGATCCGAGAGAGTAGACGCCCGTGCCGTTACCGACGCGGAACTGTTCTTCATCTGACCGAGTGGTTCCGTTAATAGAGCCCGTTCCTCCACCGTTCAAGACGCCGAACATCGTGTTTGGCGGCAAGTTGAAGTTTGCGAAATTGAACAGGTTGTAAAAGCCCACGCTAGGTTCGATAGAGAAACGTTCCTTGATCGTGTGATTCCACGCCAGGCGTAGGTCAGTCGCGCGGAGCCATCCGAAGTTAACCTGGCTCCCCGGCGAATTGGGGCAGCCGGATTGCGATGTCGGCGGCGGCGGGCAAATAACCGGAGATACTCCACCCAGAGCCTGCAGTTGCGCAAGAGTCATCACGCCGTTGGCGATCAAGACGTTTCCTGCCGGGGTCGCCTGATTAGCCTGCGTCGAGTTGTAGTGATTGATAAGGTTGGTCAAGCCGGCAGCGTTAACGTTGCGGTCGAATGCGCCGAACTTTGTGCCCGGGAGAGGATCCTGAATGGTTCCATCCCCGGTAAAATCCGTCCGGAAGATTTCACCGGCCGAGCCCGTGTTCGCAGCATCGATCGAACTCGCCAATGGGCTGTAGAAGTGAGAGATCAGCCCAATACGGATTCCAGCGGGTACATCTACATATCCGCCAAAGGAGATCTGGTGCGTGCGATCCAGCAGTGATGGGCCAAAGTATCGGCCGGGATTGTTGTTATCCGCAGCCTGCAGAACAAAGTCTTGATCGTTGTCCGTCGGAGTTCCGGTAAGCTGGGCACCTCCAGTGTTGGAGAATCGTGACAGGCTGTAAGACACTTGGAAGTTCGCCACCTTAATGCCTCGGATCGGGTTATTTGCGGTTTGCTTCAAGGTCATCTGCAGAGCGTTATAAACGGATCGGCCCTCAGGTTGGAGGAAGAACATATTCGGCTGGCCTTGATTTACTCCGCCGAAAGCGCACGGCCTCCCGATCCCGTTGACCGACGTACAGCCCGCGCCGATGTCAAGCGCGGAGCCCAGGCCGAGTGTTGCGAAATCGGCCATCGTTGCCGCCCCTGCCGGAGTAGAGCCTGTGGCAGGATGAAGTCCGGGGCAGCCTCCCGCGGCCGCAGCGGCATCGATACTGCCCGCGCCGCAAGCGCTGAGGGTGGCTGCAACGGCCGCATTCGCGCCAGCCAGATTAAAGGTGCTGATATCACCTTGGCGATTGGCATCAATGCCGATCAGAGTGCGCGTTTCGACGTTGCGCAAGTAATCGGCGCTGAATACCATGCCATGGTGGATTTCGCGCTGAACACCAAAGTTGATCTGCACCGACCTTGGCGTTTTGTAATCAGGCCCGAGCATGTTTGGCGCCGTGCCTCCGCCGATTCCGGCCGCCAACAATGCGCCGATGTAATTGGGGTTGGGATCCTGCAGGTTAAACGGGTTTCCGGCCTTCACCTGGTTCCAGAATGACAAGATCGTCGGAATCTCGTCGCCAATGCGATTGTCATTTCCGCAGAAATTCGGACCGGCGCTTCCAGTGCCCGGCGTCAGGGTTCCGCCGGCTACCGGAATCGCTGCGGGAACGCCGTTGTTACAAGCGAGGTTTGACTGGTTGAACGCTCCCGTTTTCAACCGCTGCGGCCGGTCGAACAGCACGTTGTTGAAAATGATGTTCTCGTAGTAAAGGCCGATGCCGCCACGAATAACGGTCTTGCCATCTTTCAATGCGTCCCACGCAAAGCCCAACTGGGGAGCGAAGTTTAAGTTCGCTTGCTGAATCCGATTTCCATATCCGGGGAAAGCGGCGTTGATCGCGGGATCCGCCGGCAAATCGCTGTCTGTGCGTCCAGTGTCGCGGTCATAACGCAGGCCAACGCTTAAGGTAAAGTTGGGTCTGATTTTCCAGCTGTCGCCGACATAGAGACCAATACGGTTATCCGGGCCCAAGCCGCCCGCAGGGAAACCCAAAGCCGGCTGGAGCGTATTAAAACCCTGTCCGTTGCCGACCGTAAGCCGGTTCACAGGGTAGTTCAAAGGATTCGAAGCGCCTCCCGGGTAAGGTCCGGTGCTCGCAAAGTCCGAGCACAATTCGGTTCCGGAGGCGCCGCAGTTCGTTGAGCCAACGTTGAAGCGAACCCGCGGGGCCGTGCCAAAGAAATCGGCAAAGCCGCCACCCTGGATGTGGTTGTACGACATCCCGTAACGAATGGTATGGGAGCGCAGCACCTTGCTGCCGTCGTACTTAACCTCATTGTTCTGCTGGGGCGTGCTTTGGGGTGCCAGCAAGTTCGGACCGAACAATGATGCAGTCGTGTCGCCGATTTCCAATCCCGTGCTGCTAAATGGAAGGGCAGGGTTGCCCGATGTTACGTCCTTGATCTGGTTCTGGAACTTCAGATACGAGTAGCGAATGCTGTGTGTGAAGCTTCCCGTGTTGAAGTCGACGCCGACTACGTGGTTACGCGTGTAGTCCTTGTTGTCATACACCTGGAAACCGAATCCGAAGGTGGCGTACAGAGAGTTTTCGAAGTAAGAGTAACGGTAGAACGCTTTGCCGCCATTGCGGAAGTTGTAATCCACCTTTCCCAGCAGGTTGCTTTCGCGGAAGGGCTGGCTGAAGCCCCCGCTCCAGGGTGCGAAAGGAGTGCCGGCTAGGCTGACCGCAGTAAACGAATCTTGCTTCGTGCGCTCCCCGTCAGCGAAGAAGAACAGCTTGTTCTTGACGATAGGCCCGCCGACGCTGCCGCCAAATTGTTCACGCTGAAATGGATAGTTGTTGCCACCTGGCGCATTGGCCTCGAAGCTGTGATCGCGGATGAAGCCAAGCGCTTCGCCGTGGACGTGGTTCGTCCCCGACTTTGTGGTCACGTTGACTGCTCCTGACGAAGTCAGATCGTTGGAAAGGTCGAGAGAAGATTGGCCCAGCTGAAATTCATCGATCGCACTAGCAGGGATGTCGGCTGTAGTCGTACCGACGGTTTCATCGCTGATATCGACTCCGTCTACGTTTATGCGAGCTGTACGACCGAAGCGCCCACCGAAGGAAATCGACGAGTAACCGGCTTTGGTCGGATCGAAGTTCTGGCCGTCCTGAATCTGCACGCCCGGTTCCAGTTGCGCCAAATCAAGAAAGTTGCGGCCATTGACCGGCAGATTCGCAATCTGGTCGGAGTTCAGGATGCCCTGCACCTCCGCCTGCTCGGTGTTCACCGCGACTGTATCGGCCTCCACCTCGATGGTCTGGCTTTCCTGGCCAAGTTGCAGCTTGATATTTGCCGTGGCTGTATTACCCACCTCCACTGTGATCGTTTCGCTGACGCTGCTGAAGCCTTTCGCTGAAACCTGCACCTTGTATTTTCCGGGATCCAATGGGCCCGACGTGTACGAGCCTCCAGCATTTGCCGCCAGGTTGAGAGCCTGCCCTGTTGCGGTGTTGGTGATCAGCACTTTGGCGCCGCTTACCACAGCACCCGTCGGATCCGTAACGGTACCTACAATGCTGCCCGTAGACACCGTAGTCTGCGCGAATGCCAGGCACGAGAAGGAGGCGAGTGCCAAAACAAATGGCAGCCACCGAAATCGAGTTTGCATACCATACCGATTACAGTTCAGCATTGTGCACCTAACCTTTCGGGATCGCCTGCCGTTTTCGTTGGAGAATCCCCACGGCACTCATGGCGGCGTTAGGCACACCTAGGTAGCATCTGACGTTCCACCTCCAGAACAATTACACGACACAACAGCCCTGTCATTTCAGCCCTTGTATGGAGTGACGAGCTAACAATTTCGTGTGACGAGCGGAGTACTGACTGAGCGGAGTTTACTACCGTTTTCCATAAACCCGAGGACAGTGGGTACAAGTTTCGAGAACTCGAACAGTGGAGATCGACACGCCGGGTCGAATTTATTTGATTCGTGCCCCATCAACATGCATACTGGTCGGTATGTTGGCGGCACGTAAGACTTCGAAAAACGGCCTGTCGCGCCTGCATGAACCGGAGCGCACGCGCGAGCGTTTGCTGCAGGCAGCATCGCGCGAGATTTATCGCTCGGGTTATCAGAGTGCCTCCCTGGACACGATTCTTGCAGTGGCTGGCGTGACTAAGGGCGCGTTGTACTACCACTTCAAGAGCAAGGAGACATTGGGATACGCTGTCGTCGAAGAGATCATTGCGCCCGATCTTCGTGCCAAGTGGTTGCGCCCGCTGCAGAGGGGCGACAACCCGATCGACATTTTGATTGGAATTGTTCAATCGGAATCAGTTCGGCCTGAGGATGTCCGGGGTGGCTGCCCCTTGAATAATCTCGCTCAAGAGATGTCCCCTCTCCATGAAGGTTTTCGCAAACGGCTTGCAACGGTGTTCCATGCGTGGCGCGGTGGAGTCGCGGCCGCTTTAAGACGAGGGCAGGCCCAGGGGCAGGTTCGCCGCGACGTGGAGCCTGCCGAGATCGCAAGCTTTCTGATTGCAACACTCGAGGGTTACGTCTCGCTGGCGAAGAATGCTCAGGACGCGAAAGTCATGAAAGCCGGCAAGAGAAATCTGGTGGACTGGCTGCGGTCTTTGCGGCCTGTACGAAATCTTAAAAGAAGATGATTGCTTCTTTAGTCGTTGCTTGAGGGAAAGGAAGTTACATACCAACCAGTTTGTATAACACTATGCGGCCGATACCGGGGTGGTGCGCGATGATTCTGCAACGACAGACGGTCTGTGCTCTGGCCATAGTGTTCGTTGTCCTCGTTACACTGCAGGCTGGTTTCGGCGCTGAAGCCAGGAATGCCCCGGCGATCATACCCTTCAAGGCGAACATCCCAGAGAATGTGCTCGCTGATCTGCATCATCGATTAGCCGAGACCAGGTGGCCGGACCAACTGCCTGGGACAACCTGGGAATATGGCGCTGATATCAGTAAGGTCCGCGAACTCGCGAGTTATTGGCTGAAAGACTACAACTGGCGTGCCCAGGAAGCGCGGATTAACCGATACGCACAGTTTACGACTGTAATCGACGGACAGACGATTCACTTCATCCATGAGCGATCGCCGCGAGCTGAGGCGGTGCCCCTGATGCTAATTCACGGATGGCCAGGATCAATTTTGGAGTTTTTCTCCTTGATTGAGCCGCTTACACATCCGAAGGACAGCAACACGCCTGCGTTTGACGTCGTCATTCCTTCGCTTCCCGGGTTCGGGTTTTCCGGGCCGACAACCAGTCGTGGCTGGGGTCCCCAGCGTATGGCCAAGGCGCTCACTGTGCTGATGGATCGTCTCGGATACTCCAAGTATGGCATACAGGGTGGCGACTGGGGGGCCGCAATCGCAATAGAGATCGCGCGCCTCGCTCCTGAGCATGTGATTGGTCTCCACCTGAACCTTATTGACGTTCGACCTCCCAGCGATAGTGCGATGAAGCAGTTGACCGCTGAGGAGCAGCGACGCTATTCAGGTTGGTGGGACGAGCAGAGGAGTACGTTCTTTAGCCTTCAATCATCGGAACCGCAGACGGTTGCCTATGCCCTGACCGATTCGCCAGTCGGGTGGCTGGCCTGGCTTACCGAGAAATTCCAGGACCTTACCGACAATGATGGGGATTTTCTGCACGCAGTAGATCGCGACACATTTCTTACCGACGTGACACTTTATTGGGTCACCGGGACAGTGGGGTCCTCCATGCGCATCTACCGCGAAAACCATTTCACGCACAGGCTCGAAAGTCTGCCGCGCTTGCAAACTCCGGTGGCCTATGCGGTATTTCCCAAGGAAGTTGTTGCAGCGCCCGAGCGCTGGATTGATCTGAACTACAACATCGTGCAGAGGACCGAGATGCCGCGAGGCGGGCACTTCGCGGCGCTCGAACAACCGGACCTGATGGTGAAAGATCTTCGATTATTTTTTTCCAAGCTGCATTGAAAGAACACTCAACTTTTCAGGGGGGGGAATCCGTGTACCGACAAACGGCGACAACGTTCACATCAGGCGCTCTCGCGCTGCTTTCCTTGGTCATTGCCGCGTATCAGGTACAGGCGCAAGGCGGCGCCGGCCAGGCCGCTGATTCGCCTTATCCGAGTATGGCGCCGCTTGATCAATACCTCATGGCGGATCGAAGCGCAGAAATCGCTTTGGCACGAACAGCCGCCCCGAAATCCATATCGGCCGACGCTACGGTTATGGTTCTTGGACGGCACGGTTACGAGACTGTCGCCAAAGGCAAGAGCGGTTTCGTCTGCATCGTGGAGCGGGCATGGATGTCTCCATTCGACCACCCGGAGTTTTGGAACCCGAAAAATCGAAGCCCGATCTGCTACAACCCGGCCGCCGCGCGATCCATTCTGCCCTATACGCTGAAACGCACTGAGTTGGTGCTGGCCGGATTGTCCAAACCTCAAATCCTCGAGCGCATCAAGACCATGGTTGGCAATAAAGCGCTGCCGATGCCAGAACCTGGCGCAATGTCCTACATGATGTCGAAGGAGCAGTACCTCAACGATGCTGTCGTGCATTGGTTTCCCCACTTGATGTTGCACGTTCCAAAAACGGACGCTGCGAGTTGGGGCGCGAATTTCGACGGCTCTCCGGTCCTGATGGATCCCAGAGAGCTTCCGGAGCCGGAGGCGATCTTTTTTGTGCCGGTTGGTACTTGGTCCGACGGTACACAGGCCCCAGCAATGTAGAGAGCTAAAGATCGTGCGACAGCTACAGGCGTCGATCGTCTTGCGTTAGGTGATAGCAAGTTGGAATGGGGAATCCATTCGAGGAGTTTCCAGATGAATGTCCGCGAGGTTCAGGATCAAAAGGACACAGCACGAGAGACCTATGTTCGATTGGCTGCCCACGATGCTACGGACGGTGCAGCTGGCACACTGCGGACAGATATGATTCCCAGACAGAGTAGGCGTGACTATGCTCTTAAATCGACCGCAGAAGATCGGTCCCATGAACCTGCGGATACGTCGTTGCTTCGACTAACCGGTCTGGACGCCACAAAGCTCCTCTTGGCTTTGCAGCAATTGGAGGGTTTGGCAAAACGACAGGCGCCGCGAATCGCTTTCAAGGTGAAGGGCAGAATACTCTTACTGGACTTGGCCGAAATAGTAGCGGTGCGAGCCGAGGGCAATTACGTTTCGGTGTTGCATCCACCAAAGTCCTATTTGCTGCACGAGTCCCTCTCGTCCATGGCGGAGCGCCTCGGGCCCTACGGGTTTATTCGCATTCATCGATCGGTGGTGGTGAATATTTCCGCAGTGGAGGAGATTCAACCTTTACCTACCGGGGAATACAGACTGCGCGTGAAAGGTGGGAAAGACTATCTCGTAACACGCACGTACAAGAATAGCCTCAGAGACCTGGCTCAACTGTGGGTTGGTTCAGAGCACCTTTGTAGCTGATCAGATCTAAGCCAGTGGTGCCCGGAACAGGACTTGAACCTGCACAGCCTCGCGGCTACTGGCTCCTAAGGCCAGCGCGTCTGCCAATTCCGCCATCCGGGCCACTTTGAGAAAGACGAGCGGGCCAGTTTCCATGCGCACACAATTTCGCCCTTGCCACGGTCGGTCGTAGCCGTTTCATGGAAGAGCACGGTGCGCAGCAGAATCTGTCACTACGCTACTGCACTTCGTTCAGTTTCTGATAGATGAGCATTGCCAGGAAGGCGAGCAGAAACACTCCCGAGCCGATGCTGAACACGCGAACCGGAAGCGTCAACCGATTCACTTTGGTCAACAACTCGGTCTGCTCTTCCTGCATGTGCGAATTCGCGTCATCTAGAAACAGTTGGTCGTCCTCGTGCATCGTCAGAGTGCTGCGATAGATCAATAGCACGATTAATCCGATGGCGAAGATCCCGAACAGTCCCCCCACGATTTCAATCAGCGTCATAAGCCACCTCGGTGGTTTCAACCCGGTCGGGTATACCCCTCTTCAGGCGTGGCGCACCTTGAGGAAGGTCCTGACGCCCAAGATTATAGCCCTGTCTGGCAAGACTTGGTGGGAAGAAATGCCAGCGTACGGCCGGTTTTCGCATCCGGCCAAGAAGGCCTTCCGGTCGTGCTAAGAAAGCGACCGTTAACGGCCGAATGGCATCAAAAAGCTAAGGTACCCGAGCGGCGATCTTCCCCGGGACCGGCATTTTGCTATAATCAAACAGCTTTAAGGCCAAGGAGATACGAATGGCAACAACAACTGTCCCTGAAGTAAAAAAGGCTGCGCCGATTTCCCTGACTGCCAACGCGGTCGCGAAGGTGAAAGAGATCATGGCCCAGCAGAATCCAGTCCCGACCGGACTCCGCATTGGGGTGGTCGGCGGCGGGTGCTCGGGCTTCTCCTATTCCATGCAGTTTGAGAACGGCGCCGGGATGATGGACAAGACATTTGATATGGACGGATTGAAGGTCTACGTGGACGCTACCTCCGTCATGTATCTCAACGGCTGCATTGTCGACTACGTCGAGACGCTGGAAGGCGCCGGCTTCAAGTTCGAAAATCCGAACGTCAAGAGCACTTGCGGCTGCGGGTCGTCATTCAGCGTGTAAGGGTCTCGGCCGTTGAGCCGGGTGTCGCAGCTTTAGATTTCGTCAAAGAGATTACGTCAAAGAATAATGGCCTCATCTCGCGATGAGGCCATTTTGTGTTTACAGGATTCGCTCTTGAGGCCGCGATGCCCGGAATTATTGCTGCTGAGGCTGAGCGTTGTTCTGGTCCGGCGTGGCTGGAGCGTTTTGATTTGGCGTTGAAGAGACCGGATTGTTCTGGAATCCGAGTCCGCCAGGACTTGCCGGGTTCGTTCCTGAATTAGGCTGCCCGTTTACGTTCTGTGGTTGCTGAAACAGAACCGGCTGATTCGGCGTCATCAGCAGCCCGCCACGATCGGTTCCCGGATCGTAGATGAACTGCCACTCGCTGTACTTCTTCTTCTTGTTGAACTCGCGATAGCCTTCTTTTTTACTGGCACTCACAACCCCTACGATGGGACCGCCGCCGAGCGTTTGGCTGGAAAAGCCTTTCAGGTTCGGTTGCCCGGAGTCACTGCCCCCTGAAGAAGATTGATCTCCGTTTCCTGAGTTCTGGTCTGTGCTCCCCGTCGAAGAAGTTTGCGAGGAATCAGAGGTCGTAGTCTGATTCGGCTGAATGGTAGGCTGCCCCAATGCTGCAGCGCTCCCCTGCATCCCGCCGACGGCGGCGAGATTGCCGGCCGCGAGCGCACCGGTTGAGGCCATACCCGGTGTGAGGGCTCCTGGGATGAGTCCGTTTCCAAACGTGAGTTTTACTTCGCCGAAGTGAAGCAGCTTGAAATCTTCGCACTGCCCGTTGTGGCAGTTCATCGGATCTTTGTAGCGCTTGCGGAGAAAACGCATGTTGTTGGTATTTTGCAGATCCTCGATCTTGACGGGATACCGCCCGAATTTCTTGTAATACCCGCGGATGGCGCGAGAATACTGCACGCCGCGATGAATCAGTTCTTCCTCGCGGTCGTGCTCAATTTCATACTTGATCGTAGGAACGATCGCCGCCGCCCCAATAATGATCATGGCCACCAGCAGCAACAGAATCATGAGGACGTATCCGTCCTCCTTCTTGCTGGAAGAACGTCGCGGCCGGCGATGGAGAAAAAGCGTCATTGAAAACTCACAACGTTTTAGTGTGGCAAGGCCTCAAAGGTACCGCTCGGAGCGAGCATCCCGGCGCGAAATGTCGAGCCTAAACCTTGAAACGCTGGACCCGTGCAACTTTGAAACCTCGATCTTGAGTCCTCACCCTTGCGTCAGCGGAATTGTCTGCGGCGGACCGCTGTTGACGACATCCTGCATATCAACGCTGGCTGGATTGATGTGGACCACCTTATAGCGGCGGTTCACAATCTCGCCCTCACCGGCCACCCACACGTCGTCGCCCTGTGACAGGAAGATTCGTTTCGGTTCTCCCGGCTTGCTGGCGAATCCGAAAAACTTCAGCGGTATGGGCGGCGGAGGCGGAGGTGTGGGCGGAGTGTAGGCGGCTGCCGCGGCATCCGTGTTGGCCTTGGCCACAGGGTCAGGGATCGCTACCGGTTCCGCCTGCGACACGAAAATATTCCTGCCCTTCCCTTCATACTGGGTCTGCTCGACTGCTGCCAGCAAATCCAGGCGCAGGGTCGGGTCCAGGTTTTCCGGCTTTGGTTTCTTACCCGCCTTGTCTTGCCTGCGAGCCGAGGATGCCCGTGGAGTGACCGGAGCCGCTGCCTGCGCGCTGGAGTCGCTCGGCGCCGAGGGTCCAAAAAACATGGGAAGGAACTGGTAAGCGACGATCAGGAGGGCTAGCCCACCAAGCACCGCTGCCCATATCGTCTTCTTCTTGTTTTCCAGTCCGACTTTCACCTACGCTCCCGCCTTCAGATAAGCATCAAGTTTCACGCTGAGCTTCACTGGTCCCTGTTGCTCTCCTCCCAGTGTAATGCTGTTGATGATAAAGAGCATGTCGTCGCGTTCCACGGCATTGATGAAGCGGGCCAGGGAAGTGTAGTTCCCGCTCAAATCCGCTTCGATTTCGACAGGCTGCAGCTTTCCGAGCGTATGTTCCGCGTACTTATATTTCACGGTTTCGACGGAAACGCTGTTGTCCGCCGCGAGCTTTTGGAACTCTGCCGGAATCCGCGATTGCTGATCGGGAATACGCTTCTTATAGAAATCCGCAATCTCACGGTTGGCGAGTTTCACCTTTTCAGGAAGGTCTCTCAGGGGCGCCACCTGCTTTGTTTTCGTCGTCAGTTCGGCCTGTAATTGGTTGATCTCCATTCGGCGCGATTCCGTGGACCCGACGAGAGGGGAAATATAAACAATCAACGCCAGCAGGTCGATGCCAGCCATCACCAGCAATGCTGTCTTGATTTTGAACCGCGTTTGCCGCAGGTCGGGCATCAGTGCCTCCCCCTCGGCGGTTTCGGCAAGGATGGCTTCGATGTTGTCTTGGTAGTCGCCGATGCCGGATTTGCGTCGGACTTAGGCGCAGACTTCCGGTCAGTCGCCGGCGTTGCCGTATCGGAAAGTAGCTCAGGAATGTAAGTTGCCACGAAGTCGACACGCACAGTATCGCCGGTCTGCGATTGAGTCGAAGCGACACCGACGATGTTAGTTTGCGCGAAGCGGCGCGAATCTTCCATCCGGCGTGCCAATTCGATCGCCCGGTCGGAGGAATCTCCGGCGACGCTCATCTTCAAGGACAGCTGATTATCTTCGTCGAGCTCGGGATTCATCGACACCAGGTGCACCCGTGCCGGCATTACCTTTTCCAGGTTTTCCAGCACCAGCGTCCAGGAGAACGCTTTTCGCTCAATCAGTTCGTTTAATACTTGCGAGTCATCGCGGGTGGTTCGGTTCTCCGGACGGTTCAGGAACTCTTCGGCTTCCACCCTTTTGGCGTCGCGGTCGGCAATCAGAGCCTTCTTTTGCGAAATCGTCCGGTGATCCCGGCGGGCATTGAGCCAGCCTGTGATCGTCACCGTCAACAGGATTAGCGTAACCAGCGTAAGCACACCCAGTCCGGTGCCCCATCGCATCCAGAACTGCCGCGCATCTTCGTACGGCCGGCTCGCGAGATTGATGTCTAAACGCATAAGGTCAGTTGTTAGATCACTAGTCGCGGGTCTTCAGCCGATGGATCTGGTCAGCGACTAACGACGGTCGACTAACGACGCTATGAAACCAAGGCTCCTACTACTCCTGCCATTCTCCATCGCGGAACCGAACCGCTGGTGTTTGCTCCCAACTGCGCGGCAGCCACGAGCTCCTGCACATCTGCGCCAGTCTGCGCCCGGAGTGCCGGAGCCGCTCCGCCCGCTTCAGAAAGGCCCGCTACGTAGATTCGTTCGATATTCAAATGATACGTGTCCTGGAAGAACACGACCGATGGATAGACTTCTTCGGCCAATTGCTCTCCGGTGATCGTCACCCCGCGCGAATTTTCCAGCGTGCGGAACAATTGCAACTGATCTTCATTCAGGATGGCAATGCTGGTGGTATGCGCATCCACTTTGACGACAAGGGTCGGACGCTTGCCATCGGCCGCGCCCAGCGCCGCCAACATGGAAGGGACCACCACTCCGGGGCTGTATCCCGCCTCCTGGAAGGCCGTTTCGTAATCCTCGATCACACTGGTCAGTCCCACCGCGGCGACCACGCGCACTTCATCGCTTACCTTCTGCGCGTGAAACGAGACTTTGGCTTTTTCTACATCGAAGGGAAGGGATTTCTTCAGGCGGAACCGGACTACGCCGAGGGCCTCTTCCTGGTCCGCCGGAAGAGTGTCAAAATCCACCAGCATTACCCGCACCGCTGCGTCGGGCACGACCGCAATTAAATCACGCGATCGTCCGGCCACGCTGTTCAATGCGGACTCAATCCCCGCCAGCACCGTATCCCGCTCGCGGAGATTGTTCTCCACTAGATCGGGAACGACGCTGCCCGGCGCCAGTTCCCGCGCCGCGCAAGCTTCCAGGCCACTGCCGTTATCCAGCAACCGGCCCGCCAACACGCGATCGGCGGCAATCTCACATGCCAGCTTCGGTTTCGCAACGTTCAAACTCGGACTCATGTGTTTTTTAAGGTTGCAAAGTTTCGAGGTTTCCTACCGCATCGCCTCGATGAATGTAACCTTGTTGATCTCTTTCAACGTCGTCAGTCCCAGGCGCACTTTATCCAGAGCTGACTCGCGCAGGAATCGCATGCCCTCTTCCCGGGCAGCACGACGAATCTCTGAAGTCGGTTTCTTTGCCAGAATCATCTCGCGGATCTGATCGCTTAAATCGAGCAGTTCGTGGATCGCCGTTCGTCCGCGGAACCCAGTACCTGCGCATTCAATACATCCGGGGCCTTCATAGAGCGGCACATCCGACCATTGCTTCGCGTCCAGCCCGCTCGCCTCCAGCACTTCGGGGGCATAGTGTACTTGCGTGCGGCACGCATCGCAGATCAAACGCACGAGCCGCTGCGCCAGGATGCAGTTCAACGCCGAAACAAAATTGTACGGCTCCACGCCCATGTTCAGGAATCGTCCGAGAACGTCGACGACGTTGTTGGCGTGGACGGTCGTGAAGACCAAGTGTCCGGTCAGCGCGGATTGAATGGCAATCTGAGCGGTTTCGGAGTCTCGGATTTCGCCGACCATGATCTTGTCCGGGTCGTGACGCAAAATCGAGCGCAAGCCGCGGGCGAAGGTGAGGCCCTTCTTTTCGTTTACGGGAATCTGGGTGATGCCGCGAAGCTGGTATTCAACGGGGTCTTCGATGGTGACGATTTTGTCTTCGTCGGTTTTGATTTCGTTGATAGCGGCGTACAGCGTGGTGGTCTTGCCGGAGCCGGTCGGGCCGGTGACCAGCACCATGCCGTAAGGCTCGCGGATGTAGCGCCGGAAGTTTTTCACTTCGGCGGCGGAAAAGCCCACAACGTCGAGGCTCAATTTCTGGAATTTCTCGGAGAGCGTCTCTTTATCGAGAACGCGCAGCACGGCGTCTTCGCCGTGGCTGGCAGGCATAATCGAAACGCGCAGGTCGATGTAGCGGCCCTTGTACTTCACGCGGAAGCGGCCGTCCTGCGGCACGCGGCGCTCGGCGATATCCAGGTCGCTGAGAACCTTGATGCGCGAAATCACCGTGGAGTGCCATTCCTTGGCGATGGGCTGCATGGCGTGTTGCAACACGCCGTCGATGCGGTACTTCACGGCCAATTCGCCGTCGCGCGCTTCAATGTGAATATCGGAGGCACGGCGCTCGAGCGCGGTAAAGATCACGGTTTCGACCAGGCGAACGACCGGACTGACCGCGGTGTCGCGCGTCAGGCGGTCGCCGGAAATAGTCTCTTCGCTGTCTTCCTCGTCCTTCGAAACTTGCAGCGTGAACGCTTCCGTCGCTTGTTCCAACACGCGCTGCGATTGCTCGGTGCGCTTGAGCAAATCGCTGATTTGCCGCGGCGTGGCGACCTTCAATTCCAACTTTTTGCCGAGCAGCAGCGGCAGTTCGTCGCTGAGCAGCACCTGGCTGGGATCGGCTACCGCAATCACCAGCGTATTGTTGTGCTGCACCAGCGGAACAAAGTTGTAGCGGAACATCAGATCGGCCGGAATGGTACGGAAAAGCTCCGGATCGATGCGCTGCTCCAGCAGGTCGATGAATCCCTTGCGATATCGTTCCGCTAAACGGCG
>DATGIB010000007.1:0-370109 GCA_035307485.1 Candidatus Sulfotelmatobacter sp. | reverse complement strand
CCTCCGCGTCTCCGCGCCTCCGCGGTGAAAAGTTCCCGCTCATTCTTCTTCATCCGCGGTAAGCTGTTTCACCATCACACTTGTCCTCGTCACATTCCATGCCGCTAGTTGGATCGTGTACGCAAGCTGTCCAATCTGCCTGTGGTTCAGCTTGCCCTCCAGGATCGCTCCCTGCAACCTCCTGATCGCCATCTGTATGCTGTCTGCGTCTTCCATCGGTCCCAGATCAATCACGGCCGTCTTGGCGTCTTCCACGCGTTCATGCATGTGGCAGAGTTTTCTGCCTCTCACCCGGGGCGCTCCGCACTGGCGGCCATTGAGGTATGTGTGCCGGCACCGTGCTGCCTTCTGCGCTTTTTCCAGGTTCCGCCGCAGCTTTTCTTGGCGCTCCTCCTGCAGTTCTTCCACTATGCGCAGGCCCTCTTCAAACAGCACGTGCTCGTCGTAGTTCACTTTGTGGCCATGCGGAGACCGTCTGGCAAACGCATGCTCCTCCAGGTATTTCCGGTAGTCGTGGAAAGCCTTATAAAACGCCAGGCAAAGCTTGCCTTGATGCGTCTGTTCCCATTCGTCTTTACCTTTCTGCATGTAGCGCCGCTGCAGTTCCCTGTATTCTTCCTTGGAATACCACTGGTTGGTCCACTCGTGCGTCGCCAGCGGATCTTTTCCGTATTCTCTCGGCTTGATCTCCCTTGTCCGGATGTCCGTATTCATCTCGTTTTCGTTCATTCGCATCCTCCGTGAGTTCATCGATTACCGCTTTTCAGTTCAACTTGTGGTGAAAATGTTGTTTTTCTTGGGTCGTTTTGTTCGTTTTCAGCTCTTTTCAATCGGCGCTCATCCGCGTAAATCCGCGGTAAGTCTTTGTTTTTCAATCACGGCGGTCTTTGGCAATCATGGCAATTCTGGCAATTTCCCCTTTACCCCTCCCCTCCCCCCTATGTCGACCCAATTCCACCCAAGGTCACCCAACATGACCCAAGGCTGAAGGACATAGGCAGAGGGTCGCAACCCCAAAATGCGAACACCCGGCCTTAAAAGGCCGGGTGTTGAAAAATAAATTGTGGACCGCAGGCTGGGCCCCAACCAAGCCGGTTCTGGCTTGATTGGGTAGAGAAGCCCTCGCCTGCGATACCTGATTTCATGTGGCACAGGCACTCTTGCCTGTGGCCTTTCCTAAATACCAAATACTAAGTACTCACTACTGCTACAAACAAAACACGAATATAATTTACCACCATCTCTCTCTGCTACAACAAAAAAAATCTGCGACCCTCTGCCTGCTTCTGTACCTGCTCTGTAAACGTCCTCTACCGCTGTCTTCCTGAGCGAAGCACCGCGACAATCCTATTCCCTTGATTGACCGATGGGCACGGAGTCGAAGGATCCCGAAGGTCGTTATCGCACCCCAAGTTCACCTGCGCCCATGATCTCCTGGGACCTAACAACCAAGTTCCAACACTTTCAGCATCGACTAAGCGTCTCCCAGTGGTGGGCTCGCATGATTTCGCAGTGATTCACGGTTCGGCTCCTCACTTAAGCAAGTCGCCGATCGTGAACGTGGTCAGTGTGTCGGTTGGGGTGAAGTGAAATGGCGGACCTTATCAGAACAATAAGAGCAACATCGCAACCGGAACTTAGTTAATGAGACACTAGGCAGCCCACTCATCGAATCGGCGCATGATCTCCATGAGCTTGCATCCCAACAGGATGACAGAGCCCCACAATATGAAGGGAACGCCGTAGAGTATGAGATGCTTGCGCGAACGGGCTAACTCAAATGCTCCTACCTTCACGATGGCGTATACATTCGCTGCGAGATAAGCGACCGCCAAATAGCTCACTAATAAGTTGTGCATCTTCCTAGTTCTCCTTTTACCGGCCTGCATCTCCGCGCCGATACTCATCGGTCAGCTCATCAAGCGAGGTCCTAGCGGTCAAGGATGCTGGTTAAGACAAGTCGACGCCGGAGACCTTGACAACGGCCTGCCACGCGGCTTCCTGGCTGGCGCGATCATGGAGGTGTGGCTGGCACTGCACCTCCATTGGGCCTGAGAACTTCCCTTTGGCCGAGGCGAAGAATTGCCCCGAGAGATCGGTTCCGAACTTTGATGCCTGGATATACCGGCTGGCCGCGGTCTCCGGCGTCTGATTCATGCCGGGGATGAGGTTCACGATTGGAATCATCAGATACCTCAACGCCAGACCAGCGCTTCGCACCACCTTGGTGCCGGTCGCGCCACCAGGCGACACGGCGTACACGGCCATGGCGGAGGGCAGCCGGCGGGCCAGCGCCGCGGTCCACCAAGCGATGATGAGCTTTGCGTCGGCATAAGCATTGTTGGGCACGTACTTCACGTTTGGCCCGTTGCGTATCAGCGCTTCAACAGCGGCGGTTCGGTCACCTTGGTAACGACTGGCCGCGAAGGCTGGCAGGTCGGTGTATTTGAACATGGGTACGCCCCCTCGGGCAGGTTCTGCACCTGCGATAACGATCCGCGCGTTGGGGCTCAGCAAGTTGGCATTGAGCAACCCAACCGTCAGTTGATGATGCCCGATGAGCGGGGCCTGAGAAGACTCGACGCCCGTCGCGGTGAGAGCGCGCTTCTTAAAGGGAACCAACCCTGCATTGAGTAGCAGGAAATCGACCGGCTGGCCTCGCTTGACGAGATCGGCAACGGCCGACTGAACGCTGGACGGCTTGTCCAGATCCAGTGCCAGCGGCGTGAAAATTGCTCTTTTGTTCTCTGCCGCGAGTTGAACGGCCGCTTGCTGGGCCCCAGTCAGGCTGCGCCCGGTGACGATGATCTCGCGGTAGCCCTCTCCGGCGAGCAGGCGGGCTGCCGCATGGCCGAGCCCGGAAGTAGCGCCGGTGACGAGTGCAATCGAATGTTTCATAGGCGTCTCCGTGGTGAAGGGTGAAGGCTCAAGTCTTGAGGCCCACGAGGCCAGAATCGGCTTGCCAATTTAGAACTATTTGGTTTTATAATGGGGAACGAAAGGTGTCAAGGAGTTTTGAACTAAATGATTCAAAATACCACCAGGCCGCGGGGTCGACCGCGCAGCTTCGACGAGACGGGTGCGCTGGAAAAGGCGACACAGGTGTTCTGGTCGAAAGGCTACGACGGAGTGACGATTGACGATCTCGTCGCCGGGATGGGTGTGGGACGGCCAAGCCTATATGCCGTCTTCGGGGACAAGCGGGCGATATTCTTGCGCGTCCTTAAGGCGTACGCCGAACGCAAGGGCGCAGCGGCCGCCAAGGCACTCCTCGCGCCACAGACGCTTCGCGACTCGATCGTGGGCTTTCTGAGGTACGCCGTCGAAAGTGCGACTGAGAAAGGGTCCGCCCGGGGCTGCCTTCTGATATGTGTCGCACCGCTTGTGAACGACGCTGAGGTTCAGCGGTTCCTGCAGAATGCGGCCACTGGCGGCGCAGCGCTGCTGGAACGCCGTTTCCGGGACGCGATCAGCGCGGGAGAAATCCCATCTGACTTTCCCGTAGCCGCGCGTGCTCGCCAAGTCACGGATTTAGGGCGTGGGCTGACTATGCGCGCGCAGATAGGCATGCCGCGTAAGACGCTCCTCAAAGATGCTGAAGAAGCTGCCGACTTGGTGCTCCAGTCGCGTCGCTGGGACAGTCGGAGCAAGTAACGGGAATCCGTTCGTATGTCGCGAAGGGCCTCACCACATCCGCTGATATTTTCGTCGAAAATATTTCGAGCAGTAGATGAACGCGGGGCGCCTAACTCGCACACCCTCCGCCAAGGTGCGAGGCTGTGCGCTCGTTGACTTGATGCAGGGTTTGCAGCTTCGCGCCAAGGTTGGTATCACTCGCCAGGAATTGCTGGAAGACGCCCGAAGCTATGTGCGCCTGATTCTTGGCAAGTACATCTAACGCACTTCTCGGGGATGTTTCTGGACGAGTGCCAAATCTCCAATGCACTCTCCGATAGGCGGATTGGTAATGGAAGTCGGCTTGTCGGAGATGATTTCCGTACTGTCGCACATTCTTGGTCTTTATATTTCCTGTACCTCAAAACTCAGATATGGACGGGGTCGCCTCCTTTTCCTTCGGAGGCAACCCGATCACCCGACTCTCAGGCATACATCGCTGTATACGTCGGAGCCGTGCTGGTTACCATTTTGCCAAAAATCCATCCGCATGTGCCGCCGGCCATCGCTGGGCGAACAATGCCCATCGCGGCGAGTGAATTCGCACTCGCCTGACTCAGGCTACTTCGCGAACGCGAGTCTTATCATCTTTGTGACCTGTAGCTTCGCCAGTCGAAGACACATCCTCTGCTCCTGTGCGTTCCAAAATTTCCTTTGCTTTCTTGGTCCAAGCGGAATCGTCGGAATGAACGGACAGGAGAATCCCGCCTTCCTTAACGCGACCTTCGTACCGCTTAGCTTCGTACTCGGGGATGCCCATTCCGATCAGAGCACCGGTAAGCCCACCTACTGCTCCGCCGACTCCAGCCCCAGCAAGAGCGGCCATGATAGGCCCGGCGGCTATGAATGGCCCCAGTCCCGGGATGGCAAGGGCACCGATACCGAGTAACCACCCCAAACCGCCGCCCAGCAGGGCGCCGGTTCCCGCACCCGTCGTGGCACCTTCCGGCGCTTTGGTATTTTTCTCGTGAGCAAAATCTTTCGTAGATGAGCCTTCGGGAAGAAGGACGGAAATGTCTGAGTTCCGAAAATCGGCAGCTTTCAATGCATTCACCGCGTTCTCTGCACTCGTTCGATCCGGATAAATGCCGAATACCGCTGTATTTTTCCCTGCCATGTTGATTCTCCTTTGTTTTCAAAATTTCAACGTTGGGGTTTGATGTTCAGTTCACTGGTGACTTTCCCATCGCCGGCGACTTCGGCAGCCTTGGCTTCAATCGCTCTCTTTTCGTCCTCCGAACGCACCGGTCCTTTCAGTGTTACCTGACCGTTTTGTGTAACGATCTTGACGTTGTGTGCATACTCGGAGAGTGACTTGTCTTTGATGATGGATTGTCGAATCTGCTGCGTAATGTCGCGGTCAGAACGATTGTCCTTTTGCTGATCTGCGGTTGCCTCACTCTTGCTCCTATCCCGTTCGTTGACTTTGGTGTTGTCAGGAGCCGGAGCAGCCTGCTGGTCGGATGGCTCTTGCGCAGTCGCCAGTATTCCAGCAGTAAATAGCAGACCGGTGCATAAGACCATGCGAACAACATTTCTACAAAGCACTTTCATCGTCATGTCCTCCTGGGTCTATTTCTCTGACTTGCTCCCAACGTTCCTTCGCCGCGTCGCCATCGTGCTTGCCGCTTCTTGCGAGAACGCGTTCGTTAAGTCACCACCACGCAAGCCCCGTTTTCTTGTATCGGATTGGAGAGTCTCGGATCACCAAAGCGACCTCTTTTTCAATCCTGGCGGGACCGTCGAGAATGATGAGGAACCCGTGACCGACCATATCGGGAAAAGTGCATTTAGTACTATCCCCATCCCGCTGTACACACCCAGATGAAGTACCGTAGAGTGTGACCAAGCGGCATGCGGCGGGTTATGTTTAGCTCCGTGTAGGCTCTACCCACGGACGCTAAGCCACGCGCTAGCTCGGGCTGAACAGATCTGGGCGCTTAGAGGGTTCCCTCTGTATCGCCTGCCTCCCCGCTTACGACGCCAGTGCGCCCACCGTGACTTGATAGCGCCGGATCGCCTCCGAATCAGCGGCTAGCAGGACACGACGCATAGGCATTCAGTGCAGAACAATTCCTGATGTTTCTTTCAATTAGCGTTTTGCGGAAACGGTGAGACTCGTTGTCGAGATAGCAACTTCTCGCCCATTACTGTGGCCAGATCGACGGAAGCCAGACCCATCCTCGATGTTTCTGTGGCTTACCCTGTGGCGGCTCTCGGCATCCAAGCTGCGATGTCATCGAAAAAAGCTGATTTTGAGGAGCACATATGCCGGAACAAGGGATGAGAGAACTCTACGTTGATGAGTTAAAGGACCTCTACAGCGCGGAGAACCAGCTGGTGAAAGCGCTGCCGAAAATGGCCAAGGGCGCGGCGTCCGACGATCTGCGGAAGGGATTCGAGGAGCACCTGGAACAGACCAAAGGCCATGTGCAACGGCTTGAGCGGATCTTCGAGGCTCTGGGTGAGAGTCCAAAAGGCAAGAAGTGCAAGGGGATGGAAGGCCTTATTGAAGAAGGCTCCGAAGTTCTGGAAGAGGATTACGAGGGAGATATCCTCGATGCTGCACTCATAGGCGCGGCGCAACGGGTCGAGCATTACGAAATTGCTGGCTACGGCACTGTGCGCTCCCTGGCGGAGTCGCTCGGAGAGACCGAGCATGTTACTCTTCTGACGCAAACGCTCGATGAGGAGAAGGAAACCGACGAAAAGCTGACCCAATTAGCCGAGGAAATTAACGCTGCTGGCCGGTCGACGGAGAGTGAAAAGAAAAGCGGCGACGAAAATTCCAGGCGGAAGGTCTCCGCCAGAAAGAGCAATAAACGCGTCGCCTAGGATTACCGCCTGTCTCGCCGTACCGTCCATAACAACAAGGCTCGGCTTTTTGCCGGGCTTTTGTTGTAATACTGCTCTTGGGGGATGCGTCTCTGCTGCCGGTAAGCAACAAGGCAACGATGCCGAGACAAGCGCGAGCCACTTCGAGGCGCAGAAAAATCCGCATATGGCGCCTGCCGATGAGGCAGGCACAATCGAGGCCGCTTCGCCGCGGAAAGCGCAATTCAGAACACGAAGGCCCTGCAACATGAATACAGGGGTCAAGATCCAGAAGTTGCGATTGATTCAACCCGAGTTCCTGGTACGGATACATGTAAATCGTCGAGCTACTACTTCCTCGTGAGCACAGCCGCCAGATACCGCAGTTCGGCCTCCACTTCTGCGGGATCGGCGACAGTGTCCGCGATTTCTTGGCGAAAGAGCTCGCGATAGCGTTTGCGAAGCCTGTGGATGGCTACTTTCAGGGCTCCTTCTGATGTGGTCATTTCGCGGGCCAGGTCGGCATATGGCGCTTCGGACTGACCGAGAAGAAACACCTTCATCCGTTCGAAATTCTCCGGGCTGCCATGCTGGACAAACTCTTCGCGCAATCTCTCCATGACGCGTTCAAGCATCGAGAGGGCCCAGCGGCGCTCGAAGATCCGATCTGGTGTGTCGTCGTGACCGGGCTCCCTTTGATACCGTTCTTCACCGGATTCACCGGATGAAAATTCAAGGGATACAATTGCTCCGCCGCCGCGTTTCTGGGCGCGCTGACGGTCTTGTTCGTCCGCCGCGAAGAATTTCAAGGAAGTCAAAATAAATGATCGAAATCGACCCTTTTCCGGATCGACTCTATCGAGATAGCGCCCTTCCAGCACGCGCATGAAGAACTCCTGCGTGAGGTCCTGCGCCTGATCCGGCGCGTGTCCACGCCGGCGCAGATACGCATAAAGCGGATACCAGTAGTTCTCGCACAGAGAAACCAGCGCGGAACGAGCGTCCTTCCGTTGTGGATCGCCAGCCGCGACCACCAGAGTCCACCGCGTCGTTGGAAACTGCGGTGACCCCGGAAGGGTGTGCACTGTCTGGCCGTTGGTCATGGTCTTATCCTCACGAGACCTCTAAAACAGGATAAGGAATCAGAAGTGAAAAGTTACAGCGCAATCGCTAGAGCTTGCCGTATTCTGCTCTGGCACTTTTCAGGATCGGTATATCGGGGTCGGCGTCCTTCCAGAGCGTGAAGAAATCCTCGTAGGCGCTTTTTGCTTTAATCTTATCGCCTGACAATGCGTACGCTCTCCCGATTTGCAAATGCGCAAGTGCGCCAATCGGTGAGTTCCAGACAATCCCACGATGGTCGAGGATTTTCAGGAACTCTGCCGTTGCTTCATTGCCTTGATGAGCGGCCAGATACGCCTCTCCTCGAACAAAAGCGGGATACAAGCCATTCCAAGTGTACTCGCCGCTAAATGTGGTTGTTCCTAATTCGTACGGCAGGGCGGCTTGAAGCGTCTCCAACGCCCCCGAAGAATCCCCTCGATTCAGCGCGAGCTTGGCGCGGATGGTTGGCAAGTAGTTGAACTGCACGGTCGTGCCTTCGGGGAATCGCTTGTTCAACTCCTTGATCAAGGTCTCTGCACGTCCCGTGTCTCCGTTATATGCTGAAGCGAGCGCAGAGGCGTACAGCACATCGACGCCAGTGGAATGTGCCACTGCAACCGAGGCACGTCGACGGGCTTCCCCTGCGTTGCCAAATAGGGCGTCCCTTAGTCCAGACGTGGCGGAATAGTTGGCAGAAATTTCTTTTTCGTCGAAGCGCTCGGCTGATTCCATAGCCCTTCGAGTCAGTTCTTCCGACTCACGCACTCGCCCGTAATAAGCCGAGGTATCCGACTCGTATGCAAGCAACGTATTTTCTACCCCAAGCTGACCCGCTGATACTGTGAGCTGCTGTTTCATCCCCGCAGCGTCGTTCTGCAAAAAGGCAAGGTGGTAGAGAGAGGCAGGGTAGTAGTGGTGGTACATTTTGCGTTCGATGGCTTGCCTATATGCCGACTTCGCTTCATCAAAGCGATTCAAAGCCATGTAGCCATCCATTAGGAAGACGTAGGGGGCAGGGTAGTCCGGTTTGAGACGAACTGCCTCTCTGGCTTCTGCGATCACTCCATCGTAGCGACCCATCGCCGGGTAAATTCCACCAGCCAGGTAAATATGCGGGACTTCGGAGCGGGGATAAGCCTGCATCCAAAGCCTGCAGGCTTGTTCGGCTTTTTCGAGGTTACCCAGAACCTCTTTGTAGTAGATCGCCGATACGAAATACCTCTCAGGCTCACTTGCATGGTCGCGAAGTTCGTATGCCTTTTGGGTGTATCCGGCTGCGATGGTGGGTTCTCCAATAGAGGTGTGCCAAATGCCCAGCCACGCGTAGGCAACTGCGAAATTTGGGTCGAGCTCCACAGCACGCTTGTAAAAGGTAATTGCGACTGGCGGGGAAGTTGCCCGCTTGCCGGAGCTAAGAGCTTTCAGGGCTTCGAGTGAGGGCGTAGTCGCTTCTTCCAGAGGAGTATCGAACTTTTGTACCGTGCTCAGTGACTCGCCCAGTTTGTGGCGCATCTCCGACGCCATCTTCCCCAGCGCGTCGAGCACATGATCCTTGTCGCTCGCCGCCGCTTCTGTGCTCGCGAGCGTTGCTCCGTTTGAGCAGTTGACCGCTTTTACGGTCAGAAGATATGGGTTTCCAATTTGAGCTATCGAGCCATTGAGCACTGCCGCGCTCGCCGTCCGCTGGCACAGCTCCCGCGCAACCTCCGGCGTCAGCCTAGCGTCTGGCTTCTGGCCCATCAAGCCCAGTGTCTGTTGGATTTGCTGGTCCGAGATCAGGCTCAAGAAGGGTGACTGTTCAAGCTGCACGGCTAGGCCCTGCCGCAGCGTGTCATCAAACACCGCATCTCTCGTGGTGTTGGTGAAGTCGGCGAGCACAATGGTGTCCCTGTCAGTCAGCTTGGGTCTTGAAGAGGTGTTGCGGTGCACCAACGACCAAACCGTCAGCCCGGCGAAAGCGATGAACACAAGACCGGCGGCTGCACCGAAGACGGCGGGCCTGTGCCTGCGGACGAACTTGCGCGCCCGGTACAAACCGCTTGGCGGCGATGCAAGGACCGGCCGGCGCTCAACATATCTCTCGATATCGGATCCCAGCTCGGCCACGGAAGCGTACCGACGCTCCCGCACTTTTTCCAGAGCCTTGACGGTGATCCAGTTGAGGTCGCCATCTACGAGACGGCGCAGGGAGGCTGGGTCGGTCTGGCGTTGCGAGGCGATGTCGGCCGTCGCTGCGCCCATTGCACTCAGCTTTCGCGAAAGCGATGGGGCCTCTTCTTCACGAACGATGCGCAGCATCTCGGCCAACCCTTCCCGCCGCAATTTGGTTGGGTCGAAAGGGACAACTCCGATGAGTAGCTCGTACAAAATCACGCCGAGCGAATACACATCCGAGCGCTCATCGACCTCCCCAGTCATCACCTCGGCCTGCTCCGGGCTGGCATATTCCGGAGTGCCAACCATCTGGCCGAATTGAGTGAGCAGAGTCTTCTCCACGGCCCATTGGTCGGTAGCCTTTGCTATGCCGAAGTCGATCACTTTAGCAACAGGCTTTTCTTCCTGTTCCATCACTAGAACATTCGACGGCTTGAGGTCGCGATGGATCACGCCTTTCTGGTGCGCGTGCTGAACCGCACGGCACACCGAGAGAAATACTTCCAGCCGCTGGCCGATTGTCATTCGCCGGCGGTCGCAGTACTGCGTTATGGGCACCCCCGCGATGTACTCCATGACGAAGTAAGGCCGGCCCTTCGGTGTGGCGCCTGCGTCGAATATCCGCGCAATACTCGGGTGGTCCATGATCGCCAGTGCCTGGCGTTCATTTGCAAAACGGGCCAGTACCTGACCGGTATCCATTCCGAGCTTTACAACTTTGAGCGCTACAAAACGGCGAATAGGTTCGCGCTGCTCGGCGAGGTACACGGTTCCCATACCGCCTTCGCCAAGAGGTCGAAGGATGTGATAACGGCCGAAGTCGTCATCAGAGAATCCTGCTGTCACTGTGTCAACGGTTTCAATTCCGGAGTCGTGGCCGCCAAGCGAGCTCTCGAACACGCCCTGCATCAGGCACTTGTGGCACAGTCCCGCGGGATCATCAGAACCCAATCCCGTTCCGCATTGAGGGCAGTTTGCCATCTAGGATACATTTGCAGCGCCCCATTTTAGTCCCTTCGCTCGGGCTTCTGTAACCTTTCGCCCCGCGAGTCCTTATTCGTGCCAGGTGCGCCGATTTGATGGCCACCCAACCGTTCAAGTCGGAAGGAGATCGTCATGAGAAACGTTTTGTTTGGTTGTCAAGTTGTGTGTCTTCTGGCAGCTTCCGCGTTCTATGCGCAAAACGTGGTCGCGCAGGAGTCCGTAAAGATGGGATTTTCGGGAACTTCTGCCCCCAGCACCATCAATCTCCAACAACCCGATACCAGTAATGACGGTGACAACTTCGCCGGGCAAGGTACGCTCGGTTCATTCACCGTCACGAATGTACGAGCTATCTCAAATGCTCCGGGGACATCCGGCACTTGCTCTGGCAACAATCTGTTGTTTCTCCCCGAACTTGCCGGCGCGGGTGTGTTTCGTTTCCAGGACGGCAGTTTACTGGAAGTCAGTCTCACGCAGGGAGGGGATTGCATTAATCTCAACAATGGCGTGGCTCACTGTGACGTGACGTTTCAAATCACAGGTGGAACTGGCCGCTTCAAGTATGCGTCAGGCATCCTTACGATGACTGAAACTGTGACGACGGTGGCGTCCGATGCCTTGGGCAACCCCGTCCTCTTTGCCGCGCGCGGGAAGTATGCGGGAACGATTTCCGGTGTAGCCGATACGACCGCAAAGATCGCCACGAACAATTGAAGAAGTGACCGACACTGCTACGCTCAGGGTTTCCGAGTGGAGCTGAAGAGACCCTGAGCGCTTCCTCTAGTGAGCGAGCGACACCTGAAGGCGCCAGGCGCTCGGCGATGGCTGTGGATAATAGGACGATGGCTGCGTGAAAGATAATAAGTTGTTGGCAATACCGAAGTCAGGGCACCCGCGTGCCTACTCGGCAAGAGATGGCACCATGATTTGGGATTACGACACAGCTCGCGAGTTCACGACCGTCAATGGTGTTTCCGGTCGTGGTGGATCCATGTATGGGCCAGGGCCGGCTATTGACCGTGGATTGATCTTTGTCAATTCCGGATATGCGATCTGGGGCGGCGGGATGCCTGGTAACGTCTTGCTCGGGTTTTCTGTGGACGGTAGGTAAGGCACGGCTCAAAGGTTAAAATCGTAATGAGCGCTGGCGGATGCGACCTTGCTGGAGAATCGATGGGAACCTCGAACAAAACGCATTTAAGGTAACGCACCGATCGCCCACCAAGATCGTGCGGCGCGAATAATCGGAAGCAACGGGTTCAACAAACGAAGTTGTGGAATGCGGAACACAACGCCCTGGCCGAATAGTCGGCAATCCAGAAACTGGCGGATCTCTTCCGAATGGTCCGTAATCCGTCCGCAAAGCCTCTGAAGACCTCCGAGACATTTCTAGTCAACTATTTCTTAATAGGCTTCTTGAGCGGTGGGCTTGGCATTTGATTGCGCAGCGCCGCCGCCTCCCTTTGCCATTGCCTGATGTAAAAGTGGGTGAAACGAGTGCTCCGCTGAAACTTAGGTTTGTTACGGATCGAAAAAAATCACACGGCAGCGACGGATTCTTGCGGTCTCATGACTGCCAACTGAAAGGACCTTCCAAAAGGGCGCAATTTGCAGGGAGAACCCTGTAACTTTCCAGGGTACTTCACATCCGATGTATGCGCCTAGGTCCATCGGCGTCAATTCCCACGCGAACAGGAGAAAAGTTCATGAACTACAAGATGATTAGCAGGTTGATAGCAATGTGTCTTCTGGCAATGTCGCTATCGGCTTTTGCACAGTCTGGCGATGCTGCGAAGCAGGACAGCATGAAACAGGACGGCAGCATGAAACAAGGCGACAGCATGAAGCAAGGCGACAGCATGAAGAAAGACGACATGAAGAAGGACAAGAAGTCCAAGAAAAAGGCCAAGAAGGACGACAGCATGAAGAAGGACGATATGAAGAAAGACGACAACATGAAGCACGACGACAGCATGAAGCAGAACTAGCATCGTTTGCGTTCTTCAAGTTCGAGTTCAGGGTAGCGGTGTAGCCAATCCAGACTCTTTGGATCGGCTGGAGCACCGTGTTGCAGGCTAGAATCCACTTGCGCAGCGATAGTTGGCGAGGAAGAATCGCTTTAGACGGGCGGGAAAAGCCATGAACGACGTGGTCTATATTTCCAAATCACGGATTGAACGGAAGGAGGGCCCCTGTGCGTAGCCTATGCTGCGCGCGAACTGCAACCGGCGAGTTTCAGCGTGCACGGAGCAATGCGGAGCACTACAAAGTGGATCCTGCGATGCCGACTGAATCTCACGCTTCCACGATCGACTGTGTCAGCTCACTCGGCATACCGACGCCGACCTGATCATTGACGCGCTGACAGGACCACTTTATTTGTCGGCGAATCATTGGACATGCGCTGGCGAGTGAGGCTTTTGCGAGCGAGCTCGCCTCGCGTGCCCACCAGGCATTTAGACGGCCGGTTGGTCTGTGAGCGAGGAACCCACAGTACAGCGACCGGGCACCTCCCCCCATCGACGCGAACGCGCTCCTGCGGTCGTTTCGGTTCGTGCCAGTCGGCGAAATGCCTGTCAGAGATGGGCATCCGAAACCTGGTCGGCCACTTTGTGGCCGCCCCGATCATTAAGCACCCGTTCCAGCTGTTGGAGTTCTTCTGAAGAGACATCCTGGAAGGCACGTTTGATGAGCGCTGTATGCCGACAAAAGAGAGGAACGAATGTTTGGCGCCCTATTTCAGTCAGAGACACAGTCCTTACTCTACGATCTTCGCTGCACTCTACGCGGCTGACAAATCCGCAAACCGGCAGCTAGATTCTCTTACAGCGTGCGCCCCCAAAATCTTGCACAGGCCCAACCCACGTTGGGGACAGTTTACGCCTCGTCCATAGGGGCTGCATACGATACGGGGATTCAGACGCTCGCTATTCGGGTCGGTCTTGAGGCTCGGAGTAGCGCAACCACAGCTGTGGGAGTTGTGCGACCTGCGCGGTTTGTCGGGCTTCTGCGAGTTGCCGCAAGCCCAGCTGTTTGCACACATCGGGTGATTGTTTTTCGTCGGATCGAAAGTTTGAATTTTCTACCTATGAAATCGCGTGCTACCTTTGCCAGTTAATCAGGAGAACCAATGCACCAAGAAATACTCTCGTCTGAATACAGTCAGGGGCGCCGAGCAACTCACGCGCTCGAACCTCTCAACGCCGAAGAAATTGCCCAAGCCGTTGCTCTCCTAAAGACGTTGACGCAATTCAATTCGTCGACCCGCATCATAAGCATAATTCTGGAAGAGCCCACAAAGGAACGGATATTGGATGAATCGTCAACTGAAGTCATAGATCGGGAAGCGCAAGCCGTTTGCTTCGACAATGCCCGCAATCGAGCATTCAAGGTGAAACTGAATCTGTCTTCTAACACGTGCATATCGGTCGTCGAGGCTCCAGCAGGAGCGCAGCCGACCATGTCAATCGACGAACAGGTGGAATGTGAGCAAGCTGTGTTGCGCTCTCCGGAGTTCATCGCTGCCTTACGCACGCACTACGGAGACGTTGATCCATCGCTCGTGATGGTGGACATTTGGAGCGCGGGGAACTACGGTTCGAAGGAGGACAGCGAGCGCAGGCTGGCTCGGCCGCTCTGTTTTCTACGTTCGGATCCTACAGACAACGGCTACGCTCGTCCGATTGAGGGAATCCGTCCCGTTGTCGACCTCAATAGGATGGAAGTGCTGAGGATTGAAGACTATGGCGTTTTCCCCTTACCGCCGCAAGAAGGCAACTATTCAGACCATCGCGTGCCCGGCAAGCGCCAAGGAATCAAACCGCTGACGATCGAACAAGCCGACGGCCCCAGCTTCCAACTAGAGGGCAATCGCTTGTTGTGGCAGAACTGGCGAGTTGTTGTCGGGTTCAATGCTCGTGAAGGTCTAACCCTTCATGATATTCGCTACTCCGACGGCAGCAGAGTCAGGCCCATCCTGTTTCGGGCTTCGCTCACCGAGATGGTTGTGCCTTATGGAGACCCGTCTCCTACTCAGGCGCGGAAAAATGCGTTCGATGTGGGGGAGTACGGAATGGGTATGTGCGTCAATAGTCTGCGCCTGGGTTGTGATTGCCTTGGCTATATCGCGTACCTTGACGCGCACCTGCATGATAGTCGAGGTCGTCCGCTCACCATACCGAACGCGGTCTGCATTCACGAAGAAGATTACGGAGTGCTTTGGAAACATACGGATCGCAGATTGCCAAATATGCCAGAGGTTCGGCGATCGAGGCGTCTCGTCGTTTCCTCAATTTCTACGGTCGAAAACTACGAGTACGGATTTTTCTGGTACTTCTATCAAGATGGCAACATCGAGTTTCAAATCAAGCTCACTGGTATTCTTTCCCTGGGAACGGTGCGCGAAGGCGAGAATCCGCCCTTCGGTACGATGATCGCCCCGTTGTTGTACGCGCCCAATCACCAGCATTTTTTCAATGTGCGACTCGATTTCAGCGTTGATGGAGCTCACAACACGGTGCAGCAAATCGATGTAGTCGCCGACGACCCCGGTCCCGATAATCCCTTTTCGAATGCATTTCGCGCCCGGATAACCGATCTCGAAACCGAGAAACAGGCTCGCGCAAGCCTGAATCCAAGTACAATGCGAACCTGGAAGGTGATCAATCCCAGTTCCAGGAATATGGTTGGCGAGCCTGTCGGCTATAAATTCTTTCCTGGGGACAACTCGGTGCCGCTTGCCTCGCGAGAAGCCTGGTGGCGAAAGCGCGCCGGTTTCGTGAACCATCATGTATGGGTGACGCCATTTGCCGAGGATGAAAGATTTGCCGCTGGCGACTATCCAAATCAGAGCTCTGGCGGCGATGGTTTAGAGAGATGGACGGAGCGCGACCGGTCGATTTCCAACGAAGATGTAGTGTTGTGGTATACGTTTGGTCACACTCATATTCCTCGCCCGGAAGATTATCCCGTTATGCCGGCAACCTACATTGGCTTTCTTTTGAAACCCAACGGGTTTTTCGACAGAAATCCAGCCAATGACTTGCCCCCTATAGCGGCGAAACGAAACGGCAGTTCTTGCGGTCGCTGTTCAGATTGAATTGAAGGCCACGCCCCATGGGCCACTCCCTTCGACCTCTGATTGCTGAGGTGCAGGGACCTTCTTGCAGCAAGTCGAAACCAATGACCACTAACTTACTCAACGAGATTCTCGGGGAACATCGTCGTCCCAGGTGTGTATACTCCGAGGCTCGCGAAACATTCGAAGTCGTTCTTACTGATCCCCCACCGAAGCTAATCCTGAGCTTCCGTACAGAGAGAACGGGTGTCGGGCTCGCTGCTGGCAGGGTTCTCAATCTACTAATGGCCATGCGAATCGCTATCTCTCGTTGCCGTTGAACGAAGAGGCCTCAAGCGAGGGTCCCGCCGACAGCTCGATTGACACCGCCGGGTAGCGCTCTTCAAAAAAAGGACGGAGGCAGCGACACCGTCATGATGGTAGGACACTCCGATCACGCGATGAACGCTCCCTTTCGATCCGCATAGCAAAGCCAGCGACGGCAGGAAGCCTGCTGATTTCGCCTCCGCAATTCACGACACGGTTCACAACAGCAGAGAGCGTGTCGCGTTCCCGTGCGTTTACACACTCGTGGAAGGAGCCTCTTGTCGGGATACAACGTTGAGACCAGCTCTCAGAGTAGAAGAAGGCGTCAGACCTCCAGATGTCAGTCGGTCGCGAATCTCCTCCTCCGTAAGCCCTTGAGGAATAAATACAATCTCTGGTTTCCTAGCCTTAGTCAGATGCCCTCCTATAGCACACGTAGTGGAATCAAGAATGTTTCCACTCCCGGAATTCACAGCCGCGCTCCGCAGTCGGGGTCTACCTCCGCACTAGGTTCGGCGCGACATTCTCTGCCTTCGTCAAGTCAATCCGGCGCGCGCTGTGGCGACCGCTTCGCGGTCCGAGGAGAGGTTTCACCCCTCTTGGACCTCCCCGAGCCGACCCTCTGTGTCCTTACCGGGCATCTTCCATACGGCTGTAACTTTGTTGGAGGGTGGTGAAAGTGGGTCTTGATCGTTGATTGAAGAGAAATTGGCTGATGCATCGGCTGTCGCATTGAGCACCGAGGCGAGTACGAACTCTGTCTCAATCTCTAATTGATCGTGACGGGCATCGCGAGCGACGCGATGCCGTTAGCAATCACGCGCAGCTTGGCTGCTCCCGTTTCTGTGCTTACTACCGTGAATTGAGCGCTCACGATCTTGGTTCCGGTAGCCACGGCTCCGGGATTGAGGTTTTTCGTGCGAGCATAAGTGACATGGCCGGTGGCGTTGAATGTGATCTGCACCAGGGGGAAATTCGTGGCCATTTGCGCGTCGTCGCCGTAGGCCGCGCCCTGGGACATCCCGTTGAATTGCGTCCCTGAAATGGTGTACGTCTTCCCCACGGTCATGGTAGCGGGGTATTTGCTGATGGCCGGCGCCCACGCGGACTTGTAAGCGCCCGAAGCTGGAGTGAAGATCTCGATATCATTGGAACCGTCGGTGAAGAGGATGTTTCCCGACGGCAGAACGAGCATACGGCCGTCGTACGATGCCTCGTTCACGGCATTCGGAGTTTTCGGCAGAGAGTGCAGGGCACTGCCATCGAACTCGAAGAAGTCAGCGCCGGGGGTGAAGCACGCGCCGGAGTCGGAAGCCATGACCAGCACGTGCCCGTTCGGCATGAGAGCGGCGGGGCCGTCGGCCACGCCGTCGTATCCGGGATTGAAGGAGTTAATCGGCATCTGCGGGCCGGTCTTCCAAGTGTTCGTCTTGTAGTTGTAGATCGCAGTCGCACCGTTGGCGCCTACGGCAAAGACTGTGCCATCGGGGCGCAGGACAGCGGGTCCAATCTCGGGCACGATGTTTCGGCCGCAGTTCCAGATCAGGGTTAGCGGCAGGTCCTTGGTCCGCGTCCACTTGCCGGTCGAGGGGCTGAATACTTCCGCGGCTTTGATGTCGGTCGAGTTCGTGTCGATGGTGAACACGTTGCCGTTCGGCAGCATCGTCCAGCCCTCTTCGGAGTTCTTGTCGTTCTTACCGCTCTTGGTTCTGGGGGAGATCGTTGTCCACGTGAGAGTCGTGAGGTCGAGTATGTTCTGGTCCTGACTGCAACAATTCCCGACCATTAGCCGTCCGTGTCCGGTTTTTGGGTCGTTCGGCAACAGGATGCTCTGAGCGTCCCCAATTCTGGACAAGCCGTCAGGAGCACCGATGGGTACCCAGTTGGCCGATTCGTAAATAGCACCCAAAGGTGAGTCGACAGCAGTGGAAGTGTTGTTGCCGTTGTACTCCCCACCCTGGACGAAAACACGGCCGTCCGGCAGCACCGCGGAAGCGAAATACATGGGTGCATAACCAAAGGGCAGGGGAAGCAGCTCGCTCCACGTGCCGTCGTTGTAGCCGCCGTTCGAGCCAGGATGCAAATGGAACCAATTTCCGGTGGCATAACCGCCCTGGCTCGCCTGACCAGTCGTTTCTTCCAGGATGACCGAGCCGTCCGTCATGAGGAGGGCTGTGCCAGCACCAAGACCCGGGAAATTCGGGACCTGCTGCCAACTCTGAGCGCTCGCCAGATTCAAACCAACCAGCAACAGGCAAACAAAGGCCATCCGGCACCCAATCGTGAGTTTGTGTTCTGAGAGAACTGCCTTCGCGTTTTGCATGACGCACCTTCCTTATTTGTGTGTTGAGCGATTCCGCTTAGTTGGGAGTTGTCGAGTAGAGACCGGCAAGGCTGGCGGTGGCGAGGATGTGTCGATGCTCGCCGGCGGCGATCAGCGCGTGATACAGAGTCTCGGCGCTGGGCGGAAAATTAGCCGACCCTTGCAGAGTCAACCGAGTATCGAGCGCGTAGACGGTGAAGACATACTTGTGAACGTCGGGAGCAACATTGGCCGGCGGACACGGTCCGTCGTATTCGGCTGCTACGAAGAAGTCGTTGACGACTTGCGTCCCGTACTTGCTGCCCGCCACTCCGGCATTCTCCGGTAGGCCGCGCCTGGTTGCCGGAATGTTGTACATCCCCCAGTGCGTGAACGCCGCGGTTATGTCGTAGGCCACCACCACGAAAGTGCGCGTATGTTCCGGAACATTGGTCCAGGAAAGCTGTGGAGATCGATCTCCTCCGGTGCTTCCGTCAATGCTGCAGGCGTTCACCCCATTCGCGACGATGTTGTCGATCGCGCTGATGGGCAGAGTACTGTCATTCGCGAATGTGGAGCTGGTTAACCGAAATGGGTGATCATCGTCCAGTTGCGCGCTCGCCTGATTCGGCGAGGTCGCGGCAATCACTGCGACAAAGTAGGCTATTGCAAAGGTGAGCAAGAGAGACTTTCTCTGTGGAAACTTCATGGCATCTGTCCTCTGGATTTCCGGCCTCGATGTCCCGAGGCCATTTTTCGATTGGTATTCCCCAGTTGGTGGCTGACTGTTCGGCGGGTTCCCCTCGGGAAACTCGCGACGCCTGACCATTTAGCGGGAAGCAGGGCAGGAGCGGAATGCACCGAATCTCAACTGTTGCTCAACTGGCGCTCATCTGGGTAAGTTAGTGAACTGAGGAAAGATAGACGCCCTGGAGAGCTTTTGGCCTGCAGACGATAACTCCCGCAAGTGATGCGGTGTGAACCGGTGATACACTTTCCGCCCTGGGGTGGTCCCATTTGGCCAGTGTGCCCCCAAGTCGCGTCCGCATCGGAATCTTCGAACTGGACTTGAAGGCGGGAGAACTCCGCGCTCAGGACGGGAAACCGCGCCGGCTCCAGGAACAACCCTTTCAGATCCTGCGCATGCTCGTGGAGCACTCCGGGGGCGTGGTCAGCCGGGAAGAGATTCAGAAGAGACTCTGGCCCAACGACACCATCGTCGAGTTCGACCACAGTATTCACACCGCAATTAACAAATTGCGACAGGCCTTTGGCGACTCCGCCGAGTCCCCAAAGTACATCGAGACAGTAGCCAGGCGTGGCTATCGTCTGCTGGCGCCGGTAGAGAGCCTCGAGGAAACGACGCCTGCTCCCGTGTCGCTGCCCGATCTTTCGGTCTCGAGTACATCCACGTCAGACCTAGCTGGCAAGACGGTCTCCCATTACCGCGTGCTCAGCCTCATCGGAGGAGGAGGCATGGGCGTCGTTTACAAGGCGGAAGACCTTAAATTGGGCCGGCGGGTGGCACTGAAGTTTTTGCCCGAGGCCGTTGCCCGCGACCCGAAAGCCCTGGAACGGTTCGAGCGCGAGGCGCGCGCCGCCTCAACTCTCGATCATCCCAATATTTGTACGATCCACGAATTCGGCGAATACCAGGGCCACCCCTTCATCGCCATGGCGTTGCTGGAAGGTCAGACCCTGCGCGACCGGATCGCTTCCCACTCTGGCCCCATGCCAACTTCTGAGATCTTGAATCTGGCTATTCAGATTGCCGATGGCCTGGCGGCAGCCCACGAGAAGGGCATCATCCATCGCGACATCAAGCCGGCGAATGTCTTCATCACCAATCGCAACGAAGGCAAGATTCTCGACTTCGGCTTGGCCAAGCTCACGGGTGTTCCAGAAGGCGATGAAGTCCAACGAGAGAATCGCGACGCACCAACGCAGGGGCTGCAGCTCTCCGCCACGGGTATTGCCCTCGGGACGGTGCCCTATATGTCACCCGAGCAGGTGCGCGGTGAGAAACTCGATGCCCGCACCGACCTGTTTTCCCTCGGCCTGATCATCTATGAGATGGCAACCGGGAAGGTAGCTTTTCCCGATGACGCTGCCACGGATGTGCACCAGGCGATACTCACAGGTACGCCAATTCCGGCGCGGCAGTTGAATCCGTGCCTTCCCGCCAAGCTGGACGAGATCATAAATAAAGCTCTGGAGAAAGATCGTGAGGTTCGGTGTCAGTCTGCCTCCGAGATTCGCGCCGACCTGAAGCGCCTGAAGCGCGACACGGAATCGAGGTCAACGTCGCCCACCGCGGAGGGTTCTCTCAGCCCCAAACCGGAGGCATTCGGCGGCCGGCTCCTCTATCGAGCTGGATTCGCGATTCTGGTTGTTGCCGCTGCACTCGGATGGTACTGGTTTCGCGGCGAGCATGCTGGTCCCCGCCGCTTTCTGAGCGAAAGGCAGTTGACGCACAACTCCCCTGAGAACCGCGCCCTCAGCAGCGCCATCTCGCCCGACGGCAAATACCTTATTCTTGCCGACACCAATGGCCTCCACCTGAACGTAATCGACACCGGCGAGACCCATGACATTCCGATTCCCGCGGAACTGCAAGCCGAACTCTGGGATGTCGTGTGGTTCCCCGATGGCAGCAAAGTGTTGCTGAATGTCGCCAGCAAAGACCAAGGCTTCCAGCTGTGGGTGCTGTCTGTTTTCGGCGGAAGTCCCCATAAGTTGCGTGACTTTGCCCGGGCTGCTGCCATCTCGCCCCAAGGCAATTCCATCGCTTTTGTCAGCCGCGGTTACGAACTTTGGATCATGGCCTCGAACGGTGAGAATCCAAGAAAGCTGCTGACCAGCGACAAGGGAACAATTTGCGTCCTGGCGTGGTCCCCGACAGGAGAGCGGCTCGCCTATCTTCAAGGTCCCGGCGGCGAGGGCGGCATCGGGAACAGAATTGCTAGTACGTCAGCAGAGCGTGGCGAATCCGTCACCATACTGTCGGACGCCGGTCTCCCTTGCCACAGCGGATCTCCCCTTCAATGGATTCGGGACGGACGTCTCATCTTTTCCCGGCGGGAACAGTCAGGAGCCAATGAATCGAATTTATGGGCTGCCAGCGTCGACCCGCACACAGGAAAGTCTCTCTCCGTGCCGGAAAGAATCACGAATTGGCACGGAATTGATCCGTGGTTGGCAACTGTGACCGCAGAGGGCCGCCTTCTAGTCGTGACTAAGGCGCGAAACTGGGATGATGTCTACTTCGGTGAGTTGCAAGACAACGGCATGCGGCTGGGTTCTCCGAAGCGTCTGACACTTAGCGATACCAAAGATTTCCCTGACGCCTGGACGCGTGACGGCAAGGCGATCATTTTTGAATCGAATCGAACTGGCAAATTTCAGATCTTCCAACAGGCGCTCGATAACATCGCTGCCCAGCTCCTGTTTCCATCCCCCGAGGATGAGCGGAATGCGATCGTCTCCGCCGATGGAACCTGGATTTTGTATTGGTCCCCGCAGCCAAGCGATGCATCGACCAAGTTGTTCCGACTGATGCGATCGCCCCTCGGCGGCGGAGCTGCGGAGCAGATTTTGCAGGCTCCGGCTGATGGAATGACCGCGCTCGATTGTCCACCCCTCTCCTATGCCAGCTGTGTAATCAGCAGGAAGGAAAAGGACGACTTGGTTTTTTACCTATTGGATCCGCTTCGAGGCCTGGGCAAGGAGGTAGCCAGGACCCATGACCCGATCGGAGCGGTGTGGAGTATCTCGCGCGATGGCAACCGCATCGCTCTGGCCGTCGTCAAAGGCGTGCGGCTGATCGATTTGCACGGCGGAGCGGAAAGCGAACTGGCGATGAGCGGTCTCATCTGGTCCCTCTGCTGGGCGCCCGACGGTAAGACTTTGTATGCAGCCTTGCAGGCTGGGGACTACCAGTTGGTCCGCATCGGCCTGGATGGAAAGACAACCGTGCTCCTCAACCGCGGACGAAACCAGTTCCTCGGGAATGCAATCATCTCTCCCAACGGTCGTTACCTCGCCTTCAGCCAGCAGAGTTATGACACCAACGCCTGGCTGCTGCAGAACTTCTAGGCCACCCGGTCGAATTGGAAGCCACTTGTAGATTGGGGATTCCTGGCCACGCCGGATAGGCACACGGCGCGCATGCCTCGCACAACTCAACCTTAGAGGTCTACACTCAGCGCCGCGTGAGAACAAAGGGACTGCGGGTTGTTCCGCTACTCCACCGCCGGGCGTTGCGGAGCACTGTTAATTGCCGATGAAATTTACATCGGTGCCAAACTCCACGGCCGGCAGACCTCGAGTTTCGCAATCGGCAGTGCGATCTTTGCCGCTTCAGGTGCGCGCCTGCGTCATTTGCCAATCCGTCCAAAGGCCGTGCGATAAGCGCTGGCGCAGCGGTCGTGAAGAACCTGGCAGGACTCCTTATCGGGAGCCGAGCACACAGCGATGATGGAGCATCTCATCCACTTTGCTCAGAAGTTCACCTCGTGATAATGGCTTCTGCAGGAGCACTGCTCCCTCAGCGATGAGTTGTTGAGCTACGGGGACTTCAGCGTATCCTGAAACGTATAAGACCTTCGCCTCCGGATGCAACGCCCGCACTTTTTTCGCAACTGAGGGCCCAATCATGTCAGGCAGCACTACATCGCTTACGATCAGCGCAATCGGTCCCTTGAATTGCTCGGCCACATCGATGGCATGATTTCCACGACCGGCTTGCAGGACGTTGTAGCCGTTCGTTGTGAGACACTCGCACGTCACTTGCCGCAGAGATTCTTCGTCTTCCAACAGGAGAATTGTTTCTGTGCCTCGTGGATACTCGCTTCGCTCTTCCGGGCCGGTGAGCAGTCGCGGGGCTTTTTCCTCCACCCGCGGCAAATAGATGTCGAAGGTGGTGCCGGCTCCTGGCGCGCTCGAAACCCAGATATATCCTGCGCTCTGCTTAACAATTCCATAGACCGTGGCCAATCCCAGCCCCGTACCGCGCCCCTCTGCCTTCGTCGTGAAGAACGGCTCAAACACACGCTGCCTTACGGCATCCGTCATACCCACCCCCGTGTCATTGACCGAGAGTCGAACGTACCGCCCAAGCTTTGCGTAGGGATGGAGAGCCACATCGTCTGGCCCGAGTTCGGCATTCCGAGTCCGGATCGTGAACGTGCCACCGTTGGGCATAGCATCGCGCGCATTCGTGGCTAGATTCATGAGGATTTGCTCGATTTGTCCTCGATCAGCCAGGGTTGGATCCAGACTCGTCTCCAGGTCTGTCACAATCCGCACGTCCTCGCCAATCAGGCGTTGCAGGATCTTCCCGACAACGCGAACGACCGCATTCAGGTCCAGGATGGTCGGGTAGAGCGTCTGCTTGCGGCTGAAGGCTAGCAATTGCCGGGTCAATTCGGCCGCACTCCGAGTGGCTTTTTTGATTTGCTCCACGTAATGCTGCTGCACTGCGGTCGGCGTTGTTTCGAGGAGCAGGTCAGCGTTTCCGAGAATGACGCCTAGAAGGTTATTGTAGTCATGCGAAATCCCTCCCGCCAGCAGCCCGACGGCTTCCATCTTCTGCGCCTGACGAAATTGCGCCTCCAGGCTCCGTCGTTCGGTAATGTCCTCCACAATGACTTCAAAATGGCTGAACGAGCCGGCCTGACTGCGGAAAGCCCCTCCGCTGATACGAACGACGATGATCTTGCCGTCTTTGCGTCTCCAATTGACTTCACACCCGGTCACGCGCCCGATGGGCCCGAAACGTTCAAGAATCGACCTGCGGGCATCCGGATCCTCATAAACGTCGCGGCTCAAATTCCGCGTGAGCAATTCCTCTTTTGAGCTGTAACCCAGCATGGCTACTAGAGCTGGGTTCACGTCCAGCAAAGTTCCGTCCAGTCGTGATCGAAAGATACCGTAGGTTGCATTTTCGAATAGTTCTCGATATTTCTCTTCGGATTGCAGCAGGGCTTTTTCTGCTCGCTTGCTGTCATTGATGTCATCTAGACTCCCATACCAGCGAACGATTTCTCCCGACTGGTCGCGGCGCGCAGCTCCACGCGAGCGCATCCAAATCCATTCTCCGCTCGAGGCTAGGATTCGGCATTCAACATCAATGGGATTACCACTCTTTATCGACTCATCAATCACATTTTCCACACGAGGGCGATCGTCCGGATGAATGGCGCCCAGATAGCCTCGCCCCTGACACATTTCGCGGCTCATCCCAGTCACCTGATTCCACCGAGGGCTGATTTCAATCGCGTTCCCTTCCGGGTCGAGTACCCACGGAATCTGTGGGTTCAAGTCAACCATGTGCCGATAATGGTCCTCACTTTCACGAAGCGCTGCTTCTGCCTGCTTGCGTTCCGTAATGTCTACAATTGCAACTGAGACCCCGATGACTTCCTCGGCTTCATCGTATGCAGGCTCATACGAAAGCAACAAAGTCCTTGCGATTTGCCCATCGCTTACTGATTTCGTCACTTCCACTCCCGCAATGGCTTTGCCTTGTAGAGCCTGGCGAATGTACGGCTCAAACTGGGGAAATAACTCAGGGACCATTTTGTCGACTGTCTTACCAAGGTGCTCTTCCACGGAAGCCCCATTCATTCGTGCAAGCCGCTCGTTGAGGCTGACATACCGGAGATTGACATCGATAAATGCCAAGCCTACGGGCGCGCCATCGTAGATGGCCTGCAGCTGAGCCAGACGCCGGCTAGGCAACGCCCAACCGGAAATATCTTTCCACAAGTGTTGCGAACCCCCGACGTGAATTCGCTCCCGCGGCATGGCGATTACGGCGGGCAGATCTTCAGCGGGTACAGGCCTTCCAAATAGCCAGCCCTGCCCGAGGTCGCAACCGAGCCACATCAACATCTCGGCCTGCTCACGTTTCTCCACCCCCTCTGCAATAGTGGCTAGACCAAGGCTTTGTCCCAGGCCTACCACAGCCGCGACAATCTTTCTGCTTTGTCTGCTCGCAGTCATCGTACTCACGAAGCCGCGATCTACTTTGAGTTCACTAAATGGAAGAGATTGAAGATGGAGCAGACTGGAATAGCCAGTGCCAAAGTCATCCAGCGCGACCTTAACGCCCAATGACTTTAGTTCTTTGGCGATGGTCTGAGCGGAATCTAAATTGTCGACCAACGCGCTCTCGGTAACCTCAATTACGACGCGACTGAGCGGAAAGCTCGACGTGGCAGCGGCGTCTTCAATCTGTTTGGGAAGGCTCAGATCCTGCAATTGCTGGGGAGCGATGTTGATCGCTATCAAAAGAGGGTCCGGTATTACCTTGGCTGAGAAAAATACCTTAGACAATAGCCTTTTCGTGATGGATCCGATCAACCCTTCTTTTTCCGCGATCGAGATGAATTGATCGGGGGAAACTGTTCCCAATTCTGGATGACGCCACCTCGCGAGTATTTCAAAGCCAGCGAGCTGGCCGGTGCGGAGCGTTACCAGGGGCTGAAAGAACGGTACGAACTCATCGTTTTCGATGGCTCGGCGAATCTCGTCGACACAGAAGCATTTATGCGGAATCGTATGTTTAGTTTCCACGGTGATTCCTTCGCTTAACACTGCTGGGGAATCCGCGGCTATTACGACCGTTGAGATCATCCGCAGTTTCGGCCTCGCGAAATACGCAAAGTGGGGCCGGCAAGGGGCGAATTGCAGACGCAGTCAATCGGATGAAACATGCCCCGATCCGCACCAGGCCGATCATGCAAGCCCGTTCTTTCGTTTCGCTTCTCATAGGTACGTGCCACTACTCCCCACGTGTCCACTCCTGGGCACGATGAAGGGAAATGCATCTACGATGCCAAAGCTAAGTTATTGGAAATGTAGAAGTTACTGACCTTGGTGGGGGCGAGTTCTCGTCTTTAATCGATTTCTCGCATTTTTCAAAGGACTGCAGCTATTCGGTGAGAAAACGGTTCTTATTGATTTTCAATGCCTTGATTTTGGAATGTAGGGTGGATACGGGGATGCCGAGCTTTTCCGCTGCTCCAGAGGGTCCGCCAATGCGCCCTCGACTTTGCCGCAGGGCGCTTTCAATCGTGCGCTTTTCTTGATCGGATAATTGCGCTGGCAATCGCCCTATAGGTTGGTGGGTTGAATCCGGCGTCAGCCAGCTTTCGTCTATCGAGATAATTTCGCCTTCCGCCAGTATGACGGCGC
The DNA here is from genome assembly GCA_035307485.1 of Candidatus Sulfotelmatobacter sp. Taxonomy (GTDB): domain Bacteria; phylum Acidobacteriota; class Terriglobia; order Terriglobales; family Acidobacteriaceae; genus Sulfotelmatobacter. Next base: position 343,494 of record DATGIB010000007.1, on the reverse strand, counting down.
GTTCGATGACGTTTTGCAGCTCTCGAATGTTTCCTGGCCAGTGATAGGACTTGAGCAATCGAAGACAGCTTTCGTCTAGCGCGCGAATCTTTTTCCCAGCCTTGGCGGAATACTTTTGCACAAAATAGTTCACCAAAAGAGGAATGTCTTCCTTACGTTCGCGCAGCGGAGGCATTTCAATCGGAAACACGTTCAACCGGTAGAAAAGATCTAAGCGGAAGGATCCGTCGGTTGTGGCGGCCTTGAGGTCCCGATTGGTGGCCGCAATCACCCGCACATCCGTGGGAATGGACTGGCTGCCTCCAACGCGCTCAAATTCGTGTTCCTGAAGCACACGAAGCAACGCGATCTGCGTTTCCGGAGGAAGATCGCCAACCTCATCTAGAAAAATGGTTCCACCTTCCGCCAGCTCGAATCTTCCGATGCGGCGCTGCTGTGCTCCGGTGAAAGCGCCCTTCTCATGACCAAACAGCTCTGATGCGATCAGCGATGGTTGCAGCGCGGCGCAGTTCACGCATATAAACGGCTTAATCGAACGCTTCGAACGCTTGTGAATCGCCCGCGCCACGAGTTCCTTGCCCGTTCCGGTTTCTCCTGTAATCAGCACCGTGGAATCGGCTGGAGCGACCTTGGTGATTCGAGAAATCACTTTCTTGAGCGCCGGCGAGGTGCCGACAATTTCCTCGAACATAGATGTCCGCTCAACTTCTTCCCTCAAGATCGTGATTGTCTTTTCCGCATTCTCCCGTTCCTTGATAACCCGGGAATTCAGATAGGAAACCAAAATCTGATTCGCTGCCGAGAGCAGAAGCAACATCTCGGCATCTGTAGGGAACTTTGGTCGCAGCGCGGCTACCGCAAACCATCCCGCTTCTGCGTTTAAGCCGATCGGAACCATCACCACGTGCAGAGGACCTTGCGCCGTGGGAATCTCAAACGAGTTTTGCACCACCATGCCATCAGCGGTTTGCAGGCTGCCAATGTCGCCCGACAACCATTTCGCAAACGTTGGCCATCGTTCGCTGTGTGAAATTTCGATCGGCTCCCCCTCCGGACGATTGACGTACAAGTGCAGAGCATCCAGGTGAAGCGCATACATCAGCATGCTCGCTGTGCTTTCCGCCACTTTCTCGGGTTCGCGTCCAATCCAGGTTGCCGGAATGCCCGACAGAGCCACCAAATCCCTTGCGGTCTCCCGAAGCCTGCGCAGATCTTGTTCCGGAGCTTTTCCAAAGCATTCGCCGCTTCCTCGTTGTCGCATCTCTTCCAAGAATTGGTCGGGAGGAATGAAGAATGGATTCTGCTCGAGAACTCCGCCGATCAAGACGGCCGGGTGAGTGCGCAAGACATCCATGATGACGCCGGCATCAAATTTGCTGTAGTCGTACACGCACACGACCGGATCTTTGTGCTTCGCGAGTAAGTAATTTAGCCTGGATTCATACTCAATCAGTTGATCCACTCCCGGACGATTCTCGAGCGCCCATTCCATATGCGCCAGAAGCCGCGTCAGCGGGAATCCCTGTTCCCGTCCTGAAGTCAAAGCCTCCTCAATCAGGGCCAACATCGCTTGCTGGTCAAAATGTCCCTTTCTCAAATACGCTTCGTCCCAGCCCCGCACCTCAAGTTGATTTTGCTGCCGTGCCACCTCCACATCGATACCGCCGAATTGCAAGCGGTGCAGATGGTCTTGGCGTTGCTCTGGGTCGACAATATGAAACGCCTTCTCCCTTTTCTCAATTCCTGCCTTGATAAACGGGAGCAGCACGCGGTACTCCTCGTCTTTTGAGTGAAAGAAAGCGCATAGATGGTTGTGCTTGCCTAATGCGACATTGACGGGGTGCGAGAGGTGTCGCTCCATCAGATGAGCCTTTATTTAGAACGCCACTTCGGAGCCCTAGGTCCACGCAACTGATTCGTGCCCATTGATTGTTTTGCAGCAGTAATTGAGGGAATGCGCGCAGTGACCTTCCCTCGGGGATGGACCGCACGAAGGAGCCTATTCTCAAACACAAAAGACGCCGGGGCTACGCCGACACTCTAGCACAACTGTCGTCAGTTCCAGTCGGACCTCGTCATATTGCGGTTTTTTGCCCTGAGGTCTCAGAATTCTCGCGAATGTGCATTACGTGTGTGATTGTCGCTTTCGTGCGTATTAGGCGTATCGCAATTACCACAAAATCAGTAAGTTGTCCCTTTTCAACAGAATGACATATAGATCCGTCGGCGCGTCGACCGCGTGAGTACAAGCCGCTATGGTCCAACCTTGCGCAGAGCCGTCCGTACGTTCGGAAGGTGACGAGTCGTGCACACCGCTCATAACCTAATCCGAATCCTTACGGTCGAAGACCATGCTGTCTTACGAAGGGGCTCGCAGCCTTAATTAATCCTGAACCCGACTTGAAGTTGGCCGCGGAAGCATCGAATGGGAGAGAGGCCATCGAGGCATTTCGATCTTTCCAGCCGGATGTAACTCTAATGGATCTGCAAATGCTAGTTTCGTCGTCTTCGGGACCGCTACGAGAAGCGAGCTGACACCCATGAAGCCTTCTTGTCACTCGGCTGCGCTCTAATTTGCTGGCGTGCTGTCCGACATGCTGGCCGAGGGCCAGTCCATGCCGCTGGACGCTACTATCGAGCAGTTAAACGCCCTTCATCAGTTCCGAGATGGTGATCCCTAATCCTTCCGCCAGCACCTCCAGCATCGGCAGGCACACGTTCTTCTTGCCCGTTTCCATTTCCGAGATGTGGCCGCGATCAATCCCGAATCCTATCGGCAGGAGCCGACAGCCTTTGTTTCTTCGGCTCCTAGGCGGGAACCGGACGGAATAGTCCGTGAACTCAGCGCGCTCATGAGTCGTCAGTTAGCCCTCAAAGCCTTCCCGGAACCGCCATTCTGTTTTTGCAGGTCGGCGAGAGCTGCCAACACTTCCTCACTGTGCCTGTTTGGATTCACCTCGGTGAATACTTTGGCCACCCTGCCCTCGGGATTGATGATAAAGGTGTGACGCGAAGCGAATTTCACGAGACCGAGATTGGTCAACGAGCCGTAAGCACTAGAGACCTTGCGATCGATGTCAGCCAGGAGTTTGAAGTTCAGTCCCTCCTTCGTACAGAACTGTTTGTGGGAATCCGCACTTTGCACGCTGACGCCCAGCACCACTGCATTCCTCTGCTGGTACTGCGGCTGGTCGCGCTGGAAGTTATGCGCCTCGATTGTGCAGCCGCTGGTGAAGTCCTTGGGATAGAAGTACAAGACGATCCATTTGCCGCGATAATCCTTCAGGCTGACCGGCGTGCCTTCCTGCGATGTGAGAGTGAAATCGGGCGCCAGGCTACCCACCGATGGCACGGAGGCGGCGAACATCATTAGCGGCACAAGTCCGACAGCCACAACCAAAGTCGCGATTCGCACTACTCGATACGTCATTACGATCTCTCCTGCCATGCGGGCTGTCTCTCAGGTTCGTTCATGAGATGAACTTTAGTGGTCACTTTGCTGAGCACCAGTTGTACATCGCCGATGTAGCGTTCGTGGAATGCTCCTTCGCAGTAGGCCAGGTAGTAATCCCACATGCGCACGAAGCGATCGTCGAATCCGAGTTGGCATACTTCGGAGAGATGTTCGAGAAACCGCCGGCGCCATTCGTGAAGAGTCAGAGCGTAGTGTTTCCCGATGTCTTCCATGTGAAAAAGCTGCATACGGGTGGTTCGCGCCAGCGATCGTTGAATTTCGATGACCGAAGCCAGTTCCGCTCCGGGGAAGATGTGCTTCTTGATCCAGTCGCTCTGCCTTCGGTACTGGTGAAACTTTTTTTCCTGGATGGTGATGGTCTGGAGGAGCATGCTGCCGTCCGGCTTCAGCAGGCGATCACAAGCTCGGAAGTAGTTGTCGTAGTTCTCGTAACCCACGGCTTCGAACATTTCAATGCTGACGATCTTGTCGAACTGTCCGCGCAGGTTGCGGTAGTCTTCGAACAGCAACTGAATGCGCTCCCTCGCCCTGCTCCGCGCGAATACTTCGCGTGCGTAGTCGTGCTGCTGGCGACTGATGGTCGTGGTAGTTACATAGCATCCGTAAGTCTCGGCCGCGTACGCTGCAAAGCCGCCCCAGCCGGTGCCGATTTCGAGGACATGATCCCGCGGTCCCAACTGAAGTTTCCGGCAGATGCGATCAAACTTGCGAACCTGTGCCTGCTCCAGAGTATCGTCGGCGTTTTCGTAGTAAGCGCACGAGTAGGCCAGGCTGCGGTCGAGAAAAAGGCGATAGAAGTCGTTGCCGAGATCGTAGTGATAGGCGATATTGCGTCGGCTGCCCGCCTCTGTGTTGCGGCGTCGGCGATGCTCGAAAAAGTCAACCAGCCTGCGGAAGGAAGTCAGCAGGCGATTGTTGCCGTCCACTTGCTCCAGGTTTTGTACGGCCAACCGCACAACGGCAACCAGATCAGGAGTCGACCAGTCGCCGTCCATGTAGGCTTCGCCAACGCCTACGTCTCCCGCTAGCAGTGCGCGCAGAAAGAAACGTTCGTCGTGTACGGCGATTACGGCGCGCGGCGAGTCTTTGTCCACGCTGGCGCCCGACTGCCCAAAGCAATGCGTGTCTTCTGGACAGACGATCTCCAAACTGCCCACTCGCAGGCCCGCCAGACTCTTCAAGAATATTTTCTTCGCGATGTTGGTGGTTATTCCGCTCGCCATGATGCCCCCCAGTGCTGCACTGTCGCTCGATCAAAGTGGCCCGCGCCGGGATGCGTGACGATCGGCACCCGCTTCAGCAGCAGCCGTAGCGCCTGCCAATGAATTGCAGTGATCACTTTGGCCGTCATCCACGGAAATCGCAGGACTGCGCAGCGCAGTTCAGCCCGCGACCACTCGCGTCGCTCCAGTTTCAGCGTGGAATCGAAGATTTCCCGCCCGCCTTCATAACTGACGCTCTGACTGATCAGTTGCTCCCCGGGCGGCGTGAACGTCCAGTCGTATTCCTGGCCCAGCTTCAGGAAAGGCGACACGTGAAAGGTCTTCGAAAAGCGGTACCGTTTGTTCTCGCCTGCCGGGCGCTCGGCACTTGGTGTGAGCCAGTAATTTGCGGTTTCGCCGAAAGTGTTGTTGACCTCGGCCATGATCATCTGCAATTTGTCTTGCCGGTCGTAGCAGTAAAAAAAGGAGACGGGATTGAAGTTGTATCCCAAGTAGCGGAGATGAGTGAGCAGGAATATTTTCCCTTCGGGAAGAACAGCGCCGTTTTTGTCCGCGTCCCGCCATACGCGCTCCCGCAGAGCCCTCGCCGGATCACCGAAGTGATCCCGCTCCTGATAGGAAACCCAGCTGCGCCGGTTGTAGCCGGCCAGCCGAGATATCTTCATCAACTCGGGCAGTCGGTCGATATCGAGAAAGACCATGAACAGCGGATAAGTAAATTCGTGGCGCACGGGACTGAACCTGCGATGACGCAATGTCCCTGAATAGATTCCCGACTCCATTAAGCGGCCTCTTTGGGGGCTGCATGCCACGATGCGCCCAGTGTCTCCGCGACCCGAATCGCCGAATTAAAACCATCTTCATGGAAGCCGTAAAACCAGTACGCTCCACAAAAGTGAGTTCGGTTGCGGCCGCTGATCTCCTGCCAGCGCGCCTGGGCTCGCACGGCTTCCAACGTATAAAGAGGATGAAAGTAGGTCATTTCCCGCAGAATGCGGCGCTCGGCAATGGACGGCGTGTCATTCAGTGTCACGCAATAATCTTCCCGTGTGGGAAGGCTCTGGAGCCGGTTCATGTGATACGTCAGCGTAGCGGCTCTCCGTTTAGCGCCGAGATGGTAGTTCCAAGACGCACGCGCCCCCAGCCGCTTGGGCAGCAGGCTCGAGTCGGTGTGCAGCACGGTCTCGTTCCGGCTGGTGCGGAAACCAGCCAGCACCTTCCGCTCTTGTGGAGTTGGATCTTTCAGCAGCTCTAACGTTTGTGGCGCATGACAGGCGAAGACGACTTCGTCGAAAGCTTCCGGCGGACGGTCCTCAAAGCCAATGGTTACTCCTGCCGCGGTTCGCCTGACCTCGCTGATCTTTGCTCCCAGGCGAATCCGTTCCCGGTATGGCGCCGTCAGCGGACGAATATAAACGCTGCTGCCGCCTTGCAACGCGTACCACTGCGGCGCGGTGGTCAGACCCAACAAGCCGTGATTTTCGAGAAAACGAATCAAGGTGAATGCCGGGAAATCTTCGATTTCTTCCGGTGACGTGGACCAGACCGCGGCTGCCATGGGCTGCAAATAGTAACGCGTGAAGTCGCCTGCAAACTCATTGGCGCGCAGGTAGTCTCCCAAAGTGATTCCGGCGTTGGCGGGATCCTGCAAAAGCTCGCGGGCTTCCCGGTTGAAGCGCATGATCTCCGCCAGAAAGCGATAGTGTCCCACGCGAAACAGATTGCTCCTACCCGCAAAAAATCCGCTCAAGCCACGGCTGCTGTATTCAAATCCTGTCTGCCGGCAAGAAACGCCAAACGACATGTCACTCGCTTGCCGGGCGACTCCCATCTGCCGAAATAAGCGAACCAGATTCGGGTACGTGCGGTCGTTGTGCACAATGAAACCGGTGTCGATGGGCAAGACGCCGCGACTGGTTTCGATCTGATGGGTATGGGTATGACCTCCGAGGCGGCCCTCTTTTTCGAATAGCCACACCTCGTGTTTCTGGCTGAGCAAATACGCTGCGCCCATTCCCGAAATTCCCGCTCCAATCACTGCGATACGGCTCATGCCGCCTCACTTTCCGACAGCGGCACCCGAATGCCCCGCAGATCTCTAGCGATTCCCAGCCAGTTCAGTACCTTCAGGGCGTAATAAGTAACGTCTACCTCCCACCAGCGAAGTCCCTGCTGGCACGCGTACATGAATTTATGGTGATTGTTGTGCCAGCCTTCACCCAGCGTGATGATGGCCAGGACAAAGTTGTTGCGGCTATGGTCCGCCGTTTCGAAACGCCGCGATCCCCACAGGTGCGCGACCGAATTGATGGTGAAGGTTCCGTGAAACAGCAGTACAGTTGAGACCACGAATCCCCACACAAATGCTGGCAGCCCGCCGCCGATGAACAGCAGGGCCGCCAAGGCGACAGGCGGCACCATGTAGTGTCTGTCGAGCCACTGCAACTCTGGAAATTTGCCGAAGTCCTGGATCAACGCCGGGTCATACTCGTCGTATTCGTTCGACAGTACCCAACCGACATGCGCCCACCAGAATCCACGCTTCCACGGAGAGTGAATGTCTGGATCCTGGTCGGCATGCCGGTGATGCACGCGATGATGAGCAGCCCACCACAGCACGCCTTTCTGTCCCGAAGTCTCCGCCAGAAATGCCATCAAGAACTGCCAGCCGCGTCCTAGCTTGTAGCTTCGATGGCTAAAGTAGCGGTGGTATCCGGCAGTAATGCCGAACATGCGCACGACGTACATCGCCAGCATCAGCCCCACCCATGACCAGCGGAAAGGGACGAAGAACGCGGCTACACACCCCACATGCAGCAGCACAAAGGGAATAACCGTACCAAAACTGTAGTTGCGCAGTTGCTTGATCACAAAGATTCCTGGCTCTTAGCTATGACTTCTCACTCGGGTTCGAGAACCTCTCTTAGCCGGTACGTACTGGGGCAGGGCGGCGGATTGCTTGCTCTTTTGTTGTACCAATGCGGCGCACGTTTGTCAAATGTTTGTCCATGACAAACATTTGACATGCAAAAGGGGGGCTGATACGATCCTTTCAGATGGCGACCTCCTACCCGATCAGCGCCGTGTCCAAACTCACCGGGATTCCCCTCGACACGCTGCGCGCCTGGGAGCGCCGTTACCGCACCGTCATTCCTAAACGGGTCGCACGCGGACGTGTTTATTCCGAGGAACAGATTCAGAAGTTGCTTCTGTTGCGGCAGGCGGTCGAACAGGGACACGCCATCGGACAAGTTGCCGGGCTCGGGGACCGGCAGTTACGGGAACTTCTGGAGAAAAGCTCCTCCATCACAGCCGCACAATCCGCTGCCAAGGCAAACGATTCGAGTGGCGTCCTGTCGCCGGTTCTGCACGCTCTCGACCGCTTCGACTATGCCGGGACCGATCGTGAAATCAACCGCCTGGCGGCGGCCCTGGGAAGTCCCAGGAACTTCGTACATCAAGCCGCGCTGCCCCTGATGCGGACAGTCGGCGAGCGCTGGCATGAGGGCAAGTGCAGCATCGCGCAGGAGCACATGCTGACCAATCTGCTCACCGGCGTGTTGGCCTCGCTGGTACGAACCTATTCTCCGTCGAATCCGCCGGCTCGGGTTTTGCTGGCCACACCGGCAAATGAACGGCACGCGTTCCCCATCCTGGCTGCTGCCATGCTTACCGCGGCGGGAGGGCTCGGAGCCATTTATCTGGGGACGGACTTGCCGGCTGCGGATATCGTTCTAGCTGCCCGCAAAAGTGAAGCCGATGTTGTTTTGCTCAGCGTTTCATCTCCCCCCAGTTCGGAAGTTACGGACGATCTGGTCTGCGTCGCCAGCAAGGCGCCGCGTGCTGTCGCTCTCTGGCTCGGTGGCCCTCCGGAGTTGCATCTGGACCGGGCAACTGCGGGTTCTCGCTGGATGGTACTGCCCGATTTCACCGCGCTGGAGCACCAACTGGCCGCCCGGGGAGCAAGGTTCTAGCAACGGCGAAAGCAATCCAAACATGGGCGGGAATCGTAATGGACAGTGGTGGCGAGCGCGGCATCATGATGCGTGGGTTCTTCCATCGGCGTTTCGTTGCACCCATCGGCGCCCTTCTTACCCAAGGGATCACGCCGGAGAAGATTGCCTTGAGCCTCGCTTTCGGGATCGTGCTCGGCACCTTTCCGGTGCTCGGGTCAACTACCGTTCTGTGTACGGCCGCGGCCTTGGTCTTCGGGCTGAATCTGCCTGCCATTCAGTTGGTGAACTTTCTGATCTATCCCATGCAGTTGTTCTTGCTGGTGCCCTTCATCCGATTAGGGGAAAAGCTGTTTCGCGTTGCGCCTCTGCAGTTATCTCTGACGCAGATTATGGCCATGGTGCGCGCCGACCCGCCACATGCGATCTCGACCCTGTGGCTGGCGGAACTGCGCGCCATGTCGGCTTGGCTCCTCATCGGTTCGCCCGCGATTTGTCTGATTTATTTCCCCCTGTCCAGAGCGCTGCGCCGGTTCGCCGTCTCCGCTCGGCCGCGTCCTAATAACGCCGAGCAAGTTCAGATTTCCAAGGCTTGATTGGAGTCTCTCAATATGTTTTTGAAACTGTATTTCATCGCTCTACCAATTTTCTTTGGCTTGGATATGGTCTGGCTCGGCGTAGCGGCCAAGAACTTTTACACGAAACAGATCGGATTCTTGATGACGCCCAAAGTCAATTGGGCGGCCGCCATCCTCTTTTACCTCCTCTTCCTGGTGGGATTGGTGGTTTTCGTCATCGCTCCAGCGGTCGAAAAAGATTCCTGGGTGCGTGCGCTCCTGCTCGGAGCCTTGTTCGGTCTCATTACGTATGCGACTTACGATCTCACCAATCTCGCCACCCTCAGGGATTGGCCGCTCGCGCTTACAGTGGTGGATTTGACTTGGGGAGTGGTACTGGCAGGTTGCGTCTCTGTCGGAACCTACTTCATCGCGCGCCAGCTCGGGCTATGAATTACTACGCGACATTGGGTTTCGTGCTTTGGGGATATATGACCGTGTGGTTCCTGGTCTCGTTGATCAGGAAAAGAAACGATGTGGCCGATGTCGCGTGGGGCTTAGGTTTTGTCCTGCTGACATGGACATCTTTCTTGCTATCTGGCGGGGCGGGAGCACGAGGCCTGGTGGCCGGCATTTTGGTCAGCATCTGGGGGCTGCGTCTGGCATGGCACATCCATGCGCGCCATCAATCCAAGCCGGAAGATTTTCGCTACCTGGCCTGGAGACGGGAATGGGGCAATTGGTTCTATGTTCGCTCCTACGCGCAGGTGTACTTATTGCAAGGCGCGCTTCTATTCGTCGTGGCATTGCCGGTACTCATGATTAATCGCAGTGCTGGAGGCAGGCTCGGCTTTCTCGAAATCCTGGGCGTATGCATCTGGATGTTTGGGTTTCTTTTCGAGTCTGTGGGAGATGCAGAACTCGCTCGGTTCGCAAAAGATCCGCTCAATCGGGGCAAGATACTGCAGACTGGCCTTTGGCGATATACGCGACACCCCAACTATTTCGGAGAGGTTGTCCAATGGTGGGGCATTTGGATGCTGGCGATCGGCGTTCCGGGCGGCCGATTTAGCATCGTCGGGCCTCTCACCATCACTTTTCTGATCTTGAAGGTTTCGGGGATTCCAATGCTTGAAAAGAAGATGGCTGCGAATCCTGATTTCGCAGAGTACAGAAGAAGAACCAGCGTGCTCGTTCCCTGGATTCCAAAGAGATAGTTCACGGAGTGAATTCTGACATCGAAGTCCTCATCTGATTCCGCTGCGCGCCCGCTTGTCCTGCTGACCGGGGCCACTGGCTACATCGGAGGGCGTCTTCTCAAGAGCCTTGAGAGGGCCACTTTGCCCGTTCGTTGCCTCGCCAGACACCCTGAATTTCTGCAGCCGCGACTCGCTCCCAACACCGAGGTTGTTAAGGGCGATTGCCTCGAGCTGGCTTCACTCCAGCCAGCACTTGCCGGAGTGCACACCGCTTATTATCTGGTCCACTCGATGGGATCCCCGGGTAAGTTCGAAGACGAGGACCGTCAAGCAGCCCGTAATTTTGCCGCAGCCGCTCGCCTAGCGGGTGTGCGTCGAATCATCTATTTAGGTGGGCTTGGTGCCGAGGGCCAGTCGCTGTCTGCTCATTTGCGTAGCCGGCAAGAAGTAGCGGACATTTTGCGCGCCTCTGAAGTCCCCACCATTGAGTTTCGTGCCTCGATCGTAATCGGCTCGGGAAGCCTCTCGTTTGAAATGATTCGCGCTCTGGTGCAGCGCTTGCCAGTGATGATTTGCCCACGATGGGTTGGCGTAAAGGCGCAGCCGATCGCAGTCGAAGATGTGATCGCATACCTCGTGGAGGCGCTTGAGCTGCCGGTCGGGAAAGAAGCGGTATACGAGATCGGCGGTGCCGACCAAGTGAGCTATGGCGAAATCATGCAAGAGTATGCGCGGCAGTGCGGCCTCCGCCGCTGGATGATTCCCGTGCCGGTCCTGACGCCCCGGCTCTCCAGTTTGTGGTTAGGTCTGGTCACGCCGATCTATGCGCGCATCGGACGCAAGCTCGTGGATAGCATGCGCAATCCCACGCTGGTCCGGAACCCGTCAGCGCTTGAGGTTTTCCCGATCAGGCCGAGAGGTTTGAAGGATGCGATCGAAAGAGCCTTACACAATGAGAACCACGAGTTCGCGGAGACGTCTTGGTCAGACGCCCTCTCCTCTTCCGGAAAAGCCCGCTCGTGGGGCGGCGTACGCTTTGGAACCCGGCTCGTAGACTCGCGGACTTTGCGCGTTGCTGTAAAACCGGCAGAGGCTTTTGCTCCCATCCGGGAGATTGGAGGAGCGAACGGTTGGTACTTTGCGGATTTCCTGTGGTGGTTGCGCGGTTTCCTGGATCTTCTGGTAGGGGGCGTCGGAATGCGGCGTGGGCGACGTAACGCTCAGACTCTGGCGGTGGGAGATGCACTGGATTTCTGGCGAGTGGAAGCGTTCGAGCCCGATCGACGTCTGAGACTGTTCGCCGAAATGAAAGTACCGGGACGCGCTTGGCTCCAATTCGAGGTTGAGCCGGTCGGTTCAGAGCCTGATTCCGAAGGATCAAATATCTGCCAGACTGCCATCTTCGACCCTGCAGGGCTAGGCGGTCTTACCTACTGGTACGCGCTCTATCCGGTGCATCGCTGGATTTTCGCCGGAATGCTTCGTGCGATCGCGATTCGGGCAGAGATCGAAGCTCGCATCAAATACAGGTCACTTCCTATGTCGCCGGAGAGTTGACGCAGCGTCCCCGGCAGGCCCCGACTCTTGATGGTGCTTCTTCCCGGTTTTTCCCCCGGCTGTTTTCGGATGCCCCGAATCAGCCCGGAGTATGACTCTAATTGAAAGGAGTTCAACGCCCAGTTCGCGAAATCGCGCGCGCTCTCGGCATCGAGGAGTGCCGGCGGGCTCGGTTTTGCGGACCTCCCACCGGCGAGGGGCACTTTTTCATTTTCTATACCGAAAGGGAAGCTGAGGAAAACCAACTAACGGCCTGGCCACCAGTCTCAAACCGCAGCCGGTAAACGTTCGCCTGCAGATGAGGGTGCGACGATTGCGAGGGGGATGCTTACGAGCACGCGAGTTCCTGTTTGATCGGATTCGATCTTCATGGTCCCACCGAAATGACGGACGCGCTCGCGTATTCCGGCGATGCCTACACCAGAACCTCTCGACTCGATTTCCACCAGGCGCTCCGGCGATATGCCTTTGCCTTCGTCCCGCACTTCGATGCACACGCTTCCATTGTCGCGAGCGATTCGGATGGTTGCTGTTTTACTCTCTGCGTGACGGTGGATATTTGTCAGGCATTCCTGCACAACACGAAAGATTGCAAGCTCCATGTCGGCGGGAAGTCTCCCAAAATCAGCGGAAATGTCGAAGTCAATCGCCATTCGGCCGCGTTCTGCCAGGCCCTGCACGTACCACTCTAAAGCCGAGGACAGTCCAGCTTCGTCGAGCAGCGGCGGGTGAAGCAGATACGACGTGGTGCGAATCTCGCGATGGAGTTGCTGAACCACCTCTTCGATCTGTCGTCCTGCTTTCGCTAACTCAGGGGAAACGATCTCCGCGTCTTGAACCAGTTGAGCGAGGCCCAAGCCTAGAACCGTGAGTGTTTGACCAGCACTGTCGTGAAACTCGCGGGCGATACGCCGCCGTTCTTCGTCCTGGGCTTTCATCAAGCGCATGGTTTCGTCCGCAATTCGCATCTTTTCTGCCGCTTGCTTTCTGTCATGGATGTCAAGGCAGGCACCGACATAACCTTCGAAGGTTCCATCCAGCGCGTAGCGGGGAATCCCACGAGCAAAAAGCCAGCGGTATTGTCCAGTGTGATGCCGCAGCCGGTACTCCATCTCGAATGGGCGATGGGCATCGAAATTGCCAGCATAGAGTTGAAGGCAGCGATCAACATCGTCGGGATGTACGTTCTCTGCCCAGCCATTGCCCAACTCCTGTTCGACGCTGCGACCGACGAAATCCAGCCACCCTTTGTTGAAGTAGTAACAGAGCTTGTCCCTGCCTGCCATCCAGATCATCACGGGAGAAGCATCCGTGAGGGTTTGATAACGTTGTTCGCTCTCACGCAGCGCTTGCTCGGCCCGCTTTTGCGCCGTAATGTCGCGCGCCACTTTGGAAGCCCCGATGACACGCCCGGAGGAGTCGCAAACGGGGGAAATGGTGACCGACACGTCAATCAGAGTGCCATCCTTGCGCCGGCGGACAGTATGAAAATGGTCAATTTTCTCGGCGCGCCGAATGCGAGCAAGGATGGCATTCTCCTCGGCAAGGCGGTCCGGGGGAATGATGAGGGTGATGTGCTGACCGATGGCTTCTTGAGCAGAGTAGCCGAAAATGCGCTCCGCGCTCGAATTCCAACTCTTGATGATACCGTCCAAGTCTTTGCTCACAATGGCATCGTCCGAGGAAGTTACGATGGCAGCCAACAACCCAGCGGCTTTGTTGCTTTCCCGTAAGCTCTCGTCGACTCTGCAACGGTGGATCGCAAAGGATAGCTGCCGAGCGATGGTCACAGACACGTCGATCTCGTCAGGAGCGAACCGATGCGGCGTGTTGAAGTAAACCATGAACTTGCCAGTCAGCTTCCCATCCAGGACCAATGGAATGAACGCAAGCGCACCGATGCCTTCTTTTCGAATGACAGCTTTGAGCGACTCGCTTAAATCGGCAGTGTTGATGTCTGCGATGCAAACAGGCTGCGGATTATTGTCATCCGGTCTCCATGCGGAATGACCGTCCGTTGCGGCCCGGTAATCGTTCGATAGACCGCGCCAACTCTTAAAATGCATCACTCCGGCATCGTCGCAGAGCAAGATCGAAGCACGATTGCACTGCAAGGCATCAAGAATGGCATTCAAAGCCGCGTTGTATACGTCTTCCATGGAGGCTGCCCGATGCAGTTCGTCGGCAAGATGAAAAAGTGCCTTTTGCTGACGGGCTCTGGTCGCAACGGCTGTCTCACTCTGCTTGCGGTCGGTTATATCCAACCCTGTCGCGACGATCATTGCGACCCGACCCTGAACATCGAAAATGGGATTGAGCGTCCGATCTCCGACGCGGCGATTCCCGTCGGGCAAACAGAAAACGCATTCATCCCGGATACGTTCTCCCGCCCTCACCTTCTCGAGCAAGTTTTTGAGAGTTGCAACCTCATCCGGCAGAGGAGACCACCACGGTTCCCAAAACTTGCGACCGATGACCTGTGAAGGATCGGTCGCACCAGCCGCCTCAAGCGCGGCCTGGTTCACTTCGAGGATTGTTCCATCGGGTTGGAGCAACACCAGAAATGAATAGCTTTGACTGAAAGCGGCTCGAATCCGTGATTCGCTTCGCTCCAGCGCCTCTTGTGTTCGCTTGGCTTCCGTTATGTCGGTATGCGTTCCGATCATTCGGACAGCGTTGCCGTCAGAATCTCGCACGATGCGCCCGTGCGAAAGGATCCATCTGATTTCGCCATTATGCGGGGCGGTACGAAATTCGAAAGTGAACTCCTCATCTCTCCCACGCCACACCCGCTCTGCTTCCGCAGCCAGCCTTGGTGTGTCGTCGGGGTGAAACAAGCTCTTCCACTCCTCGATACTTATGTATTCACCGCTCGGCATGAACCCGTAAATGCTGGCCATTTGCGGGTTCCACTTGCCCCGTTGCTGGACCAGGTCCCAGTCAAACATCGCGGTCTTCGAAGAGTCCAACGCGAGGACAAGTTGATTCTGGCTTTCGTGAAGCGCATCCTCCACTCGCTTGCGTTCCGAAATGTCAACGTTGACACCGATCAAACGCTCCGGCTCACCCGCCTGATCCCTCATTACCCAAGCTCGACCCAACAGCCAATGTACCGAGCCGTCAGGCCAAATAACGCGCCACTGCCCCTCAAAACCCCGATGCTCGTCTCTCAGTGCTCGTTCCACCGCACGAACAGTTTCCTCGCGGTCATCGGGATGCACGAGTGACTGCCAAGCCGATTGCGTGCCCGCAAAGCCTCCCGGTGGAAGCCCGTACAGTCGTTCCAGTTCAGGTGTCCAGCGGTTCACCCCTGTTTTGATATTCCACTCGAAGGTACCCACCTTTGCGACCTGCTGGGCAAGCTGCAGTCGCTCTTCACTCTCTCGCAAAGCACGCTCCGCTGACTTTCTGGCGGTGATGTCCTCAACAACGGATATGAAATGTTGCAGCTTGCCACTGGTGTCGCGGACGCCGGAAACGCTCAGGTTGACCCAAACGTGCGAGCGGTTTTTCCTTATGTAACGCTTCTCCATCGAATATTTGTGGAGTGTCCCATTCCGCACCTTTTCTGTTTGGGCGAGGTCGGCAGCTAGATCGTCCGGGTGCGTGATGTCCTGGAATGTGAGACGAAGAAGTTCCTGTTCGCTATATCCGACGATTTCACAGAATTTCTTGTTGACCCGCAGCCATTTTCCTTCAGGACTTACGTGCGCGACGCCGACTGCTGCCAACTCAAACGTTGAGCGGTACAGTTGTTCACTCTGCCGCAAGGCTTGCTCGAATGCCGCGCTGCGTCGCAGGATTTCCTGAACATCGGTGTGTGCAGTCGGAGTTTGATCTAGTATCGCCGGGTCGAAGAAGTATTCGTGGCGAGATGCCTTGGTTACCGCAGAAATCAAATCTCGCGAAATTGAACTCTTCACCACATAGCCGCGAGCGCCTGCTTTGAGAGCCTGTCGCGCCATTTCACTGTTCTCGTGTTGGCTGAGAACGAGAACCTCACAATGAGGAAGTATATTTCGTACTTGCCGCGTAGCTTCAAGGCCATTGAGCCGAGGCATGCTCACGTCCATGACGATCAGGTCCGGTTTCAAGTCGCGGGCCTTTTCTAACGCGTCCTGGCCGTCAACAGCTTCGCCGCAGATTTCCCAACCGTCCTGGTCGGACAGAAGAGAACGCACACCCCGGCGTACAACTTCATGATCGTCAACTAGCAAGAGCCGCATTGTACAAACCTGAAGTGACCGCGTTGAGAAAAGGTTTCTGTGTTTTTATCCTCACAAACCGAAAGAGACACAAATCCCGCCCGAAATCTTAATAATTTGCCCTGCTAACGGCACATACAGTTAACACTGTATAGCCCGTGCGGCTTGCGAAATGAAAGGATTTGAGCTTTTCGAGTCCTTCACGTCTGCTCATGTGCGGAAAGCGAGTCCTGTGTGTCGATGACGATCCTGACACCCTAAAGGTTCGGAAGCTGCTGCTGGAATCCAGAGGCTACAGCGTCCTAACGGCGACGTCCGGAGAGGAGGCGCTGAGCCTCATCTCGCCAGCCGCATCCATTGACCTTGTCCTTCTTGATTACCTAATGCCTGGAATGAACGGAGATGAGCTTGCGGAAAAAGTGCGCGAAAGATTCCCCGCGTTGCCTCTCGTCGCGGTCTCAGGTGTCGAAAACCTGCCGGAACGCCTGCTAAGAAACGTGAATGCGAGTGTCCCCAAGGGGGTGGACCCGGAAGTCTTGCTGTCCGCAGTAGCCGAATCTTTGCAGGCCGGAGGGCGGGACATAAACGAACTCAAAGACACCGTTCTTTGCGTGGAAGATGACGAACTAGAGCTTAAAGCTCGAAAAATGCTTTTCGAATCGGCTGGCTTCAAAGTGCTGGAGGCGCGATCCAAAAGTGTGGCACTCAGTGTTTTTCAATCCTCTCGCGTTGATGTAGTGGTTCTGGATTACTGGCTTTCGGGTTTGGAAGGAACAGGCACGGCTTTGGCGGAAGAGATCAAGCGCATCAGCCCGAAAACCCCGGTACTGATGCTCTCCGGATACAGTTCGCTACCCGGCGAGAGTGCGCTCGTCGATGCCTGGATGAGCAAATCGCATGTGCAGCCAGAAGAGTTGCTTGCCGAGGTTAAGCGGTTCGTGGAACCGCGCCGTCAAAACAAACGACCATGACGACACTCCTTTCGCCTGCCACTTCGAGGCAGAAGCAATCAATGAACGCGGTGTTCAGGCTATTTGGGATTGTCCTTTTCACCTGCATCGGCTGCACCGCCGCGCACGCAGAGTACGATGACACTCATCAACAATCCACGAATCCGCTGAAGCAACTCACTCTGGAACAATTGGGAAACATCAAGGTCACGACCGCCCAACGAGCGCCGGAGCAAGTTCGAAAAACCTCGGCTGCGATTTACGTCATAACCCAGGAGGACATCGAGCGATCCGGCGCGACTACCATCCCTGAAGCTCTCCGGCTTGTTCCCGGGGTAGAGGTCGCTCGCATCGACGGCAACAAATGGTCAATCGGCATTCGCGGATTTGGCAGCAGGCTATCGCGAGATGTGCTGGTGCTCATTGACGGACGGACTGTTTACACCACCCTGCTTGCAGGAACTTATTGGGAGGTACAAAACGTTCTGTTGCAGGATGTCGAGCGGATCGAAGTGATCCGCGGACCAGGCGCCACAATTTGGGGTCCGAACGCTCTTAACGGGGTCATCAACATCATCACCAAAAGCACTAAGGACACGCACGGAACACTGGTGAATGCAGGCGGCGGAAACGTCGATCAAGGATTTCTGAATACGCGATACGGAGGCGGCAACGGCAGAACATTCGATTACCGCGTCTATGGTATGGGCTTTGTCCGAGGCCCCGAATACCACGCGGACGGAAACAATTACGATAGCTGGCGAGCTTTGCAGGGCGGCGGCCGGATGGACTTCTCGACCAATGAACGAGACAGCTTCACCTTGGAAGGCGATATTTATGACGAAGGCGCAGGCGAAACCGTAACGTCTGTTACCTATGCGTCTCCCTACCAGCAAATCGTCCGAGGCACCCAGTTGCTCTCGGGCGGAAACATTCTGGGACGTTGGCAGCACACGCAGGGCGAAGGCAAGGACTTCCAGTTGCAGTTCTACTATGATCGGACGAGTCGTCATGAGCCGAACTTCGCGGATTACCGAAATACCTTCGACTTCGATTTCTTAGATCGATTTCGACTGCCTGCACGACAGCAGATCACATGGGGTTTCGGAGCGCGCGCCAGCACAGGCAGAAATCCCACTTTAGTTTCGGGACTGTACTTCATCCCCGGAACCCGAACTGACACCCTGTATACAGGCTTTTTTCAGGATGAAGTCGGGCTTGTACAAGATCGCTTGTCGATCCAATTCGGCACAAAGCTGTTGAAGACCAACTACACAGGTTTCCAGTTGCAACCCACTGCCCGGCTCTTGTGGACACCAACGGAGAAGCAGACGTTCTGGGCAGCCTTTACCCATGCGCTGCGGACGCCCTCTGATGCGGAGCGAGCCTTTTACCTCACTGGTTTCACGGGCAGCTTTGTCGGCGGATTACCATTTTTCGCACGCTTCAATGCGAATCCCAATTTTGAATCGGAACAAATGAATGGGTACGAATTTGGTTATCGAAATCTCGTGCGAAAATCCCTGTATTTCGATTTCGCAGCATTCTTTAATCATTACAACGACCTCTTCAGTGAAGACATAACGGGCGCACCATTCGTTGAGACGAACCCAGCACCCACTCACGTGCTGTTGCCTGCCGACTTTGGCAATGGGCTTCTGGGCACCACACGGGGAATTGAGATTGCGCCGGAATGGAGACCGTTCGGTTTCTGGCGGCTCGCCGCCTCGTATTCCTTCTTGCAAATGGAGATAGAGAAGCGTCCCGGCTCACTGGATGTTGGGTCAGCGCCTGGCATTGCGGGGGCGAGTCCGAGACACCAAGTCACCGCGCAATCCGATTTTGATCTCACGAAAGCTCTGAGTCTCGACCTAACCTACCGTTTCGTCAGCAAATTGTCGGCTCAAAAGATCAACGCTTATTCCACTGGCGATGTGCAGTTCGCGTGGAGGCCCAGGCCCTACATTCGCTTCTCGGTGGTGGGACAGAACCTCCTTCAGCCACACCATTATGAATTCGCCAGTGATCCCGGCCCGAATGTTGCTATCAAGCGAAGCGTGTACGGACAGATCACGTGGCAAAGGTGATCGTTGCGAATGACGCAGGGGCGTGGTCGCGGTCCCCTCAAATTCGACCCGTTCTCTACTATTCTGCCTTGGCATTGATATTCGTTCTGCTGAGTGCATCTCTTTCCCCGGCACAAGACTCGCGACCAACCGAGTCTCAGGTTGAAGCCGCCTATTTATTTAACTTTGGGAAATTCGTGACCTTCCCCTCCAATCGGGGAACAAGCACTGATTCGTTCTCAATTTGCATCCTAGGCAAAGACCCATTCGGAGAGTCTCTGGACTCTACTGTGCGTGGTGAGAGCATCAACGGAAACAAAATCGCCGTCCAAAGACTAGTGAACATGCAGCACGCGGAGACTTGCAGCATTCTGTTCGTTAGTTCCTCTGAGGAAAGCCGCCTTCTCTCGATACTCGCTCCGGCGAAGCGACTGAGCCTGCTCACGGTCAGTGACATGAATCATTTCGCCGACCGCGGCGGAATTATACAGCTGGTGAGGCAGCAGGAAAGGATTCGTTTCGAGGTAAATCTGGCGGCGGCGGAAGAAAGTCATTTGACGCTCAGTTCTGAATTGCTGAAGGTTGCAGTCCGCGTACTGCAAAAGGGAACGCAGTGATGGCTTGGGCGAGCAGAAAATCGATTGCGAATCGGCTCACGATGATGAACATGCTCGTGAGTGGCGTGGCACTCTTGTTGGCTTGCGCCGGCTTCTTTACCTACGATCAGTTCACGTTCCGGGAAAGTCTGGTACGAACGCTCTCCGCACAGGCTCAGATGATCGCCTCGAACAGCGTGTCCGCGATTCTATTCAATGACCCGCAAGCGGCAACGAATACGCTCTCCGCACTGAAGAATTTCAAAAACATAACGTCCGCTGGAATTTTCACCGCAGACCGCCGACAGCTTGCCGAATACCTCAGGGCGCCCGATGAAGGTATTCTCAATGTCCCGCAACTTGCCGACGGGGCGGTGGAAGGGCACTGGTTCAGAAGCACTCACCTGGTGCTGGTGCGGCAGATTACCTCCGAGGGCAAACCAATCGGATTTGTTTATCTGAGGGCTGACCTTCGTGAGATCGACGCCCGGCTCAGGCGCTACGCCTGGATTTCCCTTACGGTGCTCTTTCTGTCGCTTCTGGCTGCGATTGGGGTGTCTGCGGCATTTCGTAAAGCTGTTGCAACCCCCATTGTTCAACTGGCGGCAACGGCACAGAAGATTTCCCGCAGCAGAGACTACACCACGCGAGTGCCTCCCGGGAGCGGAGGGGACGAGGTTTCTGTATTGATCGACTCCTTCAATGAGATGCTTCGGGAATTGCACAAGTCCCACGATGAGCTTGAGACTCGCGTGGCCGAGCGCACTCGCGAACTCGTTGCGGCTAATCGGGAATTGGAAGCCTTCTCTTATTCCGTGTCGCACGACCTGCGAGGCCCGTTGGAGGCAATCAACGGGTTCAGCTATTTGATGCTGACTCAGTACGGCGACAGGCTCGACCAGAAAACGAGAGAACTCGCCGAGAGCATTCGTGACGGCGGGAGACGTATGGCAGAGTTGATCGAAGCTCTGCTGAACCTTTCGCGAGTCACGAGCAGCACAATGCGATTCGAGCCAACGAACCTGAGCGAAATCGCACGCTCGGTCATGCAAGAGTTAATGCGTGCCGCACCAGACAGAAAAGTGGAATTCGTTGCTCCAAGCAAGGCGGAGGCATACGGAGACGCGCAGCTTCTGCGAGTACTGATGGAAAATCTCCTGCGGAATGCGTGGAAATACACTTCTCAGCACGACCATGCCCGGATCGAGTTCGGCGCAGTCGAGAAGGACGGACAACAGATTTATTTCATTAAAGACGATGGCTGCGGCTTCGACCCACATTCAGCAGACCGCCTTTTCCAGCCGTTCCAGCGTCTACACTCGAAGTCCGAGTTTCCGGGCAACGGAGTCGGGCTCGCGACCGTGAGGCGCATCCTCAACAGGCATGGCGGAGAAGTGTGGGCACAAGGGGCAGTGGAAAAAGGGGCGACGTTTTATTTTACAATCAGATCAGCACGAAGCGCCGCTAACGTCCAACCTGATTCGAAGACCGAGATTGCCGAGGTTCGTGGTGGAAAACAGTCCTAAACGCGACTGGCGAGAACTAGCGCAGTTAGCCGTGGCCGAGCATGATTCCCAGAAGCTCATCAAGCTCATCACTGAGTTGAACGCCGCACTTTCTGAACAGCGAAGGGCGCTGGACGTCAACTCCCGGTCGAAACGTGTTCTTGTGGTTGATGATGACCCAATCGTCCCAAAGACTCTTGTTCCTGTGCTTAAGCAACGCGGATTCGATGTGGATATTGCGGCTACTGTCGCAGAAGCTCTACGAGTCATCGATGAGCATCAACTTGATGTCCTGATTTGCGACCTGAACATTGCCGACGCGAGAGACGGATTCACAGTTGCTACAGCGATGCGGAAAGCTCAGCCGACCAGTGTCATCGTGCTGCTCACGGGTTACCCCGGCTTTGAAACGGCCGTCGAAGGCATAAGGCGGCAGGTGGATGATTATTTCGTAAAGCCTGCCGATTACGGCGCTCTCATCTCAGCTTTGGAAAAACGACTGGCGTCGAAACAGAGATTGTGAGGTCCTTTGGATTCGTACCGGGTGAATTGCGAGCCACCCACTGTAGCGATCAGCACTCACCGAGTATCGAAACGATCGTCCGGGGACTCGCTAATCGGAAGCACTTTGGAACGAATCGTGGGTGCGGACGAGTGGATGGAGCTTTCAAGTTCTCACGCAAGCAGCTGGTGAACATTGCAATCCTGCTGCGAGCGCCCTGGCCTGTGTTCTGACTACCGTGTCTCGGCCTGCCAGTTGATTTTCTGGTCTTGAATTATTTGGTAACAGTCGCAGGCGGCTTCCGCAAGCTTAGGTCTATTCACGATTGTCACATTTCCGCGTGTGTACGTAATCATTCCAGCTTTCTGCAAGATGCTGGCGGCCATGCTAACGCTCGACCGACGGGTTCCGAGCATCTGTCCCAAGAATTCTTGAGTCAACGGCATCGTATCGCCTCCGATCCGGTCGTGGCTCATCAGTAGCCATCTCGCCAGTCTTTCTTCGACATCATGCAGGCGGTTGCAGGCAGCGAGTTGCGTTGATTCCATAGCCAGGGTCATGGCAAAACGCTGAATCTGTTTTTCTAATACGGGGCATTCCGGCAAGAGTTTCCGCAGAGTTGGCACATCCACCCGGTAAGCGGTTGCGTCTGCTTGTACCACAACCCTGAGAGGGCTTGTCTTGAAATCGAATACGATGGCTGTCCCGACGAAGCCTTCTTTGCCGATTAACCCAACCTCCACACTCTTTCCATCTGGCATCACGGTAAGAACGGAGCCGAGTCCAGTGTTTAGGAAATAGGCTGAGCGCATAACTTCCCCTGCCTCGTGCATCACGTGATGAAGATTCAACCGCACAAATTCAAGTGAAGAAAAAAGTGTGGCATGTTCCTGCGGGGGAAGAGCCAACAGAATGAGATTTCCTGCTTCTTTGGCATGCCCGTCTTTCCCGGGCAGTGCAAATGCTTTTGTGGAGACACCACGAGTTTTGGTCATAAGGGTTCCTTGCACGGCGAAAACGCCATCTGATTTTGCAAGGAACCGACGCCCGAAGGGCACGGCGGAAAGATGCTAGAAGAGACATCGTTAACTCTACTCCTTTTGTGGAATGAGCGTATGTGCGGAATCGCACTTATCTGAGTGGAGGAACAGGCAGACGAACGGAATCGAATCGACCTACCATGACTTTAATGGCAGCAATTGGGAATAAATCGAGGGTCGGTCATCGGAGCATTCCTCTCCCAAAGTAAATCTGCGACGGATCATCGTATCCCCAGGTATCAAATGCAACGCCTTCCGAACTTAGTTCCCGAACATAAAGCTGCTGAAGCCCTTCAGACGCACATGCCTGAACAACGTCCCGCACTCTCCGGAAGTACAGGCGATCGCAAGCGACTGCTTAGTGGATGGAAAGAAATCGCCGCCTACATGCATCATGGCGTTCGAACCGTCCAGCGTTGGGAACGGATTGGACTTCCTGTTCGCCGCGTCGGGAATAGCGACAGAAGTCCGGTTATTGCAGTACCTGAAGAGTTGGACGTTTGGACACGCTCGTTGCACTTTCCATTGCTCGACAGAATTGAAGAACTACGGGCGACGATCTCATCGCTACAGGCTCAAATCAGCTCTCTGAAACGTCAGTTGCGGGTCAGAAGCCGTCCTCCGCACGTGGATAATACTCCTCGTTCACACGCCATCATGCAGCTATCCCAAAACGGTGCTTCAGGGTCGTCGGCCCGTTCCCATGCGAACAATTCCTCACGTCCTGCTCTCATGGGTGCTGACGGGAGGGTGGCATGAGCGAATCGAACAAAAAGGATTGGCGTGAACTGTGCGCATCCGTTGCGAACGAAAGTGACCCCGAGAAGCTAGGCTCGTTGGTAAAAGAATTAATCAGAGCGTTGGATGAGCGGCAGTCCCAGCTTCACGTGGCCACGAACCAGCCTACTCACACGAATCGGTCCTCTGCGATCAAATAATTCTCTGCGTGTTCGGCGACGGTGTGCGGGGCCTGGGAAGCGTGTTTGATGAACGCATACCCTCAACCGCGATGAAGTCGAGGCACCGATAACGGACTGGCTGCGAGAATCCCCTCAGTCTTTTCGCGGCATAGGACAAGAGTGGTTGAGGTCCACCCCAGCGTGCCATCCGACTCAGGAAAGTCCGTTGGCACCGTCTGGTTGGTCACCTCAATTCGTTCGATCGCTACCGGCGATAACTAGCAATGGTCTCCTTCGATACCGGTACTTAATCAGTGCAGTGAATGCCGTATTGCTTCATCCGACCGAGCGCCCGAATCTTGCTGATATGAGATGAGTTTTTAGTGAAGAGGGGTTGGGCTGACAAATCGCAATTTCTCGCGAGAATTCTTGCTCGCACCTTCAAGAAGAGCGAACTTGCAATGGTTCGATGAAGAAAGAATTTCAGCCGCCATGGACCACATTGATTGAGCTTGCATCAGAACCTTAGCGGGACATTCTGATTTCCGACGAAGGAGTTTTTCATGACGGCGGCCGACGTATTAATTGAAACTTTATTGGACTGGGGCGTAGAAGTCGTTTTCGGTCTTCCGGGCGACGGAATCAATGGAATCATGGAATCGCTTCGCACTCGCGAAGACAAGATTCGATTCATCCAGGTGCGGCATGAAGAGGCGGCTGCATTCATGGCATGCGGTTATGCAAAGTTCACCGGCAAGCTCGGCGTTTGCCTCGCCACATCCGGGCCGGGCGGGATTCACCTGCTGAACGGACTCTACGATGCGAAACTTGACAACCAGCCGGTGCTCGCCATTACCGGCCTTCAGTTTCACGATCTCATCGGTACTTTCACACAGCAGGACGTGGCGCTCGACAAGCTTTTTATGGATGTCGCCCTGTTCAACGAGCGCATTATGGGACCGACCCATGTGGAGAACATCGCAGACTTAGCCTGTCGAACAGCTCTGGCCTACCACGGAGTAGCTCACATCACCTTTCCGGTGGACCTGCAGGAAAAGGAAGTCAAGAAGAAACAGGCATCCAGTCGGAACATCGCCCATCACAGCTCCGACGTGTATGCGCGAAGCGCCCGCCTTCCGGATCGTGTTGATCTCGAACGCGCCGCAGACATATTGAATCAAGGGAAAAAGGTGGCCATTCTTGCCGGGCGGGGCGCCCTGAATGCGACCGATGAACTGGAGCAAGCGGCTGAGCTGCTCGGCGCGCCGATCGTGAAACCGTTGCTTGGCAAAGCCGCGGTGCCCGACGATAGTCCGTATACCACGGGAGGCATCGGTCTTCTCGGAACCAGACCTTCGCAAGAGGCATTAGAAGACTGTGACACCTTGCTTATGGTCGGAACCTCTTTCCCCTATATCGAATTCATGCCAAGGCCGGGCGAAGCCAGAGGAGTGCAGATCGAGCTTGATCCGAAGCGCATCGGGCTTCGCTACCCGGTCGAAGTCGGGCTGGTCGGCGACAGTAGAAATACGTTGCGTGAACTCCTTCCGCTTTTGAAGCGCAAAGAAGACCGGAAGTTCCTGCAAGCGGCACAGGCCGGAATGAAAGACTGGTGGGAACTGATGGAAAAACGCGCTACCCGCACCGAGAAGCCAATGAAGCCACAGGTTGTGGCCTGGGAACTGGGGAAGCGTTTGCGCAATGACGCGATTGTGAGCAGCGACAGCGGCACGATCACAACGTGGTGGGCGCGGCATATCCGCGCGCGCCGTGGCCAGATGTACTCTCTGTCCGGAAACCTGGCGACAATGGCACCAGGACTTCCTTACACGATCGCGGCGCAGATCGCCTACCCGAGCCGGCAGTGCGTTGCGTTTGTTGGCGACGGCGGATTCTCGATGCTCATGGCTGATTTCGTCACGGCCGTTAAATACAAGTTGCCCATCAAGGTCGTGATCATCAAGAACAATACGCTTGGGCAAATCAAATGGGAGCAGATGGTATTCCTGGGCAATCCGGAATACGGGGTTGATTTGCATCCCATCGATTTCGCCGCTTTCGCGCATGCGTGCGGAGGAGCCGGCTTCAGCGTGGTAGATCCAGCAGAGTGCGGACGGGCCCTGGAGGAATTCCTCGCCGTTCCCGGACCCGCGATTCTGCAGGCAATGGTCGATCCATTCGAGCCGCCCATGCCAGCGAAAGTAAAAGCGGAGCAGGCTCTGCACTTTGCCGAATCATTGGCACGCGGGGAGCCGAACCGGAAGAAAATTGCGCTGACCACAATCTCCGACCAGGTTCGGGAATTGATTTAGCGCTCAAGAAAGGGTTTTTGAATTGAGAGACGAAGTCGTCGTCATTACCGGCGCGTCCGCAGGACTAGGTCGAGCGACTGCGCGGGAGTTTGGCAGCCATGGCGCCAGGGTTGCGCTCATCGCCCGTGGCATCGAAGGACTCGAAGCCGCGAAGCGCGAGATTGAGTCCGCGGGGGGCAAAGCGTTGGTGCTACGTCTTGATGTAGCCGATGCGAATGCCGTCGAGAATGCTGCTGCCGCCATCGAAGATGAGTTCGGGCCCATTGATATCTGGGTGAACAACGCGATGGCATCGGTCTTCTCGCCTGTGAAGGAGATGAAGGCGGACGAATACAAAAGAGTCACCGACGTCACTTACCTTGGCGTCGTTTACGGCACGCTCTCCGCTTTGAAGCGCATGCTGCCTCGCAATCGCGGAACGATCGTTCAGGTGGGTTCGGCGTTGGCTTATCGAAGTATTCCCCTGCAATCCGCCTACTGCGCCGCTAAGCACGCGATTGCCGGCTTCACGGATTCTTTGCGCTGCGAACTGATCCACGATAAAAGCAGCGTGCGCGTCACGATGGTGCAAATGCCAGCCTTGAATACGCCGCAATTTGGGTGGGTTAAGAGCCGTTTGAAACACAAGGCGCAGCCTGTGCCTCCCATTTTTGAGCCGGAAGTCGGAGCGAGGGCGATTTACTGGGCTGCTCATCACTCGCGGCGCGAGATTTACGTGGGCTGGCCGACAGTCGAGGCAATCATCGGAAACAAAATTGCGCCCGGCTGGCTCGACCGCTACCTCGGCAAGACAGGCTTTGACGCCCAGCAAACCTCGGAGCCAGAAGACCCGGAGCGGCCAGATAATTTGTGGAATCCGGTAAAGGGAGATCACGGCGCTCACGGTGCGTTCGACCAACGGGCACACGAGAGGAGTTGGGAGCTTAAGGCTAGCTTCGGCCGCGGCTGGATCGGCGCAGGCCTTGCTGTGCTCGCCGCCTCCTTGCTGCTCGCTTCGAGGCGCTGGTGAAAGCAGCCCCGCTATCTTTCATTTGTTCGTCTTTATCTTAGACTGCGAGTCTGCTCTTGCCTCATCCCGTAAATGGCCAGGAAAACGCCGCCGGCATTCCGCCGAGGCCAATGAACGTGACTGGGCCGCGGTTCCGGAATTCGATATTTCGAACGAGACCGCCCCAAAGGCAGCGAAAAGACTTATTCAGTCACGATGATTGAGGGCTCGCCCTATAAAAGGCTTATTGCCATCGTTGGAAAGAATCTCAGCCCTGCGCAACAGAAAGGAGAACAGGAAAAAGACGAGAATCTTGCCTCGCCGCCTAAAACAGACGTGAAGCGGAAAGCAAGGTCTTCGCAAAAAAATATCCCGCGCGGAGGGCGCGGGATACTGTCGCAGAAATCTAGGCAGCCTTCCGGTCTTGCCCAAACTTGATTAGAACCTTCGTATAGCCATCGATTCGCTGATCAAATTTCTCGTAAGCATTGGGGGCATCGTCAATCGATATGTGATGACTGACGATCCGGCTGGGTTTGGCGCGGCCTGTCACGATCAAGTCGCGCAAATATTCGTTGTATCTCTTGACCGGCGCCTGCCCACTGCCGATGGTAAGCGCCTTGTCAAAGAAATCGGCCACCGGGAAGGGGAATATACCTTTCTTGGCGTCCTTGTCATCAGCACCCGGATCGGGGGCAATATACACGCCGATCAAGCAAACCGCCCCTGCAGGGTTCACCACCCGAATAACATTTTCCAACACCTGTGTTGGCTTCTCCTTCTTGGGATGCTTGTCATCGCGCGCCTGATATCCGACGGCGTCGATCGCGCAGTCAACGCCTTCCAATTTTTCTTCTCCCGGTCTGTGGCTCTCCTGAATTCCCTTGCTCTTCTTTCTGATTTTGAAGATCTGTTCCACTGGATCGCCCTTGCTGAAATCGACGGGTATCGCGCCAAGCTCTTCTGCCTTCTGAAGGCGTTCCGCGATATTGTCAACGACGTATACTTCCGAAGCGCCCTTCAGAATCGAGCTATAGGCGGCGAGGAGTCCTACTGGTCCTGCCCCGAAAATCGCGACCGTCTTACCGGGAGTAACACGGGCAAGTTCGGTTGCGTGGTATCCGGTGGGGAACACATCCGACAACAGCAGGAAATCATCTTCCCACTCATCACCCGGCGTGCCGGGAAGCTTCAGGCAATTGAAGTCGGCGTGCGGCACCAGAACAAACTCTGCCTGTCCTCCAGCATACGGCCCCATACCGGCATATCCGTATCCGGCACTCGTGCCTTCCGGATTCATGGTCAAACACGAATGGGTGTTGCCGCGATGGCAGTTGTAGCAAAATCCGCATGCAATATTGAATGGAAGCACGACGCGATCACCTTTCTTGATACTCGAAACCGCGTCGCCTATCTCGTCGATCACACCCATGATCTCGTGTCCGACGATGGTTCCTTTTTCAAGGGGTGTCCGCCCCTCGTACATGTGAAGATCGCTGCCGCAGATTCCACTGGTTGTTACTCTCAAGATTGCGTCAGTCGGAGATTTCAATTTCGGTTTCGGATGGTCGGAAACCGACATTTTGTTTGCGCCTGCGTAAGTTATTGCTTTCACAACTCAACCTCCAGATGAGCGATATTCGCCATTCTCACCAGCTTCATTCGCAGTGTCTATACAGGGATTGGTCTACTCTCGCCCCGCGAGATTGAGCGTCAGATGCGACGTGATGAATCGACAGCGCGCCTAGACTTCGGTCCTGACGGTCAGGATAGGAATCAATCTCAACCGCCTTGTCGAGATCAGCCGCGACCCCTATTGGCGGGTGCTACGGAGCTGCGGTCTCTCGTCCTCATCGTGGATCTGTCTTCCGTCGGTGAGAAGTTAGGGTTGAATGCGAGAATCGGCGAGGCGGTTGCGGGGTCTGGAAAATGCTCAAGCCGTGCGAGTCCGGTGTTTCCCGATTCGGGGTTACTGTGGTTTGGACCGTTCTGATTTCTCTTACGCGAGCCCCTTGGGAAGGAGGATAATTCGGGTTTAGGAGTGCTCTGTTGCCCGTGGGAACTGGAAAACGGGTCCGATGTTTCTTGTGGCTTGCAATGATGTTGCAAGTCTCCTCCCTCCTAGCTCAACAGACGTTTCCGGAAGTTGAAATCCCTTCAAAATTCAACCTGGATATGGAGACGGCGGCACGACTGCGTGCGAAAGTCATTGCGGCGAGTGTTCCGGCCGTGGGTCCATATCTCCAGGGGAAGAATGTGCTCGACCGGTTGCTGACGGGGATTCCGTCGGCAACACGCGCGCGACTTCAATGGCAACTGCGCATCGTGGAAGATGGGCAGTGGAACGCTTATTCGTCGCCGGATGGGCTGGTGTTTGTCGAGAGCGGTTTGGCGAAGCTGGCGGGCGACAGCGGGGGATTGTGGGCGGCAGTGCTGTCACACGAGATTGCCCATGTGTTGCATCGCGATTGGGCACGCCGCTACCTGTATGAAAAATCAGTTGATGATACTGCTGGTGCAGGTTTGGCGCTGGGAGCGGCGAGCTTCTCGTGGTCGTCGTGGGTTGATTCCAGCAAGGCGTCGTCGGATTTTGCGCGGTTCTGCAGGCAGATGGAGCTGAATGCGGATCGGACGGGGCTGATGCTGATGGCGCGAGCGGGCTACCATCCGGATTTTGTTCCTGCCTTGCATCATGTGTTGCACGCTCGGTTTGACGATGGCGCGCACGCGTCTCCGTACTCGATGCATCCTGGCTTGCAGGAGCGAGACCGGGAACTGAGGCGGGCGTATGTCGAGGCAAGCATCGAGTTTGAACATCTCTGGACTGACTGGCATGCGTCGCCCGGTGGGAACCCACCGGTGGTTGTGTTCGCCGAGGAAGCAAGGGTCAGCAAGGCTCATGGGAAGGAATGGCAAGTCTCGGTTCCGATCCGGTGCCAGAACCTGGCCGGGTCGGTGGAGGTCGTGCTTCGGGGGCATACTTTGAAGCATGCAGACTCGGGGAAAGCTGTCGGAGTATCCTCCGAAGGCGAGATCCGGCAAGTGACGGGCTGCACTTCGCCAAAAACGACGGTGACGTTCCAGCTTGAGAATAGGGATGGAGGAGGAAAGGACTCTCTGAAGTCAACCGACATCTACTTTCTGGATGGGTCCGGGGCGGTGATTGCGCGAGCCGATCTCACGAAGCTGCGTCGATAAAGGCATCCTCGACCTGCCATCCTTATTATCTGGATATATTCACGGCCACGTAACAAGAAAGAAACCTGCGCGCAATATCTCGCCGATAGACTGGCCGCGGCCAAACTCCTAAGGCTGCTGTTCGTTTCCCAGACTTCCGATGAGTACTTCACAACAAAGGCAGAAGAATGCTGCTTCCCGTCCACTTGTATTCGTAGTGGAGGATGAGGAAGATGTTGCCGCGCTGATTTCGCTCACTCTGCGGTCTGCCGGTTTTGAAGTGCAGAGCTTCACGCATGGAACATCGGTGGTGTCAGAGGGGCTACGACTCAAGCCATCGGTGTTTCTGCTCGACATCATGCTGCCTGGGAACGACGGATTCGAAATCTGCCTGAAGATCCGGAAGACGGAACCGCTATCGTTCACCCCGATTATTTTCTTGACGGGAAGAACCGTTGAAGCGGATCGAATCCACGGTTTAGAGTTGGGCGCGGATGACTACATTACGAAGCCATTCAGCCCACGTGAGCTCGTAGCCCGAGTGCGCGCGGTGATTCGTGCTTCTAACAGTTCGCTCTTGGATCCCGAGGTCGTGCGTTTCGGCGATTTAGAGATCGATCTGGCATCGATGGTGGTGAGGCTAAGCGGGTCTGTGATTCCAATGACAGTGAGGGAGTTTCGGTTGCTCGAGTACCTGGCGACACATCGTGGCCGCGTCTTTTCGCGGGACCAGCTTCTGGCTTCGGTCTGGAATGAGGCGCCGTCGGTGACTGCACGTTCAGTCGACGTGTATATACGCCGGCTGCGAGAAAAGATTGAGGCCGATACGCAGAATCCCCGCTACCTCAAGACGTTGCGCGGGGTTGGCTACCGGCTTGAGGGGACAGGGTAGCCGTCCTGTCGACACGACTGATTTCGTCGAGCTAGATGTAGCCGAGTCCAGCCAGCCGGTCGTCAATCAACTGATCGGCCTCATCGCTCGAAAGGCAAGGTTTCTTTTCGATTCCGGTGACAAGGGAGTGGCCCTGCATCGATACCGGTATTGCGAAACCCGCCAGGTCGAGAAGTGTGGGCGCGATATCGAGAACATGCGCGCCTGAATATTCTCCTGCGAGAGGGCAATTTGGCGCCGCCAGGATAAAGATCCCCTGGTGATGGCGAAGACAGGCATCGGGGTCAGGGTCGCTTGCTTCCGGCCTTTGAGCGGCGCGAGTGGATGCGAGCAGCACGACGGTTTCGCTGTCGAGCACGGCGAGCAACTCCCCAATCTGCTCATCCAGCCAGATGTAGTAATTGAGAAGGGCGTTTCCATCGGCGGAGCCCGTACGCTCATGCATTTCGTTCAGGCCAACGTCAAGGTAGTGAAAGTAGTTCCACTCTTTTTCTGCCAGCAGCCAATGCGCCAAGCTCCAATGCTTCTTGCTGATGCTCAGAATGTCTTGTAGTTCGTTGCGATGGGCATGGGGGCTCTTTCGAGTCAGCGGATACTCGTTAAAAAGTTCCGCCAATTTCGCTTCGAGATCGGCAGGAAAGCTCGAACTGTTGAACTGATCGCCTGGTGCGCGGAAGTCTGGGATGCAGATGCCGTCGATGGGGTGAGGTAAGCCGGGTGGCATTCCCAAAAGAATGGACTTCCTGCCTTCGTGGGCCAACTGGTCCCAAATCGGCGTGAGTTCGGAATCTCCAGGCAACCCCGGGTCCCGGCTGGCGCACATCCACATTAAAGCGCGGCCTGTGTCAGGTGGAGTCATGCTTTGCAGGTGGCCGTAAGTACCCAAATCCATCAGCCGGCGTACATTGATGAGCCGCTCTTCTCCAAAGACGATTTCTGGCGCGGCGCCTTCGAGGCTGATGACGCAGATTTTCATTTCAGAGCAGTGACCTCCCCTCCATGGTTGCCGGCGCGGTCGCACCGAGGTAGTTCAGGATAGTGGGAGCAAGATCAATAATCCGAGCGTGGTTGTGGCGAGCAGCACGGTTCATAAAGAGGATTCCCGGGACGGACTCAGGCGCGACGATGTGATCACCGCTCCACCGGCGCGTGTTGTCTTCGATCAGTTCGCGGGAAAAGCCGCCGACAGCTGATTGCCAGGAAACACGAAATCCGGGATAAAAGTTCACCAGAAGGTCGGGGGCATTGTGCGCAAAAGGCCCGGAGTAGACATCTTCACGACGAGCGACGTTGCGAACGGCAGGCCGCCCGGTTGCCGAGTCCGGGAAATCAGCCAGCCCTTGTCGAATTGCACGACGCACTGCATCGGCTTGCGTTCCTTCCTCGAGGGTGCCAGTGCCCTCGCGTCCTTTCATGTTCAGATAAATTCCTCCCAAGCCGACAGCGTAAGCGGAGGTCTTCGACCAGTCGACCTCGGCGAAACCCTCGCCCGACTCCTCGCCGGGTTTTCGCCCATCCCGAAGCTTGAGCAGTCCGTTTCGCCACAGCCAGGTATTCGTGTCGAAGGAGCGGCGAAATGTTCCAAATCCATGATCGGAGAGCACAATGAGCAGAGTATTCTCGTCCGTCCTTTCGATGACCGAGCCGAGCAGGGAATCACATCGCTGATAATGCTCTTCGATCAAGGTGCCGTAATCGCGGCCAAGGTCAGGGTTGAAACCAGGATGTCCGGGATCGCGGAAGCGCCACATCATGTGCTGCACACGGTCTGGGGTGTCGTACAACATGAAGAAGAAGCCTTCGTGGAAGCGATCGAGTTCGTAGCGGGCCAATCGCTCTCTCTCAGCAAGAACGAGATTGCAGTGCTGAAGGTAGGCACGTTCGTCGAGGCGGCCGTTGTTCAGGGCGTTATGTTCTTCCGCCATACCAAGCGTCGAGAATAGACCGATCTTTTCTGAAAGATCCTTGGCATAGTCGCCGGGAGAAGAGAGAGGAAACAATGGGGCGGCCGGGTCGAAGTTCACCGCTGAAAGGTACAACTCGAGATGGGGCTCAAGCTGGCGAACGTAGAATCGAGCGATCCCGCTGACTGACTGCAGCAGCGAGAGCTTGAACTTGAATCGTACCCATTCGCTCCAGCTTCCTTCGGCGATTTCGATTTTTGCCGGGCTTCCGCCGGTTTCGATCGTCACCTTGTGGGATTGGGGTTCCACCTGTACTCGAATGTCGCAGTGGGTGTCAGCATGGGGCGATTGCCGGGTGTTGCGCGGCCCGATGATATAAGTTCGAACGTCACGGCCAGCTGGCAATTGGACGACTTGCTCATTTTCCTGAGCGCATAAAGAAGAGTTCTGAGTATAAAAAGTGCCTTTGTTTTGGGAGCCGCGCAGATCGGGGACTCCCACCCCCGCGAGCATCCGACCCTTGAGAGCATCTGGAGGGAAGGTGCAAGGGCAACGCAGAACCACGCTTGGGATATCCCTGTGGGTGAGTACCTCCCACAGCGGAATCCCTTTGCGCTGATTCACCACGCGCGGCGGAGCCAAAATATTTTTGGGGCGCTGAAAATCACTGAGGGCGGCGTCAGGCTGATAGGTTTGCGGGTCGCGCCGGATGAAGTCGAAAATACCATGCCCGCCAGGATTGGTTCCCGTCGCGAATGACGCCCAGGCGACCGGTGTTTGGGCTGGATAAGTGGTCTGCAGGCGCGTGAAACTGCCGGATTGGCGGATGAGAGAAAGGTTGGGCAATTCGCCGCGTTCCAGCATCGTTTCGACGATGCTGGGCTCGAGGCCGTCGAGACCAATCACAATGACTTTCTTGGCCAAAGAGTCGGATCCTTACTTAAGAAGACTTCTTCAGAGTGGTTTCTTCATCTTTGGAAGGTTCCGTTTTGTCGGATGAATGCGTAAGTCGAAAGATCCGAAAAAAAGTTGCTACCATTTTGTTCCAGAAGATGAGCAGTAATCCGAATAATCCTGCCAGCCCCGATGTCACAGTCATGATTTGGTCAGGACCACCGTAGTAGGCGAGTAAGGTCATATGCATTGCATTCCCCTCTTTCAAAAATCGTGACGTACGGGTGCAGCGAAATCACAGACACGATCATTCATGTGAAGCCAGGGCAAAAGTCATCGATGATCGTTTGTTTCCAGCTTCAGCAGCTAGAGAAGTTGATTCGGAAGGCTCGTTCCCGAGGATTCGGTAACTAGCCGCTATCTTCTTTCCATCCCAGTCGGCGGCACGAAGAAACAAGTCAACGGGCACGCCAGGGCTCCCGGGCACAAGAAGCTGCAAACGAAGAGAGTTGTGAGCGCTTTCGTCGACGCTGATGTTTAGGCACAGACTATCAGACGCCCCGGGCGCGGGAACGGAAGCTCTGGATGCAGAGGGGCGGTCATGTTCCGGATTGCGGCAGGAGCCGAGGACCTTTCCGAAAGCATCTTCCACCGCGAATATCGGACTCAACGCTTGTGACGATTCTGAAGGTTGCATCTCAAGCTGGACTGTCGATGCGCCATTTGCTCGCACGGTGAACAAGCCGTTGAGTTGGGAACGTGCGGAAGTCTGGCGAGGGTACGGAAGTGGAATATTCTTGTCCGTGCCCAAGGGGCCGATGTTTTCGCGCCCTGTGCGCGAAGTTCGATGTGAGAGTACGTCCAGCAATTGGCCGCTGAGAGTTCCGGCAATATCTCTACCCTGCGGGGTATTGATCAAATCATTGTTTTCGTGCGGATCGCTTGCGACGTTATAGAGCTGATTTCCTAGCGACTTGTGCGCGATGAGGTGCCAGTGACCGGACACGACAGACTTCATCGAGCCTTCCAGATCGGAAGGGAAGGAGTACCTGGGAATTGTCTTTAAGTCAAATTCGTAGGAGTTGAACGCGAGCTCGGCGATGGCGGGATCCGAAGTGGGCGAAGAAGCATTCGAGGAGTCAAAAAACTGAGCGAGCGAATGGCCGGGAAAGCGGAAGTTTGTTGGTCCGGGCAACCAAGTGCTCAAGGTCGTGGGCAGCGACGTTGTGCTGACTGTCCGCGGCACCCTTACTCCGGCCGGAATCCGCCCTGGATACCAGAAAATTAATGGTACGTGGATGAGGTCCCAGTACAAACTTTTCCCGTGATTCTCTAATCCGTGTTCGCCGAACATCTCGCCGTGATCGGCGGTGATGATAACGAGCGTGTTGTGGTCGAGGCGGCGATGGGCGAGCTCTGCCATGAGCCGAGCAATGCAACCATCGACGTAATTGATACCGCTGTCGTACAGGTCGAGGGGCTTGTCGTCAGGCCAGGGCCTCGAAAAAGAAGGTGGACCTCCGTAAAACTCGTGAACGTCGAAATAATTGAGGAAAGCGAAGAAGGGATGGGATCGGGGTCCAGAGTCAATCCAGGTCAAAAGCTCGCGATTGATTTCGTCTCCGCGTTTGCGCTGCGGGCGAGAGTCCAGTACGTGCGTCTTCCAGGTTGCAGCTGTGCCTTCAAGGTCGGCGTCATATTGCCATCCGAGACGCGCGACCACGCGCCGCACCAGTCCTCTCGACAGAAGAAGACGGCCAAACTCGCGGCCAAGGATGGTTCGGCTGAGCGCGTCATAAGTAGAGAAATCGAAGTCTTCGAAACGCTGGAAGCCTCGTCCGAAACCGAGAGTCTGATCAAAACAAACTCGATTGGCGGAGAAGGCGGCAGTTCGGTATCCGCGGCGCTCGAGATCTTCTCCAATCATTGGCACCGGGATGGTCTGGTCTCTGCTCGGCCAAACTCGTAGCCGAGGGATCTTGCCTAAACCGTTCTCGAACAAATATTGGCCCGTCAGCAAGGAGACATGCGAAGGAAAAGTCCATGAAGACGCGGATACGGCGTTTTCAAAGAGCACGCCTTCGTGGGCAAGGCGGTCGATGGTCGGCGTCGTGGTTCGAGGGTAGCCGTAGGCAGAAAGATGATCAGCGCGGAGAGTATCAATGACGACGACCAGGACATTTGGCGAACCGGGCACAGAAGCGGGTAGATCGGCCAAGGCGCGTTTTTCTCGCCACCAACTTCCGCCCGCAACCGCGATGAAAATGACGGCAAGAGCCGCGCACAGGACGGGTAAAGTCCGGCTCCAGAAGCGCACCGCGAGCGCTTGTCGTGCCGCCAGCCATTTTGAAAGCACCGTAGCAATGCCGCATGCCAATAGAAGGGACGCGAGGTGTGTCAGGCGATGAAGGATGAGCAGCCAGTCGTACAGGGTGAGAGCAGTGAGAAGAAAGATCAGAATCCGAAAGTTCTGCAGCTTTGGTTTCCGTCGCGCGAGCAAGCCCAGAACGAGTGTGATCGATCCGAAGAAGGTGACATCAAGCACTGGTGAGATCCACAGAATGGACGACGTAACGTGGGTAACGATGCCCCAGGATCGCCAGTCGAGTGCCTGGAAAAAAAGGAGGCCTCCGCCCTCGACCAAGCCTGCGAGAATGCCAAACCAGGCTGCGACCAGCAACAACACACCAAGGCGGAATCGCTGATTCGGCGTTCCTGGCAAGGTGGTGTTGTCCAAGATCACGGACTCGTTTGCAGACGGCAAGTTGTTGCCTCCGACGTGCGACGTTCACCGCAGGATTGTGTGCCGTGAAAAGAATACGGTCGCGTCAAGTAGGAGACATGATAACGGGCGATCAGGATGGGAAGGGAACCTCTTTGTGATTTCGCCAAAAATTAACCGGCGCTTAATATACCCGTTACATTGTTGGCCCCAAGCTGAGATCGACAGAGGAGATCAAGAGAATGGGGCGAGCTGGGTTCATCAAACGCGGGTTTCGGCGTGTGGGTCGACAAGTGTGGACGCCGCTGCGGGCGGCAGGTGCGGTCGCGGGGTCGATGTTCCGTTCGAGGGTGCCATTTCCTGATGGCTTTGTTTGGGGCGTCGCAACGGCCGCCTATCAGATCGAAGGCGCGGTGAACGAAGGAGGTCGCGGCGAATCGATCTGGGACCGGTTCTCTCACATCCCTGGCAAGATAAAGGATGGCCACACGGGTTCTGTTGCCGATGACCATTATCATCGCTATCCCGAAGACGTAAAGATCATGCGAAGCATGGGGATTAAGAGTTATCGATTTTCGATCGCATGGCCCCGGGTTCAACCGTCGGGAAAAGGAGCGTGGAGCCAAGGCGGCCTGGATTTCTACGAACGATTGGTCGATGCGCTTCTCAAGGCTGGTATTGAACCCTTTCCAACGCTCTATCACTGGGACCTTCCGCAAGCACTGGAAGATGATGGCGGCTGGCCAAAGCGAGAGACGGCTCAGCATTTCGCCGACTATGCGGATAAAGTTGCAGATGTATTGGGAGATCGAGTGCGCTCATGGACGATTTTCAACGAGCCGTGGATGTTCACGACCCTGGGATACCTCCGCGGGTATCACGCTCCCGGGCGCACCGATGTGAATTCATACCTTCGCGCAACCCATGTTGTAAACGTTGCGCAGGGATTGGCATTTCGATCCATCAAGGGTCGTCGCAGCAAAGCTCGAGTCGGGTCCGCCTTTAGCATGTGGCCCTGTCAGCCGGCCACTGACTCCGCTGCCGACCAGGAGGCCGCTGAGAAAGCGCACGGATGGCAGAATCTGTGGTTTCTTCATCCCGCTATGACGGGCACTTATCCGAATGCACTGGAAGAGGTTGGGGAGGAAGTACTCGGAGTAGAAGCTGGTGACATGGAAATCATTCGTGTACCACTCGACTTTCTTGGCATAAATAACTACCTGCGTACGATCTTTGCCGCGGCAAATGGAAACGATGATTGTCAGGATACCTTCCGAAAGTTCTTTCCCGTCGAAACGAGATTCAGTTCTGCGAGCGGGCCGAAGACGGATCTTGGCTGGGAGGTTTATCCGAAGGCGCTATATGAAATCGTGATGCGGATTACGAAGGAGTACAACCGGCCTGTCATCGAAATCACAGAAAATGGATGCGCCTATAACGACCTTCCGAATAACAGCGGATTGATCAGAGATCGCCGACGAATTGAGTTCCATCGCGGATACCTTGCGGAATTGGCACGCGCAATGCGTGATGGAGCCGACGTACGCAGCTACCATTTGTGGAGTCTGATCGATAACTTCGAATGGGCGGAGGGATTCACGCAGAGGTTTGGGTTGGTGCACGTCGACTTCCGCACACAGCAGCGCACCTGGAAACAGTCGGCCCACTGGTATGCCAAGGTGATAGCGGAAAACGCACTCCCTGCCCGTTGATTCGAGCGTCGCCGAGAACGATCAACGAGGGATGAAGCTCTTGAGCAGCGGGACGATGCTTTCAGCGAACGGAAGTAAGCGTTGCTCGGCAGAGGATGTAGTTTCGTCGCGAAGCAAGGGCGTCGTAATGCGCACGAGTGAACCATCACTGCGGTGCATCCGTATCGAGTCCGCGACCAGATAGAACTTGGCCAGATATTCGCTTGCGACACCGCGGTCGTGAGCCCAATACCAATAAAGAACCAGTTGTTGGGAATCTCCTTTGGCGATGACGTAATGGTTCGCCGGAAACGGTGCGTGACCCGGGACTGAAAGAACGGTCCGGCTCACCTGGATTGGCGTCCATCCAGCTCCCGGCAGGCAGTTTTGCGGAGAGTGGATTGTGTCACCGCTGCGCTGGCTGGGAAAGTAAGCGATGAAGAGGTCGATGGGCGGCCGAGATTGTTGCTGGTCCTCGTAGTTTCGAAGTAAGAAATCGCCCGATCCGAGCGTTGTAAGGACGTCGTTTGCGATCGGAAGATCTGTACCTCGCCAGGTCCCAATATCGTTGGGAAATGATCGCAGAGGGAGATGAGCGGGATTCACTTCGCGGTACGGCCTGGTGAGCAGGAAAAGCCCTGTGGAGACGAGCATCAGCGCAGCCAACGCGAAACGAAGCCTGGAAGATTTCATTCGTGTGTGCCCCCATCGCGCCACAGATTGCGGACGAGGGCATGAAGACCATATAACATCGCGAGCGAAAGAACGAAGACCACCCATCCCCAGTAGGCATGAAAATATCCATCAGCTGCATCCGGGGTCCAATATCGGACCAGCAAGCCGATGACGATGATTCGAATACCGTTGGCCATCACGGCGATCGGCACGGATGCGAGAGCAAGGAGAGTGCGCACCCACAATCGCTTTTCGGTCAGGACGCCGTAAATGATCGCCACAGTAATAAGAGACAAGAGAGAGCGAATTCCGCTGCATGCCTTCGCGACTTCAAGCGACTTAGTGGCGAGATTGATGACGTTGCCTTCACGAAAAACAGGGACATCGAAAAGAGGAAGAGTGGCTGACGCGAGTCTTGAGGCTAACAGTTGAAGCGGAAATGCAATCTGGTTAAACATGATCGCAGGGATCGGGATCATCAGAACCAGAAAAGCCCAGGGAAATAAAGCGGCGCGGAAGAAATTCCATCCCAGAAAAAACACGATCATGCCAGCGAGGAGAAGGAGCAGGGAGAATCGGGCGAGGAATAACTCGGCTCCCAACCGACCAACAATCAAAGTGAACAGGGAAAATGCAATCAGACCCAGTCCGGTCCACGATGGCCGGGGTACTAACTGGGCGAATCGCGCGCGATCTCGCCAAACCAGAAATCCGGAAAATAAAGGAACGAGAAACCCGTGCGAGAAATCAGGATCGGTTGACCACTGCATGAAGAGTCGAACAAGAATGGGACCATATAGCCAGAGAACAAGCGATGCGAGGATGACAATCTGCGCGAACGATAAGCGTGTTGACTGCGCTTGAAGTTGAGACGCGGGGGCCAATTGGGTTTGCACAAGGCGACTCAAGGTTCTTTCATGAGCAATGGGGGAGACACGAGGATACGCGAAAGGGAAATGGGCTTGCAATAAATGCTGAAAGCGCAGGCAGTCAGGACGGGACGTCCATTTACGTAGTAAACATGGCAAAATCATTCAACATCTTGAAGTGGACCAGTAATCAATGCGTCAAGATTTACGCGACGATACAGCTCCCGCTTTGTACAAGTCGGCCGGTAGAGGGGTGGAAAGCGGAGATCTTCGAAAGCGTGAAAAGGCATCGCGAGCCAAATTGTTACTGGCTCGTAGATTCTAGCGTCTGCAGAGCGAGTTTCGCTTCGGCCAGATTTGGATTGAGCCGTAACGCGTGCTCATAAGCGCCTTTCGCTTCGGCGGTCTTGTGGACACGTTCGAAGAGCTCTCCAAGGTTTGAGTAGGCCACCGGCGTCGGGTGCGACGAGACTTCCGCAGATAACTTCTCGATACCTTCTTGTGTTTCCAAGAGACTCAAGTTGTAAAGACTTTTCTGATCGCCCGAATTGAGCTGCAAGGCCCGAACGAAGTATTGCCGGGCCCGCGCTCGGTCGCCGATATGGGCGCTCGCGATGCCGAGCCCATCGTAGGCGTCGCACAGGTCGGAAGGGTCTTTGCTGAGACGGACGACCGCATCGAGATGCTCCATCGCCTCGGAATAACGGCCGTGACGAAGGAGAGACTCCCCGAGAATCAATCGAGCAGAGGTGACATCCGGCTGAATCTCCACAGCATTGAAGAAATGAGGCAATGCTTCATCATCGCGACCGACATCCCTCAGTGCATTGCCCAACTTTTCCTCGGCTACGAAGTTATTTGTGGTCACGTGGAGCGTGTGTGCCCACAAATCTTCACTGCTCTTCCAGAAATGCAATTGGCGGGCAGTGATTAAAGAGAATGCGGATAGCACCACGGCAGCGGCTGCGATTAGCCAACGCTGATCTAATGTGGTCGATTTGGCAATGTCTGCTACTGCCCAAACCACTGCGATGAACAGTCCAAGAAGAGGAATGTACGCATAACGATCGGCCATGGATTGGCTTCCAATCTGGATAAGACCGATCACCGGAATCAACGTTCCTAGAAACCACAACCAGCCCATCACGACATATGGATGGTGTGCCCTAAACCTGTAAACCACCCAGGAGACGGCGAGAAGAGAAACTGCCGCCAGCCCTGCTTCCCAAAGCTGAAGGTAGAGAGCGGGATAATAGAGAGCTAAATCCATCGGTAAAAACGCTCTCCAAAAATACATCGCGTAGGAATGGATTGCGTTTTCCAGCCGGAGAGTGATCGTCCATGAGCCCAGTGAGGCAACGGCACCTGCAGTTCTTTGTGCCATCACTGTGATGATCGCGCTGGCCGCGGAAAGGACGAACAACGGAAGCTTCTCGAGCAAGAGACGGGAGAACCGCTGTTGCGGTAACGGGAATTCGGGGGAAGGCTTAGTCCACCCCTCAACCCTCCCGAGTGGCCAGAAGTCGATCAGCAACAGTACAAAAGGCAGGGTTATAACCATCGGCTTAGACGCCAGCCCCATCGCAAAGAGGGCGAAGACGGACAGGTAGCGTTTCACCTGCGGATTTTGTGCATACCAGCCGTAGGCGCCCAGCGCAAGCAGGAAAAAGAAAGTGCAAAGCAGATTCTTGAGCTCCGCTACCCAAGCAACGGATTCCACGTTTAGCGGATGAAGAGCGAACAGAGCTGCCACCATCGCGCTCTGCCACTTTGCCCGGGTGCTTCGATTTAGTAGCAAGAACACGAGCAAAGTGTTCGAGCAATGAAGCAGAAGATTGACGAAATGGTGAGCACCCGCATTCAAACCGAAAAGTTGGCAGTCGAACTGGTGCGAGAGCCAAGTCAGAGGATGCCAGTTGCCTTCGGTAGTCGTTGTCCAAGCCCACTTGAAGTTGTTCCAGTTCAACCCGCTATTTACATGGGAATTGGCGGTGACGTAAACGTTGTCATCAAAATTAATGAATGGATGCCCGGATACGGGAAAATAGAGGATCACCGTCGAGACTGACAGCAAAACGCAGATCATCAAGTTCCGTCTGGCCTCCGCGGAAAGTGGCGCCGGGTGAGTCGCTGTAGCTTCTTTTGATCGACTTGCGATTCGAAGCGCCGGGACGCGCTTCGGCTGGTGCGGACGCTTCGACTTTCGCGGATCTTTCAGTGAGGGAAGTTTTTCTTTAAGAGCCATAAATGTTTTCTCAGTGGTTTCGCTCGGGTCGTTTATCGAAGAAAGTCGAAGAAATTAACCTACTATTTACTTTGCCTTCATGGCTGCGTCATATGCGGCTTCTACCGTACCCTTTCTCGCGAGCAAAGTGGAGCTCCTGAAGGGTAGGACGCACGTCTGGCCGTACGAAGGTGAGAAAGTCTCGATTAAAGGGCATTGCAGCTCAGGAAGAATAAACTAACCGATTTCCATGACGGGAAAGTTAAAACCTGAAGAATCTTTTGGGCGAGCGGCATCAGGAGGTGTTGGGGCAAGCCGGCCGTCCATGTTCCCGCCACCTCTGTGTTAATCCCTCAAATGCCGTCCGCCCTCCAGGTTTTGAATGGGGCCCTGCCTGGTGATGTTGTTCCCATTCGCAGACCCCATTTCCACACACGAGATGGAGCGCTGTATTTCCTGATCTCCCGCCAAGCGCACGCGACGCTCTCAGATTCCGAAAAAGAGATATGGGAGGCTGTGGATGGAAGGACGAGCATCGCGGATTTGCGAAACCGCTTTGCGGGCGTGGATGTTGTTCTCGAGCGGTTCGCGAGTCTGGGCGTCTGCGAATTGCCGCCAGCGGGATTTCCAGAAGGGCGCCGCCGCATCCTCGTCATTGAGCCTCACATGGACGATGCTGCTCTGAGTTTGGCCGGCACGATGTGGTTGCGGCGAAACGAGTGTGAATTTACGGTGCTGACGTTAGCCGGAGTCAGCAATTTCACCAGCTATTACGAGGTAGACCGGGAGTTTTTTGACGTCTCTGAAGTTACAGCGTTGCGTAAGGCGGAATCCGCCCTGTTCTTGAGGCATATTGGTGGGCATCACCGGACGCTCGACTTGCTGGAAGCACCGCTTCGCTACCGAAACGGCCGGTGGACGCTCGAATGGTTTCGGCAGCATCGGGACGCCATGTGGGCGCTAGTCGCTCGATCACCGGGATCTGGCGAACTTGAGCAGTGGACTGCAGCGCTCGCACGATTCTGCACGAGCTTCGAGGCTGAAGAAATCTGGATGCCCTTGGGCGTTGGTGGTCATGTTGATCACCAGTTGGCGAGGGAGGCATGTCTACAAGTTCTAAGCAAGCCGGGGATTATCGCGGCCCGAAAATGTCGGTTCTACGAGGAGGTGCCGTACACGGTGCATTGGTCCGCGCACGCTGCTCAAGTAATGCGGGTGCTACAAGATGCAGGAGCGCAGCTGGAGCCACAGTACGTCGATATCGGCGAGGCGATGACGGAGAAGTTGCGGTTGCTGTCGATCTTCGGTTCGCAGTTCAAGATGGATTTCATAAAGCCGGCAGTGGAGAGAGCTCCGACGGAGGCTCTCCACGAACTCCTGGCCGCGCCCAGCAAGGGAATCGATCCGATCTCATGCTATCCAGATGGCCCCGGGGCGTTTGAATTGGCGCGGAGTATTACACCGTGGATGCGGCGTCACGAATCGGCAGATGTACTGAAGCTTGTTGTGCTCCCTCCATTTGGGAGATGGGAGCAGGACATGCGATTGCTAATGGAGGTTTTTCCGAAAGCACGAATCGAGGTATTTATGCCTCGCGGCCGGATCGTGGAAACGGAAACCTTGTCGTCTCCCCGGGTTAAAGTAGTGCCAGTCGATAGCGGGCGGTGGTATTCAGCGGCGCTGCCTCTTCTGTTCAGCCGGCCGAGTCCGCTCGTGATCATTGTGACTCCTGGCAGGGAAGGCTATGCACGATGGCTAAAGAGGCTGTGTTTTGGGTCTGATTCCATTGTCGCGCCGAGTCCGAATAGTTTTTTCTTGGCATTGCGGTCGACGAGCTCGTCATGATTCCGCAGTTCGCTATTGGGGCTAGAGGAATTTACC
Source organism: Candidatus Sulfotelmatobacter sp. (assembly GCA_035307485.1). Lineage (GTDB taxonomy): Bacteria > Acidobacteriota > Terriglobia > Terriglobales > Acidobacteriaceae > Sulfotelmatobacter. The sequence goes on along the minus strand of DATGIB010000007.1, from coordinate 299,538 downwards.
GAAAATTCATCTGCCGATTGGGGCGGCTATCGAACGCGAACTGTTATCATCTCGATTCGAAAATGTCACACGCGCGGGCCTGCAACTCTCAATAGGACCGGGCAATTTACTGCACGACAGCGCAGTCTGCTAGAGCGGTCATCCGCGGGGAGCCACTTCTACCCTGGTTTTGGGGTGATTCCCGAACGTCCTCAATCTGATTCTGACTCACACCAGGCGACTGCTAAGAGTTTCATCCACGCCGTTGGGGAGGTTAGGGAAAATGGACAAGCTTTACGTTCTCGGTGGGAGGCAACGGAGGCCCGGGCTGAAGGAGACTACCTACGAGAATGAATGGGCCATGTACGAGGCTGCGCTTATTTTGGAGGTAGACACCAACTCTGGGACAGCGCGCACGTGCGTCGAATACTACAGTCCAATTGAAGCGCGACCCGGAGATCGCCCCGGGGCTCACTTTCATTCCGGGGCGCTTGTCGGCAATACCTTGTACACATGCACCACGACTGAAGTACTGATCTACCGCGTCCCCGAATTCACGCGGATTGGTTATATTTCGCTGCCTTGTTTCAACGATCTGCACCATGTCACTCCGACTGCGGATGGGAATCTGTTGGTGGTCAGCACAGGGCTTGACATGGTCGTCAAGGTAACTCCGCGTGGGGAGGTCATTGGCGAATACAGCGTTCTGGGAGAAGAGCTCTGGGTGCGCTTTTCTCGCGGGACTGATTACCGAAAGGTTGAAACCACGAAACCCCACGTTGCGCATCCTAATTTCACGTTTGAGCTGGACGACGAAGTGTGGGCTACACGTTATTTTCAGCGCGATGCAGTAAGCCTGAATGGATCGAAGAAGCGGATTGCGGTGGCCGGCGAAGGTCCTCATGACGGTTTCCGATACGGAGAGAAGATCTTCTTCACTGCGGTCGATGGAAAGATCGTGGCCGTTAACCGTCACAATCTGGAAACTGAGTGGATCATTGATCTCAGGCAGTTGCAGGATCAAAAACGATCGGAAGAGGGCGGTCAACCGATGTTGCCGGCCTGGTGCAGGGGTTTATTGCCGGTCGACGAGCGGCGCATCTGGGTGGGATTCACTCGAATGCGAAAGACAATATTCAGTGAAAATATTCGATGGTTTAAGAACATCCTGGGCCAAGGTACCGTGAAGCGGCCTACTCACATCGCGCTGTTTGATATTGAAGCGAAGCAATGCGTGAAAGAAGTGGATCTGGAGCCGTATGGGCTGCACACTGTTTTCGGAATTTTCCCGGCTGTGCGTTAGTTTCCGTGCAAGATGCGCTTCGTTGACCCAGCAGGAATTCACGGCGTGACCCGCTGGGTTGTCTGTTGCGCGTCGTGATTGCCGTCTGCGTGTTGAGTGCGGAGCGATTTGAATCCGTAATAGTCTGCCGTGCAGGTATTGATAAAGTATGTGGGATCGTCGGAAATCCAACCGATTTGATCGATGTTGCCGTTGCTAGCGACGCTTGCATTCCAGGGAAGAGATATTTCGAGTTCGCCAGCTGACTTCATTTTGCGAAGCTGAGCGTCCTCGCTGTCCCAATCCGCCGCATATCTGCGCAGTTCGGGAATCGCAGCGAAGTTTTCGTGCGCGGATTTGGCAGCCCACGGAAGAATAAGTGCGACGGCACAAGCGGTTGCAAGCCAGCCCGCGAGGTCAGCCTCTGCATACCAATTCCTCACCAGCCAGCCGAATACAGACCCAGTGAGCATCAAAGCGAGCAGGAGGACCCAATGGTCGACGAACAGGGCACGGTCTGGAGGCAGGGAACTGAACGCATACATGCCAGGAAGGATGGCACTAAAGATAAGGAGGAATGTGACGACCCATCCGCCGGCAACTATGGAAAGAGCGAATCGCCAGCCTGGCCTGGTATCGGCTTGCGGTTGTTGAGTGTTGGCCAGGGCCAGTGAGATGACGAATACTCCCAGCGCGGCCAGGGGGCGAGCATGCAGAAAGTCGAAGATGAATTTTGTCGAGGCGGCGATGGTCTTGACCAGAAGAGCGGTCTTGGACAAAGGCGCTGTGTATGCGCGAATTCCCGCTTCACGCACGGCGTTGCCAGGTGCAGCGGCAACGATGAGAAATCCGAGGAGTGAGGCGGCAAATCCGGAGTATAAAACAGGCAGAATGCGCCGGGCGCGCTGAATAGACGTCCACCTACAGAGAACAATTGCGATCGCAAATCCCGCGCACTGAAAGATTGCGTTTGTTTCCGAACATCCTGCGGCACAGAGAGCCAAGGTCCCAGGCAAGATTAACGATGTAACGTGTTTGCCGCCGCTTTCCTGTGCGATGAGGAAATGCGGAAGGAGCCCTAGAGAAACGGTAATCAAAATAATCGGGACGGTGTAGGTAAAGCTGCCGGCTTGCCAGTAAAACGACTGTCCGGGGTCAGGGCCGGTGCGCAACATCGCAAAAACAATCAGCTCGGCAAATAATGAAGAAGGAAGCAGGCGCAAGCGCCACTTCAGCAACGTCGTGAGCTGAAAAAATGCCCATGTGGTCGCAAGCAGCCAGCAAATCAGAAAGATGACAGGGACAAGATGTGTCTCTTGATCCCGTCCGATAAAAGCCGCGCTGATCCGGGTGAAATACGAGAAAAATCTGCCCGAGTGAGTTTGATAAGTCCAGATTTGGCTGCCCCAAAATCCTCGCGTCGCAAGGTTCCGGCCTGCGCAGAAGTCGTCCGCAACGTATCGGGTGAAGAGTCCCAGATATGCGTAGCCAATGAGCGGGGCGGCCGGCACTGCCGTGCAAACAATCGTGCTAAGCGTTGTCCAAGATTGCAAACGTGTGTGAGTCACAATAAGGATGCCAGCAAGCGATTAATATGCCCACCACGGCGTTTGGGGGGCGGCATTTACTGATTTCCCATCGATCGCGGTGTAGACGCTACGGCCATAAAAGAAGGGCAAGCCCCAGTCGAAGGTGCAGGAGGAGTTCCCTTGCGAACATGAATTGAAAGTCCCGCGGGGACCAGCCAGCGTTCCGAACGCGACATTCGTTGAAGAAGATGAGAAGAGATTATCTGCGTTATCAACGGCAAAGTTCACTGTAGTCTGTCCCTGCGTTGCGCCCTGATTCGTGGCTGAAAGGCTGGTTAAAGAGGCCGGGCAATAATACTGGGCCTTATCGGCGCAAGCGGGCAGCACATCAGGAAAGTAAAGAGCATTCGACCCGCTATCGATAAAGCTGCTGGTAAGGGTCTGCCCGTTGTAGAGAGTAGTGAAGTGATCGCTCGAATCCAGCGTCAACACCGTTGCGCTTCCCAGTGAATTGTTGGATTGCGTTCCGATACCGAAGGTCATCGTGCCAGTGATCGCGGTTTGTGCACCCGAAACAGCGGGAAGCTGAAGTATGACGCCATTGTTATCGCCAAAGAGACTAACCGGGTTGGTGACCTGTTGGCTGTCGGGCACGATTATCGGAGAGTCTGTCGTTGCACATCCGGCAGGAGGGCAGGCGTAGTAAATGTTTGGTGGAACCGGCTGAACACTGCCATCGCAGTAGTTGACTCCGCCGAGCATGCAATCCGTTGGTTCAGGTCCAATTCCCAGAATGCCATTCGCACCCAGTAGTTGTGGCGTGTTGAGGCTGGTGATGCCCCCATTCGAGCAACCACTCGGAACCACAGCATTCGCGCTGCTGATCACCTGAACCGGGGAGGAGCTCGCTATTTCTCCAGCTATGTAGACGTCAAACGGGGAGACTGGACCCCATAGGAACGATCCATCCACAGACGAAGCGCAGTTTTCCAAAGTGTTGCCGTTGCCATCGGTCAGCTTCGTGATCTTTAACAATGGTATTTCTGACTGGAGGATTCTGAGGCCGTAGGATCCGGTGTCGACTAGAACGCCATCGACGGTCTGGCACGAAGTAATGCTGCCGGGGTTGCACAAGGTCACGCTGGTGAAGGCGCCATTGACATAGGTCTGGCCGGGAACCGGTCCGCCGTCGACGTTGACCATCGCCACGTTGGTACCACCGTTAGAGGGAAGAACGGTGATTTGCAGGCTTGCGACCGCGGCCGCATTTTCGAGCGACGTCGCGGTGAGGGTGACGGTGGTCGGCTGCGAGACTGCGGCTGGAGCAGCATAAATTACACCGAGAGTCGGAGTCGGGCTAATCAGTGTGCCCGCACCGGTGGCTGGAGTCAGGGACCAGGTCACGCCCGCGTTGGTTTCGTAGTTTATGACCGCGGAGCTGAACGCAAACTCAGTACCCTGGGTCAGTGTTTGGGCAGAGGGTGGAGAAAGAGAAACACTGATTGGGGCTGCCGAAATTTGCAGGGATGAAGTGATGTTGGGATTCGAGATTGAAGTGGCCGTGATACTTATTGTCGTTGGCGCGGTAAAAGTGGCGGGAGCTGTATATGTAACGGATGTCGCCGTCGATTGACTGAGTGAACCGAAATTCAGCGGCGAGAAAGTCCAGGTGACGCCCTGGTTGCCCGGGTCATAAACAGCGGCCGTGACGGTTACCTTTTGGCCACCGGTGACGACAGTGCGGCTAGGAGTGAGGGTAATGGAAATGGGCGGTTGATACGGCGTCGATGTTCCCTTGCCCCAGTTGCACCCGACCGAAAATATCAGACATGCCAAGAGTGCCAGGGTTGGCAGGTTTCGCACACTTCCTCCTTTAGCGTACGTCATCGGGGCTGATTCCCACGGGCAGCAATTCCGGGTCATAAGCACGCCCGAAATAGGCCCGCATATGACCACCGGTCTGGACTACGAGACTCGGCAATTGAATGTTGAGCGGAGCCCGGCCGACGTGGTGATCCCGCTCGGCTTTCGCTGCGGCTTCGTACTGCTGAAAGTAGCTTCCCAGGAGTTGGCGCAGGTCTGGGATAAACGGGCCATGCCAGGTGACCCCAAAAACCCGTCCGCCGGAAACGTACTCCCTGACCACGATGTCAGTGGAAGTTGTCAGTTCATGCACGGTGTATAAGCTGTTCTCCCTGACGATTATTTTCGCTTTGAAGCGAGCCTGATCGGTCTGAATCGATTCTGAGGAGCCACCTAAGGTGCCGAAGGCCGAGGATGGCGATCCAAGGGATACCAGGAGAGCGACAGACAGCCCTCGAATGAGTGCCCCGGAAATCGCGTGCGTGAACGTTTGCATATTTACCTCAGCATCGATGTAAAAAGCCAAGTCGCTAAAACGAAAACTTCAATCCAAACTGAACCGTGCGAGGACGATGGGCGTCGACCGGGTGCAGAAAAGAATTACCCGTGAGGCAATCAGTCCCGCCAATAGGGACACCGCCGGGACCAGTTTCGCCAACCGTAGAAAACCCTGCCGAATAGTTCGGGCCGCCGTAACAACTGATTGTGTTGCTGCCGGTGTTCCCAAAATTCGGATCGTAAAGCCGGAACTGAGTGTGGTTGAAAATGTTGAAAGCTTCCGCGCGAAATTCGAGCACTCCGGATTCGCGGATCGGGAAGTGTTTCAAGAGGCTCAAATCGAAGTTGAGTCGTCCCGGATTGTTGAAGAAGTTGCGTCCAGCAGTTCCGAAGGTAAGCCCGCGTGGCGCTGCGAAGGCACCGGGATTTCCCAGCAGGGGGCCAAAGCTTCTGGAGTTGTTGCCTGCGCTGGGGGGAGTAGCGTGGGGATCGCCAATGACGTCCGGATAAGATCCGGCGCCGATCCCGTTTGCCACCCCGGCATTGTCGAGTACGGAAATTGTGGTGCTGCCACCGTTGATCACGCTGAACGGGGTCCCCGATTGATAGGAAGTGATTCCGGAAAACTGCCAACCATCTCCCAAGAGGTGGAGCAGGCGAGAAGGAGCGCCAGGCGCCACTGGATCCTGTCCATCTCCGGTCTCCTCACCGGAGCGACCGAGCGTCATGTGCTGCAGACCCTGGGCTAAATTCGGGACAGCATAGATGTAACTGATTGTCAGAAGATGGCGCTCATCGAAGTTGGAATTGGCCTTGTTGGAACGAAGATCGTACGAATTCACCAGCGTGGCGTCTGAGCGATCCGAAGAGTCGTCGATGGAATGGCTGAAAGAGTAGGAGCCTCCGACGGTGAGAGGTCCTTTTGTTCGACGGACCGTAGTCTGGAATGCGTGGTAGGAGGAATCAGCGACATTCTGTAGCGAGAAAATTTCCCCGAATCCAGGATAAGGCCGCAAAGTATTAACGTCGGGCGTAAGATTCTGCGCCCCATTTTCACCGGTGCAAGCGGCTTCCAGGTTGATATAGGCCGGATCCTGCGGAGTGATGACGGTGCCGTTCAATAAATGGAAGGTGCCGGGAGTGCCTGGTTGCCCGGTGAATCCGCCACAGTCACCGGGCAACCCGGCAACCGTAGCTTGCGGAACGATTGGCTGGTGAATGCCGAACGGATTCAAAGCAGCTGGTAAGGGCTTGAGCTGGTTCAGTTCGCGTTCAACGGTCAGGTGAGTTCCGCGGCTGCCCACGTAAGCGACGGTTGCGACCATCGATTTCGGCAGTTCGCGCTGCACACTTAGACTCCACTGTTGCGCGTAGGGCCACACGGCTCGAGTGGGAATTGCCGTCACGTTGAGTGGATATGCGCCCGGCTGAACGCCGCAACCTACTGCGGAGCCCCCGATGCATCCATAGTTCTGCGGAAATCTCTGGGTCATACTGAGCACATTCGGGGCGCTCCCCTCAAGAGATCCGGTATTGGCCTCTTCACCGGTCCCGTGCTCGAAGAACATGCCATAGCCGGCGCGGATCGAAGTCTTGCCGTCGCCGAACGGGTCCCAGGCCACCCCAACGCGAGGTGCAGGGTTGAAGAGGTGGCCGGACATGCAGCCGGCGGGAACGTGGTTCGTACCGCACTGCACCAATCCGTTCAACAGGTGAGGATCCGGACTGCTGAGGTTAATTGGAATCGGAGTGTTTTGCGGTCCGCTGACCAGCTGTCCCGTGGTCGGATCTACTCCCACTTGCGTAGCAAGCGTCGGATTGTAGGCGGAAGGAACCCAATTCCACTCTCTTAAATATCGCTCGTGGTAGAGGCCGAAGAGGCTGAAGCGAACTCCCAGATTCAGAGTCAGCCGCGAGTTGACTTTCCAGTCGTCTTGGATGTACGGCTCCCCGATCCGATACCGGTTGTAGTATCGCGATTGAGCGCTGTCCTGGGTATAGCTCTGAATTGAATTCGGACTTCCGACGACGCTGAAGAGCGTAAGAAAGTTGGCGAAGGCGTTCCCGGTATTTTCGACGCCACCATTGATGTTGCTAAAGGTCAAGAGCCCTTGCACGTCGCCGGGTGTGGCTGCCGTGCTTTCGTTCGTTTCGTTTTTCTCAGAAAAAATTACCTGCACGCCAAATTGAAGCGTGTGCGACTTGATTGCCTTGCTGAGATCGTCCCGGAAGCTGAACGCAGGATTGGTATGTTCCCACGGCATGTAGGAAGTGTCGGCCGTGAACCCACTGCCTCCGTAAGCCTGGTTGCTGCCGGTGAAGACGATGCCGGGGGCTTTGCCTCCGAAGCCGTTGTTGAAGATCGCTCCCAGGGGGCAGCTTGTGCTTCCGTTCGGCATGCCCGGAGGACCACCCGGCTGGCAAGGACCACCCGGCTGACCCAATCCCGCTGGACGTAGATAGTTGGCTCCGCCGGGGCCATTGGTGTTCGCAAGAGTGATGTGGGAGTTCGTGAAGCTGCCAGTGGTGACGTTTAAGAGTGTAGGGCTGATGGTTTGTGTCAGGCGCGCTGCCAGCACGATTCCCGGTCCTACGAATTTGTTTTGCACGGTGGGAAAACTGTTGACGACATTGCCCGGGAGATGTTGCCACTGCGGAACGGGGACGATGGTGTTCCAGGCATCGTGAATATAGTGGAACGAAGCCTGAACCTTCGAGGTGAAATTGTGATCGAGGTTGATCAATTCCTCGCGCCAATGAGTGGGTTCGGAAATCACGGCGTCGTAACAAGAACCGATGCTCGAGTTGCAACCCGTTGCGGAGTTGGGTAAGGGAATCAGATTGGTGTTGAGCAAGGCCACCGCGTTGGGGTCGAGTCCGCCGAACGCGTTCAGTTGAGCAATGTTGTTATTGGGAAACATCAGGCGGTAGCCGAAATTGACGCTGCTCAATCCTGCGCTAGGGCAATCGGGCCATTGGGCTGGATTAAAGGCGAACGGTGAGACGTAAGGCGGACAAACGTCGCTGAAGTCTCCTTGCCGTTCGGCGAGCGATGGAACGCCGCGGTTGAAATCGGGCTGCTGATCAGTAGGAGACTTCTCGAAACGAAACTCCTCGGACCAGAAAAAGAAGGTCTTGTCCTTATTGGTGTTGTAAGCGTTCGGGATAAAAAGCGGGCCGCCGATCGTGAATCCAAAATCATTCCTGCGGTAGAGCGGAGCTTTTCCTGGCGGATCGAAATAGTTGCGAGCATTGAACGCCTCATTTCGCAAAAATTCGTAGCCATCCCCGTGCCACTTTGGCGTGCCACTCTTGGTGGTCACCATTACAGTGCCCGATGCGGTGCGGCCATACATCGCACCGTAATTCGAAGTGAGTACTTTGACTTCCTGGATAGCATCGAGGCTGGGATAGACGATGAGAGTGCTTTCTGCGCCGTTCAAGCCGGCGTTCAGCACATCGCTACCGTCGGCCTCGAAGGTGTTGTACTCCACGCGGCCGCCGTTTACGCTGTACTTCACGCTGCCAGTGATGCCGACGTGGGCCTCGTCTTGTCCAGTCTGGTTGGTTACTCCGGGCGTCAGGGCAATCAGTTGAGTGAAATTACGGCCATTCAGGCCGAGGGACAAAACCTCTTTCTGAGTGATGGTTCCAGAAACCTGGGCGGTTTCGGTTTCCACCTCGCCGATTTTTTGTCCTTCGACGTTAACTTTGGTTTCTTCTCCAGCCGGTTGCATCGACACATCGAGCGGCAGGCTTTGGCCTGGGGCTAGTGTGACGCCGTCGGCTTCGAAAGCTTTGAATCCCTGCATCGTGGCCGTGATGTTGTAGGACCCCGGGGGCAAATCGCGAAAAGCGTAACTGCCTTTATCGTCTGACACTACCGATTGCACGACGCCAGAGGCGTTGCTGACCTTTACGGTGGCTCCTACCAGGACGGCTCCTGTTTCATCGGTGACCGAGCCTCCGATTCCTGGACCGCTGAAAGCCCCAACCGATGGCGCTGCGGTCTGAGCTGCGGGTGATGCCGTTGACTGGTCGGACGGGGCCGGAGCTGCGGGTGTGGCGGCGGGAGAAGCAGCGCCGACCGGCTGTGAGCCTGCGGCAGGAGTGTTTGGGGCGGGCGCAGTTGGCGCCTGCGATGATGGAGGAGCGAGCGACGATGTTTGAGCCACGGGTGCACCGGCCACGCTCATCGTCAACACTTGTCCTGAACCCAATGTCAAATTCGCCTGGAAGATCTTTGCGCCCTGCACGAGGACGGACAACGAATAGGATCCGGCGGATAAGTCGGTGATCGCATATAAACCCTGGCCATCCGTCGCAACAGTCCGGGGTGCAGCCTTGCCATCGTCTATCGACAGCGTGGCACCAGCCAGTCCGGCTCCCGCCAGGTCGCTCACGGTACCGGTGATCGCGGCACCTGTTGCTGGAGCAGTTGCTTGATCCGCGGACGGAGTTGACGGGCCCGGTAGCGCACCGGCGACGCTCATCGTCAGGACCTGGCCGGGGCTCAGTAACAAGTTAGCCTGGAAAAGTTTTCCACCGTGCGATACGACGGACATCGTATAAGTTCCGGCGGGCAGATCGGTGATCGCGTACAGGCCCTGGCCGTCGGTCGTTGCGCTTGGCGCCGATCCCTTGTCGCCGTCCATCGTTACGGTCGCACCTGCCACCCCGGCTCCAGCCTGGTCGCTTACGGTGCCGGTGACGGCTGCTTTTGCGTCCTGTGCAGGCGTTTGCGGAACCGATGCATCTTTTCCAAACGCCAGGACTCCTGCCAAGCTCAGGACAGACACACTTAAGCCCAGCACTGCTAGCGGCCATTTCACAGGACACGACCTCCAAAGGAAACGGTGGTGCTAAATCTCTTCATTAAGAACCCGACAGGGGCGCAGTTAATTTGGACCAGAATTCGGATTGGGTGCGCGCGAAACTCTGAGGCGAAAGCTAAGAACGTAAATAGTTACGCCCAAATTGTTACGCGGCGATGACCACATGGTTAATTTCAGGTAACAACTTTCAGAATGCCCGCGAAGGAAATCGTCGGCGGACGCGAAATGGAATCATCTTCGATACGGTTGGCGTGACCTCGGCAAAATCCTTTGATGGTGCGATCAAAGCGCTTCTCGCTCTTCGATTTCCACAAAACAGATCGGAGCTAATCAAGAAATTCATCCGAATTTCATAAATGGGTCATTCTCCTATCACCAAACTTGTAGATATTGGCCGCGAGAGTTCAGGGGCGCGTTTGTCTGGTTGCCACCGTTCGGGTCGCGTGGAAATGCGTCTAGCCTGTTCCTCGATCTTTATCGCACCGCCTCCTTTGGCCTGCAGGCTCGAGAGCTGCACTGCCACGATACGTTCTCACTAATGCCGACAACACTTACAAGGAGATTCACTGATGAATAGGATGAAAATGCTCTTCGCGGTGGTAACAATCGCCGCGACTGCAGCCGTGGTTCCCGTCGCCAATGCACAGGTCGTGCATTACATTGGCGCCGGGTCTTCGGCAATGTGGCAAGGCTTTGCGGTGGCAGCCTACAACGATCTTGGCCGAGGGACTGACGGTGCTGGTATCTGCGTCAGCGGCCTGATCGCGGTGGTCTCGCCAGGCGCACCGTCAGGCACAACGGTAGGCGACGCCTGCACAGTCTCGCACTGGACCGTCAAAACCGCGGGCGCTTTGGCTGGCGCAGTAGATAGCCGAACCAGCGGCATCCCGGAGGAATTCGGAAACTTCTGGGTGGTTTATGTAACCGACACCACCACTGGAAACGACACTGATGTCTGGTCGTATCTTTCGGTTGACTCCACCGTTGGCGTGCGCACGTTCCTGGCAGTGCCTCGGGCAAAGCTTGTGGTGAACACTGCCGCTCAAACAACTGCCGGAGTCAACGCTATTACGGTGTGGGGCGACGGCAGCACCGACTCAGCGGGTATTCCGGCTGATGTATGGACGGCGCTCGGGGGCGCGTCGGGAACGGCGCTTACCGCTGGCATGACCGATATCCGTCCTGAAGATGCCAAACTGGCCACTGAGAGAATCCTGGGTAGCGTGCCCGCCCCGTACGGCGGCGATACGGTTCCCACCACCGCTGACAACTTCATCTACTCGTTTTCGCTGAATTACGGTCCTGGGCCGGTTGGAACGGGAATCAAGAGCGCCGAACCGAGCAGCACGGCGGTGGCGACACCAGTCGAGTTCTCGCTGCCCGGAGGCACCGATCCTATCACTAGCTCGTCGGTATCCTCGACGATCAATGTTTACCCGGTTGGCGAATCGCCGATCATTTTCGTCGCCAATCGCAGCAACACCACAACGGGCTTGGGACAAGTCATTCCCTCCCAGGCAGCCTGCGGCGCTACGCCGACCCCTAACTGCCTGAGCGTGGCCTATACCTCTGATGGCAGTTACCAATATCGCAACGTGTGGGACCAGCACCCCTGGCCAGCTGTAACGCACACCTTCCCGAACCTTAGCTTTCCAACGACTGGCTATTGCTCGAAGGTAGCGAACCAGACCACCGCTGCTTGCCATCCGACCCGTCGCCCCTTGGGCAACCTGTTCTCCGGCGGCGACTGCGAGACCGACAGTTCTGCATTCACGTGGCCTCTGGACCCGAACACTCAGGGATTCAGAGTCACTCCCCCAAACGGCACCGCGGAACCGATCACGCTCTTCCTGCGTGAACCTCTCTCCGGTACCTACAACACCACCGAGTACACCGAGTTCCGCCGTTACGGTACCCCGGGCGGCAGTCTCGGCACGAATGGCTCCGGCAGCTACGAGCGGGCGCCGTATATCTCGCAAGAAACGAACGTAGTAATCGGACAGCCAAACACGAACCCACTGAACCTGCAGTGCCCCGCGAAGTTCGGCGGCGAAGGCGCGAGCACTGAGGGAAGCCGAATTCGCGGTATCGGTACTGGTGAAGTCACGAACGGTGCGACCGGCACGGCTTCTGGCGAGGGCGTGCTGAATACGCCAGACTCGATTGCCTATACGTTCTTCAGCTTCGGCAACGTATCGAAGTTGTCTGCCAACCGGAAGTACGGCTATCTGATGATTGACGGAGTCGATCCGTTGTTCACCGCGTATAACGGCAGCGGCGGCGAGCCCGGACAACCGGTAAACTGGGCCACCACTTCTGGTCCTCTGGATTGGGGTGTACTCCCCGCTTGCGGCGGTACCTCTACGTACGGGACTGAGCCCGCCTGCTCGGTTACGGCGATCTGGGGATCCGTCCCTTCGTTCCCGAACCTTCGGAATGGTACCTATCCGGCGTGGTCGGAGTTGCGCATGCTCTGCGACCCGTCTGATCCTCTACTGCCGACTCCGCGCTGCACCGTGGCGAACGATGCCTACGGCGCTGAGGCTCTGGTGGAAAACCTGCAGGCTGACATCCATTTCGGCCGCACCGGTGGCGTGCCTGACTTGCTTCCGTTCTCGGACGCGAGCTCAGGAACGCTGTCCTTCGGCGCGAGTGGCGCAGCGCAGCCTTACGGCGACGCTGGCTACGTCCGTCAACACTACGTCCTCTACGGTCCCGATGATCAGGACTTCGCAAACGGAACGTGCGAATGGACAAGCACTGTGGCCTCCAGCACTCACCTTGGTGGCAGCAGCGCTCTGACCGGAACCTGCACGCAAACCTACATCAACTTCAGCACGGAAGCCTGCAGCAGCACGCACTCTACGCCCGGCACGCCGGCTAACGGCCCCGCGCCAGTTAACGAGTGCGGTGGCGATGCGGGTGGCTTCCTGGTATCAGTTGCTGGAGGCACAGGAGCAGCAGCAACGGGTAACCTCCAGTAAGGAAGTCGGAGGTTAACCATAACCGTAGTAGAAATTGAGAAAAGGAAGGGGCAGGCCGCCAGTTACGGGGCCTGCCTCTTTGTCACGAGAGCATCCCTTTCGAGCTTGCGAAAATCCACCAGGAGAATTTTGTTTATGCGTCCGGCTAATCCAGGGAAAAAGTGCTACGTCCTCTTATTGCCCTTCTTGCTGTTCGCTTGTTTTGGTATCGCCCGTGCGCAGCAAGCGGCTACAGAAGTACCAGCTGCAGGACAAAGCGCAACATCGGGTGGAGAAGAAGGTGGCGCTGTAACACCTGCGCAAAATAGATCTGCCGCCGCCAGTAGCGCGAATGGAGATGTGGCCAAGCCAGCGATGCCGGGCGGGCAGACGGTCCTGGTTAAGGACGAGAACGATATCCCAAAGCGGAAGAACATGGAGTACGAAGACTGGAGCAGCCCTGAGCTAACGCCGGGCATGAAGACCGAGGCAGTGCCTCTACTCAAGGCCGAGCTAAATGGTTTTAGTCGGGAATTGGTCAGCGTGCAATGGCGGGAGCTCGACCCCATCGATTTGTGGATTATTAAGCCAGCGGGAGTGAAGAATCCGCCGGTTGTGTTGTACCTCTACAGCTCTCCCGCCGACAACGCGCGGTACAAAGACACGCAGTTCTGCCAGTTTGTAACCAGGAACGGAGTCGCCGCGGTTGGATTCGTAGCAGCTGTAACGGGACAACGCCTCCATGACCGTCCGACCAAAGATACGTTTATTAATCAGCTGCAAGAGGCGCTGGGGAGCACTTCACATGACGTGCAGATGATCCTGACCTATCTTGCAAAGCGCGGCGATCTGGATATGAATCGGGTTGGAATGTGGGGCGATGGCGCCGGAGCGAGCGTTGCCATTATGGCCGCAGCCGTGGATCCGCGGATCAAGGCGCTGGACTTGCTCGATCCCTGGGGTGACTGGCCAGATTGGCTGGCGAACTCCTCGTTAGTGCGGGATTCCGAACGCGCCACGTTACTAAAACCTGAAATGCTGAAGATGGTGGAGAAACTAGATCCGATCAAATATCTACCCCAGCTGAAGACTCCGCTAGTTCGGCTGCAATACATTGAAGAAGGCCTCACGGCGACGCCGGCGCTGGTCCAACAGAAAATGGAAGCGGCTGCTCCTTCTCAGGTGAATATCGTTCGCTACCAGAGCATGAAAGCATTTCTTGACGATGTGGCGTCGAAGGGGACTGGCTTTGACTGGATCAAAGAGCGGGTCGGATCAGTCGTAGCTGGACAAGCTAACGAATCGCATGACGCCGAGAAAGCTGCCGCGAATCTTAGTGGTTCGTCCAAATAGCGAGAGTTGCTGCAATACGGGCCGCCGGATCGAGCGCAAGCGGCCCGGGAATTGAGAGCTTTGAATGCGGAATTTACCTGGGCCGGGAGAACTTCTAATGTCCCGCGGTCAGTGGACTAGCCCAGCGTGTCAAATTAAGGGAACGTGATCTGAAAAGTCCCCTGATCCTCTGCACAACCGGCAGAAATCGCAGGGAACGTATAAGGAGCGCTAAGCGAAGTTGCGTCGGCAGTGACGGTCGCCTGAGACGTGACTTGAGGATTTCCGATTTGTCCGATTTGTCCGATCTGGGTGATCAGCGAGCCATCCGGACCATATAGGCTCAGCGAAACTGACGTACCACTGATGAGCCCCGAGATGGTTGCGGTAGAAAGATAATTGCAAAAGTGCGGCGTTCCTTGGACGGCGATGCTTCCCGTAAGGGTGGCGGTGCTGGCTCCCATGTTGGGCCCTTGATTCAGGCTTCCCGTCACGTTGACCGTGCCGTTGTTAGGGGCTGGTACCGTCGAGACAAATGTACCGTGAAAATTCCCGCTGATCGGCATCACTTGAATTGCCGACCACGTTCCCGAGGCCGGAAAGTTATTGCATCCACCGGCCAGTAAAGAGAACTGACCATTCATTGGGTTGCTACCGGAAGGGGCAGCCCCTGTGAGATCAACTTCGTCTCCGAACTGGTTAATGGTCAAGGAGACATTCTGTCCGCTTACGTTTCCAGTGACGGGTCCCACGCCTGAACAGCCTGGATTGAGAAAGCTTGCACCGAGAATGAAATTTCCGGCGACGGAATCGCCAGATTGATTGAGAAAGCCGGTATAGGTCAAGGGCTGAGTCGGGACCGCGTGTCTGATTAGTGCGATCTGCCAGTTGCCGGAAAGAGGCCCGGTGTTGGAAGCTTTGCTGCTTCCCCCTCCACACGCCACAGTCGCGATCAGCGCGCTCAACAGCACGCCAGGAAGAAACCGTTTCACAGCCTTGTCCTTGAACACGCAAATAGAATGAACGTCGAAGATTACTCTTACCGTTATGACGCCCGGATTACCGCGAGGTTAAGATTGCGTGAATTCGAAGCGTCAAAATGCTAGATTCGATCATTTCGCAGACGGTTGCAAAGCGATCGTAACGGTGCCCGCGTCTCCGTAACATCCGTTCGTTTCCGCCAGGAAATCGTAGGTCCCAGTCAGAGTCGTCCCGTCTGTCGAGGTTGTTCCCTGAAATTGGCCCTGAGCCGTGCCGTCGGAAGCGAGAAAGTTGAAGATCACCGAAGTTCCCCTGACCTGGCCAGCGATGGACAGACTATTCAAGCAGGGAGAATTGGTCGAGGTCATCGAGCCAGAGAGGGGGCCGTAGCTCATTCCCGTATTTGGCGCTTGGGTTAGCGTACCTGTAAATGCATAGACGCTGCCGCTAAATTCCCCGGAGGTGAAGGTCGCCTGCAAATTGCCGCTGAGCGGTTTCACCTGCGTGCCGGTGAACGTGCCAACTGTAGAGCTCCCACAGCCGGAGGCAAGGATTGAGTAGTCTCCGGCGACCGTTGCGCCATCGCTGGTGGTCGTTCCGTTCAGGGTTACGGTTTGCCCGGTTTGATCCAAAGTGAGCGACACATTGGAACCAGTCACGGATCCTGAGGCAGTACCAAGCCCTACGCAGGTCGTGGCGCCCGATTGCAGAATGCTACCGGCAAGCAAATTTCCAGATTGCGTTAGGAACCCGGACTCTGTCTGGACCTGTGATCCGGTTGGCGGAGGCTGAGTTTGTGTCAGCACGATTTGCCAGTTTCCGGAGAGCAATCCGCTGGCGCCAGAGGATTTGGACGAACCACCACCGCCGCAGGCGGATGTTATCAAAATGCATGCGAACAGAAGCACAGCGCCGATTTTCATAGATCGTGACCGCTTGCTCTCAAGAATGCCATGTGCCGACAGACTACCCCCACGGCTAAATTGGGGCACGCGATTCTCTAACCGCAAAATGCTAGGCATTTCTCTTTACGAAACTGTGGCAGGAAAATGAATGTTTCGTGAATCGTGCGGACGGGTCAGAAAAGATATTTCGCGACCGAATAAACGCCCAACGCGAGGACCGTTAATGTCACGATGATTCCTATGGCACCCAAGAAATTTGGAGCGACGCGCTTAGGAGCTGAGGCGGGGCTTGGAACAAGAATAGGGAGGCCGGGTCTTAGGCGTACGGCGTCACTTGGGTACGTTTCAGCTTCTCTGGAAACGGCAGGGTTTGCGGACATTAGGGGCCCCCGGGGTTAAGAACTCGAAGCTTGTCGGACCCGAATTACCGTGTCGGATCGTAAGGATGTTGCAAAGAAGCTAGCCAGAGTAGGGGTTAACAGCTTTCGCCAACTGCGTAACCACCCCGTATAGCTGAAGATACTAGTGCTTTCGCTGTTGCGCCAAAAGTACTTTGAGATGAATATTCAATAAATTTCGAGTGCTGGCTGTGAAAATCTTGATTTTCAACGGTGCGTTGCCAAGAGGGGGTTGCGCAGGTCTTCAAAGCTGTAGCCCCAGAGCTGCACTTCTTGCTCGTATTTCTTACTTATGTGACGCACATTAGCAGAAGTGTTGGTTTCGGCGGTTAACATCTGGGTCCACGTGTTGAAGTATTGTTCATTACCCGCCGGATCCAGGGCAGTCGAAGAATGTGGCGTCAAGCCAAGAAATTTGTACACCTGCCGCATAATCGGTTCGCTTGCCTGAATCAAATCTTCATAACGGATCACCAGCACATGGCGCAGGTGCGGCCTGTCTTGCTCAAACAGGCGATGGCAGTGCACCCAGTGTTCCACCAGGGAATCGAGGCTCGAGTTCACCCACTTCGACGTAGCAAGAGAGACGGCGGCCGGATGCCGGGAAATGACGATGAAGTAACTTTCGGGAAAAAGAGCCTGAAGAAAGCGCGTGCGTACAAGGTTGGGCGGAGATTTTTCCATGAGACATGGTCTGTTGAGGTCCCAGTATCTCGACCATTCCGCAAAAAGCCGACGCTGATTCTCACCGGAGATGAGTGTGGAGTCTTCGGTGAGATGAGCTTCCGCCGCAAAACCGAAGCGTCCTGGGCCTCCATAAACTTTCGCTGCCGGAAATACTGTCTGGAGATGCTGCCCTTCATCCTCTGCAACACCTGTATTACTGAAGCCGCTGATTTCTGGATGCCCCCGCAACAGGCGGAACAATGGAGAAGTACCACTCCGATGGAGTCCGCAAACGAAGATGAACTTGTGTCCAGCGTTCATGGCGAAGTTGTTAAAAAAGGCAACCGCTCTGCTCTGGGGAATCTAGCATAGATGCGGTGGAGCGCCGCATTCCGTCACGATCGAGAATTGGCTTTGGTCGTCGACAGCAGCGTTATTCGAGGACTTTAACGCAGATTAATTTTCGATGAATTTCGGGCCTCGTAGCCTCTGCACAAGCGAATGCGCGCGAAAATTGTTCCTCGGGCCGGAGCCGCAGCCCCCGCGGCTGCAAGCTGCAACGACTACCTGCGCGCAACCGTGTAATGACCAGAGAATTCACAAAGTTGGGCTGGGCGCTCCTGCTTCTAGCGATCCCTCTCGAGGTGGGTTGGTCGCAGGATAATAGCGCGCCGCCCCAGGCCGCGGGGACAATCGACGACTCCGGAACCCAACCGGTGGTTGAGCCCGATACATCGCAGGTCGCCGATTCCTCTCCGACAACCGACGCTAACAACCCTTCAATCGACGGCGGGACGCGGCTTTTCGCAAGCTCCCTTGGTGCCGGCTTGCACGTCACGGGAGGCGGCCAGGGTTATTTCAATGGGATGCCGGGATCACCAGAAGTGCAACCGGTTTCATCTTTCCTGGGCAGCCTTGATCTGCAGAAACTCTGGCGTCGATCTCAGACCACCCTCGACTACGTTGGTGGGGCGACCTTCAATGGTAGCTACGGCAGCGCTGGAGCCTACGTCGAACAGTTGCACAGTCTAGATGTTAGCCAGCGCTTTAGTTGGCACCGGACTCAAGTAGTGTTCAGAGATGCCTTCAATTTCCTGCGAGATGGGAATTTCGGGTCATCGTCATTCGGCGGAGCCAGCGCATACAATTTGCGCTTCGGAGAGAATGGAGAAGGTGCTCCCGGTAACACCGAAGGGGATGATTATCTCGGCGGCACTTCGCTCGGGCAAGAGTCATTTATAACGAACGTAGCGGCCGCGAGTATTACCGAGGCGCTGAACAAGCGTTCTTCCATTTCCGTCGACGGGGCCTATTCCATCTCTGACTATTCGGGATACAGCCAAAGTCTGTCGAACGATCGTCAGATTACGGGACAACTTGGTTACAAATATCGGCTCAACCGACGCGACAGCATCAGTGTTGTCTATAGCTATCAGCGTTTCCAATACACACTGGCTGGAGTGGGCGTAATCACAACAAATTCTGCCCGGTTAGTTTATCGGCATCGACTCCTGACGCGCCTGGATCTGGTGCTGGGTGGCGGGCCCGAGGTGACAAAAGTGGCCGGCAGTGCCGCAGCAAACGGTTCACAGTTGAATGCAACGGCGCAAGCGTCACTGCAGTACCGGAAAAATAACTATAATCTCGGCTTTTCTTACGATCGGCTCGAGACCGGCGGGTTTGGAGTTTTTGCTGGCGGAAACAGTAATATATTCCGGCTTTCCATGGGGCGTGCGCTTTCTCGAACCTGGCGTGTCAGCTTTGATGGCGGCTACGCCGCATCGACCAGCATCGAAAATTCTCCTGGGGTGCCGGCGAGCTCTTACGACTACGATTTTGCGGGCGGGGCGATAAGACGTCAGTGGGGACCACGGTTGAGTGCATTCGGGAGTTACCAGTTCAACTGGGAGAATTCGCCTTGTGGACCAGCTACCTCCTGCCCCCCCGGCATTCAGCAGCACATCGTTTCTATCGGCATCGATTGGAACATACGCCCGATTCATTTGGAGTGAAGCGGGTTATTGGTGTGGCGCTCGCAGTGGAAGATGGAAATTCGGGTTTCTAGCGGGCACAGAAACTGCGGTACCGCACATTGAACAGAAATACCGGGGACTGACGTGATACGCCTCTTCAACGTCTACTATTCAATCCGGACCCTTGTCCTCGTTTTGGGTGAGGCGCTGCTAGTGGTGACCTCGTTTCTGCTTGGCATTACGATGCGCTTCCACCAAGACAGTTACATCGTCCTGAACTTTGAATACGGCTACGTCAAAATCCTCCTGCTGACATTTTTCGTGTTGCTGCTATGTCACGGCTTCGATCTTTATGACCCAAGCCACTTCCAGGCTGCGGACGGGATCTATTTTCGACTTCTCTTGGTGTCGGGGCTGCTGGCATTTGCTTTGGCCATATTGGGAACGATATTTCCAACCGTGATGCCCGGAAATTTTTCGTCTTTTCTGGGGCTGGTTATTTTAACGATCGCACTGCAGGGTTGGCGGAGCGCATATGCGTGGCTGGCTTCGCAGGCTTTCCTAAGAGAGCGCGTCTACGTTTTGGGCAGCGGAGAGCGAGCGTACAGGCTCGTTCAAGGACTGCAGAGCCATCCGGAGATTGGCGCCGATGTGGTCGGCTGGACTGGGGATCAGCCTACAGCTTTGTCACGGGACGCGGTTGCCTCGCATTTGAATGAGATAGCTTCCGACAAAGCTGTGCACCGCGTCATCGTAGCAATGCAAGATCGGCGAAATGCCATGCCCGTGCAGGAATTGCTGCAATTAAGGCTACATGGGGCCGTGCATATTGAAGACGCCACGTCATGGCTGGAAAAAATTTCGGGCAAGATTGAGCTCGAACACCTTCACCCAAGCTGGATCATCTTTGCTGAGGGTTTTCGTTTCAGCGAAACCTTCAAGCTGATTCGAAGATTATTAAACTTTACCGTTGGATTGTTCGTTCTAATCCTCGCCTCGCCGCTTATTCCGTTCATTGCCGTTGCGATTCTCCTCGATTCCCCTGGATCGGTTTTTTATAGTCAGGAGCGAGTCGGCCAAGGCGACAAGAGATTCCACTGCTACAAATTTCGCACGATGCGTCAAGACGCAGAGGCAGATACCGGGCCCACGTGGGCCGACGATGACGATCCTCGCATCACCCGTGTAGGAAAGTTCCTGCGCAGTTCGCGTCTCGACGAAATCCCGCAACTGTGGTGCGTTCTGAAAGGAGATATGGCCTTCGTAGGACCTCGTCCGGAGCGGCCCGAGTTTGTCGAGTGGCTCACGGAGGAGATCCCCTACTATCGTCTTCGGCATCTTGTCCGCCCGGGAATCACAGGCTGGGCACAGATCCGCTATCGATATGGCAATACGGTGGACGATGCCCGGGAGAAGCTACAGTACGATCTTTTCTACATCAAGAATGCCTCAGTCGGGCTCGATGCACTGATCCTGTTCCAGACGATAAAAATTGTGCTTCTAGGGCGGGGAGCGCTGTAAATAGCGTCCGCGACTATCGCTTCTTGAACGAACATCCAAAATATTTCGATCTTCACCGCTTGCGTATTATCGGGGTGGCGCGTATCCGCGACACTGTTCAACTCCCCGGTAAATTTTTGATGAATTCTTAAGCGCCACACAGGGCGGAATCGCGCAAATCGCGTAACATCGTCAGCGCGGTAACTGCGGAGGCGGCGAAGAATGTCTGGGCGGCCCGATGTTTCTGTTGTTATCCCATACTACAACCGCGAAAAGTTCATCGATGAGGCGGTACAGTCCGTCCTGGCGCAAACGCTGAAGCCACTCGAAATCATTATCGTCAATGACTGTTCGAACGAGGCTTCCCGCAGATATCTGGATCGCTATCAGGACTGTTGCAAGATCGTTGATCTCCCCGTAAATGTTGGGCTGGCGGGCTCGCGCAATGCAGGAATTGAAGTGGCCCGGGGAGAGTTCATCGCGTTTCTCGACGACGATGACGTTTGGCTGCCGCATAAACTCGAAGTCCAGCGAAAGTACATGGATGAACATCCCGAGTGCGCCATCGTGCACTCAGCCGCGTGGTTGTTCTTTCAGGATGGAACGGAAGAGTACTTCAAGCAGTTTCCAGTGAGAGAAATGTGGCTGGCACAGGCGTTGATGAACGGATATTGGGCCATCATTCCGTCAGTGCTTGCCCGCAGCGAAGTGGTGCGGGCCGTGGGTGGCTTTGACATCAATTATCGCGAATGCGAAGACCGGGACTTCATCATTCGCTGCCTGGCCGAAGGTTTCCGAGTGGAGGGCATCGACGAAGCGCTGATCCGTATTCGCCGCCAGAACCAGGAGGGGTTGACGAAGAAACCGTGGCGAATTTATCGCGCCGACCTCAGGATGTGCTGGAAGCATCGGGCGCTTTACTGGAGAGCCTACGGAATCAGGGGCATTCTGAGCTTTGTGATCGAAAAAGCGCAGGCGCCAAGCCGGCAAACTCCTTACCTGAACGAGATCATGTTGTTCTTACTTCGGTTCGTGCAATACCGGCAAAAAGCGCGGTATCGAGACCCGGCGATTTACGGGCGCGGGCAAGCGACGCCGGCCTGGATTGTTCCACGGCTCACGGAGAAGACGAATTTGCTCAAGCAGAAATTCTCTAAGACACAAACAAGCAGTGACATTACGGTCCTGATTCCTTTCTACAATCGAGAGCAATATATCGATGAGGCCATCCAGTCCGTTCTTGCGCAGACCCTCAAGCCACTCGAAATTATTATCGTGAATGACTGCTCCTGCGAGTCTTCGCGGAAGTATCTTGAGCGTTTCGCCGATGTGTGCCGAATCATCGATCTGAAGAAGAACGTTGGCTTGGCTGGATCGCGGAATGCTGGCATTCGCGCCGCCCGCGGAGAGTTTGTCGCGCTACTGGACGATGACGACATCTGGATGCCTGAGAAACTGGCCGTGCAGCGCAAATACATGGAGGAACACCCGGAGACTACCATGGTGCACAGCCAGGTCTGTGCTTTTTACACGAACGCTCCCGATCATGTTTTCGGGCGCTTCGATCCGTGGGAGCCCATGTCTTTGGCGCAGGCGTTGCGCGACATGTACTGGGCAGTGCCTTCGACCATGATGTTTCGCACCGATGCCATTCGGGCCATTCATGGATTCGACGAGAGCTTCCGCGAATGCGAGGACCGCGACTTCCTGATTCGAGTCTGCGCGGCTGGCTACCGGGTTGTGGGGATTCCCGAGCCGCTGATTCGGTTTCGCCGGACTTTACATGGCAGCCTGAGTGAGCAGGTGTGGACGATGTTCCGCGCGCACTTGAGGGTCGTTTGGAAACACCGAAAACCGTACTATCAGGCATACGGATGGCGAGGAGCCGCGAATTTCCTGCTGGTTACTCTTCACATGGCGAGCTGGAAGACACGGTACGTCGACGGGGCCGTGAGATTTCTTCTTAAAATCTACGATCGAAAATGGGTCGTCAAGCCAGGGTATCGGGATCCGGTCCAATCGAGTGAGAAAAATCTGCCGGTGACGGTGGAGGCGGCTGCGATTGCCGGCGCCGAGGAGCAGAGGCAAAGTGCATAGCCTTCATGCCGGTTTTCGATATTTTCGTGCGGGGGCAGGGAAGGTGTGCCGCCAGTTTCAGTCGTATGGCCGACGCGCGTGGATGCGGCGGGAGCGGATTGGCGCGTATGCCGCCTACTCGCAGCACGGGCCGCAATGCCTCCATATCGGGGCCGAGGGTTTCGCCATACCGGGCTGGTTTAATACTGATCTGGACCCTCAGGCCGACGGAATCTACTATCTGGACGCTACGCTGCCCTTTCCCTTTCCCGACGCTTCGTTTGATTTTGTTTTCTCGGAACACATGATCGAACACATCCCGTTTGGCGATGGGATGAAGATGTTGGCGGAGTGTCGCCGCGTTCTTAAACCAGGTGGCGTGATTCGCACCGCGACCCCGAACTTGCTGAACATCCTGTCCTTAATCTCGAAATCAAATGGGCATGAAGCTTATCTGAACTGGGCCACCGAGCAGTTCAAGCTTCCAAAGGCGCCCTTTCCCAAAGCTCCGGGCGTGATTAATCATTTCTTCCGAGCGTGGGGTCATCAATTTATCTATGATCCCGAGATGCTGCAGAAGGCACTGGAGCAATCGGGGTTTGATGATGTCATCCATTGCGAAATCGGAGAAAGCCGTCACGTGACTCTGCGGGGGCTGGAACGACATGGAGATCGATGGACTCCGTGGATCAACGAATTTGAAACAATGATCCTGGAGGCGACGGTGCCGGGAGGTCACTCCGCCATGGATGCGTCGGTGGAGACGATCGTTGCTGGAAAGGCCTGACAAGGAAGATGCGGCAAGCCGTAAGTTGGCGTTCAACGATCTTCCAGAACACTCGCGTCGAAGGCATAAAACGAAATGCGTCGTCGCAATCTGCAGTGATCGAGAGCCGAGCCACTGACGCGGGGTCGTGGCCCTGTCCAGCGACAATGGCACCCAAGTACATCCTTACGTGTTCGGGTTTTATTTTCAGAGTCACTCTTACGCTGCGATTGGCGACCGCGGCGATTTTCCTGGATGGAGATAACATCACGATTGACAGGGCCAACTTGTTTACCGAAAGGTCCGCGCGGGCTCAGTGAGAGGAGTCATCCCCGACGGTTTTGTTTTCGGAGTGGAAAAACTCAAAGCTTGGAAGGAGCAGCCTTCCTTTCCCAGAGCGGGATCCACGCCCAGTCGGTTCCGCGAGTGAAGGATTCGAATTGGCGGATAGGCGTCGCGCGCTTTTCAATTACAGTCACATAAGAATAATTGTGAATTGAGTCAATGTCAGCTTGAAACGGCACTGGTGTACTCGAAAGCTCCTTGGCCGGACCTCGTATCAGTTCACAGGTGTCAAGTTTAGAGACGAGCCCGGCGACGTAAGCGCCGAATCCGTTGTACTCTCCAACGACATCTTCGCAGATAAACACGCCGCCGGGGCGCAAGTGCGGCAGTATTTCTTCCAGGGTTACGATCTGTTGCTCCGTTTTATGGCCACCGTCGTCAATCAACATATCTAGCACGGGTACCTCCTGCCGGAACCGCCGCCAAAACCCGCGATCAGCCTGATCACCGATAAATATCTTGGTTGTCTCGTTTTGAAGCGACCTGCATTCCTCTCGGATATCTACTCCATAAACGTGGCACTTTGCGCCAAAATAGCTTTTGTACATTTCGAGACTCCCGCCACTGTATACCCCTACTTCGGCCACATGAACATCTTTCCCTATGAACTTCTGGAAATGGCGGTGGTAAATGTCCAAATAATGAGTCCACTTCCACATGCCCCTGCCGTCCGTATGCGAATCAGCGAATGCTTCCAGAGGATTGAGAGGCACACAGCCAGTAGGAGAAGAAGCGGCCTTGGTCCGCGAGGCCTCTGAGACCCAGTCGGTCCCAAATCGGTGCCCACGAGTCATAGTCGGTAGCAAGCCCGCCAACAGTTGGTTCAGGTGTGGTTGCTGCGCGGAAGAGCCCCAAAACCTCTTTACTGCCCGTAACTTTGGCATCAATTGCATTGTCATGGTCTGCATGCCCTTTTGCGCGGGACGTGCGGTTATATGAAGCGTGAGCGATATTGCTTTTCACGTCTCCGAAAGTCAAATGAAAATCACGTAAATCGTCTATTCTCGGCGCGGTTGACGACACTCGGCAGCATCTTGATTGAATATTGTGCTGGGTGGAACTCAGCGTGGCCTCATGTCCGCGCGGGTTCAGTGAGGGGTGTCATCCGAGATGGTTTTGCTTCTGAAGCAGATAGGTGCGCTCCGATCCGGATGAGGGGTGCTTCGATCAGATGGTAAGAGGCGACTGGCACAAGAACGATCAGTACCAGAAAAATGCTCCACTGGACCGGCTTCGGCAAGAAGTTCAGCGTGACGAATGCGAACCAGAGAACCGGGATTTGCCCCAGGTACAGGCCATAGGAGTACTTGGCGACGTAGTGAGTCGATCGATTGAGCCATCGATGTGTTGATTCGCGACAGCGCGTGACGATCAGGCCGAGAGCGAGGCAACCATACCAGCCGACATGTGCGGACCATCCCGTTGCGGCGTGCCAGCGCAATTCCACTGCTGTGATGGCGGCAACGACGAACGGCCAAATCCAGAAGGGCAGCTTACGGTCTCTCCTGCGAAGCGAAATGTAATACGCGGTCACCCCCGCGAGGAAGCATGGGACGAACCTCGAGATGTCCAGCCGATCGAGGCGCAGGTAGGCGCCCGCATCCGTGTCCCCCAGCCACGGCTGCAAGAACCCGAACGCGACTGCGGCGACCCAGATCCCGATCAAGGGTTTCACCGACCTGCTCCAACGCAGAACTGTAAAAAGGGCCGGCAAGACTAGATACATTTGAATTTCGTAAGGAAGGCTCCACAGCGGGCCGATCACGGAATGGGATTTCGTGAGGTTCTGGCACAACAAGAAATTCGAAATGGTGGCCTTCAGTCCGAGGTAATGGTATTGGGTGATCCAACTGCTTTGCGGAATGTGGAAGGTCAGTACCAGTGCGACCGTGACAACACTCAGGGGATAAATACGAAAAAGGCGGCGGGTATAGAACGTCGCATAGAGTCTCCAGCCGTCGAGCCGAATTCGTTCCATCGACATCATCAGCACAAAGCTGGTATGAACAAAGAACAGAAGCACGCCCCAATAACCGAGCTCTCCAAGAAAAACGTGTTTCTGAGCGATCCCGAAAGTTGCGGTGAGGTGGTCCGTCAACACTGCTAGGACCGCGACGGAGCGCAGCAGATCGAGATTCGGAGATTCCTTGTGAAGTGTCACTGCTATGCAGCTTTCCCCGCAGGTGTCTTTCCGTCTGTTATTCGCGCCTCACGCGAGTAAAGCTACCGGCGGCGGGCGCTCATGATCAGTTGCACAAATGCCAGCATCCGCTCCCGGTGCCGTAGCCACAAAATCGCCGCGTAGAACAGCACGCCGGTGAGCACCTCAACTGTCAAGCGAACGGGAACTAGCCAGTTGCCTGGGAGTGCGTGTCTGACCGACAGCACTGCGATGGTCATGACGATCGTTCCTTCCACCGCGGGCCGCAACGGCCTCAGGTATTCCACGATGCCCATGTGTATCGACGCGAATGCTTTTCGATACAACGGCAAAACGACCCATGGATAAGCGACGACCCATCCCCATGCAATTCCGGTGATGCCCCAGTGGCTGCCGATGTAGAAAGCCACACCCAAAACGGGCAATGTCACGAGGTCCACCCACATGACAAAGCGAGAATTCCCCATGGAGACGATAAGCTTGGGAATCAGCGCCACCACCGAGCGCAGGCCCGCGTAGATGGAGAGCACTTGAAGCGGACCCTCCATGCCAAGCCATTTCTTGCCCAGCACGACCGGAACGAATTCGTGCGCAACCAGTCCCAGGCCGACACATCCAGGAAACGTCAGCAGCGCAATGCTCTCAGAGAGATTGCGAATATAACGACGAAGTGCGGCGAGATCGTCCTTGACTTCAGCCAGGTAGCCCGAGATCACCATCGTCACCATACTGGTGACTTTTTCCATGGGCAGATTTGCCAGTGTCCAGGCCATTCCGTAGAGGCCAAGCGCTCCGGGGCCAAGTACGCGGCCGGCGGTGAAATTGTCCAGGCTCTCGTAAATGTCCGAGGCGGCAGTCGAGACAACACAATTCCGGCCAAACGCGATTGGGTGGCGTACGGACTTCCAGCGTGGCCAGGCGTATGCATGAGGTCGCGACCAGAAGACGAGGGCGGCGCGAACCGCTCCGCCGATCATGCCTCCAGCGATCAGTGCCCAGTATTTCCATCCGATCCATGCGAACAAAAATGTGAACACAGAGGCGGACACAGCCGAGATGGCGTTGAACGTGCACAGCGCTCGAAAGCGCATTTCCTTCATCATGAGGCCATTGGAAACAAGCTGCGCTCCGCCAACGATCATGCCGAGAGAACTGATCAGGATTACCGGAATCAGGGCTGGAAGTTTATAGAACCTGGCAACGGGTACTGCGGCCGCGGCCGCGAGCGCATAAGATCCCAGGCCGAGCATCAAGCCGACAGTGTTGAGTTGCGAGATCTGATCTTCGGTGAGATCACGAAGCGTTACGATCGCCCGGCCGATACCAAGCGAGGAGGTATATCCCAATGGCATCAACACCACCTGCAAGGCCAGCAGGCCGAAGTCGGCGGGCGACAGTATTCGGAGTACGACAAGGAACAGCGTCCATGTGATGATTTGGCTGATCCAGTCGCTGGCAGCGTTCCATGCAATGCTGCTCAGCATCGAGCGATCCCTGGCCTTGGTCGGCGACGGGTCAGGCTCAGCGGCACCCGCCATCGCGTCAAGTTCAGGTTTGAGTGCCAGGCTCTGTTCGCTCTCCAAATTCACTCCTTTCTATTGAAATCTTCGGCCAGGTTACGGCGAGGTTAAATCAGTGGCGTGCTGTGGCGGTGCTCCTGTTGCCCTGTGTTAGTCTGTCTTGCGCTGCGGACCGGGGAAATCATACTTTCAGAGCATGAATGCACGATGAATTCTGCGCTGCCATACAGTGGTATCGAGCCTTCGTTGACGCCAAGATTGGCCGATGGCGGCCGCGCACAAACGAGACCGGGAACGCAGGTGAAGTCTTTGCTGGTTCGCAAGTATGAGACCCTTGCTGACGTCGAGAGTCTCCGGCCTTGCTGGGATGAGTTGCTGCGCGAGTTTCCCGGCGCCACGACATTCTCCAGCTGGGAATGGTTGGCGCCATGGTGGGGAGCATTTGGCCAAGGTCGTCAATTAATGATGTTGGAATTTCTTGACGAACACTCGGACTTGGTGGGGCTGGCGCCGCTGTGCGTTGAGAAGTGCAGGGTGATCGGATTTATGCAACTCCGCGTTCTTCGCTTTTGGGGCGATGGTAGCGGCGATTCCGACAATTTAGATTTTCCTGTGCGAGTTGGCTATGAAAATGAAGTCGCTGCTGCGATGCTTCACTACTTGTCTGAGGAATCAAGTCGCTGGGACTATTGCGAACTCAACACAATGCCGGAAGGCTCCGCTGTTGGAAATTGCCTAACGTGGCATCTGCACCAGCGCGCTTGGCTTTTCTATCATCATCAGCAGACTGGCTCTGCGATTTCCCTGCCAGAGAGTTGGGAAGAATATCGCGCGCAGCTTTCATCAAAAGAACGAGGAAAAGTCAATTACCGCAATAACCTCCTAGAGAGGAAATATCAGGTTCGCTACTACAGGTGTGAAAACGAAGGTGAACTGGGGGTTTGTCTTGACATTCTGTTCACCTTGCATCAAAAGCGTTGGCAAAGTGCAGGCGAACCGGGCAGCTTCGGATCTGCGGCCCGGCGTAAATTTTATGCGGAGATGGCGGCCCTGCTATTGGAGCGCGGCTGCCTTGAATTCTGGGTTCTCGATCTAAATGACTCACCGGTCGCCACACAGTTCGGATTCTGCTTCGATCGAACGTTCTTTTCACTGCAGGAAGGATACGATCCTCTTTTTTCGGTCGACAGCGTGGGCTACGTGCTTCGAGCGCATGTGATTCGTCATTTGATCGCAGCGGGTGTGCGGCGTTACGACTTTTTGGCGGGAGAAGCGGAATCGAAAGCGCGCTGGAATGCCGGAGTCACGCAATATCGCAGCGTACATTTCGCCCGGCCTGCCAGCCGGGGAAGCATTTATTTGCGAACGATAAAGAGTGCCACCGACAGCAAGGAATGGCTACGGCAGAAACTTCCTGACGGCGCCTGGCAGGCTCTCCATTGGCTCAACTGCACGCTGCTCGGGATCAAAAAGCGGACTTCACGAAAAGCGTGACGCCTTCATAATTTGTGTTCGCTAGACTGGATGTGCCTACGGGTTGCTTCTGAGCGGCATCCCCAATGCTTGAATGTCGCGAACGAAATCATCGGTGCTGCCGCGTCGCCTGATCAAAAAATCACAGCCGTCATCTACCCACACTTCGGGAGGAGACGGATGGCTGAGAAAGCCTAACGGACTGGCAGTTCGCGCGTAGGCTCCAGACTGAAAGATCCCTAGCAAATCCCCCACTTCGGCCCGCGGGAGGTGCACTGCGCGTCCCAGAGTATCCAGGGGCGTGCACAATGGCCCCACGACGTCGACTGCGTCGATGTCGGGAAGATCAAGCTTGTTCACAATCGTCATGGGGAAGTTCCGCTTGATGACTTGTCCCAAGTTTCCGCAGGCGGCCAAGTGATGATTCATGCCCCCATCCATAATCAGATACGTTTTGCCGCGTGAGGCTTTGATGTCAGTAATTCTTGTAACGTATACACCCGTCTCGCCGACCAAAAAACGTCCGGGTTCCAGCACGAACTGTGTGTTCGCGAAAACTTCTTCTCTGGCGTGATCGAGGAGCGCCAGCAGGCCGATCCCGAACTGATGCAAGTTTAATTCCGAATCATTGGGAAAGTACGGAATCCCGAGGCCCCCGCCAAGATCGAGCGTCTGCAGCGGGGCACTCACTAGCGCCGCTGCGCGTCGTCCGATTTCGAATCCTTTTCGATATTGATCCAGCAGTAGCGTGTGATCGAGAACCTGGGTTCCTGAGAAAAGGTGGATGCCGCAAAATTCAAGATGTGGATCTTTGGATATGCGCAGGATGAGCGGATCTATTAGTTCTTCGTCAACGCCGAATGGGGCGGATTTCCCTCCCATCCGTATGGCTCCGCCCTGGCTTTCCTCATTCGGATTGACGCGGAGCGCGACTCGTGTCCGGTGGCCAGCCGCGCGGCTGATCGCGCTGATTCGATCGATTTCCAATGTGGACTCGAGATGGATTTCACCGATGCCTTCTGAGATTACGAGTCTAAGTTCGGCTTCGGTCTTTCCGGGGCCGGCGAAAATTATCTTTTCCGGGGGACAGTCCACACTACGAGCGAGATGAAATTCACCAGCGGAGGCAATTTCCAGCCCGCAGCCTCTATCCAGAAAAAATCTCAGAAAGGCGGGATTAGGATTCGCTTTGACCGAATAACTGATGGCGAACCTGCCAGGCAACGAATTCCGCAGGGCTAAATATTTTCGTTCGACGACGCCCTGATCGTAAACGAAGAGTGGCGTTCCATAGCGGTCAGCAAGGTCGGATATCGTCGCTCCGCCAACGAGGAGTTCGCCTTCGGTGTTGCTACTCCAATAAGGGGTGACTAGTTTTGGAATACTCACGCGATGCCTTCTCGACGGCGCAGCGAAGTGTAGTCTACTTTGCCGCTGCTAGTCTTTGGCAGTTCATCCATGATTTCGATAAACTTCGGGACCATGTAGCGCGGCATTTTGTCGCTGCAAAAGGCAAAGAGCGCGTCTTTATCAAAGAGTTCACCATCGCGGGAGACAACAAAGATTTTTACGGCCTGGCCAAGCAATTCGTCGGGAACTCCGATCGCAGCCGCGTGCCGAACTTTACCGCTCTGAAATACAACCTCTTCCACCTCGGTTGGGCTGATTCGGAAACCAGAGGACTTGATCATGGTGTCGCGACGGCCCACGTAATAGAGAAAGCCATCTTCGTCCATTTTTACGAGGTCACCGGAGTAGCACACCCTTTCCGCCTGTCCAATTTCGGGGGCGGTTAAAGGATTCGGTTTCAGCACGCGATCTGTCGCTTCCGGATTGTTCCAGTAACCCAATGACACGGTTGGGCCACGATGGACCAACTCCCCGACTTCTCCGGGCTTGCACAAGCGACCTTGATCGTTCACGACTAGAATCTCGGTGTCCGGGATTGCGTTCCCCATAGATGTCGGGCGCCGATCCAGTTCCTCCGGTGGCAAATAGGTGGAACGGAATGCCTCGGTCAGTCCGTACATCAGAAAGATGCGAGTTTGTGGGAGAGTTGTGCGAAGGACGCGCAAGACGCTCTGCGGCATGGCGCCCCCGGTATTCGTGATGTAGCGCAACGCTGGAGGACTATTTTTCTGCAGAGTGGAGCTTTGCTGGGCTAGCAGAGTCCAAACCGTTGGCACACCAGCCAGGCCGGTGATTTGTTCTCCCACCAGAACATCTACAATCTGCTTCGCAAAAACAAAATTGATGAGAACGAGGGTGGCACTTTGTTGGAAAGCCGTCGTCAACTGGTTGAGCCCGGCGTCGAAACTGAAGGGAAGAATGGCAAGGATGCGATCGGTATCGCGGATGTCCAGGTAGGTTGAGACGATGCTTGCACCAGCCATCAGGTTGGAGTGGCTGAGCATGACGCCCTTTGGCTTCCCAGTTGAACCAGACGTGTAGAGGATGGCGGCCAGATCTTTTTCGATCCCCCAATCTACCCACGGATCCTGGCTGGGAGTGTTCGTCATTGCCTCGAAGTCGTAAATCGCCAACGGGATAGAATCGACTTTCTCTCGGGAGACGACAATCACAAATCGTAGCGAGGGGATCTCGCCCAGTACCGCCGACAGGGATTTGAGTTTAGATTCTGAAGTGATGAGCGCCGAGACCGTGCAATCCCGCATGATATGTGCCACTTGATCTGCAAACAGGACACTATTGGCTGGAACGAAAACGGCCCCGGCCTGAGAGACGCCGAAAATCGAGACTACCTGCGGAATGCCGGCGTCCAGGTAGATTGCTACTCTCTCTCCTCGGTGTAGACCGGCGGTGCGCAGCCCGGAGGCGAGCCCAGACACCCGCGCGCTGACTTGTTTGTAGGTTAAGCGCTGATCTTCATGAACGAGCGCTTCCTTGTCAGGACAGCGAAGTGCGCTGGTTCGTAACGAATGATGAACCAAAAAGTCCATGTTTCGCCCTGAAATGTTCTGACTCATGCGCTGCGCGGCTTTCTGTGAAGCTGTCGGGCTATCGCTGGCCTGAGCCTGAAACGCAGTGCATGAGCCAAATTCCCAATCGCCCCTTTGAAAATAAAGTGATGGTTGACGGCACGGGTTTCGCTCGTCCACTTCATCTTCCACTCGTCGTCCGGACCTGTAATGTCGAATCCCTGGATGCCTCGCAGCGCACAATCCTGCAGAATCTCCGCAACAATCAAGTGGCCTGGGGCGAACTCTTTAAAGTTCTCGTTGTAGGCCACTTTAGGCGAATAGCATCTGTTCGGAGAGGTAAGAGAAAAGTGAGCGGCAAGAAGCTGCCCATTCAATTCCAGTACGTACAAGGAGAAGTAGCCAAAGCGTGCCGCCACTTCAGCGATCTCATCATAGAACTGACGGGTGCGTACATTACAGGCGATCGCACTTCGCTCTTGGCCTTTCCACCCACTCGCTTCTAACTGATAGAAGCGATCAAGTGCATCTCGATCGGCAACGTCCAGCCTGAAAAAGTTCAGCGACCCCTGCTTCTTCAGTTCGCGCCGTGCTTGTCGCAGTTTCGTTCGTAACCTGGAATTGAGGGGCATTTGGCG
Organism: Candidatus Sulfotelmatobacter sp.; assembly: GCA_035307485.1. Lineage (GTDB taxonomy): Bacteria > Acidobacteriota > Terriglobia > Terriglobales > Acidobacteriaceae > Sulfotelmatobacter. The sequence goes on along the minus strand of DATGIB010000007.1, from coordinate 266,916 downwards.
CAAAAGGTCGATATCGGAAGGAACGGGTACATACGGGTTTGGCTTTTCGGGCACCTGAGCTGTATGAAGTCCACATTCGTCCGCTTTCGCCATCAGTAGATCGATCGTGCTATCAACGGGTACACACTGAAAGTCGATGAGGTCCCAGCAATCGAGTTCTTCAAGGAAGTCCCACATTGCGCTGACTGCTGCATCGCCGACTGGACCCGCGGTTCGCACGGCATCGAAACGACCTCCATGAGAATTGACTGGGCTTCTAAGTCTTCGCAGCGGCAATCCGTAGAAGGCATTTTTCTCTTCGATCATAGGAAGTAGCAAGCAAAGCCGGGTGCCTATCCTCGCTGTGATGAGAAGAATTCTTGCTTCAGGCACGAACGCCCGGAGGTGGGCACGGATCCACTCTGGCCGATAGAAAGGTTGATCGTCCGGAGACTCGGTACACAATGTTCGCCATTCTTCTTCAAGTTGGTCGATAACCTCCACGCCGCCGCGCTGAGCGCTGACGGTGACACGCTCGGCTTTGATTTCGATGGCCAGTTTATAAGCTGTCGTCATGCTATTGATCTCTGCGCCTGCAGTTAAAATCCGTGCTCTAGCCTAGCCATTCCACTCGGCTGAACGACCATCGAATTCCGTTACTCAAAAGGTGGTGCACGCTGCTATTCGACTTTGCGTAGGCAACCACGCGCGCGACTTTTTCTCGCGGACGAAATCCCACCGCATGGAGCAAAGATTTCAGTTCGGCAGTGTCGGAGCAGTACGCGCACACGGCAGATACGTTCTCGCGACGGCATTGATCCACTAATGCATCAATCAAGTGAGGACCAACTTCGGATGTTTCGCGTCCGAACAATTCCACCAGAGACGCGATTCCATTTGATTCCACAACAAAAACCGCAAACGCTGAGAGTTCACCGTTCCGACGAGCCACCAAGACGCGATGCTGAAACTCGGGGTTGTCCTTATACCGGTAGTTCAAATCTTCCATTGACCGGCGATGTCGGACGATGCCCACGCTCGACACCTGTCGGTCGAGCACGGAAAACTCCTCTCCGAAACGCCCTTCGTATAGGCTGACTTCTACGCCCCGAACCGGGGATCGGCTAGTACGGGCTCTTAGGACGATATTCGTCGCAAGAACCGCAGGCCGAGTCCAGAAGCCAGTCCCTATCCTTCTCGCGAGGTAATCATCGCTCCGAAGCAAGAGGGCATAACGAGTCAGTTCGCAACTGGGACGCATGCCAAGACGAACAAACGTGGACATCCCCTGGTCATGCGGTGGGCAGTCATAGCAAAAGTCGAGTTCTCCGGAGTCGACGGCCTCAAAGGTGGCTCGCTGTAGCAGTAGCGCCGGGCCGAGGCTGCGATAGTTGGCATCGACCACAAAATGCATGACCTGCCCTGCGACCATCTCCCTTCCATCGGCATACACTTTGCGTGGGATGACCGAAGCCATGGCCACCGCGCGCGTTTCGTTCTGCGGATAGACGAACCAGGATCGCGCCAGCCCGACGGGATTCAGCCTGTAGCGCCAGTCAAAGCCACCTTGAGGCAGATCGGGAAGATTCCGGCTCAAGAGTTCGAGCATTTCCTCACGATCGTCAGCCAGAAAAACTGGTCGGACGGCGATACCCATGGAGTAAAAGCCTCGGTGTCAACCACTTCGTTTCACCGTGGATGAAGGACGACCAACGAAGCGAAAAACCTGCCTCGCCGGAATTAGTTCCAAGCCCTTTTTCCAACGGACCGAGGAAGGATTGTAGATTACAGACGTAAACGCAGCGTGAATTTGTCGGCCGTTTCCGCGCGGCTGGCATAGGCGATTGGCTGGGGTCAAACCTTTGCGCGGGTCGAGAGCGCTCGTGAGCGGAAAGCCCTGTCCGCGGTGTAAGACGCGAAGTCACGCATGGCAATCATGAATTCAAACATGGATGGTATTGGGTCTGATAGTTGCAGCGTGGCATCGCGTACAAAAGGGCTAAAGTCGTTAAAGAACTGGCGGATATCTGCGCCTAATGCTGCGCGAGCGCTGGACGACCGGCGGCCGAGGTCGAGCAAATCATAGAGTCGGTGAAGATACCCAGCAGTCCAGCGCCACTTTGTGCCAACGGCATATTGTTTCGGTATTTCGGGCCGTTCTCCGTGCGCAAGTTGCCATTGATACAAGGGGAAGTCGATGCCCGCGGAAATCGGCAATGCGGTCGTTCCCCAATAGCGGCCGTTGACTTCCATCAGGACGGCCCGCCCTTCAGGGCTTATTTTGTATTCGACCATGGCGATACCTTGCCATTGCAAAGCCCTTAACAACCCCAGAGACGACTGAACCAAACCGGGATTTGGCTCTTCGGCAACCGCGATTACGGAAGCGCCTCCCGTGTAAGGAAATTCTTTAAGGCGCCGATGTTGAAATGCAGCCACGCATTCGTCGCCATGCAGCAGCACCTCCACTCCTACGCCGGCGCCAGGACAATACTCCTGAACAAGCATAGGAGGACTGAATTCACGTCCTAAGGGGAATTTTGTAGCAACCTCGGCCGCCGTTTTAAGGCTGCAGCTTTTCATCTCTTCGATCCGTGTTTCTCGTTGCGCGGGCTTGAGGACCCACGGAAATGACAAGGTACCTACCAAATCGTTCAATTGTGAGGAATTTGAGACGAGCGATGTTTTCGGAACTTCAATGCCGCAGTGTTCAGCGATCGCCAAAGTGGCAGACTTGTCCAAAACAAGACGCGTGATCGCTGGAGGGGGGCAACCGACCTGCACGAGGTCCGCGAAATCATCGTAATGATCCACAATGGCGGTCAACATCCAGTCGTCAGCGGGAATCAGCATGTCATGTCCACGCTCTCGAATAAAGGCTTGGAGTTGACTCACGAATTCGTGTTCGTCGACATCGGGGTGGGGAATGCTCCTGGTTTCGCAAATAGCGCGCGAAGGAATTCGCGGGGCAGGCTCGAAACTAGCGACATCGACTGGCACGCCGTGCGCTTTCAGAGATCGAGCGATCGGAACGATGATGCGCGGCATGAAACCCAAGATGAGGACCGGCCGACTCATTAAAGCTTCTCTGGTTTTGCGCGAACTCTGGCTCGATTTGGCATAACTTCAACTACAAACCGGTTCAAGCGCCGCTTTGAAGCGCTTGAAGTACAGTTGCTTATTGTGGTCGAGAAGCTCAGAGAGATGATCACATCCGCTGTGCCGGCTGGTCAGCCCGGGTTTTTCTTAACACGAATGCAGCGATGCGTCGAACATTCGTGAAATTTTCTGGCATCAGTTCATCGTCACCGATCGTTATGTGGAACGTCTCTTCCAGGAACTGAACGACATCAAGCACACCCAAAGAGTCAAAGATCCCTGTCTCGAGGAGCGGGAGTTCATCGTTTAATCCTTGCTTCTTGGCTGCAGGAAACTTCTTCAGAATGAACAGCCGAATCCGCTCATCGATTCCATTGTTATCACTCATTTCGATGTCATGTGGCTTCTGTGGATGTGTATCCCGCGAAGCGCGGAAGAATTGTAGATGAACGAACATGAATGGACTGTTAATTCGGGGGACTTCAGCGCATCGCAAAGAGGTAATTTCGGCCACCATCGCTCACAAAGGCTGTGATCCGCGCACGAGATTTTCCACCCCTTTCAAGCGTGAGAGACGGTAACTCTCAACCACATAGCCTGCAGTCCGAAACGCTCTCAGTTTGTGATGAAAGCGAGCCTTAGGGTGCGGTGCAAGCAGCCATTTCGCCAGGTTTGTAAGAAGTTCCCGGTAGAGCCAGCGTGGGACACCGAGCCAGAGAACCCCGTTCTTCGGAAGACCTGCGGTCCTGGTCAGAGAGACACCGTTGTAGTAGTACCAGGAAAGAAGATACTTCTTGGTCGTTCTTTCCGGATCAACGGGATGGAAAATGATGGCGGTGGGGCAATATACGATTTTTTCCCCGCCGCGGATCAACCTTTCTCCGAATTCGGTATCGTCGCAGGTAATTGTATGTTTGCTGCCGTTAACTCCGAGGTCAAGCCGAAAGAGTCCATATCGTTCAAACATCTCCTTGCGGAAAGCCGAGTTCGCACCCAACGGAGGCACTTTGATCCCTTTTAATTCAGTTCCAAGATCGAAGTGGACAACTGCCAACTGTCCTTCCATGTCCAGCCAATCGGGCATGCGGTGATTCCATTGAGCCACGACCTTCCCGGCGACGGCTGAGCAATCGCAATCGTCGAATGTCTTTTTGATCGTGGAAAGCCAATTTCGGTCCAGGAGCACGTCGTCATCGGTAAAGGCAATAATTTTCCCTTTTGCCTCGGTAATTCCTGCATTGAGCGCGGCCGATCTTCCTTGTTGCTTTTCGAAGATGTATCGAACTGGAAAGTTCGTTTCGGCAATTAAGTCCTCTACCACCTGGCGAGTTGAATCTTTGGAGTTGTTGTCGACAACGAGAAGTTCCCACGTCAAATCGTCCGGAAAAACCAGGTCCCGAAAGCTCGCTAGCGTGGCGCGCAGGCTGGCGGCGCGGTTGTAGGTAGCCAAAATCACACTCAGGTCCACGATTCCATTCCCTCGGAATTCTTGGGCAGATGCCTCCAGATTGCAGTACGGCGGCACGCGTTACTGTCTGCTTAAACGTCGTATCCAGTGGCGTCTTCCTGGGGCGGAATTGTAAGCAATGGAGCGCTTCTGGGCTCAATGACCGTCGATAAATTCATCAAACTTTCATGTTCGGGGGCACGGGCCAGAGATGATGAAGCTGTATGATCGAAGGCCGATTGTTCTTGCCTCGGCGCAGTATTCTCTAAGGTTTCGTCGCTGCCGCTCGGAATCAGAGTCCGTTGCCGAGACGAAATCTCGATTGCGAATTCGGGGAGGAATTTCGTTTTGCACTCGCATCCGTTCGGCAAGGCAGCGGCAACAGATGGAATCTATCGGCGGTACAAAGCACCTATCGCCGCGACGAAAGTGGGCGTCGCTCAAAACCAGGAGATCCTCAGTGGGGCCTTCTTTTGGTTGACCGCCTTTTATTTCGTATATTGTGCACGCCCTGCCGACTTGTTGCCTGCGATTGGCATTCTTCCGCTGGCCAAAATTACAAGTGCGCTTGCAACCTTCAGCCTAGTCTTAAGCCTTGGAAGGACTTCGCGCAAGCTTAGCGATATTCCTAAAGAAGCCTTTTACCTGTTGTCTCTGGTTACGCTGCTGTTTATTTCAGCGCTTCTTTCTCCCGTTTGGAAGGGAGGTGCATTTTTTATAACCCTCGATTTCGCAAAAGCGTTAGTGATTTGGATCCTGACATTTCTGCTTGTCACGAGCTTGAGGAGATTGCGACGTTTGATCTTCCTGCAGTCCGCGTCTGTGGCCTTGATTTCTTTTGCCGCAATCGTGAAGGGACACTCTATCCCTCGTCTGCAGGGGGTCATTGGCGGGTTCTATTCGAACCCGAATGACATGGCTTTTGCCATCGTCCTATCGATCCCCTTCTGTGTGGCTTTTTTATTGACGGCTCGAAACATAGCTCGGAAGTTCGCGTGGGCGGTGGCTGTTGTTGTGATGGCTTCAGCTCTAATGCTCACCGCATCACGAGCCGGTTTCATTGACTTGGTCATCGCCGGCGGGGTCCTTTTGTGGCAGTTTGGTGTTAAAGGAAAGCGACCCTATCTAATCGTGGGAGCTCTGTTGCTATCGACTGTCGTTTTGCTCACCGCAGGGAAGGCTCTCGCGGTGCGTTTCCAGGGCATCCTCGAGAGCGGTAATACTGTTGAGCAGGATTCAGCCCATGAATCCTATGAGGAACGCAGAGAGCTCATGGTAAGAGCCGTTGCGGCCATCGCTAAGTACCCGGTCCTAGGTGTGGGAGCTGGAGACTTCGTTGTGTACTCGGGACTGTGGAGAGATGTTCACGTTACGTATCTGCAAATAGCAGTGGATGGGGGCATCCCGGTCCTAATTTTGTATCTTTTGTTTTTTGCGCGAGGCTTCACGAATCTGAGAGTTCTCAGCCAAACGAAAAATCTCGATGATGAGACAGTTCTGTTTCTCGGAGCCCTCAAAAGTTCCCTGGTTGGCTTTGTCGTGGGAGCATGCTTCGCTCCAGAGGCCTATCAATTCTTCCCTTATTTTACAGTGTGCTACACGTCAGTTCTCTGCATGATGGTCAAGGAGCGAGAACGATTCGCCGTCCCCGAGGAAACGCGATCGAATTCGATCCATCGCGACTTTGCAAAGGCAATCCGAGTATGAAGGATCCCGCAAGCTCACTCCCGACTATTAAAGCACCGGTGGCCATCGGTAAGAGCGGCCGGAAATCAATTGCTCGCGCCCGCGGAAAGCGCTCATCGCCAGCTCTTCAATTGCAAAGGCCAGATAAAGTCTCGAATTCTGTTCAAAACAATGCGTTAACCGCGACGATCCGTCGACTTGACATGTTGCGCTGGAAAGTATCGCGTACGATGCGATGGTTTCCATCTTACGCCTGGCAGAGGGCTACGCGGCGCGCGTCCAGCAGTCACGTACATCTGATCATCGCGCTGGCCGATCATTTTGAACCCAGTATTGTTCCCAATGATGGCTTGGCCAGAGCGTCCTATGTAGAGCAAGAGCGCAGGCTTGAACGCTGGGCCAAAGAGTACCCACTCAAGTTTGATTCGTGCCGGGATAGTGAGGGGCGGCCATTCGTCCACACTTATTTTTATCCTGCTGAGCAATATGAGAAGGCACTGCTGCAGCGTTTAGCGGCTCACTGCCAAGCTGGTTGGGGCGAAATCGAAACTCACTTGCATCATGGAACGAAGAGCCCTGACACGGAGGAGAATACTCGGCGCGAGTTGCTGAAGTTTCGTGATCGCATTGCAAACGACCATGGCGGCCTCTGTTATTTAGACGGTGATGGAACACCCCTCTACGCCTTTGTACATGGCAACTATGCACTAGCCAATTCGGCCGAAGGACGCAACTGTGGAGTCGACTCCGAGATGCAAGTGCTCTCCGAAACGGGATGTTATGCGGATTTCACGTTACCCCCGGGCCCGTACGCACGGACTCACGTGCCTAAGGTCAACTCATTGTACGAGTGTTCTCATCCTCTGAATCGTCGGGGTGCGCACAGCAATGGGCGGAATCTCGAAAGTGGGCGGCCTCCGAAGACATTTCCTTTGATCGTCGAAGGACCATTGATGTTGAAATTTGCCCGCTCTGATGGCCGGTGGATTCGGCTCGAGAACGGCAATCTTACTTCGAAGAACCCGCCTGACCTCGATCGTCTGAAGCTGTGGAAGCACGCGGCGATCGCCGTAAAGGGGCGCCCGGACTGGCTATTCATCAAGCTGCAATGTCATGGGATGGATCCGCGTGACCACGATGTAATGTTGGGCGAGCGAATGCGATGTTTTCTCAGCGAGCTGATTGAAGGGGCAGACGCCAGGTCGGAGACAATTCACTTCGTTTCAGCTCGCGAGATGGTCAACATAATTCTGGCTGCTTGTGATGCACGCGCTGGTAATCCTGGACAGTACCGTGACTATCGGCTTAAACGAAAACGCGCGTTGGCGGCAGAATCTTCGCTTGACCAGCCTGAGACTCTAATTCTGAAAAGCTAATTTTATGTGCGGAATCGCGGGGATCGTTGGAGAAAAGGATGACCACTGGATTGACGATGACGTCATTCACAGGATGTGTCAGACCATCATTCATCGCGGACCCGACGATGAGGGAGTCTTCGTCAAGCATGGAACCGGCCTCGGTATGCGGCGCCTCAGCATTATTGACTTAGCCGGTGGACGGCAACCCGTTTTCAACGAGGACCGCACTTGCTGGGTGGTATTTAACGGAGAGATCTACAATTTCAGGGATCTTCGGTGCGAACTCGAGAGCAAAGGACACCGTTTTCAGAGTAATACTGACACCGAAGTTATCGTTCATCTCTACGAAGAATTCGGTGCAGTTTGCGTTCGCAAATTGAGGGGCATGTTTGCCTTCGCGCTTTTTGATGAGCGAAAGCGTTCTTTGTTATTGGCCCGGGACCGGTTGGGGAAGAAGCCACTGCATTATGCGTTGTCTGGTGGCCGGCTACTCTTTGGATCGGAGATCAAGGCCATTCTGGCTGCGGCTCCCGAACTCGCTACCACTGATTCTCGTGCGTTACTGCAATATTTCTATTTTGGTTACATCCCAGACCCCGCAACCGCATTTCTGCAAATTAAAAAGCTGCCTCCCGGCCATCTCCTTGAATTTGAGAACGGAAAGGCTCACGTTCGCCAGTATTGGGATTTGCCTGAATATGCCACCTTCTGTCCTAACTCTGACGAGGAGTGTCTCGCAGAACTTGAAGAAAAGCTGGCTGAGGCTGTGCGAATTCGCCTGATTGCTGATGTGCCGATCGGTGCCTTGCTGAGCGGTGGTACGGATTCATCCACGATCGTTGCGCTGATGGCTCGCGCCAGCAACCGCCCGGTTAAAACGTTCACGGTTGGTTTTAAGCATTCGGACTTTAACGAAGCTCCATACGCCCGTTCCGTTGCTGACAAATTTGGTACTGAACATTATGAACTGACCGTCGAACCGATGGTCGGGGAAACAGTCGAGAAGTTAGCGCAGTCGCTGGAAGAGCCGTTTGGCGATTCCTCCATGCTACCAACGTATCTGATCTCCTCACTAGCGAGGAAATACGTCACGGTCGTGCTCTCGGGCGACGGAGGCGATGAAGCGTTTGCCGGTTACGATCGCTACCGGATTCACCTGCAGGATAGGGAGAGTCATCGGATTCCAGAGTGGGCAGGGAAGTTGTATCGAAGGCAGATCTATCCTCGTCTTTCTTACGATATTCCCGGGCGAAATCTCGCATACAGTTACCTTCTTCCTTGGCCTGAGCGTTACATCGAGGCGGTAACGTTGGTGCCGTATCAAAGGAATTTCAGCATTCTTGCTGAAGACTTCGTAATGGCGGCTTCCCGCGACCGCGATCCACTGGATCTATTCAGGAAATTTATTCGCGAGGCGCCAGGGAGCGATCCATTGAGCCGGGTTCTCTATCTGGATACGAAAACCTATTTGCCGGGAGACATCCTGACGAAAGTCGACAGGATGAGTATGGCAGCGTCACTGGAGACACGTGTCCCACTGCTCGATCACGTTTTCCTGGAGTGGGTTACTTCTCTGACCTCCAAATGGAAGATGCGAAAGGGTAGACAGAAGTTCATCCTGGCTAAACTTGCAGAGCGGGTAGGAGTTCCGCAAGAAGCGACTAAGCGGCCCAAGCAAGGGTTTGCCCTCCCACTCCTGCATTGGATGAGGCATGAACTTAAGGACCCCATGCTTTCTCTTTTGCTAGAGCCAAAAACTATTCAGCGAGGGTATTTCAACGAGCAAGGCGTACGTTTTCTGCTCAACGAGTTTCTTCGTGGCCGTACCGACGATTACTTGGTAATTTGGCGGCTGATGATGTTTGAGCTGTGGCAACGAGTTTACCTGGAGCGACTCACGGCGCAGGTTCTAACGACTTGCGAAACTACTCTGCGGCATGCGATTGGATGACCGTGCAAAGCGAGCCGCGGGCACATGCATTCGTTGATGAGGTGCGCGGAGGCGCATTGCCGGGCGTCTTTCTCATGACCGACAGCTTTGATACGGGCGGGAGTGAACGCCAGTTTGCGGCACTAGCGCGGGCGCTCGATCGAAATCTATTTCGCGTCAATATCGGTTGCATCACGAAACGAGGCAGCTTTCTTGAGGGATTCGGAGGGGTGTCTGAATTCCCGCTCGGTGGAAACCTGTACGGTCCGCGATCGATGCAGGCGCGGTTTCGCTTGGCCCGATATCTGCGCGATTCTCGTATTGCAATCGCTCAGGCCTTTGACTTCTATACGAATTTAACGCTTATTCCTGCTGCCCGATTGGCGCGCGTTCCCGTCATCATCGGTAGCCAGCGCCAACTGGGCGATCTGCTCACTCCTGCCAAGTCTCGGGCTCAACGAATCGTGTTGAATTGGTGCGATAGGGTTGTGTGTAATTCGCGGGCGGCTGCGGAGCGTCTGATCGAAAAGGGTCTTCGGGAAACTCAAGTCGTTGTTATTCCCAATGGATTGCCGCCCGCGAACTTCGATGGTGCTGTGCCTGCAATGCCTCGTCGCGATCCACTCCTGCGAGTTGGCATGATCGCGAGGATGAATACCGAAGCGAAGCATCATCGAACATTTCTGCATGCAGCCGCGAGGCTACTGGACAAGTTTACGAACCTTGAATTTGTTCTGGCCGGGGATGGGCCACTCCGGTCCGAGTTCGAGAGAATGGCGCTCGACTTGAGGATCATCGATCGCGTTCGCTTTCTTGGTGACCGGCAGGACATTCCGGCCATTCTTGCGTCGATCGATATTTCCGTCCTTCCTTCCGCGTCGGAAAGCCTGTCTAACGTCATCATCGAATCGATGGCCGCCGGTGTTCCGGTAGTTGCTACGAGAGTTGGTGGAAATCCCGAGTTGATCGATGACAGCCGGGGGATATTGGTCTCTCCGGCCGATGACGAGTGTTTGAGCGCCGCGATTGAGCGGTTACTTAAAGATGCGCATATGCGTCGTGTACTCGGCCGCAACGGCAAAGCATTCGCAGAGGCCAATTTCACGATCTCCGAGATGAAGCATCGACACGAAGCACTCTACAGCGATCTGCTGACGAGGAAAGCGCGGCAGCAGACAAAAAGCTATGTCCACTGCTGAGACAGCTATGCAAGGCCGCTCTTTGCGGGTCGCAATCGTCGCCCCGTCTTTGCGATATGTCGGCGGCCAGTCCGTCCAGGCGGAGTTGCTCCTCGCGAATTGGAAAAATGATGCTGCGGTGGAAGCAACGCTGATACCGATCGACCCCGCTTTTCCGCGCGTTCTGAGCTGGGTCGCGCAAGTTCCAGTCCTTCGCACCATCGTCCGCGAGCCATTTTACGTATGGTCCTTGTGGAAGGGGTTCCTGAAGGCTGACATCGCCCACATCTTTTCCGCTTCGTACTGGTCTTTCCTGCTCGCGCCCGTGCCTGCCTGGATCATGGCGCGACTCCGCGGAATACCTACGATCATTCATTATCACAGCGGTGAAGCACGAGATCATCTGCACCGCTTTCGTTCCGCGCGGATGGTTCTCGAAAATGCTGACGTTCGAGTGGTGCCGTCACGTTATCTGGTTGACGTCTTAGAGCAGTTTCATTTACGGGCTCAAGCTGTACCGAACATCGTGGACTTTTCGCAGTTTGCATTTCGCGTGCGCGAGCCGATCCGTCCGCATCTGGTTTGTACGCGGGGCTTCCATCCTTATTATGGTGTCGACGGCGTGGTACGTGCTTTTGCGGAAGTAAAGCGGTTTTATCCTGATGCGCGACTCGACCTGGTAGGCGGAGGTCCTTTGGAGCTGGAGATCCGCGGCCTCGTGGACCGGTTAAAACTAACGAACGTCAATTTCGTGGGGATCGCATCTCATCGAGAAATCGCCAAGTTTTACGATCAGGCAGATATCTTTATCAATGGCTCTTGGCTGGACAACATGCCGGTTTCAATTCTAGAGGCGTTTGCTTCTGGAACTCCTGTGGTCAGTACCGCCCCCGCGGGTATTCGGCATTTGGTTGAACACGACCGGACTGGTCTGCTGTGCGAGCCCGGGGACCAGCGTGGGCTCGCTCAGAACGTAATCCGACTTTTGCAAGATACTGCCATGAGTTCCAGGATCGCCCGAAACGCATACGATGAAGCCACGCATTATGACTGGAAAGAAGTGCGTGGGCAGTGGCTTCGGCTATATGAGTCGCTGACCCGCTCGCACGTCGCCCTTAAAGACGATCGTGGGATAAAATCCGCGGGGAAGCCCGATTCTCTGCGCGCAAACGAAAACTAAGAACATGCGGAACGAGCAGAGCATCAGCGGTTCCGTCGAAACCAAGCTCCCAGCCTTGTTAGAGGAGAAGAGGAGGCCGACCAGTGCGTGGGGGATCGTTCGATTGCTGTTTCTGTGCGCGCTTGCTCTGGCAATCGTGTTAGCGGCCTTGCTCCGATGGGGTGGGTATTTGCTCGTTTCCGATCAGGCGTTACCCTCACGGGTTGATGGGGCTGTGGTCCTTCAAGGCTCGATCCTAGGTGAGAAAGCCCGGATTGCGGGAGCGGTGCTCCTCGTGCAGCGGGGAGCAGCTGCCAAAATTCTCGTCAGCGTGCCGAAGGAGTCCTATTGGGGTCAGGCGATTGCCCCGATTGCTTATGCCTACAATGAGAAGATCTATGGCCAGGAAATCGCCGGCCATTTTGTTTTTTGTGAAACTGACGACAACGTAGACTCCACGGAGCAGGAGTCCAAAGTTCTGTTCGATTGTATACAGGCCCAGGGATGGCATTCCGTCGCGATCGTGACTTCGGATTACCATACCCGACGGGCAGGAATCGTTTGGCGGCGGATGCTTCGCGAACAACACTCTTCGCTTCAGTTGTGCGTTCACGCAGTTCCAGATCCAGAGTTCCGTATTTCAGAATGGTGGCGTGACCGTCGGTCGGCCAAGAACTGGCTTCTCGAATGCACGAAGCTATTGTGGACGCTAGTCGGTCGATAATCAGAAAATACAGGTGTGCCGAATTTGGTATAAGCAGCTTGCACGAGGTCGAGGTCCTGTCGGGCGCGATCGTGCCAAATTCCACTCCGCCCTTTCAATGCTCCCTAGGGCTATGACTGTTCGCAATCGAGACAGGAATCTCTAATCAAGACCAACCCTCCGGCCCATTTCTCGAATTTTCATTGATTTGAGGCGGCACCCCGATTGCATCGCTTTGTGCCAGCCGTACGGCCTCGCCATAGCTCTCTTCGATTCACATCAGCTTCTCGAAGATTGCCGGTTTTCTGGCATGGGCAGCAATTCGCAATTCAGACCACAATTTCTCGGAGAAGAAATGAAACGCAATGGGATAGTCGTGCGCTCTCTGTTTTCCTGCCTGTTACTGCTGAGTCCCGCCTTGGCGCAGCAATCGAAGTCAAATACCAACCCGGTGCCGAAGCCTGCCACGTCCGATTACGGAAAGCTGCCTCTGCTATTTGTTCAAAACCAGGGCCAGACCGACTCACAAGTCAAGTACTTCTCGAATGGCCCGGGCTACGACGTCTTTCTGACTTCTGGACAAATGGTGCTGCGGCTGAGCCCGTCCCAGCCTACGCCTGGTGCGACCAAGCCAACGACAGGGCCCCAGCCGACAATGGGAAACGCACACATTTCTACCTCGTCCCATGTGTCCGTACCAACTCCGACCGCCAATACCACCGTGGCATTCAAGCTCGTCGGCGCCAGGAACAATCCGGAGGTAGTTGGTGAGAAGCTCCAGGTCACCAAGGCGAATTATTTCGTTGGAAATGACCGTAAAAAATGGCACACCAACGTTCCAACGTATGGACAGGTGCGCTACAAGAACGTCTATCCCGGCATTGACCTTGTCTACTACGGGAATCAACGCCAGATCGAATACGACTTCGACCTGTCCCCGGGCGCAGACGCCAGCAAGATTCAATTCGACATACAGGGCGCCGACAATGTGACGGTGGATGGCGACGGTAACCTCGTTTTGAAGAAAGGGAGCGGGGAACTGCGCTTCCAGGCTCCGGCGGTTTACCAGGAATCTCAGGGACAGCGCAGCAAAGTCGCTGGAAGCTACGCGCTCAGCGGCGCGAATCGCGTGGGATTCGTAATTGCGAATCACGATTCATCGAAAGCCCTGGTGATTGACCCGGTACTGGTCTACTCCACATTTCTTGGCGGGCGGGCCTTCGATTACCCACAGGGAATTGCGGTCGATTCAATCGGAAACGCCTACGTTGTGGGTCAGACGAATTCTCCTGATTTTCCACTCGCCACGCTTGGAAATCTGACTCCTTCCCAGACGTATGTTTTCCTTTCCAAGCTCGATGTCAGTGGCACGACTCTTTTATGGGCTGATTATGTCTGTGGGACGAGCGGGAATGACTGGCCTGCCGGAGTGGCAGTCGATTCTCAGGGGAGTGCGTACATTACAGGCGTTGCCAATTCCACCGATTTTCCGACCGTCAATCCGTTTCAAGCCACTCAAAATGGCAACAGCGACGCTTTCTTAAGCAAGGTATCAGCCGATGGTTCCACCCTGGTTTACTCGACCTATATCGGAGGCAGCAACTGGGATCAACCGAGCGGGATCGCCGTAGATTCAACGGGCTTGGCGACAATCGCCGGAACAACTACCTCCCAGGATTTTCCCCTGCAAAATGCCTTCCAGGCGTCGATCTCTCCAAGCCAGTACAGCTATTGGGGAAATTACGGATTCGTCAGCAAATTTTCGGCCGACGGCACGTCGCTGGTATTCTCGACCTACCTCGCCGGAAGCCAGATCAACCTAAATTACTGCAATTGTGCTCCCAGTTCGAACATTAACGGAATTGCGGTTGACTCGGTGGGAAATGTCTACGTCGCGGGCTCGACCGATACAACCGATTTCCCCGTCAGCCAGGGCGCTTACGGGACCACGTACCCGACGACTACTGTGAATGGGAATGAAAGCAGTTTCGTGACCAGTTTCACGCCCTCAGGGGGGCTGAATTACTCCACCTACTTCGGCGGTGCCACGTACACGTATGTCTCCGCAATCGCGGTCGATACGACAGGTGCTGTCTATGTAACCGGACAGGCACCCGCTGACGGCAGCTTCCCTATTACATCAAATTCTATCTGTGATCCGAGCGTTTCGAATTGCAATTACGGGTTCGTGGCAAAGCTCAACGCGTCGGGAAGCGGCGTGATCTATTCAACCTTCCTGGGCCCGAACAACGGCACCGTCGGGCGGCGTATCAAGGTCGACGCAAACGGCGATGCATTCGTACTGGCTTACTTTGGGAACCAGTCGTTTACTCTGACCAACCCGATCGAAATGTACAACAATACCGGCGGTCCGTTGATCGACGAGATCGATCCCACGGGTTCCACGGAACTGTTCAGCACGTTCCTCGGTGGGGATAACGGAGCCGATCCAATCGATCTCGCGCTGGATGCGAACTCCTCCATCTACGTCGTCGGCGGAACCCAGTCCGCCGATTTCCCGATTCTCCAGTCCGCATTCCAGGGTCTTTTGGACGGACAATACGACGTTTTTATCTCCAAGATCGCGCAGGATAATGCTTCGGCATTTACGATCTATCCTTCTCTCCTGCAGTTCTCGACCCGTAACGTCGGCACCACCAGCACCGCGCAGACAGCGGTGATCCGCAATATGGGAACGGCAGCATTGAACATCAGCACGAAGACTCTGACCGGAGATTTTGCGGAGACAGACGACTGTGCTTCGATGGTTCCCGCGGCTGGAACCTGCACTTTCACCGTTACCTTCACGCCGACAGCGCCCGGTTCGCGATTCGGTACGATACTTATTGGTGACGACGCTGCCGGTTCACCGCATTTCATCAACCTCGTTGGCGATGGCAGCTCTCCCATCGTTAGTCTCACTCCGACCAGCCTGACCTTCACGAGCGCGCCGTTGAACTCAACCAGCACGGCGCAAACCGTTACGATCAGCAACACGGGAAACGCGACACTCAATATCAGCGGTATCCAAACCACCGGCGATTTTGGGCAGACGAACAACTGTCCACCATCTCTGGGATTCGGCTCCAGTTGCCAGTTCCAGGTCACATTCACGCCTACGGCCGGCGGGTCCCGCACGGGAACGCTAACCCTTACCGATAACGCTCCGGATAGTCCACAGACTGTGACGCTCTCGGGCAGTGGCTTCGTCACTACGGGGACGGTATCACCGGCTTCGCTCTCGTTCAGCAATCAGAATGTCAATTCGACCAGCGCTGCGCAGGTCGTCACCATTACCAATACCGGTGGCAATGTGATGACGGTCTCTGGCGTATCGACGAGTGGGGACTTCAGCCAAACCAACAATTGCAGCTCGCTAGCCGCAAACGGTGGAACTTGTTCGATTAGCGTGACCTTTACTCCGACGGCGTCGGGGAATCGGACCGGTGCCCTGGTAATCAGCGATAACGCGCAAGGAAATCCGCATTCAGTTGCGCTGTCAGGCATGGGCATCTCCGGGACTGCGAGCTTGAGCGCTTCCAGCCTGAGCTTTACCGCGCTGAACGTTGGCACGACAAGCTCGGCTCAAACGCTTACGATCACAAATAACGGCAACGGTCCCTTGAGCGTGCTGTCCGTGCAAGTGAACGGGGACTTTGCGCAAACCAACAATTGCACAACTGTTGCGCCAACTGCTTCCTGCACTGTGCAAGTGACCTTCACACCAACATCGTCTGGCGCACGGACTGGAAATCTGACCATCTCCAGTTCCGCGATCGGCGGTCCGCAGAGCGTTTCGCTCACCGGCTCGGGAGTTGATTTCTCGATGCCTGCTTCCGGCGGAAGCGACACCATCAAAGCCGGAGCCGCGGCTACCTACCAGTTCAACATTCAATCCGTTGGAGGAAACTTCTCGGGCGCCGTGAACCTGGCGTGTCAGGGAATCCCGGCGTTTGCCACTTGCGCCGTGAACCCGACCGCCGTAACTCCTGGTGCGAACGGCTCGAGCGTCAGCGTTACCGTCACCACCAAGGCAACGGTCAGCGCGTCCGCCAGTTCCGGAATCAAAGGCAGCGGTGTCATGCTGAGTTTCTGGGTTTCGGGTGGGTTCGGTCTGTTTGGAGTCGTGATGCTTGGAAACAAGCGAAACTCCAACCGGCGTTTCCTCGCCATGATGACGCTTGCATTCATGCTGACGGCGACCCTCTTCGGTTGCGGAGGCGCAAGCACTGCGGGTCAGCAGGCTGCTGTGCAGGGAACTCCAAGCGGCAACTACACGCTCATCGTAGTTGGAACGTCCGGCACCGCGCAGCACTTCTCGTCCCTCACGCTCGTAGTGCAATAAGAAAACCATGCATCCGCCAACGATTGTGTTGGCGGATGCATGCCACATTTGACGGCGGAATCTGCCGAGTTCGGAGGAAGCAACTTTTGGAAACCGCCGCCGCAACCGCCACCGCTCCCGTCACAGAACCTAAGCCAATCCCTACGCCTGCTTTATTGCTTGCAATGCTCAAGGTGTCGAGCAAGGTAAGCGATCTCATCATGTCTCCGGGGAGCTTCCCGGTAGTGGAAGTATCGGGCAAACTCGTTCCTGTCAAAATCTCCGGCATGGCGCCGCTTAGCCCGGAAGATACGCGCCGTATCGCTTACGAACTTATCGGATCGAACAAACAGGCCACGGACGCCCTGCAGACAATGGGAGCCTGCGACGTTTCCTATCGAGTGCCGGGCCGATGCCGTTTTCGAGTAAATGTGTTCCAGCAGAGGGGCAGCCATGCGATCGTCATGCGTGTCATCCCTCAAACGATACCGAGCTTTGACGAATTGCACTTGCCTCCCCAGCTAAGCGAAATCGCTGAGCTGCGCAACGGCCTGGTCCTGGTCACGGGCCCTACCGGATCCGGAAAGTCCTCGACACTGGCTGCGATCATCGACCGTATCAACGAATCTCATGCCTACCATATCCTCACCATCGAGGATCCGATCGAATTTATGCATCGCCATAAGCGATCGATCATTCACCAGCGCGAACTGCACAGCGATACCCCCAGTTTTGCGCTGGCGCTGCGGGCAGCCTTACGACAAGCTCCCAAAGTGATCCTGGTGGGTGAGATGAGGGACAAGGAAACCATCGAGATTGCGTTGGAAGCCTCCGAAACGGGCCACCTTGTGCTCTCCACGCTTCATACGATCGATGCCGCGAAAACGGTTGAGCGCATTGTGGGCGTGTTCCCCATGGCGGAGCAGCATACGATCCGGAATCGTCTGGCGAAGAGTTTCCGATTCATCGTTTCTCAACGCCTGATTCCTCGTAAGGACAATAGCGGCCGGGTTGCGATTGTCGAGATTCTGAAGTCGACTCTGCGGACCCGGGAGTATCTGGAAAAGGGAGAACAGGAAGGCAAGACCCTGCTTGAAGCCATGCAGGACGGCGACACTGAAGGAATGCAGCACTTTGACGGTGAAATTGAGAAACTGGTCCGCGCCGGACTGGTCGATATCGATACGGGACTTGCCTACGCAACAAATCCTGGAAATTTGAGGCTTATCCTGGCCGACCTGGATGGCTCTTCGGCCGAGCAATAAAGGAATCGCCCCAACTCTGCGCAATTACTTCAAGGCTCCTTGAGTTATTCGCTCCCCGATTGCAATTTCGGGACGCAGCCCGGACAGATGCTGTGGCTGAAGCTGGCGTCGGAGTGCTCGGAAACATAGTCCTCCAAGGAATGCCATTCGCCTTCATCGCCGCGAATCCTCTTGCACCAGGCGCAGATGGGAAGAAGACCCTTGAGAGTCCGCACTTCCGCCAAGGCTTTTTGCAACGAATTGAGGGTTTCCTGCAATTCGCGCTCGACCTTCTTCTGCTCAGTTACATCCATCGCATGCCCGAGCACGTACGCAGGCTTTCCATTTTCCCGAATGACGAGGTTGCGATACTGCCAGACGCGTGTGCTTCGGTCGCGAGCCACAACGTGCATGTAGCCCGAATCTTGTCCGTGCGTCTCCAGCCGGCTGAGATATGCGGGGAAGCCCGGCCGAGCGGCTGGCGACAGAAAATCGGATAAGTGAGGTCTGGGGCAACTTTGCATGTCATACCCGAGAGCCTCAGCTGCTGCCGGATTGATGGACAAGAGCACGCCTTTCATGTCATGCGTACAGATCAGTCCGAGACTGTGGTCGAACAACGCTTTATACCGGTCCTGAGCTCGATGCAATTCTGCTTCGACACGTTTGTATTCATCATAGAAATGGCCGAGCGGCGGAGGATCAATTCCAAAGATGGAAGGATTGCTGTCGATGCATTCGAGTCCAACGTGGCCTTCGTAATTGCTATCTTTTTCACCGATCCAGACCACGCGATATCGCGCGCGTTTGCCCTCCGATTCGAGAAGCAATTCGCTGTGGACGAGAAGCGGGGGCAGACCCCGCAAACGGGCGCCACGTGACGCGATCTCGATCGTAAACGTGTTTTGGAGAAAGGGATTCCCGAAAGCGTCTTGACCCATCACCGTGACTGGCTTGCAGCCGGCGATGCGCTGCTCTTTGCGCTGGCCTTTTGCCCATCCTGGTTTGGCGCCTGCGGACATTCCAATTCAGCTCCCCGTCCGATATACGAATCGATTATTCGATATTTGATCAAAGGGCATTGATGTAGGCGAATTCAGAGCGGGTTTATCGGTTTCTTGATGTTTTGTTTTGCCCGCAGCCAGTCATGCAGCATGATCAAATCCACCGGGGGAATTCTGAGAAATTCAGAGCCGAAACGGCCATATTCCCGCGTCCATAAAATGCGGACCTGAAGCAGGATCTCCCGCGGAGTTCCAGGTAACTGCAAGCGGAAGGACAGGATCTCTCCGGGCTCCAGGATTTCCTTCGAGGTGAGGCCTATGCCGCCATCCCCTATGTCAATGACCGTGATCGGGAGGCTTGTACCGTCCTGAGCGGTCGCAACCAGGGGCGTCATCAGCGGATGCCGAACATGCCTCCGGTGCTCAATCAGCATCTTGGTATAGGCCGTCTTCAGGGAAGACTTACTGGCTTCCAAGGTCACAGGCTTTTTCAGGAGGACGTGGACCCCGGGCATTGCATAATCTTTTGCAGAAACTGCCAGAATCGTGGGCTTCTTACACTTCGTGAGCCTCCATATCTTCTGCAAGAGATCTGACGAATCCTCGCCCTCCCAGTCAATTACCACAAGGTCTGTGCTTCCTCTTTCAAGTATCTCGGAAGCCTTGGCGGAGCTCAGGCAGATATTCGTAGAGATCGACAGGTCACGGAGGACCCGGCTGACGACCCTGAACACACTTGGATCCCGGGAAACAAACAAACACTCAAAAGCCATATCCGCCGTCATAAAGACCTTCTAAAATCGACTCCTGATAAAGCCGACCAAATCTGCGTCAAACCTGAGTCTTGTGATTCACATTCCCAGTGTCTGCGAAGCGCCTTCATTGCATATCTTCGCGAAACTATGGTTGCCTATTGATTCAGTGGTGCCAGCGCTTGGCAGGCCCCTTCGCTTCCCGGAACAACGCCGGTTGGCTGAACGCGAACCGTGGCATCTTCAAAGGAGCAGAAAGCCCGAATGCCGGTTTGATTCAGGGTGATCGGAG
Organism: Candidatus Sulfotelmatobacter sp.; assembly: GCA_035307485.1. GTDB lineage: Bacteria > Acidobacteriota > Terriglobia > Terriglobales > Acidobacteriaceae > Sulfotelmatobacter. The sequence continues at coordinate 246,761 of DATGIB010000007.1, read as the reverse complement.
CTGCCGTTACGTAGTACTGATTTTTGGGTGGACCGTTTGCGGCCGTTGCACGGAAGGTGTATCCGCTCTTGGTACCGGCTGACAGAACACTGTCAATGAGGCAAGCGTTGGCGGAGCTTGGAGTGCAGGGATTGGCGTTTGGCCCAAGAACCGGAAGTGTCGTAGCGTAACCGACGGTGGGATAGGTGGAGCTGTAAGTCACCATCGCCGTATTCACTGTGCGAATCGAAGCAACAGCGGAAGACTCGTTGGCAGCCATTCGGGCGCGCAACAGGCTCGGAATCGCAATAGCGGCAATGATCAGAATGATCGCCACTACAATCAATAGCTCAATCAGCGAAAACCCTTTGTCCTTTCGCATTAGATCCCCCCTCGATTGGAAGTAAGTTGGCGGGCCGAACGAGTGAGGACTGGTCGCAGAGTCCGCTATCAACGGTGTTCGCACTTCAGATTCCAATAAGCGATCTCGATAAGTAGCAGATTCTAAACGCGTCGTAACAATTGGATGTCCGGGGGATGTCCACATCATAGACAGCGGTCCTAAACCTAGTCATTGGGCCGTTTCCCGGAGTCCGTTGGCAAAACAAGCTCCCGGGCTGGCCAGCCTATCGAAATGTGTGCAAAACATGCATGTGTCTCAGAACCGGACATCTCAACAACCACGTCTGCAGACCACCTCTGCAAAGAGTTGAAAACCAAAGAGCATCTTCACAGAAACAAACAAGTTAGCGCTCGAGCAAGGCCATCGGAATTGGACGAAATCCGGCGGCAGGTTGGCACATCTCGTGCCTTGTAACACCCTAAGAAACTCGGGTGGCTGCGATGTCGCGTATTTGCTCGAAGACTGGTCCCGGAGTCGGTGGGCTTAGATCAAACTCCTAGACGAACCTGTCTGGGGCAAATTCATTCGCAGGAAAGGGCCAAGAAAGAAGCTTATGAGAATTTTGGTAGCTGAAGACTCAAAGGTGTACCGTCACCTGATCAGTAGCTGCCTGACTGAGTGGAACTTCGACTATCGGATGACCGAAGAGGGATTGGCGGCGTGGGAGTGCCTCGAAAGCGACTGGGCTCCGACGTTGGCTGTGCTCGATTGGGTCCTTCCCGGCTTGAGCGGGGTAGAGTTGTGCCAACGAATCCGGGCCCGCACGAACAACGAGCAGTATGTGTACACCATCGTTCTTACAGCCAGAAACCAGCGGCGCGATCTGCTGGAAGCTCTCAGTGCCGGGGCCGACGATTACCTGTCTAAGCCATTCGATCCGCCGGAACTAAAAGCGCGCCTATTGGCTGGCAACCGAATCATCTGTTTACAACGAGAGTTGATCGCCGCGCGCGAATCACTGCGGTTCGCTGCTACGCACGACTCGATGACCGGGCTTCTCAATCGAGGAGAGATCATTTCATACCTGCGGCAGCAGATCGCCCGGGGCCGCCGTGAGGGCGATCCTGTGGGCATCGTTCTGGCCGACCTGGACCACTTCAAGAAAATTAACGACAGCCACGGACATTCCGCCGGAGATGCCGTCCTGCAGGAGACCGCACGCAGATTTCGCAACGGATTGCGCATCTACGATGGCGTCGGGCGCTATGGAGGAGAAGAATTCCTGCTGGTGATGCCAGGATGCGATCTCACGGCGACGGTCCGCCGGGCCGACGCGATTCGCAACATCATCTCCGGAGAGCCGATCTCGACTCCCCAGAGCAACCTGACTGTGACTATGAGCATGGGCGTGATGGTCGCGGATCCCACGGTAGACATGAGCCTGGAAGTTCTGCTGGAAAGAGCTGATACGGCTTTGTATCGCGCAAAGGCGAATGGCAGAAACCGAGTGGAATGCTCAGACGCTGTACTGGGCTTGGCAGGGATGACGCCGGTTCCAGCCGTTTGAGGAATAGCAACTGCTTCCACTCCCGTGCTTTCGACCAGGCGGACTAACTGCCTCTGACTTTCTTTAAACCGGCAAGACGCTGAACCTACACACCGGGGATCAATTCGGCGGCTAACAACTGTTCAAAGATCTCGCCGGGAACCGCTTCAGAGAACAAGAAGCCCTGGCCCGTCTCGCATCCCAGTTGCTTGAGAGCGTTCATTTGACGCTCATCTTCAATGCCTTCTGCCACGACTTTGAGTCCCAGGTTATGCGCTAGCGAGATGATCGCTTGCACTATATCGTGCGTGTCACTGTCGAGGTTCATCGCCGAGATGAATGCCCGATCGATTTTCAGCATATCCACAGGACATTGTTGAAGACGGCATAAAGATGAGTATCCAGTTCCGAAGTCGTCGATGCTCAACTGAACTCCCAGCGCCTTCAATTCCGCCAGCACAACAGCGGCGCGTTTTCCTTCGGCCATGGTGATATTTTCAGTCATCTCCAGGTTCACGCAAGCTGGATCGACGCCGGTCTGTGTGATGATCTCGCCCAACTGTGCGGCTAGATCTGGCTGAGCAAACTGCTTTGCGGTAATATTCACACTGAGAGTTAGCGGCGAAGGTGATGGATACATTTCTTGCCAGCGGCGGAGTTGCATACAACCGTCGCGCAGTAGCTTGCGATTCATCGGCAAAACGACGCCAATCTCATCCGCGACTGCAATGAACTCGCCTGGCATGACGATCCCCTGCAACCGCCTCCAACGACTTAAGGCTTCGCAGCCAATGATCTTGCCGGTCTCCAGCGAAACCAGGGGTTGGTAATAGACGATAAATTCGTCCGATTCGAGAGCATTGCGCAAGTCGGTCTCAAGCTGGAGGCGCTTCAGTGCGTCGACCTGCATTGCGGTATCGAACACTTCGAAGCGCGCTTTCCCAGCATGCTTGGCGCGGTACATGGCTATCTCGGCGTCGCGGAGCACATCCTCAGGCTCGCTGCAATCCGTCCCGCTTAGCGCGATCCCGATACTTGCGCTGATAACGATTTCATGACCGTTTACAGTGAAAGGAACCGCTAAGCGCTGCAGGATACGTTCGGACATCCGAACGGCATCACTGGGATCATGAAGTTCTTCTGCCAATACGACAAATTCGTCGCCGCCAGGCCTGGCCAAGGTGCTTTCTGAAGGCTGAGTCTCACCTTTTTCCGGCTTCCGAGAAACCGTATCTGCGCTGCGCAGACAGGCGCGGAGGCGCCACGCGATCTGGACAATCAATTCGTCGCCCGCGCTGTATCCCAGGCTGTCGTTGAACACCTTGAACTGATCGATGTCAATCAGCAGAACCGCAAACCTGAAATCAGGGTGCCGCCGTGATACAGAGAGAGCGCGCTGCAAGCGATCGAGAAATAAAGCTCGATTGGGAAGATTCGTTAAAGAGTCGTGGAACGCGCGATGCTCGAGCAACGCTTCAGCCCGCTTGCGTTCGGTGATATCACGATTGACGATGACCAGACCTTGCGGCTCGCCATTGGGCCCGGGAATGGCGCTGGAAGTCGACTCCAACACTCGCCATGAACCGTCCTTGTGATGGATCCGGTACTCCAGTCGTTCCCCGCGGCCCGTCAGACGGGCCTTTTCGGCGGCTTCGAGCACACGGACACGGTCATCTGGATGCACTTGTTCGAAAGAGGACGTCGCGGCCAATTCCTCGCTCGTATATCCCAGAATTGTTTCGTAGGCGGGGCTGTTGTAGATACGCCGACCGTGCATATCGACAACCGCGATCATGTCCGCCGCATGCGTTGTGATGAGATGAAAGAGTTGCTCGCGTTCCGCGAGACGCCGCCGCACGCTTTGCAATTGCAGATGCTGATAGATCGTATAGATATCAAAGAGAAGGACCAACGCGACCAAGCCGCGGATCCATTCCTTGAGATTGAGCGAGTAAAAAACGTCTCCCCAGGGCTGAATGCTTGGGAAAGTAAGCGAAAGAATTCCGATTGTGAGAACCAAGGTTACAGCGATGGCGAACGCCCAAAGCCACCATTCGCGGCCTTCGACCTGACGGAGGCGATTCCACGGTGAATCAGCGTCCGCTCCGGATTGAGTCCAATGGAACATTTTTCTAACCCGCTTTCAAGCAGCTGTCCAGTCTTCTACTACTTCCAAACGCTGCGAGATAGTGATCTCAAGCAATAGCACATGCCGGGTATTACCCATGGTTACCAGTGTCTATTACGTTCTTGCGATTGCGGAAGGACATTCCCTTAAGTAATCTCGACTCATGAGAGATCACAGCCAGCCAGGGTGCAGCCGAGTGAAGGCGACTGGTCGGTGGCTGCGATATTACGCAAAGGGGAAACCACATGAAATCCATCATTCCAACCGTCCTTGTCGTCCTATTTTTCGTTGGTGCTTCGCAAGCGAGTGAATTACCAGATGCGCCCAGCGCAGTAGCCGGTGAGGCGATGTATGTTGAAGCGGTGGTTCCGGTTGTAGGCCCGCAAGTCATTGAAAATAAGCCTGTCATCGACGCCAAGTTCCTGAGCTTAGCCTTTATCTCGACGGCCAGCACGTTTTCCGATTCCTATACGACCTTGTTCGCTACCCAGAACTGGCGCGCCGGGAAAACGGGTGTCTGCAACGCCGAAGTTCAGTCCGCCTATCTGTACGGCACGCACCCAACAACAGGACGTGTCTACGCCGTTGCGACCGCAAAGAGCGCCGGATCCATCTTTGCCGCCTACTACCTGCGCAAGCATCACAGCAAGTTCTGGAGCATGCCCTTATTCGTAAATACTGCGATCAGTCTGCAGGGCACGACGCAGAACATGATGTCCTGCAACTAGCGATACAGCCGATTACTGGACCACTAATGTCAATGGCAAAGAGTGTTGCAAGTTTCCAGCCGTGCCTGCGACAGTGACTGTGTAAGTGCCGGGCGGGGTTCCAGACCCGCCCTGGGAAATGATGCCAGTTCCTCCGGCGCAACCCACCAGAAACAGCACTAAAACGGCAGCCACAAACGCAGGGAAGAGACGCAAACCTCGGTTCTTTCTGCCTCCGGCGATAAAAAGCCCAATCATTGCAAATCCGGAAATCGAAATCCCAAGCGCAAAATGAAGGGGTTGTTTCGGTTGTAGGAAAGTCTCTGCGGAAGTGCTCGATGCGGCATTGACCGTCAGCACCGCCGTTCCTTGAGTCTGCCCGGGGGTAACGGAGACTGGTGAGATCGTGCAGCTTGCCTTCGCGGGCGGCGTGCAGGTCAGAGAGACCGCATGGGAAAAGGAACCGCCGATTGACGAAACCGTCAATTGATAAGTAGTCGTGGAACCGCTCTTCACTGTCGCGGTGGTTGGAACGGCAGCCAGGCCGAAGTCAGAGCCAACGCCAGTCAGCGGTATTGAGTGTGGACTTCCGCTTCCATTGTCGATAACGGTCAGCGCGCCCGTGCTGGTTCCAGTTGCCGCTGGAGTGAAAGCGATGTTCACGCTGCAGCTTGAAGAAGGGGTGATGCTCGCGCCACAGTTGTTGGTCTGCGAATAGCTTCCGCTTACCTGGATGCTGGACAGGCTAACCGACATGTTTCCAGAGTTGGTCAATGCCAGGGTCTGCGGCGCGCTTGTACCACCGACCGGAGTTGCGGCAAAGCTGAGACTCGCTGGAGAGGGGCTCACCAACCCGCCAACGCCGATGCCAGCTAGAGTGATCGTGTGAGGTGACCCTGAGGCATCGTCGCTCAGTGTGATGCTGCCAGAGCGACTTCCCGGAGCGGTTGGCGTGAACGTTACCGAAAAAGAGCAGCTTCCAGCTGCGGGGAGGGACGTTCCGCAGTCGTTGCTTTGGGCAAAGTCTCCGGACGATGCCACCGAAGACAACGACAGGGAAGAGCTACCCATGTTCCTCAGCAACACGGTTTGCGAAGAGGTTGCTGAACCGACTGGTTCAGATCCAAATTGCAGGCTGGGCGGCGCCAGAGAAACGGCCGGAGCAGAGGAGGGCCCAATCTTTGTCACGAAAACGTCTGTGTTTCCTGCGAACGAACCCTGGAAGGCGTTCGCGGAGACGGGGAAGTCACTCGACGTCGTGATGCCGGTTACGTAAATGTTCCCTGTCGAATCCAGCGTGATGGCCGCATGGCTTTCATCGACGCTTCCGCCCAGGTAGGTGGACCAGAGTTGTATGGTGCCCGTCGGGTCCAATTCCACCAAGAGCACGTCGCTGCCACTCGAATAGGGTTCGAGTCCATTGACCATGCTGTATGTTCCATTCGTTGTGTCCGCTGCCACAAACGCGTCGTCATTGGCGTCCAACGTGATCGAACTTGGCGTGGCCCAGTTGTTTGGCCCGAGAAAGGTCGAATAAGAAAGTGTGGCCCCTGTAGGATCAAATTTAGTTACAAAGCCAAGGCTACAAGCAAATTGCATCGTAGCCGGGTCGCAAATGTTGCTGTTCGTTACAGGAAACGTGCCGTCGCTGTAGGCCTGCCCACTCAGATAGGCGGACCCCGACTGGTCGACAGCGAGAGCGGTAACGTTGGTTAGAAGACCGCTCGACTCATAGAAATAGGAAGAGTAGCCGATATTTCCGCTGCTGGTGAACTTGGTAACGAAACCGACGAAACTATTGTCTTGCGTAGAATTGCTGGTGAGATAGGCACCCGCGGTTGCTGGAAAATCATACGTATTCGTAATTCCCGCTACATAAGCGTTTCCCGAGGCGTCGAGCGCCATGCCGTTGACATTGGTGGATGGCTCGGTCCAGCAGGGCGTTCCGCCGCAATTGTCAGGAACGTTGGAACTGCCCCCGAGGTAGGTCGAGAACGCCAGCGCCGATCCATCCGGAGTGAACTTCGTCAGAAATCCATAATTTCCGTAGAGGCCACCCTGATTGGGAGATGCGGCTGACTGATACGCATTCACGGTAGGAAAGTTCGTTGAAGACGTTGAGCCCGCGATAAGAATATTGCCCGACCCGTCGAGGTGAACGCTGGCAGGTACATCAGCGCCATCCCCTCCCAGATATGTGGAATACAGCAACGATGAGCCAGAGGGAGATATTTTTGCGAGAAACAGGTTCGAGGAACCCGGATAAGTCGGGTTGTATGCATGCACGACTGGAAAGTTGCTCGATGAGGTGCTCCCTGTGATCCAGACATTTGCGTTCTGATCGAGCGTCAGAGCGTAGCCGAAATCCTGGTTATTGCCGCCAATATAGTCGGTGTAAATGAGGCTCGAACCGGCCGGATTCAGCTTGCTGACAAAAACGTGTGGTTCTCCGGCGGCGAAGGACCCGGCGGTGGTGAGAGGGAAGTCTACCGAATCGGTGAAGCCCACCACATAAGCGTTTCCAGCGGAATCGACCGTGATTCCTCGTGCCTCGTCATCTCCGCTGCCCCCGATGTACGTCGAGTAGACGAGAACGGGATCAATCACGAGGGTTTGGTCGGTATCGTAAGATCCAAGACGAAATCCGATATGAGTGGAATCCAGCAGCTGGTATGCACCTTCGACCGGGGTTCGTTGTGAATCGCGGAGCTGGTAAATGGTCGGCGCTTCAAACGTCAGTTGATCGTTGCCTATCGTGACCGCAAGATTCTGGTGAGCGTCCAGGGCAAGCTTGCTTGCGCCTTGGATCTCGAACTGAATGAGCTGTGAATTCGCTCCGGGCTTTACCTCGAAATCACACTCCAGGCGTCGTTGGTTGCCATAGTAGACGAGGTCAATTCCTGGGTAGACATCCTTGTAACGGACTTTTCCGAATGTGGGCACGTTAGTGCGCCACGCGCGAGGATCCTGCCCAAAGAAATAATTCACCTGCCCGGCTTGAGGCTGCTCTCCGACGACTGTGGGATTTCCGGTCGCTCCCACTAGTTTCAATTCGAGCATCCGGCGTGGCGGAACGGCCTGACTGTTTGCCTGCGAGAGTAAATGCCCGTTCGAACGCAGAGAGAGCGCGATCCCGTCGGACGTGAGAAACGCCGTATATTCCGGTGCGCGAGTCAGGAATTTCACCCGCGCTGCGGTCTGCCCCTGATTCATTTCGAAAGTAAGGGGCAGATTGCCGTAAGCCACATGAACCGCACTTGAGGGGGACGGGGGTACAGATGTGACCGATTGTGCCTCGAGAGACAGAGGAGCAACCGCAGCCGCAAGAGTCCAAACTACAATCTTCTGAAACATTCGAGTGCCTCCCCAAAAGCAAGTATTCAGCCCAGCAGACCCAGGAGACGGAAAGCGTCAGTGAGTTCATTGCATGAAAATGGCCGAAACAGGCCGAATGTGCTTGACGGCAAGTTGTTGATGAGAAGTTACTTATCTATCTAAAGCGCTCGAAGATAGACCGAGGGGTGGGAGCAGAAATCCAGATTTAAGACTCACGTCTTACATCGGGACGTATCAGAAATCAGTATTTTTCGCTGGCAGCGCCTTGCGACCGCGCAAAAGATAGGAAAGAGCGGTATCGCAAATATCCCGTTTCTTCTTAGAGACGTACCTTCGCGCCCGGTTGTTCGCCCTTCATGCGGGAGAGTAACTGATAGATCGTGGCACGACCGATTCCCAGGACTTCGGCCGCACGCGCCTTATTCCCACCGACGCTTTCGAGCACTCTGAGAATGTGGCGGCGTTGAACTTCTTCCAGGGAGAGGAATTCGTCGGTTTGGCGAAGTTCTTCGTCGATCGGTCCCCTTAGGCGTTCCGGGAGGTCGCTAATGTCGATGAGATTTCCATCCACCATCATGCAGGCATTTCCGATCACATTCTCGAGCTCGCGCACGTTTCCGGGCCACGGATAAGTAGCGAGGCGCGTCTGGGCTCTACGTACCAGGCCGGCGATGGGCTTGTTGAATTCCGTGGAGAATTTCTCGATGAAGTACCGTTCCAGCAGAGGCAAGTCTTCTCTCCGGCTGGCCAACGGAGGCAATCCGATTTCCACTACTGCCAGGCGATAGTAAAGATCTTCGCGGAATTGACCATCACGTACCATGGTCTTGAGATTTCTATGGGTAGCGGCAATGACGCGCACGTCGATATTGCGAGGTGTTAGCGACCCGACCCGCTGAACTTGCCGATTTTGCAGCACTCGCAACAGTTTTGCCTGTGCAGCAGGCGCCAACTCCCCGATTTCGTCGAGGAAGATAGTTCCGCCATCGGCATGCTCAAATAACCCGACCTTGTCTTGATTAGCTCCGGTGAAAGCACCGCGAACATAGCCGAATAGTTCGCTCTCCACGAGATTCTCAACCAGCGCAGAACAATTACAGACCACGAACGGCCCTCTGGAGGATGGACTCAAGCGATGCAGGGCCCGGGCTACCAGCTCCTTGCCAGTACCTGTCGCGCCGGTTACCAGCACTGTTCTGAAATGCGGCGCGATTCTTCGGATCCTTGCATAAACTTCCAGCATCAGCGGGCTTCGGCCCACCATGCCTTCAAACTGGTAAGCGTCAATCAACTCCTGATCGAGGCGCAGTGTTTTCTGCCGGGTCTCAGCGTCCACAACAAGATTGGCGATGCGTGAACGGAGACGTTCGATATCAAGCGGCTTGGTGAGATAGTCCGACGCGCCTTTCTGTATCGCTTCGACTGCGGACTCCGCCGAGTAATGAGCGGTAATCAAAATGACATCGACTCCGGGATCGATGCTGACAATTCGCTCCAGAAGCTCCATTCCGCTGATCTTGGGCATGACAAGATCCAGCAGTACGACTCTCGGACGAACCCGCATGAAAATCTCGAAACCTTTTTCCGGATCGCTCGAGGTCAGGATTTCGACTTCGTCCCGCTCGAGCGCAGCGCGGATCATCTCAAGATTCTCTGTGTTGTCATCAATCGCGAGGAGTGTGAGCTTACTCGGTATGGTCATTCCCTGTGCTCCGAGTTGCGCTCAAGGTAAGTCCGGCCTGCAGGGGAGGCGGTGGCCTGAGCATTTGCTGGCAGGACTCGAGTCACACAAGGCGCACCTGTAGGTCGAAAGGGGAAATGCGCACGAAATCGCAATTTCTGCGCCAGAATGTCGAGGGCTAACCATGTCTCGAAGAACTGCCTAATAGCACGGTTATCGCAAAAATACGTTGGAGTCAATAGAGCAGTTTACCCCTCAGGTGCTCCGTTCACTTGCCCAAGGAGATAAAATCGCTGGAGTTGTCCGTATTCCGGATTAATCCTGAAGAATCCACTCCGACGTTTTCTCGACGAACTGGAAGGCATAGCGTTGCCACGGCGTGTCCGGCGCCTCTTTGCGAACAACTCTCGCCTGGCCGACGAATCGATCATGTCCGGAGCCGGAAAGAAAGACCTGGAACGTCGAGTTTGGGGTCAGCGCAAGAGGAAGGGTACACAAGAACCCGCCCGCCGAGATGTTTTCAGTCGACGTAAGTTGCTCAAAGGAGCGCTGAGAGTCATCGGTGCCTTTTAGCTTTAAAATTAATTTGATTCGTACTCGCACGTGGGCACGACGTTCGGCGCTTTTAGCCTGAGTCTGTTCCGCGAGCCGGGTCTTGAGCTTCACGAAGTCGATGGGTTTTTCGAAGAATCCAGCAGCCCCAAGGTTACTCATGTAGTCGCGATACTTGGCTGCCGATTCGCCCGTCACGACAAAGATCGGGATTCTAGCCGTATAGCTCAGATTGTGGAGACTCTGGCAAAGCTCGAAGCCGGAACAGTCGGGCATCATCAGATCGAGCAGAATTGCGCGCGGCTTGTGTTCCAGCGCCAGTTCGAGAGCTTGCACCGGGTTCCCCGTGTCGATGGTCTGGTAAGTGTCGGATAGCCGCATTTTGATGAGGTTCCGCATCATATCGTCATCATCGATCACCAGAATCTTTTCCATGTTGCCTCCTCGTGCGGCCGCTGATCTTATGGTTAACTCTGATTGCTTGTGCCCAGTAGCGCGCTCGCGCTGAGAGCCTCTCTGACCTTCCTCGCCAGGGCTTCCCGCGTAAACGGCTTCGGAAGGAAAAAACTACCCTCCGCCAACACCCCGTGTTCTCCGACAGTTTGTCCCGTGTATCCCGACATATAAAGAACTCGCAGGCCGGGGCGGTGCTTGACCAGTTCATCGGCCAACACGCGGCCACTCATTCCCGGCATGACCACATCAGTCAACAGAAGATGAATCTGCTGTTTTTCATCGCTGCTCTTCTGCAGGGCATCCACACCGCTGTCAGCTTCCAGCACGCGATATCCGCAGAGCTCCAGCAAATGTCGGCTCAACCGGCGCAAAGACAATTCGTCCTCTACAAGCAGAATGGTTTCAGTCCCGTGTAGAGCCGGCGGCAAATCCGCTGTGCCTTTTGGGGTTTTGATCCCTTCTTCCGCTTTTGGAAGGTAGATTTTGAAAGTTGTTCCGCATCCAGGCTCACTGAGAACGTCGATGTACCCACCGCTTTGCTTAACGACGCCGTAGACGGTAGACAAGCCAAGCCCAGTGCCTTTTCCTTTCTCCTTTGTCGTGAAGAAAGGTTCGAAAACTCTCGCTCGCGTCGCCGCGTCCATTCCTACGCCGTTGTCCGCGACCTCCAGCAGCAGATAGTCCCCGACTAAGACCGGGTACGGGTAGCGGCGCACGAAGCTCTCATCCATATGAAAGTTCGAAGTCGTAATGCGCAGTTCGCCACCGGTGGGCATGGCATCGCGCGCATTCACGGCCAAGTTCATAATCACTTGTTCGAGCTGCCCCTGGTCTGCCTTAATGCGCACCAGGGCGGAATCCAGTTCGGTACGAAGTTGGACGTCCTCTCCGATCAGTCTTTTCAGCATCTTTTCCATGTCCCGGACGACCGCGTTTAAGTCCAGAATGCGGGGATCAAGAACCTGCTGGCGGCTGAACGCTAGTAACTGCCGGGTCAGCGTTGCGGCGCGATGGCCAGCTTTCAGCATTTCGTCCACACAGGAGCGCAGAGGGCTTTCGCAAGGGGTGCCTTCTTGCACGACCTCACCGTAACCGATGATTACGCCCAGCAAGTTGTTGAAGTCGTGGGCGATTCCGCCTGACAAGCGTCCAACTGCCTCCATTTTTTGCGCCTGGCGAAATTGTTCTTCCAGTTGCTTACGTTCGGTAACGTCCCGGTTCACGATTACCAGTTTTTCCACCTGGCCCGCTGTCAAAATCGTGCTGGCCTTGGATTCGAGGGTTCGCCAGCTGCCGTCCTTGTGGCGCATCCGGTATTCGAGGCTGGTGCCCAGCCGCGTGCGCCGCGCTTCCGATGCAGCCTTGACCACCTTGTCCTTGTCTTCAGGATGTATCTGATCCAGCGTGTTAGTGTTGCTTAGGTCTTGCTGGGAATAGCCCATGATCTTTTCGTACGAAGGGCTGTTGTAGAGGCGCCGGCCGTCGATATCGACGACAGCGATCATGTCCGCAGCATTTTCCGTAATGAGCCGGAACAGCGCTTCGCGCTCGACTAATTCCTTCCGTACTTCCTGAATCTGAAGGTGCTGATAGACCGTGTAGATATCGAATAACAAAACCATTCCCACCAGGCCAAGGATCGTATCGTTGAGCGGCGAGAAGTTCAGTTCGTGATGAACATGCAAGGAAGGGAAGCCAAATGAGACGATGCCGATGGTCAGTATGAGGGTGATAAATACGGCGCAGGCCCACAACCACCAGTCGCGCCGCTCGATCACATGCATGCGCTCGCGCATGCTCATTCCAGGATTTGTGAAGGCCCCTTCTGCGTTCATGGCGGTATTGTTCCCAACGAAAACAGGCTTCCGTTTGTAATCTAGTTACACGCCAGGCGGACTACCGCGCCTGAGCATGCAGTTAAGCAAGAGCAATAGTGCTGCCACAAATTGCCGGGTCCATCGGCGCGAGTCATTGCTAAGTGCTTGTTTCAGATGGGGTTGAAATGTGCCTGGAGTTGTCGATGCCGGGCGGATGTCCATCTATTGGATTTCGGTCTATTTTCCGGAATGGATCTTGTTCTGTATGTCTTGTCCGGCTTTTGTAAATGCAAGCGCATTAGTTACTAACCGATTGATGGGTTCATGCTAACGTTCGGCCAACTTCATCAGGAGTTGCGCCGATTCTTCGCCGGACTTCCAGGAAGATGTACACCGCTCCCGCAATGTGGATCCGATCGACCCAACAAGGAGTGCTTTTTCTAGTTGGGCACGCATGGATCGGGAACCCGGGAGCCAGGGACCTTCTTGAATTGCTGTTTCCAGAGAAAAATCGCCCGTCGGTCGAGGTCCCGGATGGACACGCTTCGGAGACGGCGTCGGGGCAAGAGACTTTCCTGCCGAAGAATTGTACAGAGCCGCAAGATTTCTAGATTTGAGGGGGGCTGTTTTCTGACTTATCCAGGAAGGCCATTCAATTCCGAGCGAGTTCCAAGCAAAATGCCAGAGGGTGGGATGATCGCCCGAAACGTTACCGAAACATGGAGCAGCGAGAGGAAGCTTCGGCAGTCTGAGGAGAAATTCTCCAAGGCATTTCGATCCATTCCCCTTCCCGTCACGATCACAACGCGACGAGACGGGAGATACATCGACGCGAATGAGGCGTTCCTGCGGATGGTTGGGCGCCGGCGCGAGGAAGTGGTAGGGCGGACGAGTCTCGAGCTCGGCATTTGGGATGTCCCGCAGGATCGCCAGCGGATGATGGACGAACTGGATCGCACCGGCCGTGTCGTATCACTTGAGACTGTCGTCGTCTCAAGCACTGGGGTGCGTCGGACCATTCAGGTGTCGGCGGAGCTCATGTTGCTGGAGGATGAACCCTGCGTCCTTGCGATTACGAACGACATTACCGAATCCAAGGCCATGGAGGACCAGCTACGCCAAGCCCAAAAGATGGATGCAATTGGCCGACTCGCCGGAGGCGTTGCCCACGATTTCAATAACATGGTCGGCGTCATCCTCGGATATTGCGATATGGCCGAGAAACGTGGCGATATCGAAACCCTGCGCAGAGACATCGGGCAGATCAGAAAGGCGGCTGGCCGCGCTGCAACGCTGACGCGACAGCTTCTTACCTTCAGCCGTCAGCAAATGGTGCGGCCATCGGTGATCAATCTGAACAGCGCGTTTGAAGAACTGCTGCAGATGCTGTCCCGGCTAATCCCTGCGAATATTCAATTGCGATTCAGTTCCGATGCGGCACTGGGAAATATAAGAGCGGATGCGGGACAGCTCGAGCAAATCGTCCTGAATCTGATTGTGAACGCCAGGGATGCCATGACCGGCAACGGCAAAATCATCATTGAGACCAAGAATGTCGAGTTGGATGAGACTTACAGCAAGAGTCATCCAGGAGTAGAGCCGGGGCCATACGTGTTGCTCGCCATCAGCGACACCGGGCATGGAATGGACGACCAAACACTATCTAGAATTTTCGAGCCATTCTTCTCGACCAAATCGCCAGGCGAAGGTACTGGGCTGGGACTCTCCATGGTTTACGGGGCGATGCTGCAAGCCGGAGGACACGTTGGCGTTTACAGCGAGATCGGGTCTGGCACGGTGTTCAAACTATACTTTCCCAGAATCTTTGAGGGCGAAGGACGGCGACCGCAGTTGAATCTTGAAAGCAAATCAACAGGAGGATCAGAGACGATCTTGCTGGTTGAAGACGAGCACGATTTTCGTGTGATCACGGAGGAAATGTTGGTCGATGAGGGGTACAAGGTGATAGCAGCAGCCAATCCCCAGATGGCGCTTCTTCGCGCTGCCGAGTATGGCGACCGAATCCATGCGCTCGTGACGGATGTCGTTCTTCCGGGAATGACAGGTAGCGAACTGGCCAGGCAAATCTCTCAATCCCGTCCCGATCTAAAGCTACTGTATATGTCGGGATATCCGGGCACATACATGGTTGCGCAGAATCTCCTGGAGGAGCGCGTTCCTCTCCTGGAGAAGCCCTTCACCCGGCAAGGTTTACTGTCTCAACTGCGGGCAGTTCTGACAGATCACGGTGGGAACAGTCGGGGTACGGTCGTCTCGCGCTGACCGCGTTGCATTCTTGTCTCGAATGCGTCCCAAGGCTGGACAATTGTCCAGCATATGCACTCCCTTTCAGGCGCACCTGTTCTGGTGTCCAGTAAATCAGCGACTTCCTATGCCGTCCAAGTGGGCTTCGAAGTGCGGCATGATCGCCGGAGTTCCTCGTGAAATCTATCTTATTGGTCGAAGACAGTCGTTTCTTGCGTACGATTAACGAAAGAGCTCTTTCCAAGGCCGGATACAACGTAATCACCGCTGGCGACGGCGAACAAGCGCTGCTCATTGGGTCAGCCAGGGTACCCGATCTGATCGTTCTGGATATGTTGCTACCCAAACTTGGTGGGCCCGAGGTACTGCGGGCGCTGCGACAAAATCCTGTCACCTCTGCGATTCCGGTGATTGTTTTGACGAGTTTAGCTCAGAAAAACGAATCGAAGCTGATACGAGATGGGGCGACAGCGTATTTTGAGAAATCCAAGCTGGATTTGGAAAAACACCCGGAGTTTCTGGTTGAGGTTGTAACAAAAACTCTCGATGATGCGTCGGGTGCTCACTAGCAATACGACGATTCGAAGGCGGGCCATCGCGACATGTAAGGGAAATGTAAACTCAACGCTTCAGAGGCTTAGGATTGCGATTTCATTCATGGACCTTGTTACAAAATCCGGACAATTTTCCGTTTTTCGGCGACTCGATTAACGCGCGGTTTTATTGTGTTGCCTCTATCAGACATAACCCTCCCCCGTTAAGTCATGGGAGTAGTGTCCGCGGGGGGCTCAAGGAGATGCCGGTCCAATATGAGATTGACGTTCAGAACCGAATCGTAAGAACCACTTTTCAGGGGGTAATTACATACCGGGATATCGCAGATCTGGCGGGTCGTCTCCTGGCAGATCGTACTTTCAATTCGGAATTTTCAGAACTTGGAACTTTTCAAGATGGAACTGACTTGCGGCTCCAACTCTCAGATTTTCAGCAACTCTCGCGCGTTGATCCTTTCTCGCCGAACGCCCGCCGTGCATTTGTAGTTCATTCCCGCGGCGCTCTCTATGGCGTGACGCGCATCTATCAAACATTTCGGGACAGTCCCAACGTCCAGATTTTCAACAAAACGGAAGACGCGCTTTTCTGGCTTACCTCCCGAGAACGCCGAGCCAGTTAACGCCCGAGCAAGCACAAGGGAGGGTACTTCGACGTTGGCCCTCGAAAAGATAAGTTTGGCAGCTTGCAGGGCCGTCGTTCATTGTTCATCGATATCAGCCTCCAAAGAGCATTCGCTCCAGGTTCGGAATCCAAGTTGTCAAGAATCCTCCATGAATTGATTTAGGCCTGCCGTCCGGTTGCGAGACACTCTTCCCAGATTTCAGACTTTAATCCGCACGAAGGGCCGATCGTGAAGTTTTGAGACCTTCCTAAGTCATTCTCCTGCAACCCTTAGAGAGAAAGTCTGAAGATTCCCAATCGGCGACTGAACTGCAATGCGGTGAATGCGCAATTGTGCGAACTCCGTCCGGAAGAGGGATCGTGATGAGAAACAGAATGCAGTTGTGGGTTTGGCTGGTGATCTTATCGCTGGTGTCGGTTTCTGCTGGTCAGCGGCCGGCGACTCACATCCCTTCTTCCACTCCACAACCGGTTAGTGCCGGTCTCGGCAGACTTCCGATGTCCTTCGAGGCGAACCAGGGACAAACCGCCGCGCAAGCCAGATTCATGGCTCGCGGGAAGGGATACTCTGCCTTCTTAACGGCGGGCGGACTTGTGCTTTCGCTGGGGTCGCATCGCGGGAGCGATTCACTGGCCGCCGCGAAAGGGTCTACATTTTTCTTAAATCTGGTTGGAGCGGCGCCGAACCCGGTCGTTGAAGGAGAGAATCAACAACCAGGCCATCTTAACTACTTCATGGGCAAGGATTCTCGCAACTGGCATACCAACGTACCCCTCTTCGGGCAAGTTCGCTACAAGAATGTCTACCCGGGAATCGACCTAGTGTTCTATGGCAACCATCAGCGCCTTGAATATGACTTTGAAGTTGGCCGCGGCACAAATCCGAACCTGATTCAATTCGAGATCAAGGGCGCATCAAATGTGGAGGTTGACGGCGAAGGCAATCTGTTGCTGAAGGACAAAGGAAATGAAATCCGGTTTCAGAATCCCCTCGTCTATCAAGTGAGCAACGGGCAGCGAATCGCGGTGAACGGCGGATATGCACTGCGGGACGCGACTCACGTAGGTTTTCATGTTGCAGAGTACGATTCCAACCGTCCGCTGGTGATCGATCCCGTTCTGGCCTACTGCACGTATCTGGGCGGCAGTGGCGACGATGAACCCCAGGCCATTGCCATCGACTCTAGCGGGGCGATTTACGTGACCGGCGATACGATGTCGGCAGATTTTCCCGGAACATCGCCAAGCGCGTTTACCGGAGACAACGTTTTCGTAGCCAAGCTTGATCCCACCGGATCCACGCTCGTTTATGCAGACTACATCGGAGGCAACGGCGCCAGTACTGGGACGGCCATCGCATTGGACGGCACTGACGAGGTTTACGTTGCGGGCAGCACGAACGCAACCGATTTTCCGTCAGTCAGTGCGATTCAGCGCTCGGCGGCAGGAAACACCGATGGTTTCCTCACCGAGGTTTCTTCCGATGGCTCCGCCTTGTTGTTTTCGACCTATCTCGGCGGAAGCGATATGGACTCTCCGACTGGTGTGGCAGTTGATGGTTCCGGAGCAGCCTATGTAGCTGGCTGGACGATGTCCACTGACTTTCCGGTTTCAAGTGCGTACCAGACAAGCGCTTCTCCCAATGGTGGCGGGCAATACGGAACCTACGGTTTCTTATCCAAGGTAAGCTCCGATAAAACGGCTTTGGTCTATTCCACGTATCTGGGGGGAAGTGGAACGGTCATACAAACGTGCTCGGGAAGTCCCTGCTGGTTTGAGCCGGGCAGCTACATTAGCGGTCTAGCGCTCGACGCTTCCGGCAATGCGTACGTTACCGGCATCACCAATACCAACGACTTTCCTACTACGACCGGGGCCTATTTGACTTCATATTCCAATGCTCAAAATATGCCCGTCAGTTTCGTTGCGAAGTTCAACACTTCGGGCACAATCGGATATTCCACGTATCTTTATGGTTCTGGCGGCAACGAGACGAATGCATCCGCCATCGCCGTTGACAATACGGGATCGGCGTATGTAACCGGAGCCACCACGAGTGACGGAACGTTTCCGATCACATCTACCACGATTTGCAATCCGATGCTCAGCGGCACCGGCTGCAACTATGCGTTCGTGACCAAATTCAATGCTGCCGGGACGGGACTGGCGTATTCAACTTTTCTGGGTTTGAACAACGCTGCGCTGCCGGCGGCCATTGCGCTCGACAGTCTGAACGATGCTTATATTTTGAGTGTTACGTATACTGGCTCGTTTGGGACGGTGAACGGGATCGAGTCCTTCACGAACTCGGGCAGCGATCTGTTGCTGGTGGAAATCGATCCTCTGGCCAGCGCAGAGTTGTTTGCAACTTATTTTGGCGGAACTACAGCAGGGGCGTATGCAGCCGGACTTGCGATCGATGGCAGCGGGGATATCTATGCGGGTGGAGTGAGCTCAGCCACAGATTTGCCCGCCACTCTAGGGGCTTTCCAGACGGCCTCGAACGGCGGAGACGATGCATTTCTTTTAAAGATTCAGCCGGGGCTTTCCCCGGCTGTCGCAGTCAGTCCTGCGGCAATGCAGTACACATCCCAGCAGGTCGGGCAATCAAGCCAACCGAGAGCACTAGTCCTTCGGAATATGGGCAGCGTTCCGTTGGCTATTGCGTCGATCACGACGACGGGTGACTTTTCTCAAACTAACGATTGCGGTTCGAGCATATCGGCGGCTGGAAGCTGCAATCTGATGGTCAGTTTCGTGCCCCAGGCGGGCGGAACTCGGTCGGGGTCGATTGTCATCGAGGACAACGCCGCCGGATCGCCTCATGTTATCCATCTGGAAGGCGATGCCATGGGTCCAATGGTGTCATTCAGCAAATCCAGCGTCAGCTTTCCGAGTTTGGTCGTCGACAGCACAAGCGCCGCCCAAGTCTTGAATCTTAGTAATCGGGGCAATGCTCCTTTAAGCATCAGCCACCTTCAGGTCGCGGGAGATTTTACCCAAACCAATAATTGCCAGGCATCCTTGGCATCGGGGGCTACCTGCCAGCTCCAGATCGTATTTCGACCGACCGTGGCGGGAGTTCGTAGCGGCACTCTTACCGTGAAGGACGACGCTTCCAACAATGTGCAATCCATTGCTTTGGCCGGGACCGGCGTAGACTTTAGCCTTGCGAGTGCTCAGCGGAACATTCAAGTGTCTGCGGGCGAAGCAGCGAAGTATGCGCTGACGGTCTCTCCTCTCGGTGGAGCGTTTTCCAGCGCAATCCAGCTCAGCTGCAGCGGCCTTCCCGCAGGGATGAGCTGTGATCTGAGCCAAAACACTGTTACTCCGGGGTCCAGCGCTGCCTCTCTTGTAGTGACAGTGAACACAGCTTCCTCGAAAGCGGCATCTGCCGGGCGTAACGGATGGCGTTCGCCTTATGGCACTTGGATTCCATTGCAGGGTGCATTAGCGCTCGTGGGAATCGTGATTACAGGGTCCAACAAAAAGTTGCGCGTCCGGATCTTCCTGCCACTGATCATCGGAATCATACTTTTCGCTTCCGGCTGCGGCGGCGGACAATCCGCCTCGCAGCTCCAAAATTCACCGTCAGCGACATACAACATCAAGATCACCGGAACGTCAGGTGCTCTGCAACATTCAATTCCACTCAGCTTGTCGATTCAGTGAGTAAAGTACGTCACTGGACAATTGCTGCAACTGGCGCGCTTGTAGTCACATCCTAGCGGATCGCCAGGATGCACGGTTCATCGTCAAGCAAGAAGCGTTCAGCCGCCACTTCCACCAGAAGAGTCTTTCCGAACCGTGTTCGGAATCTCACCTCCAGCGGTTCGGGTGGGTGCGGAGAATCAACGTCCTCAAGCATAAGCTGGCGCTCGCCCGGTTCAGCCCAGATGTGGAGCTCGTCTACCGTATGACCTGCCAACTCGTTGCGATCGAAAACCCATCAAACGCAGGAAGGGGGCCTTGGCATCTCATGACACATCAGTGACTACAACATAGACTGTATTGTGTCTTCCACGTACTTGTGTACAACTACGCATACTCTTGCGACGTCCTGTCCGATATCCCAAATTGAGGACGGAAGCGGTTATGGCTATACATCTGGATCAATCGTCGAATGGCGGATGGAAGAATCTTTATGTCGCGGCCTTGCTGGAAGGGGACCGAAATAAGATGCTAGTACTCATTGAGCGTGCGGATAGCGCCATCGTCTCCCGGATGCGGGAATTACTAGATGCTCCAGCGAACTTCGCAGAGGAGCAAGAGGATCTCGACGACGCAGCGTACGCGCTACACGCCTTACGAACATGCCTTGAGATTCATGGGGGATTTGCGGATGCTGCGTGACAGCCTTTTGCCCTAGCCCGATCTTGGCATGCAGCCTGGTTTTCGCTTAAGGGCAGTGAGGAGCTCTTTTGGCAGTGGCGCGTTTTGGCGCTTTGTGCCGCGAGAAGTTCTTGCTTTACTGATGTAAGAAGATGTCGCAAGAGCATTCCACCGGGAACGGTGAAGGGGCAACAATGCAAGTGCAAGCCGCTCCTTCATTGTTCCATGGTTTGCTACGCCGCCACGTTTTGCTTCCCCTCTTGGTCACTTCAAGATCGATTTCTGTTGTTTGGCTGAGAACTTTACCCGCCGATCAGTCAAGTTCCTCACGCTGGTTTGGCATACGTACCGGGGCTTTCCGGTGTGGCTTGAAATTGCGCTGGTCGCTCCCTGTTAGCCCGCCGCAGGGCTTCAACTACACCCTCAACATTGTGATCCGTCGTGTAGACGGGAGTGCCTGGTTGCTGCCGCCATGAATCGTCGAGGCCGCCCGCATCCACCGCATCGAAGCCGAGCTGGTCCATCAAATGCACGACGATAGTTTTGGCGGCGGCATCGTCGCCTGCAATCGGAAGCGCAATTCGATTCTTTGCTCCTGCGGGGCGGCCATAATCCATCAGATGCTGCGCATAGATGTTGTTGAAGGCCTTTACGACCGGCCGGCCTAATTGACGCTCGACCCAGCGGCTCTCCGGCATTCCGGATTCGATTTCCTCGATGCGTCCGTCGCGTTGCCTCGGATAGTAATTTCCAGTGTCGATTACAACGACATCGGACGGTACATCGGCGAAGAGATCTTTGGGGAGGTCCCGTACGTGCGCCTCGGGAATTGTCACCACAACCAACTCTCCAAGGTGAGCAGTCTCTTTCGTGGTGACCGGCTTAGCGCCGGTCTCTTTGGCGAGATCTGCGAGCGTCGAGGGTCCGCGTGAATTGGCAATATAGACTTCGTGTCCCAGTGACCTCAGCTTGCGAGTCAAGGTCGCGCCGATATGTCCAGCACCGATGATGCCGATTTTCATTTGTCCTCCTGAATTAAAAGGTCTTTGAAACGAGTCTGAGGAAGAGCGTTTGGTCTTCCAAGAAAATGAGATCCGTCGCTACCCAGTTGGATGTGAAACTCGTTCAGGAGTTTCCTGTCTCTTTTGGAACTGACAAAAGAAGGTTTTCCAGCTGCACTGGTCGCGCATGCGAGAGTTAGCTTCGCTAATCAATCGTGAAAAGTCGCGGCCGAAGATAATTCCTCAATTTGCGACGACGGTGACAATTTCCAACTCTTTCGATATCCGCTCGGGATGAACGAGGACCGCATCCCCCCTTCGCTCCAGGACAAGGTCGGCCACGGCCTTGCCGCATCGTAAATTGCTGATGTGAAGCTGGGGAATGCCTTCAGGAAGGAAAGGCCTGTCGAACATGATTCGGGAACGCGCGGCATCGACCGTTATCCCCAGACAGCCTTCCAAAATGAAAAATGGCGTGGCCGCCGCCCAAGATTGCGGAGCACAAGCCACCGGATACAAAGTGGGACCTTCATTGACGCGACGCTTTAGTCCGCAAATCAACTCCGGAAGACGGTGGAGTTCCACCTCCGCGCTCAAGTCGAGGAGGGCCAAGAGTATTTGCCCTGCCATTTTGCGGCATCCGATTCTCGCCATTCCATTGGCGATGATGGAATTATCGTGAGGCCAAACTGAGCCATTGTGATAGGACAAGGGGTTGTATCGACTCTCCTCGTGGGCTACCGTTCGAATACCCCACCCTGTGAAGAATTCCTCGCTCATCAGGGTCTCTGCCAGAACATTCGCTCTATCGGGTGTCGCAATTCCCGAGAATAGGGAGTGGCCCGCGTTGGAGGCACGCACTCTGCAGGCGTTTTTCTTGCTGTCGAGCGCTAGGGCATAGATGCCAAGTTCGTCACACCAGAATGCTTCCTGGAATCGGGCTTTTAGCACTTTGGCCTGAGTTTCGAGTTGTCGGCTAAGATCGGCCTCTCCTAGACTGCCCGCCATGTGTGCTGCAGCCAACTTTGCCGCATAGACGTACCCTTGGACTTCGCACAATGCAATGGGAGCTTCGGCAATGCTGCCGTCCTCATGAAACACGGAATCATTAGAGTCCTTCCAGCCCTGCTGGATGAGACCGTTGGCGGAATGGCGGCTGTATTCCACAAACCCATCGCCATCGAGATCTCCGTATTTGTCGATCCACGCCAATGCGCGCGAGACATGCGGCCAAATATTCTTCAAAAAATCGCGATCTCCGGCCCGAACGAAATAGGCGTTCGCGAGAATGACAAAAAGTGGCGTCGCGTCTACGCTGCCGTAATAGCGACCGAAAGGAACTTCGCCGAGTCTCGCCATCTCGCTGTTGCGCATTTCATGCAGTATCTTTCCCGGCTGCGCGTCGGCAATTGGATCGGTGGAATCTGCTTGAGAGGCCGCGAGGAATGTCAGCACGCCCTTCGCGATGTTGGGATTCAGCCACAAAGTTTGAAGAGCGGTGATGATTCCATCCCGCCCGAAGACGGTGCTGAACCACGGTACTCCGGCGTAGGGATAGTTGTGCTCTGGATTTCCAGCAATCATCATCTCCAAATCGGAAATCGATCTTTCGATCCAATCGCTGAATCGAGAGTTTGAGCTCGTGATTCGCGGAAAGAACTCGGCCAAATCTGCCAAGTCCTGTTTCGCCGATGCGGCGGCGTGGGCGTAGGGGACAAAATGCGGCCTGGGGCGGTCGCCACAACGAAGCTCGAGGCCGAGCGAGAGATGGTCCTTCGGTCGGATCGAGAGCGCGAACTCGAACCCCGCTTCAGAGCATCGGTCGGGGTTGATGTCGCTCTGGATTGTGAGTTCACGGACGATCGTGTCCAGACCTTGATATCCGAGAACCACAGAATTGGCGTCGATCTTGCTTTCCAGCCGCGCACCTCTGCTTTTGCGCGCGGTGCCGCGCACCTCAAACAAGTCGGCGAAATCAGCGTCGAACCCAATGCGAACCGGTACCTCCAGCGTCTCGAGCCCGTGATTTACAAACAGGAGTTTCTCGAAACACGAATCGCGCCATAGAAATCTTGAGCGCAACACATGCAATACGCCGCGAGGTACGACGAGCGAATCACCCCGGAAGACGTCGAGGTTCGCGAGGTCGGCAGTGAAAAGGAAGTTGTTTGCTGCTACCGTCGAACTGAGCAGAAGCGGGCGTGCATCCCATAAGGTGAAGCAGAAATCAGAAAGATAACGGGTTCCTTCGCAGAACAATCCATCGCTGCTGGCTCTACCAGTAACGTCGCCAAGGCGGTCGAACACGAAGAACAATTTCCCGTACTTCAAAACTCGTGCACGATCATCGGCTCGTGATTCGGTGGTAGCTATGTAGTACTGGGCGCCGACGGTTCCAGTTCTATCCAATTCACTACTCCCTCTTCGACCTTGATAGAGGTCGATTTCGGATGTAAGAGCTTCTGATAGATGCTCAGATAGTTATAGGCCATGCGATCGTCGGTGAAGTTGAGCTCGAAATAGCGGCGAATCGCGCGGCGGTCTAATTCGCCGAGCCGCTCAACGGCTCCCACGGCTTCATCGATACTCGCCACAAGATATCCGCAGACACCGTCGCGGATGATCTCGGGTACCGAACCAAAAGGATACGCGATCACCGGCGTTCCACAAGCCATCGCTTCGATCATTACCAAACCGAATGGTTCGGGCCACTGGATCGGAAACAGCAATGCTTTGGCATTTCCAAGGAACGCGCTTTTTTCCGAATTTCCGATTTCCCCCACAAAATCGACGAGAGGACTCGCGAGCAGTGGCTTTATTGTTGAGTCGAAATATTTCCGGTCAGTCTGGTCGATCTTTGCCGCAACCTTTAAGGGGATGCCCGTACGCTGCGAGATCCGAATCGCCTGGTCCAGTCCCTTCTCGGGAGCGACCCTTCCAAGAAATGCGAGGTAATTTCCTTCCGAATGATGCAAGGCCAGGGACCGGGCTGGCAGGCCGTGCGGAACAGTCCCTTGCCAGTTCAGCCAGGGCAATGGCTTGCGCTGCTCGTCGGAGATCGAAACAACAGGCTGGTCACGGAATCGCTTAAAGAGGGGAACCAGATCGGGCAAGTCGAGTCGGCCATGCAAAGTGCTCACGCAGGGAACCGTTGCACGTTTGCTGAGTGGGAAGTGCAGGTAATCAACATGAAAATGGATGAGGTCGAAATCAGTGATCCGGCTGAACACCTCGTCCATCATTACGGTGTGATGTGCCAGCGGATCAATGCAGGACGAATCAAGGCGAAGAGCCCTCTTACAGACGGGAATCAGCTTCGCATTCGTGACCGAATCCCCGCTCGCAAAGAGCGAGACGTCGTGACCAAGTTGAACGAGTTTTTCGGTGAGCCAGGAAACCACCCGTTCTGTTCCTCCATAGAGACGAGGAGGCACGCTTTCGAAAAGTGGCGCAACTTGTGCAATCCGCATCCGACGACTCCCCCGGGCCGATACTTGCGCAGATCGATGTTCATTCCGCAGGTTGCCCGCTTTAGATGCTCGTTGCAATCGAGGCAACCCCCTGGCAATAAGATGTCTTTTGCCGTCGCGCGGTTGGCGAGTGATGAATCGTCGCATACGGAGATGCATTTGCAGTGTGGCAGCAAGTTTCCGGGTGAAGGTTTCTGCGGTTTATAAACTTTAAGGGCTTTGCCGAAGTTTGAAGATTGACTCCAAGCTTTGGATGGCCGCCTGATGTCGATGAGTTCGATGCAAACTCCTAGCGTCTCTCTTGCAAGCTTAACCAGAGGTGGCTCCGGCCGCGCGCATTAAGCGCGTAACGAGGAGTACTTGCGAGGGTTGTTATGGCGTCAACATGCGCCAGAGTCATTTGGATTGCGAATGTTGCTACTCACCGCACCGCGAGTATGCAACATGGCTCTACTCAGAGGCATCCTAAGTGTGCGTCACTTCTGCGCAAGTCGCGGCCAGGCGAGGATAACTGTGGAGACTACAGAGATCCAGAAGCTGTCGAAAAGACAGGAAGGTAGTGCGGCGCGCCTCGGCCATGCTTCGGAGCGGTACCTGCAGGCAGTCCGTAGCCTGCGAGATGAGAGGCCTCTGTCTTTCGTTGCTTTTACTTGTGGCGCGGCCTTTCTTGTTGGACTCGCCGCAGGCATCTGGAGGTCGGGTCACTCATGAACTCTGACCGGGATTTTGCCGACATTGTGATTGACCTAAAGAATGAGCTGCTCGCGTCCGCGCAGACACGCATCGATCTCTTCAAGAGCGAACTTGATGAAAGCGCAGCGATTCTGAAGGGGGCGATTCCACTCTTCGCGGCCGCTATCGCGCTCTTTGCGACCGGCTTCTTGCTGTTTACGGCAGCTCTGGTCGTGTTAATAGCGGGAGCGTTTTCCTCCACCCTTTATCGATGGTTCTTCGGCGCACTGATCGTGGGTGTGCTCTGGTCCGTTGCCGGATGCTGGTCGCTGTTCTTAGCCAGCAGACGGATTAAATTGCGCACAATGCTTCCGGTTAAAACCCTCCACGTATTGAGCGAAGACAAAGCCCGACTGGAGCGACTGGCAGGTACCTCGTATGAACACGGAAAATCTGGAACGCAGCGCGATCGAGCAGCGTAATCAAATCGAACGCACTGCTCGCGAGTTGTTCGAAAGTGCGACACCGTCCTATAACGTGCGCCGGTATCTTGGGAGAATTTCGATCGTCGTGTCCTTGCTCGGATTCTTCTCCGGTTACATGGTGGGAACCGTTTCCTTTCGCCGATAACTTTGGCGGTTCATTTCCTTTGTCCGCCCCGCGCCTCCACTCTACCGACATACGGTCGTCACTCGTAGAAATTTGCATGATTACCCCGAGAGATTGGTGTCGCAATCGATCTTAGTCTGGGATCAGCAGTTGGCTAAGGCTTGCCAAATGACTGATATTTGAGGCTGAGCTATGAAGTGGATGCTGTCGTCCCTCCTTGCAGTAGTTTCTTACTTCCCGTTCGCCCTCGCACAGGCACAAGAACAGAATCCTGCGCCGCCGATCTATCCTGCGCCGGGAAACCCCGCAGATGTTCAGTCGAAGGAAAATGTGGCGGCTGCGGCACGAAATTCTCAAATGCCCGTATTCCGGGTGAACGTCTACGAGCGGACCGCGCGCGCCGTGAATTATCGCAACCGGGGCGGTTCGACTGCGGTTGATTTCAAGGGCACAGATCTGATGCCTGAGATCTCGGGTCGTGCCAAAGTTGAGGGGAAGGCAGGCCGCCTTGTGATTGATGCTGAATTGAATCACATGGAACCACCTACAAGACTGGGAGGCCAATACCTCACTTATGTGCTATGGGCGATCACGCCTGAGGGTCGGGCCGTCAATCTGGGGGAAGTCCTGCCCAATGGCAACGAAAAAGACAAGCTCACGGTGACTACTGATCTGCAAGCGTTTGGGTTGATCGTGACCGCCGAGCCGTACTTTGCTGTCACCCGTCCAAGCGACAAAGTTGTGGCTGAGAACGTCGTGCTGTCCTCGACGAAAGGGTTCGAGGAGGCAATCAATGCCAAGTACGACGTCCTCGAGGGCCGTGAATATACGATCGACGTTCCGCCTGACCAGTTGCCTTCCTCCCAAGCACAGCCAAACGCTCCTCTAGATTTGCTGGAGGCGCGGAATGCGGTTGTCATTGCAAAGGCTGCTGGAGCCCAGCAGTATGCCAACGATTCCCTGATGAAGGCGCAGGATATGCTCGAGCGCGCCGAGGATTATTACCAGCGCAAGCAGGGGCGGACGCCGATCGGTACCGCAGCGCGAGGCGCGACGCAGATGGCGGAAGATTCCCGTGTGTTGGCTCTCCGCAAGATGGAGAAGGAACGGGAGGAAGCGGTCCGACGCGCGGCGGCCGAAGCGCAAGCTAAAGCAGAAGCCGATGCCGAAGCAGCAAGGCGAGATGCGCAGCAGGCCCAGGCCCAAGCGGATCAGGCGGCGCAAAGCCGGGCAGAGGCCGAGCAGGCCCGGGCTCAAGCCGAGCAGCAACAAGCCGCATTGCAAGCGCAACAAGAGCAACTCCAGGCTCAAACGGCAGCCGCACAGCAGGCTGCTGATGAAGCTCTAAGCAAAATGCAGGACGCTCAGAACCAGCTTGCCGAAAGCGAGCGCGAGAAAGAAGCGGCGCAAAGCCAAGCTCAGCAGGCCGAACTCGAGAAGCAACAGTTGCGGGCTCGCCTCCAGGCCCAACTGAACCAGGTGCTGCAGACTCGTGATACCGCACGCGGCCTGATCGTCAGCATGCCCGACGTGCTGTTTGCCTTCAACAAGTACACCCTGAAGCCGGAGGCGCGAGAACGGCTGGCTAAAATCTCCGGCATCATTCTGGCTTATCCGGATCTCAAACTGAACATCGAGGGTCACACCGACAGCATCGGATCGGACGAATATAACCAGGAACTGTCAGAGAAGCGCGCCGAGACGGTTCGTGGATACCTTGTTTCCGAGGGGGTCAGACCCGACGATATAAGTGCTGTCGGGTTGGGCAAGGCGAACCCGGTTGCCGATAACAGCACGGCAACCGGACGTAGGCTAAACCGCCGTGTAGAGATGATCGTCTCCGGTGAGGCCATTGGCAACCAGATGAGGCCGCCGTCGATTACGCGGGAACCGCCCGAGCAGAATCCGTAAAGCGCTTCCGGAACTGTCGTCCAGACGCCCGCTCTACGCTCTTGAGGACGGAAGTGCCGCCGGAAGTCGGGAAAGGTAAAACACCGAGTGACGGGATGCATCATCCTCGCCTCTCGGGAGCTACATTTGAGTCCATCGCCAGGCCCCTGAAGGCGGCACAACTTGCCTTCATGTGATCACCGGACACCGCGAACACCGAATTTCAGATCATGTTTAGGCGCAGAACGGTGTATCGGGAAGGTGAGGGGATCGTAATCTGAATCTGCGATCCGCCATTTCGAATCGGCAGTTCTTGCTCCGTCGGCCAGAGAACCACCGCTGACTTCACGTTGACACGCGCGCGATCGAGTTGAATCTCTACAGAAGGAACGCCGTGAAATTCTCCGTGGGTTGCCAGTTCGATCGCATTCAGCAACTGCACCAGCATTGATCGCCGGCCCTTTTCCCAGAAGATAGTTCCGTGCACGAACTCTGGAAAGATTTCTGAATGCAGTTCCGCAATCGGCTTCGGAACGAGCTTCCGAATAACTTCTGGAATCCAATTGCGAATCCAGAAGAGTTTATGGTTCATTCCCTGAAACAGATTGACTCCGACATATAGAGATTGTCCCTTTCCGAACTGATTGAACACGGCGGCAGGTCCGGCCGTCTCAGCCCCTGGAGGCGGAGGCCCCCAATTAAACCACTTGTAATGCTCGAGATCTTCAACCATGAAGGGGAGCCGATAGCGGAGGACCTCCTGTCCAGAAGTTCGGCGCAGACGCAAAAATGGGCCGGGGAGGCCGACGGTACTTACCGCAAGGCTGCTCGACAGATCATGACCGGTCGACTCAAGGTAGATGGAGGACACATCTTCTTTGAGTTTCCCTGAAGGTTCGTAGGCGTACTGTTTCTCCTCGGAGACCAGGTCCGCACCAAACACATCGGCAAGCGGAAAGTTAGAGCGTGGACGCCCGGTTTCGTCGAACAGCCCACACTTGCCGGAGGCAAAAATGGTCCCGCCCTTCCGGACCCAATCGCGAATTACTTGTGCATGTTGCGATGCAAGAGCTTCGACCTCTGGAAGGACCAGGATTTCAAACTGTGACAAATAGTCTGCGGTCAGATTGAATTCGGGAACACTCTCCACAGGGCGGCCTGAATAGGTGAGTGCTTCCAGCGCGCCGGTTACAGATTGGCGGAAGTGGACCGGCAGTCGTTGTCCTGCGATCTCTTCCCGAGTGGCCTCGCTGTATAACATGGCGATACTCAAGAGCGGTGCAATTTCGTCGCCCAGCAGGTGGTCGACGGCCCGAACATCCTTCCACGTTTCTTCGGCGACACTGAACCAGCGCTTCGAAAAACCCTGTGCGTCGATACCACCGATCACAGGTGCGTTCCCCACGATGAAAACGCGTGCATTTTGGACAATAAGTCCATCTGCCTTAACGCGAGGGATCGCGCCCGGATAGGTGTCGAGGTATCCCTGCTGACTGAAGACTCCCGCCTGGTAGTCCGGACGCGACCATCCGCGCATCAGAATTGAGCCGAGCGAGATCCCGGTGTCGGATGTCAAAGGTTCGGCATAGATAAAGCTCACCTTTTTCATTACGTCATCGGTGAATGTTTCCGGGCCGCCGTTCAGAGAGACAGTAAGATCCGGCCGATGGGCACGGGCTGCGGAGAGGATTTCATCAAGCATCTGGCTCGTCGTGCGTTGCTGATGCCACTTGTAGCGGGCATCTCTGCCCTTGCGGGCACTGAAGCCGTCACGGTAGGAATCTCCAGGATGACTTGAGTTCCATGCGATTTCGGTGTGCTTGCAATAGCAGAACGGATCGCGGCCCTCGCTGTTGTAGAGCTGGAACTGAATGCCAAAAATGTCGACGAACAATTCATCAATCTCATAGCGGGTGAACAGTTCCTTGATCATCGCAATAACGTACTGGCGGTAAGGCGTGTCGAGACACGTCACGAGCCAGCGGAAGCGCTGTTGTTCTCCCTCTGCATTTACCCATCCCCAGTCGGGATGGGTGAGCACGGCTTGATTGTTGAATTGCAGGCTGTAGTAACAAACCACCGACATGCCTAGCTTGCGAGCGGTCTTCACTTCTTCGCCGAAGAAATCACCCTTCAAGTGCGGATGGCGGACAGCAACATCGCTTTGATAAAAGGCGTATCCCCAATGATCCTGAGAGTAGAACATCATGCTCTCAGCGCCGCTGTCTCGTGCGGCAGTGAGCGCAGATTCCACGTTGATCTCAAAGTTCCCCTCGGGGGGTGTGTGACACTCCCACTCCATCATTCGATAAGTTTTGTTCGGAGGCACAATCATTGAAGGTGGATGGTTGCCCGGCGTGGATTGTTGTTCCTGAGCATGGCTTCTTCCTGACAATATGGGGAAGTAAAGAGGAAATGCGGCGAGTGAGCTCGCTCCCAAGGTCTGGAGAAACTGGCGGCGAGGCCAGCCTGTACGGGCTGAGATCGGTTTCGTCATCGGAGGCCTCCGGGGGGTGAACTGATCAGCGACCTTTTCTTGTAAACGGTTACAGATAATTTCCAGATCAATCAGCGGATGTCCGTGATCAGTTGGCGCCATCCGTTGATGGCTTGGAGAGCTCGCGAAATAAGGCAGGATCGAATTCGTTCAGCCCGATCATGCCTTTTAACTGGCTCGTAGCGACCCAGGGCAACCACCCACGATGCAGACCGAACCCACGGACCGGCGCCATACTCCAGTGTTCTTGTTGCCACCCAGGCCCCTTCAGGTCGTAAAGTCGCCCGGGTATAGCGATCATCGATTTTGTGTCATGTAACAGGAGGGTCGCGATCTCCAGGTAGTGACGATCTCCTGTCCAACGTGCAAGCCGCGCATACTCATCCACATCGAAGGCCATGTAGTCATCAACGAGACTGTGGCCGGTCGCGATTAATTGCACACCATAAGTGGGGACGTTTTGTTTCCAATGCAGCAACGCATTGTCGTCGTCGGCCGGCATCGGAACGTTCCACAGATAAATGTATGTCTCGGCGTAATCGGCGGCGGCGGTCGCTCGCTGGAGCCACAACGAATCGTGCGTATTCTGAAAAAGCGAAAGATAGGCTTCAACTGAGAGTGTCCCAGCTTCTTTGTCAAGAACATCTGGATTGTCGATGGTGCCTCCGACAAATTGCCCGCTCTCTTGTCCGTTGTCCCACGCGAAATCGGCGGCGCGTTTTGCGGCTTGGAGATATTTCGCTTGTCCTGTTTCTTCGCTGAGAAGAACAAGGAAGGGTATTGGGTTGTAACTAGAGGCAGGAGAGGAATCGACCACGACTCCGGAATTCGGCATCCAGGCGCGTGGAAATCCACCGGCAGGTTGTTGTTGAGACAGAAGCCAGTCTCCAAATTCCTGGGTCCAATGAAGCCATTCGGGGTGTTCGGACCCGCGAAGTTTTTCACGACGGTAAGCGCGCAGCGCCGCCTTCATGTCATCCCCGAAAGAACGCAGATAAACGCGATGATCCCGAGGAATGGCCAGCGCCGGTTCCCCGGTTTTTAGAACAAACCCCTCGCCGACGGGTGGATTCATCTTCAGTCTGATAAAAGATTGAAAGATGGCTAACCCAAGTTTTCTGTGGCGACTGGCACGAGAGACATCTTGGTCGTGATCTGCATCGGCCAAAAGGAATTCTGCGGCCTCGAGATTCTTGCCGGTAAATCCCATGATGGCCTGATCGTCCGCCCGCGGTTGCTCTCCTGGAGTCGCGGAGATGTAATTCGGAATCCCGCTTCGCCCATCGAATTCCTGAACCTGGCTTGCTAGAACATCCACGATGCTTCTCTGAATGGAGGCAAGGTTCTGCCACAAAATCGGTGGCTTTAGTTCGGCGAATGCCCACCGCCAGGCATTTCGACGATATTCAGGGAACTTTTCACCGCTCGAGAATCGAAATTGCACGCGATACCGTTGGGTGAATTGATCGGTGATCGGATGATAGCGGCGGCGCCATTCTTTGACTTGTCCGGCAGGGTACGTGTTGCCCCGATATGTTACTTCGCCTTCACTCCCCGGAAACCAAAAGCCCTGCTGGTGATGACCGCCTTCCAAACGCACTCCGATGGAGCCAAATTCAAAGCGCGGGTCGACCATTGATGAGATTTCTGTATCGTGAGAATCTTGCCGAGTCGTGGTCCCTTTCGGAGTCGGATCGAGGATGGTGAGCCCGGTGCCGTCGGCAAAATGTACGCCGAACATTGGTGCAGGCAACCGATCTTCTCGGATCTGCACGATGCCTTGCTCTCGGGCATCGTAGGTATCTCGGCCTCCGATGGCTCCTGCTGATAAGTGATCGGGCGAGCCATAGAGGACACCCGGTGCGAAGTAATCCACATCAGAACGAGGGCGGGCTTCGGGGTGGGAAAACGAGATTGAGCTCAGAAAACCTTGGTCGGCATGACCTGATACCACTACTTCTCTGGATAGCTCGATCATCGCCCCTAGAATCTGCCATCGATCTCGGACGCTGAAGCGGGTTCCTGAAGGGCCAACCAGATGGGCTGACGCCAGAATTTGTGTGCCCGAAATATCAACGTTTTCGTAGCCCGTGCTGACGTTAGAGATTTCGTTGCGAGATTTATAAAACTCGAAAGCTACTGGTTGAGTTTGTGTCACTGACGCGATACCCGCTTTGGTGACGGCGAGCCCCCACTTTCCGTTCGATTTAACGGCGACGAATTCTGCTCCGTTCGTGAGTCGGCCCAGGTGAAGTTGATTGCCGAGATCGGCGGCTGTCAAAAAGAGCAGAATTACGAACGGACCTGATAAGACATATGTGCGTAAGGTCATCGCAGACATTTCTGCGTTCGGGGCTATCCCCGAGCCGGCAGCTAGTGAGTGGAACCTCTGCCGGTGAGTTCGCGGATTACCGCTGCTTCTCGATCCCGATAGGGAGTGCCATCCGGATTCAGCACGTCGTGGAACCAGACTGTAGGCGGTGTCTTAACGTACGGGTGGTCCCATGAGTCCCAGGGAAAATTCGTCTGAGTCTTGCCGAGCACGAATCCCCAATTGACGGCGGCAACATGATGTTGTTTGGCAACCGGCAAAACGGTGTCAAAGGTGCTGCCAGCGGAACGCGCCATGTATTCCGTGCAGAGGATCGGACGGTGATATTGCTCGAGGCTTATGACCTCTTTTTCAAAATTTTCGGGCCAGCTGTAATTGTGAAATGAGAGGACGTCGGAATTTGCCAATTGGATTAACGTTACCGGGGTGGTCTTGTCGGAAGGGAAGTCCTGAAAGATGCCACTGGTGAGCGGCTGCTCCGGACGAGCCTCGCGAGCCCATGCGAATACCTGCGGCAAAAGCTCCTGAACTTCTTTAGCATCTGCCGGTTCATTCCAGACGTCCCAGGCCACGATGCGTTTGTCTTTTGCGAATTTGCCGACGACGCCTTCGACGTATTGTTTAAGGCGCGGGTATTGCGACGGGTCCTTCAGAGCGGGTTGCCCAGGACTCTGAACCCATCCGGAATTGTGAACTCCGGGGATCGGCGGATGCTGTGGACCTAATTTCGGCTCAGGCTCCCAGCAAGAATCAAAAAGAACAAAAATGGGGTGAACGTGATGCTTGTCTGCAATTGTCAGGAATTGATCAATCCGCTGGGAGAAACCCGCCGCATCCTGTTGCCAAAGCAGATCGTGGAGAAAGACTCGCATCGTGTTCATCCCGAGCGATTCCGCCCAACCTAGTTCTTTGTCGATCCTCTGCGGATCGAATGTCTCTGCCTGCCACATCTCCAGCTGGTTGATTGCATTTGCCGGAACGTAGTTACTGCCCACCAGCCATGGCTGCTTTTCGTACCAGGTGTTTGCCTGGGACTCAGTCCATCTCTGAGCGTTTGCGGGCGTCCACGCGGCAAGTGTGACTGCCATGAAGAGCATGACCGGCATTAAGATCGGTCGCGAATTTCCTCCCATAGGTCCTCCAAAAAGAGTGAGATTTCTGGACACCAGCAAATCTAAAAACGTCCCGCTTGGCGCTATAGCCAATCCCCAGCGGCCTTAAACAGAGCTTTTTGCGGGCACTTCATGTACTCCGCGGCTGGCGCGAAAGACGTAGATTTCAGGGTGAATCGATGTATTCCGCTCATAATCTCTGGCGACAGCTTCCACGAAAGCGGCGGTCGCATTCGATTGAACAAGGTTGACCGTGCATCCCCCAAACCCGCCTCCTGTCATTCGTGCGCCCACTACGCCGGATTGTTTTCCCGCCAGTTCGACCATCTGGTCGAGCTCCATGCAACTAACCTCATAGTCATCTCGTAAGCTTCGATGGGATTCGGCCATGAGTCTTCCAAGCAATGGAAAGTTCGCGTCTCGTAAGGCCCGAGCGGCACTTTCCACCCGCTCGTCCTCAGTCACGACGTGGCGGCATCGTCGATAAATCAGCTCAGGGAGCAAGCGTTTGTGTTCCTCTAGTTGGCCTGGGGCAACATCACGAAGCGCTTGGATTCCGGGTAGGACCGCGGCCAGGCGCCGTACGCCCTCCTCGCACTGAAGGCGGCGAAGGTTGTATTCGCCGCCTGCAATCTGATGCTTTACGCCCGTGTTGCATACGACCAGGCACAGTTCCGGAGGGAGCGGCAACGGTTCGGCGCGCAGGGATCGACAATCCAGCATCAGGAGGTGACCCTCTTCCCCATTGGCGCAGATGAATTGGTCCATCAAGCCGACATGTGCACCCACGAACTCGTTTTCTGCACGATGACCTGCCTGGATAAGTTCGGAAGAATCAATCTTGAGCCCGTTTATGTCTAGTAGGGCATATGCAACTGCGATCTCCAGCGAAGCTGAGGAACTGAGGCCCGCTCCAATCGGGACTTCACTGTGAATGAGAATGTCTGCTCCGTTGAAATTGTGCCCGCTCTTCCCGAGGGCCCAGGCAGTTCCAACCACGTAATCGCTCCAGTCGCCGCGCGGCGCGAGGGGTGTATTTCCCAAGTCGACCGATACGGTCTTCGAGAAGATGGTGGAGTGGATCCTCAGGATCCGATCGGGCCGGAGTGCTATCGCAACCCAACAGTAGCGATCGATCGCTGCTGGCATTACAAAACCCTGGTTGTAATCGGTGTGTTCTCCGATGAGGTTCACTCGTCCAGGAGCGCGATAGATCTGTGGCGGGCTGCCAAACGTCTCTCGAAATAAATGATCCACCCGCATTGCCAGAGGCGAGCCATTCTCCGGGTCGCAGTGTTTCATGGTTCGCTCTCCAGGACGATGACCGACACCGAATGCATCGGAAGCGTGGCGGAAAAAGACGGTCCGGCTGTGATGGCCTGTTCTGTAATCCGCACGGCGTCAGGGTGAGCGAAATCGTTGGCGGTGGTTAGTTCGGCGCCGTTTAAGGTTTGAATTTTTCCATGGGGCGAGACGTGAGCATGCCTAAGGGAGATCGCGGTTCGTACAGGTCGAACCGGATCAGTATTCACAATCTTGATAAAAATGTCTTTATGAGAGCGGCTCACAACGGCATCGAGCGTGGGGACCTCTTTTCCCTCGAGCGGAGAGTCGAAGGTCGGACCGTGAACCTCTGACGCGAGCCGCTCACCGCCAAGGTGAGAAGCATAGAGCTGATTTGCGAGATATGTAGGTGTGACAAATACCGAGTGGCGGCTGGCCTGGATCACGCCTCCGTTCCACCCGTTGACCATGTCTGAGACAGCGCTCATTTCAACCAAATCGCTGGAACGCTCAAAGACGTTCATGAGCCGGGCGGCGTAAAGAGCAGATTCCATCGAGTGCTGCGCGGGAAGCGGGAGTGAGGTGTTCCATTCGTTGATGGCGAGTTTAACCGAGCGCCCGGGAACAAGCTCATCGATCATGTGACGCACGTCGTTGTAGAAATGCTCGTAGTGCAGCGGGTGCGCGCGCAGATTGTCCGGATTGCCCTTCATCTCGGAGTCACCGTAATAATGATGAATCGCGAGATAATCGATGTTCCGTCCGGCAACGCGTAGAACAGTTCGATCCCAATCGAGATCGTTGTCTCCAGAGGCGATGATCTTGATAGAAGGATCAACCTGTTTCATCTTCTCGACGTAGCGATTGAGGTTGTTTGCATAGGTGAGCGCGTCGCTATGGCCTCGGACCCAATCGCCCCAAATCTCATTGCCAATTTCCCAGTAGTGCACGCCGAAAGGCTGAGGATGGCCGTTGCTTGAGCGGAGTGCGCCGAACTTTGTCTGGGGACCTGCGTTGCAGTATTCCACCCACCCTGCAGCTTCTTCGGCGGTGGCGCCGCGGCCCTCAACATTTACAGTCAGAGAAGGTTCAGCTCCAACGCTCCGTGCGAATTGAACGAACTCATCCGTGCCGACGTCACTTGGCTCGAGTTCATTTCCCCACGACGCATTGATCCAAACCGGCCGTTGATCTCGAGGGCCGATTCCCCACTGCCAGTGATAATCCTGTGCCGCGTTGCCACCAGGCCAGCGAATGAATGCGGGATGAAGGTTGGCGACGAGCTTTTCCATATCATCACGGATACCGCCCTCGGCATCGCCGGGCATCAACGAAGGTTGATCAAGCCAAAGGCTTCCGGTGCCGTGAAATAAGAAAGCGATTTTGGCCAGGGGGTCGGACTTTTCCGGAATCAAACGGAAGGAGTATTTCGTCCAGCCTCCATGAATGTTCTCGAGATCTGCCACGGCATAGCGCTCACCGCCGGTCTCGTCAGCTTCAAGTGCAACAGAAACGACACCTTTATAATCATCACTCTTAAGCCAGACATAACCGTGATAAGTGATGCCCTCGCGAATCGGAATCCATCCTTGTCGGATACCCCGCGACTGATTGTCTGAGCCCCGAATGTCAATCCGAAGTGAATGTTGAGCGGAAAGCGTCTGTGCGTCGCCCTTGGTTGGGTAATACACCGCTGAATCCCATCTAAACTTCATTCGGCTATCGTCATTTCGATCATCCGGATAACGCTCCCAATCTCGGGGAAGCCCCAGCGCATCGGGCTGTTCATCAAATCCACGGTCCCGCAACAACTCTGCATAGAGGCCGCCCTTGATGTCCTCATACATAAATTCTGCAAATTGTCCGTAGAGAAGCGGGCTGATCCGGTTCTCAACTGTTGTTGCATCGATATCGAGAGTAGCCTGCAGGTCTTGCGCTTTAACCGGTGAGATACAACTCAAGCACAGGAGAAAGATGCACCCGCGACGCGTTTGTACGCGACGACGATCCTTCACGCGTGCACCTCCGCCTTCCGATCAAGATTCAGAAAGGCCCTTAGATTGACCGCTTGCAAAGACGTCGGCCCCCGGATGTATTAGCAATGGCTGTAAACGGCAACGCCTTTTCCGTTATCCCTCGCTTACATTAACCAAGTTGGGTGGATATACTACCAGAAATGTAACCGATTACAGAGAGGCAGAATGTTCACCCGCCGAAATTTCTTCCAGAGCGTCATGTGGAGCGGCGCGACTTCGATCGTTCCCTGCCGAATTCTGCGCTGGCTGGGTACTAACCCTACCCACAACAGCACACCCGTCCCGTTCTCGTTTCTTCCCCTGACATCGATCCTGCCGAAGGGATGGTTGAAACAGCAGTTGCAGAGTCAGGCACAGGGGTTGAGCGGCCATCTGGAGGAAGTATGGAAGGACGTGGGCTCGGACAGTGGCTGGCTAGGAGGCAAAGGCGAAAGCTGGGAACGGGGACCTTACTATCTGGACGGTTACGTCCCTCTGGCCTATCTGCTGGACGATGCTTCGATGAAGAGGAAGGCTCAGAAATGGATTGACTGGACTTTGGGCCATATTCAGGAAAACGGCATGTTTGGCCCG
The DNA here is from genome assembly GCA_035307485.1 of Candidatus Sulfotelmatobacter sp. GTDB lineage: Bacteria > Acidobacteriota > Terriglobia > Terriglobales > Acidobacteriaceae > Sulfotelmatobacter. The sequence goes on along the minus strand of DATGIB010000007.1, from coordinate 208,967 downwards.
CCATCAAACGACGACTGGTGGCCGCGGATGGTGATGCTGAAGGTTTTGACCCAATATTACGAAGCGACTGGCGATGCGCGCGTAATCTCGGCGATGACAAGATACTTCGACTATCAGCTATCGGCGCTACCCGCGCGTCCCTTGCGGGACTGGGGTAAATTCCGTTGGCACGATGAGGCGGTATCCGTCCTTTGGCTGCATGACCGCACCAAAAATCCGAATTTACTGCAGTTGGTGCGCTTGCTCCATCAGCAAGGGTATGACTGGCGTAGTGGGTTCGAAAATTTCGAATTTACGCAAAAGGTGGATCGTACCTCACTCGGCCTGGACGCGAGCGATGCTCTTCAGAAGATACGCCCTATGGCCGCCCACGGCGTCAACAATGCGATGGGGTTGAAACATTCCCCGCTCTGGTACCGGATGTCGGGGGACGAAAACGATCGGGTTGCTTTTTACGAACAACTGCGAAAGCTCGATCAATTCCATGGACAGCCGAACGGGTTATTCAGCGCTGATGAACATCTGGCAGGAAGAAATCCTTCCCAGGGAACAGAAACCTGTACTGTGGTCGAAATGATGTATTCGCTGGAGCATGCGCTCGCGGTGCTGGGGGATGTGGAGATCGCTGACCGCCTTGAGAAGATTGCCTTTAACGCGTTGCCTGCAGCTCTCACCGACGATATGTGGGCGCGTCAGTACGATCAGCAGGCCAATCAAATTCGTTGTGACAAGCGGGAGCGACAGTGGAGCACGAACGGGCCAGAGTCGAATCTGTTCAGTTTGGAAGGCAACTTTGGGTGTTGCACGGCGAACTTTCACCAGGGGTGGCCAAAATTCGTCAGTTCCATGTGGATGCGAACCCCGGAGAACGGATTGGCTGCTGTAGCCTACGGTCCGAATCTGCTACGCACGCGCGTCGCGAACGACGTTGGCCTCGAAATCGAACAGAAAACAGAATATCCCTTTCGCCAAGCTATTGAGATGGAAGTGCGCCCCGAGCGAAAGTGCAGGTTCCCGTTATTCCTGAGAATTCCGGCCTGGGCGGAAGCTCCGACCGTAAGGGTGAATGGCGAGACCGTCGAGGCAACTCCGGGCCGCTTTGCAATCTTAGATCGCACTTGGACATCCGGCGACAAGGTACGGGTGGCATTTCCCGCAAAACCTCGTGTGATTACAGGCTCCCGAGATTCCGTGTCCGTGGAACTCGGTCCACTCGTGTTCTCTCTTGAGATCCCGCAGAAATGGTCACGGCTGGTCGACCGCGGTCTGGCATCAGATTGGGAGGTCGCTCCGACAGGAGCCTGGAACTCTGCCCTCCGTGAGAGCTCTGATCCGAAGGAGGCCCTCCGCGTTGTTGAAACTCCCGGGTCCCGCGGTGCGTTCGCTCAGACAAGTGCTTCGATAAAAATAGTCGCGAAGGCCAGCGCTGTTCCTGGATGGAACGAGGAACAGGGGTCCGCAGGAGAGATGCCGAAAAGCCCGGTTACTACGAATCCTAGCGTTACGGAACTGACTTTGATCCCTTATGGTGCAGCAAAATTGAGAATCACTGCGTTTCCTAAAGCGCAGCAACCAAGCGTGAGTGGCTGAGCGTCCATCCTTTAAACCGTCGGACGGGGGCGTATGCTCGAGCCGGTCGATCTTCGGATCACGAGTTCGGTGGCAACCGTCCACTCTTTTCCATGTTCTGACACAGAATTCGAGGAAAGGGCTTCGAAAGCGAGACGGGAAATTTCTGCTCGAGGAATTCGGACTGTGGTCAGTTCGGGCAGCGTGTGCTTGGAGAAATTGATGTCGTCAAAACCGATGATCGATAGTTCGCTTGGAACTCGGACTCCTTTTTGTTGAAGAGCGTGCAAAGCGCCGATAGCGGAGAGATCGTTGGAAGCCACAACGGCAGTCGGCTTTTGGGGAAGAAGGTTGAGCATGGCAGTAAATCCGCCGTCGATCGTATGCTCGCCATCGGCAATCAGGCTGCTCGAAGTTGTCAGCGCGTTCTGTTTGGCCACACGCAGGTATGCCTCATATCGGATTTGGGCCGACTTGAGGCGCTGTGGCCCGCGAATGAACGCAATTCGCTCATGATGTAATCCGACCAAATGCTGGATAGCCTGGCGAACCCCTCCTGCATAATCCACGCGGATGTTGCTAAATTTCCTCCCGGGTAAACCCGTGTCCAAAGTGACGATTGGAACCCCGGCTCGCTGCATTTGTTCGATCAATCCTGGTTCCATCTCCGAGGTCATGATCGCGATGCCTTCAACCTTACGATTCAGAAGGCGGCTGACACACAACCGGGTGCGGTCCGGACTGTATTCCGTATTGGTAACGATCACTTCATAGTGATGCTCGATCGCTACGGTTTCGAAGGCCTTCACAAGATCCGGAAAGAAGGGATTCGTGATGTCGGAGATGATCAGTCCCAGAATGTGGCTCTTGCCAGAACTCAAAGACCGGGCGTGTGGATTGGGATGGTAATTGAGATCGCGAATCGCTGCCCAGACTCGTGCCGCCGTCGCCGGCGTCACGGCATCGGAACTATTGATTGTGCGTGACACCGTGGCGGTGGAAACTTTCGCTCTTGCAGCTACTTTTTTAATGTCCATGCGATGCCAACATCATACTATCCAAGCCTCTTACGCTACTCACCCGCGAGCTAGACGGGCGCGGATGTTGCGGTCGGACGTGGCGATTGCCTGGCAAAGTTCGCTGGGTGTGGTAATGTATTCGGCGCACTCTGTAAACGGTTACAATTTGTGACACCGTTGCGGAATTTCCCTCGTGCTTGGGTGACGCCATGAATCGAAAAACACCAGTTGTTTGGATTATTGCCACGGTTGTGAGCGTTTGTTTGGCTGGGAGTTTCTCGTCTGCCGAGCCATCGCGCTGGAGCGAAAAAGAAGCGCAGACCTGGTACGAACAGCAGCCTTGGCTCGTGGGTAGCAATTACATCCCGCAAGATGCGATCAATGAACTGGAGATGTGGCAGGCAGAAACATTTAATCCCGCGTTGATCGACAAAGAACTCGGCTGGGCCGAGGACATGGGGATGAATACCATGCGGGTGTTCCTGCACGACTTGCCATGGCAAGAGAATCCGGAAGGATTCAAGAAACGCATCGACCAGTTCCTGGAGATTGCTGCGCGGCACCATATTAAACCGCTATTCGTGCTATTCGATTCGTGCTGGGATCCGCACCCCAAGCTTGGCGTTCAGCATCCCCCAATCCCGGGAGTTCACAATTCGGGCTGGGTACAGTCGCCGGGCAGTCCGGCACTCGGCGATCCGGCACAGCAAGGACGGCTGAAGGCTTACGTAACAGGAGTGGTGGGTGCGTTTGCAAAGGATCCGAGGGTTCTGGGGTGGGATGTCTGGAACGAACCGTCGAATACAAATCGTGGAAGTTACTCAAAGCTCGAGCCGCCCAATAAAGCTGAACTAGTCGAAGCGATGCTGCCGAACGTGTTTGCCTGGGCTCGGGAGGCACATCCGACACAGCCGCTAACCAGTGGGGTCTGGGACATCGACTATGAGAGTGGAACTCCGCTGACCAAGACGCAGCAGATTCAGTTAGATAATTCCGATGTGATCAGCTTTCACAACTACGGATGGCCGGAGAAATTTGAGGCAGAAGTTCTTTATCTCAAAAAGTTAAACCGTCCCGTGATCTGCACGGAGTACATGGCACGTGGGGCGGGCAGCACGTTCGACACGGTATTGCCGGTCGCGAAGAAATATCGGGTGGCGGCGATCAATTGGGGTTTTGTTGCGGGCAAGACGCAGACCTATTACCCATGGGATTCCTGGCGCCATCCGTACATTCTGGACCAGCCGACCTTGTGGTTTCACGAGGTGCTGCATGGAGATGGCAAGCCATACCGCGACGCCGAAGTCCGCTTGATTCGCGAATTGACGGGCAAAAGGAGTGCTTCGTCCGCCGGGGCGAATCTGCACTGATGTTGCGTCATGAGCGAATTTAAAGCACTGGATTGCTCAATCACTCTCAGGAGAATCAGCGATGCAGCCTAAGCGGGGAATCAGCGCTCTCGCCATCGTGATCTTGACTTCATTCGCCGCGGCGGCGGACTTTCGACCGCCGGCCGTTCCCTTGATTGCAAACGACCCATATTTCAATGTGTGGTCGATGGCCGACCATCTCACGGATGACGTGACCAAACATTGGACTGGGACGCCGCAATCGCTGTCCGGGCTGGTCAGGATTGATAACAAGCCCTACAGAATTATCGGATCGGAACCCGAGCAAGTGCCGGCGATGGAGCAGCGAGAGCTTCAGGTTCTACCCACTCGGACCATCTATCGTTTTGAAGCGGCGGGCGTCGGCATCAACTTGACGTTTATGACGCCAACGTTGCCAAACGATGTGGAGCTGATGGCCCGCCCCGTAACGTATGTGACGTGGACCGTGAATGCAACGGACGGGAAAGATCACAACGTTTCTCTGTATTTCGATGTTTCGGCAGAACTGGCGGTCGACTCACCAGCACAACAGGTTGTCGCCACTCGCTACCAGTTCGCAGGCAAAACGGCTCTTCGTGTGGGTAGCGAGCAACAGCCGATCCTCCAAAAGGCCGGTGACTACATTCGGATCGATTGGGGATATCTTTACGCAATCCCGTCGTCTGGATCGGGCGCGGATGAGGTTATCACCGAGCGGCGCGGAGCACGCGTGCGATTCGCCGAGAAAGGCGAATTAGAAGGCCCCGACCCTGATTCTCCCCGTCCCGCAGGTGATTGGGACGGACCGGCGCTTTCGTTTCGATTTGACCTGGGAAAGGTAGGCTCGGCTGCGGTCACGCGGTACATGGTTCTGGCCTATGACGAGATTTTTTCGATGCAGTACCTCAATCGATGGCTCCGCCCTTATTGGAAACGCAAAGGAGAAAGCGTAGCTGATCTGCTGGATCAATCGCTGAAGGAATACGACTCTATTACTGCTACTGCGAAATGCATGGCATTTGATGAAGAGCTGATGGCGGACCTCCGGCACACGGACGGAGACGACTACGCGCGCCTGGCTTCGTTGGCCTACCGCGAATCGTTCGCAGCCCAGGTGCTTGCTGCCGATTACGACGGAACTCTGTTGTCGTTTCCCAAAGAGAATTCGAGCTGCGGATGCGTATCGACGGTGGATGTCATCTATCCAGCAGCTCCGATTTTGTTGCTTTTCAACACCGAACTATTGAAGGGTTCCATGACTCCGGTGATGGAGTATTCGAAAACCTACCACTGGCCGTTCCGATGGGCACCGCACGATCTGGGCATCTATCCGCACGCGAACGGGCATGATTATCCCGCAAATGTTGACCTCGACTCTGTGGAAGGACATATGCCGGTCGAGGAGAGCGCGAATATGATTTTGATGGCTCTCGCTCTGGCTAAAGCTGACGGCAACGCAAATTATGCTGCGAAGTACTGGCCATTGTTTTCGACTTGGGCCAAATATTTGAAGGATAAGGGCCTGGATCCGGAGAAACAAATTGTTACCGACGACTTCACCGGTCCTCTCGCCCACAATGCCAACCTGTCGGTGAAATCCACGTCTGCCCTCGCCGCGTACGCGCAATTGTGTGAAATTCTCGGAAAGCATGAAGAAGCGGCTTCATATCGAAAAACGGCGGAGGAGTACGCGCGAAGATGGGTTGCCCTGGCGCAAGACGGCGACCACTTCAAATTAGCTTTCGACCAACCCGGAACGTGGAGCCAGAAATACAACCTGGTGTGGGATAAAGTGCTGAAACTCAATGTGTTTTCCAAGGACATTACACAGAAAGAGCTGGCATTTTATAAGACTCACCAGGAGAAATACGGTTTACCGCTTGATTCGCGAGCAAAATATACGAAGCTGGATTGGCTGCTTTGGACGGCAACTTTAGCCGACAATCGAACCGACTTTGACACGCTATTCGGCCCAGCCTACAAAATGCTGAACGAGACTGAGGATCGAGTCCCGCTCACGGACTTCTATGACACAGACACCGGAAAGCATCGTTACTTTCAAGCGCGATCAGTAATCGGAGGCGTGTTCATGCCGATGCTGGCCGATGGTGCTGCTTGGAAGAAGTGGGCCAGTAAAGCCACAACAACACCAACCCATTGACGGAGTAGGTCCTCGGGAAGGCTCTCGGTTCCGCAATAGTACATTTTGATTAGATTTTTCTTGACAAGCGTACGGCTGTCAGTCCAGTATGCCGTACATCGAAATGTAAGCGGTTACATTTTAGGGGTTCAGTTCGTACTCAAGTACGCGGGGAATACCTAACAAGAACCTAGCGGAGGGCGGAAAATGAGCCATCGTTGGCCCAGTTTTCTATCAGTCATGATGACGTGCCTCTCAACCGTCGCGCTGACGGGTATGTTGCTTGGGCAAGGTCAAGACAGGGGCATCATCACTGGACTGGTAACTGACAAGACGGGTGCGGCCGTGCCAAATGCCACGGTCACCGTCACAGACGAGGCAACATCAGTTGCGATCGTAGTGAACACCACCTCCGCCGGCAATTACAGTACACCTCCGCTGGTTCTGGATTCTTACAAAGTTCAGGTTGAAGCCGCTGGCTTCAAGACCTTTCTCGCTGAGGGCGTGCGGGTCGGCAGCGGCGCGACGGTCCGCGTTGACGCAACGCTCGACGTCGGCCAGGTTTCTGAGAAGGTCGAAGTACAGACTTCGAACGTTGACGTGAACGTATCGACGGCCGAAGTCTCCCACGTATTGGGGGAAAAGTATTATCACGACCTGCCTGTAGTCATGGGATCTGACATTCGCCTGGCAGAGTCTCTACTCGCCATGCAGCCCGGTTATACCCCCATGGCACCGAACGGGTGCGCCATCTTCCGCGGCAGCCAATTCCAATCAAGAATGAATGGCGGCCAGACGATGGCGATGGAGAACTACCTGGATGGCGCCTCGTTCGGTAGCGCGATTGACCACAACAATACGCAAGAACGCTCGGTACCGTATGACGCCGTCAAGGAGATGAAGATCATCGAGAGTAACTTCTCCGCGCAATACGGGCGCACGAGCGGCGGGTTCGTCGAGTACACAACGAAGTCGGGAAGCTCATCATTCCACGGCAGCGCCTACGATTACTACAACTATCAGGGTTTTAACGCTACGGGCGAACTGCTCTCTGCGAAGGCTCCGATTCGTAAAGAAAATTGGGGTTTTGCGGTAGGCGGACCGATTTACATTCCCAAGGTCTACGACGGCAAGAAGCACAAGACGTTCTTCTTCGTGGATCTGGATGACCTGCATTACGGCCAGGGCCAGTTACCCAATTTCGGGAATACGAATCCTCTTCCATCGTTCCTTACAGGCGATTTCTCGAGTTCGTTATTGCTGAACACCACTACGCCGGTAGCAACGGACGCGCTCGGACGACCGATCTACGCTGGAGAAATCTTTAACCCAGCGACGACTAGAACTGTGGGCGGCCTCCCAGTGCGTGACGGCTACGGCTTCGATCCCACCACCGGTCTGCCGATCGCCGGCCAGGCAAACATCATTCCCGCGAACGATCCACTCCGTAGCAGGATCGCGGCGCAGCTTGCCCCCTTGATCCCTCCCCCCGACATCGCCGGAAAATTGACGAACAATGCCGACCTGCCGTCGGGCAACAAATACATCAATCCCAAGACGCTGTTCGTTCGAGTGGACCAGTCATTCGGCAACTTGACGATGTCTACGTCGGTCAATGCGAATACGCGCCCGTCGTTAAGACAGTGCGCCAGCTTCTCGCAAGGCTGCACCTTCACCAATCCTGCCACCTACTTTGGGGAAGGGTTCTACCAGGACATCACCACGAGAACGGTTCATCAGCAGTTCAATTGGATCATCAAACCGAACTTGTTCAATCACACGACGCTGGCCTTTGACCGTTGGGTTTTGCCCGCCAGACCCGTTTCGGCCGGGCAACACTGGGTATCGAGGCTCGGCTTAATCGGACCAATCGAGGATACGGGCGGCGCACCGAGAGTGGCACTCAGCAGCCCGAACATCCCGTACTCGCACTATGGCGAGTCCGACCAGGTTGCAGAAGGATGCATCGCGAATCGGTGGCAATTCCTTGACGACGTCACGTGGGTAAAAGGGAAACACACCCTAAAAGCGGGATTCGAATACAGGCACCATCAATTCCCGTTCATCGGAAATGGAAACGTTACTGGCAGCTACAATTTCAGCAATGTTGAGACGGCAAATTGGAGTTCAGCGGGAATTCTGCAGTCTGCGTCCGGTGACCCAGTAGCCTCTTTTTTGTTGGGACAAGTTGACAACGCCAATTTCAACATAAACTTCCACCACTTGTTGAATGAGCAGTATATTTCGCCATGGGTAAACGACGAGTTCAAGGCGACCAAGAACTTGACGCTCACCTTGGGCCTGCGCTTCGACTACCAGGGATGTCTCTCGGATGCTCACGGCGACCAATCAAGCTTCGACCCGAACACGCCCAATCCAGGGGCGGGTGGCCACCTCGGCGCGATCATCTTTGCTGGGAGAGGCCCTGGCCGAAGCGGTGTGAAATGCTTCGAGAAGCCGCCCAAGGATGGCTGGGGACCGCGCCTTGGTTTTGCGTACCGCGTTAACAATAGCACTTCGATTCGAGGCGGTTACGGGATCTACTATGGTGGGATTCCCGCTAATCAGTTCTCGGGATCCTCCGAATTAGGCTTTTCGACAAATCCCACGGTTCCGAATTTCACGAACGGCTTCTCTCCGGCATTTTATTGGGACACGGGTTTCCCAAGTTCCGTGGTACAGCTGCCTCCAACCATTGATCCGAGCATCGGCAACGGAACGGGGCCCACTTGGGTGACGGCGAACAGCAAGGATCTTCCTCGATATCAAAACTTCTCTCTAACCGTGGAACACCAGTTCGGGACGAACATGATCGTGGGCGCCTCGTACATTGGGAACCACGGCACGCGGCTTCCATCCAACGCGGCTGCTCTGGGGCTGCTGGATAATATGAACAGTCCAGCGATATTGACCCAGTACAATCCCGCCGATCTGACCAATCCGGCACTCGCTTGTAACGGGACAACCTGCGGAGACGGAGTACCTATACCGTATGCAGGGTTTGTCGGGGACCTGGCGCAGGCTCTTCGTCCGTGGCCGCAGTTTACGAATCTGAACGTCCGGAGCGTTCCCTACGGCTACAGCATTTACAACGCGTTTCAAATCAAGCTGGATAAGCGATTCAGCAACGGATTCCTTGGGCGAATCGCATATACCAATTCGAAGTTGATTAACAGTGGAGCTGAGGACGTACTCGCCGGGGATGATCCGGGCATCCAAAATCCATTACTCGGATCGAGAGATGATCGGTCGTTGAGTCGCGACGATGTTCCGCAATCTCTGATATTGGCATGGTCCTATGAGCTGCCGTTCGGAAAGGGCAAGAAGTACGCTCTCAGCGGACCGTTGGACAAGATTGCCGGGGGCTGGATGATAGCGGCGACCCAGCGCTACGACGAAGGACGCCCCCTCAGCATCGGATTGGGTATCTGTAACCTCTGTGGAACCATTTTCTCTAATGTGCAGCGCCCAACTAAGATTGGAGGTGGGTATGGCAAGACCTCCGGAGTGCGGGCATGTACAGGGGACCCAGCCAGTTGCGATCACTATCTCCTCAGCAGTGGCTGGGCGGCTCCCGATCCTAACAGTTACGCGTTGGGCAATGAGCCTACGAATGACCCACACATCCGCAGCTTCCACAATTTCAATGAGGATTTCAGCGTCACCAAGAACATTCCGCTCACTGACCGGTACAGCATGAAATTTGAAAGCCAGATGGGCAACTTATTCAATCGACACTTGTGGTGCAACCCTGACACGAACCTCAGCGACTCCGCCTTTGGAACGGTCAGCGGTCAGTGCAATCAGCCCCGACTTATCCAGTTTGGGTTAAGGCTCGAATTCTGAGGTCGCACTGAAATCACGGAACAGATGGCGGCAGGATTAGAGACGCTCCTGCCGCATCTTTATGTCATGATCCCGGGATCTTCTAAAGAAATTAGCCGTCATCGGTCCCTCCAGATGTCCTTCGCCTGCGCTTGCCTGATCCTGCTCCTGCAAGTTTCATCCTGGGCGCGGACTGCCCAGTCCGCCGCACAATCCGCTCCTAAGCCACTGACTCTGGACGAGGTGGCGAATCTTATCAAACAGAATAAGAAAGACACGCAGCCGGTGTTGAGCGCACTCAGCGAGCGCGGAGTAGATTTCGACCTCGACGAGAAAACGGAGAAGAAACTGCGCAAGGCTGGAGCGGACGAGCAGCTCCTCCCGGAAATCTGGAAGGCTACGCCCAAGGGAAAGGCGAATATGGCCTCTCTGTTAACGACGCCAACAGGAAATGAGATTAAAGCTCCAACGGCACAGGCTCTCGCGTTGCAAGACATTCAAGAGGCGAGTGATCCTGCTCATTGCATCCAGTTGAGCGATGACTTCGCGAAGAAATATCCCGAGAGTCCCTTACTTTCGTACGTGTATACGTCAGAGGCGAAAGCGTATCAGGATCAGGGACAGCTGGATCAGGCAACTGACGCCGGCAGGAAAAGTCTGAAACTCGATCCTAACAATACGTTCAGCCTGATAATTGTGGCCATCGCACTTGCTCAACCCAAGCAACTGAAAGGATCGCCGCAAGAAGTCACCGGACTGCTCAAGGAAGCAGAAAACGATGCCAACCGCGCCCTGACGCTGCTCGACAAGCTAAAACCGCGTCCCGGTGAAACTGACGAGCAATTCCAGCAAAGAAAAGGGGCGCTGGCTGCCGATGCGCATTTCGCCTTGGGCTCGATAGCTACACAAAGAGATGACTACGAAGGTGCTTTGAGTCAATATCAGCTGGCGATCTCCTCCACGAATAAGCCAACCGTTCTGTACTACTATCGTCTGGCTGAAGCCTACGCAAGCATCGGGCAGACACCCAAGGCAATCGAGGCGCTGCAAAAAGCGTCAGACCTTGCGCGCGGCACACCTATGCAGAAGTATGTAGACGATTTCATGGCTGAGTTGCAGCGGAGTTCTCACTAGCAGACGACAGAATCGGACTGCCAGATTGAAGGTTTAAATCTCCGAGATCCGAACGGAGCGGACGTAATATCCCCTCTTAAGGCGACGCGCCGGGATGGAATCATCCTTAAGTCGAAGCTGCAGATCGTACATTCCAGGTTTCTCGGGCTTCCAGGTGTGGGACCAGAAACTCCAGGGATCATTGAATCGGTGCTGAAAGTTTTCGACGGGAACGAACTTCTCGTCGGCGTTGAACCTTATTTCCAAGTCGCCGCGTGGTCGCGAGCCTCCCCAAGCGATGCCGTTCACGCGGTAGTGAATCTTGCTGTCAACCGACCACTTTTCTATGCGGACGGGCATGGCAGCCTGTTCGATCGCCGCCGGGCGGTACTCCTTGGCGAGATCAGGCTCTCCCGCCTGCATCGTCCGGCTCGCGAACTCGTGCATCTGCGAGGTCGCCGGAGCATCGTCATTCACGAGTTGAATTTCATTGACCCACTTGATGCAGGTGCATCCATACCAACCCGGCACAACCAGACGGACTGGTGCGCCGTGGTCCCGGGTCAGCTCCGCACCACTCATTGAGAGTGCGAGAAACGACCTCGCAGCGGTCAATTCGTCGGCAGTAAAGATCCAGCTTGCTCCGGGCTGCGATGTTTCTGACGGATCCGAATATTCATCAAAACCTGAAATCAGGACTCGGCTCGACGGTTTTCGAGCTCCAGCTTGATCGAGGACCTTGGAGATCGGAACCCCGGCCCAGTCAGCGACGCTGAGCATTCCAAAATGTGCGGCACGGACATTGCCGGAACATTCCATCAAGTGCAGGCCCATCGGCCGCGACAGTTTCTGGAGCGCTGGAATGTCGATCGTTCCAGATTTATTCAGTCCGCCCTCTAATTTGATCTGCCAGGGCCCTCGAGTGTTCAAAAGACTCGAAGCGCGCGTGCGCACGTAAAACTTCTGTGTTGGCGTGGTGGGATGGTCGGGCCCCACCGATGACAAGTCCGTGAAGAGGCGGCCGTCGAGCCCTTCGCCCATCAGCGTGTCCAAGGGGACACTGCTCTCGTCAATAAATTCAACCTGGCCGAGAAGCCGACCCCCACGCAAAGCAACCTGCGGCTTTGTCTGGAATTCCGGAACGGGTACGCGATCTAAGCCGAAAAGCGCAACACCGCCAGCCGTAATCGAGGTCTGTAACATCCGACGGCGGGAAATTTTGTTCCTGATCATGCTTGGGGATCTCGTTTCAAGCAGCCGATCGCGCGGTCAGAACTCCTGGAGGCTGAAAGCTCGCAGGTCTTCATGACCGCCGGACTTCAACTCTGCCCGCACAAAGCCTGCGTCGTACGACTTGCCCGTTGATTGTAAGACTTGCAGGAGCCCAAACAGCGAACGCGGATTCCGTGGATTACGAGCCAGGTCATCGCGGAATGTGCTCTCTGCCTCCCGCATCTGCCCATCGAGAAACAGGGCCGCTCCTAACGATTCACGCACCGGATAAAACCAACTCGGCGGTTCAGAATATTTCAAGCTGTCTTGGATCGACACCGCTTCCCTCAAGCGCGCGATGGCCTCGCCCCGTTGATGCTTTGCTGTGAGCAGTCTTGCCTCCAATACATCGGAGGCGATGGCCAGTATGTCTCGTGTCTTGTTGACTGCTGACATCCCATAGGTTTCATTGGGGGGAGTTGATTCCATCTGATCCATCAGAGCGCGTTGCTCTTTCTCTCCTGCTATTTGCGATGAGGTTGCGGTGAAGGCCATTCCTCGGGCAAAGTGCCAGAACGCACTCGTCGAGCTATATGCTTTGTCTGGTTCCGGGATCTTGAGAATGTCGTTCCAGCGATTGAAGTGGACCAAGACTGCCAGGGGAGCGGTAAGAAAAACCTCCAATTGGGGCATGTCGTTTACGTGCGGCGCAACGGTCTCTGCCAGCTTGACTGCCGCATCGTTAGCCGTGATGAAGCGGTCGTCCATGCTCGAGGCGGCCGTCAGGAAATAAAGATCGTGGAGATACGACAGGACAGTGAACATGTCAGACGCGTTCTGTAGCTTGTTCTCATCGAGCAGCGCAGCTTTCCGGCACGCAACCGCTGCCGCCGGATAATCTCCAGTCCGAATGTAGATATGCGCCGGCATGTGGACCAGATGCCCGATCGGCGGAATCAAATCGGGCAGTTCCTGAACATAGAGAAGTGCGCGCTCGGGGTTGGGCGACGCCTCAACCGCGTGAATGTAATAGTGAATTGCTCCCCAATGATGCGGGTCGCGTCTTAACACCGATTCCAGCACGCGGAGGATTTCCGGCGTGTATTCCCACGGGGTTCCGTCTGGATTCCACAATTCCCAAGCTCTAAGGTTCATGATGCTCTGAGCGTAGAGTGTCGCGGCATCCAGATCGTCAGGATAATCTCGAACGAGGTCGGCCATTCCGTTCTTGAAATCGACAGCGTCTTTCGCCCGGTCTGGATTTTGGCAGTCGCAGTATCTCCGACTGAGAGCCTGCACGTATTTCTTCTCTACTTCGGGGCCATTCTCAGACAAAGTCATAGCGCGCTGGAGAGCATGGTGCGCCTCTTGTTCACGTATGGGATCGCCTGAGCTGTGATAGTAGTAATCAGACCCCAAGGAATACGAGATGCCCCAGTAGGCCATAGCGGCTGACGGATCGGCTTTGGCAGCGGCGCGGAAGGATTTCGCGGCGCCGCCGTAGTCCAATGCATAGATCAATCCCAAGCCTTCATTGAAGAGCGTTTGGGCCTGCTGGCTGGTCGTGCGGATCGGGTGGTGAGGAAAGCGACTTTCAGCTTTGGATTTGAGCGGGCTGGAACGCTGAGACGAGACGAGAACGGTGGACGACACTATAAACACGAGGACCAACGTCGTTCTCAACAGTGTGTCGACCATCCGCGGGAAAGCTGGCTCTATTCCTGTTTTACCGGCCCATTCAACATTAGAAGGCGGCCCGACGCTATGATAATGTATTCACCCACGGGATGTTTGTAATCGTTTACACCCATTCGTGCCAATCAGGCAGAGTATTCGGTTTGATCAAGGCGAGTGTATGCGCTTAGGGGCTATGTTGGGGGTCGGTTGCCGCTCATTATCGCGGTCCGGGGTGCTAGCGGCCGCAATCTTTTTCTTGTCGACTTCATGGGCCGCTGATTCAGCAGATCAACCCTATGCCCAGGGTGTTGAAGCATTGCGGCAGGAGCAGTGGAAGTCGGCCGCAGCCGCTTTTCAGCAAGCTCTAAGTCTCGATTCCCACCGGGCGGACGCTGCCAATGGGCTTGGCGTAGCATTAGGAAAACTCGGAGATGTGTCGGCATCCGAATCAGCGTTTCGTCGAGCAATTGAGATCGATCCTGCCTTCGCTGAGGCTCACTACAATTTGGCCCTATGGCTCCTTCAATCAGGGGATATTGATCAGACTGTCTCCGAGTTGGACCGTGCGATCAGTCTTCGCCCGGGTTATGAGGTCGCGGAGATTGAGTTGGGAATCATCCTGGAGCGCTCCGGTAACTCGGAGAAGGCACTGAAGCTATTTAAGGATGTCGCATCTCAGGACCCGCGTTCAGCGGAGGCTCACAACTGGATCGGCGTCACGTACGCCGAAAAGAATGACCTGCTCGATGCAATAGCTCAGCTACAAGAGGCGGTTGACCTCAACCCGGACTATGTCGACGCCTACGTAAATCTGGGCACGGCTCTGAACAAGGCTCAACGTCCCGATGATGCAATCCGCGCTTTCCGCAAAGCACTCCAGTTGGCTCCGACGAACGACGATCTGCGCTTAAGTCTCGCCAATGCTTTCCGTGAAAAAGGGAATGCTGACGAAGCGATCCGCGTATTGAAAGCCGGAGTGAAAGATGGCGACAAGCCCAAGCTTGAGGTCGGCGTTGCGGCGATTCTCATGGGAAAACAGGATTGGACAGGCGCCACCGCCGCAGCCGAGAAAGCACTATCTCTCGCGCCTGAGATGAGTTCTGCGTATCAGGTTCTCGGCCTGATCTTGCGATCCGAATCGGAGGCGCAGGCCCGCGCCAATGCTCGACCCGATCACCTCCCCAGCGCTGAGGCACGGAAATTCTACGAGTCCGGAGAGTTGGAGCTTTCGCAGGGAGACGTGAGTAAAGCGAGGAAGGAATTCGAATCTGCGATAAGCGTCGATGCAGACTATGCCGAAGCTCATGATGCTCTCGGTTTTGTCCTGGGCCAGTCGAACGATCTTTCGGACGCGATTCAGCATCTGCAAAAAGCGACTGCCTTGGCTCCGAATCTCGCCAATGCCCATTACGATCTTGGCGTAGCGCTCTGGTACGACGGGCAAAAGGCTATCGCGAAATCCGAACTGGATAAGGCTGAGCAGCTAAGCCCCGCTTTTGCTGAAGCGTATGCATTCCGCGGGATGATCGCGCGTGAGGGTTCTGATTGGGAGCGCGCGCGCCATGATTTGCAACGGGCAATTGCTCTGAACCCGAGTGTTTCGGGCCCGCGACTCGACCTGGCAAGGGTGCTTCTCAAGACTGGAAACACCGATGCGGCGTGCCGGCAGTTCCAATTGGCAATCAAACCTGAGCGCGGCGGAGCAAATGCACCGGATCTTGAAGGCAGCGTCCGCGAAGTGCAGAACGCCGTGTCCCACTCTCCAAGTGATCCGCTTCTTCACGACACCCTGGGCCTCTTGATGGGCTCCGCCGGAAATGATTCGGCGATGGTTAAAGAGGAATTCAACAAGGCGATCGAATTGCGGCCGAATTTCTCCGATGCTCACAATCACCTCGGGATGTCCTTGCTGCAGGATGGGGACGATTTGGCGGCGATCCGCGAGTTTCGAGAGGCGATTCGGCTCAATCCAAATGACGCTGACGCGCACGGCAATCTCGGCGCCACGCTGGTTTCGAGCAACGTGGATGAAGCGATCGATCAGTTGCAGAAGTCGATCGCACAGCGGCCGGACTCGAGCAAAGAGCAGTACAACCTTGCGATGGCGTACCTGCAGAAATACGGTATAGACAAGGAGATCGAGCAACTGCAAAAAGTGATTGCGATGGATCCCCGGTTCGCCGACGCCTATTTTTCTCTGGGAAAGGCTTTGATTCAGAAAAACCAGGTGCAGGATGCGGTTGTGCCCTTGCGGCAGGCAGTTGCTCTCGACCCGAGTTCAGGGAAAGCGCATTACCAGCTCGGACTTGCTTTGTCTCGAACTGGCGCGAGTGAAGAAGGTAAGACGGAACTGGATAAAGGGCTAAAGTTGACCGCCGACGAGGAGAGGAATCGTAAGGCGAGCGCATTGTTGGCGCAAGCCAGGATGGAAATCGACAAAGGGGAGACGGCCCCGGCTATCGATAACCTGCAAAAAGTTGTAGAACTCCTGCCCGATTATGCCGAAGGGCATTTGCTGCTCGCACAAGTAACGGCTAAAGAAGGGAACTACGACCCCAGTGTCACGGAGTTCAAGAAGGCGTTGCGGATCGACCCGAAACTCTACGATGCCGAGTTCGGCTTGGGGCATGTGTTGAGGGCTAAAGGAAGTCTTAGCGAGGCTGCAGCAGCGCTGCAAGAAGCAATTCGGCTCAACCCTTCTTCCGGCGAAACCTATAACGAATTGGGCCTGGTATACAGCGAGCAGACGCAACGTCCCAAGGCCGTGGAAGCTTTTCAGAAAGCACTCGAGATTGATCCAGGCGACGCGGCTGCACAGGCAAACCTTGATGCTGTTAAGCGCGCCATGGCGAACGACAGCGAGGCGACCTCGAACAACCTTATACCCTCCGGGCCAAAGAATCCTCAGTCTGCAGGCGCCCAAAATGATTCGCACGAGGATGATCTGGATCAGATCGCGAAGTTCGAATCTGCCATCGGGCAGGACAAATTTGACGAGATGGAACCCCAACTCGTTGAATACCTCGGGGCGCATCCAAATTCGTGGCGCGCGCATTACATCCAGGGTTACGTTTTGTTCCGGCAAAAAAAGATCAGTGATTCTGTTCGCGAACTCGCCAGATCACTCGAACTCAATCCAGATAACGCAGAAGGTCACAAGATTTTGGGTAAGGATTTTGTGGTCGTAGGAAAGTACGATTATGCACAAAGCGAATTGGAGCAAGCATCGCGGTTGAAGCCCGATTCGGCGGAAATTCATTACAGTCTCGGCGAGGTATATTCCGTCCGCGATATGTTCCAGGCGGCGAAAAAGGAATTCACGAGCGCGGTCGAGCGGGATGGCAATTATGCGGAGGCGTATAACGCACTCGGTTTTACTGAGGAAGGGCTGGGCGACGACAAGCATGCTCGTGCATCATACGAGATGGCAATCAAGGTTGCCGGTCAAAAGGGACAAAAGTTCGAAGCTCCGTACATCAATCTGGGAGCCTACTACAATCGCCTCGGTCAGCCCGACCGCGGCCTTGAATATGCGAAGAAGGCCATTGAGCTCAATCCGAAGAGTGACTTGGGATACTACCAGGTGGCAAGAGCTTGCCAGTCCCGGGGCGAGTGGGAACAGTCGGCGGACGCACTCCGCAGCGCCATCTCTATTAATGGGAATGATCCTCAATACTTCTATGTGCTGGGGCAGGTTTACCGGAAGCTCGGCAAGACCAAAGAAAGCGCGGATGCTCTAGATACCTTTCAGAAACTCAAGCACGAGGAAGACTTGATGGACCAGCGTATGAGAGCGGCTCGCGGGGCATCAGCGGCTGACTAGATCCTGGCAATCAATGCGCGGATAAGATCCGCAAGCGGGTCCCTTCCTTTTTCGACTCAGCCTCATTTAGCTGCTGAACGATAGCGAGTTCCTTCGAGGCATCGTCTTGCCTCCCCATGCGGCCAAGCAGCATTCCGAGTTGATAATGAGCTTTCACGGATTCCGGATTCAAACTGATTGCCTTATCGAGTGCGTCTTTTGCCTGGCCATATTTCTGCTGTTTAAGCAAAAGTCTGCCTAGCGCTTCGTAGGCAGGCCCGTAGTTTGGATTGTGCTCCAGAACTTTGTGTAGCACCGAGATCGCCTCTTCATCCTGTCCCTTTCCTTCTGCGACGAGACCCAGATAGTAGTAGGCAACGTCCTGGTCGGGCTGGATGTCCACGCTTTTGTGCAGGTATACGGCGGCATCGTCAAGTTTCACCTGCAAGAACAGCAGGGAGCCCATGGCATAGTTCAACACTGCATCGCCGGGATGTTTCTGCAGCAAAGCCTGGTAGATCTTTGCTGCCGCCGCATATTGCTTCTTCGAGACGTAAGCAGATCCAAGGACGTAGGCGTAACGATCGTCCTTGGGACGCAGTTGTGCGGCATGCTGCAGTGTGGGAAGGGCATCCTCCAGCAAATCCAATTCAAGGCAGGTCTTGCCGAATTCGAAGAGGATCTCCGGGTCCTGCGGCCTTAGTCTTTTGGCCTTGATCAAGTACGCCAATGCCTTCTCCGGATCCTTCTGGCGCTCGGAAATCTCCGCAAGCTGGCGGAAGCACCGGATGCATTCTGGGTTCAAGGTCAGGGCCGCTTCGTAACTTTCAAACGCCTCGCCCAAATCTCCCTTGTTGAAGTAAATGTTGGCGAGCCCGAGCGCAAGGTCGGGCGATACAGCTCCGCTGCCCTTTGCCTTCTCCAGGACCTTCAGGGCTTGTAGATCGAGGCCTGCCCCTTCGAGTAACCTTGCGAATGTTGTGCTGGCATCAACTGGAACCGTCGATAACAAATCCCAGTCCGAGGCAAGCGAAAGCAAAGCATCATTTTGTTTTAGACCGGCGTGATCCTGGGCCAAAAGTAGTATGCCTGCCGCCGATCCCCGGAGCTGCGCGGAAATTGCCTCGGCGGTCTTCAGCGACGCCTCAAAATCTCCTCGGGATTCCTCCAGTCGCGCCATCGCAAACAGTACTTTGGGATTCCCCGGACTGTGTGAAAGAGCCGCACGGATTTCTCGTTGCGCCTGTTCACGGTTGCCCTTCGTCACATAGATCTCGCTCAAAGCAAGATGCGCATCAACGAGGCCAGGATCAAGCTCGACCGCTCTCGTAAGAAACTGTATGGCCTCGGGAAATTTCTTTTGCCGCTCTCGGATCATCCCCAGCGTCGCAAGAGCCTCTGGCTTGGTCGACGGGTTGAGCAGACCCAACCTCGCTTCCTTCTCAGCGCCGCTCAAGTCGTTTTGATCTATGAGGTCGATCGACTGCTGGATATGATCCGAAACCGCCTGAGACCACGCCAGCGCAGAAGCGGAAATCAGAAAATAGAGGATCAGCGTTCGGGTGCTGATTCGCATGGCTCCTTATGGTAACGCTCCCTCTGGTGATGCGATGAAAACAGGCTCCTGCGGAGCCGGTTGTTGGTACTCCGATAGATCTCTATGGTTCAACGGGAATGACGGGCTGCTCCCGTGACTGCACTGACTGGGTCACGTCCGAATGTTTCAGCAATTCAGCGTATTTCGCCAGGGCCTCGGCGCTCTGCTTCTGATCTCCGGCCTCGCGTAAAACCTGGGCAAGCACGTAGTAATACTGAGCCTGGGGAGAAATTGCGATGGCATCCCTCGCGGCTGTTGCTGCTTTTTGCAGTTCGTTCTTGGTGCGATACGCCTTCGCCATTTCGAAATACGCGGAGTCTGAGCGTGGGTTGATGTCGATTGCTTTCTGCGCGTAAACGATCGCGTCGCTCGCATTCTGCTGACGGTTATAGAATCCGCTGAGATACGTGTACGGCCACTCCGATTTTGCTGCTTTGGCTTCCTGCTCCTGCAGTTGAATGGCCTGACGGTAATTTCTCAGCGCTCCGTCATTGTCGCCCAACGCTTCCAGCGTAATGCCCAGATTGCTGTGCGCTTTGACCGATGCGGGGTCAAGGTGGATGGCGGTTTCGAATTCGGACTTCGCCAACGGATAGACCCCCAACGTGTAGTACGTGCGAGCAAGGAAGTAATGAATCTCGCCCGAAGTGGGTTGTAAACGTGCCGCTTCCTGCAACTCAACCTCGGCCAGATCGTAGCGACCAACAATGCCACAGTCGAGCCCCAAGACTTTATGAGCTTCGGGGTTTGAGGAATTCAACTCGAGGGATTTCGACAATTCTGCGATCGAGGAACGAATATTATGATCGCGGAATTGAACGTAGCCAAGATCGTAATGTGCCTTGGCCGAGCCGGGATGGTCCTGCAAATAGTTTTGCAAACGCGATTCGGTGCCTTCGAGTTTGTTCGCGGCAACATCCTTTTCAATCGCATCGAGCACTGCATCGGAGTCCTTATTCGCCGACGTACCGAGGTCACTCTTGGCGTCATCCTGAGCGAGGACTGTCGCTACGAAACCGGGCTGCGAAGGTTCCGTCAATAATGTGGCTGCAAGGATTACGATCTTGAGATGCGCACAGCGAAGGAGGCAATGTCGTCTGGCCGCGCAATTTCGATCGAAAGATGAGTGAATATCGAGTGCTGATAAGTCTGCGCTCGTCGGGTGAAATCGCAGAAGGGCCGCAAGTAGTCGAAGATTGCGCACGATGCAGGAGTATCAGTCAGACGTAACGCCTTATGCTAACATTGAGGCCAACTCAATGCTGGGGCAATCGCCTTGCAGACAGTGCGTGTAAGCGGTTACATTGCGCCTGCCAGTCCGCGATTGTTGAACTACGTACATCGAAGAAGTTGGACATTCGCCGGAAGGGCGGGGACGGTTCCATTGCATGAGCGAGGTTGTGCATAAGATCTTGCCGTCAATCAAAGCGAGTGTGATGGCAGGAGTTGCTGTGCTGGTCGTTGGTATGGTCGCGGGTTCGGGAACCCCCCTGGTGCTCTCGGCAAGGTCACCCATCCCGGTTTCGTCGGCATCCATTCCGGTTACTTACGTCGATGTCAGCAAGCCCGCGGGGCTGAAATTTAGGCAAGACGGCACGTCCTCCGACGAAAAGTATTATCTGGAAACGATGGGCACCGGCGTGGCGTGGCTGGACTACGACCAAGACGGCCTGATGGACCTCTTCTTCGTTCAGTCTGCGGCGACTGATCTGTATAAACCTTCCCACCCACTGCGTAGCGCTCTCTACCACAATAACGGAGACGGAACGTTTACCGATGTCACCGAAAAAGCCGGAGTGGGCGGGGAAGGGCATTATGGCCAGGGGGTTGCCGTCGGCGACTTTAACAACGACGGTTACCCTGATCTCTACGTCACCGGTTACGACCGGGCCATCCTTTACCTTAACAATGGAGACGGCACTTTTACCGATGTGACCGCAAAGGCCGGCGTCGCTGACCAGGGCGGATGGTCAACCAGTGCCGGGTGGTTTGATTACGACCGTGACGGCTGGCTCGATCTAGTCGTTACCAACTACATTGAGTGGACCCCCAAAACCAACATCTGGTGTGGAGAGCACCGCCCCGGCTACCGCTCCTATTGTCATCCCGGAAACTACCATGGCCAAAAGACCAAGCTCTTCCACAACAACCATGACGGTACCTTCACTGATGTGAGCGATGCTTCTGGCGTTGGCAAGCCGGAATCGAAAGGCATGGGACTGGTTTTGGCTGACTTCAATAACGATGGCTGGCCTGACATCGCCATAGCCAACGATTCCTGGCCCAATTTCCTCTTCATTAACAAACACGACGGAACGTTCGAGGATGTCTCGTTGTTTTCCGGCATCGCCGCCAGCGAAGATGGCCGCTATGAAGCAGGCATGGGGATCGATGCCGCGGATGTCGACGGAGATGGATGGCTCGATATCTACATCACGCATCTAGATTTCGAATTAAATCGCCTCTATCACAACAACCATGATGGAACATTCGTCGACGATACGTTTCGCTCGGGTATCGGAAACAAGGCGATTCTGTTGAGTGGAGTGTCGATGAAGTTCATCGACTATGACAATGATGGTTGGCCAGACATCCTCCAGTTGAATGGCGCGATGCTCGACAATATTCAGCTTTACCACAATCAGGTTTTCTACAAAGAGCCGCTCCTGATGCTGCGCAACCTTGGGAAGGGCCAATTCGACAAGGTGTCTGATGCGCTTGGACCCGATTTCGTGCGGCCTATTGCGGGGCGTGGCATAGCCACTGCCGACTACGACAACGACGGCGATATTGACATCGTTACGAACAATCGTGATGACTACCCATCCCTCCTTCGCAACGACGGCGGAAATGCCAATCATTGGCTTACCGTGCTGCTGATTGGAACCAAATCGAACCGCGATGGGATCGGCGCGTCTCTAAAGTTGCAATCCGAGGGATGGTCTCAAGTCGAGCAGGCAAAAGGTGGAATGGGGTACATGTCGGCGAGCGACCCCCGCATTCACTTCGGTTTGGGCAAGAAAACAAGAATAGATTCACTGGTAATTACCTGGCCGAGTGGGCAGGTGGATCGTCTGAATTCGGTTCCAGTTGACCAGATCATCGCCGTCGAAGAGGGCAAAGGAATTGTGCCCCGAAAGTTTTCTCGAATCATTGGGAAATAAAGGGCAGATCGCATAGCGCAGTCATTTCAGATCGCAAAAGATAGAGTTCCTTACCTATCTTAAGAATATGAACATGAGTTTTTCCAGACGTCATTTTCTCGGTTCTTCGCTCGTTCTGCTGGGGTCCACGCTGGTGGACGCTCTGTCCACGCCTCTCTGGCGCTGGCGTAATAGTTTGCAATTGCAGGCGACATCCAATCCAACGTCGCCGGTGAAGTTTGTCGACGTGGCCCGCGAGGCGGGCCTGAATGTCCCTAACGTCTGGGGAGGTGAGCAGCACAAGCGCTATATCATTGAAGCGAAGGGAAGCGGCATCGCATTCTTTGATTACGACAACGATGGGTGGCTCGATATCTACTTAAGCAACGGCAGCCGGCTGGGACAGAAATGGGCGCCTGGGACCGAGCCCACGACACAGCTCTTCAAAAACAATCGCGACGGGACCTTTACCAACGTTACGCAAAAAGCAGGCATCGGGCGAACCGGGTGGCAAACCGGTGTCTGCGTTGGCGACTACGACAACGACGGCTGGGATGATCTGTTCTGCTGCTTCTGGGGCCATAACGTCCTGTTTCACAACAATGGTGACGGGACCTTCACCGATGTAACCCGCAAGGCCGGTCTGTACAACGACGAGATTCGGTGGGGTGCAGGCTGTACTTTTCTCGATTACGATCGCGATGGCAACCTCGATCTCTTCGTTTGCAACTACATCAAGCTTGATCCGGCGCAAACGATTTCGGATTCACCGGCGACTTGCCAGTGGAAGGGCATCCCCGTGATGTGCGGTCCGCGTGGCTTGACCGGCGACACCAACGTCCTTTACCGCAACAATGGAGATGGAACCTTCACCGATATGTCGGAGAAGTCCGGGATTTTAAAGCCCGGTCCGAGATATTCCATCACCGCGGTCTCGTACGACTTTGATAACGACGGTTGGCCGGACCTCTATGTCGCGGTCGATTCCCAGCCGAGCATTCTTTTTCGCAACAATCACGACGGAACCTTCACCGATGTCGCGGTGACATCGGGTTGCGCTTACAGCGAGGATGGTCATGAACAGGCTGGCATGGGTGTGGCTGTCGCCGACTATGACTGTGACGGATGGTTCGACATCTTCAAAACGAATTTTTCCGACGATACCAGCAACCTCTAC
The DNA here is from genome assembly GCA_035307485.1 of Candidatus Sulfotelmatobacter sp. Taxonomy (GTDB): domain Bacteria; phylum Acidobacteriota; class Terriglobia; order Terriglobales; family Acidobacteriaceae; genus Sulfotelmatobacter. The sequence continues at coordinate 185,323 of DATGIB010000007.1, read as the reverse complement.
CACAACAACGGTGACGGGACTTTTATCGATATGTCGTTCACTTCAGGAGTCGGAGTCAATAGCCGTTATGTCGCCTGGGGCTGCGGGTTCATCGACTATGACAATGATGGATGGCCCGATCTCATGCAGATCAACGGACACGTCTATCCCGAAATCGCCGGCCATGAAGTCGGCCAGACTTACAAGAACCCGCGAATCGTTTACCAGAACCTGGGCAATGGTCGCTTCAAGGATGTTTCCGTAGCGATGGGTCCCGGAATCAACGAGCACTACTCCAGTCGCGGCGCTGCGTTCGGGGACTACGACAATGACGGCGACATCGATGTGCTCGTTCTCAACATGAACGATCTGCCTTCGCTTTTGCGCAATGACGGAGGAAACAAGCAGAACTGGATCAAGATCAAGCTATTAGGAACGAAGTGTAATCGAACCGCCATTGGAGCGCGAGTACGCGTCGTGACCGGAAAGCACGCGCAGATCGACGAGGTGCACAGCGGGTCGAGCGTAATGTCCCAGGGGGACTTGCGGTTGCATTTCGGAGTCGGAAACGCCTCAACCATTGATGTGATCGAGGTCAAGTGGCCGACAACAGGCAAAACCGAGAGCTTCTGCGGGGTGAAGGCGAATCAGATTCTTACGATCCGCGAAGGAAGCGGAATTATCGCGGCGACGGGAGCCTCGAGCCGGAAAACCGGCTGACCCAGACCAGTCGATCCCGAAGGAGGCACGTATGCGCCGGCGCGAATTTGTTCAGCATGCAGCTCTGGCTTTCGGAACGGCGATCGCCCGGCCAGACCTATTCGCCAGAGGCTGGACTGGAAACCCTCGCCAGGTCCGGCTCACTCTTGACCGCGAAACAGTCATCGCAGACATCCCTCCCGACTTCATTGGTCTGGGATACGAGATTTCATCGGTTGCGCGGGCCGGCCTTCTAAGCCGCAAGAACGACACGTATGTACGGCTGGTCCGAACCCTGGGCACGCACGGAGTCATCCGCGTTGGAGGGAATACAGCCGATTATGCAAGCTACGTTTCTTCCGCGCCAGCCCGGTCTTCTCCGGAAACCGGACCTGGTTCCGTAGTGAATGATGCAGTGCTCCGCGATTTGGGAACTTTTCTCGATGCGACAGAATGGAAGCTGATCTGGGGGCTCAACCTTGGCCGAGGCACGAAGGAGCAGGCGGTCGAGGAGGCAAAAGCGGTCGCGGCTGCTGCCGGTTCGCACTTGCTTGCATTTGAAATTGGCAATGAACCAGACCTTTTCTCTCATCGCGAGACTCATCGCAAGCAGAACTATGGTTACGACGCCTACTTGAGCGAATATCGTAGTTTTAAGGATGCACTTCGCCGGGCGCTTCCGGGAACGCCACTCGCCGGGCCTGATGTTGCAATTGCCACGGACTGGATCGCTAAGTTTGCTGCAGATGAGGGCAAAGACCTGAAATTGCTGACCCACCACTACTACAGGGAGGGCCAGAATCCCACCAGCACGATCGAAAAGTTGCTGGCTCCAGATCCTAAAATGGAGCCGATGCTGACGGCATTGAGTAAAGCTTCGAAATCCTGCGGGGTACCATACCGCATTTGCGAAACCAACTCGTTTTCCGGAGGTGGCAGGCCCGGAGTCAGTGATCGCTTTGATTCGGCGTTGTGGGTTCTCGACTTTATGTATGAGCTGGCGTCCGCCCGATGTGCCGGAGTAAACATGGAAACCGGCGTCAATCAGCTCGGGTTCGTCAGCTCGTATTCTCCGATCGGCGACGACGGGAAGGGTAGTTATAGCGCGACACCAGAGTTCTACGGCATGCTCGGGTTCGCGAGCGGCGGTAACGGAGAACTGGTTGCGAGCAAGCTGGAAGCGAGTGATCTGAATCTCAAAGCTTACGCCACCCGGCAGGACCAGCAGCGCGTTTCCGTAACACTCATCAACAAAGAGCGGTCTGTGGACTGCCAGATCACTCTCGACGGTATTGGTCCCCTGCACTGCGAAAGTGTTTTGCGATTGTCCGCGCCGTCGCTCGATGCGGCCAACGGCGTCGAATTCGGCGGTACAAAGGTCAATCGCGATGGAAGCTGGCACCCCTCAAGCATGGAAAAGCTTTCGACCGGACAAGGAATGATCAACGTCCACCTTCCCGCGTCTAGTGCGGTGGTTTTGAAGTTGCGAAGTTAAATGGAGTTCCGGCCCGAAACCGGACAGAACTAGCATGCGCTTTGCAGTCTTACGGGGCCGGCTGGAAGTTTGCCCGTTCATCGGCACGTTTGTTATTTCGCAGTTGCTTGGCCAGCGCGTAGTGTTGAGTGGCTTCCTCGTTGCGTCCCAGCGACTGGTAGGCCTTGCCTAAGAAATAATGTACGTAGTCGTTTTGCGGATCGAGCCTGGCTGCGCGCTCGAGATACCCCGCGGCCAGCGTCGGCTTTTCTTGCTTAAGCGCGACCTGACCGAGCAAGATATACGGACCAGAAGAAGCTTCATTCAGCCAGACTGCCTGTTGAAGCACTTTGGCAGCTTCCTCGTATCTCTCCAGTCGAACGTAGGCGTCACCCAGCCTCCAGTAAACAAGCCAGATACTGGGGTTGACGGCCAACTCCTTCTTGAGTTCGTCAACAGCCGAGGCCGCATCGCCCTTGTAAAGGCTGATCTCACCGAGAAGAAAATGAGCCATCGCGAGCTGCGGATCTCTTTCGAGGGCACCGCGGATTTGCGGTACGGCACGATCCTCCAGCCGTTGCCGCACAAGAAATTTCCCGAACATCAAGTACGAGACCGCGCTATCGGGAGACACGGAAAAAACATTCGCGAAGGTTCTGCGGGCGTCGTCCCATCGCTGCGTCATCATGTAACAACTCGCCAGCAAGTAAGGACCGTCGGCGATATTGCCCGGCAGGCGAGGGCCCAGCTTTTCGAACAACGGAATTGCATCCGCATACTGCCCCAAGCCGAAATAGGTGAGTGCGAGAAGTTGAGTGGACTCCAGTTCTGACTCGTCCTCCTTCAGCGAGGCCTGCAGATGGGGAACGGCCTTCTGGAACTGGCTGGACTGGAAGTAAGCCTTGCCGATCCTTGCTTCAAGGTGCGGTATGGAAGCCGAAGCCTGAGCCAACTGGTTCAGGAGTACCAGCGCATCCTGAGGCTTGCCCGCCTGCAGGAGTTCATCTGCACGCGCCAGCCGCGGGTCGGGCGGAGGTGCGGGCGAGCTCTGAGCCGCAACAGCGCTAACCGTGAGCAAGAGAGGGAAGAAGATCCGAGCGAAAATCATAATGCGCGGAAGAGTAGGTTCGCTCCTCCGCGCATTGAGTGTATCGCTGGTGAAAGCTTGCTGCAAAATGCTCGGCCGAACCCAGTTCGGCCCGATCTTGCGACTAGAAATCGAACCGCAGACCAAACTGCATCCGTCGCATAGTCGCATTGTTGGCAAGGCCGGTAATTGTTCCCGCCCCTCCGCAATCCACGCAAGAATTGGGATTGCCAAGATTCGGGTGATTGAACACGTTGTAAGCCTCGGCGCGGAACTGGATCTTAAGCTCCTCGCCGATGGGGACAATCTTGACGACGGACAAGTCCGCATCAAACCACTTCGGTCCAATGATCGAATTGCGCTGAGCATTTCCGAAGCTGGGGAAGCCCGGGGCGGGCGCCGCCGGGCGCTGCCATGGTCCACTGGTTTGACCATTAGCGGCCAACGGATCGGGACTGATGGCGTACCATCCGTTCTTGTTGGGGTGAGAAACCTTCCAACTTCCCACCACGTTGGGGAAGCAGACACCGGCATCATTGTCCGCGCCACATTCCTGATAGCCTGGGTTGACGCCAGAGCCACTCATAATCGTGGTTACGTTGACCAGCTGCCATCCACCGATGATGTCGTTTAACACTGTTGGTGCGTTACCCGCCAGCGCCTTTCCTTTGCCGAACGGCAGTTCGTAGATGGTTGAGACTGTGATTACTTGGTTCCGCTGCCACGATGGCCGACCGTAGAGGAGGGATGGGTCGTAAAGGAAGTCGGGGCTGTCGTGGTTCTTGGCATGCGAGTACGTGTAATTCCCGAGGATATTCAGGCCGTGAGAAAACCGTTTATCCAGTTGAACCTGGAGTGAGTTGTAGTGATCATCGCCCGGGTTGCACATGCACAACAACCCAGTCGTTAGGCCGAAGTTATATGGTGCATTACTGTTGGGGCCACAAAGCGGGTTGCTGTTTCCGCAATAGGGCAGGCGCTCCGACTGGCTCAGGATGCCAAAACCCGCCTCAGTCGGAGTATTCAGGTTGATCCAATTATTTTCGCCAACGAAGATGTGAGAACCCTTGTTGCCGACGTAGGCAGCCGTTAACGACAGGGTAGGAGTAATCTGGCGCTGTACGGCTGCGTTCCAGGAGTCTACGGTCGGCATATGGGTATGGAACGGCATGACCCAAGCGCGGAAGCCGTCGGGATAGATGTGATTCCCATCTGGACCGGTCGGCTGCGTATTTAACACTGTGGCCGGATCAAGCAGCGGTGGCCCCACTGACAGGCTGAAGGCACTATCCCATGGGTTCGGCAGAGGGTTGATTTGCTGTGTGCCCAAAACGGGGAGATTCTGAGTTACCGTATGGCCGAAAATGGTACCGAACATGCCGACATCGAAAGACCGCCCATACCCCATGCGAACGACAGTCTTCGGCGTCACCTCATATGCAACACCGAGCCGAGGGGCAAGATTCTTCCAGTTGGTTTGCACGGGCCCGCTCAAGGGAACGCCGTTCTCACCAGCGACGTCAATCTCGCCATTAGCGAGGTTAAACCAGCCGCCTTGGTCTTTCCCGGTAACGGTCTGTGGCCGGTAGATCTCCCAACGCAATCCGTAATTCAAGGTCAGCTTGGGAGTGACCCGCCAAGTATCTTGGCCGTAAAAGAAGTAGCGCCATTCACGTTCGCCAGCAGTAGTTGAATGCGATATGTACCGGGTGAACTGCGAAGTCTGCCCAAGCAGGAAAGCTGCCATACCTAGGCCACCCGTCTGCCCACTGCCCTGGTCACCTGCCGTCAATGCGTCGTACGTGTACACCTCGCCCGAGCGGTGTTGATCGCTGGGCAGGCGAAGATTTTGCAGGCGGTGAACGTCTGGACCGAACTTAAAGGTATGCCTGCCTTTCGTCCAGGTCAGGTTACCGATCGCCTGGAATTGCTGCATACGTTCTTTCAGCGGACAGTTGCAGTTGTCGTACAGACCATTCCCGAAGTCTAGGCCAGCCGAACCGCCCTCTTGAATCTGGAAGTGGGGCATGCTGTTGGTTGTGGGATCCGAAGGAATGTTCAATCCCGGAGCGCCAGCCTGACTGGCAAAATCGCCACTGACCAGCGGTAGCACATCAATGCGCTGCTTATACCAGCCAAAGCGGAAATCGGCCAGGAAGGTTGGGCGGATCGCATAGGAAACACCAAACGAGTTGCTTTGTGGACGCGTGTCGCCCACTCCCGTGTAGCCGATCGGATTGAGTTGCGGCCCTCCGGCCGCCCCGCCAAATAACCCGGGAGCAGATTTGTGGAATTGGGTGAACGTGTAGCGATCGAATATTCGCAGCTTGTCGCTCGAGAAGTAATCCGCTCTAACGTCGAGGGCATCCCCGTGGTAGACCTCATCCTCACTGGCAGCATAGTTCGGCTGTCCTATGGGAGCATTTGCTAACTGAGGAAGCGGAAGCGGAACGTATTTGAGAAGAGCGGTCGCGACCGGCGAAATCAAACTCGGATCGATGACGTTTAGTTGCCCGTTATATTGAAGCTGCGGACGACTGCTTAAAACATCCTCGATGCCATTCGTGCACGAGCTCGGTTTACCCGGGATGGCATCGGCGCAGAACGGGTCGTAAATGGGATTGCCGTTAGCTATCCAGCGGCTGAAGTCACCATTGCGTTCTGCCTGTGTTGGAACCTCCGCCTGCGCAGTTCCTCCGTTGTGGGCGCGTGTTCCCTGGTAGTCGCCAAAAACAAACAGCTTGTTCTTAATAATCGCGCCACCCAGCGAACCTCCAAACTGGCCCCACAGCGTAGGCGGAATGTACCTTCCAGTCACCGGGTCCGGATTAGCCTGGGCGAACTGGTCGCGCGCGAAGGTTGCGTCTGAGCGGCGATAGAAGAAGCCGCTGCCGTGCCATTTGTCCGTGCCGGATTTGGTGGAAACCGTGACCAAAGCTGCGCTGATCTGTCCGAACTCGGCGTCGTAGCTCGAAGTGGTCACTTTCGTTTCGGCGATCGAATCGAGGTTCGGCACGATCAGCATGTTTCCGTAGAGGAAGTCGCGATTGTCGGTGCCATCCAGGATCGTATTCACGCCGACGAACATCTGACCGTTTGCCTGGACTGCCAGTCCGCTTTGCGGATTTTCCGTAGAAGTATCCCCCCAGCAGAACTGGACCGTGCCGGGCGTCACCAGCAGTAGTTGCGAAAAGTTCCTGCCGTAGGTCGGCAACTCGTTAACTTGTGTCGTGCTGAGGACGGTAGAAACGTCGGTACGCTCTGTCTTCAACAGGGGGACTTCATCGACAACATTGACCGTTTCCGTCACTGTCCCGGGCTGCAAGTTAGCGTCGAAAGTCGCAAGAGTATCGACTGAGACGTCGACTTTAGAAATGACGGTCTTGAACCCTTGTGCCTCGATTTTGACCTGGTAGTGTCCGGCGATCAGGTGGCGCTCGTCGTAGCGTCCTGTTGCGTCCGTTTGAGTCGTGAAGACGACTTGGCGCTCGGTGTCGGTGATTGTCACCTTGGCGTTGGCGACGGCGCCGCCTGAGGCGTCCATAACATTTCCGCCGATGCTGCCGTAAACGGCCTGTGCATTCGCTTGAGGAACTGCGAAGGCAAAACATAACACGGCGAGCAAGGCCAGGATCAAACCAGCTCGAACGCGCAGCCTGCCTGCCAGATCCGCTAAACCGTTCTGAACCGGTTCCAAAACGCAAAACAAGCTGCTCAATGAAAAGCTAGGCATGGCCTTCGCCCCCGTCGTCGAAGTTTTTCCCCATCTCGACCCTAAAGCAGATCTGCTTAGGTCCCCAAAATGACAACCGGCTCGTCGGCATAGATCGAGCCTTACGACAGAAATTCCTCAGGCCGGGACGTCTGAACAGTTCTGTCCCGGAAGCTTGCCCTCTATCAGAGGGTGGGCTCCAAGGGATAGAAGACGCCCCCAAAATCATTCCATGAACCGATTCACCTTCTAACCTTTTCATACGAGCGTTGTCAAGCCTATTTTTCCGGCCGGATGATGAAAAAATCCAATGCTAGGCGCTTATTTCGTGGATTCACACCCCTCCGAGACAAGCGATAAGCCCGGTGTCGTCCACTCATAAACACTCGTGGAATCATGAAATGGTTCATGGGATGGAACTTAAGCGTGCAACCGAGAATAGTGTTTGAGGCTACGATTTTCTTTTCGCGGGGGGTTTTGGACGGGCCGCGTCCGCCGGGACTGCTCCAGTTCCTTCCAGAATGCTATAAAACCGATCCACGTCGAGATTGTTAAATGTTTCGATTTTTCCCGAAGGCCAGCGAATCTCAAGGCTCTCGACCTTGGTGGCCTGTCCCAGACCGAAGTGCACGCGCGTATCGCTCTGCGATAGATAGCTTCCGCCGCTGTGAATCTCTTCGGTTTGAGTACTTCCATCGGCAACCAATTTCAATCTGGCGCCGATCGCCATTCGGTTGCTCTTAGTGCCGGAGAGTTCGAAGCTTACCCAGTGCCGGCCTGCAATTCCGTGATTGCGAATAACCATCGGCTTGCCGACAAGGTCTTCGACAACCAGATCTATGTTCCCGTCGTTAAACAAGTCGCCGACCGCCAAGCCGCGGGAGACGCGCTGTTCCAGAATCGCCGAGCCCGTCTGATCGCTGCCGTCGCAAAACGTGCCGTCTCCCTGGTTGAACTGGACTAACTTCGGCTCCCGGTATTTTGCGTTGGACGGAAGTTGATCGGATTGAGGATAAACGTGACCGTTGACAGTCACCAGATCCAGCCATCCGTCGTTGTCGAGGTCGACAAACGCAATGCCCCATTTAACCCAGGGGACTGAGGGTAACCCGACTCCTGAGGAATATGAGACGTCCTGGAAATCCCAATTCCCGGTGTTGCGATATAGGGGCGTGTTGTCGAGCGCGAAATCTGTTACGGCCAGTGAGGGCCGCCCGGTGTGCAGATAATCTCCGACGGCGACCCCCATGCCAGCCTGCTCATGGCCGTCTTCCCCAAGGGCAGTGCCCGATTCCATCCCAATCTCGCTGAACTTCCCGTTTCCATCATTGCGATACAAAAAACCGGCTTCAGAATCGTTGGCGACATAGATATCCGGCCGGCCCGTATTGTTGAAGTCCGCCCAAATGATGCCCAACCCGTAGTACCCGTTTGGATCGTCCACGCCTGCTTTTTTCGACACATCGGTAAAAGTGCCGTCGCCGTTGTTGTGAAACAGGGAATCGCCTGATCCCTTCAGGCCGCGCGGACCGCACTGTACATTGACTCCCATGAAGCGACACGTGGCGGCGCTGCCAAAGCCTGGCAGATGCTTGAGATCGATATCGACATAGTTAGAGACCATCAAGTCGAGGAAACCATCGCCGTCATAATCGCCGAAGGCCGCGCCCGTTGACCACCGTCCATCAGCCACGCCCGCTTGCTTCGTCACATCCGTGAAGCTGCCATCGCCGTTGTTGCGATAGAGAACGTTGCCTCCGTAGCAAGTGACGTAGATGTCGGGCCAGCCGTCGTTGTTGTAATCGCCGACGGCACCGCCCATCGCAAAACAGGGCTTGCCGACTCCGGCCTTCTCGGTGACGTCAGTAAATGTACCGTCGTGATTGTTGTGATAGAGAGCGCTGCGTGCCTGTTTGCCCTGCAAGGCCTCATCAACAGTTGGTGCATTCGTGAAGTAGATATCCAGCCATCCATCGCGGTCATAGTCGAGCAGAAGAACGCCTCCGGCCATGGATTCGAGGATGGATCGCGCTTCTGGCGAGAAGTTGTGAGCGAAATGAATTCCCGCGCGATCGGTGATGTCTTCAAGTTGCGGTATCTTGCGATTTTTGCATTTCGTGGCTTTGGCCGTGGAGGGGGGAGGATGGCCTTGGGCCATTCCCTGGCCGCGCAATTGCCGAGTGACGGCCAGGATGATGATCAGGCCGAGAATCCTCGAGCATCTGTACCAAGACAATCTCGCTCTCCTGAATGCGGTTTATTCAAGCAGCCTAGTGCAATGGCGCAAGGTGAGGATTCAGTTCTGATGCCTTTTGAAACTCAGAGCCCGCCTCTTCCTTCTGCCCCTTCTGCATCAGGGCAATCGCCAACTGATAGTGTGCCATCGCGTAGTCTGGCATCGAACTGACCGCCGAACGGAATTGAGAGATTGCGGCATCCAGATCGCCGTGCGCCATCAACCTCTTTCCCGAGTTCGTAGCAAAAGTTGCTGCCTGCAAATTCGTTTTCTCTTTACTGATCCGTGAACCCGCCTGCGCTTCGGCAGCGGCGCCGGCGCTGTCACCCAGTTGACGGAGCACGGCGGCTAAGGTTGTGTGGGCGCCCGCAAGATCCGGTTCCAGTGCGATTGCTTTTCGCAAAGCCTCCGCGGACTCCGGATATTTTTTCATCTGCTGGTAGACCGTGCCGAGGGTGTAGTATGCCTCAGCGTAATCGGGTTGAATGGCAATGACAGCCTTCAGTTGTTCCGTGGCGGCGGGAAAGTCGCCTGACTGCCACAATGTCACCCCGAGGCTGTAGTGGGCATCTGCGAGGTTCGGATCCAGCCGCAAGGCTTCCTTCCACTCCGCAATCGCCCCCGGGAGGTCATCTTTCAGCTTTAAAGCGAGCGCCAGGTCGTAGTGCAGGTTTGCCGCATCCGGCGTTAGCTTCAATGCCGCTTGAAACTGGCTAACCGCGGAAGAAAAATCAGACTTCTGCAAATACGCGGTACCCAGATTTCCCTGGAACGACGAGTCTCCAGGTCGAAGCTGGATGGCGCGTTGAAATTCTGCGATGGCAGCGTCCCCATCCCCGCGCTGCAGCAACGTCAGCCCGAGATTGTTATGAGTCTCCGGGTCGTCGGGCGTTTGCTGTAATGCTTTGCGGAACGATTGTTCAGCACAATCAACGTCGCCAGTCCTCTGGCACAAAATGCCGATCTGGGTTTGCAGGCCGCGTGTCGACGGGGCGAGGCTGTTCGTTTGCTGATAAGAATGCAGGGCTTCGTCGCGATTGCCGAGCGATTCTTCCGCGCGGCCCCGATAGAACCATGCCGTGGCGTCGCGCGAATTGAGTTCAACTGCCTGATCGAGTTCCTTCAGCGCTGCAGCCGAATCGCCGCCCGCAATAAGACTCACGCCGAGATGCAGGTGCGCGGGTTCGTATCCTGGTTCCAGCCGAATCGCTTCGCGGAATTCCTGGCCTGCCTCGGCGAATTCAGACTGCTGCGCTTTCAGAGACCCCAATTCGTCATGCAACTGGGCGCGTTTAGGAGCCAACTGAACGGCTGTATTCATCTCAGCGACGGCTTCAACGGTTTTCTTTTCCAGAGACAACGCCCGCCCCAGTTCCCGATGAGACTCCGCCTCCCCGGGAGCCAGCTGAACGGCGCGCTGCATTTCGGCCACGGCCGATTCTAAGTCACCCTTCATTTCGAAAGCTTGACCGAGACTGATGTGTCCTGAAGCCATCTGTGGTCGAAGTTCGACGTATTGCTTGAAACACGAGATCGCTTGATCAGTCTGTCCCTGGCGCAACAGTACTTGCCCAAGCATGTTTTTCGCTTCCGCATTCCTGGGGTGCGCGTGCGTAACTTTTTCAAACAAATCCGCCGCCGTGTTCAAATCGCCGCGCTGAAAAGCCGCAATACCTCTTTGATAATCGGACTGATCTGGCGCCGCGGGTTTCTCCTGCGAAAAACCGAGAGTGAGGAGGAGCAGTGCACAAATCAGCAGGAAGAATACGTGCTTAACTAACTCAGAAATTCCACGAAGCAGACCGGGCCCGTCAGAAGTCCGAGCGATTCTTGTGACTATTCGGACCACACGTGCTCCTGTCGAACCGTGAATGAAGCCTCCGCAGCCGGCGCGCCGGTGCCAGGTTGGCCGCCTCCTGCGCTTATTCGATATTGTCCTGCTGGGGTTATACGCACACCTGCCTCGTTCACCATGCTTAAGTCCCGGGGTTCGACCGTGAGCCGAACATGTTTCGTTTCACCTTTGGCAATGTGAACTCGCACGAATCCCGCGAGCGCGCGAATGGGTGCTCCCGGCAATTTCGGGACGGTTAGATACAACTGTACGACCTCGTCTCCATCTCGATTGCTGACGTTCGACACGTCCACTTCCACACCGAGTGCTTTCCCTTCGCCCAATTCTGACGTCGAAAGTTTTATGTGACTGTACTGAAAGCGGGAGTAGCTCAGGCCGAAACCGAAGGAGTACAAAGGCTGCTCCCTGAAATATCGGTAAGTGCGATTTTCCATGGAGTAATCGTCGAAGCTCGGCAATTGCTCGATTCCTTTGTAGAACGTAATCGGCAGTCGCCCGGCAGGATTGTTCACTCCCGCCAGCGTTTCCGCAATCGCAGTTCCGCCTTCTTCGCCCGAATACCAACTCTCAAGTATCGCGTCCGCGTTATTGTTGGCCCAATTCTCAGAAAGGGCGCTGCCATTCATGAGTACTACGACGAGTGGCTTGCCGGTATTCTTGAGCGCCTTTAGAAGATCTTCTTCATCCTTCGGTAAATCAAGACTGGTACGGTCACCCCCATTGAACCCAGGCACCTTAACGCGAAGTTCCTCGCCCTCCAATTGAGATGTGATGCCGACGACGGCGATGATGACATCTGCCTGCGTGGCTTGCTGCACGGCTGTTGCGAGCGGATCGGAGATAAGAGGCAACCAGGACAACACCGAGCCGCCGTCGTCCTGCACGACCGACTCGAGCCGCAAGGAATATTTCTTGCCCTGGCTTAACTTCACAACTGGATCGGGCAGACTTCCTTCGGGCGCGAGGTCATCGATAATGAGCTTTCCGTCCACCCAGAGGCGATTCGTATAGCCGCTGACGAACATGCGGAAATCCCCGGATCGATTCGGAGTGAGATATCCCGTCCAGCGGACTGAGAAATCCGTAAGGCCGGACGGTTGACTGAGCGAGTCGCGATCGTGGGGCAGCGACTCGAGATTGATGTATCTGTCTGTCCGAACGACGAGGGCCGGTCCTTTGAATTCCTTGTTGGGAAAATATTCACCCGTCAATCCCGCTTGTCCGTCTTCAGTCGAATACATCTCCGCCGGAATGACGGACTCTTGCCGGAGGAAGTTTGTCCCTTCTGAAAACGTGACCTGCGACGACTTGAATTGCTGCTGCAAACCTTGCAGCACCGTAATTGTTTTCGAAGGAGTGCCGCTGTAATTTCCCGCCAGGACGCGGGCAGAATCGGCCAGCGGACCGACGACGGCAATGCTCTTGGTGTTCGCGGCAAGTGGCAGGATGCCATTGTTTTTCAGCAGCACCATGGATTCCTGTGCGACTTTATGCGCCAGTTCGCGGTGCGCCGGGCTCGCAATCTCCGCATCTGACAACTGGGTATATTTCACCATCTCAGGCGGATCGAACATGCCCAGGCGAAAACGGGCGGCCAACAGGCGCTTTACCGAGATATCGATCTGCGCCTCAGACAGCAGCCCCGCCGAGACCGCATCAAGATATTTCTTGTAGTCGGAATCATTTGTCGCTTTCGAGTACGAGTCGATGCACTCATTGTCAGAGCCTCGTTGCAGCGACAGCGCCGCCGTCTCCGCCATAGTTTTTGTGAAGTGGTGCTCGCTGAAGATCTCGTCGATCGAATCGCAATCGCCGACGACATAACCGTCAAACTTCCATGCGCCCCGCAGACTATGTTCGAGCAGAAAGCTGTTCGCGCACGCGGGTTCTCCGTTCACTCGATTGTAGGCGCACATGATAGACCCGGCTTTTCCCTCCACAACTGACGCCCTGAATGCAGGCAAGTAAGTGTCTTCCATGTCGTGGTTCGACACTTCCACGTTCCGGATATGCCGGGTAGGCTCAGGTCCAGAATGAACGGCGAAATGCTTTGGAGTGGAGATAGCCCTGAGATACTTTGGGTCGTCTCCCTGCATTCCAGTGACAAACGCGACGGCCATTTTTCCAGTCAGAAATGGATCTTCCCCGTAGGTTTCCTGGCCCCGTCCCCAGCGGGGATCCCGAAAGATGTTGATATTGGGCGCCCAAAAATCCAGGCCCTCCAGGATATCCCGCCGTCCTGCTCGTACCGCCTGATTATGCTTTGCTCGACCTTCGGTGCCAATCGCTGCCGCCAGTTCGTGGGTAAGGGAGGTGTCAAAAGTCGCTGCGATCCCGATCGGCTCAGGAAAAACCGTGGCCAATCCCGCCCCGGCAACCCCGTGCAAAGCCTCGCTTCTCCAGTCATACTCAGGAATCTTTAAGCGCGGCACTGCCCGTGCCTGGTTTACGAGTTGCGATGCTTTTTCTTCCAAGGTCATTCGTGATATCAGGTCGTTGACGCGGTCCTCGATCGGTTTCGAGGGATCAAGATAAACTGGGGTGTCAGTTCCTTTGGACGCTTGTGCGAACGACAAAAGGGAAGCCAGAAAAATCACGGATGCCAGTATTAACGCTGTTCTTGTGTTGCTCGACGAAGTCAGAATCGATTGCAAATCTTGATCCTTTTGGCAGGGAAGTGCGGGATGTTTTTGTTGAGTATTTCGTTCCGCGAATGTGCGCAAGAACTTGACGGCGGTCAGAGGTCGGTATAGCATCCGCACATTCTAAGCGATTAGACGCTCGCCCTCCTAGGCTAGCGGTCCTTGCGGAATATCATGAGTGATGAGCAGACACTAGAGCAGTTTGGCTATCATCAGGAACTCAGCCGGTCCCTCGGATATTTTTCCAGCTTCGCCTTAAGCTTCTCCGTGATTTGCATGACATCCGGCCTTTTCGCCGATTACGGCGACGGCTTGCGGGCGGGCGGCCCTGCTTTCGTTTGGAGTTGGCTGATTGTTGGCGCGGGACAGTTCCTTGTTGCCATGGTTTTCGCGGGCCTGGCCCGCCAGATTCCGCTCTCCGGCTACGCCTATCAGTGGACGCGCTCGTTAGCCGGTGACCGACTTGCCTTCTGGGCTGGCTGGATCATGATTGTGCAATTCATCACAGGTATGGCCGGCGTCGCTTATGCGCTGGCCAGCTATCTGGTTCCTTTCTTTGGTCTGCCAAACTCCAATCGCAACGTCGTGATTGCCACGGTCGCAACCCTCGTTGCTGCGGCATTGATCAATCACTACGGCATTCGGCTCGCGAGTCTGGTGAACGATGTGTCCGTCATCGCCGAGATTCTGGGTACGGTGGTGATGGGATTTCTTCTGCTCGGTATCGCCCTGGTTCGGAAAATCCATCCTGTCTCTTTTCTCTTCACCTATCCACACCAGCCGAGTTTTGGCGCGTACGCGCAAGCTTTTCTGACGGCATCGTTAATGAGCGTTTGGACTCTCGGCGGATTTGAGGCTGCGGCGAACGTCGCGGAAGAAACCCACCTTCCTCAAAAGCGCATTCCTACTGCTATCGTCTGGTCCGAAATTCTGGCGGTGCTATTCGGATTGCTGGTGCTCATTGGTTTTACGTTGGCTGTTCCGTCGGTCGACGTCGCAAGCCATGATCCGACTCCTCTGCTCTACATCATCGGAAGTTATTTTCCGAAATACGTGGTAGGAAGCGCTTTGCTACTCGTATCGGTAGCCATATTTGCTTCCGTGCTCGCGAATTTGACAACCATAACCCGCCTGATCTGGGCGATGGCGCGCGACGGAAAAGTGCCGGCTCCGCGTTTTCTCGCCAAGGTAAGCGCGCACAAGGTGCCCGTCAATGCGATCTGGGTGGTAATTCCGATTACCGCGGTCTTTACCTTCTGGGCGCAGGCCGAGGTCGTCATCATCGCGATTTGTACCTTCGCGATGTACGTCACCTATGGCTTGGTGGTTGGGGCGTGCCTCTGGGGAAAGGCCCCGTCGCAATCGCTCATCGATGGGGAGCCTCCCAGGAAAGTCTCCCGCGTACTATGTGCCGCCGCTCTCACCTGGATTGTCGGGATCCTCGGCCTGCTTCTCTACATGACCGCGATCTCGATGTCACATCACGCGCTGGTCATAACTGTGCGAGTCTTGATCATTCTCGCCGGCTGCGTCCTGATCTATGTGCTCGCCCGCCGTTTGGCTCCTCGCTCGAATCTGAGTCCGGCAGAGTAGGAAACAGAAAACTCGTCGCGGGTGCGCTCTCAGTGATCGGCGTCCGCCAGTGACGACAGGGTGTCCTGCACGGGTTCGGCATCGCACTCTGCCGCGATTACGGTGACTGGGGCGTCGGGCGGTTTCTCGGGTAGGGACCGGAAAATTAATTGCGGACCTCGTTGTTCAAACTCGACAGCTGCACCAGTCGCCAGAAATCGTGCCGATTTTACCTTACACCGCACGCCGCCAACGGTCAGCGTGTTTCCGGGCCAGAAGTAAATGATCGTGTAAAGTGTGTTTCCCCGTCGCGTATAAACACCAATATTGCCGTGCGGAAACCGGCATCGTTGCGTACCGTAAACGGCTTCACCATTCCTGCGTAGCCAACCACCAAATGTATTCAGTCTCTCCACCGCTGCCGCGGGAACAGATCCGTCCGCGCGCGGCCCGATATCGAGGAGATAGTTGCCCCCATCACGCGCACATTCAACGAGGTTCTGTACCAGTTGCTGGGCGGATTTCCAGTTATTATCGGCAGCAAGATAAGCCCAGCTGTCGTTGATTGTCATGCAGGATTCCCAATCGTTTTTCGTCGCTTGCGTCGACTGTTCTGGGGTGGAAAAGTCTCCCGGAAGCAGGTTGCGGTTGTTGATCAGAATATCCGGCTGCAGGCGAAACACCATGTCGTTCATTTCAGCGGACCGCCAACCTTCAGCGTCGAGAGGGACCGGCATGTCGTACCAGAGAATATCGATCTTCCCGTAGTTCGACATAAGTTCGCGAATCTGTCCGTGCGTATAGTCGACAAAACGCTTTCTCGCGGCAGGATCTCTTTTCGCCGTCCGCCAGTCCGGATGATGCCAATCCATCAGCGAGTAGTACAACCCGACGCGCAGATTCTCCGCGCGAGCTGCATCCACAAACTCCTGTACCAGGTCGCGGCCCGGACCCAGCTTCGGCGCGCAATAAGGCGTTAGCTTGGAGTCGAAGAGGCAAAACCCTTCGTGGTGTTTCGCGGTCATCACCATGTAGCGCATACCCGATTCGCGCGCCAGTCGGGCCCACGAGCGCGCTACCTTGGCAGGCGGACGGAATTGTTCTCCCAGCTTTTCGTATTCCTCGACTGGGATATCTTCGTCTCCCATGACCCACGCTTCGCGGCCCAGAAGGCTATAAAGCCCCCAATGAATGAACATCCCGAACTTCGCCTCTCGCCACCATTGAATTCGCCGTTCATGGTCCGGAGGTGGAACATCGCCAGGTTTTGTCGTTAGTGTCTGCGGCCCGAATTTCGCCATCGACACTCCGGCGGCAGATAGAAGCGTCTTGAGATGGTTTCGTCTGGATACGTTCATAGGAGGTTGATCGCATTTTTGAACGGTGCGGAATAGCTACGGCACTGATTGCAGCAACTCTTTTTCTGGTGGGGGTTTTTCGCCGCGGAGCCGTTTGGCAAGTTCCATTTGCCGATTGGCGTCTGCCGCACGTCCAAGCTTTTGGTACGCACCCGCTAACGCCTCGTGAGCGTCGAAATTCTGCGGTGCGAGCGACAGTGCCCGTTCGAGGAACTGCGAGGCCAACACCGCATCATTTTTCTTCATAGCAATCTTCCCGAGTAAAACGTACGCGTCTGGAGAGGCTTCGTTCAGCCAAATCGCTTCCTTCAGGACTTTTTCGGCATCGTTGTAGTTTTCCAGCCGGATATAAGCATCTCCCAACCGCCAGTAGACGAGCCACAGCGTCGGATTTACTGCGAGCTCTTTCTGAAATTCTCCCACGGCGGCTTGCGTGTTCGATTGATACAGATCGATTTCTCCAAGAAGAAAGTGCGCCATGGCTAAACGCGGCTCCAGTCGTAATGCCGTTTCAATCTGAGGAACAGCAGCCTCTACCATGTGCTGCCGCACCAGCAATTTCCCAAGCGCAAGATAGGCCATCCCACTGTCGGGCGAGACGGAAAACATCTCCGCCAGCGCCTTGCGCGCCTTCTCCCACTGCTGCGTCATTAGGTAGCAAATGCTCAGAAGATAGGGAGAATCCGGGCTTTCATTCGAAAAGTGCGGCTTGAGTTTTTCCAAAAGCGGCAAAGCGTCGTGGCAGTTGCCCGAACCATAAAAACTCAGCGCAAGTAACTCAGAGGCCTCCAAATCGTTGTTGTCTTGTTGCAACGCCGTTCCGAGGTGCGCGATCGCTTCCGAATATTGCCGAGTCTGCAAATAGGCTTTCCCGATCATGCGTTCGAGGCCTGCGAGCTTCGGATTCTCTTTCACGGTCTGATTGAGAAGGCCCAGGGCATCTTGCGGTTTGTTTTCTCGGAGCAACTTCTCAGCCTGTTCAAGCGGGGATGAGTAGGTCGGAGCGGGAGACTGGTTCTGAGAAAAGGCTGACAGCACGAGTGTGAAGGCGACAGCGAAGCTAAAGAGTAGATGAAGACCTACCCTGGATGAACGGGCAGTCCATCCAGATTCGTCCGGTGCTATGGCGCAAGGAGCGGATTTCTTCATGAACTGGTTCACAGCTGCGATTTCAGCCATGGCACCTGTGTGCCGCACGTTTACTCCGGATATGTGCTAGCAGGGAAGGATGCCCATTGTGGGGGAATCTCGGCCGGCTAAGCTCGACAATAAAGACGATTGACGGCACGAGGGCGATTTTCATAGTATCAACATTCATGAAGCATTTCATCTGGCCTGAGACTGACCGGTGCGGTGGCGCCTCATGGCGGTAACCATCCGCGATGTTGCCAGCCGCGCAGGCGTGGCGGTCGGGACCGTCTCGAGGGTCATTAACAACCAGCCCGACGTGAACCCCAAGCTCCGCGAGAAGGTGCAGCGCGCGCTGCGGGAGCTCAATTACCGGCCCAACGCCCGGGCGCAGATCTTCGCGCGAAACTCCTCTCCTGTGGTCTCGTTCATCCTCAGCAATCGCGACTTCCTGCACCCGTTCCACTCGCGAGTTTTGCAAGGCGTGGAAGAATACTGCGAGGAATCAGGATTCTTCGTAATCTACACGCGATTTCGTTATTCGCCTTCAGTCGCTTCCGCCGACTTGCAATTGCCTACCGTTCTGCAAAGTCATGGCATTGCCGATTGCGTGATCTTAGCTGGTGCCAATTTCGAAAACTTCACCACCAGCCTCGATAATCGCGGGTTACCCTACGTGTTGTTGGCCAACAATTTTGTGAGCTCCGAACCTGCCCCTTCTTCTGATCGCGTGCGCTTCGACGATTTCACAGGGGCCGTGGAGGCGACGCGGTATCTGCTCGCCTTAGGGCACAAAGACATTTTCTTCATCGGCGATGTCTCGCTCCCTTGGTATCGTAATCGCTACGAAGGTTACTGCAAAGCAATGAAGGACGCCGGGGCCAAACCTTCCGCTCAAACCCTGGGCCTTTCCGATAACACATTCTTTAACGGCTTGAAGAGTATTGCGATGGCGTTGGAGCAGAAGCTTCCCATCACAGCCGTACTCGCTGGCAATGACGACATCGCTCACGGTGTATGGGAAGGACTTCTCAAAGCTGGATTAGATGTTCCGCGCGACGTAAGCTTGATCGGCTTTGACGATCAGCACGGTTTGGGGAGATTGCAATCGCTCACGAGCGTGAGGGTCGAAGCCACGGAGGTTGGTCGCCAGTTGGCGAAGATGGCCATCGAAAAAATCCGGTCAAAGGGAATTCGCGCACCAGAGGTGCTGTTGCCCACCAATCTGATAAAACGCGAGACGTGCCGCCCGTTATTTCAAGTCGATCAGAAATTGTCCTCATGATTCACGCCCAGTGAATCGGCACTGGCAGCGGACGACAGCGTCCAGACGAGCGAACGTAAACTAAATTTCCTGGTGCTCGGTTTCCCTGATCTCAACGTCCGCCACCGGCCGGCTCCGGACAATACTGAAGTCTTTCACGTTGTTGAGAACGAAGCGCGGATTCTCCTGCTTTTCGGGGAATGTGATGTTCGAGAATTCGGCGCCCTCCACATCCTCCAGAATGAAGCACGGGCGCTCCTCCTTGTTCTGAGCGAGAATCTTGAAGTCGCTGATCTGAATTCGGCGGGCGTGCCGGATGAAGAAAGCACTCGCAGGAGTCGTGCCGAACATCGTTGGCTCCGGGTATTCCTTCTCTTTCTCCGGCAACTGCAGAGCAGCATCCTTGCGCGTTCCACCGCCCGGATGTTCGACCAAAATGTTGCTGATTCTGACGTCCTCGACGAGGTAGCCCGGGACCCCGGCAATCATCGAACAAATCTGTGATGATCCACTCGAAGAAACCACATTGGAGATGTTCACGCGCCGGATTCGACCTACCGGAACTCCCGCCGGTCCTCGCATACGAGTTCCCAGCCGCAGAAAAATCGGCGACGCTACTGTGCCGCGCATCGTAATATTCGAGAGCGTGACATCTTCGATCTGCGCTCCATCCACACTTAGAATTGCGACGCCGAAACAGCCATCAAACACGCAATTTGAGATCGTGATGTTCTTGAATCCCCCGTTCGACTCCGTTCCGAATTTGATACGTCCATTGCGGTCGACGTCAGATTCCGGGGGGAATCGCTTGAAGGACGCATCCAGCACGGCTCCTTCCGTATAGCTTCCGCTCACCATGCAATTCGTGATGGTCACCATCTCGGTGTCGCCGGCATATCCCAGCGCATAGGAGCTTTTCAGGCAAATCGCATCATCCCAAGGGGAGTTGACGGTGCAGTTGGAAATCCGTACGTTACGGCAGCAATCGACATCGATCCCGTCGCGCTGCGTATCGATCTTCAGATTGTCGATCGTTAGATTGTGGACTCCGGTTGCGAGGATGCCGAAATGCCCGCCATGCAGAATAGAGAAATCGCGCAGCAGTACGTTGCGGCAATTTTTCAGGGCGATGGCTTTGTTGGCGACGCCTGGAACTTCCGCAACCGGACCCGCCCCCTCGCCGCGGCTCAAGCCCTTCCCCCAGATAAGCCCCGGCCCCTGAATGGTAACGTCCTCGAGGTTCTCGCCCCAGATCAGACTGTTGTGCCAGTGATTATGACCGTAATCCTGATAGGCCTCCCAAGGTTGGTTTGACTCTGCCAGGTCATAACCTTCTCCATGGCTTTGCGCAGGAGGATCCGCCGCCACGACGGTCGAACCCGGGCCCAGAAACACCGAGACTTTGCTTTTCAGGCGAATCGAGTAGCACAAGTATGTGCCCGCTGGGAAAACGACAGTGCCGCCCCCAGCATTCGCGGCGGCTTCGATCGCCTTGTTGATTGCAGGTGTATCAACAGCTTTCCGATCTCCTTGGGCACCGAACTCACGTACATCGAAAATCCGTTGTGGCGTTGATTGTCCGGGAGTCTCGTTAGCAGTCGACACCGTCTTTGGACCCGACAATGCCGCCATCGCGATTCCCGCCGTGTGCAGAAATCCGCGCCTCGTCGCTTCGTGAGTCATGCCTCGCTCCTCCACCGTTTCACGAATCAGCAACAACTTTCGGACGAAGTCGTCGCGCGCAAGGCGATCAAACATCGTCGCCCTGTTTCCGGACTTAGTTGCTCTTATTGCAGCCTCGGCCAGCTTTGCAGCTTAGGCCCGAGGAGCCGCACCAATCGGATCGAGAGATTCCAGCCCTTCGGTCACCACCGCACGCGGCACATGCTGCGAGTGCGATTCCTCCGCCGCGATCGCGATCTCCAGGGCACGCATACCATCGTCCCCGGTGACCCGAGGAGGCTGGTCGTGCAGCATATTGTGGACGAAGTCGCCGATCTCGTTCAGATAGGCGTCCGCAAAGCGGCTCAAAAAGTGATCGGCGAGGATTGTGGTTCCCCCGGCTGGGCTCAGGAAAGTCGCCGGCGTCTTCTCGATACTTCCGATAAAGATCGAACCTTTTGACCCAACGATCTCCGTCCGCACATCGTAAGCGTATAGCGCCTGTGCGTAGGAATCGATGTTTCCAATCGCTCCGTGACCAAATTTCAGGTTCACGACACTGGCGACCACGTCTCCATACTGTGCAAGTTCAGGGCGGATCGAGACCGTTGAGTACGCCTGCACTTCCGTGACTTCATCCCGCATCATCCAGCGTGCCAGGTCGAAGTCGTGAATTGTATTTGTATAGAACAGCATGCCATTGATGTTGGATTGATATGCGGAAAGCGGTGGAACATCGCGGTCGCGTCCCAGAGACTTGAAGATCACCGGTTCACCGATCTCTCCGTTTTCTACACGTTTCATCGCCGCCGCATATGCCGGGTCGTAACGGCGCATAAAACCGACCTGCAGACGGACACGCGCAGTCTGTACAGCTTTAAGCGCCCTCAGAGCATCCGACCGATTGGTCGCAAGAGGTTTCTCGCACAGGATGTCTTTACCTGCCGCGGCTGCGCTTTCCACGGCCCGAGCGTGAAATTTGTCGGGTGTGGCAATCAGCACCGCGTCGATTTCCTTACAGGCAAGCATGTCTTCCAGACTGGTGAAGAACTGATCGATCTCCAGTTCCGCGGCGGTCTGGCGCGCTCTTTCCTGCGCAACATCTGCGATCGCGACCAACCGTGCTTCGGGAACCAGGCGGCGAAGGTTCTCCGCATGGCGTTTTCCCATTTCACCAACACCCAGCACACCAACTCCAAGTTTCGCCAATCCCATTTCCTCCTTCAACAATGATGCCAACGCAACAACCTCACCAGTGTCCAGCTCCGATTCACTTCACCGGCGCGCCCGCCATCTCAGCCAGAACTCCATTGAGATATTTCAAGCTTGCGGCGACACTTTCAGCAGGAGGAACTGTGGTTGCGCCAAACTTCACATCCTGCTCGATGACCGACCAGCCGGAATAGTTATTTTTTTCGAGCAAGCGGAAAAGCCCAGGGAAGTTCACCGAACCCTGCCCGATGATGGTGAATACTTTTTCTTCAATTGCTTCCTCAAAGTTCAGTTTTTTCCGGCGTGCTTCTTCCAGAACTTTATTGTCGACGTCCTTAATGTGAAGAAATCTGAGGACGCTGGCAAACTTCGCAGCCTCAGTGATCGTGTCGCCGCCCCCAAATTCGCAGTGTCCCGTGTCAAGGCATAGGCCGATCCCGGTATGCGACGTGACATCAAAGAATCGCTCGCACTCTTCGGGCGTTTCGACGTAAGTGGCAACATGGGGATGGAATACGAGGTCCAGCCCAAACTCCGCAGACACTTTGGCGGCTTCTTCTACAACGTGAGCGACATTTTTCCACTGAGCAGCGGTGAGGCCGGCGCTGCCGTCCGAAGGCACTCGACCCGAAAGTCTGTTGCGCACATCCGACTGCGCGTCCGCCAGAACCAGAAATGGCGCTTTGAGCGTAGCCAGCAAGTCGCCAACTTTACGAATATGCGCTACCGCAACCCCAGCGGAGGCCGGATCACTCAGAACAACCGGTACAAATGACCCTAGAAGTTTGAGGTTCCTCCGCTCGAGCTGCGGCTTGAGCACGGTCGGATCCGTTGGAAAAAACCCATAAGGGCCGAGTTCAGTTCCTGTGTAGCCCGCCCATACCATTTCATCCAGCATCTTTTCGTACGACTGGTTCCAGGATGGACCCGGGTAGTCCAAAACGCCCCAACTGTCGGGAGCGCATGCAAATTGAAAACGCGACCTCACGTCGTTCATAAACCGTCCTTTTAAAGGTATGGAGTGCTTTCTGCTGTTGCGAAGAAGCGCGTGCCAGAATGTGAAGGCGATGCGCTCAAAACATACCCACTCAATAAGCGCTTAGCTCGACAGGACTGACGACGCGAGGAAATAATACCCCGGCCTCCGTGATTTCGCCAACTACCGACCCTAGCCGGTCTTGGATCGCCGGGAGCCTAAACTTTTCTAGGGATCGACTAGGGAAAAGTTACTACCGAAACAGAGAATCCCTGCAAGGTGAGCGTGTCACCGCTCAAACGCATCGTCGCTGGTGGCTTGAATCCGGTAGTTTGATCGACGACGTCAACTTGACCTCCGGCGGCGCCCATCAAAGCGATCTCGAAGGTTCGATCTCGTTTGTTCACTAATAAGAGCCGCCGCTTCCCGTTCGGAGTGATGAAGGCCAGCGTATACACATGTGGGGCCATCGGTCCTGCTGTGTCGTTTTCTACAAGCTTGTCGCCGGGACCACAATCGTCGTGCAAAAGCTTGAGCACCCAGTAACGCGCGTTTGGAGTGCCATCTTTCCAATCCACCATCGATACGCTGGGATACTGCGTGGGATATCCGACGAGCTGAGATTCGCCGGCAACATCGATGCCTAACTCGCTCAGTTGGCCAAACATGTAAGCGTACAAAGCGCCTGCCAGATTCCAGTAAGAATTCGGAATCGGTTTTGTGACGTGGCCAGGGTCGCCCTGTCCCCCATCGTCGGCTGAAATAACGCCAAGTTCGTCGATCGTAGTTTTCGTCGACGGCGACAGGCGTTTCCGAATCGCTTCGATATAACGCACCGTCTTTATGAAGCCATCTGCCTGATCGAAGTACGTGTATTGGTCGGCCCCCTGAATCTGACCCTCAGGCGCGTTTGCATAAAAATGATAGGAAATGAAGTCCAGCGGGATTCCGGGCTTGTGATTCCTGGGATCAAGAAAATACTCGAAGTAGCGCGGTTCTACGGGAAGTGCAAGCGCGAGCCCTACGAATTTTGTTTCGGGCTGCACTTTTTTCATGGCAAGCACGATTTCGTCGTACATCCGAGTGTAGGTTTCCGCATCCATTCGATGCTCGAAATCCACCTCGTTGAAGATCTCCCAATACGGAACTGAGTAGTGATATCCCGATTTATGAAACACACCTGCTTCATCGGTAAAGCCGCCCTGCGTATACCACGCGAGCAAGCGAGCGTAGTAATCAGCCACTTCTTTCGCGCTGGGATCGCGCAGTTCTGTTCCTTGTTCATAGTTCCACGTTACCTGGTTGGGATCTGCGGGATATTCGACGGGCTTGTCAGTTCGGTACATCCACTGCGGAATCGTACTGAAATTTAAGATGAATGAGTGACCCTTGACTGCTTCGAGAAAGTCGATGGTCAGAGGATCGATGGCTGAGAAATCCCAGGAGGTGCTGCCGTCCTTCGGAGGTTCAAGCTCGGCGACTCCGAGCCTGGGGTAAGGAAGCCATGGTACGTACCTCACATAGTCGGCTCCAAGGTCTCGCAGCGCTTTGAACGCATTGTCGTGCACCGGACTTCCTCGCTGCAGCATAGGATTCACGACTACCTGCAAAGTTGGCGTTGTTTGGGAAGTTCGAATCGTCTTATCCCACCGGATGGTGACTTTGCTCGGCGCCTCTTGAGCCACAGAAGTGAAGGCCGCCAACAGTCCCAACGAGACAATCAGTACCTGTAATGATGATCGACGCTTCATAAATTCTCCATCCAACGTTGCCCGAAGGATTCGCCAGCCATGAGTCCTCAGCAGCAGCTTGGAATCCGCTAATCGAGGAGTTTCGAGCGCTGGGTGCAACATCTTCTCAATGTTTCTAAGCGGTCGTATGGTACCGCAAATTCGGATAGCGGGGAGGATGACCGGCGGAAGGTTTCGAATGTGTTTGAAGGCGAGAACCTGCAAGCGCGTATAGCCTTATCATCCGCGGCCTCTGAAACCCAATGCAAGCTGAAATTTCTTGACAACGCAGCGTTAGGTCATCTATAAGGCCAACTACAATAAGCGGTTAGATTGGGCGCCTGTTGATTTGCCCCGGATGAGGCAGCGGTTGTGGCCGCAAGCCTCCAGCAAATGGGTGGCGTTGTTCCCGGGCGTAAACGATTTGGGGATTCAGATGCGGGAGGAACTATGAACGGAAGACAATTGTGCCGTCGTGCGCTTGTGTTGCTGTTCGCGGTCGTTTTTCTGGCAGGCGGCAGCCTGTTCGCCGGTGTTACGGCCAGTATCTCCGGAACTGTAAAAGATTCGAGCGGCGCCTCCATTGCGGGCGCCAAGGTCACCGCGACGAACGTAGGGACCGCGATCTCCGTTTCCCAGCCCACGAACGGCCAGGGATACTACTCCTTCCAGTCCTTGCCTCTCGGTACTTACACCATCGAAGTCGAACAAGCGGGCTTCAAGACCTACCGTCAAACCGGCCTCGTGCTCGATGTCAACGCGGCTTTGCTGGTGGATGCGATCCTCCAGGTCGGCCAAAAGACCGAGCATGTCGACGTCGCCGCGGACGCACTGCACGTCGAATCGGTAACCTCGCAAATGGGCGAGGTCATCGAAGGCAAAGAAATGACCGACGTCCCGCTTGTCAGCCGCAGCTTCACTGATCTTCTTCCGTTGCAGCCAGGCGTCGTTTCGCAGGCCTCGGGCATGACAGGAGCGTATGCCGGCCCATTTATCTCGGCCGGCTTTCCGGTGCCGCCGGTTTCAGGCAGCTTGAACTCTGGTGCGCTTTCTGTGAATGGAATGCGCGAGTCGGCGAATGCATTCATCCTGAATGGAATGTTGACTCAGGAAATTGGCTACTCTGGCGCCGGGGCAATTCCTAATCTCGACTCGCTCGCCGAATTTCGAATTTTGACCAACAACGCCGACGCCGAGTTCGGCAATTACGCCGGCGCACAGATCAACGTTGTAACCAAGTCAGGGACGAATCAATTTCACGGCAATGTGTTCGAGTTCCTGCGGAACACCGACCTCGACGCCAAGAACTTCTTCGACGCCAACGGACGCGGCGCCTATCACCAGAACCAATTCGGTGGAACTTTCGGCGGCCCGATTATTCACGACAAGCTGTTCTTCTTCGCGGACTACCAGGGAAATCGCGTCATCCAGGAAGTGCCGCAGACCATCGCGAACGCACCCAGCGCGGCGATGGAAGCGGGCGATCTCTCAGGGATTGCCTCAAGCTTGACGGGAACTGTAACGGGTGCCGCTTGGGCGAGCCAGTTGAGCACGCAGCTCGGGCAGCCGGTTACCGTCGGGGAGCCCTATTACTTCACCGGTTGTACCTCATCGGCCAACTGCGTTCTCCCGAATGCGCAACTGCCAATGTCTGCATTCAACCCGATCTCGACAAACCTGATCACTTACATTCAGCCGTGGGCCAACAGCTCCGCTGCAGGTTCAGGACTGGGTACGTTCTCGTCGAGTTCCGGCAGCATCAACATCAAAGACAATAAGTTCAGCACCCGTCTTGACGCGAATACCGGAGCCGGCCTGATCAGCGCCTACTACTACTTCGACAAGTATGACCGGATCGATCCCTATTGGTCGGGCAATGCGCCTCTGTATCCCGGCTTTGCCGTCGATGGAAACGGCATCACGCAGAACATTAATATCGGAGTGACCAAAACGCTGAGCGGCTCCTCGGTGAACGAATTCCGCGTTGGCTACTTCCGTCTGAATACCAAGCTGAACCGCCCGAAAGGCGGCACGAACACCACGCTGGCCAACCTGGGCTTTGCGTCCGGAAACGGCGGTGCTCCGGGCATCTATGTCGGAACCCCAAGTGTTCAAGGCGTGCCCGAAATCGATTTCAACAACTACATCATTGGTGTTCCCAGCCGCCCGAACCAATTGCTCGACAACATCTACCAGGTAGTCGACAATTTCAGCAAAGTCATCGGCACCCACACCATCAAGTTCGGTGGGCAGTATCACTTCAACCAACTGGAAGAGAATCTCTCCAACGTCGCGAACGGCAACTTCTTCTTCGGCACCGCTTTCAACGGCGGCAACAGCGAAACCGGCAGTGACTTCGCTGATTTTCTCCTGGGCGCGCCGAGTTCCTACGTGCAAGGGCAGTCATACCCGTCCTATGGACGAAGCTTCTACCTCGGCTTTTACGGCCAGGATAGCTGGCGCGTACGTCCGAACCTGACTCTGAACTACGGCCTGCGTTACGACGTGAGCTCGCCGTGGAAGGAAAAATACAACGAGATCCAGACCATCATTCCAGGAGAGCAGTCGCAGGTATATCCCGGCTCACCGACGGGTTGGCTGTTCCCAACAGACAAAGGTGTTCCGCGCACCTTGGCGCCAACCCGGTGGAACAATTTCGCGCCTCGCATCGGGATGGCTTACTCGTTCGGCGAGCATGATGGATTTCTCGGTGGATTGTTAGGTAAGGCCGGGTCTTCGAGCTTGCGGGCGGGCTATACGCTTTCCTACTCTCCCTTTGAGGGAGCGACCGATTTCAACGAAATCGGTGATGCTCCATTCGGTGACTATACCGGCCAGTTTGGGTCCACCTTTGCGGCGCCATTTACGAACCGCGCGACTGGCACGTCTGCGAACAATTTCTTCCCCGTAGCTTTGCCGCCGAAGGGAGCTAGCGCCAGCCATCCCGCAAGCGGATCCCCGTATGACACGCTGGCTGAGTTCTTCAACGCCTTTGGCACCATCGGCAGTTCGCCGGCGTTCTACAACGGAAACCGTCTGCCGTATGCCGAGAATTACGAACTGTCGTTCGAGCGGCAGCTCACCGGCTCGGATCTCATCTCACTCAGTTACGTCGGAACGCAGGGACATCGCCTGCTGTCCTCCCTGTCGGCGAATCCCGGCAATCCGGCGTTATGCCTTGCCACTCCTGGCTGTGGGCCCGGCGGTGAGAACAATATCTACATCAACGGTTCCGCATTCGTACTTGGCACCCGTTCTGTCCTGCCGGGTGTGGAACTCACTCCGGCCCAGGCGTCCGCTGGCTTGTCAGCACCTGTGGGCACGCTTCTGCCTGATGGAAATTACGGGATCATCCCCTTCGGCAACGACTCCTACTTCATTACCGCCGGGGCTTCCCATTACAACTCGGCGCAAGTTAATTACCGGCACACGGCGGGTAGGTTGCAGTTGCTCCTCGGTTACACCTACAGCAAGTCGATCGACAACGCCTCCGGTTACGGCGAGCAAATCAATCCCATCAATCCAAGTCTGAGCCGTGGACTGGCTGCCTTTGATTCCACTCACAACTTCGTCGTGAGCTACAACTACGAGCTCCCGTTCGACAAGTGGGGTCATTCGAACAAACTGACTACGGGTTGGGCGCTAAGCGGCATCACGCGCTTTGAGACAGGATTGCCGGTCACAATGGTGGAAACCGACGACCACTCTCTCCTGGGAACTGCTTTCGGCGGGCCAATTACGCTGGCAGTCGATACTCCCGATCAGGTGGCTCCACTCCACATACTGAATCCACGGAACACCCCTCAACACTACTTCTTCGACCCGACTTCGTTTGCCTCATCGGCCATCGGATTAGAAGGTAACGCCCGGCGCCGCTTCTTCCACGGCCCCGGCACAGACAACTTCGATCTTGCATTGGTGAAGAACACAAAGCTGTCTGAGAGTCTGAACCTTTCATTCCGTGCCGAGTTCTTCAACATCTTCAACCACGCCCAATTCATCACGCCCAGCGGCATCCTGTCGAGCGGCTTCGGACAGGTCACGCAGGCACAGCCGCCTCGTTTGGGTCAGCTATCACTTAAGTTGAACTTCTAGAGGAAACTTGGACGCCGGGGAACTATCAGGTTCCCCGGCGCTTTACTCTCTCCGGCAAAAACACCGAACCCCGAGACGAATGTCCGCCCAGACTGTACTCGCCGCCACCCTCGTTGCGCCCGGACGCTACGAACTCCGGGAATATCCGCTACCCACGCCCGAACCCGGCTGCGTGCTCGTCAAGATAGAAGTGTCTGGTATCTGTGGCACTGACAAGCACACGTATCAGGGATACGTCGGCCAGTATGGCGGCAAACCGATTTCATTTCCCATTATTCAGGGCCACGAGAACGTAGGGACCATCGCCGCGATCGGCGGAGACGGCGATTACGATGACTTCGAAGGCGTCCCTTTGAAAGTTGGCGACCGGGTGGTGGTCGGAGCGAACGTCTGCTGCGGCCAGTGTTACTACTGCCGCCACGATTTTCCCTACTACTGCTGCGAGAAGATGGTCGACTACGGCAACAATCTCAGCGCCGCCGATCCTCCCTATCTCTTCGGTGGATGGTCTCAATATCTTTATGTCGTTCCAGGCAGCTTTTTGGTTAAAGTGCCCGACGACCTGCCGTCTGAAGTGGCCGTGATGGCTGAAATTATGGCGGTGACCGTGGGACTCGATCGCGCCAAGCAGATGTCGGCCTTTCCCAGCGAGTCTTTCCGCTTTGACGACACCGTCGTCGTCCTGGGAGCCGGGCCCCTCGGGCTGTGCTTTGTGATGAAAGCCAGGATGCTGGGAGCCGGAAACATCATCGCGGTCGATCTCTCCGATTATCGGCTCAATTTCGCCCGGAAACTCGGCGCTGACTACACGATTAACGCCTCGCAAACATCAGAAGCCGAGCGACGCCAGAAAATCCGTCAACTCACGAATGGTAGGGGATCAGATGTAGTGGTGGAATGTGCGGGCGTTCCACAGGCGGTCTCGGAAGCCTTGGAACTCCTGCGCGTGGGCGGCCTACTCGTTGAAGCCGGAAATTTTTCCGATCTGGGAGAAATCCGCATCAGCCCTCATCGGCATCTTTGCGCGAAAAATGTCCGCATTCTCGGTGTGGGTGGGGAAGAGCCGGCGGCTTACGGCCCCAGTCTCCGGCAGATGGCGCGCTTCGCTAAAAATTATCCGCTCAAAGAGTTCGTGACTCATCGCTTCAGCCTGCGGCAAGTCGACGAGGCCATGAAGCAGGCCATCGCCCCGGACTCCATGAAGGTCGTATTGGATCCTTGGGCGTGAGCGAATCAGACGTTACCCGCGATGAACCGCAGCAGTTGAGGGCGGCAGCCGCGGCTGCAGGAAAGTTCCTTTCCGTTCTTTAATACCGCGATATATTCGCCGCTCTCGCACGGCTGCAATTCCCGGATGCGGCTTACATTCACGATTGATGAGCGGTGAATCCGAACAAAACGCTCGGGGTCCAGCTTGGATGCGAGATGTCCGATCCCTTCCCTTAACAGATAGGAATCCTTGCCGCAATGCAGCTTTACGTAGTTGGCAGCAGCTTCGATCCAATCTATCTCATTGAGATCCAGAAACACGACCCGCCCCGAAGTGCGTATCACCAATCGACGAAGCGGTTCAGACCCAGCCTTGGTCGTGCTTAACAGACTGAGGAGGCGCTCTCTTACAGTCTGTTCGTGCGATTTCAGGAGTTCCGTCTTGACCCTCTGGATCGAGCGGTGCAATCGCTCCTGATTGAAGGGCTTGAGAAGATAGTCGAGCGCATGCGCGTCGAATGCTCGTATTGCGTACTGATCGTATGCGGTGGTGAAGATAACAATCGGCATCAGGTCGGCCGGGATTGTGTCGAGTACCTGGAATCCGTCCGATCCCGGCATCTGGATGTCCAGAAGAAGTAAATCTGGTTTCTCGGTCAGGACCGCATCCACCACCTGCTTGCCATCGCTGCATTCGGCGACAATTTGTATGCCGCTTTCCATGCCCAGCAGCATGCGCAGTTTCTTTCGTGCCAGGCTTTCGTCGTCGGCGATGATGGTGCGAATCGTCGGAACAATCATCTGGATTCTTCGACTCCTAAAAGAGAACCTTGCGCTGCTGCTTCCGCGCCGACCGCGAGCGTATGGAAGGGCAGGCGCAGGTACACTTCCGCTCCGCGGCCGGTAAAACTCCGGAACTCGCAACTCTGCCGGTCGCCATACAAGGCGCTCAGCCGCTCCCGGGTGATCCTCAATCCAAGTCCCGGCTTGGATTTCTTCTCGGGATCATCCACAGGGCCGGGCCCGTTGTCGCTGACGAGGATCTCGAGGTCGCCGTCGCTGTCTCGGCTTGCGACGATTCGGATCAATCCGCCTTCAGAGAGCTTCGATATGCCATGCCGTATTGCGTTTTCTACCAACGGCTGGAGCAACAGATGTGGGACCTGAGCATCCAGGCACTCGGGTGCGACGTTGAGAACCACTCGCAATCGGTCCTCGAAACGCGCTTTCTCGATAGAGAGATACGTTTCCACAAACTCAATTTCCCGGTTCAGAGAAGTAAGATGTACGCCATCGTTCTCAAGGCTCATGCGTAACAGATCGCTCAGTGACGTCATCATGCGGTCTGCGGCAAGCACGTCGGTCAACATCAGCGCGGAGATGGAGTGCAGGGTGTTGAACAGGAAATGCGGTTGTAGCTGGTTCTTTAGAGTTTGCAAACGAGCGTTGGCCAGTTGCTCTTCGAGGCGGGTTGCTTGCAGCTCCCGTTCATGAAATCTGCGATAGTACATGAATGCGTGCGCGATGATCACAATCGGAATGTAAGCTCCCACGATGTCATCTACAACGCTTGAGAGAAACATGGTGTTGCCCACAAGCCAGAGATTCCGCATGGCATGGGTGTGGGGATCCCAAAAGGCAAAACTCCATTCGCGATACTTCGGATCCCAGTAGCCGAAAGGTGTGAAGCTTCGGAACAAAAGGTGCCCGATGTCAAAGGCGAGCCCGCCCGCAAAGTGCAGTGACGTCTCTTTTAACCAGTGCCCCCGGCCAAATGGAAACCGCAAGGCCAGCAGGAAGGCGAGCGGAGTTACCGGGACATAAGCGAGAAACTGGCTGAACTCCATGCCCGCGACCGTGCCAAACGACATGGTTCGGCCGCCAGCCCTGTAAAACTCGTAAATCGTAAGCGTGGCAGCGAACGCGATGAAGTTCCAGATCACGAAGCTGGAAATCCATAGGGACCCGGCGCGGACCCTGACCCGTGATTGCGGAGGGCCAGTAACCCGCGGTCCTGACGCCCGCCGTCTGGGCCGGCGGACTAACTCAGTCACACAATTCGGGCAGACAGTATTCATGCCGAGTGCGCAAGTAGCGCAAAATGTGCACTCCGAGGCGCAGATATATGCCTCTGCTTCCGTTTGAAGTGCGGTTTTGCACCTCTCACAGCGGGTTTTCATTTCAAGGTGCACTGCTGGCTTGTGGGCTTGCGTGTCTGCTGCTGGTTGTTTGGACATGGCGGAGGCGAAATTGTCACCGCCGTTTCGACCGAATTCTTCGATCTCGTCTATATTTTTGTTCATTTTTAGACCAGATGAGCGTCCGGCGGCGTCTTTCTGCCACGCTCCCATGCTATTCGTGACTGGTTTCGATTGTGTGAACCCGACTTTCGCGACTCGTCTTATGGCTAGCGCGGCTGCAAAGCGTCGGACGAGTTCGCGTTCGTCTTCGGCTTGATTTGCAAGTTCGAAAAATGAGCGTCGGTATCAGATCCCACCCACAGCGCGACTTGTCCTCTGCTTTCTCCAAGTTTCATGTCGTTGACAATCAGGCATGGTTGAGGCGCGCCGTTGACGTAAACCGCCGATTTTGCTCCTGCAACTTCAATTCGAAGTTTCGTCCACTCACCAGCTTCCAGATCGACATACGATTCGTAAACACCCGGGCTTTCTTTGCGCAGACGATGCCAGGGGTAGTCCGGCTCTGAGGTGTACTGCACCGAGTGATTGCGGCGGATCTGATCGTCCGCGCGGCCATTTGTCATCCGCAAGTACACTGTCTCAAACCGCGCGGCTTTTTCCTGAACCCGGAAAGCCACGCCGACAAATCCGCGCGAATCCGCCGGAGCTCCCTGGCGAGGAGTTGCCGCCAAGTCGAGTTCGATGGCTCCATCCTTGAATTCGGAATTCCTGACCAGGGCAAGGGCTTGCCCGTCTGCCCCGAGCATCATGTGAAACGCTTGCCGTCCCCGATACTCCTCGACCTCGGCCTTCGCTTTGACGTTGCCATTGTCCGCGAAGGTTGTTACTTCCAGCTCCTCCATCGAATTCAGCGGGAGGCTGACTTTGGTCGGTGAAGCTTCCTTACCCGCGCTGACACTTCCGGAAGCGAATATTAAGCCCGTGCAGATCAACAGCAACGGTCCCAGCCTGCCGTGACTGTTCGCGCCAGTTGTCTTAAGGAAGTTCGAGAGGTTTTTCTTTTTGGGATTCATCCCAACCCTCACTCTTGATCTCTTCGTGTGCCTGCTGGATGCGTTCTTCAAGCGACGGAGCGTCAGGGCGCGGCTCAGGCTTCGAGTCTCGCGACAAGAACTGGTAAACCTCCAGCAATTCGATCGCTGCGTGCGGTGAGTATTTCGCCAGGGCAGCCAGTTTCACACCCTCGCGGTCGGCTGCGAGTTCGCCCTCTTTTCCATACGGATTTCCGAAATCCTCGATGGACAACTTATCGAACTGTGCGGGCGTGATATGTTGCCGCTGCATCACCTCCAGGAGTCGCCGATGGCATTGACCAAGATCGACGTGTCCAATCTCATGTCCCAATACCACCGCCAATTCATCCTCGTGCTGCATTAACGCGAGAACGCCGCCCCCAACCAGGATCACCCCGCCCGGATAGGCTACTGCGCTACGAAAACCGGGGTGCGGATCCAGATGGAACGAATAGGGCAGCTTGTGCACGGTGTTCTTGGCAACTTTATCCCCAACTTTTTGCAGGTACTCCTCCATCTTTTTGATCTCGTCGGTTTCGGTAAACCCGGTGGATTTGCGAAAGGCCGTAAGAAGTGCCTGTCCGGCCCGCATCTCCTCTTCCTGACTGAGCGTGGCGGAATCCCCCGCCCGGCTGCAAGTCGACGCCAGTCCTACCAGAATTCCCATCAGGACCACGAATATTTTTCTCATGGAACACTCTGCGTTTCTTGTTGGGCATCGTGGCGGAGTGTCGAACAGGCCGCCAGCAGCGTTCAATATACATCCGTCAATTTGCGCTACAGATTGAGATGCTCCTCTGAAAGCTTCTTCTGGAGGTCGTTACCGCGCAGCCCGAAGCTTGGCACACTCCATCTGCACCTGGAGAATGGGTATTGGTCCCATTCCTACGTGCCCGCTCGTCAGATTTTCAGCCGGCCATCCGCGAAAACAGTTTGCCGCGTTGCGGTTTATTCCTCAAAAGGCGCTTGCGAGATGGCGTCACAAAAGTTTCGCGGATGAAACCCGGGAACATATCTCTCGCCAATGTCCCGCATGAATGATCTAGACGCCCCGCGAGGATGTTGCTGCACGACCTCTGCGCAGGTCTTGACGAATTCGTTCTTGAACTTCAAACGGGGGAATGCCTGGAGTATCGCCTCCGAATCGGCCTTCTTGATTTGTGAAAAATCCGGGCCCACAACATCCGCGCCGGCGCCCTCTCCCACAAGCGCGATTTCAGGCCGCTTGAAGCCTCCGATCGCTGAAGCATGCATGGCGATGCCGTCCCAGACCATCTCCGTGCTGGCGCGTGGGTATCCTTGTTGCTCGAGAAACGTTCGTGCAGCCTCCGCGCCTTCGATTTCAAATGGGCGGTCGCCCGCATACTGATTCGTCAAGCCAAGGTCATGGAGAATGCACGCGAGATAGAGCGATTCCTCGTCGAATTTCTGTCCAAGAGCACGCCCCACCAGCGAGCCGTAGAGAAATGTTCGCATGGCATGGTTGAAGAGGTATGTGGGTGAAACAGCGGCGGCCAACGCAGTCGCCGCTTTTGCGATCTTCGAATCGATGATTCTTACCCCTGCGACCGATGTTGGTAATTCGGTTGACACAGGAACTGCCGCAACGCGCGCCTTCGGCGTCATCCACCGGGCGCCCCTCACCGAGCTGCAGAGAAGAACGGCAAAGCTTTGTAATAACGATCGACGGTTCATATCTCTCCAAGTGAAGATATATTGCTGCGACTATTGGACGGCTCGCCTGCGATTTCGCCTCAATTCCCAACAGACGGGCAACTCGTACAGGTTGCCGGTCCGCGTGTCCTCACTTCTGCGCCAACGATCCCAACCGCGATTGCGAGTGTGGGATGAAACTGTAAGCTTCTATCCGGTCCGCACTCGGAAGCTTCGGACGAGACTTGCACTTAACTAAAGGGAGGGCATATGTCACGAATGGGGGCGTTGGTGTTCGGTCTGACGGTGGCGATCGCCGCCGCACAGGATCAACCGAAGCTGGTCAAGATCAACGATGCCATTTCTATGGCTCCCATGACGTCGAACGTCTACCTGGTGACGACCACCGAAGGCAGCGTCGTCATCGATACAGCTCCGGCGCGTGATGCCGCGGAGGCTAAGGAACTGCTCTCCACAGTGCATCACGGGCCCGTGAAGTACATCGTGTTGACGCATGGCCACGCCGACCACATCGGAGGCATCGATTTGTGGAAGGAAACTGGTACACAAGTCATCGCCCAGAGGAATTACGCAGAATTGGTGAACTACGTTGCTCGGCTCGAAGGCTTCTTCGCACCCCGCAATGCCGCCGCCTTCGGTCGCCCCGCGCATGAAGTTGGGCCATGGGCGGGCAATTACGGGGGAAAAATCGACCCCACCATCTTCTTCGACGACAAGTACGACTTCACTCTGGGTGGAATTGAATTTCAACTATTCAGTACGCCCGGCGAAACGCCCGATCACCTGACGGTCTGGATCCCCGCCTACAAGGCAGCATTCATCGGCGACAACTACGCCGGCGCGGGCATGCCGGAGCCCATGTCATTCCCGAATCTCTACGCTATTCGCGGCACCAAGCCGCGCTGGGCGCTAGATTGGATTAAATCGATCGACACCGTCCTAGCCTTGAAGCCAGAGATCGTGCTCAATGGCCACGGCGACCCGATCTTCGGAAACCAGGAAATCACCCGCAGGCTCAAGCGTTACCGCGATGCCATCCAATATGTGCACGATGAAACGGTGAAGGGAATGAACGCCGGCAAAGACGCATTCACCTTGATGAAAGAGATTAAGCTTCCCGCCAGTTACGACCTGAGTCAGATCTTCGGGAAGGTGAGTTGGTCGGTTCGAGGTATCTATGACGGCTATGCAGGCTGGTTCGATGGAAATCCCACATCGATGTATGTCGTGCCAGCTTCATCGGTTTACCCCGATCTCGTGAAACTGGCAGGCGGGCCGGAACCCATTGTGCGTCTGGCGTTGCAAAAACTCGACGATAAAGAGCCGGTCGAGGCACTCCATCTCACCGACGTCGTCCTGGCGGCCGATCCGAAGAACAAGTCCGCACTAGCCGCCAGGATCAAAGCGCTCGAGTACCTGCGGGATCGTTGCGAGAATGCCGTCGAGGACGGCTGGCTGCAATACGGAATTCGTAAGGCCAAAGAAAACCTGTCATCGCAGTAGTCTGTTCCGGGAATTGTTATCAATCCGCTGCGAAAGACATTCCTCCGAAACAATGCCGCCACGCTGGCGTCTCTCCCGCGTCGCCTTTGTCACATGTGTCCGGTTTTCCATATGAACTGAGCGTACGAATCTGATATTGCGGAAATGTCATTGCCTGTCGATTCAAAGAATCCTGACATGCCCAGCCTCACTCGTGTTCGTTGATCTGCGACTCGTCCCCATTCGGCGGGAAGTGCTACCCAACTGACTCCGCATTCGACACTTGAGCAAGAGACGTGCACTTCCAGTTCACGCATTCCACCGAGGAAGTTTACTTGTCTCGCGCGAGCAGCGAAGCGAAACAGCGAAACAGTTGCAAAGGCAACAGCCGACAAAACAAAGAGTGAGAGGAAAATGTCCATGCAAAAGCGAATGGGGAAACTCAGTGCCACCCTCTGTTTGACCGCGGTTCTGGCGCTGGCCAGTTCCATGTGGGGACAATCGTTGGTGACGGGCGGACTTTCCGGCATCGTCACCGATCGCTCCGGCGCGGTCGTCAATGACGTTCGGTTGACACTGAAAAGCGAGGAAAACGGAGCCGAATTCAGCGTTATGTCTTCGGGAAACGGCGACTACGTCTTCGCGTTGCTGAAGCCTGGACGCTATGTCTTGACAGCTAAGAAAGAGGGCTTCCAGACTTCCAAGTCCTCAGTATCAGTGCAGGTTGGCGCCACGGTCCGATTTAACGTCTCGCTCGAAATTGGCACTGCCTCCACAACGGTCGAAGTTACCGGCGAGACACCGCTGCTGCAGACGGAAAGCGCAGACATCTCCACGACCTTCGAATCGCAACAGATTCATGAAATTCCGAACCCAGGCGGCGACATCACTTATATCGCTCAAACTGCCCCTGGAGTCGTGATGAACTCAAACGGCTTCGGATACGGAAATTTCAGCACCTTCGGACTTCCGGGCACCTCGAATCTTTTTACTGTGAACGGAAACGACTACAACGATCCATTCTTCAACCTCAACAACTCGGGGGCCAGCAACCTGACGCTCGGCTCGAATGAGTTGGACGAGGTTTCCGTCACCAGCAACGCCTATACCGCTCAGTTTGGGCGGCAGGCGGGCACGCAAATCGATTACGCCACCAAGTCCGGAACAAATAGTTGGCATGGTGACGCGGTTTACTACTGGACCGGCAGGTACCTGAATGCTAATGATCCAATCAATCTTGCCTCCGGAAATCCGCGTCCTTTCGAGAACAATAATCAATGGGCCGCAAGCATCGGTGGTCCGATCGTCAAGAACAAGTTGTTCTTCTTTTCCAACTTCGAGGGCCTGCGCTACATTTTCGGGACGGTGAGCAATACGATTACGCCAACTCCGGCATTTGAGGCCGCCACGCTGGCGAACATCCCCCAGGACAGCGCGACGCTGGCCTTTTACAACAACATTTTCTCTCTCTACAACAAGGCTCCCGGCATCGCGAGCGCGCAGCCTTTGGCTGGAAGTTGCTCGCAGTTCGGGCTGCCTCAATTAGCGGCCTCGCCCGTCAATGATGAGTGCCTGCAGCAATGGACGGGCAGCGGGTCCTCCGGTAATCACGAATATCTCTTCTCCACAAAGCTGGATTACGTGCTTAGCCCCAATGACCGTTTTTCCGGACGCATGAAGTTTGACCGCGGTGTGCAGCCCACTTACACAGACCCGATCAATTCCGCGTTCAACACATTCAGCACTCAGCCGCAGGACGAAGGCCAACTGAACTACACCCACATCTTCAGCCCGCAAGTGACGAATAACTTTATCGGTTCGGTGCTTTACTACTCAGCGCTGTTTGGCGCCATTTCGTCTGGGTCCGAGGCGCTAAAGCTTTTCCCGGGAAATCTCGAATTTCCGCAAGGAGGCTTTTCGGCGCTGGGATTCGGCTCGGGGACCGGCGGTTATGCCCAAGCGTTCTACTTCCCGCAGGGGCGCAACGTCACGCAGTGGGGGCTCGTGGATGACCTTTCCATCACGCGCGGTAATCACACGTTCAAGATGGGAATCAACTTCCGGCGCGACGATGTTGGCGACCATGCGGCATCGCAAGTGGCGTTTTATCCTGCCATCAATACGACCATGGCTGATTTCTTCAACGATCAGCTCACTTCGTCATCGTTCACCAATTACAACTTCGCCAAACAGCTTGCCGAGTCCGAAGCGTTTTACAGCTTTGGTCTTTACTTCCAGGACGAGTTTCACGTCACACCACGCCTC
Organism: Candidatus Sulfotelmatobacter sp.; assembly: GCA_035307485.1. Classification (GTDB taxonomy): domain Bacteria; phylum Acidobacteriota; class Terriglobia; order Terriglobales; family Acidobacteriaceae; genus Sulfotelmatobacter. The sequence continues at coordinate 146,798 of DATGIB010000007.1, read as the reverse complement.
AAGTTGATCATGGCGCTGCGCGGCGATCGCAACTCGGGAGGCATTTGTCACGGTGGATGCTCAGGCTACCCGATTTTGCCCTTTCAGGAATTGCAGCACGGAGCCGATATTCCCTATAACCAGTCATTCCAAACCGGGCTCAGCACGCTGGCTCCCGGCAACGAGATGGCTGTCTTCCAACCGCGCTTCGGCCTGACCTACAACCCGGGCGGGAAGAATACAGTCATCCGCACCGGCGTTGGACTCTTCTCGGACCTCTATCCTGCGGCCCTGCTGGGCCCGCTCGACCAGAACTTCCCCGTGGTCAACATATGGAACTTGAATGGTACGGGAACCCAGAGCCTCGCCTGGGATTTGAATCCATCGTCATCCACCGCATTCCCGAACAGCGGAGTGCAACTTGTCGCGCAATGCAACGGTGCCTTCAATCAGAACTACGCTGCGGGAGGAAATCTGAATACCTATCTGGCGCTCGCCCCGAATTGCGGAGGCGGAGTTCCGGGACTTTATGACGTGACCCGCAACATGAAGAACCCGAAATACGTAGAGTGGAATCTTGAGGTCCAGCATTCCTTCGGCGCAAATCTGGTGTTCTCGGCGAACTACGTCGGAAATCGCGGATTTGATGAGCTCTACCGCGATCCCTATCTCAACGCGTTTGGCTTCGGCAATCTGCCCGCGACCGTCCCGGATCCACGGGTCGCTTCGGTGGTCCAGGTGCAGAACGGAGGGGTTTCCAACTATAACGGCATAACGCTGTCGCTCCAGGAAAGGTCATGGCATGGCTTAAGTGGGCGTGTGAATTACACCTATTCGCACTCTCTGGACGACATCTCGAATGCCGGAATTCTTCCCTACGCGGTCTTTACCAGCGTATTCACGCTTATCGATCCCTCGAACATTCACAATGATTACGGACCGGCGGACTACGACTCGCGACACTCTCTCACCGCGAGCTATATCTACCAACTACCGCTCAAGAGTCATAATCGATTTTTGAATGCGGCCATCGGAGGGTGGCAGCTTTCAGGGACGTTATTCGCCCACACCGGATTCCCATTCAGCGTCGTCGATCAGGCAGACGTCGCCGCTTTGCAGCCGAATAACATCTCGCAGCCATCTCTAAACGGGGCGGCGGGCGCTATCGTTTTGCAACCGCAATTCGCCAAGAGGAATTTCTCGAACTCCGATGCCAGAAGCTGTGTGGCTTCCCCGTGCTTTGGTGGCGGCGCTGAGGCGCTGAACCCGGGAGCGCCCTATCAGTTCGCCGTGCCTACAAACTTCATTGGTCCCGTGGTTGGCCGCAATGCTTTCCGCGGACCGGGCTTTCTGGGCGGCGACATGAGTGTCCGGAAAAACTTCAAGGTCACCGAACGAGTGGACTTTCAACTCGGGCTCGATGCCTACAATTTCCTCAACCACGCGAACTTTGGCGTGCCCTTTGCCAGCACCGCATTCGGAGCGGCATTCGGGCTCACCGGAACCACGCAGTTCACTCCAACCAGTCCCTACGGGGCTTTTGCTACGGCAGCGACTGATATGAGAATCGCGCAGATTCAGGGAAAGATCACCTTCTAGTCTCGTTCTCCGCGTGAGAAAGAGGGTCGTTGTCATCCTCGCGGCAATATGCCGCCCCTCAGGATGACACACACCCTCTTTTTCATTCGCGTCGCGTTCACGTTTGTTAGCCGCCAGCATTTCTCCTCATCCTCGGTCACAGGGTGTTCGTATCGGATTGTGTGCGAGACATCCCTTGCACTCCCGAAATGCCCAGCTCGCCGCGTCTAACCCCCTGTCAAGCGATCTGTCTCGGTACGCGGTGTCATCTCGGCGCAAGAAACCGCGTTCGAGAAATGGGGAGAAACATGGAGCCACACGAAGGTCTCAGCGCGTCATCAAGTACTCCAGCAACCGATTCGACCATCAGCCTCCAGGCAGTGGCCAGGCAAGTGCACGATGAGCTCCGCCAATTGCTGCAACTCCGTGCAGACGTCACGCGGCGAATCGGAACTCTCAAAAGAACAGTCGATGGCCTGGCCTCTGTGTTTGGCGAGAACGCGTTAACCGAAGAATTGAGGCACGTCGTGGAAAATGGCCGGTCCAATCGCAGGCAAGGTTTCACCAAGACCTGCCGCGAAATCCTGACAACCTGCGACTCACCAGTGACCGCGCGGGAAGTCTACGATCGCCTGCTCAAGGCCGCACCGATTCTTTTGGAACGCCATAAGGATCCTCTAGCGTCGGTGACCACGGTTCTGAACCGTCTGGTCGAATACGGCGAGGCCCAAAGAGTTACGTTGCCCGATAACAAGCGTGCATGGCGATGGGTGGCGGAGTCCGACTTATCTGGCCAGCACACGTTGTCGCGCTAACAGGAACTCCAAACGCACAACGTGCTCTTTGTTTCGTGTCAAAACATCTCGGACAAGGTGTGTCTGGATGTCCTGCGCAGCGAAGACCCCCGTGTCCCGAATACGAAAAACCATTGTGAATACTGGCGAATATTGATTTGTGTAGAAGCGTCCGATGTTCCGGGCAAGTTGTGCGGCCGCTGTCTCGCGAGTCTCGTTGCCCAGGCCCTGAGATTCGACCCACTTTCGTCGTCATTCATCCCCGCTGTGACTAGCCCAGTCGTTTCGGGCCCCAAGATGCATATCTCATCTGCCGCGCGCTAACGCGGGCCATTCCAGTTTTAATTTCAGCATCGCAGGGAGAACACCGAATATGAAACGAGTCGTATTTGTCTGCTTTTTTGTGATGTTATTGTTGCCCGCTTTTCTTTCGGCTCAGGACGTGGCTTCTCTCACCGGCGTTGTCACCGACAAAACAGGCGCAGTTGTGATTGATGCGAGCGTCAGGCTCTTGGACACGAAGACGAACCAAAGCTATGTCACCAAAACGAACACAGTTGGCGCATACACCTTTCCGAATGTGCTTCCGGGGCCCGACTATACGGTGACCTTCACCAAAGAAGGGTTCACGTCCCTAACTGTATCGGGCGTCTATCTGGCCGTCGGCATCACGCACACGCAGAACGCACAACTGCAGGTAGGGCAGCGTAACGATACGGTCGAGGTGAACGGCGAAGGCGCCAGCGTTACTCTGAATACGACCGACAATTCCATCGGAAATAACTTTGACATGCAGTTGGTGCACGAGCTCCCGATTCTGGTTCGTGACAATCCCACATCTCTCCTCCTGTATGAACCAGGCGTCGTCAACGTAAGTACCGTCGATGATCCTTCCGGTAATCGGGTCGGCTCTGTGACCGGAGCGCGCGCGGACCAAGGCAGCTACAGCCTCGATGGTCTCGATATCAACGACTACGCGATCGGCCAGCCGTTCGCTACTGTCGCGCAGGCGCCGGTGGACTCGATTCAGGAAATTCGTGGCGAGACTGCCAATCCCCTGTCGTCAGAGGGCCGTGGCTCTGGTGCGCAGCTCCAACTGGTCACCAAGAGCGGAACAAACCAATGGCACGGCTCCATCTACGAATATCATCGCGACACCGCAACCGAAGCGAATCTCTGGTTCAACAATCTCAATGGAGTGCCCCGGCCCGCTCTGATCCGGAACCAGTTTGGCGGTACCTTGGGCGGTCCGATCATCAAGAACAAGCTCTTCTTCTTTTTCAATTACGAGGGGCGTCGCGACGCGAGCCAGACCCCGGTCGAGTGGGTCGTGCCCCTGAACTCTTTCCGCAACGGCCTCATCTCGTACATCAACAATGGCGCCAGTTGCTCGCCCGCTAGCCGCCAGGATACCCAGCCGAGCTGCATCACATCGTTGAACTCGACCCAGGTTCAAACCATGATTGATGCGCAAAATCCGGGCGTAACGTTTCCCGCGGTAAACAATGCGTTGCTCAGCTTCATCAACTCGCGGTATCCCGCCGCGAACGACATCGCCAACTTTGGCGACGGTGTGAACACTGGTGGATATCTCACTAACATCCGCACGCCGCAGGCTCCGAATCTGTATGTGGGCCGCATCGACTACAACATTTCGCCATCACAGAAGCTCTTTGGCCGATTCAGCATTCGCAGGGAGGTCGACGGCGACAACGTCAACTTTCTCGCTCCCTCCGTCTTCCCGGGAGACCCCCTGACTCGCACGCTCGAAAACAAGGACTACGCCTACGTGATCGGACATACCTGGACGATCACCAACAACATCGTCAACCAGTTCATCTACGGCGAAACCCGTCAGATCTTCGCCACTCCTAGCGTCTACAACCCTCTGGGTTTGACCGATTACAACAGCCCCGGCGGCACAAGCCTGTTTGGCAACATTTCTGCGCCTTACCTGACGCAAAGCGGGCAATACCGCCATATCCCGGTTCCCGAATTCAAGGACGACTTCACCTATGTTCGCGGAGGCCACACCTTCCAGGTCGGAGCAACGTTCAAGCCAATCAGCGTTCTATCGAGCCTGGGCAATTCTTATAACTACACGCAACTCGGATTGGGAGGCGCCTTCCTCCCGCAACTGGACGCCAACGCGCGTCCCAGCGACATTCTCAGCGGCAGCGCCGTAGACCCAAGCGCGCTTGCGAACCAACTCTGGGATCAGGCTCTGCCTTTCTACATTGGCAAGTACGCGGAAGTTTTCACGAACTACAACTACACAGGGCAGTTGCAGGCGCAGGCGATCGGAACTCCCTCCGTCCGCCATTACCGGGCGAATGAGACGGAACTCTATCTGCAGGACAACTGGAAAGCCCGCAGCGACCTCAACTTGAGCTTCGGCCTGCGTTACATCTACTACTCGGTGCCCTACGAGACTAACGGGCTCGAAGCCATCTCGAACACGAATTTCGCAGGATACATCGCTCCGCGAATCCAGAGTGGTCTCGAGGGAGCGGGGGCATGCTATTACCCGATGGCCGGCGCTCCAGCGCCTTTAGGCATTTCACAGTGCGGCGCAACCATTCCTGCGGGAAATCCCGTCACCTCCTTCGTCCTTGGAGGAAAGGCGAATCATGGTCCTGGTTATTACCACCCGGATTGGCGGGATTTTGCCCCGCGGTTCGCATTTGCCTATAACCCATCATTCACCGACGGTTTCTTGCAAAGGGTCTTTGGGGATCGCAAGACAGTGATTCGAGGCGGAGCCGGAATTGTCTACGATCACGCGGCCGTGAATTCGGTTCAGTTTGTGCAGAACCAGGTCGCGGCGGTATTCGTAAATAGCGAGACCGCGAACTTACCGCTTGGCGGATCAGGATCCAGCGCCGCCGCGACGCTTGCAGGTGGTCCCTTCTTTTCCGCCGTTGGTGAAGTTCCGGCGGGATTGCCATCAGCGCCTTCCGTTACGGTTCCGTATACGCCCTACACAGATTTCGTCGGCAGTGGAGTGGTGAACAATTCACTCAACGATGCGTTTGATCCGAACTTCAAGACTCCTTACTCGGAGCTACTGAGTTTCGGCATTCAGCGCGAAATGCCCGACCACTTCCAACTCGATGTCAATTTCTTCGCCCGCCTGGGACGCCGTCTGATGGCGGCCGCCGACGCCGGAGAACTCCGCGACTTCAAGGATCCCACTTCCGGTCAGCTTATGAGCCAGGCCTTTATCGGGTTGGCCCAGGATCTGCGCGCCGGAAACAATCCTGCCGCTCAGCCATTCTTTGACAACCTCGTGACCGATCCCTTCGGCCTGACCGGTACGCAGTTGATCGCGGACCTGCTTACGGCTCCCGCTGCGCGCAGCGATATGGGGTCCTCAGTGTTTGCCTTGGAAGGCGCGGGCTTCATGCCTTTCGGCATCGGTTTCAATCCCCAGTACGTATACGACATTTTCTACACGAATAAGTCAGCCTCCAACTACGACGGCTTGCTGACGACCTTGCACCGCAAGTTCGCACAGGGTCTGCAGTTTGACCTGAACTACACGTACTCGCACTCCATCGACAACAATTCGGCCATCGCCAACAATGTCTTCGGGGAAGCGGCAAACTTTTCCGGCGGAATCCTCTGCGATCCCATCAATCTGCGCGTATGCCGAGGGAACTCGGATTTCGATATTCGCCACCAGATCAGCGCCGATGGTCTATATAACCTTCCTTTCGGCAAGGGAAGGTATTTTGCCTCTGGCGCTCCGGTGTGGCTCGATCGGGTGATCGGCGGCTGGCAGTTGGCCGGAGATCTCTCCTGGCACTCGGGCCTTGCTTTTACGACCGTTGCGAACGCTTTTCCTCTCAGTTTCGACGAGAACGTCCCCGCCATCTTCAACGGGGATACGAGCGCGTTGAAAGTGAACGTACATAAGGATCCGTCGTCCGGCAGAATTCAGTTGTTTGCTGATCCGAATGCAGCGCTGGCAGCATTCAGTGAGCCTTTGGGGTTCCAGGCCGGCAGCCGCAACAATCTTCGCGGCCCGCGCTTTTCTGACGTGGATCTCGCGCTGAACAAGCATTTTCCCATTCGTGACAGGCTGAATCTTGAATTCCGCGCCGAGGCGTTCAACGTGTTCAACCATCCCAGCTTCGGCCTGCCCGGCGGCAACGGAGGGGCAGTCAGCACCGCCGATATCAGCAATCCCGCGCAGTTTGGCGTGATCACACAGACTGCCGGGACGCCCCGCATCATGCAGTTCGCTCTGCGGCTCGAATTCTGAGGGGTGAGCGGACCAGGCAGTCGTAAGAATGCCTGGTCCGCCAATCTACGGTCGCGGCGGTACGGTGGGCAACTCAACGACTTGCATCTCGCCATCCGGAGATCGCTCGAGAGTCGGTGCGTACAGCCCCACTTCCTCCCGCCGCCACCACATGCCGGTCGCTCGCTTCTCGGCGAGCTTGGTAAACCAGTATTGCCAGAGCACGACACGAATCTGTCGCGGCGGTTTGTCGGGGAAGGGATTTCCAGCGAACAACCGGAGCACATCCGCGTCGTTGGCAAGCAGTCGCACCTCAGTGTTGGCCACAATGGGATAATCGCGCCACGAGCCTAGCGATGCGAACCACAGGTTCCAGTCAAATCGTGGCTGATACGGAGCGTAGATCCGGGGCCGTTCGTTCAATTTCTGCGGCTTGTAGCGAAATGAATAAGCAACCCAAGTCTGGCCGTTCATCGAGCCCTGGAACTCAATTTCGTAGCGGCCTCGAGTCATCACCGCGAAAAGCCCATACCGGTTTGCAATCCGGAAGGGCTCCAGGGCCATTACCGGAAGCGTGGGAAGAGACAGGTTCGGCAGCATGAGGACCGTGGTGGCGTAAAAGATCCAGAACAGAATCAGCGAACTGGTGACCAACTTGATGTGCTTCCACGCTGAGCGGATCTTGCCTCGCCACAAACGCTGCTCCTGAACCTCTGGGGAATGGATGGCTGGCTCTACTGCGGAAGTTGGCGCAGCGCAGGCACTCGATAGCCTGCCTCTCAAATTCGCCGGCATAAGACCTTGCACAAACCTGTCATCGAGCAGCAGTACACCCAGGATGAGCACCAAGTAATTCAGGAATGTGTAATTCGCGGTAAGAATCACGCCGATCTGCCACAGCGTGACGATAAAAAAACAAATGATCCGAAATCGGCGCGGCAGAAACATCATCCACACAAGTCCTATTTCAAGCGCAAGCGTTGCATACACGGTGCCCGAGTGAAACACGTGCGGCAAGTGCTGCACGTACCATCCGACCCACGTTGGCAGCGGCCCATTCTGGTAGTACTCGTCCATCGCGGTGAAGTTTCGCCACTGTGGATCGCCGCTGAGAATCTTCACTACGCCCGACTCAAAATAAATCCGGAACCACTCCCAGAGCAGCAGGAACAAACTGGCTCCTGAGGGCGGCGATCGCTGGCCCAATCCTGGCCTTAGTCCACCCGGCGCAAAAAACAGCGACAGAAATCCCGCCTCGAGCAACATTCCGTCCGATTGATATCCGGAAAAATCCTGGGCCGCGCTCACGAAAGACAGGAAACATACAAAGCAAGCGAGGAGCATCCCGCGCGGCCACAAATTAAGGACAAGCAGGATCGAACACACCAAGCCTGCCCAGCAAAGCACCGTCAACATCGTGTTTCCACTCGACCACCACAGCAACGTCGGCGCATACCAAAGCCGCTGCCAGTGGCCCAACGCCTGAGCAACAGCCTTGAGGTAGTCGCCGGCTGGCAGGATTCCGTTGGGCCCGATGAGGCCCTTGATCTGGAAGAGCAAAGAGAAGAAGGCGGAAAAATAGATGCCGCCAAGAGCCCGGAGAAAGACCCACCGCGGTATCAGTCGTACCCGCGCTCCCTCGCGCGGGTCGAAAAACCAGCCTATCGCGAGCGCAGGCCTCCAGCCCATAACGGCTTGCAATTATAAGGAGAGCCCCATGCCTCAAACCAGGTGTGAAAAACCGGCTGGAGTAAGAATCTCCAGCCGGTTCGGTTTTCAAGCAATCAGAGTTGAGCCAACCTGAGCCGTCCTTCTAAGCTCCAGTTCCCGAAAGCGCGATCGTCGGACTGGAACCGCCGTTGTCAGTGAGGGATACGCTGGCGCTGCGCGCTCCCTTGGCCGTGGGTTTGAAGGTGACGGTGATCGTGCAGCTCTTACCCGCCCCCAATGAAGTACCGCAGGTATTCGTCTCGGTGAAATCGCCGGGGTTCGTTCCGGCCAGTTTCACGCCCGAAATGCTCATCGCCGCTGCTCCGACATTCGTGACGGTTACAGTCTTTGCGGCGCTGGTCGTGCCGACTGTCTGCGTGCCAAACGCCAGGGAAGTGGCCGAAAGTTTCACTTCCGTTCCCGTGCCCGTCAGCGCTACAAGCTGCGACCCGCTGCCGGTGTTGTCAACGACCTCGAGCGATGCCGTGCGAGACCCGATTGCCGTCGGCTTGAATTGCAGGCTAAAAGTGCAGCTCGCGCCGGCAGCCAGCGAGGTCGGACAATTCGTGGTTCCCGTGAAATCGCCATAGTTCGTTCCCACGAGCCCCGCAGCGCTGATCCCGAGTGCCGTCGTGCCATTATTTTTCAACGTCACAGTCACAGCCGTGCTTGTCGTACCCAGTACTTGCGCCGGGAACGTGACGCTGGTCGGCGTGAACACGGCGCCCGGCCCGAGTCCGCTTCCGCTTAGCGCCACGGTCTGCGGACTGCCGGTCGCATTGTCGGCAATGCTGACCGAAGCTGTCTGCGGTCCGCCAAACGTCGGTTTGAACTCCACGCTGATCGTGCAGCTTGCGCCGGCGGCCAGCGTCGTCGTGCAAGTCGTGCTTCCGGTGAATTGAGTGGGATCAGCTCCGGTGAACGTGATGCTGGTCAGACTCAAAGACGCAGTCCCAGTATTCTTCACGGTTACAGTTTTCGCGGCGCTGGTAGTGTTTACAGTCTGCGACGCAAACGTCAGGCTCGTCGGAGTCAGCGTGACCGCCGCGGCCGACGTTCCCGTCCCCGTTCCGCTCAGTGCGACCGTCTGAGGAGCGGTTGTATTGTCATTCACCGTCAGAGTAGCGGTACGTGTTCCATCGCCAGTCGGTTTGAAGCCGACATTGATGGTGCACGTCTTTCCCGCGGCCACCGAAGTGCCGCACGTATTCGTCTGAACGAAGTCTCCAGCGTTCGTGCCGGTGATCGTAATCGAGAGAATGTCCAGCGCAGACGTTCCGGTATCGGTTAGCGTGACCGTCTTCGCCGCGCTCGTTGTACCGATCGCCTGGCTCGCAAACGTCAGGCTTGTCGGCGAAACGGTCGCTGTCGTTGGAGGTGCAAAGCTGAATTTCGTGATGAAGGCGTCCGTTCCGAAAGAAAGACATCCGTTGCAGGTCACGTCGAACGCCCCTTTCGTGACCGGAAAATCGGTGGATCCGGTTGTGCCGGCGATGTATGCATTTCCGGCCGCGTCCAGGGCGATCCCCATCCCCTGATCCGTCTTGCTGCCGCCGAGGAACGTCGAGTAGGTCAGGGCCGTGCCGGTCGGATTCATCTCGGTCACGAATGCAGCCGAAGAACCCAGCGAGACGCTGCAATCGTGGCAAGTCGTCTGGAATGCTCCCGCGACTGTCGGAAAGTCCGTCGAGGAGGTCTGCCCCGTGACAAAGGCATTTCCCGATGCATTGACCGCGATGTCGATTCCGATATCGCTGCCGCTGCCACCTAGATAGGTCGAATATCCAAGTGTCTTTCCTGTAGAGTTGAGCTTAGTAACAAAGCTCGAAAAGCCGCTGGCGCAATCCTTGCAGGTCTTCTGATACGCGCCGGTCGTGGTGGGGAAGTTCGTCGAAGAGGCGTAACCGGTGGCGTACACGTTGGTCGACGAATCAAGTGCGATCCCGTAGATCAAGTCGACGGTACTTCCGCCCAGGAACGTCGAGTACACCAGCCCCGATCCCGTCGTATTCACCTTGGTGATGAACCCAACTTGTCCACCTGCTGCCTTTGTAGTTTGAAATGCGCCACTCGTAACCGGGAAATCCGCCGATGTCGCGGAGCCGCCGACGTAGGCGTTGCCGGAAGCGTCGACCGCGATGCTGTAGCCCACATCCAGCGTGCTTCCGCCGAGATAGGTGGAGTAGACGAGCCCCGTGCCGGTGGCATTCAGCTTCGTCACGAAAGCATCGCCGTGTCCGCTGCAGGCGTGGCAAGTCTTGTCATACGCTCCAGAGGTTGTCGGAAAGTTCGTCGAATCCGTACACCCAGTCACATATGCATTGCCGCTTGCATCCACGGCGATTCCGCGCGCCAGGTCGTCCTGCGATCCGTTCGCCAGATAACACAATCCGCCGCCGCTCCCGCCAAGGAATGTCGAATAGACCAGGCTTGAGCCCGTCGCATTCAGTTTGCTTACAAAGGCGCTGGAAGTTTTCCCTGGATATTTCGTCTGGAACGCACCTGCCGTCGTCGGGAAGTCGCTCGATTCCGCTTTACCGGCGATGTAGGCATTTCCCGATGCGTCGACTGCGATCGCATATCCTTCGTCATAAAGGCTCCCGCCCAGATACGTCGAATAGACCAGCGCAGACCCCGCCGCATTTAGCTTTGTGACAAACACAGCGCTGCAGCCTCCGCCAAAATTGCAAGTCGGCTGAAAAGATCCCGAGGTCGTTGGGAAGTTGGTTGTTTCCGTGTGCCCCGTGATGTACGTGTTGCCGCTCGCATCCACCGCGATGGCGTCCGCGCCCTGGATCGGGACACCGTTTCCGCCGCCGAGAAACGTGGAATAGATCAGCACCGGATCAATAACCAGCGATCGCGAGTGATCGTAGGAACCGATTGCAAACCGCACTTGGTTGTCCGCCACTAACTGGTAGCTGCCCGAAACCGGTTCGCGCTCACCGTTGCCCACCTGATAAAGCACTGGACGTTCTAACGTCACCAGTTGCTTCCCGATAGAGATCACCAGGTCGCCATCGGGGTTCACCTGCACGCGGTCCGCACCGTCTAGCGCAAGAGCAATCGAGTTCGCATCGGCCCCACTCTTGACGACAAAATCGTGCTCCAGGCGTCCAGATCGATTGCCGTAATACACCAAGTCGATTCCTGGATACACGTCCTCGTATTTCACCCGCGCAAACGTGGGCACGTCAGTCCGCCACTGAGCGGAGTTCGATCCTATAAAGTAGTTGCTGTGCCCGCTCGCCTGATCCATCCCAGAAACCTTCGCCGAATCGTTGGCATCGATGAGCCTGATCCGTAAAGCCGATTCCGATGCGGGCAAGCTGTGCTTTGAAGGCCGCTGAGCAGTCACGGACGTCGGAACCACCCGTGTCTGGCTATCGCTGGGCTGGCGCAAGGCAAGAACCGCTTCGTCTCCCGTCAGGAAAAGCGTATAGCCGGGTTCGCGGGTCAGAAACTTGACCTTGCTCGCGGTTTGGCCTTTGTTTTCCTCAAAGCTGAGCGGAAGCCGGCCGTACTCTGCGGCGAGGGCTGGCATGGTGGATGGCCGTTCGTTGCCATTCGGCTTCGAGCCACCCCGCATCCCCATGAGCACGCTGAAGGTTATGATTGCGGCGACAATCTGTATCCTGGAAGTGGTCGGCATGATTTTTCACCCCGGAAAGGCGCCAACTAGTCTTGGCAGTTCGCCTTTCTCCTCTCACCCGGTAACGCGACGCCGGCGTGAAAACGGGGTCATGGCGACGAAAATCCTCAAAAATGCCTTTCAGAGTTTGTGATTCGGCAAGCCTCTCCCTTTGAAATGCAGTAAAATACACCGCCGAACATGGCTGAAGCCGAGGATGTCACGCTACTGCTTTCCGCCCTGACGCGCGGAGAGCAGCATGCTGCTTCCAAGCTGATTCCCGTCGTATACGACGAACTGCGAAGGCTGGCCGCCAGCTACATGCGCCGGGAGCGGATCGACCACACCCTGCAGGCCACCGCCCTGGTCAACGAGGCCTATCTGAAGCTCGTCGAACAACGTTCGGTCGACTGGCAAAGCCGGGCTCATTTCTTCGGGATCGCCGCCCAATTAATGCGGCGGATCCTCATTGACCACGCTCGCGGCCAGTTACGGCAGAAGCGCGGCGGGGAAATGCAGATGGTTTCGCTCGACGAGGCCTTCGTCTTCTCTGAGCAGCAAGGGGACGAATTGCTCGCCATTAATGACTCACTGGAGAAGTTGACTAAGGTCGATCCGCGACAGGCGCGGGTCGTGGAATTACGTTTCTTTGGCGGACTGACGGTCGAAGAAGCGGCTCAGGTGCTTGGAGTCTCCCCCAAGACGGTCAAGCGTGACTGGAATGTTGCCAAAGCCTGGCTCTACGCCGATTTAAAAGAGCGCTATGGATTTGACGCCGCAACAATGGGGCAACGTCAAAGAGCTATTTGAACTGGCTCTCGAGAAGACTCCTAAAGAGAGATCCGCCTTCCTGGCCGGAATAGCTCCCGAGCCCGCGGTCCGGAATGAAGTGGAGCGTCTGCTTGCGCATCACGTCGAGTCGGGTGGCTTCCTCTCCCAGCCTGTTCTTCCCACTACCGCTTCGGCGCTGTCGCCGAAACATGGTCCGTATTTCGTGGCAGGCGAAATCGCTGCCGAGAGATTCCGTATCACACGGTTTCTCGCACGAGGTGGTATGGGCGAGGTCTATGAGGCCGAAGACCTCGAATTGCGCGAACACGTGGCATTGAAGTCGATCCGGGGCGAACTCCTCGATGACCCGCGGGCATTGGAGCGCTTCAAGCGCGAAGTGCAGCTCGCCCGCAAGGTGACTCATCCCAACGTCTGCAGGATTTTCGATCTTTTCCGGCACTCCGGAAGCCGATCGGGCATGGCTCGTAAGTCGGTGGTCTTTGTCGCGATGGAACTGCTCCAAGGCCAAACTCTGGCCGATTTGCTGCAATCGCACCCACGCCTTACCGTCGAAGAGGCTGCGCCGATCGCAATCCAAATGGCTGCGGGCCTCGGTGCCGCGCACGCTGTAGGCGTTCTCCACCGCGATTTCAAACCCGGCAACGTATTTCTGGTGACCCAATCGAAAGGAACTCGCGCCGTGGTCACCGACTTCGGCCTGGCGCTGCGTTCTGAAAAAGACGCCACCGGCGCACATCCGGTCACGGGAACGGGCGAGCTGCTGGGCACTCCCGCATACATGTCACCCGAGCAGGTTGAGGGAAGGGAATTAACCCCTGCTTCTGACGTCTATTCTCTCGGACTCGTGCTCTACCAGATGGTCACTGGAACACGCGCCTTTGATTCCGCGACGCCTCTTTCGATGGCCGTGCGTCGCGTGAAGGAAGATCCGCCTCCGCCGCGTTCTATCGTTCCCGATCTCGATCGCCGGTGGGAGTCGGTGATCGTCCGGTGCCTGGCGCGTGATCCGAATCAGCGTCTGCAAAACGGGGAGGAAGTTGCGCGTGCACTGCAAGGCGAACCACTGCCCCATAAAGTGTTGATTGAGAACCGGGGGAAAAAGCTGTTAATTCCCGCGGTGCTCTTGATCTTACTTGCGGCGGCTGCACTCTTCATTGCTCGAATCAGTCAACATCTCCCAACCGGCAGCACGCCCACTACGACGCCGCCTCTGGTAGCCCGGCCATCGGTGGCCGTTCTCCCTTTTCAGAATCTCTCCGGGCGCTCTGATAGCCAGTGGATGTCCACGGCCTTGCCCGAAATGCTGACCGCGGAATTGGCCGCCGGCGGAAAGCTGCGCACGTTTCCCGGCGAAAATATTGCGCGCGCCAGCTCTGACCTTGGACTGACAGGAAAGCAAACGCTCGCTCGCGATACACTCGCCCATCTCCATCAATATCTGGGCGCGGACTACGTTGTGCTCGGATCTTATCTCGATCAAGGCGGGTCCGATCCTCAGATCCGGGTTGATCTCTGGCTTCAGGACACTAAGACGGGCGAAATCGCCGCGACGATCTCAGAAAAAGGTGAGCAGGGCGACCTCGATGATCTGGCCACGCGAACTGGAGCCGACCTTCGCCGAAACCTCTCCGTCGGTGAGGTCACGCCAACGGAGGCAGCGTCCATCCGAGCCTCCTTACCTTCCAATCCGGAGTCTGCCCGCCTTTATACCGAAGGACTGGCGAATCTCCGTATCGGAGAAGCGAGCGCAGCCCACGACCTGCTGGAGCGTGCCGCAACCTCGGACCCGAGTTTTGCCCTCGGTCATCTGGCGCTGGCCGATGCCTGGGCCGCCATGGGGTATGACGTAAACGCGCGCGCGGAGTCCAAAAAGGCTCGCGATCTATCCTCCGAGCTGTTGCGGGAGGAACGCCTATGGATCGAGGGCCGAGACTGGGAACTGAACCGCAAATGGGACAAGGCGGTTGAGAGCTACCGCACGCTGTTCGAGTTCTTCCCTGACAACATCGAGTACGGCCTGCATCTTGCAGCCGCTCAGAAAAGTGGCCGCAGCGTAGCGGAAGCGCTGAAAACACTGGCGACGCTGCGGCAACTGCCTCCGCCCAGCGGAACCGATCCTCGCATCGACATGCTGCAGGCCGAAGTCCTGGAGGAAAAGGGAGACTATAAGGGAGAGCGGGCCGCGGCAGATGCGGCAGCCCGTCGCGCTCGTGATCTGGGCGCGAAACTTCTTTTGGCCCATGCTCTCAATCAGGAGGCCCGTTCCCTTGAAGAACAAGGTCTGCTTGATTCCGCACTGTCCACCGCTCAGGAAGCCGAGCGCATTGCCGAGTCCGCGGGCGAGCGGAACGAAATCGCGCGAGTCCTGACCGCGATCGGGCTGGTCCGCTACGATCAGGGTAATTTTGCCGAAGCCGCCGAAACCGACCGCAAAGCCCTGGAGATCCAGCGTGATATCGGCAACGAGCGGGGGGAAGCGACCTCCCTCAACAACCTTGCCAACGTTCTCGGAGCGCAGGGTGACCTTGCCGGTTCGACGAAAATGTTGCGCGAAGCACTCGCGATCTTCAAGAAGACCGGCGAAAAGCATAGCGCCGCCGCAGTCCTGAACAACATCGCGAATCGCGTCTACCGGCAGGGACAGCTCAATGAGGGCAAGCAATTGTTTGAGCAGGCGATTGCCGCTTCCCGCGAGATCGGGGACCAGCAGCGGGTCAGCATCGCTGAGTACAACCTCGGGGAAGTTTTGCATCTGCAGGGAGACTTGAAAGGCGCGCGAAAGATGTTCGAACAATCGCGCGATCTGTCGAAGCAGCTTAGCGACGAGAGTGGCGTCGGCTATGCCCTATCCAGCCTGGGAGACCTTTTAACAATAGAAGCCGACCTAGCCGCCGCCCGCGATCAGTACAACCAGGCCATCGCGCTGCGCAACCAGATTCAAGAAAAAGGGAACGCCGCCGAAACCCAGATGGCGCTTGCCAACGTGGATCGCGAAGAAGGTCATGCGGCCGATGCCGAGCAGAAGATTCGGCAAGCGCGGGATCAATTCAGAGCAGACGGGCTCAGCGATGATCTGGTCTTAGCTAACGCATTCCTCGCCGAGGCCCTGCTGGCCGAGGGTAAGACGTCAGAGGCTCAGAAAGAAACTACTGCCCTTCGGGAACTGCTCTCGAAGAGCCAGGATTTTTCCGTTCACCTCCAAGCCTCCATCGCGACTGCGCAGGTTCAGGCTGCCGCTGGGAGCCGCGATCAGGCAATTCGCTCCCTTGCCGAAACGATCGCCAACGCCAAGAAATTAGGCTATCTGGGATTGCAGTTGGAATCCCAACTCGCCCTCGGCCAGATCCAGGCGAGTTCTTCCAAGCCCGCCGACGGCGTCAAATTGCTCACAGCGGTCAAAGAGCAGGCTCAACAGCGTGGTTTTCGCCTGATTGCCAACAAAGCCTCACGGGCTCTGGCGAAATCTTCCACCGGCGCCGCGCGCTAAAACGTTTCCAACGATTCGTCTCGTCGATTTCGGCCCGGCCAAAAAATCTCCTGAGTCCATGACCCGCTTTTACGCGCTCCGTCGCGTGATCCAGTGAAGGCAGAAATCCTGAGAGATTTCACCGGGGAGGCTGGTATGTCAAAACAACAAACGAAGTGGCCCGTGATCGCCCTTATCGTTGGCGTCGTTGTGCTCTATCTCTACAACCATCAGGTATTTGCGAAAAAGCCCGTTATCGCGAGCGTGGGGCCCGGAACCGCGATTGAACTCCGTATGGACCGCACCGTGAGTTCGAAGAGCAGCATCGCCGGACAGAGCTTTTCCGGCACGCTGGCCAAAGACATCCTCGTTGACGGCACGGTCGTGATTCCCAGCGGGACTGAATTTTCCGGCAAGGTCATCGAGGCCACTCCAGTCGGCCGGCTTGCAGGCGGGGCCCGGCTGAGGGTCGCTCTCACCTCGTTTTCTCTGGAAGGCACCGCCTATCCACTCCACACCGCCGAGGTCGTTCGCGTCTCACAAGGGCAGGGAAAGCGGACGGCCAAACTGGCCGGGGGCGGAGCGGTCATTGGAGCCGCCATCGGAGCGCTGGCCCACAAAGGCAAGGGCGCAGCCATAGGCGCTGCCGTAGGAGCGACGGCGGGTGCGGCGGGATCGGCGGCCACCAGCGAGGCTCATGACGTGGCTCTGCCCGCCGAGTCGGTCCTGACATTTAAGTTGACCGATACGCTCGTGGTTACGCCGAAGCCGGTGGCTCAAGGTCCTCACGACCTGATGGCGACCCTGCGAGGACTCTTTTCATAAGCCCAAATTTTCGACCATGGCCGCGGCTACGGGGATGACCCCTCGCCGCGGCCTTTGTCGCGTTATGAGATGAAGGCTGAGATTGGCCTGGGGAGGCTTATATGTTCTGCACTGGATGTGGTAAAGAGGTTTCCGAAGGCGCTCATTTCTGCGCTAACTGCGGCAAGGCCACCGACAAAGACAAGAACCTGAAAACGACGCCCGACACCCCGGCTCCGCGTCACGGCGTGCTGGAATCCATCGGGAACCACATCTCCAGCTTCGCCAGCACTGATCGGCTGGAGGGCTTTAGCTTGCGGGAGTTCTTCTCCGACGTCTTCAAGAAGCGCGAGGCGACCGAAATCGACGACTACTTCGTCGTCGGCACCAGCCGCACGACTCCCGCCATTGAGGACGTTCCAACCGGCTGGCCCAAACCCTGGTTTTTCTTCCGCGTGCTGATCTTCCTGGCGCTGGTTTATCTCGGGTTCTATCTCGCCTGGCAGCAGTTTCAGAACCCGAAGCTCATCCCTGGGCTGATCATGATGGGCTCTTTGGCCGCCCCACTTGCAACCGTCATTCTTTTCTTCGAGTTGAATGCACCGCGCAACATTTCCTTCAACCGGATTCTGATGCTCGTGGCATCCGGCGGGATCGTATCTCTCTTCGTCGCCTCAATCGGGTTCAGCGTGTCCGATCTCGGCTGGATGGGCGCCTCGCAGGCTGGAATCGTCGAGGAAATCGGCAAGTTGCTGGCCGTAATCATCGTGGCCCGCTCCTTCAAAGGCAAGTACATCCTGAATGGCCTGCTGTACGGAGCCGCGGTCGGAGCCGGTTTTGCATTCTTTGAAAGCGCCGGTTACGCCTTCGAATTCCTAGAGAAAACGGGAAAGCTCGACGTCATGTTCGATGTCATTCAACTGCGCGCCCTGCTGACCCCGTTCGGGCACGTTGCCTGGACGGCCATCACCGCCGCAGCCCTTTGGCGCGTGAAAGGCGACCGGCCCTTTCAAATGCACATGCTTCTCGATGGCGGCTTCCTGAAAACGATGTTGATCCCGATGGTGCTGCATATGGCGTGGGACGCGCCCTTTACCTCGCCTTTCGACGTTCACCTCATCGGCCTTGGCATCATCGGATGGTTCGTCGTATTTGGGTTGGTCCAGCAGGGCCTTCGCCAGATTCGAGACGAACAGATGCAGCTCTCTCAGGCCAAGGCAATCAAGGAAGTACTGGCTCCGGGCCCGAAGCTGATCCATCCCAACGCGACCATTCTGGAAGGGAAGGTGGCGGAAGCTTAGTCGCAAAACGGTCTCCCACAGCCGCTCCTTCGGGAGCGGCTTTCTTTTTCGATTTTTCCGGCTACCTTTGTCCCTTTTTCCCGCGATTCAGCGCGCTACAGAGTGAAGGCTGCTCCCAGCCGTGCATAAGAAGGAGAGGAATCATGAAAAACAAAGGAATCAAGACGGCCGCAATCGCGATAGCAATCATGATGGGCGTCATGCTTGCGCTTCCGCACCTTGTGGATATGGATCGCTTCCGTCCGCAGCTCGAATCCAGCCTGGCTACCTCTCTCGGCCGCGAAGTCCACCTCGGCCACATGGAGTTATCGCTTCTGGCCGGAGGTGCCAAGGTCGATCAGATTTCCGTCGCCGATGACCCTGCCTTCGGGACCGGCGACTTCCTCCAGGCAAAGTCGCTCGGAGTGGGCGTGAGCTGGATCTCGTTGATCTTTTCTCACTCGCTGCACGTTACCTCTCTCAACGTCGAACAGCCGCAGGTCAGTCTGATCCAGTCCGCCCAGGGCAAGTGGAATTTCGCTACCTTGGGGGCCGCAGCCGGCGCGGAACAGCCCAATTCAACCGCGAACCAGTTCGCCGAGCCGGCAAAGAGAGAACTTGTTCTCGACCATCTCAAGATTTCAAAAGCCACATTGCAGGTGACCTCGAGTGGTCACCAAGGCCATCCGGTCGCTTTCCGGGAGATCGATGCTGACATGAAGAACGTCTCCCTCGAGAGCGCCATGTCGTTTGTACTTTCGGCCCATACGACGGCGGGCAAAATCGAAGTTCGCGGCGAAGCAGGTCCCCTCAACCATTCTGACTCCGACCAAATCCCCTTTCATGCCGCCATTACCTCGGGCATGGGCGCAGCGAACGTATCGGGAACGTACGAGATGGCCGCTGAAAATTCCGCCGTTCATATGAAGATTGCCGGAGATCACGTGCCACTTGATAGCGTAGTCGGTATCCTGCCAGCCCTGGGTGTTTCCTTACCGGCCGGGTCAAAGTTGCATGGCGGTACGGTGAACGCCAACTTGTCTGTCGACGGCCCTCTGGATCATCTTTCCACCAGCGGAAATGTTCAGATCGCGAATGCGCACTTGTCCGGCTTTGATCTGGGCTCGAAACTCTCTTCGCTGCCGGGCTTGGGAAGCATGAAAAGTGGCCCGGAACTCTCCATCGTCAGCCTCGGGTCGCAGTTACACATCAGCCCGAAGGGGACGCGCATCGGCAATCTGAATGGGCACTTCGCGGGCATCGGAACCATCACTGGCGGCGGAGAGATCGGGGCTGACAATCATCTGCAACTGAAGATGGACGCGAAAATCGCTGGAGATGGCGTGCTCCGTTTCGGGTTGAACCATGTTGGCCTGAAGAACGTGCCCGACGACATTCCATTCCAGGTCATCGGCACAACCTCCGAGCCCATCGTCATTCCGGACCTGAGCGGGATGGCGAAGAATTCGACCAAGATAGCCGCGGCAAGCGCGGGTAAGAAGCTTGTGCAGAAGGCTGTAAACGGGGACACGAAGAAGTCAAAGGGCAAGCCGGCGGTTGTGGCCAACAATAAGAAGGGAGGCTTCCTCCACGGCCTCTTCCATCACAAAGGAAGTAAGGAGCAGTAGCAGGCGATTTAGATTCGATGAGTATTTCGAATCGCTTCCACCGGATGGAGAAGAAGACTTGAAACGGCGGGGCTACGTGCCCGCCTTTTCTATGCCCGAATGAAAACGGCTGCAACCTTGAGACTTTTCAGATCGCCAAAGCCGCCAATACTTCTGCCAGAACCAGCGTGCCCCGTGCGATATCCTCCGGCGCTGCATACTCATCCGGACGATGGCTGTACCCGTTGCGGCAGGGAATAAACAGCATCGCGGCTGGCGCGATGCGCGACATAAAAAGTGAATCGTGATACGCGCGGCTCGTCATGCCGAGAAAGTTGAAGCCATGCTTCTGGCATGCCTGCCGCAGAGTCGCTACTACCTCAGCGTCGCACTCGGCGGGTGCGTCCACGTTGACCAATTCTGTACGAATCGCGACCTGGCGCTTTGCGGCCGTAGCTTGGCAGGCATCTTCGATCCGGCGCAATACTCCGTCGCGCCGCTTCAGATCCGTATCGCGGATATCGATGGTGAGCCCAACTCTCGAAGGAATGCTGTTCACCGCCCCCGGAAATACATCGCAGATGCCGACCGTCGCTACGGTATCGATCGCTCCGGTGGATTTGGCCGCACTTTCGACGGCAATAATGACTTCTGCCGCTGCGCACAATGCATCCCGCCGGTCCGGCATCAGCACGCCGCCCGCGTGTCCGCCTGCGCCTTCTATGGTTAATCGCAAACTCGCAGGCGCGGCGATCCGTTCCACCACGCCGAGCGGCACGCCTTCGCGCTCAAGAATCGGTCCCTGCTCGATGTGCAGTTCGAGAAATGCCTTGTAATACCCGCTCGGCAATTTCACTTCATCAAGCTCGCCGGCAAGCCCTGCCTCGCGGCGGACAGCTTCCACCGAAGAGCCATTGCTGTCCGCAAGCTTGCGCGCCGCGTCCGCCGAGATCGAGCCGGAGAGCAGACGGCTTCCGAGGCATCCAATCCCGAAGCGTGTCGGTTCCTCAGTCGCAAAGATCAGGAGTTCGATAGAGTGCCTTGGCCGAAAACCCGCCTCCTGCAGCGTGCGGATCGCCTCCAAACCGCCGAGCACGCCCACGACTCCGTCGTACTTCCCAGCATTCGGAATAGCGTCGATGTGGGACCCGGTTCCTACGGGAGCCAGTTGCGCATTGGAGCCAACCCAGCGCGCGAATGTATTGCCGATCGCGTCGTCGCGGAGCACCAGTCCGGCACCGGCGCATCGTTCCTTCACCCACGCCCGTGCTCTCCGCTCTGTAGGAGTAAACACAACGCGGGTAACGGCGGGAGACTCCGCATCCGAGATCATCGCCAGGGATTCGATCTCCGACATGAGTCGTTGCTGATCAATCTGGAGTTTCATCGCGCCGCCAGCGGATGCCGGTTCCAATCTTTGTAGATGAGATATTTCGCCGGCACTTTCCCGATCGCACCGAACCACTGCGGGCACCATGGGCCCATCCAGATGAAATCCCCTGCCGTGACCGGATACCAGGAATCACCCAGCCGGTAAATTCCCCCGCCCTCCAGCATGATCAGTCCGTGTTCCATTACGTGGATTTCTACCTGGCTGAGCGCCGCTCCCGGCTGGTACAGCATGGTGTTCACGGCGAAATCGAAACTGGGTTGGTCGGGCAGCAGGCACTTCACGTGTAAAGCGGAATCATTGTTCAGCGCCTGGGCAGGTACCGCGTCCTCGCTGGACACAATCGCTTTCGGCGTGTCCGCGGAGTCCAGCGACTGGTAAGCCTTCTCGATGACAGCCGCCCGGCTGGCCTTGGAAGCGCTGATGCGATGCTCGGTGTCCTCGGGAATAAATGCATAACCGCGAGGGCCAAGCTTTTTTTTCTTGCCGTCCAACTCCAGCGAGAGGGCGCCTTCCATGACGTAGACAAAT
The DNA here is from genome assembly GCA_035307485.1 of Candidatus Sulfotelmatobacter sp. GTDB lineage: Bacteria > Acidobacteriota > Terriglobia > Terriglobales > Acidobacteriaceae > Sulfotelmatobacter. The sequence goes on along the minus strand of DATGIB010000007.1, from coordinate 124,990 downwards.
CTCTGAGCGGAAGTGCCACCCAGTTCGCCACCGCCTTCAAATTCGGCTGTGTACTCCGTGAATGCCGCGCCCAATGCCGGACCGATGTGCACGATAGCTGCACATTTCTTCATGCCGGGTAGTGGCGTGCGCACAAAAGTGTCCGGCGTCGATAACAGATGATCGGGGCGATGGGAACTCCGCGTCTGTCCAACGTTGTAGAGGTCTATGTTAGGCACGGTTCGTCCTTTTCTTGGAATGTGTAGAAAGCGCCAGTCGGTCCAGCAAGTGCAGTCCGCACTGCAGCGCTCGCTCGACGTCGTCTAACAAGACCGACTCGGAAGGATGATGGCTGACTCCGCCCGGCGTCCTCAGGAATACCATACCCACCGGAACTTTTTGTGCCAGGATCATCGCGTCGTGACCGGCGCCGCTGGTCATGCGGTGCGGCTCGCAACCCGCTCTCCGGATAGACTCCTCAATATGGCCGGTCAGTACTCGATCCATGACGACCGCGGGTTGGTTCATCGTCTCGATCGAGATTGCGGCCAGTCCTCGGGCTTTAGCAATGTCCTGCGCGGCCTCCGTGATCTCGCCCACCGCCCTGAGCCTGGCCTCATCTTCGCCGTGCCGAACATCAAGCGTCGCCAGCGCCTCGCCGGAAATCACATTTACTGCTCCGGGCAAAGTTTTTACCGAACCAACAGTTGCCACCAGTCCGGGAGTCTTTTTCGCCAGGCGCTCCACTTCTCCGATCCATCGAGCGGCGCCGGCCATTGCGTCAGATCGTTGATCCATCGGAGTAGTGCCTGCATGATTCGCGCGTCCTACGAAGCTGAACTCAAACCGGCTCTGTCCTGCGATTGCTTCGACTACCCCAAGCGGCAATGCGAGTTTCTCAAGCACAGGACCCTGCTCGATATGAAACTCCAGGTAGCTGAACACGTCATCATCCAGCGCAGCCGCTGGAATCTCGGTCGGATCGAGCCCGAACTCTTCGATTGCGCGCCGCACCGTGACTCCGTTGGAGTCCTGCACGCCCAGCAAACGTTCATCGAGCGTTCCGACGAGAGCCCTGCTGCCGATAAATGGTGTACCAAACCGTACTCCCTCTTCCTCCGAGAATCCGACGACTTCAATCGCATAAGGAAGCCTGCGCCCCTTCAACGCAGCGAGCAGCGCAATCGCAATGACTACGCCCAGGATTCCATCAAACGCGCCGGCGTTCGGCACCGTATCCAGATGCGATCCAATCAGTAGGCGTGGCGCATCCGGGTCTTCCGCTCGGTAGATCGCGCGCAGATTTCCTGCCGCGTCAACACGAGTCTCCGCCCCCAGGGGTCTCAGCCAGCTTGTGATCTCTTTGTGAACCCCGCGCATGGGCGGCGACAGGAATGTTCGTTTCAACCCGCCCGGATCTTCAGAAAATGTCGCCAGCTCCTGGCATCGGGAGATGACCTCCGTCGTCAGCTTTCGAAGTTCATTACGCGACTTCAATGGCGACATAGTGAAAATCGTAAGCCCGGCAAGCTCTAAGCTTCGCGGATGACCTTGGCCGCGGCCCATCCCACGAGAATCAGGATCAGCAGCACCGGCCACGCGTATCTGTTCCCATACGTTGCAACCGGGTAGTGATTGCTGAGCATCAGGAAAACAACCGGCACAGCCATGAACGTATTGTGTTTGGAGCGCAGCTTCGCTTGCCCTCCCAGCGCCGGATCGAACGTCGCACCAGACTCGGCGGCGGCGAGCATCTTTCGTTGCGCCGGTAGAATCCCCTCCCACACATTAGCCGTCATGATGGTCGCAAAGATTGCGCCCATATGAAGGTAGGCAGCGCGCCCGCTGAATAGGTGCAAAAGTGCCCAGGAGTATGTGGCCGTCATAACAAAAGCAAAAATCGCAAACGCGAATTGCGACCGGCCGAGCGGAGAGCGAAGCGCAACGTCATAGATGATCCATCCGGAAAGAAGCGCGCCCACTCCGATTGCGATCCCGGCTGCCTTCGAAATGTTTGCGACGTCCGGATCGATAAGTCCTGCGCCCATGTAGTAGACGAGCACGAGCAGAACCATGCCGGCGATCCACGTCATCAGCGCCTCCCAGCGGAACCAGCGCACCGACGACGCGCTCACTCCGAGTGTCTGCCTCTTCTCGACTGTATAGAAGCCGCCGCTGTGCACCATCCATATCGAGGCAGGCCCGCCGCCGGCAACGGCATTCTTCTCCAGTCGAGTGAACTGCCCATCAAGCCACGTGAAGTAATAGGTCTGGCCAACCCACATGATCCCCGCGAATACGTGGAACCACCGCACTCCGAGGTTCAGCCACTCGCGGATGGAAAAGTCCACCTAGCTCCCCCGATACGTTGTATAGCCGTTCGCATTTAATAAGAGCGGAATGTGAAAGGCAGATTCTCTGTCGCGCACGTGGAACATGACCTCAACCCGTGGATAGAGCCCATCGACTTTATTCGCATTAAAGTATGCAGCCGTGTCGAAGACTAATCGGTAAACTCCCGGCGGCATACGATCGTCCGGAAGTAGCTGGCCGCAACGCCCGTCGGAATCCGTTTTTGTCTCCTGCAACAAGCGCCATTCCCCGAGGGCTTCCTGCCGTTCCAGTCGCACCGGGACCTCGGCCGCCGGCATGCCACGGCCTACGTCCAGAATATGGGTCGAGATTCGTTTCATTGCGAAAGCCATTTCTTCAAGCGCAGATTCGTGATTTTACGCTGCTCCTCTGCGGACTCGCGTAATTCCGTCGCGTCGTCATTTTTGAGACGCTGTCGCAGAATCTCCAGCATCTCTATCGCTGATTTGCCAGTCGCGCACACGATGAAGACGCGCCCGAATCGCTCTTCATACTCCCGGTTCGCGGCCGCCAATTCCTGCAGAACTGATTGCTGCGCATCTGCCACACTTCGTTGCTCCTGGGCTGACCACGCCTTCGATTGCTCCGCCGCACCCGCGGGCGCACTGCCCTCGCCAATTCGCGGATGCTTCGAGAAGGCCTCAAGCCAGTCCTTCGCATCGAGACGATTCCAAACCTCATCGGAAGCCTCCATCAGCGACGACTCGTCGTGAATGGGACGTTGGTTCACCAGTTGCATCGCCCATGCTGTTGAGCCGCAACAAGCCAGGAGCTCTTTTTCTGCCATCGATGGACTGAGATTGTTCCAACGTTCCAGGCCGCGATCCCTCCAGGCAGCGAATTGCTCGAGAAACTCCTCAACAAGATTCCCCAGTACGGCAGAGCGATACGCCGCTATTGAGCGGATATCATCGATCGGACGAATCTCCCGCATCGCCGACTGGCGCGCCGTGGCAATGACGCTTGCATCAACCGTCCGTCCTCGGACAGCGGCTTCCGTGGCGCGAAGCCGCAGCGGAGTCGCGGCCACACTGCCGGCGGCGATACGCACATCTTGGATCACTCCTTCCACCACCCGCCCCAGCGCCGCCACGCACACTTTCGAGATCGCTTGCGCGTTCCTCGCACCCACTTTGCGCGTGTAAGGAATATAACTGCTGAAGTGCCGGGGCAGGCAAACCGCTCGGATCAGTTCATCGGGTGCCAGAAGCGTTTTCTTGTAGCCCGTATGAAAATCAACGTAGGGAACCCGCCGTTCTCCTCGCACCGACACCAGAAGCAATTCCGCCTCGTATGCGAGGAGCGCGGGAAGCGAATCTCCAGCCGGAGATGCGTTCACGATATTCCCGCCCAAGGTCCCGCGATTCTGATTCGCAACTCCTCCCGTCCACCGGGCCGCGGTGGCGAGCAGCGGAAATTCGCGGCGGACAATCTGGTGTTCTAGGAGGTCGGTATAGGTGCAGCAGGCGCCGATGACGATTTCCCCGTCCCCAACGAGAATGCTTCGAAGTTCCGGAAGATTCCAGAGGCTGACCAGCTTCCGGGCCGCAAGCTTTCCGGCGGCATACTGCACCATCAAGTCCGTTCCACCGGCGATGGGCAGCCACTGGTTCGGCTGTTCCGACAGAAGTGAGACCACAGCGCCAAGGCTTCCCGGCGCTATCAGTTCGTATTCGGCGGGATTCGCTCTCATCCCGCATCTCCACGAGCCGCGGCCGCCACGGCGTCGCAAATCTGCGCGTACCCTGTGCACCGGCAGAGGTTGCCGGCGAGTCCTTCCTTGATTTCATCTGGCGTCGGCCGGGGTTTTTTGCCGAGCAGGTGAGACGCCGCCATGATCATGCCGGGCGTGCAGATTCCACACTGCGCTCCTCCGAAATCGAGGAATGCCCGCTGCAGTGAGTTGAGTTGCGCGCCCGGTGCGAGACCTTCGATCGTGGTGACCTCGGCCCCTTCCGCCTGCAACAACGGCACCAGGCAGCTGTTCACCAGGCTTCCATTCATCAGCACCGAGCACGATCCGCACTCGCCTTCGCCGCAACCTTCCTTCGTGCCCGTCAGTAGCAGCCGCTCGCGGAGCACGTCCAGCAACCGCTCCATGGGGAGTGCGCGAATCGTCTGACGTGCGCCGTTTACCGTGAGGGAAATCTCGCGAAGCCGCGATTCACTCATCGCACGCCCTCGGGAACAAGGGAACCTTCCGGCCGCAGCTGCCCGGTCAGCTTTAGGAAGATGTCTTCCGGAAGCAAGGGAATTGAGTCGAACGGCGCGCCCAGGGCATCCGCGATTGCATTTACGATCGCTGGCGCGGGCCCATCCATTGGCAGCTCCCCAATGCCTTTCGCCCCGAACGCCCCGTGCTCATTTCCCAGCTCTTCAAAATAAACACGGATCGCAGGCAGATCGGCTGAGGTCGGCATGATGTAGTTTGTCATCTGCCCGTTCGCCATGCGCCCTTGTTGCCAAACGACTTTCTCGTAAAGTGCAAAGCCGATCCCCTGCGCGACGCCGCCGGTAATCTGTCCGCGCGCCAACAACGGGTGAAGCACTTTCCCGACTTCCTGCAATGCGACGAAATCATCCACTGTGACGCCGTACGTCGCCAGGTCGACGGTGACCTCCGCGATATACACGGCCCATGCATAAGCGGCATAAGCTTCTCCCCGATACTTTTCGTCATCCCAGAAAATGCCCGGCGGAGGTTCGTACCGCGCCCATGATTTCAGTTCGCCATGCTGCGCCACATACCGCGAGCATGCAGCCAGGAATTCTTTCGCTGAATATTCCTCCGTCAAGCCTGCCGCAAGCAGGGTTTGCCGCAGCCCGAATGCCGCCGACTGCACCAGTTTTCCGACGACCATCACGGTCCGCGACGCGACCGTCGGCCCGCTGTTGGGAACTTGATCTGTATCCGGCTGCGCAATCTCGACCAAGTCATAGGGCAGGTTCAGCTCTTCAGCCGCGATCTGGCACAGCACCGTCTTTGTGCCTTGTCCAAACTCGGTGCTTGATACCAGAACACGAACTCGCCCGTCCGCCAAGCCTTCCACGCGCACCTGCGACGCCAGGTAACGCTCGCCTGATCCCGTAAACCCCGCACCGTGCAGAAACGTGGCAATGCCAATGCCTTTCTTGCGGCGGCCTGTTTTGTTCGCTTTTTGGAATTGCTCCTTCTTCGCGCGATAGTCCGCCAGCTCCAGCCCGCGTCCGAGCAGTTGATCCATGTCGATCGGCTCATGAATGATCTGCTCGGTTGAGGTCGTCTGGCCCGTCTTCAGAAAATTTCTGCGCCGGATTTCCACCGGAGACAGTCCTACAACCTCGGCAATCCGGTCCATGTGCCGTTCCAACGCGAACAGGCTCTGCGGCGCTCCGAACCCGCGGAACGCCCCGTGCGGCGGAGCATTCGTCGCCACCGCCTTTGCGCGAATCCGGATGTTTGGCCAATAATAGGCGCCTCCGGCATGAATCGTTCCCCGCGACAGTACCACCGACGACAACGTCGCGTAAGCGCCTCCGTCGACAACAAATTCAATCTCACCTCCAAGAATCCTGCCATCGCTGCTGACCGCGGTCCGGTGCCGCGTGCGTGACGGGTGCCTCTTCGTGGTCGCCGTCATGTCTTCCATGCGGTCATACATGATCTTGACCGGCTTGCCCGACTTGATCGCCAGTAACGCCGCGTGGCACGCGATCATCGACGGATACTCTTCCTTTCCGCCGAATGCGCCTCCGGTTTCCGTCTGCACCACGCGAACCTTGTTCTCCGGCAGATTGCACAGCTTCATCAACGCCTTGTGCACGTAGTAGGGACACTGTAGCGAGCCCCAGACCGTAATCCCGCTCGTCGCATCGAAGCTGGCAATCATGCCGTTGTTCTCGATGTACAACTGCTCCTGCGCGCCGGTCGTGTACTCGGCCTCGACAATGTGATCCGCCTGCTCCCAGACGCTGTCGACGTTGCCCTTTTCAACCAGGAATGTCTTGAACGTATTGTCCGCGCCCCACACGATCTGGGTCTTTCGCTCGCTCTCGTCGATGGTAAAGATCGCGGGCAGCGGATCGTATTCCATCGCGACCGCTGCCACTGCCTGATGCAAGGCGTGCCGGTTCGGATGAGCGAGTAACAGGATCGGCTCTTCCGGATGGTTGACCACGCCATCCACAAGGCAAGGCTGATCATCGACAATCAGTGTGACGCAATTTTTGCCCGGAATATCTTTCGCGCTGACAATGACGAATTCATTCCATTCGATTCCCGGCCCAAAGGTGATATTTCGAATCTTGCCGCGCGGAATCGTGCTGCGGACGGTGACTCCATGCAGCATTCCAGGAAACGAGAGATCGTCAATGTACTGTGCCTGCCCGGTGACTTTGTCGCGTCCTTCTTTGCGAGGCACCGAAACTCCGATGATGCGTTCCGTCGTCATGAAACTCGCGCTTGCCGCTCGATCTCCCTTCCGCGATTCGTCCCGGGGAATCTTCCGTCGTCATACACCAATTCGCCCCGCAGATACGTCCGCTTCACGACGCCGCGCAGCTTCTCCCCAAGATACGGGGACACTGCATGCCGATGATGCAATCGGTCTTCGGACACCGCGAACTCCGCGTCAGGATCAAACACGACCAGGTCGGCGTCGCAACCATCGGCGATTCGCCCCTTGCGCAGCCCGCATCTAGCCAATTGTGCCGGCTTTTCAGCCATCCAGCGCGCAATATCTGTTAGCTCAAATCCGCGCTGCCGCGCCTCCGTCCACATCACCGGCAGCGCCAGCGAGAGACTCGGGATCCCTCCCCATGCACTTTGAAAGTTTCCCTCTTGCGCTCGCTTCATCTCGGGAGGGCAAGGCGAGTGATCGGTTACGACCATGTCGATCACTCCTTCGCGCAGGCCGTCCCATAACTGCTCGCGATTCTCCCGGCTACGGATCGGTGGAGCGCACTTCGAGAACGTGTCGTTGTCCGCAATCTGCTCGGCAGCAAAGTGCAGGTAGTGCGGGCAGGATTCCACGGTAACATCCAGCCCCTGCCCACGTGCCTTCCGCAACATGTCGAGTGCTGAGCCGGTCGCAAGATGGACAATGTGCACTCGAAACCCATACTCGCCGCACAACCGCAACATCATCCCGATGGCAGCCCGTTCTGCTTCATCTGGCCGTGAGCACAAATAGGTTTCGTAGCGGGTCCAGTCCGCACCGCGCAAACATTCTGTGGCTACCTCGATCGGCTCAGGAAGTTCCGCGTGCACCAGCAGCGGCAATCCCGTTCTCACCAAGTGCGGAAGGCTCCTGCGTAAATCCGGTTCACGCACCATTGCGAATTCGTCGATCCCCGAAGGCACAAGGAAACACTTGAATCCCGGCACGCCAGCGCGCGCGAGCGGTTCGATCTCATCCGCATTATCCGGGACCACGCCTCCCCACGCTCTCCAGTCCACTCGGCACTTTCCCTGGGCCGCGGCTCGCTTCGCCACGAGCGCGGCAACCGAAGTCGTGGCCGGCACACAATTCAGCGGCATGTCCACTACCGTCGTGCAGCCTCCGGCTGCCGCCGCGCGCGTTGCAGTCTCAAAGCCTTCCCAATCGGTTCGTCCCGGTTCGTTGATGTGAACGTGCGAATCCACCAGCCCGGGCAGCAAAACCAGGTTCCCGACATCTTCACGCGCCGCTTGATCGGGGATTTCCGCCTCGGCAACGACGCTCCGGATCCGCTCTCCCTCCACCAGGACGGCGCCCGGCCGGACCCCGTGCGGCGTCACGATCCGCCGCGAAATCATGGCCCGCAACCCCACCCTCCGCTCCTGTTTACAACGAATTCGGAGGATCAAGCCTATCCGGAAGCGCCGTGCTTTTCAATTCGAAAGCCTGTTTCGACCCATCGGCAGAACGCTTTACGCTCTTCGCCGATCCGGCATATACTCCAGCCCAGCGAAACTGTGCGTACCAAGTCCATGTCGACCACTCACGCGACTTCGCGATTGTGCGCAACCGCGCACCGCTGGTGAGTTCCCAGCCAAACGAAACCACATGGACAACCCTTTCATGGCGCGCGCGATTCAACTCTCCCTCGATAATGTCGCTTCCGGCGGTGGCCCCTTTGGAGCCGTCATCGTCAAGGACGGCCAAATCGTTGCCGAAGGCGTTAACCGGGTAACGGTTGTGAACGATCCCACCGCTCACGCTGAAGTCATGGCGATCCGTGCTGCATGTACCCGTCTGAACTCCTTCAGTCTGAAAGATTGTGAAATCTTCACCTCCTGCGAGCCCTGCCCCATGTGCCTCGGCGCGATTTATTGGGCGCACCTCAAGACCATCCATTTCGGCAACCTCGCCTCCGACGCATCCCGCATCGGCTTCGACGACTCGTTCATCTACCGTGAATTCGGCCAGGCTTTTTCAGACCGCAAGATTCCGATGATCCAGATCATGCACGATCAGGCCCTCGCCGCCTTCTGCGCCTGGCAGGAAAAGCCGAACAAGATTCCGTACTAACCTACGCCAGCGATTCGCAAGCGAGAATCCATCGAGATCACGAATTGTTCGGATTCAAACATTGCCTTTGACATGACCGGAGCCATCATCGAGGATGCGCATAACGATCGATCGCGCTGCACATTCCCCAAACCCCAGTTTCAACTTTGTGCAGTTGACGGCCCGGTAGTTCTTCGCCGCATTTGGCAAGTGCGGCGAAGAAGCCGAGCGCTCGGGCGCTAATTCTTTGCGGACGTGGCAGGTTCCGTTTTATCAGGACGAATCAGTAGAGCCAGGCGCGGAAATAGAAACTGGCCAGCCGCGTCATCGACCACATTGACCTGGCATGTGTAGAAACCCGGCTTGAGCGAGGCAAGAGGAAGGTCGAGCTGAAACGCGCCAGCCTTGCGCTCGCGGGCATTCAGTTCCGTCAACTCCACCAGCGAACTCTCGAACACCTTGTTGTTGCCGCGGTAGAAAGCAACGCTAGCGAGTAGATGAACTCCTGGCGTCGATGTCTGTCCCGAGGCCGCCGACCGTGCCGGATCATAAACCTCGAAATAAAGCCGCATATGCTGCCCCGAAGAGAACACATGCGTGACGTTAGGAATGATCTCTTGCCCGTCGCGGATCAGCGGATTGGCAGCCGCTCCCTTTTTAGCGGGCTGCAGCTGGCTCGCCAGCACAATCGAACTCATCTTTAGCGGCTGCGATTTCAGGTCCGGCACATCAAGGTCCGTTTCGAAAGACCCCATCCGGCCCGTCTGGTTCTCCCGCACCACAAACTTCAAGTGGAACTTGCCCGGCGGCAATGTCACGCCAGTGTCGTACTGCACATTTTTCTTCTGCACTTCCGACGACGTATCCACCGCAAGTTTCAGCGTGTCGCGAATGCGCTCGAGCGGATGATGTGCGGGATCCTCCACCATCCCGATCACATCCAGCGTGGCTTTGTCGCGGTCGCTGCTGCGGACAAACGGAATTTGCGATCCCGGCACCGCCAACGAAATCGGCACGAAGAACTTGTTCGCATCCATGCGGAAGTAGGCGGTACTCAAATAGAGGGGCACATCCGTGACCGGAAGTTCCGAGGCCAGCGCCTCCTCCAGTTGAAGTTCCTTGTCTTCCTTGGTTGAGTGCTGGTAATCCGCAGGCGCATAGTAGCCGCGCCGGAAATCGATCTTCATCCCGGGAACATTTACTTTTACCGTGATGTGCCGATACCGCCCATCCCGCGCCGGATTCGTGCTGCGGTATCCCAGCAGGTAGTAGGTCGACGTGTCCTGCTGCACTCCCTTAAAAACCTGTCCGAAGTCGTTGGAGTCGAGGAAGGCGCGTCCGCCGGTGTCGCTGGCTAGCGTGACCAGTGTCTCCTGCGTTGTGAAGTTCGAATTGAATGCATTGATCATCGACTGGCCTGAGTACGCCGAAGTTCCGCGCATGCTTGCGTTCTGCGCCTCGCCGCCGGCGACGATCGCCTGCAGCCCGCGCAGGTCCATGGTGTAGATCGCAAGGTTCGAGCGCACCGCCGCATTCACCGCCGCCCGCAACTCGGACTGATTTTCAATTCCTGTCCGGTCCATCCCGCTCGAGAAATAGATCAGCGATTTCTTCTGCTGCACGTGCGAAAGCTTCTCGGCCACGGACCGCAAGGCCTCCAGCCGCCGGTCAGTATTGAAAATGTTGTACTCCGTATCATCGGCTGTGAAGGGCTGCCCGGTATCCGGAGTGCCTTCAGTCGATCCGGTCGTTCCTTCCTCAAAGCCCTGGCCGCTTCCCGTACTGAAATTCTGCAGCTCCTTCTTCAGCAAGTCATGATCGGACGTGAAATCCTGGTTCACCAGCAGCGCGCTGCCGAGCGACACAATCGCGACCAGGTCCGCGGGCGCCATCTGCGTGTCGACATAATGTTGCGCTGAGGTGACGGCGCGATCGATCTCATCCGGCTCCATTGCTGAGAGATCAAAAAACAGGATGATCAGCCGCCGGTCTTTGAATTGATTCGCGGCATCTGACGCGGTCGGAGCCGCATTGTTCGCACTCGCTGCGGGAGTTGCAGCCAGCCCTGACAGCGCTTTGGCCTGAGCGACGTCCTGGTTCGCGACCGCGTCCATATTCTCAATATCGAACGACACAACCTTCTGCGGTTTATTGTCCTCAAGGACCGTAAAATTCTCAGGCTTCAGATCTTTCACCACGTACCCGCTCTTGTCCCGGACGGTCACATTCACCAGGATCAGATCCGACTGCACGTGAAACGTATAGTCCGCAGCCTGCTGCGATAACAAGGACAAAGGCAGAGAAGCGACGAGCAGAGAAACCGCCGCGATCATCGTCACGACTGAGTTGAAGCGTCGTTCTGTGTGCAACACCATATCGAATCCCGTTAGAACCGAAACCGCGCCGTCAACGTAATCTGCCGCATCCCGCCCACTCCCGTAACCCGGCCAAACGTCGGCGACGTGAGCGAAGTGTCGATCGCCGAGTAGTTGGGATGGTTGAAGATATTGCTGGCTTGCGCCCGGAACTCCAGCACCCGCGATTCCTTCAGCGGGATCACCTTGGTGAAAGCCATATCGAAAATCAGGCTTCCCGGGCCGATGATGCTGTTGCGCCGCGCATCTCCGTAAGTGCCGATGGGTGGCGCCACAAACGCCGCGGTATTGAACCACTCCGCAATCGACGGATTGCCGAGGCTCACCGTTTGCCCCGGAACCAGGTCCGGCCGCAGCGTTCCGTTTGTGCCGCGCGCCACGTCTGTGATGCTACCCAGGTCTCGCGGCGTAAACGGCAATCCGGATGTAACGGTCCAATCTCCACTCCACTGCCAGTCGCCGAAGATCGCGCGCATCGGGCTCACGCCGGAGAGCCAGCGTTTGTCCTGCCCAAACGGCAACTCCAGCAGATAATCTGCCGTGAACCGGTGCGTCTGGTTGAAACTGGAAAGCCCACGCTCCTCCGACAGGTGCGCTTGATTCGGATCCTGCGCCACATTGGACGTCCCGGTCCCTACCGATGCCGCCGGCCCGCCTCCGCCTGGGCCCGTGCCGCCTCCTCCAAGCCCCGCGCGAGACGCGCTCGAAGTGGCGCCTGCGCCAATCGATGAAGCATCGTCGATCGACTTGGAAAATGTGTAAGTCCCGCCAATCGAAAATCCGTGCGCCAGTCGCTTGCGCAACCGCACCGTCCCCGCGTTCGCCTCGGAGTCTCCCACTGAATTCTCATACGTGAACGCCTGCACATTCGGAATCAGAATTCCGGTCGATGTCCGGTTCGGCGCCTCCAACACATCCAGCGCCGTCCCTTTCGTTCCGGTGTAGTCAATATTGAGCAGAATCGTCGGGCGGATCTGCTGTTGAATATCCAGGTTGCGAATTTGCACGTACCCCAGCCGGTAATCCGGATTCACCGCGTAGTTGTTGGTGATCCCGTTCGCAGCGAGCGTCGGGAAGCCATTCTGCAGCGTGATATCACCGGCGACGCTTTGAATGTTGGTGGCCGCAGTCGAAAATGGCGGCTGGAACGCAAGCTGCTGTGCAATCCCCTGGTAAGCCCCGGTGTTGTAGTTAATCCCGTATCCGCCGCGCACCACGGTTTTCGAAAACGGCTTCCAGGCAAAACCGATTCGAGGCGCAATATTGTTGCGATCCGGGCGAACCAGGCTGTTCGGCAGGCCTCCGCTGAAAGGTCCCGTCTGCCCGGGCAACACGACTGCGACTGCCGACGCCGTCAGCCCTGCCTGCTGGGTCAGGACTCCCGGCGAAAGATCCAGGTTAGCGATGCGTTTGTCGACTTCGCTAAGCGGCGAAACATATTCGTAGCGCACGCCAAGGTTCAGCGTGACGTTGCTGCGCAGCTTCCACTCGTCCTGCACATATGCATCCCAGTAATTTCCGCGAAAGTGATAGTTGTCGTCGCCATACTGCACCGAGGTTTGCTGCGGCAGGCCAAGCGCCGTCTGGCCGTTCAACGTTCCATCGTAAAGAAAATCTGCAAAGTCGAAGCCCGTGTTGATCCCGGTGAAAACGAAAGTCCCGCGCGCGTTGCCGCTGGTTTCGGTGTTGAGCTGGATTCGCCGAAAATCTCCGCCCCAGCGAAAAGTATGTTTCCCGTGCGTGTAAACGACGCTGTCAGAAAAAGTGAACGTCTGATTGCGCAGCAACTGAGGCGTCACATCCTGAAGTCCGGTGAAATCCTTGAACGATAGATTCGGCAGCCCCCAGTCGAACGGGTTCGTGGAAACCCCCGTGATTCCGACCGTGTTGTCGATGTCGCTGTTGAACGCATACAGGTTCTGCGTGCGTGTTCGGCTGCGGTTGAAGTCGAAGCGCAAACTGTTCGTCAGCTTTCCGATGCTGCGGATATATCCGAGCGGCACGTCGAAGCTGCGAATCGCGGTGCTTCCGCCCACGCTGGGAAACGGATTCGTGATGCTCGAATTTGCTCCGTGATAGTGGAATCCGAACGTCAGGCTGTTGCGCGGGGCCCCGCGACCGCCACCGCCCCGTCCTCCGCCACCACCAGCGCCTCCGCTTCTTCGTGGCGTGGTGGGAGCCGCGCCCAGCGTATGGTTCACGCGCACATTCAAATCGTCGCTGCTGTTCTTCGCCGACGTCACGAAATGAAAGTTCTGCAGGCTTCCGGGAAGATTGGGCAGCGGGATATATTGCAGCAATCCCTGCGCGATCGGATTGACCTGCGGGAGCGTGTCGTTGGCGAATGGCAAGCCCGTCGCCGGATCCGTGATCGTCACCGGCTGTCCTTGCACCTGCGTCTGCGAGAAATTTCCTTGCCTTTCCAGCAATGTCGGGACTGTCGAGAATTGGTCGAAAGGATTTTCCCCGCGCCGCCCGTTGTAATTCACGAAGAAAAACGTCTTCGTGCCGCCGTGGTAAATCTTGGGAATGTTCAGCGGCCCGCCCACCGAGCCGCCAAAGCTGTTCTGCAGATAAGACGGGTTCGTCGCCGGTTCACCCGCCAGCGCGTAAGGAGAGGCGTTGAGCACCGAATCTCCGATGCCGTAATAAATCGATCCGTGCGGATGGTTGATGTCAAAACCGCGACGCCCGATGATCATGCCACGCCCACCGCCGCCACCGCCAAACCCTCCAGGCCCGCCAAATCCGCCGCCCGGTCCTCCAAAGGCGCCCGGCGCGCCGAATCCGCCACCCATCTGTCGGGCGTCGCCAATGCGCTGCTGCAAATCGTCGAAGCTGAGACCGTTATTCGTGGAAGAAGGGTTTCCGGAAACTGCAACCGATTCCGTCGCACTGTTCGGATCGATACCCGGCACCGGCATACCCGACGGCACAACGTCGCTCATGGAATTATTTCCCGAATCCTGCGCCATGCTTTGCAAGATGGAAAGATTCTGGAACCCCCGTTGTCCGCCAACCTGTCCTGGAGCTCTTTTGGGCTGTGATGGGGTCTCCAGGCTGCGCGACAACAAAATCAACTCGAAATTCGCGGGCACGCTCTGGTGCACTGCGTCGACGGTCACCTGCTGCGTGCGTTTCGCAAAGGCCATCATCTCCACGCGCACGGTATAAGTGCCGGCCGCTGGAACCCGGGCAGAGTACCGCCCCTGGACGTCGGTCCACGTGGTAATAGGTTGGGAATCCGTGCTTCCCGTGATCGTGACCGTAGCACCGGGAATCGGCATGTTGCCGGCCTTGACCAGGCCTGAAATTGTTCCGGAAGTCGAAGTGGATTGCGCCGCCGCGGGAGGCGCGGCATCATTTTGCGCGCGAACGGAGTCCGCGGAAAGGGCGAGCCCAAGGCTCGCGACAACCCAAATGAGGTTCAGCCGGGACCTTGCGATCATCGCCTCTTCTCGACACTACTCCCGTTGCGTACAAGCGATCATACGAGTACACTCTCGGAACCGCCGTAGAGATTTGTCTATTGTTTCGCAGAGTCTGTACGGACTCCATCATTCAAAGGTAAAGATTCGTAAAACCTTCGCCAACTCCGCAACTCATTGCGCATAATCTGGTTCTTACAGATGTATTCCGCACCAGTCGAAGAGGAGACCTTATGTTGAAACGATCATGGCTCGCGTTGACCTTGGCTTGTTTCTTCGCAGCACTATCCACCGCGGCTTTCTCGCAGGATGCCGCCGATCAGCAAGCGCCGCCCGCGGGCGAAGGCATGCATCATGGCCACGGCCGCATGGACCCGGCGCGCCGCGCCGCCATGCTGAATAAGCAACTCAACCTTACATCCGATCAGCAGCCGAAAGTCCTGAACATTTTGAAGGACGAACAATCGCAGATGGAAAAGCTCCACTCCGATTCTTCAGTCTCGCAGGAAGACCGCCGCTCCAGGATGATGACCATTCACAAAACCTCCAACGATCAGATTCGCGCTCTCCTTGATTCCGACCAGCAGAAGAAATTCGATGAAATACAAAGCAGGCGCGAACAGTGGATGGGACATCACGACGGACCGCCTTCTGATTCGGCCCCGAATCCTCCAGAGCAGAAGTAGAACAAGATAGGCCTTAACAGAAGCAGATGGCACCAGGGCCGAGGGAATCCTCGGCCCTGCGGTTTTTATTCCCAAACTGGCATAACGGCGCCACGCGTCCCTCCAGCGGTCGCGAGGCCGCCCGGTCTCGCAGCCTTTGAACTAATCCCGCACCAATTCGTACCCGAACGAAACCGCCGCAGCGCCTTCAAAGCCCCAAGTGTAGAATTGCGCCGCAAGCTCTTGGCCCTGGAATCCGAAAATCGCATGAAAGCACAACCCTCAACGATCCATTTCTTCTTCACTAACGACTTCCCGCTGGCAATTCTCACCTTCACCATCCTTTGTTCTTGCCTGGCGACCGCGCAGAATTCCCAGGCCAGCCTCGCTCCGACTCCGCCCATGGGTTGGGCCAGCTGGAACTACTACTTCTGCGACTATGACGAACAGACTATTCGCGATCAGGCCGACGCGATGGTTTCCACCGACATGCGCGATCTCGGCTACCATTACCTGATCATTCAGGAATGCATTGCACCCAGCCGCGATGCCTCGGGCCAGGTCGTCCCCGATTCCAAGCGCTTCCCGCACGGAATTCCAGCGCTGGTCGACTACATCCACGCACGCGGCCTCAAAGCCGGCATCTACACCGACGTCGGCCCCTACACCTGCTACTCCAAGACACACTACGAGGGCAGCTACGATCATGAATCGCAGGATGCCCAGACATTCGCCAACTGGGGGATCGATCTCATCGAAGTCGATTACTGCAACAAGCCCAAGAATCATTCAGGAAGGGAACTTTACGGGCGCATGGCCGAAGGCATCCGCAAAACCGGCCGCCCCATGCTGCTCTACATATGCTCATGGGGAGAAGAGCGTCCATGGGAGTGGGCACCCGGCATGGCGCAACTCTGGCGAACAACGGAAGACATCAGCTACGAAGCAAACCGCGTCGCATGGAGCGCAGTGGTACGCAACTTCGAGTTGAACGCCGCGCAGGCCGCTTTCACAGCCCCCAACGGCTGGAACGATCCGGACATGCTCGAAGTCGGCAATCGCGGCTTGACGCCGGACGAAGCGCGCTCCCACTTTTCCATGTGGACGATCTCCTCCGCGCCACTCTGGGCCGGTACCGACCTGAGCCACCTCGACGCCGAGGCCCGCGCCATCTATACAAACGCGGAAGCAATCGCGGTCGATCAGGATGCGTTGGGCGCAGGTCTCCGGCGGGTCAGCCAAAAGAACGGAGTTGAAGTCTGGGCCAAGCCTTTAGGCAAGTGGACTGGCGAAACCCAGGCAATCCTGTTGCTGAACCTGAATTCGTCTTCAACGTCCGCAGAAATCAGATGGAACGAATTGGGCCTTGCTCCGAATGCGGCCGCGCACGATTTATGGGCCCACAAAGACCTTGGTCAACTCGGAGATGGATACTCAACCGAGTTGCAAGCCCACGCTTCTGCGTTTCTGAAAATTTCCGGAGCACTCGCGAACGGAGGCCGAACGGTTTACGAAGCGGAGTGGCCAGGCAACGTCCGGCCGGGAGATGCGGTTCCCGTGAAGTGTGAAGCATGCTCGGGCGGATACGCCTTGGCGTTGAAGCCTTCCAAAGAAGCTCTGATCTTTGCCGACATCGACTCCGATGCAGGTTCGGATCGCGAGGTATCCATCGACTATTCCGGAAGCTCGTCGAAGGTCCTCCCCGTCATCATCAACGGAGAGGCTGTGAACTTTGACACTCCCCGCAGCTCTGGAACAACTTCCCACATTGTGAAGCTGCGGGCGGGCTCAAACCGAGTTGAGATTCGACCAAGCACGCCCATCCAGATCGATTGCCTTGTTCTCCACCGCTAGCTTTAGCGAACCCGTTAATTCAGCAAGCGCACCCCTCGTGTGTCGCGCTGGCTCGTATACTTCCAACGCAACGCTCTCCCCCGGGGCTTCAAGATTCGCGGCCATCATTTCCCAGCGAGCTCATTAAAAATCGTCATCGTCGTTGTTGTTGTTGTTGTTCCCCCCACCGGAAAGCAGGCTGACCGTCTCCAGACCCTGCTGCATGCGAAAGCGACCTTCTTCCGTTTGAAAGCAATGTGATTTGCACTTGCTGTGATCAGCACCAGCAAGCATCACATCTAAATCATCGGGTAGATCTTCTCGCTTGCTGGCCAGGTTTTTTTCAACTTGATCGGTGAACTCGACGAGGTCTGCTCCAAGTCTTTGCAGTGTAGCCCCGAGGATATGCAGTCTTTCCGCACGGTATTGTGCCCGCTCAAGCCGGTAAGCCAGTTGATAGGCACGTCTGCATGGTGCCATCGATCTGTCTTGTGCAAGCACGTTATAAGCTCTTAATTCCTGCGCCACCTTTTTGCGCGACTTGTCGAGATTCGAAGGGTCGAGATCTTTAATCTCGAATTTCAAGACCTTGTAATCTTCATCGATGCCGGCTCCGGCAGCATCTCGATTCGCGCGGGCTCCCTTCAGCCGAGCAGCATGTTGTTTGTCACGGAAATATGCCATCGCTTTTTCTTTAATCCAGTCGGCGGCATTCCCTATTCCTGGGATCGGAATCGCGTTAATCGCGGCTTCCGCTGCCAGATTGATTAAATTGCGAGGTTTTTTCCATTTGTCGATTTTGCCCTTCATCATGCTTCCGAATCTCTGCACATTGGTGCGCCGCCGGGCCTTGTCCCTTGCGACAGCTGCGATGGCTTCAGTCGTATCGCTCACCTGGTTTTCTCCTCCGAGAGAATGTTTCGTACTCGTGTTCCCAAAATTGCGCGAGGAGTATACAGCACCGACCGGCGTGTCTCTTTGATTTGCCCACATTTTCAGAAGGGTCGTGAAAAAATTGGTAATCTCGACCGAAGCCAGGTCAGCAAGAAAAAGCGCTGCAAACGTAAGCCAAGCGTCGAGGCCAACGCAATCTGAAAATTGGGGTTAGACTATCGTCCCAGATTCTCTGGGCCAAAAATCCTAACCTTACCCAATGAGGATGCATGCATGGCTCGAATGGAAATCGCCGCAAATGGGCTCACGCGTCGCCGATGGCTCGGACTTGGACTTGCCACCGCCGCTTCTTTGAAAGCACTGCCAGCTCACTCCCAAAACCTGCAGCAACCGTGCGCGCCAGTGATTCCTGCAAGCGGTCAGCCCGCGAACGGTGGTTCGTGCCCGTATCCCATTCCCTGGCTCGATAAGAATGGCAATCACAATCAACCGGCAGGTCCGAACGTCGAGCTTTCAAACATCTATCACTTCAAAGGAAAGCTGGCGCGCTGCAGTGGCTTTCACGGTATGGGGTCCGATAACCATGGCAATCGCCAGGCTTGGGGAACGCCGACCACGGACTACAGTTACATGGCGGGCGAGTACTGGGCGGCGCGGCTGCCGCATCAAGGCATCTTCGCGCACACCTGACTCACGCTATTCAAGGGACAGGCTGTCCCTGCGAACCAATTTCACGATTTCCATCCACCCATCTCATCCGAAGGCCTCTACTGGGTCACTCCCGTACCCGCCGACGGTCTCACCTTCAGTTCGGACGGAAAAACCGCCACACTGC
This sequence comes from Candidatus Sulfotelmatobacter sp., assembly GCA_035307485.1. GTDB lineage: Bacteria > Acidobacteriota > Terriglobia > Terriglobales > Acidobacteriaceae > Sulfotelmatobacter. Next base: position 106,138 of record DATGIB010000007.1, on the reverse strand, counting down.
AGATGACCAACGTGCCAATCGTCGACCAGCCGCGTTGGCCTGCGCTGGATGCGGAATCTACCCCAGCATTTCTGGATTTCAAGCTCGTCCTCGCCGCGACTGACGAGCCCGTCAAATACGAAGACCCGATGCGGCAGTATCGGTTTCAAGGTTTCAAGGCGACCGCCAAATTGGAAGCGAGCGTTCGCGTCCCCTCGATCGACTTCGCATTCAAGACCGATCCGCTCGACACGTCGAAATGTGATTTTGCAGTGATGGGCGAGGAATCGAACGGCAGATACTACGAAGCCGGCAAGAGCTGAATGTTAGTGATCTACGCGCTTTCCCGTGCATCGGAAGATTTCATTTCCTTACGAATGCTTTCTCAAGGCGGGTCAAATGTAATAAACTACAAGGCGATATGCCCCAGACCGGAGGAACCTTGGTGGATCCCCTGCGCTCGCTGCTCGAACTGTCCGAGCAGGAAAAGCTGGCGCGCGGGTTGAAGCATACCCCACTCGAAATCTGGCAACAGCCCGATACCTGGATCAAGACCTACGAACACTGCCGCACGCAAAGCGGCGATGTCCTCTCGGTGCTGAAGCAGGCTGGCGTCCGCGATTCGAAAACTCCGCCAACCGTCTACATTCTCGGAGCCGGAACTTCCGACTACAGCGCGCGGGCTCTCGCCCCGCTGTTGCGGCACCGCTGGGCCTGTGACGTGTTTCCCGTTCCCAGCACGACGATGCTGACAGACTTCGAAGATTTTCATCATCCCGGCAGGGATTATCTCTGGATTTCCATGTCGCGCTCCGGCGACAGTCCGGAGGGTGTGGCGCTGCTGGAGCGTGCTCTGGAACGGCACCCGTCTATCCGGCACCTGCTGATCACTTGCAATCCGAAGGGGAAGATGGCGCAATTGAGCGCACGTCATTCCAGCAACACGCTTGCCATCATACTTGACGACGCCGTGAACGACCGCGGACTGGCCATGACCAGTTCCTTCACCAACATGCTTCTCGCCGGGCAATGCATCGCCCATGCGGACCAGATTGATCGCTTCGAGCGTCCGGTCACGCAAATGGCGGAGGCCGGACGCCGGTTCCTCCCCCTCGCTGCTCAGACTGCGGCAGACGTGACTTCGCTCGGATGCACCCGCGCATGCTTCGTTGGCGCAGGAGTTCTCCGCGCCATTGCCGACGAATCTGCATTGAAGGTTGTGGAGTTGAGTTCCGGTCAAGTGACCACACTGGCGGAAACGCCGCTTGGCCTGCGTCACGGGCCCATGTCGAGTGTCGACGGCAACACGATTTTCGTGAGTTATCTTTCCAGCGAGCGCCGCCGCCGTGGTTACGAACTCGACCTGCTCCGCGAAGTCGACCGCAAAGGCCTCGGGAAAGTCAGAATTGCCGTTACAGCCCAGTCGGGCAGCGACGCTTCCGAGTTGGCCGATCACGTTCTGTCGCTGGGGTGTCCCGACGATTTTCCTGACTATCACCGTCCGGTGCTCGACGTAATCTTCGGACAGCTTCTGGGATTGTTTGCCTCGATGCGCTGCGGCCTGAAACCGGATCAGCCCAGTCCGTCCGGCACCATCAACCGCGTCGTCCAGCCGATCCAGCTTTACTCGTAAGCGCCTGGCGGTCACTCCGCCGGATGCGCAACTTCCTCAGCGTGCGGGACAAGCTGGCGGTAAACCGCGGACGGGACGTCGCCATTCCAGTAGCCCGCGCTCTTGGCGAAACCCACCACTCCAACGAATAGAACGGCAATTCCGGCGGCCATCGCCCACAACGGCACGCGCTGCCGCGGCGATTCCGGCCACGGTGGCAATGCCATCCCAAGAGCGCCTTCTGCGGGACAGATCGCAACACACTCCAGGCATCCCGTGCACTCGGCTGACTTGATTGTGACCAGCTTGTCGACCGGGAGGGACGAAGGACAAGCCTTCGCACATTTAGCGCAGTCAATGCACGCCGCAGGCGACCGCGAAATTCGTAAGGGGCTGAGCAGGGAAGTGATGCCCAGCAGCGCGCCGTACGGACACAAGTACCGGCACCAGAAGTTCTGCACCAGCACCGACCCGAAAATCAGCACGCCAAAAACAATCGCCGACGTCTGCCCCATGTCGCGGAAGAAGTTCAGCATCCGCACGTCGACAATTGCGCCGTACGGTTCGCGCATGAAGGAAGCGATCGACTCCGCCGACATGTTGGCCACGGCCCAGACGAAGAATCCCAGCAGCAGGTACTTCAGGCCGCGCAACGGGAGATCGATCCAGCGCGGCGGAGAAAAGTTCCGGTGGAACGCTGCCCGCCCCGCGCGCCACAAGAATTCCGACAACGTTCCGATCGGGCACAACCAGCTGCAAAATGCCTTGCGGAACAAGAACGCGATCGCCAGGAAGCTGATCAGCAGAAACATCGCGGCCGGGTGCGATGCGGGCACTCGTCCCGTGGGCAGCCAGTACTTCAGATTCATCAGCCCCGCGATCGGAAGCCAGCCCTCCACTCCCGCCGGTCTCCGCCATCCATAGTCGGAAAGCCCGGTTTCCAATCGCCGCACCCAGAGGTAAAACGCCGTGCCAATCCAGACATTCAACGCAAGAAACGCAACTTGAAAGGTGCGGCGCACCGCCTGCGAGTAATCCGGACCTGCGCGCCGCGCCAGTTTCTTCCGCAGGATGTTCAACTTCCCGGAATCACCGATCGCTGCTGGCATGGCACACACAACCCCACGAAACTTTCCGGCTCATTCTGATCTGGAATCTGACGGCGCCGGTCTTACGCCCGCGCCGGCGCGTTTTCGCCGCCCGGTTCATAGGGGCAGAACGGATCCGTTCCCAGCACATCGCCCGTGTAGGCAAAGGCTCGCGCCCGCGACCCGCCGCAGATGTGGCTGTACTCGCAGGCTCCGCACTTTCCGTGGAACTGGTCGGGAGAGTGCAGCGCTCGAAACACATCGGAGTGCCGGTAAACATCGACCAGCGATCCCGTGCGCACGTTGCCGCAGCGCAGCGGCAGAAATCCTGAAGGATAGATTTCGCCCAGGTTTGAGACGAACACGATGCCGTGCCCGTCGCGAATCTGAAATCCCTTGTACACCGAGGTGGACCGCATCTCCGGCTTCGCCATGCCCGCCGACCGCATCGCTTCAATCGCGATGCGCCGGTATGAGGGCGCTTCCGTCGTCTTGATCGCGAACGGAGCCTGCGGCGATAAATCGAATACCCACCGCATGATCTTCTCGCCATCTTCCGGGGAAACTTCGTTGAGTGCTTTGCCGCGACCCACCGAAATCAGCATGAACAGGCTCCAGCGCATCACCGGGAAGCTCGAGCACAACAGGCGGTAAATCGCGGGAAGATCGTCCGCCGTTTCTTCTGAGACCAGCGTGTTGACTTGAATCGGCAGACCCAGGCGTCCGCAATGCCGCGCCGCTTCCATGGTGTGGGCGAAAGTTCCAGGCACCGCGCGAATCGCGTCATGTTTTTCCGCCGTCGAGCCATCGAGGCTCAACCCCATGCTCTGAATCCCGTGCTCTTTTAATTTTGTGATGGCGTCGTTGGTCAGTTCCGGTGTGGCGCTGGGAGTAATCGAGACCTCCAATCCCAATCCGTTCGCGTAATCGATCAATTCGTAAATGTCGCGGCGGCTCAGGGGATCGCCGCCGGTCAGGATCAGGTGGGGGAGGGGATCGCCAAACTCAATCAGTTGCCGCAAGAATCGTTTGCTCTGCTCGGTCGTGAGCTCGAGCGGGTTCGCGTTCGGCATCGCCTCGGCGCGGCAATGCTTGCAGGCCAGGCCGCATGCCTGCGTCATCTCCCAGTACACCAGCATCGGATTTTTCGAGAAATCATGAGCCCCTTGGCCCATGCGTGGAGTTGTGCCCGCGACGACCATGGTGTTGTCCCCCTTCGCTTACGCGGTAAATCAATGCCCACAGGCAAGTTCAAGGTTAGTTTCGGGGGTCGAAAAACGATGTGATTAGGATCACACGCGGGGGTGACGAACCTCTCAAAAACAGGGAATTATGCGGATACTCACCTCGAATTCCCATAAAAACAGCGCAATTTCATGGCGAATCACCGGTCGAGGATTTCCTTGTAAGCGTTCAGCACGACTTTCTTTGGCTGGCTGGGCAGCACCCAATCTACGCTGCGGCTGGCGTTGCCGATGATCCCGACCTGCCCCAGCCGGACCATGTTGTTGCCGAACTCTCCAAACACTGGAAGGATCATCGCGAACTTGTCGCCGACGTCGCTCTGCGTCAAGGTGAAATGGAGTTTCGTCTTTCCGCCTTCGGCAGGCGAAAGTTGATACTCGAAGCTGTAGCGCGGAATCTCAGTGCCGTAAACCCACTCGTTGAAAAACCAGTCGAGCCGCCCATTCTTCTCGACGTCCATGATTTTCGTGACGTGTTTGTCGGCGATCGCCTTGAATGATTCTGTCGAAGCAGGCCTGTCACGGTGACTCTCGACGAAATCGTGCATCATCGCGATAAAGGCCTTGTCGCCGTCGTCCGCGCTGAACATCATCGAACGCAGCATCTCCAGCACGTATGCTCCCTTCGGGTACGTCACGTTCTGGTACGCGCTGGCCGACCGGGGCGAAATCAGGCGTAGCCCCAGCCAGAGTGGGCCGGCATCGTTGGGGGCGACGCCGTAATTATTCTTCTCGAGAATGCGCTGCCGCAGCCGCTCCCAGAACTCCGTGTAATCCTTGCGCCAACTCCCCACGAAACCTTTTTGCAGGAACAAGCCCGCGGAGAACTCTGCGAATCCCTCAGAGAGCCATTGATCGTGATACGACGCCCAGGTCACGGCATGCCCCCACCATTGGTGCGCAACCTCGTGCGGCGTGACTTCCTGCACGAATCCAGTGAACTTGCTGTCGATCTGCCCGAACATCATCCACCGCTGCGTCGAATCGGTGTAGGCCGAGATCGGCAGGTACACCAGCGTCGGCCACGACTGCCCGAAATTGAAATCGGGCTGTTCCGTGATATGGATCTCGTCGTACGGCATCGTGCCGAAGTACTCGGTGCAGATCTGCAATTGCGCCCGCGTCTGCTCGAGCGCGTACTTCGTCATGCTGCGAGGTGCCATCGATTGCAAGGCCTGCCTATGGCGCAGCGTATCTGGCAGTTCACGCAGGTAATAGCCTGAAATCTTGTAGTGCGTGATTTCGTCGGGCATATCCATGCGCTCATACTGGCCGTAGTTGAAACCAGCCACAGCCACCGGGACCGGGGTAACCCAGTGCGTGGTCGCGAGATCTCCATCGACGGATTCGCTGTCGAGCTTGCCGACGCTGATCACTTTGTATTTTCGCGGCACCTTGAACACCAGGTCGTAGAGGGCCTTTTCTCCGAATCCATTTAGGTTCGGATACCACGACGTGCGCGCGCGGACGTAGTAGTTGCCCTCGCCGGCCTCCGACAGCACCTTGTCTCCCGCGTACTCGATGTGGATCGTCTGTTCCTTCCCCACGGGCGGCGCTTCCGGAAGGATCACATAGAACGATCCGTCTTCCTTGCGGCTCTCCTGGACGAAATACAAGTCCTGCCCCTCGGAATTCATCACGCGCGACACGCGCAGGTTCGGCAACAGCCCGAATTTCATGACGCGCTCGCCCTCGACCAGCGACGAGAATGTCAGCCCCGCACTGCTGAACAGATGCCCGTTCTTGGCGATGACGGTTTCGATCCTGTATTGATGGGTCGCGAACAAACGCCGATCTTCGGCAGAATTCGCTGTGTGATTTGTGTATTCGACCTTTCGATGCGCCAGGTACCAGATACCGTCGTCCAAACCCTCCGGGTCGTAATTGATCAGCGCAACTTCTTCGGGGGAATCAATCTGCGGCACCGCTCCCACGCGCAGGCGCACGAAGAAGCGCAGGTCCTTGTGCTTCTTCCCGCGCATATACGCATTCAGGAAGGCCGGATGCGAGGGGTTGTACACGGCAGAGAGGGCATCGGCGTCCACGTTGTCCATGGTCTCGCCGTGCAGAAGGTGTTCGGTGAAGCCGAGCGGTACCTCGCGCCGCTGCCGCATTCTTTCGCGCCAGCGGGCCAGAACGTTCGCGACCTCCTCGGGAGGCTCGATCTTATCGCGCAATCCGGGGAGAAATGACAGGCGCCCGTCTGCGGTGAAGCGAAAAACGGCCTCGGAAAAATCCTCGTCGTGTTCCGCCTGGCCCGCGCGCCGTTTCAGTTCCGCGGCATCCAGCGCGGTCACCGGCTTCAGATGAAAATGGCCTTCGCCAACGAAGATCGCCCCGGTGACGATTCCATTCACCGGCTTCAGAAATGTCAGAGTGCCGCTCTCAAACTCAAACTTGCCGACGTCCCAGTTCACCGTGAGGTGATCGAAGCGGAAGGTTTGGCCCAGCCCGTCGCTGCGCAGCTCGCGGTAGACGGGGTCGGAGTTCATAAATTCTGAAACTTTGCCCGGTACCGAAACGCTGATCTTCTGTTTTGCAATCGCGAGCGTGAGCTGCAATTCGACGGATTTCTGCAACTCCACGCTTTTCTCAACGGGCTCGAAGCCCTCTCGCGTGACTCGCAGGATGTAGGTGCCGGGTTTCAACTCGGGCGAAAGGAATTTGCCGCCACTGTCAGACACCAGTGTGATCGGCTGCGTCAGTCCCGGGCTTGTGATTTCGATCTGGGCGCCGGCGACGAGTGCGCCGGAGGGATCCTCGATGGTTCCGGAAATCGTCTGCCCCCATGCCCGCTGGCCAAGCAGGCAGACGAGGAGCAGCAAGAATTTCAGGCGGGCGGCGCTTTCCCAGCCTCTCACAACGCACGACATGACTGGTCACTATAACTCAAATGTGGCTTGGGCTTCCGGCTTTGGCCGCCCGGTTTCCGGTTTGCGAACTTTGGGCCAGCCGGAAGCCGGGCGCCGCAAGCCTAAAACAAAAGCCCGGGTCAGGGGGTGAGCACCGAGACCCGGGCAGGCTGTTCCCTGGAGTAGCGAACCGGGGAGGGGACACCCGGCGGTCCGGTCGCCAAGCCGGACATCGCAGGGGAGCCAGTTACTCACCCTCGCCTCTTCGCGCCGCCTGCTTCCTGCGGCACCGATTCGCGTTTGAATGGAACAGCGATTCTGGATGAAAAAGATCTTGCCGCAATGTTCTCGTTGCGGTGGGAAGCCCTTACTTCTTCTGCGCCTCGCGGATATAGGCGATCACCATCTTCACCTGGTCCGGTGTTACGCCCTTGTTCGAGAAGGCATGCATCGACTTCTTGTCCTTGCCTCCGTTCGCGATCATGTCCGTGAGGTCGGCGTCTGATGCCTTTTTCGCCTCGTCGCCCACCAGGCTCGGGATCTTGGCCGCCGGTTTCCCCGCCAGGTCCGCTCCGTGGCACATCGCGCACTTTGCCTTGTACAGGGTTCCGCCGTCATCGGCGGCCCACGACAAATTGGGAAGAATCAGGAACAGCGCCACAGCGATCATTCCAATCAATATGGCCAGCTTCGTGACTTTCATGATTGCGTTACCTTTCCGCCTTCAAGGTCTTCCGTTATAAACAAAAACTTCTACCACCTGAGACCTGTCAGGCCTGATATGAATCGAGCGAATCGAACGGTAGTTTCAACTCTGTGTGCTCCCACGGTCTGTGATTGAAGTCACTACGAAATGTGATCCGACCGCACTCGATTTCCGCCACTCAAGTGCGGCGGGTCAAAAGACTCGCATCCGGGGTGATATGCCGCAGCCGCGACACATTTCTGCCCTCAAGTGGCGGCCCAAACCGCAACAAAAGCCGTCATTTCGGCTGTCTGCAGGCCATGTTCTCTTTGGCAACCAGCGTGCCTCTATTGACGTTGCAACTTGCGCCCGAGGTATCCGTCGTGGAACCAACGCTCATGGTGGTCGGACTCAACCATCGCACCGCGCCGCTTGCCATGCGAGAGCGTTTCTGGATCGGCGAAAAGCGCCGCTACGATGTCCTGCGCCAGCTTAAGTGCGCCGAAGGCATCGACGAAGCCATTGTTCTCTCCACCTGTTGCCGTACCGAATTCATCCTGTGGGCCAGCGAACCTACGGTGGCCGCCAACTCGCTTCTGCAATTTCTCAGCTCCGAGTACGGCCTGAAACTCACGGAATGGGAGCGCTTCTGCCGCCTGCTCGACGAGACGGCCTTGACCCACGTGTTCCGCGTGGCCTGCGGTCTTGAATCCCTTGTCCTCGGCGAACCCCACATCGTCTCGCAACTGAAGGCAGCCTGGGAGCAATCTCGCACCGTCGGCGCTTGCAGCCGCTTCCTGGGATCCGTAATGGAAAAGGCGCTAAGCGTCTCCAAGGAAGTTCGCAGCAAGACCGGATTGGCCGGAGTCACCGTCTCGATTCCCGCTGCCGCACTCGACCTGGCGCGCCAGATCTTCGAATCTCTGGAGGGACGCCGCGTCCTGCTGCTGGGCTCCGACAAAATGACAGAGCTCTCTGGACGGCTGTTGAAGGAATCGGGCGCCGCCTCCGTGGTCGTGATCGACCAATCGCCGGCACGCGCCACCGAACTCGCCGAATCGCTGGGTGGCACGGTCGCCACCCTGGCTGACCGCTGGCAATCGATGGTTCGGGCGGATATCGTCATCACCGCGACTGGTTGTCCTCACGTCATCCTCACACGCGAAGAAGCGGAGCGCATCGCGCAAGAGCGGAACCGCGTCGCCCTGGTGATCCTCGACATCGGGATGCCTCGCAACGTGGACGCTGGCGTCCACCGCGTCGATGGAATTCTTCTCTACGATCTGGAGGGGCTGCAACGTTTGCTCAGCGATCGCGCGGAGAATGAAAAGGCCATCACCGACGAGGCGGACAGGATCGTGGCCCAGGAGGCCGCCACATTCCGCAACCGCCTTCAGGCGGAGAGCGTCGTACCCACGATCGTAGCTATACGCCGCCGCCTCGACGAAATTTGCCGGCAGGAACTGGATTCCTTCATTGAAGAGCGCGGGCCATTTACCCGGGAGCAGGATCAGTCGCTACACGCTGTTACGACGCAAATCATCCAGAAAATCGCCAGCTCCCTGGCCCGCGAACTGAAGGAACTTCCAGAACGAGAGGAGCAGGAACAGATGACCGCGGTCGTCAATCGCCTCTTCCATCTCGAACCGCCCAAATCGGCGCTTGCCGGCGCCACATCGGAGAAAAGAAAAAATGAGCAACCACCTCAAAGCCCCGTTGCCATCAACTACTGACGAGCCGCAGCCCTCCGCCGGATGGAGCAGTTCTCAGGCATATCTGCTCGCAGCATTCTGCCTGCTGCTGGGCGTTGCCGTGGGATATCTTTTCCGCGGATCGGCTTCCCCGACCGTTTCGGCGTCCGCTAACCAGCAGGGACCCGTCTCCTCAGTCCAGCCTGCCGCTCAGGACGTGCAGGCCGCACTCGTCCAGGCGACTGCACCTCTCATCGATGCTGTAAACAAGAATCCGAATGACTACGACTCGCTGGTCAAGCTGGGCAATGTCTTCTACGACGCGCAGCAGTATCAAAGCTCGATCCCGTATTACGAGCGCGCCTTAGCGATACATCCCGAGAGTCCCGATGTCCGCACCGACATGGGCACCGCCTACTGGTATGCGGGAAATGCTGACAAGGCGATCGAAGCCATGCAGACGTCCCTGAAATATCGCCCCGGCCATCCGCAAACGCTGTTCAACATGGGTTGGATCCTCTGGCAAGGAAAGTCTGATCCGAAGGGCGCGGTCGCGGCCTGGCAGCAGCTGCTGAAGGCAAATCCCGACTATCCGCAGAAACAACAAGTCGAGCAATACATCGCCAAAGCGAAAGAGCACGCCGCCCGAGGTTAAGAACGGTCTGCCATTCGGGGGCCACGGTTTCCTTCGTGTTCCTTCGTGGTTAACGTATTTGTTTTGTCTTGTGAGTTTGCTGGCGCGTTACCCATCGTTACCCGCAACGACAATTCTCCTTACCACGTTTACAAAACTGCATCTATGATGGAGGGCACCTTAGAGGACTGCTGCTCCCGGCCCCCAGCAGCCGGAAGCCGGCAGTCCGAGTCGATCGATCTTTCCAGTATTGGAACAGGCGTGGCCAGCCGTTTTGTCCTCGCCCGGAGACTGTATGAAGTCCGCTCCTTCGTCTTGTCCCGTAGTGGCAATCCCCTCTCTTCTGAAATTGATTCTTGTGTCCGCGATTCTCTCCGGGTTGCTGCACGCCCAGAAGGCGCCTGCGTCCCGCATTACGCGTCCCATCGATGACCGTTTTCGGGTAGCGCTGAAGGGCAACGTTCATCCCCTGGCGCAAGCGCGCTACGACCAGGGCCCGGTTCCGGACTCCTTCGCCGCCGACCGGATGCTGCTCCTGCTGCAACGTCCACCCGAGCGCGAATTCGCCTTGCGGCAGTTCCTGCTCTCCGCGCACCGTCCCGGCAATCGGGGATATCACAAGTGGCTCACTCCCGAACAATTCGGCGAGTCGTACGGGCCTGACGATTCAGAGATTTCCGCGGTGGCAACGTGGCTGCAGTCTCACGGATTCACGGTCAGCCGCATCACGCACGGCAAAACGGCGATTGAGTTCTCCGGGACCGCTGCACAGGTCCGCCAGGCATTCCTCACCGAGATTCACTCCTATTCGATTGGCGGCGAGCAACACTACGCCAACAACGTCGATCCGCAAATTCCCGAGGCTCTAGTTCCCGTGATTGCCGGCATCACGCCGATGAACGACTTTCGTCCGCAGTCATACCTGAAAAATCTCGGTGAGGCCCGCTACGACCCCACATCGCACAAGCTCACACCGCAGTGGACGTTTCCTGGCGGCGGTGACATTCTCGATCTCGGCCCCGGAGACTTTGCCGTTCAGTATGATCTCGCCCCGCTCTACACTGCCGGCGTGACCGGGAAGGGCGTCACCATCGGGATCATCGGAGCCTCCAACGTCGATCCGAGTGTGGTCGCGACCTATCGCACCTTCTTCGGTCTCTCTGCCAATCCAATTAACGTCATCATCGATGGAAGCGATCCCGGGCAAAACTCGGCCGTAGTCGAGTCTTACCTTGACGTAGAGGAAGCGGGCGCAGTCGCTCCTGACGCGACAATCAATCTCTACACGGCCGCCGACACCGCGCTGCAGTCTGGATTGCTGCTGGCGGCGCAACGAGCCGTCGATGACGATGTCGCGACCGTGCTCAGCACCAGCTATGGCGTCTGCGAACAGAATCTGGGATCGGCGGGAAATCAGTTCTGGTATTCGCTGTGGGAACAAGCCGCCGCGCAGGGGCAAACCTCTTTCGTCTCCTCCGGCGATGGAGGATCCGCGGGATGCGACAACTTCAATCTTGGACAGACCGCGCAGTACGGTTTGGCCGTGAGCGGTTTTTCCTCGACCCCGTGGAATGTGTCGGTGGGTGGCACCGATTTTCTGTACAGCAGTTACGCGGGATCGATGGCGATGCAGCAGGCCGAACTAGCGAAGTACTGGATCACGTCCTCTTCCTGGATTCCTTCGACATCGCTCCTGCAGCCCGTTCCCGAGCAGCCCTGGAATCGATCATTTGGCCTGAACTTTAGCAACGGTGGTGTATACAATCCCAGCCTTCCGAGCATTGTCGGTGGCAGCGGAGGAGCCAGCAGTTGTTCTTCCGGCACGGACGCATCCGATGGCACCTTCTCCGCATGCACATCCGGATATCCCAAGCCATCGTGGCAGTCAGGCGCAGGCGTTCCTTCTGACCGTGCCCGAGATATCCCGGATGTGTCGTTATTTGCCGCTGCCGGAGAGAACGACACGGTTTACCCGATCTGCACTTTCCAGGGAGAATGCCAGATCATCGACGGCTCTCTCACGGTTGGTGCGGTCGGCGGGACGTCGGCTTCGTCGCCGGCGATGGCCGGCATCATGGCGTTGGTGAACCAGAAGTATGGCGCGCAGGGGCAGGCGAATTATGTCCTGTATCCGCTGGCGGCCCAGCATCCCTCGGTGTTCCATGACGTCACCCAGGGCAGCAACGTGGTGCCCTGCCAGGTCAACACGCCCAACTGCGCGATCAGCATGGCGAAAGACAACACCAACGGCTTCTACACGCTGACGGGATACGACGCGGCGAAGGGATACGATCTCGCCACCGGGCTTGGCACGATCGACGCGAATCTCCTGGTCAAGTATTGGAATTCGCTGCACTTCACGCCATCGACGACGACGCTGAGTTTCAGTGCCACCACGTTCACCCACGGAAGTCCCGTCAAGGCGAATGTCGCTGTCAGCGGCAGCGGCGGCCAGCCAACCGGGGATGTCGCGCTCGTTGCCAGCGGCGCCTCCGCGGAGGGCAGCGGTCTTGGCGAACTCACGCTCACATCCGGATCCGCGTCGAGCACTTTCAACAATCTTCCCGGCGGACAGTACCAGGTTTCCGCGAGATATTCGGGCGACAGCCTGTTTGCCACCAGCAATTCTCAACCGCAAACGCTGAACGTCACGCCCGAGAACAGCACACTGACGCTCTTCGGAAACACCTACATGCTCGGCGCGCTTGGTTACACGCCGCTCTCGAATGGCAGCAGCTATCCGTATGGAACTTACATCAGCGTCGATGCGCAGGCGCGCGGAGTCAACGCCCCAGCCGGATCGGGCGATGGCGTCGCCACCGGAACCGTCACTTTTAACGACTCCTCTTCCACCTCGGGTCCAATAAACGTGGATCACACCGGTGTTTCGCAATGGGTGCCCGCATCGGGATTCTCCGTCGGCGCCCACAGCCTGAGTGCGAACTATTCCGGAGATGGCAGCTTCAACGCCTCTTCGACTGACGCTCCGCTGAATTTCGCCGTAACCAAAGCAACTCCAACCATAGATCTGTTCGGCAGCAATGCCCCGATCGGTTCAGGGCAGAGTGTTTTGCTGCAGGCGTTCATCGGCGTCTCGCCGTTCGTCGCGGCGGCCAGCGGTCAAGTCACCTTCTACGACGGAACCAAGAACCTCGGGTCCGCGGCTTTGGGGCCAACGGGTTTCGTCGATCCCGGGGTCTCGGCGGCAAGTCTCACCACGAACCAGATCACCGCGCTCGGTGCGAATTCCATTACCGCCGTCTATGCCGGAGATTCCAACTACAACTCGGTGACGTCGAGCCCGGTCACGGAAACGGTAATGCAGTCTGTTGTTTTAAACGAGACGGTAACTCCCCAAACCATCAATCCTTCGCAGAGTTTCACCGCGAGCGCCACCCTTGCCGGAGTCGCCGGCCAGCCCGCGCCGACCGGAGGAATCGGGTTTTACGCCTATGGTGCCGGCGGAAGCTGGAGCGCGCCCGGTTCTTTCGCTAACGGTGTATGGAGCTTCACATTTACGGGCGGGCAATGGCTGCCCGGCACGATTTACGTGCAGGCCGAGTTCGCGGGAGACGCGGTCTATGCGCCGCTGACCGTCACTGTACCGATCACGATGACGGCTCCGTTCACCATCGCAGCCACGCCAGTATCGATTGCCTCCCCCGGCGCAACCAGCGGAAATGCTTCCACGGTCACCATTACTCCGGGCGGCGGATTTACCGGTGCCGTTTATCTTTCCTGCTCGCTGATGTCGTATCCCAATTCCGCGCAAAAGCTGCCGACGTGCAGTATTCCGAACTCCGTGACTGTCACGGGAACCGCCGCGGTCACAGCGCAAATGATGATCAATTCAACGGCTCCTACTAAATCCAGTGCAATGGCCGACCCATGGCGCGTTCTCTTCATGGCCAACGCCGGAGCCACCATGGTGGCTTTCATTTTCGTGGGAGTGCCGTCGCGACGGAAAGATCCGCGACGCATGCTGATGCTCTTGACGATCCTGTGCCTGATGGCGCTGCTCGTAAGTTGCGGCGGCGGCGGTGGTGGCTCTACCGGTGGAGGAGGTGGCGGGGGAAACACGATCCCGGGAACCACGGCAGGAACCTATACGTTCATGGTGAAGGCTTATCCGACGGCTTCGCAGGATGCAAGCCAGCCTGTGTTCACGACGGTAACGGCGACGATTCAATGAGCTAGTCGCGAGCCGCGCTAGCCCCAGTGCGTCCGTCGGAGGCTCACGACTCAGGACTCACGGCTCAGGACTAGAGGTATCTTCGTCCTCTCCGGCAGGCACCAATTCAAACTTCTTCAGCTTGTAGCGCAGCGCGTCGCGGCTGATATCGAGCAGCCGCGCGGCATGCGTCTGATTATTATTCGCCTGCCGCATCGCCAACTCGACCATGGCGCGCTCCACTTCTTCAAGGGAGGTGCCCTCTTCCGGAATGTAGAGGCGTGGCAGCACGCGTCCATTCGCGAGCTGCTTTCCGCCGTCCGTCGATGCGCTGCTGTGCTCGAAGGCCGTAAGGCCGCTGCGCGCGGCTTCGCCGACCGCGAATGGCATGTAAGCCGGCCGCAACACCGACTCTTCTTCCAGGATCATCGCCCGCTCAATCGAGTTCTTCAATTCGCGCACGTTGCCGGGCCAGTTGTGCGCCAGCAAGAGACGGCGAGTGTCCGCGCTGATGCCTTTCACCGATTTTTTGAATTTGCGGTTGTACCACTCGATAAAGAAATCCACGAGCGGAAGGATGTCTTCGGCGCGATCGCGCAACGGTGGAATAAAGATCGCGATAATGGCGAGCCGGTAGTAAAGATCCTGCCGGAAATGGCCCTCGCGCACGGCTTTTTCCAGGTCGCGGTTCGAGGCCGCTACCACGCGCACATTCACCTGCATGTCGCGCACGCCACCCACTCGGCGGATCACCTGGTCTTCCAGCACGCGCAAAAGTTTCGCCTGCAGCAACGGCGATAGCTCGCCAATCTCGTCGAGAAACAGCGTGCCGCCATTCGCCGTTTCGAACAGGCCTTTCTTCATCTGCTTGGCGTCGGTAAATGCGCCCTTCTCGTGGCCGAAAAGTTCCGCCTCCATCAGCGTTTCGGGAATCGCAGAGCAATTGATGGCGACAAAGGGACCGTCCTGCCGTGAGCTCTCGTAGTGGATGGTTTTGGCGACGAGATCTTTTCCCGTGCCGCTTTCGCCCTGAATCAGGATCGTGGTGGCCTCGCTGGCAGCAACTTTCTCCACGAAGTTCATCAGCTCGGTCATCTTCGGCGAGACTGCGACCACGTCGTGATAGCCAGTGCGCCGCCGCACCTCGCCGCGAAGCGATTGCACCTCCGTGCGCAGCCGCGTGGCTTCCAGCGCGTTCTGGATGGTGACGCGCAATTCCTCGAAATCAAGGGGCTTGCCGACGAAGTCGTACGCACCCAGCCGCAGCGCGCTCTTCACGTCGTCCAGTTGCGGGTCGGCCGTGATCATGATGACGGCGGTCGAGTCGCCACTCTTCTTGAGTTGCTCGAGCACCTGCAGGCCGGTGATGTCGGGCATACGGACATCAAGCAGGATCAGATCGGGAGATTCGTGGTTCGCCAGCCGCAGGCCAGGCTCGCCCGCCGCAGCTTCGACGACTTCGTAGCCCCACTCCTCACACTTCTGGCGCAGCGACCATCGCACCAGGCGCTCGTCATCGACCACGAGAATTTTCTCGGTACCCATCCCCCCGACTAGCTTACTACGGAAGGGGTGACGGGAGTTGATGCCGCGTGAGTTCGGGCCGTGGGTGGGGAAAGGCGCGCCTTCCCAGTCGGGTGCAGGTTGCGCTCTGCGAAATTGAGGTCGACTCAGGAAAGACGAATTTTCTAAGATTCCTACGCCGCCGATCTTTGCAGCGGTAATACGACGGTGAACGTCGTTCCCTCACCGACCGTGCTGACGACGTCGATACGGCCCTGGTGGTCCTCCACAACCCGGCGAGCCAGGGAAAGCCCCAGGCCAGTGCCTTCCCCCTTCGTTGTAAAGAAGGGGCGAAAGATGTTGGGCAAAGCCTCGGGCGGAATGCCGCGCCCGTTGTCCGAGACTTCCACCGCGGCCATCGCACCGAGCGGTCTCACCGTCACGGAAACCTTGCCATCATTGTCGATCGCCTGCAGCGCATTCAGCAGCAAGTTGAGCATGACCTGGTGGACCTGGTCGCTGTCATGCTCGACCTCGGGCAGGGAAGGATCCTTGGTCAGCGTAATCTCAACCGATTTGGAAAGCGCCTGCTGGCGTCCCAGCATCACGGCATGTTCGACGGTCGTGTTCAGATCGCTCTTTCGAACTTTCGGCGGATGCGGGCGGGCGGTCTGCAGCAAATCGGTGACGATGTGATTGATACGCGCGATCTCCTGGCGGACGTCTTTCACGACGGCGCGCGCTGGACTGCTTGCCGGAAGGTCGCGCCCGATGATTTCGATTACGCCGGCGATGCCGGCCAGGGGATTGCGGATTTCGTGGGCCAGACCGGTGGCGAGTTCGCCAAGCGTGGCCAAGTGCTCAGCCCTCGACATTTGCGTCCGGTGCAGAAGTTCGAGTTCCCGGCGCGTCTCGTTCAACTGTTGCACCATGCGGTTGAAGTTACGGCCAAGATCGCCAATCTCGTCGTTGCGGTTGGAGAAGCTGACCGCAACGCTAAGGTCTCCCGCACCAAGCTGCGCGATTTTCTGCTGCAGTTCGACCATGGGACGCTGCACCGTGTAGGTAAGCACGACCAGCAGGGCGCCGCAGATGGCGACCGCTCCCGCCCCGGCTACGATCAACACCACATGCCGTTCGGGGTCGCGCCACGAGAGCGTCGCCAGGAGGAAGAGCAGCATCCCGCCCAGCAGGACGCATGCGATCGGCAACAGCGCTTTGATCTCCCAGTTGATGCGCAGCCACGGTAATTCGGGATTCTGGGATTGCAACGTGCCATTCTCGGCCAAGGGCTCCGATGCTGCGGCGCCGTCCGGAAAGCCGGTGCTGAACCTGGCGCGGCGGCTTGATGCGGAAGCGCTGTCCTCTGGGTTTGATTTCATTGGTGGTTCCGCAATCTCATGCATACGCGTGGAGGCCCGGGAGTAAGTAGGTGACGCCAAAGAATGTGAACATCACCACCGCGAAGCCGAGGATGGCGAAATAGGCAGCCCGCCGTCCGCGCCATCCGCGGGTGATGCGCATGTGCAGGTAGCCGGCATAGACCAGCCACGTGATCGCCGCCCACGTCTCTTTGGGGTCCCAATTCCAGTAGGAACCCCAGGCCCGATTGGCCCAGTAGGCGCCGGCGGCGATCATCAGTGTCAGCAGGGGAAAGGCGATACAGATGGTTTTGTAAGTGATGCGGTCGAGGGCGTCCGCGTCGGGCAGGTGCTTCTCGAGATCCTGACGCCGCCACAGCAACAGCAGGTACAGCAGATTGGCGAAAATTCCGCCCACCAGGCCGGAAAGTATGAATGGGCTAGCGGCCAGCGTGGTGGGATATAAACCCTCGGCGTCGAGCGACGGATAGTGACCATCGCGCGCGCGGAGCAGGAAGAAAACCAGGGCGAGGGCCTGGAGAAGAATGCTGATAAAGACAGCCTGGTTCGCGATTCCGAGGAATGCCTCGTTCTTGCGGATTCTCGCTACGGCGTAAAACACGAGCGGCGATGCCACCGCCACGAAGACCAGCAGCATCAGCCATCCCAGGTCGGGGATGGTCACAAACAGGCGCACGCCACGGGAGATGAAGACTTCAGTTTTATTTTCGGCGTCCCATGCGACGACGTTGAATCCGCCCCAGCGTTCGAAGCGCGTCATCACCGCGGCATAAATTCCCACTGTGAAGATGCTCGTTGCCGCGAGGAACGTCTCAGTTTTCATTTTGTCCTGGATCAGGAACATCATCGCCAGCGCGAAGCTCAGCGCGCACGCAGCGTACGCCAGCATGGCAAGGGTGACGTGCACGTGCAGCCACGTGGACTGCAGCGCGGGAACCAGAGGCCGGACTTCGCTGCGCAGCAACTGCATCAGGACGACGCCGACAATCGCAACCGGCATGGTCACTGTGCCGATTACGCGCACTCCGTAGCGCTTCTCAGCGATCAGCGTGAGCGCGGCCAGCGTCCAGACGAAACTCAACAGCATTTCGTACAGGCTCGCGAATGGGGGATGGCCGGCCTCATACCAGCGGTGCGCCACTGCGGCTGTGTTTGCGACGAGACCCGCCCAGGTGGCCAGAGACGCGAACTTGATGTAAGACTCAGTCGCCGTCACGCCGAAGCCCAGGTAGAGCGCGCCCGCACCCGCGTAGAAGATCAGGGCTGCGTAAAGCAGGTTGGCCTCATTCAGAACGTTTCCGGACTTGACCACATTCAGAAATGCCATGAACAGCAGGAACGCGATGCTCAATCCGACCAATACGATCAACGTCGTTCCGGTCGCTGGTTGCTGTTCTGCTCTTGCGCGCTGCATGGATCCCTCCAGAAGTCTCAAAATTTCAAGGTTGCAGGTTTCAATGTTTCAATGATCAAACGACTCGACGGCTCAATGCTTCAACGCTTCGGCTTCCGCTGACGCGGGTGTTGCCTTCACTTCTTTTTGGATTCCATCCACCAACTGCCTGAACTTCATCTCGAAGGCGTCGCGATTGCGATTCGCGGTCCCGCCCACCCAGAGCGCCGGCTTTCCTTCGGCATTGACGACCGGAACTGCCCAGAAGCGCACGTGCGAAACGTAGAAGACGAAGGTCAGGCCGATCGCCATCAACACCACTCCAGACCAAACCGCCCACTGTCCGGGCTCGTGCGAGACCTGCAGCCCGGTGTAGACCTGCGTCTTCAAATCCTTTGGTTCAAATGTGTAGGGGGAGGACGCATTCTCCGAAATGCCCTGGATCTCGGGCAGCCAGACATTCACGCGGGAGTTCGCTTTTGTCGAGGTCACGATCAGGTGCACCGCGGGATTGTCGATGTCATTGCTGCGGGTGTAGACGTGGCCGTCTTCGACGACATAATCAGGAATGAATTCCGCTAACTGCACGGTCGTATCGGAATCGAGTTCGACGGTCTGCCCGACGGCGAGCGAAATTTCCTGCGTGGAACGTGTGTGACCAGTCGTGTGCGTGGCATCAAGAACCAGGCGGTCGATCTTGCCGGTGCGCCCGTAAGTTGCCTGGTAGAAGCGAAGTCCGCGGTAGACGAGCGGATCGTTCACCACGATTTCTTTGTTAAGCGCTTCGCGTCCGTTATCGATCACGGTCAGCTTCGACCAGTAGCGTTTCGGGGTGCCGTCGGCATAGGTATCTTCACCAGCCCCGTCACACCGAATGGCGAAAGGAATCTCTTTGTTCATGCCGGTCCGGATTTCGATCGAATTGCTTTGCGTTCCCGGATTCAAGACCAGGAATCCGCGCCATCCATAGAGGGCATCGATGATTCCGCCGAGGAAGATCAGCAGCAGGCTGGCATGAACGATGTAGACCGCCATCTCGGAGATGCGGTTGCGCTCGGCGAATACCGAGAAGCTGTTGGTGCGCACGATGCGCTCGGAATGGAAACCAAGATGATGGAGGGCGTGTTCGGTGGCCGTGAGTCCCTGCTCGTCGTCTCGTATGGCGATCGTTGCCTGCGTGGGGAGCACGCGGCGGAAGCCGTCGTCGGGACTCTTGTAGGGACGAGCGAAAAACCGCCACGCGTTGGGGAAGCGCTCGACCGATGCCGCGATGATGCTGATGCTCACCAGGATCATCAACGCGACGAACCAGCGCGCGTGAAAGACATCGGTCAGCCCAGTCGCGTCGAGGAAGCGCAACATCGCCGGGGAGTATGCGCGCTGCATGTCTTCCGGATCAGTCATCGGGCGCTGCAGGATGACAGTACCCGCCGCGGAGAAGATCACGACCAGGATGATGAGAATGACGCCAGTCTTAATCGAACTGATGGTCTGCCAGCTTTTTCGTAACGCAAGTGAGAGGGTCATGATGGACCGGTTCCTCGCGAGTGGACCATGCAACTTCCGCGCCAACTCGCGGGAGTGAGGCAAATGCGTGATTTGCCGAGACTTGCGCCATGATGCAGATTTCCCGGCGAAACTCCCCATGAGCCATAACACTCATCGTTTAAGGGGTTTCGAGTGATTTGCCATAGTTCATGTGATCGGAATCACGTGATTTTTGGGCCAATCCTGCAAATCCGCACGAACGTTCAGCATGGGGCATTTCACCAAGGGAACTGTGGGAGAAGGCCCATTTCGAGAACCCGGGCGGGTGTTGTGGAAATCTTCAACAGCCGTAGAGAAGCTCGAAAGCAGCGCTGTTGCAATAACTTACGGCTTTGCAGATCCATCGGAAATTTTTGGGCGATTAGGGAAGGGCTCGTGCATTGCATTAGCTGGCAATGGTTTCAGAGCTCCATAATCGCACGCAGCGCAGAGCCGAACGGACCCGTTGGCAGACCCTCCCCCGCCTCCTGTTCTTCCTGGCCCTCGCGGTTCTACCGGCGGCGGCGAAGACCCATCCGGTTCCGCTCGACAAGAATGTCGATGGAGCGAAGTGCCTTGAGTGCCACGAGGACAAGAGCAAAGGGAAGTCGGTGCACTCGGCGATCGCAACGGGTTGCCTGAGCTGCCATGAAGTCCGGGTGAACCGCGACGTTACGCGCGTCAAGCTGATTACGACGACGCCCTACAAGCTCTGCCTGACCTGCCACACCGAAAAAGATGCGACCCAGATTCAGGGCATCGTTCACAAGCCCGCAGTCCGCGATTGCCTGACCTGCCACGATCCGCACGTTTCCGAAAATAAGAATCAATTGCTCAAGGCGACCTCGGGCGACCAGAAAGAGAATCTTTGCCTGAGCTGCCACACGCAGGGCCTGAATGTTCCCGAGAAGGGGAGCCGCCATGCCGCACTCGACATGGGATGCGAGACCTGCCACCTCACGCATAAGACCGGCGCAGAGCTGACGACCGAGAATCGATTCCATCTGACCAAGGCAGTTCCGGCGATCTGCCTCGATTGCCACGACGCCAAAGACGAGGCGCTGCAGAAAGCGCATCAGAACCAGCCCTTCGCCAAGGCGAATTGCCTGACTTGTCACGATCCGCACCAGTCAGCGGCACCGAAGCTGATGGCGAAGTTCATGCATCCGCCATTCGCCGACAAGTCGTGCGACACCTGCCATGCGGCGGCGAAGGACGGCAAAGTGGTTCTGACGCAGGCGAGCGCGAAGGAACTATGCCTGACCTGCCACTCCGACAAAGCGGAGCAGATCGAGAAGGCGAAGGTGCAGCATCCGGGAGCGGCGGGTGAGTGCACGGACTGCCACAATCCGCATGCGGGAAGCACTCCCGGATTCGTGCAGCCTGATCCGGTGTCGGCGTGCCTGACCTGCCACAGCGACCAAGCCGAGTTGCAGAAGAAGCACAATCTGCATCAGCCAGCCTTCCAGCAAGGCTGCGCCACCTGCCATGAGCCGCATGGCGGAGAGAATCAGCACCTGCTGCGCACCGCGAACGTGAATGCCCTGTGCCTCGAGTGCCACGGCCCGGACCGCAACCCGGTTCCGGTGGAAGCCGCGCACCTGGTCACGATCTTCGACGGAAAAGTGAAGCTGCCCGAGGACTACTTCAAAACGCAGCGCGTTCGGGTGCTGCCCTTGCAGTACGGCGTGGGCCATCCGACCGAGCGTCATCCGGTTTCTGACGTGACGAACCTGAAGACGAAAGAGATCACTCCGCTGAGCTGCCTGAGCTGCCATCAGCCGCACGCCGGCGCAGAGAACGGAATGTTGGTGAAAGATCAGCCGGTGAACATGGAGTTCTGCCGCACGTGCCACAGCAATGGGATGGATTTGAAGAACGTTGGCACCCAGTTCGGAAGCGGAGGCAAAAAGTGAAGACCGGAAGCGGCAAATCGAATGTCAGCCTTGCGATCTGGGTCATCGCCGGATTGGCGTTAGCACTCTGCTTGCCGGCCTGGGCCCAGAAGAAGAAAGCGCCGCCGGCCGCGCCGCAAAAGCTATCCGACCAACGCACGGTCGCTTACTTCGACGTGAGCAAGATCGTGTGGCCGAACCCTCCGGCAATTACGCGGATCCGTTTCGTGGATCTGTTTACCGGACAGAAGATCGATCCTGAGATGTTCTCGAAGAAGAAAGAGAAACCGAAACAGAAGTGGATGGACCGGCTGGCGGGCGCCACGCAGACCGACGAGATCAAAGTAACGGATCTGCCGTTCCAGCTGATCCGGCCTTACGGCGTGGCCGTGGATTCGAAAGGTTTGATCTATGCCTCGGATCAACGGGTCGACGCGATCTTCATCTTCGACGCCGAGCACAAAGATCACGTGGAGCTGATCGGCAACGGCAAGCAGGCGCACTTTGGCGAGCTGAGCGGACTGGCGACCGATGATAATGACCGGCTTTTCGCAGTGGACACCGGCCTTCGACGAGTGGATGTTTTCAAGCCGGGGACGCACGAGTTAGAGGCCAGCTTCGGCGCCGATGTGCTTGTGCGACCGTCAGGGATCGCGATCGACACGGAAAACCGCTTCGTCTATGTGGTCGATACGCAGAGCGACGTGGTCGACGTGTTCGACGCCGACACTTTCAAGCTGCTGCGCAAGATTGGAACGCCGGGCAAAAAACATACGCTGACTTCGCCGGGAAATTTCTCGCTGCCGGTGGGCGTGGCGGTCGATCACGACGGAAATGTTTACGTCACGGACACGTTTAACAATCGCGTGGAGGTTTTCGATCCGGACGGCGGGTTCATCAGCACCTTCGGGAAAAACGGCGACGGCCCGGCGGATTTCGAACGGCCGAAGGGAATCGCGGTCGATGGCGACGGCCACATCTGGGTGGCGGACTCCGCGCAGGACCGGGTGAAGGTCTTCAACCAGGAAGGGCAGTTACTGATTTATTTCGGCGAGCACGGCGAGTATCCCGGGCGGTTTATGGGGATCTACGGTTTGGCGATCTCCAAGGACAACCGGGTGGTCACTACGGAAATGTTTCCGGGCCGGGTGCAGATGTTCCGCTACATCACCGATGCTGAGGCAGAAGCCGAGAAACAGCGCCGTGAAACCAGTGGCAACACGGCGGCGGTAACGGCGAAGCCTGCGAGTCAGCCAGCGCAGAGCGATGCGGCGAAAGATTCAGCGGTCAAGCAGTAGTGCAGGAGAGCCTGCGATGAAAAACCAATTCGAAATCGAAGTCGAGGCGACCGCAACGAGATTCAGTACAACGAGTTTTTGGCGGTCCGCGGCCGCCAGAAAACCAGGGTCGGGTGCAAGCCCGGCTCTGGGCCCAGCAGTCATTTGTAAGCAGCAAAATTCTAAGGAGGTTTCGAAACCCATGAAAAAGGCATTGTTTTTAGTTTTGATGGTATTCGCCGTGGCGTCGTTGGCGATAGCCCAGAACAATGGCGTCGGCACGATCCCGAACCAGGACGTCCTCGGCGCTCACCTCGGCTACGGCCGTGGATGCGTTATGTGTCACGCACCGCACAGCGGCCCTGGCGGCAACGGGAAAGTTGTAACCGATTCCCAGTCCGGCGAGTTTGCTCTGTGGGGCCAGGATCTGACCCCGCTGTATGGCTTAACCAAAGTATTTAGTGGTGACGGGAAGACGACGTACTCGGTGACGCTGCCCGCGCAGGGCACGCTGACCAGCGCGCATGATCCCAACACCGTAATCCTGTTCTGCTTGAGCTGCCATGACGGCGCAGTTGCCGCCAATGCGCACATGCAGAATTCAACCGTTGAGACTCTGCCGGTTGTCGGCGGCCATGCTCCGACACTCCTCGGCGCTGACGGCTCTGGCGCGACCAACCCGTATCAGAACGACCACCCGGTCGGCCAATTCGCCATCGTGAGCTGCAATGGCGGAACCTACGTGTATGGCTGGGATTGCTCGGGCGGTGGCAACACGCTGAATCCGATCGTCATGAACGGAACCGGCTCTACCGCGTTCCTGACTAACTACGCCGGTTCCTTCTGGAACAACCCCAGCAACCCGCTCTCGACGATCACCTCGAGCGCGAACACCGTGACCTGCACGACTTGTCACGATCAGCACAGCATGACCGCGTATGCCAACGCGAAGGGCACTTTCGCGACGAGCTTCTTCATCCGCGGCAACTACGTGCCGCAGACCGGCGGCAACAATGCGGCGCAATTCTGCCGCAACTGCCACGGTGGCGAGTCGAACGAGATGCACGGACTGTTGGCCGTACCGACCACATAGTCTGTCGGCTTGTTCAATCCCAGGGGGAGGGAATCCCTCCCCCTGATTTTTGGAGAACGACGATGAAGCGCCAACTTTCAATCCTGATTCTGCTGCTGCCGATAACGGTGAGCTCAGCCTGGGCACAGTTAGTGAGTTCGCACAGCAATGGGGCACCGGCAGCCACGACACCAGCGGCGACAGCGAGTGCGCCGTCAACGGGCAAGCCGGTGTTGAGGATCAATGGAGCCGTCCTGACCGATATCGACCTGCTGCGGGAGGAATACGCGATCTTTCCCTATGCCAAGCAACACAACGGAATCCCCAAAGCGATGGAGTCCGATATCCGGGCGGGCGCGCTGAAGATGCTGGAATTCGAAGAGCTGGTGTACCAGGAAGCGTTGAGGCGAAAGCTGACGGTGGCGCCGGAGCGGCTGCAACGCGCGGAAGTGGACTTCCGCAAGCAATTTCAAAATCCGCAGGATTACGAATACTTGTTGAAGAACGAGTTCAAAGGGTCAAAGGCTCTGCTGCGCACCAAGATCGTGCGCTCATTGTTGATCGAAGAAATGTTGAAGACCGAAGTGGAAGGAAAATCCTACGTGTCGATTCCGCAGGCACGAGCCTATTACGACAAGAATGTGGATCACTTCAGGGTGCCGGAATCGTACGCGGTGCAGACCATCTCGATTATTCCCCCCCCGAATGCACCGGCATCCGTCTCCAAGGAAGCGCGCAAGAAAGCAGATGATGCGCTACGCCAGGCGAAGCAGACCAAGAGCTATGACGAATTCGGGCTGCTGGCGGAAAGGATTTCAGAAGACGACTATCGGGTGATGATGGGCGACCATAAGGCCGTCGACAAAGCCAAGCTTCCGCCGGAAGTTCTCAACGCTGTCGTCAACCTGCAGCCCGGGCAGATGAGCGATCTGGTAGACATCGGCAACAACTCATACACGATCATCCGGCTCAACGCGCATACGCCGGCGGGTGTGAAACAGTTCGCCGAGGTAAAAGACGCGCTGCGGACGCAGATGAAAAAACAGAAGGCCGAAGACTTGCGCGTTGCGCTCGACAAGCGGCTGAGAAAGAACGCGAAGATCGAAGAATTGTAAATGCGAAACTGGCGCCAACACGCGATTGCAGTGGCAAGCTTGCTAGCGCTGATTCTGACCCTGCCGGCTCGGGCCCAGCTAAGAGTGGGCGAAAACACGAGCATGAACCTGAATGGGAACGTTGCCTTCGGCTACAACGGAGATTTTTCGAACGTGGTCGGTTCCGATCATGCGTTTACCCCGAATGGCAACGCTGATCTCAGCGGCTCTTACTACAATCCGAATTTCCTGTCGTTTGAAGTTCAGCCGTTTTTCAATGAATCGAGAGTGAACTCGACGTCGCAATCGGTCTTCGATTCTGGCGGCGTCATTGGCAGCGCGGCAATTTTTTCGGGCAGCCACTTCCCCGGCTCGGTGTCCTACAGCAGGATCTTCAATGCCAGCTCTGGGTACAGCCTTCCTGGAGTAGGAAACCTGACCACCCGGGGAGACAGCGGGAACCTCGCGTTGAATTGGGGTATCCGGTTGCCGGATTATCCCAAGGTTTCGTTCCAATTCACGGATGGCAGCAATACAGATTCCTTGTTCGGCAGCAATTACAACAGCAGTTTCCACTCACGGGTCTTCGGAGTGACGGCAACCGATAACGTATTCGGCTTCAATGTGAATGGGGGATTCCATCACGACACGAATCATTCCCTGATCCCGGAGCTTGTAGCAGGGGAAGGCAACCTGACTACGAGCACGTCGGACAATTCGTTCGATGTGAACCTCGCCCGCAAGCTGCCGTTTAATGGGTCATTCTCGGCTTCCGCGGCCAGATCAGATATCAACTCAGAGGCTTACGGAGAGCGGTTCAACGGGACGATTGATACAGTCGGTTCCGGCGTAGGATTCGAGCCGATCGGGAATCTGAACGTGGGAGTTGACGCCCAGTACACAAATAATCTGGAAGGATCCGTCTTCGAGTCTTTGCTGGCGGCAGGGGGAGTGGTGCCGAGTTCTCTCCTAAGCTACTCGACCCATTCGACGGACATCGTCGGCCACGCCATTTATACGTTACCGACTCTACATCTGACCTTCTCAGGCAATGCCGACCGGAGAGACGAAACGATCCTGGGAACGAATCTTTCGGCGGACACATTGAACGAGACGGTCACATACGCGGCAGACATGTTGCGGGGGATGTTTACGGCGTCTGCGGGCGTGACGCAAACCTGGGTCAACGCAGCCAGCAATTCCACGACGATCGGGCAGTTCGAAACAGTTTCGTATGCGCGGCGGTTTCACGATTTTATCGCCGAGGGTTCATTTAACTATCTGCGTAATACACAAACGATCCTGATCGGGTACACGACGTCGGGCTACGGCTATACCGCTTCAATCGGGCATAAGTTCAATGCCTACTCGTTCCTTAATCTAAACGCGGTGGGTACCAAGAGTGAGTTCAACAATGTGCCCGGATCAGGAAGCTTCACTCAGACCTATAATTCGACGCTGACCATGAAGCGGTTCAGTCTGAGCGGGAGCTACGGGAGAAACGACGGAACTTCAATTCTGACGGCGACGGGACTTACGCCGGTGACGAATCCGATTCCGATCCCGGGGCAGGCGATCACTTTCAACGGAAAGAGCTATTCGTTTGGCGCCTCGATCAATCCGAAGTATGGGATCATTCTTTCGGGATCGTACTCGCATACCCGTGGCACTACATTCGGGAGTTCGGGAGGTTCAGAAAACACGACAGCGCAACTGAACACGACGCTGCAGTACAAGGTTCGGCAGTTGTGGATATTGGGGGGCTACCTGAAGTTGCAGCAGCAGTTTACGATTACGGGTCTGCCGGCAGCTTCGTACTCGGCGTTCTATGTGGGGATTACCCGGTGGTTCAACTTCTTCTGAGATCGACCGAGAGACCTAAGTGGCGATGGTGGCTGCTGCTGCTCGCGGCGGTGGTGTCTCTCAGCGCGTCGCGGGCATGGAGCAAGGATGCCAAGACGCAGGCGGTGAACGTGCCGCAGCTCGAACTGGAGGGCGGCCGGCGGCTGACTTTTGAGCGGTCGTTCCGGGCCGAGCCCGAGGTGCGGGTGAAGCGCGGCTTCTGGAACAAGCTTGTCGACGTCGTGGCCGGCGCGCCGGACTTCCATGCCCTGATCAGTCCGTACGAGGCGGTAACCGACTCGCGGGGAAGATTTATCGTGACCGACCCCGGGGCGGGCGGAATCCACATCTTCGATTTCGATCAGCAGAAGTACAAGTTTCTCTACCGCGAAAAAGAGAAGGACGGGCTGGTCACGCCGCAATGCCTGACAGTCGATAGCTCCGACAATATTTATGTGACGGACTCGGAGTCGGGAAAGATCTTCGTTTTTGAATCCAGCGGGAAATTCGATCGCACGATCGGGAGCATCAAGGGCGGCGAGGGCTACTTTAAGCGGCCGACCGGGATTGCCGTGGATTCGGCTGCGCAGAGAATCTACGTCACTGACACCCTGAGGAACCAGATCTTCGTTCTCGACATGCAAGGCAGCGTATTGCGGACGATTGGCAAGACGGGAACGGGAGACGGCGAGTTCAACTATCCGACTGAACTGCGGCTGGTGGGCGACAGCTTAATTGTTGTGGATGCCATGAATTTCCGGGTGCAGGTGCTGGCGAAAGACGGAACGTTTCGCTACGCGATCGGGCGCATCGGAGATGCCCGCGGACAGATGTTCCGGCCGAAGGGAATCGGGATGGACTCGGAGGGGCACCTGTACGTAGTGGAAGGCATCGCGGGCCTGGTGCAGGTTTTCGATCAGCAGGGGCAACTTCTTTATTACTTCGGACAACGTGGAAGCGGCTTCGGGGAATTTCAACTGCCGACGGGATTGTGGATCGACAACAAAGATCGCGTCGTCGTGGTGGATTCGTACAACCGGCGGGTGCAGGTTTTTCGCTACTTCGGGCTGGAGAAACAGACCGGAGGTGGCGGGCGATGAAGCGGCAGCTTATGGCGTGGGGATTGGCAGCGCTGTTCAGTGCGGGAACCGCACTGGCGCAAATCAGCACAGATGTGCTGGGTGTGCACAACATGGCACCGGCCTCGGGATCGCCGATCACCGGTGGGCTCGGTTCTCCCTGCTTGTATTGCCATGCGCCGCACTCGGGCATCAATGGCACGGTCGGTGTGCAGGGTACACCGCTATGGAGCCAGAAGCTGTCGAGCGTGACCTCGTACCAGGTGTACAGCAGCACGACGATGGTGAATAAGACGAATGGGGCTCCGCCATTGGGATCGAACAGCTCTCTTTGCTTGAGCTGCCACGATGGAACGGTCGCACTCGGGACGCTGACTCCGTACGGGCAAGTGCCGATGTCGAACACGCTGACGGGAACGGCGGCGGACCTGACCACGAATCTGCAGTCGACCCATCCGTTCAGCTTTGTGACTCCGCTGCAGACGGCGCCCGACCTATGGCCTTCATTGAGCGCCTCTCCGCCATCGACGCAGGACACGACCGGAGCCGTGCAACTGATCAACGGGAACGTAGAGTGCGGAAGCTGCCATAATCCGCACGTGCAGAACATCGACTCGAGTTCGGATTTCCTGGTGATCGACAATTCGCAGAGCGCGCTGTGCCTGTCGTGTCACAACACCACTCCCACCGGAAGCGGCATGGGAATGGCAGTGTCGGCGGCAGTCAGCACGAAGTCGGCAACGGCAACGCAGATTAATCCGCTCTCGCAGTGGAGAGCGAGCATCCACGCAACGGCAAGTAATCGGGTGGTGAGTGTCCCGGTACTGGCGGGCGATGCGGCGGTGCGCCGAGTGAGTAAGGCTGCAACGCTGGGACCTTATACGTCGTTACGGAGAAATGGCTGCCTGTCATGCCATCAGTCGCATAATTCGTCGAAGGCGTTGTTGCGGGCGACGGACGACCAGGATTGCCTGGTCTGCCACAACGGTGGCACGAATGTTTCACCGCCGGCGCCGGATATCCTGGCGGAGATGTCGTTGCCGAAGATTACGCATACGGGCACCACGACGAGCGCGAACGCTAACACCGCGCATTCCGCGCGCGAGGCGGAGATCTTGAATCACAACCGTCATGCGAACTGCGTCGATTGCCACAATCC
Source organism: Candidatus Sulfotelmatobacter sp. (assembly GCA_035307485.1). Lineage (GTDB taxonomy): Bacteria > Acidobacteriota > Terriglobia > Terriglobales > Acidobacteriaceae > Sulfotelmatobacter. Next base: position 76,959 of record DATGIB010000007.1, on the reverse strand, counting down.
GCATGCGACGAGGAGCGTGGGAGAGAACTTCGCGCCGGCTCCGGGAATTCGGCCTTCGCAGTCCGGCGTGATCGGAATCAGCGCGACGGACGGGCGCAGCGTCGTGTATCCGGCGAACAATCAGTATGAGAATTGCCTGCGCTGCCACGGTGCGAGCCAAGGCAAGCAGAATCCGGTGGCGTTTGGATATCTGCCGATACGGCTGGTGTCGGCGCCGGATCCGTTGAACATTCTGCCGGAGTTTGCCTTGACTTCGACCTCAAGCCACCCGGTGATGCACGACCGCAGCAGCCCGTATCCGCAGCCGAGCCTGCGCACGAATATGCTCGATCTCGATGGAGTGCGGCAGGGGCGGACGATGGGCGTGCGGGTTCTGTGCACGGATTGCCACAACAGCGATGACAACCGCGAGTTCGGCGGGACCGGGCCGAACGGTCCGCACGGGTCAAAGTATTCGCACATCCTGGAGCGGCGTTACGACATGAACCAGGCTTCGGCGCCGGGCATGCCGATTACGAATCTGAATATGCCGCCGAACCTGACTCCGACGGGCAATTACGCGATGTGCGCGAAATGTCATGACCTGGCGAGCGTGGTCGCCAATACCAGTTTCAAAGAGCACGCACGTCATATTAATGAAGGCTTCTCGTGCTCGGTTTGCCACAGCGCGCACGGGATAGGGTCGCAGTCAGCGACGGTATCGGGGGATCGGCTGGTGAACTTTGATGTCAACGTGGTCGCACCGAACGGGAGAGTGCCGGTCTCGTACAGGCGGTCGACACAGTCCTGTGCGCTGACCTGCCATGGACATGCGCATGGTGCAGTGGGCGGGGGACCTGTAGCGCTACGGCCGTAGTGCTCATTCCATTTCAAGTGAGTTCATGCGAGGGGTTTGAACATCAAGCCCTTTGGCTGGCGCCTTAGCGGCTGAGGCCGTCATTGATTGTGCTGAGTTTGACGCGTGGCTCGAAGCCTTTCGAGACCGGGGCACGCGGGCTCCGGTGATTCTTCGCGACGGGAACGTGCACACTCCCCGGTCAGGGCCCTTCAATGCGAAATTCGATGTCTTCGGATTATTTTGTGCTGGCCTGCTTGATCAACTTCTGGACTTCGGTTCGCTTCTCATTGGGAAGGTTGGGATTTCGCTTGAGGAGTTCCTGCCAGGCGGCTAGGGCGCCGGCGGAGTCGTGCTTCGCCTGCAGACGGATGATGCCGAGATTGAAGAGGGAATTGGCATCCCCCGGCGCATCGCCGAGCGCCTGCTGCAGCTGAGTGATTGCTCCGTCGGCATCGCCCAGATAATAAAGACAGGTCGCCAGATCAGTGCGGGCGGCGATGTTTTTGGGGTCAGCTGCGATGGCGCGCTGAAAATATTCTGTCGCTTCCTTGAATTGGTGTGTTGCTTTATAGAGCGATCCGATCTGATTGAGCAGCTGGGAATTGTTAGGGTCGGTTTTCAGTTTAGCGAGGAGCGGTTCCGCCTGCTTGTCCGCCACACGCTTCATGTCCTCGAGGCTGGGCATTTGCGAAGGCATGCCAGTTGGAGCGGTCGGAGCGTTGGACGAGGCTAAAGCGGCTGGGGTCGGCGCGGGACTGGATTGCGAGCCGCGGAAGAAGTAACCCAGGGCCACCCCGATCAGAAGACAAATGCTGGCCATGGCGTAAACCTGTACGGGTTTCCAATTCTGTACCGAAGCGCTTGCCTCTTGCATCGCCATCCGTTGTTTCTCCAAATCCTTGTCGTCTGGCATAGGGCTCTCCCTGCGGAGCGCCGAGTCCAGCTACAGACAGAGGCACGCGAGATGCCATTCGAGCTCCGAGAAGAAGCTCGTGTTTTTAGTGGGTTAGGAGCGATGCTGAAAGTTTTGCTCGCGAGGGGCGTTTTTCCTCGCAGGCAGGTGCGGTTTTTCGCGGCATGGGCAAACGAAGCTACTGCAGCTTCGCGTAGTCGGCTTTCGCTTGCTTCAGGATGGGAATGTCGGGGTCGGCGTCTTTCCAGAGGTTGAAGAAATCCTGAAAGGCGACTCTGGCCTTGGAGACATCGCCTGAGAGTTGATAGGCGCGGGCCAGGCCCAGCCGCGAGAGGGCCATGTAGGGCATGGCGCCGAGGGCACCGCGATGGTCGAGTATCTTTTGAAATTCAGCGGCAGCTTCGGTGGCTTGCTTGTTCTTCAGGTAAGCCAGGGCGCGCAAATAAACAGGAATGCCATTTTCGATGTAGCCGAACTGGAAGTCCTCGGAATGAAGATCGTCGAGGGCTTTAGCTGCGCTGCCATGCTGTAGATCGATGCGCGCGCGGATCTGCGGCAACTCCGATTTTTGCAGAAGGCTGTCCAGCGGATAGTCGTGGTTCAGCTTCGACGCGTTGGCCTCGGCTTTCGGACCTTGTCCACAGGTGGCAAACACCACGGCCTCGAAGGTAATGGCTGACCGGGTCGGCCTGCCGGCCAATCCGGCGGCACTTTGGAGGGCGCGCTCGCAGGAACCGAAGTCCGCCTGTACCATCGCCAGCGATCCCAGGTCACTGTCCGCCGCTTCGTTGAGGCCCTGTTTGGTGTTCACGTCCAAAAGGTGTTTCGTCGTCTCTTCCGACAAGCGCAGTTTCCCCTGCTCCTGGAGGGCGGCAATCTGTTTTCCCAGAAAACGGTACTCGAGCGAACGACCCTTCGACCAGGCTAACTCGCGTTCCGCTTCGGCAGATTTACCCGAAGTGAGGTCGGCAAAATACATCACGAAATGCAGGAATTCGCCATTCGGGAAACGTTGCAGCGCTTGCTGGATGCTTTGCTGGGCTTCGTCGGGCCGGTTCGATGCGAGGTAAGCGTAAGCCAAACTGCCCCAGGAGTTGGACGAGTTTGGGTCGATGCGTACGGCCTCGCGTCCTTTCTCTGACGCCTTGATGAAATCGCCTTCGACTTCATATCCGACCGCGAGATTGTTCACAGGAATGGAGTCGTTGGGGTAAGTTTGAGCATAAAGCTCCAACGTCTCCATCTCCTTGTCGTGCTCGCCGGTCACGGACTCGTAGTAGTGCTCCGTAATGTAAAACCTCTCCCGTTCGCTGACGCGGTCTTTGAGCTCATAAGCCTTGCGGGTGGCCTCGATCGCCTTTGCGCTTTCGCCTGAATTGTTGTAGACGACACCCATGCGGGCATAGGCCCATGCGAAGTTGGGATCGAGTTCGACCGCGCGCCGATAAAACTTGAGCGAATCCATTTCACTGCCCTGATCGAATTCGCTATTTCCTGTCGCGAACGCTTTCAACGCCTCGAGAGAGGAGGTCGTAACCTGCTCTATGGGCGTGTCAAACTTCTGGATGGAAGCCAGAGACTCGCCTAACCGGCTGCGGAGTTTTGAGGCCGCCGCGCCCAACGCAGCGAGGGCCTGCTCCTTACTGCTCGCTTGCTCTTGTACTTCGGCCAGGGAATCCCCGGTCCAACAGTTGATCGCGTTTAAGGTCAACACGTACTGGCTGCCCAGGCTGGCGATTGAACCGGAGAGCATGGCTTTGCTGCCGACACGCTGGCAGAGGTCGCGCGCGACATCGTTGGTGAGGCGATCGTTCGGCTGACGTCCCATGAAACCGAGGGTCTGCTGCACGCGAGCCTGGGGAATGACCTGCAGGAATGGGGATTGCTCGAGATCGACGGCCAGGGCTTGTTTCAGGGTGCCATCGAAAACGGAGTCTCCCGTGGTATTGGCGAAATCGGCGAGAACGATTGTGTCTTTCTGGGTGAGCGCATGCGAAGGTTGCGAGCGGAAATAGAAGATTGCAGCTACGACAAGGATTGCGACTACGGCGGCAGCGATTCCGATAAGGACCAGCGGCTTGCGGGCGCCGGAGGTGGGCGTGGTCGAAATTCCCGACGCGGATTCGGCGGATGATGACGTTACCGCCGGAGGAACTGCAGTGGTTCCCGAGGGCGGGGCAGCTAACGATGCGGAAACCGAGGCGCCCGAGTCGGGGCGAACGGGTTGCGGGGTGAGCCGGGGGTCGGAGTCCTGGACTACTGCTGGCACGCTTCCGGAACTGGCGGCGGCGACGCGTCCGGTGTCGGTGTCGCGCTTGAGGCGCTGCAGGTCGGTGCGAATGTCAGCGGCATTCTGATAGCGGAGGGTGCGATCTTTTTCGAGCGCCTTGAAGATGATGTCTTCCAGCTTCGGCGGGAGATCGCGGTTGAATCGAACCGGTGCAGTGGGGACCGAGTCAAGAATCGCTTTGAAGATGACTCCGGAACTTTCCCCATGAAACGGCAGGACGCCCGTCGCCATTTCGTAGAGGACCGCGCCGAAGGAAAACAGGTCGGTGCGAGAGTCGAGTTCCTTGGCGCGGACTTGCTCCGGAGACATGTAGGCGACGGTTCCGACCATGGTTCCCGGGCTGGTCAGATCTTTTTCGTGAACGGAGCCGGTCTGGGTGTTGAGAGCGGCGAGCTGGCTGGAAGAACTCTGCGCGAGGTTTACTTTGGCGAGGCCGAAGTCGAGGATCTTGGCGTGTCCGCGCTTGGTGACGAAAATGTTGGCCGGCTTGATGTCACGGTGAACAATGCCTTCGACGTGGGCGGCATCGAGCGCGTCGGCGACTTCGATGGCCAGGGGCAGGAGTACTTCGAGGTCGAGGGGCCGTCCGCCAATGCGATGCTTCAGCGTCATCCCATCGAGGAATTCCATGGCGATGAAGGCCTGGCCGTGCTGGTCGTCGATCTCGTAGATCGTGCAGATGTTGGGATGGTTGAGGGCCGAAGCGGCTTTGGCCTCCCGCTCGAAGCGGCTTAAGGCCTGCGGGTCGCGGGCGACATCGTCGGGAAGGAATTTGAGGGCAACGAAACGGCCGAGTTTGATGTCTTCAGCCTTATAGACAACGCCCATACCTCCGCCACCCAGCTTTTCGACGACACGATAATGGGAGACGATCTGGCCGATCATTGGGCTGAAATCTTAGAGTCACTGATGAGGCAAGTCAATGAAGGGGAGCTTTTGGGGTGACGCCTTCGGAACCGCAGTGCGAAATAGCGCCTTCGAAGGGTGGGTTGGTGCGCCAGATTTGCATCGCTCCCGTGCGGCCGAGTAGGTGTACAATTTCATTCCCCCCTGCAGAGCAACCCTCCGACCCCACCGGAGCGATTAACCGAACAGCTTGCTTTCCCCCAGGGAGATACTGAATGCCATCCATTAAAGTAACGGTCGTGGACCACACGAATTCTCCGCGGATTACGCCGCTGATCCAGAAACATCTGGAGGATATTTTCAAAGAATTGCTGACTACGCCTTCGGAAGCCGGGGCGGTGACGATCCGGACGATCACAACGACTCCGAAGGACGATGAGCAGGATCTTGTGCTGCATTTTGTCGAGAACATTGCGAATTCGTATGTTGCCGCGAATATGCCCGGGCCGCCGATTCAGACGATCGACGGCGGGGTGACGCGGCCGCGGCAGGACAAGACGGGGTCGGAGTTCTACAAATTTCCGACAGATAAAGATGGGAACTCTCTCGGGCAGTTCACGGCCACGGGATACGCGAAACTAGCGGCGCATGAGGCGATGCATAACGTATCGGGATTGAATAATGACAAGCTGCATCCGCAGGGAGGGATTGGCGGATCGCCGCCGCATCTTCCGGTGAACGACGCAAATCGAAAGGCATTTCAGGGTGGGTTGGGGAAGATTCCGAAGCAGTTGTTGTGAGAGGTGTCTCCCCTGAACCCATGGTGCGTGGTTCCCACGCTTCGAACTCCACGAAGCGTGGGGCAGCCGCAATCTTTTCTCCTTCGGACGCTGAAGTTTCGCAACTTAGTGACAAATCCCGGGATTGCGGATATCTTCGGCCTGTTCACTCCACAAAGGTTCGTCACGGTTCCGGCCTATGGATCGACGGCAATTTCTTGCCATGTTGGGAGCTACTGGTGTTGTAACCGCGTTCGGGGAGCGCGGGGCGCGGGCGCTTGCGGCGGCGGAGGGGCGAGCCTGGACGCGGCCCGTCATCGTGCCGTTGCCGATCAAGTGCGAGGGCACGGCGCATCCGGTGGTCGATCTGGGTAGCGTCTGGAAGTTTGCGCCGGAGCCGACAGGGGAATTCTGGTCGAATGAGGTCGACGCGGCGAGCTGGCCGGACGTGAATGTTCCCGGGGAGCTGGTGGCGCAAGGTTTCAAGATCGCTCCGAACAGCGAGTATCCGATCAAGCGAATTGTGCAGATCCCCGAAGATTTCCGCGGGAAGAAGGTCCTGCTGCGTTTCGATGGCGTTCAGAGCTATGCGCGCGTGTGGGTGAATGGCGAACTGGTTCGCGATCATCACTGCGGCTTCACCTCGTGGGATTGCGATGTAACGTCGTTGATCACGCCTGGCAAGACGCTGTGGATTACCGTTGGCGTTACGGACCGCACGGATGACATTTCCTACGCGAGTCAATACGCGAAGCATGTGGTGGCGGGGATCCGGCGGGGAGTGAAGATGGTGGCTCTTCCTCCTGAGCACCTGACGCGGTTGCACGCGGAGACGGATTTCGATGCGTCGTATGCGAACGCGCAACTGAAAGTGACGGCCGCATTCGCGGGGAGCAAGAGGGCGCTGGTGCGGCTTCGGCTCGCGACTGCGAAGGGCGAGGGTGTTGCATTGCGGCCGGACTCCATTGCTCTGACGCCGGGCACGGCGGAGGCGACGGTTTCCATCCCGGTGAGCGCACCGATGAAATGGGATGCGGAACATCCGAATTTGTACCTGCTGACTGCGACGCTGGTGGTCGATGGAAAAGAAGTGGAGACAGTCGAGAAGAAAATCGGCTTTCGCAAAATCGAGCAGAGCGGAAATCGTCTCCTGGTCAACGGGCAAGAGGTTAAGCTGCGCGGCGTTTGCCGGCACGACGTGCACCCGACGGGCGGAAGGTTTTGCACTCCGGAGATGGATGAGCGCGACGTTGCCCTGTTCCGAGAAGCGAATGTGAATTTTGTACGCACGTCGCACTACCCGCCATCAGAGGCATTTCTCGATGCGTGCGACCGCAATGGGATGTACGTGGAGGAAGAGACGGCAGTGTGCTTTGCGGAATCGGATCGGGGCGAGCCGGTCTCGACGGGAGATCCGGCTTTCCTGGCGCGGTATCTGGACCGCTTTGCCGAGATGATCGAGCGGGACCGGAGCCACGCTTGTGTGCTGCTATGGTCGCTGGGGAACGAGAGCACGTGGGGCAGTAACATTGGAAAAGAATTCGAGTATGTGAAGCAGGAAGAGCCGGGGCGGCCGGTGATTTTCAGCTGGCCTGACTCGGTGCCGAGCGGCGTGAAGTCGTTCGACGTGTTGAGCCGGCATTATCCGGCGTTTGACGCGGATTTGCGGCACTCGGGCGAGCCCGCGTTGAACGATGAATATGCGCACATTTCCTGCTACAACCTCGAGACGTTACGGCGCGATCCCGGAATCAGGGATTTTTGGGGCGAGAGCATCCGGCGATTCTGGGAGAACTGTTTCCAAGCTGAGGGCTGCGCGGGAGCCGCGATCTGGGGCGCGATTGACGAGGTGTTCCTATTGCCGGACGGCCCGGCGGGTTACGGCGAGTGGGGGATCATTGACGGGTGGAGACGGGAAAAGCCGGAGCATTGGCTGACGAAGAAGGCATATTCGCCGGTGCGAATTGCGGATGGTGCGGTGGCGAATCCCGGGGCTGGAAGTGCGTTGCGGATCCCGGTGGGGAATTGGTTCAATCATACGGATTTTCGGGAGTTGGCCATCACGTGGCACGTTGGCGGCGAGGGCGGAGTGCTGCAGCAGGAACTTGCGCCGCGACAGAAGGGGACTCTGGAATTTCCGGCGCGAAAGTGGAGCGATGGCGAGGAACTGACGGTGGAGTTCCGGCTGGCGAGCGGGGAATTGGTCGATCAGTTTCATCTGCCGATTGGCGCGCCGGTGGCCGTGTTTCCAGTTGTTCAGGGACCACCGCCTTTGATCCAGGAGGGCGCCAACGAGATCATTTGTACCGGCGCTGATTTCCAGATCGCCATCAACAAACGCACGGGGATGATTGGGCGCGGAGAGTATCACGGAGCTACGTTGATTGAGGGCGGGCCATATCTGAACCTGGGGGCATTTGGGCTGGCGGAGTGGTATCCGGAGGAGATTCACGCGTCGCGGACGGCGGAAGAAGCAGTAGTCGAGATTCGTGGATCGGCGCGGTCGCGAGTAAGTGAGACGCACGTTGTGCCGGCAACGCTCGAGATTCGCATGGACGGCCACGGGTTGATCACGACGAACTACACTCTGCCCTCGCTGCCGAAGGGATTCACCGAGGTGGGTGCGGCGTTTGAGTTGTCGTCGAAAGTCGACGCTCTCACGTGGGCGCGGAAGAGTTTGTGGTCGGCGTATCCGGAGAACCACATTGGGCGTCCCAAAGGCACGGCGAAGAGGTCGATTCACGCGGAAGCGGAACAGTACCGGACGGAGCCGAAGTGGCCATGGGGAGAAGATGGGCGAAACTGGTTTCTGTTCGGAGCGCACGATGCGGGCTTGCGCGGCACGAATGATTTCTGCAGCAGCAAGCGGAATATATGGCACGCATCGTGCGTGTTGGGTGAGTCTGGACTGCGCGTGCGGGCGGAAGCGAACGGAGATGTGACGGCCCGATGCGAAGCTGGTCCGGAGGGGCGGGTGCGGATGGTGCTCAATAATGCATGGAGCTATCCGGATCTTGAATGGGGGAATTACACGGGCGCATTGTCATTGACAGGGCCCTATCGCGGGCAAGTAAGAATTCGTTTGATCGACAGCGATGACTACACCTGGAAGACGAGTGCGCCAGCTTCGTCTTAGCCGTAATTGACATTCCCGGCCGGCGTCGACCAACAGGACACCCAAAACAACGTGGAGTGCGGGCCTTTTGCGAATCATGTATGGTTTCGCGGAGGGAGTTGCGTCCCAGTGACGGTATTTGTTGCGCCAAAGGCCTCCAAGACGCCATCTTATCTTGCATCTTGCTATGTTTTCAGGCATCTGAACGCTGACGGGCTTTGTATACCAATTGTGATTTCAGCCGTCCAATACGGAAATATACTGATGAACGAGCTATGCCATTGTCGGGGGCGGAATCAGTGAAGGCGCACTGTTTGCCGTTCTCGCAAATCCCGCATACGACCAGCCTTTTCAGCGACTTCCTTTCATACGACCCTAAAGTTCAGGCTTTTTACCCACGCTCCCCGCTGTTTGGAGAGTGGGTCCGGGAGGAGTCGGGAAAGATCTTGTTCGACGATGGGCGAAGGCAGCGCGTTTGCGAGATTCTCGAGCGCCAGAATCGTTCCTGGAATGCGTCGGAGAAGACGCTGGCGAATTTGGAGCGCTTGCGCAAGGGCGCGGCGGCGGTGGTCACGGGACAGCAGGTCGGTCTTCTTGGCGGGCCGATGTTTTCGATCTACAAGGCGTTGACCGCGGTGAAATTGGCCGAAGAGGCGATGGCGGCAGGAGTCGACGCGGTGCCGGTGTTCTGGCTCGCCACCTATGATCACGATCTTGCTGAAGTGAATCACATCTCGGTGCCGGGCGGGGATGGTGGAGTACAGACGCTGTCGATCTCCGGTCAGGGTACGACGGGGGCGCCCGTAAGTTCGATTCGTCTAGGGGAAGAGATTCTGTCGGTGCTCGACCAGGCGTCGTCGGTGCTGGGCGAGAACGAGACGATGACGGCCCTGCGGGAGACGTATCGTCCCGGGGAGACGCTGGGGACTGCGTTTGCCAAATTCTTTGCGTGGCTGTTCGGAGAGTGGGGCGTCATCATTCTGGACGCTTCTGGTGCAGAACTGCACCGCGTAGCCGAACCCGTTTACCGGGCCGCGGTCGAGCGGGCCGACGAGTTAGCCACAGGATTATTAGAGCGCGGAGCGGCGCTGGAGGCCTCTGGATATCATCAGCAGGTCAAGGTGACGCCGTCTTCCGCGTTGTTATTTACATTGCAGAATGGCGCCCGGACGGTGATTCATCTGCACGGAGAAGGCGAGAAGCGCGAGTTCGTAATCGGCAGTGGAGAAGGATCGGAGAGGATTTCGAAGGCGGATCTGCTGAAGCGGCTCAGTGCTCATCCCGAGGCGTTCAGTCCGAATGTTCTGCTAAGGCCGGTCGTGGAGGATTTTCTACTGCCGACGCTGGTTTATACCGGAGGCGCAGCGGAGACCGCTTACTTTGCGCAAGCGGGAGTAGTGTATGAAAAGCTGGCGGGCCGGGTGACTCCGATACTGCCGCGATACTCCGCGACGCTGGTGGAACCGAAGGTCGAGCGGTTGATGGAACGGTATGCGATCTCGGTTCCCGATGCCTTCAGCGGTCCTGAAGCGCTACGGCAGAGACTTGCCGCACACAGCCTGCCGGAGGATTTGCAGGCCGCGTTCGAGGGCGCACGAAAGTCAGTCGAGTCGCATCTGGCGACGATCAAAGAAAAGCTGGCCAGGCTCGACCGCACGCTGATCGATGCGGGGGACACCGCGGCATCGAAGATTCAATATCAGTTGGAGCGGTTGCAGTCGCAGGCGGCGCGCGCGGAGGCGCAAAAGGGAGAAGTGGTCAGCCGTCATGCGGAGACGCTGAGCCAGGCGCTATATCCGGAAAAAGGTCTGCAGGAGCGCGCAATCGGCGGGGTTTACTTCGTTGCCCGGTACGGAACGGACCTGCTACGTCAGTTGTACGCCGGCATCCAGTCTGACTGTCATGATCACCAGATCGTCGAGTTGTGATCGCGGTCGCCTACTTCGACGATTTCAATAACATTTGAATTTGAGAACGGAAGGCGGAATCATTCGCCTCGGACAGTGGACCGTGTGTCTGCGCCGCTATTTTTCCCTCGCGATCGAGCAGGATGAGATAGGCGTCATCCGGTTCGTGATATCCGACAAGCTTTTTCAATTCCGACTCACCATTCAGGAGAGGAACGAAATGGTCGCGCAACTGCGGCGCGACGCTTTTCCGCATACTGGAGATCACCATGCCGCGCACGAATCGAGGGACGCTCTCAAGGACGGGCAATTGATAAAGAACGAATCCTGGCTGCTGCGCGAAGTCGGAAGAGAGTTTCTTGGCCCAGGCATTCGTGGGCTCTTTGGAAGCTTTGGAAAATCCGAGGACGAGCACGGCTATGTTGCCGGATGCGGCCGAAGGCAGTTCGACTTGCTGGTTGCTGAGACTTTCTCCCCGGATGTTCGGCATGACCTGGGAATCCTGCCCGCTGGCGGAAAAGATCAAGAATGCTGGCACCGCTAAGAAGAGAACGAAACGACGAAAGAAATGCCGAGCCATACGAGATTCCAAATGCCAATGCGTTTGGTTACTTGCTTTCGCTGGTTGCGAGATAAGTTCCCAGTCCAATCATGATTGTTCCGGTGACCGTTCTTTGGGTGCGCCGGAAACTCGCTGAAGATCGGATGCGGTTTCCCAGCGGGCCGGCCAGCGCAATCACCAGTAAATCTGCCGTCGTGTTCATGACAACGGAGATGGTTCCGAGAAGGACAAATTGCAGGAAAACGTGTCCACTCGCACGGTTCACGAATTGCGGGATGAACGACAGGAAAAACAGCGCGGTTTTTGGGTTCAGCACTTCCGTTGCAACGCCCTGCCAGAGCGGGTTGCGGGCAGGAAGGGCAAGTTCGGACGGTTCGGGGGCGGAGTCGCTCCGCCGCGCGTCGAGAATCATCCGGATACCGAGAAAACACAGATAGGCCGCGCCGATATATTTCACGGTTGCGAAGGCAGCGGCTGACTTGGCAAGAATAATCGAGATACCGGCAGCCGCGGCGAAGACGTGTACCATCCCGCCGAAGAATGTTCCGACTGCGGAAAGCACGCCTTCGCGCTTGCCGCCCGCCAAGGAGCGAGCCAGGACATAAAGCATGCCGGGACCGGGCGCGATCGCGAGCAGTAGCGCGGCTGAGAGAAACAAAAGGAACCGCGTGGAGTCGAGCATCGGCTTTACTCTCCGAAGATTACGTTCTCCCACTGGGAAAAGGCGAGGGAACACTCTTCATCTGTGTCTATATACTATCGAACTCGAGGGCAGCATGGTTCGTAGACACATTCTCATCCTCCTCTCGGCGACTGCGCAGGATAGCTTGAGCGATGGATATCTGGCGGCGGGAAAGAAGGATCTTGCGATTGCGGCCGAGGAGAAGTGCATTGAGTTGATTCCAAAGGATGCGAGTCACGCCGATTTCAAGGCTCAGCTTCGAAGTCATGCGGAGGAGAAGATTGCGCAGCTGAAATTGGGGAAGTGAGCCGCATGGCAGCGCGGACGGATACGAGGCATTTCCAGGGCTATCGGCAGATAACTCCCGGCAAAGAGGGTGCATCCTAGCCGCAGTGATCGTAGTAAGCTTGGAGGCGCGGGAGAGCCGCGGTTACAGGAGGTGGCGGATGCGTGGGATCTTAACGGTGCTTCTGGTTTCGGGGATGGCATGGGGCCAGGCGACAGATCCGGCAAAGCCGGCACAGAGTCCGCAGAACGCGAATGCGAGCGGCCCTTCCGATAAGGCGATGCCTGTGCGGGAAAACCCGGCGCCGCCCTCGAGTGCGACTCCGGCGCAGCAACCGAATTCATCGGCAACGGTGATTCCAGCCGGATCGAAAATTCCTTTAATTCTCAAGCAGGCAATCTCAACCAAGAACGCGCGCGAAGGCGATCCGGTGTATGCGGAGTCCGCATTTCCGTTTGTGCTGAACGATCACATCCTGGTTCCGGCGGGAACGTATATCCAGGGAAAGATCACGCACGTGGAGCGGGCAGGGCGGGTGAAGGGGCGGGCGGAGATCCTGATTCATTTCACATCGTTGATCTATCCGAGCGGATATACGGTGATGCTGCCGGCTTCGGTGGAGAATACTCCGGGCGCAGAAAATCATAATGTAAAGGATAAAGAAGGGACGATTCAGGAAGACAAGAACACGGGGAAGAAGATTGAAGATGCGGCCAAGGGCGGCGTCTACGGCACGATGGGCGGCGCCACGGCGGGCGGATTGGCTACCGGCGGCCTGAATGGGGCGCGGGTTGGGGCGGGAGTTGGAGCGGCGGCGGGAATTGCCTGGGCATTGTTGAAGCGCGGTCCCGATGTGCGGCTTGATGCCGGGACGTCGATCGAGATGGAGATCCAACGGGACATCACGCTGGATGCGAGCCGCATCCAGATGGCGCGGGCCGGATCGTAGGGATCGAATCGTAGGATTGACAAGAATGGAGACGCAGCCTGGCTACGTCTCCACGGGTGAACCGAATCACTTCTTTGAGGTCTTGGCTAGCTTTCGCGTTGTGTTCTTCTTAGCTTTGTCCAGACGTTCGAATACTGCGGCGACGACGATCGGTAATCCCACTGTCGCATCGACGAAAACCTCTCCGAATTTTCCGCCTTCGGCTGGGGGGACAAATTTGCCCCACGAGATGGCCTCGCTGTAGGGACTTCCCGACAAGCCTCCCCAATAAACCGGCTCCGGGCAAATGCGGAGACCGTAGTGATACCGCTTCAAAGGAACGTTTTCTCCGAGCCGTCGATGGCGCAGCTCGATGAACGGGCCGAACTGCTGCGACCAGTTGCGGGGGACGCCGCCGCCAATCGTGAAGATTCCGAGTTTCTTTTGACGCAACAACGTTGCCGCGAAGTGTTCGAGATCTTCGAAGGGATCGTAGCGAATCTTGTGCCGCCCGGTCGATTCGCGCAGGCGGTTGTTGAGAGCCGTGTCGAGGCCGAGTTCGGAATCGGTGAAGGCGGGCACGAATACGGGCACACCCTGCTCGTAGGCGGACTTTAGAATTCCTCGCTGCCCTTGCGCGTGCTTGGCAAGATACGCGCCGATGGCGTGGTTGAGCTTGTAGGAGCACATGACTTCATTGTGGTCCCAGGCTTCGAGCACGCTGGACATGACTTCTTCCACATCATCGAGATTCTGCTCGGGCTCGAGCGTGTCGTAAACGCGGTTGTAGCCTTGCTCGTACAGTTCTACATCTGACACTTCAGGGTTCGCGCGGAAGTGCGCGCGGCCCGTTGCTTCCACTAGCCCATGGGCCATGAGAGCGCCGGTGGAGACGATGGCATTGACGATGCCGCGATCGATGAGTTCGGTGATGATCAAGCCTTGCTTGGCGACGGTCATCGCCCCCGCGAGAGTCATGACGATGAAGGCGTCCTCATCAAGGGCCATCGCTTCGAGCACATCCGCGGCTTCGCCGAGCTGGCGTCCGGTGAAAGCGGTCTTGGCCATCGCGCGTACCAGGCTGTCGATGGACGTAACTTTGCCAAGATCGAGTGGCTCGAGCGGGATGAGGCGATCTTCGATGGGATTGTGCAGCGTACGATCTTTTCCGTCGCCCCCGGAGTTGTGACTTTGAGCAGAATTGCGGGAATTACCATGATTATGTTTCAAGCAGCAAAGCCTCCAAGCGACGATCGCAGCATAAATGTCCCGAATCAATACTCTACAGGAATGGCGGGAAAGGATGCCACGCCGCAGAGCCGTGCGTGAAATTGAGTTTCGTTGAACGAGATTCAGAAAGTGCGACAGTCTGGCGCGGAGGCGCACGAGCGACATCTAATGGTTGCTTTATGGATGCTATATTGGTTCGCGGAGGATGGAAATTGCCGCCTGAAAAGTTTCGAGTGGCGCTGGTGCAGATGTCGTGTGGACCAGAGCCGGAACGGAATCTGGAGAAAGCACTGGGCCGGATCGCCGAGGCGGCGGGACGCGGGGCAGGCGTGGTGTGCCTGCCGGAGCTTTTTCAGACGCAGTATTTCTGCCAGCGCGAAGATCATGCGCTGTTCGATCTGGCGGAGCCCATTCCGGGGCCGAGTTCCGAGAAACTTGCGGCCGCGGCGCGGAGTAATGGCGTCGTGCTGATTGCGTCGCTATTCGAGAAGCGCGCGGCGGGCGTGTATCACAATACGGCGGCAATTTTCGACAGCGATGGCACGCAGCGCGGGCTGTACCGCAAGATGCATATCCCGGATGATCCGCTGTACTACGAAAAGTTTTACTTCACTCCGGGTGATCTTGGTTATCGCGCGCTCGACACGAGTGCAGGGCGCCTGGGCACACTGGTTTGCTGGGATCAGTGGTACCCGGAGGGAGCGCGGATTACGGCTCTGCAGGGGGCGCAGGTGCTGTTCTATCCGACGGCGATCGGATGGCATCCGGCGGAGAAGGTGGAATTTGGGGTGGCGCAGCACGATGCCTGGCGTACGATCCAGCGCGCTCACGCCATTGCCAATGGGGTTTATGTGGGCGTTGTGAATCGCGTGGGATTTGAGACCGGAAATGTGCGCGGGAAATCCGCGCCGGGGCAGGGACTGGAATTCTGGGGTGGATCGTTCTTCTGCGATCCGTTCGGGCGCGTGCTCGCCGAAGGATCGCACGATCGCGAAGAGATTCTCCTGGGCGATGTGGATCTGAAGGCGTTGGAGGAGATCCGGCGGAACTGGCCGTTTCTGCGCGACCGCCGCATCGACAGCTATGCCCCGATCACGAATCGTCTCATTGATTGAGGGCGGACTAGGAACGCGAGATGACGAAGCACACGAAAATATTTTTGCGAGGAACGGTGGTAGCCGCGCTGACGCTCTCGTGCTTTGCCAAGACTCCTACCATGACGGGCAAAGTGGTGGCCTACGACCCGCTTCTGCATGCGGCGAAGTCGGCGACGTTCGCGGCAAATAAAGAAGCACTCATCCTTGAAGTTCCTTCGCGTAAGACTCGCTATATCAAGCTGCTGTTCGTGAGTTTTGGGACGACGCAAGTGGACCGCCAGTATTTCGACGGTAGCGCGCCGTTGTCGGCAAAAGCGATCCGCGACAAAACTTGCGACGAACGTTTCCCACGATTTGTAACGCAGCTCGGCCTCGACCAGAAAACCGGAACCTACCTGTTGACCGACGCCTTCAAGAATTCACCGGCTCCGAAGATAAAAAATCTAGAGTGTTATGACGCGACCCAGAAGAAGTAAGGGAGGCGAGGAACTTACCGACCTGAGTCCTTCCGCTCTGGGGTATCGCATGCCCGCGGAGTGGGAGCCGCACGCGGCGACCTGGCTGGCGTGGCCGCACTTTCAGGGAGACTGGCCGGGAAAGTTTGAACCGATCCCGTGGGTGTACGCGGAGATCATCCGCGCGTTGACGCGGCATGAGCGGGTGGAGTTGATTGTGAATGATGCCGCCTCTGCGCGGCGGGCCCGACGCATTCTGGAGCGGGCAGAGGCGTGGTCGGAGAATGTCCGGTTTCACCATTGGCCGACGAACCGGGTGTGGTTGCGCGATTCAGGATGCATTTATCTCACGTCCGCTAACGGCAAGAGCGCGGCTGGAACGGGGCACGGCGAGGACAGCCGGGAGCGGCTGTCCCCACAAAGGGCCCTAAAGTTCCGGTTCAACGCCTGGGCGAAATATTCGAATTGGCGGTTGGATGACAAGATTGGAAGCTTGATGGCGCGTGTGAAAGCGCCCGCATTCTCTCGCACAAAGGGCGAAAGAAGAATGGAGCGACTTGATGATGAGCATGCCGTGGAGATCCAGCCTGTTTCCGCGGGGAAGCGCATCGTGCTTGAGGGTGGCTCGATCGACGTCAACGGTAAGGGGACCATTCTGACCACCGAGGAGTGCCTGCTCAGCAAAGTGCAGGAACGCAATCCCCATATGACGCGAGTGCATTATGAGAAGGCGTTCGCGGATTACCTGGGAGCGCCGCATACGATCTGGCTGGGACGGGGCATCTTCGGCGATGATACACATGGGCACGTGGACGACCTGTCCCGGTTCGTCTCTAAGGACACGGTGGTCACCATGGTCGAGCCCAATGCGAAAGACGTAAACCATTCGCCTCTGCGTGCGAATCTGCGGAAGCTGCAGGCGGCGCGCGATCAGGATGGACGGCAGCTGACAGTGGTGGAGTTGCCGATGCCGCAGCCGGTGATTTTTGAAGGGCGGCGGTTGCCTTCCAGCTACGCGAACTTCTACATTGCGAACGGCGTCGTGCTGGCGCCGGTCTTCAATCGTCCAAATGACCGGATCGCGTTGAACACGCTGGCGCAACTTTTCCCGACTCGTGAAATCGTTCCGATTTATTCGGGCGATTTCATCTGGGGATTGGGCGCGATGCACTGCATGACGCAGCAACAGCCAGCGACGAGTGCCGATAGTTGATTGTCGATTTGCGAATGACGATTATTCGGAGGAGCCGAACAGCTCTCATCGCTCAAGCCAATCAACAATCGAAAATCAGCCGTTAATCTCAAAACAAAAGCGGGCTCATTTCGAGCCCGCTTTTTTCAAGCGAAATGTGCGCGGCTAGCGTCCGGGCCCGGAAGGGCTGGGCGGCGGAGTGTTGGCGGGTGGGGGAGGAGTAGTTGGAGGATTGGCTCCCGGTGAATTCGGATTGGTTGTATTCGGCGCCGTTCCGGGAGTGTTGCCGTTTGGATTGGTCGTATTCGGGCTGGTGCCAGGAGCCGTCCCATTGGGATTGTTGTTCGGATTCGTTGTGTTGGGTGCTGTCGCATTCGGCGGCGGCGTGGTCGGCGGCGTGGCTCCCGGGGAATTGGGATTCGTTGATCCTGGTGAATTATTCCCAGGTGCCGTGCCGGGGGTGGTAGAGCCCTGTCCCTGCCCCTGTGTGCTGCCGGCTCCAGGCTGGCCACTCTGCCCGGACTGTCCAGCTGAACCCGCGCCAGGGGAGGCGGAAGATCCCGAGCCACCCGATGGCGGAGCACCGCCCGGCGAACTCTGCGCCACCACCCAGGTAGCGCAACCTAAAACTAGTGACAGTAAAGTAATTCTTTTAATCGACATGAAGAGAGCCTCCGGGCTCTTGAATTCCGTGGGGGCAAGCTGACCTTGCCACTTGGGCTAGTCTCTGCGCGAGGTGGTATGGGCAGTATCCAGCGGATGCCTGAAAGCGGAGTCAAAAGAAGGGTAGTGCACTTTTTGGCGCTGAGAAGTGAGGTGCCTACTTCTGATATTGAGTAGGCTGCGGTCCCTTTTCCAGGGTGGTGCGGTCCCAGATCCAGCCCTGGCGCGTGTAACTGGCGAGTTCGAAATCCTGCGTCAGTTCGAGAGCATCGGTGGGGCAGGCATCTTCACAGAGGCCGCAGAACATGCAACGGCTCAGGTCGTAGGTAAAATTGGTGAGTTCCTTGCGGCGTGTCTTTTCGTTACGTTCGCTGGAGACCACGATCAGGTGCTCAGGGCAGGCCAATGCGCAGAGGTCGCAGGCAATGCACATGGTCTCATCGGTGTCTGGGTTCACGTTCAGCCGGGGGGCGCCGCGATAGCGCTCCGCGACTTGCGGACGCTCGAGTGGATACTGCTCGGTGTAAATCTCCTTGGGGTCCTGATAGCGAAAGGTCACCTTCAGGCCCTGAAACAGGTCCACGAGAAAGATTTTGCGGAGCAGGCTTGGCATGCCCATGACGCGGCTAGGATACCACCGAAGCGTGTTTCATGAGAAATGAGCGTGCTTGTGCGGGACAGGGAAGCGGTGTAGGCTGCCGCAGATGAAATCCTTACGAGCGATCGGGCGATGGTTCTATCAGAACGTAATCTGGGATCCCTCGCCGGCAGCGCGTCGCGGCGGATCGGGAATTCTCTGGGGTGCGCGGAAAATCCTGCTCGTCCTCGCATTGACGGCGTTCCTGACATGGCGCGAATGGGTCGAGCATCATCCCCCGGAGATCGCAGTCGTGGCGGTGATCCATTTCGTGTTCGTGATGCTCCTGGTGGCCGCGGCAGTGCGCGGATGGCAGTGGATCTCGGGCGCGAAAGGGAATCCTTCCGCTTCGTGAACCCGCGGAGCTGGGCCTGAACGATGGCGACAGAAATTTCTCCGATGCTCGCGGTGAGTGACGGAAGCGCTGCCATTGATTTCTACCAGCGCGCGTTTGGGGCGGAGGTGACGTGGCAATTGGGGTCTGGGCCGGATGCGATAGCGGGGCTGACGATTGCCGGTGCTCAGTTTTTCCTGGCGCAGGAATCGCCCGAGTACGGCACTCGTGCACCAGACCGTGCCGGATTTACCACGGTGCGGATTGAGTTGTTCGTGGACGATCCGATCGAGGTACATCGGCGTGCCCTCGAAGCCGGAGCATCCGATCATAGTCCGGTAAAGGAACATGAGCACGAGACGGTTGGGCCGCGGCCGATCAGGCGCATGCTGCAGGGTGCTGTCATCGATCCGTTCGGGCATATGTGGCTGGTGGGAAAGATCCTGGAATAGCGCGCACATTTCTGTGCCGCGTTGATACGAAAAATTTCCGAACGACTTCGAGGGTCTGATGTTCAACTGGAGTTCGTTTCGCAAGCTGATCCTGCAAGTCCATCTGTGGATCGGCATTGGGGCGTCGATCGTCCTGATCCTCACAGGTGTGTCAGGGGCGCTGCTGGTGTTTGAGGCGCAGATCGACCGCGCATTGAATCCGAAACTTGGGCGAGTCACACCTTCGGGGAACGCGCTATCGCTATCGGAACTGAAGCAACGGCTGGAGCAGCAATATCCCGGTTCGCGTGTGCTCGGACTTTCTCTCGCGGACTCGGACGATATGCCGTATGGGGCGTATCTACAACCGGCATCCGGAGAGGGAACGGGTGTCGCGGTGAATCAGTACACGGGGCAAGTACTTGGCAGCTGGGACGAAAATCGGTTTACGCGTAAGGTGCACTTCTTTCATACTCGGCTGCTTGCTGGCGATGTCGGGTCGGCGATTGTGGGATGGGGCTCAGTGCTGCTTCTTTTTCTGTCCGTGTCGGGCGTTTACTTGTGGTGGCGCAGCAAGATTTTCGGGGTGAATTTTCAAAGCAGCGGCCCCAAATTTCAATTCGATCTGCACAGCACGACTGGAATTGTGGCATCTCTTTTCCTGATCATTTTTGCCTTTACAGGAATTGTGGTGCACTGGGAGCGCCCAGCTCGAAATTGGGCGACGCAATTCAGCGGGTATCAGGACCAGAGGCCGGGCCCTGTTTCTGCGAAGGCGCCGGGTGCGATGGCTCTCGATCCGGACCAGCTACTCGCATCAGCGCAAAACGCGGTGCCCGGAGCGCACGCAACTGGCATCAATTTGCCGGATGATGCTGACAGTCCTGCGATGATCGGGTTCCGGTTTCCGGAGGATCGAACCCCTGCGGGAAGGACGCGCGTGTTTCTCGATCCTTATACAGGCAAGGTGCTCGCCGTAAACAGCTCGCGCGCAGCTCCTTTCACGGTCCGCTACATGACGCGCATCAACCGGGAGATTCATACGGGAGACGTCGGAGGCTGGCCGACGAGAATTCTTGCCGCGATTTTCAGCCTGGCACTTCCACTTCTAGCGATAACTGGCCCACTTCTATGGTGGCAACGTAGACAAAGGAGTTAGCTCTCCCCAATCGAAGGAGGGAACTTTTCAAGGACGCTCTCCGTACCCATGGGTGTGAGGATGCCCATGAGAACCCATCTCAGAAAACTCCCGGCAAGAATTTGGGCGCTCGCGATTGTTCCCGCGGTATTGGTCGCGTATCCGATTGGACGCGCGGTTGTTCCTTTGCTGGTGCACGCGATCGTGCCCGATGTCGTCCGCAACGCACTGCACGTCATGTAATCGGACGCGAGGACGAGCGGCATTCCTGCTGTGCGGCCTACCCGGTAAAATACTCTTCAGCATGGCGGACCCGAGACTCGATGACGCGGGGAACGAAAGTCCTTCCGTTGTTTCCCCCGTGGAACCTCCAACGGATGAATTGTGGATGGAGGAGGCTTTGCGCTGCGCACAGCGGGCGCTCGAAGCGGGAGAGGTGCCCGTGGGCGCCATCCTGGTGCGCAAGGGCAGAATCGTAGGGCGGGGATGGAATCGCAATATTGAAATGTCAGACCCAACCGCGCATGCAGAGATGGTCGCGTTGCGGGAAGCCGGCGCTAACGTCGGTAACCATCGACTGGGAGAGTGCGAGCTGTTTGCTACAATTGAACCGTGCGTGATGTGCGCTGGAGCGCTCGTGCATGCGCGCATCCGGCGGCTGGTGTACGGCGCTGACGATCCGAAGGCTGGGGCCGTGCGGTCCGTAATGCAAGTCCTGAATCACCCGCAACTGAATCACAGGATTGAGGTGCGAAGCGGAGTGCTGGCAGGGCGGAGCGCAGAGATCCTGCAGGCGTTTTTCCGGAAGCGGCGCTCAGAGAAATAACAGTCCGGAGCAAAACAGTAAATTAAAGATGGATGATAGACGTGCGGTGAGGCGCCCGCTTCGCCGTTCGACAAATGAATGATGTACCGGCGCGGAGAGGTGCGTGAGTGGTTGAAACGATCCGCCTCGAAAGCGGACATACCTTAACGGGTATCGGGGGTTCGAATCCCTCCCTCTCCGCCATATGTTTGTCTCCAGTCTGTTGTAACTCTCTGATCCACTGCGTTTGATACCCAAGAAAAGCGGGACCTTGTCGACATTGGCCGGTTCATGGCTCTTCAGCCTTGGCGGGGAATTCTCCGCTCGGTTCCCCGAGCTGTGATCGGCGCGCTTGACAGTGGTTCCACTTCCTGCTGTAGTGGTCGGCCAGCGACTGTGCGGCTCTGAACCGTCGCTGTCGCGCCGGGCCTGCGCTTTCGAAACGCCTTAGTTCGAGTCTGACTCTTGCAGAAAGTGCAGGATGGCTGCGACTCAGGTGCTTGTGCCAACGCTACGATGGTGACCATTCGTGATGTGGCGAAGGAAAGCGGCTTCTCCTCGACCACGGTTTCGATCGTCCTGAATAACGCGCCCCTCGCGCGCTACATCCCCGCCGACACGAAGAAACGCATCGAGCGCGCGGCCGAAAAACTCGGATACCGTCCTAACCAGTTTGCCCGTTCCCTTCGCAGCAAACGCAGCCATACCGTCGGCGTCATGGTCACCGACATGACCGATCCCTACTGCACCATGATTTTGCGCGGCATCGAGAACACGCTCTACCAGGCGTCCTATCTGCCGATTCTCACCGACGTGCACAACGAGCGCAGCCGCTTCGAGCGCTATCTCGAGATGCTCCTCGACCGCCGCATTGAAGCTCTCATCGTTCTCGCCAACTGGCTATTCCTGGATATCAACCTGCTCGCCGACGTGGAGAAAAGCAGCATTCCCACAGCATTGATTGGCTGCGAGTTGAAGGCGGATTCCGTCAGTTCCATCGTCGTCGACAATGAAGTGGGCGGCTACATCGCCCTCGAGCACCTGCACTCGCTCGGGCACAGAAAGATCGCCATCATCCGCGGCCCCCGTGGACTGACCGACAGTTCGCCGCGCTGGCGGGGCATCCGGAACTGCGCCCGGGACTACGAACTCGAACTCGACCAGCGCCTCATCATGGATATGCCGGAGTCGCGCGATCCGATCTCCAGCTTCGAGGCGGGCCACAAGCTCACCGAGGAATTGGTCCGCCAGAAGCGCTTCTTCACCGCGCTACTTGCTTTTGACGACATGAGCGCCTTCGGAGCCATCCGTGCCCTGAACCGTGCCGATGTACGGGTTCCCGAGCAATGCTCCGTGATGGGCTTCGACGACGTCGCGACTTCGGCCCTGTACACTCCACCGCTTTCGACCGTCCGCCAGCCCATGGAATCCATGGGCGCTGCCGCGGTCGGCATCGTCGTGGAAGGGATCAATGCCGTCCTGGAAAAGCGTGAGATTACCCCCTCCCATCGCCGTGTCGCCCCCGAGCTCGTAGTCCGCGAGTCCACGCGCGCCCTCTCCTGATCCGCAGACGGCCATTTCTGAGTCCAGTCTGAAGCCTGAAATTCCATCCGTGTGACCTGGTTTTGGCCCGACTCCATACCCCCTCGATCCGTCCGATCCACGCTTTTCTCTTGACAGTGAATATGCAAAAAAGCCACTATTCATACGTTTTAATCATACGTTTTAATAAGTCCCGGGGTCTCGATCCAGCGGGACTGCTTCTGAGGAGAATTGGAATGAACCCACGGTCATTTTCCCTGAGCAAGTTCGTGTGCGCCCTTGCGGCTTTTCTTCTCTTCTTCGCTGGAATCGAAGCAGTGGGTCAAGCTGGACGCGGCAGCATTACCGGCACCGTGACCGACCCCAACGGCGATCTCATTCCCAATGCCCAGGTCACCTTGTTGAACAAGGCGACTGGCGTCAGTTTGCACACCGTGACATCGGGTGCCGGGCTCTACACGTTCATCTCGCTCAACCCGGGCGAGTACCAGGTTACCGCTTCCCAGTCCGGGTTCGCTCCCGTCGCCCGGGACAAAGTTGTTGTCAACGTCGATCAGGCCACTGAGGTCAACATTGCCCTGCGCGTCGGCGCCGCGACCGAGAGCGTTACCGTCACCGAAACTGCAGAACTCGTCGAACCAAGCAACTCGACCGTCGGCACCCTGATCCCGGCAGAGCAGATTGATCGCGTCCCTCTCCTCTATCGCAACGTTTACGACCTCATTCAGCTCAGCGCCGGCGTCATTCCCGTCAACGGTTCTCCAAACTCGAGCGATTCGATGGAGTCGGTTCAGAACATCTCTGTCGGACGTCCGGGGGTTGACGTCTCCGCCGACACGATTAACGGCTCGCTTGTGGGCTCGGTCTACTACATGCTCGACGGCAGCCCGCTCGGCATCGCCGAAAACAACTCGGCCGCCATCATTCCTGCACTGAATATTCCTGAGGATGGTGTCGACGAAGTACGAGTAGAAACGCAGAACACCCCGGCCTCTTACCAGAGTGGGGCCGCCGGAGTCATCAGTCTTGCCAGCAAGTCCGGCACCAACAAGCTGCATGGCGATGTGTTCGGAGTCTTCCGGCCGAATGCGTTATCGGCAAACGAGTACTTCACCAAGCAGAGCCAATTGCAGCAAGGACAGCCGAATACGCCTCCTGATTTTCATCGCTACCAGGAGGGCGGCGCCATCGGAGGCGCCATCAAGAAAGACAAGCTCTTCTTCTTCGGCGATTACGAGGATACGCAGCAGCAGCAGTTCGAGGGAAACCTGACCTACACCGTCCCCACCACCGCCGAGAGGACCGGGGACTTCTCGCACATGGGCTTCACCATCTACGACCCGACGCTGCCCGACAATTCCGACGGCACGCGCCAGCCATTCCCGGGAAACATCATCACCAACCCGAATCCCATCGGACTGCTGTATCTCTCGCACATGCCGCACTGCAACATTCCCGACCCCACCACCTGCGATCAGGCGACCTCTGACGTCAGCCCCAATTTCCAGATGGCTGGGCTGGACCCATTCAAGGCGCACCGATTCGATGTCCGCGTCGACTGGAACAAGAGCGAGAAGCAGCGCATCTTCACTCGCTTTTCTTATGACAAGCTGATCTTCTCGACCGCCAATGTCTTTCCACCTCCAGGTTGGGATCCCGACTACGCCCTCAACACAACGAATGGCCGCAACGTCCTGGTGGCTGACGACCTTACCCTCAATTCGACAACCGTCCTCAATCTTCGCTACTCGTTTACACGCCACTTTGAGAGACAGGGCGGACCAGCATCGTACTTGAATACCGATATTTCTACGCTCGGCTTTCCATCCTCACTTGCGTCAGAAGTGGTCTTCAAGCAATTGCCGTTCATGAATTTCGACGACGTTAGTGGCGGCGTTGGCGGCACGGCAGACTACAACAACTTCGTCTATGCCAGCGAGAACAGCGATGCGAATGCCACGGTCACAAAGATCTGGAAAAAGCATCAAATCTCGACCGGCTTCGAATGGATGAAGCGCTATCTGAACGTCGGCCAGCCGCCTGCACCCGCCGGAGCCTATGCCTTCGACGTCAGTGCCACCGATCAGTCCGTCTCCAGCGTTTCCGGAGGCAGCGATTTCGCTTCCTTGCTCATCGGCATGGGCGAGTTTCCCGGCAACGAACAAAACGACTATCCCAACTTCACCAAAGACGTCTTTGCCGCTGAGTCCAACCCGTACTATGCAGCGTTCATCGAGGACACCTACCACGCCTCGAAGAGCCTGACCATTACAGCTGGCCTGCGTTGGGATATCTTCGCGGGACGCAACGAGCGCTTCAACCGCCAGGAATACTTCCTTCCGAATGCGACCAATACCGTGAATGGCATCCCGTACACGGGCGCGGAAGTCTACGTCAACGGCAGCAACCGGTCTCCGTTTACGACCAATCTTCGCGATTTCGGACCGCGCCTCGCCTTTGCCTGGCAGCCCGTTGCTCACTTCGTGGTGCGCGGCGGCGCCGGCATTTACTACGGCCCTGCGACTCACAACGTGGCCAGCGCAGGCCAGAATACAGATGGCTTTTCTTCGGGATCGCCCTGGGACGCGACCTGCCTGAATTCAGACGGCAACACGGTATTCAACGGCACATCTTGCGGCGTGAATACCGGGAGCGCCACGGATGTCTTTAACGGCGCCTATTCGCTCAGCAATCCTTTTCCCAACGCCCCCGGCACTCCGGGAGGAATTATCCCCGTTTTCACTACCTCGCCGACAGGCCTGGCCAACAATCTGGGGATCACCCTGAATACGGTCCTTCGATCGCAGCGCACGCCCACCACCTACAACTACAACTTCGGAATCGAATATGAATTGCCGCATCAGGTGATCTTCAGTGCGGCTTATGTCGGCAGTCACGGATTGTTTCTGCCGCTCGGCACTGTCGATCTGAACCAGCTCGACATCCCCACGCTTGCCAAGTACGGCTACTCGCTGTGCGTCGACCCTTCGCAAATCCAATGCCAGACTGTATCCAGCACCGGACCATGGAGCCTTAATCCGAACTTCAGCGGGCCGGTTCCCCTGTGGGCAACTCTCCAGCAGTTTCCGCAATTCGGTAACGGCAGCTACGGAGCGGGCGATGGGGTCAATGTGAGTGGATACGGTGCTGGCGACTCGGAGTACAGTTCACTGCAAACCAAGGTGCAGAAAAGACTGACCGGGCACTTCACCACGCTGGCCACATTTACCTGGGGAAAATTGATGACCGATGATGGCCAGCCCCCGCTTTATTTCGTGGGTGCTCACAAAGCGTTCATCCAGGACTGGAGAAACCTGCAATATGAGCACTCCATCGCCCCTCAGGACGTCAAGTACCAGTTCACAGGACAAGCTTCCTATGACTTGCCGATCGGGAAGGGTCAGGCGGTGAACCTCAACGGAGCGGCGGATAAACTTGTCGGCGGGTGGACCGTGAATGCCATCCTCTACCTCGGCACCGGCGTCCCGATTAACTCGCCGCTCTCCGGCACCACTCCTTCCTACTTGAACAATCAGCGAGCCGATATGGTTTGCAACCCGGCGAGTGGCGCTCCGCACACTACAGACAATTGGTTCAATATTGATTGCTTCGTGCAGCCCGGGACCGAGGGCGGCGGCGCGGTGAATCCCTTCGTTCCAGGAACCGCTCCGGCCTACCTGGATCACGTTCGTACCCGGGGCGCGCGCGATCTCGATCTCTCGATCTACAAAACGGTCAAGCTGACGGACTCGAAGGCGCTCCGTTTTGATATCTCGGGTTACAACATGAGCAACACGGCGCAGTACGGATATCCCAGCGTCAACAGCGTCGTCGGTGTGCAGCAACAGAATCTCTCCTTCGGGAAAATAACGAAGACCGTCAACAGCCCGCGCCAATTCCAGTTTGGCGCACGCTTCACGTTCTAATCAGCGCAATTCGGAGAGACGTAGCGAGCTACGTCCCCAGAAAAACTCATTTGAGAACCGGGTGCCCCACTTCTGGCTGAAGTTGCTAGAAGTGGGGATTTTGAAGGGAGCTGCGTAATCCCGAACCCAGGCGCCTTCTCCAGCGGGGCGAGGCATCTCAAGTGCCCCTCGCTCACGGGGTAAGGCGGCAACCCCGCGACGTGTGGCAGCACGCATGCAGCATGCGCGAACCTATTTCCCCACCGAATGGTGGTCATAACTCACCACTCGCGTGACCTTCCAAGCCCCATCCTTGTACTGCCACAGATGGATGAACTGCCCCTCACCCACTCCCTCCGTGTCCTCATGTCCCGGATGATGAAACCGGTGTACCCCCGTCTCCAGCATTCCGTATCCCTTCATATAGAAAACCTTCAGCGATCCCGGAACCAGTTCCCGCGTTGTATGCCCGCAGATGTTCTTTTTCACGCTCTCGGTGAGCGCGGCTCTGCCCAGCGTGACTCCGCCCTGATCGTGATAGAACTCCACATCCTCCACAAAAAACGACGCAAACTTCTCCAGATCGCATTTGTTGTACGAGTCAAACAGGGCTGCATCGAGCGCCGCCCCGGCCCGGTCCAATTCCTCCTGATTCTGGATCTTGTCGAGCCCTGGCACTGATTGCGCTCCGCAAGGACACACCCACAATAGAACCGTCAACAACGCAAATAAGAGGGACGAAAAGGAGTAACGAGAAGACATAACACCTCGCTTCAGTAGGGATTGCCGTTCCTGCAGAAGATACGAAAGACAGGAAGAAAAAGTTCTTTAGCTATCCCAAAGCGCGGTGCCCCACTTCGGGCCAAACTTGCCAAAAGTGGGGATTCTGTTCGTGCGGAACGATTACTGTGTATTCCGTCGTCAGCGGGGCAAGGGATCTCGCTTTTCTGCGGCTACCGGCTAGAGAAGAGGGTTCAACCCCCGTGTTTGACATAGTCTGAGAGCCCGGAACTCGCGAAGAGGGTCTTCGCTAATCCCTGACCTCTGACTTAAATCCCCGCATACCAGGCATACCCACCGTCGGAACTCGCGCCGCCGGTGCCCTTGCCAAATGCCTTCAGGTTGTCGGTCAGGGTCAGCCGCGTGATGTACTTCACGCTCTTGTATCCCAGTTGACGCGGCACGCGCAGCCGTAACGGTCCGCCAAACGGCACCGGAAGCTCACTTCCATTCATGCGGTGAGCTAGCACGGTTTGCGGATGGAGTGCATCCGCCATGTCGATGCTCTCCCACCAATCCGGCTGAATCGAACGATAAACAACGTAACGCACCTGCGGCAGCGCGCCCACACGGTCGAGGATGTAAGAAAGAGGAACTCCCGTCCACTCGGCGATGTACGTCCATCCCTCTTCGCAGCCAATCATCGTAGTGTGCGAACTCGTCGGGAAGCTTCGGATTTCCGCCAAAGAGAACGTCAACGGCCGCGCCGCCATGCCGTCAACGGTGAGCTTCCAGTCGACAAAGCTCGCCGCCTGCATCCGCTTGAACTCATCTCCCAACGGATCAACCTCGTTGGCAAACGGATTCGTCGAAATCTTGTCGCGGGAAAATTCGCGCGCCATCGCATGACGGTTCAGCACGCGCTGAGCGGCATACGTCAACGTCTCGCCCGGACCGTAGAATCCGGCATGGTCCGGGGGGATTAGCCCAGACCGCTTTGCTACCGCCGCTGCGACCGCCACGCCCGATGCGCCCGCCGCCACTGCCAGCCCCGTTGTAATCAGCTTTCTCCGAGAGATGTCGCTCATAACGTTTACTCCGTCGGTGGGATCGCGCGCCCGGTAATCATGGCGCGCATACGGTTTCGAAATCCCGCTACAAAAACCATCACGATGTGAATCCCCAGAAACAGCACCAGCAAAATCGTCACGATGAAGTGCAGTGACCGTGCCGTCTGGTGCCCACCGAGCAGCCGGACAGCGAGTGGAAACGCCGCGTCAAATCCGAACGACATCGCAAGCCCGGTCCAGATCATTAGCGGAAACAGCACAAATATCACGGCCAGATAGGACAACCGCTGCAGCACGTTATACGACCATGCCTCTTCGGCTCCCGGTTTCGCAAAGCGCAAATGCCGCACCAGCGATCCCCAGAGCTCTTTGCCCGAAAGATCCGACCGGCCTGGCATAAGATTGCGCCGAAAATGCCCAGCGAAAAATCCATAAAGCAGGTAAAGCAGGCCAGTTGCGACCGCCAGCCATGCCGCCTGGAAGTGCAGATAGCGGCTCCATCCATTCTGATCGGGCAGCACGTAGCCATATCCCGTCGGAACCGTGTCGCGCGAGGAGGGCAGATGCAAGTTCAGCCACGGACGCATGTTCACGTTGCCCGTCTCACCCCAATAGAACCGCGGATGCGAGAGCACAATTTCGCCGCCGCTGAGCAACAGCGCAAGGAACGCGATCGTCGTGAGCCAATGGGTCAAGCGCACGAGCCCGGAATGACGTTTGGGTTCTGCAACAGTCACGGCGGCGCGTACGGAGCCGCGATCCGCAATCGGTATCGTTGCATTCATAGGTGATCCCCAGCCTCAATCCTTGCGATTCTACAACGGGAGGGATCCGCCGCGGAAAGAGATCGGTCGGCAAGACCGATCGACCAATCCAATCGGTCGGAGCGGGAATTCATCCGTCTCCGTCAACCGATTTCGCTTTGTTTTAGGTCCCCGCCCAGCGTACAACTTACTGTCGTTTTTCTCGCAACCAAATTTATGCAACGTCGCGAATTCATAACCTCCCTGGTCGGCGCCTGTCTCGTAGCGAAGTCGCCCGCCCTCCGTGCCTTTCAAGCCTCATCCCCTTCGCCAACCCCCGATCCGGAAGTAAGGCGCGTTCTCGTGATGTTCAAGTGCCACTTCGATGCCGGTTTCGCCGATACCCAGGCCGCCATCGTCCACCGCTACTTCAACGAGTTCTTTCCGCAGGCCATGGAACTTGCAAGCCATCTCCGCGATTCCGGAAATCTGCGCTACGTCTGGACCACCGGATCATGGCTGCTCTACGAGTATCTGGAGCAGGCGTCCGCCGATGAGCGGAGACGCATGGAGCAAGCCATCCAGAAAGGCGACATCGCCTGGCACGCCCTGCCTTTTACCTGGGAGACGGAGATGCTTGACCGCTCCATGATCTCGGGCAGCATCGCGGTGTCGAAGGCCCTCGACCGCCGTTTTGGCCGCACCACCACTGGCGCCAAGATGACCGACGTGCCCGGACACACGCGTGGCCTCATCGCTCCTCTGGCCGAACAGGGCATCACCTTCCTCGACATCGGCGTGAACGACGCCAGCAAGGTTCCCGATGTCCCGCCGATATTCCTCTGGAAGGCTCCGGGCGGTGCGACACTCGCTGTCATGTATCACGCCGGATACGGCGGAGTGGCGCGCGTCCCGCAGTCGGACCTCGCCATTGCCACAGTCGTACGCGACGACGACTCCGGTCCCCACACCGAGAAGGAGGTACAGGAAACTTATTTCAGTCTCCAGCGTCAGTTTCCCAACGCGGAAATCGTAGCCACGAACCTCACCGAGATTGCCAATGCTGTCGCGCCTCACCGCGGTTCTCTCCCCACGGTCACCGGCGAGATCGGCGACACCTGGATCCACGGTGTTGCTTCCGACCCCTTGAAAGTCGCACGCTACCGTGAAGTCGCGCGCCTCCGCCGTCGCTGGATTGAGCAACAAAAGTTTGCCCTCGGCGATGCCACCGACCTCGCGCTGCTTCGCCACCTCCTCCTCGAAATCGAACACACGTGGGGCACCGATACCAAAACCTGGCTCGACTTCGACCACTACACGCCGAAAGATTTGTCGACGATGCTCGACACGAAAAACTACAAAGTCGTCGAATTCAGCTGGGAGGAAAAGCGGAAAGACTTGTTCGATGGCCTCGATACCCTTCCGCCCACATTGAAAAATGAGGCGCAGCAAGCGGTTCAGAACTTGCAGGCGAAGCCGCCCCAGCTATCGCATCCAGTTCCACTTCCGCGCGAAAACGAGATCGAAACCTCGCACTTCGTATTGGCCCTGGACCCGAAAACGGGAGCCATCTGCCGACTGCGAAACAAGAAGTCCGGACGCGAGTGGGCGTCGAAGGAGCATCCTCTTGGTCTCTTCTCTTACCAGACTCTCTCGCAGCAGGACTATGCGCAGTTCTTCGCCAGCTACATCATGAGCGAAGAGGATTGGGCCAGGAAAGACTTCGGCAAGCCCAACATCGAGCGTTTCGGCGCGAAGAGCCAGGAGTGGCTGCCCTCAGTTGCCGACCTGAAGCTCGAAGAGAGCGCTGACAACCATCGCCTGCTGGCCAAACTCGCCATTCATGATGAAGAAGCGCTGAGCAGCGGGCGCGCCGCGTTTCCGGCGCAGATGTTCGTCGAGTTCGTTCTTCCCAAGCGTGAGCCCGTCATCGATCTGAATTTTTCATGGTTTCAAAAACCGGCGACTCGCATGCCCGAAGCGCTCTGGCTCACCTTCCATCCCGTGGTTCCAGACGTAAAGGGATGGACCCTCGACAAATCCGACGAAACCGTGTCTCCCTTTGAGGTGATAGCAAATGGCAATCGCCACATGCACGCGCTGTCCAAGGGATTCAGCTATAAAGATGAGCGGGGAGAACTGCTCATTGAAACCATCGACGCGCCCCTGGTGGCACTAGGCGTGAAATCTCCTCTTTATTTTTCAAACGCACAGCCGGATCTTTCCCAGGGCATCCATTGCAATCTCTTCAACAATGCCTGGGGAACGAACTACCTCATGTGGTTCGGCGAAGACATGCGCTTCCGCTTCCGGATACATGCCTGAAAGCCAGCTGCCGCGCTGCTCGTTGAAGTTCGAGCACCGAAACCCGAACAGTCAGCAGCCGTAAAAATCTAAAAACACCGCGATCTGAAAATTCGAAAGTCTGCGAACCGCCTGGTATCTGAAAGCGTCTAAAGATAAAAGGAGTCAGCCATGAGCGGCGTCGCGATTCTGCAATCTCTGAAAGAAAGCATCCTTACAGCCAACGTAAAAGCCGTCTACGGTGATCCCGTCGCCGCAGAAGGGAAAACCATCATCCCCGTCGCCAAGATCGTTTACGGCTTTGGAGGCGGTTCTGGCACTGGAGGCCTGGGTAACTCCAGCCGCGGCGAGGGCGGAGGCGGTGGTGGCGGCGCAAGGGCTGTCCCTGTCGGTGTCATCGAAATCAGCGACCAGCAAACTCGCTTTGTCCCCATCGCTACCGACCGCCGCAAACTGGCGGCCGCCGTCGCCATGGGAGTCGGGATCGGCCTGTGGTTCGTCCGCCTGAGGCGCCGGTAAAACCGCTCCTCGAAGAACTAGGGCGTCGAATCGTCCGCTAATTCGAGCTGCCGCATGTTTCTCGGAGCATGATCGCGGTAGACAATCTCAGAAAATTCCGCCGCAAGATGCGGATTCGATTCGGTGTGCGCAGTAAATCCGACCCGGACCTTCGCTGTCGCCAGTAATTGAAAGTGACGCGCCAGCCGCCATTGTTGACCGTCTCGCGAAAAATGCATTGTGTACTCGTTTCCTCGGCGCGCAATGGCCATGTAGACGAACGGAGACGCGATCGTTTCGGAATTCGCATCATCAGAGCGTTCCCGCGTGACCACGGTGACAACGCTGGCCTCGTGCCGAGGTGAGTTTTCAAAGCAAAGCTTTGCCCAATGTTGCTCGTCGGCGAAAACCACCAGAGCTCCGACGTCGTATATGCCGATCAGTTGGGCAGAGATCTTTGCTTTCAGGGTGAAATCCCCCTCGGGCGCAAATAAAACCATCGGCGCATTCACCACGTTCTCGGTCCCGCGGGGGGCGACGAACAGATTCGTATCGGTAGCAGGCACGATGCGCAGGCCCTTGTCCGTCGCTGTCACATCCCCCTTCTCCTTATTGAGCAGCGTCCAGCCGCCCGGGAGCTTCGGCAATTTGCTCCAATCCGGAGAATCCCGCACGCCGGAACTCGGTGCCGCGCTCTGAGCCGCCGCACCCGCCGCGAGAGCGAACCCGATCAGAACCGTAACCACACCGTGCCTCCCCAACTTGAATGAACGCACTACCCTCTCCTTCGTTCTTCGTTTCAGCCGCGCTTACTGGGCGGATGTCAATGTCAACTTCTGCACCCGCCAGTTCAGCAACTCGCCCACATAAATTTCTTTCTCTGACGGACACGCAATTTCGTGGATCCATCCAAACTGCTTGAGTTGTTTTCCCGACTCGCCGAGTATTCCGAGAACCTTCCCATCAAGACTGAGTTTATAAATGCGCCCCGGGTAAGCATCCGAAGTGAACAGCACTTGATTCGGCGGCGGCGTGATGCAGAGTGTCCACGGTGATCCGGGCGCCATCGCCTGATTACCTACGACGGGCAGCGCAGGTTTGTTGCCGATCGCCGGGCGAGCGCCAGGATCGAAAGGTACGTCGATCGTGATCTGTCGCAAAAACTTCCCCGCAGTATCGAACACCTGGATTCGGCGATTGCCTCGATCGGCCACATAAATGTGATCTTCTGCATCCACTGCAATATTGTGCGGCACGTTAAACTGTCCCGGCTCCGATCCAGGCTCTCCCCAGGACTGCAGCCAGTTTCCGTTCTTGTCGACCTTCGCAATTCGCGAATTAATATACCCATCGCTGATATAAGTATTTCCTGCCTTGTCCCAGGCCATATCCGTGACTTGCCTGAACATGCCATCCACTGCCGGGAGCGGCGGCTTCGGATGGGGCAGAGGCCCGGTCCCGTCATCCGACGCCTCCCGTTTTCGTCCAAACACCATCGCTACCCGCCCGCGCGGATCGAACTTGATCACCATATCGGACCCTTTGTCGGCGACCCATATGTTGTCCTCGCGATCGACCCTGACGGAATGTGCGAACGACCAGGCATACAGGTTGTGCCCAATCTCCCTCAGGAACTCCCCGCGCGGACCGAACTCCAGCAACTCCGTGGCAGCCGCGCCGTAAGCCGGCCCGGTCGTGTTTCCGCGCGATAGAACGAAAACGTGTCCTTTGGAATTGACTGCGACTCCGGCAACTTCGCCCAGGTAGCGATCGGAAGGCATTTTCAGAAAATCAGGAGCCGACTGGAACGGAATTTCCGGGACATTCGCTTGTTGCGCAAGAAGACTTCCGCTCAGTACAGGAAGAAACGCCAAGAGGCAAAAGACATGCAGCTCAAACCGGGTCGATTTCATGGGAAGCGTCTCCGATGAATTGAGTGTCTTGCGACGGAGGGGATGATTTTATCTCGCCCAATCAAGGAGCGCATAAGAGGCTATGGAGGGACAGACGCCCGGCTGTCCATGAGCAAACCTCGAGAGTATCCTTTGCTCCGCGCACCACCACGACCGAGGGCCGCGTTATGTGCGGCCAGGGTGGGCAGTACGGACCTCAGTTCCTGACAGTATGACCTTCCGACCTTACCAACGATGCGAAGTGGCGTTTCATCGTGGTGAGCCCAAAAAGGTGGGCGCGCCCGATCACGCTAGCTATTGGATCGATTCCCGCAATGCCTTCGTCACCTCGCCCGCGATCTCATCCTGCACCATCAGAACATCGTCGAAAGGCCGCTCGTAGGTTTCCGACCACATCACGTATCCATTGTCCGCACGCACGAATCGCGCCGCAATACGCACCCGCCCTCCGGATTTGCGTACGCTTCCATCCAGTACGTATGTAACACCCAATGACTTTGCGATTTCAGCAACCGGGATTTTCTTGTCTTTGAAATAGAACGACGAAGTTGGAGCCGGCACCCGCAACCCGGGCAGCTTGCTCAATTTGTCGATCAATTCTTCGGTCATGCCATCAGCGAACTCTCCCTCGGTCATCCCGGGGGTGAGATCAAGAAAGGGAAGTACTGCAACCGATTTTTGGCGTTGCGACGCCACCACTGCCGGGGACGGACCTCCCGCGATTCTGCCGCGAAACAGAAATCCAAGCACAACCACCAGGCAAATCGCGAATCCCGCAGCCCATTTCAGCACGTCGCGGCGACCCCTCCTGGTTGTCTCGGTGCCCTCTCCGTCTTGCCACTCCGCAACCTCCGCCACCATCCGATATCCCAGCCGAGGCACTGTAGCGATATAACGAGGTTGCTTCGGATCATCTCCAAGCAAGCGTCTCAACGACGTGACCGCCTGATAGACCGAATCCTGTGACACATTCACGCCGGCCCAAACCTCGGCCAGCAAGTCTTCGATGCTCACGACTTCGCCGGGCCTCTTTGCCAAATGCAACAACAGGCGCATCCCGCGTGCGTCGAGGCGAGCGCTCACGCCGTCGCGCGAGATCTCTCCCGCCGCCGGATCGACACACCAGTCTCCAACGCGAATCCGGGCCATCCGCACCATAGGAAGAGGAATGATCTTACAACCGGCCGCTGCCCGCGCGTCATTTCTCAGGTCCGCCCGCCGTTTTTCAGAGAAATTCAGATCATTTCAGACCTGTTTCGCGACCTGTCCCGTCTCACCTGCTGAATTTTCCAATCGGAGTAACCACACAAGGAGTCAAAGAATGATCGAGACTGCCGCTCCCGTCCTCACACGAAACAACGCGCTGATGTCTATCGCTATCGGCGGCTTGGTCGCCGGAACTCTCGACCTGCTGCAGGCATGCATCCTGTTTGGATGGAACGTCCCTCACGTCATCGCCGCGGGACTGCTCGGTCCTCAGGTCATTCACGGTAGTGGCGCGGGCACCTATCTCCTGGGCATCATCCTCCATTACTTCATCGCCTGCTCAGCCGCCGCGATCTACTACTCGGCTAGCCGAAAGCTTCCATTCTTAGTGGATTACCCGCTGATCTGCGGGCTGTTCTTCGGCGCAGCCGTGGAGGATGTAATGTCGTTTGTCGTGCTTCCCCTCTCCGCGCTGCACGAGCGAGGTCCCTTCGAACTCCATGACCTGCTCCTAGGGCTCGGAGTGCACATGATCGTCATCGGATTACCAATCGCCTACAGCGTCCGCAGTTTCGGACGCTAGTTGATTCGAAAAGCAAAGATCATTGTTGGGATAGCGCGATCCCAATCCGCTGCCTCACAGAGTAGTGCAGGAACCCACACTCCGAAATCCGCACGACGAAAACAAGGCTTGGTCCACATGCCAGGGCAATAAACCGGTTACGAAAGCCCGTCCTTCGCCGAACGTTAGAACAGGGATCACTCCATCCCGAGGAACAGTACTCACTTAATCCCAACGTTACCTTTTTTCTTTCTCTTATCTAAGGCACTCTGCCGGAAAGCAGTTTTCCGCCGCTTCTGTCCGCTGATTCTCTGGCCGCGCCACCGTCCTTCTGGTCGAAACGTTCAGCAGTCATTTTCAAGTGCAGTCGGGCGAAATGCACTTTTGTCAGCTCCGCAGGCAAGCCGTCCCGCCAGCAACAAGCTGAGGAGTTCCCCCGCCCCAGTTCAATTCGGAGAAGACGAATGCAACGAAGGATATTCCCCAATCTCTATGTTGCGGCCGTTGTTACGCTTGCCGTCATCTGTTTCACAACCTTAGCCCACGCATATCCAAATGGAGTTTCTGGAGCTTCCGGCAAAAATGGTTCGACCTGCACGATGTGCCACAGCACCGGCTCATCAATACCCACCGTTACCCTCACCGGGCCTTTGACGGTCACTTCCGGATCCACCAGCTCTTACACCTTAAGCAACAACGGCACTCCTAACAGTGGATTGGACGTCGGCGCAACAGCCGGAACGTTCACCGCAGGATCAACCACACAAGTCATGAGCGGTGAGATCACACACCTGGCGGCTCTCACCACCACACCCTTGGGCTGGACATTCAGTTGGACCGCGCCCACGGTCACCACCGCGACCACCGTGACGATGTATGGTGCGTCCATTTCGGGTGGATACGGCGGATCAACCGGTTCGGCGGTAGTCACCATCACCGTGAACCCTGCCGCAACCGCCCCGACCATCACAACGCAGCCGGCGAATCAGACGGTCACTGCGGGACAGACGGCCACCTTCAGCGTGACGGCCACCGGCAGCGCACTGACTTATCAGTGGCGCAAGAACGGTACGAACATTACTGGTGCAACGTCCAGTTCGTACACCACGCCGGCCACAACCGCGGCTGACAGCGGATCTACTTTCTCGGTCGTTGTCACAAACTCCGGCGGAAGTGCAACCAGCAATAACGCCACCCTCACAGTAAATGCGGCGGCGGTTGCGCCATCGATTACCTCACAGCCCATGAGCCAGACGGTCACCGCAGGACAGACAGCTACCTTCACTGCGACCGCAACCGGCACCGCTCCGTTGACCTATCAATGGCGCAAGAACGGTTTGTATATAACGGGTGCCACCACCAGTTCCTATACAACGCCCGCAACTACGGCGGCCGACAGCGGATCCACGTTCTCGGTCGTAGTCACGAACTCCGCAGGAACCGCGACGAGCAACAATGCCACTCTCACCGTAAACGCGGCAGCGGTTGCTCCCTCGATCACTTCCCAGCCTGCCAGCCAGACTGTCACCGCGGGACAAACGGCCACATTCACGGTGACCGCGACCGGCACTTCTCCCATGACCTATCAATGGAGGAAGAACGGAACCAACATCACCGGCGCCACGGTGAGTTCCTACGTAACGCCAGCGACAACGACGGCTGACAGCGGATCCACGTTCTCGGTCGTGATCACGAACTCCGCAGGAAGCACGACAAGCAACAATGCTACGTTGACAGTGAATGCGGCAGCAGTCGCCCCATCCATTGCCACGCAGCCTGCAAACCAGACGGTCACTGCGGGACAGACCGCCACCTTCAGCGTAAGCGCAACCGGCACTTCACCGATGACCTATCAGTGGAGGAAGAACGGGTCGAATATCACTGGAGCGACCTCGAGCGCCTACACGACTCCTGCCACGGCCACGTCGGACAGCGGATCTGCCTTCTCTGTTTTGATCAGCAACTCCGCCGGTAGCGTCACCAGTAACAGCGCCACGCTGACGGTCAACCAGGCGACCGCGGCTCCGCCAACCATCACAACGCAACCTGCCAGTCAAACCGTGACTGCCGGACAAACCGCTACCTTCAGCGTGCTCGCGAACGGCACGGGACCGCTCAGTTATCAGTGGCGCATGAACGGCACCAACATCAATGGCGCCAATGCCAGCTCCTACACAACCCCGGCCACAACAACGGCAAACAACGGCTCGGCTTTCTCGGTGGTGGTCAGCAACTCTGCCGGTAGCGCGACCAGTAACAACGCCATGCTCACGGTGAACACCTCATCGGGACAAGGAGGGTCCGGCAAACTCGTTCTCTCCACCGATCGACTCATCTTCTATTCGGACGGATCAGCCACTCCATCCGCCAAGAGGGTCAGGGTCACCACCAGCAACGGCTCCGCGATGAGCTTCACGGCTGATGTCTACGGCGGTGCTTGGATCTCCATCAATCCGTCGGCGGGCACAACTCCCGGAATGCTCACTGTCTCGGTGTATCCCGCCGGACTCACTGCCGGCACCTACTCCTGTGTCATCAAGGTCACGGCCAATGGCACAACGAGGCGCGTATTCGTGGTCCTGGTCGTTGCGCGCAACGGAGACGACGGTGGAGACGACGGAGGGGAGCGCGACGACTCCAGCGTGCTTCCATTCCACCTCGACCCCGGGGCAACGAGTACAGCCGACGCCATCTGGATGGACGGCTATGGCGTTCCAGTCCCGAGCAAGAAGGATCCGACCAA
This sequence comes from Candidatus Sulfotelmatobacter sp., assembly GCA_035307485.1. Lineage (GTDB taxonomy): Bacteria > Acidobacteriota > Terriglobia > Terriglobales > Acidobacteriaceae > Sulfotelmatobacter. Next base: position 38,625 of record DATGIB010000007.1, on the reverse strand, counting down.
TCAAGGCCTGGTCCTGATGCGGAACCCGTCGGCGTCGACAGCATCGATCTCCGGTGCCGTGCTCAAAGGCGCCGCCGGATCGCAACTCTCGCAACTGAGCTTCGACCTGCGCAGCGACAGCGAATGCAGTAGCCATGCGCCCCAATTCGTTGTCGTGACCGCAGACGAGGTCGTCCACAAAGCAAGCTGCGCCAGCGGAACCGTTCAGCCGCTGACCGTCGCCGGATGGCAGCGCGTAAGCTTCGATCCCGCAAACGCCCGCCAACTCACACCCGCGGTCGCTCCCGGAACGACAGTGAAAACCGTCGCACTGGTGATGGACCATCCAACAGGAAGCGGAATGGCCGTCCTCGACAACATCAACCTCAACGGCAGGTACATAGGCTGGCAATAAGCCGGTAAAACTGTCCACATCCAAATCGGCCTGGGCATCGCAGCCCAGGCCGATTTGCTGTCTTTCCGTATCGAATCGCGGGAGAGGCGTTGTGGAACCCCGGCCCTCCGAAAAGCAACTGCCCCAACGGGCCGAAGTTCAAACAGGCGTATTCCTATATTTTATGGACTGAACAGAGTGTTTCTAAAGGGCTTATCAAAGACTTAACGGAAGCGCCGTCGACCCCCTTGACAACTCCCCACTCACCCTCCTACAATTAGCACTCGTATAGCGCAAGTGCTAACAGCCTGCGGCTATCCCAATAAAATCATAGGGTTACAACTAGAAATCCAGGCAGATCAACGTTCAACCAATCTTGAAAGGAGTTGCATCAATGGCAAAATTCACACCGCTCCATGACCGCATTCTGGTGCGGCGCATTGAAGAAGGCGAAACCACGCGTGGCGGCATCATCATCCCCGACTCGGCCAAAGAGAAGCCGCAGGAGGGCGAAGTCGTTTCCGCCGGCAAAGGCAAGATCAACGAAGAAGGCAAGGTCCGCCCGCTCGACGTAAAAGAAGGCGACCGCATCCTGTTCGGCAAGTACTCCGGCACCGAAATCAAGCTCGATGGTGAGGACTACATCATCATGCGTGAAGAGGAAGTGCTGGGCATCCTGACCGGATCCGCCGCCCCGGCAAAGAAGGAAACCGCCGGATCGCGAAAATAGTCGTTTCGTCGGTCGTTGGTCGTCAGCCGTTCATGTTGTCAAAGCGAAGCGAAGGATCCTCGGCACAGAGGGCAACGCCGACATAGAAAAAGTTCTTAGCTACGAGCTGGAAGCTGGATGTTCAAAGCTCATAGCCCAGCCAAAACGAAATTTAGATCAAGGAGATTGAATCAATGGCAAAGCACATCGTTCACGGAGAAGAATCCCGTCAGGCGATTCTCCGCGGCGTCAACCTTCTGGCCGACGCCGTGAAGGTCACACTCGGCCCCAAGGGGCGCAACGTCGTTATTGAGAAGAAGTTCGGTTCGCCGACCATCACCAAGGACGGCGTCACCGTCGCAAAAGAAATCGAATTGAAAGATGGACTCGAGAACATGGGCGCGCAGATGGTGCGCGAAGTCGCCTCCAAGACGTCTGACGTCGCTGGCGACGGCACCACTACCGCTACCGTTCTCGCGCAGGCCATCTACCGCGAAGGCGTCAAGACCGTCGCGGCCGGTGCGAACCCGATGGCCCTGAAGCGCGGCATCGAGAAGGCCGTCAGCATCATCGCCGGCAAGCTCGACAAGGAAGGCAACCGTCAGCCTGGCGAACTCGACAAGCTGTCGAAGCCCGTCCAGGGCGACCACATCGCCCAGGTAGGCACCATCAGCGCTAACAACGATGAGACCATCGGCAAGATTATCGCCGAGGCCATGAAGAAGGTCGGCAAGGACGGCGTCATTACCGTCGAAGAGTCGAAGACACTTGAGACCCAGCTCGAAGTCGTCGAGGGCATGCAGTTCGACCGCGGCTATCTCTCGCCCTACTTCGTCACCGATCCCGAGCGCATGGAAGCGGTGCTCGAGAACGCTTACATCCTGATCCACGAAAAGAAGATCAGCTCCATGAAGGACCTGCTTCCGCTGCTCGAGCAGATCGCGAAGGGCGGCAAGCCGCTCGTGATCATCGCCGAAGACGTGGAAGGCGAAGCGCTGGCGACTCTCGTCGTCAATAAGCTCCGTGGCACGCTGCAAGTCGCGGCCGTCAAGGCTCCCGGCTTCGGCGATCGCCGCAAGGCGATGCTGCAGGATATCGCCATCCTCACCGGCGGCAAGGCCATCACCGAAGATCTCGGCATCAAGCTCGAGAACGTTCAGGTGTCCGACCTCGGCCAGGCCAAGAAGATCACCATCGACAAGGACAACACCACCATCGTCGAAGGCAAAGGCAAGCACGGCGAGATCGAAGGTCGCGTGAAGGAAATTCGCGGCCAGATCGACAAGACCACCAGCGACTATGACCGCGAGAAGCTGCAGGAGCGGTTGGCGAAGCTGGTCGGTGGCGTAGCCGTGATCAAAGTCGGCGCTGCGACCGAAACCGAAATGAAGGAAAAGAAAGCCCGCGTGGAAGATGCGATGCACGCGACCCGCGCAGCCGTGGAAGAGGGAATCGTCCCCGGCGGCGGCGTGGCGCTGGCCCGTTGCGCTTCGAGCCTGGAGAAGGTCAAGGCCGAAGGCGACGAGCAGATCGGCATCAACATCGTGAAGCGCGCCATCACCGAGCCGCTGCGCATGATCGCCGAGAACGCCGGCGAAGAAGGCGCGGTTGTGCTGGGCAAGGTGCTCGACTCCAAGGAGACGAACTTCGGCTACAACGCGTTCTCCAACGAGTACGAGGATCTGGTCAAGGCCGGCGTGCTCGACCCGACGAAGGTCGTCCGCACCGCGCTGCAGAATGCCGGATCGATTGCCAGCCTCATGCTCACCACCGAAGCCCTGGTCGCGGAGATTCCTGAAAAGAAGGAAGCTCCGGCGGGCCCCGGCGGCCATGGCGGCGGCGGCATGGGGGATATGTACTGAAGCGGTCGTTCGTCGTTGGCCGTTCGTCGTTAGCAAAGTCAAAAGCCTCGCTCGCAAGAGCGGGGCTTTTTCAATCTTGCGCTCAGCGTCGGTGCGAGAGGTTGGTGAAATAGGGAAGGAGCTGAAGGCTAAGATCATTTAACACATGCTCGACGACGCCCGCGTTTTCCCGGAGTTCCTGTTCGAGGAGTGTGTTAAGTCTTTTCGACAAGCCCCCATAATGTGCAGCTTCATTACGATCTTCGACAATCCCGTCGATCTTGCCTTTCATGCTCTCTATCGCTGTATAGTCCAGTCCGAAGCCCGTGTATACGCGTTTGACGCCTTCCCAGTCCATCTGGTTCATTTCCCGTTTCCGGTTAATCCCCCGAATTCTGAGCTGTTTGGCTAGGGCCGTCGAGAAGGGCGAAGTCATTGCGATCATCTCGAAGTTGACCATCGACCTGAATCGGGCTATATCGTTTGAGTTTCTCCACTGCAGGATGCTCGGCTTAATTTCGCCTAGTGTCATCCCGCGATTGTTCAGATCTCGGAGCACGCACGCCGAAAGGTCCTTAATCCCCCCCTCCAGTTGCGCGTAGACCAGAACCTTCAGGGCGGTCAGGGTTAGCGCGTCCGCTCCCAAACTCTTAGCCTTTATCTTCCCAAGAGTGCTGACCCGGGCATCGCAGTATTCGCAGATTCGATCTTCGAATGCGGCCATGTCAGTCCACTACTTCGGCAGCTTCTCTCCAAAAACGCGTCGGACCTCGTCTATTCGAGCTCGGAGGCGAGGAGCAGCGTTCGCACCTGGCCCGACGTTCTGCCGGAACGTATCGTTCTCATGACCCACAGCCAGATTAAGAATTTGCTTTGCCTTTTCCGTGCTCACTCGTGCGAGCCTATCTTTCAAGGGAAGAACGCCCATCGTGACTGCGTCGAAATACGCCGGAGCCAAGCCACCCAATGCCCGCCTGTTCTTGTGCTTGACGAAAGCTTCCGACCCGAGCTTACTGGCTAGAAGCTCAAAGAAAGAGTCAAAAAGAGGGCCCTCGAGATCGTAGTTAAAAGCTATGCTTTTCTTCGCGACGGCCTCGCTGTAATCGTCGAGCCAGTCCGAAATGCTGCCTTTGTATGTGTTCATTGAGTTCTTCAGGGCAAAGAAGCGAAGCACAAGCTCTTGGCTTCCTAGTCGCTGTTTGGCTTGCTCCGAGAGGGTGTCGGTAAGTTCCTCAAAAAAGGGACGCTTACAACATTCGTCGAGAAACTTTAGAAATGCTTCCCCGGATGCCCCAACAATTCGGAGCGATGCGTTGCGGACCTCGTGTGCCTCTGCCGGCGAGCCACCGGCGTTCAAGCGCTTAAACATTTCGTAACGGAGGTTCGGGTCGTTCGTGCGGCGAATTACGATCGCTCTGATTGTTTTTCGTTTTAGTTCGAGCTGCAGAACGGCCTCGAGGTCCGCGAATAGCTTCCCGTTCAGCGAGGGCACGATGTCGCAGCCGACTAGTTCTGTAGTCTGCTCCTGTTCGTCTTCCGCCTCATGAGGGGTTTTTCCGGTTATGAACCTGATTATTGAGCTCACACGCTGGAGCCCGTCGATCAATTCGAGCACTCCGTCCTCGCGCTGGAATAGAACGATCTGGGGAATCGGAAGACCTAGAAGCATCGACTCGATCAGCCTGCTCTGCTGTTCCTGTGTCCAGCGAAACATTCGCTGGAATGCCGGCTGTATATTGACTTCGTGATCCTGGTGCAGGCGGATCAGCTCGCCGGCTGAAAAGTCGATCACTTCGAATCTAATTTCGGAGGACCGCTGATCGAGTTCGTGTATTAATGTTGCCATGCGCGAAATTGTATACGACCGGGGGCTGGCTCAGACTTGTTCCTGCACGAACTACCACGAAACTGGCTGCACCACGCTTCGCGGGTTTCGAAGAGTGGGGCAGCCGCTGTAGTGGTAGTATCCATGCCCAGGAAGCCTGGGCCAGCCCCCCGAGTCTTTTCTACTGCTTCACCAGCTCCACCCTGCGATTCTGGGCGCGCCCTTCGTCCGAGTCATTGGATGCCCGCGGCATGTACGGTCCCGCACCATAGGGGAGCAGGCGGTCTGCACTCACGCGATATTGTGTGGTGAGCACCTTGACCACCGCGGCGGCGCGCTGGCGCGAAAGCTCGACATTGGAAGGCAGTGCCCCGACGTTATCCGTGTGCCCGACCACGTAGATCTTCAGCTTCGGGTCCTGCTGCAAGACCTTGGCGATCTGATCGAGGGCGGTCGCCGACTCCGGCTTGACCTCTGACTTGCCGGTATCGAAAAAGATTCCATTCACCACCACATGGCCGGTTGCGCCCAGGCCGCCGGTCAGTTCGGCGGCCGTCGCCACGACATCCTGAGTCACCTGCGTTTCTTTCAGGATGTGGAACTCATAATCGCCCCACGCACCCACGGAGACCCTGATCCAGGTCTTGCCACGCTGGAACGTAAAGACGTTATCGTCGTTGTCCTGGACCTTGGTATAACCTGCACTCTGCAAAGCGGTGCGATAGTTTCGTACGATCTGGGGCTTCGAGGCCGTCGACGGAATGTTGTAGTGGAGATAGTGATACTCGCCTTCGAGCTTCTTCGGCTCATGCTGAGGACCGACCTCTTCAAACGTGTACTCGCTGTCGGGTTTATCCTCGCAGGCATCGAGGGTGCTTCCGGGAAATCGAGTAACCAGTGGGGAATCTTTGCAGCTAGGATTGTCTTGCGCTTGCAGGTTTGCTCCCGAAAGACCGAACGACGCGGCAAGCAGGATGACAGCCGAGAGAACTGTTTTCTGCATGATCTCCTTTCAAAAACGAGCGCGTATTGTGCCACAGGCGGCCAATTCCCGCTACCTGCACCGTCAAAGTTGTGATTTCCCCCGGGTTTCGAAAAGCACGCTGCCCCAGCGCGATTTGCGGCAGGGTGACGATCTTGCTGGGACAGGCGGATCCAATGTAGGGACAGCCGCCCCCGGCTGTCCAGCCGAGCGCAGCTCGGCGCCCGAACTTAAGGTCTCGCTGAACTCTATTGAAATTGCGCCACCGACAATCCCCAGGGGTCTTCGATACCCTGAACCGGCGGATTTGGGGTGAGTGCCCCAGTGGATGAGTCGATCTCAAAAACTACAAATGCCGCCGACGGATTGCCCCCCGAGGCCTTTCGTTTACAAACTTTGGTTTGGCTGGGAACGTTGCAGTCGACCACGCCTCCGTGTCTTGATCAGCCACACGACCGCTACCACGAGAGCTGCGAGAACACACAGGCTCAGCAAAGTGAACACGACAAGCAGTCGCATGGAGTTCATCAGAACGAATTGCCCGCTCGTGCTGTAGAGCCCGTTGAATCCGGCAATGGCAGCGGGCAGCGCCAGCAAATCATCTTTCTTCAGTTGCAGTGCGTGTTCGTTGGGATGGTATTGCGCGCCCCACGGATACAGTTCGCCCTGCGCATTCATCTCGATGTGATTCCCCAGAACGTAACTGACAGGCCGGTCATGGACAAACTCGGCAACCCGTTCCGCGCTGGCTAGGTCTGCCCGGGTATCGTCAATCAGAAGGCGCGCCGGCATCAGAAAATCGCCGGAGAGGAACACTCCGGTATTGCGGTCGTAAAAAGATACTTCCGTTTCATTGTGCCCGGGCGTGGGAATCACGTCGACGATGCGGTCGCCGAGATCGATTTCCGCTTTCCCGTTGGGCCAGTCGGTGAAGTGATAGAAGCGGCGCACGCTGTCGATGTCATAACCAACTACCTGCACGTTCGGCAAGCTCGTGAATTGACCGTCGCCGGCGCGGTGGTCAAGATGGCGATGCGTGTGCACAACCAGCAGGGGCAGTTTCGTTGACCCGCTCGCGGGGAGCAGTTGCAGCACCGTTGCAGCGAGTGGCATCAGCTTGGGATCGGTGACATCACCCGTATCGACCAGAATCGCCTTCTGCGTCCCGATCAGCAGATACAGGAACGGAGCCTCAAAGGTATAGCAAAGATTTTCGCGAATGATAAAAGTCTGGGCGTTGTAGGAGTGCACTTGCAGCGGAGGCTGCGGATGTTCCTTGCAGTCGGATGCTCCCTCGTTCCAGTGAACGTCCAGGGAACCGGGGGCAGTTTGGGAGAAAGCGATCGGTGAAAGAAAAAAACATGCCAGGATGGCCGCGGCGCTGATCCTTCGAATGAGCTGATGTTTGGACCGCATCTCGTTCTCCCCCGCGTCTAGCCCTCGTCGTCAGGCGGCCCGGCTGCTCCGGCGAGATCCTGCGGCCTGATCTTTTCCACGTTAAATTTCCCCACGCGCTCACGCATGGTTTTGAGCACATCCTCGAGCGGCGGCGGATCGCCTTGGATCCAGCGCAGGGGATTGATGCGCGCCACCACGAACGATCGCAAGTACGGGCTGACGAGGCCGCGCTCCTTCAGCTTCTTCACCACCGCTGCGACCTTCTCTTCCAGGTCGAGCACAAGCCCTGCACGTTTTTCATGATCCTTGAGCGCGGCGCGCAGCGGTTCGTCGGTAAACGTTTCGGTCCGCCGCAAAATCGAATGATAAGCTCCGCCGCCGAAGCGTGGCACCCGCTCGTAGCACACGCCCAGCGTCACCAGCGCGGGCTCGTCCAGATAAAACGCGAACTGCGACTCCGGCCGGGAAGCATCCTCCTCAACCAAACCGCGGTAGATGCGAATGACCTCCAGCGACCGTTCCTTCAGGTTGTGCGCCTTCTCGGTATTCAGCGCCAGAATTTGCCACGCCACCTGCGCATCTGCGACCACCAGCGCCGTGATCGACTTCGCTCCCAGTCTTCGCATGGCAGCAAGGCGATGCCGCCCGTTGGGCGTCCAGAAACCTTGCTTTGGCGCGACGACGGCGATGATGGGATCAAGAAACTGCCCCGTCTTGTTGATGACGTCGGCAAGACGCTTATGATGCGTGTCAGAAAGATCGCGCTGGAAGGGTGTCGGCTCGATCGCGTCGATGGGCAGGACCGCGATGAACGCGGGATGCCCGCCCAGAGGCTCCTTGTAGGCTCCGATGAGGCAGCCACCCGAATCCCGGATGACTTCCGCAACATGTGCGGCGGATCCGGTCGGCTGCTCCAGCAGACATTCAGATGGGGCGAGGCCCTTGCTTCCAGCTTTCGCTTTCCGCGGGCGGCGACGCGCAGGTGCACGCTTGACCATGAGAAAGATTGTAGCCCGTAGCGCGGCTGCCCCGCCGTCGTCCAAACTGGCTGCGCCACGCTTCGCGCCCTTCGAGGCGTGGGATGCAAACTTATTGCGAATCCCCAATAACAGTAATCACCACCGACCGTTGTCTCCCGCGCACGTCACACTCAAGGTGGAAGATCTGCTGCCACGTCCCCAGAACCAGCCGTCCCTCGGCGACCGGCACAGTCAGCGACGGCCCCAGCAGCGTGGCCTGCAAGTGAGAGTGCCCGTTGCCGTCGTGCCATGCTTGTTCATGCCCGTAGCTGCGGCTCGGAGGCATCAGCTTGTCGAGGATAGCCGGCAGGTCGCGCTGCAGTCCCGGTTCGAACTCAATCGTGCCGACCGCCGCTGTGCTGCCCACGTTGAACACATTCACGATGCCCGTCTTCACTCCCGATGAACTGACGATTGCCGCCACCTCATCGGTGAGATCGTGGATGTCTCCGTGGCCTTTGGTATGGACGTCGATCTGTTTTTGAAAGCTCATGTCGAGGGAGCAGCGATCGCCGCCGCCTACTTCACACCTTTATCCGGATTCCAGGAGCCTTGCAGTTTCCGCACATACACGATTTGCCCCACGTGATAGGCGTTATGAGTGCACACATTCCCGATCGTGACCGCCCAGGCCGCGAGTTGCTGATCGGTCGCCGATTCCACGAGCTTTTCGTAACCCGTCATCACCTGGTCGAGCTGCTTGACAATGTCGCTCCATTGCTTGTCGTCGAACTTGGTAAATGTTTCATCGTTGTCGCCGCCAAAGTTCGCCTGCGCTTCTTCCTTCAACTGTTGCAGCGAGCGGCGATTCCAGAACAGCAGATGGTAAGTGAGTTGCCCGGCCGAGTGCCCACCCTTCGGAGGCTGCCAACTGGCTTGTTCTGCACTCAATCCACCCACTGCAGTGTTGATGGGGACGAACCAGTCGGCCTTGTCGTGCGTTGTGTGCAGTTCGTGTAGCAGCAGGCTACGCAATGTCGCGGGAGGCTGCTTGTCTTGCCCGAGGCAGAGGGAAGAGATCGTAAGTGCGAACACGGCAATGAGTCCGGCAGCGATGCGCTTCATGAGGACTGCTCCTTGTTTGAAATTATGCGGTTGAGGGCCGAGCACCAGGATTCTACGCGCTCGACCTGCGGAACGGAATTTTCCAGATCAAAAGTAGTTGCCGCCCGGCTGGTCCTCCCACGCTCCGAACTTTCCGAAGCGTGGGAGTGCCCGGTCTTCACTTTACATTTTCCAGTGCCTTTGCCACTTCATCCACTCCCGGCACGACGGGAATGTCGTAGTTCTTGTGCCAGGCCAAATTTCCATCGCGGTCGATGATCGAGATGGCCCGGCCCGTAATGCCTTTGTCCGGGAGGAATACACCGTACTTGCTCGCTACCGCGCCGCGCGGCTGGAAGTCGGCGAGCAACGGATAATGAATTCCCATCTTCTCCGCGTAAGCCTTGTGTGACCAGACGCTGTCCACACTCAGCCCGAGCACTTGCGCATCGAGCTGGTCGAACCTCTTCATCTCGTTGACGAAGCAGGCGTGCTCGTTCGTGCACACCGGGCTCCAGTCCAGCGGATAAAACATAATCACCACGCGCTTGCCGCGGTATTTGCTGAGCGAAACGTCCTGCTGGTTCTGATCTTTAAGGGTGAAGTCGGGGGCGGGGGTGCCTACAGTAGCAGTCATGCGTTCTCCTGGATGATTGAAAGTCCTCTAAAAGAATAAATGATGACCGCCGAAGTGCGCGCCTCCGACCGTAGAGACGTAACTCAGCTACGTCTCACCAGAGAGCCTGGAACCAAGCAAGCAACCGAAGCCACAAGTTCATACGGTCCCCTTATCCACATCCCGTCCCCCCAGCAGGGACGTATCATGTTGCCATGCGAGCTGGGGCGTGGCTGCTCACTTCAATCTTGATCACTACTCTCGCCTGGATCACACAGCAGGCAAAGGCCCCTGCGCCCGCGCCGGCGGATCCCGCCGCCATCCTATCCGATGCCCGTAGCCTCTACCAGAAAGGCCAGTTCGACTCCGCCATCGCCCGCTACAACGAAGTGTTGAAGGCGGACCCGGCCTCTGGCGACGCTTACGCCGGAATCGTCCGCTCTTACCTGAAGCAGGACAAGGTGCAGCAGGCTGACGACACCCTTCAGAAAGCTTTGCAGGTCAGCCCCGCGTACCCCGACGTGAAAACTGCCGAGGGCGAACTCCTCTTCCGTCAAGGCGAAATCCCCGAGGCAGGGAAGCTCTTCGTCGAAGTCATCGCCGCTCCGCCGGATCCCGCACAGCCCAATGCCAAGCCGAACGCCCGCGCCTATCTTGGCGCAGCCCGCGTGGCCGAGGCCAGTGCCATGTATGCGCGCGAGCACATCCTGATCACCCGCGCGCACGCCATCGACGACTCTGACCCCGACATCCGCAAACTCTGGATCGACACGCTCTCGACCACTGACCGCATCCAATCGCTGTCGGATTACCTGTCACACCCAGGAAATGATGACGAGGACACTCAGCATCGCGTGCGCGAGCGCCTGAACTTTCTGAAAGCCTCGATCGCCGCGCAAGCGAGCCGTTGCCAGCCGGCCAACGACGTCACCTCCACGAAGACCACCTTCTTGCCCGTCTCGCTTGGGACCGGCGCACTGGGCAGCGGCATCGTCGTCCAGATCAATGGCAAGCCCTCCAAGCTCCTGCTCGATACCGGTTCGTCCGGTATCCTGCTCAGCAGCAAACTCGCCGGTTCACTTGGCCTCAAGCCCGTCTCCGAGATTCGCATGGGCGGCATCGGAGACAAGCCCGACGCGATCGCTCACGTCTCCTACGCCGATCAGGTCAGCGTCGGCGAAATGGAATTCCACAACTGCGCCGTCACAGTGATGGACCACGTGCCTCGCGAGTCCGATGGAATCATTGGCGCCGACGTTTTTTCGCAGTTCCTGATTGAGCTCGATTTCCCGAACTCGCAATTCCGCCTGAGCCCGTTGCCTCCGCGTCCCGGAGAAACCGCCGCGAAAGCTTCGCTCAATACGTCGCATAGCGATGCATCCGAAGAGCAGGTTGCGAATGATCCGGCAGGGAACGGCCCTCACCCCCTATACGAAGACCGTTACCTCGCTCCCGAGATGCACTCGTTCGTGCAGATTTTCCGCATCGGACACATGCTGCTGGTGCCTACTACGGTCAACGAAAGCTCGAGCAAACTTTTCCTCCTCGATACCGGCGCCTTCGACAACACCATTACGCCGGAAGCGGCGCGCGAGACAACGAAGGTTCATCGCGCCGGGCGCATCGACGTCCGCGGCGTGAATGGCGATGTAAAAAAGGTCTATGTAGCCGAGCGTGTCACGGTCGATTTCGGCCACCTGCGCCAGGAACTATCAAATATGGTCGCGATCGACATGTCTCACGCCAGCCGCAAGGCCGGCACCGAAATATCGGGAACTCTCGGCATGGGGCTATTGAACGTCCTGAAAATTCGCCTGGATTACCGCGACGCCCTCGCCGACTTCCAGTACACGAAAAAGCCTCTAAGAAGATAAACCGTTTAATACGAGTAGCTTGCATTCCTTCCTATCCCTTAGTGTCCTTCGTGGTGAAAGCATTTAGATGAGTTTCGGAAAAAACTCTTGACATTAAATCTAGTGTTGTAGTTAAGTATAACACTAGTAATTGGCTGACTTGCGAGAGGGGCCCCTCCGCCAAGCTCAAATCGAGAGAAAAGATCAGGAGAATGAATATGAAGTCCTTTCGCATTGTGTTGCCCATCCTGCTGCTTTCAACCATGGCCTTCGCCCAGTCGGAGGCGCAGAAGTCGTTTGACGCTTTGAAATCGCTGGCCGGTGAGTGGGAAGGCCCAGTGACGGTTGATCCTCCACAAGCCGACATGACCAGTGACAAACCGGTCCATGTTTCACTGCGGGTCACTTCGCGCGGCAATGCCCTCGTGCACGAAATGCAGGAGGCAGGAACCGCGCTCAATCCCAGCAAGTACGATCATCCCCTCACGATGATCTATCTGAATAACGATCAACTGAACTTGATCCACTATTGCGACGCCGGCAATCGCCCGCACATGACCGCCAAGGCAGCTGCCGACGGAAAGACGGTCGAATTTGCCTTCCAGGATCTTTCCGGCGGAAATGAGTACGGGCACATGTACCATGCCGTATTCACCATCATCGATGCCAACCATCACTCCGAGGATTGGACTTACATGATGCCGGGGGATAAACCAGTGCACGCGCACATGGACCTGAAACGCGTGAACTAGAGTAGCGGCTGTGTTCCGTCGGCTGTCGCGGCGCACCTCGCCCGCGGGAATTAATGGAAACGAGTCACCAGGGATTACGTTAGGGAAGATGCGAAACCTCTATGGACCGTGAGTGGAACGACAGTCAGCCGATTTACCGCCAGCTCCGTGATCGCGTCGTCGCGATGATCCTCGACGGCGTGCTCAAGGAAGGCGATCCGCTGCCCTCGGTGCGCAATGTGGCGGCGGAATATCGGGTCAACCCGCTCACGGTCCTGAAAAGTTATCAGGAGTTGGTCGACGACGAATTGGTCGAGAAGCGCAGGGGGCTGGGAATGTTCGTCAAGGCAGGCGCGCGCGATGTTCTGATGAAAGGCGAGCGCCGGAAATTCATTACCGAGGAGTGGCCCCGGGTGTTTGCGACCATTCAACGGTTGGGTCTCAAGCCGGAAGAGCTGCTGAATGGCGCCGGCAACGGACGTACCCCAGAGCACGATGCGCTGAAAAAATCCACGCATTCGAAGCTCGAAGAAGAAGAGGAGCGCTGAACCATGACATGCATCGAAGCACACGGGCTTCGCAAGAATTTCGGATCAACCGTCGCGCTCGATGGAGTCGATCTGAAAGTGGACGAGGGCCGCATTCTTGGGCTCATCGGTCCCAACGGAGCAGGGAAGACCACGGCGCTGAACGCCATCCTCGGATTAACTCAGTGCGATGGCGAACTGAAAGTACTCGGCCGCAACCCGTGGAGCGAGCGCGACCGGCTGATGCGCGACGTCTGCTTCATGGCCGATGTCGCGGTTCTGCCGCGCTGGATGGGTGTTTCCCAGGCACTCGAGTATGTCGCGGGCGTACATCCGCGTTTCGATCGCTCCAAGGCGGAAGGCTTCCTCGCTCGCACCAACATCAAGCGGAAGAGTAAAGTGCGCGAACTCTCCAAAGGTATGGTCACGCAGCTCCATTTGGCGCTGGTCATGGCCATCGACGCCCGCCTGCTGGTGCTCGACGAGCCCACGCTCGGCCTCGACATCCTCTACCGCAAGCAGTTTTACGATTCGTTGCTCAACGATTATTTCGATCGGAGCCGCACGATCCTCGTCACCACGCACCAGGTGGAAGAAGTTCAGCACGTGCTCACCGACCTGATGTTCATCAACCACGGGCGCATCGTTTTTCAAACGACGATGGACGATTTTGAATCCCGCTATCTGGAAGTGACAGTGAATCCGGAAAAGCTCGCGGCGGCTCGGGCGCTCAAGCCTCTCTATGAGCATCCTGCCCTTGGCCGCAGCATTCTCCTGTTTGACAATGTCGACCGCAAGCAACTCTCCGCTTTGGGGGAAGTACGCGCCCCCAGTATCGCCGATCTATTCGTCGCACTGATGGGCAATCCCAGCCCAGACCTGCAAGGAGCCGCGTCATGAGCACGCATTCGAACGCCATGCCGGAAGCTGCGGTAGGAACGCAGGCCGCCGCTATGTCCCCGCTATCGCCGATCCATTCGTTTTACTGGTCGGTGCGGCGCGAACTGTGGGAGTACCGATCCATTTATGTCGCCCCGACCATCGTGGCTGGATTGGTGTTGCTGGGCTTCATCGTCAGCTTGAGCTTGCCCCGTCACCTGACTGCCGTCTCCGGAATCCACAAAACCCATGAGAGCGGCGACCCCTTGCAGGCTTACGACTTTGCCGGACTGATGTTCATGTTGACGCAAATGCTCGTCGCGGCCTTTTATTGCCTTGACTGTCTTTACGGGGAGCGCCGCGATCGCAGCATTCTTTTCTGGAAATCCATGCCGGTTTCCGATCTCACAGCCGTCCTCGCCAAAGCGGCCATCCCGTTCGTGATCATCCCCATGCTGATGGGCGCATTCATCGTGGCCACGCAAGCGATCATGTTTGCCGTGCACAGCTTGGTGTGGGTGGCGACAGGACAGAGCCTGGCTTCCCTCTATGCGCAGGTGCCCCTGTTTTCGCTCTGGGTCTTGAATTTTTATCACCTGCTCGCCGTGCATACCTATTGGTACGCACCTTTTTATGCATGGCTCATGCTGGCATCGGCTTTTGCGCCCCGCGCCCCGTTACTCTGGGCGACACTGCCGCCGTTAGTCGTCGGCGGCCTGGAGCGCATCATCTTTGGCACAACCCATTTCGGTCATCTCTTGCTTTACCGCTTCGCCGGGGGCGGGGAAGATTCCATCCCACCGGCCGGCGGTATGCCGATCGATCCCATGACTCACCTCACGCCGGTGCGTTTCCTGATCACTCCAAGCCTGTGGACCGGCTTGATCCTCTCTGTGATCCTCCTGGCCATCGCGGTTCGCCTGCGTCGATCGCGAGCCCCCATTTGATGACCAGCTAGAAACAATCAACCAAGAAACAGGGTCCCACACTTAGCGCTGCCGCGCTCGAGGAGAAGTGTTGTCTTACGCAATTCGAATGCAAAGGAGTGGATCATGCGCCTTCCATTATTGTTTCTGCACATCGCCGGCGGAGTTCTCGGTATCCTCGCGGGATTTGTTGCCATGTTTCTCCGCAAGGGCACCCGCCGCCATGCGCTCGCCGGAGATCTCTTCGTCGTTTCCATGATCGCAATGTCCGTGTGTGGATTTGTCCTCGCATTCATGAAGCACGAGATCTCCAACGAATTCGGCGGCGCGTTGACCTTCTACATGGTCTTCACCGCCTGGCTCACCGCCCGCCGCCGCGAGATTGCCACCAGCTATCTGGATTGGGGCGCGCTCGCACTGGTCCTGGCCGTAGGTTCCGGCCAAATCACCTACGGGATCGAGGCGTTGCTCAGCCCCACCGGGCTGAAAGAAGGCTATCCTCCTCCGCTGTTCTTTATTTTCGGATCGCTGGCTCTTCTCGCCGCCGTGGGCGACGTTCGCCTCCTGGTGCGCGGTGGGATCGCCGGCACGCAGCGCCTCTTCCGCCACCTGTGGCGGATGGGCTTCGGGCTATTTATCGCAACGGCATCGCTGTTCCTGGGCCAGCAGCAGGTGTTCCCCGCGCCCATCCGTAAGATGTCGATCCTGGCCCCGCCGGTGATCCTCTCCATCGCATTGCTACTGTTCTGGATGATTCGCATAAGCCTGACCAAATTTCAAAGGTTCAAAGCCGCCCAGACCTGGCAACCCCAAACCTCAAAGCCATGAGGGCGAAAACCCTGAAACCTCGAAACCCTGAAAATCCGAAACTTTGAAAGTGTCAGACATGTCGATTCTCACCAACCCCAATCGACGTGTAAGTGAGCAGGGAAGTTGACGATAGAGGAGGCATTTATGACCGGCTTACTTAAAAATCTTCGGAGTTCCGGTTCGTTAGCTGGAGTTTTCTTGATAGGACTGGGGACATTCCTTCTCTACGAAAACGCTGTCGGTGCGATGGCCTGGATCACCGGCCATGGAGCCGTCAAGGCACTGCCCGCGATTCTGCTCTCCGCCGTCCAGTTCGAACAACTTCTCAGCGCTGCAAATCACTGGCGCTTAGCACAGTGCCTCGCCCACCGCGCCCTGATCGAGACATGGCCCGCCCTCCTGGTCTTAGCAGGAACCATCCTGGCCCGTCTCCCGTAGGAGAGTCGCACCAACCGAACCGGGAAGGGCACGGCTTCCGCCGTACCGCAACCAGACACAATTCAAACGGCTTTAGCCCTCAAGAAGGAAAAGATGTCCCATTCCTCGCGCGTATTTGGCGCGAGAAGTCGGCGCTTTCGCTGCCCGCAACCGCACACGAACGTCCCGGCCTGAGCCACCGGCGATCCGAACCCCCCGCAAATAATTCCCCCGACTGTCGATTCCTACCCCTCAAAACCGTCGTTACAGTAGAAGGACGAAATCCCGAACTCAAAGGAGAGAACGTATGCGATGTCTCGTGATGGTAAAAGCCACGAAGGATTCAGAAGCTGGCGTCATGCCCTCGGCCAAGCAGATCGCCGAGATGGGAAAGTTCAACGAAGAACTGGTGAAAGCCGGGATCATGCTCGCCGGCGAAGGGCTGAGGCCCTCGTCCCAGGGCAAGCGGGTCCGGTTTTCCGGGACCAGGCGCTCCGTCATTGACGGGCCCTTCGCCGAAACCAAGGAATTGGTCGCCGGATTCTGGCTCTGGCAGGTCCGTTCCATGGAAGAAGCCGTCGAGTGGCTGAAGCGCTGCCCCAATCCTCACATGGAAGAATGCGAAGTCGAAATCCGTCCCATCTTCGAAATGGAGGACTTCGGCGAACTCACTCCGGAGATAAAAGAGCAGGAAACACGCATACGCGGCAAGCTGGCCAAGAAATAAAAAATTGGGGACGAGGTGTCCACGTCGATTCTCGCATTCCCCATTCGACGTCACTGTAGAACCGGAAAGACAAACCCAAGGAGAACGAAATCATGAAATTTCTCAGCATCTACAAGACCGCGGAGCGAAACACTCCGCCCACCCAGGAAGAAATGGCCGCAATGGGCAAGCTCATCGAGGAGGGCTTCAAGGCCGGCTGGCTGGTTTCCACCGAAGGCTGCCTGCCCTCCGCGCTTGGCGTCCGCGTGCGTCGTACCAACGGCAAACTCAGCGTGACCGACGGTCCCTTCACCGAGTCGAAGGAGCTGGTCGGCGGATTCGCGATCCTCAAGGCCAATTCCAAAGCCGAAGCCATCGAGTTGGCTCGAACGTTTCTGCAGGTCGCTGGGGAAGGCGAATGCGAAATCCGCCAGCTTTACGAGCAGGGCGGCGAGATCAACTGCGGCGGCGCCGAGCGGGTTGCATAGAGGCGCCGGAACGTGGTGTGATCGGTAGTGGTGGAGACTGCCGATACACATCGCGCCATCGACGCGGTCTGGCGAATCGAGTCGCCTCGCCTGATCGCCGGCCTCACCCGCATCGTCCGCGATGTGGGCCTGGCCGAAGACCTCGCGCAAGACGCTCTCCTCGCCGCGCTCCAGCAATGGCCCGAGTCGGGCGTCCCGGACAATCCGGGCGCCTGGCTCATGACCGCGGCCAAGCATCGCGCGATCGATCTCTTCCGGCGCAATGCGCTGCTTCAACGCAAGCACGAAGAGCTTGGCCGCGATATCGCAGAGCTGGAGCAGACCGTGCCTGATCTCGAATCCGCGCTCGACGATCCCGTTGGCGACGATCTCCTCCGCCTGGTCTTCATCTCCTGCCACCCCGTGCTTTCCACCGAAGCGCGTGTCGCCCTGACCCTGCGCCTGCTCGGTGGCCTCACGACCGACGAAATTGCCCGTGCATTCCTGGTCCCTGAGCCCACGATCGCCCAGCGCATCGTGCGTGCCAAGCGCACGCTCAGTGAAAAGAAAGTTCCCTTTGAAGTGCCGCGCGGTGCCGATCTCAACGCCCGCCTCTCCTCCGTGCTCGAAGTGATCTACCTGGTCTTCAATGAGGGCTATGCCGCCACCGCCGGAGAAGATTGGCTGCGTCCCGCTCTGTGCGAAGAAGCAATGCGCCTGGGACGCGTCCTCGCCGAACTCGCTCCCAACGAGCCCGAGGTCCACGGCCTGGTCGCATTGATGGAAATTCAGGCCTCGCGCAGCCGCGCCCGCGTCGGACCAACCGGCGAACCTATCCTGCTTGGCGACCAGAACCGCGCCCACTGGGATCAACTTCTCATCCGCCGCGGTTTAACCGCGCTCGAGCGCGCCGAGAAAATTTGCGCGGTATCCCCGGGCAGAAGCCTCGGTCCCTACGCTTTGCAAGCCTCGATTGCCGCCTGCCACGCAAGAGCGCGCGCCGCAGAAAACACCGACTGGCCCGCGATCGTCTCCCTCTACGGCCAGCTCGCAGAAATCACCTCGTCTCCGGTTGTCGAATTAAACCGCGCCGTCGCAGTCTCGATGGCATCAGGCCCCGCGGCCGGGCTGGCACTGGTCGATGAGCTCATGTCCGAGCGCATCCTCGAGAATTACCATCTGCTTCCCAGCGTTCGAGGCGACCTGCTCAAGAAGCTCAACCGCCTCGACGAAGCCCGCGCCGAATTCGAGCGCGCCGCCTCCCTGGCACGCAACGCCCGAGAGCGCGACCTGCTACTGAAGCGAGCCCACTCTTGCAACGGGAGCTAGAGTGATTTGGACTTCTGGCAGCTGAGAAGAGTAGAGGTTTCGAAGTTGCAAGTTTTCAATATTACGGAGCTCGCCGCTTTTCCTGAAACCTCGAAACCCTGCAACAGGAAACCTTGCCTCTCAAAACACGTACGGGCACATGACAATGCCTCGGCAGGTTCGCCTCGCCAATGTCTGTGCCCTGCGTGCTACGAAAAACCGTCCCTGTTACAAAATCTCGTGACTACTGCACGTGAATCGTCTTGGTCTGCGGATCGAGCGTACCCCGGACCCGCACTTTCTTCCCATCGAACTTCTTTACTTCGTCCTGGTGGTCGATGTCATAGGTATTCCCGCTAGCGGCATCCTGGAACATGTATTTCGTGCCCTGCTTCACGACCGTTCCGACGAATTCGGTTCCATTCGCGGCGCCCTGCGCCTGGTCCGGCGTCTGCCCTGGATCGGCCTGTCCCTGCCGCGTCGCGGGCGCTTGCGTATCCGGCGGCTGCGCCGGAGGGTTCTGCGAAGGCGCCTGCTGCGACGATGGAGATTGCTGCGAGGCGTCCGGCGGCTGCGATTGCGGCGGAGGCGGTGCGGTCTGCGATGGCGACTGATCCGAGTTCGGGCTGGTTTGCTGCGCTTGCGCCACCCCGCCCCATGAAAGCACTGCAATAAGTACGGCCGCGCTGGCTGTCAACGAGAGGAGTTGCAACTTTTTATTCACAAGAATTCTCCAGAGACGGGGCGCATGCGGAGGTGGGTGCAAACGCTGTGCCAAACCCCGCACCATTCTACACAGCGGATCTATCGATATCGGAGATGACGTTCTATTTGAAAGGTTTACGTCCATCTCTCGGTGTCCGCCGAGCGCCCGCAGTAGAGCAATTTTCTTTTTTGCCTAAGGAGAAATCCGTAGCTGGATTGGATAGCAACGTTCGAATCGCACTCTGATCAGAGAGCAGAATTTACCCGTAAAGACGTTGCTGAGCAAGTTTCTCACCGCAAGCACGCGCCACGCCCACTAAAGAAGGAGCCCTTGCACGCGCGGCAAATGCAACCCACACAACCTTAACGTGGGACCACTTCCACTGCATCCGCGACGCGAACCGTCCCGCCCGCGCGCGAACCGACCTCGACCGTCCTTCCATGCTTCGCGTATGCCGAAATCACCTCCGGTTGCGACCAATCCAGGTCCCATCCATTCTCAATCGCAATGATCGTATACGACCCTGGAATGACTCCCCGCATCCTGAAAGTGCCGTCGAGGTCACTCTGATCTCGCCGAAACAGATCGCGATTTCCCTCGGGATTTTTCGGCACCAGCACCACCATCGCGCCGGCGAAGCCTTTGCCTCCCATCTTCACGACGCCTTGCACATCACCGCTGCCCGCTACCAGCGCCACATTCAGCGAGACAGACGCTGCCGACCCGATCGTGACTGTTTCTCCATCGACTTCCGCGCCCTCCGCGGAAATGTGGCCGATCGAATAACGGTTGTTTGACCCAAATGCGACCAACCGGTACCTGCCCGGTGCAACGTTTGGAATGTCGAGGTTCCCCTTCGCATCTACAACGCCGAATCCGGCGATCGATCGTCCTTTCCCGCGAAGAGCGACGCCCAACTGCTTGGGCCGGACCACGCCCTCCGGCATTCGTACCGAAATGCTGACCGAACTCAACGCCTCGCCCTTCGAAGTGTCGATCACTTCACCGTTGCGGTTAAGGTCAACTCCGTCCAACAGCGTCCCTGATCCTGGGATGCGGACGTTATAGCGTCCGGCCGGAATGCCCGCGAGTTCCCACTCTCCCGGCGATATCTCGACCAGGTCCGCGGCCTGGACCTGCGTCGACCCTTCGAACGCCTGCTGCTCCAGTTGCGGAACGTTGAATCGGTTTCGGTCTTCGCTTCCGTTTGATTCCTGCGGCGCATGAAACCGCACAGTCAACGCCGGAACCGGCGTCAGATGAATGTCGACCTGGACGCGCTCCCCGCCTCGAATCGGTATCGGAGTGGCGCTGTCGGTGTCTGTGACGTCGGCATAATAGGTCACGGGATACGCCACATCCAGCGCCCGGTCCACGCCCGCGGCCGTCGCCGAACCGCGCTGCGATTGGCCGTGCATGGCGTACCATGGTCGGCCGTTGGCAGCCACAAAATAGGTCCCCGGCCGCAGCGGAGTCGCCTCGTAGACGCCTTGATCGTCGGTCTGCACTGTGTGATACACACTGATCTGGTCAACACCTTCGGTGTGGTCGTCGTAATAAATGAGAACCGTCGCATGCCGCACCGGCTCCCCAGCTTCGTCTAGAACCCTCCCGGTGATCACAGCGTCGGGAGCGATCTTCATCGTCAAGTGCTCGGTATCGAGCCCGGCGCCGGTCACGATCGCCGTAGAAAACTGGTCGTGTTGATCGTAAGCCGCCGTGATGAACCCGCGCTTTGCCGCCTCGAGCGCATATTTCCCCTTCGCGAGCCGCTTGAATTCGAATTTCCCGTCCTCTGCGGTGATCATGGACTGTACGTTTTTCGAGTCCTTGGTATCTCCAATCGTGACGCGAGCCCGCGACAACGGATGCCCGTCGGTCTTGCTCACCAGCACGCCCGCGATGCGAAACTCGGAGACGGCCGGTTTTTCCGGGGCCGCCGTTTGTGCGAATGCCAGGGCACTCGCCAGTGCAACGGCGCTGGCGAAAAGACGTATCCGAATTGTTCCGCTCTGGCGCATGGTCACACTACGGTCCAACATTCAACGGCACCTGCGCACTCACCTTCTGGCTTCCATCGATGTGCACAATCGGCCCCTTCCCGTCGTACGCTTTCATCGCCTCGGCATCGCGATAGGGAATTTGCTGCTGCTGCGTCGAGAACGCCAGCAACCGGTAATTGCCCGGCGCCACCGAAAGCGTTCCGAACGTTCCGTCCGATGAAATCGCCACTTGCTGAAATTGTCCCGCGCTCTCCGGCATGGGAATGCAATAAAGCCATCCGGGGGATGCCGGCACGCCGAGCGCTGCATCGGGATGACTGATCCCGGTGACAGTTCCTTCCAGTTCGGCCAGGTCATCGCGCATCTGCACCTCGACCTGGATGTTCGCCCCGGCATCGACCACCAGTGGCTCATGCAGTACGTCCACTCCGCCCGCCGACGCCTCGGCCACGTAACCCCGCTGCGTGGTTAGCCGCAACCAGTATCTTCCCGGGAGAACATTCTCCAGGACAATCGCTTCATCATTCGGAGCGACTGGCGGACGAAGCGCCGTGCCCCGCTCCATCTCAAAGTCATCCATCGGCTCGAGCGCGGCGAAGAGATACGATCGCGGCCCGCGAAGCGTGTAGTTGTGCTTTCCGTCGGACCAGCTCCGGGTCTCATTCCTGTTCGTGTTGCTGAATTCCTCTTTCACCGCCAGCGTCACCGAAGCGTGGTGAACGAAGGGAAGTGGCGCCCCTTGCGCCGCCGTCCCTGCCACGCGCAGATTCTCCGTGCCCGCTCCAGAACTCGTGGGTCCGAAGGCGAACGCTTCCACCACGTAGTTTCCGTTTGGCAGCAAGCCTTCAATCGCATGCGTCGATGGGTTGTAGCCCAGAGAGTATCCCGGCCCGCGCTTGCCCTGGAGATAAACGTTGACGTTCACGCCCCCCTCGAGTTCCTCATCTGCTAGCGGAATGCTTACCGGGTAATACGGTTGATGAGTCAGAGACAGGTTCGCCTGGAAATTCTGTCCGGCGGTGAGTTCAATCGTCTCCGAAGATGCGAAATCCGGCGCTCCCGCGTAATACACAGGAGGAAACCCGAATGCCTGCCCGCCGGGAACTGCAACTACGGGATCATTGTCGAGCAATTCGCCGGTCACAAGTTTGTAGCTTCCCGCATGCAGGTCGGGAAACCGGAATTCCCCGCTGGAGTTCGTTCGCTCCTGCCCGTGCGGGACCCATCGCGGCACGCCATCCCGAACTTGCTGCGTGAGCAGCTGTACACTCACGCCAAGCCCCGCTTCCCCAGTCGACAGGCTCACTCTGCCCGTAATCAACGCCTCCGGCGTCAGCGCAATGGTCACTTCGTCTTCCGAGGAACTTTGCGGGCTGATTCGCGCCGATGCGTTATCCACGAATCCGGGCTTCCGCGCCGTCAGCCATAGTTGAGTCCCCGCGCTTCCGCGCACCAGCATCGGGGTGAATTGCGGCGAAAACGAAGCACCTGAGCCTTGCCCGGTCGAAGCAGTGTCCCCATCGGCACTTGGTTTCGGAAGGTGGAACTCAAAATGCCCTGCGCTGTCGGTAAGAGTTGCCAGGCTTTCGTCGCTCGCGTGCACCAGCGCCCGGGGGACCGGCGCGCCCGTCACGGCATTGATCACGGTTCCCGAGATCGTTTCCCGGTTCTCGGCATCGACCGTCTGTGCCGATGCCCGCCCCGCAATCAGGCCCACGCAACCGGCCAGGCAGAGTGCCTGCGCAATCGAAAGGAATAGCGGCATCCCGCCCCGGCCCGCCGCTTCGCTTGTGCCAACCAAAACCACTCCGCCCTGTACTCCTTCGATCAATCTGGCAGCTTTAGACACCGGGGGAGGTCATTCGTGCAAGACCTGTCAATCGCTCGTTACGATGCGGGGATGCAATCGCGAAGATGCCCTCCGCCCTCTAAACCGCGAATAGGTCCGCATGTCTCGTGGGCCCATCCAGATGACCGACCAGTTTCTTTTCCAGCCCCTCGCGCGACTGTCCCAGCCTCTGCCGCAACTGATCTTTCTCTTGGTCATTCAGCGGCGAAAAGCTCCGCGCCGTCTCGACATTGTGCGCCAGCATCTCCGGATGCGGCATGCCAACCACCGCGGCGGTTACCGGCAGGCTCATCGAATACCGGAGCAGCGAATTCATATCCGCCTTCCCCGCGCCCTCGCCCACCAGGAATTCCTGCCCGGTTACCTTCATCGCGATGACGCCCAGATTCTTCTTGTTTGCGGCGGGCAGCGCCAGTTCTTCAAACCGTCCGTTCCGCGACGCGTTCAGCGCCATCTGGACGCAATCCAGATCGTGCCGCTCAATCGCCTTCGCCATCACCTCGCCGTTGGTGTGGCTGGTCATGCCGGCAAATCGTGCCATCTTCTGCTCCCGCGCTTCCATCAACCCTTTCAGCGCTCCATTGGGAGCTTCAATCTTCTCGAGGTCATCGGCTTGCCCCAGGCTGTGGATGTGTACCAGATCGACGTGGTCCGTTTGCAGCCGCTTCAGGCTCGCTTCCAGCCGACGTAGAAACTCGTCTCGCGTCCGGTCAGGAATCTTCGTCGCCAGCCAGACATCTTTCCGGCGCGACGCCATCACCCGGCCCACGCGCGTTTCGCTCTCGCCGTCGCCATACAGGTACGCCGTGTCGAGATAGGTAATCCCAAGGTCGATTGCCCGATTCAAAATCGCCGTCGCGCTCTCTTCGTCCTTGTACATCAGGAAGCGGCTCCCGCACCCGAACGCAAGAATCGATACCTTTGCCCCTGTCCGCCCCAACGTCCGCGAAGGCAGCGTCTGCGTTGGAGGTTGAGCGTGCGCAACATCCTTCAACAACAAGAGGCTGGTGCCAGCCGCCGTTCCCAAACCAATGTTTTCCAGAAACTGCCGCCGCGAGATTTCCTTGCTCATCTGCGCCTCCGAAAGGGCTAAGCCACATATCTTATCGCCACTGGAGCAGCTTGTGTCAGCCGTTAACGAGGTCTCCTTCGTGAACCTCAGTGTCCTTAGTGGTGATAGCCTTGGCGGCTATTTGGTGGGTGTATTTCCGTCCGAAGATTAGTAGTTAGTTCTAGTCCCCCAGGAAGTCTTCCGAAGCGCCCGAGCCCCTATACTCCAAACATGAGCGGATTATTCGTTGTTTTTATAGTTGTGGTTGCGTTGTGGGCAGGCAGTCGTGTCGCGAAATTGAGCGAGTAGATTCGGTCCCGCGCTCCGAGAAGCGCGTCGAATCAAGGCCCTCGAACCTAAGTTCGCCCGTTGCAGTCGCATGCCTCGCCAAAGCTGCGACCGTCACTCCACTCCCGCGCCCCACGACCCAACAATCTTTGGCGGATGCAACAAAGTCTGCAGCACCACGCAATACTGTTCGGTCTTCTCCCGCAAAGCCGCTAGCTGCTCCGCGGTCGCCGACGGCGCATCCACGTGGAACTCCACACGGATCGCCTCGAACCCCACCGGCACTTCCTTCGAAATCCCCAGTGTCCCCTGCAGATCCATGTCGCCGTTGACGACCACCTCGATCCGCTTGGTCGGCACTCCCATCGCGGTCGCAACCAGTTGGCACGTGAGCTGTGCGCAAGCCGCCAGCGCTCCCAGCAGCAGGTCCCCGGAGCACGCCGAGCCTCCCGTGCCGCCCACACCCTTGTGCGCCTCCGCTTGATAGATAGCGCGTCCAATATCGACCGTGCACGACAATGGGGTCGACTGTTCGCTCGCCCTCGCCGTCAGCGTGATCCGCGAGCTAGCCGGATCGCGACGGTATTGCTCTTTTAACGGTTTTTGCAGCGACCGAATATCCATCATTCCTCCAAAAATAAAATCATTCCCTCTCGGAAAATATCACCAAGTGGGATGCCATTTTTCGCGCTCTCTATGCGCGAGAAGTGGGGATTGTCCCCGTCACTATCAGTGACCACCCGCTACGCCGCCCCAAATCTCTCCCGATACGCGCTGGGAGAAACTCCCGTATGTCTCTGGAACAGCGCTCGGAAAAACGCAACATCCGTATATCCCACGGCATCGCTGATCTCCTGCATGCTGCGGTGATTGCTCTCCAGCAATCGCTTCGCGGCGGCGATCCGCAGCTTCTGCAGGTAAATCAGAGGACTGTCGCCGGTAGCCTCCTTGAATCGCCTCACGAAATTTCGCAAACTCATCCCAGCCCGCCGCGCCGGTGCATCCAGCGAAAACGTGCGCTGAAAATTTTCGTGCAGCCAGTCCTGCGCTTTCGAAATGGACGCATCATTATGCTCCGTCTTCAGCGGAATCACCGCGAACCCGGCCTGCCACGCCCGCGGGGTTTCGATCAGCAATGCCTTCGCGCTCTCCAGCGCAATCTCGTGCCCGCAGAACTTTTCCACCAGATACAAGCTCAAATCCTGCGCCGCGTGCACTCCGCCTCCGCAGAAGAAATTGTGATCCTCCGTGACCATCAACTCCGGCATCCACTTCACTTTCGGATACTTCTCCCGAAACCGTTGCGCCAACCCCCAATGAGTCGTAGCCCGCCTGCCGTCGAGCATTCCGGTTGCGGCCACCAACCCAACTCCCGAGCAGACGCTGGCAATCGCCGCCCCGCGCTTCTGCCATCGCTTGAGCCACGGCACAACCGGCGCGTTGCGCTCCACCACATCATCGATGCTTAGCCCGGTGGTTGGCACGAAAATCAGATCCGTCTTCCTGATGTTTTGAATCGACGCCATCGGAGTGACGTGAATCGGCCCGTCGCAAAGCACCGCTTTCCCGTCCGCGGATGCCGTTGTAACCCGGAACCGTGGCTTCTCCGGATTTCCCGTCAGCACATTCCACAACGTACCCGCGTGCCGGAACACTTCCATCGGGCCCACGGCGGTCGACAAAAACGTCTGATCGAGAAACAGCACCGTCACGTCAATCATTCGAATCCTCCCGCCAGCGGCCCCTTTCGGCGGCTGGTGGCGTAATCACCCACTCGAAATGGCGTATCTGCCAGCGGCGTAATAGCCTACCTACAATGGCATATCTGCCATCTTGTTGCAACCCGCGTTCGCCGCTACTTTCTATCCATCGCACGAAATGATTTCTTAAAAACCTGACGAAAGTGAGAAATAAAAATGGCAACTGCGAAAAAACCCGCACAAATCACCAACGGAGTGAATGTCGACAATCTGTTTTCCACCGTCGACGCCATCAAATCCACTCCCACCCTCGCGAAGTTTAACTTCCGAATCCAGAACCAGTGGCAAGGGGCGGGCCAGAATCGCTCTACCGTCGACAAGTTCTACGGGGCGGCCCAGGAGCAATCCCGCCCCCGCCCGTTCGTTCTCGCCGCCGACGAGCCCATGGTTCTGCTCGGCACCGACACCGCCGCTAACCCGGTGGAGCACCTGCTGCACGCGCTGGCCTCATGCCTGACCACGTCGATGGTCTACCACGCGGCAGCCCGCGGCATCGAGATCGAGGAAGTCGAATCGACGCTCGAAGGCGATATCGATCTGCACGGCTTTCTGGAACTCGACAAGAACGTGCGGCAGGGATATCAGGGCATCCGCGTCCGCTTCAAGATCAAAGCCGATGTTCCCGACTCGCAGTTACAGGAACTCATCGACCTGGGGACGAAGCACTCTCCCGTGTTCGATTCGCTGACCAACGGCGTTCCGGTTTCCGTCGAAGCTCAGCGTTCATAGCAGCTTCAAATCGCGGCAATTGCCAAAACCAGACATCTCTCAGGAGGAGATACCATGCCAGGAAAAATAGAAGTCAGTCGCCATTGGGCCACCACTCTTCTCAATTTTGTGCTGCTGGCGACGCTCGTTTCCGCCATCCCGCTGTCGGCTCAGCAATCGCCGGCCAAACTCGTGCACGACGTCCGCGAAGCCACCGAACAGTTTCTCGACGTCAACAATGCCAGGGCCGCCGGGTACGGCCCCGTCTTCGGATGCGTTTCCGGGCCAGACCACGGCGCCATGGGAATTCACTACGTCAACCTGACGCTGGTGGGAGACGGCAAGATTGAAGTCGCTCATCCCGAAGCCCTGATCTATGAGCCAGTCGGCAACAAGCGCAGACTCGTCGGCGTCGAATACATCGTTGACGCCGCAACGTGGCTTGGAGCCCACGACGGAGCGCCGCCAGTACTGGAAGGTCAGGACTTCCAGTTCGTTCCTGCACCCAATCGGTTCAACCTGAATTCGTTTTTCGAACTCCACGTCTGGGCCCGGCGCGACAACCCGCAAGGCGCCTTCGTGGACTGGAACAACCAGGTCACCTGCGAACACCAGTAAGGGATTCCTGCAGGTGGTGGCCCAGGAAGAATGCCCGAGGTGCCCCACTCAAGCCCGCAGTTGGCTTGAGTGGGGTAGTTTGTCAGGACCAGGAAATCTCGTGCGGTTGACGAAGTAACTCCTCTCGTTATCCTGCGCGGCGAATGATCGCTGAAACGTGCCGACAGCGGCACACCACACGGGGCCGAAACCGGCAACACAAAATCGCGCGCTCGCTCCATCCAGAAACTGGAGGCCCAACTGAACAGCCGCGATTTCACAAACCGATGAAACGACGGCATGACGGAAGCCACTATAAAGCTTGAGGAACCACTCCTCCACCAGGTGACCGACAATGCCCACACCCTTGGAGTACGCGGAACGATACAGATCTCTCACAGTCGGCTTCAGCGATGGCCCATCGACCATCACCATCGACCAATATCTGCAGGGAAGGCACGGCACGAAAGCCAAACCTGTCACCCCGTGGAGCGACGAAGCCGACCGCCTGATCGACGCGTGCAGGGAAGATTTCAAGAATCACAAGAAAAAGGATTCCGCCTACTCGCTCGAGGTCACGGTTAACGGACAGACCGTTGGCATCAGCGATGAGTCTGTCCTGCTGCGGATCCTGCACTATGCCTTCGAAGGCAAGGGCTCGCCCGAAGACTGCCAGGTTGGCGCGCAATTGGCGGTTCTGCACAAACGCACCACCAAGGCCAATCTGCAGAAATACTGCAATCAGAACATGGGCCTCGACTGTACTGGATTCGTTGGAAGCTATCTGTGGTACGCCAATGCCGGGCACAAGTGGCCCGACGACATGCCGAAAGACGATCAAGGCTCGAATGCCGAAATCGACCAGATCCTGCTCAACGAGACCACTCCGCTGAGCGATCTTGATCTTATTACTCCCACAAAAACCTACATCTTCGGACTGCTGGACTCATCCAACCGCCACATCGTGGCCAAAGACGGAGCCGAGCACGCCCACATCGTCATCTCCGAGCCTAATAAATTCACCCGGAATTCTTTCGTCTTCAACTCCTTCGGCGGCTTTACGAGCGGTAACCTCGACAAACAGAAGAACACCATCTACGGCCACACTGGCCTCATCTGCGTGGAATCAACCTCGCACAAAGGTCTGATCGATAGCTGGTACGCCGTAGTTCCGTACATGGATGGAAAGACGCAGATGGAATTACCTCATCACCCGGGCTTCAAAGTATTCAGCGTCTTCCGCGGATCCAAAGGCGAGTGGCTCAACTTCACCATCGGCTCCATTTAGAAAGTTTCCGGACCGCAGCGCCGGCGTCTCGTCCCGGCAGATGCAGGTGCCCCACTCAAGCCCGCAGTTGGCTTGAGTGGGGAAGTCGGAGCAACAAAATCACACAGCTTAATCTCCGAACTTCTTTGCATCCTGAGCGAAGCGAAGGACCCCTATAACTCGCCGGTACCGCCCTGTAAGTCGAAGATCGACGCGAACGCCGCTAACAGTACCGCCCGCGCACCCAACTCAAAAGAAAGAGGGCACGAAGTGATCTTCGTGCCCTTTGTGTTTTAAGACTAAGAACGTCTAGTGCCGGCCTCCGCCATGTCCGCCATGGCCTCCGCCGTGTCCACCGTGACCGCCGCGACCATTCCGCTCGCGTCCGCGACGCCCACCTCGGCCTCGGCCTCCGCCTCCGCCGCCGCGTCCTCCACGGTCGCCGCCGCGGTCTCCGCCGCCATGCGGACGTGCACCTCCGCCTCCACCTCCACTGCCTTGGTACGAAGGATCGCGATTGAAATTCGGTTCACCCTCTGGCTCGTCAGGAAAATCCCCCCCGCCCTCGATCACCAGGGTTCCCGTCGGCGGCGCCGATTCACCCTCGGGCGACGGAACAGGTGCCGCCGGTGCGCCTTCCGCTCCGCCTCCACCCTGCCCCTGCATCTTCGCGCGCTGCTCTTTCAGAATCGCCTTGCGCGATAGCCGGATGCGGTTGCCCTCAACGGCCAGTACTTTCACCAGTACCTGGTCGCCTTCTTTCAGTTCATCGCGGACATCCGCAATGCGATGCTCCGCCACTTCGCTGATGTGCAACAGCCCGTCGGTGCCCGGCAGAATCTCGACGAACGCGCCGAAATCCGCCAGCCGCGTGACTTTACCAAGATAGGTCTTGCCAACTTCCGCCGTCGCCGTGATGTCGCCGATCATCTGCAGCGCCTTCTGCGCCGAAGCCTGATCGTTGGACGCGACCTTTACCTGCCCCGAATCTTCCACGTCGATCTTCACTCCGGTCGCTTCCACGATCGAGCGGATCATCTTTCCGCCCGGCCCGATCAGATCGCGAATCTTGTCGACCGGGATCTGCACCGTGTAGAAGCGCGGCGCGTAATCGGAAATCTTCTCGCGTCCCGCCGAGATCACTTCATCCATTTTCTCCAGGATGAACATGCGCCCGCGCTGCGCCTGCGCCAGCGCCTCGCGCATGATCTGCGCCGTGATGCCCGCGACTTTAATATCCATCTGCAGCGCGGTGATGCCATCTTTCGTGCCGGCAACTTTGAAATCCATGTCGCCGTAATGATCTTCCGCACCCGCGATGTCGGTAAGGATCGCGTACTCGTCGCCTTCCTTCACCAGACCCATCGCCACGCCTGCGACCGGAGCCTTCAACGGAACGCCCGCATCCATCAGCGAAAGCGAAGCCCCGCAAACCGTCGCCATCGAAGACGACCCGTTCGACTCCAGAATGTCCGAGACCACGCGCATCGCATAAGGCCACTTCTCTTCCGTAGGAAGCACCGCGGAAATCGCTCGCTCCGCGAGCGCCCCGTGCCCAATCTCTCGCCGCCCGGCCCCGCGCAAGAACGCCACTTCCCCCACCGAAAAGGGCGGAAAGTTGTAATGCAGCATGAAGCGTTTTTTGGCTTCGCCTTCAAAGCCTTCAAGTCGTTGCATGTCGTCGCTGGTGCCGAGGGTGGTCGTGACTAAGGCTTGCGTCTCTCCTCTGGTGAAGATCGCGCTTCCGTGGGTGCGGGGCAGGACTCCGGCTTCGATCCAGATTTCGCGAATCTGATCGAAGGCGCGTCCGTCAGGACGATGCTTCTTCTCGATCACTTCCTCGCGGAAGATGCGCTCGCGCAGCACTTCGTAATAGTGTTCCAGCTTCTTCTTGGCGGCTTCGTCGTCTTTCTCTTTTCCAGTCTCCGGAATCTCCGCCAGCAGCTTCTTCTTCAATTCCTTGACCAGCGTGTAGCTTTCCGCTTTCGGATGCTTCTTGGTATCGAGAGCATCAGAAAGGTCGGCGCCAACCTTTTTCTGCAGCGCCTTGTAGTAGGCGTCGTCGAATACCGGAGGTTCGACCTTCCGCTTGGGCTTGCCGACTTTGTCACGCAGCTGGTTGATGGCGGCGCAGATTTTCTTGATCTCTGTGTGGCCAAACTCGATCGCGTCAACGACGGTCTCTTCTTTTACTTCCTTCGCGCCCGACTCGATCATCACGATGCCGTCGGCAGTTCCGACGACCATGATGTTCACCAGGCTGTCGCGCATCTCGCTGTAGGTCGGGTTGGCGATGAACTGTCCATTCACCAGTCCCACACGCACGGCGCCGATGGGACCGAGGAAGGGAATATCGGAAAGGGTCAGCGCGGCCGAGGCGGCGTTGATGCCGCAAACGTCGGGATCGTTATCGGTGTCGGCCGACAGCACGAAGGCGATGACCTGGGTCTCGCACTTGAAGCCCTCGGCAAAGAGCGGCCGCACGGGGCGGTCGATCTGGCGCGAGGTGAGAATTTCACGCTCGCTCGGACGTCCTTCGCGCTTGATGAATCCGCCGGGAATACGTCCGCCGGCATAGGTGTACTCGCGGTAGTCGACCGTGAGCGGGAAGAAGTCGATGCCTTCGCGGGGATCGGCGTTGGACACGGCGGTGGCCAGCACGACGTTAT
The DNA here is from genome assembly GCA_035307485.1 of Candidatus Sulfotelmatobacter sp. Taxonomy (GTDB): domain Bacteria; phylum Acidobacteriota; class Terriglobia; order Terriglobales; family Acidobacteriaceae; genus Sulfotelmatobacter. The sequence goes on along the minus strand of DATGIB010000007.1, from coordinate 7,296 downwards.
CGTGCAGGCGGACGACGGCCGATCCATGCGCTTGCTTGGCAAGTTTTCCGGTTTCAAATGAGATTTGTTTACCGCCGGCGAGGTCGACTGTGATGCTGGTTGGTTCTGGTTTCATGATTTTCCTTCGGAGCGATGAGCTATGAGCTGTGAGCCATGAGCGATGAGCGAACATCCAAAATCGAAACCACAAAGGACACGAAGTCTCACGAAGGGGAAACCTGAGTTTTCCTTCGTGTACCTCTGCGCCCTTCGTGGTTGATGCACGTCCAGGAAAGACACGTCGTCCTTGATCCGGTTGGAGAGATTGGTTGGGCTCGAAAAACGCACGGATGGAAAGTTCCTCAATGCTGGCGTCTCACACGGGAGACGATCTCAGAAATGGCCTGGAGCGCTCTGTCGGGTGGCCCATCCCACGACGCGCGTTTCGCGGCGTTAGGGTTGGGATTTTGACGTCCCGTGATCCGCAGAAAACGGGGAACCCCAGGCAATGAACTACTTGCGGATGCCGAGCTTGGTGATGACGCCCTTATAGCGCTCGGAATCGTATTTCTTGAGGTAGTCGAGCAAGCGACGGCGCTTGCTGACCAGCATGAGAAGGCCGCGGCGCGAGCCGTGGTCTTTCTGGTGCGTCTTGAAGTGCTCCGTGAGTTGACCAATGCGCTCGCTGAGCAGCGCGATCTGCACCTCGGGACTGCCGGTGTCGGTCGCATGCGTGCGGTTGCGGTCAATGACGGATTGCTTTTGCTCTCTGGCTAGCACTGAAGCTGATGTGCTCCTGTTCTTAATCGATTGTCTATATGACGCTTAGAGGATATCACGTAGGCTTCTGGAGCGTAAAGCGCAGGGGTGATGAGGACACGGGAGACGGATGGGACGGCACGGATTTCGACGATTGCTGCGGGTCTCAACGGACGTCGGGAAGCGTGAAGCAGAGCAAAGATGCGAGTGAGAAAAGTCTCCTGATGGCGGGGTCACGAATTGGTGGTGTGTGGGGATAAGCTGGGCCAGACCCCACCCTCCCGCAAAAAACGCGGGAAGGGTGGGGCAACCCCGAATTGGGAATTTATGAATAGGAAAGGTTGGGCCAGCCACCAACCCCGAATTGGGAATTTTGTGCAAAAGGTTGGGCCAGCCCCCCGGGGGCCCGAATTGGTGGTGTGGGGGATAAGCGGGGCCAGACCCCACCCTCCCGCAAAAAATGCGGGACGGGTGGGGCAACCTCTATTTTGGGAATTTATGAATAGGAAAGGGTGGGCCAGCCCCCCTGCGCCACCGGCCGATTGACGTCAGGAATAGAAAAGAAACATCACGCAGCTCTGCGGGATTCACTCTGAAGGTATCAATCCGATTTCTCTGACCAGTGCGCGGTAGCGGGAATCGGTGTGAAGGAAGTCGAATTCGGGTTGAGTCTGGAGCAGGACGAGAGCGGGGGTACGCTCGCGATACGCGGCTTCGAGATAGTGCAGAGTTTCGTCCTTGTTGCCAGCGTAGGCGAATGCAGAAGCCATTTCGCAGGGCGAAACATATCCTCTCCGCGCGCGGACTCTGTTCCCGTCGATCGTCCATTGTGCCACGGCCTTCGCGCCGCCCCGCTCGAAGGCATGATGCACAGCGGCGGCGTCCTGCGGCTGGCCGGACAGCCTCAATGCTTTTTCCAATTCCTCGCTCGATTTGTTGTACTCGCCCTTATGCCAATAGGCCTCGGAAAGTTCACCGTGCACGCTGACGCTCTCCGGGTGCAAATGAGCCTGCATGCGGAGCTCGTCAATGGCAGCGTCAAACTGGCGCAGAGCGATATAGCATTGGCCCAGGCCGTAGCTGCGGGCGAAAGGATCGAGCTCGACGGCACGTTTCTCTTCCTGCAGGGCCTCGTCGCGGCGATTTAGCACCAGAAGGATGAGGTGGCGGAAGAAGTGCGATTCGGCATGGACCGGATTCAGTTCGATCGCTCTCCGGGCCTCGGTGTCAGCCTGCAGTGGGTTCCAGCTCCACATATACCAGGCCGCCACGGAAAGGTGGGCCTCGGCCAGGGAGTCGTCCAGTTCCACGGCTTTGCGAGCGGTGGCGCCCGCACTCGCGAGATCTTCCTTGGGTGGAACGCCTCCAAATACTCCGCGAAGGGCGTATGTGTCCGACAGGCCGGCCCAGGCGGCGGCATAGTCAGGCTGAAGCTTAATCGCCTTTTCGAAATACGCGAGCGTATCGGGGATGCTGCCTGCAAACCAGAAGTAGCGGCCCCGCATGTAGGCGTCATGAGCTTCGGGGTTGATATGGCGCTGCGGCACGTCCGCCGCTGTCGCGCTCTGCACTTCCTTGGCAATGGTCTGCGACAGTTCCTCGGGAAGTGAGAGCGCCTGATTCAAGTCGCGGTCGTAGCTCTCAGCCCAGACGTGGGAATCCGAGGGAGCGTAGATCAACTGCACTGTCATATGGATTCGGTTCGAGGTACGGGAAACCGAACCTTCGAGCACGCCGTCCACTCCGAGTTCGCTCGCGATCTCGCGAACCGAGCGTTGAACTCCTTTGAACTGCATGGCCGAAGTGCGCGAGACGACCCGCAGCGAGTGATTCTGTGCAAGGGCGGTAATGAGTTCGTCTGTCATGCCGTCGGCAAAGTACTCCTGAGACGAATCCCCGGACAGGTTGACCAGCGGAAGCACCGCGATGGAATGAATCCGGGAGGCGACATGTACCTTTCTGAAGTTAAAAGCGGCGATGACGCAGATGACGACCACGAAAGTGCTGACCAGAAGCAACTTGCGCTTATGCAGCACTGCACGAATCGGGTGTAGCAACGAAGGGGAATGATCAATTTCCGGTACTGCCGGGAGTTCCGGAGGCTCGGGCGGGGCCTTGGGGGTATCGACGACTTTCGAGCTAGCGGTTTCTTCGCTCCAGGTTACCTGGCCGATGAAGCGGTAGCCCCGCCGGGGTACGGTCTCTATCCAGTTCGGTTTCTCGGCGGAATCGGAAAGAGCGTCGCGCAGACGCTGGACCGCCGAGTTCAATCCGTGGTCAAAATCGACAAAGACGCCGTTCCCCCAGATCTGGTCCCGAATCTGTTCGCGAGTGACTAACTCGCCGCCGGCTTCCAGCAGCAGCCGCAGGATCTGAAAGGTTTGTTCACCCATCCTTACCTTCGTCCCAAATTTCTGGAGTTCGGCCGAGTGAAGGTCCAAGCGATAGGGGCCGAACGTCGCCGTTCGTTTGGCGGTGAACATATTAAGACGTTGTGGAAACGAGGCCACAGCCGCGGAAAATTGACCGTTCGAATTTTGAGGCGAGGCGAGAGAAAGGTCAATGGGAATCCCTTCGTTCGCCGATGGCGGAAACCCAAATGGAATGAGCAATTTGTGGGGTGTTCCAACAATGTTGTGCTTTTGACCCGCTCTGGCTTGTGCGGCGGACGCCAATTTCGCTAGAGTCCGCGCCCGTGGGGGTCACGCTTTCGCGGGTAAACCTTTCTCCGAGCTTGCCGGGAGTGGGACGTCCCGTACTTCTCTTAAGGAGGATCAAAAAAGTGAGAATGCAGTGGAGCAGAAACGTGGTCAGACTGGCAGCATGCGGTCTGGCGGTAGTCGCGGGCGGTGGGGGAGCATATGCATCGTGCGGCGAATCGTTCAGTGCAATTGCGGCACAAGCAAAGACGATTGATGTGGGACAGGCTTCGGCATCGTCCGATGTCGCGACATCCGGTGTGGGGAGCAGTCAATCGATTGTGGGGATGTGGCACGTCCAATTCCTGGTAGGGGGTACGCCGATCCAGGAGGCGTACCAAATCTGGAATCTGGGCGGGACGGAGGTTCACAACCCGAATGTGGACCCGAGAGGCGGCAACGTGTGCCTAGGCACGTGGGCCCAGACCGCACCGGGCCGGTTCAAACTTGTTCACCGGGTCTGGAGCTACGACACGAACGGCAACTTCATGGGCACGATCCACCTGACGGAGCATGTTTCGGTAGGAAAAGGCGGGATGCATCATCAGGGGGGAGTGACCCTCGACTTCTATGATGCGTCCGGCAATTTCCAACAGGAGGTAAAGGCGCAGGTCGCGGCGGAAAAGATCACCGCGAATTAGTGGAGAAGCAGCAACTCGGAGAGCCGCGAAAGCGGCTCTTCATTTTTGAATCAGCATGGCGCAGAAGGCCTCGCGATCTGCTTTTTTAAAATCGTCGAACAGGCGGAGAAGGCCCACCCTCCCGCAAAAAACGCGGGAAGGGTGGGGCAACCCCGAATTGGGAATTCTGTGCGAAAGGTTGGGCCAGCCCCCAAACCTGGATGGAGAGCGTGAATCCGATCACGTGAATCTGTAATCGGTGTCACTGCATTTTGGTTGTTTAATTCTGGAACATTAGCGCGGTTTTTGAGGTCGAGTCGCTCAACAATTCGACGAGAAAGCCATACCTCACGCGAGTGAGAGACGGAAAGCCGCGGATCTCTGATCTTCAATTTCTTCCCCTCCTGGAGAGAGCCGAGCTACCGCTGGCGGCTGCGTAAAGCCGCTCTGGACGAATCGCTTTTTCCTGCCCTGCCACTCCGTCGATGCGTGAAAGGACATATTGTGAACTATCGCTTGGCATTCATCGCTTCGAGTCTGGTTGTATTGTTTTTTGTGGGATGCGGGGGCAGTGGAAACAAATCTCACACTCAACCACCGCCCGCGATCACTGTTTCGATATCGCCCAGCAGTAGCGCCATCCTGGTCAATGAAACAACATCATTCACCGCCACCGTAACGGGCGCGAGCAACACGGCCGTCACATGGAGCGTAACGGAACAGGCCGGGGGAACGGTCAATGCGGGAACCTACCAGGCTCCGTGGGCGAACGGAACCTATCACGTGGTGGCCACGAGCGTGTCCGATTCCACCAAGTCTGCATCCGCGACCGTGTCGGTCTCGGCCCAGTTCGCTTTCCTGCAGCAACTGCCGACTGGCACCTCGCTACCTTTTTCGGTCACGCCAATCCTCGGGACTTTCGGTGCCGACGGCAAATTTACCACCACAAACATCAATGACCCGAAGACTGGGAACCCTCTGGATACATCCATCGCCAGTATCTTTCTGTCTAGCGACGGCAAGAAAGTCGTATTTGAGATGGTCACGCAAGATAATTCCGGCAAGAACACCGACAATATCTATACGGCCAACGCCGATGGCACAGGTTTGACTCAACTCACTTTCAATGTGCCGGGTGACGGAAACTACGCGGTAGAACCCCAATTCTCGCCCGACGGTCAGAAGATCACCTATACCGTGTTCGACAACACCAGTACCTGGGGCGAGAGCCTCTGGGCCATGAACACAGACGGCACTAACCAGATTCAGCTCTCAGATCCCAGCACAATCGGCGTGGGCGATGCGTCCTTTTCCCCGGACGGCAGCAAAATCGTTGCCCTGGTCGAAAACTATGGTGCGTCCGGATTCTACGGAATCGCTGTAATGAATCCCGATACCTCCAACATCGTGCCGCTTGAGTCTGGTCCTCAGCCCTCCTGTTTCAACCCGATGGGCGGGTATGGCTGGGGAGATGAATTGCCCGCATTTACCAACGACGGTCAGCACATTGCGTTCAGTGAGGTTTGCTGGCCAACGGGTGGCGGGATGTTCGAGACCGTCTACATCATGAACGCGGACGGAACTAATGTGACGAGGCTGCACGGCGACGCCGCCACATTCGTCTCCTCCGAGCCACGAGCGGTCGCCGACCGGCTTGTCTTCAGCACCAATGTGGACTATCCCGGTACCGACCAGTTCGAAATGTATAGCGTCGCGCTAGACGGCAGCAATCTTACCAGACTGACCAACAACACCATGTATGACGGCTTCAGCGTCTCGTGGATGAATCACTATTCTGCCCCGAGCATGAACGGCAGCCAGCTCCCGACTGGAGCCTGGCGACGCATCGAGCGCCTACGCAGGATGAAAGAGCGGCACAGCCATTAGTGCAGCAGAAACTCGAGCTTGTCGGGCTGCCCTCGATAAGAACAAAGGGACGGCGGGTGGGATTCCCGATTCCGAACCGAGCGAGTCTCAATCCACGTTCTCCTGCAACATCGCTGCCGCCCTCGTCTAAAGTTTAGGCTATGCCGGCTGGTTTGCGACGCTATTATGGCAATGAATATCTTCACTTTCTGAGTTGCAGTTGCTATCACCGGGCGGGCCGGCCCATCCTTTTCTGAATCAGGATTTTTCAGGAGGTTGCCCCAGCCTTCCCGCGCCGTTTGCGGGAGGGTGGGGTCTGGTCGCGAGCACGACGCCCAATCGTTCTCGCGTCCGCGCCGTCCATTGCGATTCGATCTCGACGATGCCTTCCGTTCCCGTTGCGTAGTGACGAAAGCTGCTCCATTTCCAATCCTCTGGCCGCTCGACCAGTCCTCGCTTCACCGGGTTGCGATGGATGTAGCGCAGCTTCTCGATGCGTTTGGCTTCGCTCCACACCGGAAAATCGTAATAGCGGACCTGCCAAAAGCGCGGGAGAGGCTGGGCATGCAGCTTTTGTGAGGTGATCTGCTTGAGCATCTGGATCACTACCGATAATTTCGAGCGTTCTGGTTCGCTGATCAGCAGGTGCACATGCTCGGGCATCAGGACATAGCCGGCGACGTAGCAGCCGTACCAGACGCGGACTCTCTCCAGCGTTTGCTCGAAGGTCTGTTTCGCTGCCCAGGAGTCGAGCAGTGGCATACGGCGATAGCAGCTAAAGGTGATGAAATGCAGGCAGCGCTGGTCCTGATAGCGGACTGGTTTGACGTGCATTTGAGGGCATTGTAGTCCGGGGAGAAGGCCCACCCTCCCGCAAAAAACGCGGGGAAGGGTGGGGCAACCCCGAATTGGGAATTCTGTGCGAAAGGTTGGGCCAGCCCCCTTATTTCGCTTACAGCCGTTGCGTGCGGTATTTGCGGAACAGCTCGTAGAGGACGATGCCCCCGGCGGTGGCTACGTTCAGGGATTTTTTCTGGCCGAGCATGGGGATGCGGACGTGGGCGTCGGCGATGGCGAGGAGTTCGGGGCGGAGGCCGTCGACTTCGTGTCCGAAGGCGACACAGACGGGGAAGTGCGGCTGCCACTCGAACAGATCGATGGCGTCGGGGTGGGTCTCGATGGCGGCAAGGGTGAATCCGGCGGCGCGGAGCTGGTGGGCCATGTGGACGGCGTCCCAGTCGTGCTGCCAGGTGACGGTGTCTTCGGCGCCGAGCGCAGTTTTCGAGATCGCCTTTTTGGGCGGATGCGCGGTGATGCCACAGAGGCAGAGCTTCTCGAGGCGGACTCCGTCGGCGGCGCGGAAGAAGGCTCCG
>DATGIB010000006.1:0-414627 GCA_035307485.1 Candidatus Sulfotelmatobacter sp. | reverse complement strand
TTGGTGCTGGAGAAGATGGAGACGAAGGAAGAGTCGGCGGAGAAGGCGGCGGAGACGTGGGGGAAGGCGGCGGCGGGGAAGGCGGGGACGGGTGTGGAGTTTCGAGGACGGCCGCTGACGTTTTATGAAGAGAAGCTGAAGGATGGGAAGGAGTGGGAGCGGGTACAGGCGGCGCGAGCGCTGGGGAGTTTTGGAAGGGAAGGAGCAGGAGCGACGGCAGAGCTGGCAAAAGCGGCGACGGAGAACGATGAGGAGTTGAGAGAAGCGGCGGTGTGGTCGATTGGGCAGATGGGGGTGGCGACGGGGAGGGCGGGAGTAGAGGTGCTGACGACGGCGCTGGGGGATGGAAGTGGGAAGGTGAGGTGCATGGCGGCGATCGGGCTGGAGGGAATGGGGGCGAAGGCAGTATCGGCCATTCCCCAACTCATTCATGCCCTCGACGATCCTGAAAATTATGTGCGCACACGTGCAGCTTCTGCATTGGGGTCTATGGGACCGAGCGCAGAGCCTGCCGTCGGAGCGCTCGCGGCCAAGCTGATGGCCAAGGGCGAAGATGGCTTTGTTCTTCTCAACGTGGCTTACGCACTTGGAAATATTGGTCCTGGTGCCAAACAAGCAATTCCGGCGCTGGAACACGCTCTCGCGACCAGACGAGCGGAGGCGGCCGCCCGAGCGGCAATTCTCAAAATAGAAGGCAAATCTTTCGCGAGATATCACGATTGACGTAAGTTCCAAACGGGGACTCCGGGCAGCGCAACCTTTCCCCGATAGCTGTTAAATGGAGAGCACTCCCTAGCCGGTATCCGGCAATTAGGACGAATCTGTGATACCGCAGAGATGCTGTTTCGATCCTGGTTTTGGGCGAGAAGGGCTACGCACGCGGCTCTGGAATCGCACGTCAGGTCTTGAGAGGAGTCTTGGCTGCATGTTCAGACGAAGGCCTCAGCAATCGTGGCGCACTGCGGTCCTGCTGCTTTGTGCACTGGTAGCAAGCTCTTCAGCCCAGTCTCACTCGCCGCTGCGGTCCGATCTCCGTGAAGAAATTGATCGGATTGTCACAAACAGTCTAAAGGCCACCGGAGTGCCGAGCGCCTCGCTGGCCGTCGTCAACTGTTCAGAGATCGCGTATTTGCACGCTTATGGCAATGCCACTCTGGCTCCGCAGGTTCCTGCCAGACCCGAGATGCGCTACAGCATCGGATCGATCAGCAAACAGTTCACCGCGACGGCGATCCTGATGTTGGCTGAAGAAAACAAACTGTCGCTAAACGATCCGATATCGCGATTCCTCCCAACATTGACCCGGGCCGACGAGGTAAGGGTACGTGATCTGCTCGCACACACATCGGGCTACCAGGATTATTGGCCGCAGGATTACGTTCCTCCGTTCATGCGCGTTGAGGTTAGCGCTCAGGACATCCTCGACCGATGGGCTCGTAAACCACTCGATTTTGATCCAGGGACAAAGTGGCAATACAGCAATACAAATTTCGTCATTGCGGGTTTAATCGTCGAGAGAGCAAGCGGTAAGCCGCTGATGCAGTTTCTGCACGACCGCATCTTTCAGCGTTTGGAGATGTCTAGCGTTGCCGACATTGACCGGGGAGTGCTGAAAGAACCGGACGCCACCGGATATTTACGATACGGCCTTGGCCCGTATCATGTCGCACCGAAGGAAGCCAGGGGTTGGCTTTTTGCTGCGGGCGAACTCGCCATGTCGGCTCAGGATTTAGCGAAGTGGGATCTGGCGATGCTAAGGCAAAGCCTGCTTAAGCCTGCGTCCTACCAGGAAATGCAAACAGAGACCCTTCTGAAAAACGGTTTAGGCACCCGGTATGGGCTGGGCATTGGGATCACGAGTTTCTTGGGGCATCGAACGCTGCAGCACGGAGGCGCCGTTTCGGGCTTTACATCGGAAAATATGATTCTCCCGGATGACGGTATCGCGGTAGTGGTGCTGACAAACGATATGCCCGCGGAAGCAGCGTCCCAGATTGTCCACGGGGTCGCCTCACTGCTACTGACGGACACCCAAGAAATGCGGTCTCAACGAGATAAGGCAAGAACTATCCTCGTGAATCTGCAGAGCGGTGTCATAAATCGATCTTTGTTTACGGCCAACGCGAACGACTACTTCACAGAACAAGCTGTAAGAGATTTCGAAGCAGGCCTGAAGCCTCTCGGTTCACCACAGCAATTTGTCCAAACTACGAAGGAAGAACGTGGTGGGATGATCTTCTACGCCTACCGCGCCGAGTTCAGCAGCAGAACATTAGATGTCTGGGTGCGGGTGATGCCCGATGGCAAGATCGAACAGTACCAGATCACAGTCGAACGATAATCAGTTTGCGGGAAAGTCCTGAAAGGTTGCTTACGCGCCGGATACCAACAGTGCGCAGTCAGCCCTTTCCACCAAAGCAGCAATGATGTCCGAAATTGGGATCAGCGTGAACCTTTGCGGTGATTGTGATTTGAAATCTGAGTAAACAGGAGCCCCAATGGCGAGCCGTCGTAGTTTCTTTCAAATGATCGCGTACGCAGTGGGAGCTTCGACTTTAGTCGGCCGCAACGTATTGGCTCAATTGATTGGCTCGAAGTACAAGTTCGAAATGGGTAGTGCGCCTGGCCCGGAAACAGTTATCAACGGAAAGCGATATCTCTATTTCGGCGGCACGGGGTACTACAGCTTCCAGAGTCACCCGGACTTGATTCAGGCTGCATTAAAAGCGACGACGGACTTCGGAATTGGAACAGCAACGTCGAGGAATGTTTTCGGTACTTCACCCCTATATCTCGAGGTAGAAAAGACGGCGGCCGCTTTCTTTGGAACTGAAGACGCGATTTATCTGCCCTCAGGCTATCTGATCAATATCGCCGGCTTGCAGGCTCTCGCGGCAACGCACCAATTCGATTCCATGTTCGTCGATGAGGGTGCGCATTGGAGTATTACCGATTTCATGTACGCCCTCCGAAAGTCGGTCTACACTTTCGTCCATGGCGATGCCGAAGACCTGAAGAACCAGTTGAAGAAGAATCTTCGTCCTGGTGAAAAGCCGCTGGTCTTAAGCGATGGGATCTTTCCGGCCTTTGGCAAGATCGCGCCGATTCCCGATTATTTCAAGGCGATCGAAGCCTACAGTGGTTGTATGTGGCTCGATGACTGTCACGCAATCGGTGTGATCGGGCAAAATGGCCGCGGTACTTACGAACACTATGGTCTTCAATCCGATCGATTGTATTTTGGCGGAACGCTGAGCAAGGCCGTCGGTGCACACGGGGGAATCATTCCGGGTAAGCAGGACTTCATCCTGCCCATACGTACCGGTCACGTTGCAAACGGAGCGAATGCTTCCCCTGCAGCAGCGGCTGGCGCTGCAGTGAAAGGCATGCAATTACTGATGTCGAAACCTGACCTTCGGCAACGATTAGGCAATAATGCCCGTCAACTTAAGTCGGGGCTGAAAGCCATGGGCTTCGAGCAGGACGACTCGCCCATACCAATTGCTGCTTGGACTCTTAAGACAGCCGAAGATATGGATCGCGTTCATGCCGAGCTGATGAATAGAGGAATTGCCATACAACGCACGCATTACGTTGGAACCGGCGTAAATGGAGCTTTACGTGCTGTCGTTTTCGCCAATCATAAGCCGGACCAGATCACGCGGCTGCTGGATGAATTGAAGAAGTTGGTGTGATGATCTATGTCGGCAATGAGACCTCCACGCCGCAGGAATCCTGTGGCATCCTGAACCAATCGATTTCACGAAGCAAGCTTCGACGTTGCACCTCTTGCGACGGCTGCACTCGTTTCTAAGGAAATGCATAAGCAGATTGACGAACATCGGATCGAGGTCTAGGGTCGGGTTCAATTGCACCACTTCCGAGCTAACACATTGCCGGGCGCCCAACCGGAAGCGCGATCATGTGAAGTCTTGATAGCCAGTATCGGAAGCGTATCCGCGCTGTTCAGGAACGAACACTTCGATGAGAAAGTGAACGTGTTCAGGCGGGTTCGCGCGCGCGTCTGCCTTTGGAATGTCAGATTTGCGCGGCGCACCCTTGGTAAGCGATTTGCATTCTCCAAATATCGCTCATGGCTGTCGATCTGGGAGACACCCGAAAAAATCAAAAAGCTTTCAGGAGATTTCATGGTGCCTTTTATTGGCCAACTCCAACAAGTTTTCCAGCGGGTTAGCCGCGAGCCGCTTTTCGCGGTCCTGATTCTGATCACCGTGGCGATTGGCGTTGGCGCCGATACGGTGATCTTTAGCGTCGTAGAAGGTGTCCTGCTGAAACCGCTTCCTTACAAGGCGCCGGATCGGCTGATCGGCGTCTGGTATAAGGCCCCCGAGGCAAAATCGTTCGTCAATTTGTCGACGACCCTTATTCCCGCCGTCCTTTTTGCCTTATAATCCTGCGCTGCTCCGACTCCTGACGGGGGTGGGGGCCGATTGCGGGGCTAGGCTTGCCAACTGAGCGCCATTCGATCGCCATCATCACTCTTGATGAACCGATGTTCCGGGATTTGCGGCGGGACCTCGCCGCTAGCTTTCGCGCGACTTTGGCCAGTTCAGAAGCACAGATCAAAGCACTGATTGACGATCCTGACGCCCACGGGATCGTGCTCGACCTGGAGTGCATTGGGGAGGGGGCGGTAGACAGCATTGAAGTCCTGCAGGAAATCCGTCGGCTTCGCGACGATCTTGTGGTAGTGGCGATTACAGAGTCCGGCGGCAGCGACCTGTCCCTGATGGCAAGCCAAGCCGGGGCGGACCACTTCTTTCTGAAGCCGGTAGACGGCGCACAACTACGAACGCTACTGCTGCAGACCTTTGAAAAGCGAGCACTTCAGTTTGAGGGGCGATGGCTGCTGCAACAGGTCGAGAATAAGGCCGCATTCTGCGATTTGCTTGGTGGAAGCGAGACCATGCGCAAGGTCTATCAGTCCATCGAAGCCGTCGCGGACAGCAACGCCAGCGTGGTGATCCGAGGCGAAAGCGGCGTGGGCAAAGAGCTGGTGGCTCGCGCCATCGTAGGCAGCGGGTCGCGTCGCGACAAGCCGTATGTCTGCTTGAATTGTTCCGCCCTACCCGAAAGCCTGATGGAATCCGAGCTGTTCGGACACGAAAAGGGCGCCTTCACGGGCGCTGACAGCGCCAAGCCCGGAATGATCGAATCGGCGCATACCGGGACGCTTTTTTTGGACGAAATCTCTACGCTCGATCTGGGGCTGCAAAGCAAACTTCTTCGGGTGTTGCAGGAGCGCTCGGTCCAACGGCTGGGAGGCCGAAACACGAGGAAGATCGATTTCCGGCTCATCACCGCCTCCAACGATGACCTGGAAGATATGGTTAAGAAGGGTCGGTTTCGCGAGGATCTTTATTACCGGATTAATGTTGTCCCCATCATGGTTCCCCCGCTGCGGGAGCGCGAAGGAGACATTCCACTGCTAGTGGAACATTTCGTAAGGCTGTATTGCACTGCCAATCAAAAGCCAGTGAAGCAGGTGCAACCGGAAGTGATGGAAATACTGGAGCACTACTCGTGGCCCGGTAACGTGCGGGAACTTGAGAACATCGTCCAGCGCCTGGTTTTGATGAGCAGCGGGCCGTCGATTACGGCGCACCACCTTCCCCAGCAGCTGCTGTATTCCAGCGCCGTGAGCCAGGAAGCGATCTTAATTCCGGAAGAGGGAGTGGATTTCGATGCCGAAATGGAGCGGATCGAGATTGCGTATCTAAACGCCGCTCTGCGCCGGACCGGCGGAAAGAAGTCGGCGGCGGCAGCATTGCTGAGGATCGATCCGCAGCGAATGAAATATTTGTGCCGCAAACTGAAGATCGAAGGTGTGCCGAATTTGGAGAATTAGGGTTAATATTTAACCCATTGAAGGTTAATTTTTAACCGCGGTTGGTTTTTAATCGATCGAGACGACGGCCGTCATTAGGAGCGAAACGACATATCTCTTTGATTCTATTGGTCGAATAGTAAGTCGCGAAAGAAAGACCGCGGTTTGGCACGGCTGTTGCTAAGTAGAAGAACGTTGAGGTTGCAGGCATAAAAAAATTTAGCAATCGAGGAGATTGGAAATGACGATTCAGAAAAAGTCCCTGTTGAGCACCCTGAACACGACCAAGAAGGCAATCGTTGCCAGCACTCCGGCGACTGCGAATGTTGAGCCAGCTACGAAGAGCTTGGCCTCGCACTCTCCCGCTGTCCGTGCGCCCGCCCGGCGTAGTCCTGCGCGGCGCAGTCCCGCGATGCGCAGCCCCGCAAAGAGAGGCTAGTTGGAAGATCTACGAACTTCAGAAGCGATCGAGGTTCAGATCAAAAAGGCCGCGCGTGGGGCGCGGCCTTTTGGTTTCACCAAATTTTTCGATCCACAAAATCCCTGATACCCATCCACGCTAACCCGGTCAGGCTTTTTCTATCTCCATAGAGACGAGCCGTTCCGACCATGCCGGGTTTCAGTTTCCCGTCCAAATTAGGAACCAACAGGTCCGCGATGTAGAAATTCGGCGGTCGCTGACCCTTGTACTTGCTGAGATCTACCAGACCGGAAGGGATCTGTGACGCCTGCGGGGCCAGATGCATGTCGTGAATCCCCCTGATCCCGAATGTCCCGTCTACCTGGATACGTGCATAAGAATCCGCTCGCAACTTGTAGACGTCATGTTCCGACACGTAGACGCGAGCCCGTAAAGTGTCAATGTCTGCAATTTCTACGAGTTCCGTTCCCTCGGTGACATAAGCTCCCGACCAATCCCCAATCCGCGGTGTCATGACTATTCCCGAGATTGGGCTGCGCAATTCCAGTGCCGACTCCTGCGTTGCAAAAACTTTCGTTTGTAATTCCAGTTGGTTGACCTCCTGGATGGCGGCACCCACATTGCTATAGTGCAAGAAAGCCTGCGCCGTTCGCGTGCGTGCAATCTGCGAGTCGGCCTGGGTGCGAGCCAGCTTCGAATGGAGCAATGGATTCTGCAACTCAAGCAAAATAGCGCCTGCCTTCACTGGCTGGCCTTCTCCGGCATTGATCTTCACAATCGTGCCGGGCACAAGATTTCGGACGACGACCCGATTGGCCGGCTCGAGAACGAACCGTCCCGATGAGGTTTCGTGCCACAGAGGCAGCAATGCGACGACCAGGGCGATGGCGCTCAAAACGGTCGACCGTCGGGCTGTAAACCAGGCTCGAACCCGGTCCTTCTTATCCAAGTAAACCAATTTCATAAAGTTCACCAGCGTGCGGATGCGAGAGCGGAAGATAAGCCCGGCAGTCGCCAGTTCGGGGACGAAGGACCACTCGGGACTGAAGTTCCGAAAAAGATTTCCGACGAAACGGGCTAAAACATAAAGGACGGTATAGCTATACAAACCCGAAAGAACTGCATATATGGCAAAACCGAATCGTCGGCGCCTTGGTATGTGCGGAACCTCCACTGGCAAGCGCCACACATGTTTTCGGACCCATGAAGAAACGTAAATCGTGGATGCTTCCTTGAGATCGACAATCTCGAGCACTTCGCAGAGCATGTGATACCCGTCAAGCTTCATCAACGGGTTCCAGTTAATCAACACCACTCCGAAACCGGTAATGAGAATGATGGTGTAAGCAAAATCATGGATGGCTGTACCGGGTGCTGTACCCCACCAGAGAGGCGTCGCAATAGCGCAGATCATCAGTTCGGTCCACACTCCGGCGACACTGATCATCAGGCGCTGGTTGCGGTTCCCAGTGACCATGCCTTCCGTCGTGTCGGTGTAGAAAGCGGGGCTCAGGTAGATGAGTGCAAACCCCATGGCGTGAACATGGCCGCCGTAATGCTTGCAGGTGAGACCATGTCCGATTTCATGCAGGCCCATGAGCACGCTCGCCAATAACCAAAATACAGCAACGTCCGACCAGGTTTTGTCGGCGAAGTTGTAGAACTGAAATGTATCGCGCCCGACCGCGTCCCAATGAACGATAAAGATCCCGGCCATGAATGCGAAAGCAATGAGCGTGAGTAGAGTGAACCACCAGGTATAGAAAAATCCGATACGATCATGGAGCCATTCGAGGAAACGGTCAGGGTCGACTGCGGGAAAAGCGATCATCGAAAGATCGCCGAAAGCTTTCCTCGGCTTAAACATCTTTCGCCGTTCCTCGGCCGATTTCTGCATCATCGCGACGTTTTTTTCTAGCGGAGTCTTGTACCAGAAATCGATTGCATCAAGGTTTTCCGCCAACTCGCGCACGCTGTCGGCAGAGTAGAGCAGCCCGGTCTCCTTGAAGTACAAATCGGCGACGTCTTGATACGTGCGTTGACCGTTGAACAACCGGACAAACTGCCAGTTTTCGGGGGTGAAGGTGAAGAGTGCCTCTACGCCAGGTACGAACGCGCGAACGGCAGACTTTCCCTCAACGATGTGTTCTTTGAAAACAGTCTCCGGGTGGAGGCGAGGATAATGCTGACTGATGGCGCGTACCGGAATCTCCGGCAATACCTGGTTCAGTGCCTCGGTGATGTTCATGGCACGGTGTTGAAGCGCGCTTTGGCATCCATACCCGGACGCAAGAGTTTGGTGTTTCCCTCCAGTTCCACGACAACGTCAATCGTGCTACTAGCAGGGTCGACCACAGGGCTCACTTGGAGGACTCTTGCTTTGAATTCCTGGGCGGGCAGGTCCGGCGTTGAAAGCGATAGCTCCTGGCCCCTTTGGACGTGGCCCACGAATTTTTCCGGGAGGGTAAACCGCATCCGCAACGGACCTTCTGCGGTCACCCAGAACAGCCGGTCGCCCTTGACGATCTGCTGGCCTTCGCGAACGTAGCGGCGGGCCACGATCCCGTCGAACGGCGCCCGGATTCGGGTCTTTTGCAATTCGAGATCGAGGGAATTTTCCGTCTGTTTAGCATTCACCAACAACTGCTCTACGCGCTTCACGTCCCACTGATCTGCCTCAGCTTTGAACTGGGCGTGTTCCAGTTGTTCTTGCGTGATCAGTTGAGCATTCCATAGCTTGCGCGCGCGTTCGTAGTCGACCTCAAGAACCTTGGCCTCCGCCTTCCAGTTGTTGAGATCAGCCTCGGTCGCAAGAGTGCGGGCATGCGCCGCTTCCAGATCCGCGCTCAATTGCCGGTCATCGAGTTCAGCCAACACTTCTCCGCTGTGAACTCGGCCTCCTACATCTTGAAGCAGCTTCGAGACCACGCCATCGCGTTGCGCCAGCAATTCGAGCTGGTGTTCTACGATCAACGGCCCAGAGACGAAGAATTGGTTATCGCTTGCTGCCGCATTGGTATTCGCCGGAAGAGGAGCCGCCGAGGCAGGCGTTGCTACTGAGCTTTCGCCATCCCGGTCAGAGCAGTTGATCAATGGCAAGGAGAGTACAACCACTACAATGGCGAGATGGCGGAACTTGTTCGTGGACATGTCGGTCACACTCCAAACCAGGTCCAAGCCTTTGAATACAACCAAAGCAGTGGACCGCGGAACAGGGCATAGCCCGCCGGATACCATCCAACGCGTACTTTCGCGCGCCCCTCCATTCCTGCCCGGATAGAGCCATCTGGATTTGGGATCGCAACTCGCGCATAGAAAATACGGGCATCGCCCTCGAGTGCAGCTTTCGGGCTCACTACGATCACTTCTCCGCGGAAGGTACGGACTGGGAAGCTATTCAGCTTTACAGAGGCGTGTGCTCCGGTCCGCAACAAGCCGGCATCGGTATTGTCGATTGCCACGTCGATGATGGCTTGCGAAGTGTCGATCACCTCGGCCAAAGTGTCCCCGTGCTGCAATCTACGTCCGACCATCGTTTCGACGTGGGGCGTCGCCACAACTCCACTGATGGGCGACCGCAAGTGCGTCTTGTCTACCAATTCTTGATCTTTCGCCACCTCGGAATTCCAAAAGTCCGCTTGTACCCGTTGAACACCCGCCTCCGTGCCGTCATTGGTGGCGAGGGCATGATTCATTTGGAGAAGTGCGGTCTGGAACTTAGATCTTGCTTGGGCCAAATCTGCTTGTGCGTTCCAGTCGCCAAGTTCTGCAATCTCCTGGTCTTGGGAGACATGTTCTCCCTCATGAACCGCAACCTTGGTGACTACTCCTTCCACTGCGGATTGAATCTGTGCGGAATGCGCAGGAGCGACAACGGCATCTCCATCAATCCGGAGAGGCCAGGGGAAAACGGCGAGGAAGGCGGCAACAGCAACGACACCTGCAATGATCAGGGTGCGCCGATGCTTTTCCATGGCCATGAATTTGCGCTTCTTTTCGAGGACCGGCTCGAGCACCGAGATGAAGGGAACTTCCTTGTACATTTGCGCATTGCGCAGCGCCACAGTTGCCTGGCCGGTGAGCACCTGCAAGATCTCGAGATGGGCAGGCGTCAGAAAGTCGGGGTCTGGGCTTTCCATCCCCAGAATTCCTACACGCCCCGTGTCGTCAGTGAGCGGGACTGCATAGAAGCCACGCATCCCCGTCTTATCGAAGTATTCTTTGAACTTTGCACGTGTTTCTTCGCGGGGGGCGTCGATCTCGTCCTGGTATTGCCGCACGTGCACGCTACCGCCAGAGAGCAGTGCCCACTCAAGGACGCGGCTAAGCGGTGCCATCTCCGGCGATTCTGTGTCGACGCGAACCGATCCGGTGACTGCACTCAATTTGTACTTGCCATTCAATTCCAAGGCGATGGCAGCCCGCTCGTAAGGAATCACGGCTTGCGGAGCGTTGACGATGGTCTGGAGCATGCGCTCAAGGTTCAGTGTGGACGTAATTTCGTGGCTGACATGCACCAGCGTTTCGAGGACTTCGACCTTACGTTCGGCGGCCAGCAAGCTGGCATTGTGCAGTGCAATCGAAGCGGATTCGGCGAGCCGCGTTAACGTGAATAAATCATCCTCGTCGAACGGCTCGTAGTCAGATGGATTGGCAGCCTCGATGACCCCAACCAGAGCTTCCTGATCAAGAATGGGTGCGGCAATCAGCGACAGCACAGCTTCGTTTTCGGAAACTGCCTGGTTGCGGCGTAGCAGGCGCGGGTCATCTGCTTCCTGGATCAAAACCGGTTCGCCGTTGTCAGACAAGTCTCCCGCCACGCCATCTCCGGGTCTTTGCAGAGATCTCTCTGTCACGGTGGCATCGATCCCGGACTGATGCATAAGCCGGAGACTCTCGTCGGGCTCAAGGAGCCACACGTTCACCGCTTCACACTCCAGCATCTCTTTGACTTTGGATCCTATGATCGGAAAAAGTTGATCCATTTCGAGGGTGGAACTGAAGACCTTCTCGATGTCATAGAGCTGAGTCAGTCGTGTGATCGAAGTGAGCGTATTCTGCCTCTCCTCTTCGTAGACTCGCCCTCCATGCAGTGCGGCGGCGGCGATTCCGGCAACGGTCTGGAGACTTTCCAGGTGGGCAAGGTTCATCGTTTCATCGAAGGACAAGATCTCAATTGCCCCGATCAGAGCGTTGTCAACGAGAAGGGGCAGGTACGACAGGCATCGGAGAGTGCGACGTACGTGAAGGTGAGCGTACTCCTCGAGCACCAATGTTTTGCCCTCGAATCGCAAGGGCTTCATCGCGTTGGCCAGAATCCCAAGGGTGCCGGTTTCCAGCGGAAACGTGGTTTCCGGTACCGACACTTCGCCGGCGCTAGCGAGCAACAGCCAAGCCTCTCCCTCGGGCAACGTTGAAGTCTTGTAGACGTTGACGGCGCAACCGGAAAGCAACTCGAACATCATCTGGGCGATGACTCGTGACCGCGGCACGACTTCGTGTTTTTCCAGCAGACGGGCGGAAAGCTCAGGAATGGGGAGCGTCAGCCCGGAACTCTGAATGGGCATCTAAAGTGGCCTGGCAAATCTTTTATCTAAGAATCTCGGGGAGAGGGCCCGGCAATTTGCAAATTCACGAAGCTTCTTCTAAGTTGGAGACGCACTTTAGCAGAGGGATGGTTGAGTGTCAACCAACCCGGCCAAAGACCGCGCCGAGCTAGGGATTTCAGGCCTTGCCGTCCGTCGGAAGGGGAAAGGGAAGATGGAGATCGAGGTTCGAAATCGAGGTGACGTGAAGGTCATCAAGCTGCGTGGACGACTCAATCTTGGCGAAGCGGTAGACCGTATGCGCGACACCTTCGAGGACCTGCTGAACGGAGGCGCCAACCGTTTCGTGGTCGATCTCGGGGAAGTATCGATGGTTGACTCCAGTGGAATCGGATTGCTGGTGCGATGTCTAACGGCGGCTAAGCAAAATACCGGGTCGCTCAAGCTCTTGAATCCCTCGAAGTTTGCCGTTCAAACTCTGCGCATGACTGGGTTGCTCAGCCTGTTCGAGGTGTTTGACGACCAAGAGAAGGCGGTTGAATCCTTCCAATAGTTGCTGCAGAAACCCATCACCAGCCGGACGAGAATGGTTCGGTGGCCTAGTCGGGCCCAAGCGTGAGCGTCTTTTCAACGTATGGAATTAGCGAAACAGGGCCTTCCATGCCGCATAAATCAATTTTCGACAGGATTTTGTGGGATGCTCCGACGGCGCGGGCATTGGCTTCTGTATTGGTTACCCAGATACGCAGCTGATTTTCGCCGGGTTTCAGCAGCGAAGTGACATCAAGGCGGTAAGGACTCCAGACGAGTGTCCCCGCGTCGCGGCCGTTGATTTGTACTTTCGCGACTGAGCTGACTTTGCCCAGATCCAGAAGGACGCGCCCTTCGTTGAAGTTAGCCGGCAGAGAAAAAGTCTTTTCATAAATGGCAGTTCCGGAAAACTGCGCCAGGCCTGTCTTAGTCCAGGACTGCAGCTCGAAGGCAGTAGATTCACTCACGAAAAGAAGTGGAGAAGTCAACCGGTCGTCCTTCGTCGCGGCGATGACGAGAACATTTTTTCCCGGCTGCAGCAAATTCTTGAAACTCACCGATGCAGCGCCCGTTTGTTTGATCTCATGCCCATTAAAGAAGAGGCGATACGGCTGGGACAAAGCGGGAGGCACGAGCGCCGACGTTCCCGGAGGCACTTCGACGCGATACCACCGTGTCTCGACTGGACTGGACGCGCTTTCTGGAGCATAGCGCGCTAGACTGCTGATGAGGTTTGGGATCGTTCTGCCCTGACCATCGGCGACGCGGAACGTGAAGCCCAACGCGCCATACCTTCCTACGCCCACCTTCACGAGAACCTCATTCCATCCTTTCTGCAGCGTCACTTGAAAACGGTCTGCCCAGTTGTCATTGAGTTCGTACCAGAACGGATGCCGAAGTTGCCCAAATGCGGGCTTGTGATTCACCCAGACTTTGGCCCAATTATCGGAAGCGACCACAAACGTCGCTGTCTGTTCCTCCGGTGAATACAAATAGGAATGCGCGTATCCCACCGTCCATGCAGCGTCGGTGAGACGGAATCCGCGGGTGAGATCTACAACGGGTGAATCGTCGTCAAAACGGCCGCCGGAGGTTTCCAGCCAGATCAGCGCGCCGGAGAGATAGGGCTCATCACCAAAGTAGCGCTGCCACTTGACCAGGGCTTGCCCATTGCCGACATAGCTGCTTTGCGGTTGGTACTCTGTCTCCGGCGGATCGGCTTTCTCGTAGCCGCCATCATCTTCGTTCGGGAAGGGTCCGATGATCTCCCAGTTGCGAATCGTGTTCTGGGATTCGCTCAACCAGAGCGACGGCCACGCACTATCGTCGAGTTCTTTTCGCCCGAACCCGAGTCGGTCTCCCTCGCCTTCTCGCGCATCTTTCACACGAGCATAGGGCACAGGCACCTGGTCCGGTTGCGGGCGAAAGTCCCACGGACCGTCTAGAGTCAAAGGCTTGAGGGAGGCCAGCGCGACGCTGGTGTGAATATCCTTCCCGTTGGCGCGAAGTAAAACTTCCAGATTTTGTCCGTCTGCGGGGGCCGTGGCCCGTACGACGAGTGAGTCGTTCGTGTGCGAGATAGGTCGCAATGTCTCGGCGTTCGTGCTGACGAGTTCCGCCTGCTGAGGTGGCCCATGCAGCGGCCGGAACACAATGTAGTAGGCGTCCCAGGGATCAAAATTCAACAAGACTTCGGTGCCCTCCGGACGGTTGACATAGAAGAGCGGAGAGCGCTCGCCGGTGAGTGCATCCCATTTCTCCGGAATCCCCGTAGTCGAGAAGACGAATCGCGTGCTACGCGTTTGACGGCTGTCATTCACCAGCCAGTAGTAGTCCTGTCCGTCCCTCGAACGATGCTGGAAGAAAAGGTTCTCGGGAGAGCTTGAAACGACCTTAACATCTTTCGGCACGTGGGTATCGAGCAGGCCGATCAGGGTCTCCACATCCTCCGCCACGTAGAAGGATTTTCCACCGGCCGAGTTGTGGCTTTCAGTGAAGGGTCGCGGAGTGCTCACGGCTCCGGCGCCGAAAAGCTCATCGATTCCATCCTGAGTGACGTCGCCGTCTGCGTAAGGCAGTTGCCGGATAGCGAGGACCGTTCCTCCAGCCGCATAAAACTCCAGCAATTTCCGGAGTGTCTTGCTACTGATCGTGGTGATGGCAGGAAGCACAACGGCCCGGAAGCGCTGCGGGCCGATCACAAGTTCGTTTCCCTCCACTCGGGCTTTTTCGAAGTAGAAATCATCCGCGATGTTGTAGTCCCACTGCCGCTCGGCCAACCGGAGAATCATTCGGCCGTAGTAGTCGTTAATCAGAACTGTACCGTTCTTCCAAAAAGCCGGGTCGATCAGATGCTGATATTCCGACTTGCTCGAGAATACGGGATCCGAATCCGCCCACACCGATGTAATGGGATAGTAGAGCAACACATTGACGGCGTGCCGGCTCTTTTCGGAATTCATGAAGCTGATCCGGCGTACGTAATCGGCGTAGTTCGAGAAATAGGGCCAATACGGTTGGTGCAGCCAGTCCGGAGGATAATTCGCGCGGCCCGCATCGTAATCAAATGCGTGCGGGATAAATAAATTCACGCCCCACGCGCCGATCGCATTCGTCGCCTTCCGCAAGCCTTGCATGTCGAGATACGAATCGGTGCCCTGAACACCCTGATTCTCGCAAGCGAAACGGCGCCCTTCGAAATCGGCAACGGATTGTGCGACTTTGAAATTCAGAGCCTGGCGGCCGAAGTCATACAACGAGTCCACGCCTACGGGATCCAATCCGCGTTCCAGCGCAAACAGGCTCCCTTCAAATGCAGTCGCGGATTGCAGCGATTCCTCCCATGCATGCCCGCTGCGGCCGATTCCCAATGCCTTCGCCTGCTGAGTAATACCGCTCCAGTAAGAATTTTGATAGAGCTGTGTCACCGTCGCCAGATAGTCTTGGCGCGTTTTGCGTGACACGCTCCCACCGTCATAAACCAGCAGTGGCAGCACATTGCGCAGATCGTAGCCAGTGCGCTGCTGGAACGTTTCATAAAGCGCCGGAGTCCAAGCAATGCGATACCCGAATACTCCTTCGTGATCGGAAAATGAATAACGGATGGTGTTGCCAAAGTAGGGCGCGAATCGCCGGTAATATTCGCCGTAGGAAAGATCGAAGTACAATTTCATGGCATCAGGATTCATCAAATCCACGACGCCCCCGTCAAATCCGGTCGCCGGTTCCAGGTAAAACTGCATCACGAGCCAGTCGCCAGCGGGAGCATCCCAATGCGCAGCCGCGGAAGTCTTCTCCAGATCGATCCGGCGCAAGCTGTCACGATCCAGCCTGCCTCCGCCCATCCAACGTGCCACTAGAATCGCCTGCTGTTCCGGAACATTGGCCAGCGTCACCGGCACCGGGCCGTGAACGATCTGCTCCTTATAGGCGAGGCTCTTAATGCGGAAGTTAGGATTTCGCTTCAAAACCTCGCTTTGATGGTTGTCTTTCATCCATATGTTGCGCACCTCGCCGGAAGGCCAGTCGTATTCGTCCACAAAATTGAAGAAAAATCCCGAGCGTTTCGCTTCTTGCAGTCCTGCATCGATCGCCTTCCACCATTCTTCCGAAAGGTACGGAGTCTTGAGGCCATCGCGAGCATGCAGAAAGGCGCCATACACGTGCTGATCGACCATCTGACGGATCTGCTCCTGGATTTTTTTACCTTCCAGTTCGCCATTCCAGAACCAGAATGGCATCGGGGAATACTCTCTTGGCGGATTCAGGAATTCGGTGTAGAGCGAGCCTTGAGAAGGCGGGTCATCTGTGGCTACCGCCTTGGAAGGCAGAAGTAATGAAGTCAAAAGAAGCAACCAGCAGGCGCGTCGAAGCATTCCGGTTCCTTTGTGCGAGTCTCAGGTGCATCAATAAATAGGTCGCTGAGGGCGGTTGGCTGCCCGACTTCTGAACGCAGAAAGCCTGGAGTCTATGCCGCAACTGCCATCTGCGGTTGTGCACAGTGAGCGCAGCGTGAGGCATCGATGGGAATCTCGCTCAGGCATTCTTTGCACTTCTTGGTCGTTGGATCGGCAGGCAGGGGGTTTCTTC
Organism: Candidatus Sulfotelmatobacter sp.; assembly: GCA_035307485.1. Lineage (GTDB taxonomy): Bacteria > Acidobacteriota > Terriglobia > Terriglobales > Acidobacteriaceae > Sulfotelmatobacter. The sequence continues at coordinate 398,192 of DATGIB010000006.1, read as the reverse complement.
GCATCCGGGCGGTCATGCCGTTCACCGGAACGACAACGAAGAAGTAAATGGCTGCAGCCACCAGCAAGAACGCGATACAAGAGTTGAAAAAGTCGCCGATGGGAAATAACGTGCCATTCACCGTGAATGCTATCGCTGAAAAATCCGGTTTATGGACAATGGCGGCAATCAATGGCGTCAGCACGTCCTTTGTCAACGATGTCACCATGCCGGCAAAGGCAGCGCCAATGACCACTCCAACTGCCATATCCACGACATTCCCGCGAAGAATGAACTTCTTGAATCCGTCCAACATATATCCTCCTCTTTGACGCGAAACGTCCGCCAATGTACGGCAGACGTCGACGGAGGTCAAGGTGAGGCATTGGATGTGATGGTCCTAATCAGGTTCCGGCAACGGCACATTCAAGGGACCGTCGAAGGCTTGCCCTCCGGGCGAAGCGTTCTGAGATGATGGGGCGCGGTGCTAGCATGAGCCGATGATTGATGCCGCGGCCCATCCGAATTTAAGCGATCCAGTCGACATGAATTCGCCCGATGACAACCCTTGAACTCCATCTTCTGACTCGCGTGGCGGCGAGGAATCCGGCTCTCATTTTGTCCCTGATCCAACGAGCACAATCTCCACATTAGGTTCGGTCGACTCGACCGTGAGGACCTTGGTGGCCGCGTCCCACTTCATGCTTCCGCTCTTCACGGAGGCTGGCACGCCCTTTCCAATTTTGAATCGTTCAGTGGAGTGTGCATCGTACTTGCGGTAGCTGATTTTCGCCGGTTGATAAGAGATCTCTTGAATCACCGATGAAGTGCGCAAAAGGTGGTTCTGATCGTTTGGAGCTAGCTCTGGCGCAGAGGCCATGGCGCGTAAATAATGACGAATGTAGTCGCCGTAACCATCTGTCAACCAAACGTCGTCGCGGATGTAGCGATTCTTGCCGTCACCATCGATCGTGTAGGTAGCCCAGTTCAGCCGTCGGATAGCGTCGGGCTTGTTTTGGCATTCGCCAGTCTTTTCACAATAAAGAAGCTCGACCGATGCATGCCGCGATGTGTGGCTGTTTCCCGGAACGCGGTAAACCGTCTGTTCATTGATTACCGTCACACCCCAGCGATCATATTCATGGTTCTGGAGCGTGTCATAGCTCCAGTTCAGCATGGAATGAGCATCGTCTTTCCAGTTCGAGTCCCACGTCGGGTTGTCCAGAACGAAGGCAGCCATTGTGTCGGCATTGATTTCGGTGTCTGAATAGTTTGATGTAGGAATGTCTTCAAAGAACGGTCCCCATTTATTCGTGCGGAACGGAAACTGTTTTAACCACGCAGTGGTCAAATCGATTGCTCTTTCGTATGTCGCAGAGTCTCCCCGGTTGAGCTGCTTTAGTGCCATGAACAACCGCAGAGTGGGGCTCCAGTTCGACGTATAGCTGGCGCGAGTGATTTTGCCGGATTCCTCCTGGCTGTGAACACTACCGTCACTGGCTCTCACGCGAAAAGGCCAAGGAGAGTTCGCGGCGTCGCCCGCCTGGACTTTGCCGGCCAGGCGCTTTGCGATCTGTTCGGCAGCCGCGAGGTATTTCTCTTGCCCAGTGATCTTATAAAGAATCACCAGTTGATAGCCGAAGCTTCCAGCCTTGTCTGGTTGCAGGAAGCCTTTTCCTGCGCGCATGTCGCCGTCGTACTGACCGGAGTGAAGATCGGTGTTGTAGGGATAGGGGAGTCCTCCCCACGGTAATGATGAATCCGCCATCCCATGGTCGAGCCAATAGTCCGCGATCTCAATCATGTTCTGTTTGATCGCTGGATCGCCAAGATATCCGTAAAGAAGCGTCCAGGAGTCGAGGGCCATGTTGATCTGATCGCCTCCGAGCCCGCGCGGATCGTCTTTGTCTGGCGCCCACACCTGATGCTGCAGGTAATAGGGAACTCCGTTCGCACACCTGCGCATGTTGTGCCAGAAGTCCCAAAGAAGTCGGATATCGTGATCGTAGGCGACGGAAGGTTCCGAATTGAACCAGGGAACAATATGGCCGGAGGAGTCAACCTTGGGTTCGTGATAACCAATCGACGTGGTTGCCGAGATCTGGCCGTCCGCTGTTTTCGATAGGCTCGCGATGCTCAATATCAAAAAAGACAGAATGAAACGCTCCAACCGTCTCATGAGGAACTCCTCGATATTTCGTAATGGACAACCCACTGAAGGTGAAGGCAATGCTACCGCGGTGACGAAAGATGGATCCTTTTCTTGCTAGATAGGCGGCACCATTCGCACAAGATTAAACATATGATCTTACGAAATCCCGGCTAGAATGCTCCCCAAATGTCAGGTTGTCAATAGAGATGTCCGCGCTTCTAGGGGCGAGGCGAAGCTGGCGATTGCGAATGCGTGGCAACACAGGAAACGAAACCAAAAGTTCAAGAAAATTACACTTTGGCCGGACTTACAGGACGCGAGGACAGAGCTTTACGAATATCTTTTTGCGTGAGACTGAGAAGGCGTCGAACCGCGACGCTAGCAGCTGCGGGATCGTGCGATTGAATGGCTCGCAGAACATCCTGGTGTTGCTTTATTCCAACATCGACCTTTGCACTCAGCTGGATTTGCTTCAGAAAAACCTCAGTCAACGGTTCCAGGACGATTTCAAAGAACCGGTTGCCCGAAGCGCGGGCGATGGAAATATGAAATTGCAGATCAGCAGAGTGCACTTCCTCCGGCACCGAACCATCGCGCATACGGTTGAGCGCCGACTCAATCTCGTCAATTTCTGCATTACTCGCCCTGGCTGCGGCCAATGAAGCTGCGTTTTCCTCGAGCACCCCGCGCAGTTCGAGGAGTTGCAGCATTTCTTCGAGCACGGGTGCCCCCGAGCTCCGAATCAGGCGAAAGAGAGATGCCTTCACGCGGTCAGGTTTCGGTGTGACCACAGTTGTGCCGCGGCCGGCACGGACTTCCACCAATCCGCGGTCTTCCAGCATCTTCATGGCTTCACGGATCACGATCCGGCTTACCCGAAATTGACCGGCAAGTTCGTCTTCAGTTGGAAGAAGAGAGCCCGGCGGAAACCGGTCTGCAATCATGTTTTCAATCAGAAGCAGCACCTGGCCGCTTAACCGGCCGTGACGGAACGTACGTTTATGCTTGGTTCTCAAGACAGCCGTCCTCAAGGCACAAGCATACCCTGTCGCCCCTCCATTCGTCGCGCCGGCCCAAAGTACAGTGCCGATGAATATCGCATTTCAATTTGAGAATTGCGCAATTAGATCGAAGAACATGAGCTTAGAATGTCCATCTTGATACGTGGTGTTCTTGACCCTAGGATGTTTTGGAAGATATGATGTTTGCCGATTTTTGGTCAGAAGCAGCATGCCAAAAAAGGCGTGCGGAGGAATTTCTTGAAACTCCGTGATCGTATTGCCATTGTCACGGGCGCGGGTAACGGAATCGGGAGATCGATCGCGCTAACTTTTGCCTCAGAGGGCGCCCATGTCGTCGTGGCCGACATCGATAGCTCGCGGGCAGAGCAAACCAGAAAAGACATCCAAGCGGCGAACGGGAAAGCCATTGCAGTTCGGGTCGATGTTTCTGATCCAGGGTCGGTCGAGACTCTTGCCCAGACTGTGCTCAGCCAGTTCGGTTGCGCTCATGTTCTTGTAAACGATGCCGCCATCCAGATCAGCAAAACCATTGTCGATACCACGTTTGAAGAGTGGAGTCGACAGATGGCTGTGAATGTGGGGGGTGTGTTCCTCTGTTCCCGAGCTTTCCTTCCTCATCTTCGGCAGACTCGCGGAGCCATCATCAATCTGTCGTCGGTAAACGCTTATTTTGTGGAGCCGGCGTGTGCCGGTTACTGCGCCACGAAAGCTGCCATACTCGGGCTGACAAAAGCGATGGCGATCGATCACGGGCGCGAAGGCGTGAGGGTACATGCCATCTGTCCAGGCTATATCGATGCCGGCTTGGCGGAGGGTTATTTCCAATCGCAAGCAGATCCGGCGAGAGCGCGGGCGGAAGCGGGCAAATTGCATGCCCTGGGGCGGATCGGCCGGCCGGACGAGGTTGCGCGCCTGGCAGTCTTCCTGGCTAGCGATGACGCTTCGTTTATGACCGGTTCTCCGATCATTGTAGATGGCGGGTTTGGCGCGGGCCTCCCGCCGAGGGAGTAGTCGACGTGCAACTGACCACAGAGGAGATCAGCGCTCTACGCCGCACTTTCCTCGACTATCGATCGACGGAAGATTTCATTCGCAATCCGCTTGTGCTCAGTCGGGCCGAGGGACTCTATTACTGGGATACGGAAGGAAAGCGTTACTTCGACGCTATTGGCGGAATCTTCGTTGCCACCCTGGGCCACGGCCATCCTCGCGTGCTTGCAGCCATGCGCGAGCAGATGGAGCGCATGACCTTCGCGCCGCCCCTGCATGGAATCGCCGATGTGACGTTGAAGTTTGTAGAGAAACTCGGTTCTGTGTGTCCCGACGGCTTGCGATACGTCAAACCTTTCAGTGGAGGGTCGGAGGCGGTTGAGTCGGCGTTGAAGTTCACCCGCCAGTATTTCAAGCAGACTGGGCAACCTGGAAAATACAAGATTATCAGCCGGTACTCGTCCTATCACGGGGGTACGTTTGGGGGTATGTCCGCCAGTGGCACCGGCGAGCGGAAGGCCAAGTTTGAGCCGCAGATGCCGGGCTTCCTAAAGGTCTTTCCACCATCCTTTTATCGAGATGATTTCTCATCGTGGGAAGAGGCCAACCGTTTTGCCGCGCGTTGCGTCGACGATGTGATCGCCGCAGAAGATCCGAGCACCGTTGCGGCCTTTATCGTAGAGCCCGTTGGCAACACCGGTGGGATCATCACTCCAACGGCGGAATATTTTCAGATGTTGAGGGAGATTTGCACGCGGCGCAACGTAATGCTGATCTTTGACGAGATCATCACTGGAATCGCCAAAACCGGAAGCATGTTTGCCGCGCAAACTTATGGCGTAACTCCTGACATTTTGTGTCTTGGGAAGGGCATTTCGAACGGAGCGATCCCACTGGCGGCCATGGTCGCCCGGGAGGATCTCGCGGGATCATTTTATGGAGAGCAGACTGATGCGAAGTTTTTCGCGCACGGTCACACGTTCGCAGGAAATCCGCTGGCCAGCGCAGTGGGTATCGCTGTGCTCGACGAGATCGTCGAAAAAGACTACTGCCAGAAAGCCGCCCGCTTGGGGAAGCATCTGCGGCAGCGCTTCGAGCGCCTGAAGGAGCTAGGAGTGGTTCGGGAGGTTCGCGGGAAAGGTATTCTCCTCGGTGTTGAACTTGTACGCGATACAAGGACCATGGCTCCATTTCCCGAGTTAGGCCTCGCTATGAAGCGGACTGCTCTTCGAAACGGTTTGATTCTTCGGATCGACCCCAGTTGGTTCGCGGTCGCACCTCCATTGATCGCTGAAGAAAGCGATCTGGATGAAATGTGTGATCTCATCGACAAAAGCTTGCGAGAAGCGCTGAAAGAGGTTCGAGGATGACGCTACGCCGCGTCCTGGTCTATAAAAAGATCAGATGAATCTTGCCGTCCTGGTAGTCCTCTCCATATTCGTGTCTCTTCCAGCATCTGCCACGGTCGAGCGGGATTCTCTCTTTGAAACTTCTTCAAGACAAATGCAGGAGGGGGACTATCGGGGAGCAGAAGCAGGTTTTTTACAGGTTCTCCGCGACGATCCAAATAACGTTGCCGCGCTTGGAAATCTCGGGATCGTTTACACCCACTTGCAACGTTTCACCCTAGCCATCAAAACGTATGATAGAGCGCTGCGTATTCGCCCAAACGAGCGGGGCATACTTCTTAACGCCGGTCTTATTTACCTGAGGCAAGATGACTATGAAAGAGCGCGCCCATACTTTCGCAAGCTTCATAGCCTGAACTCGAAAGACGTTCAGGCCACGAACTTGCTCGCAACTTGCATGATCTACGGCGGGCAACCCAAGGCTGGAATCGAGATGCTTAAGCCTCTGATCGCAAACAGTCCGGATAATGGAACGCTGTACTTGATGGGTATTGCCTATTCGCGCATTGGAATGGAAGAGCTGGGCGATAAGGTCTTTGCACAACTATTTCCTGAGGCCTCGACCAACCCGAAATCCAGTTTTCTGCTGGGCCAGGCACACTACGATGCTCTACAGTTTGCCACGGCAGAGCGGGATTTCCGCATGGCTTTGGCTGCGGACCCGGGTCTTACCGGAGTGCATCGGGCTCTGGGAAAAAACTATCTGAGCGTTCACCGTTATGAGGATGCTGAGAAGGAATTCCGAGCCGCCCTTGAGCAAGATCCTAACGACACCAGCTCCAGCTATTTCATGGGGGCATTGTTAACGCAAACCGACAGATTTGCCGAAAGCGTGCCTTATCTGGAACGCGCTCACGAGGCCGACCCCAGCGCATGGGCAACGATGTTCTATCTCGGCAAAGCCAGGCTCAAACTCAACGAACTCGACGCGTCGATCACTGCTCTAAAATCGGCTGCGGACTTGAATCCAAACGAGGCTGCGGTGTTTTATCTTTTGGGTACCGCTTGTCGGAAGGCGGGACGTTCGGCTGAGGCGCGGGTCGCATTTCAGCGGGTAGCAGAGCTGCACAAAAATACACTCGATGCGCAGAAGAAGGCTTTGCAGGATCAGGCGATCGTCGGCGTCCGGTGACAATTTGCTCGCACCAGAACACATCGCTCAGAGTAGCATTCCTTGAAAATTATCTTCCAACATCAGTTTCGCTGTGCAACAGTTGTTACACTCGCGTTGCTCGTTACGCCGCAGGCGAACTCCCAGGGCATGGCGCAGGGAGCGCCGCCACCCTCCACCGCAAAAAGCAATCAATGCCACAACCATACTCTGGTCGAATTGGAAGATGTTACCGCGAGGGCTGGGATTCGGTTCGAGCATATTCTGGCGCCCGAAGCACGCTACATCGTGGAATCCATGAGCGGTGGTGTCCTGTTGCTCGACTATGACCGCGACGGGTGGCTCGACATATATTTCACCAACGCCCCGACCGTCGAGATGGCGTTAAAAGGACAGAAAGCAAAAGGCGCCCTCTACCACAACAACCATGATGGGACCTTCTCTGACGTCACGGAAAAGAGCGGAATGGCCACCCCGTGTTTCGCGATGGGCGGCGCCGTCGCCGATTACAACAACGACGGATGGCCGGACGTTTACATCACCTGTTTTGGTGGCAACGTCCTTTACCGGAACAACGGGAATGGCACCTTCACAAATGTAACCGCCAAAGCCGGTGTCTCAGATGGCCGCTGGTCCATGGGCGCCGCTTTCGGCGATTACGACCGCGATGGCTATGTAGACCTCATGGTAGCGAACTATACGCAGTTCGACCTGCACCATTTGCCTGAATTTGGCGGTCGCGCAACCTGCGAATTCATGGGAATCGATGTGCAATGCGGCCCGCGCGGCTTGAAGGGAGCGGGAGACTCTCTGTTCCACAACAAACACGATGGGACATTTTCCGATGTCTCAAAGACCGCGGGCGTCAGCGATCCGGAAGGATATTACGGGCTGTCTGTGGTCTGGGCGGATTTGAATAACACCGGTCGACCCGACATCTATGTGGCGAATGATTCGATGGCAAATTTCTTGTATCGAAACGACGGCAAGGGGAAGTTTACGGAGATCGGACTCGAGTCCGGTGCAGCGCTGGCCGAGGATGGGCATGAGCAAGCATCGATGGGGATTGCGGTCGGCGACTATCTCCACACGGGTCGGCCGGCTCTCTTCGTTACCGATTTTTCGCAGGATAATACGCCTCTCTATCGCAACGACGGCAAATGGAATTTTGAAGATGTCTCCTATCCTTCCGGCGTCGGCCTCCCGTCTTTTCCATGGGTAAAGTGGGGAACAGCATTTGTGGACCTGGACAATGATGGCTGGCTTGATCTGGTCACGGCCAGCGGTCATATCTATCCGCAAATCGAACGGGCCGGACGCGAGCAGCACTATAAACAGCCGAAGCTCGTGCAATACAACTTGGGAAATGGCACCTTCTGCGATGCCAGCGAGCAATCCGGTTCCCCGATCCTGGAGCCGCGCGTCTCACGCGGCCTGGCCGTCGGGGACCTCTTCAACGACGGCCAGATGGACATTGTGATCGAGAATCTCGACGGCAGGCCGACGATTCTGAGAAACCGCGGAGTGCCGACGAATCACTGGATCACCTTCGAACTGGCGGGATCGGTCAGCAACCGCTCGGCAATCGGAGCTCGCATCGCGGTCACTGCAGGAGGCATCACGCAATCAAACGAAATCTATAGTGGCGGAAGTTACATTTCACAAAACGACTTGCGCTCGCACTTTGGATTAGGACATTCGTCTACCGTCGAGAAGGTGGAAGTCCGCTGGCCTTCCGGCATCGTGGACACGTTTGGGCCCGTCGCCTCGGATCATTTCTACGCAGTCCAGGAGCAAAAAGGAATTGTTCCTGCCGATCAAATCCGTCCTGTGCCGCGTCACTGAAAGTCACTCTGCTCGGATCTTTAAAGTGGGCCTGAGTTGCGCAATAGCAAATCGAAATCATCAACGTTTTTCGCTTGACAAGAGCGGTCTGGGTGGCTGATCCTCTCTCAACCTTGAAAGATCATATGTTAGCTGTTTTCTGCGAGTTATAGCGCATCGCGAATAGGAGACAGTTTATGCCTTCCCTACCGTTTGGCTTGGCGGCTCAGTTCCGGAACTTCGCTTTACTGGCAATTCTGTTTTGTATCGGCAGCCAACTGCAAGGTCAAATCAACACCGGCCGTATCACAGGCACGGTGCGAGACTCCAGTGGAGGAGTAGTCGTTGGGGCGCACGTGGCGGCCACGAACGATGGTACTGGGGTGATTACGCCAGGCGACACTTCAGATCTCGGCGAATATTTCATCAACTTTCTCACTCCCGGTACGTACCATCTCACGGCAGAGAAAGCGGGATTCCAGCGCGAGCTGATTTCCAACGTGGTCGTCAACGCCGGCGGAATCGCCCGTTTTGACTTTACGTTGAAACCAGGCCAAGTGCTGGAGACGATGCAAGTCTCTGCTGACGCGCTCCAGGTTGCCACCGAAAGCTCGGAACTTTCCCAGACATTCTCAGCAAAAGAACTAGATCGTCTTCCCAACCTGGATCGAAACCCCCTCTACCAGGTCAATCTCATGCCAGGATCCAACAATGGAACCGGCAGCGGCAACTACGGACAGAACGGCGGCGAAAACGGCTCCGCCATCGGGCAGACGCGCAATCAGCTTTCCTCGCTGGGTGGAGTTGATGCCAACGCGAACAGCGTTTTCATCGAGGGAGTGGCCAATCGCGAACCGCAGAACGCTTACGTAGGACAAGCCCCGCCGATCGATAGCATCCAGGAATTGCAGGTTTACACCGGAAAGTACAACGCGGAATTTGGGTTCTCCGGCAGCGCCGTCATCAATGTCGTGACCAAGTCGGGAACGAACGCATTCCATGGGAGCTTGTACGAATATCTACGCAACAATGCGACCGACGCTTTGCCACACGACATCCCTACTACTAACACGACATATACGCTGAATCCGTTCCACCGGAATCAGTTTGGCGGTTCTTTCGGTGGCCCCGTTCTGAAGACCAAGTTGTTTTTCTTTGGAGATTATCAGGAGACACGGCTCAACACGAGTTCTCTTGGGACAGACACTGCTCCGACGCCAAAAATGCAACAGGGGGATTTCTCCGAGCTTTATAACAGTGATCTTTGCGGTGGTTCCACGGTCGACGATTTCGGCCAGCCGTGCGGCCAGCTTTATTGGCCCGGCAGCCAAGTGCGAGACAGCAGCGGCAATTTTATTTCAGCCAAACCGATCACGGGTAACATTATTCCCAGTACATACTGGGATCCCGCAGCGGCCAAAATAAACGCGGCAGCTCTTTGGGGCACTGCAAATCAACCCGGCGTCGATGGTGTTCTCTTTAACCTCGGGTTCACTGTGGGCAACGTGCAGCGGGTTCGGCAGAGCGACGAGCGGGTCGACTGGAACCGCACCGAGGCTGACCACTACTTTTTCCGTTATTCGATGCTCAGGGCTAGTCTTACCGATGTGAACGACATCAATCAGGGCAACCAGATCACTGGTAACACCCAATTCTGGAATAACGGACAGGCAGATTCCAACAGCTTCAACCAGAACATGCAGGTCACGAATCAGCATAGTTTTAGCGGTGTGACCATGAATGAGGTCCGGCTGGGATACAACCGGACCGCGGTCCATACCAGCAACGCTTCCATGGCCAAGGATTGGAATAATTTCTTCGGTATTCCCAATGGAAATCTTGGAGATGTGGGGACGAGAGGAATGGCCGACTTCGGACCGGGCTGGTGCTGCAATGGCGTGAACCCACTGCATACCTTTGGAGATCCGGACTGGGTCGGTTACGTCATTTCGAATACATTCTCGGCAGTCGACAACTTCACCGTGGTGAAGGCCCGCCACACCATTAAGTTTGGCACCATCATCAACCACGTGGAGAGCAGTTCGGCCGACACGATCGGCGGAGATAATCCGCGAGGAAGTCTTTTCTTCGATCCAGCTATGACCTCCTTCGATGGCGTCAGCACTGGGTTCGCATATGCGGCCTTCCTGCTTGGATTCGACAGTTCTGCGGCTCGCGCACATTTCGTCACCGGAACGCCTTATCAGACTTTCTGGCAAATGGCGTGGTACGGGCAGGATGACTTCAAGATCACTCCGAGCCTGACACTCAACCTTGGCCTGCGCTATGAACTCAGTACTCGTCCGGTCGACGTATCGAATCGACAGGCCAACTGGGACACGCGCACGAACCAGCTGGTCGTCGCCAGCCCGACCAACCGCAGTCCTGCACTAGGTTTGGACAAAAGCGATGTTGGGCCCCGCCTCGGTTTCGCCTGGACTCCTGATCGCGGCAAAACCAGTTTACGCGGCGGCTACGGCGTATCGTACTGGCAAACTTACTGGAGCGGACCCGTCACGATCTTAGGTTTGGGATATCCGTTCTACGCGAAGCAAGATTTGATCTCGACGAACAACATGACACCCGATCTCAGTCTTTCGGGAAATCCGGGTCTGACCCCGGCAGCGGCATCTGGTTTGGGTTATACCATGGTGCCGTTCGCGAACGCCGGCCTGCCGGTTGCCTCGGCTGTCTATGATTCGGCTGGCAGACTCCAGATTCCCGCGAACGCCACGATTCGGGCGACCGATTACAACTGGAAGAGCCAGCGCGTCGATCAAACTTCGCTTAACCTGCAGCGCGAGCTCAAGCCCGGACTGATCGCGGAGATCGGTTACCTCCGCGTCATCGGCAAGAACAATAATCTGGGCAAGAACATCAACCAGGCGCCACCGAACCCGCTCGTCAGTGACAACCAGACTGTAAACCGCCCCCTGTTCAACCAATACCCGCAACTCGGCGATCTCCAGGCGCAGTTCTCCGAGGGGACCAGTTGGTACAACGCCCTTACGGCCCGGCTTCAGGGGAGGGTAATGAAACTCGTCACCCTTAACTTGAACTACGCCTACGGCCGTACTTTCGCCAACGGGAACAATCCGTCCTGGCTGCTGAATGATCTTAACTACAAGCGTGGGCCGGCTCCGCAGGATATTGAGCACACCTTCAACGGTCAGTTCGTATTTGACGTTCCGGTGGGCAAAGGAAAGATGTACGGTGCAAATATGAATAAGGTTGCCGATGCCATCGTAGGCGGTTGGCAATACTCCGGATACCTCCGATGGAACACCGGTCCTCGCTTTACTGTCAGCCAGTACTGCACCTACTACAACAACGGTTCCGGTCCAATGCCGGACCGTATTGGTAATGGAAATCTGTCTCGCAGCCAGCGGACACTCGCCCGCTGGTTTGACACATCGGCATTCGTGAGGCACGGATGCGACGGAAGTAACCTGGCAGATCCCGCCAACGCTACTGACGGCAGTGAGGGGACCAATCCGCTGTTTGCGGATGGACAGGTGCTACTGGATTCTTCATTGTCCAAGTTCTTTCACTTAACAGAGAAGTACAGCCTTGAGTTCCGGGCGGACGCTTTTAACACTTTGAACCACACCAATTGGGGTATACCTGACGCCAATGTCGAAGACGGCGCCACTTTCGGTGAAGTAACTTCGGCTTCAACCACGAACCGTCAGATGCAATTTGGCTTGCACCTGACTTTCTAGAAGACCCGGGGCGGTCGCAGCAAGACTGCAACCGCCTTTGATTTTTTGCGAAGTAGCCGCTTCTTGCTGCGAGGAATAAGCAACGAAAGCTCTAACTCTTCTGCACCAATGCCCGAACCGCGCCTGTAGAAAAGCCGCCGTCAACAAGAAGCGTCTGTCCAGTAACGTAACGGCTGGATTCGGCAGCCAGAAATACCACAGCGGCGTCAAGATCGCGAAGTTCGCCGGGGCGCTTGACGGGAATGCGCTCGCAGAGATATCGCACCCACTCTTCGCTTTCGTAAAGGACTTTGTTCTGTTCCGTGCAAAACCAGCCCGGGGCGAGACAATTCACGGTGATACCGTCCTTGCCCCAATCGTCAGCGAGACTCATGGTCAACTGACGAATGCCTCCGCGGCTTGCCCCATAAGGACCCAGACCGGCATAACCCATTACACTTGTGATCGAGCCAATATTGATGATCCGGCCGTAGCGCCGCGGAATCATACGGCGAGCGACTTCCTGGGCGACGAAGAAACTTCCACGCAGGTTGGTTTCGACGACCAGGTTCCAATCATCCCAGGTGACATCCAGCGCGGGCTTCCGCACATTACATCCTGCATTGTTCACCAAAATATCAAGGCGTCCGAAGAAGTTCTCGGCCGCGACTGCCATTCTGCGGATGCTCTCCAGGTTGCGGACATCAAGGTCCAGGGAAAGAACCCGGCGGCCGAGAGCAAGCACTTCCTTCTCGAACGCTGCGACACGCGTGCGATCGCGGCTAGTGATGACCAGGTCCGCCCCTGCACTCGCCAGGACTCGAGCCATGTGCTGGCCCAGACCGCGGCTCGCGCCTGTGACAATCGCTACCTGACCACTCAGATCGAAGAGGTTGCTCGGCATGTTTTGCTCTCGGCTCCCGTTCTTACCGCGGTTATGAACGCGTATTCGAGGATTACTTGCGTTTCGAGCAAGATAGTAGTTCATCGCCAGCGGCTAACGCTACCTTGTCCGAATCGTGACCGGAGGGCTCGTCTTCCGGGAGGCAGATCATCACTTTCGTGCAATCCAGAGATCACATAGGAATGCTTATGCGAACAATGCGCTTGTATTGGTGTCTCTTTCTGGCTATCAGCCCGTCATTTGCGCAGGTATTCAATACCCACACAGTCATTCTCGACCGTGACGGAAAACTGGTTTCGTGGGTTCAGCCGCAAGACAAGGCCTACGACCACGTGGTTTATCTCGCGTGGAATTTTCTGCTGAACAAGGTGCACGTCGAACCGAACGGCCTGAAGAGCTATTACACCTATTGCTGCATCGATGGGAACACGATGAAAGGTGGATCGTGGCCGCACAATCCCGCCGGACTGTTTGCGATGCTGGCCGACTCTGGCGCCGCATATTACGCGTACTCGGGGGATCGCAAGATTGTCGATCTTGTAAAAGGCGTGCTCGATTATCAAATCGCTCACGGAACAACGCCTGCGAGCTGGAAGTGGGGCGACATGCCCTACGCAAGCGCCGATCACGGCGCGACCGAATACCGCGGAGCACACGAGTCGAATTACGACAATAAGCGTCCTGGACGAGGAGATGGCGTGGGCGGAATCGAGCCGGATAAGTCCGCCGAACTGGGGGCGGGGTACCTCAAATTCTACGAACTCACAGGCGACTCACGATACCGGGACGCCGCCATCAAGATTGCAGACACGTTAGCCAAAGACGTGCGGCCCGGGAGTACGGAGAAATCGCCATGGCCGTTCCGCGTGTTTGCCGAAACCGGTGTTGTGCGGGAGGAGTATGCATCGGACCAGATCGCCATGGTGCGGCTCTTTGACGCACTCATCCGGCTCAACCTCGGCGATACCAAGCAATACAAGTCGGCTCGTGATATCGCGTGGCATTGGTTGCTCGAAGTTCCCATGAAGAACAATGTCTGGGCGCAGTACTTCGAAGACATTCCGATCATGGACAAGCTCTGGAATTTTAATCAGTACGCGCCCATGGAGACTGCTCGTCATCTTTTGGATCATCCGGAATCCGATCCGGAATGGCGCGCTCACGTCTCCGGATTGATCGCGTTTGTTGAAGATACGTTCGCGGGTGATATCGAGGGCTACAAGGGCGTGGAATGGGGCGCGAATACCATCTCAGAGCAACTCGACTACAAATTCAAAATGGGAAGCCATACATCGCGGTATGCCTCCGTTTTGGCACGCTGGGCGGAGGTCACCTCCGATCCTGCCTCAAAAGAGAAGGCATTCCGGTCTCTGAATTGGGCTACTTATATGTGCCGGGAAGACGGCGTTGTCAACGACCAACCAAAACTGGATCAGAACGGCATCTGGTTCAGCGACGGGTATGGCGACTACATTCGCCATTTCATGTATGCAATGGGCGCGCAGCCGGAGTGGTCCCCCGCAGGAGAAAATCACTTATTGCGCTCGAGTTCGATTGTGCAGGAAGTCAGCTATTCACCGGCGCAGATTTCTTACAGGACATTCGATAACCAAGCGACCGAGGTTCTGCGAGTGAGCTTCGTACCGAAAGAAGTGACCGCTGGGGGAAAGCAACTCGAAAAGCGGAATGATCTGAATTCCGCTGGTTGGATGTTCGATTCAGAACGCAAGGTGCTCCGTCTCCGCCACGACGACGCGGGTACGGTGAAGATTTCAGGAAACTAGATGACGGCACGTGGAAATCAATAACTCGTGTCGTATTTCATGATGAGTACGGTCGCGGTGAGTACGACCGCTGACCCGACCATCGCAAGCATGCTCAGCCGTTCGCCCAACAGAACCGCGGCGAGCAAAACGCCAAATACAGGCACGAGGTAGAGAGACGCAGAAGCTGTCGTAACATCAAGGTGCTGCAGGGCCCGGAAGAAGAGGAGCATCGACGCCCCATACATAAAGAGGGCGAGAAATGCGAAAGCCGCCCAGCTTTGCCAGTCGAATTGCCGGAAGGTGCGAAGCGAAAATGGCTCCGCCCAGATCAGGAGTGGAATGCTCGCGACCGATGCCGTCACGTAGCTAAAAATCAGAATTTCGATCTCGGCGAATCGCTTCATCAATCCCTTGCAATAGACGTTGTAGAACGAGGAGCCCAAACAGCCGCACAAGATCAGCAGGTTGCCCACCAGGAAGCGCATCTCGCCAAACGAAGCCTGCTTCCAGTCGCTGACCGACATCAGGACAACCCCAACCAATCCGATCGTGAGTGCCGCAACGCGCAGCAGCGTAATGCGCTCGTGCAGCATGATCGAAGCCAGCACCGCGCTAATCACGGGAATGAGGAGGTTCAGGATCGCTCCGTTAGAAGCCAGCGACTTGCTCACACCCCATGTCATGCCAAGCTGGGCCAGTACCTGACCGCCAATTCCAGCAATTGAGAACTGAATCCAATCCCCGAGGGTGAGACTAGGAGAACCAGGATTCTCTTTTCGCATCTTGAGCAGCAAAGGCACGAGCAGTACCGTCGTGATGTAGAAGGGAACGAATGTGATGGCGATGGGGCCCATGTGGCGGTCAAGGATCTTGACTGCCGTTCCTTGTCCCGACCACATCAGAGAAGCTAGAGCCAACAACAAAAAGAACCATGCAGTCCTGCTCTTTGTGGTTGCTACCGCTGCTGTGCTCATGCGTCCGTCCTTAGAACATGGAGTCCAAACCGATCTGCGCCCATCGAACTGCCTTCGAATACGTAAGGCTCGTTGCCTCGGAGTTTCGCGTATTTGTGAAGGACTCGCCTGAAGGCTTCCCCCGCATTCTCTGAACCGAGAACTGCGACAGTGCCGCCCCCGCCGCCACCGGTAATCTTCGCGCCGTACAGCTCTCCGGTAGCACTTTCTGCTCGAACCAATTCCACCAGTTGATCGGTCGCTTCGCAGCCCAGGCCGCACTCGGTGTATGACCAGTGGGACTGGAACATCAAGTCCCCCATGAGCCGGAAGGTAATTTCGGAATGGTGGTCAGCCGCTCCCCGGGCCAGATCGACGAATAGTTCAATCCTCTGGTTCTCTTCCACGGCATAGCGAGTGCAGGCACGCACTCGATAATTCACCTCCGGCCGCACCGTCGTGTAAGGATCGATATGTTCACGGCCTAGCTTGAGAATCTCCGCTCCCGCGATTTGCAACGGTAGTTCGTTCTCATAGCAAGACCGGAATACAGAAGGAAGGATGTTCGAGATGTACCCATTCCATCGTGGCTCGACGAATCGCGGAATTCGACCAGAGCTGTCCAAACTGACTGGCAAGTTTTCCCGATCGCAGATCATCCGAAATCCGATGAACGCACCGGCTCTTGCCGCCTCGTATTCGATGCCGGTGACCGCGTGCCGAACGCCAGAGTCGATGCCCCAACACCGCAACCCAGTTGGCAACTTCACCAAAGGTTTGGCCGAACAAGGCTGGCAGACTAGAGGTAGCACGTAGCCTTCATCTCCAAGGACGGATGCGGCCTGATCCATGATCCCGCACGCCGATTCCGCGATCACGTTCTCGACCCATTGGCACAACTCTGCCAACTCCACACCCGCCAACGGAATTCCGTACGCGGCCGAGACCGCCTTCATCACTGCGACCTCGATCGCCGCAGACGAACTGACTCCCTTATTCAGCGGGACATCGGATTCGATGTACACACTGGCCCCAGTACGCACTTTCCCGGGATACTTGCACTGGAGCAGGTAGAACACACCCAGGACGTACGCTGTCCAACGAACTTGTGGCCTTTGGTTGACCAGTTTTCGCACTGTCTCTTCGTCGGTCAGCCCCGCGAGTTCGAAATTAACTTTGTCTTCCCAACCTTCCTGTTGCATTTGCGGATTCCAGAACGCGATCCGGCCGTCTTCCCGCCCTTGGGCCGCGGCCCAGGTTGCTTCTCGGATCGTCGCCTGAAAAACCAGGCCGCCAGTGTAATCGACATTTCCGCCCATGAGATCAAGGCGGCCCGGTGCGCGGCTGATGTAAACAGGTTTCGACTCAGAGAAGAATGTCCCGGACTTTCTGAGCTTGGAAACCTTCTCCTCAAAAGCGCTCATGCGAGCTCCCGAATGCTGTCGATTACGTACTGAATGGACGCTTCATTCATCCGCGGATGAATTGGAATGCTCACGTAGCGCTCAAATGCAGCTTCCGCGACCGGGCATTCTCCTTCTTTGTGTCCCATGCGCCGATAGACGCTGGTCAGATGGATAGGCATGTAGTGAGACCATACTTTGATCTGTTTACCGGTGTAAAGGTCCCACATAAAGTCTTCTTTGCTGCGCCGGAACTCCGGCTGAAGCAGGACGAGGTAGACGTGGAATACATGCTTCAGGTGAGAGGGAACGTGGGGCAGGCATAAACCGCGCACGCCTTCGAGTCCGTCGGTGTAACTCCTCGCGATCTCGATGCGACGCGCATTCAGAGAGTCGAGCTTTCGCAACTGCACCAGGCCAACAGCTGCCTGAATTTCAGTCATACGATAGTTGAACCCGATTTCGTCGAACTCAAGATGCCAGTATCGTTTGCCCATGGGCAGGGCGCCCTCGTCGATGGGAAGGTACTTACCCTTCGGGTCATAGGTGCGGCAGCAGAGGGACCGGTGTGAAAGCATACTCTCGAAAAAAGCTTTATTGCGAGTCGTGATAAGGCCGCCTTCTCCCAGCGTGACCATATTCTTTTGCTGATGAAAGCTGAAGACTGCGATATCTCCGAGGGAGCCGGCCTTTCGTCCTTTGTATTCGGCGCCTGCGGCATGGGCAGCATCCTCTATAACCGCGATTCCGCGGGCCTTTGCTAAAGAGTTCAGAGCATCCATATCGCAGCATTGGCCATAAAGATGGACGGGGAGAATGACCTTGGTCCTGTTGGTGATCTTGCGAGCCACAGATTCGGGATCCAGATTCAGGGTGAGCGGGTTCACATCGGCAAAGACAACTTTTGCTCCCAACATTGCCGCCGCGTTCGCAGTGGAGATCCAGCTGATCGGCGTAGTGATCACTTCATCGCCGGGCTGCACACCAGCGGCGATGAGTGCCAAGTGAAGGCCGGCTGTTGCGGAGGATACCGCGAGCCCATACTCGGTTCCGCAGTATGCGGCGAACTCATGCTCAAACTGTTGGACCTTGGCGCCGCAAGAGGGGGCACTGGCTTTCATGACCTCCAGAACTGCAGCGTTTTCTTCCTCGCCGTATGTAGATCCGTGGGCGAACTCCAGTTCGAATTTTGCTTTAGGCAGGGACATCGAAACACCTCTCAATTACTTGGTCGCAAGTCGGTATCGGAATCGCGGACACCGACCGCAGCTTATCGGTTAACAAATAGTGGTCCGGCCCCCGCGGTGCCCGTCCTGGGATCGGTACCCATTGTGGCTCAGCCAGCCCTGGGTATCCCATCCGGGCAGCCAGCAAGAGGCCTAAATCGTAGCGGTTGATTGGGGTCGTGCACCCGACATGAAAAACTCCCCGTGCTTCTTCGTTGCTTACCAGCTCCAGCACAAACCGCGTTGCAGTCGCTGCATCAATCGGGTTACGACTTTCGTGAACCGGCAACGCAACTTTCTGCCCAGCCGCCCAGCGCTTTTTTAGGTTATCCAGCAGGGAATTGGTTTCTGGGTTGACGGCAAACCCGATCGCTAACGCAATTCGCACCACGACGGATCGAGGTCCAAGTGCGAGCACTGCTTTTTCGGCTGCGGCTTTCGTCTGTCCATAAATGCTGACCGGGCGCACGGGATCTTCCTCGCTGTACCCGTGCTTTTGTCCGTCGAATACGGCGCCGGTAGAGGTGAACAGCAGGCGTGTATTCGCTTGAGCGCAGGCCTCGACTACATGTTCCGTTCCGTGAAGGTTGATCGCCTTGGCCTGTTCGGGAAACTTTTCACAGCGGTCGATGTCAGAAATGGCTGCGAAGTGCAAGACGAAATCTGGCTTAGCCGCCTCAAACGCCGCCTTCACCGATGCCTGATCCTGGATGTCGATGGCGAGTTTCTTGATCCCGTCGGCAGACCGAGCTGCTTCAAAGACGTCGAAGGCCGGCCTCGCCGCTTGCGCTGCATGGCTGCCCAGAAACCCCCTGGACCCGATCACCAGCAATCTAGGTTTTTCCGATGACATCGGCCTGACGATTTACGTCCCTTCCCGCACTGAACATTGAAGCCGAAGGACTTGGGTTACAGAGTGTTAAAGTTGATCATCTGAACTGTAAATATTTAACAGACTATACGATTCGCAGCAAGGCCGTTTTTTTGGCCACCTATGCGGCTTTGCAGACGGAAAGCGATTGTGCTCGCGTTCGAGGGGCCGCCCCGAAAAGCAACAACTTCAGGGAAGCCCCAGACAGCTGCAATCGCGCGACGGTTGGCCGATCCTGTCGATGATGGCCGATGACTGATGCACCACTGTAAAGCGGCCAAAAGCTCAATTATCGAAATTCGTTCGAAATTCAGGGCTCGGTTCAAGATGATAGACGAGGTTGTCGAAACGCAGATGTTCGCCGTTTTTTACTTGGAAAATCACGCTCGATGCTGCATCTCGCCATCCAGTCCGAATGCGCTGAACCTGGCCAGGTTTGATTGTGTATGAGGTTTCGCGAATCTCCGGAGCATGAATTGTTAGCGTGGCTTCCGCCGTTCCGCCGTTATAAACGTCGACACCTACGAAAACTCGCGGCCAGTCGAAATGAAATTCCGCTGTAGCTGCTTTGGGATCAGCGATCGCCAAATTGAACGTTCCGAAAGCTCCCTCCGGCACGTTGATGCGCCATATATCGCTGCCCCAATCGATCACACCTGAGGGGTATTCGCCGTTCAGGACGGTATTGGCAGGCACGTGAGGATCGTCGAAGGTGACATATTGCACTGGGCGGTGACCGCCCTTTCCCTGAACATCGATGTCGCGTGCGTCATCGTGACGGATGCGCAGCACGTGAGTCGCATCGTCGAACACGTACCCGGACTGGTCCAGCTCCTTGCGACGCATGAGATGTTTTCCGTTGGCGGTGACGAACTCAGGCACGAAATCGAGCCGCAGCACATCCGAGGATTGAGGATCGAAAGTCGAATAGGTGACGGATCCCTTGCCATAGCTGATCTTCGTCACAACCGAACTTGATCCCAGGAGATGCGATTCATCCGGAGGGGCCCACTCGGGTACCGCCCAGAATGCATCCATCAGCCTCCGCGGGCCGTCCGAGAATTCGTCGGTGAACCACCACTGGGTGGAGAAGGGTGCATGGGCGGCGGCGGAGAGTCCCTGGAAATACGTTACCCAGTTGTAAGTCCGATAAGCAGCTTCGCGGTAGGATTCGTCTCCAGTCTTGGCAAAATAAATCGCCTCAGCCGCTGCCAGCCGCGAACTATGGCTATCGCAGCATTGGCCCGGGGGATTGCAGCAATAGCTTTTGCCACTCCCTTGCTCCGTTGTAACAGTAGCGCCGTGCACGATGTATTTTGGCCATTTAGGCGTGGTCTTTACCCATTCGATCAGTTGCTTGGAATGTTCGCGCCACCGTGGATCTTTTTCCGGATGGAGCATCACATAGCGAGCAAATTCAAGCGGGATCACCTGGTTCATATTCTCCATGCTGGGCACAACGTCTTCGAAATACCCCACCCAAACATTGTTGGCCAGCGGATATTTCACAAACCAATCCCACGAGTCTGCTCTTGTTTTGGTGTAACCCGCAACGTCCCCTTGCTCCAGCCGGATCAATTCATCGAAGAGCATGATGGGCTCGATGACATTAGCCGAATATAGGCCCATGGGTCGGCCTTCGGCCTTCCCATCGCGAGCCCACAAACGAACTGGCCAAGGAGAATGATCTGCGTCGCCCGGCTTGTAATTCTTGACCAAAGCGTCAGCGCAGCGAATCGCGGCTCGCAAATACTTGGTATTGCCGGTCATTTCGTAGAGGCGGAGATATCCATAGCCATCTTCGCCCACCACGTGAGGCTCAACGTAGTCCTCCCCGTGCTCGCTCCAGCCGGTGTAACGCTTGGCTCCGGGATTTGCAGATGCGTAGGGAACCTGCGCCCAGGCATAGTTGTCCGGGGTTAGCCCGTTCTCGAGTTCGTAGTCGACGAAGCTCTCGAGGAATGTAATGGTTCGCGGATCGCCCGTGTATGGATACAGACGCTCGATGAAGCCCTGCATCATGGCCCGCAGGTAGCCGGTCGAATTAGCCCAGTGCTGGTCGGGCACCAGCTCAAACGTGGTGCGGTCAAAATCGAAACAACAATAGAAATAATGAAGTCGTTGCCGATTGTACTGATCCCAGAGGATCTGCCACTGTGTGATAAAGTGCGACGCGTAGGAATAACCCGTATCGTTGGGATAGGGCCAGGGAAGCAACTTTCCTTTGGCGTCCAACTGCACGGGGCGTCCGGCAATCGTTGGCTCGTCGACAGTAGATACCACGGGAAACGGATTTTGCTGTCCGGTCACGATCGTTACGCATACCACTACAACAGCTGCAAATTGCGCGATTCTAGCGGCATTCTTCACGGTTATGCTCCAAGTGACTGCTGGTTCAGGTAAAAGAAAAAACTTTGCTCGCGGACTCATCCGCGCGATCGGGACTCAAGAGGGCTAATCTGCAACTAATACGTTGCTCAGCTTGCGTAGCCTCGTTAAGTCTGCGGGTTTGATACCTTTGTCGGTGACTACCTTGTCGCACTTCTCAACGGCACACAGGCGGTAGGCGGCTTCTTCTCCGATCTTGCTGCTGTCAATGACAAGAATTCGCTCGCGGGCGGCTCTCAGGAAAACAGAGGGCATCTCGGCATCGAAATTCATGACACCGCGATGAAACGAAAGGGCCGCCGCGCCAAAGAACACTTTATCCGCATAGATGCCGCCAAGAACATCGACCACGGAATTCCCCGTTAGATCATGGCTGCTCCGG
The DNA here is from genome assembly GCA_035307485.1 of Candidatus Sulfotelmatobacter sp. Lineage (GTDB taxonomy): Bacteria > Acidobacteriota > Terriglobia > Terriglobales > Acidobacteriaceae > Sulfotelmatobacter. The sequence continues at coordinate 376,111 of DATGIB010000006.1, read as the reverse complement.
CGGTAGACCCCGCCCGTCAGTCTTACCTGGACGCTGGGGCTGCCCGCCAGTTCCTCGAGTACGGCCAGCGAAGTTGTGACCACCGTCACGTTGTGCCTGGACGCAAGATATCGCGCAACGTATCGGGTAGTGGTGCCCGAATCGAGCACGACGGTGTCGCCCTCGCGAACCAGCTTCGCCGCCTCACGGCCAATTGCATTTTTCGCCCGGGCCATCTTTGCCGAACGTTCCAGGAAGCTTTTCTCCAAGGAAGTGGAGGGCGCCAACATGGCGCCTCCAGGCGTGCGGATAACCAGTCCTGAGTCTGCAAGTTTGTGCAGAACTCGGCGCACCGTCATCGCGGAAACCGCAAAATGCACTGCCAATTCAGAGATCGACGCCGTTCCCCGCTCCTTGAGCAGTAGCAAGATGCCACCGGTCCGGTCGCCTGGAGAGCGAGATGAAAGTGTGTTAACTCTTACCATTCTAAGTGTGACTAAGTAACACACAATTTGCGAGCCACGTCAAGATTGCCGTTTCGGAGAAGTGACACCTCTCGAATTGATGGAGCCATCCAATTCAAAGCTGAGAAAGGGATTGAACCTCGCCTGACCGCGCGCTAAAGTGAGTGCGCTTAGATTTTGGGCTGATCTGGGGTTTTGGAAAGCAAATTTCAGACTCTCTCGACTGCCTCTAGCTTGATGCGTATCGCCGAGCTCCTCGAATCTGTTCGAACTCACGAATGCATTCCCAGAACAATAATCATCCAGATTTGATTGAGGAAATCCTATGAGTGACGATGTGCGGAAGGAGATTCTTTCGCGACGCGGGTTCTTGGGTGTGGGCTCTGCAACCCTCGCTGCGGCCGGAATTCTGAAAGTCACGGCAGCAAGCCAGGAAAAGAAGCTGTATCCCACGAAGAATGACCGCAGTGCCAGCGCCCCCGGGCCCGGCAATGCGGCACTCGATGGCCAGAATCCCGACTCTTTCTTGCCGCCTCCAACCGATGCCGGGGGCGTGCAGACATTTAAGTATCCGTTTGGAATCTCTCATAAGCGAATGCAGGAGGGCGGCTGGTCGCGCGAAGTCACTGTCCGCGAACTTCCGGTGTCCAAAACGATCGCTGGCGTGGATATGCGTTTGACCGCGGGAGGGGTGCGCGAGCTGCATTGGCATACGGCCGGGGAATGGGCGATCATGCTCTACGGCAACGCCCGCATTACAGGTCTCGACGCCGAGGGTAAGAGCTTTGTCACGGATGTAACCGAGGGTGATCTCTGGTACTTTCCCACCGGAATACCGCATTCGATCCAAGGCCTGAATCCTGACGGATGTGAATTTCTGCTGGTTTTCGATGACGGGAATTTTTCGGAATACGAAACCGTCCTGCTGACAGACTGGATGGCGCATACTCCGCACGACGTTTTGGCTGCCAATTTTGGGGTCAGCGCTGAGGCGATGAGCAAAATTGTGCGTCGCGAAAAGTTCATTTTCCAAACGGCAGTGCCGGGCCCGTTGGCCGAAGATCAGAAGGCGACCGCGGGCACGCGAGGCTTATCATCGCAGGATTTCGCATTCCGCAAGGCGCAGATGAAGGTTGCGAAGCGCACCCAGGGCGGGGAAGTCACGATAGTCGACTCGAGCATGTTCAAAGTCTCCACCACCATCGCGGCAGCAATCGTTACCGTTCACCCAGGTGGCATTCGCGAGCTGCATTGGCATCCTAACGCGGACGAATGGCAGTACTACATCAGCGGAAGCGGGAGGATGACGGTGTTTGCTACCGGTGGCCGCGCTCGCACGATGGATTTCCAGGCGGGAGATGTTGGCTACATACAGAAGACTCTCCCACACTACGTCCAGAACACTGGAAGCACTGACCTGAAGTTTCTGGAGATGTTCAAGAGCGGTTCCTATCAGGATCTGGCGCTTTCGGAGTGGCTCAGGCACACACCGCCACAATTGGTGATGGCGCACCTTGAGATCGAAAAGACAACGTTGGATGCGATGCCAAAGGACGAACCGGTGATCATGCCGGAATAGAAAAACGTTTTCCGGGTTGCAACTGGTGAACGCCTCATACAGTGCGATCAGGTTCAACGAGAAGCCATGCCAATCCTCCCAGGGTGCTGAGAATGGCCGCTGCAAGGAACGAAGAAGTCCAGCCATAGGATTGCGCGATCACAGGTGTGAGAAAGGAAGTCAGCGCCCCGCCTAATTGGCCCCCCATATTCATAAAGCCTGAGGCAAATCCGGCTTTTGAACCAGCAATGTCTGCGGTAACCGCCCAATAAGAACTCTGAGCCAGATAAAGGGCGCCGACGCCGCCCGATAAAACGATGCCGGCAAGAGGCGCACTGGCGACGCGTGATCCCAACACTAAAATCAGAGCTGCCAATAACAGTGCGACACATGCCAGAATGCACCGGCCCGTCCGCTTCCCATACGATTTTGTGAGAGCATCGCTGAGGGCGCCACCGCTTATGCTGCAGATAACGATCGCCAGGGGCGGCAATGTGCTATACGCGGCACTGGCCTTTAAATCAAGCCCGCGAACCTTCGCCAGATAGATGTAGAACCAACTGAAAAAAATCCATGCCACATATCCAAAGGCGAAATAGCTGATGGTGATGGCTAGAAGATTTCGGCTGAACACAATTTGTGTCCAGCTCTGCGAGACAGAATCCTCGCCTAGCGAATCTGAAGAGTCGATGGTGCTCGCGGCAGATCTCGGCCTGCGGAAGGCCTGAATGTACGCGAGCTCTTCTCCAGATACCCATGTGTGCTGCTCAGGATTGTCACGCGCTGCCAAGTACCAAACCAGTCCTGCGAGGAGCCCGATAATTGTGCTCGCCCAGAAGGGCCAGCGCCAACCGTAGTGCACCATCAAGTAGGTAACGAGGAGTGGCGCGCTACCTGCTCCGGCGCCCACGCCCGCGAAAATCAATCCGTTTGCAAGTCCGCGTTCCTGCGATGGAATCCACTGGGAGACGAATCGATTCGAAGCGGGATAGATGATCGCTTCCCCGGTGCCCAGGAGAAAACGGATGGCGATAAGGTAAAAAAAAGCTCCAGCCAATGATGCGGGTAACGATGCGGTTAGCGCGGTGAATGCTCCCCACCAGGCCACGCCCAGAGTAAGCACGTAACGTGGCCCCAGCTTGTCAGCAAGCCATCCGCCAGGAGTTTGGAACGCAGCGTATCCCAATAAAAATGCGCTGAAGATGGAACCGAGCCGAATCTGGCTCAAGTGATATTGGTCCGCCATCGCACTTCCGGCGATCGATATGTTGACCCGATCCAGGTACGAAACGGCGCCCAGGACGAAAAGCCAGAACACCATGAACCAACGCACTCGGCCGACGGGTTGGTTAGTCATGCTGACTTTCTACGCGAAGCGGTGAGACAGAAGCGCGCATGGGTTGTCGACTGAGAGAAACGATTGATGCCTTAGGCCATATGTGATTTCAGGAACGACACCAGCGCGTCCGCAATGATTTTCTCTTCTCCCGGCTGCAACATAAAAGAATTCATGGAGAGTGCCTCATGGACCTCGCCCGTGGACAGGACGATGGAAGGATTTCCCGTCCGCATCGCGGAGGCGACCTCTTGCGGTGTGAGGGAAATCCGCTTGTCCCAGTGGATTTCCATATGAGGAACGTGATTCGCGATTTCCGGAACTAAGTACGAGGTAGTCACACCGGGAACGTTCGCCAGTCGCCCAGCGACAAATTCGAGGCGCCTCTGCCATTCGCGAGTGAGAGCGTCGTGATCTTCGCTGAGATATAACTCCAGAGCCTTGACCATTCCCACGATCTCTTCTTTACCCACCTTCTGGCTTCGGCCGATCGTGTCCTCGTGCGGGCTGTTGTTGAGCAGCGCGTAGGCAACAAGATCCTTGCGGCCGATAAGTAATCCCGCACATTGGGGTCCGCGGATCGCCTTCCCTCCGCTGAATGCGATCAGGTCGTATCCCATGTTCGCGTAGTCCCAGAGGTGCGATACGGGAGGAGTGTCGGCTGCGGCGTCGATGAACGTCGGAATATTGTTCTGTTTTCCCAGTTTCACCCACTCCTCTACTTTGATTTGCCCAACCGGATCGGCGAAGTTTGAAAAGTGCATCATCGCGGTCTTGTCGTTGATGACGCGCGCCACATCGTCGCGGCTTTCCACCTCTACGAGCTTGATTCCAGTCGTTCGCAGTTGATGGTCGAAAGGGTTGCGATGCGATTTTTGGATGATGACTTCCGATTTCATGCCGGTGAGGTCCGGTATTTGCTTGATGAACTGGGGATTGTCGCGGGTGAGGATTCCGGCCAATCCTGATTGCATCGCAGCCGCGGCGCCCGATGTGACAAGAGCGGAATAGCCGTCGGGGAGTTTAAGCATCTCGGCGATGCGCTTTCCAGCGGCAACCTCCAGTTCAGGAATACTGACAAAGTGGCGCCCGGCAAGGGCCATCACCGATTGAACCTCGGGACGCATCAGGGATCCGCCGAGCATCGTCATCGTGCCCTCCCCGTTGATCACCGTCTTTACACCGAGTTCGTCGTATACGTTCCCAGTGTGGCCGAAGCCGGAAATGGACGCCGCAGCCGCGTGGGAAGAAGGCGTTGCAGGCCGCGCCCACGCACCACGCGAATTAAATATCGTGGCAGCCATGGAAGTCATTGCAGCCATAAAGCCGCGACGATGCCACCGAGTACTGATTCCCATCATCAACTCCGATTGTTATTTGCGAACGACAGCAGCCGTGCAATTGATTTCGACCAGCGACTGGCCGGGCAGAGCCGCAACGGCGACAGTAGTTCTCGCCGGGCCACCGTTCGGGAAATAACTTTTGAAAACTTTGTTCATGCCGTCATAGTCATCGATCTTGGTAAGAAACACTGTGAGTTGCAGGATGCTGTCCATCGTGCCACCGCCCGTTTCGACGAGGTGCTTCACGTTTTCCATGACCTTGGTCGTATGGGTTTCGATATCCATGGGAAACTTGCCTTCCGGGTCGTGGGAGTGCGCACCTTGTCCGGCAATGTAGATCACTCCGTTATGCACGATCAGCGGTGTGATAAATCCTGTGCCCGCTGGCTTTCCGTCGTAATCCATTTTGCGGACGCCCTCCTTATCTTCGGCAGCGGCGGACTTTGGAGTGGAGACGAGAGCGGCGACCCCAGCACCGGTGAACAGGGAGAGAATGCGAGAGGCGAAATTCCTGCGACTTGTAAGTTTTGCGAACATGACTTTTTTCTCCTGAAGTGAAATCACCGCTTCACGGCAAACCAAAACAGAAAACGTCGCTTCCCGCGGCGATCGCGACATATTGATTTCCGCCAACTGAAAAGCTCATCGGTGACGCTGAAATTGTCTGCCCGGTATTGAAATGCCACAAAGGAGTGCCGGTTTTGGCATCCACCGCTTCGAAGGATTGCGCATCGTCTCCAAAGAAAACCAAACCGCCACTGGTAGTCATGGTGCCGCCGCTGGAGTGGCCGGGCCCAACCTGGGGATATTTCCAAGCCAGCTTTTCAGTGGCGAGGTCGAATGCGAGCAGGATTTTCTGAAAAGTATCACCGGGACTTCGCTTCGATCCTGTCGCATAGTAGGTATGGCCTGGAGCGTATTTGTCGCCGGCGACGAGCATGACATTGCAGTTCTCCAGCGACAGAAAATAAAAAAGGCCTGTCTCCGGATTGTAAGAAGGCGAATACCAGTTGGTAGCTCCGGTGAAGCCAGGGCAGACACGCGTTCCTTTCGCGCTGGGCATGACCCCAGTCAGAATCGGACGCCCGGTTGAATCAATTCCTTTCGCCCAATTGAGCTTTTCGACGAATGGCACTGCCGAAATAAATTTCCCGTTCGTGCGATCCAGGACGTAAAGGAATCCGTTCCTGTTCGCTTCGACGAGTAGCTTGCGTGGCTGACCATGATAGTCGGCGTCGATCAGAACAGGCGTCTCGGTGGCGTCGTAATCGTATAGATCGTGTGGAGTGAATTGAAAATGCCACTTCAGTTTGCCAGTGTCGGGATCGAGGGCAAGCAGGCAGTCGGTGTAAAGATCATCGCCGGGGCGAGGGCCACCATCGAAGTCCGGCGCGGGATTGCTCGTTCCCCAATAAATTGTGTTCAGCTCAGGGTCGAACGTACCTGGCATCCATGTCGTCCCACCGCCGTGAAGGTAGGAGTCGCCCGGCCAGCTTTCGGAGCCGGGTTCGCCGGGCGCAGGAATCGTCCAGAAGCGCCACGCGAGTTTCCCAGTCTCAGCGTCAAAAGCCGAGACGAAACCGCGAACACCATCATCGCCGCCGGAGGTGCCGACGATCACCTTGTCCTTGACCACCAACGGTGCGCTGGTGGCTCCATAATTAGGGCTTCCGTCGGTGTACGGCACGTCCCAGAGCAAGTGCCCCGAACGAGCATCGAGGCAAAGCAGGTGTGCATTATCGGTCTCCATGTACACGCGCGAGTGCCAAAGGCCCACGCCACGATTGTGATGTTGCGAGGCATCGTCGATCAGCCCTTCCGTGATCGACCTTGCATAGTGCCAAATTACGCGTCCGCTACGGGCGTCGAGCGCGAATGCATCATTAGCGGAAGTGACGAACATGATGCCTTCGTAAACGACCGGCGTCACTTCAAGAGCGTCAGAATTCCTTACGTGAAAAACCCATTCGGGCCGCAGCCGCGAGATGTTCTGCGTGTCCAATCCGGTGAGGGAACTGTAGCGCCGGCCCGTGTAATCACCGTTGTACGAGAGCCAATCCGCGCCGACTGGCTGCACCAACAAGCGATCTGGCGAAACATCAGGGCTGACCGTACTGGAGAGTGGACCTGCCGTCTGAGTTTGCACCGGGAAAAAACTCAGTGCAATCACGGCGGCTGCGTGCAGTAGACCCACTGGCGGTCTCATCGAAGTGCGGATTCCCCCATCAGGTTGATGAATGTTGGCGTCGTAGACGGCTCAGAAATTCAGCGGACCGAAACCCGGGCGTGCGTTATCGTCCTTTCGCCGCGTGGTTTGTAGCGTGGTTGCGCTGCAGCCGTTGCTGAGCGATGCATGTTACCGTCATAGCCCAGTTCCTGGGAAATTTCCATTCCAGCACTGCGGACCAAAGGGGCGAGCTCTCGTAGGCGCGAAGATGACATCCGCACCGCAGGGCCGGTTACGCTCAGCGCCGCATTGACAAGGCCACTGTGATCCCAGACCGGGGCCGCAATACATCGGATATGGTTTTCGTGTTCTTCCAGATCGCACCCGTATCCGTTCTTTTCCACCTTGGCGAGTTCAGCTTGTAATTCTTGGATGCTGCCCACAGTGTTCTCTGTAAATCTTCGCAACTCAATTTGGCTCAGCAGAGCTTCCCGTTCCGCTTCGTTCATGTAAGCAAGTAGAATCTTGCCCACGGCGGAGCAGTGAAGAGGCACGCTGGCACCTATACGGGAATGAATGCGTAAAGGCTGGGGTGAATCGAGTTTCTCGATGTACACCGCGGAGAGCCCGTGGCGGACGGTCAGATGCACTGTTTCCCGAGTACGCTCGTTCAGACGTTGTAGGTGAGGCAAGCTCACGGTGCGGATATCCAACTGCTCGCGCGCGGCTTGTCCCAGGAAGACACAAGCGACGCCCAGGCGATAGTTTCCTGAATTATCCCGCGACAAGAAACCACCGGATTCAAGGTTCATCAGAAAGCGATGAACGGTGCTGACGGGTAGGCCGGATACTTTGGCGATCTCGGAGGCAGGCAGGCCGTGGTCCCGTTGAGCGAGTAGCTGCAACATGCGAAGGCCCCGTTGAAGCGACGTGATGTTGTATTCGCCCCTTGCTGAGGCTATGAAATGCATTGAAATGCCGTCTCAAATGAAAGTGCAGTTCACCAGACGGAAGTTATGTATATTACAGGAACTCACCGAAGTCCAGCTTCGAGTGCAAAAACTGCCGGCATCTTACAGGCGGCCAGTCTGCTTCACAGCCTCAACGATTGATTTCGCCTTTTCAATGATCGCGTACATTGAGTGTTCCTTGTAGTCGAGTTGTTGGGCGAGGGCGAGCGTTTTTTCTGCCGCATCCCGAGGTACGACTACTACGCCGTCAGAATCGGCGACCACAAAATCTCCGGGGTTTACGGGGACGCCGTCGCAAATCACAGGTTCATTCGAACCGGCGAACTTGTAGTGATGCACCGACGTGGAGGGAACTATCCCCAGGGCGAACACCGGAAAGCCGATTTTCTGCAGGTAAGCTACGTCGCGCACTCCGCCGTCGATCACAGCCCCGGAAAAATTTCGCGCCGACATGGCAGTACCCATCAGCCCCCCCATGCCGGCGATATCCGCGCCATCATCCACCACCATGACGTAAACGGAGTTCTTCGTGCCGGAGTCGATCGCCGAAAGCATCCCGTTAAGTGCCGTGGGATCATCATTCTCTTGTTTCTTGAGGTGCACGGTCAGCGCCACTCCCGCGAACTTGCTCGTAAAGATCGGCCGCATCCGGTGGGACATATACATCTTCTTGCCGAAGTTCTGCTCCAGGGCGTCAGAAACGGAAGCCACCTCCACGTGGCGAAATGCGTCGACCATTGCGGAGTCATGGTCCTCGGCTGGCTGGGCTTGGGCCGCGACAGAATGCAGTCTCACGGCTAGCAACGCTGCGAAGGCTATTACCAATGTGAGAAGAACAATACGGTAGGCCCGCCGGCGCAGGCTAAGAGCAGAAAAGTACTGAGACATAGTTTGAGCTCCCTTCCCGCCCGGAATGTACCATCCCTGGGGGTGGGAAACAAAATGTTAAAGCGCCCAGCCGATGGGTTTTAGAAGTTCATAAAGAAAATCGTTGCTGGGCATTTGGAAAATGGGTTGACACCAGCTTGGTGCCTACGATATTTCAAAGAGCATCTTGCATTCCGATCAGTTCCCGCAGTATGAAAATGATTTCCGGCGCCGGACTCGACACGATCTCTCCGGCCCAAGTTTAACTTCATACGCGGGGCTTCTGTAGCTGCGGCAGTCATCCGTATCCGACGTATCCGATTTTTGAAGCAGGTATCATCTGGCAGGCCCGCCTGGCAGATCCGAAAGGCAATTTCCGTTGAGGCGCAGATCAATCTTTTATTTCGGTGTCGGAATAGCAGTGCTTTTGCCCTGCTCGCTTCTCGGAGGTTCGCCCGCCCAGCAAACCGGAACGCACAGCGAATCCAAGCAGAAAGATTCGAAGCCCGCGCCCTCATCCGTTGGGCGGAGTACCTTTCAATCGATATGCGCGTCCTGCCACGGGCTCGACGGACGAGGAGGCGAACGAGGGCCTGACATTGCAACGCGGCCTGATGTCGTTCGTCTTAGTGATGCTCAAATCCTTCACGTATTGGAGAAGGGCATCCCGCAAGCCGGCATGCCAGCGTTTGCTTCACTTGGCTCCGAAACCTTGGCTGCGACCGTGACTCACCTGCGTAGCCTCCAGGGACAGAACAAGCTTCCGGCAGTTCTACCGGGGAATCCAGCAAAGGGGAAAGATCTCTTCGTTGGAAAAGCCGCTTGTGCGCAGTGCCACAGCATTCAGGGCGCTGGCGGATTTCTCGGGCCTGACCTTACGAACTACGCTGCGAATCGTTCAGCCAGCGAGATACGTGACGTGATTCTTAGCCCTGACAACCGGCCAGGCGGGCGGAAGGCGCTTGCCAGGGCGACGACCAAGGACGGACAAACGATTTCTGGAATCGTGCGGAACGAGGACAATTTCTCGCTGCAGTTGCAATCGCTCGACGGCTCATTCCACTTGCTGACAAAGTCCGACCTTGCGGAACTGTCGTTCGATCCGAAACCTTTCATGCCGGAGGATTACGCTCAGCGGCTCACTCCGGAAGAGTTGGATCAACTCGTCAGCTACGTTCTGAGCGTGGTACCGGCGAATACGAAAAAAAACAGGGCCAAGAGAGATTGGTCCGAGGATTGAAATGAGAAAGCATTGGATCGTCTGCCTGGGAGTGCTGATCTTGCTCGGCGGGGCCGCGGTTGGGCAAGCCCCGAAGCGTCAATTCGGATTAGAGGCAATATCACCTAAGTTTTGGGATTTGATCGCTAAAGACGCAACCTTGACTCCGCTGGTGAAGGGACTTGGATTCACGGAAGGCCCTGTGTGGGATCCGAGCGGCTTTGTGTATGTGAGCGATGAGGAACTGAACAAGATCTTTCGCGTTTTTCCCGACGGGCGCAAGGAAGAGTTGATTTCGCTGGGCGATCCGGACGGAAATACGTACGACTCAACCCATCAACTCATTGATTGCGCCAGTGTGCTGCGTGCCATCATTCGGATCAGTCCGGACGGGAAGTACATCGTGCTTGCCGAGAAATTCGAGGGGAAGCGCTTCAACAGTCCCAATGATGTGGTGACCGGGCCGGATGGAGCAATCTACTTTACCGACCCCACTCTGGATTTGCCGAAGGGGGAAAAGCAGGAACTCGATTTCCAGGGCGTGTTTCGTTTGGATGCAAAGGGCAATGTCACCCTGCTGACTAAGGATCTCAAGCAGCCCAACGGCCTTGCTTTCTCACCGGATGGCAAGAAATTTTACGTGGACGATAGCGAACTGAGAAATATCCGGGTCTACGACTTCCAGGACGGAACGCTAACAAATGGCCGCATCTTCGGGGACGAGCCTGGTGGGCACGGAGACGGCGTGCCAGATGGAATACGAGTGGATAGGACGGGCAATCTGTATGTGACCGGCCCTAGGGGCATATGGGTCTGGGACGCTGCCGGACATCACCTGGGAACGATTGCCATGCCTGAGCAGCCCGCGAACCTTGCCTGGGGCGACGCCGACCGTCAGACTTTGTACATTACAGCAACCACCTCGGTTTATAAGCTCAGGACCAAGGTTCCCGGGTTTGTGCCTTATCTGGGGAAATAGGGTTATCAGTTCGAGGTAAAGGCTTCGTGCGTTAGCGCTTGACAGTTTCCCACGGTGTGGAATATGTTTTCGCGCCATGAGAGTCCGGCCGCTGACAGTATCAGTGTGCCATTGGGGTCTGATAGGGGTTCGTCAGGACACGCAGGCTTGAGCCTAGGCTTGTCCGGGGAGATGGGTGATGAGGAATAGCCAGAAGTTCGTCACTGCGATTTTCGTCATCGTTCTGTTGGCTTTGTTCCCAACCATTCTGTTCGCAGACGTCACCGGTGCGATTCTCGGCGTTGTCCGAGATCCGTCGGGCGCCGTCGTCAAAGGCGCCCATGTTTCGATCACGAATGTCGAAACCAATCTGTCGCAACAATCGGTCTCTGCCGATGACGGCTCCTACCACTTCCTGGCCCTTCCTGCAGGAACCTATCGACTGAATGTGAAGGCCGCCGGCTTTGAGCAATTCAATGCGAAAGATATCGTGGTGAAGGTAAATGACCAACTCCGCGTCGACGTGGCATTAACCGTCGGCAGTGTGCAAGAGGAGGTGAGTGTCGCGGCGGGCGCCGTCCAGGTGGAGACAGAGAATACCCAGCTGGGAGACGTCATCGATTCGCAGAAAATGCTGGCTCTGCCATTGAACGGACGCAGCTACCTCGACCTGCTAGGCCTGCAGGCTGGAGTGGCTCCAACGACAGCCGGAACGATCGGCGGCGACCGCCCGGTCTCAGGCTATATCTCGAACGCGGGCAACATCTCAGTAAATGGCCAGCGCGAGACGGCGAACGCCTTTCTCGTGAACGGCGGCGATGTGAGCGAAGGACGAAATCTGGGCGCCGGATTGGTTCCGAATCTTGATTCCGTCGAGGAGTTCCGCCTTATCACCAACAGCTTTGACGCGGAATACGGGAAGTTCAGCGGCGCTGTGATGAATGCCATCACCAAGTCGGGAACCAACGGCTTCCACGGTGATGCATTTGAATTCTGGCGCAACGACAAGATGGATGCCGCGAATTTCTTCACTCCCGTTAAATCCGAGCTCCGGCAAAATCAGTTTGGCTTCACCGCTGGCGGGCCGTTCTGGAAAGACAGAATATTCTGGTTCACTGATTATCAGGGCACAAGACGAATCGCGGGCGCAGAAACCGGCCGCGTTTTCCTGCCTACCATTTCGCAGCTTCAGGGCCAGTTTGACCCTTCGACACTAACTGGCACGGTCGACACCGGTACGCTCCCGAACGCTGCCGCGTGTCCCCCGTCCGCTGCGCCCTGCAACGACTGGCCTACGACCCTTTCGAATCGATTGGGCTATACCGTCACCGCTGGCGAGCCGTACAGTACTCCAACCTGTACTACGACGGCGCAGTGTGTTTTTCCGGGTGGCGTGATCCCGCAGAGTGCGTGGTCGTCGGCTGCGATCGGTATACTCCCCTATATTCCAACCCCAAACGTCGATCCTGCTGGGGGCGTTTACTCAGATAACAGCCATAGGGATTCGATTACCGACAACAAAATCGGGGAACGCGTCGACTTTAACAACCGTAAGACGGGGAACTGGTCGTTCTATTACCACTTCGATGATTCGACGGTTTTCAACACCCTTCCGAGTGGCGGGGCAAGCGTCCCGGGCTTTCCTGCGCAGACCCCGACCCGCGCTCAAGAGTTCGTCATCAGCAACACCAAGAACATCGGAACCACTTCAGTGAACGAGGTGCGAGCAACCTTCTTCCGCACCGCTACGCACCTCGACAATCCCAAGGGCGGCCAGGCGTCTCTTTCGTCTCTTGGTTTTGTGACCGGAGTTGGTACCCTCGGAATTATCCCTGATGCCTTTCCGAATTACCCGGAATATGTGCCGCAGATTTATTTCAATAACTTTGCGCTTGGCGCGCCGTCTCTGATCACGTTTCAGCCCGACAACACGTACACGATATCGGAAGGATTTTCCAAAGTATTGGGCAGGCACACGCTTAAGCTCGGAGGAGAGTTCCGTTATTTGCAGGTGAACGAGCGCAACCTGGCCAGCCAGGACGGAGCCTTCGTCTTCGACGGTACGGTGACCGGCGTCGATTTCGCCGATTACCTTATCGGAGCGCCGACGGGTGCTGGTGGTGGATTCACCCAGGCAGCGTTGCAATTGCTGGATTCGCGCACGCGCTATGGCGGTGCGTACGTGCAAGACTCCTGGAAGGCGACCCCAAACCTGACGTTGAATCTCGGGCTTCGCTGGGAAGTGAGTATGCCCTGGTACGACACACAAGGGAAGATTCAGACCTGGGTCAAAGGGGAGCAGTCAACGGTCTTTCCGAATTCTCCTCTTGGCCTCGTGTACCCCGGCGATCCTGGTATTCCCAAGACCCTGGCCCCGACTCGATACAACAACTTCGGACCTCGGATCGGTCTTGCTTACTCTCCAAGCTTTAGTGACGGAGTGTTAGGCAAGGTGTTTGGCGGACCCGGCAAATCGAGCATTCGTGCTTCGTTTGGTATGTACTACACCTCGGTCGAGGACCTCAATCTCTTCTATGAGGTGGCCGATGCTCCGTTCGGCTTGTACTGGACGAGTCCGGGCTCGGTTGATTTCTCCGAGCCTTACCGAAATCGGCTGGATGGAGGTACCGACGGCGAAGGGCAGCGCTTCCCGTTCACGGTCCCAACTCCGGGCAGCCCGGCAAATAAGACGCTCAGCTTCTCGGTTTACGAGCCAATGTCATATTTCCCCGGGTACGACATTCACAACAAGCTTCCGTATGCCGAGCACTTCAATTTTTCGTTCCAGCGCGAGCTGAGCAGGTCCACGGTACTGACGATCTCTTACGTCGGCACCGCTGGTCACCGGCTCATTGCGCAGACCGAGGCTAACCCCGGCGATCCAGCCTTATGCAAGCAGCTTACTTCGCAACAGTTTGTCGATGCGAACGGTTCCATCGGATGCGGTCCGAACGCCGAGAACGATTTCTTTACCAATTCCGGTGGCACAACCACCGTTTACGGCACCAGAGATTCTCTCTTGAATCCAAACTACTGTCCCGATGCGGGGAGCCTCTGTTTTGGTTACGGGAACACCTTTACCAAGCTGGTAGCAAATTCGATCTACCACTCGGGAGAAGTAACGGTCGAGCGTAAAGCCGGTGATGTTACCTTCCTCGCGGCCTATACGCTGGCGAAAGCCATCGATGATTCCTCGGCTTTCGGCGAGTTGATCAACTTCTCAAACGCAAAACTCAGCCGAGGTCTCTCGTCGAGCGACGTGCACCAGAACTTCGTCGTGAGCTACATCTGGGAGATGCCGTTCAATCGGCTTTTCCACAAGATGCCAAGGCTGACGAAGGGGTGGCAACTGCAAGGCATCACGCGGTTCTCTGGCGGGTTTCCAGTTCAAATGGGAGAAGGGAATCCTGTGAGTCAGGGTCCGCTGTGTCCCTCGGGGAACTGCCCGGGAGATGCCTCGCTCGTCGGGAGTCCCTCAACAGATATGCCCAACCTTGTGGGGCCGGTTCACAAATACAATCCCCGCGCGACTCCCGGTACATGGACATACTTCAGCCAGAGCTCATTTACTGCGACTGAATGCGCTCTGACATTCCCGAACGGAGCGGGGACGCCGGGAGTTTTGACTGGTCCCGATTGCGGAAGTTTTGGGACCGCGAATCGGCGGTTCTTCCATGGCCCAGGCTTCAACAACACCGATTTAGGGATCACGAAGGTCATTCCCGTCAAGGAAGCCATGTCCTTCCAGATCCGCGGTGAGTTCTTCAACGTATTCAACCACGCTCAATTCACGAATCCGAGCGGGGACATCAGCAATAGCGGCTTCGGCAACATCACAAATGCCCGCGATCCGCGCATCGGCCAGCTCAGTGCGAAATTCATATGGTGAGCCTACTCTGAGCGGGGCTAGGGACGGCGGTTGGAGTGCCGTCCCTTCGCTGGTTTGCGATAAAGTGTAGACATGCGGCGCGTTGAGAGGGTCCGTGGGAGAATCCCTCTGATCCTCCTCGTTTCTTTTGCGATCGTCGGAATGGCGGCGTACGCCCCGCAGGTGAGCGCGCAGAGTGCCACAACCTATCGTCACAAAGCGGCGGAGCTTTCCCGGGCTAAATCCTGGGATGATGCGATTGCCAATTACCGCAGCGCCTTAGCTCTCGAGCCCAACGACGCCGCTACACACTATGATCTTGGGCTAGCCCTCAAACACAAAGGGGAACCGCGGGAAGCTCTCAAAGAGTTTGAATCCGCGTCCGAACTGCGACCGAAGTGGGCGGATGCTCACTTCGCATTGGGCGCTATCTGGTACGACCTGCAGGATCAAGCCCAGGCTCTGCAAGAGCTGCACGTAGCGGTGGGGCTTGATCCGGGCAACATTCCTGCCTATCGCCTCCTAGCTCGCATTCTTTCCCAGCAGAATGACTCGGCAGGGGCTGAGCGAGAACTGAAGCTGGCCCTGAAGTCGAAACCTACGGCGGAAGTTCATCTCGAACTTGGAGTAGTAGAGGGGCAATTAGGCAAACTGAACGAGGCGTCGGCAGAACTCCGGGAAGCGATCCACGAGAAGCCTGAATTGGCTGCCGCTCACCACATGCTGGGTATCGCGCTGCGTCGGCAGGGCGACCACAAACTGGCCTTGGAGCAGTTCCGGAAGGCAGTGGCACTCGATCCGAACGACGCTGAAGCGCAATACGATCTTGGGCGTGAGCTCCGGACCGATGGCGACACCGCCGGAGCGGTAACCGCTTTCCGCCGAGCTATCGAACTGAAGCCCGGCTTCGAGCAGGCGCACTACAACCTGGGCCTCGCTCTCCGCAGCCAGGGAGACGCTGCCAGCGCTAAGAAAGAGCTCGATGAGCTAAACGGGCTGCATGAGTTCCGCTCACGGCTCGCGCAAACGAAGCTGTTGATCGTGCAAGGTGTGGATGCGCTCAAGCAGCAGAAATTCGACGACGCACTTGGGCTGTTCCAGAAATCTGTGGATCTAACTCCCGATTTTCCAACCAGCCACTATTACCTGGGTGTCGCGTTCGAAGGCAAGAATGAAACGGTCCGTGCTCGCGAGGCTTTCGAGAAAGCGCTTGAATTGAAGCCAGATTACGCACAAGCGCATACGAGCTACGGCTTGCTTCTGTGGAAGGCCGGAGACCAAACGCGCGGGCTGGAGCAATTCCAACAAGCCGTCATGAGCGACCCAGACCTCGCAGAGGGTCACTACAACCTCGGCGTTGCGCTGGTACAAGCGCAGCGGCCACAGGAAGCGATCCGGGAACTGACGGATGCGGTCAGCCTTGCTCCCCATAACGTCGATGCGCGCGTACAGCTTGGGCTGGCCCTGAACCAGAACAACGATCCAGTTGCGGCTGCCAACGTCTTTCGCGGTCTGGTGAAGGAAGATCCGCGATTTGCGGAGGGCCACAATAACCTGGGACTGGTTCTGCTGCAGTCAGGAGATTATTCGAAGGCGGAAGCAGAGTTTGCCAAGGCGACGCAACTCAAGCCTGGATACGCGGAAGCCCATTACAACCTGGCCTTGGCGTTCCGCCAACAAGGCAAAACCGAACTGGCACAGCGCGAATTTGACCGCGCCTATGAACTCGCTCCAGAGCTAAAGAATCTTCCGCTTCCGTGACCGCCTCCAACGACTCAGTGGGCAGCTTTCGTGCGAATGGCGATCAACGAAAGCTGTTCCAGATCCGGGTAGTGTCCTTCCTTATCTTCTTTCCGGTCGGATGGAGCGATTTGCTGGATCGTAGTTCGCGACGGCATCGTGGGGCCAAAGTATTGTACGTAGGTGCTATCGAAGCCGGGCGCATCTGCCATGTCATCCAGGTACACAACTGTGCTGACGACTTGGCTGAAGTGCATGTCGGCTTCCTCGAGATTGTCGAGCTGATTCCGCATGGTCTGCCGGAGTTGATGCGGCGTAGTGGAAGCGTAGACGCCGCCGTGCGGGCCGGGAATGAAGCCGCTTTTTGCGGAACAATACAGAGTGTCGCCGGCGAAAACGCAAGGGCTGGCGGTGGGGCTGGGGGGCATGTTTTTGGGCCGCACGGCTTTGCGCTGCTGCAGATCACGAACCGCCACGCCGGTGTACTCGATCTGCGCGCCCCCTGGAAGACTCGATACCTCAATGGTTGCGCGCGCCGGCGTATTCCCAAACTCGAAGCGGCGGGCGTAATGCTCGTTCATCACTCTCATCGGGATCTGCGAAGTCAGATACGGATTCACGAACACCATGTTGCGGAGTTCGAGGCCTGCCGCTCTGGCAACGGCTTCGAGGCGATCGAGCGCAAGATCGACCTGGGCCGCCGGATCCGCCGGCGCTTTCAGTGTCGCGGGATCGATTCCAGCCATGCCGGAGATAAACAATCGGTCATGCGTCAGGATGCCAGGGGATGACGGATCGCCGCTGGGAGAGTTTGGAGGGCGTACCGCTTTGCGTTCGCTCACATCGTGGACCGCAACCGCATTGATCTGAATCGGTGGATCGGGAAGCCCGTAGACACCCAGAACGGCTCGAGCGGGCGGAATGTTGGGAAAGTATTCAGCAAAGACGTGATCCATAGCGGCGTATGAATTCATGTCGGTGAGATAAACGTGCACATAAACGACATGGTCGAGTTTCACCCCGGCGGATTCGACAGTAGCCTTTAGATTCTCGAAGGCTTGGCGGATCTGCGCCTCGATCGTTCCGGGCATCGAGCCGTCCCCGCGCCGCGGACCTTGCGCGGAAATGTAAATATAGCCGTCTCCCTCTACAGTCGGCGAAGAAACGGCGCCGGACGAGTGAGTTGACATGGCCCGCTCTTGGGCGCTGGCGGAGAGCACACACACGAGCGCCAGCAGAACAATGGCTTTCGAATTTGGGGACATTCGGTTCAAGCAGGAGTTCCTTTTCTCCGGTTAGGCGGCCTTCTTCTTGGCGGCACCGAGAAGCGCACGTAGCCTCTGCCCGACGATAATTTCCTCGCCTGGTTTGATCGTCATGGAAATCAACTCAATGTGATCGGGCTCCTTGGGTTGCTTTGGATTCGGACGGCCTTCGCGAACAGCCTTCACAAGGCTGGGATTATCCGGGCCTAGAACTTCGATCACTGGATCGCCAGCGCGTAGATCACGCACGCAATCGGTAACGGAGTATCCCCAGCCGTGCTGGTCCCATGACACCCTTAAAGTGGGATAGCGGTTGCCATCATCGGGAACATAAGTGCTGGTGGTGACGCCGGGAACTGTTTCTACCAGCTTGCGGATTCGATCGATCCTCCCGTTCCACTCGGCATAGACCTTCTTCTCGTCCAGATTCAGCCAGGTCTCGAGTGCGGTGAGACAGCCAATCACTTCTTCCTTCCCAACTTTCATGGGGCGGCAGACCGCGCCCTCCCGAGGACTGGAGTTCAACAGGGCAGCTTCGATCAGGTCTTTGCGGCCGAGGAGCAAACCGCTGCATTGTGGTCCGCGCAGTCCCTTCCCACCGGAAAAGCAGTACATATCGATTCCCATCTTGGCGTAGAGCTTGGCATTGTCCACGGGAGGAATTCCGGCCGCGTCGTCGAGCAGAATAGGAACCTTGCGGTCCTTTGCAATTGCCACTTCTTTTTTCAGCTTCTCACCAAGGTCGGTGGTGTAAATCATCGCAGTGTTCTCGTTGATTGCATTGGCGACTTCATCCACCGAATAAGCGAGAACGAGCTTCGCTCCGGTCAGCCGGATTGCGCTGTCGAAAGCGCTACGGCCTCCGGCCATGACAACTTCATGCCGTAGCCCGGTGGTGTCGGGTAGTTGCCAGATCAATTTGTCATCTGTACCGGCCATACAGGCCGCGGTGGCTGCGGCCATCGCGCCGGCGGACCCCGAGGTCACAATCCCGGACTCCGCGCCCGTCAGTTCTGATAATCGCCGCCCCACGGCGCGCTGCAGTTCAAGCATATCGACGAAGTACTGGCTGGCATCGAGTTGAGCCTCGCGGACTTCAGGAAATTCGAGCGAGCCACTGAGGTACGTCCATGTCCCACGGCAATTGATGACAGTTTTCACTCCCAGCCGGGCATAAACATTCTTGCGCTTCGCGGCTCCAACCGCTTTGGCTGCTTGGGAGTACAGATCACCCACGGCGATCTGGCTCAGTAAAGGAGTAGCGGCGAGCAATTTCACGAAGGAGCGACGGCTCGAGACTTTTTCCGACATATGTATGCCTCCTGGAGGGGCCAAGCGTTTGGAGAGCGGCTTCCCGCTCTTATCAGTCTGCCTCAGGCAGAGGAATCCGGGACCGAACGGCAAGGATGTGAGCCTTTGCTCCCGGGTGATTCTGGTTATAAAACCCCACCGTGCAATTGGGTCTGAAATAGTAAGCATCGCCTGCTTTCGCCGGAAAGCGGGCTTCCACACCGTCCATGCCGCTGCCCGCCACCATGTCTCCCGTGCCGTCTAACACGAGATAGACTTCCTCGGCGGTCTCATGGTGATGCGGCCAGTTTGTGCCTCCCGGAGCGAAATCCATCAAGAACAGGCTGGTCACGACCGTGGCGTCGTCGATGGCGTCGCGAGTGGCGCCACGGCTGCCCACCATAAGTTTGTACAGCACAGAAGATGGGTGACCGCTCACTGTTTCTTCTTTGATATCTGCCAGGTTCACAATTTTCGGTTGAGTTTCCTTGGAAGGAAGCGAAACTGGCGTCGGAACCTTGAAATCCATAACAATGACCGTGAGGCCTTGATCAGAGTCACTTCGGAATGTACGCTTCAAGGCCGGCGCCAGGTAGGTAAAATCGTCCGGATGGATGGCGTGGTCCTCGGCGTTATAAGAGATGAAACCCTTACCGTTCAGTACAAAACGCAGGCTCTCTTCGCTGCTATCCACATCATCCGGGCAGGTTGAATGTGGCGAGATGCGCATTGCTCCGAATCGCGAGAGGCTGCGCAGGATGCTGGCGTCTTTGTCGCCCTTCCCAAACAGAGGCTGGTACTGGCACGAGTCAGAGGCATCCGCTTTAGCCGGCTGCGCAAGCGACAGAAACCGATGAAGCCAGGTAGGGTCGGTCTTGTGTTCCTGCCCCGCGAGGGTAGGGACGATAAGAGCCACCGCGGAAAGCCCTACCCATAGAGCTCTCCCCAGAAGTCGAGCATTGTGGGGCTGCATTTCAGCGACGGGTATAACACAGGAAATCGCTTGACGACAATCTTTTTCTTTCGTTTTATATTGAATCATTTCGATCCAGCCGTTGAGAAATGTAATTGATCCCCGGATCGCTCTGCATGCAAGGTCTAATGCGATAACTAAGTATAAAACTCTGGAGGCGAACAGATGGGGCGTTGGGAGACGAGTCTTAGGACACGCAGGTCGTTTGCGGGTTTGGTGATAATAAACTTGTTTGCGCTCGGGACGGCCCTTTCCGCTGCGCAGAATCCAACAAGCTCCGCCTCGACCGGGCCGGCCTGTAAGGTCGAGCCGGTCGAGTACAAGGGTTGGCAAGGGCAACAGATGTCGAACCGCTGGTTGCGGCTGACGTTTGTCCCCCAGAATGGTGGACGCCTGATGCAAGTCAATTTCGCCGGACACGACTATCTCTTCGTGAATCCAAAACTGGCGGGCAAGTACATGCCCCCAACGCAGAACCAGTGGTTTAACTATGGCGGCGACAAGATCTGGTTGTTACCCGAGGGAAATGATGACGAACAGCACTGGCCGGGGAATTCCGATCTTATCGATGATGCGCCGGCTACGTTTCAGAAGATTTCCGAAGGACAGAAATGCGAGATCATGATGACCGGAACGGCGGATCCGCAAACTGGTATCCAGATTACCCGGACCGTCAGCATTGAAGCCAACTCAACCCAGATCAGCTTCCGGGCGAAGATGAAGAACATAACGGGCCATCCCGTGGAATGGTCCATGCAGTCGGTTTCGCAATACAACACGGCGGATTCGGCCGATACTTCGCACGCCAATCGGGATTTCTGGGCCTACACCCCGGCGAATACCTCGAGCGGCTATCTGAACCGCTATCACGTGCGCTTTGGTCCCGCGGAGAATCCCGCAGCCTCTGTTAGGGAGGACGGATACTTCACGGCTCACTATGCGCATCTGGCTGCAGAACTTTGGATCGATTCAAACGCCGGATGGATCGCCGTGTTGGATGGCGCCACCAAGTACGCGATGGTCGAGCGCTTTTCGTATGAAGAAGGAAAGACGTATCCGGGGAAGGCCTCTGTGATTTTTTGGATGAACGGCCCTGAACTGCGATTGGACCGGGATGGGGTGCCCTCTGTCAGCACGAATCCTGACGGTTCGCCTTTCTATATGGAGGCCGAGCTCAACAGCCCAATGTGCCGTCTGCGGCCGGGCGATTTCTGCGAATTCGCGACCGACTGGTTCCCGACCAGATCGGGCACAGAGTTCCACGGCGTTACTGACCCGGGTCTCATCGTGCGTCCGCTAACGGCCACGCGTGAGGCGAACGGCAAGATCAAGCTCGCGGGTTCATTTGGAGTTCTTTACTCCGGAAAGCTCGTTGCCCATATATACGATGGACGCGGTGCGGCATCCGCAACCATGCCCTTGAGCAGCGTCCGTCCGTCCGAGCCAGTCGTGCTGGATACGGAGATTGAGGTACCTGGAACGCCAGGCCGTGTTTCTCTCCACCTCGAGGATGACGCCGGGTTAGATCGAGGCTCGTTCCAGGAGGTTCCGGTTACCGCTCCTTAGGGCATGGTCTTGTCAGCGTTCTCTATCGCGTGAGCTCGTCAATTTTGAGGTGATAAGGCTCAAGCAGTTCACCGGTAGCATGGTCGAGGCTTGCGAGTGCTAACTGATATCCGACCTGGGCCTGCAGCAGACTTTGCTCGGCGGTTGCTTGTTCAGTCTGCGCCTCTAGTACCAGGAAGATCGTTCCCTGGCCTAATTCGTATTTGCGTTGTTCCGCCGCGGTGCTCTTTTTTGCCAGGTCCAAAGCCTCTTTTCCGGCAGCGATACTGAGCTTCGCCTGTTCCAGTTGATGGACAGCGTTGCTCACGTCCAGCGTGACCTGCTCGCGAACTTGCCTTTCTGTATATAAATCGCTACGTCGTGAGACCAGCGCTGTTCCGAGTTCCGCGTGTGCAGCGCGGTTTTTCAGAGGCAGAGTCAACGAGAGTTGTGCCACGTACGTCGGGTAGCTGAAGCCAAATAATTGGCCGAGCGATGATGCAGAGGGCTGTTGTAGCGCGGCGATTCCCGTGCCTCCTACTCCGTTGCTCGCATAAGCGCCGGTTAGATCCAGCTCGGGCAGCAGGTGATTGTGCGCCAGTCGAACCCGGACATCGTCGCCGGCGAGCGCTTGGCGCACGGCTTCAAACTCCGGTCTTTTCGAAAAGGCCTGCTGCAGTGCCGTTGCCGTATCTTTCGAGAGTAGTTCTCCGGATGGTTCAGGCTGTTCAGTCAACTCCAGATCAAGAGCCTGGAAGTATGGGTCTTGGTCGGCCCCCAACGTCATGCGCATCGTGTCTTCCGCTTGCTTGAGAGCATATTCATTCTGGATCACCTGAACGCGGCGCGATGCAACCTGGGATTCTGAGCGATAAATATCGAGTGGCGGCAACGCTCCAAGTTCTAGGGCCCTCTTATCACGCTTATACGTCGCTTCCGCGGCGTCCAGGGAGCGCTTGGAAACTTCAAGATTGCCACGCGCCTCAACCACGGCCCAGTATTGTTGCACCGATTGCAAGATGCTGTTGCTGACCTCGACCGCGAATGTAGCTCGCGACTGCTCCAGGCTCCGGCGGGCGATGAGCAGTGGAGCTCGGTTGGCAAAAAACCAGGCATTCTTCAAAAGAGGTTGAATAAACTGAAAGTTCAGTGCGGATGTGACATACGGATTGAAGAGATAAAAATCGTTGTTGGAAGAGTCCTTCAGACTGTTGAATCCTGCTTGAAAGTTGGTTCCGGTCTCAAATGTTTGCGAATAAAGAAACTGGAACGTTTTTGTATTGTTTTTGAAGTTGATGTTAAAGCCGCCGGTTCCTTGCAAGGCGCTGAAGGGTGGAGAAATCGAGTCGGTGACGTTGTAGGAACTGGTTATCACAGGATCGAAAGGTTGATGGGCTCCCAGGAGTACGAATTTGGACGATTCTACTTGCGTTTCCTGTATCCGGACGAGGCTGTTATTTTCGAGTGTCAGGATCACCGCATCTCGAAGGCTTAGGCGCAGCTTTCCCTCGACGACGTAATCCTTCATATGTTCCGGCGGGCTAAGTTTGTCCGATTTTAGCTGCGGCGTTGCCATGTCGCGATACCGCTCACTCTGCTGCGCCCACGCCGCTCTCTGCAGCAGTAGAAGCATGAGGGTCGACAGAAGAAACGAATAGCGTGGAGCCAAAGATTTCATTCTTGCCTCCAGATCAAAAAACAACTGAGGTGAAGATGGGTGAACGGCCTTACTCGTACCGAATCGCTTCCACGGGATCCAGACGGGCAGCCTTCACCGCGGGATAAATCCCAAATACCAGACCAACGCTGATCGACACAACGAACGCCAGGATGATGGAAGTCGCGGTCACAATCGTGGACCATCCTGCAAGCAGCGCGATCAGGCGGGACATGAGGAACCCGAAGACGATTCCGAAACTCCCGCCTACAAACGAAATGAGTACGGCCTCAACCACGAACTGGCGGATGATGTCCGACTGCCGCGCACCCACGGCTCGCCGAACGCCAATCTCACGAGTCCGTTCCAGGATGCTGGCCAGCATAATATTCATGATGCCGATGCCGCCCACGAGCAGAGAAATCGAGGCGATGGCGACCATGACCGCGTTGAAGAGACGCTCCGTACGTTTTTGTTCCGCCAATAGTTCTGCAGGGACGATCACGCTGAAATCACCCGCTGAGTGATGGGAGGAATCAAGAATCGCTCGAACGACCTGGGCCACGGAGCCCATGTCCGCGCTATCGCGGATGTTCAGATAAATTCCGTCAATCTCATCGCGGACGTCGCTGTAATTATCTTCCAGCCGCAGGATCGCAGAATTGAGCGGCACGTACATGATGTTGTTCAGATCCTGCGTCGGCACCCCGGCAACTTCGGTCTGAGAGCTGAGCTGCGGCGACGCTACCCCGATCACCCGAAACCACGTCTCATTGGCCTTGACGTATTGGCCGACAGGGTCGGCGGAGCCGAACATGCTCGAGCGCGCCGCGGCACCCAGCACGCAGACCGCAGCCCCTCGCGTTTCTTCATTCTCGGTGAAGAATCGCCCCGAAATAACGTGAAGCCCAGAGATACCGAGATAGCTGGGATTTACTCCGTAGACTGCCGGCGGATCCTGCTGAGATTTGGGGATCGTTTTCGATGGCGTTAGCCGTTTGCGCGGCGTGGAGGCGACGATGTCGCTCACATCATCCCGGATCACTCGATAGTCCTGAAAGCTGAGCCCGGGAGAGATCTTCCGGATCTTCTGATGAGCCTGCCACTCCGTCGTTTCTTTAGCCTCGACAATCAGGTTGTGAACACCCATCTGCTCGATCAGAGCCATCACTTTTTGGCGTGCGCCGGCTCCGATGGAAAGCATGGATACGACTGCAGCAACGCCAAAGATCATACCGAGCATCGTCAGCAGGGAACGAAGGCGATGCAGCATGAGGTTCTGCAAACCAAGTTGCAAATCCGGCAGCCAGCGGTCGTATTCGCGAAGTGTTCTTGACGGAGGCGTGGAGACGAGAGTCGACATTATGGTGTGCCTCCTCCGGCGCTTGGGCCGCTGCTCGCCGCCTTTCGTGGAGCGGTCGGATCGATCATCGCTACTTCCGTCCCTGCAGAGACTCCTTCGATGGCGGCTCGGCTCTCACTCTCGGCCACGATCTTGACCTCCCGAGGATCAAAGCTGCTCCCGCTCTTTACATAGACAATCCGCTTGCTCTCTTTCAGGAAGAGAGTCTGGCGGGGCACATACAAGACGCTCTTGCGCGTATCTCCCTGGATCACGACATGAGCCGTTAGGCCCGGACGCAAGCGAGCGTCTTT
Organism: Candidatus Sulfotelmatobacter sp.; assembly: GCA_035307485.1. Lineage (GTDB taxonomy): Bacteria > Acidobacteriota > Terriglobia > Terriglobales > Acidobacteriaceae > Sulfotelmatobacter. The sequence goes on along the minus strand of DATGIB010000006.1, from coordinate 351,255 downwards.
TGTCGAAAGCGTGATCGCAACCTCGAATTTGCTGGCGCTATCGTCGTCCCAGAACCTGCGATTGCTGTTGCCACCGACCGTTTTGACCTTGCCTTGAAATGTCTCGCCCGGCAAGGCGTCCAGTTGAACATCGACAGACTGTCCTTCTTTTATGTTGTTACGCTCGACTTCGCCGACCTTGGCGATTAACTCCATTTCCGCAGGATCAACCACCTGCCCAACAGAGCGGCCCGGCTCCACCTGGTCGCCCTCGCGGTATTCCGGTAGGGTCATGCCGCTGAAAAAGAAGCCTCCGGCAGCGCCCTCATTTTTTTCGAGCGCTATCAAGCCGTCCATCGGCGCCGTTACGCGCATCTTGGTGATGTTGTCTTGCGCCTGATCCATCGCGAGCTTTGCCTTATTGTGCTTTTCCTGCGCCAGCGCGATTGTCGCTTGCCCGGAAGCGCTTCGCGATTTCACGTCCTCCTCGAGTTGGGCCAGCACGCGCTTGGCTTGATCAAGGGCGAGGTCGTTCTTGCGCGCATCGATCGTGCTGACGAGTTCGTTTTTCTGCACGTCCAGCTCGGCACTGCGCACGTCAAAACGCGCTTTGAGAAGTGCAACCTTATCTTGCGCTGCGGTCACCGCGGCGTCGGCCTTAGCCTTAGTGATCTCCTCTTCCGCCTGCAGCAACTCGGATCGGTTCTGGTCGACTTTGTAGAGTTGTTCGCTCGGATCGAACTCCATCACCAGCTCACCTTTTTTCACGGCGGCGCCCGTGTGAAGCAGATGGGTGATCTGGAGTCCGCCTCCCCCGATCGCAGGAGCGGTCAGGATCTTCGACTGGCTGGCGCGCAGTTCGCCGGTGATATTAACTTTTATCGCAAGATCGCCTCGGGTCACGAAGCTGGTGGGGATTTCCTCCCCTGCCGTGGCAGGCGGCGCTGCTTTCCGTACCGCTGCCACGACCCCTACCGCCGCGCAGACGATTAGCGCGATCACCGCCCAGAAAATGGTTCGCCTGCTTCGCATTGCGCCGAGAACTACTCCTTCAACGAAGGATCTTTCAGGGCGACCTGATCTCCGTCGCGCAGACCCTTCGCGATCATGATCTTGTCTGAACTGCGTCTTGACACATCGATGTCGCGCTCTTCAAACTGCGTGCCCTGCCACACATAGGCGATGCTGTGGCCCGATTTCTGAAACAAAGCCTGTGCGGGTATCGTGAGTGCGTTGGCGACGCGATCCACGATCACGGTGACTTGGCCGGTGATTCCCGGCTTGAAGCGCGGGTCGGATTGGTCGAGCACAATTTCGAGACTGAAATTGCGCGGGATCGGCCATCCGGCTGAGAAATCGAGACTGGCAATTGCGCCGATCTGGTCGATGTGCCCCGTAAATTGCCGGTCGGGAATCGCGTTCAGTTGTACCGTGACGGATTGCTTGGGCGCCAGCCTGCCGCGCTCGGTTTCGTCGACACGCGCTGTGACGCGAAGAGTTGACGCGTCCGGCAATTCCGCGATCGCAGCCCCGGGCCAGGCATGGTCGCCAGCACGGTAGGGAGCCATGTTCGAGCCAACCCAGTGCTGCAAGACAGTGATCACTCCCGGCGACGGCGCTACAACGCTCATGCGCGCCAGCGAGTGTTCGGCGCGTTCCACGTCGTATCTGGCCTTGGCGCTGGCCTGTACGGCGGCCTCGATGGTCGCCTTGTTCAGGCTTACGTCTGATTTCTGCTTGGCCTCAGCCTCGCGGAGAGATTGCTCCGCATCCGCCAACTTCAGTTTTGCCTCTTCGCCTTCAATTTTCGAAACGATCTCCTGCTTGCTGGCTTCGAGTTTGGCGGACTCCACGGCGAAATGAGCCTTTAGAACATTGGTCTGATCCTCTTCTTCGGCCAGGCGCGCTTGCGCTCGTGCTTGCTCAATCGTTGCCTCGGCCGATTTCAGGGCGGACTTGTCCTGTGCCAGATCCTGTTCGGTCTTGGTCTTGTCGAACTCGACCACAACGTCACCTTTCTTGACGATTGTTCCCTCCGGCGAAAGCTTTACGATCTGCAGGTCTCCGGCATCGGCCGGAGCGCTCATGGTGACCGATTTCAGCGCCTTGACCTCACCGCGGAATTGGAGTGAATCGAGGAATTCGCCCCGTTTCACCTGGAAAGTGGGAACGGAAGGTGATCGCCTTGTGAACCGGACGGCGCCGAGCACAACGCCGCTTCCTGCCAGCAGGATCACAGCAATAACGACCCACTTGTGAAGCATCCAAAGCCGGCGAAGATGTTGCCTCATAGCGGACCGCCTGGGCTCCTGGCAGCTTCTTTTTCCACCGCATCGGCTTTTTGACCCGTGCTTTCAGAAAGATCGACGTCGACCGCGGCCGATAGGTCCGGCATAAGCTTGGGGTCGTTCCCCTCGATTGAGACAATAACAACGAAGGCCCGCAGCTTGCTGGAAAAGTCTCCGCCTTCTCCGATGGGGGATAGTTGATCCAACTTCGCGGGGAAGACCATATCTGGATACGCATCCAACCGCACTTTCGCAGTTTGACCGACCCGCAGGCTCGGATAGTCCGCCTGGTTGGCCATAACCCGCACTTGCATCGCCGCCGGGTTCACCACTTGCATGAACGGCACACCGGGCCGCACCTGGTCGCCCTCCTGGACTTCGCTCATGGATCCAAAGCTCTTCCAGATTGAGTTCAGAACCACGACTCCCTCAATCGGAGAGTGAATCTGCATGAGATCGGCGTTGGCCTGGGCGTGCTTCATGGTTTGCTCGTTCCGATCGCGCTGAATCTCCAGAATGCGGATGGCTGCTTGCGCTGCTTTGCGTTTCAGATCGAATGTTTCGCGCAGTTGATCGTAGGTAGCCTTGGCTTCTTCCAGCGTCTCCTGGTTTTTTTCAGCGTCGATGCGCGAGACCAGTTCCGCCTTCTGTACCTCCAGTTCCGCTTTGTGGAGGCTGTCTTCAGCAGTCTTCAGTTCGGTTTCATCTTTAGCGCGGGCGGCGTTTTCTTTGGCTTCCTCCTCGGCGACCTGATCGGCAAATTTTTGATATTCCGCCTGCTTGTCCACGAAATCCCGGATTTGTGCTTGCCGGTCGAACTCGACCAACAAGTCTCCCGGTTTCACGCGCGTTCCACCAGGCGTTAGCCGCACAATGGTGAGGGTAGGGAGCTGTTGCCCAGCCAACAGAGGAGCCAGAATCGCACGGGCCTGTACCGCTTCCGTGGTTCCTTTGAGGCGCAATACTTGATCCGGGCTGGAAACGCTCGCCAAAGTTGCGTGACCCAGGCTTGAAGACTTCCCGCGACTTAATACAAGAGCAGCAATGGTCCCCGTAATCGCGAGCGCCCCGATTGCGATCAATATCGTTCGCTTCGAAGTGGAAACAGGTTGCTGCAACGGAGGTTCCGGCGCGAGCTCCGGCGCTGATGCCTGCGGCTCTAGATCAGGAGGCACTTCGGCGGGAGATGAGTGCATAACCTTGAGATCACTCCACTGCGCGCTGACGCCAGCCTTAAATCATTGCTAGCACTTGAAGTAACGAACCAAGGTATCCAAGAAACGGAGTCTTTCCAAGGCCTATTTCATGCTCCGATGCCGCTTTGATCAGAAAAGCTGTATCTGGGCGAACGAGATTCCGTTCGATGGATCTGTTCCCTAGCGGTCCTTTCCGCCGGAAGAACGATTTCAGGGAAGAAACTTGCATGGGATGTCCGAATTTGCAACCCGTGGAGAGCTAAACGGCCTTTGGGAAGCGGGTAAGAATAACGGCTGCGAAGTGTTCAGGATTCTGCTCGATTCGATGATTGGTCGGACGGCCGCCCGATAGTGCCCCTCCGCGTACGAGGCCTGCGGATTTTGCTCCGGAAACGGTCGCTCGTCCACTAAAATCAAAGGTTACAGCCCCTATCATAGGAGTAACAGGTTTGAAGGGTCCCGTGTGGCGTCTGCGTCGCTTTTTATTTGGGTTCATAGGCCTCGTCTCGGCTGCGCTTTTTTCCAGCCCGGCGCCGGCGGAAACCGCTGCCTTTGATCTGGTTGGGCCCAAGATTGAAGTGCGGGTGCAACATGAAGGGGTCACGCTGCCGATCGCCTCGGTTCCGAGCCTGCATGCGGGTGACCGCCTGTGGATCCATCCCGATTTGCCCGACAGCCAGTCGGTGCACTACTTGATGGTCGTTGTTTTTCTTCGGGGAGCGACCAACCCTCCGCCGGATTCCTGGTTTACCCGCGTAGAAACATGGACTCGCGCCGTCCACAATGAGGGTGTTTTCGTAATGGTGCCCGCAGAGGCAGAAGAGGCGCTGGTCTTGCTCGCTCCTGAAACTGGGGGAGCGTTCACAACGCTCAAAGGTGCCGTGCGCGGGAAACCCGGTGCTTTTGTGCGAGCGGCCCAGGACCTTGTACAGGCAGGACTCGACCGTGCGCGGCTGGAAAAATACCTTGATGCAGTGCACGAGATCGGAACCAGCGATCCCGAACAGCTGAAAGAATCCACCACGCTCTTGGCTCGCAGTCTCAACATCCGCCTGGACCACCAGTGCTTCGACAAGCCCAGTGCTCAGCAGGTGCCGTGCCTTACTCAAAACACCGATCAACTTGTGCTCGATGACACCCATAGCCAGTCGATGGTGGCTACTCTGACTTCAGGGAATCAGAGCGACTTGCTGGCGCAGATCAGTTCGACTCCCTCCGCGCGCGGAGGGTATTACAGTCCATACATCGGAGCCGTAGTTGATGTGGTCCGCATTCTTGGAACCACGCACACGGCCCAGTATCAATACATCCCGGCGCTGGCTGTGCCGAAGCAGGATGACTTGAATCTTCGGCTCAACAACCCGCCTTCATTCCGCAATCCTAAGTCGGTCATCGTGATTGGTCTGCCGCCGGTTCACCCTTCTCCTGCTCCGCCACTGCGAGTCGTTGATCCCACGCAAGTATTCTGCGCGGGGCAGCCCTCGCTCTTGCTTCCTGCGGAAGGGGCTCCGTTGGTGTTCGCAACAGATCTCGCCCACAACTTCGTATTGCGAGTGGAATCAAAGGCGGGAGCCCAAATCAGTCTGCCCGCGAAGCCCGATCCCATGCGGGGCGGTTTTGTAATCGATACGCAAGCTCTGCAATCGGCGGAACTCGACGGTGAAGTCAACGGTGTTCTGCACGGAGCCTGGGGTTTCCACTCCTTTGACGGGCCGCATTATCGCTTGCGCACTTCGAGGGGTGGACAATGGATCGTCGCATCCAAGGATGCGAGTGCTTTGATCGTTGGCCGCGAGGATACTCTCCACTTGCAGTCGTCCGACGCGTGTTGCGTGAGTGAAGTTACGCTGCGGGATGAACAGGGCAGGACCTTGCCGGCAGAATGGAAGTCTCCGAAGCCCGATGAACTCGAGGTCAAGGTTCCGCTGCAAAATGCAAGCGCCGGATCGCTGACGATGTCGATCAAGAAATACGGCCTCCGGGAAGCTGACGAAATTCCATTGCATACCTATGCAGAGGCGGCGCGACTCGATAGCTTCACTATCCATGCCGGCGATTTGGAGGGAGTTCTGAAGGGCACGCGTCTCGACCAGGTAAGCGCTCTTGAGCTCCACGGACTTCACTTCGCTCCGGAATCACTCGCGAGAGCGAACCAGCAGGACGAACTGAAGTTGACCTCGCACGACACGGCCGACAATTCAAACTTGCATCCCGGCGATGTCATCGTGGCTCATATCACGCTTAAGGATGGCCGAGTCCTGGACCTGAAAACCGATATTCGAGCCTGGCGGCCCAAAGTCAGCCTGCTCAACAAAAGCGTCCAGCTGGATGATACGGCTCCGCCGCTCGTCCACCTCGGGAGTGCAGACGAGCTTCCGCAGGATGCGCGGCTCAATTTTGTCCTGCACGCACAGGTTCCCGAAACATTTCTGCCATCGGAGAAGATCGAAGTCTCAACGGCGGACGAATCGTTCCGCGTTTTGCTTGGATTCAAGGATGGCAATCTGACCATGCAGGATTCGAAGACGGTCTTCGCGGTGCTCGACCCGATGAAGTTGCTCGGCCCCTCGGCGTTTGGGCCGCTCAAATTCCGCCCCATTATGGGGGATGGGATCGAGGGAGATTGGCAGCCATTGGTGAATCTGGTCCGGATTCCGGTGTTGAAGGGAGTTCGTTGCGTTCCAGCGCCGGAAAAACAATGCACGCTCAGTGGCGACAAGTTGTTTCTGCTGGACGCAGTGAGTACGGATCCAGACTTTGTGAATTCCGTGGAAGTTCCCGAGGGCTTCGTCGAGGACGCGCTGACGATTCCACTACCGAAAACGAAAACGCTATACATCAAGCTGCGCGACGATCCCGGAACGATCGATGTCGCCGTCGTCCCCACGCTTACAAGCCAGCAGTGACCTGGGAACAGCCGCATTGGCCAATCCGCCAGTTTATTTCTTAGCCGGGGGTGCCGCAGCCGGCTTTACATCGTCCGCGGCCTTCAGAAGCTCCTCGATCGAGTTCCCAGAAAGCGCGTAAAGTGTCGGCTCATTTTCGCGTTTCGCGAGGTACCCGCTGCCGGTTTTCGCGATCGAGATGTTTTCTACCCGCTTGCCGCTATCCGACGTGACGATCACTTGAATCGTCGGATTTGAAAAGCCAGAATCCTCGAACTTATCTGCGGTTAAGTCGCGCAGCTTTGAAACCAACGCCTCTACACTCTCACCATCTTCTTTCTTCCCGTTCGACCACCAATCCGCGCCGCTGCGAGTCAGGAAGTAAGCCTTTGAGCCATTATGCATCTCGATTTTTGCGGGATCGTTGTAGCTGAAATCGAAAACTTTTTTGTTTCGAAAATCATCGAGTCCTTTGTCGAGTGACTTCCCTAGATCCGAGTCAACTTTGTAACTTCCTTCAGCTACACTCGATTTCGCGTAATAAGCGTCTTTATCCTTTCGGACTTGCAGCTCCTGCGTTCCCGATTGGTCCGTCACCTTCACCGTGGCCACGGGAGTTCCGTGCGAAAATCCAGCCTCTGTTTCTTTTTCTGTGCTCGATCCGCTGAAATCCATCCGCGCGCCCGCTACCTTGCGCACCAGTTCGGCCACCTGGAAGTTGTCGGCGCGAAGCGGTTTCGGCTTCAGAATCTGCCACTCCTCTTTGTTGCGCCCGAACTCAAGGCTCTCGTTGTTCTTAGTCAGCTCCAATCGACTGATTTTGTCTGGTGTGATCGTCACCAATCGCTTGTCGCGCAGATCGTTCACCGACTTGTCGAGGCTGGTTTTGCTGTAACTGGCAATGGTGAAAACACGCGGATCTCCGGCGAGCGCTGCGTAAACCGAGCCACCGGTCGGAGTGTCATCCCCAATCAGTAGTTTCTGGCTCTTGCCGTCTTTTTCAGAAATATCCGCCTCAAGGCTGGGTTCGTCGAGGCCATAGGATTTCAGATCGGTCGCCTTGTCAACGACGAGGCGCTGAGAATTCAAAGAGGATATGGAAGACAACACGCTCGAAACCGACGATTCGTCCGCGGGCAAGTGCTCGGGCTCTACAATCTGCCACGAGTTTGCACTCGTCCTCGAAAGGACAATCGAGTCCGCACCTTTTTTCTTGATCTCCAGCTTTGTAATCCCGCCCTCATCGAGTTTCAGGATTGAGGGAGCGTCTGCCGATTTGCTGGAGACCTCGTCGCTGGGTTTGCGATGGGAAGACCAGTACAGGGCACCTATAAGGGCACACAGTACGAGAGTCGTGACAAGCAGTCCGCGAAGTTTCATGGTATCAAGTCAGACTTTCAGAAGTCGTTGTTACCTCCTCTTCCACCAGACTCCAATCCCGAGAATAAGCACGATCCCCGGCAGCAACAAAAGGCTCGTGGCCCTTACCATGCTCATTTGCCCCTTCGTCATCGTGATGCGGCGGTCGTCCTCCGGTTTCGGCCGGATCGAAATCAAATCCTCGTCGGAGGAGAGCCAGTTAATCGTATTCAGCGCGAGGTCATCGTTGCCGTTGAAGTTGACAAAGCGATTGGACACCCACGACGAGCTTCCTACCACCACGAATCGCCCTTGGGAGTTTTCCTTCCCAGTGTTGTATGTCCCAGCGGCAGCCAGCGTGAATGGCCCTTGTTTGTTCTTGGGATCCTTCAAATTGATCTTCGGCGAGTTGAGATCATTGGTCGCGAGGCTGCTGCTGGAGGAGTCGAAAAGTTTTTCCACACTGCTCTTATCAGTGTTCTTCACTTGCAGAGATCGGGCCAAGGGAATGCCGACCGCGGTTCCTTTCATCTCCGAAACGATCGGGTGCGACTCGTACGCAGTCACCAGCGCAACTTGAGGTCCCAACCCAACCATCTGACCCAGCGGGTTCAGATCGAGGATGAGGTCCTTATCCAAGGTCACGCCCCAGCTCTGCAAAACCGTCGCCAAACCATCGTTGTCTGCGATCTCGGAGCGGCCCATCTTCAAGGGTGGGTCGAGCATAAACAAGGCTCGTCCACCGGCTTCAACATACTTCTTGATCGCGTCGACTTCAGGTTGCTCGTAATTACGTGTTGGCCCGGCGACGATTAAGGTTGTGCACTCAGCCGGGACTTCTGCTTTCTGCAGCAAGTCGATCGCTTTCGTTTCGTAGTTATCCTTCGCGAGAGAATCCTTAAAGTGCGATAAACCTTCGCGGTCGCTGTCGTCGAGTTGATGCTCGCCGCTTCCGGCGACAAAACAGACCGTACGAGTCGTATTCTTCAATGCTCGAATGAAGGCTCCTGTGACGCCTTCTTCCGTCATGCCCTTCGCTTCTTCTTTCTTGTCGCCAATCTGCACCACTGCGGTCCCGAGGTTCCGGATTCCCGCTTCCCGCGCCAGTTGCGGATCCTTGTCGGGGTCGACGTAGGCGACATGAACCTTGTGTGACAGGTTCGCGTACTCATCGAGCAGGTCCCTTCCTTCGCGGAAGTGGGTGTTCTGGTTAAAGTAAGTGATCGTCGCGTCCTGTTTCAGTGATTTGACGATCTTGGCAGTTTGCTCCGACAGGCTGTAGCGTTTGTTCGATGTCGAATCGTATGACTTGTTGAAGCGGTCGGCGAGGATATTGATTATAACGACAGCCGCAATCGCAATAATGATATAAGTCGTCGCGTAAGCCGCGTACTTGGTTTGCCTCGCCTTAAGCCACTCGCTTGCCATCTACGACCTCCAGCGCAGGGACTCAAGAGAACGAGCGGTCAAGAAGAGTCCCAGGAAAATTACAGTGAGATAGAAAATCGCGTCTTTGGAATCGATCACCCCGCGCATGAACGACTCGGTATGGGTTGCCACCGATATGTAGGCCAGCACTTTCGCCCACGTCGCACTTTCGAAACTCGAAACCCAGCCGGAAACATAAAGCAACAGACAAACAGCAAAGGTTGCAGCTCCAGCAATGATCTGATTTCTGGTCAATGTTGAAATGAAAGTCCCGATCGCTAAGAGCGCCCCGGCTTGCAACAGCACTCCCAGATACCCGACGAGCAGGGGTTTCCAGTCCGGGTTGCCATAGCGAAAGAGGAAAGCGAAGTTCAGGGCGGTAAATAAGAGCAGAGAGCCGTACATAATCACTGCAGCGAGCCATTTGCCGGTGATGATCTCGAAATCCCGGACGGGAGAGGTTGCCAGTAACTCGATCGTCCCAGTCCGCTTTTCTTCCGCGAATAAACGCATCGTAATCAGCGGAATCATGAATAGTCCGATCACGCTCGTGTTCGACAGGAGCGGCCGGATGATCTGCTCGTTGACGTTCATGGGGAACATCTGGCCGCGCATCTGCATCTCCACGCCCTCCACGACGTAGAATTCGATGGCAGTCCAGAAGAAATAGCCAAAAATCAGGCCGAAGAGCAGTAGCAAGACATAGGCAACCGGCGATACGAAGTAGCTGCCCAACTCCTTCCGGCAGATGACCCAGGCGTTCCTCATTGTTTGGCCTCCTCGGCTGCCACTTTCTCAATCTCGGCGGGTGCTTCACTTCCGGTGAGCTGCAGGAAGATTTCCTCAAGGCTCAGGGAAGACAGCCGCAGTTCGTTGAGGTCCCATCCGGATTCCACGACTGCACGGGCAATGTCGCCTCGCACTAACTGCCCTTTCTGACCCTGCACTTCAAAAACCGCACGGTTATCGCCCTGCTCTTTGCATACTGCATGGTTTACGCCGGATACCTGCTCCAGTTTGTGCTGAACTGCCGGCACTTCAAGCGTACCTGTCCGTCCCGCGATTTCCACGAGAACCGATTCGGCCCCGCGTCCCCGGGACCGCAGATTTCGCACCGAGTCAGTCGCCACGAGCTTGCCCTTGTTTATGATGATGACCTGCTCGCAGGTCTGCTCCACTTCCGGCAAGATGTGCGTGCTGAGAATGATGGTGTGATCTCCCGCCAGGCTCTTGATCAAATCCCGAGTCTCGTTGATTTGCTTGGGATCAAGACCGGCGGTCGGCTCATCGAGAATAAGCACATCCGGGTTGTGAATAATGGCTTGAGCCAGCCCTACGCGCTGCCGATAGCCTTTCGACAGCTTTCCAAGAAGTTTGTTACGCACGTCGCCGATGGAACACCGTTCGGAAACATAGTCCACCTGTTTCAGCAGAGTTCCGCCGGAGAGGCCTTTCAGTTTGCCGACGAACTTCAAATACTCGGATGTTTCCATTTCTGGGTAGATGGGGGGGGTCTCGGGCAGATAGCCGATTCGCTTCTTGACCTCGAGAGGCTGCTCCAGAACATCGAACCCCGCCACATTCGCCGTTCCTGAAGAAGGCGGCAGAAAACACGTCAAAATCCGCATGGTGGTTGTCTTGCCGGCGCCATTCGGACCCAGGAATCCAACGATCTGGCCCTTCGCCACCTCAAAGGAAATCTGGTCGACCGCAATCGTGCGAGCGTACCTCTTCGACACATCTTTGACTGTAATCATAAGTGTTTGCCGTCAACGCGATGAAAATCAACGTTGGTCCAAACGGACTTGATTAACGCAGAGTAATTAATCTTAAGAACTGACATCGCAAGATGTCAATTTTCGCATGAGATCTTTCGTGCCGATATGGGCCGCTGGATCCCCTGACGCCGACTTCGAGTTTCGGTTTTAAGAATGGCACAAGCGAAAAAACCATGACTTCCAGTTGGCCGAATACTTGCCGCGCGGCCAAATGTAAACCCTGTAATACGGCGAAAATGACGATGCTCGACCACTTTCACCCGTTCGTCACAAAAGTAAGAGACAATACTTGGTCCTGGAGAAAGGATCAACTGTACGGATGAAGGCGGCCCATCTTGCCGATCGTTTTGCCGATTTATTCGCGTTTCGACCACGCATATTCCGGGCTCCCGGACGTGTCAATCTGATCGGCGAGCACACAGACTACAACGATGGCTATGTGTTGCCCGCCACGATCGGATTCTCAGCCTACGTTGCGCTCGGCCCCCGCTCGGATCGGAAACTCGTCCTTCACTCCGCGGAGTTCAGCGGCCATTTTGAATTCGATCTCGACCATCTGCCATCTCGGCGCCTGAACGAATGGTGTGACTACGTCGTCGGAGTAGCGCTGGCGCTGGCGCAACAGGGTGTCAATCTCTCTGGCGCAAACCTGCTGCTGCATGGCGAAGTTCCGATCGGCGCCGGGCTGAGTTCGTCGGCCTCCGTTGAGGTCGCATCAGCCTTGGCCTTGTTGAACTGGAGCGGGATGGAGTTGCCGATTCCCGAAATTGCACGACTTTGCCAGCAGGCGGAAAACAATTTTGTAGGCGCAAGAGTCGGAATCATGGATCAGTTCGTTTCCTGCGCCGGAAAAAGGGGGAATGCGATCCTGTTGGATTGCCGCTCCCTTTCTTACGAATTGGCGCCGGTACCTCCGGACGTGCAGTTGGTCGTCTGCAATACGATGGTGAAGCATGACCTTGCGACCGGAACCTACAACATTCGCCGCGCCGAGTGCGAGGAAGGCGTGCGATATTTTGCCCAGCGGAATCCGAGCGTTCGCGCGTTGCGCGATGTTTCCCTTGAGCTACTTGAGCAGCACGCATCCGATCTCCCTCCGGCGATTTTGAAACGCTGCTCTCATGTCATTCATGAAAACCAGAGAACTCTCGATGCCGCCAATGCTTTTCGCCGTGGGGACATAAAGCGAATGGGCGCGCTAATGTGCGAGTCCCACCGCAGCCTGCGTGACTTGTACGAGGTGAGTTGTCGTGAATTGGATGTGATGGTGGAGTCTGCACATGGACTGCCGGGATTTATCGGTGGTCGGATGACGGGAGGTGGATTTGGCGGATGTACTGTGAATCTGGTCCGCAAAGAACACGCCCGGGACTTCTCTGATCAGATCGCGGGGCGCTTCCGGGAGAAAACTGGCATCGATCCGCAGGTCTATATTTGTTGCGCGGAGGATGGTGCCCAGGAATTGCCAGGTCCTTTCTGATCCCTCGTCCGGTGTTTAGCCCTGATAGACTACTTCGCAATTTAAATGCGGCGGCGTCACGGGACGACGAAATGACCTCCAAGCCCACATTAACAGCGGAACTGATCGCGGAATTTCTCGGCACATTTGTATTGATGCTTTTCGGTACCGGTGTCGTGGCCATGGTTGTTCTGTTCCCCACAAAGAATCCCGGCGAAACCATCCATGGAGGTTTCACCAATATCACTCTGGGATGGGGTCTCGCGGTGACCATGGGGATTTACATCGCCGGAAAAATTTCCGGCGCCCACCTGAATCCGGCGGTGACCTTGGCTCTCGCCTTGTTTCGAGGGTTTTCCTGGCGCAAAGTGCTGCCCTACACCATCGCACAAAGTGTCGGAGCATTCGCCGCTGCAGCTCTTGTTTTCTGGAATTATCTACCGGCATTTCATCAAGTCGACCCGAACCTGGAACGAACCGCAGGTGTGTTCACAACCTTTCCGGCGTTTCCCGGTCAACCACAAGCAGGGTTTCTTGATCAATTCATCGGGACTGGCCTGCTGGTCCTTATGATTTTTGCGATTACTGATGAGTTCAACATGCCTCCGGGCGCTAACCTCAGTCCGCTTCTGATCGGATTGGTGGTTGTCGCCATTGGCATGAGCTTCGGAGGGATGCACGGCTATGCCATCAACCCGGCGCGCGATTTTGGTCCGCGATTGTTTGCCGTCTGCGTCGGCTTTCGCAACAACGGCATCACCGACGGATCGCGCGTCTGGTGGATTCCGGTCATAGCACCGTTGCTCGGTGGCATCGCAGGGGCTGGATTGTATGATTTCGGGATTCGCCGCTTCTTGCGCCCGGCCGCGTGATTTCGAGTTCGCCCGAATCGAGGAGACTGCTGTGTCATACGTTCTCGCCCTTGACCAGGGCACGACCAGTTCTCGAGCTCTGATCTTCGACGGAGACGGAGCACTGCGATCCGTCGCTCAGCGCGAATTTGATCAGATCTTTCCGCGACCGGGCTGGGTCGAGCACGATCCGTCACAGATCGCATCGTCGCAACTTGAGGTTGCCCGGGAAGCCGTCGACCGTGCGGTCGTGCACGCCAATGACATCGTCGCAATCGGTATCACCAATCAGCGAGAAACCACGATCGTCTGGGATCGCCAGACCGGGAAGCCCATTTACAACGCAATCGTCTGGCAGGATCGGCGCACCGCTGATCTTTGCCGCCAACTCGTCGAACAAAGACACGAGCCGTTGATCCAGAAGCGGACTGGATTATTGATCGACTCATATTTCTCCGCTACCAAAATTTCCTGGATGCTCGACCATGTCGCCGAAGCGCGCCCGCTTGCCGAAGCCGGGCGCCTCGCTTTTGGCACGGTCGACAGCTGGCTGATCTGGAAACTTACCGGAGGCAAGGTTCATGCCACCGATGTCAGCAACGCCTCCCGAACCATGCTCTTCGACATTCACAGCGGGAAGTGGGACCGCGAACTCCTGAATCTTTTTCACATTCCGCTGTCGATGATGCCGGAGGTGCGCGCCTCCAGCGGCAGTTTCGGAGAGAGTGTACTGCCAGGTCTGGAGGGAATTCAGATTGCGGGGATTGCGGGCGATCAACAGTCAGCCTTGTATGGTCAGCACTGTCATAGTCCGGGCCTGACGAAGAACACCTACGGCACCGGATGCTTCATGCTGCAGAACACCGGCACGCGTGCGGTTCCTTCGTCCAACCGTCTAGTCACCACGATTGCCTGGAAGATCGACGACACCACCGAATACGCCCTTGAGGGCAGCGTTTTCGTGGGGGGTGCCGTTGTCCAGTGGCTGCGCGATGGTCTCGGTGTCATCAAGAAATCCGTGGACGTCGAGGCCTTGGCTAACTCGGTTTCCGACAATGGAGGCGTTTATTTTGTTCCCGCCTTCGTTGGATTGGGGGCCCCGCACTGGGATTCCTATGCCCGCGGTTCGATCTTCGGGCTGACGCGAGGTGCGACGGCAGGCCATATCGCGCGAGCGGCGATTGAGAGTATTGCGTACCAGGTTGCAGATCTTCTCGACGCTATGCGCAAAGATTCCGGTGATGAAGTGGAGGAGTTGCGAGTCGATGGCGGCGCCGCGGCCAACAATGCCCTGATGCAATTTCAGGCGGACATTCTTGGAGTACCGGTTGTACGTCCTGCAGTGACGGAAACCACCGCACTCGGGGCGGCTCTGCTTGCGGCTAGGGCAGTGGGATTATGGCCCGATGGTCTTGATCCCGCCAGCGATGGGAATCAACAGCGCTTCGAGCCACGCATGCCGCGATCGCAAGCGGAATCACTTCGTTCTCGATGGAATGAAGCCGTGTCGCGTAGCAGGAACTGGGAATCGGGAGGAAAACAATAAGAGTCCTGCTTTCCTCGAAAATACTAGGGTTCGTACCAGAACACTGCTCCCCTTGTGATTGGCGGCAGCGAAAACTGGATACTGTCGCCTTGACGTTTCCCTTCGACTGGCTGCGCGTCGCCAAGAAATGGCAAGAAATATCCCTTTCCACTTGAGCCAGCCTGCAGCGTCACCTCAACTCCGCTTTGCGGCGTCTGGATGGGATTCGATCCTCCCCGCAGCCCGTCGAAATTTGCGAAGAACACATTCACATGCCCATCGGAAGTATGTGCGATCGAAGTCGCCACACGAGGGCCAGCCTTGATCCGGACCTTCCTCGAGCCCTGAAGGCTATCCAGGAACTCGCGCTGTGCGTCGGGCGATGCATGATCAAAATCTTTCACCAGGTCGGCGTTATACGCTTTTCCAGGGCAAGTCGGAAAAAGCTTGATGTTAGCGGAGTCCCGAAATCCATCCGCATTATTCCCGGTGATCACCAACCGGTTCCCCTTGCCGACAAAGTCGTCTAGCCACTGCTTTTCGCGGCTATCCAACACGCGTACGTCCGGCAATACCAGAGTCTTGCCGGCAAACTGCTCCAGCGTCCGCGGAGTCACGATCTGAAACTCAAGATGCTGTTGCATCAAGAGAATCAGGATGCCGCGGTACGAGTTCAGGAATTCATCCGCATAGAAATTCCTCGTGTCCGGAGAAAAGTAAACACCGATGGGATCGATCGGGGAGCGCGGCAGATAAAACGTTTTTTCGTGTGCCGCAATCCATGAAAAGATTTTCTTTCGGGTGGGCAGATCATTCGACCCTGCCATCGAATGCCCGGGCGCGTCCCAGAAATTCGCTCCCACCATGACCTGCGACATTGCCAGGTTCATCATGGCCTCACGCGCATCCACTTTCTTGTCGCCATCCCAGGAGTAATTCAGGATCCACGTTGGCTTGCCTTGGGCGAAGGCGCGAAACGAATGCATCCCCACCTGGTAGCGGAACCAATCCAGAGGCGTGCGCGACGATGCCATGTGGTCGCCTTCCCCGAATTCATACTCGTGCGCAATCGCGTCCACCACGGCGTACAGGCTGTAGACATCGGCTCCCACTCGCACCGCTTCTTCTTCAATGCCCGGATAAATTTCAGGAATGGTTTTGATCTCAGGATTGACCGACTTCGCGGTGCGATCAATTTCGCTCATGAAGTCGGTGAACGTTTGAATCCGGAACTCAACCCACTTGCGAAAGGCTGGATCGGCAAAGTCCCCGAGTTTGAGATCCTTCTTGGCGTCAAGCCCTGTCTGTTGCCTGAAGGCGGCCACTGTGTAGTCGTCGAAGCTGGCCCAGGTATTTTCCCAGCCTTCGAAATGAGTCATCCAATACGGAATGTCCACATAAATGCCGTCAATGCCCGTTCCAGCAATCTGGCGCACACGCTCCATGTAGATTTTTCGCCACTCGGTGGCGTAAGGGCTCACCCACACATCTTCGTCACCGGCTCGGATCCAGAATGCTGTTCCACCGCCAAACATGGCGGGTTCACCGCTGATTTTTCGCTGCAGCCAATCCGGATGTTCCTTGGCCATCGTGTGCGGAGTCTGATCGGCGTGAGCTGTGATGCACTCCGTCCCGGCGATGTACACAAAGGCATGATTGCCGACCTTATGAGCCTCGCTGGCCACATCGTGAATGGCTTTCAGCTTTTCTTCGGGATGCACGAAACTCTCATATCGGCCAGGGATGTCGTTGTCGACTTCGATGCCAAACACGCCACTCTCTTGCGCCTTGCGCACAATTTCGACCGCATCTCCGCCCTTCAGGCCGTAGGCCCCAATGCGAACGTAATTTTCCCAGCCCTGTTTGTCCGGATAAGTGGCAGCTTCCAATCCCAGCGCCAGGATGCACAAGACCAAAGCAGCAAACCATTTGCGAAAGTTCATTGCAGAGATTTCTCCTGTGCCAAGGTGCAAGATGTCCCTTCGTGCGCCTTCATGCCTTGGCGGTTCAAGGTTTTCAACTGCTGAGGCTTGGAAGGGCCAGATCGGGAAATGTCATGGGGTGCCATCTTCCTGTCCAAGCCCCGCGGTCGTTCGTAAGGTCAGACTGCCATCTTCATTTAACTTCTGCCGGCAGGCCCAACGTACTGGATATCGCTGCCCCTTCACTTCAATCTCGCCCTTAAGTCGCAGGCCTTTCCACTTCGTTCCTTTGGGCAGCGCGAATTTCGCTTGCCGCACTTTTCCCGGTAACGGATATCCCGCGTCGAGGCAGCCGCCGACATTCACCTTCCCGTCCTCGCTGGCAACGGAGACGCGAAGCACGCCCGGAACACCGGCGACGCCATCATTGACGAATCCGAGAATCAACCCTGGATATCCACCCTCCTCGTAGGTCCACACCCACGAAGGCCGCACCCGGTAACCGATTTTCCGTGCCAGGCCGTCAATTGCGTCAGGAAACTGGTGATAGTAGTTGAGGATGCGGTCGGCCTGGATGCGATGCCAGTTCCACAGCGAAAAGTAACAAGGAGCAGCATCCTGAGCGTGATGGATAGCATTGTCCGTGTAGGTGATTCCTTCGTCGAACCGCAGGCTCTTCGGCGATCCGTCGGACATTCCCACTTCGATTGCGACGGCGGTCCACGGAGGCCGATTGCTCAGTTCTTCGATCTGCTCGTTCTCAATAAAAATCGTGTCGGTACGCAGCCAGTTGCCGCTCCGTACGGTGCGCTCCACCAGTTCCGAATTGCCCACCTTGCTGAAGTCCGGCTGTGTATTCGTGACCAGCGGTGTCTTCTTCCATCGTTGCAGTTGGTGTTGGAACATATCCACAAAAGTGTTTTCGGCAGTCACATTGTCAGGAAAGGGGTTTGTCTCAAATGGCCAGGTGTGGCCTTCGCCCCAGAATCCGTACATGAAGGTGTCCACGTACTCGACGTCGGGATGACCGTCATAGGTGTCCGCTAAAAGATCGACCAACTCGCGATAGGCAGCCTGGAATGCCGGATCGTCGTAGCGGGGCTCATACCGTGTACGCTTCTGCCAATCGCCCATTTTCACCATCGGAATCTTGTCGCGCAGGAATTCGGGCAACGGGGAATCGGGAATGTCCGGATTGCTCATCATCACGCGAAACCCGATGCGCTTCTGATATTGCCGCGCCAGATCGAAGGTGAGTTTCCAATGCTCGCAAAGATCGAGTTTTCCTGGCCGTTGCTGTACGTCTTTCCAGTTGACGCGGATGTACAGCTTCGTGCCCAGGGACAGCTTTACGAGGTTCTCGATCGATTGTGCCTGAGTTTCGCCGTCTTTCTTCCCGGGCCCAACCTCGTCGCAGATGTACGTGATGAGGCCCATCCCGTAATTTGGTACCACTTCATGAGACGGCGTCAGGCCCATTACCACATTCCAGCTCGGGTAGTCGTCGGCCGAGAACGGTCCTTGATAAAGCCGGTCGGATACGGGAGGTCCAGATCCGAAATCGTAGCGGTCGAAATTATGCGGTGGAATGCGTGCCAACAGCGGCTTGGCGCCAATACTCGCTAGAGTAAGGGCGCCGCCTGCTTTCAAGAATGATCTTCTCTGCATCTTCCTCTCCAGGACTGCAGCAGACACGATCTCCGGGACAAAAATCCAGAGTTTTCCAGCGGGAATTTCTAATGTTTCTTAGAACTCAAAACGCACTCCAAACTGGAAGAAGCGCGCCGTTTCGCCGATCGCATCACTGGTAATGGTGCCGAAAAAAGGATCACCCACTCCCGAATTCGGTTGCCCGAAACGCGGATGGTTGGTGGCATTGAATATTTCCGCTCGCACTTCCAGTCGGGTGCCTTCTTTCGGCACGAACGACTTGTAGAGGTTCACGTCCATGTTGTGGATGCCATCGACGCGCAGTCCCGGAAAGTAGCGGGGAGCATTGCCGGGATTCTGGTCGCCGGGGTCGGCGAAGCAGTTTGCGTTAAGAAAAGCCGGCGTGTTTCCGCCGTTGCCTACGTTTTGCCAGTTCAGGGCCACCGTGTGCATGCTGATTCCGGTCTTCAGTTGCGGGCAGACCACATTTGGACGCTGATTGCCACTGGCCAGCCTGGCGGTTGCCATTCCGATGGCCATCGGCTGGCCGGACTGTTCGGTGATCAGAGTCGAAATGGACCAGCCTCCAATTACGGCATCGACCGCGCGGTTCATATTGCCGCCGATCCACTGTTTGCGACCGATCGGCAGATCGACGACTACGGCACCCGCCAGGCGTTGCGGCGTGTCATTGGCGCCAATGCTGTGCTCGGCATTTAAGCGGTCAAGTTGCTGCGGCAGGCCAAGGCCTAAAGCTCCCACCCAGTTGTTTCTGCCGGCCGAAGAATAGTCGGTTTCCTTCGAGATCGTGTAACTGCCCTCAAAGCTGACATGATGCGTGGTGCGTTTCTGGAAGCGGATCTGCAGTGCGTTGTACCAGGAACTTGCCCCTTCGACCATGAGACCTTCGAAGTCCTGGGCAAATTGCGGATATGTACTCAGCAAATAGCTCAGTGGAAGCGTCGAATTGCCGTAGTTCGAATTGGGTTCGTTGAAGCAGGGATTCGACGCCGAAGGTGTGCAAGGCGCATTGAAGAGCGGATAAAACGGGTTGCCCACAAAAGTCTGCAGGAAGTTGCTGACGCAGCTGTCGAATTGGCATGTCGAATCTGTTGGCGTCTCTGCCGCTGAAATCTGTGACAACAATGCAGACGGAATGAAGTCACGGTTGTTCGTCCCTGACCATGGCAAATGTGTGCTTCGATTGGCGGAATAGTCGACGCCCAGCACAATCTGGCTCGGCAGCAGCCGCTGGATGCCCAGGTTCCACTGATAAAGTTCAGCATCTCGTGCCGCGCTCGTGCCCAGATCGTTTGGATTCTGATAGCCCCAGTTTGCAAACTGTCCATACTGCCTGCCTTGCGGTGGGGTAAATCCACCCGGGAAGGGGTTCTCGAGCGTCGCCGATTGCGTCGCAAAGTCGTCGTTCGTAAAAAACAGGTTCGCCGTTTTGCGGAATGCGGTTCCCGGATATTGGAAGTTCGTCGCCGGGCTCATGCCGAAGTAGATGCCGGCTCCACCGCGTACAACTGTTTGCGAATTAAGTTGGTAGGAAAATCCCAGGCGCGGTCCAATATCCTTGCGGTACGTCGGAATTGTCCTGTTGCTCGAAGTGGCGAACTGCGTGGTGCCCAGCAGTTCCTGGGACGAAGGGTAACTCAAACCAATCGACTGTAAAGCTCCCTGCGTACTCAGCGTGCCGATAGGCGCGGTTGCGGGAACGGTGTTCAAAGGAATATTCACGCCGCTGTCGGCCGTGAAATTGCTGAACTCGATCTGATTGTTCCGCGATGTGTAGGGCGAACTCCACTGGTATCGCAAGCCCAGATTCAGCGTTAATTTCGAATTAACCTTCCAGTCATCCTGAACATAGAAGCCGGTTTCGAGAGACCGGTTTGCAACCGACGGGGTCACGACGAGCTGATTCGTCGCGTTGATATTGTCGCCGTATCCAAATGCCAGGCTGGCAAACGGGTTTCCTGAAGTATTCCCGGATGGATCGAAGTTGCTGTTTGGATTCGGAGAAGTGACGTCATCCGTAAAGGTCAGCGATCCGGTCGGATAATTCGGCTGCCAGAAGTTGTTATAGAAAATCCTCTGCTCCCCGCCGATCTTAATCAGGTGCGACCCGTGGGAAATCACGACCTGAGACGAGTAGCTTACCAGCGTGTGCCCGAAACTCGTGTTGATACAGCACTGGTCATAGAGATTGGTCCATGGCAGGTTTCCTTGCATCTGGAATGTGGGCATCTTGTCGATGCCGTTGGCCTGTTCAAATACAGCGGGCAATCCCTGTACGCCGGTTGGTAATGAGGCGTTGAAGCTGGAAATCGTAGGAATGCCCGGAACGGAAAGTTCGTGCACGCGGTCGAGCCCGATGCGGCTGGTCCAGACGATTCTCGGATTGACGGTCCAAGTGTACTCAAGCGAACCGTTTTGTGCTACGGTCACTCCGCTCTTGATTCCGTCATTGTCGAAGCCGTCGCCCAGGTTCAGCGGAGTGGTGAAGTTGTACCAGCCCCGGCTGTAGCGCGCGCTCAGGCGGTGCTTGTCGTTGAGTTGGTGGTCCACCTTAATGTCGAACTGATAATCCGGAGCATTTGTCGTGGTCGTCCAGTTGAAGTTGTTGAATTCCGGGTTGGCGTTGTTCGGCTTTGGATAGAGATTAAGGACAGCCAGCCCGATCGGGTCGATCTCACTCGGCGGAATCACGTTCAGTTGACCGTTGTACTGCACTTGCGGCCTGTTTACGCACGGCACTCCGCAACCTTGCGGCGTCGGGTCATAGATGTTTTGGGGCAGACCTGTATCGGGATTCATGTCTGCGGAGAAATCTCCCTGGCGCTCTGCCAGAGTGGGTACTGTAGCTACGCCGCTCTGCGCGCTCGAGCTCCGCACCTTCTCGAAGTCCACAAAAAAGAATGTGCGGTCCTTCTTGATCGGTCCACCGAGCGAGAATCCTCCCTGATCGCGTCGGCTGTTGGGCTTGGGATTGGGAATTGGGTTACCCGTAATATATTTCGGATTAAAGAAATCCCGAGCGTCCATCTGCGGCCGTTGCAGGAAATACCAGCCGCTGCCATGAAAGGCATTGGTTCCGCTCTTCATCACCATGTTCACGACCGTGCCGCCGTTATTGCCGAACTCGGCCGAAAAGCTGTTGTTCTGCACCTTCATCTCTTGCAGGCCTTCGACAATCGGCTCGTAGTAAACGTTGGAGTTTCCTCCTTCGCCCTGCTCCGGAGCGCTCAGCAACGATCCGTCGAGCCGGATCTCGGCCGTCGCGTTCCGTTGCCCGTTCGAAGTGAAATTCGTGCCCGATGGATAGTTGTCGCTGGTCCCAGATCCCGAAACCTCGGTCACGCCCGCCGCGAGAAAAGTGAGCCCGAAGAAACTGCGATTGATGAGAGGCAATTCCTTGATCGCTTCGTTGGTGATCTCGGTTCCCAAGGTCGCACTTTCCGTGTCGAGCAGAGGTGCGGTCTCAGTCACTTCCATCGTTTCGCTCACCGCCAGCGGATGAAGCACAAAGTCCACGGTGGTCTGCTGATCGACTTGCAGCACGACATCTTTCTTCTCAGCTACTCGGAATCCTTTGACCTCTGCCCGGATGTTGTAAACGGCGGGCCGCAGGCCTATCAGAAAGTACTGGCCTTTTTCATCCGTCTCCGTTTTCTGAGAGATCCCGGTCGCGTCGTTCATGATTGTGACCGTGGCGTGCACGATCACAGCGTTGCTTTGATCGGTGACGATGCCTCGAACCTGCGCCTGGTAGCTCGCCTGCCCCAAAGCTGTCACGGCAATGCTGCATAGGACCAGGAACGTCAGTACCAGATGGGTTGCCAGACGGAAAGTTCGAGTGCAGACAGGCATGGGGGCCTCCAACGGAATGACTTTCATATCATTACGACTGACAACTATCACTTTCGATTATGGGCGAAGTCAAGACAAATCGGAGGTCGGAGCAACCCTGTTCTCCCGTGAGATTTCCACACTTTCGGCACGTTTGGCGGCTTGGAGGTCAGATTATCCCGCAGCTTTCTCTTTATTACGGCTACTTTCGGAATGCGTTCCTTTTTGTCCAAAACTCTGGAACCGGTGAGCGCGCCTCTGGTTCTGAATCTGGCATCATAAGCCTGAGCGTGGACACTTATGAAAGCCGCTGTCCTTTCCTCGCCGCTGCCGATTGCCCAAAGTCCACTCCAGATTCTTGAGGTCGCCGATCCACGGGTTCGCTCCGGGCATGTTCTGCTCCGCGTACGTGCCTGTGGCGTGTGCCGCACCGACCTGCACATCGTTGAAGGGGAGTTGCCGCCGCAGCAGTTGCGTATGATTCCGGGTCATCAGATCGTGGGCGAAGTCATCGATGGTGGCACGGACGGCATCCCGGTCGGATCGCGCGTCGGCGTTTCTTGGCTGGGCGGAACCGACGGTACCTGTCCTTACTGCAAGCGCGGCGAGGAGAATCTTTGCGATTCGCCGACATTCACCGGCTATTCCGTCGCCGGCGGATATGCCCAATACGCATTTGCGCGCTCTGATTTCGTCTATCCTCTCCCTGCCGAGCTCGATGACCTTCACGCCGCGCCTTTGCTCTGCGCGGGAATTATCGGTTTCCGCAGCCTGCGCGTCGCGGGCGTGCAGCCTGGTGAGCGCGTCGGGCTGTTCGGTTTTGGAGCGTCCGCCCATCTGGCCATTTCTGTTTTGCAGGCTTGGAAGTGCGAAATTTATGTATCTACGCGCGGAGAATCGCACCGCAAACTGGCGGAATCGCTGGGCGCGGCCTGGGTTGGATCCGAAACGCAAAAGCCGCCGGTGGACCTCGATCGCGTCGTCACGTTTGCTCCCAGCGGAGACGTCGTCGTCGCCGCCCTTGCCAGCCTGCGCAAGGGCGGTGTGGTCGCCATCAACGCCATTCATCTCGACCGCATTCCGCAATTCGACTATGACCGCTTGCTGTGGGGAGAGCGGCAGTTGCGCAGTGTCGCCAACATGACCCGAGCGGACGCTCGCGATTTTCTCGCGCTGGCTGGGGAGATCGGCTTGCGCCCGAAAGTAACTGTGTTCCAGTTGGATCAAGCGAATGAGGCCCTTCTGGCAGTCAAGAACGACGCGGTGGATGGAGCCGCTGTTATCGTGCCTTGATTGGAACAAGATTCCTGAGGGTGCCCCACTTCTGTCCGGGGTGGCCAGAAGTGGGGATTTTGCGGCATCCATGCTGAGGGAAGCTAGCGGGCGGTTTCTACCGCGCTAGTGTGTACGTCGCGATGAACAGTACGCAGAACGCAGCTGCGTGCTTGACTTCATTCCATCCCAGCCGCCGAACGACAAGCGGTGCCGGTTCCTGGATAAAGTAAAACCATCCTCGGAATAAAAGAGGAGAGAACGCCACGGAGACAATTGCCGGCATCAAGCGGCTCATGCAGGCGATCGTGAGCACGCCTGTCATCAAGGCCTGTCCTGCGGCGAAGGCCCAGCCTTTGGCGAGCTTCGCCCGGAAGCCTTCGACATTCGTGGTGTGAATGCGTAATTGCACGTAATGGATCTGGTCGCCCGTGAAAAGGATGTTCGCCAGCCACAGCATCCAGGCGGTGTTATTGAAATTCCCGGTGATCACGTAGTACGCGGCAGGAGCGGCGGCGGTCAGCCCGATGGTGCCCACGATCTCGGAGAGCATTCGCGCACGCCGGCCCAGCCTTTTCAATAGTGCTTGCCCTCCGAATGCGGCGAGAACCGCAGCGCCCAAGGGCCACAACGCAGCGTTCCTACCCGCCCAAAGCAATGCTCCGAGAGTCAACGCGGCCACTGCGCCCAATCCCAGGACAAACGACTTGACTGCTCGGTACTCTTCGTTCGACCGAGCCCGCATGACCGAGGTGCCAAGCAGGCTTTCCACCGGCGTTCTCAGCCAGAAGAGCGACAACGCGGCGGCAGACAGAAGAATGAGGGGAAAGATGTGGCTGCACTCGCGAAACGCGACGCCCGCTCCCGTGATAATTGGAACAAGCAACAAGCCCCAGGCCCCATGTTCGCGGGGGACAATCAATGCCCGCCGTCGCTCCCGGCGTGCTCTCTCGCTTCCCACGTCCGAAGATCCGATATGAATATGATCCGCGACTTGTGTAAGGACTGACATCAACGCCACCCCGCCATATGAATATGCTGCATTCCCTTGACCGCCCGCATATATTGCGCCCGCTCAAACGCTCCCGGATCCGGGCAACGCAATTGGCTCATGCTTCCTTGCATCTGGGCCACTGATTCGTACTCGTGCCTTTCCATCCAATCCCGCAGTTCGCGCTCGACATGCCGGATGTGGTTGACCCCATGCCGCATCAGCGCCGAGCACATCATGGTGACGCTCGCACCCACCATGAGCAGTTTGACCGCGTCCTCCGCGCTGTGAACTCCGCCGGTCGCGGCCAGCCCAGCTTTCACCCGGCCGTAAAGAATTCCGATCCAGGTGAGAGGTAAGCGCAGCGCCTGCGGTGTGCTCAAAAGAACGTTTGGGCGGATTTCCAGTTCCTCGAGATCGATGTCCGGTTGATAGAAGCGGTTGAACAGAACCAGGCCATCCGCACCGGCTTCGTCCAGCCGGTGAGCCATGTTCGCCATATTGCTGAAGAATGGGCTCAGCTTCACGGCGACCGGGATCGTCACCGCCGCTTTCACCGCCTGCAGAATTTCGAGATATGTCTTTTCGACACTCTCCGCGTTCAATTTCGGATCGGTTGGAATGTAGTACACATTGCATTCGATCGCGTCGGCGCCCGCCCGCTCGATTTCGGCCGCAAACTTTGTCCAACCACCAAGGGTCGAGCCATTCAGGCTGCCAATAATTGGGATGCTCGACGCAGCCTTTGCCTTTCGGATGTGATTCAGATAGCCATCAGGTCCGGTCTGGAATTCGCTCGGCTGCGGGAAGTATGTGAGAGACTCAGCGAAACTCTCGGTGCCCGCGGCCATGTGATATTCCAGGTCCATCTCCTCCTGCCTCAATTGCTCTTCAAACAACGAGTACAAGACGACCGCGGAGGCGCCGGCTTCTTCCAGGCGGCGAATGCCTTCCACATCGCGAGACAGAGGCGATGCCGAAACCACCAGCGGCGACCGGAGCCTCATTCCCAGATAGGTCGTGCCGAGATCAACCATGTATTCCTCCCCGCGCGCTTAGCGCGTCGCTCCTGCAGGCGCCGGCTTCTCGGCGGCTGCAGCTTTCTCAGAGGGCTCTTTCGGGCCTGCTGGGATTTCAGTCTTGCGGCTCGCCATGTACTCATACATGCGATAGCGCCGCTCCACATCTTGCTGCGCTAGCTTCCACAGGCGCTCCGCGTCTTCCGGCTTGCTCTTGGTGAGCATCTTGAAGCGGGTCTGTTGCAGGAGATATTCCTGAACCTTGCGCGTCGGTGCACGAGAGTCGAGCATCAGCGGATTCTCGCCCGCCTCCGCCCGTTCAGGATGGTAGCGATAGAGCAGCCACTGCCCGGACTCGATCGCAACCTTCTGATCGGTCATTGCGGTGGTCATATCGACGCCATGCGCGATGCACGACGAGTAAGCGATGATGATGCTGGGGCCGTCATAGGCTTCCGCTTCGAGGAAGGCCTTCAATGTGTGCTCGTCCTTCGCACCCATCGCTACGCTTGCCACGTAAACGTTGCCGTAGGTCATCGCCATGAGACCGAGATCCTTCTTTGGCCCCGGCTTGCCGCCGGCGGCGAACTTTGCCACCGCCCCGCGCGGGGTTGATTTCGAAGCCTGGCCGCCGGTGTTCGAGTAAACTTCCGTATCCAGAACCAACACATTCACGTTGCGGCCGCTGGCGAGAACGTGATCGAGCCCGCCATAGCCGATGTCGTAGGCCCAGCCATCGCCTCCGACGATCCAGACGCTCTTCTTCACCAGCATGTCGGCCACCGCGAGTAACTGCCGAGCCTCGCTGGTATCGAGCTGGCGCAACCTCTCTTTCAGGATGTCGACGCGCTGACGCTGTTCGAAAATGTCTGCCTCGTCTTTTTGTTGCGCATGGAGCAGAGAAGCCGTCAGCTCGTCACCAACTTTTTCGCCGAGGCTGAGCAAGAGTTCCCGGGCAAACTCGGTCTGCTTGTCGATCGAAACCCGGAAGCCGAGCCCGAATTCGGCATTGTCTTCGAACAATGAATTCGACCATGCCGGCCCGCGACCGTCGGCATTTTTCGCCCACGGAGTTGTCGGCAGGTTGCCGCCGTAGATCGAGGAGCAGCCGGTAGCATTAGCCACGACGGCGCGATCGCCAAAGAGTTGCGAGACCAGCTTCACATACGGTGTCTCGCCACAACCGGAGCAGGCGCCCGAAAATTCAAACAGAGGTTCCTGCACTTGTTGCTGCCGGATCGTCCCAACTTTGATCTTCCTGCGGTCAAGGTCGGGAATCTTCAGAAAGAAGTTCCAGTTCTCGCTTTCGGGCGCGCGCAGCGGCGGTTGCGGCACCATGTTGATTGCCTTTAGGCGCGCCTCGCTCTTGTTCTTCACGGGGCAGACATCGACGCACACGCCACAGCCGGTGCAATCTTCCGGAGCCACTTGAATGGTGTACTTCATTCCAGCCCATTCCTTGTCGCGGGCTTCGCATGATTTGAAAGTCGCGGGAGCGCCTTCCAGATGCTTGCTGTCATAGACCTTGATCCGGATGACCGCGTGTGGGCATACCATCGCGCACTTGCCGCACTGAATGCAGATTTTCGAATCCCACGCGGGGATTTCCAGAGCCAGGTTTCGTTTCTCCCACTGCGAGGTAGCGGTCGGAAATGTGCCGTCGCAGGAGAACGCGCTTACCGGCAGTTCGTCCCCTTTCCCTGCATAGATGGCGCCCAGTACGTCATGCTCGAATTTCGGAGCGCCCGGAAACACTTCCGGAATCTCGATTTTGCTGCTCGAGGACGCGGGAACCTTTACTTCGAACAAGTGCGCCAGCGTCTCGTCGACGGCGCGCATGTTCTTTTGCACAACCTCTTCGCCTTTCTTGCCGTAGGTGTGCCGGATCGACTCGCGGATCGCCTCAATCGCTTCTTCTCCCGGCAGCACTTTTGAAATCGCGAAGAAGCAAACCTGCATGATGACGTTCATGCGCGAGCCCATGCCTGCGTCCCGCGCAACCTGGTAAGCGTCGATGGCATAGAACTTCGCTTTCTTGTCAATCAATTGCTGCTGCACCTGGCGCGGCAGATGGTCCCATACCTCTTCTTTGCCGAACGGACTGTTCAGCAGGAACACGCCGCCCTCAACCAGCGAGCTCAGCATGTCGTAGCGCTCTAGGAAGATCCACTGGTGGCAGGCCACAAAGTTCGCCTTTGAGACCAGGTAGCTCGAGCGAATTGGCTGCGGGCCGAAGCGCAGGTGCGAGACTGTCATTGCGCCCGACTTCTTAGAGTCGTACACAAAGTAGCCTTGCGCGTAGTTATCGGTATTTTCGCCAATGATCTTGATTGAGTTCTTGTTCGCACCAACCGTGCCATCCGCACCGAGCCCGTAGAACATGGCGCGGATCACACTGTCAGGCTCGGTTGAAAACGACGCATCGTAGTCGAGGCTTGTGTACGTAACGTCGTCATGGATGCCGATCGTGAAGTGATCTTTCGGTTCGGTCTTCTCGAGGTTTTCGTATACCGCTTTCACCATCGCCGGAGTGAATTCTTTGGATGACAAGCCATAACGTCCACCAACGATCGTGGAGCGGCGCGCGGCGCCATCCGCCGGGCCGCGAACAAAAGCGACAGGCACTGCGTAGCCCTTGTTCTTTCCCTCGTGGAGGGCGTTGATGACGTCCACATACAACGGTTCGCCGATGGCTCCGGACTCTTTCGTACGGTCGAGAACCGCGATTTGTCGAACGGTGGCAGGGAGCGCATCCAGGAACGATTTCACGCAGAAGGGGCGGTACAACCGGACTTTCAGCAAGCCAACTTTTTCTCCGCGCGCATTCAGGTGCTCGACGGTTTCGTGGGCGACCTCCGCGCCTGAGCCCATCATCACGATCACGCGCTCGGCGTCGGGAGCCCCGACGTAATCAAACAGCCGATACGACCGGCCGACAACCTCGGCGAACTTGTTCATGACAGCCTGGACTTTGGCTGGAGCTTCGTCATAGAAGCGATTCGCCGTCTCGCGGATCTGGAAGAACACGTCAGGATTCTGCGCCGTACCGCGCAATACCGGATGATCCGGCGACAATGCACGCTGCCGATGTTCGATCACCCGATCCATATTGACTAACGAGCGAATATCGTCATCGTTCAGCATTTCAATCTTGTTCACTTCGTGTGAGGTGCGGAATCCGTCGAAGAAGTGAAGGAACGGTATCCGGGTCTCGAGAGAAGCGGCGTGCGCGACCAGGGCCAAGTCCATCGCTTCCTGGACCGAATTCGAACAAAGCATGGCCCATCCCGTCGTCCGGCAGAACATCACGTCGGAGTGATCGCCGAAGATCGAAAGCGCGTGCGTTGCCACCGTGCGAGCGGTGACGTGAAAAGCGGCCGGCGTAAGCTCGCCGGCGATCTTGTTCATATTCGGGATCATCAACAGCAGACCCTGTGAAGCCGTAAATGTTGTCGCCAGCGATCCGGTCTGTAGGGCACCGTGTACAGCCCCGGCGGCCCCGCCTTCGCTCTGCATCTCGATCACGTGAGGCACGCTCCCCCAGGCGTTCGGGACCGTTTCCGAAGCCCACTGGTCCGCCCACTCTCCCATCGGCGACGATGGCGTGATGGGGTAAATGGCGATGACTTCACTCGCGCGATATGCGACGTGAGCCACCGCCTCATTGGCGTCCATGGTCTTGAATTTGCGCTTCATTGACTTCCCCCGTTCCAGATTGTGGACCGCTGCCACCGGAGTGGCCCTGAGATGAATTCAGAATGCAGGAAAAGCGGCAGAGCTGTCGGGATGTGGATTCACATGTCGATGTGATCGAAATCACAATTTTGCCGCATGGTCCTTGTTTTCAGATGTCTAGCGGAGTTGCGAAATGGGCAAGGAATTGCGCTTCCCTCGGTTGGATCGCTTGCAGGCGGCTGGGACCGACCTGAAGAAAGCATTGTGGTGGCACGGTGTCTGCGTCCGAAGTAGCATCTTCGTAACTTGTTCCTCCCATCTGAACATCGCAAGATTGTCGAATGGAGCTAAGCACGGTCTTCCTCGGCTTTCTGCAACGAGTCGCGATGGGGGCGGGAAGCGTCTTTGCCATGATCCTGATTGCCCGCATCAGAATGCCGCGCCGATCGGCCATAGTCGTTGGCCGGCGAGGTTAAGCTCGCAGAACTGCCGGTCCGGCCTTTCGATCGCTTATCCCGCGGTTTCATCCCTCCGATTCTTTCGTTCTTGACTTCCACGAATTCTGAACTTCGATTTGACCGGATTCGAGTCGAGGTGAGATAGTGATTCGCTCTACCGACACTTTTTGGAATCAGGCTTTTTGCTCTCATAATCGCCCGAGATGGTCCGTCTTATTCCCAGAGATGACAGTTTCTTCGACATGTTCGCGGCCATGTCGGCAAATGTCATTGCCGGCGCCAGGGCATTGGTAGACCTGTTTGCGGACTACAGCGACGTGGAGCGAAAAATTGAGCGAATCCGCCATATCGAACGTGAAGGCGACGAATTGACGCACACCGTTCTGACCAAGCTGAACCAGACCTTCATCACGCCATTCGATCGCGAAGATATACACCAGTTAGCCTCGAAGCTTGACGACGTACTCGATTTCATCAACGCCGCGTGCTCACGCATCAACATGTACCGAATCACAAATCCCCCGGCCGCAGCGGGAGCCCTTGCCAGGATCATCCTGCTACAAAGCCAGGAGATGCAGAAGGCAGTCTCGCTCATGCACAAAAACGGCAATATCCTGGTGCATTGTGTGGAGATCAACCGCCTGGAGAATGAGGCCGATCAGGTCGCTGAACAAGGTATTGCCAAGCTGTTTGAGTGCGAGAAAGATCCCATCAATCTGATCAAGAATAAGGAACTGATCGAATTTCTGGAGCGTGCCACAGACAAGGCCGAAGATGTGGCGAACGTACTCGAAACCGTAGTGTTGAAGAATACCTGAGCTCGCTCGCCGACAGGAATCCCTGGTGAAACCTGACCTGCTTTTGCTGATTGTCACAGTTCTGGTCGCGCTGACATTCGATTTCCTCAACGGATTTCACGACGCCGCTAACAGTATTGCGACCGTAGTCTCCACCCGTGTGCTATCGCCAAAATTGGCCGTCGTGTGGGCGGCGTTCTTCAACTTCGTCGCGGCTTTTCTTCTGGGAACGGCCGTCGCGAAGACCATCGGTGCGGGGATGATCCGCATTGATTCGGTAACTCAATACGTCGTTATCACGGGACTTTTTGGCGCCATTGTGTGGGACTTGCTGACTTGGTGGTGGGGGCTTCCTACATCCTCGTCCCACGCACTCATCGGGGGTTATGCGGGTGCCGCAGTCATGCGGTCGGGATGGCATGTCATCATCGCCGACGGTTGGTATAAAACGCTCACCTTTATCGTTGTCGCCCCGCTAATCGGCCTGATTCTAGCCCTCGTTTTCATGATCTCCGTGTTCTGGATGCTTCGCGACAAGCCACCACAACGAATCGACAAGTGGTTTCGCAAGCTGCAACTGGTTTCGGCCGGCGCCTACAGCCTGGGACACGGCGGTAACGACGCTCAGAAAACTATGGGGATCGTCGCGAGTGCGCTCTATGGTGCCCATTTCTTGAGTTCGGCGGAACTACGCGGCAATTGGGGGAAATTTCATTGGCCTATCATTCTCGCCGCCCATGCGTCGATTGCGATGGGAACCTATTTCGGCGGATGGCGAATCGTCCACACCATGGGGTCCAGAATCACAAAATTGAAGCCGGTGGGAGGCTTTTGTGCGGAAGCCGCGGGAGCGATCACGCTCTTTTCGACAGCGCTGGCTGGCATTCCGGTGAGTACTACGCACACGATCACCGGCGCAATCGTTGGCGTGGGCGCTACCCAGCGCCTCTCCGCCGTGCGATGGGGAGTCGCGGCGCGCATCGTGTGGGCCTGGGTCCTCACCATCCCAGCTTCCGCTCTGGTGGCCGCCGCCGCCTTCGCAATCGTGCGCTGGCTTCACCCGGCGGCGTAACTTTTTTCCGTCGCAAAATGGGAGTTTTAGCGCTGGCGTAATCACCTATCATAGAAGGCGAATGTGCCACTTGCTGGAAGCCCTCGTTCCCTCTACTCTTGACGAGCCGAAACATTGAGGGCCCAGCTTCCCCTGATACGAAGATACGAGCAGGGTTCCTCCGGAAAACCTAGCCCAAGAGGAGAAAGTGGATGAGCGATCACTATCATGACCCTGCCGACTTGCGACTTTTAAAGGAGATGGGCAAGCTTGCCCCCACGGAGTTCAACGCCTGGTTGAACCTCGACAAGATCGTTGCGCGCGAAGATGGCGCGATTCCGCGAAAGTACCGCGAACTGATTGCACTGGCGGTTGCCTGCACAACGCAGTGCCCGTACTGCATCGAAGTTCACACCAAGGCGGCCAAGGTTGCGGGCGCCTCGCGCGAAGAGATCACCGAAAGTTCGTTACTGGCCGCGGCTTTGCGCGCTGGTGGCGCGGCGACGCACGGAGCCATGGCGTTGAAGTTTTACGACAAAGCCTAAACTCGGCGTGGAGCGGGTGGGTCCGTTTATGGGCCCACTCCTCCGGTGTGGCAGTCCGAGCAGTTGACCTGAGTCAGATCCCCGATATCAACCGGATGCTGGAAAGCAGGAAGTTGCGTGGCGGCGACGTTCGTCGTTCCCTCGGTTTCCGCCATCAACGTGTGGCACTGGTTGCAGTCTTTGCTGATGACCCTTCCATCGGCGCTGACGTGTTGTCCGTCGTGGCAGCGGAAACATCCGTTGAAGTAATAGTGCCCGAGGTTGTTGGGATGCGTCTGCCAGTTCAACTTCATCTCTGGGAAGGTTGTTCGTTTGAAAATCTGCTGAACCTCGGTCACCGCGTTGCGAATCTCCAGTTGCTTCGTTTTCGCGATCTCGGGATACTTCTTCTCGTAAAAGTCCTGCAATCCGGCAGCGATAGCCTGAGTGGCAGCATCGGTTGTCGTGTAGGTTCCCGTTAAAACCGTAACCGCTTGCTGTTTGATGAAGGGAAGAGAGGCGTCAATCCGTCTGGCCAGCAGCGACTGATCGACCGCCTGGTCGGGCGAGACATAGATATGCGTGGGGCGGTTATGGCAGTCCACGCAATCCATGTGATGGCGGGAAGCCTTGGCAATCTGGTCTTTGCTGAGCGTCGAATCTTTGGCGTAGTACTCGGTAACGCGTCCCTGAAGGTCCTCGACATGGACGTAGGGAATGGTCTGGTGTTTCTCGTCGGCCGCGACGTACTCGATCTTGTTGGCGATGTTCATGTGCCAGTGGATCCCCTCGGGCGCACCCGTCGCGGGATCACCACCGCCCGTTTTAATGAGCATGCGAACCTGGCGGAGGGTATTCTTTTCGTCGTTCGCATAATGTGTGAATACCTTCAACTGCCCCCCGTAAAACTTCTTCGGCCAGTGGCACTGCTCGCAGGTGTCCTGCGCCGGTCGCAAGTTGTGAACTGGCGTCGGGATCGGCCTTGGGAAGGTGTTGAAAGTGGCGGCATAGACCTGGCGTGCACCCGAGAGCTTGGACTTCACATACCACGTTGCCCCGGAGCCGACATGGCAATCAACGCAGGCCACGCGTGCGTGTGGGGATAGCTGATATGCAGTGAACTCCGGGTTCATCACGGTGTGGCAAAGTTGCCCGCAGAACTGCACCGAATCCGTGTATTCGTATGCTTTGTAACTCCCTCCCGCGCTAACAACCACGAACACTACAAGAAAGCCGACGAAGGAAATCACGGCACTGCGCTGCGCATGGTCATTGAGATCGACCACCGGATAAAACGCTGTGGCCGTCACTTTTTTCCGCCGCTCGATCAGTACCCCGACCAGGACCAGAACCAATCCAAGGATCAGGAATCCCGGCGAGACCATGTAGGCGAGGATGCCGATGTACGGACTTGGCTTCGTTGCAATGACGTCAATCAGGACGAAAAGAAATATGTTCGCAAGGCTGACCAGCACCAGCGCAATTCCAGCCAGACTGATGGGACTGCGCAGCAGCATACGCAGGCCGTGTCTGGCCTCGACGGTGCCGTTGGGGGATTTCTCATCGTCCATGTTTAGTCTCCGCGACTTCTTTTTCGTCCTCGGATTCGGCCTCCCGGAGGGCGCGGTGTGCTTCGTCCAGTGCCTTCCGGTCCAATCCGTGTTCCTCCTCGTAGTGGTGCAATGGCATTTTTCCGTCCCACCAGGCCCAGTTCATCGGGTAAACATCGGGATCCAGAAATACCTGGTAAAAGTGCCACACTACGATCGCCAGCGTCGCCAGTACAGCTTCGTAATAATGAATCGCGGTTGCTACATCCAGCCACCACCGCGGCAGATGATTGCCGACGCTCACTTTGGCCCACAGCGCTACGCCGGTTACGCCCATCACGATCATGCCCCAGACCAGAGCCCAGTATTCCGCTTTTTCTGCATAGTTAAAGCGGGTGAACTCTGGCTTTTGCGAGCTCAATCCTACGTAGTAGGCGAGATTCTGCCACGCGCCGCGGATATCATCCACTGTTGGGAGCAGATCGATCACCAAGCGCCTGCCTTCCCGGGTCAGGATTGCGTCGAAGATGTGATAAAAGCTGACACTGATTAGCACTACGGCCGCGATCCGATGTATCACGCGCCGCATATGTTCGCCAAGCGACATCATGGACGCGAACCAGGAATCGGGGAATTTCAACGCGAATCCGGTCAGAACGAGAACAATGAAACTGGTCAGCAGCGCCGCATGCTGCCATCGAAAACGCGCAGGCATGCGCACGACGAAGTGCTGCTCGGTCTTACGCATCGCCACGACCTTCGCACGCCAGATGATGAAATTGTGCAGCAACATTCCGCCGATGACAGCAAAGATCATGCCCAGGTAAAAACGGCGGATCCAGCGCACGGCTTTGCTGCCAATGTCAGCCGAGAGTGGAGCATCGACGTGCACCTTGGCTGAAGTGAACTTCTCGTTCACCCCTGGATGGCATTGTCCGCAGGTATGCGCGAGGTTGGCGGGATTGATCGTCGACCTTGGGTCGCTCGAGGGCAGAATGTTGTGTACACCGTGGCAACTGGCGCAGTTGGCTACAACCTGCGACCCCAGCCGCGCCGCCAACCCGTGATAACTAGCCAGGTAAGTGGTCGTGCGGCGGCCTTCGACTCCGAATTCCTGCGATAACCGGACGCCTTCATGGCATCGGGCACAGGTCACCTGTGCCAAATTTTTCGCGGCAACTGGTGAATTTGGGTCAAGGTGCGACTTGATGGAGTGAATTCCGTGGCAGTCCGTGCAAACCGGTGCCTGCCAGTTTCCCTTCGCAATCGACTGTCCGTGAATACTCTGCTGAAAGTCTTTTGAGATCGTGTCGTGGCAGTGGCCGCACGTCAGCGGCACATTGAACTTGAAGATCGGAGACTTCGCGTCTTTGGCATCGAGAATTTCGTGTGTGCCATGGCAGTCGGTGCAGACTGCTGCCTTCTCCGAACCGGCTGCAACCGCATGTCCGTGGACGCTTTCCTGGTACGAGGCGACCATCTGTGCGCTCTGTCCGCCATCTTCCATCACGAATTTCTGGCTATGGCATGATCCGCAGGTTGCCGGGATGTTGGTGTGATGCACTCGTGACTTGGGATCGCTCGCCGGAAGTAGTTCGTGCGCACTGCCATGGCAATCAACGCAGGTGGCCGCGTGGCTGTTTCCGCCGGCAACCGCCTTGGCGTGAAAACTTTTCTCGTATGCGGACTGCTCATCGCCGTGGCAGGTCGCACAGCTTACCTTCTGCGGAGTGCTCTCGTGCGCGGCGCTCTCGATATCAGCATGGCAGTCGACGCAGGTGAACATGCTGCCATGGATCGAATCCTTGAATGTCTGGGGATTGACGTAAAGGCTGACCGGCTTGCCATTCACTTCGTGCGTCAGGGTAGCGTCACCATGGCATGCGAGACACTCCTCAGCGGTTGGTTTTACTGGTTCCTTACCCTTGGCATAACCGGTGCTCAGCCCAAGAAACAGGAAGAAGATCACTTCCGAGACAAAAAAATATCGTGTTGTTCGCGTGGACATACTGCCCACCCGCCAATCTGTTCAGAATCGAACGATTTTTCAGTGCCGCGCCCGAGCGGCTTCTTGCTCAGCTACTTCTTGCCAAGACTTCGGACGTAGGCGACCAGATCCTTGATCTCCGTGTCCTTCAGCTTGCCTTCGTAGGCGGGCATTTTTGGAGCTTTGCCCTTGGTGATTGCTTCGCTGAGCTGGGCGTCCGACATGCCTTGCACTTCGGCCGAGGCGAAATCCTTCGTTCCCATTTTTCCGCCTTTGCCATCGGCGCCGTGGCACATGGCGCATTTGGACTTGTAGGTTGCCGCCGCATCTTGCGCCGCTGCTGAAACGCTGCAAAGCGCAATTGCGCCGCACGCCAACAAGATTGCTAGAGTGGTACGAAACGAGAGACGCTTCACGTTGTTTCCTCCTGAGAATCTATCCGCGGCCACTCGGGCCGGCCTTTCCAAGTATCGAGCGCAATTGTAATCCCGCTCGCACTTTCAATTCCTGTTCTCGACTCGCAGCCGTAGATTCGCATGTCATGCTAGTCAGACCTATGGCAGAAGTCACTCCGGGGTGTGATGCTAATCACAAGCCCTTGCCGATGTGTGAGTTGGAACGGAAAGCTGCCTCGAACAAAATCGTATCTCATGCTTCGCATGTGATTTGGATCACATCTTTTTGTGGGGTCAATCACGTCGACTCGCCCGCTTCAACCTAAGAAATAGACGGAAATCACGCATGGCTAATACATGCAGGGTTGGTGCGTGTGATGCCAATCACTAAAGCGAGTGACCGAATGCACGGAGTTTGCGGCCAACCTCTGCCATCCTAGCGGCCAATCGAGGTGAGCCTATGACTCAAGATGACCGTGACATTCTCGATGTACTGAGGTTCGAGTTGAGTTTCCTGGAAGACGGCGGATATGGCCGTTCTCCACAAACACCGTGGCGAGCCCCAGCGGTTTTTGAGGATTCCCCGATTTGTCCAAATTTCTGTGACCCGGCACGCCCGCATTCTTGCCAGACTTGCCTGCTTGAACAATTCGTTCCGCAGGACCGGCGTGAAGAAGCCATCCCTTGCCGATTCATTGAACTGACTTCCGAAGGCCAGACCGTAGAGGATTTTTATCGCCTGGGCAGCCAAAAAGAGATGGAAGAGGCACTTGCCCGTTGGCTTCGCGCTCAGATTAAGAAGATCGAGGCTGAGCGTGCCCTGGCAGCAAAGCCCACCGTTGCTTGACATACGTTTCTGCACCGCACTTGCCAATTCAAGATTGGCGTCAATTCGAAGTTGGGGGTTTTTCGATGAGTTTGCAGGCTTGTTCCAAGGAGATGCAACCAGACATGAGTGAAGAGCACGCTTACCGTGTCTCGGCATGGTGGACCTCGGGGCGGACCGGGTTGGCGAAGTCCGACTCCGCGCCCAACGCAATCCATTTCACAGCGCCCACCGAATTTGGCGGGCTCGAAGGTCGTTGGACCCCGGAAGAGCTTCTGCTGGCGGCGATCGCCGGTTGCTACACCACGACCTTGCGGGCTATCGCGGGCGCGGCGCAATTCAATTTCACAGACTTACAGGTGGAAGCGAGCGGCACTGTGCGCAAGGCTGACTCCGGCTACAGCTTCAGCCAGATTGTGCTTCGACCCAACCTGAAGATCACGACTGCCGACGAAAGAGACAAGGCTCTCGACCTTCTGCGCCGGGCTGAGAAACTTTGCCTGGTTTCGC
This sequence comes from Candidatus Sulfotelmatobacter sp., assembly GCA_035307485.1. Taxonomy (GTDB): domain Bacteria; phylum Acidobacteriota; class Terriglobia; order Terriglobales; family Acidobacteriaceae; genus Sulfotelmatobacter. Next base: position 314,028 of record DATGIB010000006.1, on the reverse strand, counting down.
GTGCTATCGGTACCATGTTGAAGTTTGAGCCGCAGTTGGAAATTACCCGGCCAGCGATCCTGTGAAATCCGGGGACACTTCGTTCTCCGACAACACGAGCGACGCCGAGACAGAGGATGGATCTTCCATCGGGTGAAGGTTGAATCCGGCTTTCTTGAAGATCGCCTGAGTCGCCAGATTGTCTCGCAAAATCTCGCCGGACAGTTTCTTGAACTTCTCTTCGCGCGCGACACTCGCTACCGTCGACAGTAACTCAGTTCCCAAACCCCGGCCTTGCCAGTGATCCGAAACCAGTACAGCCGCTTCGGCCTCGGCCCCACTGATGGCGCTGAATCGGCCGACCCCCAAAATCTGGTGCCGGCCGGTGTGTGCATTGGTGTGGTCCGCGACTAACGCGAATCCACGATCGTAACTGGCGAAGCAAATTCGCACCAGGCGCTCGTGCTCAACCCGTGTACTCAGACTCAAGGCGCAAAAGTACCGTAGATAGACGCTGCGCTCCGAGAGCGTTCCATGGAACTCCACCATCAGTGGTTCGTCCTCGGGACGAATAGGACGGATGGTGACGGGCGTCCCATCTTTGAGCTTCCATTCCCTTACATACTGCGACGGATAAGGCCGAATTGAAGGTTGCGGCAATCGCCCAGCCTCGACGTCGGAATCGTGGAGCACGACTCGCGCATCGAGAGCCATCACGGAATCCGCCGTCGCCAGTAACGGATTGATATCGATTTCCTTGATCAGCGGTTGCTCGACGACTAGTTGACTGAACAGCACCAGCAGTTCCTCGAGTTTCGACAGGTCAACGCCCCTGCGCCCGCGAATTCCCTTTAAGGCCGCGAAAATGCGCGTTTGCTCGATCAATCGTTGCGCCAGAGTTGTATTTAATGGCGGGAGAGCCACGGCGCGGTCGCGGTACACCTCGACCATCACTCCGCCCGTGCCAAACAGGATCACTGGGCCGAATTGCGCATCGATGGAACTGCCTAGAATGAGTTCGTAGCCGTCCCGCTGGATCATTGGCTGGACAGTAACGCCCAGAAAATGCTCTGTGCCCGCCTTTTGAAAGACTGCGGCCTGGATTTCGCGGAATGCACTGCGCACCTCACCGGCGTTCTGCAGTCGCAGCCGCACTCCGTCCACGTCGGTTTTGTGCGCGATCGTGTTCGACAGTAGTTTCACCACGACTGGAAAGCCAATCTGGGCGGCGACCGCCGCTGCTTCTTCCTCGCTCTGCGCAAGAAGGGTTTCCACCACCGGGATGCCGTAATCCGAAAGCAGTTGCTTGGACTCAAACTCGTTCAGTAATGTGCGATTGCTTGCGCGTGCAGACCGGATTGACTCACTGACTCTGCTGCGCCGGTCACGAAGGCCGGGAGGAGCTTCAACGAGGGCGGGAGTTTCGTAGAGACCGCGCAGGTTGTAGGTGTAGCGCCACATGTACGTGAATGCGCGCGCGGCCGTGTCGGGATAAGAAAACGTCGGTATGCCGGCGGTGTTCAGGATCCCTTTTCCCTCCACCACACCCTCTCCCCCCATCCAGCATGCGAGCAAGGGCTTGCCAGAGCTGTGCGCGAGGAGCTTCATGCGCTCGGCCACCTGCCTTGGATCGGCCAATCCTTGGGGAGCAATGATCGCCAGCAGTCCGTCGCTGTTCGGATCCTTGGAGACAACTTCGACAGCTTGCACGTAACGCTCCGCGTTTGCATCCGCTAAAACGTCGACTGGATTGGCATGACTCCAGTGGTCACTCAGAAATGAGTCCATTTCGCGCAGAGATTCTGGCGATAACGAAGCTAACTCGCCTCCGGTGGCAATCAGAGCGTCAGTCGCCAGGACTCCAGGTCCGCCGGCGTTTGTCACAATGGAAAGCCGGGGACCACGAGGGCGCGGCTGCTTGCTCAGGGCCTCTGCCATATAGAACAGGTCAGCGATGTTCTGCACGCGCAACACGCCGCAACGGCGAAAGGCGGCGTCAAGCACTTCATCGCTACCGGTCAGAGCTCCCGTGTGCGAAGCGGCGGCGCGGGACGCAGCCTCTGACCGCCCTGCCTTCATCACGATAATTGGCTTGCTGAGTGAAATCTCGCGTGCGGCGGAGAGAAATGACCGCGCATCTCCCACGGATTCCATGTACAGCAAAATGATTTTGGTGTGGGGATCGTCGCCGAAGTGATAGATGAGGTCGCCCCAATCGACATCGAGCATGGATCCAGTGGAGACAATTCCACTGAATCCGACGCGCTCAGTTTTGCTCCAGTCCAGGATTGCGGTTTGCAGGGCGCCGCTCTGGCTGAGAAAGGCAACGCCTCCTTTTTGCGGTAACGACCGGGCGAACGTCGCGTTGAGACCGATCGTGGGATTCATGAACCCCATGCAATTCGGACCGATCAGCCGCAGCGATCCCCGACGGAGATGCTGCCGAATCTGCTCTTCGAGAGCCGCTCCCTCGGTCCCTTGCTCGCGGAAACCGGCGGAAATTACCACAGCCGATTTCACGCCGGCATCCACACACTCGCCGATGATACCGGGAACGATCTCTGCAGGGGTGACGATGACCGCCAGATCGACGCCTCCGGGAATCTCCCCGACATGCGCATAGGTTGTCAGCCCCATGACCTGCGCATGTGCGGGATTGACAGCAAATACACGGATAGGCGCCTTGCTCTCGATGACATTCGCCAGCAATGTGTGCCCGACAGAGTCCGTGCGCTCTGTAGCTCCAATCACAGCCAGCGATTTTGGAAAAAAAATTGGATTCAGAGAAATTCGCGTGAGCGCACCCATTTTGTTGATTTTGGAGAAGGGTGGCAGCGAACGCGCCGGTACTTCGGTCACGCGAAATCCCTCATGAATACTGGAGTTTCTTGACGTCGATAATTTTCTCTAAATCGTGAGATTACTTCGTTCGACACTTCCACCATCATGGCACAGTTTTCATCGTGCGTCTGTGTTCGCATATGCTCCCGATCACGAGGGCTCGTGACCGTGATCACAAGCAAAAATGCGATGCTACAATTCACCACAGGGAGGACGCTTCGATGCGCGCTCCATACGGACTCAATATTCTTGATAACTGTCTTACGTGCGCGGTAAGGGAAGAACATCTATTCTGCAATCTCTCCATTCACGCTGGACAACGCCTTAACGAAATCAAATCCACAGCTGTTTATCCCAAGGGCGCAATGCTGTTCATCGAAGGACAACAACCCCGTGGGGTTTTTGTTCTTTGTGCGGGAAAAGCCAAGCTGTCAACCTCTTCGCGCGAAGGGAAAACCATTATCACCAAGCTCTCGGAATCTGGCGATGTTCTTGGTTTGAATGCCGTGGTTTCCAATCGTCCCTATGAGGTGACCGCGGAGATGATGGAACCCGGCCAGGCCAATTTCATTCCCCGTGAGTCTCTGCTGCAATTCCTGAAAGAGCATGGGGAAGTCGCATTGCGAGTTGCGGAACAACTGAGCCGGAACTATTACACCGCTTACGATGAGATCCGGACACTTGGCCTGGCGACGTCACCTTCGGAGAAGTTTGCCAAGCTGCTGCTTTCCTGGTCGACGAAGTCATCGCCGACCGATGAGGCTGCGCAGTTCAAGCTCACTCTCACCCATGAGGAGATCGCTGAGATTATCGGCACGACCCGCGAAACCGTCAGCAGGCTGTTTTCCGAGTTTAAGAAGAAACAGTTGCTGCAGTTAAAGGGCTCGACGCTGGTGATCCGGAATCGTCATGCACTAGAAAAGATCGTTCAGTCATAAAAGGGATGCGATCATTTGAGCGTGTCGCTTTGACATCGGCGATGCGCTCTTTTTTGTTTAAGGCTGCAGGTGAAAGACCAGCGTGTGGGGGGCACGCTACAATCAACAAGCGGCGACGAAAAAAATCTGACTCGGCTCTTCCTCCTTACTCCCAGACACGATGACGCGAATCGATTGTTCCGCACTTCTTTTCGACCTCGACGGAGTCCTCATCAACTCAACGCCGGCTGTGGCCAGAGTTTGGAGCCAATGGGCGATCGAGCACGGATTTTCATCGGAAGAGGTTGTTGGCTACGCACAGGGTCGCCCGAGTATCGCAACCATCCGCCATTTTCTTCCCGACACCGACCATCAAGCCAAGAACAGGGAAGTCGAGCGGCGGGAGATGGAAGACCTCGACGGAGTCATCCCGTTGCCGGGGGCGCTGGAGTTGTTGGCCAGCCTTCCTGAAGATCGCTGGACCATTGCTACTTCCTGCACCCGCCTCCTGGCGGAGGTCCGCATCAAGGCAGCTGGGCTTCCTTTGCCACGCAAGCTGGTAAGTTCGAATGACGTGTTGCGCGGCAAGCCCGATCCGGAGCCATATCTGAAAGGTGCCGCTGCGTTAGGATTCCCCACCGCCAATTGTGTGGTGTTCGAAGATGTTCCTGCCGGAATCCGTGCGGGGAAGGCCGCCGGAGCAAAAGTCATCGCGTTTACGACGACATTTCCAGGCTCCGGTCTCCTCGAGGCCGGGGCAGACTGGATCCTGAAGAGCTGCGCAGACGTGCAATTAGTCTCGGCGACAGAGAGCGGTCTGACCTTGAAGCTTTCTACTTCTTCTAAGCCAATCTCCCTACCCGCCACTTAGGGGTTTCGCGGTACATCCATCTCTCCTGGTCGGGAGTACACTGCTTGCGGGCCGAGTTTGAAATCGAACGAAAAAAACGGAGGTTGCTATGAAACGTCTGCAGATCTTCGTAGTGATTCTGCTTAGTCTTAGCCTGCTCGGTGTCGCGCAGGACGCTCAAAAAGAAACTTCGCCTCGCGCTCAGGAGCGCATAGCCCGCGAGGTGCGCCATGAGTTGCTGATGCTTCCCTATTTTGGCGTGTTCGACTTCATCGCCTTCAAAGTGGACGGATCTACCGTGACCTTGATGGGCCAAGTCGTGAGGCCAACTTTACGTTCCGATGCCGAAAACGCGATCAAGCACATTGAAGGCGTGGAAAAGGTTGACAACCAGATCGAGGTTCTCCCGCCGTCGCCCATGGACGATCAGCTTCGCCTCCGCTTGTTCCATGCGATTTACGGCGACCCCGGACTCCAGAGATATGAGCTTGGTGTCCAGAAACCCATCCGCATCATTGTCAAGAGCGGCCGGGTGACGTTAGAAGGAGTCGTCGATAACGAAGCCGACAAAAACCTGGCCGGGATCCGAGCCAATGGTGTCTCGGGTGTCTTTTCAGTGACCAACAATCTTCAGGTGGAAAAGCCGTAAGCCACCTTCTCGCGCCTGGAATCCAAGTTAACGATGTCCTTCGTTGCTTTTGGCCCATTCGTCTGTCACATCGAACGAACGGATGACGATGAAGCAACGAAGGACTTCTTTTTCCGCGTATCGGTACAAACCTGACTGCAGGCACCTAAACGGTTTTGTAGGCGCGTATAATGCTCCCGACTTAATCTCCAGAGTCGGAGGAATCTATTTTCATGAGTCTTCCTAGCATGAACCGCCGTAGATTTCTGCAAACCGCATCAGTCGCGGGCGCCGCCACATTGTTCGCAACCAGATTGGGTTGGGCCGCCGCCGAGCACAAGATCAACAAGGTCGGATTACAGCTCTATACGGTTCGCGATTTGATGAAGAATGATTTCGAAGGGACGATCGCGAAGGTCGCGGCAATCGGTTACAAGGAAGTCGAGTTCGCTGGTTACTTTGGACGCACCCCGCAGCAGGTGCGTGATGTAGTGCAGAAGAATGGCTTGTCCGCTCCTGCCACCCACGTACAGTACGACGAACTCGACGACAAATTTCCGTCCGTGGTCGACGCTTCCAAGACCATCGGTCTGGACTATGTCGTTTGTCCATGGATTCCGGAAGAACTGCGGAAGTCGCCCGACATTTGGAAACAAGCATCGGAAAAATTCAACAAATGCGGTGAACAGTGCAAGAAGGCGGGCCTGCAGTTCGCATATCACAACCATTGGTTTGAATTCCTGCCCACCAATGGAAAACTTCCCTACGACGAACTGCTGACCGAGTGCGACGCCAACCTCGTCAAGATGGAGCTTGATCTCTGCTGGATCACCACAGCTGGCGGCGATCCGCTCGTGTATTTCAAGAAATATCCGGGACGCTTCCCGCTGGTTCACGTCAAGGACATCAAGACCATGCCGAAAGTGACGACGGGTGGATCGCAGAGTTTCGGCGATTCCGTCGATCTGACCTCTGTCGGCAGCGGCATCATTGACTGGAAGAGGATCTTCGCGAAATCCGACGAAGCCGGAATCAAGCATTACATCGTGGAGCACGACCGCCCGACGGACCCGATACAGAGCATCACGGCAAGTTATCAGTACCTGCAGAAGTTGCGGTTCTAGAAAGAATCGAAAGCTGCAGGGCGACTCATAGATCAGCGGCGATTTTGGAAAGGTCTCACTCAGGGAGATCATGCAGGTTACCCGTTCGCCCAAAACTTACGATGTCTGCATCATCGGCTCCGGTGCAGCGGGAGGCACCGCTGCCAAGGTTCTCACGGACGGCGGCTTGAGCGTAGCGTTGCTCGAAGCAGGCCCCGCGCTTGTCCCCGAGCGCGACTACAAGGAGCATGTTTGGCCTTACGACCTGCCACACCGCGGCGCGGGCGAAGGAGCGCGGCTGCGCCGCGCCATCGGAGATGAATTCATGGCGCCGAATGGCGCATGGGAGATTGAAGGGGAGCCTTACGTCTCGGCTCCCGGATCCAGTTTCCGCTGGTTTCGGTCGCGCATCGTCGGCGGGCGGACGAATCATTGGGGACGAATTGCCCTGCGCATGGCGCCGGTGGATTTCAAGGTGCGCACGCACGATGGAATGGGGGACGATTGGCCGATCAGTTATGAGGACGTCGCTCCCTACTATGACAAAGTCGAATCGTACATCGGCGTCTTTGGCACCAAGGAAAACATTCCGAGCGCACCCGATGGAATCTTTCTGCCTCCGCCCAAACCGCGCTGTACAGAGACGATTGTCAAGAAAGCGTGTGACAAGCTCGGCGTTCTCTGCATTCCCTCGCGCCTCGCGATTCTGACCAAGCCGCACAATGGCCGGGCCGCATGTCACTACTGCGCGCAGTGCGGACGTGGCTGCATCACCGCGTCCAATTTCAGTTCCAGCCAGGTCATGATTCCCCCCGCCGAGAAAACCGGCCGCTTCGCGCTCATCACTGGCGCAATGGCGCGCGAGTTGGTGGTCGGCAAAGACGGGAAAGTTGCGGCCGTTTCGTACATTGATAAAGCCACCAAGACCGAGAGACGCATTCACGCGCGAGCATTCATTGTCGCTGCCAGCACTTGCGAGTCGGCGCGGCTGCTCCTCAATTCGAAGTCCACTCTTTTCCCCGATGGACTCGCCAATACCTCCGGCGCCGTAGGCAGAAATCTGATGGATACGGTAGGCAGCAGTGGCGTTGGCTATTTCCCGCAGCTCGAGAGGATGCCTGCCCATAATCACGATGGCGTCGGCGGGATGCACATGTATCTGCCATGGTGGAAGTTCGATCGCAAGAACGAGTTCCTCCGCGGCTATCACACCGAGTTCGGTGGCGGGCGCGGGATGCCCGGCACTGGCGAGTTCGACCGGCTGTGTGATGATTTCGAAGGGTACGGCTCTGCGCTGAAGCAGGAGTGCAAAAAGAAGTATGGGACCTACATCGGTTTCGCCGGCCGCGGCGAAATGATTCCCAACGAAAATTGTTACTGCGAAATCGATCCCTCCGCGGTTGATCAGTGGGGAATTCCTGTTTTGCGTTTTCACTGGAAGTGGGGCGAGAACGAAATCAAGATGGCGAAGGATATGCAAGAGACCTATCGCGCCATCACAGAAGCCGCCGGCGGGACCTACGTTACGTCAAAGGAGCCGGATGGTTCCCATCCTTACGGAATTTCGGACGGAGGAGTCATCATTCACGAGGTCGGCGCAGTACGCATGGGCGATCATCCGGCGACTTCGGTTTTGAACGGGTACTGCCAGGCCCACGACGTCAAGAACCTGTTTGTGACCGATGGAGCCTGTTTCGTCACGAACGCCGACAAGAATCCCACGCTCACGATCATGGCCCTTACCTGGCGCGCTTCTGAGTACCTTCTCGATCAGGCCAAGAAAGGGAATCTCGGCGCATGACGGTTTCGAGGCGCGACATTCTCAAATCGCTCACACTCACGGCAGTGACGGGGTCGGTGCTGCGCGTGATTCCCCTGGAAGCGGCCGAGTACGCCCACCGAATGGTGCGGGAAGAGAAGGCCGCAGCCCAAGGCCAAATCTATGCCCCAAAATTTTTCTCGGCTCATTTCTACAAGACGCTGCAGAGTTTGTGCCAGAGCATCATCCCGTCTGATGCCGATGCCAAAGGGGCGATCGAAGCCGGTGCACCGGAGTTCATCGACCTGATCACTAGCGAGAACAAGGAATATCAACTCGCACTCGGTGGGGGCCTGATGTGGCTCGACAACACTTGCCTCGACCGGTATGGCAAGACCTACATCGATTGCCCCGCAGAGCAGCAGAAAGAGATTCTTGATCTCATTGCCTACCGGAAAAACGCGAAGATGGATTCCAGCCTCGGTCCGGGTGTGGATTTCTTCGCGCTTCTCCGCAAATTCACCGCCGACGGATATTTCACCAGCGAAATCGGGATCGCCTACCTCGGCTATATCGGCAATACCTATCTTCAGGAATTCCCGGGTTGTCCGCCGGTGCCAGAGGACAAGGCCTGACGTAACGAGCGTTTGGTCCTTTATTTGTGGCACTTTGAGTGGGTGGGGAGATTTGACGAAAAAGGGTACGTCGACTTCGACGCGGGGCGGGAGGGTTATATCCACCGCCCGAACAATTTCGTTCCCGTCGTCGAGATGCCGAAGACGCGCAAGCCACCCAGTCGGGGCGGCTTTCTCAGCATTCGAGGCGAAGAACGGCTCGGCAGCCTTTTAGCCGCGGCCGGCACGATCTGGATGGTCTACGTTGCCACTGTCGATTACAACAATTTGTGGCGTATGCAAATCATGCCTCCCGGTCCCCTCGAGGTTTGTGTGTTAGGAGTTCTCGCCTGGCTGCACGCAAAGTGGCGGCGTTCCATCAAAGGCTGATCTCTTCGGTTCCTGCTCTCACTCCCATCGATTTTTCTTTTACTGTTCAAGCGTGTCCGAATGGGTCTTCGAGGGACGGACTCTGTGGCGTGAACAACTCGGCTCCATCTTCGGTGACATGCATGTCATCTTCGAGGCGGATGCCGAACTCGCCCTTCAGGTAGATTCCAGGCTCATTGCTCGTCGTGACATTCGCTCCCAGCTTTGCCCGATTTCCCCGCACAAGATAGGGCCACTCGTGCCCGTCCATCCCCAAACCATGTCCCAGGCGATGAGTGAAGTATTTGTAGTCAGGACCGTATCCGGCTTGCGTCACAACCTTGCGTGCGGCATCGTCGATCGCGCCGCATTCGATGCCAGGCCTCGCCGCCGCCAAGGCAGCCGACTGCGCCCGATGCACGGTATCGAAGACCCTCTTCATTTTGTCCGAAGGTTTTCCGAGCACAAACGTGCGCGTAATATCGGACTGGTAGTCTTCGACGGTACACCCGTCATCGATCATCACGATCGATCCTTCGCGAATGGTTTGCGGCGTCCTTGATCCGTGCGGGAAAGCCGTAAGTTCGCCGACCATCACGCTGGCGTCGCCAGGGAATCCCACGCGTTCGTACGCGCGCTCGATCAGGTTGCCGATATCATGTTGCGTCATGCCTTCTCGCAACGCGTGGTAAATAGCCTCATACACGGAAAGCGTTACTTGCGAGGCCAGCCGCATCAAAGCGATCTCGGAAGAACCCTTGACCATGCGGCAACCGGCGGTGACGGGAGTTGCGCTACGGACTTCCGCTTGCGGTGCGGCTTTCGAGATCCCATCCGCGAAAACAAATTTCATGGTCTCTTCTAGTCCAATCTTTCCCGTTGCGATACCTCGATCCTTCAGCCCTTGCGCGATGAGTTCATACGGACTCTCATCTTCTTGCCAGGTTCTGAGGTCTGCGCCGCTTTCGGGAGCATTGGCGATTTGCTCTTGTGCGCGGCCCTCCTCAAATGCAGGACAGACATAGAACGGCTTTCCCTTTGCCGGCAGCATTAAAGCAAACAGTCGCTCGCCACCCCACCAGCGGATTCCGGTAAAGTAGCGCAGCGACGTCCCCTCCGTCATGGCAATCGCATCGAGAGAATTCTCGATCATTAACTGCCGCGCACGCTCGATACGGGACTGGCGCTCTTCACGGGAAATCGGTTTGGCTTCATCTTTGCGCGATGCCAGCTTGGCCACGGAAGGTGGAAGCGCCTGTCCGTCCGGTGTCTCAGCCAGTCCGCCGCACACAAAACTTGAAGCTGCCGTAACGCCACTCAGTGCAAGCAATCGCCGCCGAGAGATCATCCGTCCTCCTGAGAGAGAGCAAGACGGCCATTATAGGAGGAGACCGCATGGTAGAGACGTAGCTCCCCTACGCCTCTGTCTGCAAGCATTTCAGGTCGGCAAGCAAACGTCTCTGCCGCTGCTTACCGTGCTGCCGGAAGAACGGCGGCCTGCATGAGGGCACGGCTTCAGCCGTGCCGGAGCGAGCACAAAATTACGCTGCGGCTTTAGCCTCTGCGATAACCTGTTCATTGTGGAATCGGGCTTTCAATGCGCAGCCTGCGGAGAATGGAACGTCACGTCGGTCGATGAGTCTGCCGGGCGCCGGCAAAGCTACATCGAAGACTGCCAGGTCTGCTGCAAACCGAATGTTCTTCACATTGAGTACGATCTGTCGGCGCAGGAGTTTACCATCGCAGCCGAGCGCGAGTGAGCGGACCACTCTCGGTTAACACGAAACAATTCGTCTCTCCTGCATCCACCGCGTTATATTTGCCACGGCGAAGTTTTCGAGCTTTAGTGGGAGGACAAGGCATGTCGACTGGCTACACTCCGAACAAAATGGTGGCTCATACCATGGTGACCACCCAATTTGAACTCGATGGCTTTCACGTGACTCGAACGTTGGGAGTGGTCCGCGGCATCGTGGTACGTTCGCGTTCGATTTTCGGAACGATCGGTGCTGGATTGCAAACGCTGGTCGGAGGCAACATCACTCTGCTTACGAACCTGTGCGAGAAAACCCGCCAGGAAGCATTCGACCTGATGCTGCAGCACGCCGCAGAACTCGGCGGAAATGCCGTCGTCGGGGCACGCTACGATGCGACCGAGGTGATGCAAGGGGTCACGGAAGTTCTGGCTTACGGGACCGCCGTAGTCGTTGAGCCCGCGAAATAGCTTCCCTTGCCCACGCTTCCAGAAGTTCCAACTGTTCGCGCCGCCCAGTCACTGTTGGCGAAGTACTTCGGCATCACACCGCTGTTACCTGCGCCAAGCCTTTCGGCAGAAGGTTCCCAGGCTTTTCTCAAAGTCGAAACCGGTTTGCCGACCGGCTCATTCAAGCCGCGCGGCGCGTTATATGCGCTGGCGACGAAACTAAAACAATCCAGAATCGAAGAAGTCACGGCGTCGAGCACGGGGAACCATGGCGCGGCCGTAGCGTTCGCAGCCCGGACACTGGGCGTGAAGGCCACAATTTTTCTGCCGGAGGAAGCGAATCCGGTCAAACGCAAGAACATTGAGGACCTTGGCGCCCGTATCGTGTCCCGTGGAAGTGCCGACCTGGCGGGAGCGTTCCAATTGGCGAAAGAGTATTCCAGCCATCCTGAAATCTATTTCCTCAACGATGCCACTGACCCCGATCTGCCAGCCGGACCCGCGACGATCGGTCTAGAAATTCTTGACCAAATGCCCGGAGTGACCGCCCTTTACGTCCCCATGGGCGATACCGCACTGATCCGCGGCGTGGGGGCTGCCATCAAAACCATCGCGCCCTCGGTGAAGATCATTGGAATTCAGGCGGAGCATGCTCCTTCTTACGCGCTGTCGTGGCGGCAAGGAAAGCCTGTGCCAACCGACACCTGCGACACGTGCGCCGATGGGTTGGCAACGCGCACTCCCGAAGACGAGAACGTGGAGGCAATTCGCCGTGTAGTCGATGACGTCGTCCTCGTGAGCGACACACGGATGCTCGATGCGATTCGTCACCTCTATCAGAGCGAGAATGTATTGGCAGAGCCTGCAGGAGCCGCGGCAACTGCGGCCTGGCTCGATCACCCGCTTCCTGGAAGGTCTGTCTTGTTAGTAACTGGAGGGAATATCTCCGAAACCGTGCGACGCCAGGCTGGCATCTGATGTTTTTTGCAGCCAGCACGGCGAGTTGATGGTCGCGCGTCTCTTTTACTCGAGCAGTTGTGGAAGTTTGCTCTGTCTCTCGGCGAACGTCCGTGACATCTGACGGCGCACGAAGAGCGAATCCACGAGCTGCCCGAGGGGCCCAAAACCCACCTCATACTCAATTTGATCCCTCACCGTTGTTCCGTTCGTGCCAGAACGCACTTCAGTAGAGAATTCGTGGCGATGATGCCAATTTTTGAACGGACCCCGATCCTGCACGTCGGCGAAGTGATGGTTCCATTCGAACTCAGTAATGCGTGCGATCCACTTTGACCGGAAGGGAAGTCGCGGGAACACCCGGAACGTCGTCACAATTGTCGTTCCCACTCCAGCAGCTTTTGGAGCTGATGTACCCGTGGGTGAGGGCGGAGCGGGAGCGCGGTTCAGAGCTGACAGTCGGGTCGCGCTGGCAGCGGGCATCAACCTCGGCAGGTTGTCCGGGTCGGAGAAGAACTCAAATACCTTCTCGATCGGCACGGGAACCCATTGCTCAAATTGAAGTCGCGTCGGCAAAAGCACCACTCTGACATGCTCTCGGCAATTCACACCGCATTTTCCACAAGAAATTCCGCGCCAGTGGCCGACGTCAAGAAAAATCGAAGCGAAACAATAGCGAAAGAATCTGGAGCGTAAACCCAATCCCTAGTGGTCACTCGATTGGTTAACTACAAGGGTTCGTGTTTTCCCCGGTGACTGTACTAGTGGAGTGAAGACCTTCAAGTTTCTGCTTGACAATAAACGACTTACGGCTAAGATGTGGGAGAAAGTGGAACCAAGTGGTAGAAGCAGTCGGGTTCGTGGGTGCCAGGAGCTGAAAACGAGGAGCCGGTGGGAAACCGACCCAAAAGCAGCAAAAACAGCCCGGATCGCACGAGATTGACCCGAATTTGTGCAGTTCTGACCTCCCTTAGTGCAGTCGTAAAGCTCAGCCATGTTTCGCGGCAATCATCCAACCCGGGTCGACGACAAGGGCCGTTTGAAGGTCCCGGCGGAATTCAAGCGGGTGATCGACGAGAAATACGGGCAGCAATTCTACATCACGAGTCTGGATGGCAGGGTTGCTCAACTATATCCCTTCGAGGAGTGGGAGCAGATCGAACAGAAATTAGCCGCTCTGCCCACCTTCAATCCGACGAAGAAGAAGTTTCTAAGCACGACAGGGTACTGGGGACAGCAGGTCGAGATGGACGGCCAGGGCCGTCTTCTGCTGCCGCAGTTGTTGCGGGACGCGGCTCAGCTGAAGGGCGATGTGGCTGTCGTCGGTTTCCAGAAATATCTGGAAGTCCGCAACCTGGAGTCGTACCGCAAGCAGATCGAAGAAGACAAGTTCACGCCTGAGGATGAGAAGACGCTCGACGAACTGGGCATCTAGTGGGCGAGGGATCAACAGAAACCCCTCAGGGGGTTGGGCATGGTGGTGGAAGGGAAGCGAGCCATGTTCCGGTTCTTTTACAAGAAGCGATCGACTTTTTAAACGTGCGGCGTGGCGGGACCTATATCGACGCCACGGTGGGCCTTGGCGGGCACAGTTACGAAATCGCAAAACGCCTCGGCGCACCGGGACATTTGATTGGGCTCGATAAGGACCCGGCAGCGCTGGAAATTGCGGGTGCCCGGCTTCGGACGGCCGGCTTCCGGCGGGAAGCGGTTCCGGAAGCCGAAAGCCGAAAGCCGGACTGGCCCGTGATCACTCTGCTGCATCGATCTTTCGCGGAATTGGCCAGTGACCAGCGACCAGCGACGATCGACGGCCTGCTCGCCGATCTTGGCGTCAGCAGCCTGCAATTTGACACGCCGGCACGCGGATTCAGTTTTCAGGCGGATGGGCCCCTCGATATGCGGATGAACCCGCATTCGGACCGGACCGCCGAACAAGTGGTAAACCACCTCGACGAGCGCGAGCTTGCCGATGTGATTTACGAATTCGGAGAGGAAAGGAGGTCGCGGAGAATCGCCAGAGCCATTTGCCGGTCGCGGCCGATACGTACTACCGCACAACTTGCGGATGTGATATCAGCCGCGGCCCGGCCAATGAACCAGGCGGAACGTAAGATTCATCCCGCGACGCGCACCTTTCAGGCTCTTCGAATCTTCGTAAACCGCGAACTGGACGATCTGAAGGCGTTGCTCGAAGCGGCGCCGCGGATCCTAAAGCCAGGAGGACGCGTGGTGGTGATCAGCTTTCATTCGCTGGAAGACCGCATCGTAAAGGATGCCTTTCGAGACGGCGCGATGAAGGACAAGTACTACCGGATCCTGACCAAGAAACCGGTCACCGCATCCGAAGAAGAGATCGATCGCAATCCGCGCTCTCGCAGTGCGAAATTGCGGGCGGCGGAACGACTTTAGATCCGGAAAACCTGCCGGGTCTCCCGGCATTAGCTGTAAGGCAGTGCCGGGTCTGGGATTCAAGGTGAAAAGCGGGCAAAGACCCGCCGGATTAGAAAGCTGACGCTGATAGCTGCTTTAACGGGTTCCGTGGTAGGAATCCATTTTTCGAGGTGCTCGGGTATGTACACGGGAACAGTGATTCAAGACTTGATGGCGATGGTGGATCGGGTCGCACAAAAAGCCGATCAGCGGCGCATCGCCGAAGAGCAAGAACTGCACGAAATCTTCTCGATGCAGATTCCGATCAACGAAGGCACTCGGGTACTCATGGGGGCGGCATAATGGCGGCAGCAGCGGCAGCAGTGCGCAGTGCGGGTCCAGTGGCAAGGCGGCGTCCCTTGTGGACGGGTACCCCGGAGATCTATTTCTCCAAGGCGATCGACAATTCACGCCTCATCAAGTTGGAAGATCCGGGCCGCAACCGCGAGATGAAGCAGTTCGGTACTGCGCTGGCATGCCTGTTCTTGCTGGTATTTACCTATGCATGGCAGCACTTCAAGGCGATCGAATACGGATACAAGATCGAATCCGCCAAGCGCGAGCTCAGCAATATGAATGAGATGAGCGGGGCGCTGCAAACCGAAGTCGCCTCTCTTCGCGATCCGGAACGCATCGATATGTTGGCACGCCGGATGGGCCTGGTTCCTCCCTCGCCCGGCCAAGTGATCCGCATGGATTCTGCAGCTTCCGGCGGCCAAGGTCCGGAGATGGCCAGTGTCGACCCGGTTGTCGCAGTGGCGGGACAGTAAGTTTGTCGAGCGGCGGACGCCTTGTCCGCCCGGCCGGGCAACGCTCGGTTGCTTGAGACGGGCGGCCAGACTTATGCGGGCCGCCATGTTTGTCTGAGCCACAGCTCGCGAGTTCGTCATCCTGAGCGCAGCGAAGGACCTATGCATTCTGCCGATAGCAACAGTCGCAGACTGCATAGCTCCTTCGGCCCGCAAAATGCGCGAGCCTCAGGATGACAATTTATAGAGGCGCGCAAAGATTATGGGCCACTCCGACTCCACTCTCGGCAAGAATTCCCGTCTTTACCTCCTGGGATCCATTCTCGTTCTGTGGTGTCTGGCCATCTGCGGCCGCCTGATTTACTTGCAGATCTTCTGCTATGGCACGTTCGTCAAGCAGGCGGAGCATCAGCAGCAGCGCGCGATTCCTCTAACCGCCAAACGCGGCATCATTTACGATCGGTCGGGCAGAGAGTTGGCCATGTCGGTAATGGTTGACTCCGCTTTTGCCGTCCCCAGCGAAGTCAAAGATCTGCCCACCGTAGTTTCTCTAACCTCACGGATTACCGGCGAAGACGCCAATGTCGTTCTGGCGGATTGCCGGGCGCACAAGACTTTCTGCTGGGTGGCCCGCAAAGCGGATGACGAGACCATCGGCCGCATCAAGTCGCTAAATCTCCAGGGTATTCACTTCCAGAAGGAGCCGAAGCGTTTTTACCCGGCACGCGAGCTAGGGGCGCAGTTTCTCGGTTCCGTGGGAATGGAAGACTCCGGTCAGAGCGGCATTGAGCACGAATTTGATGACGAACTGCGCGGCCGCGCCGGGAAAATGTTTATCTCGGTCGACGCCCGCCGGCAATGGTTCTCCGATATCGAGACCCAGCCCGAGCCGGGCGAGAACCTGGTCCTGACGATTGATAAAAACATCCAGTACATCGCCGAGAAGGAACTCAACCAGGCGATGCACGACACGCAAGCGGTTGCCGGCACGGTGATTGTGGAGAATCCGCATACTGGCGAAATTCTCGCGCTGGCGAACCGCCCCACATTCAACCCGAATTCGCGCCGGCAGATCACGCCTTCGGCACTCACCAATCGAGCCGTCAGCTACATCTACGAACCGGGATCGGCCTTCAAGGTAGTAACGATTTCAGCTGCCCTTGAAGAAAAACTGACGAATCCGAACGAACTAGTCGATTGCCAGATGGGGTCGATCGTCTACAACGGCATGCGCATCCGCGATGCGCACCCCCATGGCGTGCTTCCCGTTTCAGGCGTACTGGCGAAATCGAGTAATGTGGGCACGATCAAGATTGCGCTTCGTCTGGGAGAAGACCGTTACTACCGATATATTCGCGCCTTCGGATTCGGGCAGCAGACCGGCATCGAACTGCCGGGTGAGACGCGCGGCATTACCAAGCCCCCCAGCCGCTGGTCGAAAGTTTCCATCGCCGCCATCTCAATCGGACAGGAAATAGGTGTTTCGCCGATTCAGTTAGCAGGGCTGATTTCCACGATTGCGAACGATGGAGTGCGCGTAGCGCCTCGTATTGTCATGGGAACGGTACCGCCTCAAGGGTCTTTGCAGAACGTTGCGTTTCATCCGGTGGAAGGGCAGCGCGTGATCTCACCGTATACCGCCGCCGAGATGCGCTCGATGATGCAGAAAGTGGTCCTTGAGGGCACTGCACGCAGGGCCATGCTAGAGGGCTACACGGCCGGCGGCAAGACAGGAACCGGGCAGAAGATCGATCCGGCCACCGGTGCGTACTCAAAGACGAAGTACAATGCGACCTTCGCCGGATTCGCTCCGCTGAACAATCCGCAAGTTGTGGTCGCGGTCATTCTCGATTCGCCGGTGGGACCTCACCAGGGCGGAGAAGTTTCCGCGCCTGTGTTTCACCGCGTCGCCCAGCAAGTATTGGAATACCTCCATGTCCCGCACGACCTTCCGCTCACTCCGAAGCACCAGTTGATGATGGCGAACATCAACGACAAAGACCTGGTTGACGAAACGCCGGACCATCCCGGAGAACCGCTGGAAACGGCGGAATCCGGCGCCGATGCCTCGCCCGGCCAAAAGCCTGCCGCAGCGCATATCGCACCTGCCTCCAGGCCTGCTTCAGGAACAGTAGTACAGGCGGCAATACGCCAGCCGATCCCCGCACCGGTTGAGTCCAAGCCTCAGGCAGTGTCTGAAACTCCGGACCCCGCTACACCCACCTTGGTTCCGGCAGGCGGAACGGTTGTGCTCGACGTGGAGCAAGGTGGCATCGAAGTTCCGAACTTCATCGGCAAGACCGTGCGCAGTTCCGTTGAGGCCGCGCAAGATGCAGGCCTCGAGCTAGAAGCGGCAGGCAGCGGCCTGGCGCGCCAGCAAACTCCGGCAGCTGGCTCGCATGTGCCGGCAGGTACTCGAGTCCTGGTCCAGTTCGGCCGCTGACATTTTTCCGCTGCGGCCCCACTCCACTGGGTTGAATTCTCCCCGCAGTTTGACCCACCGAAAAACCGCGTGTTACGGTAAACAGTCACGCCAGCCAAGCCAAACCACTGCATCCGATCGAGGTCGAATTGTCCGCGGTAGAAGCCACGCCGACTGTCCGTAAAACCGCACTGAACGCCGTCCATCGCCAGATGGGCGCGAAGATGGTCGAGTTCAATGGCTGGGATATGCCAGTCGAATATCCTGCATCAATCGGCTGCGGGATCATCAACGAACACATGGCAGTGCGCACGGCAGTCGGAATCTTTGATGTCAGCCACATGGGTGATATCCGCCTCGCCGGTCCGCAGGCGTTGGCGGCCGTACAGCATATCTCCATGAACGATGCCTCACGGCTCGCGATTGGCCAGGCACAGTATTCCGCTCTGCTCTATCCCAAAGGTACGTTTGTCGATGACGTCGTCGTGCATCGACTTGGGGAAGAGGATTATCTTCTCGTCATCAACGCGGGCACGCGCGAGAAAGACTTCAATTGGGTGCGCGATAACACCCGGCAGTTCGATTGCGTCGTCGAGAACCTTTCCGACGATTTCACGCAGATCGCGATTCAAGGTCCCAAGGCGGTAAAACTGCTACAAAAGCTGACCGATGCCGATCTCAGCACCGTGAAGTTCTACTGGGTGACGCGCGGCAAGATGTGCGGCCTCCCGAATATATTGATGGGTCGAACGGGCTATACCGCCGAAGACGGGTTTGAGATCTATATTCCCTCCGATGAAGCCACCAGCGCTCGCGTCTGGTACGAGATTCTCGAGGCAGGAAAGGAATTCGGCGTCTTGCCTTGCGGCCTTGGAGCCCGGAACACGTTGCGCCTTGAAGGCAAGCTGCCGCTTTACGGGCACGAGATTTCCGATACGATTAACGTCTGGGAAGCGGGTTTAGACCGGTTCTGTAAGATGGAAAAGCCGGAGTTTGTTGGCCGAGCCGCCTTGGAACAGGCAAAGGCAGCCGGCGTAAAACGGTCTCTGGTTGGGTTGGAGATGACGGAGCGCGGCATCGCCCGCGACGGCTACAAAGTGCTGGATTCAGACGGGCGAGCGATTGGTTATGTGACCAGCGGATCGCCGGCGCCGTTTCTAAAGAAGAATATTGCTCTGGCCTACGTCCCCACGGAATTGGCCGCAGTAGGTACGCCAGTGAAGGTCGAGATTCGAGGTCAAGGTGCCGGAGCCGTCGTAGTTCCGACGCCGTTTTACAAGCGGCCGAAAAAGTGATCCTGCAGCCGTCAAGACGCAGGTGCGGTGCAACGATTTGCTAGCAGCTAGAAGCCAGGAGCTGGAAGGTTTATGCCCTATCCGACAGACCGTAAATACACCAAGGAACACGAGTGGATTCAAGCGAACGGCAATTCGGCAGCGGTCGGCATCACCGACTACGCGCAGCAGTCATTGGGAGACATCGTCTTCTTTGAGGCACCTAAAGTTGGTTCTGAACTGACTGCCGGCAAGACCTTTGGCACCGTCGAATCCGTGAAGGCCGTCTCGGATCTGTTTGCTCCAGCCTCAGGCACGGTCACTGAGATCAACGGCGACCTTGCCACGTCTCCGGAAAACGTCAACAAGGATCCGCATGGTTCCTGGATGTTGAAGATGACTCTAAAGAATCCCGGCGAACTTGATGCGCTCCTGTCTGCGGCAGACTACGAGAAATTCGTGGCCGAAGAGGCGGGACACTGATTTGCCAACAGCAGCCGCTCCTTCTCAGACTCATGTAATCCCGGTGCCCTACGACTTGGGACGCAGGGATTACCGCATGGGACTCGGGCCGGCGCACTTGGTGAAAAATGCTCTGCCAGCGGACCGTAAGATTTCCCTGGAGCGAGTTGAAGTGCCGGAATCTTCTTTCGAAATTGGGACCACATTCCAGACGCTGCGATCAATTTCTCAATCAGTTCAGTGCGCCATCCAGCGTCAGTGGTTTCCTTTGGTACTCGCTGGGTCTTGCATCAGTTCTGTTGGAACGTTGGCCGGGATGGGGCGAAAACCTGTCACGGTGATATGGTTCGACGCCCATGGCGATTTCAACACTCCCGAGACAACAATTACCGGTTTCCTCGATGGCATGGCCCTTGCCGCGATCACGGGGCGGTGCTGGAGGGCTCTGACTGAAACCGTAGAAGGCTTTGAGCGGGTGTGGGAGCAAGATGTAATCCTCATCGGTGGACGCGACCTCGATCCGGTGGAGCGCGAGCTGCTGGAGGCGTCTGAAATCGCGCATCTCGAAGTAGGGCCGTTGGGAGAGCGCCTGGTTGAACAAGCTCTGGAAAAAACCCTCGACCGGTTGAAGCCAGATCGTATTTACCTACACATCGATTTGGATGTACTCGACGTAGAGGAAGCCACGGTGAACGAGTATTCATCCCCGGGTGGGCTTACGGTGGAAATGCTGCTGAAATGTGTGCGCAAGGTCATCGCGACCGAAGCGGTCGTGGCGGCTGCCATCACGGCGTATGATCCTCTCTGTGACGCCGACGGGAAGGCTCTGCGAGCGGCCTCCAAAGTGATTTCAGAACTCTGCGCCATTGCTGCATCGACGTAAGCTGGAGGGCATCCAACTACAGTTATGCGCTACTTACCCAAATCTCCCGCCGACCGTGAAGCGATGCTAAAGGCGATCGGCTTGCGCTCGGTGGATGACCTGTTCGATCCGATCCCCGCCGAATATCGCCTGAACCGTGACCTCAAGATTCCACGGCAGATGGCGGAATCCGAAATCGTCGACTGGTTTCGGCAACGGTCCCGTGAAAATGGGGACGGATACGCAAGTTTTCTCGGCGCCGGCGCCTACTTTCACTACCGCCCGGTGATTATCGACTCCCTGATCTCACGCGGGGAGTTCTTAACCGCGTACACCCCATACCAGGCCGAAATTTCGCAGGGCACGCTGCAGTCAATCTTCGAGTTCCAGACGATGATCTGCGAACTGACCGGCATGGAGGTCGCTAATGCTTCCATGTATGACGGTTCCACCGCCGCGGCCGAAGCCGTCATGATGGCAGTGCGCCTCACCGGGCGGCGGTCCGTAGTCGTGGCGCGCACTCTGCACCCGGAATATCGGGAAGTGCTCGCGACGTATGCCACCCATCAGGGCATGCCGCTATCACTGGTCGATTTTGCTCAGGATGGCCGCGTCAACTTAAAAGAGCTCGAGACCACGATTACGTCCGAGACCGCGTGTGTTCTGGTCCAATCGCCGAATTTCTTCGGCACAATTGAAGATGTAGACGCCATCGCGGAAATCGCTCACAAGCACGGCGCGATGTTGGTCGTCTCCATCGCCGAGGCCGTTTCGCTTGGAATTGTTGAACCGCCTCGCCATGCCGACATCATCGCGATGGAAGCGCAATCCTTCGGCGTGCCACTTGGCTTTGGGGGGCCATACTGCGGCGTGATCGCAACCCGCGAGAAAAATGTCCGCCAGATGCCAGGTCGTCTCGTCGGCCAGACGGTCGACAAGCAAGGACGCCGCGGATTCGTACTCACCCTCGCCACCCGCGAACAGCACATTCGCCGGGAAAAGGCGACCTCGAATATCTGCACCAACCAGGCACTGGTTGCGCTGATGGTGAACATTTTCATGACCGTTTACGGCAAGGTTGGCTTGAAAGAGCTGGCCAAGCAGAACCTGGCCAAGACGGCTTATGCCGCCGCCACCTTTGCGAAGCACGGAGAGGTCTTGTTCGCCGCTTCTCCCCGATTCAACGAATTTGTCGTCCGGACCAGCGAGACGCCCCAGACCATCAACAGCCGTTTGCTGGGTCACAAAATCGTTGGAGGCCTGCCGCTCACGAAGTTCTATCCGGAGCTCGGCAATGCTGCTCTCTGGTGCTGCACCGAGCTGACTACGCGCAGTGTCATTGATACGGCAGCGGGGCTGATCGCCGAGAGCGAGCGCTCCGTGCGTTCCGCGCGCGAAGAAGTGGAAGAGGTGGCGCGGTGAAGAACAACATTCGCAAAGCGACGCGCCACGTCAATCAGAATGAAGGCTTGATCTTCGAGAAGTCTTCCGCCGGAAAAGCTGCGTGGAAACTGCCGCCGCTCGATGTGCCCGAAGTCGATACAGCCAGGCTTCTCGGATCGTCGGAGCGAAAAGATCTGGGAAACATGCCCGAGGTGAGCGAGATCGAAATCATCCGCCACTTCACGCGGCTTTCGACGTGGAATTACGCCATCGATCTCGGCATGTATCCGCTCGGCTCTTGCACGATGAAATACAACCCGCGCGTCAACGAAGCCGTGGCGCGCGTCGAAGGCATCGCTAACGGGCATCCTTACCAGCCGGACAGAATTTCGCAAGGCGCCCTGCAGGTCATCAAGACTCTCAGTGAGTGCCTGATCGAAATTACGGGCCTCGATGCGATCACGCTGCAACCCGCTGCCGGCGCCCATGGCGAAATGACCGGGCTGCTGATGGTGCGCGCTTATCACCAATCGCTCGGTAACGCCCGCAAGAAAATCCTGATCCCTGACTCCGCGCACGGCACGAATCCGGCAACGGCGGCCATGGTGGGATATGCGGTTGAGAATCTCAAATCGGATTCACGAGGCATGGTCGAAATCGCTGCCCTCCAGGCGCAGATGAACGATGACGTTGCCGCCTTGATGCTGACGAATCCCAACACGCTAGGCGTCTTCGAGCAGGAAATCCATAAGATCGCGGACATCCTTCACGCAAAAGGCGGCCTGCTTTACATGGATGGCGCCAACATGAACGCGCTGGTCGGAAAAGTGCGCCCGGGCGATTTCGGCGTCGACCTGATGCATCTGAACCTGCACAAGACGTTTTCGACGCCACACGGTGGCGGAGGCCCAGGCTCAGGGCCGGTCGCGGTCCGCAAGATTCTCGAGCCATTTCTTCCGAGACCGGTTTTGGTCACGAAACCAGAGGGAACGTTGGCGTTTGATTACAACCGTCCGCAGTCGGTGGGGCGTGTGCGTGCGTTCTATGGAAACTTTGGAATGTTTGTTCGAGCGTTGGCGTACATCCAGGCCAACGGCCCTGACGGACTGCGCCAGACGACGGAAGATGCCGTGTTGAATGCTAACTACATTCGCAAGGGTCTGGAGGGCGTTTACGATTTGCCGTACGCCACGCCGACGATGCACGAGGTCGTGTTCAGCGACAAGGTGCAGGCGAAAAAAGGCGTGCGCACCATGGATATTGCCAAGCGCCTCATCGACTACGGATTCCACCCGTATACAACGGCGTTCCCCCTGATCGTGCCTGGCGCTCTGATGATTGAGCCAACCGAAAGCGAATCCAAAGAGGAAATGGACCTTTTCGTCGATGCGATGAAGTCGATCGCAGAAGAGGTCGAAGAGGAACCGCAGACGGTGCTCGACGCGCCGCACTCGACCAGAGTGTCCCGTCTAGACGAAACGACCGCGGCCCGAAAACCGGTCCTTCGCTGGAAGCCGGCATAGCGGCGCGAACGGACGGCCTCGTTTCCGATTGTTGATTTCTTGATTGTTAATTGAAACCCGGCCGGCAAAAGTGGCCGGGTTTTCAATCAACAATGAACAATCAATCCAAAAAAGTTACTTCGCGCTGATGTCGACGGACGCCCGCGTCGTCTCCCAGTCGATATGCATTGTGCAGCCGTTGGCCCCTTTTTCGTAGGCGATCGTGAAATTCTCCACTGGCGAGGGCAACGTCGAAACCTTCATGTCGACACGGGCCAGTTCATCGCTCTCGTACTTGTAAGGAATGCCCCACTCCCCGGTTTTCTTATTGATGATCAGCGTCCACTTGCCGGAATTCGGCACTGTGAAAATCGTATACTTGCCGGCGGGTACGGCCTTTCCACCGACGACCACATCGCTGGTGGTCACAAACGTGGTTGCTTCGTTCGCACCGGTCCGCCATACCTCGCCAAAGGGCACGAGTCCACCGTAGATCTTGCGTCCCTTCATGCGCGGACTCGAATAGGCCGTAGTGATCGTTTTGCCCCCACCTAAGTCGCATGTAGCGGTGGCTGCTGGGCTGGCTTTTTGGGCGGCGCCGGTCTCAACAAACGCTGCCATCAGAGTCACAAGCGTAAAAAGGACGATTCGTTTTTGCATGATCTCTCCTGTTTTGAGATTGAGAAGGTTGAAGAGTCTTTGACGTACGAAGAAGCATTCTGTCAGCGTCCGACATTATGCTCCTCGCACCGCGCCCGTTACAATCGTCCTATGCCCGTATTTGACGACAAACAGGAAGAGTTAGAGCATTACGAAACCATGATGGGTGTGCCGCGCGGTCGACTCGCCGTCACGATGGACATGATCACCGACGCCATGGCATTGGTCGGCCAGCACGGTGTCTATTGCCAGAGTCAGCGCTGGCCGGGCAAGCCCACCATGGATATCCAGATCATCATGAAGAGCCTCACGGACGCGAAGGAGCTGATCCAAAGCGTGATGGAACAATTAAGAACAAAGCCTTGATCGTTCAACGGAGGTGTTGTTTAAGAAGGCGTTCCTTCGTGGGCCTTCGTTGGTTATCGCTCCTAAGGTTTTACGGTCACCATCACCACGCCATGCGAAGCCACGCGCGCCGAAAACTTCCCAACCATCTTCCCCAACTCTTTGTGCTGCCATAAATCCCGCACAGCCGCGCTGATTGCGTTTGGATAACCGATATCTTCCCAATTCAGCGTGATCTCCTGCTCTGCCGCACCCCGGTTCAGCAAGATGACGGCCCGGCCGCCGTCTTTCAGTTGTTTGGACCAGACCTCGGCATCACCGTTTTTAGCCACGCGCTCGCCCTCGCGTCCCAACGCGTCCTGATCGACCGCGATGACTTCTTTATTTGTCAGGATGTCGCGAATCTCGGGCCGCATGCTCCGCAAATCATTTCCGGCGAGCAAGGGCGCAGCCAGAAGCGCCCACAAGCTGAAGTGAGAACGATACTCGTTATCGGTCATCCCGCCGTTACCAACCTCCAGCATGTCCGGATCGTTCCAGTGCCCCGGCTCCGCATAGGATTGCAGTCCCACCTGCTGATCGAGAATCTCCACCATGCCGTCGGAGCAGCAATTTCCGTCGGGCCATTTTATGCGCCCGCCCCAGCGATCGCTGATGTCCCCTGTCGTACGCCACAGGTTCCCTCCTGCGGCCTTGCCCCACAGCCAGGGCTTATGGTCGCCCCACTCACAGATGCTCAACACGATCGGCCGCCCTGCAGCGTCGAGGGCCGCACGCATGTTGGCATACGAAGCCGGCGCGTCCTGAGTGGACGTATTGCACCAGTCGTACTTCAGGTAGTCCACACCCCAAGACGCATACATCACGGCGTCCTGATACTCATGGCCGAGCCCTCCCGGACGTCCCCCGCAAGTCTTTGTGCCCGCGTCGGAGTACACGCCGAACTTCAGCCCCAGAGAATGGATATAGTCACCCACGGCCTTCATCCCGTGCGGAAAGCGTTGCGGATCGACAACGATATTTGCATTCGCATCCCGGCTCACCTGCCAGCAGTCGTCGATGTTGACGAACGTATATCCGGCGTCCTTCATGCCCGACTTTACTACGGCATCGGCCATGCTCTTGATCATGTCCTCGCTGACGTTGCATCCGAATTTGTTCCACGAATTCCAGCCCATGGGCGGCGTCAGTGCCAGCCCGGCGGAAGGCGAGTGAGTCTCCTGCCCGAAGAGTGCGCTTGCCGATACGATCATGAGAATCATGCAAAGGAAGGACGGCCGAGGTCTTGGTTTCATGCCCCACGTTGTACCAGAACCGTCGGCAGTTTGGTAGAAGAAGAATCCGGAGCCGACAGCCGCAGAACGGATTTACAATGCCGGGTCGGAACCGAGCACTTTGGTTGCGGCGAGATGGAAGCCGTGAACAAACACTCCGGCTGATCGGTCGCACATGAAACAAAAACCCACGCGGAACAACAGGCCCGTGGAAGAGCGCCCTTTAAGGGCCGCGTAAGCGGTAGTAAATGAAATTGGGCCCCTGAGGACGCTTCACTTCGTAACAAATCTTCGGTTTCGTAGGAGGTTTCGTGCGCAGTCATAAAAGTTGGACTCTGATCCTCACGCTCGTCTTCATCTTCGCTGGCCTAGCCGATGCAGCCACCCAGTCAGCAACCGGCGGCCTCTTTGAAAACCACAATGACGTGGGCGCCGTACTCCACGCCGGCTCAGTAAGCTATGACGACGCGAAGCGCACGTACACCGTCACGGGCAGCGGCGAGAACATGTGGTTCGCTACCGATGCCTTCCAGTTCGTGTGGAAAAAGATGACTGGTGATGTGAGCCTGACTGCCGATATCAGTTTCCTCACGAAAACAGGCAACGAGCACAAGAAGGCCGCTCTGATGCTTCGCCAGACCCTTGACACCGATTCTGTCTATGCTGACGTTGCACTTCACGCGAGCGGACTTACTTCCTTGCAATTCCGCGACGAAAAAGGTGCGCTCACCCGCGAAGTTCGGTCCAGTGTTACGGCTCCGAAGCGTCTGCGGATCGTCAAGCGCGGCGACTACGTCTACATGGCTGTCTCCGATGAAGGAGTGGAACCTCACGTGGCGGGCGGATGGCTGCGCATCCCGTTGCATGGGGACTTTTATGTCGGGCTCGCGGTTTGCTCCCACGACAAAGATGTCCTTGAAACAGCTACTTTCTCGAACGTGGAACTAAATCAGCCTGCGGCCGCAACCGGGCAACCTACGCTCTACAGCACGTTAGAAACTGTCCAAATTGATTCCGCCGATCGCAGCGTGGTTTACCTGGCGCCGGGACGCTTCGAAGCCCCGAACTGGACGCACGATAACAAAGCCTTCCTCTTCAACCGTGACGGCCATATCGAGCGCCTGCCTTTGGACGGCGCCGGTGGTCCGGTAAAGATCGATACCGGATTTGCTACGCGCTGCAACAATGATCATGGCATCTCCCCCGACGGCCGGGAGTTGGCAATCAGTGACAATTCACAGGAGACTCATGACTCGCTCGTCTATATCGTTCCGATCAAAGGTGGCACTCCACGCCGCTTGACGCAGAAATCTCCGTCGTACTGGCACGGCTGGTCGCCTGACGGCAAGACGGTCGCCTTTGTCGGCATGCGGAATGGAAACCCGGATATCTACGCAGTTCCCGCGGCAGGCGGGGAAGAAACCCGCTTGACCACCGCGGAAGGCCTGGACGACGGCCCCGAATACTCACCCGACGGCGACTCCATCTATTTCAACTCTGAACGCACCGGGCATATGCAGATCTGGCGCATGAAGCCCGACGGTAGCGGGCAGGAGCAGGTTTTTTCCGACGATCTCAATAACTGGTTTCCGCACATCTCTCCTGACGGCAAGTGGATGGTGTTTCTTACCTACGCTGCCGACGTGAAAGGCCATCCCGAAAACAAAGACGTGATGCTGCGCCTGATGTCGCTTACCGACAAGAAAATCACGGTGCTGGCGAAATTGTTCGGTGGGCAGGGAACCATCAATGTGCCGTCCTGGTCGCCCGACAGCCAACGGCTTGCGTTTGTGAGCTACATGCTCGTACCGCAAGACTGATGGGTCCACGCCGGCGGGTTTATTCGCATCGCAGGCATATTCGAGGAATCTGGCGTCACCGCATTGTGGCGTCGAATGCAGCCCTCCTAAGAAGTTCTGGTAGGAGCACGGTTTCGGGCAGGGAATGGCCTTCAGCCGTGCCATTAAAGCTTTAGCACGATCAGGCTTTCGCCCCTATGCGTGCGCTGGTCGCTTCGCGCGATCTGCAAACTACTCTGGCGCCTGAAATGGCGATGCCGGCAGCCCTTCCCGGTTCACGAGATTGCAGGTCGGATTCGCCGCCCATCCGTAACGAACGGAAACCGGATCTGGCACGGTTGCATTCGACACGACTACGGAAGCTCCTTCGATCTTTGCTTCGGCAGAAACATACTTGCCGTCAGTTCCCGCGATCTCGAATCCGGCCAAAGCGCCCGTCTTGGCCGCGAGTCCATCCGCATGGTCAAACCACACTCGCAGCGCATGATCCTCGTTGGTCAGTTGCCGGTAAAGCGGACCTGACCACTCCAGCTTCTCGCCGTAGGAAATCGCTCCAGCCGCGCGAGCCAGGCGTAAGCCAACATCCAGCTTGTCCTTGGGGTGAATGTCGTTTGCCTCGCCAATATCGATCGTGACGGCCATGCCCGTGTTGCGCAGCGCCAATGCTTGCCGCTGGGCATCCCGCACTTCAGGCCAGCGGGCGTCAGGCGCAGTGTTGAAGTTTGCGATCTGCACAAAGAGAAACGGAAAATCGCCCTCATTCCACGCCCGCCGCCAGTCGCGAATCATGGTCTGGAACACTCGTGCATATAGCGGGGCCCGCTCGCCGTCGTTGGCTTCGCCCTGATACCAGATCGCGCCGCGAATGGCGAACGGCGTGAGTGGCGCAATCATTCCATTGAACAGCGCCGCGGGAGCCCACGCAGCAAAGTCCGGATGCCACGGCCGCCCTGGTGCCGGCGTGCCTGCAGCTCTCGCCTGAGCCAGCGCTTCCTCGTATTCGCGGTCCTCGCGCTTCAGCTGCAAAAGCGTGGTTCCTTGCTGATCCAGGCTCTTAGACCTTGACGCAAACACCGGCATCAGCGCCGCGTCCGCCGAAAGGCTATCCAGGCTCGTCCACGACTCCGCAGGCGTACCTCCCCAATCAGTTTCCAGCAGTCCAATTGGCACATTCAGCTTCTGGTACAGATCGCGCGCGAAATAATATGCGACTGCCGACGACTGGCCCACGCTATCGGGAGTGCACGCCGCCCAAGTCTTCGCTTCGACATCGTCGCGAGGATAATCCGCAGGATGGTGTTCCACGAGAAAGATGCGAATCTTCGGATATTGCGCCGCGGCGATCTCGGCTGCCGGGTTCGCCAGCGCTTTCATCGGGAATTCCATGTTGGATTGGCCCGACGCCACCCAAACGTCTCCCACGAGCACGTCGTTGAACAGGATCGTATTCGCCGCCTTTATCGTCATCGGAAACGGGCCGCCCGCTTCACCCGGAGCCAGATATAAGCTCCATCGTCCCAGGTCATCGGCGTTCGTCGATTTCGTCTCGCCACGAAATGTCACCGAGACGCTCTCATTGGGGTTTGCCATGCCCCAGACGTGCACCGGAATGCCGCGCTGCACGACCATGTGATCTGCCAAGACCGAAGGCAAGTTCACGTCTGCCTTGGATGTCAAACTGAGAAATGAAAAAATGCAAAGCAGAGAAAGAACGCCAGCAATCTTCGTAACCTTCATAACGTTTCCTCAAGCAATCATCGAATCAGGGCTAGTGCCCGACCTTCTCATCAAAAAACTTTGCCATCAATTCGAGAGCCTCCCGGGTCTCCGGAAGCTCGAAGTGATACCAGAACGCGTGCGGCAACGCCTCGAATACCACGAGCTGTGAATCATCTCCTGCCGCGAGCAGAGCACGATGAAAGATCGTCGTTCCGCTCAGCAGGATATCGCGCGTGCTGGTGACAAGCAGGCTCGGTGGCATCCCGTGCAGGTCGGCAAATAGCGGTGACAGTACTGGATCTCGCGGGTCAGTCTTGCCGATGTATTCGCGGTCGTGCGGGTGATGGGGATCTGTCGGCTCCAGCCGTCCGGGCAGCCCGCCTAACGTAAACAGTTGAATCGAATCTCCAGGTCTGCTGAAGTCGGCCAGCCCCGAGAAAATTCCAAGTGCCGCTGGAAGGGGCAGCCCTAGTTGCTTCAGCTTAACGGCAACTTCCGCAGTGAGAATCGCTCCGGCAGACGTGCCGAAGATCCCGATACTGCGCGCCTTATACGTCTTCAGGAGTTCTTTGTATACGGCTATCACGTCATCCACAGCGGCCGGAAAAGGATTCTCAGGTGCGAGCCGGTAATACACCGATACGACTTTGGTCTTGGCCAGATTCGCGATGGGATCGCCTTCGATCAGCGAGCCGGAATCCGAGTTGAATCCGCCGCCGTGCAGATTGATCAGGACGCGACCTCGGTTCGCCTCGGGCATTTCCAGCGCTGTAATGATGTCGGTGCGAACGCCCGCCGTCGTTGTCTCTTCGATATTTACAGGATAGTGCTTGCGCGCTTCCGCCGACCCGAACTTCCGCCACTCGTCGGTGTGCTTGCGCCGTTCTTCCAGAGTCTCGGGACCGCCCGTACTCGTGGAGAGCGAAGCCAGCCACTTCTGCGCCTCTGGGCTGATGGTGATCGGCATCGGTACGACGCGCGTGACATGCGCGGTGCCGTCCGAATCGAACGTGGCCGAGTCCCCGGCGTTAACTTGGGATTGAGCGATGGAACCTTGTGCCAGTGCGAAGACTGCAGCGACGGAGCAGAACAACATCCGGACCTTCATGCGGATAGTTGTATCAGGGTGTGTCAGCCGGAAGAAGTGGAAAAGTCCTTCTCATCCTGAGCGGCGAATTTGTCCCGAAGATCCTGCTCTGGGCTTGCCGAACCGAATGACCTATGAAAATTGCCCGGATCGGCAACCGCACAGGTCCTTCGCTACGCTCGAGGTGACAATTAAATTACGCCAGCGAATACTTTCCACGTTCGATCATGCGCTGTGAAATCTGCTGCCGCAGTTCGACGGTATTAAATGGCTCGTACTTCGCTAGCCGGCGCAGGATCGCCAGTTGCGTGCGCAACATGTCTCCCTCGGCGACCGCCGCGATGACTTTCCGCGCAGCCGACTCGACCTTCTCCATCGCCTGCGAAAGATAGACGCGCGTCATCGCAATCGGCAAAGAAGCGGCGGCCTCGCCTTTGCTTTCAACCATCTTTTGCGTTCGCAGAACGGCCGAATCCATCGCATACGCTTCAATCGTCATATCGGCGATGGCTCCAAGAATCTCCTGCTGCTCCTGGATCGCCTGCATGTATTTCTGTGTTGCCGCCCCGGCCGCAAACAATCCCAGTTTCTTCGCCTGGGCGACGAGCTTGCGCTCCTCCGCCAGCGGGCCTTCAAGATCCTCGCCGATGGAAGGGCCAGACAGGACTTCGTCCATCAACTTCTTGATTGCGCCCATTAGCGGCAGCTGTCCGGTCATGGCGCGCTTCAACAAGAACCCTGTGATGATGAGCCGGTTGATCTCGTTCGTCCCTTCGAAAATGCGGTTGATACGCGCGTCGCGATATGCACGCTCCGCCGGATACTCCTCCACAAACCCGTAGCCGGCGTAAATCTGCAAAGTCTCGTCGACGACGTAGTCGATCATCTCCGAGCCCCAGACTTTGATGATTGAGCACTCGACGGCGTACTCCTCAATCGCTTTGAGCATCTGCTTTGCCGCATCGCCCGCAGATTTATCCACCTCGCTCAGTGCTGCGTCCATCAATGCGACCGTGCGGTAGACCATCGACTCACCGACATAGACCAATGTCGCCATGTTTGCGATCTTTTCCCGCACCAGTCCGAAATCCGCAATGACCTTCCCAAACGCCTTGCGCTGCTTGGCGTAGGCGATCGCATTCTCTAGCGAGACACGCCCACCGCCCAGGCACATGGCTCCCAGCTTGAAGCGGCCGATATTCAGGATGTTGAAGGCAATCAGGTGGCCTTTGCCGATTTCTCCGAGCAGGTTTTCCACCGGAACCTTGCAGTCGTTGAGAATGATCGGGCACGTTGACGAACCGCGAATGCCCATCTTGTGCTCTTCGGCGCCCACAGAGAATCCCGGAAAACTCCTCTCCACAAGGAATGCTGAGAACTTCTCGCCGTCAACCTTTGCGAACACGGTGAATAGGTCGGCGAACCCTGCGTTCGTGATCCACATCTTTTCGCCGTTCAGGACGTAGTGCTTCCCATCCGCCGAAAGTTGCGCCCGCGACCGGCAGTTCAACGCGTCTGACCCCGAAGTGGACTCCGAAAGCGCGTACGCCCCTACGATCTCTCCCGAGGCCAGCCGCGGCAGATACTTCTTCTTCTGCTCCTCGTTGCCGAAGTAAACCAGAGGCAACGTACCGATCCCCGTGTGGCCACCCCATGTCGTGGCAAACCCCGCATATTTTGCGATATGGTCCGCAATCACCGCGGCGGTGACTTTATCCATCTCCAGGCCGCCGTACGCTTCCGGAATCTCGACGGAACTCAGACCCAGTTCGCCCGCCTTCTTGAGCAAGTCGCGCGTGACGGAAAAATCCTTGTGCTCGATCTTCTCGATATTGGGCACGATTTCATTGACGGCGAATTCCTCCGCCGTCTGGCCGATCATCTGGTGCTGTTCTGAGAAATCTTCCGGAGTGAAAATTTCGTCCGGTTGCCGCGACTCTAGCAAGAAGCTCCCGCCTGCGATGCGGGTGCGGGGTACTGCAGTGGTAGCCATACACTTCCCCCAATCAGAGACCTGCGGTGCCCGTCATTCCCGGCACAGCAAAGCCTTTTAGATTTTAATTCGGCAAGAATGGGAATGATAGACGGGGAACACAGGCTTTCACCCGTGTTTCGCCCGTTAGTTTGGAATCAAATCAGCGACCCTGGAGCAGAAAGACGAGTGCGGCAGGCTGCCGGCGCTTCGTTCCACAACGCCATGTATCGGTCGTAGCTGCTCTGTTGCTCCATCTTCAAGTTATTGCACGATTGCCCGCCGGGATCCTGAGTGCATTCCTGTTGCACTTCGCTTTGCAGGCGCCTTAGATCGTTGACGATCGGAATTGCCCGGGCATCGTAACTCGTGCACTCCGTGGCGGGATTAACGCAGCGGCCGCCATCCCAGATTTCGCTGGCGGAACATTGTCCCGGTCTTGCGCAAGCGGCTCCATTCCAGACTTGGCCAGCAGGGCACGTTGAGCTCACAACGCATGAGGAGCCGTTCCAAACCGTCCCTGCGCCGCATGAGGTTTCGACAGTGTCTGCCGCCGTCGTCGTCTTGTTCGCTACGCATCCGTCTTTGCCCATGGTCTGGCCCGCGGGACAGGAACAGGGGCCCGTCAGGCAGACGTGCCGCCGCAGGTCGGATTCTGGTGGCTCTGGTTTTTCTACCGGCTCTTTGCAGTCCTCCCCGAAACACACGTGTCGCCGCAAATCACTCTCGGCTGGTTTGCCCTCTTCCGCTTTCTCCTTTGGCTTTTCTCCAATGCGCGGAGCTCCAACGATTCTGTCCTCCCCCGCGGCCTTTTCTTCCGGAACGATGCGCTGGGAGCCAGTTTCTGCAGTGTGCGACGAAACTGCTTCAGTGTGCGACGAAACTGCTCCAGAGTGATTTCCACTCGCGGACGGGGCCGAAACGTGCCCTGCACTCGAATTGGATGACGGCTCACTGTGATTCATCGAAGCGGACGTACCGCCGCCCGTGTTTTGAGACGCCGTACTTGAAAAACTTGGTGCCGGAGATGGCGAGGGCGCCGGGGCGGAAACATGAGCGGACGGGGCCGCCGCGGGAGGTGGACTTGGCGCTGGAGCGCTCGATGTTGTTGTCGAATGTTGTGCGCAGACGATCGAGGAGAGAACGATGACCACCAAGCAAAGGCTGGAGAGCCGCATACAGCACCTCCTACCTACCCAATCCGGGGTGGGAACCCCCGGGCTGTTGGAAGCTTCGACCCGATAAAAGGATACCCCACCGCCGCGTCAAGGAGCATAGCGATAGGGTAAAGAAGTGTTACTTCCGGTGCCTCAGCGAGTTACGGGCTAGTGCCGGATCTCCGTGCTCTTCAGGTGGACTTGGTTTCCAGGCAGGCACGTGGAAACTCTCACAGGATGAACAGCGTCGGAATCCCGCCTGTCACGCGCGACCTGGTAGCTGCGAATGAAGTAACAAACATTGTCCTCCACTCGCCCTTCTACGTGACCATTTGGGAAAAGGTGGAATGTCAGGTTTTGCGAATTTGGATCGAATTTCATCAACGGAAGCAAGCGCGCAATCCGATCGGCGGAGATTGTTGACGCACTTGGGTCGTTCGAATCCCGCGTCAATGAAAATTCTGCGCCAGGCTTTTGCGCGAAGTTCCATGTTCCCAGCGGCGTGATTTCAGTGGACGCAATCGCACTGCTGTCAGATGGGCTCGCTACAGGCGCGGCCTGAACCTGCGCAAGCGCGAATGCGGAACAGAAAAAGATTGATGCAGCGAGAGCGCGCATGAGCGACATAAGGACCTCCGCTCTTTTGGACGGATTATAGCGCTGGCCGTAACTATACGTTCTCGAAAATTCCCGCCGCTCCCATGCCTCCGCCCACGCACATCGTCACCATGCCGTAGCGGGCATTCCGCCGTTTCATTTCTCGGATCACGCTTGCCGTCAACTTGGCGCCGGTGCATCCCAGCGGATGACCCAACGCGATCGCACCGCCATTGGGGTTCACCTTCTCCGGATCGAGAGCACCCTCTTGGATCACGGCCAGCGACTGGGCCGCGAAAGCCTCATTCAACTCGATCACGCCGACGTCGGAGAGCTGAAGTCCCGCAATCTTCAATGCCTTCGGGATAGCGAACACCGGCCCGAGTCCCATCTCCTCCGGCTTGTATCCCGCCGTTGCGAACGAAACATACCGAACCAACGGCGTGATGCCCAAAGCTTTCGCCCGCTCTACCGACATCACTACGGCCGCCGCGGCGCCATCGGACATCTGCGACGAATTTCCCGCCGTCACCGTGCCCTTGGCGTGGAATGCCGGCTTTAACCCAAGCAAGGCCTCCAGGGAAGTGTCCCCGCGCGGCCCCTCATCCATCTTGAAGACGATTTCCTGCCGCTTCGGCTTCGATCCGTTGGGAGTTGTAAAGCTCACCGGAACGGGAACAATCTCCTCGTCGAATTTCCCCGCTTGAATTGCCGCCAGTGCCTTCTGGTGACTTCGTAGCGAAAATTCATCGGCCGCCTGGCGCGTGATTCCGAACCGCTGCGCCAGCCTTTCGGCCGTCAGTCCCATGGAAAGGTACGCATCGGGATAGTGGTCAACAAGCCAAGGATTCGGCGAAATCTTGTGCCCACCCATCGGAATCATCGTCATCGACTCCGTTCCCCCGGCCACGATGACTTCGGCTCCGCCGCTCATGATGCGCTCGGCAGCCATGGCAATCGCTTGGAGCCCGGAGGAGCAGAATCGGTTGATCGTCAGCGCTGACGTTTCAACCGGCAAGCCCGCCCGCAACGCGGCGATTCGCGCCACGTTCATCCCCTGCTCCGCTTCGGGCATGGCACAACCGAGAATCACATCTTCAATCTCTTTAGGATCGAGTTGCGGCAACCGGCCCAACGCTCCCGTGATCGCAATGGCTGCCAATTCATCGGGACGGGTTGCGCGCAACGTGCCTTTGTACGCCCGGCCAACCGGCGTACGAACCGAGGATGCGATGATGACTTCACGCATGAGCTGCCTCCCAATTTCCCGCGATAGTTCTTAGATGTCGAACCTTGTGCTTCGGCTTCCGCTGGAGCCTACTTCGGTGCGAAGAAGTAATAATCTGCCGTATAGCTGCTTTTGCTTTCCTCGCCCTTGTGCGACTCGTCACAGGCATCGCCGCCCGGTTTGCCTCCGTGCGTGTGCACGCGCTGGATGGTCGTCACTTTCGCCAACGCCCCCTTCCCCGAATTGCTGACTACGTTGATCAGTAACCACGGAACCGAAGTGTCGTCCAGCGCTTCCACGTGTGCGGCAGCTTTGCCCGTCACCTCGCTGCCGTCTTTCAGTTTCCAGGTCGGTCCGACCGTGTGTTCGCCGACGACTTTATCCTTCCGGTCTTTTAACTCCGCATCCGGACCTTTCAGTGTCCACGCGAACTTGCCGTCGGCGCCGGCCTGGCAGGTGTAGATCTGCGACCCCTTGCCGCGTACGAACATCACCGGTTCAAGCCCGGCGGGGACGGCGATCGCATCCGGCACGTCCGGTGCGGATTCCTGCACCGGGGCTTCATTCTTCTGGGCGCTCACCAGCAACGTGCCGAGCAAGATGACGAGCACCAGTTCAACCGAGCACCGCAAAATTCGCATGTTTTCCTCTCCTGCCAACCTCTAGTTCCTCAGCGTCTTTCCTGTCTTTAAGGTGTATTGGATCCGTTCCTGCGTCTTCTTCTCGCCGCACAACGATTTGAATCCCTCTCGCTCCAGATCCAGAATGTACTGCTCGCTAACCGGCGTTCCCGGCGTGACGTTTCCTCCGCAGATGACTTCGGCAATCTTGCCGCCAAGTTTCACCTCGTAGTCGGTGATGTAATCGCCCTGCCGCATCAAGTGCACGCCCATCTTCAAAGCCGCCAGCAGGCTCTCGCCGGGAGCCGGAATGTCGGTGCGAGGCACAGGAGGTTCGTATCCCGCTCGCGCCAGTTCCAGTGCGCGCGCCTTGGCGTCGGAAAGAACG
Organism: Candidatus Sulfotelmatobacter sp.; assembly: GCA_035307485.1. GTDB lineage: Bacteria > Acidobacteriota > Terriglobia > Terriglobales > Acidobacteriaceae > Sulfotelmatobacter. The sequence continues at coordinate 277,875 of DATGIB010000006.1, read as the reverse complement.
CGCTCCCGGTTCATACTGATGCGATCGGATTCCGACAGAAATCCCAGTTCGCGCGCTTCGTGTGCCGAAGTGGCGACTTTCGCAGTTGCAATGGTCTCGAATGCCTTTTTCATCGCTTCCAGCATTTCCACTGATCCAGCCAACGCCTCGCCCGACGATTTCCCTCGCGAAGACGCGGCACCATCAACCGCCCGGAGCAGCATCTCCTTGCAGCCGCCGCCACCGGGTAACAGGCCGACGCCCACTTCCACCAGGCCGGTATAAAGCTCAGCGTGGGGCTGGCGCGACGCTGCGTGCAGAGAAATTTCCGTTCCTCCCCCTAAACAGAGCCCGAACGGTGCGGAGACAACGGGCTTCGGCGAAAACTTGATTGCCTGCGTCATTCCCTGGAACTGCCGGATGACCAGGTCGACATCATCCCATTCCTGCTCCTGAACGCTCATGAGCAGCAGCATGAGGTTCGCACCCACCGAGAAATTCGTCGCGTCATTAGTGATCACGAACGCGTCGAACGCATCCCCTGGCCCACCCGGCTTGAGCGACTGCGTGATCAGGCTGATGATGTCCGTTCCCAGCGTGTTCATCTTCGAATGAAATTCAATGCACGCCACGCCATCGCCCAAATCCACAAGCGATGCGCCCGAATTTTTCTTCACCACGCCATTCGACTTCTTTGCCGCTGTAACGGACCACACTCCAGCGGGAACCTGGACCTCCGCGAAATCGCTCTTGCCCAGATCGAAATACTTGCGGCCGGACCGTGATTTCGGATCATCGACGTACCACGACTTTTGTCCGGAGTTCAGCAGTTTCTCCACGTTCGCAGCGACCGGCTTGCCCTCCTTCTTCATGCGGCCGACGGTGGCTTCCACCCCGGCCGCATCCCATAATTCGAAGGGTCCAAGTTCCCAATTGAAACCCAGCTTCATGGCGCGATCAATCTCAACAATCGAATCGGAAATTTCCGGCACTCGATTGGCCGCGTAGGTCCATAAATCGGAGAGAGCCTCCCACAAAAACGCGCCCGCTTTGTCGCTTTTCGCCGCGCCACCATCTGTTCCCAGCAGCATTTTGATCCGTGGTCCGGTCTCTTCCACGTTCTTTGCCATATCGAGCGACGCAAACTTTGCCTTCTGTCGCGGATGATATTCCAGCGTCTTCCAGTCAAGAGCCATGCGCTCATCTTCGCTACCTTCGCCGCCCTTGACCTTCTTATAAAAACCGCCCTTCGTCTTGTCGCCCAGCCATTTTCTCTGCAGCATCTCGAGGAAGAATTGCGGCAGGCGAAGATCGCTGCGCTCGTCTTTGACGTTCTGCGTCATATTGCCGACGACGTGCCCGAGAATGTCGAGCCCCACAAGATCAATTGTTCGGAACGTTGCTGACTTCGGCCAGCCAAGCGCCTGGCCTGTCAGCGAATCGACTTCTTCAATCGTCAGGTCCATTTCCTGCATCAATCGCATCACGTTCAGCACGGAAAATGTCCCGATCCGGTTGCCGATAAAGTTCGGAGTGTCCTTGGCAAGGACCACGCCCTTACCCAGCCGCGCGTCGCAAAAGTGCGACACCGCATCCATCAATGTGCGATCCGCGTCACGGGTAGGAATCAATTCGAGCAGGCGCATGTAGCGCGGTGGATTGAAAAAGTGTGTCCCGAACCATGCGCGGCGAAACTCGTCGGAGAATCCCTCGGCGATCTTGCCCACGGGCAAACCGCTGGTATTCGTGGTGATGATCGTGCCCGGTCGCCGCACCGCCTCCACTTTCTTCAGCAGTGTCCGCTTGATTTCCAGATTCTCAACCACGGCCTCGATGATCCAATCCACTTCCCCGAGTTTCCTGAGGTCGTCCTCGAAATTTCCGACCGTCACGAGCCGCGCCAGCGACGCCTCCATGAACGCTGCGGGCTTTGACTTTTTTGCTCCGTCCAGCCCGGCCGCGGCGATTTGGTTTCGCGACCGTGCATCGGCATCCGGCGGCACGATGTCCAGCAAGTAGCTGGGCACTCCAGCATTAGCAAAATGCGCAGCAATACGCGCGCCCATGGTTCCGGCGCCCAGAATGGCCACTTTATTGATGCGTTTCATGAGTCCTTTCTTTCCACATCATTGTTGCCAACGGATCGGCAGCGCCAAGCCGCCTCTTCGTCATGAAGCGGGGAATCGCAGTGCACCAATCAAGATCGTTTAGGTAAAGGCCCTCGTTTGAATTGGGAGCTTTCTCGGCGGAGATGAAATCGCACAGCATGGGAACAGTCTGCATCGAGGTCAAAGCGATGATACCGTACCGGAAGATTGCTCGAGGTTACGGCGAGGCTGCTTCAATTCGATTCTGCTGATTCGGGTTCTTGCCGTTGTGGTAGCTGTGACAAGACTGAAGTCCGCTCCCATACCTGCATCTCGATGAACTGGCTTTGATATCCCGATTGGTCCGAGAGTCCGAAATCACCCACCGGCTCGCCGCGCGCGAACAGCGCAGCGATTTCTTCCAGTTTCCAGACCTTGCGCCCGGATTGCTCCGCCACGCGCATGCTGTCGCCCAGGGTGAAAGTGATGCCATCCGATGGAAGTGAGGCGAGTGGAAGCACAAGGGCTGCCGGGCGCGAGGGATCGGCGAAATAAGAAAAATCTCCCAGGAAGAAGTAAACGGGGCTTTCACGCAAAGGACGTTGCAGCGCGCTCGCCGCCTCTCGCATCAGCCACTCTTCCGCGGCACGCCGCCGCACCAGATAATCCGGCTTCAGGGTCGGCCGTGAGGTCCCCCGCAAAGTCTCTACCACGCGTAAAGCCTCGTCATCAGGGAGCGAGCACAGGTTTAAGCAGGCGCCGCAGAGCGGATCGTAACGGTGGGTGACCACGTCGGGCATCGTACTCACTGGGAACACCTCGCATCAGCAGGCAGCGTGTCCCCCGACATTACCCGCACTGTACTCCGATTTTCAATTAACTAGGAGTGCGCCGCCAACAAAACGCCTAAGGCGCCGGATTTGCGTTCAGGTATTCCAGTGCCTTGCGCGCCATCTGCTTCTCGCCGCGATAGGCCAGAAGTTTGGCGGCCTCGGCAAGGCGTACCCAGCGCGCTCGCCCCACTTCGACTCGCATATCCTCACTGATATCGTCGATCTTCCCCGACTCATACCGCAGGAGATAGAAACTCACGATTTTGAATACCTTTTCTCCGCCGCCCCATGAGCGCACATACATGTACTTAATGTCCGCCAGTTTCGTAATTGCAGTCGCCGTAATCCCGGTCTCTTCTCGCACTTCCCGCAGGGCAGCCTCCAGCGGTTTTTCTCCCGGATCCACTAATCCTTTGGGAAGGCAAAGTACCGGCTTTGCTTTGGGTTTTACAGCTCGGGTGGCGCTTTCTGGCGCACTCGCCTCTTCGGTCGGCAGCTCAATCGCGGCGATCCACCACTCCCCGTCCTGGTTTCGGACCACCACGCCCCCGGCCGAGATCTCGCGGACCATACCTTGGCAACTTAGCAGGAATACAGGAGTTTCGTCACTTCGCCCTTCCAGCGCAGGTAACCATTACCGGCCACCGGACTGGCACGCTCGTGCTCTTACGGCGTCGCGCGCGATTATGGCATCTTACTTAGTAGCTGTGGGTACAGCGATTCCGGCGTTGCGCGCCGGGGATGTGGGGGTCGCTGCGAAGTGAAGAATCTGGAGAAAATCATTCGGTCGGTCCGGGCCTTCGGGAAGGAACTGGCCCGCAAGGCTTCTCCGCCTTCTCCGCATCCTGCCGCCGCCATCGGGCTAGCTCTTGGTGGCGGATTCGCCCGCGGCATCGCGCACATCGGAGTTCTGAAGGTTCTTGAAGAAGAGTCGATTCCGGTCCGCGTCATCACCGGAACCAGCGTCGGAGCATTGATCGGCGCCAATTATTGCAGCGGCCTCACCATCGACGAGATGCAGGAGGTCGCGCACAACACCCGCTTTACCACTTTCGCCCGCTGGACTCTCTCGCGCTACGGCTTCGCCTCGAATGACCGCATGGTTGCCTTCCTGACCCGCACGTTGAAGGTGAAGACTTTCGAAGATTTGCGCATTCCTCTCGGTGTGACTGCGACAGACTTCAACACCGGCGAAGGCGTTGTGTTTCACTCGGGTTCCATCATCGATCCGGTCCGCGCCAGCTGCGCCTATCCTGGAATGTTTTTGCCGGTGAACATTCGCGGCCGTTATCTCGTCGATGGCATGCTTTCGCATCCCGTTCCGACGCGCCCATTGCGCGAAATGGGCGTCGACCGCGTGCTCGCCGTTCATCTCAAAGGCACCTGGGCGCAAGGTGGGGCGCCACGCCATCTCTTCGACGTAATCGGCCAGTCCTTCGCGATCGCACAAGACGCAATGTCAACCATCTGGAGGGAAGCCGCCGACCTCGTTATCGAGCCCGACGTTGCCGGCTTCGCCTACGACGATTTCAAGCGCACCGACGATCTCATCCACGCCGGTGAAGTAGCCATGCGTGCTGCCCTTCCAACCGTCAGGAAATGGCTGGAAACTCCTGCCGAAGCGACCTACCCATCCGTCGAACGTCGACGCGCGCCCCGGGTTTCGCCCATGCCCGCCGACTGAGTTTGCACCCTGGCCTCCGCACATCTTTAGCGATAGCCGCCGGAGACAGCGATCGTCTCCCCGGTAACCCATCGCGAGTCGTCCGACGCCAGGAACACGGCGACTTTCGCAATGTCTTCTGGAGTTCCGGGACGGCCAAGAACCGTACGTGAGACGAAGTATTTCTCCTGCTCGCTTCCCGCGAAGCCTGCAGTTGTCACTCCTTCGGTCAGCGTGAATCCGGGATTGAGCGAGTTGACGCGGATTTTCTTTGGACCAAGCTCAAGGGAAAGAACACGCGTGATCTGGTCGAGCGCAGCCTTGGTCCCGGAGTAGACCGCAGACGTTGGTGTGGGATTGGAACCGGCAACCGAGCCGATGTTGATGATGCTGCCGCCCTCGGGGCCGAAGTATTTGATCGCTTCCTGCGTGGCGAGCAAAGGCCCGAGAACGTTGGTGTTGTACTGGCGGTGGAATTCTTCTTCCTGAATTGATTCGACTGGCTCGAACTTGTAGACGCCGGCATTATTCACGACTACGTCGACGCGGCCGTATGCTTTTTTCGCCTCGGCAAAAAGTCGCTGCACATCAGCCTGCTTCGAAGTGTCGGCTTTCACGGCAGTGGCCTTCCCGCCACCCTTTGTGATCTCCGCCACAACGCGCTCAGCGCCTTCTTTACTGGAGGCGTAGTTCACCACGACTGAGGCCCCTTCGGCCGCGAGTCCTTTAGCGATACCTGCGCCGATCCCTTTAGACGCCCCCGTCACGATCGCGACCTTCCCTGTCAACCTGCCCATCGGATTTCCCCTTTCCAAAATCGTTCGATAATTCGACAAACATCGACATATGAGATGTCGGGACAGGCAATTGGATTCAGCGAGGTCAACGGGAGCTAAATCTTCGCCAGGCGGTCGATGTACGCTCGTAGAACGTCGCGCTGCAGGCTTAGGTTGGCGAACTTACCTTCACGGATAATCTGGATGAGTCCGGCAGTCTCAAGTTCCTTCAGATGATGGGAAAGCGTAGGGTTGCCAACGCGCTGGAGATGACGCAAGCGCGCGCATTGCATAGGTCTGTCACACTCGCCGATCTGACGGAGGATCTGTACTCGTCGTGGTTCGGCCAGCACGCGAGCGATTCGGGCAAATTGCACATCAGTCATCCGCCGATTCTTCGTCGCTGCCATTGATTTCTGAGAGTACGCCGGCTGGAAAGAGGATGTCTAGGTGCCCACGCTCCCTGGCGACCGGGACAGAAAATCGAGAGTTTGACCAGGTTTTTTCGGAAGGCGATCACCCCGGCCAGTGATTCAGATCACACACCGATGTGCGGGAAATAACCCAAACCCGCACCTTCGCGTCCCAAAATGACCCACGCCTATTTTGTCCAACCGTCCGTACTCTACTGATAATAAAGCGAATATAGGAAGTGATCGAAAAGACGCGCTGCCCTCCCAGATTGGTGCTCAGCTTGCCATTTCTAAGGATGCGGGCAGCGCCCAGCAGATCAAGAAAGGCACTGAGGCTGCCCTAGGAGGGTTGGCGATGCGAGCTCCTTACGGTCTGAATATTCTGGACAATTGCGTCTCCTGTCCGCACCGGCAAGAACACTTGCTCTGCAATCTGGGGCTGCAAGCCGCACAACGTCTGAACGAAATTAAGTCGACTGCCGTTTATCCCAAAGGCGCTATGCTCTTCATCGAAGGGCAACAGTCGCGCGGGGTTTTTGTCCTCTGCACCGGCAAGGTCAAGCTGTCGACTACCTCCAGGGAAGGCAAGACGATCATTACCAAGATTTCCGATGCTGGCGACGTCCTCGGCCTAAACGCTGTGGTCTCCGCACAGCCGTACGAAGTCACCGCTGAGATGATGGAGCCGGGGCAAGCGAATTTCATTCCCCGCGAGAGCCTCATGCATTTCATGAAGGAATTTCCCGAAGTTGCGCTGCGCGTCGCCCAGCAACTGAGCCGTAACTACTACACCGCTTACGAAGAGATCAGGACACTCGGCCTCGCGACTTCTCCCTCGGAAAAATTTGCGAAACTGTTGCTGTCCTGGTCGACGACCAGCACGCAGAGCGACGGCTCCAGCCAACTCCGCCTTAATCTCACGCACGAAGAGATCGGAGAGATCATCGGCACGACTCGCGAAACGGTCAGCCGCCTCTTCTCCGAATTCCGGAAGAAACAGTTGGTGCAGATCAAAGGCGCAACGCTGGTGATCCGCAGCCGGCCGGCGCTCGAGAAAATTGTGCAGTCCTGAAAGTGTTCTCACCCTGTGAAACCGCAGTCCGGATCCAACCAGCAGCCCACGGAAAACAAGCCGTGGGCTACTCGTTTGTAGGCTAGACCAATTAATCGAGGCTGGAAGGGGAACATTCGACACGCCGGGACGGCACACTCCTGACCAACGTTTTAACTCGATCCCGGCAGGGATGCTGCTTCTTCCTTGATCCGCTTCCACGCCTGCTCCACGTGCTTCGCCCTCGTATTCGTTTGTCCCACACAAAACCTCAACGTCAATTTCCCGTTCAATTTCGTATGCGTGAGAAACAAGTCGCCGCTCCGATTCAGACGATCCATGATCGCTTGATTCGCCATGTCTCCGCCTTTGTGCCGGAAACAAATCAGATTCAATGGCGCTGGTGCGGCCAACTCGAAGCGGCCATCCTGCCGCACCCACGTTGCGAACTGCTGCGCCAGGCGCACGTGCTCGCGCACATGATGCTGTAAACCCTCCACCCCGTAGTGCCGGATCACGAACCACAACTTCAGGGACCGGAATCGCCGCCCCAGTTGAATATGCCAATCGCGATAATCGATGACTGCCCCTGACTCGGTCGCCTGATTGCGCAGATACTCCGGCAAGATGCTTAACGTCTGGATCAATGCCTTCCGGTCGGCCACCCAGAAGCAGCTGCAATCGAAATTCGTGAACATCCATTTATGCGGATTGAAGTTATAGCTGTCGGCGGCTTCCACGCCGCGCTGCAGATCGCGGAATTCTGGGCAAACCATCGCCGTCCCCGCCATCGCCGCGTCTACATGCATCCACAGGCCATGCCGGCGGCAGATCTCACCGATCGCCGGAAGCGGGTCCACCGCGTTCGACGAAGTCGTCCCCACGGTTGCGCACACAAAACAAGGAGTCAGTCCCGCGCTTTTGTCGGCCTCGATCTGGCGCGCCAGCGCGTCGGGGCGCATCGAAAAATTCTCATCCACCTCGATTGGTCGTAAATTTTCGGTACCGATTCCCGCAATCATCGCCGCTTTTTCCAGCGAGGAGTGTGTCTGCGTCGAAACGTAAGCAATCAGTTTTCCGTTGCCGCCCTTCTTGTTGCTCGAGTAGTTAGTAGCCCGCTCGCGCCCCGCGAGCAGCGCGCACAGCGCGGCGGTAGAAGCGGTGTCCTGGATGACCCCACCGCCGCTCTGTGAAGAGAGAAACTTCTCGGGCAAGCCAAGCATTCCAACGAGCCAGTCCATGACGTGGGTTTCCAGTTCCGTACATGCCGGGCTCGTCGACCACAACATCCCCTGTACGCCCAAACCGGAAGACAGGAGATCCCCTAGGATTCCCGGCCCCGACGCGTTGCAGGGAAAGTAGGCAAAGTAATTCGGCGACTGCCAATGCGTGACGCCCGGCAGAATCACCTGGTCCATATCTTTCAGAAGAGCGTCGAAAGACTCACCTTGCGCCGGGGGATTCGACGGCAGCGCCGCGCGAATCTCTCCAGGCTTCACCTGCGACAGCACCGGAAGCGATTCCACGCGCGATTGATAATCGGCGATCCAGTCCACCACGGCGTGCCCGTAGCGCCGGAACTCGTCCGGCGTCATATGAAATGATTTTTCGTCAGTCATTTCTCCCCGCTAAAAGGCTATGAGCAATCGAAGTAACTTGTCCAAAAGAGTTGAGAAGACGTCCGAAAGCGAAGTGACAGAAAGAGCCAATGCATCCGTCCATGAACTAAGCGAGCCGGCAGTTTGTTGACGGCGGCACTAAGCTTGAGATTCCGTCGCGGCATGAGAAGCCGCTGCGAAGCATCTTCGCAATCCGGCGATAGCACGACGGCAGCAGACTTTCCTGCGGCTTCAGAGAATGCGTGGAGCTGCACACCAAATCCCTTATTGATTCCTTCCGAATATTGCTTTTCGGCATTTTTGCGTGCCGCCTCCGATGCGCGGTCGCGGATCCAGAGCTGTTGCTTCCCCCATACGAGAACCCTTTTTTCGACCCAGAGTATCTCGTCGGGATAGTGATTGCTCCGAAGAAACATGGAGAATCTCTCTGCCGCCTCAGCAAATGACTTTGGTGGTTCCTCAATCATGAATTCTGACGCAACTGCCCAAAATACACGCGCGTGTTGTAATCGAACGAGACTCTTCCATCCCTGGCATGCGCTTCGTAGATTGCTCGCAGCGACTGCAGCATGGCTGCGTGTCGCGGATGCCCCGGCCCCGGCGCATACGAGGACGAAAGCAGCCGTCCCTCGAGCCCGATGTAATCGAATTCCTGCCGCATTGCGAACACGCGTTCCTGAAACGGAGCCGGATCGAAAAAGTCGTTCACAGATTCGGTAGTTCTCTCGTGGCGCACATCCTGATAATCCGTGCCATAGTCGAGCAGCAGTTGCTCATAGTTGCGCAGGAACGGAGTTGAATCCGTGATGCGTTCGTTCCACAGCAGAACCAGCCATCCTCCCGGCCTCATAATCCGGACAAACTCCTGCCGCGCCTTTGCGCGATCGAACCAGTGTGCCGCCTGCGCGGCCGTGACGAAGTCCACGGTGGCGTCCTGCAAGGTTGTCGCCTCCGCCGAACCCTCGACACTTTGGAAGCGCGGAAACTCCGCCAGCAGCCGTTCGCCGGCCTGCCGCATGTCCGCGTTTGGCTCGACGCCGATCACCCGATTTCCATTCTCCAGCAGCATCCGGGTCCAGATTCCCGTGCCGGAAGCGACATCGGCTATCACGTGCGCCGCCTTCAATCCGCATTCATCTTTCAGGGCCTGAAGAACCTCCGGTGGGTATCCCGGCCGGTACCGGACATAATTCTCCACCCGGTCAGAAAAGCGGCTCGTAGCGTTCGAAGCGGGCATATCCAGAGGGCCTCTTTGCCTTTTCAACTTGCCAAGCAAGTCATTCTAACGGCAGGATAGAAAGTTGTCCTTCCCGCCGGGATGCCGCCTGTTCCCGAATTGAGTGGCAGCACAACACAGCAACGATATTGAGCGCCATCGTAAAACGCATGCGAGTCGTCATTAAAGTCGGCACCAGTCTCATCGCTCCCGGCGGGCAGATCGATGTCCATCTTTTGCGTGGCATGGTCGACCAATTCGATCTTTCGAAGAACGAATACCTGATCGTGACCTCTGGCGCGATTGCTGCCGGCATGTCCGGGCTATCAGTGGGAAAGCGTCCTACCGACGTTCCCCGCATGCAGGCCTGCGCCGCCGTCGGGCAGAGCCGCCTGATGCACACCTACGAGCGGCTGTTTTTCGGCAAGAAAGTTGTTGCACAACTGTTGCTTTCGAGCGATGACTTCACCTCGCCCGTCCGGTACAGAAACCTGCAGAATGCGCTGGCACAGTTGCTTGCCCTTGGCGTCGTCCCGATCGTGAATGAAAACGACAGCGTCTCGGTCCGCGAACTGGAGGGCGCTTTCGGAGACAACGACGAACTCAGTTCGCTGCTGGCCCGGACGGTCAAAGCGGATTGGCTGCTCCTGCTGACCAACGTAGACGGATTCATGGTCCCCAACGGGAGCAAGAAACCGCGCGTGCAAAGAGTGATTCGCAAGGTGACTCCGGCGCTGGAAGCGAAATGCAACGGCAAGAGCAAGCTCGGACGCGGCGGTATGCTTTCGAAGCTGAAGGCGGCGAAACTGGCCAGCGAAGCCGGAGTTCACGTCGTGATCGTAAACGGGCGCGATCCCCGCGCCATTACGCTGGGAATGCAACGAAAGCTTGGCACATACTTCCCGCCCGTCTGGAAGAAAAAAAAGTAGAACCCTATGGTCGCCACTGTCACCACCGGCGCTTCGACCCAGGACAAGCTCCTGCGAGCGCGCGCCGCTGCGTCTGCGCTCGCGCTTCTTTCGACCGAGGCGAAGAATTCGATCCTGGCGGCCATGGCGAACGCTATTGAAGCCCGGGAGAATGAGATCCTGTCTGCCAATCATCAGGACATGGAGAACTCCGGCCTGGAAGGTGCGATGCGCGACCGCCTGCTTCTGACCGGCGTCCGAGTCCGCGAGATCGCCCGCGCCGTGCGCGAAGTTGCCGCGCTGCCCGACCCCATCGGCGAGACACTCGCCCAGTGGACGAAATCCAACGGCCTGCAAATTCGCAAGGTGCGCGTGCCGCTCGGTGTGCTCGGCATTATCTACGAATCCCGCCCCAACGTCACAGTCGATACCGCGGTGCTTGCGCTGAAAACCGGAAACGCGATCGTTCTCCGGGGCGGCAAAGAAGCCGCACAAAGCAATCAGTGCCTGGTCGACATCATGAACTCCATCCCCGGCATTCCGCCTGGAGCTATCGAACTGCTCGACTCGTCCAGTCGGCAATCGGTGCACGAATTGGTCAAAGCCCGCGGGCTTGTGGATGTCATCATTCCGCGGGGCGGCGCCGGGCTGATCAAGTTCGTGACTGAGAATTCCAGCGTGCCGGTCATCGAGACCGGGGCAGGGAATTGCCACATCTTCGTGGACGAATCCGCGGACCTCGACATGGCGGATCGAATCGTGATCAACGCCAAGACGCAGCGGCCGTCGGTGTGCAACGCAGCGGAGAAATTGCTGGTCCACGCCGCGATTGCCGCGGAGTATGTCCCGCGAATCACAAAAAAGCTCATCGAGGCGGGTGTTGAAGTCCGCGGCGACGGCAGGGCCCGCTCCCTTGCCGCAGGCTTGGCAGTAGGATTTGCGACCGAACAGGAATGGTACGAGGAGTATCTCCGCCTTTGTATGGCGATTGCAGTTGTCGCGAATGTAGACGAGGCCATCGCTCACATCAACCGGTATTCCACCAAGCATTCGGACACGATCGTTACCGGCGACGAATCTCGCGCCCGAAAGTTTCTTCGCGAGGTCGATTCCGCCGCCGTTTATTGGAATGCCTCCACTCGTTTCACCGATGGCGGCGAATTCGGATTCGGCGCAGAGATGGGCATCAGCACGCAGAAACTTCACTGCCGCGGCCCCTTCGCCCTCGCGGAACTGACCTCCTCCAAATACGAAGTCATCGGCACCGGGCAGATCCGTTAGCTGCCTGATGGTTCGTTCCGAGCGCCCACCGGTGTGGTACCTTACTACCTTCCGCCCTGGGGTCGCATGAAACTGTTTCCCGCCACGTTCCTTGGATCGGTCGTCTTGTTGTCCGGCTTGACGCCTCCCACGAATCCCCCGGCATCGTCTTCTTCTCCGGCCGTCTTCGGTTTCCGCGATGCTGCGCCCGAAACTTCGCTGGAAGCGCGCTTTCTCTCCGTGCCCGATCCAAAAACCGCCGAAGAAGATCTGCGCATTCTGACCCAGGCCCCTCACATGGCAGGTACCGTGGAGGACAAGGAGACGGCGGAATTCGTGGCGCAGAAGTTTCGAGCGGCCGGGCTCGATACCGAGATCGTGGAATACAAAGTCTGGATGAACTATCCCGCCAGCATCAGCGTCGATATGACCGCGCCCTCCGGTGTGGAGATGCATGGCCCCACACGCGAACACGTGAGCAACGATCCGTTTCAGGATGATCCCCGGGTCGTCATGCCCTTTAGCGGAATGTCTCCCTCTGGCGACGCTGAAGCCGAAGTGGTCTATGCCAACTACGGCACGCCAGAGGATTTTGAAAAACTCGATCGAATGAAGATCGATGTGCGCGGCAAGATCGTTCTGGTGCGCTACGGGCAAAATTTCCGCGGTGTCAAAGTGTTCATCGCGCAGGAGCGGGGAGCGGCTGGGGTCCTGATCTATTCCGATCCCGCGGACGATGGATGGCGCCGTGGCGATAAATATCCCGAGGGGCCGTGGCGCCCCGACACCGGCGTGCAGCGCGGTTCGGTGGGATACATGTTCGAGTTTCCTGGCGACCCTACGACGCCTGGTGTGGCGTCGATTCCGTCCCTGCCAGAGTCGCAGCGGGTTCCGCCGCAGAAGTCGGCGCAGATTCCGAAGATCCCGGTAACGCCGCTTTCCTATCACGATGCGTGGCCGTTGCTGCAGCATCTCGGCGGTCCGGACACACCCCGGGAATGGCAGGGTTCCTTGCCCTTCACCTACCACGTCGGGCCGGGGCCGACGAAAGTGCGAATGCACCTCAAGCAGGACTATCAATTCCGCACGCTCTGGGATGTGGTGGGCCGCGTTCCGGGCGGCGAACTGCCCGGGGAGTGGGTGGTGGCGGGCAATCATCGCGACGCCTGGGTGTACGGAGCGGTGGACCCCAACAGCGGCACCGCGGCGATGCTCGAGGCGGTGCGCGGCATTGGCGAGCTTCTCAAGTCGGGATGGAAGCCCCCGCGCACCCTGATTTTCTGCAGTTGGGATGGCGAAGAGGAAGGCCTGATGGGCTCGACCGAGTGGGCAGAGCAGCATGAGGCGGAGCTCGCGGATGCGCCAGCGTATTTCAACATGGACGTGGCCGTTTCCGGTCCCAAATTCGGCGCGTCCGCGGTGCCCAGCCTGAAGCAGTTCGTGCGTGACATTGCGAAAGCCGTGCCCAGCCCCAAAGGCGATACCGTCTACGATGCCTGGCAGAAAGCGTCGCAGATTCCTCCTCCCTCGACGCAGTCCTCGACGGAATCGGTGGCGGACAGCCACCGCCAGCCGGCAGCTCAGGTGAAGAGCGACGTTGCCGTCGGCGATCTTGGGAGCGGCTCCGACTATTCCGCTTTCATACAGCACCTGGGCGTGCCCTCGACCGACATCAGTTCGAGCGGACCCTACGGCGTCTATCACTCGGCGTTCGATGATTTCGCGTGGTTCAAGAAGTTTGCCGATCCCGATTTCATCTACGAACAGGAGATGGCTCGCGTCTTTGGACTGGAAGCGCTGCGCATGGCCGACGCTGAGGTGCTGCCGTACGATTACGAGGAATACGGCAAGGAGATCGAGGCGTATCTGGATGCGGCTCACAAGCGCTCGGAGGACAAATTCGGAGCGCACGCCATCGATTTTGGGCCGGTCAATGCGGCGGCGCACAGGTTCGTGACGGCGGGTGCGAAGATCCTGGGCAAGCAGAAAAACCCTCCCGCAAGCGCGGCGCGGCTGAACCAGGCCCTGCGCGGCGCCGAGCGCGCCCTGTTGCTGCCCGACGGATTGCCGCATCGTCCGTGGTTCCGCCATTCGATTTATGCTCCGGGAGAGTACACGGGCTACGCCGCAGTGGTAATTCCGGGAGTGAATGAAGCTCTCGACAAGGGCGACAGCGAAGCGGAACGCCAGCAGCTCGCCGCGCTGACCTCGGCTCTCGACCGCGCCGCGAAAACACTCGAGGCCGCGCGATGAACATTGGTAGCGCCCACTCCCTCAGTCACTTCCTGCGTACACTGCCGGCATCGGCGGCAGCGACTTTTCTCGCGCTCTTTCCGATAGTCGATCCATTCGGTGGTATTCCGATTTTCTTCACCATGACCTCTTCCTGGGACGCGCGCGAACGTTACCGCACGGCCTTCAAGAGTGGAATGTGGGTTTTCCTGATCCTGGTGACATTTCTTTTTTTTGGCCGCTTCGTACTGCACTTCTTCGGCATCTCGCTTCCAGTTCTCAAGATTGCCGGAGGATTGATTGTGGCCAACACCGCCTGGGGCATGGTGACGTCGACCGCGCGCATCACGCCGGCGGAGAGTCATGAAGCCGAGAGCAAGGAAGACATCTCGCTGACTCCGCTCGCCATGCCGCTGATGTCGGGGCCGGGCGCGATTGGCGTGGTCATGGCGCTGGCGGCGCACGTAGATAATGCGGCAGCATACGTCGGGATGGTCATCGGCATCGCCGGGATCGCCCTGAGCGTGGTTCTCTTTTTCTGCATGGGAGGGCCGCTGGTGCGGCGCCTCGGTCCGAGTGCCGTTGGGGCGATCAACAAGATCTTCGGTTTTCTCATTCTGGCGATTGCGGTCCAGTTGGTCTGGGATGGCGTCGCCGACTTCGGGTCCTAGAGTTCGGCAGCTGGAAATCGGACGGCGCGTTTGCGCCAGCTCTGTAAGGTCCCTTCAAAATTGCCTTTCACATTCGTGGAACCGACCCGGTTCCGCAACCGTAGAACAGGGCAGGCGATTGTGTGCCGCGGAGGCTTGCCATGCCCGTACGCTCTTTTTTCCCGTTGACCAGATTCTGTGGAGTGCTGATGGTGTGCGCAGCTCTTGTTCCTTTCTGCTTCGCGCACGATTGGAACTATGAAGAGACGCACTCCGACTCGCACGAATTTGCGGCGAGAGGAACCGTGCACGTGAATATCGGCGTGGGCGATCTGCACATCCGGCGCGGCGATGAAGGCAAAATCGTTCTCCGCTATACGATCAAGTCGCATCGCGAAAGCAACCTGAAGAATGCGAACGTGGATTTCGACGTTCACGGCAGCGACGCCTATCTCGGCTTCCATGCCCATTCCGGGGCGAATACGCAATTCGACGTAGAGCTTGAGGTTCCCGCGAATACCAATCTCGATCTGCACCAAAAGGTCGGTGACATCCGCGTGGAAGACGTCGAAGGAGACAAGGATCTGGAGCTGGGAGTCGGAGATATTCGAGTGACGCACGAGCGATCTACCTACAAACTCGTGCGCGCCGAGGCCGGGATTGGAGACGTCAATGGAAGCGCATACGGTGCCACCAGCGGCTGGCTGGGCAAGACGCTCAAGTACCACGGCGAGGGGAAGTACGAGTTGCGCGCGCATGTGGGCGTGGGGGATATCACGTTGGAAGGGAAATAGGGGAGAGCAAATTCCGCGAGAGGCTTGCGAGTAAATTTTTTTTAACCATACTTTCCGATAAGGTCTTGCGCAAGAATGGGTTAGACGATTCAGTGCTGTTTTATCCCCGCAAAGTATTGAGCGCCAAGGGGTTATAGGTAAAGTATTCAAAAATGAGAGTTTAGGTGCGTATCCCTACTGCATTCCTGTATTCCCAGCCTGCATTTTTTTCAGTTTGTCTGGCAGTGCGAAGTGCGCCATGGGCACCCCGATGAATTAAAATCCAACGCCAGCGATGACTACAGCCGAGCGCGATCGCATGAACCTGCTGTCGATGCTTATTCAGTGCGAGCGGGATCAAACGAAATACCTCCAGTACGTCAGGGAAATCAGCGAACTCATGGGCATAAAAGCGATGAGGCTCGCGGAGGCTGCGCCCAAAGCCCCTGATTTGTCGGGAAAGCCAGAGATGCCGTAGCGGGCAAAAGTCTTGGCTCCGGCCCAATCGCGATGCCGGAAAAGGCAGAACACCCCGCAATTTCCTTGATGTTCCTTCTCCTCATAATTTTCTAGTCTGCGCTTTCTATTCCCTCAGTAAAGGTCGTTCGTCACATCAGTCGTATTTTTCGCTGTGGAAAAAAATCCAAGTGCGCGGGTCGATGCTTCGTGATGGATGCCGCGGCCCGCAACAACTCGACGAAGAAGATGCGGTCACATCGCCGGGCCGACAAACTTGGCAAAGCTCAGTGGGAGGGCATATTGCGAAGTTATTCAGCTGGGGTATCGGGATTGAGGAGGCGTAAACAGCTCAGCGGGCCTGAGGCATCTATCCGAAGAGGAGATTCGAATGGCCAGTGACAGACAAAAGTCAGCAGCACGCAAGAACATAAAGAAGGCCGCCAAGGCCGCCCGGAAAAAGAGGACGATCGCGCATCTTCCCAAGTCGGTACGGACCGCCCTGGGAAAACAGGCGGCGAAAGTGGCTAAGCAGAAACGGAAGCGGGCGGCCTGACGGTCGACTCGCGTGCTGCGTTGCAAGGCCACGCACGAGACGGGTTCCTTAGTCTTGTTGGGGCTCAAGCAGAGTCTATAGATCCTTTGCGGCAAACTGCTGCCGGTCAGGATGACAATCCTTGAGCGAATCAGACGGCCAAGCGGGTGCTTGCGAGGTCCAGAAGATCTTTCAGCTCCAGCGCGTTTTTCGGAGCGTAGCCGGACTGGTCGTTGTCGAAGTAGACGAAGATCTGTTTCAGTTCATGCTGCCACGACTCAACTCGTTTTGCCCAGGCCTGCAACGACTTCCTGGGATAGTCGCCGCGGTAGGGGCCATCCGGCCCGTGCAGCCTCACGTATGTGAAATCGGCTGTGATCTCGATTGGCGAATGGAATCCTCCCAGCTCGAAGATGCAATAGGCGACATTGTGGCGCCGGAGGATGTCATAGACCTCAGCAACATTCCACGTGGGGTTGCGAAACTCGCAGGCATATCGACGCCCGGACGGCAGGGCGCTGAGAAATTCCTCCAGCCTCTCGGTATTGACGTGCCAGGCGGGAGGCAGCTGGAAAAGGATGGGGCCAAGGCGGTGCCCGAGCTCACGAGCCTGGAGCATGAATCGCTTCGTGCTCTCGGCCGGTTGCATGAGTTTGCGGTTGTGAGTGATGTAGCGGCTTGCTTTCATCGCGAAATGAAAGTCCGAGGAGGTTTGGTCGCACCAGGATTGAAGCGCCTCCGTACTGGGAAGCCTGTAGAAGCTGTTATTGATTTCGACGGTGTCGAAGTGCTCGGCGTACCAGCGCAGCATTTGATCGGGCCGCAGACCGGCGGGGTAAAAGCTGCCGCGCCAGTGCGGGTAGTGCCATCCCGAGGTGCCGATGCGGACATGGCCAAGGGCGGGATTCGGCCTCATGCCCATTTCGATGATGGAGCGGCGAAATGGGTGGGCACCGGCCTTCGTAAAACTTTCTTTCCGGCAGAGTCGGAGATGAGCCGGAGCGCTCTCTCATTCACGATTACTTCAGGGTGACGAGTTTCTCCACAAGTTCGGAATAGTCCTTTTTCTCGATGCCGTGAACCTGCTTGTTGTACTCGTCGACCTTGGACGAATAGTTCATCGAGCAGAATTTGGGGCCGCACATCGAGCAGAACGCCGCCTCTTTGTAGTAGTCGTCGGGCAAAGTCTCGTCGTGCATGGAGCGGGCGGTTTCAGGATCGAGCGAGAGCGCGAACTGTTTTTCCCAATCGAATTTGTAACGCGCATAGCTGAGGGCGTCGTCGCGGTCACGGGCGCCCGGGCGTCCGCGTGCGATGTCGGCGGCGTGAGCAGAGATCTTGTAGGCGATGATGCCGTCTTTCACGTCTTTCTCGTTGGGCAGGCCCAGGTGTTCTTTCGGGGTCACGTAGCAGAGCATGGCGGCGCCATACCATCCGATCATAGCGGCGCCAATGGCTGACGTGATGTGGTCGTAGCCGGGGGCGATGTCAGTGACGAGCGGTCCGAGTGTATAGAACGGCGCTTCGTAGCAGTATTCGACTTCCTTGTCGACCTGCTCCTTGATCTTGTCCATGGAGACGTGGCCGGGCCCTTCGATCATGACCTGGACGTCGTGCTCCCAGGCTTTCTTCGTGAGTTCGCCGAGAGTTTTGAGTTCGGCGAATTGGGCTTCATCGCTGGCATCGGCAACGCAGCCGGGACGGAGGCCATCGCCGAGGGAAAAGCTCACGTCGTACTTCTTGAAAATTTTGCAGATGTCGTCAAAGCGCTCGTAGAGGAAATTCTGCTTGTGGTTGAAAGCCATCCACTGCGCAAGAATGGCGCCGCCGCGGCTGACGATTCCGGTGATGCGCTTGGAGATCAGCGGCAGGTATTGGATCAGCACGCCCGCGTGAATGGTCATATAGTCCACGCCCTGGGCGGCCTGCTCTTCGATCACTTCGAGCATGACTTCGGCGTTGAGATCCTCGACCCGCTTTACGCGCGCGATGGCCTCATAAATCGGAACAGTGCCGATGGGCACCGGCGAGTGGCGCAGGATCGCTTCCCGGATCTCGTGAATGTTGCCCCCGGTGGAGAGATCCATCACGGTGTCGGCGCCGTAGTGGACCGCGGTGTGAAGCTTCTTCAGCTCTTCCTTGACCTCCGAGGTAACGGCGGAGTTCCCGATATTCGCGTTGATTTTGCACAGCGAGGCGACACCGATCGCCATCGGTTCAAGCTCGGGATGGTTGATGTTGGCCGGAATGATCATGCGTCCGCGGGCAACCTCGTCACGGACCAACTCGGGAGTGATCTTTTCGCGATGCGCGACGTAACGCATTTCCTCGGTGATTGCGCCGAGGCGAGCATAGTGCATCTGGGAAAAGTTGCCGTCACTATTCTCGTGCTTGCGAGCGGCAATCCACCCGGAGCGCGGCGTGGGAACCGAGTAGTCCACTCCATTTCCGTTGCTGTTTGCAGAACTTCTGGAAGTCATGAATCGGTCCGATCCTTGAAAGTCGATGTATCCCGATTATACCTGCCCGGAAGTCCTGGATTTCGACCGCAAACGCAAATGCTTTTTGTGCATCTTAGCTGCGCACGCGACTTTCAACGGTAGTTTTGCAAGGAGGAATTCATGGCTCGATACGGGACATTAGGCGATTACCGATTCGCCGACACAAAGGAAGCCGCCAGCGATATTCGCGGCTCAAAGGTCTATGGGCGCAACGATGAGGAGCTGGGGAAGATCGACGACGTATGGTTTGATCAGCAGACGGGTGGGATTGTTTATCTTGTCGTCGATACAGGCGGCTGGCTTTCGACGAAGAAGTTCCTGGTGCCACCCGAGGAAGTTCGTCCGTCGCTGCAGCACGAGAACGACTTCCTGGTCGATCTGACCAAGCAGCAAATTGAAAGCTTTCCTCCTTACGATGGAGAAAAGCTGAACAGCGAAGAGAGGTGGGCGGACTACGAACGGCGCTATCGGGCGAAGTGGGAAACCGGGCCCGTGATGCACCGGGTGGGAACCGACCGCAATATTACCCCGACCACCAAACAGCAAATCAATGCAGGCTCAGGAACGATTGCGAGCACATCGTCGATGGCGCGGGAAAATGAGCGGCTCGCCGAACTGGACCACGAGACTGAGGTCCGGGCCCTGCATACGGAGAACAGCGCGGAGGTTTCGCCGAACAACCCGGCTTACCGCTGGACGACTTTCGAGGACGTCCTGCGCCGTCGCCGTGAGGACGTTTTGCAGTCTTCCATCGATAACGCGAAGAAAGCGGAGCGGGAAGGCGTGCCTCTAGAAGAACGGCGAAAGGTCAGTTAGGGTCATAATTTAGAACGTTAACCATTTCGGACACGAAGGTGCACGAAGGAAACCGAGCTTGAGTTTCTTCGTGCTGCTTCGTGTCCTTGTCGTTCAGGCTCTTCCTTGCGCTGGTTGATCATCTTCGACGCTCCAGCATAGAATTCTCTGCCGCCGGAAAATCATTTCGGGAGTTCTTTGCATGCGCATGCTTCGCATTTTGCCTGTTCTTCTCTTGTGCCTAAATGTTGCCGCTTTCCCGCAATCGTCTTCCACAAAACCCGGGGCCGAGTTCAGCATCGACAACATCGACAAGAGCATCGATCCCTGCGTCGATTTCTTCCAGTACGCCTGCGGCAACTGGATCAAGAATTCGGAGATTCCGGCCGACCGCGCATCGTGGCAGAGCTTTTCGGAGCTGAACGAGAGCAACCTGCACATCGAGAAGGAGATTCTCGAGAAAGCTCAGTCTGGAGGCGCGGGGCGCAATCCTGTCGATCAGAAGATCGGCGACCTCTATGGTTCGTGCATGGATGAGAAGGCGGCGGACGCAAAGGGAATCACTCCGCTCAAGCCGGAACTGGACCGCATTGCCGCGGTGAAGGACAAGAACGCTTTCATCGACGAGATCGCGCGTTTGCACCTCATCGGCTCCAACGCTCTGTTCAATTTCTATACCAGTTCCGACATGCATAATGCCGACCACGTGATCGCCTTCATTGATCAGGGCGGTCTTTCGATGCCGGATCGCGATTACTACCTGAAAGATGATGCCGACAAGGTCGAGATGCGGAAGCACCTGACTGATTACGCGGCGGAGTTGTTCGCGCTGGCGGGGCAGAGCAAAGAGGAAGCGGCGGCGTCGGCGCAGAAGGTGTTGACGGTCGAGACGCTGCTTGCGGCTGACTCGATGGATCGCACGAAGCGGCGCGATCCGAAGAATCGCGATCACAAGATGACGCGGGATGAGGCGATCGCCCTGGCTCCGGAATTCTCGCTCAACGGTTATTTTGCGGATATCGGCGCACCCAGTTTTGCTGAGATTAATGTGACGAATCCAGACTTTTTCCGGCAGGTGAATGGAGTAGTGGAGTCACTGCCGCTGGAAACGCTCAAGACGTATGCGACGTGGCATCTGCTGCGATCGTCGGCACCGTGGCTCTCGCAGCCATTCGTGGAGGCGAATTTCAAGATGCGCCAGGCGCTGACCGGCCAGAAGGTGATCGAAGACCGGTGGAAGCGCTGCGTGAACCTGGCAGACCGGTCACTCGGCGAGGCGCTTGGGCAACGCTATGTCGAACGGACATTCGGTCCTGAGAGCAAAGCCCGCATGCTGAAGATGGTGGATGCTCTTGAGAAGTCGCTGGATGAAGATATCCAGAACCTTTCCTGGATGACCGATGACACCAAGAAGCAGGCGAAGGTGAAGCTGCAGGCGATCCGGAACAAAATCGGGTATCCGGACCGCTGGCGCGATTACAGTTCGGTGGTCATCAAGCCGAACGACCTGCTGGGCAATGTTGAGCGCGCGGATGAATTCGAGTCCAGGCGGGAGATCGCCAAGATCGACAAGCCGCTCGACCGCAGCGAATGGGGCATGACGCCACCGGAAGTGAATGCCTACTACAGTTCCAACTACAACGAGATCGTCTTCCCGGCGGGCATTCTGCAGCCTCCGTTTTTCGATCCGAAGATGGACGATGCCGTAAATTTCGGCGGCATCGGACTGGTGATCGGCCATGAACTGACGCACGGTTTCGATGACCAGGGCCGCAAATTCGATCCGCAGGGCAACTTCAACGACTGGTGGAAGCCGGAAGACGGAAAGGAATTCGAGAAGCGCGTCAGTTGCATCGCCGACGAGTATTCCGGGTTCACCGTGGTCGATAACATGAAGCTGAATGGACGGCTGACGCTCGGAGAGAACACCGCCGATAATGGTGGAGCGCGCATTGCTTTGGCGGCGCTTGAGCACATGATCGCCGACGACAAGACCGGCAAGGAAGGGCAGAGCATCGACGGGTACACACCGGAGCAACGCTTCTTCCTCGGATTTGGACGGGTTTGGTGCGAGAAACAGCGTCCGGAGTACCTGCGGATGCAGGTCAGCACCAACCCACATTCACCCGGGAAGTACCGCGTGAATGGAGTGGTCCAGAATATGCCGGAGTTTCAGAAGGCCTGGGGCTGCAAGGCAGGGCAACCCATGGTGGCGGAAAATGCGTGCCACGTCTGGTGAGCAAGTTTGATCATCGCGGATAAAGCAAAAGCCCCGTCCTCGCACTCGGCAAGGACGGGGCACTTTTTTGATCAGGCACTGCTTACTTGCTGGCCGTCATGGCGAGAGTTGCGCCCGCTGCGCGGCAGGTATCCATGAAATGCGCAATCTGCGTGAACGGCAGTTGCCCGTCGGCGTGCACTATCACTTTCTTGTCCTTTTGAGTTTGCAAAACAATACTCAAGGCGTTCGGAAAGGCGGAGGCTGGGACTTGTTGGTTGTTGATCCTCATAATCGGATTCGCTCGCGTGGTCTTGATGATTTGCACGGAAACGGCATCCGGATCGTCGGCTGCGCCGACTTGCACTTCGAGTCCCATCGGGGAAACGGCTCCGTTCGAATACGCGGCTCCGGGTTGCGACGTTAAGAGGACCACCGTGTCGAACATGAGTACCCGCGCCTGATCAAGGATTTTTTGGACATTGGCGAACGGGGTCAAAGAATCCGCCTTAATGTAGAACTTCGCATCGCGATTGCGAGGGTGAGCCTTCATCCACTCCAATAGCTCCTCGGGCGTGGTCTGGTTCGCCCGGAAGTACAGTCGCCCCTCACGCGTGATCGTGACGACCCAGGCGTCAGGATTGTCCGCTTCGCGAGCCGGTACCCCATGTTCGGTCTTAGCAAGGTCGACGCTGATGCCTTGCTGCAAGGGCGGCGCAGGCGCCGGATTCTGCGCCCATGCGGCACATACGGTGAGAATTGCTGCTACGAGAAAACCCAGTTTACGAGTCATAAGTCTGCTCCTGACAGTATGGCGTCCTTTGGCAAATCCGATCTTGCGGTAGCACAAAAAGAAAGGACATTCCAGATTCAAAAATTGGGCCACCTCCGCCTTTTTGATCGGTGCAGGCGAAGTGGCTAGGGCTTGGCCCCTCCGATTGCCGCGGTCGCCAGTGTCCCGCCCAGGCCCATGGTTTCCACAGCGGATGAGGGCACGATCACCATCGATCCCCGTTCCTTGATGGCTTCATACAGCATGTTCATGGCGCGCAGATGCAGCGCGATCGGATTGTCCTGATACGTCAGCGCCGCTTGGGCGAATTTGTCGGAGATCTCGGTCTCCGCCTGGCCGAGAATGATGCGCGCCTGGCGCTCGCGTTCGGCTTGCGCCTGGCGTGACATCGCGTCTTCGAGTGCCTGTGGAATTTTCACGTCGCGAATCTCCACCGAATGCACGGTGATTCCCCAGGGATTCGTTTTCTCGTCGAGGATGCGCTGCAGTTCGCGGCCCATCGTTTCGCGCTCCGTGATCATCTGCGCCAGTTCGTGGCGGCCAATCGACTCGCGCAGCGCGGTCTGCGCGCTCATGTTGATGGCGTCGACGAAGTTCTCCACTTCGAGAATGGATTTCTCGGCATTCCAGACCATCCAGAATACGATGGCGTCCACGTTCACCGGAACGGTGTCGCGTGTCAGAGTGGATTCCGCCGAAACACTGGCTACGCGGACGCGCTGATCGACATACGGGCTCAGCGTTTCGAGGATGGGAATGATATGGCACATGCCGGGGCCGCGCAGGCCGACGTATCGGCCGAGCCGCAGCACCGCGACCTTCTCCCACTGGCGCACGACCTTCAGAGCGAAGAGAAGATAGAGGCCCAGGACTGATCCCACGACGGCGGGCGCCGGCTGACGCATCGACTGGGCCAGCGCCATCCCGGTTAGAAAGCAAACTACGAAGCACAACACGGCAACGCCATTGAATTCACGAACCTGAATTTTCGCCATAACGGCTACCTCCTTTGTGCCGGGTACAATTCGCCCAGACGCTCCACCAATTCCTCGACGGTGAACCCCAAGGCTCCCGCGCGAGCCGCGAACTCGCCTGCCAGTTGCGTCAGTTGCCGATCGCGTTCGGCAGACTTCTTCTCCAGTTTCTTGTCGCTAATGAAAGTGCCGGTACCCTGGTGGGTCTCAAGCAGGCCGCCCAATTCCAGTTCGCGGTAAGCGCGCAAGACTGTGTTGGGATTGATTTCCAAGTCCACCGCCAATTGCCGGACGGTCGGCAGCTGGTCGCCGGCGGCCAGGGATCCCGAGGCGAGCCCCGCCCTTACCTGGTCGATCAGCTGCCGGTAGACCGGAACGCCGCTGCGGAGATCAAGGGCGAACTGAAAGCGCTGATCACGGTGGCGGGCCGGGCTGGATTGCGCGGTCATATAAAACAATAGTGTTATAGTTCATTAGTACAATTCTGTCAAGAAAAATTTTGCGGAACGGTCGGCCAGTTTGAATTTCTGAGAGGTGGACCTGGCGAAGGTGATGGAGCCTCGTCCCGGAGTGGATGGATCCGCTTCCATTGCGATGAACGGCCGCGGCCTGACAGGAAATTGACCCGCGATTAACCGATCGGTGACAAATGAGGCGGGTGGAACCTCTAATGTCGAATCAGTTCAGAACCGTTGTGGGGGTGGTGGCTAAACCGACTTGGATCGCCGGGTAAGCGAGGTTCGTGAGCTGTTCGCTATCCGTGCATTCTTGGGCGCGCATGGCTCTCGCGTAAGGGCGGTTTACAAAGCTTTTACAGCAAGTTTGATCGGCCACAAATAGGATCACCCCCGCGGGAGTACTGTGATCGCTATGAAGCCGGGAGAATACCCGGCGGTAGACCAGGTTATGTGGCCAGGCGAGAAGTAGTTAGCACCATCTCGGGCAGGTGCTGTGGTTCAATCTCTTCCGCTGCCGCCATTCCAAAACACGCCCGCTTGATGGCAATACCGGTACGCGAAGCAATCCCTGCCGCGGTGGGCCTCGATGCCTTCCCGTGCGCGTAAGCGGTCTTGGAAAAGCAAGTCCCCTGCTGAGAAACGACAAGAAGTCGACCGCAATTGGCGCGGCCACGCCTGAGTGAAGGTGTGTTCACGGGGCTCGCGCAGCGGACGACGAGGGAGAGATCACTATGTTTAAGCTTGTGAGTGCACTGGCCCTTGTGCTCTGCCTTGGGACCGCGGGTCTGATTGCCGGCAACCCCAAGCCGAACCAGGCGGAAGCGCAACTGGCTGCAGATGGCGCTTTCCGCGACGGACTCTACCAGGGGCGATTGGCCGCTCAGAACGGGCGTTCATCGCAACCCAAGACCGGGCGCTGGTCGACAAAACAAGACCGCGCGTCTTTTGCTGCTGGCTACAGCCGTGGTTATACCGACACCCTCGCCAGCAACAAGACCGAGCAGGCCCGGACCGAGTAGAGAGCTCGACTCCAGTTTGAAGTTCGAGATGTGAGGTGAAGTGTGTCTACACAAAAGGTTCTATCCGCGCTGGCTCTCACGGTGGCCTTATGCGCGTCAGTTCCCCATAAAGTAAAGGCTGGCGGACCGCCGACAACGGGAGCTACGGTTCACGGCATTGTGCATTTTGATGGAAAGATGCCGGCGGCAAAGCCGGTGAGTATGGCGTCCGATCCGGTATGCGCCAAGCAGCATGCAACACCGCTCGTGGCGCAGGAGATCATGGCCGACACGAAAGGCGACTTGCAAAACGTGGTCGTCTTCGTATCCGAGGGTTTGGGCGATCGCACCTTTGATCCGCCAAGCGCTCCGGTGGTCGTCGAGCAGAAGGGGTGCATGTACCAGCCGCACGTGCTTGCGGTGCGTGCCAACCAGCCGTTGCAAGTGGTGAATAACGATCCCACGTCGCACAACATTCATCCAGTGCCCGCCAACAATCGCGAGTGGAACAAGGCGGAGCCGCCGGGAACCAAGATGGAAGAAAGCTTTGCCCGGGAGGAGATTGCGATTCCGGTGAAGTGCAATGTACATCCCTGGATGCGGGGCTACATCGCGGTATTCAAGCATCCCTATTTTGCGGTGACAGGCAAGGATGGGAGCTTCGACCTGAGCAACCTGCCGCCCGGCACGTACACGATCAAGGCCTGGCACGAAAAGCTGGGCACCTCGACGCAGACGGTGACGGTGGGTGCGAATGAGACGAAGGAGATCAGTTTCGTCTTCAAAGGTATGTAGCGCTTTCCTCGTGTTCTTCGGCGAAGTATTGCCGTAAGCGGTGCAATTTGTCGAATCGATCGGGCATGATCTGCAGGGGACATGCCAGACCGGTTTGATCAGGTTGCACCGTATTCTTTTTTGGTGCGTTCCCGAAAATGATGGCGATCCAGCGAACCACCGAGCCGAACAAGTACGCCGTGGCTCTGGCTCATCACAACTACTGATCGCGACCCTCATTTCGACGAGATCGTTCGATTGTGGAGACAGAAATCATTGTCGAAAGATCCTGGTTAAACTCAAATTTCTATCGATTACAATCCCCGACTCCGGGATTGCCCGTTACTCGAGAAGGGTTCCAACATAAAATAGCGCCAGAGGGGTTTGGTTTTCGGAACGCTCGATTGAGGTTACGCGCCTCCGGCCGAGCAATCGGCTGAGAACTTTGCCAATATCTTCGGAATCATTTTTCTGAATTTCAGCTTTTCCAGCAAAGAATCGAAGGGGGATCGAATGGGCATTCACACGCGACGGACGTTTATTGGCAAAATAGCAGCGATGGCAGCTTTTCTAACCGGGCCGAAACTGTTCGCCGACCAGGCTGCTGCATCGGGCAATAGCGCAACCGCGCCCGCGGCCCAAGCTGCCGACAAAGATGCGACTCGCCGCCCGGGTGGCGACCATCACGTACACGAGGGGATCTACTATATCTCGGGTACAGGCGCGAATGACGGCTATCCGAAGGAAGATCACGTGCTGGTGACCGATCCGTTCGAAAAGCACGTCACGCGCACCATGGACGCGCTGAAGCGATCGGTAGAGCGCGGAGGCAGCGATATGGACAATATCCTCCACCTGCAGGTATTTCTCTGCCTGCCGCTGGCGGATGGCGTCTCGACCCCAACTGGCAAGGCCCAGTTTGACGCTCACAAGGCGCAGTACGACGCGCTGAACAAGATCTATGGCACCTATTTTTCTCCCGGGAAGTCGCCATCGCGCGCGTGCATGGCCGTTGAGTGGATACCAGGGGATTCTCTGATTGAAATCGTCGGCAGCGCAAGAGTTGTGAATGCGCCCGGAGCGCCTACGCAAAAATAGTTTTGGTCGAACAGAAGGGAGTCTCCAAATATGAAACTTGGTTGGAGCCGGCGTTCATTTCTTGCCGCGATGGGAGCGGCGGGCAGTTTTTTCACTCCGTCCGGGTTGAAAGCGAGCGGATTCCTCGGGAAGAAGCGCAGCAAGGTGACGGTGCCGTCTGTGGACGGAGCTCCCATTGTGCCCATCACCACCGGCCTGGGTTCGACCGGAGACATTTATGCAGAGTTGGGCGTGACGCCTCTCGTCAATATCAACGGTACGGTGACGGTCATCGGCGGATCGGTCATGCCTGCCGAGGTC
This sequence comes from Candidatus Sulfotelmatobacter sp., assembly GCA_035307485.1. GTDB lineage: Bacteria > Acidobacteriota > Terriglobia > Terriglobales > Acidobacteriaceae > Sulfotelmatobacter. The sequence continues at coordinate 250,515 of DATGIB010000006.1, read as the reverse complement.
ATGGAGTTGATACGGCAGGGAAACCAGCACTTCGTTTTGATCGACGAACTTGAAGTCGCGGCTGGGAAATTTATTGCGAAGCTTTGTAAGGCTCCGGCCGGTTACACGGGGCTGGTGACTGCGGGAGCAGCCGCAGGTCTGGTCGTTGGCTACGCCGGGATGATGACAGAAGACCTTGAGCCTCGCATGGTAGCGATTCCTGACGTGCATGATTTCCCGAGAAATGAAGTCATCATTCAGAAGAGCCATCGGTACCCATTCGACCACCAGATCCGTCAGACCGGGGCAAAGTTGGTAGAGGTTGAGACCCGCGAAGAGATGATCGCCGCCATCAACCCGAAAACGGTTGCCATCCACTTCACCAATATTCTCTCTGACCAAGGGAAAGTCAGCGGGCCGGAAACCGTCGCGATCGCCAAGGAGCACAACCTTTATACGTTCAACGATGCCGCGGCGGACGTCCCGCCGGTCGAGCGGTTGTGGGAGTATCCCGCATTAGGGTTCGACTTCGTCGCCTTCAGCGGCGGCAAAGATATTCGAGGTCCCCAGGCGGCCGGACTTTTGATCGGCAGGGAAGAGTTGATCCACTATGCGCTTCTGAACATGAGCCCGCAAGAGGATCGAATCGGGCGCTGCTGCAAAGTCGGCAAGGAAACGATTTTTGGCATGCTCAAGGCGCTCGAGATCTTCGTGCATCAGGATTTTGAGGCCTCTCTGCGTACGTACGATGAACGCGCCCAGGTCATCACCGATGCTGTCAAACGATTTGGAGTGACGGCGCTGCCCCGGCAATTTAATCCCCAGGCGCTTGGGAACGTGACGCCGCGGTATAGCTGGAAGATTGATCGTTCCAAACTGAACATCAGCGGGCATGATGTCATGCAGAAACTCGCGGACACGCGGCCACTCGGAATCGGCAGCATGGGTGCCGGAGCGAGCGGCATGCGCGGCAGGAATCCGGATAAGACTCCCGCAGAGAACCAGGCCAGCCATCACGGCCCGCCGCGGGATCCCGACACCTTCGGTTTTGCGGTTTGGCAGATCAAAGATGGCGAAGACAAGTTGATCGCCGATCGGCTGGTCGAAATTTTCAGCGAAGCACCGAAGGCCTAGGTAGCGATAAAGGTCGATGAGGAAAACGGGAGACACGGTTCTTTTTCGTCGCGCCAAGGACAGGATGTACATAAAAAGGCCCCGACGCGGGGAATTGGAGTTGCACTTTGTCAAATCAGTGAGGATCGATGCCAGCGGTAAGCCCACCGCCGTCCTGGATCATGGGGAAACGAAGTGAGATGAAAACCTCAAATTAACGTTCGGACATGCCGAGATTAACCCTGAACCTTAATTCCGTACCGGGCCAAAACATCTTCGGGCACATCGATTGAGAGAAAGTCGATGGGCTCGCGCGAATTCAAGTCCCAGAGCGCGTCCATGGGACGATTCAGGCCATCGATCAGATCATTACGAACTCCAAAAGCCAGCAGGACTTTCTTGGCTTCATCAATGGAGGGATACATGTGCCACCAGTTGACATTGGTCGCAGGGCGACAGACGGAGAGCTTGGCTCCGCCGCCGGACTCATGGTTAATGCTGATATCGACGAGCACGGGGGAGTATTGTAGCGCAACGGCTGCCGCTTTTGGCGGCTGGCGCAGCATTACTCGACCATCCCAAATCCCGGATTTGACTCCCGAGCATTCTCGTCGGCACGAGGGCGAGTCATCTGTGTACACTCGCCCGCGCGATGCACTTCTCAGGCGATCATGACGACTTTGGGTGGAAGCCCTTGCGGCGTTGTTCGCTGTAGCGGTGGAGCGCGTCGAGAACGATGGGGTATGCCTCCGCCGCCGGGCGGATGTCATCGACTTCGACGGCCTTTCCTTCAAGCTGCTTGTAATCCTGAAAGAAACGCCGCAGCATGATGAGCCGGTGCGACGGCATCTCGGCCGCTTCGTGGTAGGAGTTGAATTCCGGATCCTGCGTGGCAACGGCGATGATCTTGTGATCCCTTTTGCCCGAATCAATCATGGTCATCAGCCCGATCGCGCGCGCATGAATGATCGTGAGCGGCACGACCGTTTCCTGGCAGAGCACCAGCACGTCGAGCGGGTCATCATCTTCGGCCAGCGTCTGGGGAATGAAACCGTAATTCGCCGGATAGTACACTGCGGAGTAGAGAACGCGGTCCAACCGGATCAATCCGCTGGCTTTGTCGAGCTCATACTTCACGCTCGAGCCGAAGGGAATTTCGATCACGCAATCGAATTCGTGAGGGAGCTTGTCGCCGGGAGTGACGTCGTGCCAGGGATGGATCATAGAAAGATTTCTGGGACTCGACCATTCTAACCAACTCACTCGCCCTGACGCTCGGCCTCGGCCCGAATGTGGGTGAGCACGCGCATGTGAATGCGATGAATGATGGCGTCAGACCACAAGCGCCAATATTGGCTGGGCCAGAGTCCGTGGTGATACCAGGTCGTGCCTTCCAGGCGGGTTCCGCCATCGGGTAAGCGGGTGAGGAGAAATTGGCCGCCCTCCGACTCCAGAAATCCGTGCAGGTGCGGAGGTTCGATGTGCCTGTAAGGAGTCCACTCTTCCATCGGTGGGGGATTCGACGTGACGGAGAACTTCAAAAGGTGGGGCTCGTCCCAGACCTGGATCGGTTCGACGAATGCGCCCGTGGAGAAGACGCAGTGGCGTTCGGCTCCGGGGCCGCGCCCGGCAATTTCGGCACGGATCGGGTATGCGATGCCAGCGCGGAACATCCATTCCGTTGGCGCAGGGATCTCAGAGAATGCGACCACCTGGCGCCAGACTTCCTCCGGCGACGCGTGGATATCGATGGACGACCGAACCATAAATAGCGGAGCGGGCCTCGGGGTGACGTGTTCGATCCATTGCGTTCCGGGGACGATGAGGAGCACGAGCGCGAAAAACGCGGGAGTCTCGCCGCGCAGCCAGCGTCTTTGTTGGACGCGATGGGCGCACAGGCCTCCGAAAGCGGCCAGGGGAAGTGCAATTGGCGCGGCCATGATGAGACACACAAGACCCTCAACCGCAACCGCGAGTAGCCCTGCGCCGACAAGACTCACTGAAAGGCACGCCACACCAACGCTCGCCTTCAGGGTGCGCGGCTGGCGGGCTCCATACAAAAGCGCTGCGGTGAAGCCCATTGCGAACGGCAAGGCCACGAAGAGCCCCCAGCCATAATTGGCTAACACCTGTGAGCCCAGGATCGCGAGGCCCACTCCGACCGGCACCGTCACCATCAAGGAGACTGCCGCGCTGCCGAGCGCGCCCTCCGGGAGAGCGCGAACCAGTGCCGGTTCGCGCCGTGTGCCGGGACGGTCCGGCGCGTGCGATGCAGGCACCAGGCAAAGAATGAGAAAGAAAAGCAGGTTGAGAAAGGGAACGAAGAAAAGAAGCGCAAGCTGCGGTGAGAGTCCGGCGCTGCGCAAGCGCTTGATCGTGAGCGTCACGCCAACCCATATGAAGGGAAGCGCCATCGCGACCATCGTCGCGAGGAAGCGGGCCTCATCGCCGCCGAGAGAGGTGATTCGCACGACGTCCCGGACCGGAACCCAGTAGTTGAACAGATCCCATGGACGGTGAAAAGCGTAGGAGGCTACGACGCGATCGAGATTGTGCTTGAGCGCGAACCCGAAAATTCCGATGAGGGCATAGGGGCCGCGGTCGATCGTACCTTGAGGACGCCAAAGATCCGCGAATGAGGTTTTCATGAATGGCCACCCCATACTGGTATTTCTGTACAAACAGAAATTACTGTAATATCCATCATTTGTCAATGAGGAACTCGTGCGAGGTCGGTGATCCGCTTTGCTCCTGGGAGTGAAACCGGAATCGTACCTCTGGAATGTTGCCGGGGGTCTTCCGCGAAGAGTAAAGTTTGAGTGTGGCCTAGCCACACCATGGGGAAGCAATGTCGAACCAGGCGAAAACATATTTGAAATTCGGCGGGGCGACGTTCGCCATCCTGCTGCTGCTGGCCTATCTGGCCTATACCGGCGTGCAGGACAGCAAGAGTTACTACGTCACCATCAAGGAATTACACAAGATGGGCGATGGGGCCTATACCAAGCGCCTGCGCGTGGCGGGGAACGTGCGGCCGGGATCGATCAAGCGCACGGGCGCGCACGTGCAGTTTGTGCTGGTGGAAGAGGACCAGAATCTCTCCGTTGATTACACAGGGACGGAAGCTCCGCCCGACACCTTCAAAGACGATTCCCAGGCACTGGCGGATGGCAGCTTCGGCCGCGACGGAGTATTTCACGCCAAGCAACTCCAGGCGAAGTGCGCCTCAAAGTATGCACCGCAGCAGCCGGGTGCAACCCAGCCTGCGCCTGCGAAGAGCATGACTTAGGAAGATCCTCGAGAAATCTGGCTGGTGTCCGATTCGTATCGTTCGATTCGTATGCACGGAATGCCTTCAGCCGTGCCCTGATACGAATCTTGCGTGGCTTGATACGGAACCTTCCGCGGCTTCTTACGAATCTCTCTGTGTCGCTTCTTCTCTGTTTTCCACGGAAGAGGAATCCAATCCTTCTTTGAGCATCCCCGTAGTCACTAAGCGAACGTGCAGCGGAGCAACCGCTCCATTACACTCGTGCTGAATCGGATTCGACCGTGACCGAAACGGCACGCCCCACCATCACCGTTCAGAACGTCGTCAAGCAGTTCGGGCGATTTGCCGCGCTGCGTGGCGTGAGCGCCGAATTTGCCGCGGGACGATTCCACGCCATCCTCGGCGATAACGGGGCGGGAAAGACGACGCTGTTGCGCGCGCTCGCCGGATTAGCGCAACCGACCAGCGGCGAAATCTCCATCTTTGGCAAGAGCCCGCGCGAGGCCTGCCGCGAGATCGGTTACATGGCGCATCCGTCGCTGCTCTACGACGAGATGAGCGGGATGGAGAACCTGCGTTACTTCGCCGGCCTGTACGGAATCTTCGAAGACAGCGGCTCACAAACGGTGATTCGCGCGGTTGGACTGGATCCGGAGTTGCCGCGCCCGGTAGGACAGTATTCGCAGGGCATGCGGCAACGGATGTCACTGGCGCGCGCTCTCCTGCAGGATCCGAAGGTTCTCCTGCTCGACGAGCCATTCTCGAATGTCGATGTGCATTCGGCGCGCGAGATGGTGGGCCTGCTGCGGGCGATGCGCGATTCCGGCAAAACGATTTTCGTGGTCACGCATCAAGCGGTCTTGCTCGATGGCGTCGCCGATGAATTTGTCTGGATGGAAGCGGGACGGATCGTCGACCGGACCGCGAACGCGGCCCGATCCACCGATCCGAATGAGGTCCTGCGATGACGCCGCCGAGCGCTTCTTTGTGGGCAGTGACGCTGGCGACGTTGAAGAAGGATATACGCCTCGAGTGGCGTTCGAAGGATGCTCTCAACTCGATGCTGTTTTTTTCGCTGCTCGTGGTGGTGATTTTCGCATTTTCCTTCGATCCGCTGGCGGAGGAGTCCCGTCACATCGTCGGCGGGCTGGTGTGGGTGGCGTTTCTTTTCGCGGCAGTGGTTGCGCTGAATCAGACGTGGGCACGTGAACTGCGGAACCAGGTGCTCGACGCGTATCGCGTGTCTCCGGCGCCGGCGACCGCATTATTCCTGGCAAAGTCGATCGGGAATTTTATTTTTGTCAGCGTGCTGGAAGCACTGATGGTCCCGTTGTTCGTGATCTTCTACAACCTCCACGTCCTGGGGCCGGCCTGGCAGTTGATCCCACTGGCTGTATTGGGGACCTGGGCATTGGTGGTGAATGGAACGTTCTTCGCCGCGATGTCGGTGCGCACGCGCAACCGCGAGCTCATGCTGCCGTTATTGCTGTTCCCGATTTCCATTCCGGCCGTGCTCGGAATGGTCGCCGGAACCACAGCAGTGCTGACCGGCGACAACCCGGCACACTTCTACATCGTGTTGCTTCTGACCTACGATGTGGTGTTTACTACAGCTAGTCTGGCCCTGTTCGAAACGATTCTCCACGCCGAGTAAATTAGGATTCACGTTCCAACATGAAACGGATTTTTCCGATTCTCGCTGCTCTTACGGCTGTTTTTCTCGCCTACGCTACCTATCGGAATTTAGTGCTCGCCCCGACCGACGCGCTGCAAGGGGACGTCTACCGCATCATTTACTACCACGTGCCTTCGGCGTGGACGGCGTTTCTGCTGTTTTTCATCAATTTCATCGCCTCGGTGCAGTATCTCGCGAGTGCGAAACCTTCGCGGCAAGCGGTTGCAAAGTGGGTCGTCATCGCTATCGGTGTTGTCGGTGTAGTGGCGACTTTTCTGCCGCAAGTGCAGGGACAACTCAAATCGATTGGAATGCGCCCGAGCGCGATGACGACAACCGTAATCATGATCCCGCTGGCATATTTTCTGATCGGAAAATGGTTTTCACGGGAGCGGTTGGATGTTCTCGCTGTGACCAGCGCCGAGGTCGGGGTCGTCTTTTGCACGATTGTGCTGGTTACGGGACCGATCTGGGCCCGGCCGGTGTGGGGAATCTGGTGGGCACCGGGCGATATCCGGCTGACGTCTACACTGGTCCTCTGGTTGATTTATGTGAGCTATCTCTTGCTGCGTCGATTCTCGAGCAGCGCGCAGACCCAGATGCTGGCGGCCGCGCTAGCGGTATTTGGCGCGCTCGATGTGCCGCTGGTGTATTTCTCGATCTGGTTTTTCCGCACCCAGCATCCGCAGCCGGTGATCGGCGGTAGCGGGTCGATGGATCCCCGGATGCTGCAAACGTTGCTGATCAGTTGGCTGGCGTTTCTCTGTTTTGCATTGCTCGTATGCTGGTCTCGTTTCCGGCTTGAGCTGCTGAAGCGCGAAGTGGAAGAACTTTATGCATTGGAGTCGCTGGGGAGTGCGGCCGAAGTCAAAGCCAGCTTGCCTTTGCAAAGGAGCGCCCGGTGAACGCCATCAAGTTTCTCGTCGCTGCCTATATCGCTACGTGGGCAATTCATTTCTTCTATATGGGCACGCTGGTGACCCGATTCCGCCGTCTGCAGAAACAGCGGAAAGAGTTGGGGAAGGAATAGACACGAACCTTCAATTTGCAGTTTTCCACTCTTTGGGGAGCTGGCTGAGCAGGTCGGCGGTGCCGTTGGTGCGGAGGAACTCGTAATCTTCGATCATGGCGGCTGTGCCGATGCGGAGGGAGGGCAACGGCTTCTCAACCCTTATTACGCGCGCGCGGAAGCGCACACGAACGGCGTCGGTCAGAGTGACGTGTGGAGGAAAGGTCAGGGTGACTTCCAGCGAAGTGCCGGCATCCACTGTGCGATCGAGGTAGAAGTAAACCCCGCGGGCGCTGACGTTCTGGGTTTCGGTGCGGAACTCGCGGCCGCCATCGAGCAGAACGATGGCGGGCAGGCGCATGTCGAAGCGCCGCATCATCCGTCTTTCCTGAGAGTTCCGTTGCATCCTTGAACCTTCGAACAGACTGGGGAATCTGCGCGAAACCACAAGAAGCTCTTGCAGGCCAGAAAAACATCCGACAGAGTGACGCGGTAGCCACAATCTATAGAAACGGCTGACGTTTGCATACTGGAAAATGCAGCAGGGAATTGCGTCAGTTAATCGGCGGGAGCGTGCCGAGCGCTTGCCGAGGTTTTTGAGGGAGGCGCGGCATCTTTCGTTGTATCCACCCGCATCTGACCAATCTTGGAAGGGGAGGGGCGTAGCTGCGCTTGACTTGTCTATCCACTGGATGATTAAGTATTTATTTAATTTTTTCCGCCAGTTCCAGTGACCAGCAAGCCGCGGACGGGCTCGCGCTGCGGAGTGCGCGGGAGCACGTCCCACGAGCGGCTGCACCGCTTCCCATCTCACCACTGATGCGGGCGAAGAACGGGCCGGAAGACCTCGGCTGTACCGAAGAAGCGACAGAAAGAACGACGAAAGGTTTGAAGAGATTGCCTCGGAGGAACGCGTGAACGTAAATCGCCGTTGGTTGGGAGTTTCCAGGGAACGAATCTGGGTTTTAGTTGCCGGAGCGGGGCTGCTCGCGTCCGCCGGTTTCGTCCTTGGGGGCTCGGCCCACGTGCTGTCGCTGGCGTCACGCCGGCCAGTGGATCGCTCTGCCGGTCAATCTCAAGACGTCCAATCGATCGCTGCCACCCTGACGTCCGCTTCTCGCGAATCGAAACAGGCTTCCCTGATGCAGGCGCGCTCGCTTTTCTCCGGACTGCCGTTGATGTTTGAACCGAACCAGGGGCAGGCGAACCTTGATCCTTCGGACCCGCGGGTTCAGTTCATCGCTCGTGGCTCCGGTTACAGCCTTTATCTGGGTTCCGAAGGAGCGATCGTTAATTTCGGGTCTGCTCGCCATGCCGATTCATTCCAGATGAAGCTGACAGGGGCGAATGCTAACTCTGCGGCGAGCGGAGCGGAGCTGCTTCCCGGCAAAACAAACTACCTGATCGGGAACAACCCGGCGAAATGGCGGACCGGCATCCCGCAATTTGCGCGAGTGCGGTACGAAAAGCTGTACCCCGGAATCGACCTGGTTTTTTACGGCAATCAAGGCCGGCTGGAATATGACTTCGAGGTAGCTCCCGGCTCCGATCCGTCTCAGGCGGATTTGGAGTTCGAGGGAGCGAAGAGAGTGACACTCGACGGCGGCGACCTTTTGCTCGAGGGCAAGGGTGGCACCGCCCGTCTTGCCGCTCCGGTGGCCTACCAGGAAATTAATGGCCGCAGGCAGCCGGTGAACGCCAGCTTTGTTCTCCACAACGGCCGTCATGCTCGGTTTGCTGTTGGCCCGTACGATCGCTCCCGCCAGCTCGTCATCGACCCGGTCCTGACGTTTTCCACGTATTTCGGCGGCGCGGGCGACGAGCGCTTCAACTCGATCGCTCTGGATAGCGCTGGCAACATTTATCTCGCCGGATCGACGACATCGAACAACCTGCCGATCCTCGGAGGACTGCCTCCCAACACACTGACGGGGAATCCGAATGTTTATATCGCCAAGATTCAGCCGCCGCAGCTTTCGATTTCAGCATCGCTTATATACGTGACTTATCTTGGCGGCACCGGATCAGATATCCCTGCAGGTGTCGCGGTCGACGGCGCAGGAGATGTGTTCGTTGCCGGAACGACCACGTCAACGGACTTTCCGACGTCGGCGGAGGGCATCGCTTACCAGCATTCCATCGAAAGCCCGAGCACAGGTCCTCAGCATGTGTTCGCCACCGAACTGAATAGCAGCGCGTCGTTGATCAGCTACTCGACATATTTATCGGGCAGCGGGAACGATGTCGCCAGTGGAATGACCATCGACGCGGCCGGGAGCATCTATGTAACCGGAACGACGACCTCGGTCGAGACTTCGCCCACCGACCAGTTTCCCGCCAGCAACCTGCCGAACACATTGCCCTTCCAGACGACCTCGCGGCTACCGGGACAGCTCCAGTTTTTTGTGACCAAGATCAATCCCCAGGCACCGGGCAATTCCAGCGTCCCTTACTCGACTTACTTCGGCGGATCGAATTTCGCGGCGCCGCTGGTTGCGACCGGTGGAGGCATAGCGGTCGATTCAAACAGCAATATCTATTTCACCGGGACGACGAACTTCACCTATACCGGGTGCGCGGGATGCAGCAACACGGATTTTCCGATCCTGAACGCGTACCAGCCTTGCCTGAATCTTCCGACAGTCGGAATTCCGTCGAACCCGCCTTCGTGCACGAACACTGCTGGGGCCAATAGCGACGCGTTTGTTGCGAAGTTGAACCCCAATGCGGTGCAGGGGCAGCAGTTGCAGTGGTCGACTTATCTCGGGGGAACAGGCGTCGATTCCGGAACAGGTGTAGCGGTTGATCTGGGCGCGGCCAATGTCTACCTGACCGGCACGACCAACTCGACGGATTTCACCATCCCGACGACGACTGGTTCTTTCCAGCCGGGGCCGGGCGGAGGCAATGACGCGTTTGTTGCGCGCTTCCCGAATTTGACGCCCTCGTCAGCGCAAATCAATCTGTCGTTGGGATACTTTTCTTATCTCGGCGGGACCGGCGACGAGGCTGGCCTCGCGATCGCAGCCGACAATAACAATGGTGCCCTCGTCACCGGGTGGACTCGGTCGACGAACTTCCCGGTGTTTCCTCCAGCGTCTCAAGGGTGCCTGATTCAGTGCACATTGAATGGTGCTCAGGATGCGTTCGCGGCCCGCATCAACACGGTCGCGGCGACGGGAGCGAGCGGCAATCAGACGGCTTCGTGGGCGACGTACTTCGGCGGCAATAATCTGGATGAAGGCACCAGCATTGCCCTCGATGTAAACCAGAACACCTACTTTGCCGGAGACACGAATTCGACGGCTAATCTGCAGGTTGCCAGCCCGCTTCCCACCACCGAAGGTGGAGGCTACCAGGGCGGCCTCGACGCGTTTGTCACCGAGCTGCGGTCGGCAGCCACCATATCCATCACCGGCACGCCGTCGCTCGGAACGAACCAGGTTTACTTCTGGGCGGGCAATCCTGCGCAGTTCTCCTACACGATCACGAATACCGGCACGGATCTTGCCAGCGGCCTGACGCTTACAGACAATCTGCTCTCCTCGCCGGTTTCGCTGACCAATGCTGCGGGCAGCGTGAGCGGCGGATCGTGCAGCGGCGCTTCGAGCACGACATCGCTGACTTGTCCGATCGGCTCGCTGCAGGCAGGTTCAACCACGACCATCACAATCTCAGTCACGCCCACTGCCAGCAGTGACGGCTCTGCGCGAGCGTTCAACGGCGGCAGCGTGCAGGTGTTCGGTCAAAACAATATCGTTCTGGCCTCGACCTCCGTCCCGGCGAACATGTCGGACTTTAGCATGGTGGTGAACCCGCCAGACAAGAGCGTGCCCGCGGCGGGACAGAGCGCGACTTACCAGGTGCAGCTGACGCCGCATCCGGTTTACGGCACCAACATTTCGCTCTCCTGTTCGGGAAATCCCGCCGGCACAACGTGCGGCTTCAGCCCCAGCTCGGTGACGTTGACCGGCAGCGGCGGCGCAACCGCGACGTTGACAATCAGCACGACCGCCAGGCCGATCACGACCGGCAGCGTTCGAACCATTTTCGGACGTTACTACGCGGTATGGCTTGCGATTCCGGGGTTGGCGCTGATCGGAGCGGGCAGGAAAGGTAACCGCCGCCGGAAAATTCTAGGAGTGATGTTCCTTGGCCTCGTGTTTGCCCAGCTGGTGCCACTACCGGGATGCGGAGGCTCGAATACGCAAACGCCAGCGGCCGGAACTCCTTCAGGCAATTGGCCGGTGACGGTTACGGCGTCTTCCGGCAGCGACTCCAAGAGCCAGGGAATTCACCTGATCGTTCCGTAGAGCGGCAGGCAATCAGAAACGAACAACAGCGTCGAAAAATTTCGGTAGGGAATTAAGCCCCCGCAGAGAGCTTGTGGTGGCTTTTATTCTCTGCGATTCCGTACTGCCGGATTTTGTACAACAGGGCTTTGTAGCTGATCTGCAGGATCGCCGCGGCCTGCTTCCGATTCCAATTCGTCTGTTCAAGCGCGCGCGTGATGGCCTGGGCTTCCGCTTCATCCTTGGCGCTGCGGGCCAGAGATTTCAATCCACCCACATCGGCACCATGCGCCATGGTATCGGCGCGAGTTCCACCGTTTCCATCATTCTTCGGTAGCAGCTCGGCAACGGCGAGGCTTTCGTCTCCCAGGATCAGATAACGCTTCAGGAAGTTATTGAGTTCGCGAAGATTTCCCGGCCAGGTGTGGTCCTGGCAGGCTTGCAGCAGCGCGGGAGATAACGGCAGCGGGGCGCGGGCATAGCGCTCTGCCATGCGCGTCATCGAGTGCTTTAGCAGCACCGGGATCTCTTCCTTGCGGTCGCGCAGCGGCGGCAGAAGCAGGGTGAAGGCGTTGAGACGGTAGTAAAGATCCTCGCGCAAGCGCTTGGTCGCGAGCGCTTCGGGGATGTTGATATTCGTAGCGGCCAGAATGCGCACGTCGACTTTGATCACCGAGCGGCTGCCCAGGCGCGAGAACTGCTGATCCTGCAGGACGTGGAGAAGCTTGGCCTGCAGAAGCGGAGGCATTTCACCGATTTCGTCGAGCAGAATCGTGCCCTTGTTGCAGAGCTCGAACTTGCCGGGCTTGGCGTGAGTGGCACCGGTGAACGCGCCCGGTTCATATCCAAAGAGTTCGCTTTCAAGCAGGTCTGCCGGAACGGCAGCGCAATTCACTTTCAGGAAAGTGCGGTGGGCACGCGGTGACAGCTTGTGGATGAGTCGCGCCAGGACTTCCTTGCCGGTACCACTTTCGCCGAGCAGGAGCACCGGGATATCGACGTTGGCGACCAGAGCCGCCTGCGAGCGAATTTTGCGCATCTGCGCGCTGGCCGCGATAAAGAAGACATCGTTGGCCAGTTCTTCGACTTCTCCGGTGTAAGCGCCCTTTCCCTGGCCAAGGCTCAAATCGATAACCGCGTCGAGCTCTGCTTTCTGAAATGGCTTGGTGAGGTAGTCCAGCGCACCGAGCTTCATTGCGTGAACGACCTTGCGCGTGTCGTTGACGCAGGAAAGCATCACGACTTTCACGCCCGGCTGCATCTGGCGCAACTGCTCGAGCGTTTGCAGGCCGTCGATCCCCGGCATGAGCACATCGAGCAGAACGAGATCAGGCTGAAGACCTTTTTCCACGCGCTGCAGCGCTTCCTCGCCCGTGGTGGCCGTTTCGACCTTGTAGTCGTCCACTTCGAGCAGCGTCTTGATGTACCGCAGCATGCCCGGTTCGTCATCGACCAGCAGAATTTTGGTGCTCGCCTTCATCGGGCTTTCCCCTTCGTGACTGCGGTGGTTATGGGCTTGTAGGGAATCAGAAACGAGAACTTGCAGCCTCCGCCGGGGTCGCTTTCAACCCAGATCTTGCCGCCCATGCCTTGAACGAGGCGTCGGACGATGGCCAATCCCAATCCCATGCCTTCCTGATTTTCGTCGGTGGGAAGGCGAAAGAAATCGTCGAACACTTCCAGGTGAAACTCGGGCGGAATTCCGGGCCCCGTGTCGGCGACAGTGACCTTCACCGAGTTGGGATGATTCAGGTTCTGCCGGCGCCGTTCCGAGGTCGATGGCACCGCAGCCGCACGGCGGTCCCACATGTACGGCTCGACGTGCAGCCACACTGTGCCTCCTTGCGGCGTGTACTTGTAGGCATTTTCCAGCAAGTTCGAAATCACCCGTTCCAGCTTCGGCCCGTCGTACGGAAACTCCGGCAGATCCTCGTTCGCAAGAAAATAAAGTGCGAGCCCTTTTTCCTGGAAGCGATTCGACCAGAGCTTGCAAACTCCTCCCAGACAGGTATTGATGTTGCCGGTCTCGAAGTGCATGCGCAGCCCGCCGGTCTCGAGAGCGCTGAAAGTCAGAAAATCCTGGATGAACTGCTGCAGCCGCTTCCCGCTGGCCTGCATGTCTCCCAGCACCCCGCGCTGACGCTCGCTCAGGGGACCAAGCTTTTCACTCTGTAACAATTCGATGTATCCATTCAAGATTGAGAGCGGAGTTTTTAAATCGTGCGCTGCCGAGCCGAGCGCGTTCGCGGTGCGCTGAAAACGCTCCCGCAACTCCTTGTACTCGCTTAGCAGATTTTCTGGAGTGGGCAGATCCGCGGCGGTTGCAGCCGTTGAGGCAGGCGGACTCGACAGCGCCGCTCCCTGTGCGCCTGGCGCACACGAACTCTTATGGACAGAGGCCATTTGAGATTTCCACAGATCAACGGGGAGGAGGCTGCACCCAAGTCCCGAAGCACGAGAGCTGGTAAAAAAATCGTAGTTCAGCCCCATCGCGGTGTCAACGAAAAAGGACAATGAAATTACCCAAGTGTAGCAAAACTCTGCACTTTCGGGCCATGCCACGGTGGCACTACTAACTTTTTACATCCGAATAAAAAGCGAAGGAATCAGCCGGAATCTCCCCTGTTCGTGCGGGGTTCATGGTGAAGTTGGCCGTGTTCTCACTACGGTTGACCGGTTTTCCGGAGAGGTTGACCGAATTTTGGCCCCCGGGATGCTTAAAAAGGGTGGATATCTGAGGCAGGAGCAGAGGGAATGGACTCGATCAGACCGGGAAGCGAGCGACGAAAGTGGGTTCGTCTGCCGCTTGCCATCCCGGTCTTTGTCCGGAGCCACGACCGGACGGGCAATGAATGTCTTGAGTTTGCGACGGCTCTCAATGTGAGCGCCGGGGGAATGCTGGTCGCGGTGCGCAAGCTCCTGCCAAGGGAAGGGCAGATCCGCCTGGAGATTCCAAGCGCCCCAGTTTCTGCCACAGCGCTGCTTCCGCGTGCATCTCGTGACCTGCCGGCCAAGGCGCTCCGCGCCACGCCGGTCGAGGGCTACTATCTTTTGGGATTGAAGTTTTTGCGGCCTTTGCTGCGGGACGCCGGTTTGAAGCCTGCGCGCAAACGGAAACTTACTTCTGTTGGGTGAAATTGTTTTCCCTGTTAACCCTCCTCCATGCCACCTGTGTGCTATGGCGTCCATTACCAGGGTGTGCTTGAATACGTCTTTGGTAAGTAGCGACAGTTCAATTAGATAGGCTAGACTCGATTCGTGTTTCCCGTTCCTGCGCGCTTTGGCTGCCGGAGTGCACTAGGAAGGGCTCTCCCCTAATGGTAGACACTTTCCATGACAACCAGCAGTCTCAGTACGCTTGCACAGCCCTTGGGAGAGATGCCGCCGGAGAATATCGTCTTCGGGCGCACCGACGCGATGCGCGCGGTTCGCGACCGCCTTCTTAAACTAGCAGGAGCCAATGTTCCGGTCCTGATCCAGGGCGAAAGCGGCACCGGCAAAGACATCGTCGCGCGCATGATCCATCTGGCGTCTCCCTGGCGCAACGGACCATGGGTGAAGGTGAATTGTCCGGCGATTCCCGGAACTCTGCTGGAAAGCGAATTATTCGGATACGAGAAGGGCGCTTTCACGGGTGCCTACGGAGTGAAACCTGGCCGCGTGGAGATGGCGCACCGGGGTACGCTGTTTCTCGACGAGATTTCTGAACTCGATCTGTCGCTGCAGTCAAAGCTCTTGCAATTACTGCAGGACGGGCAGTTCTGCCGTATCGGCGCACAGGAAGACAAGAAGGTCGAAGTTCGCGTCGTTTGCGCGACCAATCGCAAGCTGGAACAGGAAATTGAGAACGGTACTTTCCGCTCCGATCTGTTCTACCGGATCAACGTCGTAAATCTTTACTTGCCGCCGCTGCGCGAACGCGCCGCCGATATCGCGGACCTGGTCACATATTTCCTGGAATTTCATAACCGCAAGTACAACTGCCGCGCTAAACCGCTGTCGAATGAAATGATGACGGTGCTGCGCAAATATCACTGGCCGGGAAATATCCGCGAACTCGAGAATTTGGTCAAGCGCTACGTGATCCTCGGGAATGAAGAAGTGATCTCGTCGGACCTGGCGCCGCGCAGTCCTGATTTCTTCAACGCGGAAATTCCGCTTGATGGACCCATCTCGTTGAAGAAGGTGACGCGCCAGGCGGTGAGGGAACTCGAGCGCAAAATTATTTTGAAGGTACTGCAGAATCACCACTGGAACCGCAAGCAGGCTGCGAAGACCCTGAGCATCAGCTATCGCGCGCTGCTTTACAAGATTCGCGATGCCGGGTTGCCCTCGAACCGCACCGCCAAGCGGGCTGAAACCGACGGTCCCAAGCCCGACGTGGCTGCCGACTAAGCGAAACATCTCCAAGCAAAAATCTTCCTCCTCTAAGTTCGGCTGCAGCTTCATGCGTGCCTACCATCGAAGAGAGCGCCATCGCGGCGTCTCCGCAATGTGATATACAGTTTGCGGGGCGATGGGGGTCCCTCTATGTCTTGGTGTGGGCGTGGTTTCTTTTTTGTCTTCGCCGCTTCGGTTTTCATCGCAGTTTCCAGTTCAGCCCAATCCCAGAATTCCACCGGACCACAGCCAGCGCCGCTGCCTCGTCCGATCCCTGCGCCGGTCGATAAGCCTTACCCGGGAACGCTCTCGCTGAGCGTCGACCTCACCAACGTCAACGACCGCATACTCCCGGTGAGGGAGACGATCCCGGTGAAGCCGGGTGAGATGACGCTGCTCTATCCGCAGTGGCTCCCGGGCACGCACTCCCCTTCGAATGCGATTACAAATCTTGCAGGACTAGTGATCATGGCGGACGGCAAGGAGATCCCCTGGATGCGGGATCGCGTCGACATGTGGGCATTTCATGTCGACGTTCCGGCGGGTGCGAGCCAACTTGACCTCAGCTTTCAGTACCTGGCTCCGGTGCGGCCGCAGCAAGGGAGGATCTCGAACAAATTCGCAGACCTTACGTGGAATAGCGTGCTCCTGTATCCCGCGGGACATTTCTCACGGCGGATTTCGTTTTCCCCCGAGTTGCATTTGCCCGACGGTTGGAAGTTTGCCTGTGCGCTCGATGTGAAATCCCAGAATGGAAGCATCGTCCAGTTCAAGGACACAACGCTGAACACGCTGATCGATTCGCCGCTTTACGCGGGTGTGAATTTCAAGCGGCTCGACTTGTCGACGGGCCCGGACAATCCGGTGTATCTCGACGTATTCGCCGACAAGCCGGAGCAACTTGCCATCACGCCCGAAGAGCTGCAATTCCACAAGAATCTTGTGGTGCAGGCGCAGAAACTTTTCAACTCACGCCATTACGATCACTACGACTTTCTCTTTTCGCTCAGCGACGTTGTCAGCGGCAAGGGTCTGGAGCACCATCAATCCAGTGAGGATGGAACGCGTGCGAACTACTTCACCGACTGGATGGCAGGCGTGAGTGGCCGCGCGCTGCTGGGCCACGAATACACGCACTCCTGGAATGGAAAGTTCCGCCGCCCTGCGGACCTGTGGACGGCGAACTTCAACGAGCCGATGCAGAACGATCTGCTTTGGGTCTATGAAGGACTGACCGACTACTACGGCAACGTGCTAACGGCGCGTTCAGGATTGCGCACACTCGATCAGGCCCGCGATGAGATCGCGCAGATCACGGCCACGTTCGAGATCAGCCCCGGACGCACGTGGCGCTCCCTCGAAGACACGACGAATCAACCCATCGCTTCCTCGCATGGCGCGGTACAACAGAGCTGGCAGAGTTGGCAGCGCGGCTACGACTACTATCCGGAAGCGGACCTGATCTGGCTGGATGCTGATACAAAAATCCGCGAGCTGAGTAAAGGCCAGAAGTCGCTGGATGATTTCGCTCGGATGTTTTTCGGCGTCGAGAACGGCAGCTACGTGACGGTCACGTATACGCTGGACGATCTCGTCAAGGCCATGAACGCCGTGCAGCCTTATGACTGGGCCGGATTTTTTCGGACGCGCGTCTACGACCTGGAGCCGCAGGTGCCGGAAGACGGAATCACTCGTGGCGGCTACCGGCTGATCTATAACGATGTCGAGTCGGATTGGATGAAGCGCGCGGACCGATCGCGCGGAGCGAACTTCGCGACCTCGATCGGACTGGGCGTGAAGGAAGATCACAGCCTCACCGAGGTTACGTGGGACTGTCCTGCATTCAAGGCGGGAGTGACGCCCGACATGCAGCTGGAAGGCGTGAACGATCAGGCATTCAGCGTCGCCGTTTTGCACGATGCCATTCTGGCGGCGGAAAAGAATAATGCGCCAATCAAGCTCCTTCTCAAGCGTGACGGCGAATTTCTGACGTTGAACCTGGACTACCACCGTGGGTTGAGGATTCCGCATCTGGAGAGGGTGGAGTCTACGCCGGACCGGCTGGATGAAATCCTGGCGCCGGTGAAGTGAGGAAACCGGCGCGCGAGGTTCGTATCAGGGCATCGCTTCAGCGGATGCCGTAATCAGCGCAAAAAGAATTCGGGCTTTAGCCGTCGACCCAGCGGCTAAAGCCGGTTCATTTTCCATTTCTATTCCGCACGCCTGAAGGCATACCCTGATACGAATCCAAGTACGACTCCTGATTCACGCCCCGAGCGATCCGGATGTTTTCGACGTGAGTGAAAATCAAGCTTAACGACTGCCGTGAGGACTACCTTCCCACGTTTTCTTTCAGGGTCACTGGAACCTGCTCGACGATCTCGATGCCGAAGCCTTCGAGCGCCGCGACTTTCTTCGGCCGGTTGGTCAGGAGGCGGATGCGCCGAAGGTCAAGATCGGAAAGAATCTGCGCTCCGATGCCTATCTCGCGCTGCACCTGCTTCTCGGCATCGTAGAGCGAAGGGAGCTTCTGGCCGCGATGGAAGCCGAGCGCGTTGCGCTCGCCAACTTTTTCAACCGAAAATCCCTGTGACGTCTGATGCAGGTAGATAAGGGCACCGAGGCCTTCTTCAGAGATGCGCCGCAGAGCGCCCTCCAAAGTTGCATGGCACTCGCAGCCCGTCGCGCCAAAAACGTCACCCATCAGGCAGTGCGCATGCATGCGGACGAGCACGGGCGTCTCGCTGTGCTCGATGTCGCCGCGAATCAGCGCCACATGCGACTCGCCGCCATCGACCTCGCTTTCGTAAGCGATCAGGCGGAACTCGCCAAAGCGAGTGTCGATCAGCGCTTCGCCCACGCGGTGCACATATCGCTCGTGGGACATGCGGTAACGAATAAGTTCCGCAACGGTGAGAATCTTCATCCCGTGCTCGCGGCAGAATTCAATCAGGTCTGGAACCCGCGCCATGCTGCCGTCATCTTTCATGATTTCGCAGATGATGCCGGCCGGAACCATTCCCGCAAGCCGCGCCAGATCCACCGCCGCTTCCGTCTGTCCGGCACGAACCAGCACACCGCCTTTGCGGGCGCGAAGCGGAAAAACGTGGCCCGGGCGGGCCAGGTCGGTGGGCTTGGTGGCAGGATCGATCGCGACTTGAATGGTGCGCGCGCGGTCGTAGGCTGAAATTCCGGTCGAGACGCCTTGCCGGGCGTCGATTGCCTCACAGAATGCGGTGCCGTATTGCGAGGTGTTCTCGGCCGTCATCGGTCCGATGCGCAGATGTTCGAGGCGTTCCTCGGTCATGGCCAGGCACACGAGGCCGCGGCCGAACTTGGCCATGAAATTGATGGCTTCGGGCGTGACTTTTTCGGCGGCGAGCGTGAGATCGCCTTCGTTCTCACGATCTTCGTCGTCGACCACGACGATCATCCGCCCGGCGCGAATGTCTTCGATCGCGTCAGGAACATCGGTGAATGGGGGCTGGAGGGCCATAATTACCGCAATTTTAGCAGTTTCTCAGCCTCTGTCATCCTGAACGAAGCGAAGGACCTATGCGTTGTGCCGGATGCCGGCAGGGTGCATGGGACCTTCGGCGGAAAATCTGTGCCCTAGGATGACAATCTTTCTGTAGGTCGCGCGGTGATGCCCGATTTCGCTAACCAGAACACTTCACATGGACTCCTTCGATAAGATCTCACGATGCCACTCTCGATCGACATCCTGCGCACCTACGCGGTTGGGCGCAGCCTCTTCCCGCCAACCACACTGAAGAGTGCCTTGCATGCAATGGGATTCGTGCAGGCTGATCCAATTCGAGCTCCGGCGCGCGCGCAAGACCTGATTCTGCGGCACCGGGTCAGGAACTATCGTGCGGGCGATCTCGAGCGGCGCTATCACCAGCTCGGCGTCGAGGAAGATTTCTTCATCAATTACGGATTTGTAACCCGCGAGGTGCAAGCGCTCATGCATCCGCGGTTGAAGTCGCGCGCATCTCCGTGGAGCTTTATGACTCCCGGGCGCAGGAAGCGGGCGGAATTGTTGCTCGCATTTATCCGGGAGCGCGGCCGGGTGCATCCGCGTGAGGTGGACCAGCGTTTTGCTCACGGCAAAGTCACCAATTATTGGGGCGGGTCCTCGAACGCGACGACGCGCTTGCTCGACGCGATGCACTATCAGGGCCTGTTGCGCGTAGCGGGCCGGGATTCGGGTATCCGGCTGTATGTCGCGCATGAGCATGGTCCCAGCCCGAAGGACAACGCTGAGCGCGATGCGCGCCTTGACGCACTCGTGGATGTAGCAGTTGGGATCTATGCGCCCCTTCCGGAACGGAGCTTGCGATCTGTCGTGCAGCGGTTGCGCTATGCCACACCGCAATGGGAGCGCGAGATTTTGAAAGCTCTGAAACGGGCGAAAGAGCGCTTGCCGCACCAAGGCGTGGCCGGAGTGGAATGGTACTGGCCGCTGGGAGAAGATCCGACGCGCAGCAAAGTTCCACACCGGGTTCGGCTGCTCACGCCATTCGATCCCGTGGTCTGGGACCGCTATCGCTTTGAACTACTGTGGGGCTGGCAGTACCGCTTCGAAGCTTATACCCCGATCGAAAAACGCGTTCGCGGGTACTATGCGTTGCCATTGCTATGGAGGGATCGCGTGATCGGATGGGCGAATGTTACGACCACGAATAAAGTTCTGCGCGCGGATGTGGGCTATGTAACCAGCGCGCCACGAGATGTGGCGTTCCGGCGGGAGCTGGAAGAGGAACTTGACCGCCTGAAACGTTTCCTGAGACTCGCCGAAACAGAATCCTGACTTACGTCACAGACGAAAGAGCAATGCTTCTGACGTGGATCCAACACCGCAGTCGCAGTTCTTCGGGGATCAGTGGGCAAGTTCGTGTTCGGCACCGCGGAACAATGCCCGCAGCGCACGAATCACCCATCGGGTCAGGATCACGATAATTGCCACAAGAATTCCGGCGAGAACGCCGGCCACGTAGGGATGCCGCGTCGCGAGCCAGGTCAGGCCAATGGCAAACACATCTTCGCCAAGGCTCAAGGTGATGTTGGAGAGCGGTTCCGGCGAGGGGGTTACCGCGGCACGCACTGCCGTCTTCCCGCCGTGAGCCGCGAGAGCAACTCCGGCACCGAGCAGCGTCGCAAGCAGCTGCTTCTCCGGCGAAAGCTGACTGGTGGCCTGGTACGCGAGGAATCCCGCGACCGGGATGCGGACGAAGGTATGCAGAGCGTTCCAGATGAGATCGAAGGCTGGAATCTTGTCGGCAAAGAACTCGACGGCGAAGAGGGCGACGCTCGCCGAGATGACCGCCCAGCTCTCGAGTACCTGCAGGCCAGGGGGCAGCGGCAGGTGCCCGAAGCGCGCCAGCAGCCCAAGGACCGCAACCGTCGCGTAGACGTTCAGGCCGGCCGCAAAGCCAATCGCCGCCAGCAGCGCGAAAAGTTCACTTGGCGGAATTTTCAGGACGTCGAGCATGGTTGCGGTCAGCGAGTACCGAATCGCTTATTCCGAGAGCCAGTCTATCGCAGTCGCGGGCCAGAACTCGCTCTTCTGATCAAAGCGACGACGGAGCGGATACCATCGGGGCTTCACCAACCAAGCCGGGAGCGGGTACAAATAGAAAGGCCGCTCTGATGCAGAGCGGCCCGGAATTCCAATTGGATTTTAGAGCGTCGACTCGATCTCGAAGCCCCACGCTTCCAGCAATGGCTCAGGGATGTACTTGGAGTTCTTATTGCGGCGTGCCCACTCACGAAGCCGCGTCGACCGCAGATACTGGTCAGGCGAGAGCTTGTACTCGCGCACCACCTGCTCAAACTCGGTTACAGTTGGGGTAATCGGCCCGATCGGTTCGGGCTTGCCCCAGTTCGGATTTCCACGTCTCTTCGCCATGAAAGATGCCTTTCCACCTCGGGGGATGAACTGACTTACAGACCTACTAATAAGATTCTCCGGCCTATCGTCGGGATGCAGACTTCCTTTAGCAACGAGAGGTTCAATCACACCAATGCAACCACCCGCGACGGGACCCAAAACTAAGCCAGGAGACCAAGTATGTTAGCGTCATAGCCGGCCGAAGTCAATGAATAATCTCTCATCGGGAATCGCTCCGACATTCCTAAGTGATTGATAAATAGTTAGTTATGTCAATTACGCCGCTAACCATCGGTTAAGCCCTTTCTTGGCGCCGATTACGGCGGTAACCCGCAGCCTGCCCCAAGGCGTTGATCACCCTTCCAGATCGCCTTACAGTTCAATAGAGGAGCCGGCATCCCGGGAGTTTTCTCCGCTGTGGGTCAGGCGGATTCCTTGTCTGGCGGGCGGAGTGCCGATGCCGACTGGAAATTCAAGATGAGTTTGAAGGCTTTGCTGCTGTGTTCGGACGAGAAGATTGTGCGCGTGCTGCGCCGCACGCTCGGCGATCTTGATATCGCGGTCGAGCTTTGCGACAGCTCCGACAAGGCTCTCCGCAAGCTTACCCGCCAGCGCTATGAGGCCATCGTCGTCGATTGCGCCGACGACGGATCGTCTGAGGTCCTGCGCAGCGCCCGAAGTGCTCCATGCAATAAGCAGGCTGTAGCGGTCGCGATCGTCGAGCCCGTGGTGGGTCTCAAGGCAGTTTTTGAGATCGGGGCGCACTTCGTGCTCTACAAACCGGTATCGATGGAGAAGTCTAAATCAAGTTTCCGCGCGGCCCGTGCCCTGATGAAGAGCGAGCGACGCCGAAATGCCCGGGTGTCGGTGCAAATCCCGGTGCTGATGAGAAATCTCTCGGGCGGCCAGAATTTGAAGGTCACGACGACTGACCTGAGCGAGGGAGGACTGGCAATCAGCCTGCCCGCCAAACACCGCTATCCGGCCGGGAAGTGGCAAGTCTTGCTGAACCTTCCCGGCGCCGATCCGGAACTCGAGCTGCCCGCGGAGTTTGCCTGGGAAGGAACTGGGGCACAGGCCGGCCTGCGCTTCCAACAGGTTCCGATCGAAACCATGATGCGCCTGCGCGAGTGGCTAAAGCAGAACTCGCCCGACGCCGAGCAGGATGATCCACCGATGCGAGGTCAGCTCACCGACCTAAGTCTTGGCGGGTGCTATCTCGAAATTTCCTCGCCGTTTCCTCCGTCAAGCCGCGTGACGCTTTCTATGCGAGCGGGTCAGGCTGAAGTGCGTGCCCAGGGCATAGTGCGGATCATGCATCCCGATAAGGGAATGGGCGTCGAGTTCCTGCAGTCGAGCGCGGATCATCGCTCGGCCGTAGAGAAGTTCCTGCAATTGCTGAGCGAAAATCGCACGCTCATGCCTGAGCTTCTCGTTGAACCGGAAGGATTGGAAACCGAATCGAACCGCAAACCGCATCCGAGCGATACGGACGATCCGCTTCTTCAACTTTTCTATAACACTTCGCTCAGCGCCGAAGCGTTCCAGGAAGCGCTGCAGAAACAGCGCCTTTCCCCTCCAGCAGAAACTGACAAAGTCTCAGCAGCGCACGCCTAAACCTTCGCGAATTGCCCAACAACTTCAGACGAAGATGAGGCAGCCACGGTCATGCAGGCTGCCACAATTCGATGGGATTCCCCTCGGGGTCGTGCAGGCGAGTGAAGCGCCCGATATTCTCATAAGTTTCCGGGTCTTTGACCTCAATCCCCGCCGCTCGAAGCTGGGCGACCATCTTGTCCATGTCGTGGACTCGAAAATTCACCATCCATGCCTTGTTGGGGTCCCCGAAATACTTCGTCGTTTCAGGAAATGGACTGAATGAAGTCGGTCCGGCCTCTTGCTGCCAGACGCTTCCGCCCTCGCTGGTCGGTGTAAGTGAGATTCCCAGGTGTTGCTGGTACCAGTTCCCAAGCGCTTTAGGATCACGCGCGCGAAAGAACAACCCTCCGATTCCGGCTACTTTTTCCATTACTGCTCCTTCCGATTTTTTAGGAGTCGCCTGCACAGGCGCAGTAGGACTTGCTGGCTGTGCTGCGTTTTGTGCCGTGATGGCGAATTTGTTCTGGGGCAAAATAAGGCTCGCCCCGAAAGCATAGGACAAAGTTTGAAGTAGTTGGCGCCTTTGCAGGCTCATTCTATCCTCCCGAGAATTCGCGCAAGCTGTATACCTGCAGGGACGGAGGCCTGAAAGTATAAATGGCGCACCGGGCGGGCTGCGCATTTTGTTTATGTTGCACGTGCAACATGGGTATGTTGTAATGGCAACATCGAGGTCTTCTATGAGCACAACCTTGGAAGTGATCTTTCAGCGGAGGGCAGTGAAGGTCTTCGATCCAGTCGAAATCTCTGACGGGATTCGCGAGCAAATCCTCAATGCGGCGCGCCATGCTCCATCCAGTTTCAATGCGCAACCGTACCGGTTCTATTGGATCGCTACCGCGCGAAGTAAGGCCGCCGTGGCGAAACTGTGCATGGGGCAGGCCCCCGCAGAAACTGCCTCGGCCCTGGTCATAGCCGTTGCGGACATCGGATCATTGACAGCGACCTCGCACAGCCAATTGGAGTGGATGCGCGGCAGGAGCGAGTTCAGCGAAGCGAAGATTCGCGACTATGAGCGGACAGCGAAAATTGGCCGGATCCTCTTTATGCCCGGGCCATTCGGAATTTTTGGCGCAATGAAATGGAGCCTGTTCTGGCTGCTGAATTTGTGGAAGGTGATGGGGATGCCGCCATTGTTTCGCCGCGACCTATTCAAATGGGCGACCAAGAGTACATCGCTGGCTTGCGAGAACCTGATGATCGCGGCTGAAGCTCTGGGCATCAACACCTGTCCCATGGAGGGCTTCGATCACCGCAGGCTCTCAAAGTATCTTGAATTGTCCGCTCGCTATCATGAGATTGTGATGGTGATTGCGATGGGAAAGAGATCGCATTCCTATGTGGAATTGCCCCAGTGGCGCAGGCCTCTTGAGGCGACGGTGCGCATCCTATGAACATCATTCCCCGGAAAGTGGTTCCTGAAAAAGTCCTGGAAGATTCCGTCCTGGCCCACATCGCCGCAGCCTATTTTTCGGTGGGGAAGAGGTTGGAGCGAAAAACTCAGTGTTCGGCAACTCGAGGCTTTATCCTCTCAACGCTTCGAGATGGCGCCGCGCTCAACCAGAACCAGATCGCGACGCTCCTCGGCCTCGACCGAACCGTGGTGCACCGCGCCATCAAGTCCATGGCTCAGGAAGGACTTGTTTCGGAGCGGAGGGCAAAATCAGGACGGGCTATTCACGTCCAGTTAACTCGCAAGGGAAAACAGTACAGGGAACAGTTAATCAAGGCCCGGGTTGCCGCTGATGACCACGTGCGGCGTCAACTCTCTTCCGAAGAGCGCGCGTTACTTCTTCGCCTCCTCAAGGTGATCGCCGAATTGGAGTTCTAGAATTCGAGCGCCTTCGTCCAAAAGACAGTGACAGCGGTTGCCTCGTAGACATTCGTTGGTCGAATGTCTACCATCGGTCAAAGAGTGAGGGTAGGATGTCTTCCATGAGTAAGACGCAAGAACGAGCCTCTCTTCTTCAGGGCACTTTGGACATGTTGATCCTGCGAACACTTCTTTATGGACCCGCTCACGGCCATCACATCGGAAAGCACATTCAAAGGACTACTAATGATTTCCTGCAGATGCAGCACGGTTCGTTATATCCCGCCTTGCATCGTCTCGAACGTAAGGGCTGGGTCGTCTCCAAGTGGGAAGCCGCTGATGATCGCAATCGCGAATTCAAGTATTACCGGCTGACCGCGAAAGGCAAGAAGCAGCTCGGGCTCGAACAATCGAGGTGGAAGCAGATGGTCGACGCCGTCGCCCGCGTCCTGTCAGGAGCGCGGCGTCTCTCCCGACGAGGCTCATCACGCCGCCTTACGCGCATTCGGCAATCCCACTCTCATCAGCGAGCAAACTCGCGCAGTCTGGGCCCTGGAACGGGTTGGAGAAGTTTTTCCGCGACGTTAGGATCAGTCTCCGCACTCTGTTTCGCTCGCCCGGGTTTTCACTTCTTGCCATCCTTGTGATGGCGTTGTGCATTGGCGCAGCAACATCGCTGTTTACCGTGATACGCTCGGTTCTGCTCAGGCCGCTGCCTTTCCGCGATCCGGACCGTTTGGTGATGCTCTATGACCACGCTGCCCGAGGCGTTGTTTCGTACCGCCGATCCTGGATACTTCAGCGCTCTGCAGATTCCTCTCCTGAGTGGACGTTTCTTTACCGGCGCCGATCGCGCCGGGCGTCCCAAAACCGTGATCATCAGCGATCAATTGGCGCGGCAATACTTCTCCGGAGAAAATCCGCTGGGTAAGCATCTTCGTTCTACCCGCGTCCATGGCGATTACGAAATCGTCGGGGTCGTGGCTGATACGCGTTATCAGGTCGGGCATCCGGATATCGTGACCGAGTACTTTCCGGTGCTGAACGGAAAGAACAACGAGGCGTTTGCCTTGGCAGTGCGAACCTCTTCCGATCCGCTTCGCATTTCAATCCCAGTCCAGAAAGTGATCGCGGAGCTCGAACCGCAGCTACGGGTGTCCGGCGTGCTTACCTTGCAGCAGATCATTGAACAGTCATTGGGCAACGCCAGCATGAGCGCCAGTTTAGTGCTCGGCTTCGCGGTGATGTCGTTGATCTTGGCTTCCGTAGGTTTGTACGGAGTTCTTTCTTATCTCGCCACGCAGCGCACGGGAGAAGTTGGCGTTCGCATGGCGCTGGGCGCGGAGCGGACTCAGGTCCTGCGGCTAATGATGGGCGAAGGCCTGCGCCCGGCGTTCTATGGGCTCGTGCTCGGGCTCGCAGCCAGTATCGGCGCAGTACGGGTCATTGAGTCGATGCTCTACGGAATCCGGCCGCTCGATCCGGCGATCTTCGCCTGTGTCGCCGCAACCCTGCTAGCCGTGGCCGCGATGGCATGCCTGATACCGGCCTGGAAGGCCTCCCGGATCGATCCCATGCAGGCTTTGCGGACAGAATGAAAAAATGCGGGCCTTCAGGCGGCTGCGGCGCGCCCGTCTATGCGGAAATCGCGGCATGCTCGTAAGCACGAGCGAATTGAAGCACCTCCGTGTGGACGGAGCCTCTACAGTCTCTACCGTTACATTCATCATGTGCTTGTCGAGATGCGTAGTGGACCAATTGCACCCGCAAACAAGGGCGTTGTACCCTTGAATTCCCAGCAGCCGGGATGGCGAAATTGGCAGACGCAGCGGACTTAAAATCCGCAGGGCTCAAAAGGCCTGTGGGGGTTCGATTCCCCCTCCCGGCACCAGCACTTTAGTTGTCAGCAAGTTACCGACGCAGTAGCAGCTTTCTAGCAATTCTGTATGCCTGAGCCTAGTGCCCCTGACAACTGAGACGTTGGTCGGCGGAGCAACCAGAGCGTTAAATCTGGGCGGCGCTGGCGCTTCCGATATCTTGGAGAAAGTCAAGCGCACCCCAGCCCGGGAACTGCATAAACGCCGTTCTGCATGACGCACTACGCTAGATGCCGGTGCCCTGCAACAGGATAACCTGCTCTTGAGCGAGGGCATTGTCCTTCACTGTGATGTTACCGGATCGAGATCCTTTCGTCGTGGGAGTGAATGTGACATTGATCAAGCAATGCGCTCCAGACGGGAGCGAGCCGCCAATCGCACAGTTTGTTCCAGATGCAAGAGCAAAATCGCCGTTTGCCGCCAAGCTTGCCAGTACTAGCGGCGTCGTGCCTGTATTAGTCAGGGTGATGGTTTGAGCTGCACTCGTAGAACCGACGGGTTGCTGTCCGAAATTCAGAGTGTAACTACTCAACCTCGCTTGGGGATTGATGACTGTCGCGCTGAGTGGCACTGCTTGCGGGCTACCCGGCGCATTGTCGGTTACGCTGAGTACAGCCGTCGGATTGTAATTGTCGCCGTCGGCCCAGAAACCAATGAGAATCTGGCAGCTCTTACCGGCAGCCAGGGTGGCTGGGCACGAGCTGACAGGGATAAAGTCATCACTGTCGTTTCCGTTTGACACTTGGACCTTGCCCACAGACATTGAGGCGTTACCAACATTTGTGAGCGTCACGGTCTGAAGCGCCGGGAACCCGAGATACACATTCCCGAAGTTCACGCTCGCAGGTGTCAAGCGGGCGAGCTGTCCATTCACAACCTGCGAAACCGGGCTCGACACACTGCCGCTGAAATTCAGATCGCCGGAGTAGGTAGCAATCAACGTTCTCGATCCGACGGCGACGAAAGTGAGCGAACAATTGCCGCTGCCGGCAGCAATAGTTCCGGTGCATGTTTCACCGGTGCTCGCGCTCACCGCAACTGTGCCGGAGGGCGAACCACTGCCCGCGACCGTGAAGGCGACTAACACAGTTTGCCCGAGCGCGGCAGGGTTGGGCGTGTTAGAGACAATGGCAGTCGCGCTAGGTGCCTTGGCCGCTGCTGTAGTTTGAGTTGCACTGGCTGCCACATAATTGGTGTCAGCCGCCCAACTGGCGGTAAGAGTGCACGTGCCCGTGCCGCTCGACATCGTCACGGCCATGCTATTAATCGAACACGCACCCGAGGCCGTGATCAGCGCAGTTGTGCTGGCGTTGGTGGTCGTCACGACCTGGAACGTCGAGCCATATACCGCACTCGGCGGAGCGCCAGTGAACGTCACTGAAGGCGTGGCCCGGCTCACGGTCAGGATCACGGTTGCGGTCGCAGTCGTGTAATCCACGCTGTCGGTTGGCTTGAAGGTTACCGCGAGCGTCTGCGTCCCTGCGCCCAATATAGTACCGGCAGCCGGAGTGTAGACGAAGGTTCCCGGCACGCTTGCGGTGGCATTGAGCTGCGCAATGCTCAGAGGCGTGCCGTAACTAATTGCCGCAGGTGTAGCCCAACTGATTGTTGGCGTGGACTGCTGTGCCACGCCGGTCAGTTGCACGGTCTGCGATGGGTTGGAAGCGTTGTCATTCACCGTAAGCGTGCCCGTAACCGGATTCCCAGCCGTAGTAGGAGCAAATACAACACCAAGCATGCAGTCCGCACCGGGCAAGAGCGAGCCTCCGGCCGCGCAATCGTTGCCAACGGTCTGTAGTTGGAAATTGGCGGAAGTCACGAAAGCATTCGTTGACGAGAAATTCAGCGAGGCGTTGCCCACATTCGACACTTGCGCGGCCTGTGGACCGCTGGTCGCGTCCACATTCAATGTTCCGAAAGAAAGCAGGGAGGTGGTTACGTTCACCTTGCGGATTCGGCTGTCGCCATAGTCCGCGACGTAAAGGTCGCCTGTGCCATCTACCGCAACGCTCCAAGGCATAAAGAATGCGCTGGTGGCAGGGCAGCCATCCCCGAAGATGTAGGTCCCAAAAGAACAGCTCGCGCCATTGCTGCCGACTCCCGCAATGGTACTGATGATGCCATTAGCATCCACTTTACGAAGGTAATAGTTATTGGTATCCGCGATGTAGAGGTCGCCCGCGCTGTCGACCGCAACGCCCATGGGCTGGTTTAGTTGCGCTTGCGCGGCTGCAGCCCCGTCACCACTGTAACCCGCAGACCCGTTGCCGGCCACGGTGGTGATGATGCCGCTCGTGTTCACCTTGCGAATGACGTTGTTAAAAGAGTCGGCGATATACAGATTGCCGGCACCGTCAAACGCCAGGGCAGAGGGATACTGCAGTTCAGCGCTTGTTGCCGGACCTCCGTCGCCGCTGTAACCCGCGGTTCCATTACCCGCGAAAGTGGTGATGATGCCGTTCACGTCGATTTTTCGGATACGTGCGTCACCCCAGTCCGCGATGTAAATGTTACCCATCGCATCCACCGCTAGGCCGCTGGGGCCTGATAAATAGGCGCTCGTAGCCGGACAGCCGTCGGCGACATTATCGGTCGCGTTTGCGCAACCGTAGCCGTTGACTGCGCCGGCAATTGTGGTCATGTTTCCATTTACGTCCACTTTGCGAACCAGCATGTTATCGGTATCCGCAACGTAGATGTTCCCCAAGCCGTCAAGTGACACAACTGTCGGATAGTAGAGTTCGGCTGTGATGGCCTTCACGGGACCGTTGCTGGTGCTGGTGTTGCCTGAAGTGCCGTTGCCGACCACGGTGGCAATATTTCCAGGTCCGATGGTCACGCCGGCGACCGTAATCGGCGTCGTCTGCGTATTCACCACGCGAATGCGGCTGTTGCCCTCATCGGCGATGTAGATATTGCCGGCGGCATCCAGCGTCACCCCCGACGGGGCGGCGCTGAGTTCAGCACTGTTAGCTGGACCTCCGTCCCCGCAGGCGGTCGTGCTGTCGGGACAGGCGGTTCCGCTGCCCGCGATAGTGCCGATGATCCCAGGGGTGAAAGCCACGGCGGAACCGATGCCTGTGCCTTCGAGTCCAAAGCTGTAGTTGTTGTTGCTGCTGTCGGTCACCATCAGCGGGACCCACGCCTGCCCCGGCTTCGTAGGAGCGTAGGTTACTGGCACCGCGCAAAGGCTGGCAGCGGAGTAGGTCGCCACGCAGGAGTTCGGGCCGATGGAATAGTCGCCGCCTGCAGTGATGCTGGATATAGTCAGAGCGGTATTGATGTTGAGTGTGACGTTCTGTGTGCTGCTCGCGCCCACGTTCACTTTGCCAAAATTTACCGGGCTGAGATTCGCGGTGACGGCCTGCGTCGGAACGAAAGCCAGTGACGCGGCGAAGACGCCGTCATTGCCATTACGGCTGTCGACGTAGGTGACCAGGTTGCCAAAGACATCGTTCAGGTGCTCGTCATAAGTGGTATTCGTCAACCGGAAGGTATCGCCCTCCACCATGCGATAGGCGAATATTTGCCAATTTCCCAGGACATTCGACTCGTAGACGAGCAGGTCGCCGCTGATGTGAGGGCGCTGGTTCGCTGCGCCGTTACTAGCAATCGTGCGCACGTCGTTGGTGTCAATATTGATGGCATCGATATCGACGGCACTCCCGTTGATTTTGTAAGACTGGTAAGCGATCCACGACCCGGTGGTGGACGGCGCCCGCAAGTTTGCTTGCGCGTCGCTGGCTACACTCAAGCTCTGACCTTTCTGCATGTCATATGCAGCGATGACGTACCTCCCATTGACGTACTGCGACCAGACAACGAAGCGGTCACCGACCACGACGTCAGCGACGGAGGGTGACGGTCCAGCCATGACCACATTCTGCCCAGTCGCGCCCGAGCTAATCTGGTGCATTACAGCCTGCCCGGCGCCGTTCGGCTGAATTTCGATCCAAACCACGTAATCCCCATAGATGCGCGGTTCCCATGCATTCCCTGCTGTCGTAAGAGCGGTCGTCTGTGCGGTGTCGATCTGATAGAGGATGATATTTCCGACTGGGGTGCTCGGGGTTGTCAGCGTGTAAACGATGTTGTCTCCGGAAACATCGTCGAGCCACTGGTTACCTGGCGAGCCCGCCACTGTAATTGGCTGTCCAAACGGCGCCCCGCTGCCGACGCGCTGATAGTAGATGCTGGCATTGCCGGGGACGCCGTTCACAACGGGATAGTCCGAATAGACGATGAGGTCGGTCATGGAATCCATACCGATCATGGGCGTGCTGTGTCCCCCGGAATCGAACGTGACCTGAAATTCGGAGGTCTGAATCTTATAGGCGCTTTGCGCCGAAGCGGTGAACCCAAGGAGGGCCAGAAGGCAAAACAACGCTACCGAAATTCTTGCCGCTCTTGAGAAATGGAATCCGCTTGAAGCAATCATGATTTTGCGGATGGACAGAAGAAGAGAGGACGAAACGCTGCACTGGGACGCGTGGCGCATAAAAACCTCCGATGACGAATCGGCTTAGACGAATCGGCTTATAAGTTCAACGGATCAAATTTCTTAAGATTTGAAACTTTCACCTCTCATAAAACCGGCGAACTTGGGTACTCACGGCTTACCGGGGGCCGGCGGCACAGCCAACCTCCTTGTGTTGCTGATTTGGTCAGCGTGGCACCGGCCCACCGGTTAAGCCCTCCCCCAACTTTCTGCTTTCGCAGGCAGAAACTTCTCCACTGCGCGTATCACAGGTGCGCGACTCGGATTCAACGCAAAAAGTCGCGTGCTCATTCTTGCGGGCTCGCTTTCAGCTAGGGATTGATGGTCACAAACGCAGTTCCCATCGTGGAATTGGACATGCTTGACGCGACGTTGATGATCTCCATCGTGGCGCTCACCGAGCTTGGCGGAGTGAACTCAACGGTATAAACGCCACTGCCCGGAGTGCCAGAAATCGCGCTAAATGAACCGCAGTCGCTGCCGCAGTTCGACGAACTGCTGACGTTGGCGGTTAAAACATCACTTGGATCGTCGTCGGTCACTGCGATATTTAGCGTGACTGGCGTGCCCGCCGATACCGAAACGGTAGGCTGGGTTGGCGAGATGCTGACGACCGGCCCGGCCGCGGCAGTAATCGTGAATGTGTCGGAATCCGACACTCCGTTTACCGTCACGGAGACGGTCACAGAGTTTTGCGTTGGCACGGCTGGCGGAGCCAGGTAGATGCCGGTGTCGTTGCTAAGCACCAAACTACCGGCTCCCTCCAAAGATACGGTGGGTGCCTGTTTGTGGGCATGTTCGATATTGGCCGTGAACGTATAGGTTTGCCCAGCCGGCAGGCTGGTAATCTTGTTAGTGATTTGCACGACCGTGGATTTTCCAGTGGCGCAGCTCGCCAAGGCCAGCAGAAGTCCAATCGCCAGAAACGTGGCGCCGGGCAGCACGATCGACCGTACTGATGGCCGTTTCCATGAGGTATGTATGCAGGTCATATAGCCCCTCCTTCGACGATCCCTTTCTCGCAAAAACGGCGAGAAGTGTGGCACTCAGGGCTGACCGGGGCCGGTCGGCACAACGAACCTCATGCTTTTCGATATGGTTCGGCACCGCCGGCCCGACAGTTAGCCCTCCCCCAAGCTTTCTGGTTTTTGCGGAGTGCTTCCGTTTCTTGTGCCACGAGATTCCGAACCGTTAGCTCCGTCCTTGCGTGTGGAGGAACACACGTGTCCGGACTTGGGGCGTTGTTCTGGCTCCGAGTTCTTGACAAGGTCCGCGCTCAGGCAGGCGCCGCAAATCGGGCAGTGATTTTGAAGATCGACATCCTGGACATTTCCGGATGTGGACTTTTTGATTGAGCGCCGGTAATGAGTCGCAATTAGTTCGCGAGTCTTCTTCATTTCCGCATCTCCGGGAATCCGGTCTGCATTCCCGCAATCCAGACCCCGAGAGGCTATCCCCACTTGCGGGTTGGGAGACCTCCGTGGATCGAGCCGCATAGTGGCAAAAAAGACTGTGAATGTCTTGATAAAGCTGTGATTTAGTTATGACAAATTCGTGCCATTACTGTGCAATGCGATGTGGCTTCC
Organism: Candidatus Sulfotelmatobacter sp.; assembly: GCA_035307485.1. Classification (GTDB taxonomy): domain Bacteria; phylum Acidobacteriota; class Terriglobia; order Terriglobales; family Acidobacteriaceae; genus Sulfotelmatobacter. The sequence continues at coordinate 217,470 of DATGIB010000006.1, read as the reverse complement.
CCTGAAGTCAACCTCGCAGTGCGCGCATGGGGGAAACGGTTGCGTAGCCGGCTTTTCCAGTGACCCCAGTCACAGACGGGTTTGCGCCGGCGCGTTTAATTAAGGTGAGCCGTTACTCCCCCGCTCAGTGTTCCGGCCCATGACGATTCCTGGTGCAACCTACCACTTCGGCAAATTCAGGCTGCAAACGGCCGATCGACGCCTGACGAGTGAAGGGCGTGAGATTTACTTGCGCCCAAAAACTTACGAGACGTTGCTGTATCTGCTCGATCATCACGGTCATCTCGTGAGTAAGGAAGAACTGCTCAATGCGGTGTGGGCGGACGTGGAAGTCACCGAGAATGCGTTAACCCATTGCATCAAGGAAGTACGGGCCGCCCTGGACGATAAAGTCCAGAATCCCGAGTTCATTCGAACCATTCCTCGCTTGGGATACGAGTTTGTTCGCGATGTGGAGGCATCGAACGAAGCGACGAATGAAGAGATCGTTGAAGAGTTCCGAACCGTTCACCTGGTAACCACCGAAGAGGATAGCGATGTCGATGCGAGTGCTCCCACTAGCATCATCGTTGTTCCGGCGCCGGCTGTTGCCCGGCGCCAACTTACCTCGCGAAATGTTGCGTTCGCCGCGGTCGTGCTGCTTGGGTTGTGCGCCGGTGCTTATGAAATATGGAGTTCGCGTGATTCAGAGAGATCGGTGCGAGGTTCGGTTGCGGATGTGTTGTCGTGGTTTGGCTATCGCGCAACTCAGGTCCTGGCACCACGCGATTATGTGTTGATCAGCGATTTTGATAACCAAACTGGCGACCCGGTTTTCGATCGGTCGCTGGCCACGGCCTTGGCTACGAGTCTGGATCAGTCTAGCGCTGCCAATGTGTACTCGCCTGCTCGAGTAAGGGAAACCCTCAGACGCATGCAGAAGCCGAACATCGAACATATCAATGAGGATCTGGCTCTGGAAATTGCGGAGCGCGAGGGCATCAAAGCCATCGTGTTGCCGACGATTACCAGCGTCGGGCAAAGTTACCGGCTTGCAGCATGCATCCGCGCTGTATCTTCCGGCCGCGACATCAAAACCGAAGTTGCGCGTGCTAGCAGCAAAGACAGGGTGCTGGATGCGGTGGACGAGCTGGCTGCAGCTTTGCGGAAAGACCTGGGAGAATCACTGCAAAGAATATCGGAAAGCAAACCGCTGGCAGCCGTGACAACACCCTCGCTGGAGGCGCTCAGGCAGTATGCCTTAGGTGTGGAGAAGCAAAAGGCGGCTGACGTACAGGATGCAAAGACATATTACGAAAATGCGTTGGCTATCGATCCCAATTTTACGATGGCGCGGGCTTCGTTGGGCGTGCTGCACTTGGACTGGGCAGCCGGTGGCATTGCTCACTTCGATGCCAAGGAGGGCAAGCGCTTACTGACAGAGGCCGTTCAGCACACTTCGAATTTGACCGACAAAGAGAAATACCCAATCCTGGCTAGCTACGCTCAGTGGGTGGAGAACGATTCCGATAAAGCCGTCCATTACTACAAAGCGCTGCTTGCCATTTATCCCGACTATCCGGAGGCGTACAACAACCTGGCAAGAATCTACCGTCTCATGGGTAGGCGCGAGGAAGCCATCGCTGCCGCCAAACAGGCTATCCGCATTGACCCGTATCTTTTGATTGCATACGCGAACCTGGCGGCAGTCCAACTTTACGAACAGAGCGACGTGAAATCAGGTTTGGAAACATGTCAACAGGCGCTGCGTGTAGACCCGCACAATGCTTGGTCCTATGACTGCGTAGGATGGGCCTCATTTGGCAAAGGCGATTGGGTGCAGGCACAGGCAGCCTTCGAAAAGGCCGTTTTTTATAATCCACAGTACACGCTCTCCAGATACCGACTGGCGCACGCCTACAGGCTGCAGGGCCATTATCAGCAAGCGCTCCAGACCCTCGAGTCGCTTCTTAGAATCGATCCTTCCGATCCCACTCCGTGGTATGACATGGGCGTTGTTTGCCAGGCAATGGGCGATCAGGACAAGGCGCGCGAATACCTGCAGCATTATCAACGTGAAATGGAAGCTCGACTCCGCAAACGTCCCAACGATGCCGATGCAATCTGGAACCTTGCGGAACTGTTTTCGCGGATGGGTGAAATGGAGCGAGCCTCGTTTTGGACTCGCAAGGGTTTGGCTCTCGATCCCAACCGGCATTTTGAATATGCGCTGGTACTCTCCCTGAACCAACACAAGCCCGCGGCCATCGACGAACTCCGCGTTGCTCTGCAGATGGGATATCCGTATCCCATCTTCATCAAGATCCATCCCGACCTACAGGCACTCCATGGCGAAGCAAACTTTGAGCAGCTACTGGCAAGCGTGATCAAGAATTGAATGTTCGATATGGAAGCACACCCTCAGCGATTCCCAGGGTGATCACGAGCAAAGACAGGCTGGTCGCAAGTCCTTGTTGAGGAAGCCACTGTCGGTTTTCGGCAAGGATGTCCACCAACTAATGTGCCGTCACAATATTCGTGTCTTCCTACCTGGAAGGAAAATGCTTGGTGTTTCCAGTCACGAGGAAGTGCATCTGGCTAGCCTGCGCGCACTCCAAGAACATGTCATCTGTCTGGGTTGGAACGGGTGAAGGTTTGACCCAGAGGGCGTCCTGGCTAACTCTGCGAAGGGCAGCAGAAATCTCGTCTTCCGTCCGCAGGAATCGCGGTTGGCGGATCACTTCTTCGCATTCTGCATAGATAACTTCGCTTACGCAGAGCCGGATATTCTGACTGGCCAGGGCCGTCATGAGTACTTGCGCGGGAGGCCCTTGGAGCTGGAGCAGCGCAGAACGAAGATCGTTATATCGATGACCAATCGCCCGGTTTATACCGTTTTCGGGATTCCTCTCTAAAATTGCGTATGCACGCGATCTCTGAACAACTCTGAACAAAAGATTTAAACACAACAAAATAAACTGATTAACTGTGTTGGCGGTGTTGTGGACTGCTGATTGCATAAAACCTCACAAACGTCTGGAAGCCTTTGCTTTACAAAGTTTTACAAGCGGTCTCCCTCATAACTTCGTAGCGTTGTTTTGTTGGGCCTGTGAGCAGGTTGGGGTTTACAAAAAGCTCTTATTTTTCAATCGCAGCAGAAAGCCAAAATTCCCAAGCCGATCAATTTCGGAAAGGATGGAATGCGAATGTCGACGCGTGTCACTACCCCCCTCGATGCTGCCCGATTTAGTTTGATTGTGGCGGCGATCGTTGCATTGCTCTGTGGAAGCATGCTGGCCCAAAGCACCGTCGGTACCGGCAGTATCGTCGGGACCGTCACAGACCCCTCCGGCGCAGTCGTTTCGAACGCCAAAATCACGATCACGAACCTCGGTACAGCGGCGGCGCAGAGCCTGACGTCCAATTCCGCGGGCGCCTTCAACTCGGGGCCTCTCGCGCCGGGAACCTACAAGGTGCAGATCTCCGGCAAGGGATTCAACACCGTAACCCAGACGGTAACGGTTGAAGTCGGCAATATCGCGAGCGCAAATGCGAAGATGACGCTCGGCCAGGAGAGCACCACCATCGAAGTGCAAGCCTCCGAGCTGCAGGTCAATACCGAACAGGCGACAGTGCAGGGTGTGTTGACTTCCACCCAGATCGATAACCTGCCTGTGAATGGCCGCAACTTCCTCGATCTCGCGCAGCTGGAACCGGGCGTTCAGATCCAGGATGGACAGAACTTCGATCCGACCAAGGCCGGATATTCCTCGATCTCCTTCGGTGGACGTTTCGGACGTACGGCCCGCATCGAAGTCGATGGCGTTGATGTTTCGGATGAGACTGTAGGCACGACGACAACCGACATCCCGGCCAGCGGCATTCAGGAATTCCAGATCGGTCAAGCCAGCCTGGACATGTCAACCGAGTTGACCTCGTCGGGCGCAGTGAACGTGACCACGAAGTCGGGAACGAACGCGTTCCATGGCCAGGCATTTGGCCAGTTCCGAGATGCCTCGGTGGGCGCGGCAAACCTACCTGGTGGCGTGAACCTGCCCTATCAGCGGAGCCAGTACGGCGCCAGCTTGGGCGGCCCAGTCATTAAGGACAAGCTGTTCTTCTTCGGCGATGGCGAGCGTACCAAGCAGGACACGGCGGCGCCTGTTCCGGTCTCCGCGCCATTCCAGCAGTACTCGGGCAGCTTCAGTGATCCTTTCCGCGAGGACAACCTGCTCGGCAAAGTGGACTACCAGCTGGGCAAGAGCGCCCGCCTCTTCTACCGCTATTCGTATTTCAAGAACTTGCTGGGCGCCAGCTTCGGTTACGGCTACTCGGTCTATGACAACAAGGACATCACTCGAAACCATGTTGTCGGCGTGGATTTCAATACTGGACCATTCACCCATTCCATTCGTTTCTCGTATTTGAAATTCCAGAACCAGATTGCGGACGCGACGAGCAACGACTCCGCCCTGCCCTTCTACAACATCGGTGCGGCGGTAATTATGGGTTCTACTGGGCTCGCCATGGGACCAAATCTGTTGGCCCCGCAGAGCACGCCGCAGAGCAATCATCAGTTCAAGTATGACGGCAGCCGGGTGCTGGGCAGCCACATCGTTCGCTTTGGCGTAACGTTCAATCACGTCCAAGGTGGCGGCTTCGCATCATTCTTCAAGAATGGTCCGCTCATCTATTCGTCTGTTTCTGATACGGCCGCGCAAATCAATAGCTTCTGGGATCCGGCTTGCCCAACCCCTGGACCGACCGGCCCTTGCTTCCCGGGGGGCGTATCCAATCCGCTCAACTACACGGCTGACGGCGGATTCACGATCGCGAACGGTCTTGGCTACTCGACTACCAAAGCCGCCTTTGGTTTCCCGGGAGGCGGACTTGGACCTGATAACCGCATCCTGCTGTACCTGGGTGATTCCTGGAAGATCAAGCCGAATCTCACCGTGATGTATGGACTTCGTTACGAGCGCGATACAGGCCGGACCGACAGCCAATACGCTGCGCTTCCAAACCTGAACTCGCTCTTGCCGGGGTTAGGTAATGCAGTTACCCAACCGAACAAGAACTTCGCTCCTGAAGTTGGATTTGCCTGGGATCCGATGAGAAATGGGAAGACCGTGATCCGCGGAGGCATCGGAATCTTCTGGGAGAACGCGATCTGGAATAACGTTTTGTTTGATGGTCCATACCGAGAGCCTACGGGTGCATTTTTGCAATACTTGTCGCCGTGCGCATCTGCTGGCAGCCCGTCTACGATACAAACGGGAAACGGACCCATTACGGCCAGCTCTGCGGTGTGCGGTTCCGGTGGCAGCTACCCGATCATAGGTCTTGCGCTTCCGGCGGTGATCGCATTTCAACAGCAATACCAAGCGGACTCACCTCCAAATCTGCAGGCGGCCAATCCTGCCTATGCAGACCAGTACTTGTCGGATTGCACCGGTGGGACGAACTGCTACTTCCCGCCGGGCAGCAGCATGTTCAACCCCAATTACAGGTCGCCTCGTTCCATCGTGATGAACATCGGAGTTCAGCGCGAGATTCGATCGGGGATGATTGTCAGCGTGGACTACATTCGCAACGTGCAGACGCACTTCCTGCTCGGGGTGGATCAGAATCATGCCGGGGACATCAGCAACTTCAACCTGGCTGGAGCGCAGGCTGCAATTTCGGCAACCAACAATTCCTTCGGTTGCGGAACCGGCATTGACGAAGGGTCGATCGGTTGCGCGATTGGCGCCGGCGCTACCATGGCCGACTATGGGAACAATGGTCTGGGATCCTCTTCGGACATGGGAGGAAACAGTTGCCTTGCAGCTTTGGGTTACAACTGTGCCTTCCCAGGGAAGAATCCTCTGGCTCCTCCGCTTGGATTCCTCTCGCCCGTGGGCCGCTCGCTGTATAACGGCTTGCAGATGAAGTGGACGGAGAATGTGAAGCATCCGTTCCGCGGAGTTCCGACGGTGAACTTCCAGGTGTCTTACTCGCTGTCGCGGTTCGAAAACTCCGGTGGCGGGGTCAATCCTGACAACAACGTAACGGCGTCGAGCGGCGACCAGGACTTCATCGTCCCGGCCCTCGACAATGCCAACGTCAATCGCTACTTCGGTCCATCTACTCTCGACCGGACTCACCAGTTGTCGTTTGGTGGGTATTTTGATCTGCTTGGCGGCTTCCAGTTGGGCATTATGTCCCACTTCTACAGCCCCCTGTCGACGACGCTGACCGTTCCCAACACTGGAAACGGAGCAGGAGAAATCTTCCGTACCGACTTCACCGGCAGCGGCGTCACGCAGGATCCAATTCCGGGAACGAAAGTCGGAAACTTCGATCGCGGGATCAATGCCAGCAACATCAACAACGTGATCACCAACTACAACAACACGGTTGCAGGCAATCCAACTCCTGCCGGCAATGTGCTGATCGCGAATGGGCTCATGACGCAATCGGATCTGGTTGCTTTGGGTGGTGTAGCTCCGACCCTCTCCTTGGCACCGGCTGGCCAAGTCAATTACGGGTGGCTGAAGGCATTCGATACAACCTTTTCCTGGAGCCACACGTTCTTCGAGAAGTTCACGATTAAACCGGGGATTGCATTCTTCAACCTCCCCAATTTTGCCAACTTCGACCTGCCGACCAGCATGATGTCCGGATTGCTTAGCGGCAGCCCGGGAGCGGTTAACGGTACTACGCGTACCGAACACGAAGTCAACCGCGTGGGCGTAGGAACCGGCGTTTACACGCTGGGATCGCCTCGTCAAACCGAGTTCAGCTTGAAGATCATTTTCTAGCCGAACCGAAGTCTTCAAAGGCCACGGATTCGTCCGTGGCCTTATTTTTTGGTCAGTCGGGCGTAAAGGGCTCTCGCCTACGGAGCTTGCAGAAGGCGTTACGATCCCCGAAGCCTGCGCGTGATGCACGCCACGTGTGATCTAAATCACTTCAATTGGCGGCGCTGATTGTGATTACTGTCACGGCCTCCGGTGCGATACCGCACTGCCGCAATCCCTGGATGAACCTAGGCTCGTGAGCATGGCCAATGTACTCACAGAGCCCGCTGCCGGGGCTGTCTTGGGAGATCGGGCGTCTGAGTCTGGTCGATTGCCATCCACCTCCGGCGCTCCAGCGCGTCCTCTGCAGGTGACCTGGGAAATGACGCGAGAGTGTATGTGGAAGGTCTCTCCGACTCGCCTGGCGCGCCTGAAGCGCGACAAACGAGAGTTCTCGACCGCCGAGGCATTTCACCTGGTGGAAGAAGTGGCCGCGCTGCAGGTGCCTTTGTTTGTGCTGACCGGCGGGGACCCGTTGCTGCGCCCGGATTTGTTTCCGATCGTAGAGTTTGCCTCGCGGCATTCGCTGCGCGTGTCGATGACGCTTCCGCCGACTCCATTGCTTTGCGCGGCAACGATCGCTGATCTGAAGGCCTGCGGCCTCATGCGCGCTGCGTTCTGGCTGCACGGCTCGACTCCCGCTCTGCACGATGGATTTACGGGGATTTCCGGCTCGCACAAGCGGACGCTGGAAATGATCGGAGCCTGTCACGAAGAACAGCTGCCGGTGCAGATCAACACGATGATCACGCGCCGCAATTTTCACGACGTCGACGCGCTGATCGAGTTGCTGACGCGGCTGGATGTGATTCTATGGAACGTATTCTTTCTGGTTCCGTCCGATCGGGATCATACAGAAGAATTGCTTAACCCAGCCGAACACGAGCAGGTTTTCAGCAGGCTCTACGAGGGTTCCCAGCGCGTCCAGTTTCAAATCAAGACCTCCGAAGGGCAGCACTATCAGCGCTTTTTGCTGGAGCAGCGCATGCGCGAACTTCATGGCCGGACGCGCAAGTCGGAGGTGATGATGCGCGCCACGCGCGGCGTAAACGACAGCCGCGGCGTGGTGTTTGTCGATCACATTGGAGATGTGTATCCCGGCCGGTATCTGCCGCTCCCGGCGGGGAACGTTACTCGCGAGCCGCTGGCAGATGTTTTTCAGAAGTCAGAGTTGTTTGCTTCCTTGCGTGACTCATCGCGGCTGAAAGGGAAGTGCGGGCGCTGCCCGGTTCGCACGGTCTGTGGAGGATCACGCGCCCGTGCCTATGCGATGACTGGCGACCTCTTCGCCGAAGAACCTTGCTGCGCTTACGAACCGTAGCTGATGAGCGTCTGCCGGTGTTCCGACCAACCTTCGATTTGTCCTGCGATGCGTCGTCGTCCCCGGGAGAATTGAAACCGGCATTATCCGGATTTGAAGATTTCTTTGCGAGCGCGCGAAGAAACGTGATTTGAATTACGTGCAGACGTGATTCGGATTGCATTCTCGATGCATGACGGCCTTGCGCGAAACCTGATGCGTCGTAGCGAGGACGACGCTCTTCCCGACGAACCATCCACCCTCACAGACTCCCGCCGCTGTCGGGAAAGCCGACTCTCGTGTTGGAAATCCCCACACACATCTAGCTGAAACTCTTCGCAAGTCATTGAAAAAACATAACGGCCCAGCAATTGCCTTTAACAGAGTTGGCCGTGGGTTTCTCACCCGGCTGGGAGGCTCGAATGTTGGAGAAAGATTGGACGTTCTGGCTCATGATGACGAACTACGCTCTGGCCCTGATTACAGCAGCGGCATTGCTGCTTGTAGCCGGTGCCGTGGGATGGGAAATCGTCACGAAACGCGCACTGCGCGCGCGCAATATTGGTAGCGTGGAAGCGGAGTGGCAGGCGATGCAGCATGCCGGGGCGCATGGATTGTCGGTGCCCGGTCTCGGCTTCACCATGGCGGATGGCGGCGAGAAGATTGAGTCGCCCGAGTCGGACGAAAAGGATTCCGGCCAGGAGTGAGCCATGGGCTGCCCATTCCTGAAAGAGGGTCACGCACAATACTGCCACGCGGCGCCGGTCCGCAAGCTGATTCTTGACGGTCCCGGGGTGGCGGGTGGCGGCCGCTGTACCTCTCCGGAATTCGCGAAGTGCCAACTGCTGGGCAAAGACGAGCCACCCGGCGCGCAATGCCCCCACCTCGAGCAGATCCGCGTGCAGTATTGCGGCGTCTCCGCGGTCACCAAGCTCGTTCCGTTCAGCGATTCGCAGCTGTCGAGTTGCAGCAGCAACAGCTATCGCTACTGCGATGCGTTTCTGACGCTGGCGAGGCCGCGTTCGTCTGCGCCCGTGCCAAACCTCCTCTACTCTCCGAATCACTTTTGGCTGGATGCGGAAGAGTCCGGACTGTGCCACATCGGTGTCGATGAATTTCTCACTGATGTGGCCGGGGCGATTGATGGTGTGACCTTCGTGACGCCGCATGGCACACACTGCCCGGCGCTGACGCTCACCATTCATGGCGTGGAGTGGCCAATCAGTTTTCCCAACCCGTTGATGATCCAGAAGGTGAACAGCCGGCTGCGCAGCGATCCATCGAGGATCGCCTTCGATCCGTATGGCGCCGGGTGGCTGTTCGAGGGCTGGGAGGTTCCGGGCCGCACGCGCGCCGGACTGGTTGCAGGGGCACATGCAGCAGCCTGGCAAAACGAGGAGCGGGAGCGGTTATCTCGGGAGATTCACGACAGGCATGCCGCTGGCTGTGATGGCGGAGCGCCGGTGCGGGGAGTGGCGCAATTACTGTCGCGGCAAGAGCTCGTTTGCCTGTTGCAGCATTTCTTTTCCAAGCGCGACTGCTGGATGACGGAGGAATGATGATGTCGCGAAACCAATTCGTCTTCGGATTCGGCCTGGCGGTTTCTCTGTTTGCCGGGTGGGTGCTGTTTCCGCGAGCTCTTTATTCTGCGCGCCCGCAGCCGGTCGAGTTCCGCCACAAGACGCACGCCGAGAAGTCGGGGATAAGCGACTGCTCGCAGTGCCATGCCTTCCGGGACGATGGGTCTTACGCCGGCCTTCCTTCGATAGACACCTGTGCTGGATGCCACTCCGAGCGGATCGGAACCAGCGCGGCAGAAGCGACGCTCGTGGATCACTACATCAAGCCGGGGCAGGAAACTCCGTGGCTTGTCTATTCGCGGCAGCCGGCCAACGTATGGTTCTCGCACGCGGTTCACGTGAAGCGAGGCGGTTTGGCATGTACGGAATGCCACGGGAGCTATGGGGAGTCGGATCAGGCGCGGCTCTATCAAGTGAACCGCATCAGCGGCTATAGCCGCGACATCTGGGGACACTCGATGTCGCGGTTGCGCCGCAAGCCCGGAGACGGAATGAAGATGAGCGACTGCGAGGACTGTCATCGCCGGCACGGTGTGGACGTCGGATGTCTCGGTTGCCATCAGTGAAGGGAGAAGCATGAAGGTAACGCGACGAGATCTGTTTGTATGGGGCGCGGGAGCGGCGGCAGGGTTGGTATTCAGCCCGGTGCCGTGGAAGCTGCTCGATGACACCTCGATCTGGAGCCAGAACTGGCCATGGATTCCACAGCCCGCCCGCAGCCCGGTCGAGGTGAAGCAGTCTTTCTGCAGCTTGTGTCCCCAGGGCTGCGCTCTGAAAGTGCGAATGGCCGGAGGGTGGCCGATTGGAGTCGCAGGAGTCAGTACGAGCCCGGTGACGCGAGGGGCACTTTGTCCGCTGGGGTACGGTGCTCATCAGTTGAACTGGCATCCGCGAAGATTGCAGGCGGTTCGGCACAAGGAGAGCGTTTCTTCCTGGGGCGCAGCACAGACGGCCTTCGCCAAGGCATGCGGCGAGGGTCCGGTCATCGTTATTGATGGTTATCCGGGACGCGCCGCTTCTTCGATCCTGGAGGCATTTGCAGAGAAACGTGGCAGCTATCGAGTGGCGTTGAGCCCTGAATTGGGTGCGTTGGCGCCGTACGAGCGTTGGAGTGGAGTGCCGGCGAACGCGTTGGGCTATGACCTTGAGAACGCGCGAACGATTGTGAGTGGAGCGCCGATGCTCGATGGATGGGGGTCCCCAGGTCGCTTTACGCGGCTTTGGGCGGAAAGCGCAGCTGGAGCCAAAGATCCGCAATTGCGGTTGATCCAAATAGAAGATTCGTTTTCACGGACAGGGTCGAGAGCTTGGCAGTCCGTACGAATTCGCAGCGGCTCGGAGTCGGCTCTGGCAGCGGGTTTGGCGCATGTTCTCCTGGACGAGCGCCTGGTTCCGGCGCGCGGCCCGATTCCTCGACTTACCCTGGCAGACGCGGCCGCTCAGGCCGGTATTTCCGAGGATGCGATTCGTGAACTGGCGCGCACGATGGTTGAAAGGCGTCCGACCCTGGTCATCTCGAACGACGAAAATCCGCAGGTCGCGGCTTTAAACGTGCTTTTGGCAGCCACTGGTGCTCGTGGAGGAATCGTACGCCGGACAAAAGGCACACGCCATCTTCCAGCAGACGCAGTCAACTTGAATGCGCGGGCGATTCTCATCGACGCCAAGGTTCCGTGGAACTTCACGCCTGAAACCGATGCCGAAATCTTTCGTTTCGCGGCATGGGACGACGGAACAAGCAAATCCGACTGGTTGTTGCCGGCGCCTGGATTTCTCGAAGAACTGACTGACATTCCGGCCGCCCCGACGTCGGCAATTGAAACTTATGCGGTGGCGCCTGCGTTGTCGAAGCCGAGATTTGAAGTGCAGAGCGCGGCGCAGTTCCTGGGTAATCTCGATCCAAGCCTTGGCACCACTGAAAAGCTCATCCATGGGCGATGCAACGGTCTGTTCCGCGAACGCAAGGGGACACTCTACGGTGCCGCACGGGTTCCGCTAGAAAAATTCGACTCGGTGCAGAAAGTCGAGGAGCAGCTCTGGAAGGGGGCGATCTGGACGGGTGATCCGCCGTCCGTCGGCGGCTGGAGATGCGAGCTGAAGGAATGGCCGCAGGACCCAGAAAAACTGCGCTCACGCGATTGGGCGTCGGAGTGGCCTGCGGCGGTGTTGCCTCCGCTTGCAGTTAAGCTCTATCAGGAATCCACGCTGCGTGAGGCGCCGGAGAGGAGAAACGCATGAGCGCGCGATACGGCATGGTGATCGATCTGGATCGCTGCACCGGATGCGGATCGTGCATGGTTTCCTGTGCGGCGGAGAACAACGTTCCGGTGCTGCCCAAAGCCTCGGCCCGCACTGGAATTACCCCAATGCTGGTCCGCCGCGTCTCCAACCACATGGCTGGCGCAGACCATCGCGAGGTCTTCTTTCCTATCTTGTGTATGCATTGCGAGCACGAGACGCCGTGCGTGAGGGTGTGTCCGCAGCAAGCGGTCGAAGTGGACCAGGCCACCGGGATTGTGATGCAGATGCCGCAACGCTGCCTGGGATGCCGCTACTGCATGACGGCGTGCCCGTACCATGCGCGCTATTTCAACTGGTGGGATCCCGGCTGGCCATCGGGGATGGAGAAGAGCCTGAATCCGGGAGTCGCGGTGAGAATGCGCGGAGTAGTAGAGAAGTGCAACCTGTGCCACGCGCGCCTGCACGCGGCGAAAGAGAGAGCTGCTGCAGCGGGGAAGAGGGAAATCGATCCAACCGATTACGTCCCAGCTTGTGTTGAAGCTTGCCCGACGCAAGCTATCCGGTTCGGAGATCTTGCGGAAAAGAACGATCCGGTGTCGGAGGAGGCGAAGTCTCCCGACGCGTTCCGCCTGCTGGTCCGCCTGGGGACCGAACCCAAGGTCTACTACAAGTCAAAAGAGAAATGGGTGAGGGCCCTGGCTCAATCCAACGGGGGACGAAGCATGGAGGCAGAACATGTCTAGCGCCGTTCTTACTGACAGTCGTTGGATTGCACGCGGCGCTGAGCGAACGTCGCTCTCGAAATTTCTTTTATGGCTCGCGCCATGGGCGGCCGTGCTGGCCATCGGAATCTATGCGGCTACTCTTTGCCTTTATCGCGGCTTGAATCAGACCAACATGGATAACCGGTTTGCCTTTGGCCTGTGGATCTTTCTCGATCTGGGTATCATCGCGCTGGGCGCCGGAGCGTTCTTCACGGGATTCCTCGTCTATATCCTGAAGCGAGAGGAACTCAGACCGATCCTCAATACCTCGGTGGTGGTCGGGTTCACCTGTTATAGCGGGGCTGTGGCGATCCTGATGATCGATGTAGGACAGCCGTTGCGAGCCTGGTTTACGTTCTGGCATCCGAACACGCACTCGATGCTGGCGGAAGTCACGTTCTGCATCACGTGTTATCTTCTGGTGCTTTGCCTTGAGTATGTGCCGATCCTGTTGCGCAATCGCCAATTGCGGAGAGTGCCGTCATTCCTTGTGTTCGAGCACCAACTGCACAAACTCGTGCCGGTGCTCGCTGGGGTGGGAACTTTGCTCTCGTTCTTTCATCAGGGATCACTCGGCGGGTTGTACGGTGTTTTGCGGGGCCGTCCCTTCGCGTTCCGCGAGGGCATTTTCATATGGCCGTCCACATTCTTCCTTTTTATTCTGTCGGCGATCGCGGCCGGCCCAAGCTTCCTGATGCTGATTACGGCAACCGTTGAGAAAGTGACCGGGCACCGGCTGGTCGTAGACGATGTCTTCCGCCGGTTGGGCTTCATCTCTGGAGTGCTGCTGGGAATCTACGTTGCCGCCAAATCGATTGACACGCTGATCTGGCTGAACTTTACCTCTCCATCCGAAGGCTTCGCTCCGTGGACGTTTTACGTCCACAAGCCATTCGGCACGCCGGTGCTCTTCACTGAGATTGTCGTATTCGGATTGCTGCCGGCTTTCCTGCTGCTCTACCGCAAGACCGCTTCGAACCGCGGGTGGCTGCTCGGCGCCGCTGCGCTGGCGTGTGGGGGCGTGCTGTTAAACCGCTTTGTACTGACAATTCAGACGCTCGCCCTACCCACGCTGCCCTTCGACGAGTTTCTCAGCTACACACCGAGTTGGCAGGAGATGGCGAGCTTTGCTGGCGTGATGGCATATGGGGTCATTGTGTATTCGTTGTCATACCGGTATTTGCCGCTGTTCGCGCAACCGAAAGGAGAAGCTTCCCATGTTTCCGGGCGTTAATGGTTTTCACTGGACCGCCGGCCACGTTATTTTTCTGGTCCTGTTCTTTGCCGTGGCGATCACGATCGCAGCCACCGTGATCTGGGCAGTACGGAGAACGGTTAGCGATTTCCGGTCGCATCATGCGGCAGATCTCTGTTGGCATGCTGATTTTGCGGAACTGCCGATTTCTGACCGGCGATGCCGCCACGAGCTGGCAGGCAGGGTGATCTCGAGAATTTGCGACAATGCGTTTGACTGCCGTCGCTGCGAGAAATATCCGAAGTTCGCGGTGCTGCCTTCGACAGGATTGGCGCGTGACCTCGGGCTGAAATATCCTGGGGACCGGCTCTATCATCGTGGGCACACCTGGGTGAAGGTCGAAGATGACGGATCGGCGACGATCGGTCTTGATGAACTGGCCGAACACTTGATTGGGACCCCCGATGCGGTGAGATTACCGCCGGTGGGAGATGAGCTTGACGTCAACGCCATTGCCTGGCACATGGTGAAGAACGGGCATGACATCGCAGTGCGTGCGCCGATCGAAGGAACTGTTCTAGCGGTCGCTGGTCCTGACCGAGGCTGGTATCTTAAGGTTCAGCCGCGCCTTGACGTAAAGAATCCTGTCACGCTGCGGCATTTATTGTGGGGGCCGGAGGTGCATGGCTGGCTGTCTATGGAACTGGAGAGGTTGCAGGTCCAGTTGCGAGCGCCCGGCAGCGCGCCGAGCTTGGCGGACGGTGGCGTGCTCCTGCCGGGGCTCATGGATGCGATTCCGGATGCAGATTGGAGTGCTGCCCTCGCCGATACGTTTCTTGAAGTGTGAGCAGAGTGTCGCGCGCGGGAAGCAGCTTCACATCACCGGCAAGCTCCGAAACTACTTGTGGGTGATCTCGTAGCGCTTCAGCTTGTCGTATAGCGTGGATCGGTCAATCCCGAGTGCCGCCGAGGCTTCTTTCACGTTTCCTCCCTTTCGTTCGAGTGCTGCGACGATTGCCCGGCGCTCCAGTTCTCCCAGGGAAACATCGGGGACCTCCCAGGGGTGTGCAGAAGATGGAGTGTGCTGGAGCCAGGAAAAATCTTGTTCATCCAGCATGCCGTTGTGGCAGGTCACGATCGCGCGTTCGATTACGTTTTCCAGTTCCCGAACATTGCCGGGCCAGTCGTAGGCGATCAACAACTTCAAGGCGGCGCCGGTGATCCCGGAGATCTCCCGGCCCAATTCCGAAGAAATTCGTTGCACGAAGTGCTCCGCCAGCAGCGGAATGTCTTCGCGGCGGTCGCGGAGGGCAGGCAGGCGAATTTCGATTACATTCAGGCGGTAGTACAAGTCTTCGCGGAAGTTTCCCTGCCGCACCTCCTCGGAGAGATTCCTATTCGTGGCGGCAATCACTCGAACGTCGACTTCCACTTCTTGCGTTCCTCCTACGCGATAAAAGCGACGTTCCTGGAGCACCCGTAGCAAATCGGCCTGCAGTTTGGCGGATATATCTCCAATCTCGTCGAGAAAGATCGTGCCGCCCGCGGCCAGTTCAAATTTGCCTTTGGCTTGACTATTGGCCCCCGTAAACGCTCCCTTTTCATAGCCGAACAATTCGCTCTCCAGCAAAGTTTCCGTGAGAGCGGCACAGCTGACGACGACAAAGGGTTTCTCCGCTCGATTGCCGGAGTAATGCACCGCGCGCGCCACCAATTCTTTTCCGGTTCCGCTTTCGCCGCATATCAGAACGGTGCTTCTGAGGCTTGAGATATCCTGCGTTAAAGCCAGGATCTCCTGCATGCGCGGGTTCTTTGTGATGATGTCGTGATGCCGATATTGACGTGTCAGTTTCTTGCGGAGGATGGCATTCTCGCTTTGGAGTTTCTTGAGTTTTAGAATGCGCGAAACCAACATCGAGATTTCCTGCGGATTGCAGGGCTTGACAATATATTCCTGCGCGCCTTCTTTCATGGCCTGGATCGCCGTATCGACCGTGGCGTAAGCGGTGATGATAATGACCGATGCCTCCGGCCGGATGCGGCGGAGCTCCATCATGGTTTCGATGCCGTCCATGCCGCCCGGCATCTTCAAGTCCACAAAACAGATGGCATAATCAGTCTTTCCGGCGAGACTGAGGGCGCTCTGGCCATCGGAGGCCGTGTCCACGAAGTAGCCATCTTCGCGCAGCCATGCTGCCAGCGACTCGCACATGACGACCTCGTCGTCCACTACCAGGATCGGCCAATTTTTCTTCATACTCCTCCTTCCACCGCAGAGAAACGTTCCACCAGTTGGATCCCGCAGCGAGCGCAGTATCGATCTTCTTTGCTGTCGACCAATGCAACATGAGTGGCCAGGCTCATCGGGCACTTAGGATCGCCGCAGTGGACCAGCCCGAAAGTATGGCCCAATTCGTGAAGTACTTCTTTGATCGTGCGCTCTCGCAACACTTCTTCCTGCATCGGCAGCCCATAAAATTCCTGGCGTAGCCGGCAAAGTGAAACGACCGCGACTGGCCCGTCAAGCTGCGCCTGTCCAAACAGGAAACTGAGCATTGGAATTGAGAGGTCCACGTCAGTGACTCCCAGAATGCGGGCCGCATCCGGCGGTGCCGACCGGGCAAGCAGCTTCAGGAACTCGACCGACTGATATTGCTTCCGCGTGGTCTCGAATGCGTGTTCCGGAATCTGCATGGACGCCAGGCGCCGGATGGGCAATGGATACCAGTCGGTGGCCGCGTGTTCGATCCAATCCATCACATTGGACGGCACGTTCCCGATGGCGACGAGATACAAGGCGTTCACACGGCATGTACCTGCTCTTCTTTGGAGACGTTTTGGCTATTCCGCGACCGCAGCGGCAGCGTGACTTTGAAAGAGGTTCCTTCGTTGCGCTTGCTCACGACTTCTACATCGCCATCGTGTGCCTTCACGATTCCATAAAGAACGGCTAGCCCGAGGCCGACTCCTTTGGCTTCCGACTTGGTCGTGAAGAAGGGGTCGAAAATCTTCGCCAGGTTTTCTGGAGCAATTCCTTCGCCAGTGTCTTGCACCCAGAGTTCCGCATTCTCCGCGTCGGCCAGGCTCGTGCGGATCGTGATTGTGCCTTCGCCGCGAGGCTTGATCGCCTCGGCCGCATTCAACAAGAGGTTCAAAATCACCTGCTGGATTTGCGAGGAATCGCACTCGACCAGAGGAAGGCCTTCCTGCAGGGCGAGGACCACGTTTGCATTCATCAGCCGGAGCTTATGATCAACGAGACCGAGCGTGGTCCGGACCAGCTTGTTCAGGTCCGCAGGAGCATGTTGAGGCTTGGACCGGCGTGAGAACGACAGCAAATCTGAAACGATGCGTCCGACTCGCGATGTTTCTGATGAGATCAGGCCCAGGTACTTGCGGAACTCTGCTTCACGTCCTGGCGGATAGCTTCCACCGGCCATCATCCGCTCCAGCAGCATCGAGAGGTTCAGCACCCCGGAAACCGGGTTATTGATTTCGTGGGCCACGCTTGCGGCAAGCTGGCCCAGCGAAGCGAGGCGGTCTGCCTGCAGCAGTTTCTTCTGCGCGGATTGCAATTGCTGGGTGCGTTCCGCAACTTTCGTTTCGAGCGTCTGCTGCATGTCGTTTAACTCATTGACGGCCAGCTTCAGTCGCTCCCTCATTTTGTTGAAGGAGTCCACCAGTTCGTCGAGTTCCTGGCTTCGGCGCGTGATTTTTATGGCGCGATCGAGTTCCATTGCGCTGACCGCTTTCGTCCCTGCGATGAGCTCCTGAATGGGGGATGCCACAAACTTCCTTGTGAAAAGGATCACGAACGCCGCGCCGATCCCAACCTCCAGAACCATCCAGAGAACCGTCTGTAAAGTGATCGTTCCGGTCTGTTTTTGTACGGGATCGAGACGCAAAGCTATGTCGAGAACTCCGAGAACTTTGGTTGACGCCTGGTGCGCGTGGCAACTGGCATTACTGCACGAGGGCTCGTTGTAGATCGGCGTCACCATGCTGATGGTTTTAACGCCGTCGGGGGAAGTGGAATAACGCACGCGGGAGTCTTCGGTTGGACGGTTCGGGATCGGTCCTTTTGCGTGGCAACTGGCGCAGACCTCGTCGGAGAGGCTGGTGGTTGCGGCGGGCTCCCGCGCATCGGTCGAGAAGACGAGCCGGCCCTCGCGATTGAACATCCGGATGCGATCGACGCCCTGCTTGTCGGCGATGACGCGCATCATCTCGTAAGCGGCCTTGCGGTCATCGTCTAGCATGGCGTGCCAGGTCGCGCTCGTGATGCTGCGGGAGAGCTGATCGGCACCCAGGATCATGGTTTCGACAAGTTGCTTCTTCTGAGTGCGGAGGCTGAGATAGCCGCTGACACTGCTGATCGCAACGATGAGAATCGTGAGCGACAACATCAGCTTGGGGCCGAGTTTGCGCAGCATATGGGCCCGCGTGCGGACGAAGAATTCCGCCGGGAGTATCCCCCTAGGCAGAGGGTAATGTGGCCAGCATCGATGGGAAGTGATCCTCGGCGCGCCCGGGCGTGATTTGGATCACTCGGTCCTAAGAGACTCACAGGACGAGGCTTTCCCAATTCCCAAACAAATCGAAGAGGGACGCGGGCTCTTCGGAAGAACTATTGAACTGCCAGCTGTTTTTGAATCTGCTCCAGCGGAACGCCCTTGGTTTCCGGGACCATCGTCTTCACCCAGATGAGCTGCAGAACCATCATGCCGGTGAAGAACGCAAAGATGTAACCGGGTGGGAAAGCCGACACCATGGCCGGGAAGAACGTCGTGAGTGCTGCGGCGAAGATCCAGTGGGTGAAACTGCCCAGCGTCTGACCTTCGGCGCGATGGCGGTTGGGGAAGATTTCAGAGATGAAGACCCAGATGACGGCGCCCTGGCCGACGGCATGTGCGGCGATGAATCCGAAAATGCAGGCCGGCACGATAGAAAAATGCTGCGTAAAGAAAGCCCATGCCACCAGACCGAGGGAAATGATGTAGCCAAATGAGCCGATGTAGAGAAGCGTGCGGCGACCGAGACGATCAATCAGCCAGAGGCCGACAAAGGTGAAAACGAAATTGGTGATGCCGATGCCCACGGATTGCAGCAATGCGGCCTTCGCGCCCAGGCCGGTGAGTTCAAAGATCCGCGGAGCGAAATACAGAATTGCATTGATGCCGGAGAGTTGATTGAAGAAAGCAATCAGAATGGCTAAGAGAATGGGCTTGCGAAGATTCCTCGTCCAGAACTGGCCGGAAGAAACCTGCTCGGTGGAAGCGGCGGCAATCTCGTTCGCCTCGGCTTCAATTTCCGCAGGTGCCGCGCCGGGTTGCGTCCTTCGCAAAACTTCGAGCGCGGCCGGGCGGTCGCCCTTGCGGCTTAATAGCCAACGGGGGCTCTCCGGCAGGCCGAAGCAAAACAGCGTGTAGAGCACCGAAGGAAAGGCTGCAACACCGAGCATCCAGCGCCAGGCATTTTCTCCGATCCCAGCGAGAAGCGCATTCGAAACGAACGCCACCAGGATGCCGAACACGATATTAAATTGAAACATTCCCGCCAGCCGTCCGCGGTGCTGGGGAGGCGCAATCTCGGAGATGTACATCGGAGCGACCACGGTGGAGATGCCAATGCCCAACCCGCCGATGAAGCGCGACAGGATGAAAATCTCTACGTTTGTCGCCAAACCGGAACCTACCGCACCCACGAAGTAAAGCACGCCGATCCACAGCAGAGTCGCTTTGCGCCCGAAACGGTCGGCCGGCCACCCGCCAATCAGAGAGCCTACGACTGTTCCATAGAGAGCCGAGCCCATGGCGATGCCGTGGACATGGGGCGTCAGTCCCCACAGAGTCTGAATGGTTTTCTCCGCGCCTGAAATGACCACCGTGTCAAAACCGAAGAGAAAGCCTGCCAGTGCCGAGGTAAGCGACCAGAAGAAGATGCGAGCGTTCATAGATGGTAAGCGCGGAGCTTACCACAGAATCAACGGGATGAGGCGGGATTCCACACGCGCGCTGAAGCCAGGGCACGGGGTACTACTCCTTTACCAGCGGGTATCCTTTTTCGCGCCAGCCCCGGATGCCGCCATCCATCGAGATGACATTGGTGTATCCCATTTTTTGCAGGTTGTCGGCCGCCAGCGCGGAACGGAATCCGCCTCCACAATACAGAATCATCTCCGTTCCAAGTTCCGGAACGCGGGCTTCGATATCGCGCTCGATGACGCCCTTTCCCATGTGGACGGCGCCTGGCAAGTGATCTTTGGCGAATTCGCTCTCTTCGCGCACATCCACAAGCATGAATTTGTCTCCGCGATCCATGCGGGTCTTTACCTTATCTACGTCGGTTTCGCGGACGCGCGAGCGCGCATCGTCGACGATCTTCAAGAACCGGGGAGGGTGTTGATGAGCCATGGGGACCTCCTGTTTTTCGTTTTGATTCAATTCTCATCGTATCAAGGACGCTTGGAGTTTGCTGCGGTCGGAAGCCGCTTCAGTTAGCATGAAGCGTGTCTCGACGACCGCTTCGCACGCGCGCTGAACGCCGAGTCGGGCTGGCGCGCGCCCTATCAAAGCTTGGATACTGCTCTCGAGCGCAAGCTACGGAATTGATCCGCGCCGGCCGAGTCGAACTCAATGCGGCGGTGCGACGGAATCCTGAGACGCCGGTGGATTTTGGCCACGACCGCATCGCCGTTGATGGCACGCTTGTTGAAGCCCAGGCGAAGGTCTATCTGATGATGAACAAGCCGCGCGGGATGGTCACAACGGCGTCTGATGAAAAAAGAAGAGAAACGGTGTATTCCATTCTTGAAAAGGGAACCGAAGCTTTGCCGTGGGTTGCTCCTGTGGGGCGACTGGATAAGGCCAGCGAAGGCTTGCTACTGCTGACAAACGATTCGGAATGGAGCGCACGGGTCGCTGCTCCGGAAACGCATCTTGAGAAGACATACCACGTGCAGATTGCAACGGTGGCGAAGCAAGATCTCATGACTCATCTCACGCAAGGAGTGAAGTCCGCCGAAGGAGAAATCTTGCGCGCGCGGCAAGCACGCATTTTGCGCTCCGGAGCGAAGAACTGCTGGCTGGAGATCGTTCTCGATGAAGGCAAGAACCGGCACATTCGCCGCATGCTGGAGTCTTTGAGGATCGAAGTGCTCCGGCTGATTCGCGTGTCGATCGGCCCGCTGCCGCTGGGAGATTTGGCGAAGGGCTCTTTTCGAGTACTCCTCCCGGAAGAGAAAAAGAGGTTGGACGTGGCAATGCGAGCGGCGGCCTCAGGAAGGCACGGTTAGCACATTGACTGACCTGACTTTTCTTTCCGCAGTCGAGATGGCGCGGCGAATCCGCCAGAGGGAACTTTCTCCGGCCGAACTGGTAGAGGTGCATCTGGCGAAAATCGAGCGCCTCAATCCGAAGCTGAACGCGTTTGTGCACGTTGATCCCGAGCGAGTGCGAAGGGCAGCCCGCGAAGCCGAGAACGCGGTTCACGGCGGCCGTGAACTAGGATTGCTGCACGGCGTCCCCATCAGTATCAAGAGTTCCGTGGAAGTCGTAGACTTCCGGTGTGAAGCCGGAACGCTTCTTCGTGCGGGCCTGGTTGCGTCGCAGGATGCGCCGCTCGTTGCGCGTCTGAAGAAGGCGGGCGCCATTGTTCTTGGCGTGACGAATACGCCAGAGTTTTTGATGGCCTGGGAGACCGATAATTTGTTGTACGGAAGAACTAACAGCCCATGGGACCTCACCCGCACTCCTGGCGGTTCCAGTGGCGGAGAGGCGGCGTCGATCTCTGCGGGAATGTCGGCGGGAGGTGTGGGCAGCGACGGTGGCGGATCGATCCGTGTACCCGCCCATTTCAGCGGCATCTGCGGACTTAAACCTACCCCCGGACGCGTTCCCTCCACGGGTCACTTCCCACCCTCGGGAGGACCATTCTCGTTCATCGGGGTGGTTGGTCCGATGGCTCGGACGATCACGGACGTGAAGGCGCTTTTTGAAGCGATGCAAGGACCGGATGATGGCGACAGTTGCGCGGCTCCGGTTCCGCTGCGTTGGCCTTCACCGGAGAATCTTCGGGAGCTGTCGGTCGGATATTTTGAAGACGATGGCCGCACTCCGGTTACCCCAGAAACTCGAGCAGCAGTGCAGACCGCGGCGCAGGCACTGCGCGATGCGGGATTTCGGGTGGAACGGTTTCGTCCCGAGGGGCTGGAAGAGGCACGCCTTCTATGGAAGAAGTTCTTCGTCAAGGTTGCTGGAATGCTGATCGGGCCCGAGTTCGAGGGGCGCGCTGGCGACCAGAGCCCCATCCTACGCGAGTTCCTGGCGTGGTCGGCGGCTGAACCGGATTTAACCGGAAAGTCATTGCTGGAGGCGTGGATCGGCCGCGACGTGCTTCGCGGGCGCTTTCTTGCTCAAATGCGGGAGTATCCGATCCTTTTATGTCCAGCTGCTGCGATTCCCGCTTTCCGGCATGGCGAGCGCTCCTGGAAGATTGAAGGGCAGATCGTCAAATATCTTGATGCCTGGAGCTACACAGAGTGGTTCAATCTGCTGGGAAATCCGGCAGCCGTTGTGCCAGTGAGCCAGTCCGCGGAAGGCTTACCTATCGGCGTGCAGGTTGTGGGACGGCCCTGGGAGGATGAGCAAGCGCTGGGTGTGGCCGAGGTTTTGGAAAGCGCCATTCAGCGCGCGAGGATTCCACCGATCTGCTAGGTAGTACTTTTTAATTATTCCGCACACCTTCCAAGGCAATTTAAGTTTGTGTGCGCGACTCAGCCACCTGTGGGGCTGATCCTCGCCTTTGGGAGCTCCGCTCGCGCATCCGCACGCAATGCAAATTTCTGGGGAATCTTCCGGTCGCGCACTGAGATGGCTGATTTTTCTCCTCGCGGCCTCAGCGGCTTATCTCTACACCTTTCCGCAGCCCAATGTTGTTTACGCGGGTGTTGTCCTCTTACACGCTCTCGGTGGCGTCATTGCCATCGTCCTGCTGGCGCCGAAAATATTTCGCCTGCTGATGATCGGCAGCCTTACCTCGAGGGCCGGATGGCTCCTGTTCGCCGCGGGTGCGGTGATCGGGCTGATCTTGATCAAGACCGGGACTTCACGCCCGGAGTGGAACAAGCTCTACCTTCACATCTTGATATCGCTGGCTGGCTTCGGGTTGCTGATCGCGTCCTGGATTGGCGAGCGTGAATCCGTTCCCTACGGATATCGACCCACCGTGGCCGGATCTGCGATCAGAGCGCTCGTTTGCCTTTTGGTCCTCGCGGGAGTCGGCTATGGGGCGCGATATATCCGTGAGAGCTGGCAAACGCGCAACCGGATCGCGAATCCGATTATGCCGCCCGACACGATGAACGGCGAAGGGGATGGGCCGCAAGGGCCGTTCTTTCCGAGTTCAGCTCAGGTATACGGCGGGCAGAAAATTCCGAGCAAGTTTTTCATGGAGTCCGATTCCTGTAAGCGCTGCCATGAAGATATCTACAACCAGTGGTTCAGTTCGGCGCACCATTTTTCATCATTCAACAACCAGTGGTACCGCAAATCGGTCGAGTACATGCAGGACACGGTCGGCACCAAGCCTTCGAAGTGGTGCGGTGGCTGCCATGATCCGGCTGTGCTCTATGCAGGCATGATGGACACGCCGATCAAGCAGATTGTGCATCGCCCGGAAGCGCAGGCGGGGCTTGGCTGCATGATGTGCCACTCGATCGCCAACGTGAAGAGCACGATGGGTCAAGCGGATTTTTACCTCGAATATCCCAAGTTGCATGAACTTGCGGCGACGCAGAATCCGGTGGCCCGCGCCCTCCATGATTTTTTGATCAAGTTGAATCCCGAGCCCCACCGGCGTGTATTCCTTAAGCCGTTTATGCGCGAGCAGACGGCGGAGTTCTGCTCGTCTTGCCACAAGGTCCATCTCGACGTTCCGGTAAATAGTTATCGCTGGTTCCGTGGATTCAACGAGTACGACAACTGGCAGGCGAGCGGCGTCTCCGGGCAGGGAGCCCGATCGTTTTATTATCCGCCGAAGGCACAGCAATGCGCCGATTGCCACATGCCATCGGAAGCCTCAAAGGATATGGGGAACATCAACGGCTTCGTGCATTCCCATCGGTTTCCAGCGGCGAACACCGCGGTCCCCACCGCGAACGAAGATGCTCATCAACTGAAGCTCACCGAAGACTTCCTGAAAAATGGTGCTCTGACGGTCGACATTTTCGCGATCTCGCCGGCCCAGGCTGCGCTCAAAGCGGGAGTGGCAATGCAGTCGGATCTTTCGACGACTTTTGCCGTTGGGGAGGAGGCCGAGAGCAAGATTAGCGCTGAGGGCGGCGAAGCAGCTCCAATTACAGCGCCTCTGAACAAAATACTGCCGCCGCTGCGGCGCGGCGATACTGTCCGCGTCGATGTTGTTGTGCGCACAAAGAAGGTGGGCCACTTTTTCCCCGGCGGCACCGTTGACGCCTATGACACGTGGCTTGAGCTGAAAGGTACCGACGACAAAGGCCAGACCATTTTCTGGAGCGGCATGGTAGAAGATAACGGACATGGACCGGTTGAGGCTGGCGCTCATTTCTACCGGTCTTTGCAGATCGATGCGCACGGCAATCCGATCAACAAGCGAAATGCCTGGGCAACGCGCGCGGTTGTGTACGTGCGGCTGATTCCTCCCGGAGCGGCCGACACTGTTCATTACCGGCTGCACGTTCCCTCGAATGCGGGAAACAAGATCACGCTGCATGCCCGGCTGTGCTACAGAAAATTCTCGTGGTACGGAACGCAAGAGGCCTTCGCGGGTATGCCAGATCCTTCAGTGGCAAACGCAGTGGCTCCCGATTTTGACGACCGTCCTACGGTATTCACTGCGTCGTTGAGCGGAGTTTCTGCAAAACAGGAGAAGATTCCCGATCTGCCGGTCGTGGCCCTGGCGGAAGATGAAGTTACTTTGCCAGTGATTGCACACAGCGCTCCGGCGGCCGACCCCAAAACCGTCGCTGTGAAGCAGGAGTGGCAGCGCTGGAACGATTACGGCATCGGCCTTTTTCTCCAGGGAGATCTCAAGGGAGCGGCGGCGGCGTTCCAGAAAGTCACCGAAGCGGATCCGAGCAACCCCGACGGCTGGGTAAACATTGGGCGTTGCGCCGTGCAGGAAGGCGACATGGCCCGCGCCCGTACCGTGTTAGAGAAGGCGCTTGCGCTTTCGCCAAACCTCGCGCGGGCCAATTTCTTCTATGCGAAAGTGCTCCGCGCTGATGGCAACTATGCCGGCGCCGATGAGAAGTTGCGTATCGTGTTGGCGCAGTATCCGCGGGACCGCGTTGCGCTGAACGACCTTGGGCGCATTCTCTTTCTGGAACGGAAGTATGACGATGCAGTGAAGGTTCTGCAGTCGGTGCTCGCCATCGATCCAGAAGATTTGCAGGCACATTACAACCTGATGCTGTGCTACAACGGCCTCGGAAACGAGAAACTGGCGAAGGAACATCAGGAATGTTACACGCGCTTCAAAGCGGACGAGTCGGCTCAAGCCATCACCGGTCCATATCGCCAGAAGCATCCTGAAGACAACAACGAGCGGCAGTCTATCCACGAGCACGTGTCGGCACCGCTGCCCAGCCGTGTATCGTCGGACGTCCCCGTGCGCCGAGCCCGGCGAGACGTGCGGAGTTTCGCGGCTGGAGGCTCCCGATAGATGAGCGCTTTGAGAAAGCAATTCAACACAGAGCCACAGAGTCACAGAGCAAGCCTGAAAAAGTTTCTTTTTGCTTTTCTCTGTGCCTCTGTGCCTGTGTGGTGCAATGTGGCGACGACTGCTCAGATCCATTTCCGCGATATCACTGCGCAGGCCGGCGTCCACTTTACGCACAACAATGGCGCATTCGGAAAGAAGTGGCTGCCTGAGACGATGGGTCCCGGCTGCGCATTCATCGATTACGACAACGACGGGTATCCCGACATCCTTCTGATCAATGGCGAGGATTTTCCTGGCCACCCGCATGCGGGTCCAACGACTCTGAAGCTTTACCACAACAATCGTGACGGCACATTTACAGATGTGACGCGCAAAGCCGGGCTTGCAGTGCCGATCTATGGATTCGGCGTTGCGATTGGCGACTATGACAACGACGGCTTTGACGACATATTTATTTCCGCGCTGGGACAAAGCCATCTGTTTCACAACAACGGCAATGGCACGTTTCTTGATGTCACGAAGCAAGCTGGAATGTGGGGGCCGAGCGATTTTTCGACGAGCGCCGCCTGGGTTGATTACGACCGCGACGGCAAACTCGACCTGGTCGTTGCCAACTATGTCCAGTGGAGCGAGCAGGGCGATCTCTATTGCACGCTCGACGGCGCCCACAAATCTTATTGCACTCCGGAATCGTACAAGGGCGCTTCGGTGCGGCTGTGGCACAACGCCGGTGGCGGAAAATTTGAAGATGTCACGCAGAAGTCTGGCCTGGGTGATCCCACGTCCAAGAGCCTGGGTATTGCGATCCTCGATTACAACGGCGATGGATGGCCCGACATCCTGATCGCGAATGACACGCAGCCGAACAAGCTTTATCTCAATAAGAAGGACGGCACGTTTGAGGAGCGCGGCGTCGCTGCTGGGATCGGCTTCAGCGAGGACGGCGTTGCTCGTGCCGGTATGGGTGTCGATGCTGCAGATTACGATCGCAGCGGCCATCCCAGTGTGCTGATCAGCAACTTCGCCAATCAGATGGTTTCGCTCTATCACAATGAGGGAAACGGTCTGTTTGTGGATGAAGCGCCGCAATCGGAAGTGGGACGGGCGACGCTTGTGACCCTGGGCTTCGGTTGTTTCTTTTTTGACTACGACAACGACGGCTGGCCTGACATTTTCGTTGCCGACGGCCACATTGAGAATGAAATTGAGCGAGTACAGAAGCGCGTGAGTTATGCCGAGCCTCCGCATTTGTTCCACAATCTCGGAGGAGGCAAGTTCACGGAAGTCACCGAACAGATGGGAAAGCCTTTTGCCACTCCGAAAGTGGCGCGGAGCGCGGCTTATGCCGACATCAACAACGATGGGTTCCTCGACATCCTGCTGACTACCAACGCCGGTCCAGCCTACCTCTTTCACAACGAAGGAGGGACGAACCACAGCTTGCGGATTAAGCTGGCGGGAACGAAATCGAATCGCGACGGTATCGGAGCGATCGTGCGGGTCGTTTCAGGCACTGACAAGCAATGGAAGATGCTGCGGTCGGGATCGAGCTACCTGGCGCAGAGCGAACTGGTACTGACATTTGGCCTCGGCCAGCAATCGAAAGCCGATGCCATTGAAATTCAATGGCCGAGTGGCCAGGTTGACAAGTTGTCGAATGTGCCCGCGGGCCAGACGATTACCGTGCAGGAAGGGAAGGGAATCACCGCCAATCGGTCCTACGGCCAGAATAAAAACCATGAAGGGCACGAAGTTGCACGAAGGTAAAACAAACCTCAAGTTCCCCGCTTTCCTTCGTGTACGTGAGTGGGCTTTGTGGTTAAATTCCTAACGAAATGAATCTGAAAATTTCTGCTTCCCTCACAGCCGCGCTGATCGTGGCTTGGAGCTTGCTTGCTCCCCGACCGGGGGCATCCGGGACTTCTAATTCCATCGAAGCCGCGCGCCTTAACAATCTGGGCTGCGCTTACATGAACCAGCAGCTTTTCGAGAAGGGGCAGAAGTTTTTCCAGCAGGCGGTGGCTGCCGATCCTCAGCTAACGATCGCGCGATTGAATGAGGGCATCGCCGACATGAATCTGCAGAAGGTCGACGAAGCCAAAGTCGCCTTCGAAGACGCCATCAAGCAGAATCCGAAGCTTCCGACCGCCTGGTACAGCCTGGGCCTGCTGGCGAAGAATGGGGGCGACGCGCAGGGCGCGATTGACGCATTCCGGCACGTTACCGAGATCGATCCGAACGACGCTGACACGTGGTACTTTCTGGGCACGGCGTACACACAGGCCAAGCAATTTCCGCAGGCGATTGAATCCTTCCAGCATGCACTGCAGATCAACTCGCTGCATGCCTCCGCGGAGTTTGGATTGTCGCGCGCGTATCAGCAATCCGCCGACACCGATCACGCCCGCGAGCACCTGAAGAGATTCCAGTACATCACGCAGAACAAGTATGGCTCTCCGATGAGCCTTGCGTATGGCGAGCAGGGCCAATACTCTCGCGCGGTGGACTCGCCGCAAGCGCCGATCAAGCCCCCGGCGCAGATCAAAGTGCAGTTTGTGGATCTGACGAAGGAAGCGGGGATTGTTTCGAAAGCCTCTACCGCGCAGAATGGCATCCTGATCGACCCAGCTCCCGGTGCTTGTTTTCTCGACTACGACAACGACGGAAGGATTGACCTCTTCGTGCCCGACAATGGCGCGCAGGGTGGCATGTCCCTCTACCACAACGTCGGCGGTGGTGGGTTCGAAGATGTCACAAAGCAGGCAGGGCTTGATGGGAGCCTACATGGGGTGGCTTGTACTGCGGGCGATTACGACAACGACGGGTCCACCGATCTAGCTGTTAGCGTCGAGAATAAATTATTGCTGCTGCATAACGAGAAGAACGGCACATTCCGAGACTTAGCAGAACAGGCAGGTATATCCAGCGGTTTTCTCGTTACGGGTCTGACGTTCATCGATTACGACCATGATGGTGACTTGGATTTGTACCTGCTTGGCGGCACGAGAACGGCAATGCCCCTTGGTAAGGACAGGGGGATCACGAGGGTTGAGGTTCACGGCTTGCCACCTGCGAACTTACTGTGGCGCAACGATGGGAACGGGAAATTTACCAACGTTACAGAAATGACTGGTTTGGCTGCGACCGGTTACGACGGAAACGCTGTTGGAACAGATTACAACAACGATCGGGCCATCGACTTCCTAGCGACCGGAAACAATCCGCTGATTTACGAAAACCCAAGGGAGGGACAATTCCACCGGCGGGAGTTTTGGCAGGAATATCTTCCGCACCCCTCGGTAGGACTAGCTGCCCTCGACTTTGATCACGACGGCTGGATGGATTACGCTTTTACGAATTTGGCAGCACCTGCTCTGATACTCTGGCGTAACAACCACGGAAAGTCCTTCGAGCAAGTAAAACTCCCCGAGACCAACTGGGTCCGTGCGTTCAGCGTCGCTGCGTTCGACTACGACAACGATGGATGGGTCGATCTGGTAGCCGTGGGCGAGACCAGGGACGGCAAGGGCGAGGTCAAGCTTTTTCGAAATCTCGGCCCGGACGGATTCAAGGACGTCACCACCGACGTCGGCCTCGACAAGATTCATCTCGAAGCGCCGCGCGCCATCATCACCGGCGATTACGACAACGACGGCGCTACCGATCTGCTCATCACGCAGAATCACGGACCTGCCGTGCTGCTTCGCAATGAGGGCGGCAACAAGAATCACTGGATGCGGCTCGCGCTCAAGGGATTGAACGACACCAAGTCCGCGATTGGGACAAAGGTCGAGATTTTTTCCGGCGGCAACCGCCAGAAATTCGAGATCTACGGATCGAACGGATATCTCGGACAGAATTCGCCGTATCTCACGGTCGGCCTCGGCGAAGCCAAGGAAGCCGACATCGTGCGCATGCTGTGGCCGAGCGGCGTCCTGCAGGACGAAATTAACGTCGCGGGCGACAAACAGCAGGACTATCTCGAACTCGATCGACGGGGCAGTTCTTGTCCCACGCTGTTCGTGTGGAACGGCGAGCATTATGAGTTTGTGGCCGATATGCTCGGTGCCGGTGTCGTCGGGCACTGGGTTGGACCGAACCAACGCGACATCCCGCGCCCTGTGGAATGGATCAAGATTCCAACCGGTTTGATTCGGCCGAAGGAAAATACCCACTTCCGGCAAAACCGGCCAGAAATGGGGCACTCGGCTCAGGATTACCACGCTTTGCCATCGACCGGCGACCGACGGCCAACGGGAGTTTTATCTTTCCGCTTCATGGAGCCGCTCGAGGAAGCGGTTTACCTTGACCAAGTGCGGCTGCTGGCAGTGGACCATCCGGCGAATGTCGACGTGTATCCGAACGAATACTTCGCCTCAAATCCGCCGTATCCGCCCTTCAAAGTTGTCGTGAGCCACGATGCGCACCCGCCAGCCGGTGTTTGGGACGATCATGGGCACGACTTGCTGCCAGACCTGATCGGCCATCGCTATGTCGGAGATTTCGAGGTCACGCATTTCCTTGGATTCGCGAAGCCACACTCGCTGACGCTTGATTTGGGTGAGTCCTACAACGGCGGTCCGCTCTGGCTGTTGCTGCATGGTGAAGTCGAGTACTTCTCCGCTAACAGCATGTATGCGGCATCACAGGCAGGAATTACGGCGATCTCTCCGTATGTAGAGGCACTCGACGCGAGCGGCGCATGGAAGCGCGTCGTCGATGACATGGGATTCCCTGCGGGCGGGCCGCGCACGATGACGGCGGACCTTACGGGCAAGCTTCCGCATGGCACGCGCAAAATTCGCATTACAACGAACCTGCAGGTTTACTGGGACAACATTCTGGTGAGTCGGACTCCGCAGCCCGGTACGCGCGAAATCCGCCGCCCCGCTGGTAACGGCGCGGGGCTTCGGGATGACGCAGGGGGAAGCAGTTCAGAATCGCAGCAATTCCGGCTATCCAACATTCCTCTTGTCGGCGCTGATCTCGAGTACCACGGATATCCGCTGAAGATCGAAGGCATGCCTGCCGGGAACGTGCATTACATCTACGAAAAGGCCAGTGCGACGGGGCCGTACACTCGGCCGCTGGGCAGTTACACACGCTATGGCGACGTGCTGCCGCTGCTCACTGCCAACGACGACAAGCTTGCGGTGTTCGGATCAGGCGACGAGGTGCGTCTCGACTTCGATCCGTCGAAGCTTCCGGCGCTCCCGCCAGGCTGGGTCCGCGACTACTTCTTTGCGGCCAACGGCTACGAGAAAGATATGGATTTCTATGCCGCCGAGGGAAACTTTGTCGCGCCGCTGCCGTTCCTGAGCATGGGGGACTATCCGTACGGTCCGCCCAAGTCATTCCCGCTCGACGATTCGCACGTGAAGTATCTTCTCGAATACAACACTCGGCACATGTCGGGGAACGAGCAGCGGGGATATTGGTTCGACTACGGAGATAAGAAGTAGCACACCTCACGCCTTCAGAAAGAATGCCGAGGTTCTTCGCTTTACTCAGCGGGGCAATGAGTTGTGAGTGAGCGCTACGGAATCGTTTTAATATTGACAATTCCAGCACACCATAATCCAATAGCCGTTTCTCATGGAAACCCCAACTGCTGCCTCGCCCAGCGCTCCCAGCCTGCGCCGCACTCTCACGTTGTCGGATCTCATCCTTTACGGTGTGATCGTGATCCAACCGGTTGCCCCAATGTCAGTTTTCGGAGTGCTCAGCGACCGGGG
Organism: Candidatus Sulfotelmatobacter sp.; assembly: GCA_035307485.1. Taxonomy (GTDB): domain Bacteria; phylum Acidobacteriota; class Terriglobia; order Terriglobales; family Acidobacteriaceae; genus Sulfotelmatobacter. Next base: position 186,134 of record DATGIB010000006.1, on the reverse strand, counting down.
GCGTGGGCACGTGGTCACGGCCGTCCTGATCGCCATGGTGGCGATGCTGTTTACAGGTATCAGCTATGGGCGCATGGCGCGCGCTTATCCCAGCGCCGGATCGGCCTTCACCTATGTGGCGCAGGAGGTCAACCCGGCCATCGGCTTCGTGACGGGTTGGAGCATGGTGATGGATTACATGCTCAATCCGCTGATCTGCACCGTCTGGTGTGCCGGACAGGCAAATCAGTTTGCCCCCGGAGTTCCGACTTGGATCTGGAAGGTTTTCTTCGCAATCGTTTTCACCCTGCTGAATATTCGCGGCGTCAAGACCTCGGCACGGATTAACGCAGTGATGGCCTTGCTGATGGGGATGGTCGTAGTGGCAATCTTCATAGCGGCGGCCCGCTACGTTTTCGGAGCTCCACAGGGAACAGTGTCGTACCTGACGCCTTTTTACGACCGCAGCACCTTCACGTGGGGCAACCTGTTTGGCTGTACCTCGATTGCGGTTCTCACGTATATCGGGTTTGATGGGATATCTACGCTTTCAGAAGAGGCCGAGAACCCGCGCCGCAACATTCTTTTGGCGACGGTGCTGACTTGCCTGGTAATCGGGGTGCTTTCAGCAGTTGAGGTTTATGTTGCGCAGTTGATCTGGCCGGCCCGAGAGCCGTTCCCTGACATCAACACGGCATACTCCTACGTTGCCGGTCGGGCCTGGAAGCCTCTGTTTCCCGTTGTCGGCTTCACGCTTCTGCTCGCGAACTTTGGTTCAGGATTTGGATCGCAGCTTGGGGCAGCGCGCTTGCTCTTTGGCATGGGCCGCAGCAATGCTTTGCCGAAAAAGTTTTTTGGCGCGGTCGATGCGAAGACGCACGTTCCTCGGAACAGCGTGATTTTTGTTGGCGTCGTCGCTCTGCTGGGCGCGTTCGTGCTGGAGATCGTAGCCGGATACAAGCCCGACTCTTCCATCCCGGTCCTCAGCTCGCAATACATCTCGCATCTGATGAGTGTTTTCAGCCGGCAAAATCTTTCGCAGGTTCTTAACGGCGGCGCCGCTTATGGATTGGGCGCGGAGATGCTGAATTTCGGCGCTCTCATCGCTTTCATGGGAGTGAATGTCGCTGCCCTCTTGCGCTATTTCATTCGCTCCGACGAAAAGAAGCTTGGCTATCTCGTGCCCCCGGTTCTCGGGTTCCTGATCTGCCTCGGCTTGTGGCTGAACCTGAGCAAGCCCGCGATGATTGTAGGGTCGATCTGGATGGCGGCCGGAATCCTCTTTGGAGCGATCCGCACCAAGGGATTCCGGGGCAACCTGATCAATTTCGAACTGCCGCCGGAGGAAAACTGAGCGGCGATTTTTCAATCTCGTTACTTGGTAATCGGGTAATCGGGAGATCTAAACCGCTCGAGGCGGTGTGCCGATTCGGGATTTTCGATCACCAAATGACACGATTTCCCGATTACCGATTTTTCTTCACTCCACATTCCAGCCGCTGACTTCCACGCTTGCCTTGGCGCTGCCTAGTTCCTTTGCCCGATATTTCGCAGTGATCTCACGTTTTTCGCCTGGGAGAAGCGAAATGTAATTGTCCTCCCAGACCACCGGCAGGACCTCTTCGCCTTTCGGGCCTTTATCCACTTTCAGCCGGACGAAAAATGCCAGACTCTTGCTGGGATTCGCCAGCGTGACGTGAGTGGTGGCCTCTTCCCCATGAATTTCGGTGTGACTGCTCTCAGTCAGCTTGACTTTCGGCAATTGGGAAATCGCGGTGAAATCGGCGTACGAAGCAGTGGGCGTCATCCACCAATTGGTTTTTGCCCAATCCATCGTCTCTGGTTTGGTCGAGAGCCAATAGAAATTGGAGCCTACGAGTTTTCCGGCTGAGTCGTGCAAATGCAGCGCCAAGAAATATGTGGGACTTAAGCCTTCGAGGTCGGGAATCGCGAATATTTTCGCAGTGCTGTCGGCAGGAGCATCGAGGGTATTCTCTTGCGAGAACTTCTCGGTCATATCGAGGTTGTAGATCTTCGTGGTAAGTTTCAGCGCCTTCGCATCCTCATACTGGCTGCTGACCACCCAAATGGAATGATCGTCGTATCCGTAGAGTGGGTGCAGCGCTTCCGTCGCGCGCTTGGCGCCGAAATATCCACCTCCCGGACGCAGGTAATAGTCGTAAAGATGCCAGATCATCGAAGGCCAGGCATTATTCAGCATCCACTGGATGACGCCCGTCGCGGCATACTTGTTGCGGCTGTAAGCCTCATACATGGCGCGGACGCCCTCATACGTCTGCATTTGAGATTTTGTGGCGAAGTCCTCAACGTTGTCTGACTTGCCATAACGATTGGCCAATGCATCGCTGAAAACGTTGATGGTTTTAAATTCGCCGCCCCCGGCGTGAAAATTCCAGACATCGTCGATCGGCCACATATGCTCTTTACCGACCATAGCCCGGATGCTTTCAACGGGAGGAACAGCCGGACCCATGCTGGTTTCGGTGTTGAATCCATAACCACCGCCGCAGCCTCCGGGGTTGCACTGCTTGCGGCCAGGCTGGCCCTCGGGCGTGTCAACCTCCCAATAGCTGGGAGCGACATATTCGTACGGACCGGTCATTTTGACGCCGCTATCACCGGTGATGCTCGTTTTCTTTCCGGTCGCTGACGAGACCACGGGATTCGGCCAGAACAGGTCCTTTTCGACATCGAGATACATCTGCTCCACATCCGGCGGAGGTGCGTTGTCGCTGCCGTTCAACCACATCACGAGACTGGGGTGACTGCGCAGGCGGTAAATCTGATCGCGCAAGGATTGCTTTGCGATCTCGAAGTCCTGCGGCTTCCATCTAGGCCAGCGCTCCCAGAAGTCGCAGCAGCACCAGCCGGCCATCACCAGAATCCCCTGCCGATCGGCGATATCGAAGAATTCCTTGGGTTCCAGCTTGCCCTCCAGCCGAACGGTGTTCAGGCCCATGTCTTCCACATAGCGGAACTCGTCCTGAATCCGCTGCGAACTCTCGCGCAGCATCATGTCGGGGGTCCAACCGGCGCCGCGGATCAGGATGTTCTTGCCATTGATGTGAAAGGCGCGGGCGCCGACTGAATTCAGGTCGGAAGTAATTTCACGAATGCCGAATTCCGAAGAATCACGGTCACTGACAGCACCGTTTACCTCGAACTCCATCTTGAGCCCGTAGAGTTCGGGTTTGCCCATCTGTGTCGGCCACCACAGGCGCGGATTCGAGAACACAAGCTGGCTGAACTTGTCTGGGGTAAAGGTCACATCCTTGGCCTCATTTGCCGCCAGTTCCACTTCCTGCTCGAAGCTCACATTCTCGATTGCGCCCTTCAGGACACCCTTCACCGGCTGAGCAGTTCCGTTCTTGACTTGCGCGGTCACGGTGAGCTGTGCGGTGTCGTTCGTCGGCAGATTCAGCTTCGAGACGACAGTCGGATACCGCAACGCGACAGGTCCACTTGTGGCCAGATACACGTCGCGCCATAGGCCCATGTTCTTGTCGGGCGGTGCCGGGTTCCAGTCAACGAAGGTGATGGCCAGATCGTGATCGGTAGGAGAGAAAACCTGAGCCGCGAGCACGTTCTCGGCGCCGGGCTTCGCGGAGTCGCTGATGTTGAATTCGTAGGTGCGCCAGGCGCCTGCGACGTCGTCGGAGGTGGCGATCTGCTTTCCGTTGAGCCACAGGTTCGCCCGATAATTGATGCCGTCGAACTTCAGCCAGATTGTCTTACCCTTGTACGCTGGCGGGATTTCAAATGCCTTGCGGTACCACCACGACACGGCATAGGGGCTGTCGGGCGCCATGGGAATGCCCGAAAAATTCGCGCCGATGGGGTACGTCACCCCTGGAAAGCTGCGCAGATTCATCCCAAAGAAAGGGTCGGGAAGGGTCTTATCGTTCACCAGGGCTGCCACAACCGTGGTAGGCACAGTGACGTGATGCCAGCCCTCAGGCAAGAACTTGCCCGTGGAAATGACTTCGCCCTTTGCCTGGACCTTGGCCGACGTCTGAAGGGTCCAGCCCTCATGCAACAGCAGACGGTTTTCGGCGGGATGACTGGCATGCTGCGCGGCTTCCTTCTTCTGCGCTGGGGATGCTTGCCCTTCGGCGAGCAACGTAGACAAAAGTGCGAGACTGCTAAGAATCACGACGACAACGTCGGGCCGCATCTTTGCGTTCATAGTTCTCCAGATTCGTGAAGATCGAGCAGACTCCATCAACCGCGAGCAGAGTAGCGCTTGCATCAGGCCACCCTTCATTTCATAGAGAGGCGTGACGTCCGCCTTACCATCTTGCTTGCATTTTGTGCTCGGGAACCAGTCACATGGATATCACTTTCTATTAACACGTTTCAATAGCCGTTTTTTTGCGTGCTTGCGCAGTTTAGTTCCCGGGGGTACTCAATTTGCTCCGGCGCACACGAAGGCGACGCCTCTAGCTTATAATCGAGTGTTCGGCTCTCCTCACTGGAGTAAATAACAACATGATCCGATTCTTGCAAAAGTCCGGGCAGACCACGAAGTATGTTCTGGGAGGCCTGCTGCTTATCATTTGCGCGTCCATGGTGATCACGCTGATCCCAGGAGGCTTGACCGGTGATGTGTTCACCGGTGGGCAGCCGCCAAAGGGCGTTGTAGCCCGTGTGGACGGCACCGACGTGACCGCGGACGAGGTTCGCCAGACCGCACGCAACATGCTCCAGCAGCAGATGCCCCAGGGCGGGCCCAATATGGCCATGCTGCTGCCGTTCTTCGCTCAGCGCGCCACCGACCAGTTGATCACGCGCCAGGCGTTGCTCACCGAAGCCAACCGCATGGGGCTGCACGTCACTCCCGAGGAGATCAAAGACGAGATCCAGCATGGCCGTTATGCCGCTTATTTCTTTCCGGGCGGCAATTTTATTGGCCAGCAGGAATACGAAATGCGACTTCAGCAGGCGAATTTGACGCCGGAGAAGTTCGAAACGTCGGTGGGCGACGACATCCTCATCTCGAAGCTTCAGGCCTTGATTTCAGGCACCGCGAACGTCAGCGAGTCTGAAATCCACGATGAATTCATGAAGCAGAACGCGAAAGTGAAGTTCGACTACGCGGTCCTTAAGCAGGACGATATCAAGAAGGGCTTGCATCCGACCGAAGAAGAGCTCAAGGCGTTCTACGACAGCCACAAAGCCAGCTACGCCAACTCGATTCCGGAAAAGCGGAAAGTGAAGTACGCGATTATCGATACGGCAAAGGTGGAGGCTAATGTCCACCTCACGCAGGATGACCTGCGTGCCTACTACGACGCGCATCGCGAACAGTACCGCACACCCGAGCAGGTGAAGGTCAGCCACATCCTGATCAAGACGCCGGTGCCGGGTCCGGACGGTAAGGTCGACGATAAGGGCGTGGCGGAGGCGCAGCACCGCGCCGAGGACCTGCTGAAGCAGTTGAAGGGCGGGGCTAAGTTCGAGGATTTGGCCACGAAGTATTCCGAAGATCCGGGAAGCGCCAAGAACGGCGGATCGTTGGGCTGGATCGGGAAGGGCCAGACAGTTCCGGAATTTGAAAAATCCGCGTTCTCGTTGCCCAAAGGACAGTTAAGCGATCTGGTGAAGAGCAGCTTCGGGTTCCACATCATTCGCGTCGACGACAAACACGATGCGCAGGTCAAGTCACTGGATGAAGTGAAAGGCGAAATTGAGCCGATCCTGAAGCGGCAAAAGGCGCAGCAGATCGCTCAGAAAGAAGCAGAAGATCTGCTGAAACAGGCTCGCTCGCAGGGCTTGGACGCAGCAGCAGCGGCGCACAATTTGCCGGTGATCACGACCGACTTCTTCGGTCGCAAGGATATGTTGCCCGGCCTCGGGCCGGCCCAGCAATTTATGGATGCGGTGTTTACTGAGACGGAAAAGTCTCCGCCGGATGTTGCCTCGGCGTCGCAAGGCATTGCAGTTTTCCAGTTGCTCGCGATCAAGCCTGCGGCCACGCCCACGTTTGAAGAAATCCGCAGCAAGGTGGAAGACGAGTTCAAAACGGAGCGCTCGAACGTGCTGCTGAGCCAGAAGACACAAGAACTCTCGGATCGCGCTAAAGCCGAGCATGATCTCAAGCGCGCGGCCAAGGAACTGGGCGCGACCATGAAGACCAGCGATTACGTTCTGCCGGATGGCCAGGTGCCCGACGTAGGTTCCATGACCGGACAAGCCGCGGTAGCCTTCAATATGAAGCCGGGCGAGATCAGCGGACCGATCACCAGCGGTGCGAATGGCGTGGTTCTGGCTGTTATCGATAATCAGAAACCCTCAGAAGCTGATTACGCGGCGAAGCGCGATCAGATCCGCGACTCGATCCTCCAGGGCAAGCAGCAGGAGTTGTTCGGGCTGTTCATCTCGAGCCTTCGCGATCAGATGGAGAAATCCGGAAAGATCAAGATCAACCAGGATGAGATGAAGACGCTGACTCGCTCCGGACCTGAGCAAGGAATGTAACGGCGCACGACATGTCTTTTCCGCGCGCCGCAGGAATCTTGCTTCATCCCACGTCGCTGCCGTCGCGTGGAGGGATAGGGGACTTCGGTCCGGCGGCATACCGGTTCGTTGATTTCCTCGCCTCCGCACGGCAAGGCGTCTGGCAGGTCCTGCCGCTGGGCCCGCTCGGCTACGGTAACTCTCCCTACTCTTCTACCTCCGCATTTGCCGGAAACCCACTGCTGATCAGCCTCGAGCGCCTGGCCGATTTCGGCTGGATCGACGGCAGGAAACTCGATGCTGCCGCACTGGACGCCGCCGGGCCGGCTCCAGTCGAGTACGAAAAGGTCTTTGCCCAGAAAATGCCCTTGTTGTTTGAGGCCGCACGGAATTTTCTCCGAACTGCTTCAGGGGACGCACGAAATCGGCTGAATCGATTTCGCCGGGAAAATGCCTGGTGGTTGGACGACTTCGTCCTCTTCGACGCAATCCGCGCCTCGCGCAAGCTGGAGAGCTGGTATCAGTGGCCGCGTGAACTGGTCTATCGAGAGGCCTCGGCATTGGACAAAGCTCGCAAGGATCTACAGGATGACATCCAGATCCGAAGCGCTCTGCAATTCGCGTTTTGGGAGCAATGGCGAGCCCTGCGGCGCTATTGCAGCGAGCGCGCCGTCCGAATCGTCGGAGACGTCGCCATTTTCGTCAACCACGACAGCGCCGACGTTTGGACTCACCCCGATTTGTTCCGCCTTGATCGCAATCTTCAACCGGAAGTAGTGGCCGGCGTTCCTCCTGATTTCTTCAGCAAAACCGGGCAGCGTTGGGGAACCCCTCTCTACCGCTGGGACGTGATGAAACAAAGAGGGTATGAGTGGTGGATTCAGCGCTTGCGTTGGGCGACCGAGACTTGCGACTACATCCGGCTCGATCATTTCCGGGGGTTCGACCAGTTCTGGGAGATTCCAGCCAGCGACGATACGGCGATCAATGGTCGTTGGGTCGATGGACCGAGAGACGACTTGTTCGTCAAGCTGCGTGAGGCGCTTGGGGGCTTGCCGTTCTTCGCGGAAGATCTGGGCTACATCACTCCTGAGGTCCATGCTCTGCGCGAGCGCTTACAGATTCCAGGCATGGCCGTGCTGCAGTTCGGGTTTGGGGACGAGGGCGCGCACATGTACCTGCCGCACCGTGCTGCGGGCAAGGTTATGTACACAGGGACGCACGACAATGACACAATCGTCGGCTGGTGGAAGTCCGGGGCCGCGGAACACGAACGCCGAAATGCCGAGACTTATCTGGGTCGCTTCGATGGCGGAGTTCATTGGGAATTCATTCGCGCGGCCGAATGCTCGCCCGCCAGCTTATCGATTATTCCGTTGCAGGACGTCCTCGGCCTGGGAAGCGAGGCCCGCATGAATACGCCGAGCGTACACGGGGGAAACTGGCGCTGGCGCTTCGATGAAAGTTCGCTGAAGCCGGAGGTGGCGGCCAGACTGGCATCGCTTGCTGAAGTCAGTGACCGCCTGCCGCAGCCAGGGCCCCGTCCCCCGGACGACCGCTTTGTGGCTTAATCTTCCGGCGGTTCCCGGTGTGAATAGAGTGTTACAGAGACCGCGCTTTGCGCATGGGCGCAGATCGTGTATAGAGGAACGGGGGTTTGCGCTTGAGCGACGCAATCATTGAGGCGGTTGGACTGGAAAAGTCCTATCCTCAACCGGACGGCACGCGGATCCAGGTGGTCGGCACGACGAACCTCGCGGTCGAGCCCGGAAAGATTATCGCTCTGCTAGGACCCTCCGGTTGCGGGAAATCTACTTTGCTGCGTATGCTGACTGGCCTCTCGCAGCCGACTTCCGGAAGCCTGCTTTGGCATGGAAAGCCACTGGACGGGCAGACGCCGAATGTGGCCATCGTTTTCCAGAGCTTCGCCTTATTCCCCTGGCTCACGGTTCTTGAAAATGTGGAAGCGCCGCTGGAAGCCCGAGGCGTTGAGGCGGTCGAGCGGCGCAAGCGTGCATTACGGGCTCTCGATACGGTTGGCCTCGACGGTTTTGAGACGGCTTATCCCAAGGAACTTTCCGGCGGCATGAAGCAGCGAGTCGGTTTTGCGCGGGCGCTGGTGGTTGAGCCGGAAGTGCTCTTCATGGATGAGCCCTTCTCCGCGCTTGATGTTCTGACTGCCGAAAACCTGCGCAGTGAACTGCTGGAGCTCTGGCTGAGCAAGAAAATGCCGACCAGCGCGATCTTCATCGTGACCCATAACATTGAAGAGGCGGTCATGCTGGCGGACCGCGTGATGGTCCTGGGGCGGAATCCGGCGCGGGTTCGGTCAGATTTCAGCGTGAAGCTGAAGCATCCGCGGGACCGCAAATCGGGGCGGTTCGTAGAGTTGGTGGATTATATCTACAAAGTCATGACCGAGCCCGAGGCGGAGCACTCCCTTCCCGATGCCGAGACGACCGCGGAGATTATTGTGCCGCAGGGCGGGATCAAGGCCGGAAACCTCAAGAAACAAGAGGCTCCGCTTCGAACTGCGCGCTACCAGATGCTGCCGCACGCGCGCGTCGGCGGGATTGCCGGGCTGATCGAGTTATTGCATGATCGCGGCGGACGCGAAGACCTCTTCCGGCTCTCAGAGGAACTGGTCATGGATGTCGAAGATCTTTTGCCGATTCTTGAGGCGTGCGTTCTACTGGGATTTGCATGGCTGAAAGAGGGCGATGTTCAGATTACTCCGCAGGGAGCAGCGTTTGCCGAAGCGGACATCCAGAACCGTAAAATTTTGTTCCGCCAGGCTTGCCTGGAGCATGTCACGATCCTCAAGCAGATCGACAGCATTCTGAAACGCAAGTCGGACCACTCCATCGCAGATGAATTTTTCCACGACATTCTTGACGAGCACTTTGCCGAGGATGAGGTCCAGCGTCAGTTTGAAACGGCTCAGAACTGGGGACGCTACGCCGAGATCTTCGACTACGATCGCGAGAGCGGACAGCTGACGCAAGCCGAGCCGCCAGTGCCGGCAGAATCTCAGCCCATCAATCAAGATTCGACTCCAGCCCAGAAATCCTGAACGGGAATACTGAAAGATGGCTCACCTCAAAAAAAGCGTCAGCCTGCGGGGCTTCTCAGCCTATCGGCTTCTGACGCAAATCCCCACTTTCGAAATCTCGTATTTGCCGGACGTGCTGATGTTCGGGGCCGGCATTGCGCTCTTCTACGGATTGTTGGTCGTGGGACGGACGTGGCTCGGGCCATTCACCCCGGAGGTCGAAATTTCGCGCAGTCCGTGGGCTCTCCCTGCCTATGCGGGATACTCCCTTCTGCGGATCACAGTTGCATACCTGTTGAGCCTCGCGTTCACCCTGGTCTATGGATATGTCGCAGCGTACAACCCACGAGCAGAACGCTTCATGATTCCACTGCTCGATGTGCTGCAGTCGATCCCGGTGCTCAGCTTTCTCCCGGGAGTGATGCTGGCCATGGTTGCGCTTTTTCCGGGACGCCAATTGGGCGTCGAGGCGGGTGCCATTCTGCTGATCTTTACGGGCCAGGTTTGGAACATGGCGTTCAGTTTCTATGCGTCGCTGAAGAGCATTCCCAAGGAAATGCGTGAGGCGGCGAGCATTTATCGGTTCAGCTGGTGGCAGCGTTTTATCCAGATGGAGCTGCCATTCTCCGCCATCGGTTTGGTGTGGAACTCCATGATGTCGGTGGCGGGCGGATGGTTCTTCCTGATGGCGTGCGAGATGTTCGTGCTTGGGTCGCGCGACTTCCGGTTGCCCGGCCTGGGGTCGTACCTGCAAACCGCAGCTAGCAACGGGGACACGCGGTCGATCGTGTGGGGGATCGCGACGATGGTCGCGATCATTGTGCTGCTCGATCAGTTTGTCTGGCGTCCAGTGATCGCGTGGGCCGAGAAATTCAAAGTTGAGCAGGTCGAAAGCACGGACGCGCCGAGCTCATGGGTTCTTAATCTTTTCCGTCATTCCCCTGGCCTGGCCAGCCTGCGAAAGAAGACGTTGAACCCACTGAGCGAGCGGCTGATGATTTACTTCTCTCGCCCTCGCGCGAGTGGCGAAACGGAACAGCACAGCACCGCGAAGATCTGGCTGGCTCGACTTCTTGGGCTGGTTGTTCTGGTGGGCATTGGATATGGCGTGGTGCGCGTTGCCATGATACTCAGCGGCCTGCAGAAAGCGGAGGTGCACGAGGCCGGCATCGGCCTGCTGGCAACTTTCGTGCGCGTCAACGTGGCTTTGCTGATCGGCGCTCTCTGGACGATTCCCGCCGGAGTAGCCATCGGATCGAATCCCAAACTGGCTCGGATCGCGCAACCGCTGGCACAGATTGCCGCGTCGGTTCCCGCGACAGCGCTTTTTCCAGTCGTATTGCTGTTGTTGATCAAAATTGGCGGAGGGCTTGGGCTCGGATCGATTGTGCTTCTTCTGCTCGGCACGCAGTGGTACATCCTGTTCAACGTGATCGCCGGAGCGATCGCCATTCCGACCGATCTGAAAGAATGCTGTTCCGTTTTCCGGCTGGAGGGGCTTCAGCGCTGGAAGAGGCTGATCCTGCCTGGAATTTTTCCCTATCTCGTGACCGGCCTGGTTACGGCATCGGGAGGCGCGTGGAACGCCAGCATCGTGGCCGAGTACTTCCACTTCAAGGGACATACCTACACCACTCCCGGGCTGGGCGCGACGATCTCGCAAGCTACCGATGCCGGTAATTTCGATCTCCTCTTGGCCGCAACCATGATGATGGCGGCGACGGTTGTGACCATCAATCGTCTGGTCTGGCGTCGTCTCTACGCCCTTGCCGAGACCAGATTCCGGCTTGAGAGCTGATCTCACGTGGTTACTTACTGATTACCTGAACCCCAAGAAGATGTGATTTTAATCACCTTTTAACCTGGGTTTCATCCTGCAGAAAAGGGACTACACTAAAAAATAGAAATATGAACCCGCACCGGTCGCATGCGGATGTACCGCAAAGACCAGTGTTGTCGCGTGTCGCTGGTCTTCCCGGACTGCCCGCCAGGTTCACTCCTGTTGGCCGGGCCCGCAATCTTTATCGCCGCGTACAGAAATCTGCCGACGGATTCAAGCTCCAGGCGCTCCTCGAAGAGATGCGAATTCATTTGCGCGTAAATGCCGCGGATGAATCGCGAATTCCGGCGGCAGGCCCGTTGGTCGTGGTGGCCAATCATCCGTACGGAGTGCTTGATGGTGCCATCCTGACCGTCCTGCTGACACGCGTGCGCCCGGACGTAAGGATCCTCACCAACTTTCTGCTCGATGATGTGCCGGAACTCGCAGAGCACTGCATCTTTGTCGATCCCTTTCATACGGACCGCTCGATCGAGTTGAACCGTCGTGCAATGCGCGAAGCTTTGGCTTGGCTGGAAGGCGGAGGCGCCCTCGCAATATTTCCGGCAGGTGAAGTTTCGCATTGGCAGATGCCGCCAGCGCATGTTGCGGATCCGGCCTGGAACGACACGGCCGTCCGATTGATTCGCCGCAGTGGCGCCTCGGCTTTGCCGGTTTATTTTTGCGGACACAATGGGGTCACCTTCCAGATTCTGGGAATGATTCATCCCAAGCTGCGCACGGGCTTCTTGCTGGAGCAGTTTCTGCAGCAGGAAGGAAAGTCGATCGAAGTCCGCATTGGGAGCGAGATTCAGAACGACGAACTGTCTGAGATCGAAGATGATCGGCAGGCGATTGAATACCTGCGCTGGCGGACTTACCTGCTGGGCCGGCGGAAAAAGTCTGAGGTCATTTGGCCAGCTGCATGGCGGGCTAAGCTGGCGTCGAAGATTCAGGAACCGCTCTGTCCGGCAGTGGATCCGGATTTGCTCGCGCGCGAGGTAGCGAGCCTCCCCAAAGAACGTTGTTTGGCTGAGAACGGAGATCTCGCCGTTTATCTGGGAACTGCGAATCTGACCCCTCACTGCCTTGAGGAAATCGGGCGGCTGCGTGAACTCACTTTCCGCCAGGTCGGCGAAGGCACGGGAAAAGCTTCTGACCTCGATACTTTTGACGACTACTACTGGCATTTGCTCCTGTGGAATCGAAAGAAGCAGGAACTGGTTGGGGCCTATCGCGCCGGAAGCACCGCCGAGATTCTCCCGGTGCACGGGGTCGGAGGGTTGTACACCAGTACGCTGTTCCGGTACGACGAGTGCTTGTTCCAGAAACTTGGGTCGGCGCTCGAGTTGGGGCGATCTTTCGTTCGGCCGGAGTATCAGCGCCAATTCGCCCCACTCATGCTGCTCTGGAAGGGAATTGCTCGGTTGGTGGCGAGCCGGCCTGATATCCCGGTGTTGTTCGGTCCAGTCAGCATCAGCAACGATTACTGCAAGGCGTCTCGCGAGATGATCTTTCGGTTTTTCGAAGCGCGCATGCACGAAGACGAACTAGCCGGTATGGTTCAGCCGCGCAACCCGTTCCGACCGGGTCTTCTGCAGAGCTGGGACTGCCATGGAATGTCGCAAGTACTACGCGATCTGGAACAACTCTCGCAGCCCATCACCGATGTCGAGACGGACGGGAAGGGATTGCCGATTCTGCTGCGACAGTACGCGAAAATCGGCGGCCGGTTGCTGGGATTTAACGTCGACCGGAAGTTCTCAAATTGCCTCGATGGGCTGATCGTTGTGGATCTTCGCCGGACCGATCCTTCGGTTCTGGAGCGCTACATGGGGAAAGAATCGGCGACCAGATTTCGTCAACTGCACTCCACACCGCGCTAAGCTACTTCCTGGCTCGCAGCCGGGTTGTTTCGTCGGGAAGCACGCACGCGTTTGGTGCCGCACTCAAAGCTTTCGCGAGGTGCTCCCCCAGGACGAAAAGCTCATCGTGGCTCAGCAACGCCTGCAGGCGTTCAAAGAGCCGGCGCTCTTCCTTGCGAATATGCTCCGAGAGTCGATGGGCAAATGCAGTCAGTGCCTCCGTTGGCATCGAACCCGCATCAGCATCAGCAAAGCTTGCGCGTAATGCCGAGTGGTCGGCGAGCAACTCCTCGATCAATGGCCTCAGTTCAGGATGTTGGCTGGCAACCGGGAAGACGACTTGCTCCTCCGCCCTAAAGTGCACTTCAATTTCATTTCTAAAATGCTGAGAAATTTCCTGCTGCCAAGCCGGGAGATCTTTGTCCAAAATCGGTGAGGCACGATCAATACGGACGCAAAGAGCCAGCGCGCGTTGGTGCTGGTGAGAAAGCGGTATCAGGTTTTTGTTGCGCAGCATGAGTGAACTATCCTGGAGGTGAGCCGCTAAGCCGAAACTATTCTGTCTTCCACATCGTCGCTCGCGGCGCGTAGCGTAAGCCAATCCGTGCGTACGCGCTCCCACTCCTGAATCAACATCCCATTTAACTCAAAGAAGCTGCGGATACGGTATCGCTCCCATCCCGCAACCTCCTCAAGTATGGGGGCCAGCACCGCGAGAGCGCTGCTGCTCAAGACGGTGCGCTTGGCGATCTGCGAGACGTTTCGACTCTCGGATACGGCGATGGTCAGCCCGTCCCGTGCATTGATGTGCAACATGACGTGAATATCGGAGCTGCCATCTCCCGTGTAAATGACGTGATCCGGCCCAGAAACATTCTTTTCCACCAGCGCGTCGAGCACGGTGACTTTTCCGTAGCCCGCGGTTGCGCGGACAATGGTGTCAATCTCGCCGTTGGGCTTGTAGAGAAACTCAGTTCCGTAGATATGGTCGGGAGGGACAATGCCTTCGAGCGCGGAGAGGATCACCTCTCTCGGCCCGGCGGAGATCACGTAGAAATCAAACTCATGCCCATCGATCCCGTTTTTCAAGATTTGATAAAGAAGCTGGATTTCGCCCTTCAGACGGACCCGCTTTCCAGCTTCATGCAGATGTTCCTTGCGAACCTTGCCGCGGAACTCAGGATCGTGCAGGAGTAGATAGGCGAGTTCGGCTCCCTGTTGCACGAGATTGATCTTCGCCATTCCTTTCGCCTTGCGTTCGAATTCGTCAGTCGGGATGCCAACAAGTTCCGCGAGCACATAGCCGGAATCATTGAAGGTCAGCGTCTGATCGAAATCGCTGGCAAAGATATAACGTCGAATTGGTTTGTCTGCCATATCCTTATTCGATTCGCCGCAACTCAAACCGCCCCATAAAAAGAATTGATCTTCACTATATAGGTCAGGGGTTCGCAACGAGCAAAAACACATTGTCTATGGCCTGAAGGAGAACATGCAAGATGGATGAAAATGCGGATCGTTTCATCGTGATCACGGGTGGGCCCGGGTCCGGGAAGACTGCTCTTCTTGATGCATTGCAACGGGAAGGTTACGCGAGGTCGGTCGAAGCCGGCCGGGCCATTATCCAGGGCCAGGTAACGATCGGCGGTCCAGCCCTGCCCTGGAATGATCGGGCGTTATTTTCCGAACTGATGCTGAGCTGGGAGATGCGATCTTATGAGATCGCGAGGAATACCGACGGCTTCGTATTCTTCGATCGCGGCGTTCCCGATGTGATCGGATACCGGAGCTTGTGCGGTTTGCCCGTGCCGGACTATATGCGACGGGCCGCCGCCGTGTTTCGCTACCATCGGCGCGTATTCATTGCTCCTCCATGGCAGGAGATCTTCCGCCAGGATGAAGAGCGCAAGCAAGACTTTGAGGAAGCGGTGCGAACCCACAAGGCATTGGCCGCCAGCTACGCTGAATGCGGATATGAACTTGTAGAACTTCCGCGTCTTTCTGTCATCGAACGCGTCCGCTTCGTCACAGAAAAAATTCGAAGCCGGAACTAGCAAGCCTGAGTTCCTCCTCAGGAAACTTCTGCAGTGAGCATCGTGGCTACCCGGAGTTCTGCTGCCTTCGAGATTTGACACCTTAACCACGAAGGACACTCAGGTAACACGAAAGAAGACTGGCCCCATGGGTGATCGTGGTCACATCTGATGGCGATGAGTCGCGAAATAATTGCAGGTAAAGGAAGGGGCGGCAACCCATGGAGCAATCGAGAACAAGGTATGAGCCGGACTGTCCTTTGGCGCACGATTTTGTGAATCGGCTCGCGGCTTTAATCGGCCGTTGCGATCTGATAAAGGAAGAACTGTCTGGTGACTCCCCGCTGCTGGAGCATCTTCTCGCTGTCCGAAACATCGCCAGCGGAATGGCGAAAGAATTGAACCAGTTTCAATGTGACCTCGTCAATTTGCGAATCTTGAGCGCCAAGAATTCCTCAGTCTAAAGCGCCGAGCACGACATGCTTGGGCTGCCGAGTACGCCTTATGGCTGAAGGTGCGTCAGTCAGCTTTACTTAAACCCTCAGCGCGTCCAAAATAGAAAGTTCGGTTCAGGCTTCGTGATCTGGTGTCGGAGCCGAAAACGATCGTGTCCCCAAACTCTCATAGGAGCCGTCATGGTAGCTACCGGTGAACTGATCCGTTCGATGAATTATGTGGATGACATCACAGCAACACTGCGCCGTATTTGCATAGCGATCCCCAGCATGACGGCCGAAGAGCGGCAGCGTCTTGCGGAGCATTTGCGCGTTGCAGGAACCTCGATCAATGCGGCGATTGCGGACCTGGAAAAGGCAGGCAAGTAGGTGTCCACGGTCGGCACGATTGCCGTGATCGGCGCCGGGATCATGGGACGCGGGATCGCGCACGCTTCAGCGCTGGGCGGTTACCGCACGATTCTGGAAGACCTGATGCCCGGCGCCTTGCGCAAAGCCGAAGGTGAAATCCGCGCCAATCTGGAAAAGGCGGTTGAACTCGGGAAGGTTACAGCTCCCGACGCTGATTCTGCTTTTCGGCGAATCGAGTTCGCCGGATCGGTGGGGGAAGCTGCGCGCGAGGCGGATCTCATCATCGAAGCTGTGCCCGAAGAGATGGAGTCGAAGATCGAAATCTTCACGCTCCTCGATAAGATCTGCCGCCCGACCACGATTCTCGCGTCGAATACGTCGTCGTTGAGTGTGACAGAAATCGCCAGCGTCACGTACCGAGCCAGGAAATGTATCGGCATGCACTTCTTCAATCCCGTGCACAAAATGAAGCTGCTTGAAGTAGTCCGCGCGCTGGAAACCGATGAGGACACGCTAGCGACGGCGGTTGAGGTAGGGAAGCGGATGGGGAAAGAAGTCGTAGTGATACGCGAGTCACCCGGCTTTATTACGAGCCGCATCAATGCCATGATCGGCAACGAAGCGTTTTATATGCTGCAGGAGGGAATTGCCTCCGCGGCCGACATCGACAAAGCTCTGAAGCTGGGCCTCAATCACCCCATGGGACCGTTCGAGATGGTGGACCTTGTTGGGCTGGACACTCGATTGAGCATTCTTGAATACCTGCACAAGTCTCTCGGCGACAAATATCGTCCGGCTCCTTTGCTCGTGCAATATGTGAAGGCTGGACGCCTCGGCCGGAAGTCAGGGCGCGGCGTCTACGAGTACCCGGAAACGAAGCCGACCTCCTAGTCCTTACGCCCAAAACTCAATCCAGCAAGCGACAGAACGCGATCCGCAGGGACGCCCTTAGACGCCACCAAGACGTGAAAGCTCTCGCCCATCCCTGCGGGCGTGACGAGGTGCTTGAGTTGCAGCGCCACTTTGGTTCTTTCCTGAGGCAATCGGCAGTCTTCAAAGGCGTCGGCAAATTGATTTGCCTCCCCAATGCCCATCAAAAACTGCGACTGGGTTACTAACTTCTCCACACGTAGACCGTTTTGTTCGGCCGCAGCCCCCAAGGCCGTAAAGTTCACATCCGCGGTGATGTCCTGCTCCCCAGGCGCGTCATACGGACTCCCGCTCATCGAGTGTTGCCGGATCGCTTTCAACGTACCCCGATGACGCCCTGCAAGCTGCTCGTCGCGGGTATAACCGTAATCGACGATCACCATAAATCCTCGGTCAAACTCTGCAGCCGCGCTCATATGCGCTTGCGATAAGAGCGGGACCTCGACGCGCTCTCCGGTTTCGGGGAGTATAGAAAATCGGTCGAGAAACTCGAGTTCATTAGCAGATGACGGAACCAACTCTTCCACAAATCGTCCGGACCGTGCGTCGACCCGGACGGACCCTTGCGGACCGACAATTTCCACGGGCAAGGAGTCGAAAAATTCATTGGCGAAAATGATGCCAGGGAGATGCTTGAGTCGTGGCTTATCCGCGGGTGCGAGGACGGCCTTCCCGCGTTGCATGTACTTCTCCAGCGTTCGTTCGATCCGCTGCCGCAATGCCTGGGACCTTTCCACCAGAACGTAACGCAGGGCGTGGAAGAATTCCGGAAACTTCTTCTCCGACCAGTCGAGCACATCCTGCGCGAAGAGCCCTCGTCCCGGCCCAAGTTCCTCAATAACCAGTTGCGGAGGTCGATCCAGTGCTCGCCACATCTCGTCAAACTGGCGGGCCAGTAAGCGCCCGAATACCGCATGGACGTCGCTGGAAGTGTAGAAATCTCCCGCCTTGCCGAACTGATCCGCATGGCGCGAATAATATCCAAGCTCGGGATCATAAAGGCAAATCTCCATGTATCGCGAGAACCGGATGGGCCCATCGCGGCGGATCTCCTCTTCAATCTTCTCGCGGAGCGCGCTCACAGTCCTCTTTGGCGCCGGTCAGCGCGGTCCTGGGGCGTTCGGATGAACATCTCAACAAAGTAGTCGTGTAAAGCATCGTAGAGTTGGCGCTGGAAGCCCCATTCGAATTGGGGGTCGTCAAGGTCGCGCGGGTGCAGATCGAAGTAGTAGGTGTGTACCGGAATGCTTCTGTCTTTAAATTGAATCACGACTTCGACGCCTTCGTCCTTCGCACGAGCGGAGAAGTTCAGCAGCGGATGTTCGTAGAGTTTTAGTTGAGAGAGCACGCGCTCGAGACGGCTGCCTTCCGCCATGCTGCCGATTCTAGACGAAGTCTAGATGCGCCACCACGGGAACGCAGCCCCAGACAGCAAAGACAGTCGAGCAGACAAAACTTTGCCCCCACGCCTCCGGGGAAGGAGCGTGGGGGCCCCGGGTAACGTTCAGGCGAGGGGTCTCAATCCCGCCTAACCATCTGATCAGAGATACGCAGCCGGGTCCTTAGAAGTTCCCGCTGTCATGTACTCAATTAGACCGGGAAAGAAGAAAAAAGGTTAGCCGGGCCCAATGAATTCTCGCTCAGCGCTCAGTAGCGATGTTCTGCAAATGAAGTCCAGACACCTGTTGCCGATAGCAAGGTTAGGGGCTGCTTGAGGCCCGGAGGGATCAAGTTGTCAGTCAACGATGCTCCGCAACTCGGAGCGGACCAAACCGGAAGTCTCGCCGGTTTCCAAAAGACAGTGCAATACGACATTTATCCTGAACGGCGGCTGGTTATGGTCCGTTTCGGCGCCAAAGTGAATGCCCACGACATCGCCCGCTATGCTAATCAACTGCGCATGAGCCGAGAATTCCAGCCGACGTTCTCAGAGATTGTCGATCTGAGGCAAGTGGAAAAACTGGAACTGCGCGCGGAAGATTTTCTGGAACTTGCAGATCAGATCGATCCGTTTTCCGTTGACGCAAAGCGGGCGTTCGTCGTCCGCACCTCGGTTCAGAATCATGCGGCCAGGTTGCACAAGATTCTTCACAGGCAGCGCCACTTCGAGATTTTCCGGTCCATGGAAGATGCGGAGGAGTGGGCCGGCAACTAAACCGGTCCGCCGCATCGATTACCTCATGACAGGCTATTCAGAGTGTTCTTTGGGGCGCTCGTATGCCTTTTGCAGATATTTCCTCGCCTCTTCCAAGGCACCGAAGGTGTTGTCATTGGTCTGAAGAGCCTGCCTATATTCGTTGACCGCGCGCTCTCGCTGGCCGGTAATATCGAAAATCTTGCCGAGCTGAACGCGGCTCCAGACTTCGGTCCAGCGCGGATCTCCATCCCCGTTGATCGACTCGCGATAAGCGTTGGCCGAAGACTGGTAGTTGCGCTGCAGGAAAAACACCTCAGCTACCCGGTAATGCGCGAGAGAGCTGTTCTTGTTCAAGTCGAGTGCCTTGTTAAATTCGGTCAGCGCCCCTGATAGATCGCCTTGCTGCTGCAGGGCCTGCCCGCGCAGCACTGCAGACCGGAGCTTCACGTCGCTGGAATTGGTGAGCACATGATGATCTGGGTCGACTGAAATCCGTCGCGGCCGCCCGAACGTTTCGATGACAAAAGGAGAGTTAGTCCCGACGACCTCAATGCGCTTGCTCTCGGTCTTACCATCCGTATCGATCCTGAGATCGACTGGCATACGGAACAAATCAAGATCCTGGGAGATTTCGCCGGTCACGCGGAATCCGGGACTCTTCTCTTCTTTCGGTTGCTGCGCCTTCGCTCCGCCGAGGCGATAGACGGTGTATTTCACCTTGAACTCGGGTGCGCCCGTAGAATCGAGCCACTGGGAGAAGAACCACGTCAGCTGATCGCCGTAGTTCTTCTCGGCGATAGTGCGAAAGTCGTCAGTGGTGGCGGACTTGCCAGCATACTGAGTGGCAAATTCGCGCATGGTCTTGTTGTATTTGTCTTCGCCAAGAACCCACCGCAACATGTGCAGGATCATGGCGCCTTTGTCGGTGGCAAGCGACTGAAACTCGGTCGAGAAGGGATCCAGCTTCCCTATGCTGGAAAGCGGCACGGTGTCGTATGCCAGCGATCCCACGGACATATCCTTGACCGCCTCTTCCAGGCCAGCAGCGCCAGCGGCGCTCTCGACATACATGGCCTCGGAATAGCGCGCAAAGCCATCGCTGATCCACCAGTCGTCTTTCGAAGCAGGACTCACGGAAACTCCCCACCATTGGTGCGATAACGCATCGGCGAGCAGGCGGTAGTTGGTTTTCTCGGTAATCGAGGTTCCGCGGAGGCCGGCAATCTCCGGAGCCCAGGCAAATGGAACTGTGTCATCCGGCAATTCGACGACATTCAGCTTCTGAGATGGAGGCAGCCCGTAGAGCGTGATGTAGTAGGTAAACTCCTGCACTGCGGTGGTCGTATATGCGGGAGCGAGGCTTTGATGCGTTGGCTTGAAATACACGTGCAGATCTATACCGGCCTCGTCGCTCTTGTATTCCTGAAACACACCCGCAACGATCGTTCCCGGGAAGCTGGGTTTCTCCGAGATGAACGTGTAAGTTTTGGTCGGCAGGACGCTGCTATTCGGTTTGCTGGACGCAGCGTGGTCCGCGACGGATTGTTTGCCGCTCCCTATGGCGAGCATGTGTGCGGGGAGGGTGACACTGATGGTCGAAGTGAAGCGATTCAATCCAAAACCGCTGACCGGAAACCAGCGTCCCGCGTACAGCAAATAGGTGGTGTCGTCGCCGATGTAAGCGAGTTTCAGTCCTGGTACTGGGCTGTTATCGGCGTTGTCGAGCGTTCCTTCGTACTCGAAAGTCAGAGTCGTTTGTGCGTCCTTGGAGAGGCCGCTCGGCAATGGCACACGCACGGTCGAGTCCTGGGTGACGCGTTCGGCCGAGAGCTGCTGATTTTTCTCATCCGTCACCCGGGTCACCCGCAGATCGTTGTGCAGCTCAAAGACAGCTACGCTGAGGTCCTGGAGGGCTGTGAACTTTACCTTGGCGCGTGCGCTGATCTGGTGCAGGTGGGGGTCGAGTTGCGCTTCAATCTGGTAATCATCGACTCGCAGCCGGGCCTTTTCGGCCCCCCACGAAGTGGAGGCGAGTGCAATCAGCAGCGTCAGGGTCAGGGAATTGGTGACGACGCGTAGGGCGCGCCTAAGGTCGATGGACATTCAGGAGAATCTCCAGGAAATGATAACCCATTCCCTATGATGAAGATTCTGACGCAAAAGATGCTGGGAGCACAAGGATCAGCGCTTAGGACTCATTTTGGGGGCCGCGGAAAGTCCCGCCAAATCGAGTTGAAGGCTCGGGCGGAGTCAGTTTCCGCTTTTGGACGGTTCGCCTGCATGAGGAGTGAGCCGGCGTGAAAAGAACTCCTGAAACACAGAGGTGAACGCGCTTCCGCCGATCCCAATCAAGGCATTTTCAAAGGTTAATCCCAGTCCATTCCGGTTTTTGGCGGGGTAGTACAGGTTCGAAATGCCCCCGGCTGCAAGCGAACCGAGCACGCTGGAGTAGTTTGGCTGCCACTTTCCGTTGTCGCCCTTGCAGATCACCGCATTTGCCATCGCGTAAAGAAACCGCGATTTTCGAGTTCCTGTGCCCTTATAGAAATAGCGCGGATCCTGCTTGAGCACGCTGGGCAGGATGGCTCCGCCGATCAAGGTCCCCACGAAGAAATCGGCATACGTGGCGCCGAAGCGCTTGGCATACCCCTGCGCGCCCTGGCCGTATCCGGAAAATGCATTGTCGGCCTGCTCGATTCCTGCGATAGCCGCAGCAATGCCGAATGAGTAGGGATTGACGTTGGCCTTCCACGCGAGCTCGAACTTCTGGCGATGGCTCATCGCCACCGCATTGGGATCGTAGCTAACGTAATAATTGGGGAACACTCCCAGCACACGTTGCGTCTCCTCAACGTGAATCTGTTCTTCGGCGACCTCTACCTGGGTCTCGGTGACCTGGACGTTTACTTCGGTAGCCACGACCAGCTGAGTTCGGGGAACGAGGTAGGTCTGTCCCGGTTGCAAAACGTCAGATTTTTTCTGCGGGGCGAAACCGGACGCCACGATTGTCAGTTCGAACGGCCCCGGGCGCACATCGGGGAATGAAAAATAACCGTTGTTGTCGGAAAGAGTACGCCGCGTGTCGGTGCCGCCAGCGGCCTTTGGAGTCGCTAGAGTGATCTCCGCCTTTGTCACGACAGCTCCATCCTTGTCGAGAACGGTGCCGCTGATATTGCCCGGCTGCAGTTCGATGCCCGGCTGCTGTGGGACCGGGGTGTCCGGCAGAGTCTGGTTTGCTGGGGGACTGCCGAGGGATTGAGCTTGTCCGCTGACCGCAAAGAATGGAAGCAGAAGCGCAACAAACAGCAGCACTCTCTTGTAGAGCACAGGTCGCCGGATCAAGGCTCCTTTCATGACTGACAGTATCTTCCCACTCCTGGAGGCATGCTCGGTACTTTAGTGAACGGACGTTTGTCAGCGAGTCGTACAGGCTATCTGCTTAGAGACCAGATTACTAGCGATGAGATGCATGTTCTGCCGCGAGTACGCAAATAATTTGGGCAGCGCGGTCCGCCGGATGCTGGTGGGTGCTGGGGGTGCCGTCAGGCGCCTGAAGGAGGGCACGGACTTGGGCCAGCCCCTGCAACATGCGACTCCGCTTTTCGCCGTCGGGCAAGATCTCGTTCATGCGCCCAACCACGTTTTGCGCTGTAAAGTCATCCTGGACCAATTCGGGTACTACTTCCTCGCCCGCGATGAGATTGACCATGGCAAATCGCGGTACTTTTACCCGGGGCTTGCCGACAAGGTAGGTAAGCGGGGAAACGCGATAGACCATGACAAATGGAGTGCCCATCATCGCAGCCTCGACGGTTGCCGTGCCGCTGGCGATGATTCCCGCGCGAGAGTGGAATAGCGCGGGAAGGGCCTCTGGTACCAGGGTAAGCCTCTGCGGTGCGAGCTCGTTAGCGCGGGTCGCGCTAATCAGGAAGTCTCGGTCGAGAGTTGGGGCGAGTGGAATGACGTATTCGTAGCCATCCCCGAGCATGCCCGCTGCCTCAAGAATTGTTGGAAAGTTCATTCGTACTTCTTTGACACGGCTCCCGGGCATGAGGGTGATCCATGGCTTTGCAGCATCGAGCTGGAATTGTCGCGCATATTCCTCCCGTGTGATGGCCGGTTTCGGAAGGTCAGCGAGGGGATGCCCAACGAACGTGGCATCGACGCCGCGATCGCGGTAGAACTTTTCTTCGAACGGGAAAATGACGAGAGCCTTATCGATGTACTTGCGGAGCAGGCGGACGCGTCCTTGCCGCCAAGCCCAGAACTGCGGGGCCACATAGTACACCGCGGGAATACCGCGCTTTTTCATCTGCCGGGCCACGCGCCAGTTGAAAGCAGGCGAATCGATCACGACCGCAACGTCGGGCCTCCGTCGATCGGCTTCGCGGATCAGGTGCTTATATCTACGCAAGATTCTTGGCAGGTGACTGAGGATTTCTGTGATCCCGACAACCGCGAGATCCTTTGTGTCGAGCACTGTGTCGCAGCCGGCGGCCCGCATGCGATCACCGCCTACTCCGAAAAATGACAAAGAATTCGTTGGAGCATCGACTTCTTTCGCCGGTCCGGGGGAAGGAGGCGCCGGCTGGTATTGGCAGGAGGCGCGCCGCAGTGCCTCAATCAACTGCGCGCCATACATTTCGCCGGACGCTTCACCGGCCGAGACCAGGATAAGCACCGGAGCATTGTACGAGACAACTGCGCCGCACAGGCATTGCGGAACGGGATCGGTTAGTCGTCAGCGCTGACCGTCGACTCGCTGGCATCTGCGGGCGTCGAAGACGCTGCTACTCCAATCTCCTGATCTTTGTACTGCAGTTGATAGAGCTTGTAGTAGATACCACGCTTAGCCAGCAGTTCCTGGTGGGTGCCCATTTCGCGGACTTGTCCCTTATGCATCACGATGATCTTGTCGGCACGCTGCACGGTCGAGAGGCGATGGGCGATGATCAGCGAAGTGCGTCCTTCGACCATTCGGGCGAGCGCGTCGCGCACCCGGAATTCGGTCTCGGTGTCGACGCTCGAAGTGGCCTCATCGAGAATCAGGATCTTGGGATCGTGAGCCAGGGCCCGTGCGAAGGAGATGAGCTGCTTCTGGCCAGTCGAGAGTGTCGAACCTCGCTCACGTACCTCTTCATTGAAACCGTTCGGCAGAGCATTGATGAAATCGGACAAGTTGACATCTTCGGCGGCGCGCTGAATTTGCTCGTCCTGTATACGGTGGGTGCCGAGCCGGATGTTGCCCCCGATCGTCCCGGTGAACAGGAAGGGATCTTGGAGGACCACGCCGAAGCGACCGCGCAAATCCACGAGGTCCATGTCTTTGAGATCGACGCCGTCGATCCGGATCGCGCCCTTCTGAACGTCGTAAAAGCGCAACAGTAGCGAGATCAGAGTCGTTTTGCCTGCTCCGGTATGGCCCACAACGGCAATGGTCTGCCCGGGTTCAATAGCGAAAGAGACATCGCGAAGCACCCAGTCTGGCAATGCGGCGGAGTTTTGCAAGGCAGGAGTTTGACTCGCACTCGCATCACTACTCTCCTTCGAGTCATCCGACGACAACTCCCGATACGCAAACCAGACATGATCAAACTCGATGCGGCCTGGACCATCCGGCTTTTTGGTAGTTGAAGGCGAGACGATGTCTACTGGAGTGTCCAGCAGCTTAAAAATCCGTTCGCTGGCCGCCATCGCCGATTGCAGAATGTTGTATTTCTCGCTGAAATCCATGATCGGCCGGAAGAAGCGCATCGCGTACTGCGTAAACGCGATCAGCACTCCGAGTGATGCCGCGGTAGCGACGAGGTGGAAAGAAATCAGCGTGTGAGGGTTGAATGACAGCGTCAGGCTTTTTGAAACGACGCTACGGATGATGTCCTGTCCCCCGTACCAGATGACGCAAGCGATCGCTACCGCGGAAAAGAGATCGACTACGGGGTAATAGACCGAGTAGGCCAGGATCGCGTCTTTGAACGCGTCCATGTGGGTGCGGTTGATCTCGGAGAAGCGCTGGTAGGCCTTGCGTTCACGATTGAAAAGCTGCAGCACCACCATGCCGCTGACGTGCTCCTGCAAATAGGAGTTGATGCGGGCGATGGCGACCCGAATGCGGCGGTACGAGTCGCGGACCTTGTCGCGGAAAAGCTTGGTGGCGACGACGATAAACGGCAGCACGGCGAATGTGATCAGCGCCAGCTTCCAGTTCATGCACAGCATGATCCCCAGAATGCCGGCCAGCACAAACAGATCTTCGAAGATGGAAACCACGCCTGACGTAAACATTTCGTTCAGAGCGTCGACGTCGGTGGTCACGCGCGTCACCAGCCGCCCGACCGGATTTCTGTCGTAGAACGCCACATGCATACGCTGCAGGTGCCGGAAGATCTGGCTGCGCAGGTCGAACATCACTTTCTGACCTGTCCACTGCATGAAGTAGGTCTGCAAAAATTCAAGGCAGAAAGTGAAGACGAGCAATCCGAAATAGATGGAAGAAATCTGGACAATTCCCGTCAGGGGCCGGGGGCTGAGCCAGCTCCACATGCCGGTCCGCGCACCCGCGACGGGTGCAAGGTAGCGATCGACCGCAACTTTGACGAGGTAGGGGCCCAGCACATCGGCCATCGATTTGAAGATGATGGCGACGATTGCCACCGTCACCTGCCACCGGTACGGGCGCAGGTAGGTGAGCAGCCGCCTCATTAGGCGGCTGTCGTAAGCTTTTCCGAGTATTTCTTCTTCCTGGGCCATTTGCAGGTTTGAAAGGGCGCTTTTTATGCCGATTTCGGGCGCGAACCGGCAGCGAAACAAGCTCTCAACAGGGTACCTCAAATAGATGGCTGAGGAGGCGGCTCGGATGGAAAAGGTTTAGCAATGAAATAATGGGAATAGTGCCCTCGGGGATCTACATTTCCGTGCCCTTCTGCCGTACGAAGTGTACGTACTGCAACTTCGCGTCCGACGTATTTTCGCGAGCCGTCTTCGAGCGCTACGTAGACCGTCTGTGCGCGGATATTGGCGACGCGGTGAACGTTGCCACACAAATGGGCGGCCGGTTTGAGCCCGAGGTTGAGTCGGTTTATCTCGGCGGCGGCACTCCCACCGTGCTCGAGGCGGACCAGCTTCAGCGGACATTTGATGCGGTGCGGCGGTCTTTCTCAATTCGCAAGGATGCGGAAATTACGGTGGAGTGTGCCCCGGGGACGCTGACCTCGTCGATGCTTGACACTCTGATTCGGTGTGGCGTCAACCGGGTCAGCCTGGGAGTGCAATCGTTTGTGGACGCCGAGGCGGCGGCGATCGGCCGGCTGCACAAGCGCCAAACCGTGCATGACGATATCGCCCGGTTGCGCGATGCCGGCATCGTTAACATCAACATCGATTTGATCGCGGGATTGCCACATCAGACCCCTGACAGTTGGCGTGAGTCGCTGGCACAAACAACCGCCGCCGGCGTACCACACGTCAGCGTTTACATGCTGGAGGTTGATGAAGACTCGCGCCTGGGGCGCGAGTTGATGGCCGGCGGCACTCGATATCACGCCCACTTCGTTCCCAACGAGGATGCAATCGCGGACTTCTACGGTTCAGCCTGTGAAACGCTCGAATCAGAGCGCATCGCGCAGTATGAGATCTCTAACTTCGCCCGCGAGGGCTTCCAGTCGCGCCACAACCTGAAGTACTGGACTCGCCAGCCTTACCTGGGGTTCGGAGTGGACGCGCATTCCATGCTGCTTTCGGCCGATGCGAGCCTCGATGCCATTCGATTTTCGACCAGCGATGTTCTTGAAAAATACGTCGCCGGAGCGCCCCTCGCGAGAACACCAGTCTCCGCGGCGACGGCGCTGGAGGAAGCGTTGTTTCTCGGATTACGTTTGAATCGGGGCGTGAACTTGCGGGAGCTGGCGAGCCAGTTTGGCGATGCAGCGGTGGGGAACCTGCACCCAGTATTTGAAGACCTTGTCGCAACCGGCCTGATGCAGCGGTCCGGTGGTCAGATCTCGCTGTCGGAAAGTGGACGGTTGCTGTCGAATGAAGTGTTTCAGAGCTTTGTCACGGTTCCAGACGCGAATTAAAAAAGATTCCGGCGGGCGCATCGGGCAAAGCTGTGTTCAGGAACCACTCGGATGTACGGGACAGCGCTGCTTTCTGTATGATTCATTTCTTGTGAGTCAATTTATCTCAGCTCGCGATCGCGTTGAGGTTGATCGGAGCGCGTTGGAAGCAGCGAAGGTTGTCGTCGCCCAAGTTGACCTCAACCGATACCTGAATCCCCCTGCAGGAACGAGCGTCAAAACAGCCATGTCGGCTGGTAAGCTTGAGGGCGCATGAGATTGCGTCGCGATTTTCGGGTCGTCATTGTCGTTTTGGTCGCTACTGCGATATCCAGCAGCATCTGCGCTTATATCGCAAGGGGATGGTCTGGGCTGCTTGAGGGGGCCGAGGTTTGGTTGACTGCATCGGCTGTAGCAATTCTGGTAAAGCTCTTTTTGCGGAGACTTGAGCCGAAAGCGACTGCTGACCTAAATGAAAGACGGCGGATGCGGTTCCTGAGTGGTATCGCTTGGGGGGTATCGTCTTGTGGTGTCGTGGTGGCAGCCTTTGAGTTTGGCTTGAGGAAGGTAGCCACGGCAGCAATGATCGTTACTGCCACAACCGTCATTGTATTGTTGCTGGTGGCATGGAAACGAATCCTCCCAACTGCAAGTTAGTAACGCTGCGCCCACCTCTTGGGTGAACTATTCGCAGCCGCCCATCCGTACAGTCTTCGTGAGAGATAAGTAGTAGTTCGAGGATTTCTGGAACTACTCAGATTTATGCGTCCGCTCACGACCACCCTTGCAAAAGTGCGCAAGGATGGCGCACCCAGCCTCTGTGGTGGCCACGAAGATCAAGAGTGGGGTGAGGTCTGTTCGGAGATCTCGCTGTTGGCTCAGCTTGCTATGATTGCCGGCTACTTGTTCCTTGCTCCTAGGATTCACAGGCTGCCGAGTTTAGGCGCCCAGTGAGTGCGGAATTTCTTGAGTTCTTGGCTGCCGTAGCTGCTTTCTAGGGAGACGCTGCACCCTAAACGAACCGGTTCGTGCGGAGATTTCCCGTCCTCGGATTCGCCGGTATTCTAGCTAAAACAAACCCATGCGGGAACTTGTACTGCAAATCTTGATACCAGCGCAGATTCGCTCTCGATCCGCGGGTGAGCGGTTTTTGAATCTGTTTGTCCAATATTTTCCTGATTGTTTGCCAGAACGGTTTGGCAATGTCGAGCCGCTAAAGAATCGTTTCCATCTTACCGACCTCGCGCCGGCGCTGAAGGTGTGGGGTGCGCATAGTTTTATCGCTGAGCGACAAAATCCTCGTATTTATTTCATGGTGAACTTTTGGCCAGCCGTAAGTAAAGATCCTCGGCATTCTTGCATAACATTTTTTAACCTAACCGGAGATACGAATGACGTTTCCAGATTCATGAACGACATATGTACCACATTCAACGAGATTATGCGTTCGCCCACCCTCTGACAGAGATAGAACTGGCGGAACGCCTAGATCGAATCGACGAGAACGCTAAGAAAGATTCGACATTCAAAGTTGAATTGTCAGACCGGCTCAAGAAAAAGATCGGGTCCGTCGGATACGCCAGTTTGTCGAGAGATCAACTTATTTCGAACATTAAGAAGGTCACAAAATTAGCGGGAGGAGCCGAGGCGGCGAAACGGCAGATGATGTGATAGAGCAGAGGGTGAAAAGACAAGGCTTTGCGACTGTACTATCGGGCATGATTACTAGGAAAAACACACAGTACACCTACGGAAGCACTTGGAGGATCTGTATTGGGCAAATTTTTTCGGTCGCCCTTATGTTGAGATTTTTGGCCTCGAGCGCCTCGTTTCAACTCCAGCTGCAGACGTGCAGACTTCACGGTGTGGAGTCTCCCTGCGTCTTACGGAGCAAATAGAAGACAATCCGACGTCTTGGGGGGAGTTCAAGACCATACGGCAACGCTGTAAGGACTACCTAAACTCGAACGCCTTTTTTGATCCTGATCGGCCACTCTACCATCTCTACCGCGGGCCGAGATTTCACTTTGACTCGAATCCAAGCGATGAAATCTGAGGGCTCCGAGCAGGCACTGGGCATCGGATTGTGGGATGCACGTGCGTGACAGATCTCTCTTTGATTCCCTTCACTGAGGTCGCAGACCATCCGGTCGGTCGGTTCGTGGATGAAAAGCGACAAATCGTCAGCAATGATGCGGGTTTCAGCAATGCGCATGTCTCTCTCCGAAGGTAACTTCTTTCCGGCAATCAAGCTGTGGTCTAATCAACATTTCGGTCGAAACGTCCCGCCTGGATCAAAGCAGTCAGCCAGTTCGACCCGCCGGAGGAAACTTGGACTTCCAACTCAATGAAGAACAGCTGCACCTGAAGAAGAGCGTCCGCGAGTTCGCCGAGCGCGAAATCAAGCCACACGTCATGGAATGGGACGAGGCGGGGGAATTCCCGCTGGCCACGATCAAGGAACTAGGCAAGCTTGGGCTGCTGGGGACGATTTTTCCGGTCGAGTACGGTGGTGCGGGCATGGGATACGTGGAGTACGTCACTGCCATCGAGGAGTTGTCGCGCGTGGATGGATCGGTGGGCATCATCGTCGCGGCGCATACGTCGCTCTGCTCGAATCACATTTTCCTGGCCGGCAACGAGGCGCAGAAGAAGAGATACGTCAGCAAGCTGGCGACGGGCGAGTTCATCGGGGCGTGGGGATTGACTGAGCCTTCGTCGGGGTCCGACGCAGGCAGCGCGCGCATGACCGCCATACGACGCGGAAACAACTGGGTCCTTAATGGAACCAAAACTTTTTGCACCAACGGTCACTATGCCGATGTCCTGGTCGTGCTGGCGGTAACCGATCGCACGGCGCATACGCATGGCATCTCGGCGTTCCTGGTCGAGAAAGACACAAAAGGATTTCGGCCCGGCAAGAAAGAAAACAAATTGGGGCTGCGGGCCAGCGATACAGCAGAGTTGATCTTTGAAGATTGCGTGATCCCTGCGGAAAACCTGCTAGGCGCCGAGGGGCAAGGGTTTCCCGATGCGATGAGAGTGCTGGATGGTGGCCGTATCTCGATTGCGGCCTTGTCACTGGGAATGGCCGAGGGCGCGTACGAGTGTGCGCTGAAGTATTCAAAGCAGCGGCGCCAATTTGGCAAAGCGATCAGCGATTTCCAGGCGATCCAGTGGAAACTGGCCGACATGGCCACCGAGATCGATGCGGCGATGCTGCTCACCATGCGTGCCGCTTCCATGAAAGACGCTGGCATGAAGACGACGCAGGAGTCGTCGATGGCGAAGCTTTTCGCGAGTGAAGTGGCCGTCCGCTGCGCCAATGAGGGCGTGCAGATTTTTGGCGGCTATGGATTCATCAAGGACTATCCTGCGGAGAAGTTCTATCGCGATGTGAAGTTGTGCACGATTGGCGAGGGGACCAGTGAAATCCAGCGTTTGGTAATCGCCCGCCAGTTGCTGCGGGACTAGCCCGACTTTGTCATCCTGAGCGAATCAGGAACGATGGTGTCTGCCGCTAGCGGCACGTGCATGGCTTCTTCGCTTCGCTCAGTAATGACAACCCTGTGTAGCATCCAACTTCTGCTTTAATCCGCCCTGCTTTACACTGTTCGTTTGAAGCCTTCGACCAGCGCCATCCCAACTCAGATCGACGCCCTGCGCTCGGGCGATCCTCGAGCCTTGGCGCGTGCGATTTCCACGGTTGAGAACCGCGCGCCGGGATGGTCGGACCTGCTGAAGGCGCTCTTTGCCCACACCGGCCACGCACGTGTCATTGGATTGACCGGCGCCCCCGGAGCGGGGAAAAGTACGCTGGTCGATCAACTGGCGCGGATTTATCGCAAGCACGATCGTACGGTTGGAATCATCGCGGTCGATCCGACGAGTCCCTTCACCGGCGGCGCGATTCTTGGCGACCGCATCCGCATGCAGGAGCATTTCGCAGATCCGGGGATTTACATCCGCAGCATGGCCACCCGTGGATCGCTAGGCGGCTTGGCTCGCGCTACAGCCGACGTCACTGCGGTGCTCGATGCTTCCGGGCGCAACCTGGTTCTCGTCGAGACCGTCGGAGTCGGGCAAGACGAGGTGGACATCGTCCGCGTGGCCGATATCACGATCGTGATCCTCGTTCCAGGCATGGGCGATGATGTGCAGTCGATCAAAGCCGGGATCATGGAAATCGCCGACATTTTCGTCATCAACAAAAGCGACCGGGATGGGGCGGAACGGGTTGAACGCGAGATTCGCGCCCTGCAATCGCTCGCAACCCGGCAGGATGGCTGGACACCTCCCATCGTGAAGACCGTTGCGAGTGAGGGAACCGGGGTCTCCGAACTCGTTGACGCAATCTCGGAGTATGAGAATTATCTGCGCGAAGGAAATCGCGCGCTGCGCAAGTGCGTTGAAAACTGGCAGGAGCGGCTCATCGAGATGCTACGCGATACGATGTTGGAAAGAGCGCAGGCAACATTCGCGGACGGCGAGTTGGAGCGCCTGGCGTCCGAGGTCGCCGAGCACAAGCGAGATCCGTACACGCTCATTGAGGAAATTGCGGCAAAGGCAGGAGCCATCGCACCTCGGGCGCCTCTCTCCGCGGCCCGGAAGTAGAATTTGCAGCGAGGATGAATGCATCCGTCACTATGTGACTGGGAAGGATTCGATGTTTCAAATTGACCATCTCGGCATCGCGGTGAAGTCGTTGTCAGCCGCGAAGAGAATTTACGAGACCCTTGGTCTTTCGGTTTCTGCCGAAGAGACCGTTGAGCACGAGCAGGTGCGATTAGTGATGGTGCCCGTGGGTGAGAGCCGGCTGGAATTGCTTGAGGCGACTTCGGACAACTCCACGATTGCGAAATTCATCGCCAAACGTGGGGAAGGGCTTCATCACGTCTGCCTTAAGGTTCCTGACCTGCCCGCAGCGGTGGATCGGCTGAAGAATGATGGCGTAAGGCTGGTCTCCGACGAAATCAAAACCGGCGCCGGAGGTCATCAGTATGTGTTTGTCCACCCATCCAGCACCGGAGGCGTTTTGTTGGAATTGGTCCAAGGGTGAATATCAGACTCCGGTCACACGGAAACTCACTGCAAAATGATGCTTCTGATCACTGACACGTCGGGCAAGAACGGCAGCGTTGCCTTGGCGCGTGTTGAAACCGACGACAAGATCGTGGTCCTCGAATCGGTTCCTCTCGCTGGCGGAACTTTCTCCGCGCAACTGGTGCCGCAGATTGCGGGCCTGCTCGAAAAGCATGGTCTCCGCAAAACCGAGATCGACGCTTTCATCGTAGTTTCCGGACCGGGATCGTTCACGGGGCTGCGCGTAGGTCTATCCGCGATCAAGGCGCTGGCTGAGGTTCTGAAAAAGCCAATTCTGCCGGTTTCCCTATTGGAAGTGATCGCCACAATGAGCGACGTGCGAGGCAAAGTGATTGCCGCACTGGACGCAGGGCGCGGCGAAATTTATACAGGAACGTATAGCCTCGCGGGAGGTACTCAGCTTGAAAGCGAGCAATTGTTAACCGGAGCAGAATTCGCGGATCTCGTACGCGGCAACATTGTCGCATCGCGGGATGCGGGCCTGGCCAAGGCAGCGAATGAGTCGGGCGCTGCGGAGGTTCGCTCAGTGATTCCTGATGCTTCGGGCATCGCGAAATCCGGGTGGAGCAAGTTACGCGCGGGGTTTAGCGTCACTCCCGAGGAATTAGAAGCGAACTATATTCGCCGCTCTGACGCGGAGATTTTTTCGAAGAGCTCATCCTGAGTCCGACGACCTTGAACATTCGACCGGCAGAACCTCGTGATATTCCGAGTCTAGTCGCACTGGAGCGCACATCCGATCGCGCGGCACATTGGAGTGAAGAACACTATACCCAGGCCGTCCGCGCAGAGAGTGACATTGCGGAAAGGCTGTTCCTCGTCGCTGAGGCGACGAGCTCAAATCCGCAAAACGAGACCGCCGGGGTCGCTCGCATCGTCGCTTTTCTCGTGGCGCGACATCTCGCACCGGAGTGGGAATTGGAAAATATCGTAGTTAGCGCCGACACACGCCGAAACGGAATCGGCGCAAAGCTCCTCGCAATGCTCATGGCACGTGCTCGCGAAACAAACAGCACAGCAGTGTTTCTTGAGGTTCGGGAGTCGAATCTTGCGGGAAGAGCGCTTTATGAAAAGGCTGGCTTCCGCGAGAGCGGAAGGCGGAAGTCCTACTACAACAATCCGTTGGAAGACGCTGTCGTCTATACGTGTTCTATCACTCAAGGAGTCTCACTGTGAGACTGCCCATTTTTTGGGCATTGCCCATATGTGAATGCTGTGTTACTTTGGCCCCATAATCCCGGTTTGGAGGTCTGCCTGGATGCTGACTTCGAGAGACCAACTCCTGACCAGTCATGAAGAATTCCGCCGACTGGCTCAGGAGCACTCGCAGTACTCACAACGCCTCGATTCACTCACCCAAAAGCGTTATCTCAGCGAAGACGAAAAACTAGAGGAAGTACGTCTGAAGAAGCTGAAGCTACGCCTCAAAGATCAAATGGAATCGATTGAGCGTGAGTATCGGCAGCAGTACGGCGTTAACGTAGCTTAATCAGTGAAGCTCGACGCAACGCGGCTCCAGCCGCGAAGGTCGTGATGTATCTTCCGCAGGGCGCGATCAAGCGCCTTTTTTTATTTACACTTACAGAATTCTCGGCAGGTCACGTGGCGACTATAATAAAAGTCTTCTATGGTCCGTGACGGTTATTACTATGCGAGTGCCCTCATTGTGGCAGGCATCCTGATCGGATGGCTCGCTCGGCCCGCCTGGGCGATCATTCCGTTTCTCCTGGCCCTGTTTTTCCTCTGGTTCTTCCGTGACCCAGAAAGAGCGATTCCACAGGAACCGGGTGCGGTCGTGTCCCCCGCTGATGGCAAGGTCACGGAAGTATCGATCGTCAGCATTGGAGCGCAAAAACTCACCCGGATCAGCATCTTTTTGAGTGTGTTCGATGTACATGTGAACCGCACTCCGATTGCAGGAGTGATCCGCGAGGTTCGTTATCAGCGTGGCAAATATCTCAATGCCATGGACGCCGCCTCTGCCGAGCACAACGAACAGAACATCGTTACGGTCGAGGGCGAAGAGCAACGGATTGTCTTCAAGCAGATTGCCGGCCTGCTGGCGCGCAGGATTGTGTTTCGTCCGAAAATCGGGGACCGCCTTGAGCGCGGCCAAAGAGTCGGCTTGATTAAGTTTGGGTCGCGTACAGACTTGCTGCTCGATCCATCGGCCCGCGTGCAGGTAAAAATCGGAGACCGTGTGAAGGGCGGTGCCAGCGTGCTCGCCTACGTCGAGCCCCAACAGGAACTGACGGCGGAGAAATCCTCCGATGCCGCAAGGACACATTGATGGACCAGCCTCTCATCAAGCCACGGCGGCGATTGAGCAAGGGCATGTATATCCTGCCGTCGCTGTTCACGACAGGGAACATGGCTGCCGGCTTTTACGCCATACTTGAAGTGATGCACGCCAGTGCGACCGAATACTGGCACTTGGACAACGCGGCGAAAGCGATCGGATTTGCGGTATTGTTCGATGGACTCGATGGGCGCATTGCGCGCATGACCGGGACCAGCAGCGATTTTGGCCGCGAACTCGATTCACTGGCGGATGTGATTACGTTCGGCGTGGCTCCAGCTATCCTCGCATGGACCTGGGGATTCCACCTCATGCCGCCTGTCATGCTGTCGGAATGGCAGTGGCGCATCAAGTTGACGCAGCTAGGCGCGATTGCCTGTTTTCTGTTCCTGATTGCTGGGGCAAGCCGCCTGGCGCGATTTAATATCACCACCAACCCGCAGCCCTCGAACCCGGGGCGTCCGGGCAAGAAATACTTCGTAGGAATGCCAATACCAGCGGGCGCAGGAGTCATCGCGGCGGTTGTGCACTTCGAAGCTGGCGATCCTGTAGTCTCGTCTTACACCGCGATGGCGTGGCTTGCCATGGTCGCAACGGTTGGCTACCTCATGGTGAGCACATGGCGGTTTTATAGTTTCAAGGATATCGATTTCCGCTCCCGGCGGCCGTTTCGCTTGATCTTGTTTATCGCTGCCTTGCTGGCTCTCGTGTGGTTCTTCTCGCGCCCGGTACTGTTTTCGATTGCCCTGCTTTATATGGTGTCCGGGGTTTTTTGGCGGCTGCAATGGATTTTCCGTCGCCGCAGTAGTCCTCCACCCTCCTATAAGGAGGCTTCACAAGCATGAGTGAACCGGTCAAATCAATCCCTCCTGCGCATACGCTGGCGACTCGCGGGAACCTTTATCGCGTCGCTATCGTGGGCGCCGCTTCGCTAAGAGGCAAGGAGATCGCCGAGATGCTGAACGAGCGCAACTTCCCGGCGGTCGATGTGCGCCTGCTCGATGACGATGAGTCTTTGGGTCAGCTCGAGGCGATGGGAGACGAAATCAGTTTCATCCAGAGTGTGCGCGCCGAACAATTTGAGCATGTCGATTTCACATTTTTTGCGGGGGATGCCGAGTGCACCGGCAAGAACTGGAAACGGGCCCGCGACGCCGGCAGCACCATTGTGGATCTTTCGGCGGCCTTGGAAGATGAACCCGGAGCGAGCGTGCGCTCCCTCTGGGTTGAACGGGAGAGAGGGCTGGTAGTGCGCCCGGACCTTCAGCCCGGACCGTGCATCACGGCTCATCCGGTGTCGGTCATGCTTTCGCTACTGTTGCTGCGGGCGCGAAAGGCCGGAGCGATCCGCCGCGTGATTGCTACCGTTTTTGAACCCGCGTCCGAGCACGGCCAACGCGGGATGGACGAATTGCACCAGCAAACGGTCAACCTGCTTTCCTTCCAGCCCTTGCCGAGAGATGTTTTCGATGCCCAAGTGGCATTTAACATGGTGGCCCGCTACGGGCAGAAGGCGCATCCGGCGCTGGATTCGGTGGAGTCCCGCATATTCCGGCATTACCGGAAGATCGCTGGCGACGATGCCGCCCAGCCTTCCCTGATGCTGTTGCAGGCGCCGATTTTTCACGGGCACGCGCTGGCGATGTATCTCGAGATTGACGGATTGGATGCACAGGCTCTTTCGGAGGCATTGGCTGGGGACCACGTCACCGTGACAGCGCCCGAAGACGACTGGCCAACCAATGTGAGCGTGGCAGGCCAGCCGGAAGTGCTCGTTTCGCTGAAGCCGGATCCCCTCCAGCCCAGCGGCATTTGGTTGTGGGCCGTTGCGGACAACCTTCGCGTATCGGCCCTGACAGCGGTGGAGTGTGCCGAGAGCATGACCGCGACTCGCCCCACGGGGAAGATCCAGTGAACTGTGTTGAGGTACCGCGTAGCGCGTACCGAGCACAAGGTGCATCTGGGACTAACGGCGTTTGCCGCCTCGTCTCCCGAACTAGGAACGCGGTACTCGGTGCCAGGTACCGGTCACTGCTTCTAACCACTCTTCTATTGTGCGCCGGCTGCGGATATCACACCGTTGGACATTCCGTGCAGTTGCCCGATACGGTAAAGACGATCGCCATACCGGCTTTTAAGAACGAGACGACCACTTATCGGATTGAGCAGATGCTGACCGCCTCAGTCGTCCGCGAGCTGACCACGCGCACACGATACAGAATTGTTTATGAGGCTGGAGACGATGCCGATGCCACATTGCAAGGCACGGTCATCTCAACGGCAGCCTCGCCCCTCGCCTACGATACGACCAGCGGGCGTGCCGCCAGCGTTCTGGTCGTCGTGAGCATGCGGGTCAAGTTGCAGGATCGCAGCGGGAAAGTGTTGTATCAGAACCCCGCGTATTTATTCCGCGAGCAGTACGAAGTGTCGCAAGATCTGAACAGCTTTTTTGAGGAAGATACGCCTGCCTCGCGCAGACTCGCCCAGGATTTTGCACGCACGCTGGTCTCGAACATTCTGGAGGGGTTCTGAATGCGGCGCAGCATCGTAACGCCCTTTCTCGTGGTGCTGCTGTTGACGACCGCCTGCTATCACGGATCGCGTCCTCGGCGGATTGGGGAGACCGCTCCGGACTTCAGCCTGCAGGATTCCGATCACACTGTTGCGCTCAACCAGTTTCGCGGTCAGGTCGTCATAGTGAATTTCTGGGCCAGTTGGTGTCCGCCCTGCCAGCAGGAATTGCCTTCGTTGATGAGTCTCCAGGATCATGCGCGGACAAAAGGCGTGGTGATTCTTGGCGTTAGTATCGATGTGGATGATGGCGCCTACCATCGGTTCCTGAAGAACCGAGGAGTAAACTTCGTCACCGTGCGCGATCCTGATCAGAAAGTCAGTGAAATTTACGGGACTCATGTCTGGCCTGAGAGCTACATCATCGACCGACAGGGAGTGTTGCGGCGCAAGGTGATCGGCCCGATTGACTGGGACGCCCCAGATGTTCTCGAGTTCCTCACCAAGCTCTAATCCATCTCTAGATAAAGAACGGTTTCCATACGGGTGTACACGCTTCCCGCGGCGAATTCTGCTCCATACCCGGCCCCGCGACGAGTCGAGAGAGCGCCTATTCACGCCGCTGTCACTAGTAGAATTGAGTTGCCGATGGTAGAGTCGGAATCACCCTCTGCATGAGAGCTTTCGCCCAAGCTGAAAGGTTCGTAAGCGAACTGGAGTCGCGCAGGACGCGGGCTGCCTATGTATTTGTAGGCGACGAGGCCTTCTTCCGCAAACGCTTTCGCGATGCGATTCTCGAGCACCTCGTTCCCGCCGAATTGCGTGACTTCAGCCTGTTCGAGTTCGATCTTGGGGAAACAGACCTGGCTGAAATCCTCGACCGGGCTCGCACTCCCTCCCTGATGGCACCGTTCCAGGTGTTCTTCGTGCGTGGCGTCAGGAACCTCTTTGGCCGTGGCTCAAACGAAGAGAAGCTCGCAGCGATTGAAGAGTACTGCAAGAATCCCAATCCGGATGCGTTGCTGATCTTTGTCGCCGACCACATCAGCATTCCAGCCGATGCCCGCAAGATGGAGATGCAGGATAAGGAGCGCTACCAGCGTATCCGCGAAACGATGGGGCAATACTGTGGCATCGTGGAACTTGCCCGCGTCGAAGAGGGCGAAGCCGTGCGCTGGATCGGTGACTATTGCTCCGGGCGCGACGTGAAGGTCGAGCCCGACGGTGCTCGCGAACTGGTCGACGCTCTTGGCGGCGACATGATGATGATCTCGAACGAGCTCGAGAAATTGATTCTCTACGTCGGAGAGAAGAAGCGCATTACGTTGGGCGACGTGGAAACGATGGTGCTTGCGGCCAAGCAGCGCTCGCTGTATGAGCTGACCGACGCTATTTCCAGCAAAGACCGGGTTCGGGCACTGGAAGTCCTTGATGCCATGCTCAGCTCCGGCGAGGGCGAAGAAGCTTCGATCGGGCACATTTACATGCTGGCCAAAACCTTCCGGCAGATGCTGATCATTCTTGAACGCAATGTGCGCGACCAGCGCATGCTGTGGGCGGCGCTGTGGCAAGGGTTCCGCGTGCCTCCGTTCGCGGCAGACGATGTGATCCGGCAGGCGCGGCGCTATAAGAATCGGCGGGAACTCACGCGTGCTATCCGCCTTGTGGCCAAAGCGGATCTCGCGCTGCGGTCAAATCCCGTGAGCAAACGGATGGTCCTGGAGCGGTTGATCATGGACTTGACCACCGAACCCAAGCTCGAAGCTCCAGGATGGATGCAGGAACAGTTGCCGGTCTGAAGAGTTGCGCTCGATCTGGGATCCAGCACTAACGCATGTAGTTAACCCATGACCTTGCACGACTGGATTATCGTTCCGTGGATTGCCTTCGGCGCTTACTGGCTAATCAGCGCTTTGAAGACTCGCGCTACAGTGCGCCGCGAGAGCTTTTTTGCTCGCTACGGTGTAATGCTCGTCGAGGTGATCGGCTTTACTCTTGTTTTTAGTAGCGATCTCGATGGCTCCCCGTTAGGCCGGCACTTCCTGCCTCACACCAGCGGCATCTCAGTCCTCGGAATCGTACTGACCTGGCTGGGCGTGGGCATCGCAATCTGGGCCCGTTATCATCTCGGCCAGTTCTGGAGTGGCCGCATCACCCTTAAGGAAGGCCACCAACTCATCCGGACAGGTCCCTACGCGCGCCTTCGCCATCCCATCTATACGGGCCTGGATCTCGCCGCCATCGGAAGTGCCCTGGTGATCGATCGCTGGCGTTGCGTAGCCGGGGTCTGCGTCATCATGCTGGGATTCATCGTCAAGGCAAAGAGAGAAGAAGCATTGCTCGCCGGCCAATTCGGAGAGGCGTTTGAGGAGCATCGCAAATTGACGGGATTTCTTCTCCCGCGACTCTAGCAGACGAACATTCGAAAAACCTCATCACGGCGAAATCCAATCCCGCCGGGTGTACACTGTTTCGCTCCAACAGATTGCAAGTGCGACGAAACTTCATCCGAAGGGGAAACGACTGTGTGGAATCGCAGAAACTTCCTGAAGGTAGCGGGCTCCGCATCAGCGGCAAGCTTACTGGGCGCTAAAGCGACTGCTCTAACCATCACCGAGCTCGAGTCGTCCGCGCCGGTGAGCGCGAACGACCAGATCCAGATTGCCCTCATCGGGGCCGGCGGCCAAGGCCAATTCGACACTCGCATCGCGGTCGAGGTGCCGGGAGTGAAACTTGTCGCCGCGGCTGATTGCTACGACGGCCGCCTCGAACATTGCAAGGAAATGTGGGGCAGTGACATCTTCACCACCCGCGACTACAGGGAAATTCTGGCGCGCAAGGATATCGACGCCGTAATTGTCGGAACGCCCGACCATTGGCACAAGCAGGTGTCCGTCGACGCCATGAAAGCCGGGAAGGACGTCTATTGCGAGAAGCCGATGGTGCACGTGTACGCCGATGGTCCCGAGATGATCGAGGCTGCTCGCGCGAATAATCGTATTCTTCAGCTGGGAAGCCAGCGCGTAAGTTCCATCATC
Source organism: Candidatus Sulfotelmatobacter sp. (assembly GCA_035307485.1). Classification (GTDB taxonomy): domain Bacteria; phylum Acidobacteriota; class Terriglobia; order Terriglobales; family Acidobacteriaceae; genus Sulfotelmatobacter. The sequence goes on along the minus strand of DATGIB010000006.1, from coordinate 146,031 downwards.
TACGCCAAGGCGAAAGAGCTCCTCGCAGCGGGAGCCATCGGACAGCTCAATATGGTGAACGCGCACTGGGATCGCAACTCAACCATGGGCGCATGGAGCTATACCGTTCCCCTGGACGCGTCCCCTGAGACTTGCGACTGGGCGCGCTTCCTGGGCACTGCGCCGAAGATACCGTTCAACGCCGAACACTTTTTTCAGTGGCGCAAATGGAAGGCATATGGCACGGGCGTAGCAGGAGACCTCTTCGTGCATCTGTTCAGCGGGACGCATTTCATCACCGGGAGTAACGGGCCTATCCGCGCGATGGCCACCGGCGGCCTGCGTTTCTGGAAGGATGGCCGCGACGCTCTCGACGTTCTGCTGGGATTATTCGACTATCGCGAAGGCTTCAATCTCAGCCTGCGGGTCAATTTCGTCGACGGTGGCGAGGAAAGCGAAGGCCTTAGTTTTATTGGCTCGGAAGGCACGATCGAGATCGAGGGAAACTCCGTCACGGTCAACCGGATGCCCCGGGAAACCGAGCCAGGCTACACGCTAGACAGTTTTGCGGAAGCGATGCAGAAGAAAACGTTGGAGGCCTATCGGCAGAAGTATCCGGTCATGCATCCAGCAGGTCCCCCGGCGGCGGGAACGGAAAAATTCGTGGCTCCGCACGGATACCGGGACAGTTACGATCACTTCAAAAACTTTTTTGCGGCAGTCCGTTCGAGGCAGCCAGTGGTCGAAGATGCAGTTTTCGGTTACCGCGCGGCGGGAGCGGCTCTGCTTAGCAACCTCAGCATCGAACGCGGCGAAGTGGTGAAGTGGGATCCCGATGCCATGAAATTGCTCTGAGGACAGCTGCGCTGTCGACCAATTTCCTGGGCGACTTATTCGCTTTGGGGAGCAGCCGAAGTCATCTGGTGCCCCCAGGTCATCGCCTCGTTGTAGGCGCGGTTCACAAAGGGTAGGGACAGATTGAGTTTTTTTGCGTGCGTGGCTACTTCGCCCCAGTCTCCAGTTTCACGCGCGACCATCAGATGATGTACGGGCGATAGCGGTGTTTCATCGCCCCGTTTTGCCCCAAGGATCTCCTCTTTTGTCTCCGCGTCAAAGGCGAGTCCTTCGACAACCACGCCCATTGGTACATCCAGAATGGCATCCATCAGCGAAAACATTCCGATCAGGAAGAGGTCGGACTTCGCATGAGAAATCTTCGCTCCGATCAATTCGCAGAATCGCGCTCTTACCAGCGACGATAAGACCAGATCCGAACACTTTTCCTGTCCCATCATCAGTGTTGTAGCCATGCGAATCCATCGCACCAGTTCGTACTCGCCTAGTAGCGTCATTCCATGTCGGACCGACTGAACCGGCGAGGGAATGCCGAGCAGCGGAGAGTTCAAATACCGGAGCAGGCGGTAACACAACGAGGCATCGTGTTTGATGAGGTCTTCGATCGCAGTAAGGTTGACCTCCGGAGCGGAAACAGCTTTTAACAGGCGCAACTGGCTCGCGTGATTCGCGGGTATGTGGCGCATTCGCATCCGCTCGGGGTGGCGAAAGAAATATCCCTGAAAAAGCTTGAAACCTTCCGCAGTCGCGGTCAGAAATTGTTGCCGGGTTTCTACCTTGTGGGCGAGCATCGTGCAATGCTGGCTCGGCGGATAGGCCGTGAGCGCTGACCGTTGAGCGGCTGAGAACCTTCGGATGTCGATCTTGATGAAATCCGTATACGGCAGGAACTGCTCCCTCGGGTCTTTGGGGGTGAAGTCATCGAGCGCGATCCGATAGCCTTTTTGCCTCAGTTGCGCGCAGGCACGGATCGCCGTCTCGTCGGCTCTGACTTGTGGCTGGACCTCCACCACCACTTTGTCAAAAGGGAGCAGAAAGAAGAATTCCTTCGCCAGCATCTGATGAGTGCAGTTGATGAATGCCAATCGGCCGTCGCAGATCACATCGAGCCCGAGAACATTCAGGGTATCGATAATGTGGGAAGTTGCGCTCTCCCCATCGGAGGTAAAGTGCCTTTCCTCCTGGTTTTCACGGAAAAGAAGCTCATAGCCGAGCACCTTTTCGTCGTTCGTAAGGATTGGCTGCCGGGCCAGGCAGGGCATTGACGCTGGAGCAGGGAACGCTTGCCTCGGAGCACTCATGGCTTTTCACCATGTTGATCGGCACTCCCCTGGGAAACTTAAGCCGTGAGTCTCTGAAGCGGGAAGTCGTGCATCAGGAATAGAAAAGGCAGCCACCTAACTGGAGCTGCCTCAGTTTCCATTAGAAATGTCTGGGGCGAGACTACTTCATCGCCGTGACGCGCGCACTCAAGCGGGACTTGTATCGGGAAGCCGTGTTCTCGTGCAGCGTACCCTTCTGGATGGCCTTGTCTAGCGCCGAAACCGTCTGGCGGTAGGTCTGTTCGGCGGCCGCCTTGTCACCTTTCGAAATCGCTTCGCGCATGTCCCGCAGCTGCGTGCGGAGGCGTGAGGTATTGGTCCGGTTGCGGGTGGAACGGCGTTCAGTCTGACGGGCGCGCTTTAGCGCCGAAAAATGGTTTGCCATGTCTGCTTCGTTTACCTTTATGTACCTAGAGAGATATTCGGGTAGGTCCGAAACCCTTATTATAGGGGCCTAAGTTGAGGCAGGTCAAACATTTTGCCGGAGCTGATGGCGGTAGACGCGTGAGCGCGGGAGTTGACTTCAGCGGCTTCGGTTCTAGATCCTGAGCGTTCTGTCAGAACGATGGGTTCGGCGGGTGCTTTAAGTGTTGCGTCGTATTGACTCACATTCGAAGCGGGGGTACGCTGTGACTAATGGTAGTTGCTCGCCTTCTGGGCGCCAACATCCCGCTTTTTCCCGTCTCTGAGCAGAATCCTGTTTCCTTTGTGTGGAGCGGCATAAGTGTGAGACCGTGGGCCAGAAAGAAGATCACACCCGTCGCGTTTGCCGCACCGTTTCTCCAGAAAACTGAATGAAGAAGAGCATCGGGATCACCTCCAACATCGAGACCTTATTCGGCACCCGCGACGAAAATGTGCGCTTGCTGGAAGATGGACTGAACGTCACCATCAACCTGCGTTCGAACGCCATCGAACTCGAAGGTGCGGCTCGCGACGTCTCTCGCGCCGAGCAGGTCTTTGCCGATTACGAAAGCTTGCAGCGCTCCGGCTATACATTCAATAACGGCGATCTCAACAGCATGCTGCGCGTGCTCACCTCCGATCCCAATACAACACTGCGAGGATTGGCGGACGCCGGGCGCCAGCGGTCCTTTGGCCGGCGCACGGTGCAGCCAAAGAGCAGCAATCAGCGCCGATATCTCGACGCCATCGAGAAGCACGATATGGTGTTCGGGATCGGTCCCGCCGGCACCGGCAAGACCTATCTTGCAGTGGCCATGGCGATCTCCGCGCTCTTGGCAAAACGCGTGAACCGCATCATTCTGGCGCGTCCGGCGGTCGAAGCCGGAGAGCGGCTGGGATTTCTCCCCGGTACTCTGCAGGACAAGATCGATCCATATCTTCGCCCGCTGTATGACGCTTTATATGACATGCTCGACCCGGAAAAAGTGGATCGGTACCTGGAAAAAAATGTAATCGAAATTGCGCCCATTGCGTTCATGCGCGGGCGAACCCTCAACGATTCCTTCGTGATTCTCGACGAAGCGCAGAACACCACCTCCGAGCAGATGAAGATGTTCGTGACGCGCCTGGGGTTTAACTCCAAAGCCGTGATCACCGGAGATATCACGCAGATCGATTTGCCCAACGCACGCCGCAGCGGTCTGCTCGAAGCGCTTGACGTCTTGAGGAGCGTGGACGGGCTTGCTTTCGTGCACTTCGATGAGGGCGACGTGGTCCGGCATCATCTGGTGCAACGAATTGTTCGCGCCTATGACGAGCACAAGACGCGAATCACCGAGCAGATGTTACTGCTTTCAGGAGAAGCTAAATCCGCTGATGCCTCGAACGAAAGACCGGCCTCTCTCGCGAACGGCGAGAGTGCTGCCGCTTTAGAAAGCAACGAATAAACTCTCGGAACATTCTCAGGAGGGCCGCTTTTGCGAGTCCTCTTTTTTAGTTTCGGTTTCACCCATCGTTCTGATCTGATTTGGAGCCAGTCTTGGTCATTCTGGAAAAACCGGTTGCGGCCTTAAGCCGATCGGCGCTCGAGCGCTTCGTGCGCGAAGCCCGTTCTGCGGCTGGTTTGAAGGATAGGGCCAATGTGCTTCTGACCAGCAGTTCCGCAGTACGGGCTTTGAACCGGAGATTTCGCGGCCACGATAAAGAGACAGATGTGCTGTCGTTCCCGGCTCCCGCTTTGGAGCGCACAAGCCGGCGCAGGCCAGCGCTGGCCGGAGACATCGCCATTTCCGTCGATATCGCCGCGAAAAACGCGGCACGGCTGGGACATTCGCCCGCCCAGGAGGTGAAGGTGCTGGTGTTGCACGGAATCCTCCATCTAGCGGGGTTCGACCATGAGCGCGATAATGGTCGCATGGCGCGGCGGGAAGCTCAGCTTCGACAGGTGCTGCGGTTGCCGGTAGCACTAATCGAACGAGCACACTCCAGCGGGAGAAAAAAGGTGAGCCGGAAACGTACCATGCGGTATAAGGCAGGAGCCAAGGCTGTATGAACTGGGCCGTCGCGGTCGCTCTGCTTTTGTTGCTGGGCCTGCTGACGCTGGTGTCTTATGTCGACCGCGTCTACCAGGAAGCCGGCAAGTTCCTCTCCCGCGACTTTCAGGACAATATTGATTTCTTTGAGCAGAAAGTAGAGCCACGGTTGAAAGTGAGCCGCGCCCGCGCGTCGCTTTCCATGGCGGTGCTGACCCAGTTGACGATGGCGGCGATCGCACTGTTAGTTGGATTTGTCGTATTCAGTGTTCAACTCTGGAGCATCTACGAAATCTTGCAGGCTACGATCAGCCTCATCCTGATTGTGGTGGTGTGCAACCGGTTTCTCCCGTTCTTGTTCTTTTCGCGAACTCAAGGGGCTTGGCTGATTCATTGGACTCTGATCCTGCGAGTGCTGATTTACCTTGCAATGCCGATCACAGTCGCCCTCGGGTTCTTGCAGTCTGTCGTGTCACTGACGCAGGAAAATACGACCGAGCAACCGGAGAGCCCGGCTGAAGCGGTGGATGCCTTGATCGAAGCGGGACAGGAAGAGGGCATCATCCAGGAGGGCGACCGCGACCTGATCCAGTCGGTGGTGGAATTCAGCGGCAAAACGGTCAGGGAAGCGATGCGGCCTCGGCCCGCCATATTTGCCGTGCCGACCAATACTACCGTCGAGCAATTCATCGATATGCTTCGGGCCAAGCACTACTCCCGAGTTCCCGTTTTTGAAGGCAGCATTCACAATATCGTGGGTATCGTTTACTCCCAGGACGTCCTCCAGGTATCAGACGCCGATGCGCGAGTCCGGAAACTCGATTCATTGATGCGCCGCGACGTTTACTTCATCCCTGAAAGCAAGCTTGGCAGCGATCTCCTGCGCGAAATGCAGAAGCAGAATATCCGCATGGCGATCGTCGTCGACGAATACGGCGGAGTTGCGGGCCTCGTCACCATCGAAGACCTAGTGGAGGAGATAGTGGGTGAGATTCGCGATGAGCACGACAAGGCAGAGGTGGTCCGCGAGGGCGAGCGTGCGTTTATTGTTTCCGGCGATGCGGACGTCGATCGCTTGGATGAATTGTTCGGCATGAAGCTTGACGGGAAAGAGTCCGCGACCATCGCGGGGCTTGTCAGTGAACTCGCCGGCCGCATCCCGAGGAAAGGCGAGGTCGTCGAGGAAGACGGCCTGCGTTTCGAAGTGCTCGATTCCACCGATCGAAAGGTTGAGCGCGTGCGCGTCACGCATGTTCAGCCGCAGCAATTGAAACTGATCTAAATAGCTATTGGCTATTAGCTGCCAGCCACTAGCTCGCGGGTTTAGTGCGTGTTCGTTTTGTGCAGTCCAGATTATTGCTCTCGTCAAAAATGAGATAACTAAAGGCTAATCGCTGCCTGCTGGAAGCTATCAGCCGGAAGCTAAAGAGCCAGCAACTTTTTCTATATGCCCTTCCGCTCCGGATTCGTCTGCATCCTTGGCCGGCCCAATGCCGGTAAGTCCACTTTGCTTAACGCGCTGGTGGGCGAGAAACTTGCGATCATTTCGCCCAAGCCACAGACCACCCGCAATCGCATTCAAGGCATCATCCACATTGCCAAGAGCAAAGGCCACGGTGGAGGTCAGGTCGTTCTCATCGATACACCCGGAGTGCACAAGCCGGACAGTTCCCTTGGGCGCAAGATGATGGTCGAAGTTCGTGAAGCGCTCGAAGGATGCGACCTTGTGCTCGTGATGATGGACGTCACGCACAAGCTGGACCGGCGCGATCAGTTCGCTCTCGATCTGGTGAAACAGTCGCGAACGAAAGCATTCCTCCTTCTGAACAAGATCGATCTGATCCGTGACAAAGGAAGCCTTTTGCCGCTCATCGAGGAATACCGCACGCTTTACGATTTCAAGGAAGTGATTCCGATTTCCGCACTGAAACGGAACGGCCTCGACATGCTATTGAAGCTGGTGATCGAAGCGATGCCTACCGGTCCCGCGTATTTCCCGGAAGATCAGTCGACCGACCAACCCACTCGATTTATGGCGGCTGAGATTGTCCGTGAGCAGTTACTGCTCAACACTCAGGAGGAGCTCCCCTATGCCACGACGGTCATTGTCGAGAGCTTCGAGGAAGGCGCCAAGCTGACGCGAATTGCCGCTACCATCTACTGCGAACGCCCGGGACAAAAGGCGATCATCGTCGGTAAGGGTGGCCAGATGCTGAAAAAAATTGGAACCGGCGCCCGACTGCAAATCGAACGGATGCTGGGAACCAAAGTCTACCTCGAGCTTTTTGTGAAGGTACAGCCTGGTTGGCGGGACTCGCGTATTTTTGTAGATGATCTCGATTGGCGGCGCCAATTGGAGCAACGAATGGTCCGGCAGGGCGGGGAATAGGCAAACATTGTTGTGCAGAACAGAATGGCAAGCTGTCTTTGTTATCCCGCGTCGGCGTATTCCGCGAGGAGAAGAGTTTGATTGCCGGATTTCCGGCTTGCCGCTAGAATCCTAACAGCCGCACCCGCCAGTGGGTGGAGGTGAGGCGGCCAGGACGAACGATCCGAATGGAACCCGGGGCTTCCTCCGAGGAACATCTTCAGGAACACGACTTCGATCCCGCCAAACTGCGGCTGCGGGTGCGCGTCACTTTGGCGGCGGACCGCAAGGCCGTCGATCCTGTCGTCGAGCAGGTGATGCAGGCGGTGCGCGAGATCAATTGTGTCAATGGCAAAGCTGACGCGATCGAACTCGCGCTGCAGGAAGCATTGGCCAACGCCGTAGTCCACGGTGCCAAGGAAGATCCCAGCAAGATCGTGGAGTGCCTGGTGGCCTGCGACGAAGAGCGCGGAGTTCTCATTATCGTGCGTGATCCGGGCGAAGGCTTCGACCCCAATGGCATTCCCACCTGCACCGTCGGCGAGAACCTCTACTCCAACCACGGCCGCGGCATTTTCCTGATCAACCAGTTGATGGATGAAGTGAAGTTCCGCAAGAACGGAACCGAGATCCACATGGTGAAGCGGTAAGCGTTCTCCGGCTATTCCTTCGCCGCGATCCCCAGCGCCTTCATCTTCCGATACAGATGGCTCCGTTCGAGCCCGAGCACCTCGGCCGCGCGGGTCACATTTCCATGGTTTTCATCTAGTTTCTTGAGAATGTAATCGCGTTCGTACGCGTCCCGCGCCTGGTGCAGCGTTGAGAACTCTGTCTTCGGCGCCCTGCGGCTCCCATCCCGATAAACCAGCGGCGGAAGATGCTTGCTGTCGAAGCGGGTTGTGGTGGGATTCATAATGACAATGCGCTCAATGACATTTCTTAGCTCGCGGACGTTTCCGGGCCAGGAGTAGCGCATCAACACTTCGACCGCATCGTCGCCGATCTCCCGTGGGCGGCGCCCATACGTTGCCGCCAGCTCTTTCAAAAAATACCGTGTGAATAAGGGAATGTCTTCCTTTCGTTCCCGCAGTGGCGGCACGAAGAATGGAATGACGTTCAGCCGGTAAAAGAGATCCTCGCGAAAATTGCCTCGCGAAATCTCTTCTTCAAGATCCTTATTTGTTGACGCAATCACTCGCACATCGACCGTAATCGTCTCGTCGCTGCCCACCGGAGTGAAATTCTGTTCTTCGAGCGTACGCAACACCTTGGCCTGCGTCTTCAGGCTCATATCCCCCACTTCGTCGAGAAATAGCGTTCCGCCGTGTGCTCGTTGGAACTTGCCCTCCTTGTCGGCACCAGCCCCGGGAAACGATCCCTTGTAGTGCCCGAACAATTCGCTCTCAATCAAGTCTTCCGGGATGGCGGCACAGTTCACTTCAACAAACGTCTGCTCCTTGCGCAGGCTCTGCGAGTGGATGGCATGAGCCACGAGTTCTTTCCCCGTTCCTGACTCTCCATAGATCAGCACGCGTCCGTTGGTAGGCGCCATGAGCGCAATCTGCTGACGCAACGCCTTCATGGGTATACTGTCACCCACAATCACGCTCTTCATCTGGAGCTGTTTTTTCAGCTCAAGATTCTCATGGCGCAGCCGCTTCGACTCGGTCGCATTCTTTATTAGAATGAGCGTCTTTTCGATGGACAGCGGTTTCTCGAGGAAGTCGTAAGCTCCGAGCTTTGTTGTGCGCACCGCGGTCTCAATGGTTCCGTGGCCGGAGATCATGATGACTTCCGGCGGATTCTCGAGCTCGCGAATCCTTTGCAATGTTTCCATGCCATCGATACCCGGGAGCCATATGTCGAGCAGAACGACGTCGAAAGCGTCTTTGCGCAACAGGTCCAGGCAGGCTTCTCCGCTTTCGACTCCAGAGGCAGCGTGGCCCTCGTCCGCAAGAATGCCGGTAAGAGAGTCGCGAATTCCGGCTTCGTCGTCGACGATCAGGATGTTAGACATGTTGGGCAGTGACGGCGGCTGGAGTGGCGTCAAGAACCACCGGCAACTCGATAATAAATCGCGTCCCGACGGGCCGGTTCTCCTCCACGCGGATCGATCCGTGGTGGTCCTCCACAATCCGGCTCACAATCGCGAGCCCTAGCCCGGTGCCGCGTTTTTTCGTCGAAAAATAAGGTAAGAACAGCTTCTCCTTGAGCTCGCGCGTAACGCCATGGCCGGTGTCTGAGACGACTATCTCTACCGCGTCACGGCTCGCAACCAGGGCGGTCGAAATCTCGATTTCCCGGACGATTGAATCACGCAACGCTTCTGCCGCGTTGTCCACAAGATTTGCAACCGCACGTTTCATCGCTTCGCTGTCGGCCATGACTTTGGGCAGATCGGATGCCAGCGACTTGCGCACAATGATGTTTTCCAGCCTGCCTGCGAACAGGGAAAGAGAGTGCTCAACGACATCATTGATGTCAGAAGCTTGCAGCTTCGCCACCGGAAAGCGCGCAAGCGTCGAAAATTCGTCTACCAGGCGGCGAACGGTTTCTACGGCGCCGGCGATCGTATTCGCGCACGCGCGGACTACGCTTTCCGTCGCCGGGTCCGAGGGAGCAGAACGGTCCAGTTGCCGCTGTATCCGCTCTGCTGATAGAGCGATTGGGGTCAGCGGATTCTTGATCTCGTGTGCAACCCGGCGCGCCACTTCGCGCCATGCCGCTTGCTTCTGTCCTTTCAGCAGGTCCGACAGATCTTCGAAGACGATGACATATCCGGAACGCTCCTCGTGATGCCGCAGCGTCGCCAGCGTAACCGCCACATTCAGCGACGTGTGCGGCAATTGCATCTCCATCTGGCTGGTCGTTACGCCCATTCTGTCGGCCCGTCGCAACAACGGGTCGAAGTCTTCCAGAACTTCAGCCGGAAAGACGTCAGCAAGCGTAGCGCCGAGAACGATCTCTCTGAAAGCGTCGTGCCCCGAATCGGGATGAAACATCCGCAGCAGAGCTTGGTTCGCATGCGTTACGCGGCGGTCCGCATCCAGGGAAAGCACACCCGTTGGGATACTTTCGAGAACCGTCTCCATCTGACGGCGCCGCTGATCGAGTTCTGCATTGACCGCGCTCAGATCCCGGCTCGATGCTTCAATCTGCCGCCGGCTGGCCTCCAGGTCCTCAGCCATACGGTTGAACGACCGCACCAGGTCTCCTATTTCGTCCGCTGCACTAACGTCGACACGATAATCGAGGCGTCCGCGGGAAATTTCCTGAGTGGCCTCCGCCAGTGCCGAGAGTGGCCTTGTCACAATCTTTGAAAGGAAAAGGGCCAGCCATGTCGTCACAAACAAGACGATCATCGTCAGCAGCAAGAGCAAGCTCATGTACGTTCGGCGCACGATGCGCCGATCGCGGGCGAGGTCGTAGTAGCGCCGCTGGCTTTCCTCCACCTGGCGTACGGTCTGCGAGAATTCCCGCGGCAGTGGAATCGCGACAAGAATCGCGCCGCCCCCTTCGACGGGCGCACTGCCGAGGGTGTAGTCGATGTCCTGCCATGTGAACTGTGCCGGGCGGTTGGCCACCGCATCGGCGAGCGGAAGCCTCGGCTTTAAAACTGCCCAGGGAGCGGGCGTGTTGTAGCTGGCTTCGACCTTGTCGTCGCGGACGGCCAAGACGAATCCGCCCTGCAGAGTAAGTTGGCGGCTTTGAAATTCATCGACCATCCCGGAAAAACCGTGCCCTGTAAACCCTCGTTCGATCTCCGGAGATGCTGCAATTGCAGTCGCTTCGGCCCGGGCATTCTGCATTCCATAGCTGGCGAGTAGGGTAGCCATGGCGCGGGTGTCAGCCCGGACTTCCTCCACCGGCGCGGAGAACCATTTGTCAATCGAGCGGTTCATCAGGCCATACGCGAACCAGTACATCACCATGACGGGAACAAAAGAGAGCAGCAACGCTCCCGCCACCATCCGTGTGCGGAATTTCGAGCCTAGAACTCCCAACCGGCGCTCTGCAAAAAGCTTTAGCAGATTCCGCATCAGCACGAAGCTCAACGCCACGAATAGCAGAAAAATCAGCGCCGACAGCGCCGCGAACACAACGATGTCTTGATTATTTCCCGGCCGTAGAAACGGCAGGTCGAAAGAGGTCTCAGAGACCAGAACGGCGAGAAGCAAAAAGACGCAGATCGAGAGCAGGATGATGACCTGCTTGCGATACGAGGTCTTTGCCGGACGAATTGGAGTTGCCTGCGCCACCGGAGTCGCGGCCCGGAATCATCGGAAACAGGCCTGAAACGCCATTATAGAGGGCATTTGCAGCGGGCGCGAAAATTCGAGGATCCAGGCCAGTCGTCCGGTGCTGAGCGCACGCAGAATCAGCGTGTAGCGGTTTGTCGGGACATTTCCTGAATCATTGCGTCATAAGCAGGTTTGGTTTGATAGCTGCCATCAAAAGGCAGTGCTGCTCCCCGCATGCCGTGGGTATGCGAGCCGATCCATGAGTATTTATCCGTGAAGCCCCAGGTTTGTACAGCAGTGCAACCCGGGTTTTGCAAACAAACATGCATAACACTGCGGTACAGATTGGCCTGCCCAACCACATCTTCTTTCGTCGGTGTGCCATCCCGTTGTAGAGGCAAAGACACATCCAATTCCGTAATGTGTACCTGAAGCCCCAAAGCCGTCAGCCGGGCGATATTTTGGACGACACCGGAGACATCGTAATCCAGTCTCGAGAGGTGCATTTGCAATCCAACTCCGTCGATTGGAACGCCGCGATGCTTGAACTCCTTCACCATTTCGTAGACGGCGTCAGATTTGCGCGTCATTCCCTCGGCTCCATTGTCGTTATAGAAAAGCAAAGCCTTCGGGTCCGCTTCATGCGCCCATTGGAAAGCCTGCTCTACGTATGCCGCACCGCGGTTTGCGAAACCGATGCCGGGCTGGTTGTACCAGGGAGAATCCTTGAATTGCCCCCGCTCGTCGAGAGCTTCGTTGACGACATCCCAGGCGAAGACCTGCCCTGCGTAGTGTTCCATTACGCGCTTGATGTGCTGTTGCAGCAGTTCGGAGGCCTGCGCTGGGTTGAGTTTTCGCTGCGCCAGCCAATCTGGATTGTTGTGATCCCAAACCAGGCAATGACCGCGTAGCTTCATTCCATGAGCATGGGCGAATGCGGCGATTTCGTCTCCTCCGCGGAAGTCAAAATAGTTCGGGCTCTGGCGGATTACCCACCACTTCATCGCGTCTTCCGGTTCGATCATGTTGAACTCGCGCGCGAGAGTCGCGGAGTAAGCCGCCTCCGTCAATAATCCAGGCCGCACAGCCGTGCCGATCAGAATGCCCGCCCTTTCCGCCGTTTGGCGGAGAGCGACCGGCGCCGCTGCACGACTCGGCAACAACAGCGCGAGAAAAAAGATGGGAATGAACCGCGGCATGTCTAGGCTAGTTAACTACCGGGCAGGAATTGCTGTAAAGGGCATCCGTCACACTTGGGATGTGATTTTCCACAGTAGTGCTTGCCCACCCCAACGATCAGCCCATGCATCTCGTTAAAAATCTGCACGAGAGCGCCGCGCTTAGTTGTGCTCATGGCGGAAGGCGGGTGGCTGGCACCGCGGAACCCAGGTTCTCGCCCCAGAGACAAATCGTAAAAATGGTCGCGATGCAGCTCCGCAAGCGGAGCGAGCGCCCTTTCGAACAATTCGCGGATCTCCTCATATTTGGCCGTCGCGGCCGATATCCGGTGCCGTTCGAGCAGTCGACGCGTGTAGGCGTCCACCACGAAGACCGGATGATTGCCGGCATAAAGCAGGATTGAATCAGCGGTTTCGGGCCCGACTCCATTCAGCTCCAACAATTCTTTGCGGATAGAAGTTGTCGGCTGTGCGAAAAGAGCATCCAGCGACCCGTGATATCGCCGATCCAGGTAAGACACGAATGTTTTGAGACGCGCCACCTTCTGCCGGAAATATCCGGAGGGCCGGATCAGCCGTTCAAGGCGCGGAAGACGCGTTGTTCGGATTCCCTCCACGCTCAAAACATTGGCAGCCCGCAAGTTTGCCAGCGCGCGTTCCACGTTGGTCCATGCCGTGTTCTGGGTGAGATAAGCGCCCACGATCACTTCAAACGGTGTTTCCGCCGGCCACCAGTGCTGTGGGCCCCAGTTCGCAGCCAGCGTGCTGTAATAATCGCGAAGATCTTTTTCGGATTGCGTTCCCGGCAAGAGTTCAACCTCGATTCGAGTCTAACCGAGCATCTGCAAGCTACGCACAGCTCCGACGCAGCAGCCCTTTCCTTACCTTAGTGCATGTACTTGGACGCGGGAATCGTTTCTAAGGCCAGCAAAAAGCGCGAATGACGCGCCTTTTTCTTCAACCGCGCTGTTTTGTTGAAGATGCGCGCAAAGGTCAAGTACCAAAGTAAGTGGTGAAGTAATTCGCTTGCGTTGACAATTTATGTCAACGCGAATGAGCTGCATCTCCCTCCCCGCAAAACGGGCAGCCTTTGCGCTATGCCTGCCGGATTGTCAGGCGTTGTTCGACCCGCGTGGATAGGAGATCGACGTATGTCTCAACGGCTGGGTGACCTTCTCGTCAAAGAGAAGATCATTACCCCAGAGCAGTTGGAACAAGCGAATAAGGTCCAGAAGGAGCAGAGCTGCCGCCTTGGATCGGCGCTGGTGAAGCTCGGCTTCCTCACGGACGAGGATGTCACCAACTTCCTCTCCCGGCAATATGGCGTCCCAGCCATCAATCTGTCCTATTTCGAAATCGATCCCGCAGTCGTCAAGCTGATTCCTTTCGAGACCGCCAAGCGCTACCAGATTCTTCCGCTCAGCCGCGTGGGTGCGTCGCTCACTATCGCGATGGTTGATCCCACGAACGTCTTCGCCATGGACGATATCAAGTTCATGACCGGCTTCAATATTGAGCCAGTTGTGGCTTCGGAAAGCTCGATTCTGGCCGGAATCGACAAAGCCTACGGAGCGACGAAAGAGGAAGATCTCGAAGCGGTCATGCAGTCGATGTCTGAGTTGAGTGATGAAGACGTCGAACTGCAGGCCGAGCAGCAGGAAATCGGGCTTTCGGAGCTGGAAAAGGCTGCCGATGAAGCTCCCGTCGTGAAGCTGGTCAACGTGGTCCTGGGCGACGCGGTCAAGCGCGGTGCCAGCGACATCCACATCGAGCCCTACGAAAAAGAATTCCGCGTTCGCTTCCGCATTGACGGAATACTCCAGTCAATCATGTCTCCGCCGATGAAATTAAAAGACGCGATCACTTCGCGTTTGAAGATCATGTCGAAGCTCGATATCAGCGAGAAGCGACTCCCGCAAGACGGCCGCATCATGCTGAAAATGAATGTTGGGGGACGCAAAAAGCAGCTCGACTTCCGTGTCAGCACGCTGCCTACGCTGTGGGGCGAAAAGATCGTGCTTCGGTTGCTCGATAAAGAGAACTTGCGCCTCGACATGACCAAGCTCGGCTTTGAGCCCGAGTCGCTGGTGAAATTCGAAAAAGCCATTCTTAAGCCCTACGGCATGGTGCTGGTTACGGGGCCGACGGGTTCCGGAAAAACCAATACGTTGTATTCGTCGATCGCACGGCTCAACCAGCCCGACACCAACATCATGACCGCGGAAGACCCGGTCGAGTTCCAGTTGGGCGGTGTGAACCAGGTTCAGATGAAGGAGCAGATCGGCTTGAACTTCGCCGCCGCCCTCCGTTCATTCCTGCGGCAGGATCCCAACATCATTCTGGTGGGCGAGATTCGAGACTTCGAAACCGCAGAAATTGCCATCAAGGCGGCCCTCACGGGACACCTTGTGCTCTCGACTCTGCACACCAACGGCGCCCCGGAAACCATTACCCGTCTGATGAACATGGGTATTGAACCTTTCCTGGTCGCCACCTCGGTGCACCTCATCTGTGCGCAGCGGCTGGTGCGCCGGGTCTGCAAGGACTGCACGGAAACCGTAGAAGTTCCCGTACAGACTCTTATTGAAGAAGGATTCACTCCGGAAGAGGCCAAGACCGTCAAGATTCAAAAAGGCAAGGGCTGCAGCGTCTGCAACAACACGGGATACAAGGGGCGCTGCGGTTTATACGAAGTGATGGAAGTCGACGACGAGATCAGGGAATTGGTCCTGGTCGGAGCCTCCGCCGTCGAGTTGAAAAAGAAGGCGATCGAGCGCGGCATGATCACGCTCCGCCGCAGCGGCCTGATCAAGGTGGCCGCGGGTATGACAACACTCGAAGAAGTCGCGCGCGAGACGATTCATTAGAACCGTCGTTAGCCGGAAGTCGTTCGTCGGTTCGCCAACGACGAATAAAAGCCAACGACGAAAGACGCATTTAAAGATTCGAACGGAAAGGGAAACTTTGCCATGGGTTTGTCGTTAAGCGATCTGCTCAAACGAATGCTGGAGATGAACGGCAGCGATCTGCACATTACCACCAACTCGCCGCCGCAGATTCGTGTGCACGGGCACCTGGTACCGCTCGATCTCCCGCAGATGACGCCGGCCGAGACCAAGCAGCTGGCTTACAGCGTGATGACCGATTCGCAGAAGCACCGCTTTGAAGAAAGTCTGGAACTCGACTTCTCCTTCGGCTTGAAGGGCCTGGCCCGTTTCCGTGCCAACGTCTTCAACCAGCGCGGTGCAACAGCAGCCGTCTTCCGTCTGATTCCCTTCGAGATCAAATCTTTCAATCAGCTCGGCCTTGCGCCCGTGGTGAGCAAGCTTTGCGACAAGCCGCGCGGCCTCGTGCTGGTGACCGGGCCGACCGGCTCCGGCAAGTCGACGACACTCGCGTCCATGATCGACAAGATCAATAGTGAGCGCCACGATCACATCCTGACGATCGAGGACCCGATCGAGTTCGTGCACATGAACAAGAACTGCGTCGTGAACCAGCGCGAACTGCACGCCGATACCAAGAGCTTTACCGACGCGTTGCGCGCCGCGCTCCGTGAAGATCCCGATGTGGTTCTGATCGGCGAAATGCGAGACCTGGAAACCATCGAGTCGGCGCTGCGAATCGCCGAGACTGGCCACTTGACCTTCGGAACGCTCCACACCAACTCGGCCACTTCCACCATCAACCGTATCATTGACGTCTTCCCGGCCCACCAGCAACCGCAGATTCGCGCTCAGCTTTCGCTGGTGCTTGAAGGCATCATGTGTCAATCGTTGCTGCCCCGCATCGATGGCAAGGGCCGCGCCATGATCATGGAAATCCTGGTGCCCAACGCCGCGGTGCGCAACCTGATCCGCGAAGACAAGATTCACCAGATTTACTCCGCCATGCAGTCCGGACAGGAAAAGTTCGGTATGCAGACCTTTAACCAAGCCCTCGCGACCTGTTATTTCCAGAAGCAAATTTCTCTGGAAGTAGCCATGGCGCGTTCCAGCAACGTTGACGAATTACAGGAAATGATTAACCGCGGCGCCAGCCTGCTCAGCCGTCCCACGACGGCCGGAACCACACTGGCGCGGGGGGCGGCTCCGTCGAAACACTAGGACCGCAAATGAATTGGTTGCATGAAAACGGTACGTCAGTGAGGAGAGGCTAAACACCATGCCAGTTTTTACCTATTCGGGCAAGGACGCCGGCGGACAAAAAGTCAGCGGCGAACGGATGGCTCCCAACAAGCAGTCGCTGGCCCAGGCGTTGCGCCGTGAGCGCATCACGCCCGGCTCCATCCGCGAAAAGGGCAAGGAATTCTCGTTGCCGACGTTCGGTTCCGGCAAGGTTGCGGTCAAGGACATCGCCGTTTTCTTCCGGCAGTTCTCGGTCATGATCGATGCCGGCCTGCCGCTGGTGCAGTGTCTCGAGATTCTCGCTGCCAACCAGGAAAACCAGGCCTTCCAGAAGACGCTTACGGGCGTTCGTACCACGGTAGAAGGCGGTGCGACTCTGGCCAACGCCATGCGTCAGTACCCCAACGTTTTCGATGACCTCACGACCAACATGATCGAGGCCGGTGAAACCGGCGGTATTCTCGACATCATCCTGCAGCGTCTCGCCACGTACGTGGAAAAGGCGGTCCGCCTGCGGTCCGCCGTGAAGTCGGCGTTGATCTACCCGGTGGCCGTGGTCAGCATCGCCGTCCTCATCGTTGGCGCGCTGCTCAAATGGGTCGTTCCGATTTTTGCCAACCTGTTCGCTGGACTCGGTGTGAACCTGCCACTCCCGACGCGAATCGTCATGGGACTTAGCGCTTTCGTCCAGACCTTCTGGTGGATCTTCCTGGTCGGCGGCATCGGCCTGTTCTTCGGAGTCAAACAGATCCGCAAGCATCCGCGCGGAAAGTATTACTTTGATAAAGGGCTGCTGCATCTACCCGTGATCGGGTCGCTGTTGCGCAAGATTGCGGTCGGCCGCTTCACCCGTACTCTGGGCACGCTGATCACCTCCGGCGTGCCGATCCTCGAAGGCCTCGCGATTACAGCGCGGACTTCGGGCAACGCTGTCCTGGAAGAAGCCTTGATGAAAGTCCGCAAGGCGATCGAAGAGGGCCGCACCATCGTCGATCCGCTGCGCGAGTGCGGCGTATTCCCGAATATGGTGACGCAGATGATCGGCGTCGGCGAAGCGACCGGCGCAATGGATTCCATGTTGCAAAAGATTGCCGACTTCTACGAAGAAGAAGTCGACGCAGCCACTAAAGATATGCTGGCCATGTTGGAGCCGGCGATCATAGGCACCCTCGGCATAACCATTGGCGGCATCGTGATTTCGCTCTACATGCCGCTGTTCGCCATGATTGCCAAGCTGGCTGGATAAAGCAGGTTTCAACGGTTGACAGGTTTCGAATTCACAAAGGGCTTGGGGAGTTCCGTCAGTTCCCCGAAACCTTGAAACTTTGAAACCTGGAATCTGTAAACCTTGAAACTTTGAACCTTTGAAACTTTGAAGCCTGCCTCCGAGCAGGCCCCCGAGATTGCGCGAAGCGCATGCACTCAACTTTTGACGAGCGGAATTGGCTGATTTGGCTGGTTAAGGTCAGAATCTTCATCCTGACCCTCCTGCTGGCGGTCGAATTGGCGGTCGCGCAGCTTACTCCGGCGCCGCTCCCGATGCGCCTTTTCCTCAGCACAATTTTTTTCTGGTACTGCTTGTCTCTGTTTTATGTACTCCTGCTTTCGTTCTGGCAGGAGCACCGAATTCAGGCTTTGCTCCAGGTTTTGACCGACCTGGTCCTCGTCAGTCTCGTGATTCACGAGACTGGTGGCTGGGATAGTTCCCTCAACTTTCTTTATCCCCTCGTGATCATTGTGGCCAGCGTGCTTTTGCCGCGCGTATGGGCCCAACTGATCTCGGCCCTCGCTTTCATTCTTTATGGGACGGTACTCGATCTGAATTACTACGGCGTCGTCCCGTCGTACTGTACGACCCATCCTGGCCTGAAGGCACTGCAGGCGATCGTTTTCGTCAATCTGTTCGCCTTTCTCGCCGTCGCTTATCTCGCCGGGCTCCTGACCGCGAAACTGCGCCAGGTTGGCGTGCAACTGAAAGATACCAGCGGCGCGCTCGAAAACCTGCAGGCGCTGCACGAGAACATCATTCACTCGGTGAGCAGCGGCCTGATTACCACCGGCCTCGACGGGCGGATCACTCTGGTGAACGCGGCGGCTCAGAAGTTGCTGGAGCGCACCGCTACCGACCTCGTCGGAACCCCCGTCGGGCGGCTGTTCCTTGATCCCTTGCCCACGGTGGAGTCTCAAAACCATCACGCCGAAGTGCGCTTCGATCTGCCCACCCGCTTCCGCAAGACGTTTCGCGTGCGGGTTGCGGCCTTGACCGTCCCGGAGCGAGAGGATTTCGGATATGTCTATGCTTTCGACGACCTCACCGAAATCAGGCGCCTGGAGCGGGAAGTGCGCATGCAGGATCGCTTGGCGGCCGTAGGGCGCCTGGCCGCCGCCATCGCCCACGAGATTCGCAACCCGCTCACCTCAATCGCCGGCTCGGTCAGCATGCTATCCGGAGTGCCGGAGATGAGCGAGGAGCATCGCCATCTGCTCGACATCGTAACCCGCGAGTCCCAGCGTCTGAATGCCATCATCACCGATTTCCTGGCCTACTCCCGCCCGAAGCAGTACCACTTCGGCAAAGCCGACCTGATTCAGTTGGTGGAGGACACGCTCACACTGCTCGATCACCGCCTGGCCGCCGAAGAGACCGGCATCACCATCCGGCGCCAGTTCTCCGTGGGAGAAGCCTGTGTTTTCGGGGACGGCGACCGGATCAAGCAGGTGTTCTGGAATCTTTGCGAAAACGCCGTCCGGGCGATGAAGGGTGGAGGCACACTCACCATCAGTGTTGAATCACTGGGCGACGACTGGCAGGTGGGTGTGAGCGACACCGGTACCGGCATGACTCCGCAACAGATCGAGAAAATTTTCGAGCCCTTTCAATCGAACTTCGAGGGCGGTACTGGCCTCGGGCTGGCCATTGTTTACCAGATCGTGCAGGCGCATGAGGGCAAGGTGTGGGCGCGCTCCAAGCCAGGACAGGGAACTACCTTCGTTCTGCGCTTGCGCCGTATGGACGCTGAGGCCGGTGCTTTGGTCGGGCCCATGGTAGCGGCAAAGGGTGATGTCCTGACTCTGTCGCAGCCTCTGGCGGCCGCGGCAGGAGGGAGGTCCCGTGGCTAACATTCTGGTCTGTGACGACGAGCGCTCCATCTGCGAAATGCTCGATATCTCCTTGCGCCGCGAGGGCCACCGGATCGAGACCGTTCAGAACGGGCAGGCAGCCAAGAACAAGATTGATGGCGCGCTTTACGACGTGATCATTACCGACATCAAGATGCCCAATGTGGATGGCATCGAAGTCCTGCGTCATGCCCATAAGGTTTCGCCCGATTCGGCTGTGATCCTCATTACGGCCGTCGATGATTACGAGGCCGCCGTCGAAGCAGTGAAGGCGGGAGGCGCCTCCGACTATATCCGCAAGAGCCCCGGCTTGGTCGACGAGATCAAACTGGCGCTGAATCGCTCGCTCGAAAAGCTCAATCTCAGCCGTCAGAACTTCGCCCTTCGCCGCGATGCCGCGACCCGCAACTCGCTCGATAACATCATCGGCTCCAGCGCGGCCATGGAAAAGTTGAAGCAGACAGTTCGCACCGTCGCTTCCACGGCCAGCACCGTACTCATCCATGGGGAGAGCGGCACCGGAAAAGAACTCGTCGCCCGGGCCGTGCACGTTTGCTCGCCGCGCGCTACCGAGGCCTTCGTCTCCGTCAATTGCGGAGCGTTCCCCGAAACTCTTCTGGAAAGCGAACTCTTTGGCTATCTCAAAGGCGCATTTACAGGAGCAAGCCAGAACAAGCGCGGACTCTTCGAGGTCGCCGACGGCGGAACCATCTTTCTCGACGAAATCAGCGAAATGACGCTGGCCATGCAGGTCAAGCTGCTGCGTGTACTGCAGGAACGCACGGTACGCCCGGTCGGCAGCACCAGCGAAATCTCGATCGATGTCCGGGTTATCGCCGCCACCAACCGCGAACTCGACAAGGCGGTCACCGAGAACCTTTTCCGCGAGGACCTTTATTACAGGTTGAACGTGATCCCGATTCGCGTGCCTCCGCTGCGCGAACGCCGCGAAGATATTCCGCTACTGGCCAACCATTTCCTGAAAAAATACGCGACCGCCTCCGGGCGCAGCATTCTGCGCGTGCACGCCGGATCACTTTCAGCGCTTTGCGAGTACGACTGGCCGGGCAACGTCCGACAGCTGGAGAACACTGTCGAGCGCGCGGTTGCCCTAGAAACCAGCGAAGAACTGCACGTGGAAATTCCGGCCGAGCGCCCCAAAGCGCGCGCCGCTGCTGCCGCCATGGGCGCCGGCGGCCTGCCGGAGATCGGTTCCGATATGACGATTCCCGACGGCATGCAGATGGAGAATTACGTCGCCGGTATCGAACGATCCCTGCTGCAGAGCGCCCTCAACCAGAGTGGGGGCGTGCAGACCAAAGCCGCCGATGTACTTGGCATCTCCTACCGCTCATTCCGCCATTTGATGAAGAAGTACGGGTTGTAGCTTTCAGCTATAGGCCGTTGGCTCAGTAGTGCTTCCTATTGCAGGGTTTCCGACCATTTTTGCTGACTGAGTGTTTCAACACCGACAGGAGTTAACACTCCTCGATCTTCCGAGGCCCAAAAGCCGAAGGCTGAGAGCTGACAGCTAGCTTTTCTTCAACTGCTGTTTCCACCCCAGCACTCGCGCCTTAGCGCCTTCCGCTTCGGCCTCGGCGATCATTCCCTTTTTCTGGTAGAGAACGGATAAGCTCGTGTGGGCAAGCACATCATCAGGATCGATCTCCGCAATCTTCCGTGCAACTTCAATTGCCTCGTCGAAGCGTTGTAAATCTTGCAAAGCCCGTGCCAGCCCATGCATGGCCTCGGTAAAATCCGGGTCCGCTTCTAACGACTCCTGGTAAGCAACCACTGCTTTCACCAGGTCGCCTTCCGCCATGAGATCTAATGCGGCGTAGTAGCGCTCTTCGGCCTTCTGGCGGGCGTTTTCGTCAGTCATGGAGAGGTATTCCCAGGCGGAGAATGGATTTTAGCATGATGCAGCTACAGTCTCCTGGCTGCACATTCGAGCGAAACCGGAAGGTTTCCTCTGCTCCAAAGAGCCCGAATCATCATGCCGAAAGTACTTCCAAAAGCTCGCTGAATCATAGGCGGGCAACTGGTTTTATGGTAATTATGTGTCACTATGCGCTCCCGTCTACGCTTCCTCTGGAACGCCACCAAGGGACATCGCCTCGCTCCCTGGCGCAGTCCGTATCTACTTTGGCGCATTGAAACCTATACCGGCGTCAAGATGACTCAGATTGGTTTTTTGGAATTCTGGGAGTTTGTGTGGCGAGAGCGCAGCGAGCTGTTGCGGTTTCTGAAGTGGACGGGACAGATGGAGCGGTATGCGCATCCGAGGCCGCGGAATCCCTAGAGTGTTTGGTGGTTTGAAAGAGACCCAGTTACTTGCCCGCTGCCGCCGCCTCGCCTAGTACCACGCTGACTTCCGTGCCTTTTCCCGCCCCCGTGAGTTGTGCGGCGGGCGCCCGATTTGCCGAGATCTCCAGATACCCCATGCTGCCGAGGATGCCGAATACCTCTCCCGGCGCGCCTTCGGCATAGTTTGAGCGGATGGCCGTGATCTCCTTGCTTCCAACCGCGATCTTGAATGCGCCAGGCTTCGCCTTGAACAGCGCTGGAATATCTTGCGGTGTGATATTGGTGATCAGGTTTCCGAAGCGGTCCACCTTCAATACAACTGCGCGTATGCGGTTTTCGCCAGCCGCTTTCGGACGGGGCGCTGCGAAACGCACAAAGTCTTCGATCTCATCTCCGAACTTGTGCGAGTCGACTTGTTTGGCAAGATAAGCCGCGACCGGCGCAAAAACGTCTCGCCCATGAAAAGTGTTGCTAACGGGTTGGTGGAAGTAGTGGTCAGACGTGACATGCCGGACGTGAATTCGCTCTTCCCGCGCGTATACCATCGAGAGCACGCCATTGTCGGGCGCCACAAAATGATATCCATCACTGGAGGCGATAATCGGCCGTCGCGTCGTACCCACCCCTGGATCGACAACTATGAGATGCACCGTCCCAGTCGGAAAATACGAGTAAGTCTGCGAGATCGCGATGGCGCCGTCTAGCACATCAAACGCCTGCACAGCATGCGTGATGTCAACGACGGCCGCTTCCGGCACGATTTCGAGAATAACTCCCTTCATCGCGCCCACAAAATGATCATTGGTCCCAAAATCGGTGGTAAGAGTAATAATCGGACGATGCGCCAAACTGGTTCCTCGCTGGAAGAAGAATAGGAGACGAGATTTTTCCCGATAATCCGAAGTTACTTGCCTGGGAAGCGGGCGTCAAGGCACCGAGGTAATGATTGGAAAAGTGCGGAGTCGTTTCGTGACGAACGAACGGCGATCAGCCAGCCGTTGGCACAACGTGCACACGCGAATGGACGAAGGGGAGTCGAATGATGGTGAGAAGACAGAATGAATTGACGTGGATTTTGAATCTTACGCTCGTACTGATTGCCGCTTCTGCTTTGGCACAGAACCAGCAGATCACGGCACAGCAAGTGGTTTCACAAATCCAGAAGCAGATTGGAATGCAGTGGACGCAGGGCACGGTCGACACCTTCAAGGCCGGGGACCCCAACACGCCTGTAAAGGGCATCGCCGTGACCATGATGGCGACCATGGATGTGCTGGAGCGCGCGTCCAAAAAAGGCTTGAATTTTGTAATTACTCACGAGCCTACTTTCTACGCCCATCTCGATACCCCCGAAGGTATGCCCGCGACCGATCCGGTGTGGGCGGAGAAGAAGGCATTTATAGAAAAGCATGGCATGGTCGTGTGGAGATTCCATGACTATTGGCATCTACGCCATCCCGATGGAATCGAGGCCGGCATGGTCCATGCGCTCGGATGGGAGAAATTTCAGAAGCCGGACAACCAATTCCTATTCGTGGTCCCGCAAACGACAGTCCAAGAATTAGCCGAGGACGTATCCCGGAAACTGGAATCACCCGTGGTGCGCGTAGTCGGGGACTCTGCGATGAAGGTAACCAACCTCGCGTTGAGTCCCGGAGCCGCCGGATTCGAGCATGAGACGCATCTGCTGGAGCGCGACGACGTCCAGGTACTGCTCGTTGGAGAGACTCGCGAGTGGGAGACCGTGGAATATGCCGCCGATGCCGCTACACAAGGCCGGGAGAAAGCTCTCATCGTGATTGGACACATCCCCAGCGAACAAGCGGGGATGGAGGAGTGTACCCGCTGGCTCAAAGAATTTGTGAAGGATGTGCCGGTGGAATTCGTTCCGGCGAAGCAGCCGTTCTGGGCCGTGAAATAAGCGACAGTTTAAAACAGTCGGAGATGAGCAGGCCATGAATCGTCGAGAACTACTGAAGGCAGCGGGAGCGTTAGCGGCCGCCTCATCTGCATCTATGGCGCAGACCAACTCAAACTCACAGCCGCGCAAGAGCAAAATCGTAATCACCGGCGGTCATCCTGGCGACCCGGAGTACGGTTGCGGCGGGACCGTTGCCCGACTCACTTCCCTTGGACACGAAGTCGTGCTGCTGTATCTGAATGACGGTGCGTGGGAGACCTCTGCTTCCGTGAGAATGGCGGAAGCAAAGCGAGCCTGCGAAATCCTCAAGGCACGTCCTGCCTATGCGAACCAGACCAACGGTCACGCGATTGTCGATAACGCGCACTACGATGCGTTCCAGAAGATTTTGGACACCGAGAATCCCGACGCAGTCCTCACCCAATGGCCGATCGACAATCACGCAGACCACCGGGCCATCGCCAATTTGACTTACGAATCATGGAAGCGGGCAAGCCGCCGGTTCGCCCTCTACTACTACGAAGTGTCAGATGGCGAGGACACAACCCAGTTCCCGGCGCCCACGCATTATGTGGACATCACGACCGTCAGTGATACCAAAAAAGCTGCCTGCTACGCGCACGCCAGCCAGACCCCGGACCGCTACTATGATTTGCAGGACACAGTCGCGAAGTTCAGGGGCTTTCAGAATGGCACCCAACGCGCCGAAGCCTATCTCCAACAGATCGGAAGCCCATCCGACATTTTTTCTATTACGGGCCTTTCATCGCGATAATCGCAAGCGGGCCATCAAAAAGAACGATGAATGCTGTAAAGATGTGCGCTTTCTTGCGGTTATTCGTAGCGAAGCGCTTCAATCGGGTTTAGCCGCGAAGCTTTCAGGGCAGGGAAGAAACCGGAGACGATTCCTACCATCGACAGGATGATGAATGAGGCCATCATGACGCCCATGGACGCGTGCAAAAAGATCGCGCCCTCGTGGTCGGTCGTCTTGTAGAACTCGTCATACAGGGGCATCGGAGGGATGACCCACGTCAGGAATTCGGCCACCAGGATCCCGACCATGCCGCCGATAAACGTCAGCACCAGCGCTTCGAGCAGGAACTGCACCAGGATGTGCCGCGGCCGCGCTCCAATGGCTTTCCGCAGCCCGATTTCGCGCGTACGCTCCGTGACCGACACCAGCATGATATTCATCACGCCAATCCCGCCTACCGCTAGCGTGCAGACTCCAATGAGCCCCAGCACAGCCTGCAGACCGTAGGAGAATGCATTGATCATGCTGCGATCTTCGATCGTGTCCCACTCCGGCGTGGCCTTGTCGTCCTTGGGATCGAAGTGATGCCTCCGGGCCAGCACCTCGCGCACCGCCATCAGCGCCTTCTTGTTTAGCTCCGGCGCAGTCGGCTGAATGATGATCTCGTCGGGATCGCGCAGGTTTTTCAAATCGCGCATCAGGGCAAAGGGGATAAAGGCATTCTCGTTATCCGGCCCCTGATACATCGAATCCTGGATCTTGTTGCGCATGGTGCCGATGACTTCGAAATCCATGCCGCCAATTTCGACGTGTTGGCCCACGCCCGGAGCGCCTTGAAATACTTTTTTGGCCGCCTCATATCCCAGAATCACAACGCGGCGATGATCAGAGAAGTCCGTCTCGCTGAAGTAGCGGCCATCGGCCAAATCCAGCTTCCGCATCTGGCCGTACGGCATATCCACGCCGCGGATCATGATCGACACGACTCGCGTCCCGATTTTGAATCCAAAGTCGCGGTCGATCTCGCCGCTAACGGCGCGCACGATCGGAACTTCGTCGCGGATCGCTTCTACGTCTTCGAGTTCATATTTCACGGGCTTGCCCGCGCGCTGGCCGCCGGCCTGCATGCTCGTCTGCCCCGGCCACATCACGATGACATTGTTCCCCATGTTCAGAAACGCGTGGAGCACGCATCCGCCCAGGCCTTGCCCATATGCAAGCAGCAACACAACGGAAGCCAGGCCCCACACGATTCCCAGCATCGTGAGCGCCGACCGCATCCGGTCCCGCATCAGAGCCTGCCAACCCTGCGAAATGAGCTCTTTTAGAAACATAGTCCGAACGTGCGTTGCTTCAGCCTTGCTGATGTTTCGCAGTGGCAAAGTTTCGCAAACTGTCTTCCTCCGAAAACACTGAAACTTTTGAAACGTGGAACGTTGAAGCCTCGATCTCAACTCACTCCACGTGAATATCTCCCGAGCCGGTCCGAACCGTGAGTAGCGGTCCGCCGCCCCGAACCTTCCCGCGGATGTGCTTGTGCGCTTCCTCGACGCGGCCTTGAACGGTCATCTCGACCGGCGCATCCATGTTGATGGAGCCGGAACTGGTGGAAATGTCCGCGTCGAATGCGGCATTCCCCGGCAATCGCACGCGTACGCCGCCCGATCCCGTATGAAGTTCCCACGCGCCAGTCTGCGTTCCTTCCGCAGTAATGTCTCCGCTGCCGGTCTCGCCGTGAAACGCGCCCTGGATGCCCCGGGCATTGATGCCACCCGATCCTGTATGCAAGTCGATGTCACCCGGTCCAGCTTCCTGAACTTCGATGTCTCCGCTGCCCGTGCCACCTCGGACGGCTCCGGAGATCGATCGCGCCCGTACGTCACCCGATCCCGTCTGCAGGCGGACTTCTCCGGTCAAATTTGTCAGGTGTATGTTGCCCGATCCGGTTTGCACTTCGACATTCCCGTGCGTGCCTTCAATTACCTGGTCGCCGGAACCGCTCTTCGTACGAACCGCCGTTTGCGCTGGAACGGTGATTTCGTAATCAACCGAGATGTCCCGCATGTTCACGTAGTCGATATGCACGTTATTCCCGTCCTGCCGGATCGGAGGATTTTGCTCGATGGCGTGCACATCGCCTTCGCGGCTGCCCATCAGCCAGCGATCGCCAACGAAAATCTTCCCGTGAATTTGCACCGATCCGGAAGCGCCCGCACGGACAGTCACATCGCCCGAACGGGTCAAGACCTCGAGATCAACGGGCCCCGTAACCGAAAGTGTTTTGTCGAAGGTGCCGGAAGGTGACGAGGCGAAGGCGGACGCGGTGGTGAACAAAGCAACCAGCACGGCGGGGAGGATCGCCCGGCTGAAGCAAGAGGCGGAACGGACTTGTCGTGAATTATTCATAACGTAGCGACTCCACAGGTGTCATATCGGCCGCGCGCCGGGCCGGATACATGCCCGCCGTCACGGTAATCAGCGAAAGCGTAAGGATTGACGCAATAATTGAGATCGGCGAAACGATCGGATGAGGAACGAAATCGGGCAACGGCAGAGTTTCCAGCGCGAGGCATGTTCCCATGCCAAAAGTCAGGCCCAGCATCCCGCTCCCGATGGTCAACATCGCCGATTCGGCAAAGAACTGCCGCAGAATATCGCGCTTGGTGGCGCCGATGGCTTTGCGGGTTCCGATCTCGCGCGTGCGTTCCGTAACGGAGACCAGCATGATGTTCATCACCCCGATCCCTCCCAGGCACAGCGTCACGATCGCCACGCAGCCGAAGAACAATGTCACGACGCCGAAAATCTTCGCCAGTTGCTTGGCCCCATCCATCGTGTCCCAGATGAAGAGTGCGTCTTTGTCCAGAGGGTCAAAGTGCCGGACGCGCGCGATCGTTCGCCGCACCTGTAGAACCGCTTCTTCATGAGTCTCCGGATCCCCAACTTCAAATACGATATCGTCGAGGTACCCGCGCGTAATGCCGGCTCCCGGTTTGTCCGGTGGAGGGAAATCGCGCGACACCGCCGAGTAAGGTGCGAAGAGGTAATCGTTGTCAGGCCCGCTGTAATTCGAATTCTGCTTCTTCTCTTGCAGAACTCCGACTACGGAGTAAGGCACGCTTTTCACGAGCACGGTGGCGCCGACCGCCGGTTGTCCTGGGAACAGCTGCCGGTACGCCTTTGATCCCAACACGAGGACGCGCCGGCCTTCGCGCTCGTCATCGTCTGTAATCAGGCGGCCTTCGGAAATCTTCAGCGACCGGAACTGCTGGTACGATGGCCACATTCCAACAACACCGCGGTTCGCAGAGTTAAATTGGCTGACTTCCGGAATCGTCCGTCGTAACTCTGGGCTGACGTTCTTCACCAGGTAGCACTCGTCGCGAATCAGCTCGGCGTCATCGACGTTCAGGTGAATCTCGCGTCCCGCCGCGCGTCCGCCTACCTGAGTGCTGGTCCGGCCTCCCCACGTAATGACGAGGTCCTTGCCCAGCGTCTCCATGTGTTTCTTCTGATCGACGACGAAGCCGCGTCCCAGGCCGACCAGCAAGATCACCGACGAAATTCCCCACACGATACCGAACATCGTGAGGAACGTTCGCATCTTGTGTGCTCGGAACGTCGCCACCGCTTGTCGCAATATTTCGGAGAGAGTCATGGGAGCCGCGAGTCCCGAGTCGTGAGTCGCGAGACGAGTCATCGTTTCGGCTCGGGTCTCGGGACTCGCGACTCGAAGCTGAACTTACTGCAGTACGACCTGATCGCCTTCCTTCAGGCCGCTGAGCACTTCGGTCTTCGCTCCATTTGAAATCCCAATGTTGACGGCAACTTTATCTTTGCCGTCTTTTCCTTTGGGATCCGGGATTTCGACCGAAGCCTTCTTATCCTTGTCGTACAGGATGGAGCCTTCCGGAATCTGCAGGACGTTCTTGTGTTCTTCCAGGATGATTTCGGCGTTGGCAGTCATCTCAGCTTTCAATTCGCCGCCCGGATTCTGAATCGAGACTCGGACTTCAAAGGTTGTGACGTTGTCCTTTTCCACGCCCATTGGAGAAATTTTCGTCACCTTGCCGTCAAACGTCTTGTCTTTGAACGACTCGACTTTGATGCGCGCACGCTGTCCGAGGTAAACCTTGCCAATGTCGCTCTCGTCGACTTTGCCCTTCACGTAGACTTCACTCGTGTCGCCCAACGTCATGACCAGCGTCGCCGTGGATCCCAGGACGAGAATCGAACTTACCGCGTCGCCCATCTGCACGTCGCGCGACAGGACGATGCCATCGATCGGAGAAATGATGTCGGTGTAACTCAGCTGTTCTTCCAACTGCTTCAGGTTGGCCTGATCTTCGACGACTTGTGCCTGCGATTGCGCAATCTTCGCTTTCAATACCGCGACCTGCGCCTTGGCGACATTCTGCTTGTTCACCGCCATGGTGTAATTCTTTTCGGCATCATCCAGCGCTGAGGCCGAAACAACACCGTCTTTCGCCATTCCGATCGCACGGTCATACGCGCGCTTCAGCGGAGGAACATCCGGACCCTCCGCGTCAACCTTGGCGCGCTCGAAATCTGCCTGGGAGCTGGCGAGGTTCGCCTCCGCCGCCTCCAGCGCCGCCTTGGACTGCGCCACCTGCGCCTCGATCTCGACCTTGTCGAGCTGGCATAGCAACTGTCCCTTCTTCACCCGGTCTCCGTAATCGACCAGCAGGTTTTTCACAATTCCGCTGGCTTTCGATTTCACTTCGACCTTCGTGATCGGGGTCACCTTGCCGGTCGCAACCACGCTCTTCGCCAGGTCACCGCGTTCCACCTTGGCCAGCTTGGTCGGATCGATCTTCGTGCCGCCACTCTTGGCCACGATCACGCCAACTGCAATGAGCAGCACGATCACTAGCCCAATACCGCCCCAGATGAATAATCCGCGACGCTTTTTCCTATGATTGCCGTTACCGTTCACAACGCCTCCTTGGGGATTTTGCAGCTCTTTCGGAGTGCTTCACCGCTCGCTCCCGCAGAACGGTGGAAATCTGGGTATTGCAGCTTCACTATCTTCTACGTAGCTGAATTTGTTTTGGTTCCTGCTTTTTTCTTCACAGGAGGAATTTTGACGACCTAGCAAAATCTGGCAACTCGATGATCGGCGACCGTGGAACTTTCGGGTTCTGCCAGTTAGACCCGATGTCTTTCAAAAGGATAGCGGATTCCTGTCGCAAATTTTGTGACCCGGCTCACTCGTGAGCCCTTCCTATGCCGCGCCCAACTACTTTGTAATGTTAAAATTAGCCCTCCATGATCGCCTTTGTGCTGCTCCGGGTCTTGCTGATCCTGCTCCTGGTCGCAGCCAATGCCTTCTTCGCCGCTGCCGAGTTTTCCCTCGTGAGCGTGCGCGAGACCCGAATCCAGCAGCTCATCGATTCCGGACGCATCGGTGCCCGGGCCGTTTTGCGCCTCCATCAGCACCTCGATGAAGTCGTAAATGGTGTTCAACTCGGCATCACCATGGTCAGCCTGACCCTCGGCTGGATCGGCGAGCCCATGGTCGCCCGCTTGGTCGAAGGTATGCAGTTCGTGCACCGCGTTCCGCATTCGGCCATCTACGCGCACAGCATCGCCATTGCCATCGCCTTCAGCCTGATCACTTACATGCATGTGATCCTCGGGGAACTGGTCCCCAAGACGCTGGCGTTGCAGCGAGCCGAGCAAATCGCCCTCGCCGTGGCTGCGCCCATGGAAGCCTTCCTGACCATCGGCCGGCCGATTCTGTTCTTCATGCGCCGCTCCGGCGGCCTCGTATTGCGCCTATTTGGAGCCCAGCTCGCCAGGCGGGGCGGCGCCGTTCACTCGCCCGACGAACTGAAACTTATCGTGACCGCCAGCCGCCAGTTCGGCCAGATCCCGGAATCCCAGGAAGAGATGATCCATAGCGCCATTGAACTCGACAGCATCACGGTCCGCGAGGTCATGGTCGCGCGCCCCGATATCTTCTCGCTGCCCTCCGATCTGACGCTCGATGACGCCCTGGTCCGCGTTGTGGAAGGCCAGCACTCGCGGGTTCCTGTCTACGATCCCCAGCGCGGTCCAGAACACATCGTTGGCGTCCTCTATTACAAGGACCTGATGCGTTGGATGCGTCTCCGCCTCAGCAATCTCGGTCAAACCAGCTCCACCCGCATCTCGAAAGTGCAGATCGGGCAGATCATGCATGACGTGCTGGTTGTGCCAGAGACGAAGGTTCTGGACGAATTGCTTGCGGAATTCAAAGAGCGTCGCCGCCATCTCGCCGTCGTGGTTGACGAATTCGGATCGACTGCCGGCGTGATTACCGTGGAAGACATCCTTGAGCAACTCGTGGGAAATATCGAGGATGAGTTCGACGTTTCACCAAGCGAGCCCGCTCTCGAGGACGAATCGGTGCTGGTGCTGGAAGGTTCCGTGAATATACGAGACCTGGAGGCTGAGTACGGCGTAACCCTGCCCCGCGATGCGGGATTCGAAACGCTCGCGGGGTTCATCCTCGCCCGCCTGCAACGCATCCCGATGCTGCGCGATTCCTTCGAGTTCGAAGGCCGCCGCTATACGGTCGAGGAGATGGAAGGTCACCGCATCGCACGGGTACGAATCGAGAAAATGGCCAAGGTGGAAGGCGAAGCTGAAGCCGCCAAGCAAGTCGGAGATTGAGGTGGAAGCAGTAGCGCCGTCGCAGCGGCGAGTGGTCGCGCATCTCGCAAGCAGGATGGATGATGGGGGAAGGCATTCGTGAATCATGAGGAGGAATTGATCAAAGCGTTCTTTCTACCAACGAAGCGTCAGCGCTACCTTGATTTCATTGCCAAGCCGACGACACGGCGCAAATTCTTGCGTGAGCTTGGCCATTTCAAGCACCTTGATCCGCGTTACGCGCGCGAAATCCGTCTCAGCCCGTCTGGGCTGGAGTCTGTGCTGAAAGGGTTGCGAGTGCCCGACTCCTGCTGGGTAATCTCGGAGGATTCGGAGCTTGATGGAAGGTTGATGTTGGTAAGTGATGTTTTGATCGAACTCGGCCGTCATCTCGGTACGTTTCTCTCTTTCGTGCCGGGCAAGCTAGCCTATTTTGAGGATGAAGACGGTGCCTGGATTCTGCAGCGTCCATGAACGATCTGAAAGTTATCCAGTTGAGAACTGACGGTCCGCCCGCGCAAAAGACGCAAAGCAGCAAACGACTAACGGCCAACAACTAACGACGAACCACGAAATACATAACCACTGAAATCCGTCCTCCAACGCGTCCTCTACACCCTCCCGGTCATCTGGCTGGTGGTCAGCATCGTCTTCCTCCTGATTCACCTGGTTCCCGGAGATCCCATCCAGCAGATGCTCGGGGAGGGCGCGCCGCCAGCCGATATCGCTGCCATCCGCCACGCTTACGGTCTCGACTTGCCGCTCAGAGATCAATACCTGCTCTACTGGAAAGGTGTTCTGCACGGCGATCTGGGACGCTCTATCCGCTACAACCAGACCGTGACGCACATGCTGCTCCAGCGCTACCCCTACACGTTTGAGTTAACGGTGGCCGCGCTGTTCATTGCGATCCTTCTATCACTGCCCGCCGGCGTCTATTCCGCCCAGCATCCCAATCGCTGGAAAGATCGTGTCATCTCCGTTGTCAGTCTCTTCGGGCTTTCCTTTCCCAACATCGCGCTCGGCCCCATTCTCATTATTCTGTTCGCCATAAAACTGGGATTGCTGCCGGTTTCCGGCGCCGGAGGCATTGAGCATCTTGTCCTTCCGGCAATCACGATGGGAGGATCGATGGCTGCGATCCTCACGCGCATGGTGCGCACGTCCATGCTCGAAGAACTGAATCAGGACTATATTCGCACCGCCCGCGCCAAAGGTTTGCCGGAGCGCACTGTCGTATATCGTCACGCCCTGCGCAACGCCATGATTCCGGTTCTCACGGTCCTCGGACTGCAATTCGGTGCGCTGCTGGCCGGCGCGATCGTGACTGAGAAAATCTTTTCCTGGCCCGGCATCGGGCGCCTCACCATCGATGCCATCTCCGCCCGCGACTACTACCTGGTGCAGGGCTGCATCCTCGCGATCGGCCTGACCTACGTAGCAGTAAACTTTCTAACCGATGTTCTGTACACGGTGGCGAATCCGAGGATCAGGCAGTAACTAAAGAAGGGCAGCGTCGAGAGCCGCCCTCCCTCTGAAGCAATTTCGATTGCTTACCGCCGCGCGGCCTGCACCGCCATATCCAACTCCCGCTCCGCGGCTCGCAGATGCTCCTCGGCCTTCACGCCATGGCCGTCCATGTCGTAGTGATTGGCCGCACGGGCACGCTCCATTTCACGAATGGCCTCGTTGACGTGCTTGTGAACGCCATCAAGATCATGCCAGTCGCGAACTTGCGCTGACAAGGCTGCACCCGCAACGAAAGACAAGGCAAGAGCTGAAACCGAAAGAACTTTCTTCATCGATTGGTCCTCTTTGGATTAAGTTTTCTCCGGTGCAGGAAACCGGAACGCCATCTTACGCAAATGTGGAACTCCTGCCGTGTTCCGCACGGACGGGGCATACTTCGGCAACTGGCCACTGAATGCAGTGACCTTCGGAACACCATCTTTTCGAGAGTTTGACAGCCCCGTCACGAATTCGAACACACCTTCCCCGCCGAAGTTGCGTGCCATCTCGGGTTCGAAGTTTGGCGCCGAAGGGGTAATATTTGTAACGTGTTACAGACGAACTTCTTTTTCCTCGCGCGGGCTTGCGGACTGCTGGCCATCTTGCTTTCCACCGCGAATTCCCCGGCACAGAGTGCTGATGATTTCTTCAAGAACTACAAGGGCATTCCCTACGAAGACAGCCGCTATCATGGCGGTGCGCAGAAGATTCCGGGAAAAGTCGAATGCGCTTTCTATGACCGCGGCGGTGAGGGAGTCGCCTATCACGACTCCGATTCGAAGAACAGCGGAAGCGGCGCTCTGAATCCTGCCGACGGAAGCTACCTTAACGAATTTCGCAAAAACGAGGGCGTCGATACTTCCTATACGAAGTTTCACGATGAGATCGATAACAGCCCTTACGAAACGCTTCAGCCTCCTGAAAATCAGCTCTATGTCGGATGGACCGAGCCTGGGGAATGGTTCAACCTCACCGTGCAGGTCGCTCACGCAGGAATTTACACCGCGGATCTTCTGTATACGTCGAATCGTGGTGGATCCATTTCACTCGACGTGAACGGAAGCCCGGCGACGCCCGCTCTAGCGATTCATTCCACATTCAACGCCGCCGACCCCATCGCTTGGCGGCAATGGCATCACTGGAATGTCATGCAGAATCTTGCCCGGCTTCGTCTTCCTGCCGGAACCAGCGTGCTCACCATTCACATTGTCGAAGGGGGAAACATGAATCTGGCTTACTTCGACTTCAAAAGCGTTCCGTAACGTTGGCCCGCTGGTAAGATGAGACCGCATGTCGACTGCAGATATTCCCATTCGCGATGCTTCCCGGCGTTCGCTAATGCTGCAAGGAATGGGGCAAGCGGCGCGCCATAACCCGCTCGCTGCTGCCGGCGTCGTGATGGTTCTCATCTTCGTGATCTTTGCGCTATTCGCGCCCTGGATTGCTTCGCAAGATCCGGCCGCCATTCAACTGCCTGCCCGTCTCAGTTCCTCTTCTTCCGCGCACTGGCTCGGCACTGACGAGCTCGGCCGCGACATTCTCTCCCGGGTGGTCTACGGTGCTCGTATCTCGATGCTCGTCGGCACTTGCGTCGTACTCACCTCGCTCGCTCTTGGACTGGTGATCGGCTCAATCGCCGGATACTACGGAGGAGCCATTGACCGCTTCGTCAACATCGTTTTGATGAATGCGTTTCTGTCGTTCCCGGGCATTCTCATCGCCATTGCCTTCGTCGCCTTTCGCGGCCCGGGCATTTTCAATCTCGTGCTGGCACTTTCACTCGGCGGATGGGTTGGATACGCGCGCCTGGTCCGCGGACAAGTCCTGGCCGCGCGCGAACGCGAATTCGTCGAAGCTGCCCGCGCCCTCGGCGCCAGTGATCTCCGCATCATCGTCTTCCACATTCTCCCGAACATCATCCAGCCCGTGATCGTGCAGGCTGCCATCGGCATGGCCGGGGCTATCCTCGCCGAAGCCACCATGAGTTTCCTCGGCCTCGGTGTACCACCGCCAACGGCCAGCTGGGGATCGATGCTCAACGATGGCCGCTCGTATTTATTCAACGCCCCGCACCTCGTGGTCTTTCCCGCGCTCGCGGTCATGCTGGCAGTTCTGAGTTTTAATTTCATCGGCGACGCCCTGCGCGACTATCTCGATCCTCGTTCGCGCATCGAGGCCGGGATCTAGCCTCCACCCGAAAGTATTAAAACCTGCTTCCGGTGCGGTTTTTAGCCTGCAAGTCCCTCAATTTGCTTCCAAAAAATTCGCACAACATTTCTTTACACTCCGTGTTTCTTTCCCATGAGTGGCCACGCAGTATCAAGACTCAATAGATCAGGATGAAAGGGAGAGATCCATGAAGAACCAAGTGAAGATCAGTGTCTTGACCGCGGCGTTGGCTTTGTTGGCGCTGCCGGTCTTCGCGCAAAGCAATTCGCAGCCTGTTACCGGCCAGACCATTCAGGATCGCAAAGAAAATCAGCAGGACCGCATCGCGAATGGTGTTGCCAGCGGACAACTCACCGCCGGCGAAACCTCCAACCTCGAGAAAAAGGAATCGAGTTTGAACCAGGAAGAGCGCGACATGCGCAAGCTCGATAATGGCAAGCTCACCAACGCCGACAAGGCGACGCTGAACCAGCAGCAGAACCAGCTCTCGAAACAGATCTACCAGGACAAGCACAACTCTGCGGTGCAAAACACAAATCCGAAGAGTGAGGTCGGCGAGCGTGCAGAGAATCAGCAAGACCGCATCGCTCAAGGCATCAAGAGCGGTCAACTGACTGCGGGCGAAGCCGCGCACCTGGAAAACAAGGAAGCGAAAATCAACCATGAAGTAAGAAACGATCGAAAAGCCAACGGCGGGAAGCTCACTCCGCAGGAGCGTGCGCAGGTCAATCATCAGCAGAATAAAATGTCGCGCCAGATCTACCGCGACAAGCACAACGGCCGCCGCCAGTAAGTCTGCGAGTAGTGCAAATATGCAACGCCTCCGGATTCGCCCGGGGGCGTTTCTCTTTTAGCGATGAGGAATGCGCAACGAGCAGCGATTATCCATGCTTTGCTTGCTCGAGACTCACAGCTAATCGTTCATGGCGCCCGGCGCTCGCAACGCATTGATCTCCCAGTTTTTACATTTCTTGACACAAATCGCAAATTGCAATATAAATATCTCGATCTGGAATAGGAGCGAACGTGAGGGTTGGCGAGAAAATCCGCTACCTGCGGGAGGTCGAAGGGTCTCTCCGGGGATTGGGACGGCCGATGACCCAACTCGAACTCGTGCGCGCCATTCGCGCCGAGCTGGGCAAGGGACAGAGCATCAGCCAGTCCTATCTCTCGCAGATCGAGAACGGGTCGCGCCCGCACATGACGCAGTCATCGCGGGCGCTCCTCGCCAAGTTCTTCAAGGTGCACCCCGGGTTCCTGGTGGACGACCCGGAGGGCTACCACGCCGAGCTGACTTCGGATTTGCGCACGGTAGAAGGACAGATTGACGTCTGGCTGCTGCAAGGCTCCGAGCGCTTCGCGAGCGATCCCGAGATCAGCCATGTGCTGATCAAGGCCGCTCGCGAGAAAGACACGCGTCGATGCCTGTTGTTGCTGGGCGCCATCCTCGACACACCCGGGCTAGCGGACCGGCTGCTCGAAGCGCTGCGGCCTGAATTGGCCGTGGCCGGGAATCAGAACCGTCGCGGAACGGCGGAAGGGAGGCGAGTGCGATGACCCAATTTGATTGGCCCGATTTCTACTTGATCTGTTTCGCAGTCGGCTTCTGCTTCAGCTTTTTCTCTTTTATTTTCGGAAGCTCACGCTTTGGCCGGCTGCATCTGCCGCACTTTCACGGTCACGCCGGCGGACACGCGCCCCTGGCCCACGCTCCGGTTTCTCATGTGCCGGCGGTTCATGCGGGAGCCAGCCAGGCCGCGGCGCATGGTCCGCTGGCCGCGAAAGTGGCAGGCACTAGAGTCGCGCGCGGCAGCAGCGTGTCGCCGTTTAATCCGCCCTCGCTGGCGGCGTTTCTGGCGTGGTTCGGTGGCACAGGATATCTGTTAACGCGCTTTTCGCCCCTGGGAGTCGGGCTCGGATTGCTGGCTGCGGTGATCAGCGGTCTGGTTGGTGGCGCAATCATTTTCCTGTTCCTCAGCCGCGTCCTGATCTCGGCCGACGAGAACATGGATCCCGCCGACTACGAAATGGTCGGCGTACTGGGCAAGCTTTGCGTCTCCATTCGCGAGGGCGGAACGGGAGAATTGCTCTATTCGCAGATGGGAACGCGGCGCGTCTGTGGGGCCCGCAGCGAGGATGGTGCCGCGATTCCGAAAGGCGCAGAAGTGGTCGTCGAACGTTATGAAAAAGGGATCGCTTATGTTCGCCTCTGGAGCGAAATCTCCGGCGAAGACGAGCTGACGACCGGCAACAAGCTTGAAGCGTAAAGAAAACCGGTGCCCCATTTCTCGCGTGCCGCATGCGCGAGAAGTGGGGAAGTCGGAAGCGGGGAGGAGGCACATGGATCGCAACTGGTTCAAGACGTTGACCTGGATGATGTGGCTGGCTCTGCCCATTACCGCTCTGAATTACTGGAGCGCATGGGATCAGTTGCCGGCGCGCATGGCGGTCCACTTCGATGCGAACTGGCGTCCGAACGGATTTACTTCGCGCGAAGGCGCAATCATGCTGGGCCTCGGCATTATGGGCTTCATGCTGATCGTGTCCACGGTAGGACTCCTGGTGGCTCACGCGTTGAAGCCGCCAGGCACGGCGTGGGCGCTTCTGATCGTTTTTTACGTGACGTTGGCGTTCACGTGGTATGGGAACCACTCGATCATTGAGTTCAATTTGAATGCGCAACCGGCGAATGCAAGGCCGGTCGGCTGGAATCACTTGGCTGGCACCGTTTCGCAGCCAGAGACGTAGCGAGCCGCGTCTCGACCTGAGGGTTGGAGGGGAGGCGTTTTATGTTCAGTGGAATGTCAAACGTGATGGTGATCTGGATCTTCGTCGCACTTGGTGTGATGGTGATCCTGTTCCTGATGAGCGGAATGGCCAGGCTCTATCGCAAAGCTGGGCCGCATGAGGCACTCCTGGTGTATGGCCTTGGCGGAACCCGCGTCGTGAAGGGTGGGGCGCTGGTGTTACCCATGGTGCAGGTTTGTCGCGGACTGTCACTCGAACTGATGTCGTTCGACGTGGCGCCGCAGCAGGATCTCTATACGAAGCAAGGCGTCGCCGTCACCGTCGAAGCAGTGGCTCAGATCAAGGTGAAATCTGATACGGAATCGATTCTCACCGCATCCGAGCAATTCTTGACGAAAAGCGACGAGGAGCGCGAGGGCTTGATCCGCCTCGTCATGGAAGGCCACCTGCGCGGCATCATCGGCCAGTTGACGGTGGAAGAGATCGTCAAGCAGCCGGAGATGGTTTCCGACCGCATGCGTTCCACGTGCGCCGACGACATGAACAAGATGGGCCTGGAAGTGATCTCGTTCACGATCAAGGAAGTGCGTGACAAGAACGAGTACATCACCAACATGGGCCGGCCGGATATCGTCCGCATCAAGCGCGACGCCGATGTAGCCGCGGCCGAAGCCGACCGCGATACGGCAATCAAGCGCGCGGAAGCGCAACGTGAAGCGGCAGTCGCCAAGGCACAGGCAGATCAGGAACGCGTTGCCGCCGAAACCGCATCGTTAGCCAAGCAGGCTGAGGCGCAACGCGACCTCGAAGTAAAGAAGGCGCAGTTCCAGGAGGTCACAAAACGTCAACAGGCGCAGGCTGACAAAGCCTACGACATCCAGACCAACATCATGCAGCAGCAAGTCGTCGCTGAGCAGGTGAAGGTGCAGCAAATCGAGAAGGAGCAGCAGGTCAAGGTGCAGGAAGCCGAAATCAATCGTCGGGAAAAGGAGTTGATCGCAACCGTGCTCAAGCAGGCCGAGATCGAGCGTCAGCGTATTCAGACGCTTGCCGAAGCCGAAAAAGTGCGCCTCATGGCGGAAGCCGAAGGACAAGCCTCCGCGATCCGTCAGCAGGGCGAGGCTGAAGCCGAGATCATCTTCA
Source organism: Candidatus Sulfotelmatobacter sp. (assembly GCA_035307485.1). Lineage (GTDB taxonomy): Bacteria > Acidobacteriota > Terriglobia > Terriglobales > Acidobacteriaceae > Sulfotelmatobacter. Next base: position 107,192 of record DATGIB010000006.1, on the reverse strand, counting down.
AGAAAGGTGAGGCGGAAGCCAAAGCCATGAACGTGAAAGGCGAGGCCTACCAGGAATACAACCAGGCGGCCATCGTCGATCGGCTGATCAGCGGGATGCCAGACGTCGTTCGGGCTCTGGCGAGTCCGTTGGCGAATGTCGACAAAATCACGGTCATCTCAACAGGCAACGGTGATTCCGCCGGCATGAGTAAGATCACCGGCGACATCACCAAGATGGCGGCGCAGGTACCCGCGTTGTTCGAAACGCTCTCGGGCATGCCGCTCGGCGACTTGCTGGCCAAGGTCCGGCAGATCGGCGACAAGGCTCCGAAGCCGGAGAACGGTGACAAAGCCTTGACGAAATAGTGGCGAGGGGCCGGGGATGCTCACCAGGGGACGGGCTCGAAGCTCGTCCCTGGGGAGCAAAGCGAGTGAAGATGCGGAGCGAAATTTTATGTCTGGCAATTCGAAATACACAGGATGGGGTCTTGCCCTGGGAGCCGCGTTGGGCGCCGCTTTCGGGGTCGCAGCAGGAAATATCGGTGTTTGGCTCGCAGTCGGAGTTGCGGTGGGAATGGCACTGGGCTACGCAGCCCGCGGCGGCAAGGACGTCAGCTGTCCGCAGTGCGAAGTGCTACACAAGATTCATGAACAAAAACAGGAAGTAAAAAGCTGACGGCTGATAGCTGAGAGCTGAACAGCGAAAAAGGGGATTTCACCATGGCACTACTGGAAAGAGTCGCAACGCTGGTCCGCGCCAACTTGAACGATCTCATCGACAAGGCGGAAGAACCGGAAAAGATGATCAAGCAGGTCATCCTCGACATGCAGAATCAGCTCCTGCAGGTGAAGACGCAGGTCGCCATCGCGATCGCCGATCAGCACCTGCTCGAGAAGAAGCAGAAAGAGAACGAAAGCAAGATTGCCGACTGGATGCGCAAGGCCGAACTCGCCGTCGACAAGAAAGAAGACGACCTGGCGCGCGCCTCGCTGCAGCGGGTCGAAAGCTATCGCGAGCTCAGTGAAAGTTTTGCGCAGCAGGTGACCGATCAAAAAGCGCAGGTCGAGAATCTGAAATCCGCCCTGCGCCAGCTCGAACAGAAACTGACGGAAGCACAGGCAAAGGCCGACGTCCTCATCGCGCAGCATCGCCGTGCTCGCGCCGTGAGCAAGGCAAGCGACGCGCGCATGGCGATTGGTGACAACTCAAAATCCGCCACCTTCGACCGCATGAAACACAAGGTCGCGCGCTCGGAAGCGGTCAGCGAAGCGAAAGCACAACTCGCCGCCGACAACATTGACGATCGCCTGCGAGCGCTCGAGAAAGAAGACCGCATCGAGCAGTTGCTGGTCGAGTTGAAATCAAAGCGCGGCGCGTAGCATCACGAACCAGGCTGCCCCACCCTTCGTGCGGTTCGAAGGGTGGGAGCGTGCCCACAAGAATCCCGGAAGCCAAGAGCGGAGAGCTGAAAGCAAAGCCCAAGCTAATCCAATCACTTACACACCGAAGGCAACAAATCCCCCCTCTCAGTGTTTCTAATCCCTAGCGACAGTTCCTGCGCCTAACTGGCCCGAGCGGCGGAGCTGCTGCGACGCGCCACGTCGCATTTGACAAAGGAGCCGACTATGAGGCGACTCGCCGTTGCGGCGCTGCTCGTGCTGGGACTCGTTTTGGCAGGCTGTGGGTCGAGCAGCAGCAATTCAGGAAATATCAATGGAACGTGGAATGCCACGCTCCTCGATACGAACAACACCACCGTCTTCAGCTTTGGCACATCTCTCGCAGTCAACGGAGACGGTTCGCTGACCATCTCCAACTTTAATTTCACTACCAACTCACCCTGTTTCGTATCCGGTGAAACCGAGAGCGGTTCCTTCACCCTGAGCGGCAATTTCAATGGCAACGTGAGCGGCAGCTTCGGATTCACGGTCGCCTCCGGCAGCCCGTCGGGGAATACCCTCAAGCTCACCGGAACCGCGACTGGTAACACCATTAGCGGCACCTGGACACTGACTGGCGGCACCGGTTGCACCGGTTCCGGCGCCTTCACCATGACAAAGAAATAAGCCGCCTAGCCATCGACTTCTGCTAGTCATCTTCGAAATGGCTTTTTGGGGGGAAACGGCACGGCGTCCAGCCGTGCCGCCTCAAGTCCTTAGCCAAACGAGCTTTAGCCCCTGAGGGTCCTTGCATCCATTGACGTGCCTGCCCGCATCTCTCTATTCTCAGTAGTTAATCCCTGTTCAAGGACGGTCATGAAGAAGCTTGCCTTTCTGATCCTGCTGGCGATCGCTGTCGTGGTTTCGAGCTGCGGCACCCGCACCACGCCGCCCACCACGACTACCACCGCCTCTGGATCGTGGGAGGCCAGCTTGACCGGAGGCTTGGCGCAGGCGACGCAATTGGACTTCGTCGTTCAATTCAACGTGACCAATACGAACAATGCCACGACTGAGCCCCTGACAATTCAGGGCTTCAGCTTCTTCAACGGGAATGCTTGTTTCGTGAGCGGTCAGTCGATCAGCGGTTCCTCCGCTCTGGGCACCAGCAACGCGAATCAGGTAACGGGCACCATGACCTTCACCATAACGTCGGGAGTTCCGGGTGGAAACACGCTGACCATGACCAGTACCGATCTTTCCGGCACCGCGAATAATGGCAACCTGAGTAATGGAGCGGTCACCGGCACGTGGACGCTGACGGGCGGACAGGGTGATCCCAGTTGCTGCCAGGGCTCTTCCAGCTGTCCTGCGGGACAACAGGCTGCCGGGGTCTTCAACCTGTGCCAGGGTGCTGCCCCGACCTGCACCGTCACAAACTAGCGCCTCTCCGGTCCAGTCCTTTTCGCGAACTTTCTTCTGCGCACCTCGCTGCTATACAGTGAGAGCATGAAGCGCTCGCTCGAACAGATTGCGGCGACCCTAGGCGCGCGCGTCATCGGGGACGGCTCCGTCGAACTGACTGGCCTTGCCAGCATCGCGTCGGCTTCATCAGGAGACCTTGTTTTTGTCGAAGATCCCAAGCACCTGGAAGAAGCCCTGAGTTCCCGGGCGACGGCCATCATCGCGGGTGAATTTGCGTCCGCAACTCCTGCCAATCGTCCACTGTTGATCAGCGCACATCCGAAACTCACGTTTGCGCGCGCGTCGGGTCTGTTTCACCAAAGTTCGTCGGACGGCCACTCCTCACCGCACTCCTCCGCCGTGGTTCATCCATCGGCAAAACTTGGGGCCGGTGCCCGCGTGGAAGAACGTGCCGTGATCGGAGAAAACGCGCAAATCGGAGAGCGCACCCGAATCGGCTCCGGAAGCTCCATCGCTGCAGGTGTGAAGATTGGCCGAGAGTGCGAAGTTTATCCGAATGTAACGATCTATCCGGGCACGACACTCGGCGACCGCGTCATCGTCCACGCCGGAGCTGTGCTCGGCAGCGACGGATTCGGCTACGTCCGCGATTATGCCACCGGGCGCTACGAAAAATTCCCGCAGGTCGGGCGCCTCGTTATCGAAGATGACGTCGAGATCGGCGCCAATACCACCATCGACCGCGGCGCGCTCGACGAAACCCGCATCCGCCGAGGCGCCAAGCTCGACAATCTCGTGCACATTGGCCACAACTGCGATATCGGCGAGGACGTCGTGATTGCAGCGCAGACCGGACTTTCAGGCAGCATCGTCATCGAGAAAGGCGCGGTGCTTGGCGGCCAGGTTGGCATTGGGGAGCACGCCCGCATCGGCGAAGGAGTCATGCTCGGAGGCCAAGGCGGAGTCTTACCGAACAAGATTCTCCGCGGCAAGGGCATGGCATTCTGGGGAACCCCGGCGCAGCCGCTGCGCCAGTACCTGAAGCAACTTGCCACCCTGGCGCGCCTCGCGAAAAAGGACTGAACGTGGCCCTCGTCGTCATCGGCGGACACTCGCGCAGCGTAGGAAAAACCAGCGTGGTCGCTGGACTCATTTCAGCCCTGCCCGAATTCACCTGGGTCGCCGCAAAAATCACGCAATATGGCCACGGCGTTTGCTCGGTCAATGGAGCCGCCTGCGATTGCGCCACCGCCGATCACTCCTGGGCGATTTCGGAGGAGCGAGATCGATCCGGCGAGTCGGATACTTCCCGCTTTCTCGCCGCCGGAGCCATCCGCTCTCTCTGGGTACGCACCGAGCAGGGAAGGCTCGCGGAGGCGATGCCGGAACTGCGGCGCCGCATCGCCGGCGCGCAGAACGTGATCATGGAGTCCAACAGCATCCTGAAATTCCTGCGCCCGGATTTGTACCTGACCGTACTCGATCCTGCCACCGCCGACTTCAAGTCGTCGGCCCGCGAATTCCTCGACCAGGCCGACGCGGTCATCCTTCACAGCGCGAACGAAGCCGCTTGGCAGTCGGTCTCGCTAAAGCCAGTGGCGAACCGCCCAACGTTCCGCATCACTCCGCCACTCTACGTGAATTCCGAAATCGCAAATTTCGTCCGCAAGCATCTAGCCACCCTGACCCCTGCCCCCTGACCCCTGCTTTGTTATCCTTTTCCGTGCGCCAAATCCACCCCAGCGCCTGGCTGTTAGTTGTTCTTTCCGCGCTCCTCCAGGTACTCATTTTTCCTCTTCCGAATTTCTACCTGCTCTCATGGTTTGCTGTCGCACCGTTGATCGTAGCCTTATCGCGCGCACGTCCTGCCGGTGCACTCGAAGTTGAGGGCGCCCCGCGATTCCAGCCCGCGACTCCCATGCAAGGTTTTCTTCTCGGATACGCCTGCGGGATCCTCTGGTACGCCGGAAACTGCTATTGGGTCTATGGAACCATGCGCCAGTATGGCGGCCTCAACGCGCCAATGGCGTTCCTTGTACTATTTCTCTTTTGTTGCTACCTGGGCCTCTATCACGGCGCCTTCGGGGCGCTGCTCCCATTGTTCGCGAAGGGTCGGGACTATCGCCGCCCACTGTTTATCGCACCATTCCTCTGGGTTGCTCTGGAACTCGCGCGCACGCGCATCACGGGATTCCCCTGGGACATCCTTGGCACCGCGCAGGTCGACAACGCTCCGCTCTGCCGCATCGCCGTCGCTACCGGCGTCTACGGAATTTCACTCGAAATCATGCTGGTCAACGTCGCACTTGCTGCGGCCTTCCTTGTGCCGCGAGAGAAGCGTGGCTCGATGCTGGCTGCTGCCTTCGCCGCTGCCGCGGTTCTGCAAACAGGAAAGCTGATTGAGGCACCACCCGCCCACGCCGACCGCGCGGCAATCCTGGTCCAGCAAAACATTCCCGTATCCGCCGACTGGTCCCGTCCCGGTTACCTCCAGCAGACACTTAACCAGCTTAAAGATCTCACCGAGCGCGGCGTCGCTGCCCAAGCCGCGGGAAAAGTTGGCATCGTCGTATGGCCCGAATCTCCCGCCCCGTTCTTCACTAACGATCCCCGGTTCCGCGACGCGGTCAGCACAATCGCCCGCGACACTCACACCTGGATGGTGACGGGCGCGATCGGCAGCGACGCGAAACCCTACAGCCCTGATGCTACGGTCTATAACTCCGCAGCGCTCGTCGGTCCCGATGGTCAATGGACAGCCAGGTACGACAAGGTGCATCTCGTTCCCTTCGGCGAGTATCTGCCGTTCCCGAGTTTGTTCGCCTTTGCCGGAGGCCTCACGAAAGAAGTTGGACAGTTCGCCCACGGCGCTTCGCGAACTCCCCTCAACGCCGGCGGCGAGCCCATTGGCGTTTTCATCTGCTACGAGTCAGTGTTTCCCGATGAAGTGCGACAGTTCGCCAATCACGGCGCGCAGGTCCTGGTGAACATCTCCAACGACGGATGGTATGGCGACAGCGGCGCCTATGCTCAACATCTGAACCAGACCCGTATGCGTGCCATCGAGAACAATCGCTGGCTTCTGAGTACGGCTGACACTGGAGTCACAGCGTCGATCGATCCCATCGGCCGCATCGCAGCGCAGGTTCCGCGCAAGCAGATGACCACCCTTCTCGCTCCCTATGCCCTCACCTCCGTAACCACCTTCTATACGCAGCACGGCGACTGGTTCGCTTTCGCCTGTGCGATAATTTCGCTGGGAGCACTCCTTGAGCGCTTCACGTTTTCTAAAACCCGCGAGAAGGCTGACACGTCCTCATGAATCAAGAGTTGGAGCAGGCATACGATAAGTTGAGCAAGAAAGTGCTGGAACTCCGGGAGTATCTTTGACGCGGGAAAGCTCCGCCCGCAGTTAGCCGAAATCGACAAGCAGGCCGCCGATCCCAATCTCTGGTCGAATCCGCAGAGATCGCAACAGGTCATGCGGGAAAAGAAGCGCCTCGAGCACTTGCTCTCTACCGACGCCGATCTCGAGCGCCGCACGGGAGACATTAACGCCTATTTCGATCTCGCCAAGGAAGGCGAGAATGTCGATGCCGACCTGCAGCGCGAGTTCGACTCGCTGCGCGAGTTGGTCGACAAGCTGGAAACCGAAACGCTGCTCTCCGGTGAGAACGATGCGCGCAGCGCGATCGTAACCATTCATCCCGGCGCGGGTGGCACCGAATCCCAGGACTGGGCGGACATGCTCCTCCGCATGTACCTGCGATGGGCCGAGCGCCAGGGCTTCGAAACCGTCCTCTACGACTACCAGCCCGGAGAAGAAGCGGGCCTGAAGTCGGCCACCTTCGCCGTCAACGGTGAGTACGCCTTCGGGCTTCTGGCAAGCGAAATTGGGGTGCATCGGCTCGTCCGCATCTCTCCTTTCGACCAGGCGAAGCGCCGGCATACCTCGTTCGCCAGCGTCTTCGTCTCCCCGGAAATCGACGACAGCATCGAGGTCGTGATCAAGCCGGAAGACATTCGCGTCGATACCTACCGTTCCAGTGGCAAGGGCGGACAGCATGTCAACACCACCGACTCCGCTGTCCGCATCACGCACATTCCCACGGGTCTGGTCGCAAGCTGCCAGAACGAACGCTCGCAGCACAAGAATCGCGAGCGTGCCATGAGCATGCTGCGTTCGAAGCTGTACGAATTCGAGCTGGAGAAGAAGCGCGAAGCCACAAAGAAAATCGAAGATTCCAAGCTCGACATCGATTTCGGCTCCCAGATCCGTTCCTATGTGCTGCAGCCCTACCGCATGATCAAGGATCACCGCACCAAGACTGAAGTCGGCGACGTCGATCGCGTCCTCGACGGAGACTTGCAGCCGTTCATCCGCGCCTACTTGCTGGCGCGCCGCGGAGAAAAGCAGTGACACCGACCGCTAAGAAAAAGACGAAAGCACCAAACGCCCTGAAGAAACCCAAAGTAGTCCCGCTAGGCAAGCGGTTCCTGCGTGCGTTTGAGTTTGCCGCCAAGAAGCATGCCGGTCAGGGGCGCAAGACAACCTCAATTCCTTACATCGCGCATCTGATGGGCGTGACGTCTCTCGTCTTGGAAGCCGGGGGCGACGAAGATCTCGCCATCGCTGCCCTGCTCCACGATGTGGTCGAAGACTGTGGCGGAGCGCCTATGCTCAAGGAAGTTCGGCGGCGCTTCGGAAAGCGCGTCGCGAAAATTGTCGACGGTTGCACCGATGCCGACACCTATCCCAAACCGCCCTGGCGCGACCGCAAGGAGCGCTACATCGCACGCTTGAAGGGCGAGGATTCCGAAACGCGCCTGGTCTCCGCCGCGGACAAGCTCAATAACGTGCGGTCAATTTTGGCCGACTACCGTGCCATGGGCGAGTTCATTTGGCAGCGCTTCAATGGCGGTCGCGAAGGAACTCTCTGGTACTATCGAACGTTGCGTGACGAATTTCTCCGCGAGCCGGGGAACCGTGTCACGCGTGATCTCGACTTGGCCGTCGGGGAACTAGATTCTCTGGTGGAAGCCGCGAGCCGCGAGAGGAATTCGTCCTCCATCGGGGCATGAACCAATGCCAAGCATGATTGATCAGATCCGGGCCTCGAAGTTGCCGTCCAGCATGATGCAATTTGCTGCGCGCGGCGCGCTGCAGGTTTCTCCCGCCGAAAATATCGAGATCCTCGTTCACCTCGCGCTGCACAACAAGGTCTTTGGCGATCTCGCGCGCATGACGCTCGCCGGATGGGACGAGAAGGCCTGCCTCGCCGTCTGCGCCGATCCTCAAACGCCGCGTGAGGTCCTCGACTATTTCAGCGCCTCCGACAACCTGCGCCCGAAATTGTTGCAGGCTCTCCTTCAAAATCCCTCCGTTCCGGAAAGCCAGATCACTAAGCTGGCCGTATCGGCGCTTCACGAGACCATCCAGGCAATGCTCAAGACCGAGCGCGTCCGTTCGATGCCTGGAGTCCTTGCGGCGCTTAAGGCGAATCCTTACCTGAAGAAGGAAGATGCCGACGAGATCAACAAATTGAGCCAGCCGGCGGCACCCCCTGAGCCCGCTCCATCATCGGCCTCCGGGGGCGCTGAGCAGCCGGTTGCAGCCGGGATGGTCGCCACGGACCCGACTGCGGATGCGGAAGAGCCGGCGGAAGCCGCTCAGCCCGCGGATACTGATTCCGACGAGCATACCTCGGCCTACCTCAAGGAGCATGCTCACGAGATCGCCAGCGAAGGCGAAAAAAAATTTCAGGCGATCGGCGGAATTGTCGAGATCCTTGGTCCCGATTACTTCCCTGTCACCAAGGAAGGCGACGTTCCGGAGCCCGCGCCCAGCGCCGCGCCTGCGGCCGGGGCGGCGAAAGCGGCCATTGCCAGCACGCACGCAGCTGGCGCACGTAAGAAGCCTGCCCCGACTGAAGGGAAGCGAGAGAACGCGCTACAGAAGATCAATTCCCTTGACGTCAAGGGAAGAATCCAATTGGCGCTGAAAGGCAATAAAGAAGAACGTTCGCTCCTCATTCGCGATGGGACCAAGGTCGTTGCTCTTGCGGTGCTCGAGGCTCCCAAGCTGTCAGACGGCGAAGTCGAGAAATTCGCCAGCCAGAAAAATGTGCTGGAAGCCGTCCTGCGCCAGATTCCTCTGAAGCGCCGCTTCATGAAGAACTACATTGTCGTGCGGAACCTGGTCGCGAATCCCCGCACCCCGCTCGACCTAGGCCTCGGTCTGATGAAAAATCTGCTGGCGCAGGATCTCAAGAATATTTCCGCCAACAAAGAAGTGTCCGAAACGATCCGCAAGCTCGCGCTCAAGATGTACAAGCAGAAAATGGAAGCCGCAAACAAGAAATAATCTTGGAGGAGAGTTGGCTTCGCTAACGCAATCCGACCCGATCGGCGAACTCCTGAACCGCTCCAAAACTATTGCCGTGGTGGGCTTGTCCCGGAATCCTCTGCGTCCCAGCCATGGCGTGACCGCCTACATGCAGAGTCACGGATACCGCATCATCCCGGTGAATCCCAACATTGAGGAATGCCTGGGAGAAAAAGCTTATCCCTCACTGCTCGATGTCCCCGGACAGATCGATATCGTGAATATCTTCCGCCGTCCGGAATTTGTCGAAGAAATCGTCGATCAGGCGATCCAGCGCAAAGTGCCGGCTATCTGGATGCAGGAAGACATCGTTCACGAAAAAGCAGCGGAAAAGGCGCGAAGGGCGGGAATCTTCGTGGTGATGGACAGTTGCATCCTGAAAGAGCATCAGCTGCGGCGGCGCTGATCTACGCCGTGACGCCGACCAGCACCACGCTGGCATCGTCACGCACCCCAACTCCATTCGCGTACGAACGCACTTCGTCGACAAGGCTCACCGCGGAAGCGCCGGGCATACTCGCATATTCAGAAAGCCGGCACAGCCCATACTCTTCCTCGTTCTCATTCACCGCTTCCGTGATGCCGTCGCTGTAAAACACAAGCTTCGATCCTGCGGTCAGGCGAACCTCGGTTTCTGAATAGTCTCCGCAGGAAAGGCCGAGCGGCAACCCGCGCTCTGTCTCCAGAAATTTCTCGCCCTCATGGTCGATGAACAATGGCTGCAGGTGCCCTGCATTCGCGAAGGTCACCGTTTTCGTCGACGGATCAAGGACGGCATAGACCATGGTGACGAATTTTCCGGCAGGGAAGTCATTGACCAACAATTCGTTCAGGCGCGTCAGCACTTCGCCCGGCGTGCAGCAGGCCTCCGCGAGAGAGCGGAAGATTCCACGCGTTGCCGACATCAACAGCGCCGCCGCGGTTCCCTTGCCGGAAACATCGGCCAGAACGATTCCCCATCGTCCGTCGGGGAAGGCGATGAAGTCGTACCAGTCGCCACCCACCGCTCGCGCGGGCTCGCTGCGTCCGGAAATCACGAAGCCGGGAACATACGGAGAGCTTTTGGGTAACAATGCCTGCTGGATCGCGCGCGCTTCCTGTGCGTCCCGGTCCAGCGCCGCGCGCTCTGCCCGCTCCGTTTGGAAGCGCCTCGCGTTTTCTACCGCGATGGCCACGTGATCGCACAATGCCTGCAGCAGGCGCAATTGCTGCTTCGGAAAAGCGTCCAGTTCCGGATGCGACGCTGTGAACACGCCCACCAATTGCTCGCCGACACGCAGAGGAATCGCAACCTCCGACAGCGTCGCGTGCTTGCACGCGATGTAATAGCTGTCCAGCCGGACGTCCGGCGCATAGTGCATGCGCCCGGTCGATGCGACGTGGCCAACCATCCCTTCCAGTCCAATCTTTACGCGGTGACCCTTGCTCCGGGCCGAACAGCCGTGCACACCCGCTAGAACCAGCTCTTTGCGCTGCTCGTCGTGTATGTACACGCTGGATTCGACGCACCCAAAGGAATGAATGACTTCGTCGAGGACGCTGTCGATGAGAAGATCGAGATCGAGAATAGACGCGATTCTCTGCGCAGCCTTCTGCACCCGCTGCAGGTCCTCCACGATCTCCGAGGCGGCCGCCGCTCGCACGGGAGCCTCGCTGCTATTTATGCTCGGAGTTAACACCATAACCCACCCGCCGGTCAGCACCGGTCCTTGAAATTTAGAATGCCAGCAATGTCGTGACGATTCTTTATTTCGCGCGTCAATTCAGCTTGTGGTACTTTGTCCACGCCAAGGAGACTTGTTTGAGTTCTGATCCTGTTCTGCTGCCGGCCGGGCCCAGCCTGCGATCCCAACCCTCCACTCTCCGCAAGGTGTTTATAGGCCAGGAAGGCCTGCGTGCCGGGTGGAGCTTCCTGATTTTCATCCTCTTATTTGGGGTAGTCGTATCCCTCGGAATCTTTGCATTTCAGAGGCTCCATCTATTCCACCCGCCCACGAAGACAGTCCCTGAGATTTCAATGTCTTTTGGATTTATCAATGAGGGCATTACGGTGTTCGCGGTTTTGTTGGCCACCTGGATCATGTCGAGGATCGAACGTCGTGGTCGCTCCTATGGATATGGCGGCACAAACAAGCTCAAGCTTTTCTTGGCAGGCCTCGCAACCGGAGTAGCCCTCATTTCTCTATTGGTCTTGACACTCTGGAAGAGCGGTGCGCTCGTCTTTGAGACTCGGCTGATCTTCGGTCCGGACGTAGCGCGCTACGCAGTTCTCTGGCTGCTTGCCTTTGTCTTGGTAGGAGTTTCAGAAGAATCGTTGACCCGTGGATTTCTCCTGTATACGCTGACCCGCGGATTGGCCTGGGTCTATCGCTACCTCTTCAAGACTCGCCACAGCGCGACTCTTGGCTTCTGGACCGCGGCCGCAATTATGTCGGTGATCTTCTTCCTCGGTCACACCAACAACCCGGGCGAATCCCCGATCGGCCTTCTATCAGTTTTCGTCGGAGGAATGTTCTTCTGTTACAGCGTCTGGCGCACAGGCTCGCTGTGGTGGGGCATCGGGATGCACGCCGCCTGGGACTGGGGCCAGTCCTTTCTCTACGGAGTCGCCGACAGCGGACTCATGGTGCAACACCGTCTGCTGGCCACGCATCCGCAGGGCAAGCCGTTGCTCAGTGGCGGTACTACCGGTCCGGAGGGCAGCATCCTGATCTTTGCTGTTCTGGCCCTCGGAAGCCTGATCGTCTTTCTTACCCTGCCTCGCGGTCGCTATTACGATCCTCCGCCGCTGCCGGAGAGTTCGCCACCCGAGACCGCCGTCTCTTGATCTCTTCCATCCGCTCGCGGATCCGCTTCTCGATTCCTTCGTTCGTGGGATGGTAATAAACGCGGTCGCGCAGATTATCTGGCAAGCATTGCATGTCCGCGACCTTGTTCCCCAGGTCTTGCGCGTACTGGTAACCGCGCGCGTAGCCAAGGCCCTTCATCAGCGACGTGGGCGCATTCCGCAGATGTAATGGAACGGAATCAGCCGATGTCTGTTCTACATCCTGCTGGACACTTCCGTATGCCGTGTAAAGCGCATTCGACTTTGGCGCGACCGAGAGATACACAACCGCCTGGGCCAGCGCCAGGTTTCCCTCCGGCATTCCGATGAAGTCGACCGCGTCCCTCGCCGCCATGCACAACGAGAGCGCGTTCGGATCGGCCAGTCCGATATCTTCAACTGCCATACGCACAACTCTCCGCGCGACGTACAGCGGATCCTCTCCTGCCTCCAGCATCCTGCCTAGCCAGTACAACGCAGCATCCGGATCGCTATTCCGCACAGATTTATGCAGCGCCGAGATGAGGTTGTAATGCTCTTCGCCGGCTTTGTCATAAAGCAGAATCCGCTTCTGCAAAGCATCTCGCACAATCTCGTCGGTAATCTCGTGTGAAACATCATCCGAAACCGGTGCCCCATTTCTCGCGGCGTTTGCGGGAAGTGGGGCGTTCGTCAATCCCGCCGCAACTTCCAAAACGTTGTAAGCGCTCCGAGCATCCCCACTGGTATAGCTGGCAATCTTTTTTAAGACCTCATCCGAAGCCCTGAGGTGCATCTCGCCCAACCCGCGCTCCCGGTCCTCAAGCGCCCGCCGCAGCAGCCGCACAATCTGTTCTTCAGTCAGAGGCTGAAGCACATATACCCGCGTTCGTGAAAGCAGAGCCGAGTTAATTTCAAACGAAGGATTCTCAGTCGTTGCCCCGATCAGCCGGATATTCCCCTTCTCCACGTGTGGCAGAAACGCATCCTGCTGCGCTTTGTTGAAGCGATGAATTTCGTCGATGAACACGATAGTCCGCGTGCCATATTGCCGGGCGCGTTCCGCATCGGCCATCACCTGCTTGATCTCTTTGATCCCGGCGAGCACTGCGGAGAATTCAATGAACTCCGCCTTCGTCATGTTGGCGATGATTTTCGCAAGCGTCGTCTTGCCCGTACCCGGTGGCCCCCAGAAGATCATCGATCCGGAATCGTCCCGCTCGATCTGCACTCGCAGAGGTTTTCCAGGTCCGATCAAATGCTCTTGCCCGGCATACTCCTCGAGCGTCCGCGGGCGCATCCGGTCCGCCAATGGACGTGTCGAATCGGCGCCGCCTGCGTTCGGAATGGGTTGGAAGAGGCTCATCGGTCTGCTGGACGGATGTCTTGAGATTAAATCATCGCCAGATCCCTTGCTTCCAGGAACAGTATTCTCCGAGGGCCCCTGTATTCGGGAAGCAAACTTGGCTCGTACGAAATCATTGCTCCGCTCGGGGCAGGCGAAACAATCGGCGGGCGAGTCTAGTCGCCGGACACGGCAGCTTCCGTATTGGCAATAAACTTCAGCTTCGGCGGCGTGGGGAGTGCGCCAACTTCTGCGCCATATCGGTAAAACAACTCCAATCCTTCCAGGCATCCCGGATCCAGGTGGTAGTGAATATTCTCGGTGAGATAACTCCGAACTCCCGCTTCGGTAATTCCGATCCTTGGAGCCCACTCGCTCGCGATCCGCTCAAGGCTCTCCGGCGCCAACCCATGATCCCGTGAGGCACGAAAAATTGCCGGCAAATCGAGCATTGGGTCAGCCTCAGCCAGCGCCGCCGCCCGCACCGCCCAGAATGCGAACACAAACGGTTTTCCGGTAAGCCGGATCCACTCGTCTGCCAGATCCAAAGTGTGATATCGGGAACGGTCCACGCGCAACGCCGGATCTCCAATAAGCAGCCCGGCGTCGTGATCGGCCAGCATGACGTCGACATCCGGAGCCATTGAGGTACATGTCCGCGGGCCACCCAGCCACTTCCTGAACAACACCTTCATCAGTGCCACTGAAGTCATCGACGACGTATCCAGCGCGACGCTGCGCACATCCGCAACCGGAACTTTGCTGACCAGCAGAATGGAGCGCACTGCCCGGCGCGACGCAATTGCCACGTCTGGCAATATCATCAGCCCCGGAATTTCGGTATAAGCCGCCGCCGGAATGATTCCGATATCGGCCGTGCCGTCGGCCAACGCACGTGCGCAGGCCGAGGGCACGGTGTAGGAAATCTCAAAGTGACCTCTACACCCGGGCGCGTCGTTTTCTTCTGAAGCCTGGCCTCGGACCCCCGACCCCTGGTTTCCCTGTTCAAAATCCCACATCAGCGGAGCGGTGTTCAGGTAGGAAATCGCAGAAATTCGCAGCTTTTTCATTACTTTCTCAAGATATTAACAGACCAATGTGACACATGACCTTGACACCGCTTTCACGAACTCAGTACAGTCCGCGAGTTCAGGCCATTTTTGGCTCCTCGCATGTCCCAAATTGGAACCCGGGCATGCTCTCGCTCGATCGGAGTTTGCCGTTGTCCACCCTTATCGCTTCACCCTCGGCCACGCATCTGCTGGAATGGCTCGCGATCTCGCTCACCCCGGGCCTTGGCCCCACGAAGGCCAGAAAACTGGTCGAGCATTTCGGTGGTCCCGAAGCCGTCCTCCGTGCTCCACTCACAGAACTAGAAGCAGCCGGAATCCAGGCGGTTTCCGCTCAGTCGCTCGCCATAGGAAAATCTGCAGAATTGGCCCGTGAAGAAATCGCCAAGGCCGCCGGAGCTGACGTCACGCTCGTCTCGATCGACGACTTGTCCTATCCGCCGCGCCTGAAGGAAATCTACGATCCTCCACCCATTCTTTATGTGCGCGGAGACGCGCAGGTTCTCACGCGGCCCGGCATCGCGCTCGTCGGCACTCGCAATCCCACGCCCTACGGATCGGGCATGGCCGAGCGTCTCGCCTGCGATCTCGCCGCTCAAGGATTGCTCATCATCAGTGGGATGGCCCGTGGAGTCGACACTGCCAGCCATCGCGGTGCCATCTCGGCCAAAGGCAAGACTGTGGCTGTCTTCGGCACCGGCGTCGACGTCATTTACCCAAAGGAAAATTCGCGTCTCTCCGAGCAGATTCTCGCGCTCGGGGGCGCGCTGATCTCTGAATTCCCACTCGGCACGTTTGCGGCGCCGCAGAATTTCCCCATCCGCAATCGCATCATCAGCGGAATGTCGGTCGGTGTTCTCGTCATCGAAGCCGCCGAATACTCCGGCACGCGCATCACCGCCCGCTGTGCCCTGGAGCAGAATCGCGACGTTTTCGCCGTGCCCGGCAACGTCACCAACAAGAATTCCTGGGGACCCAACACGCTCATCAAGCAGGGCGCCAAGCTGGTTGCGACCTGGGAAGACGTTTGGGAAGATCTCCCGACAGAAGTGCGACTTGCGTTGACGCCCGCCTCTCCGCGTGAATCCTCCGACGCTTCGTCCGCATCTCTATTTCCGGACGAAGGGCTTCCTCCTCACGAGAAGCGAATCCTGAGCTTGCTGAAAGCCGACGAGTCCACGCACATCGACGAACTCGTCGAGCGCCTCGAATCGGAAATGTCCTCCTCCGAAATCTTCGCCGCCCTCTTCGAACTAGAGCTAACCGGCAAAGTCCGCCAAATGCCGGGAAAGAACTTTGTGAAGAGCTTTTAAGCCGGCAGCGATGCGAATGCGCCTTGAGCGAAGAGCGACGAGCAGCAAGGTCATTCTAAGGAAGTTATGTGAAGAACTACAAAGAACTGGTCGTGTGGAGAAATGCGCACCTGACGAAGCTTCAATCTACGATGCGACTCGAGATTTCCCCAAGGAGAATCATGTGGTTTGACGAGTCAATTGCGTCGCGCCGCAGCCTCCATTGGAGCGAATATTGCGAAAGGATCGGGCAGGCCGTCGATCAATGAGATTTGCCGTTTCCTGCAGATTGCACGAGAATCGGCCGGCGAAACGGAATATCGTCTGCTCCTCGCTCGAGATCTTAAGTTGTTACGAGGAGAGGACTTTCGAGAGCTCTCACGTCGTTCCGACGAGATCCAACGAGTGCTCACAGCGCTAATTTAGAGCCTTCATGCGGGGGAAGAAGCAGGCATCGGCGGTCGAATTGTGACTCGATGCCAGAACAAAGAGTAGACTCATTGCTCGCAGCTCATTGCTCATTGCTTTCTTCCGGTAACTTGTTCCTCGCTTGACATTCATGCTAGCTTCAAAAAACGTACCGGGATTACTGAGGTCACATTGTCGAAAGGTTTAGTCATCGTCGAATCGCCTGCCAAGGCGAAAACCATCCAGAAATATCTGGGTAAGGGATTCACTGTCGAGGCCTCGCTTGGCCACGTGAAAGATCTGCCCA
Source organism: Candidatus Sulfotelmatobacter sp. (assembly GCA_035307485.1). Classification (GTDB taxonomy): domain Bacteria; phylum Acidobacteriota; class Terriglobia; order Terriglobales; family Acidobacteriaceae; genus Sulfotelmatobacter. The sequence continues at coordinate 90,793 of DATGIB010000006.1, read as the reverse complement.
AAAGCACTCTGGGCGTGGATATCTCCAACGACTTCGAGACGGATTACATCGTCATTCCGGGCAAGGAAAAGGTCGTTGCCAAGCTGAAGAAGCTCGCCTTGTCTGCCGACAACATCTATCTCGCGCCTGACCCGGACCGCGAGGGCGAAGCCATTGCCGCGCACCTCGCCGATGAACTCGACGAGAACGGCTCCAAGCGCAAAAAAGCCGCGAAGAAGCCAAAGAAGGGGGAACCCGAGGCGCCGCCTAGAATCCAGCGCGTCACCTTCAACGAAATCACCAAGCGCGCCGTGCAGGCAGCCTTCGAGCGCCCACGCACGATCGATCAGAATTTGGTCGACGCCCAGCAGGCTCGCCGCGTCCTCGACCGCTTAGTCGGATACCAGGTCTCCCCGCTGCTCTGGGATAAAGTGCGCCGCGGCTTGTCCGCCGGCCGCGTTCAAACAGTCGCCCTGCGCCTGATCGTGGAACGTGAACGCGAAATCAAGGCGTTCGAGAAAAAAGAGTACTGGACCATCGACGCCCACCTTTCTGGCCCTAAGCCTCCGGCCTTCGACGCCCGCTTCGTTGGCAAAGGCGAAGAGAAGATTGAAATCCCGAATGGCGAGGAAGCCGAAAAAATCCGGGCGGCCCTGGAAACTGCCGATTGGGTCGTGCGCAGCGTCGATAAAAAAGAGCGCCGCCGCAACGCCGCGCCGCCGTTCACCACCAGCAAGCTTCAGCAGGATTCTTCCCGCAAACTGCGGTTCAGCGTGAAGCGCACCATGATGATCGCCCAGCGCCTCTATGAAGGCGTGGAGCTTGGCGAAGAAGGTTCCGTCGGCCTCATCACCTACATGCGTACCGATTCCACCCGAGTGGCCCCCGAGGCCATTCAGGAAGTCCGCGAGTATGTCGGCAAGGAATACGGCCCCACGTACCTTCCCGAAACGCCCAATACATATAAAGAGAAGAAGGAGGCGCAGGCTGCCCACGAAGCCATCCGCCCCAGCTCGGTCATGCGTCATCCCGACCAGATCAAGCAGTACTTAAAAGAAGATGAGTACAAGGTCTACAAGCTGATCTGGCAGCGCTTCGTCGCTTCGCAAATTAACCCTGCGGTCTTCGACCAGACCACGGTCGACATCGACGCCAAGGCGAAGGCAAACGGGGTTTTCTGGTTCCGCGTCACTGGTTCCGTCCTCAAATTCGATGGCTTCCTCCGCGTCTATGAAGAATCGAAGGACGGCAAGGACGAAGAAGATGAGGAACTGAAGCACAAGCTGCCCGCGCTCGAACCCGGGCAGAAGCTCACACTGAAGGAGTTGAAGCCGGAGCAGCACTTTACCGAGCCACCACCGCGCTACAACGAAGCTTCACTGGTCAAGGAACTGGAGGAACGCGGCATCGGACGGCCCTCCACGTACTCAGCCATCCTGTCCACGATTCAGGAACGGCAATACGTGCAGAAGATCGGCGGCAAGTTCATTCCCACGGAGATCGGACTGGTGGTCACCGATCTGCTGATCGAAAACTTCCGCGACATTTTCGATGTACAGTACACGGCGCGTCTGGAAGAAGAACTCGACGAAATCGAAGAAGGCAAAGAGAAGTGGCAAGACGCCATGGCCGAGTTCTACAAGAAGTTCCAGAAGGACCTGAAGTATGCCGAAAAGCACATGGAGAACATCAAGCGGATGGAGAAGCCCACAGATGAGAAGTGCGAACTCTGTGGTTCGCCGCTGGTGATCAAGTGGGGCAAGCACGGCTCCTTCTACGCCTGCAGCACCTACGATAAAGACGATCCGAACACCTGCAAGTTTACGAAAGAAAATCCCATCAATCTCCCGGATCTCGACTCCGCCGATATCCAGGAAACAGGCGGATCAGAAGAATACTGCGAGAACTGCGGACGGGTGATGGTCCTCAAGCGCGGACGCTTTGGCCAGTTCATGGCCTGCACCGGTTATCCCGACTGCAAGACGACGCGCCGCCTCGATCAGGGCAAGCGAGTTCCTGACATTCCGCTCGACGAACTCTGCCCCAAGTGCGGACGCAACATGATGATCCGCCACGGACGCTTCGGTGAGTTTACCGCGTGCAGCGGATATCCCGAGTGCAAGTACGTGAAGCAGAACTTCATCGGAGTGAAGTGTCCCGACTGCAAAGACGGTGACCTGGTCGAAAAACGTGCCCGCAAGGGCAACACGTTCTACGGATGCAGCAATTACCCGAAGTGCAAGTTCACTTCGGCGAACAAGCCGATTCCCGAGAAGTGCCCCAGTTGCGGTCACGAATACTTGGTCGAAAAGAATCTGAAAGCCGGACCGGTCATCGCCTGCCCCAACAAGGAGTGCGACTACGAACGGCCAGCTCCGCCGCCGCCGCCAAGTTCCGAAACCGCAGCTGGTACCACCGCGTAGAAGATCGAGTTATCGGGCGATTGAAGGCTACATTGTTATCCTGAGTGGAGCGAAGGACCGATGCGGCTGCATGCGCCAGCAAGGTACGTCCTTTGCGGCGGCGAAGCGTTAGCGTAGTCGAAGGATCCGTGTAACTCTGGGATAATCTCCATCGGTCCCACCGAAATGAGTGATCGAACGCCCCTCGATGCTGTGTTTGTCGGGGAGGAACCAACGGGGAGGAACCAGAGAATGGCATTTCCTGAAAATGAGCCCACAATCCAGCGTGGTGACCCCACCATCCAGCTGATCGACTTGTTGGTCGCGCGCCTGGAAGAGTGTCTGGGCGAGGTTCTGCCCCTCGAAACGGATGATCTTTTAAAGGATTATGCGCAGAATGCTCGAAATAGTACAGCATCAGCCATTGAGCAACTGAGACTGGCACGCGCCAGGAAAGAGCAGCAACTTGGAGGCCGCACCAAGTAAAACAGGAAAGAACGGTGCCCACGGTGGAAACTTCGATTGGCGTAACATCTGATTTCACTCATCTTCCCGATGAGCTGAGAGATTTGGACTGCTCACCACGCATCGCTCGTCGCTCATAACTCACCTCTCGCCGCTCATTGCTCACGGCTCCCCCTCCATTTACAATCCACAACTTCCGGAGGAATACATGGCCAAGAAGCCGACCGCTGCTGACGCCCAGCTCATCGCACAACTCTACGACCTTCGCCGTGAAGCCGAAATGCGCAAGGCGCGCTCCTGGTGGTTCGGGGAGTTCTTCCCGCAAAGCGCTGACGATTTCCTGAAGGTAGCTTGGGCCATGAACACGCAGGAAAATAATTGGCTCCGGCAGGTCGGCGGATACTGGGGCATGGTCTGCTCATTCGCCAATCACGGGGCCCTCAATGAACAGCTCTTCCTCGCTCCCGGCTTCAGCGGAGAGCTGTTTCTGATGTATGCCAAGATCCATCCCTTCATCAAAGAACTTCGCCAGAAACTCGAAGACCCGCACGCCTTCAAAGACGTCGAAATCGCCATTACGCGCACCAAGTGGGGAAGAGACCGCCTCCAGTTCATGATCAAGCGTGTAGAGGCCATGCGCCAGAGAATGGCCGAGCGTAAAGCCGCTTCAGGCTCCTGACTTTTAGCTCGAAGCTCACGACTCACTACCAGTCTGTTATCCTAGTCGGCTGTGCGGATGATCTGGTGGTTTCTGATCCTTGGCGTCAGTACGCTGGTAGTCGTGTGTGTGGCGATCGCCCTGTTTGTTCATCTCAGGCGCCACCTGCATAAGGCGCATGATGGCACCACTGACATGGAACGTCAGACGAATCAACTGAAATCCTGATCGCGGCTTACGCCGCTGATCTCGGAGACATGGAATGGCAAAATTGCTGACTCAATCGCAGGGCAGTGCGCAGGAGCATCTGCTGGATTACGCGCGGCAGGCGGCCGTGATCGTCGGTGCAACGCTGTTCGTTGCTCTCTGCGCGCGTATCACCATTCCTCTGTTGCCGCTGACTCCGGTTCCTCTCACCGTGCAGAACATGGCGGTTCTGCTTGTCGGCCTTCTTCTCGGCAGCCGTCGCGGGTTCGCGGCGCTTGCCCTCTATTTGGTGGAAGGTGCTGTCGGACTGCCGGTGTTCAGCCCGGCCGGGCCCGGAGGCTTCGCGCAATTATTCGGATTTACTGGTGGATTTTTGCTGGCTTACCCATTCGTGGCCTTCGTGGCCGGCTACATCTTCGAGCAGGGAAAGAAAAGTTTCGCCCGTGCAGCTGCCGCCGGGATCATCGCCGAATTGTTGCTCTTCGCGGGCGGCCTGTCGTGGCTGTACGTCTTGACGCATTCACTGGCCAGGGCGGCGTATCTCGGACTGTACTGGTTTGTCGCCGCCGAAGTGATGAAGGTAATGTTCGCCGCCGCGATCGCAACACGCTGGCACCGTGGTGCCGCGATTGAGCGATAACTAGCCCAAGCCAAAAAGGGTCGTCACAACATAGGCTAGGGCGGAAGTCCCGGCAAAAGACGAAATAAGAACAGGGTCCCGCAGGGACGGCACCATCCTCAACGGAGTCCGAAAACCATGACCGCAGTTTCCGAAACCACAAAAGCACCGGGCTCTGACTCGTCAACTCATCTCCGCGAAATCACCGTCGCTCACAGCCCCGACTCCGACGACGCCTTCATGTTCTACGGACTTGCCACGCACAAAGTCCGCACGCCCGGTCTGCGCTTTACGCACACTCTCTGCGACATCGAAACGCTGAACCAGAAGGCGCGCGAAGGTGTCTACGACGTGACCGCCATTTCTTTTCACGCCTATCCGTACGTGCAGGACAAGTACGCGTTAATGGCATGCGGCGGCAGTGTCGGTGAAGGCTATGGCCCCATGATTGTTTCGCCTCGCCCTTTTACCGCGAGCGAGGTCAAATCGAAAAAAATCGCTGTCCCCGGCACTTTGACCACCGCCTATCTCGCGCTCAACCTCTTTGCTCCAGGTGTCGAAACAGAAGTCGTTCCGTTTGACCAGATCATCCCTCAGATCCTCGAAGGCAAATACGAAGCTGGACTGATCATCCACGAAGGCCAGATCACATACGACAAGGCTGGCCTGCACCGCATTGTCGATCTCGGGCGCTGGTGGCAGAAAGTGACCGGACTGCCGCTTCCCCTCGGTGGAAACGCCATCCGCCGCGAGCTCGGTCCCACCCTCATGCCCGCTGTCACCGCCGCGTTGCGCGAGAGCATCCAATACGCCCTCGAGCACCGCGAGGAAGCTCTGGCCTATGCCATGCAGTTCGCTCGGGATCTTGATACGAGTTCTGCCGACAAATTTGTCGGCATGTACGTCAACGAACGCACCCTTGATTACGGCCCGGATGGCCGGGAAGCCGTCCGCCGCCTCCTCGACATGGGCCACAAAGCAGGCATCATCGTTCCCGAAGCGAAAGTGGATTGGGTGTGAATCGAAGCTTCTAGCTACTAGCTCCTGGCGACTGACTAGTTAAGCCGGCCGCGATCTTCTGCCGTGATTCGCGCCGAAACCCCTTAACCAACGATCAAATGAGACCTATGATTTTGTTCGCTAGAAGCTAGCAGCCAGGAGCCGGAAGCTTGCCCCCCCAAACTCTTCTCATCGACGCCGACGACACGCTCTGGGAGAACAACATCTACTTCGAGCGCGCCATCGCTCGCTTTGTGTCTTTCCTCAACCATCACGAGTTCTCTCCCGAGCAAGTCCGTGAAGTCTTGAATGATGTCGAGCGCGAGTGCATCGTCAAGCATGGCTATGGCCTGCACAGCTTTTCTCACGCACTCGTGGACACCTTCGAAAAACTCAGCCCCAAGCCCGTCACTCCCGAACTACACGCGCAGATTCAAAGCTTCGCCCACACCATCGAAGGGCATCCCATCGAATTTCTGCCCCAGGTGCAGGAGACGCTGGACTATCTATCGAAGCGACATCGTCTGATTCTGGTTACAAAAGGCGCGCAGGCGGAGCAACTCGGCAAAGTGGAGCGTTCTGGAGTGCGAAAGTTTTTTCCCGACGTACAGGTCGTCGCCGAAAAAGACGTTTCCGCGTATGCCCGAATCGTCAGCCACTTCAGCCTGAACGCCGCTTCCACCTGGATGATCGGGAACAGCCCCAAGTCCGACATCAATCCTGCCATGGCCGCGGGCCTGAATGCCGTTTTCGTTCCTCACGGCGATACTTGGATCCTCGAGCACGAAGAAATTAATTCCGCACCCGCCGGACAAACGCTTTTGATCGTAGGTACCTTCGCCGAACTACGCGAACATTTCTAAAGTAGGCACAACCACCATCGGCTGTGCAGAGACAATGTAGAGGACAGCCGCTTTCGGCTGTCCGACGAGCCACGCACAGCTTGCCACGCCACTTCCGTGCCGGAATCATCTTCGTTACGATGTTTTCATTCTTGTCACGGCAGCACCAAACTAACCAACAATGTCATCAGGTTGTAATGAATTCCGCATGTTACGCTCAAACAGTTTGGGATGCGGTTCCCACTGTGTCTGTGGCGATACAGACTAACAATTTACGGCGGCTCCTTCACACGGTCGAGGCTCTCTCTGAGCTCGGGCCTTCGCTCGCTGCTGAGCAAAATTTCTCCGATTCGTCACGACGCATGCTCGCCGCGGTCCTCGAAGCGGCCGGCGCTCGCGAAGGCACTTTGTTTCTCTTTAATGACAAACCCGCCATGCTCACTTCCGCGGCATCGCAGGGGTTTGTCCTCATGCCTGACCCGGCACTCATTCCGCTCCTCCCCAAGCATGTACACGCGCTCACCGCGGCGCGAGCGCCGATCGTCCTGAATCCGTCGACCTACTCGGTCTTTCTCAGCTCAAACGGAAACGTCGCCCCGGAACTTTTCAAATGTCTCGCTCCTCTGAAAGCGTCTGGACGCCTGGCCGGTGTGATCGCTCTTGGCCGTCGCCACGGCGACACTCTCTACGAAGATAGTGAGCTTGAGGCTCTGGAACTCTTGTGCAGCTACGTCGCGCTCGCGGTTCAGAATCATTCGTTGACCCAAACCATCGCACAGCGCGTCTCTGAAAACCTGCGCCTCATGGCATCGCTGCACGGTTTCTACGACAGCGCACTGGAAGCTTTTGCCACCGCCATTGACGTAAAGCACGTCAATATCCACGGTCACTCCCTCCGTGTTGGCCGCTACGCAGCCGCCATCGGAGAAGCGATGGGCATGCAGGCGAGTGAAATCGCCGCCCTGCGCAGCGCCGGATATCTTCACGACATTGGCAAGGTGGCGGTTGACCGCCGCCTGTTCAGCAAACCGGGAGCGCTTGATCCGGCCGAATTTCAGGAGATGGCGGACCACACTACCGTTGGCCATGAAATCGTGAGCAGCGTTCAGTTTCCCTGGCCAAAAATTCCCGAGATCGTTCGCTGGCATCACGAGCGAAGTGACGCCTCCGGGTACCCCGACCAGCTCGGTGAGGACGACATCTCCATGCCCGTTCGCATCGTCGGAGTCGCTGACACCTTTGATGCGATGACCAGCGCCCGCCCCTACCGCGCCCCACTCTCGATCGGCAACGCTCTGAGCGATCTGGTCCGATTGGCCCCGCAGAAGTTCGATCCTAACGTCGTGCAAGCTCTTCTTATTCAAGTGCGCCGCGATGCCGTGGGCAGCAACCGCGCGCCACTTCTCGAGGGGGTCTCAGTAAATATTGCCGCCGCCGACATCGATCACCTTGCCGCCACTTTGCAGCACAAAGTCTCCCGCGCCAAGGTCTATCTGACGACATAGTCCGCCGCACCGCGTGTCATCCTGAGGGGAAGCGAAGGCCCCATGCACTTTGCCGGTAGGGGCCCCGATCGCGGAGATCGATCTCGCTATTCGCCGCAGCCGCTCCCAAGTCGAGCACAATCAGCGGCTTGCAGCCAATAAATGAATGCTTCGCCAGGCAACTTTTTCCTCCAGCCGGGTTCATAATGAAGAGACTTGGTTCCTTCCGGGAGTCTTCATGAGATTCAGCTTTACCAAGCTGGCGCTCCTTCTACTGCTGTGCCTGTGCCTGGCCTGTGCCGTCCCCGAACTGCTCGCTAAAAAGAAAGAGAAGGAATCCCCGGCTGCGAATGAGCAGCATCGCGCCATTCATGCCCTGAACCGTCTTGCCTTCGGTCCCCGGCCTGGCGACGTCCAACGCGTCACCGAGATGGGTGTCGACAAGTGGATCGACGAGCAACTGCATCCGGAAAAGATCTCCGACTCCGCGCTCGACACCCGCCTCGCTCCCTTCCGCACGCTCCGCATGAGTTCGCATCAGATGGTCGAGGAATTTCCCGATGGGCAGATGATCCGGCAGGTCATGGACGGCAAAAAGTCCATTCCGTCGGATCCCGCGCGCCGCGCCATCTTCCAGGCGCAGATCGGTCGCCAGCAGGAAAAGAAGGAAGAGAAGCAGCAGAAGATCGAGCAACGAAAAGAAGCAAAGGCAGAATTCGCACCGCCGCAACCGGCCGCTTCGACATCGACGATGGCCGAGCCGCCCTCCGCCGTCGATACCGCAAAAACTGCTGAAGAGATTGCCGCCGCCGCTGCGGCCAGCCCCGACACGCCTGCCAATCAGCCACCCTCAGAAAATGCGATGAGCGCCGCGCCTCCCGCGCCTGCGTCCGCTTCGGAAAATACCATGCCGGCGCCCCCCGAACCCATGCCCGTAGACGATGTCCAGGCTCGCAAAATGGAAGATCGTCTTTACGCTGATCTCGAGGTCCAGAAGCTCATCGACCTTCCTCCCGACCAGCGCTACAAGAAAGTGCTCGCCATGTCAGCCGAGCAGCAACTCGCCTTCGCCGACGCTGAGCGCGGTCCCAAAGGGCAGGACTTTCTGAACGGCCTCGACCCCAAACAGAGAGAAGTTCTGCAGGCCATGAACAATCCGCAGAGCGTAATCTCTGACGAGTTGATCCAGGCCAAGCTCCTGCGCGCGATCTACAGCGAGCGCCAGCTCGAGCAGGTGATGACCGACTTCTGGTTCAATCACTTCAATGTCTTTGTTGGCAAAGGCGCCGACCGCATTCTCATCACCAGCTACGAGCAGGACGTAATCCGTCCCCATGCGCTCGGAAAATTCGAAGATCTTCTGGTCGCCACGGCGAAGAGCCCCGCGATGCTTTTTTATCTCGATAATTGGCTCAGCGTCGGACCAAATTCCATGCAGGCCCTCGGCATTCCTCCCGGGCCGCCGCGTTTCGGTCCCTATCGTTATCCGCCGCGTTTTCCGGGACCGGCGCCGAAAAGCAAGAAGCAGAATAGCGGCCTCAACGAGAACTACGGCCGCGAGCTTCTCGAACTGCACACTCTCAGCGTCAATGGCGGCTACTCGCAGCGCGACGTCACCGAAGTCGCCAAGGTCTTCACCGGATGGACTATCGACAAGCCCAACGAGGGTGGAAGTTTCCGCTTTGATCTGCGTCGGCACGAGCCCGGCCCTAAGTTCGTTCTTGGCCATCACATCAAATTCAAAGGTGAAGACGAGGGCAGGGAAGTCCTGCATCTGCTCGCGACCAATCCGCAGACCGCACACTTCATTTCTCTGAAGCTCGCGCAGCGTTTTGTTTCCGACGATCCCCCGCCCGCTCTGGTCGATCGCATGGCGAAGACTTTCCTGAAGAAAAAGGGCGACATCCGCGAAGTACTCGCGACGCTCTTCCACTCGCCCGAATTTTGGGACGAGACCACCTATCGCGCCAAGGTAAAGACGCCGCTCGAATTTGTAGCCTCCGCGGTGCGCGCGACCGGTGCCGAGGTCGACGACGCCATGCCCCTTGCCCGCCAGCTCAACAACATGGGCATGCCGCTCTATGGCGCCCAGCCGCCGACCGGCTACTCGATGAAGGCGGAAACCTGGGTGAGTTCGTCCGCGTTGCTGAATCGCATGAACTTCGCGCTGGCACTGACCTCGGGCAAAGTTCGCGGCGTAAGAGTGGACACAGTGCAACTCGCCGGCGAAAATTCTGCGCCGCCGGATCCCGCCCTCGCGCTCTCGGCAATGGAAGGCAAGTTGCTCGCTGACAATGTCTCTCAGCAGACGCACGACTCGATTGTGGCCCAGCTATCACAGCCTTCGAAAAGCGCAGCTATGCTGCCGGACGATAAGCGCGAGCAGAACAAAAGCAAGCCAGCCGATCAACCGCATCCGCCGGACGTAAACACGATCGCCGGCCTGCTGCTTGGATCACCCGAATTTCAAAGACGCTAGCGGAGCTACAGAGACGTAGCTCGGCGACGTCTCAACACACATGGGGAAAAAGCAAAGTGAAGATTGCCGAGCCGCAGCATGACGAGTTGCGATCGGCTGCAATGAAGGTCGATTGCCGCAGAACTCGAGCCCGAAAGGTCGAACTGGGAAAGGCCGGGGCTAAGCCCTGGGAAAAGCGATAGTAGGAACAGAGTCCCGAAAAGGGGCGCTACCCTACCGCGTCGAACGTTCAAGCTGGCAGCTAGAAGCTAGCAGCTAGGAGCTGTAAATGCCAACCCGTCGCGTATTTCTCCGCAACAGCGCGCTCGCCGTCGTCGGCACGGCCGCCATCCCGAGCTTTCTCGCTCGCGCCGCGTTTGGCGCCGCCGAGGCCGGGATCCGCGCCAAACGCCTCGTCGTGATCTTCCAACGCGGCGCGGCTGACGGCCTCAACATCGTCGTCCCCCACGGAGAGCCGCAGTATTACGCGATGCGTCCCAGCATCAACATCCCGCGCAAATCCGTACTCGATCTCAACGGATTCTTCGGCCTGCATCCGTCGCTCTCTCCATTTCTTCCGCTGTGGCAGCAGAACCATCTCGCCATCGTGCACGCCGCCGGATCTCCCGATTCCACGCGCTCGCACTTCGACGCGCAGGATTTCATGGAAACCGGCACGCCCGGCATCAAGGCCACCGACGACGGATGGTTGAATCGCACTCTGCGCAATCTGCCAGAATCGGGTCAGGCCTCGCCCTTCCGCGCCATTGCACTGGGTCCGTCTCTGCCGCGCATTCTCAGCGGCATCGAGCCCGCCGTCGCCATGAACAACATCAACGATTTTGCCGTCGGAGGTAAGAATCCAAAGGGTTCACTCGCCGCCAATGCCTTCGAAGCGATGTACGATCACTCCTCCGACACGGTTCTTCACGGCACGGGTGAGGAAACTTTCGACGCAGTCAAAATGTTGCGCTCGGCTGATCCCGGCAAGTACACTCCTGCCGCCAACGCGAACTATCCCAAGGGCCGCTTCGGCGACAGCTTGCGTCAGCTCGCTCAGCTCATCAAAGCCAATCTCGGCGTCCAGGTCGCGTTCGCCGACATCGGCGGATGGGATCATCACGTCAACGAAGGCTCAACCGAAGGCCAGCTTGCGAATGTGCTGACCGAATTCTCGCAATCGATCGCCGCATTCTGGAATGATCTCGGCGACCTCGGCGAAGAAACGGTCGTCGTCACGATGTCGGAATTCGGACGCACCGCGCGCGAAAACGGCAATCGCGGCACCGATCACGGCCACGCCAATGTCATGTTCGTTCTCGGCGGCCCGGTTAAGGGCGGTAAAGTCTATGGACGCTGGCCCGGCCTCGATCAATCACAACTCTACGAAGGCCGCGACCTCGCTCTTACCACCGACTTCCGACAGGTGATTGGCGAAGCCGTAGGCCAGCATCTCGGAAACAAAAACCTGGCCGACGTTTTTCCCGGTTACCAAAATCCCACCGGAAAATTCCTGCGCTACTTGGGATAGAGATCTATGTAGGGACAGCCGCCCCCGGCTGTCCGGTCGAGCGAAACTCGTCTGCCTGCGGCCCGTGGTTCCGCGTCCAATCAATCCAGAACTCCCCTACCAGCAGCGTGATTGTGAATCCCAGCCAGAACGCAATCCCAAAGAATTCGTGCGGCGGGAGTCTCCGGAAAGCAAAGAACGTACCCACGATCGGACGCGTCGTAGCCACTCCGAACGCAACCGCAAAGGTGCGAATCATCCATTCCCGGTGCCGCGCGACTTCTTTTCTGCGAATGTGCCAGTAGGCCTTGATCAGCGAAATCAGGAACACAATTGCGAACAACGTAGTAGCCGCCGTCTCATTCGGCCCGCCAATATTCATCTTCAAACTCATGATTAAAGCAGTCGTACCGATGACCAGTCCGTCAGCAACCAGTACGCGCCCGCTCCAGCGGTGAAACTCGAGATGCCTCTCGCGAATACGATGCACAAACTGTAATGGCGCCAGAATCACAAAGAGCGCGCCCGGCAGGATGTGAACAAACGTCAAAGCCTCATGCCTGGAAAATCCCGCATTCAAGGGAGCGGCCGGCGAATTCCTCACGGCAAACCGTACAGGCCACAGCAGGACCAGCGTGCGAAGGGTGACGGCCGCCAGCCCAATCAATGCCAGAACGACTACTCCAGCCCATATGATCCGGGGTGTTTTTGGGGGTACGGATGGAGAATTCATGGTTGTGAACTTCCAATCATTTAACTATACAGGTTGTATGACAAAAGTATCAGGTCCGAGGACGCACATTCTTTGAGCCCCAGGATCTACCGGATGACGCGGCGGAAGGTGGCCGCGAATCGCAATCGGGAGCGGATTCTGCTCGCCGCCCGCGCCCTGCTGCTCTCCCAGGATTTCTCCGAGTTCTCCATGGAGACGGTCGCGCGCCAGGCCGGCGTATCGCGGCTCACGCTCTACTACCAGTTCAAGTCGAAGGCGGGATTGCTCGAGGCGCTCAACGACTTCATCGCGCGCCGGGGCGAGATGGGCGAACTCGCTGAGGCTTTTCGCGCCGGAGACCCCATCAGGACGTTGCACGAATTCATCCGCGTCTTGGCGGGTTTCTGGGACTCAGATCGCGAACTGATTCGCAGGCTGCGCGCAGTGGGGAGCCTCGATTCTGAAGTCGGACGCAGCCTGGCGGAGCGCAACGAGCGACGCCGTCATGGATGCCGCGTGATCATCGAGCGCTACTACCACTGGTATCCCATGCTGCCCGAGCCATGGGCCTCGCGGGCAGTCGACACCCTGCAAATGCTGACCAGCTTCGAAACATTCGATACCCTGGCGGTGAGCGGGAGGAAGTTTGACGAGGTCGTTCAGATTCTGCACAAGCAGGCGTATGCCGTCATAAACTACACGCCCCCGTCAATCTGACGCATAACGCCGAGTGCTGTTGGGAAATTGCAGTTCGCGGGCTCGAAGAACTTCTAGATGTCGATGAAGACGTCGCCGTCTTCGACCTTGACGGCATAGGTCTTGAGTTTCTGATCGGGATGATCGACCGCCGCGCCAGTCTTGGGGTCGTAGCCCCACCCGTGCCAGGGGCAAACCACTTTTCCGTCCTCGATCATGCCTTGCCCCAGCGAGCCGCCCTGGTGCAGGCACTCGTTGTCCATGGCGCTGATCTTGCCCCAAATGTTCGCAACACAGATCTGCTTCCCGTTGCAGGGAAAGTTGCGCGCTTCATTGTTGTGAGGCAGGTGTTCCTGGGGAATCAGTTTGACGAAGGCCATAGTTCGATGCGGTGCTTATTGCACAGCTTAGAACCTTCACCCGGCAGCTGGAATTGCCGACTTGGGTTCTCGTCGAGCGAAGCAAAGGATCTCGCTTATTTCGGCTGCATGGTCTGCGCAATCATGACCTGCCGCTTGAAGTTCTCCACCATGTTCGGATCGAGCCGCACTTCGGTGGGCTTCCTGGCGATGGTCATGGTGTCGATTTTGTCCTGCAGCTTCAGCAGCGCGTAGAACAGGTTTTCTGGACGAGGCGGGCATCCGGTTACGTACACATCCACAGGTACGATTTTGTCGACACCCTGCAGCACAGCATAGGTATTGAAGGGCCCACCCACCGAGGAGCAAGCGCCCATCGAGATCACCCACTTCGGGTCGGGCATCTGGTCATAGATGCGCTTCACCACCGGTGCCATCTTCAGCGTTACCGTGCCGGCGACGATCATCAGATCGCTCTGCCGCGGGCTGGGACGAAAAACTTCTGAGCCGAAGCGCGCAATATCAAAGCGCGAGGTGGAAGACGCGATCATCTCGATCGCGCAGCAGGCCAGGCCAAACGTCATCGGCCAGACAGCGGATTTCCGGGCCCAGTTGAAGACGTAATCGACCGTCGAAATCAGGAAATTCTTTTCAAACTTGTTCTGCAGCCAGCCCATGAGGCGCCCTCGCAGGAAGCGTACTCTGGCAGTCTAGGTAAGCCAGGCAGGGGTGTCAAACAGGGCGGGGGAGAAGGGAAAGAGACCCTTAATCGCGCCCCCCTTGAAGAGATTACTCACGCAGGTGTGGCAATCATTTTTTGGCGGTACGACATCCAATTTCATCCCGCCGAAGTGTCCTATCGAGCTCTTTGGTTTACAGTTAACGGGAGCTCTCCAGCTCAGTGATTTCGCGGAAGTAGCGGTCCAAAAGAGACGGTACACTATCGCTCGGCTGAAGCTTTCTGTCATCTAATACATGCTCGGCTCGTGACTGTTTATTGATTGCGAGGGCGGAGACACTGCCGTGATTCCAAAATGTGATGCTACCAACCGTCGCTATTGTCTCGATCCTGAGTTCCACCTGCCCAAGCACGATGTCGGTTGGCTCCATCGACCTAATCGACGACTCGATGCTTGCTTGTGAGATCTTTGCGGAATGTTTTGAATACCATTGTTCCGCTTGTCGTACGATGGTGAAGGTCATCAAGGTAGCACCTCGATTTCGAACGCTTCAGGCATCTCCACAATGTTGTAGTATTTGGATGCGAAACTGTTCGGACCGAGGATCTTCGCCCAACCATTCGGCGACTGAAAACGAACACTCGAAGATGGCACATCAAACGTTACGAAAATATTATTTCCTCCAGGAGGTGGCGTCCATGCTGTAGGATTTGGAGGAGAAGTGACGCTTGTTACACCATTTAGCCTGCTCTCTACAACTCTTCCGGTGTCCTGCATCTGCTGCAGCTCCTCTGGACTCATCCATCTGCCAACCCTCGTGTATTCCGGGCCCGTGCGACCAACCATTATCGCTCCCGAGTGTGAGGGGGCGTTGCGGGACTCGGCGAGCGAAGTGCGGCTCGCTGGATGTCGACATCTTACTTCACGGCTTCATTTAGCAGTTGAGCAAAGAAGTCGACCACGTCATCAATAAAGTTGTAGGTGAAGGCATGCATCGTTCCCGTCGCAAACTGCATTTGATCGTAGAAAGCAGTATCCCGAAACCCAAATGGTACGATTGTTTCCCTTGTGATGCCGAAACGCCCCAACAGCTTCCTAGCATCGACCAGCGCCATTATCCCAATCTCGCAAACTATCCATTGGCCGTAGAGGTCATCGGGCCCATGTTTTAAGAGGACAAGATTCGCGCTCCTGCCCTTGTCGATACCTATCCAACCCCCACCGATGATTTCTCCACCCCTCACCTTTATTCCGGATTTTCGTGGCTCAAAAAAGGAAACGGTGATGCTCCTCCCGGAAGGTACGCTGTAGATATTGGCCATCCATTCGTTTGTGCGTGTGATCTGGCCATGTTGAAACTGCTGGTTAAATTGTTCAATCAGGGGTTTCACGCTTTCCAGAAGCATTTCGCACGAGTGCGCATACAACTTCACCTGCTTGTCTCGGTCACTCTGCTGTTGCAACGTATCTAGGTGCCTAGCTTCCTCTTGTTGCCTCCGAGCAATCGCGGACTCGACAGCCGCCGATACAGAGGGATGGGCGGCAGTACAGCTGCTACTTGGCTCGCTTAGAATCCTCAGTACGTCGTCCCATGATGGTCGGTCCTGCGGTCTTTTACTGACCATGCGTGACAACAGTTGGGCTACTCCAGGTGGAACGTCTTTCCGCACACTCCGAACGTCTGGACACTGCTCGTAGAGATGGGCCTTCTCCCATTCAAGGAAATTACCCGGGTCTTTGATCCTATCCAGCAGGGGGTGCTTCAGGGTCAGAACTTGGTAATACACTAATCCCACCGAATACACATCAATCTTGAATGTGTTCGCCTGGAAAAGCCACCCTTCCGGGGCCATGTATGCGATGTGCTGACCACCTTTGAACGTCTTGGTGCGCGTACTCTCGTCTACGAACTTTGAAATACCAAAATCTCCGATCTTTAGCTTATTCCCTGAAACTAAAACATTGTCCGGTTTGATATCTCGGTGTATCACCTTTGCATTGATCGCGCGAGTGCCCTGAGCGATGTCTATCATCATTTCAATCGCCGTATCCAAATGGATTGCGGCATTTTCAGCGATCTGCTTGCGCAATAGTTCGGCGAGATTCCCACCGGCAATGTACTCCATGAACACGTACGGACCCACTGGAGACGAGACTCCGTCGTTTACGTGGAGGATGCGAACAACGTTCGGGTGCTCAACTCGCTGCGCCGTTCGTATCTCATTCAATAAGGCGGTCTTGGACTCTTCGGATGGTAGCGTACCTAGGGGAATCAGTTTTACCGCTACCACGGTGCCAGACCTCTCTCCCACTGCGCGATATACTTCACCGAAAGCCCCGTTCCCAAGGAAATCGGCTATCTTGAATGTCTCGTTATCCGCTCCGATCAAAGCTGAACCGATAGTGATGGAAGGCATAAGCACTCGATTTTACAACGCCAATTGCATATGAATCTTGCATGTGAAACCGCCACCAAAAATACGGTCACCAGTCAGATGCCTCGTTAGCCTAGTGCAATCGCTAGGGAATAACCGACCAACTGTGCAAGTCGATGCCAATGCCGTCGATGCGGGCGGCGGCGCCCTTCGCGGATGTCGGCGGCGTGAGGTTCGGGTACTCCAAGCGCCGAAGCGATAGCTGCAATCGTGACTGAGCTAAAGGTGGCGGCTGAATATCGGGGAACCTTGTGCCGAATCGCTGTTAGCCCCGAGCTTGGCGAGCTTCGCCGGACACGAAATGGCCTGACCAGAAACGATATGACACCGGGACAAGTGGCAAAGCCGAGAGAGCGATGTTGAACGCTGATCCCCACGGTTTCTTGTACCGCATTGTTGCGCAAGTGCGGCAAGCAAGTCTCCGAACAAAGTTGGTCGAACTCGCAAAGCTTGGCCGGATTGTTGCGGTAGGCGCTGAGGCACAAAGAAACGCTCTGAGACACAGCGTAGGCGTGAGGCCGCCAAAGCCGCAAACAGCGGGTAACCACAAAAATCTCCAAACCGCCGTGCAACCCGCCCCACCCCTGCAAGGATGCAAGGGTGGGGCACCTCTCTCTCGTCTAGGCGAACGCCCTGCCTTCAGCGCACGACCAGCGGTCGCATCATGTCGTGCTCTTCGTGCTCCAGGATGTGGCAATGCCAAACGTACTCGTGGCCGCCGGTCCTGGGGCTCACGGCGTCACGCATCGCTGCTGTCGGCAATTGCGGCAGGTTGAATTGCATGATCACCGTTGTCACTTCGCCCGGGTTCATCCGAACCGTATCCTTCCACCCTCGTTCATTCGCATCGGGCGGAGTTGGCGGACCGGAGTAGCTCCGGTGATTCGGGTCGCCAGCGAAGGGTTGACGCTGAATCAACTGCACGTTGACCAAGTGGAAGTGGATGGGATGCGTGTCACCGGTGAGGTTCATGATCTGCCAGACCTCAGTGGATCCGGCAGAGGGGTTCTCCGTAGTTGCGTCGATGTATCCTCGTCCCCACGTCGGCATTCCCTGGTTGTTGAAGCCATTCTGGTCGAAAGTGCCGATCGTCTGGATCAGGCGGCCAAACTCGTCGAAGTCTTCATTCAGAGTCAGCATACGGTTGGCAACGCCGTTGAATGGGAACGCCGGCACAGACGGATCGCCGTTGTTGAACAGCAGCCCCGGCTGGTTCCCAGTGAGAAAGTTCGTTTTCAGCTGGGCGTTGATTTGCGTGAGCCAGGTTGAAGTCGGGACGCTATCTTCAGACCCTGCGGTAACCACAATCTTCAGCAGCGTTCGCGTGTTCGGACCCCACCCCGGACGTGTTGTCGGCGCCCCGCCAAAAGGTGTTTGGTCCGGATCGCCGGTGAAGTAGTCATTGCGCGTATCGCCGCCGGGGAATGGCGCCGGCGCATCGTTGTAGAGAATGAACGTAGAACCAGCGGGGACGCCATTGAAGTCGATCACGACATCCGCGCGCTCTGCAGGTGCCAACAACAGGTTGAATGGACCGTCGGGATTGACGTCGTCTTGGGGGCCCGGGATCAACTGAGTCGTATTCGTGTGTATCGCCACCGCGGGCAGGAAGCCGCCCTCAGTTCCAACCTGATAGATGGTGGGACCAGCCGCGCCAATCCTGGCTTCTCCCGGCGTTGAGGGGTCTTCGCTGTAAAGGTTCAAATGATAGAAGCGCGCTTGTGATCCGTTGAGCAGCCGGAAACGAGTACGCTTCGGCGCGACCTCCACTTTCGGATACAGTCCGCCGTTAACCAGAATCGTGTCGAAGAACGCTTCAGGAACCATTGAAACGTCCGGCAGGCGCTCGGTACCGCGAGCCGGGGGATCGACGGTCGGTCCCCAATCCCATCTGCCGTCGGGATTTTCCCTACCGCGGCGAGTGACATTGGCTTCGTACCTGTGCGGATACCATAGATCGCCGGGATCGCCCCATTCCCAGGTTGGGTCCTGCCGCAAAATGTCTCGAGCGACAAAACTCTTATCCTGGATCACGAGCGGAATTCCGATGAGATCGGGCAGAAGCCCGGAACTCACAAGGCGTCGCGGCGGTGTTCACTACTGAAAAGTGGAGCGCCAGCTCAGTCGTACACTTGGTAGTTGGATAAATTTGGAGCCGGCTTCCGAGTGCGGGGCTCAGATATTTGTAATTCAAAGATTTCGCGTCACCGTTCGCAGCCGACCAGACCTGGGTGCTTTTCCGTCCGAGTTGGTCGCCGTCAGGAGCAAAACCGTCGAGCGCGACAAGGTTGATCTTGTCGTGGTTCTTGAGGCCGCGGTCCACATAGTTCGCAATCGCACAACCGCTCGAGTGGCCGACAATATAGATCTGATCTGCGCCGCACGTTCCGATCTGGGTGATCACTGCATCGAATTGATCCTGAGGGAAGTGGCTGAGGGCGCTGTGTGCCGTGTAACTCGCGCCGGCCGGATACGGAATCGCATCGAAGTCTACATCCGAGCACTGCGCTTTGGCGCTGGCCAGCCACGCGTCGACATTGGGTTGAGTGGACTTGTATCCGCCGAAGAAAATTACGTAAATGCCCATCGGCTTACTCCCTTTCAGAGGTGAGCAAAAGGAACGGGTGTGAGGCGTGAGACGATCCCAGCGTTGAGCGGGATCTCCTCTGGCCTTAAGAAGGGCTCATTGTACACCGGGCCTGCGGCTTGATTCCGTCAAATGGGGCCGCATTTTTCAGTGCTCGGCGGATGGCAAGCGTGCGGCGACGATTCGTTCTAGCGTACGTAGGATACCTATCGAAGGGTTGCCGAACATGCCTTCGCCACGAGTCGCCGCCTTTTTATTTCTGCGCCGCGCGTTTCTGGCCTGCATGGCCACCGGTGGTCTGAGTTACCGGGGGCAAGCTAAACTCGCATTCCGTACTTAGCCAACGAGAATCTAGTCGTCGTCAGGATCCGTTCGGGGCGTTGTGTTGTTGATGAAATGCTGCGGACTTATGGGCGCGGTAAACGATTTGAACGGAGGCGGCGTCTGTGTGAAATCGAAGCAATCAGAGAGATCGTCGGCCCGGGCGTCCGCCCAGCCCAGCGAAGGCAGATCGAATACCTGTTCTACGAAATGAAGAATGCTGCCAAAATCGTGGTCGACGTGCGAAATATAAGCGCGCTTGGCGTACGGTGACATCACGATCAGCGGCACGCGGAATCCGTAGATCGATCCCGATCCCCAGCTCACGCCATCGTTCACGACCTGTGGCGCGACGTGATCGTACCAGCCGCCCCAGTCGTCCCAGGTAATGATGATCGCGGTATTCGACCAGTACGGGCTGGCTCCCACGGCATTCACGATGGAAGCGACCCAGGAGGGTCCGGAGCCGTTGTTGTCGCCGGCATGATCCGAAGCGCCGCTGGTCGGCGTTACCCAACTCACGCCCGCCAGTTGCCCATCCGCGATGTCTTCGAGGATGGTCGGAGCGTTGTCGGCGCTGATCATCACGTGCGAGGCCCAATCTGCTCCGGTGCAGGCGGTGGCGTTAGGCGTTGGTACATTGGGTCCACAAATGTGCTGGATCGCATTGGGCGCAGTCCACAGCGATCCGTCGAATTGGGCGTAATAGCGCCAGCTCACTCCAGCGTTCTCGAGCAGGTCGGTGAGAGTCTTGTGTTCGAAGCAGGGAAAGATAAAGGTAGTCTTTCCTGAAATGTCGAGCATGGAAACGCTGGCTCCCGGATTGCCCAGGCACCCGACACCGGCCGTCGCGCTCAGGTTCGAAATATTGCCGGTCGCCATCGCGGTTCCGGTGTCGGAGGCAGCGCCCGTTCCCGCGAGGATGAACTGATGCGCCGGGAAGCTGGGGCCCTCGTTGGTTTGGAACATGCGATCGCCAAACGTGTATTGCTCAGCCATCTGAAAATAAGGCGCCACATCGGAGGGCAACACGTAACGGAATTGCGCGTTCGGGAATGGACAAGTCGGCGCGGTGTAGGTGTAGCAGTTCAGGGGAATCTTGTCGGCGCCATCCATTTTTCCGCCGTCGTACATCAGCAGAAAAGAGTTGTGGCTGTGATTGACGTCGTAGAACTGCGGTGTGGAACCCGTGGTGCCCAGATCGATAGGGGTGAGCGGAACCAGTTGCCCGGAGGAATTCAGGCCACTACTGGCGATGTCGGCTCCACGCGCGATCAGCACCGGATCCTGAAAGAGGTTATCCGGAGTGCGGTTCTCCTGGAAGATGATGATGACGTGCAGAATACTGCTCCATGTTGCGGCCGGCTGGTTGCCGGTCCCAGAGAGCGCGATGCGGGTTGGGCTGCCGGGCGCGCTGTCGGTGATGGTGAGAGTTCCCGCGCGCGTGCCCAACGCGGTCGGCGTGAAGGTAACCTTCACGGTGCATTGCGCCTTCGACTTAACGCTGGCGGTGCAAGTGTTCCCCGCAATTGCGAAGTCGCCGGACGCCGCGACGGAGGAGAAGGTCACGTTGTACGCATAATTGTTGGTCACTGCGATGCTGGCCGCAGTGCTAGTGGTTCCCAGGTTCTCGCTGGGAAAGGTGACGTTCGACGGAGCCGTCGTCACGGCGACCTGGGCGTTTCCCGATAACGTTACAATTTGCGGACTATTCGAGGCGCCATCGATAATGCTCAGCTTTGCACTATTGGCGCCAACAACCGTGGGCTTATACCCGACATTGATGGTGCAACTTTGACCGGCTGCGAGCGGATGCGCCTGCGGACACATAATGCCGAGCGTAAAGTCACCGGGTGCCGGTCCGCCTGCCACAACGATCTTGCTGATCTGCAACGGCACGGCTTGCGTGTTCGTCACCGTCACTGGAACAACGTTGGTGGTCTGTCCAAGGTAATGATTGCCGAATGAGATAGTGGAAGGAGATACGGTCACTTGTGCCGCTGACGGCGCAACGGCGAACACCGCGATCAGCACTATGACGGAAAATCTATTTGACCTGTCCAATTTCCACGGACAGCAGTTCGCAACCAATGACGAACCTCGACCCGAAGATTTCATTTGAATACGCCTTTACTGAGAAGTTAGGCGCGCTCTGCGTGAACAGCGGGCGTCTGTCCCGGAAAGTTGACTGAGCCTGGGGAAAGCGGGACGCATCCGGTTTATGCCCCGGATGGATTGCTGTAAGTGATCTTCCTCACAGTAGCGTGTGACGGAAAAAGCGTCACACTGGCAGGAAAGTATCAATCCTTTACCAGGGCTGCCGTCTTTGCTGGCAACCCAAAGCCGTTGATGAGGTGCCGGCGGTGCTCGAGAATTTGCCGCATCTCATCGGGAGTGCCCCGGACCGGCGGAATCTGCAGGACGGCGTCGTTCAGCATCGCCCAACTCACTTCGGATGCGATCACGCTATCGCGCGCTTGCGGGAACCCGAGATTTTTCCCGGCCAGGATCGATCGACCAAAAACGTCCACCATCACGTCGAGTTTCTTGTCGTTGAATGGCGCCGTTTTCTGCAGGGTTTCGTGAACTCCGTAAATTTCGATCGTGGCCTGGGTGAAGTCGTGCCGCATGCGCGCGACCCCCTTGGTCCCGATCACGTCAACATAGCAGTTGTGTGGCTGCTCTTTCGACAGGTGGCCGTAGATGAATCCCTGGGTGATGTCGAACACGACACCGTTAGCGAACGTACCGTGCGCCTGCACCCACCACGGATCGGGGTGCGCCCACATGCGGATCCCTTGCGCATGCCATGTCTTGTATTCACTCTGCGCATACCAGCGGGCCACGTCGACATAGTGCATGCCGCAGTCATGAAACGGCGGCCCCTCGGGATCATGTCCTTCTAGCGGCATGTGGCCCGGCGTCATGTGGCAGATCCGGATGACGGCGAGTTCGCCAATCTCGCCCGCGGCGATGAAGCGCTGAATGTCCTTGTGATACCAGGCGTTCCGGTTGAAGAGGTTGACGGCAACCATGCGGTCGCTGGCCTCAATCTCGTGGACAAGATGCCATTCGGTCGCGACATCGGCGGCGAGAGGTTTCTCGGCCAGCACATGCTTGCGATGAGCCAGCGCCTGCCGGATCTGCAGCGGCCGCGCGTCAGCCAGAGTGAAGAGCCCCACTGCGTCAATCGATGTGTCCGTTAAGATCGGGTCCGGATAGTCGAGGATAGTTGCGCCCACCACTTGCTGCCGAGCCAACTGGCGGGCGGGAGCGGAGACGTCATAGATCGCTGCGACCTCCCAGATTGCGGACTCCTGCATGGCCGCTACGAACGAACGTCCCATCCGGCCATACCCAAGGATTCCAGCGCGCAGCTTCTTCAGCATCTGATTCTGATGGTATTTGTAAGAGGTGCCGTTCTCTGTGACTGCCATCACAGGCAGCGGTGCGACGGGCACAGATGAAAGAGAGGCCCTTCAGGGCCTCGTAAATGGACGCTTTTGAACAGGCTGTAGCCTGGGTGCTACTGCGTCGTCACGACTGCTACCTTGTTCATGCCGCTGCAAGCTGGATACAAACGAAAATCCGGCGTAGCGACCATGTTCCGCGCGACGCCGCCCGCGAGAATCGGTTCCGATCCATTGCCGCCGGGCTCCGGCCACTCTTTCAGTACCTTTCCCGAAGAAGCGTCGAAGTGCCCAAGATAGCCTCAGGCGTAGTCGGTATAGAAAATCGCCGTCCGGCGGTGCGATGCAGCGCTGGCGAGCTGCAGCATGCAGCAGAGTGTATTCGCGAACGGTCATCGGGCGGGCTCTATTGCTTTCTCCTGACCAGATAGATCAAAGAGAGAGCCTCCTCGCTATGGCCGGCGAGGAATGTCGCGAAGCAGAGGGCGAGGACGGAATGGTCCAGCGAGGCTCCGAAGTACTTCCACAGAGGAGCCTGAGCGCCGGGGTAATTGGACGAGAACAGCAGAGTAACCATGTACAAAAGGCCGAATCCGCTGGCGGGCTTGACCCAGATTCCCGAGACGAGCGCCAGCCCAATCGCCAGCTCGCCATACGCCACAAGAAATGCGATCGCGGTGGCATGCGGCAGCACGATCCGTTCGAGAACCGGCGCCATGAATGGATAGGCGTCCGATTCTTCGAGGAAGAGGTGGATCCACCATTGAAATCCGCCACCCAGCGTGAACTGTGTGCCGAATACTTTGTACTGGGCAAAAATCAGGAACAGGCAACCGACGGCGATGCGTAACCCGGCCAGCGCGACAGCATTTCGATTGGCGGAATCGCTCATAGGCACAACCGGCTCGCGAGCGATTGTAAACGGACGCGGGCTGCCGTGACCGGCCAATCTCTCGCAAGGGCAGGGGGCTTCGTATTGTGCAGACTTCTAAGAACAGGGAAGGGTCACGCACGATCCTCCCCTGTTCCTTTGTGGCTACTTCGAGACGGTGAAGTCTGCTTTCGCTCCGCCCGATACCGTAACCGGCTTGGACTGATTCTTTGCTCCCTCGTGCCACGCGGTCAGGGTGTAGCTGCCGTCGGGAACGCCCGTGATCTTGTAGTTCCCACTGTCGTCCGTCTCCGCGTAGTAAGGAGTCGGGCTCACGATCAGGTATCCGGCCATTTCCGGGTGGACGTTGCACATCAGCGGTACGACGCCCGACTTGTCGAAGGTAAACGCGCGCTTCTCTCCCTTCGGCCAAGTCCCCAGATTGTGTCCCGCATTCTTGTCGGCGCCGACCGCAGGCCAGAAAGCGTTGTGCGCAACGTTGTCGCTGTTCAGGAACTCAACCGTCGTCCCCTTCTGCACTACCATAATATGCGGAGAGAACATGAGCCCTTTCTGATCCATTACCGGATGGTCGGTTGGGGTAGGAAAGGTCTTGCCGGCAATCGTATCTACGTAAACAACAGACTTACCCTTCATGCCGGTCACCCTGCCTTCGATATCTCCCGCCCATGCCGAGCTGCACAGGGCAATTGCCATCGCGGACATAGTTAGTATCCTGGTGCTGATCATTTCATCTCCTTGAACATGACTTAGATATGGTGCACATATCTTAGAAAAGGAACTTTATATCCAGATACACGGTGTTATTCGCGCTGGCATCTCGGCCAGCACCGTCGTAATTGATGTTGCCGCCGTTGAAGCGCGTGTAGCCGGTGTACTGCGCAGCAAGTTGCAGGTTCTGCCACGGCCACACCGAGAAATTGGCCATGTAGCCGGCACCCCTCGGATCTCCATTCAGATTCCCGCTGACCGCGCCGGATGGATAAAGCGCCACATCGGATGTGCCCGTCGTGTTGAACCAGCCGAATGTTCCTGAATACTTGTTTCCAAAGTGGTACTCGGCGTTCGCCAACACCGTATTCAGATGGTGGGGCCCTTGCGCTGCCGCCCCTGCGTCAAGGCTGGCCAGCAGGTCGGAGTTCTCGTGCATGTACGTGGCGCGGAACGAGAGTACGTCTTTTCTGAACAAGGTGCGGTCGACCTGGGTATCAAACGCGTAATCGGTGTAAGAGTCTTCCGGCCCGGTGATTCCGAAAGGCGTCGACCGCATGTGAATTCCATACGTCCCGATCTCGTATTGCGTTTTCGACGTCAGTTGATGCCACGCCGCTCGCCAGTACGGCGCAAGTCCGCGAATATTCACGGCGAACGCGGTCCCATCGCTGGGTAGAGGCGCGCCAACATGGCCTGACCGGTAGGCTGCGAAATCGAGGTAGAGGTGGTTGTCCCACATGGCATACGCCCCGACTCCGCCTACATCTTGTGCCAAGGCACCCTCAATAATCGGTGACGCGTTCGGAGTAAGAGCAACATCACTTGCTACCCAGGGAAAGCCCCATGCCGGCGTAGTGTTCCAAAGATCTTCGACCGTCGGATTGTTGTTGATGTCCAGACCGTAGACAAGTTCCTTACCGCCCAACTTAGTCGAATTCGCATAGCGAATATCGGTGTTGTCCATGCTGAAATGATCATCCTGCGTGGCGTAGGTTACTTGCAGAAAGCTCCCCACATGCGTGGTCCACGCTCCGGACAGGAACAGAGAGATGTCCTGCGGCATTTCAAAACTGCCATTCTGGGTACCCGGCACCGGGGATTTCGTGGAGTTGAAGGAAACATCCATCATCACCGAAAGTGGAAGCGACGCCAGGATGTCGAGTGGAGCGTGGATCTTCGCACCGTCGGCCTTGATCACTTTCGTTTCGTCACCCTTGTCGACATAGCCTGTGAGTTTGAACCTGCGGCCGGCGGGATTCAGTTCGGGCGGGTTGTAGTGACAACCGCTGCAAGGCAGGCCGGTCTGCCGCGCAAAGCTCGGAACAGCCATGACCTCGGGCGGATTCACGGTGGCAAAAAGCAAAACCAGAAGAGGAATTGCTCCGGCTAAAAACACTGTCGCTTTCTTCATTTGAAATATCTCCTTAACGTTTCCTGTTCCACTCTGTCGCCCGGGTCGAAATCTTCTCTCTTTGCAGCGCAACCAAAACATTCGGAATAAAGACACTTATCCACAGGAAGCGTTCACCGGCAATTTGAGACACAAGTCCAGCGTCACGGCACTCGTGCAGTGTGCCAGCGCCAGGTCATCCGCGCAGCACGCACACGAGTGCGAGTCAGCTAGCTTGCGATTACGTCAGGGGAGAAGACCCGAGCAAACAGATAGGGTCAGGGCTCTTATTACACAGTTACTCGACAAGATCAACACGAGTAGTGCGGGAGATTGTAAATAACTTGTAAGATCATGCGCACCGATGCGAATTATGAATCTGAAGTAAATTCTTCGTCGCTCATGTGTCAATAATCATTGAATGCCGAGCCCGCAAATAACAAAATGTTTTCTCAGAGTGTGAACTTGCACGACAGAATGCAATCCTCAATGAAGAGCAGTGACGTGCAAGAAGTCGGCTGGCGAGAAAGAAATTGATCTGGATCGATGATGTGAGGATCGGCTTCATCGAACGCAGCGCTGCCGGAATCGCGAGCGACCGCAAACGCCGCGTGAATGAGCATGACAGAAATGCTCCGATCGTCTTGCGTCATGTTTGCAGCGGATTTACAGAAAATTTACCGCTAGCAAACAAGTTCTTTGCGACAGAGCAAGAAACTGCATTGCAGCTGCGGTAGTTTCCACAGCACGTGCAGCGCGCACGCTCCCTGTACTCATCCCTGCATAAAAGCGCGCTCAAAAGGAATGTTTCCAAGGTGATAAAACGTTTGGCACTCGTCTGCGCGCTCGTGGTTCCGACGTTCGCCCAGTCAAACAACGCCAAGACTGCTCAAGTGACGCCTGTGGCGGGTGACAGCTGGCTTAGCCATCTTCATCGAACGTTCGAAGAAACCAGTATGGGCAAGACCGGACGCTTGGGGCCGGCTCTTCCCGATCCGGAGGACGCAACCTCTGACTGGGGAGAGCTTCACGCGCCTGCTGAGCACACAAAGCAAACTGTGACTCTGCGGGGAGACGATCTCTATCGCTTGAATTGCCGAGGATGTCATGGAGAACTCGGGCTAGGTGCGCCTCCTGAGATCAACTCGGTCATTAATCCAACCAGGGCGATGTCCGCGCAACTGGTCCTGCAGCGCATGAAAGATCGCGGCATGGATATGAGCCGTGCCGATGCCGCTGTGCTCGCCAACCAGTCGAAGGCTGCAATGCTGCAGCGACTGCACAATGGGGGCACGGACATGCCGCCATTTCCACATCTCAGCGAGCCTGAGGTCCGTGCCATTATCTCGTATCTGAAACAACTGGCAGAAGTCCCTGGAGCCGAGAAACAACTGGCGAGCGTGGAAGAGTCACATCTCCGTGTGGGTGAGCATATCGTGAAGTCCACCTGTCACATTTGCCACGGTGCGACCGGTGCGAACCCGGATGCCGAGCAGATTTTCAATGGCGCGATTCCTCCGCTGAGCACATTGACCATGCGTACAAGCCTTCCCGAGTTCGAGCGCAAAATCAAGAGGGGCGCTCCTATCATGATGGGTGCACCGGCATCGTTGTTCCGAGGAAGGATGCCCGTTTTCTATTACTTGAGTGAACAGGAAGTGGCAGACGCGTACATGTATCTCAGGCTCTACCCACCGGTATCGACGACTCCCGATCCGGTCCCGCCAGTCCAGGAGCAGAAACGCGTCCTAGTGAACGCAGCACTTGTCGAAGCGGGCGGCGATTTCCCGACCAGCACCCCGCCCAACAAAGCCCGCGATCCGATCATGATCGTGCTTCCGATCGCTGCCGAAATATTCGTGGGCCTTCTGATTTTAGGAGGCGTGTGGTTCACCGTGCGGGAGATCAGAAATCTGAGAGTGATCAGCGCCACCTACACCGCTGTCATGGTTGTCGACCCCAACATTCTGCAGCACGCGCCTCAGTTGACGACGAGCCATTTACGACGCGGAGGCCATTCATTGACGCATTCTGAGCCTCACGTTCAGATCGACACGGACGTGGCCAACAGCAACGGGAAGGGCGCCTTTGACGAAGACGAATATCGCACCTTCGAGAGCTCATGGCTTGACCGATGGTTTCAGAAAGAGGACGAGGCCGCGTAAAACAACGATTCCCGGCGGAAGGTTGAGAGCTTTGGGGGCCCTCGATGTCGCACGTCGAAGTTCAAGCCCAAAAACTCACGCCCGCACTTCTTCCCGGGCTTCATCGATTCTCCACAACACAAGTCTGTGACGTCGGTCCCATTCATCCACAGCCTCGCCGTGAAATCCTTCCGCTCAAACGCTTTTTTCGGAAGCGGAGCTTTCAAGCGTTGCCGGATGGATGGTCTAATCTCTGCGGATCAACATTCTGCCCGCAAGTGATTGAGCCTCCGAGATTAAATTGCAATTTTGATCTAGATTGCTGATTCCAATAGGTCGGGGGGAGGGATTTTCCCAATTCTGAATTCCAGCTTCGGAAGCCGAGGCGGACATTTGTTGAGGCGATCTCTTCGCTACAATAAGGTCAGGTTCTGTGATCAATCATGACCCTGACCAAAGCGCAAGCCCTGGAGATGTTCGAGTCCGATGACCTCATCGGTATCGGCATGGAAGCCGATGCCATTCGCGGCCAGTTGCATCCGGAGGGCGTCGTCACTTACATCATCGACCGCAACATCAACTACACCAACTTCTGCACCGAGTACTGCACTTTCTGCGCCTTTTACCGCCCGCTGAAAGGGCCTGCGGCGAAAGAAGGGTACATCCTCGACTTCGATACGATCTACGAAAAGATCCGGGAAACGGTGGAGCTCGGCGGGACTGGCGTGCTCATGCAAGGCGGCTTGCATCCCGATCTGAAGATCGATTGGCACGAGAAGATGCTGCGCGGCATCAAGGAACGTTTCCCGAGGGTGCATCTGCACTGCTATTCGGCATCAGAGATCATTGCGATCGCGGAGTATAGCGGCCTCTCGATTCGCGACACGATCCTGCGCCTGCGCGATGCCGGGCTCGATTCGATTCCTGGAGGCGGCGCCGAGATTCTCGACGACGAAGTCCGCTACAAGATCGCGCGCCTGAAGTGCTTAACGGATGACTGGATCAACGTGCATCGCACCGCGCATCAGATCGGCATGCGCACCACGGCGACCATGATGTTCGGCGTGGGCGAAAACTACGAGCACCGCATCAACCACTTGCGGCAGCTCTACGACTTGCAGGAAGAGACGGGCGGATTCACCGCATTCATCCCATGGAGCTTCCAGCCAGCGAACACCGCGCTGGGCGGACGTCACTGGGATGAGGCGACGGCGGTGGAATATTTGAAGGTGCTCGCCATCTCGAGAGTTTTTCTATCGAATTTCCTAAATGTGCAATCCAGCTGGGTGACGCAAGGATTGAAAGTCTGCCAGATGGGACTGCGCTTCGGCGGAAACGACGTGGGCTCAGTGATGCTGGAGGAGAATGTGGTCCGTGCCGCAGGCGTTACGAATTGCACGACGGAAGAAGAACTACGCAGGATTATTCGCGATGCCGGCTTCCGCCCAGCGCAGCGCGACACGTTGTATCGTCAATATTTTTTGAACTAATGATTTCCGTCGCGAACCTGAGTGGTCGAAGATTTTCAACCACAAAGGGCACTAAGGTACGCGAGGGAAAGCAGGGTCAATAAAGTCAATGGCTTATCCGATCAAGAAGTGCGTGGCGTGTGGCGAAGAATTTGAATTGAAGCCGGGAAAACCGGGCTTTGCGAATCGTTGCCCCGATTGCAGCGAAGAAGAATCGGCCGGCTCCGAGTCATCGGGCGACGGATGGAAGGGCGACAAGGGTGCGAACGCTGCTCGCCGCGAAGCGATGAAGAACCTTCTTTACCGCAAGGACAGCTAAGACCTGCGCCCGCACCCGGACCGCCGAGGCGGCTGTCCTACATCTGCATCTAATCCTTCAGGCGATTCAGTTTCAGCAGCAGTGTTGCGCCGCTCTGCGTCCAATTGCCGTCAATCGAGGACAGGTCGGATGCAATCTTACCTTCAAAAATTCCACCAATCGATTTCGCTGTGATTCTCAGCGAAGCCCCGTCGCGCTGAACCGAAGTTGTTGGCATGCCTTTCATGCCTTGGTCTGGACTGTCCATCGTCGCGATGAGGCCGTCTTCGGTGTTCCTGATGTGGAAGACAACGCGCAGCTCAGCCGCCACGGTATCGAGCGAGCCAATCCACGCGCCATCGATATCGGAAGGCTTGGCCGGTTTGTGCTCTGTCTTGATCGGCAAAGTGGCGCGCTTGAATTCGAGCGGCAGATCTTTTCCTTGCGACCAGGTTCCTGAAATGGTTTTTCCGTCTGACGCGATGTCGCCTTGATACGTGCCATGGACCGCGGTTACATCCAGGCTGAGTTTCGAGTTTTTGAGTGTCGCCGAGTTGACGGGAACGTCATTGGCTCCCTGATCGACACTGTCGAGCGTCGCTTTCAGGCTGCCGTCTGCGGCTTTGGAGATGTGCAGCACGAGTCGTAGTTCGCCGACTCCAGTGTTGAGGGTTCCTAGCCAGTCGCCGGCGACATCCTGCGCGCGCAGGAAGCTTGCTGCGACGAGCAGGCTCAGCAGTATGAATACACGTTTCATCTTGATCCGCCTCCTTGGCGGCTGATTTCTGTTGAACTAGAGGATGAGCCGCGTCTTTTAGAGATCACTCGGCGGCGTTGAGTTCGTCGATCATGCGTTGCAGGCAGCCTGCGGCTCGTTGATTCAACTTCCAGATCACGACAAACACCGCGACCATCGCTGCGTCGAAAGCCACGACTCCCATTAACCGAGCAAAATGCGGAAAGGTGAACGCGTACGCAATCGTGAGCATCAGGTAACCGGGAACCAGTGGAGCCAGGTACCACGGCCAAACGTTCCGGATGGCGTCGCGCTGGCGCTCAAGTTCGGCGCGGAAGAAGTGCAGAGAGCTCGATGCTCCCAGGCTGTCAGGCAGGCTCTTGATCGAGCCTTTGCGTTGAAGTTGCACGGCGACCCAGATCATGGCCGCGATGAACAGACCATAAGAGATGCGGAACAGGATGCTCTGCGTGTCGAACAAAAAGTACACGAAGAGCAGGGAAACGATGATGCAGCCCACAGTCTCGCGGCGATTTCTTCCACGAATGCGGTGCTCGAATTTGTTGGCGCGGCGGCGGATTTCTTCCAGCGGCATTTTGACTCCCTCCAATGGCTGCGATTGCCAGAGTTCCTGCACCGGGTTGAGATGTTCAGTCATGGTCGTTCCTCTGGTGAAAGCGGCGCGCCAGTAAATTCTTGATGCGGTGAATCTTGGTCGCGGTATTTCCCGGCGAGAGGCCGGCGATTTCCGCGATCGAGGCCGCGTCCATGCCTTCGAGGTAGGCGAGGATCACGTTGCGGTCCAGCGGTTTTAACTGGTGGATCAACTCCAGCAACCGGTTCAGCATGTGACTGCGGTCGATGGCTTCTTCGCCGCTGTTCGCGTCCGCGAGATTTTCCAGTTCCTCAAGGCCGATCAGGGTTTGCACGCGAGTGCGACGCTGGCGCAGCACGTGCGAAGCGGCAACGTTGTGGGACACGCGGTAGACCCAGGTGCGAAGCGAGCAGCGGCCGTCAAAGTTCTGGAAACTGCGCCACAAAGCAATGTGAATTTCCTGGAGCAGGTCGCGGCGAAGATCAGAATCGGCCTCGTAGGCGCGAGCCAGTCTTTCGAGTGCGGCGCCGTGGTTTGCGGCGGCGTCGCGGTAGAGTTCGTCCTGCGAGGACCCGGCCGCCGGCTTGGTCGCGATTGCGCTCACACCTAGGTAGTCGTCGAGCAGGGAACTTTCTTACAGTCCATTTCACGAATTTCTTGCGCTTACAACGCGGTTTCCTGGCCGTTCAGTTTTCCGTTTCTTTCCAGATGCTTGTAATAAAAGAGCGAGTACAGTACCGGAATGAGGGCAGCGGCGGCGATCAACCCAACAAGTACCCAGAACGGTGCGCCCACGAGGGCGCAGAGCAGTCCCAGAATGCCGCCGGCAAAAAATGTTTTCGCGGCCAGGCGGTGCGTAGCATTCCAGACTTGTTCGTTGGCGATGGTCCAGGGAGTTCGAACGCCCATATAGAAGTTGCGGCGTACCTTTCCGAGGACGTTTCCCACCAGGGCGATCAAGAGCGAAACGCC
Organism: Candidatus Sulfotelmatobacter sp.; assembly: GCA_035307485.1. Lineage (GTDB taxonomy): Bacteria > Acidobacteriota > Terriglobia > Terriglobales > Acidobacteriaceae > Sulfotelmatobacter. The sequence continues at coordinate 58,760 of DATGIB010000006.1, read as the reverse complement.
GCCCATGATCGCGCGGTTCATATTGAGACCGAGCGAAAGACCGGCTGCCAGCAAGAGCATGTGCACGTAAGCAAGCAGGGAGAGGATCACAACCATGACATATAAGTAGGTCGAACGGAAAGAATCCATTTCGAAGTGGCGCGGCGAGAGCCAGGGCAAAACTGTAAACAGAAGGAGAATTCCTCCCATGATCGCAGGATCGATTAGGAACAAAGTCCACTTCGCACCCCAGCCATTGACGTTGCCGTGAGCGTCCCAATGCATGGGAACGACGGACGGAAGCTGCGGGTAGACGGCTGCGGTCACGCCCAGCACGGCGGTGATGAGAAGAATCCCTGCGATGTAATAGTTTTTTCCGGTTTTCACGGCTGTTTGCCTTTCTGTTTCGGCGGCTTCTGGATCTGACCGTTCTGATTGCCCGGGTGATCGCCAATCAGGTCCATGGCCCACGCCATCAGGTCCTGTACTACGGTCGTGTTAAGCCCATACCAGATTTGCTGGCCTTCGCGGCGGCTCGTCAGAAGGTCAGCCTCTTTCAGAACCGCGAAGTGATGCGACATGCTTGGTTTGGTCATGTCGAACCGCTCGGCGAGATCGCCGGCCGTCATTTCGCCGCGCCGCAGAAGATTGAGGATCTCGCGCCGGGTGGGATCGGCGAGAGCTTTGAACGCTTTGTTGGGAGACGCGGCCATGTTTAGATAATCACTTAATTAGATTATTATCTAATTAATCGCATCAGATTTGTCAAGGGTCTTAAATGCAGATGAATCAGATGTTTATGATGGCTCGAATAGGCAATCCGGCAGGAAGATTCCGGTATGAGCAACCGGTGGAAGCGAGATAGAATAGCCCCAGCCGATCCTCACGGCTGCATGAAGGCGATTCCGCACAGCCTCCGATCCCGATTGAATGAAGCATCTTGCTCCATGTTTCCTGTTCTTCTCACTGGTCCTTGGGGCAATGGGCCAAAGTGCGGTGCCTCCAGCAGAGTCTTCGCATCGCGCGACGATTGCCGGAATTGTGACAAAGGATCCTGGTGCCGAACCGGTGAAGAAGGCAGTGATCGAAGTGATCGCCGAGAACCAGCAACAGGGAGGAGACTACACCGCAGTGAGCGCCCCTGACGGCACTTTTCGCATTGAAGGAATTCTGCCCGGCCGCTATCACATGTTTGTCGAGAGGACTGGGCTTCTCGAAGCTGACAAACGTCATGCGAATGCGCAGGGACGCATTCTGACACTGAGCGCAGGGCAGGAACTCAAAGATCTCCAGATTCGTCTGCAAGCGGCAGCGGTGGTGCGCGGACGGGTTACCGATGAAGACGGAGATCCGATGGCGGAAGCGCAAGTCTCCGTGTTACGTCAGACATATGGCACCGGCCGCAGCCGGTGGGAGCCGGCGGGATCGGAGCGCACTAACGATCTGGGCGAGTACCGGATTGCCGGGCTGGCGGCAGGGAGCTACTACGTATCGGTGAATCCGCCACCGGATTTCAAAAGCTTGATTGAGAGCGACGGCCATGCGGATGCGGCAAGCGCGAGCGAAAAGCCGGCGATGTCTTACCAGACGAGCTACTATCCGGGAACGGCAGATCGCGGCCAGGCGAGTCCGATTCAACTGCACGCGGGCGACGATTTTCCCGTGAACTTCTCACTGGTTCCCAGCCCGACTCTTCATGTGCGCGGTGCGGTGGTCAATCTGCCGCCGCGCTCTTCCGCGACAATCATGCTGCAATCGCGGGAATTCAACGTCGTGCTGAATGGAGCGGAGATCCACAAAGATGGCAGCTTCGTGATTCATGACGTAGCGCCAGGGTCGTACACGATACTGGCCACAGTCGAGAATGCTCCTGTGCAGATGATGGCGCGGCAGACGCTGCAAGTTGCAAACAACGTGGAGGGAGTGCGGCTGGCGCCGCTGCCGGGCGCCTCGGTCCGCGGGCGCATGCGAGTGGAAGGCAAGGGAGTGACCGGCCGGGTTGATCTGGGCCAGATGTTTTTGTCGCTGCATCCCAGTGATGGCGATGACGAGAGCGCGAGCATGTTCACGATTGGCGGGGGTTTCTCATACCTTGCGCACGTGGGCGCGGACGGAACGTTCGAATGGAAGAACGTTCCTCCCGGTAGCTACAACGTGCGGCTGGGCGATACGGGAGCGCAGACGGATTGGTTTCTCAAGGCGGTGCAGGCTGGAGGACGCGATGCGAGCGAGGGCCGGCTTACAGTGAATGGCGGTCCGCTCACGCTTGACATTGTTGCCAGCGCGGATGGGGCTCAGATCGAAGGAGTGGTGGTGGACTCCAAGGGAGAGCCGGTTGCCGATGCGGTGGTCGTTGTGGCGCCGGACCGCCTCGCGCGCGGCGATCTCTTTCAGAAAACGGTCTCCGATCAGCGGGGCCGGTTCACGATCCGCGGGATTTCTCCGGGAAAGTATTCGCTGTTCGCGTGGGAGGCCGTGGAGGGCGAGGCTTATTACAATCCGGATTTTCTCAAGAGCTTCGAGGGACATGCGACCTCGCTACAAATGAACGAGGGCGAGCATCGAAGCCTGCAGGTCGAGGTGATCGCGGCGCCGCAAGATTAGGGTTTATCGAATGCCTAAAGGTTCCGGAACTCCTGAGAGATTCGCAGAGTACCCGTAGACAGCTTCGCGAGGTCTACGTGCAAACAAAAAAGCCCGGTTATGAACCGGGCTTTGTTATTTGCGAAAGCTTAGTGCGACATGGAGCCGCCCGTGCTTCCTGCGTTCTTGCAAGTCTTCGAAATGTGTTTCATCGAGCTCACTTCAATGGTCTTCTGACCGCCGGCTCCCATGTCACTGGAACCACCGGTCGCCGAAGCAGAACTTTCCGTGCCGGTCACTCGAATCTCGTGCCCAACATGCTCGGCGAGCTTGGATGTATCACCCGTGAGCTGATAAGCCGTTCCATGCTTGTCGGTGAGTGTATATTGCCCGCCGGAGCCGCTCAGGCACCCTTCCACAGTGTGCGAGCCGCCCGACATCTGGCCTGATCCACTCTGGCTGCCGGTCTGGCTGGACGTCGTCGACCCGGACTGGCCGGACGGCGTGGAATCCTGTGCTACCACCCAGGATGCTCCGAGCAGCAACACCGATAGCATTAGCAATTGCTTCATAACGAACCTCCACGTTGATCTCGGACTGGCTGCATACTCCGTTGCTACGCGGGCGCACACAGGCCATATCCAACCCAGTCTGATTGGCCGCGGTGATCCTCGCAATACAGCCTTCGCCGGAGTTTCCCAAACTGATTCTGAAGGACAATCAATTCGTGTAAGCCTCGGTTTCCCAACAGCTTGGCGACGCATCTCGGGGCTCGCCCTGCTCATCTAATTGGTTAGCTAGTAATAGTGCAGAGAAGACTAGGAGAGGTGACATATATGAAGCTGGCGAGATGGAAAGCAGTGGCCGGAAGTATTTTCCTGGCGACGCTTCTGTCTGTGCCCGCGTGGGGTGACAACTCGCAGGACAGACATACGGCAATGCCGGGAACTTTGAATTATGTGGAGGGACAGGTCTCGATCGCGGATCAAACGCTGAACTCAAAAGACGTTGGCAGCGCGAGCCTGGCAAATGGTCAGACGCTGACCACGGGTAGCGGAAAGACCGAGCTTTTGCTGACGCCGGGCGTGTATCTGCGGCTGAGCGACAACAGTTCGGTGCGCATGGTTTCGAACAGCCTGACCAACACGCAGGTCGCACTGGATCAGGGCGAGGCAATGGTGGAAGTCGACCAGATCTATCCGCAGAACAACATCAGCATCAACCAGCAGGGAGCCAATACGCGGCTCTTGAAGAAGGGCTTGTATGATTTTGATGCCCGCAACGAGAGCGTCCGTGTATTTAACGGCGAGGCGGATGTTTTCGCCGGCGACCGGAAGGTCGCGGTGAAAGGCGGCCACGAGCTCGTGCTGGACACTCCGGGAAAACTGAAGGCGCATGACTTCAACAAGAAGGATGTAGAGAATGGGGATGACTTGTACCGTTGGAGCAGCCTGCGATCTGAGTACTTGTCGGAAGCGAACGTGGATTCCGCTCGATTGTATGTGGCGAATGGTTGGTACGGGCCTGGCTGGTGGGGACCGGGTTGGTACTGGGACCCGTGGTTTTCCGGGTTTACGTTCATCCCGGGCGGAGGATTTTTCTACAACCCGTTTGGATGGGGATTTTATTCTCCGCTGACGGTATACCGGGCTCCCTATCTGGGCGGATTCGGATATCGCCACTTCAACGGATCACGGCCGGTTGCGATCGGCAACGGATTCCATAATCACGCCGTGCGCGGGTTCAGCAGCGGTGGATTCCATGCGAGCGGGATGCGTGGCGGTGGATTCAGCGGCTTCCATGGTGGCGGCGGATTTCACGGCGGCGGCATGGGTGGACACGGACGATAACTTCGTCGATGAATTAGCCTGAAGCGAAATGCCCCGCCCTCCCGCTCCAGATGCGGGAAGGGCGGGGCTTTTCGTTTTTATTCGGTCTAATTTTCTTCCCATCAGCGCTACATCAGCGATTGATGTCATCTTTCGACTGCAACCGCTTCGCGAATTTTTCTAATGCTGACTTGTTCGCGTCTGGAGCGCCGGTGAGGGAAAGATTCACTTCCTTGACTGCATTGTCGAAGTCTCCCTGCGCGCTGTAGACGCGAGCCATTCCCAGGTGAGTGGTCCAGTAATCAGGAAACTTCTTGGCGGTGGAGCGATAAAGCGCGAAGGCTTCATCCTGCTTTTTGTCGGTTTGCAGCTGGCGGGCGTAGACATAGAGCTGCAGCGGGTTGGCGATGTCGAGAGCTCTCGTGCGGACGCTCTTGGCATCGTCTTTGCGACCCATCTCGTCGAGTATGCGCGACTTGCTGATCAGGTTGTCGTAGCGCTCTTCCACCTGGATGGAGTGATTTTCATCCTGCAACGCTTCGTCGAGATTGATCTTGTTAGCGAGCAGGTATCCGGCGGCATCGTCCCAGCTGTCCCAGTAGTACTGGTTGAGTCCGTGCATCTGCTGATGCAGGCTGGCGAGCACGATGTCATTGACCTTCACAGAAACTTTGAAGGGGACGGCGACCTTCTCCCAGCGCATGGTGACGATTGCGGAGTCGGGCTTGACGTCGTCGAAATCATAGGCAAGCGCGTCGTGCGGGTCGCAGGATTGCGATTTTACCTTCACCCGTAGCGCGTCTTCGTCCTGCTTGTAGGTGAAACTGCCCCACGCGGTGGAGTTCTTCGAGAAGATAATCGTCCACTCGCTTTCGGTCGGGATCATATGCAGCCCGTAGGTGCCTTTCTCGAGCGGCTGGCCTTCGATGGTCACCGGATCGGTGAATGTGATTGTGGTGTTTTCATTCGCGCCGGCGCGCCACACCTCTCCGTAGGGAACGATTTTTCCCCAGATCTGGCGGCCCTTGGCAAGGGGGCGATGATAGTTGATGGTGATGTCGGTAATACCGATGCGTTGGCTGATCAGTGCGTGCTGGCTGGCGCGGGGAAGGTTGAGCATGAGCGTCTCGCTGGTCGCGGTTTGCGCCGGGCTGAGCGCCGCGCTGAACAAAACAGCGGAGAACACGGTAAGTAGACGCAGTCTTGGCATGGGGAAACTCCTTTGGGCCGCCGAGGCTCGGCAGTCAATTGCTAAAAAACTAGAATTGAAAGAAACGAATTGGTCCCACAGACATTGCGGTGCTGTTGGGCTTAGACGAGTGGCGGCGAGGGAGGTAAGCAGGCGCGGGCGGATCGTCATCGCGCCTGAAAGGCAGATTGGATGAAGTTCAGAACGTCGTTCTGCCACATTTCGATTCCTGCTTTCGAAGTGGCGAATCCCCAGTGGCCGTCCTGCTCGCTGTGCCCGAATGCCGGATAGATTTCGGCGCGTCCTCCTTTTGTTATGGCGACCTTTCCCAGAACTTTCGCGGGCCCGGTGCTGTAATCGTTTTTGGCTTGCAGGATGAAGACTGGGGCCCTGGCATTTTTCACCGCCTGCTCCAGACGGCTTTGGAGTAGTCCGTTATTCCAGGACTGTGCTGCGGGGGCGAAGGCAATGAATGCGCGGGCACCGAGTCCTTTTTCCGCCGTGAGGAGAGTCTGGATGCCTCCGAACGAACATCCCGAGACGACGATGCGATTGGGATCGACTTGCTTCTGAGTGCGCAGCCAGTTCAGCGCGGCCACCACGTCTTCATTGGCGGTCTGCTGCAATTGCACGGCGACAAAGTTATCGTGGGCACCACGAATTTCGTCCATGATGTAAGGTCCCTGGGATTTGCCTTGCCCGCTGCGGTGCGGCAGAAAAAATACGAATCCATGCGAGGTATAGAAATCGGCCAGATCGGGCTGGGCGCCCGGGAGTTTTTAGCTGCCATGATTCCAGAGCACCGCGGGAAACGGTCCCGGTCCTTGTGGAACATAGAGATAGCCGTGCAACGTCCCGCCAGAACCGGGGAATGAAATAAGTTGAGCGTTCGCCGGAAGCGATTGCTGGGCGCAGAAAACGTGGCGAGCAGGAGCATTGCGGCCATGGCGAACTGTTTCATGGGCAGGAGATTAACGCGTAGGCCAGGGAATGTCATCCAAGGATTGTGGATGCAACTTTCCTTGCTTTACTGAGCCTCTTGACAATCCTTCCGGGGTGAAGCAGAATTCTCCAAGGCGAATAAAAAGCGAAAATCGCTAACCGCCTCCGACGGCTTCTTGCTCGACATCAGCTGCGGCGCTCCCTGAAATTTCTGAGGAATCTTTATGTCTTCCGCGGTGGTTTCCACTTCGGCGGCCTTGAGCCGCCATTTTGTTTTTGAGGATGAAGCTGATGCTGAGGCGAGTTCGTCGCCGGGTATCAGCAGCAGTCGAGCTGCGCTCGACCGGACAGCCCCTTCGGCTTCGCCCAGGGCCGTGGGCAGCGGCCCTTCGATCGCTTCGGTCGCGCATGTTTTGCAATCCACAATCAACAATCAAAAATCGGCAATTTCCCTGGCTCCGGCTTCGCGGCTGGAGATGCGTCCCGTGCCAGCAATGGTGTCGAGCGGCATCGCGGAGCTGGATGCGCTGACCGGCGGCCTGCCCCGAGGGTGCGTCACCGAGATCTGTGGCGCGGCTTCTTCGGGGCGGACGACTTTGCTGCTGGCCTCTCTGATGGCGGCGACGCGGCGCGGGGAATTCTGCGCCGTAGTGGACGCGAGCGATTCGCTGGATGCAAACTCTGCCGCTGCAGCAGGAGTGGAGCTGGAGCGGTTGTTGTGGGTGCGTTGCGGGGATTCTTCTTCGAAGCTTGGTTCACCACAGAGCAAAGACACAGAGAAAAAAAATAAATTGCGAAATACAAACCCAGTGGAACACCGGCTGGAGCAGGTTCTGCGCGCGACCGATCTTCTGCTGGAAAGCGGAGGATTCGGGATGATCGTGCTCGATCTTGCCGAATTGGCGCCGCTGGTGGCGCGGCGGATTCCGTTGACGACGTGGTTCCGTTTCCGGCGCGCGATCGAGCATACGCCGACGATCCTGCTGGCAATCGAGCAGCAGGCGATCGCCGGAAGTTGTTCATCACTGCTGCTGCAGTTGGGCGATGCTGCGCCGTCCCTGCTGGATTCGGTTCCAACTCTTTCGCATGACCAGGGCTTACAGCCCTTCGGGAGGCTCAGGAGTGACACGAATCCGTCCGAAAGCTTTCAGCCTGCTCATACGCAGTTGCTTACGAAACTGAATATCAAGGCGGAATTGGTTCGCTCGCGTCTGGAGCGCAAGCCTGCGCGTTCTGTTGCGGGGTTTGTCAGCAAAACAGCTTGGGCGGGGTAACTGCTTTCCGTCATCGCTGCCAGCTTCGAGACGGACTGTACTGGGGTATTGCATGTTCGCCTGCATCTACATTCCGAATTTTCTAGTAGCTGCGATTTTGCGCGCAGAACCGGAGTTGCGGACGCAGGCCGTCGCTATGTTAGAGGGCAAGCCTCCGCTGGAGAAGATTGTCGCGGTAAATGAAAAGGCGGAGCAGTTGGGCATTACACCGGGGATGACGAAGGCGCAGGCTGAACTTTGCACCGAGCTTACATTACGGCTGCGTTCTTCTCTGCAGGAAACGGCGGCGCACGCGGCATTGCTCGACTGCGCTCAATCATTCTCGCCGTGCGTGGAGGACTCGGCCTGCGACACGGTAGCGCTCGATCTGGCCGGCATGGAGTCCTTGTTTGGATCCGCGCCCGATATTGCGCGTGCGATCGCAAATCGCGCTGCCGCGCTCGGACTGAATGCGAATGTTGCGATCGCTTCCAATTTCGATGCGGCTTTGCTGGCTGCCCGTGGATTCCCCGGCATCACGGTGATTTCCGCAGAGAAAGAAGCGGAGCAGTTGGGTTCGTTGCCCGTGGAGGTTCTATTTGCCGAGCACTCCGGGGATCCTACTCCACGAACATCACGCGAGATGGGGCAACCTGACCAGGAACAAAAGCAAACCAGCCTGCTGGAAACTCTTGACCGCTGGGGCATCCGCAACTTGCGTTCTTTGGCAGCGCTGCCGGAGGTTTCGCTCAGCGAACGGCTTGGTCAGGATGGGGCTCGCTTGCAGCGTTTGGCGCGGGGAGCGGTTTTGCGGAAACTGGTTCCCGTGGAAGCGCCTCTGGTGTTTGAAGAGGCAGTCGAACTCGAGCATCCGATAGTGTTGCTGGAGCCTTTGGCCTTTCTTCTGAACCGGTTGCTTGAGCAATTGTGCGCGCGGCTAGGGTCGCGTGCGCTTGCCACACAGGAGTTGCGACTGACATTGGAGCTTTCGAATCTTACCGGGATCGAAGACGAACTGGAGAATCCTGGCATTCCCAGCGAGAGCGATGGAGATGCCGATGCCTCCGCTTCATCGACAGTTGTTTCCTGCAGACAAACCAGTTTTGTTCGTACATTACGGTTGCCTCTGCCGATGCTCGACGCCAAAGTGTTTCTGAAGTTGCTGCAATTGGATTTGAATGCGCATCCTCCAGGCGCGCCCATCGTGAAGATTCATCTTGCGGCTCAACCGGCGCGGCCTCGATCGGCGCAGGGCGGATTATTTCTACCTCCGTCGCCGGAACCGGAAAAGCTGGAGCTTACCCTGGCGCGCATTGCCGGGATCGTGGGCGAGCACAGGGTCGGGGCTCTGGAGATGCTCGACACGCATCATCCGGAAGGGTTCCGCATGCGGCGTTTTGTGGCCGAGGTCGCGAGGAGAGTTCCGCAGAAGAGAAATCCGGATGCGGAGGAAGCTTCTTCTGTGGTGACGGCGATGCGGCGCTTCCGTCCGCCGCTGCGCGCGAATGTGACTCTCGAAAATGGGCAGCCCGTGCAGGTGGTGTGCCCAAAGAGAAAAGATGTGCAGGGCGATGTGCTCTGGAAAGCCGGTCCATGGCGGTTTTCCGGCGATTGGTGGGAGCGGGAGGCCTGGTCGCGCGACGAGTGGGATGTGGCACTGCAACAGGACGGGTCACTCGCGCTGTACCGACTGGTGCACGACTTGCTCGGCGGCGGATGGTTCATCGAGGGCACATATGATTGAGAAATTCTTTACACAACAGAGGCGCAGAGACCCAGAGGGAATTCCGTTCTTTTGCATTTCTCTGGACCTCGTGTCTCTGTGGTGAGTTCCGCTTTTGCTGGCTACTGAGTACCGGCTTCTGATGTACATCGAACTTCACGCTCGCTCGGCATTCAGCTTTCTTGAAGGCGCTTCGCTACCCGAGGATCTTGTGGCGGCGTGTGCGCAATTGGGCATGCCGGGAATGGCTTTGCTCGACACCGATGGTGTTTATGGCGCGCCGCGGTTTCATCTGGCGGCGAAGAAAATCGGACTGAAGGCGCACATTGGCGCGGAGGTAACGTGTTCGAGATTTCCGAGTGCCGATTTGCGATTGTCAATTGCAAAACCCGACGACGGTGCGGTTCCGTCAACGATCAAAAATCAGAAATCAAAAAATGCTCAAATCGGCAACCGGAAATCGGAGATCGGAAATTCTTTCCGTCTTCCGTTACTGGTTGCTTCCCGGGCTGGCTACCAGAACCTTTGCCGGCTGATCACCAAAATGAAGTTGCGCGCAAAGAAGGGCGAAGGCGCAGTTCTGTCTGAAGAACTTGAGGAACATGCTGGCGGCCTTATTTGTATGACTGGCGGTGCAGAAGGCCCGCTGGCCGCGGCTTTGCGGTCCGGTGGACGTGAAGAAGCGCGTCAGCAAATCGATCGACTCGTTGGAATCTTCGGCCCGGGTAACGTCTACGTCGAACTGCAACGGCATTTTCAGAGGGAAGAAGAAGCGCGCAATCGTGCGGCGGTGGAGATCGCCCGCTCGTTCCGGTTTCCACTGCTCGCTACCAATGGCGCGAACTATGCGATTCCCAAAGCTCGGGAACTTTGCGATGCCTTTACTGCGATCCGGAACCATCGGACCCTTTCGACCGCCGGGCGGCTGCTTTCGCGCAACTCCGAGCGGTTCCTGAAATCTCCGCAAGAGATGCAACAGCTTTTTGCCGACCTGCCGGAAGCTCTCGCCAACACGCTCGAGCTTTCTTCTCGCCTGGAGTTCGCGCTGAACCAATTGGGATATGAATTTCCGCCTTATCCCGTACCCGAAGGCGAAACGATGAATTCTTTCCTGCGCGCGCGGGCGTGGGATGGATTTCGTGAGCGCTACGGCTGCAAGCCGAAGGACCTGCAAGCGCGCGCGCGACGCCAGATCGAAAAAGAGCTGGCACTCATCGAGAAACTGAAGCTCGCCGGATATTTTCTGATCGTTTGGGACATCGTCCGCTTTTGCCGCGAGCAGAACGTTCTTGTTCAAGGGCGCGGATCGGCGGCCAACAGCGCCGTCTGCTATTCGCTGGGCATTACGGCCGTTGACGCGGTCAGCATGGAATTGCTGTTCGAGCGATTTCTGTCGGAAGAACGCGGCGAGTGGCCCGACATCGATCTGGATCTGCCCTCGGGCGATGAGCGCGAAAAAGTCATTCAGTACCTCTACAAAAAATACGGTGAGCGCGGCGCGGCAATGACCGCCAACGTCATCACCTATCGCAACCGCATGGCCGCGCGGGAAATGGGCAAAGCGCTGGGATTCGACGATGAAACGTTGAAGAAAATTTCAGCCGCGGTGGCAACCTGGGAATTTCGCGACGAAAACGATGCGCTCGACCGGCGCTTTCGCGACGCCGGGCTCGATCTCACGCATCCACGGCTGCGCAAATATTACGAACTCTGCATCGCCGTGCAGGACATGCCGCGTCACCTCGGGCAGCACTCGGGCGGCATGGTCATCTGCCAGGGACAACTGGATTCTGTCGTGCCGCTTGAGCCGGCGTCGATGCCGGGCCGCGTGGTTGTGCAGTGGGACAAGGAAGATTGCGCCGACATGGGCATCATCAAGGTGGACCTGCTCGGGCTTGGCATGATGGCTGTGCTCAAGGATTCCATCGAGTTGATCCGCGACCACTATCGCGAGAAAGTCGATCTGGCACAACTTCCGCAGGACGACCAGCAGGTGTACTCCACGCTGCAGCAGGCCGATACCGTTGGAATGTTCCAGGTCGAAAGCCGGGCGCAGATGTCATGCCTGCCGCGCCTGCGACCCGTGCGCTTTTACGACATCGTGGTGCAGGTGGCGATCATTCGCCCCGGCCCGATTGTGGGGCAGATGGTGAATCCGTTTCTGCAGCGACGCCAGGGAAGGGAAGAAGTTACCTATCCGCATCCATCGCTGGAAACGGTGTTGCATCGCACGCTTGGCGTGCCTCTTTTTCAGGAGCAATTACTTCGCATCGCGATGATCGCCGCCAACTTCACCGGAGGCGAGGCTGAGGAACTGCGCCGTGCCATGGGATTCAAGCGCTCGCAGGCGCGGATGAAGGAGATCGAAGCCCGACTGCGAGCGGGCATGACAGCAAATGGAATTTCGCCGAAGGCGCAGGAGGAAATCATCCTGTCCATCACTTCTTTTGCGCTCTATGGATTTCCGGAATCGCATGCGGCCAGCTTTGCCTTGATCGCTTACGCCAGTGCGTATTTGAAGTGTCATTACCTTGCGGCGTTTACGGCGGCGCTGCTGAATAACCAGCCGATGGGGTTTTATTCTCCGGCGACCATCGTAAAGGACGCGCAGCGGCATGGACTGAAGTTGCGACCCATCGATGTTACTTGCTCGGAATGGAATTGCACGTTGGAAACAGAACCCGGTTGCCAATGCCCAGTACCCAGTGCTTCGGTCCCGGGTCGTGAGTCCCGAGTTGCGAGTGAGGGCCGAACAGTACCGAGTTGCGAGCACCGAGTGCCGAGTGAGAGCGAATCAGAATCCAGCTCGGGACTGAATACTAGGGATTCGCAACTTTCTCCCGCGCTCCGCATGGGATTGCGCTATGTGCGCGGGTTGCGGGAAGAGGCAGGGCTGGCACTGGTCCGGGAACGTGCGAAAGCTCCCTTCTTTTCCATCCACGATCTCGCGCGGCGCGTCCCCGAACTTCGTAAAGATGAACTCAACACGCTCGCGGAGATTGGAGCATTAAACGCGGTGGCCAGGGAATTGCCGATTGGAAGTAATACTTCGAGTTGCGTGGAGCAATCAACAATCAAAAATCAACAATCAACGATTCCCCACCTCGGCGATCGGCAATCGGCAATCGCAAATCCTTTTCACCGCCGCGATGCGCTCTGGCAAGTGGAACGCGCCGTTCGCGCCTCCGGGCCGTTGCTGGAACAGCACGCCGAACCCGATTCCCGGTCTCCGCTGGAGCGCATGAGTCATGAAGAGCGGCTAGTCGCCGATTTTCATGGAACCGGGTTGACTGTGGGCCCACACCCGATGGCATATAAGCGTGAATGGCTGAATGCCATGGGTATCCGGCGGGCGAGTGAACTGCGCGACCTTCCCAGCGGCAAGCGTCTGCGCATTGGCGGTTGCGTGATTACCCGCCAGCGCCCGGGAACCGCAAAAGGATTTGTGTTTATTAGCCTGGAAGATGAAACCGGAGTTGCGAATGCGATCATCCGGCCGGACCTTTTCCATCAGAATCGGCTGATGCTGGCGAGCGAACGATTCCTTGCGATCGAAGGCATTTTACAGAACCAGGACAACGTGATTTCCGTGCGGGCCGAACGCGTGCTTCCGTTGTTTGTGACGAAGGCAGAGACGGTCTCGCACGATTTCCACTAGATCGGCACTTTTCTTGACTGAGGCGGGTTCGGAGACTAGATTCTTCTGTGCCCAGCTCTGACCCGTTCGCGAAGAGTGCGCTCAGCACTTCTCCCCCATCGCGTACCTTCGCTGCACGGCTCCCGTCCACAAGAAAGGCGTCTATGTTGAAAGCCCTGCGCTCATTGTGCGTTTCTGTTGTTATCGCCCTATTGCTGCTTATGTTCAGCACACCGGCTAGAGCGGGGGAGGATTGGCCTCCCGTGACTCCGGAGGAGATGAAAATGGCGAGCGAGCCCAAAGCTCCGGGAGCGATGGCGATATACCTCTACCGCCAGCTGGATCGTGACGACATCGAAAACCGCGAATTTCACTTCGACCGTATCAAAATATTTTCGGAAGAAGGCCGTAAGTACGCCGATATTGAAATCCCATTTTTCAAGGGCGCGGGGAACATCAAGAACATCCAGGCGCGCACCATCCACCCTGACGGCACGATCGTCAATTTCGATGGAAAGGTTTACGAGAAGACGGTCGTCAAAGCGAAAGGTGTGAAGTTCTTAGCGAAAACGTTCAGCATGGCCGACGTACAGGCCGGAAGCATCATCGAATACCGCTATACGCGTATCTTGCCGATAGGATTTGTCTATGATTCGCAGTGGCTTTTAAGCGAAGAGCTATTCACCAAACATGCGAAGTTTTCCCTGCACCCCAATCAACGTTATGCACTGCAATGGAGCTGGCCGCGCGGCCTTCCCGCCGGCACCGGACCTCCGCTGATGGATCATCACGTTGTTCGTCTCGAAACCCAGGACATCCCAGCCTTTCAGATCGAAGACTACATGCCGCCCGCGGATGAGATGAAATACCGCGTCGACTTTCGCTACACCCGCAACACCGAGAAAGATCCCGATAAGTTCTGGAAACAACAGGCACAATTCCTATGGCAAGGCGTCGATTTCTTTACCAACCGACCCAAGGCCATGGAGCAGGCGGTCGCCCAAATCGTAGCCCCCGAGGATACTCCAGAGCGGAAGCTGGAGAAGATATATGCCCGTTGCCAGAAAATCCGCAACGTGAGTTTTGAACGCGAAAGGACTGAGCAGGAGAATGACCGCGAGAAGCTCAAAGACATCCAGACAGTCGAGGACGTCTGGAAGCGCGGTTATGGAAACGGGAAGGAGATTACGTGGCTATTTTTTGCTCTCGCCCGCGCCGCCGGTTTCGAAGCGATTCCAGTCATGATCGCAACGAGAAACCAGCATTTCTTCGACGCCAGACTCATGAACCCAGATCGCCTTAATACCAACGTTGTTCTCGTGAAACTTGCCGGAAAGGATATTTACCTCGATCCAGGAGTGGCTTTTGCGTCATTCGGATTCTTGCCATGGGATGAAACGGGCGTTGCGGGCCGGATCCTGGACAAGGATGGCGGAGCTTGGGTGGAGATTCCGCTACCAGATGCTTCGCTCTCGGGCACCCGCAGGGTGGCGTCGCTTCACCTCGATGAAAACGGCGTTGTCGAGGGAAGGGTGACCATCACATATAAGGGCATCTCCGCTTTGGAGCGAAGAATCGATGAGAACCAGGAAGATGACGAGGCACGGAGGAAGTTCCTCGATGACGAGCTGAAATCCTATGTCCCTCTCCCGATCGAGGTTAAATTGACGAACAAGCCTGACTGGGACAGTTCATCGCCTGAGTTGGTGGCCGAATTCCACTTCAAAGTGGACGGCTGGGCATCGACCGCGGGGCGTCGAACGTTTATGCCCGCAGTCTTGTTTGGCGGCGGAGAAAAGCATCTGTTCGAGCGGGAGTCGCGGGTACACCCTGTCGATTTCCAATTTTCATATACGGATGAGGACGAGGTGACTGTAACGCCATCTGCGGGATTGCAGATTTCAAATCTGCCGCAGCCACGTAACGTCGACGTGAAAGCGTGTCTTTACTCCCTCACGACAGAAAAGAAAGACGAGTCGCTACTTATCAAACGTCGCCTAATGGTAAATCTCCATATGGTCGACGCTAAGTATTACGTCTCTCTACGGAACTTCTTCCAGGCGGTGCGAACTGGAGATGAGCAACAAATTGTGCTTTCCTCCGGCGCGCAATAGCTGGTGGAGATTTATTGGCCGGTGTAGACCACCCTCCAGATCGAGTTCGAGCCGTCGTCGCTGACCAGCAGCGAGCCGTCGCTGGCTTCGGTGATGCCGACGGGGCGTCCCCAGACATTTCCATCTGGCAGCACGAAGCCCGTCAGGAAATCTTCATAGTCACCCGATGCTTTTCCTGTTTGGTGGAGTGGTACGCGGATCACTTCGTAGCCGACGCGCACCGCTTTATTCCAGGAACCGTGTTCGGACGCGAAAATGTCTCCCTTGTATTCGGCGGGAAATTTGTCGCCGGTGTAGAAGGTGAATTCCAGCGAGGCGTTGTGCGGCTGCAGCAGCACATCAGGAACGATAACTTTCTGTTTCAACTCGGGGTGCTTGCCTTTGTGGCGCGGATCCTGGTGATCGCCAATATACCACCAGGGCCAGCCGTAGAATCCGCCCTCCTGCACGTGCGTGATGTAGTCGGGAACCAGATTGTCGCCGAGAGCATCGCGCTCGTTGACCGAGCACCATAGTTCTCCGGTCTTGGGATCGATTTTGATTCCACCGCCGGCGTTGCGGATGCCATAGGCGTAAACGCTGAGCTTGCAATCCGCGGGGTCGCATACCAGGATGTCGGCGCGATTTTTCTCTCCCGGATGGGTGTCGGGGTCATCCACGTTTGACCCCGAGCCGACTCCCACGAACAGCTTCTTGCCGTCCGGCGAAAATTCGACCGCGCGAGTCCAGTGACCGCCTGGGCCGGGGAGATCGGCGATGTGCTGCGGCGATCCGGTCGCCTTCAGGTCGCCGTTGTGATAGGGAATCCGCACAAGTTCGGTTTCGTTGCCGATGTAAACCCACTGCGGATCGGGTCCGGGAGGATAAAAAGCGATTCCGTAAGGCTGCTTAAGACCCTCGGCGAAGACGGAATTCTGCTCCGCCTTGCCGTCGCTGGTCATGCCTCGAAATACGCGGATGCGTCCCGGTTCACTTTCTGCGAGGAAGATGTCTCCATTGGGAGCAGTGCGCATCCAGCGCGGATTGTCGAGCCCCGTCGCGTACAACTCCACCTTGAATCCGGGGAGAGCGACGGGCCAGGCGTTTTGTGGGCGCGGAACGACCTCTGCCCCCTTATTCGCCGACGGCGTGGCGTAGGGGGCGGGAAGGTCACTTACGCTAATCTTTCGAGTGGTGCCCGGAGTTTCGAAGCGGAAATCAGTGAAAGGCGCATGAGGTGGCGAATCGGTCAGAGGCGATTTCATCGCCGTAGGCGCCGGAGCAGGAGTTGCGGAGGCGGCAGGGGCACTGGGTTCGGCGCCGGCAGCCAGCGCCTCGACGTAGCTGACGATCTGCCAGCGCTTGTCTTCGGCGAGAAACGCCCATGAGGGCATTCCATTGTCCTTGTCGCCTTGGGTGATGAACCAGAACACTTCTCCCTGCGGTACGCCTTTTAGCTTGCCGCCGACGAGCGAAGGAACGTTACCCGTTCCTTTCCCCAACTTCCCATGGCAGGCGAGGCAATTCCTTGCGTACAAGGTTTTGCCCGCTTCGACCGCATCCGCCTGCCCGGCGAAGGGATTCTTCATACTCTTTGCGGAATCGGGCGCGTCATGAAAGTTCTTGTCGACGGCTGCCAAAGGCAATGCCAAGAGCACGGAAAAAATGACAGCGGCAACTGCACGGCCTGCGTTTGAACGCATGCGTCTCCTCGCAAAAGGCTGTGAAATTTGAATCAGTCCGTTAGGCGAACCTTGTTTCCAGAATTCGATTCTACGAGATTATGAAACGGTTTGCGCTTTTCATGGTGCGGCACACTCATGATAGCCTCGCATCCACCGCGAAGCCGTCGCCGTACAGTAATCACTGTATCCCGTCGGCGTACTGCGGCGTGCGGCGGCAGAGCGCAGTCTCTTACGTTAAGATGCGGAGGCTAGTTTCCGCTAGCAGTACGGATTCCGGAGTTGACCCGATGAAAACCGTTCGAGGACCGGCCATTTTTCTGGCGCAATTTGCCTCTGACAGCGCACCTTTTAATACGATCGACAGCATCTCGCGATGGGCGGCAGGACTGGGCTACAAGGCGGTGCAGATTCCGACGTGGGACCAGCGGCTGTTTGATTTGAAGAAAGCCGCCGAGAGCCAGGCGTATTGCGATGATTTTCGCGCCACGCTGGCAAAGCACAAGCTCGAAGTTTCGGAATTATCGACTCACTTGCAGGGACAGCTGGTCGCGGTGCATCCCGCCTACGACATGGCGTTTGACGCATTCGCTCCCGAGGCGTTGCGCGGTCATTCCAAGGAGCGGCAGAAGTGGGCGGTCGAGCAGGTGCTGCTGGCGGCGAAGGCGTCGGCCAAGATGGGGTTAAAGGCGCATGTGACTTTTTCCGGCGCACTGGCATGGCCTTTTATCTATCCCTGGCCGCCACGGCCTGCCGGGATCATTGAAACTGCTTTCGACGAACTGGCGGCGCGCTGGCAGCCGATTCTGGATGCATTCGATGCGTCGGGGGTCAACCTTTGTTTTGAGATTCATCCTGGTGAAGATTTGCACGATGGCGCGAGTCTTGAAATGTTCCTCGCTCGCGTGCGCAATCATCCGCGGGCGAATATTCTTTTCGATCCGAGCCACTTCGTGCTGCAGCAGTTGGATTACCTTGAGTTCATCGATCTGTATCACGATCGAATCAAGATGTTTCATGTGAAGGATGCGGAGTTTCGGCCGACTGGGCGGCAGGGCGTTTACGGCGGATATCAATCGTGGACGGAACGGGCGGGAAGATTCCGCTCTCCGGGCGACGGGCAGGTCGACTTCCGCGCAATCTTTTCCAAGCTTACGCAATACGGATACGATGGCTGGGCGGTGCTGGAGTGGGAGTGCTGTATCAAGAGCAGCGAGCAGGGAGCGGCGGAGGGGGCGCCGTTCATTGCGCAGCACATCATTCAATCTGTAGATCGCTCGTTTGAGGAGTGGGCTGGCGAAGTACCCGACCCGAAAACGAACCGCAAGATTCTCGGCCTCGATTGAGATTGCGGGTCAAAGAATCTCGGAGAAATCTGGCGGCACGGCTAAACCGTGCCCTTCCCCAAAACGATTTGTAATATGCCACTAACTACTCATCGGAAGGATTTCTAACTTTATGACAATTGGCGGCTCGGCTTCAGGAAACTCGCGCCGGCGGCTTCGTCTCGGGATGGTAGGAGGAGGTCCGGGAGCGTTCATTGGTGCGGTACATCGCATCGCGGCGCGAATGGACGATCGCTATGAGTTGGTAGCGGGAGCCCTGTCGTCCGACCCCGAACGCTCGCGCGCAGGAGCGCAGGAATTGCGCATCGCTCCAGATCGTGCCTATGGGAGTTTTCAGGAGATGGCGTCGGCGGAAGCCAAGCGCTCCGATCGCATTGATGCCGTGGCTGTCGTTACTCCGAATCATCTTCACTACCCGATTGCCAAGGCGTTTCTAGAAGCCGGGATTCATGTGATTTGCGATAAGCCGGTCACGACCACGATCAAGGATGCGGTTGACCTAGGGGCGATCGTGCGGCGGATGAACCTCGTCTTCGGGCTTACGCACAACTACACTGCCACGCCCATGGTGCGGCAGGCGCGGCAGATGATTCGCGCCGGAGAACTTGGCACCATTCGCGTGGTGCAGGTCGAGTACGCACAGGATTGGCTGGTCACGCCGCTGGAGAAGACCGGGCACAAGCAGGCGGCGTGGCGGACCGATCCTGCGCAGACGGGCCAGGGCGGGTGCCTTGGCGACATCGGGACGCATGCGTTCAATCTCGCCGAATTCGTCACAGGATTGCGCTGCGAACAGCTGGCCGCGGAAGTTTGCACGTACGTTCCGGGCCGCAGGGTGGACGATGGTGTGCAGATGCTGCTGCGGTTCAATCAGGGAGTTCGCGGGATGTTATGGGCGTGCCAGGTGGCGACGGGGAATGAGAACAATCTGCGGCTGCGAGTCTATGGCGACAAGGCCGGAGTGGAGTGGAAGCAGGAAGCTCCGAACTATCTGTGGTTCACGCCGCAGGGCAAGGCTCCGGTCCAGTTGAGCCGTTCGGGGCCGGGAGCGACCAGCGACGCGATCCGCGCCAGCCGCGTTCCCATGGGGCATCCGGAAGGATATTTGGAGGCGTTCGCACAGCTCTATACCGACTTGGCTGAGCAGATTTCGGCGAAGATCGAGGGGCGGTCCCCCGATCCGGCTGCGCTGCTTGTGCCTGCCATTGACGAAGGCGTCGCGGAGATGCGCTTTATTGCGGCAGCCGTGGAATCCTCCAAGAAAAACTCAGCCTGGATCTCCTTGGCCGACATGCAATAGCCAGCTCGGACGACGATCGTCTACCATGATCGCGAATCGATTTCTCTGCCAGGTGAAACGAATGCGATCTCTAGTACGCCCTATTTCACGTGCGTCAGTTGTTTTGATTGGTTTGTCTTTCCTTCTTCCCCTCCAAGTTTTCGCGCAGGCCAAGGATCCGAACGCACCAACGGCTTCGCTCAGCCCCGAAGAGATCGACCAGATCTGGCAGAAGGCCAGTTCGAAATACGATGGAGCCCGCGCATCGATACTCAAGCATGTCGATGAGGTGAATGGTTCCGGCAAGTTTCGTGCTGATTGGGAGTCATTGCAACACTATGAAACGCCCGAGTGGTACAAAGACGCCAAGTTCGGCATCTTCATTCACTGGGGCGTTTATTCAGTTCCGGCATTCGGCAGCGAGTGGTATCCGCGCCTGATGTACACACCGGGGTCGGACGAGTTCAAGCATCACATCGCTACGTATGGACCGCAAGACAAGTTCGGCTACAAAGATTTCATTCCGAAATTCAAGGCCGAAAAATTCGATCCAGAGGCGTGGGCACGTCTGTTCAAAGAAGCCGGCGCGAAGTATGTAATCCCGGTATTCGAGCATCATGATGGCTTCACCATGTACGACTGCAGCCTCTCGGATTGGACCGCGGTGAAAATGGGTCCGCATCGCGACCTGATGGGTGATCTCGCGAAGGCGGTCCGTGCGGAAGGGTTGCACCTGGGCGCGTCGTCGCATCGCGTGGAACACAATTTTTTCCTGGAGCACGGGCGTGAATTTGAGTCAGACGTAAACGATCCGCAGTATGCGGCGTTTTACGGTCCAGCGCACCATTGGATGGTGAATCCCGACGGAACGCCCCTGGCGAACGACTGGACTTACGTTTCGCAGGCGTGGACGCACGACTGGCTGGCGCGTTCAGCGGAACTGGTGGAGAAGTACAAGCCCGACGTGCTTTATTTCGACTGGTGGATCGGCCAACCCTACGTTCGCGCGGATCTCGTGCGCTTCGCCGCTTTCTACTACAACATCTCGCTGCAAAATGGCGGGCCGGTGGGGATCATCAACTACAAAGACTGGGCGATGCAGGAGCACTCCGGCGTGACCGATGTGGAGCGGGGCCAGTTGGCCAACATCCATCAGCTTTACTATCAGACCGATACTTCCGTGGGGAATCGCTCCTGGGGATACATTGAAGGCGAGACGTTCAAGACGCCGGAGTTCGTCGTACATCAACTGGCCGATGTGGTCAGCAAAAACGGCAACCTGCTGCTGAATATCGGGCCCAGGGCGGATGGCACGATTCCCGACGAAGTACAGGAGGTACTGCGCGGCGTCGGCGCGTGGCTGAAGGTGAACGGCGCGGGAATCTATGGCACGCGGCCTTGGAGAACTCCCGGCGAAGGGCCGACCAAGGTCGTCGAGGGGGCATTTCATGATACCGACATCCAGCCTTATACGCCCGCTGACTTTCGCTTCACCACAAAGGCCGGAACGATTTATGCAATTGAATTGGCCTGGCCTTTGGATCGGGAGGCTGTGATTCATTCGATCGGTCGGGGAACCGCCGGCGAGCAGAATGTGGCATCGGTGGAGCTACTTGGAGCAGATGCCAAGCTTCCGTTCGAACAGAAGCCGGATGGGCTGCATATTCATGTTCCGGAAACGGCGCCAGGCAAGTACGCCTACGTTTACAAAATTCAATTTGCAAGGTAGTTGAACTCTGACTGCTGAGCTGGACGGACCTTTGGTTGTGGTGCAGGGAGGGTACTGTGAATTTTTCCTTTCTTCGTTTTCCGGTATTCATCTTGTTGGCGATTCCCGGTTGCTTGATGGCACAAACGCCGGCCACAGAGCGCGCGCCCGTGATGCTGCCGACGAGCAAGATGCTAACGGTTCCAGCCCCCGGCAAAATCGGAAGCACGAATGGTTTTGCTGGAGCGATGGTGCTCAGTCCGGACGGCCATTATGTAGCCCTCTTGCATGACGGTTACGGAACGCAGGAGACGAATGCGCATCAGTCGATCTCCGTGATGGATCTGAAGACGAATCAGATTGCAGATTTTCCGGACCAGCGCTTCGGGACTGAAAACCATCAGAGTTATTTTGTTGGACTGGCGTTCAGCAGTGACGGAAAGCATCTTTATGCGTCAGTAGGGTCGCTGACCGATCCGACGGGCGCGACTGCGGGCGACTTGGGTAACGGGATTGCCGTGTATAGCTTTCACGAAGGCAAAGTTGCTTCCGAGCGATTCATTCCGATTGCCCCGCAACCTTTGTCGACTGGAAAGAAGGTTCCTGTCGGCGTGAGGTCGGCTGCTCATAGCGCAATTCCTTACCCGGCGGGAATCGCCGTGATCGCGGATCACGGTCACGACAAGCTGCTTGTCGCCAATAACCTTGCGGACAATGTCGTGCTGCTCGATTCCGCGACCGGCAAGATTTTGCAGACGTTCGACCTGAGCACGGGCGAGTGGATACCGACCTCGTATCCATATACATGCGTCGCCACGAAGGATGGACGGCGGGCTTGGTGCAGCTTGTGGAATGCATCGTCGGTGGCGGAACTGGATCTGACCAGTGGGAAAGTAGAGCAGCGGATCAGTTTGCAAAAACCGAGCGATCCGCTAGCACCGGGTTCTCATCCGACCGCACTGTTATTAAGCCCAGATGAGAAGGCCCTCTATGTCGCGTTATCAAACTCTGACAAGGTTGCTGTCCTCACCGTTCTTGACGGTTCGATCTCCCGCATCATGGAAGCACTTCCTGCGCAGAAATATTCGGGAGCGTTTCCTACGGCTCTGGCCCAATCGGCAGATGGGAAGCGCTTGTTTGTAGCGGATTCCGGGATGGATGCGGTCGCTATTCTTGATACCGGAGAAAAACCGGCGACTCTCGACGAAGGCCGCCAAGGTGTACTCGGCTTTGTGCCTACTGATTGGTATCCCACAGCAATCGTTGTCCATGGTGACGAATTGCTGATTGCATCTTCCAAGGGCGAAGGGGCCCGTCCGAACAATGGCATGGGGAAGACTGACTCGGAGGTGAAGCGGCACAGGCATCCATACATTCCGACGCTGCTTAAGGGATCGATTGCGCGGCTGAACATTCCCGCCACGATCGAAAAACTGCCCGAGCTCACCAGAGTCGTCGAAAACGACAACCTCTTTCACTCCGACCCTGGGACGATTGCATTCCGCAACGGGCAGAATCCCATTAAGCATGTGATTTACGTGATCAAGGAAAACCGTACCTTCGATCAGATTCTCGGCGACCTGAAAGTAGGCGATGGCGATCCTTCGCTCACTATGTATGGAGAAGACATCACCCCCAACGAGCACAAGCTGGCGCGCCAATTCGGGGTGCTCGACAACTTCTACGACAGCGGCGAAGTTTCCGGTGACGGGCACTTGTGGTCCACGGCGGCCGTCACCACGGACTACAACGAGAAGACCTGGCAGATCGCATACCGCGGCAAGGAGCGGACGTATGATTTTCAGGGCCAGGTGGCGGACGAATATCCGCTCGAGCATAAAGTACCGGATATCGACGATCCCTCAACGGGCTTCCTCTGGGACAATCTGGCGCGCAATAACGTGACGTACCGGGATTACGGAGAGTACGTCAACGCGGTCTGGTGCAACGAGCGGCACAAGGCCGCGAATCCGAAGCAGGGAACTCCATCGGGGCAGGAGACGACGTGCCCACGAACGGAACTGCACCAGGGCGACACGCTTCCGCCAAACGTCGGAGATCCGCATGGAGGCACGAGTCCATGGCCATGGCCGGTGCCATTATTCGACGGCGTGAAGCCGACGAAAGCGGTCTTGCGCGATCATTTCGATCCGCTCTATCCGGATTTCAACACCGACTATCCCGACCAGCTTCGCGCGGATGAGTTTCTAAACGAGTTTGGGGCGTTTGTGCGGGCGCGCCAGGAAAATGAGGGGCCACGCTTCGAATTACCACAATTCGTTCTACTGTACTTTCCGGACGATCACACAGGTGGAACGCGACCCGACCGGGCACGCCCGGCGGCGAATGTTGCCGATAACGATTTGGCGTTGGGACGCGTGGTCGATGCCGTGTCACACAGCCCGTACTGGGATGACACAGCGATCTTTGTGCTCGAGGACGATGCTCAAGACGGTGCCGATCACGTGGACGCGCATCGCTCCACAGCATTTGTGATCAGCAAGTATTCGCCGGGATCGAGCGAGCAGCCGTATGTGGAGCATCACTTCTACACGACGGTGAACACGATTCATACGATGGAAACGTTGCTAGGGCTGCCACCGATGAATCAGAACGACGCATACGCTCCGGTGATGGGCCAGATGTTCTCCGGCGCTGGCGATCAACCGCCGTATAAGGCTGACTATCGAAACCTTAAAAATTCACTGATCTATGAGACGAATAAGCATGATGCCCCCGGGGCGAAGATCTCGTTGAAGATGGACTTCTCTCGTCCCGATCAAGCCGGGGCAGCGCGTCTGAACCGTGTGCTATGGCAAGACCAGAAGGGGTCGGCGCCGATGCCGCAGGCGAAACACACCGTATTTGCAGCAGGTAGCGACTAGATTCCCCAAGGCCCGTCGATTTCCTAGGCTTCAGGATTGACGAACCCTGGGGGAACCCTGCGCCGCTTTTATTTGAGGTTCGCCGTTTCTTTGAGTGGCAGGTCTTGCGACGAGCCGCCCACAAGGAATGTGTAGTCTCCCGGGAGCAATTGCCATCCGTTCTTCTCGACGTTGAAGATCGAGAGATATTTCGGGTCAACGGCGACGGTTACATCCTTACTCTCTCCCGCAATCAGCTTGACCTTGCTCCATCCGACCAGGCGTTTTGGAGGTTCCCCCGCCGCCGGCGGAAGGGATGCATATACCTCGCCGATTTCCGCGCCGGCGCGATTGCCGGTGTTGGTGATAGTGAAGCTGACTTTCGGGGAGTTCCCTCCACTGATCCTAAGATTCGAATACGAGAACGTGGTGTACGAAAGCCCATACCCGAAGGGGAAAAGCACCTGCTTGTTCTCAGCGTCGTACCACTTGTAGCCCACTTTCACGCCCTCGTCATAGTGGACCTGAAACGGGGGAAGTCCGGCTGCAATTTTCTTCCAGGCTTCGGTTTCCCCAGCGGTCGTGGATTCGCGCGGGGGCTTGACCACGATCGGATGAGGCAAATCCCCCTCTGTTCTCGGAAAGGTGACGGGCAGCTTTGCGCTTGGATTCACTTCCCCGAAGAGAACATTAGCGACAGCATCGGCTCCACGACTGCCGGCGTACCAGGCTTCCATGACGGCGCTGACCTGGCCGACCCATGGCATGGTGACGGGGCTACCGGTTTCCAGCACAACGATCGTGTGCGGATTGGCCGCAGCGACTTTCGCGATCAGGTCATCCTGATGGTCGGGCAGCGACAGGCTCTCCAGATCCATATCTTCGCTTTCCCACTGGTAAGCGAAAACGATCGCGACATCGGCACTCTTCGCAAGCGCTGCAGCTTTTCCCGGATCCGAGCCAGAATCGAATTGCACATGCGCTGCGGGAGACTTATCGCGGACTGCCTTGAAAGGGGACGTCGGGAACCAAACCGGTTCGAGCCAGCGGGTTTGCCCCTTGCCGGGAGGCATGATGGCATTTCCACCGGGAGGGTCGACTTGCGCGGAACCGCCGCCAGAGATCATTCCGACGTCGGCGTGAGGCCCAATGACAGCGATGCTATGGAGTTTGGCGGCATCGAGCGGAAGCTGTCCGCCATCATTTTTCAGAAGGACGATACTTTGTTCGGCGATCTTCTGTGCAACCTCGAATCCTCCCACTACGTCAACCACGCTCTTCTGTGGCGGATCGTCGATCACGCCAGTCGCGAACATGGAGCGCAGAATCCGGCGGACGTGTTCATTGAACTCTGACTCTGGAACTTTTCCCGACTCCACGGCATTCTTCATGGCATCGCCATAGAAAATCCAGCCCGGTTCTTCGTGATCTAATCCTGCAGCCGAGGCTTTTGCAACACTGTGAGCGCCTCCCCAGTCCGTCAGCACGAAACCCGGAAACTTCCAGGCTCTTTTGAGAACATCGGTGAGCAGATATTTGTTCTCGCACGCATAGTCACCGTTGACGCGGTTATAGGAACACATGACGGCGGCGGGGTTCGATTCCTCGATACCAATTTCGAAAGCGAGCAGATCGCTTTCACGCGCCGCGCGCTGGTCGATGTTCACGTTGACGGCATTGCGTCCACTCTCTTGGTCGTTGAGAGCGTAGTGTTTGATGTCGCCCAGCACATGTTGCGCCTGCACGCCGCGGATGACCGACGCCACCATCTTGCCGGCCAGGACCGGATCTTCGCCCATGTACTCGAACGTGCGTCCATTTCGTGGTTCGCGGGTGAGATTGACGCCGCCGCCGAGCGTCATGTTGTAGCCCTGGGCGCGAAGTTCGCGGCCAATCAAGGCGCCGTACTCGTAGCCCGCGTCGAGATCCCAACTGGCCGCGCCCGCAATGTCAGACGGGAGCGCGGTGGAATACCGGCCATTCTCGCCGCTCATCCGTACGCCGTAAGCAGCGTCTGACATCTGGATCGGTGGAATGCCGAGTCGCGGAATTCCGACCACGTAGCCGGCTCCGCCATTGGAGTCTTTGATCAGAGGACTTATCGGGCTGAGTCCTGCCATTCCGGTGCCGTGGAGCAAGGAAATCTTTTCATCGATGGTCATAGCCTTGACGACCATGGTCGCGCGTTCGTCAGGGGAGAGTTTGGGATTCATCCAGGGCTGAGACTTGTTGCCCGATTGAGCGGGGCAGTGAGTGGAGCAAGCATTTGTTACGAGAATGGTGAGAAAAAACGAATGCCGCAACAGGGCGGTAATACGCATGGGGTCCTCGCTGCTAAAAAGGCGCTACCAAATCGATTATGTTACGCCTTTCCCGGACAATTGTGCCTGGAAAAATCGAGCGGTAAGACAGTGAGACGCGCCAGCATTAGAAATGTCTGCGTCACTTAGTGGCAAGCACCGTGCTTGTTTGTGTCATCTGAGGATGAGAGGCGACTCATCGATCGACCTAGTCTTTCAGCGAAGCGACAAACAATCGGCTTGCGGGAACTTGAAAGCCGCATCGCAGAGCGCACCTTGGCCTCAGGCGTGCAACGAACAATTCCGAATGGTTTCCGCAAGATGTGATTAGACGATCTTCATAGAAAGTTGAGGAAGCAGATGTCGAAGCAGCATGGATTCTCACTTATTGAGTTGTTGATTGTCGTTGCGATTATTCTGATCATCGCCGCGATCGCAATTCCGAACTTGTTGCGCGCGCGCATGGCATCGAATGAATCTTCGGCGGTTGCGTCGATTCGAACGATCAATAGCGGAATGGTCACATACAACTCCGCGTATCCGACCGTGGGTTACGCGACAGCACTGACGAATCTGGGCGGCGTAGCGCCTTGTACGCCTAGTTCCGTCACGGCCTGCCTGATCGATAACGTTTTGTCGGGTGGGACCAAGAGCGGCTACAACTTCGCGGCGACAGCCGGAGGAGGTTCGCCACAGACGCAGTACTATGCGACCGCCGTTCCTATCACTTTGAACCAGACCGGCATTCGGAGCTTTTGCGCCTTCGAGGACGCGGTCGTTCGCGTCGATCCGACGGGCGTTGTGGCCGGCAGCGAAGGGGCTTGCCAAGGGCTTCTGCCGCTGAATCAGTAGAGCCGAACGTCATACCAAGCGCTCGGGGAGCATCGCCGCAAGGCGTTCCGCTCCCCCTTCGCTTTGCTCCGGGGCTGCGCGGCTTTACACTGAAAGCGTGAAGATCGCACTGGGTCAGATCAATCCGACGGTCGGAGATTTCTCCGGGAATGCTCAGAAGATCATCGACTTCTCACACCGCGCGCAGAAGTCGGGTGCGGGACTGATTCTTTTCCCGGAGTTATCCGTCTGCGGATACCCTCCTCGCGATCTGGTGGAGCGTGCGTCGTTTGTGGCGCGGAACCTGGAAACGGTAGAGCGCATTGCGGCCGAGACCCGCGGCATCTCTGTAATCTGTGGGCTGGTGACGCCGGCGCACTCTGATGCCGGCAAAGCGGTCATGAACTCCGCGGCGTGGCTCCAAGACGGCAAGATCGCGCTCATCCAGTCGAAGATGCTGCTTCCTACCTACGACGTCTTCGACGAAATGAGGAACTTCGCACCAGCCAAGAGCCAGCAATTGTTTCCCTTTTGCGGGAACCGGATGGCGCTCACGATCTGCGAAGACGCCTGGAACGACAAGCAATTCTGGCAGAAGCGCCTGTACACGGTGGATCCGGTGGAAACGCTTATTCAGGCGGGGGGAAACTTCGTTTTGAACATCTCGGCATCGCCATTCTGGATCGGTAAACGCGAGTTGCGCCGAGATATGCTCGCCAGCATTGCCCGGCACCATCATGTGCCGGTGGTGTTGGTCAACCAGATTGGCGGCAACGACAGCCTTGTATTCGACGGTTCCAGCCTCGTTCTGAACCGTGACGGAGAGGTAGTGGCGCAAGGGTGCTCGTTCGAGGAGGATCTGATCTACTTCGACTCGGTCAGCCTGACTGGGGAGATGCACGAACAGATCGCCGGCGAGGAAGCTAGCGTTTATTCCGCTCTGGTGCTGGGCACCCGCGATTACATTCAGAAATGCGGTTTCAGGAAAGCCATCGTCGGACTGAGCGGCGGCATTGATTCTGCGTTGACTGCCGTGATCGCCGCTGACGCAGTGGGGCCGGAAAATGTCATCGGAGTGGGCATGCCCGGACCCTACTCATCACAGGGGTCGATCGACGATGCCCGCATGCTGGCCAAAAACTTGAATATCCGGTTCGAACTGCTCTCGATCAACCCTGCGTATCAAGCCTATCGCAAGATTCTCGAGCCCGTTTTTGCAGGACAAAAGGAAGACGTCACGGAAGAGAATTTGCAGTCTCGAGCCCGCGGAATGCTTTTGATGGCGCTTTCGAACAAGTTCGGAGCGATCGTCCTTTCGACCGGAAACAAGAGCGAGTTGGGTGTTGGATATTGCACGCTGTACGGAGACATGGTGGGCGGGCTAGCCGTGATCTCGGACGTTCCCAAGACATTGGTGTATCGACTAAGCGCATACGTGAACTCGCAACGCGCGGTCATTCCGCACGATACCCTGGTGAAGCCGCCCTCCGCTGAGCTGCGCCCCGATCAGAAAGACAGCGATTCGCTGCCACCCTACGAAGTTCTGGATGCGGTCCTGGAAGACTACGTCGAAGACTCGCATGCCCCGGAGAAAATCGCGGCAGACCGAAACATCGACATTGAGACGGTGAAGCGGGTGATCCGCATGGTAGATCGCGCCGAGTACAAGCGGCAGCAGGCCGCCCCAGGAATCAAAATCTCTCCCAAGGCCTTCGGGTATGGCCGGCGCTTTCCCATCGCCGCCCGAAGCGAGGCGTGAGGTGTCGTAAACTATTGTCTCGCCCGATCCGAAGGGTACCGTTCTAAGCCAGCACCACAAACGCGAAAGGAATACATGCGCCGTTACTTAACATTTATTTGTGTCCTGCTGGTCGTTGCAGGTGTGGCGACAGCACAAACATCGAATGCACCCTCCAAGAAACCTGCAAATGATCCGGGCGAGAACCTGCCCTCCGAGACCACCGTTGATTCATTCCTGCAGCAGACGTTTGGCTACGAGAAGGATTTGACCTGGAAGATTTCCAGCATCCGTCCAGTCGGCATCGCCGGACTGGCGGAGGTCACGGTGGTGCTGGCCAGTCCGCAAGGCCAGCAAGTAAGCAAGTTCTACGTCACGCCCGACGGTACCCATGCCATGACGGGCGACATCATTCCATTTGGCGCAAAACCATTTGAGCCCGCCAAGAAATCACTGGAGAAGGGAATCACCGGCCCGGGCCGGGGGCCCAAAGATGCTCCAGTAACGATCGTCGAGTTTGGAGACCTACAATGTCCGGCATGCAAGGCGGCGCAGCCGACGATTGAGTCGCTGGTTGCGGCGGAGCCGACTGCGCGGTTCGTATTTCAGAATTTTCCGCTTGAGATGCATAACTGGGCGGCCAAGGGCGCGGCCTATGCCGACTGTGTGGGACGAGCCTCGAATGACGCATTCTGGAAGTTCGTGTCGAAGACGTACGAGACGCAATCCGACATCACCGCGGAGAATGCGGATGAGAAGCTGACAGCGTTAGCCGACGGCGCCGGCGTGAAGGGATCGGAGATCGCGGCTTGCGCGACCAAGCCCGAGACTAAAGCTCACGTGGATGCGTCGATCGCGCTAGGTAAGTCGGTGGACGTGAACAGCACTCCTACGCTATTCATTAACGGCAGGAAAGTCGGCAGCTTCGACTCTCGCATGCTGGATGTGTACAAGAGCCTGGTCGAATTTGCAGCGAAAGAAAAATAGGAAGTGAGGGGTTTGGCCAGCGGCTTCCGTACGCGGGAGCCGGTTTTATTTTTCGCTGATCCAGATTTCCGGTGTGAGCCAGTTGATGTCGGCCAGGACATGCGGTGTGATGATGATCATCAGCTCATCGTCGTCCTCTTCCTTGGTATTGTTCACCATCGCCTGATTCAGCAGGGGGACTGCGCCGAGCCCTGGAATCCCGCTCATCGAGTAGGTATCGGTACGCGAGACTTCACCCGCAATCACGGCAGGCTCGCCATCGTTGAGGCGAATGCTGCCTTTGTATTCGCGGTTCGAAATGACAGGAACTCCATTCGCCGACTGACCGGTGAGTGACCGTACTTGCATTTCGAGTTGCACGCTGACCGAACTGTCCTGGTGGACGACAGGCTTCGCCTTCACGGTTAGGCCAAGATCTTCATAGCTGACCGAGGGGAACGGCGGTACATAGCTCTGATTCCCGAGAACCTGCGAAATCTGAGGCGAGTTGTAAATGGGCGCATAGCTGGCGTTCAAAATCGGATAACGGGATCCCAGTTTGAAGGTCGCGTCCGATCCCTGGCCGGCCCGCATGGTGACATGCTCCAGATTACGGGCCCAGGATTCATTGACAGAAAGCGCGGCGGCAAACTGATCGAGGCTGAGCCCCATGAAGGTAAGGCCTCCACCAAACGTCGCTAAAGGCTGGTTGAAGATGGAGCTTTGCTGTCCTCCCAACTGGGAGAGCAGGCCGGAGAGTGCCGAACTGCCAGCCTGGTTGATGCCGCCCGAAGAGATCAGTTGATTGATAAGCTGCTGGATGTTTTGTCCTGACCCAAGTCCTGCAAGGCCCGCCAAAGCCGCGGCGGGAATGTTGTACATGTTGAACGTGTTGGGGATGTGAAGCCCGATATTTCTGGTTAGCTGGTGGCTGATTTGAAAGACTTCGACGTCGAACATCACCTGAGGCTTCTCATTATCAAGCTGCCGCAGTAGCTTGTCGCAGGCTTCCAGCATCGCGCCGGGCGCGCGCGCTTCGACAATGCCGGAGGTCTGGCCCGTATTGACATAACGGATGTCGAAAATCGTGCGCAAAATGTTGATGAATTCGGTTGCTTCCTGCTGAGTCGAATGCGCGGGCAGCACGAAAGTTCGCAATGACATGCGGTCGAGTTGTTTGTGGTTTTCTGGGGTGTCGGCGGCGATCAGCATTTGCCGGCCGCTCATGGGGACCCACATCACCTTGCTGACCTTGCCAGCCAACTGCAGCGCGGTGAAAAAGTCCACATTATCGACATTGAATTGCACGTCACGCTTGGTCACCGAGTCGTCAAATTCGGTGGTGATTCCAAATGCAGTCCCGATCTGACTAAAGAGTTCGCGCACGTCGCCGCGGAAGTGGAAGGTCGCCCGGTCATCGCGCGGCTGCAAATGAATCTCGCCCGAATCCACAACGCGCTTGGGCAGATTCCGCGCCAGTGGTGCCCAAGTCATGGTGGATTCCTCCAAACGCTCGCGGGCGAAAAGGTTGTCCGGATCGAGATCGAGCGCGGCGCGGAATTCTCGGGCCGCCTGGGTCATTGCGTCTTCCGTCAATAGCACGTTTCCACGCTGAATATGGTCGAAAACAAGCTGCGCCTTGACCATTTCGCGGGCGGTCAGATATTTCAACTCCTGCGGCACTATGCGGGACGCTTGATCGAATTGGCCGAATGCATCCTCCAGCCGTTTGCGCTCCTGCATTTTCAGTCCACGATTGTAGGCTTCGCGAGCCAGCTTCATCTCCTTGGGAGTTACCGTGCAGTTGATACCACCAGGGATTCCATTGCCACAGGAAACAGGCGGGATCACAGCGGGGTCGTCATTCCCGGCGAAGGAGAAA
Source organism: Candidatus Sulfotelmatobacter sp. (assembly GCA_035307485.1). Lineage (GTDB taxonomy): Bacteria > Acidobacteriota > Terriglobia > Terriglobales > Acidobacteriaceae > Sulfotelmatobacter. The sequence continues at coordinate 26,936 of DATGIB010000006.1, read as the reverse complement.
ACGGAGGCGGCCGCGACTAATGCGGCTGCGAGGATGAAGGCTCGACACATCGGGTCAATTCTAACTTGTGCCAGCACTGTTCGGGTCACGCCAATAGGTCCTAGTACCTTCGGGTTCAACTTCGCCAGTGGGATTCGTCAGAACGGTGCTACTCGCAAAACTTGCGACCGAATCGGAATGTGAGTACAACTGTAGGTTCGCCGCGCGAAGTGCGGTGCGGATGGGGACTCGTCGCTGGCTTTGCGTAACATCTTATGAGAATTGGAGCTGTTACCCTGCGCGAAATTCGAATGCCCCTGGTCCACTTTTTCGAGACCAGTTTCGGGCGCACGTACGATCGCCGCATCCTCCTGGTCACGGTCCATTGTGAAGGCGTGGACGGTTGGGGCGAGAGCGTTGTGGGCGAGGATCCCTTCTATAGCAGCGAGTGGATCGAGAGTGCATGGCCGACGCTGACCAAGTACCTGATCCCGGCGGTGCTGGGAAAGACTGTGGCATCGGGCCGCGAGTGTGCTTCTCTGTTTTCGAAGGTGCGGGCACACCGCATGGCGAAGGCAGCCTTGGAAAACGCGCTTTGGGACGCCGAAGCCATTCAGAAGCAGCAACCCCTCTGGAAGTTGTTAGGAGGAACGCGCCGGGAAATCCCCTGCGGAGTTTCAATTGGCATTCAAGATTCGGTGGAGCAACTGTTGGAAAAGATCGAGACCGAACTCGCGGCGGGCTACCGTCGGATCAAGATCAAAGTGAAACCGGGGTGGGATCTCAATGTGCTCGAACGCATCCGGTCGCGGTGGGCGGATATTACTTTGAGTTGCGACGCGAATTCCGCATACACCCTCGACGAGATTGAGCACTTGAGAAAGTTCGACCAGTTCCACTTGCTGATGATCGAACAGCCGCTGTGGGACGACGACATCTATTACCACGCGCGCCTGCAGAGGGAGCTCGAGACCTCAATCTGCCTGGATGAATCGATTGTGAATGCGCGGTCCGCTGCGTTTGCAGTCGAGGGCAAGTCGTGCCGGATCGTGAATATCAAAGTTGGGCGCGTGGGCGGATTCAGCGAAGCGCTGGCTGTGCATGATGTCTGCCAGGCGCTGAGCGTGCCGGTGTGGTGTGGAGGCATGCTGGAGAGCGGCATTGGCCGGGCACACAATATCGCCCTTTCAACGCTGGCGAATTTCAGCTTGCCGGGCGATGTCTCAGCCTCCAAGCGCTACTGGAAAGAGGACATCATTGATCCGGAGGTCACCGTTTCACCGCAGGGTATGATCGCCATCAGCGATCAGCCGGGCACGGGTTATCGCTTGAAGACGGATTTGATTGAAAAGCTGACCGTACGCAAAGAAACGCTACGCGCGTGAAGCTTCCGGGCCTACCTGGGCTGCCGTTCAGGACTGCTCTTGGCGAATTTCTCCTCCTGCGCCTTCAGGAGTTCGACGCCTCGCGAAAAAGTCAGGTCGTCGGGGACGCGCTGAAAATCGGTGAATGTCTCATCCGAGATCATGCTCAGGCTCTTGAAGAGCAGAATCTTTCCCGTAATGCTGAGTTTCATCTGGGTGATTTCCCAGGCTCCGTCGCCGACGTCGGCCTGTTGCACGCGAAAGGTACTGCCTTTGTCGAGATGGCCGACGATGCCCCAGCCAAACGACACTCCTTTAAACAGCGTACCGTCGATGCGGGCAATGCGGTGCGCTTCCGCATCGATGAGCAACGTGCCTTCCATGCCGGTCAATACCTGTTCGACGTGAGAAGGGGGAGAGTAAGACGGATTCGGTTTGAACCTGAGACGAACCAGTGGCCTGCCTGCTCCGCCTGTTTCCGCCGTGCCCGTCTCAGTGCCTTCGTCGGTGTAGTCGAACGCATCGGGAAGCGCCTTCATGATTCGCAAAGTCTGGTCCGCATCCTGCTTCTCGTTGGCACGTTTCCTGCGAAGCGCTTCAGGGTCGCCTTCCAGCCACGAAAGGTGGTTGATTTCCGCCTGTTTCTGCTCCGCGGTTAACGGTTGATCATTCTGGGCAATCAGTATGCCGGCCATGGCCTGAGCAGTTTCCACGTAGATGTGGGTCTGAGTTCCTTTGGGAGTCACTTTGTGCGAATGAAACATGTGCTTAACGGACTGGTGTCCCCCGCTCACCTCGTTATTGACGGTCAAGCGTACAAGCTGCAAAGGCGAAAGCTGGGGAGTTTTGCCAGTTTGCGCGCAGGAGAAGAGAGAAACTGCCAGCAGCGCAAGGGTTACCCTAAAAATGCCCACCAGTTGCACTCGGCGGAAAGGGCTCATTCTCGATTCTTAGTGTAACAACGCTGGCCTTAGGGTTGTCTGCGCTGTTACTGGCGTGCGGCGGTTAGGTTGCAGCGCTTGCCGCCCCGTAGGCCGTTGGGTATAGTCTTTGCAGCGACGGGGCTGTCCGCTACCTGCCTTCCCGCATCTTTGGGTGCAGTATCCCGCTTCCGAAGGAGAACATCGATGAGCGCTCCCTTAACAGCGAATTTGGCGCAGATTGGTAAATCCGTGGTGATCAAAGGCGAATTGTCGGGCAGCGAGGACCTTTACGTAGATGGGCAAGTGGAGGGCAGCATTGCCCTCAAAAACAATAGCCTGACCGTCGGTCCGAACGGGCAAATCAAGGCTTCGGTAGAGGCCAAAGGGATCGTGGTGCAGGGTAAACTGGAAGGGAACGTATTGGCGACCGATCGCGTTGAGTTGCGCAAGTCGGCCATTGTCACGGGTGACATCGTCACGCAGCGAATTTCGATTGAAGAAGGCGCGTATCTGAAGGGGAAGGTGGACATCCAGGGTAAGGCGGAAAAGGCTGCGGGCAAATAGAAGTTGAAATTGGCAGCAAGCCGGTGGATGCGTCGGGCACAAAGAACGTAAATGAAGCTCTTTCGCGGTTCCTCAAGCGGAACTGATGCGGCAACGCCGCAACCAACAGAAAAACTAACTCGCCGCTCCAGTGGACTGGGCGAGCTCGCCCGCCTGTGGGAGAGCGACACTCCGCTTTGCGTGCTTGACGTGGGCTCAACCTCACCTTCCAACATCCGCTTCTTCACAGAACGCTCTCACCGCATTTACAGCGAAGACCTGCTGGTGGCATCGACTGATCCAGCGCTGGTCACCAAAGACGAGGATGGCAACGTCATCCTCGATAGCCGCAAGTTCCTCGCGGAAAACCTCGTTTATCCTGCCGCGCATTTCGATGTCGTGCTCTGCTGGAATCTTCCCGATTATCTGGACGAAAGCCTGGTGCGTCCGGTCATGGGACGGTTGTGGTCTGTATTAAAGCCGGGCGGCATGCTGCTGGCTTTCTTCCATACCAAGGATGCGGGACCAGACTCGCCATGCTTCCGCTTCCATATCGTAGGAAAAGATGTCCTTGAGATGCAGCGGATCGTCCTGAAGCGCGAAACACGCCGCGGTCCAACCGGAGCGGTTCACACGGCGATCAGCGACGGTTTCCGCCTGCAGCGCGTGTTTAACAACCGGCACATCGAAACGCTATTCCGCGATTTCGCGTCGATCAAATTCTTTCTCGCCCGCGATAACGTACGGGAAGTGCTGGTAGTCCGCTAGCCCGAAAATCCTCAAAAGTTGCTCGCTGCCGCGCTCGTGTCGCGATGCAATCCCACGATCTGGTGCACGTTCGTCATGCGCAGGATCTGGTCGACGTGTTCGTTCGCCCCAGCGACACGGAGTTCGCCACCTGCGTGCTTCATCTGCCCGGCGACAGTCACAATGATTCCGATCCCGGTGCTGTCGAGATGTGTCACATTCGTGATGTCGAAAATGACCTTCTTGCGGTTCTCGTTCACCAGTTTCTTGGCGGTCCATTCCACCTGCTGGCAATCGTTCCCCATGGTGATTTTTCCGGTGAGTTCCAGAATGACGATGTCGGGATGCAAGTGCTTGGTCTCAATGCTGAGAGGCATAGGGCTCCTTTCGTCGATCAAAAGTGCGGACTTGTCCCAGAGCCGGCGGCAATCGTTCCTGCTTAGTTGTGAGCCCAGAGGACCAGACGTTTCGGGGGGGATGAGGCGTGCCCGTCTGGCTGCCGCGTATCGGCCTGAAATATTAGGGCTTAAGGGACGGCAAGTCAATTTTCGGGCAGGGAAACCGGTGGAAGCGGTGGGCAACCTAAACCTATTCGAGGTTACACCGCTGTCCGCTTAAGTCTCAACAACGTTACATCGAATCGCCGGCTACTCATGTCGGAGCGCCTGCATGGGATCGATCTTAGTTGCGTGGCGGGCGGGAATGTAGCTGGCGACGAATGTGATCGCCGAGAGGATCGACGCCACCACGATGAGAGTCAGCGGATCGTGCGCTTTCACACCGTATAGAAACCCCGCAAGCAGTGGCGTGGCGGCGAACGAGCCCGCAACCCCGATGATTACTCCGGCAAGCGAGAGCACCATCGCCTGCCGCAATACTAATCCGAGCACCTGCCCCTGCTGTGCTCCCAGGGCCATCCGCAGGCCAAGCTCGTGGTGGCGCTCTCCGATCGAGTACGAAATGACTCCATAGATCCCAATTACGGCAAGCAGCAGTGCGATTCCGGCAAACAGCTCCAATATTTCAGAGAGAAAGCGCCAGTCGGTGGCCGATTGCGAGACCGTTCGCTCGACCGTTGTGATTCCGAAGACGGCGGATTCTGGTGCGAGCTCGGTAATGAGCCGGCGCATGTTCTGCATGAGTGCTTCCGAGTCCGAGTGGGTGCGGATGATGATGCTCTTGTGAAGACGGGACTCGCTGAAGCGGGGATCAATGAGCGATGACAACTGCTGGTACGGAACAAAAGCTTCGGATTCGACGGGATCCACAAGAGAAAACTGCTTGACGTCTTGAACAATGCCAACGATCTGGCGGTACTTCTCGTCGGTCGAGTCATCGAACTTGATCGCCTGCCCGATCGGATCCCGATTCGGCCAATAGCGCTTTGCCATTGCCTGATTGATGACCACCACCCAGGCATTGTTGGCGGTGTCCGTCTCGGTTACGCCACGGCCTCGAATGATCGGAATCCGCATCATAGGGAAGTAGTCCGCGCTGACTCCCTGCCGGAACACATTCGGCTTCTCGGCAGAGGTCGAAGCACTCTGGCCCTCAACCGTGAAGCTGGGTGAGGCGTATCCGGTGCCATCCAGCAAGGGAAGCCAGTCGACCACTGCGACGTCTTCGACTCCTGGAGTGTTGCGGAAGCGTTCAAGGACTCTGTCACAGAATTGTCCGACCGGCGGCAAAATCAAGTTCAAGTCGGGATCCGTCGGCGAAGGCGCTTTGATGTATTTGTCTCCAGCCAGGCGAACTTGCGCGGTCAGCAGGTGCTCGGGCGCAAAACCCGGGGAAGTTCGCAAAATACGAGTGAGCGTGTTGACCATGAGGCCCGTACAAATCAGCAGCACGAAGGCCAGAGCAATCTCGGTGACCACCAGCGCGTTTCGCGTGCGATGACGCGAAACTGTTGCCGTTGTGCGTCCAGTTTCCTGCAGGCATTCCTTTACGTTCGTGGTGACGGCGCGATACGCGGGGATCAGGCCGAAGGCGATTCCCGTCAAGATGCAAGTGCCGAACGTGAAGAGCAAAACGTGAGGATCAACAATCGCCCTGGTTTCGCGGGGAAACCAAACGGGGGCCGAGAGATTGAAAAGTTTGACGCCAAGAAATGCGAGCAGCAGCCCGGCGCATCCTCCGGTTAGCGAAAGCAAAACGCTCTCAGTAAGTAACTGACGGATCAAGCTTCCGCGATTGGCTCCGAGCGCGACTCTTACGCCGACTTCTTTTCGCCGACCGTCGCCGCGAACCAGCAGCAGGTTGGCAACGTTCACGCACGCAATGAGCAGAACGAGGGCGACGATTCCGAAGAGCGTGTAATAGATGTTGGCCCAGCTTCCGAACAGGCGTTTCTGCAAGGGGTCAACGCGAACCCCAACATCCTTGTACGTCTCAGGAAAGATTTTCTCCAGACGGCGTTGACTCACTGTCATCGCCGCTTGAGCCTGCTCCAGAGAAACGCCGTGCTTCAGCCTGCCGACGCCAGTGAGCCACCGGACGTCCTTGATGCCGGACTCGGAGATATTAGGCAGCCCGTCAATTTCATAGATCTCCGGAACACCGGTGCCGAACAGGTCGAAACCGGGTTCGAGAACTGCAATGACGGTCGAGGACCATGTGTCGACGAAGATAGGCTGGCCGAGAATATTCGGATTGCCGTTAAAATGCCGTCGCCAGAATTCATAACTGATCAGCACACCCAGGGATCCGCGCTGCTCGGTAATATCGTCGCTCGGAATGGTGCCGAGAATCGATCTGATGCCGAGAAGCGGCAATAGCTGGGCGGTCAAGTGCTGCACGGCAACGCGCTCGCCCGATCCGGCGCTCGACATGGCTACGACGTCGGGATGGGAAACGAACTCGAGCTGGTCGAAGACCTGGTTATCGGCCCTCCAGTGCGCCACATCGGTGCCTGAGACCATCCCGTACGTGCTGTCGGAACGGGGAAAGACATTCGACACGGCGACGACCCGGTCCACATCCGGGTAGGGAAGCGGGCGCAGGAGAACTCCATTGATGACGCTGAACACCGTAGTGGTGGCGCCAATTCCGACGGCCAGCGTGAGCACTGCCGTAACGGTGAAACCGGGAGTATTGCGCAGTCCGCGCGCGGCGTAACGAAGATCTTGGATCAGGGCTGCAATCGCATTCGTCACGAGGTCACCTCACGGGGTCACTTTGACGATTCGGTAAGTCTACACCGCGATAAAAATTGAGAATCCTTGCCCGACGTCAGATATCGATAGAATTTTCAATGCCGGAGGCTTGCGATGGTTGCAAGGGTTCTCATGATGATTAGTGCGAGCATCGTCTTTACGATCGGTGTTCTTCACCTCGTATAAAGGTTCTAGGGCCCAAAGCTCACACCTCGGGACCCTGCCCTCCGAATCAGCATGAATCAGGTTTCCCGGGTCATCACAAAAGAAACAACAATGTGGCGATGTTGGGTGGAGTTTAATGTCAGCCACAGCATGGGACTTATTTTGTTCGGATTGGTCTTCGCTTTTCTGGCAGTGGCACACGGCCGACTCCTCTTTCAGTCGCCGTTTCTGCTCGTGATTGGACTGGCGAGCTTGGCGGTTTCGTGGTCCTAATGCAAGATGTACTTTTTCAGCGTTCCCTTCGCTGCCATCAGCATTTCTTTGGGCTGTTATATTGCCAGCATCGCTTTATCACGAGTTGCCTGGAAAGTCCTCACCTGCCCAGCTTAAGTTTGTGCCCAGCCTTCACGCCAGCGTTGCCGTCGGGCGATGGATTCCCCCCACTTATCCGCACAGAGCGTTAATCACGGATTACCGGTTCTTCCACACGGTCACGCCCATGCGAAACAGGTAGTGCCGCGAAATTTCGACAGCCCCGGACGGAACGCTTCTTGCCAGCATTTCGCGAATCTCGTTGGGCACATAGGAGCGGCGTACTGATGCCACACCGTCGAAACGGGACACATAGCTACGCATCAGCGGCAGACCGGCGTATACGAGCGCCAGGTGGGCGGGATGGCGAATCAGATCGTTGATGAGCAGAGCCCGCCGGCAGACGCGCAGTGCTTCCCGCACAAAACGTGGAACTTCATCCGGCTGCAAGTGATGAACGAATAGGCTACAGCTGACGAGATCGAAGGACGAATCCGGGAAAGGCATGGCTAGCGCGTCCGCCACCACCGAGTGATCTCCCGGTAACAAGTGCGATCGCGTGCGATCGAGCAATGTCACATCGAGAGAAATATCCTTGTGCGACAGTTGCTGAGCCGCGACTCGAGGTACCTCTCCGTGCCCGGAAGCAACCTCCAACAACGAAAAGTGTCTTTGCGTGGTACTGGCGGCGACATGCTCGATCAGCGTGCGAGTCGTCGCCACACCGCCGAACCAACGGTTGATTCTGGAAAGGTCGCGGAGTGATTTCGTGGCCTCGTGAGGAGGACAGCGGTCCGAGTCGAGGAGTTCTGGAGTGTCGACGCGCTGCATGGCGATCGGAGAAAGTGTAGATAACGTTTGCCTGGGAATTGTCACCAAGAGCGGTTGGCGGCCGTCCCGACATTGTCGCGCTACATCAGACTTCGGCCAACTCTTCTTCGAGCATCTGCTTGTTGTACAGGTCGCTGTAATAGCCGTTCAGGGCAAGGAGTTGGTCGTGGGTTCCGACTTCTACGATGCTCCCGCCGTGAAGAACTGCGATGCGGTCGGCGTTGCGCACCGTCGAGACGCGGTGCGAAATGAAGATCGTCGTCCGCCCGTGCATCACCTCGCGCAGGTGATTCAGGATCTTGTCTTCTGTATGAGTATCGACGCTTGAAAGTGCGTCGTCGAGGATCAGGATCCGCGGATTGCGGATCAGGGCGCGGGCGATTGCAGTACGCTGCTTCTGTCCTCCGGAAAGCGTGATGCCGCGCTCCCCCACAAGTGTTTCGTAGCCTTCGGGGAAGCTTTCGATGTCGGCTGCGATGTTAGCGGCATCAGCGGCATCATGAATCTGCTCGGAGGTCGCTGAATCTACTCCGAGCGCAATGTTCTCGCGAATCCGGTCGCTGAACAGGAACGTTTCCTGCGGGACAAATCCAATGCTACGGCGAAGCGAAGCCATGGAATATCCGCGGATCGGCCGGCCATCAATGAGGACCATGCCCGGGGCGGCATCGTAAATTCGTGGAATAAGGCTGACGAGCGTTGTCTTGCCCGATCCGGTGGGCCCGACGATGGCCAGGCTTGTGCCGGCGGGAATGCGCAGGTTCGCGATGTTGAGTACTTCTTTGCCGTCATAGCTGAAGCGAAGTCCGCGAAACTCGATCTCGCCTTCAATCTCGCGGTCCTGTGCTCCGGCAATGTCCTGGATCTGCGGCTGCTCATGCATGATCTCGTTGATACGCCCCAGAGATGCCGTACCACGCTGGAAAATGTTGATGACCCAGCCGAGAGCGATGATTGGCCACGTCAACTGCATCATGTAGGTGCTGAAGGAAACGAACTGGCCTACCGTCATCGATCCCGACAGAGACAATGTAGTGGTAATACCTGGCCTTGAAATGTCGAGGTGCGTGACCAGCGGCACTGTCAGTTGGCCGATGATTACTTCCCGTCCGCCGAGCCAGAGCACAAGAACGACGGCGCAACCGAGCATCAGTTCCAGCGTCGGCCATAGCATGCCCATGAGCCGAACGAGTTTCAGGCTGCGGCGGATGTACTCTTTGTTTTCTCGTTCAAAGGCTCGGATCTCTGCTTCTTCCTGCACGTAGGCGCGAATCAGTCGGGCGCCAGAGAAATTTTCCTGAGCGCGGGCGGAAATCTCGGAAAACATCGCCTGGATGCGCTCGAATCGATCGTGAATCTGCCGGCCGAAATACTGGATCACGACGCTGACGATGGGCAACGGCAGGAATGTGTAAAAGGTCAGTTTCGGGCTGATGGAAATCATGAACGCCAGGGCGCCGGCTGTGTACACGATCGTGTTGGCCGTATACATGATCGCGGGCCCGAGCAGCATCCGCACCGCGTTCAAGTCATTTGTGGCGCGCGCCATGATGTCGCCGGTGCGGTGGCGCTGGTAGTAGGAGTACGAGAGTCCTTCGAGTTTGGCGAAAAGATCATTGCGGAGATCGAACTCGATATCGCGCGAGACTCCGATCACAATCCACCTGGTCAGGAACTGGAAGATTCCCTTCGTGAGTGCGACGGCAAGCAATAGACCTGCGTAAATCAGCAACTTGCGACGAGTGACGTTACTGAGAAGATCGTCGGAGGCGCGGCCAATGATCAGGGGAAACAGAATCCAGATGCCGTTGGTCAGGAAAACGCACGCAGTTCCGGCCAGGTAGGCCCAGCGATAGCGCTTTATATAGGGCAACAGCGGGCGAAGACTCTTGGGGACCATGCGGCTCTTCAGTAGATGAAATTCTAGCAGCCGGGGTGCAGGAATACGGTATGCGAAAGCGCATCATGGGGAAGCGTGTTTCGCAATTTTCGTTCGGTGCAGATTGAGTCTTGGGATCGGCTCTGGAAAGCTTGTTCCATTCGCACTTCGTTTCGCGCCATTGGGTGCTAATCCTCGCTGTTTCTATGGCTTACATTGACCCGCCACTGAATTTCCGATAGTTTAGAAGTAACGATACCCTAGCGGTAGTGTGCCCAGATTGTACATAATTTGAGTCTTGGCGAGCATCAAGCATTATTCGAGAATACGTGAAGCGGGGTTTCCACTTTGACAGTTACACCAGCTAAACACGAGGGAAAGACCTTACTGTTGCTCAAGCCGCGGGGGTTCTGCGCCGGCGTGGTGCGCGCCATTGACGTGGTTCGCATCGCGCTGGAAGCCTTTGGTCCGCCGATTTATGTGCGCAAGGAGATCGTCCACAACAGTTTTGTGGTGGAGGAGTTGCGCGGGAAAGGCGCGATCTTCGTCGATAGCGAAGACGAAGTCCCCAACGGCGAACGGATTATATACAGCGCGCACGGCGTTTCTCCGGAAGTACGGGAACATAGCGCCCGCCGCGGCCTGCGCGTAATTGATGCGACGTGTCCCCTGGTGACCAAGGTCCATGTGGAAGCGGTGAAATTCGCTAAGGAAGGCTACTCGCTGATCCTGATCGGCCATAAGGATCACGACGAAGTGGTCGGGACGCTTGGTGAGGCGCCGCTGGTCACGCAAGTCGTTGGATCGCCCGAGCAGGTGAATTCGCTCGCCGTACCAGACCCCAACCGCGTGGCGTACCTGACGCAGACCACGTTGAGCCTCGATGAAACGAAGGACATCATTGCGGCCCTGAAAAGAAAGTTCCCGAATATCAAAGGTCCCGCGGCCCAGGACATCTGTTACGCGACCGAAAACCGCCAGGTTGCGGTGAAACAAGTGGCCTCGGAATCAGACCTGCTTCTTGTCGTGGGTTCGGAAAATAGTTCGAACTCGAACCGGCTGGTCGAAGTTGCCCGTAACCTGGGGACAAATGCCCACCTAATCGACAGTTGCAACGACATAGAGGCGGAATGGCTGAAGGGCGTGAAGACGATCGCGCTGACCGCCGGAGCATCGGCCCCGGAATGCCTGGTGGAAGAAACGGTGGAGTTCCTGCGCCGCAAGGGTTTTGACAATATGCAGGAGCTTGAAGTGATGCCGGAAAATGTCCGCTTTGGATTGCCGCCGGAGATTGTGGAAGCCATTGCGGCAGCCCCCGCGAGCGCCGGCGATTGAGTCGTTTGTTATTGGAGATGTGAATGGATACAAACTCCCCCGAGTCCAACGTCGCTTCTGCTCCGATAGGATCCAGCCCGCAACTTCGCTTTGGCAAGATCGAGGATTTATTCCCACGCGTAAGCGCAGCGATCAGCGCTGCGCGCCGCCACCTGTTCGCGCAGCAGCATGAAGACGGCTACTGGTGCGGCGAACTCGAAGCCGATACAACCCTCGAGTCAGATTACATCCTGCTGCATACGCTGCTGGGAACCGGCCATCCGGAGCGCTTTCAGAAAGCGGCCAACTGGATTCTGCGCCATCAGAATGATGACGGGGGGTGGAGTATTTATGTTGGCGGCCCCTCGAATATCAGCGCCTCGGTAAAGGCATACTTCGGACTCAAACTGGCAGGGTATGCGGCCGAGCATCCCGCGATGCAGCGAGCACGCAAGAAGATCCTGGAGCTCGGTGGCGTGACCGAGGTCAATACCTTCACCAAGATTTACCTCTGTTTCTTCGGGCAATACGATTACGACGCGGTTCCGGCAATTCCGCCCGAGATTGTGCTTTTTCCGAAGTGGTTCTGGTTCAACATCTACGAAATCTCGTCGTGGTCGCGCGCCATCCTGGTGCCGCTCTCGATTTGCTACGCGAAGAAGCCATTTAAAAAAATTCCGCGTGAGATGGGAGTCGAAGAGCTATTCGTCGGCGGCATGCAGAAGTCGCGCATGCACCTTCGCTGGGCGAAGAAGCTGTTCTCGTGGCGCAACCTGTTTCTCATGCAGGACCGCATGATTCATTGGTTTGAGCGCGTTCACGTGCGGCCCTTACGGTCGGTGGCGCTGAACAGTGCCGAAAAATGGATGCTGGAGCGGTTCGAGAAAAGCGACGGTTTGGGCGCGATATATCCTTCGATCATGAACTCCATCATTGCCCTGCGCTGCCTGGGTTATTCGCTGGATGATCCGCAGGTCATTCGCGCGCTGGACGAATTCGAGAAGCTCGGCATTGAAGAGGGAGACACCTTCCGCATGCAGCCGTGCATGTCACCGGTGTGGGACACAGCTTACGCATTGTTTGCGCTGGGCGAGTCGGGTGTTCCCGCCGATGATCCGCGCATGGTGAAGTCCGCCGACTGGATTTTGCAGAAGCAGGTTCGGACGGCCGGTGATTGGAAGGTCAAGAACAAGCAGGGACAGCCGGGCGGATGGTATTTCGAGTTTAACAACGAGTTCTATCCCGACGTCGATGACAGCGCGATGGTGTGTCTGGGCCTGAGCCGCGTCGAGCATCCCAACGGGCGTTATCAAAGCGAGTCGGTGCAGCGCGCCATTGACTGGATCCTTTCGATGCAGTGCAAGAACGGCGGATGGGCGTCTTTCGACAAAGACAATGACAAGATGGTGTTCCAGTATGTGCCCTTTGCTGACCACAACGCCATGCTCGATCCGGCGACGGTCGATATCACCGGACGTATTCTGGAGATGCTGGCGACTTACGGGTATGACAAGAATCATCCGGCCGTGAAGCGAGCGGTCGATTTCGTGAAGAAAGAACAGGAACCGGACGGAAGCTGGTTCGGACGCTGGGGCGTGAATTATCTTTACGGGACTGCGCTCGTGCTGCGCGGCCTAGAGGCGATTGGCGTGGACCTGCACGAGCCTTGCGTTCAGCAGGGTGCCGAATGGCTACGCATGGTGCAGAACGCGGATGGCGGATGGGGCGAGTCGGTCGGTTCGTACGACAATCCGAGCTTGCGTGGGCAGGGGGAGAGCACGCCGTCACAAACCGCGTGGGCGATTCTCGGACTGCTCGCGGCGAATGACGTTCGCAGCGATTCTGTCGCGAGGGGGATTGCCTACCTTCTGCGTACACAAAGAGACGACGGCACGTGGGATGAAGCCTACTGCACCGGGACCGGCTTCCCGCGGGTGTTTTACCTCATGTATCACCTCTACCGGGAATACTTCCCGCTACTCGCGCTCACAACCTATGCGAAGGTCATGGAGAAGCAGAGCTAGTTCCCGTTCGCCAGTACTAGTCTTGTCGCTCAGGTGGAGATATCTGTCTGGCGGCTAGACTTGAACTGACAATTCACAACTGGATACCGACTTTGAAGGCTTTCGTCACAGGTGCGACCGGATTCCTGGGTTCCCACGTCGCTCGAGTTCTTATCGAACAGGGCGCTGTGCTGCGCGCGCTGGTCCGTCCCACTAGCAATTTGCGTAACCTCGAGGGCTTGTACGTGGACCTGGTTAGCGGCGATCTGCGCGACCCCAGCTCGCTGGAACGCGGGATGGCGGGTTGCGATACCGTGTTCCACGTCGCTGCGGACTACCGGCTTTGGGTACGCGATCCCAATGAAATGTACCGCTCCAACGTGGATGGGACGCGGGCCATTTTGGAAGCCGCGCGCAAGATCGGCGTGAAGCGGGTCGTGCATACTTCGAGCGTAGCGACCATTGGATTCACCGCAAACGGGCATCCCGCCGATGAAGATTCGCCGGTCTCACTGGCGGATATGATCGGCCACTACAAACGCTCAAAATTTCGGGCCGAGCAGCTTGCGCTCGAAGCAGGGCGCAGCGGCATGCACGTGGTCACGGTGAACCCCACAACGCCGGTGGGCGAGCAGGATGTGAAACCAACTCCGACCGGGCGCATCGTGATCGATTTCCTGAAACGCAAATTTCCGGCTTACGTCGAGACCGGATTGAATCTCGTGGACGTGCGCGAGTGCGCGCGTGGGCATGTGTTGGCTTGGGAGCGGGGGAAAACGGGCGAGAGGTATATTCTCGGGGGAGAAAATCTCACGTTGAAGCAGATTCTCGACCGGCTGGGGAAAATTACAGGATTGCCTTCGCCGACGGTGAAGTTACCCTACATTTTTGCGTTTGCGGCAGGGATAGTCGGAGAGGCGCGCGGCCGCATTTTCAAAAGTGAGCCGCGCGCTACCGTCGACACGGTTCGGATGGGGAAGAAGAAAATGTTCGCCAGTTCCGACAAATCAGAAAGGGAATTGGGTTGGAAGATTGTCGCCGTGGAAGACGCTCTGCGGCGGGCCGTGGAGTGGTTCCGGGCGAATGGGTATGTCTAAAGTCGCCCTCGTTGCGGCGCTCGAGAGAGAGGTGCGCCCGCTCGTACGGCGTTGGGACGTCAAAGAAAGAGATTACGGCGGACGCCGGTTCCGGTTTTTTGAAAGAGGCGATGCGGTCGCCATTTGCGGGGGAATCGGCCAAGAGGCGGCCAGGCGTGCCAGCGAAGCGATCATTGGCCTCTACACGCCTGAGGTGATCTATTCCGTTGGCTTCGCAGGCGCATTAGAACCGCGCCTGAACGTCGGGGCGGTTGTGCGTCCAGTTCGAGTGATTAATGCTGCGGACGGGAGTTCTGTGGTGTTGGATCAGGGAGATGGTGTGTTGTTGAGTTTTGGATCGGTGGCTGGAGCCGAGCAGAAATCGAAGCTGCACGCCGCGTTCTTGGCAGCTGCCGTCGACATGGAGGCGGCCGCAGTCGCTCGCGCGGCGGAGATGAAATCGGTACGGTTCGGAGCGATTAAGGTAATTTCCGATGAAGTGGGTTTTGAAATTCCGGGCATGGAGCGGTTCGTGGACTCACAGGGGAAGTTTCTCGAATTGCGATTTGCTGTTTTTGCGTCGCTGCGTCCATGGTTATGGGTGCGACTATGGCGCCTGATGGGAAACAGTGGCCGTGCGGCGAGAATCTTGTGCGAGCAGCTCGACGCTTTATTAGAGCGATCCGCGGAAACATACTCCCAGGGTGCGGTGACAAGTAGATGAGATGTGGCATCGGGTTGGCATTGGGGATAGTTCTGCTCGTTCCTGCGCTCAGAGCACAGGCTCCGGAGCCGACGATTTATGTGGAGAGCTTTCGCAAAGGTGCGACCCACATTGCGGAAGACAAGTTCGAGGCCCATTTGAGTCCAGCGGACGCAAACTATCGTGAGCGAATCAAGGATGCAGCTGGAAATGATCGCTACGAACTAACGATTTCCCCGCAAGGCCCCGCAGGTGATAACAAGATCACATCCTGGCGGGTGCAGCTGCGCGATCTGCGTCATAACCTCTACAGCAATTTGCTGGTCGCCGACCAGCAGCCCTCTGAGGACGCGAAGGACAATCTTTGGTGGTTGAATCCGAATCCGTTTGGACCCGTCCCGCTTCATGCACGACGGATCGTAAAAGTAGATGGGTTCTATGTGATCTTTCACGTGAAGGATATCCATTTCACTCCCTTAGACTCGCCTTATGTCGATTCCTTGGTGGTGAATTTTGAAGTAACGAACACCGCCCCAAAGATTTCGCATTGAGATTGCCCCGAATCGTGTGGACGCCAAATCCTTTGGCGCTTATGGAAATCGAGCAAGTTCTCGAGGTTCCGGTATGCGGAAAAACAGGTTGCCACATCGGATACGTGAGGAAAAACGCAGACTTCGTTCATCTATAATCAAAGTGGCGTTCTCCAATAACCATCAATGAGTTTTTCCCCTTTTTGTGCCCTGTTTGTCGGCGGCGAAATCGTCGACATGATCTCGAACACCGGAGCGGTGGCTAAGCTTGTCCTGCTGACGCTGCTCTGTTTCAGCCTGGTTTCCTGGGCAATTATCCTAACCAAGTGGAGCCTCCTGCGACGGGCGCGCGCGCAAAGTGGACGATTCGTGCGCGCATTCCGGAAGGCGCAGCGCTTGCAGGACATTGCGGCTGTGGCTGATCAGTTCCGCCCAAGTCCACTGGTAGGCGTATTTGAAGGCGGCTTCGAAGAGGTGAAACGCCAAGCCTCGACCTCAGGAGTGGTGCGCAATCTTACGGCGATCCAGCGCGGCATGCAGATTGGAGCCTCCGAGGAGATCACCCGCCTGGAGAGGAATGTTCCGTGGCTCGCAATCACGGCAGCGGTTACGCCGTTCGTCGGCCTGTTTGGGACGGTATGGGGCATTATTGACGCCTTCCATGGATTAGGGACCGCCGGTGCCGCAACCTTGCGTGCAGTGGCGCCGGGCATCTCGGAAGCGCTGATTACTACGGCTGCGGGCTTGGCTGCGGCCATTCCAGCCGTGGTGGCCTACAACCTGATTGGAGCGTCCATCCGCGAGTTTGCGGCACGCAGCGACGACTTCGCGCTCGAGATCCTGAACGCGGTCGAACACAGCCAGGCGCAGTTACCGGCGCAGGTTGCTGCGGACGTGAGGCGCTGATGGCTTTTACGACTTCCAGCGGGCGCACGCAGACAGCCCTGGCCGACATCAATATCACTCCGCTGGTTGACGTGGTTCTGGTGCTGCTGATCATTTTCATGGTCACGGCGCCGGTGTTGCAGTCCGGGATTGATGTCAGCGTGCCCAAGACCCGCACCGTGAGGGAAATCACCCAGGAACGTTTGGTGATTACCATCAACAAGGATCAGCGGGTGTTTCTCGGGAATGACGCGATCAACATCAATCAGATCGGGCCGACGCTGAAGCAGAAAATTCGCGATCCCCGGAGTCAGTTCATCTTCGTGCGCGCCGATGAGAATGTTCCGTTTGGCGCTTTTGCAACGGTGATGGATGCAGTGAAGCAGGCGGGAATCACCAACGTGAGTATCGTGACTCAACCGCTGGAGCAAAATGGCGGCAAGCGCTGAAATCTTTTTCGAACACGATCGCTGGGGCCGGGCACTTGCATGGTCTTTGGGACTGCACGTGGGAGTCACCGTGGTAGCGCTGCTCTACACCGCGTTTTATCACGGTGGCGGCGGATCCACCTGGGGTTCTGGAGGCGGCGGAGAGGCGATCGGGGCAACGCTGGTCAGCACCGTTCCCTTGCCGGCTAATCCGGCGCAGACGCAGAACGTTCTGGCCAACGAGTCCAAGGGGGTTACTCAGTCCCAGCCGAAGATCGAGCAGAAGGAACCGGACGCGATCGATATTCAGGGCAAGAACGCGAAGATCAAACCGAAGAAGAAACAGGAGACGGCCTCCAAGGACAAAGCTCAACCGGCGCCGGAGGAAGAAACGAATCAGGTCGCGTTTGGAGAGGGCGGTCCGGTCAGCGGGCCCTATGGAATGTTCAGCGCGGGAGGGGCCAAGGGCGGATTTGGCATCACCGGCTCAGGCGGTGATTTTGGCACCAAGTATGCCTGGTATGTGCAGGTGATTCAGCGAAAGGTGGCGGAGAACTGGCTGAGATATGAAGTGGATCCCAAAATTCAAAACGCGCAACGGGTCTACATCACCTTTGACGTCGCGCGGGACGGCCATCCGACGAATGTTCAGATCGAGCAGTCGAGCGGCGTGCCTTCGTTGGATATCTCAGCAGTGCGCGCGATGCAGCGCATCGATACCTTTGGACCATTGCCCTCCGATTATTCGGGCAATAAGATTTCCGTGGAATACTGGTTCGATTACAAGAAGTGAAGCGGTTTCAGGGCGTGTACCAGTGAGTGAAGTGTCGGGATTTGATTTTCGTATTTTCGCAATAAAATGAGCGTAAGTACTTTACTACCAGCAAAATACCGCCATGGGGATGGGGCCTTGTCAAGCAATTCATATCGTTATACGATACATAGTTATCCCGCCAACAGAATGGGCCCAGACCAACGACCGAAATCGTGGTGGTCTTGCAGTACACGGTACACTCTGCCGGTTTTCTTCTTATTCGTGCTCCTACTGAGCGCGTCGTTATTCTCGCCGCTTCTCCAAGCACAAGACTGGGTAAAAACAGGCACAAGTCTTGGGATGGACAAGGTCCGGCTGGCGGTACCAGATTTCAAGCCATCGTCGACTGACGGGCAAAACGCCGCGCTGCTTAAGACCTTCAACGACACCCTCTGGAATGACCTCGATGTGTCGGGAGTCGTTGAACTGGTCTCGAAGAGTTTCTATCCACTGCAGGTTCCGGGACAGCCGCCGGAAGTAAATTTTCTGGCCTGGAATGTGCCTCCACCCAACGCTGCCATGCTGGCGTTCGGCAACCTGGGCGTCAGTTCCGGGCGATTGACCGTTCAAGGATGGCTGTACGACGTCAAGAACACACAGTCACCGCAGGTGCTTGGCAAGCAGTATGCCGATGATGCGCCCAGCGATGCCGCCGTGCGTGTGATGGCGCACAAGTTTGCCGATGAGATTATCTTCCGCCTGGGTGGCGGAATTCAGGGCATCGCCGAGAGCCAGATCTATTTTGTCAGTGACCGCAGCGGCCACAAGGAAATCTGGGCGATGGATTACGACGGTTCGAACCAGCACCAGATCACCCACGTAGGAAGCATCTCTCTTTCGCCGCGCATTTCTCCGGATGGCTCGCGATTAGCATTCAGTTCGTTAACCAAGACCGGCTGGGAACTCATGATGTATTCAATTGATCTAAACCGGTTGCTGAGTTTCCCCAGACTGGGAGGAACGAACTTGTCGCCGGCCTGGTCGGGTGACGGGACGAAACTGGCGTTTTCCTCCTCGCGCGGTGGCGAGCCTGAAATCTACGTGGCAGATGCGTCCGGAGGAAATCTGCATCGGCTGACCGATTCGAAGGGGCCCGATGTTTCCCCGGTCTGGAATCGCAAGACCAATGCGCAGATTGCCTTCGTAAGCGGGCGCACGGGCTTGCCGCAGATCTACACGATGGAGTCAGACGGGACTAACCAGCAGCGGATGACCGACCAGGGATATGCCGTATCGCCGAACTGGTCGCCAAACGGGCAATTCCTGACATTTTCATGGGTGCGAAAGTACGGCCCGGGAGAGCCCGGAGCCTCGGATATCTATCTGATGGATGTGGCCAGCAAACAGTGGGTCCAACTGACTCACGACGGCGGCAGGAATGATTTTCCCAGCTGGTCGCCGGATGGCCGCCACATTGTTTTTCAGTCTAATCGCACTGGAAACCTGGAAATCTGGATGATGCTGGCGGACGGATCGAAGGCCCAGCAGCTGACGTTTTCGGGGCGCAATTCGCAGCCGAACTGGAGTTGGAAGTGAGCAGTATTGCAATAGTAAATACATAGTAAATACGCTTCGTCTGACTTCGAGGCTATGCTTTGAAGTCGCAGGAGGATCAAAGTGAAGCAGAAAAGTACGAAATGGTTATTCCTGATTCTGGCATTGGGCGCGCTTCTGGCTCTGGGCGCCTGCAAAAAGAAGGCGGCGCCGCCGCCACCACCCCCGCCGCCTCCACCGGCAGCGCCGACCGCGTCGATCTCGGTTTCGCCGAACAGCGTGCAAGCCGGACAATCTGCCTCGTTGACGTGGCAGACCTCGAACGCAACCGACGTCTCGATCGACGGAATCGGTGCAGTTCAGGCGAATGGATCACAGACCGTTTCACCAAGCGACTCGACTACATACCATCTGGTCGCGAAGGGTGCGGGCGGCACGCAGGAGGCTACAGCGCGCCTGACGGTGACGCAGGCTCCGCCGCCACCGCCGCCACAGCCGACGGTCACCGATGAGGACCTCTTCAATCAGAGCATCAAGGATGTCTACTTCGACTATGACAAAGCCGACATCCGCGGCGACCAGCAGAGCTCGGTACAGGCCGATGGTCAATTCCTGAACCAGCACAGCAATATCAACGTGACGGTCGAAGGGCATTGCGATGAACGCGGATCTACTGAGTACAACATCGCTCTGGGCGACAAGCGCGCGAGTGCTGTGAAAAACGCTCTGACGGCGAGTGGCATCAGCGCAAGCCGGATTAAAACCATCAGCTACGGCAAGGAAAAGCCGTTCTGCAACGAAAGCAACGAAGCTTGCTGGCAGCAGAACCGCCGCGATCACTTCGTCTATCAGAAGTGATGAAATTACGAGGGGCGCCGGCAAACGGCGTCCCTCCGTTCGCTCCTTGGCATTCGATTCCGCAGCGGCGGAGTTCCACGGCAGCCGCGGGTTGGCGCGAAAGCGCGCTAAATGATTCCTTACAGGTGACCCTTGCTCGGAACCCGTTGAACCTTAGGGTTCCGGGCTCTCCTTTCTTGGGCGAACGGTCTTGCCCTGTGGGACAATCAGCGCATCTAAGAATCACCACGTTCGGGGACTGCTCTATGAGAAGACATCGTAATTTGGGGTACTTCGGGCTCATTTGCGTCTTGTTGCTAGGCGCTCCAGCATGGGGCGTCAGCAAAGAAATGGTGCAATTGCAGACGCAGGTCCAGCAACTGCAGGAACAGATGACGGCGATGCAGCGCAGCTTTGACGAGCGCATGGGCGTCATGAAAAATCTGGTCGAGCAGGATACCGACGCCGTGAACAAAGTGGCGTCGGCGCTCAATGCGCTGCAGTCGACCCTGCAGAAACAGCAAGCCGACTCGGGCGGGAAAACCGATCAGCTTTCCGGCCAAATCCAGGCTCTGAACGACACCATGGATGAACTGAAGGTTCGCCTGGCCAAGGTCAGCAAACAATTGGAGGACATGCAGGCCGCCCAGCAGAGCCTCGCTGCGCAGCAGGCCCAACAGCAGGCCCAGCAACAGGCACAGGCGCAGGCCCCTCCGCCGGATGTTCTCTATAACAATGGTGTGCGGGACTACAACGGAGGCAAGAACGACCTGGCGATCCAGGAATTTTCGGATTATGTGAAGTTCTATCCCAACACCGACCTGGCCGGAAACTGCTATTTCTATCTCGGCGAGATCCAGTTCAAGCAGGGAAACTACCAGCAGGCGGCGCAAAGCTACGATCAGGTCCTGCAGAATTTTCCCAGCGGAAACAAAGCGGCCTCGGCTCAACTGAAAAAAGGGTTCTCTCTGATCGAACTAGGCAAGCAAGACGAAGGTGCTGCCGAGTTGAAACATTTGATTCAACGCTATCCACATTCTCCAGAGGCATTGCAGGCCCGGGATCGCCTGCGAAAGCTGGGGGTCGCGAGCCGCTGAGGGCCCCTCAGTATTTCCCCGGATGTCCCCAGGAACGTCGGGTGCTAGAGTAGTTCCTCGCAGGGCACGGAGCCAGCTTCCGAGAATTGCTGCCCAGTTTCTTACAAACGAGGTGGACTTATGCCAAATCCGAAAGTTGATCAAGACACCGCTAAAGGTGCAGCCGAAACGGAAAATCACAACATTCCTGGCAATATCGGGCTGCAGGAGCAGCTCGGGCATCGCGATCAGGATCCGATTCTGAAAAGCGCGGACACAGACTTCCCGGAGCCCGGAGAGAGTCCGGAGCACACCGGCGAGTCGAAGCGCAAGACCGCTTAGTTACCAGAGCCCTGACGTAATAAAAAGGCCCTCTCTCAGAGAGGGCCTTTTCGTTTCCGTGAAACCGGCTGACGCCTAGCGCAACTCTTCCATCACCGCATCGAGAACTTCTTTTCCCGGGCGGGTCATCGAGTCCGGGAGCGTTGCCAGCGGCTGGTCTACGACATTTAGCATGTCGATGAAGGTCGGAGCCTCCGGGTTCACGTAGAAGACGCCGGTCAACACTTCGCCCTTGTCGTGCGCTTCGGTGAGACGGGTAATGGCGCGAATCTTGTTGGTCGGATCGTAATCCTCTTCGAGCTTGCGCAGATGCAAACGGGAACCATCGTGCATCGTGACGGCAATGGTCGATCCGGCATCGTATTCAACATCAATGTCCTCGAAGTGGGGGACAAAGCTGACCTCCTGCAGAACCTCTTCGTGCTCTTTCACGTACTTGTAGGACTTGGTCGAACCCTCATGATCATTGAAGGTAACGCACGGCGAGACGACGTCGAGCATGACGGTGCCCTTATGTGCAATCGCGGCCTTCAGCATGGCGCTGAGCTGCTTTTTGTCTCCTGAAAACGACCGCCCCACAAACGTGGCGCCGAGCTGAATGGCCAAGGTGCAAGTGTCGATCGGCGGCAGGTCGTTGAGCACGCCGGTCTTCAGCTTCGATCCGAGATCGGCAGTCGCCGAGAACTGGCCCTTGGTCAGCCCGTAGACCCCGTTATCTTCGATGATGTAGATAATGGGCAAATTGCGGCGCATGAGATGCACGAACTGTCCGACGCCGATCGAGGCGGTGTCGCCGTCGCCGCTGACGCCGATGCAAATCAGCTTGCGGTTCGCGAGCAGAGCGCCGGTGGCCACGGAAGGCATGCGCCCGTGAACCGCGTTGAAACTGTGGGCGCGGCTCATGAAATACGCGGGCGTCTTCGAAGAGCAGCCGATGCCGCTCGGCTTGATGACGTACTCGGGTTCCACGCCCATCTCGTACATCGCTTCAATGATTCGCTCGGAGATGGCGTTGTGGCCGCAGCCCGCACAGAGGGTGGTCTTGCCGCCCTTGTAATCGATGACAGTGAGTCCAATGCGGTTGGTCTTTGGGCCGGGTGCGGCTGCGCCGGGCTCAACGGTGGTGGTGCCCATTTACTTGCCCTCCATGCTGGTCAGTTCGTCGGTGATCGAGCGCGCGTCAAGCGGCAATCCGGTGATGTGCGAAATGCTGCGCAGTTTTCCGATCAGTTCGGGCTTGAGATCGAGTTTGAGAAGCGTGAGCATCTGCGCGTCCCGGTTCTGTTCGACCACATAGATACGCTCGTGCTGCTCGATGAATTCGTGGACTTCGCGCGTGAACGGGTAGGCCCGCAGGCGGAGATAGTCAGTTTCGATCTTGTACTCGTCTCGAAGTTGATCACGGCTTTCTGTGATGCCCCAGTGCGATGTGCCGTAGCCGATGATGCCGATCTTGGCATTTTGTCCTTTGGTGAGCTCAGGACGCGGAACAAAGGAGCGCGCAGTTTCAAACTTGCGGTTCAGCCGCTCCATGTTATTTTCAAAATCGTCGGCACGTTCGCTGTATTGCGCTTTTTCGTTGTGCCCGCTACCGCGTGCGAAATAGGAAGCCGCTGGATGTGACGTACCGGGAAGTGTGCGATACCCGATTCCATCGCCATCCACATCTTTGTAACGGGCGAATCCGCCCAAACGGTCGAGGTCCTCCTTGCCAAGCACCTTCCCGCGCGTGATTGGCGTCGTTGGATAGGGGAATGGGTCAGACATCCAGTTGTTCATGCCGAGATCCAGATCGGACATCACGAACACAAGCGTCTGAAACTGTTCCGCCAGGTTGAAGGCTTCCGTCGCCATGGTGAAGCACTCTTCCACTGAGCTGGGGATCAACATGATGTGCTTGGTGTCGCCATGGGAGAGGAATGCTGTCGAAAGCAAATCACCTTGTGAAGTGCGCGTAGGTAAACCGGTAGACGGTCCCACACGCTGGATATCCCAAATGACCCCCGGAACTTCAACGTAATAAGCAAGCCCTGCGAATTCGGCCATGAGCGAGATGCCCGGGCCGGCGGTTGCGGTCATGCTGCGCGCTCCAGCCCATCCGGCGCCGATCACCATGCCGATCGCGGCCAGTTCATCCTCGGCCTGGACGATCGCAAACGTCGCTTTACCGTCGGGCCCGATGCGGTATTCCTTCATGTACTCGATCATCGTTTCGACCAGCGAGGACGAGGGCGTGATCGGATACCAGGTGACTACGGTGCATCCCGCGAACATGCAGCCCAGAGCCGCGGCCGAGTTGCCGTCAATGATGATCTTGCCGGCGGTTTCGTTCATGCGCTCGATGTAGAACACGCCGCGCTTTTGCAGATTGGCCTTAGCGTATTCGAAGCCGGCCTGGGCTGCAGCTAAGTTCAGATTGGCGGCCTTGGCCTTCTTCGCAAACTGCTTCCGGATGGCCTTTTCCACCTCAGCCATGTCGATGGTGAGCAGTTGCGCCACAACGCCCACGTACACCATGTTCTTGACGAGTTTCCGCAACTTGGCTTCGGGGCAGACCGAGGCCACAATCTTGTCGTAGGGAACGGAATAGAAGATCAAATCATCGCGCAGCTTATGCAGCGCGAGCGGCTCATCATACAGAACGGATGCCCCGGCTGCGAGCGACATCGTATCTTCCTGCGCGGTTTCGGGATTCATCGCGACAAGGAAGTCGATCTCCTTCTTGCGCCCGATGTAGCCGTTCTTGTTGGCGCGGATCGTATACCAGGTGGGGAGCCCCGCAATATTTGACGGGAACATGTTTTTGCCCGAGACGGGCACGCCCATCTGAAAAATGCTACGCAGCAGAACTGTGTTGGAACTCTGAGAGCCGGAACCGTTCACCGTCGCGACCTGGATGCTCATGTCGTTGACGATGCGTTTTTGACCCGTGCCGCCGCCGGTTTGCTGCGGCACGAAATCCGTCGTTGCCATCCCGATACCTTCCTTCAGTCTAAGAGCGAACCAACCCGCCCGATTTTCGCTTACAGGAGAGAAACCCTATTATACGTGGGTGTTCAGCCCGAATGGCGGCGAATCCCCGCCCTGTGGCGCCATGGAACCTGCGTTTGAACTAGGGGGTTTCAGCCGGACTTACGATTCGGTTCGAAAGAACTGCGCCATCTGTCGGAACTTATTATATCGTGATACGACCAATTCGGCAGGCGCAACCTTCTTCAGTTCGGCGAGATGTTTTTGCAGGCTGGCATCGAGCAGATTGGCAGCCGCTTCGTAGTCTCGATGAGCGCCGCCTTCGGGTTCGGGGACGATGTCATCGATGCAGCCCAGTTCCTGGAGGTCGGTGGCAGTAATACGCATGGCCTCGGCTGCCAGTTCTTTCTTGGTCGCATCGCGCCACATGATGGCCGCGCAACCTTCTGGCGAAATTACAGAGTAGATCGAATTTTCCATCATCAGAACGCGGTCCGCTACCGCAATGGCAAGGGCGCCGCCGCTGCCACCGACGCCGATCACGGTAGCGATGATGGGAACTTCCAGGCGTGTCATCTCGCGCAGGTTGTAGGCGATGGCTTCGGCCTGTCCGCGTTCCTCCGCCTGCACCCCTGGGTAGGCGCCGTCCGTATCCACAAGGGTAAAAATTGGCCGACGGAATTTTTCCGCAATCTGCATGACTCGCAATGCCTTGCGATAGCCCTCCGGATGAGGAGTGCCAAAATTGCGGAAGACGCGCTGTTTCATATCGCGTCCCTTTTGCGTACCGACGATCACAACCTCTTGGCCATGAAAGCGCGCCATGCCGCAAACGACAGCGGCGTCGTCGCCAAATCCACGATCACCATGAATCTCGCTGAAATCGGTGAAGACGCGTTCGATGTAATCGAGAGTCTGCGGGCGCTGCGGATGCCGCGCCAGTTCGGTCTTTTGCCAGGCCGTGGGAGGAGTGTTCAAATCTTTTCTAAGGATCTCAATGCGTTCCTGCAGTCCTTCAATCTGGTGACGCCTGCCTTCATCCGCCTCGCCCGATTCGATCTCGGCGAGTTGGCGCTCGATCTGTTCCAGTTCCTGCTGAGCTTTTTCCGAAGCGGCCATATCCAGGTTGCACGCCGTTGTCCTTCGTGTGACATAAGGCCTTTGTGGTTGACGATCGGTAACCACAAAGGCACAAGGTCCACGAAAGGAAAACTTAGCTGATCACGCGAACGCTACCCCGGCCACAAAGTTGTTCCACGCGGCCAATGAAGTTGCGGTCTGGAACGACATTATAGCCGTCCGCTTCCATGACGACCATGAAATCGCCTTGACGTTCCACGTCGAATAATACCCGGGCATCGCCTTTCCGTTCCAGGAAAAGAGAGTGCAAGGCATCGATGGTCGTTTCGGCGGACGTTTCCAGGGGAATCCGGATCCGGATTGCGCGCGGCAATGGAACCTTGGCCTCTTCGAGCGGAATGATTTCCGCAGCGAGGATCTTCGGGTTCGCTCCCTCTTCAATGCGAACACCGGCTTTGATGAGCACCGGGACTTCAAGTTTTACTTTCTCCCCAATCCGCTTGAAGGCGTCAGGAAAGACGATCATGTCCAGCGATCCCGCCATGTCTTCGAGCATGGCCTGCGCGTAGAAGTCTCCCTTCTTTGACTTAAGCACGCGCACATTGGTGATGATCCCAGCGGTTGTAATCGTCTCGTCCTTGCCGGTCGAGCGGTCCATCCCGGATATTTCTTCCGTGCTCAGAGCGCGCAGGTCAAGAAGCTTGTCGCGGTATTTCTCCAACGGGTGGCCGCTGATGAAGAAACCCAAAATCTCCTTTTCGGCAGAAAGGCGGGTGTGTTCGTCCCAATCTGGCGTGTTGGGAAGCGCATCGTTTCCGTTCGAGTGTTCTTCTTCCTGGAAGATGCCGAACAAGCCATGCTGGCCGGATTCGAGGTCGCGTTGCGTCTTTTGGCCGCGTTCGATCGCCCGATCAAGTACCGCCATGAGCTGAGCCCGGCGGCCAAAAGAGTCCATCGCCCCGCTCTTGATCAACGACTCGAGCACGCGCTTGTTGAGCAAGCGCAGATCGACGTTCTCGCAGAATTCAAAAATGCCCTTAAAGCGATTGAGTTTCTTGCGGGCCGCAACAATGGACTCGATCGCATTGCCGCCGACGTTCTTGACTGCGGCTAGACCGAAGCGGATCGATTCTCCATGGGGCGTGAAGTTGGCGTCGGAGACATTAATGTCCGGCGCTTCAACGGCGATGCCCATCTCGCGGCATTCGTTGATGTATTTCACAACATCGTCGGTATTCCCGGTCACTGAAGTTAACAGCGCTGCCATGAACTCCACCGGGTAATGAGTCTTTAGATAGGCGGTGTGGTAAGCCAGCAGCGCGTAAGCTGCCGAGTGCGACTTGTTGAAGCCATAGCCGGCAAACTGCGCCATCAAGTCAAAAATCTTTTCAATTTTCTTCTGCGGATAGCCCCGCTGCAAGGCGCCTTCGACAAACCGCTCGCGCTGCTGCGCCATCTCTTCCGCCTTTTTCTTACCCATGGCGCG
>DATGIB010000005.1:0-118209 GCA_035307485.1 Candidatus Sulfotelmatobacter sp. | reverse complement strand
GCCGCACACGAAGTTCAAGGCTGAGGTTTACATCCTTACGAAGGAAGAGGGCGGGCGGCATACGCCGTTCTTCAAGGGATACCGGCCGCAGTTCTACCTGCGAACGACGGACGTGACGGGCGTAGCGGAACTTCCAGCCGGTACGGAGATGGTGATGCCGGGAGACAACGTATCGCTCGTCATCGAACTGATCACGCCGGTAGCGATGGAGAAGGGCCTGCGCTTCGCGATTCGCGAAGGCGGTCACACGGTAGGCGCCGGAACCATTGCCGAGATTATTCAGTAAGAGCAGCTGTCAACTAGTTAATGCGCGGCTTGCAGCTCGCCGCAAGTTCTTTCCGCCGAAGACCGGCGGGGTTAGGAAACGACAGTGATTGGAAAAGAAAGAATTCGCATCCGGTTGAAAGCCTACGACTATCGCATACTCGATCAGTCGACGGGCGAAATCGTCGAGACAGCACGGCGCACGGGCGCGCAAATCGCCGGCCCGATTCCGCTGCCTACGATGAAGAACAAATACACCGTCCTGCGTTCCCCGCACGTAGACAAGAAGTCGCGGGAGCAGTTCGAGATTCGCACGCACAAGCGTTTGCTCGACATTCTCGAGCCCACGCAGCAGACGGTCGACGCTCTGATGAAGCTCGACCTGCCCGCAGGCGTGGACGTAGAGATCAAGGCGTTCGGGAAAGAACACAAATAAGCTTGCAGGTGTCAGCAAAGCTTGCCAGCCAATAGCGAAAGCCAAGCTGGATGGAGAAGGAAATGGGAACGAAGGTTTCAGGCATTCTGGGCAAGAAGGTCGGCATGACGCAGCTGTTTGACTCAAAGGGCGACGTTCGCCCCGTCACAGTTCTGCAGGCCGGACCCTGTGTCGTCACTCAACACAAGTCCGCCACAAAAGACGGGTACGAAGCCGCCCAGATCGGCCTGGTCGAATTTGTGAAGGAGTCGCGCCTCAGTAAAGGCGAGCGCGGACACTTGGCGAAGAATAACCTGCCGCCGGTGAAGTTCCTTCGCGAGGTGCCTCTCGAAGTCGAAGCCGGAAGCGAGGGCAACGGCGCGGTCAAGATTGGCGACCGCGTGCTGGTCGAGATTTTTGACGGCGAGAAATTCGTCGACATCGTGGGAGTCAGCAAAGGACGCGGCTTCCAGGGCGTCGTGAAGCGCCATCACTTCGCTGGCGGTCCCAAGTCGCACGGTTCGATGTTCCAGATCACCGGATCCATCGGCTCCTCAGCCTTCCCTTCCCGCGTGTTCAAAGGCATGCGTATGTCGGGACACATGGGGAATCAGCAGGTCACGGTTCGCAACCTGCGCGTGCTCGGCGTCGACAAAGATGAAAACTTGCTGGTCGTCGAAGGCAGCGTGCCGGGACCGGAGGGCGGATACATCGTCATTACGAAAGCGAAGAAACCGCCTCGCGAGCGGCGTGGATTCGCCGGCGCGGCCACGGTCGACCCGTTGAAGGCGGCCAAGCGAGCAGCGAAGAAAGCATAACGAGTCATGAACCGCTGTTCCTGAGCTTCGATCCATGGCCCGGGACGCGCGACTCAGGACTCAGGACTAAGACAAATGGCAACGATTGACATCTACAACTTGAGCGGCGAAAAAGTCGGAACGCTCGATCTCGCCGACGAGGTTTTCGGCGCGGTCAATGAAGACCTGCTCTGGGAAGCGGTGAAGCACTACCGCGCCAGTCAGCGCGCCGGAACGCACAAGACGAAAGCCCGCTGGGAAGTTTCCGGATCGGGCAAGAAGCTGTGGAAGCAGAAGGGCACCGGACGCGCCCGCATCGGTTCCATCCGTTCCCCGCTCTGGCGGCACGGTGGCACGGTGCATGGGCCGCAACCGCGCTCCTACGACTACACCTTCCCGCGCAAGAAACTGCTGGGCGCGTTGCGCTCCGCGCTCGCGGCGAAGTTTGCCGACGGCAAGCTCATCGTCGTCAACGCCTTCGACGTGAAAGAACCGAAGACCAAGGAATTCCGCAAGGCGCTCGACTCGCTGAAGGTGGATTCCACCGTTCTCGTCGTCGAAACCGCGAAACAGGAAAACCGTAACCTGGAGCTGAGCGCGCGCAACATCGAAGGGCTCGAACTGGTGCGGAGCACCGAGGTGCATCCCTATCACCTGTTGCGCCACGATCGCGTGATCTTCTCGCAGCCCGCGATTGAGAAGCTGCAAGTATCTTTGCAGAGCAAGGTTTCGAAGAAGCAGCGCAAGTCGGGCGAGAACGATGGCGCGAAGAAAGCTTCGGCCGCGCCGCGTCGCCGTGCGAAGCATGAAAAAGCGGCGGAGGTGGCGTAATGAAATCGGCTTACCAGATCATCCGCCGTCCGGTCATCACCGAAAAGGGCCTGGCCATCAAGGAAAACCAGAACACGCTGGTGTTCCAGGTCGCGCCCAAGGCAACGAAGACCGAGATCAAGGAAGCGGTGCAGGCGATCTTTAAGGTGAAGGTGCATTCGGTGCGCACCGCCACCTACCCGGGAAAAGAACGCCGGCGCGGACGATTCGCCGGCTACCGCCCCGATTGGAAGAAAGCCTACGTACGCCTGCGCTCGGGCGAGAAGATGCCGGAGTACGCGCAGAACTTGTAACCAACGGCTTCCGCCTGCGGGCGTCCGGCTTCAGCCGGACAAGAGATTTGAGCTAGCAGCTAGGCGCTAGCAGCTAAGAGCTGACTATGGCAATTAAGACTTACAGACCGACGACGCAGACGTTGCGCTATCGCACGACGATCGTCAACGACGACATTACGACCACCGATCCGCACAAGCCCCTGCTTGAACCCAAGCAGCGCACCGGCGGCCGCCGCAATTCCGGCGACACCACCATGCGCTTCATCGGCGGCGGTCACAAGCGCAAGCTGCGCATCATTGACTTCAAGCGCGACAAGACGGGCATTCCCGCGACCGTCCTCAGCATCGAGTACGATCCGAACCGTTCGCCGCGTATCGCGCTGCTGGCCTATGCCGACGGCGAGAAGCGCTACATCATTCAGCCCGAAGGGCTGAAGGTCGGCCAGAAAGTCGTGAGTGGTCCCGATGCCGACATTCTCGTCGGAAACGCTCTGCCGCTGCGCAACATTCCGCCCGGCACATTGATTCACAATCTCGAGCTGCGGCCCGGCAAGGGTGCGCAGATGGTGCGCTCTGCCGGCGGATCGGCACAGTTGGTCGCGAAAGAAGCGGAGTATGCACTGGTCAAGCTGCCCTCCGGCGAGACTCGCAAGATTTCCCAGGACTGCATGGCCACCATCGGTCAGGTCGGCAATATCGACCACGAAAATGTAACCATCGGCAAGGCCGGACGCAGCCGCTGGCTGGGAAAGCGTCCGCACAACCGCGGCGTCTCGATGAACCCGGTCGACCATCCGCATGGCGGTGGCGAAGGCAAAACGTCGGGTGGACGTCATCCGGTGACCCCGTGGGGTCAGCCGACGCGCGGCTACAAGACGCGCAACAACAAGCGCACGGATAAGTTCATCGTGAGCCGGCGTAGCAAGTAGCGTAGCGAGACGATTCTCGCTTTGCGCGGTTTGCGCGGAATGATAAAGACTGGTTGCCAGGAACTGGCAACTGAGAACTGAGAACTGACTTTATGGCACGTTCAACGAAAAAAGGCGCGTTCGTCGATGGCTTCCTGCAGACGCGGGTCGAGCAGATGAATTCGCGCAACGAGAAGAAAGTGCTGCGCACCTGGTCGCGTCGTTCCACGGTGATTCCAGAAATGGTGGGACACACGATCGCGGTGCATAACGGCAAAAAGTTCATCCCGGTGTACGTCACCGAAAACATGGTCGGCCACAAGCTCGGCGAATTCAGCTTCACGCGCCAGTTCAAAGGCCACTCCATGAAGGCGGCGACCGAGACTGCAGCCAGGCCGGCTGGCATTCCGGGCGGTCCTGGAGCTCCGGCTCCAGCGTCAGCCCCGGCGGGCGGCGGGACCTCGGCACCGAAGGCGTAACGAGCAGCTTCTGGCTACTAGCTTCTGGCTACTAGCTGGGATGGCTCGCGGATGGTCAGAAAGACTTTTGGCTTCTGGTTTAGCTGGAAGCTAGTAGCTAGGAGCTGGTAGCTAACATGGAATTTCGAGCTGAAACCCGTTTCCTGCGAGTGTCGCCCCAGAAGGCGAGGCTGGTGCTGGATCTGATCAAGGGGCGTCGCGTGGAAGATGCGCGCAACACCCTGGCCTTCACCAAGAAACGCGTGGCGCCGCATATCGGCAAGCTGTTGCAGTCGGCGCTCGACAACGCCAACTTTCTCGCGACTGAGAAAGGGATCGATGTCGAGATTGACAACCTGTACGTCAAGCGCGCGGTTGCCAATGACGGGCCGCGCATGAAGCGCATCCGTCCCGCGCCGCAGGGACGCGCGTATCGCTACCAGCGCCGTATCTCGCACATCGAGCTGGTGCTGGCGGAACGTGGAAAGACGAACGACGCGGTTTCGACCGCTGTCGGCGAGGAAGCTGCCCCGGCTCCGGCGAAAGCCAAGCGGCGGGCGCCGGCAGCAAAGAAAGCCGCGGGCAAGAAGGCCTCGGCCAGATAGTTTCGGTTCTGCGGGCAAAATGCCCACGGGACGGCCGGCATGCCGGTGCTTTAACAGGTTCGGTTTAGGAGAAGCAATGGGACAGAAGGTACATCCTTACGGATTCCGCCTCGGCTACACCAAGCCGTGGAAGTCGCGCTGGTTTGTCGAGCGCGATTACGACAAGCTGCTCCAGGAAGACGTCAAGCTGAAGAATGAGCTGAAGGACAAGCTCAAGTCGGCGGGCGTCAGCGCCATCGAGATTGAGCGTCCGGGCAACAAGCTCCGCATCATCATCAAGACGGCGCGGCCGGGCATCATCATCGGGCGCAAGGGCGCGGAAATCGACAAGCTCAAGGCCGAACTGCAGAAGCGCACCTCGCGCGAAGTGTTCGTCGACATCCAGGAAGTGCACAAGCCCGAGCTCGATGCGCAGCTGGTTTCCGAATCGATTGCGCTGCAACTGGAAAAGCGCGTCGGCTTCCGCCGCGCCATGCGCAAGGCGGTCGACTCCGCGCTGCGCTTCGGTTGCAAGGGAATTAAAGTTCGCGTGAGTGGACGCCTGAACGGCAACGAAATCGCCCGTTCGGAGTGGTATCTGCAAGGACGCTTGCCTCTGCACACGCTGCGCGCCGACATCGATTACGGCTTCAGCGAAGCCCGCACGACGTATGGCGTGATTGGCGTGAAGTGCTGGGTCTACAAGGGCGAGATCCTGCAGCAGAAGAAGCGCGAGCCGCAGACGGCAGTCGCAGGCGGATTTTAGGAAGTTTTTGAGAAGGAAGCCGGCTCCAGCTTAGTCAAGAGCTGGGAGCTAGAAGCTAAGAGCTGATTCTATGTTGATGCCAAAGAAAGTAAAGTACCGCAAGCAGCAGCGCGGACGCATGGCCGGGAAAGCCTGGCGCGGATCCGCGTTGGCTTTCGGCGACTATGGGCTAAAGGTTCTTGAGCCGGGATGGATCACCGACCGCCAGATCGAGGCAAGCCGCGTGGCCATGACCCGTTTCGTGAAGCGTGGCGGGAAAATCTGGATCCGCCTCTTCCCCGACAAGCCGGTCACGAAGAAGCCGGCCGAAACCCGTATGGGCAAGGGTAAGGGCGCGCCCGATCATTGGGTCGCGGTCGTGAAGCCGGGAAAGATCCTGTTCGAGATGGAAGGCGTTAGCTTCCAGGATGCACACGAGGCTCTCCGGCTCGCCTCGCACAAGCTGCCGCTGCGCACGACCATGGTCAAGCGCGAGACAGCGCACTAAGGAAGTTGCCCTTACCCGCAACTGGGTGCTGGCAACTGAGAACTGATCTTATGAAGGCAGAAAAAGTAAGAAATCTTACCGACGAAGAATTGCAACATCAGGAACGCGATCTGGCGGACCAGTTGTTCAAGCTGAAATTCCAGCTGAACATGGGCCAGACCGAGAGCCTGAAAAAGATGCGGGGCCTCCGCAAAGACATCGCGCGGGTGAAGACCATCCTCGGCGAGCGGGCGCGGGCCGGCGCAACGGAGAAACGATAATGGCGGAAGCAACGGCGAAAACACAGGGCCGCCGCAAAGAAGTGGTGGGAGAGGTCGTCTCCAACCGCATGAAAAAAACGATTGTCGTGCAGGTGACGCGCAAGAAGTCGCATCCGTTCTACGGACGCGTGATTGCCCGCCACAAGAAATTTTATGCCCACGACGAGAAGAGCCAGGCGCACATCGGCGACGTGGTGCGGATCGAAGAGACTCGCCCGCTGTCCAAGCTCAAGCGCTGGCAACTGAAAGACATTATTCGCAAGGCGGCGCTGTTGCCGGAAACGAACGTAGAGGCAGCCGCAAGCTAGACGGCAAACGCGGCAGGCCGGGCTGGTTCGTATCAGGGCTCGGCTTAAGCCGAGCCGCGAAAGGCGCAAACGGGACGCGCCTTCCGGGCGCTGGCGGTTGAGCCGGAAAGATTCGGGCTGAGGGAGAAACGTTATGGCTGTGATGATGAGATCGATGCTGGAGGTCGCCGACAATTCCGGCGCCCGCAAGCTGCAGATGATTCTGCCGCTCGGCGGCTCGACCGGATTGAATGCCGGATTGGGCGACATAATCACCGCCGCCGTCAAGGAATCCGCCCCCGAGGGCCAGGTGCAGAAGGGCAAGGTCGTGAAGGCGGTCATTGTGCGCACGCGCAAGGAGCATCGCCGCCGCGACGGCACCTACATCCGCTTCGATCAGAATGCGGCGGTGCTGATCAACGATGCGGGAGAGCCGGTGGGTACCCGCGTTTTCGGGCCGGTCGCGCGCGAGCTGCGGGAAAAGAAGTTTTTGAAGATCGTGAGCCTGGCGCCGGAAGTGATATAGCGTCAAGCTGGAAGATTTCAGAGTTTCAAGGTTTCAAGGTGCCTTGAGATTCCGGAACCTTCGCAGAATAGAACCACTTTTGAAACATGAAACCTTGAAATTTTGAAACCCGGGTTTGGATATGGCTACGACAACTACAGGACACAAAAGAGTCGACATCCGGCGCAATGACACCGTGATGGTGATCGCCGGAGACGACGAAGGCAAGCAGGGACGCGTGCTTCGCGTGTTTCCGAACGACGCGAAAGTTCTCGTCGAGCACGTCAAGATGGTGAAGAAGCACGTGCGCCCGAATCCGCAGCGCAACATCAAGGGCGGCATCGCCGAACAGGAAAGCCGTATCGCCATTTCGAACGTGCAGCTGGTGTGCCCGACCTGCGGCCCCGTCCGCGTCGGACACGACGTGCGCGGCGATCGCAAGGTGCGCGTCTGTAAGAAGTGCGGAACGACATTGGATAAATAGCCGTAACCCTCTCTGCCGTCAGCGATCGGCTTTTGCTGATGAGCACCTGAGAGCTGAAGACTGAGAGCTGAGAGCAGAAAAATGGCAAAAGAGAAAAAAGGTCAGAAGGAAGCACCGCAGGAGTCGAAGGCTCCCGTGCAGGCGCGGCATAGCGCGAAAGAACGCCCGCGCCTCCGCAGCCGCTTCGAAAAGGAAGTCGCACCTGCCCTGCTGAAAGAACTCGAACTGCGGAATCCGATGGCGGTTCCGCGGCTGCACAAGATTGTCGTCAATATGGGCGTTGGCGAGGCTACGCAGAACGCGAAAGTCCTCGATCCGGCCGTGAACGAACTCAGCCAGATCACCGGGCAGAAGCCGGTCGTCACCCGCTCCAAGAAGTCCATCGCGGCCTTCAAAGTCCGCGCCGGACAATCGATTGGCGCCATGGTCACGCTGCGCGGCGACCGCATGTACGAATTTTTCGACCGGCTGGTCAATATCGTCCTGCCCCGCGTACGCGATTTCAAGGGAGTCTCGACGCGCTCGTTCGACGGGCGCGGCAACTTCACCCTTGGCTTGCACGATCAATTGATCTTCCCGGAGATCTCCTACGAGCGGGTCGACAAGCTCAAGGGGATGAACGTCACGATTGTGACAACGGCCGCGAATGACAACCAGGCGCGCACGCTGCTCAAGCACCTGGGAATGCCCTTTAGGGCGTGAGTTTTTAAGGCTTAACGAAGAGCTGGAAGCTAGGAGCTAGTTTGGCAACTACAGCAAAACGAGTGAAAGACGCAAAGAAGCCCAAGTTCTCCACGCGCAAGCACAACCGCTGCAATCTCTGCGGGCGCCCGCGCGCTTTTCTGCGCAAGTTTGGCATCTGCCGCTTGTGCTTCCGCCAGCTCGCGCTGCGCGGGGAGATTCCAGGGGTTTCCAAGTCGTCGTGGTAGATGGGGCTCCGGCTTTGAGCCGGTGGCCAACGTGGAAGGGCACGGCTTCCGCCGCGCCGTCAGAAGATCCCATCTTGTGGGGCTTTCGCTCTGAGGATGGGAAGCAACGCCGTCGCTGGTTCTTGAGCTCGATTCAGAATGCGGAGCCCAAGCAAACGAACGGCTGAAGGAGAAGCAAAACGATGAGGTTGACCGATCCGGTCGCAGACATGCTGACTCGAGTGCGCAACTCACTCCAGGCCCGGCACCAAAAAGTGGATATCCCCGCTTCCCGCCTTAAGACGGAGATTGCCCGCATCCTGAAGGAAGAGGGATATATCTCCAATTACAAGGCCACTGAGGAAGAAGGTCATAAAGTTATCCGGATTTACCTCAAGTATGGCGCCAACAACGAAGCGGCGATCTCGAAGGCCGAGCGTGTTTCCCGGCCCGGCTGCCGCGTTTACGTGCGCCGCAGCGAGATTCCGCGCGTGCTGGGCGGGATGGGAATCAACATCCTCACCACACCGCGCGGCGTCATGACCGGCCGCCAGGCCCGCAAAGAAGGCGTGGGCGGCGAACTGTTGTGCCAGATTTGGTAAAGGAGCAGTGAGCACTCAGCACTGGGCGGTGAGCATCCGCGATTTTGCTTGCTCGCAACTCATGGCTCGCTGCTCATAGCTAAAAAGCTTATGTCGAGAATTGGAAAAAAGCCGATCGCGATTCCCAAGGGAGTCACGGTCAAAGTTGAAGGCAACGTCGTCGCCGTTCAGGGACCGAAGGGGAAGCTGGATACGCCTCTTCCCGCCGGCATCAAAGTCGAGCAGAAAGACGGCCACATCGTTGCCATTCGCGAGAACGATTCGCAATCCGCCGTGCACGGGCTCGCCCGCGCCCTGGTCAACAACGCCGTCGAAGGCGTGACCAAGGGATGGACCCGCGAACTCGAAATCGTCGGCATCGGCTACCGCGCCGAGATGAAGGGCAAGCTCACGGTTGTATTCAACCTGGGATATTCGCACCCGATCGAATATCCGCTGCCCACCGGTGTCGAAGCAGCGGTCGATCCGAAGCAGACGCGAATCACCCTGAACGGGATCGACCGGCAGAAGGTCGGACAGGTCGCCGCGGAAATGCGCAGCCTGCGCCCGCCCGACCCGTACAAGAACAAAGGTGTCCGCTACGTAGGCGAGCGCCTCAAGAAGAAAGTCGGAAAGACTGGAGCGAAATAAGCCGACAGCTGTCAGCTTTCGGCTCTCAGCCAAATGGTTGAGAGGTTCACGGATAGCTGAGGGCTGGTCGCTGAGAGCTGAATCATGCTGACCAAAATTGGAAAAAACGAAAAGCGCGGCTATGTTCACCAGCGCATCCGCAAAAAGCTGCAAGGCACCGCGGAGCGCCCGCGATTGAACGTCTACCGTTCGCTGAATCATATTTACGTGCAGGTAATCGACGACATGTCGGGCCAGACGCTGGTTTCGGCCAGCTCCGCCGAAGGTAAGAAAGAAGACCGGCGCACCGGCGGTAACGTCGCCGCGGCGAAAGCCGTCGGCAAGACCATCGCCGAGCGCGCCAAGGCCAAAGGCGTCACCAAGGTCGTCTTCGACCGTGGCGGATACATTTATCATGGGCGCGTGAAGGCATTGGCCGATGCCGCCCGCGAAGCTGGATTGCAGTTCTAGGAGCAGTGAGCCACGAGCCCTGAGCGATGAGCAAAATTGGATTGCTCATCCCCTAAGGCTCTCTGCTCATCGCTGGAGACATATGCCAACAGTAATCAAGAAACTCGATGCAGGTTCGTTTCAGTTGAAGGACCAGGTCGTCGCGATCAATCGTGTCACCAAGGTCGTCAAGGGCGGCAAGAATCTTTCCTTTGCGGCGCTCGTGGTTGTAGGCGATCCTTCAGCAGCGGTCGTGGGCTACGGCTCCGGCAAGGCCAAGGAAGTTCCCCAGGCAATCCGCAAGGGGATCGAGTCGGCGAAAAAGAATCTGGTGAAGGTGAACCTGACTCAAACCAGCATTCCCCACCTCGTCCTCGGACGCTACGGCTCCGGTAAAGTACTGCTGAAGCCGGCTCCGGAAGGCACGGGAGTGATTGCCGGTGGAGCGGTTCGCGCCGTCATGACTTCGGCGGGCGTCCAGAACGTCCTGACCAAGTCTATCGGCACCACCAACCCGCACAACGTCATCAAGGCAACGTTTGACGCCCTGAAGCAGTTGAAGAACAGGGAAAGCGTCGCCACGCTGCGCGGCAAAGTCGCAGAAGAACTGTAAGCCGGCACGGGCGCGGCCGAAGTGACGTGGAAGAGCGGCCCTGAAAGGCCGCGAAGCCGGCTCAGTAGAAATCGGGCTTTAGCCCCTGAGGATTTGGAATGAGTGCCAAGAAAACGAATTCGGGCAGCGCAACGCTCCAGCTGAAGTGGGTGCGTTCCGCCATTTGTGCCCCCAAGAAACAAAAACTGGTCATCAAGGGACTCGGATTCACCCGCCTCAACCAGGTCATCGAGCGGCCGGACACACCGGCCATTCGCGGCATGGTGGCCAAAGTCCCACACATGATCGAGATTGTTTAACGAGGACGCTTCAAGGTGACTGGGTTTCACAGTTGCTCGAAGCAACGTTGAAACTTTGAAACCTGAAACTTTGAAACTGGGTTATTTATGAACTTATCCAACATTCACGCACCGAAGAAGGCCACCGAGAAGCGCAAGCGCGTAGGACGTGGTATGGGCTCGGGCATGGGCAAGACCTCGACCCGCGGCCACAAAGGTCAGCGCTCGCGCAGCGGTTCGCGCATGATTCGCGGTTTTGAAGGCGGCCAGATGCCGCTGCACCGCCGCATGCCCAAGCGCGGCTTCACCAACATCTTCCGCAAGGAATATGCCATCGTCAGCCTGGAACGGCTGGTAGCGCTCGGCGAAACCGTCATCACTCCCGACGTTCTGCGCAAGGCGGGCGTGGTCAAAACCAAGCTTCCCGTCAAGGTGCTCGGCGATGGCGAATTGACGGCTGCCCTCACCGTGAGTGCGCACAAGTTCTCCAAGTCCGCGCAGGAAAAGATCACCAAGGCTGGCGGCAAGTTTGAGGTCTTATCAGTAAAGGCGGGGCAGTAATGTTTGACAAACTGGCGAACATCTTCCGCATCCCCGATCTGCGCAGACGCATCCTGTTTACGCTGGGACTTTTGTTTGTCTACCGCCTTGGCGGTCACTTGCCTACGCCAGGGGTCAAGTGGGAGCAACTCGAGCACTTCTTCGATACCCAGCGCGGATCGTTCCTCGGATTTGTCGACCTGTTCTCCGGCGGCCAGTTGCGCCGCATGACCATCTTCGCCCTGGGCATCATGCCCTACATCACGGCGTCGATCATCCTCCAGTTGCTCACCGTCGTCTACGAGCCTTTGGCAAAGCTGCAGAAGGAAGGCGAGCTCGGCCGCAAAAAAATTACTCAGTGGACCCGTTACATCACGGTCATCCTGAGCGCGGTCCAGTCGTTTGGAATCGCTGTCGGCCTCGAGCGGTCCGGCGATTTCGTCATCAACCCCGGCTGGGGATTCCGCCTGCTGACCATGCTCACCCTGACCACGGGCAGCGCCTTCATCATGTGGCTGGGCGAGCAGATCACTGATCGCGGCGTCGGCAACGGCATGTCCCTTCTGATCTTCGCCGGCATCGTTGTCGGCCTGCCGCGCGGCGTCGCCGACTTGTTCGAAAAAGCGAAGAACGCCACCTGGGGAGCGATGACCTTCCCCCTGATGGTCGGGCTCATCGTTTTCATGTTCGCTGTCGTAGCCTTCATCGTCTACGTCGAACGCAGCGAGC
Organism: Candidatus Sulfotelmatobacter sp.; assembly: GCA_035307485.1. Lineage (GTDB taxonomy): Bacteria > Acidobacteriota > Terriglobia > Terriglobales > Acidobacteriaceae > Sulfotelmatobacter. The sequence goes on along the minus strand of DATGIB010000005.1, from coordinate 106,159 downwards.
GGCGAATACCCGTGCAGTACGCCAAGCGTGTCGTCGGCCGCAAAGTCATGGGCGGACAATCCACGCACCTCCCGTTGCGAGTCAACGCAGGCGGCGTGATGCCGGTCATCTTCGCATCCTCGATTTTGACTTTGCCGCAGACCATTGGCTATGGCCTGCGCAATAACCGGTATTTCGGTGACCTGATCCGCTGGCTCGGATGGGGTGAGCCGCTTTACACCGTTCTCTACGCCGTCGGCATCATCTTCTTCGCGTACTTCTACGTTTCGATCGTGTTCAATCCGAGCGAAGTCGCCGACAATATGCGCAAGTACGGCGGATTTATTCCCGGCATCCGCCCTGGCCGCCGCACTGCCGACTTCATCAACGAAGTCCTGACGCGCATCACGCTGGTCGGCGCCCTTTACCTGATCATCATCTCCTTTATTCCCGAGTGGATGATTACCGGAATTCACCTCAACCACCTCTGGGGCCCCGTCGGCAGGATGTTTGAGAATCTGCCCACCTGGGTGACTAACGGTTTGGGCGTGAACTTTTACTTTGGTGGAACCTCGCTGCTGATCGTGGTCGGCGTCGCCATGGACACGGTCCAGCAGATCGAGGCGCAATTGATCATGCGACACTACGACGGATTCACCCCGCGCAGCGGGCGAATCCGCGGACGCCGCGCGTGGTAGTTTTCTGTCATCCCGAGCAAGCGATGATGCGCTGCGAGGGATCTGGGCAAGCCGCGCCAGGCGCCGCGCTCTTTGCGGCCAGATATAAGGCGCGTTTGGGCCGCCTCCTTATAGAGCCTGACAAAGGCCGTAGGGGATGGGCCCTGATAAGTTTGTGGAGGTTGCTGCACCTCGGCTGAAAACTCCTGGGAGCCGGGGAGACTGAGATCGGGAGGCTTTTGCCAGCCGATGGCGCAGGAAACCTCGCGGAACGTTGGCCCCATTGTGCTGCTCGGGCCGCCGGGTGCCGGTAAGGGCACCCAGGCCAAGCGCATCATGGAGCACTACAAGATTCCCCAGGTATCGACCGGAGATCTTCTCCGGGAGAATGTCGCGTTGGGAACCGAACTCGGCCTGACTGCCAAGGCGGTCATGGCTCGGGGTGAGCTGGTTTGCGACGACTTGGTCTGCACCATGGTCCGGGAACGCCTGATGAAGCCCGATTGCAAGCTGGGCTACATCCTCGATGGCTTTCCCAGAACTGCAGCTCAGGCCGGCTGGCTCGATGCCCTGCTCGACGATGAGCTCTTTGACAACTCGCGTCCCACCCGCGCCTGGCCAATTGTGATCAGCCTTGACGTGGACTATAATAAGTTGCTGCTCCGGATTACTGGACGACGTTCTTGTCCCACCTGTGGACGGATCTACAACGTCCACTTCCAGCCGCCCCGTGTCGACGAACTTTGCGATGTGGATGGCACAAAGCTGGAAACCCGCAACGATGATCGGCTGGAAGTAATTCAGCCGCGTTTGACGGCTTACCAGGAGCAGACTCGTCCCGTAGCGGATTATTACAAGCGGACTCGCCGCCTGATCTCGATCAACGGCGATCTGCCGATGGATCAGGTCACGGAACAGATCTTCCGCATTATCGAAGATCATCACGCTTAATCATGGCGATCGTTTGCAAGTCGGCGGCCGAGATCGAAAAGATGCGTCATAGCGGCCATATCGTTCGCCAGGTGCTCGATCACCTGCGTTCGATGGTTGTGCCCGGTGTCACCACCATGGACCTGGAGCGCATGGCCGACAAGAAGATCAAGGAACTCGGGGCGAAACCGGCGTTCAAGGGCTACTACGATTACCCCTGCGTGTTGTGCACGTCCGTGAACGAGGAGATCGTTCATGGCATCCCGTCGGAAAAGCGGGTGCTGAAGGAAGGCGACATTGTCTCGATCGACTGCGGGGTGGTGCTCGATGGCTACTATGGCGACGCAGCCATCACGGTTCCGGTCGGCAATGGCGTCAAGCCGGAAGTAAAGAAGCTGCTCGAAGTCACCGAAGCTTCCCTTTACCGCGGCATCGAGCAGGCTCGCATCGGAAATTCGGTCGGCGATGTCGGTGCCGCCGTGCAGGAACACGTGGAAGCGGCAGGATTCAGCGTGGTGCGCGAGTTCGTTGGACACGGTATTGGTACCCGGTTGCATGAGGAACCACAGGTTCCGAACTTCGGCAATCGTGGCCACGGAGCCCGCTTGCGCGAAGGCATGGTCATCGCGATCGAGCCCATGGTGAACTACGGCAAGCCGGACGCGAGAGTTTTAGGCGACAAGTGGACCGCCGTCACGGTCGACGGCAGCGTGAGCGCCCACTTCGAACACTGCGTAGCAGTGACGAAAGACGGCCCGGTGATTTTGACGCAGTAAGAACGTAAGGAGCGGATGAGCAAAGAAGACGCGATTGAAGTGATGGCGGTGGTTCTCGAACCCCTGCCGAACGCCATGTTCCGGGTGGAACTGGAGAACAAGCACCAGGTGCTGGCGCATGTTTCGGGCAAGATGCGCAAGAATTTCATCCGCATTCTCCCGGGTGACAAGGTTGCGGTGGAGCTTTCTCCCTACGACCTGAATCGCGGCAGAATCGTTTACAGGTACAAGTGATCTAGGTAGGGACAGCCGCCTCGGCTGTCCGGTCGGGCGAAGCCCGATGGCAGACTGGCAACCGGCCACTGATCTGGGAATTGGGTTTTTTATGAAGGTAAGAGCATCGGTGAAGAAAATCTGTGACAAATGCAAGATCATCCACCGCAAGGGTGTAGTGCGGGTGATCTGCGTGAACTCGAAACACAAGCAGCGCCAGGGCTAAAGCGCATCTGAGGAGCTAGAGGCACATGGCACGTATCGCAGGCGTGGATCTTCCCCGCCAGAAGCACATCAATATCGCGCTGACCTATATCTACGGGATCGGGCATCCGCGCGCCGGAAGCATCCTCGACGAAGCCAAGGTCGACCCCATGAAAAAGGTCCAGGACCTGAGCGAAGAAGAGGTCAACCGCATTCGTACCGTCATCGAGGCCCAAGGCCTCGTGGAAGGCGATCTGCGCAAGGAAGTTTCGATGAACATCAAGCGGCTCATCGAAATCGGCTCCTATCGCGGATTCCGTCACCGCCGCAACCTGCCGGTCCGTGGACAGCGTACGCACACTAACGCGCGCACCCGTAAAGGCCCGCGCAAAGGAACGGTCGCCCAGAAGAAGAAGGCGACAGCAAAGACATAACACCAGTTGTCAGTTCTCAGTTCCCGGTTCTCAGTTTTCGGAGAGCTGGTTTCCACTGAGAACTGAGTACTGAGAACTGAGAACTCAGAAATGGCTAAACCAGCAGCAGCCGCCGGCACAAGCGCCGCGCCCGAGAAAAAAGGCAAGAAGAAGACGTTCAAGAAGAAGGAACGCAAGCACGTTCCGCATGGCATCGCGTACGTGCAGGCATCCTTCAATAACACGATCGTGACCATCTCCGATATGAACGGCAACGTTCTGTCGTGGAAGAGTTCAGGATCGCTCGGCTTCCGCGGATCGCGCAAAGGCACGCCCTTCGCCGCCCAGCAGGCAGCCATGAACGCCGCCAACATGGCGCGCGATCACGGCGTCCGCAGCGTCGATGTCCGCGTCAGCGGCCCCGGCTCCGGCCGTGAATCGGCTGTACGCGCGCTGGCCGCCGCCGGCATCGAAGTGCGCTCGATCCGCGATACCACGCCGATCCCGCACAACGGCTGCCGCCCGCCGAAAAGACGCCGCGTCTGACGCGGCGAGTTCCCGGTTCTCGGTCCTCAATTCTCGGTAAGAGAACTTCGGCTAGGGGTTGACTGGGAACTGGCAACTGAGCACTGAGAAGTTGTTTTTATCGTCCGGGACGAAGGGTGAAGCCAAACCCGTAAACCGGTCATCTATAAGGAGAACACAATTGGCCCGTTATACCGATGCAGTCTGCCGTCTATGCCGCCGCGAGGGCATGAAGCTGTTCCTCAAAGGCGCCAAGTGCTTCAGCGACAAGTGTCCAATCGAGAAGCGCAACTTCGCCCCCGGACAACACGGGAAAGACCGTAAAGCCAAGATCGTCGGCTACGGCCTCCAGCTGCGCGAAAAACAGAAAGCCAAGCGCATCTACTTCACGCAGGAAGGCCAGTTCCGCAACTACTTCGAGAAAGCGGCGAAGTCCAAGGGCGTCACCGGCGAGAAGCTTCTGCAACAGCTCGAGCGCCGTCTCGACAACGTCGTCTTCCGCCTTGGATTTGCGCAATCCCGCCGTCAGGCCCGTCAGTTGGTGCGCCACGGACACGTCGCGGTCGACAACCGCAAGGTCAATATCCCGTCTTATCAGGTAAGCGCGGGGGAAGAAATCGCGATCCGCGAAAACAGCAAGAAGCTCGCGGTCCTGGAATTGGCGAAAGAATTCGCCAGCCACGGCACCTCGCCCAGCTGGCTCGAAATCGATCGCGACAATTACAAAGGCCGCATCCTGGGTCTGCCCAAGCGCGAAGATATTCAGTTGCCCGTGAATGAGCAGTTGATCGTAGAGTTGTACAGTAAATAGGTTTCAGAGGCTTCAAGAGTTTCAAGGTGGAAACGGTGGTTTCAGCCGTTGAAACCTTGCAACTTTGAAACTTCGGTCTATCACGTTCGCACCAGATCAGCCTTCTCGGCGCCGACCTGAGTTGGACCACTCAGCGAGCCGGATTGAGCCAAATGGTCGAAGGAGAGTAACGAATGCTTTGGAAAGGTTTTCAGAAACCGAAACGTCTCGCAGTTGACACCTCCAGCCTCACCGACAAGTACGGCATTTTCTGGGCACAGCCCTTCGAGCGCGGATTCGGCACCACGGTTGGCAACGCGCTCCGCCGCGTGCTTCTCAGTTCCATCGAAGGTGCTGCCGTCACCGCGGTAAAGATGGAAGGCGTGCTGCACGAGTTCCAGTCGATCCCCGGTGTAGTGGAGGACGCGACCGACATCATCCTCAACCTGAAGCAGATCCCTTTCAAGCTCGCCGGCGACGCCCCAAAGGCGATTTACCTGCGCGCCGATCAGCCCGGAGTTGTCACCAGCGGCATGATCGAAGCCGACGGCGACGTCGAGGTTCTCGATAAAGACGTCTACATCGCGACGGTCAGCGAAGGCGGCAAGCTCGACATGGAAATGCGCCTGAAGCGCGGCCGCGGTTACGTTTCCGCCGACCGCAATTTCGATGAGGATCTCGGCATCGGATTCATTCCGATCGACTCCGTCCACTCGCCCGTGCGCAAGTGCAATTACAACGTTGAGCCGGCCCGTCTCGGCCAGATCACCGACTACGACAAGCTCACCCTTGAAGTCTGGACCAACGGCTCCATCACCCCTGCCGATTCCATCGGCCTGGCGGCGAAGCTGCTGAAGGACCACATGAACATCTTCATCAACTTCGAGGAGGAGATCGAAACCGGCACATCGGCCAGCGACGACCGCAAGCCCGAGATTCACAACGAGAACCTCAACCGTTCCGTCGAAGAACTCGAGCTCTCGGTCCGCAGCTACAACTGCCTGAAGAACGCCAACATTCAGACCATCGGCGAGCTCGTACAGAAGACTGAAGCCGAAATGCTTAAGACCAAGAACTTCGGCCGCAAGTCTCTGAATGAGATCAAAGAAATTCTCTCGTCCATGGGCCTGAGCCTTGGCATGAAGATCGACGAGCATGGCAACGCCGTGCCCGGCCCGACTTCGAACGTACCGTTGCCCGCATCCGCCTACGGACCGGACGACCAGCTGTAAGTTGAGCCGTGTGCGCGGCTCTGTGCCGCGTCGCTTTGAAAGGGCGCGGTATCTGTCCCGCCCGGCTTTGAAAGGGCGCGGCTTCTGTCCCGCCCGGCTTTGAAAGCGCGGCTTCAGCCGCGCCGTTTAAGGCCTGTAAAGAATTCGGGGGCTTTAGCCCCCAGGTTTTCGATTCTGAGCGAGTAGCTAGAAGCTGAGGTTTCCCATGCGTCACAAAGTTGCCGGATACAAACTCGGACGTAACACCGCGCACCGCCGCTCTCTCCTGCGCAACCTGGTCACCTCGGTGATCGTGGAAGAGCGCATCGAGACGACCGTTCCCAAGGCGAAAGCCGCCCGTCCGCTCGTCGAGAAGATGATCACTCTCGGCAAGCGCGGCGATCTTTCTGCCCGTCGCCTCGCCGCCGCATACCTGATGACCGATGAAGCCGTGGTAAAGCTTTTCGACACCGTCGGCCCGCGCTTCGGCGATCGCAATGGCGGATACACACGCATCATCCGCACCCAGTGGAACAAGGGCGACGGCGCCGACCGTGCTTTCCTCGAACTGCTCGGTAGCGAAAAGGTTCTCGACGAGAAACGCGAGAAGCGTGCCGAAGCCCGCGCCAAGAAAGCCGCTGAAGCCAAGAAAGCCATGGAAGAAGCGGAAGCCCAGGCTGCCCACGACGGAGGCGTCGAGCCAACGAAAGAAAACGAAGAAGACAAGAAAGAGTAGACCCGTCATCGATCTTTCATGGCCGGTGCACCTGCTGCCCGGCCGTGGAGGATCAGAAATTCAAGGCCGCGCCAGCGGCTCTCCATGTAAGAGCAGTCCTTCGGGCTCACACACCTTGGAAGAGCGGCCCTTTCGGGCGCGTCAAGCGCCCCCAAACAGACAGGCTTCAACCCTGTGACCACAGCACTAGTCGCAACGCTCCCCTTTTGTTAAGCTTCGGCCCATCATGACCGCAGCGCGAATTCTCCCCTGCTTCGTCCTGCTTCTCTCTTTGCTTGCAGTCGCACAACCCACTCCCCGTCGCCAGGCCGAGAACAAATCCTCCGCCGCAACGGAACACTACGAAGGCAGCGCCACCAACAACGAACAGGAGTCTATTCCTGTCACCATCGATCTCGCCGAATCCGCCGGCGCATTCTCCGGCCAGATCATCTCCAGTTACGGCACCTTCGCCATCACCGGAGGCACTCGCGATGGCGACTCCGTCACCCTCCATTTCGACGTGAATGGCGACACCGGAACCATCACCGCAAGACTCGCTGACGGACACCTGGCCGGAACCTACACCGCCGGCAATCAGTCCGGCTCCGTCGATGTTCAGAAAACTCCGCTCGTGCCGCCCCCTCCATCGCCCACGCCAATCCTGATTCTCGGCGTCTTCCACATGGATGCTCTCGGATCAAATCAAGACAAGTCAAAATCGTCCAACGACATGCTTGGCCCGAAGCGCCAGGAAGAAATCCAGGAGCTCATCGAGGACCTCGCCCACTTTCGCCCAACCAAAATTGCCATCGAAGCGCCGTATGGCGACACGTTCTGGCCCGACCAATATCGCAAGTATCTAGCCGGGCAGTACAAGCTCGGCAGAAACGAGATCGACCAGATCGCCTTCCGTCTGGCCAAGCGCCTCAACCTTGTGGCTCTCTACGGAGTCGATGCTCCATCGCCTCATCCCGGCACGGCATCTTCGGAGATGCAGGTTCCAAATCCGAAAACTTTGGACGAGAACGCGAAACAAGGGCGAATGTCCTCAGCCGAAGAAGCTCTTCTCGGCCAGTCCACCGTGATTCAATATCTCTCTCACCTAAATAGCCCCGCCGAGATTCGCCGCAGTCAGGAGACCTACATGATGAGGCTGCTGCCTTCCGACGGCACCGAACCGGATAAGCAAACCGATCAGGTCGCCGACTGGTACAAGCAGAATCTGCGGATCTTCTCCAACATCAACCGCATCACCGACCGCGGAAAAGACCGCATCCTCGTGATCATCGACGCGCAGCATGTAAAGCTGCTCCGCGACTTCGCCGCCGACGCCCCCTACTACGACCTGGCCGATCCCGAATCTCTGTTGAACTGAGCGCACCAGTAATCATTGGAAGGGGCTCGGCTTACAGCAGCGCCGCAATCTCACCCCACTCGTACATGTCCGCTCGCGTCTCACTGCGGTAATCTTGCCGCTCACCGTTCACCATCCCTAAACTTTTCTAATGGCCTTTTCCAAGACCCACATCGGCATTGCCGTCGGCGCCGCTTCCTTGCTGGTGCTGATCTTTGTCGGCTATCTCTGGTGGCTCAGCAATCAGGGACCGGTGTTGGCCCGTTCCGAAGAGCACGACCCTCTCACTGGCCTCCCTGTCACCATCAAGATGAATCCGCTGCGCGACCGCTCCACCGAGCGTTCCGCCAACAAATTCCTGCGTGAGATGCGCGACGGCCACTGCGACGATCTGCTCAACAAGTGGGAGCACGACTACCACAAGAAATACGCGCGTTACATCTGCAAATCAGAAGCACAGCATCCGCTGATTTCCTGGGAACTCGTCGACTGGGAAGATGCCCCGCCGCTCATCATCCTCCACTATCGAGGTAAGCGTCTCGCCAACGCCGGCCCAGCCCAACCCGGCATCGATCAGGATCTCTTCACCCTCACCATGGCCCAACAGTCCGGCAGCTGGACCGTCACGAAATACGACGCCATGTACTAGCACCGCGGTAAACAGCAACCGCAGACGTCCTCATCCAAGGCAAAGTGAACAACGGGGTTTTCATCCTCAACGAAGTGAAGGACCTCACTCTGCCTGCGCCATCCAATCGCATCCACTTGCAAGAACGGGCAAGGGCACGGCTCCAGTCGCGCCATAAAGCGGCTGGACGAACCGGCTTTAGCCACTGAGAGCCAACCCCGCTTCGCAACACCGCCGACAACGCGAACCTCCGGCAATCCTCGTTCATCTACCTCCTACCTCCCCGTGATAAAACCTTCCTATGCCCGCAAGCCCCCAGCCCACCCCGCGCAACATCTACGCCTTCGGCATCACATCCTTCCTCAACGACACCGCCACCGAGATGGCTTACTGGGTTCTGCCCGCATTCCTCGTCTCGCTGGGCGCTGGCCCGGCACAACTCGGCGTGATCGAAGGCATCGCCGAAAGCGTCGCCTCCTTCGCCAAGCTTTTCTCCGGATATCTCACCGACCATCTCAACCGCCGCAAGCCTCTCGTCGTCGCCGGATACGCCGTCGCCAACGCTGTCAAACCCATGCTCGCGGTCACCACAGCCTGGTGGCACATCCTGCTGATTCGTTTTGCCGATCGCCTTGCCAAAGGCGTCCGCGGCGCACCGCGGGATGTAATGGTCGCCGAATCGGTAGGAAAGGAAAAACTCGGCTCGGCCTATGGATTGATTCAGTCCCTCGACTCCGCCGGCGCCATCGCCGGACCGCTGACCGCGCTCCTCCTGCTCTCGCACTACGGCATTCGCACCGTATTCTGGGCCGCCGCCGTCCCGGGCGCGCTCTGCATTCTTGTCGCGTTCTTCGGAATTCAGGAGACCCGCCGCCAAGCCCAGGAGCGCGAGACGCCCCCGCCATCCGCAGGCAAAGCAACGTCCGCCCTCAAGCCGCCAGCGTCGTTCTACACAGTGCTGGTCGCGGTGACTTTGTTCTCGTTAGGAAATTCCAGCGACATGTTTCTTGTGATGCGGGCGCAAAATGTGGGGATTCCGGTAAAGCTCGCGCCGTTGCTCGGCTTGGTTTTCAACACGACCTACACGCTAGGCTCCTGGCCTGCGGGATGGTTCAGCGACCGTTTCTCACGCCGCTGGATCGCCGCCGCCGGATACTTCATCTTCGCCTCTGTTTATTTCGTCTTCGGACTTGCGCCTTCGACCCTCGCCATCTGGATCGCCATGGCTGTCTATGGCACTTACTACGCACTGACGCAGCCTGTCCTGAAAGCGCTGGTCGTCGATACCGTCGCCTCAGAAATTCGCGGCCGGGCCCTGGGCATCTACTTCTTCGTGACCAGCGTCGCCACTCTCGCGGCCAGCCTCATCTTCGGAGAACTCTGGAACCACTACGGCGCTGCCTTGCCCTTCTACCTTTCCGCAGGCACGGCCACGATCTCGGCTCTATTCCTCTTGATGACTCCCCGAGCCCGGACTCAACCCGCACAAGCGGCGTAGTTACGATTTTGTCCGCACACTCTTTCGGAGTTTCTCTTGTCAAAGCACCAGACGGACAACCTCACAACATCCCCTGCTCGTCACTGGCGGGTTCCGGCTGCGCTTTGCCATTCTTAAGCGCTTCGTCCAGAAGTTCCTTCATCTCGCGGGACGCCTGCCGCGCCAGTTCGCCTTGCTGCTCTCCCAATTTTCCCTGCTCCTCGCCCAGCTTTCCCTGCTGCTCGCCCAAAGTTCCCATTTCCTCGCCGAGCTTCGATTGCTGATCGCCGGCGTGGGATTGAACTTCGCCCAGCCTGCTCTGCAGTTCGCCGATCTCCGACTGCAACCGTCCGATCTGCTCCTGCGTCGCTCCGCCGTTGAGCTCCTTCAGCTCCGCGCGCAGCTTATCGAGTTGAGCCGTCATATCCGGCACCTGCACCCGGACTTGTTCCATCTTCTTGCCTAGCGCCTCCTGCTGCTTGCCCAGTTCTTCCTGCTGCTTGCCCAGCGCTTCCTGCTTCTTTCCTAATTCTTCCTGCGGAGCCCAGAGCTTCAGTGCCCGCTCCACAGTCGCCTGGTCGCGGATCACGTACGACCTTTCGTCGCGCTGAAACCAGATGAAGTCTCCCGAGATTTTCTTGCGCAGCCGCTCCACATGGCGCGCGTCCTGCGTACTGCCTGACATGGTCAGCGACTCGCTGTTCCCGCGCACGATCACGAAGCGTTCGTCTTCATCGTAGCCATACGCATACGCATTCCCCACGTGATAAGAAGAACTCGACTGCCCGGCCCACGCCACCACGGGAGCTGTGGCTGAGATCGCTGCCGGGGGCGCGGGTGGAGCAAACGCGCCGACGGATGCGAGCGCCGGAGGTGGAGTGTCCGGCGGCGCAACTGCCGGTGTTGGCTCCGTGCCCGGCATCGGCGCCATCGCGGGATTCGGCTCACTGACCGGTTCCGGCGCTTCATTGGGAACCACCGCCGGCGCTGGTCGCGCTGCCGGAGCCGACGGCGCCGCGGGCGCAGCCTGTTGCGCGCTCACCGCCGCCGATAAGTACACCACCGGAATGGCTATCGCCACGATCAATACCGCCATCGATCTCTTCAGTCCCATACCGAAAGCTCCTCTCCACTCCAGAATCTTTTCCACTCTGCGTTCCGCCTGCCCTGTCTTTGCCATGGCCACGCCATGCCACCACACGCGCCCGGGCGTTCCGCGCAGCGCCTCGAAAAATCCCAACAGCGTGCGCGCATAGTCGGCGCAATCCGCACCTGCGCGCAACACTGCTTCGTCACTCGCCTGTTCCGCCAGCTCCACCAGCTGCCGGTGCAACCACCAGGCGAACGGACTGAACCAGAAGATGGCGCGATACAGCAGCGCCAGGTTCTGCGTCAGGCTATCCCGCCGTGCCACGTGCGAGGACTCATGCGCGATCACGGCCGCGAGCTTCGCCTCCTCCCACTCCCGCCAGTTCGTGGGCAATAAAATAACCGGCCGCATCACTCCGACCGTGACCGGAACCTGGACCGCTTCCGACTCCGCGATCCGCGTCCGCCCTACAGAGCGCCAAGTCTCCGCGTAAGACCTGAGCCGTACCCCTACATTCGCGTCCTCGATAACTTTCGCCCTGAGCAGCAATCGCCGCGTCATCGCTAACCCGACCGCAAATCGGGATATCAAAGCCAGCAGCACTCCGAGGTAAATCCAAACTCCCACCAAGCTCCACGAAACAAAATCCCACCATGGATGTCGATGCGCGCTCTCGGCAGCTGTAGATACGCCGTTCTCGGAAGCCACAAGCCGAGAGCCGGAAGCTGGAACGCGATAGCTGGACGCAGTCCTCGCCGTTTCTACGGATCTCACCGGCGCCGGAAGCACTACTTCCGCCGACTTCATGTGCGCAACTCCAGGCAGCGCAACCGGCGGGAGGATCCAGCCGAGCAACGGCAACGCCAGCAAGGCATAGAGCACCGTCGTCCAGGCAAACAGGCGCACCGAGGCAGGCTTCACCCTAAATAAGGTGAGAGTCGCCCACGCCACAAGCCCAAGCAACACTCCTCGCAGCGCAAATTCCGCCATCAGACCCGCCATCGCCGGCACCGCCATCAGAGAAGCTTTGATCATCATGATGGATCTTCCTTCGTTCTTATTCTCGACTCCGCACTCAATCCCCTTACTTCTTTCCCGCTGCCCGGCGCTGCTCGCTCTCGGCAATCCTCCGAGCCAGACGCTCGAGTTGCTTGCGGTCCAGCACGTCGTTGTCGACCATGCCCAGGACCAGTTGCTCCGCCGACCCTCCGCAGAAGCGGTCGATAATTCCCTTCACCGCGCGTACCGCGACGCTCTCGCGCGCGTCGGCCGCACGGTAAATAAATGTCCGCCCCTGCACCTCGTGGCTCACATACCCTTTTTCCTCGAGCCGCCGCAAAACCGTCCGCACCGTAGAATCCTTCATCGGACGCGCTTGCGCCAGCGCCTCGCGGCACTCTTCCGCCGTCGCTGGACCGTGACTCCATATGTAGTCCATCACGCTCTGCTCGACTTCTCCCAGGTTCTTTGGACGTGCCAACCGTGTGTTAGTCATTGTAGCGTTACAATGTGTAACAGATGACCAAGAATGAGTCAAGCCAAAAAAAACGAAAGCCATCTCTGGCCTTCCTTCGTGGACCTTCGTGTCCTTAGTGGTTAAAGGGGCTGAATTCAGCAGAACGACAAAGCAGAAGCCAGAATGAAGCCAGCTCTGACCTTCCTTCGTGGACCTTCGTGTCCTTAGTGGTTAAAGGAGCTGAATTCAGCAGAACGACAAAGCAGAAGCCAGAATGACAAGACGGTAGGGGGCAAAAGAAGGAAACACCGACGAAGAAAAGACCCGCTAAGCCACGGCCCCAGCCGCCAGCGACGGCCCGAGCGCGACCATTTTTCCCGGCCCCTGATTCATCGCCAGCGCCAGTGCCTGCTCGGCCCGGTTGATCACTTCCGTCACGATGTCGACAGGATCGTACTCGCTACGGATCACCGCCTCCGCTAGTCCCGCCGAGAACAATGCCGACTGCCCGGTTTCCGTCTCATCTTTTGCGGGAAAGTGCACATTGCCGATGATCTTTCGCAATTTTTCCAGCGCAAGCGTCGCTTCCTTCTCAGCCGTTTCGCCCAGCACGATCGCGATCGTGGTCGTGTCATAACGGAAGGCAAGGTCATTCGATCGGATGTTGGCCGAAAACAGCTGCCCGATTCGCCCCATCACCGCCTGCACCTCGGCCTCGCCATATTCCTTGATCATCGACGCGCTTCTGCCGAACTGCAGCAGCAGCAGCGAAACCGGAGTCGAATTCTGCACCGCGCGTTTGCTCTCCGCCAGCAAAAGATCGATATAGGACGCGCGCTTCAGCAGTCCGGATTTTTCCTCTGTCACCGAGAGATTCTTCACCAGGCGCCGCAACCCCGCGTTGTTCAACGCAATCACCATCTGGTCCGCCAGCGTCTTTAGCACCACGGTATCGGCCTGCTGCCAGGTTCGCGCCCGGCTGTGAATCAGTACCAGCAGCCCGACCGTTTCTTCGCCTTCCACCAGCGGTACTGCCAGGATGGAGTTCGCGCCCATGTCCCCGAGAATCTTCGCGATCCCCTTCAACGCCGCCGATTTCGTCGCATCCTGGATGGCGAGCGGCTCGCTTTCCTTCATCGCATGATGCAGGCTCGCCACAACCTCCGCGATCACCGCCGGACTCGCCTTCGTATAACCCTCGGCGCAATACTCGTCGACGCTTGATGGCGACAGCCCCGGCTTTCCCATCGCTGCGATGCAGCGCGTCGCCTCCCAGTGCGCCCCGATTTCCTTGACCGAAGTCTTCAGCACCGCCGGAGCAGTGCTCTGCTGATACAGCTTCCGCGTAATCTCGGCCACTCGCGTGAAACTTCTCACATCGGGTGCGGGCTCCGCAGCCACCGCGGGTGCAGCCACCGGAGCAGGCGCGGCCACCGCCGCCGGCAACGGCGCGGCTCCTGCATATCGCGGCGTTACTCCGGCAGCCAGGTACAACCGCTGCAAGTCTTCGTTCCGTTCCTCCTCGCGCGGAAACAGCTCCTGGATCCTCTGCAACCGCTCGACCGCCTTATTCCGCATTCCGTATTGCACAAGAATCTCTGCCTGCAGCATCAGATCCTGCAACGTCGACGCGCCCAGCGTCGGACCCTCAACGTGCACCGGCTCCTCAATCGGCTTGCTCACCGAGTTGAAGCGCGAAGCGATCACTTTGTAGCGGCCATCCTCGACTTTGCCCTTCAGCATCTCCAGCCGCTTCAGATGTCCCGGCTCATACGGATCGACCTCCGCCGCCCGGTCCAGGCACTCCGCCGCCTTCGCAAATTCGCCCGTGCTGCAATAAAGATCGAACAGCTTCAGCAGCGTCTGGCAGTAATCGTTTTCGCGGTTCGACGCGTTATACAGCTCGCTGAGGAACTCCAGCATCTCGGGCGATGCCCGATGTCCCCCCACAATGTCTTCCATGATGGCGATGAACTGCCGCCGCTCTCCGCGCCGCCGCTGGAATTGCTCCAGCTTGCGCGCCAACGCCACCGCCGCCTCATCCTGCTCCCCGTCGAGCAGGTTCCCGATCAGCGCGATCACCTGCTGTACCCGCGCCGGATTCAACTCGAACAACTGCCACACCAGCGGCTCCGCCTCGGCATAACGGCCCGCCGCCAGCAGCGCGCTTGCATACGCCTCGCGCAGCTCCGTTGTCACTCCGTCGCCATTCAACTGCGGCTCCAGGATGAAAATCGCCGCTCCCGCCTGCCCTTGTTTCAGAAGAGTCTTGCCGTAGGCCAGCGCGATTCCCGGATCGGACGCGTCTTCCTGGTAAGCCCGTTCGTACCATTGCGCCGGATCCCCGCCCTCTGCCGCCGACAGTTGCGCCACCCGCTGGAACGCCAGCGCCGCCCCGCGGTGGTTCTCCATCTCGGCCGCCAGCTCCGCCACCCGCAGGTAGTTCGCCTGCGTACCCTCCAGGGCCACCACGCGGTCCAGAATCTCCGCCGACTCCTTCTTCTTCCCCAACTTGGCCAGGTCCGCCAGCGCCGTCTCATACGCCCCGACCGCCAGCTTCTTGTTCGATCCTTCCAGCAGCTGCCCGAACCGGTACTTTTGCTGCCAGGTCGGACTGCCATGCCGGACCAGCTTCTTGTAGGTCAGGCTCGCCCGGGTTGCGTCCCCCGCCCCCACCTGCCGCTCGAACAAATCTCCCAGCAGGCGCACCGCATCCACATTCCGGTTCAGCGAAAGTGACAGATCCGCCGCCAGTTGCCTCACAATGTCGTTTTCCGGATCATCCCGCAGGACCAGCAGGTACTCTTCCAGCGCCTCGGCAGTCTTGCCCTTCTGCAGGAGCTTTTCAGCTCGCTCCACCCGTTTGGCCAGTTCGGCCCGGTCCAGTCGTTTTGTGAGTTCAGGCATGCAGATTCAGGCGCACGTTACCCTGCTTCGATTCTAGGAGGGGGGTCCGACCCCAGCAATGCGCCAACAGCACCATGCGATTACGAAGGTCACCCAACCATCCTCCCAACCCAAAGCCGTCCCAGAATTTTCCTTCACGAACCTTCGTGTCCTTCGTGGTTGAAGCCTGTGCCATTTCGGAAAGCGGGTCTGAATCCCTGGCACGCACCCGACTCACCCACAGCCGGTGTCTAACTGTTTAGGACACAAATCCATAGGGAAATTAAGACCCTCAAGCCTCCCGAATATGGCAACTTGTCGGAACAAACCTGCCTCCAACCGCGTATCTGCTTGTAGCGGCAGGGCTGGCCGTACCTCGCCCCGCCGAGAACGGTGACAATTTGATTCGCACGTTGCTCGACATCTTCGCTCAGATCTTCCGCAATCTCTGGTCACACAAGCTCCGCTCCTTCCTGACCATGTTCGGCATCGCCTGGGGCGTCGGATCCCTCCTGCTCCTCGTCGGCGTCGGAGAAGGCTTTCGTTCCGGCAACAAGCGCGAGATGGCCGAGTTCGGACGCGACATCATGTTCCTATTCCCCGGACGCGCCCCCGCCGTCGCCGGCAACATGAACTCCTCCCGCCCCTACTTGCTCACCTACCGTGACTACGTGGACGTCCGATCGCAGGCTCCCCACGTTCGCAACGCCTGCCCGATCATCTCCCGCAGCGACCTTCACCAGGTCAGCGAATTCGCTACCGCCGGAGTCGAGATCCTCGGTGCCGAGCCCCAACTCAACCAGATCAGTTATCTACCTCTCAAAGAAGGACGCTGGCTGAACGCACTCGACGAATCACAGCGCCGCAACGTCATCGTCCTGGGCAACGAACTGCTGAAAACTCTTTTCCCCGGTCGCCCCGCGCTTGGCGCATTTGTTTTGTTGAATGGCGAGCGCTTCGAGGTGGTAGGCAGCATGCCGCACCTCGGCCGCGGCGACAATACCTGGCTTAACATGCGCGGCTACATCCCTTTTTCAGTGATGGCCACCGACTTCCCGCTGAAGGGCGAGAACCACCAGAACTCCATCTCCTTCATCGAATACCAGCCCACCACCACTGCCGAGCACAAGCTCGCGAAGGAAGACGTCCACAAGATCGTCGCTCGCAATCACGGCTTCGACCCTCTGGATCCGAACGCCTATGACGAGTGGGACTCCATCGAAGAATCCAAGATGGTTGGAACCATCTTCGACGTCATGAACATGTTCCTAGGTGCCGTCGGCATGGTCACACTCGCCCTCGGCGCCATTGGCGTCGTCAACATCATGCTGGTCGCGGTGAGCGAGCGCACCCACGAAATCGGATTGCGCAAGGCTCTCGGCGCCACCAATCGCAGCATCCTGTTTCACTTTTTTCTGGAAGGCATTCTGCTCACGCTGGGCAGCGGCCTGATCGGTATGGCGCTGGCGGCGGCCCTGATGGGCGCCATGGGAGGCGTGCAAGGCCCCGGCGGATTCGATCCGCCCAAGCTGGTTCCTATGTCCGCCATGCTGGCGATCGGAAGTTTAACTCTGGCAGGTGTCATCGCCGGCCTCTACCCGGCGCGCAAAGCCGCGTTGCTGCAGCCGGTAGAAGCCCTCCGCCAGGAATAGTTTTTCGTTTGTAAAATGCGCGGCTCCGAGTGCCCCATTTCTCGCGCGTACTGTGCGCGAAAAGTAGGGGAATTCTCCAAAGCGTATGAAAGCGTGCGGCTTTAGCCGCCAAGGAAAGCTCAAATGTTCGGCGACATTCTCCAGGAAGCCTACGATGCCATGCGCCACAACCGCCGGCGCAGCGCGCTCACCATGCTCGGCATGGCCTGGGGCATCGCCACCGTCGTCATGCTCCTCGCCTACGGCGATGGATTCGGCCAGGCCTGCTCCAACATCTTCGCCAACTTCGGCGACAAGCTCGTCATCGTCGTCCCCGACCGCACCTCCATGCAGGCCGGAGGCCAGAAAGCCGGAGACCTCGTCCGCTTCACTCTCGACGACGTCGACACTCTCACCACCAATCTTCCGCAAATCAACCGCATCACCCCGGAAGTCAGCAAGCAGACCAACGTCCAGTACGAGGATCGCGTCTTCACCTTCGCCACGACCGGCAACAATCCCAGCGTCCTCGATATTCGCTCGCTGAAACTTGGCCAGGGCCGCTTCTACAACATGGAAGACCAAGTCCAGCGCGGCCGTGTCGCCGTCATTGGTTCCGAGGCGAAAGAAAAGTTATTCTCCGGCCGCAACGCCATCGGCGAACACATCCGCATTGACGGCCTCAGCTTCGAAGTCATCGGCGTCCTGAGCGGCAAAATGCAGGAGGGCAACGACGACATCAACCGCGTGATCTACATCCCGTTCACCACCATGAACGATCTGAAGAGCACGCACTATCTCGACACCATCTGGTTCACGTACCAGACCCCGGAATACGAAAGCCTCGAGCTCTCGGTCCGTTCCATCCTCGCCGCGCAACATAAGTTCAACCAGGCCGACCGCCAGGCCGTGCACGTCTTCAACCTCATGATGCAGGTCCATCAATTTCAGATCATCACCATCGGCCTGAAAATTCTCATGGGCTTCATCGGAACGCTCACTCTCGGTATCGGTGGCGTCGGCCTGATGAACATCATGCTCGTCTCGGTCACCCAGCGCACCCGCGAGATCGGAGTCCTCAAGGCGCTCGGCGCCGAACGCCGCGACATCCTCATGCAATTTCTCGCCGAAGCTCTGACCATCACCTTCGTCGGCGGAGTGCTCGGTGTCATCCTCGCCTACGCGGTCGCACTCTCCGTCGGACGCCTCACCCTCTACAGCGCCTTCGCCAAGAACGCCGAGGCCGGAGACATCCGCCTCATCATCGCTCCCGGAACCCTCATCGCCTCTACACTCATCCTCGGCGCCGTCGGCCTCATCAGTGGCATGATCCCCGCCCTCCGTGCCGCCAGCCTCAACCCGATAGAAGCCCTCCGCCACGAATAAACCGTTCATCACGCAGAACACCGGGTACTCATTTCTCCCGCGCGGTGTGCGCCAGAAGTGGAGATTTCCCCAGAGAACGAGAGAAGCCCAAGAGAAAAATATTCTTCCCGCCTCGCCCGCACGTAACTCAAAAACACCACTTCCCGTCCCGTCTTCCGGACCCATGCCACCCCCAAGGAGTATGATGTTGCCGGTTTCCGAGCAGCTCAAGAACAGCCCCAACCCGGCGCTCACGGATAACTTTGGAGGGTTTCCAGATGCTCCGTCTCAGGTCTAACTTCTTCCCATTGATCGCAGTCCTGACCCTTCTCGCGGCCCGCTCGGCCGCCGCCGACTTCCCTGCCGTCACACCGGAAGAGAAATCCCTGACCTCCATTCCTCAGCAGCCCGACGCTCCCGCCGTCGTGTTCTATCGCGAAGACATCACCGACGACACCAAGAATTTTCATTCGGTCTACGTACGCCTCAAGATTCTCACCGAGGCCGGCCGCAAATATCAGGACGTAGAAATCGTCCTTCCCCGCGACTCTTTCACCATCTCGCAAGTCAGCGGCCGCACCGTCCAGCCCGACGGCACCGTCATTCCCTGGGACGGCCAACCCACCGACAAAATCGCCTTCCACGATCACAGCCGCCCCCTGCACGTAAAGGCTTTCACTCTGCCCGCAGTCCAGGTCGGCAGCATCCTCGACTATCGCTACTCGCTTCACTTTCCCGAAGGATCGCGCAATGCTCCCGACTGGTTGATCCAGACCGAACTTTTTCAGAAAAAGGTCGTCTTCAAATTCGTCCCCACCAAGTATCAGCCGAAGACCGACTCCCTTCGCGGCGAAACCGGCAGCTATGATCGCATCGGCGTCAGCAACCTCGAGCAAGTGACCGACGAATTCGCCTGGGTCAGCCATCTTCCCCCCGGGAAGCAACCCGAAGATCACGCGCTACCCACCGATCAGTTCCACTGGGTTGGCTTTGAAATGACCGACGTCGCTCCCGCTCCCCACGAACCCGACATGCCCCCCGTCGCTGCCGTCAGCTGGCGCATCGACATGTTTTACCGCCTGCATACCAAGCCGGAGACCTACTGGAAGGGCGTAAGCAAAACCTGGGATAAGAATCTCGAATCCTTTCTCGATCACAAAAACGGTATCGCCGAAGCGGTCTCCAAACTCGTTGACCCGGGCGACGCTCCCGACGCAAAAGTCCGCAAGATCTACGAGTTCGTCTCGCAACTCCAGAATCAGAGCTTCTCCACGACACCCAGCGCAATCGCTCTCACTCCCGCGGCAGGCGTAGATGACGTCCTGAAAAATCGTGGAGGCACGCACGACGAACTCAACCGCCTCTTCGTCGCCATGGTCCGCGCTGCCGGCACTCCCGCCCTCATGACCTGGGTCCCCGATCGCAGCCGTGGTGGTTTCGATATGAGTTACATGAGCGTCGATCAGCTTGATGCCGAAATCGCCATCGTTCCGCTCGCTGGCCAGGACACCTTCCTTGATCCCGGCACAAAGTTCTGCCCCTACGGTCTTCTTCCCTGGAGTTACGCCGGAGTTCGCGGATTGCGCCAGGACGGCAAAGGCAACGAGACCATGGCCGACACTCCCGCTCCCACCTACAAAGGCGCCGTGATTCAACGCATGGCTCGTCTGCAGATCGCCGATAAAGGCGCGATGCAGGGCCAGCTCGCCGTCGGGTTCACCGGCCAGGACGCCATGCTCCTTCGCCAGAAAGCCGCAGGATTAAGTGCCGCCGATCGCAAGACGTTGTTGGAGGACACGGTCACGGCGTGGCTGCCGGCCGGGACCAAGCTTTCCCTCACCAACACTCCCGCGTGGGAAGATGGCGACGCTGCCTTAACCGCCCAGTTCAAAGTGACCGGCACACTCGCCAGCAACAACGGTCAGAAGTGGACCGTCCCCGTGCAAATCTTCGAGGCCAATGCCAAGCCGCGCTTTTCTTCCGCACAGCGCACCAACCCCATCTACTTCGATTACGCTTCGCGTCGCGTCGATGAAGTGCACATCACGCTGCCCGCGAATGTCGCGGTCGACACTCTGCCTCCCGCGGCGCAAGCCAAGACTCCCTATGCCCTCTACGCTGCCGAGCAGAAAGCCGAAGGCACGAACGGTTTTGTCTCCACCCGCGACATGGCCATGAACGGAGTCATCTTCAACGCGAGCGAGTACAAAACGATCAAGGATTTCTACGACAAAGTAGCCGCCGGCGATGCAGCCACAGCAACCCTGAAAGGCTCTCTGTAGAAGACCCTCTGTAATAAGTGCCGAAAAGCCGGGTGCCCCATTTCTCGCGCGTCGTGGGCGCGAGAAGTGGGACACTCTCGATCTAGAATCCCCACCCTGCCCGCGTGTTATCGTGCTTCCCACGTGAACGAACAAGGACTCCGTCACCAACTTACCGCCGGACAGATGACCATGGTCGCCGTCGGAGGCTCGATCGGCACCGGCCTCCTCCTCGGTTCTGGCGCCGCTATGGAAGTCGCCGGCCCCGCCGCGATCCTCAGCTTTCTCGTTGCCGCCTTCATCACGTTCACGGTCGCGATGGCGCTTGGCGAACTGGCCTGCTCCCATCCCGCCGCCGGATCGTTCGGCATTTACGGCGATCTCTACCTGAACTCTTACGCGGGATTCATCGCTCGCGCCGGATACTGGGTCGGCCTCGCCCTCGCCATCGGCGCTGAGTTAATCGCCGCCGCCACCTACATGTCCGTATGGTTTCCTGGCGTGCGCGCCTGGTGGTGGATCGTAATCTTCGGCGCCTTGCTCCTCATCGTCAATCTGCGCAGCGTCGGCTCTTACGGCCGCTTCGAATTCTGGTTTTCGATGATCAAGCTCTCCACCATCGCTGCCTTCATCGCCATCGGAGCCGCGCTGCTCGCCCTCGGCCGCGTCGCGCCACAATACCTCGCCCATGGCGGGTTCTTCCCTCGCGGCCCATGGTCGCCGCTCGTCGCCATGACCTTCGCCATCTATAGCTTCGGCGGGGTCGAGATGGTCGCCGTCACCACCGGAGAATCCCGGTCTCCGAAAGAAACGCCACGGGCGTTCTGGCTCACCTTCGCTACCCTCACCTTCGTCTACCTCGGCGCCATCATCATTTTGCTCGGCGTCATGCCGTGGAATCATGCTGGCGTCACCGAAAGCCCTTTCGTCACTACCTTCCGCACCGTCAAAATTCCCCACGCCTCCGGCATCATGAACTTCGTCGTCCTCACCGCCGCCTTGTCCGGAGCCAATGCCACCCTTTACGTCGCTTCCCGGATGATTTTTTCTCTCGCCCGCACCGGATGGGCGCCGCCCAACCTCGGCCATCTCAATCATGAAGGCTCGCCGCAAAACGCCGTGCTGCACTCTTCGTTCGGAATTCTCTTCGCGCTCGCGCTTGTTCTTTGGGCGCCGCAGAACGCTTTCCGCTACATCGTCGGCGCCGCCTTCACCGGCATGATCCTTTCCTGGCTCGTTTCGCTCGCCGCCCACGTCAGCTTTCGCCGGCGCACCTCGCGCGAAATCTTGCGCACCCTCCCGCTGCGATCGCCGCTCGGAATCTGGGGATCCCTCATCGGTTTCGTCCTCGTCTCGGTCGCTCTCCTCCAAACCTGGCTTACTCCCCGTGTAAATCTGTGGAGCGGACTCTCCTGTCTGGCTTTATTGACGGCGGCCTTCCTGATCCTCAAGCGCCGCCGATCTCAAATCGCTCCGCAAGTTTCCACTCACCCGCATTGACATTCTTTACACCGTGTCCCGAACAACAACCTCCAAACACACCCGATATAAATCCTTGCGTGTAGGGTATCCGCCCGATTCCCCGCTGTCTGGGGATTGTTGATGATTACGTCGAAACATTCCGCTCACAACAGTCTGCAATCGTAAAAGGTCGACCATTCCGCGCTGGCCGGCCGAGGAGTTTGTTCGAACTCTAGCGGTTCCCTAAAGCCTCGTCCCCATCCTCAGGAGGATCTATGAAGTGCGCTGTTTCCGTCCGTCTCGCTCTCGCTACGTTGGCCGCGCTGCTCATGATTTGGCCCGCCGGCGCCTGGGCGCAATCCCTCACCTCCGGCGACATCACCGGAACCGTCACCGATCCGAGCGGAGCCGCGGTCCCCAATGCGAACGTGACGCTGAAGAGCAACGACACCGGGCAGACCCGGTCCACTACGTCCAACAGCACTGGAGGCTATCGCTTCGCTCTACTCTCCCCGGGCAGTTACACCGTTTCTTCCGCATCCCAGGGCTTCCAGGCCTCGAACCAGAACGTAAACGTAGCCGTCGGACAAACCACCACTGTGAACATCTCCATGCAGGTGGCGACAGCGAGCCAGACGGTGGAAGTGACCGCGCAGGGCTCCGCCATTCAGACCGATAACGGCAACGTGTCCACCACCCTGAGTCCTGAAATCATCGCGAACATGCCGAACCCCGGCAACGATCTTTCGTTCTACGTGCAAACCGCACCCGGCGCCACCATGAACACCCAGGCCGGGTACGGCAACAGTTCCACCTTCGGTATCTCCGCCACTTCGAATCTGTTCACCGTCGATGGCATGAACGAAAACGATCCCTTCCTCAACCTGAACAACTCCGGCGCGACCAACCTCATGCTCGGCGCCAACGACGTATCGACCGCGACCGTCGTCAATAACGGATATTCCGGAGAATACGGCACCCTCGCCGGCGCCAACGTGAATTACGTCACCAAGGCAGGCAGCAACAAGTTTCACGGCAACGCCGAATACTTCTGGAACGGGCGCGTGCTGAACGCCAACGATTGGTTTCTCAACAATTCCGGCGCTCCGCGCCCATTTGATAACGCGAATCAGTGGGCCGCCTCGGCCGGTGGTCCCATCAAGAAGGACAAGACATTCTTCTTCCTCGATACCGAAGGATTGCGGCTGTTGATTCCGACCTCGCAGCCTGTCTTTATTCCCAGCCCGCAATTTCAAACCGCAACGCTCTCGTCCATTCCCGCTTCCGAGGTCCCCTTCTACACCTCGCTGTTCACGCTCTACAACAACGCTCCCGGCGCCAGTCGCGCCGTCAATACCCTGCCCGGCGGCGGCTGCGATGGTTCGGTCACGCTCGCCGGAGGCGCTCCCTGCGCTTTGCAGTTCCAGTCGAACATCAACAATCTCACCACCGAGTGGCTCCTCACCGCGCGCGTCGATCAAAACATCAGCAATACCGATCGCGTCTTCGTTCACTTCCGCACCGATCACGGGCTCCAGGCCACCATCACCGACCCGATCAATCGTGCGCTGAACGCGCAGAGCGTGCAGCCTCAGTACGAAGGGCAGTTGCAGGAAAGCCACCAAGTCGGAGCCAATGGCATCAACCAGTTCATCCTCGCTGGCGCCTGGTACAGCGCCGTCTTCGGCCCACCGAATCTCGCGCAAGCCATCTCGCTGATGCCCTACCAGATGACGCTGACCAACGGCGCATTCAGCACCCCGGGAAGCACCTTCTACAGCAGCTGGCCGCAAGGACGTAACGTCACGCAATATCAACTCGAAGACGACTACTCCTGGCAGCGCGGCCGCCACAACATGAAGTTCGGTGTTAACTTCCGCCGCAACGACATCACCGACTACACCCCCGGAGGCTTCAACACCGCCATCCCGACCGCCAACTTCAGCACACAATCCAGTTTTCTCGCGGGCACCGCGGACAGTTTCGTACAGGGATTTGCCACGCGTCCCACCGAACCTCTTGCCCTCTACAGCCTGGGACTCTATGCCCAGGACGAGTGGGCCCTTCGTCCGACTCTGAAAGTGACACTTTCGCTCCGCGCCGAGCACAATTCCGATCCCGTATGCGCGACGAACTGCTTCGCGCGACTGGACAACAGCTTCACCTCCATCTCGCACGATCCGTCGCAGCCCTACAACCAGGCGATTCAAACCGGATTGCACCAGGCTCTTCCCGGATACCAGTCCCTCGCCTGGGAGCCGCGCTTCGGTTTCGCGTGGCAGCCGCTCGGCCAGGGCAAGACCGTGATCCGCGGCGGCATCGGCATCTTTGCTGATGTTTTCCCCGGCGATACGGCTACCCTGTTCGACACCAACTCTCCCTTGAAAAATACTTTCGTCGTTCCCGGCGGTACGAGCGCGTCTACCTTCATTCCGATCGCGCCCAATGTTGCCGGCAATGCGCAGTCCGTTGCCAGCGCCTCCAACACCGCATTCGTGAACGGATTCAACGCCGGACAGAATCTCGCACAGATCACCGCCTCGCTGCCGGCCACCGTCGCCTTCACTCCGCCCTCCCTCGTCAACTCCGAACGCCACATCCAGTACCCCACCTACTACGAATGGAATCTGGAAGTGCAGCAGGCTCTCGGCAATCGCAGTTCGCTCTCCATCAACTACGTGGGAAATCATGGCAGCGATCTCGCGGGAACCAACGGCGGCGTCAACGGCTACTGCGACGCGCTCTGCCTCTCCACCCTCGGCTCCATCACCACCACCGGAGCCCCGCTTGCTTCCTTCATCGGATTGCCAAGCGCCGTTCCCGATGCCCGCTTCAGTACCGTGACCGAAGTCGGCAATCCCGGGATTTCCAACTACAACGGCCTCGTGGTTTCGCTCACGCACAGGGTCTCGGCCAACTTCCAGGCGCAACTCTCCTACACCTGGAGTCACGCCATGGACGACATTTCCAACGGCGGCTTCCTGCCTTTCAACTTCTCCACCAACACCAGCATTCTCGCTGCCCAGAATCCGGCGAACTGGAAGCAGTACAACTACGGCAACGCCGACTACGACGTGCGCCACCAGGCGAACCTCACATGGAGCTATCACACTCCCAGGCTCAACAACAAAGCGCTGGATCTGCTGGCCGACTGGACGATCTCCGGATTCTTCTTCGCCCGCACCGGGCTTCCCTTCACCGTCATCGATGGCACCGCCACCGGCGTGCTCAGCTCTTTCAACTACGGGCCGCTGCTCGGCATGGATCTGTTCGCCAACGACTCGGTCGGTCCGATCTCCTGCGGCCGCGCTTCCGTGGCCAACGCCGCCGGAACTCCGCTTCAGTGTCCCAGTGCCGCCGACTTCACTTCGGCCGTCGGGCCGGGAGGAATCGGAACCTTCGGTGCTCAGCGCCGTAACCAGATCTACGGCCCCTCTTACCTCGACACCGACCTCACGCTCATGAAGAATTTCCGCATTCCCAAGTGGGAAGGTGCCGAACTGCAAATCGGAGCGCAGGCCTTCAACATCCTCAATCACCCCAACTTCGATCAGCCCGTCGGTGACATCGCGAACCAGCAGTTCGGATTGATCAACCGGACGGTCGCAACGCCGACCAGCATCTTCGGTTCGTTTCTCGGCGCCAACGCCTCTCCGCGCGCGCTCCAGATTCGTGCCCAACTCAGGTTTTAGTCCCCCCCAAACGACCGCGGCCCGGAACGTCTCCCGGGCCGCCTTTTTTTATGGCGCAATCCATAACTCAACAAAGACAGTAGGGCATTTTGATCATTCAACAAAGACGGTGCCCCACTGCGCCGCCTGAAACCACCTCGGATGGAAGAAGGTCTCACGCGGAGCAAGGCCACGCTCTGGGTTCGTCAAAGGGATAACGTCACGACTATCTCTTGACACAAAAGTAGATTACTGGCATCACTCCGTCATGGAAGGCGACGAAAGCCCTAAGACGCCACTTGAGAAAGCAGTTTATTGGGCCGCGATCATCTTGGTTGCCGCGCTGTTGTGGCTTTACGTGAGGGCAAAGTAATGAACATCCGGGAAGCACATCAGATTCCACACTGACGAGCAATGCTTGCAATACATCGAGAAAATGCGCTGGCCAGATGGCATCGTGCGCTTTCCGACGTGCGGCGATAAGAACGCCAAGAAGTACGGGCGCCCTGAAGCGCTATGAAACCCTCATCAATGCGAAGTGTTTAGGCTGTGGGGTGGCTCCGCTACGATGGGGTCATTTGGGAGATGCCGATTCGCAAGATGCACCACTCTAAGCGTCGCGTAGTTTGCGATGCTTAGAGAGGGGACTTTGATCGCGTCACGAAGTTTGCGATGCTTAGAGTGGGGACTGGTGCCGAATTCAGAGCGCTTCAACATTGCCATGTCTCCAGATTCTCGGTCGTCGACCGACCTACTCCGAACTGAATGGCAAGGTTGGGGCGACGCCTTTCTAATCCTTTGCGCCGGAAGTGCGGTCCTCGGAAGCGGAAGGTTTTTTAGCCTTCCGCTTTTGTTGTTTCTCCGCTTCCAGTTGCGCTTTGATCTCGCCGTGCGGAACCTTTATCAACTTTGCATTAGCTCGTCGAAATTCCTGTACTCGTCGTCTTTCTTCATCGAGTTCGTCCATCTGGATTGCATAATCGACCAACTCTTGTTCACCTGCAAATGAAATCTGCCAGTTCATAACACTGCCAGAAGGATTACTCGCCTGCGTGAGGTACTCAAACAATCGGTTAAACTCGTTGTGTTTCCCATAGAATTTCTCTTCCGCCACTCTCCGCGCTAAATACGCAACTAGGTCGGACGCTTGAAGAGCCTTATGGTATTCATCGTTTGCAAATGCCAAAGACACGAGGGTTTTACGCAGTTCCGGATAAGCATGATCATCCTGAACGGCCCGATAATGAACATAGCAATCCCACGCAGTTACCATGTCATCATCCACAATGATGCTAACGCGATCATCTTCGTGGATATGTCTTTTCACTTCCAGCATCGAGAGAACAAACGCAATGTAATACGGGTCAGGGGAACCACCTAATTTCTTCCTCACATCCATTTTTAGCCTGACCCAAGCCTTCGTATCGAAACACTGCATTAGCCCAATCTCTAAATATCGGTTAATGCAGTCAGCGAATGGATACAGAGCATTGATTCGCTCTTCGATGCTTTGGCCCTTGGGCATCTTCGGTCCACACCCTTCTTCTAGACGCGAACACCTTGCCATATGAAGACTACGAAGGCCATACGCTCCCAATAAGACTTCCCATTCTTCTTCAAAGTTTCCCAAGCGACCACGCGATGAGCAGACGCCTGAAAAAGACACGACTGGGTCCCGCTGATACTTTCCGCTCTCATCAAAAAATCCAAGGTGGATGGCCATCCTTAAGGGCTCCTTAGGCAGAAATCACACTGCACCCCCGCTAGCGGCACCATATACCTGGCGATTTGATTCGACACGTATATTATGGCGATAAGGTTTCGTTTGTTCTGAGTGTCCGCAATTCCAGTCCCGAAAACCCCCACCCCACCACGTTTTCCACAATTTTTATTTTTTTCCTGTGACGCATAACCTTTACTGAGAAATCTCAAACGCTAATCTGGCATCATGACGCCAGACGCTCCCGCCCACTCCAAGAAGCCGAAACCGGGCTCTCCGGCATGGGCGCGGCACATTAGGTCCATTGTTCGCAATACTTTAGTTACAAGTCCTGCCTTTCCAATACTTTGCGCGAATCTCGGCGTCACTCCTGCCCTTACTCCGCAGGAAACAAAGATGTTAGCCAATCGATATCGAAAAAATTTACGAGGGACTATGCCAGCGAAAATCTGCACTCATATCAATGTCACCGGAGTCCGTTGCGGCTCCCCCGCCCTTCACGGCGCGCGCTTCTGCTACTACCATCAGCGCGTTCACCGCGGCGTGCCCGAGCCTCGCAACTCACGCCTTCACCCCATCGCCCAGCTCGACAGCCCGGAAGCCATCCAGGCCTCCCTCATGGAAGTCCTCAACGCCATTGTGCGCAATGACATCGACCTCAAGCGCGCCGGGCTCCTCATCCGCGGCCTCCACATCGCCTCCAAGAACATTCACCGCGTCTATTTCAACATTCACACCAGTGAGATGGTCCGCGACGTTCCCCAACAGCCCGCTGAGCCCAGCGTCGACCCGATGGACGCCGACCCGTTTAATCCGGATCCAGTCCAGCAGGTCTACCAGATTCCCTTTTCCGATTCGGCCGTGGTTCAGCAGACGGTCATGAACGAGGAAGTGATCCGGCGTTATGAACACAAGATCCGCGCCCGCGCCGACGCGTTCGAGGCCAAGCGCAGAAAGGAAGAAGCGGAAGCGGCAGCAGCAGCAGCGGCGGCGGCAGCGGCAGCCGAAAATACGCCGTCCGCCCCCTCAACACCGCCGCCAACTCCGCCACCTGCCCCGGAGCTCATGAAACCAAATCCCGTGCCCGCGGTTTCCGGACGCAAGCCGCCCGCGTCCGCAAAACCAGGCCTCGGTTCATCGCAAGCGAAAAGCAGGAAAGCTCGCACCGGCTGACCCGAACTTGCGTCACTTTGCCGCGCCTCCCAATGCTTGGCAGGGCAGGCCGAGTATGTTCTTCTAGAGTCTGATGAACTGCTTGCACAAACATGGGAAGAACCTGGGAATCGCGCTGCGAATCTGCGCGATGGCGGCGCTGGCGCTCGTGGCGTCGGAGTCGCGCGCGCAGCTGCAGCAACCTCAGCAGAAGGAACAGGAACTGGTGCTCCGCTTCGTGCGCAATCCCGATCCCGCGCCCGAACTGAAGAGCAAAGACCTCGACGGCAAAGACCTCAGCCTCGACGCGTACAAGGGCAAAGTCGTGCTGCTGAACTTCTGGGCCACCTGGTGCGGTCCGTGCCGCGCGGAAATCCCCAGCCTGATCAAAATCCAGGAGGCGTACAAGGACCGCGTGCAGATTATCGGCATGAATGTCGATGACGATGACGGGGAACAGCTGCGCGCGTTCGTAAAAGAGGAGGGCATCAACTATCCGGTCGCGATGACGTCGCTGGCGGTGCGCCTCGCCTATGGCGGGATCGCGGCGCTGCCCACCATGTTCATCATCAATCAGGACAGCAAAGTCGTGCAGAAGCATGTGGGTCTCTTCAATCCGGCGCTCTATGAAATCGAAGCGCGGGCGCTGCTGGGCCTGTCCATTCCGGGCAGGGTCGAGACGTTTGAAGATACCGGGGAAGTCTTTCTGAAGCACGCCGACCGCGCCACCATGCTGCCGGGAGTGGACACATCGAAATTGACGGCGGAACAGCGCATGGCCGCCTTGCACAAGCTCAACGCCGAAGCCTGCAATTGCGGCTGTAAGTACACGCTGGCCCAGTGCCGCATCTACGATCCGGCGTGCGGGATCAGCAAAGACCGTGCCGCGATGATCGTCAAGGAAGCGGCGAAGTTGCCGCCCAAGGATTCGGCGGAAGGCAGTGGTGCACCGGCTGCGTCCGGAGCGCCGGGAAATGTTGATTCTGCGAAGTGAGAGAGCCAGAGACAGAGATAGAAATGTAAGGCGTGAGTTGGCCCGGCTGAGGCCCGATACTTCTGGGCGGCTGGACTGCCAGAGCGGCGGTCCTTACATGGATGGGATTAAGAGTGTTTGGTGTGGTAGACGTTGTGCTTGTTCTTGGCGGATTTGTTGACCGCCTTGTTCATCTTCCTCTCAGCCTTCTGCTGCTTCCTGGCGGCCTTCGCCATCTGCTTCTCTTCTTTGGCCTGCGCCTTGCGGTCGGCCTTGGTCAGCCCCTGGTATTTGTTGTGATACTTCTGCTTTGTTTTCGCGGACGCGGGCAGGCACGCACCCACAGCCAGGAGCGCGATGAGAGCGAAGGTGGCGAGGCGTTTCATGCTCGACTCGATCTAACCATGGCGGCTGCACTTTGTCCAGCACCCAGGTCAAACAGGGGTGGCAGAAAAGTTAGGCATGAGCGATCAGCCACGAGCATGTGCAAAGGTCGCGTACCCGCACTGCTCTTCGCTCATCGGTCGTCGCTCATTGCTCAAGCCAAAAAAAATGGGCGCCGGGAAGGGTTCCGGCGCCACCTATGGATACGACTCGCGAGATGCGGTCTAGCGAGAAGGGATCGAAACTTATTTGCTCTCGGCGACGGAGGGGCTGGCCCCGAAGTCGCGGCGGTTGTTGGCGGCGGTGCGGGCAGCGCGGGCTGATGGCGCATTGACCGCGGCCGTCCCGTAGCGCTCGAGCAGCATCGGCGCCATCGCGTTCTCGGCTTCCTTCACGAAAATCATCTTGTTTTCGGAAGCCATGTCGACGCGAACGAAATCGCCCAGCTTCACCTGTCCGGTCGCGACCAGGTTGGCGAGCGGGAAAACCAGGTTGCGCTCGATGGCGCGCTTGAGATGCCGCGCGCCGTAGCGAGGATCGGTGCCTTCGCGCAACAGGTATTCCTTCACCGCGTCGGTGCAATTGAAAACGAACTGGCTCGTGCCGGCAGCCATCAGGACGCGCTGCTGTACCATGCCGAGTTCGATTTCGAGAATCTGCGCGAGGTGCTCGTCGCGCAGGGTCTTGAAGACGACCGTCTTGTCGATGCGGTTCATGAACTCGGGCGTGAACTTGCGGCGCGCGGCTTCGACCGCCGTACGCTGGATCTTGTCATCGAGCGAAGCGTCGACTTCGACCACCTTGGGGGCGAAACCGAATCCGCCATCGACGAGGTTTGTCATTTCGCCCGCGCCCAGGTTCGAGGTCATGATGATGATGCACTGCGAGAGATCGACGCGCCGGTTATCGCCCAGCGTGAGCGTGGCCTTGTCGAGAATGCCGAGCAGAAGCTGCCAGAGCGAATCGCTGGCTTTTTCGATCTCGTCGAAGAGCAGGATCGAGAGTTTCAGCTTCTCGGTGAACCACTGGTTCAGCGCTTCCTGCGTGAGGAGCGGATGAGTCTCGCGGTGGCCCAGGTATCCCGGAGGCGAACCGATCAGCTTAGCGATCTCGTGGGAGTGCTGGAACTCGGCGCAATCGATCTTGATGCAGGCGCGGGAATCGCCGAACAGAGCTTCGGCCATGGCTTCCACCACGCGGGTCTTGCCGGAGCCGGTGGGACCGAGGAAGAGCAGGTTCCCGACCGGGCGTCCAGGCGCGTTCAGGCTGGCCAGGAACATCTGGTAGATCTCAACGACTTTTTCGATCGCCTGATCTTGCCCAACGATGCGGCGACGAAGGGCGGTTTCGAACTCGCCGGCATCGCTGCTGCGGCGGCTCGGATCGAGTACGGTAGCGAGGTTCGTTCTCATAGGATCAGTTTTCCCCGAGGAGCTTCCCCGAAGTCCCTTCCTTTCGTCTGGCCGTTCTCTGCGGCTCTTCTTCTCTGTACTTTCTGATGTTGTGGGCGGTTTGCTGGGTTTCGCCCGTTTTTACCGAATCTCTTCGAACCGGTCCGCCAAGTCCTTTCGCCATGCGACTGTGACGTGGACATGAAATAAGCAAGCCTCAGGCCACGACAGCGCACTGCGGGGCCAATTCGGAACCCTCGTGTTTGCTTGGGCTTACCTCGAAACTTTCCGCAATCTCCGGCTGGGCCGGGTGGAGGAAGGGAAAACCTTTGCATCATCGGGGAAGGAACGTGCGCCCCCTGCAAGCTTTCAGCTTTCAGGTCTGGGTTCCGAATCACGTCGACTTCCTCTCTCCTTCGCTTTGCTTGCCTGTCCGGCGGAAACCCGGTCGTCGCTCATGCTCACACAGCGGGGAGTCGCTCTTGGTGCTTGCCACAAGCGTCTCTGGTCCCACGTAACTAGCGGGGAGAAAAAGCGGCCGCTACGATCGCGCTTGGTAGGGTCCGGAGGATCACTTGCGCCTTTTGTCGGTTCGCATCGTAGCTGGAGTTTCCTGTCTTCTATTCGGCGCCGCCGCATGGCGACTGGGTCCCGGATCCCCGTCGGATTTCACGGCCGCGGCGCAAACCGCGCAGGTGAAGCCGGCAGTGGCCGGCCAGGCGCCGCAGTTGCACACGGCGAGCGCGACTACCGGGGCGACCCGGTCGATCCCGGAGCCGGCATCGACGGCCGCACCGGGAACTGAGATTTATACGGCCAAGCGAGGCGAGGCGATCCCCACCGTTGCCCATCGATACCTGGGCAGGACTTCGTATCTGACCTCGGCGGAACTGGCCGAGGCCATACGATCTGTGAACCACAAGACGGAATCCTCGAACATTCTGAAGGCGGACGAGAAGGTCGTGATCCCGGGCATCCTGCCGGCTCCGATCGTAGAAAAGACGGTCCCGGTGGCCAAGGATTTCGAGGTGCGGGCGGTGTACCTGACGGGCGTAATGGCGGCCAGCGATCACGGGCTCAGGATCATCAAGCACTGGCGGGAAGTGGGCGGGAACGCCGTGGTGTTCGATATTAAGGACTCGGATGGCAGCGTGAATATTCCGTTTGAGCATCCGCTGCTGGGCGAGCACAAGGTGTATATCCACGACGTGCCGAAGTTTGTGCACTTTCTGCATCAGCAGAACATGCACGCGATCGCGCGCATTGCCATGTTCCGCGATGAGCGGCTGGTGGTGAACCATCCGGAGCTGGCGGTGCAGTCGCGGCGCAATCACACGGCGTGGCGGGAGAACGGGAAGCTGGTGTGGACCGATCCTTCGAACCCGAAGGTGCAGGATTACGACATCGCGCTGGCCAAGCACGTAGCGCAGCTCGGCGTGGATGAGATCCAGTTCGATTATGTGCGCTTCCCGGCCGAGGGCGACCAGAAAGATGCGCAGTTCGTTTTCCAGAAAGATCAGCCGGAGGAGCAGGCCTCGGCGGAGGTGAGCAGCAGCGCGACCTGCGCAACGGCGGCTCCGAAGCGGCACAAGAAAGTCGCGGCGGAGGATCAGACTGCTCCGGCGCAAAAGGCGCCATGCCCCGTGGCTAAGCCACGTGGAATGCAACGCTCGGACGTGATTGCAGGCTTCCTGAAGAAGGCTTATGGCGAACTGCATCCCACTGGCGTTTTGCTGTCGCTCGATGTGTTTGGCGTGATGGCGTGGCAGCGGCAGGTCGATCTTTCGCATACGGGACAGGACATCGTGCAGATGGCGATGTTCTGCGACGTGCTTTCGCCGATGATTTATCCGTCGCACTTCTTCGGCATGGATAACATCCAGCATCCGGGGGACGAGCCGGCGCACTTCATCGGGGAATCGATGGACCGGTTTGAGCTGATCACGAAAGGGTCGGGAGTGGTGATCCGGCCGTGGCTGCAGGCGTTCCACTGGCGGACGAAAACCTATTCGCCCGAGTACATCAAGATCCAGGTGGAGACTTCGCGGACGAAGGGCGGAATCGGCTTCTTGTTCTGGAACGCGGCGAATGATTATTCGAAGCCGTTTGTGGCGATGCCGGAGATGAAGTCGGAGAATTTCAAGGCTGGGGCGAAGGAGCCGCGGTATTTTCGCGGCGATGAATTGCCGACCACCAGTGAGCAGGCAGCGTTGGCGGGGCCTGGGCGGTAGAGTTTCGAATCCTGCAACGATTTCCTATCAAAACCACTGCGGACCGGTACTGCTGGTCCGCCGGACAGCCGGGGCGGCTGTCCCCACATGGTTTTTGTTCTCCCGTATATAGCCCTTCGCTCTGCTCCGGATGACAAGTGGATGTGGTGGCCGTGGGAAAATGGCCAACTTTGGGTCGGATATAATGGAGAGCATAGTAAGGAGTATCGATGTCCATCCAGAAGACCGAGAAGATCTGGCACAACGGAAAGCTGATCAATTGGGATGACGCGACGATCCATGTGATGTCGCACGTGATCCATTACGGATCGTCGGTGTTTGAAGGGATCCGGTGCTACGAGCTGCCTTCCGGGCCGGCGATTTTCCGGGCGCAGGAACACATGCAGCGGCTGCTCGATTCGGCGAAGGTGTACCGCATTGATGTGCCGTTCACGCGCGAACAACTGGTCAAGGGTTTGTGCGACACCGTAGGTCACAATGGAGCATGGCCGTGCTACATACGGCCGGTGATCCTGCGCGGATACGGCGAGGCGGGAGTGAATCCGTTCAACTCGCCGACCGAGGTCTACATCATTAATTATCCGTGGGGAAAGTACTTGAGCGGCGAAGCGGATGGGTGCGATGTTTGCATCTCGTCGTGGACACGGCTGGCTCCGAACACTCTTCCGGCGATGGCCAAGGCCGGAGCGAATTACATGAATTCGCAGCTCATCAAGATGGAAGCGGTGGTGAACGGCTATGCCGAAGGGATCGCGCTCGACAACAGCGGATTCGTGAGCGAGGGCTCGGGCGAAAATCTGTTTATCGTGCACCGGGAGAAGCTGATCACGGCGCCGCTGGGGAACTCGGTGTTGCCGGGTATTACTCGGGATTCGGTGCTGCAGA
This sequence comes from Candidatus Sulfotelmatobacter sp., assembly GCA_035307485.1. Lineage (GTDB taxonomy): Bacteria > Acidobacteriota > Terriglobia > Terriglobales > Acidobacteriaceae > Sulfotelmatobacter. The sequence goes on along the minus strand of DATGIB010000005.1, from coordinate 71,707 downwards.
TCGCGCGCGATCTGAATATCACGATCGTGGAGCAGATGATTCCGCGGGAGATGATGTACATCGCGGATGAGGCGTTCTTCACGGGCACGGCGGCGGAAGTGACGCCGATCCGGTCGGTGGACAAGATCAACGTCGGCAATGGCAAAGTAGGACCAATCACGAAGGCGCTGCAGAAAGAGTTCTACGCAATCGTGCGCGGGGAGAAGGCAGACCGCCATGGGTGGCTGACTCCGGTACCGGTGCGCACGAAACAGCCAGTCGGGGTATAATTCCCTCCGTTCAAAACTACGAAGGGGCGCGGCCTGCGCCCCTTTTGGACCATTTAGCCCGGAAAAACAAAACATTCCCAGAGGGAGGAGAACCCTATGTCCCAAGGACTGACCCCGGAATTTGCCCTTGGCTATCGCGCCATGATGCTTGACGGCGTTGTGCGTGAAGCGGAAAGCACAAAGAAGGTGATCGCAGCGGTGCCCGATGCGGCGTCGAGCTACAAGCCCGATCCGAACGCGCGCACGGCAAGAGAACTGGCATGGCATCTTGTGAACTCCGATATCCAGTTTCTGGACGGAATCGCGGACCTGAAGTTCAACATGGAGGCTCGGGATCACAAGCCGGAGACCAGCGCAGAAACGGTGGCATGGTACGACGAGCACATCAAGCGCGGCGTGGCGCGCGTAGCGGCGATGAGCGCGGAGCAGTTGATGACGCCGGTGGACTTCTACGGCGTGTTCAACCTGCCAGCGGTGCTGTACCTGGGATTCCTGAACAATCACAGCATTCATCATCGCGGAGAGTTGACGACCTATCTGCGGCCCATGGGATCGAAGGTGCCTTCGATTTATGGTGGCAGTTACGATGAGCCGTTCGTGCCGGCATCGGCGGAAGAGACGGCCGCGTAGTTTTTGATGGGAAGAATTGAAGCCGCCCGTTCCGGGCGGCTTTTTTGCTGGGCTAAAGCCGAGGCTTGGGCCGGCGCGGGCCTTAAGCGCGGCTCTCTGTCTTCAATTTGCCGGGCTGAGCTTAGTCGCGGTCGAGGCTCCAGGGCCCGGAGCCGAACTGGGTGATCAGGAGGGCGCCGCCCAGCATGGATAGATTTTTCATGAACATCACCATTTGCATCTGGTGCATCATCGGGTCGGCGATGCCCCAGAATTTATGGAGCGGCGTCACAGCGACCAGGAACAACGCGATGAGCCATCCGCCTAAGCGGGCGCGGTAGCCGAGCAGGATCGAGAGGCTGCCCAGCAAGGCGATCACTCCGGAGAGGGGCACGGCGATCGACGCCAGCGGCACGCCCTGGGATGCGGCAAAGGCGATGGTCTGGCTCGAAAAGTGGTTGAGAGCGGCGGTGAGGAAGATCAGGGAAAAGAGGAGGCGTCCCGCAAATACTACCAGACCGGAACTAGCGGACGATTTCGGAACGGCAAGAGATTGTGCGACAGAAGCCATACGATTTATCTCCAATCGGAAAGTTTGGTGGCGCTGCATCGATCAGCGCGTTCAGAATCTTTGGATGAAGAGGCAGCGTATTGGTTACAAATAATAACTGATACCTATTGACATACCAGGCACTTAAAAGTAACCTAGTAACCATGAAGAAGCGGGCGGCGCCAAGTTCGTCTCCGTGCGCGATCAGCGGGTTGCTGGAATTGCTGACTCGCCCCTGGACGCTCCACGTTCTGTGGGTGCTGGGGCAAAGCGGCCCATTGCGTTTCAGCGTGTTGAAGAAGAGCGTGGACGGGATCTCAGCGCGAGTGCTGACGGAACGGCTCCGAACTCTGGAGGACGCTGGATTCGTGTTCCGGCATTATGAGGCGACGATTCCTCCGACGGTGACCTACGGGATTACCGAGCGGATGCAGGACATCGAAAAAGTCTTTCAGCAATTGGAAGCGGTAGCGCGCAAGTGGCAGGCAGCGGGCCGGACTCCGGTCGAGGCTGCTGCTGCTCGGGCTTCGAGCACTGTCCAAACAGCCAGATAGCTCTCATATTTTCGGACGACTGCCTTTTGTCACACCGCGGCAGCGCTCCTCAGGGCAAGTCAAAATCGGCTTTCGGGGCCGGAGCACGCCGGATGGCGTGGGGCATTTCGACAGAGTCGATGCCTTCCTTCAGAGGTTCAATCTCTTCCTCATTCTCCGGGCGAAGCACAAGCGGTGCGGTGACGCACAGAGCAGTGCCGAAAGCATCGGACTGGATCTCGAGAGTCCCATTCAGCTCGCGAAGGCGCTCGTGAAGCCCGGCGATGCCAACGCCGGCCTCGGCAGGGCTTTGGAGGACGCGCTTTAATTGCAGCGCGGACATTCCCTTTCCGTTGTCACGAATCGAAAGGCGAACCTGCTGGGTATCGAATGCCAGGTTGCAGAAGACGCGGTTGGCACCGGAGTGGCGGTGGACGTTGGTTAGAGCCTCCTGAAGGGCTCGGAACAAGGTGGTTTCGGTCGCTCGTTCGAGACGAATGCGTTCGGGAGGGAGATCGAGTTCGACGTTGATACCGCTGCGGCGAGCGAAGCCCTCCACATACCATTGCGCGGCGGAGGCCAGGCCCGATTCATCGAGTAGCGGGGGATGGAGCAGATGGGAGATGGTGCGGGTTTCCACCAGGCAGCGGTGCACGATGTCGGAACACTCGCGTGCGAGTGCGGATTCTTCGCCGCCGGCGGCGGCAAAAACGTCGAGATTAATTTTCAGGGCAGCGAGGTATTGTCCGAGGCTGTCGTGTAACTCGCGGGCAAAGCGGCGGCGCTCCTGATCCTGCAACTTGAGGATGCGGGCGCTGAGACGGCGGCCGAGTTCCTGGGCGTGCTGCAGAGCGGCAGTTCGTTCAACGACGCGATGCTCGAGCTGGGCCTGCGCGGTCCTGAGTTCTTCTTCCGCCTGCTGCCGCTTCAAGATGACGCGACGATTGGACTCTCCGAGAGCGACGGCAATGGCAGAGAACGCCAGAAAGCCGAGCATTCCGATCACTTCGGTACGGCTCTTTCCGTGAACCGTGTACTCGGGTGGCAGGAAAAAGTACCAGACTCCGACGACGTCGATCGCAACGGCGACGATGGAGGCTCCGAGTCCGCAATACCAGGAGGCGAAGATCACCGCGAGCCAGACCGTGTGATAGGCATAGTGCGTGTGAAAGACAGGGTCCAGAACTTTGCGGAGCAAGAGGGCAGCAATGGCAGCGAGCACGGCCAGCCAGTAGCGCATGGCAGCCTCAGGGATGCCGGAGCCGGCACCCGGTCGCTGATTACTGTAAGACAACACGACGAATGGATTTCCGGGTTCTGATTCGGTGGCGAGCGGAGGGTACGGATGCCAACGTTTCAATCTCGGCTCATCAGGACGCGATTGAAATACAGTCTTTGCTGTAGGCTGCCGACTGCCGCGTCAAAGTGGCGAATTTTGCATGGAATAGGGTTCGGGAAGAGCGCCGGAACCTCGCGTTTTCGGGGAAGTTTCGTCCGTTTCGTTGTGACTTCGGGGGATGGCCTAGTTCACGGAGGCGGCCGTTACCTAGGTCATCTTGGGTGAGGTAACGATTCGGGCGATGATGCTGGAAGGCGTCGGCACGCCTCGCGGAAGGCTATGCGGAATCCGCCAGCTCTTGCCGACGTGGAAAGAAGAGACGTTGCAAGCAACGTCTCGACGGATAACTATGAATATTGATGATCTGCTGCGGATTGCGACGGAGCGGCGAGCTTCGGACTTGCACTTGAAGGTGGGGAATTATCCGCACCTGCGCATTGACGGCGAACTGGTGCCGCTGACCGACCAGCCGCGCATCTCGGCCGAGGACATGCTGAACATGGCGTTCAGCATGATGTCGGCGCGGCAGAAGCAGAAATTCAAAGAGACCACGGAAATCGATATGGCGTATGGCGTCGCCGGCCTGGGACGCTTCCGTGTGAACATCTTCCAGCAGCGCGGGAACGTGGGACTGGTGCTGCGCGTCATTCCAACCAAGATTCGGGCGTTGGACGAATTGTTCCTGCCGAAGGTGGTGGAGCAGATCTGCGACATGCCTCGCGGGCTGGTGCTGGTCACGGGAGTGACCGGCTCCGGTAAATCAACGACACTGGCGGCGATGGTGGACCGGGTGAATTCATCGCGCGCGGAACACATCATTACGATTGAAGACCCGATCGAATTCCTGCACCGCGATAAGAAGGGATACGTCAACCAGCGCGAAGTCGGGGTGGACACGCCTTCGTTCGGGGCGGCGCTGCGAGCCTCGTTGCGTCAGGATCCGGACGTGATCCTGGTCGGCGAAATGCGAGACCTGGAAACGATCTCGACGGCGTTGCACGCGGCTGAGACGGGTCACATGGTGTTCTCGACGCTGCACACCTTGGACGCAGTAGAAACGATCAATCGCGTCATTTCGATTTTCCCTCCGCCGGAGCAGAAGCAGATTCGTATGCAGCTGGCGGCGGTGCTGCGTGCGATCGTCAGCCAGCGACTGGTGCGGCGGTGCGATGCCGAAGGGCGCGTACCCGCGGTCGAGGTGATGATCAATACGGCGTACATCCGGGAGTGCGTGCTGGTTCCGGAAAAGACGCGGGCGATCCGCGACGCGATTTCCGCGGGCACATCGCAGTACGGCATGCAGACATTCGATCAGTCGTTGTGGGACCTGTTCCAGGCCGGGCTGGTGAATTACGAGACGGCATTGGAGAACGCCTCGAATGCCGACGACTTCAAGCTGCGCATGCAGGGTATCGCGTCGACGTCGGAAGTATCGCGACAGTCGATGCAGTCGGCGGGGTTTGGCGGAAGGTAGTACCCGGTTGCGCGTACTCAGTACCGAGTGAAAGACGGGTTTCAGGTTTCAGGGTTCGTGAGATTGCCCTTTTGTGTTTCCTCCTTAGATGGGCGCGCTTTGCGCGCCCTTTTTTCTTTGGAGATGCGGACGCGGACGAGTTAGAGCCTCGTGCCCGTCCCTGGCGGGACTCGTTCCATTTATTTGCTGATGTCCCCGGGGGCTTCGCCCCAGGCTATCTTATGACGCCCCTTCGGGCTGGCGATAGTATGGCCCCAAGTCTCAATCCGGATCAGCCTGCGGTGCAAGGCCGATTTGCTCTGGCGCCACACTTTCAGGACGGCTTCTTTACGGAGATGCCTAGCTCGCGGAGCTGGCGGTCGCTGACGGGCGTGGGGGCGTCGCACATCAGATCTACGGCTCTTGCGGTCTTCGGGAATGGGATCACTTCCCGCAGACTCTCGGCGCCCGCCAGGATCATGACGATGCGGTCCAGGCCTAACGCGATGCCACCGTGGGGCGGCGTGCCGTATTCGAGAGCCTCGAGGAAAAATCCGAAGCGAGATTTGGCTTCTTCGTCTGTCATGCCGAGGGCGCGGAAGATTTTGCGCTGAATGTCCTGGCGGTGAATACGGATTGAGCCGGAACCCAGCTCTGTGCCGTTGAGCACGACGTCGTAGGCCAACGCGCGGACTGCGCTTAAGGTCGATTGCGGATCGGATACCGAATCGACGCCGGATTCGAGCAGCTTCATGTCGGCCTCGTGAGGCGAGGTAAAAGGATGGTGGGCGGCCATCCACTGCTTCTCGCCTTCATCCCACTCAAACATCGGGAAGTTCGTGACCCAGAGGAATCGGAAGTCACCGCGCTGAAAACACTGATGGCGATCGGCGTATTTTTGCGCGAGTGCGAGACGAATCAATCCCGCGGAGGCGTAGATCGCCAATTCCGCGGGCGTGACCTTCCGGTGCGCGGGCATGGCCGTTTGGGGGCCGGCCTGGGCAGATCCGGCGACAAGCACGATCAGGTCACCCTCTTCCGCACCGCATTTTTTCGTGATTGCGGCGGCAGCATCGGGGAATTTATTGGCGATGCGCTTGAAGTCCTCGAAGATTTTCGCGCCACCCTTGGAATGGAACATCGGCTTGATGTCGTCGCGCTCCTTGCGCGAGAGTTCGCCGACTTTGGGCGTGCGGATGGCGAGCACCGGCAAATTCGCATTGATCGCGAGATCCTGCAGGTTTTGTTCGGTAAAACAGTCGCGCGCGTCGGTAAAGGCCGGCAGGCGAAGATCGGGCTTGTCGATGCCGAAGAGGCGGATGGCTTCGTCGTAATCCATGCGCGGAAAAGGCGTTTTTATTTCATATCCGGCGGCGTGGAAGGCGGCGGTGAGGAATCCTTCGACGATTTCCCAGACATTTTCCGGGCGCGGGAAAGACATCTCGAGATCGATCTGAGTGAATTCCGGCTGGCGGTCAGCGCGGAGATCTTCGTCGCGGAAACAGCGCACGATCTGAAAGTAGCGGTCGAAGCCGGAGATCATCAGGATCTGCTTGAAGAGCTGCGGCGACTGCGGCAACGCGTAGAACGTTCCGGTTTGTACGCGGCTGGGAACGAGATAGTCGCGGGCGCCCTCGGGCGTGGAGCGCGTCATGAAGGGAGTTTCGATCTCGAAAAATCCCTGTGACGAGAGATAGTCGCGGATGGCCTTGGCGACTTTGTGACGCGTCTCGATATTGAACTGCATGACGTCGCGGCGGAGGTCGATGTAGCGATACTTCAGGCGCGTCTCTTCGTTGGTGAGCGCCGTGTCGGAGGGCAGGAACGGCGGCAGCTTCGATTCGTTGAGAATACGGAGGTCGTCGACGACGAGTTCGACCTCGCCGGTCGGCATGTTGGGATTGATGGTGTTGGCGTCGCGCAGCCTGACGGTGCCGATGGCGGCGATGACGTACTCGTTGCGCAGGGTTTCCGCTTTTTCGTGAACGGCCTTGTTTCGCTCGGCGTTGACGACAACCTGCATGATTCCGCTACGGTCGCGGAGGTCGATGAAGAGCAGGCTGCCGTGGTCGCGGCGCTTGTTGACCCAGCCCATCAGGATGGCGGGTTTGCCGGCATCGGAGGCGCGGAGAGTCCCGCACATATGAGTTCGTCGTAAATCTCCCAAGAAGTCGAGCAAGTTGAGTCCTTACAGTAGGAATGCGGCAGAGTGCCGAATCAGAAATTATAAATGGCGACGGGTCGGAAGTGGCGGTTGAGCGGGATAAAGAGCGTGGGACCGTTGTCCAGCCGTCTTGTCGCTCTGCAAGTGGCGTGCTAGCCTCGATACCCATGATTTACCGGCTCAGGATCCCGCGGGCGCCGCTCTCGTATTTTGTGGAGAACCTCTGGTTTTACCGCGACCTGGAGACCGATCATGCGCGGGAAAAGTTGCTGCCCGATGCCGCGATGGAGCTGATCATCGACCTGGGCGAGGGCGAGAAGAAGCTTTATGACGCGCGGGATCACTCGCTGTGCAGAGGGTACGAGCGGTGCTGGATCAGCGGGATGCAAAAGCAATTCCTGGTGATCGGCACCGAGCCGGGAGCTTCCATGATGGGGGCGCATTTCCGGACGGGAGGCGCTGCGCCATTCTTTGGCTTCCCATTGTCGGAGTTGGCAAGCCAGGTGGTCGAACTGGACTTGATCTGGCAGCGTGAAATCCTGGCACTGCGGGAGCAACTTCTCGAGGCGGAAGAGATCGAAGCGAAGTTCGATTTGCTGGAAGCATTCCTGCTGGTGAAGGCGCAATCGCGGCTTGATCCCGACAAAACAGTTGCGGCGGCGCTGCATGCGCTGCGCTCGTGGCCGGTGATACCGCTGAAAGAGCTGGCATCGCGGCTGGGATTGAGCCACAAACAGATGCTGGCGCGATTCGATTGCCGCGTTGGGCTGACGCCAAAGCAGACATCGCGGATTTTCCGCTTCCGGCAATCGCTGCAGGCGGCGCATGGAGCGGAGGCGCCGGATTGGTCCGACCTTGCTGCCGATTATGGTTATTACGACCAGGCCCACATGATTCATGAGTTCCAGGAATTTGCCGGTATGACTCCCGCGGAATATTGGCGGCGACGCACGATCTATCCTCACTACGTTTCTGTGGACTGAGGGAAATTCCTTACAATACGCGGCTCGCCAGTCCGGTCTAACTTGGCCGCACGAGGACGCATTCAGCGCCTCGCAGGGAGACGACTATGCCTCATTTCAACTGGTGGGCGGTATTGGCGGCGGCGGTTTCGATGTTTCTGATCGGAGGAGTCTGGTATTCGAAGGCGTTGTTCGGGCGAGCGTGGATGTCGGCAAACAATTTGAGTGACGCGGACCTGGCGAAGGGGAATCCGGGAAAGATCTTTGGATTGTCTTTTCTGCTTTCGCTGCTCATGGCGGCGAACCTCGCGGCATTCCTGGCGGAGCCGAAGACGACCGCGTCGTGGGGAGCAACCGCAGGATTTCTGGCAGGATTCGGTTGGGTGGCGCTGGGAATAGCGATGGTTGCGCTGTTTGAGCGGCGTCCGGCGCGCTATGTGCTGATCAATGGCGGATATATGACCGTGTCGTTCGTGATTATGGGGTTGATTCTGGGAGTGTGGAGGTAATCTCCACACTCTTCGTTGTGGAAAGCCCGCCAGTCCTCGCTGTTTAAAAATCGTATTCGACTTTTGTTCGCCCCAATGTAATACTACGGCCGAGCCGTTTTGCGAGAGGCGAGCGAAGACTTGTGGCGCGGCGAGGGATACATGCACTTTGGTATCCGAAAAAATTTGATTGAGGAACGGTGTTCCACAGCGTCGCAGAAATTTCACAAGACGACTCAGGGTAAGATCACGGACACAGAAAAACATTTTGAACGCACCCCGAAATTGCCTGCGGCACATTCCGGGGATGGGGCGTGAGGACTTTGGCCACTTCCGATTACGCGATCAGCAGTCTTCCGGCAAATGTAGAAGCAGAGCGGTCCATCCTGGGCGCGATCCTGCTTGACAATTTCGCATACAACCAGGCGGCGGAGCATTTACGGGTCGAGGATTTTTCACTCGATTCGCACCGGCGGATTTACACGCGCATGATCGACCTGGCGGAGTCTTCGCGGCCGATCGACATGATCACGCTGATCGAAGAGTTGGACCGGCACAAGGATCTGCAGTCGATCGGCGATGTGGGATATGTGTCGAGCCTGGTCGACGGCGTGCCCGAGCGGCCAAGCATCGAGCACTACGTCAAGATTGTCCGGGACAAGGCGCTGTTGCGCGGGCTAATCTCGGCGGCGAACACGGCCATCGCGCGTGCGGCCGACCAGTCGGACGCAGCCGAAGATGTGCTGAGCGACGCGGAAGCAGCGATCTTCCAGTTGTCGGAAAAGCGCATTGGGCGCGGCTTCATGGGCGTGCAGGAGATCGTCCGCGAATCGTTCGGCTCAGTCGATGCGATTCTGCAGCGCGGGCAGCGCATCACCGGGCTGGCCACGCACTACTCCGATCTCGACGAGATGACGAGCGGGCTGCAGCGATCGGACCTGGTGATCATTGCGGCGCGGCCTTCGATGGGCAAAACGGCATTCGTGATGAATATCGCCGAGAATGCGGCGATCGAAAATCAGCAGGTCGTGGGAGTGTTCTCGTTGGAAATGTCGCGGGAAGCGCTGCTGATGCGTCTGTTGTGCTCGCAGGCGCGCGTGGATGCGCACAAGATGCGCACCGGTTCGCTGTGGCAGGACGATACGAAGAAAGTGGTGCGGGCGATGGAACAGTTGGCGCACGCGCCTATTTACATCGACGACACTCCTGGCATCTCGCTGAGCGAGATGCGGGCGAAGGCGAGGCGGCTGAAGCAATCGCAAAACGGGCGGCTGGATTTATTGATTGTCGATTATCTGCAGCTCATGTCGGGCGGGGGCAAGCGGTATGAAAACCGCACGCAGGAAGTGTCCGCGATTTCGCGAGGCTTGAAAGCAATCGCAAAGGAATTGAGCGTTCCGGTGATTGCGCTATCGCAGTTGAGCCGCGCTCCAGAGAGCCGGGGCGGAGATCATCGTCCGCAACTGGCGGATCTGCGCGAGTCGGGATCGATCGAGCAGGATGCCGATCTTGTCATGTTTATTTTCCGCGAGGAAGTCTACAAGCAGGACGATCCGGAGTTGCAGGGGCGCGCCGAGATCATCATCGCCAAACAGAGGAATGGTCCGATCGGAAAAGTGAGACTGGCATTCTTGAAATCGTGCACCCGGTTCGAGAACATGATGGACGGCGGGGGGGATATCGAAGAGTGATAGGCCGCGGAGAAATGTTTATAACTTCGACATCAGGGAAAGCCCGTAGTCGCCTGCGGTAAGTACTGTAAAGAGTTATGCTTGCAAGGCACCCGGCGAAGACACCCCCAGCCTGTGGAAAAGCTTGTGGAATCGAAAACCGAGTTCAAAATCCTCCCTGAAACCTACCGTTCGGTCGGCATTCGCTGATGCTTCCATTGCCGGATAACCCGATGAGGAGTAACCAGTTAAGTAATTCATCGCGGATTAACAAAAAGTGAGGTTATCGACGGCGGGAATTTTTTCTGTTTTGAGATTTGCACATTTTGGGTATGCGTCCTATCAGAAATCATGCGATTTTGAGCGGTTTTAGTGTGCACGTTCTTGCAATGCCGCAGCAGAAAAGCAGATCGGTGGGATTGGAAATTTTGGGAGGCAGCAGCATTCACGGGGAATCCGCTACGGGTGAAGAATGCTCACCACAGGGGGGCACAAACGGCTGTGGCTCCCTGATTAGTTGCCGCTTCCTTCGCCAACTTTCAGGACCGCCAGGAAGGCTTCCTGGGGGATGTCGACGCGGCCAATGCGCTTCATGCGTTTCTTGCCTTCTTTCTGTTTCTCGAGCAGTTTGCGCTTCCGGGTGATGTCGCCGCCGTAGCACTTTGCCAAAACGTTTTTGCGCATGGCGGCAACGGTCTCGCGGGCGATGATCTTGGCGCCGATCGATGCCTGGATGGGGACTTCGAACATCTGGCGGGGAATGAGTTCGCGCATCTTTGAGACCAGGGCCCGGCCGCGCTCGTAAGCGAAGTCGCGGTGAACGATGATCGAGAGCGCGTCGACGGGATCCCCGGCAACGAGGATATCGAGCTTGACCATGGGCGATTCCCAATAGTCGGCAAGGTGATAGTCAAGCGAGGCATATCCGCGGGAGACGGATTTGAGACGGTCGTAGAAGTCGAGCACGATCTCGTTGAGCGGCAGCTCGTAGTGCAGCATTACTCGAGTGGAGGCGACGTATTCGAACGTTTTCTGCTTGCCGCGTTTTTCTTCGACCAGCGCGAGAATTCCCCCGACGTATTCTTCCGCGGTGAGAATCGTTGCGAGAATGACGGGCTCTTCGATCTTGGCGATTGTCGAAGGATTTGGCCAACGCGAAGGATTGTCGACCTCAAGACACGAGCCGTCGGTGAGGGTGATTTTGTAGCGGACGCCGGGAGCGGTCGTGATGAGGTCAAGGCCGAATTCGCGCTCGAGGCGCTCCTGGATGATTTCCATATGGAGCAGGCCGAGGAATCCGCAGCGGAAGCCGAAGCCGAGCGCGACGGAGCTTTCCGGCTCAAAGAAAAACGAGGAATCGTTAAGACGCAGCTTTTCGAGCGCTTCGCGGAGCTGCGTGTGTTCGTGGGCATCGACGGTGTATAGGCCGGCGAACACCATGGGCTTGATCTCTTCGAAGCCCGGCAGCGGTTCGATGGCGGGATTGGCTTCTTCGGTGATGGTGTCGCCAATCTTTGTATCGGCAACGTTTTTTATGTTGGCGATGAGAAATCCGGCTTCACCGGCTTTGAGTTCGTCGACGTCAACCGGCTTGGGCGTCAGGACGCCGAGAGATTCGACATCGAAGACGCGGTTGTTGGACCAGAGGCGGATCTTCTGCCCTTTGCGCAGCGTGCCCTGGAAGACGCGAGTGAGAACGATGACGCCGCGGTAGGCGTCGAACCAGGAATCGAAGATCAGGGCTTGCAGGCGATTCTCGGGACTGCCCTTGGGCGGCGGGATGCGCCGCACGATGGCTTCGAGAACGTCGGGTACGCCCTGGCCGGTTTTGGCGCTGATGAGGACGGCGTCGGCTGCATCAAGGCCGACGGCGCTTTCGATCATCTCCTTGGTGCGGGGGATGTCAGCGCTTTGCAGGTCAATCTTATTGATGACGGGGATGATTTCGAGTCCATGATTGATGGCGAGGTAAGAGTTCGCCAGCGTCTGGGCTTCGACGCCCTGGGAGGCGTCGACGATGAGAAGCGCGCCTTCGCAGGAAGCGAGGGCGCGCGAAACTTCGTAAGAGAAATCAACGTGGCCGGGAGTATCGATGAGGTTGAGCTGGTAGGTTTCGCCGTCTTTGGCGGTGTACATCATGCGGACGGCGTGGGCCTTGATGGTGATGCCGCGCTCGCGCTCAAGGTCCATGGAATCGAGCACCTGGGCCTGCATCTCGCGCGCGGTAAGGGATCCGGTCAACTCCAGCAGGCGGTCGGCGAGCGTGGATTTGCCGTGATCGATGTGCGCGATGATGGCGAAATTGCGGATGTGCTGGGAATCCATGATGGGAGCGGGCAACAGTTGATTCTAGCAGGTAAGCACGAAGGGACTTTGGGATGGCGAGCTCGCAGTAGAGCCTGCCGGTGATCAAAAGTGATCCGTCGAAGAAGATTGAGGACATAGAAAATGTGGCAACGGTTTTCAAGGATGGAGTGGGATACGACTCGGCCTAGCTGATCGAAGCGGCGCGGGACGGTGGGCCTGCGCTGACGCGCTTCCCGTAAAATCAAATCTCCATGCTTGTGCTTGCCTCGGCTTCGCCTCGACGTCAGGAACTACTGCGCAACGCCGGGATTTCGTTTGTCGTGCAGCCGGCGGATGTGGATGAGAGTGCGCTCGCGGGCGAATCGGCGCGAGAGTGCGCCGAAAGGCTGGCGCGGGAGAAGGCGCTGAAGGTGTGGCGGGAGCGTCCGGGCGATCAGGTGCTGGGCGCGGACACGATTGTTGTCGTCGATGGCAGGCTTCTAGGCAAACCCGTGGATGCGGCTGACGCGGCGCGGATGTTGCGGATGTTGTCGGGCAGGGTGCATGAAGTCATAACTGGAGTGTGTCTCGTCGCGGGGGTGGCTGGTGGGCAGTGGTCCGGGGGTCGGGAGACGAGACCTCGGGGCCAGTTCCATGATTCGGGTGCTGAGATTCGGGGTCGGGAGACGAAGAATTGCGAAATCAGGATTGCTTCGGAAACTACCCTGGTCACTATGACGGCAATCTCCGAGAGCGAGATCAAGACTTACGTGGCTACTGGCGAACCCATGGATAAAGCTGGGGCGTATGCGATCCAGGGCATGGCCTCGCGATGGATTCCGCGGATTGAGGGCGATTACAGCAACGTGGTTGGATTGCCGGTGGCGTTGGTATACCGGATGCTTCGGGGGACACCGGTCGAGTGACAGACATCAACCACGGAAAACATTCAGGCACCAGAAGAAAGATTTTAAAAACCTTTAAACACGGAGGGCACGAAGTTGCACGAAGGAATTCATAAAACCTTTAACCACGAAGGGCACGAAGTTGCACGAAGGAATTCATAAAACCTTTAACCACGAAGGCACGAAGTTGCACGAAGGAATTCATAAAACCTTTAACCACGAAGGCACGAAGTTGCGCGAAGGAATTCATAAAACCTTTAACCACGAAGGGCACGAGTTACACGAAGGAATTCATAAAACCTTTAACCACGAAGGGCACGAAGTTGTACGAAGGAATGCTTGAGAGCTTTCGTTACGAGGCTGGTATTCCGATCAAAGGCTTATTTCTGACGGCATATCTTACCGGCTAGGATTTCTTTTCGGCGGGTTTTTCGTCCTTCTTTTCTTCGCCTTCTTTGATCGCCGATTTGAAGTTACGGATACCTTCTCCCAAGCCGCGGCCGAGGGAAGCGAATTTCGAGGGGCCGAAAAGGAGCAGGGCGATCCCGACGATCAAGATTATGTGAAACGGTTGAAATAGACCCTCACCCATAAACTCCTCCGTTGGCACGGATCGCACCGTGCAGGCCACAGCAGGGACTTACATTAAAATTCTAGGCTACCCCACGCGGCGAGTCAAAATACGGCTCACCGGGGAACCAGATTCGCTGCCCCATTTAGCAGCTTACAAAGCGCCGCGGAATCAGTCTATTGTTGAGGAAGAATCCTGTCCCAAGGTGGTTCTCGTGCGAAGATTTCGAATCCTGGTTGTCGCGTCCCTGTTGTTTGCTTCCTCGCTCGCATTACCTGCCGCGCCGGTCCCGCAGGCGCAGTCCACCGAACAGCGTAAGACCAGCGAGCCGTACAAGGGAGACCTCTCGATCTTTGAGACTCCCGGGCGGGATACGCGTTTGCAGATCGATCGAGTGATGGACATCCTGGGGATTACGGCGGGAAAAAGCGTGGCCGATGTCGGCGCGGGATCGGGATGGTTTACGGTGCGAGCAGCGCATCGCGTAGGCAGGACTGGGGAAGTGTACGCGGTGGACATCAATGACGAGGCCATCCACTACATCGAAGACCGGGCGAAGAAGGAACAGCTTCCGAATGTGAAAGCGATCCTGAGTACGCCAGACGACCCACGGCTGCCCGCGAAGGCGGTGGACGCGGTTCTGATGCTGAAGACGTATCACGAAGTCGCGCAGCCGATCGTATTGATGAAGAATCTGCGGGCCGCACTTCGGCCCGGCGCGAAGGTGGGCATCATCGACCGCAACGGCAACGGCGAAGATCACGGCGTGAATCGCGATATTGTGGTTCGCGAGGCTAAAGAGGCGGGCTACACGCTGGCGGATCAGTATGACTTCGTGAAGGGCGACAAGATGGATTACTTCCTGGTGTTCACGTTAACACCTTAACTTCTTCCATTGCCGACCAGGTGCTGCGGGTGAGATCGGCAAAAAGTGGAAGGTCATCGGTGGCCGCTTTTCCCTGGGGGCTGGCCCACGCGGCCTCCATGCCCTCCCAATTATCGAAGAAGAGTTCGACGATGCAATCCCATCCGGGCAGTCGTTTGGGGTCGTTGCAGATGTAATTCTGGGTGTACTTGCGCAGGCCGGGAAGCTTCAGCGCCAGCGGCCCATGGACTTCTTCCATATAGCGACGAAACTGCGAATGTGTCATGTCGGGGCGCCGGTAGAGAACCACCATGAATTTGAGCATGGAGAAATCCTCCGCTAGCTGCTTTCAATCATGGCCGCGAGCAGCAAGGCACGCCGCGGAAGTTCCGAGATAAGGATGTGTTCATGTAGCGCGTGAGCGCCCTGACCTACGCCTCCCATGCCGTCAAGGGTTGGAATGCCAAGTCCTGCGGTGAAGTTGCCGTCAGAGCCACCACCGACCGCGGCTTCGTCGAGTTCCCAAGCGATCTGCTGCGCAATTGATTGTGCCTTCTTGTAGAGGGCGATTACGCCTGCCTTGCGCTCCATAGGAAGACGATTGATGCCCCCTTCGACGTGCAGCTTGCAACGCTTGTCGAATGGTTTGAGAGAGTGGAACTTCCGGTCGAGAGTTGCAGCTTGTTTTGCGTGGGTAATTCGAACATCGATTTCCGCTGCTGCCTCGGCCGCGACCACGTTGGTTCGCGTTCCCCCACGGATGACGCCGGGATTGACGGAGATTCCCTGCTGAAGGTTGTTCAGTTTTGAGATCGCCGTGATCTGGCGCGCCAGTTCGCAGATGGCGCTGTGCCCTTTACCGGGATCGAGGCCGGCGTGGGCGGCAATGCCCGTAACGGTCAGCGTGTAATCGCCAACTCCTTTACGGGCGGTCTTGACGGCGCCGTGCATGCCGGCCGCCGGCTCCAGGACCAGCACCGCGGCGGATTGTTTTGCGAGCGCCTCGGTGATTTTGCGGGAGGAGTAGCTGCCGACCTCCTCATCTGAGACGAGAAATACGATGACCGGGCGCGGCAGTTCTCCGTACCAGTCTTTGAGCGCTGCTATCGCGGAATACATGAGCGCAACGCCGGATTTCATGTCGAGGACGCCGGGACCATACATCTTTCCGTCGGCGATGTGGCAGGGCATTTTGGCGAGCGTGCCGAGCGGGTAGACGGTATCGAAGTGGCCAAGCAGAAGAATGGGCTTCCGCATGGCGGCGCCGGCAAAGTTGATTTGCAGGTTGTTGCCGAAACCAGCAGCCTCGTGGAATTGGACGGTCCCGCCCAAGGAGGAAAACCGGTCTGCCAGATGAGCGCCCATGTGATCCGCGGCAGGTTTGTTGTCGCTGGGGGATTCAATTTCAACGAATTCGCGGATCATCGCGACGAGAGATTCGAGGCGGGATTCGAAGTGGCGCAGGCGGTCGTACCAGATCGGATCGGCGGTTGATTTATGCGGTTTCGTTTTCGGCATATTGAGAAATGCTTAGAGCAGCGTGGGCCGTCCCTTGCGGGGGCTCGATCCGGTGTCCGTTTCCTCCCAGGGCTTAGGCCCTGGGCTATGACGTTTCGCCCCTTCAGGGCTGGGAGGCCCTCCGGGGAGGCGCGAGCCGTACAGTATAATCTTCAGGCTGCTTGGGACTCATTATGACTGAGAGCACTCCTGCCGTTACCGAGACTTCACCTGTTGGGAGCAAGGCCGTGCTCGACATCCACGAAATACTGAAGATCCTTCCACACCGGTACCCGCTGCTGCTGATCGACCGGGTGCTGGAACTGAAGCGCAAGGAGAGCATTGTCGCGATCAAGAACGTCACCATCAACGAACCGTTCTTCAATGGACACTTTCCCGGGCTGCCGATCATGCCGGGAGTGCTGATTGTGGAAGCGATCGCACAAGCAGGCGGAGCACTGTTGCTTACCGAGGTGGAAGACCGGCACGACAAAGTGATGGTGTTCACCGGGATCGAACGGGCGAAATTCCGGCGGCCGGTAAGCCCCGGAGACCAACTTCGCCTGGAGGTGGAAGTGAAGGGCTGGCGCGCCGTGCCGGGCATGACCGCGGCCAAGATGCAGGGCTACGCGTATGTCGGCGATAAACGAGTCGCGGAGGCTATCGTGTCGTGCCAATTGATCGAGAGCGATCGTGGACGCAGATCCAGCGACGGCGGCGGGAACAGCGAGGCCTGACTTCCCGGCGCAAGCGATCCGGCGAACGAGTCCATCCGCATGAACGTACATCCAACGGCTTTGATCGATCCGAAGGCCAAGGTTTCATCCTCCTGCGAGGTTGGCCCGTTTTGCGTGATCGGCGCAGATGTGGAGTTGGGCGAAAATTGCCGGCTGATCTCGCATGTGACCATGGAAGGTCCAAGCAGGATTGGTGCGAACAATACATTCTTTCCTTTTGCCGCGATCGGCATGGCTCCGCAAGACATTACCTACAAAGGGGAGCCGACCCGGCTTGAGATCGGCGATCACAATGAAATCCGGGAATGCGTCACGATTAATCGTGGCACGGTGAAGGGCGGAGGACTCACGAAAGTTGGGAGCCATCTGCTGATCATGGCGTACACACACATCGGTCACGACTGCATCATCGGCGACCACGCCATGCTGGTGAACGGCGCGACGCTCGGGGGACATGTGACGGTGGAAGAGTGGGCGGTCGTGGGGGCCCTGTGCCCGGTGCATCAATTTGTGCGCATTGGAGCGCATTCGTACGTTGGCGGGGGGACGACGATCACGCAGGACGTGCTTCCCTTCTCCATGACATCGGCGGCGCGAGACACGCACGCCTACGGGATGAACAAAGTCGGGCTGGAGCGGCGGGGATTTTCGAAGGAACGAATTTCAAAAATCCATCACGCTTATAAGGTTCTGCTGGCTTCGAAACGGAACACATCGCAGGCACTGGAGAAGCTCAAGTCAGAGGCGGACCGGAGCGAAGACGTCGACATGCTCATTCGTTTCATTGAGTCTTCGGAGCGCGGGATCATCAAGTAAAGCTGCGGCCTGCGGCTTACCACGCGGAAAATCCGGAATTCTTATTGCTGCTCGTAGTGGACCTGCTTGACGCCCTGACGCTGGCAGGATTTCGTGCAGCTTTCCATTTCAGGTTCTTCGATGATGCGCTTGGAGTGCTGCATCTTGAGGCACTCTCCGGAGCATTTGCTCTCATCGACAGCGTGGCACATGCAAAGACAGCACCAGCCGGAAAGCTCCGCCTTGGGCGCAGGGGATGCACCTTGCAGGGACAGAGCCGCGAACAAAACAATTCCGAAAAGCGTTCTCATTCAGCGATCATTTGAATCGCTTCAGAATCGTATGTTTCGCCGTGCCGGAACAAGTAACGGAGGTAATTCAACCGGCTCGGCAGGTGATGAATAGCGACGGGCGAATTCTACTCTCGAATCCGGGGATCTGGCTAACCCGGGGCTGCTGTAGGCGGGGAGGCTCCTGCCGGATGCTAGACTGACTCCGGCCACGGCAATTATGTCCCAGGAAAAAATCGGTCTTATCGCAGGCAACGGCAAGTTCCCCTTTCTCGTGCTCGATGCCGCACGGGCGCAGGGATACGAGGTCGTGGTCGCTGCGATCAAGGAGGAAACTTTTCCCGAGATAGAATCACGTGGCGCTACCTCGGTGCACTGGCTATCGCTGGGAGAACTTTCCCGACTGATCGAGACGTTTCAGAACGCGGGCGTGCGACGAGCCGTGATGGCCGGGCAGGTGAAGCATAAGCAGATTTTTTCGAGCATTCGCCCGGATTGGCGGCTGGCCAAGCTGCTGCTGTCGCTGACAACGCGGAACACGGATTCGCTGCTCGGGGCGGTGGCGAAGGTCTTGGGCGACGAGGGAATTACGCTGGAAAAGTCCACGTGGCTGCTCGAGCCGCTGCTGGTGAAACCGGGCGTTTCGACCAAACGAGCGCCGGATGAGCAAGAGCGAAAAGACATTCAGTATGGGCGCGCCGTGGCGCGACATTTGGGGCAGCATGATATCGGACAGACGGTAGTGATTGCCGAATCGGCGTGCGTGGCGGTGGAGGCGATGGAGGGGACAGATGCCACCATCGAGCGCGCCGGGCTGATCATGCAGTCGCTGCACGGAGACGCTTCCACGTTGAGCCGAGAATTGACCGTGGTGAAGATCGCGAAACCTAATCAGGATATGCGGTTCGATGTCCCGGTGGTCGGGATCAAGACAATCGAGGTGATGCGGGCCGCGGGAGCTACGTGCCTGGCGCTTGATGCGGGCAAATGCCTGTTTCTGGATGGGCAGAAGGTGGTGGATGCGGCGGATGCGGCGGAGATTGCGATTGTGGCGGAGGAGAGCGCGAGGTAATGAGCAAAGCAAAAACCAAAAAGAGTTCGGAGGCGGCCCGGATTGCCGATCAACTGCATCGCGCGTTTTATGGAGAGGCCTGGCACGGGCCCTGCCTGAAGGAACTTGTCGAGGACATTGACGCGGAAACTGCAGCGGCGCGGCCGGTCGCCGACGCTCACAGCATCTGGGAGTTGTTGTTGCACGTTGCCGTTTGGGATCGCGTCGCTCTAACACGGCTCGACGGAAAGAAGAGCCAGCCGAAAGGGCTGGCGAATTTCCCGCTCTCTCCGAAGCCGACCGGAGCCGCATGGCGCAAGGCAATCGCGGACACGTTCCGCACCCATGACACGTTGACGCGGATAGTGGCGAAACTGAGCGATCAACGGCTTCTCGATCGCGTGCCGGGAAAGCGCTATGACTTTTACCACATGCTGCATGGCATGGTGCAGCACGAGCTTTATCACGGCGGTCAGATTGCGATCTTGAAGAAAGCGCATACTATCAAGACATAGGCATGGGCGGCAGGCGTGTGCTCTTTCGCCGATTTCCGTTTACAATTTCTTTCCGGCTACCGGCCATTGAGAATGATTCCTGTCAGCGCATAGTCCGATCTCGGTCGCTGTAGTGGGTGTGGGTGTCTTTGGGCGAAATCACGCCCGGATCTATAAAGAACTTGAGTTGCAGGGAGAGCCCGTCCGGCTGCTGGGCGTGGTCGATCCGGATGTGAACCGCGCGGACGCGGTGGCGCGGGAGTTCGAGTGCAAGGCGTTCGGCTCGGTGCATCAATTGCTGACGACGCACAGCGAGCTGCAGGCCGCGTCGTTGGCGGTTCCTACGATTCACCATCTGGCGGTGGCGCGCGAGTTGATGAAGGCTGGAGTGGATGTCCTGATCGAGAAGCCGCTTGCTTCGACGCTGGCCGAAGCCGACGAACTTGTGGAACTCGCGGCAAAGCATAAGCGGGTGGCGCAAGTCGGGCATCTGGAACGCTTCAATCCCGCGGTGCGCGCAACATTGCCGATCCTGACTCAGCCTATGTTTTTTGAGGTGCATCGGTTGAGCGTTTTTACGCCGCGATCACTGGACGTGGATGTGGTGCTCGATCTGATGATCCACGATCTCGACATTGTGCTGGCATTCGCGAAGTCCCCGGTAAAGGAAGTCCGGGCGGTGGGACTTCCGATTTTGTCGGGAAAAGTGGATATTGCGAATGTGCGGCTGGAATTCGAATCGGGGTGCATCGCAAATTTCACGGCCAGCCGGGTTTCGACGGAGCGGGTAAGGAAGCTGCGCTTCTTCCAGCCAAAGCAATATGTGTCGATCGATTATGGGCGCCAGGAAGTGATGGTTTTCACCGTCGGACAGGACGGCAGCTCGGGGAGCATGCCGTCAGTGAATCCACAGATTGGGGTAGCTAAGCCCCCGGTCGCCGCCGAGGAACCGCTCCATGCAGAGCTCAAGTCGTTTCTGCGGTCGGTCCGGGAGCGATCGACGCCCGCGGTTTCGGCGGAGGATGGGCGGCGTGCGCTGGCCTTGGCACTCGAGATCGTGGCGGCGATTCGCGCGCATGGAAAGAAAATCGACCTCGCCGGAATGGCGAAAGTCCGGAGCTGATATCGGCTGTGGCCGTCAGCGGCTAAAGCCGTCTCCCGCGCTTGTTTTCCCATCTTGCCCTCTTTGGTCTGTCACTCTTCGCTTGTGTTTTCTCCCGGTTGCGAGCCATCTTCCTGCGGCTGATTTACATTTGTTTACACACCTAAGTCTTGACCCGATTGTGGTGGGCACGCTGAGGGAAAGATGCGAAAATAAGGGTAACTTGGCTTTATCGCGCTTAGAGTTGGCAGCAATCCCACGAAGGACCGGGTACAACGTTGCCGGGGCATTTCGTGTCTAACCAGCCAGATCTGATTCGCGGGAGAGTTGTGTTGCCAGGTCTTAGCCGTTAAGACGAGCGCATGCCGATTACGCAGATTCCATTCCAGGACCCCGTCGCCCCGCCAGAGAAAGGCCAGCCTGAGCAGCTTGGGCTGTACGACGTCCGCGGCTGGGAGACAGCGTATCGCGAGCTCGACGAGCGGGTTCCCCACCTGCTCATCCAGTTGCAAGACGACCTGGCGCGGTCGCGCAAACGGGAAGCCTTGTGGATCTCGGTCATCTTCCACCTGGTGATGTTTATCTTCCTGTGGCAGTTCAAGCTTATTCAGCAATATGTTCCGTGGCATCGGGCAGTCGTTGTGCCGATCAGTGCGGCGAAGGACAAGAATGTCACTTTCCTGACGCTGCCGCCGGACGCGCAGAAAGCTCCACATAAGCCGAACACGAATATTGCCTCCGACAAAGACCGGATCGCGATGTCGCGGCATCCGGAACTTGATCCGAAAGAATTGCGCAAGATGCTGGCGACTCCGCCTCCAGGAGTGCCGGGGTTGCAAGGGCCGCGAGCGGCACGGCCGATGCCGGCAGCGCCGCCGGCCATGGCGCAGAATCAGCCTTCGCCGCAACCGCAGCAACAAGGCCCGCAACAGCAGACTGCGCGGCCGCAATTTCAATCGAACCAGACGGCTCAGTTGCAGGCGCCGCCTGCCGCCAATAATGAGAAGAATGTTTTCAATAAGTACGCTGGTGGAATGAGTGCAGGTTCGGCGATTCAGCAGGCGACTCAGGCAGCAGCTGCGAATCGCGGAGGTGGCGGGGGGCAAGAGGGCGATTTTGGGCTAGGCACGGGCGCCAAGGGACGGCAACAGGGTGCGCTGGATATTCTTAGCGATACCCAAGGAGTTGATTTCGGTCCCTACTTACAGAGAGTGGTCGCTGAAGTTCGGAAGAATTGGTACGAGGCGATTCCCGAGTCGGCCGAGATGAAGAAGGGCAAGCTGGCAATTGAATTTGCAATTACCCGCGATGGACAGATAGCCGATATGCATATTGTGGCCACATCGAACGATGGAGCGCTCGACCGAGCGGCGTGGATCGGTATCACCACTTCTAATCCGTTTCCTCCGCTTCCCGGCGAGTTTACCGGGCCCTACCTCGCGTTGCGGTTTCGCTTCTACTACAACCCGGACAAGTCGGATCTGCAGTAATTCGCGCGATTCGACAACTCGAATCCTTCTTCGCTTCGCTTAATCAAAAGATTACGGCTACCTCCTACGTGGCTGTGTTTGAGATGTAGCTGAGCTACGTCTCTCCGGATGGACACTACTTTGACCAAGATGCCGGTTTTGTTTGTGGGGCATGGATCGCCCATGAACGCGATCGAGAAGAATGCGTTTACGGAGGCGCTGACGGATTTGAGCGGGCGATTGCCGCGACCGAAGGCGGTCTGCGTCGTGTCGGCGCATTGGGTGACCGACGGGGCGCACGTGATGGCGTCGGATCATCCTCGAACCATTCACGATTTTTACGGCTTTCCCAAGGCGCTGTATGAGGTGGAATATCCGGCGCCGGGTGCACCCATGGAGGCGGAGAAGCTCGCCGCTGATCCGCAAATTCTACCGGACGAAAAATGGGGGCTCGACCATGGATCATGGAGCGTGTTGCGGCACATGTATCCGAAGGCGGACGTGCCGGCGTTCCAGTTGAGCCTGGATGCGCGGCGAGATTTTAAGGGACATCTTGAGTTGGGCCGGGAGATTCAGGCCTTGCGGGAGCGCGGAGTCCTGATCCTGGGCAGCGGAAACATCGTGCACAATCTCGGACGCATTGACTGGGAGAAACCGTCAGGAGCGTATGACTGGGCGGTGGAGTTTGATGCGAAGGTGAAGGATGCGGTCAATGGCCACGATGCCGCAGCCCTGGCCGAACCGCAAAAGTGGGGAGAGAAATTGCTTCACACGGCGCATCCGACGCTCGAACATTATCTTCCGCTGCTCTATTGCATGGGCAGCACCGATGAGCGCGACGCCGTGTCGTATCCGTACGAGGGGTTCGATTTCGGCAGTATTTCGATGCGGATGATTCTGTTGGGCGATGCTTCGAGGTAAGACGGCCGCCGGCTACGGGGCGGCGAGTGACGGCCAACTAAGGCGCGAGGTGGAAGGCGCGCGAGTGGAACTCCATGACTTCTTCGAAGTGAGATAGGAAGTATCCAAAGCTGTGATCGCCGGGATAGGGATGGTATTCGTGCCGGATTCCCTCTTTCACTAGTTCCTCGTGCAACTGGGCGGCGCCCTTCTCGAATCCGTAATTGTCGTCCTGCCCGCAATTGAAGTAGATCGTCATACGTCCGATCGCGGAGACATTTTTCTTCGCCAGCACGAATGGATTGTTTTGCTCCCAGTGGGCCTCATTGATCGGCATTCCGAAAGGGCCCTGCAGCGTGCGGCCGAGGCCACTTCCCGCCTGCTCGGCCATATCCAGTTGCTTTGGAGATTCGGTGATCAGCGCCGCACTTTGTGCGCTTACCGCTGAGAATAGCTCGGGATGCGCAAAGGCGAAGCGGAGGGCGCCGTATCCGCCCATGGAAATGCCGCTGATAGCGCGGCCATTTCGCGTAGCAACCACACGGTATTTCTTCTCGATCCCGGGTATGAATTCCTGCAAAAAGAAATCGCTATAGCGGAACTTACCGTCGGCAGAGTTGATGTAGAAGCTGCGGCGTCCTTCGGGTGCAACAATCAGGAAGTCGCCCATCTTGTGCTGGTGGCGGAGGTCGTCGATGAGAGTGAATCCTCCGCTGTTGAATAACGTTTGCTCGTTATCGCCGAGACCGTGGAGGAAGTAGAGCACAGGATAGCGGCGAGGCGGATGCTGGGCCGCGCCGGCGTCGTAACCCTCGGGAAGGTAGACGCAGTAATGCATGGCCTGGTTGAGGATCCGGCTCTGAAGAGCGCTACAGTCGATGCGGCTCTGCGCTTCGGTCCGGCGAGCGCCGGCGAGTGCGGCGAGCGTCGCAGACAGGAGTAAGAGGCGGAATTTTAGACGCATGCTCTATTCGTAGCGCAGTGCCTGCACCGGATCGAGGCGGGCGGCGCGTCCCGCAGGATAAAGCCCGGAAACCAGGCTGACCACAAACGCAAACGCCACGGCGAACACAGCCAGCCAGAGCGGGACGGCCCAGAAGTGCTCCGGCGGAATGGATTGGCTCCGCAGGTAGATGTTTGTGCCGAAGTTGATGATCTGGCCAATCGCCCAGCCGAGAACAACCCCCACGATGCCTCCGAGAATCCCCATTGCACCGGCTTCGGCGAAAAAGAGCTTCTGGATGTCGCGGTCGCTCGCGCCAATTGCTTTCATAATGCCGATTTCGCGGCGGCGTTCGAGGATCGCCATTACCAGCGTGTTCACAATACCGATCGACGCGACAGTTAACGCGAGGCTGCCGAAAATTCCCAGGAAAGCGTAGAGGACGCGAAAGACCTGCTGCAGGCTGCGGCTGGCATCGAGGATGGAAAACGTGGTGAATCCCATCTTCTTGATGGAGGCCTCGATCGGTTGCACCTGGTTGGGATTCTTCACTCTCACGCTGACCGAAGAATAGACGGGCTGATTGCTGGTGGCACTCGAGATTTCGCGCAGGTCCGTCGGCTGCATCACATGCAGGCTCTCGGCAAGCTTCAGAGGCAGGAAGACCTTGGCGCGCATGGGACCGCGCATGCTTTCAGGATCGAGGTCGGAAATGCCGATGATCTTGAGTTTCTGCTCGCGCGAGACCACAGAATAGGCGGCTCCGGCCACGTCGGTTGGATTGGTGGCACCAGCGGCTGGCGATGCGGATTCGCGCTGGGCGTAGCGCATGGTCAATTCCTTGCCCAGGAGCGGCGGCGCAAGCTCGGCGACGCCTGGATCCGGCGTGCCCAGCGGCGGAGTCTTGCCAAGAAGCTCCTCGGCGAACGACTTCTGCAGGATTACCTCAGGAGCATTTTCGGAAGTAAAGAAACTGCCTTGCATGCCTTCGAAAGAATCGTTGGACTTCGCCGATTCCGGCAAAGCGGAAATCATGGTCAGGTGCGGTTTGTCGTCGAAACGAAGTTCGGTGGCGAAGCGGATGTCCGGGTAGGCTTCGTCGACGCCGGGCAACTTTTCCATCTCCAGGCGCGCGGATTCGTCGAGCACGCGGCTTTCGCCGGGATTGGGACCGTTTCGCTCTTCTTCGCGACCCATACCGCGCATCTCGCGGCGGGAAGAAACGATGACTGTATCGAACAGGCCGGACTTGGCGAGGCGCCGCGTGAATAACTGCTGCAAGCCGGTGCCGAGAGAAAGCATAGCCACCAGCGACGCGACACCGACAGAAATTCCCACCGTTGTCAGCGAATTGCGCAGCACAGATTCGCGCAGGTTGCGAAGGGCAAGCTGGGTTAGGTCAGGAATCTTCATACTTCTTTCCCCTGCGTGGTAGCCGGAGCGTTCGGACGATCGTCGATCAGCTTTCCGTCGGCGAGAAAGATCATGCGCTGGGCATAGCGTTCCGCGAGCGCGCGCTCGTGCGTCACCATGACCACGGTCATTCCAAGTTGTTGATTGAATTCCCGCACAAGGTCCATGATCTCGGTCCCGGTGTGACTGTCGAGATTCCCCGTCGGCTCGTCGGCGAGAAGAAGCTGCGGACGGTTGATGAGGGCCCGGGCCAGCGCAGCGCGCTGTTGCTCGCCGCCGGAGAGTTCGCTGGGACGATGATTCATGCGCGCCCGAAGGCCGACGCGCTCGAGCGCCTCGTGAGCCAGAGTCTCACGGCGGCTGCGTTCGACCTCCGCAAACCGGAGCGGCAATTCGACGTTCTCCGCAACCGTCATGCTGGCGATCAGATTAAAAGACTGAAACACCATCCCGACGACGTGCAGCCGGTACTTGGCCAGTTCTTCGCGCGACATCTTCGCAAGATCGCGATCCTGCACGATCACGCTGCCGGACGTGGGGCGGTCCAGCCCCGCCATCAAGTTCAACATCGACGACTTGCCGGATCCGGAGCTTCCCAGCAGCGCGACAAACTGGCCAGAATGGATTTCGAGTGAGACGCCCTCGACGGCACGGATCAGCGTCTCGCCCATGCGGTAATGGCGGCTGACATTCTCACTGCGGATCGCGATTGTGCCACGCGAGGCAGGAATCACGGGAGCGGTCGTCATAGATTAACGAATTTGACCTCGCAGCACACTCAGGGCATCTCCTGCTTTCGGTTCGCCATTCTTGGCCGGGCCACCGTTTCCGCCAGCCGTGACAGTGTCACCTTCGCCAGGGGCCAGGAACAGATTCTCTTCGACCCCGTGCTGGCGAGTGTACAGATCGTAGTAGCGGCCGCGGGCGGCATACAGTTGCGCGTGGGTTCCGCGTTCGACGATGCGTCCCTGCTCCATGACGAGGATCTGGTCGGCGCGGCGAATCGTCGAGAGGCGATGGGCGATCACGAACGTGGTGCGTCCCTGCATGAGATAGGAGAGGCCTTCCTGGATCATGTGCTCCGATTCCGAGTCCAGGCTGGAAGTTGCCTCGTCGAGAATGAGGATGCGAGGCTCAGCGAGGATTGCGCGCGCAATCGAGATGCGCTGGCGCTGGCCGCCAGAGAGCTTAACTCCCCGCTCGCCGACGATCGTGTCATATTTCTCGGCAAACGACTCGGCGAACTCATCCACACGCGCGATGCGGCAGGCACGCATGATTTGCTCTTCCGTCGCTTCCGGGCGCGAGAAGGCGACGTTTTCGCGGATCGTGCCGTCGAAAAGGAATGACTCCTGCAATACCACTCCGAGGCGAGTGCGGAACGAGTCGAGGCGTACCGTGCTCAGGTCGATTCCATCCACGCGAACTGTGCCCTGCGAGGGCACGTAGAAAGCGGAAATCAGGCCGATCGTAGTGGATTTCCCGGAGCCGGACGATCCTACCAGCGCGGTGACCGTGCCCGGTTCCGAGAGGAAGGAAATGTCGTGAAGGACTTCGTGCTTTCCGTCGTAACTGAAGGTGACGTCGTCGAATTCGATCGTCCCCACAACATCGGTCAAAGCAACGGTTCGGCGAGGATCCTGATCTTCCGGGCGCTCTCTCAGGATTTCCTGAGTGCGCTCTAGGCCGGCCAACGCCTCCGTGAGTTGCGTACCGATGGAGACGATCTGCATGATGGGAGCGACCAGGAAAACGAGCAAAAAGTTGTACGAGAAATAGCTGCCCGCGGTCAGATGATTGGAAGCCATTTGCCGGCCGCCGACATACATGGTGGCGGCTCCGACCACGCCCAACAGCACGCTGGCGGAAAGGCTCATCAGCGACGTTGCGGTAAGGGTGCGCATGACGTTATCCAGTAAACGACGCACTCCTTGGGCGAAAACCCGCTCCTCACGCTCTTCCGCGTGATAACCCTTGATTACGCGAACGCCCCCAAGTGATTCGGTCAGGCGGCCGGTCACTTCCGCATTGATTTTGCCGCGCTCACGAAAGATTGGCCGGATCGTGGCGAAGGCGCGGTTGAGGGCGAACGCAAAACAGCCGAGCGATCCGACCGCTATCAGCGTGAGTGGGGCGCTGATGCGAATCAGGAGGACTAACGCGATACCTGCCGCGACCAGACCTCCGCTGAAGTCCACGAGCCCCGTGCCCAGCAGGTTGCGGACGCCTTCGACATCACTCATGATCCGCGAGACCAAGGCCCCGGTCTTGTTGGCATCGTAAAAACCAACCTGCAGGCGAGAGATATGTTTCTGGACCTGCTCGCGCAGTTCGGCGATCAGGCGCTGAGCAGCCTTCGAAAGTAATTGGGTCAGCGAAAACGAGGTAACGCCCTGCACGACTGTGGCGGCAAGCACGGCAAAAACGAGAGGCTTCAAAAGTCCGACGTGATGCTTCCCAACCACGTCGTCGATGAGAAACTTCGACGAATATGGGAGCACGAAGCCGGCAAGGCGGTTTATGACCATCAAGGCAAAGCCGAGGGCCAGCAAGCCGCGGCGCGGACGCATCAGCTTCCACACTTCGGGCCAGACGGCCTTCAGGCGTTGCAGTTTCGGGGGCTTCGGCTGCTCTTTAGCTGGGGCACTCAATCTACTGTTTGACTCCGCGGCAGGCCGCCACGCTTCTTTATTACTGCATTGTCACATATCCGGGGCCCTGTGACAGGCCATGCAGCGGCGTTGTATGCTCGGGGCGTGCCCCGCGCGTCTTCGCCCGACCGATCGCCCACCCTGGGCCTGCTGCTGGGCCTGCTGATCACGCTCTCGGCGGTGCTGGCGTATTCGGCTTACATCACGTGGCAGGTGACCGGTCTGCGGAAGTTTCAGACCGAACTGGTGGACCGCAACCGCAAAGACTCGCTGCAACTTTTGCGGATCCAGAACGATTTGAACCTGCTCGCCGTGGCGCTGCGGGATATGGTCAGCGGAGACGAGCCGTATCCGCTGACGGCGTGGTCGGCGCAGTTCCAGCGCATCCGCACTGATCTGGACGACGCGATGCGGTTGGAAGCGGGACTTGCAGCCACGAGCCGGACTCCGGAGCAGAGCACATTTTTCGCATCTTCGTTCAACCAGTTCTGGGACGCCGTGGACCGCGTGTTCACCCTGGCGCAGAATGGACAGACGCAGGAAGCGCGAGGACAGATTCAATCGCTGCAGGAGCGGCAGGCGACGTTAAGTACGGCGGTGGCGCGGTTTCTCGTTCAGAACACGGAAAATGAGGAGCAGGCGACCCAGAAGATTGTGCAGATTTACGATCGCGTGCAGCGGCAGGTTTATGTATTTCTTGCCGCGACCCTGCTGGCGATCCTGCTGAGCAGCCTTTCCATCATCCGCTGGAACCGGAGATTGTTTGCACGATTAGCGGAGATCTCCGAGAGACGCAGCGAGCTGGCGCAGAAGCTGATCTCCACTCAGGAATCGACACTACGCTACATCTCGCGTGAATTGCACGACGAATTCGGACAAGTCCTGACCGCGGTGGGCTCGATGCTGCGACGTGCGGGAACGCATGCGCCCGAAGGCTCATCGTTACGAACCGACCTGCAGGAGGTTCTGCAGATCGTGCAGTCCACGCTCGAAAGCGTGCGCAGCCTGTCGCAGGCGCTGCATCCGGTGATGCTCGACGAGGCGGGCCTGGAGAGCACGATGGATTGGTACATTCCGAACGTGGAAAGGCAAACGGGAATTGCCATATCCTATGAGAAGCAGGGGCAGGCCTTCGCTGTGGATGGGGCGGCCGGAGTTCACATCTATCGCGTCTTGCAGGAAGCTTTGAACAACGTGGCGCGGCATTCGGGCGCCAAACAGGTTTGGGTGCGATTGCGATTCCTGCCGCAAACGCTGGAGCTGGAAGTCGAAGACCACGGCAGCGGATTTGCGGAACGCACCAAGAAGCAGGGCATCGGACTGGTGGCGATGCGCGAGCGCTCCGAGTTGATGGGCGGGCAGATTACGTTTTCCCGTCCGCATGAGGGCGGGACGCTGGTGCGCCTGGTGGTGCCAAGGGAAAAAGCGGAGGCGTATGGAAAAGAAGATCACAGTCTTGCTCGTGGATGATCACAGCTTGGTCCGGCGCGGTTTCCGGCGCATGCTCGAAGATGAGCCGGACATGCAAATCGTCGGCGAAGCGGGCGACGGAGAAGAAGCGATCAAGCTGGCGAAGCAACTGCGCCCGGAAGTGGTGGTGATGGACTGCGCTCTTCCGGGAATGAACGGGCTGCAGGCCACGCGCGGCATTCTCGAGCAGTGTCCGAAGACAGCGGTGCTCATGCTCAGCATGCACACGGAGAACACGTGGGTACGGCAGGCAATAGAGGCGGGTGCGAAAGGTTATGTTCTGAAAGAGGCGATGGACCTGGAACTGGGCGCCGCGGTGCGTAAGGTCGCGGCGGGCGAAACAGTATTCGATCCGAAGGTCGAGCAGCGGACGGTGCTCAAGGGCGAGCGCAATGCGGCACTTACGCCGCGCGAGTTGGAAGTGCTGCAGATGATCGTCGATGGAAAGTCCAATAAGGAAATTGCGACTGCGCTCGATCTAAGCGCCAACACAGTCGCCGTCCATCGCGCCAATATTATGAACACCCTGGGCATTCACAAGACTGCCGAACTGGTGGTATACGCGATCCGCGCGGGGCTGGTGAACGTTCCGTGAATCGCAGGTCTTTCCTGTGGGGGATGGCAGGGTTCGCTTCGTCGTTGCAACTGTTACGTCCAGGCTTGGGGCTTGGGCAGGCGGGTTCTCCTGCATCGCCCGGCTTTCGGCTGACGGATGTCACCGCGCCAGCGGGCATTCAATTCCAGCACAATAGCGGGGCGTTCGGCGGCAAGTTCCTTCCGGAAACACTGGGCTCGGGCTGCGCCTTCCTCGATTACGATCGCGACGGCTGGCAGGACATTCTGCTGATCAATGGCGCCGACTGGCCCGGACACAAGAAAAATCACACCCCTCTTCGGCTCTATCACAACAACGGAGACGGCACGTTCACCGACGTGACCACGCACGCGGGCCTGGATGTCGAACTCTACGGGATGGGAGTTGCGGTTGGCGACTATAACAACGACGGATTTCCAGACATCTATGTCACGTGTGTTGGGCAAAGCCACCTGTTCCGCAATACCGGCAAAGGCACGTTCGTTGATGTCACGAACCCCAGTGGACTTGGGAAACGTGAAGGCCTGAGCACTTCTGCGCTGTGGTTCGACTATGACCGCGATGGGCTGCTCGACCTTTTCGTTTGCAACTACGTGAAGTGGTCGCCGGATCACGATATTTTCTGCAGCCTCGACGGCAAGCATAAGTCGTATTGCACTCCGGAGGCGTATCGGGGTGCGACGTGCTGGCTCTTTCACAATCGCGGCGATGGAACGTTCGAAGATGCTACGGCCGCAAGCGGAATCTTCGACAGCAGTTCGAAATCGCTGGGCGTCGCTCTGCTGGATGACAATCAGGACGGATGGCCGGATTTACTGGTGGCCAACGACACGCAGCCCAACAAACTTTACCGCAACCAGCACAATGGAACGTTCAAAGATGTCGCCGTGGAAGTTGGGCTGGCGTTCAGCGCGGAGGGAAAAGCTCGCGCCGGCATGGGAATTGACGCCGCCGATTTTGAGAACTCGGGGGCGACTGGCGCGGCTATCACGAATTTCGACAACGAGATGATCGGGCTGTATCGCCCGACTGGCAGGGGATTCGAAGACATCGCGGCTCAGTCCGGGGTGGGCATGGCTTCGAAGAACAGCTTGGGTTTCGGCTGCGTGTTCCTGGATATGAACCTGGACGGCTGGCTGGATTTTGCGGTGGCCAATGGTCATATCGACGAAACCGTGCGCAATATACGCGGCAATGTGGGATATGCGCAGCCTCCTCAACTTTTCTTGAATAACGGAAAGGGACACTTCACCGACGTGGCTGGCGAAATCGGCGGCGGTTTCGATCAGCCGAAAGTCGGGCGCGGGTTGGCGTATGGCGACTATGACCGCGATGGCGATCTCGACCTTCTGCTGACGACCAACAACGGTTCGGCATTTCTCTATCGCAACGATCAATTGAGCCGCAACCGCAGTATCCGCTTCTACCTGGTGGGCACGAAGTCGAATCGCGACGGCATCGGAGCGGTGATTCGCGTTACCGCTGGTGGCGTAACCCAATCACGGATGGTTAAAGGTGGATCGAGTTATCTCTCGCAGTCGGAGTTACCAGTGACCTTCGGACTCGCGATGGAGGATCACGTGAAACGAGTGGTGATTGAGTGGCCGAGCGGCAGGACCGAAGAGTTCAAGAATATTCCGGCTGGGAAGTCTTATCTTTGCACCGAGGGAAAAGGGATCGCACCGCAGAGCAAATACTAAAGGCTGGTTACTGGGCGGGACTTTGTCCGCCCGCACCGCCCGATGCTACGGCGCCGGAAGCGGTCAGATCGATCTCCACCGTATCGCTGACCCGCAGAAAAAGGTTGCTGGGATTCTTCATCCCCCACTTCGCATAAGGAATGCTGAAGTGAACATCGGCGGTCCAACTGCCGGTGCCCATTTCAAAAACAACGGGAACTTCGATCTCCCGATCGACGCCGTGGATGCGAATTGTCCCGTGAACCCTGACCGACGACTTCCCTTGCGGCGCGACCGACCCAGAAACCCGATCTGGGCGAAAAACGATATCAGGATAGGCGTCGCTTTCGATCACATCCTTGTGCATCTTGCGATCGCGCATGCCATTCCCGGACTGCCCGCTCTTGGCGTCGATTACTAACTCCCCGGAAATTGCGCCGGACGCAGGATCGAATTGGAGCGAACCAGCCTTAGCCCGGAAGCTGCCATGCACACTGTGTAAAGCGGCATCGAGCATAAATCGGGCCAACGTCTTTTGCGGATCGACCTGCAGCGTAACTTGCTGGGCAGCGGCCGAAGTGACGAGGCTGAGAAGAATCAACGATGAAAGTCGGGCTCGCAAGTTCCTGAATTTGCCTTTCAAGTGGATGAAGTCAGGAGGCCCCATCCTAACGCAAGACCATCTTTCACGGCATGCAGCGGCGGCAGCACACCCGTGTGCATGGCGACGAGGCGACGAAAAATCCGGGGGCGAGTTTGAAAGACGCGCAGCGTTCGTTCCTGCAGCCAGGGGCGCCGATCCAGATTCAGCATGAACCTCGCCATCCAGAGGGGGCGCATTGCCAGGCTTCGATGCTCCCGCTGGTATTGGTCGAGGTTGCCTGTCGCGAGGCCCGCGGCCAGCGCAACGGCCTGACTGAACGCAAGACCCAGGCCTTCTCCTGTGATGGCGTCGACGGTGCCGGAAGCGTCACCAATGAGCGCGACGTTGTCTCGCCACACACGATCAAGCTGACGATTCCCAGTTAGCGCACCCCGCTCCGATGAGACCGATTTCGCCACGCCGAGCCGTTGGCGCAGCCTCGGCAGTAGCATCAGCCCTTCCTCGAGGCGCAAGCCAGGGTCGCGCGAGGCGAGCGCGACGCAGACCTGATCGCCTCCGACCGCTGTGGCGTATCCCTGGCACTCCCTGCCCCAGTAGACCTCCATGTGATCGGTCCAGGGCGCGATCTGAAAGTGTTGGCGGAAGGCATAGCGGATGCGGGGCCGCGGGCCATGATCGAGGCCGGACCATCGCCGTACCCGGGAATTTGCGCCATCGGCACCGATGATCCAACGCGCGCGGACAGTGCGATTCGCGAGCCGCACTCCCTCGGGCGAAATGCCGGTGACCGGTGTGTGCCACATAAACTTCACGCCGACCTGTTCGGCTCGACCGAGGATCACTCGATGAAGTTGGGTTCGGCGAATGGATAGCCCGCAACCGGGAGGAGCGAAGGGAGCGTCGGCAGACTGTGTTGCGCTCAGAAAGCGGATTCCTGAGAAGGGCCGCGCATCGCTTGAAGAGAGCTCGATTCCGAGACGCTCCAAGGCGGCGACGCCATCGGGCAACAGCCCCTCGCCGCACGCTTTGTCGATGGGAGGTTCCATGCCGTCGGCAACGATCACATCAAAACCCTTTTGACGAGCTGCGATCGCGGCAGCCAGCCCCCCGGGACCGCCGCCAATTACGAAAACATCCGTCGATGTTGAAGGGATCGGGATCACGCTAAGCAACCTACCATCGGAGCAGCACCAGTTCGGAACAGAAACCGGGGCCCATTGCGGCGAGAAGGCCGAGCGTTCCGGGCTCCGGCCGCCGGTTCCGCATCACATCTTCGAGCACTACGAGAACCGATGCGGAAGATAGATTTCCGACCCGTTTCAGGCAATCCCACGAGGCATCAAGCTGGCCGTTGTGCAGATCCAGAGCCGCGGCAGTAGCCTCAAGCACCTTGGGGCCTCCTGTATGCAGGACCCAGCTTTTGAGATCGCTGCGCTGGTAGCCGTGATCGGCGAGAAATGCGTCGACGTCATGACCCAGATGCTCACGAATCAGCGTGGGCACCTCGGGAGAAAGCGTGATCCGAAATCCCTTCTCCGTGATCTTCCATCCCATCATCTCTTCGGTGTCTGGGTAGAACACTGAGCGCGTGGCAAGAATTTCGGGTCCGTTCGACTCAACGTCGTCTCCGGCGACAATGACG
The DNA here is from genome assembly GCA_035307485.1 of Candidatus Sulfotelmatobacter sp. Lineage (GTDB taxonomy): Bacteria > Acidobacteriota > Terriglobia > Terriglobales > Acidobacteriaceae > Sulfotelmatobacter. The sequence goes on along the minus strand of DATGIB010000005.1, from coordinate 37,711 downwards.
GCGGCGGCTCCATCGGCGAACAGACCGGAAGAGATGAGGTTGGCCACCGAAAGATCTTCTTTTTGGATCGTGAGAGAGCACAGTTCTACGGAGACCAGCGCGGCAGCCTGCCCGGGGTAAGCGCGAACGTAGTCGGAGGCACGGGCGATGCCGGCCGCACCGGCCACGCAGCCAAGACCAAAGATTGGCACGCGGCGGATATTCTGCGGCAGTCCCATACGGTTGATCAGCAGTGCATCGATCGAGGGACTGGAAATCCCCGTCACCGAGGTGAAGAAAAGAGAACCTAACTGGCGCGTTTCGAGCCCGGCGTGATGCAGGGCGCGGCACAATGCTTGCTCTCCGAGCTCCTGGGCGACCTGAATCCACTTGTCATTAGCCTGGCCCCAGGTCTTGATGTCGTAGTACTGCTCGGTGGGCAGCGCGAGATAGCGGCCCTCGACGGCTACATTGCGATGGAGGCGAGCCAGCAGTTGCGGATTCCGCAATTGGTCTCCCCAGTACTGCTGCAACTGTTCGAGCAGGAATTTTTGTGAATAGTAGTGTTTGGGAAACGCGCTCGCGGCGCTGGATATTTTCATGATGAGTCCGGTTCACCCCAAGCCAGATGCTTGCTTCCTGAACGGTCGGAAGCATATTAGATGACCGCCGTCGATAAACCGTTGGAGCCCGGGATCCAAGAGTATTCTCCCAGACGCGGGCAGCCCGAATTGTCAACCGCTTGTCAACAGAAAACGCCTGCTGCGCCTGGGTTTTGGGCGGCAAACCGGCCGCACAGACCTACGGCGATACGACGATCGATGTTGGAGTACCAGGCACCGTGTAGGAGGCAACAGAGGTGAGCGTGCCGCTACTCGCATCGAGACGGAAGGACTGAACCACCGGGCTCGATTGATTCCCCACGAAGAGGAACCCTCCGCCGGGATCGCTGGCGATGAAGCTCGGTTGCGCGCCTGTGGCAAACGGCGAATTGGTCAACAGCGTGAGACCTCCGTCGCCACCGATGGCATAGCCCGCCAGATTGCCGGAGCTCTGCTGGTTCGCCACGTACAGGTACTTGCCGGATTTGTCGATCAACAGCGACACCGGGCCGGTGTAAGTTTCGCCAATCGGAGAGCCAGTGAGCTGCGTGAGGGTGCCGTCGGAGTTGATGGTGAATTCCGAGATGGTGTTGTCGCCGAAATTGGCAGTGTAGAGAGAAGTACCCGCGGGATTGATCGCCAGTCCATAAGGACTCGATCCCGGCTGCGTGACCTGGATCAGCGACAGCGGTGGAGTCGCGCTGGTGTTAACGCTGAGGGTCTCGAGATATCCAGGCTGGCCGGCCAACTGGGCTGCGCCCGTCACGTAGAGAACGGTGCCTGAAGGCGAAAGCTTCATGTTCAGCGGCGAAATGCCAATCTGAAACGCGCTTCCGACCTGGGTGAGATTTCCGCTGCTCGAATCGATCTGAAACACCCAGATGTCATTGGACCCGGCATTCGCCACGTAAAGAAACTGCCCGGCCGAATCCATAACGACCAGGTTCGGTGCGGTGCCGACGGTGGTCCGCGGAGTCATCTCGGTCAGCGAACCGGCGCCGTCGATGGCGAACCGGGACACGTTATTCGCGCCGGAATTGGCGGCGTACAAAAACTGCTTGTTGGGTGTAACCACAATCGACTGCACCGCGGGACCGGCCGTAATGGGGCTCGTCGAGAGGATGGTGAGAACACCTGAGTTTGGATCTTCGCGATACTCCACGATCTGCGCACTTTGCGGGATCGAGGCGTAGAGATACCGGCTCGACGTCTTCACGCAACCGACCCACATGGCCATGCCCGCACACAACAGGAACATGACCGCCGCTTTCTTTAGCATCCCAAACTCCTGAAAGAAATATTGAAACAAAAGATTGCCGCATCACCCGCAATATCCCGGATGAAAGCAACTCCTGGTGACTGGACAGCGTAGACCTATGATGCCACATCCGAAGGCATGACGCCTCGGCGCCAGCCGGACCGTGCCCCGCGCTATCGTCGCAGCCGACAAGATTACCGTATCGCGAGACCCGCTGCAGCACAGTCGTGCGATGCGACGTGGGCAGGGGCAGGTTGCACCGGGGCGAAAGCCCGAAGTGTTCGCAAACGTAGATCGTTAAGACTGTTTCAGTGCGCGGGGCTGGGTTGCCCGGCCGAAGTATCCGGAAGAGCGTGGTCTTCGCCCCGGCGCAGGGCCAGCCGCAGGCGATCGAGATAGATATAAACAACCGGCGTCGTGAAGAGGGTCAGCATCTGGCTCACGATGAGGCCACCGACGATCGTGATGCCCAAAGGCCGGTGTAACTCCGATCCGGTGCCAGTGCCCAGCGCGAGAGGCAATCCACCGAGTAGCGCGGCCATGGTCGTCATCATGATCGGCCGGAAGCGCAGGAGACAAGCATCGTAGATCGCCTCTGCCGGCTTCTTGGACTGCGTCCGCTCCACGTCGAGCGCGACGTCGATCATCATGATGGCATTCTTCTTGACGAGGCCGATCAGCAGGATGATCCCGATCATTCCAATGACATTCAGTTCATTGTGAGTGAGAATCAACGCCAGTAGCGCCCCAACGCCCGCCGAAGGGATCGTGGAAAGAATCGTGATGGGATGGACATAGCTCTCATAGAGCATTCCCAGCACGATGTAGACGGCCCCAAGAGCTGTGATGATCAGGACCAGCATGTTCGATTTCGAATCCTGAAATGCGGCAGCTGTTCCCTGGAAGCTCGCCTGGATGGTCGGCGGAAATCCGATGTTGCGCTCAGCTCTCTCAATCGCATCCGTAGCCTGGCCCAGAGAAACTCCGGGCGCCAGATTGAACGAGATCGTCACTGAAGGGAGTTGGCCCTGGTGATTCACCGCGAGCGGAGTATTCGAGGGTTGGAAGTGCGTAAATGCGGAGAGGGGAATGGGCGTACCGGTGCTGGAGCGCAAATAAATGTTCTGAAGCGCCTCAGGAGTTTGCTGGAATTGCGCAGCAACCTCCATGACCACGTGATACTGATTGAGGGGGCGGTACATGGTGGAGACCTGGCGCTGACCGAACGCGTCGTAGAGAGCGTTGTCGAGGGTTTGCGGCGTGACGCCAAGTCGGCTGGCCGTATCGCGGTCGATCACCAACTGCGCCTGGAGTCCCTTATCTTGCTGGTCCGAGTTCTGGTCCCGCAACTCAGGAATCTTCTTAAGCGTTTCGAGCAGGCGCGGCGCCCAGGTGTTGAGATCGTCGAGGTTCCCGCTCTGCAGCGTGTATTGATATTGCGCATTGCCGTAGCGGCCGCCGATGGTGAGTTCTTGTGCCGACTGCAAGATGAGCGTCGCCCCGGGCACAACCGCCAGCTTTCCGCGCAGGCGGTTGATTACATCGTCGGCGGTGACGTACTGGCAAGCTTCCCAAAAATGCTGCTTCTTGCAAGCACCACGCTCCTCCAGCGGCTTCAACATCATGAAGAACCGGCCCTGGTTCAACGCTGTTTGCCCGCCGGTAAACCCAGCCATGGTATCCACTGCCGGATCCTTCATCACGATGGCGATGTAGCGCCTCATCTTGTCGCTCATCGCCTGGAAGGAGATGTCTTGCGCTCCAATCACCGTGCCCTGAATGCGTCCGGTATCCTGCTGCGGGAAAAAACCCTTGGGCACCTCGACGTACAGGTAGCCGCTCAGAACCGCAACCAGGATTGTGGCTATCGCTGTGAGAGGCTGATGCCGCAGCACCCAGCGCAACGCATAGGTATAAGTGATCAGCAGGCGGTCGAAGCACCATTCACTGAAGCGGTAGAAAATATTGTGCTTCTGTGGTTTGGGGGGCCGAAGGAATTTCGCGCACATCGTTGGGGTGGTGGTAAGCGACACTGCCAGTGAAACCCCAATTGCAATGCTGAGCGTTACTGCGAACTCGCGGAACAGCCGTCCCACAATCCCACCCATCAGTAGCAAAGGAATGAACACGGCCACGAGCGAAGTGCTCATGGAAAGAACGGTGAACCCGATTTCGGCCGCTCCCTTGAATGTGGCCTTCACCACATCCATGCCGTGCTCGACGTAGCGGGTGATATTTTCCAGGACAACAATAGCGTCGTCGACGACGAAGCCAGTGGAGATGGCCAGCGCCATCAGCGAAAGATTGTCGAGGCTATAGCCGAGCAGGTACATCCCACCAAAGGTTCCGACCAGCGATAGCGGAACGGCGATGCTGGGGATGATGGTGGCGCGCGCCGTGCGCAGGAAAACGAACACGACCATGATTACGAGGAAGACCGAAATCAACAGCGTTCTTTCAATATCCCGGACCGAGGCGCGCACCGACGTCGTGCGATCCATCACGATCGAAAGCTTCATCGCGGGCGAAATCGAGGATTGCAGGTACGGGATCAGCGAGCGGACCCGATCCACCGTATCGATGATGTTTGCGCCCGGCTGCCGGAAGACGGGAATCACGATTCCGTGCTGGCCGTTGATCAGTCCAAGTGTGCGAACGTCGGCGATGGAATCGCTCACGTCTGCGACGTCTCCAAGCCGCACCGCCGCACCGTGGTTATAGGAGACGATCAGCGGACGGTACTGGTCGGCGGTAAAAAGCTGGTCGGTATCGTCGAAGGCGAAGGATCTGGTGTTATCGGAAACTTGCCCCTTGGGCCGGTTCGCATTCGCCGCATTTAAAGCGTTGCGGACGTTGTCGAGCCCCACGCCAAGCTTGTTCAGAAGGGTCGGATTTACTTCGACCCGGACTGCGGGCTGAGACGAACCCCACACAAAGACCTGTCCAACTCCGTCGACCTGTGAGAGCTTCTGCGCCAGGATGGAATCGGCCGCGTCGTACATCTGCGGCACCGTCACCGTGTCGGAGGTCAATCCCAACAGCAGAATCGGGGCATCTGAAGGATTCACCTTGCGGTAGCTCGGATTGCTGGGCAGGTTGGCAGGAAGCTGGCTGCGAGCCGCGTTAATGGACGCCTGGACATCACGCGCGGCGGCATCGATGTTGCGGTTCAAATCGAACTGCAGCGCGATTCCAGTGGAACCGAGCTGGCTCGAAGAGGTCATTTGATTCACTGCTGCGATGCGGCCGAATTGCCTCTCCAGCGGCGTGGCGACTGCTGAGGCCATGGTCTGAGGATCGGCTCCGGGCAGGCCAGCCCCCACGCTGATCACCGGGAAATCCATTTTCGGCAGCGACGCTACCGGCAGGAAATTAAACGCGAGGATGCCGGAGAGTAACAGTGCCGCTGTGAGCAGCGATGTTCCAACGGGGCGACGAATAAATGGAGTCGAAATACTCATACGCTAATCCGCGGGCATCGGCTCCGGAGGAATCTCGTTGCCTAAGCGGTAGCGCGAGAACCTCTGAGCCAGGCGATCGAACCACAGATAAACCACGGGCGTTGTGTAGAGGGTCAGCAACTGGCTGAGCAACAGTCCGCCGACAATGGTGATTCCAAGCGGGCGGCGCAGTTCCGCGCCGGTGCCCGATCCCAGCGCCAACGGCAGTCCGCCGAGCAACGCCGCCATTGTCGTCATCATGATGGGCCGGAAGCGCAGCAGGCAGGCCTGATAAATCGCCTCTTCCGGCGGCTTGTGCTCTTCGCGCTCAGCCTCGAGCGCGAAGTCGATCATCATGATTGCATTCTTCTTCACGATGCCGATCAGCAGGATGATTCCAATCAGCGCCACCACGGTCAGGTCGTTGCCGGTGATCATCAGGGCAAGAATCGCCCCCACGCCGGCGGAGGGCAGCGTCGACAGAATGGTGATGGGGTGAATGTAGCTCTCGTATAAAACTCCAAGCACGATGTAGACCGTGATGACAGCAGCAAGAATCAGGTACGGTTCCGACGCGAGCGAGTTCTGGAAGGCGGCTGCTGTTCCCTGGAAAGAGGCGTGAATACTGGCCGGAAGCTGAATGTCTTTCTCTGCCTGCTGGATCGCCTTGGTGGCCTCGCCGAGTGATGCCCCCGGGGCAAGATTGAACGATAGGGTCACCACGGGGAACTGACCTTGATGGTTGACCGCCAGCGAGGAATTGCTGTTCTGCATCTGCGTGAAGGTGGAGATCGGAACCGGAGTGCCGCTTGTGGTTACGGCAGCTCCATTGGCGGTGGGAGCTCCAGTGTTCGGCGTGACCACGCTCGGGCGGATATAGATATCCTTCAGCGAGTCCGGCGTCGTCGCGAAACTCGGCATGACTTCGAGTATCACGTGATACTGGTTCAGCTGCGTGAAGATCGTTGAGACCTGGCGCTGCCCGAAGGCGTCGTAGAGCGTGTTATCGATTGCCTGCGGGAAAATTCCCAGACGCGACGCAGTATCTCGATCAATGGCAATTGTGGTCTTCAAGCCGTTGTTGAGCTGATCGGTTGCCACATCATGCAGTTCTTTCAGCGTGCTGAGCTTGGCCACCAGCTTGGGCGTCCACTGAGCCAACTCCTGGGCATCGGCGTCTTCAATGGAATATTGGAATTGCGTGCGGCTGACACGATCTTCCACGGTCAGATCCTGCACCGGCTGCATGTAGAGGGTAATCCCCTGCACGTTCGCAAGCTGGGGCTGCAAGCGCCGGATGATCTCGGACGCATCGTCGCTGCGCTCGTCGCGTGGCTTCAGGTTGATCTGGATGCGACCGGCGTTAGGCGTCGTGTTCGTCCCATCGACTCCGATGAAGGACGAGAGGCTCTCGACATCCTTGTCCTGCAGGATGACTTTGGCCAGCGCCTGCTGCCTCTCCGCCATGGCCTCGAACGAAACCGAGTCAGGAGCCTCGGAAACACCGAGGATGACACCGGTATCCTGCACCGGGAAGAATCCTTTGGGCACGATCACATACAAGGCCAGCGTCAGGACCAGCGTCGAGAAGGTGACGAGCAACGTTGCCGGCTGATGCTTGAGGACGAACTTCACCGTCCTGCCGTAGAACGCAATGATCCGGTTGTAATAGTCCTCGGTGACTTCGTAAAACCGGCCTTTCTGGCCATCCTTGCGGTGCTTCAGCAGCTTGGCGCACATCATTGGCGTCAGCGTAAGAGACACAAACGCTGACACCAGAATCGTGACCGCCAGCGTGACCGCGAATTCGCGGAAGAGCCGGCCGACGATGTCGCCCATGAAGAGCAGCGGGATCAGCACCGCGATCAGGGAAACCGTCAGCGAAATGATCGTGAAACCGATCTGACTCGATCCCTTCAGTGCAGCATCCAGAGGAGAATCGCCCGCTTCGAGAAAGCGGTCGATGTTCTCGATCATGACGATGGCGTCATCGACGACGAATCCGGTAGAGATCGTCAACGCCATCAACGTCAGATTATTCAGGCTGTAGCCGAGCAGGTACATCACGCCGAACGTGCCGATGAGTGAGAGCGGCACGGCGACACTGGGAATCACGGTGGCGGCGAGATTCCGCAGGAAGAGGAATACGACCATGACCACGAGAGCAATGGCCAGGATCAACTCGAATTCGACGTCTTTGACGGAAGCGCGGATGGTCAATGTGCGGTCCGTGAGAATGTCCACGCGGACAGCTTGGGGCAGCGAAGCCTGCAATTGCGGCAGCAGCTTCTTGATGCGGTCGACGACGCTGATGATGTTGGCGCCCGGTTGCCGCTGGATGTTGACGATGACCGCGGGCGTGAGGTTCATCCACGCCGCGAGCCGGTTGTTCTCTGTGCTGTCGACCACGTTAGCAACGTCGCTGACTCGCACCGGGGCGCCGTTGCGGTAAGCCACGACGATGGGCTTGTACTGGTCGCTTGAGAAGAGCTGATCGTTTGCGCCGATGGTGTAAGACTGCCGGGAGCCGTCAATGACACCTTTCGCCTGATCGACGTTGGCCTGTCCCAGCGCCGCGCGCAGATCTTCCAGGCTGAGCCCATAGGAAGCGAGCGCCGTGGGGTTAGCCTGAATTCGCACCGCTGGCTTTTGACCGCCGCTGATCGAGACGAGTCCCACGCCGGGCAACTGCGAAATCTTCTGCGCCAGAGAGGTATCCGCGAGGTCTTCCACTTTGGGCAACGGCAGCGAGTCTGAACTCAGTGCCAGCGTGAGGATGGGCGCGTCCGCGGGATTAACCTTGTTGTAAATGGGAGGATTCGGCAGGTCGGCAGGCAAATACGTCGATGAAGAATTGATGGCAGCCTGCACCTGCTGCTCTTCCACATCGATGTTCTGATCGAGTCCAAACTGCAGCGTGATGACCGAACTGCCAAATGAACTAGTGGAGGTCATCTGGCTCAGCCCGGGCACCTGCCCAAACTGGCGTTCCAGGGGCGACGTCACTGATGACGCCATCACATCCGGATCGGCGCCCGGATAAAACGTCACGACTTCGATGGTGGGATAGTCAACTTCCGGAAGGGCAGAGACGGGTAATTGCGTGAATGCGACCCAGCCCACGAGCAGCACGCCAAACATGAGCAGCGTGGTCGCAACCGGACGCAGAATGAAAATCCGTGAAGGACTCATGAAGCCGGGATCCCTGAAATCGCGCTACTAGTCTGGCCGTGGCCAGGTCCCATCGCGGCCGTGGGCGCACCGCCGCTGTTCGTGCTTGGCGGCGTAGCGCGTGGTTCGACCGTACTACCTCTTTGCAGTTTGTCCTGTCCGTCGGTGACCACAACGTCTCCGGGATTCAGCCCGGCGGTGATGACCGTTGTATTGCCCTGTGTCAGCGCGACGGTCACGGCCCGGTCCTGCACCGTCTTATCCTGCTTCATGGCATAGACGAAAGTCCCCTGCGGCCCGCGCAGCACCGCTGCAGTCGGGACGACGGTGCTGTTCTTGCGCGTTTCGAGTAACAGGTCCGCATTCACGAACTGGTTAGGCCAGAGGTGACTCTCTTTGTTGTCGAAGACAGCCTTGAGCTTTGCGGTGCCGGTCGTGGGATCGATCTCGTTGTCGATCGTCAACAGCTTGCCGGTGGCCAGCTTGGTTTGATCGTCGCGGCTGAAGGCATCGACTTCGAGCGTTCCGTGCCGCATATGTTCGGCAACGCTCGGCAGCACATCCTCGGCCAGTGTGAAAATCACGGCGATGGGCTGCAACTGCGTGAGGATCAGCATCGGGTTCGTGTCGGAGGCATGAACAATGTTGCCAGGGTCAACCTGCCGCAGTCCGACGCGGCCATCGAATGGCGCTGTGATATGGCAGTACGTGATTTGCAGCTTTGCATTATCGATCTGGGCCTGATCGTTGCGCACGGTGCCGTCCAGTTGATCGACGAGGGCTTTCTGCGTATCCACCTGCTGTTGCGCGATGCTTCCCGAGGGAATCAGCGTGGTGTAGCGGTCAAGATTCAGCTTGGCATCACGGAGCTGGGCCTGGTCGCGGAAAAGCTGCGCCTGCATCTGCTCGAGCTGTACCTGGAAGGGCCGCTCGTCAATCTCGATGAGCAGCTCGCCTCTCTTCACAAATTGTCCTTCGACGAAATTCACTTTCATGATCTGCCCGTCGACGCGGCTCTTGATGTTGGCGGTATTGAAGGCGGTGACCGAGCCGAGGCCGGAGAGATATACGGGCACATCCTGCTGTTGCACCGTCGCCACGGCGACAGAAACCGGGCGAGGAGACGCCGCTTGCGCTTTTTGCTGCTTGGCACCACCGCCCGAGCTGCTGCAGCCAATCAGCCCTAAGCAGAGTGCCCCCAGGATCAGAACGACGGTCGAGCGGGGACCGGCCACGCGATGCGGACCGGGGAATCGGGACACAGGAATAGAGTTGTTGTTCACAGGATTAGTCCAGGAATACCTTTCACGCACAGACAGTTGGCACGGCTCAACTGTTAGACGTATGCATTGTAATCTCGGTTTCAGCATTCCTGTCCGAAGGTGGCAGGACGGCCAGGCAATCCTCCGCGACAGGAGCGAGCAGAACGACTTGTCTATCGTAGAACCGTCCAGAACCAGCATCAACTGTGCAGACGAGGCAGTCAAGAATCCGGCGGGCGGTTTTACAAATCTTTACTCCCATTGACCAGTCGTTGACTTTAGGCGCCCTGCCACGGCGCCGGTGCGGGGTGCCGGCTCTCGTAGGCCTCAATTTCTGACTGATGTTGCAGCGTGAGCCCGATATCGTCGAGTCCGTTCAGGAGGCAGTGACGCACGAATTCATCAAGCGGAAACCTGGCGTGAAACCCCTTGTCGTCGCGGACCTCACATTTCTCCAGATCGATGGCGAGCTGATATGCGTCGATGTCCTGCGCGCGCCGCATCAGTTCTTCGACCTCTCCATCCGTGAGGCGCACGGTGAGAAATCCGTTCTTGGTGCTGTTGTTGGCGAAGATGTCGGCGAATGAGGATGAAATCACGGCGCGAAAACCAAAATCCGCCAGAGCCCACACCGCATGCTCGCGCGAAGATCCGCAACCGAAATTCTTGCCGGCGACCAGGATGCTTGCGCCCGCATAACGAGGATCGTGGAGCACGAAGTCTGGATTCTCCTTGCCATCGGCGGCAAAGCGCCAGTCATAGAACAGGAATTGCCCGAAGCCGGTCTTCTCAATGCGCTTCAGGAATTGCTTGGGAATGATCTGGTCGGTGTCGACGTTTACGCGATCCAGAGGAACTACGAGCCCGCGATGTACAGTGAACGCTTTCATATGGTCACTGAAACTTCCAATTCCGAATATCCGTGAAGTGCCCTGCGATCGCCGCAGCAGCAGCCATCATCGGGCTAACCAGGTGCGTCCGTCCGCCGCGTCCTTGGCGGCCTTCGAAATTACGGTTGCTGGTCGAGGCGCATCGCTCTCCGGGCTGCAGAATGTCCGGATTCATCCCGAGGCACATCGAGCATCCTGACTCGCGCCACTCAAAACCGGCATCCTGAAAAATGCGATGCAAACCTTCCTGTTCCGCCACGCGCTTCACTGTTTGCGATCCGGGGACCACCATTGCGCGCACCTTCGCACTCACGCGATGTCCCTTGGCCACGCGGGCTGCGGCGCGCAGGTCTTCAATGCGCGAATTGGTGCACGATCCAATGAACACGCGGTCAATCGGAATGTCTTCAATGCGGCGGCCGGATTCCAGCCCCATGTATTGCAGGGCCAACTCGGCGGCGCGCCGCTCGGACTCCTCCATCCCTTTGACCTCGGGGACGCGGCCTGTCACCGGCGCGACCATGCCGGGGTTCGTTCCCCAGGTCACGAAGGGACACAACTGCGCCGCATCGATCTTGATGACTTTGTCGAACGCAGCACCTTCGTCAGTAGGCAAACTCCGCCAGTACTCGACCGCACGGTCCCAGGCCGCTCCAGCCGGGGCGAACTTGCGGCCTTTTAAGTAAGCGATCGTGGTTTCATCCGGCGCCACCATTCCGGCACGCGCACCCGCCTCGATGCTCATATTGCAGAGCGTCATGCGGCCTTCCATGGAGAGTGCCCGCACTGCCGGTCCGGCGTACTCAATCACATATCCGGTCGCCCCGTCAGTTCCAATCTGCCCGATGATCCCGAGTGCAAGGTCTTTGGCGGTGACGCCCTCAGCCAACCGCCCGCTGACCTCGATCTTCATCGTTTTCGGCCTCTGCTGGGCCAGGCACTGTGTGGCAAGAACGTGTTCGACCTCCGAAGTTCCAATACCAAACGCCAGCGCTCCAAAGGCGCCGTGCGTACTGGTATGGCTGTCACCGCACACGATCGTCATCCCGGGCTGCGTGAAACCCAATTCAGGGCCGATCACGTGCACGATTCCCTGGTCTGGCGAGTTGATATCGAAAAGCCGGACCTCGAACTCCTTGCAGTTCTGCTGGAGGGCCGAGATCTGCTTGGCGGCGATGAGATCGGTGATGGGCGTTCCGCGCGGCTCGGTGGGAACGTTGTGGTCCACGGTCGCTACGGTACGGAGAGGCTGCCGGACCTTGCGCCCTGCCGCACGCAACCCGTCGAATGCCTGCGGTGAAGTCACCTCATGCACGAGGTGCAGATCGATGTAGATGATGGGCGAGCGCCCGGCCGGCGTCGCCACCAGATGAGCTTCCCAGATTTTTTCAAATAAAGTGCGAGCCTTTGCCATGGATTCGGGAAAAAAGACAGCAAGTGTCAGTTTTTCACAGTCCGCCAAATGAGGGCAAGGCGCGGCAGCCCGGAGTCTAATCCAGTGGTATGATGCCCGCCGCGCCTATGACCGTATCCAGGGTCGAAATTCGTCGCCGCGATGGTGATCGGACGGCCTGCGTTTATATTCCTTATCTCATCCTGTTCCACGCAGAGCGGTTCTCTCCGTAGTCAGAAAACCCCACTCCGTCGGAGTCCGAGCCGCAGCCCCTGCGGCAACACCTGTCTACCGTAGGAGCGAGCACGTCTTCTGCTCAGACTTGAACTCGACTCAGTGGCAGCTTGGGCTGTAGCTTACTGGCGCGGGCATCCTGTTCGCCAGAGATGGCTTCCCTACCGCCTGCACATAGAGTTGCGAAGCGCCGATGACCGGCACGTTGCACAGGTTCACCGAATGCACTCCCGGTTTCACGTGTGTTACCTGCTCAAGATTCTTACCGTCGCTGCTGGCGTACACGTTGTAGTGATCCACCGTGCTCTCGTTGCCGTTGATGGTCCACCTGAGCGAGTTTCCCGAGATTGAGGCATTCAGTGAAAAGCAGCTGTCGATGCCGGATTCGATCTCGGTTCCCTCCTCGTAGTCGTTCCAGGTAACGAGTTGCAGATACGGAAGCTGCCTTCCCGAGTTGTACAGGCTGTTGATCTGCGAAAACGTTTGCAGCCAAGTTTGTCCGCACTGCTGATCGATGTAGCGTCCCGAACCCCACGATGCGAGGCTGTCATTGAACCCCTTGTAAGTCGCGCCAACGGTCTCGAGGTTCGAATATTGCATGCCGGTCTGGTAGAAGCTCGAGAGATAGGTCAGACCGTAATCGGAGGCCCACGGCATCACCCACGAATAGCTGCCGTCGCTCAGGGTATGAGTAAACCCGTCGTTGTCCTGGAAGAGATATCGCGGCGGTGTGGAGAGCGCCGCGTTCACGGCGCGCCAGTTGACCGAATACGACCGGTCGACATTGAAATCAGTGACGATGGGCTGTCCGTCGAGATTGAGATAAGCCGGTGAAACGAAGTACGTCTGCTCCACATATTGCAGAAGATGGGTCAATGTCTCCTGCGCGGAGCATCCCGGGCAGGAACCGGCTCCAATCGCGCCGGCATCGACCATGATCGCGAATGCGAATCCTGGATGTTTTTCCGCTTCCTTCATCCACAGCTTCGTGGCCTGGTCGATGGTGTTGTTCGGGCCGTACCAGTCGATGATCACACCATCGATTCCGCGGCTGATCATGTCCTCAGCCTGCCGTTTCACCTGGGCGGGATCGCTCGAGCTGTAGCCCACGTTCATGTGGTTGGATTGCCCGAACCAGACCAGCAGTTGGGCGAGAATCTTGGTGGAACTCCCCGAGTAAAGCAGAGAGTGCAAATTGACCTTGCTGACGTTGTTTGCGCCGAGATTGCCGTCGCTCTGGGTTGGAAAATTATTGGCAGCGCTTGAGTTGTTCGCGGTCTGAGCCGTGAAGGTTGTGGTAGTAGTGGAGTTCTGCGCAGTCAGGCTACTGATGGTTCGGGCAGCGGGAGTGGAACCGCAATTGAGACAGAGCACACAAAGGGCCAGCACGACAGCAAGATAGATACGCATTCGACCTCAACGCCGTACAGAAATGGGATTTTTCGTGATCTTCAGGAGAACGAGGACGGGCGTGCTGGGAATTCCTCGCTCCGCTGTTTCGAGATGGCAGAGAGTAACCCGCTTCTTTCTTGTGAGTACAGATAACAGCGGTCTAGGTACTCTCGTGTCGCCGAGTGCCGGCTTGCTCTGCACGCGCTTTCATTCGTCGCGTGCCTGCAGGAGTCTCGTAGTACGATTGTCGCCAGAAAGGGGACGCATGCTATATCGCCTCACCCGCACGCTAACGCTGGGAATCATCGCCGTTATTTCTCTTTCTGGCCTCGGGGCCGCACAACAATCCGCGAAACCCGAGGGACAGGCCACAACGGAAGAAAAGAAATCCACCGCCGGCCATGACTACTCCGGCATGTATACCTTCCTGAAAGAGGGAGAGTTTGTGCAGGTCACAGTGGAAGATGAAGGCCGCGTCACCGGCTTCATCTCGCGCTTCGGTGATGGCGAAAGCGACAAAGGGGCCTTCCTCGATCAATTTTTCAAGACGGGAAAGCTCGACGGCAACAAATTGTCCTTCACCACCGACATCGTCCACGGCGTCTCGTTTGACTTCAAGGGAACTATCGAACGCGGCGACGGGAAAAATCCGGGAGACGACGCCTACTTCGTGTTGAAAGGTACGCTGACGCAAAATATCAGCGACGTGAACAAGAAAGTGACTTCGAGCGCCCAGCAGGTGGCGTTCAAAATGTTCCCCGGGGATGCGGCTCCGCCCCAGATTTCGAGACAATAAAGTTTCTGTGTGAAATGTGCCGGAAGCTACTGACCGGCGCGCAGGGGCGAGAAGCTCAACCGGCCGGTGGCAGCCTTTTTCGCCGGCCGCTCCTGTCCGAAAACGAGATCGGGACCACCCTCTGAGCCCGACGAAGCTTCGGCGAGCGCAGCGGCCAATCCCTTATAGGAACGGCTGATCTCCAGTCCCTCCTGCATCACGACCGGGCTTCCATGATCGATGGCGGGAGAAACTGAGTGGAAAGCGTTGGGAAGCTTCCACAAGACCTTGCAGTTGGTGGCGTTCTCGACATCCTCGTCGGTGAAGCCAGGGATTTTCTTGTAGCGGTTCAGAACCACGCGCAGGCGGTCGCGGTCGCTGCCTTCTTCCAGGAACGCATGGATGCGGCCGACGCTCCACAGGGACACAACGTCGGTTTGCGTTACGGCAAGCACGGCATTCGAGAGATCGGAGAGCAGGCGTGTGGTGGCGTCAAGACGGTTGGAAATATCGACCACTACGAAGCGGTAATGATTGACCAGCAGATCGAACAGGCGTGCCAGTTCGCCGGGAGTGGGTTCGCTGGGGTAAGGCTGCTGCGATCCGGCAAGAAGCTGCATGCCCTCCAGCGTCGGAGTCATCAGGCCGTCGAGCAGCGACACATCCATGCGATGCAGATTCTGCAGGGCGTCGAGCACGCCGAATTGCGGGCGCACATTCAGATGCAAGGCCGCATGGCCAACGGGCGCGAAATCGACCAGCACGACGTCGCCGTGCGATTGCTGCAGAGCGAGCGCAGTGTTCACGGCGGCAGTCGTACATCCGGCTCCGCCCTTGGCGCTCAGAAACGTCAGAACCCGCGCCTTGCCGCCGGTTCCCGGGGCGCGTGTGCGCATTGAGGCAAAGCGGGTCAGGGCCTCCAGCAGGGTGTCGGAGCCCGCAGCGTCGTCTAAATATTCACCCGCCCCAGCGCGCATGCTGGCCACGATATTGGCCGGCCGCGACATTTCGCCGTTGGCGAAGATCGCGATTTGCAGGGTCGTCGCACGGATCAGTTCGATCGCGCGGACCGCACGCTGTGCATCATGCGTCGGCACATCCACGACCACGACTTCGGCGCGGGATTCCTGCAACTGGCGCAAGACGGCGTCCGTGGCGCTAGCGGGGTATCCGACTTGCGCGAAGACTGTGCGCCCTAAACGGGTGGCTTCCACGCGAGTCTGGAGCGCGGAGAGGTGTTCTCGATCCTCAGTCAGGAGGGCGACGGCGATCCCATGCATAGCGAGGTTCTCGCTGATTTCTCTCGGTGTCTGCATGTTAGAAAGAGATCGATCCTCCCGCCAAGTGACTCAGGTAATCAAGCCGAATCAATTCTTCTTGCGGATTCAAAAACCGACCCATAGCAAAAGAGGCTGGTAAGAAGAGAAAGTGCGCACTCCGAAGCCGTACGCCTCGATAGCCGACATTGTAAGACACGACTGACACGTTGGGAAAGCAGTGGCTTTGTAAAAATTAGGATTGCCGGCTTAGGGTACAGGGGCTACTCGGCCCGGTTGTTCGTTCTCTTCCCGCCCGGGATGCAGAGCGGAAATCCGTGCCAAACCGCCAGTGGGGATGGTCGATTCGGAAAGGTATTCGTAACTCTCAAAGCGGACTGCCACACCAATCTTGGTCTCCGCAGCCGCGCCATTCGCGGAGTTGGCAAGGACGCTCGGCCTCGAGACTCGCAGTACCCGGCC
The DNA here is from genome assembly GCA_035307485.1 of Candidatus Sulfotelmatobacter sp. Classification (GTDB taxonomy): domain Bacteria; phylum Acidobacteriota; class Terriglobia; order Terriglobales; family Acidobacteriaceae; genus Sulfotelmatobacter. The sequence goes on along the minus strand of DATGIB010000005.1, from coordinate 21,576 downwards.
CCGGCAACGAACCCGCATGCTTTCGCCCAGCGTTATCTCCGAGGGCATTCTCAAGGTCAATTCGATCTCGGCGCCCTCCTCGACCGGAGCGTCCGTAAACAAAAACGCTCCACGTGAACTGAGGTCCTGCGTGAAGCCGTGTCCTTCGATTTCAGTGGAGCCAACCCGGATCGAGACAGGAAGGAGAAACGCAAATCGCTGTCCAACACGGCGTTCAATCCGAACTGTAGCAGTGGTCATAGGAGGGCCTCACTACCGCGTACGGAATCGCCGGGGGGAGCGCAGCGATTACTTTAGCTCAGAGTCGAACCCGGGAGAAGTTACAAGTTAGTTACAGTCCTGAATTGCCGCAAAGTACCGATTCCCCTGCATTTGCGCGCCGTGAGCGTGATTTCGCGGCAGCCGTAATTGCCGCTCTGTGGAAAACATCTGGCCCGTCGCAGAGCGCCTCCCGGGTGCACATCGCGATATAGTGATGCGTAGCCGAGCAAGGCATCATCCAAACGAAGTAACCCGTGGCCGACGCAAGACCTTTCACTGAACCATCCGATCCCGCGCCGGAGAGCGCTGTCAGTTCCCGCTGGCAGGTTGCGGGACGAGCGCTGCGCCACCGCAATTTCCAGCTATTTTTCAGCGGACAATTGATCTCCCTGGTCGGAACCTGGATGCAGACCGTCGCGCAATCCTGGCTCGTTTACAAACTTACCGGGTCCGGATTGCTGCTAGGTTCGGTTGGCTTCGCCAGCCAGATTCCTGTCTTCCTGGTTGCGCCATTGGGCGGAATCGCCGCGGACCGCTTAAACCGCCAGCGCATCGTCATTGCTACGCAGACAGTATCAATGATTCTGGCTTTCATCCTCGCCGCTCTCACCATCTCGCACCGCGTGGATGTCTGGCACATCTTCGTGCTGGCCGCGCTGCTGGGTGTGGTAAACGCGTTCGATATCCCCGGCCGCCAGGCCTTTCTTGTGGATATGGTCGGCAAAGACGACCTGATGAACGCCATCGCACTCAATTCGTCGATGTTCAATGGCGCTCGTGTGATCGGCCCGGCCGTCGCCGGAGTTCTGGTTGCCCGCCTCGGCGAAGGCTGGTGTTTCTTTGCCAATGGAGTCAGCTACATCGCGGTCATTATCGGCTTGCTCTTGATGAGAGTGCACGCTCCGGCCAAGGCCTCGCTGAAGTCGTCGCCGTTCGAACATCTCAAGGAGGGCTTCGATTTCGTGCGGCATACCGCTCCCATCCGCACTCTCCTTCTGCTTTTGGGGTTGGTCAGCATGACCGGCATGCCCTACGTCGTGCTGATGCCGATATTCGCCGACAAGATCCTGCACCGTGGAGGCCAGGAGTTCGCTTCGCTGATCGGATCGCACGATCTTGGCGCAGTACGGCTTGGAATCCTGATGGGCGCGGCCGGCGTGGGAGCGTTGCTGGGTGCGCTCACGCTGGCGATGCGCTCCGGAGTCAAGGGCCTGGGACGATGGGTTGCCGTTTGCTGCGCCGGTTTCGGCGTGAGCCTGATACTGTTTGCGTTCTCTCGAAACTTCTGGCTCTCGGTGTGCCTGTTGCTGCCAGTGGGATATTTCATCATGCTGCAGATGGCGGCCTCGAACACTTTGATCCAGGTAATGGTCCCCGATGCGTTGCGCGGCCGGACGATGGCGCTTTACTCCATGATGTTCATGGGATTGGCTCCTGCAGGAGCGCTGCTCGGGGGCGCACTCTCCGACCGTCTCGGCGCACCGCTTACCGTTGCCGCTGGCGGGATCTTATCCGTCGCCGGCGCATGGTGGTTCGGAACACAATTACCGAAAATCCGGGGCGAAGCCCGGAAGCTGATCGTGGCGCAGGCGATGGCTGGAGGAGAACCAGCCGAAGAGATGACCACGCGGCTCAATGACGAATGAGAAGTGAGAGGAGGATGAGGCAGCCTCATCGCAAGACTGCCCCGGCTCTCTATAGCGTAAGAGTTAGCGTCTCGGTCGTCGAGCCTCCGCTTGCGGGAACACTGATCGTTCCTACTTGCTGCGTGGTGCTGCGTCCGGCAATCGGCTCGACCAGGACAGCGGTTCCGTTGGTCGCGGTGACCTGATATCCATAGTCGACTCCTGCTGAGACCTGCAGGGAAATCTTGTCTGTGCTCGCGGTCGTCAGCGGCCAGGAGTAGTCGATAACGCCGGTACAGGAATATGTCGTCCCGCTCACCAGTGTTGCCGCCACAGTTGTATGTTCTGACGCACCGAAACCTGAACCATCGCTGACGGATGCACTCCCGCCGCATGACAGTACCGCATTCTTCGGGACGCCAGATTTGACGTTGATCGTGAGCTTGAAAGTGATTGTGCCCGTCGTTTGAACTGTTGCCGCAGCGACCTGGGCATCCAGCTCGGTGTGAAGAGCGTCGAATACGCCGGTGGCCGGGTCGAAATAGCCCAGTGCAACATGAGGGTTGCGGGCCTGACTGGCGAGCTGTCCAAAACTGAGCGGAGCCAGCATCAACGCCAGCAAAAGGAATAGAAAAACTGCACTCTTTTTTTTCATTTTTTCTCCTGAGATGTTTGGGGCCCTTGGAACGGTCTGAGGCGGGAAGATATACGGGTCGGAAATGCCCGACAATGGCCCGTTTGGGGGAATCAGGCCCGGGATGAGGCTACCGATACGCTCCAGCGGGAAGGCCCGTGACGCGGATTCCGCTGTGGCCTTTGTGGCGGATATTCAGTCCAATCAGTAGCGCCGTGATCTGTTCCACAATGCGCGCGTTTTCCAGCTTCCCACCATCGATGGCGCGTACGCCTGGAATCTTCGCCGCCAGTTCGCGGATAAGGCTCGCGGCGTCGGCATCGTCGCTGCAGACAATTACGTCACAATCGAGCGGCGCGTCTCCGCCAAGAAGGTCGGCGGAGACATTATGAAAAGCCGCAACCACACTGATTCCGTCAGGAACCAGTTCGGCGGCCTGCTGCGCCGCAGAGCCCTGCCACACGCCGAGAGGGCGCGACGCGCGTCCGCCGACCGAGGCCGCCAGCGGGACTGTGGCGTCTATCAAGATGCTTCCCTCGGTCATCGCTGGCTTCAACTGCTTCAGCAGATGCGCCTGGCTCTCGAAAGGAATGGTCAGCATCAGAATGTCGGCGGCAGCGCAGGCGGCAGCGTTCTCCATACCTGACACGTTGGGAGAATTCCCTGCTCTCTGCTGAATCGCCGACGCGGCTTGCTGTGCCCGTGCCGCGTCGCGGGAACCGATAATGATCGACTCTCCTGCCCTTGCCCACCGCAGCGCCAGGCCCATGCCGAGCGGACCGGTGCCACCAATGATGGCAATCGGCTTGGCTGGTGCTGTACCGGACGAACCGGCGCTCATGCGAACTCGGCCTCGAGCAACTGCTCCACGGTAAGTTCACTGAGCGGAAGGCGGATCTGGATCCGCGAATAGGTGGTATTGCGCTCCGCCGGAATTCGTCCCATCTCCAGGATCATCGCCTGAAAATCTTCCGGGGAAGTGTACTGGCCGGCAGTGGCTCCTGCCTCGCGCGAGATATTTTCTTCCATGAGCGTGCCGCCGTAATCGTTCGCTCCCGCATGCAGGCACAGTTGCGAGATTTTTCGGTTCAGTTTCACCCAAGAAACCTGGATATTATTGATCGATCCGGCCAGCAGAACACGCCCGAGCGCATGAACTTTCAAGTGCTCCGCGAGCGTGGGGCCGGAGCGGGCCAGTCCCTGGGCAAACAGGATCGTATTCTGATGCACGAATCCGAGCGGCACGAACTCAGTGAAGCCCCCGGTGTCCGATTGGATGTTGCGCAATAACCGCATCTGCCTCACCCAATGCGCGGATGTCTCCGCGTGTCCATACATTAAAGTCGACGTGGAACGGATGCCCACGCGGTGGGCGGTGCGGATCACTTCTTCCCATTGCAGTGTCGAAAGCTTATTGGCAGAGAGTATGTGGCGGATTTCGTCGTCAAGAATCTCCGCCGCCGTTCCCGGCAATGTGCCGAGGCCGTTATCGCGCAGCATGGAAAGATAATCGGCGAGCGGCATTCCCGTGAGTTCAACGCCGTAAACGATCTCCATGGGCGAGAAGGCATGAATATGCATTCCGGGGACGGCGTCTTTCACGGCTCGCAGGATATCCCGGTAGTAAAACTTGGGAAGATCGCGCGGCAGCCCACCCTGTATGCAAACTTCCCGCGCGCCGATTCGCCAGGCTTCCCGCGCTTTTTCAGCGACCTGGTCGAGCGTGAGATAGTAGGCGTCCGATTCGCGAGCGCCACGGCTGAAGGCGCAGAACTTGCATCCGACAAAGCAGATATTCGTGAAATTAATATTGCGATTCACGACGTAGGTGACAAGATTGCCGGCGAGTTCCGCCCGCAAGACATTGGCTGCTACAAGCAAACCAAGCAGATCATCGCGGTCGGCATTCGCCAATGCGTAGGCCTCGTCCAGGGAAATGTCGGCGCCATTCTGGGTCTCGAGAACTTTTTCCAGGGAGGCCCGAATGCCGGGAGCGAGTCGATGGGAAATCTCCGACCAGTCAAGCGAGGAGAAACTTTCAAGTTCCGGGAGCGAAACTTCACGTGCCATGACACTCTCCGTAGAGACGTAGCTCAGCTGCGTCTACCTGACGACACTTCTTAAGGTGTCGCAATCAGGCAAGACGTTGCCGGCAACGCATCTCCAGTGTAGCGGAATCTACCGAAACAAGTCGTTCTTCGCCGGACGGAGCAACTGGTGAACTCCACCCGCGGCGGGTTGATATCGAAATCCCCGCACGATGCACGCTGGAACCCGGTTCAATTTCCCGCAGACAAGTCCCGCCGCGGAAGCCAATTCGTCGGCCACGGCTTCCACGCTCGCCTTCAACTTGTACCCATGCGAATCGCGGCGGCTGCGATCATCCCGCAGGGGCTTCATCCCCGAAATTCCGATCGCGAATTCCGTAAGGCCTTCGCGCCATGGACGTCCAAAACTGTCGGTGACGATGACCGGGATATTCAGGCCTGTCCGCCTCCTGAGCGCCCGCCGCAAATTCGCGGCAGAGCGGTCGGAATCGAGGGGCAGTAAAACAGCATGAGCGCCGCCATCGACATTGGACACATCGATTCCGGTGTTAGCGCAGAGAAAACCGTGATGCGTCTCCGTAATCAGAACGCCATTCTTCCGGCGAATCACGGATCGGCTCTCTCGCAACGCCAACTCGATGACCCGTGCATCGAGGGCGTATTGCTTCGCCCAATCTCTTGATTCCAAGGAAGGCACGATGGTGCTCAGATCGATGAGTCGGCCTTCCGCCTTGGAGACGATCTTGTGCTTCACGACGAGGATGTCGCCGCTTTGAAAGCGAATTTTTTTCTGTCGTAACGAAGCGAGCAATTTCTCCGCCAGCGAGTCGCCGGGCTGAATTTCGTCTGGCATCGGGATCGCGATGAGACGAATTTCCTTATCTGACACGTCGGTCCGCCGCTTCATCGAGTCCAATGTTACCTGTGCTCGAGAATCCATGCCCGACAAGGAGTCCAGGGCCGAGACCTTGCGAGCGACGGCTCTACGACAAATACTTCCTCGCCAATCGCTGAGCCCTTGTGTCGCCAGGAAGGGATGCCAACTGCCGAAGGTCTTCGGGATTGTCCACATCCACTGCAAGGCCGGGAAGCTTGATCACGACGCATGGCTTGCCGGTGGCCTGGGCCGAAGCATGATGAGGCAGGAAACTGTCGTTTCCAAAGCGCAGCGGAAACAGATCCGCAGGACGCCGGAATGCGGCATTCGTTCCCCGCCCGTCGCCAGCTGGAACGAGCACGCTGCCCTCCGCCGGAGCCTGTTTCAGCACCTCTTCGAGTTCCCACGCCTCGATCAGCGGAATATCGGCGGGAATTACCAAGGTCCATGCGGCTCCGCGCTCCGCGCACACGCGCGTGGCCATCTCGATTGCGCCTGTCTCTCCGGGATTCTCCGGGTCCGGGATAACCTCAAACCCATATTCCTTCGCAAGCTTCGTCGCAAATGGATCGCCTGTCACGACACCCACCGCCGGCCTGTCTTTCCAGATCGAAATCGCGCTTAACACGTCGTGGAGCATTGCTTGCGCCAGGGCTGTGCGGGAAGGCTGATCCAGAAGGCTCGCCAGGCGCTGTTTGGCTGTAGAGGAATCTTTGACTGGAATCAGGATCACGGCTGGCTAACGCGCTGAGATCCGGCACCGGCTGAGGGTTGGTCGCTGAGCATTCCGGGAAAGACCAGGCCAAGAGTCTCGCGGGCGAGCGCGGCCTTGTCGTCCGCGCTGCGCATGATGGTCTGAGTGCACTGCACCCGCAAGCCGCTCTGACGCAGCTCTTCGGCGGCGCGGGCGTCACGCGTATCGCAGATCAAGACATCAAGAAATTCGGCATACGCCTGCGCCACTCCCGCAATCGACGAGGGCAACCCTTGCGCTGCCATCAGGATTCCCGCCGGTCCCGCCACTGGAGCGTTGCCAATGATCGGACTCACGGCGGCGATCTTCCCTCGCGCCTTCACTAGTGCGTCGCGAATGCCCGGGACGGCCAGGATCGGACCAATACTCGTAATCGGGTTGCTGGGCGCAATCAGGACCGCATCGGCCGAACTGATCGCATCGAGTACGCCGGGAGCCGGTTCCGCGTCCGATGCGCCCGCAAAGCGGACGGAATTCACGGGATCCTGGTACCAGCGCTGCACAAAATATTCTTCGAAACTCAATTCCCCGATCGGGGTGTCCACACGCGTCTCGACACGCGAATTGCTCATCGGCAGGATGCGCGCCTTCACCCCCAGCTTTCCGCCAATGATCGCTGTCGCCTCCGAGAGCGTCTTGCCTTCCGCGAGCAGTCGCGAGCGGAGTAGGTGCATAGCAAGATCGCGGTCGCCTGTGTGGAACCAGGTGGGCTCGCCAAGCTGTCCCATCGCCTGCAAGCAAAGGAAGGTATCGCCTTTGACGCCCCATCCCCGCTCGCGGCTGAGCATTCCCGATAAAACGTAAGTGATCGAATCGATATCGGGCGAGACGTACAGGCCCCACCAGAGCAGATCGTCGCCGGTATTGACAACGATCGTGATCTCTTCGGCGGGCATCACCTGGCGCAAACCGTCTACGAACTTCGCGCCGCCGGTTCCGCCGCTCAGCACGCAGATCATGCCGCCCTCTCCAGTTTTGCTAAGCCGTCCTGATTGGCGGCCGCTCGCAGTTTTTCGGAAAGCAGTCCTGACTTGGCCAGCAACTGTGGCAGGAACTCCGGATAGACCGGCAGGCGCTGCTCCAGCCGGAGTCCTTTATCCTCGGTTCGCAGCCGGAGTTGCTCCAAATGCGGCCAGGGCTTTTCAGGATTGATGTAGTCCGGCGTCAGCGGCGATATTCCTCCCCAATCGTTCAGTCCAGCCTCTGCCAACTCCTCATAGTAAGGCGCGGAAAGATTGGGCGGAGCCTGAATATTCATGAGAGGGAGTGCCAATCGAGCTACCGCCAGCGTCCGCAACATCTCCCCTTGCCCAGGTTCCGGCCAGTTCGCCATGGGAATCGTGGGCTTGACGCGGAAATTCTGCACAATGACTTCCTGGATATGCCCGTATCGTTCGTGCAACTCGCGGATCGCGAGCAGCGTGTCAACGCGATCCTCAACTGATTCGCCTATACCAATCAGTAGGCCTGTGGTGAAGGGGACTTTCTGCTTGCCTGCTTCTTCGATCGTACGCAGCCGGCGGGCGGGAACTTTATCGGGAGCATTGTCGTGGGCCCGGCCCGCTCCCAGCAGAGATTCATTGACCGTCTCAAGCATCAGTCCCATGCTCGGCGAGACGGCAGCGAGCCGCGAAATCCACTCCGCGCTCAGCAAGCCAGGGTTGGGATGAGGCAACAAGCTCGTTTCCCGCAGCACAAGCTCACACATTGCTTCCAGGTAATGCAGCGTCGACTTGTAGCCGAGACGCCGTAGTGTCTCGCGCATCTCGGGAAATAACAGTTCCGGCTTGTCGCCCAGGCTAAACAGCGCCTCAGTGCAACCAAGTTTTTCGCCTTCCCGAGCCACGGCAAGAACTTCGTCCGGAGTCATCGTGTGTGCGCCCGGATCACCGGGATCGCGGCGGAAGGTGCAATATCCGCAGTAGTCGCGGCAGAGATTGGTCAGTGGCAGAAAGACCTTGCGCGAGTAGGTGATCGCTCCGGGCTTGAACCGTTCCTTTGCCGCCCGCGCCGCCGCCAGGAGTAAGGGGAGATCGTCATCGGCGCAGCGAATCAGGGCGAGCGCATCTTCCCGCGAGAGAGGCTGCCCGGCACGAGCCGAGTCCAGCGCGCGGCCGCACTTCGGCAAACTCTTGCTGGTAGCGGCATGGATGGTGTGCAATCCCACGGTTGAATCGAATGATACAACGGCGCAGCATGGTAATGTATGCGGTTGCCCCGCAGCGAAGAGACGTAGCTCAGCCACGTCTTTGATGAAGGCGCCACGAGCGCCAGGGCCAAGAGTGGCAGCCGATTAAGCATGACTCTCAATCCATCCGAATTTCGCAAGGCGATGGGCGCCTTTGCCACGGGCGTCACCATAGTCACCGTCGATCTAGACGGAGAGGTCCACGGCATGACCGCAAATGCCTTTGCTTCGGTATCGCTCGATCCGCTGCTGGTGCTGCTCTGCGTCGACAGTGCCACCCGTACCCACGCGCATCTCCACGCCAAGAAGCGTTTTGGGATCAACGTCCTCGGTCAAGACCAGCGCGCCATCTCCGATTACTACGCCCGTCCCGAACGCTCTCACGAACGCGCCGAGGCCGAAGCCGGAGCGCGTTTCGACCGCACGCCCCAGGGCACGCCGATCCTGCACGGCTCGCTGGCGTATCTCGAGTGCCGCCTCCACTCCGCCCAGGACGCTGGCGACCATACGATCTTCATTGCGGAAGTCGAAGACGTAGTCGTGAATGAGGGTGATCCGCTTCTTTTTTTTCGCGGGAAATACCGCAAGGTGGGGAACGACATCGCGAGTGAATGAGCTGGTTTGCAATTCTTTCTTAAGACGTAAACATGTCCACCCTCGAACGTATTCTTCGACCGTTCGCCGACTCCGAGGTCCGGTTGTCGAATGGGCGGTCATCCGTCAGCGGCGTCAACTGGAGGACTTGCTGGCGGCTTCCGAGGCAAATGTCACTTTTGACGCTGCAGAACATCCAATAAATGTCGAGAACAATGGTAGAAATGGAGCATCCATGGTTGAAAAGACTGCCGAAAAGATCACAAAAACTGAATCCGAGTGGCGCAATCAACTGACGCCCGAGCAGTACCACGTAACCCGCGAGGCTGGCACCGAGTGCGCATTCACTGGCGCCTTCTGGAACAACCACGAGCCGGGAATGTATCACTGCGTCTGCTGCGGGGCGCCGCTGTTTGATTCGCAGACCAAGTTCGACTCCGGTACCGGCTGGCCGAGTTTTTACAAGCCGACCGCCGAGGGCGGCGTGGTGGAGCATACCGACCGCGCCTACGGCATGGTCCGCACGGAAGTTCGCTGCGCCAAGTGCGACGCGCACCTGGGACACGTCTTCGAAGACGGCCCACGGCCCACCGGCCTGCGCTACTGCATGAACTCCGCAGCCCTGGACTTTCGTCCCACCGAGAAAAAGTAATCCCTAGAGACGTAGGTCAGCTATGTCTCTGCACGGAGCACGAGACAAAAGGGCACGCGCCAGCGTGCCCTTCCTTTTACGATTGTCATCCTGAGCGAAGCAGAAGGAGCTATGCACCCGGCTTGTGCCGCACCAAAAATGCGGCGGTCGCGCAGGCCCGCGACGCGAATCTTACGCGGTCGCGGTGGCTGCCATCGCCTTGGGCTGTTCAGCCTGCTTCTGCTGCGATTGCGGCTTGGAGTCGGAGCGCACCTGAATTCCGCCCTTCAATGATGCACCGTCTTCCACACTGATCCGGATAGTCGAGATGTCGCCATGCACCGAACCTTCCGCGCGGATATCAACGCGGTCGCTGCACTCGATGTTGCCGGTGACCTTGCCCATCACGACGACTTCGCGCGCCTGGATGCTGGCGTCCACTTTCCCGTTGCGGCCGATGGTGACGCGGCTCTCGGGCATCGTGATCTTGCCTTCGATCCGGCCATCGACATACAGCGCTTCCGATCCGCTGATTTCGCCCTTGATCACCAGCGTGCGGCCAATGGTGGCCTGGTCGACGGGAGCGGTGACATTCTTGACGGGATTGTAAGTGTTAGGGGTGGCGGCCGTTGTGTTGAATTTCTGGAATGAACTGTCCGAGGACTGGAGCATTTTGGGGACCCTTCTTTCATTTCCCGCGGGGCGCTTGGCCTGGCTTACACCGGGCGCCTGAACGATGCGGTTTGTAGATTTTTGGCCTTCGGCGGTGGCTGTCCAAGCGGCCATCCTGACTATCGCACAGGGGTAAGCGCTTCCTTAAGATTACGGAAGGAGGTGTACGAGAAGCGGGGCTTTCCTTGCGTGGGAAGTATGAGAGATCCGGAATAATGCGACTTCAGTCGACGCTAGAGGCTCAAAAGAGAAAAGCGGCATCAGCCGCTGCGGAAGTCGATAGAACTGCGTTGGCGGAAGCCGGAAGCGGAGGCCTACTGCTCCCTGGCCGCTGACCCCTGGCCCCTAAACCACTCGCGCCACGCCGAAGCATCCTGCCCCAGCCGCTCCCCGGTGATATCGGACAGCGCCTGAAAGGCCCAGCCATGCGTTTGCGCGTCGAGTGTGGAATCGTCAGTGTAATTCAGCAGTTGCGGCACCGCGCTGAGCCGTTCTTCGCGTGTGTACATCCCCGATTGCGCAATTCCGCAAGCCGCTTCCTCCCGCACTACGGGAGATGGATCATCGTGCATTGCACCCAACAATATCGGGATCGTCTGGCTCCCCCCGGTCAGTGCAAGGCCTTCGACCGCCCAGTGACGGGAGTCTACGTCCTCGTCCTTCAGGTGCGCGCTCAGAACGTTCACCACCTGCTCGGTGCCCACGCCGCGATTGCCCATCAATCCCAACGCCCAAAGCGCCCATATTTTCTGAGAGTGATCGGGAGATTCGGCGGTCTTCACCACATAGGCCAGGCTGGCAGGATTCTTCGCCAGACCATAAGCTGCTAATTCCACTTCAATGCCGGATTCTCGCACGCGCATGTCGCTGGAATTCAGAGCGGCCGTGGTCAACGTCGCGATCTGCGAATCCCAGTTCAGCTTTCCTTGCCAGCGCCCTACGTGCGATGAAATCTGGTCGACCGCCCCATCGGAGTGCGCCACTGCTTGTTCTAGCAGGGCTTCCGCCTGCTTTTGCGGCTTGAGAGTCTCAAGAGCAACGCCCGCCGCAGCTGCGCTAACGCGCTCCGTGTGTTCGGACCGCGAAGTGGCTGGCGCCGGAATAGCAGGACGCCGCGAGGTCACAATTGCCACGAGGATTCCCATGGCAACGGCAAACAACTGAACCACACGGGCATTCGGCGTTCGGCGCCGTTTCTGCGCAGGACCCGTCACGATGTCGGAACCGGGACCGAGCGTGCCGTAACCCGGGGTTGGCTGTAAACGCGGATCTGCCTCAGCCGGAACTGGCTGGCCCGCTTGCGTCGCCCCAAAGGTCGAAGAGAACTCCATATAATGTCGAGTCTAGGTGGGCTCGGGAAATCGGGTAAAGTTACTTCAGTTCCTTTCGGAATTTGACTCTGCAGGCTGCGCTATGTACGTACGCAAGTCGCAGTTCACCACTCAACCCGTACCCTATGGAGGACTCGCGCATGAAATCCAGGCTCTGGATGATTCTGACTGGAATCGCACTGGCAGTGGCCGCTCTGGCGGCGGCAGCCCCGGGTTACCACATCACAAACACCTACAAACTCGGCGGCGAAGGAGGCTGGGATTACCTCACCACTGACCCCGATGCCCGCCGCATCTACATCTCGCGGGCTACGCACGTGATGGTCATTGATGCCGATTCCGGCAAAAGCGTTGGCGACATTCCCGATACACCGGGCGTTCATGGAATCGCCCTTGCCCCAGAACTCGGCCGCGGCTTCACCAGCAACGGCCGCGAGGGTACGGTAAGTATTTTCGACATCAAAACACTCGCAACCAGCAACAAAGTAAAGGTCGGCGAGAATCCCGACGCGATTCTCTACGATCCGGCGACCAAGCGCGTCTTCACCTTCAACGGCCGCAGCCAGGATTCGACGGCCATCGATGCGTCGAATGGCCAGGTGCTGGGCACCATCAAGCTCGACGGCAAGCCGGAATTTGCCGCCAGCGATGCGAAAGGCGAAGTGTTCGTCAATATTGAGGACAAAAGCGAACTGGTGGCCATCGATCCCAACAAGCTTGAGCTGAAAGCGAAGTGGCCCCTGGCCCCATGCACCGAGCCGAGCGGCCTATCCATCGACCGCAAGAACCGGCGCCTCTTCGTGGGATGCGACAACAAGATGATGGCCGTCGTCGACGCCGACAGCGGCAAAGTTCTCGCGACCCCGGCGATTGGCGAAGGCGTAGACGCGACGGCCTTCGATCCCGGAACCGGTCTAGCCTTTGCGTCTTGCGGCGAGGGTGTTCTCACTGTCGTTAGAGAAGACTCGCCCGACAAGTTTTCCGTTGCCGAAAGCATCCCGACGCAGCAGGGAGCGCGCACCATGGCGCTCGATACCAAGACTCACAACGTGTTGACTGTAACGGCGAAGTTTGGCCCGCCCCCTGCCGCGACGGCCGACAACCCGCATCCCCGGCGGTCGATTCTTCCCGACAGTTTTGTGGCGATTGTGCTGAGCAAATGAGAATTTTCCGCAACCTTAAGAAATCCGTGTTGTGGCTTGGCATTGTCGGAATCCTCGTGCCGGCCTGCGCGGCCTATTCCGTCCTGACTCATGAACAAGTGGTCGACCTGCTCTGGGAAGACCACATTCACCCCATCTTGAAGAAGCGTTTTCCGAATCTGACCGACGATCAGGTCAAGGAAGCCCACGCTTACGCTTACGGCGGATCGCTCGTGCAGGATATGGGCTACTACCCGTTCGGCAACAAATACTTCAGCGATCTCACCCACTACGTCCGGTCCGGCGATTTCGTGATTGCGATGCTCGAAGAAGCTTCAACGCCAGACGAGTATGCCTTCGCGCTCGGCGCGCTCGCGCACTATGCCGCCGACAATAGCGGCCATCCCATGATCAACCGCGTCGTCGCCATGGAGTTTCCCGACCTGCGCAAGAAATTCGGCAATGAAGTGACCTATGCCGATTCGCCCAAGGCCCACATCCGAGCCGAGTTCGGCTTCGACATGACGCAGGTCGCCAAGAACCACTACACCTCCGATCGCTTTCATGATTTCGTCGGCTTCGAGATTTCCGAGGGATTGCTCGAGCGTGTCTTCCCCAGGGTCTACGGAATGGACTTCGCCGATGTCGTCCACGACGAAGACCTGGCTATTGGCAGCTTCCGCCATGCCGTCAGCAAGATCATTCCCGAGATGACTCGGGTGGCCCTGCTGACACGAAGAAAAGAAATCGTCGCCGACACGCCTAATGCCGCGCACCGCCGTTATCTCTACTATCTTTCTCGAACGAGTTACGAGCGCGAGTGGGGCACCGAGTACCGTCATCCCGGCTTCGGTACCCGCGTCCTTGCTGTGTTCCTGAAGCTCATTCCCAAGCGCGGCCCCTTCAGCGCCCTGAACTTCAAGATCCCGACCCACCAGGCTGAGGATCTTTTCGTCAAGAGCATCGACCAGACCGTCTCCGACTATCAGAAGGAACTTCACGAGGACCAGGCCGGTACGCTCCATCTCGCCAACAAAGATTGCGATACTGGGCGCGACACCGCTCCCGGCGAATACAAACTCGCCGATGAGACCTACGCCCGTCTGCTTCACGACCTTGTTGAGAGCAATTTCGAGCAGTCCACGCCCGAACTGCGGCAGAACGTTCTCGCCTTTTATTCGAACCTCAAGGCCCCGCTGCAGACCCGTCGCAACCGCAAGGATTGGCAACGGCTGCAGGCCGACCTGCAACAATTGAAATCCGTTCCGCCGTCGGGGCCGCCCCAACCTACCCCAGCGATCACCGCTTCCCCCTCAGAATAGGTGCAGTAATGGGCCCGGTTCATGCCCCTGCGTGTCAGCCGTGGCTCTTCCCAACTCCGCTGGTTAAGGCTACGATGTGGAAACCTTCGTCGCTGCACGACCGTTCGGTCGGACTTTGGATCGCGAGAGTGGGGGCCAGAATCTAACCAAGTATCTCCCACCCTGCCCGCATTCCAGTTCTTCGCTTTTTAGGTCAAGCGGCAGAGGTCACGTTACAAGCTAGAGGCTCGCGAATGACTATCCCTGATGAGAAGTTTTACCGCGCGCAAGTCACCAAGCGATCAGACTTCGCGCCAGACCTGTGGATGTTCCGCATCCGCAGCAGTGGAGAGTTCAACTTCGTCCCCGGGCAGTACGCCACCCTGGGCGTCGAAGTGAACGGAAAGCGCGTTGAGAGACCCTACTCGATCGCCTCGTCCCCTTCCGAGGACGAAGTCGAGTTCTTCTTCGAGCTCGTGCCCGAAGGTGCTCTCACCCCCTTACTTCACAAATTGCAACCCGGCGACGAGTTGTTCATGCGGAAAGTACCGAAAGGCAAGTTTTCCCTGCAAACCCAGAACGGACGGAAGAACCATCTCTTGATCTCCACGGTGACTGGAGTCGCTCCGTTCGTCAGCTACGTGCGCACCCTGCACAAAGATTGGAAAGAAGGCCGCTTCGACGGCTCTCACAAACTCTACCTGCTAAACGGCGCGAGCCGCCCCTGGGAGTTCGGATACAAAGAGGAACTCGCCAGCTTCGCCGCGGAGATTCCCTGGTTCACTTATGTTCCTACCGTGAGCCGCCCCTGGGACCACGAAGACTGGCCCGGCGAGATCGGACGCGCCGACGATGTGCTCCGAAAATACGCCGACCAGTGGGGCCTCGACGGCACCAACACGGTGGCTTATCTCTGCGGGCATCCGGAGATGATCGAGCACAGCAAGGCCATCCTGAAACGCCGCGGCTTCGTCGACAAGGATTCCATTAAGGAAGAGGTCTACTGGATTCCGGCAAGCCGCCAGAACCTACGTCCGCCAGGCGCTCCCACGCTGCGCGAATTAAAGGCGGAAGCAGCGGCGTCACAACCGAAGTAAAGGGAGGAATAATCGCCCGGCCGTTTCAATCCAGGGACGACCGCCCTTGGTTGCCCGCCGGGCGAAGTTCGGCCTCTCGAATGCCTACCTCAGGTCTCCGCTGGCGCGAAGAACACAAGCACGGCTAACTCTTCGGTGATCTCGTAAAACCGGTGCTCCACTTCGGCGGCAACAAACATCACGCTGCCCGCCGATACTTCCCGATCCACGTCCCCGGCCCGGAAACGCCCCTTACCGCGCACAACGTAGTACATCTCATCCTCGTGATGAGGACGTTGTTCATCGGCCGCACCTGCGCTCAGCACATACAAACCGGCGCTCATCGACGGAACCCTCAGGAACTCGCGATATGCTTTCCCGGCGGCTGCCCGCTCTTTCTCAACGCCATCGACGCTCGCGAAGAACGACTTCATGTAAAGATTCCCCCGAAGAGCAGCTCCGTGAACTGCGGAATCAGGTTCGGCGCTTGCAGCGGGCCTTCCGGCTTGTACCACTGGTAGATCCAGTTGATCATCCCCAGCAAGGCGAAGGCGGCCGCTCGGGGACTGACAGATCCCTTGGCATGGCGCGCGCGCTGCACATCGGCGATGAGGTCCTCGACGAAGTGAACGTACTCTTTTTTCCGCGAATTAATCCGTCTTCGCAAACCGGGCGGCAGTGGATGGTTTTCATGCAGCATTACCGTGATCTCTCGGTCTTGCGGGCTCAGAACGACCTCCATGTGCCGCCGAATCAGCGCTCGCAATCGCTCCTCCGGATCGGCAATGCCGCGCACCGGACCCAGCACCCGCTCCTGCGTGATCTCCATGGCATGGTTCATGATCTCGAACAGGATTTCGTCCTTGCCCTGAAAGTGGTGATACAGCCCGCCCTTGCTCAGCTTGAGCGCGGCCGCCACATCGTTCATGGAAGTAGCGTCGTACCCTCTCTGCTGAAACAATCGCGCAGCGGTGCGCAGGATCTCCTGCCGTGAATCGACCACGGTCTCGCGTGCCATCGGCAGCCATGGTACCGACTCCGAGGCCTGATTGCCAAACCTCGAAAGCGTTGGCGCTCTTCGGGGAAGTTTGGCGGCGCGGATCTGGATGAAGAAG
Organism: Candidatus Sulfotelmatobacter sp.; assembly: GCA_035307485.1. Classification (GTDB taxonomy): domain Bacteria; phylum Acidobacteriota; class Terriglobia; order Terriglobales; family Acidobacteriaceae; genus Sulfotelmatobacter. Next base: position 5,327 of record DATGIB010000005.1, on the reverse strand, counting down.
AAACCAGCCGTGTAAGGATGGGGCATCCGCACCATACCCCGCACCGTACAATGACTGTTTAAACAAAACTATGGACCCGCAACCGTCCGATTTGGTCAAGCATGTAGTCGACGCAGGCTTTCCGTTGAACGCATCCTCGCTGATTCATGTTTTCGTCGGAGGTTCGCAATTGCACGGTGCAAAAGTGAGCGGGTACGACGACCTTGATATCTATGGCTGCTACATCGAGCCTCCAGAACGGATCCTTGGCGTGCTGGCGCTCGAGCACTATGTCTGGTCGTCGGGGTCAGCGACAGAAAAGAACACGGCCGATGATATAGACGTAACCACATACTCCCTTCACAGATGGGGAGAACTGATTCGGAAAGGGAATCCTGCCATCCTGCACTACCTTTTTGCCGCGAACACTCTGTCGTCGTCCGACACCTGGGAGAAATTTATTGGTTCGTATCGCGAAAATCTGATTTCAAAGAGAGCTGCTAAGCAGTACCTCGGATTTGCAGCGTCCCAGAGAATGCGCCTGACCGGGGAGCGCGGAATGGGACGGCACGGTCAGCGGCCAGATCTGATCGAACGGTACGGTTTTGATGTGAAGTTCGCGATGCACTACGTTCGTTTATTAGGCGAGTGCCGCGAGCTGCTGCGTGAACACAAAGTGACGCTCCCGCGCCCCGAGAAGGAATTGCTGATCGACATACGAAGTGGAAAATACACACAAGACCAGGTATTTGAAATCGGGAGTGGCTTAGCCCGCGAATGTGAGGAATTACTGGAGAACAGCAACCTTCCCGAAACAGTCGACGCGGAGTTTCTGTCGCGTCAGATCGCGGATGCCTATCAATACCACTGGCGTGCTGTGCATCCTGCGGAGGGCCTTTCCTCGACCAGCCCTTCCAGATCGTAAGAGTCCCGAGCGTGAGACTTAGAGAGAACCCGCGCACCCTCCCGCAATTTCGATTCCAACCAGCGCCATCGGCGCGGCATCCATATGAAGCCGTTAGGAGGATACTTATGCGTCGTGAAAGCCAATATTTGGCATGCCTGATGTTGTCTGCCGCGCTGGCAGCACCGCTTGGGGCTTTTGCCAGAACCGCACCGCAGGATGACCATGAAAGGCACGAGCAGGAGGAGAGAGAACACCGAGTCTACGACCCGGACCACAAGGAATATCACAACTGGGATCGGCGAGAGGACGAGGCCTACCGTCGCTGGCTCGACACGAAACATGAAGCGTATGTCGCATACGAAAAGCTCGATCACAAGAAACAGCGGGAATACTGGAAGTGGCGTCACGAACATGAGGACCATCAATAGGCTTGGGCGATAGCTGAAAGAGCGCGCACTACGAACGGCGGAGAATTCTCCGCCGTTTTCATTTGGCGGGCATCGGTCGTTGTCAACTTCGCGACCGTTGAATCACTGCGACGCGCGCGCGTCGGCGGCGAGTCACGTCGGATCTTTACAGTCGGCGCGAAACGAGCAGCATACCTCGACACTCCGCCTTCGAGCACCGCAGTCATCCCGCTATGCCCTACTGATGATTCGATGTACTCTGAACAATGCCCTTCTCATTTGCCGTGCAGAACTTTCTCTCCAACCATTGATTCTTGCCCCACATCTCCACTTTCAACAGCGCGTGCAGATCAAGTGTTGATCATCAAAACCGAAAGGGGAAGTTTTGCGGAATAAAGGGCCTATCCACCATTTCTATTTGATCCTCGTTGTGCTTTTGGGATTATCAACCATAGGTTGGTCACAAGATCAGCCCCATGCAATCGTCCTACAATCGACGTGGCATGCCTCTTCCCCGCCTCTTAGCCAGATTGTTCCTGTACCTTTGAGTTCCGCGACTGCTGGGTCGGCAGAAGCAGCGGAAGAAGAAGCGGAATCACAAGAACAACAGGAAGAGGGCCAGCGTTTGCCTGGCGCTCTGCCCGTGACACCTCAGGCTGACTCCGCACTCCAGGCGGGAACCGACGAGGCAGCTGCGAGCACGCTCGCGCCATTGGCGGCCATTTCAGGCCTGAATTTTCTCGGGCTGGGCACCGGATTCGCCGGCTACTCGCTACAGGCAAGCGTTCCCGATACCAATGCAGCGGTTGGCCCCACACAGATTGTCGAGTGGGTGAACGAATCTTTTGTCGTGCTGAATAAATCCAACGGTCACGTCGAGTATGGGCCGACCAACGGAAACACTCTGTGGCATGCGCAGGGCGGACCATGCGCAACTTACAACAATCTCGACCCGATTGTTCAGTTCGACAAACTGGCAAAACGCTGGGTCATGATGATGCCCATCTTTCCCGAGCCTGCTCACTTCTGCGTAGCGGTTTCCAGCGGCTCCGACGCAGTCACGAGCACCTGGCATCTCTACTCCTTTGTGACCCCTGGCAATAGCTCTCTATGTGGCGGTTGCAGGCCAGGTCCGGATTACCCGAAATGGGCTGTCTGGCCCGACGGTTATTACGTGAGCTATGCGCAGTCAGGTACGAGCGGAAACTACATTGGCCCAGGCGTCTGCGTCGTCGATCGGGCAGCCATGCTGAAAGGCGCCGCCGCAGCCAACATGCAATGTTTTACACAGACCGGCACAAATTACGGAGCCATGCTGCCTGCGGACGCCGATGGCACCACCGCCCCTCCCTCCGGCTCTCCGGAATACTTCATGGCCTTCGACTACAACGATCAGTCGCTGGACCTCTGGAAATTTCATGTGAACTGGACTACTCCATCTCAGTCGACGTTCACCGGCCCAACAAATATTCACGTCGCCGCTTTCAGCGAGCCGTGCGGAGAAACTCGAACCGAACTTACCTATACGACCGGACACTGCATCCCGCAGGCAGGCACGTCGCAAGGAATCGATTCTTACGGCGACCGTCTCATGTATCGACTCGCCTACCGCAACTTTGGCAGCTACGCATCGCTGGTCGCCAACCACACAGTGAGTATCGGCAACGGCACGTCGCAAACCGGTATTCGCTGGTATGAATTGCGCAACGCAGGCAGCGGCTTCAGCCTGCATCAGCAGGGCACATACTCTCCCAATTCCAACTATCGGTGGATGGGCAGCATCGCCATGGATAAAAAGGGCGACATCGGCCTCGGCTACAACGTCTCTGGCAGCGGATTGCACCCCTCGATTCGGTATACAGGACGCTTATCCACCGACCCGTTAGGGCAAATGCAAAGCGAGTATGACGTGCTGTCCAACGCTGGTGTTGCGCTCGGGTCCCAGACCACTACTTATCATTGGGGCGATTATTCCAGCCTGGCCGTCGACCCCAGTGACGATTGCACGTTCTGGTATGCCACGGAATATATTGCGAGTTCGAGCAGCCCAAACAATCACTGGGCGACCCGCATCGCATCATTCAAATTTCCGGGGTGCTAAGACGCATCCTCGAAGCAGTCGCGCCGGAAGCAGATCGGCGCGTTGCTCGCTTCGCATCGTCTGAGTTTTTTGGCCATATCCATTCCCCTAGGCGTGTTTCCATCCTTTCGCGATCTTTTGCGAAGGGATGGAGGGCGCGGACCTCAACTCCAAGCTCCTCGCCGCAGCGGATGAGTCCAAGACTATTTTTTCTTTGGAATATTTTCTCGACTCTCGCGTTTTAGACCGCGGGCTCCATTTTCCGATTCGCTGAAACGCACGTCCGGCGCGACTTTCATCAAGCGAACGGGTTCTTGGTCCCAGCGCTGAACCGGCTTCGGCGCCAATGCCGGCGACTCAATCGAGGAGAAAGTGCGATGAAGGCCTTTGGGAAGACAGTTTCTTGCACAGTTGTTGTGGCGATTGTTATGGGGGCATCGATTCTCTCGGCGCAGGAGAGCGCCGCTGAACCCCGCGTCCTGCACATTCAGCAGTCCCAGACTACCTCCCAGGGCTCCCAGAATGGATTTCCCACGTTCCTCTCGATGTATCACGTACTCGATGGCGCAACGTCGTCTGTTAACGTCACCGGCCTGCGGGGAAGCCTCAAGCTCAAGAACTACGACCCTACTTTCAGCGAAGTCCTGTGGCTCCTTGTCTATTGGCAGGGAGAATGCCCGGCCCGCGACATTGCGTTGAGCCAGGTGGCGGGGACCCTCTGGTCCGATATTGTGAAGAACCCCACCCAGTCGGATTCTTCATTTCCCGTGAATCTGGTTTTTCCGCACCCTCTGCCCTCAACTGGATGTATCGGTCTTTACTATGGCGGCGGGCCGTTGCTGAATGGCAAGTCAACCATGTCGGCCGATCTCGAGCTGATATACACACCGTCAACCTCCAACCCGAACTCAATCGTCAATTTGGGAGGAGCCGAATACTGCTTTGGCCAGGACTGGGGCTGTCAGAACGCCACCGCGATTGATGGCGAGGCCTTCGCCGTTCCGACCGCCCTGCCCGCCGGGCATCTACTCGAGATCTACGGAAATATCAGCGACAGCACATTTGACGGCACGAACAACTACGGGCCGCTTCCGACCGGCGCGTCCTGGGGATCGGTGAACGATTTCTACCTGCTTCCGGGAGGATGTGGCATCTTCGCGGAGAACATCAATAGCCAGGGGTTTCCGAATCCAGCACCGCTCTCCACGTTGCACAGTTGGCTTCCCAAAGATGCACTGCACCTTGCGAGCGCCCCTCAGGTCGACAGGATTTCAACCGGAGCAACGGCCAAGGCCGCACTCCAAAACCAGGTCGACGAAATTTTTTCTGTTCCTGTGAAGGTGAATAAGGGGGATTGCATGCTGGTTATTTTCGGCAGGACAGGCAACGGCGCAACGGACAACGAAACGCAGGTAAATCTCTTGATGGCGCCGTAAGTCTCAGCGATCACCCAAAACTCCATCAGCAATTTGCGTTGTACCATCCACTTTGGCCACTGCTACTCTGCGTGTCGGTAAGAACCGAATGAACCTCAGCCAGGCCGAATTCGAGTTAGCGTCGCTGCAGCCGTTGGGGTACGAATCCGCCCCGCAAGCCTATGGCATGGAGACAACGGTTAAGCGAATTTAGAACTCCTTGATGCTTCTGAACCCATCGCCAGAAAGTGGCGATGGGTTTTGTATTTTGGATCCAGGAAAAACACTCGATTTTAGCCTGGATCGCGTAATTCATTCACAACAAGGCTGTTACACGAAAATGCAAGATAAGATCCACAAACGACCAATCCCGCGGCCCGGCAAGATGGCCGAATTCCGGTAATAATATAGTTGACTGACTCTCATTCAATCTACGCAGCTCCTTCCGATTTCGGCTGCTCCTCTGATTCCATGCTAATCCCAAAGAGTCTGGCACATAGGTCGCAATGCGCTTGGCCTCTTCCAATGAGAATGATGGA
>DATGIB010000004.1:0-551174 GCA_035307485.1 Candidatus Sulfotelmatobacter sp. | reverse complement strand
TGTCGGACCTAAAGGTCCGACCCACAAAGCTAAACTTCCGAGCAACGCGGGCGCTGAGGTTGCTCGATTCAAGCATACGTGCCATCGCACGCCCGATTCGCTTAAACGATTTGCCGAGAATCGATTTCCTGGCGCAGATCGGCTGCGAATTGCTCCAGCGGACGCGGGCCGAGATCGCCTTTCGAGCGATGGCGCACGGAAACGGTACCTGCTTCGGCTTCCTTGCCGCCGATGATGAGCATGTACGGAATCTTCTGAAGCTGCGCGTCGCGAATCTTCGCCTGCAATTTTTCATTGCGGTCGTCTAGGTGCACGCGAAGTCCGGCATTTTTCAGCGACTCGTTCACTTTGCGCCCGTATTCCTCGAATTTACCGCTCACCGGCAGCACCGAAACCTGTACAGGCGCGAGCCACGACGGAAACGCTCCTGCGTAATGCTCGATCAGCACACCGAAGAAGCGTTCTACCGAGCCGAACACCGCGCGGTGAACCATCAGCGGCTGATGGCGGTTGCCGTCCTCGCCTACATATTCGAGCGCAAAACGCTTCGGAAGGTTGAAATCAAATTGCACGGTGGTGAGCTGCCACGGGCGGCCAATCGCGTCGACCAGCTTCACGTCGATTTTCGGGCCGTAAAACGCAGCTTCGCCGGGAATGTATTTGAACGGCACGTTCATGCGCTTGAGCGTGTTCGTCAGCGCGTCTTCGGCGCGTTTCCAATCTTCGGGCGTGCCCGCATAAATTTCGGGATGCGCGGTATCGCCGCCGGAAAGTTCCACTTCGTAGCGGTCGAATCCGAAAACGCGCAACGCTTCCCATGCAAACTCGATGCAGCTTTGCACTTCCTGCTCGATCTGCTCGGGCATGCAGAAGATGTGAGCATCGTCCTGCGTAAAACCTCGCACGCGCAAAAGCCCGTGCAAAACGCCGGAGCGCTCGTAGCGGTACACGGTGCCAAGTTCCGCCAGCCGCACTGGAAGTTCGCGATAGCTACGCAGGTGCGACTTGAAAATCAGAATGTGGCCCGGGCAATTCATCGGCTTCAACTGGTAATCGGCTTTTTCCACTTCGACAGGGCCGAACATATTTTCCCGGTAGAAATTCGCGTGTCCGCTGGTCTTCCACAGATCGAGGCGCATGATGTGCGGCGTGTAAACGAGATCGTAGCCGCGCTTTTCGAGTTCGGCGCGCAGCCAGTCTTCCATCTGTTTGCGGATGATGCCGCCCTTGGGATGCCAGAAGATGAGCCCGGGCCCGGCTAGTTCCTGGATTGAGAAAAGATCGAGCTGCTTGCCCAGCACGCGGTGGTCGCGTTTCTTCGTCTCCTCGATCTGCTTCAGGTGGTCTTCGAGAGCTTTCTTGGAAAAGAACGAGGTGCCATAAATACGCTGCAGCTGCGGATTCTTCTCATCGCCCAACCAGTACGCGCCGGCGATGTTCAGCAGCTTGAAAGCCTTGATCTTGCCGGTTGACGGAATGTGCGGGCCGCGGCAAAAGTCGGTGAACTTGCCGGTGCGGTAAATGGAGATTTTTTCATCGGGCTTGGTGAATTGCTCGATGAAATGGCACTTCATGAAGTCTCCGTCCTTCTTGAATTCCGCGAGACCCTGGTCGCGTGGCAGGAATTCGCGCGCGTAGGGAATATTTTCCTGCACGAGCTCCTGCATCTTCTTCTCGATCTTTTCCAGATCATCGGGCGTGAACGGCGTGGGGCGGTAGAAATCGTAGAAAAATCCGTTTTCCGTCGCGGGACCGTGACCAAGCTTGGCTTCAGGAAAGAGCTCGAGCACGGCCGCAGCCAGCAAATGGGCCGAGGAGTGACGATAAACCTCGAGCGACTCCGGATCTTTTTCCGTAAGGATACGCAGGTCCGTGTCTTTTTCCAGCGGACGCGTGAGGTCGATGAGATCTCCGTTGGTCTTGGCGACCAGGGCGGCGTCGGCGAGCCGCGGGCTGATGGACTTGGCGACCTCCAGAGCGGTCGTGCCCTTGGGAAACTCCTTGTCACTTCCGTCAGGGAGCTTTATATGAATGCTGTCTGCCATATGAGTGAACTTGCCTGATGAACTGAAACTTCCAGTCTAAAGATATTGAGGACGCAGGGCAAACCGGACGGTCCCGAACATATAATTCACCCTTTCATCGTGATGCCTAACGCTCCGCTTAAACCGCCTCCTTCAGTCCGGGACACGATGACGTTTCGGAAGAAATGGCGAACGTATCAATCTCAGCTTCTGGATCGGCTCGATGACTATCTCGACGACGGGCGACTCCATCTGATCGCTGCGCCAGGATCGGGGAAGACAGTTCTGGGTTTGGAAGTGATCCGGCGGATCGGCATGCCAACGCTCGTTCTGGCGCCGACGATCACGATCCGCGATCAATGGGTCGACCGACTGGTTCAACTGTTTCTGCCGCCGGGGGTGGGACAACCTGCATGGGTTTCAACAAACCTGAGAGACCCCGCATTTTTGACCGTCGCAACCTACCAGGCCTTACACACGGTGTGTTGCGCTGAGCCTGCGGATGAAATGCCGGCGATAGACGAAAGTGCCATTCCTACAAACGACTCCGAGATGCAGGCGAACGGCGGAGATCTTAAAGACTCTGTGCGAGGGCCGGTTGTGTTTCCGGAATTCATAACCGATGCGGGGTTCAAAGCTCTGGTTCTCGACGAGGCACACCATCTTCGCACTGAGTGGTGGCGGATCCTGACGGCCGTGGCCGAGAAGTTGGAGAAGCCAACGATTATTGCGCTGACCGCCACGCCGCCCTACGACGTTTCTCCATTCGAGTGGCAGCGCTATGAGGAACTCTGCGGCCCGGTCGACGCTGAAGTTTCGGTGCCGGAGTTGGTGCGGGAGGGTGATCTATGCCCGCATCAGGATCACGTCTACTACAGCACGCCCAATCAACAAGAACAGAAAGTGCTCTCCGATTTCCGCGCTTCTGTTGACCGCTTCGTGCTCGACCTCAAGGCGAACACTGCCTTCCGGGAAGCGCTCCTCAAGCACCGATGGATTTTGGCCCCAGACCAACATACGGAGGAGATTCTCGACGATCCCGAATATCTGTCGAGCATGGCCATCTATTTGAACGCTGCAGGGCAAGATGTGCCAAAGTCTGTGCTGCGCGTTTTGGGACTGCAAAATAAGCGGATCCCTTCCTTAGGTCTGGAGTGGTTGGAAGTGCTGCTCTCGCGGTGTCTGTACTCCGACTCCGAAAATTTCCGCGACATTGAGCCTCTCCTAAAAGACATTCGGCGCGACTTACTACGAATTGGCGCGATCGAGCGCCGAAAGGTAACGCTGCGAGACCCTTCCGATCACCTGAAGTTGCTGACAACATCCGTGACGAAACTGAAATCCGTCGAAGAAATCGTGAGGCTCGAGTCGGGCGCTCTGGGCGAAAAGCTGCGCTCAGTTGTGCTGACGGACTTCATACGAAAAAGTGAGTTGCCAAGGTCGGCAGATGAAAACCCGGTTTTCGAAGACATTGGCATCGTTCCAGTATTCGAGACGCTGCGCCGGGCGGCCGTGCCGGGGATACGCCTTGGGGTTCTGAGCGGCTCACTCGTCATCGTACCCCGCAGTGCGGAAGCGATCCTGCGCGAGGCGGCGGCAACGATGGGAGTTAAGCCGCAGGACTTCTCCGTCGTTCCATTGGCACACGATCCTTCGTACGCAACGGTCCAGCTTCGCGGGGAGTATTACCGGGGCGTGGTACGACTGATCACCTCGGCCTTCGAGCAAGGCAGCATCACGGTGCTGGTCGGAACGAAATCACTGCTGGGAGAGGGCTGGGACGCACCATGTATCAACACGCTCGTTCTCGCCAGTTTTGTTGGATCATTCATGCTCTCAAATCAGATGAGAGGGCGCGCGATTCGAGTAGACCCGTCAGAACCAAAGAAAACCGCGAACATTTGGCACCTGGTCTGCGCGGAACCAGGGCTGTTTGGCCCGGGCGACGACTATCAGTTGCTGAGCCGCCGATGTTCGGGCTTTGCAGGTGTGAGCGCGACTGCGCCGGTAATTGAAAACGGAATCGAGCGGCTCGGAACCGGACGCCCTCCATTCAGCGGCGAGCAACTCGCGCTCGTCAACGCCAGGACATGCCGGCGAGCGCTAGACCGGCAGGGGTTGAGGCAGCAGTGGCAAGACGCTCTGGCAGGCGGCTCTCTGAAGCAGATGACGGAAGGTTTGAAAGTACCCAATGAGTCGATGCCGCGAGGATTCGTTTTATCGAATACGATCGCGGCACTTCTGTTCCAAGCTGCCTTTATTTTTGTAGCGATCGTTGAAGCCCTTCCGCGTGCCCTAGGCAGAGTTCGCTCGGGGCAAGAATTTTGGCACGCTGTTGTTATTTTGCTCGGGATCGCGGCGATTGTGAGCGCGCCTTGGAGCCTGCTTGCCCTCTGGCGCCTGATTCGTCATGGCACGCCAGAAAGGAGCATTAAGCAGATTGGACGCGCTCTACTCGAATCGCTGGAGTATTCGGGCTCAGTCGACCACTCCGCAGGAGGTTTCCGCGTGTACGCCGACCGGAACCGGGATGGCACTGTCTTCTGTTGGATTGGGGGCGGGACCGGAAAGGAGCAAGCCATTTTTCTTCGGGCGTTGCGGGAAATTCTGAACCCACTCGACAACCCTCGGTATCTCCTGGCCCGACGAAAATTCTGGCGAATTTTCCGGGAAGATTATTTCGCCGTTCCGGAAGTGTTGGGACGAAAGAAAGAATTCGCAGAGGCCTTCGCAGCTTGTTGGAAAAAGCGGGTTGGGCCGGTTGAACTTGTCTTTACAAGAAACCCTGATGGCCGAAAGCTGTTACTCCGAGCCCGGAACCGCTCATTGGCGGCTTCGTTTCAGAAACAGGCTGATCGGGTCAGCTGCTGGAAGTAAGCGACGAGAACCAGTCTTCGCTGCGCACATGATCCATCGATAAGCATTCTTCCCGAACCAGCCTTGGAATTATGTAACCAGATACCTCTGCGCAATTGAAGCTTGAGTACGTTTCTCCGGCAATCTTAGATAGCCCCAACGACCCTCGTGCCGGAGGATGCGGTTGTTTTCGAGAATTCCTGTCTTTCGGGCAAAGGCCTGCGCAGACCAGCCCCTGCTCAGATCCAAGATGCCCGAACTTGATGCTCTGCGCGGATTCGCGTGCCTGTTCGTATTGCTCTACCACGGGCTCGCTCACGACTACATTCCCGAGCACATGAATCTTGCAGAGCGCTCCCTGGTTTGGCTGCTTCGCTATGGATGGACGGGAGTGAACCTTTTTTTCGTTCTGTCCGGTTTCCTGATCGCTGGAATTCTGCTCGACACTCGCGCGCGGCCGGGATATTACCGTCGCTTCTATGTTCGCCGCGCACTGCGGGTGCTTCCCGCCTACTACGGAATTCTTTTGCTGGTAGCTCTCGTCTGGAAGTTTGGTTTGAGCGATCGACCTTATTCCTGGTTTTTCTTCGGGATGAGCTCCGTCTACTTAGCAAATGTAACGCCGCTGTTTGGAGTGCCGATTCAGTTCCCGGTGCTGTGGTCACTGGCGGTGGAAGAGCACTACTACCTGATCTGGCCGACCATCGTGCGGAAGCTGAAGACCGGCGCACTGGCCCTCTCCGCAGGGATGATCTGTCTGTTTGCGTTGATCTTCCGCTTTGTAGCCTTCCGGATGGGAGCGAATGTCTTTGGCTATTACACGTGGCTGGTATGCGATGGGCTGGCGATGGGATCACTGCTGGCGATTGTGGCGCGGCGGTATAGGTCAGATCGGAGAACACTCTGGAAGATTGCCGCTTGTGCGGGAGCATATGCCACGATCTGCTTCGTGATCGAGAAAACTCCGGCGATCTACTTCACTGGGGCGGCTTTGCAGGTCAGCTGCATTAATGCGTTCTATTCGTCGGCGCTGCTGGTGTTCTTGCTCCTGGGGAGTAAGTTCGGGATTCGTTCGCGGCTGCTCGAATTTGTCGGCGAGATCAGCTATGGAGTGTACTTAATTCACATGCTGGTATTTGAGGTTTTCGACGCGATGGCTCGGCGACATTTCCCACTTCTGGCGCCGGGGCATCTCAATTTCTCCCTGAGCTGCGTGCGGTTCGCCATCGTGGCGGCCGCAACCATGATTTTCGCTTTCATCTCGCGATGGTACTTCGAAGAGCCATTCCTTCGCCTGAAGGATCGGCTGGCATCCGATCCAGAGCCGATCGGAGAGGAACCTCAACCGGAATTGGCCGAAGTCGCCGCCTAGTCGGGCAGATCGCGCCGTTCACACTAGCGAAGGCAACGCTCGCTTAATCCCTCTGTTCTCACTGCTCTCATTGCTTTGACTGCGACGCCAAGGCCGGCGAGGCACCGAGCCCGCCGCGAATTCGGATACTATATGCGTTCGCTTTCATGAGAGACCCTTCCCGTTTTCTGGAGAATGCCAGAGTGTCGCGGACCGCCTGGCTGCTCGCGGCTCTGGCTCTGGTTTTCATGCTTCTGATGCTTCCGCGAAGTCCGCTGCCGTGGCTGGATGAGATCCTGCTGTCGTCGACATGCTCATCCATATTGCGGGGCGGGCCCACCGTTCCGACGGTTATGGGTGCCTTTCCGCACACCAGCCGGATGGATTTGTTTTACGGGCCCGTCGGATTTTTTCTTGGATGTTGGGATATGGAGCTGCTCGGGCTTTCACTCGCGGGATGGCGCGTGATCGGGTTCCTGGGAGCAGTGGGCGCCGTTTTCTCGTCCGCGTGGGTGAGTCGGCGTTTGGACCGATCGTGGGTTGCCGCGGCGTGCTCGGCAATGTTCGTGGCGCTTTCACAGGGTATGGGCGCGCGGGCAACTTGCGGACGGCTCGACACGGTTACGGTCACTCTCGAAATGCTGTCTCTGGCGAGCGCGCTGTGCGCCATGCGGGCGCAAGTTTCTAGATGGACTGCAACGGTATATGGAGCCGCGGCGGGGATCTTGTGCGGGACGGCGGCCCTCAGCACGCCGAGAGCTTTTCCGTTCGTACTGGGACTCGGGTTGGCGGTGGCGCTCGAGATGGTGCTGAAACGATCGGAGGAGAGCATTTTTCGCGGGCTGATCATTGGTGCTTTCGCGCTCTTTCCCGTGTGGCTGTGGACCTATCGGCAGGGGCTGAGCCCGCTGAGCTGGCTCCGATACATCCTCGCTACCAGCAAAGGTGACAAACTCAGTTCTTCACCGATGCTGCATGGTTCGTGGCATCTGCTGGACGAACCGTTGATCCCGTTGCTTTCAGGCTTTCTCGTGATTCTGCTGACGATTCTTGTGCTGGGCTGGACGGTCTGCCGCTCTCGGGAAAGGGATGACGACTTCGGCGAAGTCCGATTTGCTTCGATTGTTGTGGTGACGAATTATGCGGCCACGTTTCTCACCATCGCGCGATTCTGGGATTACGAGATTTTTGTTGTGCCGCTCGTATTGCCAGTTCTCGTTGCAGCGACAGTGAAGATGATGCGCGGAAGCGGCAGCCGCAGCTTTCAATTTCTAATGACTGGGAGTTGGCTGGTCGTGCTGGTCTTTCTGTTAGGCGTGCGGACGGGGAAGATCGTGGGCTGGATGGCCTCGTATAGCGAGCGCGATCCGCGTCCACTGCAGACGTTCGTCACGGAGAAGGTGCCGAGGAACTCGTATGTGTTCGGTCCGGAGGACAATTATTTTTATGCCGTCGAGTCGGCGGGCTCGCACTATCGTTTCGTCCGCCCGACGCTGACGGCCGGGTTGGTTAGTCCTCTCGATCAACTTCCAGATTGGCAGGACCTAGTAAAGACAGGAGAGACCGTGTATTTGATCTGGCCCACGGGCTCGACTTTGCCTCACGGGCTTGGCGGCGCAACATTGCGCCTCGAGCAAAGCATTTCTTTCAAGCCAAAGAAGCAGTCATGGTGGAGCCGGTTTGGTTGGGCGTCGGGATATCCGGCGACTAGCTTGTACCGGGTGCTGGAACCGGAGTCATCTGGAAACGAACGGTCGCAATAGCGGCAGGCGATTCGCTATTTTTTCCGCGTTGGGGGGGAATTTCTTGGCAGTGATCGGGAATTTGCACGACAACCTCGTCTTAGGCCGAAGGGTCGAGGTCTTGGCGAGGTGGTTTGCGCAACTGTCTCCTTCGGGCGCGCGGGTTCTCGATGTCGGATGCGGCGACGGGCTGTTGAGCGCCCGAATTGTGCAATTGCGTCCGGATCTTGAGGTCTGGGGCCTGGAAGTTCTGCCGCGTCCTGGCTCAAAAATTCCGGTGGAAGTTTTTGATGGTTCACATATTCCGTTCGAGGATGAATCCTTTGATGCGGTTCTGTTTTCTGACGTGCTTCATCACACCGAAGATCCGGCGGCGTTGCTTCGCGAGGCTTGCCGCGTAGCAAAGCGGCATTTGTTGCTCAAGGATCACTACCGCAAAGGCATCGCGGCAGGGCAACGGCTTCGGTTGATGGATTGGGTGGGGAATGCCAGGTTTGGCGTTGCGCTTCCATACAACTACCTGACGGAAAAACGGTGGCACGAGATCTGGCGGGAACTGGGGTTGGGAGTGGAAGAAATCGTCACGACCCTGGGGCTCTATCCCGGTCCGGCGGACTGGATCTTCGGCGCACAGCTGCACTTTGTCGCGCGGTTAGGCAAGTTGACCGGCGACTGAAGGCGTAGTTACCGGCGGCGCATGCCCAGAACGCTCATGAAGAAACTCGCGAACACCGTCTGCACCCCCAGGATGAGCGAGAGCACGGCGGGAATGACCATGCGCATGGTGTAGGGATAATCAAGTTGTCCAAAATGGCGGCCTTCCCAAAAACCGACTGCGTAGACTGAGCTGCCCAAGCCCAGGGCGATCAGCGCGCCTCCGATTAACAATCCCACTTCGAGAGTGATGTAGCGGAAAAGCTTGTCCATAGTGGGGTCGGAGGGGAGCAGTCCTTCACTAATGGCAAACAGCTTGGTGAACACTGCGAAGGCGATGGCCTGGAATCCGAGCAAGACGAAGGCGGCTGCGTACAGCAAGGTGTGGACGTCGAGCGTCGCCTGTCCGATTCTCCGCGGTGCCGGTAGCAGCCACACGCTGACGAGGGTGCCGGCCAACATCAGGGCGAGTCCGGGATACAGAAACAGCCAACGGGGGCTGTAGAGAAGGAAGAATCGCAGAGTCCGCCAGCCGTCGCGCCAGGTACGAAGGTGAGGCGGACGGGAGCGGCCATCCGGGGAGAGAGTCGTTGGAACCTCGGCGATCTTCATGCCGAGAACCGTCGCTTTGACCGCCATCTCAGTGGCGAATTCCATGCCGGTGGTGCGCAGGTCCATCTTCTCGTAGGCGTCTTTGCGGAAACCGCGCAAGCCGCAGTAAAAATCTCCGATCGAGCGGTTGCGGAAAAAGAGCCGCCCGAGGCGGCTGAGCATGGGATTGCCGAAGTAGCGATGGAGCGCGGGCATGGCGTTTTTCTGGATGCCGCCGCGGAAGCGGTTGCCCATGACCAGGTCGGAGCCGGAGCGAAGTTGATCGAGGAAACGCGGGATGTGGCCGAAGTCGTAGCTGTCGTCGGCGTCGCCCATGACGATGTAACGCCCGGCGGCGGCCCGAATGCCTCCCATGAGCGCGCTACCATAACCTTTCGCGGCGACGCGGACGACGCGGGCGCCGAGGCTTTCCGCGATTTCTTGCGAACCGTCGGAGCTGCCATTGTCGGCGACGATAATCTCTCCGCTTATGTTGTTCGCTTCCAGAGCTTGCTTCGCCTTGCGGATGCACGTGCCGAGAGTCTCAGCCTCGTTCAGGCAAGGCATCACGACTGAGAGTTCAATCGGCTTCGGTTCACTCAGCGGAATTACGTCGGCGGGGGATTTGGTTTCGGACCTGGCGAGCACAGCCATGGTTAATTACGCATCCGTGGGCCTATGGACTGAATTTCTGGTGTGAGAGAGTTTACACCACATTTTGAGTCGCGCGATGCGAGAAGGCCTTCCTGAAAGTTGCAGTGGCTCAACGGGAGATTTGGCGATGGACGCAGAGACGTAGCTTAGCTACGTCTCTACGATCGCGATTCCCTGGCCTGCAAGCTACTGCAATTTTACGGGTGGACGTCTTTGATATGCGTTGCGATGTACCACTTGTTGCCGAAAGCGTCTTTCACGGCAGCATTGCGGTCACCGTAGGGCTGGTCCGTCGGCTCCTGAATTGATGTTGCGCCTGCGGCGAGGGCCTGGCGATACACGTCTTCCATGTCTGGCACGTAGAGGTAGAACATCGCCGGCATCGGCTCGTACTTGCCGTGGGCTTCGCCCATCTCGATGACGGAATCGCCGACGCGAATGACCGCGTGGTGAACCACGCCATCCGGTGACGCATATTTCGCCACTTCCTGTGCATTGAAGGCGCGCTTCAGGAAGCTGATCAAGGGCTCGGCACGCAGGGGGTGCAGGTACGGATTCACGTTGTGAAGGCCCTGCGGCAGGTAGCTCTTACCCTGGGCAGTGGCGATGTACCAGAAATTGCCCGCGGCGTCCTTGATCGTAGAGGAACGCTCGCCGTATTCCTGATCGCGCGGCTCGTCAACGAGAGTTGCACCCGCTGCTAGGGCGGCCTTCGTAACCGCGTCCGCATCTTTCACGTAGACGTGCAGCGCTGCGGGCTGAAGCGAGCCCTGGAACTTGTGGCCCGGTACGCCACCGCCCATCATCATGATGGAATCCCCGATCCGCATCTCGCCGTGAACTCCGCCCATGGGAGTCTGGATACGGAGCAATTCTTCGGCGCTGAAGGCTGCTTTGACAAAATCAAGCAGGGCGTTGCCATCTTCGGCGACGAGATACGGAGTGACCATGCGGTATCCGGCCGGAATGGGGTCAACAGCAGGCTTAGCTTTCTCCGGCATCTGACCGCCTTCGGGTCCGTGCATCTCGCCCTTCATGCGGCGATGCATTTCCTCGACCGACATCGCTTCGACCTCGGTCCACACACTCCAGGCATAGCCAAAAGGATCGGACAATCGGGCATCGCGGTGGCCGTAGAACTGGTTCTTGGGAGGAGCAACCAGCGTCATGCCATTGGAGACAGCGTGTTCGACGAACTTGTCGACGTCGGGCACCTGGATTGAGATCGAAATGGGCGAGTTCCCGAGCGTTTCGGCGCTGAAACGGCCGCCCTCGGGCCATTCACCGGTGATGTCGATGGCGGAGTCGCCGATCATGATCTCAGCGTGCGGAATTTGATCGCCAACCTGGAAGCGGAAGGTTTCTTTTGCGCCAAAGGCTTGGATGTAAAAGTCGATGGCCTTGGCGGGATCGCGGAAGGCGATCCTGGGTGTGGCGGATACACGGACGGCTGCAACGGGTTCAGCTACGGTAGACATGCGGGGCTTTCCTCCTAATTCGGATTTCAATCGTGCCTTGAAACTCGCGTTCGGCAGATTGCGCAATTCCGCCGCGACGCGAACGAGTGGCTCGATCGCCCGGTCCACCTTGCCCGGCTGGCCGTCAGCCCTGGCCAGCATGGCATCGACAGCCTTGTTGAGCATTTCAATCTTCTTCTGCTCGCCGTTCCCTGGATGTAGAGAGCGCTTAGGCATCGGCACCCTCCATGCGCGCCCGCAAAGTACTGAGAGCGCGAAACTGTAGCTGCTTGACTGCTCCTTCCGTCTTGCGAATCTGCTGGGCGACTTCTTTAATGCTCTTCTGTTCCACAAACCTCAACACGACGACGCGTTTCTGCTCCGAGGGCAACGTGTCGACCAACCGGAAGAGCGTGGCCCGGCGCTCGACTTCTTCGATCTCCGCAGGACCGGCAGCGATGGCCTCCACCTTGCCGGAGTCGTCGGCGACCTCGCGCCCGGACCGCTGCCAGCGGTCGGCAATCAGATTGGCGGCGATACGAAACAGCCACGCCGAGAATGGAATGCCGCGCCACTCGAAACGGTGAAGGTTCGCCAGCGCTTGATGAAACACCTCCGCGGTCAAATCTTCGGTCTCGGCGCGGTTTCCAATGCGGCGGATTACATAGGCGTACACCCGCTCGAAGTTCAATTCGTAAAGATCGGCGAAGCGGGCGGGGTCGTGCTGTGCAGCTTCAATGAGAAGCCGCTCGTCCGCCTCTTTCTTCAAAGCCTTCAACTAGCTCTCCGCGGTTAGGCCGTACACAAGGGTAAACGACAAGTACGCTCGAAAAGTTACGGAGTTGAAAAAATGGCGGGAAAATTTCATAGTAGCTTTCCTGCGGGTTCCGGCATCCCATACCGATGCCGTATTAAGATACGGCGGGAACTCATTCGAAACCAGATGTTTCGAGGTGATTGATGGAAGCAATAACGGGTGTTTTTAAGGCTAGCGAGACGGCACAAAAGGCGTTTGACCGGCTCAAGCAGAGCGCAAGCGTACATCCGGACAAAATCACGGTTTTAGCGCCGGGCTCAGAGGCGGAGATCGAGCGAGAGGTGGAAGGCATTCCCGCCGACGCAACAGAGCAGCCCGGCATGGGCAAGGCCATCGGGGCGCTTACGGGAGGGGGGATTGGCATTGCCGGAGGGTCTTTGCTGGTGACGCTCTTGCCCGGAGTCGGTCCGATTTCAGCGGTCGGATTGCTCGGCGCGGCCATCCTGGGCGCCGCCGGGGCGACCGCCGGAGCGAAGGTTGGCGGAAAAGCCGAGGAATCTCTGTCAGAGGGCATCCCGGAAGATGAAATCTTCGTTTACGAAGACGCGCTGCGGCAGGGCAGGACAGTCTTGGTGGCGCTGGTGGACGATGAGAAGGCCGCGAAAGTCGCCCGGGAGATTCTGCAGGAGGAAGGGGCAGAATCGGTTGACGCGGCGCGAGAGCAGTGGTGGATCGGCCTGCGCAGCGCCGAGCAGGGCCACTACGAGAAAGACGGAAACAACTTCGCTGACGATGAGCGCTTCTACCGGCTGGGGTTCGAAGCAGCGCTCCATGCGCGGACGCGCTGCAAGGAGTTCGACCAGGTGTCAGCGGAGATGGACGCTGCGCTCGAAGATGTGAAGCGCCAGTATCCGGGAGCGAACGTGGAAGAGCCCTTCACGCGGGGATATCAGCGCGGCCGCGACCACTACCAGCAGCTCTGTGATCAGGGGAAAAAGGCGGCTTAGCGCAGGATCCTTCGTAGGGTAGGAATTGTCCTCGATCAAGGGCGGTAATAGAGATCCTCGACCGCCTTTTGGACCTTGGCTGACAACGTTTCAAGATCTCGGCCTGTCAGTCCGACAGTCGAGATCGGTTCCCCGACGCGCATTTCCAGCGGACGGCACTTGATGTGGTACGTGTCCATGGGCAGGAGTTCATAGGTACCCACCAACGCGACGGGAACCACATCCACCTGCGCCTTGATCGCCAAGAAGAACGCTCCGGGCAGGAACGGCTTGATTTCTCCATCGGGAGTTCGCCCGCCTTCGGGGAAGATCACCAGCGGCAGACCCGCCTGCAATCCCTTCAACGCGGAACGGATACTGCCAACTGAGCGCGACGGATTCTGCTGATCGATGCAGATTTGCCCGGAGCGTCTCAACTGCCAGCCTACGACTGGATAAGCAAGAAGTTCCTTCTTAAACACGATGCGGAAGCGAAACGGCAAATTCACGTAGAGGACTGGGATATCGAGCGCCGAAGCATGGTTGACGGCGTAGACGTGGGGCTTGGATACGTCGATCTTGTCGAGGCCGACGACCTTGACCGGCGAAAGGATCGTTTTCATGATCAGCCAGGACCATGCCGTGGAGAACCAGTGAAGCCGGCGCCCGTCGCGGTCGAACGCACCGCCGGGCAGGGCGATGATGCCCATCGCCAGCGTATAGAACCAGATCAGAGGATCCAGGACAACATAAGAGCGAAGGCGGCTTAGCCAGCCATACTGGCGCCCGGGAATCACATGCGGACTGGTGCGAGCGGGCGACCCGGCGCCGGGCGCCGAAATGGGCGAGGCGTCGTTCTGCACCTGATCAACGGATGAGTTCACGTCCTGCACACTCTCATTCTAGGAGAAAATCCCGGTCTTAGCTCCTGGCCTCGAGGCGGCTCAAGGCTTCGCCGACAAGGTAGATTGAACCCGTGATCACAAGGATGCACCGGGCGGCCGCCAGGATTCGGCCGCGCTCAAGAGCGGAGTCGATGTCGCCAACGAGCTCAATTTCAGTCCCCGTACGGCTTGCTGCCTCTCGAATCTCTTCGGGCGAGGCAGAGCGCGGATTATTCGGCCTGACCGCGATCACCGTGTCGGCTAAGGAGAACAGGATTTCAGCCATTTCCGAGATTGCCTTGTCGCGCATCGCACCGAAAATGAAAATCAGCGGCCGGTCGCCGTAGCGCTCTGAAAGGGCGGAACGCAGGGCCCATGCTCCGGCGGGATTGTGCGCCACGTCGAGGACGGTCTCAGGCCAGCCTGAGTGGCCGGGGAGTACTTCAAATCGCCCGGGCCAGCGGGTTTCGCGAATGCCGCGCTCGATCGAATCAGCCGTGACTCCTGGGATACCTTTCTTCCCCAGCTCTTCGGCCGCGGCAATGGCGAGAGCGACGTTGCGAAGCTGGTGCCGCCCAACCAGGGGCGACTCAACCAGAATCTCTTTCCCGAGGACTTGCAGAGGGTAGCGATATCGGTTCGCCGCGGAAGCGAGTGCAGTCCCGGCTCCCGAAACGAGATATTGGGCGCTGGCCGGCGATACCGGAGGAACGTACTGCACAGCGCTCACACCATGCGCGCCCAGATCGAGAATCGTGTTGCCGATCACGTCGTTGGCTTCCGGCTGCTGCGGCAAGGTCACAGCAACTCCGCCTGGACGAATGATTCCGACTTTCTCGCGGGCAATTTCGGCGACGGTATTTCCTAAGAATTTCTGATGGTCGAGCGAGATGTCCGTGATGACGCTGACCAGCGGCTCCACCACGTTCGTTGCATCGAGGCGTCCGCCCATGCCGACTTCGAGGACGGCGATGTCTATCTTCTCGCGCGAAAAATAGAGGAACGCGATTGCGGTCATCATCTCGAAGAAGCTGGGATGCCAAGGAAGCGCGCCCTGCGCTACGAGTTCTTCGGCGACGCGATCGACCTCGCGATGCAGGGAAGCGAAGGCGTCGTCGGAGATCGCCTCGCCGCCGATTCGGATTCGCTCGTTGATGCGGATCAGGTGAGGCGAAGAGTACAGCCCTGTTTTCAGGCCAGACGCTTCCAGAATCGAGGCAAGAGTTGCGGCGGTCGAGCCTTTCCCGTTGGTCCCGGCGATCAGGACGCTGGGATATGTTCGCTCCGGGTGATGGAGTGCTCCCAGCAGAGACCGCATATGCGCCAGGTCGAACTTGTGCGAGGGTGTGGTCGCTAGTTCGTGGCCTAGGGCAAACATGCTCGCAACTGCGGTTTCGTAGGACATGAATGGGCTTCCGGCTTTCCGCTCGACGACTCTCGGCTCTTAGCTATCAGCCGCTAGCTACTAGCCGGAATTAACAGATTACAGCAGCAGAGAGGGAGTTGGAGCACTGGACCGCGGAGAGTTTAGGAAGAGCCGTCCGTCGCTGAGAGCTGACGGCTAAGAGCTTACAGCCGTTCACGCCGCCATGAATTCCAGCGCGCGGCCAATATAGGACTTCAGCTGCTTGCGTGGGACTACGGCGTCGAGCATGCCATGCTGGAGGAGGAATTCGCTGCGCTGGAAGCCAGGTGGGAGTTTCTGGCGAATGGTCTGCTCGATCACCCGTGGTCCGGCGAAGCCGATCAGGGCTCCGGGTTCGGCGATATTCAGGTCGCCGAGCATTGCGAATGAGGCCGTGACTCCTCCCGTCGTCGGGTCGGTGAGAAGCGATACGTACGGAACCTTGAGCTGATCGAGCTTGGCTAGGGCCGCCGATATTTTGGCCAGCTGCATCAGGCTGATGACGCCTTCCATCATGCGTGCGCCGCCTGACGCCGAGACGATGATCAGCGGCTTATTCTTCTCGCCCGCGCGCTCGATGGCTTCGGTGATCGCTTCGCCGACCACGGCTCCCATGCTGCCGCCAATGAAGGAGTACTCCATAACGCTGGCGATGACCGGGCGGCCCATCAGACTGCCTTCAGCGTTAATAATCGCGTCTTTGAGGCCGGTATCCTTCTGAGCCTGCTTGAGCCGGGAAGAATAGGGCTTCAAATCGACGAACTTCAGCGGGTCGGTTGAGGAGATATTCGTGGAGAAGGTTTCGTACTTGCCGTCGTCGAGCAATTGAGCAAGGCGGGTGCGCGCGTCGATCCGGAAGTGCTTGTCGCACTTGGGACAGACGTTCAGATTTTCTTCCAGATCCTTTTTCCAGATGATCTGGCGGCAGCTCTCACACTTGACCCAGAGCCCCTCGGTGCGGACTTTCTTCTCCCCCGAGGTATCAAGTTCGCCGGATTCGCGTTTAAACCAAGCCATTGAAAAGTCCTGGGCCCGTTAGTCCCGAGTTACGACAAGCCGCCCCGCCGTCTCGGCACCCGAACTTGCGGTTCAGTATTCGATTCCTCTTTGCGCCATTACGCCCTTTTCGTATGCGTGCTTGATCTGGCGCATTTCGGTGACCGTATCGGCCACCTCGACAATTGTCGGGTGTGCGTTCCGGCCCGTCAAGATGACATGAACCATCTCTGGTTTCCTTTTGAGGCTCTCGACGACCTTGGCGGGGTCCAGCATGTTATAGCTGATGGCGTAATTAATCTCATCCAAAACCACGAGATCCCACTCGCCGGAGCCAATTGCTTTGTCGGCCTCGGCCCAGGCTTCCTCTACCATGCGGACATCTTCCGAGTCGGGTTTTTCGGCTCCGACCTTCACGAAACCGCGGCCCATTTGCTTCATTACGAACTTGTCACCGAAGGCCTGAACGGCGTCGAGTTCGCCGTAATGCCAGGATCCCTTGAGGAATTGGAGCATAAGAACACGCATCCCCTGACCGACAGCACGCAGGGCGGTCCCCATGGCCGCAGTGGTCTTGCCCTTGCCCGGGCCGGTATTCACGATGATGAGGCCACGACGGATATCGGACATTGGATAGTCGGGAACGTTTGATTTTACTAGAAGCGGGGTTCGAGCCCCCGGCTATCAGTTGTCAGCAGCGAATCTGTTTTCTTGAGATGGTCTCTATTGACATCACTGCCGTAGTTTGTAGCATGGATAACAAAATAGCTTTGAAATTTCGCTGGGCGAACTTTTTCACGGAACTCTAGCATCCAAGGTTGCGTAGCTCGGTCAGGCGGATCTCTGTCCCCTCGCAAACCGCGGAGGTCTCAATCGTGATCAACAGGTGTGTAGTGTTATTGTTGTCCGCGGGCCTGGCGTTGCCGGTATTTGCCGCCCAACACGTCGCTGTCCATCCCCGCCCGGGGCTTGACACTGCTGAGCAAGAGACCATTCGCGAAATCGTGGATATGGAACGGCAGGCCAAAGAGGCCAGCCTGCACCGCGACGCCGACTTTTCCCAACGTACACTCGCCGAAGACTACGTCGCGATTACGCCCCTGGGCCAGGTCACCACAAAGCAAGACACCCTTTCGGCCCGCAAGAGTGGCCAGCTTCGCTACGATGCAATCAACGTAACCGATATGGTCGTTAGAGTTTACGGCGACATGGCGGTGGTAACGGCCCGTGCGGATGTAAAGGGACATCAGCTGGGAGAAGACTTCAGCGGCCCCTACCGCTATACGCGGGTTTGGGTCCGGCGGTCGGGGCATTGGCAGACGGTGAGCTATCAGGCGACGGTCACACAGTAAAGACCTCTGAGTTCCTCCTTCGGGCCTGTGGTTGTAAACTCCATCTAATCAGCAGTCGGATACAGCTATGAGAATTCAGCGCAGCTACGCAGTCGGAGTGTCAGTCATTGTCTTGTTGGCCCCCTGCCTTTCCCTGGCGCAAGGCAGCAAGTTATCCGCTAGTAAGCAGTCGAGAATCGAAGCGGCGGTGGCGAAATTCATGGAGACTACTCACGCTCCGGGCGTCTCCGTTGGGGTCGTTGAGAACGGGAAGTATGAGTGGGCGAGGGGGTTCGGACTGGCCGACGCCGAAAATAATGTGCCTGCTGGTGAGCACACACTTTATCGCCTAGGCTCTATCTCAAAACCGCTGACGGCCGTGGGTGCACTTCAACTCTGGGAGCGGGGCAAGCTTGATCTGGATGCGCCAGTCCAGAAATACTGCCCCGCCTTTCCGGACAAGCAGAAGCCGATTACGACGCGCGAACTCTTGGGGCACCTCGGCGGCATACGCCACTATAAAGAGGGAGCGGACGATCTTGAGGGCGGCAGTACCAAGCATTTCGACAATCCCATCCAAGCCGGACTCGACTTCTTCAAGAACGACCCTCTTGTTGCCGACCCCGGAACGCACTTTCACTACTCCACGCAGGGCTACACCCTGGTGGGCTGCGCGATGGAGGGAGCCACCGGCGCCAAGTACCTCGACTTGATGAAGCAGAATGTGATAAATCCCGCAGGGATGGAAGAGACACAGGCCGACAACCGGCTGGCGATCATCCCGTATCGGACACGCTTTTACCAGAGGACCGATTCCGGCGTAGTGGAAAACGCAGACTTTCTCGACTCGAGCTACAAAATACCTGGCGGGGGCTGGATCTCTTCCGCAGTAGATATGGCCAACTTCGAGGTCGCTGTCTTGAACGACAAGCTTCTCAAGCGCCCCACCCGTGACTTGATGTGGACGGCCCTGAAGCCTTCGGATGGATCAGAGGACCATTATGGCCTGGGGTGGGGAGTCGGCGATGACAAAGGGGTGCGAGTGGTCGGTCACGACGGAGGCCAGCAAGGCACCAGCACGGACTTTCAAATCGCCCCAGAACAGCGCGCCGGAGTGGTAGTGCTCGCGAATATGGACGGCATCGATTCCCATAAGCTGGGAACAGAGATCCTCGGCATACTTCTCGGCGCTTCTGACTCTGGTCCAACGAAATAGAACAAAATCGGGGCCCGATTTAATGCCCGGAATGGTAAGGGTGCCCTTTCAGAATCGTATACGCACGGTAGACCTGCTCCAAAAGCACAACCCTCGCTAATTCGTGAGGAAGCGTCATCTTCCCCAGAGAGATTGTGTATTGGGCTGCCTCTCGCGTTGTTGGGTGGAAGCCGTCGGCTCCGCCGATCGCAAAGATGAGCGGAAGAGGATTGCGCTGTTGATAGTCGTCGAGAAACTTCGCCAGTTGCTCGGACGTCATTTCTTTCCCCCGGCTATCGAGCAGGCACAAGGTTGACTTGGCCTGTCCTTTGCTTGAGCCCCGCCCGCAGAGATCGAGCAGGGCGGCTTCGTCACGTAGTGCCGTCCCCTCCACTTGAGCGTACCGGGAGATTCTTTGCAGATAGTCGTCGGTGAGAGCCTGAATCGCGGGCTGCTTCGTTTTGCCGATCCAAACAATTCTGATTTTCACGCGGCGCTAGGCGGTCTTCTTCGCGCGCTTCTTCGCCCTTGACGGCGCGGACGACGTCTTGGTCTTCCTTGTGGCTGCCTTCAGGTCCGAGGGCTGCAGGTGGCGGGCCGACTTCCAAAGGCGTTCCAGATCGTAGAACTTTCGCGCCTTCTCGGAAAACACGTGGACCACGAAGTCGACGTAGTCGATCAGGACCCATTCGGCCTGGGTGTAGCCTTCCACGTGAGTTGGACGAAGACCGGTGGCTTTGAGGCGCAGTTCGACCTCATCGGCGATGGCCTGGATCTGCCGCGGATTGGTGCCACTGCACAGAACAAAGTAGTCGGTGAACGCCCCCGACCCTTTTTCCATTTCCAGGATGCTGAGCTCTTCGGCCTTCTTTTCCAGGCAGGCTTGGATAGCCGCGGAGACTTGCTTCTTCAGTTCGCTCTTTTTCATTCCGTCGGTCGATCGTCTTCCTTCATGAGATCGAAAGTTATTTTATCCGGCTTTTATATGCCGAGAGCTGTGCAAGACAAAGACTAGCTGGATTTTTTTGTCTGAGCCGCCGCCAGTTCACGCAACTTTCGCATCGTATCTCCGGAAGGATCTTTGCGTTTGCTGTTTTTTTGCCGGCGTTTGCGTTTCGTTACATAGTGATTCTGGGACATTCGTTTCCTCTCTCTGGTTTTGTTGGTGCTTGTCTTGAATTTGTTGCTCTGGGATCACCCGCCGTTGGTTGCGTCGCAGTCGGTGGCAGGCGCGCATTCCATTGTAACTGACAGAAGAGACGGTTCAGGGATCGCCAGGGCAGAATCAGGGCTTTACCAGAGTTTCTCTCTCCACAGTCCGGCTTCGATACAGCCCCAGTTTCTTGATGTATTCCGCTACGGAGGGCTCCACGAATCGACCCAGGGGCTTTCCTGCGGCGGCCGCCTCGCGGACGGCAGTCGCCGAAGCCGGTTGCTTGAGGTCTCCCAGCAAATGAATCGTCACGCCTGGAAGGACAAGGTCTCCCTTGGCAGGCTGTTTTTGAAAAGGCCTGGTCACCTCCGGGCGGGGTCGAAGGCGCTCGGGGAGCGAATTGGCTACGTCCGCCAAGGAATAGCTCGGCCTGCCGGCGATGATAAACGCACACTCACGAAACAGGGCTTCGGCTTCGTGCCATTGGGCGATCTCGGCGAAGGCATCCATTCCGATCAGAAGAAAGAGCCTGTCGCTGCGCTTGAGGGACTTCTTCAATCTCCGGACTGTGTCGATCGTGTAGTTCGGCTTGTCGGTGCCCTTGCGGGAGGCGCCGATTTCGTCGTGAGCCTCGAGCAGGGAGGGGACGAATTCGGTTCTCCCGGCGGTGGCCAACGTCAACATGGCGAAGCGGTGGATGAAGGCAGACAGTGGCTGTTTTTGTTTGTGGGGAGGCACGTTGGCGGGAACAAAGTGAATCCTGTGCAGCTTGCACTGCTCCAGGGCGGCGTGCGCCAGTGCTAAATGACCGCGGTGAACAGGGTCGAAGGTACCGCCGAAGAGTCCAATATTCATGTCGTTCGTCAGGCTTCTAACGCGCCCCAGCCTCCGCTCAGGACAGCGACAAGGTGCATGGTCCGATTGGCCAATGTGCCGACGGAGCACCCGACCAATTTCGAACATGTGCCCTGATCGATTACGTAATCAAAATGAACTCCTGTAACTATCACAGCGTAAGCTTTAGCACTAGCATAATGACATGCGAGTAACCCTCCCCCTACTCCGCATACCACCCGCTCGCGCACCTATCCTGCGCTACGGAGTTGCTGTGCTCAGCACAGCGCTCGCGCTGATCCCGACCATATTACTGGCTGACGTCTCGGAAAGCCGCCTCGCGCTGTTTGGAGTGGCGGTGATGGTCAGCGCCTGGTATGGAGGATGGAAGCCAGGACTGGTCGCGACTTCGTTCGCGCTCACGGTGAGCGCGTATTTTTCGCTGGCGGGAGAGCACTCTCCCGGACAATTGCGGATCGCCATCGTACGGCTGTCGCTGTTCTTCTTTATTGCAATGCTGATCTGCTGGCTGAATGCAGCGTTGCGTTCCGTACAGGAAAACCTTCGCCGTTCGGAACTCAATTTCCGCTCGCTGGTGACCAACGCACCTTACGGAATCTGCCGGTGTGACTCCACGGGCAAATTGCTTGACGTGAACCCGGCTTTCCTTGAGCTGCTTGGATACACCACCACGGAGCAATTGATCGGGCAGCACGTCTACGATCTCTACGCCGATACCGACCAGTGGTTCGTGTTGGCGGATTACTTGCGCGCCTCGACGCCATTCAAAGGATTGGGCGCAGAGTGGAAGCGCAAAGACGGCAGCACGACGGGCGTGCGGGTTTCAGGGCGCTCGGTCACAAACGGACGGGAAGAGGGCGTCGTGTTCGAGCTCTTTGCCGAAGACGTGACGGAGCGCCGCGCACTGGAACAGCAACTGCGCCAGTCGCAGAAGATGGAAGCGGTGGGCCGGCTGGCGGGAGGAATTGCGCACGACTTCAATAACCTGTTGATGGTCATCTCGGGGTATTCCGAATTCCTGCTCGAGCGCCTGGGAAATCAGCCGGAGTTGCGTTCTCCAGCGCAGGAGATCGCCAGTGCCTCGGAGCGGGCGTCCTCGCTGACGCGGCAACTTCTTGCTTTCAGCCGTAAGCAGATGCTGGCGCCGAAGATCGTCGATCTGAACACGATCGTCACGGAGAATCTCAAGCTGCTGACCCGCGTGATCGGGGAAGACATCGACCTGGTCATGGAGCCGGAGACCAGCCTGTGGCCGGTGAGGGCGGACTCGGGGCAAATTGAACAGGTCATCATGAATCTCGCGGTGAATGCTCGAGATGCGATGCCTTCCGGGGGCAAACTCACCATCCAGACTTCCAACGTCAACCTCGATGAGGAATACGCGCGGTTTCACGCTCCTCTGCGGCCCGGCGACTATGTGATGCTTGCACTCACCGACACGGGAGCGGGTATGGATACCGAAACCCAGTCCCACATCTTCGAACCCTTTTTCACTACGAAGGGGCCGAAAGGGACGGGGCTCGGGTTGTCCACGGTGTACGGCATCATCAAGCAAAGCGGCGGATACATCTGGGTGCAGAGCGAAGTCGGAAAGGGGACGACGTTCAACATTTTCCTGCCGCGGGTTGCCGCGATCGGCGAAACGGCGGCGGCGCAGGTTCCGGTGGAAGCGGAACCGCGTCCGGTGGAACCCGGCACCGAGACGGTGTTGCTGGTGGAAGACGAGGCCAATCTTCGCTACCTGGCCCGACAGTTTCTGGAAAAGCAAGGTTACAACGTAATCGAGGCGGCTGATGGGGCAGTGGCCATGCAGATTGCCGTGGCGCACGAGGGCGTAATCCACCTGCTGCTTACCGATGTGATCATGCCGGGCATGAACGGGCGCGAACTCGCTCAGCGGATCTCAGAGATTCGCCCGAACGTGAAAGTGCTTTACATGTCCGGTTACACCGAGAACGTAGTGGGACACGACGGCACGCTGGACGCCGGAGTGCGCCTCTTACAAAAACCCTTCAACCTTCGCGACCTGAAGTCCAAAGTGCGCGAAGTTCTTGACACCACCTCAACTCCCCCGGAGGTCAGTATGCCATTGCAGTCAGCCGTACCACGCCGTGTTGCGGCGGCGAGAGACCTTGCTCCCTCGCGCGCCCAACGTTTTCAACTTCAACTGCCGCTGCGCTACCGGCGCGTCGGCGAAAAACTCTGGCACGAGGGCACGACGGAAAATATCAGCCGCTCCGGCATGCTCTTCAAGGGCGATGAAATACTCCAACCCAGTGCGCAGCTTGAGATCAATCTGGTTCTCCCGGCAGAGATCGCGGGCTTATCTGACACGGAGGTTGTGTGCCGCGGTGAAGTCGTACGCACCGTAGCGCCGAACTCGAACACACTCAGTCCGGCCCTGGCTGCACGCATACTTCAATATCACTTCCAGCACGGTCCGATTCCGCGGGCGTAAGCGAACCTGCAGAGAAGCCATCATGCGTTCTGAGGTAGAAAAGGCCCTCAAAGTTCGGGGGCCTTCGGCTTTCAGGAAGTCCAATTTGGCTTTAAGCGGCCGTATCGACAAACTCTTCGGGGCGCTCCTCGAACTCCCTTCGGCAATCGTCAGAGCAAAAGAAATACTTCTTTCCGGCAAACTGTGTTTGAAATTTTGGGTTATCTTCATCTACCTGCATTCCGCAAACGGGGTCGGTTGTCACGAAACCTCCTCAGGGTTCTCAAGTCTGTCAGTAAAGGGTTAGCAAAGACTCTTCCTTCCTAGGATAGAGCTAACTCACTGAAGAAATGTTGCTTCCGGAATTCGATTACGGAACAGTAAAACTTCGGCGGAAAAATCTTCCTGCCCCGAGTAGGTTTGTACCTACACGATGAGTTTCGCGGGGCTGAAGTCGCGGAACCGCAGCGGCCGCCAAACCGTACCTTGGATGACGGAGTTTCGTCTATGCGCAGGATCCGCCCACTTCGAAAGTTCCTCCTCGGGTTAATGCTGTACGTCGGACTGTGCGGAGTTGGGGGGATTTTTCTGGCGGATGGCGCGTTGCACCCGGAACGACGGCCGCTGACCGAAGCCGCGATCGAAGGGATGCGTCGTATGACGATCTCGGAAGATGCTTCCTTTGAGGACGTTTCGGTCGCCGCGGCGGATGGCGTTCGATTACGAGGATGGTTGGCTCGCCCGAGATCGGGGAACGGCAGCGCAGTGATCTTGCTGCATGGCCTCGCCGACAATCGATCGGGAATGACAGGCTATTCCCAATTGCTGCTCGCTCATGGGTTCAGCGTGCTGATGCCGGACGCCAGAGCGCAAGGCAGCAGCGAGGGCCTGGTCGCGACTTACGGATTGCTCGAGCGCAACGATATCCGCAGATGGGTTGAGTACCTGCGGGCAGACGAGCCAAGGTGCGTTTTTGGATTTGGAGAATCGATGGGTGCCGCGCAGTTGCTGCAGTCGCTAGAGGCTGGAGCGCCATTCTGCGCTGTGGCGGCGGAATCTTCGTTTGCAAATTTCCGCGAGATTGCCTACGACCGCATGGGGCAACCTTTCCACCTGGGGCCTTGGGTCGGTCGAGTGCTGCTGCGCCCGATGGTCGAGGCAGCATTTCTGCGCGCGCGATGGAAGTACGGGCTTCACATGGAGAATATTTCCCCGGAAGATGCGGCCCAGCAAACTGCGGTTCCCATCCTGCTCATCCACGGAGAGTCGGATCGCAACATCCCAGTGCGTCATTCTCGCCGCATTCACCAATCCGATGCACGGAGCGTACTTTGGGAGGTCGCGGGAGCCGATCACTGCGGGGCCATCAGCGTCGCACCGAAGGAATTTGAACAGAAACTGTTGGCGTGGTTCCACGCCCCGGCAGCGCAGTGAAGCTGTCAGTTTTTATTTTCTGTGCATGTTCTGTGGACATTTCCGTGATTCTCGAAGAAACGATTCTTTCTCCCGTTTTCTTGTGCTAAGAAGCGGTCGCAGCACGGGTTGCAACTTCGTCAGAAATCGTGTCGCACAAACATCGCTTGCGGCGAATTTTCCTCAATTGCACCAAAAATACTGAATTGACCTGACCTCATTTCGCTCGTACAGTCTGATTCGCTCTCCCTTGAAATCGATGAATCTTCCGGCAGCGTTCCGCGGCCGAAAGTACGTCGGCTGTTGGCGAAAAAATAGTAGCAGTTGGGTCACGCGATGAAACCAAGAGAATGGAAGACGTACCGCACGCGATTTTTAGTCAAAGCCAAGCAGCTGAATTCGAGCCTTAGTTTTGTTGATTCAATGGGCCGGCAGCATTCGGGACGCAAAGGTGACTATCTGGTAGAGACCGTTGATGGAGTCATCAGCATCGCTCCTCGCCACATCTTTGAAGACATCTATGTTCCTATGCTGGGGGCTGACGGACATCCACGGCGCAGGCCCGCAGAACACAGTGAAAGAAAAAGTCCACAGCCGGAGCGAAGAGGACCGGGGCTCAACCGTGGCGTCGGACTGATCTCGTAGTCGCTGATTCGAAGTGCCTTGCAGGTGTTTCCAGGAATGAGAATTACACCTCTCGAACCTCCGGACAACGAGACAAATATCTACGGAATTCCCGGGCTTGGCACGCCGTGACCGGCTGGGTTAGACTACCCCTTCCTTAGTTCAAGGAATTATCCCATGACAAACCGTGTCAGCTATTCTCCGCAGGATTTTGAGAAGAAGTGTAAGCAAGCCGAAAGAGACCATGAATCCAGAAAACTGGATTTATTGCTCGAGAAGGTCCGCTTGCAAATCGCGGAACGCTCAACGCCCCGAGTAGAATCGCCCAAGCCGCCCGCGATCGCGATCAACAATTCCCTTTCGCAATCCACCCGCCGCCCGATCGTGTTTGAAAGATAGCGGGCAACGGCCCGTTCTTTACAAGACAGCATCCTCCTTGACTGATTCAGCATCCTTCTTCATTGAAAGGATGAACTGAGGAAGACTTTTCAAATTTCCAAAACAAGTTTTCGGCTAGAATGCGCCATCGAGGGTAGCCGGCTCGACTCCTGAGCCGGATCCCACTCAGCACTCCCAGGAGGCGGTAGATGTACCGTTCTTATTCGGGTTCCGAGGCGGACTCCCGTTCGTCACGAAGTGTGGAATCCCAACTGCGCGACCAGACGCAGGATTTCGCGATGTCTTTCAACACAGGCAACTACGATCACGCCGCAGCGCTTTTCGCCGACGACGGTGCGTTGATGATTCCATCCCGTGAGGCAGCATACGGACGGAAGCAGGTCGAGAACTCCCTGAGGCAATTGGCCGACGCAGGGTACGGGAGCCTGCGGCTGGAAACTCTTCGGATTGACCATTCCGGAGACATGGCCATGGAACTCGGCAGGTTTATGGTGCAGGTGGAGCGCGCTGACGGAAGCACGGTTGCTGAGAGTGGTAGCTATGTCAAAGTGTGGCGGCGGCTGGGCGCGTGGTTGATCGTCGCCGAGTGCTGGACAAAAACGCTACAGGCGTTGCGTGGAAAAGCGGCGTAGCCGTCGACGTTTAGCACACCGTATATTTCGAGGATGCGAAGCATTCCCTCGCGCGCTACGCGATGAACAAGCGGCAGGAAACCGACGAACCTCGCAAAGTGGATGCAAAGCCTGCCATCACTCCGGATCCCGCCCAATACTGCCCGAACTGCTCAAGCAAATTGTCTGACCGAGGTTGTAAGCTCAAGTGCCCACTTTGCGGCTTCTATTTGAGCTGCTCCGATTTTTACTGAAGCCAGTACCGGCCAACCTTCCATTTTCGACTCATTAAATACGGCTACAATAGTTGGCGTTTCCGGAAATCATAGCGAGGAGAAAGAGTCATGCAAAGAAAAGCAAGTGCGGTATGGAAGGGCGGTCTGAAGGATGGCAAGGGAACAATTTCGGCGCCCGGAGGCGTTCTGAACAACACGCAA
Source organism: Candidatus Sulfotelmatobacter sp. (assembly GCA_035307485.1). GTDB lineage: Bacteria > Acidobacteriota > Terriglobia > Terriglobales > Acidobacteriaceae > Sulfotelmatobacter. Next base: position 524,362 of record DATGIB010000004.1, on the reverse strand, counting down.
TATTCGTTTACCACCCGTTTTGAGAATGCGCCGGGCACGAATCCCGAGGAACTGATTGCGGCGGCACATGCCGGCTGCTTTTCGATGGCGCTCTCGGCACAACTCGGCTCAGCGAATTTGACGCCCGAAAGCATTGCAACGACCGTCACGCTTTCGCTCGACAAGCTGGATACTGGATGGACGATCACAGCCAGCCACATCGACGTCGTGGGAAAAGTCCCTGGAGCCGATGCCGCAACATTTCAGAAATACGCGGAAGCTGCCGAGAAGGGCTGCCCGGTTTCGAAGGTCTTGAACGCGAAGATCACAATGAATGCAAAGCTGGAGTAAGAGGTCGGCGTGAGGGCCGGTCAGTGGGGTAGAGGTTCGAAGGGACTTCTCGGAGAACCCACGCCAGAGCGTTTTCGCAGCTCGGCTAACAATGCTGCCGCCGCATTTTCATAGGTCTTATTGGGATCGGAAGGATCTGCCCAGACTGCGTCGTAGATGATTTGCGCCGCCTCCTTGAGGTCCATGTGCATTGCAGCTTCGCAAACGTCGATGCGCTCCTGTAAGTGCCGGTAACAATCTTTGCAGATCTCTGCGCTCGACTCGCCGTCATCATGATGCTCGATCAGTGCGCAGAGCGAGCCCGGATTGACAGGTTCAGTCAGCGGTTCGGGATGCTGCGCCTTAAACTGCCGCAAGAACTCCTCGCGTTGCTGCTCGACCGCGGCGCTGTCGGGAGTGGGATTGGGCAAGACTTCCGACCGTTTTGGGGCAAGCTTCGGTGCAACCGGTGAAACGCGCTCCCGGTGATGACAGGTCGGGCAAGTATCGAGATCCGCGGGATAGTAGAGGTGACAATGGGCGCAGGGTAGGCCATATCCCATTGCTTTTGGGCCGATTTCAGGCTCCGGAGCGTGTGCCGCTTTTTCAGCGCGCGGTGGCCGCGGCTGCGGGAGATTTACGCTGACTGCCGGGCTGGCCGGGGCTACCTGCTTCGTTCTCGCGCCTGTGGTCACCATGTTCGTAAAAAGAACCGAATCGCTGTCCTAAGTCTCAGTTTAGAAACCCTTGCGCGATTTACCTAGGAACCTGAGTACATCTCCAGGTTGGCCGGGCGGACCATCGCTGGTGCCGTTACGGCGTCTTGCCCGATTCCTTCATCAGCTTCAGCAACTCGTCGCGGCGAGCGCGATAAAGCTGCTGGCTGGGGTCGATTTTGGCGGCAGTCTCAAGTTCCATCAGAGCGTCATCGTAGCGATCCATACTCATCAGGCAGGCGGCCAGGGAGTAGTGATTGTCAGCCGAAGGATTCAGGCGGAGGGCTTCCCGAAACTCCTTCTCCGCCTCTGTTAATTCTTCCTGCCGAAACAGGGCGGTTCCGAGGAGGCGGTGCGCCACTTCGGAATCGGGACTGAGCGAGACTGCAAGGCGCAGTTCATGCACTGCCTGCTCCGGCTTATTGTCGAGGAGCATGACCTCACCCAGAATGCGGTGCTCGGTCGCGCCGGTAGGATTCTGCTGGAGCGCCAACTGCAACTCTTCGATAGCAGCGTCGTAATTCTTCTTGGCCATGAAAGCGCTGGCCAGGCAGGCATGTCCCTGCGTCCACTCTGGATGCTGGTGGTACAGATCCTTGAACTCGGTGATCGCCGCGTCGAATTCTCCCTGGTCACAGTAGGTGTTCCCGAGGTTGTTGCGGACCGATGCCTCGTTCGGCGCGATCCGCTTGGCTTCGCGGTACTCCCGTACGGCTCCCTCGAGATTTCCCTGCTCGTGCAGGATCAGGGCCAGATTCGCGTGGGCCTCCCAAAACACCGGGCGGAGCCGGATGGCGTGCTGATAAGCGTCGATGGAAGCTGGCAGATTCCCCGCCGCATGGAGAGCAATACCCATGTCGTAATAGGTGTCCGCATTGCCGGGATCCCGAACCAGAGACTCCTCGTATGCATGCGCCGATGGCGCGTATTGTCCATTGGAGTAAAGGCCCAATCCGAGATATTGATAGGCCTCAGCGTTATGCGGATCGATGCTGAGGGCGGTGCGGGCTTCCGCCACGGCGAACTGCCCATCGTCGAAGTGGTAGTACACGTAGGAAAGGGCGTTGTGGTTTTCAGGCAACTCAGGCATCAGCTTGGTTGCCATGCTGATTTCGTCAAGGGCATCCTCCCATTGCTCCTGGTGACGCAACATAGCGGCCAGAGCGAAGTGGAGGGCGGGATTCTGATCGTCGGCCTGCAAAACTTCGCGGAGATGGAGCTCGGCCGGATGATACTGCTGACTTTTGGCCTCCTGGGCGGCCTGCAACAGAGAGTCTGGAATTGGCGTACCGATGGCGGCAGACTGCATTTTGGTCGAAGACATGGCAGCGATCAGAGCCTTGTCAGCGCCCGCTGCCTGAAGCTGATGCAGCTCGCGATTCGTCGGCAGGTTGGTGAGACCGTGCTCCTCCACGATGAGGGAAAGCCGCGGCGATGAGATTCCACCCACCAGCCAGGCAGCAATCTCGGAGGTGGTAAGAGGCGCGGAGTCGGTGGCATGGACGATCGAACTGAATGCAAAGACCAGAGATAGCGAAAAAGAAGCGGTATGTCTCACCGGACTCCCCAGGACCTTGAAATGGCTTGCGGCGAAGGCTTTCTCGGGGCATTCCTCAGAACCGCTCCTAGAGGCCTCCTCTTGCAACATAGCCCGGGTCGGGAGCTGGGGGTAAGGTTACGTCGGTAATTGGGCCGTAAAATTTCGATCTAACCCAATATGTGATTCTGATCACGGATGGGGGTATGGGCATTCACCGCCCTGCCATGCAGGAGCGGAGATGATGGCATGTGGCGGGGGAGCAGGTTTGACTTCACAGGAACCCTCCCGTACGCTATATTTTGGTGGTTTTTGGAGGCTCCGATGTTTGAAGGTCTATTTCAACCGACGCACCTGTTGCTTATCTTCTTTATTGCTTTGCTGGTGTTCGGACCGAAGAAATTGCCCGAACTCGGGAAGGGCCTGGGCGAAGGGATCCGCGCTTTGAAAGATGGCATGAAGGATCATGGATCTGCGCCGGCCTCAAACGAGCAAAGCAAGAATACTGAAACCAAGAGCTAAACCGATACCGGAACCGTGGGGGTTCCGGCACTTTCAGGTTTCGGTGCTGCCGCTTTGTCTACGTTTTCGTCCCGTTCCAATTTAATTTTCCCCAGGATTAACACTAGAATTACTCAACCTTAAAATTCCTTTGAAATGCGGAGGGAAGTCGTGTCGCACAAATCCGGAATATTTATGCTGGTAGTGTTTCTCGGAGTCGCGTCGGCGATGTTTGCCGACCAGATCACGTTGAAGAATGGTGACCGTTTGACCGGCACTGTAGTCAAAGGAGACGGAAAAACCGTTGTCCTGCATACCGAGGCCGCCGGGGACGTCACAATTCAGTTCAGCGCGATCCAGGAGATCAAAACCGATCAGGAATTGCACGTAGGCCTCAAGGGCGGGAAAACGGCAGTGGGACCAGTGTCAACCACCGACGGCAAGCTGGAAGTGGCGACCAAGACTACCGGTACCGTGGAAGCGGCACCCGCTGATGTCACGGTGATCAGGAACGATGCCGAGCAAACAGCGTACGACAAATCGTTGCATCCGGGATTGATGCACGGATGGACGGGCGGGGCGAACGTAGGCTTTTCCGTGGCTCGCGGAAACAGCGAGACCGAAAACCTGGCACTCGCGTTCAACGCGGTCCATGCCAGCTTGAGCAACAAACTCACTCTGTACGCCAGTTCAATCGACACCACGAACAATCTGGCAACGCCGAGCACAGTGGCGAACCTGGAAACGGGCGGACTTCGCTTCGATCACAATGTGAACTCGCGGCTTTTCGTTTTTGGCGCCGCTGATTTCATGTCTAATGCTTTGCAGTTTCTTGATCTGCGGAGCGTTTACAGCGGCGGCTTCGGATTCCACGCGATCGCTAACGACCGAACCACTTTGAACTTCCTGGGCGGCCTGAACTATACGCACGAAACATACTCCAATGGGACCGAGGTGCCACCGACTCCGCCCTCTACGACGCCTACCGGAATCTTTGCGTCCTACGGCGTAACCAACCGGTTTGTGGCCTTGACCCTGGGAGAAGAACTCGACAAGAAGCTGGGCAAGAGCACAGTATTGACGCAGAATGTAGGATTCTTCCCCGACCTGCAACAGACCGGGGAATACCGGATGACATTCAACGCGGGGACAGTGACGAAACTGAACAAGTGGTTCGGGTGGCAGAACCAGTTTGGGGACATCTACGTTTCGAACCCGCCGAGCGGGGCGAAGAAAAATGACGTCATCTTCACCACCGGATTGAATCTCACGTTCACTCACTGATTGCACAACGAAAAAGGCCCGCTTCTGGCTTCAATTGCCGAAATGGGCCTTTCGTTCCTTCTTTTGTCTTCTCTCAGTCGATTCCGTGGATCCGCATGCTTACCAGCTGATCGATGCTGAGATCGCGCATACCGCGCGCGCGAAGGTCGCTGATGTATTCCGGTGTCACGTTGTGAATCCGCATCGCGATCAAATCATCTGGCTCCGGATGGCGGTAACCGAGCCCTTGCAGCTTCTCGATGAACTCCGGGCTGACCCCATGAATGCGGAAGGCAATCAGCTTTTCCAGTTCGACATGATCGTATCCGCGCTGCTTGAGCTGCGCGATCCACTCGGGAGTCGCACCGTGAATCCGCATGGCAATCAGGGTATCTTCGTCGGGCGAATATCCCGACTGATGCAGGACCCGGACCATCTCGGGCGTGACCACATGGATGCGGAAGGCAACGAGCTTGTCGCTGTCGGTCACTTTCAGCCCTTCTGTTCTTAATGCCTGGATGAAGGCGGAATCCACGCCAAAGATGCGGAACGCTGTCAGCTTATCGGCATCCAGATTCGTCAGGTGCTGATCTTTCATCTCGCGCGCGAAGGCGACTGAGACATCCTGAATCGCCATAGAAAACTGCTTCTCCTCGTCGATCGAAAAGCCAAGATCCTTCATCTGCCGCACATAATCCGGATCGGGCTGAAAATGAAAGACACCTGCGCCTTCCCCATCGTTCAGGAAACCCTCGCAATCGATCTTGCCGGCATCGCGGGAGATAGTGAAGTGGACGTCCTGGCGGCCGGACTTGGAGAAGTCGACGCCGGGGAACAGGCTGGCGGGCCAGTCGGATTCATGGCTCGACATTCCGCCATGATGGTGTTCGATCAGCGAGAAACCAACCTTGCCGGGAATGTCTGACTTGCTGATCGTCCAGTCGCCACTCCGAACCTCGGCACGGACCACCGCGCTCCGGTCGCTGACGACAGCCAGAACAGCGCAGGAAGCAAAAATGAAGTAGATCACGGTTCGCAGCATTCTCATCGGTCTTCCTCATGATTGGAGAGCGGCACACGACGACTTTCCGGGCGGGCGTCCGTCTCTAGTTGAGACAGCATCAGGCTGCGGTTTGGCAGCGGGGCTGTCGGCTTTGTTTCGGTTTAAAGGTCGGCTTTCTGTTCCGCGTCCAGGATTCCGAGTTGCCGAAGTTGAATCAGTTTCTGCAGGGTTAAGTCCTTAAAGCCGTGCTTGCGAGCCTGTTCGATGAACTCTGGAGTCACATCCTGGATCTTTGCGCCGATAATTTCTTCGACGTTGACGTTGAATCCCGCGGACTGCAACGCTTTCACATACTCGGGCGTGACGTCCTGGATGCGCATTGAAACGAGCTCTTCAGTCGAGGGCTTCAGCCCCAAGGCATGAATCTGGCGCACGTAGTCGGGCGTCACATCCTGAATGCGCATCGAGATCGCTTCTTCGGTACTGGGATCGATGCCCTGTTCGTGCAACTCCTTCAAGTAAGCAGGCGTGACATCCTGGATCTTCAGGGAAATGGCCTGGTCCGCGTTTACTTTGAGCCCAGCGGCACGAAGCTCCCGAACGTATGCACCCGTGACATCCTGGATCTTCATGGAAATGAGACGATTGACGTCACATTGAATCCCGGCGTCCTTCAGTTCGCGGTAGTAAGCCGCGTCGGCATTCTGAATTTTCATGGAGATGATCTGGTCCTCATCCGCATTAAGACCCGCGTCCCGCAATTCGCGGATGAACTCCGGAGTTACGTCCTGAATACGCATCGCGATGACTTTGTTGACATCGAGATTTAATCCGAGGCCGCGGAGCTCACGGACGTAATCCGGTGAAACATCCTGGGTTTTCAGGGCAATCAGCTGATCCACGGTGAGGTCACCAAGGCCTGCGGATTTCATCTGATCGATGTAAGAGGATGCACCAACGGACTGCGAGCTTTCGTTCGAGGCGGAAGTCGAGCTGGTTTGGCGATGCGACGGGGACGGCTTCGCAGAAACGGAAGGTGCGGAAGGGGCACTCTCGGTGGCGGTTTGCATGCTCGCGGCGGCGACTCGAGCGAATTGCGGCCGCGCCATGCCCAGCAATGCGTTTCCCGCCGCCAGCGCAGCGGTGAGACAAAGAACGCTGGCACCCATTCCGGCGATCCGGGCGCCTGATCCGAAGGTCTTCAGCCCAAGGAGCCGGGCAACGCGCTCCGTCAGAGGACCGCGGTTGGCCGCCATGGCCAGAACCGGGGCGCTGCGCCATTCTTCCATCAGGGTGAGCGCGCGTGCGTACTCGACGGCATTGCCACAGAATTCGACGACCATTTTGTCGCAACAGTGCTCACGCTCAGTCCGGATCCGCTTGTTAAGCCACCACACCGCCGGATGATAGAAGAGCACTGTCTCGACGCAGACCTGGAAGACGTTCACGAATGCGTCGAATCGGCGGATATGGGCGAGTTCGTGGGCGATCACTAGCTGGAGTTGCTCATCGGAGAGGCCGGTCAGGGCCGAGGCCGGTAGAAAGACAATCGGTCGGAACCATCCCACGACAGAGGGCGTTTGCATCCAGGCGCACTGGCAGTACTCGACGGCACGACGGATGCCCATTTTGTTCTGGAGCGCGAGGCAAGTCGCCTGCAGTTGAGCGCCTATGTCTGGACCGCGCTTCCGGCGTTGTCGCTCCAGGACTACGAATCCGCCAGCGGATCGAATGCCGAAAAGCATGACCCCTATCAGCCAAGCTCCGACTAACCAGGGAAAGGCGTCTTGGTGCGGCGGCGGGAGCGTGAGGCTGGGAGTCGGCATTCTTGCAGGTGCGGAAAGCGTGACTCGCCCTACGGAAAGATTCGCCGAGGACTGCTCGCCGAAACTCCCAACATTCGTGTGCGAATAAGCCCAAAATGTGGCGACAGGAGCGAGCAACATCAAAACGAGCGCAACTACTCCAACTGAATACCGCGACGACGCCTGCCGGCAAAGAGACATTGCGATGGCGGCCAAACCGGCCAGCGCCATGCCCTGCCAAAGAAAGTGCACGAGGGACCATCCTACGAAATGCATCGTGGCCGGCGCGGGATCGGCTAGAAAGCGAATGAGGGTGGAAATCATCGGCGGTTCCTTTCATACTCGTCGAGCAGTTGGCGCAGTTCTCGAATCTCTTCCGTGGATGCTTTGCGTCCGGCCAGAGCGTGCATCATGAGTTGGCTGGCGGAGCCTTCGAAGACCCGCTGCAGCATATCCCCGGCGATCTGACGCTTGGTCTGCTCGGCGGGAAGGCACGGTTCATAGACGTGCGCCCGCTGGGTTTCGTTTCGCCGGACGGTGCCTTTCGTGGTCATAATCTGCAGCAGCTTCAGAACCGTGGTATACCCCATGGGCTTCGTCGAACGCATCGCATCATGTACTTCGCGCACGGTGGACGGCCCACGGCTCCAAAGAACACGAAGAATCTCGAGCTCAGACCTGGTGGGTTTTTGCGGAGCCAGCTTCATGCGCAGCACCATACTACGAAGAAATTCGTAGTGTCAACGAAATTCTTCGTAGATGGCTAGTTCTTTGCCCTGTTGCCGCGGTGCGCTCCCTGTTACCCTGACGGGCTCGGATTTTGTAGCTAACGATTTATCGGAGGCACCCTATGTCGACAATTTCGAGAAGAACGTTCTGCCAGGCTGCGGCCGCACAAGTTGCGATGACCGGACTTTTTTCCGCAGGCGCACTCAAGTTGCAAGCGAATCCGCTGGGCATTCCCATCGGATGCCAGACCTGGCCGGTCCGGAACGAGATCGGAAATGACTTTCCGGGTACGCTCAAGCAGCTTACCGACACCGGGTTCCAGGCGATCGAAATGTGCTCTCCCGCGGGGTACTCCGAATACGGCTTCGGGGCACTCACCAAGTACAAAGGATCTGAACTGAAACGAATCATCAACGATGCCGGGCTCACGTGCACCAGCTCACATTTTGGGCTCGACGAACTCAGAAAGAATCAGGATGCCGCGATTGCGTGGGCCAATGATCTCGGCTTGACCCAGATGCTTGTCGCAACGTTGTCCGGTCCGAAAAACCCGACGATGGATGACGTGAAGCGGGCTGCCGACGAATACAACAAGATGGGCGAAAAGGCGATGAAGGCTGGGCTACAGCAAGGCCTTCACAATGAAGAATTCGAGCTCTCCACCGTAGACGGCAAGCGCACGTACGACGTGCTCTTTGGATTGCTGGATCCCAAGCTAGTGAAATTCCAATTCCAGGTCTCGACCATCAGCCGCGGATATGATGCGGCGGAATATTTCATGAAGTATCCGGGCCGGTTTATCTCCATGCATGTGCAGGGATGGTCCGCCGAATCGAAGAAGATCGTTCCAGTCGGCCAGGACTCTCTGGACTGGAAGAAGATTTTCACCGCTGCGAAAACTGGTGGCGTGAAGAACTACTTCGTCGAAATGAATCTCGAGATGATGAAGGCGAGCGTGCCGTATCTGAAGCAATTGCAGGTCTGAGATCGGCGAATGCCCCTTGATCAGGAAATAGATTCGCCGGATTTCGCCGGGCGTTTGCGCCAACGAAAGTAAAAGGGAACGCCGGAAAGAATCACGAGCAATCCGATCGAGGAACGAATGGGGCGCACCATCCACAAATTAAGCGTCAGTGCGACGGCGGCAATGAGAAAAACAATGGGCGTCCAGGGATACCCCCACGCGCGATAGGGCCTCACAAGCTCTGGCATCTTTCGCCGCAACCACAGTAAGGAAATCGCGACCAGGGCAAAGAAAATCCAAACGGCGAATACGAATAGGGAATAGAGCTCCTCATAAGTGCCCGTGAGAGCAAGGAGCGCTGCCAGGGAACCGAGTACGACCAGCCCTCCGGTCGGTGTGTGAAATGAAGGATTCAGCCGTTCGGCAAAACGGAAGAACAGCCCATCCCGCGCCATTGCATAGGGAATTCTCGCTCCCGTCAGGCATACGACATGCAGCGCGCCCAGCGCGGACAACGCCATTCCGGCCGTGAGCCAGGCGGCTCCACGAGAGCCTGCGAATAACTGAACCACATCCGACGCAACGTGCGAAGAAGCTGCCACCGAGGCCGCGGGCAGGACGCGAAAATAGGCGATGTTCGCCATCAGGTACAATCCGCCCACGACCAACAATCCCAGAATGATCGCCCGATGAATGTTCTTTTCGGGGCGAGAGATTTCCTCTCCTAGCGAACCAAGGTCGTTGAAGCCGTTATAAGCCCACATGGCAGGCACAAGAGCAGTGAGCATGGCTCTGATGTTTCCCAGGCCATAATTAGGAGCCAAGAGCTGGACCGAATTCGCATGCGGCGGCGCAAGCACCATCGCACCGAAAATAATCACGAGAATTGTCCCGATCTTGAGCGAAGTGAGCAAAACCTGTATACCGCCACTCATTCGAACGCTGAAATAGTTGATGGCAGTGACGAGCACAACTACCAACGCTGCGAGCAACTGCGCGCCAGTGAAGGTAATTACCCAGTGGCTGACGTGTGTGGTCAACCGAGGCTGCTCCAGGGCGGGGAAATAGAAAGCGGAAAATCGGACGAATCCCGCCGCCAACGTCGCCATGGCCACGGGCCGTTCAAGAACGGAACTCATCCAGCCGAAAAGAAATCCCCAGAGCGGGCTGAGCCCTTGGCTCAGGTAGACGTAGGGGCCGCCGGCTTGGGGAAAAGCGGCGCCAAGTTCGGCATAGCAAAAGGCGCCAAACAGCACAACGAATCCACCGATGACCCAAGCTGCGAGCACCAGGGTTGCAGAACCAACTGCGCGGGTCATGTCACTTGCGACGAGAAAGACTCCCGTACCGATTGTGTTGCCGATGACGATCGCCGTTGCCGAGTAGAGGCCGAGTCCTCGAATCAGCTCCGAGCGTTTAGGATTCGTGGGGTTGGATGCCATCGAACGTAGGATTCAGAGGCTACTCCGAGAGGATGCGCCGGTCAACGAAACACTCTCCCCTCCGCGGTGGAATCCGCGCCACCACCGCGCGTACACGCGCTAGAATCGAGGCATAATGGCGGCGATCAAGTTCATGTTGAGCGAATTCCCCTGGGATTCCCGATACCGTGTGCCAAACCTGGAACGAGTACTGACTCCGGCCCTGGCGGTCTATCCGGAAATCATTGGGTCGAATATCGATTGCACTCTCGCACTTCTCGGCGGCAACCCCGAGCGTTGGCGCGTGCACATCAAGACGGCAAAGCTGGGTTATACACTCCGAAAGTTAATCGAGCGAGGCGTGCGGAATTTCAAATGCGCCACGACGCTCGAACTTGCGACCGCCGGCCGTGCCGGTGCCGCTGATGTTTTGCTGGCTTACCCGGTGCTGGGCGCCAATGCGCGGCGAGTGCAGGAGATTTCCATCGAGTATCCAAAATTAAGAATATCGGTACTTGCCGAAAACGAAGCGCAGGTGGCGCAATGGCGAAGTAGCAGGATTGGCGTTTTTCTCGACATCAATCCTGGCATGAATCGAACCGGAGTCGAAATCTCAGAACTGGATCTCATCCTCACCCTGATCGGGCAAATCAGAGGCGCGGGCTTGGAATTCCGTGGCCTGCATTATTACGACGGCCAGTACGGTGGGCTGGAGGAGCCCCAACGGACCAAAACAGCGCACGCCGGTTACGACAAACTGATCGAACTCGTACAAGCGATCGAAGGCCATGGAGCAAGCGTTCCGGAGTTGATCACCGCCGGCACCCCGACATTTCCCGCCTCACTCTCCTATGCAGCGTTCGATGCGCTGGAACTGCACCGCATTTCGCCGGGAACGATCATTTACTGCGATGCCACAAGTCTCGCCCAGTTGCCCGCGTCGTATGGATATAAGCCGGCAGCGCTCGTGCTGACTCGGGTAGTCAGCCATCCACATCAAGGAATCGTAACGTGCGATGCTGGGCACAAAACGGTGTCGGCCGACGCTGGCGTGCCTACGTGTGTGGTTCTTGGACATTCGGGCCTGTCACCGCTATCTCCGAGTGAGGAACATTTGCCGATTCAGGTTCTAAGCGGCCCGACTCCCGCCGTCGGAGAAGTCTTGCATTTGCTGCCCCGCCATATCTGCCCGACCGTTAACAACTTCGACTCAGCCCTGCTGGTGCGCGAGGGGCGCCTGGAGGGCGTCGAGCGAGTTTCCGCAAGGGGTCGCGAAGGCCCGTTGCTGGATGAACTCGATTCGGAGAGCGAACGGGACAGAGTTGCTACGGTCGATAGGGTCTAGGATCGAGCCGATTTCTTCGAGATCTTCTTCTTCGGTCGCTTCGTGCGGGGTTTTCCGCCACGGTACGCGATGCAGTCGATTTCAATCAGCATTCCGCGAGTGTGTCCCAGATCGCTCCCAACCGTGGTGCGAACGGGATAAGGCCTGACGAAGCGGCGCGCGTAAACCGCGTTGTAGCGAGCGAACAGGCTGGTATCACTCAGGTGGACGTTCACCTTCACGACATCGGCCAAGGATGCGCCGTCGGCTTCAAGAATCGCCTCGATGTTGTCGATCGTTTGGTCGGTCTGCTGCTCGATGCTGTCCCCAACGATATTGCCAGTTGCAGGATCGATCGGCCCGGTACCCGTAACGAAGAGGAAATCGCCGGCCCGCCATCCCTGCGAGTAGGCGCCCTGCGGTGGAGCGCCGCGCTTTGATGTTATGGGATATTTGGGCATCAGCACCTAGACGGTGGAGCAAAGCGTCACGGGCGAACTCATCACCGTCAAAATTCCTTGCTAACAGGCAATAATACAGGGAAGTTGCTGATTTTGAGCGTGCGAATGCGACGCCCATTCCGCGAACTCAGGGTGTTTCTACGAACTGGCACTACTGAGGTTTCGAACGAGAGCAGGAATGGATCGGTGAACAGCGATTCATCCGCGTATTTCGCATCGAGCATAACGAAAACTCTACCGTCTTTCAGCCTTACGGACTTTACATTTTTGACAGTGCGCAACGCAGTTAACTATGCGAAGGTAAGGTAAAGCTCGTCTCACGGCATCGAATGGGCCGCTTGCAACAACGAGGAAAGCGGCCCTTCGGTTTTCTACGTGCCTTCTGCGAGAAATAAAAATCTCTCCTGAGGAAAAAGCCAGCGGCGATCAACGCCGACGGGGCACATCAGCAAGGAGGGCAACGTGCTGGTGCGCTTTCTGTGGAAGCGGCGAGACCCAGACGCTGCAGGCATTTTGTCGGCTCGCTTCGTAACGATGACTGCGCGATTCGCCATCGGATGAGCCTCCCCGATTTTTCGTATCAGCGTGAGGTAACACCGGAGGCGATGTAATAGATTTAACAAAATGAATGGCGGAGAGTGAGGGATTCGAACCCCCGATACGGTTTCCCGTATGCCAGTTTTCAAGACTGGTGCCATCAACCACTCGGCCAACTCTCCCGCTCGATATTTTACCGCACGGATTGGAGCCTAGCCGCTTACTGGCGCTGTGCCGGTTCAGCGTGCACCAGCTTCAGATGCTCATCGAATTGTTGTTGCAGTGAGTTCTGGTACTCGATGAGGTTGGGCCGATGGGTCGATCCCTTCGCTTTGAATGTCACTCCATTACAGGCGGTGCAGGTGGCCTCGACCGGAATCTCTTTCAGCCATTTGATGACCCGAATGAAAGGACGCTTCACCGTCGCTTTCCCTTCTTGTCAGTTCTCTTTTGAGCTGGTTTTTCGTTGCGCACGAAGGACAGGCCGCGCTTGAGTTCAGCCATGAGGTCGGTGCCTTCGGTAGCGACATGGACAGGCTTGCCCGATTGTTTTCCCAACCAGGCGTCCAGTTCGGCGGGAGTAACCGCTGGCTCTTTCATGCTGGGGTCAAGCCACAGATCATAGTCACAGCGCTCGAGGATCACCGGCATCCGGCCGTGTACGGGTGAAGTTACCGCATTCGCTGTCGTGGTAAGAATCGAGCAGGAGCGCACCCACTGGCCGTCGAGGTTGCGCCAGCGATCCCACAGTCCCGCAAACGCAAACAACTGGCCTTGCTCAACTTCAAAGCAGAAGGGCTGGCGTGCACTGCCCGCGCGCTTCCATTCGTAGAAGCCATCGGCCGGAATCAGGCATCTGCGAAGCTGGATTGCCTCGCGAAAGGCAGGTAATTGCGACGCAGTTTCCGAGCGCGCATTAATCATTTTGGCGGAACCCGAGGCGTCTTTCGACCACGACGGGATCAATCCCCAACGCATCAGGGAAAGATCGCGTCGAGGTTCCTTCGGATGCTGCCGGATGACGGGGACGGGCTGAGTGGGCGCAACGTTGTATCGCGGACTCCAATCGTCGCAATCGGAAGACACGTCGAAATACTCTTCCACGAGTTGCTTTCGACGCGACAACCGGTAGCGCCCGCACATGGTTCAAAAAAAGCTCGCGGGTGCCGACGTTCTAGCTCTTGCCCAGGTGAATGGAACCGTCGCCGGTCTTGATGCTCAACAGGCTCCCACCGCCGTTGAGTTTCCCGTGAACTTCGTTCTGACGCATCTTACCTGATGTAATGATCGGCATGTCGAGATCGATGTGGCCGTCGCCGGTATGCAACTCGACATCTGCGGCCAGGTCTCCGGGCACTTCAAGCCTGACACTTCCGTCGCCGGTCTCAAGCCTCCATCCGTCGTTCAGCGCCGAACCTTGGGCGGCGCGCATGTCGATGTGTCCATCACCGGTCTTAACGTCGACGGCATCGAAGCGTCCGGTGGCTTGTATGTGGCCGTCCCCCGTCCAGGCGTGTAATTTCCCATCCACACTGTCGAGGCTCTCCGAGCCATCCCCGGTGCGCAGGTCCATTTCGCCCTTCAGTCCGGCAATTTCGATCTTGCCATCGCCGGTGTGCAGGTTGACGCTCCCTTCGCGCGGCATCTGCACCAGGATTTCCACTTTGTGCGAGCCCCACTCGAAGTTGACGGTGTGGTGGGGAAGGTGGACATTCAGTTCCACGGAATTTCCGGCCTGATGTTCTTCTACCTGGATGCCACCCTCTCCAATCTTGTAACGGCTGCTCAGAATTTTCGCCTCGATGCTGTTCTGATCCCAGGTAGTCACACGGATGCTCGCGTCAGTGGTCTCAACTCGCAGATCGGGCCTGCCCGTGAGAGTGTATGTCTTCGCCCATTCGTCGGCCGATGCAGGCAAGGCCGCCGCAAGTCCTAGAGCAAGAATGCCCAGCGCAATGTGCTTCATCGTAGGAACCTCCTGGCGGGACGAACAGAAGTTCGCCTCAGCCTGTTAGACGTGGTTACGTACAGTTTGTGAGATTGGTTCCATGTAGTTGCACTCAAGACGGCCGGGCAGGGTAAGCCATTTTCACTAAAGAACGCTCGGAAAAAGGCACGTAAAGAAGGGCGGCGCTGACAGCAAAGGCGCCACCCAGACCCAACTTTTGGACGAGGAGGAATGGCGCTACCGCCCATATCTGATCGAGGGCGAGCAGCAATGGAAAGATTTGCCGGAACTTCTCGGAAAGGCGCTGGTAATCGAAGCTTACCGCCGAGATCAGGTAACAACGCAGCGGGATTCCGACCCCAGCCGTAATCATGATCGCGGCGGCCAGGATTGTCGCCCCCCACAACGGGAGAAAGGAATCGGCGATACCCTGGATCGCATGTAGCCGGAACAGCGCGACGATGTAGAAAATGAGATACATCACTTGAATCAGTCCAAAGAGTCCGCGCGGGATTCCACGCCGAGGGGTCGGAATTTCGAGTTCAGGATGGAGCGAGAGAGGAGGTTTGTGACTTGGTTGAATGGGACCCGAGACCGGTGCTTCGCTCGGCCCCGCCTCGCGAGTGACTGGAAGTTGAGTGGGGGGCGGCAGAGGCGTCTGTACCGGGGCAATGAAACGATAACCTCTGCGTGGCAAAGTCTCGATAAAGCGGGGACTCGAGGCGGAATCGCCAAGGACCTCCCGGATCTTGTTGACGGCCGTATTCAGGCTGTGGTCAAAGTCGACAAACGTGTCGGAAGGCCAAAGCTTTTGCCTCAGGTCGTCGCGAGTGACGACCTCTCCGGCACGCTCCAGAAGAACCGCCAGGACTTGCCACGGCTGGCCCTGCAGGCGAATTTTTACGCCACTCTTCCGCAGTTCGCCGGCACCGAGGTCGATTTCAAAGACTCCAAAGCGCACGACGCTATTTTGTCCCGGCACAGTCATGAACCCGCGTAGTGTAGCATCGGCGGGCGCAGGGCCGGCGTGCGATAGGCTTGGCTTCAGTGACCAAGAATTCGCGGCATGGCCTCTGCGTCAGCGCTAAAATAAGCTTGTGAGTTCGCGCATCCAAGGCGATTCCCACCAAGAGCGCCGGCATGCCACCTACGCTGCGGAGACCACTGGACTGTTGCTGATCGCTTTCTTGCTCCTGGCTCTCACGCTGATCCGCTACTGGCACGGCATTCATTGGAGCTTGCGCTGAGCCCGGTTCCTGCCGAGGGCAAGACCGGTCCCCTACTCGTCGTGGTTCTGGGGCCGACGGGGAGCGGGAAGACTTCTCTTTCCCTTGTTCTCGCCGAAACTCTTTGTGGCGAGATTGTGAACTGCGATTCCGTCGCGATGTATCGCGACTTCGATATCGGCACAGCCAAACCTACTCCGGATGAGCGTGCCCGCGCCCCCCATCATCTGTTCGATTTCGTAGATCCGCTGGAGGAGATGACGGCGGGCGAGTATGCGCGCCGTGCACGAGTGGAACTGGCAGGCGTTAGGGGCCGCAATCGCTTGCCGATCGTTGTCGGAGGGACCGGGCTCTACCTGCGTGCTTTGCTGGACGGGCTCTTCCCTGGGCCAGGACGGTCGGAAGAACTTCGTACCCGCTTGCGAGAAAGGGCGGCAAATCGTGACGCAGGATATCTGCATCGGCTTCTAAAGCGCCTGGACCCTCGGAGCGCAGGAGCGATTCACGCCAACGACACCCCGAAGCTGATCCGGGCAATTGAAGTCTGCCTGACGTCACGGCAGGCAATGACCGAACTCTGGCAGCAAGGACGCGACCCGCTGCAGGGGTTTCGGATTTTTCGACTGGGCCTGGATCCCGAGCGCGCGGCGCTATATGAACGCATCAATCAGCGGGCCAAGAAAATGTTCGAAGAGGGATTGATTGAGGAGAGCGAACGGCTGGTTAAAAAATACGGCGAGTCGGCCCGGCCGCTTCTCTCGCTGGGCTACAAACAGGCGACCCAGTATCTTCGCGGAGAACTAACGCGCGATCAGGCTGTGCTGGCGGCGCAACAGGCGCATCGCAACTACGCGAAGCGTCAGATGACCTGGTTCCGGCGAGAGCCTGAGGTGCATTGGCTCAGGGGGTTTGGGGATGATCCGACAATCACGGAACTGGCCGTCCAGCAGGTCCGATCGCAGTTGCGCTCGTAGTTGAAAATATCGTCTGGGCAAGGAAAACGGCAGCGGGGAAGGCGGCCTCTTCTGCTATCGTTTTCTGCTATGGCCACCCGCTTCTTCGCCTTGATCCTCATCCTGACATCAAATTTCGTTCCAGCCGCTTTCTCGAAAGATAAACACCCACAACCAGTCGCGGCTCATGCCGATCACGGCGAGAAGTGGGCGGAGAAGACGCTTCACAAGCTTAGTATCGAAGAGAAAGTCGGGCAGGTTTTCATGATCTGGTGCCGGGCCGGATTCATGAACATCAACAATCCCGAATACCTGCAACTGCAGGACGCGATGAAGAAATATCACGTCGGGTCCTTTGCCATGACCGTACATGTTGACGGGCCATTCCTGTTGCGCACAGGCCCCTATGAGGCGGCGGAGTTGCTGAATGAACTGCAGCGCGATTCCAAATTACCGTTGCTGTTCGCTGCGGATTTCGAGCGCGGCGTCGCCACCCGTCTTACCGGGACGACAAATTTTCCCCACGCGATGGCTTTTGGTGCGGACGGGAAACTGCAGGATGCGGAGATGTTCGGGCGCATTACCGGGGAGGAAGCGCGTGCCGTCGGTGTGCATTGGAATTTCTTCCCCGACGCCGATGTGAACTCAAACCCGGCAAATCCGATCATCAACACGCGGTCATTCGGCGAAGACCCGGCCCAGGTTTCCGATCTCGTCACTGCGTATATCAAGGGCGCTCACGAGGCGGGAATGCTCACTACGGTGAAGCACTTCCCGGGTCACGGAGACACCGCGACGGACTCGCATCTTGGAGTCGCGAGTGTGAACGTCGACCGCTCTCATCTGGACACGATCGAGCTTCCACCTTTCCGGCGGGCTATCGCAGCAGGCGTCGATTCCGTCATGGTGGCGCACGTTACCGTCCCAACGCTCGACCCAGATCCTAATCACGTGGCCACAATCTCTCCGACTGTAGTGTCGGACCTGTTGGTAGGCCAGCTTGGATTCAAAGGCATCATTGTGACCGACGCTCTCGATATGGCCGGGCTCACCCACCTTTTTGCCAACAACATTGGGCGCGCGGCCGTGGAAGCCTTTAAGGCTGGCAACGATCTGCTTCTCATTCCTGCGGATTTGGGGGCGTCCTACGACGCGATGGTCCGAGCCGTCCAGTCCGGAGAGATTTCGCGTCAACGCCTCGACCGATCCGTTCTCAAAATATTGAAAACAAAAGCAGCATTGGGTCTAAACGATTCGCGAATGGTGGACCTGAAGAGCCTCGCAACGACGGTCGGTAAGCCGGAGAATCTCAATTTCGGCCAGCAGGTCGCTGATTCTGCTATTACGCTGGTCCGGGACAACGGCCAGGTCCTTCCTTTGAAATCGAAGGGAACCTCCGGCCCAGCTCTTCCGTATACCACCAGGGAGGAGACACATAACGACACCGTCGCGCTCATTTTTTCCGATGACGTTCGCACGGAATCCGGACGCGCCTTTGGGCGCGAGCTTCGCACACGAATTCCGGACGCGCACGTGATCTACCTGGATCCGCGTATTGCGGCAGGGATGAGCGACGAGTCGTTGAAAGCGGTCGATGAAGCACACAAAGTCCTGGCTGCTGTTTATGTGATTCCAACTGCGGGCAAGATTGGCAACACGATGAATTTGTCTGACGCAACCGCAGTGCTGCTGCAACAGTTGCTGGATCGTGCGGCGCAGAAGACTGTCGTGATCGCTATGGGCAATCCCTACCTCGCAGAGGATTTCCCGAAGATCGAAAACTATTTGTGTACTTTCTCGAACGCGTCCGTGTCGGAGATCGCCGCAGTGAAGGCGTTATTTGGGGAAATTGCGGTGCGCGGACATCTTCCGGTAAGCATCCCCAACGTGGCGCCACGCGGCCAGGGACTTGAGCGTCCGGCAGAAACCGCCCGGGAAGGGGCTTCCAATGCGCAACATTAGGTTCGTGAAATCCGTTATCGCGATCGCAAACGTCGCCGCCTTAACCCTGTCGATGGCTTGCAGTATCAATGTCAAAAAGGAACCCAACGGGCAGGACAAGCAAGTTGATATTCAGACGCCGGTGGGCGGCATTCATGTCAGCAAGGCCGCCGAGCCTGAGGACGTCGGCCTTCCCGTATACCCCGGCTCCCGCATCAAGGAGAAGGGATCCGGAGACGACAAGAGCGCGAACGTAAGGATCTCAGGATTTGGGTTCGGCCTGAGAGTGGTCGCTCTGCAATATCAGTCCGACGATTCGCCCGCGAAGCTGGTGTCTTTTTACCACGACCAGCTCGGGAAGTATGGGCAAGTCCTGGTCTGTCACAGTTCGGGACACTTCCAGGTGAAGTCCGAACCGAAAGATTCCAATCATGGTTCTCGGGAACTGACTTGTGACGGTTCGAGCGGCGAGAATACCGAGTTGAAAGTCGGTACCGAGGACAACCAGCACATTGTGGCGATCGAGCCCGACGGAAAGGGCTCCAGTTTTTCTCTGGTTTACGTGCACACCCACGGCAAGGAAGCCGAAATATAGATTCACCCAAGGCGCCACGCTCATCTCGTCTCAGGAGGAATTCATGATCCGTCAGTTTGCGCTCTTAGCCCTTCTCGCATGCGTGTCCGCTGCTGGATTGGCACAGGAATCCGAAGATCGCGATAAGAACCTCGATGTGCGGAGCCCCATGGGTGATCTGCATGTGGGGAAAGACGCGGACGCGCGAAAAGCGGGTTTGCCTCTGTATCCGGGCGCCCGGCCTGAGCAGAACGAGCATAACGATCCGTTAAACTTTGGACTTGCCACAGAGAGTTTCGGACTCAAGCTGGTCGTTGCAAAGTATGAATCGGATGATTCACCCGACAAGGTTTTGGCGTTCTATCGCGGCAAGTTGAAGCGGTACGGCAAAGTTCTCGAATGTCACAGTGCGAATGACAATGCCGAAATCAACCATGACGATAAGGATCACGGTTCCCAGCCTCTTAAATGCGACGGAGACGACTCCGGGCCTGTGCGCCAACTCAAAGTGGGAACCGAAAACGACGCTCACATCGTGAGCGTGGAACCTGCTCAAACCGGCAACGGCACGACCTTTACGCTGGTGTACCTCCACAAACGCGAGAAAGAGGCCGATATTTGAGCCTGCGTGTGGAAGCGGGGCTGGGAGATCATGAACCGACGCTTCCACGCGGCTCGCTCCGGATGCGATAATTTCCGGGGCTTTGCGATCCCGCCTTCATGGAACAACCTTGCTATAAGTGTGGGCATATCGTTGAAGAAGGCGTCGCCTTTTGCCCGCACTGCTCTGCCCCGCAGATTCGGGTAGTACTCTCTGAACCCGCCCGCGAAGCTGTTCTAGCTGCACAAGCGGGATCGGTCGAGATCCCAATTGATCCACCCCGGCCGCAGGTGATCCTATCCATGGGCTGGTCGGCGGCCTTCCGATCTTGTGTGCTCGCTGCCGCAGTCGCTTCTTTGTTAATGACACTTGGGCTCAATGCCTTCGTGGCCATGTTCAGCGTGGGCCTTCTCGCGGTGCTCTTCTATCGTCAGCGTTGGTCCACGGCTGCAATCACAGTTGGAACTGGAACTAAGCTGGGAGCTTTGAGTGGTCTGCTCTGCTTTGCCATATCGGCGATTTTGGGTGCGTTGTATGTTCTTCTTGCACACAAAGGCGGAGAGATGCGGGATGAAGTCCTCAAAAGATTAAACCAAGCCGCACAGCAAACCACCGACCCTCAAGCGTTGGCGATGCTCGATCGCTTCAAGACGCCGGGAGGCCTTGAGATGTTGATGATCATGGGCTTGCTATTCGCGCTGGTTACAGCGATCGTGCTCGGCGCAATTGGTGGAGCACTGGGTGGAAGCGTTTTTGGGCGCCGCGAGAAGAACTGACTCTCCTGCTACGCAGCTCTTGCCGTGCTACCGTGACTGCGCGTATCATGCCCGGTTTGCCTTATCCAACGAATACACCTGCGCGTGGTTCGCTGCTGGGGATTGAAGGCCTGGAGGCTAAGGAAATTCTAGGCCTGCTCCAGCTGGCGCGGCGCATGAATCCGCAGAAAGCCCGGCCGCTACTCCGCGGGAAACGGATTGTCCTTCTTTTCTACGAAGCCTCGACGCGAACGCGGACGTCGTTCGAATTTGCCGCAAAGTCCCTGGGCGCGATGACGACGCTTGTGCAGACTTCCGGCTCCAGCATCGAAAAAGGCGAGTCCGTGATCGATACCGGCTACACGCTGCGCGCCGTGGGCGCAGATTGCATCGTGATGCGTCACCCTTCTGCCGGAGCGCCAGATTTGATGGCGCGCCATCTCGATATTCCTATCGTTAATGCCGGCGACGGTATGCATGAGCATCCCTCGCAGGCCCTGCTCGATGCGTTGACCATCCTGAAGCACAAGCGATCGTTCAAAGGCCTTCGCGCCACGATCATCGGAGATATTCTCCATAGCCGGGTGGCGCGCAGCGCCTGCCATCTGCTGACGAAGTTCGGGGTCAGCATCACGCTGTGCGGACCGCCTGAGTTCGTGCCTGACATTGCCGTCACCCTTGCGCCGGGCCTTCGCGTTACGCGACATCTGGAGGACGCTCTACGCGGCACGGACGTGATCATGCTGCTGCGCGTGCAAAAGGAGCGACTGGAAGGCCAGAAGATCCATTTGAGCGACTACATTGCGCGGTATCAGATGACGAATGCGCGCCTGAAGCTCGCAAAGCGCGATGCCATCGTGATGCACCCGGGCCCGATTATCCGAGGGCTGGAGTTGACCGCCGAAGTCGCGGACGGTCCACAATCGGTAATCACTGACGAAGTTCACAATGGCGTTCAAACGCGCATGGCGATTCTGGCGCGAGCTCTAGGAAAAGCTAGATGATGCAGAAACGCTGGCGGAATTCGAAGGACTCAAGGCAAGAACGGTTACGGTTGAGAGATAAATGCTGAGTGGCAAGAATCAGAAACGGGAAAGCACCAGCCTTTTAATCCGAGGCGGTCACGTCATCGATCCGGCCGCTAAGATCGACGCGCCCATGGACATTCTGCTGCGCGATGGTCGGGTTGCCGAGGTTGCGCCGCCCAACAAGATCCATGGCAGTGCCGACGAGAAGTTTGATGCGCGAGGATTGGTTGTTGCGCCCGGCTTTATCGATTTGCACGTGCACCTGCGCGAACCCGGGCAGGGCTACAAAGAGACCATTGCCAGCGGCACTGCGGCAGCCGCGGCCGGGGGCTTTACCTCTGTCTGCACGATGCCAAATACGATCCCGGTGGTGGACACTCCCGAATGGGTCAGCTGGATTCGCCAGCCGGAGCGTGGAGCTCTGGTGAACGTGTTTCCGATTGCCGCAGCCACGCGCGCAAGCCGTGGCGCCACGGTGACAGATTTCGCTGCATTGCAGCGTGCGGGAGCCGTCGCGGTCACCGACGATGGCAAGCCCATCCTTGAAGACGACACGATGCGCATGGCCTTGCGACTGGGAGCGGAGTTGAACTTTCCGGTTGTGCAGCATGCCGAAGATACTCGGCTCACCGAGAATTGCTCGATGCACTTCGGGCCAACGAGCTTCCGGCTCGGGCTGAGGGCCATGCCGTCAGCCGCCGAAGCCGCGATTGTCGATCGCGATGTGAACTTGGCACTGCAGATTCGAGAATCACGTCTGCACGTCGCACATCTCTCGACATCAGACGCGCTGAAGGCCGTCCGCCGGGCCAAGCGCGCCAAGGCGCGCGTGACCAGTGAAGTCACCCCTCACCATTTCACCCTGCTCGATGAAAATGTCGGCAGTTACGACACGAACTGCAAGATGAACCCGCCTTTGCGCTCAGCGGCCGACCGCGAGGCGATCATAGTTGCTCTTGCGGATGGAACCGTGGACGCGATCGCAACAGATCATGCGCCCCATGCGCTGCACGAGAAGCAGGTGGAGTTCGAACGTGCGGCATTCGGTATCACCGGTCTGGAAACCGCTCTTGCGCTGGCAATTACGGAGTTACATCGCAAACACAAAATTTCTTTAACCCGCATTGTAGAACTCTTTACTGCAGGACCGGCGCGGGTCTTCGATCTACGAGGCCGGGGCTCCCTCGCGCGGGGTAGTTTCGCTGACGTTACAGTCTTTGATCCGAAAAAGCGCTGGACGTTCGAGGCCGCGAAATCGCGCTCGCTGTCACACAACACACCTTTTGATGGCTGGCAGTTTACAGGAAAGGTAATTGCGGCCGTAGTTGGTGGAAGAATCGTCTACCGCGCTGATTGAGCCAGGGGATGCGCGGGTTATCCGGTCAGTTCAGAATCCCCATTCTTTTTCCGACCTTCTTCAATACATCCAGCGCCTGCCCCAATTCTTCATTCGTATGGGTCGCGGTCATGATGGTGCGAATACGCGCCTTGCCTTCTGGGACCGTCGGGAACGCAATACCGGTGCCGAGTACGCCTTCCTTGAACAGCTCGCGGGAGAAGTTCATCGTTAGTTTGCCGTCACCGATGATGATCGGCGTGATGGGCGTTTCACTCTCCGGGGTGGTTCGGCCACCGATATCGAATCCCAACAGGCCAAGTTCCTTCTTCCAGAACTTCGTGTTCTCCCAAAGCTTTTCCATGCGCTCAGGCTCACTTTCGAGTACATCAAAAGCCGCGATACAGGTCGCGGCCACGGACGGCGGATGGGAAGTAGAGAACAGAAACGGCCGGGCCCGGTGATAGAGGAAATCGATCAGGTCGAGCGTCCCGCAGACGTATCCGCCGAGTGCACCGATGGCCTTGGACAGCGTTCCTACCTGGATGTCGACGCGACCATGCATGCCAAAGTGATCAATGGTTCCGCGGCCATTCCGTCCCAACACCCCGGAAGCATGTGCGTCATCGACCATCATGATAGCGCCGTATTTTTCGGCAAGGTCGCAGAGCGCGGGCAGCGGGCCGATGTCGCCATCCATGGAAAAGACGCCATCGGTAATCAGGAGCTTTTTGCCAGGCTCGTTTTTAACGGTAGTTAGCTGTTCTTCGGCATGAGCAACGTCTTTGTGACGGAAAACCAGAATTTTCGCCTTCGACAATCGTGCACCGTCGATGATCGATGCGTGATTGAGAGCGTCGGAGATGATGAAGTCGTCTTTGCCCAGGATGGCGGAGACCGTGCCCGCATTAGCAGCGAATCCGGACTGGAAGACCACGCACGCTTCCACGTTCTTGAAGCGAGCGATCTTTTCTTCTAGTTCCATGTGAATTTTCATGGTCCCGGCGATCGTACGCACCGCCCCTGACCCCACTCCAAATTTTCGAGTGGCTTCCAGTGCCGCTTCCCGCAGCTTCGGATGCGTCGTCAACCCTAAATAATTGTTCGAGGCTAGATTGATGACTCTCTTGCCGTCGAAGGTGCAGACCGGGGCCTGTTCGTCGTCGAGTACCCGCAGTTTGAAGTGCGTACCTCTGGCCTTGAGTTCGTCGAGTTGGTCAGTCAGGTAAGAGAGCGGGTTGGTGCGGGCTGCAGTGGTCATGGAATCCTCGGAGACTATGGGCGCACTCAACGTTCAGATGAAAATCGTGAGCGGGAAGATTACCGCACACCGTTGGGATATACCAGAATTTTGCTGGCCTCGCCGGTGCGCAGCCGCTCCATCGCCTTGCCGAAATCCTTGATCGAAATCTTATCGGTAATGGCGGGGCGCAGGTCCAGCTTTCCCGCCTTGAGCAGCGCGGTCATCTGATACCAGGTCTGATACATCCGCCGGCCATTGATGCCCTGGATCGTGATGCCCTTGAAAATGATGTCCTCAGAAAAATTCAGTGAGATCGGCTTGGAGGTCAGGCCGAGAAGAGAAATCCGGCCGCCTCGCCGCACGATGTCGAACGCCGTTCGAATCGAATCGGGGTGTCCCGCCATCTCGAGAACCACGTCGACGCCGAGCCCTCCCGTCTTTTCCATCACAATCGCTCTCACATCTTCTTTTGCTGGATTGAGCACGTAATCGGCTTTCATCTCTCGCGCAATTCGCGCCCGATGCTCGTTGACCTCGATCGCGAATACCGAGGTTGCGCCCACCGCTTGGGCCACGGCAATCGAAAATAACCCGATTGGCCCGCATCCGGTGACGGCAACACTCTTCGCTGCAATCTCGCCGGCCAGAACTGTGTGAACTGCATTACCCAAAGGATCAAGGATCGATGCGTATTCCTGCGGAATCGTGGGATCGAGCTTCCAGATATTCGACTCAGGGATGACGACGTACTCAGCGAAGGCGCCGTTGGTGTCAACGCCGATGATCTTGACGTTCTGGCAGATGTGAGCCTCGCCAGTGCGGCACTGCAGGCATTTCCCACAGGCCACGTGCATTTCCGCCGAAACGAAGTCTCCTTCCTTAACGCTGGTGACTTCGTCACCAAACGCAACGACTTCGCCGCAGAACTCATGGCCTGGGATTAGAGGAGGATGAATGCGATTCTGGGCCCAACGATCCCAGTTATAAATGTGCAGATCAGTTCCGCAGATCGACGCGATCTTTACTTTCACAAGAACGTCGCTCCGCCCAAAACTAGGAATCTTGACTTCCCGAACATCGGCGCCAGGCGCGGCTTCCGGTTTCACCACGGCCAGCATCGTAGTTGCCATGACTGCCACCTATGAATTGCCTCTAAACGCAAACCTGTAAGTGTAGCACCGCCTTCTACGCGCAGCGGACACCTCTATTTTCCTCTCCCGTGCCGCCCGATACAATGCTGGACATGCATCGGCCTACTGCATGGCTCGTTTCGCTGTTCGTGGCAGCGCATTTGCTTGCCTGCGCGCAAGCGGGATCTACGGGCGGCGCTACGCGGGA
This sequence comes from Candidatus Sulfotelmatobacter sp., assembly GCA_035307485.1. GTDB lineage: Bacteria > Acidobacteriota > Terriglobia > Terriglobales > Acidobacteriaceae > Sulfotelmatobacter. Next base: position 498,849 of record DATGIB010000004.1, on the reverse strand, counting down.
AGCGTTCACGCGCAGCCTGGTTGCGGCCGCCATCGAGCGAACGCACCATTCAGTCCGATACGTCTCGGAATACGTGCGCATTCGTTACCCGGGAGGCGATGTGCCATCCGATACCGGGGTTTGCACCGACGAGATCATTCGCAGCTACCGGGTCGTGGGAATCGATCTGCAGAAAGAAGTTCACGAAGATATGTTGCGGAATTTCTCGGCCTATCCGAACCAGAGGCGGTGGCATTTGGATCATCCCGACTCAAATATCGATCATCGGCGGGTCCCGAATCTAATGGTGTTTTTCGAGCGCAAGGGAGAATCGTTACCAAATACAATTCGTGCGGCAGACTACAAACCCGGAGATCTGGTGACATGGGATCTCGGACGGAATGTGCCGCACATCGGGATTGTTGTCGATCAAAAATCGCGGTGGAGCAGCCGTTATATGATCGTCCACAACATCGGGGAAGGTCCCAAGATGGAAGACGTACTGTTTAATTGGAAAATCACGGGCCATTATCGTTACTACGGCCCGACAATGCGGTGAATCGTATTCAACTGGCTGGTTTGTATTCCTTGGGCACGACCTTCTTGTATTCCTCTGATTTGCCTCGAGGAATACTGAGCGTCTTCCACTCGCTTGACCGCAGATGTTTCGCCAGCATGACGATTTGCCCAATATGCTGCGCGTAGTGCGCGATCTGCCGGTTGACGGCCTGCAATACGGTGTGGGGCTCTCCGCGAATCGTTACGGTGCGCACGACGTCATCAGGCTTGAGAGGATCGATGGCACTGAACACGCAAGACCAGCCGTCCTCCCACCATTTCATGACATCCGCACGTGTGGTCGCCGCTGTTATCTCGAACTCGCCATCCCGGAAACGGTCTGGCTTTTCGCCGTCGCTAGTGAGGAAATCCGTAAAGCGGGAGCGCATATTTCCAGCCAGGTGCTTGACCAGAATGGCGACAGAGTTTGCCTCAGGATCAAGGGTAAAGAAGAATTCGTCGTCCTTGAGCTGAGACATTGCACCTTCTGCCATGCGCTTGTGCCCACGCATTTGACGGCGTGCTTCCTCGAGATAATGAGCGCCTACGTCACTCGACATGAACGACCTCCACGCATTGGATGTTCAGGTTGTCAAGAAGAACCAATCGATCTCCGACGCCGCGAGCTTTAGCTCTTGCCCCAGCCTCCACCTCCTGGAGTTTCGATTCGAACCCGGTCGCCGGCTGACAGTCGCAGGCTGAACTTCCCGGGAATTGAACACTCCTGACCTTTTTTGCGGATGACGACAGCCGTAGCCGCCGCGCCCGCGCGACCCCCCTGAAGTCCCCAAGGTCCGCGGGCATGACGGTCTGAGAGAAGCGTGACTTCGCAATCAGTAAGCACTTCGATCTCCCGGACGATTCCGTCGCCGCCGCGAAAGGTTCCTTCGCCGCCGCTGTCACAGCGCAGGCGATATTGCCGGACGCGTAACGGATAGGCGTGTTCCAAAGCTTCAGCCGGAGTATTCAGAGAGTTCGTCATGTGCGTTTGGACACCCGAAACACCGACTTTGCCTGGGCGCGCGCCCATGCCTCCAGCGATCGTCTCGTAATACGCGAAGGGTAGCCCGGACCGTGGATCGATCCCGCCAATGGTGAGATTGTTCATGGTTCCGGAGGCGGCGGCGGGGATTCGGTCGGGCATTGCCTCCGCCAATGCGCGCAGCAGCACGTCGACGATACGCTGGGAGGTTTCCACGTTTCCTCCAGCGACTGCGGCAGGAGGTCTAGCGTGCACGATGGTTCCTTCCGGAGCAATCACCCGAATCGGCCTCATCAAACCGGCCGCTGCCGGAACATCATCGGCGAGCAGGCAGCGGAATACATAAAAGCAGGCAGAATAGGTGATCGCTGGTACCGCATTGACACTACCTTGAACCTGCGGATCACTGCCTGTGAAATCGACCGTGACGACAGGTTCATGGGTCGACATTCTTTTGGCCGGCACATGCAGCCGAACCGCGATCTTGATTCGCTGGTCTGTGATCCCATCACCATCCAGAAAATCTTCGGCACGGTATTCTCCCGCCGGGACGCGGCCGAGGAAGCTTCGCATCAATTCTTCGGAATAGTCCTGCAACTCGCGGGCAGCTTGCGCGGCTCGTGTCCGGCCATAGCGGGAACAAATCTCGTTCAGGCGGCTGGCGCCTGTATGACAGGCAGCGACTTGCGCCCCCAGGTCGCCCTCCCGCTCCAGGGGTGTGCGAACATTCGCGAGCAATACCGCCATCAGATCACGGTTCAGCTCTCCCCCGCGCATCAACTTCAGCGGTGGAATCCGCAGGCCTTCCTGGTAGATCTCCCGGCAAAGGCCCATCGATCCCGCGGAGGAACCGCCGACATCCGCATGGTGCGCGCGCGAGGCTACGTAGAAATCAGGCACCCGTTTTTTCTTTGGTAGCTCGCGGCGCCTCGCCTTTCCCCGGCTCGATCTCGGCCTTTCGTCGGTCTTTGTGTCGACGAAAACCGGCGCCACCAGCGTGATATCCGGAAGATGAGTGCCTCCCCGAAAAGGATCGTTCAAAATCATCATGTCCCCCGGATCCATCCGCTCAGCGGCGATTGCTCCCTTTACCGACATCGGCATTGAACCCAGATGGACCGGCATATGGTCGCCCATCGCGATTACGTCTCCGTCGGCATCGAATACCGCACACGAGTAGTCTCGCCTCTCCTTGATATTGGGAGAGAAGGCGGTCCGCCTCAACGCCGCGCCCATCTCTTCGGCGATCGAATGGTAGATATTCTTGAAAATCTCAAGTTCGATGGGGTCCCGCTTCATGACGCGCAGTTTACTACCTGACTGGCCGGGTGCCAGGATACGTGGGGGAGATTCCGATGATGGCCGGACATTTCTTGTCTCTTCGTTCAACAAAATCACCCACGTTCGATCCGTCAAATACGTAAAATTTTGTTGACACTTTATTAATACTGCCGCAATATCTTGTGTGACAGAGCAACCCGGTGCCATTTGTGGGGTGTGCTCTTCGGGTACTGGGCCCAAGTAAACAAACCTTGCAAGGGAAAATCGTCCACGGAGGAACTTCAATGGCAACGAAGAAGAAGGCGAAGAAGAAGAAACACTAACTCGCTGCGAGAAGTTCTCGCACGCAAACTGAAGTTCACTGGCCTCTCCGGAGAAGCACCTCCTGAGAGGCTTTTCCGTTTCGCTTGATTATGCCGGGTTCAACATACCCATCAACGTAGCCGAAATTGCAATTTCTTCGCCCTGGCTGGCGAACTGCCCAGTAATCGGCAAGTCAATGGGTTCGATCGTTTCTTGTGAAATTGTGGCCCGGATGTCGTAGACCTGTGTCAGAATACGAGAAAGAAGGCAGGCATCGCGGGTTTCGAATCATGGCAGGAAGAAAGAAGAACGCGATCAAACAAAAAGCGGATGAAATCCTGATCCCCGACAAGCTCTATTTCCGTATCGGGGAAGTAGCGACGCTTTGTCGATTACCCGCCTACGTGCTTCGATTCTGGGAATCGGAATTCGCGCAACTGAAGCCGGTGAAGAGCAGCACCGGGCAACGCATGTACCGGAAGCGCGACGTTGAAAGCGTGCTGCGGATCAAGCAACTGCTCTACGAGCAGGGATTCACCATCTCGGGCGCGCGCCAGCAACTACGTTCAGATACCAAGCCCGATAAGACGCAAAGTACGATTCCGTTTCCTGCCCAGTCATCTTCCGAGATCCAGCATATCCGCCAGGGACTACGCGAAATCCTGACGATGCTCTCTGCGCGCAGAACGGGATGAACTGCATCCTGGAGTCTTGCAACGAGCTAGATTCCGCCCCAATTTGTCCGTTCCAGAATGATTGGAGGCTCGTAGCTTTTTCCCCGAGCCAGGCGCTTGTTTTCGCGGCGCGTGGTCCAGAGTAATACCGGGCCAAGAACTGCCGGCATGATTTGCGAGACGATTCCAGACTCTCGCCTGAACTCCTCTCGAAGGTCCCGAATCTGGTCGGTCACGTTGCGGTTGACCCGACGGAACTCGCGTTCCATCGCCCAGAGAGCCGAACTGTAGACTCCGCTCAACCGCTGCATCTCCCCGACAAACCTCTCGCGCACACGTGCGTCCGGCCAATCTTTGTAACGCTTCCAGCCTGAGAGCAGCGTTCGCGCCAGGCGATACAAACTCGGGCCATTGATTTCAAAATCGCGCTGGAATGCCCAATCCAGGAAGCGCTTGGAGTCTTCGCGGGAGATCGCCGCGTGTTTGAAGTTGAATTTGAACTGCCCGTGAACATCGGCATAATCCACATCTTGCAAGAGACGCAGTTCCTCCTCCATCTGCCGATAGAGAGGAGTCCCGGGCACGGGAGTGTACAGCATGAACTGATGAAAATCGGTGTTGTGTGCCACTGCATGTTCGATCTCGGAAACAATGTTTTCTCGGGTGTGATGCTCGAGTCCGATAATGGTCGAACCCTGGACGCGAATGCCATGGGCCCGAAGATCGCGTGTGAGCTGATGAGTATCTGCGCCTTGGAGCTTGCCGTAGCTCGCCCTCGGAGATTCCAGCCCCATCCACAACCATGACACGCCAAGGTCTACCAGTTCCTGCATTGTGTACTTGCGAATCGCATTGGCCGAGGCAAATACGGACATGGTCCAGCTTTTACCCGCTTCCTTCATGCGTTCAAGCAGAGTCAACGCGCGCTCGCGGTGAAGAAGAAAGTTCTCGTCCATCACGAAGAATGAACGAACACCCAAATTCGTTTCCGTGCGTTGCATGACTTCGAATAGCTCGTCGCCACTTTCGAAGAAGTTTATGAATTTTCCCTTTCCTCCAAAGAATGCGGAGGTCGTGCAGAAATTGCAGCCCATCGGGCATCCTACCGATGGAATGATCGTCGCGGCGGTAGCACCGCGACGTTCGGGAAGTCGAATTCCCATTATGCGAGTGCCGAATCCCGAAACAATGGCGGGATGCCGGATGGGCGCGTTTGGATCTTCGCCCAGGTAACGCCGCATCCATGAGATGCCCTCCCCGCGAACGATGTGATCGGCGTCAATCATTGACTCGATGCCCGGAATAGCCGCCACGTGCCCGCCCACTACGATCACCGAGTGCGGCGAGAGTTTACGTGTGATGCGGCACATCTCCCGAACTTTCGCTACATTCACGATGATCGAGGAAATTCCGACTACGTCATATCGGTGGCGCGTCAGCTCGCGAGCGAAAACTTCACGGCTGGGAAAATCGAGAACCGCACAGGGCGCGGAGATGTTCGCCTGGATCAGCATGATCCCCCACGAACGATGAAACATTCGCAGGGAGAAGCTGCCCTGGGCGCGGGTTACCTGGTTGTGATAGAGCTCCATCGGATTGATGGAGCGGCTGCCGAACTCATCGTCTTGGGCGTAGGGTCCGAACACTGAGCTCAGCAGAACCCGAGCGTTTCTTCCTTTGGGATGAGTTTCAGGGATAGGGAGTACAACCTTCGGGGAGTTCTCTTCGGCAATACGGGACTGGATTTCCAATTTCTTCTGCCATCCATTCTCCCCACATGCCGTTAGGTACATCGTATGCGCGCGTGGTGCCGACAGAACGCTCCGCCGTGAGAAAAACACAAAAAAATTACAAACCGCGAATTCACTCGAATGTTGGGCTGGGGTGAAATTGGAAATGGCGGTTGAACGACTAACACCATCTGGCCTAGAATCTTTCCTCCATGGCCGAGCCTTTTGAGGTTGAGCGTCTGGATCGCGGGGTTCTGAGCTTTCGCGGACCCTTGACGATGGAGAACGTGCCACCGTTTCTGAATGCGGTCCGGCGCGAAGGCGCACCTACGATGATTCTGGACTTTACAGGAGTTCCTTACCTGGATTCGTCGGGCTTGGGATCGCTGGTGAGCGCTTACACATCATGTTCGAAAGCGGGGCGCCGGGTGGCTATTACGGGCGTGAACCAGCGGGTACGAAAGGTGCTGGAGATTACCAAGATCGAGCAGATTTTCCTGATATTCCCGACGCTCTCCGATGCGTTGGAGGCCTTCACGAACGCCGGAACCGCGTAGACGGGCGTCGCCGCCAGGAGCAACCGCAGGTTCAAGCGGCCCGGTCGGGATCGGTCTTTTTCATCTTTCCGCCACTGACGTCCTCGATGCGGATCCGCGAAACGCGGGTGGTGTTCTCGACCAGATCGGTCGTGAAGCGGCCGGATTCTCCAGCCATGACCGATCCAGCAGCCAGAGCGAAACGCAACGCATCCGCCTGGTCCTCGAAGTAGAGCACGACTTGTCCCGACATAACACTTCTCCCGGAGGGCGTAAACGTGCAGCCCAGAAAAAGTCTGGTGCGACGAAAGGCGCTTCCTGGACCGGTTTTTTGGTCGCGTGCTTGCCTCCGATTGTCTGAGAACTGCGCCCGGGCTCATAGTGATTCTGTTGGTTCCGCTCGAATGAAAAGGGCAGAGTTGCCGATGTTAGTGATTGAAACCGGACGGGCTGACCGGGTCATCATCGCGGCATAGTGCGACACAAGTGAGAACGCCGATCACCCCCACACCTGTCCACTTCGCCCAGGGTGAATTCAAGATCCCGTTCTTGGCTCCGGCTACGGCGGATTTGATGAGGGCCGCCCCGCATTTGTCTTCTCGGGATTTTTGTTCGCCCTCGCGGACAGACACGCGATCTGACTTCGTCACCGTCTTGGTAGAACCGGAATTGGACGACTTTGAGTCCAGATTCACATCTTTCTTGAATGCGTTGACGGTTACGTCGTTGTCGCGATAGGTGACGCTGTATTGGGTGGCTTCCGATAGCGCAGGCGTGGAAAGTACGCATCCGGCCCGCACGCGGAAGGAGTCGACCGTCTCCACAAAAACACTGCCGTGCTGCAATTCCACTTCGTCGCCCTCGAATTCGACGGTTGTGTCGGGATTGATGGTGATTCTCGACCCGGTGACGGTGATTGAAGCTGCGGTATTCGGAGGCGCTTCAATAAGCGCGCCCGGAAAAATCGCAGATGAGAGGGGAGCCGGATCGCGATTGAGCAGGACGCCGCCGGTTTGGTGCAGAATCGCACCCCCAGCATCCTGTCCCCCTAGAGAGACAGGCAGAACGGTCAAAAGCAGAGATACGAAACATCGGCGATGAATGGAAAACACTTCCACCTTGTCCGCACGACTCCCTGCTCTCAGCTTAGCCGCGGTTGGTGGCCGTGGATATAACTCTCATGGTGACTTGGAATCGCTGTAAAGGTGAGGCTGGATGCGGGTCTGAGCGAACTCAGACCCCGGATCGCATATCGCTGGACGTGCCGCCCGCGGCGGGTACATAACACTTAGATGTGTAATCCATCACCATGCGGTCGGCACTGAACCGCCATCCGAGTGTCCGGATCGCTCGTTTCATGCGTTTGATCCAGCCACGGGGCAGGCCGTCGCGATCGCGCTGGTAATACAGCGGCACAACTTCCTCACGAAAGGTGCGCAGCAAATCTTCGCCATCCCGGGAGTCGTGGATGGCCAGGTTGGAGTGAGTTCTTCCCGTCCCAATGGCAAAGCCGTTCATGCCATCGAAGGCCTCCGCCCACCAACCATCGAGGATCGAGAGGTTAAGCCCGCCATTGAGCACGACTTTCTGTCCGCTTGTTCCCGAGGCCTCCTGAGGGCGGCGGGGATTGTTGAGCCACACGTCGACGCCCTGGACAAAGTGGCGCCCTACGTTGATGTCGTAGTCCTCGACGAAAACGAACTTGTCTCGGAACTGGGGATCGCGCATCAGTTCGGCAATCTGCTGGAGGACCCTCTTGCCCGGTTCATCCAGCGGGTGGGCCTTTCCGGCGAAAACAAACTGCACCGGCCGCTTCGGATCGTTGACCATGGAAGCGAGTTTTTCGATGTCCTTCAGGATGAGGTTGGCACGCTTATAGGTCGCGAACCGGCGCGCGAAACCGATGGTGAGAGCATCCTGGCTGAGCACCCGGTCGAGGTGGTTCAGCACTTCCCGCGATTCGCCGCGGACGGCAGCCTGTTCGACCGCCCGGCGGCGGACGAATTCGAGCAATTGCGACTTCAGGTTCAAGTGCGTTTCCCAAAGCTCGCCATCGTCGACGTTTTCGATTCCTTCCCAGATCTTGGCTTCGCTGCTGTGCTGTTGCCAGCCGGGACCGAGATGACGATCGTAGAGGCGGAACATTTGCGGGGCGAGCCACGTCGGAACGTGCACGCCGTTGGTGATGTGACCGATCGGCACATCGTCCTCGGGCTTGCCGCGAAACAAACCGGTCCACATGGCACGGGAAACTTCCGCGTGCAAGGCGGAAACGGCATTGGCACGGCGGGAAAGGCGCAGCGCCAGGACAGTCATACAAAATAGCTCATCGGGGTTGCTGGGATTTTCGCGTCCCAGGCCCATCAAACTCTCCTGAGAAAGCCCAATCGCTTCGCGAAGCGGCCCGATATGTTCTTCGATAAGGCCGGCATCGAACCGGTCGTGTCCGGCCGGAACTGGGGTGTGCGTGGTGAATACAACCTCTCGTGATACCCGCGGCACAGCGGCGTCGAATGCAATCCCCTCCTCTTCCATCCTCATGCGAATCGCTTCGAGTACGGCAAACCCACTGTGGCCTTCATTGAGATGAAGAACTCCCGGTGAAATACCGAGTGCCTTCAGAGCCCGCAAACCGCCGACGCCCAGAAGCAATTCCTGCCGGATACGGATCCGCAGGTCTCCACCATAAAGACGCGAAGTAAGTTCGCGATCTTCGGGAGCATTGCCTTCTACATCGGAGTCGAGGAGGAATAGATCGCGGCGCCCGACTTTTACCCGCCAGACCTTTGCTTTGATAAGCCCGCTTCGAGTCTCGATCTGAACAACAACGGGCCGGCCATCCTTTCCGATCGCGACTTCCATCGGAAGCTGGTTGACGTCGGTCTCCAGGTACTCTTCCCTCTGCCAACCCGTCACATCGAGCCGTTGCCGGAAATATCCCTGGCCATAAAACAAGCCGATTCCCACCAGCGGAATGTCGAGATCGGAGGCGCTCTTGATGTGATCGCCCGCCAGGACCCCCAAGCCACCCGAGTAAACAGGGAGCGATTCGTGCAGGCCGAATTCCGCAGAAAAATACGCAACCGGATGAGGGCGGAGCACTCCTGCATGCCTCGCGCCCCAGGTGCGATCGGCCTCCAGGTATTCCAGCAACCGGCGATAGGCATAGTTCACCCGGCTGTGAAGCATGATTTCAGCCGCGCGCGCCTCGAGCTTTGCCAGGGGCAGTTCCGACAACAGGGACACCGGATTGTGGTTCAGATCGTTCCAGCGAATGGGCTCGAGGTCGAGGAAGACGCTTGCGGAATTGTGATCCCAACTCCACCAAAGATTGCGAGCCATCGCCCATAGCCGTTCCTGGAGCGGAGCGATGAAGCGATCGAGCGTTCGAGCTTCGCTGACTACCGGGGCAACCTGAGTTGCCGCCTCGGCCAACATGTGTACTTCGTCTTCGCTGAAGACCCGTGCCTCGATTGTCTGTACCACCAGTACGCCCTGCAAAACACCGCGGTCAATCAGCGGCACACCCAGGAAAGACTGGTACGCTTCTTCGCCAGCCTCTTTGAAGTACTTAAACCGGGGATGGGTCTTGACCTGGCTCACGGCGACAGGACGAACCTGCTCTGCGACCAGACCCGTCAGGCCTTCGTTCACGGCCATCCTGAGGTTCCCGATACACTCGCGGCGAAGTCCGACCGTGGCGGCCAATACGAGATTTGCACGGTCAGGCTCAAGCAAATAGGCGGAACAAACATCTGTCCGGAACCTTTTCGCGATCAGCGCAACGACATTCATCAGCGTTTCTGCGGGCTGACCACCCTCTGCCGCCAGATTTGCGATCTCCTCCAGCGTGAGCACGCTGCTGGCATCGAGCGCGCGAATCCCGGATTCCACATGTGCTGATTGCTCGTATCGGTCCAATTTGTATGAAATCTCCCAACGATGGCATCAAGAACACTTGGTAATGATCATCGCACGGACACCAATGCTCGTGCGAACATGACGGCGCAGGAGCCTATTTTACGGTGGATGGACGCAAGCCGTCGCCTACGCGGATGGAGTAATTTTACCGTTTCGCAAGATCGGATATATAAATCAGGACTGCGCTGGGAGTTTATTTCTGATATCGAAGCCCGTGCATGCCTACGCGCCGGTTTCGAACCGAAATCGGATCTCTGAGTTCGTTGCGAAGTCTTCCATAGAAGGAGTAAAATTCTGTGCCAACCCAGCCTAGCCAGTTCGAGAAATGTGTGCCCAGCCTTTGATCTGGTGGTATCGAAACGTTTTTGGCGTTGAGGCAGTGCTGCACCTCAGGTCCCAAGATGATGTGTGACATCTTTCCCGGCGGTCCTATCGAGACCAGGAAGCTGTATGATCCTGTGAAACCTTCTGTCGAGCCATGTAGGAGTGAGAGATGAAATGGAGTGGCGCAAGCTTCCTGGGTTTTGTAGCGGGGCTTCTGGGGCTGGTGACTGCGGGATGGCTGATGGCGCGTCCATCGATCAGCCAGTCCGCCGAAGGATTGCCCACCGATTGGTCGCATCGCCATCTCATCTTTTCGCAGCCAACAACTGCGGAACAATTGGACCGCATCAGCCGCGATCCCCGGTATTGGCAGCATTGGTATCGGCAGAACAGCTTCCGCAGGGTCGTTCCTGACACTGTGCTGAACCGACCGACCGCATGGAACTTCGCTGCCGCCGCGACGGCAGGAACGGTTCACGGTGACTGGGCCGAGAATATGGGGTCGGGAGCAACTGTCGGCGCATTGAATTTTCCGGCCAAGTACGGATTCCACATCAACGCGGCAAACTGCGCGTCGAGTGGCGCTCCTGATTTTGTCGTGTTCAATACAGGACTAGCTGGCGCAATCGGTCAAGCGAGCATCGTCGCGTTCGATAATCTTTATTCCTCCTGCACGGGAACCGTTCCGACAGTACTGTGGGCGTACAACACCGGAGGGCAGATACTGACTTCTCCGATTATCTCGGGAAATGGATCCGAGGTCGCCTTTGCACAAACTAGCGGTGGGGCCGCATCAGTGGTCGTATTGAAGTGGGCGGCCGGCACGGGAACGCTTGCTCTCCCCGTAGCTCCCACTTCAGTCGCCTCGGGCGCGTTCTTGGCGTGTACGGCGCCCTGCATGACCGTGGTCGCTCTCGGAGACAGCGCTCGAAATCCCACCGACGACACCACGTCGTCAGTTTTTCCTGACTACACTCACGATGTGATCTGGGTCGGGGGTACATCAAGTTGGCTGCACAAAGTCTCTGGAGTCTTTCGCGGAGCGCCAGCCGAAGTGACGACCGGCGGCTTTCCAGTTCAACTCAACAGTGGTTCGCCAACGTCGTTGTCGAGTCCCGTTTACGATTATTCGTCCGGCCAGGTCTTTGTGGGCGATATCGGAGGCTTTTTCTACCGGGTCAGCTCAGCCGGCGTTGTCTCAGCTACGACGTCAAGGCTTGATGCCGGTACAGGCTTGGTTTCAGGACCCATTGTCGACTCGACGGCTCAGAAGGTATACGTTTTCTCGTCGAATGACGGCGGCACCGCGTGTGGCGGCACCGCCTGCTCTGCGATCTACTCCTTCAGCACGAGTTTTGCCTCGGGTAGTTCCTGGGCCTCGAAGGCTACAGTGGGCACCAGCAGCGGAACACCGCAGGCGATGTATGAAGGCGCCTTTGACAGTTCTTATTTCGCATCCGGAGTCGGGACAGGAAACCTGTTTGTCTGCGGCAACACCGGCCTGAACCCGACGTTGTACCGAGTGCCCGTCACGGCTGGAGTTTTCGGAACCCCGCTGGCGCTCAGCGCGGTGACACAAGCCGCCTACCACGTGGCCTGCTCCCCGGTCAGTGACGTTCCCAATCCTAATATCGGTGGGGGGTCGGAACGAATGTTTTTCAGCGTGCAGAGTCACGGCCGCCCGAATGCCTGTGCAACCGCAGGCTGCGTTATCGCTTTTGTTGCTGCGCCCTGGCTCGCATCCACGACGTACACCGTGGGACAGGAAATTCTTGTGTATCGCACGGCCAACAACAGCCTGTATACGCAGGTGGCGATCGTGAGTGGTACCTCGGGAACGGGAACCCCGACATGGCCAAACCCGGCTGGAGGCATCACAATCGACGGCACCGTCCATTGGATGTCCCAGGGAACCACCACGCTGGCATCCCTCCCAATCTGGACATCAGGGCACGCCTACGCGCTGCATAACCGGATCGTGGATAACAACGGTAACGTCGAAATCGTGATCGTGGCCGGCACGTCCTCCGGCAGTCAGCCCACATTTAGTACGATCGTCAACGGAAATACTTCTGATGGCGGCGTGACGTGGGTGAATGCAGGCGTACTTCCGAGCGCCGCCCAACAGTATGCTGGCGGTAGCAGCGGGATTATCATGGACAACACTGTGGGAACGGGAGGCGGTTCACAAGTCTACTTCACTCCGCTGTCAGATCAGCTATGCGCCACTTCCGGTACGACGGGTGGGTGCGCCATACAAGCTTCCCAATCCGCAATACAATAAGCACGCAGCAAAAGGCTTTCTCCTATGGATATGGCAATGAAAGACTCGTCCCCCGATCAACCGGGCACTCCCGGCACCAAGAAACCCTACGAAAAACCCAGCTTCCGTTTTGAACAGGTATTTGTCACGACCGCGCTGGCGTGCGGAAAGATCAGCGTCACGCAGAGTACATGCACCGGAAACACCAAGGTGTCATGAGTCACTGGGCATCTTCGGCGGAGTCCGGAACCGAAGGGGTGAGGTGCGGCTTAGCTGTCGAATCCTTGCGTTCCTTCGGGCACTTGCGCTTGCAGGTCACGGGCTGGAGCATGTTCCCCGCGATCCGCCCGGACGACACGCTTAGCATCGAAAGGGTCGATGCTTACCAGGTTTCAGAAGGCGATCTGGTCTTGTTTGAGCGTGAGCGGAGACTGTTCGTCCACAGGGTCATCCGCAGCATTCCGGGAAGAGACGAAGTGCTGACTCGCGGAGATGCGATGCCCAAAGCAGATCCCGAACTGCGTCGATCTCATCTTCAAGGAAAAGTGATCGCCATTTCGAGGCAGGGTCGCTTAATCCAACCGAAGCGAACGATTTCTCTGGGAAGCCGAGCTTTATCTCTCGTTTTTCGATCCTCGAGGATTTTTGCTCGGGTTCTCATGCGTCTAGACAGCATGCGCCGTTCGAATCAGGTGCTGGAAGGTCGAGTTCTCCCGTGCCCGGATTAACCGCCGAAATCGAGAAGCTCTCGCTCGATATTGAAATCGGGGAGATCCCTGTTCGTTTGAACACGACAGATCCTGCGTTCCTGACCCTGCTTCATCATCGATATGCCGGGTTCATTCTCCCGGGACGAAAAGCGGAAATTGAATTCGATGTGGATCTGGTTCGGCCAGGATCGCCCAACCCTGACGAAGATGTCCGCGTATCGCAGCGCGATGGGGTCTGGCGTTTGACGCGCGGCGATTTCCGGGCAGAGTGGGCACCAAGCCTGCGTCGTGGCTGGATTCGCCAGGCGATCAATCCTTACTCGATCGATTCGGTCCTGCGTATTGTGCATTCGCTGGTGTTGGTGAACGAAAGCGGATTTCTTTTGCACTCTGCGAGCGCAATCCGAAACGGCAAGGCATTCTTGTTTGCTGGGGTTTCGGGCGCAGGCAAGACCACGATTTCTCGGCTTGCGCCGCTGGACGCGACGCTCCTCACCGATGAAATCTCCTATGTCCGCAAACGCGGAGACGGTTACATCGCTTTCGGAACTCCCTTTACGGGCGAGCTCGCCAAGCTGGGAGAAAACGTTTCTGCCCCGGTCGCGGCTATTTATCTGCTCGCACAAGGCCCCGAGAATCGAATTGATCCGGTACCCGCGGGGGAAGCTGCGCGATCGCTTCTCGCTAACATGCTTTTCTTTGCAGAAGATGACACGCTGGTTCAGTCGGCATTTCACTCTGCGTTCGAGTTCGTTAGTAAGGTACCGGTTTCACGTCTGACTTTTGTGCCCGATCCGGGCGTCTGGGAGTTGATTCGATGAGCAGACTTTATGTAGCGCGAAACCCGCGAGTGGCGGCGCGCAGCCTGGATGGCGAAATGATGATCATGTCCGGGCGTGACTCGACCTTGTTCACGCTCAACAAAACCGCCACTCTGCTGTGGCAGGCTGCCGACGGAACGACACCTCTGGACGTTATTGTAGAGACCTGCATCTGCCGCGAATTCGACGTAGAACCGGCAGTCGCGTTACAGGATGCCGTTTCTCTCGCCCAGCAACTGGCCGGGCATGAAATCCTGCAGCTCTCGGAAGCTCCGATCTCTGAATCCGCGGGAGATTCACGATGAGCGGCCTCATGGAGGAGATGACAGCGAAGGCACTGCGGCTGAATATCCCGCTCAGCGTCCAACTGGATATCACCTATCGCTGCAACGAGCGCTGCGTGCATTGTTATCTGGACCACAATGATCACGGCGAGATGACGCTGGCAGAGATCCGACACCTGCTCGACGAAATGGCCGAGGCGGGCGTGTTCATTCTGACCCTCAGCGGCGGCGAAATCTTCGTTCGCAAGGACTTTTTCGAAATCCTGGAATATGCCCGGCGCTTGATGTTTTGCGTGAAGCTCAAGACGAATGCAGTGCTGATCGGGCAGAATGAAGCGCGGCGCATCAAAGCACTTGGCGTCGAGTCCGTTCAAATCAGCATTTATTCCCATCGTCCAGAAATCCATGACGCGATCACGCTAATTCCGGGCTCACTGAAACGCTCCCTGGATGGCATCCGTCTGCTGAAATCGGAGGGATTGCGAGTCATCATCGCCAACGTCCTGATGACCCAGAATGCGCAGGACTATTCGAGCGTTCGGGCGCTGGCGGCCGAACTTGGAGTCGAAACCACCCTGGACCCGACTGTCACTCCGATGATGGACGGAGATCGATCGCCATTAAGCCTCGGAGTTAATCAGAACGCGTTGCGTCAGGTTTTTCGGGATCCGGGATTGGTCGGCGACGTCGATGAGTTTTGTGCCATCCCGGCTGCAGCAGGCGCAGATGAACTCGACTCGACACCTTGCAGCGCGGGCCACACAGCGTGCTACGTGTCGCCGTATGGGGACCTCTTTCCCTGTGTGCAGTTTCCTCTTCCGACGGGCAATGTACGAAAGCAACGATTTATCGACATCTGGCGTCACTCGGACTCGATGAACGACGTTCGCTCGATTCGCTTGAAAGATCTACCCACCTGCACCCAATGTACTCACCTTTCGAACTGCACGCGGTGTCCGGGACTTGCATTCATGGAAGGAAACATGCGCGGACCTTCGTCACAAGACTGCGAGAAGTCGTTTGCCCGAACCGGGATTCCATCCGCGAATATGCTGCCGAAGAAGCGCTCAAATCCGACGCTTGTACAGATTCTGCCTTCCTCCACGCTGACTGGCGCGTCGGTATAGCGCGCAAAGGTTTATTCTTCCCGATCATGCTCTCCGGCAGCACACTTGAGCCCGAGTGGTCATTTCTGCTCGCGGCCTGTTCTTCAGAAACAACCGGCAAGAAGACGGAGCGCGCCTGGCCGCACGACCGTTTGCGCTGGGAACTCCTGTTTTCCGTGGCTGAGCGTCACGGGGTTCTGCCACTTCTGTTTGAAGCGTTGCAGCAGGAGCCGGACATAGTCCCTGTGGAATGGATGCAATCGCTAAAACTGTCCTACCAGGCGAATCTGCACAAAAGCTTTCTCCTCTCGAGAGAACTGATTCGAATCACGCAGCACCTGTCGGACCACAATATTGAAAGCCTGCCCTATAAAGGGCTCGCATTGGCGGAATTGCTGTACGGCGACATTGCCTTACGCCAGGCGGGCGATATTGATCTACTTCTCAGGCCTGAAGATCTGCCGCGTGCGGTGTCCGCTCTCGCCGCGATCGACTACGTGCAGCACTCTGGATTCTCCGCGGCCGAGCAAAAGGCTTACCGAAAGTCCGGCTACGAATACGCTTTTGATGGTCCTGCCGGACGCAACATTCTGGAAGTACAGTGGGCGTTTCAGCCGCGATTTTATGCGGTGGAGTTCGATCTGGACGCAGTCTTCGAGCGCGCTATCGGAATTACAGTCGCGGGCCATCGCATGCGGACTCCGTCGCTTGAAGATCACCTTCTGACGCTGAGCGTGCACGCAGCGAAACATATGTGGGGGCGGCTTATCTGGTTATGTGACATCGCCAGACTCGCGGCCCGCCCCGATTTGGATTGGAATTGGACACTCCCGCAAGCGAGAGAATTGGGTGTCACTCGGATTCTTGCGGTCAGCCTGATGCTAGCCAACCAGCTGCTTGGAACCGCGATACCCGCGCCAGCGCAGGCAAGCCTCGCGCGAGACCGCTCCGTCAAAACCATAGGGGCTGAAATCCGGAGCAGCATCGGCAGCGGCCATTCTTTCGATGTCGAGTCATTTGCATATTTCCGGCTGATGGGACAACTGCGCGAGCGAAAGGCAGATCGATTACGGTTCTTCAGCAGGCTTGCACTGACTCCAGGACCTAGCGAGTGGCAGAGTATCCGTCTGCCAACGGTGCTTTTTCCGCTTTATCGCCTCGTGAGAATTTCGCGCCTCGCGCGAAGGGTGCTGAGAACGTGAATCTGCCGATTTGTGATGATCAACGGCTTTGCTCTGTGAACGGGCTCCAACGACGCGAGAAAAGTACGAGCAGCGTTACAGCTCCGATCACCGGAACGCTGAGCCCTGCTCTTAGTGTCCCGGATCGGGTAGAGACCACGCCCACCAACCAAGGAAGGCACGCGCCTCCGACGTTGGCCATCGTGAACGTGAGCGACCCCACTCGCGACGCTGCCGCTCCAAACTCGCGGGATAAGAGTGAAATCGCAATGGGGTAAACGCCGGCCAGACCCAAACCAGCCGTGCTGGCGCTCACTGCTACACCGATTAGAGTGTTCGACATCACCAGGCCGGCCATGCCCGCGCAAGCCAGCAAAATCCCGCCTTGCGCTAACCGCAGTTCCTCAACGCGACGAAGCAAAAGGGGAGCAATCCATCGTCCCAGCATCAACGCTGCGTAGAAGAACGAAGAGCTTATGGCAGCCCACGCGGGAGTGATGTTCCCGAGGCTGCTTGCGTACGTGGCAATCCATCCGCCAAAGCTGTTCTCGGTTCCCACATAGAAGAAAAAGAGAGCAACGAGAGGGATGAGTGCAGGATGGTGCCAATCGATGCCCCAGCTTTTTCCTGCTGCCATGCCTGATACGGATGGTTCGCGAACTGCAGCGGGTATTGCGGCAATCCCTACAACGACTAATACTGAGAAGCCAGCGACGATTGCCAACAGGGTCGGCACCCGATGACTGGAAGCGGCCGCTGCCACCAGAAAAGGGCATGAGACCGCGCCAGTGCTCCATGAGAAATTGAGCAGGCTTACCGCTGCGCTGCGCCGGTTTGGATTTACCTCTGCTACGAGGAGATTCGCAGCCGGCACTGCCAGCCCCAATCCTGCTCCGTAGCCAACGATGCAGATAATTCCGAGCAGGCGGGACCCGCCCATCAGCACAGTCAGGCTCACCGCGATGATCAGAAGCCCGATCTGGATTGCCACACGGAACCCGCTGCGAGCCACAAGAATCCCTGATAACGCTACTGCCAGCGTGGAGGCAAGGTATTGCGCGGGGAATAAAGCGCCGGCCTGGGAATAGTTCAACGACCATCGCGCTGAGAGCGTGGGCAGAAGCGGGCTCAGCAAAACCGTGACAACGCCGATCGGGACAAAAGCTGCATGCGCGGCAATGGTCAGTATTTTGGCCGAGTCGGTGTTTTGTGGGGTTTCGGATGAGAGCATCAGAATAAATTCCGCTGAAGTTCTCTATCTCAGCACAAAACCAGATCGGATGGCTAGCGAGGGGCCGAAGCAGTGGATTCGCGAACTACAAGTTCCGGCTCAATCGCGATTTCGGCCGGCCCTTCTTGCTTGTTCTCAATCCGATCGAGGAGACTCTGCGCTGCGACCTCTCCCATCCGGCTCAGAGGCTGCCGGACAGTAGTGAGGCTCGGCATGTGAAAGGCGGCTCCTGGAATATCATCGAATCCCACGACCGAGACATCTTGCGGAACCCGGAATCCTTCTTCCTGCAACGCTCGGATCGCGCCAATGGCAGAGATATCGTTGTAGGCAAAAAGAGCGCTGAAGGGTAGTCGGCGCGCCAGAAGTTTCTTGACAAAAGGATATCCCAGCATCGGAGTGGGATCATCAGTCTCGAGCTGAATCGTCAGCTCCGGGATAATTTTCATTCCGATCTGGCTCGCGACGCGGCAGATGGCTTCCCAGCGCGTCTTTGAATCGGAACTCAAAGGATGTCCCTTCAGGAAGGCAACGCGCTCATGGTTCAGACTTTTCAGATGATTCAAAGCCAAAACTGCGGCGCGCTCGTGGTCGAGAACGATGTTGGTGACGCCTTTCAATTTCTTGTGTCCGGCGACGGCCACAGTTGGGAGCTGTGGGACTTCATGGACGGTTGTATCAACCGTGATGATGCCCTCGACGCCGCGCTCGGAGAGCAGTTGTGAGTAGCGGTTCAACAACTCTGGATCATGGCGATGGGCCACAGTAAGGAAAAAGTATCCGTTCTTGCGCAGGTGCTGTTCGATTCCGCTGATGATTGCGGATCCATAGGAGTCTCCGACCTCCTCGGCAATCACTCCGATGGTGTAGGTCCGTTTATTACGCAGCGTGCGGGCAAAAAAGTTAGGTTTGTAGTTCAGCTCTCTGGCAGCCGCGTGGATTCGATTCTTCGTTTCTTGCGGGATCGAACGAGCCGACGGAGCATCATTGAGGACTGCGGAAACGGTGCCCGGCGTCAGCCCGACATGCTGGGCAACGGCTTTGAGCGTCACTACCCCTGGTTTGGCTTTTCTGTTCGGAGCCATGTTCTAAGTGATGATCATTTACCAGCTGCACTTCTGCGGACAGCCTCCAATCACGACGACTCCGTCAGCGTCGACGGGCACATGCTCCATTTGAATGAGACCAAGGCCGGATCGAAAAAATCATGCATTGGCGTACCGTTCGCTGTTCGGCTTTGACCCGCTCAGCGCGAAAAACAGGATGTATAGATAGCACAGTACGGGCAAAAAGAATGCGTGATGAATCCCGATCCGGTCGGCGATCGCTCCCTGCGCGACAGGAATGATCGCACCTCCCACAATCGCCATGATCATGATGCCGGAGCCGTCGCCCGTCAGGGGACCAAGTTCGGCCACACCCAGCGTGAAGATGCTGGGGAACATGATGGAATTGAAGAATCCGACGAGAATGATGCTCCACATTGCAAGATGCCCGGCGCTGAGCATCGAGACGGCAACCAGCGCACTTGCTGCTATGGCGCAAACTGCCAGCAGCATTCCGGTCGGGGCCTTCGCTTGACCACCCTTCAGCATCGCGCCAATCGCGATCGTTGCCGCCGCAACTGCGACCACCGCAAAGAGCGGCCGTCCCGCAAAGACCAGCCATGCGAGAAACATCGGGTTCGGAACTCCCGGCACATATCCGGCGGGTATGTAATTTCCGATTGGATAGGACAAGAGAATCAGGGCAACGGCCAGCGCCGCTACCATCCACATGTATTTTGCTTTCGCCCCACCTAGGAAATTCGAACCCACAAAACGTCCGAGCATCGCTCCACCCCAGTAAAACGCCACGAAACTCGCCGCCAATTTTTCCGTAAGCGCTCCGATATTGGGCTCATGGAAATAGCTCACCAGAAAACTCCCGATAGAAACTTCACCTCCGACATACACGAAAATCGCGATGGCACCAAAGATCAAATTGGGGTGCTTCCAAATGGAATCGTTGACCTTCTCGCCGACTCTACGCTGGGCGTGCTCGATTTTCGGCAGCTTGAACAGACCAATCGCGATCGCGAGGACGACCAGGGCAATGCCAAGTCCGAGGTACGGACTCTTTACCGTCGCCGCCTCCTGCAGTTGATAGGCGTGCAGCGCAGCCGGAGCCAGTGCCCGGACCTCGTCGGCTGTCTTCGGGGCCGCGCTCAGAATCAGTACGGCACCAAAAAATGGAGCTAGGAATGTCCCCAGCGAGTTGAAAGCTTGTGTGAGATTCAAACGGCTGGAAGCAGTCTCGGGTTTCCCCAGCACGGTGACGTACGGATTCGCTGCCACCTGCAAACAAGTGATCCCCGTGGCAAGTACGGTCACAGCGACAAGAAACAATCCGAATGAAGGTACGCTCGCGGCAGGGAGAAACAGGAACGCGCCCAAACCCATCGTCAGCAAACCCACCACCATAGCCCGCTGATACCCGATCCAGTCGATCAGCCTCGCTGAGGGCACGGAAAACACCGCATACGCCCCGAAGAAAAACCCCTGAATCATCATCCCCTGTCGATAATTCAGGCCGAACATCCCTTTGAAGTGGGGGATAAGAATGTCATTGAGGCAGGTGAGAAACCCCCACATGAAAAATAGGGTTGTAACCGTGGCCAGCGGCGCGCCATAGCCCTGGGTATCGCTCGGTGATGTAGGCGTGTGTGAACTATTGGGGGCTGTAATTGCCATCGTTCCGCACCATCTCAAAAGATTAAGAATTTGAACTGCCCGCCATCATAGCATCGCAGAGATGCGGATTCGCGCATTTTTGTTGAGGAGACTCGAACATTCTCCCCTACAAAAACGTTAATGTAATGACTTTTTCCGGAGGAGTTGTCGCCTCAAGCGCGGACTGCCGAGAGTTGCTCACACAGGAAGCCCAGATATTCGGGCATGCCATTCCCAGTCTTCGCTGAGAGGCGGAAGGTGCGCATCCCAGGCCTAACGGCTTGAATACTAGCCTGTGCAGCTGGCCAATCGAACTCAACTGCGGCTGCCAGATCGTCTTTGGTGACGACCGCAATATCGGCGCTGTTGAAGATGGTCGGATACTTGCGTGGCTTGTCTTCTCCCTCGGTGACCGACATAAGTACCAGGCGGAGATTCTCCCCCAAATCGTACGAGGACGGGCAGACGAGGTTGCCGACGTTCTCGATGAACAGAAAGTCTGTTTCTTTTAGATTCCAGCTCTCAAGCGCCTTCTCCACCATCGCCGCTTCGAGGTGACATACCGTCCCAGTCGTGATTTGTTTTACGGGAGCCTTACTCCGTGCCAGTCGGATGGCGTCATTTTCCGTTGCCAAGTCTCCAACTAATGCCGCAACCCGATATTGGGGTTGCAGCTCGGTAAGGGTCCGCTCCAGGAACATGGTTTTACCAGAGCCCGGACTAGACACGAGGCTGACGACGAAGACTCCGGCTTGCCGGAACCGCTCCCGCAATGCCCGGGCGATCACGTCGTTCTGCTTAAGAACGTTTCTGCGCACCTCGAGAAGACGTGGCTCGCTCACGGTCGTACTCCGGCCTCACTAACATTCTCGTCAGCTACCTCGATCGCGAAGACTTCCAGCTCCTTCCCCTGGGTAATGTCTCCTGTTGGTGAGCCGCAGTCGGGGCAGATGAACTCCTGGATCGAAGCAAGAGTGCGGTGCTCTTTGCAATTGGGGCAAAAGGCGACGACTGGAATTTCCTCGACGAGCAATTGCGCTCCCTGAAGAGGGGTGTCCTGGCACGCGACCTCCCAGGAAAACAGCAAAGCATCCTTGACGACGCCTGAAAGGGCTCCCAGGCGAAGATGAACAGCGCTGACCTGCACGTGTCGCTGCTGCGCTTCATCCAGGGCTGCGTCAACGATTCCCATCGCGATGGAAAGCTCGTGCATCGGAGCCTATAGCGCGTATTTTATACCTCAGAGAGGAAACCTGGCTCAGAACGGGGACCTACGGCCGCGAGAAGCGAATCTGAACGTTAGCGTGGGAGTATGCCCCTTCCGTTGAGCCCGGCGTGCGCGAAATCTCAATGTCAAGCTTGCCCGAACGGGTAAGCACCGCGCCACTTACAGAAGAAATCTGTCCAGGATTCCAGATGCCCACTTCGTAGTGTGCACCACCCCGGCCGGCAACCTCTAACTCGAGTTCATCGCGATTTGAGTTCCATGATTCCCGAATAATTCGAAGCCCCTCGCTGGCGCTACCAAGCGCGGGGAGGCCGTTATCGAGGCTGATGCCGAAATCATTCTTCATTCGGACCAGGACCGTTGAGTTTCCTGACTCCACTTGAAACTTTACTGAAATGTGCTGATCGGCAGGGTTTCGTTGCGATGTGAACTTCCGGGGGCGCCCGTTCACTTCCACGCTCAGGACTTCGGTTCGTGGACTGAAGGAGGGAGAAAATTCAACCGAGCAAGCCGCCTTGCCGCTGTTTTCAACCTGGAGTGTCAGTGCATCGGTGGCTTTGTGATATCGGAAATTGATGACGCTCTGACCTAGCTTCACATTCCGGATTTCGAATGAGGTCCATTCCGCTGGAAGGTGCGGGGCGAGCGTGATTAGTTTTTCCTGGGCGTCCGTCCCCAGCCCGAACATCCCTCGCAATAGCGGGCTCACGACCATAGCCGCGGACCAGATCTGGTGGGGGGAACTTGTGGAAAGGGAATCGTTATAGTCGCCGGAGAGAACTTCGCTGAAATGGCCGAGAGCGCCATCCTGGAAAAGCAGAGCGTTTGATCGAAGAGCCGCGTACGCTGGCAGCGCCCGGTGATACCGATATTCGCCGACCGCCGCCCATCCGGTGAACAGCGGCCACACCGACCCGAAGTGATACCCGGAGCCATCGTAGACCTTGGACTGCGACGAGATAATCCGCATGCCCCAATCGGTCTCGTGATCGGCATCGGCAAGCCGTGTGATCATCGCGTCGGCATGGACCGGGTCCGAGAGTCCAAACCACATGGGCACCGTCGCCAGAACGCTCGCCTCATCGGAGCGCTGATTGTCTTCCTTCAGTCCGAACGCATAGATCCCCGCATTTGGCGACCAAAAAGCATTGTCGAGGGCAGGTTTCTTACGGTCGAACTCGCCGGCCATCTGGGTCGCTACATCGGTCTTCCCCAGTAATCGAGCGATGTCAGAGACGGCGTGCAAGGCTTGAACACCGAGGCCCGCCTGATAGTACTCATTCTTAACCGGCAGCAGCGGGCCGCCTTCCACCCAGCCGTGGCCGACTCCAAGATTGTTGGCAAAACCCTGCGCGTCGTAGGTCGAGCTCAGAAATTCATATGCGCGCCAAATGTTGTCCCACTGCTCGCGAGCGAATTCGAGATCGCCGCTGCTCGTGACGTAATCGTCCATCGCCAGAATAAAGAGTGGTGTGGCGTCGGCTGATACATATGGGTAGGGGTAATCTTTGAACCAGGGTACGAGGCTGCCGCTCTGGGAAATTTCGTGCGGAACCTTGCCATCTTGCCGCTGGAACTTGCTGACAAAAGCCAATGCAGCACGACTGGTCGAGTAGTCTCCCTCTGCGTTTAGTGCGAAGGAAGTCCAAAAAGAATCTCTCCCGAAGAACCATGCAAAGCCCGGACGCTGGCTGACCCCCGAAGTTCGATAGCCAGCCACCAAACCGGTACCAAGAAATGGATTGTTGACGAGACCCTGCACGGTACTGATGCGCGCCCAATCGTAGGCCTGCTCTAGAGCCGCATCCGGCAAGTCGAGGCTGACGGTATTTTCGAGATATGACCGGTAGTAGTCTGCGGAATCGCGCATCATGCCTGC
The DNA here is from genome assembly GCA_035307485.1 of Candidatus Sulfotelmatobacter sp. Classification (GTDB taxonomy): domain Bacteria; phylum Acidobacteriota; class Terriglobia; order Terriglobales; family Acidobacteriaceae; genus Sulfotelmatobacter. Next base: position 475,147 of record DATGIB010000004.1, on the reverse strand, counting down.
ATACCCCGCCAGCAGATGCTGGTATTCCTTTTCGGCTTCGGCTTGTCCGTTGACGGAAGCTGCGAGGACCAACACCTTGGTCTCTTTGCCTTTTTGCGTTACCCCCAGGCGGAGAGAATTCTCCTCCGACGACGAATAATTGGTTTGATAGGAAGCGTGAGCGCTCACGGCTGTTGAAGAACCGAACAGAGCAGCATATTTTCGGCTTTCTTCTCCGAAGACAAACACGCGATCTTTGGCGTCGAAGTCGAGAAACGTTCCACCCAGCGCAGCCGGCCACTCCAGTTGAAAATCGGCAATAAAAGCGGCTTCCACTTCGAGCGGTTGCTCGGTTTCGACATCCAGCAGAATCACAGCTCCGGGTTCATTCACCGGCACGAAAAGTGTTTCTCGAACACGGAATGAGTCGCCCGCGTACAGGATCGAGGCGGACTCCGGCCGCACCGTCAGAGTGCGCGCCAGGCTCTCAGCGGGCAGCGCCCGGTCGCCTTCGTGAAAGATCAGGTGAAGGTCGCGGAAAATCTTGAGCGGATATGCCCAGGCTTCAAATCTTCCTGCCTCGTTCCCAAACAACGCCGCACGCTGCCCTACAACCGGAAGGAACTCCCAGGTACGGATTGTTCGAGACAATTCGGGAAGAGGAATTGGCTTTTGAGCGCTCGAAGACGGGCACAAGACCAGGAAAATGGCAAGGATGGCAGCAAGTGGAAACCCCTGATTCGAGTTGCCATTGATTCGCCTACCGGGCGGACTGCATCTTGCAAAGTCGGGTTTCACTGAATATAACGAGTAGGGCGAATTCTAGCACGAGTCACACGCCAGGTAGCGAGTCTTGTTCCCTTCACGTCGCGACTTCTTGAAATCTCTTAGCCGTTCCAGTCTCGTGCTTTCGCTTGAAAGCATTCTGACTCTGGCACGGCCACGCGGGTTGCTGGCGAAAAGTCGAACGAGAATTCCGGTTGGATTGAGCAGCACTCCAGCACCCGATGAGGCCGAACTGGGCGTTAACTTTGTGAATGTCGCGCGCGAATCTGGATTGAACGTAAAGACGATCTTTGGAGGAGACCACAAGAATAAGTATCTGCTCGAAACTACCGGATGCGGCATCGCCTTCTACGACTACGACAATGATGGCTGGCTCGACATCTTCGTTGTGAATGGTACGAAGATCGAAGGATTTGCGGTCGGAGGCGAACCCACGTCTCACCTGTTCCGCAACAACCGCGACGGAACATTTACGGATGTAACCCTGAAAGCAGGTGTCGCACATTCAGGATGGGGCCAGGGCGTATGCGTGGGCGATTATGACAACGATGGCTGGGACGATCTCTTCGTCACCTATTACGGCAAGAACGTTCTTTATCACAATAACGGTAACGGCACCTTCACCGATGTCAGCGAGAAAGCGGGCGTCGCCGGAAAAGGAACGCGTTGGAATACCGGATGCGCATTCGTCGACTATGACCGCAATGGCTGGCTGGATCTATTCGTCGCCAATTACATCGACCTTGATCTGGCCACCGCGCCAGTGCCTGAGTCCGGGCCATGTCTTTACAAGAGCGTGATGGTGGCCTGCGGCCCGCCGGGATTGCAGGGTGGCAAGAATATCCTTTACCGCAATAACGGGGATGGCACGTTTACCGATGTGTCAGAAGCCTCTGGCGTTACGCGCGCGAACGGCACGTACGGACTGGGGGTCCTGACCGCTGATCTCGATAATGACGGATGGCCCGATATTTATGTCGCGAATGATTCGACCGCCAGTGCTCTTTACCAGAATAAGAAGAATGGGAAATTCGAGGATATCGCCATCGAAGCGGGCTGCGCGCTGAGCCCCGATGGAAAACCGCAAGCGGGCATGGGCATCTCCGCCGCTGACTATGACCTTGACGGGAATCTCGACCTGATCAAAACGAACTTCGCCGGCGATACCCCGTCGCTCTATCACAACCAAGGCGGAGCCAGTTTCGAAGATACGACCTTCGCCGCGGGCTTGGGCGCGCACACGCAGTTTCTGGGGTGGGGATGCGGCTTTTTCGATTTCGATAATGATGGCTGGCCGGACATTCTCATCTGTAACGGCCACGTCTATCCGGAAGTGGAACAGCTAAAGACCGAGGCAGGATATGCGCAGCGCAAGCTTCTTTACAAGAATCTTCGGAATGGCCATTTCTCCGATGTCTCATTTCAAGCCGGCCCAGGCATCTCGGATCCCAACGCATGTCGTGGGGCGGCGTTCGGAGATTTTGACAATGACGGCGACATTGACGTGGCCGTGAATAGTACCAACGATTATCCGCAGCTGTTGCGGTGTGATTCAAAGCTGCGACATAACTGGATCAAAGTTCGAACCATCGGCACAAAATCCAATCGCAGCGGCATCGGCGCACGCCTGACCTGCGTGACTCGCGTTCCTGGAGAGTCGAAGCCGCATCAGCAAATCGACGAGGTCCGTAGCGGTGGAGGATATTTCTCACAAAATGATTTAAGGATTCATTTCGGGCTCGGCAATGCTGAGAAGGTCGACTCGCTTGAGATCCGTTGGCCCAGCGGGCAGATCGACACTTTGAAGGACGTAAAAGCTAACCAGGTAATCTATGTGAAAGAAAGCGAGGGCATCACGCGCACCATGCAGTTCGGGAAGAACAAGTAGTGCGCCTTGGCGCTCATGCGTAGAAACACTTTTTGCAGTCCATCACAAATTTTGGCTGTGCGACGCTCTATGCAGCCGTATATCATGCTACCCACCCTTAAGTCGAAAGGAATGCGTTGAACCGCTTTCCATGTCAACCCCTGTAGCCAATTCCACGGTAGGTCAAGCAAGCGCCGCGGATGTCATCCAACTCACTCACGTCTGCAAGAGCTACAACGATTTCGTCGCTGTAAACGATCTCACTCTTCGCATCCCCGCGAGCGGCATCTATGGCCTTCTGGGGCCAAATGGAGCGGGCAAGACCAGCACGATCCGGATGATCATCGGAATTACCGTCCCGGATTCTGGACAGATCTCAATCTTTGGAGAGACGCTCCAGCGCAGGCATCGTGACCAATTCGGCTACCTGCCCGAAGAGCGCGGGCTGTACAAGAAAATGAAAGTTCTCGATCATCTTGTGCTATTAGGGCAACTCAAAGGTCTGGCGGGCAGCGAGGCCGTGAGCAGGGCGCGTCGCTGGTGCGATCGCCTGGAATTGACGGCGTGGACTGGAAAGAAAATCGAGGAGCTTTCCAAGGGTATGCAGCAGAAAGTCCAGTTCATCGGCGCAATTCTGCATGATCCCAAGTTTCTCATTATGGATGAGCCCTTCTCGGGTCTCGATCCCGCGAACGCCGTGGTTCTGAAGGACGCGCTGCTGGAACTCGCGAAGAGCGGAAAGACAATCATGCTCTCCACTCACCGCATGGACCAAGTGGAGCGGCTCTGCCAATCGATCTGCCTCATCAATCACGGCCGCGCCGTTCTTCAAGGCGAATTGAGCGAGATCAAGGCGGGATACGGCCGAAAGAATATACAAATTCGCTATGACGGAGACGCCAGCTTTCTGCAGGAAGGCCGCCTGGTGCAATCGTTCAACGATTACGGAAATTATGTGGAGGTCCGCCTTGCGCCGGGCGCTGACGCTCAGGAACTGTTACATCTCGCTTCGGCCAAGGCGAGATTGAGCAAGTTCGAGCTGATGGAACCTTCGCTGGAAGAAATCTTCATTGACGTCGTGGGAAAAACGAATGCGTAATACATGGCTGATCATCAAGCGGGAATATATGGAACGCGTTCGCACCCGAGCGTTCCTGGTTCTTACTTTGCTTCTGCCCGCCATCATGACCGTTCTGATGGCGGCCCCGGCGAAGCTTGCCTCGATGGGAGAAAAGGCGGACCACTTGGTTCTGGTCACGACCACTCCACAATTTGGGGATGCAGTGCGCCAGCAATTGTTGGCACGCCTGTCGGCCGACGAGGACGAGGAAAGCGAAGTTGAGAAAAGCGCGAAGAAAAAACCGGAGGAAGAATACGCGATCGACCTCGACAACAATGCCACCGACGCGGAGCGGGATGCACTCCGGAAAAAAGTGGACGAACATTCCATTGATAGCTTCATCTGGCTGACCGATGATGCCGTTGCCTCAGGCAAAGTCACCTGGACTGGGCGAGAAATGGCGAGTTCCCGCGAGCGGGCATGGCTCAGCCAGGCGGTCAACCATGTGAAGTTGCAAGACGAGCTTGTAAAAACTGGTGTCGCTGCTGACAGAGCAGACCAGATGCTAACTCCTCTCAAAGTTGATTCACTTCGCATCGAGCGAGGCCGCGAGACCAGGAACAGCGGGACCGGCCGATTTCTGGAAATCGTCGTCATGGTGATGCTGTTGTATATGGCGGTGCTCTTTTATGGCATCTCCGTCATGCGCTCCGTGCTTGAAGAAAAGAATTCGCGCGTTATGGAGGTGCTGCTTTCCTCGGCGAGTTCCACCGAACTCATGGCGGGCAAACTTCTCGGCGTGGGAGCTGTGGGGCTGACGCAGATCCTGGCATGGATCATTATGGCGGGCGTTTTTGCCCTGCCCGCATTGGCAACGCAAGCGAGCTTCAGTGACCTGCAGGTCTCACCGTGGGTTCTCGTCGCTTTCGCGCTGTTCTTCCTTCTCGGCTATCTGCTTTACAGCACCATGTATGCGACCATCGGAGCGATTACTACTACCGAGCAAGAAGGACAGCAAATGCAGTTTCTGATTGTGATCCCGCTCGTGATGTCGGTGTTCATGCTGATGCCGGTAGTGCGAACACCCGACTCAGCCGTTGTTTTCTGGATGTCGATCATTCCTTTTTTTGCCCCGATCCTGATGTTTGCGCGAATCGTGGTGCAGACACCGCCCTTGTGGCAGATCCTTCTGTCGCTCGTCTTACTGGTCGCAACCGAGGCCGGGCTCATCGTTTTCTGCGCACGCATCTACCGCATCGGCGTGCTGATCTACGGAAAGCGCCCTACGCTGCCCGAAATCCTGAAGTGGCTGAAATACGCGAATGCCTGAAGAGGTAGCACAGGCGGATTTTGCGCCCGGTTAGCGCATGGAAAGAGACCAAGTAAAAACGGCAGGGCCGACCCCCTGCCGTCTTGAACTTTCAAATGGAATTTCGACTTACTTTTTGTTGACGGCTTTTTTGAGTTCGGCCCCTGGGGTGAACTTTGCAACTTTGCGGGCAGCGATCTTGATAGTGGCGCCGGTCTGCGGGTTACGCCCGTTCCGTGCTTTTCTCTGCGACACCGAAAATGTGCCGAAGCCTATCAATGCAACGCGATCTCCCTTGCGGAGAGCGGATGTGACACTGTCTACGGCCGTGTCGATTGCGGTCGTGGCCTGAGCCTTGCTGATTTCGCAAGCACCTGCGATCTTGTCGACCAGATCGGCTTTATTCATAGTTTCTCCTCGCAGGTCTCTTTCATGCCCCGCCTGGAGTGCCAGGGAAACAGGCTCTGGGCTTGATGGGAAACCTGACCGCTCGTATTTTCCTCACTCTGGGGCGAATGTCAACTGTGAAAATCCGCACCGGAAGCCTGTTTCACAACCATCCCGCCCGAGTCAGGCCGTCTGGAGCGCGTTTTACGTCTTGGGGGAGTCATTTTCCTAAGCCATCCACAATACACAAGACTGGTGCACAGGATGTACACAGCCAGAGGGCCTTTCCAGCTTGCGCAAACGACGCTCGCAGGTGCAAAGTCGAGTGAGGGGGACGCAATTGAGTTGGGAAGGTCCTAAGGTGGTCAAGGCTCCGGTTGACGTTTGTCCGTTGTGCGGGGGAACAGGCTGGAAGGAAGCGAATCTTGTCGCGAACGGCTCCCGTGCAAGCCAGCGACGCGTGGTGCGCTGCGATTGCCAACTGCGGGCTCGGGCTCAATCTCTGTTGGTGTCAGCGCGCATTCCCCGGCGATATGAGCATTGCGAACTAGCAAACTACGACACCGATTTTCCCGGAGCGCATCCGTCGCTTTCCGAAGCGCACTTTTTCGCTTCTAATTTCGCCAAAAAATGTGACCCGCGCGGTGATAAAGGCCTTCTGATCATCGGCAAGATCGGCACCGGTAAGACTCATCTGGCAGTCGGGATCCTGAAGGAATTGATTCTTAGCCGCGGCATTCCGTGTCTGTTCTACGACTACCGCGAATTGCTCAAAGAGATCCAGAATTCGTACAACGCGACTGTTCAAACCACGGAATTGGACGTCTTGCGGCCGGTGTTCGAAACCGACGTTCTGGTGCTCGACGAACTCGGCGCCGTGAAGCCGACAGAATGGGTTTGGGACACGGTGAGCCTCATCTTGAACACGCGCTACAACGACAATCGCACGACGATTATCACCACGAACTTCGACGATCAGCCCGCGGCAGGACTCTCGAACTCGCTCTCGCCCGCCCGCGCGGCTTCCCGCGGCGAAAGTCTTGGCGACCGGATCGGCGAACGAATGCGGTCGCGGCTGCACGAAATGTGCCGCGTCATTACGCTCGACGGCGCGGATTTCCGACAGAAATACCGCAGCGCCAGCTTCCGTTAATCCCTGCTCCGACCGGCAATCTCTGTGCAACCCTGTATGCCGCCTTTATATGCCGGGCTCCTGTGTGGATTAAATAGAATGATCTTGTGCTGATCGAACGTCGGGAATTCGTTCCTGAGCGGGACGCGGAATTTTTCTCCTCGGTTCCGGCCGCGCCTGCGGTGTTTCTACTGCGGGGCGAGGACGTGCAAGCTCAGCCATACGTGAGCAAGACTGCAAACCTAAGGCGACGCCTTCAGCGGCTGCTCGGCCCGGTCGAAGAGCGCACGAGGAAACTGAACCTTCGGGATCGTATCCGCTTTGTCGAATTCACACCGACTGGTTCTGATTTCGAATCCGGGTTCCTGCTCTTCAAGGTCCTGCGCGGCACCTTTCCGAAAACTTATGCAAAGCGCCTGCGCTTTCGCTTTGCGCCTTTCGTCAAGCTGCACCTTGAGAACGAATATCCACGGGCGTCGGTCACCACGCGCTTAGGACGACTCAACGGGAAGACGATTTATTACGGCCCGTTTATGTCGCGGGTCGCAGCCGAGAAGTTTATGAATGATTCTCTGGATTTCTTCAAAATGCGCCGCTGTGTCGAGGATCTGTATCCCGACCCAAAGTTTCCTGGCTGCATTTATTCGGAAATGAAGATGTGCCTGGCGCCCTGCTTCAAGGGCTGCTCCGATGAGGAGTACGGAAAGGAGGTCGCGCGCGTGCAATCCTACTTCGATTCGGCCGGAAATTCGCTGGTGCGTGAACTGGAAACGGAGCGGGAAGCCGCGTCGACACGACTAGCCTTTGAAGATGCTGCCGCGATTCACATTCGGCTGGAGAAAGTGAAGCCTGTAACTGCCCAAGTGCCGGAGATCGTACGCCGCGTCGACCAGCTTTCGGCTCTCCTGATTCAACCAAGTCACATGCTCGACAGCGTGACTTTCTTCCGGATCGACGCCGGCATAATTTCCGATCCGATTCAGTTCAGCATCCAGCCGGCCGATCATGCAAAATCGCAGTCAATGGAATCCCGTGTGTCGGCCGCAATCGAATCTTCTGCCCCCGCGAAGGCCACATCCTTAACGGAACTCATGGAGCATCTCGCTATCCTGAAGCGCTGGTATTACCGTGGCTCGCGGGTAGGAGAATGTTTCATCGCTGACGACAAAGCCGAACTGCCTATGCGCCGCGTCGTTCGCGGCATTTCCCGTGTCGTTCGCGGAGAACGTCCCGAAGAAACCCGGCCTGCCGAAAACCCGTAACAACGATTCATGCCTGCGTAGCCTTCCCCACAGTCCATCCGAACCAGCGTTGTCCAGCCCATCGCAATGTTTTCCATCCTCCGAAAAGCGCCAGGAGAATCGTCCCGGTCCAAAGCATAACGGCAGGCAGAAAGAAGATAATAGCCAGCATTGCTGTCGCGTAATTCGCCAGACTCTCCAGTCCGTCGCGAATAGCCATTCTCATCTCGCGGCCCGGATGCCAGTTGAATCCCATCGGCTGCGGCGGCGGTTCGGTGTGCAGGGCAATCGTTAAAGCGACGGTATCGATCTGCTGTGACAGAACATTGAACTCCGCCTGTTGTTGCTCAATCTGGCCGCGCACTTCGCTGAGTTGTTCGCTCACGGCCAGCATATCCTTCACGGTGTGCGCCTGCTTAAGAATCGTAAGATACTGCGCCTCTTCGGCACGAAGGTTGCGAAGGGTCGCATCCTGGTCGACATATCGCTGCGTCACATCTTCGGCATCAACCTTTTCACCTTCGACACGCAACCCGAGTTTTCGGATTTCCGCTCTCACCCTGTCGAACTGTGCAGCCGGAACGCGAATCGTAAGCGTTGCCTCGGTCGCTGTGTCGCCACCGCCGTCCGCGCTCTGAACATATCCACCCAGGCTCTGGGTTAGCGCAGTAATCCGATCGACTGCTTCCGATGGGTGCTGCACGACAATTTGCATCGAACCGGTACGCACGATCTTCCGGGCGACTGCAGCGTCAAGCTTCGCGGCAGGTGCCGCGGCCGGCGCCGAGTCCGAGGCTGGCTGCGCCGGGGACTTCGCCTCTAGAGTCGGCGACGAGTAGGCGGCAGTTCCGGGCCGGTAAACAGGTTCCTGGAGTTGAGTAATCACCCGAGCACTCTGTGGCTCGAAGCGCGAGTGTTGGAAGCTTGGAATGATCAGTGCCGCCACTACCAACAACGTCAGAAAAGCGGCGCCGAACCACCAGACTGGGGCCTTCCGAGACCGCAGGACATCGACAAAAGTGGACATATTCGCCCTCCCACCAGGAGAACGTGTGGTAGGGACTATCTTGCGCTCGTAGATTGACGAGAAATCTGATTGGACCTAAGATTACTCGGCGCGTTCGCCCGAAAAGCAGCGCCTCCAAGCCACTCACTCATGATCGGACAAACGGTTTCCCACTACCGGATTACCGAACTCCTCGGTGGCGGCGGAATGGGAGTCGTTTACAAAGCCGAGGACACGCTGCTTGGCCGGTTCGTCGCGCTTAAGTTTCTTCCCGACGAGGCCTCCGATGACCCGCAGGCGCTCGAACGGTTCCGCCGCGAAGCTCGGGCTTCCTCAGCCCTGAACCACCCCAATATCTGCACGATTCATGAGATCGGCGAGCACGATGGGCATCTTTTTATCGTGATGGAGTGCCTCACCGGGCAGACTTTAAAGCACTTGATCAACGCCAAACCGATGGATCTGGACGTGCTGCTGACGCTGTCGATCGAGGTGGCAGACGCTCTGGATGCGGCGCACTCCAAAGGCATTGTCCATCGCGATATCAAACCGGCCAACATCTTCGTGACCGACCGTGGGCATGCCAAGATTCTTGATTTTGGGCTGGCCAAGATCGCTCGCGCAGCGAAACCTACGAGTGGCGAATCGCAGACCGTTGCCGATGCCACTGGTCTTGATTTGACCAGCCCCGGCACGGCGGTCGGTACGGTGTCATACATGTCGCCGGAGCAGTTGCGCGGCAAAGAGCTCGACGGCCGCACCGATCTGTTTTCGTTTGGCGTGGTTCTCTACGAAATGGCGACTGGCGTCCTGCCGTTCCGCGGTGAAACGTCGGCAGTCGTGACGGAAGCCATTCTCAACCGGACTCCAACTTCTCCGGTGCGCTTGAATACGGGGCTCGCGCCGAAGCTGGAAGAAATCATCACGAAGGCGCTCGAAAAAGACCAGGACATGCGAACTCAAAGCGCCGCCGAGCTGCGCGCGGACCTCAAGCGGCTGCAGCGGTCTTTGGATTCCTCGCGTGCTTCGCTACTGGTGGAACCATCCCAGCCAACTTCTTCCGCCGCGGTTCAGCTCCCGGCAGCTGCGGCACCTCCGAAGAAATCCCCGAAGGCATGGATATTTTCCGTGGCAGTGTTAGCCGCGGCGGGTATCGGGCTCTACGCGGGGAAGGTGTTCTTCACGCCTCCGCCGGTCCAGCCCCCCTTATATCGCCAACTGACGTTCCGCCGCGGCAGCATTCGTTCGGCGCGCTTTGCACCAGACGGTCAAACAATTCTTTACAGCGCAGCCTGGCAGGGGAATCCAACGGACGTGTTCACAGCGCGGCCGGAAGCTCCCGAGTCGCGCTCCATGGGCCTGAGCCACACTCAGCTCATGTCCATCTCTTCCACAGCTGAGATGGCGGTGCTCCTCGGCAGCAAGGCTGTCGGAACATGGGTCTCGATGGGAACGCTGGCCCGTGCGCCTCTATCGGGCGGCGCCCCGCGTGAAGTTCTGGAGCAGGTGCAGTGGGCGGATTGGGCTCCTGATAAAGGTGAACTCGTGGTGGTTCGCGATTTCGGCGGTCAGAATCGGCTGGAATATCCTGTCGGCAAACCTCTGTATCAGACTGGCGGATGGATCAGCCATCCGCGCGTGTCGCCCAATGGCAACTACATCGCGTTTGCCGATCATCCGTTACAAGGTGACGACTCAGGATCGCTCGCCATCGTCGATCTGGCGGGCACCAAGAAGGTGTTGACCTCGCAATGGTTCACTATCCAGGGCGTTGCTTGGGCTCCGAGTGGCCAGGAGATCTGGTTTACTGCCGGCCGCTATGGCACCGATCGCACTCTGTACGCAGTCACACTGGACGGCAAACAGCGGATTGTGGCCCGCTTGCCCGGCGCGTTAATCCTCCTCGATATTGCGAAGGATGGCCGAGTGTTGCTCGTTCGAGCCGACTGGCGCCGTGAGCTATTGGGCGTGTACGCCAGCGATTCAAAGCAACATGAACTTTCCTGGCTCGATTACACCTATCCAGCTGATTTGTCAGCCGATGGCAAGACGTTGCTCTTCGATGAAGAAGGCGGAGGCGGAGCGCTGGACTATTCCAAGTCGAGCGGACTGACCTACGCCGTCTATATTCGGAAAACGGACGGTTCTCCCGCTGTGCTGCTGGGCGAAGGCGGAGCGGTCTCTCTTTCGCCCGATGGGAAATGGGCAATTGCCCAAAGCCAGGATTCCCCATCGCAGTTCAAGCTTCTTCCTACCGGAGCAGGCGAGCCTCGTGACTTGACCAAGGACGATATCAATCACAGCTGGGCTCACTGGTTTCCTGACGGCAAGCGAATTCTTTTCACTGCGGACGAGCCGGGCAAGGGCGTGCGTTTTTATATCTACGATTTAAATTCTGGAAAATCGCAGGCGATTTCGCAGGAGGGCGTGAACGGCACAGCTTTTGCCATTTCTCCTGATTCGCAAGAAATTGCGGCCATTGGTCCGGATAAGCGAGGCTACCTGTATCCAACCTCCGCAGGCGATCCGAAACTGATCCCCGGGCTGAATCCCGGAGAGCAGCCAATTACCTTTACCTCCGATGGCCACGGCCTGTTCATCTATCAGCCAGGCGAGCTGCCCGCCCGCGTTTATCGCCTCGATATTCAGAGCGGACAGCGTACTCTCTGGAAAGAACTGATGCCCTACGATCCAGCGGGCGTGGAAAACATCGGACCCATCCTGATGACACCCGACGCGAAAAGCTGCGTCTTCGGCTATCACCGGATGCTCGCGGACCTCTATCTGGTCGAAGGTCTCAAGTAGTAACGACCTGCCCAATCCTGATCTTTCCCGTCTGAATCCGATATGATCGCGGCGTGGATGCACTTTCCTGGCTCCTCGATTCCGACCCGGCCATAAGCTGGCAAGCACTGCGTGATCTTACGGATGCCTCTCCTGATGTAATCTCGGCGACTCGCCGGCGTGTTCCACGAGAGGGCCTCGGGGCCCAAATCCTCGCCAGTCAGCAGTCGGATGGCTCGTGGCGCCGCCCCGATAGCCCTGCTTGGTTATCAACCCTCTTCACGCTTCTCCTCCTGCGGGCGACCGGCATCGACCCCACCGAGCCTGCCGTACAAGCTGCAGCGGCGCGACTTGAGGCAGGAGTGCGATGGAACGATCAGGGCGGCTGCTGGGAGCTCAGGGCCGTCGAAACCGGCGGGAACACGTTTTTCGAGGGTGAGGTTGAGCCGTGCATTAATGGGGGCGCGCTGGCAGTGGGCGCCTTCCTTGGTCGGCCAAACGATTCCCTTGCGCGACGCCTTCTCACTGAGCAACTCGAAGATGGCGGCTGGAACTGCGATGCTCCCAAAAGCAAACGCTCGTCGTTCCATACGACGATCTGCGTATTGGAAGGCTTACTTCAGTTCGAATGTGCGGCAGGGTCCCCGCCTGAGATCACCACCGCTCGAAAACGAGGCGAGGAGTACCTTCTCGAACGCGGTCTGTATCGCCGGCTCTCGACTGGCAAAGTCGCGAATCCCGAGTTTCTCGAGCTCGCGTTTCCGCCTCGCTACCATTACGACATTCTCCGCGCGCTCGACTACTTCCGAAATGCGGGCAGTCACGACCCGCGTATGAATGACGCTCTGCAAACTATTCGCAACAGGCGCCAACCTGACGGTCGATGGGTCCTTGATTGCGCCTATGAAGAGGCCGTTGCGCTGCCCACGGGAGAATCGGTCGGTCAGCCGAGCCGGTGGAACACTCTCCGAGCTTTGGGGGTGCTCCAGTGGAGCGAGAAACGGCAAGGATAATCTTTGTAGTTTCGCAGCAAAAGCACGGGCGACCACGAGGCCGCTCGATTCCCTTCTTTGGTTGAATCCAGAGCTAGATGTCCAGGTTTTTCACATCCAGCGCATTTTCTTCGATGAACTTGCGACGAGCTTCGACGTCCTCACCCATCAACGTAGTGAAGATGGTCTCGCACTCAGCAATGTCCTCGAGCTTCACGGAAAGCAAGGTCCTGCGCTCGGGATCCATAGTCGTCTCCCAGAGCTGTGGCGCCGTCATCTCGCCCAGGCCTTTGTAGCGCTGCACGTCGTAACCGCGGCTGCCCTCTTTCTTGACGTAGTCGAAAAGATCGCGCGCATTGGTTTTCTCAACCGCCTCGATCTCAACCTTGCGCTTCGGCGCGGCCTTGGTAGATTTCTTCTCCTCGGCTTTCTCGCCCTCGCCTTCCTCACCTTCGGCGGCACCATTCGATGGCGCCGACTTCGCAGCCGACTCCACGACAAAAGGTGGCTCCAGGTAAGGTTCAATCTGCTTGAACTTCGAAATCATCTGTCGGCACTCGGCGCTCGAAGCCAGGTCCCAGTTGATGATGTGCTCGGCGCCATGTGAACTGACGAAAGCCACTTCCCACAGGTTGTGGGACTCATCAAACTTGAGTTCAACACTCTTGAAGCCGCGGTCCTTCTGGATCTTCGTGAGTTCTTTTTCAAGCTTCTCTAGCTTTTTGGGCGCTTCTTTCTTGTCGCCCTCGAAATCTGTCTTCTTTGACAGATCGAGCCGCGAAATCAGCTCCGTCACCCGCTCATCGCGCACGCGCTTATCGACCTTGTCGAAATAGCCGAGATACTCGCGCAGCACGCTCATGAACTTCGATAGGGCCGAACCTTCAAGCTTCGCGGCGCCCTCGCCATAACGGACCACAAGGCCTTCGGCCGCGCGCTTCAGCATGACCTTATCGAATTCGTCGTCGTTCTTGATGTACTGCTGCGACTTGCCCTTCTTGATGGAGTACAGCGGCGGCTGGGCAATGAACACGTTGCCGCGCTTGATCAGTTCCTGCATGTGCCGGAAGAAGAATGTCAGCAGCAGGGTACGAATGTGGCTGCCGTCGACGTCGGCATCAGTCATCAGGATGATCTTGCCGTACCGCACTTTCGTCGGATCGAAGTCTTCCTTCGCGATCCCGGTACCAAGCGCAGTGATCATGGCGCGGATCTCTTCATGCGCCAGCATCTTGTCGTAGCGGGCTTTCTCTACGTTGAGGATTTTTCCCTTGAGAGGAAGAATCGCCTGGAAACGACGGTCGCGACCTTGCTTGGCCGTGCCGCCTGCGGATTCACCCTCGACCAGGAAGAGCTCGCAGCGGTTGGGATCGCGCTCGGAACAGTCCGCCAGCTTACCGGGAAGGCCACCTGAATCCAGCGCTCCCTTGCGCCGCGTCAGGTCGCGAGCTTTACGAGCCGCTTCGCGGGCCCGAGCTGCCTCGACTGCTTTGTTGATAATTCTCTTGGCGACCGCAGAATTCTGCTCGAAGAATGCGCCAAGCTTTTCGTTGAGGAACGCCGTAACGGTGCCGGCGATGTCCGAATTCAGCTTGCCCTTCGTCTGACCTTCGAATTGCGGCTGCGGCAGCTTCACACTGATCACCGCCACGAGGCCTTCGCGGACATCGTCACCCGTCAGGTTTTCCTTGACGTCTCTGAACAACCCCAACTGCTGGCCTGCGGAATTGATGGTGCGAGTCAGGGCCGTGCGGAAGCCGGAGAGATGCGTGCCACCGTCAATGGTGTTGATGTTGTTGGCGAAACTGAAAACACTCTCCGAGTATCCGTCGTTGTACTGCAGCCCGATCTCCATATGGACGCCGTTACGATCGTCCTCCATGTAGATCGGCTTATCGTGAAGCACCTGCTTGCCGCGGTTGAGATGCTTGATGAACTCCGCTATACCGCCGTTGTACTTGAACTCCGTCCGCTTAGCCTCACCGGTCTTGGAATCGGTGACACGCTCGTCGGTCAGCGTGATGATCAGCCCTTTATTCAGGAACGCCAGTTCGCGAAGACGCTGGGCCAGCGTGTCGTAGTTGTATTCCGTGAAGGTGAAGATGCTTTTGTCCGGCAGAAAGTGAACTTTGGTGCCGGTCTTTACCTTGGCAACTCCGGTCTTCTTCAGCTTGCTGGTGGGCTCACCCTTTGAGTACGTCTGCTGCCAAGTTGCGCCATCGCGCCAGATTTCCAGCTCCAACTCCTCGCTAAGAGCGTTCACGCATGACACGCCAACCCCGTGCAGCCCGCCGGAAACTTTGTATGTGGACGAATCAAACTTGCCGCCGGCATGCAGCTTGGTCATGACGACCTGCGCGGCGGAAACCTTCTCCCCGTCAATCTCCATATCGTCGACCGGGATGCCGCGACCGTCATCGACGACGGTAATGGAATTGTCGGTCTCGATCGTGACTTCAATCTTGGTGGCGAATCCGGCCAGCGCTTCATCGACGGAATTGTCGACAACTTCATAGACCAGATGGTGCAAGCCAAGCTCGCCGGTCGACCCGATATACATCGCGGGGCGTTTGCGGACCGCTTCCATGCCGCCAAGCACCTTGATGGAATCTGCGGTGTAGTCGCGATTACCGTTCGCGTTGCCGTTAGTGGTTGGGATGGGTGTGACCTTCCCGTTTTTTGCTTTGTTCTCGATGGGGGTGTTGATCTCTTTGGTGGCCATTCGGCTCCGCAAAATTTCGCGAAATTTCTTCGAACTGATTCTCGGTTTCGCGACGAATTTCGGCTGGGAGATTCGCCTTGGTCCTCAGCTTCTTAAAGCCTCGTGAGAGTACCTCAAGTTATTGAAATTCCTAACACTTAGGGCCAATTGCGACTCAGAAAATTATACCACAAATCAGCGAGAATTTGGACCCCCGTGGCGGCTGGAATCGACACAGTAATCGCCTGCGATTTGGCCGGTAAAGCGACGAAATTGTGGGCGTGGAGCGAAAGAAAAGGGCGGCTTGCGCCGCCCCTGAATGCAGAGCAAACTTTGATTTCCGGTTACGCGGTTGCAGGCCTTTCTCCGCCCTTGGCACGACCTGGCTGGAGTTCCGGCTTGATCACATGCTGCACGCCGTCATCCGGCTTCGAAGGAGGTTGCACCGGAGGAAGAGCCTGGCCATCGACCAGCAACTTGATCTCGTTGGCATCGAGCACTTCCCGCTCGATCAAGGCCTTCGCGATCATCTCCAGAGTCTCGCGGTTGTCAGAGAGAATCTGCTTCGCCGTGCTATAGCCATTGTTGACCAGCTTACGGACCTCCTGGTCAATCTTGATGGCCGTGTCTTCGCTGTAGTCACGATGCTGCGCGATTTCCCGCCCCAGGAAGATCTGCTCTTCCTTCTTGCCAAACGTCAGCGGACCCAACTCGCTCATTCCCCACTCGCAAACCATCTTACGAGCGGTATCAGTGGCGCGCTCGATATCGTTGCCCGCTCCAGTTGACATCACGTTGAGAAACATCTCTTCCGCGATGCGCCCACCCATCAGGATGGCGATTTCGGTTTCAAGATAATTCTTGTAGAGGCTGTGCCGGTCATCCACCGGCAATTGCATGGTTACACCGAGTGCCATGCCGCGCGGAATGATCGTGACTTTGTGGACAGGATCGGAGTACGGCAGTTTCGCCGCAACCAGAGCATGTCCGGCCTCGTGATAGGCGGTATTCCGCTTCTCTTCGTCGGACAGCAAGAGCGACTTGCGCTCTACGCCCATCAAGACCTTGTCCTTGGCCAGCTCGAAGTCATAGTGCAGAACGGCCTTGCGGTTCTGCCGTGCCGCCGCCAGCGCGGCCTCGTTCACCATGTTGGCGAGATCCGCACCCGAAAAACCGGGTGTACCACGGGCCAGTACAGAGAGGTCGACATCCTCAGCCAAAGGAATCTTCCGGGTATGCACTCGAAGAATCTCTTCGCGCCCTCGCACATCGGGCCGGCTGACCACCACGCGCCGGTCAAAACGGCCGGGCCGCAGCAGCGCCGGGTCCAGAACATCAGGGCGGTTCGTCGCCGCCATCAGGATGACGCCTTCGTTCGACTCGAAACCGTCCATTTCCACCAGCAACTGATTCAGAGTCTGCTCGCGCTCATCATGTCCGCCGCCGAGCCCAGCACCACGATGACGCCCGACAGCATCGATTTCGTCGATGAAGATGATGCAAGGAGCGTTCTTCTTCCCCTGCTCAAACAGGTCACGCACACGGCTGGCGCCGACACCTACGAACATTTCGACAAAATCGGAGCCCGAGATGGAGAAGAACGGGACGTTCGCCTCGCCTGCAACCGCACGGGCCAACAGGGTCTTGCCGGTTCCTGGGGGTCCGACAAGCAGGACACCTTTGGGAATTCTGCCACCCAGCTTCTGAAACTTCTGCGCTTCCCGCAGGAACTCGATGATCTCTCGCAGTTCCTCCTTGGCCTCGTCCACGCCGGCCACGTCTTTGAACGTGACTTTCTTCTGCTGCATGGAGAGCAGCCGCGCCCGGCTCTTGCCGAAAGATAATGCCTTGTTGCCGCCCGTTTGCATCTGGCGAATCATGAAAAACCAGAGCGCACCAAGAAGAATCAGCGGAGCCCAGGTACCCAGCAATTGCAAAGGAAGGCTTCCACTATTGACATCGCGGAAGGAAATGCTGACTCCCTTGCTCTGAAGGCCCTTCAACATTTCGGGCGTGAAATAGTTAACCGGAGCCGTGGTATGAAACGCGCTTCCATCCTTAAGATGGCCACGGACTTCCATGCCATAGACGCTCAGGTCCTTGATATTGCCCTGGTCTACGTCCCCCATAAACTGTGAGACATTGAGTTCCGCGTCTTTTTGGCCGTCGCGCGCACCTTTGACAACTTCCCACAGCAACACCGCCGAAACCACGATGAGCAGCCAGAACAATACCGTCTTTACTGTTGAGTTCACCTAGAAAACTCCTAAATCGACGCGAGCTGATAAGCCCACGCGATCCTACACCGATTAGATGCCCGCCGAGCACATTTCGGACCGGGGATCGGTTAAACCTATATTCTACCTTTTCCGAACAAAAAGCGATGATTTCGCGCAAATGACCTAAGTCATAGGGACATGCTGGGGAGCAGCTGCCACAAAAGGCAAATTGCGGTTGGTCTGCTCTGACGCCCCGAGGCCGTATCCCACCAGGAATGTCTCATCTACAAGGAACCCGAAGTAGTCCGGTTGCAAAGGAACGCGGCGGGCAGATTGACGGTCGAGCAAAGTTACCAGTTTGACCGAGGCTGCGCCTCGTGCCCGTAAGTCACTCATAAGAAAGTCGCTGGTCACGCCCGAATGGACCAGGCCCTCGATCAGAAGGATGTGTTGTCCACGAATTTCGGGCTCGTGGCTGAAGAAAATCTCCATGACATCGTGCGAACCGTCGGAATTCGGGTGGCTGTATTTAGGCTTGATGAACTGGCAGACAACCGGCACATCCAGCGCCCGGACCAGATCAGCCAGGAACATGAAGGCGTTTTCCAGTACTGCCAGAACTTGAATCGTCTGTCCCTTGTAGTCGTCGGAAATCTGCCGGCCAAGTTCCTTCACTCGCTTTTGAATTTGTTCCGCGGTGATGATTTGCCGCAGGGGTTCGACTCTGGGAGCGTTCATGGAAATCCGGGCGCCTCCGGGCACCTCGCTGCTAATCCTGACCCGCGATCTGCTCGTTGAACAATAGTGCACTGCAACCAGGCCTGGCGCGGTATTGTGCCGGAACTGGAAACCCTCGGGTCCAGTAGATTTCGCCCATGCCGACAATGACCGGCCACAACCGGCGCTCTGGCTGCGGCACATGCCGCTCCTGCAAAAGTTCCTTAATCTTCTTCGGGGACTTCGTATGGGCTGGCCAAAATCGATCTCCGGGACGCCAGTTCCGCACACTGAACGGTCCGCGCACAGAATCTGCGTCCAAAAGGTGCTCCGGATTATACCCCGCCTGTTGCTCTGCTGGAACTAGCATCACTTCGAATTTTGAGCGAGTTTCATGCACGTAGACACTTCCAGGAACAGGGAGATCGTATTCGTAGTCGCTATCCGGTTTATCTTCGCGAAGGTCCGGAGTCACAAAGACGAGATGCTCGCCCCGCCGTACAACCTCCCAACCCGACGGGAGCGAAAGTCTCTTGCTCGAATCACTCGACGCGATCGAGAACCTCAGGACTTCCTCGACATGCTTGAACTCCAGCGTAATTCCAGCATGGTCAGCAATCGCCCGAATCACTCGCCGTTGTACGGCCACCGGCTCACCAAGAAGCCATACCCGGCTCAGCGTTGCGTTCATCACTAGCCATGGGGCCGCTTCAATTCGTGCCTGAAGATCGACAATTGAAGAGCTCGGATTTTCATTCGGCACCGACGCGATCTGCACTAAGCCCGGGGATGCGTCTTCCTCAGCTACCCAGTCCGGTTCCGACCATTGGACAGTCGTACCCATCCACCCCGAAACTTCGTTTTCCCAGTATTCCTCTTCGTCACGGGCGATTTCAGCCAACTCTGATAAGTTCTCAGTAACCGCCGGGTTGAACTCCCTCTCCAACATGGGGACGACTAACTTCCGCACCCGGTTGCGGGTGAGCGATGTGTCTGTGTTTGTGGAATCCTCGCGCCAGCCCTGCCCGAGATCGCGGAGATAACACTCGAGTTCCTGCCGGCGAAGTCCAAGCAGAGGCCGCACGATCTCACCGCTCATTTCACCATCCAAACCCTCCACAAGAAACCGCGGATGGATTCCTCCCAGGCCCTTAATTCCAGCGCCTCGAATGATCCGCATCAGGACCGTTTCGGCCTGGTCGTCAAGCGTGTGCCCGGTGCAGATTTTCGTCAGCCGGTGCGTGGAATCGCAAGTGCCATCCTCACCAAGCAAGTACCGAAAGAAGCCATATCGCAAGTCGTGTGCTGCCGTTTCCAGGCTGATAGCTTCCTCATGCGCATGCCCGGCGACGTCGTCGACGTCAGCGAGGATCTCGAGTGCATGGTCTTTGGCCAGTTGCAAGACGAATTCCTGGTCCGCATCCGATTCTGCGCCGCGCAATCTGTGATTGAAATGAACCACTGCGAGAACGATTCCAAGTTCCGGCTTCAGTTCGAGGAGCAGGCGCAGGAGCGCAACGGAATCGATGCCGCCGGAAACGGCAACGCCGACTCGGTCCCCCGCCGACAACAAATCGCGCTGGCGGATGTGACTTAGAACGCGCTCCGCGAGAGTATGCACGACCACATGGTACAACCGCTTCACGCTGGTGGCGTCAGCTCCAACCGGCAATGCGTGAAAACGTTGCCTCCTCGACCCTGTAGAATTAATAAGAGACCTGAACCGGAATCCGCATTGTCCTTTCTCGACCAACTGAATCCTCAGCAACGCGAAGCCGTCGAAACCACGGAAGGCCCGGTCCTCATCCTGGCTGGGGCAGGCAGCGGTAAGACCCGGGTAATCACCTACCGGATTGCCTATCTGATCGAGCAAAAGGGCGTGATGCCTGAATCCATTCTGGCGATGACGTTCACCAACAAGGCGGCCGCCGAAATGGGCGAACGCGTCGACAAACTGGTGGGCGGGCTCTCCATCGCCAAGCCCGTGATCTCGACCTTCCATTCATTTTGTGTCCGCATGTTGCGCCGGGATATCGAAGCTCTGCGAATTCCTTCGACCGTTCCCGGGCAGCCTCCCATAGGCCACACCAAGAACTTCGTCATCTACGACGAAGGGGACCAGCAGTCGGTAGTCAAATCGTTGATGAAGCGTCTCGGGTTGGATGACAAGCAGTTAACGCCGCGGACCGTTCTGGGACGGATTTCATGGGCGAAGAACCACATGCTCGGTCCGCAGGAACTCTATCTGCAATCGGCCGATCCAAAAACTGAGCGTATTGCCCACCTGTACGAGGAATACCGCAAAGAACTGCGCAAGGCGAACGCGCTCGACTTCGACGACCTGCTGCTGGAGGCGGTTCGCCTGCTGAAGTCGGCGGCGCAAGTGCGCGAGTATTACAACCGCCGCTTTCAATACCTGCTGATCGACGAATACCAGGACACGAACCGGCCGCAGTATGAGCTCATGCGCATGCTGGCGGGAGAACGGCACAATGTTTGTGCTGTTGGCGACGAGGATCAGTCGATATATTCCTGGCGCGGCGCAGATATCCGCAACATCCTCGAATTCGAGCAGGACTTCCCCGAAGCCAAAATTATCCGGCTGGAGCAAAATTACCGTTCGACGCAAAGCATCCTGGAGGCCGCATCCGCGGTAGTGGCCAACAACGTCCGGCGTAAAGGCAAAAATCTTTGGACCTCGCGGCAAGGCGGAACGAAGGTTGGATACTACGAAGCTCCCGACGGCGAAAATGAAGCGTTGTTCGCCGCCGACTGGATCGCCCGCTATCTCCGCGAAGCCGCCGAACGCGGCGAAGAGGCGAAGGCAGCCGTGCTTTATCGGACAAACTCCCAGTCGCGTCTATTTGAAGAGGCAATGCGGCGTTATGGGCTGAAATACCACGTAGTAGGCGGATTCTCCTTCTACGAGCGTGCCGAGATCAAGGACATGATCTCGTACCTCAAGGTAATTCAGAATCCCGACGACTCGATCTCCCTGCTCCGCGTCGTCAATACTCCTCCACGCGGAATCGGCAAGGGAACGATCGACACGCTGGAACGGATCGCACTCGAAACTGGGCGGTCGCTTTGGGGAGCGATCGAGGAGTCCATCCAACGGCAACTTCTTCCACCACGGGCCGTGGCGTCGCTAAGAAGCTTTCAGCAACTGGTTGAGGATGCTCGAGCGATGCACGCCGGAACGTTCGTGGAACATCTTGAAGAAGGTGCGGCGGAGCCTCAGGACGTTGAAAATTCGACAGGCTTAAATGTTAGAGAGGTCGCCCCGGAGGAGACGGAATTCCTGAACCGGGAACTTCAATCCTCGGAGGGCCGGGAAGATAAAGCAAGACCCGGCCAGAGCCATTCTGACGCCGAATCCGGGGATGCGACCGCTTTCGATCCCTTGGAATTCGGCAACTTCTCGTTTGATTTTGGGCCGCCTGAAGAGGAAGCCGCCACGCCTGATTTGGAGCCAGTTCCCATCAGCGACGAGTCCAAGGAGGGCAGCGCGCCGGATCAGGCAACTGCACGTGATGATGCCGCAGCCGGCTTCCCCGTTCCCACGGTGAGCACCGCCGATATTCTGAAATTCCTGATCGATCGTACCCAGTACATCAAGCTGCTCGAAGAAGAGGACACTCCCGAGGCCTTCTCGCGCATTGAAAACCTTCGAGAACTGGTGAACGCCGCCATGGATTCACGCGATCGCGCAGAGACGCTTGACCAGTTTCTCGATCATGCCGCACTCATCGCCGATGCCGACGATTACGACTCACGCGCTCAGATTACCCTGATGAGCCTTCATGCGGCCAAGGGTCTCGAATTCCCGCTCGTCTTTCTGACCGGGCTCGAAGAAGGATTGTTTCCGCACTCCCGGACCATGCTTGCCCCGGACGATATCGAAGAAGAACGCCGCCTCTGCTATGTCGGCATGACCCGGGCCATGGATCGTTTAGTTCTAACGCGGGCTGTCTATCGCCGCCGCTATGGCACGGATCTGCCCGAGGCCAGCGTGCCTTCGCGATTCCTGGAAGAGGTCCCGGGAAACTTGATCGAAGAGGTAGGGACTCGCCGTTCTCATGCTGCAACTGGAAGGTCGCACACAGCAGCAGGAGCGTTTGAGCGCTCGGCCAGGCAGAATGGTTCAGGCTACGACTCCGAATCCTCTCATTACTCGTACGAAGACGAGGATCAGAGTGCAGATTGGCGGAATGAACGAGAGCGGGCTTCGAGGGGAGCGGCTCAGGCCTCCCATGGCCGCGCGTACAACTCGATTGAGAATATCGCCGAATTTTTTGCCAGCCGCGGAAAGAAGTTCACCGTCACAAAAGCTCCAGTCGAGGAGCCGACCGGCAAGCGCGGATTCCGTCCTGGACAAAAAGTGCGCCATCCCAAGTATGGAGAGGGCACGGTTTACCAACGCGAAGGAGAAGGCGAAGAGGCGAAGATTACGGTACAATTCCCTCGCTTCGGCCTGAAGAAACTCGTCGAGAAGTATGCTCAGTTGGAGCGCGCTTAACCGCGATTTGGTAATTTTGTAATCGGGCAATCCGGGATTGTTGCATCGCCGTAGAGTTTCGATTACAAAATTGTCGGATTTCCAAATAACAAAATCAAAAGGAATCATGGCCAATACATCAACGCTCAGCAAAGAAGACCGCAAGAAATCCAAACGCGCCGCGCGCAAGAAGCGCAAGGCGGAAAAGCCGCTTAAGGCTCGCGACTATCCTCGCGGATCGAAGAAGCCAAAAGTAAAGAAGATGGTCCGCGGCCAAGCGAAGCGGTAGCTGCAGGACTCGATGTGCGGGGAACCCACCCTTCGAGAAAACGGAGGGTGGGTCGGCCCGCATTCTTCGGGATGACAGCTTGAAGATGAGGTAGCGAGAGCTGACCGACGTCAGGAGACAACCACCGCTTGTCACAACCCACCAGTGAACCCGCCTCAGGCCGCAAGTCCAACAGCCAGCTGTTCTGTTGTAAATCGATCGACAAGCTAATCTCCGAGTCCGAAGCGCCCGGGCAGCGCCTGCAGAAAACGCTCGGTCCATGGTCTCTCACAGCGCTTGGAATCGGAGCCATTATCGGTTCCGGCATCTTCGTGCTCACAGGGACTGCGGCCGCAGGCGAGTACTTTCAGGCGCCATCGATCCTTCACGCCCAGGTCCTCGACATCATCTGGAATTTCCTGCGGGGGGGAGGCACCGCCCAAGTGCTTATGCATGGCCGCCCCGCCGCCGGACCGTCCATTGCACTGTCTTTTTTCCTGGTGGCGGTCGCTTGCAGTTTCGCCGGACTCTGCTACGCCGAACTGGCCTCGATGATCCCGATCGCGGGCAGCGCTTATACCTATTCCTATGCCACGCTCGGCGAGATCTTCGCCTGGATCATCGGCTGGGACCTGATCCTGGAGTATGTCGTCTCCAATGTTGTTGTCGCGATCGGATTTGCGGCTTACACAAAGGCACAGCTATCTTCATTCGGCGTCGACCTGCCCGACAAATGGTCGACGCCTGTCTGGGAATCGGGCCATTGGACTGGCTCCTATTTCAACTTCCCGGCCTTCCTGATCATCTTCATTCTGACGGTGCTCCTGGTGCGAGGCGTGCGGGAGTCGGCGGAAGCCAACAACATCATGGTTGCGGTCAAGATCGGGGCTATCCTGATTTTCCTGTTCGTGGGCGGAGCGCTGATCAATCCGAGCAACTGGAAGCCTTTCGCGCCCTCCGGATTCGGCGGCATCGTGACCGGCGGCGCGATTGTCTTCTTCACCTATATCGGATTCGACTCTGTTTCCACGGCGGCCGAAGAGGCGCGTAATCCGCAACGTGACTTGCCGTTTGGAATTATCGCATCCCTTATCGTCTGCACGTTGCTTTATGTCGGTGTATCAATCGTCCTCTTAGGGATGATGAAGTACACGACTTTCGTTTCCGGCGAGGCGGCCGAAGCGCCGGTAGCCTATGCGCTGAAGGTGCTGGGCGCGAGCCGCTGGTCACGCTCGATTATCGTGATCGGTGCTCTGACGGGAATGATCTCTTCGCTACTCGTGTTCCAGTACGGGCAGGCGCGCATCTGGTATGCGATGTCGCGAGATGGGCTGTTTCCAAAATTTTTCTCAGCCGTGCATCCGAGATTTAAGACGCCACATTGGTCAACTTGGATCGCGGGACTCGCCGTTGGCATTCCGTCGGGAATCTTCGCCATCAGCGATGCCGCGGATCTTTCCAACATCGGAACATTATTTGCCTTTGTCTTGGTGTCACTCGGCGTAATCATTTTGCGGAGAACGCAGCCCGATCGCCCCCGCGTCTTCAAGGTTCCGCTCGTACCGTGGTTCCCCTTGATCTCGATCATCCTTTGTGGCGGCCTGATGACCGGCCTGACCGTGATCACATGGGTGCGCTTCATCGTCTGGCTCGTGCTTGGGTTGATCATCTACATCTTGTACAGCCGCCACCGCAGCGAGTTTGCGAGCAAAAGTATAAAAGCGTGAATCTGGTTGGACATCAGCGGTTCTCCGTCTAAGATATTGGCGCTGTCGCTTGTGGGGCGGAGGTTCGCTCTATGGTTGTGTCGCCTGAATCGTCCCTGAGTTCCAAACTTTTACGAGCGCCGATCACTATCCCCCTTTGGCTCCTTTCCCTCTCTCTTGCTTTCACAATGGCGTGCGGCTCGGGCGGCAGCAACATCAGGATTACGAACCAGGCAGCCCCGTCCATCACGGGCGAACCAGGAAATCAGAGCACACGCGTCGGTCAGACAGCTACCTTCGCCGTCACCGCGGCGGGAACCGGCCCGCTGTCCTATCAATGGAGCAGAAATCAGACTACGATCCCAGGAGCGAACAGCGCCTCCTACACAACTCCGTCAGCGGTTGCCACGGATAACGGCGCCGTATTCACGGTTACAGTCACGAATTCTGTCGGATCTGTGTCCAGTAGTCCCGCGACCCTGACCGTTGGCCCGCGCGCCCCGGCGCCGGGAGACATTCGGTTCCAGCAGGTAGCAGCGGCCTCTACGCTCCCAGGGTTGATTCCCGGTGGAATTCATTCTGTCGTCTTCGCTGGCCTGGGCCAGTTCTTTGGGAATGCGGTCGGTACACCCCTCACGATGGGGGCAAACTGCAACTCCGGGAGTGGCAGCGCGCTGAATTGCGCCTGGGCTTTCAGCACCTTTCCCTTGCCCACTGGTGTCACCGGCCTGACTACGAACTACCAGGGCTTCGACTCCAAGGTGTTCCCTCCGAATAGTCAGCTCCAATCGTTAGTGGATGGTCATAATGTCTTCACATCGCTCGACCTGGAACTCGACAACGACTGCTATTCCGCTTCCTGGATAGAGTCCTCGAGCAGCGGTGGATTTATCTTCGCGCAGCAATCCATCGATCCCACGCAGCTGCAGGCTGTCGCCACCGCTCTGGGCGGACAAGGCAGCGTGATCACGGCAATTTCATTCGACGCTTCCGGTAACGCGTTCTTCACTTCTTTCACTTGGACGAGTGACACCAGCACGATTTTCGAAGTGAAGACAGCAACCGCAACGCTCGATACCATCGCCGCCCAGGCTACGGCACTCGGCAACGCGGGCTACATCATCACGGCCTTCGGTGGAAATCCTACGAACGGCTTCCTGCTCGTGGGCACGCGCGTGCAGGGAGACACGATGCCGCGTCCCATTTTGATCGTCACCCCCAAGACCGGAACCGACCTCGATCCACTTTTGCAGAGTGGAGATTCTATCGTCGGGTACATCACCAACGCTGACCTGAGCAACACCTACATTGGGGAACAATAGCCGCAACCGCGGTCTCGATAGGGCATAGCTCCCTCGCAAATCCATCTTCGGCAATCTACAATCTGTAGTCATGACCGCTGATGCACAGCCGCCGAGCCTTTTTGTCCGGCAGCTCCCCAAGGCAGAGTTACACCTGCATTTGGAGGGAGCAGTCGATTCGGCGACGCTATACGAATTGCGCGAGCAGCACGGGGACCGGACCACAGTCAGCGAAACGGAAGGCCTCTATCGCTACACCGATTTCCAGACCTTCCTGATGGCATTCAAAGAAGTAAGCGCCCACCTGCGCGGACCCGACGACTACGAGCTGGTGACCTACCGCCTGATGCAGCGCCTGAAGCAGGACAATGTTCTTCATGCCGAGGTCTATGTCGCGGTTGGAGTCTGTTTGTATCGAAAGCAGGACTTCGCGGCAATCTTTGAAGGCCTGGAGCGCGGGCGGGCGCGCGGGGCACGCGACTTCGGCATTTCCCTGTTGTGGATTTTCGACGCCACCCGGCATTTTGGCGTGGAAGCAGCACAGCAGGTATTCGAGCTTGCCGTGCGCTATCACGACCGGCATGTGATCGGCATTGGCATAGGCGGGGACGAGCAGAAAGCTCCACCAGAGCTTTTCCGCAGCGTTTACGGATACGCGGAAGACAATGGCTTGCGGCTCACAGCTCATGCTGGGGAGACTGCGTCGCCGGAATCGATTTGGGGGGCGCTGAATCTCCACGCCGAACGCATCGGCCATGGCTTCACTGCCGGGCAGGATCCCGATCTCATTGAAGAACTTGCCTACCGGCAAATTCCGCTGGAGATTTGCTTGACCAGCAACTTGCGAACCGGCGTCTGCAAAGCGATCGGAGAGCATCCAGTTAAGAGCTATTTCGATCAGGGAGTTATGATCACGCTGAATACAGACGATCCGGCGCTGTTCGGCACGACACTCTCCCGCGAATATCAGCTGGCACAGGACAATTTCGGTTTCACGGATGAGCATCTGCGCGAAATTGCGCGGAATTCGTTTGAGGCCTCTTTTCTGCCTGCGGAAAAGAAACTGGAGTTGCTCAGCCTGTTCGACGCCGCGGCCGCGAGGTAAAGCGATCATCTAGCGCAGTTCGGCCAGTATGGCAGCGAGGTTGGGATGAAGACCCTTAAGATCAGTATCATCGCCACACTAGCCTCTCTGGTCGGATGGTGGCTTCGACTTCCCCAGAAAGTCTGGAGTGAACATCCTTACTTGGCCGATTTTCTGATGGCGTTGGCTCTATGTGTTGTGCTGCAGTTTGTCTGGCCCGGACCCACGAAATCAACTGGGTCTGTTGTCCAGAAATGAATGGGCGTTGACTGATCAGCGATTGCGTCCACGAGGCCAAGAAGATGCCGGTTCGAGATGTTCTCCAACTCGGAGATCCACTTCTACGGCAGCCCTGCTCGCCCGTGACCGATCCGACATCTCACGAGATCCACTCTTTAGTTCAGGACTTGTCTGAAACGCTGGCGCACTGGCGCGCCACAACTGGATATGGCCGGGCGATTGCTGCGCCGCAAATCGGAGTTCTGCAGCGGGTGATTTTCCTGAAGTTGCCGGGCGAGGAACCGTGGCCTCTGGTAAATCCGGAAATCATCAGCCGAAGTGAAGACAAAGTCGTGGTGTGGGATGCCTGCCTGAGCTTTCTCTCGATCTTCATGCAGGTCGAGCGCAATCGTGAGATCAGAGTACGCTACCAAAACCTCGCGGGCGAGACACTTGAGGTGGATGCCGGCGAAGAGCGCGATCTCTCTGAACTCCTGCAACACGAAATCGACCATCTCGATGGCATTCTCGCCATTGATCGCGTCTTCGACGTGAAGACTATTTGTACGCGCGACGAATTTGAGAAACGCTACCGGGATGCGAGCCCCTACGCTACCGCTCCAGCTACAATCAAGACCTAAACTGCGCACGGAGCACCGAGTAGATCCTGATGTTGACCATCGGCATCGTCGCCTGCAGCACAGAAGGAGCAGCGCTTTGCTACCGAACCATTTCGCTCGAAGGAGCGCGGTTGCTGGGACGCCACGACCATCCGGAAGTGGCGTTGCACTCGCATCCGCTGGCGCAATACATGAAGTCGATTGAAGCCGGAGATTGGGCAGGGGTCGCGGCGCTGATGCTCGCCTCGGCAGAGAGGCTGGCACGCGCGGGCGCCGATTTTCTGATCTGCCCCGATAACACGATTCACCAGGCTTTCGACTTAGTGGAACATCGGTCGCCCCGACCCTGGCTGCATATCGCGCGGGAGGTGGCGCAGGAAGGTCAACGGAGGGGTTACCGGAGGCTGGCCGTGCTTGGCACCCGCTACTTGATGGAGGGCCCGGTGTACCGCGAGACGCTAAAAGCGTTCGGGCTCGAGCATCGCGTGCCGGGCGCTGAACAGCGCGAGCGTACCAACCAGATCATCTTCGATGAATTAGTGAATGGAATCATCTTGCCGCGATCCTTGGCTTATTACGTAGAAGTGATCCGCGCAATGAAAGACGAGGGGTGCGACGCGGTTGTGCTGGGCTGCACCGAGATTCCGCTGCTGGTGACGCCCGAGGCGTCGCCGTTGCCGACGCTGGATTCCACGAGGCTGCTAGCGAAAGCTGCCGTCTGCAAGGCAATCGAAGGATAAGTTCTTGTGTAGGGACAGCCTCCCCGGGTGTCCGGGCGAGCAACGCTCGCCAGGATTATGCTGTGAGATTCGGAAATTGACAATGATTCACCTCGAAGAATCACATCTGCCGCTTAGGCTCAAATTTCGCTGGCTGCTGCCGGGCCACTATGCGATCGTGCATCTACCTGGAGACGCTGCGATTCCGGACTGGGCAGCGAAGGGTGAGTTCACATCGATCACGCGGACACCCGATGAACTTTCAATCGTCTGTCCAGCGGACAATCTGCCGGATGAGATCGATTCGCCCCATTGTTGGATTTGCCTCAAGCTAGAAGGGCCATTCCCGTTCTCGCAGACCGGTGTGCTGCTCTCCTTCATCGAGCCGCTATCATCGAAGGGCATTCCGATCTTTGCGATCTCGACCTATGACACCGATTACATCTTGATTCAGGAAGAATGGGCTGGTGCGGCCGTTGGCGCGCTCCAGGGCGCCGGGCACGAACTGATTTCATAGTTACAATGCCGGCCATAAAGCGTTCCGGTGCGGCTCGCTGCGGATTTCTTCCGTTCAACGAATGAAGATTACAGCCGGGATTCGCTCGACGCCGGTTCCGCCGCGTCTATGTTGTAATAGAGAGAACGTACATATGGCTTCTGTTTTAACAACGGCACGCCGCAAGGCCAAGGCCTTGAACCGCAATATACGAGGTGCGGCGATGGCGGCTCGCGCGATCACCTCGACCGACCATCCCCTGCTCGCGCACATCATCCCGATGCGCCGATGCAATCTCGCGTGCACTTACTGCAACGAATTTGATGATGTATCGAAACCGGTTCCGATCGAAGAAATGTATCGGCGGATCGATAAGCTGGGAGCGTTGGGCACTTCGGTCGTGACCATCTCCGGTGGCGAGCCGCTGATGCATCCCGAACTCGACGACGTGATCCGCCGCATCCGTCACAATGGAATGATCGCGGGCTTGATCACGAATGGATATCTTCTCGTAGCGGAACGAATTCAGCGTCTGAACCGGGCAGGGCTCGAATGGCTTCAGATATCGATTGATAACGTAAATCCCGATGACGTTTCGAAAAAGAGCCTGAAAGTTCTCGACAGGAAGCTGCAGCTGTTGGCCGAGCACGCAGACTTTCACGTAAATATCAACTCGGTGGTGGGTAGCGGCATCACGCATCCGCAGGATGCACTGGTAATCGGCAAGCGCGCAGTCGAGCTTGGTTTTACATCGACCATCGGAATCATTCACGATGGCAGCGGCCAACTCCAGCCGTTAGGCGACGAAGAACGGCACATTTATCACGAGATGAAGTCGCTCGAGAAGCGCAGTTTTACGAGAATCAACGCCTTCCAGGACAACATTGCGCAAGGCTTGCCCAACGATTGGCGGTGCCGCGCCGGGGCTCGCTATCTCTATATCTGCGAAGACGGCCTGGTGCACTACTGCTCCCAGCAGCGCGGATATCCGGGGGTGCCGCTGTCAACGTACACTCGGGAGGATCTCAAACGCGAGTATTTAACAGAAAAATCCTGCGCTCCTCATTGCACCGTGTCTTGCGTCCACCAAGTGTCGATCTTCGATTCCTGGCGCGCCCCGCAACATCCTGCCACCGCGCCGCCGGCGTCATCCAGCCGCGAACTGGTTCAGATCGGCTAGCACCAATTATTTCTTGGGTTGCGCCGTGGGCGGCAGAATTCCGTTCAAGCGCAGATACATCGCGGCGGAGCCGTAGTGGTCGGCCCATGAATTTGTGAGCACGATCAGGGCGAATGCTCGCGTCCCTTTACGCCCGAACAACTCCACGGGATCGGCCAGCTTGGAATCGTCCATTTTGTTCAATGCCGTGGAGCAGAAATCAAAGCTGGCTTTCAAAGCTTCGACAAGCTTGTCCTTGCCGTCGGTCTCCTTGAGCGGCACAGGCGGCTTCACCTCGGGCAGGTCCCCGATTTTCGAGCAGAATGCATTATTGGCTTCGATGATGTGCAGTGCGAGATGGCCGAAGGTCATCTGGGTCTCGGTCGGCTTGTAAGAGAACTTGTCGGCGGGCATCGCCTCCACAGCGGCCACAATGTTTTTCTGCTGCCGCGGCAGGATCTCCTTCACGACCGAGGTAACGACGTTCTTGTCCTGAGCAAGAAGTCCGGTTGAAGCAAAAATCAGAAGAAGGCAAAGTGTCCGTTTCATGCTGTCCTCCCGCGTTGGACGATAGAAGCCGCTTCAATTGTACTCATAGTCGTGCCATCCCATCTTTCCATGCCAAAATGACGTGATGGCCAACCCTCAAGCGCCGATCCCGAATTTCCTGTATGGCACGGCCTGGAAAGAGGATCGTACGGCCAGCCTGACGGAGCTCGCACTGCGCGCAGGCTTTCGCGGGATCGATACCGCCAATCAACGAAAGCATTATTTTGAGGCGGGAGTTGGAGAAGGGCTCGCGGCCGCGTACCGCGCTGGGGTCGTTAGCCGCGCCGATCTGTTTTTGCAGACCAAATTCACCTACCTTCGGGGCCAGGACCATCGCCTGCCTTATGACGCCGCGGCAAGTCTTAGCGTTCAAGTGGCACAGTCGCTGGGCAGCTCTCTGGAGCATCTGGCTACGGACTACGTTGACAGTTTTGTGCTGCATGGCCCGGCGTCGAATCACGAATGGACCGAAGCTGACAGCGAAGTTTGGGAAGCGATGCGAAAAGAACGTGACGGCGGGCGTGCACGTTTGCTGGGCGTAAGCAATGTCTCGCTGCTTCAGCTTCAGAGAATGCTGGTCGTGTGCCGCGAACCTCCAGCGTTTGTGCAGAATCGCTGCTTCGCTCGCTTTGGATGGGACCGCGAGATCCGCGCGTTGTGCAAAGAGCGAGGCATCACGTATCAGGGATTCTCTCTTTTGACGGCGAATCGAGAAGTTCTGGAACATCCGCCACTCGTCGCAATCGCGAGAGAGATGGGCTTCACTCCGGCGCAGTTAATCTTCGCTTTCGCCCGGGCAATTGGAATTCTTCCTTTAACGGGCACTTCTGATCCGGATCATATGGGGCAGGACCTGGCCAGCGTTAAAGTATCGCTACCACGGGAACTGGTGCAGGCGATCGAATCGATCGCTGGGTGAACGGATCGCCAGGCTATTCACTACATCGCTGCCAGCCCTGACGTCGTCAGCTTGAAAATTAAAAACCATACTGCGACGATGATGATCGCTTTCGTCCGGCTTACCTTTCC
This sequence comes from Candidatus Sulfotelmatobacter sp., assembly GCA_035307485.1. Taxonomy (GTDB): domain Bacteria; phylum Acidobacteriota; class Terriglobia; order Terriglobales; family Acidobacteriaceae; genus Sulfotelmatobacter. Next base: position 443,319 of record DATGIB010000004.1, on the reverse strand, counting down.
GGTGCAAGAAAATCCAATCCCGATCAGTATGATGCTCCAGATACTTAAGATGTCCAACGATGACGACATCGCCCTTACAAACTTTCCTGTCGTATCGGGATCGAGATAATAAGCAAGGTTGGTCCCTACGGGATTATTGATATCGAACCCTTCGGGATTAACCCCGGCAAAAAGCGAGACGGTTCCCAGGATCCCGCCAATGACCCCGGGAAGGCCCGCGTACAGCATCAGGGCATAAGCGGTTTTGAACGAGGTTTCCACGCCTGCTACGACCTTGAATGTTCCCCATAGCACAGCCGTCTCAATCAAAACATAAAAGAGAATCAACGCCGGGCTGCCATATGCGAAAAAGGCGATGATCTTGCTAGAGAGCTGAAGTTGTCTGGCTTGCTGATCCGCCGGCAGGCGGTCAAACTGATCCGCTCGGGGAGACCGAGCAATCTGGTTCTTACTGACCTGTTCGAAGCCGACTTGTCTTCCCATCGCGTATACGAAAAGTAAAGAGACAATCGCGATCAGCAGCCACGGTCCCCACCAACTGGCATTCCGGCGCAGGTCAGTGAACGTCTTCGACGGCGCGATGAAGGTATTAATGATTCTCGCGCCCTCCGACAATGGCGCGGGATCGGGGGATGGCACGGGAGGCGGAATAAGCGGGGCTGCGGACATAAGAGCGTCTCCTTGAAGGGGCAACGAAGCTCGACCGGGAATTCTAGCCTTGCGGTTCCGCCGGCACAAGCCCACGCTCGCGGAAGCCTTCGCTGTGAATCACGCGCATATCATGATGCAGGATGACCAACGAAACCCCGTTGACCGTGGCTGTGCTTCTGGCGGAATTGATCCCAGCTATCCTCTTCGGCTTTGCGGCCGAAAAAGTCTCGGGCGCGATCGGTAAACTCCCCGCCCCAGCCCGAGTCATCCTGCCGGTGTTGCTCGTACTTCCTTATCTAGCCGTCGCGCTCGCGGCGGGCGTGTTCCGCTGGGAATGGTTCGCCATCTACGCCGGGCTGCCCATTGTCATGACGTGGTTGCTGATGCGAGCCGCCGATGCTGATCCCGGGCAGCACGGCAACTGGCGCGATGCACTCATTCTTTTAGCCCTTGGCCTGGCGGTGGATTTGCGATGGTTCGATTCCGCGTGGCCACGCGGGTCAGAAGGCCTGGGCAAACTCCTGCTCGTGGATGCGGGCCTTTATGGCTTCCTCGCGATCCGCAGGCTGGAAGGAACTGGATTTAATTTCTGCCTGCGGTGGAGTGACTGGAAGACCGGCCTCAGCGAGCTGTCACTCTTTGCGCCGGTTGTGCTGGTTTTGGGATTTGCGCTGGGATTTATACATCCCCATGCGGTCGTGCCGTCCATCGGCAGCGCCGTCTTGCGCTGGGCAGGAATCTTTGTCTTTATCGCGATACCAGAAGAGTTGTTTTTTCGAGCCTGGGTCCAGAACCTGCTCGAGCGCCGCTTGGGGCATTGGCCCGCATTGTTACTGGCGTCGTTTCTGTTTGGGCTTTCGCACTTCAACAAACGCAACCTGCCAGGGCATGTCTTTAACTGGCGCTATGTTTTGCTGGCGGCCATCGCTGGAATTTTCTACGGCCGCGCCTGGCGCCAGAGCCGCCGCGTTCCGGCCTCGACTATCACGCACACGTTTGTGGATTGGATCTGGTCCTGGTGGTTCTAGTGGCTCAGTCAGCGAGCGGGTGCGCTGGGGTATCGGGAATAGTGGCTGGCCTGGACGGCGTGATAGCGCAGGTAACCCAGGCCAACGCGCATGTGATGATGCATCGCGTCCGGAACACATACCGCGAAACAGAGTCCGAGAATGCCCTGAGCCAACCCGACAACGTACAAGCTTCGATAACGGCGGAAGAGCCAGCAGGAGAGCGCACCCCAAACCAGCGTTGCGAGAGCCAGGGAGAGATTCGGAAGGTGCGCTACGGCAAAAAGCACACCGGCCACGACGATCGCGCGATCGCTGGAGAAAATCCGGGTGAGGCGCGGCATGAAGTAGTCCTGCAGCAGAAATTGCTGGTACACCGTCCACAACACGTAGCCACCGACATGCGCCAGATCCGGGGCGTAGAGCGCATGAAAGATACCAAGCGCCTTCGCGGCGAACACGCTCGCAAATGCTAGTCCAATTGCCGCCAGCAAAACCCAGAACGAAGAAAGGAATTCACGCCAGCCCAGGCCCAGGTCTCGCCAGGTCGGGCGATTCAACATAACCACGACCAGGGGCCCCAGCAGCGCAATCGGCCCGAATATGAGCTGTTGCCGAGTGGGCAGCCAAAGCACTCCAAGAATGGCCGCGAACCCGATCGTCAGTTCGATCAGATTACGGAAGCTGTACTCGATTGTGACTGGCGAGGAAAGTACCGGTGAATTCGGACTGGACAATGAAGTACTCACGAACGAAATAGGAGTAGTTGAAGCCGGAATTGGTTGCAAAACTTTCCTCGGCTATCGCGTGAGTTTCCGCTCTACGCCGAGATCTGGGGCGTAGCAGCCAGCAGGCTTCGCGTATACGGATGGTTCGGCTGACCGGTGATCAACCCTGTTTCTCCAATCTCGACAATTTTCCCGCGGTACATCACGGCAATCCGCGATGACAGATAGCGGACGACAGGCATGGAATGGGAAATAAACAGGTAGGTCAGGCGGAAATCGCGCTGCAGTTGCGCCAACAAGTTCACGATTTGTGCCCCCACACTCACGTCAAGGGCAGAAACTGGCTCGTCGCAAACGATGAACCGCGGCCGAAGAGCCAACGCGCGCGCGATCCCGATGCGCTGGCGCTGGCCTCCGGAGAATTCATGAGGGTACCGCCGCATCGCTGATTCATCGAGTCCCACGACACGGAGAAGTTCCCGGACCCGGCTTCGGATGCCCGCATCGGCAGGCATTGGCTGGCTTTTCACGGCGAGATTTCGATCTGGCCCAGGACCACCGCCCATACCATGAATGACGAGCGGTTCAGCGACGATATCTTCGACGCGGTAGCGCGGATCCAGGGAAGCGAATGGATCCTGAAAAATGATCTGGAGATCGCGCCTCAGGCGGCGCATCTCGCCACTGCTTGCTGCCAGAAGATCCTTGCCGTCGAGCAGAACTCTGCCCGAAGTGGGCTCGATCAGGCGCAAAATCAGGCGCCCCAACGTACTCTTTCCGGAACCCGACTCGCCCACTAAGCCAAGAGTTTCTCCCTCCTGAATCTCGAAAGAAACGTCATCGACGGCGTGCACTGGTGCGGGGGCTTTTCCCAGTAGGCTGGATTCAGCCTGAAAAATCTTGACCAGATTGCGGATTTCGAGCAGCGGCACACGGCGATGCTAACAGCATCGACCTCGGAATTGTTCGCAATCCGCCACGCAGGGCCTGGTGTGGGCCGACTTGCCTCGCGCACCATGGCGATGATGTTATCCAGCGGAAATCAGGGGAACCGCTGCGAGGGCAGCAAGCAAGCCCACGAATCGCCAGCGACTGAAGTGCTCTTTAAGAAAGATCCGAGCCAGCAGGACCGTAAATGCTGGATAAAGCGATGTAATCACGACAGCTTCGTCCAGCCTCCCGTGCTGGCTGGCCAGAATAAACAGAGCGCTCGCCGTGATGTCGAGCACGCCGGCCATCACCCCGAGAGCAAGGCTTCGCGGAGGAAGCGCGAGTGGGGCCCGGGTGGCCGCTACCGCAATCGCCGTTGCGGTAAACGATCCGATCCTGGAGACGACCGCCACCCATACTGGGGAACCGTGCGCCTGGTGGATGCATAGAAAGAAACCGGCAAATCCCACTCCGGCAAGGGCAGCTGCCGCAACCCCCTTCGGTTGGCCTGACCCTTGGCTCGTTTCGCTGGTCTCCGGGCGCGTGATGAGCCAGATTGCCAGGATTGCCAGCACAAATCCCGCAATCGTCCATCGGCTGGGCGCCCCTTCCATGGCAATGTCCGCCAACGTGGGAATTGCCGCCCCCATGAGAGCTGCGATCGGCGCGGTCAATCCCATCTGTCCCGAGGCCAGAGCCCGGTAGAAAATCGCCAGCGAGAAGCCTCCGACTGCTCCCGCCGCAATTGCCCAGAGCGAGCTGGTGCGCGACGGGAACTCTCCGGGAATCAGCAGGGCGATGGCGAACATCCACACGAATGCGCAAACGTGGGAGAAAGCAGTGACCACGAACGCATTTGCCCGCCGGGACCCGCACCCCCCGGAAAAATCCGCAGCTCCCCACAAAAAGACCGCAACAATGCTGAGCGCGGCTGGCGAAAATTGGGAGGGCGATTGCACGCCGAACGAGATTAGCACGCCTCCCGGGCGTGGATTCGCGTGTTAGAATTTCCACAAGCCGTCTTCTAGAGAAAGCCCACAGGTTCCGAGGCCCAGGTTGATCGAACTGGCACCGTCAATTCTTTCCGCGGATTTTGCCCGGCTGGGCGAACAGGTACGCGCCGCCGCCGAAGGTGGGGCCAGTGTCATCCACGTGGACGTGATGGACGGTCATTTCGTTCCGAACCTCACGATCGGCCCTCCGGTCGTGAAGTCGCTTCGCAAGGTGACGGAATTGCCGCTCGACTGTCATCTGATGATCGAGAATCCAGACGAGTTCATTCCGGTATTCGCCGACGCAGGAGTGGATTGGATGTCGGTCCATCAGGAAGCGTGCCGCCATCTGAACCGCACGCTTCACCTGATCAAGAGCCACGATTGCCTGGCTGGTGTGGTCATCAATCCGGCAACACCGGTGGAGAGCCTGGCCGAAGTCCTCGACATCGTCGACTACGTTCTCGTCATGTCAGTGAACCCGGGCTTTGGCGCGCAGCAGTTCATCCCTTCCACCTTGCACAAAATGCGCAAGTTAGCTGAAATTCGCAGCCAACGCCGGCTGACCTATCGCATCGAAGTGGATGGCGGGGTGGCGCCAGACACCGTTGCCGACGTGGTGCGCTCCGGTGCGGAAATCCTGGTGGCAGGCAACGCCGTCTTCGGTCATGGTGATCCAAAGAAGAACGCCGAACAATTGCTTAGGGCGGCGACCGAAGCATCATTGCTGAAAGTCTGAAAATTCCCGATCGACGGTTTCGTTTGCCGATTCCAAAAGTCGCGTAGCTGGATTGGCAACCGAAAATCGGCGATCGACTATCTCCTAGGGGTCTTATGTCACGTCGAATTTGTTTTATCGGCTTGTTGGGATTGCTTCTGATCTGGAGTGCCGCCTGCACGAACAAGAAGTCCGTCAATCCGCTGGCGAATGTTGGTTCCAAGCAGCCGGATAAAGTCTTGTTCGATAAGGCGATGGACGCGATGAGGCACAACCGCTTCGACGTGGCCCGCCTCACGTTGCAGACCCTGATCAATACCTATCCGGATTCGGAATTTATCGCCCGCGCCAAGCTCGCGGTCGGTGATTCGTGGTACGCCGAGGGTGGAACCGCCTCCCTGGCCCAGGCCGAACAGGAATACAGCGACTTCGAGATCTTCTTTCCAAACATGCCCGAAGCGGCCGAAGCGCAACTCAAAATTGCCAACATTCACTATCAGCAGATGGAAAAGTCGGACCGCGACTATACCCATGCAAAGCGAGCTGAAGATGAATACCGCAAGATGATCATGACTTACCCGGATAGCAAGCTGCTTAAGGAAGCGAAGGAGCGCTTGATGGAAGTGCAGGAAGTTTTGGCCGACCGGGAATTCGGAATCGGGCGGTTCTACTTCATGCGCGAGTCTTATCCCGCCTCAATCGCCCGTCTCAAATCTCTGGTGGAGAGGTATCCCTTATACAGCCGCGCCGATGAAGCGCTTTACCTCCTAGGCCAGGATTACGAAGGTCAGATGGCCCGCGTCCGCAACGCCGCTACCTGCGACGTGCACAACCTGCCTCGCGGGTGCATTCGGGAAAAAGATAAGGCGAACTACATAGAAGCTCGCACCAAGGATGCGGCGGAGGCCTATTCGAAGATTCTCACGCGTTATCCGGTGATGGATCGGGCCGAAGACGCGAAAAAGCGACTGGCCGCGTTACATCAACCCATACCGCGTCCCACAAAAGCCGCCCTAGCGCAAAACAAGGCAGAGGATGAGAGCCGGCACGAAACCTCCATGGCGCAAAGGCTGATGGGCGTTATGAAGAAAGGGCCGGACACCAGTCGAGCGTCATCGATTGGGGAACCGACGCTGGTTGATCCCGAGCCGGTCAGTGCAACCTATGTCGTCAAACAGCAAGCCGGGCTGGTTGATCCTGGAGACAGCAAGAACACTCTAGGAGTTACGGTTCTGAATGCGGATAAGCCCGTCTCGGCATCAGACGCCATGCCCGCGCCCGATGCTGGCGTTTCTGGCGCATCCCCGTTCAATAATGTGGCAGCCGCTCCGAAGCCGGCGGAAGATCCGAATGAATTGAAGCCGACAGCGGCACCCGATCCCAACGAACTGAAGCCGAACGATGCAGCATCCGATACCAACCTGCCACCTCCACCTCAAGTAAACGAAATTCAGTCTGGGCAAACCTCATCGTCCGCCACTGCGAGTTCTGACGCGTCGAACCTGGCCAGCGACCAGGACATTTCCAGCAGCAAGAAGAAGAAAAAGAAGGGCTTGAAGAAGGTGGTGCCGTTCTAAGACACACGGCAATTGGCGATGGCAGATCGCCGATTGCCGATTTTCTCGATGTGAGCGCGCGTCGGACGAGCTCTCGAAAGTATCCATTCCTCATTCGATTTAGGGTTTCTAAAATCGAGAATCCGGAATCGGCAACCCAGAATTCTTCGATCCCCGGTAGTTGCTGTCCGCTAGTAACCGGTTACTTCCCCCTCGGATCATTGACTTAGCTGGTAGGGCAGGTTACCTTCGCGGTATCTCCCCTCATTAGAGGACCCTTTGGCCAGGAAGATACTGCTCGCCGATGACAGCGTAACCGCCCAGAATATGGGCCGGAAAATCCTCGCGGACGCGGGCTACGAGGTTATTACCGTCAATAACGGCTCTGCCGCTCTTAAGAAGATTGCAGATGCTCGTCCCGACCTCATTGTTCTCGACGTGTACATGCCCGGTTACAGCGGTCTAGAGGTGTGCCAGCGGCTGAAAGAATCCGGCGATACGGCCCGCATCCCGATCCTTCTTACAGTAGGGAAGCTGGAACCCTTCAAGCCGGAAGAAGCCAAGCGGGTGCGTGCCGAAGGCTTCATTGTAAAGCCATTTGAAGCGAGTGAACTGCTTAGCGCGCTCGCCAAGCTGGAAGACAAGATAGTTCCACGGGCTGATGCCTCGAAGCCCGGCCGCTTTGCGCGCGCGATTGCCGCGGTGGAAGAGGGACGCCACGACAATACAGTTGCCATCGACGAAGATTCCGGATGGAAGAATCGAATTGCGTTTCCCTCGAAGAAAAAAGCGAAAGCTCAGGAGCCGGACGACAGCAACGATTCGGCCATCTACAATCCGGTCAATAAAGATCTGAAAACAGTGGTCGAGCGTCCGGCCACGTCGCCCGCAGAACAGCGCAAGACGGAGGAGCGCGTCGATCTCGCCGCGTTGGCTCCGGAAGGACTGCCCAAAGACGTCACCGCCGAGGAGATTGCGGCTCTGGCCGCAGCCGCAGCGCAGGTCAAGGGCATCATCGAAAACAGCTCCGGATCGGAGCCCTCTCACAGCGCAACTGCCCCCGAATCGAAGAGCGAACTCCCGACGAAGACCGAGGAACCCGTCGCATACGCGGCGAGTGAGCCAGTTAAGGCCGAAAGTGGAGACGCCCCGTCCCAGCCGGACGAGCGGATCGAAACGACTCATCCAGTTCACATCGAACAGCCTGCCGCCCAGTCCGAACCTGAAGCTGCCGCGATTGCCGAACCGGCAACTTTCGCGACCCAGCAATCTCAACCAGAAGGTGAGTCAAGAGCGCTCGCCCTCGAGTCGGAACTCCAGAAAAACGCAGAGCCGCAAAGCCCTGCTCCAGAAGCCTCCGCTTCGGAGTCATTATCGTCAGGGCCATTACAGCCGGTCGAAGCTGATCCGGTTACGATAGCCAATAGCGCAGCGCCCAGCGAGCGTGGTTCCCGTTGGACGGCTGTCGCTACAGCTCTCGCTCCCGAAGAAGTTGGCCTGGTTCTGGAAGATGAGATGCGGAAGGTCTACGCCGCCTTTGTCGGCGCGGATTCCCATTCAGAGAGTGCGGCTCCGTCTTCGTCCAGTCACGCTCCCGCTTCAGTTGCCGCGGCAGAGTCTGCAAGCGCCGAGCCCGTTGCGCAAGTGGCTCCATCAGTTCCACCGACCGAGAGTTCCCCGATCGTGGAAACGGAGCACTCGGCCGATCCGGTCTCCGCGCCCGAGCCGACTATTGCAAAGGTAAAGGCGTTCGAAACCGTAGCCGTAACTTCATTGCCACAAATTGCAGCCGAGCCTCTGCCTGTTGAATCTGCCGCAGCCCAGTCACCTGCTATTGCAGTAGCGGAAGAAAATGCTCTTGCACCACAATATGCGCCAGACCCCGAAGTGCAGCAGGCTATCGCCGCATCTGAGCTTTCTTCGCAAGAACCGGTAGCCGCGTCAGTCCCAGGCCCCGAGAGTACGTATGTGGCGCCTGCAGACGTCCCGAGCCCGCGCGACGAGCTCGAGCAGGCGATGGCAGTCTCTACTCAGCAGACTGAACCTGCACCAGCTCCAGAAGAGCTCAAAGCACCAGAGAGTGCAGCTCCGGAAGTTTCGTCCGAAGCCTCTTCTGCCACTGTTGTCGCCGAAACAGTCCCGGTCGCGGCCGAGAGCCCGCGCGGCAATTCCGAAGTAACGAAGAAGGAATCCGAAATCGCGGCGACGACGGCCGCTGCCTGGGCGAGCTGGCGGCGAATTCGTGAGTCGGGTGATTCCAAGTCTGGACACGAAGATCAAGCACCCCAGAGGGATGAAGCAGCGATGGCTGTCGCTGCGGGAGCAGAACGGGCTCCGGAAGAGGTCTCCGACTCCGAGGGAGAAGCCCCGGAAATTGCCAACATCGTCGATAGCGTACTGGCCGACCTCAGGCCGAAGATCGTGGAAGAGATCTCGCGGAAGCTGGGCAAGAAGAATAAGAAGTGAGTCCCGGAGGCAACGGCACCGACTCAAAATCCCAGCTACATTCGTTACCTTTTACAACAAAACCGTTTCACCTTTCGCTGAGAGCTACTCGAGTGCAAGGCAATCCAGGTATCAGCGCGTGTTATCGTCTTGCCGATTTGACCAGCTTTCTGGCGTGGTCCGGTCCCCTTAGACCGATTACGCGATATTTCTTCCCGACGAGCCTGTGATAGCTGATAAAGAATTCTTCCAACTCGCGGCAGAACTCTTTACCCAAGTCATCAATCGTTTTGATCCGTGCCCAGGTATGCGCCTCTTGTTCGACCGCAATGATCCTGTCATTGCGTGTTTTTAGTTTCTCGTCGCGCTGCTCCCCTTCGATGACCCCTATGGGACGGCAAGTGAGGACACAACCCGGAAAGGCGGGCTCATCCATCAGAACCAATACATCGACAGGATCACCGTCCTCCGCTTCGGTTGAGGGAACAAAACCGAAGTCGTAGGGAAACGTCATCCCAGCTGGCAGCACCTTCCTCAGTTCGAAAATGTGGTGCTTCGGATCGAATGCGAACTTGTTGCGACTCCCCTTTGGCGTCTCAACAACCACTCGCAAATTTTGCTTGTCGCCGGAATCAAGCGGTTTAAGTCGAGACGGATCGGCCAGCGGCGGGTGTTTGCCATTTTTCTTGCTCATCTGCAAATAGGTACCATCGTCTTCTGGATGCGGAACTTGGTCGAATGGTTTATCGCTGAAAAGCGGACGCATTCTTTGTTGCCCCGAGCAATGACAGGCGCGGGATTTCTCACCCCGCTCTTCGTTTGACCCTCCTTTTCTCAGGCCTGTAAGATCAACAATTACTCTTTAATGACTTTTTCTGCGAGTCTCGCTCAAGTCCCGACCAAGTCGGCGATTCGGGCCTGCTGAATCCATATGCCGCACGAACTGCCAAAAGCCTACGAGCCTGGCGCCATCGAGACGCGCTGGGCCGACTACTGGATCAACGAAAAGCTCTTTTCCGTGCCGACGCCGCCTCCGGGCGAGACAAGGCCTGTGTTCACGCTGCTGCTGCCGCCACCGAACGTGACAGGGCGGTTGCACATGGGCCACATGCTGAACCAGACACAGATGGACATCATCGTGCGCTGGCATCGCATGCGCGGCTTCATCACGTTGTGGCTGCCGGGCACCGATCATGCGGGCATCGCGACCCAGATGATGGTCGAGCGCCAGCTCGCTTCGGAAGGAATCAAACGCCGCGACCTCGGGCGGGAAAAATTCATTGAGCGAGTCTGGGAGTGGAAGAAGCTTTACGGCGGCGCAATTCTCGATCAGATGAAGCGCCTGGGCGCCTCGGTCGACTGGAGCCGCGAGTACTTCACGATGGATGAGAATCTTTCGCACGCCGTGCGCGAGGTTTTTGTCCGGCTGTACGAAGAAGGCTTGATCTACCGCGGAAACTACATCGTGAACTGGTGCCCGTGGCACGAGACTGCAATCTCCGATCTCGAGGTCAAGCACGAAGAAGTGCAGGGCAAGCTGTGGGAGATTCGATATCCGGTTATCGGATCGGATGAGTTCATCACGGTTGCAACGACGCGTCCCGAGACGATGCTGGGCGATACCGCGATTGCCGTGAACGCCAAGGACGAGCGCTACACACACCTGCACGGGAAGAAAGTCCTGCTGCCGCTGATGAAGCGCGAGATCCCGATCATCACCGACGAACTGGCGCAACGTGAGTTCGGCACCGGAGCAGTGAAGGTCACGCCGGCGCACGACCCCAACGACTTCCAGGCGGGACTGCGCCATCATCTACCGCAGATCGACGTAATGGACGACCATGCGCACATGAACGCGAATGCCGGGCCATACGCGGGCCTGGATCGCTTCGAGGCGCGCAAACGCGTACTGCACGACTTAAGGGAACAAGGATTTCTCGTCGGCGAAAAGGATTACACCATCGCTCTCGGGAAGTGCGACCGCTGCGGAACCATTATTGAGCCGAGACTCTCCGAACAGTGGTTCGTGAAGATCCAGCCACTCGCCGATAAAGCGCGCGAGGCTGTCGAGATGGGCGAAATCACGATCGTCCCCGAGAACTACCGCACGATCTATTTGAACTGGATGAACAACATCCACGACTGGTGCGTCTCGCGGCAGTTGTGGTGGGGTCATCGCATTCCAGCCTGGACGTGCGCGAACAAGGAATGCAAGGAAGTGATCGTCGCCCGCGAAGCGCCAGCCAAATGCCCCAAGTGCGGTGGAACCGTCGAGCAGGTCCCGGATGTGCTCGATACCTGGTTCTCCTCCGGCCTGCTTCCCTTCACAACGCTCGGCTGGCCGGAGAAGACGCGCGATCTGGAAGTCTTCTACCCGACGACGCTGCTGATCACTGCTTACGAGATCCTGTTCTTCTGGGTCGCGCGCATGATCATGTTCGGCTGTCATTTCATGCAGGGGCACCAGCAGGACTCAGCCATTAAAAAGGCGAGCGGTTGCGAAGACAAGAAGAACGACAGCGTTCCTTTTCGCCAGGTCTACATCCACGCTCTTGTGCGCGATGCCGAGCGGCAGAAGATGTCAAAAACGAAGGGGAATGTGGTGGATCCGCTCGACGTCATCGAGCGCTTTGGCACCGATGCCACCCGCTTCACCCTGGCTGCAATGGCTGCGCCCGGGACCGACATCGCCTTCAACGAGAGCCGCACAGACGGCTATCGAGCTTTCGCCAACAAGATTTGGAATGCCGCCCGCTTCATGTTCATGAATGTGGATCGGGTCAGTCCCGGCATGAGGCCCGGGGATGCAGAAGGCGAATACTTGTCCAAGGGCATCGCGGGATTTAATGTCGGCGCCCTTGAGGATCGATGGATTCTTTCTCGTTTCAACCGTGTTGCCGCCGACGTCAACGATGCTCTTGCTACCTACCGCTTTCACGAAGCCGCCAACCGGATTTATGACTTTTTCTGGGGCGAGTTCTGCGATTGGTACCTGGAACTCATCAAGCCACGGCTGAACGATGAAAACAACCGGACGGCGCAGATTGCATGCACGAATCTGGTGAACCTGTTTGACGCAGCGCTCCGCCTTTTGCACCCGGTGATGCCCTTCATCACCGAGGAGATCTGGCATGCGATTTATGAAGGCAAGGCGCCGGTGAGATCGATCGCCCTGGCTGCTTTTCCGCAGGCCGACGAAAACCAGTTTGATCTGGCCGCTGAAACGGAGATGGCGATACTGCAAGACCTGATCGTCAACGTCCGGAATTTGCGTGCCGAATTGAAGATCGAACCGAAGGTGAAGATCCCGATCGAGGTGTTCGCTCACGAACCGCAAATCAAGAAGCTCATCCAGGAAAACCGGGGAGCCGTCGAGCGGCTCGGCGGAGTGGAGGCGATCAACTTCGTCGCAAGTTCGTTGGCCAAACTGCCCGGGTCTCGCAGCACCTCGCGCTTCGACATTCATGTCATTTACGAACGAAAGGTCGATGTGGCCGCGGAATGCGAGCGCCTGAAGAAGGAGCTGGAGCGAATCGAAAAGGGAATTGACAACGGCCAAAAACAGCTCGGTAACGAACGATTCCTGGCCAAGGCGCCCCCTACGGTCGTCGAGAATCTCCGGAAGCAGCAAGAGGAGCTCAGCGTTTTGAGGGAGAAGGCAGTCAGCAAAATGAAAGAGTTAGGCTGCTGACACGGCTGAGTTTCAATCGGGGTCGCGTCCCGCCCATTTAGGGAATCCCGAGCACCCGTTCGCGCGATTGTGAGGAGCGTCACATCGCACCGAATGGCCCCTCTGTAGAGTGGGACGTTCATGCTTCCGGTACGACTCACTCAGTTTACGGTCCGCTGCATGGATTGGGTGGCTAACCGCCTGCTCACTCCTGATAGCCGTCCCTGGCACCAGCGTATCGGCGTGCGAGGTGAGGAAGAGGCGTACTTCCACCTCCGCAAGCTGGGCTATGTGATCGTAGCCCGCAACTTCCGCTCACCAAAATGCCGCGGGGAAATTGACCTGATCGGCTGGGATGAAGATGTTCTTTGTTTTATTGAAGTTAAAACCCGTACCTCTCAGGATGTGAAGCCGCCAGAGGCTGCCGTCGATCAGCATAAGCGCCGCGAGGTAAGCGAAGTGGCGCGGGTATACTTGCGCGGGCAGCCACCATCGTGCCAGTGGAGATTCGACATCGTCAGCGTATACTATGGGCGTCCAGCGTCCCGCCCTCAGATCGAAGTATTTCGGAACGCCTCCCTGGCGGCGAAGCAGTAGAAAAAAGTGATGTTTGCGCAATCCTACATTGAAAGGATTTAGTAAGTGCCGGAACTCAGAAAAGATCCGATCGTAGGCCGTTGGGTGATTATTTCCACGGACCGCGCGAAGCGCCCAACCGATTTTGTTCGCGAAAATATGAAGATCAAAGGGGGTTTCTGCCCCTTTTGCTACGGGAATGAGAGCAAGACGCCGCCGGAAATTCAGGCCTATCGCCCCAATCCGAACGGCGGGCCCGCGCCTCAGCGCGATGCTCCCGGATGGACCGTTCGTGTGGTTCCCAACAAGTTCCCTGCCTTAGGTATTGAGGGGAATTTGAACCGTCAGGCCGAGGGTATGTTCGACCGGATGAATGGGATTGGGGCGCACGAGGTCATTATCGAGACGCCGGATCACACGGCGAACCTGGCTACGCTTCCTCCCAAGAGAATCGAAGATGTTCTGTGGACCTTCCGTGATCGCATTCTCGACCTCAAGAAAGACCGCCGCTTCAAGTACATCCTGATCTTCAAGAACCACGGTGAAGCCGCCGGGGCGTCTCTAGAGCATTCCCATTCGCAACTGATCGCGTTGCCGATTCTTCCCATCAACGTGACTCAAGAATTGGAAGGAGCAAAGCAGTACTTCCTTTACAAGGAGCGCTGCGTCTTCTGTGACATCATCCGCCAGGAGATGGACAGCGGCATCCGAGTCGTGGCGGAGAACGAAAGCTTTCTGACCCTGGCGCCGTACGCGCCGCGGTTCCCGTTCGAGACCTGGATCCTGCCCAAGCAGCACGAATCCGCTTTCGAAAACTCGTCGTCCCATATGTTCGAAAACCTGGCCCGGGCGCTCAAGAACCTGCTCGGCAGGGCTGACCGGGTGCTCGACAATCCGCCCTACAATTTGGTGATTCACAGCTCTCCGGTGCAGGACCCGACGAATGACCACTATCACTGGCATATCGAGTTCATGCCGAAGCTTACGAAGACGGCAGGATTCGAATGGGGCACGGGCTTCTATATCAATCCCACGCCTCCAGAAGAAGCCGCTAAGTTTCTGCGCGAGGCAAATGTCGAAGAGCCGGTCCCGGCGACCGTTGGGTAGGAGTCAACTTCAAGGAAAAAACGAGGGCGCTGCGTTCAGCAGCGCCCTTTACTCTGGCCGTAGAGAGAGGGCCTTCCTCTGAAGGTCAGCCCAATTCCATAGAGGATAGCCATCCTCCCCTAGGCACTTGTCATAGTTTTGTAAAATCCCCGCAAGCTTTGGCATGAATTTGCGCCTGAAGCGACTCTCTGAGGGATCAACCATAAAGGGCACGAACGATCCCGAAAGAAACCGCTCTGCCTTCCTTCGTGATCCTTAGGCCCCTTTGTGGTTGAAATCTTACCTCAGGCTTGCGTGCGGTCCTGGAACTCCTCGTGCCACGCCATCTGGATCGCTTCCAGCTTGCCCTCGTTCGAGGCTTTAGGATCGCCCGCGAAGTTGGGTAATTCGGTAACGTAGCGATGCAGATCAGTGAACCGAACGGCCAGCGGATCCACTTCCGGATGCGCTTCTGACAGCAGGATGCCGATATCTTCGGCGTCGTCCCAAGTCAATGATTTCGGCATAGACGTGCTCCTAGTGATGTTCTTCGGAAACGTAGTTGCGGTTCCAGGCCGGAATTTCCACGACAACTTTGCCCGGTTTGACGATTTGAGCCTGACAGCCGAGACGCGAGTTTAGCTGCAGATCCGCAGCCATGTCCAACCGGTCAGCCTCATCGTCTTCCATCTCCGAAAGATTTTCAGCCCCTTCCTTGACCCATACGTGACAGGTCGTGCACGCGCAATTCCCGCCGCATGCATGGTCGAGCGTGATGCCATAGTTCAAGGCGATATCGAGGATCGACTCCTCTTTGCCGTGATCTTCGTAGGGCAGCTTGCCATGTTCAAACTGCACGGTCTTGCCTTCCGGCAGGAATATGACCTGCACAGTGTTTTCGCCTGGAGCTTCTTCGGTCGCGGCGCCCGCACCCTGTGTTTTTTCGTCAGCCATCGCTGCTCCTCAACCTCCTTCGCCTTCCTTCGTTTGCTTCACGCGGTATGTGTTCCATAGAGGAACACCGCGGACTACTCAAATTCTGCTTTTGCCATGGGATGAGGCGCGGTCGGGCCTTCGCCCAGGTCCGTTTCATCCATGTTTTTGCCCTTCAATGCTGTCGAAACCGCACTGTCCATCATGAGCTCAGCCAGGCGGGTGGTGCCCTGATTTAAGGCTTCTATCGCTTTGCGAATCTCAGCGTAGTCGTCGCTGTCTTTCGTCGCGAGCAGCGCCTTTTCCATCTTGGCGATCTGCTTTTTCTCGTCAGTCGTAAGATGTCCCCACGCCGGGCTCTTCTTGCCCTTTTCCAAAGCAGCCAGAATCGTCCCTGCCTCATTGCGCGCCTCGATCACCTGTCGCCGCCGGAAGTCCTCTTCCGCATTGTCAAACGAATCCAGGATCATGCCTTCAACTTGATCGTCAGTCAGCCCATAGCTGGGCTGGACCTGAATCTCGGCTTCCTTGCCGCTGCGCTGTTCGCGAGCAGAAACGTGGAGAATGCCGTTGGCGTCGATGAGGAACTTGACCTCCACGCGAGGAATTCCTGCAGCCATCGGGGGGATGCCCTTCAGATCGAAACGCGCCAGGGAGCGGCAATCTTTCGCGAGTTCGCGCTCGCCCTGCAGAACGTGAATGGCGACGTTCGCCTGACCGTCTACTTGGGTGGTATAAAACTGAGTCGCCGAAGCAGGAATCGTCGAATTCCTGAGAATAATTTTGTCCGTCACACCGCCTGCGACTTCGATGCCAAGCGAAAGAGGAGTGACATCGAGCAACAACATGTTCTGCGTCGCTTCCGACCCGCCACCGAGAATGTTCGCCTGAACCGCGGCACCGAGCGCCACTACTTCGTCTGGATTCAGGTCCACATGTGGTTCCCGGCGGAACATCTCCCGTACTAACGCTCGCACTTTGGGAATCCGCGTGGATCCACCGACAAGTACAACTTCATCGATCTGTTCCGGCTTCAGATTGGCGTCCTTTAAAGCCTGCCTGCAAGGCCCAACGGTACGATCGATGACCGGCTGAATCAACTGCTCAAACTGCTCTCGCGTGATCTCCCGCTGGTAGCGTTTCCCGCCCGGCAATTCAATATCGAGCTTCGTCGAAGGTTGTGCTGAAAGTGAAATCTTGGCCTCGATCACCGCCTTGCGGATCGCCTGAACGGCCTCGGCGTTGCGGCGAAGATCGATTCCCAGATCGCCGCGGATGTCATCAAGGGCAATGGTGATCAGCAGATTGTCGATGTCATCTCCGCCCAGATGGGTGTCGCCATTGGTGGCAATGACCTCGAAAATTCCATCGTGCAGCTTGAGAATGGAAATGTCGAAGGTGCCGCCCCCCAAATCGTAAACAGCCACAATTCCGTTCTGCTTCTGGTCAAGACCATACGCGAGTGACGCAGCAGTTGGCTCGTTCACCAGGCGCAAAACGTCAAGCCCGGCGATACGGCCCGCATCTTTGGTCGCCTGACGCTGCGCATCGTTGAAATAAGCGGGAACGGTGATGACGGCCTTCGTGACTGGAGCGGAGAAATAACGCTCCGCGTTGCGCTTGAGTTGCCGCAGGATCAAAGCAGAGATTTCCGGTGGAGTAAACGTCTTGTCGCCCAGCTTGATCCGGAGCACCTCTCCAGGCTGTAAGTCTTCGGACATTCGGAAGGGAAATAGCTTTAGCTCTTCCTGGATGTCATCCACGCCACGGCCCATCAGGCGCTTGATTGAATAAACCGCTCGCTCGGGCGTTTCAATCAGAAGGCGCCGCGCGGCATTCCCGATAATCGGTTGGTTATTTTCGTCCAGGGCCACTACCGATGGGACGAGGTTCGAGCCATCGTCCCCCGGGATCACGACCGGCGTCTGCCCCTGCATAAATGCCACAAGGGAATTCGTCGTTCCGAGATCGATGCCCACGATGCGGTCTGCTGTCATTTCACTCCGTGCGATGCGACTTCCGCTTCCTTCGGTTCGGACATTCCTACGGCACCTGAGATCCTCTGCCCCGCGTTCCAGCGAGAAACCGGCGACGCGCCATGGATCATGTTCTGAATGAACGGCTCAAAAAACACGTATGGATGAATGGAAGCCGGTGCGCTTACATCGTCCAGGCGTCGACGTAGTTCGGCAGGAATCGTAAATTCGAGGGAACTGAGATTGTCGTTGAGCTGGGTCAGCTTGCTCGCGCCAAGAATCGTTGACGTAATCCCCGGTTGAGTGGCCACCCAATTCAACGCAATTTGCGCTGGAGGGCGCCCGATCTCCCTGGACACTTCCAGAAGCACGTCGAGAATCTTCCAGTTCTGCTCGGTGAATTTTTGGAAGCCTGGGTTCCCTGAGTCCTTCACCTTTTCTAATCGCCCGTCGCTGCTTCCTTCTGCGTCACGTCGGTACTTCCCGCTTAAGAATCCGCTGGCGAGGGGACTCCAGGGACAAACGCCTAACCCGAACTCCTGCGCGGCGGGTATGTGCTCCCGCTCGATATTGCGCTCGACTAGCGAATACTCCAGCTGCAAAGCAATCAGATGTTCCTGAGCAGATTTCTCTGCGAGAGTATAGGCCCGCGCGACGTACCAGGCCGGCGTATCGGAAAATCCGTAATGTCGGATTTTTCCCTGACGCACGAGATCGTTGAGCGTTGAGATCACCTCTTCAACCGGTGTAATCCGGTCCCACGCGTGCAACCAGTAGAGATCGATAAAGTCGGTTTGCAGGCGCCGCAATGAGCTTTCTAACGCGCGGTAGATGTTTTTACGACCGTTACCACCTGCATTGGGATTGGATGGATCCGTATTGAAGGTAAACTTTGTCGCCAGTACAACTTTATCCCTGGACTTGCGGTCCGCGATAAACTTCCCTACCATCTCTTCGCTTTTGCCACCTGTATATCCGTCGGCGGTGTCCACGAAGTTTCCGCCCGCTTCGAGATAGCGATCAAAAATAGAGCGAGAGATGCTTTCATCCGCACCCCAGCCCCATTCCGTACCGAAGGTCATTGTGCCGAGGCATAAAGGACTCACGCGTAATCCGGATCGCCCAAGAGTGGTGTAGTCAGTCAAACCCATTTTTTTCAAACCTCTTCAGTTCTCCAGTGCAGCATTGACGTCACGGAGCAGGTTCCGTATGTAATTGCGGCGATTCAATACGTCCAGCATCCCGGCGGTTATTTTCCCGCTCTCTGCCTCATTTGGGGGTGATCCGCTCTGGCTCCGGTCAACGAAGCGGTCCCACGAAGTCCAGTGTTGCTGTAATTCCGAAAGCAAAACCTCGTGCTTGTCTTCCAAACTGCGCTTTTGCTTTTCGATTTCCGCGATCAAATCAGGATCGCGCTCGCCCAATTTGTTATTCCCGCGCAGCTCTTCAAGCTGCATATTCAATTCGAATACTTCTTCCAGAAGATCTGGCGGAACGATCTGTTTCTTGATGGCGCCGCTCGTCCGGGCCTGTTCCGTCGCGCTCTTGGACTGCTCTTCCAGCGAAATCCCTTCGAGGTGCAGCAGATATTCGGTACGCTTGATCGGATCACGGAGCGTGCGATATGCGTCGTTCAACATCGAACTTTGCTCGAGACTCCACTCCTGTTCCTTCCCCGTAGACCTCGCGCTCACATCCGGGTGCAATTTGCGACTCAGTTCATAAAATGACTTTTCTAAATTCGAAACATCCAGATTCAGCTTTGGAGGCAATCCGAAAAAGCTGAAGTAGTCCACCGGTGCGGGGGGCTGTACCTTTCCGCAAGCGCCGCAAAAATGAGAGGCTCGCATCGCGCCACACGACCAGCAAGACTGGGACTCGTTCGGTAACGGTTTGGCGCTGATAACAGTTAAGGCGGACTTAGTCATTCGCTGCTCATTTCCTTCGATACGGGTTCGCCCAACTTGAGTAAGACGAGATTTCCGGGTGGCGAATGCTTCGCGGGCCGGGCGCCCACGTCTCTCGGGCATCAGGCGGAAAACGAAGT
Organism: Candidatus Sulfotelmatobacter sp.; assembly: GCA_035307485.1. Classification (GTDB taxonomy): domain Bacteria; phylum Acidobacteriota; class Terriglobia; order Terriglobales; family Acidobacteriaceae; genus Sulfotelmatobacter. Next base: position 424,004 of record DATGIB010000004.1, on the reverse strand, counting down.
CCCACAGCCGCACGACTTTGTCGCCTGAGGATTCACGAAGACGAACCCTTGCTGCATCAGAGTTTCCTGGTAATCCAAAGTCATCCCGTGCAGATAAATAAACGACTTCGGATCCACGAATACCCGCACATCGCCGTACTGGAAGATACGGTCACGTTCTCGCGGCTGGGTGTCGAAGCGGATGTTATAACTCAGTCCCGAGCAGCCGCCACCTTGCACTCCCAGCCGCAACCCGCCCTGCTCCGGCGAAATGCCTTCTTTCGCCATCGCACTGCGAATCTTGGCAATTGCTTTCTCGGTCACCGTGATTCCCTTCGCGGTGACCTGCGGTGCGGCCTGTTCGGTTGCAGTCGTCATAGTTCTTATTGCCCTGTCATCCTGAGCGCGAAGGATATACGCACTCTACCCGCAGCACCCGTGGTGTGTCGGCCCTTGGCTTCACTCAGGATGACACCAGCAGCTAGTTACTTCGCTTCGGCAGCCACCGGCTGGGCCACATCCTGCTTCTTCTTCCAGTCCCCGATTGCGGCACGGATTGCATCCTCAGCCAGCACCGAGCAGTGGATCTTCACGGGCGGCAGCGAAAGCTCCTTCACGATGTCCATGTTCTTGATCGTGAGAGCCTCATCCACCGTCTTGCCCTTCACCCACTCTGTAGCAAGGGATGAAGAAGCAATCGCCGACCCGCATCCGAAGGTCTTGAACTTGGCGTCTTCGATGACGTTGGTCTCACGGTTGACCTTGATCTGCAGCTTCATCACGTCGCCGCACTCAGGTGCACCCACCAGGCCGGTTCCCACGTCCGTGCTGTTCTTGTCCATGGAACCGACGTTCCGGGGATTGTTGTAATGATCGATCACCTTATCGCTGTATGCCATTTGCTTCTCCAGGTTTCAAAGTCTCAAGGTTTCAAAGTTTCAATTATTAACGCGTTCCGCACTTGGGTTTCAGAGTTCCGAAGCAACCTCGAAACTTCGTCACTCCGCAGCCCACTTCACATCTTTTAAGTTAATGCCTTCCTTCGCCATCTCGTATAGCGGCGAAAGTTCACGCAACCGCTCCACGGTCTCAATCACACGGTCCGCGACGTAATCGACTTCAGCTTCCGTGTTGAAGCGACCGATGCCGAAGCGAATGGAGCTATGGGCCAAGTCATCGCCCGCGCCGAGAGCCTTCAGTACATAAGATGGTTCGAGCGTTGCGGAGGTGCATGCCGATCCGCTGGACACCGCGATGTCATTGATGCCCATCAGCAACGATTCGCCTTCCACGTAAGCGAAGCTGATATTCAAGTTGCCCGGCAAGCGATGCTCGACAGAGCCGTTGATGTATACCTCGTCGAGCTTGCCCATAATGCGGTCGCGCAACCGGTTGCGCAAACCGGCCAGCTTGCATGATTCCTGTGCCATCTCCTCCGTGGCGATAGCGCACGCTTTGCCCAATCCGACAATTCCGGGAACATTGAGCGTGCCCGAACGCATGCCACGTTCGTGCCCGCCGCCGTCGATGATCGCGGAAATCTGCACCCGTGGATTCTTCCGGCGCACGTACAGCGCTCCCACACCCTTCGGCCCGTACATCTTGTGACCGGAAATTGACATGAGATCGACGTTCTGCTTGTTCACATCGGTCGGAACCTTGCCGACGGCCTGCGTTGCATCCGTGTGGAAGATCACCCCACGTTCGCGACAGATCTTGCCGATTTCAGCGACCGGCTGCAGAACACCAATTTCGTTGTTCGCATACATAATCGTGACCAGGATGGTTTTGTCATCGATCGAACGCTTTAGGTCGTCGAGGTCGATCAGTCCATCCTTCTGTACCGGCAGGTACGTCACGCGATAACCGTATTTCTCCAGGCGCTTGCAGGTATCGAGCACGGCCTTGTGTTCCGTGACGGCCGTGATGATGTGGCTGCCCTTCTCGCGATACATCTCGGCCGCACCCTTGATCGCGAGGTTGTCGCTCTCGGTCGCGCCGGACGTAAAAATGATCTCTTTCGTGGTGGCGCCGACCAGCTTGGCGATTCGCTCGCGCGCTGTCTCCACTCCTTCTTCAGCCGCCCAGCCGAACGAGTGGTTGCGGCTTGCTGCATTTCCAAACTTTTCCATGAAGAAAGGCAGCATCTCTTCCAGCACCCGCGGATCCATGGGGGTGGTGGCGTGGTTATCCATGTAAATGGGCAGCTTGATACCCTTGCCATTCGGGTGTTGGGTCTGCGCCTGTGCCTGGGGAATCTTCACATCCGTGCTCATTAGATTGCCTCTCCTACCTTTGATGAATCTTCACTTCCGACGGTTCAGCTGATTGTGACCAACTCTGCCGTGGGAGCTTTACTGTCGAGTTCCTCTGGTTCTTCCCGCATGTGCGAAATTTTGATTCGTTTCAGCACAGCTTCAATGCTTTCATTCACTTTTCGCAGCGGTTCGCGAATGTTACAACGATCCGTTTGGTCACATTCCCCGCGAACCGTAACGCAAGAAGTGATGAACAAGGGGCCGTCAATCGCCTGAATCACCTCAAATGCCGAGATCGTATGCGCCGGCCTCGCCAGCGTGTAGCCACCGTTGATCCCGTGCTGTGATTGCAGCAAACCCGCTTTTGCCAGTCGCTGCAGAATCTTGGCCAGAGCTTCCGGAGGGATTCCGAAGGCCTCCGCCACATCCTTCGCGCTCCGCGACGTGCCTGCGGGACGCTCCGCCAGGTGCTTCATCGCCATCAGGGCGTAATCGGCTTTTTTCGTGAGCTTTAACATCGAGTTCGAATCCTCTAAAAGCCGACCATTGAAGTCGGATAGAAAGCCGACTGTTTCTGTCGGAGTTTATTGTACGTCACCTTCAGAAGACGAATCAAGCCTCAGCAGCCAACCTACTGGATCGTAATTCGAATGGTAAGTAAAGATGGCTGAACTGCTTACGCATTCCCGACCTGAACGGTCGGACTTGCTTTGTTACTACTCTTTCATCCAAGACGGGTAGTACCAAGGTCTCGTTTTCGGGTAACTGATGAGGGCTTGACAAGCGCTCAGCCAACGCTAAAATGGGCGGAAAATTCCCCGCGAAACTGCCCCTCGGATCCGAAGGGCTCTTCCGGATTTATGAGCTCAAAGCCGCCCTCCGCTGCTCAGAACGCTGCCAAGCTACAGCCATGCAAGCATCCTCGCGTGCAAATCGTCAGCCGCGACGAAGACGCCGAGTTTGTTGAGTGCAAGGAATGCGGGGAAATCTTCGAATCCAGCGAGTTCAAGGACATGAACATCGAAGAGCGAACGACCGAAGAATTCTGAGCAACCCAGCCGTTACGCTGGTAACCATCCGCCCGGCTTTCGACTGTTATATTCCAGACTCGATTGCTATTCTCCGAACACGGGTGCGTGCGGACTCAATCCCCTGCTTATGCCAAAAGTAGCCTTGGTCGTCGACGACTCCATGCTGATGCGCTACACCGTCTGCCGCTTTTTGGAAGAGCATGGCTACGCGGTGGAATCGGCGAGCAACGGAGCAGAGGCCCTGGAACTTCTTGAAAATCTGAGTCCAGAACTGATCGTTACTGACTTGCAGATGCCGAAGATGTCGGGGGAAGAGCTGATCTCAGCGGTCAAAGGCAAATCGGAATTAGCCGGCGTTCCAATCATCGTTGTAGCGGGTCGTGCCCGAAACGTCGAAAAACCGCAGCATCAGGCAGACTTTGTGATCGACAAGGACGTCGACATCGACATGCAACTCGGTAAAGCGCTGAAAGTCGTAGAGCGCCAATCCGCTCGCACGCAAAAAGCTGGGAAGTAAATCTAGCGCAACACCAGGCCCGCTTCCGCGGAAAAGTCCATCGCCGCGAAGTCTTTCACCAAAAATTTCGGATATGCTGCCGCTGCGATCATGGCGGCATTGTCGGTCGAGAGCGGGCGAGACGGAAAAAACACAGGCAATCCCTCCTCGCCTCCGGCTCGTTCAAAAGTCTGGCGCAGTTCCTGATTTGCCGCTACTCCGCCGGTCACAAACAACGCGGCTACGTCGTACGCCCGGGCTGCTGCCAAGGTCTTGGCCACAAGATCGCCGATGATGGCACGCTGGAAAGACGCCACTAGGTCAATCGTTCTCCGGTCACAATGGGCCAGATAGTCTTCCAGCTTTGGTTTGGCAATCTGTGCGAGCGCGTGGCGTCGCGCTTCCACAGTGGTACGCATGTCGTGTTCTTCGACATAGCGCAAAATTGCCGTCTTGATGCCACTGTAGGAAAAATCAAACCGAGGCCGATTGTCGTCGGGATCTACGGCTCGGCCGTCATTGCGTCCACGCCGGTCCCGGTGTTTGATCTGGGCAGGCGGAAACTTCACCGCGCCGGCGTCGCCATGCGGCGCCAGCCTGTCGATCACCGGGCCGCCCGGATATCCCAACCCCAGTAGCTTCGCCACTTTGTCGAAAGCCTCTCCGGCAGCATCGTCGCGGGTATGGCCGATGTTCTCGTATGTCCACGAATCTCTCTCCTGCGAAGCCAGGTAAAGGTGGGTATGTCCTCCGGAAACCACCAGCGCCAGAACCGGAAATGCGACTTGATGATTCCCCTTCTGCCGCTCTTCGAGTAACACTGCGTGGATGTGGCCTTCGAGGTGATTGACGGCGATGAGGGGCTTCTCGAGCGCATATGCCAGCGCCTTGGCATAACTGATGCCGACGAGCAGCGAACCAGCCAAGCCGGGTCCGCGAGTCACTGCAATTGCGTCAACGGACTCATACGTATGCTTCGCTGCGGCCAGTGCTTGGCGGACTACGGGAATGATCGCCCGCAAATGCTCGCGCGAAGCCAGCTCTGGCACAACTCCGCCATATGGCTTGTGCGTTGCGATTTGAGAGGCCACGACACTAGAAATCAATTGTTCGCCGGACCGCACCACCGCCGCCGCAGTTTCATCACAAGAGCTCTCGATCCCAAGAATGTAAACGTCGGCCATTTGTCTATATTAGTGGAAACCCTGTTCTTCACATTCTGCGACGAACTGTACCGCCGGCGATCCGGATTCTTGAAGATCAACAATCAAGAAATCATCAATCAAAATTGCCCCTAAGACCAACTGCCCATTCCAGAGCGTTATGATCGTGTTGAGGATCAGTATCGCTTGCTCAAAGACTTCGCCGCCCAGATCGTTCAAAAGCTTCGCCAACAAGGCTTCCAAGCCTTTCTGGTGGGAGGATGCGTGCGCGATCTTTTGCTCGGACGCGAGCCCAAGGATTACGACGTTGCGACCGATGCGACTCCGCAACAGGTCATGGAAATTTTCCCGGAAACGTATGCGGTGGGAGCGCAATTCGGGGTCGTGCTCGTCCCCGCGCCCGAGGAACAAATTGTCTCAGGTGGGGAACCATCCGCGAAATCTCACTGTGTCGAAGTAGCGACGTTTCGTAGCGACATTGGTTATTCCGACGGACGCCATCCCGACGAAGTCCGGTTCAGTCGAGCTCCGCAAGAAGATGTCGCCCGGCGCGATTTCACCATCAATGGCATGCTTCTCGATCCCATCACCTGTGAGGTGTCCGACTATGTAGGTGGTCGGGAAGATCTCAAAGCGGGGATCGTTCGGACTATCGGCGAGCCTAAGCGGCGATTCGAGGAAGACAAGCTACGCATGTTGCGGGCTGTGCGCTTCGCCGCGCGCTTTGAATACGTCATCGACCAGGACACATTCGCGGCAATGCAAGAACTCGCGTCGCAAATCCAGATGGTCTCTCACGAGCGCGTGCGCGACGAACTCACCCGCATGTTGATCGAGGGCCGCGGGCATCGCGCCTTTCTTCTGCTGGACAAGAGCGGCTTGCTGGAGCAAGTTCTGCCTGAAATTTCCCGGATGAAAGGCGTCCAGCAACCACCCGAGTTTCACCCTGAAGGAGACGTTTTCATCCACACGCTGATGCTGCTCGATAACCTGCCGCAGCCCTGCCCAATGACGCTGGCCTGGGGTGCGCTGTTGCACGACGTCGGCAAGCCCGCCACGTTTCGAGTTGCCCCGGATCGCATCCGGTTCGACGAGCACGTTGAGGTCGGCGTGAAGATCGCGGAAGTAATTTGCCGCCGCCTGCGTTTCTCAAACGACGAAACCGAGCAGATCCTTGCTTTGATCGACAATCACATGCGCTTTGGCCACGTCAGCCGCATGAAAGAATCAACCTTGAAGAAGTTCATGCGCTTGCCGGCGTTCGATGAACATCTGGCCCTGCATCGTGCGGATTGCCTCGCCAGTCATCGCATTCTCACTACGTACGAATTTCTCCTCCAGAAACGCAAAGAAATTCCACCGGAAACCATGCGTCCCAAGCCGCTTGTCACCGGGGATGATCTGATTGCGGCAGGACATACACCGGGCCCCAGGTTCAAAGAAATCCTCGGCGCGGTCGAAGACGCACAACTGGAAGGCCGATTGCTTTCGCGTGATCAAGCGCTCGAATTCGTCCATCGTGAATTTCCGGCGTAGAGCCGGGCAAAGTAGAGCCGAAAGCCCGGCTCAGTCGAGAGGTCGGGTATTCCGCATAATCTTCCACCGCACCGGGAATGTTAAAATTTCAATTCTTGCCGCAAATGATCACGGCAAAGTGATGCAACTCTTGAGGGGAAAATGTTGGAACGGGCCAGCACCGGTATCGATAAGCTTTTGGCGCAATCGATCCGGCTTGCACCTCCGGCTCAAGCGCCACTGCTGGCTTGGCCTGTAGTTTGCGGCTCCGCCGTCGCGGAACGCACGCGGGCTCTGGGCTTTCAAGACGGGATCCTGAGCGTAGAAGTGTCTGACGCGGGCTGGAGGTCGGAGCTGAAATCGCTGGCTCCGCAATACCTTGTAGCCATCAATCGATTCACGAAGCAGCCGGTATGCCGCATCGAGTTTGTTGTGGCTCCAGCTCGGGCGGCCGGCGAAATCTGAGTAATTCCATGAAAGTCACTGAACAAGATGTCGCTTACGTGGCGGACCTTGCCAATCTTGAGCTCTCGGAAGAAGAGCGTTCCAACATGGTCCGCGACCTGAATTCGATCCTCGATTACATGGATCGACTGAACGAGCTCGACACCAGTGACGTGCCACCGATGGCGCAGGTGTCAGACCGCTACGGCGTCGACCAGTCGAAACAAGGCAGCGAACGCTTCGCCTATGCCAGCCGGGAAGATATTCTCGAGGGACTGCGTAAGTCTCTTCCGCATAATGAGGCGCTCTCCAATGCGCCCGATGCCGATGATGATTTCTTTGAAGTACCAAAAGTGATTGAAAGATAGCCAGCACAGCATGGAGCCGACCCAATTCACCATCGATGCTGCCCGCTCTGCCATCGCAGAGCGAAAGACCACGGCACTAGCGCTTGCCGAGGCACACTATGCCCGCATCAAGAAGGAAGATGGACAGGTCGGCGCTTACCTGACCCTATGCCGCGACCGCGCGATCGAACAGGCGGACCGCATCGACCGCGCAGCCGCCGAAGGTAGACCACTGCCGCCGTTGGCTGGCGTCCCTGTTGCCATCAAAGATGTCATGAGTACTCGGGGCGTGCGTACTACAGCCGGATCTAAGATTCTCGACAAATACGTTCCGCCCTATGATTGCACCGCGGTTGTCCGTCTCGAAGAGGCCGGGGCGGTTATCGTGGGAAAGACCAACTGCGACGAGTTCGCTATGGGGTCGTCGAACGAGAATTCGGGATTTTACCCGGTTCGAAATCCGCGCGATCTTAATCGCGTTCCGGGAGGATCCTCCGGAGGATCGGCCGCAGCCGTCGCTGCCGACATAGCGGTCGCTGCCCTCGGCTCCGACACCGGAGGTTCCATCCGTCAGCCGGCGTCTTTCTGCGGAGTTGTTGGCCTGACTCCTACTTACGGCCGCGTGTCGCGCTATGGACTGATCGCGTTCGCCTCTTCGCTCGACCATATCGGCCCCCTTACCAAGACAGTGAAAGATGCGGCGCTCGTGCTCCGCATAATTGCCGGCCGTGATCCGATGGATGCCACTTCCGCCGATGTGCCAGTTCCCGATTACGTTGCCGAACTGGATAAACCGGTCCGCGGCGTCAGGCTTGGCGTCGCGAAAGAATATTTCGGTGAAGGGTTAGACAACGAAGTCCGCCAAGCCGTGGATCAGGCCATCGATCAGTTGAAAGGCCTGGGCTGCGAAATCGTTCCCATCTCGCTGCCGCATACGCCTTATGCGATCCCGACGTATTACTTGATTGCAACCGCCGAAGCATCGGCTAACCTGGCCCGTTACGACGGCGTGCGCTACAGCTATCGGGCGCGCGGCGTAAAGACGCTATCGGAAATGTACCGCCGGAGTCGAGACGAAGGCTTTGGGCCCGAAGTAAAACGACGAATCATGCTCGGGACCTACGCCCTGAGCGCTGGCTACTACGATGCCTACTACCTGAAAGCTCAGAAAGTACGGACACTGCTCACGCGGGACTTCGATCATGCATTCCAGAAAGTCGACGCGGTCGTCACACCAACCTGCCCTACCCCCGCGTTCCGGCTTGGGGAGAAATCCAACGATCCCTTGTCGATGTATTTGGCGGATATTTACACGGTCACGGCAGATCTGGCCGGAATTCCGGCCATCTCGGTGCCTTGTGGTAACACTAAGGAGAAACTTCCGATTGGTTTGCAGATTCTTGGAAAGCACTTCGACGAATCTACAATCTTACGAATCGCCCACGCCTACGAGCAGAGCTCCAATAAGCACTAGTCGGCCGCGTTCGGTTCAGTTCGATACTAACTGCTCTTGACCTTTTTCTTCTCCGCTGCGAGCGCTTTAATTTCCCTGCCGATTTCTTTGCGGCGTCTTCCACTGCTCGGAGATCCTGAGTCCGCCGTGTTCGAGACCTGCTTCAGCACGGCCAGCTCTTGCAACAAAAGCATCATGCGATCGGATTCTTCGTTCGCGGATTTTTTCATCGTTGCGCACCGGTCCGGGCGGGAAAGTACACACCCTGAAAATTCCGGAGACTCTCTAAGAAGCCGAGAGCCTCCGGAAAAATTTGCTAGTAGGGACAGAAGCCGCCAACTACTCTCCGTCCCAGTGAATGAAACTTTTAAATCACCTACTTCGTAGAAGTTGCTCGCTGGTTCTTAACTTCGAGTTCATTTACTACCTGCTTCACATTCGGCACTTCCTGCGCAAGTTTCTCTACGTTGGAGCGCTGACCTTGGGATGGAACATTTCCCTTCAGCGTCACAACTCCGTTGTTTACGTCATAACGAACCGCATGGTTCATTTTGTGTTGAACCAGCATCGCTTCCAGGTTCTTGTCTATACCGGAATCCAATTCGGAATCGACTTTCTTCGCGGTTCCCTGGTCGCCATTGGGCCGCACACCGATTTCATTTGCGATGACAGCGGAACCAGCTAATGATCTGGCGATCGATTCTGCACGGGACTTGTCATCATCGCCCGGAACCGTTCCGGTCAGGGTCACGACGTTCTTATCCCGATCTTGAGACACGTGAACGTCAGTCAGGCCAGCGTTATCGAGGGCGTGCCGGACGTTATCGGTGACGTCAGGAGCTTGCGTGCTGCTCGAGCAGGCTAGTGTCACCGTCAGGGCCGTCGCTATGAATATGCCACTCAACCATTTCATATAGATTCGTTATCCTCCGTCCGGCAGAGCGCATGTGAATGCTCTGTTCCGGCTATTTTCAGCGCACCTGTAATGTTGGCCTGATTCACAGCTTTCCGATATCAACTGAAGTATGTAAAAGTTGGTAAAGAGCCGAGTATTCAAGTAATAAAGGTGGGAGTTCGCTGTAGGGCAAAACCTGAGAGATGTGAAATAACGACATGAGATGTTATGGAATCGAGAATTACTTTGATTTATTTGAGAGGGGGGATGAGACCGCACGGCACCCCGTTGCGGATCAGCTCAGTTCTCAGCGGCCGTGTAGTAGCTTTCTCCAGCGCACCCATGACAAAGAATCTTCCCGCCGCGGTGAATCTCTCTCCGGAAGTTGATTCCCTCGCCGCAGGTCCCGCAGACAACGCGCTCGCTCTTGTATCCAGGAAATTCTTCGGGCGGCAAATCGACCTTCACCCATTGCGTCGCGAATAAAACGTCGTCCGGCATCTGCCGGTAAGCCAGCATCTGTTGCTGGTTCTTGTTCTCGATCTCTGGATGCCATCTTCGAGCTTCGGCTTTAGAGGATTCTTTGGCTGCAATGCGAATGGCGCGACCGTTGTTGAGGTCTACAAACGTCGCCGCGACTTTTCCCCAGTCTCGGAATTTGAGGGCACGTTTTCCGAGTCTGCAACCCGTCACAACCGCTACCGCATCCGTCGCGCAGCGGTCGATCTCGACGAAAGTAACCAGCCTCTTGCGATCCTTTCCATGAGGATCCTCGATACCGAGTTTCTGCAGCCCCAGCATCGCCAGACGCACTCCGAGCACTTGCCCCGCGCACAAATGCCCGTGGGCAAGCTCGGCATCGCGAAGATATTCGTCGAGAGACTTCATGGGAGGAGTGCTCTGGATTCAGCTTAACACTGCAGGCGCTACTTCCTTCGCCACCGAATACCGTCCTTACTGATCTCAACAATAATTCCTGCGTCAGTGAGTTCCGCTCGAATCAGGTCTGAAGCTTTAAAATCACGAGCCGCCCGAGCCGCCTTCATCGCTTCGATCTTGGATTCGATAACCGCATCGGGGATTTGGCCAGTTTGCACAGCCTCCTGCAACGCATCCGTAACGTCCTTTTCGCGGCCTTCCGCCGAAGCCCACTCGACTACGCGCTTCATCTTCGCGGCATCATCGTCCTCCAGCACGGCAAAGATCTGATCGAACTTGGCGATCGCATCGAGGAGCGGTCCCACGTCCCCTTTTCGTATTTCGCCGGCATCGACTGCCGCGTTGGCCTGGCGCACCATTTCAAATATGGCGGCCTGCGCCTGCGCGGTATTCAAGTCATCGTCCAGGGCCGCTCGCATTTTCTCGACCGTTTCTGCAGCAAGCGCCTTCATCCGCCGGTTCGATCCAGCTGGAAAATTTCCCGTGCTCAGGCGCTGGCGAAAGTTTCGCAGTCGTTCGACTGACACCGCAGCCTGTTTCAATCCATCGAAGGTGAAATTCAGCTGATTCCGATAGGGCACCGACGCGAGGAGATAGCGAATCGAGGATGGTTTGTGCCCCTTCAGCACAAGATCGCGCAAGGTGAAGAAGTTTCCCAGGCTCTTCGACATTTTCTCGCCCTCGACCAGCAAGAAACGTGCGTGAAACCAGAAGCGGGAAAAAGTCTTACCGGTCATCGACTCCGATTGAGCGATCTCGTTCTCATGATGAGGAAACATCAAATCCTCGCCACCGGCGTGCAGGTCGAAACTCTCTCCTAACTCCTGCATCGACATGACCGAGCATTCCAAATGCCAGCCTGGGCGTCCAGGGCCGATCGCCGTATCCCACGATGCTTCTCCGGGCTTCGGCGCTTTCCACAATGCGAAATCCCGAGCACTGTCCTTCTCGTATTCGTCGTTATCTACGCGCGCACCATCGAGCATTCCGCTGAAATCTTTCTTGGAGAGCTTCCCGTACTGGGGAAACTTCGCGATCCGGAAGTAATACGAGCCATCTTCGGTCCGATACGCCAAACCCTTTTCAACGAGCTTTGCCACGAACTCGGCCATTTCTTGAATATGCTCGGTCGCCCTCACAAGGATGGGCTGCTCGATGTTGATCATGGCCGAGTCCTCAAGAAACGTGCGCTCGTACTTGGCCGTGTAGTCTTTGACGCTCAGGCCATCTCGTGCGGCGTTGCGGATGATCTTGTCATCCACATCGGTGATATTCATGACGTGGCGCACTTTGTATCCGGACTGAAGCAAAACGCGCCGCAAGAGATCAATGGCCACGAAGGTCCGGAAGTTGCCGATGTGCCCATAGTCGTACACCGTCGGTCCGCAGGCATACATGCGCACTTCATGGTCGAGAAGAGGGCGGAATTCCTCGATCTTTGAGCTCATCGAGTTGTAGAGTTTGAGCGCCATAGCGGGTTCGCGCTGCCCAAAGACGAACCTAAGATTCTAGGGGTGGGGAAGAAAGACGGTCAAATTGTCTCAAATCGCCGGAGGCGGGAGCGCGTGCGTATGCTCGCGCAAACGTTGTTGCACCAGAATCACGTAGTGAAGCGCTGACAAGATGGTGAAGAAAAAGGTAGCCCGCAGGAAAACAACCCGGGAGATCCAGATCCAGCGGATGGGCCGGATCGCGAACAACAGGACGAAAAAAACCGCGCTGATCTGGGAGAATGTGTTCGCCTTTCCGAAAATGCTTGGACGGAAGTTTCTCAACCCTGCGATCGCGAACAGGACCGCGCTGGCCGCCAGAATCGAGATGTCCCGGCTGAATACCACGACCGTGTACTTCCACGGAATTTTGTGCAGGATGGAAAGCACCAGGAACATTGTGCTCAGCAGAAGTTTGTCAGCAATCGGATCGAGGTATTGGCCGAGTAGCGTTTGCTGATGAAGGGTTCGGGCCAGAAGCCCATCCAACCCATCACTGAAGCCAGCCACAACAAAAAGTACTAATGCCGAAAGATAGTGTCCGTCCACGAGATAGATGACGATAAACGGGACAAATATCATGCGCAGCAGCGTCAACTGATTGGGTGCGGTGAAGACTTGCGAGAACTTCACGCGGGCTCCTGCGAAGGAAGCGACGAAGCATCGAATGCGTTATCGCCTTGCGTTTTTCTAGTGGGAGCAAGCGCTGCTGCCGGATCCAGCCCGGTCTTGGCGAAGAAGCGCTGCGAAAGCGACGGCAAGCTGCCATCGGGAAGATCCAGCTCAACCCTTTCAATACGATGCATTGGGAAAAAAATTACCGCCGGCGTGAACGGTTCACCATCCCTCACCATGACGGTGAGGTCTTCAAACGACGCCAATTCTACGCCGCTGAGGCTCAGGCCTTCAGCCGCAAGAGCCAGAATCATTCCCCAGATTTTTTCCCGAGGGTTGCTCAGGGTCACAATCACGATCTGTCCGGGAACGAACGCGTAGGTTATCTGCGATTTCGCCTTCGTGTTAGCAGAATTGGACTTTCTCGCCACGCCACGATTGTCGCCGGAAGCACTACCGTATTGCAACTCCGGGCAAAGCTTTACCAAAGACGAATCACTTGGTTGCAGGGACGCCCGACGCCTGTCCTTCCGTGACCGTTAGGTAGCGATTCATTTGCGGCTTGCTGATCCGGTCTACGTGTTGGCTCGGCCGCGGCCACTTGATTTCCACCCAGTCTATGTTTCCCTTGCCAGCGCCGAGAATCTCGCGGGGATCATGGCTCGAAAGAAAGCTGCCTCCGGCCGTTTTCAACCTGGAGAATATCTTGCCGCCGACGCTCCAGCGGATGACCGCCCCGCTCGCCTCAGGATTCGTCGTTTTAGGAAGCAACACGAGTCCTAGCCAGTTGTTCCCGCTCGCGGCCGTATTCATCAGGATATGAACCGGTCCGCCGTTCTCCGCGAACACGATGTCCGGGTAGCCGTCATTATTCAGGTCGCCGACGGCCAAGCCGCGGGCCGAGTATTTCTTGCTAAACGCCGCGCCTGCTTCGGCACTCACATTTTCCATTTTTGCGCCAGCCGAGTTGTGCATCAGGATCAGTGGCTGGCGGTAACCAATTCCGGCATTCCGGCTCTCGACTGCGTCATCCGGATGGCCGTTCGATAGGACGAGGTCCGGCCAACCGTCATTGTCATAATCGAGGAACTGCAATCCCCACCCGCTCATCATCCGAGTGGCCTGGCTCACTCCGGTTTTGAGGTTCAGGTCATCAAACATTTCCTGGCCAATATTGCGATAAAGCGAGTGCGTCTGCGTATCGATGTTTCCTACAATCAGATCCTGCTTCCCATCCTGGTCGAAATCTCCTGCATCCACCCCCATGCCGGAGCGAGGCGCGCCATCACTGCTGTACCCCACTCCAGCTTCCACGCCGACGTCTTCAAACTTCTTCCCGCCGCGATTGACCCAAAGATAATTCGGGACAATATCGTTCGAGACGAATAGATCCATGAAACCGTCGTTATTAATGTCGGTCGCAACGACACCCCAGGCTTTGCCCGGTTTCGAGCCGATGCTCGTGCTGGCGCTGACATCGGCAAACTTGCCATTCCCAAGATTCCGGTAAAGTTCACTAGGCATCGGCTTGAAGATTTTTGGCGTGCAGTAATAGGCCGCCTGGGCATTGCCGGACTCACCTCCGTAGGATTCCGCAGCGGAACAAACTTTGAGGCTGGAATAATCCACGAATTCCCCGACAAAAAGATCCAGCTTGCCGTCGTTGTCGTAGTCGAACCACAAGGAACTGCTTCCCCACTGAGGAGGAGCGATACCACTCGCGGCAGTCACATCCGAAAAGGTTCCATTCCCGTTGTTGTGATAGAGCACACACTTGCCATAGCCGCTGATGAAAATGTCCTTGTAACCGTCACCGTCATAGTCCCCCACCGCGACACCCTGGCCGAAGATATCTGCCTTCAATCCCGCTTCTTTCGAAACATCGGTGAAAGTTCCGTTTCCGTTGTTTCGGTAAAGTACGGGATGTAACGGGACGTCGGGCTTATAGAAGACGCTGGTGCCCGAATCGACAAGCAGAATGTCCATCCACCCGTCGTTGTTGTAATCGAAAATCGCCACTCCCGGACCGGTGGACTCAGGCAAATAGTGCTGAGGAGAAAAGCCGTTGTGGTGTGTCCAGGTGACGCCGCTCTCGCTGGAAGGAACCTCGTGGAATAGCTCATTGGAAGTAGCGGCGGCAACAGTCATGCCTAAAAACAGGAATGAGAGATAAGCCGGCCAACCCCGAGTCCATGCCATAAGCAGCTTATTCTAGCGGAAAGCCGTGGAGACTTTAGCGGCCGAAGCATATGACGACGGCTGTAAAATGGCCAGAATGCCTAAGTGGGCGATACCTTTCCTGCTTGTGTTCGCTGTAATGGCTGCCGTGACTTCTCATGCGCAGACGGCGGAGCAGGCAGCCATTTCGAGGTCTGCTGCTCTCGTGCGTGCGGCGAGACCCAAGCAAGCCGAGAATGTCTTGCGTGAAGCCCTCAAGGCTAATCCCAACTCGGAAAGCTTGCACGGGGAGCTGGGGCGATTGCTCTTCAAGCGCGCACGGTACGAAGACGCCGTAGAGCAGTTGGGCATGGCAGTTCAAATCAATTCCAACTCCAGGGTGTACAGCATGTTGCTCGCGGAAGCTTTGCTCGGTTGGCAACACTTCGGCGTGGCAGTCGATTTTCTGCAAGCGGTGCGCGACAAGTTCGGATCTTTCCCCGAATTCCATTACGACCTGGGGCTTGCCTATTACAGCGAGAACAAGCTGAAGGAGGCGAAACCAGAGTTTGAAGAGGCGGTACGTATCGCTCCTGACCTCGACAAGGCACACTTCTTGCTTGCCGCATGTGTGGCCTCTGAAGGCGATTACGCGCACTCGGTCGAAATCTTCCGCACACTCGTGAAAACGCATCCGGAGAATGCCACCTACTGGATTACGCTCGCGCAAATGCTCAACCATCTTGGGAGTGAGAATCTGCCCGAAGCATTGCGAGCGTGTAAGCGGGCCCGCGCACTGAAACCGCATGACCCTCATATCCAGTACGTATCGGCGACCGTTCTTATGCAAAGCGGCGATTTCGCTGGCGCTCGGCCGTTGTTCGAACATCTGGTCAGCCTCAATCCGAAAGAACTCGAGGCGCATGTAGCCCTGGCTAGAATCTATGGCCGTCTCGGCGAGCCCGAATTGGCGAAAAAAGAAACTCACATCGTCGAGCAGATCGAGAAGGAAAAATCCGCAGAAAGCGCCGCAGGGAACCCAAACGTTCCCACGGACGCGCAGCAGCCGCAGTAGATGGGTTGGCTAGCTTTGATCCTGAGGAGATCGTTGCGTTGAATAAGGTAACGGTAGTCGGTAGCTACATCGTGGCGCTGACGATGGATACCGAGCGTCTGCCCGTTGAGGGAGAAACGGTTCACGGACACAACTACCAGACCACGCACGGGGGAAAAGGATCGAACGTAGTGGTGAGCGCCGCGCGTCTCGGCGCAGACGCGGCATTCATTGGCAAGATTGGGCGCGATATCTTCGGCGAGCAATTTCTTTCGTTGCTAGCAACTGAAGGCGTCAGCAACGCAGGGGTTATGTACTCGAACACGAAGGCGACCGCTGCTGGTTTTATCGTTACAGACGCTCGCGGTCGCAACGCGATCGTGATCGACATGGGCCCGAATGGAGAGCTCACTCCGGAGGATCTGACTGCTCATACCGAATTGATCAGACGATCGGACGTCATCCTCTCACCGTTAGAAATCCCACTCGCGACTGCACTCGCAGCAGCACGGATTGCCAAAGGTTACGCGGTCAAAGCAATCCTCAACCCGGCTCCAGCGACTGACCTTCGCGGGCAAGATCTCAGCTGTTGCTTCGCATTAACGCCGAATGAAACCGAAGCGCGCGTTTGCCTTGGACTACCACCCAACGCAGAAATCCCCGATTGGGAACTCGCGCGTTCGCTGCTAGACCTTGGTTGCGAGAATGTAATGCTCACGCGAGGCGCCGCAGGAGCGATTTGGGCAAGCCGTGATGGGATAGAGTCATTCTCGGTTCCGGACGTCCATGTTTTGGATACGGTCGGTGCCGGCGACGCGTTTAATGCCGGCCTTGCGGTTGGTATCAGCGAAGGGAAGGCTTTAAGGGAGGCCATCGCCCTCGGCGTGGCGGCCGCATCTCTTTCGACTGAAAAGAGGCAAACCATTGCTTCCTACCCGAAGCGCGGTGCGGTTACCCCTTATCTGCAACAGGTTCTGAATCGAATTCGGCCTATCCCCGAAACGGTGAGAGCGTCATCATGAGCGGCGACTTGAACGTTCCTCTCCGCGAGAACTCCCCAGGGAATCAGCAACTGCGGGGTCGGTGGATGCGGCACGATACGGCGCACTTATTGAAGCGTTTCTTTTTTTGCGAGCGCGCACTCCTGCTAAGTCAGGCGGCTTGGCTTCCTAAAATTGCCTCATTGCCGGTCAAGTTGGGACTCGCCCAGGCGATCTGGGAAGATGCCCTTGTCGCGGATGCCCTCCGCGAAAGGGTTTTTGAGCTGCGCTATCCTAGCCGATTGCTTGAGGAAGAAGGGGCAGACGCCGTGCTAATCGCGCTGTTCCAGAATCTTCTGGAATCACCCTCTGTCTCCGCGTTTCTGCTCGCGATCGCAAGCGTTCTGGCGCCGGCGCTGCGCGATGCCTACAGGCAGTATCTCGATCTCTCCGACCCGATTGCTGACGCTCCTACGCGGCGCTTTCTCTCGAGTGCATTAGCGGACAAGGTCAGGCAGTGTCAAAGCGCGGAAGGGTGGTGCTTAGAAGCGCGATCGGCGGAGGAGGGCACTGCTTCTGCTCATAGCTGGGCGAACGCGATGGCCGACCATCTGCAGGCAATCGGAGGAATTTCCGTTGTCGAGCCGCAGTGCTCAACCTCTATCGAAAGGCTGCCGGGCTCCACTCCGTATTCCACTCCCGACAAGCCTGCCCGTGATCCACGGTTCTGGCCTTGCCGGTTCTACTGGCCCGACAACGTTGACTCGACTTTTCCTTACGGCGAAGGTACGGCTTTGCAGATGCGAGCTGCAGTGAGCCACCTGAATGAAGTTTGGGCAGTCGAGACAGGCGGAGTCATTCTGAGTTCATTCGCAAAATCTCTACCCTGGGAATGGGTGCGAGATGCGGCTCGGTGGACTTACGACGAGTCCCGACACTGCCACATGGGTTACGACCGTCTACTACAGTGGGGATTTCGACCCGCGGAGATTCCACTTGGAACATATATTTACGAGAGCACAGCCGGGCAAGACCCGATTTACCGCCTTGGGATGCTTTTTTTCTTCGAGACTAAGAACATTCAGAAGAAGCAGCAGCGTTCCCGCCTTTTTCATAGCTATGGCGACAGCCTCAGCGAGCACGACATGGACTTCGATTGGGCTGACGAGACTATGCACGCCGGTTTTGGCAAGCACTGGTTGAAGGAAATTCTTGCGCTCGGCAATTATCCCGGAGTCACTCCGGATCAAGTGCACACTCGCTGTTCGAAATTCGTGAATGCGATTGTGGCCACTGCGACTTCAGCAGAGATACGTCCCTTGCGCGAGAGGAGCGGGGAATTGTTACGCCTGGCTGCGCGCGGGCTTCCGCTCGAAAAACGGCAGGCCTCGCCCGAAAACGAATAATTTCAAAGCCGCATTGCACACCGGAGAGTTCGAAAGGGAATCCGGACGCAGTGTTTGCCGGAATCCGCGATGCCCGTTAGAATTGATGCATTCGTTTCACGTAGGCCCGTAGCTCAGTTGGTCTAGAGCGCTTCCTTGACACGGAAGAGGTCGATGGTTCGAATCCATTCGGGCCTACCATTTTCTTTAGCACTTCCTCGATTTGCTCATCAGCGTACATCGGATCTACCGATAACTTCTTGGATGACGTGGCCCTTGGCTTTGGGCATTTCCAGACCTAGTAGTGCGGCGATCGTGGGCGCTACGTCCAGATTTGAAATGCCAGGCAGACGACTCGGTCCAATTCCGGCGCCCCAAGCAACGAAGATGGCTTTCATCTTGGGATCCGTATTCAGATATCCGTGGGTGCCCCCGACGGTCACCGTCGTTTTGTAATCACCTTCCACGCCGTCGCTAAACAAGTAATCGGGTGCGGCAGCAAGAAAGAGGTCGGGACCTTGATCACTCGCCGCGGGCGTTGGAATGCCAAGGCTTGAATATTCCTCGGGACTATAAACGTGACCGACGCCTTCCGCCCCAGCCAAGACGGACCGAAGGTGCACCGTCACATCGGCCCTCCGGGAAGGATTCGTCACATACACCAATGCAACGCCTCCATCGGGCATAACCCAGGCGTCTCCCTTTGCCGTTGAACCATTCCGATGGAGAATGCCCTTTTCTGCCAGGAGAACATTGGGATGAATCTTGTACTTGAATGGTCTGAATCCGTGATCGGAAACAACGATCACCGCCGCATTTGGCAGGAGACCGGTTTTTTGAAGAGCATCCATGATACGCCTGAGATTGCTGTCCAATAGCGCCATGGCGGTGTAGCTGGCCATGCTCATAGGCCCATAGGCGTGATTCGCGTTGTCGAGCATGAGCAGGTGAAACAACAAAAGATTGGGACGGCGCTTCTCCAGAATCTTGATCGCGGCATCGGTCCAGATTTCGTCCTGCCAAGCTTCGCTTCCACTTTCGAAGGTTCTTAACTGGTCGGCCGTGACCAAACCATCGGCCATCAGGTCCTGCTCGATCACACCATCAGGGCTGGGTAATTCCGGGAATTGCCAATTGATCGTCTTCGCACCATAAATTGCCACCCAGTCCACCTGTGCTGTCGTGAGGCCAGCATGGAAAGCTGCGTCATAAATGGTTGGAGCATGAACCATCACATCTTTATCGCGCCAGGCCTCAACCGCAGGCTGCGAACCTTCCGCGGAGCGAGTTAGCAAACCTCCAAACAGGACATGGTGCTCTGAGGCATCCACTCCGGTAACCATCGCCGTATGGTTCGGCCATGTAACTGTAGGATTGACGGGCGTCATCGATGAAGAAACACCTTCGCGGACGAGCTTGCGTAGCGTGGGCATGGGCAGCCGCGGGTCGTCCAGTGCATACGCCGGAAAGCCATCCAGGCTGATTACAACGACGGTGCGATCTTTCCGGGGCTCAGCCCCAGCCGTTGAAACTGCAACACAAGCCAGTGCGGTGATGCACAAGAATCGGATTGATGTTGAGGACGGGCAGTGCCAATTCGATCGCAGCTTCGCAAACAGCATCGTGTGCCTCGGCTTCATAAGGTTCGTATCCCAACAACGGCAAGCCCTGAAAGCAAGAAAGGGGCACCCGTTGGCCGGACGCCCCAGTGATCAGCCGATCATAGTTGTCTAAAACAACAGTTTGAGGGACAGCTGCATGATGCGCCCCGGATTGGCAGATGTGACTTGGCCAAAGGAGCCGTCATCGACATTTCCATCCGGCAGATTGAACTGCGCATGGTTGAATGTGTCGAACGCCTCGGCACGAAATTCCAGGTTCATGCTTTCCCGGATCTGCGTGTCTTTCAGAAGTGCCATATCCCAATTGTTGATCCCAGGACCATGGAAGAACCGGCGCCTGGAGTTACCGAGTGTCCCGAGGGCCTCAGGACTGAACAATGAGGTGTTGAAATAGGGCAGCCCTGAGCGAGGATTGGTATAGTGCAGCGAGCCTCCGGCAAAGTTCGGCACATCGATGGGTAGCGAAATTGCGCCCGCGCTGCTGGTACCCAGCAACGAATTATCGTCCGTTTCGATCAGGGTGACAGGAATTCCACTGGAGAACCTGGTGATGCCGCTCAACCGCCAGCCCTTCACGAGCCGGCTCGGGCCTCCCCAGCGATCGAAGGGCAGCTGGTAGTCGTAGCTCACTACAAAGTTGTGCCGGACATCGAAGGCAGAAAGCGACTTGAGCCCGGGGTTCAGCAGATCGATCTGCTCGCCATAACCGGAGCCGTTGTCCAGGGATTTGGAATAAGTGTAACCGGCGAGGAACTCAAGGCGTTGAATTCGCTGCCGTACGCTCAATTGCAGCGAGTTGTACCCGGAGAAGCCGTTGCTCATGAAGTAGCCATCACTGCTGAATGCTGCGCCAAATGGTCCGCGGGTGCTATTGATCGTTCCGCCCCCGACGGGAGAGTACACACCATTCTCCCCGCCAGGCCCGCACACGTTGCCGTCCGTAACCTGGCTGAGTTGACTGACACTCAGGCATAGAGCGGGGTTGCCGGGATTGGCCTCCAACGAGGACAGCAGATGGTGCCCCTGCGTCCCAACATAGCTAAGGTTCAGGAGCGTTCCAGTTCCTAATTGCCGCTCGATCGAGAGTTGGTATTCCTCGGTATACGGCAGGACGTTCCTGTAGAAGAACGCGGGCGAAGTGCCGATGGGCAGGAAGTTCGCCCAGTTGATAACGGTGTTTGTTGTTGGAAGAGGAACGGGGAAACGCTGCCCTTCGACGTGCCCGGTGCCGCGATCCACAAACGGGGTCACGAACTCCGGAGGCACAGGACTGCCATAAAAGGCACCGAAAGGCGCGTCGCCGATTTCGTTGAAGTTCGTGGCGCCTTCAAACGTGCTGTAGAACTTCCCCCATCCGATACGGATGCTTGTTCTTCCCGGACCGCCGGTCAAGGCTGCGAGGAGGCCCGAGTCAGCGGACGGTGAGTAAGCCAGACCGATGCGGGGAGCAAAGTTGTTGTAGCGGGTCGGGGCCAATGTGCTCGGAATGCCAGGATCGCCGGGGAATACCCAGCCTGTCGGAGAACCTGGGAATCGTGTCGAATTCAGGCCTTGTACCAGCGTTTCCAGCTGACCATATTTCTCAGACCAGGGACGGCTCACATCCCAACGCAACCCATAATTCAGCGTCAAGTTCGGCTTGACGCGCCAGCTGTCCTGACCGAACAGGCCTATATAGCGCGAGCGTCCATACGATGGATAGCCCTGTCCTTGCGAATAACCGGAGGGCGCTCCGATGAGAAAGTCCGCGAACTCCAGGCCCGTTTCCCCATTGGCGCCGTTGGAGAACTGGAAGTCCCCGTTCGATCCGCCGTTGTACTCGGTGAGCTGGTTATAGCGGAATTGCCCACCGAATGTCAGAGTGTGCGTTCTAATGACGCGGCTGAAGTTGTCGAGAATCTGGTAAGTCGTCTCTGTAATTCCGAGAGGCCCACCGGATGCACCAAAGGAGAAGGTGCTGAAGTGCATGTTCGGAACATGGGCGTATGCCGGGAGCGAGGGAGAAATGCCCAACGTATTGGGGCCCTCCTGGAAGCCCAGCGATGCGGGAGTTTCACTGCCGCCGCCAGTGGGCTTGTGCTGCAGAAACAGAAGGCGGGTAGCACCGACGCGCAGTCCGTTTATGGATGTCGGGCTGAGTGACTTCGTATGGCCGATGTTGACGACCTGCGATCGGCCGTAATTTTCACTGCCAAAACCGGGAAGGAATGGATTCGGATTGTCCTGCCGGAATTGGTCGAAGAAGTAATATCCGCTCAACAAGCCGAGGTGTGAGTTGTAATCCACACGGCCGCTTGCTTTGTTGTCACCAAGGCGAACCGGCGCCGCGAGATTGGAGAAGAATCCGTCGCCGGCATTTCCTGGCGGTACAAATTGCAGCAAGTTTGAGGATGGCGTCGTGAACGCGGTCTGCGGAATCTGCGCGCCTGGAAAGACACACTGCGCGGAGGTGCAACCTGTGAAGTAATATGGTTCGCCCGCGGTTACGTTGTATCCCAAGGTGCTGGAAAGCTGTTGCGCCCAACCCGGCCCCTGAACGGTACCAGTCATGGAGCTAGCGACTGCTGAGAAATCGCCGCTGCGCTCGGCATTGGTTGGAACTGGGACGAGGCCAGTTGAGCCAGTCTGGCCGATGATCACTCGGTTGCCCTGGTAGTCACCGAAGAAAAAGAGCTTGTCGCGCAGGATAGGGCCACCAAACGTACCACCGAACTCGTTTTGTTTGTGGTCATCCTTCTGAGTGGCGAAATAAGTCGTGGCGTCAAACGCGCGATTGCGTAGGAACTCGAACGCACTTCCGTGGAAACGGTTCGTTCCTGATTTGGTGATGACGTTGATCTGGCCACCGGCATAGTTGCCGTACTCGGCGTCGAAGTTATTCGTCACGATACGGAATTCAGCGATGGAATCAAGATTCGGAATGATGCCGGCTCCGGAAAAGGCGAATTCCTGGACGGTCGTCCCGTTCAACAGAAATCCGTTGGCGGATTCGCGTTGTCCGTTGACCGAGACGTTCCCGGCGTTGAGATCTCCTGAAACGTTGTTAATGCTAAAGCCGGTCGCGCTGAACTCTCCCCCTTGGCCTCCGGAGAGTCCCGAGGAGACCGGGGTGACGCCGGGCTGAAGCGCCAAAAGATCGGTGTAGCTGCGCGTGACCAGAGGCATTGCGGTGATGGTGGCCTCGCGGATGACTTCTCCATTTTGGGTGCTCGCCGTGTCGAGCTGGACGGCGTCGGCGGTGACACTCACCGTCTCCCCAACCTTGCCAACCTTCAACGTGATGTTGATGATCTTGGCGGAATCAACATCCAACAGCACTCCTGCCTGCCGAAATGCACCAAAACCGGTCTGTTCAACCTCAATGTCATAGTGGCCGGGCGGCAGATCCACAAAGGCGTAGAAGCCTTCGGTATTGGTCTGGCGAGTGGTGATGATGCCGGTATCAACCGCTTTCGCCCTCACTGTAGCGCCGGCCACCGCCGCGCCGCTCGAATCTGTGACGATACCCGAGATACCCGCTGCTACCTTTGCGAGAACAGGAGCATGGAAACTGCAAATGATGGCCAGGACCGTAACAGCAAAAGAAAGATGCCGGAACAATCCGTTCATGGAATTCGAGGCGCTCAAGAGAATTCGGCAGGCGTAAACGTTTTTCATAACTCAGACCCCAGCAATGTTTTGTTTTGAAATGAATAATTCTAAACGCTTATTCGCTGGTAGCTTATATCACAGATGTGTTACGCAATTGTCAATAAATCTAGCCTTTTTTTGTACTAATGCCCGATTCGTCAACCCTCTCACAAACGCGGGATTAACCCCGGATTGTCAGGTATAGATCATAGCGCTTAGATTGCTCTCAGAAGATGGCTTAATTGTGGTCCTCTGGCACCATCTTTCAACCATTCCGGTCAACGATGTAGAGAAAGCGCGGGTGAGGTATTGAGAATTTTCAAGAACACAATCTGGATCGGGGGAACCTTCACAATTTTAATTCTTCTCGGAAAAGACGACTTTCCCGCCCACGATGGTCATCACGACGTGAATCTTCGCCAGGTTTTCGGTGGGAACGGAAAAAATGTCCTGCGAAAGCACGGCTAGGTCGGCTTCTTTCCCGACCTCTAGGGTACCCAGGAGGTCTTCTGAGAACCTCTCGTACGCGGAGCCATACGTATAAGCCCGCACCGCCTGCTCGATGCTGATGCTCTCTTCCGGAGTGTAGGCAGACAGGGTCGGAATGGCTCCGCCTTGGCCACCGCCATCAAATACTCCGCCCAACATCGCCGAAGCTGCGGGCGAGTGCCAGACCGTCCGCCGAACGACTTGCTGCATGCCGACGAATGGGTCGGGCGGCCAGGTGCAAGGCCAGTCGCTTCCGAACGCCAGCATCACACCACTCTCCTCGAGGCTGCGCCACCGATCGGTGGGAGTTTTGTCCTGCGCGTCGAAGTTAGAGCCGACATCGCTGCAGCAGAACGAGGGCTGCGTGCTCACCAGCACGGAAAGCTTGGCGAATCTCGGCAGATCGGTTGCGGGGAAGATTTCCGCATGTTCCATTCGGAAGCGGCGATCGCGCTTCCCGTTGGCCTTTTCGACCTCCTCATAGGTGTCCAAAACCATATGAGCCGAATCGCCGCGCAGGGCATGGGTCATCACCTGGAAACCCTGCTTGTCCAATTCCATAACCAGCTTCTTGAATTCGCCGGGCTGGTAAGTAAGAGGAGGGATCATCCCGCTCCCGCCGTCGGCAAAAAATTTGACGAGATTCGCCGATACCCACCCATCGTGATACCGAGTCCGTGCTGTATACAAGTCGGCAAGAAACTGCGGCGTGAGATGGTGATTTACCGCGACCGCTCCGAATGAAGTGCGCGTGCGCACGGTAAGCTCACCGCGGTCCCGGAGAGCAGCGTATAGCTCGATCTCGGGCAAGCTGCCGGTTGCATTGACGACGCTGGTAATTCCGAAGCGGTTCAGATAATGCGACGCTTCGCGTAGCAGCCCCAACTTTTCTTCCTGGGACAAAGCCGCAAACACAGCACGCTCGACCACCTCCATCGCCGCTTCCAAAAAGAGGCCGCTCGGATGACCGCTGGCGTCGCGGATAATGCCGCGTTCTTCCGCCGGGTCCGCGACAGGCTGATCTGTGACTCCCGCAAATGCGAGCCCCCTGGCATTCACCCACAACGCATGTTCGCTGGTGTTGTGGATGATTACCGGACGGTCGGAAACTGCCCGATCAAGCAGTTCATGCGTTGGCACAGCGGGAGGTACAGTTCCGAAATCGGCGCGCCCGATAAGTATCTTGTCATTGGGATGGCTGGCGCTGAAGGCCTTAATCCTTTCTACGATCGCATCGGGATTGTCGGGCGTAATGCTGGACTCTGGCGTGGAGAGATTGAATCCGTGCAACTCAAGCGCGCCAAACCACATGTGTGTGTGGGAATCGGAGATGCCGGGAATGACCGTCTGCCCGTGCAGGTCGATGATTTCTGTACCCTCATGCCGCCGCACGGATACTTCCTGGTCGCTCCCTACCAAATCGATTCGGCTTCCATTGATCGCCAAAGCCTGCGCCCAGGGCATCTTCGGATTTCCGGTGTAAATGTGGCCATGCAGGAGGAGAGTTTCGCCGGCGAACGAAGACTGGGGGAAATAGATCGCCATCGCTACGACACACAGTTCGAACAACCGTCGTCTGATATTCATTCGATCTCCCAAGGAAAAGGCTGGATGGGATGAAAGCCATCCAGTAACCAGAGCACTTGAAATCGCAACATGTTACATAGCCCCCTGCGGCGATCTCAAGCTCGATAAGCGAATCGGCGGCGAGCAGAGGCTAAAATTTAATAGCCCTGTTCTTGCAGTCCGGGCGGGAAGAATTTATGTTTTGCTAGTGCAGTTTCAACGATCAAGCGGCATTCTGCTCCACCCCACCTCTTTGCCATCGCCTCACGGAATAGGGGACTTCGGCCCTGAGGCACTTGGATTTGTTGATTTCCTCCATGCAGCGGGCCAGAAGCTCTGGCAGGTACTCCCTCTCAATCCAACAGGCTACGCGGATTCTCCATTTCAGTGCTTTTCCGCGAGCGCGGGAAATCCGCTCTTAATTAGTCTGGAATTGCTAGCCGAGTCCGGCCTTCTCTCCTCGGGAGAGATCCAAAAACTCCCAGTCTTATCCGCTGAAAAGGTGGACTACGGTGCGGTCATCCATTTCAAGACGCCGCTGCTGCGAAAAGCGGCTGCCACGTTTGCCGCGGACGCCTCCGCAGCTGACCGGGAACGCTTCGATGCGTTCGTACGAGACAACTCGGCATGGCTGGACGATTACGCTCTGTTCATCGCAATCAAAGAGGCCCACGACTTTGTTCCCTGGACAGAATGGCCTTCCGATATCGCGATGCGGGAAACTCAGGCTTTGGCCCGCTGGTCGGAAATGCTCGCACCATCCATTGCGGCGCAGAAATTTTTGCAGTTTGTTTTCTTTCAGCAGTGGCGGTCTCTTCGCGACTACGGTCGGACTCGTGGCATCCGCGTGATTGGCGATCTTCCCATCTATGTCGCGCATGATAGTGCGGACGTCTGGGTGAACCGCAGGTTCTTTCTTCTGGACGCGCAGGGTCGGGCGGCCAGCGTCGCTGGAGTTCCTCCCGACTACTTCAGCGCCACCGGACAGTTATGGGGCAATCCCATTTACAACTGGCCGCTTCTCAAAGAAAGCGGGTATCGGTGGTGGGTTGACCGCCTGCGCTCCGCTCTGCGCTTGTACGACTTTATCCGCATCGACCATTTCCGCGGCTTTGAGGCCTATTGGGAAGTTCCAGCCGATGCGACCACCGCCGCCGGTGGTCGATGGATCAAAGGTCCCGGCAAGGATTTGTTCTCGGTTCTTCGCCAGGAACTCGGCGAACTCCCTGTGATTGCCGAAAACCTCGGTGTGATCACTCCAGAGGTGGAAGCGATACGCCACGAATTCGGTCTGCCGGGCATGGCAATCCTGCAATTTGCCTTCGGCAACGACCCGCAGGCTCCGACATTCAAGCCGCATAGCTACGTTCGCGATTTGGTCGCTTACACCGGCACACACGACAATGACACGGTCGTGGGGTGGTGGAACAGCACCGGCGGCGACAGCACTCGCACTCTCGAAGATGTGGAGAAAGAGCACGCGTACGCGCGCGCCTACCTGGGCTTCAAAGATCAACCAATCCACTGGGTAATGATTCGCGGTATCCAAGCTTCCGTCGCAACCATGGCGATTGCACCGATGCAGGATGTTCTCGGGCTGGGTAGCGAGGCGCGCATGAACCTCCCGGGAAAACCGAGCGGATATTGGAAATGGCGTATGAAAAAAGAGGCCGCAACCGGTGAGATCGCAGCCCAGCTCAAAGAACTTGCAGTTCTCTTCGACCGATAATTGTTTCGCACCGCAGGAACTCTAGTCAGTGATTGCCTGGTAGGCGAGTTCATTTACCTGGCTATCCAGCGTCAGACCGCCTGTCGGATGCAATTGCGCCATGAAGATCACGATCATCTGTTCTTTTGGATCGACAGTAAACCCCGTATAGAAGAAGCCACCCCAACTGTACTCGCCCACTGATCCGAGTTCGCCAAGCGGGCCTTTGACTCCCGCTACGCCGAACCCCAAGCCGAACCCCTGGTCGGGACTAATCTTGCCCAGCTGATCGTGCGTCATGAGTTCGACTGTTTTCCGGCTTAGCAGGCGAGTGTTTCCAACTTTTCCGTCGTCGAGCATCATCTGGCAGAAACGTGCATAGTCCTGCGCGGTTGAAACCAGCCCGGCGCCACCCGAAAACAGCTTCTTGGGGCCCTTCGATGGATAATCGGCCGAGTAAACGAAAGTGTCCTCAGTGATGGGCGTTTCGGGGAATCGGTTTAAGCCTTTGTTCTCATAGTAGGTATAGGCCGTGGCCAGGCGGTCGAGCTTGTTGTCCGGCGGAAAGAAGTAAGTGTCCTTCATTCCGAGCGGCTCGAAAATTCTCTTGTGAAAGAATTCATCGAGGGGCTGTCCCGAGAGTACTTCCACCAGCCGCCCGACGACGTCCACGCCCAGGCTATATTCAAAGCGATCGCCAGGATTGAACAACAAAGGCTGCGCCGCAAGCCGCTTTACGTTGTCGCCGATCGTTCCGTCGTATTGCAGCAGGCCGCTCGCAACGTTCGCCTTTTGATAGAAAGGGCCGAGATCGGAATTCCAGTTGTAGGTGATTCCCGAAGTGTGGCGGAGTAAATCACGAATTGTGATCTTTTTGGATGCCGGAATCGTATAGCTCTCACCCGATGCCGGCTTCACCAGGACTCTAGGGTTTTTGAACTCTGGCAAGTACTTCGAGACTGGATCATCCAGCAGGAACTTGCCTTCCTCGTAAAGCATCATTAGCGCAACGCTGGTGATGGGTTTGGTCATGGAACAGATTCGGAACATTGCATCGGGCGGCATCGACTTACCTGCTTCGCGATCCTGCATCCCTTGCGACTTCAACCATGCGACTTTACCGTGCCGCACGACCATGGTGACCGCGCCTGCAATTCGCTTGTCATCGATTGCTCTTTGAACGACTGTAGAGATGCGTTCCAGGCGCTCCGACGAAAGTCCGACCGATTCAGGTTTCGCTGACGGCAGGTCTTGCGCGTAAGCGCCAAGGCCCAACAAGAGAGCGCCGAGAAGAACCGGAACGGCGTTCCGGCGCTTCCCGGCAAACGCGAATGTCGAGTGCATGCTTTCTCTCCGAAACTACGACTTGAGGGTCTTCGAATCCTCATCCCAGATGACAGGCTTCTTGCGGAAGTAAGACTCGTTCGCCATATGGCAGGCGACTGCCGCATTATTGCCGAAGACCGCGTCCTCTGTGACAGGCTTCCGCGACCGCACCGCCTGGAAAAAATTATGCAGGTGCGGGCGGACATCATCCCAGTCGTGACCTTTGTAGATTGTGTCGTTGGTAGTCGGCTCTTTGCCCAACGGAGGATCATGCTCCTCGTGCCACTGTTTCGCGTATTCGGCCCGCATCTTTGCGGGGAAACTGAAGGTGTAGTAACTGGGATCAGTGTCAACGCCGGCCTGAGCCGAATGACGCAACTCGAATTCTCCGGCTTCGAGAAGTCCCTTTGGCCCCATAAAGCGCGCCAGTTCGGGTGTCTCGCATCCCAGATCAAGGCGCACGTAGACCGGAATTCCGTGGTAGTCGAACAGCACGGCATGGAAATCCGGCATGTCGCGGCCGTCGTTGAACCGAAAGATGCCACCCATCGCCGTCGCCGAGCGCGGAATCTCATTCCAGCCGAGCGTCATCATCATTCCGCTGAGCAGGTGCACCATGAGATCGCCGGCCACGCCTGTACCGTAGGCCTTCCAGCAACGCCAGCGCGCGAAATAAAGTTTGTTGAATGGGACCTTGGGAGTGTCGTTCAACCACGTATCCCAATCGAGAGTTTGCGGAGACAGATCGGGCGGAGGCGGATATTGCCATGCACCGTTCGGATCGTTGCGGCCGTAGGTGAGCTCGACCATCTCGACATCGCCGATTGTTCCTGCTTTGTAGAGTTCATTGGCCTTCGCGCAGAGTTCGGAGCTTACCCGCTGCGACCCGATCTGCACAATCCGATTGTTCTTTTTCGCGGCGTCGACCATGGCAAACCCGTCGGCGATGGTGTGCGACATCGGCTTCTCGCAATAGATGTCTTTACCAGCATTGCACGCGTCGACCACTACGCGACGGTGCCAGTGGTCCGGAACGGCAGCCACAATGCAATCGATATCCTTGCGGTCGAGCAATTCCTGGTAATGGCGTGAAGTGGGAAGATTTGGATTCGCGGTGATCTCCTTAGCGAGCGTGTGGCGCCCGTCATAGAGGTCGGCGGCGCCGGCACATTCAACTCCAGGAAGTGTGATCGCTGCGCCCAACAGGCCGGAACCCTGCATCCCGATACCGATCATGCCGAACCGTACGCGGTCGCTCGGCGCCACGAGATGCGGCATTGGTTGAGCTTCGAGGAAAATGGTCTTGGAAGCCAGCAAGCCGCCTGCCGCGGCTGCCGCGCTCCCCTGCAAAAATGCGCGTCGAGAAAAATTCCCCTTCCTCATCATCCCTCCAGTCTGTTGATTCCGGCGATCTTCTGCGGTCGGCCTTACTTCTTCAGCGGTTTAATGGCTACTTCCTTGAAGAAAACGATGTCGTTGTCGCTATGATTCTGCAATCCAAACCACCCGAAATTCGGTCGGGGACCGCGCTGTGGCTCGAATTCAAACTTTTTCTCGGGAACCGGATCGCCTTCCTTGTAGTCGGTCACTTTTTTGCCATTGAGCATCACAATCGTCCGCGATCCTTCGAGAGTAATGTCCATGGTGTTCCACTCTGGCCCGGGCTTCCACGCGTTCTTGACGAGCGGCTTGGTTAGCGAATAGAGCATTCCCGTCTCGTGATATTCATCCTCGTTCGATTTCTCCGGGTGATTGTCGATCTGCACTTCAAACCCATAGTGCACCGGCATCCACTCCTCGCGGGGTTCGACTGGAATACGTATAAAAACGCCGGAATTGTCATTTTCGTCGCGCATCTTGAAGACGACGTGGATCTCACAATTGCCGATTTTGCCCCCGGTCCAATACAGCAGACCCATGCCACCATGAGTGCGGATCAGTCCATCCTCGACGGTGTCCCCGCCAGGCCCAACGTGCTTCCAGCCTGTGAGGTCTTTGCCGTTAAACAACTGCCGCCATTTATCGGGATCGCCCTTGCAGGCATTCTCGTCGGCTGCAAAGGCAAACGTCACCAGGCCGACGACAAGAAAAACGGACGTAATAAATCGTTTCAGCATTGGGATCTCCTGCAAACTCAAGGTTGGCTTTTTTGAGACAGACCAATCTACTCGCCTCAGCCAATGGAATCAACGGAGTAGTGCGCCAGAAAAAAAAATCCCAATTCCCCTGAGCTTTCTGCCCAAGAAAATGGGACTTTCCTGTCCTGCGGAATATTGCGCCAGACTGTCCTGCTCAGGTCGACAGCGACTCGAGCAGCCGCTTGCGCGCGCGGACCCTTAATCTGTCTCCGCCGCCTGCCTGCCAAAGAACAGCGCCCCGGCAGCAGCACCAGAGGTCCCTTCGCTCTCCCGATTCTTTTGCCAGCTCGCCTCGCTAAGAACCGTAATCGGCTCGGCTTTTTTCTTCTTCAGCGCGGTATTAATGCCCGGCAAGTCCTTATCGGCGAGTTTATGGAAATCCCCGACGACGTCCTCAAGTTCGTGCGCCAATGAGTCCGCCCGCGCCGCCTGATAGTCGGCTGGACGGCCTTCGTATCCGTTTACTGATCCATACAGCTCACCGAGCAGCTCGCGGATGCGCTCTTCGCCCGTGATCATGCCGCCTTCCTTGGTGGCAACGATTTTCGAGCGCAACTCATCGCATTTCGCGGCAAGATCCTGCAATTGCTTCTTCAAAGGATCCTTGTCGGCTAACTTCGAGGCTCGTCGATTCGCCCCGTCGCGCACTCCCTCAATGGCTTCGACGATGTACGTCATATGTTCGATCGTCCGGTAAACCTTCATGGTCAAGTCGAACTGGGCTTTGCGATCGTCCAAGGAGAATTTGGCTCGAGGATCCAGAACTACTTTTATTTGCTCGGTGTAGACGTTGTCTCCCTTGCTCATTTTCACGGTATAGGTTCCTGGCAGGACACGCGGACCCTGCGTGGCCTCACCAAGCGCACTCGCTGCTGGTGGAACTGCCGGCGCCTTGACGCGCATCGACCAGTTCGCCCGGTTCAAGCCACGGTGCTTGCTGCCCGCGATGCTGTCGATAACCTTTCCGTCCTGATCAAGGATTTCGATTTTCAAGTCGCCGAAGATGTGGCGGCTCTTCTGGTAGTAGGTAATCTGGGCTTCGGAGGGACGACTTGGGCCGTCGAACGATTCGTCTCCTTCTGCCCAGCCAGCGAACGCTTCGAAATACTGGATGCTCCGACCCGGAATAAGCGCGGCTTCTTTGGCCATCAGTTCTGGCGTCAGAGCGCGGAGAGCAGAAATATCGTCAACAACCCAGATTCCTCGACCATGGGTTGCCAGCACGAGATCGCTCTCCCGTGCTTGAATCACGATGTCGCGCACGGCGACAGAGGGGAAGTTGCTGCCCTTGTACTGCGCCCAATGCTGTCCCCCATCGACCGAGATCCAAAGCCCAAACTCCGTCCCCAGGAAAAGCAGGTTCGGATCGACGGAATCTTCCTTGATGACATGGGCATATCCCCGCGCTCCGCTCTCGGCCACAGGAAGAGCGGTCCATGTTTTCCCATAATCCGTCGTCTTATAGGCATAGGGCTTCATGTCGCCGAAGGTGTGACGATCAAAAGTTGCATAGGCCGTGCCTTCGTCGTAGCGGCTGGCCTCAATGGTCGACACCCACGAGTTTTTCCCGAGACCGCTGATATTTGCGGTGACATTGGTCCAGGTTTTGCCACCATCGCGGGTGAGCTGCACATTTCCGTCGTCAGTTCCAACCCAAATCAACTGCCCGTTCTTTGGAGACTCCGAAATTGAGTAGATCGTCGTATGCATTTCCGCCGAAGAGTTGTCGACTGTGACACCGCCCGACTCCTCCTGTTTCTGCTTTTCGGGATCGTTGGTCGTCAGGTCCGGCGAGATGCGGTCCCATGATTGCCCGTGATCGCGCGAGCGGAACAAAAACTGGGCCCCGATGTAGATCGTCCCCTTTTCATTGGGGCTCATGTGAATGGGCGTGTTCCAGTTGAAGCGCAATTTCTTTTCGCCATAGTTTGGCAATGGCTTCATGCTGCGAATCTCGTGCGTATAGCGGTTCACACGTCCGATCTCTCCACCCTGGGCCTCCGCATAAAGATAATCCGGGTCGGAGGTGTCTTCGAACATCCAGAAACCATCTCCGCCGTACATATTTTCCCAACGTGAGTTGCTGACTCCTCCGGGATACGAAGAATCGCCCACCCACGAACTGTTGTCCTGAAGCCCCCCATAAACGCGATACGGATCCGCGTTGTCGGTGCTGACGTGGTAGAACTGCGAGACCGGGAGGTTCAGCTGATGTTTCCAGCGGTTGCCACCATCCTCACTACGCCACAACCCGCCGTCATCGCCCGCGATCACGATGTTTGGATTTTTCGAGTCAATCCAGACGTCGTGGAAGTCACCGTGCGCGCCGCCGGATACAACATTAAAACTCTTGCCACCGTCGGTGCTGTAGAGCAGGATGAGATCCGGCTTGAAAATCTTGTTCTCATCTTTGGGATCCACGATCAAGTTGCCGAAATAAAAAGGACGCCAAACCACGTAGTTGCTGGCGTCGAGCTTGGTCCAACTACCCCCGCCGTCGTCGGACCGGTAGAGTCCCCGATCCTTTTCGCATTCGATGTTGGCGTAGACAACTTGTGGCTTCGAGGGGGCAACGGCGATGGCCAAGCGTCCCCATGGTTTCGGAGGGAGCCCTTTGGCATTGCTGGCGCTGATCTCGCTCCAATGATCTCCTCCATCGGTCGATTTAAATAAACCGCTTCCGGGGCCGCCGGAACGGAAGGTCCAACCTTGCCGCCGGAAATCCCACATTGACGCATAGATCGTCTTCGGATCCTGCCGGCTCATCGCCAGCAACGCGCATCCCGTGGAACCATTGGCTCCCGCTAGAACCTTGTTCCAGGTTTTGCCGCCGTCGGTCGTCTTGTAAACTCCGCGTTCATCGTTATCGTTCCAGAGATGCCCGGTTGCGCAAGCCAGCACGTTGCTGCCGTTATTCGGATCAACCAGGATCTTCGCGATGTGCTCGCTGTCTTTCAGCCCAACGTTCGTCCAGTTCTCGCCGTTGTCCGTTGATTTGTAGACGCCATCTCCAACCGAGACGCTATTCCGCAACCAGGCCTCGCCCGTTCCAACCCAAACGGTTTTTGGATTCGACGGATCAATCGCGACGGCGCCGATCGACTGGACACTCTCGCGGTCGAATACCGGCTTGTAGGTTGTGCCGCCATTCACTGACTTCCATACTCCGCCGCTGGCAGAACCGACGAATACAGTAATCCGGCCGTCCTGATCGACCGCATCGACCGCCGCGATTCGGCCACTCATCGCCGCGGATCCGATATTGCGAGCGGGAAGGCCAGAGACAGTCGCGGCATCAAACTTGTATGCAGCCTGGGAGAACGCCTGCCCCGCGGCAATGCTCAATACTGCGCCGGCGCACAAACACAGTTTCGTCGCGAAATTGACAACCGAGCGTACTTTCATCATGAAAATCCTCTTGGACATGGGAAGTCTTGGAGCGAGCATCGCTGCACATCTGCAACTGGCTTTCACTTGCTCGGGGTCTCGCCTTTGGCCTGCTGCTTCAGCGATGAAGGCAAGGCGAAGTCGGCCGGGTCGAACGTCACATTCGCTTCCATTTTTTCAATCGCGACCGTCTGCTGGGCAGGATTCTCTTTCGATCCTTGCGAGATCGAGAATGGGAACATCACCCCTGCGACAGGCTTATAGGAGCCCATCTCCGAAACGCTCTCGCGAACCGATCCACGGATGAATTCCTGCACTTCACGCCGGATTTCGAGATACGTGTCGGGATCAAGCAGGTAGTAGATGATGTCGCCATTTTTGAGAGTAACCTTCAGGCGCAGGGCGTCATCGCCATCGACGACATCGTGGCCCAGGTATTCGACAGTGTTCCCCTTCTCTTTGTAGTTGACCATTGCACCGTCGAAGTCAGCGTCGATAAGGAGATCCCGCAGGTCGTCCTCGCCCATCATCACGGGCTCCTTATGCCCACCGAAAGGCTGTATCTGCCAGCCCGACGTCCCGTCGTAGGCGGTCACGGCGGTCATCCCCTGCAGCGAAAATGTCTCCCGAATCAGGTTTGGGCGCTGGTTTTCCTGGCCAAGGGCCGCGGTAAAACCTCCGCCGCCCATAAGTTTCCCTGTCATCCGTAGAGATTTGATCGCTTTGATCTTCTCCAACCCACCCTTGGCCTGGATATTCTTGCTCACCAGTTCCTCGGCGGTTTGGGCACGACTCACAACGTTGAGGCACGAAACGACAGCCAGCACAGTTACTGCGAGACGCATGGATGCTCCTGTTTGTTTGGAACTTTCTGCCAAGGTTTTGGTCGAGCAGTACTCTAATCGGTATCAGACGCGCTTGCCAAGAGGTGGTTAGCGCACTAATTCGCCTGAACCCTCAAACGGCGATTCCGGACAATTCGCACAGCAGGCTATTTCTGGCCTTCCGGCCCAATCTTCTCGATCACAAGCGCGCTGGAGCCGCCCCTGACATACACTTTTCCGCTCACCGTCACTCGTTTGCCTGCGAAGGGAAGAAGTCTGTCGTTCTGCCCGGAAGAGGGAGTCGTATCGGCGATCGGCCAATAAATCTTGCCTTCATCTGTAAGGACAACCAGCGGAGAGCCCGCCTTGGCACATGCTTCGGCGCACTGGGTGCTGATCGGTTGTTTGAGGTCCTTTGTGAAGGCGCAAGCCGAATCGAGAACGTAGCCATTCACCGAAATCGTCTTACCGGCATCGGCGGCCGCCGCGAACAAGGCCCAAAGAAGGCACCCACCAATCAAGATCCGATTGATCGAGAGACTTTTCATTTGTTCAGTTCTTTCCTTTCTGTTTCTTTCAGGCCCTCCGCCACTATAATTCCCAGCCCTTTCGCCGTTCCGGATTTATATATTTCTGTGCGATATCGGAGTTGTTCGCCCTCATGGTCGACGGATCCCAACTGAGCTTCTGTCCCGCGAGGACCGCAACGTTCCCCAATTGAAGCGTTTCCGTGACCAGCGCCTCAAACTCGAAATTCCCGCCGGGCTTGGTCTTTCCACCCTTGCAGGCATCGAGCCATTCGCGCTCGTTGCCTGGTGATCGCGGCAACGTCTTTGGTGGTTGCTGAAAGGCGTCCATTTTAGATTGCGGAATCAACCTCGGGTTCCGGCCGTTAAACCCGCACAGAATTTTTCCACGGTCGCCGACGAAGAGGAGGCCTTCCTCCTCATCCGGCTGCCCGCGGAATGGCCGATCCGGCTCCAGTTCTTCGGGGCGAGCAGGCTTCAGCCCGCCGTCGTACCAAGTAAATTTCAGTGGCGGCATGTCGCCGCGAGCGGGAAAGTCGTAATGAATGATGGAAGCAAGTGGGTAAGTTTCGTCATAGCGATCGGTCGAGCTTGCCTCGATGCTCGATGGGCGTTCGAGTTTCATCACGCGGAATATGGTGTCGTAGCTGTAGCACCCCATGTCACCCAAGGCCCCGCAGCCGAAGTCTATCCAGCCGCGCCAAACAAACGGCAAGTATGCCTTGTTAAAAGGTCGGTCCGGTGCGGGTCCCAGCCACAGATCCCAATCCAGGCCCTCCGGCACGGGTTGCGTTTCCTTAGGTCTTTCCACGCCTTGTGCCCAGAATGGACGGCTTGACCAGTTATGCACTTCCCGGACGGGCCCAATGGCTCCGCTCCAGATCCATTCGCAGAGCAACCGCGTGTCTTCGGATGCCTGGTTTGCAACCGCAATCTGTGTGGCAACACCGGTCTCTCGCGCAACGGCGGCGATCTGTCGTGCTTCGTAGATCGTATGGGTCAGAGGTTTCTGACAGAAAACGTGCTTTTTCTTTCTCATAGCCGCTGCCGAAACAGCGGCGTGAAGGTGATCAACGGTGCACACTACGACCGCGTCCAGATCATGTTGCTTTTCGAGCAGTTCGCGAAAATCAGCGTAGGCCGCACAACCGTGATATTGGCCGGAACGCTGCTGGCTTCCGTAATATCCTTCAACAATTTTCTGGCAAGGCTCGCGGCCGGCCACGCCGCTGGTGGCGGCCAATGAGTGAGTCAACTGAATCGGATCGTCTGGGCTGAGCCAATCCCACCCACTATCGACCCCGAGCAGCTTGCGGACCGACTTGCAGAACTCGTGTGTATCCCATTGCGGATAACCCGCACTGCCCTTATTCGCGTCGCAGACGGCCACGCCTTGAACATCGGGCTCGCGCAAAAAGTGCAGCATCACGCGCAGACCTTGGGAACCGACGCCGATGAAGGCGATGTTGACCTTATCGCTGGGCGGAATGTAGCCTCTGCCCCCTAAAACCCGGCGTGGAACGATAGTGGCTCCTAGCGCCGCGGTGGCCGTCTGTGCGAGGAACGTGCGCCGCGACACTGGATGCGAAGAAGGTAGAGACGAATGGACCCTCTTGCTCATGGAGCCTCCAATGGAAGAGGAATGAAGCGCCGATTTTACGCCGATTGCAATGCCAGAAAACGATTTAATTTGCGATGGATAGAGAGCGTAAGAAAGCTCCCGGCATGAGAAAGCAGGTATCGGTTTTAACCTTGCCTTAATACAATTCTGAGAGCCTTCGTTGTCGAACGCTAGCAGCGTGGAGTTTATTCGTTTGGGCTTTTATCCCCAACCGCATTGCCTGGCTATTTGCGTGGCTTTGGCCATTCTGGCGTCTTTCCCGGGTACGGTGAAGGCGCAGAGCGCTCATCAGCTCTCGCAAATCAAGAGGATCTGCGTCGAGAAACCAGCATCCGACCGTCGCGCCACCGAAGTGCACGATGAACTTGTCCGCCGTTTGCGCAAGAGTCGAGAGATTCAAGTCGTCTCTACGCGTACCGAGGCGGATGCGATTCTCAGTTTTTCCGAACAGATTTGGGCCACCGGTCGCGTCTCACTGAATCCTCGATCTCACAATACGACCGAGGCTCTGTATGAAGGTTTTCTCTCCGCGGAGCTCATCGGCAAGGACCGGCAAGTTCTCTGGTCTTATCTTGTAACTCCAAGCAAGTTCGCCTGGGGCGGAGTCGCTGACGATCTGGCCCGGCAGTTGATCAGCAAGCTCTTGAGTGATATCCGGGCGAAGAGCGAAGGGTCGGACTCCGCGCTAACCGGCAGCTCGCATGCGGCAGCGAACTTAAAAGGCGCCGGCGCCACGTTTCCTGCGCCGCTTTATCAAAAGTGGTTCGAGCTATTCGAATCGAGCCATGCCCATGTGCACATTGGCTATGAGGCCGTGGGATCGGGCGAAGGCATACGGCGACTTCGCGAGGACCAGGTAGATTTCAGCGCTTCAGAAATGCCTCTCACCGACCAAACCATGTCGGAGGCACACCGCTACTTTTTGCACCTTCCTGTGGTTCTTGGTGCAGTCGTTCCTATCTACCACTTGGCCGGCGTGCGAGAACGTGTGAATTTTACTCCTGAAATTCTTGCGGAAATTTATCTCGGCAAAATCAGAAAATGGAATGATGCGCAGATCCGCAACGCGAATCCTGGAGCGCATTTTCCGGACGCCGAGATCACGGTCGTCCATCGCTCCGATTCCAGTGGCACCAGTTTTGTTTGGTCCGATTATCTTTCAAAGGTAAGTCCCGAGTGGAAAACCTTGGCGGGCGCGGGCACAAATGTCCAATGGCCCATTGGCATTGGTGTTGAATATAACGACGGCGTCGCCGCAACCGTGCAACGCATACCAAACTCCGTCGGTTATGTTGAATTCATCTACGCAATACAGCACGAACTTCGTTTCGGAGCGGTGCGGAATGCGGCGGGCCATTTCGTGAAGGCGGACCTTGCCAGCGTAACCGAAGCGGCACGAAGCACCGCGACAGATTCGGATTTACGCGTTTCGATCACGGACCCGGCGGGAGCGAAAGCCTACCCGATCGCAACTTACACGTGGCTCCTGCTTCCAGCACAGATTGAGGACCGCAACAAGAGAGAGGTGCTCCTCGACCTTATTCGATGGATTCTCACCGAAGGCCAGAAGAGTTGTTCGTCGCTCGGTTATGCTCCCTTGCCGCCCGAAGTGATTAACCGGGAACTCGAGTGGCTCAGCCACGCGGACACGAAGAGTTCCAGCAAGAATCAGGATCGCGATAGTTGGATCAACCTGGGCAGTACGGCTCCAAGCGCACTCGTGGGAAGCCCGAACTCGAAATACAGCTTGCGGTAAAGTTCGAAGAGCTCGCCGTAGATTTCTTGTGTCTCAGGCTGCGGCGCGAAAACAGTGTAAGTCGGACACAAGCGATTCTGTGCGGCATCGACGGTCGGAAAGATGCCTGCGGCCACAAAAGCGAAGATCGCCGACCCCAAGCCGGTTACCTTGCTGCCTGGGACCAGCACCGGCCGCCCGAGCACGTTCGCGTATACCTGGTTTAATGTCGGATTATTCTGCGGAATGCCGCCACCGTTGATCACTCGTTGCGTCGGTGCGCCGTACTCAGCCATGCGATTAAGAATCACTCGCGTGTGAAACGCTGTTCCTTCAATGGCTGCAAACAATTCATCCTGGGCCGTATGCTGCAGGTTCCAACCCAGCGTGATGCCGCCTAAATTCGGATTCACCAGCACTGTGCGGTCGCCATTGTCCCAGGTCAGGCGCAGCAAGCCCGTTTGGCCGGCATGATAACTCGACACTCCTTTGCTCAGTTCTTCAACGCTTGTATTCGCGCGACGAGCGATGGCGCTGAAGATATCGCCCGTCGCTGAGAGTCCCGCCTCGATGCCGGTGAACTGCGGGTGCACGCTACCGGGAACCACTCCGCACACTCCGGGGATCAACTGTGGCTTCGGCGCGTAGGCAATGATGCACGTGGAAGTGCCTACCACGTTGACCACGTCGCCCTCCTTCGCCCCGGCGCCTATGGCATCCCAATGGGCGTCAAAGGCGCCGACAGGAATCGGGATTCCCGCCTTTAAGCCTAGTTTCTCCGCCCATGCGGGGGCGAGGGTTCCGGCCAACTGGTCCGACGTTGCATAAATACCATCGAGGCGCCCGCGTACTCCGGCAAGAAGTGGATCGACCTTCGCCAGAAAACTCTCTGGTGGAAGCCCGCCGAGCGAGGCATTCCACATCCACTTGTGTCCCATGGCGCAAACGCTGCGCTTCACCTGCTTCGAGTCGGTGATACCACAAAGCGTGGCGGCAACCATGTCACAGTGCTCAAAGGCACTTACGAATTTCTCTCGTTTGTCAGGATTGTGGCGCAACCAATGCAGGAGCTTGGAAAATCCCCACTCGGAGGAATAAACGCCGCCGCACCACTCGATGGCTTGCAACTTCTCGAGCCGCGCCAGTTCCGTGATCAGGGCCGCTTCTTTTTTGGCCCGATGATCGCACCACAGGTAATAGTCATCGAGGGGAACCAGGCCTTCGCCAACTGGGACGACGCTTGATCCAGTGGTATCGAGGGCAATGGACTGAACTTCGGCCCCCGAAATCCCCGCCGACCGGACCGCCAGCCGCGTCGCTTCAGCCAGAGCCCGCATGTGGTCCTCGTGCGATTGGGTGGCGAAGTCAGGGTCTTCACGCTTGCGATGGAGGGGATATTCGGAAACAGCTGAGGCCAGTATCCCCCGCTCGCTATCCACGATCGAAACACGAACGCTCAGCGTGCCGAAATCGACTCCTGCGACTATGGCCATGAATAAATCCTTCCGAGGGTGGAGATGGAAATACCCGCTTGAGGTGCGGAAACTACCAGCAAAGCGCTGCAATGGACGGTCCAACTGCGGGTGACCGCGCTACGGGGCAGCATGCCCAAGACCTCAGTTGCCATGCCAGTACATCTGCCAGCCGAGATAGCGCACTGCCGCTTCGTGCACCGCCCCGGCGGTATTCGAGAAATTCGCGGCGACGTGATGCTCGAAGCCATTTTCGCAAATGTAATGCAGCAGCCTCTGAAGCTCTGGAATCTGAACCACCCCGACTCCGCCGAAGGTATTCAACGCGTCGTTCGTGAAGGCGCCCTCGCCCACATATCCGCGGATCACGCCCGCGGTATCGTCAGTCGAGAAACGGGCAAAACTCATGGCTCCCGGCTTCACGCGGCCGACGACCGTTCCGAAAGTATTGTCCTTGCCGACGGTACCCGCGATGATCTCCTGGTAGTCCATGCGAACATCCTGAAAGAAGTGCTTGGGAAGGTTGCTGCAGTGGAAGCAGACGGCCTTGTTCGGGTCGTCGCCGTAATTGTTATTCCAGTCGAGAAGGGCACTGGGCGTCTTCGATGCCAGCGCCAGTGCATGCATGCTCAGGGTTCCGCAAACATCGACTTCGCAAGCCGCCGGGAGCAGTTTGTTGCTCATCATGCTCATGACGGTGCAGGGAACAACACCGAAATACTCCTCCATCGATGTCCAGCACTGCACCGCGCTGATCTGCAGATCGGTCTGTTGCATCCAGTGATCGATTACGTAGCCGAGCTTCGCCATTTTCATCAGCGCGGCATCGGGAATGCCGCTGGTGGTGACGTACTTTCGGATCTCCGCAAGTTTTTCCTGGACTCCAGGGTCATCATCTTTCAGGCGTGCGATGCGGCCGAACACTTCCGACAGATCGAGTGTTTCGGTCGAGATGCCGGACGCTTCCAGCAATTTTTCGCTGTAACGGACTGTATTGAAGGCTGTGGGCCGCGCGCCGATGCTGCCAATTCGCAGGTTGCGAAATCCGTTTACGACCCGGCAGGTTGCGGCGAACCACGCCAGATCTTTCTGAAATTCGTCTGTATCGGGCCGCACAGTATGCAGGCGAGTCAGCGAATAAGGAATTCGGTACTGCCGAAGGTTGTTGCAGGCCGACATCTTGCCGCAAAAGCTATCGCGCCGGTGGGCAATGGTCATCCGTCCCGCATCATCGGGCGTGGCCTGTACCAGAACTGGCACTTTGAGTTGCGCCAACCGCAACGTATCGGCAATTGCGCGCTCGTCCCCAAAATTGGGCAGGGTGACGATTACTCCATCCAGCCGATCTTCATTTTTGCGGAACAGGGCAGCGCAGCGCTTCGCCTCCTCGTGCGTTTCGACCGCACCATGTTTGCTTTCCTCCGGGCCGAGCACGACGCTATCCATGCCGGCTTTCGCCAGTGCCTGGATCATTTCCTCGCGACCGGACTTCGCCAGTTGATCGGGGAAGAATCCCCGGTTCCCGACGATTACACCCATCGTCATTTTCTTTTCAGACATATGAGGCCTCGTTTACTGTATGCAAACAATCATGAATTTCCCGACATCCGTTTTCGTTCTCTGGCAGGAGAAAAATGCAGACAATATGTGATTCCCAGAATCAGTAGAATCGCGCCCCACCAGACGTTAGCGTGCAGTTCGAACAGCACGACCGGCTCCGGCGGAGGATGAACGAGTTCATAAAGGCCCCGCGCAAAGATCAGCGCACCATTGACGCCGAGGCACAGCCCGGTGAAGAACCAGATTGAGAGTGATCCGCCGGCTTTCATGCGTCCCTCCTGACGGAATTGCTACCAGAAAACAATCTGCAAAATGATGAACACGACGGCCACTACGACGCCCCAGAACACGGGGCTGTGAAACATCGTGACGTGTTCGGCCTTCGGAATCCGCGTTAGGCCGTAGACAAGATCCTTCAATTCGGAGTCCGGTCTTGGCTGTGTTAGATAACTGACTACTACAGTCACGATCACGCATATCAGACAACACCACAGAGCACGGAACATGTTTTGCGCCTGATCCTGCGCGTCCAAAGACAGCGCGACGTAGCGAACCGCGCTCGGGTCGAGTTTGACCCATGTGTACATGCCGATAGAGGACAACGTGCCCGCGAGCAGTCCAGACCATCCGCCCGCGGGAGTTGCGCGCTTCCACAGCATTCCCAGAATTACTGTTCCAAAAAGTGGCGCGATAAAGAAGCTGAACAGCGCCTGGACGTAGTCCATGATGCTAGGCGCACGCTTGGCAAAATATGCCGTCACGATGCTGACAACTACGCCGATCACGGTA
Source organism: Candidatus Sulfotelmatobacter sp. (assembly GCA_035307485.1). Lineage (GTDB taxonomy): Bacteria > Acidobacteriota > Terriglobia > Terriglobales > Acidobacteriaceae > Sulfotelmatobacter. Next base: position 381,409 of record DATGIB010000004.1, on the reverse strand, counting down.
ACCCAGCGGCCCATTCTGACTTTGGCTTCATCGGACGCGTTCTTGTTGATCAGCGTTCCGTAGATGTCGTATGTCCAGACGGTGGTGAATGCGCTGACGTTGCCTGCCATTCCGGACATGAAACCGGCGATCAGGGCGGTGATGCCCAGTCCCAGGAGACCCGGCCCACAATAGCGCGCCAACATTAATGGCAAAACTTCGTCGTAACTATGCAGGCCCTGCGCCTGTCCCGCATCGGACCAGGCAAGGTCAGCTGGCACAAGTCTGATCAGGTTTCCCGTGTGCGGATCGCGCAGCAAAGCCAGCCCGAGCAAGCCAGGAAGTATGACGATGAATGGCACCATCATCTTGAAAGCGGCACCGATGATGGGAGCCAATTTCGCCGACCGAAGATCCTTGGCCGACAAAACACGCTGCACGACGAGGAAGTCCGTCGTCCAATAGCCCATCGAGATCACCGCCCCAAGGCCGAAAACGATTCCGACCCAATTGATGCCCATCGGGTTCGCCGAGAAACTCCCAAGCGTTGACCACAGGTGCGTGTAGGAGCCTGGATTGGGGACGTGCAACTCCGTGAGGTTTTGAATGATTTTGGCCTGCAGGCCGCTCCAGCCACCGGCTTCGATCAAACCGAGGATTGGGATCAGCAATGCGCCCGCCCAAATCAAGAAAAACTGCAGAACTTCATTGAAGATCGCGGACCGCAGCCCGCCAAGAGCCACGTAAATAGCCACCGTGCCCGCAGAAACCCAGATGCTGAAATGAATGTCCCATCCCAACACGACTTTCATGACCACGGCCATGGCGTACATGTTGATGCCGCTCATCAGAACAGTCATGAACGCAAAGGAAATGGAAGAGATCGCTTGCGCGCCTTCTCCGAAACGGAGCTTCAGATAGCCCGGCACCGAATGCGTCTTGCAGATGTGGTAGAAGGGCATCATCACCAGCGCGAGAAACAGCATGGCTGGAATTGCTCCGATCCAATACCAATGCGCCGCGAGAATACCGTACTTGTAGGAATTTCCCGCCCATCCCATCAGCTCGAGTGAGCCCAGGTTAGCCGACAGGAACGCGAGGCCTGCCACCCATGCAGTCATCTCCCGGCCCGCCATGAAAAAATCTTCGCCAGTATTGGCCTGCTCCTTGAGATAAAGCCCGATTGCCAGCACCAGTGCGAAATAGAAGATGATGATGATCAGGTCGACAGGCGACAGATGCACCAGCGTGTTCGAATCGAACAGCAACAAAGCAGGATTCATTGCGTCTTGACCTGTCCGTAGTAGGCGTTGCGTCCGTGCTTGCGTAAGAAATGCTTATCGTGCAGTTCGCGCGCCAACGGTTCGGCCTGCGAGTTGATCAGCAACGAGTGATAGGCCATGCGGGCCACGTATTCCAGTATCACTGCGTTATGCGCAGCGTCACTAACGCTCGGACCCCAGCAGAATGGCGCGTGGCCGGCGACGAGCACTGCGGGAATAGAATCCGGATCGATCCCGCTGAACGTACGGCAGATCACGGTACCCGTTTCCTGTTCGTAATCACCCGCGATTTCAGACGAACTCAAACGCTCGGTCACGGGCACGGGGCCATGGAAATAGTCAGCGTGGGTTGTGCCCAGGCACGGAATCGGCTTCTCGGCCTGCGCCCATGCGGTCGCGTACTCAGAGTGTGTGTGAGCGACTCCACCAATGTTTGGGAAATGCTTGTACAGTTCGACGTGAGTTGGCAGGTCGGAGGAAGGCCGCAGATCACCTTCGACAATCTTTCCGTTCAGATCCGAAATCACCATGTGCGCTGGTGTGAGTTCTTCGTAAGGAACCCCGCTCGGTTTGATAGCAACCAGTCCTTGTTCGCGATCGATGCCGCTGACGTTTCCAAACGTGTAGAGAACGAGTCCGCGACGAACCAGCTCCAGGTTTCCATCGAGCACTTTTTCGCGCAACGCTTTCAGCAACATATTGACGTGGGTTCGTAAACGTTTACGTGAAGGAAAATGGCTGCCTTTCGCGTTTTAGCGCTTTCCGTAAGCGCCCATTTAACCGGACGCTGCCCTGCTTTGTCAAAGAAAACCCGAACCGTCTTCGACGCGCGGGCCGGCTGTGACCACTGGCGCCAAATGCATAATCTGTTCTCCCGGAAGGCTATACTGCGGCTGCATGCCGGTTCTCATCTCGATGTTGCGTGGCGTCAACGTCGGTCCGCACAATCGAATAAAAATGGACGCTCTTCGCGCGCTTTACGAGTCCCTCAAGTTCAAGGATGTTCGCACCTACGTCCAAAGCGGCAACGTAATTTTCCGGAGTAACGACAAGAACACCGATCAGTCCGCGAAAAAGATCCAATCCGCCATCCAGCAAACGTTTGGGATCAATCCCGACGTGGTCGTCCGAAGCCCGCAGCAGTTGCGGCAGACGATTGAGGCCAATCCGTTCGGCAAACGAGTGCAAACCGATCCGGGCAAGGTATTGGTCACGTTTCTTGAGAGCAAGCCGGCGGCAGATGCCGCAGCCGGGTTGCGGAAACTGAAGGCATGCCCGGAAGAACTTCACCTCCAGAACCGTGAGCTCTTTATTTATTTTCCTAACGGCGCCGGAAAATCGAAATTGCCCTGGTCTTCGCTCGCCAAGCTGCTGAACACCACGGGAACTGCGCGGAACTGGAACAGCGTATTGAGACTGCTTGAGATCGCAGAAGAACTTGAGGCGATCGAGCAGGACTTGTAATTGCTAATTTTCACACGTCGTTCAGTGACGTTAGGAAATTCCGACTATCCCAAACCCGGGGTGATTTCGACCAGTCGTCCACGGAATCACCGAACCCACCTTATTTGAACATTGTGTTAAATCTGCGCCCGGACGGTTGACCGATAAGCCATCCGGTCATAGATTGGGTGTCCGCAAACGTGCGATGCGGTCGATTGAGCTCATGGAAGAACTGCTCTCTTTCTCCGACGCCTCTCTTCGCGCGCAGCTTGGACCACTCGAACTGAAAGTGCTCGATACGGTGTGGTCACTGGGAACCGCGACGGTCCGCGAAGTCGTGCGGCACGGAAATCTGTGGCAAACCTATCCTACGATCATGACCACCATGGATCGTCTCTTTAAGAAGGGCCTGCTTACTCGTGTTCTCGATCGGCGCGCATTCCGTTACGCTCCGAAATACACTTTGGAAGAACTGGAACGCGCTGAAGCAATTGGAGGAATTGAGCGCCTGTTAGGTTCGCAAAATGTGTCGCTGCATCTTTCCTACCTGGTGCAGGCGGTGGGAGCCCAAGACGGTCGGCTATTAGACGAACTGCAAGATCTGGTCGAGCGGCAAAGAGCCGCTCTAAAAAAGGATGAGCCGTGATCTTTGCTTTACGTGCAATCTTGGTGTCGCTCGCATTTTTTTCGATTCTCTACGGCGTTCTGTCTCTCTCGCTCGTGCTGACGTGGAGGCTGCTGCGTTTCTTCCGGATCGAGAAACGGTTCACGCCCGGCGGCCTCTTGGCTCTTCGTCTAAGCCCGTTCGCCATCTCGGCCGGCATCTCACTCTGCTTTACTCTTCCTTCATTTCTTCTGTTCGAGAGGCATTCGCTGGATGAAGATATGGGAACTTTCCTGCTCGCGGGATGTGCAGCACTGATCCTGGGAGCTGGTATTTGCCGCGTACTGGTCGCGGAAGTGCGGACTCGACGAATTACCTCCAGATTTTCGCAAGGCGCAGTTCCTCTTGAAGGCGGCCCGGGCGTTCTTGAACTCATCGCACCTCACAGCGTGATCCCGATGATGCTGGTTGGAATTCGTGTGCCCCGGATACTGATTTCCGCGGCGGCACGCAAAGTCCTGAGCCAAGGAGAACTTCGTGCAGCCGTTCGTCACGAGACGGCTCACCTTCGGTCCCGCGACAACCTGAAGAAGGCGATTTTTAACTGTCTTCCTTTCCCGGGCCTAGCAAGTCTCGAGCGGACTTGGCAAGAAGCATCGGAATTGGCGGCCGACGCCCGAGCAGTGTCCAGCCGCGACGAGGCCCTTGACCTTGCGGCGGCGTTAATCAAGCTAGCCCGCCATTTCCCGTGTGAAGCCGCTCCGGCTTTAGCAACCGGCTTGGTAAGTGCCGTTGACTCCGTAACTGTCCGCGTCGAGCACCTCGTGGCGTGGAAGAAAACATCCGCCACGCGTCGAGACAAATGGCGTTGTCTCATCGGCCCAGCGCTGCTGGCATTCTTCGGTTTCATCGCGAAGCTTGGACCCGCGCTGGCCTTAGTACACTCCATTACCGAGCGATTGGTGCCCTGAACGCGTGCTTTAGACTAAACATCGCGCTATGTCCCGGTCTCCAAACCCAATCGCATCAAATCAGGTCGCTCCGTTGCTATCGTTGGCGGCGAAGCTTCTCGGGGCTGGACGACCGGCTGAGGCGATCGAACCCTTGCGTGATGCGGCCCTGTTGGAGCCGCTGAATCCTTCCATCCAACACGATCTCGGCCTGGCCTACCTTGAGATCGGCCGCGTAGCCGAGGCCATTTCCGCACTGCAATGGGCTGCGTCGATCGATCCCCGCTACGCGGATGCGCATTTTCGTCTAGGGATCGCCTTGGAGAAACTGGGCGACGTGGGCGGGGCGATCGCTGCCTACGACCGCGCGACCAAGGTGCAGCCATCTTTAACCGAGGCGTGGTTTCGCGCCGGTGCGCTTGTATACACCCTTGGCCATCGCGACGAAGCCGTTGGCTGTTTCCGCCGCGCTGCAGCCACCGGGGGTAAGACCAGCTTCGGCCGGCTCGGCAAAGCGCGGGCACTGCTTATCGAGGACCGCAATGCAGAAGCCGAACAAGTGTTGCGGCAGATGTTGGCTCTGGATCCCTGGAATGCCATGGCGCAGGATCTGCTGGGCAACCTTCTCTCTGAGTTCGGCCGTTTTGATGAGGCACGCAAATGTTTTCAGCGCGCCATCGGGATTGCGCCGCTGTTGGCTGGAAGCTACTACGATCTGGTTCGCTGTCGCCGGATCACCGGCGACGATGAAGGCCTTCTGCAACAGATGGAAGCTGCGCTGACGACGCCTGGGCTGGAGGCGGCGCAACTCCTACGGCTTCATCTCGCGATCGGCAAAGCTGCAGACGATCTTGGCGATTACGCACTCGCCATGCGCCACTTCGACGCCGCAGACGATGTGCGCCGGGGCGCGGGGTCGTTCGATTCCGCTGCATTCTCCACCGAGATCGACCGTATGATGGCCCGCTGCACGCCGGAATTCATGGCGCGGGCATCAGAGTTCGGCAGCCGTGACCTTACACCCGTGCTAATCGTCGGCATGCCCCGATCGGGAACAACCCTGGTCGAGCAGATCATCTCTATGCATCCCGAGGCCGGGGCTGGCGGCGAGTTGAATTTCTGGAACGATCGTGGAGCAGCATGGCACCGGCCCGGGTCTCCAAAAGACGAGAAACCTTTCTTTGTCAAAGCGGCGACCGACTATCTCGCTGAATTGCGTGCGATTGCACCAAAAGCTTCGCGAGTAACCGACAAGATGCCGTTCAACTTCCTTTGGGCCGGGCTTATCCACCTGGCATTCCCGCGCGCCGTCATCATCCACTGCCGCCGGGCCGCGGTCGATACGGCCCTTTCCATCCACCAGACCCATTTTCATCCGACCCTCGCGTTTCCTACTGGCGGAGCCGAACTGGTGGCCTATTTCCAAAGCTATCGGAGGCTTGTGGATCATTGGCGAAAGGTCCTGCCGCGGGATCGGTTTATGGACGTCGATTACGAAGATCTGACGCGCGTGCCCGAGCCAGTCATCCGGCGCATCATAGCGGCTTCCGGCCTTGCATGGGATGACGCATGCCTGCGTCCTGAATCCAATCCGCGTGCCGTGAAGACCCCAAGCAAGTGGCAGACGCGGCAGCCAATCTACCGGACCTCCGTTCAGCGCTGGCGACGCTACGAGCCCTGGCTGGGGCCCCTGCGAGCACTTGTTGACGACGGATCGGACCACGAAGCATCCCACCCCTGAGCGGCTTACCTTCCCGAGGAAAAAGTTCAAACTCTGTAACCGAAATTTCACGTGGCAGTCATCTGCCCGTTACAACTCGTCTGTTAAGGTTCGCGACGATGATCGCTGATCATACTTCCGCTACGACAGCCCACGGTCAAACCTGTTTCTTGTAAGGAAAAATCTTCACGAGGAGAACGGTACATGTCCCGAAAAGCCTCTCGAAATAAGTTTCGAAATCGGTCTCGAAACAAGTCCCGGATCAGCCGTCTGCGTCCGCTTGCTGGTTTACTAGTGGCGGGCTTGGGAGTTCCGACGATCGCCGCTGCCCAGTCCAACCCGTACCCTACGTACGTCACAGGCCCCCAACCGAATGGCTCCTGGGTCGTCGGGAATGGCCAGGTCATCAATCCGGCCGGGATCCAAGTCGACCTTGGCATTCGGGTTCGCGCGAAGGCAATTGCGCTGAACCCCAATCTCCGGACTCACACCGCGGCAGTCCTCACCCTAGGCGCGTCGGAGGCTGTCGAGGTTTTCGACGTCAACAACGGAGTGGTTCTGCAGAACTACATCCCGTTCGGAACAGACTCGAGCGGCAGCTATAGCGGTATCGCCTATTCGGCGGACGGCAAATACCTCGTATTCAGCCAGGACAGCAGCAATGTCACCGTCGCTAAGGTCACCGAAGAAGGATTGCTCGAGGATCAGGCCCAGGTTAGCGTGCCGCCGAACAGCTCTTTCATCAAGTGTTTTCCGAACAGTCCGATCGGTGCTTACGCCAGACCCTGCGCGACTTTTTACTCGCCGAGTACCTCTTATCCCGGCGGTGTCGCCCTATCGAAGGATGGCAAGAGTGCATACGCATTGCTGAACCAGAACGACACGCTTAGCAAGATCGACTTGACCGCCAATCCGCCAAAGCAGGTCGATGAGATCCGCGTCGGCAACGCTCCACACAGCATCGTGATCGACGGCGCCACTGCCTACATCAGCAACGAGGGCGGCCGTGCCGCAACTGAGGCCGACTTCCAGATTTATTCAGCGGGCACTGAAATCGTCGCCGATCCGGTCGTGGGAGCCGCGATCACCGGCACGGTTTCTGTGGTTGACCTGGCCTCGATGAAAGTCACGGGCAACATTTCGACCGGCCTTCATCCGACCGGAATGGCAGTCTACGGACGTTCGCTGTTAGTTACCAACACCTACAGTGACACAATCTCCGTCATCGACATGGACACCAAAGAGGTGACCCGAACAATTGACCTCGGGCTGCCAATTGGAGTACCTGGTGAAGGCAGGGCAGCCTACGGCGCGGCGCCGAACTCGATCGCCGTCGAGGGCAAGAAAGGCCTCGCCTACGTTGCCCTGTACAACGCGAACGCCATTGCGGTAGTCGATCTGAGCCGTAAGGCGAAAACGGCTGTGATCGGCATGATCCCGGTCGCTTACGCTCCCTGTTCGGTTGTCCTCGACGAAGAGAAAGACGTGCTCATCGTTGCCAACGACAAAGGCATCGGGACGCGTTATTCGTTTGAGACCGATTACAACGTCACGGACTACAATACTCACCAGGACAACGGTACTGTCAGCATCGTCCCGGTGCCCGATGGCGGAACTTTGTCTGCGATGACCAGACAGGTTTTCGAGAACAATCACTGGGATCTGGCGCAAAATATCCGCTCCGCTTCCGGAGGCAGACCAAATGCCAAGCCGGTTGCGATCCCGGAGAAGATTGGCGATCCTTCGCTGATCAAACACGTATTCATGATCATTCGCGAAAATCGCACCTATGATCAGATCCTGGGAGACGTAGCTGCGGGCAACGGCGACGCGTCGTTGGCGGTCTTCGGAGGCAAGGACACTCCGAATGCGCATGCGTTGCTAAAGCGCTTCCCTCTCTTCGACAATTTCTATGACCCAAGCCGGCAGTCGGCTGACGGTCATCAATGGATCACGGAAGGCATGGCGCCCTACGCCGACGACATCCAGTCGCCTGACTGGGTCCGCAGCTATCCGGGCGGAAATGCTGGTGATTCTCTCGCGTATCAAAATAAAGGGTTCCTATTCTCGGAAGCGGCCGCCAAGGGTCTGCCAGTCAAGATTTATGGCGAGTACGTCGAGAACGATACCTTCTTGCAGCCGAATGGATCGACCAGCGAGCCGAGTTGGAGCGATTTCTATGCGGACGCCAAGAAGTTCGAGGCTGGACAGGAAAAGACCCTCTACTACCAGAACACGGTGCAGGCCGAGGCCTCTGTCCCCGCTGTCTCGGACCATCTGATCAAAAACTTCCCGCAGTTCGACCTGGGCATCCCCGATCAGTTCCGTGTCGACCTCTGGGTGCAGGACTTCAAGAATGACGTCAAAGCGGGTACTGTACCCGCTCTGAGCATCCTCTGGATCATGGATGATCACACGGGAGGCCCTCCGACTCCCGACGCTGAACAAGCCGACAACGACCTGGCTGTGGGCCGCATCATCGACTACATCAGCCACAGCAACATTTGGTCGTCGTCAGCAATCTTCATCGAAGAAGACGATGCCCAGAACGGTGTCGACCACGTCGACGGCCACCGCAGCCCTGGTTATATCGTCAGTCCGTACGCTGTACAGTACGGACCCACCGACCACACTTATTACACGCAGGTCAATATGACGCGGACGATCGAGCAGATTCTTGGTCTACCACCGATGAACCAGTTCGACCTCGTCGCTTCGCCGATGAGAACAGCGTTCGTGAAGGGCGAGCCGCCCGCTGGCAATTTCAAGCCATGGAGGCACGTCGCGAACCAGGTGCCGCTCGATCAGGGCGTCTCGACGACCGCTGCCAACAGAACTGACACTCCCGCAGTCAAGGCGCTGAAGGCCGCCTGGCTTCAGAAGAAGGCCCAGGTCTTCGCTGGCAAGCTGACCAAGCCGGACTCCGAAGATCCCGACACCGTCAACCACTTGAACTGGTATCTCTCAACGGGATTTGTACGTCCCTATCCCGGCGAGAAAACCGTTCGCCCGCCGACCGACTTCACCAACCCGGCACCGACCACCGTGGACGACGACGATTAAGAAACAGCGTTCGGGTGAAACAACCCTCTCCCCAAACGGGAGAGGGTTGTCGTTTCACCAGGGCGTGGAAGCCCGCATCACTTTTGACCTTGAAACTTTGCGACTGGCGGTGCGGGTGAATCATGACTATTGAAATATGCTGGATACGATCGAAGCTACTCCGCGTATGTTCACGTCGAAAACATTCTCGTGGGCCCGTTGGACAGTTCTTGCCACCTTACTCATCGGGCTCTCCACGGGTGAGCGTTCGAGCGCTGCGACGGCCCCGCCACCCGCTTCTGAAACAGCGCTTGCGCCTTCTACGAATCAGCGCATCGGTTTTGATGAGTTCGTCGATTTAGCTGTTCGACAAGAGCACGATTTGACTGACTTCATCGGGAAACTCAGCCCGATCATCGAGACCTATATTCAGGAAGAAGGGTCCCAGTATCGGTTCCAGCAAGGAATCATCCCAAACGGCGACGATTACTTCCTGGGTCGTTTGAATTTGAGTGACCAGACACTCTCCACTGAGCCGTTTGCAGACGAGGAAACGTGGTATCGAGGCGCAGAGAAATACTTCGTCCAAGACCCGGCGCCGTTCACTCAGGCCGCCTTTGCGCAGGCTTTGTTTCCTGATTTCGGCCACTTCGATCGTCAGAACTACACCTTCGAATTCGTTCGCTGGGAGGTTCTTGGAGAAGTACGTTGTGCCGCTATCGATGTAAAACCTAATCGGAATCATAAAAATCGTGGCTTTCTCGGCCGGATCTGGGTCGAGGACCGAAACCAAGGCATCGTACGCTTTCAGGGAACCTTCACCAGCAACCGCCTCGCCAAGCGCGCATTTCACTTCGACAGTTGGCGGCTGAATACGATGGCTAACTGGTGGATGCCCGCATATGTCTATACCGAGGAGACCAAGCCTTTCGATGTATCCAACCACAAGCCCTGGTTTAAAGCCCAGACTCGCGTATGGGGCTACGATCTGCGCAATGCAGTTACTCCTATGGAGAAGGCCAAGGAAACGAATGCTCCGGAGGATTTCCCAATCCTGAGTCCGGACAAGGAAACGGACTCTCTGGAAAACACGGTCGTGCGGAAATCGGAAGCCGCCGGACTTATGGCCCCGGACGGAGGGGTCAATCGAATTCTCGAAGTTGTGGCCAACAACATCCTGATTACCAATAATCTCGACCTCGCCGGCCTACGCTGCCGCGTGCTGCTCACTACCCCGCTGGAAACGTTCGTAGTTGGCCGGACCATAGTGGTGAGCCGCGGGCTTCTCGACGTGTTGCCCGATGAAGCAACGCTGGCCGCCGTTCTGGCGCACGAACTGGCTCATGTCATTTTGGGGCACGCCCCAGACTCAACAGCCTTTGCTGTGTCCTCTTCATTTCCCGACTCTCAAGTTTTTGGCGCTCTCGACTTCCACTTCAATCGCACCCAGGAAGCGGAAGCAACTAGGAAAGGCATTGAACTGTTTTCGAAGTCTCCATATAAAGACCAATACGCAACGGCTGCCCTCTTCTTGAAGGCGATGGAAGCTAGCACCGGACGATTCCCGATCCTGCTGCATGGGCGCTTCGGCAACGATTTTGGAAGCAGTCGCCTGGCTGGGGTGAACAGAAAGGCTGGCACCTCGAAGGTTTCAAAGACAGATCGGTTGGATCAGATTCCTGCTCTGCCGATAGGATCGCGAGTCGTGGTCGATCCGTGGTCCGACCGAATTGAAATGCTCAAGAGTAGACCTGTGCGCCTGTTGTCGAAGTCTGAAAAGATTCCGTTCGAAGTGACACCGTTCTATCCTCATCTCCGACGACTGGACGCGTTGGACAAAACCCGAAGCGAGCGGCGGTAACTGAACCCCCCTAAGTGCAAAACCACGGAGCAACCGGCTCCGAAGGCGACCGTTTGCTCCGCGAGAGCTTTCATCTGCTCGTCACAAGATTTAGGGGTGGATGACGAACTCAGTCACTCCAGGGTTCAAGGTTCTCAGAGCTGTAATGTAGAATTCGCCCATTTTTCCGGTGCAACTTCGGGTGGTGAAAGTATCCGTTTTGCGCCGGGAGGATACCCGAGACGATCCGCTAGAGTTTGAGCAGAGCTGACTAGCGGAAGAGTACCCCAAAGGAGCAGAAGCCACACATGCAGATTGGATACGTGAATCATAGCAACCAGTAAAACACAGCTGAGGGGCGACGCGAGTAGCTTCGCGGAGGAATGAAGAAGTCTTCCATTAGAATGGAGGGTTCGATCCCTGTGAGCTTTGCTCTTTCAAAAGGAACCACGAATGCATTGGCGTTATTACCACTTAAAGGGAAATCATCGTTTTCAAGTGCTGCTTCTGATCGTGACCATGGCGAACTGTACGCAAGCACAAACCGTACGTGTAGACGTCACGCCAAGTCATGCCGCCAATACGTTCAGCCCAGTACAAGCTTTAGGAGCCACGCTCGATCGTATTCCCACGAACACCACGGACATCTTTTTTCGGGCGGACCAGATAAAACAAATTCTCGAGGCAGGTTGGGGCCCCATTTCCTATCGCCAGAATACGGAATTGTTCGTTCAAGCCTGGCATTGGAATCCGAAAGGAAAATGGAGCGATCCCTCCGGAAAGGGTTACTTTGTTGGAGACGCCAACCCCACTCAGGAAATGATCCGCCATTCTTATGGCTACTCATTGCCTCATCGAGGGGTCACGCGAAACAGCGGCGCGGAGTTTGACGGGTACTCACGGCTCGACGACGGCGACCTCAATACCTACTGGAAAAGTAATCCATATCTGACAAAGGCATTTACCGGCGAGGAGGACAGTACCCACCCGCAGTGGATCGCCATCAAATTGGCCGAGCCGCAAATCGTGACCGCGCTGCGCATCGCCTGGGCCGAACCCTACGCCCGAAACTACAAGGTCCAATACTGGTTGGGCACCGGCGATGCCATCGACGATCCGGAAAATGGCCAATGGAAGGATTTTCCTTCGGGAACTGTCACCGATGGAAAAGGAGGGACGGTAACACTCCCCCTTTCTTCTGCACCGGTCGCCGCCAAGTACGTGCGCGTGCTGATGACCGAGTCTTCCAATACCTGCGACACACATGGGAAGGCGGACCCGCGGAATTGCACCGGATACGCAATCAAGGAAGTTTATCTGGGAACGCTCCACAACGGCATATTCCACGACTTGCTTTTTCATACTCGAGGACAGGAACAGACTTTTACCTATTGTTCGTCGATCGATCCCTGGCATCAACCCTCGGACCTCTATATGCTCCCCGATCGTATGGAATCCGGCGACCAAGTCGGCCTCGATCTGTTTTACACAAGCGGCCTTACGCGCGGCTTGCCGGCCATGATTCCAGTGTCCATGCTGTACGGCACTCCAGAAGATGCTGCGGCGCAGATTGCATATTTGAAAAAGCGAGGGTATCCGATCTCCTACGTCGAAATGGGAGAGGAGCCTGATGGTCAGTACTTTGCGCCAGAAGACTACGCGACACTGTATTTGCAGTTTGCCACGGCCCTGCACCAAGTGGACTCCAGCCTGAAACTCGGCGGACCGGTTTTTGAAGGTGTGAGCGAAGACATCAAGTTCTGGCCAAATGCGGAAGGTCAGACTTCATGGTTCAAGCGTTTTCTAGCCTATCTGAAGGCTCATGATCGGCTCTCGGATCTGTCGTTCATGTCGTTCGAGCACTATCCGTACTACGACGGTACCTGTCAGGGGCCATGGAGCAATCTCTTTAAAGAGCCGGAGCTTCTAACCCACATTGTGCAGGTGTGGCGTGATGATGGATTGCCGAATGGCGTCCCCATGTTTAACACGGAAACCAATGCCCCGGGCGGCGACGCTGCCGTGGATGTATTTGGAGCATTGTGGCTTGGTGAAACTTTTGCTGCATTTCTGACGGCGGGCGGTAAAGCCTCTTACTACCATCATGCGATGCCATACTCCACGCCGCATCCCGCGTGCTCCAATAGCTGGGGGACTTACCACATGTTTACTACTGACCATGAGTGGCTCATCCGGCAGCGCACTTCGCAATTTTTCGCCGCACAGATGTTAACCCAGGAGTGGGCACAGCCAACCGATGCCGAGCATCGCCTCTTTCATGCCACCAGCGATATTAAGGACGCCAGCGGACATGCTTTGGTCACTGCCTATGCCGTTCTCCGGCCTGATGGCCAGTGGTCACTGATGCTGATCAACAAAGACTATGACAATCCGCACCCGATGCGGATCGCGTTCCATGATGATGACGCCAAACTGGACCGTTCGTTTGAGGGGCCGGTATCTATGATCACTTTCGGAAAAGAACAATACACCTGGCATTCAGCGCTGCGAGATGGCTATGCCGATCCGGACGGCCCGGCTGCAAGATCGACTCTCTCTGCGGGCACCGATCTCTACATTCTTCCACCGGCTTCCATGACCGTCTTGCGGGGCAAGGTGGGTCCTGCACATTGAGCCTTAAGTGAACTCTTGATCCGCAGACGCACGCACATTTCCCAAGAACCGCCCCGATAGCAATTCCGGCCCGGGCGGATTTTCAAGAGGAGAAAAAAATGTTCATTAATGGAGGTCAAGTCGAGCGTCGCCACCCATTCGGCTTGTGATCGCCAAGTCTTCGCTTCGGCGCCACGTGCAAGTCGGACTGGTCAGCCGCGCTTGAGAAAAAGGCTGCCGGTCTGCGCGTCGGCGTGAGAGAGTACGCTCTCTGTCGTGCGGTTTGTCGAGCTGAAATCCGAGAAAGCGGGCACAATCCCGATTTTTCAGGGAACTCGGGGCATAATTATCTGCAGTCCAGACTGTCTGGCGGAGAGGGAGGGATTCGAACCCTCGGTACAGGTGTTAGCCCGTACAACGGTTTAGCAAACCGCCGCATTCGGCCACTCTGCCACCTCTCCTCGACGATTTTGATCAGTTTAGCACGACCGGATTGACATTCCGTTATGCTTCGGTCGGAGCATTTCTCGGTGTCGTTTTCACGCTTTTGCCTGGGGCTTACGGAACGATATCGGATGCGGGCCAATGAGACGGCTGCGCATTGAGATTTGCAGTGATCGGGACTGCGCCCTCGGCCGGCTTGACGTCCACGTTGTAGCCGTCAACTTCGATTAAAGGTTCGTCTCCATGAAGGTCTTTCGTGGCAGCCTCGATTGTGACTGTCGCGGACTCCCCAGGAACCAGCGAAATGTAGTTGTCTGAATAGAACACCGGAAGCACTCGTCCGCCCTCCTGCTTCCGATGAAGCTGGAGATGCGTCAGGAGCGCGACGGTCTTGGTGTTGTTGTGCAGAGTGGCCTTGATGATGGTGTTCTCGCCCGCAGTCGTGGAGCTCGCCTCACCGTCGAGAGCGACGATCGGAAGAGCTGCCAGACCGTCAAACTGGTCCTGGGCTACATGCTGCCAATACAAATTCGTCGAGAGAAGCGCCCCGCTCTCGTCTGTGAGATTGAGCTTGATGAAATAGAGCGGGCTGATCCGGGCACCGACTTCAATTTCGGCGACCTTCATCGATGAGCTGGCAGCAACTTCCGCTACCGGGTACGACTCTTGAGAATCGATCGTGCCGTCAAAGCTGTAGGCGATCTCCTGCACCTTGAGCGAATGGAGCGCGATAGGCCGATTGTTCACAATCTCGATGCCACGGTTCGCTTCGTTGAATTGAACATGCACAGGCTCGGCGGCTTTCTTTGCTCCATATAGCGCGGCGTTGGGTTCGAGATCGTAGTGATAAAGTTGCCATACAAAGCTGGGCTGAGCCGGTTGACTCATCCAGCTGATCACCCCCGTCGTCTCCTTGAACATCTTGGCGTTGCGGCCTTCATACATGGCTCGAAACGCCTCATAGTTTGCGAGTTGGGCTTTGCGCACAAAGTCGGCGAGATTGCGAATGTGCCCGTAGCGTTCCGCGAGTGTCTTTGGATACTCGTCGCCGCGCTGGGCTCCGGCAGCAAAGTCATGCTGGGCCCAGTCATCATTAATGGTCTCCCAGTCTTTCTGCGGCATCATGCCCTGAATTGATTCGATGGTCGGGATGGAGACCGATCCAGTCTCAGTCTTAAAACTCTCGTTCAAGGCGTAGAAGAAACGCGGTGCGCGCCAGTAATAAGGACCGTGAGAGGACACGCCCCGACCATCTGCAGAATTCGACTGATAAAGGCGCGAAGGGTCCAGTTGCGCCATCAGAGTTTTGAGTTTTTCGTCTAATTCCTTCGGAGGATATCCCTCGTTGCGTGCGCACCAGACCGCGATCGAAGGATGATTGCGATAGCGGACAACCTTGTCTGTCACATTGGCGATGTAAGTAGGAATGTCTGTCACATCCGGGCCATCAAATGGATTCGGCTGAAAAAATTCATCCCAAAGAAGGATGCCGTACTTGTCGGCCATGTCGTAAAAGTCGGGGCTTGTGCTCTGCCCCACCCAGTTGCGGATGATATTCAGATTCGCCAGTGCATGCAGATGGAACTGGGCATCAAGCCGCTCGCGCGAGATGCGTTTCATCCCTTCATCTAGACCCCAGTTGCCACCGCGGGCCATCACGCGGACACCATTGACGGATAGCGTAAGATTTTCCGAATCCGGTACCTGATATTCGATCTTGCGGATCCCAAACTGGCGGGCCTCGGTTGACGACGTGCTCGAACCCAGATCGAAGCGAAGCGTCAGCGTGTAGAGATTTTGCGGTCCATATCCGTTCGGCCACCACAGCTGGGGATGCGAAATCCTGAGTGCGGGCGTGGTTTTACCGTCGAGTTTGATTGATTCAGATCCACCGGCTGCGACATTGACAAGCTGCTCGAAGTTGACCGGTGGTTGATTTGAATTTTGCTGCTGAATTGTTCCCGTAAGTGTCCCCGAAATTGGCCTGGAAGATTTGTTCTCCAGCGCAGCGGATACCTGCAGATCGGCCGCGTCATAAGACGGAGATAGCTCGGCCGTGACGAACGGTTCTTTAATGGTGACTGGCCCGGTTGCGTCCATTGTGGTGGGAAGCCAGATGCCGGTATCGCGATCGCGGATGGCCGGGAGCCAGTCCCAACCGATCGTACAGAGAAACGTTGGGCCATCAATGGCAGTGTCACCGCCATTTAGACCGACCCCAAGAGCCGCGGTATGCTCATGCGGGACTCCCGGATGAGGTTGTGGCGCGACGAGAACCGCAATCACTGCAGAGTGGCCGGGTTGCACGAATTCGGAAACATCAAAGTCGCCACGAATGAAGGCACCGCGCATCGTGCCCACTCGATGGCCATTCACCCATATCTCCGCGCTGTAATTTATGCCGCCAAAATGGATCCAGGTATGCCGTCCCTTGTATGTTCGAGGCACACTCACGGTCGTGCGGTACCAATAACTGGTCTTGTTAAGGCTCTCCGGGATCCCGCGCATGTTCTCGCCGTACAAAGGTTCGGGATAGACCTTGTTGTTTACCAGGGTAGTCAGAACCGTGCCCGGCACGGTGGCCTTGTACCAATTCTCGGGATGGAAATGGGTTGTCGACACGATAGAGGCTTCCGCGCTGACGCGCGCGACATCCTGCATTTCCCAGCCTGTTATGGTTTGCGAAGATTGCGAATAAGAAAAAGAGGAGACGAAAAGGAGCAAGAAAAGAGCGAAGAGTCGATTCATAAGAATCTCGCAGGAGCGCGACCTGCCAGTGTACTCCCGGCGAGGATCCGGTAAACAGAGTCAGGCCAGGCCGCCACCATCCACAACAAGTGAGGCGCCCGTGATCCACTTTGACATGTCGCTGGCGAGAAACAAAACCGCATTCGCGACATCGGAGGTCGTGCCGACCCGGCCCAGTGGGCGATTTGCAGCGTCACGCATAAATCGCGCTGTGTCCTCTCCTAGCTGCTCGCATTCGCCGGCAAGCATCGGTGTATCGATGTCTCCAGGGCAGACACAGTTCACGCGGATGTTCTGTGGCCCATGATCGATCGCCATAGCGCGGGTAAGGTTGAGCACTCCTCCCTTGGCAGCACAGTAGGCCGCGGCTTTCGGGCCTCCTTTCATCGCCCAACCCGAGCCTGTATTGATGATGCTGCCTCCGCCATTGCGGGCCATATGCGGGATCACTTCTCGCGAGAGCAGGTAAACACTCTTAAGTGTTACAGCCAAAACCGCGTCCCACTCGGACTCCTCAAGATCGACGACATTCTTGCGAATGATGATGCCTGCGTTGTTGCAAAGGATATGGATGGTTGGGAACGCGGATAACGTTTGGAGGACCGCAGCCTTACATGAAGACGCGTCTGAGACGTCACATGCGATGGCGAGGAAATCGCCGGACATCTTCGCGGCGGTTCCCTGAAGGCTCTCTTGATTCTTATCGAGACCGATGACATGCGCACCCAACTCGGCAAGGCGCAAGGCGATTCCGCGGCCAATTCCGGAACCGGCGCCCGTTACGATGGCCACTCGATCCTGGAGGTTCAACAATTCAAAGGCACGTTCCTGGATGCGCGTATCGCTCATGAGAGTGCGGCATCCATGGCCGCAAGAGTTTTCTCGACGTCCTCAGAGTTATGAGCCACGGTTACGATGGAATGCAAAGTTGCCGCCGGACTTGTATAAACGCCATGCCGAAAAAGGCTCCAGGCGAACTGCTGATAACGCTTTCGATCCACGCATCGACAGTATTCACGGTAATCCGAGATTCTCGATTTCTCAGTGAACATGATTTGAAACATCGGGCCAACGCGCTGAACGATTGCCGGAATGCTTTTTCGCTTGAACAACTCGGTGATGCCCGCACAGAAAGAATCGGCCAAATCCCAGATATAGCGGAAGGCCGCCGCTTGATTCGCCGTTAGCTTGCGCAGGCTGGCCCGGGCGGCGTGCAACCCAATCCGCGATGCGTTGTGTGTCCCGTAATGCAAGACATTGCCTCCGGCGAGTGCTTGCATAATGTCTGAACGGCCCGCAAAAGCCGCCACCGGAAGCCCGCAGCCAAGCGCTTTTCCCAACGTGACAATATCTGGCGAGAGCTTGTAGTACTCCTGGCAGCCCCCGGGCGCGATACGAAATCCGGTTACCGTCTCGTCCAGAATAAAAAGTGTTCCGCGATCGCGGGCCATCTTCTGCATGGACTCGAGGTAGCCTGGTTCCGGAGGAATTACTCCCATGTTGGCCATGACTCCCTCCGTGATGACAGCGGCAATCGCATCGGAGTGCTCATCAAAGGCATTCGTCAGAGCATTGGCACTATTCCAGGGAATCACGATCGTATCTTCGAGCGCATGACGGTTCAGGCCGGCGCTGTCGACCGTCGCTTTGCCCAAGGGCGAATCCGCAGATTCCTGCGGCATAGGATTCGATCCTGCAAGGACGTCGTCGTACCAACCGTGGTAGTGGCCTTCAAACTTGAGAATCTTCGGGCGTCCAGTATAGCCGCGGGCCAGACGAATCGCTGCCATTACCGCCTCGGTCCCCGTGTTCGCAAAACGAACGGCTTCTGCATTCGGAATGATGCCTTGCAGAAGTTCGGCAACTTCGACTTCTATTTCGGTCGCCGTAGCAAAGTGTGCTCCGGTGGCAGCGGCTTCGCAAATCGCTTTCGTTACATCCGGATCAGCGTGACCGAGAGGCAGTGCCCCGAATCCCATCATCCAGTCAATGTATTCGTTCCCATCGATGTCATAGAGCCGCGATCCCTTAGCTCGATCCACGAAGATCGGATACTCTCCATAGTTCACGGGCCCCCGCGAAGGAGAACTTCCGCCATCTATTAGCAGGCGCGTGGCTCGTTCGAACGCTTGCCTGGACTTGTCAGTTCGGTAAGCCGTGCTGTCCGTTGGCAAGGGACTCCTCCGTTCCCGACATATTATCGAGGATGAGCTCGGAAAAGTCCGGCGTGCGATCGCTACATTCCACGCCGAAACTGGATGATCCGCCGCCGGTCCCGCTTGGACGGTCTCCCTTGCGGAGAGGGAGTGTAATGCATGCCGGTTTTTCGCTCTTCGGCAACTTTCACCCGCAGTTCGCGGCTCGCGTCCGTTTCCCGGTAAAGAGAACGGGCAACTGGCGCTGGTCCACGCACCGCGCTTAGGAGCAGCACTTCAACCTCGAAGTCCCCGCCCTCGGTATTGATTTGCAGCAAATCCCCGATCCGTACCTCGCGAGAAGCCTTTACAGGTTGCCCATGGGACCGGACACGGCCAAGCTCGCACGCGCGCGTGGCGACACTGCGCGTCTTGAAAAACCTTGCGGCCCAAAGCCATTTGTCGAGCCGAAAATCGGCCATGGTCTATCTTATATATCGTGCCCCACCTAGGGTCGAGCTGCTGAGACAATCTCATGCCTGAGCTTCCAGACATTACCGCTTACCTGACCGCCCTGGACCGGCGAGTCATGGGGCAACCGCTTGAGCACGTCAGGCTGGGAAGTCCATTCTTGCTTCGGACGGTAAAACCGACCGTCAGCGAAGTGGAAGGACTCGTAGTCCAAAAACTGAGGCGGATTGGAAAGCGGATCGCGATTGGCCTTGAGGGCGACTTCTGGATCGTGCTGCACCTCATGATCGCGGGCCGCTTGCATTGGAAGTCTCGCGGGATAAAGCTGTCCGGACGAAGAAATCTGGCAGCATTTGATTTTCCGAACGGATCGCTATTGCTTACCGAAGCTGGCACTAAACATCGGGCGTCTTTGCACCTGTTTTCCAGCGAATCGGCCATGCAGAGCGTGGATCCTGGAGGAATCGACGTGTTCTCAAGCAATATGAGTATGTTTCGTAGTGCAATGACGCTTGAAAACCGGACACTAAAGCGGGCCCTGACCGATCCACGTATTCTTAGCGGAATCGGAAATGCTTATTCGGACGAAATTCTGCACGCGGCACAATTGTCGCCGATTGCCCTAACGCACAAATTAAAGCCTGAGGAATGGGATCGACTGTTCGCTGCGACGCACGCTACGCTTCAGCATTGGATTGATCAACTGGGCGCGGAGGCGGAGTCGGAATTTCCGGAAAAGGTCACCGCTTTCCGCAAGGAGATGGCTGTTCACGGACGCTACGGCCTGCCATGCCCGCGTTGCGGCGAAAAAATTCAGCGCATTCGCTATGCGGACAACGAGACGAACTATTGCGCACGCTGTCAGACCGGCGGCAAAGTCCTGGCCGACCGGAGCCTGTCGCGGCTACTCGGATCCGATTGGCCGCGGACGTTGGACGAACTGGAAGCACTCAGGCGACGCTAGAGCTATCTGCTACCTCAAAGCTTTTCTTCCCTTCGAGAGAGGTAGCCCTATTGCGTCTTACGGAAGTCGATCTCAGGCGACCAGTTCCCCTGGTTCCATCTCATCTACGTAACACCATACCCACGCTTCTCCCGGTTCGATCGAGCGGATTAACGGGTGCTTCGTGCGGTGAAAGTGCTTGGTGGCATGCTTATTCTTGGAGGAATCGCAGCATCCAACATGTCCGCAAACCAGGCATAAACGTAGGTGAACCCACCGGTCCCCCATTTTTACGCACTCCTCACAGACATGCTTATCGGTTTCCCGAACTTTGATCTGGTCCAGATGACTGCATTTTTCGTTCATAAATCCCTTCCTTTTCAAACGGCTGATTTGAAATGCCAATCTGAGTTGGCTTGAGACTTTCGAGTTAAGTGACCTTCGTTACGATCGAAAATCGCAATATCACAGATTCGCCTTCAAGGATCACGCACAATGATCTGTGGAGGATTTCATATCTGTGCTGCGGCTTGATTACTTATCTTGTTTGCTGACAATTACTTCTACGATCTTGGTTGGGCGCCGACGCTGGGAAGGCTGGGCCCTTGGTGCCATGAACAGCGTTCTGATGTGTATCATCGGTTTTCGAACTGAGCAGTCCGGCCTGATTCCCGCAAATGTTTTTTGCATGGTCGTCAGCGCTGTCAACCTGCGCGCATGGCGAAGGTCGAGAGCCTGAACCTTCGGTTGCTGAAGTGATTATTCAGCAATCAGCAGATTTTCGGCGAAGGACCACTGTTCGTCGACCCACTGGGCATCACAACGAAAGCCAGCAATCTGGCCGGCCTGGAAGATTTCTTCCCGGCGATACTTATGGCTGCTCTCGGTCCAGATTGTCTCTTCTGCAGCGAATTCAACTATTAGCCCAGCACCCGGAATACGCACCGTTTGTCGCCGTTTCGACTTCAAATGCATCTCCACGCTGCGGGCCTGTGTATTAATTTTCGCGACATGGGCAAACCGGCTGAGGTCAAAGTCGGCATCCAGCTCTCGATTGACGCGAGCGAGCAAGTTCAGGTTGAAGGCCGCCGTCACTCCGAGCTCATCGTCATATGCTCGCAACAGCTGAGGAGCGGGCTTTTCCAGATCCGTTCCAAGCAACAGGGAATCCCCTGGCTTCAGGATCTGCCGAACAGCCTGCAAGAATTT
Source organism: Candidatus Sulfotelmatobacter sp. (assembly GCA_035307485.1). Lineage (GTDB taxonomy): Bacteria > Acidobacteriota > Terriglobia > Terriglobales > Acidobacteriaceae > Sulfotelmatobacter. The sequence continues at coordinate 359,985 of DATGIB010000004.1, read as the reverse complement.
CATCCCACACGCTCGGTCAAAGTTGCCGATCGTACTGCCGAGAAATAAAACAAGGATGTGCTGCCCCATACGACGTTTTGCAGCCACTTCGCGTAGCCCATCCAGATATTCGCGCTCGAAACCAACGATGCTTACCGAATCAATATCGCGAAGCTCACGCTCACACATGACAAGTGCGCTCCGCGAAATCTCGACTGGATAGTAGTTGGTCCTCTGGCGCCGGCTTAATGCCTGCAGGATCCAGCGGGTCTTTTTCCCGCTGCCACTGCCCAGCTCAGCGACAGCAACTGGACCTACAATGCGGTTGACGATCTCCTCGGCATAGCGATTGAGGATGCGTTCATCGGCGCGCGTCAAGCCATATTCCGGCAGGTGACAGATGACCTCGAACAGCGCGGATCCGACTTCGTCGTAGAGATATTTTGAGGGAAGTTCTTTCTGCCCGGTTCGCCCAAGACCAAAGCGGACATCGGAGGCAAGTTCATAATTCGTGTTCGCAGGTATGGCTGGTACCAGCATTTTTTCACTCCTCGGTTAACGACGGACACACCGGAATCCGGCATACACGTACTGATAATGGGCTTGAAACCAATTGCGGAAGGTTGGGCGAGTCATGCACGCGGCAGTGCGCGGCGAGCCGCCTTTCATCACGAAATGTTTGCCATCAAAGAAATTCGCGGAATATCCAGGATAGAAGGGAAACGGCATGAACCCCGGAAATGGAGCAAACGCAGTAGAGGTCCATTCCCAGCCATTGCCGATCATGTCTTCCACGCCAAACGCGCTCTTGCCCGACGGAAATGCGTTCACCGGCGCTGGATTCCAGCGCTGGAGGTCAAAATTGCCGCGTTCAGGTGCAGGAGACTCATCGCCCCACGGATAACGCCTCTCGCCGCCGTCGGGTCCAGAGTATGCGGCTCGGTGCCACTCCGCCTCGGTGGGCAGAGACTTGCCGGCCCAGTTTGCATACGCCGAAGCCTCAGCTTGGCTCACGTACACTGGCCAATCGACCGGCAATCGTATCTCTTCAAACATCGTCTGATAGAACCATTGCTCGCCAATCTTCTTCCAGAACACAGGGCTTGAAATCCCGCTGGTGTTCCTCCAGTTCCATGCGTCTTCGCTCCAGAGCTCACGTCTCTCGTATCCGCCCGCCGCCATGAATTCCAGGAACTGTCCGTTGGTGACTTTGTAGCGGTCAATCTCAAACGCAGGAACGTTTACTGCATGGGCCACAAATTCGTTATCCCATCCAAATTCTTCTGAGTCCCGCCGGAGACCGAGGTGAGCTATACCGGAAGGAATTTCAATCATTCGGGGAACAAAGGCGGAGAGAGCGGAGCATGCACGATCGGGTTGCGGAACTTTCGCGGCAAGCGGCAGTTGATGCAGCATGTAAGCAAGAGTTTCAACATGCATCAAGCGATGCTCGACGGCAACGTTGAGAAGTGTTGCCAACGAAAAACCGTCGCGCCCGGGGATATTCGCGTCAATGGCATCGGGAAGTTTTCCGTCAAGAGTCGCGCGGACTTGGGCCACATAATCGCGAACCGCTTCGAGGGCTGGCCAGTCCGACGGTTGATCGTCGGGCAAGCCTGTTCCAACCGGGTCGATGCCAAACGCAAAAAGACGATCGAAATCGGCGTTTTGCGTCTTCAGATTGAGCGGGGATTCGTGAAGGAGGTTCCAGTCGAATGCTTCGAGATGACCAATATAGAAGATGATGCGGTGGCGTTCCGGGATGGGTCGACAATAAAGCGAGTCGGGGCGGACGATACGAAACAGAGCGTCGCTTGCTTCTCTCGCCTCCGCCATTCGAGCCAGCAATTCGGCCGCAACATGATTCTGGACGGTGATCAAGGGACCTCCTACTCGGTCCGTGATATTGCGTAGGCAAAGGGCGGCAGCGCTGTCCGCGCGAACTACGTAGATCCCCAAAACAAGAGCGGTTTCAAAGACTTAACGACAATCCAACTTCCCACGTTGAGCTTAGATGTTTAGACCGCCGACAAGGTCGCAATCGAAATCGGATTATTTTCGAGCTTTTTCGGCGTAATCCGCGGCTCGGAGAGCCTAAACCATCGCTAGGGAATGAGCAATTTTTGGCGAAGGAATTCTTTGGCGACATCCTGCGCGTCGCGATGTTGACCATCTACGGCATAGTTCATCTGCTGCATGTCTTGCTCGCTGATCTTTCCTCTCAGCTGCTCGATTGCAGTTGCGGCGTCGGGATGCGCGCGGACCGTGTCTTGGCGCAGCACAGGGACGGCGTCGTAGGGCGGGAAATAATGCCGATCATCCTGCAAAACGGCAAGATCGAGGGCGGGAATCAGCCCATCTGTCGCGTTCCCAGCTGCCAAATCGATCTGATGATTTTGCAGTGCGCGCGCGAGCAATCCCAGATCCATCACCCTCGGCGGTTCGGAGAAGCGCAGTCCGTAAGCGGCCACCAGGCCGTGATACCCATCCGGCCGCTCCATGAACTCGTAGCCAAAACCAGCGCGGAAGTTTGGTGTGAAGGCGGCTGCCTGCGAGAGCGTAGTCAGCTTCAGGCGGCGCGCGTCTTCTCCGCGAATCTCGATCGCAAACGTATCGTTAAAGCCAAAGGCTGGACCCAGGGTAAGGCCGAAGCGGCGCTCGTACTCGTCTTTCACTTGCTCGTAGACAGCCTGTGCCTCGCGCCCGGGATTTTGCTTGAGGATTGCGGTGAGTGCGGTCCCCGTGTACTCAGGATAGATATCGATCCTTCCGGCAAGGATCGCTTGCTGGCAGATGAAGGTGCCTTGCAGGTAGAAGCGGCGCTCGACTTTGACGCTTGTATGCGCTTCGATCTGCTGCGCCATCAACTCGCCAAGGATCAGCGACTCCGTGAAATTCTTGGAACCGATCACAATACGATTAGAGCGATCCTTCGAACAGGAAGACAGGACAAGCGTGAGCGACAGGATCGCCAATGCGACGACACCACGCGGAATGCCTGTACTGACGGTCTTCATCGTGGCCGTAAACGATTCTCCAGCCAGCCCACGCCGACGTCTGCCAATAAAGCAAGAATCGCGGCGGGAATTGCCCCGGCAAGAATGACGCGGTTGTCGACCATCGCAAGGCCACGGAAAATGAACTCTCCTAATCCGCCAGCGCCAATGGCCGCTGCAATCGTTGCCAGTCCGACCGAGATAACGACCGCGGTCCTGACGCCTGAAAGGATCACGCTGATCGCGAGCGGCAATTCGACCTGAAACAGAAGTTGCGATTCGCTCAGCCCCATGCCGCGCCCCGCCTCAATCACAGCAGGATCGACTCCGCGAATCCCGGTGTCGGTGTTCCTGATAATCGGAAGCAGGGCGTAGAGCGTGAGCGCGAGGATTGACAGCCGATCAGCGCGATCGCCGAGCCACGGTACCGGAAGCAAAAACCCGAACAGGGCGAGGCTCGGAATCGTTTGGATAATATTCGCACCAGCAAGAACTGGTTTATTGAAGCTGCGCCGATGCGCGATCAGAATGCCCAGCGGGATGCCGATCATTGTGGCAAGCAACGTGGATAATCCCACCAGCCACAGATGCTCCGCCGTCAGCTCGAGCACCTGGCTGTGATTCTGCAATATGAATCGAAGGAAGTTCATGATTTTCCTTCTGTCGAATTGGAGTCGAATTGATCTTTGAAGGCTCTGACGTAAGCCTCCGCCCAGGGATCGGTCGATTGCAGGAATTCTTGTGGTGTGAGGACGACGACGAGCTTTCCGGCTTCCATGAGCCCGATGCGCGTTGCGAGTCTCATCGCTTCGTGCAGATCGTGTGTCACAAATACGACCGTCTTCCCTAGCCTTCTCTGCAGGGAAAGAAACTCTCTCTGTAGCTCGTCGCGAGTCAATGGATCGAGAGCGCCGAACGGTTCATCCATGAGAAGAATTTCGGGATCTGCGGCGAGCGCTCGAGCAACGCCGACCCGTTGCCGCTGTCCACCGGAGAGTTGGTGAGGGTAGCGTGTGGCCAAAGAAGGATCGAGTCCGGTCAACTGCAGCAACTCAGCCACGCGAGCCCGAATGCGGGGCTCAGCCCAACCTTCAATTTTTGGGACAAGACCGATGTTTCGGGCCACCGTGAAGTGAGGAAAGAGCCCAATCTCCTGGATGACATAGCCGATGCTGCGGCGCAGTCGAATCACATCAGCATCGGAGTTGCGCACGCCATTCACAAAAATGTGGCCTGCGGTCGGCTCCAAAAGCCGGTTTATGAGTTTAAGAGTGCTCGTCTTGCCGGAACCGCTCCGCCCGAGGAGGACCAGCAGCTCTCCCCGCTTCACTGCAAGGCTGAAGTCGTGAAGGATCTGGGTTTCCCCGACGCGAAAAGAAACCCCCCGAAATTCGATAGTTGGACTTGTCGAGCAAGCTTGCATGCGCGAGAAAGGATACCGGACTTTGCCAGTCGATGAAGAATCGAGATTCGGCGGCGCTCCATTTCTCACAAACAACGGGTTCGAAGCGGCGCGCCCTCGCCACTCGGTTCCTAGTTCGACCGAACGCTTCAGGGATGCCAAGGTCCCGAAAATCGCATGCGTCGGATCGAAATTCTAGATTTTACTTTCCCGTCTCAAAAAGATATCAAAGAGACCACGAATATCTGTTCCTGAGCCGGGGTGTGCGATGTCCTGCCGCAACCCGGAAATGCCCAAGAACAATTGATTCGAAACCATTTAACGGTGGACCGAGATGTCCAACATGCCCCCATTGAACCCGAGAACCGGCCTGCCCGCCGCACAAGGACTTTATCGTCCTGAGCACGAGCATGATGCCTGCGGAATCGGGTTTGTGGCGAGCGTTTCCGGGCAGAAGAGTCATGACATCATCGCTAAGGGAATCCAGGTTCTGTTGAACCTGGCGCACCGTGGAGCGTGCGGCTGCGATCCGGAGACGGGGGACGGGGCGGGAGTCCTGATCCAGATTCCGCACGAGTTCTTCGCACGCGAGTGCGGAAGGCTCGGATTCACCCTGCCAGAGCCGGGAAAGTACGCCGTCGGGATGACCTTCCTTCCCGTCGAAAAACACCCTCGGCTTCAGTGTGAAGGAATTCTGGAGCGGATCTTAAAAGAAGAGGGTCTCACGCTGCTTGGATGGCGTGACACGCCGGTCTACGCGTCGGCCATTGGCCGGGTTGCACGCGCCTCGCAGCCCTATATTCAGCAAATCTTCGTGGGAGCTGCTGCGGGTTTGGATGAGGATGCGTTTGAGCGAAAACTCTACGTCGTCCGCAAGCGTGCAGAGAATGAAGTGCGCGAAGCGGCATTGGAATCCGCGGAAATGTTCTATATTCCGTCGCTTTCGTGCCGCACGATTGTCTATAAGGGGCTGCTGCTCGCCCCGCAGATCGCCAACTTCTACCGTGAGTTGTCTGATCCTGACGTCGTAAGTGCGCTGTGCCTTGTCCATCAGAGGTTCTCGACCAATACTTTTCCGAGCTGGCAGCGTGCGCATCCTTACCGGTACATCGCCCATAACGGGGAAATCAACACATTGCGCGGAAACGTCAACTGGATGCAGGCGCGCCAGTCGTTATTGAAATCCCCGCTTTTTGGCGACGACATCAAGAAGTTGTTTCCCATCATCTCCCCGGATGGCAGCGATTCGGCCAATTTCGATAATGCCGTCGAATTGCTTCTACAGGCTGGGCGCAGCATGCCGCACGTCATGGCGATGCTGATTCCGGAAGCCTGGGCGGGGAACCCGCACATGGATCCGGAGAAGCGCGCATTCTACGAATATCATGCTTGCCTGATGGAGCCTTGGGATGGTCCGGCGGCGATTGCGTTCACGGATGGACGGGTCATCGGCGCCACTCTCGACCGCAACGGCCTGCGTCCGGGGCGTTATGTAGTCACGCATGACGATCTTGTGGTGCTGGCATCGGAGGCGGGAGCACTCGATATTCCCCCAGACCAGGTAAAACGCAAAGGCCGCCTGCAACCAGGAAAGATGTTCCTCGTCGATACCGTGGCCGGAAGAATCATTTCCGACAAAGAGGTTAAGCAGAGCCTCGCGGCGCGCCAGCCTTATGCCGAGTGGCTGAAAGAGAATCAAATCACGATCGATCAGTTGCCCGAACCGTCGCGGATGCACTTCCCAGATTCGGAAACCCTGCTTCGCCGGCAACGCGCTTTTGGATACACCGATGAAGACTTGAAGATGATTCTTGGCCCGATGGGATCCGACGGCCAGGAACCAGTCGGTTCCATGGGAACCGATACGCCCCTTGCGTGCCTTTCAGATAGGCCGCAGTCGCTCTTCAACTATTTCAAGCAGCTCTTCGCTCAGGTCACCAATCCGCCGATCGATCCGATCCGGGAAGAGATGGTGATGTCGCTGATCAGCTATATCGGCAGCGAGCGCAACATTCTCGATGAAGCACCCGAGAACTGCCACATGCTGAAGCTCGACCACCCGCTGCTGACAAATCGGGAACTGGAAAAGCTCCGCCGGGTTTCGAATCGCGATTTGCTCGCAACTACGCTTCCGGCTTTGTTTCGCGCCGGTGACGGCGAGGTGGGACTTCGTCGGGCGCTCGACGAGCTGTGCCAACGCGCGTCCCGCTCCGTAAGAGCGGGATATTCGCTGCTGATCCTCTCCGACCGCGGCGTGGACAAAGACTATGCTCCGATCCCCTGCCTACTAGCATTGGCTGCGGTTCATAACCTGCTTGTCAGGGAAGAAACTCGGACGCAAGTCGCACTGATTACCGAATCCGGCGAGCCGCGCGAGGTCATGCATTTCGCCCTGTTGAGCGGATACGGCGCCAGCGCCATTAATCCGTACCTGGCGCTGGAGAGCGTGGAAGAACTGGCTTGGCGCGGTGAATTGGGTGAAGGCACTACTGCCGAGCTCGCCAGCAAACGCTTCCTTAAGGCGATCAAGAAAGGTCTGCTCAAAACCTTCTCGAAGATGGGCATCTCGACCCTGCAGAGCTACCAGGGAGCGCAGGTCTTTGAGGCGATCGGACTTAATAAAGAGTTGATCGAAACCTACTTCGCCGGCACAACGTCTCGCCTGGAAGGTGTTGGACTCGAAGTTCTGGCTCGTGAGGCGCAACTCAAACACGAATTCGCGTTCCGGCCATTGACGGATTTCGAGACCGAGCTCGCTGTTGGAGGAAACTATCATCAGCGGGTGAACGGTGAATATCACCTGCTCAATCCTTCTACGATCAGCAAATTGCAGCAGGCCGTGCGGCAGGAGAGCTTCAAGACCTTTCAGGAATACACCGAACTGATCGATCGGCGGAGCAACAACCTGTGCACCTTGCGTGGGCTGATGAAGCTCAAGAAAAGCGATCAGCCGGTACCTCTTGAAGAAGTCGAGCCTGCAAAAGAAATCGTTAAGCGCTTTACGACCGGCGCGATGTCCTTCGGTTCCATCAGCAAGGAAGCGCACGAAACTCTCGCCATTGCGATGAACCGCATCGGTGGCAAGTCCAACACGGGCGAAGGCGGCGAAGATGAAGAACGATTCAAGCCGGATGCGAACGGAGATTTGCGCCGGAGCGCCGTCAAGCAAGTAGCTTCCGCTCGTTTCGGCGTGACCGCAAATTACCTGGTCAATGCCGACGAACTTCAGATCAAGATGGCTCAAGGCGCGAAGCCGGGTGAGGGCGGCCAGTTGCCCGGGCACAAAGTGGACGAAGTAATTGCGCGGCTAAGACACTCGATTCCCGGTGTTGGCCTGATATCTCCTCCGCCCCATCACGACATCTATTCGATCGAAGATCTCGCACAACTGATCTACGACCTCAAGAACGTGAATCCGCGCGCGCGGATCGCGGTGAAACTCGTAGCCGAGGTCGGCGTGGGAACGGTTGCCGCAGGCGTGGCCAAAGCGCATGCTGATGTAGTCCTGATCAGCGGCGACAGCGGAGGAACCGGCGCCTCGCCGTTGAGTTCGATCAAGCATGCCGGCATTCCCTGGGAACTCGGTCTCGCCGAAACACAGCAAGTGCTGCTGTTGAACGACCTGCGCAGCCGCATTCGGGTACAGACGGACGGCAAGCTGCAGACCGGACGGGACGTGGTCATCGCCGCGCTTCTGGGAGCTGAAGAATTTGGCTTCGCGACCACTCCATTGATCGCGATGGGCTGCGTCATGATGCGCAAGTGCCACCTGAACACTTGTTCTGTCGGGATCGCAACGCAGGACCCTGCTCTCCGCAAGCAGTTTCAAGGGCAGCCTGAGCACGTCATCAACTTCTTCTTCTTTATAGCCGAGCAAGTCCGGCAGCATATGGCAGGAATGGGCTTCCGCACTGTCGACGAGATGGTCGGCCGAGTCGATATGCTTGATGCGGAAGCGGCCGTTGATCACTGGAAAGCTCGCGGCCTGGACTATTCCGCCATTCTCTACAGCCCGCCAGTGCCTTCACGTGTTTCCAGGCGATGCATTCATTCACAGGATCACGGCCTAGAACAAGCGTTGGATCATCAGATTTTGGAAACGTCTCGCAGTGCCCTAGAGAACCTGACCGCCGTCGAGCTCTCGCTACCGATACGCAATGTGCACCGCACGGTAGGAAGCATGCTGAGCGGCGAGATCGCTCGACGTTATGGCTCCGATGGAATGCCGGATGACACGATCCGGATTCAATTGACTGGATCCGCGGGCCAAAGCCTAGGCGCGTTTCTGGCAAAGGGCATCACGCTGAAACTGGAAGGCGATGCCAACGACTACGTCGGAAAGGGGCTGTCGGGTGGACGCATCATCGTCTACGCCCCGCGTGGTTCAGGTTTTGCCCCCGAAGAAAACATCATTATCGGAAACGTCGCGCTTTATGGCGCCACAAGCGGAGAAGCGTTCTTCAACGGAATTGCTGGAGAACGTTTTGCGGTCCGCAACTCCGGCGCTACCGCGGTAGTCGAAGGGGTTGGCGATCACGGTTGCGAATACATGACCCGGGGGTTAGTGGTTGTGTTGGGATCATGCGGACGAAACTTCGCTGCCGGCATGAGCGGCGGAGTCGCCTATGTGTACGACGAACATGGCGAATTTGCAGACAGCCGCTGCAACCTTGACTCGGTGGATCTTGAACCTCTCGAGGAAGCTGCTGACTTACAGACCGTCCGCGATCTGGTGACCCGCCACTACGAACTCACGGGAAGCCGCCGTGCACATTGGATCCTCGAAAACTGGGCGGAGGCAGTGCCGCGCTTTACGAAGGTGTTTCCGCACGAGTTCAAGCGCGTCCTTGGATTGGCTCGCAAAGAGACTGCGTACATTCCCGGCCGCGTGACGGTCTTAGAGCCGATCGAGGCGTCACAGAACGAAGCAATCGCGCACGTGCAGGTGGTCAATGGGTAAAACGACAGGATTTCTTGACTACTCGCGCGAGATGGCCCCGAGGCGTCCAGTTGCTGAACGGGTCAATGATTGGTTTGAAATCTACCAGGATTTCCCCGAAGAAAAGCTGCGCGCGCAGGGCGCCCGATGCATGGACTGTGGTGTCCCGTTCTGCCAAACCGGATGCCCGGTGAACAATCTAATACCGGACTGGAATGACCATGTTTATCGTGGCAGCTGGCGGCAAGCTCTTCGCCAGTTGCACGCGACCAATAACTTCCCGGAATTTACCGGCCGAATTTGTCCTGCACCGTGCGAAGCTTCGTGCGTTCTAGGTATCAATCAACCTCCAGTCACAATCAAGCAGAACGAAAAGAACATCGTGGAGCGCGGGTTTCTGGAGGGATGGATCCGCCCGGAGCCGGCAAAGGTTCGCAGCGGAAAACAAGTCGCCGTTGTCGGATCGGGCCCAGCCGGGCTCGCTGCGGCACAACAGCTCTGCCGGGCCGGGCACGATGTCGTGGTCTATGAAAAAGCGGACCGCATCGGCGGATTGCTCCGATACGGGATTCCGCAATTCAAACTTGAAAAGCACATCATCGACCGTCGTCTCGAACAGATGACAGCGGAGGGAGTAAAGTTCCAGACCAACGCCGAGGTCGGCAAGAATGTCGCGGTTGAGGACTTGCGACGGGATTTCGACGCGATTCTGTTGGCTGGTGGAGCTGAGCATCCCCGAGATCTGCCCGTGCCCGGGCGCAAACTGAGAGGCATTCATTTCGCCATGGAATTCTTACCCCAGCAGAACAAGCGCTGTCTTGGCGACGACCTCGATCCGGCCCGGGATATTCTTGCGACTGGAAAGCATGCCGTCATCATTGGAGGCGGTGACACGGGCGCCGACTGTTTAGGCACTTGTCATCGGCAGAAACCGCTCTCGGTACATCAGTTCGAGATTATGCCCAAGCCGCCCGACGAACGGTCACCCCTCACCCCTTGGCCGCTATGGCCCATGCAGTTGCGCACGGAAGGTGCGCATGAAGAAGGCGGCATTCGGGACTGGAGCATCGCCACCACCAGCTTCTCAGGTGACGACTCCGGCAATGTTCGACGTCTCAACGCGGTAAGAGTCGGCCCTCCTCCGCAGTTTGAACCTATTGCGGGCACCGAATTCTCGATGGACGCCGACTTGGTCCTGATCGCCATGGGTTTTCTCGGCCCCGTTCGCTCCGGGATGATCGAGCAACTGGGCGTGCAACTCGATAGCCGAGGGAATGTTGCCACGGATGGAAACTACATGAGTTCAGTTCCGGGCGTATTCGCTGCCGGGGACATGCGGCGTGGTCAGTCGCTGGTTGTTTGGGCGATATCCGAGGGCCGCCAAGCCGCAGCCAGCGTGAGCGCCTACCTTGACGGCATTACGGCAGTAGAGCGACCTGTCGGCAAAGCTGAGTCACGGCCCGTCCGCGAACTAGCCTCGTAAGAATCACTCGGACAGTTCCAACTGAAGCCCCTCACTTGCACCTCAACGATTCTATAGTTTTCGACAACCTCATATCTAGCGCCCTTTGTTCGCGATTCGTAACGAAACCCAAAGTTCTGAACGCCGATTCCGGATTTCCCTGACAATGCAAATCACTTGAGGGGGAGAGGAGTGGCTCCGGACAACTGCTCCAACTGCGCCGGCACAGGATATATTGCAAAACCTGTGGACTTGAATGGCAAGTCTGAGGGAATTGCGTTTATCCGTCTTAAGTGCCCGGCTTGCGGAGGTAGCGGCCGGAAGCGCCCGAGTTCTCCCACTACCACAGGCTGACCGCACGGCCAGTGGTGCTTGCGAAACGCGTGCAAAGCCGGGCTGGTCATTCCCCGTCCTACGGTTGGCCATCCGGTTCTGCACGCGTTATATTTCCGGTTGGGTTCTGCTGATCCTTCACGCGACTCCACTAGACTTGCTCCGGTCCCTGCGTGGCGAGGATGCGGTTTCAATCCGGTTGCGCCCGTTGGCCTTCGCACGGTACAGAGCCTGGTCTGCAGCTAACAGGACGGATTCAGCATCTGACGACTTACGGGATGAATCTGCAATTCCAATACTCACGGTTACGGAAAGAGGGGCGTCCACTTTATCTTGCGCCAAGCGGCGAATCGCGTCGGCCTTGCGCGGCCGCTTCTGAGAACCCGCGTTTCGGCGATCGGGTCCCCGAGGAGTCTGTCTGCGTTCGGCGCCTCTCACCTGGAATTCAGCGTCTTTGATTGCGCATCGGAGATCTTCCAGGTGGTCAATGACTGCCGAGACCTCTCTCTTAGGGAAAAGGATAGTAAATTCCTCACCACCACATCGGTAGGCTTCTCCGCCACCACTGACGGAAGCCAACTTGGACGCCACAAGGCACAGAACCTGGTCACCCACGTCATGCCCATACGTGTCATTAAATTTCTTGAAGTGGTCGATATCAACGACGGCAATCGAGTAGGGGGCTCGCAGACGCGCTATGGCGTCGTTGAAGGCACGCCGCGAAGGCAATAAAGTGAGTTCATCGCGGTAGGCAAGAAGATAGGATGTTTCGATCACGGAACTGGCCAGTATCAGCAGCGCCGAAACAGAATAAATCGCAGAAATATGGGCTGAATTTCGAAATTGGGTAGCAAGAAAAAAAGCCGATAGCGCCCAGAGGAAACCGCTGTCCGAAGGTTTTCTGGTAAACAGCGCTCGTGCAAGCAGCGCGATACCAGCAGCGATTGCAATCCCCCAGACCGGCCCGGGCAGAGAAGGCACCACACCATGTCGTAGCCGGACGGCTCCAGAGCCTGTGCTTCCGGCCAGGACGGCTACCACAACGGATTGCACCAGGATAAATAGGCCGAGCGGAATGACACTTGCGCCGGTAAGTCCTCTCTCATCGCTCGAAACAATCAGGACCAGATCGACCGGAACCAAGACGGAAACTGCCAGCAATACATTCCACCCCGCCGTTCCGGGAATTCCGCGTGGCCCGGCATAGAGCGTCGCCGCCTGCCCCGCGAGAAATAGCACCAAGAGTCCAAGGAGTACTCGACTGGCATGGAAGCGCCAGGCCAGGAGGATGCCTCCCAAAAGTGAGGAATAGTAAAGAAAACTGAGCGACGGAGCCGGAAAGCTAACCCAACCGGATTGGGCGAGGATCACCGCCAGGAGGAACAGCACGCCACCCGGGACGAAGAGAGACCTTATTGAGATACGGTTCCACACAGGCCGGGAGTGCCTTCATTCGGCAAGCCCCGTTCAGGAATTATCTCCACTTCTACGCCGAGGAAGGAATTGGCCATTAAGGTTCAGTTGCCGGCGCCATATGCCCGGATGGGGCCTTCCGGTTTTGAACCCGCGATCCGATTCCGGAAGCAGATACCTTCGTTTCGGGCGTTTATCGCTGCGACTGAATTATTTCTAACTAGACTGAGCCTGTTGGATTAAGGACGGTTCACATTTATGCGAATTCTTATTGCAGAAGACGATGAGGCGCTGGCGAAGTTCGTGCAGCAGGGCCTTGAAGGGGAGAATCATTCCGTGCAGGTTTTTCCCGACGGCGAACAGGCGAAGCAAGCCGCGGTCGATTACGAATATGACGTTGTGGTTCTCGACCTGAATTTGCCGAGGCTGGATGGCATCAGCGTCCTGCGTCATGTAAGACTGAAAAAACCGAGTCTCCCGATCCTGGTACTGACTCAGCGGACGCGCGTTGAGGATCGCGTGCAGTGCCTCGATACCGGCGCGGATGATTACCTGGGCAAACCTTTCTCCTTTACCGAGCTCTCAGCTCGAATTCGGGCGCTGGTGAGACGGAGTCACCTGCCGTCGGAATCAGTGTTGCAGATTGCGGATCTCAAACTTGATCGCGTGGGACATCAAGTCGAGCGTGCAGGCCGCCGAATCGAATTGACTGCGAAAGAGTTCTCGTTGCTTGAGTATCTGATGCGCAATGCCGCGCACAGGGTCACTCGCTCGATGATCATCGAACACGTCTGGAATTTGAGCTTCGACACAACGACCAACGTGGTCGACGTTTACATCAATTACAAGGCGTCGAGAGTAGGAGATCTGGTCACGATCAGTGTGGCACAGAATCTTTCCGCCACCAGCACCGGCAATGTCTCAAGCAATCGGAGCTTTTCGGCCAACTCTGGTATTTCAGCCCTTCCGGGACAGTTGAAAACAACCGGTGTTGCGAACCTTTTCTCTCCCAGTTCAAGCCAGGCCCTTACAGGTAAAGCTCAGGCGACTTCCCAGACTTCTTTGAGCACCACGCTTACGGGACGCGTGGCGGCAGTGTTGCCTTCTGGGACCCTCGTCATCGAGGCGGAGCGGCAAATCACAATGAACAACCAGCACGAAACCGTAATTCTCCGCGGCCTGGTTCGCCCCGGCGACCTGGATGCCACCAATACGGTGCCCTCCAATCATGTCGGCGATCTCGAGGTCGAGGTTAAAGGCAAGGGAGTCGTGAGCGAAGGAACGCGCCCGCCGAATCCAATCACGAAATGGATTCTGCGACTGGTTGGGTTCTAGGAACAGACTCGGGAAATGGATGAAAATGATCGTCACAAGCCGCTCCAGCAACCTACTTTCGCCTGTGCCAACGCTGCTGTTTTTCGCGATTGTCCTGGCTGGGCCTCTTGCGGCAAATGCTGAAACGCAAAAAGTGCTGGTCCGTGACGTTGCCACAATAGAAGGCATACGAGAGAACTCCCTCGTCGGCTACGGCCTGGTTGCAGGCCTCAAAGGCACTGGAGACAAGCAGCAGACTTATTTCACGGTGCAGACTTTGGCCAGCGTTCTTGCCCGCATGGGCGTCGAAATTCCTGCTTCGGTTTTGCAATCGACGGTACAAGTGAAGAACGTTGCTGCCGTATTCGTGACGGCAACGCTTCCACCATTTTCAACCCCAGGCATGCACCTGGATGTCACTGTCTCCAGCGTGGGAGATGCGCGCAGCCTGGAGGGCGGCCTGCTTTTGCTGACACCTCTCTATGCCGCTGATGGACAAGTGTATGCCGCCGCGCAGGGCCCCGTAGTGATCGGGGGATACGCCGCCGGTTCAGGGTCCAATTCGAAACAGGTGAACCATCCCACTGTGGGGCGGGTGCCATCCGGCGCTTTGATTGAGAAGGACAGTTCCCTCGACCTCTCGAAGCTCTCGCACTTGATGCTGTTGCTGAACGATGCGGATTTCACGACCGCCGAGCGGGTCGCGAACACCATCAACCAGGCAATTGCCGCGGACAGCGCCACTCCTCTCGATAGCCGCCGCGTCCAGATTCATCTCCCCCAGGATCCCTCCGCCAAGATTCCTGCATTGCTGGCCCGCATTGAGAATCTCCAAGTGGAGGTGAGGCGTCGGGCAAAAGTTGTGGTCAACGAACGCACAGGCACAGTCGTGCTGGGAAAGGACGTACATCTGGGCGCTGTTTCTATCTTGCACGGAAACTTCTCGGTCGAGGTGACAACATCGTTTTCGGTCTCGCAACCGAATGCCCTCGCCAAAGGACAAACGGAAATTCTGCCCCAAACCAAAGTCAGTGCGAGCGACGCGCCAGCGCGGAACGTGGAGTTAGAAGAGGGGGCGAGTGTCGAGGAGCTTGTCACCCGATTGCAGGCGATTGGAGCGACCGCACGGGACGTAATTTCGATCCTGCAGGCCATCAAGGCAGCTGGCGCTTTGGAAGCTGATCTGGAGGTTCTCTGATGCAAGGTCTCTTAGCAACGACGCTGCCGCCCCGAAATTCAGAGTTTTCGGCGCCGTCATTACCCATCGACCGCGGCGCCAAGGCTGCGCGTGAATTCGAATCGCAGCTGATCGGCTCGTTGCTCGAATCTCTGGAAAAAACGTTCGCAGCCGTGCCGGGCGGAGAATCCATGCCTGGCGCGGATGATTACAACTACCTGGGCATCCAGGCTCTCTCGACCGCCCTGGTCGAAAAAGGCGGCTTCGGAATCGCCAACATGATTTCCCGTTCGCTGGCGCGCAGCAGCCACGACGGCGAAACACAAACCTCGGTTTCGAACAAGTAGCCGCCAGCCTCGCCCGCCTTCCTTTCGAACCCCTGTAAACTAAGGTTTCGGAGGCAGGGTTGGGATTCACCATCAGCGACATCAAAGCAGTCATCGATCGCGCTGCCGCAAGCGCTGGGTTTGAGCTCGCTGGAATTGCTCCGGCTGTTGACGCCCCGGAACTCGCCTATTTTCCCGAATGGATTGCCGCTGGCCGTCCCGGGGAAATGAAATACATGGAGGCGCGAGACGAACGTGGTGACCTTAAACGGGCTTCGCTCGCCCGCGTGGCGCCATGGGCGCGCAGCGTGATCGTGTGTGCGATCAATTACAACACGGATCATCCTTATTCGACGGAGTTCACCGATTCCGCCAGCGGATGGATTTCGCGATATGCCTGGAGCGAGGTCGATTATCACGAAGCAGTTCTTCGGCGGCTTAAACGGGTGGAGACTGCTATTTCCGAAGCAGTGCCTGCGCCACTGGAGCTGAAGACCCGGGCTTACGTTGACACCGGCCCAATCGTCGAGAGGATTTTCGCCAAGTATGCCGGCATCGGCTGGGTTGGCAAGAACACCTGCATCATCAATCAGAAATTAGGGTCGTGGCTGTTTCTGGGCGTGATCCTCTCGTCGATCGAGCTCCCACCGGATACTCCCGCCCCGGATCGGTGCGGTACGTGTACCCGATGCATCCAGGCCTGCCCGACGGATGCGATTCTCGCGCCGTATCAGCTTGATTCCAACAAGTGCATCTCGTATCTCACAATCGAGAAGCGCGGCTCGATCCCAGAAGAGTTACGGCCAGGCATGGGCCGACACCTTTTCGGCTGCGATATCTGCCAGGACGTCTGCCCTTGGAATCGGAAATCGCCCATCTCACCCGCACCCGAATTTGAGGCTCGCCCAGGACTTGTGAACCCCTCGCTGGAAAGGATTGCAACCATGGAGCCGGAAGAATTTCGCCAGACTTTCCGAGGATCGGCGATCCGGCGCGCCAAGCGCTCAGGACTGCGGCGTAATGCCGTCATCGCTATGGGGAACAGCAAGAACCCTGATTTTTTGCCCCTCCTTCAGCGACTTGCCCGGGATGAAGATGAGGCCATAGCTGAGAGCGCTAAGTCGGCGGAACAACGGCTTCAAAGCCAACGCAAATAGGGGCGAATAGCCCTAGAATCGGTTGTCCGCCTCACCAAGCAAAGCAACGCAAGCAACCGTCTGATAATAAAAGGTTTATGCCGCATTCCGGCCCCACCTCGTGACTGAACTTTCGTAACTGTTTTTTCCTGTTACCTGCAACTAAACTTTCCTTAAAGGGTTCTTAAATAAGGGACTTAGGCAAAGAAGTCATTGAAAATTATGTTGCGTCGAGTAATCCATGTCGGGACAGGGCTGTGGTTGAAACTGGCAGTCGCAGTTTTGGGATGCGCTTCGCTGGCGTCCGCCTCCGCAACCCTTTTTCTCGAGGAGCCGTACGGGAAACTTGGATTCTTCACAGCGACCGGGCACGCCGCGGTGTATCTCTCCGGGGTGTGTGCCGACACCCCGGTGAAGCTCCGGCCTTGCCAACCGGGAGAGACGGGCGTCGTAATCAGCCGGTACGACGGCGTAGCTGGCTATGACTGGGTTGCCATCCCCCTGATTCCGTACCTCTACGCAGTGGATCGGCCCGAGGATGTGCCGCTTTTCGCTGACTCGAAATTGGTCTTTTTCTTGCGCGACCATTATCGGCGCAAAAACCTGGAGATGATCGTCCCCGATGTTAAGGACGGCGGAGCGCCCGGCGGAAACTGGTACGAGCTCATTGGCTCCTCCTACGATCGGGCCATTTATGGCTTTCAGATCGACACGACTGCAGCGCAAGACCGGGCATTGATCGACAAATTAAACGGATCGCCTAACGAATCCCATTTCCGCCTGGCAGCGAGAAACTGCGCCGATTTTGCCAAAGACATTATCAACTTCTATTACCCCAGAGCCCTTCATCGCAGCTTTGTCGCCGACGTCGGAATCACGACCCCAAAGCAGATGGCAAAAGGATTGGTGAAATTCAACCAGCGCCACCCCGGAATCACGTACTCCCGCTTTGTCATTGCGCAGGTTCCGGGAAGTATGCCGCGCAGCTTCGCGGTGCATGGCGTTGTGGAATCCTTTTTCAAATCGAAGAAGTACATCGTGCCCAGTGCGATCGCGAGCCCTATCTTTGCGGGGTGCGTCTTCGTGGTCTACGAAGGGACCGGGGCGGGGCATTTCGAGCCTGCCCGCGGGGCGCTCGTGCTCGATCCCGCCGGCGACCTGGAAAAGCCGCTCGGTCACGAGGACTTGCGTTCTTATCGCCAGCAACTGAAGAATCTCTTGGCTGGAACCTATCCTGTGACAGCGGGTCAGAATGTCGAAAAATACTGGGCGAAGCTGCAGTCAAGATCAATGGTGAGTTTTGATCAAGAGGGTAGCCCGATTCTGCAGGTGCAGGAAAATGGCGAACTTTTACGAATCGGCATTTCTGCAGGAAACATCCTGACGGAAGGTGGCTCGTCTACTCTGACACGGCAGCTTCTTGAGGCCCGCCTGCAGTCAGAGCTCAATTCCAGGTCGGCCCATGAGATTTCTGAGGACGAACTTGAACGCGATTGGAAGCTCTTGCATCGAGTGATGACGTCGACCGATGCGCCTCTCACGGCACAGTCCGGTCCCTCCGCTAAAGCGCAGTAATCGCTCCCACACTAACTTTGCGTTACTGATTCTCTTGCGGCCGCGGTTGTACTGGCACGCCCGGGGCAGGAGCCGGAGGCTGTCCTGCCTGCTGTTGCTGCTGGAGTTGTATCTGGCGCTGCTGCATTTCCTGAAGCAGTTCCTGAGGAGTCTTCACTGCTGGGGCATCCGGTTGAGGGGCCGGTTGTTCCGGTTCACTGGCTACTTGCTCAGCATTTTCATCGGCATTGTCTTCCGGCGCTGCCACCTCCGCATCACTTGCATCAGCAGAGTCGGCCTGTGGCTGTTGGGGAGCTCCGGTCGCCTGCGCGAGTCCAGGTGCAGGTTGTCCCGCCGGACCAGTGCCGGGCTTGTCCGCACTGGTTCTTGCGACCAGGACTACGCGCGTCAGGATGCCCGGGTCCTGAGGAGATCCCAGCAGCACATAGTTGTATCGCGAGCCATTCAGGAGTTCCGCAATGATTTCCTGCGCCGGTCCGGGGCCCAAATGCGTCACGACGCGCTCTTTGGCATCCGGTACTTCAATTTCCGCTCCCGTTTGCTTCCGCACGGCGCGAAGAATATCCGCCAGCGTCGAGTTGGCCGCCACAATTGTCAGTTGCCCCTGGTCGTAAGTGACATGAGGAGGGACGGGGGCCATCGAATCCAGCGGAATCTGCTGAATCGGTCCGGTAGGGCCGGAAGGCAGCGGTTGCAGCGGCGGCTTCTTGCTTTTGTGAGCCTTGTGGTTGCTCTGACTACTCGCCGCAAGACTGCCCAAGCAGAAGAGGATGATGATGCCGGCGACCCGCACAAACTTCAATCCGGTCCTCATCTCCCATCCTCCGGGCAATTTCGTTTCGGGGGCACTGCAGGTCAGCCTCTACGCAGATTTTATCACTCGGTGGCAGAGCGCTATGAGCGGACGCAATTCTCCCTGTCCCTAGAACGACACTGGGCCCGTTTCTTGCAAAACTTTCATCGGGAAAATGGCCCCGATTTTGCCGAAAAGCCTACTGTAAAATCCTGATGGGTAAGGAGGGATCCGGTGTACTACACTAAATCCGGGCAACCTTATGAAAGTAAAGGCGAAAAATCCGGCCCTCTGGACGCGAGCTTTACTCCACGCCAGCATTTCGCTCCTCGGCCTCATCGCCCTTTCTGCGATTTATTCCTCCGCTCAGACTTGCGATACCGCCAGCGATCTTGATGACGCCACACGCACCGCCATCAGTTCTGCAGCCCAAAAGTATTTCGACATGGCCGCCAAGGGAGACACGGCATCGCTGCGCCAAAGCGCTATCTCGAGCCTGGCATCAGGCTTTTCAGGGGTCGAGGCAACGGTGAAAGAGCGACAGCCGAATCTGGCGAATGCGCAAAGCTCGATCAAGTCTCTCTTCGAGCTGGAATCGGATGGTTCGCCTTCAAACACCGAGTTCGACTGCGGCGTCTTTGGCAAGAAC
This sequence comes from Candidatus Sulfotelmatobacter sp., assembly GCA_035307485.1. Classification (GTDB taxonomy): domain Bacteria; phylum Acidobacteriota; class Terriglobia; order Terriglobales; family Acidobacteriaceae; genus Sulfotelmatobacter. Next base: position 340,491 of record DATGIB010000004.1, on the reverse strand, counting down.
GGCCAGACCGCAAATAGTACTGTGTTTAATCTAAGCGGTCTCGCAAAAGGAAAGTACGCGGTGGTGATCCTGGAAGCTTCGTCATCGAAAGGGCGGTTCACGTTTTCTCCAATTCTCGAGCAACAAGGGAGCGATTGGAGGCTAGGCGGCTTGTACATCACGCCCGCGCAGGTCGCTGGACACGATGGCGACTGGTTTCTTGCACGTGCCCGCGAATACAAAACGAAAGGTCAGCTGCACAACGCCTGGTTTTATTACATCCAAGGCCGGAACCTGATTTCGCCGCTGTCCTTCATGAGCACACAGGCTACCGACAAAGTGGATCAGGAATTCCAGGGTGTGCGCCCATCAGATCTTCCGGCTGAGGGCAAGACCAGCGATCTTAGCTCCGGTTCTTCGACCTATACCCTGACAGCTGCTTTTCCATCTCCGGTCGGGAATGACCTCGATCTGATCGTAAAATATCAGTCTCCCGATGCCTCGAACGGAAACCAGGCGTATCAAAGCAACGTCGCAGTTATCAAGGCCATGGTCGGCAAATATCCGGAACTCCGGGACGCCTTCGCTGCTGTGGTAGCGCGCGCGGTTGACTCGAGCGGCCGAGACTACGGAACTCTTCTCGCGATGAAAGACATCAAGTGAAGTTGGGAGCGGAAGGATACGAACGCTGCATCTTTGTATCGCCCGAGATCTTCGGTCTGGTCGCTAAACTTTCACATCCTCTAAAAGGCACTCTTTCGGGTCTTTATCATCGCGAAATCCCAAAAAGACAGGCGCTCGGAGCTTAGGCCCGCTTCCCGCACCAGTGCCATGCGTCCACTCGGCAAATTCAATTTCCGCAACGAGTTTTGGTTTCACCCAGAATGTCTTGCGCAGCGCGTCAACTTCTCCAGAGAACGGATTCTTCTTGTCTTCAATCCCCTTCAAGAGCTTCCAGGTACTTTCCAACGACCGCTGGTCGAATCCGCTGCCGACCTGGCCCACATGAATCAATTCGCCTTTGTCGTCGTAGAGGCCCAGTACCAGTGAACCGAAATGCGCCCGGGTACCCTCAGGTTCGGTATAGCCCCCTACCACCGCTTCGATGCGGTGCCGGATCTTGATTTTCAACCACTCTCGCGACCGACGTTCTTCGTAAACACTCTCCCGCCTTTTCGCGAGAATTCCCTCCAGCCCTTTCTTGTCCGCGATTTCGAACAGTGCCTTACCTCGGGCTTCATAATGATCCGAATAGCGCAGCGAATCTCCGGGAATCAAGACCGAAATCAATTTGCGTTTTCGCTCTTCCAAGGACATCCGGCGCCAGTCGTAGCCGTCCAGGTAGAGCAGATCGAATGCGTAATAGAGCACCGAGACATTCTTGTCGGAAATTCCCCGCTTCGATCCCGTCCGGAAGCCGGTGCGCTGCTGCATCAGACTGAACGACGATCGGCCTTCGCCATCGAGCGCCACAACTTCGCCATCAAGAATTGCTGTTTCAGCCTTCACAAAGCTTGGTAGATCCTTTAACTCCGGGTACCGGGGCGTCAGATCATTCTGATTACGCGATACGAGGCGTACTTTCCCGTCTTTGATAAACGCGACGGCACGATAACCATCCCACTTGATCTCAAAAAGCCACTCCTTGCCATCGAAAGGTTCGGCGATCGATTCAGCGAGCATGGGATGAATCGCAGTTGGCATCGCACGCTTTACCGGCTCACGCGCTGGGACCGGTGCAAGTTTTCCCGAACTTGAAGTCCCCTCGTCTTTTGGAGGCTCGCTCTTCGAACTCTTGGAGCGGGAACTTGATCGAACCGGTTTTCCATTCGTCTCAGCGCTTGTGGAGCTTTTTGTTGGTTTTTTTTTCTTCTCGACTCGCGCTATCGCGTCAGCCAGCCACGCTGCCTTCAGCTTGCCGCGACCGGCCGGCCGGCTGCTCGTCCACTCTTTCGACCCTGCATCCCCCGCGATCTGCTCCATGCTCTGTCCGCTCAGCACTGACGAGTCGATGGACTCAATGTCATATCCCTCGACAACATGTTCGTCGTGCTTCTTGATCATCAACCACTCGTTACCCTTGCTGCCGGGCCGCCGTCCGCGCATCTTTATGAGCGCGAAATCGCCCTTGAGCCGCTTGCCGTTCAGGCGAAATTTCAGATCTCCCTTCGCCAGCATCGCTGCGGCATCTGCCTCAGTCCCGGGCGGGTACTTCCCTTGCACCGCGACTGGAGAAAGAGGCTGCCAAGTACCTACGTCCCACACCATCACACTGCCCGCCCCGTAATTTCCCTCTGGAATATTTCCCTCAAAATCGAAGTAGGAGACTGGATGATCCTCAACCTGCATCGCGAGACGCTTGTCCGCGGGATCGAGAGATGGCCCCTTGGGCACGGCCCAGGACTTCAACACGCCTTCCATCTCCAGCCGGAAATCGTAATGCAAGCGCGTGGCCTCATGCTTTTGCACCACAAAGCGATTACCCGCCTTTTTCGCTAATTCTGGAGGCGGCTCCGGCGTTTCTTCAAAGCGCCGTTTGCGTTTGTATTCTTCGAGCGCCATAGGATGAATTGATTGTATCTAGGCACTGCGTGCCGCCCAATACGGAAGATTCCCCATTTCGTCGCATTTTTCGGGAGGGAAATTCTATTGTTTCTTTTTGTTTTTAGCGGCTCGTTTGGCTTTCCCCGAATATGTGCTCTTACCCGCGGTTCGCTTGCCGAAGACTCGGGCAAAGATCTTATCGACGTTTTTAAGCTGGCGAGGAAGATCGAAAGCGTATTCGATTTGCTTGAGAGGAATTTTCCCCGTAATCTCCTTGTCCGCCAGCACGAGTTGGTGAAAGTCGAGCCCTTCCTTCCAGGCCCGCATGGCATGCGATTGTACGAGCCGGTAGGCATCTTCACGGCTAACCCCGTGCTCGACGAGATCGAGCAGCAACTGGCCGCTAAAAATCAGGCCATGTGTGCTTTCCAGGTTGGCCATCATGCGATTTGGATATACGAACATCGTATCGATCAGGTTCGCGGTCTTGGTCAATAAGTAATCCGCCAGCGTAGTGGAATCGGGCAGAATCACGCGCTCTGCCGACGAATGCGAGATGTCGCGTTCATGCCACAGGGGTACATTTTCAAACCCAGCCTGCGCATTGCTGCGCACTACGCGGGCCAGGCCGCTGATCTGTTCGCAAGTTACCGGGTTGCGCTTGTGCGGCATTGCCGAAGAGCCTTTTTGTTTCTCGCTGAAATACTCCTCGGCTTCGCGGACTTCGGTGCGCTGCAGGTGGCGGATCTCAGTTGCGATCTTATCGAGTGTCGATGCGATGACTGCCAGCGTGGCAAGATAATTCGCATGCCGGTCGCGCTGGATCACCTGCGACGAGACCGCGGCAGCTTTCAGCCCCAACCGGGCACAAATCTTTTCTTCCAGTTCCGGAGTGAGATGGGCAAAGACTCCCACGGCCCCGGAGAATTTTCCCACCCGCATGTCTTCTGAGGCGGCGCGAAAACGGGCGATGTTGCGCTGTGTTTCGGAATACCAGTTGGCGATCTTGAACCCGAAAGTGATCGGTTCGGCATGAATGCCATGCGTGCGCCCAATCATGGGAGTGTCCTTGAACTCCCATGCCCGACGTTCGAGCACGGCGGCGAGGCGCTGCAAATCCTGCTCAATCACCTCCGATGCCTGCCTGATTAGTAACGCTTGTGCTGTATCCACCACGTCATTCGACGTCAAACCGTAATGAAACCAGCGGGCATCCGGACCCACTATCTCCGCCACGGCCGTGGTAAAGGCAATGACGTCGTGCCGCACTTCTGCCTCGATTTCATGGATACGCTCGACTCGAAAATCGGCGCGTTCGCGGATCGCCTTTGCGGCGGCCTTAGGAACCAGGCCTGCCTCAGCGAGGGTCTCCGTGGCCGCCACTTCGACGGCCAACCATGTGCGAAAGCGGTTTTCGTCGCTCCAAATGCGCGCCATCTCGGGGCGGGTATAGCGAGGAATCACGGATTACCCTCCTTGCTCGTTCGGGAACATGGACAGAGGATTCTAAATCCAGGGGCGGCGGCGGAGCCAATTGTCGGAAGCGGCTATGCCTCGCTCGCCAACCTTTCCAACTGACTACGCCGGGTACTTTCCGTTATATATCGTGATACGATATAATGTTTCTGTACTATCCGGACTCGATACAATCTTCCGCATGAGAAAGCTTAGTTTGTCGGATTATCAGGCTCTGGCCGAGTTCCGGTACCAGATCCGGCGGTTCCTGCATTTTAGTGAAGAGGCATTGCGCGCCGCAGGACTCGAGCGCGGGCAGTATCAGCTGATGCTGGCTATTAAGGGAATGCCCGCAGCCACCAGGCCCCGGATTCGTGAGTTGGCAAATCGCATGATGATCCAGCACCACAGCGCCGTTGAATTGATCAACCGGATGGAAACCAGCGGCCTGGTGCGCCGGGAGCGCGCCCAGGAAGATAGACGGGAAGTATTGCTGGCTTTAACCCCCAAAGGCGAACGGCTTCTCTCGGAATTGGCTTTGCACCACCACGAGGAATTACAGAGTGCTGCTCCGGCGCTGGTTGCGTCCCTTCGGAAGGTGATGAGCGGTGGCAGGTTACGCGAACGCAAAGCCGCCACCGGTGTTTGAGGTCCGCCCGGTGCGCGCAACACAATTTCTGAGGATAGAGAAACAGTGAACGACCCAGCAGGCCAGCCAGCTAGCGGATCCACATCATCAGGCCGGAAAGTGGCCGCACTTTCATCGGCGGAACCCGCACAGTTTCGAATCGTACTGGTTTCATTTCTCGCGGCTGCCATCGGCCTGATCGGCGGTCTCGTCGCTTACGTTCTGTACAAGCTAATTGGCCTGTTCACCAACATATTCTTCTTTCATCGTGTATCGACAGGCTTCACCAGCGTGGCTTTGCACCACCTCGGAGCATGGGTCATCCTTGTGCCCGTAATCGGTGGATTGATCGTCGGAGTGATGGCGAAGTACGGAACGCCCAAGATCAAAGGTCATGGCATCCCGGAAGCAATGGAGGCGGTACTCGTCAACCGGAGCCGCATTGAGCCCCGGGTCGCGTTGCTGAAACCGATCTCGGCTGCGATCGCAATCGGCACAGGAGGTCCATTTGGCGCCGAGGGCCCAATCATCCAAACCGGAGGTGCGATCGGTTCTCTCGTCGGCCAGCTCTTGCACACGACGGCCGTCGAACGAAAGGTGCTGCTGGCTTGTGGCGCCGCAGCCGGGATGTCGGCTACATTCAATACCCCGATTGCCGGAGTCATCCTCGCAATTGAGCTTCTGCTGTTCGAATTCAAGTCTCGATCTTTCATTCCGCTGGTCGTTGCCAGCACGCTTGCAACCGCCGTCCACATGCAACTGCTTGGGCCTGGGCCCATGTTTCAGGTTTCCGCGGTGAATTTTGGAATTCCCCATGCCTTGCCGTTCTACCTTATTCTCGGGCCAATTTGCGGGCTTGCAGCGGTTGCCCTTAGCAAGTCGCTTTACTGGGTGGAAGACACATTCGAGAAGCTTCCCTTTGACGAGCTGTGGTGGCCGGCGATTGGAGCTCTCGCTCTGGGAGTAATTGGATTTTTTGTTCCCCGCGTCTTCGGTGTGGGCTACGACACGATCGGAGACATACTGAACGGCCAGTTAGCTTGGAAATTGTTGTTGCTTGTCATGGCGGCAAAATTCGCCGCTCTCGTCATCTCGTTGGGATCGGGCACGTCAGGCGGCTTACTCGCCCCAACATTCATGTGGAGCGCGGCCATGGGCGGCTTGTTTGCCATGATTGCGAATCACATATTCCCGAACGCTCATTTATCTCCCGGGGCTTTCGCTCTTGTGGCCATGGGAGCGGTGTTCGGCGCCGCATCGCGCGCCACATTTTCTTTCATAATTTTCGCGTTCGAAATTACTCGTGACTACAACTCCGTACTGCCTTTGATGCTCGTTGCGGTAATTGCCGATGGCGTCGCCATGCTCTTCATGCCGCGCAGCTCCATCATGACTGAAAAGCTGGCCAGGCGCGGCCTTCGAGTGCATCAGGACTATGAAGCGGATGCTTTGTCCCAAGCCACCGTGGGCGAGACCATGGAGCGGGACGCTCCCGTAATCCCAGCCGATACGAAAGTGGGTGAGGTGGCCGAGAGAATTGCGAGGCACGATCCGACCGTGGCCCGTTACGAAGCATTGCTGATTATGGATGACGCCGGAAAGCTTGCCGGCATCGTGACTCGAGGCGATATTTTGCGCGCACTCGATAAAGACTCCAGCGGTGCGATGACCGTCCAGGAAGCCGGTTCAACTCAACTTGTCGTCACGCATCCCGATGAACTGGTTTCTGAGGCGGCAGCGAAACTGGTGCAGTTCGATATCGGAAGGCTGCCCGTGGTCGATCGGGCAGATGAGTGCAAAGTCGTTGGCTATTTGAATCGCAGTTCGATCCTGGCGGCCCGCTCGCGACGATTCCGCGACGAATTTGTGCGCGAGCGCGGCTGGATTGGGGGCTTTCCCCGCCGCTCGGCTCGTGAACATTCGACGGTGGTTTTCTGATCCGTTCAGTTACTTCTGCTTTTGGGCTTCCTGCAGGACAGGGCGGAGAGCGTCAACTGAGATGCCCAAGGTTCCGCCGGAGAATCCATCCATGAAGGCGGAATTGACGCCGATCACTTCGCCGTTGGAATTGAAGACCGGGCCACCGCTTCCACCATGGGCGGTCGGGGCGTCATAGATCAGCTTGTCCCCAACAACGTCGCCGAGGTGTCCCCACGTCGCCGAAGGACGAATCAGCGAAAGCGCTGCAAGTTCGCTGGCGGCGTTGATGTCGTTATGGCGAAACGCCAGGCGCTCGTAAATGCTTGATGGCGATTTCGCAACCATGCCGGCGATCCCCATCGGATATCCCACAACTGTGACGCGCTCGCCTGGCGCGCTGACCGCCTTGGCCAGCGGCAGCGAGGGCAGGCCACGCACAAGGTCCGAGTTTTCCGTCCTCAGAATTGCCAAGTCAGATGTCTTCGATACCCCGGCCGGCAGCACATTCACCGGAGTGGGCGAGCCGGGAAAGAAAATCACGAGACTTTCCAGAGAACCTGAGGCTCCACTTCGAATCAGCTCTTCCGATTCAGGATCTCCGAACCAAGGTTCGGCGACGTGACGATTGGTGGCCAGCAAACTGTCTGATACTAGAAATCCTGTCCCGGAAACGCGGGCGCGAATGGACGGGCGCTCGCCCGGCATTCCCACCTGATAAACGCCATAAATGTAGCCGATGGAATTGCGGTAGCGACTCAGCACCGTCGCCGGCATCGACTGCTCTTGCTTCAGTTGCTCCACCTCTGTGGTGAGCTGATGAACTTGCTTTTGAAGATCGTCCGAAGGAGCGGCCTGCGACGTCCTCGGCCCGTAATACCGAACCATGGCTAGGGCGCCCAAAAACATGACCACAGCCAGCACCCCTTGCACAGCTTGCTGCCAGGTTTCGACGACGGGTGAATCCGAGGCAGCTTGGTGGTCCAGGTTTGATCCGGCGGGTTGTGAGTCTATCTCGGGATCGGCCATATATCTTGAGAACAAGTGCTCCTGATCGTTCAGAATCGGAGCATTCATTCTTGCCCGCGCCTTGGGGTTTCGCTACGGTACCGAAGGGGCTGTACAGGCGATAGGCGGAGGGCGAAGCGAAGGGCAGACCGCGCGCTAGCCGTCGCGAAGTCCTTTTTTATCAATGGCAAAGACGCCGCGCAAGGATACGCCTTTGTCAAAAATCCTATTCCGTTCGAAGTTCCTTCAGCAGCGGAGGATCCGGCGGATCGGCGATGTCCTGGTGATCGCACTTCTTATAAGCAGCTTCTCCGCGACACCAGGTAGTAGAAGACCAGACGTCCGGCTTACCCTCCTCCGCAACGCCCGCATGGTCATATTGGACGACTTGAGCCCAGTCGCGAGAGATTGAAAAATCCTGCGAAGCCCCCGCCCCGTTATCGATAATGCCTCCGAGGTTGAGCATTTCCGCCAAGCGCAAGTCCGCGCCAACGCGAAAAATTCGCAGATCAGTTCTCGGGCACGCGCCACATTGTCCCGACCCGAATTCGGAGCCATACACGCGCGGCCCGACTTTGATCAGCAAGTCTCCCCCGGGCAGGCGTTTAGCGTCGAATCCATCCTCGTCGACCTCCGCATCGAAGTTAAGCAGCTTGTCTCCTCTTCGATACGTGAGATATGGCCCGCAGATATATTCATTTCCCCCAATCCAGTGCCAGAAATAGTGCACGGGACGGACCACGGGGGAGAGCGCTTCAGGCTCGTACTGGTATCCGGCACCGTCGTTCAAAATGATGAAGGCGTCAGATTCGAATTCGGAGTCCTGCGAAGTTTTGGGAACAAACCACGCCGGATGGATGTCTCGATACTTATCTCTTGCGGCGAGAGGCACTTCGCAGGGGGTGAGTCGAAACTGATGCGGCGGATCGAGCGCGACTCGATTGAACGTCTGCGTAGCGGCATAGATTCGCGACGCCGAAGTGGTGGAGTAAGAGCCGACTTTTCTGCCCTGCTCAGGTGGATTGAAAACGTCGACCATCAGCCGGAGATCCCGCATTTCCGTCGTAGAAAGCGGAGGAAATGCCTGAAAAGGAATCAGAATCTCAAAGGTGTAACCGACGCCATCTTTCCCCCGGCCGAACCACATCTGAAGGGTCTCGGTCGGCTTGAGAGGAAGTGGGATTTCCTCGTTATTGGGGCGATCGCTGGCAAAGCGCTCTGTAATTTTGTCGTAGGCGGGGGCAGCGAATGCCTCGACGGCATACTCCGGAGTGACTAACCACTGGCGTACGAAAAGACGCTTGAAGTACGCACGGTAGGATACCTGCGTCTCTGCCCATGTGCGGCATCGCTTCTCGGCTCCCGCTGCTGCCGGAGCTGCGGGCGTTTCCGCGGCGCCCTTTTGTGCCCAGTCGGCACAGGAGTCCGCGCCCTGGGGCAAGGTAACCTCATCGAATTGATTGCCCCATCCAATCGGCGGGAGCTCCGGGTCTTTGCCATCGGCGAGCCAGATCTCGACGTGATCCTTCTCCAGGATCAGATCCTTGTTCCTCGGGAACTCTGGTTGCGGGCCATCTACCTTTCCCACTACGAGGAGACCATATCCGATGTTTTGAATCCATACCTCACCGTGACGCGCACCGCTTCCGTGCGGTACCAGCGTGAAATCCGCCGGACGGTCGGTGTAGTTTCCAATGTTTGATTCCAGGCTGCGGCCGAGCACCTGTGGAACCCGGACCGGAAGATTTGCCGGAGGCTGCTGCGCCATTAAGGAAGCAGAGATGAAGACGAAAACGATGCCGAACGCAGGTTTCATCGTATGAAACGATGATACGGGAGAGTGGGCAGCGTCAGGACATAGTTTGACGCGCGGGAAGTTACCAACGTGGGGAGTCTCGCGCCAGGACTCGACCTCGATGGTCAGTTCGAGGTTAGGTGCAGCGCGCTCGACCCGAACAAATCCCCGGAAGATAAATCGGCTAAGGTTCTTTGATTCCCAAGCGTTCGGCCATCTCGTCGTAAAGGAAACCTTCCCCCACACGGTACGGCTGCACCCACTCGCCATCAATTACAAACTGGGGAATCGCCCGCTTCCCTGTCCGTTTGACGATTTCGTCGGCTGCGCCTGGAGTGGATTCCACATCAATCTCCTTGTACGGGATATTGTGTCTGGCAAGAAAGCGCTTGGCTTCACGGCAATCCGGGCACCAGAAAGAGGAATATACGATAAGGTCCATGGGCAGGGTCAGAGCGCCAACTCGAGCGCTTTATCGAGTTTCCTACACTCTGTCTAATTTTGCCACGGTACGCTCGTTCACAACGTTGCCAGTGTTCAGGGTAGAGGCAGGCTCGAACAGCAAAAACCAGCATTCCTCATCGGCAACGGGGCGATGCTCTACGCCACGGGGAACCACGATAAACTCGCCCTCCTCGATCCATTCATGATGATCGCGGAATTCCATACGGAAGCGCCCTTTCACGACCAGAAACAACTCGTCTTCATTCTCGTGATGGTGGAAGACGAACTCGCCCTTGATTTTGTCGAACTTCACCATCTGCCCGTTAAGCTCGGCGCCCACGTACGGCTTCCAGTACTCCGTGATCTTGGAGAACTTCTCAGCAATATTGACTTTTCGCATATTGTCCTCAAGCACAATATCTGCGCGCACTTCTTTGGCTTTGATTGCGGCAAGATGGCCTTCGTCGCAAAGAGTTGCCGATCGCGATAGGCGTGGGGCGTATGCTTTCACAAGATGTCTCGAACCCTATTCATTGTTGACGGGGAAGCCACCGCAGGAACGATCAGAGCTTCCGGTCTGGCAAAGGCCAAAGAGCTTCTCTGTTGGCGCGATGCGCTATACACAGGGCCGGTTCCCGCCGGACTCTCATTCCGGCAGCTGAGCCGCCTGCGCTCCCGATTTTGGACTCGCGGCAAGAGTGCGACCGAGTTCGATTACCGTGACGCAGCACTTAATGCGTGCAAGGACTCTGAAAGCATCGCTCTTTGGTTCGCGCCGAACTGCGTCTTGTGTCAAATGAGCTTGTCACAGGTTTTGAGCTGGTGCCGAGAACATCGTGTGCCCGCTTCGCGCCTTTCATGGGTGGCTCTGCATGGCGGCGAACTGCACGACAGCCAGGTTGCCGCTGCCTATGCGAAATGCAGACCGGTCACAGCAGCCCAGATGAGTTTAGCCGTGACGGTATGGCGTGCTTTTCGCCAGCCCAAACCGGCAGACATAATGAAGCTGACACGCCAACTTCCGAAGCTGATTCCAGGTCTCAAAGAGTCTTTGCTACGCCTCCTGCAGGAATACCCGAGCCAACGCAATGGATTGTCCCGGCTGGAGAAGTTGCTTTTGATGACAATTCGAAGCAAGGGGAGTATCACGGCAGCGACCGCAGCCAGCGCCATTTTCTCGAAGGAAACCGTAGGCGATCTGCTCCTGTTCGACATGCTCCGTGATTTCGTTCGAGCGTCTCACCCGCTGCTCGAATTTGCAGAACCCTTTTCGGGCAACATCGGCAACCGGCATTTCCACTCGGCCGTCCTAAGGCTGACAGGGTTCGGGAAAAGGGTCTTGGCGGGCAAAGCCGATCATGTAACCGCGAACGGGATCGACCGCTGGATTGGCGGCGTTCACCTCCGGGGCCAAAGTGTACGGTGGCGATGGGACACGATTGAGAAACGGATTGTATCTACTGACTAATTCGTCGCCTAAGCTTGCTGGGGGTGAACGAAGACGTCAGCCCTAAGCAATTTTCATCGCGCGGGCGCCGGTTGTGGAGCGGACTGTGGCACCGGAGTCGAGAAATTTACATGCGGAGCCTGGCGGGACGCTTCCGATGCGGTGAAGTACGCGTCGTTTGCCTTGAACCCTGCCCATCCCGCGAACAAACTTTGAGGAAACTGCTGGACGTATGTGTTGTAGTCCTGCAACGTGTCGTTATAGCGCTTGCGCTCTACTGCAATGCGGTTTTCGGTACCGGCAAGTTCATCCTGCAAGCGCAGGAAATTCTCATTGGATTTCAATTTTGGGTAGTTTTCGACCACGAGCAGCAGGCGACCGATCGCTCCATCGAGTTGGTTGTTCGCCGCAATTTTTTCCTGTGGGCTCCCCGCGGAGAGCAGAGCCGAACGCGCCTTGGCGATATCGCCGAACACCGTCTGCTCCTGCTGTGCGTAACCCTTCACCGTCTCCACGAGGTTCGGAATCAGGTCTGCGCGTCGCTGGAGCACGATATCTACCTGGGACCATGCCGCTTTCACCGCTTCATTCTTGCTGACGAGCGTGTTGCGCGTGCTGACATATTGCCCGAATAACAGCATTCCGATAAACCCCAGGATCACGACAACTACAATGACCGCAATCAGTCCTTTTCCCATAACCCTTCCTCCCGACCTGCTATTTCACTCCCTGATATTTGGCCTCAAGCGCCCTGTCGACCGCCGCCGCGACCTTCTCGATCGCCATGACATACTTGGCGCAGATTTCCGAAACGTTCAGCTTCTTCGGGTCAGCCCTGCGTTCGCGGACATCCAGCACCGTCTGCACCGCGGACGCATCGAAATCCGCTTGGCCGGATAGCTCCTGAATGGCTCCTCTTCGCGTAGCAGTCGGCTCCTTACCTAGTGCGATCAGCGTGTGCCGGAACAAAGTGGCGAAGGAGGGCACAGAGTGTAGCAGAACGTCCCACAACTGGGAGTCGCCCTCTGCAGCCAGCAGGTGCTGACGCAGTAACAACAGCTTCTCGCGCAATTCATATTCCACCTGCACACGGTGCAGATGCATCGGGATGTGCAAGCCCGCCAGTACATCCTCGCCATAGAGCACGCGGTGATGCTGGACCATATCGAGCAGCTCGATCGTGAAGACATCGGTTGAACGCATGAGTTCTTCGCGTGTCATACAAAGTGGAGGCGGCTGCTTTTCTCTCTGCCACCACCTCACGGTTGGTGTTAGCTCGCGCAGAGCTGCAAATGAGCTGTCCTTGAGAACGCAGAAGAGATTGAGGTCCGACAGGCCGGCGTGAAAATCGCCCGCGACTGCCGAGCCGAAAAGAATCACCGATTGGAGGTTCGGCCCCGCGGCCTCGCGCGCCCGTTTCACGAATTCGCTGAGCTTGTCTTCAGGAATCATTGCTGCGCCCCTATGCTACCAACTGCTGCTGGCTCCGCCACCACCCGAACTGCCGCCCCCAAACCCACCGAAACCACCACCTCCGCCGCCGCTGAATCCGCCAAAACCACCTCCGCCCCCATATCCACCACCGCGCCCGCCAAAGGTGCTGGAGAAAAGAATCCAGAACAAAAGGCTGCGTAAAGGAGTTGCGAGGACAACAATGATCACGATGAGGATGACAAAGATCGTGAACCCCGACATATGCCCTTGTGGCTGCTCGACGGGCTCCGCGGGCGCACGTGGCTGCGCTCCGGTGAGTTGAATCCCGGCGTCCGACGCAATCACTTCGGCAACCCGGGTTGTAACAAGCTGCAGCGCCTGGCTTAGATTTCCGCTGCGCATCAGCGGAATCGCCTCGCGCTGGAAGCTTCCAACCTTGCCGTCGGGCAGGATCGGCTCGAGCCCGTATCCGACTTCGATCCGCGCGCGATGATCGCGAATCGCGTAAATAATCAAAACACCGCGGTTGGTCTGCTTGCTGCCGACGCCCCACTGATGGAAGAGGTCAACAGCGTAGCTTTCGATATCGGAGCCATCGAGCGTGTTGATCGTGACCAGTGCGATCTGGGCATGGGCTTTCTCGTCAACCTGCCGGCAGGTGTCTTCGATCTGGGCCTTCGTGGCGGGATCGATTACATTCGCAAAATCGTTGACGTAGCCCTTTGGCTTGAGCTGAGAGACGGGTTCGGCGCAGGCGAAAACCGAGAGCGCCAGAAAGACGATTGAGACCAGCCCCGCGCGCAAGCTCACCTGAAAATTGTACAGGGCAGTCGGACTAATCTGCGAGCGGGAGGCATGGCTGCCAGTGCAATCCGCGATAAGAAAATCGCAAGTAGGCGCGGGGAAAGACTGTAAAATAAAAAGCCGCCAGTTTATGGCTGACGGCTTTAACTCTCTGCCGAGCTTCGCTCGGCTGGACAGCCGGGGCGGCTGTCCCTACGTAACAATCAATTCTCGTACAACAACACGCCCTCTGCCTTCTCCGAATCTACTGGCCGGTAGAAGAGCTTGTTGTCTTCGAGGAAGACCTCGATGAACGCCGGACGCGTGGTGATCGTTCCCTGGATCAGCGCTTCCGACAGCGGGTCTTCGATGTACTTTTGCAGAGCGCGCCGCAGAGGCCGTGCCCCATAGCTGCGGTCGGTCAGGGTTTGGTTGAGAATCCACTTCTTCGCGTCGTCCGCAACCGTGACCGTGATCGCTTTCTGGGCCAGGTTCTGATTGAGCTGCGTAACCATGAGCTCCAGAATCTGGATCAGGTCGCTCTCACTGAGCGCGTTGAACAGGATGATTTCGTCCAGACGGTTCAGGAACTCGGGATTGAAGGTCCGTTTGACTTCGTTCTTCACGAGGTCTTCGACCTTCTCCGAGATCATCTCTTCCTTCGACGACTGGAAGCCGAGGCCTTCGCGTTTCTGCAGATGCCGCGCCCCGATGTTCGACGTCATGATGATGATCGTGTTCTTGAAATCGACCGTATTGCCAAGTCCATCGGTTAACTGGCCGTCTTCAAATACCTGCAGCAGGATGTTGAACACATCCGGGTGCGCTTTCTCGATTTCGTCCAGCAACACGACTGAGTAGGGCGCACGCTTTACGCGCTCGGTGAGTTGGCCACCCTCTTCGTATCCGACGTATCCCGGAGGCGATCCGATCAGCTTCGAGACCGAATGCTTCTCCATGAACTCCGACATATCGAAGCGAACCAGAGCTTTTTCCGTCCCGAACATGAATTGAGCCAGAGTTCGAGCGACTTCGGTTTTGCCGACGCCCGTCGGTCCGAGGAAAAGGAACGAACCAATCGGCCGGTTCGGGTTCTTGAGCCCGGCGCGCGAACGGCGGATGGCACGAGCCAGCGCGCTGATCGACTTGTCCTGCGAGATGATGCGCTTGTGCAGTTCTTCCTCGATGCGCAGTAACTTCTGCGTTTCTTCTTCCTTGATCGAGGTGATGGGCACGCCGGTCCACCGCGAGACGACATCTTCGATGTCCTCGCGGTTGACCACTCCGGTCGAAGACTCATCGAGATGATACTTCTCGCGCAGGGCGCGCAGGTTCTCGCGCTCCTTGCGTTCTTCGTCGGAATAAAAGCGCGCCTTCTCAAATTCGTGATTCGCGATGGCGTTTTCCATGCGGTGCACGATGAACTTGATCCGCTTCTGGACTTCGGTAATCTCTTCGGGCAGCGAGGTCTGGCGCAACTTCACACGCGCGCCGGCTTCGTCGACCAGGTCGATCGCCTTGTCGGGAAGGAACCGGTCCGGAATGTACCGGTTCGAGTGCGACACCGCGAAGTTGATGGCTTCGTCGGTATAGGTGACAGCGTGGAACTTCTCGTAACGGTCCTTGATGCCAAACAGGATCTTGATGGCATCGGCCTCGTTTGGCGGTGGAACTTTCACGGCCTGGAAGCGGCGCTCGAGCGAACGATCTTTTTCAATCGACTTGCGATATTCACCTGGCGTCGTCGCGCCGATACATTGAATCTCGCCGCGGGATAGTGCGGGCTTTAGGATGTTTGCTGCATCCAGAGACCCTTCTGCGGATCCGGCACCGACCAGTGTGTGCAGCTCGTCGATGAAGATGATGGAGTTCTGCGATTCCATCAACTCCTTCATAATGGTCTTCAGGCGCTCTTCGAACTGGCCACGATACTTGGTTCCGGCAACGATCAGCGAAAGATCCAGAGCCAAAATTCGCTTATCCGCCAGGAACGACGGAACCTCGCCGTCAGCAATTCGCTGCGCGAGTCCCTCTACAATGGCAGTCTTTCCGACGCCCGGCTCACCGATTAACACAGGATTGTTCTTGGTGCGGCGGCAGAGAATCTGAATGACGCGGTCGACTTCGCCTTCGCGGCCCACGAGCGGATCAAGCTGGCTGTCCATCGCAGCCTGGGTCAGATCACGGGAAAACTCCGCCAAGAGCGAACTCTCACGCTGGCGCTGAGGCTGAGCCTTTTCCTGGGTCGTGCGGGCCAGTTCTTCGCGGATCGTGGATAACCGCAATCCACGCTCATGGAGGATTTCCGCAGCGAAGCACTTCTCCTCGCGCAACAGACCCAGAAGAAGATGCTCAGTTCCAATATGGCGGTGGGAAAGGCGTTCGGCTTCCTCTGCCGCATATGCCAACACCCGCTTGCACTCGTTGCTCAAGGGCAGATCGACTGAGGTGGAGACCTTCTCCCTTATTGTGGTGTGTCCCTCAATCTGCTTGCGGATCGATTCGACCGAGGCATGCGAGCGCAGGAAACGATTGGTCAGGGCTTTGTCTTCACGCAGAAGCCCGAGTAGCAGGTGCTCGGTCTCAATATAGGGCGACCCGAACTGGCTGGCCTCGTAACGTGCAAAGAAGATAACGCGCCTGGCTTTTTCCGTATAACGTTCGAACATAATGCCCTTCCCCTTGACCTCTCTGGCCGGGAAGAACGTGCCCAACCCGACCTACCAAAAACCCTTCCTGGTCGTTCCAATCGCTTTCATACACATTATGCAATCAAAGGGCCTTCGGACCCAAGTATAGAAGGTCCCTCAACTCCTTTGCCGCGTTACCGAAGGAATCGTCTTTCCATTCCGTCCGGGCACTCCTCGGGCCATTCTCTTGCACTTCTTCGTACCGATGTTGCGCTGGGTCAATCTCCCCAGACGGTTTTTACTGGACCGGAAGCGACTCCGGCGAAATCTCCTCGGCAAATCCGCGCTGCAACCGCAACACACGATGACAGCGCCGTGCAAATGACAAGTTGTGGGTTGCGATGAGAGAGGTCAGCTGATAATCACGATGCAAGCGCGCAATCAAGCCGAATACAGCCTCAGCAGTTTGCCCGTCGAGATCGCCTGTGGGCTCATCGGCCAGCAGCAACTTTGGTGCTGTGATCAATGCCCTCGCCAGCGCGACTCGCTGTTGTTCCCCGCCGGACAACTCTCCGGAGCGATGATGCGCGCGCTTTTCCAGTCCAACCTCGCGAAGCCAATGCAGGGCGTCCGGTTCGACCGATTCCCAACTCTGCCCCCTCAGAAGCAGCGGCATAGCGACGTTTTCGGCAGCTGTGAACTCGGGAAGGAGGTAGTGGAACTGCCACACAAACCCAGTCTCCCGATTTCGGAAGTCAGCGGCTTGGTCTTGCGACAAAGAGTTCAGGTGCAAGTTGGCGCAGTATACGTCACCTGCGGAAGCACGATCAAGGGCGCTCAGGATGTGCAACAGGGTACTCTTGCCCGCTCCTGATTCCCCAACAATCGCCAGCATCTCCCCCTGTTTCACCGCAAACGACAGATTCTCAAAGAGCACGAGGTCCGATTCGCCGGACCGGAATACCTTCTTCAAACCCTCCACTCGCAACATCTCGTCCATATATAGATGCAAAACGTGACCCTTGCGTTCCAAGCTCAGGCTTACCCTGCCTGCGCTCTGGCTGCGAGAGCCGTAAAGTGACGGCGGGTCAGGATAACACCTGACCGCGCACTACATGGTGCTGAGTACAGTTGAGATCGTTTCTCAAAATCGCGCGTTCTCAACAAGAGCCAGACTACCGTGGCTACGAACCGCTTCCAGTGATCCAAATCACGCGCCTGGAATTTTGCACTCGGGAGAAAAAATGAGGGGTTTACTCGTAACGTAATGCCTCGGCCGGCAACACTCGCGAGGCCGACCACGACGGATATAGAGTGGCGATGAACGAGATGCCAACGGCTACGAGCGCCACAATCATTCCATCCGTAACCCGCGGTGCGAACGGCACATAGTCGATCGAGTAGACTTCCGGAGACAGGGAAATCAAGTGATAGCGGCTTCCCGCGTATGAGAGGGCAAAACCTAATCCCAGCCCGATAGCGGTGCCGATCATTCCGATCAGCACTCCCTGTGCGATAAACACGTTCCTTACCTGGGCTTTGCGGGTTCCCATCGACATGAGCACAGCGATGTCTTTGGTCTTCTCCATCACCATCATAATGAGGCTGATCAGGATGTTCAGCGCGGCAACCAGCACGATGAGTCCGATCGTAATAAAGGTGATCAGGCGCTCGGTCTTCAAGGCCTTGAACAATGCACTATTCTCCCGAAGCATGTTCTTCGCCATGAATCCTTTACCTGCCGCGTTCTCGATCTCGGACGAGATCGCATCGGCCCGATCGAGATCGTCGACCTTGAACTCAATCACCGAAATCAGGTCGCCCAATCCGAAGAGCCGCTGTGCGTCGGACAAACGCGCGAAAGCCCAACTCGAGTCGTAATCGAAGAAACCCGAGTTGAAAATTCCGGCCACGCGGAAGCGCGTATACTTCGGCACCATTCCAACCGGCGTCAATTCACCCTGCGGGCTAGTGACCAGCACGACCGAGCCGACCGTCGCGCCCAGGTTGTCAGCCATATCCTGGCCTAGAACGATCGGAGGCATGGCGGCCACGCGCTGTTCGACTCCCGCCAGCATGTCCGGAGACGATTCGTCGTTCGATTGCCCGGAAGCGGCTGGCGACTTGCTATTTGCGGCGCCCGCTTCTGGCCGGAGCGGTAACTGCTTTGTGGGTTCCGTTGTTGCGGCTTTCTCCTCTAAATCCGCAGCCGACCCTTCTTTTACAGAGTTGAGCAGGTCGCCCACTTTGCGCTCGTAGCGCGGGATCATGCCTTTCAAAACCGCGCCGCGAGCGCGCGGACCTCGAGAGATCAGCACTTGTTCGAAAATTGCCGGCGCGGCTGCGGTCACGTGAGGTTCTTTTGCGAGCCGGTTCATGAGCGCAGGCCAGTCACGAATGCCATCATCGGCGACCCTTTGCAGGCTGATATTCGAGGTTGAGCCGAGCAAACGCTGCTGCAAATCCTGGCGGAACCCGTTATTGATGGCGAGGGCGATGACGAGAGACGCAACTCCAGCCGCAACTCCGGCCACCGAGATCGCGGTAATAATCCCGATGAAGGCCTGCCTTCGTTTGGCACGCAAGTACCGTGATGCGATAAAGAGCTCAAATCGCACGTCGTAGCCTCGATTTACCCGGTAATCCGCTGTGCGCTTCCGATTTCGCACCAACGCCCGCTCTGGAGCTCTACTGCTGGAACTTGTACCCCGGCTTCAGTTCGCAACGATAGATCTTGCTTTGGTCCTTATTGACGGAACCCGTGCAATTCGCCCAGCTCAACACGAGATCGGGCCCGAGAGGAAAAATAATCGCCTGCCCGCCATAGTCAGCTTCGAGCGTTACACCCTGTGCATCCGCAGGCAAAGTAAAATTTAGCGACGGACCAAAAATCACCGGATACGACCTGTGCTCGACCTGGCTGACCATGAAATGAGTAACCTCGGCCTCCGCCAGAAAAGTTGTCGTATCGGCCCAGTTGCGGACCGACGCGGTAATCTTTTGCCCGCCTTTCGAGAACGAGTCAGCTTCAACCGAGGTAAACGCGCACGGCCCTGCGATGCACGACAGCCTTGCGTCGTGAAATTCGTTACCCGGCCCCGCATCGAGCTCGACTGATCCGATGTTAGCCTTCCATCTTCCGTCCGGCGAGCAGACCGTCCCGTGATTACAGGGAACGTTGGCGATATTCGTCACTTCGAAAGTCTTTACGGCGCTGCCAACATCGATCGACCGCAGCGTTTTGAATGTATAGCGCACCAAAACGTTCCCTATGACGGTGGCAGGGCCCCTTGCCTCGGGTTCTCTCCTGGGATGCAACGGTACCATGTGCGCTAGATATAGCTTGTCGCTAGCTACGTCCCTCATGTCCAGTGGTTCGTACCCAGGATGACGGAAGCTGATCGTGATCGGCTTTCCTCTGCCAACATGTTTGAACAGGCGCAAGGAAAAAAACCCGGAGGAATCGGAGTTCACCGGCTTCGCCGCCAGATCGTTGGCAACGCTTACAACGACGTCGGAGATAGGTAATTCCTTGCGTGGATCGGTGTCCCGCACAATCACAGAACCAACAATCGTTAATGGATGTCTGCGGTAGCGCGAGAAGAGGAAGAACGCGGCTCCCAGGGCCAAAGCTCCGGCCATCAAGAACCAAAGCAATTTCTTGGTATTCCAAGCCATTCGATGATGTTGATATTTTACGGGAGAATCATGCGGACCGGGCAAGCTTGACTTCGAAACAGTACCGTGATCGTTTAAGATTTCAGGCAAAGGCCGCATGAAGGAAAAAGCTCAAACAATCTCGCGCCGGGCTTTCGGACGAAAAATGCTCGGAGCCCTGGGCAGCGTTCCACTGTGTGGCGTTGCGCTAGGCCAAACCCCCGGCAAGGTTCGCCCCAGCAAGCACATGAACAATCTCGGACTGGTTTCCCCTGAGGATGATCAATTCCTCGATGATTTGGAGAAAGCCACGTTCCAGTACTTCTGGGAGCAATCCAACCCGAAAACCGGGCTGGTGAAAGACCGCTGCAACACGCGGGTCAACGATACCGGCATCGTGGCTAGCATCGCCGCCACCGGATTTGGGCTGACCGCTCTCTGTATTGGAGAAAAACGCGGATTCATTCCCCGCGCCGCGGCCCTTGAACGGGTGCGCGCAACGCTGCGCTCTCTTTGGGGGAACCTACCCAACCACAGAGGCTTTTATTATCACTGGGCCAACGTCAACACGGGCGAGCGGGTCTGGGATGCCGAGGTTTCGTCGGTGGATACCGCAATTCTTCTTTGTGGCGTGCTTGCCTGCCGGGAATATTTTTGGCTTCAGGACGTCCAGGAGCTGGCTGACGAGATATTCGACCGGGTGGAGTGGACGTGGCTCTCGGAAGATACCGCCTTGCTGACCCACGGCTGGACCCCCGAAGTCGGTTTCCTGCCCTATCGCTGGGACTATTACAGCGAACTCATGATGATGTATCTGCTCGGGTTGGGATCTGATTCCTACCCCTTGCCAGTGGATGCGTGGGCGGCATGGAAGCGGCTGCAGTTTGACTACGAAGGGCAGCGCTACATCGGGTCCTTCGCGCCGCTCTTCGTGCACCAATACTCCCAAGCCTGGTTCGATTTCCGCAGCAAAAGGGACAACTTTGCCGACTATTTCGAGAATTCGAGAATCGCTACTGAGGTCCACAAGCGCTTCTGCATGGAATTGGGCAAACAGTTCCCGAGCTATAGCGAAGATTTATGGGGCATTACGGCATCCGACTCCATGTACGGTTACGTTGCGTGGGGTGGCCCCCCCGTCACGGGCCCGATCGACGGAACCGTCGTGCCTAGCGCTCCCGCCGGGTCGCTTCCGTTCCTTCCGCAGCCGATCATGCGTGTACTGCGGACAATCCGGGAAAAGTATCCAAACGCGTGGAGTAAGTATGGCTTCGTAGACGCGTTCAATCCGTTAAAGAACTGGTATGACACAGATGTGATCGGAATTGACGCCGGTATCACCCTGCTTATGGCCGAAAATGTCCGGACCGGCTTCGTCTGGGACACCTTTATGAAGGCGGAGGAAGCGCGCAGGGGAATGGATCGTGCGGGGTTTAAGAAGTACGACGCTAGCGCAGCCAAGAAGTAGAGGCCTTTCCGCGGGGAGTTTCTTCCGAAACCGTGCATTTCTTGCTGCTTTTTAACTCGAACTCTGGGCTGCCGCAGCGTCGAAGTAACCTCACATTTCGAGCCGTACTCGCCGCCAGCAATCCTCAAATTCGCCCTAAGTTTCCAGCGCGAAAGCATATACAATAACAGCAAGAAAGTTAGGAAGCGCATCCATACTCGGGCGGATGCGAATCTGGGGTTGGATCGCCGATCGGTATTCAACGTGAATAGCAGGTAATGGCTCCTGGCCAGCCAAATTTTATTTCCCCCGCACTGACCAGCCGCTGATCCGTTAACCCCAGGGGTTTTTTTGGCATCTTTGAACTACACAGTCCTCTAAGGAGCTGGATGGCACAGGACCGGACTTTCTGGAGCAGTTGGCAGGAACGGCTGTCTGCGCTCCGCAACATCCCTCCTGTCCTGAAGATCGTGTGGGAATCCGGTCCACTGGTGGTTACCCTGGGGATCGTATTCCGCATCGTGGCGGCATCGCTCCCCGTTGCGGCCACGTGGATCGCCGCCCGCATCCTCGACATCGTTCGCCAGGTTCTCAACCATCAGCCTGCGCCACCAATGCTCTGGTGGCTGGTCGGAGCCGAGTTCGGGGTCGCGCTGTTCTTAGGGATGCTGACCCGCGGCATCGACTTCCTCGATGCCCTACTCGCCGACAAATACGTGCGCCACGTGAGCATTCAGGTGATGAAGCACGCGGCAAGCCTGGACCTGATCACCTACGAAGACCCTGTTTTCTATGACCGCCTGGAACGTGCCCGCGTCCAGGCTACCGACCGCCTCGGCATGATTCAGTCGATCGGGCGGTTGGTTCAGCAGGTCATAACCGCGGGCTCTTTCTCTGTCGCAATTCTTGTTTATTCACCCTGGCTGCTGTTGCTCTTAATTCTTGGAATTCTCCCGGCGTTCCTCGGGGAGAGTCATTTTGCTTTCTTGGGATATGCGAAGAATTTCCGGCAGACTCCCATTAAACGTGAACTTGATTATCTGCGTGTTCTCGGTGGGAGCCGCGAGGCCGCCAAGGAACTGAAGCTTTTTGGATTGAGGAAGTTTCTCGTTGATCGATTCACAAGGCTCTCGAACCAAATCTACGCCGAGGATGTCGGTCTTGCCCGGCGCCGCCTGACCGTCGGCTCAGTATTGGGAATTGTGGGTACAGCCGGATATTACGGGGCCTATGTTTACATCATTTGGCGCACGGTGATGGGGGCTCTCAGCTTCAATACCATGGCATTCCTCACCGGTGCCATCATGCAGGCGAGCACCAACATTCAGCAGATTTTTTCCACGCTGTCGAGCATTGCTGATCAGGCACTGTTTCTCACCGACCTCCTCGCATTTTTTGGCATGCGGCCGGCCATTCAATCGAAGCCGAATGCGCTTCCGGCCCCGAGGCCGATTGTGCATGGTTTTGAATTCCGGCATGTTTCCTTCAAATATCCGGGAACATCCCGTTTTGTGCTCAATGATCTGAATCTATGGCTGCGGCCGAACGAGCGCGTGGCACTGATCGGGGAAAACGGCGAGGGTAAAACGACGCTCGTGAAGTTGCTGACACGGCTTTATGACCCGAGCGAAGGAGAGATTCTACTGGATGGGGTCGACCTTCGGGAGTATGACCTCGATGACCTGTACCGCGAAATCGGCGTGATTTTCCAGGATTTTATGCGGTACGAGATGACGGCGAGAGAAAACATAGCTGTAGGAAAGATCGATGAGGTTAGCAATCTGGCATCGTTGAAACAGGCGGCCGACAAGAGCCTCGCGGACGCAGTGATCCGCCGCCTGCCCGGTGAGTACGACCAGCAACTGGGCCGTCGATTTGAAAATGGCGTTGACCTGTCAGGCGGAGAGTGGCAGAAGATTGCTCTGGCCAGAGCCTACCTACGCGATGCCCAGCTTCTGATACTCGACGAACCCACGGCGGCGCTCGACGCCCGCAGCGAGCTCGAGGTTTTTCAACGTTTTGCCGAACTCACGGCCGGGAAAGCCGCCCTTTTCATCTCTCACAGGTTTTCCACGGTGAGGATGGCGGATCGCATTATCGTGCTGCAAAACGGGCGCATTGCCGAAGATGGCGATCACGAACAATTGTCCCGGCTCGGCGGCCACTATGCCGAGATGTTCGAAATGCAAGCCGCTAACTATCGTTAAGGAATTCATCCTGTGATGCCTCGCAGTGCAAATTTTGACTTCGTCAGTGCCGAGACGGAGAGCGGCGCAGAGATGACAACGCCGGCGAGGGAGTCCGCCTTCCTGAAAACGGAGGCTGCGAAGTTTGCCAGCGCGTTGGCGTGGCTCCCCAATTCTCCAAACTCCGATACGTTCCCGGAACGGAGCGCCGCACTCACAAAAGCCTTCCGGCCTGTCTTTGCCGCCTTGCAGCGGCCCGCTCCGAGTTCATCCGTTTCTGAAGATTTCCGGTGGCTCTCTGACAACGAGCGCCTGCTGGAAACAGAAGTGGAGAACACGGCCAACACGCTGGCATCACAAACCAATCTTCCCCATGTGCGGACTCCAAAAGGGACGGTAGTACCGCGATCGCTGGCGCTCGCACAGGCCTTTCTTCAAACCGTCTCCTACGAATTCCGGGAGCAGGAATTCGTCGTATTCGTAGAAGCTTTCCAGGAAACGATGGTTTTGCGGTCGCCAGAGCTTCAGTTGCTCGTTCCGTCCCTCAAGTTACTGCTGCTTGAGCGAATAGCCGCGGGGGCAAGAGGCCTGATGAAGCAGAACGGAGAGGGCTCCTATAACCTGCCTGTCTGTATTCGCAGCTTGCAGGACGTAGGGCACGCACCGTGGAAAGAGATTCTGGAGTCGCTGATCGTCATAGACCGGATGCTGCGTCGCGATCCTGCGGGAACTTATCCCCTCATGGATGCGGAAGGCCGCGAGTACTATCGCAGGCGCCTTACTCACATCGCGGAGCATTCCGACTTTCCTGAGGTCAAGGTCGCCGAACAAGTTCTAGCTCTCGCCGAAGAGGCAAGCCGCCGGGAGTATCGCAATTCCCGGATCGCGATGCGGGAATCCCATGTGGGATATTACCTGGTGGGTAAGGGCTCGGAATTTCTTGAAAAAGAAGTAGGCTTCCGAGCTCCTCTTAATGAAAAAATACAGCGGTTCCTGAAGAACCATCCAGACGAATTCTTCCTGCTGGGCATCGCGGTGGTTACGCTCGCGATCACGACGGTTGCGGCGCTTTGGCTTACCGACTCGCTGAACTCGCTTGCCTTCATCCTGTTGTCATTGCTGCTCTTGTTGTTGCCGAGCTCCCAGAGCGCAGTGCAGTTGATGAATTACCTGGTGACCTCCCTATTGCGACCGGAGATCCTGCCCAAGCTTGATTTTGACGACGCGGTACCTGACGACTGCGTGACCATGGTCGCCGTTCCCAGCCTGTTGCTGAATGAGAACCAGGTCCGCGGACTGGTCGAGAACCTCGAAGTGCGATTCCTCGGCAATCATGACCCCAACATCCACTTCGCGCTCCTTACCGACCTTCCGGACTCGCGCGAGCCGGCACGTGAAGACAGCCCTCTGATTACGTTGTGTTCGACCTTGATCGAGAAGCTGAACGAAAAATACGCGAAGCGGAAGATGGGATCGTTTTACCTGTTTCACCGCCACCGCGTGTACAACCCGCGTGAGAAGGTTTGGATGGGCTGGGAACGGAAGCGCGGCAAGCTCCTCGATCTGAATAAATTTCTCCGCGGCCAGTTCGATAGCTTCCCGGTAAAGATCGGCGATCTTGATGTTCTTCCCCGGGTCCGGTTCGTAATCACGCTGGACTCCGACACCGAGCTTCCACGCGGGACAGCGCAACGATTGATCGGAACGCTGGCTCACCCGCTGAATCAGGCGGTGATCGATCCGGACAAGAACATCGTGGTTGCCGGCTACGGCATATTGCAGCCACGCGTCGGAGTCAGCGTCCAGAGCACGGCACGCTCGAGACTGGCCGCCATCTATGGTGGTGAGACCGGATTCGACATCTACACGCGCGCGGTCTCCGATGCGTACCAGGATCTCTATGGTGAGGGTAGCTTCACCGGAAAAGGCATTTACGAAGTCGAGACGCTTCTTGCAGTACTCGACCGCCGCTTTCCGAGAAATTCTCTCCTCAGTCATGATCTGATCGAAGGGGCGTACGCCCGCGCTGGCCTGGTCAGCGATATTGAAGTCATCGAGGACTATCCGTCTCACTACAGCGCCTACAACCGACGCAAGCATCGTTGGCTTAGGGGAGATTGGCAGATTGCGGGCTGGCTCTTTCCTTCTGTGCCGTCCGAATCTTCTGACAGCGTCCCCAATCCGATTTCGCTGCTGTCGCGCTGGAAGATACTCGATAACCTGCGGCGCAGCCTGGTGGAGCCGGCGACATTTGTGCTGTTGGTCGCCGGATGGTTTTTATTCGGCGAGCCCTGGCAGTGGACGGTTTCAGCGCTGCTCATCCTTTTCCTGCCTACCCTGTTCCAGTTCGCGGTGGATCTGGTGCGTGCGGTTTCGAGCCTTCGTTGGAACTCGATACAAGATGCGATTGGCGGGTTCCTCACGGCCAGCGTCAACGTTTTGTTTACGCTCGTGTTCCTGCCACACCAGATGCTGCTCTCAATGGACGCGGTGGTCCGCGCTCTGGTGCGTCGGTTTGTAACTCAGCGCCGGTTGCTGGAGTGGGAGACCGCCGCGGAAGCTGAACTCATGACTCGCCCGCGCGGTCCGGTTGATCAGTACTTGACCTGGACACCCGTGCTGGCGCTGGCTATAGGGGTCTTGGTATGGGCTTTCCGTCCCCATGCTTTGCCCGTGGCGCTGCCGATCGTGGCGCTGTGGGCGAGCAGCAAGCTGGTGGCTTGGTGGCTGAACCAGCCGCCCGCAACCGCGCGCAGGAACGCCAATCGTACTGACGTAAGATTTCTTCGGAATGTCGCCCTTCACACCTGGCGTTATTTCGCAGAGTTCAGCAATGCAGAACACCACTGGCTGATCCCCGACAACGTCCAGGAAGAGCCGCTAGTGATTGCGGCAAGAGTTTCGCCGACCAATATCGGTCTGCTGCTCAATGCCCGGCAGGCCGCTTGCGAACTCGGATATATCACTGTTCCGGAATTCGTCGAACTCACGCACGACACACTAGAAACCATCGTCGGATTGAAAAAGCACCAGGGGCACTTGCTCAACTGGTACGACACGCGGACTCTCGAGCCGCTGGTACCGCGATTCGTTTCCTCAGTCGACAGCGGTAATCTTTTGGCTTCCTTATGGACATTGCAGCAAGGCTGCCTCGAGCGTTT
The DNA here is from genome assembly GCA_035307485.1 of Candidatus Sulfotelmatobacter sp. GTDB lineage: Bacteria > Acidobacteriota > Terriglobia > Terriglobales > Acidobacteriaceae > Sulfotelmatobacter. The sequence continues at coordinate 313,976 of DATGIB010000004.1, read as the reverse complement.
GCGCCAGCCCATTGTTGAACCCTGCCTGGCCGCAGGATTTCTTGACTGCCTGCGAATCTTGGCGGTGGCGCGGCTGGCACCGCGTAAGTTGCTCTCAATCTTTGAGCGACACCAGCGCACCGATCGCTGGCTGAAGTTGCTGCTTGCCATCCCGGATACCGTGTTCGACATGGAAGCCCCAAGTCCGCGTCACGCCAAGCGTGCGCAGGAGTCGTCCTGGTTCCTCGAAGAGGCAAAGCAGCGGCTTCGTCAGGTTCGTGCGACAGTGAATGAATACGCTCCCTGGTTTTCTCCGAAGTTTGCCGAGTTTCGTTCTGATCCGGCTCTAAACGCAAAGATGCTCGATACGATTTCGCTCGAGCAACTGCCAGATTTCATTGAAAAACTCACTACGCGCGTGAACTGGGCGGCGCACGCAGGCGAAGGTGTCCAGCAGGAGCTGGCCGCACAGTTCATGGACGAATTACTGGCGGCTCGAGAAAACGCCATCCGTCTGATCTCCGCCCTGCGTGGCCTGGCAGCGACCGCAAATGCGCTCGCCGAGGAAATGAACTTCACTTTCCTGCTGAATACCCGGCGGAAGCTGCTTTCCGTTGGCTTCGATGCCGACAAGAACCGTCTGGAGCCCGCATGCTACGACTTGCTGGCCAGCGAATCCCGCACTGCTGCCTTCGTGGCGATCGCGAAGGAAGACATTCCGCAGGAAACGTGGTTCCTGTTAGGCCGTTCCCACACTTTGGATCAGGGGCGTCCGGTGCTGCTTTCGTGGAGTGGTACCTCCTTCGAATACCTGATGCCAGCACTGTGGATGAAGTCCTACCCAAACACTCTGCTGGACCGAAGCCGAACGAGTGCAGTGCGATCGCAGCAGTTCTACGCAAACCGGAAGGGAGTGCCCTGGGGAATCTCTGAATCCTCACACGCGAAGCTGGATGATGCTGGAAATTATGGCTACTACGCCTTTGGCATTCCCAGCCTTGCTCTGCATAAAGGAGAGATCGATTCTTTGGTGATTTCTCCTTACTCGACACTTCTTGCGCTCAGTGTGGATCCTCCGGGAGCTCTGGCAAATCTCCGCAAGATGGAGAAGCTCGGGTGGCTTGGGAGTTATGGCTTCTACGAGTCCGCCGATTTTAGCGCGGCTCGCCGGGGCTTGTGGCGCAATGGCCATCAGGTCATCCGTCTGTGGATGGCTCACCACCAGGGGATGAGCTTGTTGGCCCTCGCCAATTATGTAAGCGACGACGTGTTTCAACGATGGTTCCACGCCGAGCCACGCGTGCAGGCCAGCGAGTTGTTGCTTCACGAGAAACCGGTGGCGCACGTCAGGGAGCTGCCACGACGCACCGCGGCAGCCTGATAGCGGCGTAAAATTCTCCTCATGCGCACACTCCTCCGTTATCTTCAGGTTTTCTTCGTCGTTCTCTTTTGCGCTCTCCCGGCCACCTGGGCTCAAAACCAGACTCAAATCATTCTGGATGGAAAAGGACCTGCGCATCCCTTTCCCCATTACTGGGAAAAGATGTTCGGTTCAGGGCGTGCCATCCTGAGCCTGCGCGAGAACTACCGTTCTGACCTTGCACAGGTCAAGAAAATTACCGGCTTCGATTACATACGCTTCCACGCGATCTTCCACGATGAAGTTGGTTTGTACAGTGAAAATGCCAGCGGGACACCGGTTTATAACTTCTCCTATGTCGATCAGATTTATGACGGTCTCCTTGCCAATGGCGTGAAGCCGTTCGTCGAATTGAGCTTCATGCCGGCTCAATTGGCTGCTGCACCCATACTGCAAGCCTTCTGGTACAAGCCCAACGTGGCTCCTCCCAAGGACTGGCACAAGTGGGATGACATGATCACCGCCTTTACCCGCCACTTGATCGACAGGTATGGAATCGATGAAGTTGCGACGTGGTATTTCGAGGTGTGGAACGAGCCCAATCTCGATTTCTGGGGAGGAAAACCTAGACAGTCCACTTACTGGGAGCTTTACGATCACACGGCGCGTGCGGTCAAGAATGTCGATTCCCGCTTGCGAGTGGGCGGGCCCGCCACCGCCCAGGCAGCCTGGGTCGACGATTTCATTAAGCACTGCATCGACAACAACATTCCGTTTGATTTCGTATCCTCACACGTTTACGGAAACGACCTATCCAAGGATGTGTTTGGGACCAACGAAGAGATCCCGCGTGACAAGATGGTTTGCCGTGCAGTCAACAAGGTTCACGAGCAGATTCGCCGTTCTGCCCGGCCCAGCGTGCCTCTGATCTGGAGCGAATTTAATGCGAGCTACATGAACGAACCCGCCGTCACCGACTCCACCTACATGGGCCCGTGGCTCGCAGATACCATTCGCCAATGTGACGGCATCGTCGACATGATGTCCTACTGGAGCTTCTCCGACGTATTCGAGGAGCAGGGAGTCGTGAAAACGCCCTTCTACGGTGGCTATGGCCTTGTAGCAGCCGACGATATCCCGAAGCCCGCCTTCAATGCATTTGCGGTGTTGCACAGACTGGGCAGCGAGCGAATCGACGTTGCATCCGACTCTGCTTTGCTTACGCGCCGCGATGACGGCTCTCTCGTTGTGGCTCTCTGGAATTATGCGGCGCCCGACGCCGCCGGAGCGCCGGCTCATGTCACGGCCATCGTCAAGAATGCGAACGTACACTCCGCCACGATCTGGCGGGTCGATTCCGATCACGGAGATTCCTACAGTGCTTTCCACAAGATCGGCTCACCGACGTATCCGACGAGGGAACAGATCCGGCAGTTGCGCGGATCTGCAGAACTCGCTGCTCCGGAAACGAAGCCCGTTTCGGATCATCATCTGATCGTGGATATTCCGCCGCACGGATTGGTGGTCCTGGAACTGAAATAAAAGTGTGGATCTGCGACGCTGTTCAGCAGCTCCAGCGCCCAGGGAACTCACTTTCCCTCAACGATCGACCCGCGTTTCAGAGTAATCGCTTGCGCCTGTGCGATTGAAGAATCCGTGAGCAAGCCCCCGCTAGGCGCATCAGTGTAAGCACAGTTCGCGGCTGGCTTGAATGAAACAGGAAGTAGCGGCAGAAACACTGACGCGGCTCGATGAAAGAGCCGCGTCTTGCGTTTCAGTTTTGGTCGGAGTTACGACTTGCGCTTTTTGACTTTGGCCGCAGCGATCGCGCGTAACGTCGACAGATGAGCTTGCGTACGCGAAACTGCAGCCTGGCTGGCAGTAGTGCTCTGAAGCGCAAAAGTGCCAACCCCCACCTGGCCGGAATCGCCTTCGATGAAGAGAGCGGTTGAACTGTTTACTACATAGTAGGCCAGGCCCAGGGAACCGTTGTAAGTAGTGTTCGTGCTGGGATAGATCAGAACACCTCGCCCGGTGGCAGGCGAATCGTACGTGTAGGTTCCGCCTGTGCCCAAACCTTGCTTGAACGCGACCACTTCTCCAGCGCCAGTGTTCTCGTCATTTTCATCGATGATGCCATTGCTCAATGTGCCGTCGGAATTGGCTGTGAACTCAGCGATATCATCAACCTCACCTCCCGCGTTCGCCCCCGTGAGGTTGAATGCGACACCTTGCCCGGATGTAAATGTCTGGGCGGTTTGCACCATAGCTGTGCCAGAGGTGACTCCCTGTCCATCCGTCTCCATCAACAGCACACCGGTTGCGCCTCCTGCAGTGAAGGGATAACCAGTGAACGAGTAGGAGCCGTTGGTTGTACCCACGCCATTGAATAGACCAGACAGGGTGATGGCGTAGCGGCCAGTATTTGCCGTCGCTGTGAGACTGCCGGTCACGGAGGGTGACTGATTTACCGTACCGCTGTCGTTGATATCCTCCAGCCCTGCGGTGAGCGTACTGGGGCCGCTGTAATTCACGTAACCTCCGGCGGCAAAAAGCGCGCCGGAAGTATCGAGGCCGGTCATCGTATAAACCAGCGGCCCGGAGGAAAGAGTTGTCTGTTGCGTGTAGGCATCGCCCGAGAGTAGTTCGACTCCATCGATCTCGATGAGTTTCAGATGGGTCGCATCAATCGTCCAAACGTCGAAGGTCAGGGTTCCGAAAGGACTGGTTGCAGCGGTGAGTGTCGCCGTTCCAGGGCCATTCGCCCCGACGGATACAGTTCCTGTAAGCGCCAGCCCCGTCAAGGCGTTGGACACTCCGCTGTCGTTAAAGTCCTCGATCCCACCTGCGCCGATCGTGCTCGTACCGCCCAAAGAAAACATTCCTTCGGTGACGAGCGGATTACCGCTACTGTCGACGCCCGACATCGCAAACGCATAGTTCGTGAGATTTGATTGAGCAACAGTGCTGTCTTGAAGATCCAGGGTGCCGCTACCCGTACCGTTCTGATCAAACCGCATGATCATGCCGTGCGAATTGGAATTGAGCACAAAATCAATTCCAATCGTCCCCACATTGTTGGTCACCAGAGTGCCTCGACCACGGCCGTCGGCGGTGATGGCATAGCCGCTGTTGTTTCCAATGGTGGCTTGCGTGTATCCCGCATCGTTGATGTCAATCGTTCCGGCGCTGATTCCGCCGTTGCCATCCGCGGTAAAAGTGCCTGCCGCGGTGAAAAAAATCTGATTTACCGTATCGGTCCCCGAGAACGAAAACACGTACGTTCCGCTCAAATTGCTGTTGCTGAATCCTCCTCCCGGAGGTGCAACCGGCGTATTGGAACCGCTACCTCCACAACCTGCCAGCAGCACCAAGGCAAAAGCAATGATGGGTAGAAAGAAACGAGTACGCAACGACATGACATCCCCCTGAAAAAACATAGATTGCGGGTTGGATTCGAAAAGATAGCCCAGTGCGACTGGGACCATCTGGAAAAGTTCAACCCAAATTTAGAGAAGAAGTAGCGGCTCGCGAACAAAAAAGTTGCTTAACTGATTACGGATGTACCTCGGCGCCCTCCGCCGCCAGCTTTCGTAAAGAATTGTCAAACGGCGGCTTCGCGATTCCTTTTTCCGTAATAATCGCCGCGACATATTTCGCAGGGGTCACATCGAATGCGGGATTCTCCACGGCCACTCCATTCGGCACCATTTGCCGGCCCGCAATATGCGTGACTTCCTTTTCGTTGCGCTGCTCGATCGGAATCTTGCTGCCGTCAGGGCAGGCCAGATCAACGGTCGAAATCGGCGCGGCAACGTAGAAAGGGATGCTGTGCTCTTTTGCCAGTACCGCGACCGTGTAGGTACCAATCTTGTTGGCGACGTCGCCATTCGCTGCGATGCGGTCGGCGCCCACCACAATCGCGCCGATTTTCCCTTGGCGCATCATTGCTCCGGCCATATTGTCAGAGATCACCGTGGTGGGAATTCCATCTTTCATCAATTCCCATGCAGTCAAACGCGATCCCTGCAGAAAGGGCCGTGTTTCGTCGGCATACACATGAATTTTCTTTCCCTGTTCGACCGCCGCTCGTATCACCCCCAGCGCCGTGCCATAGCCAGCAGTTGCCAAAGCTCCGGCATTGCAGTGGGTCAGGACTCCGCCCTCGGCTGGCATCAGAGCCGCTCCATGTTTTCCCATAGCTTGATTTGCAGCGATGTCCTCCGCATGCATCCGCTGAGCTTCTTCGATCAACGTCTGCTTAATCTGAGGAATCGGGCGAATCCTGATTCGCTCGAACTTCTCCTGCATGCGCCGGATCGCCCAAAATAGATTCACTGCGGTGGGACGTGTCTTGCCGAGCATGTCGCAGATTTGATCGAAGTCTCGCTTCAGGTCGCCGGAGGATTCCGCCTTCGAGTTCCGAACGCCCAACGCGATCCCCATTGCTGCCGCTACTCCGATCGCCGGCGCGCCCCGCACAACCATGTTGCGGATAACATCGGCCACCTGTTCATGAGTCTTACAGGTGACGTAGGTTTCCTCAGTTGGCAGCTTTGTCTGATCGATAAAACGAACGCCACCTTCGGTCCATTCCAGGGTCTGGATCATGTGGTTAAACCTTGTGAGCCTCGCATCGATTTCTGGGGTTGCTCGTCACGGCCGGACGGCCGCATAACTCGCAAGCTGCAGCAACGGCGAAAATGCTTGGCTCAGTGTCGTCGTTCTGGATCGTGTGCTGTTGACGCACGTCGTTGGCGGTAAAAATCGATACGAATGGGGCCGGAGCCGCAGCTTTCTGAACGTTCGGTCGGCCTTTCGCCTCCTCGCGTTCGACCAGGCACATCACTCCGACGATCTCGAATCCGAATTCGCGAGCGGCTTCGATAGCCTGGACGGTCGATGATCCTGTCGTGCAGACATCGTCGACAATTACCACGCGCGAGCCCTTTTCCCGAAACCCCTCAATTCGCTGTCCCGTACCGTGCTGCTTGTCGGCCTTGCGTACCAGGAAGCCGTGCACGTCGCCGCTAACAACCGAGACGGCTACGACGATCGGGTCGGCACCCATCGTCAGTCCCCCGATTGCCTGCGGCTTCCAGCCTTGCTTGCGGATCTCTTCCAGAAACACTTCGCCCGTCAACCGCGAGCCCTTGGCATCGAGCGTGGTAGTGCGGCAGTCGATGTAATAGTCGCTCGTCCCGCCGGAAGAAAGCTTGAATTCTCCAAGCCGAAATGACTTATGCGCCAGCAGGTCGAGCAATTGTTGACGCGGGGTATGCATGGAATTTCTACGATACCACGACGAGACAGCGATCAAGAGCCACCGGTCACTCCGCGACACAGAGACAAACTTCACGATGAGCGGATCGGGAAAATTCGCGCGGGATTTTCCTAGCGGCGGGCGCTGTCCCACTGCTGTTCTTTCATGCCCCTTCGATAGTGCATTCAGCTTTACCGACGCAGCACACTCAAAGGATTCGCGTGATACCCTGATAATCTGGCCTAAAGTTAGGCCATTCCAAGGCAATCCTGACCTGAGGTAACCAAATTGCACGATCTTCGCTGGGACTCTCATTTTCCCCGACGTTCTCTTTTTCTCATGCTTGCGGTCTGCTCACTCGCGGTGAGTTCGTTCGCCGATGGGACTCGCACCTGGGAGCAATCCAAGTTCGATGAGTTGTCGAAGGGAACGGCGAATGGTGTCGCAATTCGAAGCGTTGGCGGCCTCGAACTCGCTCCTGCCTTCAAGATGCTGTACGCCACGCCGTCGACGTACATCTGGGCCGTCGCCAGTGATGATGCTGGAAACGTCTACGCCGCAACCGGGGCGCCCGCGCGCGTGTACCGCATCACTCCAGACGGCAAATCGACGATCGTCTTCGAACCGCAAGAACTGCAGGTACAAGCTCTGGAAGTCGCGCCTGGTGGCGTGATCTACGCCGGAACCGCACCCGATGGCAAGGTCTACAAGATCGAGCACAAGGCTGGCGAGAAACCGGAGTCGGCAAAATCGGACGCGAAAGAAAAGGACGCAAAGCCGGCGCTGGATCCTTCCTGGAGTTCCTCAATCTTCTTCGCACCCGAAACGAAATACATATGGGATCTTGCCCTCGACAAGTCGGGAAATCTGTTCGTTGCCACCGGGGACCACGGAGAGATCTACAAAGTAACCACAAAGGGCGACCACTCGTTGTTTTTCAAGAGCGATGAAACTCATATCCGGGTGCTCGCCTTCGACGCTCATGAGAATTTGATCGCCGGCACTGACGGAAGCGGGCTCGTCTATCGTATTTCGCCGGGCGGCGAAGGATTCGTCCTGTATAGCGCTCCAAAGAAAGAAATCACGGCCCTCGCGCTCGATCGCGAAGGAAACATCTACGCCGCGGGCGTGGGAGAGAGAAAGCCGGGCATGACGGGTCTGTCTCTGAGTAACCCGATGATGAATATGGGAACAGCGACACCGACGACTACTGGACCTCAGGCGCCCGGACTGTCAGTAACTCCCACTCCCAGCACTCCGCAGGTGGGTCAATTTCCATTTCCGGGAGGTGGTGCGACCGGAGGATCTGATGTTTACCAGATTGCCCCCGATGGCTCGCCTTCGAGAGTCTGGTCGTCTCACGAAGACATCGTTTACGCGCTCGCGTTCGATTCCCAGAATCACCTGTTGGCAGGCACTGGGAATCGGGGGCACATTTTCGCGATTACCGGACCCGACGAGTTCTCCGATTTGCTGAAAGCGCCTGTCTCGCAGATCACAGGATTCGCCAAGGGACCCGCGGGAGCTCTCTACGCTGCCAGCAGTAATCTTGGGAAGATCTTCATTCTCGGGCCAGGTCCAGAAAATGAAGGCAGTTATGAGAGTGATGTGTTTGACGCGAAGATCTTCTCGCGTTGGGGACGCGCCGAGTTTCGCGGAGCGGGAAATGTTGAATTGCTCGCCCGCAGCGGCAACGTGGACAATCCGGACCGGAACTGGAGTTCCTGGAAGAAAGTCGACCTGAATAAGGGAGGCGAAACCGGAATTCCCGCCGCGCGCTATGCGCAGTGGAAAGCCGTATTGCACGCTGGCAGCGCCAGGCCCGAGGTTGAAAACGTTGCGCTCTACTACCTCCCGCGAAATGTTGCACCGGAGATCGACGATGTCTCGGTTCAGGCGGGAGTGCGCTACCAACCGCTATCAAAGCAGCCGAGTCTTTCGATGGGCATCGGAATAAGCACCGACACGAGCGGTAGCGCTGGACCACACTTTGAGTCGCCCGTCCCTAGCACGCATGATCGCGACGCCATCGGCGTGAAATGGAGCGCGCACGACGAAAATGACGATCAGCTCGTTTATTCGATTTACTACCGGGGCGACGACGAAAAAGTCTGGCTGCTGTTGAAAGACAATCTCACCGACAAAGCATATTCCTTCGACGCCAGCCTGCTGCCCGATGGAGGCTACACAGTAAAGGTAGTAGCTTCCGATTCGCCATCGCACTCACCCGGAGAAGCATTAACGACGGAGCGAGTCAGCCGGCGCTTTGAAGTGGACACCACGCCTCCGCGCATTGAGAATCTTGCCGCTACGGCCGAGGGCTCACAGATTCACGTCCGTTTCCATGCGGAAGACGGCTTCTCCACCATCAAGCGGGCTGAGTATTCGCTGGACGCCGGGGATTGGAAGTACGTGGAACCGGTTGGGCAGATTTCGGATTCGCGCTCCCAGAATTACGATTTTAAAATTCCGCTGGAGACGAAGGATTCCTCGCCGGAGCACGTGATCGTCGTTCGTGTGTACGACAAGTACGACAACATGGACGCGGCGAAGAGCGTGTTGCGCGCAAAGTAATCTCTTCTCGATGCCTTGGCCGGATCCTCCTCGTCATTCGAGAATTCGGACATGTCCCAAGGGCCTCTTTGCCGGGCCGATGACTGGCGGCACAATCGCTTTACGATGCGTGGCGTGCAATCACCTTGGCTTTCCGCTCTTCCTCTGAGCTTAGCCCTCCTCCTCGTACTCTTAATTACAGCGTGCTCAGGGGCCTCTCACGCCGGCGGCAGCTCCAGCGGGTCAGGCGGAAACAATTCCGGAGGCAGCGGTTCGGGTGGTGGTGGAAACGGCGGTTCGGGAGGCAGCGGCGGCAGTGGTGGGGCGGGCGGCAGCAACCTGGCATGCGACGTGATGGCAACCGGCCAAACCGCAAGCCTGAACGGATTCGTACCGTTCTCCAGCAATAGCCTCTGGAACACGGACATTTCGGCGGCTCCCGTCGATCCCAACTCAAGCTCGATCATCTCGAACTGGGTCGGTTCTGTGAACCTGCATCCGGATTGGGGCACCGATCCGACGTACGGCATCCCCTACATCATCGTGAACGGAAGCCAGCCGCTAATTTCGGTCAATCTTGGGGCCTATCCGGACGAAAGCGATCCGGGCCCGATGCCGGTTCCCGCGAATGCGCCCATCGAAGGTGGGTCTTCCAGCACCGGGGACCGTCATGTCTTAGTTCTGAATAACGCGAATTGCTACCTGTACGAACTCTACAACGCCTCCCCCAACTCCGATGGCAGTTGGAACGCTGATTCCACGGCCGTCTGGGATCTGCTCGGCGATGAGCAGCGGCCCTATACGTGGACGTCCGCTGACGCAGCGGGGCTGCCTATTTTTCCTGGCCTGGTGCGCTATGACGAGGTCGTATCGGGAACTATCCAGCACGCATTTCGCTTTACCCTGCCGAGGACACGAGCTGCGTTTACTCCCCCAGCCTCGCACTGGGCGGCAAACACCTCAGATCCGACCGCGCCGCCGATGGGTATGCGTTTACGACTGAAGTCGAGCTATGACATTTCGGGGTTCGACTCGCAAATGCAGGTCATTCTGACTGCAATGAAGAAGTACGGCCTGATCCTCGCGGACAACGGCAGTTCCTTGTTTGTGACAGGAGCCTCTGACAGCCGATGGGGCTCCGATCTCGACTCGCTGAAAACGGTTCCGTCATCTGCCTTCGAAGTCGTGGAGATGAATCCGGTTTATACGAGTTCCAATTATCCCACTGGCGCAGCGCCAACGATTTCGAGTTTCACGGCTTCTGCTTCCCATGTTTCGGCCGGGGGAAGCGTGACCCTCTCGTGGACAACCTCCAATGACCAATACGTGATCGTCGCGCCTGGAGCCGGAGTGGTGCGCGGCAACAGCGTGGTTGTGAATCCATCGTCGACGACAACGTACACGATCTATGCGACGAATCAGTACGGACGCTCTACAAACACCGTAACCGTTAATGTGCCGTAGCCCCGCGATTCGCTGGAACCGCAATCAGTGATTCACCAGCGCCATCACGTGCTCGGGATAACGCTCTCCTGATACGGCCGCAGGCGGAAATGCCTCATCAATCCGGCGCAGATCTTCCTGCGAAAGTTTCACCTGCATCGCCGCGACATTCTCTTCCAGATACTTCCGGCGCTTCGTCCCCGGAATCGGTACGATGTCGTCGCCATGCGCGACCACCCAAGCAAGCGCCAGCTGCGAAGGTTTGCAACCCTTTTCGTTGGCTATCTCCTCAACACGCTTCACGAGATCGAGATTCTTCTGGAAGTTCACCCCCTGAAAGCGCGGACTGAACCGGCGATAATCGTCCGCAGGCAGGTCCTCGAACTTACGAAACTGCCCCGTCAGGAAACCTCGTCCCAGGGGACTGTACGCGACAAAGCCGATACCCAACTCCCGGCATGTCTTCAGCACGTCATTTGCTTCCGGATCCCGCGTCCAAAGCGAATACTCAGTCTGCAGCGCAGTAATGGGATGAACTTTCATGGCCCGTCGTAGGGTCGCTGGAGAAGCTTCCGACATCCCGAGATATCGAACTTTTCCTTCTTTCACGAGAGCGGCCATCGCGCCAATCGTCTCTTCAATCGGAGTGTTTGGATCGACACGATGCTGGTAGTAGAGGTCGACGCTATCGACGCCCAGCCGACGGAGGCTGGCTTCGCAGGAATTCCGCACGTACTCCGGCTTGCCGTTTACCCCGCGTGCGTTGGGATTAGCCGGGTCCCGGACGATACCAAACTTTGTCGCCAGGACAACCTGGGCGCGCCGCCCCTTGATCGCACGCCCCACCAGTTCTTCATTCTTGTGAGGGCCGTAAACATCTGCGGTATCGAGGAAATTGACCCCGAGGTCCAAAGCTCGATGAATGGTAGCGATCGATTCCGCGTCATCGAAACCCGAGTAGAACTCCGACATACCCATGCACCCGAGCCCCTGTGCTGATACCTTAAGGCCGCTGCGGCCCAATTCGCGAACTTGCATGATGACACCTGCTTTCGAATAAGTTGAGACGGTGTTTCTTAGATGCCCTGCATCGACGTGGAGCGCAATGTTTGTGGCAGCGGAAGCGAGTTCCACCGGCAAGACCACCGCCCACTAGCGAATGACTTGAATTCGCGGCTGCCGTTTGGCCAAAACATCTCCAATCCGCACGGCCCTTTCTCCGGCATCAACAAGTGCGTTCAACAGGCGCTCCCCGTCCGGGGTCGAAATCAGCAGGCCGCCAGCAGTTTGCGGATCGAAAAGCAAGGCCCGCATGTCCTCTGGAACGTCCGCTTCGTATTCGACCATGCACTCTGCGAAATCTCGATTGTTCTTCAAGCCACCGGGGATGTAGCCGGCACGAATGCACTCCAGCGCACCTTCGAGACGGGGCAATAATCCGGCGCGGATGCTGAGCGATACATCCGAAGCCAGCGCCATCTCGCGCGCATGCCCGATCAGGCCAAACCCAGTGATGTCGGTCATTGAGTTCACGCGAAAATTGCCCGCCGTTATCACCTCGGTAGACCGCTTATTCAGAGTAGTCATCGATTGGACGGCAGCGTCGATCCAGCCGGGTTCCGCGTTGCCTTTCTTGATGGCGGTTGATATCACACCTGTTCCGAGGGCCTTCGTCAGCAGCAGCGCGTCTCCCGGCCAAGCGCCAACATTTGCGAAAACTCTCTTTGGGTGGATCGTTCCGGTCACTGAATACCCGAACTTCGTCTCTTCGTCCCGGATACTGTGCCCGCCGATCACGGTGCAGCCCGCTTCAATCATCTTCGATAACCCGCCAGCAAGAATCCGCTCAAGAATTTCCAGATCGGCATTCTCCGGGAAGCAAACTAGTGCAAGTGCGGTGAGAGGTTTCCCCCCCATTGCATACACATCGCTCAACGAATTCGTGGCGGCTATCTGCCCGAAGACGTACGGATCATCGACAATCGGGGTGAAGAAGTCGACCGTCTGCACCAGGGCCTGATCGGGCGCGATTTGATACACGCCCGCGTCGTCGGCATGATCAAAGCCAACCAGGACATTCGGGTCATGCTGCCGGGCTAATTTCCCAAGCACCTTGTCCAGCGCCGCCGGACTCAGCTTGGACGCTCAACCCGCTGCCTTTACCGACTCCGTCAGGCGGAATGGTTTCGTTTCTGACATTCAAGCAATTCTAGATGAAAGCATCGAACCGTGAAGCCCGTCATCAAAACAGTGTGGGAAGCGATTGACGGACCCTCGATGACAAAGGAATTCACATATTTGCCATAAGTTTTTCATCTCGAAATAATTTTTCACTGAGGCGGTTGCTTAGAAACACGTTTCGTTGAATCCTGTAGGGCAATTGTTTGGGCCGCGGGGATTGCGGTAGCTTCAGAAAATCGCGGAAAGAGGAAATCGCGAAAATGAGCCGAGTCCTGGTTACTGGCGGTTCAGGCTTTATCGCCACCCATCTGATCCTTCAGCTAGTTCACGCTGGACACGACGTACGCGCTACCGTCCGCGACCTCAAGCGCGAACCGGAGATCCGGGGCACGCTCGAACGGAGCGGACTCGCATCGGCAGATCGGCTATCGTTCTTCCCCGCAGATCTTGAGCGCGATGAAGGCTGGTCTGACGCTGTCGCGGGCTGCGACTACGTTCTGCATGTCGCTTCTCCATTTCCACAAAACGTTCCACGGCATGAGGATGAGCTGATCGTGCCTGCACGCGAGGGAACTCTTCGCGTGCTGCGAGCTTCGCGCGACGCAGGAGTCCGCCGCGTAGTGCTGACTTCCTCATTTGCGGCGATTGGCTATGGCCACAAACCGCAGCTCGCTCCATTCGACGAAACGTATTGGACCGATCTCAAGGATGAGAGCCTGACGGCCTACGTTAGGTCCAAGACTATCGCCGAGCGCGCCGCTTGGGATTTTATCGCCATGGAGGGCGGCGACCTCGAGCTTTCCGTCGTCAACCCGGTCGGAGTATTTGGACCGGTCCTGGGAGCGGATTATTCGACTTCGATTCTGGTGGTGCAGCGGATGCTGGACGGCGCGATGCCAGGTTGCCCACGTCTATATTTCGGCGCCGTGGATGTGCGTGATGTAGCCGACTTGCACGTGCGTGCCATGACCGACCCCGCCGCGAAAGGGGAACGATTCCTTGCCGTAGCAGGGAGTTTTATGTCAGTCCTGGAAATGGCAAACATCCTCAAGAATCGCTTGGGCTCGTCGGCAAAACGTGTCCCAACACGGCAATTGCCAGACTGGCTTGTTCGCCTGGCGGCGCTGCGCGATCCGGCCGTGAAGCAGGTCCTTCCGGAGCTGGGCAAAGTAAAGAACGCGACCAGTGACAAAGCCCAACGTCTGCTGGGATGGGCACCGCGCTCACGAGAAGACGCGCTCTGCTCTACGGCTGAAAGCCTGATTCAGCTTCGCTTGTTGAAATATGCTCAGCGGGCGGCCTAAAGGAAGCCCTGCTACTTGACCGCCACATCCGTGACACGCATCTCAGGATACTGCCTATTCCACTGAGCTGAAATGTGGTCGAAGGTCAACCGGAAAGGCTGGCTCTGGCCCGGTGCTAGCGGAGAGACACTCAGGTCTACGGCTTCCGGATATGGGCCACTCGTCCGCAGCACACGCAACGGAACGTTCGGCTCATCCTGAGCCAGCTGCCCTACTTCATCTTTGAAGACAACATCGACGACAACATGCGTGACCGTTTTGTCGCCAGAATTGGTGACCGTGCCATCGATATAGCTCACGGTGGATCCGACGAAATTCTCCGCCGCACTCATTTTGAAGTCAGAGAAATGAATATTTGCCGCATACGTGGGAATTGCTTTGAGGGGCTTCGGCGGCTCACGCAGGAGAAACGCAAGCCCCAGCATCAGCGCGATCACGCCAACTACCGCGACCATGATGATCACCCGGCTGGAATCGCGTTCTTCCACTCCCGGCGTTGACTGACCGAGGCTGTTCATGAGCAGATTGTAGGCTCTGGAAATTTGCTTGTCGACGAGCCTGCTCAGCCAAGATCAATTCGAAATTACCCTCCGTGTTCCCCCGTCACCCTCAGCGCTGAATTACTTCTGTCCCCGAGCAATCGGATCGCGTTCTCCCGATAGACCTTCCGCAGAATTTCATCGCTCAACCCGAGTCCATTCAGAGCCCAGTGATAGGAAAACTGGTCGGTCTCGTAAAAGTGCTCATCGAGAGATTCCAGAATCCGAAACGTAATGCGATACATCGCCAGATCCGTCCCCATATCAGTTCCGTAAAGCAGGCGGTCAGAGTGTTTTGCATAGAATTGCGCAGTAAAGCGCGGGATCGGCGCTGTCTCTGCGTAACGGGCGGAAATATCTGCATACAGATTCGGATTGCGCTCCAGCACCTCACCAAGCCGCGCGAGATCGTAATCGAGATTCGCGAAATGGCACGCAATGAATGTCGTTTTGCGGTGTCGTACCAACGTTCGCTCCAGGATGTCGATCATTCCCGAAAGGGCCACAATGCCCGGTTGATTGTCCAGGCGCCAGTAATACGCATTCATAAGGCCGTCGTTGTGGCGATCCATCTTCTGATACATCCAGATCGGGTCCGCAACATGCAGGCTCACGGGCATTCCCAGTTCGCCGCAGGCATCCCAGAGCGCGTCCATTCGCGAATCATCCGGATGCATTCCGGCCGCGTTTGACTTTCCCGAGAGCAGGCCTTTTCCTTTATCGTGTATCTCCCCCACTCCTCGTGCCCCGGCGTCATGACACCGCCTCAATTCTTTGATTGCGGCTGCCGGGAAACCCGGCTCATTGTAGGAGGCGAAATCAAATCCGCACCACATCTCAAATCGCCCGGGATAATTGGAATACTGTTTCCGGATTCTGTCGAATTCTGCTCCGGTCGTCATTGTCAGAATCGTGGTCCTCTCGACTCCCACCTCATCCATCGTGCGCACCCACTCGTCGATGTCCTTGGTGGTCTTTGCGTACGGATGAGAGTGCATGTCGATGATCGGGAACTTAGCCTTTGGAATCTGGCTGACCGGAATCTTGTAGATCGACCGCGGCCGGTAATCCTTCAGCAAAATGGTTTCAGGCGAACTCGCCGCCGGCGAACTCGCGTTATGCTTCGCCTGTGAAAATGCAGGGGCACCGGCCAGCGGGATTGCGGTTGTGATTCCGGCTGCCTTGACCCATTGCAAGAAATCTCTTCGATCCATGAAACCCCCCGGATTCTAAGCACCCTTTTGACCACAAGTGCATCGTTATAAGCGTGGAACGAGGCACCGTCAAATCGTTGGCGAGCGCTTCTACCTGATAGAATGAGTCAAGGGGTTACCCACTAGTAATGCCAGTCCCAGTTTCACAGATGTGGACGGTCTCCAGCTACGTCCTGCGTCAGAAGCTCGCCGGTCGCAAGCGATACCCGCTCGTCCTGATGCTTGAGCCCCTGTTTCGCTGCAACCTGGCTTGCGCCGGATGCGGCAAAATCCAGTACCCGTCGCACATCCTGAAGAAAGATCTCACGCCGGAAGAATGTTTCCGCGCCGTTGATGAATGCGGCGCGCCAATGGTATCGATCCCCGGCGGTGAGCCGCTCATGCACCCGCAGATTGCGGAGATCGTCGATGGGCTTGTCGTCCGAAAGAAATATATCTATCTGTGCACCAACGCCCTGCTGCTGAAAGAAAAAATCGATCTCTTCAAGCCGAGCAAGTACTTGACGTTCAGCGTGCATCTTGACGGTCAGCGGGAAGAGCATGATCTCGCGGTTTGTCGCGAAGGCGGATACGACATCGCCGTCGATGGCATTAAAGAGGCGCTTCGGCGAGGCTTCCGGGTTACCACCAACACCACGCTGTTTGACGGCGCCAATCCCAAGTCCGTGCGCGCCTTTTTCGACGAGATGATGGAACTTGGCATCGAGGGCATGATGCTCTCACCGGGCTACTCCTATGACAAGGCGCCCGACCAGAAGCATTTTCTCGGTAGAGCCCGCACGCGCCGCATGTTCCGTGCGATCCTTTCGAACCGCAAGAAGAATTGGCGCTTTAACCTCTCCCCGCTTTTCCTCGAATTCCTGATGGGCAAGCGAACCTACCCATGCACGCCCTGGGGTATGCCGACGTACAACGTCTTCGGATGGCAGAAGCCATGCTATTTGCTGCAGGACGGGTACGCCGACACTTTCGCCGAGCTGCTCGAAACGACGGAGTGGCAGAACTATGGCACCGAGTCGGGCAATCCGGCATGCGCGAATTGCATGGTTCACAGCGGTTATGAGGCATCGGCCGTGAATGCGACCTTCAGCTCGTTGGGCGGATTCCTTGCTACCGTGAAGGCGACTTTGTCTACAAGTTATCGGGATAAGGAAGCTTTGCGCATGCTCGAGGAGCCGGAGGCTCCGGTGCACCCGTTGGTGCAAATCCAGCCGCCCCAAGGATCCCTGCACGAAACGAGTGTATGACGTGTTTCTAAACCGGGATCGAACTATCAGAATTGAATCATGACGGGCAAAGAAGCAGGCCACACCGATCAACACCCGCCTCACGCGGATATTGGCAATCCCGAAACTCTTGAGGTTGCCCCGGGAACAAAGCACGAACAGCTTGAAGGTTGGATACCGGAGTTACCGGGCGATGAGGAGCTACGGCAAGCCCTTGAGAAAGCTTTCGATTACCGCGGCGACATCACAATCACCCGCAAAGACGGTTCTAAGATTGAAGGCTACGTTTTTGACCGACGTTCTGCGGCGACACTAAAAGATTCCGTCGTTCGTCTGTTTCCGAAGAATTCCAACCAGAAGGTCGCGGTTCACTACTCCGAGATTGCCGCCCTGGCTTTTACCGGCCGCGACACAGCCGCAGGCAAGAGCTGGGAAGCCTGGATGAAAAAATACGCCGCCAGGAAAGCAGCTGGCGAGAAAGACCTTAGCCTGCACCCCGAACCGCTCGAGTGACTCCAGATTGCCCACCGGGCAAATAACCGAGTTCGGCCTGAATCCTTTTCTTCCTACCGCCGCTCCTTTCTTATGAGGGGCAAAATTCCGTGCCAAGTGTGATTAGCGTCACAGAATTGCAGCAAACTCCGCGCGGCCAAGTTCAGTTGGTTGACGTTCGCTCACCTTCTGAGTTCGCATCGGGCCATATTCCGGGAGCGGTCAATCTTCCCATGGATCAAATTGAGTCGCGCTTGAACGACCTTGTGCGCCAAATTCCCATCGTACTCATCTGTCAGGCCGGGCAACGGGCTCAAATGACCGCTGATTTATTAGCGGCATGGCCGCAGTACAAGATTTCGGTGCTCGAAGGGGGCACCAATGCTTGGATCCAAAGCGTACTGCCTCTGGTCTGTTGCGCCAATACACGCTGGTCTCTGGAACGACAGGTGCGCCTAATCGCAGGACTTTTCACGCTAGCCGGTCTCGGATTTGCCATGACATTCAGCAGCAAATTCCTCTTTCTTTCCGGCGTGGTTGGCCTGGGACTCACTTTCGCCGGGTTGACCGACATCTGCCCCATGGGCATTTTGTTGGCCAAGATGCCTTGGAACCGGCCGCGCCGCTGCAATCCGCCAAGTTCCGAATTGGAGCCGATCGAGTAACTATGTACTGAGATCACAGCGCTCAACTTCTAACGCTGACAGAATCTAGCTATGGTTCTCGAAACTCGGGATTTCGAATCTCTCACTCAGCGGCACAAGGATTCGGTGTACCGCCAGATGATCCGGGTCTGCGGCAATCGCGAAGATGCCGAAGACGTCCTGGTCGAAGCATTACTCAAAGCCTACCGCCATCTTGATCAATTGCGCGACTCAGTCGCCTTCCAAGCCTGGCTCGGACAGATTGCCAGGAGGGTTTGTTGGCAGCTCAAGGAAAGGGAATCGCTGCTGCCATTGCTGCAGCTGTCTACCTTGCAAGGGGAAGGCATGGAAATCCCCGGCGACCTTCCCGCTCCGGACCAGCAGTTGGCACGCCGGCAGATGAAACAGCTGCTTGATGACGCAGTCGCGGCCCTACCCCCGACGTATCGAGCAGTCTACGAGTTGCGCGATATCGAAGATCGCCAGGGAGACGAAGTGGCCCAGAAGCTTGGCCTTTCGCGCGCCGCTATGAAGTCGCGCCTTCACCGCGCTCGCCAGATGGTTCGCGCTCACCTGGATTCGGCGCTCGCCCGTCACACACCGAGTTTGGAGTCTTAATGGAGGCACTTATGGAAGTTACAGTCGAGCATCTTGGAGCGGTTCAGTTCGAAATCAAAGCGCGCCACCACAGCATTACCAGCGATCAGCCGGCTGAAAATTTCGGCCATGATGAAGGGATGACTCCGCCGGAGCTGTTTCTGGCATCCCTTGGCTCCTGCGCCGGTTTTTACGCCGCACAATATTTGCGGAAGCATAAACTTGCAACCGAAGGAACCCGCGTCCGCGTGAGCGCCGATAAAGTAAACGATCCAGCGCGGATCGATAATTTTCGTATCGAAGTAGAAGCGCCGCTCGACCTTTCGGACCAGCATCGCGCCGGCGTGGAGGCCGCGGTGCATCACTGCCTGATTCACAACACGCTGTTGCATCCACCCAAAATTGTTATCGAGATCAAGCAACCGGTGCCGACTGCCGATTGACCGTTCCCGGGCTGGAGTCACTTCGGGGTTTTGGCGTGCGCTGATTCGGCAAACTCCAGCCCGTTGAGCAGATCATCCAATTCATCTTCCGTTCCACCGATCACGGTGACCGACACAATGTAGTTGTGTGCCAAAAATGCGACCGTCGACTGCCGCATAACGCGAGATCCGACGTCCTTGTGGAAGTCAGCTCGAACCAGCGCCTTGCTTCCAATTAAAATTTCGTACGGCTCTTCGTCCGGGTTGAATCCCTGTGCTTTTGCGACTTCGGTCAGCGGCTCGAAATACTGCGCGGGATCATTCAATCCCGGATACGCGTTGACAGGCTCTGCGGCAATCAGGATCGACGAGTTTATGTCCGCACCTTTCGCTTCTGGTGGTCGCGAGAATGCCGCCAGCAGTACTTTTCCATCGCGCCCGTTTTCTGGCTCCTGTCGCCCTGGTGGCGAGGCCTCCGAATCGCGAGAATTCATCTCCTCTGTCCGCAACACCCAGCCCGGGGGAACCGTGCACGTGAGCCCGAGGGCCTTGTTCCGGTAAACGCCGGCATTCACGGATCCGAGATCGAGAACGTTTGGCTTGTCCGCTTTTTGGCTGTGTTTTGTGGACGACGAGGAGGAAGATGACGAGGATTGGGCCTCTACGCTGGAGGTTGTCGCCAACGCGAAGAGGCCCAGAAGAACGAGAAAGCCAGGTTCCAGACGACGGTGTTGCATCCCGTCATCTTATCAACGCACGCGGTCTAGGCGGCCTTACCCATCACCGGTTGCGTGCAATGGCTGCATCGCCTGGCATCGATGGGAATTTCGCTGAGGCACTCCGGACATTTTTTGGTGCTCGGAGGCGCCGTTGGCTCGTCCTTATGCATCCGAGCCATCAGCCAGTTCACAGGAACAACCACGAAGAAGTAAACCGCAGCCGCGATCAGGATGAACGAAATGCACGCATTGAGGAAATCCCCGACCGGGAAAGTGGTTGTGTTGACGGTGAATTTCAAATTCGAGTAGTCAGGCTTTCCAACAAGCAGGGCAATCAATGGCGTGAGAAACGCCTTGGTGAGTTCGGTGACCACAGCACCAAAGGCCGCACCGATTACTACACCCACTGCCATGTCCACAACATTTCCACGCAGGATGAATTTTTTGAAGCCGCTGAGCATAGCGCCCCTCCGTTATTGAAGTGCGGACACTGTAAGGCAGGAAGGCCCGTCCGTCAAGGCTTTAGGCTACAACGGCTCGACCCGGTGCAGGAAACTAATCGTCAGAAGAAAGGCACAGCGGACCAACTCGCGTCAGATCCGCATGGGCATCACGATATATCGATACTTATAATCGTCACCTTCCGCCGGTCGCAGTTGCCCCGCCGACTGCGGATCCTTCAACTCAAGCCGCACCTCGCTGGTACCGGCAGCCTTGAGAAAGTCAACCAGGTACGCAGCATTGAATCCGATCGTCAGCGCATCTCCGTTGTACGGCGCTTCCAAGGAGTCTTCCGACTCCCCCGCTTCCGTGGAGGAAGCCGAAATTTTCACCTCGCCCTTCTCCAGGCGCAGACGCACCGCACGCGACCGCTCGTCGGCAAATTGCGCTACGCGCAGGATCGCTGCATTCAGCTCTTCCGCATTCAGCGGAACAATTTTGCCGTTGTCCTTAGGGAGGACAGCTTCAAAATTGGGGAATTGCCCCGTCAACTGGCGGGACGTCAGCAAGCGTGACCCGATGCGGAAGAATAATGTGGATTCATCCTTTGCAAATTCAACCGTCTCGGCATCGGTAGAATCGAGCAGAGATTTCAGCTCGTCCATAGCCTTCTTCGGAACGAGAGTTTTCATCTCTCCCGAGACCCCGTCGAACTTTTCGCCGGCGCGCTCGCAGTGCGCCAAACGGTGTCCATCCGTGGCCACCATGGTGATGGACTCCGGCTTCAGCAGCATCAGCGCGCCATTCAACGTATAGCGGGATTCCTCGCTCGAGATCGCGAATGACGTGCGGGCGATCAATCCTCGCAGAACCTGTGCCGGGATACTTACGCTTCCTGCCGAAGGAAATGATGGCAGGCTTGGAAAATTCGACTTCGCCATACCGACCATTTTTGTGTTGGAACGGCCACACCGAATGCTGACCCAGTGATTTTCCAGAAGGCGGATGGTGATGTCGGCATCCGGCAGCAACTTTACATAGTCATGCAGCTTGCGCGCGGGGATCGTGCACGATCCTTCCTTTTTCACTTTCGCATTGCATGATGTGCGCAAGCTCAGATCAAGGTCAGTTGCCGTCAGGGATAGGCGGTCTCCCGACGCTTCAAACAGATAGTTGGAAAGGATAGGAATAGTGGTTTTGCGCTCCACCACTCCCTGCGTCGCGGTCAGCTCCCTGAGCAACTCAACCTTGCTGACTGTGATTTCCATGGTTCCCGCGGCAACGGCGGCTTCCACCGGCATAAAGTACGTCTCCCGAAAGCTCTACTTCGCCTTACTTTATGTTTCTACCTTATACCAAATGCAAAACCCATTAAACCAGCAGTAACAGTAGGCGGTGCGGAGAAGTGGAAAAACCACCTAACCCCGACTGTTCTCTCCCAATTCCCCGGAAACATTCGTGTTGAAAATCAGTCCCGAATGATGCGGAGCCCATACCAAATCCCGGCCTTGCTTCCGGATCCCGCCTTCCTTTTCACAGCTTCCACATCAAGTTCACACCCGGTGGAAGGGAAAACTGGAATAACAGGGTAAAACTCAGCAAAATGCCGCGAATCAACCGCCTAATTGCTCGGTGAGCTTGTTAACCAGCCTGTTCAAATCCTTGTCGTTCTTGCGCAGTTCCTCAATCTTCTCCACCGAGTGAAGTACGGTCGTGTGGTGCTTGCCGCCAAATTGGCGACCAATCTCCGGCAAAGACGCTTCGGTGAGATGCTTCGCCAGGTACATCGCGATTTGACGCGGATACACGATCGCTCGCGAATTATTCTTTGCCTTGATTTCAACCAGCCTGAGTCCGAATTGTTCGGCCACCATTTTCTGTATCGATTCAATCGTTACCTTACGCGCTTGCGAATCGATGAAGTTCTTCAGAACCTGTTGCGCATAAGGCAGGGTGATCTCTGCTCCAATCAGGGACGAGTGCGCCACCAGGCGGATCAGCGCGCCCTCCAGCTCACGTACGTTCGATCGGATATTCGACGCTACGTATAGAGCAACATCCGTGGGCAGCGTGACTTTCTCCTGCTCAGCCTTCTTCTGCAGAATCGCGACCTTCGTCTCCAGGTCCGGTGGCTGGATGTCCGCGATCAGTCCCCATTCGAACCGGCTGCGGAGACGATCTTCGATCTCTGCCAATTCCTTTGGCGACCGGTCGCTGGCGATGACGATCTGCTTCATCGACTCGTGCAGGGCGTTGAATGTGTGAAAGAACTCCTCCTGTGTGCGCTCTTTCTGGGCCAGGAACTGGATATCGTCAATTAACAGCACATCGACGCCGCGGAACTTATCGCGGAAACTTGTCATCTTGTCATAGCGCAGCGAGTTGATCATGTCGTTGGTGAACTTCTCGCTCGATACGTAGCAGATGGCGGTCTGCGGCTGGCGCCGCTTGATCTCATGACCGATGGCCTGCATCAGGTGGGTCTTACCCATGCCAACGCCGCCATAAAGGAAGAGGGGGTTATAGGCCTTCGACGGTCGCTCCGCCACGGCCTGGCAGGCGGCATGGGCGAACTGGTTTCCGCTGCCGATGACGAATGCATCGAAGGTGTAGCGCGGATTCAACTGCGCCGCGCCGTCCCAATCGAAACGGGACTGCGCCGGAGCGGCCGCGGCCGCAGCGGACAATCCGCCGTCGTGCCGCACAGCAGTGGCGGCGGGGTCATCTTCGGGAGTTACGAACTTTACGTCGTTGAATCCGAGACCGAGATTGTCGATTGCTTCCTGGATGAGGTCTGCGTACTTATCGCCCGCATGACGGAACTCGACAGTCGGAACGCGGACGAACAGAACGCCTCCGCTCGAGTGACTGTAGCGTGTCGGTTTCAACCAGGTGTCGTACGAATGACGATTGATCTTTTTTTCCAGCGCGTCCAGAATGCGCGCCCATGGATTCGGGGAAAGGGTTGTGCTTGGAACTGACATATATGAAATGTTCACCGTAGCGCTCCGGCGGCTGGTCGACGAGCGCTTGTTCGAACTACAGTTTTACGAAGTAGCTGGACCGATAATTGTACTGCGGAATGCGCCGGAATACCGTCGCGTTTGTTCCGATGCCAAAAAGAATTTCGACAGCAGGATCAGTGCTGCATACTAGCACAAAATTTTTGGGCTGCATGAAAATCTTCGGCTGGAAATTTTTGCGAACACCTATTCAGAACCCGCACCGCTGCTGCTGTCAAGTGCCGCGCTGGTAACTGCCACGCGAATGATGCAATCGTGATCGCGAAAAGTTTTTTCGCGGATGCAGCGTGGTAATTTCGCCGCACTTGTCGTCCTCAGTTTGCGGAAGCGAGTTTGAGAATTAGGAGCGAGCGCGGGTTCAGCTCCCACTTCATGCCCAGCTGTTGGGACTGATCTTGTGTATTAGCGAAACTTTGTGCGGTTTCGACCACCGTACTTCTCTCGCCATAGTTCGCCAACACCAAATAGGTTTCTCGATTTGCGAACAAGGACGCTACGACGCCATTCGGCATTCGTCCTCGGACGAACGCCGTTTCTGCGATTTCGATCCATGCCCACGTTCCCTCTTCGACCATCGGCGCATATTGCCGCAGCCACTTCGCATGGACGGTTCGAGCCTCGGGCCGGCCCGGAACGGAATCCCACCACCCATAGCTGTATGGTCCGTTCGGATGCGCCTGATAGTAGTTCCAGATTTCGTGGCAGTGGTGAGTCCAGAAGTCCTCCGCTTCGGGCACGTAGTGGATGCCTTCAACGAGGCCCCGTTGACCGGTGAAGGGTTTACCCGCGAGCAAGAGCGGAAATTGCAGGTAGGGAATCGACTGCAGATACAACTCGTCTTCATTCCCGATCTTTGCCCGACTCATGTCCAGACAAGGCACTACGTAGGGGGTATAGTCCCGCACCGCCATTCGCAGAGAGTCGCCACTCGTTACGCCTTCACCCACCCAGAGATAGTCATAGACTTTCAAATCCGTTAGCGGGCGGGCGGTGTCTCCCACGTGCACTTTGACGATGCCTCCCCTGCGCTTGACCTCCTCGTAAAGCAGGGCAAGCAAATCACCTAGCGCGCCATCCTGCTGAGGGGTTTCGGGGAACGCCAACACTTCATCTTTCGTCGGGGGATGCGAATTTCCCGCGAGAGGCGCATACCCAAGGTCGTTGTACACGCCGTCGACGCCATACTCCTCCATGACCCGAACGAACTGCTTGCAGATGTATGCCCTCCAACTCGGGCTCGCGGGAGAGCAAAGAGCATAGTGATAGAAGAGTTCAACCAGGTCCTGATCGCGCGCCCATTCCGGGCGAAAGTCGGGATCCCTTCTCTCGATGAATCCGCTCGACAGATAAACGATGACCTTCATTCCACGCTGGTGCGCCATCTCAAGAAATTGGCGGAAGCCGTTTGGGTTTACTGGCGAATACTTATCCGCGCCCAGCAGCCGCTGCGAGTCGTTCCACTCTTCGTGCAGCTGGATCAAGCCGATCCCCTCGTCTTTTAATCGATCAAGTTCCTGCGCGTCCCACTCTCCGATCTCCCAGGGCTTCTTCGCGGGATATTCTCCGAGGTTGTAGGTACATTGGCCCGGAACATAATCGGTAACGAGATGCTTGCGCCTGCAGCCGCGAATCGCGCTTTCACAGCGTGCAATGTTCTGGAGCCGCTGCCTATGGTCTTCGGGCGTGTATCGATCCAGCGACGATTTCGGTATGTACAGACTTGCACGTTCTGCGCTCGCTGGAAGTAAATAAGATCCAGCAGCTATGCCTCCCAACAAATGCCTTTTCGCCAACGCACCCATCGCACCAGATTTGAGAAATCCTCGCCTGTTCATCCCGTTCCTTAACTCTTAGAAATAGGAGCAATTTGCCGCAACCATCTAATATCACCTCACGCCTCGGCGACCAAGGCTATTCCCGTCAACGGAGTGGGCTCGTTTTGCCGCTTCGGCGCGGCTCATTTATACTAATCATTCGCCTTTAGACCCTCGAAACATCTAGGAGCAGCTACTTTTCATGCCTAAGCGCACATTCCAACCCAATCGGCGCAAGCGATCCAAAAAGCACGGATTCCGCTCGCGCATGAAGACCCAAGGCGGCCAGAAAGTTTTGTCACGCCGCCGCGCCAAGGGGCGCAAGCGGGTCTCGGTGAAGCCAGGTTTCCGCGAGTAGTTCAATCGGCGTCCGCGCCAGCATTCCCGCGAGTTGCACATCGCAATCGAGGCCCGTGTGACCGCTAGTGTGTCCCGAACATCGAAGCAGAGTGCCCAGGAAGCAACGAACTTCCCGCGCACCATGCGGCTGTTGCGGCATGCCGATTTCGAACGCGTCTACAAACAGGGCCGCCGGCAGTTCGCGACCCACATGACGATTTTCTATTTGGAACGCAAGGGCGAAGCCGATGGAACGCCCGCAAAGCCGGCCGGTCTACGCGTGGGATTCACGGTAGGTCGCGCGCTCGGCGGTGCAGTTCATCGGAACCGCATGAAGAGGCGTCTGCGGTCAGCGGTGCGGCTCTCGCATCCGCCTCGGCAGTTGAGTGCGGATGTGGTCATCAATCCGAAGAAGTCGCTTCTCACAGCGGACTTTGCTGGCGTGCTGAACGAAATTGAGCATGCCTTCGTAGTGATTGAACAGAAGCTTGGGGCGAAAGGTTCGATCGCCCCGCGAGGAGACGAATCCGGACGCCGGACGAGCGCCGGGTCCAGATGAGGATGAGGCAAGTGCTCCAGAATTTTATGTTGCAGGTGTTGCGGATCTACAAGCGAATGATTTCGCCTATGTTTCCGCCGGCGTGCCGCTACGTTCCAAGTTGTTCTGAATACGCGATCGAAGCGGTCGAGAGATACGGAGTGCTGCGGGGAGGGCTTATGTCTCTGGCTCGCCTTCTTCGCTGTCACCCATTCGCCAGGGGCGGATACGACCCCGTAAAACTTGATTCGCCAGTATCCAGCTGCCGTGAACATTTCAGGAACACATAAAGACTTTGGCCGAATATCAAAATCCTCAACACGAACCGGGCAGTGAACGACGCCTGCTGCTCATCTTTCTGGCTACCTTCGTCGTCATGCTGTTGTTCCAGCCGCTGCTGAAGAAATACTTCCCTCAGGCACCGGCGCCGACGCCACAAAGCCAGACTGCCGCGGCTCAACCGGCCGCTGTCCAGCCAGACTCCGCTATACCGCCCGTGAGTGCTCCGGCCGGGATTACCAAGCAAGGCTCTTCTGAGACCGATACGATCATCGAGAACAATCTTTATCGCATCACGTTTTCGAACAAAGGTGCTCAGGTCAAGTCGTGGATTCTTAAGAGATTCGATAACGATACCCAGAACGGCCCGCTGGATCTCGTTAACGGAAAAGCAGCGGCCCAATTTGGATATCCGCTCTCGCTTTGGACATACGACGAGACGCTGCGCAATAAGCTGAGCTCTGCGCTCTATGTTCCATCCGTCACCGGAAAACAGTCGACCCCGGCCACAGTGTCGTTCGAGTACTCGGACCAGGATCTTGCTGTCCGCAAGACGTTTCGCTTTGACGAAACCTACATCGTCGGCGTCGAGACGGCGGTAAGCTACAAAGGGAGTTCGGTCCCTGCTCTTCCAGCGTGGCCAGCCGGATTCGGCGATCAAATCACCGCTCCGTTCTATGCCGCGTCTCTGATCGATTACCAGTTCAACAGGAACATCGAGCGGCTCCAGATTAAGAAGATCAGCGGCGGCGCCACGATTTCTGGGCCGTTCCACTGGGCCGGACCTACAGATCAATATTTCGCAGCCGTTTTTGTCCCCGACGATCCGGCGACAGCGTCGATGGTTACACTGCGAAATTCGTTGTCAATTCCGCGAGATCCCCAGAAGCCGGAGGCCAAGGAAGTTACAACCGTTGACGTTCTCGGGGCGGCCGTCGGGAACCTTCACGGAACCACCTCCGAGCGCATCTTCGTGGGCCCCAAGGAGCTGGAGGTGTTGCAGAAAGTGCCCGTCCCGGGAGTATCGGGCGCCGACAGCGATCTCACGGGCCTGGTGGATTTCGGTTTTTGGGGCATCCTGGCGAAATGGTTGTTTCTCTGGCTGCGATGGACCTTCCACCATCTGGTGCCGAACTGGGGATGGGCCATCGTGGTTCAGACGCTGATCATCAGCATCGCTCTTCTGCCCTTGCGCGTTACGCAGATGAAATCGATGCTGAAGATGCAGCGGGTTGCGCCCCAGATCAAGTCGATCCAGGAAAAATATAAGAAGTACAGCCTGCGCGATCCCCGCAAAGCGCAGATGAACGAGGAAATCAGCGCCCTCTACAAGAAAGAGGGAGTGAATCCTGCCGGTGGTTGTTTGCCGCTTCTCATCCAGCTTCCGTTCCTCTGGGCGTACTACCGTATGCTGGGGACGGCACTCGATCTGCGGCATGCGCATTGGCTCTGGATCAAGGACCTGTCGGCGGCCGATCCGATCTTCATCCTGCCGATCCTGATGGTGATCAGCAGCCTGGTCACCCAGAAGATGACGCCGCAGGCTGGTATGGACCCGGCGCAGCAGAGAATGATGAACGTGATGATGCCCCTGATGATGGGCTTCATCTTCTTCCGATTGCCTGCAGGATTGAACTTGTATTATGCCGTGGTCAATCTGATCGGCATCGCCCAGCAATCGGTCATGAACCGTACGAAACTGGGCCGCGAAATGCGCGAGATGATGGAAAAACGCGCCAGGAAGAAAGATAAATAGCTTCCCAGCTGTCAGCGATCAGCTCTCAGCTGAAGAACCTTAGTGCGAGACGAATTTTTTGGGTGCCTTTCGCCCGCGTAAAAAGCCGTTTAGCTGAAAGCTGACGGCTAAACAGCTGAGAGCTGAAATTCCATGCCTATTCCCGATAAGCTTGCCGCCGCCAATAAGATCAACGAATTTCTGCAGACCGTGGTGACGCACGGCGGACTCCGCCTGAAGTACCGCATCGTCGTCGATCCGCCTTTACCCGAGAACCGCGACTGGGAACGCCCGGAGATCCTCGTGGACTTCGCGGGTCCCGACTCTGCACTTCTTCTGGATCGTGGCGGGGAACTTCTGCGCGCCCTCGAGCTGCTTGCGTTGGAAATGCTCCGCCTGCCCTCCGGCGAGCACGAAAAGATTTCTTTCGACTGTCAGAATCACCGGTCCATGCGCATCCAGGAGCTCCACATGGCAGCCAATGTTGCTGCGGAAAAGGTTCGCCGGACCGGCGCCCCATACCATTTCACGCCCATGTCGTCGCGCGAGCGCCGTATCGTCCATCTCGCGCTCCGAGGTGAGGCCGATCTGCACACGGAGAGTCAGGGCGAAGGTATGCGCCGCCACCTCGTTGTTTATCCGAAGGATCAGGCACCCGCCGGCAGCTCCACGGCGAGAACGATTCCGTGACCCTTAGACCTATAGGAATATAATTTCGAGGCAGGCAACCGGCATGTATTCGACCGGATTCCTAGTTCGCGGGAGGTCTGCCATGCGCTCCTTCGGGCCTTCGCTATCGTTTGTGGCGCTTATCATCGCAGCCGTGACGCTGGTGGCTTGCGGCGGTTCTTCGCACCACGTTCTGCAATCCGTATCCATCAGTCCCGCCTCGGCCGACGCCCAGAATTTCCCGGGCGGACAAGTGCAGTTCACGGCTACAGGTTATTTCAACAATCGACCCTCCCCTGTTACACCTCTAGGGGCGAACTGGGGTGCTTGTGTCGTGACGGCGGGCTCCGAGCAGCCCAGTAACGATATAAACATCAGCGATGCAGGTCTGGCATCTTGCCGTGCAGGTGCGTCTGGAACCTACAAAATCTGGGCTTCCAGTTCAAACTCAATTCCCGGCACCGTGACTTGTCAGGCTATGGGACCGTGTGGGACTGGATGCGGCCGCGTCACTGGCTCTGCGCAACTCACTTGCCCGTAATCCGAAGCATTCATTCCACCGGAGCCTTATCCAGAAAAGCACCCCGGGTAGTGCGTTGCTGAAAGTTCACTTCGAATAGCCCGGTTCTTCCACTTTTACTAACTCGATACTGGGTGTCGGCTTGTTGACCGAGTCGGCTAATTTCCCACTTTAACTGGCAAGGCCAGGATTTATGGCGCTTGCTTGAATCAATTCCAAGAGACGAGTTCCACTTGCTGCATAGCTTGATTCTTAGCGCGGCTGATTCCGCCGCCGATGCCTGCACGGAGTGCACGCCCTCCGCCTGCAACGCGCATCGGTACCAGTTTCGTTAACGCCGACGGGCAGAAATTTCCACTTGAAGCGTTCGAAGGCCTTATGTTTTGCTCGACGATGAACGGAAAGTCGGCGAAGGTCCCACCCACGGTGATTCGCAAAAGAAAAGGGCGGCTAATAGCCCGCCCTCTAGCTCCTGTGCCGAGTTGCTTAGCGACCAGCACCTGCCGCTGCCGCTGCCGCACTTGGCATCATTCCCGCGATCTTCATTCCTTCAATGCGGGTCAGCACGGATTCCATGCTCGATCCCGTATCAACGCAAGCGTCGACATACGGATGCCGGCTGCCGTCAGCGTGCATCACCAAAACGCTGGTTTCGGCATTCGTTTTCTTAACCATGTACGGCAGATGATGCCGATCGTTGCGGCTCAAGGTAGAACCCAGAACCACGAGGTCGAACTGGCTCTTGTTCAATGCTTCCTGCACTGCCTTGCGCCCGATCGCCTGGTGGACAGCGTGGCCGGCTTTTTCCATCTCCGCGGCCTGCTGCTTTAAAATCTCTTCTTCGCCTTCCCCATAAAGAACTCTAAGTTTTCCCTTCGCCATGAGTTAGCCCTCGATTTCCCCTTCTGGCCGGGTAACCGACGCACCCGTACCTGGCTTTGACGGTAGCAACTGGCCTGTCCCCGGAAAACGTCACCGAAGGTCCATGACGAACGACATCTGATCCCGCATAACGGAATCACCCTATGCAAAATCCTTCCCTCCAAGCCCTTCCAGCGCTACACTTTCTGCCCGGAGGCTTTCCAAAATGTCCGCCCCTCTCGTCTGGAGAGCTGTGCTCATGTCGTTTTTGTTAAGTACTCCCCTGATTGCGCAGTCGAACGGCAGCACGCTCAACTCAACCACCACCTGCACACTCGACGACGGCCGGCAGGTGTACGTGCGCTACAACGCTGTCCCCACGAACAAGGAAAAGGTCGCGAACGGCAAACCCTGGACCCCAGGCGGCGCGCCTATGACACTTTTCACCGAGGCACAGCTCTCTCTGGGTAGTTCGGTCATCCCCATCGGTGCCTATACCGTGTATCCCATCCCTGCTCGGGACCACTGGACGCTCGCAGTAAACAAGAACGTCACCCCCGGCGCCGCCTACGATGAAAAACAGGACGTTGCTCGTTCTGTAATGGAAACCGCACAGGTGGCGCAGCCTTCCGATGCACTAGAAGTAGCTTTTGCGCACGTAGGGGCTCGCTGTACGCTCCGCGTTTACATCGGGAAGACCGCATCCTTTGCGGATTTTACGGCGAAGTAACGAATTAGCCGCTTGTTTGCTGTCTCAGTTGGCCACAGGGTAAACAAATAATCTCGCGATGCACCGGTCCGCACTGATTTTCATTCTTCTGCTTACTGGAAACCGTTCCCATCTCGAGATTCAGCATTCGCGGACCGCTGAATCACTGCGCGGCGTGAGCGTCGTGTCGAGACACATCGCGTGGGCGAGCGGCACACACGGCACGTTTCTCCGGACGACAAATGGAGGCGCTACGTGGATTCCTTCGCAAGTTCCTGGCGCAGAAACCATCGATTTCCGCGCGGTCACAGCCTTTTCTGAAAAAGACGCGTATCTCATGTCCGCCGGACCGGGCCGTCAGTCGCGTATCTACCACACACTCGATGCCGGCCAACATTGGCAACTTCAATTCACGAATACCGAGCCCAAGGGATTTTTTGACTCAATGGCCTTCTGGGATCGTACCCACGGCGTCGTGCTGGGTGACCCGATTCCCGACCGGTCCGGCACGCTGAAGTTTGAAGTGCTCCTCACGGACGATGGTCAGAATTGGCGCCCAGTGAAATCAGCTCAACTTCCGAACTCCCTCGAAGGCGAAGGTGCCTTTGCCGCAAGCAATCGCTGCATAGCGATCGTGCCGCGGGAGAATTCGGGCACGAAGTCGGACCGCCCCGCTCTCGATCCCAACATCTGGTTCGCCACAGGGGGCTCGGCGGCGCGTGTCTTCCACTCGCCGGACCGCGGCCAATCCTGGGAAGTGTTCGAGACGCCGATCGTGCATGGCCGCGACTCTACTGGGATTTTCGCGATCACCTTCCGCGATGCGCTACACGGCGTAATCGCTGGCGGAGACTACAAGGAGCCGAATCACGACGGATCCAACCTCGCTTTTAGTGAAGACGGCGGGAAAACCTGGAACCTCTCGGCCGTCCACCCGCAGGCATATTTCTCTTCCGCCGCCTACGACAAGGCGACGAAGCGCTGGTTTGTGGCCGCACAGGACTTCGTCCTAGCCTTCGAGTCGAGCCGCAACCCGCAGCGATTTGCTCCAGCCGGGAGCACAGACGCGAAGTTCAACGCGATCGCAACGTTCCCGGACGGCGGAGCGCTCGTCGTTGGTCCCAAGGGAACGGTCGCTGCGATCCACTAAGAAGAGGTCTGATCTGTCAGTAACGCGGGACACTGTTACCAAAGTCGCATCCCTTCCTTATCCTTGTATTTCTGCGCACTTGCCGCAACATAGAAAAGATTAGACATCTCTCAATCTCCCCCAGATCGAGAATCAACGTGAAACAACTGTCTTTTGCCGTCCTCCTCGTCGCTGCTCTTGCGTCCGCCCAGAGCACCACCCCGCAGTCATCGGCCGTGTCCGCGACATCCGCAACCACCGTGTCGCGCACGACAAAAGCGATGCACTACCGGCTGCAGGGCGGATCCACCAAGGTTGATTTTCGTGGAACCGACTTGCTGCAGCGCGCTTCAGGAGAGGCGAAAGTTGAAGGCAAGAAGACGAACTTTGAGGTCGAGGCCAAGTTTGAAGGCGTGGAAGATGCGACCAAGTTCGGTCTCGAATATTTAACGTATGTCCTCTGGGCGGTTTCACCGCAGGGACGCCCGGTTAACCTCGGCGAAGTCACCCTGGACAAGAGCGGCAACGCCCATCTCAAAGCATTCACTGATCTGCAAACTTTCGGAATGATTGTCACGGCTGAGCCTTATTTTGCCGTGAGCCAGCCGGGCAACATGGTCGTGATGGAAAGCGTTCCAACCAGCGGTGCCGCTACCGAGAATATCGATGCCAAGTACGAACTCGTGACTCGCGGAACTTACGCTTCCACGAACGCCCATATCCAGGACGCTATTTTCGGAATCGACTCGAAGACTCCGCTGGAACTTTTTGAGGCCCGCAACGCCCTCCGTATCGCGCACATCGCGGAAGCGGATAAGTATGCGGCCGCAATTCTTTCGAAAGCCGGGCAGCAGCAGATGCACGCGGAGGAATTGTATCGGCAGAAGTCCAAGCGGGAGATTGTAGAAGCAGCCGCCAAAGAAGCCACGGAAACTGCGGAAGAAGCTCGAGTGATGGCGGTGAAGCAGAAGGCGGAACAAGAAGCACAAGCAGCGGCCGCGGCACGAGAAGCCAAGGCTCGCGCCGATGCCGAAGCGGAAGCCAAACGCCGTGCCGACGCCGAAACTGCCCGCGCTCAGGCCGAGGAAGCACGCGCTCAAGCGGAACAGGCAAAGGCTGAGGCGGAGCGCGCGAAGCAGGAAGCTCTTGCGGCAGCTCAGGAGGCCGCGCGGCAGAAAGAAGAAGCCGAGAAGGCAAAAGCGGAAGCCGTTGCTCAACAGCAGGCCTTCGCTGCGGAAGCCGACAAGGCCAAAGCTGCGGCCGCCCAGTCGGAGAGCCTCCGCCAGCGGGCCGAGCAGGAGAAATCAGAGCTGCGCGCCCGATTGTTGCAACAGCTCAACCAGGTCCTCGCTACGCGGGACTCGGCTCGTGGACTCATCGCAAATATGAGTGATGTGCTGTTCCGAAGCGGCAGCTTCGAGCTCATGCCTGGAGCCCGCGAGCGACTTGCGAAGGTGTCCGGCATTATCCTGGCGTATCCAAGTTTGCACCTTGCGGTAGAGGGCCACACCGACAGCGTCGGCGGCGATCAATACAACCAGGCGCTCTCCGAACAGCGAGCCGAAGCCGTCCGCCAGTACTTTGTCCAGCAGGGAATTTCTGCCGGTTCGATTGATGCTCAAGGATTCGGTAAGAGCGAGCCGATCGCTTCCAACGACACGCCCGAAGGCCGGCAGCAGAATCGCCGCGTTGAACTGATTCTTTCGGGAGATGCTATCGGCAACAACGCGGAGCAGTCCGACGCCGCGCCAGTGGCGACTCCAAACCAGAACCGCTAAAGCATTAGGGGACTGGCGCTGCGACCTGTCCCCGTACTCTCTTCAGACCGTGGTCGAGCAGCTGGTCTTCCGCGCGCTGCCCGTCATCCCTTGGCATCTTCTGTGGTGAGTTCTTTTGATGCAACCCGGGTAAACTGGGACAAGCCGGAGGAACCCATGCCGAAAAAATCCGCGGACCCTAACGCCCCATTGCGCAAGCATCTGGTCGATTTGCTAAAAGGGGGAAATGCCCACGCCACGTTTGATCAGGCGATCCAGGATTTACCCTCGCAATTCCAGGGAGAGAAGCCGCCGAACTTCCCTCATTCCCCATGGATGCTTCTCGAGCACCTGCGCATCGCCCAGCGCGACATCCTCGAGTTCAGCCGCAACTCGAAGCACGAGTCCCCCAAGTGGCCTGAAGGGTACTGGCCGAAAGAAGCCGCCCCGCCGAAGCCAGAAGCGTGGACCAAAAGCCTTACTCAATTCCGCGGCGACCTGAAGGCGATGGAAGATTTGGTGGCCAATCCGAAGACCGATTTATTCGCGAAAATTCCCTGGGGCGAGGGTCAGACGATCCTTCGCGAGGCCCTATTGGTGGCTGATCACAATGCGTACCACATCGCACAACTGATCGATGTCCGGCGGCTCTTGGGTGCCTGGAAAGGATAGAAATGCAGCGCGCAAGGCATCGTGTTTACGATGTCGTCTCGGAAGGATGCGGCGAATTTCAGTTTGCCAGAGGCAACTGTAAGTCCGGAGCGATACGCCTCTTTCGAAAGACAACGCGCACGTTCTCCCTCCAACGCTCGTCAATGCCAACGAATTCCCACTCCACGTCTGGCGAGATATAGCGCAGGAGGCAGTCGGTCGAAGGATGGACGTGGAACGCCGGCGCCACCAGAAACAGCAGCGGCGGATCCTTCGACAACACGCGTCCTCCGAAGTACCCATAGTGCAAGAACTCATCCCGGCCGTGGTGCCATCGCACCCGTGACCAGTAATCCAGCCCCTGCATCGGTAGGTGGATGTCCTCATCGGCCTTCAATTCCACAACCGCCAGCCGGCCATCCCGAGTCAGGGTCAACACGTCGATCATCGCCCGATCCGACGCGGAAAATGCGGGCACTTGTGAGTAGACGGATTCCGTCTCAAGCCGCTCATCCAGGACACTAACGTCTCGCACTACCAGGGACTCCAGCCAGCGCTCAGGATGCAGCCGGAACATAGGATACTGGCGCGTTCCATACGGATGGCGCTGGTCGCGCAAGGTAAGGAGCAAGTTGGCGAACACGGTGTAATTCCGGTCTTCCAGCACTCGTTCCTCGGGGCCAACACCAAATACAATCTCCTGCCTGCTCCGAAACGTTGCTGCCTCGGCTCCCAACCGGGCGCGGGCAAACTCAAGCCCTCGCCAGCGGAAAGCAACCTCAGCAGGCGAAAGCACAACTACCTCGCAATGGGGGAGGATCGTCTGTACTCGTTCGATCGAGTCCGCAAATCGTGCCAGCGCCGCCGTTTCGTTAGGAGCATGTACGAGCCGTGTAGCTACGTTGCCGCGATCGGAGCAGTCGATTTCAACGACTGCGTCATCTCGCTCGTCGAATTCATACAATCGCCACTTCGCGGCAGACTGATTCAGATTCGCCATCCTCTCGCGCACCAGCCCGGACGTACCGGAGGGCACAAACAGGCAGAGTCCTTCCACCAGTGACGATCGCGTGTGCCCCGTTTTGATCCCTTGCGGATGATGGCGACAAGAATCCAGCCACAAGACCCCGAAGGTGAGTGACGCATCGATGGATGACTGCGTCTCAGACGCATTCAGACCCAGAATCACGAAGGCCGATTGGCCGCGGCGAATCACGCCTCGCGCATAAATCGGGCCGAAGGATTTTTCGAGGTCTACGTTCGACGTCAGGCGGTCAATCGTAAACTCTGGAAAGTGGCGCTCCAATGCCCGGCGCAGCTTCGCTTCGTAAGCGATGCGGCTGGCCCTCTTGGCGGAGGGCGACCGCCGATCGCGTTCCCGGCAGATTTCCAGCTTGCAGGGACGGGATTGGCCGAGTTTCTGTACCGCCAGCCGGAGTGATCCGTTCTTGATCTCGGCATCCAGGACCCGCCGCACGGTGTTTCGTTCCGCCGACCATAGATGCAGCAGGCACTTGTTGTACTCGCCTGAGATCGAATATTTCGCCTCGGCAAGGTCGAACGCGACCGCACCATCCTCCAGCACGACTGCCCCGGTTGCATCGCGGAGAAATTGCTGAACCGTCCGGGTAAGCGCATCGGGGGTCATAAGTAAATTGTCGAGAGTTCAACGCGGTGGCGTCTGTGATCAATGAACATTGAGCCTGTGGAAAAGCGCGGCTTGACATATTCCCATATAGGAATATATATTCCAGTGCATGGCTCGAGCGGCAACTACGACGGACGCATTTAACGCGGTGGCGGAAGTCCGCAGGCGGGAGATCCTGCAGCATCTCGCTTTCTCGGAAATGACCGTTGGAGACCTCGTAGGCCGGCTCGGCGTGGAGCAACCTTCGGTCTCAAAACACCTTCGAGTCTTGCGAGACGTGGGTCTGGTCCGCGTCCGGAGAAACGGGAGGCACATGCTCTACCGAACAAACGCGGCAGGGATACGTCCCTTGCATGAATGGACGAGCACGTTTGAGCGTCTATGGGCACATCAATTAACCCGAATCAAGGAACGGGCTGAAGCAGAAGAAAAAGTCCAGGAAGAATAGAAGAAACACGCCGCCAGCGACGCGGTGAATCTCAACATCAAGGAGAAGATTATGGCTTCTACAGCAACGCTCGCGGGGATTGAAAGCCTGAGTTTGATGGTGGTGCAGGAAATTCACGTGCGGGCTTCAATCGACAAGACGTTTGCCACCATCCTCGAACAGATCGGTCCCGAAAACGAGACTCCGAATGGCAAGATGCCGATGAAGATCGAAGCATGGCCAGGAGGACGGTGGTTCCGCGACCTCGGCGACAACAATGGGCATCTCTGGGGGCACGTGCAGGCGATCAAGCGTCCAACTCTACTTGAGATCACCGGGCCGTTGTTTATGTCCTACGGCGTTGTCTCGAATCTGCAGTACCGGCTCAGCGAAGAAAATGGCGGAACACTTCTCAAATTTCATCACAAAGCGTTCGGCATGATCCAGGACGAGCACCGGCGCGGGGTTAGCGAGGGGTGGAAACACATCCTTGGCCGCATCCAGTCGAAAGCGGAATCGGGAAGGTAGTGAGGAGGACCTATGTGTCCAGCATGCGCAGCGAGTGCGGGAGTGCTAATCGGCGGCATTATCTCCACGGGAGGAGTGACCACGATCATCACGAAAGTATGGCGCAAGAAAAAATCCAGCAGCAATGATTCGAAAATGAAGGAGCAATTGCATGACGACGGGAACGAATGAGAAAGCAGCCTCGAAGGTTACATCGCACGAAGAATGGGTCGCTGCCCGAAAAGGTCTTCTGAAAAAGGAAAAGGAGTTCACGCGCTTGCGCGATGAACTCAGCCGTTTGCGCCGCCAGTTGCCATGGGAGCGAGTGGAAAAGAAATATGTTTTCCATGGCTCGCATGGCGACTTGACGCTCGCCGACCTCTTCGATGGACGCAGCCAGCTTGTGGTCTATCACTTCATGCTCGGACCCGGGTGGAAAGAAGGATGCCCGAGTTGCTCGTACCTGGCCGACTGCTTCGATCCAGCGGCCGTGCACATGGCGCAACGTGATACCACACTGGCCGTCGTGTCACGCGCGCCTCTTGCCGAGATTGAGTCGTTCAAGAAGCGGATGGGGTGGAAGTTCCCCTGGGTCTCGTCGTTTGACACGGATTTCAATTACGACTTCCAGGTCTCCGCGAACAAAGACGAGTTGGCGGGTGGCAAGGTCTACTACAACTACGAGCAGACCGAATTTCCGTCCGAGGAACGTCCAGGCGCCAGCGTTTTCTTCAAGAAGGGCGGCGAAGTATTTCATACGTACTCGACCTATGCCCGCGGACTCGACATTCTGATCCCGACATACAACTTCCTCGATCTCACACCGAAGGGCCGTGACGAAGAGAATATGAAGCCGCACGCCATGGCATGGGTTCGACATCACGACCGCTATGCCGACCCGCGAATCGTGAATATTGCTACCAGATGACCAGAACCGCCTCTGTCGCGCCACCGCGGCAGGGGCATCCACACCGCAAAATCTAAAGAAGGACACGGCATGGGCGCAATTAGCGAAGCTTTACTGGGAGAATTTCGCGAAGAAGTCGGGACCACACGGCGAGTCCTGGAAAGGATTCCGTCCGACAAGCTAGCCTGGAAGCCGCACACGAAATCGATGTCCCTCGGGCAGCTGG
Organism: Candidatus Sulfotelmatobacter sp.; assembly: GCA_035307485.1. GTDB lineage: Bacteria > Acidobacteriota > Terriglobia > Terriglobales > Acidobacteriaceae > Sulfotelmatobacter. The sequence goes on along the minus strand of DATGIB010000004.1, from coordinate 275,860 downwards.
GATGGCATGTGGCCTCGGTGCCAGGAGGGCTGTCGCGCATTCTGCAACAGGATCGATTCGATGTTCTCCAGGGAAATTTCGATCCTCCTCTGCCCAAGAGCAATCAGGAAATATCGGCGGCTTTCGAGCAGAGTATTCACGATGGCGAAAGCTATTTGAGTGGCCTCTCCGATGATCAGGCTCAGGCTCCGTGGCATCTGATGCGGGGATCGCAGGAACTCTTCACACGGCCACGGGTGCAGGTTCTTCGCTCGATCATGCTCAATCACTGGTATCACCACCGTGGACAGCTCTCGGTCTATCTACGTCTGCTCGACGTACCGGTACCGGTGATCTATGGCCGAAGCGCTGACGAAAATCCTTTTGGCTGAGTCGGGTCGGACCGGAAGCTCCATAAATCGGGCTCTGGAGTAACTAGTCGTCCAATTCCAGCAAGCCAACCCGTGTGGGATAATCACAGCATAGGGTTACGCCGAGTCCCCGAAGGACTCCGGGGCATCCATATAGTGTGAGCAATTCCTTGACACCCACTGACAAGCAGCGTTTTTTCTTCGAACATTATGGCCTGACGGACCGCGACCTGGAACGTTACCTGGCGGCTGCACTTTCCGCCGGCGGCGATTACGCAGACCTTTACTTTGAATATCTTTCGTCGACCTCACTCTCCATGGATGAATCCATGGTTAAGTCGGCGAGCCAGGGCATATCTGCCGGGTGCGGCGTGCGTGTCGTTTCCGGAGAACGTACGGGCTACGCCTACACGGACGACCTTTCAGCCGCGCGAATTCTGCACGCGGCTCGTACCGCCGCTCTGATCGCCAGCGCCCCTGCCAAGACTCCAGTCGCCGGATTTCAAAAGACGCAAGCCAGAAGCCTTTACCCTGTGACGCTCCCCTCTGTGGACGCAGAAATCAGCGCCAAGGTCGAGCTGGTCATGCGCGCTGATAAAGCAGCGCGCGCCTACGACTCGCGGATTAAAGAAGTCCGGGCCAGCTATGCCGATGAACTCCGCAACATCCTGGTTGTCGCCTCGGATGGCACGTTCGCGGAAGACTCTCAGCCTCTCGCACGCATGAATGTGTCGTGCATCGCCAAGACTGAAGGCAATTCCGCACGTGGCAGCGCAGGCGGTGGAGGCCGTGTCGCGCTGGATTTCTTCTTCGGCGACAAGAATCCCGAGCACTTTGCCAAAGAAGCCAGCCGCCAGGCACTTTTGCAACTTGACGCGCGCGAGGCGCCTGCAGGCGAGATGGAAGTGGTTCTCGGCCCCGGATGGCCGGGCGTTCTGCTGCACGAAGCGGTCGGCCATGGGCTGGAAGCGGACTTCAATCGCAAGAAGACTTCGGCATTCGCCGGCCTGGTTGGCAAACGCGTTGCCAGCGAAAAGTGCACCGTTGTGGACAATGGCACCATGCCCTGGCGTCGCGGATCGCTCAACGTCGACGACGAAGGCGAGCCCACGCAGGAAACGGTTTTGATTGAGAAAGGTATCCTCAAGGGCTATTTGAGCGATAAGCTCTCCGCCAGACTGATGGGTATCGCCGATACCGGAAACGGGCGTCGCGAGAGCTATGAACACATCCCGATGCCGCGCATGACGAACACCTACATGCTCGCGGGCGAGGACAATCCTGAGGACATCATTCGCTCGGTGAAACATGGAGTGTACGCCGTGAATTTTGGCGGAGGTCAGGTCGACATCACGAACGGAAAGTTTGTGTTCTCTGCCAGCGAAGCCTACATGATCGAAAACGGCCAGATCACTGCTCCAATCAAGGGAGCTACGCTGATTGGCAACGGTCCCGACGTTCTGACCCGCGTGAGCATGGTTGGGAACGATCTGAAACTCGACGAAGGCGTCGGAACTTGCGGTAAAGATGGTCAGGCAGTTCCGGTAGGGGTCGGCATTCCGACGTTGAAAGTTGACCGCCTCACCGTGGGCGGCACCGCGAGGAAGGATCCCGGCGGATTCATGCAGTGACGCGATTTCAGGTTTGCGATTATTGATTCGAGATTTGAAAGTCTGTTGTGTGGTTTAAGTCTGAACCCGCAATCTTTAATCTGAGATCTTCGTGTCCCGTTGTCAAAAATCTTCATGCCAATAGAACTGGAAACCCGAACTCCAAAACTCGAAACTGACCTTCGCGAGGTCGCCCAGGATATAGTTGCCCGCGCCATGAAAGGCGGCGCCACGGCGGCTGAGTGCGTGGTCCGCGAAGGAGACGAATTCTCCACGTTGGTCCGTCTCGGCCAGGTGGAAACTCTAAAGGAATCAGGCTCCAGGTCCGTCGGGGTGCGCGTGTTTTTCGGACAGCGTGCGGCCAGCACCTATTCCAGTGATTTCTCTCGTGAAGGCCTCGACCGCATGGTGAAATCCGCGCTCGAACTCGCGAAGATCACATCGGAAGATCCGTACTCGGGAATCCCGGGGGCAGAGTTGCTCGGTCAACTCGAAGGGGACCTCGATCTTTATCACGAAGACGTCTACTCGCTGCCTGGTGCCGACCGCATCGACTATGCGCGCCGAGCGGAAAAGGCCGCGCTCGACTTCGATCCACGGATCAAGAACTCCGAAGGCGGTTCGTTCGATGCCGCGACGGGCCACAAAGTTCTCGCTAATTCGCATGGCTTTGTCGGCGAATATAAGAGGTCCTATTGCTCCGTTGCTGCGGTGCCGATCGCTCAGACTGAATCGGGCGCCATGCAGCGGGATTACTGGTACTCCGTTTCCCGTACTCTGAAGAGCCTCGATGCGCCGGAGCAGGTTGGCAGGATCGCAGCCGAGCGCACTCTCCGCCGCCTGGGCGCGAGGAAAGCGAAAACGGCTCATGTGCCGGTCGTATTGGATCCGATGGTTTCGACCTCAGTCCTCGAGCACATTTTCGAAGGCATCAATGGAGACTCTGTCTATCGCGGCGCTTCGTTCCTGGCCGGCAAACTCGGACAGAAAGTAGCCGGGGACAACGTGACGGTAATCGACGATGGCACGATTCCCGGCGGATTTGGCACGAGCCCGTTCGATGGCGAAGGCATTCCCACCCGCCGCACAGTCGTCATTGAGAACGGTGTCCTGAAATCTTATCTGCTCAATACGTACACTGCTAAGAAACTCGGGCTGAAAACCACAGCGAATGCCGCTCGCGGGCTGGCGGGCACTCCGGGCATCGGCCCGGGAAACTATTTCCTGCAACCGGGCCCAAAAAGTGCCAAGGAACTTATCGGCGAAATCAAAGAGGGTCTGTACGTGACGGAATTTCTTGGACAAGGCGCGAACCTCGTTACCGGCGACTATTCCCGCGGCGCCTCGGGCCTATGGATTTCTGGCGGAGAACTCACCTACCCGGTTGAGGAAATTACGGTCGCAGGAAACTTGAAGGAGATGTTCTTCCATATTTCCGAGATTGCCAACGACCTTGAGTTTCGCGGTTCGGTGGCTTCTCCGACGATCCGCATCGACGGTCTGACTGTCGGCGGAGAATAAGAGCAAAGCCGGGAAGCCGCGGTCCATGTTCGAGGCTGGTTTCGCTGGAATCTCAGCCAAATGAATTTTGCCCGGATCGTCTTCTACGTTGCTTTTGTCTGGGGTGTGCTCGTCCTGACGCCCTTGTTCTTTATGTTCGACATCATCGGTCGGCAGGATCCTCCGCCCATCACTCACCCCGGCTTCTATTATGGATTTGTCACCGCAGGGCTGACGTGGCAGTTCGTCTTTTTGGTCATCGCAAGAAATCCGGTACTTTTCCGTCCATTGATGCTCCTGTCAGTGCTTGAAAAGTTCGGTTATTCAGCGTCCCTCGTTGTCCTTTACGCCCAAAGGCGTTTGCACTCCTCTGACATGGTCTTTGCGGCCACTGACGGTCTCCTCGGCATTTTCTTTTTATTCGCCTTCTTCAAGACTGGATCAGAGCCCAACCGGTCGTAGCTGACGACCCGGAAGGTAGGCTTGAAAAACTCCCTGCAACCTACCCAAGGCATTCCCCCTCTAATGGGCATGTTCCTCGGTCTCGGGATCCTGCCCAAAGTACCCTTGTCGCGGCAGCCAAAAGCCAGTACCCTAATGTCCTGATATTGGTATGTTCAACCCTCATCCCAACCTGGCGGACGAAGTTAACAGCAGCATCATCCAGTCAGAAATTGAGGGAGGGGTTTTTCTCAGCGATCTTCCTCCATCCACGGTCCTCGAAATCCAGACCATGCATCACCGCTACACGGCGGTGCTGCTCGGAGGCAGCGAGGCGCTGCTCTCCGGGCATCCGGAGTTTTGCCCGGAGCCGGTGCAGGTAGCGATCGCTGGTTCAACGTGGGGTGGGTCCATGCTGAAACTGCAATACGTCGGCCGTGGCATGCATCTGGAATTTCGCCACCCGGAATATCCGACCCCAATCGTGACTTCTCCAATCCAGGAGATTCGCGATCGAGTTCTTCGGAACGATACCCAGCTTCCTCCTCTGGAGCTCGACACCCGGCCCCGTGGCGCTCACTCCTAGCCGACTTCCGATCAGCTCCAAACCATCCAGTTGAATTTGACTTGCCACTTCGTACCCACTACCATTCGGGCCATCCGCCTTCGGCGTGCAAGTACGTATGTCACTCCAGATCGACACCCGCGAAGTCGCTCACGTCACCATTCTTGACGTCCGCGGACGCATTGTGCTCGGAGACGAAATCGACATGCTGCGCTCCGCCGTTCGCAACCTGCTGGATGATGGGAAGAAGAAAATCATCCTCAACCTGGCGGAGGTCGACTACATTGACAGCTCGGGTGTCGGCGAACTCGTTCACTGTTACACGACCGTTCGCAACGCGGGCGGAGAGCTTAAGCTCCTCAACCTTACCCAAAAGGTCCATGACGTCCTGCATGTCACCAAGCTATACACCGTCTTCGACATCCGCGACGATGAGTTCCACGCCGTAAAGTCCTTCGACTATTTCTTCGCAAAGTAACGCTCATCGGGAACCGCTCTAGGTAAGGTGCAAGGCGGCTTCTTGTCGCTATTATGGCCATAAGGATCCTCTTGGCGCCGCGGGCGTTGCGCCAGGGAGCCATCTAGTGATGCAGGACAAATCTGAACGTGTTCCCTCCCGGCCGGGAACCCGCGAATTGCTGTGGACCGTCGAGCCGACCTTTCAGGGCTGGACGTGTTCCCAGTGTGAATGGAGCAATGCGCTTCCTACCCTCCTGCGCGATCCGGAGGCGCGTACCGCGTATGACCGGCTCGCGGCGTCAAAATTCCGCGAGCATCATTGCGAAGACCATCGCAGCCGCTTAGTTGTTCCTGCAGATGAAAGCTTCACGGAGCGTATTCGTAAGCTGGTCTCTCATGGATTCAAGCCCAAAGACGCGGTCGAGCTGATGGTGCAGCAAGTCTCAATCGAATATCCGAAGAATCCGAAAGTCCAGGCCCAGGCGAAGAGCGAAGGAGAGGATTTTCTGCGCCGCCTGCGTGCGGGATTGATTTGAGCCTGTGCCGCACTCCTTGACCCAGTACCCTGTCATTCTTTATATTCAGTTTGTACTGAAAGAAACGACATGGCCGAACTGACTGCAATTCAAAAGCAATACATCCTGCATTGGGGTGAGATGGGAACGCGCTGGGGAATCAACCGGACGGTAGCGCAGATCCACGCGCTCCTCTATCTTTCGCCGCACGCGCTGCCTGCAGAGGACATCGCGAAAACCCTGAGTGTTGCCCGTTCGAATGTCAGCACTTCGATTCGAGAACTTGAAACCTGGGGCATTGTGCGGGCGGTGCACGTTCTCGGCGATCGCCGCGAACACTATGAGTCGATGAAGGATGTCTGGGAGATGTTTCGCCTCGTAATCGAACAGCGTAAGCGACGCGAGATTGATCCCACCCGCGAAGTGTTACGCCGATGCCTTGCGGATCTCGACCCGCACGAATCTGGCGTCGAATACACCCGGGAGCGCCTTGAGGCAATGGCAGGATTTTTCGAAGCCGTCACCGAACTCTACGATCAGATGAAGCGCCTTCCTACCGGCGCCGTTCGCAAGTTGTTGCGCATGGGAACCAGAACCAAACGCGCGAAAGCCAGCTGATCGGAGCGTCGGTCAACCCGAACAAGATTCGGTCGGGAGAAATTTCGTTTAGAGAAGGTTCGAACCACAGTTCATTACTTTCATGGCGCACCTTTGCAGGTGTACCAGCCGCCCGAACGTGCGCTCTATCCTTCGGTACAATGGAGCCAAAATCAGAAAGAGGTTTATGAATCGATGACGCCCGGCGGCGAGAAAAGAATCTGGGTTACTCTCACCAACCTGCCCCTGACAATGAGGCTGGACTGGCCTTTTCGCCCATCCAATTCGGGAGCGGACTTTTGGGTTCTGCACGGCGACATCAGCCTGGAAGGCTCCGACGGTTTACATGCCCCGGTCGCAGTGAACTTGTCGCAGACCGTGCGGGAAGTGATGCCATCCCTTGATCCAGCGGATGCCGAAGCGCCTGTCATCAATGCCTTGCGCAAGGAGGTTGATCGGCGTCAGATCGAGTTCTTGAAGTCCGGGAAGCTTCTGCCGGTTCCTTTTTCCAGCCGCCATTACGACTTCAAGCGTAATCAGTGGGTGTTCGGCCGCGCTACTGACGAGGCCATGGCATCTTTCATCGAAGCGAAGGTGTTTTGGCAGACCAAGCTGGCTGATGCAAAAAGCGTCCTGATTGCCGACCCCGCGGAGGCTCAGTACCTGCAGACTACGCCTCAACATCTGGTGGAAATTGCCGCGCGGCTGGTCGCAGCGCATGGCCTGCTAAGGATGAGCGGAGACTCGGCAGAGGCGAGTCCTGGCCTCATGAATCAGGCCCCGCGATTCGAAACTTTGCGGCAGCAAGCGATCGAAGAACTCGAAAAAAAGCACGCCTTCGAGCGCGGATAGATTAGTTCTGCGCTGCTCTCCGTATCTTCACGAGCCTCTCTTCCAATTGCTCCGCATCGCCCGCCCTCCCCAGCTTCCGGAGTGCGTTCGCCTCGTTGGTCAGCGACTCAGACAGGCGCGGGCTATCGTGCCCAACCTGCGTTTCCATCTGCTCGGTTGCACGATGCCAGCAGGGTTGCGACTTGTCCGGCTTTCCCCAGCGATCGTAGAGGTCACACAGACCCCAGAGTGGAATCAGTACCATCCCTGGGCTTGCCACTTCCGCTCCCTTTACCGCTCGCAGCAAATAGGTTTCCGCCTTCGGCCACTCGCTCTGCGATTCGTAGAATCCGGCCATCGCACGCAAGCTCTCGACGGCTCGAGGATCGTTGTCGCCCGACATCTTCAGATTGATATCGAGCGCACGCTGCAAGTATCCTTCCGCTTCCGTGTAGTTCTTCTGCCAAGCTGCCAACTGCCCGAGAAACCGCAGGGGCTCTACCGACCGTTCCGAATTCGGCCCGTACGTTTTCTCAGCTAGAGCAAGTTGCTGATGGAAAGCCTCTGCCGCCTCAGTGAACTTCTGTTGCATTCCATACGCATTACCCAGACGTCCCCAGGCCACGATCAGATTGTCATCGCCCGGAGGCAGTGTCTTTGCCAGGTCGACCGCTTCCTTATAGGCCTTTTCCGCGTCCGCAATGTTTCTCTGCTGAAACGCCTGGTCGCCTGTTTTCAGGGCCATCTGTACCTTTTCGAGTGTTCCTGAGCCCGTGTCAAGCTGAGCGACGCGTTTTTCCAGATCGGCGGCTTCGTCCTTGCGTCCGGACGACTTCAGCGATGACAGGTAATCGGCGAAACGGCCCTGAGCAGCGGTGTATTGCTTCTCGCATTCTGCTCCGCACTCTTCAAAGGCTTCTCCGGGTTGGGCCTTCATTCTCACATTTGCATTCGCCAACACAGCTTTCCGGTATTGCTGCATAGCTGAAACCCAGTCGCCTTTCTTTTCCAGAGCGCCGGCTAACTCAGTCGACAAATAGGCACGGCTGGGATTCAGCGCAAGGGCTTCCTTGAATTCTCCAACTGCTAGATCGGTCTTTCCCGTTCCCATCAGTGCCTGGGCATAGAGTTCGTGTGCTTCCCACGATGCCTGTGACAGGCTCTCGGCCTGTTTCAACTCTTCAACCGCACCCGCGTAGTCTTTCTTGGCAAGCAAAACTCTGCCAGCGTCCTGGTGCGCTTCGCTGTTGTTGGGTCCAATCTTTTCCGCCTGGCGGTATTCTTCCAGGGCGGCATCATAGTTTTTCTGCTGCTCCTGGATGCTGCCCAGTCCGCGGTGACCATCGGGATCGGTGGGGTCGAGTTCGTTCGCCTTCCGAAATTCCACTTCAGCAGACTTTGTGTCGCCCTGCCAGGACAGAGCCCGGCCCAGGCAGATGTGGCAAACCTCGAAATCGGGAAAGCGTTTTTCCAGTTCCTGCAACTCCGTTATGGCGGCGCCCGGGGCTTGGGTCATGAGCGCCGAAGCAAGATCCTGCCGAATTGCGGGATCGTTCGGATTCAACCGCTTTGCCTCCCGGAATTCCGGGATCGCGTCGGTGACATTGCCCTTGTTCTTCAGGGCCAGTCCCAGGTTGGTATGCGCGTCCGCATCACTGGGATCGATCGCAAGGCTCTTTTTATATTCCGCGATGGCATCGTCGTAGGCATGGGTGTGGTAATAGAGATTGCCTAAGTCGTAATGGACAGCGGCGTAGTCCGGCTTGACTCGAAGTGCTTCCTTGTATTGTCCGATTGCTGCGTCGAACTTCTGCGCTTCTTCCAACGCGAGTCCGGCGTTCTTGAAAGCTTCGGCGTTGTTCGGATTTTCGGCAAGGGCCGCTTTCGCTTCATTCAGAGCATTGTCGCTGTCCTGCAACCGGTACAGCAGATAGCTGGCCTTGACGTGGACTTCCGGAAAATCGGGTTCGGTTTCCAGTATTTCTCCGTACACGTTCAGCGCAACATCGAACCGGTCCTGATGGCGCAACAATTCGGCCATCGCATAACCAGTTTCCATGCGCGCAAAACTGGCATCGAGCGCATCGCTCAGCTTGGTGGTCGCGTCGCCATATTTCTTCTGCTTGATGAGGACCGCTGCGTCGCTCAGTTGCTGAAGCAACTTCGAATCCGGCTGTGCTTCGGTAGCGGCTTCGACCTTCGCAGATTTCAGCGCCTGCAGGACGTTGTCGTCGGCGCCGGCGCGCTTCATCAGGGCGAAGAAGTCTTCATCGGGATGAAACTTCAAGCCACGCGACGAGATGTCGTAGGCAATATTCGCTTGCATAGCGCCACCAGCTTCGAGGGCCATCACTTCACTCGCTCGCAGAGGATGGGGAGCGGTCTGCGCGATCGCGCTACAAACAAGGAAGAGCATGGAAGCGAGCTTGAACCAGGTAGATAAGCGGGCGTGAACCGTCGACATGAAAAACCTCCGCAAGCGATTGAATAGATCGTAAGAGGGGAGAGGTTTTCTTTCCTGTTACCTTCGTGTCGGTGACCTTTACGACTGTCGGGTTTTCGTGATTAGCGACTGATGGGGCCCTGGCCGATCCACGAGGGGCGCTCTTTCAATGTCGCGAGAGCTTTCGAATCTGAAACCGGCGAACTACAATTTGCAGGCGATGCGCGCCGCCCGGATCCGCGAACTACTCCAGCCGTTCCTCGACCCATCTTCAGAACCACTGCTCACGGATGACTTACTCGATCATATATCGACGTACATCGATATATTGTTGCGCTGGAACGCGCGCGTCAATCTCACCGCCATTCGCGATCCCGAGGAAATCATTACGCGCCACTTTGGTGAATCACTATTTACCGCGCGCCACTTGTTCCCACAAGAGAAACGAAACTTGAGAGAGGCGCGGAGTTTTGCAACGGGCCAGGAAGGCAAGGACGCGAAGAATGAAGGTCAGCCTCCAGAGGATAGGGTCAACGATGCGGGGCACGAAATCACCTTGGCGGACCTGGGTTCAGGGGCCGGCTTTCCCGGAGTTCCAATAAAGCTCTGGGCTCCTGATATAACGCTTACGTTAATTGAATCGAACAACAAGAAGGTGACATTTCTTCGGGAGGTCGTACGAGCACTGAAATTAGCGTCCGTGAATGTCGCTGCCACTCGGGCCGAATCGCTCAACCGGGGAGTCTTCGACGTCGTTACCCTTCGCGCCGTCGAGCGCTTCGAATCTATCTTGCCTGCGGCCGCTGCCCTCGTCGCACCAGGAGGACGCCTTGTCCTCCTGATCGGCAATGCCCAAATTGCTCTCGCGCGATCCGTCTTGGCGAAACTCGCCGCAGAAGGACGCCCTAACTTCCTCTGGGAGGAGGCCGCCCCGGTTCCTCAGTCCAAAACCCGCACTATAGTCGTTGCGAGAGCGGAGTGGACGTGAGCACCATAATAGTAGCTAGGTGCGGCCTGGCTGGCAAAAAGTGGGAAGCCTTCGTCGGAATTGGCTTTGCTAATGGGGCTTATTGAGCTAAATACTTCTGCAAGTGGAATCTGTAAGGCCATTTTGTTGCTTAAGCCCGATTAAAGCAAAAAGAGCTGCATGTGTCCACGAGATGTTCCCGCAGGAACATAAGATTGGAAGAGACCTCCTGGAGAAGTCGCTGATTCTAACAATCGTTAATGCCCGGCTGGGGCCCGTTGAGATCCCAACCCAGCAGAAGCAGGAGGTTGAGGCGAGGGATCGGCGTGTGCGTGATTTGAACGCACTTCAACTCTAAAGTAGAGCTCATCTCGACCGCTTCCCAAAAAGAATCAAACAGCGCGAACCGCTAAGTGTTCCTTCAGGAACATTCCCGTCCCCACCAGCTCGATATTGGCTGAGCGTTCCTGCAAGAACACTTTTGCACATCAATTCTCGTCTTTGCACAGCAGTTCCCCGTTGCAATTGAAATGCAAGGCAGCTTATGCTGCCGGGTAGCTCTGGATCTCCTGACAACTCAAATGGGACGCGTAATCGCCGTTGCCAACCAAAAGGGCGGCGTGGGGAAAACCACGACTGCCATTAATCTAGCTGCATCCTTCGCGGCCGCAGAAGTGAATACGCTGTTGGTTGATTGTGATCCTCAGTCCAACGCTTCCAGCGGCCTTGGCTTCGTCAAGGACCCTGACCGCGTCAGTTCCTATCACCTGCTCATGGGGGCTGCCTCGGCGGAGGAAGCGCTCCAGACGACCGGGCTTGATCAGCTCTGGCTTATCCCTTCGCATAAGAACCTGATCGGTGCGAACCTGGAGCTCGTCGATGCCGATCGGCGTGAATTCCGTATGCGCGACGCGTTGATGCCATTGCGAGATCGATTCCAATACATCGTTCTGGACTGCCCTCCGGCTCTCGATTTGCTGACCCTGAATTCCCTGGTAGCCGCCGATTCCGTTCTGATTCCAATGCAGGGTGAGTATTTTGCGTTGGAAGGAATCAGCGAGTTGCTCGATACGATCGAGCGCATTCGTGCAGAGCTCAATCCTGCCCTCTCGATCGAGGGCGTCGTCCTGACGATGTTTGACGAGCGCACGAACCTGGCGCAGCAGGTCATGACTGAGTTGAAGAATTTCTTCAGCGACAAACTGTTTGCCACAACCGTCCCGCGAAACATACGTCTTGCCGAAGCGCCCAGCCATGGCAAGCCCGCATTGGTCTACGACCCGCGGTCAAAAGGCGCGGAAAGCTACATACGCCTGGCGAAGGAAATCATCGGGAAGCAACTGGCAGAAATGCAGAGCCCGGGAGAGGCGGCACTCGCGACCGCTCCAGAATCGCCAGTTCGGGAAGAGTCCACGACTGGCGAAGAAACCGCACAACATGAGGAGATGGACAAGACCGCTTAGTAGATCGATGAATGTCTATATGAGAGATCGATGTTCGTCAATATGACTTCCCATGCCTTCGGAAAGTTGCTGAAAGCATTTCAGAGAGAGCCAATGACCACAGCTGCTGCAGAAAACAAAGCCGGGTTGCCCGGCGAGAAAGATAAAGACAAAAGGCGGGCTCTAGGCCGCGGACTCGAGTCCCTGCTCCCACGCCCACGTGTTGTAGCGGGAACCGCAGTCCCCGCTGCAGTCGATCCCACACTCGTCACGCCTGTCCCACCGTCCAACACCGGGTCAGGGATTGGCAGCCCGGAGGTGCCCGCTCCGCTCAGCACGCCCGCGCAGAGCGCGCATGTCCCCGCTCCGTCTACAGACGGTGCTGTCCTGAATCTCTCAATCGGCGATATTGACCGGAACCCCTTCCAAACCCGCCACGTCCAGGATGATGCTGCCCTGGCAGAGCTGGCGGACTCCATCAAAGCGAACGGCGTGGTGCAACCGATCGTCGTCCGGCCGTCGGCAGAGCCGGGCCGCTACGTCCTGATTCTCGGCGAGCGTCGCCTGCATGCCTCCAAGAAGGCCGGGACTCTCGCCATCCCCGCGATTGTGCGGCGAGTGTCGCCGCAGCAGGCTGCCGAGATGACGATCGTCGAGAACCTGCAGCGGGAGGATCTCAGTCCGCTCGAGCAGGCGGAAGCTTTCCGGGTTCTGAGCCAGGAATTCAGCCTCACTCAGGCTCAGATCGGCGAGCGCGTCGGACTCTCGCGCGAGTCGGTTGCAAACTACATGCGCTTGCTGAAGCTCCCCGCTGAGGTGAAGCAGTTGTTGGCGGAGAAAAAGATCACTTTTGCTGCCGCGAAGCAGTTGCTGAAACTCGATGGCGACGAGCAGATCAAGAAAGCTGCGCTCGAGGCCGCCAAAAAGGGAATGTCGCTCGATCAGATTGAGCGCCTCGTGGTGCAGATCAGTGGACTCGACGTGATTCCTGGAAGCGAAAAGAAGAGCACGGGCGCCCGCTGGGTGGATCCGAACGTCCGCGCCGCGCAGATGGATCTGGAACGGATGCTCGGCATGCGGGTGAAAATCCGGGATCGCAAGGGCAAAGGGAAAATCGTGATTGAGTATTCAACCGTGGATGACTACGACAGAGTCGTCTCGATGCTGCGGGGAGAGAAAATCTAAAACCGCCGGGCGAATCTAATTAGTTAATAGGTGGGAAAAAACACGACAAAGTGCTTGCCGAAGCACTTGGATCGAGCCTCACAAGTACAGAAAGTGGAGCAAAGCTTCTCGGTTGCGATGAAATTGGGCAGACGCAGCTAAATTCACCGGCATTTCACAGGTCTTGTGGACGCGGAACTATTTCCCCATCCGCCCGCCGCGAGAAAATCCCCCAACAGAATCGCGGCGCGATGGCGTAATTGATCTGAACAAGAACGATCGCGCCAATTGCGTAATACGTATTCAAAAAGCAGAGGGCGGCTCCCGCCGCATAAAGAGACTGCGCGATCACGATGCGACGCACCACGGCGGAATGAATGTCAGCAGGACGGTCGTCGGAGAGCAAACTGGAACGTGCCGCATAGCTCCAGCTCCAGAATAAAGCCGATCCGAGTAACAGGATGTTGAACCAGTACACTCCCAACGCCGTGCGATAGTGGATGAACTCCGCCAGCAGTGAGGTGGAGAACGGCACCAGGCAGACCGCGCAAAGGAACGCGATGTGGATCCAGGCGAGGTTCCGGTCGGCACGGGCGAAGTGATTGAGCTGCGTCTGCTGCCCAACCCAGAAAATCCCAAGTGTCATCACGCTCATGACGAATATCAACAGGCGCGGCGACAGGGCGAGAAGCGCTTGCCAAAGGCCGCGCTCAGATGTGATCGCCTCCCGGGCAGGAACATGGAGATCCAATACAAGCAACGTCATGGCGACGGCGAAAATGCCGTCGCTAAGCGCAGCCAGGCGCTCAACACTTTGCCCGGCAACGCGATTGTAGAGAGACGGCATCGAATTGAGTTTAAACGGGCTCAGCATTTGGGGGAAAGCGTGCCTTCTGCCGTTGCCGAACTAGTGCTACAACCACTCCTGCGGGTGAGCGATTGAGCACAAGGTCGCGGCAACTCCGCGCGGTACGACACACCCTCTTCCTCTTTTGCTCGTTTTCGATCGCCGCGGTCTGGGCCCAAGAAGCCCCTTCCGTGCCCGCGCAGAGTCCCAGCCCTTCGCAGGCTCCCTCCACCACACCGCAAACTTCGGCTCCGCAGGACAAAAAGGAGAGTGGAGACGCGAATCCAGCCGAGGTTGTAGCCGAAAAAACAAAAGACGTAACGCTGCAGGCGGCCGAAGATACCAAAAAATTCGGTGAAGAGACACTGCTAAGAATGCGCGATTGGGAGTATGGCTGGATTACGGGGCCCTATGTCGTGCGAAGCAAGGCGATCGCGCCATTGACGGCACAGCAGCGTTGGGACATTTACCTGCAGCAGACGCTCGTTACTCCCGGGCCTTATCTCAAGAGAATGTTCGTGGCTGGGATCGACCAGCTACGTGAGGCGCCGCCCCAGTGGGGCAGTGGTTGGGGCGCCTATGGGGAGCGGTTTGCATCACGGGAAGGGCAATTCATCACCGCCAACAGTCTTGCCGCGCTGGGCAACGCAGCGCTCCGCTATGAGCCGCTTTACGACGAGTGCCACTGCAGCGGCTTCAAGCAGCGGGCACGACACGCAATTCTCCGAAACTTCCTAACCTATGACCGGAGCGAGCGTGCTTTGCGTCCGCAGTGGGCATTGTATGGCGGTGCCTTTGGAGGCGGCGTTATCTCCTCGGCCTGGAAGCCTCATCCTCGGAATGCTTTAGCTGACGGCGGTTACGCAGTGCTGGGACAGGCAGGCTGGGGAGCGCTGCTGAATTTCGTTACCGAGTTTGCGGACGACATCAATCGCAAGTTGGGTGCACGACGGCGCCCGAGCCGTCGGTGAAGCGCTCTCGCTATGCTGCCGACGGCTTACCTACTACCCGCGCGACGATTGTGCCGAGAGTGAGAAGCGACATCAGCGAAATGATCCCAAGTGAAATCACGCAGTAGATGCACCAGACCTCGAGGACGTGCGCTTCGATATTAGCGAGATAGAGGGAGAAAGCGAGTCCTCCGAACGTCAGGATCAGGAGCAAACGATACGAACGACGGAAGGCAAGGATCGCCATGACTATGTATCCGACTATGCCCAACACAGCGACGGGGATCTGGAAGTGCAGCGGCCAATCGGAGGCGTGATGCGGAATCATGGCGAAAGGGCTGTGATTCACGATCCCGCAATCCCAGTGAGCATTGATGTCGCAGGGAGCGTCGCCTGCGTCGCGATAATGCTCGCGCAGAGCAAGGGATGAAACAATGATTCCCATCAAGGCCAGAATGACTAGCGTGTATTTCATAGATTCTCTTCAAAGCACCCTGAATTCATTGAATGTCGAAGTCATCGATTTCCGGATGTCCGCACCCGGAAGGACAAGTCCGTGAGCACTCTTACGAGCGACCCGTGGCAACGCCGCCGTTAGCCGAAACTGTCTTGAGCCCGAGCGCATCACTGGCGTCCTTCATTAAATCAGAAACCTGCCAGTCCCCTCCGTGATACCACTTCACAATCTTCCCGTCCGGACCAATAACCGTGGTGCTCAGGTTGTGGGTAATGAGGCCGCCCTCGGGCTTATAGATCACTCCGAAGAAGTCAGTAATTTTCGGCAGGTCTGAAACCTTCGGCACCGCAAATTCCCAGTGACGGAACAATGCCGTCTCGTGCGTGTGTGCCACCGAGTAAGCGTAGTTGCGTAGAACGCTGGGAGTATCCGTTTGTGGATCGAAACTTACACTCAACAGGTGAGTCCGCGAATTCAATTCGCGATCGCTGGCAAGACGACCGTTAATTTCTGAGAAATTGCTGCTCATGCGAGGACAGAAGTCTGGAAACGGGCAGCGCGTATAGATGAAAGTTACGAGCAGCACTTTTCCGCGGTATTGCCGAAACGAAATCTGGCGGCCGTTTTGATTTGTCAAGACGAAGTCAGGCACCTCGTCGCCGGGAGCCGGCATACGCTGGGTCGTCGCAGGTGCACCAGGCGGAGTTTTGGCATGGCCCGTAACCTTTACGTTTTCGAGCCAGTAGTCCGTGGGTTCGTCGTCCTTGTTCTTCGGTTGGAGGACAACGACTTCAGCGGAAATGGAGTCTCCAGCACTGAGCTGCTTCAGCGTCTCGGGAGGCTTGATCCTGTAAGACATCGCCATCGGCATCATGAATCCGGGAATATCGTTTCCATCGATAACGGCTGATTGATCTTGCGTGCTGATAGAGACGACGCGCCCGGTGAAGGGATAGCGCTTGATGTTAGAAGTTTGTTGCACGCGGTGGCACGATGTGATTCCGATCACTGCCGACAGAACAATCAATAAGAAAATTCGAGTGCGAGCCATGGAATGTAATTTATCTCATTCCCGCCGAAATTAGGGCCCCCTCGCCGCGATGGCATGATGGGGCGCACATTCTGTACCGGGCGCTGGTTGTTGCTGCAAGCGTTTTTGTGAAATCCTGCTCGGCGATCGAAAGTTTGCGAGGACTTCACCCCGAGGAATTGGCGATGGCTTGTAATCCTGAAGTTTTGAAGCATGTCCCCCTGTTTGCATCGCTCGACAAAGAGGAAACGGCCGTACTGGCAGGCCAGGTGCGGCTTAAGACTTTCTCTCCGCGGCAGCGCATTTACAAGATCGGCGACACCAGCGGACAAGCTTACGTTGTAGTGTCCGGGCGAGTACGCGTCTCGACGGTCGATCAAGAGCACCAGGAAGTGGTTGTCGACGAGCCGTCGCACGGAGAATTCTTTGGTTTTGCATCGATGCTGGAGCAAACCCCTCACCAGACCGAGGCCGCGGCTATTGAGGAGGCGGTTTGTCTGGAAGTGAATCGCGATGATATCGCGGTGTTGCTGCAGCGGAAGCCCCTTGCCGGCATGGACATGTTGAGGGTATTGGGTCGCCAATTCCATGCGTCGCAGCAACTGGTACGGCTGCGAGCGAACCGGCATCCCAACGATGTGATTGAAAAGGACGCCACCTTTGGCGAACGCGTAGCTGACACTGTCGCCGGGTTTGGAGGATCTTGGACTTTCATCATCCTCTTCAGCATCATCCTTGCGATCTATATGACACTGGATGCAGTTCTCGGCAAGCGAGCGTGGGATCCCTATCCGTACATCTTGCTGAATCTGTTTCTGAATATGCTGGCAGCCTTGCAGGCACCGATCATCATGATGAGTCAGAACCGGCAAGACACCAAGGACCGCTTACGCGGCGAGCTAGACTATGACGTGAACCGCCGCTCAGAAGTCGAAATTCAGGGCCTCGCCCGTAAACTGAACCTGCTGGGTGAAAAACTCGGAGATGTCGAGGAGCTATTAAGAGCGCGCAACTGAGCGAGCGGGCGCGCGGACATCCGAACAGCAGTCGATCAGCTGATCGCGGCAGCTGTCTCGGTCTTGCGTTTGCCTAGAAGAAGCCCGATCCAGCAGCTCACCGGCCAAGTGAGCAGCCACGACAACCAGTACCAGTGCGGCCATCCCTTGCTCCAATTGGGAATGATGGCGGCGATTCCCATGACTTCTCCCAGGATGAAGAACGCCAGCACATGCCGCGCCGCCCGTGAGGCCGCGAAGCGAGCACACACCCAGGCACAGAGAATCGAGACCACGACGAAAAGAGCAGTACTCGCCGCCAGCGCGGTGTCAGAGGGGATCCGCCCCTTGACGAAGTCACCGGGGAACAGGTGCGACAGTAATGGATCACACGCCATCACTAGAGCAACAGACAGAATGTAACTGCCCACGACCACGGCGATCGATCGAAGCATAAATTTCGTCCCTTCCGCGCACAGAATTCGGGCCCGCAGATTATGCCTGAAGTCCCTCCGGCTGAAAACCCCTTCTCCCCTAAAAATCAATACCGATGCGGGGCGACCGCAGGGGGGCTTCCCATCCGCCGATTCGCGCCCGGCCGATCGTTACTGGAAAGCATGTTCCGGAGGCAATGCAGGTGTGATCGAAGAAATTATCGGCCTCCAGAGTCCATCCGCGAAACGGGATCGTCACACTACTGGCCGCCAGGCACTATCGGGTTGGTGCCGGTTTCATGAATATCAAACAGTTTCTCAGGCTCGTCCGTTGATTTTCGCCCACCACCACCGCACCCCTACGAAGAGAAAGCGCCAATCCTTGAGAAACTCCGGAGGCTTGCCTTCGAATGCGTGGCCGATGAACTGGAAGATCCAGCCGATGACGAACAGCGCCGCCGCATAGATCCACAAATGGTGCCGAAAGATTCCGGCAACGAACACAGCGAGGGAAATAAGAATCAGCGGAATACCACAGGTGTGGCAAAGACGGTTGACTGGATGCTGATGGCTTCTGGCGTATTGTGCAATCCACTGCTCGCTGGTGAACCCACCCAACATGGGGCGAATCATACACCGGAAACTGCACTCCACGAAATACCATCCACAAGGTAGTCCTAAGCCTCAATGGACTAGGCCCCGAGGTCTGACGACGAGACTCCTCGGACTCCCGGTCGCCGGGTTGAGGCGCCCTCAGCCTGCATGGTAGCATCCTAGGTTTTGGCGGGTAGACCGGGCTGGCCAAGCTTCTGTCCTAATCCTATATCTCCGCATCATTGGCCGTTCCATCCCCAGGCGCCTGCCGAAGGAGCCCAACTTGAAAGTCTATTCTGGAGAAAACATCCGTAATGTCGCGTTGGTGGGACACGGGCATGCCGGCAAAACCTCGCTCGTCTCGGCAATGCTCTACACCGCGGGCGCAACGCCGAGGATGGGGCACGTAGATGATGGTGCCGCAACCACCGATTATGACGACGAGGAAATCGCCCGCAAGATGTCGATCTCAACGGGCACCGCAGTAGTCGAGTGGGGCAAGACCAAGATCAATATTCTCGACACGCCTGGTTTCAATATGTTCGTCCACGAAGCCAAGATGGCGCTCCCCGTCGTCGATGCCGCGATTGTGGTTGTAGATGGGGTCGCTGGCGTGGAAGTCGTGACGCAACGCGTCTGGAATTACTGCGAAGAATACAAGACTCCACGATTAATCGTCGTCAACCGCATGGATCGGGATCGCGCGGACTCGACTCGCGTCCTGGAGTCAGTAGAGAAAGCTTTCGGGCGAAATGTGATTCCCATCGAGCTTCCCATCGGCGCGGAGAAGAATCTGTCAGGCGTGATCGACCTCGTACGAATGAAGGCTTACGCCTATGAACTCGGCGGAAACGGAAAAGGGAAAGAAATGGAGATCCCGGCGAACCTCAAGGATCAGGCTCAGGAGGCGCACGAAAGGTTGGTGGAACTGGTTGCCGAAGGTGATGACCGGTTAATGGAGAAATTTTTTGAAGCCGGGACTCTCGGCGAAGAGGACCTGGTACCAGCGCTGCATAATGCGATCCGTGAGGACAAGATTTTCCCGGTTATCTTCAGCTCCGGCTTGGGCAACATTGGCGCCGATCGCGTCATGGATTTCATCGTGGACTACACTCCCGCCCCGTCGGAGCACGAGTGGGTACAGGGCGAGGCTTCGGGCAATGGCGACTCCCCAAGGCGGCATGAAACAGACGCCGAACCAGTCTCGCTTTACGTTTTCAAAACTGTGTCAGATCCATTCGCCGGACGGATTTCCTACTTTAAAGTGTTCTCGGGGATCGTCAAGAATGAGTCGAGCGTGCAGAACTTCCGAACTAATTCGCAGGAAAAGCTGTCGCACATCTCCGTGATGCAGGGGAAGACATCGATCCCGATCCCGGAATTGCACGCCGGCGATGTCGGCGCGGTTGCGAAGTTAAAAGACACGTTGACTGGCGACACCCTGGGTGACAAATCCGCGCCAATTCAATATCCGCGGGTAAAGTTACCCGAACCTGCGATTACGTTTGCCATCGAGCCCAAGAGTCGCGCGGACGAAGACAAGCTGGGCCCCGGCTTGCACAAGCTGATGGAGGAAGATGCGATGTTGCGCTTCTTCCGTGATCCGCAAACAAAAGAATTCCTGATTGCAGGAACCGGGCAGCAGCACATCGAAGTCACGGTTTCGAAACTGAAAAAACGCTACAACACGCAAGTGAATCTGAAGGCGCCAAAAGTTCCGTATCGCGAGACCATTCGGGGTAAAGCCGATGTGCAAGGCCGGCACAAGAAACAGACGGGCGGCCATGGGCAGTACGGCGATTGCAAAATCAAAATGGAGCCGTTGCCGCGCGGCGGCGAATTTGAATTCGTCAATGACATTTTCGGCGGGGCCATCCCGAAGAACTTCATCCCCGCGGTCGAAAAGGGCATCAGGGATGCGGCCGGGCGCGGATATCTCGCCGGCTATCCCGTCGTCGATTTCAAGGTGGTCCTCTACGACGGGTCGTATCACGACGTGGATTCGAATGACTTGTCGTTCCAGATGGCTGGACGTATCGCCTTCAAAAAGGCGATGGAGATCGCCAAGCCGACTCTTCTCGAGCCCGTGATGCACGTCGAGATTACCGTGCCCGACGATTTTGCGGGATCCATCATGGGTGACCTGAACAGCCGCCGCGGACGAATTCAGGGCATGGATAACAAGGCAGGCAACACGATCGTCAAAGCCGAAGTACCCATGTCCGAGATGCTGACTTATGGGGCAGACTTGACGTCGATGACGCAGGGCCGCGGCAGCTTCAACATGGAGATGCATCACTACGACGTCGTACCGGGACAGCTGCAAGAAAAGATCATTGAGAAGGCGAAGGCGGAGCGGGGCGAGGTCAAGGAAGAGGAAGAGTAAATCGATTTCCGGCCTTGAGTCACGAGCCCTGAGTCCCGCGTCGCAGCCTGCCTCCCAAGAATGCTAAAAGGCCGGCCTTCTTTCGAAAGCCGGCCCTTACTTTCAGACAATTATCCAGCGACTACTCGTCGCGTCCGCCAAAAAGGTCGGACATGACTTTGGTCGATTTGTCGCAGGCATGGTTCAGGCAAGGTAAGCCGAATGCCGCCTCAAGGCTTCTGGTCAGCGAGAAGTGCGTGTAGTGACGGTCGCTCTTCAAACCGTGCGGCCCATAGTTTGTATCCACTATTACCAGCACCTGGTTAAGATTCGGCACGAAGCTGTAATCGTTCTCATCCCACAATGTCACGATCGCGTTGTTGCCTTCTTTCCACACGGGAGAGTCGTGGATCGCTGTAACGATCGTTCTCAATGTGAGATCCCCGACATAAATCAGCGCGGGATTTAAGCCCGCCTGGGAGCCATCGGTGACCGGATCAAATGCGCACTCAGCTCCACCGTTGCCGCGTCCATGCTGATCGTTGCACTGGTTGGGCACGATGAACGAGAGCGAGGGAAGGTGTCCTGAACCGAGGTCAGCGTAGAGGCCATTCTTTCCTTCAAAGCCGGCCACGTTTTTCAGGCTGTTGTTCGGATCGGTTCCTTCTTGCACGCTTTTGAAGAACACAAACGGATTGTGCTTTGCGGCATACAGTTTCACGAACGCGCCTGATCCACCCAGGGAGTCTGGGATTGTGGAAAGGTCGGTGAAGTAGCCATCACTGTAGCCGATATTGTCGGGCCCCGCTGCCGGCAGGCTTTCCTGATAGCTCTTCCACCGGAGACCTTTTTCAGCCAACTGGTCTCCAATCATTTTGCCGACGGTGTGAGCCGCGGCAAGACCAGTGCCATCGATATCAATCAAACCCGGGGGGCAGGGATCGGTCGTGGAGGGATCAGGGCACTCGTTCGTCGTATCAATGGGAGGAGTGGCGGCGTCCATGCCTTCGCCCGCGATCGGGCAAACATTGTTGCTGGCTGGGTAATCGGTCGTCGTGTAGCTAGGCGCCACGATATTGGGAGAGCATGTGGCATTGTGCCAATCCGGTGAGTTATCACTGCGAACCCCAAAATTCGATCCGCCTACGACTTCCAGATAGTTGGTAGAGCTGGGATGACCGACCGCGAAATAATTCGTTGCGGCATTGGCGGACTTCGCGTACTGGTTGGCGAACGGCGCGTGGGGGTTCCCCACGATCTGGCTGTAACCGTGATTCTCCATCATGATTACGAACACATGATCCAGATGCGGAATGCCACGTGGAGCTTCACCTTGCTGCGCGGATGCGGCCGCGACCAGGACAGCAAAAAGGCACAAAACTAGGGTCTTTTTCATAAGTGTCTCCAGAACCTCGTCGAGAAATCGAATTGCCAACTTGGGATCTGCGGCGCACCGCTTTTTTCCCCGCCGCCAGAATGGCCATGCTGAGCTGCCGAAAATTTCAGTCTGCTGGCCGGGTGCCTCAACAACCTAGCGGCGCTCTGTTACGGTCTGGTAACTATCTGGTTAAGATTTCGTGAATTCGACCCGGCAAGTTCCGTTAAGTACAATCTTTGCACTTTCGCGACAAATTGCTTACTTTCGCATTTCGTTCTACCATCGCTAGCAAGTGGCTACCGCAATCAACAACCGCGATCCTGATGAGGGAAAAGGGCGCCTGGTTTCGGCAGCGCCGGTCGGAGACGACGCCTCCTTCGAACTGAAGCTGCGTCCGCAGCGCCTGGCAGAATTCATCGGTCAGAAAAAGATCAAGGAGAATCTGGAAGTTGCGATTCAGGCTGCTCGGTCGCGAGGCGAGGCCATGGATCATGTTTTGTTGTACGGTCCTCCAGGCTTGGGCAAAACCACGCTGGCCAACATCATCGCCAACGAACTAGGCGTGCATTTTCAGCCCACGGCGGCGCCGTTGCTACAGATTAAAGGCGACCTCACAGCGATCATTACCAACCTTCAGGACAAGCAGGTCCTGTTCGTGGACGAGATTCACCGTTTGCAGCCTGTGCTCGAAGAACTGCTCTATTCGGCTCTCGAGGATTACAAGCTCGACATCATCATCGGGCAGGGCCCTTCGGCGCGCACTCACACTTTGCAGGTAAAGCCGTTTACTTTTGTTGGGGCGACCACGCGTGCCGGATTGATCTCTTCTCCGCTGCGGGCCCGTTTCGGCATCGTGCTGCGGCTCGAGTTCTACACGCCGGAAGATCTGCGGATCATCGTCGAACGCTCAGCAGAGATTCTTGGAGTAGAGATCGATAAAGCGGGTGCGCTCGAGATCGCCGGTCGGTCGCGTGGCACGCCGCGCATCGCTAATCGTTTGTTGCGGCGCGTTCGTGATTATGCGCAAGTGCGCGGCGCTGGCAAGATCGACGAACCCACAGCCAAAGCGGCTCTCCAAATGCTCGAAGTGGACCAGTATGGCTTCGACGAAGTCGACCGCCGGCTCCTACTGACGATTATCGAAAAATATCAGGGCGGCCCGGTCGGTGTGAACACGCTCGCCGCAGTCTTGGCCGAAGAGCCGGACGCGATTGAAGAAATCTACGAGCCCTTCCTGATGCAAATCGGGTTTCTAAACAGAACGCCCCGAGGACGAGTTGCCACTCAATTAGCGTACGATCATTTCAGAATCACTCCCACGCGCCGGCAGAGTTCTCTTTTCTGATTTAGGTCTGATGTGGACGAATGCTGAAGTAGACGGCTGCGCCAACGATCAGTAATCCGCCAAGCACCGCAGTCACTCCTAGTCGTTCGTGCAAAATCAGCACACCGAGCAAAGTTCCAATCAAAGGTTCGAGATTCAGAAAGACTCCCGCTCGTGATGCGGGCATATGGGCGAGTCCCCAGTTCCAGAAGATGTAAGCACCGGCGGTGGCCAGCAGGCCTTGTGCCGCCGCAGCGCCCCAAACGCCGGCTGAAAAACGAAATCGGACGGGATGTCTAAGTTCCACCCACCCCAGCAGCATGACTGTTCCGATCATGATCGTGGAAACCGTCACCTGGAGAGAATCATGATTCTTGATGAGCTTCTTGCTGTACAGAATCATCACGACTGCTGCAAGAAGGGAAACAAAAATGAGCGCGTCGCCTTGCCAACTCGGGCGCGGGCCTGAAGTGTTCTGAAAGCCGGACACCGCAATCAGAACGGCGCCAAGAGCCGAGAGCGCAAGGACGCCCCATTCGAGACGGCGAAGTCTTTCTCGCAGAAACCATGCGGACGTTGCGGCCAGCAGAACCGGAAGAGCCCCGACGATCAAAGAAGCATGAGAAACCGTGGTGAGCTGCAGGCCTCGAAACTGGATCAGGAATTGCACCGGGGTTCCGATGAATGATGCGATGAGCAGCATTCCCCACTCGCTTTTGCGGTAAGGAGTCCACCGCCGCACGACGAACGGCAAGAGTGCGACTGCGCCTGCCACGAAACGAAAGGCAACATTCTCGGAAACCGTCATTTCGGTGAGAGCAATCTTTCCGAAAAGGAATCCGGTTCCCCAAAGTGAACCGGCAAGTGCCAGGGATGTCACTGAGAGGATGTGCCGAAAGCGGTGATGTTCTTGGTGTTCCAACCGTTCTTTCCCGTACCTGGAGTTGGACGAACTTCCGAGTTTTCCAGATTCGAAACAAGACAGCCTTTTTCCGTTTCGTGTGAGCGAGGATAGTGTATCTTGCTCCATTCCCCCTCGGGCCTTTCCGGCCCGAAGCGTTGTGAGGCGATGTGGGTTCGGAACTGGGCTTGGGCGCGTTTTGCCGGATGATAGGGCGAGTGATTCTTGCGGTTGCTGCCCTGGCTTTCATCTTGGCGGCCCCTGGCGAAGGTCAGAATTCCTTCCCTTCCGCCCGTTCGCAAACTGTTGCTTCGCAGGCTGGGCCGCCTGCCATCACGATCCCCCGCCTCCAACATGCCCCCTCGCTCGATGATTTTCTCGGCATGGAACCCCGAGGCGAAATTGCCATGCAGATGGCTAAAGTGGTGGGCTTCAGGCAGCAGAAGCCCCACGACGGCGCACCCGTTTCCGAGCCCACCGAAGCTTATCTCGGTTACGACCAGAAAAATCTCTACGTCGTATTCGTATGCTTTGACGATCCGCGGCAGGTGCGGGCGCGCATGTCGCGGCGCGAGGACATCTTCGACGACGATCAGGTCGAAGTCATGCTCGACACCTTTCACGATCGCCGGCGCGCCTACATGTTTCAGACAACGCCACTAGGCGTGCAGTGGGACGCGATCTGGACGGAAGCTTCCCGCGAGGAGCAGGTGCAGGGCCACCTGGATACTTCGTTTGATACGGTCTGGGATTCGCGTGGAAAACTTACCAGCCGCGGTTTCGTTGTCCTAATCGCGGTTCCGTTCAAGAGTCTTCGCTTTCCTGCGCGCAAGATACAGGATTGGGGAATCATTCTCTATCGCGGCATCACCCGCAAAACAGAAGATTCATTTTGGCCGCAGATCTCTCTGAAAGTCGAAGGCCGACTCAGCCAGGCAGCGACTCTTTACGGTTTGGAAGGAATTTCCCCGGGGCGCGACATCGAGTTGATTCCCTACGGACTGTTGCGAGGATTCCGCGCACTGGATACGCGAGATCCATCCAGTCCTTATTTTCAGAAGGCGACGGCGCAGGGTCAGCCCGGCATGGACGCAAAGTTTGTCTTTCACGATCACTTCACGCTCGATGTGACGGCGAATCCTGATTTCAGCCAGGTGGAATCGGAAGATCCGCAGATCACGGTAAATCAGCGCTACGCAGTTTACTTTCCCGAGAAGCGTCCCTTTTTCCTCGAGAACGAAGACTTTTTCCGCACGCCGCTGGATCTGTTGTTTACTCGCAGCATTGGCGATCCTTCGGCTGGCATCCGTCTCACCGGAAAAGATGGGCCCTATTCCATCGGCCTGATGGCCAGCGATGACCGCAGCCCCGGCTTGGCGGTGCCGGACTCAAATCCGCTCTCCGGGACTCGCTCGTACTTTTCGGTGGGCCGCGCAAGCCGCGATATCCTGCAGCAGTCAAGCGTAGGACTGCTTTACACAGACTGGGAGTGCCCCACTACGCATGAGTTCAACCGCATCGGAGGGGCCGACACGCGGCTGAAACTTGGTTCCAATTGGACGGTTGAAGGCCAGGCTGTCGAAAGCTCGAGCACAATTCTCGGAAATTTTTCTAGCCCGAACTACAACTCGAACAATTGCGAGGCGAACTATTATCCATTCAGCTCCGGCAATCGAGGAAACAATAACTACTATGCCGGTCCGGCGGAGAGGCTTCACGTACGAAGAGACGGCCTGCACCTTACTTACGATGGAGTCTATACCGACATCACTCCAGGATTCGTAAGCATCCCCGGTTTTGTAAATCGAGTGGACATTCGCGAGGTCACGCAAGAGTTCGACTACTGGCTTCGGCCCAGAAAAGGATGGGTTGTCAATTGGGGACCGACAGTGAACGTGAGATACGACTACGACCACACTGGGCTGCGTCTAGACACGTTCTATTCACCGTCGTTAGTCGTCCAGGGGCGCGGCCAGACCACGATCTTTTTGAGTCCCTATACCGACTTCCACGAGAGGCTGCGGCCGCAGGATTTCTGTTACTACGATTCTGCGTTGTGCCCGGCGACCGCCATCGGCAGTCAGGACTATCACGAGCACCAGAGCGGCGCGAGCATAAAAACCAGCTACTTAAAGTGGGCGACGCTAGGCGCAGCCTACTATTGGGGAGACAGCGTGAATTTTGTGGCCCAACCGCCGGCTACAGGCGCGAATCCGTTTCCCTACAATCTCCCGTACCTGGCTCACGAAAACAGCGCCTCAGCTACGTTGACAATCCGCCCGATGAAACCGCTCAAGATCGATAACACCTACTTGTTCGATCGACTACGCGCGACCAATGCTGCCTATTCATTTATCAGCGCGAACTTTCCCGGCTCAGGCCGTGGTATTTACAACGACCACATCCTTCGTTCCAAAATTAACTGGCAGTTCACTCCGCAACTTTCGGTGCGCGTGATTTTGCAGTACAACGCCCTGCTCGCGGGAACTCCCGGCATCGGTTCGCCCTACACCTACCTTCCGACCGATCGTCAGTTCAATGCGGATTTTCTGGTCACGTATCTCGTTCATCCGGGAACAGCGATTTACGTCGGATATAACGGCGATTTGCAGAACCTGGGTGTGTTTCCGGAAACTCCGGGATCACCGGGCTATGTGACCAATACCGCGCACGGCTACATCAACGATAGCCGGCAATTCTTCGTCAAAGCTTCCTACCTGTTCCGCTTCTGAAGCAGCGGAAACGGTGAGAGTATGGCCTCATTGCTTGACACCGCCTTGTTCCCCGCTTAGGCTGACGCAGTTCCCTGTGGGGCACGTCGGCAATCCGCCGAAAGGGCTAAGCCCGCCCGCTGAAAAATCTCAGCTGGAGTGTGTTCATGCCCACCCTCGAAACCTATCGAAAACAAGCTAAGCTGCTGCTTCGCTGGCATCGCGAAGGCGACTATTCCATTGGCGGACGAGTGCGTCAACTGCAACGATACCGCTCACTCACCGATCGCGAAGTGTTGGACCTTAGGTTCACGCTCACCCTCGCTCAGGAGATCGTCGCACTCGAGGCCGGCCATCGAAGCTGGGCCGAACTAAAAGCTGCGGCCGCCGGGGCGCGCAAGAGTCCGCGCAAACTGCCCTCTCCGCCCCTTCTGAAGAACGTCGTTCCCATCCTGTTCGTGCGCAACGTTGGCGAAAGCGCGACCTTCTTTCGAGAAAAGCTGGGTTTCTCGATCGAGTTCCTACATGGGAGTCCGCCGTTCTACGGCGCGGTCTCCCGCGATGGCGTTTGTCTGCACCTCCGTCTTGTCCATCAGCCCTTTTTTGCCCAGGCCGCCGCTCGGGAGAAGTCTTTGATCCTGGCCTCGATCGAAGTCGCGAATGTGCAGGGTCTGTTTGACGAGTTCAAAGCTCGCGGCGTCGACTTCGCCCAGAAGCTCAAAAAGCAGGCATGGGGCGGAACAGACTTCCACGTCCGCGACCCCGACGGCAACGTTATCTCCTTTGTTACCTACAACACGGAGGAACCCTGATTCGCCAGAATTGCCCGCACGCCCAAACGCGAGGTGAGACCGCCCGGATGGAGGCATGGGTTGATGAATCTTGCGCCAATCCTGTAGAATCTAATGATTCGAAACGAGGTTAGGACCCTATGAAAGCCAGCATTCATCCCGCTTACAACGAGGTACGCGTCCACTGTGCGTGCGGGAACACGTTCATGACGCGGTCAACCCACAAAGGGGACATCGGCGTTGAAATTTGCTCGAATTGCCATCCGTTCTTCACCGGCAAGCAGAAATTAATGGATACCGCTGGCCGTGTGGAGCGCTTCCGCCGCAAGTACGCCAAGGCGGAGACAGCGAAGAAGTAACCGCTTTCCGCGGATTGAGCAGTTCTAAAGACATTTCAGCCCTCGCTCCGGCGGGGGCTTTGCTTTGGGCTATCGGCCTTGCGTGGAGCCCTCGCCTCTAGCCAAAGGTCCGAAAAATCCCAATGACCAGCAGTATGACCTTCCGCCGATTTCTTCGCGTAGTGCTGCCATGTGCCTTCCAGGTAATAGTTGCGCATTGACATGACATCTCGAAAACCGTGTTGGATCACGCTCGGTCCGCGGGGAAGACGGCGGATTGTGGCATATCGAGGGTTCTTTACAAGGCCAAGTAGAATGGAGATATGAAGAAGTTCTGGGATAACTCGGCGGGCGCCCGGCCTGGGACCGATACCCCATCCTCGGAGGCTATGTTCCTAAAGCCTGTTCCCAGTGTCCTGAGAATCGGCGCGATCGCCGTTTCGCCCGCTACGGTGTTAGCTCCGATGGCAGGCGTCACAGACACAGTATTCCGCCGTTTCATTCGGAACCTGGGTGGATGCGGCCTCATCATGACCGAGTTCACCTCGGCGGACGGCGTTCTCCGGGCCAAGGACAAGAAGGCCAAGCGCTACCTGCACTTCTACGAAGATGAGCACCCGATTTCAGCCCAGCTCTTCGGCAGCGACCCGCACGTCATGGCGGAGGCGGCGCGCATGGTGGAGGGGCTCGGGTTTGATCTTGTTGATTTGAATCTGGGATGTCCCGCGAAAAAAGTTGTGAAGTGCAATGGCGGGTCCGGACTGCTGCGCGATCTGCCGGCGATTGGAAAAATATTTGAAGCCGTGCGAGCTGCGGTGAAAATCCCTTTCACGGTGAAATTCCGTGCTGGCTGGAATGACGAAGAAATCGTCTGCGTCGAATTGGCACGGATGGCTGAATCCTGCGGCTTGGCCGCAGTTGCACTTCATGCCCGGACCCGCGAGCAGGGATACAGCGGCAACGCGCGCTGGGAGTGGATCGCCGCCGTGAAAGACGCAGTAAAGATTCCGGTAATCGGCAATGGCGATATCCGCTCGCCCGAAGATGCTTGCGCGATGGTGACTCAGACTGGTTGCGACGCGGTCATGATTGGCCGCTCCGCCCCCTCGAACCCATGGATCTTCCGTCAGATCGAGCAATATTGCGCCAACGTAGGGACAGCCGCCCCGACACCCAAGTTAAGTTACGATCAGCCTACTGAGGCCGACCGCTACCAGATGATCCGGACCTACTTCCAGATGCTGATTGAAGAAGAACTGCCCGACGCAGTCGGCAAGATGAAGCAGTTCGCGTCCTGGTTTACGCATGGCGTGCCCGGAGGCGCCGGGCTCCGCAAGGCTATCTACGAGTCAAAAAGTGCAGAGGAAATTCTCCGCCGCGTGGAAGACTTCTTCGAGGCGCGCCTGTGCGTGCCGTCGTCCGACTCTCCCTTCCGCGAAGTGAGCGCGATTCCAACCCAATAAAAAACAGGACCTGCTGGTTGGCTGGGTCCTGCTTTCTGTGGCCACGAACAAATCAAGAAGGCTTTCAGGCGCGCGGAAGACTATCGGCCTCGTTGCTCCAGTATTTGTGGTCGCGCAGAAAGTGTTTTTCATTCCAAAAATTCAGCGCGGTCTTCAGGAATAGCCAGCCCACCGGCAAATGACCCATCTTCTTGAACCGGCGATTCGTAGTAAAAACACCGCCGCGAACGATTGCGAATCGCTTCCGTTCGACCTGCTGGCTCAGTCGATAGTCTTCCCCGAAATGGATCTGCTCGTGGAAGCCGCCGAGACTCCAGAATTTCTTGCGATCAAAGAGCATGAACATGCCGGTTGCAAACGGGCGATGCAGTTGGGAGAGGTACTGGAAAATGTCGTTCCCGACATAAAACATCTTGTCGATCCAGCTCCCTTCCCGGCAGATGATGTTTGTAGTCACGCAATGGAGCCCGTTCTGCGTCGCCCGTTCCATACAATGGCGGATCAGCGACTGGTCGGCGAGTTCAATATCGGCATCGAGGAAAAGGACGTACGGAGTATCAGCCTGCGACGCACCCTGATTGCGTCCCACCGACGGCATCCCCCCCGGAATCACGGCGACGTTCAGCCGGTCGCGGAAGCTTAAAACGATTTCGCGCGTTGCATCCGTCGAGTTCGCATCAGCGACCAACACTCTCGTACTCGACATCTTCGAGTAATCCTGCTTCGTCAGCGACGTCAATAAATTCGGAATCAACTTCGCTTCGTTCTTCGCCGGAATCACGATCGTCAGTTCGCTCGCTGTCGTAGTCATGGATTTTTACTCCGTGTTCGTCAACCGTCAGGTAGGTCAGTCGGGAATCGACCCACCCTCCTGAGTTGTAGTAGTCGATGCCATCGCGCTGCGCATGCAGAGCTTCATGGGTATGTCCGCAGAAGATACGATCGGCTCCGTGACTGCTGGCATACTCCAGAGCGCCCGTCGCCACCTTGGGCGACATGCGCAACCACCGCGTGTTTAGTCGGTCAATCAGGCGGGCAATCGGCTTATGCTTGAAATCCAGCTTCTGCAATTGCAGATAAAGCGATGTGCCCAACCGGCTCAAGCGGAGACGGTTCACCTGAAATCCATCGAACTGATGGCCGTGGATCGCAAGGTGCCGCAATCCGAGATATTCCCAGTTGTATTCCTGGTAAACACGCACGCCGACCAGGTGAGACATGACATTGGTCAGTCCATGGTCGTGGTTGCCTTCTACCCAGATCACCTCAATGCCACGCTTGGGATTGGAAAGCTTGCGGATGTATCCCAGGAACTTCCAGTGATCTTTTGTAAGGCGGGCGAAATTGAGGTCGGCAAACATGTCGCCGAGCAGGATCAGGCGCTGGAAGCGGGTTTCCTTGAGCAACCGCGTGGCTTCGCGCGCACGACTCGTCTCTGCCCCTAAGTGCAGATCTGAGAGGATCAGCGTGTTGTAGACCTGCGGATCCATAGTCTCGTTGTAGCAGTGGATTGTTACGTGGTGATGAACACTGCATCAATATTGGTGCAATAGGTTAACTCCTTAAGTAACCAGTCAGATAGGCGGATTCCCGCTTGTGGAAGCGGGGTTGGTAACACGTGCAACCCTTATTTCAGGGCGTGGAATGAACTGCACTGATCGAGATCGGGAAGCATCGTACTGCCCGAAGTATTCGGGTCAGCGCGGATAACGCTCTTCTCAGTCGAGCAGAAGCGGCGCTTGCCCGTGTGGTCAAACGCCTGGGGCGCCGCTCCTACCAGGAAGCTGCTATTCATTCCGTCCGCCTTGTTGCTTCCAACCGCGCTGAAGGCATATCCAGACTTGGCGCCGCCGGCCAGGCTCTGATCGAGCAAACAGGCCGTGGTGGAGGACTTGGTACATGGATCGGCTCCGCCGAGATTTTCCAACGAATCGGCATATCCGCCGTAGGTTTCCTGATATTGCACTTCCGCCTGATTGATGGCGCGAATGGAAGCCACGGCAGATGTTTCGTTCGCGGTCATCTGGGCCTCGCGCATACTCGGGATCGCCATCGCAAGAATGATTACGATCAACGCGAGGACGATCATCAGCTCCATCAGCGAGAACCCGCGCTCTTTCATGCCTGCCTCCTGAGAACCTTCTGGGTTGAGAACGCGATGCCGGCGAAGCCTTGCGAGAAAAGAAGCAAGACTGATGCTTGCCCTGGAAGCAGGGCCCTCCGGACAGGTACGCGGGTAACGTTGACGAGGTTATATAGGAATCCTATATTTCAAGCATAGGAATCCTATATTCGCTGGATATGCCCATGACAAAACGCATTCGCTCCAAAATCGCACGGGGAAGCGGGGAACTGGCCATCCTATCGTTGGTGGCCGAGCAGCCGCTTTACGGCTTCGAAATAGCCAAGCAGATTGACGAGCGAACGAACGGCGCTCTGAAATTTACGCTGGCATCGCTTTACCCCTTGCTCTATGAGATGGAAAAGCGTGGCTGGCTCGAGGGCCGCTGGCAATCCAACGAGGCAGGGCGCGACCGCCGCTACTATCACCTGACCACCGCTGGACGGAAGCAGCTGGTGCCCTTGCGCCAGGAGTGGCGCGCCTTCTTTCAGGCTCTCGATAGTCTTGCCGGGGTCAGCAATGCCTGACTGGAATGAATTGATCCGCGAGCGGCTCGGCTGCGAAGCGGAAGGCGCCGTGATTTCAGAACTCGCGTCGCACCTGGAAGAAGTGTATGAGCAGGCGCGGGCACAGGGGCTCAACCAGGCCGCTTCGGAAGAACGCGCGTCGCAAGAAGTCAGCGATTGGCGTGTTCTGGCTGCACAGATTCGTCGCGCCAAAGGAGGGAATTTCATGAAACGTCGCATACGCAGTTTCTGGCTACCCGCATTGTTCACGCTGGTCGGATCGGCTGGCACGCTGGCGGCGGGCCTGTTCTTTCGGCTGCGGCCTCACCTTTACGTCTTGCGCGATTACAGTTTGCATGGGGCAGGCTGGCAGGCCGAGTTCTTCCTGCACTGGTGGTGGCTGGCAACGCTGCCCATCTTCGGTGCGATGGGAGCGTACCTCTCCCTGCGCGCGGACGGAACTCCTTGGGACCGTCTTGCGGCAAGCTTGTCCCCTTCTTTGTTTGTGCTGACCGTCATGTGCGTCATCTTGGCGATCGGCGGCTCGGATCTCCTCCAACACCTTGGCTTCGCGCTCGGAACGGTCGAATGGGTTGTGATTCCCGGCATCGCATCGCTTTTGGGTGCTATGCCTCTGATATTTCAATCGAGGCCCTCGAAAGCGCGGGCCGCATGATGCCTGACTGGAATGCATTTATCCGTGAGCGCCTGGGCAACGAAGCAAACGCTGCCATGGTCGCCGAACTCGCGGCGCATCTGGAAGAAGTGTATGAAGAAGCGCGGGCTCAAGGCCTAAGCCAGACCGTCTCGGTCGAGCGTGCGTCGGAACAAGTAAGCGATTGGCGCCGACTGGCGGCACAAATTAGTCGCGCCAAAGGAGAACATTCCATGAACCGTCGCACGCGCAGTCTCTGGATTCCCGCCCTGGTAACATTCTTCGGCGCGAGTGTGTCGCTGGCGATCTGCCAGTTCTTTGGACTGCAGCCCCATATGATGTGGATTGGAAAGGCTTGGGTTTTTCTCTACTGGTGGTGGCTGGCAACACTGCCTATCTTCGGGGCGCTGGGAGCATACCTCTCGCGCCGCGCCCGCGGCACCCGGTCCGCCCGCCTTGTCGCAGGTCTATTTCCCTCTCTCGTCATGCTCGTCGTACTGTGCATTATCTTCCCTTGGGGTTTGGCGATCGACGGCTTCGACTTCCTTCGGCTCGTAGGTTTCGGCCTCGGGGCGCTCAGTTGGATTGTGATTCCCGGCATCGCATCGCTGCTGGGTGCTTTTCCCTTTTTGTTTCCAGTCGAAGCCAGCGAAAGTGTGAACAGCTAGCGAGTAGCCATTACTCCTTCGGAGCGACGTACTCCTTCGGTTTAGCAGAGCCCTCTCCGAAGAAAAATGCTTCCAGCTGCTTCACGATCACTTCCTGATCTTCGCGCCGCGCGGGATTCAGCCGGTACTCGTTGAGCAGCATCTTGCAGTGCTCTATCCACATGCGCCACGCTTCCTGGGATACATTGTCATAGATCTTCTGCCCGAGTTCGTTATCAAATGGAGGCTCGTCCAGCCCCGGCATCTGTCTCTGAAACTTCACGCAAAAAACGGTATGCGCCATAACATCCCTTCGAATCGCGAAATTAATTGCGAATGTCCATCCTCGTGATCAAGCCGTTCTGCAGGCGGTATACATGCTCGATGACCTGGTCCGCGAGCAATTTTCCAGATTTATCGTGGGCCACCTGGTGTACGCGAACCGCAATACACCCATCGGATTCCTGGCGGAAGTCGAGTGGTTCGACCCGCGATTGCAACTCTGCAAACTGCCGCGCCCAGTAGCTGCGGACGGCCTCCCGGCCAAGCACCCGTCCGCCCTCCCAGCCGTTCGGCCAGTCCACGCCCGGATCCATAAGGGTCAGCACCCTTTCAAAATCAGCGGCGTTGAATGCCTCATAGGCTTCCCGGAGTACTTCGATATCCGCAGATGTGGCTGCCCTATCCTGCATAAAAAGCCTAAAAATAGTTTACACGGAGACGCGCGAGGCGTTCGTTAGCCGGCAACGCCGTGTCGAAGACGCATCCAGATCAGTGCCGCCAGCACCCAGGAGGCGAGAAGAGGCAGAAGGCTCGCGAGCCCGTGCAGGCCTATTAGTTGGCCAAGATTGAAGGCGCAGTAAGTCGGATTCGCCGCGGCCTCGTCGACAGTCAGCATCGAGACGTGGTTCATCGCCATCTGCCCTGACCAGAACGCGGGCCACGTGGAATGGAACAGCGGGCAACTATCCACCATCGATAGCTGCGACGTCGTGGAAACAACCATAAGTGCGATGGCGATGCTGACGGTTGCCAACATCAGGATTGCTTTACGCCAGCGGGGCGTAGCACGCTCCCAGACGGCAGGCAGGCCGAGGCACAAGAGCGGAATGCCGGCGCTCGCATAACGCGGGCCGAATGCCAGCCCACCTTTCCATTCGTAGAACGAGGCGTTGAACAGGAAGTAGTATGCTGCGATCGCAGCCGCGGTCGCGGCGGCGGCTCGGTTGAGAGTGCTCCTATACAGGTAGACAAGTCCGAAGGGCGCGCAAATGACCACTGGCGAAAGGAAGAACAGCCCTCGCCGGCACTGAAATAGCAGTTTTAGCAGCCGGTCCGGATGGGGATAAGTCAGCCCCAGATATCCGTGCTGCTGCATAAACGTGAATGAATTCGGATCGTAGTAGGAATAACTGGGCCGTACTGATCCGAACGCAAGATACAGGTACCCAAGCAATACGATCAGGCAGATTCCCGCTCCAAGGCTCACCCCGACTATAACCGTCCACCGCGTCCCGCTTCCATGGCTCCACGCTCGCGATAGCGCAAAAAACGCAAGAATAGTGGACGCAGGGGCCGCCGGGTATTCCGTCACGGTGGCCCAACCTGCTGCCAGGCCCAGGCACAATGCCCAAAAGAAATCAGACCTTTGGCTTGCACCCGAGCCAATTCGGATTCCAGCGGCTAGCGCATAGACTAGGCACGAGCCAACCAGCGCATGTGCCCAGAACAAATTCGCATATGCCCAGATCGGCGTGCCTAACGCGAGTACCAGCGCGCCGAACGCGCCCGCAGCTGTTCCTCCAATCCGGCAGCCAAATAAAAAAAGCCATACAGCCGCAAGAGTCGTCGGCAATGCGACCGACCCTGCGGTGACAACATACGACAAAATGAACTCGCCTCGAGGCGACATCGGGTCGACTCCGAACATGCCGATGACCGGGCGCGCAGCGAATGCAATGGGCAACGCGAGCAGCACCAATCCCGGGGCCTTGTCGGAATAGTAATGTTCCCGGAAATGCGCTTTGTCTTCTGTGTTCTGATGGTAGGCGTCAATCTTCAGAGTGTGGCGTTCGACAATCGCGCGCAAGAGATCAAAACGGGAGTTCTGGTTCCAGCCCCCACCCTCGTAGAAATAGACAAAAGAAAAAAAGATTGTGGCGCCCAACAGCAGAGCGGTCTTCCATTGGGAAGGCGAATTCTGAGGGATCATCTTGCTTCAGGATCGCACAATTTTCAGCGCCAGTCGGATCGTGCTTCCGGATGCCTGAGAAAATTCAACGCGTTTTCGGCGCAGCCAGGTACTCCGCGAGGATCTCTTCCACTTCCTCGGCGGAAGCGGTCGTGGCCGCATCGCCGCCAGCGGCGGCCGCCATGTGGTTCTTCAATCCGATGTAGACCGCGCGGTAGGTGGTGTCCCCAAGGTTTTCGACCCGGTGCTTGAAGGGCGGATACCAACGCGCCTCACCGGGCTTCGCGAATACTTCTCGTGTCTTTCCGTTTTCGTCGGTGAAGCGCAGATGCGCCTCCGTGATGCTCACTACGACTCCACCAGGGTGGTCATGCAGCGCCGATTTTTCGTGAGGACCGTACACGACCGAAACAACCTGGACTTTGTCATTTTCGAAACTCAAGGTGTAGTGCTTGGGCTCAACCTTGACCGGGTCCTGCCCAAATGACGCCGCAATCGCCAGGCAGATGAAGGCAGTTGTCCAGAATGGTTTCGAACACATTTAGACCTCCAGACCAGAGCTCCTGACGTGGGGAAAGACTGAGCGCACTTTACGGTCGGAGATAAGCGGGTGTCAACGCCCGGGATAATTAACGTCTCAAAGTGGTTAATTGCGAAGGCTCTGCTGAGAGATTGCGGCTGAGAGCTTGACGTCGTCCTGCGAGTCCAACCCAAGGGTCAACGCTCGCAGCCTAGTCTAAAAACAAGAACGCAGGGATTGCTCCCTGCGTTCCGTTTCAGAGAATGGACCGTCGCTACTCGCTCTGCGAGAGTTGTGTCAGGGCGGCAAAATCGCGGACCAACACAGCTTCGCGACGAATCTTCACGATCCCTAGAGTCTGCCATTGGCAAAGCAAACGGCTGACTGTGAACAATGTCGTACCCGTCAGCTGCGCTAATTCCGCCCGCGAAAGAGTGATTTCCAGGTGGCCTTCGGAGGGCCGCCCAAGGCGGTTGGTGAGCCTTACAAGTTCACTGCTCAACCGGGAACCTACGCGCTCAGTGGAAACCTCACGGAACCGTTGCTCCATCTCCTGCAAACGCTCTTCGAGTGCGCGCACGGTGTTGCGGCGGAACGCGGGATAGCGCTCCAGGAGCCTTTCGAAGGTAGCCGCATCCCACACGAGCGCAATAGAGGGTTGTACGGCCTGCGCGGTGGAACAATGCGTGCAATCGGCACACAGCCGGAAGGCACCGACGACTTCGCCTGTGCCGTTCAGCCGAAGAATCACCTCCGTGCCGTTCACGCCAATTTGTGTAATCTTCACGCACCCCGAGAGCAGTAGGGTGACATATCGGACGGGCTCCCCTTCGCTGAAGATATTCTGCCTGCGGGCAAATCTCTTCTCTCGGGCACTGGCCACGATGCTGGCGCAGTCCGAGGCTGATACATCAGCGAACAAGGCAAAGCTCTGAAGTACGCTCGTTTTGGGACTGAGTAATGTGGTGGCTGGTTCCAACCGGCATTGCTCCTTCGATGAGATAAGGGCCGAAACGCCTGAATGAAAAGTGCTCTCGCTGCTACGTTTTACTGATTAGGAGGGAAGGAGCGCCCCACGCGCTGACTTCTTTTGCGCCTGACTTCTATCCGTTCAACTACAGCACCCCGTTTCGAGTCCCGGAGCACAAGGTCGCATATAAGCGAATACGAGGATGCCCTGTGCCAGAAGGACGGTCAATCACACCTTTAGGGGGAGGGTATGGCACTAAAGTGGGAGTTGAAAATTCTTGCAACTCCTTCATGTGCAACATCTTGCGCATTCGGGGCACCTTCAGTCGCGTTCAGTTTGCGGTGATTTTCCGCATTCTTTCCAGGAGGAAAGGAGCCGTTTAAGAGACCATTTCGGACCTCGAAAAAACAACGGCATGGCTTTTGCCATGCCGTCTGATTCAGATTGAGACTAGATTCGGATCAGTTAAAGGCGCAGGTCGTAACGCCGTTTTCCTGCCCAACGTAATGCTGGCCGTACGGGCAAGGATCAGCAACCGCCTGTGTGGTTGCCGAGGGTGCGCGTTGATTGGGTGGACGGGCCGCTGGGTTTTGCGGCGACTTATCGGGCGTGACAGCGCTGCTGGTCGAAGGAGCCCCAGGTGCACTGGCAGGCACGGGAACCGCTGCCGTCGGTGCTACGTTCGCCGGAGGCGATTGGCGCGGCATGGTCGCGGGAGCCGGAGTTGCGGCATGCTGTTCTGGGGCCTTTGCCGTCGGCTTTGGAGTGGAAGTCCGCTCCATATCGCCAGAGCCTCCATTAGCCGCTTCCTTCCGCGGATCCTTATACCGGATTGACACGCCGTTACTCGGGCCAAGATCGACGAGCCGGAGATTGTCCTCCGTGACTGTCTGCGCGCGTACGATGTGCGGCGTGATCGCGAACACGATCTCATTCTCCTGCCGCTCCCTGTCTTCCTGTCCGAAGAGATACTTCAAGATTGGAATCTTCGTCAGCCAGGGATAGCCGGCCAGAGAATGCGTCTCGGTATCTTCCAGGATGCCGCCGACAAGATTGACCTCGCCATCCTCGAGCCGGGTCTCGTGCTCGATACGGCGCTGTCCGATGACCGGCTGGCTGATGCCGCCGATGTTCTGCGTGCCGCTCACCGAAGAAACTTCCAGCGTCATCTTCAGTGTGACTTCATTCTCCGAGTGGATGTGCGGAGTGATATCGATATTCACGCCCACATCGAGATATTGGAACTGCGTATTTACGAGAGCGCTGACGCCGCCAATTCCTCCCGCGGCTCCAAACGACCCAGTCGCAACGGGAACGCGATCGCCAATCTTCAGTGTCGCCTTCTCGTTATCGAGCGCGCGAATCTCAGGATTCTGAATCAGCTTAGTATCGCTATCGCTCATCAGCATCGACATCGATGCGCCCGGAATGCTGACCTGGAAATTCGTCGCATTAAGATTGCCCAGAGAGTTCAGCGTGAACGACCCACCGCTGCCGCCGCCGGCCGCGCCGGCCGCGCCGCCCGGCACCATTACGATGCTGGCCGATGTCGGCGGATTTACGCCGATGGTCTTGATCCGATCCCGGCTGACTTGCAGCACCGCGATATCAATGACGACTTCCGGCTTCGGCTTATCGATATCCGCGATCAGCTTTTGCGCGAGGACCATCTGATCCGGCGTCCCTCGCAAAATCAGCGCGTTCTGGTTAGGAATCATCTGCAGCTTCGTCAGGTCGAGGATGCTGCGCAGAGTGTTTGCGGCTTCCTGCAGGTCATTCGAGGTGGAAACGTTCTTGAGATAGAACGTTTTCATCACCGTATCCTGCATTTCCTTACGTTTCGTCGGTGTGTCTGCCGCAACCAGAATCGTGTTGCTCGAGGTCGGCTGCCAGAAGGTCTTCGTCTGCAATGCAACAACATTTAACGCTTCGCGCAAAGTGACGTCGTTCAATTCGATCGTGATCTTCTGCGGTTTGTAATCCTGGTCGAACAACACATTGATTCCCGCCAGCTTCGCGATCGTCTTGTAAACCATCGTCGACTGCTCGCTGAGGCGAAGGTTAATCAGATTGTTGGAAATCGGCACCAACTCGATCGGCCCTTCCATCTGGCCCGCGAGCCGGTCCAGTTGCGAAGGCGGAGCAGGTTCTTCCTTCTTACGTGCCTGCTTCCGGATCAAATCTTCGGTGCGCCGCGCTTCTTCCTTGGCAACGAAATTCGTGTGGTCGATCTCCGCAGCCTTCTGGAATTCGGCGGCAGCTTCCTGCAGCTTGCCGGCATCGCGGAGCGCTTGCGCCTGCTTGATGTGTTCCATCGCGGCGTAGAAGCGGAGGCGCGTATAAGCCGTGAAATATTTCGGATCCCTCGGCTTCAGTTCATGAGCCTGGCTGTACGCCAGGAACGCCTCATCGAATTTATTCTCGCTCTCGGCGTGAACCCCGCGCTTGAACGCGGCTGACGCCTGGTCGGCGCTAACCGGCAAGCTTACCGAGAGAACCAGTAACATCGTCCACAGAATTTGAAGGCGCTTCATGAAAGTCGCTTCTACCCAGTTGCGAGATTTGAGAACGAAGCCGGTTCGCACGGTGCGCAGTCTCGAGGCAACGTGTCTCCGCCGAAACAATTGGGGGGAACAATTGACTGCACTCGGCGAGCCCTGCGTGCCCGGTCGGACACAGTGATCCTTACTGATAAATCACCACGGTAAGGGGGTATTTGACGGGGAGCAAAGAACCTCGACTGTTTTCTTGAGTGAAGGAAAGATTGGCAATGTAAAGCCAGAAACTGACTTGTAAACTTTTACAAAACTTTACAATCTTGTTTGCCTCCCAGCAAAGAGCAGAACTCTGGCCCTAGTAGTGTGATCGAGCACAGTCCGCTGGTGCGCCAGCGACTGCTTGGGGCGTTTTGGGGCTCAGCGGCAAGACATAGAAGAACAGCGTTACGATCGAGAGTTTTGATCTGCACGTTCTTCCTCCCCCGTTCTTGATCGCGATCGCCATTCGAGTCCACCAAGCCGGAAATAACAGATTTTTAGCGATTTAGCACGTACTGATCGGCTGCGTTTAACAGTCGATCGTTCGGAGCGGCGCTTGCGCGTCCGCCCGCCCAGGTAGGAAGGAGGCTGCAAAGCCATGAGGAAGTCGTTGCAGGTCTGGATACCAATCCTTTTTGTCGCTTTGGCGACCGTAGCAGCGAGCGCTCAGTCGTTCCGCGTTCAATGCCCAACCAGCACGATCACGCACCCGACCGCTGCTAACAACAACGTCGAGCCACCTTACACAGGGGTGACCACGTTTACAACGAACGCGAAGGGGTACCAAGTTCCTTCCGCCAGGGTTAACGGAGCCATTAAGTGTCAGCAGATCTCCGGTGGCGACGGTTATTCGACGATGGCGAACGGGACCCAGACCTTTATGTTCTCGTTCGGGCCGCTGTCAGGACTTGCGGACATCGCGGCTGGCCTGCCAGGTACGGAATTTCCGAACGTCTTCAATAGTATCTACCCCGGCACGCTTCTGCCCGGCGATCCCGCCGCGACCGACGGCGCGAGCACGGCAGCTCCCTATAACCTCCTCGCTTTCACCAATCCGACCGGCACAGCTCCCCTATTCAGCTATAACGGCGCGATTGGCCAGGTCCCCGATGCGGATCAGCAGGCTGCCGGACTTTGCGGCGGAAGCGGCCAGCCTTCTTGTATCGATGGCCACGTCGATCCCCGCCAGATCATGGACGTCGGCGTGATGAACGGGAACATTCCCGCGCCGCTGATGGCGATCGACGAAGACGACGAATTCTTCCTCACCCTGACCAACGTGGGCATGATCATGCGCCCCGACTTGTTCGAGCAGCACACGGTTCACTTCCACGGCTATCCCAACGCCTCTTCTTTCTATGACGGCGTGCCCGACGCGTCCGTCGCCATCAACATCGGCGGCAGCTTTACCTATTACTATCTCGCCCCCGATGCCGGCACGTACTTCTGGCACTGCCACATCACGCCGCCAGAGCACTTGCAGATGGGCATGGTGGGACAAATCTACGTTCGTCCGCGGCAGAACCGCACACCTGCCGGCACGTCGCTTTATACTTCGCTGCAGACGCAGCAAGGGGACCTTCGTACAGCCTGCCCGACCGTAACGTCCCTGAACTCCCCAAGTCCGGACCCCCTTTGCACCAATCCTTTGCCCGCGGTGAATAAAGGTACCGCGCAGGGCCTCAACGTTCTCGGCCAGCCGCAGATGTACGCCTACAACGATGGGGATGGTTCGACGGCATATGACGTCGAATATCCGATCCAGATCCACGGCTTTGATCCCAACTTCCACTTCGTGGGTATGACGTTCAACCCCGAAGCGTTCGTCGACATGAAGGACAAGTTCTTCCTGTTGAACGGACGTAGCTATCCGGACACAGTGACCCCAGGACCGCTGACGACTGAGAGTTCGGACGGCCGCAGTCACTTCTCGCAGCCGCTGCCCACGATCATCAACATTCCGGCCGGTGGCAAAGCGCTCCTCCGGATCTCCGACCTGGACGTGACTGAGTATCAGACGCTGGCTTCGCTTGGAATTCCGATGCACGTGATCGGTTACAACGCCAAGCTGCTGCGCGATCAGGAAGGAAATAACACCGACTACTACAGCAACTCGATCACTCTGGGTGGCGGAGAATCGCTGGACGTAATCCTCGACGCCAGCAACACCAACGTTTACAAGTCGGGACAGATCTACTACCTCTTCACCCCTCAACTCGATCACCTGTCGAACGATCAAGAGAACTTCGGCGGGCTGATGGCCGAGATTCATATCAATTAGGAGAGCGCCATGAGGCCAATGAACATGAAAAACCCGATCTCAAAAACATCGATGCTCGTGGCGCTGATGCTGACCCTGGCGCTTTCGTTTGTGACGGCCGCGCACGCTGCTGCCCCCGGAATTACGGGGACGCCCAGTACGACGGGCGGTGTGGCGTTTAGCCTGACTGCACAACCGGCATATCTGAATCAGCCGGATGGTTCCTCTGTCTACTCGTGGGGATATGGCTGCGCAACTGCACCCGCGGCATTCTTGCCGCCCATGAAGAATGCGTCTTGTCCCACGATGCAAGTTCCCGGGCCCACTCTAATCGTCACGGAAGGTCAGAGCGTTACTGTCAGTCTGACCAATAACCTTCCGACCGCGGCCGGCAATACCTCGATTCTGTTCCCGGGTTTCACCTTGACCTCCACGTCGGGTGGTGTTGCGGGCCTGCTCACTCAGGAAGCGGCGCCCGGCGCCACCGTGAGCTATACGTTCACGGCGTCCACGCCCGGTACTCACTCGTACTACAGCGGAACACAGGGCGATCTGCAGATTGAGATGGGACTTTACGGAGCGCTCATCGTGCTCCCGAGCAACACAGCTGCGATCAGCGCTTGCGGGAGCGGTCTGCACGCCGCCAACCTCACCGCGGAAAGCCACTGGGGTGAAACCGACTGGCGTCTTGCAACGGCGGCGTACGACCACCCGGCTACCTGTTACGACCGCGAATACCTGTTCCAGTTCTCCGAGATGGATCCCAACATCCACGCACAGGCACTCGCGCAGTCAACCCTCAGTTGCACCGGCTGCATGCTGGTTCCCACCGAGCCTTACCATCCGGCGTACTTCCTGATCAACGGCCGCTCTATGCCGGATGACATGGATCCGAACTACGACACGCCCTATCCGCATCAGCCTTACAACGGCAATCCGCACATGCATGCTGGGGAACAGGTCTTGCTGCGCATCATCGGCCAGGGCCGTTGGCAGCATCCGTTCCACGAGCACGCGAACCACGTCCGCATCCTGGCGCGTGACGGGAACCTGATTCTTACGCCAGACGGGGCAGCTCTCGCGGGCGCTCCTCTGTTCACGACTACGACCACACCTGGTCAGACCATGGACGGGATTTTCTACTACACCGGCCGCGGTTTGAACTGGGATATGTACGCTCACAATCCCACGTCGACCGACCCCAATGCAAAACTTCCTTGCACGCCGGATGCAAACGGCTACAACACGGGAGCACCGACGGCGATCAACTTCTGGGAGTGGTGCGCGGACCACAACAAGCCTCTCGAAGTAGCACCTGTAGGTGATGTGCCCAGCGGCGGTCCGGCGACTCTGCCCAACCCCCTCATCCTCACCAACGGCGCCTGGTACAGCGGCAGCCCGTACCTCGGGCAAGACGCGACCACGCGCGCTGTGGGACCGAACACGAACCTGTTGCCCTCGAACGTGCAGCAGAATCCCGCCGGTGAGCGCGGCTTCGCTTTCATGTGGCACTCGCACAACGAGCGCGAGATCACAACCAACAACGTTTTCCCGGGCGGCATGCTGATGATGATGCTGCTCGATTCCCGGGAATTCGTAATCGACGAGTCCAATTAATCACGAGGAGACAGCAATGCGATTCAGCCACTTCAAAAACAACATGACGAAAGCCGCTCTGTTTCTCACTGTCCTCCTCCTCGGAGCTGGCTTGGCCCTCGGCCAGCAGCAAGTTAACTTGACCGCCGGGCCGTCCACCGTGACGCTGCCCGATGGCAATGTCGTCCCCATGTGGGGCTACACGTGCGGCGCCGCCGTGACTGGTTCATCGGCAACCTGTGCCCCGTTGAATCCGAACGCGTCTGGCACATGGTCGCCTGTTGTCATCACCGTTCCCACGACTGCAACGGGCGGTCTGGCGATCAACCTGACGAACAATCTGACCTTCACCGGTGGAAGTGTTCCCACCTCGCTGATGATCGTCGGACAGATCGGCGGTGGATTGGGTGACCCCACCCAGCGCACCACCACCCCAAGCCCCGATCACAATGCCAATCCCCAGGGTGTCACCTGGCCGACGGCCAACACGGGCGCTACCTTTACAGCGCCTAAGCAAGGGCCGCGCGTGCAATCCTTCGGCACGGAAGTGGCAGCGGGCGGGACCACGCTCTTGAATTGGCCGACTCTGCGTCCAGGGACATACCTCCTCGAGTCGGGCACACACCCTTCGATTCAGGGCCCGATGGGTCTGTACGGCATCCTTGTCGTGACGACCGCTCCAACAGGCAGCACCGCCGGCACGGC
Organism: Candidatus Sulfotelmatobacter sp.; assembly: GCA_035307485.1. Classification (GTDB taxonomy): domain Bacteria; phylum Acidobacteriota; class Terriglobia; order Terriglobales; family Acidobacteriaceae; genus Sulfotelmatobacter. The sequence continues at coordinate 231,689 of DATGIB010000004.1, read as the reverse complement.
GTATCCGGGCGTGACCTACAACTCCGAAGTTCCCTTGTTGTTCGGTGAAATTGATCCAGTTCAGAACAACCTCGTTAGTACCGCGGTCAACACGTCTGGGTTCAGCGAGACAGCGGTGTGGTCAGGTGTCGCGGGATCTTGCGGCGACCCGACTGTTCACACTTGCTATCCCCCGGCCGTCAACTACACCCCGACCTACTACACCATTAACGGCGTGGCCTTCTCCCGGACTAATGCTACCGGCTCATTGTTCCCATGGTCGCCTGTGACCGGAGTGACTTCCGGGACGGGCAACGTCCTGGTGCGCTTCGTCAATGCCGGCTCGCACATGCACATTCCCTCGATCGTGGGATCTACGGCTCCCAATGGAGCGGGTGGGTTCCAGTTGATTGCGGAAGACGGCAACACAGTCCCGGGACTTTTGACCGCCTCCGGCACCGCGATCAATCCGATCGGGGCACGAGTCCAGACCGAAGTCTTCATGGCGGCTGGCAAGACGTATGACGTGATGATCAACGTTCCAGCTTCGACCACGACTGCGCTTCCCGTGTATGACCGCCAGTTGAGCCTTTCCGGAAACAAGATTAATCGCGATGCCGGCATGCTCGCCTACATCGGCGTGAGTGGCTCAAGCCTCCCGGCGGCAGCTACCTTAGGCGCTGCCACTGCGAATTCCGATTCTTATGCAGGCCTCATCGCCGGGCAGGTATTTACTCTGTCCGATCCTTCCAAGGGTGTGATCGCCAACGACGTGAATGTCTTCGGCGTTCAGCTCGACGCCACCGCCATGGCAGCGAATGGCACCGTCGTCCTCAATACGAACGGTACATTTACCTACACGCCAAATTCCGGCAGCACGGCTACCACCGATACCTTTGGATACTGCGCGAACGGCACGACCAAGGCATCGACAACCCCGGTGTGTGCAACGGTAAGCCTTGGTGCGGCAACCATCGAGGGAGCAGGTGGGATTAGTTGCGCAAACCCATCCTTCACCTCGCAGATGGCTACGTTCATTCGCGTTCCCAATCCCGGATTACTGGAAGGATGTAAAGACGGAGCGGGTTATCAGCTCTCTGTCGTGCAATCCTCCGTAACGGCGCCGACCGGAGTCACGGTCGTGGCTGATCAGGCTGGTGGCTTCACAGCCTCGGTCCCGGCTGCTGGAACCTATTCCTTTACCTACACGGTAAAGAATGCGCAAGGCACTCCGATCGCGAGTCCATTGCAGGCGACGATAACGTTCCCCGCCGGATCTGGCCTCCAGGTCACGGTTCAGGACGGTAAAACCGGCGTTGCAATCCCGGGCGCGGACTATCGCTGGATCATCGAAGAAGATCGATCCTTCTACATCAATCCTCTTTGCACGACGAACTATGGCACGTCGACACCTCCTGCGGCTTGCCAAGGTATGACGACGAGCACTGGAACCGTTCCAATTCTCGGGACGAATTTCCATACCAGCGACATGCCGTTCGTTGCGCAAGGCTGCACTGGCCCGCTGTCGTGCGAATTTGGCCAGACACTCCTCGGTCAGGCTGCGGTTTGCGACGTAGGCAACGGCGTTTGCCGGACTACCGCATCGCAGAAGACCGCGGTTCTGCCAAGCGAGGTTCAACTCGACCCAACCAAGCGCTACTACATTTCAGTGCTGCCTGGTGATGCTGCCAATCCCTTCATTTCAGGAAACGGCTCAGCCACCTGCTCGACTTACAACACGAGCCAGAACCAAACAGCTTCGACGTGCGGTCACAGCATGGGCGGCGCTCCCATCGGCCCGGGCCAAACCTCCGTCACGGTCTTGGTAGAGCAGGATCCATTCCCACCCGCCAAGCTCTCAGTTGACGTGTTCGAAGACGACTTCCCGCTCAACGGTGAACAGGATGCCGGCGGCGGTGTTGATGTGCTCTCCCCTAACGAGCCCGGTTTAGGCGGGTTCAACATCCTCCTGTGGGACGACATGGGCGGTTCCGGTGACGTAACCGGCCAGATGACCTACGACATGTTCAACCAGCCGCTCTCGAACAGTCTCGACGGGACCATCGATCCGGTTACCGGTTTCGATGCCTGCCCGATCACGACTTCAGGAATAGCGGCGGGAACGAATGCGCCGGGCATCACCGGCATGATCGTCACGTGCCCGAAGTACGAGTCGGATGGAGCGACGCTCTCTCCGCTGGCAGGCCAGGCCGTTGTTGCTAACCTTATGCCCGGCCGGTTCAGCGTCCAGGCGATCCCCGGCGCCGACCGCATCTCCCGCGGTGAAAACTGGCTGCAAACCAACACGCTCGACGGTCAGAAGGCGCATGACTCCTTCCTCCGTATCGGTGAGCCGGCGTACTTCCAGGAATTTGGACCCGCCGGATATCACGTACAGATCGGCTTCGCCAATCCGGCGATCATCAATGGCCGGCTGCCCGGCATTTGCGCGGGCACCGATCCCAATTCGCCGGTAACCAATCCGCAAGGCAATCCGGCGCCTTCCCCTTGCAACTTGACTATCCAGGGCAAGATCACCACCGAGCGTATGAGCCGCACGCCAGATGAGCGTCTCTACAGCAGCGGATCGCACGATTCCTTCGCCTTCACACAGTGCTACGTCAGCATTGGCGATCCTGACGGCGAAGATTTCGCGTTCACCTACTGCAACGCCGATGGCACCTTCAAGGTCTCCGGATTGCCCGCCGGTGACTGGCGCGTCACCACCTTCGACGAGTGGAACGACATCATCGTCGATGGCCTGTCAACTCCGGTTGGACTTACGCTGAACAGCTCTACCGGAAAACTGAACTGCGCTGGGTCGGCGACCACGGCGAGCGTTTGCGACCTGGGCGATATCGCCAGCAGCCAGTGGCAAGCCAACGTCAATACCCGCACGTTCATTGACGACAACCGCGACGGCATCTTCGAATCCGATGAAGGTGGCGTTTCGTTGGTGCCGGTCAGTGTTCGTTATCGCGATGGCAGCTTGGCTAACAACTTGACCACAGATTTGAACGGTGTGGCCAACTTCAACGAAACTTTCCCGCTCTTCAACTGGTACGTCGTCGAAACCGACGTGACCCGTTACAAGACCACTGGCATCCACACCGTTTACGACGCGGGTGGTCCTGCGGACGGCACGCTGACGACCTGCGCGCTGACCTCGGCCAAACCGGGGGCATCAGCACCGATCTCCGGCACGGGCTATCCGGCTTGCGGCACGTCGACGATCGGCGCCAACATGGCGAATACGATCGACGCCAATCCGCTGCCTGCCCCTCTGTCCGTTCCCGGCGCGGTTTATTGCGGGGATGCGGATTGCAGCACTCGCGTGAACGTGGCAATGGGTGCGGCCCCGGTCCCAAGCGGCCCCGGCGTATCCACCGGCCGTATCGATGCTGGCTGGGTTGCTGCCGAAGGCTGGCAAGGATTCTCCGGTCAGAACAACTTCATCGAGTTCGGCAAGATTCCCTACGCCGCGAACGAAACCGGTGGCATCCATGGGCACGTGGTCTATGCTTCCACGCGTCCCTTTGATGACCCGCAGATGCTGGTCCAGACGCAGTGGGAACCTCTCGTTCCTCACGTAACCATCAACCTGTACCAGGAAGGGCTTGCTGCTGACGGCGTGACCAAGACGCTGACATTGGTCGATACCACGCAAACCAGCAGCTTCGACGACTGGGCTCAGGGCTTCCGCTCTGACGGCGTTCCGAATATGAACTGCCCCGGCCAGTCGACCAGCGATATCTTCTACTTCTCGCTGCTCAACCAGCCCAACTACCTCGACTGGTATGGCAAGCAACACGCCACCGCGGGAACTTTGAACGTCAGTGCATCGCCAACCGCGTTGCCGGATAACTCGCAGTTCAAGTGTTATGACGGCATGCATAACTGGAATCAGTTGCAGCCTGCGCCATACGACGGAATGTATTCGTTCCCCAGCGTCACCGGCCGCAATCCCCAGACCGGTAATACGACTGGCACGAACTGCACGATTTGCGTCAAGAACACCGATGCTGCCGATCCATTCCGCTACAACAAAGAAGACATGTTGCCCCCGGGCAAGTACGTAGTCGAAGTTGTACCGCCCCAGGGTTACGAGATCGTCAAGGAAGAAGACAAGAACATTCTGATTGGCGATAACTTCATCGCACCGGTTACGCAACAGTTCGGTGGGCTCGGCGACATCTTCATCCTGCCCGACCAGGCCTCGGTGAATTCTTCGCAGCAATATCCGGGTGCCGGCTACAACGGCTATAACCTTCAGAACCCGACGCAGAGCTTGGGTGCAAGCCCGAACAACGGCATCGTCCCGGCCTTCATTCCCGAGCCGACATGGCCTTGTGTCGGCGACCTGCGCACGGTTCCTGACTACATCAGCCTCTTCCCGCAGTCGCAACAGGTTTCGCCGTTCGCTGGCGCAACCCGGAATCTCTGCGATCGCAAGGAAGTCACCTTGAGTGCTGGAACTGGCGCAACCGCCAAGTTCTACGTCTACACCTCGACTCACAAGGCGGCGAAGTTCACCGGCGTTATCACCGACGACTTCACCTCCGAATTTGATCCGTTCTCACCGCAATTCGGCGAGAAGTTTGCTCCGCCGAATATGCCCATCTCTGTGAAGGATTGGACCGGTGCTGAAATCAATCGTGTCTACTCCGACTGGTGGGGTGATTACGACGGCTTGACCTACTCCACGTGGGAAGTCAATCCGCCCAACCCGACTGGCTACTCGCCGACCATGATGATCTTCTGCATGAACGACAAGAACCAGACGACATCGGCTGGCGTCATCACAGATCCGCTGTTCAACCCGGCTTACAGCCAGTTCTGCTACGAACTGCCTTATATGCCAGGACAGACGCAGTACCTCGACACGCCGGTCGTGCCAACCTCGGCCTTCTCGGCGGGATACAACCACCCCGACTGCTCGTACCCGGATGCGACTCCGGCGATTGCCAGCGTGACTGGCGATGTCGCGGGCCCCTGGGTGAGTGCGGCTGGTCATAGCATCGTCATCACCGCATTGGGCGATCAGCAGGTCCAGAACTACGGATACGTTGGTCCTTCCGGGACCGCCGCGCCGTACAGCAACAAGACCGTAAATCGTCACTTCGGCTTCGGCACCGGTCAGGGATCGGTGACCATCGGCGGAGCGGTGGCAACCGTTACTTCCTGGTCGGATACGTCAATTACGGCAACCGTCCCCAGCACCGTTCCGACCTGCACCATCCAGCAACAGTCTATCTACGGCGGCTCAACTGCCCGATGCGGTGAGCTGAGCATTACGACTGCGGCCGGAAAACAATCGATCGACACCGTCACCGTCACCGTCGGCGGCAAGGCGCCGACCATCGTGGCCAGCAACGCGCCAATGACCGTAACTGGTCCCGGCGCGATCCAGCAGGCCATCGACGCGGCATCGCCGGGCGACCTGATCATCGTTCCCCCGGGAACCTACAAGGAAATGCTGATCATGTGGAAGCCGGTACGTCTGCAAGGTGTGGGAGCTGCGTCGAGCGTCATCGACGCCAACGCCCAGCCTGCAGGATTGCTCGACCCGTGGCGCCGCCAGGTGGCCTGCCTCTTCGGCATCGCCATCAACGGCCGTCCGATCAGCTCGGCCAATCCGTTCGACAACCCCTCTGACACTGCCAACAACGGCGGTACCTACACCTGCCCGACCGCGCAGAATTTCGCGGTCGATCGTCTGCCTCTCGAAGCGACTGTGGGATGGGATGCCACTCTGAACGGCAACCTGGCGGAACTCTTGCAGGAGCCGACGCTGATGGGCGCGTACGAAGGCGCAGGCATCACCGTGTTGGGTAAGGGCGTGAGATTCCCGAGGAACTCCAACCCGTTCGGAAGCGACACGTTCCCGACCGGTACGACGCTTCTTAGCCAGCTGAATTGCGGTGGCACGCGGAGCACGCCCACCAATCCTTTCCCGAGCAACTTTGATTGCAACCCGTCACGTATCGACGGTCTCGGAATCACGGATAGCTCGCAAGGTGGCGGTGGCATCTTCGTCCACGGCTGGAACCACAACCTGGAAATTTCCAACAACCGCGTCTACAGCAACACGGGTACTCTCAGTGGCGGCATCAACGTCGGCCAGGGCGAGTTCCCGCCGCAGTACCTGCAGAACAGCACCACCAACGCGGATCCGGGATCTTGCGTGAACAACCTGCGCACGAACGAGCAACAGCCGTACTGCTTCAACCTGCGCGTGAACCTGCACCACAACGCGGTGACTAACAACTCGTCCATCGGAGACGAACTCTTCTCCGGAACCCTCGCGGGTGCCGGTGGCGTGACGTTCTGTACCGGTGCCGACTACTACAAGTTCAACTACAACTGGATCTGCGGCAACATGAGCTCCGGCGACGGCGGCGGTGTGGCCCACATGGGATTCAGCTTCAACGGCGACATCGAGCACAACACCATCGCCTTCAACCAGAGTTTGAATCCGACCATTCCAACCAACGGCGGCGGTCTCATGATCATGGGTACTCCTGATACCGACCCGGTGTGCGGACTGGCGGCCGATGCGGATTGTCCTCCAGGATTCAGCGACGGCGTAGGACCGAACCTGGTCATCAACGCCAACCTGATCCAGGGCAACGCGGCGGAAGCTGGCTCTGGCGGCGGTATCCGATTCCAGTCGGTGAACGGAACGGAAGTCACAAACTTCCCGCGCACTCCGTCCCGCTGGTACGCGCCGATGGTCTCCAACAACATCATCGTGAACAACGTGGCCGGCTGGGATGGCGGCGGCGTGTCGTTCGAAGATGCTCTTGCGGTGACCTTCGTCAACAACACCGTAGCTTCCAACGACAGCACCGCGACCGCTGGTGTGTTGTTCAACACCCTCGGTGCTCCTCTGGCGAGCTCTCAGACGCCTGGCGAGCCGACCAACAACGGCAGTACGTCTCTGCCACAGGCTGCCGGTTTGGTGTCGATGCAAAACAGCACGCCACTCACCGCGGCGCTGGCAGGGGTAACGCTGACCTGCCCGCAGCACAACCCGAACTGCAAGGTGTACTCGAATCCGTACCTTGCCAATAACGTGTTCTGGCAGAACCGTTCGTTCTACGTCGGTGTGGGCGCACAGGAGAGCTCGCAATTCCAGCAGAACCTGGTGACGCTCTACAATGCGTTCCAGCCGGTAGGATTGGGCAGCATTCCCGCAAACCAGACCGCTACCGGTCAATGCGTCGCCGGCTCGAGCTACTGGGATCTCGGCGTCCGCGGCGACACGGGTCCTGGCCAGCACTCGAAGAACGGTTCAGTCACGATGCAGTTGTCGCCGGTTTACTCGGTGCTGACCAATGCCTCTGAAGTTGGTGGCGGCAGCAACGACCTGACTCCGACTGGCGCTGGAAATCCGCTGGGAATCGCTAGCCAGTACTGCAACGGCTCGCGCGTTCCGCCGGAGTATCAAGCCGGAACCTGGAATGTTCCTCCGGGTATCGCAGATGCTACGGTTCCGAATCCGTTGTTCACGCTGCAGACCGTCGCTACCGTCGACGAAGGCAACAACTGGGTCAACATGACCTGGGGACCGCTTTCGATGACCAACCCGACCGTCTCGGCTAACGACGGAATCGAGAGCAACTACGGCGCGGGACCGGCACTCGGTAACTACGTGCTCAATTCCACGTCGCCGGCTGTCGACTACATCCCGACGAATGCCTCGACGTACGGAATCGCTCCTACGACGGACTTCTTCGGCAACCCGAGACCCGATGTTCGGGGATCGAAGATCGACATCGGTGCCGTCGAGTATCAGGCGACTCCGACCGCGGTGTTGAATGTGACGCCAACGTCGTTAAACTTCAGCGGAGTTCAAGGTCAGACCACTGCGGCTCAGACTCTGACGCTCCATAACACCGGAACCTCTGGGGCAACGGGCATCAATGTAGTCGTTACCGCTCCGTTCTCGCGGCCGGCTGGAAATGCAGGCGGGACTTGCGGCGCAACGCTGGCTGCGGGTGTCAACTGCACGATCGATATCGTGTACTCGCCTGGAACTGGCGTAACCAGTTCCACCGGTACCGCTACGATCACAGCCAGCGTCGCGGTCTCCGGTTCACCGGTGACTTTGACCGGAACGGCGGTGGCGCCTGTTCTGAGTGCATCGTGGAGTCCGGCCTCGCATAACTTCGGAAACCAGACGCGGAACTGCCCGGGTACCGGCTTGGGAGTGTTGGCTTGCACTCTGGATCCGTCTCAGACATTCACACTCACCAACACCGGAAACGTGAACCTGAATGTTCCAGCTCAGGCAACAATTACCGGCGCGAACGCCAACGAGTTCGCGATTGCGCGGTTGCTCTCCACCTGCGGACCTGCGGGCAACGGGCAACTCTCTGGTCAAACCTCGCTGACACCGGGATCAAGCTGCACGGTAACTGTGCAGTTCAAACCGCTGACGGCGCAGACCACTGGAGCGAAGACCGCGACCTTGTCGATCACGGATGCTGCTGGTACGCAAAGCGCTACGCTGACTGGAACCGCACAATAAGTGCGCTGCCAGTCGGTTTGAACAACGGCTACGATGCTGCTCGCGAGGAAACTCGCGAGCAGCATCATTAAATAAAAATCGAAGAAGCGCTGCATCATCCCCCTGCCTCCCCTTCCCCTGCAAGTGCAGCAAGAAATCATGATTTGGTTTTGCAAACAGGGAAATATGGAGGTAAGGGTATGAAAGTCCGCCACATCGTCTATGCGCTCGCGCTTCTTGCTTTCTCCAACATGGCATCTGCCGAGTGTCCGAAGGATGCAAGCCTGGCTCGCGTCGAAGGCATCCTGGATTTTTGCGCTCACATCGATCCAGCATTGGCGCCCGAGGCAGGGGCGTTCAAGAGACTGGTCGTACAGGGCGTTTCACAGAAGGACCTGAATGACATCCTCGAGAGCCCCGGTTTCCGGGAGTCCTACGATGCAATTCAGGATCAGCTCAAGACCGTGCCCAGAACCCAGGCCATCTCGGCCTGCACGATGACCCTGGCGCCGGCAAAGAAATAAGAAGGAGCTTGGGGCTGGCGCCGCTGTTCGCGCGGCAGCCGGGGCTGTCCCGGATCTGTTAGCGGAAAACTGCGGTCGAATACTGCTGGCGAGAACAACCTGCAGTGCCTCGCACTTTCTGCTTTGGGCGAACAATGATCAATCGGGACAATAGGAGCCGGACATCCAGAGAAACGCGATGGATGTCCGGTTTCGTGCTACCATCAGTCACCCTCCCTGTTCTGCCAATAGGACCATTCTTATGATTCGTTTTGGGCTTTTCATCCTTGTGCTGTGTGGAACTTTGCTCGCTCAGAGCGCAACTCCGGCTGCCAATACAACGAATGCGGCGTCGTCTCCCACGACACCAACTGCGAAGTCGGCAAAGACGAAAGCGGCTCCCGCCGGAAAGCCCGAACCGATTCTGCCGAATCGTCCTCCGCGGCGCGCCACCATGTACTACGAAGGAATGTGGGGAGTCGACTCTCTCGCCGTGAAATATGCTGAATCCGGCGAGATCATTCGTTTTTCCTATCGCGTGGTGGACCCGGAAAAAGCCAAGACCCTCAACGACAAGAAATTGGAACCCTCTCTCATCGACGAAGAAGCTCACGTCAAGCTCGTCGTTCCTTCGCTTGAAAAGGTAGGTGCGCTCCGGCAGGCAAGCACCCCGGAAGCGGGAAAGACCTACTGGATGGCATTCTCTAACCGGGGTCGGCCAGTAAAGAAGGGCCATCACGTCGACGTGGTCATTGGCTCTTTCCGGGCCCAGGGACTGATCGTCAACTGACTCGGATGCTCTCAACGGATGGCCGTTAAGCGCCGCATTATCAATGGTTTATTAGGCATTCTCCCCTAGAAGGCATGGCCCCGGCACTTCCAAGGCGCGGAAGTGCATTCTTATTCATATCTCCCCACTTCTTTGCTCCAGAGCAAATTGGAGGTTACGGAAGAGGAGTAATAATCGAATAGTCAAGCGGCGTGCGGGATCCATTTCAAAACCCCCGGTCCCCCGTCAACTGAACGAAAACCCAGCAGTGCATCCGAAGAAAAGGATCCGAAAGCGGAAGGGATCACGACTGATTCGTGATTCGAATCCATGATTGAGCCAGTGATTTGCTCCGGCCGATCTAGGTTCCGCCAGGCATCCTGCGAACAAGGGGAGTTCTGCCGATGAGAAGTTTGAATCTGATTCGCGTAACCGTAATTGCGGCGCTGGTCCCGCTGGCGATGGCCGGCTCGGAGACGAAAGCGCCAATCGCCAAACTGACCGTGCAACAGATCGTCGATAAGAATGTCACAGCTCGCGGCGGCCTCAGCGCGTGGCGCGCCGTCAACACGCTGGAAATGAAGGGAAAAATGGACGCAGGCGGGAATCAGCGGTCAACGATTCCAGTTCCCAACGAGTCCGAGGCCGCGAAAGTCGTCCCCAAGCGGCCATCCGAACAAGCGCAGCTCCCGTTCCTGATGGATCTGCAGCGCGGTCATAAGGTTCGGGTTGAAATTGAATTCCATGGCCAAACCGCGGTCCAGGTCTACAACGGGTCTCAGGGCTGGAAGCTCCGCCCCTTCCTGAATCGTCACCAGGTCGAGAATTTCACGGCGGATGAACTCAAGGCCGCCTCCAAAGATTCCGACCTCGACGGACTTCTCATCGACTACTCGTCGAAGGGAGCCAAGGTGGATCTCGAAGGCGTGGAAGTCGTGGACGGCCGCAACTGCTACAAGCTGAAGGTGACTGACAAGAGCGGCAATGTCCGCCACGACTGGGTCGACGCAGAAACCTTCCTCGAGACTAAGGTGGAAGGGAATCCGCGCCGCCTTGATGGCAAGGAACATCCCGTTGCCACTTACTTCAGCGACTATCGTCCGGTAAACGGAATCGTGATGCCTTACGTGCTTGAGACGAGAGTTGAAGGCGTGAAGGACACGGAAAAGATTCTAATCGAGAGCATCGTGGCGAATCCCAAACTGGATGATTCGCGGTTTGCGATGCCTCGTTAATGGCTTCAGCCCTCCCCCGATCGCCTGGACTCATAGTTCTGAATTGCCGGTTGCCGACAGCCGCGCAGCAGCTTTGGCGTGTGCGAGAATTTTGGCCGCCTGAATCATCTCCAAGGAGAGGAAATCATGACGTTGAAAACTGCGACTGCAGCTCTGATCATTCTCGCGGGAACAGGCCTCTGGGGCCAGAGCGCTGAACCCGCTCCCGCCGCGGCACCGGCTTCCGCTCCGGCCGCCGCGCCGACTCCGATCCCGATGCAGCCGCAAGGACTGACGCCGCGGAGAATGTCGCCGATGGGCCCCGGAGCGCGGGCAACCAATTTACAGAACGTGACGCCGCGCCAACGTTTGCAGGACCTGCAGGAGACGGTCGCCAGCATGCACGTACTGCTGAAGCAGATGCGCGCCAAGGCCCCGGCCAAGGACTCGCTCGCAAAACAGAACCTGGATATGTGGGATCTGCTGATGAAACATCTGGACAAGCAGCTCCTGGATCTGCGCGTCGCGACCGCCGCCCATGAAGACATGGAATCGCGCCGTGCCGCCTTGTACAAGCAGGCCGATGAGCGCTCCGCCGCCGCGGCCCAGGCCGCTCGCGCCGCGAATGCCGCCAAGATGGCAGCCGCTGCGGAAGGTTCGGGATCCTCTGCTGCACCGGCGGCCGCTCCCGCTACGGCGCCCGGCACGGCAGCGCCGGCAAATAACGCGCCGGCGGCTGGTTCTACCTCGTCTCCCAACTAGAAGCACTTTGTGGGAAAGAAAACGCTCAACGCTCTGACCTGTGGTGAGGCAGCATGCGATGAAAAAAGTATTTGGTGCGATTGCGGTTGCTCTGCTGATGGTTGTTTCTTTCGTGGCGGGACGGCGTCGTACGGCTCAGCCCGCCACAATCGCAAGTCCTGATTCCCGCCGCGTGCTGTACTGGGTCGATCCCATGCATCCCGACTATAAGTCGGATCACCCTGGGATTGCTCCCGACTGCGGGATGCCGCTGGAACCCGTTTATGCCGATTCTGTGTCGGCGCCCGTAAAGCCCGGGATGCCGGAATCGCCGCACTCCATATCCATAGACACTGACAAGCAACAGCTTTTCGGGATTCACGTTGCACCAGTAGAAAGCGCCTCCGGGGCCAGCAGGCTTCGCGTCCTCGGGCGCGTTTCCGCCGAAGATACGCGCGTCTACAAAGTCGACACCGGCATGGATGGATTCATCCGGGATACGTTCAACGATTCCGTTGGTCAGCACGTCAAAAAAGATCAGAAGCTTGCGACCTGCTATGGCGGAGACTCGCTGGCAGTCGCATCCGGGTTCCTCGCCGCAACCGCGGGCGTTCCCGGTGCCACCGGCAAAGACGGTTCCCGGACTGTGCCTTTTCCCGGCGCGCTGAACAAGCAGGGAGTCAGCAGCATCCAGGGATACACCGACAGGTTGCGCAACCTTGGCATGAGCGAAGCGCAGATTCAGGAAATGAACACGAACCGTCAGCTTCCTGAAACCATCGACGTCGTTTCTCCAGTCGATGGATTCATCATCTCGAGAAGCGTCACGCCGGGCCAGCACTTCGACCGTTCCATGGAGTTCTATCGCATCGCCGATCTCAGCAAAGTCTGGATTGTGGCCGATGTTTACGGCAACGAGGCGCCGAACGTAAAGCCTGGAAGCGCCGCTCGCGTGACGTTGAGCAATTCGGGGAAGACGTTTACGGCTCATGTCACCGATATCCTGCCCCAGGTAGATCCGAATACAAGAACTCTGAAACTCCGGCTGGAAGCCGAGAATCCAGGCTTCGCACTCCGGCCTGACATGTTCGTCGACGTCGAATTGCCCGTCGCCGCTCCTTCGGGACTGACCGTTCCAATCGATGCACTGATCGATTCGGGACGCGAGCAGAGAGTCTATGTCGAACGCAGCAGCGGCGTTTTCGAGCCGCGTGCGGTGCAAGTCGGTTGGCGCTCCGGAGATCGCGTGCAGATCCTGAGCGGGTTAACCGCGGGAGAACGCGTAGTTACCGCCGGGACGTTCCTGGTGGATTCCGAGAGCAGGCTGAAAGCGGGGCGCGAGTCGAGTGCTCAGCCTCATGCCCCGGCTTCGCCCAAATCGAATGTGGAATCGGGAGTCGCCGTCAGTTCAGGGAAGGTGAAAGACGCCGCATGCGGCATGAGCATTGATGCCGCGAAAGCGGTGGCGGAAGGCAACACGCTCACGCGCGATGGTGTCACGTATTACTTCTGCTCCGATCGCTGCAAGAAGAAATTCTCCGCGCGACCCGAACACTACCTGGCTTCGAATCCATCCGGGCACCATTCATGATTAATCGCGTAATCGATTTTTCGGTGAAGCACAAGCTGCTGGTGCTCGCGGTGATCACGGTCGCGTGCCTGTTCGGATGGCGGGCCATGATGTCTTTGCCCCTCGATGCCACGCCGGATCTCAGTGAAACCCAGGTCATCATTTATTCGCGCTGGGACCGCAGCCCCGACATCATCGAAGATCAAGTGACGTACCCAATCGTTACCGCGATGACGGGTGCTCCGAAAGTAAAGACGGTTCGCGGCCTCTCCGACTTCGGCTACTCATATGTCTATGTAGTTTTCGAAGACGGCACTGACATTTACTGGGCCCGTTCACGGGCGCTGGAGTACCTGTCGGGCGTCAGATCGCACCTGCCTGAAGGAGTGCAAACAGAAATCGGTCCGGACGCCACCGCGTTGGGTTGGGTCTACCAATACGCGCTGGTCGATACCTCCGGAAAACACAGCCTCGCCGATCTGCGTTCCTACCAGGATTGGTATTTGAGGTATTACCTGCGCGCCGTGCAAGGCGTGGCGGAAGTGGCTCCGGTTGGCGGCTACAGCAAGCAATATCAAGTCAACGTCGATCCCAATCGCCTGCAAGCGTACGGCATTCCCATCCGCCGAGTGGTCGAGGCGGTTCGCAGTGGGAATCAGGAAGTTGGAGGACGGCTGCTTGAATTCGGCGGCACCGAATACATGGTCCGGGGCCGCGGCTACGCGAAATCCATCGAAGAATTCGGCAATATCGTGCTCGATGCCAGCCCGGACGGCACGCCGATTCGCATCCGGGATATCGGCCAGGTTGTCGAAGGACCCGATCTACGCCGCGGTGTCGCGGATTTGGACGGCAAGGGAGAAGTCGTCTCCGGCATCGTGATCATGCGCAACGGTGAGAATGCGCTCTCGGTCATCGATCGCGTTAAGCACAGGATCGCCGAAATCAGCCCGTCTCTGCCGGAAGGCGTCAAGATCGTCCCGATTTACGATCGCTCGGAATTGATTCATCGCGCGATCAACAACGTAAACACGACCATCTTTGAGGTCGTGGTTACGGTAGCCCTGATCATTCTGATCTTCCTCTGGCATTTTCCCAGCGCGGCCATTCCCATCCTCACCATGCCCATTGTGGTGCTGCTGTCATTCATCCCGTTTCGGTTGATGGGCATCAGCGCCAACATCATGTCGCTGGCGGGAGTCGCGATCGCGTTCAGCGAACTGGTTGATGCCTCGATTGTCGTCGCCGAGCAGGCGCACAAAAAGCTGGAACAGTGGGAGCGCGGAGGCCGTCGCGGTGATTACCGCGCGGTCATCATCGCCGCCGTGAAGGAAGTTGCTGGCCCTACCTTCTTCGCATTGCTTGTCATCGCGATCTCGTTCCTGCCGGTTCTGACGCTCGAAGCGCAGGAAGGCCGGATGTTCAAGCCCCTGGCCTATACGAAGACGCTGGCTATGCTCATCGCCGCCGCGATGGCGATCACGCTCGACCCTGCTTTGCGGCTGTTGCTCACCCGAGTCGAGCCGTTATCGTTCCGGCCCGAGTGGCTTTGCCGCTTCGTGAATACCCTGCTCGTCGGAAAGATTCGCTCCGAGGAAGATCACTTCCTCAGCAGCCGCATGACGCGCGCCTACGAACCCGTAGTGCGCTGGACCCTGCGCTGGAAGTGGGCCGTCATCGGCGGCGCTGCGGCGATGGTGGTCCTCTCGATTCCGATTTTCCTGAGCCTCGGATCGGAATTCATGCCCCCGCTTGATGAAGGCGCCATTCTTTATATGCCTTCCACGATGCCTGGGATTTCGATTACCCAGGCCCAGGCGCTGCTGCAGGATACTGACAGGATTCTTGCTCGCTTCCCCGAAGTCGATCGCATATTGGGAAAGGCAGGCCGCGCTGAGACCTCGACCGATCCCGCGCCGCTCTCAATGTTTGAGACGGTCATCATTTTCAAGCCGCGCTCCGAATGGCGGCACGTCGATACCTGGTACTCGTCGTGGGCTCCGGATTCGGTGAGAGATGTTTTACGGCACATCACGCCCGACACCATTTCATCCGAAGAGCTGGTCCATCTGATGGATCAGAGCCTGAAGGTGCCCGGGCTCAGCAATGCCTGGACCATGCCCATCAAGGGCCGGATCGACATGCTCACGACCGGCATGCGCACGCCGGTGGGACTCAAAGTTTCGGGCGCGGATCTCGCTAGCATCGAGACGATTGGCACGCAGATTGAAAAGCTCCTGCCCCAGGTCAAGGGCACTCGTGGTGTTTTCGCCGAGCGGACCGGGACGGGTTACTTCCTCGATTTCGATTGGAAGCGAGATCAGCTGGCACGCTACGGCCTGAGCGTTGAGGACGCGCAGACGGCCGTTGAGAATGCGATCGGCGGTGAAAATGTGACCACCGCTGTCGTGGGCCGCGAACGGTACCCGGTAAACGTGCGTTACATGCGGGATTTCCGAAGCGACCTTGGAGCGCTTGAGCGCGTGCTTGTCCCAGCCGGTGGTCAGCGACAGATTCCCTTGGGAGAACTCGCGGAGATCCATACCACCAGCGGGCCTTCGATGATCCGCGATGAAGATGGATTGCTGACGGGCTACGTGTACGTCGATGTTGCGAATCGTGACCCGGAAAGTTATGTCAACGAAGCGGCCGTACTGCTTCGGGACCGCGTAAAGCTGCCTGCCGGATACGCCATCACCTGGAGCGGTCAATATGAGGCGATGGAGCGTGTAAAGCATCGCCTGACCCAGGTCGTCCCGCTGACGCTCGCGATTGTCTGCCTGTTGTTGTTCCTCAATACGCGCTCGCTGACCAAGACGATGATCGTGCTTCTGGCCGTGCCCTTTTCCGCGGTCGGAGCCGTGCTCTTCCTTTATCTCGCCGGCTACAACATCAGCGTGGGTGTTTGGGTTGGATTGATCGCGCTGATGGGCATCGACGCTGAGACCGGCGTTTATATGCTTCTTTACCTGGACCTCGCCTACGACGAGGCCCGGCGTGATGGCCGTATGCGTACAGTTGCGGATCTGGGTGAGGCTATCGTGCATGGCGCGGCAAAGCGCCTCCGCCCTAAATTCATGACCTTCGCGACCATGTTTATCGGCCTGTTGCCGATTATGTGGAGCACGGGCACCGGCGCCGACGTCATGAAGCGCATTGCGGCTCCGATGGTGGGTGGAATCCTGGCCTCGTTCGTTCTTGAGTTGCTGGTCTATCCGGCGATCTACGCCGTCTGGAGGCAGAGGTCTTTGCAATCAGGCCCAGAGGACGTTTTCTCACGAAAAGGGTCCTCCGGTGTTTCCGACGAGGTTCACGAGCTCGTTACGCTGAGATTGCAACGATCTGGAGACTGATTTAGCGGGAAAGATCGTTTTCGCGAGGCGGAATTTAGGGTCCGATCTTTGCGCTAGAGCAAACATCGGGGATCAAGCGTGGTGCTAAATGAAGGGCTTAGTACCTTCGCATCATCATGTGCAACGACTTGTGCACATCGAAGACCTTCCCCAACTCGTAGTTTCCGCAATGCCGGGAGTCCATTCAGGATCCTCAGCGAATACGGGAATTATCAATCGGTAAGAGGCAGTGAAAGGGGTAGCGGCAGTGAAGTCCATCCTTCCCACCGGGTCTATCAGGCTTCAGCTTCATCGGTCAGTAGCCGTGTGCTTACCCGCTGGATGGATGCTTCAACTCCTATTGCTGGCTGCGCTCGTCGCGACTGTGTCATTAGCGTCTGCCCAGGCGGGGCCAAATCGCCGGCAGCAACGCAGAGAGGCAGCGCCACCCGCACCCGCTGCAGCAGCCCCGGCGCCGGTTCCTGAACCACCAGCGGCGACCCCCGCTCCTACTCCTGTTCCGGAAGCCCCTTTGCAGCCGATCCAGGCGCCTGCCCATCCACCTGAAGTGGCATGGAATGGCAAGGACCTCACGATTGATGCTGACAACTCCAGCCTCATGGAAATTCTGCAAGCCGTTCGCTCGAGGACCGGTGCTTCCATCGACGTCCCGGGTACGGCTGCCGCCGAGCGGGTGGCCGTGCATATCGGCCCAGCTCCAATCCGGGATGTCCTTGGCACTCTGCTCTACGGAACGAACTTCGACTATGTCCTCCAGGCGACGGATGACGGCGCCGGTTTACGCAGTCTGGTTCTGACGGTGCGAGGAGGCAACGGCAAAGACGATGATGTCGCCGTGGCAAGTGCCGGCGTCGATAAATCGGACCAGGCTGGCCGGCGGATGATGAAGGGATGGTCGTCTTCTGGAAAGACGTCATTCCAGGCCTCCGCTGAAGAATCCATCGCCGAGCAGGCGAGCCCTGAAAAATCCGCGCCTGCAGCGGCTCCCGCAAGTGACTCGGCTGCCGCCGCCGACAATACGAACACGCCTCCGGCGCAAGAATCTGCGCAGGCGCCTGCCGATCCCTCTGCGAATGCCTCCGGACAGGCGAATGCGACGCCATCCGCGGACGCTAACCCCAGCCCGGCTAGCGACGGCGTGAGCCCTTCAATTGCACGCACCGCAGCGACCGCCAACACGTCAGCCGATTCGATTTCGGGGGACACATCAAGCGTTCACTCGATGGACGATTTGCAGCGCTTGTACGAACAGCGCCGGCAGCTTCAGATGCAACAGAATCAGGCTGCTGGCAAGCCATCCAACTAGCAGAGTGTTTCAGGGCAGAGACAACAAGGCTGGTCCTGGTGGGCCCACCAGGATTTGAACCTGGAACCAACAGATTATGAGTCTGCTGCTCTAACCGTTGAGCTATGGGCCCGCCGAGCCCATTCTACAGGTTGGAAGGGCTTCCGAAAGCCGTGTTTGAGTTGTCAGAAACGGCGAGCGTGTGCAGGGATCGCGTGAGAACTTCCTTGCATATGTGATTTTTAGCGTCGCCTCTTTGCGCTAGAGCAAAGAGCGGTTTTCCCGGTTGTTGTATCAGGTTAGTTGGGTTTGTTGGGTTCATTGGGGATTCAGTCGGCCTTCTTTCGCGGGACCTCCCCCCTGCCATGGCCGAATTCAAGTGAGCTGAAGAACAATCAGAAACGGAAGGCATTGCCTTCTCCGAAGTCGTTCTATTGGCTTACAAAGATCAATTTAGATTTGCGTTCGTTGGAGTTCACCCAGGGCTCCTGTAGTGGGGAGGAAATGCTACTTCCTTTTGGGGTTACGCAGGCGTTGGTTCGCCGATGTACTGCTACGTCTGATCAAGGTACCCCTTCGCCCGTCCTTCAGTGCTCCCTGGAAACAGCTTGGTTCGGCTCCCCCCGTCTCGGATCAACGCTTATCAAGCGCAAACTAAGCGATATCGCTAGATCACGAAATTCCCGAAAGTTTGCAGAATTTATTTTTCAGCCGGGGAGCTGACTCCCTCTGATTTACGCGACGGAGAACATTGCAATATGGGACAGCCAGCAGTCACGACATTCGACATAACAGCGGAGCCTAAGCCGGTTCGGCCGGCATCGAATATCCAGGGCATTCGTGAACGACCCGTCAGTACCGATGCGGGGAATGCACTACGGCGCAGGGCGACCTCGGTGCAACAGTTTGATGCGTTCGCCGAAATTCCTCTCGCGGATTGCATTTCTATTGTGGCCAGCGCTCAGGATCGCCAGCATCCTCGCCGTCACACCTTGTTCTTTGAAGGGGATCCCGTTCGGCAGGTTGTCCTGTTGACGACCGGCTTCGCCAAAATCACGCAGCTCAGCGCCAACGGCCAGGAAGTAATCCTGCGCCTGAATGGCCCCGGCGATGTTCTTGGTGGCGTGGGGCGCTGCATTGATTGCGAGCACTGCTCGACCGCGCGGACTGTGCAACCGACGACGGCCCTCGTCTGGGAAACGGCCCAATTCGATGCGGTGTGCGATCGTTTCCCGCGGCTGCGCCGCAACATCGCTCATGTTCTCGAACGCCGCTTGAATGAATTGGAAGTGCGCTTCCGCGAGATTTCGACGGAGAAAGTTTCTCCACGCCTCAGCAGCCAGCTCGTTCGCCTGATGACTCAGGTTGGAAAGCCGATCGACGGCCAGATCGAAATCGCGCTCTCCCGGCGCGAATTGGCCCAGCTGACCGGCACGACTCTGTTCACGGTCAGCCGCCTGCTTTGCCAGTGGGAAAGCCAGGGCATCGTCAGCGCACGTCGCGAAGCTGTTCTGGTACGCGACGTGGCCGCACTGCAGCAACTGTCTCGATCCGAATAACCGCCGGATCTTCGAGCTCTGCCGCTAGACCCCAGCCGACTTGTGCATCTTCGGTCTGCCGGACAATTCCGCCAACTTCGGAACCGATTCGGGTTCGGTGACCTTGAACTCCGGCAACGACGCGCCATTCCGCATCGCGTCTACGAACATTTCCATCGCGAGATCCGTGTTCGGCCGGATGTAGATCGTAGCCGCCAATAGGCCGCTTCGCACCCAGCTTTGGCCCGTCTTCGGCATTCCATCGCAACCGGTGAACGGCAGCTTCAAAAACCGTTCCTGCCGCGAGGCTTCCAGTTCTCGAAAAGCCTTTCTGGCTCCCATGGCCATGCTGTCGTCCTGTGCGCCAACCAAATCGATTCGCATCTCCTGCGAGGTCTGCAGCCGCAGCCAGGAACTCACCGTCCGGTACGCTCCTTCTTCAGTCCAGTTCGCGCGCATTGCCTTGATCTGTATGTTGTCGGGCTTGGTCTTGTTCATGCCGCTGGTGCGCTGTTTCGCGGCAGAACTGTTTGCCGGGCCTTCGATGTACAAGACCGTTCCGCCATCCGGCAGCATCGCTGCGAATTGTTGTCCTTGAATCTTTCCGATCTCTTCATGATCGGAACTGATCGCGAACACCGGAGCCTTGTACGACCGGCGTAACTCCCGAATGTAGTCAACTTCGTGGTTCAGAACTGCCCAGCCGATTCCGGCCTGAGCCGCAGCGCGCGCAACTTGCGGAAAGGCGGTGCCGCCCGCAGGCTCGAAGAGAATCCCGTCGGGCCGTGCGGATGCATCCTGGACATACTGCAACAATTGCTGGCTCTGCGCCACCGCATCATTATTGGCATGAATGATTTTTACGTCGACTCCGAGGCGCGCAGCGGCTTTCTCGGCGGCAGTCGCCTGCTCAATCTGATAATCGTTATCGTTATTCGTCAGGGACACCAAGAAACTGAGGCGTTTCATGTGTAAAAGAGCTCCTGAATCGGATCATATTCCAGAACGGATCGCGGCTCAGGTGACCTAGGTAACGTCTGGGAGGATTGCAAAAGCGGATGACGTCTGGAACTAAGCTCCGGCCGCAGCGGCTTTCGGTGCTTCGCCCATATATGCTTTCAGATTTGTTTCGAGTGTTGTCCGGCTGTCGTCGGAGAGCTCCACGAAACGGAATGGCTGCATCCAGCCTTGAGTGGCCCACATGGGAAACAGCATCTCGGCCTTGGCGCGAATCGTCGAAGTGCCTACGTGAAAAATCATCTCCACTTTGATCTTTTCATCCAGGGGCTTCTCGAGGTGGACTACGCCGCCAGTGATCGATAGTTGATGAATCGCGGCGCGCACATCGCGGCGGTTTGGCAACCGCAGCAGCGCGAGCACGGCTCCTCGCAGCTTCACGCGGAATGGCCTGCTTATCGGTCTTTCCGTGGCGACGGTCTCCGGCTTCGTCGATTCTGACTCTTCGGCCATAAGCGTGAGTATGACAGTGGGTAATACTGGTAGATAGTTACGAAAGAACAGCAAAAGGGATTTTCCCTTCGTCATGTGAAGCGGAATTATTTGCGGCGGGGGTGAGTTTCGGCGCCTTCGGAGAAAAGATTGTATGGCCACTGCTGCTTGCCGATTTTCACCGCCGCGTCGACATCGCCAGCACCGTGGGCTGCCGCCCGCGCCGGCGTTGACTTCGCCGAAATCTGCCAGTCATCTGGCGGATTTGCGATGCCCCACACATTGCCGTGCGTGTAGAGAGCGGCTCCGATCAGGAAAGACTTGTTGTCCGCCCCTAGCGGAACGCAATTTGCGATCCTCGCGGTGACGCTGCTGCCACCGGGCAGGCCACCCAGCATCACTGGGGTTTCGAGCTGCAGCGGCCGGGGGCTGCGAAACCCGCATCCCTGCGCGCTCACAACCAGCAGAGTGCACTGTTCAGAGTAGGGCCGCATCCGGTCGAGGCTCGTAACGTTGACCGGAATCTCGACTCGCAACCGCGTACTGCGCCGCGTCGTTTTAGGTGTTTGAACGTCCATCTTCTTGGAAGGAATTCGAGGCGCTACGCCAGACTTATTTTGACAGATGGGTCCACGCCCGAAGAGGTGACGATGGTAACCTCACAGCACGATCCCACAAGCAAGAGGTAAAGGCGCAGAGATCAGGGTTCGGTGATCAAGGTTCGGAGCCCGATCCCATGATCTCTTTGCTCTCGCCATGCGCTACGACCGGGTACGCCGCGCCTCGTCGCCTGCGGAGATCCTGCGGCAGTTCTGAGCGTAAAAGCCACAAACCTGCGGCCACCGCCGCCGCCCATGTCAGCGAAATGAGCGCCAACTGCAGGATGTCACCGAGCCGCCGATTCGCACCGATTACATCCAGCGGAACAACTCGAGCCACGGCGAAACTTACGAATCCGGCAATTACTGCAACGACCGCCGCTTTCGCCAGTTCCTTCCAGCGCAAGCCTCCGAGCGGAACAAACTTCTTGCGATGAAGCAGCCAGGCCAGGACCAGCAAGTTTGCGGCTATCCCGATGTCGGATGCCCATGCCAATCCCAGCACGCCAAAGGTGCGAAACAGAATCGAATACACAGGTAACGAGACGGCAGTAATAATGCTCACCGCCAACATCGGCGTGAGCGTGTCTCCCGCCGCATAGAACGCCCGCGCATAAAGCCCCTGCGCCGACCAAAGCGCGAGCGAAAGCGAAAACCAGAAGAAGTACACGGCCGTCGGACCGGTATCCGCCACGAGGAACTTCCCGCGACGGTAGACGAGATCGATCAGCGGGATCGCCGCCGCGGTCATCCATGCGGTCGAGAGAAATGACGCCGCGGACACGCGATAGACGGAATCATTGACCGTGGTGGCAAACTCTTTGAGCTTCTTCTCGTTGAACAGCTTGGCAAAGAAAGGCAACGACGCCTGTCCCGTCGCTTGCCCCAACACCGCGATAGGAACCGCGAAGAGGCGTTTGGCGTAGTTGAGCCGCGAGATTCCGCCGACAACGCTGGAGGCATAGTGGCGCAGGATCCAATCGTCGGCGGTGACGAGCGACACCCCCAGCATCAGCGGGATGGAGAGTCGCACCCACTCGCGAAACGCCGGATTCCCCACCTCGAACGAAGGCCGATACCCCGTTCCGATCCGCACCGCCCCGATCACGCTGGCTAAAAACGGCCCGACGAAACTTCCGACCAGGGCGCCATAAGCGAGAGACGCAATCCCGAAGTGACGGCCCCCGGCCACGCCGCCGAGAATAATGAACACGTTGTAGATCAGCGGTCCGAATGCCGGAAAAAGAAACAGCCGATGCGACAGCAGGACCGCCGAAACTACGCCGCCCACATAAAAGAAAATCTGCGCCGGCAGCAGGATGCGCGTGAGATGCACACACAAGTCAATCTTGTCGGGACTGAAGCCTTTTACAAACCAGCGCACGAACTCCGGCGCGTAGATTTCCGTCAGGATCGTGCCTGCCACCAGCACAGCCGTCATCACTGTGATGATGATCGAGAAAGTTTTCTGCGCGTCCGCTTCCCGCTTCTCCGCCAGAAAGCGGGTGTAGATCGAGATAAAAGTGATCGACGCCGCTCCCCCGGCGACGATGTAGTTGAGGAAATCGGGCAGGGTAAATGCTGCAACATACGCGTCCGTCTGCGAGCCTGCGCCGAACGCGAACGCGATGTACGCTTCGCGCGCGTACCCGATCACACGCGACAGCATCACGGTCCCCATCAACAGCAAAGTTGCGGAAAAAGCCGTGTGCTGGTGCGATGGGCGGAGAAAGCGCAGCAGTTTTGTCATTGAGACCCGATCGGAATTTCAATCTTATCGGAATCTCAAACGCTCAGTGTTGATTGAGAAGAATCGGCTGCCCGAAACGGGAATCCTTACGACACCATTTCGGGCTAGCCTTGCCGCCTACGGGGTGACGTAAATCTTCTGCGCCGAGATCAGATCCACATTCGGTACTTCCGTGGCCAGCCGGATTTTCTGCCATCCCGCTTTCGCTTCCGGCTTGGCAAAAAATGTCAGCAAATACTGGTGCGATAGCCGGTTCGCCATCTCGGTCAGATACGGCGAAAACGAAACTGGAGGCCCGGTCATTCCGATGTAATAGGCTTCGCCACCCGTCTGGTCCGTCAATTGAGACAGGTAGGTCTGCCCCCAATAGGTTTGCCAATAACTGTGGCCGTAGTGTCCCGCGTCGGGGTTGTAAATCGCCGAAACCATCACGCCGGCGCGCAGCGCGTCGTTGATCGCGTCGTCGAGGTAGGGGTCCATCAGGTCCCCGCTGCCGTAATACCGGTCAATTCCGTCGGTGACCATCAGGACCGCCCGCCGCGCAGAAGTCTGTGGCCAATGCTTGATCAGATCGCTCAGGGAAAAATACGGGCTCGCGTTGATCCCAGCTTCCCCCATCGGGAGCCGCAGGGACTTTCCTGCCTGCGCGTGATCGGTTGTCAAATCCTGCGCGATCCGCGCCGTGCCATTTTGCATGTAAGCCACACCAATCTTCGTCGTGGACGGCTGCCCATCTATAAATTTCCGGATGTCATCCAGCTGCGAGCCTAGGTTCGTGTTCGAGCTATCATCCAGCAAGATAAACAGCTCGAGAGCCGCATGATCACCCTGCGCGGGGATCCAGTCTGCAACTCGATCCCGGTCGTGCCCCTCGTACACCATCACCTCATCCGCATTCACCGCCGGGATGGCAGCCCCTTTGCGCGGTTCCACCGTGACAACTAAATGGACGGGAGATCCGGCCGCGGGCGTTTGTTGTGCGTGAACTGCTTCTGCGCTGCCCAGACCCAAGGCCACCGCCAATACCCCTACCAGCCCTCGATAGACATTTCTCTTTCTCATCGTTGTCGATCCTTTCTTGTCCTGTTTTTAGATGAATGGACGATCAAACAAGTGGTCCGTCCCGCCGATCTTCCCAGCCGAGCTTCCGCCCCGGTCTGGACCTAAACGAGCAAGCCTAGTGTTTGCAGTAGCTTGCGAGACGATTCGCCCCTGACCTCCAATTGACCGCTGCTGCATTGTGATTCACTCGTTTTCAACGGAAAGTAGCGCCAGCACGGGGAGGCGGTGATGGGAACTTCCGGAACGAGGAGTGGTACAGCCGCCATGGCGGAATTTTGCGAGCAGTTCAATCCACGGCTCCTGCTCGAGATGAGGAGACGTCCGCTGCGCGACGTGGTCAGGGTGCAGGAAAGTTGGGTGGCGTCGGCTGAGAAGCGAGCCCTTGTGTGGCTCGCCGCCCGCACCCCAGCGCGAATCAACCCCGACCATCTCACGATTTTGGGTTTGGCTGCGCAGTTAGGAGCAGGTCTTTCTTACGCGCTGGCGGCCAGAAATCGAATGGCGTTATTGGGAGTGATCGCCTGCCTGGCTTTGAACTGGTTGGGAGATTCCCTTGACGGCACTCTCGCCCGAGTCCGTGAATGCCAGCGGCCCCGGTACGGATTCTACGTCGACCACATGGTCGACACGTTCGGCGCCGTGGCGCTTATGGTTGGCCTGGCGCTTTCGGGTTACATGCAGCCCTGGATTGCGATTGGCCTGCTGATCGCGTTCCTCGTGCTATCGATTCAATCGTACCTGGCGACCCATGCCCTCGGAGAATTCCGGATCTCCTTCTGGCGTTTCGGACCGACTGAACTGCGCATCCTGCTCGCCGTCGGAAACCTTGCACTGTTCTGGCGCCCATTCGTTCACCTGTTCGGCAACCGATACCGTCTCTTCGATGTCGGCGGCTCGATCGGCATCGCCGGCATGACCCTGATGGTGCTCTTCTTCACCGCGCAAAACACAGTTCGTCTTTACCGCGAGGAGAGAATCCTCGAATGAGCTCGCATCCTCCCTCTAACAAAACTGCTCTGCTCAAAGCCGATCAGTCTTCGTCGTCCAGATTCGTACGCTGGTGGAAGTTCAACTTCGTGGGTGCGATTGGAGTCGGTGTACAGTTTGCCGCTCTGTTTGTGGCCAAGAGCATATTCCACCTGGATTACCTGATCGCGACAGCGATTGCAGTCGAAGCCGCCGTAGTGCACAACTTCGTCTGGCATGAGCAATTCACGTGGTCGGATCGCACACGCCCGTGCGGCGCGCCAATCCGGCTACGCCCCAGCCTTTCGCGGCTGTTGCGCTTTCACATCGGAAATGGCGCCGTCTCGATTCTTGGGAATCTTGCGCTGATGAAGGTACTGGTCGGCGAAGGGGGGATGAACTACATCGTCGCGAATGCAATCGCAATTGCACTTTGCTCGGTAGCGAATTTCATCGTGAGCGAACAGTGGGTTTTTCAGCAATGACTCGCACCCGATGTTCGCCGCTCAGATTTTGAGGACGATCTTCCCGTAATTCTTCCCGTTTTCCAGCAGCTTGTATGCCTCCACCGCCGATTCCAGGGGAAGCACTTGGCTGACTACCGGGGATATTTTGCGTTCTGAGATCCACTGCGACAGCCGCAGCCACGCCGGCTCCATGATCTCGCGCTTCTGGGACAGATACGTCAGCCACAGCCCTCGCACGCTGGCCGATTTCGCATACAAGGCCCGCACATCCAGTTGCGGATTCTTTCCAGTAGCAGTGCCGTATTGAATCACGCGCCCGAAATCCCTGAGGCAACGCAGGCTTTTCGCGGTATGTTCTCCGCCCAGCATCTCGAACACGAGGTCAACACCTTCCCCATGCGTCAGATTCCTGACAACCTCTTCATAGTCGTGCTGTTTGTAATTGATCGCGTGCTGTAACCCGAGCGCCTTCACCTGCGCGAGTTTCTGATCAGAGGAAGACGTGCCGTAGGTCTCAATCCCGAGCAGACGCCCGATCTGTACGGCGGCGGTCCCCACGCCCCCAGCCACGGCGTGGATGAGTACTCGACGCGACTTGCCCGGAGCCGGTTCCGTCATCCCCGCCTGCCAGTAACCCAGGTAGGCCGTAAAGAAGTTCACCGGAAACGCGGCCGCCTGCTCGTCGCTCCAGAAATCCGGAATAGTCCAGAGCATGTTTGAGTAGCCGGCGGTCTTTTCCGCAAATGCGCTCCATTGCGTATAGCCCATCACCCGGCGTTGCGTGGCCTCCTCAACCCCGGCGAATTCGCGTCCCGCAATTAAAGGAGGGGCCGGGGTGCCCGGATATCCACCCTTGGTTGTCATCAGATCGGCGAAATTCATGCCGCCGGCCCGTACCCGCACCATCGATTGGCCCGGCTTGAGCGTCGGTTCGGGAACATCCTTGACGGCCAGAGCCTCAGGACCCGTTAGCTGAGCTATGACCAAAGCCTTCATGGGTAGAAGTGTAACAACTAGGACCGGGACCGGCATCCCCTGAAACAAACAGCCTCAAAGCCCGGAAGCCAGGCAATTCGGACCGAAGCCTGGACGCCGCCGTCGGCACTCCGGATTCCTTGGCTGCGTTTCACGGCGGGTATATACTTTGGGCGCTGGCTTACTAGTAAAGCCCGGCCAAGGCCCTCGAAGGGCCGGGGCGGAGCGCTTTTTATTCCCCTGCAACTTTTTTGCGCGCTCCGAGTTAACCATCGCTGATTCTCGCCCGAGGGCGCGGGAAACAGCAGGGTGCATCGTGCCTAGCGTCTGGCGATGCTGCATCCGCGGGAGGTTTACCGTGGATATCATTCTTATTCGCCTTGTTTTTGTCGTTGTTGTAGCCGTTACTTGCTTCGTCATTGAGCCTTTCGGATTAAACCGCGCTGTGGACGCGGGTGTGGGCGCTTTGATCGGAGCAGCTATCGTTCTGTTCGAATGGAAGCTCCGTACAGTCAGCCTCAAGCGGCTGATCGGGGCTGCCATCGGCAGTACGCTGGGTATCGGCGGCGCTTACCTGTTTGCTCTCGTCATTCGGAGCAGCATTCCGGAAGGTCGTACCCAGAGCTTCCTTCAGATTCTGGTCATGCTTCTCATGGCTTACGTTGGCCTCGTAGTTGGCGCCAACAAAGGCGACCTGCTGAACCTCGCCGCACTGGGAGGGATCTTTGGTGGCGAGAAGCAGGCCAAGAAAAGCTACAAGATTCTCGACACCAGCGTCATCATCGATGGCCGGATCGCCGACATTGCCGAGACTGGTTTCCTGGATGGCGTGATTGTGACCCCGCAATTCGTGTTGCGCGAGTTGCAGCTCGTCGCCGACTCCGCGGATTCGCTCAAGCGCAACCGTGGGCGCCGCGGCCTCGATATTCTTCAGCGCTTGCAGAAGGTCGCCAATCTTCAGATCCAAATCGTGGAAGATGATTTTCCCGCCATTCGTGAAGTTGACCTGAAACTGATCGAGCTCGCGAAGGTGTATGAGGGAAAGATCATCACCAACGACTTCAATCTCAATAAGGTCGCTCAACTACAGGGCGTCGAAGTCCTGAATATCAATGAACTGGCTAATTCCCTGAAGCCTATTGTGTTGCCGGGCGAAACCATGCGGGTCTTCATTCTGAAAGAGGGGAAAGAATACAACCAGGGAGTTGCCTATCTGGACGACGGCACCATGGTGGTGGTCGACAATGCCCGCAAGATGATCGGCAAGACAATCGATGTTTCTGTTACGTCGGTATTGCAGACGACTGCGGGAAAGATGATCTTCGGCAAGTGGGATGAACGCGCTGCGTATTCGCGTCAGGCCGCTCCGGTGGCGATTCCGCACACGCCCTCGGTTGCGGTTCCGGTAACGACCCCCGCTCCCCCGGCGCCGAATGGAACCGTGGAGCCGAAACCCGCTCCCTAACCACCGGGGCTGCGGCTAGTCTGTGGCTGTGACGGAAGAAATCAGGATGGTATCGCCGTCCAGTTTTCCTTCGATCTTTACCCGACGCGCCGCCAGGTGCTTGAGGAGTTCCAGGTCGCCTCTTACCGGGTAAACCTTCTCATCCTGCACCAGCGTGAATGCCGACCCCTGATGCGCACAGATTCGCACGCAATCAGCGGCGTTCCTGCCCAGCGTTGCCGAATGCTTGGCTGCGCAGTGTGAGCACGAAAGCATGCCTTCGAAGGTCTCTTGAGCAGGAGGGTCACCCGCGGTTTGCGCCAACGCACGAGTTCCGCCAAAGCCGGCTACACCTGCCCCCAACGCAGCCAGCAGAAGCGCCACTGCGCATGCCACGGACGCGCTAAGCGCCAGCAGATCAAGCCATCGGAAGGTCTGGTTGCGTCGGTTCACTGTTGCTAAATCTAGCAACTGGTTTGCCACGCTTCGAACAGGGAGTACATCCGCTTAACCCATTCAAACGACTAAACTTCTCCACTTCGGCTCGCGAGGCCCAACGCCCCAGCGAGGCCCGGCAGAGCAGAATTTTCCTGTGCGTCAATGCGTTCGGGCAGGGCGTTCGTGCCGCCGCAATGAACGTCGTGCTAGCGGGAAGGTTTCTGAGATGATGCGTCCGATCGGCGAGTTCGCACCCGGCTCCGCCGTCTCGAATAGCGGCCGTTGCGCAACGGTGCTGCGTCCTTCACGGCTCCGTTGTACACATAGATCCAGCAGCGCAGCCGCGTTCCATCCTCCATTTTCACCGGCAGGGTGCGGCGCACAAAAAGGCTGGACGTCGGTTTATCCGGCTCAAAGCCTTCGTAGTCATCGAGCGAACTGAGAGTCTGCGCGTCCTCCGGAAGTTCGAAAACTTGTCCATGGATCAGTGAGCGGGAATTCTTGCTCAACACCGCTCCCGGATATTCGCCCAGATCGTAAAGGTGCCCGCGCACCGATGCTGAACCAACCGGCCTCAGCCGGCGCACCGTCGCCTTAATCTCCGGCGGCGCATGCCGCGGAGAAAGCGTGCCATATACGAAAAGATGCGCGGTAGACCGCTTCATGGAAGATCACGAATAACGGGGAAGCATGCGCTTCAGGTAGCCATACCCGTTCTTATTGTCCTGCAGGTATTTTCGCACGTCCTCATGCTTGCTGAGAATGCGCAGATAGTAGTCGAACAACGCCGTGACATCTTTCTCCGATAGCTGGCCGCAGGCCTTCAGGTACGCCATAAACTCGAAGAAATTCAGATAGTCGGTGAAGCGCGCGTCCTCGTCTTGAACCAGCTTCAATACCTCAGGCGAGTTCGGCGCGTGGCAGTCCAGGATCTCGCGGATCATTTTCAGATCGAGCGCTTCGTAGAATTTGCTGTAAAGATGTGCCAGCCAGCGCGCGCGTTCCAGCCGGGAGTTTCGCCAATACGAGAGCGCCCCGAGCAGTGCCGCGAAACCCGCGAGTAATTGAAAGATTGGCTGCGTGTTGCCCCAGATCCAGTGGAAGGCGCGGATCACGATGTTCATGCCCATACCTCACGAGTCGAAAACGATGGAAGAGAGTAAATGATGCAGCAAGAGCGCGGAGCGCGCCAGCGGATTTGAACTCCTGTGTCTCACGCCCGTATACTTACAGGCCGCTATGAGGGTTTTTGTGATTATTCCGGCTGCCGGCCTCGGGACGCGCATGGCGCCCATGCCCAGCGCCCTCGACGGGAAGGAAAAAAAGCCGCACCCATCGAAGCAATTCACGGAGCTCGCCGGAACTCCGATTCTGATCCACACGCTGCGCAAGTTCGCCACGGTCGACGAAGTCACCGGCATATGGGTAGCGCTCCGGGAAAACGAACTCTCCGGTTTTCGCGAGCGGCTGGCCAAAGACGCTCCCGATCTCTCCCGCAAGAAAATCGAGCTTGTAGTCGGCGGTGAGCATCGCCAGCAGTCCGTCGAACACGCTCTGAACGCGATCGCGGCAGAGCCCGACGACGTCGTGCTCGTCCACGATGCCGTGCGCCCGTTCGTCACAGCCGAAATCATCCGCGAGGTGATCGAAGCTGCCACGAAGTATGGCGCAGCAATCGCCGGCATGCCCGCCGTCGACACCGTAAAGCAGGTGGAGCGCACGTCGGAAGGCGCGATCATCAAGACCACGATTCCCCGCGCCGGGGTCGTTCTGGCGCAAACCCCGCAGGGATTCCGATATGGTGTCATCAAGAAAGCTTTTGATGAAGCCGCCGCCGACGGTTTCATGGGCACCGATGAAGCCTCCCTCGCCGAACGTTCCGGGCGCGAAGTTGCGGTCGTGATGGGGTCTCCCCGGAACATCAAAATCACCACGCCATCCGACATGGAACTGGCGGAGTTCTACCTCGACAAGTGAGTTACATCTGATTCGAACGATTCCTAATGGCAACGACTAAGGCTCACCAACCGGCGACTCGCATCGGCTATGGGTTCGACTCCCACGAATTTTTCTCCGGCGTCCCACTGAAGATTGGTGGCGTGATGTTGCCCTGCGATAAAGGCCTTGGAGGCCATTCCGACGGCGATGTGCTGCTGCACGCCATCACCGACGCCCTGCTCGGCGCGATCGCGGCGCCGGATATCGGAGCCCTGTTCCCGCCCTCGGATCCTCAATGGAAGGGCGCCGATTCGGTGGTATTCCTGCGCGAGGCGCTGAAACGCGTGCGGCAGGCTGGTTACAAGGTGGGAAATATGGACGCCAGCCTCGTCCTCGCCACTCCGAAGATCGGCCCGCATTCCGCGTCGATCCGTGCGCGCATCGCCGGACTTCTCGGAATTCCCGGCGATTGTGTTGGCCTGAAGGCGAAAACTCCCGAGGGTCTGAACTTGCCCAATGCCGCGATCGCCCACGTCCTGGTCCTACTGGAGAAGGATCCAGCTTCAAAAACCGCAAAACGCAAGAAGCGCTAACGATTCAACGTTCAGGGGTTAGAAGCTGACATCGGCCGTTCATTCGCCGGTCGCCGCCGTGACGAACGCCTTGAAGATTTTCCGCGATGCCTCATCCTGTTCCACCGAACGTTCCGGATGCCACTGCACCGCAAGCACGAAATGGTCCGGTTCCGTTCCTTCGAGCGCTTCGATGATCGCATCGTCAGGGCACCGGGCTGTGACGCGCAAGCCTTCCCCGATCTTTTCCGCGGACTGATGATGAGAGGAGTTGACCGCAAGCACCAGGTTATTCCCGGGAACATTCGACTCAGCGCCGCCCAAAAGTTTCCCCAGCAGCGACCCCGGATCGATTTCTACTTTATGCGCTACGGGAACCGCCCGCCCCGCTTCATGGTTCACCTTGTTGCGCGTGATCTCCGGCAGAAAATCGGGAATATGCTGGACCAGCGATCCGCCGCGATAAACATTCAGGCTCTGCAAACCGTAACAGATGCCCAGCACAGGCTTATGGGATCGATAGGCTTCATCCAGCAGTAGATTGTCTACTGCCTCGCGACGCCCATCTGTCTCGGCGGTATGCGGCGAGCGCGGCACGTGGAACCGCGCAGGATCAAGATCGGCTTTGCTTCCCGGTAGAAGAACACCGTCGCACTGCTGGGCCGCCTCTCGGACTGCAGTCTCGGGAAGATCTAACGCAATCCGGACCGGCTGCCCACCGGCCATTTCAACGGAGCGCTCATACTGCGGGATGGCGCGCCCGGCATACTCTAGATCCACGCCGTGCGGCATGGGGATCGCGATGCGTGGCCTTATCAACCCATCCGCTCCAGCGCGGCCAGCGCTCTTCGTTGCCGATAATGCCGTACCTCGATCATGGTGGCCAGCACAAGCACGATGCTTCCTTCCACAATTGCGAGCGGCAGCGCGACATGGCGGTAAGCAACCCGCATATCAGGATGCATTCCGCGAATTGCCGAGACCAGCGCCGTTCCGATAATGGCGAGCAGCAGGCTGACTGAGAAGCAGAGCAGCGTTCCAATGAAGGTCACCAAGGCCACCCGCACCGGGATGCCATACCAATGGGGCGAGCGATATTCGGTGATCGAGCCCATGGATCTAAGCTACACCAGCGGAGAGCGGGCGCGAGCCGTAAAACGACGGGTGGCGGCGGCTTGTGGTGTATAAAGAGTACAGAATGTCGCAGGCAGCCCCAACCATCACGCGGAGCCCCGCCGATGTTGTCCGTTCCACGCCCGTTTCCCAGGCGCCGAACGGACTTTGCTACGCGGCCGCCGGTGAAATCGCCGTAAACTCCTTCGATCTCGAGCGGATGATTGCCGCCGTCCCCAACCGTATCTCCTCCGCATTGGACCGCAAGGCTTATTACTTCGTTCCGCTGACGGTAAGCCATGGCGACGAGACCCTGATCGCTGACCGTTACGACGTCGCGCTCAGCGACAATGCTGTCTGCCATCGCAACCTCAATCTTGGCGACTCGCAGTGCGTCTTCATCTCCACCCGCCTGATGGACGACAAGTTTTCCGTTGCGTTCGAGTTCTACATCAATGTCGGCCATGCCCTGGTGGAGCGTGCTGGGGTATCGAACGAATTCAGCGAAATTGCCTGGAATCAGGCCGTCGCGGGCGTTCGCGGAGAAACCTCGCTCGACGCCTGGGAGTCCCGCAAGCTGGCTACAGCCGGCGGTCCGGATGCGGAGCGCTTCAAGAACGAGTATCTCGAAGCGACGTTCTCCGACACGATTTCAATCTATCTTCTCTCTCTTTATCTCGATGTGGATTACTACGATCTGCGCGAGCGCGATTATCCGCTGCTGGCCCCGTCGGCCCTTGCCGAGCGCTTGAGAAAAATTGCCGAGTTGTTTCCCCCCGGCCAGGGATTCGAATTCGCCATCCTCTACAAGCGCCGATAACGACTTGCTCCTACACGCCTTCGCTCGCTGATCCAGCCACAACCTCTCTCTTCAGCAGCATTCTCAAGATCCAGAATCCCGCCGCCGCTGCTGCCAGATGCTTGAGCGTATGACCGCTCACAATGTGCCCCAGTGAAAAGATCTGCCGATCTGTTTCCTCCAGGATCTTTGCCAGGATGTAAAACCCGACTACCACTGCAAAGTCCGCTCCTCGCGTGTACCTTGGCGGAAGCAGGAGCGCCAGCAATAAAACCAGGATTGAATACACCTGCACCGCGGCGTAAAAGCGCAGATCGCCGTGTCCCGCGAGCTCGCTGGCCCGCCAGAGCAACACGCTCCCGATTCCCGCTGCCTCGAATAACGGGAACAGCCACAATCCAGCGCTGACGCTGACTCGCTCCGCGATCACGGCCGAGACCAGTGCCATAAATACGATCATGATGGGAACGCGGTCCCAGACCAATCGCGCGTTGTCGGGCGCCAGGTGATAGTAAGAAGAGCCCGCGGCGGTCAGAATCAGTCCCGCGAATACGAGAACGTAGAGCCCGCGCTCCCGCCGATCAGTAAATTGCACCGCGTCGCGGCGAAGAAGAACGATCAACCCCCAGATCCCAGCCACGGCAAAAGGTAGGTTCGAAACGACATCCCCGAAATTTGGAATGCCAAGCCAGCCGCGGTGATCGGCGAAATTGTGGTAAGAGAGCGGTTGCGGAATCGGAGCGAGAAAGTAGCCGATCCCACCCAAAACGACCGCGAGAACCAGGAATAAGGCCATCGCCTTGGATCGGGGAATCATCTTCGGACGACGATTCTATACGCCACAAACGAAAACCCCACTCAACGGCCAGCTGGCCGCACGAATGGGGTGCTCAAGAAACCCGTGGCAGACCAGGATCGCTTACTTGTTCGAGATCACGAAATCGACGTTGCTGGTCTGGTTTCCGCCGACGGTGACTGATTTCTCCCAGGTCTTCGGTGCCGGAAACACCGGCCGCTCCACGCTGCGTTCGGTCAGCACATCGTAGGCATGCTCTTTGCCCGCCACGCCCCAGCCTTCGTGCCAGGCGACAATCTGGTAAGTACCCGGCGGCACGTCATTGAGCTGGAATCTCCCGCTCTCGTCAGTCACTGCGTAGTAGGGATGGGTAACGATCATCATCTCGGCATTCATCCAAACGTGCCCGCCGTTACAACGAAGGTTGACAACCCCGGGCGTTGACATTGTCTTCGACGTGACCCGGCCCACGAAAGGAAATGGCAGGTTGAAGGTGGCGGCGCCGTCCATGTGAATGGTGTGCAGCGTCGCATCAGAACTCATCATGTCGAGCGTCGCGCCTTCTGGAACCAGCAGAATATGAGGTATGTAGTGGCAGCGTTTCTGGTCGAGATGCCGGCGCTGCTCTGGCAGTTCGAACGCCTTCCCGCTGGTGACATTCTTTAGATATACGACGGTGTTGGCCACGCCACCCTGCGCGCCGATGATCAAGCGCTCCAGGTCCGTGGTCTTGTGCGACTCCGGATCGCAGATTTCAGGATCTTTTGTGATGGGAAACTCAACGTTGTGAGGAAGCGGGCCGGCCCATTTCACAGTGCCGGAAATCGTTCCTCCGTCGCTGACAGAGACTACCTTGTAGTCGCTCTGTGCGAACGCGGCGGTACTGATCGCCACGGCGAAGGCCACAACAAATCCGACCGAGACTCTTCGGCTCATACCCGTCCCCCTGGCGTCGCCGGCGGAACGCTTCCTTTTTTCAGCGTATTGCCTGCCGGTGCGTGCGATTTTGGCCGTTCCGCCCGATCGCCGCACACACGTCTATCAGCTTTCGAATGCTGCACAGGGGCCCGGATCTATCCGGGGCAGCAATGTGTTTGCAGGCCTTATCGGACTCTTTCAATGAGGAGGCCGCCCTCCGCAAGGGTCGGTCTGTGATTGAAATCACATTTAGAGTGCGCTCCCTGAATACGTCCGTCGAGATTACCGAGGTGGTAGAACAGCCGGGTCAACATGGCACGAACGTGGCGGGGAATGGTTTTTAGGCCTTACAATCGCTCTCTCCATGACCGTGACCGTGCGATCATTTGCGAAAATCAACCTCGGGCTTCGCATTGGCCCCAGCCGCGCCGACGGCTTCCATGAGCTGCTTACGATCTACCAGACGATCGCGTCACACGACGTCATCGAGGTGAGCGTCTCGCGTGGATCGGGCATCGTGATCCGGTGCAACGACCCTGAAGTCCCGTGTGACGAGTCGAACACCTGTTTTCGGATTGTCCAGCGCGCGCTGCCATCGCTGCGCGCCCCGGGCCGCGTGACGGTCAAAATCAAGAAACGGCTTCCCGTACAGGGAGGTTTAGGCGGAGCATCGGCAAACGCCGTCGCTACCCTGTTAGGTCTGGAACGTGCCCTGAAGCGGCCGCTGCCGGCCGCCGAGAGGTTGCGAATCGCGGCCGATGTCGGTTCAGACTTGCCGTTGTTTCTTCTTGGCGGTACCGTGTTGGGCCTTGGCCGTGGGGAACAGGTTTATCCCCTGCCTGATTTTCCGGCGATCGCTTGCGTCGTCGTGACGCCCGAGGTAGGGGTTTCTACACCGAAAGCGTTTGCCGCCTGGGACGCCTTGCGCGGCTCTCGCACATCCGCGTCCCCCGGAATGGCGATGCAGCCCGGAAGCGCCATCGCCGATCGAGATGCTGCGAAATTGACGGTCGCGGGCGCGTCCGATAGAATGAAAATGCTCGCCCGTGGGTTGTCGGCAGGGCTGAGCGAAGCTTACTCCGGTGCTCCTTCGAGCGGGTTAAAACGAAGGGGCCGGGCCGAGAACCCGCTTCTCTGGCTCGTCCAGGCTGGGATCGAGAACGACTTCGAGCAGGTCGTATTTCCTGAGTATCCCGAGCTAGGTGAAGGAAAGAGCGCTTTGGTGCGTGCAGGCGCCACATACGCGTCGCTGTCGGGTTCCGGCTCGACGTTGTATGGGTTATTCGAGTCGCGGCAGGCTGCGGCGAAAGCGTCGGTGAAGCTGCGCAAGCAGGGTTGGGCGGCCCAGGTGACCGCGACATTATCGCGGGTCCAGTACTGGCGCAGGATTTTCGTTTAACGACGCTTCGATTGCCGGAAATTTTTGATTGTTGAATTTTGCTTGTTGAAAGAGAATGATCAGGCCCCGGCAACGGGGTTCAATCAACAATCGGAAAGCAACCAATCGGCAATCAGAGTAATTGGGCCGTCGACTAATGGTAGGTCAAGTGCCTTTGGAGCACTTTGTCTAGGTTCGAATCCTAGCGGCCCAGCCAGAACATCAGTTCTCAGTTGCCAGCTCTCAGTTCTCAGTTGAGCTGGCCGAGCCCAAAGACTGAGAACTGGGAACCGAGAACTGAGAACTCACTATGGCTACTTTAGTCACGCCGCCCGACAAGGCCGAGAAGGCTGAAAAAAAGAGTGCACCCGTGACCGACGAGAAGCCGGAGC
Organism: Candidatus Sulfotelmatobacter sp.; assembly: GCA_035307485.1. Taxonomy (GTDB): domain Bacteria; phylum Acidobacteriota; class Terriglobia; order Terriglobales; family Acidobacteriaceae; genus Sulfotelmatobacter. Next base: position 195,169 of record DATGIB010000004.1, on the reverse strand, counting down.
GGAAACCGCGGTCCCGCTCGGATGAAAAGTTCAAGATTTTCAGCGGGACGGCGAACGAGTCTCTCGCCGACGAAGTCTGCCACTTTCTCGGCATGCAGCGTGGCCAGGCGCAGGTGACGCGCTTTGCCGATGGCGAGTGCTATGTGCAGATCCAGGAGAATGTACGCGGCGCGGACGTTTTCGTGATGCAGCCGACCTGCAGGGCCGCTCATGGCGCGGGGGTTCGCAGCACCAGCGTCGATGAGCATCTGATGGAGCTGTTGCTGATGATTGACGCGCTGAAACGCGCGTCGGCACGGCGCATCACCGCGGTGATTCCATACTTTGGATATGCCCGGCAGGACAGAAAAGACAAGCCGCGCAGCCCGATTTCGTCGAAGCTGGTGGCCGATCTTCTGACCACCGTGGGTACGCACCGCGCTTTGATCGTGGACTTGCATACGCCGCAGTTGCAGGGTTTTTTCAATATTCCGGTGGACCACCTGTTCGCTTCACCAGTGCTGGTGGATCACTTCCGGAAGCTTGCGCTGCCGAACTTGACGGTGGTTTCGCCCGATGCGGGCGGCGTGGAGCGCGCACGGTTTTTTGCCAAGAAAGTGGATGCGGCGCTCGCCATCGTCGACAAGCGGCGCGTCGAAATGAATGTCGCGGAAGTCATGCACGTAATCGGCGATGTGCATGGCCGGACGTGCTTGATCATCGACGATTTGATCGATACGGCCGGGACTTTAGTCAAAACCGCGTCGGCGTTGATGGACAACGGCGCTAATTCGGTTTACGCGTGCGCATCGCATGCCGTATTGTCGGGCCCGGCGGTGGAAAACATCCGCGGATCGGTCATCAAGGAAGTTGTAGTGACCAACACCATCCCGCTCAGTCCCGAGGCTGATGCGGCACGGACGGAGAAGGGCGGAAAAATCACCGTCCTCTCGATTGCGGGACTGATTGGCCGCGCTATTCAGGCCAATCACGAAGAAACTTCGGTCAGTAAGTTGTTTATGTAGTTCAAGGTTCCAAGGCTAGGCCTGCGGTGTTTGAAATATTGAAACGCTGAAACTTTGAAACCTGCGAAATCAGACGAAATACTCAGGTAGGACATTATGGCGACTGCAATAGAAACCAACGTATTGGAAGCGCATCCGCGGGAAGCGGGCAACAAGAACCAGGCCCGCCGCGTGCGCATGGACGGAAAAATTCCGGGCGTAGTGTATGGCGCGGGCAAGGACTCGCTCTCGGTCAGCGTCGATCCGCGGCAGGTGCTCCGCATTTTGCATTCGGATACCGGACACAACACGATTTTCGACCTCGCTCTTGACGGCGAACGCACCAAGGCGATGATCGTCGACTGGCAGTACGAGCCCATCAAGGGACGGCTGCTCCATATCGATCTCAAGCGCATCGCCATGGATAAGGTCCTGCGCGTGAGCGTCCCCATCTTCCTCACGGGCGTTGCCGAAGGCGTGAAGACCGAAGGCGGCATCCTCGAACAGATGCTGCGCGAAGTCGAGATCGAGTGTTTGCCGGCTGACATCCCGAGCCACATCGATGTCGAAATCAGCCACCTTACCTTTGGCAAGGTGCTTCGCGTCTCCGATCTGCCCCACACGGAGAAGCTCAAGTTCCTGACCGACGAAAACCAGCCTGTAGCGCACGTGACCTCGGTGAAGGAAGAAGTCGCGGCCACACCCGAAGCGGCAGCGGCGGACGCGGCGGCTGCTCCGGCGGAGCCCGAAGTCATCAAGAAGGGCAAGCAGGAGACCGAGGAAGAGGGCGCCGAGGGTGGCTCTGCCGAAAAGGCAGAGAAGAAGGAAAAAAAGTAAGAAGCGAGCTCCGCGCGCGGTTGTTCCGCGCGGCTCACCGAAATCCGTCGCGAGACCAAAATGGTCTCGTTTCGGATGGCACGACGAGGTCGGGAAGGCAGCGTGAAACTGATCGTCGGACTTGGCAATCCAGGGATCGAATATCAGTTCACGCCGCATAACCTGGGGTTTCTGGCGATCGATCGCATCGCCGGAAATCTGGGCGTGGAAGTCAGAAACCGTCAGTGCCGGGCGCTGACGGCTCGCACCGTGATCAGCGATCAGATGGTATTGCTGGCCAAGCCTGAGACGTTCATGAATTTGAGCGGCGTCTCGGTTCGGGAGCTGTTGAAAGAGTACGAAGCGAGCCCGGAGTCGGACCTGATTGTGATTCAGGACGAGCTGGATTTTCCCCTAGGGACGCTCCGCATTCACACGCGGCGCAGCTCGGCGGGGCATAACGGCATCGAGTCAATTATCGGTGCCCTGGGTACGCAGGATTTTCTGCGGATTCGCCTGGGAGTCGCGCCCGAGCGCAGGATTTCCGACGGCAAGGAGTACTTGCTGGCGCCCATGCGCAAGGCAGATATGAAAATCGTTGACGGCATGCTCGACACCACCGAGGAAGCGGTCAAAGTGATTTTGAAGGAAGGTCCGGCGGCGGCGATGAACCGCTTTAACCGGAAAAACGAGGATTAGCGGTTAGAGGTGATAGCAGGAAGCATCATCTAACTGGTTATCGAAGCTTTAGTGGTTTGGAGAAACGAATGAATCGCACCTATGAACTGATGTTTATCGTCCGGCCTGATATGACGGACGAGGATTTGGACAAACTGATTTCGAACTTGCAGCACATCGTGCCGGCATCGGGCGGCAACGTGAAGAGCGTCGACAAAATGGGGAAGCGGCGCCTGGCTTATACGGTACGCCGCTTTCACGAGGGCATTTACGTTCTGATGGTCGTCGAAGGCGGGGGCGCCGCAATTCATGAACTCGAGCGCCGCTTGCGCGTCACTGAGCCGGTCATCAAGTTCCTGACGGTTCGCATTGATGAAGAGCAGAAGCGTCTCGACAAGATCAAGAAGCTTCGCGATGCGCGCAAGAAGGTGAGCGCGCAGCCTGCGGCTCCGGCTCCTGCAGCCGAGACGCCCGCAGCACCTCCGGCAGCAGAGACACCCGCGACAGCGTAACCGCAGTGGTCAGTGGCTCGCGGTGAGTGGCCAGTGACCCAGTTCGGGGCAAACGGGATCCGTTTTTATTGGCCACTGACCACTGATCATTGGCCACCGATTTCAAGGAGAGTTATGGCAGAAGAGACGAAAGCACCAGAGCAATCGACATCGAGCGAAAGGCCGCGATCGGGCGGGCCGGGCGGCGACCGTCCGCGTTTTGGCGGCGGTGGGCGCGGTCCTGGTGGACCGCCACGCGAAGGCGGACGCAAATTCTTCCGGCGCAAGAAGGTCTGCAAGTTCTGCGTCGAGAGAATCGAAGACATCAACTACAAGGACTACCGGATGCTCGGCCAGTTTGTCGCGGAGAGCGGCAAGATCGTGCCGCGCCGCCTGACCGGCGTGTGCGCACCGCACCAGCACCGGCTCGCATCGGCAATCAAGCAGGCGCGCAACATCGCCCTGCTGCCGTTTGCGGGAAGAGCAAGCTAAAGACGATTGTTGATTCCGATTTTCCGATGGTTGATTGAAAATCCCACGGCGTATGGGAGTTGGGTTTTCCATCAACAATCAAGAATCAACAATCGCCAATGGCATCGAAATCTGATTGAAATTTGGAGCCATCCATGGAAGTCATTCTCAAAGAAGATGTAGCAAAGCTCGGCTCGCGGGGCGATGTGGTGAAGGTTGCGGAAGGTTATGGCCGCAATTTCCTGCTGCCGCGGAAACTTGCCATTGAAGCCAACGAAGGAAACAAGGCCGTTATCGCTCAGATGAAGGCGGCGTCCCTGCGCCGTTCCGCGAAGGAAAAGGCCCAGGCCGAAGAGCTTTCGAAGCAGTTCGAAGGCGTTTCGGTGTCGTTCCAGCGGCGTTCCGGCGAGCATGAACAGCTCTTCGGGTCGGTAACCTCGAGCGATATCGCCGACGGTTTGGCCAAGAAGGGCTTCAACGTCGATCGCCGGAAGATCCAGCTGCACGAACCCCTTAAGACGCTGGGCGAGTTTTCAGTCCCCATCAAGCTGCACAAGGATGTCACCGCTCATCTGAAGGTGGTCATCGAGAAGGAAGCCGTCGCAGAGTAATCGCTCTATGCGTAGAGACGTTGCCGGGCAACGTCTCTACGTCTTCCTCTCCAGCCGCGCCGCTTTAATCGTCTACTCCATTTTCACTTCCACATGAATGTCGCGACTGACTGCGCGGGCAGCGTGTAGTTGAAGTACATCGCATTCCAGTTCACGGCAAACGGTTGCGATCCGCTCCCGGCGTTGAGCACGAAAAGTACGATCGAACCATCTGGATTCTGAAAGGCCACGTCCTCGATCCCTCCGCCTGTCGAGGGATTCGAATCGATCCGCACCGCGCCCGGAACCACGAACTTGCTCAAGTGCGCCAGCACGTAGTACTCGACATTGTGGGTGATCGTTGCCGGCGATGTACTCGCGTCGACGGTGACCACGCCCCGGCAGTTGGAACAGCCTCCATTTTTCGGTCCTGAATTCTGATCGAGCGCCAGATTCCACAGCGAAACACTGCGCGCCCAATTGCGTGTCGCGCCGATCAGCAAATTCTGTGAGTTCCACACGAGGTCGCCGGCGAAGTTCGATCCAACCGTTCCGGAACATTCCGTGAACCAGAGGTCTTTGCCCGGATATGCCGTGTGAACGGTGGACTGCGCGCTGGGATCGCCTGCATAACAATGAAAGGAGCTCCCCGCGACATAGTTGGCCGCCGGTCCTGCCAGCAGCGCTTCCGGATAGTTCGTGTTGTCCCAATTGTGCTCGTATCCGAAAATTTTCGGGGATCCCAAACCGGCCGCCTGCAACGCCGGGCCGAGGTTGTTCGCGATGAAACTTGCTTCATCGGTTTCAGGGAGCGACACGCTCGGGTAAGAAGTGGTCGAATACAGCGGCTCATTCTGCACAGACACGGCATAGATAGGGATTCCCGCCTGCCCGTACGCTTTCAAAAAGAGCACGAAGTACTGGGCAAAGCTCGAAGAATACGATGCGTTGAAGTTGCCGCCGTTCATCGTCCCGGTTGTCTTCATCCATGCTGGCGGGCTCCAGGGCAGCGCTACGATCCTGGCGCGCGAGTTGAGCGTCAGCGCCTGCTGCAGCAGAGGGATGATGTACCCCTGGTCGTGTGCGATCGAAAAATTCGACAGCTGAGGGTCGGTCTGTCCGGGGGGCATATCGTCGTAGCTGTAGTTGCCGTTGACGGCGAAATCGCTGGCGCCCATGGGCTGCCGCAGAAAACTCAATCCGATGCCCTGCGTCGGACTGAACAAATCCTGCATAAGGGCTGTCCGTTGCGAGGCGCTGAGATCGTTCCAGATGACCCAGGCAGAGGAGTCGGTGAGGGATGCTCCGAATCCGTCGATCGTCTGGTACTGCGTGCCTGGATTGATGGTGATCGCAGTGGGGCTTTCGCTACCGCCGGTGCCGAAGCCGACGCCAGACTGTGCTGCCAGAAGCTGCGACTGATCGCCGCTCGTGACCACGGCCTGGACCGAAGGCCCCGACTGGGTAAAGGTCGACCCTGAACCGCCTCCGCCGCTGCTTTTACTACTGCAGGCGGAGAGGCCGACCGTAGCCGCGAGGCAAAGCGTTGCCAAAGTCTGCGCGAGCCGCAAGGAAGCCAACGTCATGATGATGCCGTCCGACGAACCCGGTGGTTTCGAGGACATCCCCCGGCGCAAAGGCTCGGTACTCGCCATGATTCACCGCCACTGCGAAATGATGAGAAAAAAAGACTTTATCAAACGGCACGTCTAAGGGTTTTGGCTTCGGAGAGCCCGTGCCGGGAGATGCAATCCTAATTGCACCACGATCAGGGCATTTCCTTTGCCAAAGTGCGCAGACGCTCTGTCGGCAAATGTTCTGTTTCCCTCTAAACCTTTGCCTCAGAACCACCTAGGCCGTACAAAGAATCCCCCGACAGCCTATAATTCTTGCTTACCGAACTACTGATTCCTCGTCTATTCCTGTGCAAGCCCGGATACGGCATTCATACCGGGCTGGTAGAAGGAAATAAGAAATGCCGGCCGATGCATGGGCGATCGTACCTGCGATTGGCGAACGGGCCTACTCGAAACTGAAGAGTGAGAGAGTCAGCGGTTCCAAAGACCGAGAGAGTCAAGACCCCCCGCGGGGCCGCATGGCTGGGCAGGAACGCCGCATAGACGACACGATGTTGATCCGGGAAGCGCAGTGTGGAAACGCTGGCGCTTTCGAAGAACTCGTGCGTCACTACGACCAGGCCGTGCTGCGGCTGGCGCTGCACCTCACTGGCAGCGAGCACGACGCGCAGGATGTTTACCAGGACGCATTTCTTAAGGCTTACAAAAATATCGGCAGCTTCCGGTTCGAGTGTTCCTTCTACACGTGGATCTACCGGATCGTCACGAACCTGTGCCTCGATCACTTACGCAAGAAGACCGTTCGCAAGGAAGATGCGCCGGTCGCGAAGGATGCCGATGGCGGGGAGTATGACCTACTGGACCAGGTGCCGGATGCCCGCGCGGGAGCCAATCCGGAGCGCGATTTGATGCGCAGGCAGCTGGGATCGCGGATCGCTGGAGCGCTCGACAAATTAACGCCGCGCGAACGCATGGTTTTCGAGCTGAAGCACTATCACGGGTTGAAACTGCGCACCGTGGGAGAGATTTTGCATACGACGGAAGAGACCGCCAAGAACACTCTCTTCCGCGCCACGCAGAAACTGCGTGGAGCACTGGCGGATATGCGTTAGCAGTAAGCAATGAGCAATGAGTCACGAGCTAAAACACGCGGATCGTCGAAAGCGCGCTCATCGCTCATCGCGCACAGCTCATAGCTCGAAGGTGAAACTATGAAGTGTGAATGGGTACGAGAAAATATTGTGCTTCACGTTTATGGCGAGCTGGCCGATGACGCCCGCCACGAACTTGAGCAGCACGTAATGCGCTGCGCGGACTGCGCGGCGGAGTTGAAGGCGGAGCAGGATTTTCACGCCGTGCTTTCGCAGGATTTGGTGCAGGAGCCGTCGCCCAACCTGCTGGCCTCTTCGCGAATGCGATTGCAGGAAGCGCTGGAGACAGCCGAGCAGGGCGGGTGGTGGACTCGTCTTGCGTTCGATCCCGCCAACTGGTTGCGACAGGTTCGTTTCTCGCCGGCCCTAGCGTCGGCGATTCTTATTTTGGGCTTCGCTGGAGGAGTGGGGACGACTTATAAATTGGCGCGCGCACCGCAGGCTCCGACACTGGGGCCAACGCCGGTTCCGGAAACTTCGATCGCCGGGATCAACTCCATCACGCAGATTCCCGGCACGAATCAAATCGACATTAAATACAACACCGTGATGCCACAGGAGACTTCCGGCGCGCTGAACGATCAAAACATCCAGCAACTTCTGCTCTACGCAGCGCGCAACAACTACAACTCCGGAGTGCGCATGGATTCGGTTGGACTTCTTACGCAGAATCCGACTGACGCGCACTTCCGTGATGCGCTCATCTATGCGCTGCAATACGATTCCAATCCCGGCGTGCGCTTCAAGGCGCTGGATGGGCTTGGTCCGTATGTGAAGGACGACACCGGTGTCCGCGACTCGGTGTTACGGGCGCTGGTCAACGATACGAATCCCGGCGTGCGCACGGAAGCTTTGCGTTTGATCGAGCCGGTGAAGGCCGATGGAAGCGTCCGCGGAGTGCTCATGACATTGGCCGCGAAGGATTCGAGCCAATACATTCGTTCGCAGGCCCGGACGTTGCTGGCGCAATTGCCAGAGATTGACTAGGATCGCCGGCAACTTGCCGGCATTTTTGTTGTAAGACATTTTCAGCCGCCGACAGGCGGAGTGATACGAGAATCGAGGTGGTTCATTTGAAACGCGCGCTACAAATCGTTGGGCTGTCGATGATGGTAGCCCTGCTTGCGTCGATGGCCCTGGCGCAGGAAGCACAAGTTTCCCGTGAAGGCGGAGCCTGGGGGCAGCAGATCTCCGGGTCGCTGGCAACGGTTCGCAATCTTCGAGTGAAAGTGGATATGGGCTCGGTTATTGTTCGAGGCGGACAGCAGGAAGGCATTCATTATGTCGTTCATACTCGCTCCTACTCCTCCTCCGAACAGGATGCCCGGCGCCAGTTTGATGCATACAAGGTGACGGCTTACGTAAAAGGCGACACGGCCTGGATCGTGGGTGATTGGCAAGGGTCGAAGCACCCGCATCGCTTCTCCGGAGAATTCCGCGTCGAAATTCCGCGCGACATGTCGCTGGTGAAGCTGGAAACCGACGGCGGCAGCGTGGATGCCTCGGGAGTTGCGGGAAAAGTGGAAGCCGAAAGCGGCGGTGGCGGCATTCGTCTGGATGACATAGGAAGCGGAGTCAGCGCCGAGACCGGTGGCGGCTCGATCGAGGTAGGCACGGTTGGCGGCGAGATCGGTCTGCACACGGGTGGTGGTCCGATTCAAGTGCATCAGGCAAATGGCAAGGTCATAGCGGAAACCGGCGGTGGCACCGTCGAAATTCAGAATGGTGCACAGGGCGCGGTGATTGAGACCGGCGGCGGCAGCATTACGGTGCGCCACTGCAGTGGCAAACTGAAGGCCTCGACCGGCGGCGGCAGCATCGATCTGGGTGATATCGCGGGCCCCGTGGAGATTGATACTGGTGGTGGAACGATTCGCCTCAGCTCTGCTAAAGGGCATGTGCATGCGGAAAGCGGCGGCGGTGGCATCGAACTCTACGGTGTTCCTTCGGCGCAGGCGGAAACCGGTGCGGGCGGAATTACGGTGAAGCTGGTGAACACCGGCGGCGAACGGCGCGATTCGGATCTGGAGACCTCGGCGGGCGATATCACCGTGTTTCTCGCTTCCGATGTTGCGGTGAATGTGTGGGCAAGCGTGGACATCGCCAACGGCCATCGCATCACCTCGGAGTTTCCCGACATCCATGTTCGCAGTGAAGGCGACACGTGGAACAAGACCGTTTCGGCCGAAGGCAAGTTAAATGGCGGCGGCCCCACCCTGAAGGTGCATACGTCGACTGGCGATATTTGCTTCCGCCGCGCGCACTGAAGGGCTTAGATTGCTGATGGTTGATTTCCTGATAGTTGATTGAGATCGCCCCGCCCCGGGATTTCAATCAACAATCGAAATTCGAAAATCCCCCAGGGGGTTGAGATGAAACGACACACTCTGACCAGCCTTGCTCTACTTCCCTTGCTGCTCAGCTACTCCCACGCGGCGCAATCGTGGGCGACCGACCCTCCAGCGCAACCCTGGATTTTCTCCAGCGAAGACAGCGGCAGTACGTCGTACCTGGGAGTCGACATCGGCGACGTGACCACCGAGCGCCTGGGCACCCTCAAGTTGAAAGAGGAAAAGGGCGCGGAAATCACCATGGTGGACCAGGATGCTCCCGCCGGAAAGGCCGGCCTCAAGGAGCATGACGTCATTCTTTCGCTGAACGGCGCGCCGGTGGAAAGCGCGGCGCAGTTGCGGCGAATGATCCACGAGATTCCGCCTGGCCGAATTATCAGCCTTGGGCTAAGCCGCGACGGCCAGCCATTGACCGTAAAAATTCAACTGGGCGATCGCCACACGATGGTTGGATTTGGACCCAATATGAAGGACCTCCATATTGAGGTTCCCGATATGCACGTGATGCCGGACATCGACATTCCGTCGATGAATATGGTCGTGGTGACCTCTTCGCCGCGGAGCGGGCTGACCGTGGAAAACATCACCCCGCAGCTGGGCGAATTCTTCGGCGTGAAGAACGGTAATGGCGTGCTGGTGCGGAGCGTTGAGAAGGGCAGCCGCGCGGAGAAGGCCGGCTTTCATGCGGGCGACATCATCGTAAAGGTGAACGACCAGGCCGTTCACGACACCAGCGACTTCACCCACGCGGTTCGGTCAAGGAATGGGAACTCTGTCAGCGTCGGTGTCATCCGTGAGAAGCGCGAGCAGAACCTGAATTTGACGCTGCCGGAACGCAAGGAGTCCAGCGATCTGCTGCAGAACGACAGCGCGGATGAGGAACCGTTGTTCAACGCCGATTCCATGTTGAATTTCAGCGAGTGGAAAGACGAGATTGCCAAGCTGAAACCTGAGATGGAATTGGCCTGGCAGGAACAGGCCGAAAGCCTCCGCAAGGCAGTCGACGAGGCACACAAATCTCTCTGCACTCAGCAGAAGAAGTTCGCGGAAGAGACCACGAAGAATACCGAGCGGCTGAAACGGCAAGCGCAGGAACAGCGGGAGCAACTCAGGAAACAGCGGGAGAAGCTCCGGGAACAAATGAAGGAAATGCGGCAGGAATTGCAGGGACACTGGCTGGACATCTAATCGCGGCCGTCTAAAGGCTGCCGGCCGCAGCTTTCGCTGATGTCGCCAGGCAGACCTGATTGCGGCCCGACTGTTTTGCCGCGTACAGGGCCATATCGGCGGCGTGGACTAGTTCGTCCCGGGTGAGTCCATGATCTGGAAACGCGGCCACGCCCGCGCTGATCGTCACGGTGCTTGGAACACCAGGGAATTGCCAGCTTTCGACCAGCCGGCGCAGCTTGTCGGCAACGCCCATCGCGTGCTGCGCATTCGTGTTCGCCAGAAGGATTCCAAATTCTTCTCCGCCGTAGCGGCACACCACATCGATCTTTCTCAATTGCTGATGAAACAGCGAGGAGACTTGCCGCAAGACTTCGTCGCCGAGCAGATGCCCGAATTCGTCGTTTAGCTTCTTGAACTGGTCGATATCCGCCATCACCATTGCCATGCCGCTCCGGGCACGGCGGGCCCGTTCCATCTCTTCGCCGATGCGCAATTCAAAGAAGCGCCGGTTGAAAATGCCGGTCAGCCCGTCGAGGTACGAGAGTTGGCGGATGCGCTCGACATAATGCGCGTTTTGAATCGAACTGGCACAGATGTCGGCGACCGCCTCCAGCGAGCCGGGCTCGCTATCCTTGAAAGCATTGCGTTCCGAGCTGTGTAGCGTAAGTACCCCCAGGGTCTGCCCGAAGGAAATCATCGGAATCGTCATGCGCGAAGCGGTTTGATCGAAGAGCCGCACTGCAGCCGGGGCGCTGGTGAGGTCTTTCTCAATCACCGCCTCACCGCTCGCCAGCACTTTTGACCAAGGTTCGCATTGCGACGGAAGCCGTCCGCCCGGTGGCAGGCAAGGCGTGAGTGAGCCCGCATGTGCCCGTATCACGAGCTCGCCGTCCTCTCGCAGGCAGAGCGACACGTGCGATACCTGAAACGATCTCTGAATTACCGAACAGACCCGCTCCAGCAGATCTTGCAGGTCCATGACCGCCGTGCTTTGTTGGGCGATCGTGTTGATCGCCTCCAACTGACGCGCCCGCCGCCGCTCGAGGGAATAAAGGTGCGCATTCTGAAGGGCAATGGCAGCTTGTGTCGAAAACAGAGTGAGCAAGTCAACCTTCTCCCGGTCGAAATGGTCGGGCTGATCGCTTTGGCAATCGAGAACGCCGACGACATCGTCCCGCAGCATCAGCGGGATGGCCAGTTCGGACCGCGTTGCCTTGGCAGAGCAGACATAGCGGGAATCGCGGCTGACGTCTGGAACATAGACGGGTTGCTTGCGGAGAACGGCTGCGCCCGTGATGCCCGTGTGCCATTCCAGCCGGATACCGTCGGTTCCCGGGTCCCATCCGATTTGTGAACGCACACACAGCTGCTTTTCCTCTTTATCAATCAAGAGGATGGCGGCGTTCTGCAGCTGGAAATAGTCGCGTGCGATGCCGAGAATCCGTTGCAGGACCTCATCCAGATTAAAGGTCGACAGAACGGCCTGGCCGGCGTCGTACAGGACGGCAATCTTCTGCATGCAAGAGGGATTCTAAAGGCGGAAATGGTAATCACCGAGGTTCCGAAAGTAATCCCGTAACCGGCCTTTTCCCATGCACTTTTGGGAAAGACTACCGCCATTTTCGGGCTGTTCGGATCAATCCGTAGGCGACCAGGCAGAACCAGAAATCGATCAGCATCCCCAGATCGGGCCGAAAGAGCTGGTGTTGGGCGATCCGCGGTAGTGAGGGCTCCAGCAGGAAATACACGACGTTGCCCAGGATGATGGCCGCCAGCGCCTGAATAAAATTCACTGTCACTGATGCTTTAGACACCGTGGTTCTCCGCAGGGTTTACGGCTGGCGGACGGTGGCCGGAAATATTCCTCTTCAAAAGCAGATGGACCGGTCCTGCTACCATTTCTTTTCGGCCATCCATGCTTGAACTCTCTACACCGGTCCAATACGTCAAAGGAGTCGGCCCGCGCATTTCCGAGATCCTGGCCGCGAAGGGGATTCGCACCGTTGGCGATCTGCTCTATTATCTGCCCTTCCGCTACGAAGACCGGCTGAATCCGCGCGGGATTGCGGAACTGAGGCCGGGCGAAATGGCGACGGTGATTGGCGAGGTGCGTAACTCCGGCCTGTTTCGCACGCGTAAGATGCCAATCTTTCAGCTCACGGTCGGCCAAGGCCGTGCGCGGTTGCGATGCCTGTGGTTCCACGCGACCTATCTGCAGGACAAATTCCAGCCCGGCCAGATGATCGCGCTGTACGGCAAAGTAGAGGAGGACCAGCGCAGCCGCGAATTGCAGATCATCCAGCCTCAGTATGAAATCCTCGGAGATCCTGGCGACGGCGGCGAAAGCCAGGCAGATCAAAAGGCGGCAGCTTCTCTTGAAATCGGACGGATCGTGCCGATCTATGAATCGGCTGGTCAGGGCAAACTCACGCCACGATGGTTCCGTCGCGCCATCCGGACCGCACTCGACAATCTGACGCCGGACCTGGCGGATGCGATCCCTGCGGCCGTCCGCGGACGGATGGGGCTGGTATCCCCGCGAACCGCGCTGTGGAACGTTCACTGGCCTGAACCCGGAGAGAGCTTTCAGGATCTGCAATCGTCGCGCACGCCCGCTCACCTGCGCCTCATCTTTGATGAACTTTTCTTCGTGGAGCTTGGATTGGAACTGAAGCGGCGGCAGCAAAAGGCGCAGACCGGAATTGCCTTTCAGCTCGACGACCGCGTGCGCGCCGCCATCAAGAAGATTCTGCCCTTTCATCCCACGGCTGCGCAGAAGAAAGTGCTGAAGGAAATTGCCGAGGACATGGGAAAGCCTTACCCCATGCGGCGTTTGCTGCAAGGCGATGTGGGATCGGGAAAGACGATTGTGGGTTTCGAAGCCGCCATCATTGCGATCGAGAACGGGTACCAGGTCGCGTTAATGGCTCCCACGGAGATCCTCGCGCAACAGCACTATTTCTCGGCTCGCCGGATCCTGGAAAACGCGGGATACCGCATCGTCCTGCTCACTGGATCGCTTGAAGCCGATCGCAAGCGCGAGGTGCGGCGGCATATCGCGCAGGGGAATGCGCAACTGGTAATCGGAACGCATGCCCTGCTGGAGGAAAAGGTCGAGTTCGCGCGCGTTGGCCTCGTCATCGTCGATGAGCAGCATCGGTTCGGCGTGATGCAGCGCCTGAAGCTGATGAAAAAATCAGGCGACACCGATGGGCAGGGCTCCATCCTTTCCGATCAGAGCGAACCTAAGCCCGCCCTCGGTGAGCCAGACGTCCTTGTCATGACCGCGACTCCCATCCCCCGCACCCTGGCCCTTACTCTTTACGGCGATCTGGACTTGAGCGTTCTCGACGAATTGCCGCCCGGGAGAACGCCCATTGTTACCAGGCGCGTCGCGGATGATCAGTCGCCCAAAGTGTGGGATTTCGTGCGCAAGCAGGTGGAGTCGGGGCATCAGGCATACGTGGTTTATCCGGTCATTTCTGAAAGTGAAGAGAACGAAGTCAAGGCCGCCGTCAAAATGTACCGTGAATTGAGCGGCAAGATCGTCCCTGACTTGAAAGTTGGCCTGCTGCATGGACGCCTTGACGCGGACCTCAAAGACCAGGTCATGAGGATGTTTCAGAAAGGGGAGTTGCAGATTCTGGTTGCCACTACCGTGATTGAGGTCGGCGTCGACGTGCCCAATGCCACGGTGATGGTGATTGAACACGCTGAACGTTTCGGTCTGGCGCAACTCCACCAACTGCGAGGACGAATCGGCCGTGGAGCTGCGAAGTCCTATTGCATCCTGATGACCGGGGGTAAAGTCACAGAAGAGGGCGACCGCCGCCTCGACGCGATGACCAGAACCAACGATGGCTTCAAGATTGCCGAACTCGATCTCGAGCTGCGCGGTCCCGGGGAATTCTTCGGCACACGGCAAGCGGGGATGCCCGATTTTCGCGTGGCCAACATCATTCGTGATGCCCAGCTTCTGGAAGCTGCGAAGCGGGAAGCCGCCGCGGTGCTGGCGGGACCCAACTCGGAAGTTTCCGCGGAAGAGATCAGCCGCGCTCTGGTCCAAATGCGCTCACGGTGGCAGCATACCTACGGGCTGGTCGAGGTCGGTTGAGCCTGAACTGGTAAAATCAACAAGATGTCTTCGGCATCCCAACTCGTTCAGATCGAGCTGAGCCCGCCGCTGCGCACGCCCAAGCCGCAATGGCTGCGGGCGAAGGCTCCGGTGGGAGACAACTTCCACAATCTGAAGAAACTCGCGCGCGGCCTTGGCCTGCACACGGTGTGCGAATCGGCCCAGTGTCCGAATATCGGCGAATGCTGGAATCACAAGACTGCCACGTTCATGTTATTGGGCGATATCTGTACGCGCCGTTGCGGTTTCTGCGCTGTTCCCAAGGGGCGTCCGGAAGCAATCGATTGGGAGGAACCAAAGCGTGTGGCCGAGGCGGTGGCAACGCTTGGACTAAAGCATGCGGTCGTAACCAGCGTAAACCGCGACGACGACAACATCGGCAGCGCCCGGATTTTTGCTGAGACCATTCGCGAGATCCGGCGCCTTACGCCGGATTGCCGCATTGAGGTGCTGATCCCGGATTTTCAAGGGGTAGAAGAGTCTTTAAGAATCGTTCTCGACGCGAACCCTGACGTGCTCAATCACAACACAGAGACAGTGCCTCGCCTTTATCGCGCCGTTCGCTCCGGAGCGCGCTATCAACGCACTCTGGACTTGCTCGAAAACACCAAGACGATTTCTCCCGGCATGGTTACCAAGAGCGGGGTCATGGTTGGGCTGGGAGAGTCGAGCGATGAGTTGATTGAAGTTTTCCGCGATCTCGGCACGCGCGGGGTTGATATTCTCACCGTGGGCCAATATTTAAGGCCATCGAAAGATCACCTGCCGATCGCCCGCTTTTACACTCCCGAGGAATTCGTCTACCTGAAGAACGAAGCTCTCCGCTACGGTTTCCGCCACGTGGAATCCGGACCGATGGTGCGCTCCAGTTATCACGCGCACGAGCAGGCGGAATCGACTCGGCCGCAGGCGGTGACATAGCTTGGCGGGGACCGGAGTTCCCGCCGCCCATCGAATCCCGCGAAAGCCGCTTTCCAGACTTAGTATCTCCATCGAAAAACTCGCCAAGCTGAGGTGCACGGCTTGGTGACCGTTCTGCTTGTCGTTTTGGGATTTTTTGCGGGACTGCTCGGGGCGCTAACCGGCATCGGCGGCGGCGTTCTGCTGACTCCGATTCTTGCCCTTCACTTCGGAATTCCCATTCGCGAGGCGATCGGGACCAGCCTGGTTGCGGTAATCACCACTTCGGCGGCAAGCTCCTCCGTTCACCTGCAACGGCATACCACTGACATCCGCCTTGGCATGACGCTGGAACTCGCGACCGCATTCGGCGCGGCCCTGATGGCGTACCTCGTCGGATATTTCAATCGCAACTTCCTGGAAGGGCTGTTCGCAGCGTTCCTGCTCTACAGCGCGATCACGATTCTGACCCGCGGTGGAAAGATCAAGCCCGAGGAAGATTCTGCCCCTTCCGCGAACGGCGAAACGGTCATCCCGCATTACGAGCCGCAGCGTTATCCGCTGGGACTGGCCGCGTCGCTGGTGGCTGGGGCGCTTTCAGGCTTGCTAGGTATTGGAGGTGGGCCTATCAAGGTGCCCGTGATGTATATCTTCATGAGGGTGCCGCTGATGGTCGCAACCGCGACCTCCAACTTCATGATCGGCGTAACTGCGGCGGCCAGCGCGATCGTTTACTACCGCCGCGGCGACATCCTGGTGGACATCGCCGCACCGATGGCCGTTGGAGTTTTTCTCGGTTCCCTGCTCGGGGCGCGCCTCGCGCCAAGAATCCATCGCAAGTACGTTGTCTACCTGCTGGTTGCCGTCATGTTCTATCTTTCCGGCCACCTGATCCTGCATCTCGTGCAAGGTGGACAATGAGCGAGAAGCGCGAACCCGCATTCGATCAAGCCGTTGCCCTCGTGCTGCGAGTCGGCGCCTTTGGCTGTTTCTTCATCATGCTCGCTGGGCTGATGGCAGGCCTGTTTATCCCTGGGTCAGTTCCGCTTCAAATCGAGCGCGCCGGCGTTCTGCTCATGCTGGCCACGCCGGTGGTTCGCGTCATCGTAGCTTGTGTTTTATTCTTTCGCGAAAAAGACAACAAGTACGGATTGATCTCTCTGGGTGTGCTCGTGATCCTGCTGCTAGGCTCGGTCTTCGGTTTCGGCGAACACTAGCCCAGGTTAGAACGTCAAGCTACTCGGGGCGCCATACCTGCACTCAGTGCAGACCCTCTACGACATACAGCACATCCAGTTTGCGTTGGAAGTCGTACACGTAGCTCTTCAGATCGGGAGTGATGCGCACGTTTGTCAGATAGGTGATTCCGACAGGATCGGGCGGCATCAGTTGTTTCCAAGGTGTGCTGCGTCCCGTAGAAATTTCGACCCGCTGGATGTTCAAGGGAATATCGCCAATCCGATAGCAATATAAAGAATGGCTGTCTGGGCTGAAGATGACAGGAATCCAACCCGGTTCGATACCAGGAACGGCCTTGGGTTCGCCGCCAGCTACGGGAATCGTGTAGGTCTGGTAGTCCGCACCCATGGCGAGAGCGAGCAGGGAACCGTCCGGCGAGATGGTGAAATACGACCGTGCGCCATCGGGAGAGATGGCGTGGGCCTCTCCTTCGGCGGCGTCTTGCTTGTAAATCCGTTGTCCCCGCTCCGGTTCCTGGCCGGAGAACAGGAACTGCTTTTCTCCCGGCATCCAGGCCATCGACAAGTGCAGGAGTTGATCGTGGGTCAGCATCCTAGGCCGGAGGAATCGACCACATGGAATTTCCTGCCGGCAAGGTGATCTCGCAGGGGGGAGCCATCAATCATCCCCGGTTCTCGCCGCGCGGGGATCGCATTGCTTTCTTCGATTATCCCAGTCACATAAACGCAGATGGAAAGGTTGTAGTTGTCGACCTCGAGGGTCATAAGATCTTGCAGTCCAAAGGATGGGCGGACCTTACGGGCTTGGCATGGTCCGCCGACGGCAATGAGGTTTGGTTTACGGGCAATGAAAACAATGGCGCGGTGGAACTTTTTGCCGTCGATTTGAAGGGCAACGTCCGCGTTGTGGAGAAAATTCCCGGCGATCTGATCATTTACGACATTGACCACGATGGCCGGGCGCTGCTCGGCCGTGAAGAGTGGAGGGGCGGAGTTTACGGTCTTGGCGCGGGAGAAACGAGCGAGAAGAATTTATCGTGGTTCGATTTCTCTTTCGCCGAAGACATCTCGGCCGACGGGAAGTACGTTCTGCTCGGGGAAGAAGGGGAATCAGCGGGAGGAGTGGTCAGTTATCTGCGAAGGATGGACGGATCTCCTGCTGTGCGCCTGTACGACGAATTTTGCAATGCCATCAGCCAGAAGGCAGACTACGTGATTTGCAGCGGCTCGGATCAACAATTGCATCTGGTACCGACAGGTACTGGAGAAGCCATGGTGAACGATCAGGAGAGCCGATCCATCCGGCGACCACTCCGCGTTCTGAATATTTGATTGCACCTCTCGGGGAGCGCCACCCTCCAGCGGAACGCGGGCGAGCGTTCCCTTGTAGAACGATGCCTCAAGAGCATGTGTTCCGGCCATCACCGCGAGCTCGCCGGTCCTGGAAACGCTCAATAGCGTGCTGCCCTTCAGTCCGAGCGCACGCGAATCGGGTCCCTGGGGCCGCGTGGTAAACACATCGGGAGCGTTCCCATCCCAACTGGCGCTGTATACGAAGGTCTGGCCATCCGTTGAGAAGCGCGCATTCTGGATCGTGCCCTCACGAAACGTGAGGCGGTGATAAATCGCAGACGCTTTCTGGCGCCTGCCAAATAGAAGTGCGCCGGCAGCAAAGGCGGCGAGAACAGCCAGAATCACGGCGGCATAAAACGCCAGCCTGGATTTTTTCTCGGAAGACGGAGCCGCCGCCATCGAGGCAGTCGTTGAAGTCGACGACAACGCCTCCAGGTTGAATGCGATGTCCCGCGCCGACTGGAAACGCTCCTCAGGATTCTTTTCGAGACAATGCCGGATGATGCGATCGAGCGCGGGAGAAGATTGCCGGTTGCTTTCGGCCGTTTCCGGAGGATCCTCTTTCAGGATGGAACTCATCGTGTCGGCCGCGGTGTCTCCGCGGAAGGCGCGCCGGCCGGCCAATGTCTCATAGAGCACGGCACCAAAGCTGAACAGATCCGACGGCGGACCGGCGACTTGTCCGCGAACTTGCTCCGGTGACATGTAGCCCACGGTTCCCAGCACAAACCCGGGTTCCGATCTTCCGGTGAGCGTTTGCGAGTCGGGCCCCGAGCCGTCCTGCTCCGGCCGGGTTAACTTGGCCAGGCCGAAATCCAGGATTTTGGCTCGTCCATCCTTTGTGATGAATATGTTCTCGGGCTTCAGGTCGCGGTGAACGATGCCTTTGTCATGCGCCGCTGCCAATCCCCGCGCCACCTGGATGCCATAATCGATGACCTTGCGCACCTGCAATGGACCTGCTTGCAACCGCTGGCGCAAGCTTTCGCCTTCGAGCAATTCCGACGCGATGTAGGGAGCGCCGTCATGCTCGCCGATGTGATAAATGGTGAGAATGTTGGGATGGTTCAGCGATGCAGCGGCTTGTGCCTCCTGTTTGAAACGCCGCAGCCGCTCAGCATCCGCAGAGAACGCGGCGGGCAAAACTTTCACGGCGACGTCGCGGCCCAAGGCGGAGTCGCGTGCACGGTACACTTCTCCCATGCCGCCCGCGCCGACGAGCGCTATGATCTCGTAAGGCCCAACTTTCGAACCTGCAGAGAGTGCCATTCGTGCGCGCTATTATATGCCACCACCAACGATGGCACCCTGCTGCTTCTTCATTGCAAATAGAAGAATTGAGTGTTCTCCCGGCAGGCCGAAATCAGAAGATGTGCATCTTGATTGTCAGGTACTTCTTGGGATTCTCACGGAAGGCCTTCAGCAGATCCCTGGTTTCGACCAGCGTCTGGTTGGCATTGTTATAGAGCGTTTCATCCTTGAAAAACTTGCCTGCAGTGCCTTGCCCAGCTTCCAGCTCCGTGGTCAGTTGAGAGAGCTTAGTGACGGTCGTGTCGAGTTTCCTGGCTAACTCATCGTCCTTCGACAGTTTGCCGATGGTCCCCTTGCCTGCGTTGATATCTTCCGTCAACTTCTTAACATTCGCGATGGTATCGTTCGCGTTGTTGTACAGCGAGGGATCCTTCAGGAACTTGCCGGCGCTCCCTTTGCCCTGCTGGATGTCGTCGATGACGCCATTCATCTTATCGAGCGTGGCAATGAACTTGTCATAGGCATCATTCCGGCTGATCAGCCTGCCCAGGCTTCCCTCGCCATTTCCAACCTGCTCGACGATCTTCTGAAAATCCGCGACCGTCACTGAGAAGCGGTTATACAGAGTCGGGTCATAGATCAATTTTCCCAGGGAACCTTTGCCGCTCTCGGCAAACGCCAGGATCCTGTCGGCCCGCTTGAGCAGCGCGTCCATGTTTTCCAGCGTGCTTTGGCTGGCGCGTACAACCTGGTTGAAGTCCGGGTGAACCTGCGTCGGCAGCTGGTCTCCGTCCGTGGCCAGAGGCCCTACCGCCTGGCTGCTATCGATATCGAGGTAGGTTTCACCCAGCACGCCGGCCGTTTCGAGCGATGTCACCGAGTCGCGATGCAGGGCATACCCGTACTTTGTGCTCACCTTCATGGTCACTTCGACTGGAGTGAGCTGCTTGCTCTTATCCGGTACGATGCGGATGTTGGTCACATTGCCGATATCAACGCCGCTCAAACGCACGGGCGCGCCCTGGCGAAGTCCTTCAGCATTGTCGAAGTAAGAGCGGAGGGTGATGCGGCGGGTCAGAAGTCCAGCGGTTCCGGACATCAGGAAAAGCAGAACGGCGAGCGTGACGCTCGCGCCAATTACTGTGATGCCGACGCGCAACTGGGACCACTGCAGCTGTTTCTGGCTAGGCAAGGATCTCCCTCACACTGCCAGTCTGACGGTACCTTACTGGCCCCCCAAGAAGTGCGGAAATGCGGTCGACACCTTCCTGCACACCCACGTCAGAATCATAACAAAACCCGGGCGGTGCTAAACCGTTTTCACCCGCAAAGTAGGCATGAGAATCAAGGCGAGCATGTAGGCGGCGGCGCCGCAGGCCAGAGTGACCGTGAGCCCGAACTGAATTGCGATGACCATCGCCAGCACCGAGCCGAGGACGCTGGCGGCGGCATTCATCGCCCAGGCCCATTCCACTGCGTTGGCCGAGGATCCGGCGGGTTCTGCGTCGGACTCGGCAGCCAGAGCTCGCAAGCCTGTCGGGAACGGCATTCCCATGATGAAGCCCAGCGGGATCAACAGCACTCCGCTGATCACCAACCGCAAGCCAAAGGGCAGACCGACGAGGCCCGCCAGTCTCACCGGGAGAAAAACCAGGTAGATCAGAACCGTGGCAACAACCAGGACCAACGGGAGCCATCCCATTTCCGCTTTGGGCAGCCACAACCTCGAGAACAAGCTTCCCGCTCCGCTCGAAAGCAGCAGCAGGAAGATCACTACTGTCAGCGCATAAGTGGGGTGCCCAAGAAACAAAACAAATCTCTGGATGAAGGCGATCTCCACCAGGATGTAGCCGAGCCCGACTGCGATGAAGTAAAGCAGCGGAAGCGGTGAGTGCCGTTGGCGCTTTCCCGTCAACGCCAGCGGCAGCACAAGAAATGCAAGAACGGCGCACACCGAGATCACCAATACCAGGAGCAGGACCAGCACTCCCAGGTTCACTTTCCAATCGATTCCCTCTCTCAAGCCTTGCTCGCGGAGAATCTGACCTGTTTTCAACGTGAAGAAGAAAAACGGCGCGTTATCCGTGACTGGCGCCACGTTATAAGCGTAGTTACGCGCAAAGGCGTAAGGGTCGTTGCTGGCGATCAGGTCGGAAAATGGATTCTTTCCAGGTTGCGACGGCAAGTACAGGGGATCGAGTTCCGAATAAAGATCGAAATGACGAACGACCGCATTTTCTTCTTCGGGCGTGAAGGGTGTCTTCTTCGCCAGCACTACGACCGGGATGCCATCCGCGTCCAGTTCGCCCTGCGATGCGACAATGAAGTTCCGCGATGGATCGGCCACACCCAGCCGATGCAGGGCCTCCATCGCAACGGCGACAACGCGCAGGGCCTCTCGCGGATGCCGGAACTCCCAGCGTGTAATCGCAACCATTCCGTCCGGCTTCAGATGCTCGAAGTATTCGCGGAACGCTTCGACTGTATAAAGGCTGTTCTCGCTGAGCGCGAAGGCCCCCGCCGCCGTCGATGCCCAGGTGTCGACCAGCGTCATCTGGACCACGTCAAATCTGCCAGAAGTGGAGCGCAGAAACGACCGGCCATCGCTGACCTGTATGTGCACCTCAGGCCGCTGGTAAAGATGAAGCGAGTAATCCGCATACCGATCCCGCATGATGGTCGTGGCGATAATGGGATTGATCTCGATTCCAGTGATGTTCGGGCTGCCATTGGCGAGCGCCCGCAAGACATCGACACCGCCGCCCGGGCCGATGATCGCGTACTCTCCATGCGGCCGCAGAATATTGGCCAGCGCCGGCGGCGCCGCCATCAGATTGTGTTCCCACACCGTGCCCTGCCAGTGCGACAGGTCCGCATTCATGATGTACGTGGAGGCGTCAGCGTCAATGACGACTGCTCGCGCCCATCCCTGCTGATCGACCTCCACCCGGGAAATCGCATTCCAGCGTGCGAACTCCACCCATTTGGGATCGCGGAACATTCCCTTCGCGTAGACGACGTCGATGAGCCGGCCGGAATGATTCGCCGCGATCAGCAACGCGATCGCCAGGCCCAGCAACCCCGCGTTACGCCGCGTGCTTCGTGAATCAGTCCAGACAGCGGCCGCCGCCGTAAGCGCGATGCCGGAGACCAGAATTGCATTCGGTCCCCCGAGCCAATTGAGCAGCGGTACGACTGCCAGGCAAGCGACGGCCCCACCGCAAAGGTCCGCGCCATAGAGCCTAGGGATGCGGCGCGCCTCGCGAGCGAAAACAACGGAAAACAAAAGCCCGGTCAGAAAGAATGGAATAGCGGAAACGAGATAAAGCACGGTAAGGCGCAGGAAATTCTTTCCTGAGACCTCGAGCGAGACCGGCACATGCAGCACGATTTCCAGCACGATCGCCACTGCGATCGAGTCGGCAAGGCATATCCGCGCGGCCAGAGTGCGTGTTTCCACTGCCGCCAGGCGCGCCTTCAGCAAATATGCGAAGACTCCTCCGGCGCCCAATCCAAGCAAAGCGATCGAAATCGCGAGAAACGCGAAGTGGTAAAAGAGCACGACCGAGAACAATCGCGTTAAACCGAGCTCGAGCAACAGAGACGCAAAGCTCGCCAGTGCAAGACCCGAGAGCAACGTTCGTTCTGGAATCTCGGCCTGATTCGCGGCGGCGGCAACGCCAGGGGTGATCACGGACATAGTGGGGTTCAGACGCGACAGTCTAGCAGAATCGAACCTGGCAGCCTCGACTGTATGGATTCACGAAAGGGCAAACGCTCCGGGAGGCTGTAAGGAGGAGCGAAAGGTTAAGTTAGCTCAGCTGCCGCGATGCGGGCCAGGCGGACTCCCGCTCGGCCGTTGCTATTTATTGGCGGACTGGAACGGATTCCTTTACCGTTCCCACCAGGGCGCCATCCGCTACTTCCGCCACCTCAGCGCGCAGCCAGCGATTGGAATCGTGAAGTCCCTTCAAACGCAACTTCAGATAGTTGTCGGTCAGCGCCTCAGTAGCCTGCGGAGCGGTCTCTCCCGCACCTTCCGGCAATCTCAGCGTAATTGCTTCAATCGTTCTCCCGATAAAGCTCTGCATGAATGCCAGCTTCTTTTCTGCTGCCAGCTCGCGAAGTACCCGGTTTCGATCGCGTGCGAGAGCCACTGGAATCTGAACGGGCATAGCCGCGGCCGGCGTTCCAGGCCGCGGCGAGTACGTGAACACGTGCAGATAGGTGAAAGGCAGTTCTTCCACCATGCGCCGCGTTGCATCGAACTCCGACTCGGTTTCACCGGGAAATCCCACCATCACGTCGGCCCCGATCGCCGCCGTAGGCATCGCGGAGCGAATCTTTTCGATCTTCTCGCGGTAGTGCCAGGGCCGGTACTTGCGATGCATCCGCCGCAAAACCGCGTCACTTCCAGATTGCATCGGCACATGAGCGTGCTTGGCAATTCGCGGTGAGGAGGCGACCCACGCTATGAGTTCGTCGCTCCAATCCATGGGCTCGACGGAAGAAATCCGGAGCTTCTCTACTCTTGTCTCCTCGAGAATCGAGCGAATGAGATCCTCAAATCGCGGCGTGCCGACACGGAGGGTTCTTCGCCGAGAGCCGGCCGCCGAAAGCCGGGAGCCGGGGCCAAGATCTCTGCCCCATCGGCCAAGGTTGATCCCGCTGATCACGATCTCCCGATAGCCCGATTCGACCAGCGTGTTCACTTCTCGAATGATTCGATCGAGCGGCAAGGAGCGGCTGTGTCCGCGGACAAACGGAATCACACAGAACGAACAGCGGTTATCACAACCATCCTGCACCTTGAGATTGGGCCGAGTGCGTTCATGGACTGCGTCGAAGACGGGCGCCGCGAGCAATTCGGTGTGAGCAAAAATATCGGAAACAAAAACCGAACTGGAATCCGTCGAGGCCTGCCTTGAACTGAGGCCTTCCAGCGGGAAGAAGTTCTGGGCCGGCCCGTATTCGTGCGCGTGCGGTTCCAGCGCGATCTCGGCGAGCCGATGTTTATGGGAGTTGCCGACAACCACGCTGACGCCCGGCAGAGCGGCCAGTTCTTCCGGCGCGCGCTGGGCGTAGCAGCCAGTCACCACGATTTTGGCCTTCGGGTTCTGCCTTTGAACGCGCCGGACTGCGGCTCGCGCATCCTGATCAGCAGCGGCCGTCACTGTGCAGGTATTGAGTACCACTACGGAGGCGTCGGCGGATCTCGACGCCGGAAGCAGGCCTCGCTCGGCAAATTGCCGCTCCAGAGCAGCGCCATCGGCCTGCGTTGCGCGGCAACCGAAATTCTCGACGAAATATCCGGACACCTGTCTATGGTATCAAGGCTCAGTAAAGATGAACGTGCGCGAGCTCATCGATTCTTCTTGCCACCGGTGCGATGGAGAAGACGACGCTCCGCCGGAACGGCGGCGCAGGGGGATGACGCTGGTAAGTGAGTGATTCGGGATTGGCCAAAGGCCTGCGAAAAGCGTGCGGCCACGCTATTGCGCGCAGGGCAGACTACGCCTCCCGGCTTGGGCAGCAAGCTCGTGAGAGCAGCGAAAAATTAGGCTGTCGCTGCGGTCCTGCGCGCCTGGAAACATTCCCGGCAAAACACCGGACGGCCCTGCGTTGGCCGGAAAGGAACCGTTGTCTGTTTCCCACACCCCGAGCATGTCGCCTGAGTCTCAACTTTGGTGAAACGGTAGGTCTGCCCGGGCGCTGCCGGCGCCCCGAGCACAGAGACCCTCTTCGCCTTGCAACTCTTGCAACGTTTTGGTTCGTTCTTGAACTGCTTGTCGTGAAAGAAAAGCTGTTCCCCGGCGGTGAAAATAAACTCACCCCCACAATCGATACACTTCAACACTTTGTCCTGAAACTCCATTGAGGATGGCTCCCTTCAGCCCGTTTCCACGCGCCCACCCGCGGGGAAAAGAAACTGCGGTGGTCGGAGAAAAAACAGGGTTTGTGTATCTCCCCCCTCTCACTGCCCCTTGGATTCGGCCCGCCACGCGCCAGGTGGGCGCATGGGTACAAACTCTATCGTTTTATGCCGGAAAGAATTCTGATATGAACATCCCCATGTTGCAGCTCAACCCAGGTGGGGGCCAGATCGAGCAGAGCCGCCTCGGGACGAGACGGCTCCTTCCATACATTTAGTCCTGTTCCTTGCGTGTCTTTTTTCGTGCACGCTTGCGAGCCAACGCAGCCTTCACGCGCTTTTTCTCGCCGGGTTTCAGGTAAAAGGAGTGGCGCTTGACCTCCTTGATAATGTCTTCTTGTTGTACTTTTCTTTTGAAGCGGCGCAGCGCATTCTCGAGGGATTCTCCCTCTTGAAGCCGTACTTCTGCCAAACCGACACACCCCCAGACTCGTCCGGGTAGGACCGAATAGTTATTACAAGGTTTTGCCTGTAAGTCAAGAGGAACTGGCAAAGAATCCCGCTCTAAAACGCGTGTTTACGGGCATTTTTGGCGCTTCAATTTGAGACGCGCTGCGGCCATGAAACGACCTCGGCGGGTATCGATAAAAAGACCAGTAAGATCGTGGCCGGCCATAGCTGAAGGAACAGTCGCCCGGAGGAGAATCGCAGATGCCAGTAGATGTCGTACGGCGTAATGAGGTAGATCACAGCGTAGCCCGCAAGAGTAAGGGCCAGCGTCGATGCTGAAGTGCGCCGCGCCCGTTGACCCGGTACAACTCCAAGGCGCTCTGTGACATAGCAGAGGCCCCCCAGCAAAATGCTTCCCGGAACCACGAGCCAACCGCCGAAGCGCAGCAAGTCTTTCGCGTACCAGTTCAGGACCGCCCAATACCGCGACGGCTGCAAGACCCGTTGGCTGATCGAATGAAAATCGGAGAAAAGGTCCCCGGGGGGAGCGACCCAGTGTTTGAAGGCAAAGATCAAAGCACAAAGAGGGACTATCCCAGCCAGGAAGGGAGCCGTCTGCCGCGAGAAGGCAGGCTTCTCCCCGGCGGGCTGTCGGGAGGAGCGAACCAGCCTCCATTGCCGGACTAAGACCAGCGCCGCCATAAACAGGATGCCTTCATTCTTCGTCCATGCAGCCAGGCCGGCCGACATCCCCGCGGTGAAAAGCAGCCCGCGTGACGGAGACTTCAACTTCTCTCCCATCTCTTCTCGCAAGCAAAGAAGTGCGATCGAGCTCAATATGAAGAACGCGAGGGGTACGTCTGCGTACTGCCAGGTTCCCTGCTCAACGAATGACGGCGTCGCCAGCAGCGCGGTGGCGGCCAGCGCAGCAAGAATCCCTCCCCGCAAAACGGCGAGCGTGGCGACGAGAATTCCAACCGTGCCGAGCGTGAACGCCAGCCCGACGAGCGCCGGAACCAGAGGCGCGTCGTATCCGAGATAGCTCCAGAAATGAGCAGTCGCCGCGGGAAGCAGCAGCGGATAGTCCGGATGAGACCACGGCAGCAGCGGCGTGAAGCCGTCACGCCAGTGCGAGCCGCCAAGAAAAAGAAATCGCGCGTGCAGGTTCCAGATGGCGAAGGCATCCCATCCGTCGCCGTGAGGGTGGGCAAGGGTTTGGCGGATCGCGGCATACACCGCCGTACCGAACGCAGCCACGAAACCCGCGAATACGATCCTGCTGAACCATGCTGGTGTGTTGGGCGGGTCAGAACTACGTAACGCGACCGCGGGCGCACGGTTTCCTAAAAGCAGCTTGGCCGACAGGAGCGGCAAGAAGAAGGCGAGATCCACCGCGAGAAGGCTCGCGAATGCAAAGGCGCGATACACCATGAACGCCACGGAGAACACGCCCAGTCCGAATCCAAGCGTCAACGATCCTCGTAAGAGGAAGTCAGCCCAGCGCGGCTCGACCCGCGTCCATCCCGCTGACACGAGGAGAAATCCGGAAGCAAGACACAGCAGCGTCGCCAGTACGATCGCCATCTCAGCGAGCGCCCTCGTTCGCTAAGAGCAACACTCCATTGCCGAAATCGTGGACGAGTGCAAGATTTGAAGTTGGGGCGAAGGCCGTCTTCGAAACATTGCCGACCACAAGAGAATGGTTGACCGAGTGATCGACCACAAGTGGTGCTAACGCATATTGCGCGAGATAGTATTCGCCGGGCGATTGTCCGGGGTCGCCGACATAGCCGACGACTCCGTGAGCGGGAAGCGCGGCTTTCAAAGCGGCGAATCGCGGGTCTGAGCGCAAAGCGACCTGGTTCGAGTCGCTGGCTTTGCCCGCATTCCACGCCAGACGCGCGGAAGACAAAAGGCAGCACAACACGAAAACCGTGGCGCTAACGGGAAACCGAACCGTGAGTCTGCGGTGCAGGGATTCGTGCATGGCTGCGGAAGACGCCTGCATTATACGGCTGGCGCCATGCCATCAGAACGCGCGTTAAGCTGTCGACTTGGCGTCCGGCACAACGCGCGCCTCGAAAAAGCGAATCAATAAATAAACTTCAGCGATAGCTGGATCTGCCGAGGTGCATACGCTGCATTCGGTTTCATGAAATTGCCGGGCAGTGAATAGTACCCGGGATACGTCGCAACTCCCGTGGTAACCGAGCTTTGCGTAAAGGAACTCGAAGTTGCGACCAGCCCATTCGAAGTGATGGCGACCCGCTGATTGTCGCGGTTGAAGAGATTGAACGACTCCGCCTGCAGATTCAACTTGTACCGCTCGGTCAGCCGGATCTTGCGCGTCAGGCGCAAATCCGCGGTCGCATAGTCGGGCCCGGTAAAGCCATTGCGCGTGTATCCCGGCAGACGATCGTTGAGATCGTTGCCGTCCTGGTTAGGATCGCCGGAAACGGTGGCGTTGACCGGGCGTCCGCTGCCGACGTTGACCACGCTGGAGATCTTCCAATCGTTGAACACCCGGCCCATCCACTCGTGTCCGCGGTGAAAAGGATGTGGCTCGGCCGAAAAACCTCCGACAAATCGCTGCCGTTGATCGGTCACGCTCGGACCGCGCTCGGCGTTCGGCACGTAAGAATTCTGAACCGTGGCCGGCTGTCCGGCGACCAGCGCGTCCTGACCGTCATCGATCGCCCGGGCATAGGTGTATGACAACCGCAGGTAGACACCGCGAGCCATCCTGCGATTGATGGACAGAGTCGCTCCGTTGTAATTGCTGGAAGCGGCACTCTGAAATTCGTCGATTGCCCCAAGTTGAGCGATCGGCCGCCCGGTCGGATTGATGCAGGGTGGCCATGGACAATCGAGTGTCCGGCTGAATTGCCAGGTTGCGAACGAATCCACCGTGTAAAAGCCATTCTCGAAAACCGAGCCGGTGGAATCGAAGATGGGGTAGTTCAAGGCTGTGGGCTGAGGCAGATTGACGTCGAGCGCCCGGATCAGATGTTCTCCGTGCACGTTGAGCAGCGAGAGCGACGCGGTCGTATGCCCGGCGATCTCCTTTTCAAAGGTAAGACTCGACTGTTGCACCCGGGGCGTTACGAAATTGGGAGCAAACGCCGAGACTTCATTCGTCACTCCCTGGGTGAATCCTGCAGGCAACGCACAGGTCGAGCTATATAACCGGCAGGCCACCAGAGGGTTCGGATAAGTAGGAAACACCTGGCGGTCGTAGTAGTTCGTATTGTTCAGGAACACTTGCGAATCCGTCACGCCGTTTTCGGTCTGCACCACCGAGTTGTAGATCTGCGGAATGCGTACGAAGAAAATCCCATACCCGCCTCGCACCACCAACGGCCGCGTGTCGCCGAACGAATATGCGAAGCCAGCCCGCGGGGCAACGTTATAAGGCTGAAACGGAACCCTGCCGGATGGCGGGAACAGCGGATTCGTGATCAAGCCTTTCGTCGTGAAGGTCTGCAGATCCCATCGCGCTCCCAGGTTCAGGGCGAGCCGGTTGGTGACGCGAACGGTGTCCTGCGCAAAGGCGGCGTATTCGTTCGTGTCCGGACGCGAAGTCGCGCTGCCGAAATTCTGCAGATAATAGTGCGGGACCTGGTGAGCGTAAGCGCGCAGCGGGGTTAATTCCAGTCCCGCCTCCATGGGTTGAAAGGTAAAAGGATCCACTTTGAGTGCGTAGAACAGAAACTCGCCACTCTGCTGGCTGGGAAAGAAGTCGTAGATCCAGCTCGCCAGCCCGTCACCGCCGAACTTCCACGAATTGCGCCGCCCGTCGAAGCTCAACGTTTCCGCCAGGTGCAATCGATGTTCACGCGTCTGCCGGGGAAGGAGGTTCGATCGACCCATCGCGTCGAGGATGGTAGGAATCTTCACCAGCACGTCACTCGAATTACTGAAAGATTGCTGCTGATCGCGCGAGAATTGCGCCCGCAAGTGGCTGATCCAGTGCGGCGAAATCCCCGAGGTCAGCGAGAGCGAAGCTGTATCGGTTGCCACTTGCTCTTCGCCGTTGTTGCTCATGGAGTCGTAGGTGACGGGGCTGGTGGGATCGAGAAACACGTTGTTCGATCCCCAATACCGCGAAGTGTTGACCCGCAACGCGATTTGATTGCGCGGCGTAACGTTGATGTCCAGTTTTCCGTACGCCGAGTTTCCGATCTGACCCGCGGGGTACTCTCCGGCCAAAGAACTCAACTGCCCTGCCGCCGCAAATACCAATGCCTGGTCACTTGGCTCGTAATCTCCCGGAGTGTACGGGCCTGTGCCGGCCTGCGGCACGACTTGCGAACTGCCATTCAGGAATTCCACCACATTGGGCGAGTGAAAAATGTGCTGATCGAATCCCGCGAAGAAGAAAACTTTGTTGCGCTTGATGGGACCACCAACGGTCCCGCCAATTTGTTGCTGGCGGTTGTGCGGCTTGAACGCGAGGAATGCGTCGGTTGCCCCGAGAGAACTGTCGCGGAGGTAATAGAACATGGTGCCGTGCATGTGATTCGAGCCGGACTTGGTGACCACATTCACTACGGCGCCACCGGATCGGCCCAGCTCCGCTCCATAAGAGTTTGTCGACACGCGGAACTCCTGCACCACTTCGGTAGAAAACTGATAGGGCTCCCGGTACCGTCCACGCGCCTGGGCGAAGAAGGCATTGTTGTAGTCACCGCCATCGACGAGGAAGCTGTTCTGAAACCCGCGAATCCCACCCACGGAAAGGTCGCCGTTCGAGGAAGATGTCAGGCTGCGGGGATCCTGCGTCACACCCGACGAGAGCAACATCAGATCCGAAAACCGCCGCCCGTTCAGCGGCATATCCCCCAAGGCTCTCTCATCGAGTAACGTCGAGACCGCGCTCGGTTTCGTCTCGACCAACATCGGCGCAGCTGAAACGGTTACGTTCTCCTGCGGCCCGGCGATTGCCAACCGGAATTCCAACTGCGCCGTCCCGCCCACATCCAGATGCAGTGGGGGCGTTACTTGTGGAGACATGCCTTGTGCCGTCGCGCGCGCCGAATAATCTCCCGGAGGCAGCAGATCGATCTCGAACCGCCCCGCCTCGTCACTGGCGATCGCATAGCGCACGCCCGTCGCTGTGTTTACCACCACGACCGACGCCTGCGGAATCCGGCCGCCGTGATCGTCCACGACGGTTCCACGGATTGCCCCGGTCGCCGAGTCTTGGCCGGGCAATGTACCAACACCGGTCAGAATGATGAGAGCTAAGAGAAAGAGAATCTGCGGTCTGCGCATAGGGTCGTCCCTGAACACGAAGATGGGCTCGGAGGGGATGACCGACGCGCGTTAACCGGACGCGAGACGGGCACTGCGCGGAAAAGTGCCGGAGGGCGCTCTCGGGATGACGCGCCCGGAAAGCTTTTCCGCTCTAAAGCGAGAAACCGATTGTTGTATAGCATGGGGGCGGCGCAACGTTCAGTGATGGCGGGGGGTTTTTTCTGAACATTTTCCCGGAGTGGGAAGAGTTTGGCGCGAGCCATAAAAAAAGGGGCACATCCAGGATGTGCCCCATCACCTCCGCGATCGCAACTCCAATTAATGGATGCTTACGTTCACGGGAACCGTGTGGCTGATCGCGCCAGACGTGCCGGTGACCATGAGCACCGCTTGACTCCCCGGTATCTGATGGCTGGAACTGCTGTCGCAGCCAACGGTGAATCCGACGCTGCCCACAATCAGTGCCAACGCGATCATCAGCAGAACGCCCGGTCCCTTGCTGCCCGGCCGCTTGCGCGTAAACAGAGTTCCAAGGAGAGCCATTCCGGGAAACACCGCCAGCGCCGCGTGGCCACCGTATCCGCCACCCTCCGGGAGGCGTCGCAGACGCTCCGACGGTGAGCGTGGAAGTCGCAGCGCTTGATCCCGGCGAGATCGTGCCGGGAGAGAACGAGCATGTCAGTCCCGAACCCGCAGTGCAGGTAAGGGTGATCTGCCCGTTGAATCCTCCCACGGCCGCTGAACTTACCGTCAACGTACCCGAGCCGCCCGCGGCAACCGTGAGGCTGGGCGCGGAAAGATTGAGCGAGAAATTCGGGCCGTTCGCGGCCGTTGCCGGGACGAGCGTCGCGAAGAGACCGGTGTTCTGGTTCGCACCTCCCGCCGTGAAGTACAAGGTATTCGGATCACCCGTTCCCCCCGCGCCAAACACCATGTCCCACAACCCCGGATTCGTGATTACGTGTCCTGCCGAATCCGTGACCTGCGCCAGAAAGTTGCCCTGTGTGTCGTAGGCGCTCATCGTGCCATCGCCGAAGTTCCCGATGAGGATGTCGTTTGAAAACATCCCGTATGCTGCCGGAGTCGCCGCCACACCCCAGGGAGCATTCAAGGTTCCGCCGGAAGCGAACGTCCGCCGAAAGTTTCCTTCCATGTCGAACGCATCCACTACGCCGAGGCCCGCGCCAAGCACCGGGTCATGCTTCGCCGTGTCCTGCTTGGCATATGCCACCAGGATCAGACCGTTGATCACGTGCACGCCATGCGGCGCAAATCCAGCTGGAAGATTTGGATCGGTCAGAGTTCCGGCCAGATGACCCGCGTTGAAGTTACGGTCAAAGACGTCGATCGCTCCGCTGTTAAAATTTGCCGCCAGCAGAAACGTTCCTTCGTTGTTGGTCACCGTCGCGAGGCCCTTGTATACCGCCCCGTGCGACGAGTTGTCGATTACAGTCGTTGCGTTCCCCTGGCCTGTCCATTTCGCAATGATTCCGTCCTCGGTATCAAACAGAAAGGCAGCATCGCCGAAAAATCCGGTTTGGGTGTTCGCCACCGTCCCGGTCGGGCACCCGGGGTTGCACGGATTCGTGCCCGCGCCGGGAATGGTTACGGCAGGTTGCACCGTGTTCCCGAGAGCGTCGTAAATGGTCGAGGTGCCTCCATCGTTGTTTGCCACCCAGAACGGTTGTCCCGGGATGAACGATATGCCCCAGGGATTCGAAAGCAGTGGGTCGGTATGGTTTGCGATCCCGGCGGTGTTGGCGACCAGGTTCGTTTGCGAGTACCCGGTCTGCTGAGCCTCTGCAATCGAAGAAAGACCCAGGGCCACCAGCGCCGTGAATGTCAGCAGCTTCAGTTTCATTCCGTCTCCTTTGCGAATGACCGGGAGTGCTTCAAGAACCTTATGAATGCGTCGGTAGCTATCAGCTTTCTTCCGCGATGCAATCCGCTTGCAGAATGGAGACTACGCAGCCTGGGACGCCCGATTGTCAGTTGGTGGTCGTGACTTTGTAAAAAGGGCCTGTCAATGTCGCGTACATGTCGCAGTTGTGTCAGAGTTTTGTTTCGCGAAGCAAGAACGGATCGGAAGGCCCGCGTGGTATGTTGAGATTTCCGGCAGGGTGCTCCCACTCCTGGCTAGCATTGCCGGAAGTGGAACTTTCCCGATCTCGGGGTTACGCTCGGTTTGCCTGCGACTCACTTAACGATGCGCGTCAGGATCTTAGGCTCGGCGGCCGGTGGCGGATTTCCCCAGTGGAACTGCGCCTGCCTCAATTGCCGGTCCGTCCGCGCCGGAGCCTTCCCAGGCAAAGCCCGCACTCAGACCCAGGTGGCTGTCAGCGCCGATTCGCGCTCCTGGTTCCTGCTTGGAGCGTCTCCGGATTTGCGGTCTCAAATCGAAGCGACCCCGGACTTGCATCCGCGTGACAATGGTCATCGCGACTCCCCGATCGCGGGCGTCGTCCTTGCCAACGCCGATGTCGATCACGTTCTCGGCCTCCTGTTGCTGCGGGAGTTGCAGCCGATCCGGGTTCACGCCACGGCCTCGGTTCGCAGCATCCTGATCGAGGACAATTCGATCTTCGGCATGCTCCAGCGCGTCCCCGGCCAACTGAGCTGGACGAACGTGGTCGCAAATTCGGATTTCTCACTTGCAGATTCGCGAAACTCGAGTTCCGGATTGAGCTGTCGCGCCCTCTCGCTCGGAACGCACTTTCCCGCCTACGTCACCGAGGCGCGGCGTTCGAATCTGGATCCCGCCGAAGCGTCGCTGGGATTCATTATCGAATCTCAGTCCGGCAAGCGCCTCGCATACCTGCCCGCCGTTCCGGAGATCAGTGACGCACTGCTGAACGAAATCGGTTCGGCCGACGTACTTCTCTTTGACGGAACCTTCTGGAGCGATGACGAGCTCATCCGCGTTCAGGGCAGCGGAAGTACGGCACTGCAGATGGGGCACGTGCCCGTTTCGTCCGAATCAGGCACCCTGCGCCGGTTGGCGCATCTCCGCCGCCCACGTAAAATCTATATTCATATCAATAACACTAACCCCATGCTGAATGAGGCTGGTCGGGAGTATCAACAGGTGCGGAAAGCCGGATGGGAGATCGCGGAGGACGGATGGCAGTTCGATCTGTAGAGGCAAGCTCCGGCCTGCTCTCGTTCGACGAATTGCGGGCTCAACTCCGCGCGGTCGGCGAGGAACGCTATCACCACAAGCATCCTTTTCACCTGATGATGCATGAAGGCCGCCTCAGCCGCGGACAGCTCCAGGCCTGGGCTCTCAACCGCTATTACTACCAGAGCATCATCCCGGTGAAGGATGCCATCATCCTGTCGCGCGGGCCGGATCCTGTGTTCCGCCGCGCCTGGCGCAAGCGAATCACCGACCACGACGGCGACGCGACCAGCGACGGAGGCATCAAGCGCTGGTTGAAACTCGCCGAGGCTGCTGGTGTGCCGGCAGATCAGGTTCGCAGCGGAAATGGAATCCTGCCCGCCACACGCTTCGCCGTGAACGAATATCTCAATATCGTGCGAAGCCGGAGCTTGCTCGAGGCCGTCGCCTCTTCACTGACGGAACTTTTTTCGCGCGATCTGATTTCGCTTCGCATGGAAAAATTGCGCCAGCATTATCCGTGGCTCTCCGGCGGTTTGGACTATTTCGAGGCGCGCCTCACCCAGGCGCCCGAAGACGCGAAATTCGCGCTGGACTATGTTTACGAGAACGCCAAGACCAGAGAGCAGCAGGACCTTGCTATTCAAGCTCTGCGGGACAAGTGCGACATCCTGTGGGCGCAGCTTGATGCGCTCTACTTCGCCTATGTGCAGCCGGGATGGCCGCCTCCGGGTGCATTTCGCATCGAGGGAAATTAGGCATGGCTCCTCCAATTGATTCCAGCCAGCCTCGCCTCGCCGCCGGATGCCGCTGGGGTGGCACCGAGGAAAATCGCGTCATCCTCTACCCGGAAGGCGCCATCAAACTACAAGGAACGGGAAGGCAAATCCTCGAGCGTTGCGATGGCCAACGGACCTTCGCGCAGATTATCGGCGACTTGCAACACGAGTTCGGCAAAACCGATCCCGAAAAGATTCGTGCTGACATCAGCACGTTCCTCGAGCAACTACAGCGCCGCCGGATCGTTGATTATTAGTTTTCGTCGAGACGTTGCTCGCAACGTCTTTTTGACCGAAGCGGAACTGTTTCTGTGAGACGACGAGTTGCTGTGAATCGTCTTGCGACTATGTTGAATTCATGTCTGCAAATCCTCTAGCTCTCATCGCCGAAGTCACGCACCGCTGCCCATTGCACTGCGTGTACTGTTCGAATCCCCTCCAGATGTCAGGGCCGGAAAGCGAACTCTCGACGGCGGAGTGGAGAAGCGTCTTCGAGCAGGCAGGCAAACTTGGTATGTTGCATGCCCACTTCACCGGCGGAGAGCCGCTGGTCCGATCCGATCTCACAGAACTGATCGCTTCCGCCCGAACCGCGGGCATGTATACGAATCTGATCACTTCAGGCATTGGTCTGAATGAATCCCGCTTGCAGGCCCTGGTCGACGCCGGCCTCGACCACATACAGGTCAGCTTCCAGGATTCCAGGGAAGAAGCCGCAAACTGGATTGCGGGCGCCAAGGCTCATGCTCACAAAATCGAACTCTCGCGCGCGATTCGAAAGCACAAGCTCGCCTTCACCGTGAACCTCGTGGTCCATCGCCAGAATCTCGATCATCTGGGGGAGATGATCTCTTTCATCGAGCAACTGAATCCGGATCGGGTCGAGATCGCCCACGCACAATACTACGGCTGGGCGCTCAAGAACCGCAGCGCCCTCATGCCTACTCCGGAGCAGCTCGCGCGCGCCACTCAAATCGTCTCCGAGGCCGAGAACAGGCTCGCCGGCCGCATCCGCATCGACTCCGTTGTCCCCGACTATTACGCGAAGTACCCAAAGGCCTGCATGGGGGGATGGGGACGAAAGCTGGTGCTTATCAATCCCGCGGGCAAGGTCTTGCCCTGTCACGCCGCGGAAATTTTGCCGGGAATGTTTTTTGAGAATGTGCGGGAGAAGTCGCTCGAATGGATCTGGCAAGACTCGCCTTCATTCTGCCGTTTTCGGGGTGAAGACTGGATGCCCGAGCCCTGCCGCAGTTGTGACCGCCGAGCGGAAGATTTTGGCGGATGCCGGTGCCAGGCGTTTTTGCTAACCGGCGACGCCAATGCGACCGATCCGGTGTGTATTCTCGCGCCCTCGCATTCGATCATCGAAAGTGCAATCAAGGAAGGCGGCGCGCAGATCTCGTCAGCAACACACGCAACAACTTCATTCGTACAGCTCCAGAAGCTGAATCAGGATCTCTGGGCGTACCGTCCCAATCCAGAGTAGGCAAGACTAACTCATCGTCGAGACGTCGTTAAGATACGTCTCGACACGGCATGTCGCGTTTCAGAATTCTCGGGACCGTCACCAGCGCACGCCAATCGTGACCGGCCGCGCGTCGGTCGTGATCCCGCTACGGCTTCCGTGGATCTGCCGGAACTCCCCGTAAATCTCGATATTCGGTCGAATCTTTCGCGTGATCCCCGCGCCGAAGTTGTAGCCGAACTCATTCAGGCTTTCCGAGCGAAAGTTGCCATTCACCGGCAGGCTCCCGTTGAAGCAGCGTCCCCACCAGGTAAAGAAGGCGTTGCAGCCCGATCCCGGCAGAGCCGTGGACGAGTCCAGCTTGCCCGACCGGTGATAGAACCCGGGGCCCGCCAGAATGTATCCGCCCCAAACTTTCGTGACCGGGATGTTGACAATCGGGTCCAGATTGACCGTATAAACATGATTGGAGGCGCCGGTCGCCTGCGCCAGTTGCAGGGCGGTATTCCGAAGCGGCAAGTTATCGAACTGGACGTCGAGCCTGAATCCGAAATACCTGCTGTAATTCCGGGCGACGCCGACGGTCGCTACTCCTCCGCCGCCACGCACAAACGTATTGGTGGTTCCCGTGGTCAGGTTCGCGCCCCCACCCACATTGAAGACCCAGTTCTTGAACTGCTTCGGTTTATTTCTCCGCGGCATCGTTGATTCTTCCTCGGAGGCTTGCTGGCTGCTGCTGGACTGCGGGTTCTCCGGTGGCTGGGCGGCCGGTGCATTCGATGCGGGCGGCGGATTCTTAGGCTGCTGAGCTGGTGGCTGTTGCGCGTACGCGCTTGCGGCTCCCGCCAGAATCGTCATAGTCCAAACCCAGCGAACGACGCTGAACCAGGAAACCGCCCCGAACTTTCGAATCATTCATTCTCCTTAGTTTTTGAGGCCGGCATTGCAGCGGACCATTCCTGAACCCATAGTCCGGCCCCGACAGGCGCCCGAGATGCTGCGGCACAACATGGCCCCCGCCCTGAAATTCGACGTGCAGCAGGAAGGCTCTATATTACCAACTTTGATGCGGACTCCGCCCACCAAGCCGCCTCGCTCGCCTCTTTGCTGTTCACGACCGGTGCGAACGCCACGTATGATAAGGGATTCTTTTGAGTGTCCGACCCTTGCCGAAGAAACCTTCCATCTCGAAAGCGGGAAAAATCCCGAAAGCCGCGACGCAAACGCATTCCAGCTGCCGTGTCGCCCTCATCGGTTTTGGAACCGTCGGCCGTGCCGTCGCCAGGATAATTTGCGAGAACAAGGACTCAGGCCTCCGTCTCACTCACATATGCAACCGCAAAGTCGAGCGGAAGAAGCAGCCCTGGGTTCCTTCCGATGTCATATGGACCGATGACATCGACTCGGTTCTGAATTCCGACTCCAACATCATCATCGAGCTTATCGGGGGCTTGAATCCCGCCGAGCAGATCGTGCGGCGGGCGCTCGAAAGCGGCAAGTCGGTAGTGACCGCCAACAAGCAATTGATCGCCCGCCACGGACCCGACCTTCTGCAGCTTGCGGCGCGGAACGGTTGCCGCCTTGAGTTCGGCGCTTCGGTCGCCGGAGGCGTACCTGTTCTTCCCGCCCTCCGCACCGGGCTTTGTGGCGACCGTCTCCATGGGATCGCCGGAATTCTGAACGGTACCTGCAACTACATTCTGAGCCGCATCGAGAACGCGAGAATCCCCTTCAGCGAGGCACTCGAAGAGGCTCAGGCTCGCGGGTACGCGGAGGCCGATGCCTCCGAAGATTTAGACGGCGGCGACGCCCGTGCCAAGCTCGCCATCCTGGCGCTCGCAGGATTGAACTCGCGAGTCGTTCCGGAGTCGGTTCGCGCAAGAACCATCCGCGCCATCGATGCTGTTGATTTCGACTATGCCGCGGAGCTGGGCTGCACCATTCGCCAGATCTCCCGGGCAGATTTGAAAGAAGGGAAGCTTTTCGCCGACGTGGGCCCGTGCCTCGTTCCGGCCAACTCACCCTTCGGCCGCGTACAGCGGAATCTCAATCTGGTGTTGACATCAGGCCAGTACGGCGGCGACATGGCATTTCTGGGCGCCGGAGCTGGTGGCGATCCGACGGCCGTTGCCGTCGTCTCCGACCTGATCTTTGTGGCCCAGACCATTTCTGCCGGGTCAACAGAAAATGTGGCGAGCTCAGTTTCGGCGGTCGATATCACGAATGATTTCGAAACCGCATGGTACCTGCGTTTCTTCGTTCGCGACCAACCCGGCATCGTTGCCCGGCTGGCGCAAATTCTCGCCGAACATCACCTCAACATCGATTCCCTGCTGCAAAAGCCAGGCTGCGAGAAGTCGGCGCTTCCCTTCGTCATCACGCTCGAGCCCTGCCGTGATTCCATGCTCCATCCGGCGCTCGAGAAGATGGCAGGCCTGGACTTCGCCATCCGGCCATGCCTCTGCCTGCCCATCCTGCGTTAGTTTCGTTTTTACCGGGAAAGCTTGCGCCGGACCATCATGGGCCTCACGACTGCCCGGCGCTCGCGAAGACTAGTTCCAGAAGGGATTATTGAGACCGGCAGGCGCCATCGCGCTGTCGGAGTGCGATTCCGTGCCCGATTCATCGGAAATCTTCTCATCGATAAAACGGGACGGCGGGGCCGATAGTTCGGTTTCGTTGTCGCCCTTCGGTGGCGGAGTAAATGGGAGATTGGATTTCATCGGGGAGAACCCTCCATCTTTTATGATCTATCCCCATTCAACCACCTTCTCATCGCAATCGAATGCACAATTTTGAATGGTTCGCATCGAAAATCCTGAACGTGATCTGAATCACATTTCCGAGCATTCGACCCATTGGCTGCGTGTGTCAGCCCCTTCGGTATATCCTGATGCTTCTTCTCTTAACTTGCGAAAGCTCGAGGAATGCCATCATGAAATACCGGAAGTTTGGCCGAACTGGAGTCGAAGTCAGCGAAATGGCGTATGGGCTGTGGGGCATGAGCGGATGGAGTGGATCCGACGAGAAGCAATCCCTGGCTTCCCTGCAACTCTCCGTTGATCTCGGCTGCAATTTCTTCGATTCCGCCTGGGCCTACGGCGAAGGCAAGAGCGACAGCTTGCTAGGCGAGACCATGGCCCGCAATCCGAAGAAGGGCCTCTTTGCCGCCTCCAAGGTTCCACCTGCGAATGATCGCTGGCCGGCGCTTCCGTCCTACAAGTACCAGGATGTTTTCTCTCCCGAACACGTCTTCAAGTACGCCGATCTGATTCGCAAGAAATTGCGCGTCGACACGATCGACTTGCTGCAATTCCATGTCTGGGACGACTCCTGGACCGACGAGCCCGACTTCCGCTCAACCGTCGAGAAACTTAAAGATGGCGGCTGGATTCGCTACTTCGGACTGAGCCTCAATCGGTGGGAACCATGGAATGGCATCAAGGCCCTGCATACCGGTCTCGTGGACGCGGTGCAGGTGATCTACAACATCTTCGACCAGGCTCCCGAGGACGAACTCTTTCCCGCCTGCCAGGAACTGAATATTGGTGTGATCGCCCGCGTTCCCCTCGATGAAGGCAGCCTGAGCGGCAAGATGACCCTCGATACCCGCTTTCCAGAAGGCGACTGGCGAGCCGGCTATTTCGGCCCCGAAAACCTCGCGAAGACGGTCGAGCGCGTCGATAAGCTGAAAAAAATCGTGCCCCAGGGCATGACACTTCCCGAGATGGCCATGCGCTTCATCCTTTCCCACCCCGCGGTCAGCAATACCATTCCCGGCATGCGTAAGGAGGAACACGTGCGTGAAAACATCGCGGCGAGCGATGCGGGTCCACTCGATAAGCCATTGCTGGAAGAACTGAAGAAACACCGCTGGGATCGCAAGCCGCAGCGCTGGTCCGACTAAGAACCTCCGCATTTTGCAGAGGCCGAGCTATCTCCAATCGGCTCTACGGCTTCTGGTAGTAGCGGCCTGCAGCACCATATCCTTCTTTATTCCGAGTACCGGACATCTGCCATCCTGGAAATGAGGAAGCCTTGCTGCGGAAGTTTTCCTTTTCAAATATTTTTATTTGCTTTGGGGTGTGCCTGTTCTTTGCAGCGAACCTGGCCGCGCAGAATCCCCGCGGATCACTCCGTGGTGCCGTGCAGGATCCCACCGGCGCGCGAATTCCTTCTGCCCACATTGTTGTCGAATCGGCTGCCCTGGCGACGAAGCGCGAGGCCACCAGCGAAGATCGCGGCGAGTTTCGGTTGGATGATCTTCTTCCCGGGAGATACAGAGTGACCGTCACGGCCTCAGGGTTCGCGGAAGCGGCAGCAGAAGTCTCCGTTGTGGTGACTTCCGTGCGCGAGATCACGGTCACGCTGAAGCCTGCCGGCACCGGCGAGAAAGTGACGGTTGAAAGCCAGAACTCCTCCATCACCACCCAGCCTGTCGATCTCAGCAGCACTGTGCGTGGAGGCGTCGTGAGCACGCAAGATCTGGAAACGCTCCCGCTGGCCGCGCGCAGCTTCGCAAATATCGCGTATCTCGTCCCAGGCACAGAGCCCGTCGAGCCGTCCGATCCCACCAAGGCCCGCATCACGGCGGTTTCCACCGGTGGCAGCTCCGGATTGAACAACGAACTTTCCGTCGATGGCGCCGACAATTCCGACGATTGGATCGGCGGCTTCCTGCAGAATTTCTCGCCTGACGCCATCCAGGAATTTGCGGTTCGGACGTCGAACGAAGATGCGGACACGGGTGGAACCACCGCAGGTTCCGTTGTGATCACGACCCGACGCGGTTCGAACGAATGGCATGGGAGCGCCGCGTTCTTCGAGCGCGCGTCGGCGCTGAACGCCCGCTTCCCGATCGAGAATCCAGCGCAGACCTGCACCGACGGTGTCTGTGTCAACAATCCCAAACAGCCGTTCTCGCGCCAGAACTACATCGCCACCATCGGCGGTCCGGTCGTCAAAAACAAGGCGTGGTTCTTTACCTCGTTCGAGAACGTGCACGAGAACGCCAGCATCTCATACAGCCCGACCAGCACGAGCGAGTTCAACGCCTTGGCTCAACTGGCATCCCAAGGATTGATCTCCGGCGTGCCGTCAATTGCGGTTCCATCTCATGTCCCCATCCCGTTTCGCGATTCCATGGCTTCCCTGCGATTCGACTGGGCGCAGTCGTCGAAATCGAACTGGTTTCTGCGCGCTTCGGCGGACAGCTATCTCACGCACAATGCTCTCGTGCAGCAGGGGACGCTGCCCTCCACCGGTCTCACCACCCACAACAATTACTGGAATGTCGCGCTGAGCAATACGTATGCCTTCAATTCCACGTGGCTCGGGAATCTCGTCCTCGATGCCAGCCTGCTCCACCTCACGCAGACCCGCAATTCCAATCTCGGCTTCGCGCTCGCGTTCCCCTTCAGCTCGACGGCTCTGACCGTCTCCGGATTCGAGACCTTCGGTGACAATCAATTCGCGACTCCAATCACGCTGTTCCCCGATCTTCGCAATCAGGACAAATATCAATTCCGCTACGACGTGACCCACGCCAATCGCGATCATTCCATCAAGTTCGGAATCAACTTCATTCACGAGCCCGTGCTGAGCGGAGCCTTCGCCGCGACCGCCGAAACGCTCGCACAATATGTGAATAATCCATCTTTTTACGTGCAGAATCCTGGTGTATTCGGGACCTTCAATCCCGGCTGCGTGAACTTCTCCGCCTCCGACGGCTCGACCTGCACCTTTACTCCTGCCGGCGACGGCAGCTTCTCGCAGAACGTTCAACGATTGGGGCTTTACGCCGAAGACTCCTGGCGGTTAACCCACAAGCTGACGCTGAATTACGGCTTGCGGTATCAGACGACATGGGGCCTGATGACCGGTTCCGGCCGCAGCGAAGCGGACAATCCCGCCTACCTCACGCTTCAGGCACTGCAGATTCCCATCGTGCCCGGCGTGCCCAAGGACTACCGCAAGCAGATTGCGCCGCGCCTGGGCCTCGCCTACGCTCCCGTCGGTAAAACCGTGCTCCGCGCCGGATTCGGAATCTTCTACGACGACCTGGCCCAGAACGGATGGGCGACCGCATTTCAATCGGTCAACAAATCGAACTATGCAGCCGGGCCCTGCAGCTTCGACGCGCAAACGTTCACCCTGAACGGCGCGGGATGCCTCTCCGGCGGGGCCACCGCGACCGGAAATCTCATAGGGTCGGCTTACAAAACTCCCTATGCGATTCATGCCACGGGCGGCGTGCAGCACGCCCTGAACGAACATTGGCTGATCAGCGCGGACTACGTTCACGAGCAGGGCAATCACGGCTATCGCGCTTTTCCTTACGCCAGCGGAGCCGATTTGTTGACGCCACTCATTCCCGCATCGGATCCCAACTACGCCACCGATCAGGCGAATGTGGTGCCGAATGTGAACGTCTTCGAATCCGACAACCGTTCCAGCTACAACGCGCTTCTTGTGCATCTGCAGGGCAATACGCACCGCTTCAATCTCGTTGCGAATTACACCCTGTCCAGAGCTCAGACCTGGGGATGCGTGCTCGGAGAACTGTTCGATTATGTCGATGGCGTCTGCCGCATTCCAAGCGGATTCGCCAATGCCGGTCAGTTGAGCGCCTTCGGACCCGGCGACTACGGACCGTCCGGCGAAGATGTTCTTCATCGCTTGGTGGTCGGCGGGACCCTGCATATTCCCGGAGGATTCGAGCTCAGCACGATCAATCAGTTCGAGGCCGCACGGCCCTTCAACATCACGAGCGCTGACGGCAGCGGACGAATTTGGGTCCAGTTCAACGGCGGCTCGCCCACCTACACCAGCCTCGATGAATTCCGCGGCCGGGCCTACATTCAGTCCGATTTCAGAATCGCGCGCCCCATTCGCTTGAACGAGCGCTGGCAGCTCTATCCCTTTGCCGAGTTTTTCAATCTCTTCAACCGGAACAACCCCGGGGCGAATTACGCCGCCAACGTGGCCCAGCTTCCGATTCCGCAATCTGAAGCCGCTCCCAACGCGCTCGGCCAGACTATCGTGAGCGATATTTGCGCGAATGCAGCTTGTTCGCAAACGACGCCCTTGACCAGCCTGAAGCAACTTGAGATTCCGGAAGGCGGCCTCGGAGATTTCTTCGGCCCCGGCACCACGGTAGGAATTCCATTCGCCGCCCAACTGGGCGTGCGCATCACGTTCTAGTGTGTGAGAGCGGAACGAAGCCGATTCCCTTCGCGTCACTTAACCTTGGTGATTGGAGCTCTACCGTCGGGAAGGAAAAACAGCTACCGCATCAACCACTCGGTGGCAGTGTGGATCTCTATCAGAACCTGGGGATACGAGAGGGCCATCAGACTAAGCGCGGCGAGCGCCGCACCGTACCCATACCAACGCGATCGCTTTTGCGCGACGATCTCGTCCGGCTTCGTCCACGCGAGTAGCCGTTCCACCCTTGCGTTCATCATCGACGCCGGACTTTGAACCAGCGCGGCCGTCAACTCTGCGGACGCGCATTCCGTACGAACCCGCGACAGCTTGATCAGAGCTCCGGCTAAATCGAGCGCTTCCCTCGAACTCGAAACGGCCGCTTCATCCGCCGCCATTTCGGTCGCTTCGGTCCAGCGAGCCTCCAGCTTCGACATCCCCGGGAACGCCACGCAACGCAGTAGCAGTTTCCGCAGGTTGTCGCGGCGCCGCAGGTGCACGAGTTCGTGCTGCAATGCCGAGCGCAATTCCTCCTGGGAGAGCAATTCTTGCGCCGCCGCCGACACCAAAATCGTTGGGTGGACAATCCCAGCCGCCGTCATCGCCGGAGCCGCAGTCGTGACCTGCAACACCGGAACCGCGGCCAGGGTTTTCACCGGCAGCGCTCCGTTCTTCCACGCGGAGACGGCCCGGCAGGTACGGAATAATGCCAGCGCGCCCTTTGCCACTCCCGCAGCGGCCAGCCCAATTCCCGCAACGCTCAGCAGCAGCGGAACTCCCCCCAAAGGTTCGTCGATCTCCCGCGGCTCGA
This sequence comes from Candidatus Sulfotelmatobacter sp., assembly GCA_035307485.1. Lineage (GTDB taxonomy): Bacteria > Acidobacteriota > Terriglobia > Terriglobales > Acidobacteriaceae > Sulfotelmatobacter. The sequence continues at coordinate 151,093 of DATGIB010000004.1, read as the reverse complement.
GCAGTAGAAAGGATGGCATCGCAAAAGCTGCCGTGATGACCAAGGCAGTGAAGACCGGAGCCATCCGAACGACGAACAAAAGGTCTGCATCGGCTTCTGGCCGCCGGCCTTTGCGCCGCAAGGCTTGCCGCCAGCCCAAGCAGACCACGAGCGACATCGCGCAATACACCACCACAAAAACCGAAATCGATACCGCGATGGCACGCGTGGCAAACATCTAGCCCTTCGTTTCCTTCCTGCGCGGATCTTTCGCCGCACTCTGGGCATCGAGCTCGCGGCGCTTCGCCTCCACCGCCCGTTGCAGGTCATCCAGAAGTTGCTGATCCCGGTCGGTGAGAATCTCCACCAGGTACGACAGCGGCAAAGACGAACTCGGACTGGCATCGAGCGCCTGCCGCAGCGCCTCGCCTGCCGTGGCGCGGTGCAACTCTTCCCGCGTCAACATCGGCTTGTAGCGGAAGGCGCGTCCTTCGGCCTCGCGGCTCAACAGATTCTTCTTGAACAGCCGGTCGAGCGTGGTCATCACCGTCGTGTACGCCAGATCCTTGCAGCAGTAAGCGACCAACTCGCGCACCGTCGCCGTCTCGCGGCTCCACAGGGCTTCCAGCAGCCTCTCTTCCAATGGCCCCAGCTGCTTCGGTGATGCGCGGAAATAGAAGATACGCTTCATGGCGAACAATCCGGAAATTTTATCGCAGGCAGGAGTTCCCCGCCAAAGCGCTGCTGGAATGAAGCATTGCCGAAAGTGGCGACCCCGGAGGTAGTCGAACCCCCAACCCCTCGGCTCTCACTTGTGGGGAGGATGAGTGAAGTGGGGATATTTCGCCAGTCATCTCGTGTGTGTCTTACACTTTATCGTCGAGGAAAGTGATGAAACTGAAACAACCACTTGTGTGGGCGATCGGCCTCGCTCTTTGTGTCGCTTGCGTCTGTCCCCAACTCCATGCCGTTGAGGAAGTCGTTGAGCTTCGGTTACAGGCCGTGAAAGCCCTCAAGGGTGTCGTTCTTTACCCGAATGGCGAGGCTGTCAGTGGAGCGAAGGTAGCCGAACTGACATCAGACTGGAAGACAGAGCTGCGCGCAACTAGTACCGACTCCCAAGGCCATTTCATTCTCGCCTCGGTCAAAGGACGCAAAGTCTACTATCTGCAGGTTACGGTTCCCGGTGCTGCTGGTGTCAATCCATTGCGAATGCCATTGAAGGTGAGTCGTGTCTGGGGTAAGGGGCTGTTGCGCTTACGTCTTGAACTTGCATAAACGGGGTTTTGAGCGCAACGGGGATTTTTCAACAGTGAGGAAGCCGTCCCAAAAACCAGGCGAGAACCCTTCGTCCCAGATTCGCTTGGTTTCTTCGTTGGACCACGGTATGTCAATGTCACCGCAAACCGCATGAAAATCGTCATCCCGATTAAGCCCTGTGAAATCCAGCAAGACCCTACAGAAGGAGGTTGCGAAGGTAACTCAGGGTAATCTCGTACTGAAACAAACAACACAAAATCCACAAATCTGGCGACCCCGGAGGGAGTCGAACCCCCAACCCTCAGATCCGAAGTCTGATGCTCTATCCAGTTGAGCTACGGGGCCGCGAAGATTGCTGCAAGGTCGCCACTCGCGCACGTCAGAAGATCCGCGAAACAGAAACGCGCGCATGGAAAGGCGCGGCCTTCGAGCCGCGCCGAAATCGAAATGCCTTCCGGTCGGGGCTTGCGCCCCTGACGGACAATTAATAATGGGGTGGGAGACGGGAATCGAACCCGCAACCGTCGGAGCCACAGTCCGGTGCTCTGCCAGTTGAGCTACTCCCACCGCAACCCTCGAATTATAACAAGTTCAAGCCTGCCCGGTTTCGAATGCAAGATCGCATTCGAGTCGCCACGCGAATTTGATTCTCGCCGAGTTTACTGGTGCGTTTGCTCGCGCTGAAATGTGACTTCACAGTAAGAAAAATCCGAGTGTGAAAGTCCTCCGGCGAGGGACGTTTCTCCCGGTTAGCGCTGGCGAAAACAAGTCCACCGGCAGCCCGCATTCTTTTCAATGCTCCCGGTGTGACATCTGGCCTTTGCGCTCCACAGCCGACTCCAGCCATGATCGCAGCGGCAAAGCGCGAGCGGTGTGGCACGCGAGATACCGCCTAACTCCCAGCGGCTCAAGATTTTAGCCGTAAATGATTGCACGCCAAAGATAATTTCGGGGCTCGACGTGAACTGGCTGATTGTGAGAGATGGGGGGAGGGGGTAGGGTACATTCGAGACCGATTCCCATATTGGGAATCAGCGAAAACTTCTATCCGCGCCCGATGCCGACGTAGTCGAATCCGAGTGCGCGCAGCCGCGTCGAGTCGAGCAAGTTCTTCGTGTCCACGATCACAGGCTTTTTCAGCAGATGCTTGATGCGATCGAAATCCAGCGCGCGAAATTCAGGCCAGCCCGTTCCAACTACTAACGCGTCTGAACCTTCCGCCACCGCATAGGCCGAATCACAATAACGGACCGGCACATTGATCAGCGTCTTCGCTTCGGGGATCGCCACCGGATCGTAGGCCCGCACGCGCGCGCCCTTCGACACCAGACTTTCCGCCAGGCGAACCGACGATGACCCTGCGATCGAATTCGTATTCGGTTTGAATGCGAGTCCCAGGATTCCGACTTCCTTGTTCTCGACCGAGTTCAGAGCGGCAGCAATCTTCTCGACCAGCCGGTCGGCCAGCAGGTGGTTCACGTCGCGCGCGGCGCCGAGCACTTTCAGCGAAACCCCATGCGATTGCGCCAGCTTGGCCAGCGAGTCCATATCGGTTTCGGCGAACACGCCGCCCATTCCGGCACCGGGCTGCAGGCAGCGCGGCGCAATCTTCTTGTCCAGTCCCAACGCCAGCGCCAGGTTTACCGCGTCAGCATTCACCCGCTCGCAGAGCGTCGCAACTTCGTTGATGAAGGAAATCTTGGTGGCAACAAATGCGGTCGCCGCTTCCCGCACCAGTTCCGCTGTCGACTGGTTCGTGACGATCACTGGAACGCCGCGCATCACCAACGGATGGAAGATCTGCTTCAGGATCTGTACGGCTTCGTTGGAACTCGATCCCAGGATCAGCCGGTCGGGCCAGTTGAAGTCCTCCACCGCACAGCCGTCGGTGAAGAACATCGGCTGCGACACGATGGTCGCCTGCAGCCCGTTATCTTTGAGAGTCTTCTCGAGGGCGTTCGCTGTGCCCACAGAAACAGGAGTGACGATGGTCAGAATCGGGGGCTTGGATGCGAGACGCGCAATGCGCATCGCGACATCGTTCAGGTTCTCCGGTTTATCTTCGGCCAGAAAGATTACTTGGGTCTTGCGCGCGAACGATTCGATATCGGTGGAGTAGGCAAGCCGTCCGGCGCGAACGTTGCGGCGGATGATCTCCTTCAGGTTCTTCTCGAAGAAGGGGATATTCCCCTGCGCCATTTCGACCATGCGCGTCCGGTCCGGATGGCAGCAGGAAACGGGCGTTCCGAAGTCGGCCAGGCAAGCCGAGATCACCGTACCCAGATACCCTGCGCCGTAGACTCCTATCTGCATGCTTCGTCTCTCCAGTGGCCGGAAACCCGCGCCAGAAGGGCCAATTGGGGGGCGGCAGGAATGCTTGGCCTCCTCTTTATCTACAGGCAGCGGAGGGTCATTTCAACGCACGGGAGGGAGATGTACCTAAGGCCATCCACGTCGGGGGTGGGTAACCGCAGAAATGGTTACGGCGAAATCTAGCGCGCGACGAGGCTGCCGCCGAGAGAAACCGGTGCGAGATCGGTCCAGGAGCTTTCGGAATCCTCGCGCACAAAGGTCAGCCTTTCCAGCAGGATGCGGCGGTTCCCGCGGAACTCGGCCCAGCGCCGCCGGGCCAACTGCCGCGCCTCCTGTGCCGGAGGTGGTGCCGTCATCTTCACGATGGTCACATGCGGAACATAGGGCCACTCCTCGCGGAAGGCGAGCGCCTCGATGTTCAGGCGATTGTGCAGCGCGGTCATTTGCGGGCCGCCACTGTCGATGCGGATGTAAACGGTGCAGGTGGCCGGAATGAAGGTCTCGACATCGCCGAGCAGCACTTCGAAAGGCTGCTCCCGGCTGCAGATGCGGTCGATCACCTGCAGCGCCTCGCTTTCCGTGCCATCGAGGGTTCGCGGCGGCAGGATCGTCAGGTGGGCTGGCATATGAGGAAGGTCGGGATGCAGCTCGCGCCGCAGATTCTCCACGAACTCACCTGCCGCATTCCTCAGGTACGCCACGAGCGCGTAACGCCGCTTCTCCATACTCGGTGAGTGATTATACCTTGTGGCCCCGGCCAAGACAGGCGGAAGGCGTACCGCGAATCACCGGTTTAACCGCCGTGTCAAACGTGACGAGACAAGGATTCTTGCCGCGGCCGGAAAGAACCGATGCAAAGGTCATTTATAATCAGGGGGTCGGGGCGTAGCGCAGCCTGGTAGCGCACCTGCCTTGGGCGCAGGGGGTCGTAGGTTCAAATCCTATCGCCCCGACCAAATCTCACGGACGTTCACTGGAAGTGCTTGAATGCGGTACCCTTCGACCATTCGTTTGCTTCGCAAGCCGAATGGCAGCCTGCGCTAACGCCCCGACAACTTCCTTCAATGCATACCTGCCTTGGAGGAAGCACAATGACGAAGTTCGAAGCGTTCGCTAAAGAGAAGCAGTATCTATTGGGCGTGTCACCCGCAACTCTTGAGTGGTACGAACAGAGTCTACGGTGGCTCAACATTGAATCCCCGACTGAACAAGAGTTGAAGGACGCTGTCCTGCGTATGAGGACGGCAGGATTGAAACCATCTAGCTGCAACTCCCGTATCAGAGCCATCAACTCGTACCTCACCTGGCTCAAATCTCCGCATCGGATTCCCCGCCTCAAAGAACCCATTCGGACTCTTCCCACATTCTCTGCACAAGATATTCAGCGATTCCTCTCGTGGAAGCCGAAGACCTCCACCCAGCGCCGACTTCGGTGCCTGCTGTTGATGCTGGCTGACACTGGCGCTCGCATTGGCGAAGACCTGTCTTTGCGCTGGTCAGATGTAGACTGGGATTCGATGCTGCTGATCCTCCACGGCAAAGGAGCGAATGATATCCACGTACTCGCCAGTGATCTTCCAGCCTCTCCGCTGACTGTACTCACGCAGTTCGTTCAGTTGAAGGTTTACATCCTGCCCCTTGTCCAGCGTGGAAACACGGCCATAAAGGGCAACACGTATGTGGGATAGCCTTGCTGCAGCTTCCATTGAGACACCTCTCCATGTGAATTCGGCTCTTGTGGAGCCGTGTATAAAAGAAGTCTTTTGTGCACGCTTCAGTGCGCCGAATACATCGTTTATTTGCAACACCAAATGGCTCTGAAATGCGAGGGCTTTTGTGAACACGGGGTAAAACGGGGCGCAACCGCCCTAGGAGGCCATTGCGAAACCGGCCCGTCGGGCATTCAGGGGAGGGTTGTCGTAAAATCTGTCACGCATGTATGCCATAGAGCTAAACGAGGAGATCAAGGCGTTCGACTGCCCTGATTGCGGTAAGCAATCGATGACTGTTTGGGGTTTCGTCTCCAAAAACAACGCCGCCCATGCCATCTACTACGCAGGGCTCATGACGGGCCATGAGCAACCTTCCGTGCGTCTGACCATCAGCGTTGGCGGATGGGGTGTGGACAATCCGGATGAACAGAACGTAGAAGGTCGGCAGTGGCTTTTCATCGAGGCTCGCCCCACAACCGACAGCTACGAAATGATGTTGCGAGAACCAGAGGAGTCTCTGTATTTCGGAAAGCAGATTCTCGGTAATCCGATGAGCCGGACAGGGGGCCTCGGAAGTTCGCTTTTGGAGGAGTTCTTTGCTGTGGCGGATTTCGTCGCATTCAATGACCCGGCGGTGAAATCCTACCTGTGTGGTCAGGGAGTCAGCTCATTGGGTAGGAAGGGCTCTCCCTAACTGTCACCACACGTGGTCTGAACGATTGCATTGCTCGCATTCCTGCCTTACAATTTTCAGCCGTTGGAAGTTGTCGGTAAGTCGTTAGCCGTCAATGCAAGCCTTTCAGGGAGCGCAAAGCTGCCTCGGGCGCAGGGGGTCGTAGGTTTAAATCCTCTCGCCCCAACCATCTTTAGTTTTCTTGTTTGCTGGGGTTTTCGGTTTTTCCTTTCGGTTCGCCTTCCTTTCCCTACCAATTTGTGACGTTGCAGTGGCTCGACTGCTCGGGTGCTTCCCTTCTCACCGCCTCACGCCCATCCGAGGTTTTCAGTGCGATGCGGTACGCTGTGGACAGGACGAATATTCTGAGGCGAAAATGCGGGGGTGTTCAGGAAAGCGCCAGCCGTCTTATTGCATTCCGCTCTTGCCCCGGCCACCGTGATAGATACACTGCGCCGGTCCATTGACCCTGAACAAAGAACTCTGTTCTCGCTCTCTGGCTACAAAGGTGAGCGGCCAGTGCTTGGCGAAGTTCGAGAGAGTACATTCAGATTGCAAAAGCGGCGGTACAGCCGCAACGATTTCGCAGGTCACTTCTACGGGACGGTTGAACCTGAGCCCGGAGGTAGCCGAATCCAAGGCTATTTCGACGCTCCTCGCTGGGCGAGATACTTCATGCGTTTCTGGCTGGCGGGTGCAGTCCTCTGCGGTACGCCAATATTCGTGCTCACGCTGCTCGACGTGCTCACTGGAAGTCACGACACGACCGGAGACGCGTGGGTCGGACTGGTCGTTCCAGCAGCTTTGATTCTGTTTGGAACCGTTCTCCCGAAGGTGGGAAGGGTGTTCGGCCGAGGCGACCGCAAATTCATGCTGGATTTCCTTCAGCAAACCGTGGCAGCACGAGTCGAAGACCTCGAAACGAGCATCCGCTGAAGGTTTCCCTGCGGCTGCGATGTGACCGCTATCCAACCAGAATTCATCGGAACAGCACGCTCCTGATGTCGTGGTCGTATCACCGTGTGCCTGTGACATCTTTGTGACGCAACGGGGGAAAGAGCTGGAAAGCTGGAACCGAAGGGTGTTGGAAAATAAGCCGGATACCGAAGGCATCAAGTGTCGTGTCTGCCTTGGGCGCAGGGGGTCGTAGGTTCAAATCCTATCGCCCCGACCATCTTCTCAGTGGCTTAGCTGGATTCGCGCTCTGTCTGCCACCGTTGGTACGGAAAGCCAGGTCGGCTATATCTGAGGGTCGGTCATATTGTGAAGTACCTGCCATGGCGTCACCTGGAGAAGATCGCCATCGACGGGAGGCGCAAGACACGTTGCCGTCTTTGGATCTTACGGAGGTTCCGAACAGGAGAGCTGCATTTAAGGGCGATGATCGAATGTCCCTGACTTCCAGCGAAGCCGCTCGATATTTGCTACCATGACGAGGCCGTGAGGTGGCTATGCCTGAATACGTAATCGAGCGTGAGATTCCGGGTGCCGGGAATTTATCGGATGCCGAAATCCGGGAGATTGCGAGAAAATCGGTTGGCGTTCTCTCCGATATGGGGCCGAAAATCAAGTGGCTGCATAGCTACGTAACGGGCGACAAAGTATATTGCGTGTACTTCGCTCCGGACGAGGAGACCATTCGGGAGCATGGGCGGCGTGGCGGGTTCCCGGTGAATCGGATATCAGCGGTGCGCCGAATGATGGACCCCAGCACGGCCGGGTAAGCCGAGGGGAACTTATTCAGGATTTGGCAGTGCCCTTTCTGCCAAGCGCTTCATCGATCGCTTCCTCCAGCGACATCTCCCAACCCGAAGACCATGCTTCCAAACCTGCGGCATTCGTGAGCATGTTGCGCGCAGATTCCAGCTGTTTGTCCAGTCTGGATTGCTCTGCAGGAATCAAAGGAGAGCCGATGCGCATACGCAATGCGGCGGCAGCTCCCGCCAGGCGCAACGATTGTTCGGCGCGGCATTGGGCGGCCGCGCTTATGGAGAAACATTCCAGCACCCTAGCGATACCACGTTTGTGTCCGAGATCCTGAAACATTCTGATGCTTTCGCAATAAAGGCGTTCGGCATCCTGATGCTTACTTTGTGCTGCACTCAACCGGGCCAGATCACACAGGGCGCTGGCGATGCCCCAATCGTCTCGCAACTCTCGGAATGCTGAAAGACTCTGCTCGTAATAGGAGCCAGCAGCGATGAAATCGACCGATTCCTGAACAAGGTCGCCCAGGTAGTTCAGGGTCCACGCGATTCCGGTGTTGTCGCCAACTTCATGAAAGATGGCCAGGCACTCGTCATACAACGCGTGAGCGCGCGCGTAGTCGCCCTGCAACCGGACGACATTCGCCAGGTTGCTGAGTGCGCGAGCCGTATCAGCGGCACTGCCCAGTTCTCTCCAAGTTGAGACGCACTGTTCGAAGAGTGAGCATGCGGTATCGAGGTCTCCGCGATCTCGGGTTGTCACCCCTAATGCATTGAGCGCAATAGCCACCGCCCTGTGGTCGTGCATGTCGAGGCAGGCTTTCAGGCACTCCTTATGAAATTGCTGCGCGGAGTCGAAATCATCCTGAGATAAAACTCCCGTGCAGAACAATAAGCGAGCGCGCAATTTAGGCTGGACGGCGGCTGGCAGGTGAAGCAACCTTTCTAAGAACGCCCGACCCTCCGCGAAGTGTTCCCTCCTCTCCCAGAAATGAAACAGAGCGGCTCCAAGGCGCATACCCCAGTCCGCATCGGAGGTTCGGATCAGGAATTCCAACGCGTCGCGGAAGTTTTGATGCTCGAGATCGAAGCGCTCAAGCCACTCGGGATGACTGGTCAGATCTTCCCCGCACTCCTCCGCCAGCACAAGGTAGTAAGCAGCATGGGCGCGACGAGTTGCCAACTCTTCGCCACTCTCGGTGAGGCGTTCCAGAGCGTACTCCCGAATGGTAGAGAGCATCAGGAAACGCGTCTCTGCGCCCGGACGCTCTATTTGCTGCGTCAGACTCTTGTCCACCATCGAAGCCATGCCATCAAGCACGTCCAAGCCCAGGTCGTGTTTCGTGTCGCATACGGCTTCCACACCTTCGAGCGTGCAACCTCCAGTGAATACAGAGAGTCGTCGAAACAAGCTTTGCTCTGCTGGATTCAGCAGACTGTAACTCCAATTCACGGTGCCGCGAAGAGTTTGCTGCCGCAGTGGCAAATCACGTGCGCCTCCCGTCAGCAAATTCAAAGAAGATTCCAGGCGCATCCGCAATGTCGCGGGGGAGAGCAACTTGATTCGGGATGCGGCAAGCTCAATGGCAAGAGGCAGACCATCCAACCGGGAACAGATAGCAGAAATCGCCGCCGCGTTTTCCTTCGTGAGGGTGAAGTCATGCTTGACAGCTCTTGCCCGTTCCACGAAAAGTGCGACTGCGGGGAAATGAGACAGATTATCGACTGAAGTGGGCACCGATCGCATTTCGGGCGTCGCCAGAGGTGGGACAGGAAATTCGTGCTCGCCGTAGACATGAAGCAATGCCTGGCTGGTTACAATCGCGGTCAGATTTGCATTCAAAGAAAGCAAGTCTGCAATCTCGGCGCTACCCGAGATGAGATGCTCAAAATTGTCGAGCACCAGTAACACTGGCTCCGTTAGCCCACGCACATATTCACTCAAGGTCTCCCGCGCCGACTGGCCGGGCACTTCGCGCAGTCCGATTGCTCGGGCAATTGCCGTGTTCAGGGCCTCGTTGCCGACAACCGCAGAGAGCGATACCAAACATATACCGCCGCTGAAACTGTTCTCCATTTGGGAGACCATCTGCAGTGCGAGGCGCGTCTTCCCAATTCCACCAGGCCCAGTCAAGGTCACCAGCCTGACATTCTCAGAACTCAGAAGCTTTCGCAGATTCTCCAGTTCCCGTTCCCGCCCGATGAACGACGTGCGCTGCACAGGCATGTTGCTGAGGCGGACCTCGATCCGGCGGGGCGATGGATCAAGTCGCAACTCGCGAACCGTCTCCAGATCGCGCGCCAAGTTTCGGGTTGATGCGTAGCGCTGATTCGGGTCCTTGGCCAGGCATCGCTCCAGGATCCAGAAGAAAGGTGCTGGAGCCTGGAGTTTCGCAGAGTGCACGCGCTCTGGGTGATCGCGAAGAATCGCGGCCATGATTTCGGCCCTTCCGTTTCCCGGAAATGCGGCACGGCCGTTTACGATCTCATAGAGGACCGCCCCGAACGAAAATTGATCAGAACGAAAATCCACATCGCCCCCATTGGCCTGTTCGGGCGACATATAGGCGAGGGTCCCCATCACAGTCCCGGGGTCCGTGACTGAACCCACGCTGGTTGGACTGTCCGGATCGAGAGGGTGTTCGCGGAGTTTCGCCAGACCAAAATCGAGAATCTTTGCGGTGCCGTCGTCGGCAACCATCAGGTTTTCAGGCTTGAGATCACGATGCACCAGTCCGATCTCATGAGCTTTCGCCAACGCGTCTGCAATCTGGGCCGCGATTGCAATCGCCTTGCGAAACGGTAAGGGGCCTGGGGAAATCGAAGTTCGCAGCGTTTCACCGCGGATCATCTCCATGGCGATATAGTGCGTGCCATTCAAGTGCCCGAGTTCGTAAATGGTCACAATGTTCGGGTGATTCAGCGCCGAGGCAGCCCTGGCTTCACGTTGAAAGCGCGTCAGAGCCTGCGGGTCATGGGCAATATCGTCAGGCAAGAACTTTAACGCAACGAAGCGGCCCAGGTCGGTATCTTCCGCCTTGTAGACAACTCCCATTCCTCCGCCACCCAGCTTTTCAATCACGCGGTAATGTGAAACTGTCTTTCCCAAAAGATTCTTCCAGCTCTCGCCGGGCGCCTGCTTTGCAAGGATTTTCCCTGCCACCTCCACCGCAGGCGACTCGAGAAATTGATCGGCCTCTTTCGCGTGTGTCAGCATCCCCTCGACTTCCTGCCACAACTCACCATCATTTCCGCAAGCGGAGCGAAGAAATTCGGCCCGTTGGCTTTCGTCAAGGTCCAGGGCTTGCTGACAAAGTTCTTCGACCCGACGCCAAAGCTCAGGGTTCATGACTTGCCGTTCCCTGACTCAATTCGCGCAAGAGCCAGATTTTGGCCAGACGCCAGTCCCGAATCACCGTATCACTGGAAATTCCCAGGACTTCAGCCGTTTCTTCGACACTTAATCCTCCGAAGAATTTCAGCTCCACCACTTTGCTCTTCCTTTCGTCAACCGCAGCCAGCGCTTTTAAGGCGTCATCCAGCGCTACCAGATTGAGGTCAGCGTCCTCGCCTACCGATGGGGCTTCCTCCAGAGGAATGTGAATAGCAGCGCCGCCGCGTTTCAAATACCCGCGCGAGCGAGCGAAGTCGATGAGAATGCGCCGCATTAAATTGGCTGAGATAGCAAAGAAATGGGCCCGATCCTGCCAGTTGACTTGTCCGCAGTCCACCAGTCGTAAATAAGCTTCGTTGACCAGTGCGGTGGTTTGCAGCGTGTGGCCCGACCGCTCTCCGCCCATATAACGTTGCGCGATCTGGTGCAGTTGCCGATACACCAGCGGCGTCAGTTTCTCCAAGGCCTGTTCGTCTCCCGCAGTCCAGGCTTTGAGCAGGAGCGTGACCTCATGATTAGAAGTCAACTGTATCTATCCCCCGAGGTCTCAATACATTACAACGAAAACGCGCTGGAACCTAGCCTCGGGTATGCATTGACGGTTGTAGGGGCGTGCTTCTTTTAATTACTCGATTGCGGTTTCTTTCAATCCGTTCCCGCCTTACTAGATAGAGGCGTGCAGCTTGGTTCCAGCAAGCAGCTTCCAACCGCCTCCACAACACTTCACCCTAGGAGAAAAACAAAATGACGATCACGAAGCGAGTCGTAATGCTCCTCATCACGTTGGTCGGGTTGGCCGGTTTGCTAAACGCGCAGCGGGCCGCCACCACGGTCAAAGCACAGGTCCCCTTCGCGTTCGTCGCGAATGGCAAGACAATGCCAGCGGGCGAATGCACCATTGCCGTTCTTGGGAATGGACGGACTCTCTTGTCGATCAACAGCGGGGACCAGCACACCTTTGCCTTTCCCATTGCAGATGTGTCGGCGAATGCGCGCAAAAAGACGGCTCTTGTGTTTCGGCAATATGGCGACCGGTACTTCCTGGTCGCTGTCCGGCACGAAGGAGGAACGGGCTACCAGTTGCCAGCCGGCAAACTAGAACATGAACTGCTTTCCCGGAACCTCCCGTGGCAAGAATTGACGCTTCTTGCCTCTGCCAAGTAGTCAAGACATTCGCTGCGACCTGTGTGCGGATATGCGTCGCAAACACTGCGTTTTCTGGGGTTGTTTTCAAAACAAAACTAAGGAGAATCAACATATGAAAAGCACGCTTCTCACACTTCGTCTGTCATTCCTGTCGATTACTCTGCTCGCGCTTTCCACGTTTGGCTTGGCTCAGCAGAAGGCGCAGCCATCCGGAGCCGGGCGTCAAAGCGCGCTCGTTCAGACCGTTCGCGAGGCTACCGAACAGTACCGCGACATCAACAACGCGATTGCAGATGGATATGGGAAATTTCTTGGCTGCGTCAGTGGCTCCGACCATGGCGCTATGGGGATCCACTACGTCAATGCCAACTTGTTGAATGGGACCCTTGACGCCAAACACCCTCAGGCGCTCATTTATGAACCCGTAAAAGGCCAGATGAAATTGGTCGGAGTTGAGTTCATTGTTGACCAGGCCACCTGGCTCAAGAACAACGGCGCACCGCCGGTGCTCGAGGGCCAAACTTTCCTGTTAATCGATACTCCCAACCGCTACGGAGTCCCGGCTCCATTCTTCGAGCTTCACGTCTGGGCGTGGAGGGATAACCCCCAGGGCAACTTCGTAGACTGGAACGACCACGTGACTTGTGCCGGTCAGTAAATAAAGCGGGGGACGTGTGGATTGCGCCGCGCGTCTCCCATCCTCTCGATCAGCACGTTGCCCGCGTTCGCACAAATCGTTCGCTTTACGCCACAAGGTGCATGTGGCGGTCAGAGCACATGATGGCCTTCAACGAGTTGCAGCATCAACTTTTCAATTATCTAATCCACTCCCGCGAGAAGGATGACTGGACGATTGAGGACTTCATCAAAAGTCAATGCGAGGAGGCTGCCGCATCCGGCGTCAATGATGACTTCGGCTGGGCTTTGAAATCCTCGCTGGAAAAAATCGCTAAGCGTCGGGTGCAGTAGTCGCAAAGGAAAGCGGCGCCAATTTCCTCCCGAGAGCACGTTTGTGCGGCGCCGAATCAACATGGAGATCAGCATCCAACGTCTTCGCCATCAATGGCTTGCCTGACGATCCAGAATTGAGCCCGGTTGCATTGATCCCTACCTAAGTTTTGCCGCATCCTACGGCGCAAAGACACGGGCTACCTAGAAAAGCGTATGTCAATTGGGGGCGTGCTTTGTTACGGTCAGGCCAACAGTTTCGCGAACAACAACTTACCCAGGAAAGCATGCAAAAAATGAAATCGCACCGAACCGAGAAGAATGGCGCGAGAGCTGAACTCGTTGAGTCGAAAGACCTTCCAGAATCTCGGCACCCTCGGGGTTCCGGCAGAAGCGCATTTCTCTCAACGATGGCGCAGATTCTCGCGGTGCTCCTGATTTTGGGAGTCACTCTGGCTGCTCAAGTCGCGCCTGCGGATTCCGAACCGGGGTGGTCGTCAGACAGCGGGACGTATGCGTCGGGGCAACTAGCTCCGCGCCAACCGCTTGATGCAGGGCAGCTTGAGCAACTGGTGGCACCGATTGCGCTCTACCCCGACGGCCTGGTCGCGCAGATACTTGCCGCGTCGACTTATCCGCCACAAGTGGAGGAAGCGGACCGGTGGCGGCAGGCGCAGGGCTACGCTAACCAGGAGCAGCTTGCTGAGGCCGCCGACATGCAGCCCTGGGATCCCAGCGTAAAGGCGCTGACCGCCTTCCCTCAAGTTTTGTCGCAGATGGATCGCAACCTGCAGTGGACGTCTGACCTGGGCAATGCGTACTACAACCAACCGCAGGATGTGATGGAAGCGATCCAGGTGATGCGCCGACGCGCGCAAGCCGCTGGAACGTTGCAGAGTTCGCCGCAAGAAGTTGTGAGTTACAACCAGGGTGTGATCGAGCTGGCGCCCCCGAGTCCTCAGGTTGTGTATGTGCCTGCGTACAATCCGTGGACTGTGTACGGAGATCCGGTCACGCCGTATCCGGGATTCTCGCTGCTCGGCGCGATTGGCGAATTCTTCAGCGCGTCTCCTTTGCATTACGGATTAGGAATCGCGATGGCCGCGTTCACCCACACGCCGTGGGGGTGGCTTGCATGGGGTTTGAACTGGTTGACACAGGCGATTCTTTTTCATTCGTCCGATTACTACTCTCACAGCGCGAGCGTCAGGGATTGGGGCTTCTCCCATCATGGCCTGCACGCGTACGCGGGACATGGTTTCGCCAGAGGAGGAGATTTTGGGCGTATGCGTGGCGGAGAAGGCTGGCGGCATGAAGGCTGGCGAGGGGGCGGAAACAACGCGGGATGGCACTCCTTCGGCCGCGAGAACGGAATGCATGCGCAGAACTGGGGAGATCGGTCGAACCGCGGGTTTGGCGGCTTTGAGAGTGCCCGGGGCAGAAATAGTTTCGTAGGCAACTCCGGTTTCCGGTCGATGAACAACGCCAGAGACACGCGAGCCTTCCGATCCGATGCGTATCGCGGTGGCTCGGAGCGGTCGTGGCCAGGGTACCGCGCGCCGGCGCAGAATTTTCAGCGAGGCGACTTCCGCAACAACCGTAACTCCGGAAACTTCGGCAGCCATAACTTCGGGAACTCGTATGCGAAGTCGCAGCGTTCCGGCGGAGGCCATCTGTTTGGCGCAAGCCGCTCGCAAAAGAGCTTCGGCGGCGGCCACTCCGGCGGCATGCACTTTGGAGGCGGCCACGCTCCTAAAAGTTTTGGCGGTGGCGGACGTAGTTTCGGCGGCGGTCACTCGCACGGCGGCGGACACTCCTCCGGTCACGGAGGCGGCGGAAAACATCACCGCTGAGGCTGATCTAGGTGCAAGTGGCAGCTAGACCGGCGGCGGCGCACCGGGATACATCACCGCAGAAAGTTGCGGATATCGTGAAGCGAAGAAATAAATGGAATACGCCGGGAAAAATACGATCGCAGGCACCGAGATGAGCGAAACAAAATAAAGAAAGATTGCCAACAAGATCAGGCCTACCACGATGGCCAGCGTGATCGTTTCCGCGTTCCAGGTCCATCCCGCGGCTTTTCCTGTCAGAACCGCAAGAATACCAAGCGCCGCGGTGGGTATCACAAATACCAGCCCGAGAATGACCCCGGCGATTCCGATGAGAATACTGGCGGCGATAGCGAGCACAATCTTCATCCCGATGTAGCCGGCGTAGGCTCCCTTCTCGGCTTTCATCATCAGCCACAGCCGTCTCCAGCCTTCCATCGCTCCGATGTTCTCCAGAGCCATCTGGGGAACGACGAAATCTTTCGTCAAGACAAGAATCACACCCGAGACCAAGGCAAAGGCGAGGAACACCAGCAAAAGAACGATGCCGCCCAGTATCAGCGGGCCGAGGTGCGCCCTGGGATCTTTCAGCCAACCTTTGGCGAAGGCGAACGCCACCGGGATGCCAATCAGTATCGCGAAAATCGCGAGGGACAGCAGAACATACGCGAGTTTCCAGACGAAATATCTCCATCCTGGAGCGAGGCGGCGGTTCCATCCCGCGCGGATGTGACACTCGCGAGTGATGATGCTGTCGAACAGAATGAAACGCATCACGCTGCCCACATACATCAGGATGATCCCAATAGCGACCGCTCCAACGATAAACACGGTGATGAAACCGGCAAGGACAGCCAGATCCACTCCCAATGATCCGGGAAGTCCGACATGCGGACCGACCTCGCCTGGGTGGGTGGGAATGTTCCAGTTCGAGCGGTTGCATCCTTGCGATCCTAGTTCTCCGGCCAGCATGCCCACGAATGCGAGCCTGGTCCACTGCCCAATGCGAAACGGCTTGAACAGTTGTGCCTTGGTGTGTTCGAGAGCGAGGCTAATCGAGTCTGCGGCGTTAATCGGCACGGACGGACCTCACATAGGAATGATACGCAAAGCGACCAGCGAAGGTTTCCCGGGTACCGCATTTTCAACGGTTGTGGTCAGAAGCGCCTGAAAATACTGGGGGATAGTCTTGTGATCCGTCGAAAGATCGATCAGCGCTTTTCTTAGTTCGTTCATGCGTTCGGGATTGGTCAGGTATTCGATTGCAGCCTGCGATCCCTGGGTATAAATTCCGTAAATCAAAAGCACGCGACGGTCTTTCGTCTCGTTTGGAAGCAAGAGCACGAGGGCATAGTCGCGAGTCAACTGGTTGGTCACCGAATCGAATTCGGGCCTGTAGACCGCCTGTTCTCCAGGTTGTGGACTGCGATTCAGAATGACCCCGCTCTGGAAGTGGAATCCTTCCACGTTGAGGAAGACGCGGCCGCTCCAGGCCTGATTTCCGCCGAGCAGGATCGAATTCTCGGCTTTGATCTCGTCAAGATTCACCAGGCGGGACTGCTGTACACGGCATTTCTGCCCGGCGCTTGAGAACATCTGGCAGAGCTCCACCACTCCAAGGGTTTCACCGACGGAGGTGAAGTCCGTCAGAGTCGGTACGAACACGAAGCGCTTCAGTTCGTGGAAGTGAATGGTGTCGCGGAATTCCGGGAGGCTCGACTTCGGAATTTCGTGGCCGCTGGCGATCGTCTGCTGGGTGTCGCCGTCGTGGGCCGCTCGAAGCAGGGGGTGATTTGGAATCGTGATCAGTGGAGGATCGGAAGGAGTCAAGAACGGCTTCCAAAACCACTGCAGGCTCTCTGGCAGACTCGCGGTCTGCACTTGTACGGCTGTACTCCGCCGGTTGACCCACTGGGCAGCGAGCAAGATGGCAAGAATTGCGCAAAGAATGCCCAGGACTGCGGCCACCCTCCAGGCGAGCGGGCTCGACGTTTGGACCGGTGTGGCGGGGGCGACCTGTGCATGTTCCAGCGCAACCTCTTCGTCAGGAGCGCGCGAGAAGACGGGAACGTAATGCCCGGATGGCAGATCCATACGGAGCGGGCTCGCTTTGTCTTCGTCGTAGAACTTCTTGAGCAGGCGGCGAATTTCATGGGCCTGCACGCGCACGATGGGATCTTTTTGCGGGTTAAAGTCGACGCCGCGATCGTAGACTTCCACGCCGATCAGATACTCGTTGAGCTTGTCGCCGTTTCCGGCGAAAGTCTGCTCCGCGACAAACTCGAGGAAGCGGGTCTTCTTGGGAGAATTTGCGAAGTATTTGCTGGTAAGGGCTCGGCGCAATTCCTGTCGCTTTTCGAACACAGGAATGACCGGAACTCCGGTAGTTTGCACTGAAGACAATGTGGGAGCCTGTTTCTCAGCGCAGAGGGTGGCGCGTCGTGGCCCGACCTTCAGGCGCCGTCGGCACGATAGCACTCGTACCGGAACGTCGTCAACGAAGGGAGTAACCGTTATTTGATCCGTTATTTGCGGTTATTCGTTTACGTTGCTCGGCGTGCATTGCGCGGGGTTTCGACGAGCGCAAACTCTGCCGACTCATGGAATTAGATTAGGGAAGTGCCCTTCGATGGTCCGAGTGCGGTGCTAGGCCGCTTGTTCAAGGTGAGATCGGCTCCATACGACGCCCAAACTCACTTCGCCGGCGTCAATTTCTCAGAACTAACCTACCGATAACGTCGATTACCTTGTCCAACATCAGCGATGAGGCCTAGAGTTGCCGGCGTTATCCGGTTGAGACACATTGCCTCCGAAACCCACTTATAAGCGGTGCACCCTCGCTATCTCCCTTGCGTTTCTTGCCTTTGCAGTCATCAAGGCAGAAGGCCAGGAACTTCAGGCTGCGAAACGGTGGGAGCGACCGATCCTGACGATTCAGTCGACCGGTGCGAAAGGAAACAAATATGGTTTCGAGGGCGGCCGGGTATTGAAGATCAAGGGCACCTACCACATGTTCACGTCGGAAATGGTAGGCGAACCCCATTGGGTCAAAATGCGGCTCGGGTACTGGACCAGCACTGACCGCCTGCATTGGAACAGGGTTGGGACGGTGGCAGAGTCCAGCGGTGATTTCACCGGAAAAGATCAGCGGGCGGCGCTGTGGTCGCCGTTGCCGGTCTACGACCCGGATGAGGGGCGATGGAACCTCTTTTATGTCGCCTACCAAGCTGCCCCCGATACCCCCCAACAGTGGCTGACGAATTATGAAGGCAGGATCTGGAGAGCCGTTTCAGAGACGAAGGGTGAAGAGGGAATCGGCGGACCCTATCAAGATGTGGGAATCATTCTTCAGCGGGGCAAGGACTCGGACGCGTGGGAGGGACTGCAGGGGACCGACTCGTTCTTTCCGTTTCGAGTAGGTGATGGTTGGTACGCGTTCTATGGAAGCGCGCACACGGAGAAACTCCCGATTTCTCTATGGCAGGTAGGCCTGGCCACCGCCCGGAATCTGGCCGGCCCCTGGACCCGATGCACTGCATTAAATCCCTTGAAAGTCGAGAACCGGTTTATCGAGAATCCGATCGTCACCGAATTAAACGATGGAACCTTTGTAGCCGTCTACGACACGGACGCGCCCAACGCGATCGGCTACACATTCTCAACCGACGGAGTGCACTGGTCTGCGGGGCAGCATTTGATCGTCCAGGAAGGCAGCGGAGTCTGGGCTACGGAGGTGCGGACTCCGTTGGGATTGATTCCAGAAGGAAATGATTCGTTCACTTTGTTCTACACCGCGAATGAAAAGCTTTCAGGAGCGGGGCCCGATGCAAACGGAATCAACACGACTCCAGGATCGCTGGGCTTAGTGGACGTTCGGCTGATCAGGAACGACAAGGGGAAGGGACCATCGACGAAGCCGGGTGCGGAGAAGATTGGGAATTGAAGATCGAAGGGGCGGGGAGGCGTATATGCGAGCTTTAACAAACAGGATCTATGTGGTAGCGCTGATCGTCGCGATGACGATTCTCGGCGCACAAACGGCTACAGCACAGGCGAATCGGGCTTCGATCACCGGAACGGTCACCGACACGAGCGGAGCCAATGTGCCGGGAGTGCAAGTCACCGCGACGAACACGGCGACGGGTGTGGCGGCGAAGACAGAATCCAACCAGGACGGAATTTACGTGATCCCGAATTTGTTTCCCGGCCAGTATTCCGTCCAGTTCAAGCGCGACGGTTTCGAGACTGTGATTCATCCCACGATCACGCTCGAATCCACGCAGGCCGCCCGGATTGATGCCTCTCTCAAGGTAGGAGCTGTGACGGAGTCCGTTACGGTTACAACGGACGCGCCGGTGCTGGATCTGGAGAAGCCTTCCGAAGGCACGAACATGAATGGCAAGATCGTCACCGATCTTCCGCTCAGCATTTATAACGGCGGGCGATTCGTGGAGAACTTTGCGGTCGCAATCACGCCAGGATATTCGCCGATCAGTTCTCCGTACGGCGCGGTGGTGAACGGAGGCCAGTGGTTCACCAAGGACTACACGGTCGACGGCACATCCGCCACTGCGAATATTCGCGGCGACTCCATGGAGTCTGGTCCGAGCATGGAAGCGGTGCAGGAAGTGCAGGCCCAGACCAGCGGACTGGACGCGCAGAGCGCGATTACGGGCGGCGGAGTCATGTCGTTCAATTTGAAATCAGGGACGAACCGGCTTCACGGTTCCGGGTTCCTTTACGGACACAACGAACTGCTCGATGCCAACACCTGGACGAACGACTACTACGGCCAGGAAAAGCCGCAGGAACGCGCCTGGGATTATGGATTCAGCCTGGGCGGCCCGATCATTAAGAACAAAACGTTCTTCTTCGTTGCGCTGGAGCGGTATCAGCAAGTGGATTTCCGGTTAGGGAGTGGATCGGCAACTGTGCCGACGCCGGACTTTCTCCAGGGGAATTTCAGCGCGTTATTGGGCTCGACGCTTTGCGGTGGCTCACCTTGCGGTGCCGGCGGCACGCCGACCATGATCTTCGACGAGGCGGGGAACAACATACCGGCGCAGGAGAACATGATTTATGACCCGGCGTCGGTGAATAACGCGAATGGTTTGTGCCCTTCGTACGGTACCACTGGCAATCCATGCCAGTTCACGGGCAATATCATTCCCGGCAGCCGGATCAGCGCTTTATCCCAGAAGATCACCGCGTTTTACCAGAACTATGGGCCGCAGTTTGGCGGGATCGACGCGAACTATCGTGGGCTGATTCAGAACACGCCGAGCCAGACCCCGCTTCAGCTGGTGGCGAAGATCGATCACAACCTGCGCGAGCAAGATCACTTGTCGGGTTCATGGATCTACAATCACCGGCCCCGCATTCTGGATGACGGCGGCGGATTGTGGGAGCAGGGCACGAGGAATGGCGGTCCGCTGACCAACGGCCGCGAGCAACTCTACTGGGCGCAGGAGTGGCGCCTTAGCGAGGCGCACACATTCAGCCCGCGGGTGCTCAACGTCCTGAACTTCACTTACAACTTCGATTACAACGCCAGTTCGCCTCTCAACCCCGGCAACTGGAATTCGCAACTGGGATTCGGCAATACGGGCGCGAATACGTTTCCGATCATCAGCTTCACTGATAACGGCGCCTACGGCCACAACGAAACTTTCCTGGGCAATTCGTGGCAGGGAAACCTGACCGGGGCCAACATCATCACCGGCGATACAGTCACCTGGACCAAGGGCCGGCACAATATCAGCTTCGGCGGAGATTTCGTCGCGCACCAAGTAAACAGCCGGACCGGGTCGGGCGCGCTGAATTTCGATTTCTCTTATTTGAATACGGCGGGGCCCGGATATCCCTACGACGGGTTCGGCTTCGCATCTTTCCTGCTGGGAAATTCCGACAAAGCCAGCGAGAGTGTCGCCTACAACCTGTACGGGCGGCAAAAAGGGATATCGCTCTTTGCTCAAGACAGCTACAAGGTCACGCCAAAGCTGACGCTGAGCATGGGGCTGCGGTGGAACTACAACTTCCGCCTCCACGAAAAATACGGACGCTGGGCGAATTTCGATGAGACGGCGATCAGCCCGATCTATGGAGTTCCGGGCACGCTCGTGTTTGCGAAAACTGGCAGCGACAGTTTCGAGAAGAACGAGTACTGGCGTAATTTCGGGCCGACGATTGGATTCGCTTATCAGATGCTGCCCAAGACGGTGCTGCGTGGCGCCTTCGGTCTGGTATTCAATCCCGTTGGCGTTTCATTCTTCAATGGAGTTCCCAACGGTTTCGCTCCGCAACTCGGCGTCAATAACGCGAACAACTTCAACTGGGACCAGGTGCCGAACGGCTATCCCGGAGTGCTGACAGCCGCCAACGCACAGACCGACCCGACCTCTATCTTCCCAGAGGTCGCAGTCGATCCCCGGGCGTTGCGCCTCGGCTATAGCGAGGCGTTCAACTTCGGAGTTGAGCACGAACTGACTCCAAATACCAGATTCGAGCTCTCCTACATCGGCAATCGAGGTCATCGCCTGACGGATACGGCGTTGGCGTGGAACCAGGCTCCTACCTCGACTTTCCTCCGTCTGTGGAACCTCGACGCGCAGGAGGGATATGTCGGAGCGTATGCCGACTATGTTTGCGACGCGCCCACGGCGGCAAGTTTTGGCGTCCCTTACCCGTATCCGGGCTTTTGCGGGCCGGCATTGGCCGCCGCGGCGCCGTTCCCGCAAATGGCGCAGTCCGAGGTGAACTATTGGGGCTACGCGAATCTCAATTATGTTGGCTTGCCGCTCGGACAGAGCTTCTACGATTCGATGGTCGCCAATATCGTGAAACGGACTGGGCGCGGATTGACCATGGACCTGAGCTACACATGGTCGCGAAGCGAGGGAGATTCATTCTCCGCGCAGCAGGAGTACAACGGCTACTACACTCCGGTGCAAGACTTCAGCAACATGAAGCAGGCGGCGCATGCGCTGACGGGATACGACCTGGCGCATGTCGTCAAAGGCTACGCCAGCTACGAACTACCCTTTGGAAGAGGACGGATGTGGCTGGGAAGCCCGAGCCGGGTTGTCAATTCGATTGTCGGCGGCTGGACGATTGCCGGGATCGTCAATTACTACAGCGGTCAACCTTTTCACGTTGGCGCGGCCGATCCGTACTGGCCGCTCTGGGGCAATCTCTATCCTGTGTTCAATGTTAGTGGCTACAACGGACCGAATTCGACGAAGCATTTCGTTCCACTGGCTTCGGGGTATAGCGGCGCAATACCAGCGACCAATGTATACATGCCAGCCGATGTGGCCAGCAATCCAGCAACGGGAGTGCTTCCGGGGTCGCCAACGTCTTCGCGCCTGCGCTGTCCGGGAGCGGCCAGTGAAAATGCCAGCCTGTTGAAGGACTTCACGATGGGCGGAGAAGGCCAGTACAGGTTGTCATTCCGTACGGAGTTCTACAATCTGTTCAACCGGCACTACTACAACATCAACGGATGCAGCGGAAACAACAGCAACGGCGTCGGGGCTTCGAACTTCGGGCAGATCTTTGGCGTTCAGGACAACCCGCGCCAGGGACAGTTTGCGATCCGGTTCGAATTCTGATGTGTTTCCCGCAACTGATCACGCGGCCCGGGCAATTGGCCGGGCCGTTTTTATTTGGGCATCACCGCTAGCCTGAACCGCAAGACGGAGCGCCAAGAGAAACCATGTCGAGAATCGACCTGTTCCGTGCAAGAGCCGTGCTGCTGGCTTTACTCGTTATGCTTCTGGTGCTGAGTGGATTTCGATCGGGCAACGGAACGACGTATTACGTAGACGCAGACACCGGGCGAGACGGCAACGTGGGATCCGATGCGAGCAATGCTTGGGGGAGCCTCGAAAAGGTGAACGCTACGACGTTTCACCCGGGAGATCGCATCCTCTTCAGATCCGGCGTGACATGGAGGGGACAACTTTGGCCGAAGGGGTCAGGCTCAGCGGAACATCCGATCGTAATCGACAAATACGGCGGTGATGCACTGCCAGTCATTAACGGCGCCGGTGTCGCCGAGGATGCGGTGCTACTGAAGAATCAGGAGTTCTGGGAAATTCGAAATCTTGAGATCACCAATAATGGCCGCGCTTCTGCCGTGAGGCGCGGGGTTGACGTTATCGCCGAAAATGTCGGCGACCTGCATCACATCTATCTTCAGGACCTTTCAGTCCACGATGTGAACGGCAGTTTCAAAGACAAAGCCAATGGCGGCATCCACTATCGCTCGATCGGGGATACAAAGCCCAGCCGCTTCGTCGACCTGCGCATCGAAGGGAACCACATCTGGCACGTGGATCGGAGCGGCATTTTTGGATGGTCCACGCACTGGACGCGTGCGAAGTGGTATCCCAGCATGGGAGTAGTGATCCGGAATAACACGCTCGACGACATTGGCGGCGACGGCATCGTTAATGTCGCGACGGACGGAGCGATCGTCGAGTACAACGTCGTCAGCCGCGCGAGTCAGCGCTCGCAGGATTACAACGTCGGCATATGGCCATTCAGCGCCGACAACACCATCATTCAGTACAACGAAGTGTATGGAACGCACGGGCAGCACGACGCCGAAGGTTTCGACTCCGATTGGAATAGCCGCAACACCATCATCCAGTACAACTACAGCCACGATAATGACGGCGGCTTTCTGCTGATCTGCAACGAAGGCTCGCAGAGCCCGAACGACAGCGCCGGAAATGTCGGGACGATCGTCCGCTATAACATCAGCCAGAACGATCACCATCGCGGCATCAAGCTGTCGGGTCCGGTGAAAAACACGCTCATCTACAACAACACCATCTATGTGGGAAAAGGCGAGGAGAGCGATGTCGTTCTGCACACCGACTGGACGGGATGGGCAAGCGACACATACTTCTACAACAACATCTTTTATGTGGAAGGCAAGGCGAAGTTCGGATACGGCGTGAAGGGCAACGAAGATGGATCGTACGATTCGATGGAGGGCTCGGGCAAGAGTACGAACAATATTTACGACTCCAATCTTTACTACGGAGTGAATCCGCCCCAGGATGCGCATGCGAAGGTCGCCGATCCGTTATTCGTGCGGGCGGGTCAGGCTGGAATCGGCCGTTCGACTGCGGCCGGATACGCATTGCGATCGCACTCCCCTGCCATCAACTCGGCCAGAGTGATCGAGAATGACGGCGGCAAGGATTTCAACGGAACCCCCGTGCCGCAATGTGCTCTTCCCGATCGGGGCGCAATGGAATCACGCGACTGCACACCGTCTCGGTAGATAATGCCAGGCAAAGCCGCGACCTGAATTTCTTGAGGAACAATGAAGCGATTCGCCAGAAGTTTTTCGCATCTCGCATTTGTCTTGGGAGCGTGGGTATTCATTTCGGGGATTAACCTTTGGGCCGATCCATCGCTCCCGACGCTTTTCACCGACCACATGGTGTTACAGCGAGGGCGTGAAATTCATATCTGGGGAAACGCTGAGCCGCAAGAAAAAATCACGGCGACGTTGGCGGGGTATACGTCTAGCTCCGTAGCGGACGCGCAGGGTCATTGGAGCACCCACATGCCGGCTATGACGGCAGGTGGGCCGTTCACGCTGACGGTCCACGGAAAGAAGGAAGTTGTCATCAAAGACGTTTTGATCGGCGATGTTTGGATCGCTTCCGGGCAATCGAATATGACTTATTCCCTCGACGGCGCGGAAGGAGCAGCGACGGAAGTTCCCAAAGCGAATTATCCCCAGATGCGGCTGTTCACTGTCCCCAGGCGGATTACCGCGTCTCCCCAGGACAACACGCGGCCCGCACACTGGGAAATCTGCACTCCGGAGTCGGCGAAGGGCTTTTCCGCGGTTGCGTACTATTTCGCCCGCGAAATTCAACGGAAAGAGAAAATCCCGATTGGGCTGGTCGAAAGTGCGTGGCCGGGTACGGCGATTCAGGAATGGATCGCTCCTGAGGCGCTTCGCGCAGATCCCGAGTTGAAGAGCCTGGTGACCGAGTGGGATGGTACTCGCCCATCCGAGAAAGAGGCTGCGACTGAACTACAACCGTTGGACCTTGAGTTCGATAATTTTGAACTCATCCCGGTCGACGCCGGCTCTGCCGCGAAAACGCTGGCGAACTTCGATGATGGAAGCTCGCGCCTGTCAACCGGCGGAACGTTCGCTTATTCCTGGGCGGATGCTCGTGAGACGTTGTTTGAACTCGTTTCTCCGGGGCGCTCCGGAAAGTACGCGGCGCGCGTCGCAGGCAAGGTTGATGGCACAACGGATTCGATTCTGTCGGCGACGTATTCGATGAATGAAAGTCCAGCCGACCTGGCCGAATTTGCCGGAATTCGTTTTTGGGTGAGAGGCAGCGGGTCCTTCCGCTTCCGGTCAAAGCAGCCCACGATCACCGATTACGACGACTATGCCACGCCGCTTCTGAAGGCAACGCCCGACTGGCAGCAGATGACAATCCGTTTCAGGGACCTGCGCCAGGACGGCTGGGGCGTCGTCAAAGAGTTCACTCAGGCAGCGTTGACCGGCTTTGCTTTCGAATGCGTGGCAGCGCGCGGCTACGCGCCGATGCCGGTATCCGCCCTCTACGAAGGGATGATCACGCCTCTGCTGGACTATCAATTTCGCGGTGCCCTCTGGTATCAGGGGGAGAGTAATGCTCTCGAAGCGCACCAGTATCGCAAGCTACTTCCGGCGCTCATCCGGAATTGGCGCGACGCTTTTCGACAGAGCGATCTTGCATTCCTGATCGTGCAGCTTCCGAATCACGGCGAGATCCCCGTTGAACCTAAGGAATCGGCGTGGGCCGAACTGCGGGAGGCCGAACTCATGACCGTCAAGCAGGTCCCCAACACCGGCCTGGCCGTCACGATCGATGTGGGCGATCCTAACGACCTGCATCCGCATCGCAAGCGAGAAGTGGGCGAAAGACTCGCAACCTGGGCGCTGGGGACCATCTACCACGAAGACGTGGTTTACTCGGGTCCGTTGTATGAATCCATGAAGATCGATGGAAGCGAGATGCGAATCCGCTTCTCGCACATCGGGTCGGGCCTCGAAGCGCGGGGTGATACGAAACTCGAAGGTTTCGCCGTCGCCGGTTCAGACCGCAAGTTCCACTGGGCGGATGCACGCATTGACGGGGACTCAGTCGTCGTTTCCAGCCCGCAAGTCCCGGCCCCTGTCGCGGTTCGCTACGCATGGGGGGATAGTCCCGAGTGCAATCTGTACAACAAGGATGGCCTTCCAGCCTCGCCATTCCGGACGGATGATTGGCCAGGCATCACTGATCACCATTAAGGGCCTCGCTGGACGCCGAAAGCAAGAGGCCCGGTATACCATGAGTCCGTGGACCTGCCAGTCAACCCAACCCTGCTGCCCATGCTCGCCAAGCGCGTCGAGGAACTTCCGGCGGGAGACAACTGGATTTTCGAGCCCAAGTGGGACGGCTTTCGCGCGCTGGTTTTTCGCGATGGCGACGAAGTCTTCATTCAGAGCCGCGACGAAAAACCTCTGAATCGTTACTTCCCGGAGTTGCTCGACCCATTACGCTCGGCACTGCCGGCCCGATGCGTTCTTGATGGCGAGATCGTCATCGTCAAAGACAACGAACTCGAATTCGATCTGCTGCAATTGCGGCTTCATCCCGCGGCCTCCCGCGTCAATCTTCTTTCGAGGCAGATGCCCGCATCGTTCGTATTCTTCGACCTCGTGGCCCTGGGCGACCGGGACCTTCGTGCGGAACCTTTCGAAGCCCGCCGTCGAGAGTTGGAATCGCTGTTGGCCTCAGTCTCCGCGCCCATTCATCTCACTCCGGCGACGCGCGATCGTACTCTGGCGGCGGACTGGTTCCGGCGCTTCGAAGGCGCCGGCCTCGACGGAGTCATCGCTAAAGATATTTCTGGAACTTATCAGGCCGACAAGCGCGTGATGCTCAAGGTCAAGCACGAGCGCGAGTGCGACTGCGTAGTCGCCGGATTCCGCTGGCACAAAAAGGGAGAACGCACGCTGGTCGGGTCGTTATTGTTGGGACTTTTTGATGATGCCGGGGCGCTCCAGCATGTTGGTGTGTGCGCCAGTTTCACGACGGCAAAGCGCAAGGAACTAGTCAGCTTTCTCGAACCGTATCGAGAGAATGCTTTGGCCAATCATCCCTGGAAGCATTGGGCAGCCGATGAGGAACAGCCGATGAAGCGCGTGCCCGGCGGCCAAAGCCGTTGGAGCCAAGGGAAGGATCTTTCGTGGGAGCCTCTGCGGCCGGAGCTCGTCGTCGAAGTCGCCTACGACCACATGCAGGGCGACCGCTTCCGCCACACCGCTCAGTTTCGGCGCTGGCGCTCTGACAAGAAACCGGCCGACTGCACCTATGACCAACTGGAGATTGTTCCGCCGCAAGAACTGGCGTCAATTTTTCCCGGCGGCCGGTGAGTGCGCTTACTCGCTCCGCTTCCTCCACTCCCGCCATTCGCGAGTCGGATCATCATCGGGATCAGGAGTTTCCTGAGCCGGGCGCACCTCTTGGGGCACGTGCCGCAGGTTGATTCGGATCCGCGTCCAGGTCGACGACCGGCCTCGCATCGAATCGACAAGCACGTCGTCGACCGCCAGCAGTTGAGCTGCGTGTGGATGTTTCTGCTTCCATCGTTCCAGCCCCGCCAGCGCCGCAGCCTTGTCCGGAGAATTCGCCACTACGATCAGCGGCATCTTCGCGCGAGGCTTCTTGGCAGATGATCTGGCCCTGGACGGTGCCACTCGTGGCGCTTCGGAATCCATCTTGCGAAAGTGCGGCGGCCAGGGAGCGTCTTTCAGACCGGCAGCCTCGTCCTGCGCCGCAAGCTCCAATAGTTTCTCGAGCGATCCGGCCGATTCGTTGATCTCGGCATGAGGATCGCCGAGTTTCTCAAAACGCGTCGGAACCGTGAATATCGTGAAGTCTGCCGGATCGCACTCCGGCACTTCCTCCCATCGTAGTGGGGTTGAAACGCGGGCGTCCGGAAGCGGGCGAACCGAGTATGCCGAACAAGTCGTTCGATCCTTCGCATTCTGGTTGTAATCGAGAAAAACTCCGTGGCGCTCCTCCTTCCACCACTTCGAACTGGCGAGTGCGGGTACGCGACGCTCCACCGCGCGCGATAGCGCCACCGCAGCACGGCGCACCTCAGTGAAAGTCCACCGCGGTTCGATCCTCACATTCACGTGCATGCCGCGCGAACCGCTAGTCTTCGGCCAGCCGCGCAGTCCCATCTCGCCAAGGAAATCGCGAACCTCCAGAGCGACGTTTCGCACATCGTCCCAGCTCACGCCCGGAATGGGGTCAAGATCAATCCGCAATTCGTCGGGGTGATCGAGATCCCTGGAGCGCACCGGATGCGGATGCAGTTCGATACATCCGAGATTGACAATCCACGCTAGCCCGGCCGCATCGTCCACGACGATCTCTTCCGCGGTCCGGCCGGACGGGAAGGAAAGTGTTACTGTCCGCAACCACTCGGGGCGCTGTTCCGGCGCGCGTTTCTGATAAAACGCCTCGCCCTCGGCTCCATTCACGAAGCGCTTGAGAACAATGGGACGGTCCCGAATTCCCGTGAGCGCGCTGGGCGCGACCGACAAGTAGTAGCGTACGAGATTGAGTTTCGATACTTTCGCCTGCGCAGAAAAATACAACTTGTCGGGATGCGTGACCCGCACCTCCCGCCCCCCGATCGACAGAACCTCGCTCGCGTCTTGCTTCGCCACGGAGATAGGCTATCACCGCGTGAAGGTGCTGTAGCTCGGGTTGAATCCGGAGTCCGATATCGCTTTGGATGAGAAGGTGATTCCGGCGCTTGTACTTCACCAGACTGCGGCGGTACTGTGGTGGGCCGTGTTCTTCTCGCGAACAAGTCGAGGAGAAACCAAAATGAAATCGATGCGCACTTATCTTTCAGCCGCACTGTTCTTGAGCTTTCTCCTTGCGCCGCTCCTGAGTTTCAGCCAGCAAACTGGAAATGCGATCACCATCAGCGTTACCGAACCCTCATCCTCGGCGACGGATCAGCACATTCCAGCCGGTGGATATCTGAACGGCTATCGCTTCACACTCAGGGGGCAAACGATCAACTACCACTCTTCGGTGCCCGACGCGGATTCTGCGCTGCTGGTGCGCGGTCAAACGATTGCCCCTGCGATTTCCTGGCTGACTGATCCCTTGCCCGAACATCCCACCGAATTTGTGCAGTTCATATGGATCGCAGGAATCGAATCCGCCGGCTTTGAAGGAGAAAAAGATGAGCATTCGTTCGACGTATTCATCAACGGGCAGCCGTGGTTCGTATTCAAAAATCTAAAAGATGCAACGGCGAAGAGCTGGAAAGTGTCGGGACGCGATGGGGCGGAGCTCTCCTTTGCCGCGGCCCTGAAAGACAAGGCAGGCGATCTTTTCGGTTACATGATCCTGAAAGTTCCCAGCAAGGATTTTGAGACCGGCAAGCCGCTCGCCCTGGAGGTGCGAGGCGACAATTCGGGCAGCGCCGATTGGTTCATGACTTTTCAATACCGATTCGACTTTACGCCGCGCCTGCGCTCCGAGCCCGCACTGTTTCGCGAAGGCGCCCGCACTTTACAGTCACTGCGCATGAGCCTCGACAATCTCGTCGCGGGACGCTCCGTGGAGATTCAGCTTCCCGATCATGCGCCGATCAGGGCCGAACTTAAGATCGGTGCTAACGCCTTTCAACTGCCGGTTCCGGTAGCTACGTCGGCTACAACCGTGCCGGTCGTTTTTAAAATTAACGACAAAGTTGTCGGCACCAGCACAGCTTCGATCACGCCAGTACACCACAGAGAAATCTATCTTCTCTCTTACTCGCATAACGACATCGGCTACACCGAACTTCAGCCCGTGGTCGAACGCAAGCAATGGAACAATCTCGAGCAGGGCATGAAGCTTATTCGCGAAACCAGAAGCTATCCGCCGGACGCACGTTACAAATGGAATCTGGAGACCATCTGGGCACTCGAGAGTTGGTTGAAGCAAGCGACACCAGCTCAGCGCAACGAATTCCTTGCCGACGTGCGCGAAGGCAGCATCGGTGTCAACGCTCTCTTTGCCAATATGCTCACGGGGCTGGCCAATGCTACGGAGATGAGTCACTTCTTCGATTTTGCGCGCAGCCTGCGAAGTCAATATCACTTCCCCATGACTACCGCGGCCACTTCTGATGTCCCGGGCTTCAGCTGGGGCATCGTTCCCGCTCTCGCGCAAAGCGGAGTGAAATACTTCGCCACGGCTCCGAATGAGAGCGACCGCATCGGCTATACGCAGGCCTGGGGTGACAAGCCGTTTTACTGGTCTTCGCAATCTGGAAAGGAACTTGTACTCACCTGGATGGCCGGTGCCGGCTATTCCAGCTTTCATCAAGGAACACTGAGCCAGCTCGGCGACGAGAAAATCATGAAGCTGTTACGGAAACTGGACGACAATTCTTATCCCTACGAGATGGTCCAGCTTCCCTACACCATCGGCGATAACGGTGGCCCCGATCCTACGCTGCCGGATGTAGTGAAAAGCTGGAACGAGCGCTACGTCTCGCCTCGACTTATCCTGGCAACGCAAGAACAAATGTTTGCGGAATTCGAGAAACGGTACGGCTCAACCGTTCCCGTCGTGAAAGGCGACTTCACTCCATACTGGGAGGATGGAGCGTACTCGAGTGCGTCAGAAAGCGTATTAAATCGTGCCGCCGTGGATCGCTTAATCCAAGGCGAGGCCTTGTGGACGATGATCGCTCCCAAGAAATATCCCGCCGATGAATATGCCTCCGCATGGCGCAACGTCACTTTCTATGACGAGCATACCTGGGGAGCCCACAACAGCATTGAGGAGCCAGACCTGCCGTTTGTCAAAGAGCAATGGGAGTTCAAGCGAAAATTCGCGCTCGATGCTGACCGCGAGTCGCGCGATCTGCTGGGAAAAGCGGTCGAAAACGGAGCGAGCCCGTCTGCTCCAACCGCAGTTGATGTCTACAACACAAACTCCTGGCCTCGTACCGACGTCGTCTATCTTTCGCCACAGCAGAGCGCTGGCGGAGATCGAGTCGTCGATGAAAAGGGAAATCCGATTCCATCGCAGCGCCTATCTTCGGGAGAACTTGCCGTGCTCGTCGAAGACGTACAACCATTTTCGGCCATGCAACTGCGCGTCCAAAAGGGGGAGCCGTACAGCAAGGCGACCGTTTCTGTGCACGATACAACGCTCGAGAACGTGTTCATCACCTTGTCGATCAATCCCCAGACAGGTGCGGTGGAGAGCCTGAAGTGGAAAGGCAGCGGAGCGGATGTGGTCGATCACTCTGGCGAGGGTTTGAATCAATACCTCTACGTTCCTGGGACAGACCCTGCGAAGGCGCAGGCGCTTTCCAACGTCCGGGTCAAAGTAAAAGAGCAAGGCCCACTCGTCGCTTCGTTGCTGGTTGAAGCCGATGCGCCCGGTACGAAGAGTTACTCCAGCGAGGTTCGGCTTGCGGCCGGAATCGACCGTGTCGACTTGATCACGAATTTCGACAAGAAAGCTGTGCGGGAAAAAGAAGGTGTCCACATTGCATTCCCGTTCGCCGTGCCGGACGGCCAACTGCGCTATGACGTGGCTGACGCATTCGTTCGTCCGGAGGTTGACCAGTTGGCGGGCGCTTGCAAGAACTTCTTCTCGGTCCAGAGCTGGGTCGACGTTTCGAACGAGAACTACGGAGTGACCTGGGCGACAGCGAATGCTCCGTTGATTGAAAGTGGCAGCATCACCGCCGAGCAGCCGTGGATGAAATTGATCTCGCCTTCCACGCATTTTTACTCGTATGTCATGAACAACTATTGGCACACAAATTACAAAGCAGATCAGGTGGGCCCGATCACCTTCACTTACTCCGTAGCGCCTCACGCCGCATTCAGCAGCGTCGCGGCTGCGAAATTCGGGATGGAACGGCGGCAGCCGCTGATCGTCGTCTCCGCTTCTTCCGAGGCAAGATCATTCAAATCTCTGCTGCAACTCTCTACCCCTGACGTTCTGGTTTCGTCGTTGAAGCCGATGGCGGACGGCGACGGCTTACTCGCCTATCTATACAATCCCTCGAGCAGCGACCAGAAAGTCGACTTCCACGACGCCGAGGGCAAGACGCTCATGATCCGTGGAAGTGACGCATCGGGAAAAGTCGGGGAGCGAATTCCCGATCTGCATTTAGCTGCACTGGATAGCGCGTACGTTCTGCTGCAGCGAAAGTAGGACGACTTCGATCACGAGATCAAAGCCGGGACAATTGCGTCGCTTCGATCCTTGATAGTGAGCCGAGGGCCCGTCCGTGTTACGCTTCCGCGCATGCACAACGCATCGACGATTCGAAATTTGCTTTTCTTCCTCTCGCTCGGCATCGGCCTCGCCTCCGCGCAAAATGCTGTCGACCTCAAGCCGACGCCGCAGCAGGTCGAGTGGCAGGATCTCGAAATGGGCGCCATCATCCACTTCGGCCCCAATACATTCCTCGATCAGGAATGGGGCGATGGCACAGCTGACCCAAAAGTGTTTAATCCCACCGAATTTGATCCTGAACAGTGGATGCAGGCCCTGCAATCTGCGGGAATCAAATATGTGGTCTTCGTGGCCAAGCATCACGATGGATTCTGTCTCTGGCCCAGCGCCCAAACCGATTACAGCGTCACGAACAGCCCGTGGGAAGGTGGACATGGAGACGTAGTGAAACGAGTCGAGCAGGCCGCCCGGAAATACAATCTCAAGTTCGGCGTGTATCTCTCGCCATGGGACCGTCACGAACCGCGCTACAAAGATTCCTCGGAATACGACAAGTACTACGCCGCACAACTGGACGAACTGGTTCAGAATTATGGGAATCTGGAAGAGTTCTGGCTCGATGGCGCGGGCAGCGGCGGCCACGTCTACAATTTTCCGCGCATCATCGAAGAGCTGCGCACGTACCAGCCCAACGCATTGGTCTTTGCGGATGTCGGGCTGTTCGAGTACGGCGATATCCGGTGGGTGGGAAATGAAGACGGCATCATTTCATACGAGAACTGGAATGTGATCGACCGCCACGGATACCTGCGCTGGCGTCCGGTCGAATCGGACACCCCGTTGCGAAAGGCACACTGGTTTTGGCATCCAGGTGACGAAGGGGGCCTGAAGAGCCTGGATGATCTTCTATCGACCTACGACCGAACCGTCGGGCGTGGAGGCCAGCTCATGCTCGGCATCGCGCCCGACCGACGGGGGCTTTTACCTGACTCCGATGTGCAACGGCTCAAGGAACTTGGCAATGCGCTCCGACAGCGCTTCGGCGGCAATCTCGTAGCGAAACACACTCGGTCCACTCCTGAAATGGAGCGCGCTCTCGATGGCGACCCTGACACTTTCTGGTCCGCCACATCGGGATCTCATCATGCCACGCTTGAAGTGAATTTCCCCTCTCCTGTCACTTTCGATGAGGCGCTGACGATGGAGTGGTTGAACGCCGGCCAGCACGTGGAGAAATATGCGATTGAGATTTTTCGCGACGGAAAATGGAGTGCAGTCGCTGGAGGTCAAGCGATTGGTCACAAGCGCATCGATCACTTCCCGCGAGTCACTGCATCCCGCGTGCGCTTAAACATTCTCTCGTCTTCGGCGGAAGCCCACATCCGGGAGTTCCAGCTATTTCTCTCGAAATAGCATCGGACACAGACATTGAGACTTCGTGGGAGAGTTTCCGCGAACGTGTTCTTCGCGCTACACGCGCCGAACTTCGATTCCCCGCTCCACGAACGGCGCGATCAACTTGTCGGCGGCGCGCGTGTCCGTGATAATCATGTGGACTTTCGAGATCGGGCAGACCAGCGCCGGAGTCACGATTCCAATCTTGCTCGAGTCTGCCACGACGATTACTTGCTTGGACTGCTGGATCATGGAGCGGAACGTCAATCCTTCTTCCGGCTCGATCACCGTGATTCCCCGACCGAGATCGATGCCGCACACGCTTACGAAGACGCGATCCATGTAGATGTCGTTCAGGGAACTGATCGCGGTTTGACCGATCAGCGAAAACGATCCCGCCCACTGCACGAACCCACCGGTGACAAATGTCCTCAACCCGGCGCAGTTGCTGAGTTCCATGGCGATATTGACCGCATTCGTGATGACACGGATGTTGTGCCGGTTCCGAAGATTCCGTGCGACGTGGGTGGTGGTTGTACCGGCGGTAAACCCAA
Organism: Candidatus Sulfotelmatobacter sp.; assembly: GCA_035307485.1. Classification (GTDB taxonomy): domain Bacteria; phylum Acidobacteriota; class Terriglobia; order Terriglobales; family Acidobacteriaceae; genus Sulfotelmatobacter. The sequence goes on along the minus strand of DATGIB010000004.1, from coordinate 116,881 downwards.
TGGTCTCGTTCTCCTGGATTAACTCAGCCGCCGCCAAACCGATGCGCCGCTTTTCCGCGGTGCGATGTTGTTCGCGATTTTGAAAGAGGGAATCGTATCGAAACGGTTCATAGAGCAGCGGTTCAACCAGCGTCACACCGCCATGAGTGCGCCGCACGAGTCCTTTTGCCTCGAGCTTGGAGAGATCCCGCCTGACGCTCGCCGCGGAAGTCTCGAGTTCCGCCATCAACTCATCGAGCGACAAGCTGCCCCGGTTGCGCAATTCCTTGAGGATGTGGTCTGCGCGATTCTTTGCCTTCATCTCCAGTCCTCAGACACTTTTTACGCGGCTTAACGAAACGCCGAGTGTACAACAACCCACCCGCGTTCCGGCGATGCAATGTGCATAATTATGCGCACGGATCACTTCAGATGAGCGAATTTGTGCCAATCAATCATTCTGTTCTTGACAACGCTCAGAATGGGGTGAGATAAGGTCATCCCAGATTCGCCAATCCATTAACCGCAACCACCAGCCTGGATTTCAAAGGAGTTCGCCGATGCACCTTCCCCACTCTCGCTGTTTTCGAGAACGTCTTATCTTTGCGGCCATCGCTCTGTGTCTTACCTGCATGACCGTCGCTGCGTTTGCCCAGAGCACCAACCGGAAGATCGGTACGCAATTCACGGTGACCGCCGATCCCGTTGTGCCACGGCCGCACGGTAAGCCATGTGTCGTCAGCCTCTTTTCAAACTATCAATTCGCACACTTCTCGCAGTCCGTGCAGACTTTCCCCTTTGCGCCTCCCGCGAATTGTGCCGGCCCCTGGAGCAAAGTCGTACTTGAAGTGAATTTCAGCGAAAATGCCGGGGTCCAGTTCGACCGTACCGCCAGCATGTTTCTCGGCAACACCAATATTTACTTCGGCACGACTCCGGAACCTCTGCAAACGGCCACGAACACCTGGCACGTAGAGCGCGACGTGACCGATTACAGCGCGCTTTTGATGACTCCCCAGACGGGAACGATTGTCCTTGCGAATTGCACTTCGGATTGTGGAGCGCCCTACAACACGCTTAACGGTGTCTTCACCGTGAATGCGGTCCTGCAGTTTTATCCGCGCCACGGAGATGACGACAATGGAAGGCACGCTCCAGATGCGGTACTTCCCGTGGTTCAAACGAACAGCAGCGGCGGAATCAATCTGCCTGCGACACTCTCCTCCCCCACGGACCAGTTCACCACGACATTCACTCTGCCAACCAACATCGAGCGGGTCTATCTTGACGTCGTTTCGCAAAGCCAGTCGACCGACGAGCAGTGGTATGCCTGCTTCCCGGACGATCTAAGTGCCATCAACGAACTGTTCGGATGTGGCCACACCAACTTCCGCGAGACGGAGGTTTCGATCGACGGCCAGCCGGCCGGGATCGCTCCGGTTTCGCCCTGGGTCTATACCGGATTCTTGCCCGACCAGTGGGTGCCCATTCCAGCCGCGCAAACGCTGGACTTCGTGCCTTACCGTGTCGATCTCACGCCGTTCGCCGGGATGCTGAACGACGGCAATCCCCACACCGTTGCTTTGAGTGTTTTCGACGATGATGGCTACTTCAGCATCACGGCGTCGCTTCTGCTGTATCTCGATCACGGCTCTCAGCAGTTGACCGGGGGGTTGACCGAGAACACCCTGACCGCGCCGTCGCCAGTGGTTTCAGAAAACCTGCAAGGAACGTCGACGGTGACCGGAACCATCGGCGTGACTTCGCATCGCAACTTTAAAATCTCCGGATACCTGAATACATCGCACGGGAAAGTCGAGACTACGGTGGCCGAGCGCCAGAATTTTTCGAGCACGGAAGCCATCGACTTCGACACGGTGAACTTCACTGTGCTCGATCAGAACACCTCGGTGCAGAACAGCGTAGCGCGGACGACGAGCGTTATCAGTCGATCCGGGAAGCAGGTCACCGAGGAGAACTTCAGCTTCCCAATCACGGTCAACGTCGTACTGCCTGTGAGCAGCGCTGCTTTTGGCCTGACCGTCGACACGACGCAGAAGTATCACACCGACAAGGAGGTTTTCGTCGATGGCTTCCCGGTGTACGTCAATTCGACCACAAACATCGTGAACGGAAGCGACGTCAGCCCGGACAGCAGCTCGCAGAAGTACTCTTACTTCGATTCTGAGGGCGCTTTTTACAATTGCCAGATTGCCTCGAAGAACAACATCCTGACCAAGGTCAGTTCGGGCTGCACGCCTCGACACGACAACTAACTTCCCAGGTGTTGCATTTTTAAACATGGCCTGACCCGCAAGGTCAGGCCATTCTTTCCTCCCGAGAAACCCTCTGAAACGCCGCCACCGCCGCAGGATTTGAGCACCACGGCCGAATCCAGCGGAACATAGGACGGTTTCGAATCAGTAAAAGTGATCGTTTTTCGCTAAAACAATCATTTTCTTCTTGACAGTGATCAAGTCTCCTCTTTACCGTCGGCTGTTGTGGAAAACACCCCGGAGCCTGCGATTCGCACGACCGAGTTCTTCTCGACGCTATAGGTGCATCGCTTGGGGCAATTTGAGGAATTTATGAGAACAACTCTCGTTCGCGCGCTCTTCGTTTTCACCCTGTGCCTTTCCATCTGCCTGCCATTTGCTCTCGGGCAGACCATCACTGGCTCGATCACCGGCGTAGTTACCGATCCTAGTAACGCTGTCGTCCCCGGAGCCACCGTAGTCGCCGAAAACACCGGGACAGGGGTGAGAACTACGGTTCAGACCAACGGAGCGGGTGTGTACACCCTCCGCTTCCTGCCGATCGGCACCTACCGGGTCTCAATCCAGGCCAAGGGATTTGCGACGCAAAACGTTGAGCCCTTCGCCCTCGAAATCAACCAGACCGCGAAAGTCGATGCGCAACTGAAGATCAGCGGGGAGACGACGGTTGAGGTCAAGGAAACCGTCCACCCCATTCTGGATACGACGGACGCGACTTTGGGGAACACGCTGTCCACCAACGAAATCCAGAATATCCCGCTCAACGGCCGGAATTTTTCGTCGCTGACGCTCTATCAGCCGGGCGCGGTCGATACGGATCCGACCGGCTTAACCGGCAACAACGCGATCGAGCGCAACACGTTCAACAACGGAATCGTCTCCATTAATGGCAACCGTCAGCAGGCGAACAACTACATGGTTGAGGGCGCTGACAACAATGAGCCGCAAAACAATCTCATTGGCTACAATCCGGCCCCGGATGCGATCGCGGAATTGAAAGTTGTGGCTGCGAACGCGAATGCCACGTACGGCAATGCCAACGGCGGGGCAGTTATTACCGTTCTCAAATCCGGGACAAACAAATTTCACGGCTCCGCGTACGATCTGCTCGAGAACCAGAATCTCGACGCAAATTCCTGGGTTAACGGGCTGACGAACAGCCCGATCACCCGCTATACACAAAATATCTTTGGCGGCACGCTGGGCGGTCCAATCCTTACGAATAAGCTCTTCTTTTTCGTTGACTACGAGGGCATTCGCAACCACTCCGCGCAGCCGTTGGCGCAGGCCAGCGTCCTGACGCCGGACATGCTCAGCGGGAATTTCTCAGCTCTGGCCGGCGCGGGGATTCAACTTTACGATACCCAGAATAACTTCGCGCCGTATCTGGGAAACCAGGTTCCGGTTGTGAATCCGGTCGCGCAGTTTCTTGCCGCTCACCCCGACATTTATCCCGCTCCCAACCGAACTCCAACGGACGGCTTGCTGCAGAACAACTACGTCGGCCCGCAAAACAAGTTCGTGCAGAACAACCAGGAAGACTTCAAGGTCGATTTCACGCCGGGCAACGTGAATAAGTTCAACGGCTTTTACTCCCAGGGAACGGGCAAAGACTTCTCGAGCGCCATCCTTCCCGTTTTCTTCCCGGCACACAATTCGTATCCGACCAAGATTGCGGGAGCGAGCTGGGTCCATACGTTCTCGTCCACGATTGTGAACGAGGCACGTTTCGGATTTACGCGCGTTCGCTGGAACAATGGCATTCCCAGCGATCCCTCGGGTTTGTTCGGATTGAACGGCGACCAGACGGTCGGCATTCCTTTCGGCACGCAGAAGTATGTCGGCTTCACCGGGCAGAGCCTCAACAACAATGCGAGCTACATCGGCACAAACGCCAACCCCCAGGTCTTTACGGACAATACCTTTAACTATGAAGACACGTTGACCTGGCAACGCGGGCGTCATTTCCTGTCGATTGGCGGCCAGGCCACGCGCTATCAGCAGAACTACCTCAACGCGGGCAACGTCGGATTTCTCGGAACGTTTAATTACAGCGGACAGTTCACCGCCCTGCCGAGCGGTGGGGGATATGGCCCCGCCGACTTTGTATTGGGACGGATTCAGAACGTGCAGCTGGCGTCGCCCCTCGGGTTGGTGGGTCAGCGCCAGTGGCGTGTAGCCGGGTTCGTGCAGGATGATTTCAAGTTACGCCCCAGACTGACGCTCAATCTCGGAATCCGCTACGAGTTCGATCAGCCCTGGTACGAACAAAACAACAAAACCGCGAACGTGCTTCCCGGTGGAATCGTCGAGTACGCGGGAAGTGTTCCTGCAGGAGCGATTTCCGGAGCAACGACCTGCTCGACCCGCGCCTGTTATGACGCCAACTACAAGCAGATCATGCCGCGCGTCGGGTTCGCTTACCAGGCTTCGGACAGGCTCGTGGTCCGGGGCGGCTATGGAGCGACCAGCTTCTTCGAAGGCTACTCGTTTAACCAGCGTCTGACCTCGAGCCCGCCGTTCTCGCTCGCGATCAACAGCAATGCCACCACTCCAACGACAGGGAATGGCGGAACTCCCTTTACCGTGACGGATGCTTTCAGCCAACCGCTCGGCATCAACAATTCGCTTTATTCGGTGTGGCCGCAGGATGTCCAGCCCGCTTACGTTCACCAGTTCACCTTGGTTACCGAATACGCGCTTACCAACGAATTGTCGTTAAGCGCTGGATATCACGGTCAGATCGGGCATCATCTTGCTGACTATCGCAATGGCAACCAGCTGACCGCCCAACAAGCGCAGGACCTCTCCAGTTCTGGCGGTTGCGGCGCTGCTACGATCCCACTGGTGGACCAGACGCCGTATTTCAATCTCGTCGGCGAGTGCGGCAGTATTCTGATAACCGAATCTCAGGCGAGGATGTCCTACAACGCTGGACAGTTAACGCTGCGGCAGCGTACGCACCGCGGCTTGGAGTACACGCTCAATTACACCTACGAAAAATCGTTGACTAATTCGTCGGGGAACTACTCCGTCGCGAACACAAGCTTCAACGGCCTCTCGGTCCAGAACGGCTACGACCTCAACGCCGATTACGGACCGTCCGCCATGGATATCCGCCACAGCCTCAATTTCGTGGGTGTCTACGATCTTCCATTCGGCCGCGGCCGCGCCTATGGAAACAACACGAGCCGTGCGGTTGACACCGTTTTAGGAGGCTGGAGGTTCGCAACGTCGGCCATCCTGTATTCGGGATTCCCGGTCACGATTTTCGGCCCCGATACCAGCAACACTAACAACGGTGGATGGGGCTTCAGCCGAGCGAACCAGTATCGCCCGATGATCATCAAGGGCCGTTCAATTGCGAACTGGTGGGGAAATGATCCGTCCGCAACGCCTTGTGTGCAGAATGTATCGAATCCAACTGGCGCTGATAACGGTGTGTGCGCATACGGCGTTGCGGCTCCGAACACTTTCGGTACCGCTCACAACAGCACCGAGCGAGCACCCGGCTATCGCCAGGTGGATATGTCCTTGTTCAAGGACTTCCACATTTTTAAAGAGCAGCATGTACTTGGTTTCCGCGCTGACTTCTTCAATATCTTCAATATCGCCAGCTACGGAAATCCCGACAATGGGATCACCGATCCCAACTTCGGGCAGATCACAAACGTTCGCTCGCCGGCGCGGCAGATCCAGCTCAGCTTGCATTACACTTTCTAGTCCCAGCTTCCACCGCATCTGCCGGAAGCGCAGCGTTTCCGGCAGATGCAGTGAAATCAGTTCGCTCAATACGGGAGTTGCCGGAACACAGCCACTCCGAAGATTGCTCTGTGTCGCAAGTTGAACGTCTGCTCCTCAATTTTTGTGAACGGGACCCATGGCCGAACAGGTGCTGATTGAAGTCTGCGTTGATTCCGTCGCCTCTGCGACGGCAGCGGAGCGAGGCGGTGCAGCTCGAGTGGAACTTTGCACCAGCCTGATCGAAGGCGGCGTCACGCCCAGCGCAGGAATGATCGCGGCTGTCCGGCGCAGAATCTCGATCGGTTTGCAGGTTATCATCCGACCGCGTGGCGGGGACTTCTGCTACGAAGAAGACGAATTTGATCTGATGGGCCGCGACATCGAAATCGCCAAGGAACTTGGCGCCGACGGTGTTGTCCTGGGTGTTCTCTCCATTGACGGCACGGTTGATGTTGATCGCACCCGCCAATTGGTCGACATTGCGCGTCCGTTGAATGTCACCTTCCACCGCGCTATTGATATGTCGGCCGATCTGCTCGAAGCGCTCGATGACATCTGTGATACCGGCGCCGATCGTGTTCTCACATCTGGCGGCGAGCAGGAATGCCTGAAGGGTGCTGAAACCTTATCCCGCCTCGTGAAGTCCGCAGGGAATCGCATCACCATCATGGCCGGCGGCGGCATTGGGCCCGATGACGTTGCCGGCATCCTCGAACGCACCGGAGTCACTGAAATTCACGTAGGCATGAGCAGCAATCAGTCCAGCCCCATGCTCTACCGTAACCCGCGAGTTTCACTGGGCAAGGCCAAGGGCCTTGAATATCAGCGAGCGGTCGTGCTCGAGGAGAATGTCCGCAAGCTCCAGCGCAGCATTGCTCTGGCCAGAACCTAGGCGCTCATTTTTCGCGCTGCCTGAATTCGGGGCCCTATTTTTTCGAGGATTTCCCCACCAGAAGATTGTCGATCAACCGCGTGCTGCCTACATAGGCCGCAACTGCGATCAGGGCGCCCCCCGATACGTCCTGCAGCGGATCGAGCGTGTCGGGATTGACGACGGCGAAGTAGTCCAGACGTACGGAACTTTCTTTCGAAAATTCGTCCTCGCCCGCTGCAACCAGTCTTGCGGCATCGCTCTCCCCTCCGTCGACCAGCTGTTGCACGCGCATCAGCGAGCGGTAGAGCACCAACGCCTGCTTCCGTTGCTCTGAATCGAGGTAGGCATTCCGAGAACTCATTGCCAAGCCGTCGGCCTCACGCACGATCGGGCCGATCACAATTTCAACCGGCAAACAGAGATCCCGCGCCATGCGGCGGATATTTGCCACCTGCGCCGCGTCTTTTTGTCCGAAGTAAGCCGCATCTGGCTCAACAACGTGAAAAAGCTTCGAGACAATCGTCGTAACGCCGCGAAAATGTCCCGGGCGCGACTTCCCATCGAGCTTATCGCCCAAGCCTTCTACCGTGACCCAGGTTACGGCTCCTGCCGGATACATTTCCTCCACCGACGGGGCGAACACAAGCGCGACACCTTCGCGCTCGAGAAATTCGCAATCGCGCTCAAACGACCGTGGGTATGTCGCGAGATCTTCATTCGGGCCAAACTGAGTCGGATTCACGAAGATTGACGCGATCACTGCATCGCATTGAGCCCGTGCGGCTCGCACCAGCGACAAATGCCCCTCATGGAGCGCCCCCATGGTCGGGACGAAGCCCAAACGTCGACCGCGCGACCTCAGCCCGCGAGAGGCTGTCCGCATCTCATCGATGGTGGTGATAACTTTCAAAGGAGTAGTGACATAGAAGGGGGTTTCATAGTGCCGCCTAGATTCGCCCGCTTATTCCGCCGGCACCCACCGCACCGTGATGTGAGCCTGCTCGAGTAACCCTCCGAGGATACCCTTGTTTCGCCGGACTGCGACTCCGTCCTGATCGGAGTTCCGCGTCCCTTCGGTCGCTGCCACGATCCGTCCATACGGCCAATTGGAAGACGGTAGCTTCGACAGCGCGCCCAGCACCTCATCCGGCTTCAACAAGATTTCAGCACTGTCCGCTGAATCGAACAGCACGATGCCGTCGGCGCGCACGATCAGGTACGGATTGCGCCAATTCTTGGTGTCTTTCACATGCTCGTATTGAGCAGGATCCGGCGCCGGGATGGCCTGTAGGACCGCCTCAGGACTCGGCGCGCCGGGACCTTGATCCCCGGAACAGGCGAAAAGCACCATCCCGAGAAAGAGGCACGGCAACGTTCGCCACACGCGCGAAGGGCTCACAGGACGAACTTACCTCACCACCACGGGCGCGTCATTTTTCGCCGCCCAGATCAGGGCTACAAACCACCCGATCACACTCCATCCCAGGAACAAGTTCAATAAAAGGATGGCCACTGTGTCACGCTTGCTCTTGATCATCGCGATGATGGTCGGCAGAAAATACATCACGAAACCGAAGCCAAAAAATGGGAAGAAGAAAATCGTTGAGAGAACCATAGCCACCTCCCCGGATCAGCCTTGCATTTGAAACAACAATCCTACCTAAGGATACGTCGGTTCGGGCCGTGGAGTTCCGTTACTGCGCCATTTTAAGCTTAGCGCCCCATAGCCCGCTTCCGGGCCAACACTGTCTCCAGCGCTGACCTGGTCTCCTTCGGCAGATGATACGACTCCTCGTCCGAGGGATACTGTTGCGATTTCACATCTGCGCGAAACGCCTGCACCGCCTGCATGATGAGCGCTGACGCGTCGCCGTAACGCCGAACGAATTTCGCCGGCGGCCCAAAAGTAAGGTTCAGGATGTCATGGAAGACCAGCACCTGACCATCGCAGTCGGGCCCTGCTCCGATCCCGATCGTCGGGGTGCCAACCTCCGCCGTGATCATCGCCGCTACCTCGCGCGGAATCCCTTCCAGATACAGGCAAGCCACTCCCGCCCGGTCGAGCGCGACCGCATCGCGCATCAGTTGCTCAATCGCCGACAGATTCTTGCCTTGTACTTTATATCCGCCCATTACATTGACCGACTGCGGCGTCAACCCGATATGTCCGGCGACAGGAATTTCCGCGTCGATGATCTGCCGGATCAGATCCGCCCGCTTCTCGCCGCCTTCCAGTTTGACCACCTCGGCGCCGCCTTCTTTTACGAAGCGCGCCGCATTCCGCACCGCTTCTTTCGCGTCCACCTGGTAGGAGCCGTATGGCATGTCGGCCACCAGCAGCGCCCGTTTCACCCCGCGTCGCACAGCCTTCACGTGGTGCAGCATTTCATCCATGGTGACCGTGAGGGTGTTCTCGTAGCCCAGCATCGCCTGGGCGAGCGAATCACCCACCAGCACCATATCAATGCCAGCCTCGTCAACAAGGCGAGCCGCCGCATAGTCGTACGCGGTAAGGCAGGTGATTGGTTCGTGGTGGAGTTTCTGATCCCGCAGGGTTGCGGTCGTAACTTTCGGACGTCCTTCGTCAGGGAATCGCCCGCTGATCGGGGTAAGACTCATGCTGTCCTCCAGTGCCCCTCCGGCCCGGCCGGATAGAGCCTGCGTGGCATCGCCACCAAGTACATTTTAGCGAAAGACACAGCCAGAAACACCTCATGAATCGTTGTCACGATGCGTGTTGGGAAACAACAGAAAATAAGCGGGTTAGGGCTGGAAGAGCAAGAATGTAAGGCACTTCTTATAGATGAAGCCGATGACATTCAAGGCTTACATTGACAGGAATAGTAAGATACACGTATGACGACTTACCAAACAACGATCAGCTCAAAGGGCCAGGTTGTGGTTCCTGCCGAGCTTCGCGAACAGCTCGGATTAAAGAAAGGTACCCGAGCCACCTGGACCGAGGAACGCGGCCGCCTGATACTCATGCCAATCACCGAACGCATGCTGGATGAGATTCAAGGCTTCCTCAAACCGCGCGCGGGAGAAGCTTCCGTGTTTGAGGCTCATCTGGAAGAACGCGAACGTGAACGCCGTCGCGAGCGGGAGCGAAAGTAAGCCCCCGCCGAGCCCATGCGACGCTATGTGCTTGACGCGAATGCGCTCATCAGTTTTTTCGAAGGCCGCGAGCCGGCCTCGGGCAAGGTGCGCCGTATCATCAGCGACGCGCTTCGGCTGGATCTGCCACTGTTTATGTCGGCCGTCAACTGGGGCGAGGTGTTTTACATGGAATGGCGCTACCACGGTGAGGCCAAGGCTCGCGAGGCGCAAGCGTACTTGTATCGGCTTCCGATCGAGGTGATCGCTGCGGATTTTGAAGGCGCCACTCGCGCGGCATCACTGAAGCAAAAACACGGGCTCGGTTACGCCGATTCATTTGCGGTCGAGCTTGCAATCGAGCGTGGCGCATGGCTGGTTACCGCGGATCCCGAGTTCGAGAAGTTGGGGAAAACCGTATCTCTCTACGCGTTGCCGCGACACGCAAAATAGTCAGACCGGATCTGAGCCCATCGACGGATCCGGCTCCCCACGGGCGATTTGAGAGGAAAATATCTTAAGCGCTTGCCGCTTCCTGTCCACCCAGCGGCAGGAAATACTGCGTCCCCTTGATGGGCTCGGTGACTTTCCGCAATAACTCCTGCAGATCTTCATTGCGGTCGACGAAGTCGATGTCCGACGTGTTCACGATCAGCAGGTCGGAAGACGTGTAGTGAAAGAAAAAATGTTCGTAGGCCTTTACCACTTCTTCGAGATATTCATCATTGATTGCGCGCTCGCCCGGAGCGTTTTTTTTCTTAAGGCGCTTTCTCAAAACCTCGGGCGCCGCTTGCAAATAGATGACGAGGTCCGGGGTTGGAAGCTGCTCGCGGAAGTGGTTGTAGTACAGATTATAGGTTTCCAGTTCCTGGTCGCTCAGATTCAGATAGGCAAACAGCTTGTCTTTCTCAAAAATGTAGTCTGCCACCACAGTTTTCTGCGACTGAGGCCCAAGATCAAGCGCTCGTAACTGCTCGAATCTCCGTACCAGAAACGCGAACTGTGTCTGAAATGCTGCACCGCGCTCTCCTTCGTAGAATGCGCGCAGGAAAGGGTTGGCCTCCGGTTCGATGACCCTTTGTGCGTTCAGCCGCTCCGCCAGGATTCGCGCCAGCGTACTCTTGCCGACTCGGATGGGCCCTTCCACAGCGATGTATCGGGGGAGCTCGAAAAGATTCGCCATGAGCGCGTGCAGTTAACGGAAAAGGCAGGATAGCTCGGATGGAGCACAGAGGCAATTGAGGGAAGAGTTAACATCGGTGGAAAACCGCAGCGGCAGAATTGCGATGCGCGACTGCAGATTTGAGATTACAAAGCTGGTTCGCGTCCAAAAGCAGGAAATTTGAAATCCACCGATGGCGAATCCTTTAAAATTCGACCATGCTCGGAATCGCCCTGACTGGAGCAACCGGCCTGGCTGTGCTCGTTGCGGGTGGTTACCAGTCTATGGCGCCGACTGGTCAGTGGTACGGGCATACCTTTACCGGCCTTGGACGCGGCAGCAGGCAGATGGCGCTGACCTACGATGACGGTCCCAATGACCCGCATACACTGCGACTCTTAGAAGTTCTGGCTCGGCACGATGTAGCCGCGACGTTCTTTCTGGTTGGACAATACGTGAAACAACGGCCGGAGATCGTCCGCGAAATCCTCAAGGCTGGCCATGTCGTCGGCAATCACACTTTCACACATCCGCTGCTGACTTTTAAAAATGAAGCAGAAATCCGGTCGGAACTCCGCGCGTGCAGCGCGGCCATCGAAGAGGCCATCGGGAAACCACCCTTGCTCTTCCGTCCACCTTTCGGAGGACGACGGCCTGCAGTCTTGCGCATTGCACGCCAGCTCGGACTCGAACCAATCATGTGGAATGTGACTGGCTACGATTGGGACGCTCCGCCCGCTGCCGTGATCGAAGGCAAGATCATTCGCCAGGTGCGCGGCGGCGACGTTATTCTGCTCCACGATGGAGGCCATTTGAAGATGGGGGCCGATCGTTCGCAGACGGTCCTTGCCACTGACCACATCATTCAACGATACAAGTCAGAAGGCTACGCGTTTGGTACGATCCCGCAAATGCTTGGGCCGTGAATCCTTGGGCACTTTTGAAACATGGAGTACGAATTATGACGCGCCATCTTCTGTTCCTGCTGGCCACCGCGACCTTTGTCTCTGCACAACCCAGGGCTCTCTTCTACATGACTGACAGTTCTGCGTCGGTCAAATCGTTCAATGACCACGCGGATAAAATCGATCTCCTGGTTCCGACATGGTACAGGGCTGACGCCAACGGCTTGGTCTGGGGAGGTCCCAATGCTGAGGTCGTCAAAACCGCGTCTAAGAAGCACGTGCCTATCATGCCCATCGTGGCGTTGATGAATCAGGTCGACCTGCATAAACTGTTCACCACTCCCGCAGCCCACTCTGTCTTCATCGCCGCACTGATAACCGAGTGCCAGAAGAACGGCTACACCGGTTTTCAACTTGATTTCGAAAACGTGAATTGGACCGACCGGGATCTATTCTCAAGTTTGGCCGCTGAAACTGCTGCTGCACTGCATAAGCAAAATCTTCAACTCAGCGTCGCCACGGTTCCCTATGCGCCGGGCTCGCCCGGGAAGAGCGATTACTCGCACTGGCTCTATGCGAACTGGCGTCTTGGGTACGACCTTAAAGCGCTCGCCCAGTCGGTGGACCTTATCTGCCTCATGACCTACGATCAGAACACGCGGTGGACCATGCCTGGGCCCGTAGCCGGATATCCCTGGACGGTCACGAATGTGGATTACGCCCTGCAGTTCGTTCCCAAAGAAAAGTTGTCGATGGGAATCCCTCTCTATGGATATCACTGGTTTGCAGGGGAACCGGGCAAGGAAGAGAAGCCAAATCCAACCGCCGAGTACATTGGCCAGGATGAGATCACGGCATATCTATCCGACTACCATCCCCACGTGGAGTGGGATGCCACGGACCGCACGCCATGGTTCTATTTCTATGCCGACGATTACCGGGAATGGGTCTTTTACACCGACAAGCGCGCCTTTCAAGAGCGTTATGATCTGGTACGCGAGCGCGGTTTAGAAGGCTTCTGCTCTTGGGTTCTGGGGACGGAGGATCCAGAAATATGGACTCTGCTGCCGTCACATAAGTGACGCTTCTTACGTGAGAAATTCCCAAGGGTGAGAGCGCTCGAAAAAGATTTAACCTCGAGCCGCCGCGAATGCTTCCTTTGCGGCACCGATCGTTCTCTGAATGTCTTCTTCCGTATGGGCCGCGCTCATAAATGCGGCCTCATACTGCGAGGGAGGCAAATAGATTCCCTGGTCGAGCATGCTCCGGAAAAATTTTCCAAATGCTTCCGTATTTGATTTCGAGGCGGAATCCCAATTTGTTACGGTCTCCGGCGTGAAAAACCACGTAAACATCGAACCTACGCGGTTGTGCGTAACGCTGACTCCGGCGTCCTTGGCTGCGGCCGCTACTCCTGCGACCAAATCGCCGCTCATCTTCTCGAGCCGCGGGTAGATCTCGCCTTTCCGGTCGCGCAACTGTCGCAGCATGGCGCAACCGGCCGCCATCGCCAGCGGATTCCCCGACAATGTTCCCGCCTGGTACATCGGGCCCAGTGGTGCCACCAGGTCCATGATCTCTGCCGCGCCGCCATAGCCGCCCACCGGCAGCCCGCCTCCGATAATTTTTCCCATCGTCGTCAGATCCGGACGAATGTTGTACAACTCTTGCGCGCCGCCGAAGGCCACCCGGAAGCCCGTCATGACTTCGTCAAAAATAAGGACGGACCGCTCACGTTCGGTAATCAATCGCAATCCCACCAGGTAGTCGTCAGCCGCCGGGACGCATCCCATATTGCCGACCACGGGCTCGACAATCACGCATGCAATCTGATGTTTGAACTTGTGGAAGGCATGCTCAACCGCGGACAGGTTGTTGAACGGCAGAGCCAGCGTGAACTGGGTGAACTCCTCGGGAACCCCGGCTGATCCAGGTATTCCCAACGTCGCGACTCCGGAACCTGCTTTCACGAGGAGGCAATCGGCATGACCGTGATAGCAGCCTTCAAACTTCACAATATATTTTCGTTTTGTATAAGCGCGCGCCAGCCGAATGGCCGACATGGTCGCTTCCGTGCCGGAGCTCACAAACCGTACTTTCTGCACGTGCGGAAATGCGCTCATCACCAGTTCTGCCAGATCAGCTTCTGATGGTGTCGATGCCCCGAAGCTTGTACCGTTGCAGGTCGCGCCCACGATGGCATCGAGCACACTCGGCTCGGCATGCCCCAGCAGAAGCGGACCCCAGGACCCGATGTAATCGATGTATTCGTTTTCGTCCGCGTCCCATATATGCGAACCTTTTCCGCGCACGATGAACGGAGGATCACCGCCCACCGAACCGAATGCACGCACCGGAGAATTCACGCCTCCCGGAATCATGCTCGCGGCACGCTGTTGCAGGCGCCGCGAATGCTCGGTCTTGCGGGATGTGATGGACGGCATACGGCCCTCCCGGCGTGACGGAAAGATCAGACTTCCAGAAATCGCAATCGAATACTATAACAGCCGCATCGTCTACAAAATTAATCAGATATTCATCGTTCTGCGCTCGATCTGCAACATCACTCCGGTACCTTCACATCATCAAGTTGCCCTTCTAACCGGGAGGGTTTGCTAGGACAGTCTCGGGGGCTCCGGACTGTCCTTTTTATTTTTCCTGACACTCGATCAAGAGCCCAACACCTTCACTCATCCTCACTGGCATTTGAGTGCCCGAGCGGTAGAAATTGATCACTTCAGGTACCCGCACAAGCGAAATCAGATCCTCAGTCAGTTCCTCCCGTGAATCCCCCGCGATCTGGATGCGTGATGCGGAGCCGGATGCAGCCCTCCGGTGTCCGCCCAGCCGGCAGTCTTGCTGCGTCGATCGGGGCCCATTCTTCGTAACATTCCTTTAACGGAGCGGGCGTAGGTTCGTAGGAAAAAACAGTAACGAAATGACGCGCTCCATCAGCGGGAAATTGGCTTTCTGTTAACTACAGTTCCTAAGTCATGGTTAAATATAGTTAATATGCCAGTGACCTGCATCACATCCGAATGTGACATTTTGCACTGAGGGCAGCTGGGCAGGGCGCATATTGTCGGGGCATGAAATTGAAATTGAAATTCATTTTCAAGATCGCGAGCGGCTCTTTCCCGGCGCCGCAAACCATCGCCCCCTCGCGCTGGTACCTCGGCCTTCATAACATTATTCCAACCGCCGGACTTCTGTTCACCCTCCTTGCCCCCGCTGATTTATTTGGACAGGCGGCAACGACTTCCAGCGGGGAGACTCAAACTCCCGCTGTGGCCACGGTTGCTCCTGATCCGCCCGATCCTGCTCCTTCGGACAGCACGGAAGCGCTCCTCCCGCATTTCAGGAGCACACGCTTCTGGATCTCGGGCCAGGCTAACTTTGTCTTCCAGACCCATCCGGATTTTCCGGCGCTTTACAGCGGAACGCACAGTCTCAGCCCACGCTATGAAAAAGCGACCTCTCGCGTTATGACCCTCTACACGGGTGTTCGCCTGAATAACTCAACCGAGTTTCTCGTGGATGTGGAGGAAGCGGGCGGCGCCGCGCTAAGCGAAGGCTTCGGTCTCGCGGGAAATACAGATCTGGATATCGTTCGGAATCCTGCTCTCAGCAAAGCTCCCTATCTCGGCCGGGGCATGATCCATAAGGTCTTCGCGCTCAGCGATGACAAGATCGAGAACGAGCGCAACGCCTTCTCGCTTTTTGACGAACTTCCACGCCGTCGACTCGAAGTACGTTTCGGAAAGTTCAGTATGCCGGACTTCTTCGATATCAATTCCGTCGGATCCGACACACACTTTCAGTTTCTAAACTGGACCACCGACAACAACGGTGCCTGGGACTATGCGGCGGACACTCGTGGTTATACCGTGGGGTTCACCGCTGACTACGAAGACCGAAATTGGGGCGTGCGCTTCGGCGAAGGCCTCATGCCAAAGGTAGCGAACGGCATCGACCTGGTATGGAAATTCTGGCAGGCTCATGCCGACAATTTCGAATATGAGCTTCGCCGGGGGGTTCTCCCGAAGAAGCCCGGAGTCATCCGTGTTCTTGCCTATTCAAATCACGCCAACATGGGCATCTACCGCGACCAAGTCGCGAAGGCCTTTCAAACTGGCGCCACTCCAGACATCACCGACCACCCCTGGCACATCACGGGCAAATACGGATTCGGTCTGAATCTCGAGCAAAACCTTTCTCGATACCTGATCGCTTTCGCCCGCGTGGGATGGGATAACGGTAAAACCGAATCCTTCGCTTACAGCGAAGTCGACCAAACCATCGTGGAAGGTCTGGGCGCCAGCGGCTCCTGGTGGCATCGCAAGCAGGACCGTGCGGGCATCGCATTCGTTTCTAACGGGATCAAGAAAGATCACCAGGACTATCTCGCGGCTGGAGGACTAGGGTTCCTGCTGGGGGACGGGCACCTTAACTACGGCCGGGAAAATATTCTCGAAACGTATTACACAGTTCATCTCTGGCGTGGAATCTACGTGGCGCCCGGCTTGCAACACGTGAACAATCCCGGATACAACCGCGATCGCGGCCCGGTGGTCGTTCCCACCTTTCGTTTGCATGCCGAGTTCTAAATCACAACGTCTCGTCGCCTAATGGCGGCCGGAGCCACTCGTTACCGCTTTCTGGGCACTTGCTCCGTAACCCAGTCAGTCCAATAGGATGAGGCGCCGCTCGCAATCAGCGTGGCTTTGCCCAACACAGCATCCACAAAATTCTCAATCAGGGGATAGTGAATGTTGGAGTGCGTCGGCCAGTTCTCCTGTCCCCCCGGATATTGGAGCTCCGGTCCGTTCAGGGGAGTCAAATCCATCTCGCCGTCGGTCCCGCGGATGCGACACTCGTCCCGGTTCACCTTCGAATGCCAGCGCACATCAACGGAGCCCCGCACGCCTTCCGGATACTCGATCAAGACAGTCGCGTTGTCTTCGACAGCATAACGGTGCACCACGTTAGAGACCTGTCCTGTAGCCGCAACCGGCTGGCCGAAAAGGAAGTTCAATACGTCAATCCTATGCGATGCAATATCAAACAGCGGGCCTCCGCCGGACTTGGCAGGATCGAACAGCCAACCCCGCGGACCGGATCCGTCAAACCACATGTGATTGGTGAGCTCTGCAAATACGGGTTTGCCGATGACTCCCGCCGACAACAATTCCTTCGCTCGCCGGACTTTCGGATATGTGCGCCGATAATAAGCGACACCGAAGATCCGGCCGCTCTGTTCGCCTGCCCGCAGCATTTCGCGGGCCTCGGCTTCATTCATGGCCATCGGCTTCTCGCACAGCACGTGCCTGCCCGCGCCGAGCGACTGAATCGTTTGGGGACAATGCAGAAAAACCGGGGTGGCGATGTAAACCGCGTGTACGTCGGGGTCGGAGAGCGCTTCGTCGAGCGTGGTCCAGACTTTCGTTTTGTACGGTGCCGCTTTGGCAGGCTCCCGCGAAACGATGCCATACAGATGACTGCGTGGTTCTGCTTGAATTGCTGGAATGACACGCCGGCGAGTGATGTCGCCGATTCCGATAACGATCCAATTCAGCATGATCCGATTTGCCTGATGCCAGAAGCGACTACCAACCCAGGGATGCTCAGCAAACAGCCTGTCCCGAAATGTCTGATCCAAGAATAAAGGCCGGCGCGAACGCCGGCCTGCAACAATTCCGCGGCCAACTACTTCTTGGGCGCGATCGCGTCCTTGGCGGCCTTTGCGAGATAGAACTTCGCGGTGGTCTTGGCCTTGATCTGGATGGGCTCGCCCGTCTGCGGATTGCGGCCCACGCGCGCCTTGCGGTGAACTTTCTTCAAGCGGCCCAGTCCGGGCACGACGAAGATGCCGTTCTTCTTGGTTTCTTTGATCGCGGTGTCGGCCAGGTGCTCCAGGAACGCCGCCGCTGTCTTGTTGGGGAGCTCAGTCTTCTCGGCCAGAAGCCGGATGAGCTGAGTTTTGGTCAGACCTGCTGCCATGATTGTTTCCTCCTAGCAAAATCGGTTTAATACCAGCGGGCGTAATCTTAAACCCTTGGGCTGTGGAAATCACCACATTTTATGCGGGTTTTCGAATTATTGCACGCGAAATAGGGCATTTCTACAGGGGTTTTAGGGCCTCGGGTGCATTTTGGGCAAGCGGGGTGTGCCCAAATGGTAAATGCCTCGCGCATTCGTTGGCTTCCAGGCTGCGATGGCGGCAGCATCCTCCGAATTCCGGAAACCTGGAATCTGATCAAACTTCGCAAAACTGAGAGCGGAAAGTAGAAGCGATCAGTGAATCAGCGCCACTCCTTCCCGGAATGCAATAATTAACTTCATAAGGAGAGCTCTCAAGATTGACCTGCGCCATTTGTGAGGTCCGCAAGGAAAAGCGCTTCTGCCCCGCTGTTCACGGGCGAATCTGCCCGCAATGTTGCGGCGAGCAGCGCGAAGTCACGCTGGACTGCCCAAGCGACTGCCCATACCTGATTCAGGCTCGCGAACATGAAAAGCCGCGTGCTGCGGATCAGCTCGACGCCAAGGCCCTATTCCTGGAGATCGAAGTTCCCGACCAGTTCATGTACGAGCGAGAGCACCTGCTGATGGGTCTTACCTTCGCGCTCGCCAAAGCCGCCCGCTCCGACCGCGCTCTGAACGACCGGGATCTCATCGCCGGGCTCTCCGCTCTGACGAACCGATACGAACGCCTCGTCAACTCAGGCCTGCACTACGACCCGCCGCTGACCAGCGACGCGCAACGACGGGTCGCAACCGAGGTTGAAACCATGCTCAAGGAGTACCGCGAGGCCGAGCAGAAGCACATGGGCTATTCCTCCCTGCGAGACTCCGATGTGCTGAAATCGCTGGTCTTCCTCGTCCGGTTGGCGCATGGCCGCACCTCTGGCAGACCTAAGTCTCGGGCATTTGTGGAATTTCTTTTCGCTCAGTTTCCAGAAAAGGAATCCTCAGTCCTTGCTCCCCAGGAAGCGGGCAGCAGGATCATCCTGCCGTAAACCGTCAATGCCGATCGCTCCGCGGAATTGTGAGGTTCGAGAGACGTCGCACTACCTGGCCGGGCGGTAAATCAGCGAGCATCTCCTCAACTGATTTCTCGAGGATGGGATGTCGCGCGGATGGAGCGATCTCCGCAAGTGGTTCCAGGACGAAGCGTCTCTGGTGCATCGCAGGGTGCGGGATCGTCAGCGACGGTGATTGCAGAATCAAGTCATCAAAAAGCAGAATGTCGATGTCGATGACACGCGGTCCTTTTTTTGGGGAAAGCAAACGATCCCGGCCTAGATCGCGCTCAATGGCCAAAAGCTGGTGCAACAAGTCCTGCACCGTTTCCTTTGTAGCCAGACTCACCACGGAGTTCAAGAACCAGGGCTGCGAAGTGAGTTCGACCGGCTCAGTTTCATAAATCGAGGAGGTTGCAGTCACTCGACCGAGGTTCGCCAGCCGGTCGACAGCGGCGTGCAGCTGCGCCTCACGATCTCCAAGGTTTGACCCTAAAGAAACGTAGGCGAGATGAGTGGTGGAAGCCATTCCAGTGAACGTGGGAGCCGCAACGTGTTGAGGCACAATCGCTTGATACATTTACCACAGTTTTGTGACAGGCCCTGAGGGTCCATGACCTTTGTTACCTTCGTTAACCGCGGAGCACCCCGTAAAATCGATCGTTATGACGTTGGATTCGTTACTGTTGAGCCAGGACCCCGAATTGGTGCGCATCATCCGGCCCACGCTCGAGAAACTTGCGATTGACGTGGAGATCTGCCACGAAGCACGGGCCGCCGCCGACATTCTTATTTCGGAAAAATTCGACGCAGTGATTGTCGACTGTGACGACCTTAAGGGCGGACTGGGCATCCTGCAGGGCTTGAGAAGCACCCCGAGCAACAAGAATTCGGTCACTTTCGCAATTCTGAACGGACGGCGCACCACCACGCAGGAAGCATTCGGCATGGGAGCGAATTTTGTGCTCCAGAAGCCGATCAGTTCTTTGAACGCCTCGCGTTGCTTTCATGCCGCGCTGAATTTCATGGTCAAGGAGCGCCGCCGCTATTTCCGTCATCCGGTGAAGATGCAGGTAAAGATTGTGCTGGGCGACAAGATCGTCAAGGCCACCAGCACCAATATCAGCGAGAGCGGAATCGCCATCATGTTGCGCGAAGCCATGCCCAAGGGTGCGGTGCCGCGGCTGCAGTTCTCTCTTCCAGAACTGGCTACAAAATTCGATCTGGAAGCCGAGGTTGTGTGGGCCGATGTAAAAGGGCGCGCCGGGCTGCGCTTCCACAATGTTCCCGTGTCCTCCCAACAACTATTGGAAAGCTGGCTGAACGAGCGCCTAGAAGAAGAGATGCCGGGTTCCATCGAACGCATCAATGCCCCTGAAAGCGGTATTGTTCACTAAGTCCTGACCGCCAGGCTCGACGAGCGGTTTCTGCCTTCCTCATCCCCGTATCTCGCTAGCGACTTGTGTGCCCGCCCGTCCATGGGCATTCTGGAAAATCACCACGAGCTCACGCTTATGACCAACGACTTCCGCATCGCGAAAGTACAACGAACCCTTCGCTGGTTCGAAAACGATATTCCCTTGCTGAACATGCGCGTGAAAGAGCTCTCGAAGGAGAGCCAGGAGTCTGCGCGCAAGTTCGCCGCGGCAGTAATCACGCAAACTCGCGCTGAACTTGAGCGTTTATTGCGGGAGCAACCGCTCGACACGCCAGATTCCAGCGTCCTTCCATGCGAACCGGCCGACTAGAATTCATGACAAGAGCTCTTTAGGCAGGTCCGCAGGCCGCTCAAAATCGCATTCACTTTCTGGTTTCAGAAGACGAGGGCCGTTCGATCAGCGGTATGAGCCCGCGGCGGCCTGCGACGTGGTGCTCGCTTCGTGCCGCTCTATATCGTCAGCGGATACCGTGACCTCGTCCCATAAGGATTTGTCGCGAAGGATCCGCGATACCAGAGCGGTGTGCATGGCATGACCGGCGCGGTCGGCAACCACGTTGCCTCGAATTTGCTTTCCCAGCAGCGCAAGATCGCCAACCAGATCCAGCACCTTGTGGCGTACGAACTCATCGCCGAAACGCAGGGGGCCATTCTCGATTCCGTCACGGGTGAGAACGATGCAATTCTCGCGCGATGCCCCTCGGATCAATCCCATATTCCGCATCGCCTGCTCATCCTCGCGAGATCCAAACGTGCGAGCCGGCGCGATGTGGCGCAGGTAGCTCCCGTTGCTGAGCGTGACCTTGAAGGTTTCTTTCCCGATCAGCGGATGAGGGAAGTTGATCGAGTAGGAGACGGAATAACTATCGCCTGGGTAGACGGCGATGAACTTGTTTCCCTCGCGCATCTCCATCTCGCGGCGAATCTTCAGATACTTCCGCGGTCGCCGCTGCTTCCGGATTCCTGCCTTGAGAATCATCTCGACGAAGGGCTGCGCGCTGCCATCGAGGATCGGGAGTTCAAGATTATCGAGTTCCACGACGGCATTGTCGATGCCAACCCCGATAAACGCCGAGAGAAGATGTTCGGTGGTCGAAATAAGAACGCCCTTCTTCATCAGGCTGGTGGCGTAGCTGACGCGGGCGACATTTCGGCTGACGGCCTCGATCTCGAATCCGTCAAGGTCAGTCCGGCGAAACACGATGCCAGTTCCCGAGGCTGCTGGAACAATGCGCATCGCGACCGGCGCCCCGCTGTGCAAGCCAACCCCACTGCATTCCACCGCCGAGCGAATTGTTTGCTCTTGAATCAAAGGCAACGCAGAGATTACTGGAGTGTGAATGACTAGATTACTAGTCGCAGACGAAAATCCGGCTGTGGTAAAAAAGCCACACTTCGTGGTCCGGCTAGGGTGCCGAAGTGCCCGCGATGGGCCGATCGAAATATCGTAAACATATGTAAATTAAGTATTTACTTAAGAAGGGTTCAGGAGCGACACCCAACGCGCTGAACCCAAAAGGGAAACATCAGGCATGAACGTTCGGTATGCCAATCAGGATTCTTCGAGAGCATGCGACAGCTCTTCCCACTCATTCACGAGTGCCGCGTGGGCCGTCCTGTGGCCTTCCAATTCCTGCGACTGGCGCTGGGTTTGGTCCGCGCTCACGAAGTTTTGCAGTTCAGTCTCGCAGTGCGCGATTGCGGTCTCGGCCCGGCTAATTTCTTCTTCGAGGGCCTGAATGCGATCCTCCATTTGCTTACGCTTGATGGGGTTGATCCGCTTCTTGGAGGTAACGCTAATATCAGATACGTCAACGGGTGAACTGTCCCCGTTGGGCGGCTGACCCACGAGATCGGTGGCACCCGCCTGGGACTTGGGCGGCTTGTGTGTTTTCACGTCAGGGACATCATCGAGCGTCGGCACGACCTGTTGGCCGCCTTCTTTACGCCAAAGATAATCCTCATAGTTTCCGGGGAAGATCTCGACTTTTCCGCCGCCGATTTCAAATACCCTCGTTGCCAGTTTGTCGATGAAATAACGGTCGTGAGAAACAAAAACGACCGTCCCGGTGTATCTCATGAGCGCGTCCAGCAGCACGTCTTTCGCCCGCATGTCGAGGTGGTTCGTGGGCTCGTCGAGGAGCAGGAAATTCGCCGGGTGTAATAGCAGCCGCAACAGTGCGTAGCGGCCGCGTTCGCCTCCGGAGAGAACGCCAATCTTCTTGAACACATCGTCCTCGGAAAACAGAAAACATCCCAGCAGGCCCCGGAGTTCAGTCTCGGTCGAGCGCGGCGATGCCGCCCCGAGATCGTCGATGATGCGGGCGTCGGCGTCGAGTTCCTTGTACTGATCCTGCGCGAAGTAGTCGGACTGGACGTTGTATCCCAGGCGATAATCGCCTTCCGTGAGCGGTTCAGTCCCGGCCAGCAGCTTGATGAGCGTGGATTTTCCAGCGCCATTGACTCCCACGAGGGCGATGCGGTCGCCGCGCTCGATCATGAAACTGACATCCCGAAATACCTCCTTCGGTCCGCTGCTATTTCTTCCGGGATAGGTTTTGGCTCCGCCCTCGAATTCGGCCACAATCCGCCCGCTCGGTTTCGGCTGAGGAAAGGTGAAGTGAATCGTCTTCTCCTCGGGTGGTACCTCGATTCTTTCGATGCGTTCCAGTTCTTTGATGCGGCTCTGCACCTGCTTCGCCTTCGTCGCCTGGTACCGGAAGCGGTTGATGAATACTTCCAGTTGCTCGATTCGTTCGCGCTGGTTGCGATACGCGGCCTGCAGTTGCTCGTTGCGTTGCGTCTTTTGTGCCAGGAACTTGTCGTAGTTGCCGGTGTAGAACCACAACTTCTTGTTCCAAATCTCGACAATTTTTTTGACCGTCACGTCGAGAAAATAGCGGTCGTGCGAGATCAGCACGAAGGCGTGCGGATAGCCTCTCAAATATTCTTCCAGCCAGTTGCGCGCCTCGAGGTCGAGATGGTTCGTCGGCTCGTCGAGTAGCAGCAGGTTCGGTTTCTGCAGCAGGAGCTTGGCGAGGGCAAGCCGCATTTGCCATCCGCCAGAAAATTCTTCGGTCTGCCGATGCCAATCTTCTTTGCCGAATCCCAGACCCATCAGCACGCGTCCCACATCCGCTTCGATCGAGTACCCATCGCGAGTGCGGAACTCGTGTTCCAGCCGGTGATAGCGGTCGGCCACATCGGCGTAGGCCTCGCTGGTATGGTCGAGTTCGGCCATGCTGTGGGTGAGTGATTCGAGTTCGCGTTCAATCGCGCGCAGGTCGTCAAATACCGACATGCATTCGGCAAACACCGAGCGGCCGGTAAGTGTAAGCCCATCTTGCGGAAGGTATCCGGCGGAGGTGCCTTTGGTGGTCGTCAGTGCGCCGTAGTCGAGCGTGTCCAGCCCGGCGAGGATCTTCATGATCGTCGACTTGCCGGTCCCGTTCGCGCCGACCAGGCCGACGCGGTCGTTCGGCGTGATCAGCCAATCCGCGTTTTCAAAAAGGAGTTTGTGGCCGAAGCGTTTTCCGGCGCCGGCAAGCTGAATCATGAGCTACTTCTATCGTCTCACAGTCGAGCGCGATTCTAACCATCGGCGCTTGCTACTGCGCGTGGCGCTATCCCGAGCAGAGCCGCTTTTCAGGCGGAGTAAGGAATCTCCGGGTACGACCAGCGAGCCTTAGCTCGAGATCCCTTCTTCGGCCGAAAAACGCCAGCGTTCGGGACGACGCCCTAGGATGTACGGGAGGTGGTGATTTGAGCCTTACGGCCAGACGGGATTGGCGATGGGATCTTTTGGCGAGGCCACGATTCGGGAACTCCGGGCTCCGGGATACGCTCCCCAGAGTTCGCTGTGAAACTGGATGCGCTCAAGCGCACGGTCAATCACGGCTTCGAGTTCGTGGAAGTACTTTACCTCTCGGCCCTTGGCCAGCCGTTTCTTTGCCTCTTCCGGACTCACCCAGGTGGGTTTGCGGTTCGCCTCGTCGGGCTTGCGCATCTGGTGAATTTCCATCAGAAAAGCCTTCACCACGAACTCCTGCACGCCGCCGGGCTGCCAGAAAACACCCTTCGAGTGCAGATACAAATGGAAGTGCCGCGGTTCAATCGTGCCGAGTGCACCTGCTTCTTCGGCGGCTTCGCGCTCAGCTGCCTGGCTGTGCGAGAGGCGCGGATCGGTGGACCCCTTCGGAAATGTCCATTTATTACCGCCGTTCGTGTTGACCAGCAGGAACTCGATCGCGGTGCCCCGCCGGCGATAACAGACAGCTGCCACCTGAAGCGGCAACGACTTTGACGCTCGCGCTGTGCCCATCGGCAAGGCCTCCTGAATACAGGTTAGATGAAAGATATTTCACAGATGTTAAAGTGCAACAAAAATTGTGCAGTTGGGAGGGTTACGAAAGGGTTACTCGTCCCGCTATAGGCCTCGGCCGTACACGGGAATCGCCGCTCCAGTCACGTCTTTTCCGGAATCCCCAGCCAGCCATGCGATCAGGCTCGCGACCGAGGCCGGCTGCACCCATTCCGTTACATCGGCTCCTGGCATGGCTTTGCGGTTCGCCGGAGTATCCATCGTCCCAGGGAGGATCACATTCGCGGTGATTCCCAGATCTTTGTTTTCGCGAGCGACCGTCTGCATCAACGAGACCAGCGCGGCCTTCGAGGCGCCGTATGCTCCAACGCCGGGCCCCGGATCGTCGGCGGCACGGCTCCCGATTGCGACAATGCGACCGCCGCCCGCCTTGCGCATGACGGGAATGACTGCGCGCAGGATGTGGAAAGCGCTCGTAACGTTCATCTCGAACATGCGCCGGAACGTGGCGTCGTCAGTCTCGGCGACAGATTGTCCGCCGGCAAAGCCGCCGACCAGATGCACCAGAACGTCGATTCTGCCGAAATGCGCCAGAACTGTTTCCGTCGCCTTCTGCGCCGAAGCCAGGTCATCAAGTGCTGCGGGTAGCGCAGTGAAGTGAGGGTGATCGAGGTCCGTAGAGCGAATTTTCGGAGCCAGGCCCACGACCATAAAGCCGGCGTCCAGCAGGGCCTGCGTGACATGGGCTCCCAGTCCGCCATTGGCTCCGGTGACGAGGGCGACTCTTCCCATAATGGTGTGCGACTCCCGTTGAGCAGAAGTAAGGGAGTCCAGCTTACCGCCGCCGAACGCGCTATGCCAAATTGCGTTGCAGGGTGCCGCGATCGAGTTCGTTTTCCCAGCGCGCCACCACCAGGGTCGCGACGCCGTTGCCGATCATGTTCACCAGAGCGCGAAACATGCTCATGAAACGATCGATGCCGAGAATCAGCGCCATGCCTGCAACCGGAATCGCGGGAATCACGCTAAGAGTTCCCACGAGCCAATGAATGATGCGCCCTGTACTCCGCTTGCTCCCTTCGACGTAAGGACGGCAACTGAGAAGAGGGTCAACTGCTGAATCGGCGATAAATGCGTATTCGTGGCCCAACGAAGAGTAAAAGCGCTTGCGCGCTGGGGGAGGAGCGACGGCTTCGGGAATCGTGGTCGAGTTCGACATGATCAGCTACACCACACCCTACGATCGGTTTCGCCGGGCGGACCGGCGGCCATCGCTACATCGCTGGAGCCGCAAGTGTCTTTACCAGCCACGGAATAATGACTTCTTTGAAAATCTTCGGATCGGGCCACACTCCCACCTGGCGTCCGAGATGCCCGCCGCGGGGATTAATCCACGCTTCCTTGGGAACATCCCCTTTGCTCAGCAGCAGATATTCGTCCGCGATAGGAACCTGCGTGTCCAGCACTCCAGCAATCACAAGCATGGGTGCCATCGGCTTACCCAGCAGGCCCTGGTGCACCAGCGAAATCTTCGGCAGAAATTCTCCCATCTCATCCAGCGTATGCACTCCTTCAAGGATGTTCATCAAAGCCGGCACCTGGTCGAATAAATATTCGCGATTGCCCATCAGCGAATTCATCAGAAAATCCTTCTGGAAGAATTCGTCCACTGGCGGAGACTGCGCGCTGGCACCCTTGAGCCGTCCACGCTCCACGATCGCCATCTTCGTAGCCCAGTACGCGCCCCAGCTCACGCCGTGCATCGCGATTCGGTTTTTGTCGATCTCCGGCCTCGACTGAGCGTAGTCGATCACCTTCGAGAGCATGCGCTCGGAAGTTTCCGATACCTTGATCGGTGCCTGTCCGGTGCCTGGCCCATCGATGGCAAGAACCGCAATTCCGAATGGGAGAATTGCGCCGAAGCTTTCCGTCAGATCTTCTTTGCGGCTGTCGAGACCGTTGACTGCGATGACCAGCGGCACCGGGCCTTTCGCATCCTTTGGCAAGCGGAGGTAGCCGACGATCTCTTTGCCTTCGAACGGGATGTGCACGACTTCCAACGGAGTCGGATAAAACTTTGCGTGATCGAGAAACGCTTCTATCGCTTTTTCATACGATCGCTGCTTGCCCGGAGAAGCCGGAATCGGCCACCGCCCAAATGAGTACAACCGCCAGGCGCGAATGTAATCGGCATTGGCCTTGGCGGGATCGCTCTGCTGCAGCGATTTCGCCTCGTTGAAGTAGCGATCCGCTACGTGCATGAATCCGGCGGCCCATTCGTCTTTGTCAGCTGTATGAATGCTCTCAAAGGCTTCTTTCACATCGGCTGGATCGAGCCCGATCAGGGGATACTGCCCGACTTCTGCGCGATGAATGGCTTCAGCCTTTACCTCGTCAATCGTGCGCTCGCGCCGTTCCTGCGAGAGCGCGAATGGCAGCAAGAACACCAGAGCAGCCGACATCGACAAGACAAAAACAAGAAAAGATCTTTTCCTCATGATCTCGACCTCGCGAACCCGCCATTCGGCGGGCACTGTTATGAAAAAGGGCCGGAGGGAGTAGGCCCGGCCCTGTCAGTCGCGCAAATGGTTGAACTAGAAAACGAACTTCGCACCGAGTTGGATCGACCGCGGCCCGCCGGAACCAATAGCCGGATTAGCGGCTGCAATATCCGGCGTCGCGCAACCACATCCGAACGGTTGCACCGAAGGATCATTCAGCCCAAACCCGTTCTGTCCGCCATATGGATTGGCAAAGTTAGGGTGGTTGAGAATATTGAAAAACTCAGCCCGGAATTGCAGCCGGTACTGCTCGCCGAAATGAAAGTTCTTGGCGACGGAGAAGTCGAAATTCTTGAAGCCGGTGTCCGGAAACATATTCCGGCCCATGTTGCCGAATTGGCCGAGCGGGGGAGGAATCATGACGGAGTGCCCATTCTCGTAGCATCCGAAGAAGGCCAGCGATTCGGTCGATGCTCCAGGGTTCCCTCCGTCAACTGCGAGCGCAGACGCGTTGCAGTCCGGATTGTTGGTTGGATTTTGCACGGTGCCGTTGCCGCCGCTGTAAGGAAGGCCGGTCGAGACGGCACTTCCGGGCTGGGCCTTGAAGTCGGAGGGATTCCCGCGGCCCGTTGTTCCCGCGTGATAAAAGCTCCACCGAATCGGACTATTCGCCGGAGGACTGACTGGTAGTGGTCCCACGCCGGCTGCATCCGTTCCCTCGTCCATCGGTCCCCAGTACTGCGGACTCTCGAGCGTTGTGATCGAGTTGATCTCCCAGCCATCGAGCATCTGTCCGTATCCTTTGCGGCCAGGGATCGCATAGGTGAGTGAAAGAGTAAAGCGGTGCCTGATGTCAAAGTCGCTGTTCGCATACTCGGCGCCGGGATTGTAGGCGTTCTGAGGCAATCCCGAGCCATAACCGAAGTCCCAGTTTGCGCCTACGTCATCCGACGCGTGTGAGTAGGTGTAGCCCACAACCATGCTCAATCCGTGATAGTTGCGGGCGTTCAGCGTCATCTGCAGGCCGTTGTAGTTCGACTTGTAAACGTTGCCCATTTGAAAGATGTTCGCCAGGTAAGGAAACTTGGTGGCGAAGGGCCCATTTTCGCCCGCAAGCTGGCAGGCAGGATCGGTTGCCGTCAGATACGGGAACGGAGCAACCGCAGGAGCGGCAAGGGAGTCGGCCGTGCAGGTAGCCACGTTCGCTGCAGGCCATCCAGAACCCACGGGCGGCTGGTTGATGTCGCGAATTCCAGTCAGGTTCGATCCGTGATTTCCCACATAGGCAGCTTCGAGCGAAAGGTTGGGTGTGAACGCATGCTGCAGGTTCAGAGTCCAGGTCCACACATAAGGAGTGGTCAGATTCCGGGCTACTGTCATGATGGGGCAAGGACTCGCCGCGCAATTCACAGTTGCTGCGTTCCCTGCGCCGTCGCTGTAGAGCGCCGAACTCGCCGAGTCCCAGGGAATCGGGTTCAGGAAATTCTTGATCGTTACATTGCCGGTGGTGATCGTTCCACCTGAAGTATCCGGCGGACTATTCGTGTCGATCGGCGCGCCAGTCGGGACGCTGCCCGGGCCGAATGCATTATTGAACGCGACGAACGACTGCCAGTTCACCGTTTCATAAATCAGTCCTCCGCCACCGCGCAGTACAGTTCGGCCGTTGCCGCCAATGTCCCATGCGAACCCAGCCCGCGGACCGAAATTCTTGTGGTCGGAGTTATAAAGACTGCTGATCTGATGGCCCACCTGCACCATTCCCAGGTTCGGGTCGAAATTTCCCAGCAGATTGTTCGCTTCCTGGGGAACGGTGCTGTACTCATAGCGCACGCCGAAATTGACGGTTAAATTCCTTGTCGCGCGCCAGTCATCCTGGAAAAATCCAGCATAGGCCCAGTTGTGCAACTGCAATGTGGGATTTCCCACCTCAACCGAAGTCTTGAAAGGCAAGCCCGCAAAGAAATCTTCGAGGGGGCTCGAACCGTTGGGGCCAGGGTTCGCGCTCACCACTCCCCCGAGGAAGGTAACGCTGCCGCGGGCATTGCCATAGGCCGCATTCCGCACGCGGTTGTAATGCAGGTCGGCGCCGAATTTCAGAGCATGTCGGCCTGCCGTGTATGAAAGATGATCGACAAACTGGGTGATCGAGTCGGGGCCCTGAAATTTCGGCCACTTGAATCCGCCCAGGCCGGGGAAGAAATATCCTCCGAAACCGATGCGCGGCAGGCCTCCGGTATTGGGTCCGGAAACGCCAGTGTTCAGACCGTATCCCGACGCGGGAGTGTTGAGATCTCCGGGCAGCGTTGGCTGGTACAGCCGGTTGTATCCGGCACGCGCCTCGTTGACCCATCTTGACCTGGGAGTCCAGATCCAGCTTCCGCCCAGCACCTGCGCCCGGGTGTGAATGTTCGAGAGCCACTTTTGTTGCAGCTCCGGGAAGTCTTCGACTGTGCCGGAGTTGTTGCCGAAGAAGTATGTGCCGTTGATCGAATGCCGGTCGGTCCACCGGTAATCGATCTTGCCAACCGCGTTATCGACGTGGACGACGTTGTTAAATCCGTTCGTGATGCTGATGGTAGGAGCGTTATTTGTGGGGAACCCCGTCCCTGTGCAAGTTCCCGAAGCACTGCATCCGGCGATCTGAAGACTTGCGTTGTCGACGCCGAACCCGGAGTTGTTGCCGGCCGATTCCAGATCGGCAAGCGCATCCGGAATGCTATCGGCGCAATCGCCGCTGAATCCAAACGAGCAGGTTGAGTTGTCGGGCATGTGTACCATCGACGGGCTTGTGATGCCGCCAAAAGAGTTGCCCACGTTGTAGCGCTGTCCTTCGTACGCTCCAAAGAAAAATGCTTTGTCTTTGACAATCGGGCCGCCGATGCTGCCGCCAAACTGCTCCAGCGTGCGCGTCAGCTTCGGGTTGGGAGCAGCATTGAAATAATTCCGCGCGTCCATCGCGCCATCGCGCCCAAACCCGAACGCGGTTCCGTGGACACCGTTCGTTCCGGATTTCAGGCCTACGTTGACCACCGCGCCCGGCTTCCATCCGTATTCGGCTGGCGGATTTTGTTGGATGTTGAATTCCTGGATCGAATCAATGGGAAGGATCGTGGCTGAATCCCCGGCGATTCCGGCGCCATTCACGATCGCCTGGCCGGAATAAGGTTCGCTGTTGAACAATCCTTCGATGAAGTATGCGTTGTCTTCTGCGCGCAGCCCGTTGCTGCTCGTTGTCGAGAATCCTCCGCCCGGATAGCGAATCACCCCGGGCCGCAGTTGCAATAGATTTTCGTAATTACGCCCGCTGAGAGGAAGGTCGTTGATTTCCTGGTTGCTAAGTGTGCCTCCGAGCGTCGCCGAAGTAGTGTTCACCAGCGGGACATCTTCTTCCACTACCACTGTCTCAGTGACTTGGCCGGGTTGCAGGCTGAAATCGGCGCGTACGTCAGTCGCTACTTCGACGGTAATATTTGGCCGCTCTGTGGACTTGAAGCCCTTGGCTTCGACCCGGATTTTGTACACGCCCGGCTGCAGGTCAGGTGCAACGAAGCTGCCGGATTCGTCTGTGGTCAGCACTCTTGATGTGCCGCGCTGCACATCTGTCACCGTGACGTTGGCAGCGTTAAGTGCGGCTCCGCTGGCGTCCGCAACTGTTCCCAGAATCCTCCCGCTCGTGGACTGGGCCGGTGCCCCCAATGAGCCGGCAAGAACTAACGAAATGACGAGGACAAGACGGGCGATATTCTCCGGGCCTTCCCGGCGCGCAAAGGCCTTGGCTGAACGGAATTGCATAGCACCCCTCCCATGTTGGTCCGACAGCCATACCACCATCGATGAAACAGTGTCAAGCTAATTCATTTTTTCAATGGTTCTCTTGTAGGTTCGCCATACCGACAGCGCAACCTGTAACTTGCTTTCGCTTCGGTATTTCGTGAGTTGACAACAAAACATACATTCGAGTACCTTCCTAGTGGTCCTACCACCATACCTATATACCTTAGCTATGAGCCCCACTCAAGAACGCGGCCAGCTCTTTCCCGATGTGCGGTATAGTAGCCAGACCATTATTGGGGCACCGGCGCCACGTTCCATTCTGCGCCGTGCGGGGGGCAGCCCTGTGTACAAATTAGTTCGCACTTCGCGGCTGTACGAGCAGATCGTTCAGCAAATCGAGGAGTCCATCGTCAGCGGCACCCTGAAGCCCGGCGATCAACTCCCCGCTGAGCGTGAACTGGCGCAGCGCTTCGGTGTCAGCCGCACGGCTGTGCGCGAGGCGGTCAAAGCTCTTCGGGAGAAGGGTCTGGTCGAAGCTTTCTCCGGGCGCGGCACCTTCATCACCGATGGTACGAATCAGGCGGTTCGGCAGTCGCTCGACCTGATGGTAAAAATCGGGCAGCCCGAAGGCTCCACTTACCTCGCTGAGGTTCGCGCAATTCTGGAACCCGAGATTGCAGGATTGGCCGCGTCGCGCATTCAGGAGTCCGAGCTCGCTACCATGCGCGAAGCTGTAGCGATCATGGACCGGTCCGGCAGAGACCCGGACGCCTACATTGAAGCCGATCTCGATTTTCATCTGGCGCTTGCCGAGGGAGCCGACAACCCGCTTATCCTCTCGCTGCTCGATTCCATCGTCGGCCTGTTGCGCGAGCAGCGGCTGCGCATCTTCAAAGTTCCGGGCGGTCCCGAGCGGGGACAGATTTATCACAAGAGAATTCTTGACGCGGTTGAGCGGCGCGACGCAAATGCCGCGCACGAGGCGATGCGCGCTCATCTCGGGCAAGTGAGACAGGACAGTCAGGCAGCGGGCGAGAAGCCTGTTTGAGAAGACAGGCTTCCTGAGTTCATCGATTTTTCTGGGGAGCAAGCGAAGGATGGCAAAAGTTGGCTTCATCGGCCTGGGTGTGATGGGCGGGAACATGGTGGACCGCCTTCTCTCGAAAGGCCACTCCGTCACCGGTTTCAACCGCACACGGAAGAAAGCACAGTGGCTGATTGACAAAGGCATGCACTGGGCCGATTCGCCGCGAGCGGTCGCCAGCGCTTCCGACTACACGTTCGCGATGGTCACCAACGCCGCTGCGATCCATTCGATCGCCGAAGGGCCCGACGGCGTGCTGGCCGGACTGGGCCCCGGCAAAACGTTCATCGACATGAGTACAGTGAGTCCGTCCGTAAGCAGGTCGCTTGCGGAAAAAGTTCGCGCGACCGGAGCCGATATGGTCGACTCTCCGGTTTCCGGAAGCGTCATCACGCTGCAGCAGGGAAAGCTTTCCGTGATGGTCGGAGGCCGGAAAGAAACGTTCGAGAAGATCAAGCCTCTGCTATTCGATATTGGTCCCAAGGTTACGCATGTCGGCGACAACGGACTCGCACTCTCGATGAAAATTGCCACCAACCTGAGCCTTGCGGTTCAGATGCTGGCGTTTTCTGAGGGCGTGTTGCTGGCGGAAAAGAGCGGCATCGCTCGCGAAGTTGCCGTGGATGTGCTCACGCACAGCGCGATCGCCTCCCCCATGATTCAATACCGCGGCCCCTTTGTTCTCCAGCAACCAGAAGAAGCCTGGTTCGATGTGAACATGATGCAGAAAGACATGGTGCTGGCCATGGACCTGGGCCGCCAACTCGACGTTCCCCTGCCGACGACGGCGGTGAGTAACGAAATTCTCACTGCCGCCCGCGGCATGGGCTGGACCAAGTACGATTTCGCCTGCATGTTCGATGTGCTCGCCGCAATGTCAGGCATTAGCACTCCGGTGACGGCCGGAGGCCGCAAGTGAATTCATGACCAAGGCTGGATCAACCGATATCGCTGGGGTCGACTCCTCCACCCAAGCGCCCATAAACGACCTGTGGCTCCGTGCCTATCGCCAGATGGTGCGCATCCGCCTCTTCGAAGAACAGGTCAACGAACTCTACACGCGCGCTTTGATGCCCGGACTCGCTCATCTTTACAGCGGGGAAGAGGCGGTTGCAGTCGGCATTTGCGAATCCCTTCGTCTGGATGACTACATCACCAGCACGCACCGCGGCCACGGACACTGCCTTGCCAAGGGAGCATCTCCCGATCGCATGTTTGCCGAACTTCTCGGGAAAGAAGCCGGATATTGTCGCGGCAAGGGTGGATCAATGCATATAGCCGACCCGGCTACGGGAAATCTCGGGGCAAACGCAATCGTCGGCGGCAGCGTCGGGATTGCCACGGGAGCGGCCTTTGCCGCCAAACATCTCGGCAACGGACGCGTAGCCGTCTGCTTCTTCGGCGAAGGCGCGCTCGGTCAGGGATCGCTCTACGAGGTCATGAACCTGGCGCAATTGTGGAAGCTTCCGATCGTCTACGTTTGCGAGAACAATCTCTACAACGAATACACGCATTTCAGCGAGACCACAGCCGGCACAATTCTTGGCCGCGCCAGGGCTTTTGGAATTGAGGCAGGTTCGGTAGATGGCCAGGATGTAAAGGCCGTGCATGCTATTGCGTCACGCTTCATAAAACGCGCCCGTGAGGGCGAAGGGCCGGCGT
Source organism: Candidatus Sulfotelmatobacter sp. (assembly GCA_035307485.1). Classification (GTDB taxonomy): domain Bacteria; phylum Acidobacteriota; class Terriglobia; order Terriglobales; family Acidobacteriaceae; genus Sulfotelmatobacter. The sequence goes on along the minus strand of DATGIB010000004.1, from coordinate 83,043 downwards.
TCCTCCAGGCCGATACCTATCGCTATAGCGGCCATCACGTAGGCGATATCAATCGCGAATACTATCGCTCAAAGCAGGAAGAACACCTTTGGAAGACCGATCGCGATCCGATCAAGCTGCATGGGGAATGGCTGATCGCTCAAAACTGTGCCACTCCCGGTTCGCTGGAGCACATCACAAGCGAAGTGCGCGCGGAAATGGAAGCGGCCGTGAAGTTCGCGCTGAATGCTCCCTATCCGACTCCCGATCAGGTGGAACAGGACGTCTATGCCTGACCGCGAACTTACCTTCGCGCAAGCGGTCCGCGAGGCGCTGGCGGAGGAGATGCGGCGCGATGCGCGCGTTTGTATCATCGGCGAAGACGTCGCCGAAGCGGGCACGCCCTTCAAGGTCCTCTCCGGTCTCGTGGAAGAATTCGGAGCCCGTCGCGTCATCGATACCCCCATCTCTGAAGCGGCGTTTACGGGCATAGGAGTTGGCGCAGCGATGACCGGCTTGCGCCCCGTCGTCGACATCATGTTCGGCGACTTCATCACCCTCACCATGGACCAGATGGTCAACCAGGCCGCCAAAGCGCATTACATGTCCGGCGGGCATTGGCGCGTCCCCATGGTGATGCGTACGACGCTGGGCGCAACCCGCCGCTCCGCTGCTCAGCACTCGCAGTCGCTGCATGCCTGGTTCAGCCATATTCCCGGATTGAAAGTTGTTCTGCCTTCGACGCCGTACGATGCGAAGGGCCTGCTGAAAACTGCGATCCGCGACGAGAATCCCGTCGTATTTTTCGAAGACAAGATGATGTACAAGTTGAAAGGTCGCGTTCCCGAGGAGGATTACACAATTCCCCTTGGTGTGGCCGATGTGAAGCGACAAGGCGATGATATTTCGCTTGTCGCCACCAGCAGTATGGTCCAGGTCGCGTTGGGCGCGGCGAACCTGCTCCAGAAAGACGGCATTAGCGCCGAGGTGATCGACCCGCGCACCACGTGGCCGCTCGACGAAAAGACTATCGTCGACTCGGTCAAGAAGACCTCACGCGCGATCGTGTTGGACGAAGGTTACGGGCGCTACGGGGTTACATCGGAAATTGCGGCCGTGATCGCTGAAGGCGCCTTCTACGATCTCGACGCCCCGGTGAAGCGCATGGGTGCGATGCACGTCCCCATCCCGTTCTCGCCGCCTCTAGAGGATGTAACGGTACCGACGGAAGAATCAGTGTTCGAAGCCGCCAGGAAAATGTGCGGCAAGAACTAGCGCTGAGTCATGAGCGTTGAGCAATGAGTTGTCAGCGATAGGCGGCCGCGTTGGTTTCTCCCTGCTCATTGCTCACGGCTCATAGCTAAGGAGTTCTTATGGCCCTCAAAACCTACGGCAGCATGGCCGTCGATTGGGAAAACCGCATCGACTTCGACCGCCTTCGCCGCGAACGCCTGCAGAAGGCGAAAGATTTGCTCAAGAAATCGTCGATGGGATCGTTGCTCTGTTTCGACATGAACAACGTCCGTTACATTACCGCAACCCACATCGGCACATGGGCACAAGACAAGGCCAACCGCTTCACCCTGCTGCCGCAGGATGACGAGCCCATTCTGTGGGATTTCGGCTCCGCGGCCCGGCATCATCAGCAGAATTGTCCCTGGTTGGGTGAACGGTCGCGGCCCGGGATTTCCATGCTGCGCGGAGCGATGACACCGGAAATGGGGCGCGCCGAAGACGTCGCCCGCAAGATTCGTATCGAACTTGAAATGCGCGGTCTCCACAAAGAACCGGTCGGCATCGACATCATCGAGCCGCCCGTTCTGTTCGCGCTGCAAAAAGAAGGGCTGGAAGTGGTCGACGGTCAGGCGCTGATGTCCGAAGCGCGCGTGATCAAGACGCAGGATGAGATCGCGCTTCTCAACCACTCCGCCATGATGGTGGATGCCGCCTACGACGAACTTTACCGCACGATGAAGCCCGGTCTGCGCGAGAACGAAGCCGTCGGCTTGGTCAGCAAGGTTCTCTATAATCTCGGCTCCGAATACGTCGAAGCCGTGAACGCGATCTCGGGCGAGCGGTGCAACCCTCACCCCCACGTTTTTTCTGACCGCGTGCTGCGGCCCGGGGATCCGGTGTACTACGACATCCTCCACTCCTACATGGGATATCGCACTTGCTACTACCGCTGCTTCACAGTCGGCTACGCATCACACGCGATGGTCGATGCCTACAAGCGCTGCCGCGACTATCTCGACGCTGCCATCGAACTTGTCCGTCCCGGCCGCACCACCGCGGAGATTGCGGCTGTCTGGCCAAAGGCCACCGATTTCGGTTTTCCCAACGAGGAAGCGGCATTCGCCCTGCAATACGGGCATGGCGTCGGATTGGCAATCTGGGAGAAGCCGGTGATCAGCCGACTTGTGTCATTCGATCATCCGGTCGAAATCAAACCGGGCATGGTGTTTGCGCTCGAAACGTTCTGGCCCTCAACCGATGGCTGGAGTGCAGCGCGCATCGAAGAAGAAATCGTGGTCACGCCCACGGGGCACGAGGTCATCACCCGCTTTCCCGCCGATCAGCTGTTAGTCGCGGGCGCGCACTATTTCACCGTCAATGGCCCGTTGCCCACGACACGCGAGAGTGAAGGAGCGCCCAGTCAGCGCGTTCTCGAAATGATCGAGACCAGCGCCAAGACGGAGCGGGTAGGAGTTTCGAGCTGAAGGCCTGGTCGTCTGCAAACGCGACGCCTTCCCCCAACTGACAACTATGGCCTTCAGCGTTGTGATGCCCGCTCTCGAAATGGCACAGGAGACAGGAAAGCTCCTCGCCTGGCGTAAGAAAGAAGGAGACCGCGTCTCGAAGGGCGAGCCTTTGCTCGAGATCGAAACCGACAAGGCCGTCGTTGAAGTTGAAGCTCCCGCCGACGGCGTCCTTGCAGGAGTCAAAGCTTCCGAAGGCGCGGACATTCCAGTCGGCCAAACCATCGCATGGATTGTCGCCCCAGGAGAGCAGCCACCGGTGGATGGAGCAGCCGACACGGTGCCGACTGCTCGCGCCAGCTCTGCAAAACCGGATCAAACAACTCCTGCGGCCTCCGTTGCCACGGTCCCATCGCCAGCTACACAAGCGCCCAAAATCTCCCCCAAAGCTCGCCGTCTCGCCAAGGAGTTGGGAGTCGATATCACCAAGCTCCAAGGATCGGGCCTCGAAGGAGAAATCCTGGCGTCGGATGTGCAGTCGGCTCATGGGGGGACAGCCGCCGCCGGCCGAACGGGCCGCTCGGAAGTATCCGGCCGCAGCGCCTTTGAGGTCGGCGGGCACGTTGAGCGTCCAACCTCCCTTGGCCGCATCATGGCCGAGCGCACAACCCAAAGCTGGACCACGGTCCCGCACTTCTTCGTTACGCGCGAAATGGACGCAACCGGCCTCAATGCCTATCGCGAACGAATCGTCATTGAGGTCGAACGTGCGCACCAGGTCCGCGTCTCGCACACGGATCTGTTGGTCGCCCTCACCGCCCGTGCTTTGCTCAAGCATCCGCGCCTGAACGCAAGCTGGACGCCGGAAGGCATCCGCATCCACGATCACGTGAACATCGGAGTTGCGATTGCCGTCAACGATGGCGTGGTTGCGGCGGTCATCCGCAACGCCCACAGAGCATCGCCCGCGGAAATCGCAAAGTTGCGGCTGGAACTCACCGGGCGCGCCCGTGATGGAAAGCTGCGGCCCGCTGATATTGCCGATGCCACCTTCACCATCAGCAATCTCGGCATGTATCAGGTGGATCAGTTCAGCGCCATCATCACCCCGCCCCAGGCTGCAATCCTCGCTGTCGGCGCGATCACCGATCGCGTCGTCGCACGAAACGGTGAACCCGCCGTCCTCCCAATGATGACGGTGACTCTGTCTTGTGATCACCGAGTCGCCGATGGTGCCCGAGCGGCGCTGTTTCTCCAGGATCTCGCCGAAGCCCTGCGCGATCCAACTCTGTGAGGGCAAACGCTACATAAGCCTCCCTTGCCCTGAGTGATTTGTTTATTCAGCAATCTGAAAAATCTCCGGATGCGGGTATAATCTTCGGCGCATGCCGCTGCCTTCTGGAACGAAGCTCGGACCGTATGAGATCCATTCCATGCTCGGCGCGGGAGGAATGGGAGAGGTTTACCGCGCCCACGACTCTCGTCTGAACCGCACGGTCGCCATTAAAGTCCTGCCTGCTTCCTACTCTGCCGACCGTGACCGCCTGCAACGCTTCGCTCAGGAGGCCCGCGCTGCCGCCGCGCTGAACCATCCGAACATTCTTTCCATCTTCGACATCGGTGAAGAGCAAGGAGCTCCTTACGTCGTTTCCGAACTGCTCGAGGGAGAGACGCTCCGGGACCGGCTGAGGACCGGGGCTCTGCCTCCGCGGCGCATTATCGATTACGCCACGCAGGTGGCGCGCGGCCTAGCAGCTGCACACGAAAAGGGAATCGTTCACCGCGACCTGAAGCCGGAGAATCTTTTTCTTACCAGCGATGGGCGCGTGAAGATTCTCGATTTCGGCCTCGCAAAACTGACCCGCCCGGAAGCCCCAACGGAATCCGGCGACGCCCCGACAGTCCAGGTCGCCACCGAAACCGGCTTGGTGATGGGAACAGCCGGCTACATGTCGCCGGAACAAGTTCGTGGCAAGCCCGCCGATCATCGCTCCGACATCTTTTCCTTTGGAGCGATTCTGTACGAGATGATTTCCGGCAAGCGCGCATTCCACGGCGAGACCGCCGCTGACACGATGAGTGCGATCCTCAAAGAGGAAGTGCCGGAGCTTTCAGAGAGCGCTCGCAACCTTCCGCCCGGTCTCGAACGCATCGTGCACCACTGCCTCGAGAAGCACCCGGGTCAGCGTTTTCAGTCCGCCGGAGATCTCGCGTTCGATCTTGAAGCCCTCAGCGGCCTTTCCACCACAGCAAAGTCAGGCGCTCAGGCGGCTGTGACGGTCGCCGAGCGTTCGGGATCGCGGCAGCACATCGTCTTTGCCGCGGGCGGCATCGTTCTCGCCCTGGCGATGCTGGCTCTCGGATGGTGGCTTGGCAAAAGCTCAGCTTCAGGGCCTCCCGCCGAATACCAGCAAATCACCTTTCGCACCGGCTCCATCGGCAATGCCCGCTTCACTCCGGATGGGAGCATTGTCTACAGCGGAACCTTTGATGGTGGAGAACGTGAACTCTATCTGGCTCGCACAGATGAAAACGGCGCGCGCGAACTCGGCATTAAGAAAGCGGAACTACTCTCGGTCTCAAAAACGGGCGAGCTGGCAATTCGCCTGAACACGAAAACTCTCGGCGGATATTCGCGTTCGGGCACGATGGCTCGTGTTCCGCTGAGCGGAGGCACTCCGCGCGAAGTCCTCGAAAATGTGCAGGACGCTGACTGGGCCGCCGACGGCGAGACTATGGCCATCGTTCGCTACGTCCCCGAAAGCAGCCACTGGCGCCTGGAGTATCCCGTCGGGCATGTTTTGGTCGACAGCATCAACTGGATCAGCAATCCCAAGATCTCCCCGAACGGCAAGTCTGTCGCTTTTTCTCATCATGACAATACCGCCGGTGACGATGAAGGTTCGATTGCCGTTGTCGATGCCCAGGGCAAAGAAAAAATCCTGGCATCAGGTTACGTCACGGTCGAAGGTGTGCAGTGGTCGCCTCATGGGGACGATGAAATCTGGTTCAGCGCCGCACGCACCGGAAGCTCCGCCGATCTTCGTGGTGTAACGCTCTCCGGAAAAGAGCGCATCATCACGAACGTGCCGGGGGGCATGTGGTTACAGGATCTGCGCAACGAACTCGTTCTGACCGTCAGTCATCGGGAACGCGTCGGCATTCGTGGCCTGGGGCCAGGCGCCAAAGAGGAAGTGGAGTTGGGATGGTTCGGCTGGTCGAATGAACGCGACCTGAGCCCCGACGGCAGGAAAGTCCTCTTCGAGGAAGAAGGCAACGGCGGCGGCCCGAACTACACCGTGTTTCTCCGCGACACCGATGGTTCTCCTCCCGTTCGCATCGGCGAAGGCGTCGGTCAGGCGATCTCACCCGATGGCAAATGGGTCATCACGCACTCCTCAAAGGGTGGCCCCCTCCAAATCGTGCCGACCGGTGCGGGAGAAGCCAGGCAGTTGACACACGACAATGTCAGCTACGACGGAGCCCGTTACCTGCCCGGCGGCAAGCAAATCCTGGTCAGCGGAATTGAACCCGGCCACGGCGTGCGTGACTACCTTATCGAAGTAAGTTCGGGAAATTCCAAGCCCATCACACCGGAGGGCATTTCCGGCGTAATCCTTTCTCCCGACGGGAAAAAAATCGCAGTCACAGGGCCCGACGGCCGCTGGGCCGTTTGGCCCCTCGACGGCAGCGGAATTCAGCCCATTCCCGGCGATTCGAAATACTACGCCACCAGTTGGACGACCGATGGAACCGCTCTCCTTGTTGTAGCCACAGCAGCTCACGTCCATACAGCCGACGTATACCGTTTGAATCCTTCTACTGGGAAAATGGATCTCTGGAGAAAATTCGGAGAAGCTTTGCCGTTCAACTGCGATGCCTTTGTCCCAATCTTTTCTTCTGATGGCAAATCGTACGTCTATGGTTACGGCCAGGTTCTTTCGGAAGCTTTCGTGGTGAAAGGCCTGAGATAGTTTTTCAGCGCTCGATCTTCTGCTTTCGTTCTAAACCAGCGTTCTTACCGCCCTGCATCCCGATAATCCTGCCACACATATTCCAGCGCCTCGGGCAATGTCTGTTGCACGGTCGCCCGATCGACGTGGACCGCATTGCGCGCAAAGACAAATTGATAGTGATATCCCTTCGCCGCCAGCACCTTCGCCATGTTTTCATTGGCCAGCACCCAGTCGTGCATGCCATCGCGCATGACGTTGGGATTGAACAAATCCTTGTCGCCCACTTCCATCCAGATGCGGATCGGCTTCGCAGGATTATCCGGGATCAGGTGCTCGTGGTATTCCCATGCCCCATGCGGAGTCTGAGGATTCGATGGCCACTGCTGGTTGATGAATGTTCCCGAGTATGAGAGCACGCGATGATACAGGTCATTGCGATACCACGCCATGCTCAAGGCGCACGCTCCGCCTGAGCTGTAACCCATCGTGGCCCGTCCGTCTGGATTCTTTGTAAGCTTCACGTGGGCTCTCGCCTCTACCTCCGGCAAAACTTCAGTTTCCACGAATTCCGCGTAGGTGCCCGACATCGTGTCGTATTCGAGCCCGCGCTCGCTGCCCTGAGCGTCACCGCCCCCGTTGCCGATCGAAATCCCGATCATGACCGGAATTTTGTGCGCCGAGATCAAGCTGTCGAGCGCGGAAAACAGAAATAGGTCCGGTCCATCTGCTCCCACAATGAACGGCGCAGCGCTTCCCGCCACATATTGCTTCGGTACATAGACCTGCACTCTCCGCGTATACGGAGCCGTATGACTTGTCGTCACCACCAGCTTGGCGGGATCGGTTGGATCTGCCGTTCCGAACGTATTCTGCTCCCGCGCGATGCCCGGATAAATCTTGCTCGCCTCCGACTTCATGAGGAACTCTATGACCTTGCCGTTCGGCGTGCCGTCCGGAACAACGACTTCCGGCGAGACCATATGCAGGGCACCAATAATGAAGTTTCCATCGGCAGTTGCAGGAGGAACCGAACCGTCGGGCAACTCTTTCGCGGTCACGTAGCCAGGCGTGTGAGGATCACGAGTCGGCGGCGCTGGCCGCGCGCTCTGCCCGTGGAGGTTAACCGCCGCAAACAGCGAACCCGCGACCACGCAGGCGCACAACAGCAACGCGCCGCAATGGCCCCGCTCGATTGTTGGATAGCAGTGAGCTGTCATGACGCCACCGGAAGCAGCACGCTGGCGACTTCTTCTGGAACTTCCGCCTGGCAATCGTGTCCGCTCTCGACCTCAACTACCTTTCCGCCGCTGGCCCGTACCTTCGCCGCAAACGGCGCAAAGATTGCCTTCGCTGGATATCGCTCCGCCATGCAGGCAACATAAATCGAAGGAACAGACGCTTTCCGATTCGTCGGCAGCGGCAGTGGTTCGTCAAAACAACGTAGTGTAAAGTCGCAAAGCCGCGCCCGTACGAATTCCCGAGCCTCACCAGGCGGCAGGCCCCACAGATCAAGAAGAGAATCGCCACCGGGCAACCGCCAGCCATCTCCCTGCTCGCTTGCAACCGAACGAAAATAAACACCGACGTCCGCGGGCAGCAGGTCCAGCACTTTCTGCCCATCCTCTGGCACGAACGCATCCAGGAAAACCAGGCTCTTCACTTGCGCCGGATTTTCCTCCACGACTCCGCTGATGATCATGCCGGCGTAACTGTGCCCAACGAGGATCACCGGCTCCCCTGCCGCTGTTAACTGCGCCAGAACATCTTTGATGTGCTGTCGCAACGTGATGTCCGCAGAGAGATTCTTGCCGTCTGTACCAAGCCCACTCAGCACGGGGCGCAGAACCCGGTGTCCATTCTTCTCGAGCAACGGGGCCAGCAGGTCCCAGGTACCCGCAGACTGCCATGCTCCGTGGACCAGCACGAAGGTTGACATGCGGAGGAGTTTAGCAGAACAGGCAGATCACAACCCCGAACGCCTCAAGAGGTAAAGTTGCCGCGCACTATTCATGCCCGTCCATGCGTGCCGGCGTGGCGTATTTTGGCGCGACCGGGAAGATTTGCTTCTTGACAGTTGTCTTCACGCAGAAAGAAAATTTCGATCAAGGATGGTTCAATTTGTCATGGTGGCATTTGTGAAGGAAACAAGATTCTGTTGGATTTGTGGGAAGGACATTTCGTTAGAACACTGCAAAACAGACGAGCACGGTCTCTCCGTGCATGAGAGCTGCGCGGCCAAGCGCACTCTTCTTAAGGCTGCGAGACAGCAGACCGAATCTTGGCGACGGGCGGCACAGGCTAAGAACGTGGCCTGATTCCAGCTTGCCCGTGCGTCAACCGAGAAGTCGAAATCATCGAAAGAGCGTTTCGTCGACCGGGTTGTTGCGGACCGGCCAAGGCGCACCCGTCTCCGGCATCATCGTCCCTGCCACCACCGTCGCTCTCCACAAACGCGCGGCTTGACGGTCGCAGGGTTCGTCCCGCGAAAAGGCTCAGTACCGAAAGAGCTTTCTTGAAATAAGGGACCGGCCCAGTCAGCTAATCCGTTCAGCGTCCTGGATAATGGCCTGCGGGGTGGGCTCGATTCGCTTCGCCCAGAGCAGGCGAAGTACATAATCGTTCAGGCCGGAGAAAGCCAGCGATTGCCCCTGCTTCTCGCAGTTCCGCTCCAATTCGGAGCGCCAATCCTCGAAATTGTCCAGCTCCTGCATGCGAGAGATTGTGCAACCGTAGGTCCAAAAGCAGGGCAAAACAAAGCGCCAAAGTACGCCACTCGGCCGTTTCTATACGGCATTTTGCCGCCATGCAGAATCGGTACATTCGGCCACTGTCTCTGTTCGAAAACACCAAAAACACGCATGTTCGAGATGGAACAATTGCAGGCACAATCCATCCAACAGCCAAGAAAGTTGCATCGGTCCCGGGAATGACTCGTGCGCCATCTTGCGCCAGTCTTTACGCAGCTACTATTCCGGCTTTTCTGTAGGCAACGCGGCCGTATGGGGTGCGTTTTTCGAGCAGGAGCAAATCGGCAGCCGGACGTTCCATTTCGTTTCCTCGTCAAGAAGCCAGAAAACGGTGTCGACGTAAGTCAATTCGTCTCCGCAAGCCTGACAAGTTCGCGGACGCTCGGCATCCTGGGAAATATCGGCCAGGAACCTTTTTATCTCCTCGCGAACAGGGTTCAGCGGCTCGGCCGGCGGAAGCGCAATGGCCGAGGGCACTGCTCTGTGGCTATGAAAATTTTTCATCGGGACTGACTTCTACCGTAGCAAATACCGGGAGTGAAGAAGTATGCCAACATACGCCACGGCGCATTTTACGGAGGCGTAGCAAGGTTGGTTGAACGCCCCGTAAATCCTTTGTGGACCTAAAAGAACATTTGAGCTGAGCGAGGCTGGTTTTTTTTGGACTGTTCCAGACAAAATCCCTCCACTCTCAAGTTGCGAGTATTCGTACTCGTCCCGTTTGGCGCCGTCCAAGCGCCAATGTCCGCCAAAAGATGATGCCCTCGCTCAGCCTTGCATAAAGCGAGGGCATCAACCTTGCAGAGGACCCTGATACGTCGGAAATGGGATGTCTCTTTCTCAAAAGAGATAGATCCGCCAAGATGCGCCACGTAGCTGAAAGCTGATGGCGCTCAACTGTGTTTACGAACCCTGCCGCTGCCGGCCTTTGACGTTCTGGTGCTGCGCAGCGCAGGCTTTACCGCTCCTTGCTACTGGCCAGGTTGCCACCCCACTCACCTATAATTTGTTGGAGAAACATCGGCGTCGTGATTGCACGCGAGGAGGGTAGCCGTGTCTCGAGTCCGACTGTGCGTCTCCAGCCTGCTGGCTATACTCATTGTGCTCCCCGCTGCGAGCGAACTTGATGTGGCTCTCACGGGATCACAGCCGCGCGCAGCCGAGTCGCGCAGATCCCCGGTGTTTCTTCCCGTGCAGTCAAGAAATCAGAAGGATCTTGGCCCAGGAAAGTTGCTGGTGGCGAGTCGCCAGCTTGCGGATCCGAATTTCGCTGAAACCGTGATCCTGCTGGTTCACTTCGATCCCCAAGGCGTCGTTGGACTCATGCTCAACCGCCGCACGGAGCTTCCCATCTCAAAAGTTTTCGCGCAGCTCAATGCAGCCAAAGACGTATCGGATCCCGTTTATCTCGGCGGGCCAGTCGATACTCCAACGGTATTTGCTCTGCTCCAGTCGCCAGGCAAGATCGAAGGAGCCGAGCAAGTATCCGGAGACGTTTACTGGCTTTCGTCCAAGATTGCGCTGGAGAAAGCGGTTTCCTCCCGCCCCGATCCCGGCGTTTTTCACGTCTACCTCGGCTACGCAGGATGGACCCCCGAACAACTGAAAAACGAGGTAAGACTCGGCGGCTGGTTCATTTTTCCAGGCGATGATCAATCCGTCTTCAACGCGAATCCAAACACGCTGTGGCGTCAAATGATCAAGAAAACGGAGCTCAAGATGGCCGAGAGCCGCCCATCAGAACACATCGATCAAAGTCAAAGCCTCGCCTCCCGCTGAATCCGTAGTCGAAGACCGCAAGCGAAAAAATGCGAACACGCTCAAGCCTCCGTAGGCGCGGGCAGTCAAAGCGAGCGTGGCCCGGCGACCCTATGGTGCAACATCCAACAGAACGAGATAGCAGGGAAAGAAACTGAAAGAAGATTGGTCGGGACGGGCAGATTTGAACTGCCGACCCCTCGCACCCCAAGCGAGTGCTCTACCAGGCTGAGCCACGTCCCGACTTGAAAGGATTCCGCCGACCTGACCGCTAAACCATCAGCCAACGGAGGGGCAATGCAATTTTACACTATTGCCCGGACGCCACATCAGGCGCGGACATCTGCATGTAGCGACAGCCGCCCCGGGCCCCTCGGGCGACTTCATCCCGCTCCCTCCGCTATTCCAGATCTCTCCAGTTTGCTCCCACGCCCATCTCGACCAGAAGCGGCACCGCCAACTCATGGGCGCGTTCCATGTGCTCGCGCACCAGCGATTGCATGGTCTCGACCTCAGCTTCCGGCACTTCAAAAACCAACTCGTCGTGTACCTGCAGCGTCATCCGCGACTTCATCCCGCGTTCGCGCAAGGCCGCATCGATACGAATCATTGCAATCTTGATCAGGTCCGCCGCCGTTCCCTGCAGCGGAGTGTTGACCGCCGTGCGTTCGGCAAATCCGCGCTGCGTGAAATTCTTGCTGTTGATGTCGGGGATCGGCCGCACGCGCCCGAACAGGGTCTTGACCTTCAAATCCCGCCGCGCTTCATCCAGCGTCTTATCGATAAAGGCGCGCACGCCAGCATACTTCTCGAAATAATTCGCGATGAACTGTTTTGCTTCGCTGGTTTCAATGCCAAGGTTTTGCGACAGCCCAAACGCCGACAACCCATAGACGATTCCGAAATTCACCACCTTCGCCTGCCGCCGGTGATCGGCGGTCACCATCAGCGGAGGCACGCCAAACACTTGCGATGCCGTCAGTGTGTGAATATCCTCACCGCGCCGGAACGCTTCCACCAGCAGCGGATCGTGCGAGAAGTGAGCCAGCAGGCGCAATTCGATCTGCGAATAATCCGCGGTCAGCAGCACGAAACCCGGCTCCGCAATAAATGCAGCGCGGATGCCGCGGCCCAGCTCGGTGCGGATCGGAATATTCTGCAGGTTCGGATTCGCCGACGATAAACGCCCGGTCGCCGTGCCCGTCTGCCCAAATGTCGTATGCACGCGCCCAGTCGAGGGATCAATCAGCGCCGGCAACGCATCAACGTAGGTCGATTTCAGTTTCGTCAGCTGCCGGTAGTCCAGAACCATTCGCGCAATGGGATGGTTCTCCGCTAGCTCCTCGAGCACGTCCACCGCGGTGGATATCATGCGCCCCTTGCCATACTTCACCGGCTTGGGCAGATTCATCCGGTTGAACAGGACATCTCCGAGCTGCTTGGGCGATCCCACATTGAACTCCACACCCGCGGCGTCGTGGACTTCTTTCTCCTTCGAGACAATCTCCCGTGACAACTCCGCCGACATACGTGAGAGCTCTTGCGTATCGATCTTCACCCCGGCAGCTTCCATCCGCGCCAGCACCGGAACCAGCGGCAGATCGATCTCCTCATAAAGCTTGAGCAGTCCCCCCTGTTCCACTTCATCGCGCAGCGCCAAGTTCAGCCGGCCTGTAATGTCGGCGGACTCCGCCAGGTCTCCAGAAAGCTTCAGGTTGAAACGGCGCAGGGCCACCTCCGATAACTCATGCGACGAATACGTAGGGTCGAGCAGGTAGGAATACAGCATCGGATCGTGCTGCACCCCCTTGAGCTCGATCCCCACGCCGCGAAAAGCATGCATCGCCGCTTTGTAGTCGTGCACCGCCTTGATGAGATCAGGATTCGCCAGCGCCGTTCGCACAGACTCTGCCAGCGAGCCTTCCTTGAGATCCACAGTCACGGCCGATCCTGTACCCGCCGAAATTGCTACGCGGCAGCTAGGCGGAGCCGATGATCCAACTTCAATCGCCCCTGTGATGAACGAAAGTTGCGCGTCCGGCTCTCCTTCCTCTTCTTGGTTGCCTGCACCCTCGGCGCTATCCCCAGCGACGTGTTCGCTGGCGGCCTGCCCCGATGAACTCGTCTCAATAGCAATCGCCAGCACCCGTTGCGAAGCGGCTTTTATTACCTCGTCAACCTCCTGTACCGACTTCGCTTCGCGATAATTGGCTTCCGTCACTTCGACGACCGGCAACAACTCTTTCAGAAGTGAGGTGAATTCCAACTCCGTGAAGAGCGCTCGCAGTGCCTCTACATCGGGATCTCCAGCCCGCATCGATTCCACATCCAGCTCGATCGGGACATCGGTATCGATGGTTGCCATCTTCTTGCTGAACAGAACCGTGTCGCGGTTGTTCAGCAGCGACTCACGGTACGTTTTCTTTTCCACTTCGGCTGCCCGGTCCAGCGCCTGCTCGACGCTGCCAAACCGCTTGATGATTTCCACGGACCCCTTGTCGCCGATCCCTGGCGCACCCGGGATGTTGTCGATCGAATCCCCGCGCAGCGCCATTACGTCTACTACGCGCTCCGGCGGCACGCCGAGAATCTCCTCCACTTTCGCCGCGTCGCAGATCAGGTTGTCCTTCGGCGGGTTCAGGATGTGCACCTTGTCATTGACAAGCTGCATCATGTCCTTGTCACTCGACACCACATACACGGGGTGCGCCGCTTCCGCTGCCTTTCGTGCCAGGGTGCCGATCACATCGTCCGCTTCAAAGCGCGCGACCTGCAGGATTGGGATCCGGTATGCCTCGAGCGCCCTGCGGATGTAGGGAACCTGTTGTGCCAGGTCTTCCGGCATGGCCGTGCGATTGGCCTTGTAACCCTTGTACTCGATTTCGGTAAAGGTCTGCGTCTTGATGTCCCACTTGCGCACCGTCGTGACCGCCTCGGCCTCTTCGTCGCGAAAGGTGCGGCCGCCGGGATCGAACACCGCCGCCAGGTACTCCGGCGAAAAATCGTCGCGCAGCTTCCGCAGCATGTTGACGAATACGTAAATCGCCGCGGTAGGCAGCCCCTTCTTGGTCGACATCGGTCGCTGCCGCGCCATCGCATGATAGGCGCGAAAAATGAACGACATCGTATCGATCAGGAAAATCCGTGCGTTTGTGGCCGAGTCGGCACAATCCCGCGCAGATGAGCCTACCGGGGGGCTCTTTACAACCTCTGGCACCAGGGCCGGCGGTGAGGCGGAGTTCGAGAGTTTTTTTCGCGGAGGCAACTCACTTAGTGTAGCAGCCCCTCGAGGAAGCCCTGGCTCGCGCAGAAATGAAGGATCCCGACTTCAGCGAAATGTTTCCGGAGGGATGCGTGCAATGTTGGCAATTCAGAAAAGCTCTCGAAACGAGGCGTCGGAATCTCAGAAGTCGATCCGGAAATCCGCCTGCACAACTTTTTTCCCGCTCGCTCGCGAGCTGTTCTGAAATACAAGGTAGTACTTCACGGGCTTGCCGAATGTCGGCGGCAAACTGAAATTGATCTCCTGGTTTGGCGCGGCATCGGCGGAAAATATCGCATCGCTCGGTCGCCCGCTAAGAAAATCCGCGAATTGCTGGTCGTTCAGCAATACGAATTCAACATTTTCTGCCCCCGCTTCATCGGCAAGCTTTCCGTCTCGCCGCTGCACGTACGAGCGGTAGGTTCCCCGCAGCTGTGGAGTTGACGCGTGCGCGGGCAGCTCGAAAGGCACATCGGTGACTGACGCCACAGAAAAAGTTTTATGAAGCAGCGTGACGCTGGACCCAACCGGGGAATCGGCCACATGATCGGCAGCGGCCAATTGATGTGAGGAGGGTTGAACCGTCTCGATCTTGTCCGAAGTCCGGGTCATGTAATCGGCCAGCGGACCGGTGACCTCTACCATCTTTTGCGCCTGCTCCTGCTCGGCATATTTCGGAGTGTCACCGGCTGCCTCCGCAGTTGCCGGGGCGGCAATGTGGTTCCGATGAACCCAGAAATATGACCCAATCACCACCAGGAGAAGGGCCGCCGCCAGCGACCCGAACCACGTCTTCATAATCGGTCCCTTCGCCAAAATTGTAGCGGCAGGAACGCACGGAAAACGTGATCGCAGACGGTCGCGGGTTACTTCGGTTTGCCGTACTCGGTAGTGAAATGAAGCCGGATCTCCCCGCACGTGCCCTGTTCCGGGGAATAGACGACGCAAGTGTCGAAGGGGCGCGAATACACGTGCAGACTCACGGCACGCTGATTGAACTCGCGCGGGTTGACGACTCGGTGCACCGGGTCATTCGGATCGACGGCGCACGGTTCGCCAATATTCATCTCCACGGTGTTCTTGGTCTCGAGCTGGCAGACTCCCGTCTCGAGATCCTGACTTACGAGATGGAAGTTCTCCACTTGCAGACGGCCCACGGGCACCGCCATCCAGCAATTCTGATCGCGATGGTTGTGCACCGAACTCGCCTGCCCAACTTCCCAGCAGATCGCCATCAACTCAAACAATGGCGTGCGCTTGATGAGGTTTCGCGTGTAATGCTGGCGATCCCAGCAGAGATAAGGCGCCAGCGAATCAGCATCCACCGGCATTCGTTGCAACAGCAGCCGCAGTGGCTCCGTTTCGATGAACGCGCTGGCAGGAAGCGTCTGCAACTCTTTCACCAGTGCCTGGGCAGAAAAAAGCCGGGTTGTAGTACTCATAACAATTCCTCGAGTTTCTTATGTCGGCTCTGCGGTGAAAAGTTTACTTCACCGTTTAGCATTCTTCCGCGCCTGCGCGACCCCGGCTCTCACCCCGCGGGCCACCGCCTGCGCATATCCGGATGCGTCCATCGCCGCCATCGTTGCCGCCGCAATTCCCCCGGGGGTCGCCGCCTCGCGCAAAAGCTCGTCGAGCGAGAGTCCGATCTCGTCCCAGTACCCGATCCCATCCCGCAAGGCATGCGCCGCCGCGATCAGCGCCGTCTTCCGATCCAATCCCACGCGCTCGGCGGACTTGGCCAGCGTCGCCAGAGCATGATACCCGTGTGTCGGCGAATGGGTCGCGGTGATGGCATCCATCTGACGCTCTGGAATCTCAAGCACCGGCCCGACTTGCTCAAAGAAGCGGCGAACGCGAAGCCGCTCCGCTTTCCCGACGTTCGCTGCAAAACTCACCGGCGTCAACCCGCGTCCGATGCGGCACACCGGGCTCGGCATCGCCCGACCCCAGCGTACTGGCTTTCCCAGCCAGCCGCGCAAATTCTGCAACGGAATTCCGGCCGCCAGGCTCAACCACAGTCCCTTAATCCCAACCCGTGAAGCAGAGACTTCCGCAAGCATCTCGCGCACGGACCGCGGACGGACGGCCACGATCACCATCTCCGCATCATGCAACGCCGATCTCAAGTCGCGCGCAATCTCGACCTTCGACTCTCGGCGCAGCGCCCGCAATTTCTCTGGATGGCGATCGTAAACGACAATCCGCCGCCGATCTCCAGCCAGCCGCAGTCCGGCCGCCAGCGCCGACGTGATTCGCCCCCCGCCCAGAAAAACAGCAACTTTCATTCGATATCGTCTCGATCGTGAAAGTGAAAGTAACGCCGCCCAATTCCAACCGGCCGTCGCGGGGTCGAGACCACGCGCTTTGTGGGCAAGTTACCGAACCTGCGATTCCTCACCGCGAAGCCAATCCCCCGGCCGTCTCCCCGCCATCCAGCGTATACACATGTCCCGTCGCAAACGCCGCGTCGTCCGACGCCAGATACGCGAACAGCCCCGCGACCTCCTCCGGCGACGCATGCCGCCGCAGCGGAATCTTCGCATTCACCTCTGCCAGCATGGCATCGGAATATTCCGCCCGTTGCATCGGTGTCAAAACATATCCCGGCGCAACCGCGCACACGCGCACCTTCGGAGCCAGCTCCAGCGCCATCGATCGCGTTAGCTCAATCACGCCGGCTTTGGTTGCGTTGTAATCGGCATAGTGCGGATACCCCATCACCCCATTGGTCGACGCCGTTTGCAGGATCACTCCCGACCCGCGTTCCCACATGTGCCGCGCCGCCGTTTGCGCCACATAAAACACGCCGGTCAGATTCACCGCGATGACGCGCTCCCACTCCTCCGGCGTGATCTCCAGGAACTTATGCCGGATGCTGATGCCCGCATTGTTCACCAGCACGTCCACGCCATCCATGAGCCGGATCGCCTCGGCAAACGCCGCCTCTACCTGCATCAAGTCCGTGACGTCGGCAATAATCGCTCCGCCCAACGACGGGAGTTCATGCTTGATCCGCTCGCACCCGCGATCGTCGCGATCCAGCACGCACACCCGCGATCCTTCTTCCAGAAAACGTGCTGCCGTCGCCGCTCCAATTCCGCTCGCGCCGCCCGTGATCAGTACGCGTTTGTCCTCGAGCCCTCGCATGAAGTCTCCTCACATCAATGTAGCGTCGCTGGCGATCAACAACCCTTCGCCCGCACGCTGATCGTATGCGGTACCGCCCGCAGCATCGCCATCAACTCCTCGTCGCACGGCCGGTTGATGTCATAAATCGAATATCCCAGCGTTCCGCGCGTATCCAGCACCTGCCGCTCGATGTTGATCCCGCGATCGCCCAGGATGTCGTTGATCGCCCTTAGTATGCCCGGCACGTTGTGATGGATATGCATCAGCCGGTGCGATCCCGGCTCATACTCCATATGACAATGCGGCAAGTTCACGCTGAGCGTCGAATCCCCGGTGCGGACGTAATCCAGCAGCTTTGCCGATACGAATTCTCCGATATTGTGTTGCGCTTCTTCCGTCGAACCACCGACGTGGGGCGTGAGAATGACATTAGGCAGCCCGCGCAGCGCGCTCACAAACTCCGCGCCCGACTCCGGCTCATGGGGAAATACGTCGATGGCAGCGCCCGCAATCTTGCCCGACTTCAGGCACGCCGCCAGCGCCTCGTGATCCACCACAAACCCGCGGCTCAGGTTCAGAAAGCAGGCGCCGTCTTTCATCGCGGCGAATTCTTTCGCTCCGAACAGGTCCTGATTCTCTTTCTTGCCGTCGACGTGCAGAGTGACCACGTCCGCCGTCTCGAGCAACTCGCGGAACTCGACGCCTCGCGCATTTCCGCGCGCCAGCACATGCGATGTGTCATAAAAGATCACGCGCATACCCAGCGCCTCAGCTAAGTCTGACAGCTGCGAGCCGATCTTGCCGTATCCCACAATCCCCAGCGTCAGCCCGCGCACCTCGTGCGCGCCCGCCGCCGACTTGTTCCACTTCCCGCGATGCATCTCGGTGGAAGCCTGGAACGTACGACGCAGCAGCAGGATGATCTCTCCCATTGCCAGCTCCGCCACAGACCTTGAGTTCGAGTGCGGATCGTTGAACACGGCGATTCCCCGCTCGCTGGCGGCCCCACGATCAATCTTGTCAACGCCAATACAAAATGCCCCAATAGCCAATAAACCTGCAGGCGCCCCATTTCCGCCCGATTTTGCCGGACGTGGGCTTTTTCCGCACGCCGCCTCGATCACCGCCGCCGAAATCTTCGTCTTCGACCGCACCCCCAGGATCGATGCACCGCGAATCTTCTCGATCAGTTCGGGCTCGTCTAGCGCCGACTTCAGCGATTCGACCTCATAACCAGCATTGCGAAATGTGTCGACCGCAACGGCGCTGATGTTCTCAAGTAGCAGAGCTTTCAAGCATCCTCCATCGTCTTGGGGGTCAAACAAGAATTATCTCAAAGGCGGACTGCTCGATACGAAGAACGGTCCGGGCAAAAAAAATCCCGGCGCACCCGCGCCGGGCTGGCTGCAAATTCAGATTAAGCGCCTCGAGAACTTGCGACCCGAAACTGTCGGACCGCGACATCTAAGGGCGGCTGTCCTTACACGATCCGCTGTTTACGCCGGTCCTTCCGGGTACGCCGGAAGATCCGGAGGCCTCGCGGGCAGCTTCTTCGGATTCGCGTTGACTTGCTTCATCACTTCCTCGATGGCGCGTTCGAGTTGCGCATCCTTGCCGCGCACCACGTCGTCTGGCCGGTCATCCAACTCGATGTCGGGCGCAACGCCGTGGTTCTCCACCACCCACTTGCTGTCGAGTCCATAATCAGCGAACTCCGGCCGCGAGATGTAGCCCCCATCGAGTAGGGGCATCTGTCCGCGGATACCGCGCACGCCGCCCCATGTCCGCTCGCCGATGAGCGGCCCCAGCTTGTAGACCTTCCAGAACTCGCTGAAGATGTCCCCATCCGAAGCTGCATACTGGTTCGTGATCGCCGCCATGTATCCGTGGAAGACAACCGGAGGAATCGTCGAGCTCTCCCAATTGCGCGCTGAACTCATGCCAACCAGCATGCGGTGCAGGCGTTCCAGCACCATCTGGTCGACAAATCCGCCGCCGTTGTAACGTACGTCGATGACCAGCCCCTCTTTGCGAATCTGTGGAAAGAACTGTCGGACGAAGGCATTCAGGCCGGCATCCTCCATATCAGGCATGTAGATGTAGCCGACCCGGCCATGCGTGGCGGCATCGACCTTCTGCCGGTTGCCTTCCACCATGTTGTACTCGCGAAGCCCATATTCGTCGTCGACCGGCTTCACCGGCACCGTCCGTGCTCCATCTTCACTCGGCTTTGAGTTGACGGTAATCGCCGTAGTCTGGTTCGCGGTGTTGACCAGAAGCTCGTCGGGCGTCATCGGAGCCCTCAACGGCCGTCCATTCACCGCGAGCAGGTAGTCACCTTCCTTCACAGCGATGCCTGGTTCTGTCAGCGGTGACCGTACCTCGGCGCTCCAGTTCTGGCCGTGATAGATCTTCTTGAAACGGTACAAGCCGCTCGCCGCATCAAGTTCGTAGTCCACTCCGAGCAGGCCAACGTTGACCGTATGAAGATCGGGTTGATCGCCGCCGCCTACGTAAGTGTGCGAGTTCGAAAGTTCGCCAATCACCTCACCCAATATGTAGGTCAGGTCATAACGATTTGCCGCGTAAGGGACGAGCGGTTCGTATTTCTTCCGCACCCCGTCCCAATCCACGCCGTTCATCGCGGCTTCGAAGAAGTAGTCGCGCTCCTGCCGCCACACTTCATTGAAGATCTGCTTGTATTCGGCCACGGGATCGACTTCCGCATTCATCCCCGCCACGTTGATCGCGCCGTCGCCAGCTTTCTTCTGGGAGTCTGATTTCGCATCGATAATGCCGTAAGTTCCCCCCGCCTGGTAAAGGATTTTCGAGCCATCAAACGAAATCACCCAATGCTGCACGCCTTCGATCAGCGTCCTCTCTTTGCGCTCTTTCAGGTCGTAGACGTGAAGCGCCGGATCCTCGCCGGGCAGAGGCCCTGAGAGTCCCTGCACCCCCTGCGTCGAGTAGTAGAGGAACCCTTTCGAGGAGTACATCTCGGTGATGTTCGCCACCGGCACCGGGAAGGCCACAATGCGGTCCTGCAGCCCATCAAGATCGATGCGAAAGTTCTTGGCGACATCTTCAGCGCTTGGCTCTTCTTCCTTCTCCTTCTTCGCGTCGGAGGGTTTCTTGGCTTCCTCTTTTTTCTTGTTCTTGTCTTTTTCTTTTTCGCTGTCCTTCTCGGGCGCAGACGCTTCCGCGCCTGCAACCGCGCGCTTGATGGCCGTCTCGTCGCTCAGCGCCGGAAAGGGTGATGGCGCGTCGGCGTGCAAAGTGACGAGATAAGGCCGCGTCGTCTTCGGATTCGCGAAATCAAAATCGAAATTTCCTACTACTTCGTTGTAATCACGGTCGGAGAGGAAGTAGAGGTAATTACCTTCCGGATCGAAATTCGCCGAGACGCTGTTATTCATCTCGCTGGTGACGGGCGTGATTTTCTTGTCAACCGTCGAGTAGAGATAAACAACGCTAAATCCGGTCTGCTGCTGCTTGTCGTAGGCGATCCACTTGCTATCGGGCGACCATGTGTAATTCAGTATTTCGAAGTATTTGCCGCGGTCGACCTCCACCGGCTTCCGGTCGTTGATGTCCACATACCACAGCCGGACATTCTGATCCGACCAAGCCAGCTTCTTACTGTCGGGCGACCATACGGGTTGATACATGAAACCCTTGTGCCCGCTCGTGATCTGCTGCTCTTTATCCTTCCCCCGCTCCTTCTCGGCCTCTTTGTCCTTCTCTTTCTCCTTGGGTTCCGCGACTTTGCCCAGATCCACATTGCCCATGCCGTCCTGCGGCGTGATATAGATCTCATCCTCTCCGGTGCGATCGGAAACATATGCGACCCATCGCCCGTCAGGTGACCACGCGGCCTCCTTTTCGCGCGACCCCGAGCTGTGCGTCAGGTTGCGAATCGGGCCATCCTTGGCGGGCACGGTAAACACATCGCCTCGCGCCGAGAACAAGGCGCGCTTGCCATCAGGCGAAAGATCGAAGTCAGTGATCAGCTTGTTCACCGCCGTCCAATGCTTCATGATCAGGTTCTTCTCGCCGGAGAGCGTAATCGTCAATTTTGTGGCGGCGTGACTTCCCAGGTCGTAGAGATATAAATACCCGCCGTTCTCGAAGATGATCGACTTATCTCCCAGGCTCGGCCACATCACGTCGAAGTCGGTATAGTGCGTCAGTTGCTCGACCTGCTTTGAGCCGAGATCGTAGCTATAGAGATTGAGCCGGTGTTCCGACCCGCGGTCGGAGGTGAAATAAATCGTGTTTCCGTACCACATGGGAAACGTGTCGGTGTACTCGGTGTGCGGGAGTTTCTGCTCGAATACATTGTTCTTGATGTCGTAGATGTAAATGTCCTGAGCCAGCCCGCCGGTGTAGCGCTTCCATGTGCGGAAGTTGCGGAAGACCCGGTTGTAGGCAACTTTCGTTCCATCGGCGTTGTAGGAAATCAGCCCACCTTGGTCCATCGGCAAAGGCTCGGGCAGGCCGCCTTCGACAGAGACGGTGAACTCGCGCTTGGTCCATCCGTTCGAGGCGTCGCGGGTCGACAGAAACACGATGCGCTTACTGTCGGGCGTCCAATTGAGCACCTCGTTGTGAATGCCCATCCGGTCGTTCAACGGGTGCGGGCTGCCCTGATAGAAAGTGAGCTGTCGCGGCTGGCCGCCGTCGGCGCTCATCACGTAGACATTGAAGTTGCCGTCGTACTGGCCGGTAAACGCCAGCCACTTGCCATCGGGAGAAAATTTCGGGAAAAGCTCGCGCCCCGGATGCGTCGTGATCCGGCGCGCCGCGCCGCCTGAAGTGGACGCCAGCCAGATGTCGCCGGCGTAAACGAACGCGACTTTGTCGCCGCGCACATCGGGAAAGCGCAGAAGACGCCCCTCCTGCGCCTCTTGACCCACGGTGAAAGTGCACCACAGAAGAAGTGTTAAGGCAGAAAAAATGCGAAGCGGCACGTTCGAAACCTCCTGGCGCAAACGCAAAATTGTACTAGAAGCGTGGGCGAGAAGAGAGTGAAAGAACAGAACAAATCCGTGGCGAATTCACGGCAACTAGGATCGATCGTAGTCAGATCAAAACAGGCAGTCCCGTGAAATGGATTCCTGATCCCGCCCCGCCGGCAGTTAATCCCTGGATCTAAATGGGATGTCCCTTGAAAAAATAAATCAGCTCGATGATCAGAATCACGACCACCATCAACTCCAGCACGAAGGCGCGCGACTGGTTGAACTGCTCCACCATGAAGCGGTATAGATCTTCTGCCGTGTGCAGTTTCTGCTGCACCAGATCTTTGTAATCGGGCACGCCAACCTTTTGAGCGCATAGTTTGTACAAACGCGCCGAAAACATATCGCTCAGGAACTTGATGGCATTGTCGGCTCGCTCCGTCAACTCATTCACATCAAGCAACACCGTATGCAGTTTCGAAGCCGCTCGTGCCGTGCGCCAGCGCGACCACAATCCCGTCCCGCCGCGATCGAGAAAGTCATAAACATCCTGCAGCTCGCGCGTCAGGAATTCGTCGTAGTGGCGGAACTCGAGCAACTGCGAATTGGCATATTGCAGCAGCTGGATCGCGGTCTCCGCTCCGACTGCGGTGTCATAGATAAACGCTGCGTTCCATCCGATCACGGCCAGGTCGTTCGGATAGTACGAGATGCGCGACTGCAGAATTTCCTGCCGCTCGCCATCGGAAAGCTGCGCTGTCTCGCCGCGCACAACCTGCGCAATCTTATCCCCATGCGCGGCAAGCAGATCGTTCGCGCTCGGCGAAGACGCGCCCTCAATATCCCGCACATGAAATATAAAGTAGTCCTCCTGCAACCATTCGCCGCTGTAGGGCTTCACCAGCGCCGGTGCCGCACGCTCCAGCCTCTGCCGGGCAATCCTGGTGGCAGTGGACTCAAAAGTCGTATCCGAAGTCCAGCGGCACGAGAGCTGAACCAGGTCATCCCAGCTCCCAGCGAACGGCAATTCGAACACCATGCTGACGACGCCGTAGTCGTAATACTTGATCTGGCCTTCGAGGCGCTCGCCGCTCTCCAGTACGACGGGATCCAGGGTCACGACCACCGGCGCGCGCTGGTACCGGACGTACGACGGCGCGGTATTCTTCAGCGGCAATTCCTGCGGGCGGGCTCCAATAATCCGGCGCAGTTCATCCAGCCGGATCTCCTCACAAACGTCAAACTGGATCAGAATCAGCACTGACCCCTCCAGCGGGACGGACGACGAGGCCTTCACCGTGGTCCTCGGCACTTCGAGGGCGGCATTCGACAAAGTCGGCGTTGTGAGTTCCCGATCCATGGACGATCTCAGGCGATGTGGACCCAGAAGGTGTCAGAAAGGACGGATCGCCTTGCTTGTTCCCGGGATCTCCCTTCTCAGTCCAGGTGAGGCTGAGAACTCGGAGCCGGGGACTCTCTTATTGTCCCAGAAATGGAGGAATAGGGCTATAAGCCATCAGGACCAGCGTAAGTTGCTGATAAATCATCGTTTACGGGATTTTGACCACAGCAGCAGGGCGCCTGCCGCCAGCGCTCCCAGCCCTAGCCCGAGGGCGCTTTGTCGCATCGAGCCGCGGATTTCGGCCCTTTGCTGTTCGACCAGCTCTGACTCCGGGTGGGGAGCGGCGCTTGTCTCCGCCCCGTTGAGGGCCATCTGCAGCACTTCTGCCAGGTGGAGGGCGCGGCGGTTGGTGCTTTGCGCGATCTGTTCGCGGCAACTGAAGCCGTCGGCGATAATCAGCCAGTCGTCCGGGGCCTTGCGGACGGCCGGAAGCAACTCCAGCTCCCCGATCGCCTGCGAGATCTCGTATTTATCATGCTCAAAGCCGAACGATCCGGCCATGCCGCAGCACCCCGGCGCCGGAGACTGGCACTCGATCCCCATCCGCCGGAGCAGCGACTCTTCTGCTGTCATCTTCATGATCGACTTGTGGTGGCAGTGTCCGTGCAGCAGCGCTTTCCGCGGAAACTGCGGCAGCGGGGCGCTTCCGGCGTTGCGCTCCAGGAATTCGCTCAGCAAAAACGTTTGCCGCGAAAGGGCTTGCGCCCGGGCATCCCGCGGAAACAGGTTGAGGAGCTCGTCGCGGAACACCGCCACGCAACTCGGCTCCAGCCCGACAATCGGGATGCCGGCCTCAATTTCCGGCTCGAGCGTATCGAGTATTTCCAGTAAGAGCGACTCCGCCCGGTCGAGCATGCCGAAGTCATAAAGCGGCCGTCCGCAGCAGAGATTCGCCCGCGGAACCAGGACCCGGTACCCGGCCGCCTCGAGCACTTCAACCGCCGCCCGCGCTGTCGAAGGCAGGAAGTAGTTATTGAAGGTGTCAGCCCAAAGCAGCACGGGCGGGGCCAGGTCCCGATCATGCGTGCCCGAACCTTCGTGACCTTCCACGGCTTGGAGCTCTTGAAGTTGAGAGTCTTCCCGGCTGGGGTACACCATTTCTCCCCGGTTTTGCGAGGTATGCGAGTTTTGTCTCCGCCGAAACCAGTCCTTAAACGTCTCCGGTGCGAACGCCGGAATCTTTCTTTGAAAGGGAATCCCGGCCACCGCCTTTGCGATGTCCCGCAAGAAAGGCAGCTGTGTCGTCAGATTCACCAGCCCCGGAGCATTCGCCGCAATACGCGCCCAAATATCGATGTTCCCGAACGCATACGCGCTCCGCGGGCGCACTCGGCCCTCGTAATAGTGCGAAAAGAATTCCGCCTTGTAGGTCGCCACATCGACGCTGACCGGGCAATCGCTCTTGCAACCTTTGCAGGCCAGGCACAGGTCGAGCGATTTCTTCACTTCCTCGCTGCGCCAGCCGTCGCGGATCACCTCTCCCTGCGTCATCTCCCACAACAGGTGCGCCCGCCCGCGCGTCGAGTGTTCCTCCTCCCGCGTAGCGCGATAGCTTGGGCACATCACACCGCCTTCTTCGCGCCGGCACTTTCCCACTCCCACGCAACGCGTCGTCGCTTCCGCCAGGCTGCCGTGGTCGTCAAGAAACTGGAAGTGCGTCTTCGGCTCCCACGGCGCGTAGTCCGCTCCCTGCCGCAGGTTTTCATCGACTTTATAGGGGTTAACAACCTTTCCCGGATTCATCATCCCATCCGGATCCCAGGCCGTTTTGAACTGCCGGAACGCCTCCATCAGCTGCGGCCCAAACATTCTCGGCAATAGCTCCGCGCGCGATTGCCCGTCCCCGTGTTCGCCGGAGAGCGATCCCCCGTAGCTCACCACTAAGTCGGCCGCGTCCTCTACAAACTTACGGAACTTCGCGATCCCCGCCTTGGACCTTAAATCGAAGTTGATGCGTGTGTGCACGCACCCGTGACCGAAATGCCCATAGAGCGATCCCTTGTACCCAAACGCGCCCATCATGATGCGCAGGTCGCGCAGGTACCCACCCAGCTTCTCAGGAGCAACCGCTGCGTCCTCCCAGCCCTCCCAGGCCATAGGCTCGCCGGGTACGTGCGAGGTCGCACCCAGGCTCGACTCGCGCACCTCCCACACCCGCTTGGCCTGCGCCCCAGAATAAAGTCCGACCTTCGGGGGATTCGCCGACCTCCCAAGCGCCTGCATCAATCCAAGAGCCTGGGCCTCGGCTTCCGACAAGGTCTGCCCACCGAACTCCACCAGCAGCCAGCCCCCACCGGCAGGCAAAAGAGCGAGGCCCTCCGGATTAATTCCTTTCCGCCGTGTGTATCCCACCAGCAGATCGTCGAATCCCTCAAGCCCGATCGGCTTATGCGCCATGATTTCCGGAACGTGATCGGCGCACTGGTATATGTCCGAATAGGCGACCACGAGCAGCACGCGCTCCGGCGGACTCTCGACCAGGCGGCAAGTCGCCTCCAGCACCGTCGCACAGGTTCCTTCAGTCCCGACTAATGCCCGTGCTACATGGAAGCCGTTCTCCGGCAGCAGGTAATTGAGGTTGTAACCGGAAACTCGCCGCGGAATTTGCGGGAACTTCTGCCGGATCTGATCTCCGTAGCTCTCCGAGAGATGCCGCAAGGTGCGGTAGATCTGCGCCTGGCGCCCGGGCGCCGCAGTAATCCGCGCGAGTTCGTGCGCCGACGTCTGCCCGACTTTCATCAGCACGCCGTCGTAAGTAACGATCTCCATTTCTTCGATGTTGTCGTCGGTCTTGCCCGCCATCACCGAGTGCACGCCGCACGAGTTATTCCCGATCATGCCGCCGATGGTGCAGCGGTCGTGGCTGGCTGGATCGGGCGCAAAGGTGAGGTGATATTTCTCGGCGGCGTTGCGCAGCTTATCGAGCACGACCCCGGGCTGCACCCGCGCGATCCGCCGTGCCGGATCGATCTCGACAATACCCGCCATGTACTTGGAAAAATCCAGAACCACGGCGACGTTGCAGCACTGGCCCGCTAGTGATGTCCCCCCGCCGCGGCACAGCAGGGGGGCGCCGAATTCGCGGCAGAGTGCGATCGCCGCCAGCACGTCGTCGACGTCCATCGGCAGCACAACTCCAATTGGTACCTGCCGGTAGTTCGACCCGTCGGTCGCGTAAAGGGCGCGGCTGCCCGCATCAAAACGCACTTCTCCACGCAGGTGTGAGCGCAAAGCTGCCGCCAGCCCGGTGGAATCAACAAGCGAACCGTTCGATGCAGCCACGGAATCTGCAGCGGTATCGTGCATGGGCCGGATCGCCTACTCCGACGAGGTCTTCTTGGTCACGTTGGTGATCTGGAATTTCGATCCGCTGCCATCCGGATCGATGTTGATGGTGATCATCGCCTTCTGATCGTTCGACACAATCGTGCAATGGTTCTGGTCTGAAGTTGTCGCCATCGCGTTCGGGAATTTCGACTTGTAGAAAGAGCAGACTTTGTCCACCGAATCGCTGCTCTCGAACATCGCGGTGATGGAGTGAACGCTGCCGAAGGTCACCGACGATGCCCCATTCTTTTCTACCTGGGCTCCGGGATAAATCTCGATGCCAAGGTCCTTCGCCGCCTGCTCGGGATCTTTCGAGTTCCCCACGGTCCCGAACGGAGTCTCGATTTTCACGTTGTCGCCGTTTTGCGAGACCTTGGCATGCTTGATCGCCCGATGGATGACCATGCCGCAAGTGACCATCGCGAGGATCGCAATGAACACGAGAACCGCAACGACAATGAGAATGATCTTGAGCGCGCTGCTTCCGCCCTTCGCAGGTGGCGCAGAAACCGGAGGCGCCGTCACGGGAGTTGCGGACGCTGGAGGGGCTGCAACCGCAGCACCACACTTGTTGCAGAACTTCGTATCCGGAGTCAGGCTAGCACCGCAAGAATTGCAAAATGCCATAAATCACCTCGTTTGTACGGAGATGAATCGAACGCCGAGTATATCGCAGTTCTTCAGCCTGAAGAATGCGGGAACAGCTGCCCCGATCCGCTATTTTCTGCTAAAGCGGAGACGTACCCCTGGAAACGAAGCTCAGCTTACGTCTCAGCCTGAAGGGAACAATAACGATGGGTGCAGATCCAGAGGCCAGGGTACCCGGGATCGCCCTAGGAAAAGTACCGCGTGCCGTAATCCGCCATCGACAGCGCAAGCAGAATGATCAGGAAGAAAATCGTCGAGATCACCACCAGCTTCAGCAATCTCTCATGCGCGCCCTTGATGTGCATGAAGAACAGCGCAACCAGCAGCGCCTTGACCGTCGCGATGATCAGTGCCACCGCGGCGTTGAACGGCCCCATATCGATATGAGCGGCGACCACCGTCAGGATGGTGCCGGCAATCAGGGCCGCCCAGATGCCGACATAAAAGCCTAGCGAAGATGAAGAATGTTCCGACATTCCTTCCTCATTTGTGCAGGTCGATCAGGTATAGCAATGGAAACAGGTAGATCCACACGATGTCGACGAAGTGCCAGTACAGCCCTCCGATTTCCAGCGGAGTGTTGTACTCCGGCGTCAGTCGCCCCTTCCACGCC
This sequence comes from Candidatus Sulfotelmatobacter sp., assembly GCA_035307485.1. Taxonomy (GTDB): domain Bacteria; phylum Acidobacteriota; class Terriglobia; order Terriglobales; family Acidobacteriaceae; genus Sulfotelmatobacter. The sequence continues at coordinate 54,559 of DATGIB010000004.1, read as the reverse complement.
ATCAGGAACAGCCACACGAATATTCCGATGCCGATGATCATGTGCAGCGCATGCAGGCCCGTCATGATGAAGTAGAGCGCAAAATAGATTTCGGCATGGTGCGGGTTGGCGATTTGGTCGGCATGCCCGGGCACCTTGACATTATCGAACTGGAAGCTCGCGCCCGGTACGTGATGCTTTTCGAACTTCTCCGCATACTCGACACCCTTGATGCCGAGAAAGGCAAATCCGAAGACCAGCGTGAGCACCAGGCTGATCAGCAGCATCGAGCGCTTGCCCTGCTGCGCGGCGTAGACGGCAAACACCACGGTCAGCGAGCTGCAAATCAGCACAATCGTGTTCGTCCCGCCCAGTCTCCAGTCGAGCGTCTGGCTCGCGGCCGCGAAATCTCCGAAATATGCCAGCCGGTAGATCAGGTACGCGCAGAACAACCCGCCGAAGAACATCACTTCGGTCGCCAGGAAGATCCACATGCCCAGGCTGGCCGAGTCGCGTTGCTGCTGCTCGTCGGCGAAGTGGTGCAACAGCGCCGGGCTATGCCCTCCTGCGTGCGCCGGATTTTGGACGGCTGCCTGGCTATCCGACAACGTGGGCCTCCTCCGGGTGTGCTTTATCGATCTCGTCGTAGTTGTAGGCTTCCCACGTCACGACAGGCTCTTGTTCGAAATTGAAAGTCGTCGGCGGAGACTGCGTCTGCCACTCCAGTCCCGCGGCGTTCCACGGATTGTCCGGCGCCGGTTTGCCGTATCGCATCGACCACAGGAAATACATCATGGGGAGCAGGTATCCGATCCCCAGGATCGTCGCGCCCGCCGTCGACAGCACATTCAGCACCTGGAACTCCGGCATGTGGCTGTAATCGTAATAGCGCCGCGGCATCCCGAGGTATCCCAGCACAAATTGCGGGAAGAATGTCAGGTTGAATCCCACGAACACGATCAGCGCCGCCAGGCGCGCCCATCCTTCCGGATAGAGCTTGCCCGTAATCTTCGGCCACCAGAAGTGCATGCCGCCCAGGTATCCCATGAGCGCGCCGCCGACCATGATGTAGTGGAAGTGTGCCACCACAAAATAGGTGTCGGTCACGTGGACGTTGATGCCCAGGGCCGCGAGGAACAATCCCGTCAACCCGCCAATCGTGAAAAGGCCAAGAAATCCGAACGCATACAGCATCGGGGCTTCGTAGTGGATCGATGCCTTGTAGAGCGTGGCCGTCCAGTTGAAGACTTTCACTGCAGAAGGCACCGCCACGAGGTAACTGAGCAGCGAAAAAATCAGCGCGGCATACACCGAAATTCCGGCCACAAACATGTGGTGCGCCCAAACCAGGAAGCCGAAGACCGCGATCGAAATCGAGGAAATCGCAACGAAGTTGTAGCCGAAAATCCGCTTGCGCGCGAAGCAGGCAATCACCTCGCTCACCACTCCCATCGACGGCAGAATCATGATGTATACCGCCGGATGCGAGTAGAACCAGAACAGGTGCTGGAACAGCAGGGGATCGCCGCCCAGCTTGGGATCGAAGATGCCCAGGTGCAGCGCTCGCTCGGCGACCACCAGCACGAGCGTGATGGCGATGACCGGAGTTCCGAGAATCTGGATGATGCTGGTCGCGTAGTGCGCCCAGATGAACAGCGGCAGCCGCGACCATGTCATTCCCGGCGCGCGCATGCGGTGAATCGTGACGATAAAATTCAGCCCGGTCAGGATCGACGAAAATCCTGCCACGAAAATCGCCAGCCCCGCCTCGATCACTTTCGTATTCGAGTACTCCGTGCTGAACGGGGTGTAGAACGTCCATCCCGTGTCAACCCCGCCGGTCAGCATGCAGTGCAGCATCATGCAACCGGCAATGATGTAGAGGTACCAGCTCAGCAGGTTGATGCGGGGGAACGCCAGGTCCTTGGCGCCGATCATCATCGGCACAAGGAAATTGCCCAGCACCGCCGGAATCGACGGAATCAGGAAGAAGAACACCATCACCTGGCCGTGCATGGTGAAGAGCTTGTTGTAAGTGTCCGCCTGCACCAGGTCGCCTGCCGGCGTCAGCAACTCCAGCCGGATGAGCAACGCAAAGAATCCGCCGATGAAAAAGAAGAACGTGATCGAAATCAGATACAGCAGCGCGATCCGCTTGTGGTCGGTTGTCAGCAGCCACGAGCCCACGCCGTAGTGCTTGTTCAGATAATTTTCGCGCTCAAACGGTTGACCCGTTGGGGTAGCCATACTTATTCCACCTGAGTTCCCTTGCTTGTGGCCGGGTTGTTCTGCGGCGCGGAAGCGGTCTTGGCCCCGGCCGGACCGGCATTCGACAGCGATTTCACATACGCCACCAGTGCGTTCAGTTGCTCTTCACTCACCAGGCCCTGGAACGTCGGCATGACCGGCTTGAATCCCTTCACGATCTTCGCCTGCGGATCAAGAATCGATTCGCGCACGTAATTCTCATCCGCGTTGACCGTGCGGCCATCTTCCAGTTGCACCGGCTTGCCGAAGAGCCCCTGCAGATTCGGTCCGCGCCCCTGCGTGTCCGACCGATGGCAAGTGGCGCATCCCAGTTCCGCAAAGATCTTTTCTCCTGATGCCGAAAGCGGCCCCGTTGAACCGCCGCCCATCCACGCTTCGTATTGCGAAGGCTCCATCACCACGATGTCGCCCACCATGCCGGAATGCTGCGTGCCGCAGTACTCGGCGCAGAACAGGTGATACCGTCCCGGCTTCGTCGCGTGGAACCATGCCATCGTATAGCGCCCGGGCAACACATCCTGCTTCATGCGGAAGGCCGGCACAAAGAAGCTGTGAATCACGTCCTGCGACGTCATGATCAGCTTCACGTCTTTGCCCGCCGGTACGTGCAGCTCGTTGATCTCACGCTGTCCTTCCGCGTGTTCCAGCTTCCACATCCATTGCTTCGCCACCACGTAAACCTCCGTCGAGTCCCGCGGCGGCGTACGTCCCTTGAAGTAAACGACCGCACCCCACATGAAGATGGCCAGGAAAACGAAGAACGGGATCACCGACCAGGTGATCTCGAGCGGCGTCGATCCTTCAATCTGCTCCGCCGACACGCCCTTCTGCTTCCGGTAGCGCGCCGCAAAGTAAATCACGCAGGTGAATACCAGCAGCGTCATCAGCCCGGTCACGATCAGCAGGAAGATGTAGAGCGCGTCCACATTCCCCGCCATCGTCGAGGCCCGGTCGGGCCATAATGGAAAATCGCTAAACATATCTCCTTCGACTTTGTGCCGCGCGGCCCGAAACTTTGCGTTGCGTCAACTTGTCCATGCGGAACAACACCAGCAGCAGTCCGCCCAGCGACAACACCGTGATGCCCGCGCCGATCTGCAGCATATTCGTCACCACCGCGCCATATTTCCCGGTGGTGGGGTCGTAGTGGTAGCAATACAGCAGCACCTGGTCGACCGCGTTTCCGATCTTTCCCTGCGACGCTTCCACCAGCCCCATACGCAGATCCTTCGGGGGAAAATCCACGCCATAGAAATACCGCGAGATGCGGCCTTCCGGCGTCAGCACCATGATCGCCGTCGCATGCGCGTACTGGTTCAGCTTGGGATCGTATTGATAATTGAATCCCACAGCCTTGGTGAGCGCATTGATCGACTCCGCCGGACCGGTCAGAAAGTGCCACCCGGAACCCGCACCCGGCCGCCCGTAACGATCCACGAAATTCTTCTTCTTCGCCGCCGCGAGGTCGGGTGTCTCCTTCGGATTGAAGCTCACGGTCACAACTTCAAATTCCTTGCCCACATCGAACTTGATCAGCTTCATCGAACTGGTCAGCCCGGCCAGCGCCTCGCCGCACAGCATCGTACAGTTGTAGTAAACCAGGTTCAGGATCAGCGGCTTCTTCCCGAAATAATCGCCGAGTTTGACCGCCCGCCCGGCGTCGTCCACAAACGCGAGATCAGGAGGCACCTGCGCATCTAAATGCTGGTCGATACCCACGTTCTCGAGCCTTGGCGGACGCGTCGTCGCCGGCGGCGCCATGATTCCTCTGGACATGGTTTGTGCATCAGAGGGATTCCCCACTCCCGCGAAAACAAGCACGCCCATCAGAAACATTCCCGCGGCCACGCGTGCCCGCCTCGAGTTGTGCCCGATGTGACTCACTTCTTCCCCTTGGGTGCTTCCGGCTTTTTGCTCGAACTCGCTTCTGAAGTGGCATTCTGCGCGCGCACCGGCAATCCCCGCTGCGCGATCAGATCCATGGCCCGCTCGATCGGAATATGCACCGTACCGGCGTTCTGATCCACCCATCCATAAGTCGCGAGCGACTCTTCTTCGTGCAGCCGTATCTTGTTGAGCTCCGTGCGCTCGTTCGTCTCCAGTTGCGGCGCCGGGAAATTTTTCTCCAGATACTTCTGATAATCCGCGCCCTGGGCGTCGGTTTTGTACTCCGGCGGCAGTTTTCGTGTGTCCTGTGGCGCGTTCGTGACCAGCGGACTCACTGGAGCCTGCTGCGATTCCATCCGGTTCTCCAGGAAGCGATAAAGGCCGTTCACGATAAACGCGGTTACCAGGCAAAGCGCCGCCAGGAACGCGAGGAAATACAGCACTCCGCCGATGCCAATGTCCCGGCGCTCGAAATCACCGTGTTTGCGTACGTGTTTCGCTTCGCCGCTCATGCGCCCTCCGTCACCCCGCGATGATGCGGTTCAAGCACCTCGCCTGCCGAGGGATCATAGGCCGGAAGCAGCGGCAGCGTTCCCAGGTTGCGGAAGAAATAAGCGAGCCAGAATGCTCCGATGGCAATCGATACGACGATGTCCGCCAGACTGATTTGAAACGTCTTCGAAAAATTCGGCTCGATGATCCAGAACAGATCCACCCAGCGCATGCACATCATCCAAACTGCCAGCCACACCAGCTTCCGGATGTCGCGCTTGAATGGCCGCGACAGCAGGATTGCGAACGGAACCACAAAGTGAAACAGCGCCAAAAACAGCGCTACATTTCCCCATCCGCCGTTAAGCCGCCTCAGGTAGAACGTGATCTCAGCCGGAAGGTTTCCCGCCCAGATGATCAGCCACTGCGAGAAGCTGAAGTACGCCCATACCATGGTGAACGCCAGGATCCACTTGCCGTGATCGTGTACAAAGTCGGGCTTCAGCATCTCCGACATCGGCTTGTAGTTGTAGAGGATGCGCTCGACCACCACGGCGAAACACATCGCGGAGAGCACTTCTCCGATCAGGATCACCAGGCCAAAGATCGTCGAAATCCAGCTCGGATCAAGCGACATCACCCAATCAATCGCCGCAAAAGAAATCGTGAACCCGTAGAGAATCAGCCCCGGCCCCGCGACTGCCTTGAACTTCTCCGTGTTGTCCGGAGCTCCCGGTCGATCCGTCTGCTTCGACCAGTAACTCAACAGGAATGAAAGCAGGTTCCAGATCGCAAAATAAATGATCGCGCGAATGATGAATCCATTCGTCGTCAGGTACGTTTTCGTGATGTCTGCCAGATGCTCGCGCAGGTGCTTATCGGCGATCTGGTCGAGTGGTCGCGCCCAGATATAAAGATGGTGCACGCCCAGGATGACTGGAATAAAGAGCACCGCCAGCAGCGGCAGCGTCCGCATCGCCGCGCCCAGGATGCGCCGGATCACCATGCCCCATCCGCCGCCCGTCAGGTGGCGGATCATCAGGATCGCCATCGATCCCAGCGCCACGCCCAGCCAATCCATGAAGCCGAGCAGGTAGCCGCGATAGAACTCGTCCGGCCGAGCGAACGCGAGTGCGATTGACGCTGCGCCGAATACCACGCCCACCACGAGCGAGCGCTGTGCGATCTTCTTCACCGCCTCGGGGGCGGTCAGATCGAGCCGCGTTGCTGTGCTCTCGCTCATTGCGACTTTTCCTTCGATTCAGGCATCTCGTCTGACTTAGGTTCCGGCGCCACTTGCGGCAATGTCGCTCCCGATCCCGGCTCCCGGAACTTCGGCGCCTCCGATGGAATTTTCTGTCCCGCCGGCACATCGTCCGCCGTCGCGTTCTGGCTCAACTGCAGCGCCCGCACATAGGCCACGATGTTCCACCGGTCCTCGACCGGAATCTGCGACGCATAATCCGGCATGATCCCAAAACCGTTGGTGATCACATCGAAGAAATATCCTGCCGGAGCCTTCTGGAGCCGCACAATGTGGAATGAAGGCGGCCGGCGCGCGAATCCCCGCGAAGGCACAAACCCGTTGCCGTCGCCCAGTCGCGAGTGGCAAGGAGCGCAATAAATGTTGAAGCGCTCGCGCCCGCGTTCCAGCACTTCTTTCGTCACCGGGAATGGCAGCGCGTCACCCGGCGTGTTTCCAATCTTGCCGGTGTAGAAATAGCTGTCAGATCGTAAGTCGCCTCGCGCCACCGTTCCTTCCACTTGCGGGCGCTCCGACCGGTGATCGGCAAAGAACTCGCTTCGTGAGAGCGGATTCAATCTGGGCTGCACATGCATGTCAATGCGGCAGGCAGAAGTGGCGGCGACGAGCGCCACCAAAAAAGCAGGCGTTCCAAGTCTCTTAAGCCGCAAAGCCACACGAAGGCCGCCAGAGCACGTTAGTGTCCTCAGGGTTTCCCGGAAATCTTTACGGAGGCCCACCATTAGCTAGGCACCTCCGAAATCGAACGAGGAGCCAGCCCCTCCAGAAACGACCGCGTTTCCCCGGAGCTGTATTTCTTGTCCGAAGAGAACACGATCAGGAAGAATCGGTCCTTTGAAGCCGACGAGAATCGTTCCACGTTGAACACCGGGTGATACGGCATCGGCAGCCCGTTCAGCGCCAGCATCCCGAACACCGCCGAAATGCCCGCGAACAGGATCGTCATCTCAAACGTGATCACGATAAACGCCGGCCACGAATGCGGAGGCTTGCCGCCGATGTTCAGCGGGTAATCCACCGCCGACATCCAGTACTGCATCAGGTATCCGGTGCAGCCGCCGACGATTCCGCCAATCAGCACCACGAGCGGCACTTCGTCGTGATGAAATCCAATTTCCTCCGCCAGCCCCTCAATCGGAAACGGGCTGTACGCGTCGATCTTCTTGTATCCAGCCTGGTGCGTCTTCCGCGCAGCCTCGACCAGCGCCGTCGCGGAATCGAATTCCGCCATCAGGCCGTAAATAGGATCGCGCCTCGCCATTATTCCTTCACCTCGGCTTCAGGCAGCAGCGTGCGCATTTCGAAAATTGAGATCGCCGGCAGGATCCGCAGGAACAGGAACATCGCCGCCAGGAACATTCCGATGGTGCCGACATACGTCATCCAGTCCCAGCGCGTCGGGTAATACATGCCCCACGACGAAGTCAGGAAGTCACGATGCAGGCTCATCACCACAATCACAAAGCGCTCCAGCCACATGCCCACCAGGATCACGCCCGAAATCAGGAACAGCGCCACCGGACTGGTGCGGAGCTTCCGGATCCACAGCAATTGCGGGATAAATATGTTGCAGATCAGCAGCAACCAGTATTCGAAAGCGTACGGGCCGTGCAGGCGGTTCCAGAGCGTGAACGCGTCGTAGCGGTCGCCGCTGTACCAGCCCATGAAAGCCTCAATCCCGTAGCCGTAGGCGACAATCAACCCGGTCGCAAGCATGACCTTCGCCGAATTCTGCAGGTGACGCTCGGTAATGAAATCTTCGAGGCCATAGATCTTCCGTATCGGGATCGCCAGCATCAGCACCATGGCGAAACCGGAGTAGATCGCGCCCGCGACGAAGTATGGCGGGAAAATCGTCGTATGCCATCCCGGCACGATGCCCACCGCGAAGTCGAAGCTGACCACGGTATGCACCGAGAGCACCAGCGGCGTCGCCAATCCAGCGAGCAGTAGATACATCGTCTCGTAACGATGCCAGTGTCGTGCCGACCCGCGCCACCCCATCGAAAGCATGCCGTAGATCATCTTCAGCCAGCGTTTGTCGGTGCGGTCGCGCAGCGTGGCGAAGTCGGGGATCAGTCCCGTGAACCAGAACAGCGCGGAAATCGTTGCGTAGGTCGAGACCGCGAACACGTCCCACATCAGCGGGCTGCGGAACTGCGGCCACACCCGCATCGTGTTCGGGTAAGGGAACAGCCAGTACGCCAGCCACGGACGCCCGACGTGAATCGCGGGAAAGATTCCGGCGGAGGCGACGGCAAATAGCGTCATCGCTTCAGCGAAGCGGTTGATGGAGTTTCGCCACGACTGCCGCAGCAGGAGCAGGATTGCCGAGATCAGGGTGCCAGCGTGACCGATTCCGATCCACCACACGAAGTTGACGATGGCGAAGCCCCACCCAATCGGAATCGTCACGCCCCATATGCCGATGCCCTTCACGAACAAGTACCCGATGGCAAACAGCATCATCATCGTCAGCATGAACATCAGGCCGAAGCCGATGAACCATCCGTTCGACGCCGGCCGCGTCAGCACAATCGCGCTGATCTTCTCCGTGATCGTCCCGAACGTATGCCCCGGCTCAATGACCGGAGCCCGATCGATCTCAGCCGCCGTTTTGTATTCCTCAGCCATTCAGTGTCTCGTCCGTAAGCTGGAGCCGCTCACCCTAAAGCTCTGTACACCATGAGGCGGCGCCCTATGCCGCCGTAGGACCTATGCACTCGCCGGAAGCGCCACGACTCCCGGGCGGCCCATTTCTCGCGTGTTCTGTGCGCGAGGAGTGGGACTTCCAATCCTGTCTTCAAAATCCGAACTGCACTTTCCCGAAGCCGACCTCTCGAAGCCGGAACGCGCTCACCCTTCCAACTCCGGATTCGGATTCCGTATCTCTGCCAGATACGTCGTCCGCGGACGCGTATTCAACTCGCCCAACAGCGTGTAATTCAGCGCATGCGCCTTTAGCTTCGAGACTTTGCTGTTCGGATCATTAATATTGCCGAACACGATCGCCTCCGCCGGGCACGACTGCTGGCACGCCGTCTTCAACTCATCGCCGATGCGGATATCTTTCCCCTCGCGCACCGACGCCGTTTCTGTATCGATCCGCCGTTCATTGATGCGCTGCACGCAGTACGTGCACTTTTCCATCACGCCGCGGCTGCGCACGCTGACGTCGGGATTGCGCATCATCTTGTATTGTTGCGTTTCCCAGTCCTGGAAGAGCAGGAAATTGAACCGCCGGACTTTGTACGGACAGTTGTTCGAGCAATACCGCGTGCCCACGCAACGGTTATAGACCATGTCGTTCAGGCCTTCGGTCGAGTGATTGGTCGCGCCCACCGGGCACACAACTTCGCAGGGCGCGTTCTCGCATTGCATGCATGGCACCGGTTGGAAATATCCTTTGGGATTGTCCCGGTCGCCCTGGTAATACGTGTCGACCCGGATCCAGTGCATGTGCCGGCCAATGACGGTCTGCTCTTTGCCGACAACGGCGATGTTGTTCTCCGACTGGCAGGCCAGCATGCAGTTGTTGCAGCCTACGCACTTGTTCAGATCAATCGCCATGCCCCATGCGTAGGGCTCTTCTTTGTACGGATACGGCTTGTACAGCGTGAGCTCCGGCGGCGTCTCTTCTTCCTTCGCGAAGTTCGGCTCTTTCTTGTATTCCTCGAGCGTCGCCTCGCGGACCAGCGGACGATGCCCGCCGTCGGGTGTATCCATCGACTGCATGCCCTGCGTGGATGCGAGCTTGTAGGTGTCGCCGGTCCTGGTGATCTTCAGTCCGGTCACGATCCACGGATTGGCGCTCGTGCGCAACTCGTAAGCGTTGAAGCCCTGCGCGGTGCCCACCCGCCCGGCGCGCTTGCGTCCGTAGCCGAGCGTGATCGTGACCGAGTTGTCGGGATGTCCCGCCTGAATCCAAACCGGCCCGCGGATCTTTTTCCCGTTCAACTCAAGCTCGACGACGTCTTCGGTCTTGATGCCTAGCCGCTCAGCCATCTTCGGCCCGATGAGCACGGCGTTGTCCCACGTGAGCTTCGACATCGGCTTGGGCAATTCCTGCAGCCATCCGTTATTCGAGAAGCGCCCGTCGTAGATGGTCGGGTCGCGCCGGAAGTTGAGCTCGATCTCCCCTTTTTGTATCAGCAAGTTGAATGGGAATGCCGCTGGATTCAAACGGTTGGGCATCGACCGCGGCTCGGCTGACGTTCCTTCGATCCATCCATCGTGCAGAGACTTCCGCCAGAACTGCTCAAAATCCGGAGCGGTATGTTGCTTCTGCCAGTAAGCCCGGACAAGATCGTAGCCAGTCGCGTCGGATTGCCCATTGAGCAGCGCGACAAATTCCAGCGCGCTCTTGCCATCGTAAAGAGGAGCAATCAGCGGCTGGATGATGCTCGCGGTCCCGTCATAAGCCCGCGCATCACCCCAGGCTTCCAGTTCATGCGCCTGGTTCACGTGCCAATGACAAAGTTCGGCCGTCTCGTTCTGATAGAGGCCTAGGTGGACGCGAAGCGGGACTTTGCCGTTCTTAATTGCGTCGGCAAAGTTCAGATCGGCGGGCGCGTCATACGCAGGATTTCCGCCGAGAATGATCAGCAAATCGACTTTGCCGCCGCGAATGTCGGCGACAAGATCTTTCAGCGACTCGGTCTGATTGATCGGATTCGCGTTGACCGGGTCGGCATAGAAGACGGTCGTACCCACGTTGCCCAGCGATTGATTTAGCAAATGCGTGAGGGCATGGACCTCCGGAGGCTGATGGTCGCCTGCAATGACTATGCTCGATCCACGATGGTTCTGCAGATCATGCACAACTGCAGGAAGGAAGTGGTCCGTCGCCAGAGCATCTCCGCTCGCGTTTCGCACTGATTGCCCCAAAGCCTGCAGGAGAGCCCTTGGGTAAAGCGAGACTTCGACCGCGGCCATCGGCGCCCGATGATCCGCCTTCGCCCCCGTCGTACTCGGCGTGCTCTCGATAACATACAGCCGGTTCATCTTCCCATCCGGATTACGTCGCGCGGCAAAATCCCGAATGTAGCGCGTGTTCCCAGGGAATCCGGCATAAAGGAAGTCCGCGTCGAGCGAGACGATGACATCGGCCTTCGAGAAGTCGTAACGAGTCTCAACCGGCTGTCCGAAGGCCAGCTTCGCGCCTTCCAGCACGTTGTCGCGGTTGACCGGCTCGTACACATGCCACTTCGCCTGCGGATAGGTCTTCAGGAACGTGTGCAGCTGGTCGGCCAGCGTAGGCGAAGAAATCGTCGGCGTCAAAATCCGGATTCCTGCACCCTGCAAAGCTTTTTGAGCGTTGAGCGGCCCGCGAATCGCACTCAGGAATCCGCCCCACGACCGCTGATCGCCCATCGAAACCACGGTCTGCGAGCGGTCGGGGTCGTACATCGTCAGCAACTGCGCCTGCGTGAAGATGTCCGTGCCGCCCATCGACGCCGGATGCAGATCGTTGCCTTCAATCTTCGTCGGCCGCCCCATGTGGCTCTCGACCAGCACCGGGCTCGCGTATCCGCCCAGCGTCAGCGCCGTGGCGAAGTACTTCGGCTTGCCCGGAATGATGTTTTCCGGCTGCCGCACGTAGGGAACGATCTCTTCCTTCGGCAGCTTCACGCACCCGGTCATCCCCGCCAGGCCGAGGGAAGCGCCCATCACCTTCAGGAATCCGCGTCGCGAAACCGAATCCAGCCACTCCGAAGCGCCCTTGGGAAACTCCCGGTGCAGTGCTTCCTGAAACGCGGCGCTGCCCGCCAGCTCCTCGAGCGAGCGCCAGTATTCCGGCCCGGTCTTCTCGGAAGCGTCATGCGCCGCAGCCGCATCAATCCGCGCGCGGACATCGTTCAGCTCAAGCCGCTTGCCCGGGCAAACATCCTCACGCTTCAATTTGTCGTCGTTCGTCATTCGAATTCAAATATTCAGAACCAGGTGCCCATTTCTCGCGCGTTCTGTGCGCGAGAAGTGGTGATTTCCCTACCGATGGCACGTACTGCAACTCGTAATATCCAGCGTGCTGCGCAGGTTGTACTTCTTCGCCAGCGCTGTCCCCAACTCAAGCTGGTCGGTATAACTCTTTCCATCCACTACCACCGGATTCGCCCCGGTCGGCGGCTGGTACCGCATATTAAAGACCTGGTCCCGCGGCCGCAGATGTTCCTCCGGATGCCGATGACACCCCAGACACCACTCCATCTGCAGCGACTCCTGCTGATACATCAGCGGCATCGTGTCCACCGGGCCGTGGCAAGTATTGCAGCCAACGCCCTTGGTCACATGAATGCTGTGGTTGAAGAAGACAAAATCCGGAAGCTGATTGACCCGCGTCCACTCCAGCGACTCGCCCGAGCGGTAGCTGGCGCGCACTGGCTCGAGCAGCGCGGCATTGGTCCAGATTTGCGAGTGGCAGTTCATGCAGGTCTTGGTCGGAGGAATCCCGGCGAAGCTCGAGGTTTCGACGGACGTATGGCAATAGCGGCAATCAATTCCGAGTCCGGTCACGTGATGCTGATGGCTGAACGGCACCGGCTGCGGTTTGCGCACGCCCGCATACGTAATGTAAGGAGATCCCTGGATCGCATATGCGACCCAGCCCAGCGCAGCAACCACAAAGACCGCGCCAAAAATCGTGGCCCGGGACAGTGTATTCGTACTGCGATGAAAGATCTGCGACATTCTTTCTTCGGGATCTGGTTGAGAAGATCCGGCGGACTTATCCGCCCGTTTGATGTCAACCGTGCAAGTTAGGGTTTAGCGAAAGAGAAAACCACCCACAGGTTTTCCGAGTACAGGTTTTGGAAACAGAAGATTATAAATATTCGGAAGTGTTTTGTCTCAGGTTTTCAAAATTTTGTTGCGATGAATTTTTCATTCTTGTCAGACAAGTCGTCCGAGCTGTCATCCTGAGCGCAGCCGCTTTTCAGGCGCAGCGAAAGATCTCGATGCAACCAGCCTGAAAGGGAGCACTTGCCAGAGCCGTTGAAATTTTCAACGCTCAAACTCCAAGCCAATGCCCGACGCCTTTATCCAGGAGCTTAGCTACCGCAGATTCATCACCAGCAGCTTCGGCTCCGTCATCTCCTCGATCGCGTACCGCAACCCTTCGCGTCCCAACCCGGAATCCTTCACGCCGCCATAAGGCATGTGATCGATCCGGAACGAAGGCACATCCCCAGCAATCAATCCGCCGACCTCCAGTTCGTCATAAGCCTGGAAGATCAACTTGGCATCACGCGTGAAAAGCCCGGCTTGCAGCCCAAACGACGATTGATTCACCTGACGCACCGCCTGATCGAAATCCTTATAAGGCTCGATCGTCACCACCGGCCCGAAAATTTCCTGGCAATTCACTTTCATATCCGGCTTTGTGCCGGTGAGGATGGTCGGCTCGACGACCAGGTTCTTGCGTCCGCCGCCGCACAACAGCCGTGCGCCTCCGCGAACCGCCTCTTCAATCCATGCAATAGTCCGAACCGCGTCACTCTCGCGGATCAATGGTCCTACGTCGGTTTTCTCATCCAGGGGATCGCCCACGTGCAGTTTCCTGGCGCCCTCGACCAGCAGATCGGTGAAGCGCCCGTACACGGAATGTTCCACCAGGATCCGCTGCACCGAAATGCAAGTCTGTCCCGCATAGGCGAATCCGCCGGAGATGCAGCGGTCGGCGGCATACCCAAGATCCGCATCGCTGTGCACGATCACCGCCGCATTCCCGCCCAGCTCCAGCACAACCTTCTTCTTCCCCGCACGCCGCTTGATGTCCCACCCCACCGGCACGCTGCCGGTAAAGCTGATCAGCTTGATGCGGTCGTCGGTCACCAGCACTCCGGCATCTTCGTTCGAAAGCGGCAACACGTTCAGTCCGCCATCGGGCCAGCCCGCCTGCTGCACACATTCAGCCAGAAGCAGCGAGCAGAGCGGTGTTTGCGGAGCCGGCTTCAGCACCATCGGGCATCCGGCGGCGATCGCTGGTGCCACCTTGTGCGCCACCAGGTTGATCGGAAAATTAAAAGGAGTGATTCCCGCGATCGGTCCCAGCGGATATCGCCGCACGATGCCCCAGCGCCCCGCCGTAAATTCCTGCCAGTCCAGCGGAAGATACTCGCCGTAAATGCGAGTGCTCTCCTCCGCCGCAATATTGAAGGTGAAGATCGCGCGCTCGACTTCCGTGCGCGCCCCTTTGATGGGCTTGCCCGCTTCCTGGGCCAGCGTGCGTGCGAACTCCTCTTTTCGTTCCGACATCGCCGCTGAAATGCTCCGCAACACTCGCTGCCGCTCGAACGCGGGCAACCGGCGTGTCGTTCCAAACGCCTTGACTGACGCGGCAATCGCAGCCTCGGCATGTTCCCGCCGGCCCTGAACCACCCGTCCGACCAGGCTCCCGTCGTAGGGTGCACGGATTTCGACGATGTCGCCGTCTTCGTGCCACCGGCCATCCATGAAGAATCCATGCGTTGCCGCCGGCGCAATCGTCAACTCTGCCATGATTTTCCAGAGCCCCCGTCGAACTTCCCATCTGCATTATAGGACTTTTGAAAAGTGCGAATGCCACGGCTCTGTAAAGATTTCTTTCCCGTTACAATGGGCTCGCCTTGTGACGATCCCACGCACCATCGCCGAACTCGCGCCTCTTGTGCGCACGAAACAGATTTCTCCGGTTGAAATCGTCCGTGCCTGTCTGAAAAGAATCGAAGAACTGAATACGAAGCTCAATGCGTTCATCACGGTGATGGCTGAATCCGCGCTGTCAGAAGCGCGCGCTGCCGAAGCGGAAATCCAGCGCGGGACCTGGCGCGGCCCGTTACACGGCATTCCCATCGCGCTGAAAGATCTCATCGACACCGCCGGAGTGCGCACTACCGCCGCCAGCGCTCTCTATAAAGACCGCGTTCCCACAGAAGACGCGCAAGTCGTGGGGCGCCTGCGTCAGGCCGGAGCCGTCCTTGTCGGCAAGAACAATCTGCACGAATGCGCCTATGGCGGCAGTTCCCTCGTCAGCTATTTCGGCGAAGTCCACAATCCCTGGAACATCGACCGCATCGCCGGAGGCTCTTCAGGAGGCTCCGCCGCTTCCGTCGCCGCCGGACTGGCCTGCGCCGCCATCGGCACCGACACGGCCGGATCCATCCGCGAACCCGCGTCCTTATGCGGGATCGCAGGCCTCAAGCCGACCTACGGCCGCGTCTCGAGCCGCGGAGTCATTCCACTCTCCGCCTCGCTCGATCACGTTGGTCCCATCGCGGCATCCGTTGCTGATGCCGCACTCATTCTGCAGGCGATCGCCGGATTCGATCCGAACGACATCACCACCGCCAACTTTCCCGTCGCGGACTATGCGGGAGCGTTGCACGAGGACAGCAAGAAACTGCGCGTCGGGGTTCCCCGGGCATACTTCTTCGACGATCTCGATCCCGAAGTTTCTGCCGCAATGGAACACGCGCTCGACGGAATCCGAACTCTCACCGCGGAGGTGAAAGAGATCCGCGTCGATGTTCCAGCGGACCGCACTTTGCAAGCCGCCGAGTCCTACGCTTATCACGCGCAAAATGTCGCGGCCCATCCGGAGCTCTATCAAGCGGAAACGCTGCGCCGCATTCGCACCGGAGAAAATATCTCCGCCGCCGATTACATCGACAGCCGTCGTGAGCTCGAACATCTCCGGCGCGGCATCGCCGAGGTATTCACCAGGGTCGATGTGCTGATTACTCCCACCACCCCGATTCCGGCTCCGTCGATCAAAGAACTGCAAGCCACGCCCGAGGCGCTGCGGCCCGCCGAGTTGAAGCTCCTGCGCAACACTCGCCCCTTCAACGTCTGGGGACTGCCTGCGATTTCCATTCCGTGCGGTTTCACGCAATCGGGGCTTCCCATCGGCCTGCAAATCGCCGGACCCCAATGGCGCGAGGATGTAGTGCTCCGCCTGGCACACGCCTACGAACAAGCCACCGCCTGGCACAAACGCCCAATCCGCCACCATTCGTAGAGACCGCAGCTAGCTACGTCTCGTGCCAACCGCGAAACAAACCGCAGATGAACCGGCACCCCGACAGGTTCCCTTCGTGAACCTTAGTGTCCTTCGTGCTAATCGCTCTTCCATCCGCCATGTCCGAAGCGTCGGGGGCAACCCCCAACAAAACGCACATAAACTGCAAGCGCACAACCGTTCTTCGTAACGCTCGTGTGCCTTGTGGTTGCGGCTTTTCCCAGCCAACCAACTCCAGCGAGCAGCGTCTAAACATCGGCGTACACTGATAAGTCCCGTCGGAGTTCCTCATGCCCTCATTCACCCGAATCTCCCAACTGGCCGCGCTCGCCGCGATCTGCGCGCTTGCCATCGCCGCCGACAACGCCCCAGTCCAGCAGGTTCACGGCGTTGACATTGCCCACATGGATCGCTCCGTGCAGCCGGGCAATAACTTTTACGAGTACGCCAATGGCGACTGGCTCAAGCGCGTCCAGATTCCCGCGGACCGCTCCGCGGTTGATGTCTGGTCGAAGCTCGATGACCTCAGCAATAAGCGCACCGCCGACCTGATCGCGGAGATTGCCAAATCAAATCCTCCCGCCGGATCCAGCCTGCGCAAGGTTGCCGACCTCTACAACTCGTACATGGACGAGGCCGCCATCGAGTCGAGGGGACTCGCCCCGCTTCGTCCTCATCTCGACGCCATCGCTGCCATCCACGACAAGAAAGAACTCGCCCGCGCTCTCGGAGACTCGCTGCGCGCCGACGTCGACGCGCTCAACAACACCAACTTTCACACTCCGAATCTTTTCGGACTCTGGGTCGCACCTGGCTTCCACGATTCCGGGCACTACCATCCCTATCTCATGCAGGGCGGCATCGAGCTGCCGGATCGTGAGTATTACCTCTCCGATAGCGAGCAGATGCGCGGCCTTCGCGATAAATATCGCGCGCACGTTTCCCTCATGCTGAAGCTCGCCGGCTTCGGCGACCCCGACTCTCGCGCCGCCCGCATTCTCGACCTCGAGCACGCCATCGCACAGACACACCGTAGCCTTTCCGAAAATGAAGACATCCACCGCGCCGACAACACCTGGGCGCGTGCCGATTTTTCCGCCAAAGCTCCCGGGCTCGATTGGGATGAATATTTTCGCGGCGCGGGACTCACCCAGGTCCCGAGCTTTATCGTTTGGCAGCCAGAGGCATTTACCGGCGAAGCCGCGCTGGTCGCTTCTACTCCTCTCGAAGTGTGGAAGGATTGGCTTGCTTATCACGTGATCGAAGCGCAGGCCGAAGGCCTCCCAAAGGCCCTGGCCGACGAATCTTTCGCTTTCTTCGGCAAAGAAATGTCAGGCACTGAAGAGCAGCGTCCGCGCTGGCAGCGCGCCGTTTTCGCCGTCAATTTGTCGCTCGGCGACGCCGTCGGCAAGGTGTACGCGGAACGCTATTTCCCTCCCGAAGCCAAAACGCAGGCACAGGCCATGGTCGCCAATATCATCGCGGCTTTTCGCAAGCGGATCGAAGCCCTCACCTGGATGAATCCCTCCACCAAGGCCGAAGCAGAAGCGAAGCTTTCGACTCTTTACGTCGGCGTCGGCTATCCCGAAACCTGGCACGACTACTCAAACTACGAGGTCAAGTCCGGCGATCTCTTTGGGAATCTCTGGCGCGGCAGCGAGTCTGAATATCAGCGGCGGGTCGCTCTTCTCGGCAAGGACGTAGACCGCAAGGAGTGGTCGATGACTCCGCAGACCGTGAACGCCGTGAACCTTCCGCTGCAGAATGCGCTAAGCTTCCCGGCCGCGATCCTGCAGCCGCCTTTTTACGACCCGGAGGCGCCGGCTGCCGCTAACTATGGCGCGATTGGTTCCGTTATCGGTCACGAGATCAGCCACACCTTCGACACCGAGGGCAGCACGTTCGACTCGCAGGGACGCTTGCGCAATTGGTGGACGGCCGAAGATCTCAAGCACTTCGAAGCGACGACTGCGCAGCTCGCCGCGCAGTACGACACTTACAAACCATTCCCGGATCTGTCGCTCAACGGAAAGCAGACGCTCGCCGAGAATATAGCCGACGTAGCTGGCATCTCCGCCGCCTACGATGCCTATCACGCTTCGTTGTCAGGAAATCCGCCGGAGCAGGATGGACTCTCCGGCGATCAGCAGTTCTTTCTCGCTTTTGCCCAGAACTGGGGCGAAAAGCAACGTACGGCCGCGCTGCGCCAGCAGGTGATGACCGACCCGCACGCGCCCAGCGAATACCGTTGCGACACGGTCCGCAACATCGATCCCTGGTACTCCGCCTTCAACGTGAAGCCCGGCGAGTCTCTCTACCTGCCCCCGGATAACCGAGTGAAAATCTGGTAGAAGCGGGAGCGAAGATGTCTCATGTAGGGACGGCCGCCCCGGCTGTCCAGGAGCGCAGCTCCGGAGGTTTTGCTTTTAAAACAAGAAACGTTCTCGTCCCCCAACGCACTACTCCGATGTAGCGACCGGGCGCCAAACAGCGCTTCGGTCCCGATGGGACGCACGGAATCGCCAGGACAAACCGCCTTGGAAATTCCAGGATTCAGCCGTCGATCAAACGCAGATTCTGTCCACGTTCATGGGGAGTGCCTGAATTTCACGGGAACTTGCGCCCAAGGCTTCGCGCCTTGAGCGCAGGAGGGAGAAGGGCGCTATCGCCGGCGCCCTTCTCTATGAACTTCATGGTGCTCGACCCGCGGTCCAGGCCTCCGGACGTATGGGTGTGCATACGGATGAGCGTAGTAACCGCGATTCACCCAGCCGCGGCTCCACGGCGTCGCGTCGAAGAAAATTCCGTGCCCGCGCCAGTCGAAGTACGGATGCGACCAGCCCCACGGCGCAAACGCCCCGCCCAGCACGATCGCCGGACCGAAGCGGATCGCTCCGCCAATATAAAATCCCGGCCGCGGCGGCCCATACACCAGATACGGATCGTACGTCGGCACGTAGATGTATCCAGGATTCACTGGCAAAATCTGAATATCGTTTTCGGAGTCGACCACCCGGTCGTACGGATTTGACCGCAGATATCCGTACTGGTACGCCTCGTGCCGCTGATGCTGCACTGCGTCCATGACCGCCGGACGCTCTGCCAGCACCGCATTCCCCAGTTGCTGCGTCCACTGCGGATCCTGCGCCATCATGTTCAGCACGGAGGGAAATGGCAGCAGTGCCATGACGCTCGGGTCAAACTGCAGATTGTCTTCGCGGATGGCGTCTGCCAGCGCATCGCCATGCAGGCTGGCATGCTCGTTTGCCCACTGCGCTGCTTCCGGAATCTGATCGCTGTAGGTCGCGGCCGTCAGCACCTGCGCCAGCAAAGGATCGGGATATAACGCGATCCGCGACACCAGGCCGTCGAGTTGCTGCGGAGGCACCATCGCGTTCTGCGGCGGCGCCTCGTTGTACGGCTGATTTTCATTGTTCGCCGGCGGTGGAGGGGGCGGCGGATTGTAGTCGCCATGCGGTGCATTCTGGTCCGCGGGTGGAGGGGGCGGCGAATTCTGATCCTGTGCCACCGCAAAGATCGCCATCGACCCGGCGATCACGAGAAGAGCTAAAACTTTCGAAGCAAATGTCGAACGAATTTGAATCTGTCTGAGCATCGCAAATCCTCGAAATTCAACCTCAACTTTTTCGATGCTCCCCAAACAACCGAAGATGCAGCCCAAACACCGCCCCGCAGTAAAGTTATGTAATGCCTTCAGGATTCATGCAGGAAGCAATGCAGGAAAGCAATGTAGGGACAGCCGCCCCCGGCTGTCCGGCGGCCCAGTAGTATCGGGCCGCAGCCAGGTGCAACCGAGCAGCAAAAAAGTGGGAATCGTTGAAAATTACTCCAGGCGTCACGCCGAAGGCCCGCGCATTCACCAGCGGGCCGAGGGATCTCCCGCTCCCGCATGCAGGGGATAGCCATGCCAGGAACAGCAGCCCCGGGATGATCGGGCCGCTCTGAATGCGTTTTTAGAAGAATCCCAGCCGCGGTTTCAGAATTTACCGTTGCAGCATCTTCCGCCCCAACGCCCGCGCAATTGTGACTGGATGCGTTGCGAGGATGGCGATCCGCCCTGTCAAACTTTGCGGCTCGCGAAAAATTCCAAGTTGTTTTAAAACCGTACCGCGGTCGTAATAGATCCGTTCCCCTGCGAGCCTGTCGTCGTTGTCGAATGTATAGACACCCATCAGCGGCACCTCGACGCGTCGCCCCGTCGCCATCAGGCCCCGCCATTCGCCCAGGTGCGTGCCTCGAATCATGACCTCGACAAGAATCGCGTCGTCCGTCACGTGTGTCCGCTTTACATCGATCTCCAGGTCCGGCAGCGCCCGCATCAGTTGCTCGTAGAACGAGCGCACGCCGTTCAAACCGTGATGGTGCTCGCTCCATGCCTCATCGTCATATTGCGCCACGGGACCAAACGTGCCGAGAACACCCTCCAGGTCGTGCTGGTTTTCGAACCGTATATGCTGCTCCACCAGCGCAACCCGCGCTGCCGTTCTCTCTTCGGAAATGGAAGCTCGAGCCATAGTCGCGCTAATCCACTGTCCGCACGTCATCCGGAAGAGTCAACGTAAAGCCGCACTTCCCAGTCGTCACCGAGCACGACAATGTGCCTCGCCGCAAAATCTTCACCGGCGTTTCATCCGGAAACGTCACATGATAATCCGCGTTCCGCAGCGCTTCTGTGAATGACTTCAGCTTCTCGTCGCCGCTGACAAACTTCACTGCATCTACCCGCGGTTGCGCTCCCCCGCCGCCGCTCAGCAGGATGAAGAAATCCGCATTCCCCGTCTGGGTCGCCTTGCCCAGATCGACCGTGCTCAGGTGCTGCAATTCTTCCTTGTAGCGCGCCGCCGTCGCGTCGGCCTTGGCATCGCCGCCCGTCAACGACGCAAGTCTTTCTCGTGTCTCCGGCGTCGGACGCGTCCCGTTCATCGATAACGCATACGTCTGCACCGCCCGGTCTTTTTCCCCGCGCTTCTCGTAGATCTGGCCCAGGTGGTCTCCGACCTCGCCGTGATGTCCCAACCCCCAGGCTGCCGCCACGTACTTCTCCGCCGTGTTGAGATCGCCCTCCGCAAAGTGCACCCATCCCAGTGTGTCCCAATACGCGATTAACGACGGCACCAGCAGTGTGTCCTGCAACGTCAACCGGTCGAGCGAAACATTCCGCAACGCCGCCGCCGTCGCCGACACCGCCGACTCGGCATACTGCTGCGCCTTGTCCAGGTGCGATTTCTTCAGCGACAACTGGTACGCGATGTTATTCCACACCAGCGGCGTCGCCGAGAGTTCCACGGCATGATCGAAGGTCGCTAGCGCTTTTTCATCCTGCCCCAAATTCAGATACGCATCTCCCAGCGATACCTGCAACTCCGCGTTATCCGGATTCAGCGATGCTGCTTTCTCCAGTTCGGGCGCTGCCTCGCTGTACTTGTGCCACTCCGCGTACATCGACCCGAGATAAAGATGGGTGAACTTGTCGAGCGGATTATTTTCCAGTTGCTTGTTGAACGCCTTCTCCGCTTCTTCGTATTTCCGCTCGTTCCAGTACACGCGGCCAATGTTGTTCCACGCGTAGTCGTCGTACGGATTCACTTCCAGCTGTTTCTGGTATGCCGTGATCGCCTGGCTATCCTGATGCAGATTGAAGTACGCGGCCCCCAGGAAGTTCCAGGCGAATTTGTTCTTGGGATCCACGTCGGTAGCGCGCCTGAGCAGCGCGATCGCAACCTCAGACTGCCCGCTGTTCAATGCTGCGCGTGCGCTCTCGACCAGGTCGTCGGCCTTCATGTCAGCCGGAGGCACCGGCGCCGCCGCCACTGAACTCTCCACTGCTAATAATTGGGAGAGATCCGAACCCACCGCCCGCCGGAACGACGAATAATCCGAAGCTCGAGCCTGCGGAAGTTCATCCGTGCGCAGCGTCAGCATGCGCGATCCGGTAAACACGACGCCATCCACCTTGTACGCGGCCTCGTACTCGGCGTAATCGCGCTTCAACGTCATCGCCAGCGGCGAATGAATCGTGTACTTCGCCGGCAACTCCAGCCTGATCTTGTAGGAATACGACGCCTTCGGCCCCAGTTTGAAGGGCTCCGCATCGGCATCGGTATCATCCTCATCCACTTCCGGAAGGCTGAACTGCATCAGCGGCAACCCGATATCCGTTTTTTTCTTCGACCAATCCAGGAAATTTACCCGCGACACGTCGTACGACACCGTGAACGGCTCGCGCGTCGCCGCCGGGTCGCTCACCTTCAGATTCGTAACGTCCCCGCCCAGGCTCGCATTGATGTTCTCGACGACCCGCTGCCAGTTCGCTTCCGGAACCCGCCGGAAGATCGATCGCAGAACCAGCTCTTCGTCGCCGCGAAACTGGTAGTGCACGTGCGCCTCGAGCTTGCCGATCTCGTTCACCTTGCCGTCAATCTCCGACGCTTCCGTATCCGGCATCGGCGTGTCCGAGGGCGTCTCCTCCAAATGCGGCGCGGGAGCCGAAGTGAGCTCCGCCGGAGGAATCACCAACGCCTGCTTATGCCGTAACTGAAATGCGAGCAGCCGGAAAGGCGCCACTTCGGCCGTTGTGTCCATCCATACTTCTTCTTTCCCCAACGGCAACAGCGTGATCACGTGATCAAATTGCGAGGGCGACGGCACGTCGGGATCCAGCTTCCTGCTGGAATTGATCAGCACCGAATACGCATGCAGGCCCTCAGCCTCGAGCATCGACGCCAGCAGAGTGTGCTTGTCCTTACAGTCGCCATACTGGTTGTGCAGCACATCATTTGACGCATGCGGCTGATATCGTCCCACCCCGAGTGAGAGGCTGACGTAGCGGAAGTTTTTCGCCACGTAATCGTAGAGCGCTTCCGTCTTGTCCAGATCTGTGGTGTAGCCCCGCGTCAACTCGGCTGCCTTCGCCTTCACATCCGCCGACGGCACGCGCCGGTCTTTTTCCAGGCCCGCATACCAGCGCCCGATCTGATCCCAGGTTTCAAAGGTGGTCATCTGGATATCGGGCCGCTCGTCCTCGGGACGATGTTTCTTCTTTTTCTTCTCGTCCGCCTTCTCTTCCTCACGCTGCAGGTGCGAGCTCGTCCAGTGATACACGCGCCGCCCATTCGCCTCGGTGATCTTCGGATCCATGCCTGGCTTCGTTTTCAGTTTCAGGGAGCGGCCCACCGGGACATCGACGTCGACGCTTTCGTCCAGATCGATGTTGCTCTTGTCGAACTCGTAGTCCGTCCAGAATTGTCCCGCCGCCAGCGGCGTATGAATTACCGTGACCAGGTTGTATTCCAAAACTTCGCCAGGCCGCAGCCCCGGCACCGTCACATGCTTTTGCCGGTAATCGGTATACACCGGAGCTTCGCGCTCGATCGGCGCACTCAAGTCCTGCACCGCATCCGCGTCTGCGGTGATCACGCTGCCGTCCTTGCGCACCACCCGCACATATGGGATCTCTACTCGCTCGTTTGCCGAGTTGTAGCCGAATTGCAATTGTCCCCACTGCTGGACCCCGGCCTCGCTCTGAATCCGGATTCGCGCGACCACTTCCTTCCGCCCGGTCCCATCCTCCTCGAAGCGGTACTTGGAGTGCATCTGCTCGATGACAAACGATTCCTGCGCGTAGTCGTGATTGCTCTCGGCGGACTTCGGCGGGGCCGGCGCTTCAATCGGATTCTTGTCCGCATTCGACTGAGGTGTGGCGCCCGAAGGCGCTGGCAAAGGGGCTGGGGACGGCGTCGGTTGCTGGGCGTTCGCACCCGCAATCGCCAACCAACAGAAGGCAACGAGAAGGCATCGATACATATGGTTAGCAGGTATTATCCCACGCCAAGGGCGTGCGGTTTTTGCAGCCCAAGCGGCTGCAAGTGTCGCTTGGATGCGAAGACAGCAAGGCTTTCGAGGTCTTTCCTTGGTGATACTTCGTGCCCTTCGTGGTTTAAGGGTTTGAAGTCCCAGGAGGATTTGCATCACAGGAAATATGTTTTTCATATAAATCCTGTGATCCGAATCACATTTAATTCCGCCGGCCGCATGAAATCGGGGTAAAATCACCGCCATGGTCCTGCCCCGCCGCGATGCGGGGCGGGCGTGACGCATACCAGTAATGTGCGCCACGATCTTTCCGTCTGGAGGTTCTTGCATGGAAGATCGGGCCCCCGTCGTCTCTCCTAATCAGTCGTCCAACGCTTCATCTCTCTCAGTCAAGCACGAAGGCCGCGGAGCCTGGGTGCTCACTGCCTACAGCATCTGTGGTCTGACGCTGTTTGGAGTTCTCGCGTACTTCATCTCGGATTTCATCGCTCACTAGGGATCTGAGGCCCCTCGAACGGGCATAAGTGCCCGTGGAAAACCGGAGCAGTGTCTGTGAGTTGGCCGCCGGTGTCCGCGGAGGCCGATCCCCGCGTAAGACCGAGGCTTTTCAATCGACAATCAAAAATCACAAATCAAAAATCCAGACATCGCCCTCGTGATTCCGAATCCACCCCCACGAACGTGCTACAATGAGCGGCCTTAGGAACCGTTTGGCCGTAACCGCGGCACCCGACCTGTAACCCCGCATCACAAGCGAGACTTTTTGACGGAAGAATCTGTGGCCAAGCCTCCCTCGCCCAGTCCAACGCCGATCACTTATGCCGACGCCGGCGTCGACATCAGCCGCGCCAACCGCACCAAGCAGCGCATCAAGTACCTCGCGCACAAGACCTTTACCCGCGGCGTGCTCAGCGAAATTGGCGGATTTGGCGGGGTCTTTTCCATCGACAAAACAAAGTATGCCGATCCGCTCCTTGTCTCCAGCGTCGATGGCGTAGGTACGAAGCTCAAAATCGCCTTCGAGATGGACCTGCACTCCACCGTCGGAGCCGACCTGGTCAACCATTGCGTCAACGACATCGCCGTGCAGGGCGCCGCGCCGCTTTTTTTCATGGATTACCTGGCCACCGGCCAGCTCGATTCTTCTGTCGCCGAGAAAGTCGTGGAAGGCATTGCCGACGCCTGCAAGCACAATGGTTGCGCACTGATTGGCGGGGAAACCGCTGAAATGCCCGGTTTTTATCCCGACGGAGAATATGACCTCGCCGGATTTATCGTCGGCGTCGTTGACCGCGAAAAGATCATCACCGGCAAAGACGTTCAGATCGGCGACATCATCCTCGGCCTGCCTTCCAACGGCCTGCACACCAACGGATACTCTCTCGCCCGCAAGTTGCTCTTCGAGGTTGCGCGTTACTCGCCCGAAACCTATGTCAACGAAGTGAAGAACAAGGTGGGCAACGAGCTGATGCGCACGCACAAGAGCTATTGGCCGTGCCTGAAGAAGCTGATCGACGCCCAGTGCGTCTCAGCGCTTGCGCATATCACCGGCGGAGGCATTACCGAAAATCTGCCGCGTGTCCTGCCCCGCGGTACTGCGGCTGCCATTGAACTCGGCTCCTGGCCCGTGCTTCCCATCTTCGAGCACCTGCAGCAACTCGGCCAGGTCCCGCAGGAAGAAATGCTTCGGACCTTCAACATGGGCTTGGGGATGTTGCTGGTCGTACCACCAGCCAAGTTCAAGAAAACTCAATCGGTGCTCGAGCGCGTCAGCGAAAAGTACTACACCATCGGCCGCATCATCAAAGGCGAGCGCAAAGTAATCTACAGCTGACCATGTAGGGACAGCCGCCCCGGCTGTCCAGCGGCCCAGAAGTACCGGGGCCGCGGCTAGGATTCAACCCCAGCCCCCTCAATGAAAACGAGTGGCGGAATCCGCTACCGAGCCCTGTGGATTTTCACACTCCTTTAACACTCCCCTCTGACGCCGCCGACATCATAAACTTCAAAAGGAGGCTATCCATGCCCAACCTCCGCCACGCAATCGGAATCGTAGCCCTGATCGCTTTTTTCACCGCCTGTAACTCCTCCGGTACGCCGCCAGCGAACGACAAATCCCTGATCGGCGCCGGCTCGACATTCATCAACCCTGCGATGTCGCACTGGATATCGAGTTATCAGAGCGGCCACCCTGGCGTTCAGATCAACTACCAGTCGATCGGCAGCGGCGGAGGCATTCAGCAACTCAAGAAGGGCCTGGTTGATTTCGGCGCCAGCGATGCCGCACTCGACGACCAGCAAATGCAGGAGATGCCGCCACTCGTGCAAATCCCCGAAAGCGCCGGCCCCGTTTGCATCACCTACAATCTTCCCGACCTGAAGACTCCGCTGAAGCTCAGTCCCGAGACCCTCGCCGGAATTTTTCTCGGCGAAATCAAGACCTGGCAGGATCCCGCCCTTAAGAAAGACAATCCGGGCGTCGCGCTGCCCAATTCTCCCATCGTTGTCGCCCACCGTTCCGACGGCAGCGGCACCACCAACATCTTCACGATGTATCTTGCGAAAGTCAGTCCCGCATGGGAGAAGAAAGTCGGCAAGGGGATCTCGGTCTCCTGGCCGGTCGGCGTGGGCGGCAAGGGTAGCGAAGGCGTGACCGGAACGGTCCGGCAGACGCCGGGCGCGATCGGTTACGTCGAGCTCTCCTATGCTGCGGAGAATAAGCTGCCCGTGGCGCTCATCCGCAACCAGGCAGGCAATTGGATCGAACCGACGGCCGCCGCTGCGACCGCCGCGATCGAAGCTTTCCACGATGAACTCGCGAAAGATGTCCGCACTCCCGTCGTCAATCCACCGGCTAGCGCCAAGGATGCGTATCCCATCTCCGGCCTGACGTATCTGCTGGTGCCAAAGCAAGGCAAGAGTCAAGCCAAGCAGCAAACGCTGAAGGATTTCGTGCAGTACATCATTTCCGACGGCCAATCCGCGGCAGAGAATCTCCAGTACTCGAAACTTCCTCCGAGCCTGGCGGGTCAGGATCAACAACTTCTCGGCCAGCTTCAAAGCACCATGTAGCAAAGTCAAAACATGTAGGGACAGCCGCCCCCGGCTGTCCAGCGGCCCAGAAGTACCGGGCCGCAGCGCATTCTCCCCGGGCCCGCACCCGCGCGCTGAATTATGATGATCTTTCGATCGTTGAAAGCCCCATGCACTCTCTCGGAATTCTCCTCTCCGGCCGCGGATCCAACTTCGTCGCCATCGCCGACAGCATCGACGCCGGACGCATACCGAACGTCCGCATCGCCGTCGTCATATCCAACAAACCCGACGCCCCCGGCCTCGCCACAGCCCGCGAGCGCGGCCTGGCGGCCCTTGCTATCCCGAGCAAAGGACGCCCGCGCGAAGAACACGATCGCGAAGTCGTCAGCGCTCTCCGGCAACACAATGTCGACCTCATCTGCCTCGCCGGGTACATGCGCCTGCTCTCTCCCTGGTTCGTGCGACAGTTCCCGCAAAAAATTCTGAACATCCATCCCTCGCTGCTGCCCGCCTTTCCCGGCCTTGAAGCGCAGGAGCAGGCGTTCGCCTATGGCGTCAAGATTTCCGGATGCACCGTTCACTTCGTCGACGAGGAACTCGACCACGGCGCCATCATCGTGCAGAAAGCCATCCAGGTGCTCGATTCCGACGACGAGCACACCGTTTCGGCCCGCATCCTCGAACAGGAGCACCTTGCTTACACCGAAGCCATTGGAATTGTGCTGGGAGGAAAGTTTCAGATTGTCGGAAGAAGACTGAAGCGGGCCTGAACGCTCCGCGCGTCACACGTTCTTGCCCATCCGCACAATCGGCAGCGTTTCGCCATTCGTGAGCGGCACCGATTGCTTCTCGATCTCCGCGTATCCCTTGGCCCGATAGAACACCACACCGCTCAAAGTTGCGCCCATCTCGAGGCGTTTAAACCCCGCTGCTACCGCCGCATTCTCGCAGGCTTCGAGGATCAGAGATCCAATCCCGCGCCGCGCCCACTCGGGATGTACGAAGAATGCCCGGATCTTCGCCGCATCCCGCGCCGGGTCGAGCATCGAATCCTCCCGCCCCGCATACTGATCTCCGCCATAAAGCGTCTTCCGCTGGCTCCATCCGCCGCAAGCCACGATCAGCGGCGCGCTCCCGCCAGCAGTCTCCACGACAAAGTAAGTCCCATCGGCAATCAACTGGCTGTCGACGCCATACACGCTCTGCAGCGCGCCCTCCAACTGCGCGGGAGAGTAGTCCTCCGCCTGCAACCCGCGCACCGAGGCCTCGATGATCTCCCGCAACCGGGGAACGTCACCAGCCACACCCTTGCGAATGTTCACATTCATGAGCGATCGACTCATCAGAGTGTAGCGGCAGCCGCCCCCGGCTGTCCGGTGGCGCAGGCGTATCGGCCCGCTTGCTTGCGCGCATTCTACCGCTCCAATTCTGCTTCCCGCGCCCATTCCTTATAATGACTCTTCCCATGCCAAACTTCGCTCCCGTAGAAGAACAACTCACCTACCTGAAAAAAGGCGCGGCGGAAATCATCCGCGAAGCCGACCTCCGCGCCAAGCTCGAAAAGTCCCGCACCTCCGGCAAGCCGCTGCGCGTGAAACTCGGCATGGATCCGACCGCGCCCGACCTCCATCTTGGCCACACCGTGGTGCTGCGCAAGCTGAAACATTTTCAGGATCTTGGGCACACCGCCATTTTCCTGATCGGCGACTTTACCGGGATGATCGGCGATCCCACCGGGCGTTCGGCTACGCGACCGCCGCTCACTCGCGAACAAATCGAGCGGAACGCCGAAACCTACAAGGCGCAAGTCTTCAAGATCCTCGATCCGGAAAAAACCGTGATCGACTTCAACCGCCGCTGGTTCGGCCCCTTCACCACCGACGACTTCATCCGCCTGACGGCGAAATACACGGTCTCGCAACTCCTCGAGCGCGAAGACTTCCATAAGCGCTTCACGGAGGAGAAGCCGATCTCGGTGCACGAACTGCTCTATCCGCTCGTCCAGGGATACGATTCCGTCGCCCTCGAAGCTGACGTCGAACTCGGCGGTACCGATCAGAAATTTAACCTGCTCGTCGGCCGCGAACTGCAACGTGCCTACGGACAAGAATCGCAAGTCGTCCTGACCACGCCGATCCTCGAAGGCCTCGACGGCGTGCAAAAGATGTCGAAGTCGCTCGGCAATGCCATCGGCATTCACGAGGCGCCGCTCGAAATGTACGGCAAGGTGATGAGCATCTCTGACGAGATGATGTGGCGCTACTACGAACTACTCACCGACGTGCAGCTCGCCGAAATCGAAAAGATGAAACGGGAAGCGCATCCCATGCAGGCAAAAAAAGATTTGGCCCGCCGCATCGTCACGGACTTCCATTCAGTGGAAGCCGCGACCAAAGCAGCGGAAGACTGGGCCAAACAGTTCCAGAAGGATGAAGTGCCGGAGGATATCGTTTCCGTTGATGTTCCGGTCGTCGACATACAAGCCGATTCCCAAGCCAAGAAAGTTGACCTGATGATTGGTCGAGGCGTTGACCCGAACGAGCGATCAACAATTCGTCTCGACAAGCTAATTCGACAAGTTGGCCTCGCTGGATCGAACAGCGAAGCCGGGAAGCTTTTGAAAAGCAGAGCTGTCGCGGTGGACGCGGAGGTCATTGGTGAAAATATTTTCGTTGCCGATGTTCTTCTGAACCACTACTTCCTATTGCGAGTTGGTCGAAAAATGAAAAGGGTAAGAGTCGTCGGCTCCAGCGGTAAAAAGTGACAGGCCATGTGGGGACAGCCGCCCCCGGCTGTCCGGGCGAGCAACGCTCGCCTGCGCTAACCACAATCACGATTCCCGATTTGGAATCCGCGCTCAGAAAAACCCACCAACAACCGCCGGCCAATCCGTTTTCAGCTCTACCATGAAAACCAGCGGAGCTTCGCTCCGCGGACAGCCGGGGGCGGCTGTCCCTACAGAAACTGCAATGCCACAAGCCTTCTATCGCAGAAAGCTTCCACACCTGCAATGCGACGACAAGCCTCACTTCATCACCTTTTGCACCGAGAAGCGTTGGATCGTGCCGGAGAAAGTTCGCGAACTCATCCTCGACTCTTGCCTGCATGACAACGGAACACGCTACGACCTCAAAGTTGCCGTCGTGATGCCCGATCACGTCCACTTGATCCTCACACCGTTAACCGACAACGCCGGGATGGAGGTGTGGTCCCTGGGCAAAATCATGGGCGCGATCAAGGGAGCCTCCGCACACAGAATCAACAAGGCCTTGGGCCGCAAGGGGAGGGTCCGGCAGACCGAGTCGTTCGATCACGTTTTGCGGGTGTCAGAAAACCTGGACGCGAAGATCGACTACGTGATGCAGAATCCGGTCCGCTATGGACTGGTCAGAAACTGGAGAGACTATCCCTGGCTGTGGCAAAAGAAATTTATAAACCCCTTCGCTTTGCACATGTAGGGACAGCCGCCCCGGCTGTCCGGGCGAGCAACGCTCGCCTGCAATCCGCCACAAGCAAATTCCTGAGAGCGTGAAGTATTCCCGAATGCATCTAGAAGTGGAGCTTCGCTCCGCGGACAGCCGGGGCGGCTGTCCCTACATAATCAATTCTGCTACCCTCGTCGCCGGTGCGCGCCGCTGCGATCTTCGGGTTGGGATGTTCCCGCAAGAACCTTCAACCCTTCCAGCACGACCCGGCCATCGACTGGCGCATTGGCCTTCCCGCTGCTTCCAAAGACGTCGACGCAATTCTCCTCTTCGGCGGAGACGGCACCATCCACCGTCATCTCTCGCAACTCGTCCGCCTGAATCGGCCTGTGCTCATCGTCCCAGCCGGGAGCGGTAACGACTTTGCGCGCGCGCTGCAAATCAAAAGCGTTCGCGATGCAATGGCGGCATGGCAAAATTTCTGCAGGAGCGCGGACAACGTACGAGAAGTCGACCTGGGAGTGATTACTTCACTCGACCACGGCGAGCCACGCGAGCCCGCGTTGACTCGCTACTTCGCCTGTGTCGCCGGAGTCGGCATCGACGGCGAGGTTGCCCGTCGCGCCAACGAATTGCCGCGCTGGCTGCGTGGAAACGGCGGATATGCGCTCAGCCTGCTTCCCAGCATCTTCCGCTTTTCGCCGGTGTCGATGAAAGTCAACGTTCCGGCGCTCTCGTTAACAAACGGCGCAAGTGAGAAGAGGGAGTGGAGCACGCTCAGCGATCAGCCGACCACGCTCGCGGCCTTCGCCAATACGTCCACTTACGGCGGCGGGATGAAAATTGCGCCGCAAGCCAGCATGGATGACAGCCTGCTCGATATCTGCCTGGTCCGGGCTGTAAATCGCCTCAAGCTCTTCGCCGTCTTTCCCAGTGTCTACGCCGGACGTCATCTCGGCATTCGCGAGGTTGAATATTTTCAAGCGCCCCGCGTGCGCGTGGAGACCGGGCGCCCACTCGATGTCTATGCCGATGGAGAGTTCGTCTGCCGCACACCGATTGAAGTGTCCGTGCAGCCGAAAGCGCTGAAGGTCATCACGCTCTAGGTATTTCTCAAAGCCTAGTCATCCACCAGGTCTGGGACGGGAGAGTAAAGCTCTTAGAAGCCCGGATCCGCAATCTTCTTCATCGCGACGGTCCCGTACTTCGCCGCGATCTTCTGAATCTCGCTCGCTTTCCCGATCATGACCAGCACGTAATCCTGATTCGGAAAGTAGGTATCGATCACGCGGTGTGCATCGGCAGTCGTGGTGCTCTGTTGCCGCACCAGGTTCTGGTTAAACTGCTCCCGCGTGATGCCGGCCAGCTCCAGCGCGATCATTGCTCGCGCCAGTTGCGGCGTCGTCTCATAGCGCGGCGGCAGGTTGCCGTTGATGTAAGTTTTCGCCGACGCGAGATCGACGGCTCCGAAGCCGTCCTTGTGCAAACGGCCCAGCACCTCGAAACTCTTGTCCAGCGCGGGCTCGGTCGTCGCATTCTTCGTGAAGCTCGACATGATGAACGGCCCCGGCGCCCGCATCTGCTCGAAATACGAGTACGCGCCGTAACTGTATCCGCTCTTGATGCGCAATTCGGTATTGAACAGCGATGTAAAGCGCCCGCCGAACAGGGTGTTGACCACGTTGATGTATCCGCGGTCGGCGTTCGTGTCGCCGATCCCAACGTTGCCGATCATGAAGTACGTTTGTGTTGCATCCGGCTTGTCGACCACGAGCACGCGCTTGCCGGTCACCGTCTTCAGAGCCGGAACCGCTGGTACCGCCGGCGTCTTGCCCTTCCACGCCCCGAAAATCTCCGTCAACTTCGCCTGCATCGCCGCTGCGTCGAAATCGCCCGCTACCGCGATCACCACATTCCCGGGCGTGTAGTGCTTGCGGTAGAAGCCCGCGATGTCCGCCTGGCTGATATTGGCGAGCGAGCGTTCGTCTCCTTCAGGCGGCCGCCCGTAAGGATGGTCGCCAAATAAAAACTTCATAAAATACTGCTGCATCACCTCCCGCGGATCATCCTTCGCCGAGCGGATGCCATCCTGCTCCTGCGCCAGTTTCTTCTTCACTTCGTCGTCGGGAAACGTCGGATGCAGGACCATGTCGGCAAC
Source organism: Candidatus Sulfotelmatobacter sp. (assembly GCA_035307485.1). Lineage (GTDB taxonomy): Bacteria > Acidobacteriota > Terriglobia > Terriglobales > Acidobacteriaceae > Sulfotelmatobacter. Next base: position 22,223 of record DATGIB010000004.1, on the reverse strand, counting down.
CAGTGCCAGCGCCGCATCCAGATCCTTCTTCAGAAAGTCCGCCGAGATGTGCGTTCCGTCCTGATCGACGCGCGTGTTGTAATCCATGCCGATGAAATCGATGTCGGCGGAAAGCTGCTCCGAGCTGCGCGTCGCCGTTCCTTTGCGCAGCAACGACGCCGTGATTGACCCGGTTCCTTCTTTTCCCGCAGGGTCGGCCACCGATCCCGAGCGCAGTCCGATCTCCAGGCTGATCATCGGGATGTTGTGCTTTTCGAGCAGCAACACCGTCAGCCCGTTGGGCAAGGCAATGTGCTTGTATTCCGGCAGCTCGAACGTTGCCGACTGCGCAACAGCCAACGGCATCGCAAGAAGAACGATAAGCACGACGAAAAGGATCTTGCGCGCGGTCATTGCTTGTCCTCCTCGTCGCCGGCGTTGGCTTTTCCGGAATCAGAATCGGCCACCGGAATGAGGGTGGCAACCGTGCGGTTGTCGGCCGCAAAGTATTTTTGCGCCGCCCGCTGGATGTCAGCCGGCGTCACTTTGTTGTATTCCTGCTCAACGGTTCCGAGCTTGTGATAATCGCCGAACAAAACCGCATAGTCGCCGATCACATTCGCTCGCCGGTTGATCGCCCGCAGCGAGCGGTAGTAGTCGGAGATCGCCTGGTTCTTTGCCTTCTGCAGTTCGTGCTCGTCCACGCCCGAGGTTTTGATTTTTTCAATCTCTGCGTAAAATGCCTGTTCCGCTTTCTCTGGAGCCACTCCCTGTCTCGGCTGCACCGTGAACGTAAACAGGAAGGGATCGATGGTCGCGAGGTGCGAGCTCTGTACTTCCACCGCAAGCTGTTGTCCGTCGACCAGGGAGCGGTACATCCGTGAGCTTTCTCCCAGCGTCAGCACAGCTTGCAGAAGTTCGAGCGTGTAGTAATCCGGATCCTGCGCCTGCGGGACCTTGTAGCCGATTTCGACGATCGGCAGCTGCGCGAATTTGTGGACGATAACGCGGCGCTCGCCCAGTTGCCTTGGCTCGACCGTGCGGACTGGAGGAGGTGGCTCGTGCGCCGGAATCGTTTCCATGTAACGCTCGGCCAGATTGAAGACATCATCTGCCTTCACCCCGCCCACAACCACCATCGTCGCATTCGAGGGCGAGTATCCTTTCGCGAAATAGCTCTTGAGATCGTCGAGCGTCCACTTCTCGATGTCCGACGGCCATCCGATGACCGACCAGTGATAGGGATGGGCCATGATCGCCGTTGCTTCCAGTTGCTCGTCGAGCAGGCCGAAGTTGTTGTTGTCGGTGCGCAGGCGCCGTTCCGAGTACACCACTTGCCGCTCCGACTCGACGATCTTCGGGTCGAAGGCGAGGTTCTGAATGCGGTCCGATTCCAGGTCGAAGATCAGTTCCAGCTGGGAATTCGGGAACCAGTCGGTGTACACCGTCATGTCGTTCGTGGTGTAGGCGTTGTTCTCGCCGCCCGCGGCCTCCATCGCCTTGTCGAACTCGCCGGGCCCGTATTTCTTCGCGCCGTTGAACATCATATGCTCGAAAAAATGCGAGAGGCCGGTGATGCCTTCATGTTCATTGCGTGAACCCACGCGGAAAAAAATATAAAGCGCCACGTTCGGAATGGAAGGATCTTCCTGCACCAGCACCTTCATCCCGTTCTTCAGCGTGCGCTCCTGGATATTGAAATTTTGCGCGGCGACCGGCATCGCCAGAAGAACGAGGCCGAGAATCGCCAGCAGAGGGACACGATGACGTCGCGAACCAGGTTTCATGCCAACTCCTTGAGGCAACAAATCGTGAGTATTACGGGTGACAGATGATCGGACCCGTCATTCTCAGGTCCCAAGCCCCGGGAAGGCAAGTTCGAATTGCCGCCGGCGCCCACAGAGCGCGTGTCATCCTGAGCGTAGCCGTTTTTCCGGCGGAGCGAAGGATCTCGATCTTCGCGAGCTTGTGGGAAAGGGAGATCCCTCGGCCCGCTGATGAAAACGCGGGCACTTGGGGATGACGCAGCACGGTGAGTGGGCGTCAACACAGCGCGGTGTCATCCTGAGCGTAGCCGTTTTTCAGGCGGAGCGAAGGATCTCGATCTCCGCGAGCTTGTGGGAAAGGGAGATCCCTCGGCCCGCTGATGAAAACGCGGGCACTTGGGGATGACGCAGCACGCTGAGCCGGTGCTAAACTTTCTCCATGGCTGAAGCACGCTCCCGCACCCTGCTCTGGATTCTTATCGGCGGAGGAGCTTTCTTCCTCTTCGTACTGGCCGTCTTCACACTCGTATACCTGACTTTGCACGCGAGCGGAGGTGAAACCTCAGCCCTCGGTGGCTTCGGCGACCGCATTGGCGTGGTCGACCTGGACGGCGTGATCCTTTCGCCGCAACCAGTGGTCGGGCAACTCAAGAAATTCGGCGACGACTCGTCGATCAAGGCCATCATCCTGCACATCAATTCGCCGGGCGGCGGCGTGGCCGCGTCCGAAGAGATCTACCGCGAGGTCAAGCGCGTCCGCACCGAGAAGAAGAAGAAAATCGTCGCGTCGATCGAAACCGTCGGGGCCAGCGGCGCTTATTACGTGGCATCCGCCACCGACAAGGTTTTCGCCGACGAGGGCAGCATCGTCGGCTCCATCGGCGTGATCGCGCAGTGGGTGAATTACGGCGACCTGCTGAAGTGGGCCAAGCTCAAAGATGTCGTCATCAAGACCGGCGAGTTCAAAGACACCGGGAATCCGGCGCGCGATCTCACGCCCAACGAGCAGGCCTATATGCAGTCACTCATCGACAACATGTTCGGCCAGTTCATCAAGGCAGTAGCCGACGGCCGCGGCATGAAGTACGACGACGTGAAGTCGATCGCCAATGGCAAGGTGTGGACCGGCCAGCAGGCGATGTCGATGAAGCTCATCGATAACGTCGGCGACTTTGAAGCTGCCGTGGCTGACACTGCGAAGGCGGTCGGCATCAAGGGCGAGCCCACCCTCGTCCGCCCCGACAAAGATCGCCACACCCTGCTCGACCTGATGACCGGCGACGTCTCGCAATACCTGCCCACCCGCGAAAAGCTGATGGAGCAGGAGGTCGGCTTCTACTTCCTCTGGAAGTAAACAATTTGGACGTCATCCCGAGCGTCACCGCAGCACAGGCGAAGCGAAGAACGTCCGTTGCGACCGGCGCAATGGGTGAAGGAGATCAGTCCTCTGAAAAGTAAGGGGTGCAGCGGGATGATGGCTCCCTTCCCACGCCGAATCCGGCCCGTCTCAAAACCGTAACTTGCATCCAACCCCTGAAATTTGAGAAGGTTATGGAGGCCCGGGAGGAGTAGAATCTGCTTTTCCGGGGCATGGTCGAGCCCGCAGCGGGCAAATCGCGGCCCGCGAGCCGCTCCACCTGACTCGAAAGAAGGGGATCTTATGACCAAAGCCGATCTGATTGACGAAGTCTCGCGTTTAGCGGAGCTTACGCGCAAAGACAGCGAAGTGATCGTGGAAACGATCTTTGACAGCGTGGTGCGCTCGCTGCGGGCCGGCGACAAGATCGAGATCCGCGGCTTTGGCAGTTTCCGCACGCGCCAGCGCAAGCCCCGCGTCGGACGCAATCCCAAGACCGGCGAGCGCGTCGAAGTCCCCGCCAAGAAAATTCCCTTCTTCAAGCCGAGCAAGGAACTGAAAGACCTGGTCAACGAGACAACGGCCCATGCCGCCGCGCCACCGGCCGCTCCCGCGCCGCCGGCCACTTCGGCGCCGCCAACCGTCTAGACAAACTGATAACCGATGTTTGTCAGCCTGAGCGCAGCCGATTTTCCGGCGGAGCGAAGAATCTCGTTTGCAACCGGTTCACCGGGTTTTGCGAATCCCATCGGCAACTCGCCACGCCCATCCATCAAAAGCCGCAGTGGCCCCATAGTCCAAGGCGCCGGACAGCAGGCCGTCCCTACTTGCCCAGATACAAATCGGCCACTTGCAACCCCATCGCCGCCGGATCGACATCGACCCGGTTTGCCAGGATGATCACCGTCAACCCATCGTCCGGAAAGCGCTGGATCACCGTACGGAATCCCATCGTCCCGCCGCCGTGCCACATGTGCTTATGCCCGCGGTATGGATCGAGAAACCATCCGAAACCATAGTCCACCGTTGCTCCATTCGGATCGCGGGCGCGCCCGCCGGTCGGATCCACCGGCGTAAGCGCCGGCTTCATCTCCGCTTCGCTTAACAGCGTGTGCTCGCGCAGCGCACGATCCCACTTCGCCAGGTCATCCACCGACGAATAAATTCCGCCATCGCCCAGCACCGCCGACGTGGGGCTCTGATCCGTCTCGACCCAGCCGGTGTCTTTCCTGGTGTGGCCAAACGCGCGGTTCGGCACTTCATTTTTGCCTTTCTCGTAAGCGAGCGTGTGATCCATCTTGAGCGGGGCGAAGATCCGTTCGTGCAGAAACTCGCCGAATGACTTGCCGGAAACTTTCTCGACGATCATCGCCAGCACCGCGTATCCGGAATTGCTGTAATCCCACTTCGTGCCCGGCGCGAAGTCGCCGCTGGATTGCTGCTCGAGCAGCTTGAGGACACCCGCGTCCAGAATCTGCGGAATTTTCTCGGGAGGCGTATCCGGAAACTGCTTCTCGTAAATGTCGCCGTAGTCTTTCAGCCCGGAAGTATGGTTCAGCAGGTTGCGCACCGTGATCGCTCGCCCGTACTCGGGAAACTCCGGAAAGATGTCGGTGAGGTGATCGTCGTAGCGCAGTTTGCCCTCGCGCACCAGCATCATGATGCACGCCGCCGTGAACTGCTTGGTGAAGGAAGCCAGCCGGAAGTTCGTGTGCGCGTCGATCGGACGCCGCGTGCGCAGATCGGTGACGCCGTATCCGTGGCGAAATACAGCTTTGCCGTTCCTGATGACAATCACTGCCGCACCCGGAGCATCGGACGACTTCAGCGGCGCGAAGATCGCGTCGATCTGTGACGATGAGACCTGCGCGAAAACGGATAGGGCAAAGCGGAAAACGATCAGGACGATGACCACGAGTTTGAACTTCATCAGAACAATGCTCCGCCGAGGATTAAACACTTCCAGCAAACCAGACGCAACGCGAGTCCAGTGCGGTCATCCAGAGCGGAGCCGTAGTACAAGCGAGCGAAGGACCGCGTCAACACGCGATGTGCCAACGACGCAGGATGTGATCACAATCACGCTGTCTCAATCCGCGACGAAAATCTTGTCAAGCCCCCTGAGCACCCCGATTTCCCCTAACTCGCTGCAATCATTCACAAAATATTTCCGAGAAAATGTCCATTTTGCCCTGCCCAATTTGCTATTCTGAAAGTAGAGATAGAATTTCAGACAAATCAGGCGCGGCCCTTGGGGTCGCGCCTTTTGTCGTTGGGAAAGAGAGTTGGTTCACGCTTTCGGCAGCAGCGGAGCTTCGCTCCGCCGGACAGCCGGGGGCGGCTGTCCCTACATGGGCCGGAAAGCCCGGGGGCGGCTGTGCCTACATGGGTTACGCTTCCACCGCCTGGGGCTTGGTTGCTAGCAGCTGCCTTAATACGTACTGCAGGATTCCGCCGTTGGCGTAGTAGAGCGACTCCTGCGGGGTGTCAATGCGGACGAGGGCATCGAACTCCAGCACGTCTTTGCCCTTGGCTTTGGCACGCACTTTTACCGTGCGCCCGGCGCCGAAGTGGTCGACTACTTCGCGGATGCCGGTGATATCGAAAACTTCTTCTCCGGTCAGGCCGAGCGATTCGGCATTCTGGCCGGCGGGGAATTGCAGGGGCAGGACGCCCATGCCGACGAGATTCGACCGATGAATGCGTTCATAACTTTCCGCGATCACCGCGCGCACGCCCAGCAGCGCCGGGCCCTTGGCTGCCCAGTCGCGCGACGATCCCGAGCCGTATTCCTTCCCGGCCAGGATCACGAGCGGCGTGCCATCGGCGCGATATTTTTCGCTGGCATCGAAGATCGGCATTTCGGCGTTCGTGGGAAGGTGGCGCGTGAATCCGCCTTCGGTCTGCACCAGCTTGTTGCGCAGGCGGACATTGGCGAAGGTGCCCCGCACCATCACTTCGTGATTGCCGCGGCGCGAGCCATAGGAGTTAAAATCTGCCGGCTTTACGCCATGCTCCTGCAGATACTTTCCGGCTGGGCTGTCTTTCTTGATCGAGCCCGCCGGCGAGATGTGGTCGGTGGTGACGCTGTCGCCGAGAACGGCGAGCGCGCGGGCCTTCCTGATCTCTTCGACTGGCGCGGGCTTCACCGCCATGTTGTCGAAGTAGGGAGCGCGCCGGATGTACGTGGAGTCTTCGTCCCAGGCATAGGTCTCGCCCTCAGGCACGTCGAGGCCTTGCCAGCGTTCGTCGCCCTGAAACACTTCGGCATAGGATTTCGCGAACATCTCCGACGAAATCGAGTGCTGAATGGTCTCTTCGACTTCGCGCGAGGTTGGCCAGATATCGGCGAGGTAGACGTCTTGCCCGTCCTTGCCCTTGCCCAGAGGTTCCTTGCGCAGATCGATATCGATGTGGCCGGCGAGCGCGAAGGCCACGACCAGCGGAGGCGACATGAGATAGTTTGCGCGAACTTCGGAGTTGATGCGGCCTTCGAAGTTGCGATTGCCGGAAAGCACGCTGGCGACGACGAGTTCTTTTTCGTCGATCGCTTTGGAAACTTCCTCGGGAAGCGGTCCGGAGTTGCCGATGCAGGTGGTGCATCCGTAGCCGACGATGTGGAACTTGAGTTTTTCGAGATAGGGCATCAGCCCGGCCTTTTCGAGGTAATCGCGGACGACTTTCGATCCGGGCGCGAGGGAAGTCTTTACCCAGGGCGGAACAGTCAGGCCTTTTTCCACGGCTTTCCTGGCGAGCAGTCCGGCGCCGATCAGGACCGAGGGGTTCGAGGTGTTGGTGCAGGAGGTGATGGCTGCGATGACGACGCTGCCGTGCTTGAGGGAATCCTTCACCGAGGCGGAAACGTGCTCGTGGACGTTGGGATCTTCGACGCCAATCGCCGCAGGGTTTCCACCCTCGGCCTCCCAGCTCTTCGAGACACCCACGGGGACGGCGGTGCTCTTCGCGGCATCAGAAAGTTTCGGGGCGGCTGCGGCACCACCACCGTTGGTCTTCGCGGCGGACTTGGGCTTGATGAGGGTCGGGAGTGCCTTCAGAAACGATTCGCCCGCATAGGAGAGCACGACGCGATCCTGCGGGCGCTTGGGACCGGCGAGGCTCGGCTCGACACTGCCGAGATCGAGCGAAAGCAGTTCGGAGTACTCCGCTTCGGGAGTCTTCTCGTCGTGGAAGAGTCCTTGCTCGCGCGCGTAGGCCTCGACCAGTGCGATTTGCTCGGCGCTGCGCCCGGTGAGCTGCAGATAGCGCAGGCTCTCTTTGTCGATGGGAAAAATGCCGCAAGTGGCGCCGTATTCGGGAGCCATGTTGCCGATGGTGGCCCGGTCGGCGAGTGGAAGATCGCGAAGTCCCGGCCCGAAGTATTCGACGAATTTTCCGACGACGCCATGCTTGCGCAGCATCTCGGTGATCGTGAGGACGAGATCGGTAGCGGTCGCACCTTCACGCAAACGTCCGGTGAGTTTCACACCCACGACCAGCGGAATCAGCATGGAGACCGGCTGCCCCAGCATCGCGGCCTCGGCTTCAATCCCACCCACTCCCCACCCGAGCACGCCCAAGCCATTCACCATTACGGTATGACTGTCGGTGCCTACCAGGGTGTCAGGGTAGGCGACGCGCTTGCCCGGGGATTCGTGGACGAAGACGACGCGGGCGAGGTATTCGAGGTTGACCTGGTGGACGATGCCGGTGTCGGGGGGAACGATGGCGAGATTGCGGAAGCCGGTTTGTCCCCAGCGGAGGAAAGAGTAGCGCTCCTTGTTGCGCTGGAATTCGAGCAGGGCGTTCATGTCGAAGGCGCCGGCGGAGCCGAATTCGTCGACCTGGACGGAGTGATCGATGACGAGTTCGACGGGTTGCAGCGGGTTGATAAGGGTGGCATCGCCGCCGAGTTGCTTCATGGCGTCGCGCATTGCGGCGAGATCGACAACGCAGGGAACGCCGGTGAAATCCTGCAGCAGGACGCGGCTGGGGGTGAAGGCGATTTCCTTTTCGGGCTTGGAATTCCTGTTCCACGCGGCGAGGGCGCGGATCTCCTCCTTGGTGACGTTGCGCCCATCCTCGGTGCGAAGGAGATTTTCCAGCAGGATGCGCAGGGAGAAAGGCAGGTGCTTCGTGGAGATGCCTTGCTTGTCGAGTGAATCGAGGCGATAAATTTCGTATTCTTTGTTGCCGACTTTGAGAGTGGAACGGGAATTAAAGCTATTTACCGACATGATTGCCTTCCTTGGGAGGTCGAAGTCCAATCCCCGCTTCTCGCGCGCGAGAAATGGGATACCTGGAATGGGCGCGGAGCGTAACGTATCAGTGTAATGCGTGGAAGGACGTTTGCGTAGGGGCGGTGGTGTGGCGGCGCTGCTGCTGCGGCCCGATACGCCTGGGTCGCCGGACAGCCTCTGCGACTTCGCTCAGGGCAGGCTGAGGCGGCTGTCCTACGTGTTTCTTTAGTGTTTGGGGGAGAAGATTTGGTAGAGGACTACTGCGAACATAAATAGAAGATAGAGGCGGAGCGCCCAGAAGAGTATTTTTTCCGTGAGTGTCAATTGGCGCCGGGCGATGCGGTGATGCGCTTTGGCGGAGATCAGTTGATCGGGTTCGAGGGAGGCGACTACGTCGGGGAGGGATTCGGGCGTTTGGCTCATTGGGACCTCTTCGCGTGCGTCTGTGACGTTTCTGCCGGAGTCGTTCGAGTTTGACATTTCGCTGCTGGCACTGCGTGCCTTTCTTGTGCGGCCGCTTCGCGGCTTCGCTCGGGTTAGATGGGCCTCTTTTTTTCCTCTGACTTCTTCGAGATTTCGGCTGCGGTTGCGGTCGAGCTTTGCTCGACTGGACAGCCGGGGGCGGCTGTCCCTACATGCCATCCTCCGGGGGCGGATGTTCCTAGCGATCATTAGGGCCGACGGTTGCGTTGGCTTCTCGGTTGTATTTTGTTTTCATCTTCATTTTCCTCCTATCAGGGACAGGGCTTGGGGGACGATTACGCTTACTCCGAAGAGGATGCCCGCTGCGATTAGCAGGATTACTACGCCCATGGCGAGAACGTTCGCCCAAGGTGGGCTGACCAGGTCGCCCATGATTTCGCGGTCGTTGACGAGCATATAAAGAAAGAGAAGCGCCGGCGGCATGGCGAGGACCGCGATCACGTTTACCACCAGCACGATGTAGACGAGCGGGATCCCGGGAATCAGGACTAACGCGGCCGCGGCGGCGGCTTCCAGAATCAGGACAAGATAGAACGATTTTCCTTCACTGAATGGAAGATTGAGGCTGTGCGGGCGATGAGCGACTTCTCCGAAGGCGTAGGCGGAGGAAGTGGAGATGGTGACGGCGGCGATCATGCCGGCTTCAAACATCCCAAGCGCGAAGAGTGCGGAGCCCCAGTGTCCAACAAATGGCTGCAGCGCCTGGGCGAATTCAGCGGCCTCGAAATTCGCCGAGGACATGCCGTGCGCGAAGAGCGGCGCGGTGGCGACGATGGTGGCCAGAGCAGCTAGCGAGGCGAGGGCGGCTCCGAGGACCGTGTCGATGCGGCCGAAGCGGATATCGTGGGTCGTGAGGCCCTTGTCGGCGATCGCGCTTTGCTGAAAGAAAAGCATCCACGGAGTGACGGTAGCGCCGATGTCGGCGAGGAGAATCAGGACGGTGTCTTGCGTGATGCCGCCGGGAAGCGGTTTCCAGGTGAGCATGGCGGCGCCGATCGAGTGCCAGTGGGGATGGCTGAGCAGAGCGACCGGGACGAAGATGAGATTGAACATGGCGCCGGCGAGGGTGACGCGCTCCCAAGTCCAATAGCGGTGCGCCATGAGTGCGGCGAAGAGAACCATCCACGCGGCGAGGACGGCGATCCAGGGTGGAATTCCGAAATATCCGAGGCCGGCGCGGATGGCGATGAACTCGGTCACCAGCGTGAGGAAATTGCCGACCATGAGGTCGATCATGGAGAACCATCCCCAGAAAGGTCCGAAGCGATCGAAGATGAGTTCGGCGTGCCCGCGATGGGTGGCGGCGCCGAGGCGGACGGTCATCTCCTGAACGACGCAGGCCATGAGGAAGGTCAGGACGACGAAGGGGAGAAAGAAACCGATTCCGAAACGGGCTCCGGTGGCGGCATAGGAGAGCATGCTGGGGCCATCGTTTTCGCCGAGCATGACGAGGATGCCAGGGCCGATGAGCAGCCAGAGAAGACGGGCGCGGGACGAGAGGCCGGGCCGGGTGCGAGCATGCAATACCTGGCTGCGGTCGTGAGCGCGGTCGATGTCTTCGTGAGTGACGACAACATCGGACGTGAAGATTTTGGGAAAGTTCATTCCGCGCGAGGCCCCGGGGCCGAGTTAGCAATAGTATACAACATGAAGTAAACCATGGTTAACACTCGGGGTTGGTGGCGTCTCTAGGGGGACCGGGTCGGTTATTGGGCGTCTTGCCGGCGCTTCCGTGCCGGGCTTTTCTGTGGCGCCCCCTTCGGGCCGGGGTGTATTGATCGGGGCCGCTCGATGGTGACCGGCTCTGCGTTCGGCTTCGCTGCGATTTGATTCGAGCCGCTCACATCATTTCCTGTTCTCAGGTACTGAATTGAACATCCCCGGTTTCTAAAGGCTCTAGCTGATTCCCGCATGGCGCGGGATAATGTCAACATGGGGAGTGTCTTCCTTACTGAAAGCTGGCTACCTAAGTCCGTCATTTGTCTCCGGCACTACAACCGTCACAAATTTCTGCTGGACCTGATTGCGGGGATTACGGTAGGGCTGGTGGCGTTGCCGCTAGCCATGGCGTTCGCAATCGCTTCGGGGCTGACGCCGCAGGCGGGAATCTACTGTGCGATCGTCACCGGTTTCCTGATCTCGGCGCTCGGGGGGTCGAAGACGCAGATTGGCGGGCCCACGGGCGCGTTCGTCGTGGTGGTCGCGGGTATCATCGCGGCGCACGGCGTCGATGGTCTTTTCATGTGCACCGTGATGGCCGGGGTGCTGCTGGTCATCATGGGAGTGACGGGATTGGGTTCCGCGGTGAAGTTCATTCCGCGGCCGGTGGTGATCGGATTCACGAACGGGATCGCGGTGCTGATTGCGAGCACACAGATAAAAGATTTTTTCGGGCTGAGTCTCGATAAGGTTCCGGGTGTGTTCTGGCTGCGCATGGAGGCGCTGGCAAAAAGCTTTCATACTTTTTCGTTGGCTGCGACGGCGCTGGCGGTGTGCACGCTTGCGATCCTGGTGGTGTGCCGGAGCGTGTCAGCACGAATCCCGGGGCCGATTGTGGCGCTGCTGATTTCAACCTGCGCGGTGTATTTCTTTCATCTTCCAGTGCAGACGATCGGGAGCCGGTTCGGGGGAATTCCGGGCGGCCTGCCGCACTTGCAGATCCCGCAATTTCGTACCGATCTGATTCACGGTTTGCTGGGGCCGGCGTTCACGGTGGCGATGCTGGGGGCGATTGAATCGCTGATGTCGGCGGTGGTGTCGGATCGAATGAGCAATGACCGGCACAATCCTAACGTCGAATTGATCGGGCAGGGCGTGGCTAACATTGTGTCCCCGATGTTCGGAGGACTGCCGGCGACCGGGGCGATCGCGCGAACAGCGACGAATATCCGGTCTGGGGCGCAGTCTCCGGTGGCGGGAATGATCCACGCGCTCACGCTGCTATGCATTTTGCTCTTCGCGGCCCCGCTGGTGAGTTACGTGCCGATGGCGGCGCTGGCGGGAATTCTGATGGTGGTGTCGTACAACATGGGCGAGTGGCGGGAGATTCCGCAACTGCTCAAGCTGACGAAAACCGACATCAGCATCTGGCTGGTGACGTTTGCGTTGACGGTGTTTGCGGACCTGACGGTGGCGGTGGAAGCGGGAATGATCCTGGCGGCGCTGCTGTTTATCAGCCGCGTGGCATCGACGACGACGGTGTCGCGGGTGACCGACGATTACGTGGAGGACGGGCGCGTCCACATTCTTCAGGATAAAGACATCCCGTATTACGCGACGATCTTCCGCATCCATGGGCCGTTTCTTTTTGGGGCGACAGACAAGATTTCGGTCGTGACCGAGAATTTGCACAAACTGCCGCCTGTGGTGATTCTTCGCCTGCGGAATATGACTGCACTGGACGCGACCGGGCTGTTCGCGATCGAGGAAACGGCGAAGCAACTGCACGCCGCCAAGCGCACCCTGATCCTGTGCGGCGCGCGAGAGCAGCCTTCGCAGCTCATTCATCAGGCGAAATTCGCGGAAGTCATCGGGCACGAAAACATATGCGAGAACGTCCAGGAAGCGCTACGGCGGGCGGAGGAAGTCTACGAGAGATTGGAAACGAAGCCAGTTGCAGCCGGGCGACATTGAGCATTTCTCGCCTAAGCTGATTCGATCCTCTACACTGTTCCGTGGTCCCTAGTCTCCGCTGATGATCATCAATCTCTCCGAACGCGCACATAACCATAACTGGGAACTGGACCCGGTAATCCGGTCGCTGCTGGACACGGATTTCTACAAGCTGCTGATGCTGCAGTTCATCTGGAAGCATTTTCCCAACACGCGCGTGGAATTCTCGCTGATGAACCGGCATTCTTCCGTACGGATCGCGGACACAGTCCACATTGAAGAACTGAAAGTGCAATTGCAGCATGTGAGGGGGCTGCGCTTCCGGAAGTCAGAACTGGTCTGGCTGGCGGGCAATACGTTTTATGGCACGCGGGGCATCTTCAGGCCGGAGTTCCTGGAATGGCTGGAGCATGATTTCCGGCTGTCGGATTATCACCTGTCGGTGCGGGATGGGCAGATTCATCTGAGCTTCAATGGCGCGTGGACGGAAACGACGATGTGGGAGCTATATGCGCTTGCGATTCTGGATGAGCTGAAAACGCGGGCGCATTTGAAGACGCTGAATGAGTTCGGGCTCGACATTCTATACGCGCGCGCGAAGACCAAGCTCTGGGGGAAGATCGAGCGGTTGCGGGGTGTGCCGGGGTTAAGCGTGGCCGACTTCGGGACGCGGCGGCGGCACAGCTTCCTGTGGCAGGAATATGTCGTGGTAGCGATGGCGACGAACCTGGGGGGAAATTTCATTGGGACGTCGAACGCGTTTCTGGCGCACAAGCACGACCTGGAAGCGATCGGAACGAATGCCCACGAGATCCCGATGGTGGCGGCGGCGCTGGCGCCTGATGACGAGGCCTTGAAAGCCTCGCAGTACCGCGTGCTCGAGCTGTGGCAGCAGACATATGAAGGTGCACTGCGGGTGATGCTGCCCGATACGTTCGGGACGACGCAGTTCCTGGCGGGCGCGCCGGACTGGGTGGCGGACTGGACGGGGCAACGCGTGGATAGCAAGGATCCGTTCATTGCCGGGGATGAGTACATCGACTGGTTGAAGGCGCACGGGCGGGATCCGAAAGAGAAATTGCTGATCGCTTCCGACACGCTGGATGTGGACGCAATCCTGGGCCTGCACGCTTATTTCGCGGGAACGCCGGGGCGTGGAGTGAGGCCAAGCATGTTCCGGAGCGCGGCGGATTTTCATGATCCGACGAAGTGGCAGCCGGACCGGAGGATTCGATTCAGCGCGGGCTGGGGCACGCTGCTGACCAACGATTTCCGGGGATGCAATCCGAATGACGGCGACGGATTCGATCCGATCAGCCTGATCTGCAAAGTTTCGACGGTGGAGGGCCGGCCCGCCGTGAAGCTTTCCGACAACTACTCCAAGGCGCTGGGATTGCCCGCGGAGATCGAGCGGTACCGGAGGGTGTTTGGGTCGGCGGGAGTGGCCAACGCTCCGCTGGTGGCGTAGTAGGGAACGGAACTCCTCTTTTCCTGCGAGTTTTTCTTGAGCATTTTTCCCGCGAAAATTCTGTTAACCAAACCTGACTCTGCCCCGTTATAGAGGAAGAACTGTCAATTCAGAGTATCGGGGGGGATATGCAAAAGTCAGGTCGGTGGTCCGCAGCGGCTCGTGTCATGGTTGTCGCAGGGCTGTTCACGGCTCTCGGCGCGGCGCAGGCGGTCCACGGGGTAAATCCAGCGGGAGCGGCGAATCCAGCCCAGTTAAGCGCCAAGGATCTGGCCGCGCTGCAGGACCAGTTTCTGCAGATGGTACGAGTGAGTCCGACGCTGGCGGAGGTGGTAGCGCGGGATCCATCGTTGCTGTCGGATAGCGAGTATGTGACGCGGAATAATCCGGAGCTGGCGCACTTTCTTGAGGCGCATCCGGAGATCGCGAAAAATCCGGATTTCTACCTTTTCAGCAATCTGCACGGCCAAAATGAAGCGCCGAGTGAGAGTCTCGAGCGCAAGTTGTGGCCCGAATTGTCGCAGCCGCCTTCCGGGGCGCTTCGGGATCTCATCAACGACGGCGTGCCGTTTCTCGTCTTTGTCTGCATCCTGAGCGCGCTCTTGTGGCTCGTGCATGTGCTGCTCGAGAACCGGCGGTGGGGGCGGATTTTCAAGTTGCAGACTGACGTTCACAGCAAGTTGATTGAGCGGTTTGCAACCTCGCAGGAAGTGTTGGCGTATATGGGAACGGAGGCGGGGAAGCGGTTCCTGGAGGCGACGCCGATCGCGGTGGGATTCGAGAGGAAGGAGCCGGTGCCGAGCCCGGTGGCGCGCGTGCTGACGCCGCTGCAGATCGGGATAGTGATGGTGCTGCTGGGAGTGGGGCTGATCTCGCTACGGCACAGCATTCCAGACGGAGAGGCGCCGCTGCTTGTGCTGGGAACGGTCGTGCTGATGCCGGGACTTGGCTTTATTATCTCTGCGGGGATTACGTGGGTCCTGGCGCGGCGGCTTGGGTTGATGCCGCAACAGCAGGGCAGAATGGATTGACCGCTGGCACTTCCGGGCGACATCCGGGGGCAAAATGCGGTCGAGGAGAACAGATACGAACGGCGAGTACGCCATTCCGAATGTGGAAGCGCGCGCGGCATTGCGGAGCCGAGAGCTGCCCATGGACAACGATGCGTTCGCGGGCTTTTACCAGCGATCGGCGCCGGCGTTATGGGCATACCTGGCGCGGGTTTCGGGGAATCCGGCGCTGGCGGACGACCTGATGCAGGAGAGTTACCTGCGGTTCCTGTGCGCGTCGTGTCCGGAGGGCGGCGAGGTGAATTACCGGCGGTATCTGTTCCGGATTGCCAGCAACCTTCTGCACGACTACTGGCGGAGCCAGCCGCGGTCGGCGTCGCTTGAGGATGTGCCGGAGGAGGTGCTGGCGGCGCGGGATCGGCTGGGGTCGTTCGATTCGATCGCGATATTGGATCCGGCGATGGCGCGGATGCGTCCGAGGGAGAGGCAGCTCCTGTGGCTGGCTCATGCCGAGGAGTATTCGCATCGCGAGATTGCCGAGATTACCGGGCTGCGGGCGGCGAGCATCCGGCTGCTATTGTTCCGAGCGCGAAGGAAGATAGCGCGGCTCTTGCGCCAGCAGTCGGCGCGGCAGAGGAAAATATGATGCTCCGCGGATGCAGTTGGGAAGCGGAACTGACGCGAGCCTTGAAGGCGGGCCACTGGCCGGATGCCTGCGGGCCAGAACTGGGCGCGCACGTGGAGGGCTGCCGCAGCTGCAGCGACCTGGTGCTGGTGGCCGAAACGTTCCGACGGGCTCGGACAGCCAGTGCGGAGCGAGAGCCGGGAGTGCCGGCAAACTTGCTGTGGTGGCGGGCGGAGTTGCGGCGCCGGAATGAAGCCGCGCAGAAAGTCACTCAACCGATCACAGTCGCGCAAAGTTTCGCATGGGTTGTGAGTTCCCTGGTAGCGTTGGTGTTTCTGGTTTCCCAGTATCGCTACGGTTTGCGCTGGGGATCGTGGTGGCCGGAGCTGAGCGTGGGCCGCATTGTGCATCAATGGTCCGTCGCCGGCGCGGAACTACAGTGGCGAATGTCATTGCTGATCCCGTGCGTGGGAATGCTGGCGGTGTTGAGCGGGATCGCCGTGTACCTGGTGAAAGAGAGGGAATAGCCGATTTTCGAGTGTCGCACTGGCTGTACATGTCCTTTCGTAGCTGCCCGTAACCTTGTGATTCCGCAGGCCGGATGTCACCATCCACACGGGCATCATGAAAATCCTGCTGGTAGAAGATTCGTACATTGAACGGCGAAAGCTCGGCAGCTACCTGACCGACTGGGGCTTCGAGTATGTTGCCGTGGGCAGCGGCACGGAAGCGGTCAAGCTGCTGGAAGGGGAAAATCCCCCGGAGTTGGCGGTTCTGGACTGGCTGCTGCCGGGGCTGGACGGCATTGATGTGCTGCGGCGCATCCGGAAGTTGTCGCGCGGGACCTACATCTACACGGTCATGCTGACGGCGAAGACGCAGAAGCAGGACCGGATCGCCGCGATGGAAGCCGGTGCAGACGATTACCTGTCGAAGCCGGTGGACGCGACCGAGCTGCGGTCGCGGATCAATGTAGGGAAGAGGATCCTTGAGTTGCAGCAGTCGCTGCGTTTTGCCGCGACGCATGATTTCCTGACCAACCTGCTCAACCGCTCGGAGATTCTGGCGAGCCTGGAACGGGAGCTGGCGCGCGCGGCGCGAGAGACGAAGCCGACGACGTTGATCCTGGCTGACATCGATCATTTCAAGAGAGTGAATGACACGCTCGGGCACGCTGCCGGGGATGAAGTGCTGAAGGAGATCGCGCGGCGGTTGAAACTTGACCTGCGGCCTTATGACGTCGTCGGACGATATGGCGGGGAAGAGTTTCTGATTGTCCTACCGGGATGCGATCTGGAGGCGGGAGCACGGCGCGCCGACGGGATCCGCAAGCTGGTGGAGAAGGACCGCGTCTCGACTCCATTCGGAGACACGGCGGTGACGATCAGCATGGGCGTGACGGCTACCATGGCGCGGCGGGATCACTCGATCGAAGAGTTTCTGCGCCAGGCCGATACCAGCCTTTACGCGGCCAAGAACAAGGGTCGGAACCGGGTGGAGATCTTCCCGGCGCAGCCTAACGCAACCGCGGCCGGCCAGAGTTAGGCCGCCGGCATCCCCCCGATCCTGGCCATACACATCTTTGCATCCCATCCGGGCATTTGTGTGTCAGATTAGAAGTTCATGCCCGCACCTGCCGACGCCAGAGATGGACGCGCCGCTTTCACCCACCCGGCGTTTGTGCTGTTCCAGGTTGCGCGCTTCCTGGTGGTGGCCGCCGTCGAAATGCAGGCGGTCGCCGTCGGATGGCAGGTCTACGAAATTACCAAACGCCCGCTCGACCTGGGATTAGTTGGGCTGGCACAGTTTCTGCCGGCGATTTTGCTGTTTCCTCTCTCTGGGCACGCTTCCGACCGGTACGAGCGCCGCGATGTTCTATCCGCCTGCTATGCGGGATATGCCGTGTGCTTCGCCCTGCTGCTGGTGTTGACGCGCCGGACGCTTCACTCGGTGATGCCGATCTACATTGTGCTGGTACTGATCGGACTGGTGCGCTCGTTCAACAGCACGGCGAGCCGCTCGATCCTGACGCAACTGGTACCAGAGGAAGATTTCCCGAACGCGGTTGCCTGGAATGCGACGATTTTTCAGGCGGCAACGATTTTGGGGCCATCGTTTGGCGGATTCCTCTATGCGGCGTCGCATGGACCATCTTCCGTGTATGCGATCGCGATGGTGATTGCGGCCGGCGCGACGATCTCGTCGTTTAAGATCCGTCCGGAATCGAAGGCACGGCCGCGCGAGCCGATGTCGATGCGGACTTTATTTGCGGGACTGCATTTCATATGGACGCGAAAAATTATTTTGGGAGCGATTTCGCTCGATCTTTTTGCGGTGCTGCTGGGGGGCGCGGTGGCGCTGCTTCCGGTTTACGCACGCGAGATTCTGAATACCGGGCCGTGGGGGCTCGGACTTCTGCGAACTGCGCCCGGCGTGGGAGCGGCCTTGATGGCGCTGCTGGTGGCGCACCGCCCGTTGCGAGGGCGCTCCGGTCCGACGTTGCTTTGGGCGGTGGCGGGTTTTGGCGTTTTCACGATCGTGTTTGGCTTCTCGCGGAATCTAATCGTCTCTTTGATCGCGCTGCTGCTGCTCGGCGCTAGCGACATGATCAGCGTGATCATCCGCGCGACGCTGACGCAGCTTGCCACTCCCGATGAAATGCGCGGGCGAGTCACGGCTGTCGACATGATCTTCATCGGGACCTCGAATGAGTTCGGGCAGTTCGAGTCAGGCGTCACGGCGCAGTGGTTTGGCACGGTTCCGGCTGTGGTGCTTGGGGGCGTGGGCACGCTGGTGGTGATCGCATTATGGGCGTGGCTGTTTCCCGAGTTGCGCCGCGCTGGGCCGTTGACGGAAATCAAGACGCTGCAGATCGAGGAATCGGCCGGGGCCAGCGTCGACAGTCTGCCTTCGTAGATTGCGGACTTCTTCTTGCGCCTCGGTGCCTCGCGCGTCTGTTCATACATTTCACATTTTCGCGCAGACATTTTGTCCACGCCCGCGCCAAATACCGTAGAATGACGCCTTCATTCTGCGGCAATTCATTCCGCAGTCGAGGGGACCCACGTTGATCGAACGACTTTTCCGGCTGCGCGAAAACCAGACGAACATCCGCAGCGAGATAATCGGCGGCTTCACGACATTTCTGACGATGTCGTACATCATTGCGGTGAATCCGAAAATGCTGTCGGAGGCAGGCGTGCCCTTCGACGGCGTCCTGTTCGCGACCTGCATAGCGGCGGCGGTTGCGACGCTGGTGATGGGGTTGTACGCGAATTATCCGATCGCGCTTGCGCCCGGGATGTCGCTGAACGCATATTTCACGTACATGGTCTGCATTGGCATGCATGTGCCGTGGCGCACGGCGCTGGGCGTAATCTTCCTCTCCGGTGTGGTGTTCCTGTTGCTGACCGTGACGCGCGTGCGCGAGCAAATCGTCAACGGCATCCCCGATTCGCTAAAACATTCGACCGCAGGCGGAATCGGGATGTTCATCGCCTTCGTTGGACTGCGCAATGCGAAGCTCGTGGTGGCGAATCCGGCGACATTCGTCAGCCTGGGAACGTTCTCGAATCGCGAAACGCAGCTGGCGTGCCTGGGGCTTGCGATCATGCTGGTACTGATGACGCGGAAAATAACCGGCGCGATCCTGATCGGCATTCTTGCGACCACGCTGCTGGGAATTTTTCGCGGCATGGCGAGCTGGCCGACGGCGATCTTCTCGCTGCCGCATCCTTCGGCTACCTGGCTGCAGCTCGATTTGCGTGGGGCTCTGCACCTCGGGTTGTTCGAGATCGCTTTCATTTTTCTCTTTGTCGATCTCTTCGACAATGTCGGGACGCTGGTTGGCGTGTGCGAGCAGGGCGGCTTTGTAAAGGACGGGAAAATTCCACGCGTGGGGCGCGCGCTGGTGTCGGACGCCATTGGAACGATCGTGGGTGCGCTCACGGGTACTTCGACGGTGACCAGTTACATTGAGAGCGCGGCGGGAGTAGCAGCGGGTGCGAAAACCGGACTCAGCAATATATTTGTAGCGTTGTTGTTCCTGCTGGCCATGTTTTGCGCGCCGCTGGCGAGCGCGATCCCCGGGTATGCCACGGCACCGGCGCTGATCCTGGTCGGCGCGCTCATGACGGAGTCGATTGCGCGCGTCGCGTGGAATGAGTTTACGGAGGCGATCCCGGCATTCGTGACCTTGCTGGCGACGCCGCTCACGTTCAGCATCGCGACAGGGCTCAGCCTGGGAGTGATCTCGTACACCCTGGTGAAGGTGGCGGCGGGGAAGTTCCGGGATGTGAGCTTTGTGATCTGGATTCTTACGGGCTTGTTTGTAGTGCGGTATGTGTACTTGGCGGCGGGGTAGTTGGGGTTTGTCCCCTCGTTCTTGCTTTTTTGTGTTAAGGGCGTGAACCACGAAGGTCACGAAGGATCACGAAGGAAATCCACGGCATTCCCGTCGAAGAGCGGCTATTTACCGCCGCGCTCTAGCTCCCGCTACTACCGCCCTGAAGAGCATCATTGAGTAGGATCTGCTCTTCCACGAAGATTGCGCACAGCGAATAAGGCTTGATTCGTTGGTGGAGAAACTAAAAGCCCCGCATCTGGCAACATTGGCCAGAAGTGGGGCACCCTCGTTCCGGAGCTCTCGCCGTTCGGAAGCACGGAACCGATTTCAGTTGGCTTCGGCTCTGATCGCTGATCTTTGTTCCCTATTGAATCAGCGAGCCGCCGTTTCCGTTGGTTTCGTCTTCCGGTGCGATCACTACCGCTGCCGCTACGCGATCGCCGGGTTCCATGTGAAGCAGGCGGACGCCCTGGGCATTCCGGCCGGATTCGCGAATCGTCGTCGAGTCCATGCGAATGATCTTGCCGTAATGGCTGATCAGCATGACTTGCGAGTTTTCGTCGACCTGCGCGATGGCCACGACTTTTCCCACGCGTTCCGTTGTCTTGACGTTGATGACGCCCTTGCCTCCGCGGTTCGTCAGGCGGTATTCGTCGGCGGCTGTGCGCTTGCCGAATCCGTTCTCAGTGACGGAGAGGATGAGGTCGCCTTTCACGGCTTCGTCAATCGCCTCGGGCTCGCCCTCAGCCGCCTTCTCTTTGGCAGGAGGAACTGCCCCTGGCTTCGTCGTTGTCGCCATGCCGACGACATAATCGTTCTTCTCCAGGTCGATGCCCCACACACCGACAGCGGCACGGCCCATGGGGCGCACGTGCGACTCGTCGAATCGGATGGCCATGCCTTCATGTGTCGCCAGGAAGATGATTTGGTTGCCGTTTGTGATTCGGGCGGCGACCAGTTCGTCTCCTTGCTCGATGCCGATGGCCATAATGCCGTTCGAGCGGACGTGCATGAACTCGCGCACTTCGGATTTCTTCACGATGCCGTTGCGCGTTGCGAAGAATACATACTTGTTCTCTTCTTCCAGATTGCGCACGGCGACCACCGTCTGCAGTTTTTCACCAGGCTGCAGGCCAACAAGATTTCCGATGTGCTTGCCTTTGCCGGCGGCGCTGACATCGGGAATTTCATAGACCTTGAGCCAGTAGACGCGCCCGGTGTTGGTGAAAATCAGGATGTAGGCATGGGTAGAAACAATGAACAGATGCTCGACGAAATCCTCTTCGCGCGTCTTCATGCCGGTGCGGCCCGTGCCTCCGCGACGTTGCATGCGGTACGTGGAAATGGGTGTCCGCTTGAGATAGCCGCCATGGCTGACCGTGACGGCGACCTGTTCGTCGGCGATCAGGTCTTCGAGCATGATCTCGGCGGCTTCATCTTCGATCTTGGTGCGGCGCTCGTCGCCGTAAAGTTTCTTTACTTCTTCGAGCTCTTTGATGATGACGCCGCGCAGCTTCTTCTCGGAAGTCAGAATGGATTCGTACTCGGCGATGTTCTCTTGAGTGAGGCCGAGCTCTTTGGTGATTTCGTCAATCGAGAGCTTTGTCAGACGGTGCAACTGCAACTCAAGGATCGCGTCGGCCTGGATCGCGGTAAACGGTTTCTCGAGATCGGCCTTCGGAGTGCGTCCGGTGAGATTGATGTCGATCTTCTTGCCGGCAAAGTAGGCGACCAAATTTTCGCGGGCATCGGCGCGATTGGAGCTGGCGCGAATGATGGTGATGACGTTGTCCAGATGATCGAGCGCCTTGAGATAGCCTTCGAGAATGTGCTCGCGTTCTTTTGCCTTGGTGAGCAGGAATGAGGTGCGGCGGCGGACAACATCGACGCGGTGGTCGATGAAGTGCTTGATCGCCTGGATCAGCCCCATTTCCTTGGGAGCGCCGTTGACCACAGCCAGGAAAATCATGCTGAAGTTTTCCTGCATCTGGGTGTGCTTGAAGAGCTGGTTGAGAACGAGCTGAGGCTCGCCTCCACGCTTCAATTCGACGACGATTCGCATGCCATCGCGATCGCTCTCATCGCGAATGTCGGAGATGTCGTCGATGGTCTTGTTGTTGACCAGTTCAGCGATGCGCTCGATCAGGTAACGTTTGTTGACCTGATAGGGAATCTCCGTGACGATGATGGCTTTGCGTTCTTTGGTGATGTCTTCGATGGCAGCTTTGGCGCGCATCAGGAAACGGCCACGGCCATGCTCGTAAGCGGCACGGATACCGGCTTTACCATGAATGATGCCGTAGGTCGGAAAGTCGGGCCCTTTCACAATTTCCAGAATTTG
>DATGIB010000003.1:0-2116 GCA_035307485.1 Candidatus Sulfotelmatobacter sp. | reverse complement strand
GACTAGGCGCGGGAGCCATTCCAGAGCTCCGCCCCCCGGGATTAGTCCGACACCGACCTCGGGGTTACCGAATACGGCATTTTGCCGGCTGGCGAAGCGCATGTCGCAGGCCAGCACAAACTCGTTACCGATGCCGCGCGTGCGGCCGCGAATCTTTGCGATGCTAACGACCGGCGCGGCGGAGAGGCGCAGCACAAAGTCGCGCCACAGGCCCAGCACCTCGGGCCGTTCAGCAGCCTTGGCTACATCGAGATGGGCGATGAAAAAATCGGGATTCGCCGACTGGAACACAATGACCTTCACCGACAGGTCCGCTTCGAGTTCGGTCATCAGCGATCCCAATTCGACGATGGTTGTAGGAACAAACATGTTGATCGGCGGGTTGTTGAAGGTGATCGTCCACCGTCCCGGATACGTACGGTCGATTTTGAACTGCGAACCCTCGACTTCATACTGCGCATTTGACATGTTCTTCGTCTCCCTTTTTCCGTTCGTAATTGAATCGCGTACTCAGTGTTCCCGACACACGCCAGGCTGTAACATCAGTCCCGGCCCTCAGAAATTCGCGGGATTCGCCTCGGGTTTCGGATTCAGGCTCTTCATTTGATTGAGTTCCTCGGCGGTGATCTGAGGCAAGTGCCGTATGAATAAAACCAGGCGCCAGGTTTGCGCGGCATTATGTGCTTCGCTGAACGCTGGCATGCCGCTCAAACGAACTCCATTGTCGATTGTGTAGTAGAGTTCGCCATCGGTCTTGTTCTGCGTCCCGGCTGCACGCAAATCTGGCGGTTTCGGATAGAGTCCCTCGCCAAATAGCGTGTGGCCTCCTCCGTCATTCGAGTGGCACGTGGCGCAATGATCGGAGAAATGCTCCATGCCTGCCTGAATGTTCTTCGTTGAAAGTTCTATGGGATTGCGAAGCTGACGATATGCGGATGGCAGGGCCATTTTGCGCGCCGTTGTGGCCGCGAACACCTCAATCGCTGACGGTGTCGCACGAGCGCTGAAGCCTCCTTGCACGAGACTCAGCCCGTATCCCGCGACTGCAAGCGCAAGAGCAAACACAATCAGCGAAACTGCTTTCCAGTGTTTCATGTCTACCTCTCCTGTCCTCAGCCGGAACAACTGACGGGAACGGCGCGGTCGAAGCTGAACTGAAGAACCCTACCGCAATGATTTGAAGCCCACGCGAATCTCTTCTGAAAGAAGTTCGGGCTGCTCAAAGGCCGCGAAATGACCGCCTTTATCGAGCTTGTTGTAATGGATCAGTTTGGGGAACGCTCGCTCCGCCCAACTGCGCGGGCAAAGATCGATCTCGTCCGGAAAGCTGCTCACCGCAACCGGGACGGAGACGCCCTTAACACTGAAATACCCGAACTTGTTTTCCCAGTAGAGGCGGGCTCCGGAAATCGCCGTGTTCGTCAACCAGGCGATCGTGACGTTGTCGAGAACGTCGTCGCGGGTGAGACCGGCAGCCTCTCCGGAAAAGACGCGCGCGATCAGAGCATAGCTCCACGCATCGTGATCCAGAAAATAGGCGGCCAAGCCGACAGGGGAATCTGCAATTCCGTACAATGTCTGTGGGCGCAATCCCATCTGGTAGCCGTAGGCGACGCCTTTGCTGTACACGAATTGCAGCCGCTCGAAAGCGAGTTTCTCTTCGGGTGAGAGACCGTCCGGCATTGGCGCACCCGTGGCCGCCGCCTTGTCGATTTCGGCCGGAACCGCGCCAGGCATGTTGATGTGAATGCCCAGCAATTCCGGAGGTGCCTGCACGCCCATTAGTTCGGTGATTACCGCGCCCCAATCGCCGCCTTGCGCCACGAATTTCGTGTACCCGAGGCGCTTCATCAACACGACCCAGGCACGCGCAATGTGGGCGGGGTCCCAGCCAGTGGTAGCAGGCTTGCCGGAAAACCCGTAGCCCGGCATCGACGGAATCACGACATGGAACGCATCGGATGCCTTTCCGCCGTGTGCGGTAGGATTGCTCAGCGGATCGATGATCTTCATCTGTTCAATGATCGAGCCGGGCCATCCGTGCGTGACGATGAGCGGCATCGCATTCTCATGTTTTGAACGGACGTGAATGAAATGAATGTCCAGCCCATCGATG
>DATGIB010000002.1:0-1440645 GCA_035307485.1 Candidatus Sulfotelmatobacter sp. | reverse complement strand
TCTTTCTTGAACCACCACCGGTTGTACGCCATCCAGCCGGCAAAGCTCTGCTTGCTGCTCGTAGCCGTGTTATGGTGGCAATTCACGTTGTTATTGATTACTCGACCCTGCGCGCTGACAAAGCTTCCGCTGCCACCGTATTCGCATCCCAGGTCGGCGGTAACTGAGAACGCCATCTTGTCCAGGTACTTTTGCGGGCGATCGTAGTATTTGACCTCAATGCTGTCGTCGGTGTGGATACGCGAGCGGCCGAAGTGGCCATCGCCGTTACCAAGATCGTCTTCGCCCATCCCATAATTGTTGAAGACGAGCGAAAGCCAGGGCTTCGGGCGATATAAAATCTGCCCGCCGAGACCAGGCTTGCTGCCTATCCTGCCGTAGGACTGCCAGCCATTGATGATCCAAGGCTCGATCTTCAGCTTGTCCGTCGGAAACCATTGAATGCGGACGCCATTGAAGAACCACGGTGTATTCGATGAGACGTAGGACGGTTGGTACGCCCAGTTGTCGAAGTTGTAGTAGCTGAACAGACCGATATAGGAGACGAAGATTCCCGCGTCGAAATTGAGACCGTGATTTACGTCCCAGTGGTATCCGCCATAGGCTTCAGAAACGTACTTGTATGCCCCTCGAAGATCCCACTGTCCGCGTCCCGGGCTGGCGTCGTTGCGCGGCGTAGTGACGCCGAACATTCCGTTCATGGTCAAAACCCGGCCGCGCACATTCTGCCAGTGGAAGTCGCCGCCAAAGCTGATTTGCTCTACCTGGATCTCATTAGAGCGGAAGATTTCGCTAGAACCACCCATAGAATCATCCCTCGGGTGGTTGAAAGAAGTCACGAAGTGCGTATCGAACCGTATTTCCGGGGTAAAAAACTTGGAATCCCAGACCACATCTTTGTTGCGCGCTGTGCCGTTCAGCCATGTCCAATCAGCGTAGGCGAATGGCTCTGTCGGCTTTGTTTTCTCTGGCAACCCGGAACGTGCTTGTGCGGCTTCAGCGGACGTGCTCACGGATGCGGGCTCTGGTTTCACTTCGGGAGTTGCGGCAGCTGCAGCGCCTGTGGGCGTTGAAATCGGGTTGGCCGGTGTTGCACCAAGGTTCTTCAGTTCAGCTTTCAGTGCTTCTATTTCTGCTTGCATGGCCGCGAACTGCCTGGCAACCGCCGGAGATATCTCGGGATCGGCCGGTGTCACAGGCACAGTCTTCGCTGGGGAACTATTCGTTGTGCCGCTCTCCCGACCCGTTTCAGCGGAGTGAGGATCATGCAATTCCGCCACACTAGCTGGTAAGGAGGACGATGTCTGCGCTGCGCTGCGCTGACAGGGAACAACGGTTAAGCTCAGGATTAAAGCGATTGGCAAAGTTCCGAGATGCAATGATCTGCACGATTTGATTCCCACGGTCGTCATGTACCGGTCTCCGACTGTTCTAAAGTTGAAGTGCGTTCACGATGTACGCCTCACGCCTGTCCACGCGCACGCGGGTCGTTTCGACACTGGTCTGATAGCCCTTTCCCATTCCATCAGCAAAGTCATAAGGAATTGCGTAAAGAGTTCAGTAAGAATCCATAAAGATTCGCCTGAGTCACAGGTCGCTCAAAGAGGAGCTTAGCCCGACAAATACGGTTTGGAGCGCGACAACATCCAGTGGGCGCTTTGACAATACGGTCCAACGCATGAAGAAACCGTGAAGACCCGCATTCAAATTTCGACTGGCATCGATCGGGATTTTCGGCAGGTGGCGGCTGGAATTTGGAAAGGGCGACCGGATCAGTTTGATTTCGGGTAACGGAATTGCTGGTTGAGAGGATCACATAATCGATACCCTACCCAAGGTTCGGTGATGATGTATTGAGGATCAGAAGGGTTCGTCTCAATCTTCTTCCGCAGGGCCTTGACGAAGGAACGCAGATAGTCAAGCTCTGAGCCATACTCAGGCCCCCAAATCGAACGCAACAGCTTCACGTGGGTCACGGGGAAGCCCTGGTTCTCCATGAGGAGTGCCAGCAAGTGGAATTCCGTGGGAGTGAGATGAACAGGCTCTCCATTTCGGCATAGCACGTGACGCCGCATATCGAGTTCTAATTCGCCGACTCGAAGGATTTCTGGTTCGCCATGATTCTCTGGCCGTATCCGCCGGAGGACGGCGCCCATGCGAGCCAGAAGCTCGCGGAAGCGTATAGGCTTAGTGATGTAGTCGTCAGCTCCAGCCTCGAGCGCCTGCACAAGATCATTCTCGCCATCGCGTACGCTGACCATCACTACTCCGATGTCCAGGTCTCGGGCGCGAATCTCGCGACAGGTTTCAACCCCTCCGATGCCGGGCATATTGATATCGAGCAGAATTAAATCAAAGGAACCTTGATTTAGAAGCTCAAGAGCCTCCTCACCGTTGCGCGATTCCTCGGTGCCATACCCGAGAGCCGACAACGACGTCTTCAGTGCTCTGCGAAACGATGCCTCGTCATCCACCAGAAGTGTGTTGATTTTTTCGTTCGCCATGAAATTCAAAAATGTCAGAACTGGGGCTCGGCTAGTGGCAAAGTGACGCGAAAAGAAGTGTCTTTGCTCCAGACTGCAGCTCTGCTCTCCAGTTCCATTCTTCCCCCATGTGCCTTGACGATTTCATGGGCGAAGTAGAGTCCCAAGCCCGTTCCCGGTGCGACTTGTTCGCCCACTGAACCGCGGTAAAAGCGATTAAATATCCGAGCGCGCTCCTCAAGAGGAATCGCTATTCCGTCATTCAACACTCGCACAGTTGCGTCCTTGCCATCGGTGTCGATTCTGATCTCTACTTCCGCTGTAGCTGGCGAATATTTGCAGGCATTGTCAAGGAGTTGCTTCACAGCTAGTTCGAGCAGATCGTAGTCCGCGAGAACCTGAGCGGTCATCCCCTTAGTCGAAAGGGAAAAAGTGCGACCCGGATAGCGTCGGGAATATTGGGCGACTAGTTTCCCGACCAGATCAGCCACCTCAGTACGTCTCAATCGTGGTTTCACCGCCTTTCGGTCGAGTCGACTGGTTCGAAGAATCTGGGAGGTCAATTCATTCAGCCTTGAAGTCTCAGACTCGATCAATTGGGCCAACTCCTGCTGATGAGGCGAGAGCAGCGGTTGCATTTCGCAAAGGGCTCCGGCAGCAGTCAGAATCGTCGCGAGTGGGGTCTTGAACTCGTGCGCCAATGCGTCGAGGATTGCGGTCCTGAAAATTTCTGCCTGTGCGGCTGCCGCACGGGTAATCAACTGTGTGATGACCAAGCTCGTGATCAGATAGGAAGCTAATGCCAGAATGTCCAGGGAGTTCGTGACTTCAAAGGAGAAAAGCGGTTCAGTGAAGAAGAAATCCAGACAGGCGACGGTCACCACCGACACAAGGGCAGACGCGGCGAAACTCCCGCGCAAAGACTGCAGCACAACGACGATCAGGTAAAGGAAGCTGGCAATTGTCAGGCTCAGATGAAAGTGAAAGCACCAATAAGTTGTCAACGCAACTGCCACGCAGGCGACGCCAGTTGAACCGGCCAGATTCAGAGGAAATGATGGATTCGATCGTTTTCGCTTCGTCATCGAATTGTCATCCTTTCCAGAACGAGATGATCAGACCGCCGGCAACGATTAAAGAACCGCCCGCCAGAATGGCTGGAGTAGGCGGTTGTTGAAATCGAATCCTCGCGACTACCTGCGCGACAACGAAGAAGAAGACTACATACACACCCAGGAGCCTGCCGAAGTTCCAAGTCGGTATATTGACCATCAATCCATAGGCAGAAAGTGTTATCGTGCCGCCAATCACCGAAATCCAGCGCGAGACCCCAGATGAATGATGCACTGCCGTCTGGAAAAGAGAATCCCCGCACACTTCCAGGGTCGCGGCAATGAGAAAAAGCAGAAAAACTCGACCCCAGAAAAGGGTCATATGGTTCAGAAATCTCATGCAACTGATCGCCTCAATATGAACCTGTCACTACTGCGTCTTCCGGATATCCGGGCATTCCAAATTCCGGCACGTCCAATCCCTCTTCTTCTGATTCTGGGGAAACTCGCATACTCTTTACCTTGTTTACAACTTTAAACACGGCGAAAGTTAAGCCGAATGCCCAAACCGCGTAGAGCGTCGCGCCCATGAGCTGACACCAGAATTGCCTTGCGTCACCGTGAAGGAGACCTGTTACCCCCTGACCAGCGTGACCCAAGTAAGTGCTGGCTCCCACGCCATTCCATCCCGCACCGTACGTCCCATCCGCGAAAATTCCGACGCAAACCGCGCCGAGCCAGCCACAATAGCCATGAACGGAAATTGCACCGCAAGGGTCATCGATCTTGAGCACTCGCTCGTTGAAGAGAACGCCTCCGCAGACGAGACTGCCAGCGAGGATACCGATGACGACCGAAGATGTTGGAGTAACAAATGCACACGGCGCTGTGATCGCCACCAACCCGGCCAGCATTCCGTTGCAGGCCATAGTCACATCGGGCTTGCCAAAGAGGAAATACCAGATCAACATTGCTGCTGCCGAACCTGCAACTGCTGCGAGATTCGTGTTCACGGCAACTACGGAGATTCGCAGATCGGTTGCCCCGAGTGTCGATCCGGGGTTAAATCCCATCCAGCCGAAAAGCAGAAGAAACGTTCCCGTCACGACGTACACGATGTTATGAGCTGGGAAGACACGGATCTTACCGCCTGGTCCAAATTTCCCCAAGCGAGGTCCCAGGACAATTGCGAGCGCCATGGCGGCGAATCCGCCGACTGCGTGAACCACGGTGGAACCGGCAAAGTCGACGTAGCCGTGGCCCAGATTCATCGAAGAGCCCAGTTGCGACAGCCAGCCACCGCCCCATGTCCAGCAACCAGAAATGGGATAGAGAATGCCGCCTATGAATAACTCGCATAGCAGAAAGGCCCAAAAGGAAATTCGCTCACAAATCGCGCCGACAATGATGTACCCGGCGGTTTCCATGAACACCACTTCGAATAGAGCGAAGACGTTGCTGCCTGCATCATATGCAGGACCAACCAGAAAGAATCCCCGGCCCCCAACGAATCCCCACTGGCCGTGGCCGATGAGGAAGTGGTTGAGAGTCGGGGTTCCGCCGATATTGATGGGTGCCGCGTTGATCGCGACTGCGCCGAACTGAAAGGCATATCCGACGGCATAATAGGCGAGAAAGGCAAATACATACGCCGCGAAATTCAGCATCATCAAGTGCGCAGCATTTTTCTTGCGGACCAGACCACAGGTGAGAAGTGCGAATCCCGCCTGCATGAACAAGACGAGGTACCCTGTGTTGAGAGTCCAGGCAAAATTAGTCGCGACGCGTACGTGACCGACGCCGTCGGCGAGCTTTATGGCCAACGGTTCTTTTGCGGCCTGAGCCTGATACTCATCAAATGCTTTCTTATTCGCGGCATAGTCCGGGGACGTCTTATCGGTGGGTTCGGCGACGACGAATGGATTACCGGCCGCGTCGACGACAGCCGTCCTGTCACCCGTGGCAACGCCGGCAGGGTCAGGCTTTGGCCCGTCATCAGCAAAACTCATCGCCGCCAACCCGAATAGCACTCCGAGCGTAAGAACGACTGCCACAGACTTTGGATACGATCGATGCAGAGATCGGCTCTCTGCTCCGTTTGTCATTTGCCCTGCTCCTTTGCATGATTGGTGCATGGTCACCCTATCCAGGTAGTTGGTATTGATTGATACCCCCAAAGATCAAATCTTCCGTTCTTGCCATCCTGAACTACGTTGCTCCGGCACCGGTTCGGCTACTGTTTCGACGGCGAATTAGCTCGGCACAAACCGGCGACGCTATAAAGCAGCAGTGCCATCGCTCCGAGCGTCAGCAGTGCTCCCTCGATTGGATAGGTGCCTAGCGCGAACAATCCACCCAGTAGGCCGATAAATGCTATGACTGATGAGCCGAGGTGGACGATCACTATCGCAGTGGCAGCCAATGCTCTTCTGCTCCTCGCAATTAGAGTTTTATTGGCATGCACCACCCGTGCGCCATGCCGTGGCAACGCGACTGCCCATTGGCTCATACGAACCACGAGAATGGACCTGTAAAATCCGACCTCTGTGCACTCATGAATACTGCATTGACAGCCCTACACCGCACCAAAGACGAATTCATGCAATGCGCGAAAGTAAATGCAGGCCTTTGGTGGCGTCCAATAGATATTTCTTATCCGAATGATTTGAAAACGGGGGTAGAGGGCTGAGGGAATGACAACGGGAGGATCGCTTCTGCCATGAGTGGGTCGGCGGTCATGGGATTGTTTCGGGGGGCAAACGAACAATCATCGGCTTGTACTTGACGCGCGCAATGACAGGGGGATTCAGAGGGTTGAATTACGGCCGCCGCAATGGATGACGGCGGGCCTCTGAAGCAACCTATTTTTATTTACTTTTCAGAAAGTATTGCCACACGCTGTTATAACCACACGGAATGACCTTGACCTCGTCGGAAGAAATACACTACTCCGCGATCGAGATTTGCAGACTTCTAGGGTTTGGCTACCCCAAAAGTTATAGTGGTGGAGGCGGCGGGAGTCGAACCCGCGTCCGAAAATGTCACTGGTCAAGAGACTACATGCTTAGTCCAGTTCCTGCCCCAGGCATTACCCTGGGACGTTCGCGGCGCGCGCTCAGAACGGACAAGAAACGCGTTCCGCTAGCCTGTGGTCTTAACCTCCCGTCCCAGACGTAGACGGAAAGAGCAGCTCGCTGTGCGACGTCGTTCGGAGACCCACGAGCAAAGCCCCCGGCGACGGCTGCCTAACTAATTAGGCTGCGTATGCCATCTGTTGATTGGCAATTATCATTTTGCACGCGATCACGGGTGTGTGCACCCCGGCATGCCTCTTGGCCGCAAGCATCTCCGTCGAAGCCGTGACGCCCCCACTGGTGGGATTGGCCTTGTAAAGAACAAACAGCTACATCCAATCTAGCATTCGCTGGCCGGATGTTAAACCTAAACGTTAGATGCTGGCCGCCGCCCGATCGATCCTTGGGGCTACCGCCTTGGCGATCGAAGGTAACCAGCGCAGAAGTCGAGTCGCACTTGAGGCGGAACCGGCAGCCGGTTCATCTCATCGGGTGCGCATGGCCGTCGGATCGAGATGGCGGCTGATGATTGCGTTAGCCTCAGCTTCCTCAATCTTCTCGTTACGCTCCCATTCCGGGCGCAGGAACATTGCCTTGATACGGAAGTGGGATTCTCTTGAGGCGTCATCAATCCGGATGAGCATTTCGTTTTTCTGGAATCGAAAACGGGTGACCTCGGCCATGGGAAGTAGTTGCTCGGAAGCTTTGCCGCTGATGACGTAGACGACAGTGTCGGCAACCAGGACATATTCGGGGCACTGCCCGACAGATTCGTTCTTCGGAGCGCCGGACATGGCGCTCACGAAGCCGCGCCCGCTTTCCATGCAGTCGGCCATGCGCATGCGGATGATGGTGCCTTGCCGACGAATACGGGTTTGCGCGGGCACGAGCGAGGGAACCAGCAACAGGACGCAGAGCAGCATACGTTTCATAGGGCCTCAGTTAATGAAGATCGTAGGGATAGTAGTATCCGCTTCGGCTGCGGAAATGCAGGTTCAGGTTGTGTGTGGGAAGAATCCGGACGAGGTGAAATCCAGCGGCATGGCTGGGCAGCCGGTAACTCACTGTGTAGGAAACGCGGAAATCTTCAAGAATGGCATCGAGAGCACGGACCGCGCCGGTGGGAGCGGGGAAGTAGCGTGCACCAGTGGAATTGGCGAGCGCATGAAGGACACCTGTCCCGTGCGAAACACCGGCGCTGATATCGAGGCAATATATGGAGATGTCGGCAGACTGTGCCGCGTCGACGGCATCGGCCAGGGAGTGGCGGCTGATGGTGTCGTTGCCGTCAGAGAGGACGATGAGAACTTTCTCAGCTTGTGCGTCGCGTTCGGAGAGAAACTCCGACGCGACCACGATCGCGTCGAATAACGGTGTGAGTCCACCGGAGTGGTTGGTGGAGACGTGATCTGCCGCGCGAGTGCTGCGGCAGTTTCCAGCGCAAATCAAGTCAGGACGTGAATCGCGAAACGAAAAGATGGACAGGTGATCGTCGGGGATTCCGGCGGTGCGGGAGACGAGATCGAGCGTTTCTGCGATCTCTTCGCGGAATCGCGGCGCGGCGGAGTCGCTGGCATCGATAAGGATGGCGAGCTCGATCCTGCTCCAATGCGATCGGGTAAAGCTTTGAAAGTTACGGACGATAATGTCCTTGTCGACGACCACAAAATCACTGGATTCGAGGGTCGCGACGCCGTGGTCGCTCTGATCGCTGGCAGAGAAGATGAGCTGGACCTCGGTAGAGCTGGCGCGAAAACGGAATTCCGGCTGATCACCGGCGATGCCTGGGGAAGACCCGGCGGAGAATAAGAGAAGCGGTAGAATCGTCCAGAGGCTGCGGCGGAATATACGTCGGGCCATACCGACTACATCGGCTTTCTATAGAGAACTTGAGGGCGTGGGGAGTTACGGGGGTCATTGCAAGCTGCTGAGAGTCACCGCAAACGGCCCGCCGGTTGCCCACTGCGGCCGAACGAGAGGACTGAGCACCAAAAGCAACAGTGACCCGTAAGAGATCAGGCGGACCACCGACTTTACCCACAGGTTTATGTGATGCTGACTTCTGTGTAGGTGCCGTACACCTGCCGCAGGGCTTCGCAGATTTCTCCGACGGTAGCGTAAGCGCGGACGGCGTCGATGATGTACGGCATGGTATTGGAGGGGGAGACTTCGCCGTTCGTTCCGGCTTTCGGTTGTTGACCAGCCGCTTTCTTCAGCGCCTCTAATTTGCGCTGCACGTCTTCATTGGAGCGTCGCGCCCGCAGAGCCTTCAGTTTGGCCGTCTGCTGCTGTGCCACGGTCTCATCGATATAAAGGGTGTTCGGTGGCTCTTCTTCGATGGTGAAGTCGTTCACACCGACAATGATCTTTTCTTTCGCCTCGACGGCGCGCTGGTACTGGTAAGCGGATTCGGCGATTTCCTTCTGCGGGTAGCCGCGTTCAATGGCTTTCACCATGCCACCCATGGCGTCGAGCTTGCCGAAGTAGTCAAAGGCGCCATTCTCCATCTGCAGCGTGAGGTTTTCGAGGAAATACGATCCGCCGAGCGGATCGACGGTCAGGGCGACGCCAGACTCGTACGCGATGATCTGTTGCGTGCGCAAGGCAATGCGGGCGGCTTCTTCGGTGGGCAGGGCCAGTGCCTCGTCATAGGAATCGGTATGCAGCGACTGCGTGCCGCCGAGGACTGCGGCCAATGCCTGCAGTGCCACGCGTGCGATGTTGTTCATGGGCTGCTGCGCGGGAAGGGAAACGCCGGCCGTTTGCGTATGGAAGCGCATCAGCCAGGTGCGCTGGTTCTTTGCGTGGAAGCGCTCTTCCATTACGCGATGCCAGATCTTCCGTGCCGCGCGATACTTTGCGATCTCCTCGAAGAAATCGTTGTGGGCATTGAAAAAGAAGCTGAGGCGAGGGCCGAACTCATCCGCATCGAGGCCTCGGCGCAGTGCCCATTCGACATACTCGACGCCGTCGTAGAGCGTAAAGGCAAGTTCCTGCAGGGCGGTCGAGCCAGCCTCGCGAATGTGGTATCCGCTGATGGATATGGTATTGAAGCGCGGTGTGAATTTCGATCCAAATTCGAACGTATCAATGACGAGCCGCATCGATTGCGCCGGCGGATAGATGTATTCCTTCTGCGCGATGTATTCCTTGAGGATGTCGTTCTGAATCGTGCCGGAAATCTTCTTCCAATCCGCGCCCTGCTTCTCAGCTACCACCAGATACATAGCCCAGAGTACGGAGGCGGGAGAGTTGATCGTCATCGAAACCGTGGTTTTTTCGAGATCGATTCCTTGAAACAGGATCTCCATGTCTTCGAGGGAATCGATTGCCACGCCGCACTTACCAACCTCGCCTTCGCTCGCTGGGTGGTCGGAGTCGTAGCCCATCAGCGTAGGCAGATCGAAGGCAACGGAAAGCCCGCTACCACCGTGTTCGAGCAAATACTTGTAGCGCTGGTTCGTCTCCTCCGGCGATGCAAAACCAGAGAACTGGCGCATCGTGTAAAGCTTGCCTCTATATCCCGTAGCGTGAATGCCGCGCGTGAATGGAGGCTGTCCGGGATAGCCGAGATACTTTTCTTCGGCCCAGTCGGTCGGCAGATCGGCCTGGGTGTAGAGACGGCGGATCGGGAGGCCTGAGATGGTGGTGAAGCGGGCGTGACCCTGGTCGTCAAGGTTCACGCCGGAAGCGGCGCCGATGGGACGCTCGGGCGTCTTCTCGAGAGTGGGAGCAAGGGTTTGCTCCGCCCATTTCTTTTCTGCGTTGGAGGGATGACGGTTCTCGAAAACGTCGGCGATCGGATTCTCGGTGACTTGCGGCTTCGGCGGCTGCTTTTTCATTCAGACCCCAGTGCTCTGGTTCGATGATAGGGAAGTCGGCACCGTTGCAGCAAGACGCGGAGCTCAGAGACAAACGACCGGTCGGTTCGGGGCGAAGTTAACCGCAGAAGACTCGAAACGCAGTAGATCAGATGCTTAGTCGCACATTTGAGCGAAATCAGGATGTTTCATCAGCCTTCGCGCCTACGTCGGTGCTTCGACTCATCTCCCATGCTTTCGAGTATTTCCATGACACGTACACAGCGTGATACAGGTGCAGCAGCAGGCCTTCGCGGCCGTCGAGAAATCCGAGGCGGATGAAATAGTTGTAGATGAAGGTCGCCAGCGGACGGAGGACGATGTCGGCGAAGCTGAACCTGCGATGGCCTTTCGCGAGGGCGAGTTTCGCGCCGAGCGACGAGTAGCGGTTCATATGCGCGATGTACAGCGTGAGATTGGGATAGGTGTAGTGAACCATCGCATTCTTGAATTGTCTCGTTTGTTGCGGGAATTCTGGTTTGAGTTCGCAGCGGTCGTGCGGATCGTGACCGGTGACGAATCCCTGGCCACGGCGGAACAAGCGCAACTTCGGATCGGGGTAAAAGCCCCCGTGGCGCATCCAGCGGCCCAGGAACAAGTTCTTCCGCGGAAGCTTGTAGCCGTTTGCCGCCCTGGGGTCGGCGGTCGAGCTACGGATTTCTTCTGCAAGGCCGGCGCTGATCTCTTCGTCGGCATCGAGCAGCAACACCCAATCTTTCGTGCAAAGCTCAATCGCGTACTGTTTCTGCGCGACGTATCCGCGCCATGGCTCGGCGATCACGCGTGCCCCATGCTCGCGGGCGATTTCGCACGTGCGATCCTTCGATCCGGAGTCGACCAGCACGATCTCGTCGGCCCATGCGACGCTTGCGAGGGTGCGACCGATGTTGGCCTCCTCGTCCATCGCAACAATTGCCACGGAGATCGTCATAGATTTGGATGGTTGAACGCGGTATTGTCTCATACGTGCGTTGTGCAACTCGGCGGCCAAGGCGTCACGAATGCATACAGCAGACCGATCTGATAGTGGTTCATTTCGAATCCGCAGGGCTGCATCGGAAGATGCAGAGGCGATCCTGGCATGCCTTGATGCGGCGTTTGCCCCGTATCGCAGCCAATACACGCCCGGAGCTTTTGCCGATACGGTGCTCGATGCGGAGACAGTCCATCGGCGTCTGACGGAGATGCGCCTGTTCGTAGCGATAGCAGGAGAAAGCATTGTCGGCACGATTGGTTGCAATGCGAAAGGAAAGGAAGGGCACATCCGCGGAATGGCGGTGCTGCCCGAGTGGGCAGGGACCGGCGTAGCTGCCGAGCTGCTTCGCGCAGTCGAGCAGGAACTTATTCAGAAAGATTGCACGATCGTCACGCTGGATACGACCGAGCCGTTAATGAGAGCGAAGCGGTTTTATGAGAAACATGGGTTCCGGCGGACGGGGCAGGTTTTCGAATTCTTTGGGATGCAACTTACCGAGTATTCGAAAGCGCTCGGTGATGTGCCGCTGCGCGGGTGATCGGCTTCAGGGTGCGTCGGAGACCGCCTGAGGAGGGCGCCGCCGAAGCTGAGTTTCCGACAACAGAAAGACGATCAGAATCAGAATCTCCGGCTCCATCGGATGACGGTAGCGGGCGTGTGGGAAGACGAAGTAATAGACAAACGGATAAAAGAGGAGCAATCCCGCGAAAAGCCAGGCTGCGGGCCGCTTCTGGCGCGCCGCTCGGCCGGCTCCCCAGATTGCCAAAATCGATGTCGCTAAGAATGCGGAACTACGAAAGTCGACGGGTGACAAGCTGCCAGTCGGGCGCGGGACGCCGTTCCAGAAATAGAAGAAGCGTTTCAAGCTGACAATCGCAAACCGGCCCGGATGTGTGCGGACCCAGTCGAAGGCGAATCGCTTGCATTCGGCCGCATAGCGAAGTTCGCCCATGCTCTGGTACTTCTCCAATTCCAATTTGTTGAGATTGGGCTGGAAGTAGGGCATCAGCATGCCGTCGGCAGCCGGGCCGTTGCCCAGCCGAAACTGCAATCCGAAATCGTTGCGGATGAAGACGAAGCGCCCGAAGGCTTCGTAGTTTCGGATCAGCCACGGCGAGAGGACGAGAAAGAATGCGATCGAGGAAAGCGCTACGCCAGGCAGGGAAGTGAGGCCTCGGCGGTAGCGCTGGCGCCAGATCCAGAGCCCGCAAAACGGCAGGAATGCGAGCATCGTAGGATTGGCGAGCGCGCCAATACCATAGAGCGCGCCGAAAAGGATCCAGCCTCCGAAGCCCGGCCACTCCACCAATTCAAGCGCGAGCAAGAAAATCCAGCTGAGAACCAGCGGCGTGAAGGTCGTATCCCAGATCCAGTGAATTCCCCAATACCACACGTAAGGAAGGAGTGCCCATACCCACGCGGACCAAATCGCGATGCGCTCTCCGAATGTGCGATGTGCGATCCAGTAGATGGGAATGCAGGTAAGCGTGCCAAAAACGCAGTTGATGCTGAGCAAAACCCACGCTGAGGACACCGTATAGATGCCAAAGATTTTGAACACACCTCCGATCAGGTACGGATAGAGGGGAGGTTCCCAGGCGGAGGGCCCAGTGTTGCCTTCGTATGGACTGGAGAAGCCGTGTCCCAGGGCGATGGAGCGGCCGATCCGGCCCATTTCGAAGCCGAAACCAAAATTATCCTCACCAGGCCGCATACGGTACTGGTGAAAGATCCCGATCGACGCGAGTTGCAGGACAAACGAGAGAGGCAGCAGCCAAAGAAAAGATTTGGGCAGAGGGGGCCGCGGCGGTCGTGCCATCGCGCGATAGTGTATCAGGCCGACCGGGTAGGGACTTGCACATTCCCGCACCGCGGCTTAGTCGTGCTAACGCGAAGGCCGCTACATCTGGCCTCCCTGGGGCGTCTGCGCTGGTGGCGTGGATGGAGCAGGCGTTTGATCCGGCGCAGCGTCTACTCTTGGTGCAACATACGGCACCGTTGGGAGATGTGTGACCTCGCCCCGTGTAGCGTCGGCAATGTCGATTCCCGAGTGGTCGAGAAGCAGCCCGGTCGAACGATCGAGTTCGATGCGCGATTTTTCGTAAGCGGCCTTGGCGGAAACCAGGTTCGACTCCGCCGTGGTGAGGGTCGCCGCATCCTGCAAGATCGCAGTTTGCGTCGTTAGTCCAACTTTCAGCTTCTGCTGATCGGCGTCGAAGGTCTGCCGCGCCAGATCGACGGCCGACTGTGCGGCCTGCACCGCGGCACGATTCTGGCGCACATCGAATTGCGCGTTGCGGACTTCGATGCGGACCTGGTTTTCCAGTTGATGTTCGCGGACCAGCGCCTGTCGGTATTCAAGTTCCGCCCGGACCTGGTTGGATTGCGCAAGACGATTGCGAATTGGAATGCTCAGACTTAGGCCAATTCCTTTGTCGGGCGCGGTCGAGTTGACGAGCTGATTCAATGTGCCTCCATAACCAATGGTGGTTGAGTTGCCGAACACCGCCGACGGTGGAGCACAGGGCCCACCACCGACTCCTTTGCACAGACTGTTCAAATCGCCACCCAGGCCGGAACCTCCGTAGTACGCATAGGCCTGCAGGGTGGGCAGCAGTGCGTTGCGCACAGCTTTGTTATTGATGTCGCGGGAGTTCAGATCAATGCGCGATTCGACCAGTTCGGCGCGATGTTGCAATGCGTCATTGATCAAGTCCTGGATGGGAGTGACCTGCTCCTGCTGCGGAACCTGCATCGTCGAGGTGGGAATGACGTCCGCTTCGGCAAGGGTTGGATCCTCGATGCTGCGACTGAGGGCATTTTTCATCAGCAATTGCTGCAATTGCAGGTTATTCTGCGCGACGATCAGGTTCTGCTGATCGGTCGCAACGGTGCTCTGTGCGCTGACGACTTGAATGGGAGGAATGGTTCCAACCTGCGACTGCCGTTGCGCGTCATCGAGCGCCTTCTGGGCGTAGGTCAGTGATTCCTGTTGCACCCGGACATTTTCGTAAGCGTAAACGAGATCCCAGTACATGTTCTCGATCTGGTCGATGGTGGTTATGACTTGCAGGCGAAATGCGACGTCGGAGATTTCCCGGTTATTTTTCGCAATGCGGATGAAGCGTGTGTTGGGGAGATCACCGAATCCCTGCAGAAGATTTTGGGTTAGTTTGAACTGAAAATTCGAACCAAGTTGCGGGGTCAGAAGGGCGAATGTGCTGTTGGTGGTCACATGGTTGTTATTGAAGCCCGCAGTCAGGGTCGTGCCGAAGTGAAAGCCCTGGGTATAGGCAAAGTCCGCCGTGTAGTTGTTTTGCGCGAGGATGCCACCCGGAGCAGGGCTGATGGCGCTGGTCGAGATGGTGTCGTCTTTATCGAGCTGCACGGTACCGGTAAGCAGTGGATCGAAGCTAATAATCGGCGAGCCGATGCCAAGAGTCGAACTGACGAGGCCGTTGGT
Organism: Candidatus Sulfotelmatobacter sp.; assembly: GCA_035307485.1. Taxonomy (GTDB): domain Bacteria; phylum Acidobacteriota; class Terriglobia; order Terriglobales; family Acidobacteriaceae; genus Sulfotelmatobacter. The sequence goes on along the minus strand of DATGIB010000002.1, from coordinate 1,425,737 downwards.
GCCGGTTCCAGCGCCGCCGGCGGCCACTGTAGTGCCGCCTGTACCCGAGCCGACTGCGCCGCCGAGTCCTCCAACTCCGCCGCCTGGAGTGTTCTGGACGATTCCCGTGCTTACGCCAAGAATGTTCGCGCCGGACTTCGCCCGGAGGAGATCTGCCTGGGCGACGTTCAGGTTAAAGCGCGCGATTTCGATATCGAGGTTGTTCTCGAGAGCCAGCGCGACGGCGTCGTTGATCGAGAGATAGATCTTGCCAGACTGAATCAGCGACTCGATACGCGGGGAGTTCTGCAGGAGGGGCTGCGCCAGTTCCTGTGATTTGTACGAGTTCAGCACGCCCGGAAAGGGTTGGCGCGGGCTCGAATAATCCTTCAAATGGACAGGTGTGGGCTGCGCCGGTTCGGGCGCCGAGGGTGGGGTTGGCTGGCTAGCCGGAGCTGTTTGCTGGGCGCAAAGCGAGGAGGCCGTCGTAGCGAGAAACAGGATGGACCAAGTCCCCACGCGGGACGGTAAGCTCAAGCGCGACATGAACATTTCGATTCTCCTTGCATGACCATGATGATGCTTCTGCATGGCAGCACACTCGTACGTCGAGGATGCCAATATTGGAAATACAAACAGGATAAAGCGTCACTTCATCTTATCGGGAGGGGTGCGGGAAAATCCGCGCGGTTTGTAAAGAATTGTGAGAAGAAACGCCGCTGCCATGGAGGCCAGCGGCGTTGTTTCTGATTCGAAAACCCCGGACTCACTGTGGTTGCGTTTGCGCGGGAGCGCTTGGCGGAATATCTTTCCGCGGCGCTATGTAGGGAACGTTCGGCATGCTGGTGACCTGGCCCTTGGCAGCGTCGTCGATGCTGATTCCGAACTTATCGAGCACGGTGCCGGTAGCGCGATCCAGTTCGAGCCGCGACTTTTCATAGGCGACCGTGGCGTTGACGAGAGTGGACTCCGCGGTGGCCAGCTGGCTCTGATACTGCAAGACCAGCGTCGCGGTCGAGGTGCCAAACTGATACTTCTTCTGCTCGGCATCCAGCGACTGGCGGGCAAGCTCAACCGCAGCCTTGGCCGAATCGACGCTGGCGCGGTTTTGTTGCACTGCGTATTGCGCGTTGCGGACTTCGATGCCAACCTGATTCTCGATTTGCTGCAGGCGCATCTGGGCCTGCCGGTATTCCAGTTCAGACCGAATCTGCAACGATTGTCCGGCACGGTTCCGAAGGGGAATATTCAGCTGCAGGCCGACGCCCTTGTCGGGGTTGGTTGAATTAACGAGTTGGTTCAGCGTTGCTCCGATCGGGGTTGTAGGGAATATGGTGTCGAGACTGCCGGAACCGACAGGCGCCGCGCAACCGAAGATCTGCTGCAACTGCGATGGTGGGTTCGAGCAAACGTTCGAGGGGTTTTGACTGCCGCCAATACCGGCGCCACCATAGTAGGCAAACAGATTGAGAGTGGGCAGCAGGGCGCTGCGTACGGCCTGGTTGCTCAAGTCACGGCTGTTCAAGTCAATCCGGGATTCCACGAGTTCCGCGCGGTGACGAAGCGCATCGTTGATCAAGTCCTCGGTCGGAGCGACCGGCTCTTGCTGTGGAATATCCATGGTCGACGTCGGGATGACTTCTGCGGTGGCCAGGACAGGGTCTTTCAAAGTGCGGGTCAGCGCATTTTTCATCAGAAGCTGTTCGAGCTGGAGATTGGTTTGAGCCAGCGTAACCTGTTGCTGATCCTGGGCCACGGTACTCTGGGCGCGCACCACCTCGATGGGAGCAAGGCTCCCGATTTCGACCTGTTTTTGTGTATCAGAAAGAGTTTTTTGCGCGAAGGCCAGCGATTCGTTCTGCACGCGCGCGTTCTCGTAGGCGTAGACCAGATCCCAGTACAAGTTTTCGATCTGATCGACGGTCGTGATCACCTGCAGGCGGAACGCGACATCGGTGAGTTCACGATTGTTCCTGGCAATGCGGATAAAACGAGTGGCGGACGCGAATCCGAACCCCTGCAATAGTGGTTGCGTCAGGGTAGCCTTGAGACCTGAGTTCAACGAGGGGCTCACGGCCGAGAAGAAACTGTTGGTCGTCTGCCGCTGGTTATTAAAGCCCACAGACAAATTCATGCCCCAATGGAATCCTTGGGTGTAGGCGAAGTTTACCGTGCCTGTGTTCTGTACCAGATGAGACTCAGGAAGCACGCCCTGAAAGATGCTCGTGGCGGTCTGGGAGAAATGGTCTTCCTGCAACGTTCCGGTGATGATCGGGTCGAAGCTCGTAATCTGCGGACCCTGGCCCAACGTAGAGTTGACCAATCCGTTGGTGCCTGCGCCGATTCCGCCCGCTCCCAGGCTGGTGCCGCCGCTGGATAATCCGGCAGTCGCTCCGATGCCACCAACGCCGCCGCCGGGAGTATTCTGCACGACTCCAGCATTGACGCCGAGGATGCTCGCACCGGCTTTGGCCCGCAGTACGTCCGTGTCCGCAATGTTCAGGTTGTAGCGCGCGATCGCGACGTCAAGGTTGTTCTCAATGGCGAGGGCGATGGCATCGTCGAGGGACAGATACAGCTTGCCTTCATGCAAGAGCTGGTCGATTCGGGCCGTATTGGCCAAATTCGGCGGCGCCAGGTGGCGCGGCGTATATGGGGCGACGGGATTCGGAAAATGCGATTGCGGCTTGGCATAATTCAACACCGGCAAGGGACGCGTCTCGGACGCCTGAGGCATTGGAGCAGACGGCGTCTCCTGGGCCAGCGTTGCCGGCACCGCGCACGTCAATCCCACTAAAACCAGGAGGAGTGCAATCGCAAACTGGAGGGACAGACTTCTGGATGGAAATCGCATCTACTTATCTCCGTTCCTTTCACAACCGCTTCGGTTGAGCTTTGATTGATGAATGCCTACAGACCGCAATTTGGTCATGATCTTGACACCGGAATTTGCCGAAAAATGAAAGTTCTATCCGGGCATTGATACGCAAACGGCGGATCGGATGTTCCGCAAAACTGCGGAGGAAGCTGGGGATAACTCGGCTGATCCCCCTGGTTTTGGGCCGTCGTCTGGAGCTTGCATGGTTCAGGATCGCGCATGTAATCCTGCATGAACTGGCGCGCGGTCCAGAAGCTTGCGGAAGCCATCCAGTATATCTGACCTGAAACCAATACCCTCCCTGCGCGCACGGCCAAACTGGTACATTTCTGGGAAACTGAGACCTGATGCGATCGCGATGCCTGATTTGAAGTCGTTTGGATGATCAGACTGCGGCGCAGGACTCGAAAGATCAACGCATGCGCAACCTCAAACTTACCCTTTCCTACGACGGAGCGGAATTTTCCGGCTGGCAAGTGCAGCCCGATGCAATGACGGTCCAGGGCACACTGGCCTCTGCGATTGGACGCATCACCGGGGAAAAGGTATTACCGCAGGGATCTGGGCGCACCGACGCGGGAGTTCATGCCTTGGCTCAGGTGGTGACATTTGTCACAGAGTCCAGTGTCCCAACTGGCAATTTTCAAAAGGCGCTCAATGACATCCTGCCCGCCGCGGTCAGGGTGCTTCAGGTGGAGGAGTCTCCGGGAGAATTCCATGCGCGTCACTCCGCGAAGGCGAAGACCTACTGTTACCGAATCTATCGTGGCGCGATCTGTTCGCCGTTTCTGGCGCGGTACGTCTGGCATTATCCGTACGCGCTGGATGAAGAAGCGATGGTAAAGGCCGCCGGGATGGTGGAGGGAGAACACGATTTCACTTCGTTCGCCGCCGTCGATCCAGAGCGAGGACGCGAAGGCGAGCCGGCCAACAATGTGCGCGAGATATTTTCGTCTTCGTGGCAGCGAGAGGACGATGAGTTTGTCTACTTGGTTCGAGGATCGGGGTTTCTGCACCACATGGTTCGAAATTTGGTGGGGACGTTTATTCTCGTCGGGAAGCGAACTCTGACGCCCGAAGACATAACGAAGATTCTGGCAGCCAGGACTCGCTCGGCGGCAGGAGCAACCGCGCCGGCAAATGGGCTGTACCTTGTGAACGTAGAGTATTGAAGGCGGGAGCATATGAAACAGGCGGAATTGACATCGTCCCCACCAGTGGCGGCATTCAGAAAGGTTCGGCCAGTCAATCCAGCGACACGTAAGGTTGTCGCCGAGTACGAATGTGCGGATCAGACAGCAGTTCGGGCTGTCGTTGCAGGGGCGAAGGCGGTCCAGCCGGGATGGTATGGCGCGGGTGTGAAGTGGCGAATTGCCATCTTGCGTGAATTCCAGCGATTACTCCTCGGCAAGAAAACCGCAGTCGCGGAGGCGATCACGCGAGAGTCGGGAAAACCCGTGACCGAAGCGCTCGTGACGGAAGTTCTTGTTGTGCTAGACGCGGCGCAATTTCTGATCGATCACGCCTACCGGCTGCTTCGCGATGAACCGCTGCCGCATGGAAATCTCGTCACCAAGCTGAAGCGTGGCCGCCTGGTCCGAGAGCCTTACGGAGTTGTGGGAATCATCTCGCCGTGGAATTATCCGTTCTCGATCCCGGCGACTGAAACTATGGCCGCACTCGTGGCGGGAAACTGCGTCGTGCTGAAGCCCTCCGAATTCACGCCGGGAGTGGCTCTCGAGCTGGCGTCTCTGATGTACGCCGCTGGGGTGCCCAAAAATGTACTGCAGGTGGTAATCGGAGAAGGATCGTCGGGGGCGGCGCTGGTTGACTCCGCGATCGATAAGCTCGTATTCACTGGCAGCGTGGCAACCGGGAAGGGAATCGCAGCGACCGCGGCCGCCCGACTGCTCCCGGTCGTGCTGGAGTTGGGGGGCAAGGATCCCATGGTCGTGCTCGACGACGCCGATATCGAAGTGGCCTCGAGCGGCGCCGTCTGGGGAGCCTTTATGAATGCGGGCCAGACCTGCCTCTCGGTGGAGCGGTGCTATGTGCATCGCAGCCAGTATGCGCGGTTCAGCCAGGCATGCGCGGACAAGGCATCGACGCTGCACGTGGGAGACGGGATGGATCCAAAAAGTGACATGGGGCCGATGATTCACGAGCGCCAACTGGAAATCGTGGAGGCCCACGTGGAGGATGCGAAATCCCGCGGCGCAAGGGTTCTGGCCGGAGGACGACGACTGCAGGAGCTAGGCACGAATTTTTATGCGCCAACTGTTTTGGCCGATGTGACGCACGAAATGCGCATCATGCGCGAGGAGACGTTTGGCCCGGTACTTCCCGTAATGGCGTTCGACAGCGACGACGAGGCGGTGCGGCTGGCAAACGATTCGGAGTACGGCTTGGCGGCCAGTGTCTGGACGCGTGACAATGCCAGGGGTGAGAATCTAGCGCGCCAGATCCACGCAGGCACGGTGATGGTGAACGATGTGATTTCCTGCTTCGGTATCAGCGAAGCCCCCCATGGGGGTGTGAAGGGCAGTGGGATTGGCCGCACGCACGGGCGTTTCGGACTGGAGGAAATGGTGCGCTTGAAATATCTCGATACTGATTTGATGCCAGGCATGAAGAAGGTCTGGTGGTACGGCTATGGCAAACGCCTCCGAAAGCAGATGGAGGGATTCACCGAGATGCAATTCGCGCGGACGTTGTCGAGGAGAGTGAAGGGTGTAGCGCGCGCGGTTGGAGTCGTGGGAAGAAAGCAGGTCTGAATTTCCCGGCGCGACGAGCTGGCTATTCCTCGTACACCCGGTCTCCGCGGCTGGGAGGGTGTGAGATTACCAAGAGCCGGACCGGCTTCGAGGAAGGATTTCGGATCTGGTGACGCATGCCGGGCTTAATGGAAATGCCGCTGCCGGCGGGAAGCAGCGTATTCTCGCCCTCCACTTCCATCAGCGCTTCGCCGGTCAGGATATAGAAGAATTGCTGGGCGGTCGCATGGTGGTGACGACGCTCGGCCGAACCAGGCGGCATGAGTTCTTCGATCACAGTAAACTTGGGATCCTTCAGCAGATACCATGCGTCGCAGTCAGCGCCCCAGCGGTAATGTTCCGCGTTCTCACGGCTCACGAGTTCCGGCTGCGGGGTCTTCGGTTTGTTAGCCATAGGATTGTGCTCCCAGCATACCAAGTGCGGTCGATTGTCCGGTTCTACTGCGTGCGATTGCGGTAGAGGGATGCGTCGACCTGCTGCGCCATCGCCCCCAGATCGAGACGAAGTCCCAGGAATTCTGCGAGGTTTCGTGAAGCGCTCCCGGGATCTTGCAGAACTTCATGATAGGGAAGCCGCAGGACCCGGGCATAAGGACGAGCGGCTAGCCACGAGTCAACTTCACGCAAATGCTTCTCAAAGGCGGCGGAGATGGCAGCGGCATTGAAACCTTCCTTATACGTTCCGCGGCGACGCAGCATCTGATCCTGCGACGCCAGAACTTCGGGCAACGGACGTTGCATGAAGACGATGCGGTATTCGTGTCCCGGAGGCAGAGACAACAGTAACCGCGAAATCACCTTCACCACTTTGCCCTCTGCTTCAGCGATGCACTCAGGATCAGCCGGCAACTGCTTAACGCGCTCCCATTCGAGATAACCTCGTGGGTTGTCGGGGTCAGCCTCGCGCTGTCCATCGGCCACGGGAGTCATTCCGCCGGCGACAAGCATTTGCATCATCAGGGAAGTGCCCGAACGGGGGAGGCCAGAGACGATAGTGATCATTGGATGGAAGCGTGCACCGGGATCGTCCAGCCAGCACTCCAAGATACAGTATGACGAGCGTTGCTAGTTTTTCAGAGGAATCGCAGAGCGGTAAATCGCCTGCCACCGGCCTTGTTTGAAGATATAGACGGAACTTCCGTTGATATGCACTGGAGCTTTTTGTGCGCCACAAGTGGCATATTGCTCGGCCATGTAGGTAAGCAGGTAGACTCCGGTAGAGACCGTGAGGAGGCCAAAATCGGAGAGGCTGTAACCCTCAACCGCGCAATTCTTGGCTGACGCCTCTTGCTGTTTCAGTTGTACTTCGCGTGACTCAGGTCCGTTCTCGTCGAGAAAGATGCCGTTTTCCGGGACGTGATCCCGAAAGTACGCGACATCTTTCGATTTCCATGCCTCGAAGAAGCCAAATTCAGTGTGAACGAGTGCTTGCTCAAGAGCCGCATTCCTGGTATTCGCTGGCGATTGAGCCAAAGATGCGCCGAGTGCCAATATGACGGTGGACGTCGCGAAAGCGGCGCGGAGAATCGTGAACTTGATCATGCAGGGCGCGTGCAGCGGGCGATTGAAGACTTGCCTAGGATACGACAGTTGCGATGTCGCCGAGGCGCGAGTAAATACCGCAAGTGCAGTCGGGCGCAATGACGAGCTCGCATTTTCGGTTACAATGACCGCATTGGCGGAATCCGGCGGCGTTTTTGGGCCGCTGCAACGAGGGTACGTCTTTTGGCGACGAGCGAAGTGACCACCTCCGGCTCCCAGGATGCTCCACAGCAGTTTCCCAATCACAAAGTGAAAATCAAGAAAGCCGGGCAACGCGCCTGTAATGAGAAGGACGCGAAGGGTAAATTTTGTGGAGGACACTTAAAGCGCTGGTTCTATGCGAAAGACGCCGTGGAGCACGAGTGCGGCGATCTCGAAAAAGCCTGGGGAACGAACGCGGAAGTCTATCGCTGCGAAAACTGCAAGGCGCTCTATCTGCCCCATCCTGGCGAGGCGAAGATAAACGTGGCTGGACAGGGAATGATTTCGGTATTCGGACTGACGCTTCCGCCGAAGGAAAAGTAGCTCAGCCATGAGCGATGAGCGGTGTGCAATGGGCCACCGCACCGCTGCGCATCGCTCAGTGCTCACTGCCCACAGCTCAAATGAATACCTCCGAGCTCATCTACGACTGGAACAAGAACCATCCGCCGGGATTGAAACCGCCGGGGCCCGTTTTACTCAATGACGAGAGCCTGCGAGATGGATTGCAGTCGCCCTCGGTGCGCGATCCTTCGATCGCCGAAAAGATCGAAATTCTTCACTTGATGGAAGCCCTTGGGATCGATTCGCTCGACCTGGGCCTGCCAGGTGCGGGGACACGTGCGGTTAACGCGGTGACGGCGCTGGCGGAAGAGATCGTCACTAACAAAATGCGAATCCGGGCTAATTGCGCGGCGCGGACGCATGAAAACGACATTCGGCCCATTGCGGAGATTGTTCAAAAGACTGGGTTGCGCATCGAGGCAGCGACCTTCATCGGGTCGAGCCCGATCCGCAGGTTCACCGAAGGATGGACCGACGATTTTCTCTTACAGACGACCGAGAAGGCGATCAAATATGCTGTTTCGCTAGGCCTGGATGTCATGTACGTCACGGAGGACACCAGCCGTTGCGATCCGGAAACGGTGAAGCGCCTGTATGCGACAGCGATCTCTTGTGGCGCACGCGCGATTTGCATTTGCGACACTGCTGGTCATGCGACACCGATGGGGGCGTTGGCCCTGGTGCGATTCGTCGTGGAAGAGGTCGTGAAGCCTTCCGGAGAAAAGATTCGCGTTGATTGGCATGGGCATAGCGATCGAGGGCTTGCGATCGCGAATTCCATGGCCGCGATCAATGCTGGGGCGAATTGTGTTCATGGATGTGCCATCGGCCTCGGCGAGCGGGTTGGCAATACGCAGATCGATCAGATGCTGGTCAACCTGAAGCTGATGGGTATCGCCCCCTGGGATCGTCAGGATCTGACCAAGCTGAAGCAGTACTGCCAGGCCGTGTCGCAGGCGACGGGCGTGCCGATCCCGAAAAACTATCCTGTGGTCGGCGCAGACGCGTTCCGCACGGCGACGGGTGTGCACGCCGCGGCGATCATCAAGGCGTATCACAAGAACGACGTAGTGCTGGCTAATACGGTTTATTCGGGCGTGCCGTCGCACGTGTTCGGCATGGATCAAGTCATCGATATCGGGCCGATGAGCGGCAAATCGAATGTGCTTTTCTGGCTCGAGCGTCATGGGATTGCGCCGGATGACGCCGCCGTGGAGCGCATCTACCAGCGTGCCAAGCAAAGCGATCACACGCTCACCGACGAGGAGATCCTGGAGTGCGTGGGTGGAAAGACGGTATGAATGCCTGATCAACTACGACATGCGATCCTGGGGGCAGGCGGCGTCGGTGGTTTGATGGGTGCCAGCTTGGCTCATTTGGGAGCCCCGGTGACGATGGTTGTGAAGCGCGAATCTCTCGCCAGCTACCCGCAGCGACTCAAGCTGGAGAGCCCCTTTGGAAACTTTGATGTCGCCATTACCACTGCGGCGGAAGTGCCGGCCGTCGACGTCCTTTGGATTACAGTCAAGGCGACGCAGTTGGAACAAGCGCTGGGAGCGCTCAGGAATCCCAACGGCGTGCGAGCTATCGTTCCATTGCTGAATGGCGTCGACCACATCGCGCGCCTGCGGGCGCGATATGGAGATCAGAAGGTCATCGCGGCCACGATCGCAGTGGAGTCGGAGCGAGTGGCTCCCGCGCAAATCATCCATCGTTCCCCTTTCGCCAATCTGAACCTCTCGTCGGCGGGTCGGCCGTTGCTGGGAGCCACGGTTGCGCAGTTACAGCAATTAGGGTTCACCTGCAAGTTCATCGATCACGAGCCGACGCTGTTGTGGGGCAAGCTGGTATTTCTGGCCGCGTTTGCTCTTAGCACGACGGCGGCTGATAAAACTACCGGCCAGATTCTGGCAGATCCGACCTGGAGTCAGTTGGGGCTGGGCTGCATCCGCGAAGCATGTGCCGTCGCCCTGGCGGAAGGCGCGAAGTTGGAAGTGGAGCCCATGATTGCGGCGGTGTTGAAGATGCCGGGAAACATGCGAAGCTCGATGCAGAAGGATGTCGAGCAGGGCAAGACTCCGGAACTCGATGCGATCGCCGGGCCGATTGTGCGCGGGGCCAGCCGTCATGGAATCGAAATTCCTTGCACGAAAAAACTGGTCGCGATGGTCGAACAACGGGCCGGGGTTTCGCTTGCGCTGGCGTAGTTACTTTTTGAATGAGCTGGACCGAGATACTGGGCTTTGTGACCGGCGCTGCTTCGGTTCTATTGGCAGTCCGCGAGAGCCCATGGAACTGGCCCGTCGGAATTGCCAACAACATCTTCTTCCTGATCCTGTTCTGGAAAGCCAAGCTTTACGCAGACGCACTCCTCCAGATTTTCTATATTGCAATCTCCATCTTCGGTTGGTGGAACTGGATTTACGGCGGTACAGGCCGATCGGAGCTTATGGTCAGCCGCACCCGCTGGCGCGATGGAGCACTTCTGGTAATGGCCACGATCGCGCTAACGGCATTCTTGGTCATCGCGCTGCGAGGCTATAGCGACAGCACAACGCCGTTCGCCGACGGCATCACCACCGCACTCAGCCTTACCGCCCAATACATGCTGAGCAAGAAGCTTCTGGAGAACTGGTGGGTGTGGATGGCGGCCGACGTGATCTATGTCGGTTTGTATGGCTACAAGAGCCTTTACCTGACTGCGGTGCTCTACTTCGTATTTTTCGGGATGTGTCTATTCGGATATTTCGGGTGGCGATCTGCTACTGCCGTCCGCGCTGAGGCGGAAACGGGAGCCGGAAAATTGTGACTCGAGGATTGGTGATAGGCAAGTTTTATCCGCCGCATCTTGGACACAAATTCCTTATTGACACCGCTCTTGCGCAGGTTGACCACCTTGACGTCCTGATCTGTGTGCGGCCCGAACACGCGATCTCCGGTGAGCTGAGAAAGCAGTGGCTTGAGGAGATGAACCCGCCAGCCAATGTGAGAACGATCAACGACCCGGGCGAGGATGACAATTCGGAATTCTGGGCCAATTACACGGTGCAGATACTAGGCCGGGCCCCCGACGCGGTGTTTTCGTCGGAAAATTATGGGCCGGTATTTGCAAAATATCTTGGCTGCCGCCACGTGATGGTGGATCGGGAACGAATTCATTTTCCAGTCTCCGCCCGCAAAATCCGTTTGTCTCCGCTTGTGCATTGGGAGTATCTCGCTCCGTGCGTCCGCGCTTATTTCGCCAAGCGTGTTTGCGTGGTGGGAGCGGAATCGACGGGAAAGACCACGCTCGCGGGTGATCTGGCCGCCCATTACAAGACCGTTTCCGTGCCCGAGTACGGCCGGGAATATTGCGAACAATTGCAGAAGGCTGGTCATGACCTGTGGAACTACCAGTGGCGCAGCGAAGAATTTACGCTGATTGCCCGCCGCCAGCAGGAACTTGAAGATCGGATGGCGCGGGAAGCAAATCGGGTGCTGATTTGCGACACCGACGCGTTCGCTACCGGAATCTGGCATGAGCGTTACATGGGAAAGCGCTCTTATGAGGTGGAAGCAATTGCGTCAGCGAGGAGACCGGATCTCTATCTGCTTACCGAGTGCGATATCCCTTTCGTACAAGATGGCCTCCGGGACGGAGAATCGATCCGCGAAGGAATGTCGGCAAGATTTGAGCAAGAGCTGACGAGCAGGTCCTCATGGGTCAAGCTATACGGCGGGCGGGAACAGAGACTGGCCGCCGCTATTAAGGAGATCGACAAGTTGTTAAAGTCGCCGGAAATAGTGGCGTAAGCTGCATCACGGAAGGGACTGGTCATCGGGACAGGTTACTCGGTAGAGCAGTGTCCCTCTTCCGTAACCCCGCTGGGAGGTCTTAATTTGCGGCGTCCGGTTCCAGAGCGTTGTAAACTGACGCATACTCGCAGATGAGCCCAAACCCCCCGCGTTCGGACATGTCCGACATCGCTCCGGCGATGCTGCAGGAAATGGCCCGTTTAGCGGCTTCTCCAGAAGTGCGTTCCGCTTTCAACTGGTTCCGGTTACAGGAGCCGCAACTGGCGCAATGGCAGATGGAGATGGCACGCATTCCAGCCCCTCCATTTGGTGAAACAGCCCGCGGCGAATGGCTGGCTGAGCGCTTCCGCGAGGTTGGGCTGGATGACGCGCGTATCGACGATGTTGGCAATGTCTTCGGCACACATCCAGGGTTCGGACGGCGCTACGTTGCTTTAAGCGCGCACATCGATACGGTCTTTCCCGCGAATACGCCACTCAATATCCGCCAGCAGGGAAGCCGGATCTACGGACCTGGCGTTTCGGACAATGGCGCTGGGGTCGTGGCCATGTTGGCGATCGCGGCGCTTCTTAGGGCTGTACGGATCCGGCACGCGCTGCCCTTCGTCTTCATCGGCAACGTAGGCGAAGAGGGTGAAGGCGATCTGCGGGGCATGCGCCACATTTATTCGACACCGCGATGGAAGGATTCGATTGCCTACAGCTTGGTGCTGGATGGGGCGGGAGCGGACACCATAGTGGCCGAGGCGCTCGGCAGCCGCCGTTTTGAAGTCATCGTGCGCGGGCCGGGTGGGCACTCCTGGAGCGATTTCGGGGCGCCGAACCCAATTGTGATTCTGGCCAAGGCCATCGAAATGTTCAGCGCTACACCGGTGCCGTCGTCGCCGAAAACTACTTTCAATGTCGGCGTAATCCGGGGGGGTACTTCGGTGAATTCGATTCCCGAGTCCGCGAGCATGAAAGTGGATATCCGTTCGACGTCAATGACGGAGATGGAGCGGTTGGAGCAGTCACTACGACTAGCGTTGAATCGTGCTGCGGAGGACGAGACGATGGCGGCAGAGATGCGGTCGTCGGCGCAAAAGCGTCCGGGAGTGAGTTGCGAGGTAGTGGTGATTGGAAATCGCCCTGCTGGCGAGTTGCCGCCGGGCGCGCGCATTTTGCAGGTGGTGCGCGCTGTAGACGCACAGTTGGGAAATGCCGCGCAGGTGCAGCGAGCTTCCACCGACGCCAACATCCCATTGTCTCTGGGCCTTGAGGCGGTGGCCATCGGTGGCGGCGGATCGGGCGGTGGTGCGCATACGTTGCAAGAGTGGTTCGACGCAAACGGACGCGAGTTGGCTCTTAAGCGAATTCTGTTAACCATGCTGTCTTTAGCGGGGGTGGGGGGATGAAGCTGGGTTCCTGGTGCAGGGTTTTCGAATTGGCACGACGGCACGAGCGTTTCCCCCGCGAAGGCAGGCCCGCGTCCTTGGGAATATATGCGAGCATTGCTTTGCAGCTTGTCTACGCCATCACGCTCGGTTGCCAGCCCGGCTCGGCGCAGGCCGCTCCCGAAAAGCCGGACACGTTTCAAAGATTGGACGGGACTTCGTCGCAGGGTCCGAAGGCGGATGCCCTATTCGTGCACGCCAACGTTTACACCGGCGTACCGGCGAATACTCCCTTCAGCTCGATTTTGCGTGAGGAGGCCATTGCGGTTCGTGGCGACCGGATCCTGGGAGTCGGAAAAACAGCGGATCTGCAGAAGTTCAAAGGGCCGCAGACCCAGGTCATCGATCTTGGCGGGCATTTCGTCATGGCCGGATTTAACGATGCGCATTTGCATCTGGACGCAGCAGGAGTCACCAAGCTCAGCGTCGACCTGACTGGAGTCAAGTCGCTGGATGAGTTGCGCACGAAAGTTCAGAAAAAGGTGGACGAATCGAAAGCTGGCGAATGGGTGACGGGCGCCGGGTGGGATGAAACGTTTTGGCCGGTGAAGGTGACACCGACGCGCTGGGATCTGGATGAGGTTTCGAACGGTCACCCGGTGTTCCTGGTGCGAATTGACGGCCACATTGCAGTTGCGAACACCCGCGCTCTGCAACTTGGAAGCATTACTCTGGCCAGCCGCGATCCACAGGGCGGGCACATTGACCGCAACGAAAATGGCGAGCCGACCGGCATCTTGCGCGAGACGGCACAGCAGGCCATAACAAACGTGATCCCCAAGCCCAGCCATGACCAACGGCGGCAGGGCCTCGAACTGGCGCTCGCCGATCTGGCCGAACATGGTGTGACCTCGGCTCAGGACTATTCTCCCAACTGGGAGAACTTCCAGATTTATGAGGAACTGGAGAAGGAAGGAAAGCTTACCGCCAGAATTTCAGAGTGGCTTCCTTTCGACGACAGCGTCGACGAATTAAACCGGAAGCGCAATTCACATCCCCAGTCGGATCTGATGCTGCACACGGGCATGCTCAAGGGGTTTATGGACGGCTCACTCGGATCGCATACGGCAGCGCTTCTGGAACCGTACTCGGATGATCCCAAGAACTCCGGGTTACCCCGCTATGACGCCGCCAAGCTGAACGATATGACAAAGGAGCGGGTTCTGGCGGGCTTCCAGATCGGATTTCACGCGATCGGGGATAAGGGAGTGCAAATGGCGCTCGACGCCTTTGCCGAAGCCGAGAAGGCTGCCCACGAAGGAAATGTAAAAAGCGCGAACGGCAGCGACGATTTCCGCTTGCGTATTGAGCACGCTCAGGTCACGACTCCCCAGCAGATCGCTCGTTTTAAGGAGTTGAAGGTCATCGCTTCGATGCAGCCCTCTCACGTGCTGACTGACATGCGTTGGGCGCAGGACCGGCTCGGGCCTAAGCGGGCGGCTACGTCGTATGCCTGGCTGGCGTTTCTAAATAAAGGCGTAACTCTGGCGTTTGGGACGGATTACCCGGTCGAACCTGTAACACCATTCCGCGGCTTGTATGCGGCGGTCACGCGCAAGAGTGAGAACGGCAAGCAGGAATATTTCCCGGAACAGCGGTTGACCATGGATCAGGCGATCTCCGCCTACACGATAGGCGCGGCGTTCGCCGAGTTCAAAGAGAAGGAGAAAGGCAAAATCGTGCCGGGAATGCTGGCGGATTTTGTCGTTCTTGATCGCGATTTGACGGCCTCCTCGGCCGAGAAGGTGCTCGGGACCAAAGTCCTTCGCACTGTCGTTGGCGGCAAGACGGTATACGAGTCGAAGTAGCCAGGTGATCGCTGGAGGTCTCCGATTCGGCTATGTTTCCTTTATAAATCATTCCTATGACGTTGAAGATTCGCCCTCATTTTCAGTTTGTTTAAGATCAAACGATTTGCCGCGTTTGTGCGTCTAAATAGTATCCATTGGATGGCCTTAGCAGACCTGAGGTGGATACCAAAGAGCACAACGTGACGGTTCGGCAGGTGGGTATAATAGAAAGCTGTTCTGAGTTTCGGAGGAAAGTGGACCTATGGATTCGCGCGCAATGTGGGTGCGCATGAAGGCTCATGGCTGGGCCTACACGCTGAGTGTTCTGATTACGCTGTCGGTTGGCATCCTGATCGGCACGGTGATCTCGTTCGGAGTCAAAGGGAAAGAAGGGCAAAAGGGCGGCGATGCGACGCCCCTGTCGATGCCCTCGTCCTCGTCGGCGGGCAGCGGTTTCTCGCAGCAACTCTCCAACGCCTTTGCTGGAGTAGCGAAAGAGCTTGAACCCACCGTAGTGAATATCAACACGGAATCGACCATCAAGAACATTCACCGCCGTGGCAACGGCGGCCAGGGTGGCGGAGGCGATGACGACGATAGCGGCGGCATGGACGATTTCTTTAATCACTTTTTCGGCGCCCCGGGTGGCCAGGGTCAGGGCGAGGGCCCGATCCGCGAGCGCTCGCTCGGTTCCGGCGTGATCGTCGATTCCAAGGGCTACATCATCACGAACCGCCACGTGGTCGACAAGGCTGACCGCGTCCGAGTTCGTTTTCAGGATGATCCGCCAGGCGTTCAGCACGATGCCAAGGTGATCGGCGCCGATCAGGAAACGGACCTTGCGGTGATTAAGGTCGACATCGAGCGCGCGCTTCCGGCAGCCAAACTGGGCAACTCCGACAACATGCAGGTAGGCGATTGGGTACTGGCCGTGGGCAGCCCCTTTGGGCTCACTGAGACTGTGACGGCTGGCATCGTTTCAGCGAAAGGGCGCGACATCGTTCCGAACCGCCAGTTCCAGACGTTTATTCAGACCGACGCCGCCATCAACCCCGGTAATTCCGGTGGGCCGCTCGTCAATATGAACGGAGAGGTGATCGGCATCAATACGGCGATTCTGAGTGAGACCAATGCATACGCCGGGGTCGGATTTGCACTTCCGTCAAAGACCGTCGTCGAGGTCTACAATCAGTTGGTCGGGCCGGAACACCGAGTCTCTCGCGGGTCGATCGGAATCATGTTTGACGCGGTGGAAAACCCCGCCATCACCCGCGTGTACGGTGCGGGCACGGGCGTGACGATTTCCTCCGTCGTGGCTGGCAGCCCCGCTGACCAGGCCGGATTGAAGGTTGGCGACACCATTACTACTGTCGATGGCAAGAAAGTCAGCAAGGGATCTGAGCTTGTCGGCGACATCGCTTCGCGTAAGCCGGGATCGAAAGTGCAGCTAGGCTTCCTGCGGAATGGCAAGGAGCAGGACACCTCAGTCATCATTGCAGATCGGGCTAAGCTCTTTGCGACGCGACTGGGCGAGGATCAGGAGAATGACGATTCCAACGCCCCCAAACAGAGCAAGATGGGAATGACGGTGCGCAAGGTGACTCCGGAGATGGCGGACCGGCTTGATATGCCCGCAGGCAAGGGCGTGATCGTACAGGATGTGAAGCCGGGTTCATTTGCCGAGGATATCGATCTCGGCCGCGGTGACATCATCATGGAGATCAACAAGCAACCGGTGAACAGCGAAGAAGATTTTGCCCGGATTGAATCGAGCCTGAAGAGCGGCCAGGATGTCGTGCTCCTGGTGCGGCAGCGAGGATCGAGCCGTCAGGATGGCACCATCTTCAAGGCTGGAACACTTCCGTAACCTCAATCAGCCCAACAGGGCTGGCAGCACATCCGAATATGAAGGATGATGACGCCAGTTCTATTGGGCTTTGCCTTTTCTGGTAGCATGACCGCCGGGAAAGCGGGTTGAACTTGATGCGGCTGTTCAAGCGAAATCGCGCAGGTTATCTGGCGTCAGGAACGCTGATTGCGGCGTGTCTGTGTGCGCTGCCCGCCAGCGGTACGGCGCAACAGAACGCCGAGGTTCCGGCCGCAAAAAAGCCTGCCACGGCTAAGCCCCCGTCGAAGACGAAGAAAGCCGCGACGCATAAAGCGCATCCCGCGACTAGCGTAACGGCTTCGAAATCAACAGCCAAGTCCACTAACTACGCCCATTCTTCGAAGCATTCCTCTCATAAAAAACCGGTCAAGGTCCGCGGACAGCAGAAGATCGATTCCGAACGGGCGCGGTCGATCCAGGAAGCGCTCATTCGGGAGCATTATTTGAGCGGAGATCCATCGGGAACCTGGAACGAGCAAAGCGAAGAGGCGATGCGGCGTTACCAGAGCGACCACGGGTGGCAGACGAAAGAGGTTCCGGACTCCCGCGCGCTGATCAAGCTGGGATTGGGCCCCAGCCACGATCATCTGCTCAATCCCGAGAGCGCGATGACGACTCCTCCCGATGCTCCGCGGTCTAATACCGCTATGCCGGTCTCGAATTCCGCGGCACCGGCCTCTGTGCCAACTCCCAGCCAGACCAATTCCTCGGATCCGCAGTAGCCGGAAAGAAAGCGATTCCACTGCGGCTGCGTGAGGCTGACTTCTCGCACACCCTAATTATTCTTGCGATAGGTTCCCGCCAGTGGTTTGGGGAAATACGGTAGCGGCTGGTCGCTTACGATGGCTTGCGGGTTCGCTTCGACTAAAGCGTCGGCGATCTCATCGCCGCATATTTCTGCCGCGGCATCACGCGAGGTGGAAAGAATAGGGACTCGCTTCACAGTATCGTGGGCATCAGTCGCGAGTATGTGGACGGCCTGATGCTCCAGAAGCCATTGCGCGGCGCGGCGCGTGCGCTCGCCCCAGAATCCGGTCAAAGCCGATCCCGTGACCTGCACCACAAATCCCTGCTCGGCCCACTCGACCACGCGCTGCAGATTCTCGCGGAGAATCGGGTTACGCTCGGGGTGCGTGATGATTGGGGTGAGGCCGAGATCGCCCAACTTCAGAAGAGAATCGGTGGTGCCCTGCGGGATGCCGTAGTTGCTGAACTCCACAAGCAGATAGTGAGTTTCATCGATCACATAACGCCCCGGATGCACCATCGCATCCTGCAGGTTTTCGTAGGAGAGGTGAAAGTCGCAACCGAGGCCGATCTTGAGCGCGCTGCCGACGCGGCGTTGCAATTCCGCCACCCGTGCCTGATGGGCTTCGCGGTCGTAGTGATAGCGGTCGTTGGCATGCGGCGTCGCGATCATGTGGGTGATGCCGTCGGCGGCTGCGGCGCGGCAGATGGCCTCACTGACGTCCCAAGTCTTGGGGCCGTCGTCAACTTCCGGCAGAATGTGCGAATGAATATCGACCACGACGATCAGAGACGATGCGCTGCCCCAACCTCTTTTTTGATTTAAACAGATTCATGAGGAAAGAGAAAGCCGAGGGTCAGCCGCGTCGCGCGGCGGTTTCGACCTCTTCGCAGAGTTCCGGCAAGCGGCCCGCGTCTTCCGCGGAATTGCCAAACCTGGCCGATTCGTAGACTTCGGTGAATCGCGAGATCGGCTCCCGCAAGTTCGAATCGGAGATGCGCTGGAGAAAATCCTGTGGGGTTTCGCTGGCAACTTTTTCGAGGCCGGAACGTGCCAGCGAGCGAGTCATACGGCTGTACCACATCGAGGCGGCCAGTTCCGGAGAACGTTCCGGGTGGCGGCGCAAGCGATATTCCCGGACCAATTGCAGGATCCGCTTGAGATTGCGCACGAGCAGGAACGAGACCGATAGAATGATGGCGACCAGGATCCAGCGGGTGGGTGAGTGCTGTGCTTCGTCCTGTGTCCGGTGCGCCCACAGCAGAATGGATTCGTAGTGCTTGCGCGACCAGGCCCGCGATCTCTCCCAAAGGTTGTGTGTTTCGATCAGGGCGCTCTGGCCGATCACGTACTGGTGCGAGGTGTCGTAGCTGACAATCCAGTCGCGCCAGAACGAAGACATGGCGTCGACGTACAGCATCACGCGCGCCCATCCTTGGGGAATGCTCGACCCTCCTCCCGGTGTCGGGTCAAAGGTCTGCCAGCCGTAACCTGGAAAGTAGGCTTCGACCCATGCATGGGCGTCCTTGGCGCGCACGACGTAGTTGCCAGTGACGTCGTTGAACTCGTCGCTGCGGAAACCATTCACAACCCGCGAGGGAATATGGAGCGTCCTCAGCATGACCGCCATGGCGGACGCGAAGTATTCGCAGTGGCCCTGCTTGCGCTCAAAGAGGAAATTGGCGATGGGGTCTTCGGGCGTAGCACGAGGCAATTCCAGCGTGTATTGATACCTCGTTCTGAGATAAGTCTCGATCGCAGACGCCTTATCGAACTCCGTTTTTGCTGATGAAGTGATCTGCTCGGCAAGCCGCCGCACCCGGGGATCAACCATGCGCAATCGGAAGTAGTCGCCGTCCAGTTCGTCTGGGTAATCTTGCCTGGCGTTACGCAGTTGATCGGCGGTTGGCGTGGAGATGTCAGAGATGGCCTCGTAGCGGCTGACAGCGTGCTGCAGGTCGAGGTTATAAACCGCGCCTCCATTGTCGGTAGCGAGCAACTGATACACGCCGCTCAAGCTGCGTGCCCAGGGAGCTACGAAGAACACGTTCGTCCCGATTGGCTCCATCAGCACGCGGTAGTGAATGATCTTAGGGCGAGGCGTCGCAGGTTCTTCCACCGAAGACGAAGCGGATTGCGCCGGATGCGGAATAGCGAATCCGCTCTCCGGCGATCCCTCTAAGGGATATTGGTCGCGCGGTTTCGACCAGGTATGTCCGTCGAAGTCGGCCAAGGCGACGCCGCGCCAGCGCAGGTCGTAACGCCCCGTGTGATCTCCTTCGACCTGCACATGCATCACCACGGTGTTGGATTGCTGAATCCGGCCAATCTGCCCGAGTTGCACGTGATCGCTGAAGCCCGACGAAAAGTCTGTCCCGAAGGCGTAACCGCCGAGATATCCGCCAGAATGTCGCGGTAGGAGGAAGAATAAAACGCCGGCTCCAAGCAGAATCAGGAGCATGAGGCCGGGAGCCATGCGGGCCAGGGACGCCGCAAATTGCCGTTGGTCTTGCACTTCGTGAGATTGGCGCGAATTCAGAGTCGCGCTCTGCCCCGAACGCCTCATCTCCAGCAGCACAAAGGTTGCAACCGCCATCAGCAGAAAAGCGGCAAACGAAAACAGGAACATGCTGTCAACTGTCAGGACCGCGGCCGCCAGAACCATCAGGAATGACAGGATGGCGAGCATGACGTGATCGCGGTCGCGCCGGAGCGAGAACATGCGGACTGCGACCGCAAAGAGTGCCAGGTGGATCGTCGCGGGCAGGAAAGCGCGAGACAGCGCAAAATAGTCGGCTGCGAAGAAAACAAAGTAAACGAGGGTGAGCGGAGTCGTCCAACGCTCCGCAATGATGAATTGGCGGCGCGCCGAGAGGGAGAATCCCCGCAGGAGGAGTGCGGCGATCATGAGGATCGTCGAGGGCAGGTCGAGACCACCAGTACTCGCCAACACCGCAAACCCAGTCGCAACCAGGAAATACAGCGCAATCTCAAAGTAGAAGTCGACGATCTGCGTCCATGACTTCACTGCGGATTGGGAGGCGAAGCTCATACTTTGATGTCGGGCCAGTATCTGCGGCGACCATGCCTGGAATGCCAGACTCTATTGTTCGACAATGCCTTCGAGAAGGGAAGGCGTGTCGTCGAGATTCCTGCACCGAAAGTCACATTGTCTCCAGTGGTAGATTGCAAGCCGCCGAGATGGAATAAGCGGGATGCTAGAATCGTTGAGGTCAGGCATCGGTCTCGCGCGACGCACTCCCGCCAACCCCGCCAGGTCCGGAAGGAAGCAACGGTAACGGGCTCTTGCGTGTGCAGTGAGTTCCCGGTGCCTGGCTAAACCCACGCCCCCATCCCTGTTACCAATCTTTACACGTTCATTACGACTCTTTGCGCAAGAAAGTGTTCTTCGCGCGTCCAAGGTATTACAGCGTGACCCCTCCGCTCGGGCCGCTGAATCCATGACGGAGAACGACGCCAAGATGGGCACTGGGAACCCTTTTTTCGAAGATGACACGGCCACGGTAACGATCCGCGTTTCCGGGAAACTTTTTCAGACACACCTGCTGTATCTCGAACAACTCGTTCATTCCGCCGGCGATTTCCGTCTCTGGCCAGTTCTGAATCTGGCCGGCATCGAAGAGTTGGATCATGCCGCGTTGCACTATCTGACGCAGGGGGAGAACCAGCAGTTTGGCATCATTTCTTGTCCTGGTTTCGTTCGGGAGTGGATGGAATATGAGAGAGCTCGACCCGCAGCTTAATTCCATATTCCAACAAGGCGAACTGTTGACCTGGCGCTGAAGGTCGCGGGAGCGCCTGCTCTCGCGACGGGCGTGGCGGACCCACACCCCCTCTTTTTAATTCTGCGATCAAGGTTCTCGCGTCACGCCTTCTTCTTGAGTTTCTCCACGACGTATACCCAGTGCGGAAGACCCTGACCGTTAGACTTTCCTCGCTCAATCCTGCAAAATATTGGGTTTCGATTTTTATAGATTGTGCTATCAGGAGCCCTCTTTGACTGCACCCGTGCGCGCCAAAATCACTGCACTCGGAACGTATGTTCCGCCCCGCGTTCTTACTAACGCCGATCTGGAAAAAATGGTGGATACCAC
The DNA here is from genome assembly GCA_035307485.1 of Candidatus Sulfotelmatobacter sp. GTDB lineage: Bacteria > Acidobacteriota > Terriglobia > Terriglobales > Acidobacteriaceae > Sulfotelmatobacter. The sequence goes on along the minus strand of DATGIB010000002.1, from coordinate 1,404,249 downwards.
CAACGAATGGATCATGGAGCGGGTGGGTATACGCGAGCGTCATATCGTCGAGAAGGGCGTAGCCGCCAGCGATCTTGCGGTCGCCGCGGTTAAGAATCTCCTGGAGTCGCACCCTTTTGATTTGCAGGAAGTCGAACTTATCGTCGTCGGGACCGTCACGCCCGACATGATGTATCCCTCCACAGCCTGCCTCGTGCAGCACAAACTGGGAATTCAGAAAACATGGGGTTTCGATGTTTCAGCCGGATGCTCAGGCTTCGTTTACGCCCTCAACACGGGGGTGAGTTTCATCGAGTCGGGAAAATACAAGAAGGTCCTGGTCATCGGGTCCGATGTGAATTCGTCCATGACCGACTACAACGACCGCGCAGTGTGCATCATTTTCGGGGATGGCGCGGGCGCCGTGTTGCTGGAACGCGCGGAGGATGGTGAAGGAGTCATCGATCACGTCGCGCAGATCGAAGGCATGGGAGGAGAGTTTCTCTTCATGCCGGGCGGAGGAAGTCTAAACCCAGCATCGCACGAAACGGTTGATAAGAAAATGCATTATATTCATCAGGATGGCAAGAATGTCTTCAAGTATGCGGTTAAGAAAATGTCGGAGATGACGGAACGCATCCTGGAGAAGAATCGGCTAACCGGGAAGGACATCGACTGTTTCATCGCGCATCAGGCAAACCGCCGCATCATCACGGCGACCGCCGACCGGCTGGGAATGCCGATGAAGAAGGTCGTCATCAACATTGACCGGTTCGGCAATACGACGGCGGGCACGATTCCCATTGCGATGAAGACCGCGCTGGAAGAGGGCAAACTGAAGAAAGGCGACACGCTTCTGATCGCATCAGTCGGTGCGGGTTTCACATCAGGCGCGACGCTGATGAAGTGGGAGTTCTGAGGTCCGGGGTCAGGGGCTAGTTTGGTAAGTGCCAGGTTTCAACTGTTGTCATTGTTCTTGTTTCCCCGGTTCAAGTCCGCCCAAAAATAGTGAGCCCTAATCCGCTTACCCCTGACCCTTGCAGTTAGACATTCCTCCTGTCCATCCTTCAGAATATGGGAACTCTTAAACACGGGGTTCTCTTTGACGAAACCGATTCGCGCCAAGATCAGTGCCCTGGGCACGTATGTGCCTCCACGTCTTCTTACCAATGCCGACCTTGAACGCATGGTCGACACCTCCGATGATTGGATCATGGCTCGCGTCGGCATTCGCGAGCGGCATATCGCGGAGAAGGGAGTCGCTTCGAGCGATCTGGCGGTGGAAGCGGCGAAGAAAGCGCTGGCACAGCGGCAACTCGCGGCCACCGACATCAACGCGATCATCGTCGGTACCGTAACTCCCGACATGCTTTTTCCTTCCACCGCATGTCTTGTACAAAACAAGCTGGGCGCAAAGGGAGCCTGGGGATTCGATCTCTCGGCAGCCTGCTCGGCCTTCGTTTACAGCTTGCAGACCGGGGCTCAGTTCATAGGGACCGGGGTGCACAAGCGCGTGTTGGTGATCGGCGCGGATGTAATGTCGTCGATCATCGACTACACCGACCGAGCCACCTGCGTTCTCTTCGGCGATGGCGCGGGCGCGGCAATCCTGGAGCCCGCAGAGAACGACGATGAGGGACTGATCGACTTCATCCACGAGGTCGACGGCTCGGGAGGGTGTTATCTGTACATGCCCGGTGGTGGAAGTCTGCACCCGGCGACCAAGGAAACGGTCGAGAAACGAATGCACTACGTGCATCAGGATGGGCAGCAAGTGTTCAAATTCGCTGTCAGGAAACAGACGGAGCTGTGCCAGAAGCTGCTCGAAAGAAATGGCCTGAAGGGTACCGACATCGACGCCTTCATTCCGCATCAGGCCAACCTCCGAATCATCAGCGCGACGGTGGACCGGCTTGGCCTGCGGCCGGAGTCGGTGATCATCAACATTGACCGCTTTGGCAACACGACTGCCGGGACGATTCCGCTGGCGATGGGTACTGCCATTGAGCAGGGCAAGCTGAAGAAGGGAAGCCTGGTGCTGCTGGCAGCAGTAGGTGCCGGATTCACAATCGGCGCGGCTTTACTGCGTTGGGCGTACTGAAGATTGAAAAGCCGGGCCTCGTGCATTTGCAGTGACGTTCGTAACGCTATCCGTCAGCTTTTCTGTGGGCAACGGTGTTTCCAGGCTGCTATGGTCTGATGACGTTCGTCCTCGCGCCGCGATTCCGGCGAACGTGTAAGACCATGATCCGCACTGTCTCCTGCCTCGTCCTGATGGCTCTGAGCTCTATTGTCTCGTTGGCTCAGCAGGGAGACCCTCGCGAGACCAAGCTTCTGGCCCTTGAGCGCCTCTGGAATGAGGCCCAGGTGAACCGGGATTCCTCGTCTTTGAACGCCCTGGTCGCAAGCCGCTTCGTCAATACTGAGTATGATGGCGAGGTCAGCGACAAGCAGAAATTCCTTGCCGACATCCGGGACCCGCAATTCAAGCCCACCCTGGCCAACATCCAGGATGTCAAGATGAACTTCTTCGGCGACACCGCCGTTGTCACCGGAACGTATCACACGCAGGGAACCTACCAGGGCAAATCCTACGACCATGTGGGGCGGTTTACCGATACATGGGTCTTCGATCTTGGACAGTGGCAGTGCGTAGCAAGCCACACCAGCTTGCTGAAGAAGTGACGAATCGCTTTTTTCTCTGATCACCTCTGTTCTCTCCATAAAATATTTTTATGGCTGATCTCTGCGTCCGAACGGAATGCTGATGATCTAATCAGCCAACCCGGGAATAGTCTGCTGATTGTCCGGTTAGCAGAGAAAACAATGGACGCGCTCGCACAGCCACGGCGTTGGAAGGTTTTGTTGGCCTTCGCGATCATCTACTTCGTCTGGGGATCGACGTACCTCGCCATCCGAGTCGGAGTTCGCGAAGTGCCGCCGTTTCTGCTCGCAGCCTTACGATTCCTGCTGGCTGGCCTCGCGCTCTATGCCTGGATGCGGTTGAAGGGGACGCCCTCGCCTTCATCACGAGAATGGAGTGCGGCCAGCTTTCTGGCGATACTCATCTTTGTTTTCGATTATGGCGTGCTGTTCTGGGCGGAGAAGCGGGTTCCTTCAGGAATTGCGGCAGTGATGTTGGCGACCATCCCCGTATTCATGGCCATCGGTGAGATTGTGGTCCTGCGGACGCAGCGATTGACTGCGCGTCTGGCCGTGGCATTGCTGGTTGGGTTGAGCGGTGTTGTCGTTCTGGTCGGTCGATCGGCCAGCCTTGGCGATGCTGCGATCGACAGGACGGGTGCGATCGCGCTGGTTTTTGCCGCCGTGAGCTGGTCGGTTGCGGCGTCACTCAGCCGCAAGCTGCCGCTTCCCGCCGCGAAAGCAATGAGCTCGGGCGTGCAGATGCTGGCGGGAGGCGTGTTTCTCCTGCTGACTTCTGCACTGCTGGGAGAATTTCGGGGATTCCATGCGCAGACGGTTTCTGCAGGAGCGTGGCTGGCGCTGGCGTACCTCACCGTCGCGGGATCGATCATCGCGTTCACGGCGTACGTTTGGCTGCTTCACCACGAATCGCCGACCAAAGTGGGGACCTATGCCTATGTCAACCCGGTCGTCGCAGTGTTGATCGGTTATTTCTTTGGGGGCGAAGGGCTTGGTCCCAGAACGATCCTGGGAACCGTGCTGGTGCTGGCAAGTGTCGTAGTGATCACGACGGCGCCGAAGAACGAAGCTCGGACGGAGCTGCCGGCAACGGAAGCACCAGCGGCTACCGATTGAGCGGTAGCGCCGAACGTATAGCGCCGGCATCCTGCCGGCCCGCCGCGAAGGCGTTTAGCCCTCCCGGCCTAAAGACAAGATCGAAGACCACGCTACGGGCGCGTCATCTTCTCTGGCTGCACAAGCTGATCGAATTCCTCGCCTGTCAGGTAGCCTAGCTTCAGCGCGGCTTCCCGGAGGCTCGAGTGATCCACGTGCGCCGTATGTGCGATCTGCGCGGCTTTGTCGTAACCCACCTTCGGAGCCAGCGCTGTGACCAGCATGAGTGAGTTCTTCACATACCAGTCGACCTTGGCGCGATCGACTTCAATGCCTTTGATCATGTACTCCACGTAACCGTGGCAAGCGTCGGCGATCAGCGTTACCGAATGCAGGAAGTTATAGATGATCACCGGCTTATAGACGTTCAACTCGAAGTTTCCCTGAGAGCCGCCGAATCCAACCGCCGCAGTCGCGCCATGAACCTGAACGCAGACCATGGTCATCGCTTCACATTGGGTGGGATTCACCTTCCCTGGCATAATCGAAGAGCCCGGCTCGTTCTCGGGAATCGAAAGCTCCCCGAGGCCGCAACGTGGGCCCGATGCAAGCCAGCGAATATCATTGGAAATCTTCATGAACGATGCGGCCAGCGTCTCCAAGGCACCCTGGGCGAAAACAATCTCGTCATGCGCGGACAGGGCCGCAAACTTGTTTCCATGCGAACGGAAGGGAAGCCCCGTCAGTTCCGCGACCTTTTTCGCGGCGCGCTCAGCAAATTCCGGGTGCGTGTTCAGGCCGGTGCCGACGGCGGTTCCGCCGATGGCGAGATCATAAAGTCCTTCCAGAACCTGCTCCAGACGGTGGATATCCCGTTCAAGCAGGCTCGCCCAACCTCCGAACTCCTGCCCGATCGTCAAGGGAACGGCGTCCTGCAAGTGAGTACGGCCGATTTTGACAATGCCTTCAAACTCCCTGGCCTTCGCTGCAATGGCGTTATGCACGGCCTTAACCGCAGGAATCAGCGTGTTCTTCACTCGATCTGCCGCGGCGATATGCATGGCGGCAGGAAATGTGTCGTTCGAGGACTGCGACATGTTGACGTGATCGTTGGGATGAATTGGCTTTTTCGATCCCATCTCGCCGCCAGCGATTTCGATGGCCCGGTTCGAGATGACCTCATTCACATTCATGTTCGTCTGGGTGCCGCTTCCGGTCTGCCAGATTCGGAGAGGGAACTGATCGTTCAGCTTTCCGGCAATGACTTCGTCGGCCGCCTGCACGATAAGTTTGGCTTTGTCCGCGGGAAGTTTGCCCAAGTCCTGATTCACGAGGGCACACGCCTTCTTGAGGATGCCGAAGGCCCGTATCAACTCGGGAGGCATGGTATCGCGCCCGATATTGAAGTGCAGCAACGAGCGCTGGGTCTGCGCACCCCAGTAGACATTCGACGGTACTTCGATCTTCCCCATGCTGTCGGACTCGATGCGGGTCGGGACGGTGGACGCGATAAGAGTGGACATGACGCTCCTGAAGGAATCGGCAAGATCAGAGCAACCGAAAATTATAGCGCCTGCATACAGTGCCTGAGGTAGAACCGCAGAGGGGCATCGCCGGCGCATGCTAGAATCAACGGTTTCCCCGTCTGTCGCATGCAAGCGGTCCGGGGCTACCTGCTCTACCATGCCCGAATTTCTCACCGATGAAGAACTCGACATCCTGCCGAAAGCGCAGCTGAAGCCGCGCGAGGAGATGCGCACCGACGTGCTGGTTATCGGTGCGGGGCCGACAGGGCTGGCTTGCGCCATCGAAGCACAACGGATCGGGCTGAAGGTGATCGTTGTCGACAAAGGGTGCCTGGTAAATTCGCTGTTTCACTATCCGGCGAACATGGTTTTCTTTACAACCCCGGAGTTGCTGGAGATCGGAGATATCCCGTTTACCACGGCGCAACAGAAACCCAATCGCGAGGAAGCGCTCGAGTACTACCGCAAAGTGGCGGAGCACTATCGTCTGGATTTGCGGCAATACGAGTGGGTCAAAACCGTGGTTGGCGATGATGGCGATTTCACCATTACGGCGACCGACCGGGCCGGACGTCCACACGATTACCGGGCGAAGAAAGTGATCGTTTCCTCCGGCTATTACGATCTCTCGAATAAGCTGGGAATTCCGGGCGAGGACTTGCCGAAAGTTTCGCATTACTATGGCGAGCCGCATCCGTATTACGACACCGATGTGGTGGTGATTGGTGGGAAAAATTCGGCGGCGATCGCCTCGCTCGACTTGTGGCGCCATGGAGCTCGCGTCACGCTGGTTCACCGCGATTCGCAGCTCCATCATCACGTAAAGTATTGGATCAAGCCCGACCTGGAGAACCGGATCAAGAATGGCGAAATCGAAGCCTACTTCAACAGTTGGGTGCAGGAGATCGGTATCGATCACGTGGTGGTGCAGATGCCGACCGGTCCTGTGCGGCTGAAGAACGACTTCGTGCTGGCCATGATCGGCTACCATCCCGATTACGATTTTCTGCGCAGCATGGGAATTGAATTGTCAGAGCAGCAGTGCCGCCCGGTCTGCGACCCGGTGTCGCTGGAGAGCAATGTTCGTGGGATTTACGTTGCCGGCGTGATTGTTGCAGGTTCGCGGACGAACGAGATCTTCATCGAGAACGGACGCTTTCATGGGAAGCAGATCGCCGCGGACTTGAAAGTCAAATTGCGGCCGTAGAGTCAGACGAGGATCAACCTCCAGTTTCAGACGGGTTTTGCCCCTTTGCCACCCCTGCGGTTACCCTGAACATTCCCATGGAACCTGAACCAGAGCACGGCACAGTCACGATATCCCTGCCCTCGTATGCGCGGCTGGTGGGCGGAAATCGCAATTTCCGCCGGCTCTGGCTGGCGCAGATCGTCAGTGAGATTGGCGACTGGTTCTATACGCTGGCGATCTACACGCTGCTGCTGCAATTGACCGGGCGTGCAGAGTCGGTTGCGCTGGCGCTGGTGCTGCAGGTGATCCCACAGACTTTGGTAGGTCCAACGGCAGGCGTGGTCAACGACCGTTTGCGGCGGAAGCATGTGATGATCGCTGCCGATCTTGTCCGCTTTGTAGTCGTGCTGGCGATGCTATTCGTGCGCTCGCCCTCGATGGTCTGGCTGATCTATGTGCTGCTTGTAGCGGAAACCTCGATGACTGCGTTTTTCGAGCCGGCCCGCAGCGCCGTGATTCCGAATATCGCGAGCGAGAGCGAAGTGCTCGTGGCGAATACGCTCTCGTCGGCGACTTGGTCGGTGAACCTGATGATCGGTGCTTCGATCGGCGGTGTCGTGGCAGCTTTTTTCGGACGCAATGCTGTGTTCGTGTTGAACGCCCTGTCGTTTCTGGCGTCGGCGCTCCTGATTCAAGGGATGCGGTTTGTTGAACCGCATACGGAATCCGCGTCCCCGTTGCGGGCGCGCGATCTTGTCGATTTCTCGCCCGTCCTGGAAGGGATCCGCTACATCCGGAGTCATCGGACATTGTTGCCGACGGTGTTCTCCAAAGCGGGCGAACTGATGGTCGGCCCGAGTTGGGTGATCTTTACGGTCATGGGTGCGCGCGAATTTGCCGTACACCGCGCAGGAATTGACCCGGCAGGGGCCGCTATGCTGGGCATGAGCATTCTGCTGGGCGGCCGCGGGGTTGGAGCTCTGGTAGGGCCCTTGGTCTCGGCGCGCTGGGCGGGTCAGCGAGACGAGCGATTGCGCCTGGGCATCTTGTTTGGCTACCTCACAATTTGCGTCGGCTACAGTTCGCTAGGCGTCAGTAGGAGCGTTTGGCTGGCCGCGTTATGCGCGCTGATCGCGCACGCGGGTGGTTCCACCGTTTGGGTGTTCTCGACCACCCTCCTGCAACTGCACACCGAAGATCGATTTCGAGGCAGGGTCTTCGCCGCGGACTTGGGGCTAGGAAGTTTGTCGTTTGCCGTGACGGCCTATATTGCCGGACGCTTTCTCGATTCGGGATTTTCCGCGCATACAGTCGCCGCGGGAACGGGTGTTCTGATGCTGATTCCTGCGACACTGTTGGCGTGGTCTCTGTTCAGTGCGCGATCCCGGCAGGAATCCATTCAATCTCCTGCCGATGCGGGTCCGTGAAGCTAGCCGTAGATTCGATCGATCTTGGCAGCCATGACGAAATCGCTCTCGCTGAGACCATCGATTTTGTGCGTCCACATCGTTATCTCAGCCTTTCCCCAGGTCAAGAGGATATCCGGATGGTGTCCTTGCTCTTCGGCAACAGCCCCGACTTGATTGACAAAATTCAGGGCCTGCTGGAAATCTGGAAAGGAATATGCCCGGCTGATGTGATGTTCGTTGTGGACCGTCCACTTCGGGACCGCGTGATGCAGTTTCTCGAGCTCTGCTCCTCGCAACGGCGGCATGCCGCCGCGGCATGGTACGCACTTCTTGTCCGCTAAAGCTTCGCTCATCGAAACCCCCGGGAAGGCAAATCGCCCTTTATCAGGAATTTATCAGACCTGCGCCGGCAGTGCTTGCACTTGCGGGCTGACGCGAGTTTGGAAGTAGCGCTTTAGCCAAATCACGTATCCGAGAAACAGAATCGCGGAAATCAGGCCCCACCACAACAGCACATGGCCGCGCAGCAAGGGACTCGAGTTCACCACTTTCAGTTCTTCGCTCGTAAAGCCCATTTTGGAATAAGCCTGGATCAAATCAGCTTTGAGGAACGTGAGGGCCATTGAAGCCAGCCGGATCGGCGCGGCGATTACGGCGACCCACCAGGCAGCGGGCTTCAGTCCGTAGAACGCAATTGCGAGTGCGCCATCCACGACGGCAAAAGTCAGGTAGCAGGCGAAGCCAGGAACTCCCGTCAGGTAACGGCCGAAAAATGGGAACAGCGGGGTCGAGAAACCGGTAAGCAGCAGATAAAGCGACTGGACGGAGAACACCAGGCACGCACCCAGCACAGGCAAAGGCACGCGATCGGTCCAACGTTCTACGGGGTCGCGGTGACGACACGTCTCGGCAACGTCGCGACGCCCGTAAAACGCTGCGAAAGCCGCCGGAACAATTATCAGAAAAAATGCCGCGAAGACGATGATGATGGTGAGAATCACCGCCATGACTCCCTCGGAAAGCGCTGGGGATCCTGCCGCCGCACCCCGCTGCGCTTGCAGAATGCCCTTGACGGTCACAGGCAGAGCCGCGGTCAGCAAAACCGTGATGAGAACGCCAGTCACCAGCCAGTACCAGGCCGTGACCACGGTCAACGCGCGCGCCCAGCGCCTGCATTGCACCGATCCAATTCCGAGCGTCAATAGCGCAGCCGCGATGAAGGCGTAGCTCGCAATCGCGCCGAGAAATTGTCCCGGGCGCATCCGGGCTCCAGGGGCAAGGTGCGACACGAACACACTCAGCGCCACTAGAGGCACCATTAGCGCTGCCAGCAATCCAAGGATGATTTGCCCGACGCCAAAGATAACCAGGCCGGTTCGGCGATCGGCGTATTGAGGCGGTATGTTCACGGGCGGGCTCACCGCCAACTCGGCGGGTGCCCCTTGGACCATCGGCACAGGCACAGTTTGAACTGGATTGTTCTCTGCCTGCGGGTTTGGTTGCGGCGGAAGTGCGGATGGCTCTTCGTAGTTCACGGGAACGCCTTGTTAAAGTGGCTATCTTAGCAGTTGCCATGATCGAAGACGAATCTGCGGTGGCGAGTCTCCACGCCCACACGAAGCCCGTATAATCCGTAGTGCCAATTGAATTCATGGGGCTTCAGCGTCGGATGCCCCGTAATACAGACACTCGCGAGAGGATACGAATGTGGTTGTTCTGGTCATCGGCGGGGCGGGATACATCGGAAGTCACACGGCGCGTGCGCTTCGGCACGCGGGACACGAAGTCATCATCTTCGACAATCTAAGTACGGGATATGAATTTCTGGCCCGCGGCTTCGAATTCGTGAAGAGTGACATGCTGGATCCGGTAGCCCTGGGACGAGTCCTCGCACGGGCGGACGCCGTGATGCACTTCGCTGCTTACGCCTATGTGGGCGAGTCAGTTTCGAATCCCAGAAAGTATTTTCGAAACAATGTCGAAGGCGGACTGTCGCTGCTCAATGCGGCGCTAGAGGCTGGAGTTAAGAAGATCATTTTTTCGTCGACCTGCGCTGTGTACGGAGAGCCCTCAAAGGTTCCGATCGAGGAGAACACTCCGAGGCAGCCGGTCAACCCTTACGGAGTATCGAAGCTTTTCTTTGAACAGGCTCTCGAGGCCTACGACCGGGCGTACGGGTTCCGCTATGCCAGTCTGCGTTACTTCAACGCCGCCGGCGCGGACGAAAGCGGAGAGATCGGAGAATTGCATGATCCGGAGACGCACTTGACCCCGGTCGCTCTGCGCGCCGCCGCGGGGCAGGGGCCCGAGTTGCAGGTATTTGGGACGGATTATCCGACGCCAGATGGAACTTGCATCAGGGACTACATTCACGTAAACGATCTTGCAGCCGCGCACGTCAAGGCGCTTGATCACCTGAGTGCTGGGAAAGAAAGTATAGCGGTCAATGTCGGTACCGGAAGTGGCTACTCGGTGCAGCAGGTGCTCTCCATGGTGGAAGAAATTACTGGCAGACGCGTGCCCCGAACACTAGGGCCGCGACGGCCGGGAGACCCCCCGGCCCTGGTGGCAAATCCGGCCAAAGCCGAGGCTTTACTGAATTGGAAAGCGACGCGCGGCTTGCGCGAGGTTGTGGCGACGGCGTGGAAATGGATGGAGCATAGCCAAAAGCTCACCACGCGATAAGAAAATTTCAACGCAGCTTTCGCAATGATTCTGAGAACCGGGGCGAGGGAGCAAGGCATATGGGCAACGATTTGGCGGGGAAAAAAGTTGCGTTTCTGGGCGCTGGAAAAATGGGAGGAATCATTCTTCAGGCTTTGCTGAAGAACGGATTATTGTCGACAAAATCTACTTGCGCAACGGTCGCTCACGAAGAGCGTGCCAAAGCGCTCGCCTCGAAGCTGAAGATTAAGGTCGGCACGAAGAATGCCGTCGCGGCCAAGGACGCCGACGTCATCGTGATTGGGGTCAAGCCGCAGGTAGTCGAGGAAGTGATCCGTGAGATTCGCGACAGCATAACGTCCAAACAGGTCATCATTTCAGTGGCCGCATCGGTCCCGACCGCGATGATTGAGAAGGGCCTGCCGCCGGAGGTCCCCGTCATCCGTGCCATGCCCAACACGCCGTGTTTGCTGGGCAGCGGAATGACCGCGATCTGTAAAGGCAAACACGCCAGCGCACAGGATCTTGCCCTGGCCAGTCACATGTTCGATGTCGTTGGGCGGACGGTCGTTGTGGACGAAAAACACATGGATGCCGTAACGGCTCTTTCGGCGAGCGGCCCGGCGTACATCTACATCATTTTGGAATCGCTGGCTGAAGCAGGCGTGAAGGTAGGGCTTCCGCGCGACATCGCCACTCTTCTGGCGGCGCAAACGACGCTTGGCGCAGCGAGGGTCGTGCTGGAGACCGGTGACCACCCGGCCTTGCTGAAAGACGCGGTGACGACTCCAGCCGGCTGCACGATTGACGCCATCATGGAACTCGAGGAAGGGAAGCTGCGAGTGACGCTTATCAAAGCCGTCGTGAAAGCTGCGCAGCGAGCCAAGGAACTGGCTTTCGGCTAGGCCCTCCACGCCCGGCTTAGTCCACAGTGAAGGTGCTATCTGCAGTTGTATTCACATAATCCTTGCCCTGGCTGAAGCAGGACGCCGCGGTCCCCTCGGCAAATTTGAGTATCCCAGTCTGATCGGTACAGAACGTTTTCATCTCCGAGTCTGGATCAACCGGAACAGCCAGTATCCGATAACCCAAGGCCGGTACGCCTTCACATCCGGTAATGGAAAAGTGATAGCTGCTCGATTCTTCATGACTCTGACCAGCGCTGTATGCTGACCCATCTTGCGGCGAAGAAGCGTGAAGTTCTGGCATCGAGCATGTATAACCCTTGTCGGCGTGGGCCGCAGCGTATCGATTTTCGGCGCCGGCAATCATGGCCAGACGTTTTCGCGCGGCACTTTCAGACAGTTCGTCCTGTTGCGCACCCAAGAACTTGAGGTAGTCCGGGTCAGTCAAAGGAATGTGCGCTGCCACGGTCAGTTCTACAAGGCGCCACATTTCTTTTTCTTGCTGAAGCGTGAATAGCAAGCGAGGATTTACGGGGAGAGCTTTCGGTTCTCCATCGCGGTACAAATGAATTGAGAGTTCGATCTCTTCGGAATCGCCTAGCAAGCTATCGTGCTCGACGGCGACCTCGAGTTTGTCATGGCCGTTTCTGTCGTCCGCGACGAGAATATTCGGTCCAATGTCGAAGGTTTCGCGGTGAGCGCCTTGGGATGAGATTCGACGTGCGATTTCCGCGATTCGAAGGACCAACGAGCTTTCTGCAGTGTCGCCCTTCCGGATTAATGTACGGCGAGCATCCTCGGGGAGATGCTTGGCGAAATCATTTGGGCTCGTGCCGAGGAACATCTCGATGAGAGCATGCCGGGCTGTCTGCTCAGAAGCAGATTCCTTGCTCTGAGATACGGCGGGCAGGCACAAAGAGGCAGAGAGAGCTGATATCAGCCAAGTGAGTCGCATATCTCCTCCGGTAGTCCAGCGTGCGTCAATTATGACAGTTCTAGTGACTCCGAAGCCGCAGGCAAAGTTCCGGGCTTAAGCAATTGACGACGCGATCGCTCTGATAAATCCTCTCTGTGATTAAATGCATGCATCCATGAAGCTCCTGATCGTTGTCCATCATCGCCTCAAACTGTGGAACGTGCCGGCATGGTTTGGGGAGCGGTTGGCTATGGATTTTCCCGAGCTGCAGGTCGTGCAACTGGATAGCTACGAAGGAGTGGAGCCTCATCTGCGCGATGCGGAGCTGATATTCACGATCTCTCTGAAGCCGGAGCAGTTCAAAATCGCGAGATCCTTGAAGTGGATTCACGCTCCAACCGCCGCGGTTCATCAGTTTATGTTTCCCGAACTTGTGGAGGGCAAAGTGGTTCTCACGAATTCGCGTGAGGTGCATGGGCCCGTGGTAGCTGAGCACGTGATGGCAATGATCTTCGCCCTGGCGAAGAAAATTCCACAGGCCGTAATCTTTCAGCAGAAGAGCAAGTGGGGACAAGAAGAAATCTGGTACGACGGATTACATCCCCGCGAGATCGCCGGAGCAACGTTGGGTTTGATCGGGATAGGAAGCATCGGAAGTCGTGTGGCGCAGATGGCTTCCTCGCTGGGAATGCGAGTTTTGGCTGTACGCGAACATGTCGAGAAGGAAAAACCCGAGGGCGTGAGCGAGGTTTTTCCTCCATCGGAACTTGACACGATGCTTCGCCAGTCTGACTATGTCGTGCTTGCCGCTCCACTCATGCCATCCACTACTGGGCTGATCAATGCCCAGCGTCTGGCGGCGATGAAGAAAGAAGGTTGCCTGATCAACGTCGGACGCGGGCCGCAGGTGGAGGAGGCCTCGCTCGCCGCCGCACTCCGCTCAGGGCGAATTGCGGGGGCAGCACTGGACGTTTTCGACCGGGAGCCCCTTCCATCCGGTTCGCCGTTGTGGAGTGTTCCCAATCTGCTGATTACTCCGCATACGGCTGGGCTGACCGAGAAACTCTGGCATCGTCACTACGCTTTGTTCAGCGGGAATCTGCGCCGTTATTTGTCAAAGCGACCGCTCCAGTTCATCGTGGACAAGCGCCGGGGCTATTGATGCACTGCGTTCGTGCTACAGTCTTGAAATAACCTCGGACGAAGTGCTCTACTCCTGAATTCCATGGAATCACGGCTTATCCTCATCCATTTGCTGCTAAAACTCGGCGTCGCCGCCGCGGTTTCAAGCACTCTGGTGCGGTCTCTGGAATTCAAGTCGATATTGTTTAAGGAAGAGCGGACGCTCCGCCAGAAAGTTTATCTGGTGCTCTGGTTCGGACTGCCAATCATGGTGGGCGTATGGATCCGCAAAGCCCAGCCAAGTTTTCTGTCTGGTGATCTCAGCCTCGAGACAACGTTGCTGTTGGGAGTGATTGGCGGACGCTTGGCCGGCGTGCTGGGCGGAGTGCTCATGGGGTTTCCGGCGCTCCTGGTAGGCGAATGGGCCGGGCTGCCGTTTCTGGTGTTGAGCGGATTCATCGCCGGGCAACTGCGCGCCATGGCAGTGGACAAAGAAGATATCTGGTCGTTTTCCCCCTTCATTGACCTCAGCATCTATCGCCTGATCCGCCGCAACCTGCCGCGCCCGCGACTGTTCGACTGGCAGATCATGTTTTTCGGAACGATTGTGGGATTGCGCTTCGTGCAGACAGAGCTCTCGCGCTACTTCCCGCACTCCATCTTTTCTCTCGAGGATGCGCGCAGCGCCCTGAGCTGGACGGAAGTGGCGATTTACGCCGCCTCGGTGATTGCGATCGGGATCGAGCTGAAAATCTTCAATAGCGTGCGCACCCAAATCAAGCTGGAGGAGCAGGAGCGCCTGCTGCTGCATGCCCGCATGGTGGCCCTGCAGAGCCAGATCAACCCACACTTCCTGTTCAACACCCTGAACTCGATTTCGTCCCTTGTGCGATTCGATCCCGACAAGGCAAGGGAAGTGATCTCGAAGCTCGCGACTATTCTCCGGCGCCTGCTGAGCAGCAGCGACGCGTTCTCACCACTGCGCGACGAATTCGAGTTCATCGACAACTATCTTGATATCGAAGTCGTTCGCTTTGGTCGGGATAAGTTGCGCGTGGTGAAGGAACTAGAGCCGGCTTCGCTCGACGTGGTGGTTCCCAGCATGTTGCTCCAGCCTCTGGTAGAAAATTCCATCAAGCACGGGTTGGGGCCGAAAGTCGAAGGCGGCAGCATTTACCTGCGCAGCCGCGTGACGGAGTCGCGTTTGATCATCGAAGTCGAAGATGACGGCGTGGGCATGGGAACAACTGATATCACCGACAAGAGTTGGTCCGGGATGGGAATCGGCATGGCCAACGTCTCGGAGCGCTTGCAGGTCCTCTACGGCGACACGGCCCGCTTGACGATCGACAGCCATGAAGGGAAGGGAACTCTGATCCGGATTCGGCTGCCGCTCGTGGAGGCGGCCAGTTCAGTGCCTGAGGGCTTTTACGCTGAACGTTCCAGCACTCGCCGGTAAAACTCCTCATATTCCGAAACGATCTTGCTGGAATCGAATTTCGCCTTGGCCACAGCCCTGGCCTGTAGCCCCATCTCACGCAACTGTTGATCGTTACGCAACAGTTCGATGGCATACCGTGCCATGGTCTCAACATCTCCCACATCGGCGAGAAAACCAGTCTTCCCGTGTTCGATGACTTCGGGAACTCCGCCCGCTCGAGTAGCAATCGGAACCACTTCGCAGGCCATGGCTTCCAGAGCGGCCAGCCCGAACGACTCCAGTTCGCTGGGCATCAGCATGATGTCGGCGACAGCCAGCTTGTCGTAAATCTGATCCTGCTTGCCCAGGAAGAGCACATCATCATGAATGCCTTTTTGCACGGCCAGCCATTCCGCCACTGAGCGGTCTGGACCGTCTCCGATCAGCAAGAGTCGCGACGGAAACTGCTTCCGCACGCGGTCGAAAATTTCGATGACATCCGTCAAGCGCTTGACCGGACGGAAATTCGAAAGATGCACCAGTACTTTCTGGTTGTCAGGCGCATACTCGGCGCGAAGCTTGGCGACCACCTCGGGATCACGGTGATAAACCTCGCAATTCACCGAGTTATAAATTACCTCGATACGGTTCTTCACATCGAAAATCCGCAGGGTCCGCTCACGCAGATAATTCGAAATGGCAGTGACACCATCACTCTGCTCGATCGAGTATCGTGTGATGGGCAGATAGGACCGGTCCAGGCCCACCAGCGTGATGTCGGTTCCATGCAGCGTTGTGACGAAGGGGAGGCGTCTGCCTCGTGGCCCGGAAGCCAGCATCTGGCGGGCGAGCAACGCGCTTACCGAGTGTGGGATGGCGTAGTGCACGTGCAGAAGGTCAAGATCGTAAAGCTGGGCCACCTCGGCCATCCGCGTCGCCAGGGCAAGGTCGTAAGGCGGGTAGTCGAACAGTGGATACCGTGAGACCTCAACCTCGTGATAATGAATATTGGGTTCTTCGCCTCGCAGGCGAATCGGCTGGGCGTACGAAATGAAATGAATCTCGTGTCCGCGCTGCGCCAGTTCCTGGCCTAATTCCGTCGCGACAACGCCGCTTCCTCCGTACGTCGGGTAACACGTGATCCCTATCCTCATTCGGCGGGCTGTGCGCTCCTGGTGCTCGTGGAATTCGATGGCTGGAATCTGCTGCGGTTGCAGATTTTACATGAACCGGGCCTGGCGGACCCTTGGGCTCGTCTATTCGCCGTTTCGCGGCCCTAGCGCCATGCTCGGATCCATCTTGTCAAGGTGGGTCTGGAACCGCTTCTTGGCATCATCAGGAAGGCCGGTGAACTCGATCCCCATTCCAACGCCCGGGTCGCGGGTGCGGACGATTGCGCTGGGCGAGAGCCTCTCTTCCCCGATCCAGAAATCCACCCTCAACGCCGTCCCAATACTCAATGGCATGACCGTCTCGACATAACACCCGTTGCCGCTGATGTCTGTAGCATTCACGCGGAGCGGAGTGTTGACGCGCTCGTCGCGCAGCTCCAGGGGAAAAGAGATGCGGTGTCTGGCGAATTTTCTGCGATTATCCTGGCTGATTTTGGTGCGTTCTTCAGCCTGCATATCGCTGGGAAGCGCGGCGCTCCACGGACATTCCTGATCCGCAACAAGCTGTACCCCAACCTGCGTTTTCTTCAGCGCTCCCGCGTCAACAACCCAGATCACTTTGCAACGAGCTTTCTTACCCTCGTACTGCACTCCAATGACATCGCCCACCTTCAACTCGGGCTCGATGCCAAAGATGCAGGCTCCGGTAAGACTGATGTTTTGGGCGGTCGCGTTCTGGAAGAAAGGCTGATTGTTCGCACCCATCCCCCAGACCCGTACCTTAAGGTCAAGGGTGGCACGCGGCGCTGATCCTTGAGCCGACATGAGTGCGATCCCTCCACGCGCTGGAAACGGTGGAATTCTAAACCATTTTACTCCTTACAGTTAACTGCGAATGTTACGACAGTGCTTCGGGGGGTAATAGGAAACAAAGGGTTTACCAAGCGTCGAACGAGTGCCCGGCAGTCTGGAGGGATGGAAGATTTGTACTTGCCGCGCCCGAGCCCTTAGGCTTCGAAGCCCATTATCCGCCTGTCGAAAGCGGTTTCTTATGCACGACAGATAAGTGCCCCAGGGCTCCGTGAAACGAATTTGGCCCGTAGAACACATATTCATTGGGGGGATGGGGCATGGCGAAAATAATCGAATTTCACGTACCGGGTGGATTCCGGGTGACTGGCAAATGGATTCCACCGAGCCAACGAGGCAAAGTCATTACGTTTCCCGTGAAAGAAAAGAAATCTGCATAAGGAGGATTCAATGGCAAAGGCAGGGAAAGTGGTGATCGAGGATGCTTCCGGTAGTACGATTACCTTGTCGAATGGAAAGATAACGATTCAAGGTGTGGCCGTGCTCGAATTCAAAGCTCCGGTTGTGGTCGTGAATGGACGGACGGTTCTACAAAATAAAAATCAGATTTAGCTGGAACCCGAAGATAAACGTCCGCGCTCGGGATGACGTCCAGTTCCTTGTATTGACCCGCTTGTCAGGTCCCGATAAGAAATCAATTCGATGCCCTCGTGCGCCAGCAACTGGCGGGCATCGGCAAGCGTCAGCACCCGAAGTTCGACCTCGCGAGATTGACGCAGTCGCGTCCTCGCATTCTGCAGGTCGGCGTCGTTGTAGCCGGGATGGCAGACGAATTCCCAGGTGCCTTCGGGAACACTCTGCGAAATCGCACGGAAGAGCGTTTCATCAAGCGCACCGGTGACCTCGATTCCCAGCGTACCGTCTGGGGTGAAGAAGCCCTCGCGATCTACCGCTTCGCGGAACTTCGCAGCAAAAGAACTCAGCACTCGCATCTCGGCGAAGCGCGTCCAGAGATTAGGCCGTTTGAGGAGTTGATCGGACTTCAAAGGAAGTCGCGGCCCGAAGGGATTGCGCAGGGCTCGCAAACCGCAACGAGAAGCGGCGCGCAAGACAGGGCGCAGGATCGTAGGGAACAGGTGAGTGTGTTTGTGAGTGTCGAAATGAGATACAGCCATCCCGGCTGATTGCAGTTTTCGAATCTGGGCGCCAGCTTCGATTTCAATCTCGTCAGCCTTTATGCGGCCGGCGAGCGCGCGCGCAGCGAATCCCTTCAGTCCGTCGCGAAGTCGTGGCTGCGAACTGGCCTCTATGAGAGACGGAATCTGCGCCAAGGGGGACACCGGAGTTCCGTCGACCAGAACAATGTGGCAGCCCACACTCAATTGAGGCAGAGTGCGTGACATCTCCACCGCCATAGCGAAGGCTCGCCCCGTCGCCATCAGAGTCGACGATGTTACGATGCCGCGCGTGTGGGCCTCGACAATGGCGCGGTTTACGCCAGTGGTGTAACCAAAATCATCCGCATTGACGATCAGCCGCCGCACCGAGCGAGTGTAGCAGGAGCCGTTCTCAAGGACGCGCCCTCGCAAGCCCACAGATTCCAGAACGGAAATTTTGGATTCTTGTGAAGCGGATACCGACAATCAGAAATCCGCAATCGCCGATTTGGTGTAGCGGTTTGACCCTTTTTCTGCGGCTCACGTATACTCGTCGAGGCGCGGTTCGCGCGGATGCCCCTCATTTGAGTTCTGACCAGCGCGACTGTCTGGTCGCGCATGAAGGCAAGAGGGGCGGTTAGCTCAGCTGGTTAGAGCGCCTGCCTTACAAGCAGGAGGTCGCAGGTTCGAGTCCTGCACTGCCCACCATCTGGCATTCCGTATTGAAACCGGGGACGTAGTTCAGTTGGTTAGAACGCTGCCCTGTCACGGCAGAGGCCGCGGGTTCGAGTCCCGTCGTCCCCGCCATTCCCCAAGGATGGCGTCCGCTTGTTCACTCCTTGCGACTGCTGCTTACCAGGCTTCGTGCTTTGCGCGTACAGTTCCAAGGTGATCCGGGCATTTGCGTGACGCATCATTTCCTGCGTTAGCCTGACCGGAGGGCCAACTCCCACCGGCACGGTTGCCAGTGAGCGCCGGAACGTATGCCATCCTATATTCTTTGGCAGGTGCTGGGCCGGTAGATTGTTGCAAAATCGCCGCTATGGAATCCCGTTTTGCGGCTCAACGTGTGTCAAGGCCTGTTTTCAACACTTCATCGAGGGCAGGAACTATTCTGGTAGTAGCGGCGTCCATCCCAGCACGGAGAACCGTTGATGGAAAGGCACCTTGGGCGTGTTGCGCTTCTGCTCGTGTTTCTCCTTCTCGGCGCGTGCGAACGACAAAAACAGGACGGCGGCGCAACGCTCGAAGTTCTGCTCGACAACGTGATCGGAGCAACGGAACGTGTTCTGAGACAAGCTCAGATGCATGAGTTCATTTGGAAGAACTGGCGCCAAAAGAAATCCGCCACTCTGCACTTTGAAGTCCATATCGAAAGAAGGCAAAGAAACATTCGCCGATTACGAAATCAGGCCGCTGACCGGAACGTTGATAATGGTTGTCACGATCAATCGAGCGCGTTACGGCTCCAATGGACAGGTCTTCTGGCACCAAGACGGCAAATATGATGTGTACACGATAGAGCGAGTCAGGCCAAACAAGCCGGAGTGGTTGAGTCTAAATCCCGGTTCGAAAATTGAGTTTCCGCCCGAGAGCGCAAATCTTTCTGGCTCGGATTACTGCCTGCGCTTAACCGGCTGGAGCAACGAAGTGCTTTCCTTCTTCTGAGACTCCGGCTGTCAGTTGGCGTAACATCGCCATCACACTTATTGACCCCGAAAACTCTGCCAAATCGACCGCTCAAGCTGTAGTTCATCTCGTTTCGTGGAACGCTGCCTGTCACGGCAGAGGCCGCGAGTTCGGGTCCCGTCGTCCCCGTCATTCCTTTCGGTAGTCGGAAGGAATGGCACCCAAAAGGCCAACCAAAAATCGCACCCGCACCGTCATTGAACGGTTCCTTTTCGAATCCGACCGCGTCAAGAAATTTGTCTTGAGCGGAGATCCTCTCGTCGACGTCGTCGTCCGTATGCGGCGGCTCGAAAGATTGCGGCGTCACAGCTTCAGCGTTCGCTTGCAGTGTTTGGCTGTTGCTGTATGTCTGCTGCGGCAAAGCATCCAACGGCGATGTTGGAATGTGCAAACTCAAAAGCGCACTGTCGTGTGACTCTGCCATGCGCGTCTAGTGTTCACGTGAGCCAGGACCGTTGGGCCCGCGGGACGCAAAGTGTCCCGCACTGCGCGTTCGGCGAGCGGCAAGGAACCGAGCATGCATTATCTGTGTTCCATCAGTGCGCGATCCCCGACTCTGGCCCTGGTCTCGAAGCCGGTTCCTTCGCTGAGTTTTTATTCTGGAGCAGGGAAGAAAAGGAGTTCACGCACCTCCCCTGCCACATCGCAGGCGATCGCGCCTTTGCGCGCCCAGACGAGTGCCTCCTCCATATTCGGCGCTTCGAGTATCCAGAAACCGCCGATGTGCTCCTTGGCCTCGGTGTACGGCCCATCGGTGACGAGTACCTTGCCATCGGGCTGCTTCCGCAGCGTCTTGGCTTTGCTAGCCGGAGAAATTCCGCAGGCGAACTTCCGCACGCCGGCAGCAATCATTTCGCGGTTGAGGGCGTGAATCTTCTCCATCATTTCTTCGGTTACGGTGGATGGGTCGAAGTTGTCGGGGAGGTAGTTTGCAACCAGATACTGTGGCATGCGGTCTCCTGTGAAGGTTTTGGTGGGCCGGTTAACCGGCTTTCACTGTATCGTCGAATGTCCGGAGCGGAATTCGACAAAGCGTCAAAGAAAAAGTTCCGACAAGTGCTTCGATGTTTTCCGACCGGATGTGGGCTGGCTTAATGAGTAAAATCGCAAAAATGTTTGGAGATAGACTGTTCACCTTCTTTTGAGAGAAATGGTCCACTGGCCCCTGGAGAGCGCCAAATGGCGGATTTTGTTCCGCCCCGGAAGAATAACTCATCACCATTCGCCGACCTGCGTGGCCACTACGTCGCCTCACCGTCACCGACATAAATCAAACGATCGCCAAGCTTCGCGGGCGGGGAGTTGTGATCGTCACCGAGCCGTTCGTTCTGACCGCGATCAGTCGCAAGCTCGCGTCCTTTGCGGACCCGTTTGGCAAATCTGATCGAGCTGGCGGAGTGTTGGTCTGACGATCGAGTCCCGAAACTGAGTCGGGAAGCCGCGATATTGGCGGGTACATGAAATGCGGCGCTTTGCGAGCGCCGCAATCTGGATCATAAGGGGCGAAGTGTCGAGACGTGACAATAACTGAGTCGTCAGCTATATCGCATATTTTCAAGATCTGCGATAAGGGTTGGCCCAGTTGGGGTCCATCCGAGGTCTTTGCGGGTTTGCGCGCTGGAAGCGGGCATGTCCATGGCCGCGAACATCCCAAGCCAGCCAAAATGCGCTTGCGCTTTTTCCGCAGGCAGGCTGCTGGCAGGCACGTTCAATCTCTTGCCAATCACCGTCGCGATCTCACGCATCGTCACACCTTCCTCCGCGACGGCATTGTACCTGCTGCCTGCTTTGGCCTTCTCTAACGCGAGCCGATAGAGCCGCGCAACGTCGCGCACATGAGCTGCGGGCCAACGATTTTGGCCCTCTCCGATATAGGCGGATACTCCCTTGTCCCGGGCCGCTTTGACCACGTATGTGATCAGGCCCTGTTTGGCAGTGTCGTGGACCTGCGGAAGACGAACTACCGATACATTCACCCCTCGTTCCGCCACGGATGCACCGGCGACTTCCGATGCTTTACGGGGATTCGGGTGGTTAGGATCGAAATGATCCTCGGTCGCGGGCTGTCCTGCCGCGGCGCTGCCCATTCCTGTTCCAGAGGTAATGATTAGAGGACGGTTAGAACCGGCGAGGACGGTTCCGAGTGCCTCAATGGCGCGCTTGTCCTTTTCACAGACCTCGATGAACTTCGAGAAGTCCTGGCCGAAGGCGCTGTGGTCGAAGGCGCAGTGGACCACACCGTCGGCCTTGGTTGCCCCGCTGCGCAGGCTTTCGAGATCTTCAAGGCTTCCTCGGTGTACCTCGGCTCCGGCGGTGAGCAAGGACTGAGCGCCTGCATCGCTGCGAGCTAGACCGAGTACCTTGTGTCCATTTCCGAGGAGTTCCTGCACCAGAGCGGAACCGATGAAGCCGGTGGCACCTGTAACAAATACTTTCATTTCTGTTTCCTCCCGAATTGAAACGACGAGGGCGGCGCGACGTTTCACGCCGGCTGCGCTTGACCGATTGCGTCGAGCTCGGTAACCAGTTCCGCCGGGATACGCAGGCTAGCAGCCCGCAGATTCTCGCGAAGATGTCCGACAGAGGACGTTCCTGGGATCAGCAGGATGTTCGGGGAGCGCTGGAGGAGCCACGCGAGCGCAACCTGCATCGGAGTGGCCTGCAATGAGGCGGCCACTGCGTCGAGCCCTTGTGATTGCAGTGGCGTGAAGCCTCCGAGAGGAAAAAATGGCACGTATGCGATCTTTTGAGCGGCGAGGGTATCAACGAACTCATCGTCATGTCTTTGCGCCACGTTGTAGAAGTTCTGCACACAGACAATATCGGTAATCGCCTGAGCCTCGGAGAACTGCTTGGGTGATACGTTGCTCAACCCGATGTGGCGAATCAATCCCTGGCGTTTGAGGTCCGTCAGAACCGTTAGGGGCGCTTCGATCGATCCTTCGGAAGGTCCCAGCATTCCCCCGACCCGCAGGTTGACGACATCAAGAACGGCAACGCCCAGGTTGCGCAGGTTGTCATGCACTCCGTCGACGAGGTCTTGCGGGGAAAGGGCGGGGTTCCACGACTTATCATCGCCGCGCCGCGCCCCAAGCTTGGTGACGATTACCAGGCCGTCGGGATAAGGATGCAGCGCCTGCTTGATCAACTGATTCGTTATGTGGGGGCCATAAAAGTCGCTGGTGTCGATGTGGTTCACGCCGGAGTCAACGGCCTCGCGGAGGACAGCGATCGCGGCATTTACATCCCGCGGCGGCCCCCAGACTCCCGGTCCGGCTAGTTGCATAGCGCCATAACCCATGCGGTTCACCGTCAACGATGTACCGGGTAGGGTGAAGCTGCCACCCAATTGGATTTGTTCAATCATTCGTTTCCTCCTTGCTACAATGGATTTGATGAAGGATTCTTCAGGTTTGGAGTTCGCATATGACCGCGGATGCCGTCGTTGCGTTTGAGCCAAGAAAGACGCCCGTCCAGGCCAGGTCAGCGGTCACGGTCGAGGCGATTTCTGAGGCTACTATTCAGGTTTTGCTGACCCATGGTGCGGACCGTTTGACCACTACGCGCATTGCGCATCGCGCCGGTGTATCGGTGGGAACGCTGTACCAGTACTATCCCAACAAGCAATCGGTGCTCTTCGCCGCCTTGGAGCACCACTTGAACAGCGTTGCGAAAAAGGTCGAGACCGCCTGTGCGGGCGCATGTCATAAGCCGCTTTCTGACATGACCAAAGAAATGGTGGAAGCATTCGTCGACGCCAAGATGGAGCGCGCCGATATCTCCGTGGCGCTGTACCGGGTTTCGGCAGACGTCGGTGGTCCTGCGTTGATCAAGCGTATTGGGCAGCGGTCGCGGAAGGCCGTTGAGGCGATGCTTCGAACGGCGACGGATATTGCTTCGCCGCCTGACAAACTCGCGATTGAGATGATGCTGGCAGCAATGGGAGGCGCGATGCGTTCGCTGCTTGAAAGTGGAGCGTCCGCGGCCATGTTTCGCCAGGCGCGGGAGCAACTCGTACTTCTTTGTCAGTCATACATGGCTGCCGCGACGTCGAAGCGCCTCTAGCAGGCGTGCCCTCGCTGTTACGCGCCCCCCTGGCGCTTCCATCGCAGGCGATCGGAGTCATACAGCTAACCCGATCAGGACTTAGAAGGCGCTGCGAAAGCGACAGCGGATTCGGAAGTCAGATAAAGAAACGTAAACGTTTCCTGCAAGTAAAGCCGAACCAGCTTGTCGGTGTGGCTCAGGTAGCCGATGGACGCGTCCTGGCCAATGTGAAGATCAAGATCGCCGCCGCGAGTTGTCAACACGAAAGCTCCGTCAATGGCTGGTGCCCAGATAATTTTGCAATCGGCAAGCCGCTTAACGTGTTCGAGCACGGGATAGCCATAGTCGCTGGTTTCAGCAAGCTCGGTATAAGCGTCGGCGCCCAGCAGAATCGAATAAGGGCCATTGACGCCGACAAGACGCAACTGGCTTAGCGCCTCGGCCAGCGCTTCCGGATACTTCCGCACATCGGCGGGAAGCGACTTTTTCGGATTACTGGTACCTTGTCGGACGCCCACGATCCCCGCTGCATCATACCCTTCGAAAATCGCGCGGTCTTCGGCGAAGGCAAGCGTGCGAGCGGCATCTTTCGCGGGCTGCCAATCGGAATCATTCGCTCCGCGTTCCACATCGTCGATCATCTGCCGGTCAAGTTCGAAAGGAACCCGCAACTCAACGAGAGCCTTGGCTTCTCGCTGTTGAGCGGAGATGCCCTCGGCGGACGCGGCAATAGGGCGCAAGTGGCCCGTCCCTATAGCCGAAAGAGCCACGCCTGCCGGACCGTGAACGTCAACGACGCGCCGACCCGCGAGGTAGCGCTTGATCGTCCGCGATACCTCCTCTTCAATCTGCGTCCAGGCAGCGTCGGAGATCGGAGCCAGCTCGCGGTGCAAGTTATTCATTGGAATCTTCTCCTTTAAGGGAACCGATGGCGAGCGAACCATCCTTGGATGGCGCCGGAGGGGCGGAGGTTTCAACCGCGGCCGCTGCGGTCGCGGTCTGGTCAGGCGAAACATCATCGAGAAAGGTCGCAGTTGGCACGAAAAACAGGTTTCCCGTCACTGCGGTACTGAAATCGAGGATTCGGTCGTAATTGCCTGGCGGGCGGCCGATAAACATGTTTTCGAGCATCTGCTCGATGGTGCGTGGTGAACGGCTGTACCCAATGAAGTAAGTGCCAAATTCGCCGTGGCCGGGACGGCCGAATGGCATGTTGTCGCGAAGAATCTTGATTTCTTTACCATTCTCTTCGATCACGGTCAGGGCATTGTGTGCGGATGCGGGCTTGACGGAGTCGGCGAGTTCAATATCAGAAACTTTTGTTCGTCCGATGATCTTTTCCTGGGCCTCGGTGGAGATGCTATTCCACGCGTCGAGATTGTGGAGATACTTCTGGATAATCACGTAGCTTCCGCCCGCGAAGGTTGGGTCTTCATCGCGAATGAACACGGCATCGGCGGCCGCATCGCCTGTCGGATTTTCAGTCCCATCCACAAAGCCGAGAAGATCGCGCTGGTCGAAGTAGCGGAAGGCCTGGACCTCGTCGACCGTTGTAACCGCACTGGCCAGGCGAGCCAGGATTTGCGTGGCAAGTTCGAAACAGAGATCCATCCGCTTGGCGCGAATATGAAAGATCAGGTCGCCGGGCGTGGAGACGGCGTGTCGCGGCCCGGAGCGGAACTCCCGAAAGGGATGAAGTTCGGCAGGACGGGGAGCGCCGAAAAGCCGATCCCAAGCGTTTGAGCCGACTCCCATGATGCACGAAACAGCGCCTTCCAGGTCGCGAAATCCGACCGCGCGTATCAATCCCGAGAGATCGGAGCAAAAAGAAAGCACGGTGTCCCGGTTTCCTTCACCCGGATTGATGGTGACAACCAGGAAAATCGCAGACCGCGTAAGCGGCGAGGAAACGAGCTGCGAAACGGCCGTTTCGGGCGCTGACGCAGGGGCGCTGATGGGGTCGGATGCCATGGCAGATCAACCAACGTGGCCGGTAGAAATTCGCGGTTCCTCTGCCCACATTTCTCAATGGGCAATTCGAGGAATCGACAGCTTACCAAACGGCGGCGAGCGGCGTCGACCGTTGGAGCTTATTGCTCCATGAACTGTCGAAATTAGTGCTGTGGTGAATGTTCACGCGCGATAAACGGCGCGAAAGATGCAGGACGAAGATCGGTCAGATTATCCTTCCATGCGGGCTGAGATCGGCAAGGACGGAGGATGTTCCGCCTCTGGATCGCACCACCAGAGATCGGGTTCTTCGCCAAGCGTTCGTTTCCGGCTATCGACGCCAAGTCGCGCAAGCTCGGCAATGACTGCATCGACGGCACCGTTTACTGCTGCCCGTACCGCGTGACTGAGCGGGCGGCCGGGCTCGAAGTTCCGGCCGACGATTCCAACGAGAAGAACATCTTGAGGGCTGGCGCCCAGCATCTCCGCCGTCATGATGCACTCGGAGAGCGCAGGGGAATGCGGATCGAGTCGTTGCGCGGGCGCCACGCGGAGAATGTCAGCCTTGCGATACTCTAACAACGCTCCGGGAGCATAGTCGGCGCAGGCGACGCAATCGATCAATATCACTGCATCTTGTCCAGCGATACGGTGCGTGAGGTCAAGAGCCGGAGTGCCCAGGTCGGCGATTTCAATGGCGTCGTCGAAACTGTATCGCGACTCGAGCATGCGTACGACATAGGGACCGACGGCGTCGTCCCCCAGCAAAACATTTCCGATGCCGCCTATGAGCACGCGTGGTTTCATAACACTTTCGCGACAGCAATCTTCTGTCCCGAGCGATCAAAGGCATGGCAGGCGCATGCCATGCAGGGATCAAAAGAGTGCACCGTACGCAAAACCTCTAGCGGTTCCTCCGGCCGCGCCAGCGGCGTGTGAAGCAGCGAAGCTTCGTAGGGGCCGTGGGCGCCGGCTCGATCGCGAGGGCTTGCGTTCCAGGTCGAAGGCACGACGGCCTGGTAGTTCTTAATTTTTTCGTCCTTGATCACGACCCAATGCGAAAGTGTTCCACGCGGCGCTTCGTGCGTACCTACACCCTCGACTTCATGAGAGGGCAGGACGGGCTGATTGTGGACCGTATAGTCGCCTTTCGCGATGTTATCGACCAGTAGCTGCCAGTGTTTCTGCGCGAGTTCGGCCAGCATACAGGCCCGAATGGCGCGGGCTGCGTGGCGGCCTAGCGTGGAATGGAGCATCGCGATGGAGGGACGGGATCCGCTGATGGCGCCTACTTTTTCAATCGCAAGATCCGTATATTTCCGCGTGAGGGGATGTCCTTGCGCGTAGCCCACCAGAACCTGTGCCAACGGCCCCACCTGCATGGGTTCTCCGTTAAAGCGCGGAGCCTTGACCCAGGAATATTTCTGGTCGCCATTCCAGCCCGTAAATGCGGGCTCGGTCTCGCCGGCCCAAGGATGGAGCGGCTTCTCGCCCTGATAGTAGGCGTGCAGGACATCTTCGCTGACTGATTGGCGGAAGACCGGGTCCGACGCTGTGTGGAACGCCTTCACACCCGCAACATCGCCATTTCGAATGTAGCCCCCGGGCAGGTCGTAGGCCAAGCCTTTGCTGTCGAGCGGCAGGTCAGGAACTGCCAGGTAATTGCGAACGCCGCTG
The DNA here is from genome assembly GCA_035307485.1 of Candidatus Sulfotelmatobacter sp. Taxonomy (GTDB): domain Bacteria; phylum Acidobacteriota; class Terriglobia; order Terriglobales; family Acidobacteriaceae; genus Sulfotelmatobacter. The sequence continues at coordinate 1,376,918 of DATGIB010000002.1, read as the reverse complement.
CCGATCTTGAACCAGTCCGGGTACATCGCCGCAACCGCACAGACATCCACGAAATAGACCTGTTGAACAAACTGCACCACGTCCGCCAGCAGGCTGCGGATCATTTCCAGTTTGTCCATCCCCAGCGCGGCTTGGCTGTCGAGATCGATCGCGTTCGCCACGCCTCCGACTGTCAGGTTCTGAATGTGAGGAGTTTTTGATCCCAGTATGCCAACAACCTGCAATGCCTTCCGTTGATACTCAAGCGCCTGAACGTAGTGCGAAAAAGCCAGCAGGTTCACCTCGGGAGAGAGCCGCATCGCGGGATGTCCCCAGTATCCATTGGCGAAGATGCCCAATTGTCCGCTGCTCGCCACTGCGTTGACACGATCCTGAGCAGCCTTGAGTTCGTTGCGGGAGTTGCGAGTCCACGGCGAAAGGCTCTCGGCAAGCTTCGAGGTCGCAGCCGGGTCTGCCTTCGGAATCTGGAGCACGTCGACCCAGTCCAGCGCCGAAAGCTGGTAAAAGTGCACGATGTGGTCGTGCAGCGCATGCGCAATGAGGATCAGGTTGCGGATGTACTGCGCATTCAGCGGGATCTCGAGCTTAAGCGCGTCCTCCACAGACCGCACGCTGGCCATAGCGTGCACCGTCGTGCAGACTCCACAGAACCGTTGCGTGAACAGCCACGCGTCGCGGGGATCGCGGCCACGAAGGATCTTCTCGATTCCTCGCCACATGGTGCACGAAGCCCATGCGTTGCTGACTTCGTTGTTGTCCACCTCGACGTCGATGCGGAGGTGGCCTTCGATGCGGGTGATAGGGTCGATGGTGATTCGTTTTGCCATGTTCAGTCGCCTGCCGTTTCGGCCTTTTCGTCTTCACCGAAGTAGCCGTATTTGAAGTAGCCGGTCCACCGGATGTACGGGCGCCGGAACCGGAAGTAGCTCGCCATGTCATGCCATTCGTAGAGAGGAGCGGGAAGAATCGCCAGCCGCTTTACCGCTACGAGAAAACCGAGGATGCCAAGAGAAATGAATCCCAACGACACCAGGACTTCGATGGTGGCAGGGAAATACAGCGCTTCGGGGTTCGGCCGAAAAGCGAGTGTGGTCGGGCTGAAGCGATAGACCATGCCACCCGCCGAGCTGAGGATGTATCCGAGGAACATGAACCGGGTCTCGTGGGTTTTCACGGAACGAACCAGGAGCACGCCTCCGATTGCCGTGAGAAAGACTTCTAGCCAGAAAACCGCCGCAAAACGATCGAGGTGAAATGCGGTTCCGATCACCCGGCGTAAGAGAATGTCCAGGAAGCGCAATCCCAGCCAGCCGAAAATCAACCAGGAAGTAATGCGCGCCGCTTCGTCGAGAACGTCCATATCCATCGCCCGCTTCCACACAAGGCAGCACAGCATGGTGGTGCCTGCAACACATCCGAAGGACATGAAAGTCGCAGCGCCGAGGTAGAGAACGGGGAGGAGGGCAGTCTGCCAAAGGGGATGGACTCGTTCTCCAGCTAGCAGCATCAAGGCTCCGAGAGAGGATTGGTGCATTCCCGGCAACAGATAGGCGGCGGCAATGATCCAGGGAAAAAAATAGTGGAGCGCTTTCTCGATCTTCTCCACTCCAGGCCGCAGACGCGAATCGAAATACCAAAGCCGTTCGAGGACCGGCGGAACATTCTCGATTGCCAGGGGGATCATGGCGTAAATCGACATGCAGATCGCAACTTCGGCGAGCGGCGAATGCATGTTCCACTTCCAGGGGAAGACGATCCAATAGAAATTCCAGGGGCGCCCGGCGTCGATTCCGAGCAGAAGCAGGCCACATGCGTAAGCGAGAAAGCTTGTCAGCAAAGCCATGCGCATAAGCGTGTGCATTTTCTTGCGGCGGAATACCCACGCGGAGATGCCCACTGCGAACGCGCCTGAGCCCAGCGCGGTAAGCACCATAACGTTGAAGGTTTTCCATATGCCCCAACCGTAGGCATCATTCATTCCGCTGACCGGCCCGAGTCCCGCCAATTCTCGATAAGCGGTGAGAACCAGAGCGATCAGAACGAGGCCTGAAAGGCCAAGGAAAAATCCGTTGATCACGGGCAGTCCGAAGACGGGGACCGTCCGCTCCCAACGGTTGGAATTGCGATCGACGATTCTCGTGGTGGCGGTGCTCATACCTGTGCCCTCAGTCCGGTTTCTTTCTCGCGCTCGTGAGCTTCCCGCTCATGTCCAGACAAGCTCTTGCGAATCACCTGCACCAGACCCGCGTAAAGAACGGCGGGCAGCGCGAAGTATTGGTAGAAGCGCCGCTGCCAACGCAGCGTCTTCGCCGGCACTGACTCCGGTCCAAGCTCGGGAAGCCCCAGCTTTTCGAAGGGAACCTTGGAGAGATATAGAACCTGCGTGCCGCCGTTGTCCGTCTCGCCGTAGACACGGTTTTTGTAATAGCGGCCGGGCTTTTCCCGGATTCGTTTCTTGGCCTCGAGAAGCAGCACTGGCCGCGGTCCGAAGATGACCGCCCCAGTCGGGCATACGCTCGTGCATCCTGGCTTAAGGCCCTTCGTCAGCCGGTGGTTACATAGTTCACATTTCGTGACGCGGGGATTGAACCCCATCCATTGAAAGCGCGGGATGTGGTAAGGACACGTGATCGTGCAATAGCGGCAACCGATGCATGCCTCGGCGGTCCAGGTAACGATGCCGGTCTCAGGATCCTTGTGGAGGGCCTGAAAAGGACACCCCGCCGCGCACGCGGGATCCAGGCAGTGCATGCATTGGCGTTTTACGAATGAGAATTCTGAGCCGTCCTCCGGTTTATACAGCTTGATGACATTGCGCGTGAGGTCGTTCAGGTCCGACGGCGCCTGGTGGAGGTTGTCGCCACGAGTATCCGCGGGAGTGTCGTTGGCCTCCGCACATGCCGCCACACACGCCTTGCACCCGATGCAAACGGTTGCATCGTAAAGCAGGCCGACGGCGGCGCTGGGCATCTCGATGGTTTCCGCCTGCAGCGTCTCAGCGCAGACGGAAACAGCGACCGCAGCCGGGATGCCTGCCTTCGCGATGCCCGAGATCAGTTGTCGCCGAGTGATATCCACATCAGTCCTCTTTCTTTCCTGTGGGCTCGCCATTAGTTTTTCCGCGCAGCCGTTCGAGGTGAGCAATATCAGCAGAGACTCGCGCCACGCCCGCTTCCGTGCTGCTCTGGAAGCGTTGCGATGCGACCCAGGCTGCTCCACTCACGGCTCCGGCAATTGCGCCGACCAGGGCTGCGGCCCCGACCTTCAAGCCGCCTGCAGTGCTGTAGATCGGGGGATAGGTCTCGGGAGGAGTCGCGAGGTGAATTGGAGCGGTTTCGAACGTACTCATCTTCCAGACAACATTCTTTTCCGTACAGCCCACGCAGGGGACGCCTGTTCCGATCGGCCAAACCCCGGGAATCTCATTGAAGTGGCGAGTTGCGCAGGCGGCATGCGTCACCGGTCCCTTGCAGCCGAGCTTGTAAAGGCACCAACCTTTTCTGTGTCCTTCGTCGCCGAATGCGAAAGCGAAGCGCCCGGCGTCGAAGTGGGCACGGCGCGGGCAGTTCTCGTGAATCACACGGTCATATGCGAATTTCGGCCGCCGCAGGTCATCTACTTCCGGAAGGCGGCCCATAGTCACGTATTCCAGAACGACTGCCAGCAGGTTGTAGGGATTAGGCGGGCAACCCGGCAGATTAATGATCGGCTTGCCGGAGATCACGGAGTCTACGCCGATCGCGCCGGTCGGGTTTGGATCGGCCGAAGGTACGCCTCCCCACGACGCGCAAGAGCCGATGGCGATCACGGCCGCCGCCTGCGATGCGACATCTTTCGCTACCTGGATCGCCGGCTTGCTGGCTAACTCCATGAAGACGCCATCATCTTTGGCCGGAATCGATCCTTCGATGACGAGAACAAATTTACCGGCGTTCTCTTCGATCGCTGAGCGCAACGCCGCTTCTGCCTGCGCGCCAGATGCCGCCATCAGCGTCTCGTGATAGTCGAGCGAAATGACGTCGAGGATCAGGTGAGCAACGTCAGGCGCCGACGTCCGCAACAGCGTTTCTGTGCATCCAGTGCAATCCTGGAAGTGCAGCCATATCACCGATGGCCGTCGCGACTTGCCCACCAGTTGCGCCACCTGGGCTGCAGTGCGGTTCGTGGTCAGGGCGAGGCCGATAGGCGCTGCAACCATCAGTTTGGAGCAGAGTTCCAGAAAGCTGCGGCGGGAAACGCCGCTCTTGCGCAGATGAGCGGCAATCGTTGAGTTCTGCACGGTCGACATAGACTCTCCCCGGCTTCGTGGCCGTTGCGGGCACGGTGTATTTGGCAATACCGCGAGCGCAGCAATCACTCAGCGGCCGCTGACGGAAGTGCGGCAACCGAATGTTGCTGATGGCCCGGTGCTACCGATCCGGCCCTGGGAGAGATACGGGCTGGCGAACGAAGAATGATTATGTATGACGAGCCAGACGCTTCATTCCAGCGCTCTCTCTCCAAAACCCTCCCGGACCGCGCCCAGGATCAGACGACAGACCGTTGGCCGAATGGAGTGTTTATGCTTGATTGCGAATCAGCGCTCAGTGATTGGAATCACGCAGGTCGGTGACAGGAATCCGAATGAGGGAAAATGGAGCGAACGAAAGCAACAGATTTACCCGCAAGCAGAGGGAATCTGGCGATCTATGCGGGTCGATCGCTAAACTTGCGCGCGAACGGCAACGTCAAACTTCGAGTAGTACTTTTTCACGTCGTCGACACCGTATTTATCGCGAAACTTCTCGACGACTGTAGCCACAGCTTTGGGCTCGGTAATGGCAGTGGTTTTGATTTTAGCTTCCTTACCGCGGGCATCGATCCCAATCGTGGGATTCTTCTGCGCGTTCTTGTACCACTGCGTATCCGAGCCCTGAACCGGCAGCAGATAAAGTTCGTCGCCTTCCAGTACGAACCAGACTGGATTGGAGATTGCACGTCCAGACTTTCTTCCCGTAACAGTAATCTTGATTTCGCGATATCGCGAAAGCCGGTCTTTTAGCGTGTCTCCACGATCGGTCATGACTGAACTCCTTGGGTTGTCACCTGGATGGTCGGTTACGCCTTAGCGACCGACCATCTTCTGCAACTCCTCGGGATACCTGGCCCCTTGAACCGGAATCTTCGAAGCGGCCGAACCGATTTCGTTGAGCTCCTGCGGGGTCAATTGCAGCGAAAGTGCGCCGATGTTCTCCTCCAGGCGATTCAACTTCGTAGTGCCCGGGATTGGAACGATCCAGGGTTTCTGGGCCAGCAACCAGGCAAGGGCGACCTGAGCCGGAGTGACCTTTTTCTGGGCGGAAAAACGCCCGATCGCATCCACTAGCGCCTGATTCGCCCTGCGATTTTCCTCGCTGAAGCGGGGAACGATGTTCCGGAAATCATTTTTCTCGAACTTCGTATCCTGCTTGATCGCCCCGGTTAGAAATCCTTTTCCGAGAGGACTGAAGGGAACGAAGCCGATCCCAAGTTCGTCCAGAGTCGGAATGATCTCCGCCTCCGGCTCTCGCCACCACAACGAGTATTCGCTCTGTAGCGCGGTTACGGGCTGTACGGCATGCGCGCGACGGATCGTTTTAGCGCCTGCTTCCGAGAGTCCAAAGTGTTTGACTTTGCCTTGCTGGATGAGCTCTTTCACGGCGCCCGCGGTTTCTTCGATTGGAACATCCGGATCGACGCGGTGCTGGTAGAACAGATCGATGACATCGGTCTTGAGGCGCTTCAGGGAAGCCTCCGCGACCTCTTTAACGTGTTCAGGGCGGCTATCGAGTCCGGCCTGCTTTCCGGTATTGGGGTCGATCTTGAATCCGAATTTGGTGGCAATTACGACCTGTCGGCGGAAGGGAGCCAGCGCTTCCCCAACAAGTTCTTCGTTAACGTAAGGGCCGTAGACTTCTGCAGTATCGAAGAATGTGACGCCGCGTTCTACAGCTGCCCGGATGAGCGAAATTCCCACGGTTTTCTCTACTGCAGGACCGAGGCCGAAGCTAAGTCCCATACACCCCAGGCCGATGCTCGAGACTTCAAGACCACTCTTTCCAAGTTTACGTTTCTGCATGACTTCTCCTTAGAAATGAACCCGATTGCAATCACGATGTTAAATTGCGTGACTGAGACTAGTACTCGAAGAAAAAGCGCCTTTACAATTCAACCGAGCGAGCACAGATAGCTATAAGCCGACTTCAGTTCGGTTAGATGTCTGGCGGGACCCCGCGTGATGCAAAACATGCTGCCCGGCGGCGCGCGATATGACCCGTGTGAGATGGATTCAAACCACCGGGGCATCGGTGTTCTCTTCATTTGCGAATTTTTCCAGTGCGTCGCTTTTCGAAGGGTGCGAGGGCAAACAGATGTAGAATGCTAACGCTTTTGGCCCGGCCCAACTTCAGGCAGTCTGTCTAAGTCCCAGAAGAAGTGGCGGTTCATCGATGCAATATGCCTCGGGCGAAGTAGTTCATGCGGCGCATGGACCTGAAGAACAACTTCATGTTCTGTGGATCACGGCAGGACTAAGTTGCGACGGCGATACCATCGCCGCCACAGCTGCGACCCAGCCCAGCCTGGAAGACATCACCAGTGGCGCGTTGCCCTGGCTTCCCAAGGTCATCATTCACAACCCATTCCTGGCGCCCGAGGTTGGCGAAGAATTCCTGGAAATCTTCCATCGCGCGGCTCGCGGAGAGTTGCCGCGATTCATTCTCGTCATTGAAGGCTCGATTCCCGATGAGTCGAATAAACGAGAAGGCTACTGGGCATCTCTGGGTACAGACAGCCGTAACGGACAGCCAATAACCACATGCAACTGGATTGATCGCTTGGCTCCGTATGCGTGGGGAATCATTGCGGCGGGTACCTGCTCCTCCTACGGCGGCATTCACGCGATGGAAGGAAATCCCACAGGCTGCATGGGACTGCCGGAATACCTGGGATGGGACTGGAAGTCCCGAGGCGGAATTCCCATCGTTTGTGTGCCGGGGTGCCCGGTGCAACCCGACAATTTCACCGAAACTTTGTTGTATCTGCTCTACATGGCGGCCGATCGGGCCCCGATGATTCCCCTCGACTCTGCTTTGCGCCCCACATGGCTGTTCGGGCAGACGGTCCATGAAGGGTGCGACCGCGGAGGGTATTACGAGCAAGCGGAGTTTGCCGAGGAATATGGGTCCCGTCAGTGCATCGTGAAGCTCGGCTGCTGGGGTCCGGTCGTTCAGTGCAATGTCGGGAAACGGGGATGGATGGGTGGAGTGGGCGGCTGTCCGAATGTGGGTGGAATCTGCATCGGGTGCACGATGCCAGGGTTCCCCGACAAATTCATGCCGTTCATGAATCAGCCACCGGGATCTCTCTTGTCTTCCACTGCTGTCCAAACCTATGGCCGTGCTATCAACGCTTTACGGCGATTTACTCAAGTTTCACTGAACAAAGTCCCAAGTTGGCGTGCCCGCCGCGCGCCGCATGCCCCAACACCCTGACGGTAGGACGTCATCAAAAGGGGAACGAGGAATTATGTCGCAGGCCCTTCACACCGGTCCCCAATCCAATCTCGAAGTCGAAGCCGCGGAGGAGATTCTTCAACAGCTAGCGGGCGTGTTCTTTCAGAGGAACCCGTCCGGCGCCGGCGCAGCAGAAATCAGCCAGGAGGCCGAGCGACGAAAGGGACCTAACCTCGAGGCTCACTATCGTGCCCTGGTCGAACAGATCCCGGCGATCGTCTTCATGGCTTATTTGGATCAGGGAGTCGGCGAAACGTACGTCAGCCCGCAAATCGAGTCGACGCTCGGATTCCGTCAAGAAGAGTGGCTGGAAGATCCGGTGCGCTGGTATCGCCAGATTCATCCCGACGACAAGATGCGCTGGAGCGAGGAAGCGTCGGAGATGTTCATGACGGGTAAGCCATTGCGGTCGGCCTATCGCGTGCTAGCCCGCGATGGGCACGTGGTCTGGTTTCATTGTGATGCCAAGATGGTGCGCCGCGAAAACGGCGAGCCCTGGTTCATTCACGGAATCGCTTTTGACATCACCCATCTGAAAAATACGGAAGCGGCGTTGCAGCAGCAGAGTGACTTCCTTTCGGCGATCCTTGATACCGTCGGTGCACTCGTGATCGTGCTCGATCTGCAGGGACGGATTGTGCGCTTCAACCGCGCCTGCGAGGAGTTGACGGGATACCAGTACGAAGAAGTCCGAGGGCGGTTCGTGTGGAATTTGTTTCTCCCGTTCGAGGCCGCGGCGGAGTATCGCGAGTCCTTTTCCAAGATTCCGATGCGCGGCGAGCGTCAGAGTGAAGAGAGGGTCTGGATTATGAAGGATGGGAGCCTGCGAACCATCGCATGGACGACCACCATCCTGCCGGGGCCGACAGTGGAAAGCACGTACATCATTTCTTCCGGCATTGATATCAGCGATCGAAAGCGTGCCGAAGAAAAATTCCGCGGCCTGCTTGAAGCTGCTCCGGACGCTGTTGTCGTCATGAACCGTGAGGGAAAAATCGTCCTGGTGAATGCCCAGGTCGAAAAACTGTTTGGATACGGCCGTGACCAATTGCTGGGACGAGAAATCGAACTGCTCGTACCTAAGCGGCAACGTTCGAAGCACGGCGAGCACCGCGATCGATATTTCTCCGAACCCCGAGTTCGGCCGATGGGCGCGGGACTTGAGCTCTATGCGCTACATAAGGATGGTCATGAGTTCCCGGTCGAGATCAGCCTGAGTCCGCTGCAGACGGAGGAGGGATCATTTGTCTCGAGCGCGATCCGCGACATCACGGAGCGGAAGCAGTTGGAAAAAGCAGTGCTCGAGATCAGCACCCGGGAGCAGCGACGAATCGGCCAGGATTTGCATGACGGCCTCGGACAGCACCTGACCGGTGTCGCGTTTATGGCGAAAGCTCACCAGCAGAAGCTTTTTGACCGCAAGTCGCCGGAGGCAGCCGACGCCGAGAAAATCGTCAAACTCGTCAACGATGCGATCTATAAGACCAGGGAACTGTCGCGTGGACTTCTGCCGGTCCTTTCAGAAGCCGACGGACTCATGTCGGCCATTCAACTCTATGCTCGAGAAGTTGAGGATTTATTTCAGGTCGGTTGCAACTTCGAGTGCGACGCGCCGGTCTTGATTGAAGATACGGCCTCCGCCAACCATCTTTACCATATCGTCCGCGAGGCCGTGAATAATGCCGTGAAGCACGGGCAACCGGACCGCATTACGATACGGCTGGTGAAAACCAATGGCTGCGGAACTCTGACGATCGAGGATAACGGCTCGGGTATCCAGGAAAGAGTCGGGCGCAGCCCGGGTCGAGGATTGCACATCATGACGTATCGCGCTGGGATGGTTGGCGGAACGCTGGAGGTGAAAAGCCGGCCTCCGAGTGGAACTCTCGTGCTGTGCCGTTTTCCCATTGAGCAACCGAAAGTGACGGAGACATGAACGACACTCAGAAAGTTGCCGTCCGAAAGCACCGCATCTTCGTAGTTGACGATCATCCGATCGTGCGGCAAGGACTGGCGTTGCTCATCAACCGCGAGGCAGATTTGACTGTATGCGGCGAGGCAGAGGAAGCCATCTCGGCGCTGAGCCGAATTTCCTCGATGAAGCCCGATATCCTCATCGTGGACATCTCACTAAATGGTCCGGATGGGTTGGATTTGCTTAAGAGCATTCGCCTCCATCACCCCGACTTGCCCGTGCTGATCCTCTCCATGCATGACGAGGCGGTTTATGCGGAACGAGCATTGCGTGCCGGGGCCAACGGCTACATCATGAAACAGGAAGCAACGGAGGCTGTGCTCGTGGCCGTCCGCCGAATCCTGCATGGAGAGATCTATGTCAGCGAGCGCGTCGCCGGGAAGCTGCTCCGGCAGTACGTCAAGGGTTCTCCGCAGGAGAGTTCGTCCTCTTTTGCCGAGCTTACCGACCGCGAGCTCGAAGTGTTTCGGCTGATCGGAGAGGGCCACAGCACGAAAAAAATTGCCGACGAACTACACCTAAGTGTTAAGACTGTCGAATCGTACCAATCCCACCTTAAAGAAAAACTTTCTCTTCGCACCGGTCGCGAGTTGGTACAACATGCGATCGAATGGTCGTTGCAGGAAAAGAAAAGTTAGCTCTCAGCCTATCGGGAATTCCCTCATTTCTCTTACGGATTTTTCCCGCTAGAGAAATCAGGTTGAGATAGCCCCTGTTTTTCAACAATATAGCCCTAAGCCGTCGATCCTTGAACCCAGGTTTGTCGAACCCAGGTTTGTCTGCTAACCCATACGCAATTTTCGAACACAGTCCGGGCGCTGTAGTTGGGGAATGTAGAGCGGAAAGGAGAATTCTGCGATGACAGCGGAAACCGTACCGTATGGTCGTGTCACGCAAAAGGCACCCGCCGTTGCGGAGATCCACATCGTGTGGCTCACTGCTGGTCTCGGATGCGATGGAGATTCCGTTTCCATCACTGCGGCCATGCAGCCTAGCGTGGAGGATGTTCTTCTCGGAGCCATTCCGGGCTTGCCAAAAGTTCATTTGCACAACCCAGTCCTCGCCTACGAGGTGGGTGACGATTTCCTGAGATTTTTTCACCAGGCCGCGGAAGGGAAACTGGAGCCGTTCGTGCTCGTGGTTGAGGGATCGATTCCCAACGAGCGGATCAAGAAAGAGGGCTATTGGGCCGCCGTCGGCACCGATACCGAGACAGGACAGCCGATTACGACGAATGAATGGATCGACCGCCTCGCGCCTCAAGCGATCGCTGTCGTTGCCATAGGAACCTGCGCGACTTATGGCGGCATCCACGCCATGCAGGGGAATCCAACCGGTTGCATGGGCCTGGCCGACTATCTCGGTTGGGAGTGGCGCTCGAAGGTTGGAGTGCAAATCGTAAATGTCCCCGGCTGTCCAGTCCAGCCTGACAACTTCATGGAGACGGTCTTGTATCTCCTGTATCAGGTTGCCGGTCTCGCGCCCATGATCCCCCTCGATGACCAGCTACGACCGACCTGGCTGTTCGCAAAAACCGTGCACGAGGGATGTGACCGCGCCGGTTATTACGAGCAGGGCGATTTCGCCTCGGAATATGGCTCACAGAAATGCATCGTAAAGCTCGGATGCTGGGGCCCGGTCGTGAATTGCAATGTACCCAAGCGGGGCTGGATGGCGGGAATTGGCGGCTGCCCGAATGTGGGCGGAATCTGCATCGGCTGCACAATGCCCGGATTCCCCGACAAGTTCATGCCGTTCATGGACGAGCCCCCGGGCGCGAAGGTTTCGACTGGCGGCATCGGTGTTTACGGACGGGCAATTTCTGCCTTGCGCACGATGACCAACAACGCCGTGAACAAAGAGCCCAAGTGGCGGCATCCGCGGCCGGATCTCACTACCGGCTACATTCCCCGATCCTACTGAAAGCAAGGCGGGCGCAAAGGACAAGATTTCGAAGGAGACATCCATGAGCACAATCACCGCACCGACAAAAGACGTTTCCTCCAAATCGAGAAAACTTGTCGAAATGAACTGGGATCCGATTACGCGGATCGTTGGCAGCCTGGGATTGTTCACAAAAATCGATTTTGACAACCGCCAGGTTGCCGAGTGCTACAGCACGTCGTCCATTTTCCGCGGGTATTCGATTTTCATGAAAGGCAAGGACCCGCGGGACGCGCATTTTATTACCAGCCGCATCTGCGGAATTTGTGGCGACAATCATGCCACCTGCGCCACCTATGCGCAGAACATGGCATTCGGCGTGGCGCCGCCGGCGCTCGCCGAGTGGATCGTCAACCTCGGCGAAGCCGCCGAGTACATGTTCGATCATAATATTTTCCAGGACAACCTGGTCGGCGTCGATTTCTGCGAGCAGATGGTGAAGGAGACGAATCCTTCAGTCTTTACCAAAGCAGAGAAGACAGCCGCGCCCAACGCAAACCTGCACGGCTATCGCACCATCGCCGACATCATGCGGGCCCTGAACCCGTTCACTGGAGCCTTTTATCGCGAAGCGCTGCAGATGAGCCGCATGACCCGCGAAATGTTCTGCCTGATGGAAGGCCGGCACGTGCATCCGTCCACTCTCTACCCGGGCGGCGTGGGCACCGTGCCCACAATCCAACTTTTCACCGATTACCTGGTCCGCTTGATGAAGTATGTCGAATTCATGAAGAAGGTCGTGCCCCTGCACGACGATATCTTCGACTTTTTCTATCAAGCCCTCCCCGGATATGAAAAAGTCGGCCAGAGACGCATTCTGCTGGGCTGCTGGGGATCGTTCAACGATCCTGACCATTGTGACTACACCTATAAGCGGATGACTGAGTGGGGTCGCAAGATGTTTGTAACACCGGGCGTAGTCATTGACGGCCAGCTTGTTACGACCGATCTGGTCGACATCAACCTGAACATTCGTATTCTCTTGGGAAGCTCCTATTACGACGACTGGAAAACTTCGGAGACGTTCGTAAAAACCGATCCGTTGGGCAATCCAGTGGATAAGAACCATCCGTGGAACCAGACCACAATCCCGCGGCCGCAGAAGCGGGACTTCTCGGGGAAGTACACCTGGGTGATGTCACCGCGCTGGATGCATAAGGGCGACCACCTCGCCCTCGATACCGGAGGCGGTCCGATCGCTCGCCTGTGGGCGACGGCGCTCGCGGGTCTGGTCGACATCGGCTACATCAAGGCGACGGGAAAGAGCGTCAAGATGTATTTGCCAAAAACCGCTTCGCTGCCAGAAGTCGAATTTGAGTGGAAGATTCCTAAATGGAGTAACGCCATTGAGCGGGATCGGGCTCGCACCTACTTCCAGGTATATGCAGCCTGTTGCGCCCTGCACTTCATGGAAAAGGCACTCGCCGAGGTGCACGCTGGCAGAACAAAAACGTGGACGGATTTCAAAGTTCCGGAGCACGCGGTCTCCTGTGGATTCCACGAAGCCGTACGCGGCGTGCTTTCACACCATGTAGTGATCCGCGATGGCAAGATCGCGAACTACCATCCGTATCCTCCGACCCCGTGGAACGCGAATCCTCGCGATATCTACGGTACTCCGGGGCCATACGAGGATGCGATCCAAAACACGCCCATCTTCGAAGAAAACGGGCAGGAGAAGTTCAAAGGCATCGACATCATGCGCGCGGTGCGGAGCTTCGATCCTTGCCTGCCTTGTGGCGTGCACATGTACTTGGGCAACGGGAAGGTGCTCGAAACAGTTCATTCCCCGATGCTGGGTGCGCAGCACTGAAATTGAGGAAGCGAGTAAACGTAATACGCGGGGCGTCCGGCACTTCGGTGGCCTGACGCTCCTTTGCTCTTCGAACGGGAGCCTTCGTTGACCGACGATAAAGATCTTCAGAGAAGCGTGCAGCGGATCGCAGGGCTGGTGCGCGAACTCGAGGAGATCAGCGATCCGGCCGCAAGATCAACGGCCAGGCAACTGATCCAGGTGTTGCTCGAGTTGCATGCCTCGGTCCTCGAACGCATGCTGGACAAAACTTTCCAGCGCGGAGAAATTGGAGCGTCGCTTATTGATGAGTTCGGCGGTGACGGCGTCGTTGGCGGCCTGCTTGCGTTTTATGGACTGCACCCTCTGGATCTTCCGACACGAGTCGCTGCTTGCGTCGAAAAGTTAAACGCTCGATATCGCGCGCAGGAAATTAGCGTGGATGTCGAACGGACCTACGAAGGCAAGGTCTATTTGCGCGTGATGGCAAGCCCGCACACTTGCGGATCGACCAGCGCCGCCGTCAGGGCCGAGATTGAAGACGCCGTGTACAGCGCTGCTCCCGATCTGACTTCGTTGCAGATCGCCGGGCCTGACGGTCGCCAGGCGGCCGGCTTCGTCTCCTTGGACAAATTGACGCAAGGGCAGGCGGCAACGACCGCATTCACCCCCGTCGCGGCGTCGGACGGGGTTTGACGACCTGGAAGGGGAAGAACGGCTGAAATGGGATCAGGACCGACAACTCAAACCACCAACGGGTTTGGGCTGCTGCGCCAGTTCGTCCCCCGCAGGCGTAACGCGGAGGCCTGCGAACTCTGCAGCGCGGAAATCAGTCTTTATCACCCTCACTTGCTGGAGTTGGGCAATCGCAGGCTCCTCTGCACTTGCGATGCCTGTGCGCTGTTGTTCACCGGGCAAGCCAAAACCAAATACCGACGCGTCCCGCGGGACATTCGTATTCTTGATTCGTTCGAGCTCTCCGACGCCGATTGGGATGCCTTTATGATCCCGATCAATATGGCCTTCTTCTTTACCGACAGCCAGTCGGGCGGTGTGCACGCTTACTATCCCAGTCCGGCGGGAGCAATCGAATCACTGTTAAGTCTCGAAAGCTGGGTTTCCATCGTGAAAGGCAATCCCGTACTGCAGAACATGCAATCTGATGTGGAGGCCCTGCTCGTGAGCCGCGCGATGCACGGCCGCAGCGTTTGCTCCGAATATTTCCTGTTGCCGATCGATGAGTGTTACCGGCTGGTGGGCATCATCCGCAATAACTGGCGCGGCTTTTCTGGCGGCAGCGAGGTTTGGCGAGAGATTGCGGAGTTCTTCGCCGGCTTGAGGAATCGGGCTGTGCGCATTAGCCGGGAGCATCATGCCTGATCTAAGCTTCCAACCCGGAAAGGTCGAGGTGGCGCCCTTCATGGCGCTGCCCACACTGGCGTTTGGATTACGAATCGCAAATCAACCGTCCAGCGAGCGGATCCACACGATCAATCTGCGCTGCCAGATTCAAATCGAAGCAACGCGGCGCCGCTATTCGCCCGAGGAACAAAAGCACCTTCAGGACCTTTTTGGGGAGCCGGAACGCTGGAGCCAGACACTGAAAACCTTGTTGTGGACTCATGTCAATTGCGTGGTCCCAGCCTTTTCCGCGGAAACAACCGTCGACGTGCACGTCCCGTGCAGCTTCGACTTCAACCTGGCAGCCACAAAATATTTCTACGGCGTAGAGGGCGGAGACATTCCCCTGTGCTTCCAGTTCTCCGGTACCGCCTTTCATGAATCGGAGGCTGGTCTGCGCGTGGCTCCAATTCCTTGGGACAAGGAAGTCCGATTCCGGCTGCCCGTGGAAATCTGGCGCAGCATGATGGATGCTTATCACCCCAATAGCGCGTGGCTGCGCCTGCGAAAAGATACCTTCGACCGCCTGTATCAATTCAAGATGCAGCATGGATTTCTGAGTTGGGAAGATGCGCTCGAGCAGATGCTCGAAGCGCAAGAGGTTACGACACGCTCATGAACTGCCAGGCGGCGCAGAATATCGCAAACGTAGTCCTGTACGAAGGGTACATTCTCTACCCTTACCGTCCATCGGCGGTGAAAAACCGTCAACGCTTCAACTTTGGCGTTATTTATCCGCGGGAATATTGCCAGGCGCTGAATAGCGGGGATTCCTGGCAATCGCAGACAGAGGTTCTTGTTCGTGGCGGGCAGGGAACCAGAGTGGATGTCCGGGTCAAGTTCCTGCAACTGATCGAGCGGTCGGTTCTAGCTCGCAATGCCACAACCAACGAATACACGTTGGTGGATCAGATCGAGGTCGATGGTAAAAACTTCAGTTCGTGGCAGGAAGCGGTCGAACAAGAGATATCCATTGATGGGCTTCCGTTGACTGAACTAGTGTCGAGCCCTAAGGAACTGAACCGCGACTTCGCTCAATCCGTGGCTTCCGAACCTATCTGCAATGAACAAGGCGGGTTGGCGGGAGAGATCGTTCGCAACCGGGAGACCGTCAACTTGCATGTCATAGCAGTTGCCGAACAGGTCGCTACCAATGTTCATCGGCTCAGCGTTCGCATCGCGAATCCTACTGCGATTCATCCGTCGCCGAAACGCCAACAGGCCTTGATGCGGGCAGCCGTGTCATGTCACGTCATTTTGGGAGTCGAACAGGGTGAGTTTGTATCGCTTATCGATACTCCCGACGAGTTGCGGGAGCTCGCGGCAGCATGCCGGAACGTCGGTTTATTCCCCGTGTTAGTTGGGCTGGACGGAAGTCACGACACGATGATGGCTTCTCCCATCATCCTCTATGACCATCCACAGGTGGCACCCGAAAGCGCCGGTGAACTTTTCGATGGAACGGAGATCGACGAGATCTTATCGCTGCGCATCCTGGCCCTCACGGATCAGGAAAAGAAAGAAATGCGGGCATCGGATGCGCGCTCGCGGCAGATTCTGGACCGAACTGAAGCCTTGCCGGCTGAGCAATTCATGAAATTGCACGGAGTGCTGCGATCTATGCGGCCGCTCAAAAACACCCAGGACGGGATTGATCCGCATGAATGAATGGGAATGGCAGCTTCTCGAAGATAAAGTCAAGGTGGACCGGCTCGACGTGGACGGCGTCGAGTTCCGCGTGGATGACCGCGTTCGCCTCAAGCCGAGGCCCGGCGGCGACATCATGGATCTTGCATTGACCGGACAGACTGCAATGGTTGAGGCGATTGAGCAGGATTATGAGGGCAAGCATCATGTCTGCGTGGTGCTCGACATCGATCCCGGGCGGGACATGGGCTTGCTGCGGCAGCCCGGCCATCGCTTTTTTTTTGATCCCGCAGAGATCGAGTTTGTCAGTCGCGATGAGAAAAAGGCTCAGTCCGCAAGACCCACGATTCTAATCGCAGGCATTGGAAACATCTTTTTAGGCGACGATGGCTTCGGAGTTGAAGTCGTCCGGCGTTTGTTGGAAAGCGGAGTGCCTGACGGAGTTCGAGTCGCAGACTTCGGAATACGAGGTCTTGATCTGGCCTATGCTCTGCAAGACGAGTACGAGACAGTGATTCTCGTTGACGCATTTTCGCAACAGCAGCCGCCCGGAACCGTGTTCCTGGTTGAGCCGGACTTCGATTCCGTTATGTCCGCCGGCGCACCTGTTGTTGAAGCTCATGCCATGGACCCGGTGAGTGTCTTGCAGATGGCAAGCGGCATGGGCGCA
Organism: Candidatus Sulfotelmatobacter sp.; assembly: GCA_035307485.1. Taxonomy (GTDB): domain Bacteria; phylum Acidobacteriota; class Terriglobia; order Terriglobales; family Acidobacteriaceae; genus Sulfotelmatobacter. The sequence continues at coordinate 1,359,957 of DATGIB010000002.1, read as the reverse complement.
CGGCCGGGGAAGGTGTTGCTCGTTGGTTGTGAACCATGCTCGCTCGGGGGAGAAGACGGGCACATGGGATTGAGCGCTCCCGTGGCGAGTGCTGTGGATCAAGCGGTGCGAAGGATCGAAGAATTGCTATTCCAGTTGTTGCGTAAAAGTAGCTAGGTCGAAGTCCCCCACTTGCGGGTAAAAACAAAGAGGAGGTTGCCGTGGAATTGGATCGTCACACCAACGGAAATGGAACTTCTACTGACAAAGATACTCTGTTCATGCTCGGCGGTGTCGCCATGATTGTTTTCGGTGCGGGGCTGATTCTGACCAATCCGGTCGTCCGGCGCTACCTGGGGCAAATGGGACTGGGAGAGCTTGCGCAGGCGTCCTTGCCTGACATCGAGCGCTATCTGCGACTCAAGTCGATGTAGTCGGTTCACTCTACGCCGTATCCAGGAGCGCTGCTATGGAGAACGCAACCGGGGCGTGTGTGCGTTACGTAGTGGACACGAAGGCAAGTCAATTCCAGGTACAGGCATTTGCCAGTGGTTTGATTTCAGCGGTCGCGCACAGTCCGAGAATCGCGGTTCGAGACTGGTCGGGCGAAGCGCAATTTGTTCCCGGAACCTTCAATGACGCACAGTTGAAGGTAACGGTGAGGTCGTCGTCCCTGGAAGTTCTGGATGAATTGCGCGACAACGATCGGCGTGAAATCCATCGCGTGATGAACCAGGAGGTACTCGAGTCCCCTCGGTACCCGGAGATTCGCTATCAGAGCAAACGCGTCATAGCCGAAAAGCAGAATGAGACCTTGTACCGCATGAAGGTCGAGGGAAATTTAAGCCTTCACGGCATGACGAACGGTTTGAACTTGAATTTTCAGCTGGCAATGGGAGTTGATAGCTTGCGTGCCTACGGAGACTTCTTGATTTTGCAGCCCGATTACGGCATCAAGGTTGCCTCCATAGCGGGGGCGACACTCAAGCTGCGAGACGAATTGAAATTCACCTTTTATGTGGTGGCAAGAAAACAAGTCTGAGGAGTGAAAAATTCTCGAGAACGAAAAGGACAAAGCATTGCATTCTGCCGCTAACTTTGGAGCGCTTTCCGAAAAAGTGAAATACGCCATCGATCCCGCGACTAGTAAGTTCGTCCTGCATGTTTTTGCGGGCGGCTGGCTGGCTGTTTTTGCTCATAACCTCGATATCGCCATCCAGAAATACGAAGGTGAAATCCAGTTGGACCCCGAAGCGATCGATCGTTCGGCCTTAACGCTTCGTATCGAAGCCGCATCCTTGTCCCTGATAAGCCGCGCCGCTGACCGGGACCGCGTCGAGATCGAGCGCATCATGCAGGAGCAGGTACTGAACTCCCAGGCATTTCCTGAAATTATCTACGAAAGCGCGCATGCCAAGGTAAGCTCGATGAGCGCCGACCGATATTGGATGGCGCTCCAGGGTGACTTGCTGCTGCGAGATGTGAGACAACCGCAGAGTATTTCCACTGCGGTAACAATCAGCAATGGCCGGTTGCGCGCCGTTGGGGAGTTTTCGCTATTGCAAACCCAGTTCGGCATCAAGCCGATTTCCAACTTTGGCGGAGGTCTGGCTGTCAAAGATGAGCTGAAATTCAATTTTGACATCATGGCCCAGAAAAGTTGATCGTTCACATTTGAACGAACAGGCCCTACTGCACGTCAACCTGCCGGTTTTACTTGATATCTGCCGGAAAGATCGTGCTACAGAAAGTCAGAAAAGCTACATGAGGCGAAGCGCCGGGATCGGCACGCTTCCACTCTGAGAAATGCATACAGTCAAGATTACCTTTGCGGGATGTCTGCTGCTCGCGGTCTGTTTTCTCGTCGGCCGCTGGCTGGGCAGCACCATTGGCGTGGTCGCAAAGTGTTTTCTGGTGCTGTGGCTGATTGGAACTTTGCTGAATCTCTGGATCGGCGTCAGCAGGGCCGGCTATTCGATCAGAGACGAGCTTCCGATCGCGCTCCTGATCTATGCCGTCCCTGCCATCGTTGCGATCATCTTCTGGTGGAAATCTTGAATTTAACCAGTTGTAGAGTTAGCTGAATTTTTCGAATGCGTCCGTGTCACACGCTTCGTGAATTTCAAACGGCCCTGCTTTCACTTGACGGAAAGCCTTGTACAAGACACAATCCCTTGCCCGTGAGCACCCGGGCCACGCTCTTCGAAATCCTGGAATCGAGGATCCAACTTGGCCGACGAAAATCCCCGGAACCGCAACCTCCTCCGCGCCATCGCTACTGATGTGCACTTCTGGATTCCGTTGGCAGTACTGCTGGCCGGACTTCTTCTACTGGACCGGTTACGTTGAATATGACTCGGCCCCCCGATGCCTCGGTAATCGAATCGCCGGCTCGCAAAACTCTTTCGGCCTCTCGCCTGCGTAGCCTGCAGGCGCTCGGAATCTTCTGTGGCTTTGCCGCTGGAGCGTGGCTTGGCGGTGCGGAAGCTCCGATCAAGCTGGTCAAACCAGACGTCTCTCCAATCACCGTGTCCCTCATTATGGTCTTTGGAGTCTTTCTGGCGCGATGGAGCGTGCCCGCTTTCCTCCGCGGAGTTTCCCATGTCGGAAGAGACGTACGGCAGGCGCCGCATCTGGTCGTTTGGGCGATCCTCGCCGGCGCGATGTGGGCGGTCGCCAACACCCTTACCATCTATGCGATCCGAAACGTGGGCTTGAGCATTGCATTTCCGCTCTGGAATACCAACAGCCTGCTGGGCATCTTCTGGGGATTTCTGCTGTTCAAAGAACTTCACCACGCGGGATGGAAACAGTGGTTGGGCGTCATCGGCGGCGCAGTGGGGATGTTCGGCGGTGCTACTCTCCTCGCGATTGCTTCCTCGCATCAAGCGGTATCTCTGAATGCCACGGCAGGGATACTGGCTGCGCTCGGCGCCGGAATTCTTTGGGGCACGATGTACATCCCCTATCGGAAAGCATATCTGACCGGCATGAATCCGCTTTCGTTCGTCACGTTCTTTACGATCGGCGAATTGGCCACCATGTCGGTCTTGGCGATTGCGTACCTGGGGGCGGGTCCGCTCTACCGCGAACTCATTAGTGCGCGTCCCGTATTGTTCTGGCTGATGTTAGGAGGTTTCGTCTGGGTGATTGGGGATCTATTTCAGCAATTCGCAACCAAGTATGTCGGCATCAGCCGCGGCATTCCATTGTCGAACACCAACCAGCTTTGGGGATTGCTGTGGGGGATTTTTGTCTTTCACGAGCTGAGTGGTGAGAGCAGTACGGTCTACGCGCAGGTAGCGGGAGGTTCTTTACTCATGGCCCTGGGCGCTTTGGCTATCTCGCTCTCATCGGCAACGGAAGGGGAACACGCGTTCTGGCACCAAGCCGCAGAGCGTGAAGGCCAACGCTACGGCGTGGAAGCCGGATACATCCAGGCAGGACTTGAAGGCCTCGCGCACCATGAGGGTGCGGGCGGGCGAACTTTCGTCGACTGGCTACTCATCGGCGGAACAACCGGGCTGTTCGCGATCCTTGCAGCCCTGGCGAAATTCCCTCAAGTCTCCATCGGTGTCTCCGCTGCCCTTGCGCTTGGCCTGGCGATGTTCGTACTGCTCCTGACTTGCGGCGTCCTCTTATGGCGCCGCACCGGATTTCGATGAGTTCCGTGGCAACGGGAATTGCTCTACAATCGCCGGGAAGGGAGAGACCTCGTGCCTGGAAAAAGCAATGGATCTTCGGCCCATCCGACGGAAACCATCCCTGCGCCACCGCACTCCGAGATATCGTCGCAGCGACCGGAACCTTCAGCAGCGCGCGGCACGCGCGAAAATCGACACAAATATTTCATGACCATCGCGATGGCAGTGCGCCTCCGGGCCAACTGCAAGGGCAATCGGGTCGGAGCGATCATCGTGAAAGATCACCGCATTGTCTCTACCGGATACAACGGAACTCCCACCAACATGGTGAACTGTCTCGATGATGGATGCTACCGCTGCGCCAACCGCGACAAAGCATACAGATCCGGCGAAGCGTACGATCTTTGCATCTGCGTGCATGCGGAGCAGAATGCGATCCTTGCCGCCGCGCGATTCGGAATCGCCGTCGAGGGCAGCACTCTCTATACAACCATGAGGCCATGCTTCGGATGCGCGAAAGAGATGCTGCAAGCCAGCATCCAGACGATCTACTATCTCCACGAATGGACTCCCCTCCCAGATCAGGATGTCCGCAAGACGGAGGCGCAGAAGGCGCAATATGACAAGTTGATGACCCGCTTTCCCGGTGGAGTTCATCATCTTGAGATGGACGATCCCGAGCATGAGTGGGCGGTTTCCAAGAAAGCTCCCGTCGCCGCCGGTTCCGACAATCATGGCACACAGGACATCTAGAACCGTTGCAATGGCCCTGGACGAATTTCGCCAGTCCACGAGCGCATCCGAGCCGCCGGCCGGACTTTCGCAAGCCTTAGTGGGTTTGTGGTGGGATGCGAAGAATGACTGGACTCGTGCTCACGAGTCTGCGCAAGAGGATGAGGGCCCGGCGGGGTCATGGGTCCACGCCTACCTCCATCGCAAAGAAGGCGATCTTAGCAACGCCGCATATTGGTATCGCCGGGCAGGGAAGGCCATCTGCAAGGATTCTCTGGACGACGAGTGGCTGCAAATTACCAGCTCGTTGCTTTCATAAACACAACGGGGAGAGAATCCGCTTGCGGATCCTCTCCCGCTGATGTTCCAGACCAAAGTTTAGAAGATCTCTAGCTAACTTTCCGCTTCGGGTAGTCCTCTTCCGAAACGGTGGTCGGCACTTTCCAGTCATTCAGCTCCTGCTCTGCTTTTTCTTTCGTGATTCCATAGCGCTCCTGGATCTTGCCGAGAAGCACATCGCGGTTTCCTTCAATCTGCTTGATGTCGTCGTCTGTGAGCTTTCCCCACTTCTGCTTAACAGATCCTTTGAACTGATTCCATTTGCCGCGCATTTCGTCAGAGTTCATTGTTAAGTGTCCTCCTATGGATTAAGTTTCTGTTATCAATGTCCCGATTCTCGTCGGAATGCTTAACCGCCGGAATCGGGCTGGGTGCGTAGTCTGAAAGTCACAACTGCTGTAGGGACCATCCGCCTGCAGCGACTACCGAGAGTCGGGTACAGCTAAGACCTGATTACCCGGCCGCACTCTACGGGTTATGAGACTAATGGCGTTCCCCCCTGTATTGGGCGCCAAGGAAGCCCGGCAACCCGGGGGACAGGTGAAATATGCACGACCTGACGTTTATTAACCTCGCTGAGGCATACCTGTGTAGCGACTGCGAGGCGCTCGGCAATTCCGCGACCCGGTGTCCACGTTGTCAGTCGGAAGCGCTTCTCGCTGTGACCCGTGCAATTCCGCGCCACCGGGACCGCATCCGGATCATTTGTTCCCCAGTTGAAGAACAAGCTGCGGCCTAAGCCGCAGCCCTCGTACTCTGGCCTAGATGCTTGATCCCCGGCGTCCCAGGTGCGTAATCAGCATCACTACGAAGAGCACCAGGAAGATGAAAAACAGAACTTTCGCGATTCCGGCTGCCGCAACGGCAACTCCGCCAAATCCCAGAACAGCGGCGATGATCGCTACGATGAGGAACAGCAATGCCCAATACAACATTCATGCCTCCTTGTTGAACCATGTCCTCGAAGAAGATCTGCTCCCCTCTATTGCGTCCTCGCCTCGCCAACATAGGCGAGGAGCAGGAGCTGGAAGTTTCACCGGCTCCTGCTTGAGAGAAAGGAATAGTGAAGAGGAAAACTTCATCGTTTGTGAGAATACTGACGCGACGCGGAGGCCACCATCCCAACAGCTCTGTACTTCACAGGAGATTTCTCTGTAAGGAAAGATCGCGAAAACTACCGAGAAACAAGGGAGTAATCCTGACATTCGTGGCAAATGGAGATGGGATTGCGCTGCTTCCGCGCTGGGCTTCTTACGATCCCGTATAGAGCTGGAAGGGAGCCCAATAAAAAGGCCGACGGAACGATCCATTCGAGTGCAGCATGGCGAGCTTGGCGGCGCGGAGAGCCGACTGAGGCGGTTGCCCCTTTCCCAGCCCTGCGTAGAGGTCGTCCATGAGTTGGGGCGTGGAAACGTCGCTTACTTCCCACAAAGCGCCGATCACATTGTGAGCGCCGGCCCGCAGAAAAGCCCAGGAAAGCCCGACCAGACCTTCCCCGGAATATGCACGCGCGCCGGCGCCATAGCATGTGGAAATCGTGACCAGCTCTGCGTGAAGAGGCCGCTGGATGATGTCACGCGCGTAGAGCTTGAAGGAGTCGTCCTGTGCGCCCGTTCCGGAAAGCACAATTGCCGATTCGAGTGGACTGATTCGACTTGCCGTCCCGTGCGCTACAAAATGCACATACGAAAACTGCTCCGGGTTGCTTCCGAGGTAGGCGCCGGGCGTGGCGTCGTGGCGAGCCAAAACCTTTCGGGCGCTCAGCGAGAAATGTTTCTGAATGCCCTTCATTTCGACCGATGCCTTCTGTAGTTCGGGGTAGTCGGGATTACTGACAACAGGATCGCCGAGCAGAAGCAGGCTGCCGCCCGTTTTTGCCGGAGGCGTTGCCGCCAGAAGGCGCAGGGAACTCGCGTCGGCGATCGCGACATCTTCAATCCAGTAATGTGGTTTCGGCTTCGACGCCAGAAGTGTTTCGAAATTCAGATTGTTCAAGCTTCCGTCCGGGATTACAAAAACTCTGCTTCCGCTCGGAATCAGCGAGAGCGCCGGTTCAATCAGAATGTGGAATAGTTCGATTCCATCTGAGTTCGAGTTTTCAAGCGGATCCAAAGGCCCCAGCAAAGCTCTCCGGTACCTCTCGACGAGCGCATCGATTCGGGACGCCGCGGGTAGCGAGAAAAGTTGAATCGTCTGGGGCGTCACCGCCCACAGATGCGACTCTGTCGGCCCTAGCCAGTAGAAAAGAATTGTGCCGCCTGCATGGCGTGCAATCTGCTTGGCATTCAGGGCATCAGGATGAAAGCCGTCTGTTTTCTTCAGCAGCTTCAGCCCTTCGCTCAACGCGCGCGCGCGGCTGTAGTCGGCGATCTGGAGGGCGCGATCGGTCTCGCCTCGGGTCAGAACAAAATGAAGATAGTCGTCGTAAATGCTTGAGGCATTCGTGATAAAGGGCAGGCGTGAAGTCTCGTGCTGGAGTGCGGAGCGTGCGCGTTCGAAGGTGCTCAACGCCGTGCGATACTCGCTGTCGGCTTCGTCAACGTGTTTTTGATCTTCGTAAAGCCGGGCGAGCGAACGCTCCGCCTCCCACTCCAGAAACACCGGGCTGTCTGTCGAATCGGCTACTTGTTGAAGGTCACTTTGAGCAGTCCGTGAATCACGTCGCCGCGCGGCAATCCGGCCCAGGATCAGCAGGGGATAAGTCTGATCGCGCTTATTGCCATCGGCCAATGCCATCGACAGAGCTTCGTTGGCATAGCGCTTTGCATCATCGATCTTCCCGACCTGCTCCGAGACGAAGGCAAATGCAATCAGGGAGTTGACGATGTCTTCGCGGCTCTTGATCTTCCGAGCTAAATCGAGCGCCTCGCGAAAGGAATCTTCGGCTCCAGCGAAGTTACGCTCGTCCATGGAAACGTATGCTGCCGCCGTCAGCCAGTTGATTTGATCATCAACTCCACCGAGCTTCTTGGCGCGACCTTCGGCCTCCTTAAACATCTGGCGGGCTTTCTCGCGGTCGCCTAATTTGTAGAAGGCCCATCCCATATTTCCGGTAGCAGTCTCCGAAACCGCCGCAAAGTTCTCCTGCTGCGCCACTTGAGCGGAATGACTCGCCCAGTCCAACGCCTCATCAAAGTGGCCCTGTTCGTCCGCGGACCAACTCAAATCCAACATGGCATTCGCGAGCCAAAGCTGGTTGCCGCTCGCGCGTGCAGGTCCAAGAACCTGTTGGAAGAATTTTTCAGCATCCGAATAGTGGCCAAGCTCCATTTCCATCGTTCCGCGTGCGGTGGCCAGTTCTGCGCACGCCGGTTCTGAGGATCCTTTGCATGCCGCCTCCCCGTCTCGGAAAATTTGCTCTGCCTTCGGAAATTGATGGAGCGACGTATAAGACAGGGCCTCGACCCACAGTTTTCGCAAAGTCAGATCCGTGTTTGGAGGGGTAGAAGGCTCAGTGCTAACCAGCCGCAACGCTTCTTCGTAGTGGCCCTGACGGTAGAGAGTTCTCGCTCGAATAATCAGAAACTTCCAGGACCATTCCGCGCCTAAATGGTGAAAGTCTTCGTAGCCTTTGTTCGACAACTTTTCTGCATTAACCAGATCACCACTCCGGAATGCAGTTCTGGCTCGCTCGTAAGCGGCATCGGGAGTAACGCGCGGAGCGCAAGAGGCCGCCGACAGCACGAGCAAAATCAACTTGAGGCATTTTGGCCAGTGCGAGCGCCGGCCCTGACACATCGTCATTCAGGTCGTCCGTATTTTCGATTCCGAGAATTTTATCGCGAAATGAGAGGAGACCCGAAGTTCGATGCGGAAAGCGCTGAAGCTAATAACGCTGAGGCTGATAATGAAGGGTCGAGTTAGCACTCGACATCTTCCAGAAGTCCAAAACTGTGGCTTGACAAACGGTCTTCTTTTAGCCGCCGCCCCCGCCACCACTGCCTTTGCCATTCGTATCCATAGCGGCGACCTTGGCTTTGCCCGTACCAAGGCAACCCATTTCCAGCCGAATCATCGTCAGCTGGAAGTGGTACGCGTCTCGCTCGTTGCGGTTCGGCGCAGGTTCGCGAAGCAAGGTCAGTTCAGCTAGATAAATCCTGCCGAAATTGGGCAAATCGATCACGTGGCCAAAGGCAATTCCCGGCGCCCCGGTGATGTTCTTCACCAGTGAGCACGAGGCCTCGTTCCCGCCCTTGGAAATCTTGCCCTTGCGGAACTCTTCGCGGGCCCAATCAGGAAGATTCTTGGTCTTGCGAATGTTCGAATGCTGCTCCGACATCCGCGAGATCACACCCGCATCATCCAGATACGACCGATCCTTTGGCGGTTTGGGTCCGATGACATTGAGGTCCTGGACGACTTCGACTTTGTGTCCGCCAATTCGCAGATTTACAAATCGCGTCCCAAGAAATGTGACGCGTGGGACCTGTCCATCGTGCGGGTGCTCCGTAGAAATCTGGGCGACGATACGATCTGCTGTTACAACGTCGAAAACGTTGATGTCTTCGACGACGGAGGTTGCGAGCGTGACATGCCCGTGACCCTTCGGACTTTTGTGTCCCGCGACCTGCGCATAGCCGGAACGGTACGAAAGCACTCCGAACACTTGAAACGGCGTCGCCGGTTGATACTGATAGGTGCCGTCCGGCGGCAGGTCGACCTGGGCTTTGCGCCCAGTTTTCTCGCGCACAGGATGTTCAAACTCGGCATCCAGCACATACGCCTGCGCGTGATATTGGTGTTCCAGTTCCGAATCACTTCCTGCGTTGGCCATAACGTACCGTTCGCTCTGTGGTGCTATTTCTGAAACTGCAACTCAATTGGCGAGGAGCCCAAAGCCGTACTCTGTCCCGCCGGATTCCAGGCGGTCACCGACAGCTTGTAGGTGCCCGCTTCCAGCCCTTTTCCCGGAACCTGCAGCGATTGCGTATCCTCCACAGCAGAGGCCGCAATCTTGAGCGACCATTGTAGCTTTCCCGAAGGAGCGTACAAGTCCAAAGTGTACGCAGAATAAGCCGCATCCGGTGGAATGCTGACCAGAAGGTCAAAATCCTGGCCTGGTAGCGCCTTCACCACCGTCGTCGCTGCACCTCGCGTGCTTACGTTTACCGATGCCCACGGCCTGACTTGCGGCTGGTTTACCGCCTCCGTGACATGCCGATAGGTCACAAGATTCTGATAGCCAATCACTGCCAGCAGCAAGGCGAGCACGGGAACGGCGAATGCCGGGCGGAACCAGGCAAACCACCCGCTCCGAGGTCTTTCCTTTGCTGCCAAAACACTCTGCGATGCATGAGATAGCGGAGTTTCAGCCAGCGCGATTTTCGTTTGCTCCACAAACATTGCGGCGGCGCGCACGTCAACGGCGCATTCCTGGCAATCGAACAAGTGCTCTTCGAACTGGTCGCGTTCCTGGGGTTCCAGTTCGTTGAGCAGATACCTTTCCGTTGCCTTTAGCTGGACCGCCTGAGCATGGTCCATGATCAATTCCCCCTCATATGGTTGTGACTTTGCGCGTTTAAACGTTTCATAAACTCAGCGCGCAGCCACAACACCCGGCGGGCGCGTAGCTATGTTCTTTAAATACAGAACTTTGAACGCCTGTTTGGCGCGATGGAGCAAAACTCGCAGGTAATCGCGGTCAACGCCAAAGTCGCGGCAGACGTCGTCCTTGTCGCGCTCTTCGAGGAACACTTCGCGCAGCAGGCGGCGATCGCGCTCCGGCATTTCGTCGAGAATCTCGCGGATTTTCTGCGCCAATTGCTTACTGGCGATCGTCCCCAGGACATCGACGCCGAGGGCAGGGAAGTCCTGTTCCTCATCTTCGTCAAGCGAGCTGTCGCGCGAGGACGACCGGTAATGCTCGAGCAGGACGTTGTTGCACATCGAGTTGACAAACGCGCCGAGGCGATCGGGCTGGCGGAGCTTTCCGGCCTGCAGCGCCGCGAATACGCGTGTGAAGGTTTCCTGTCGGACATCTTCAATCGCCTGCGGAGAATGCAGCCGGGAACGCAGTTTGAGTTGGATAAGCTCGCTGAAATACGCGACGAAGTGCTCCTGCGTCCGGAAATCGCCGGCACGTAGGCGTTCGACATAGGAGTCATCAAAAGACTGGAGTTGCAAGGACCTGGCCCCGCACTAAAGTGGCAGCTAGTGTAGCACCTCAGATGGAGCAGATTGAGGAGATGCTGGCTGCAGAAACTTGAAAGGCAATGTGGATCCGCAAGAATCGTGGAGTTGCGCACGTGGCAGGTGTCCTCTAAGTTCGATTCGGAAACATTTCCCAACAAATACCCGAAGAGCGTCGAAACCGTTTCCCCATTCGGTTTCGACGCTCCGAAGGACCCAAGTCTTCCCCCCGGTTGCCAAGGGTCATTCATGATCGGGATCTTTGGTCGTCACTCTCGCGACTCCCGCCGTTCTAGTCAGTAGTGCTGCGGCCCAGGATTTCGTTTCACAAAAAATCAAATCAAGCCGGAATTTAATTCGGCGAGCACAGGAACGAGGTCCGTCTGCAGTGGTGGCAACCTGTACCTCTTCGTCGCCGAGCTTTCCCCTTGGTAATTTGAGGCGCAATAAGGGGCAGGGCATGATTGCAGAATGTCCAGCGCCTCCCCTAACTCGCGCCGCTGGGAACGGCTACCCGTCGACATGCCGGTCCGAGTGGTGACTTCCAAAGGATTTTCCACCACCGTTGTGACCGGACGCGGCACCGAAATGAGCGAAGGCGGAATGGTGCTTTACGCCGGTATTCTCCTGAATCCAGGGGACTTACTGGAGGTCGAATTTGATACTCCCGTGCACTCACGGCTGCCGGCAATCGTTCGCTCGCGCAACGGCTTCTGCTTCGGTCTTGAGTTCATCACCCCGCTTCCCTCGTAGCCAAGGCTGCTCCTCCCGCATTCGCTCGCGCCTTCGTGGCCCCGTGGCAAAACAATCTGTTTTGTTCTAGCATCGCTCAGCAGCGGAGCGGGGGATCTATGTATTTTGAGCAGTTCTACTTGGGGTGTCTGGCGCATGCCTCGTACATGCTCGCTTCCGACGGCGAAGCGGTGGTCGTAGATCCTCAACGAGATGTCGAACTCTATCTTGCCGCTGCTGCTCAACACGGCTATTCCATCCGCCATATCTTTGAAACTCACCTTCATGCGGATTTCGTCTCAGGGCACCGCGAGTTAGCGGCACGCACAGGGGCGCAGATTTATATCGGGGCGGGGGCGGGCGCAACTTTTCCTCATGTTGCGGTGCAGGATGGTTTTCAACTGAAATTCGGCAAAGCGTCGATCCGCGTGCTCGAAACTCCGGGCCACACCCCGGAGAGCATTTGCCTGGTCGTTCATGACGAAGAGAAAGCTCCATCCCCTTGGGCAGTTCTGACCGGCGATACGCTATTTATCGGCGATGTGGGACGCCCCGATCTCTCGCCAAAGCACACCGCGCCTGAACTGGCCGGGATGCTTTACGACAGCCTGCACCACAAACTGCTAAAGCTTCCCGACAGCGTTCTCGTCTACCCGGCGCACGGCGCCGGCTCGCTCTGCGGAAAGAATATGAGGGCGGAACGGTCTTCGACTATTGGCACCGAGCGGCTGACCAACTACGCGCTTCAGCTCCGCAGCCGCGACGAATTTATTTCGCAATTGACCAGCAATCTCCCAGCCCGCCCGGAGTACTTCGCGAAGGATGCCGAGATCAACCGCACGGGAGCGGCACCGCTCTCGGACCTGCCGCCGCTGCGCGCACTCTCGCCATCGGAATTGAAATCGATGCTGGAGGCAGGGGAACTGGCACTCGACGTCCGGCCCGGCGATGACTTCGCCGCTGGACATGTGCCCGGATCGGTCAATATTGCCTTATCTGGGCAATTTGCATCGTGGGCCGGTACGGTGCTGGGTTTGTCGGCCCGCCCCGTGCTGATTGCCGCTTCGAACGAGCAAATCGAGGAAGCGCGCCTGCGCATGGCGCGCGTCGGGATCGAAGCGCTCGACGGATTTCTACAAGGTGGAATTGAGTCATGGAAAAAGGCGGGATACGCGCTGGCGGTTGTTCCCCAGATTTCACCAGCGGAACTTCATGGCAAATTCAAGGCCGGGAAACTGCAGGTGCTCGACGTTCGGCGCACCCCCGAATGGGACTCTGCACATATCGAGAATGCCACCTTCTGGCCGCTCGATAATTTCAGAGTTTCACCTCCGGAGATCGACCGGGAGACTCCGGTTGCCGTGCACTGCAAGAGCGGATACCGCAGCATAATTGCCTGCAGCCTTCTGCAGCGTGCGGGATTCCAGCACGTCAGCAACGTTGCCGGAGGCTTTGACGCGTGGCAACAGGACGGCCTGCCCGTCGCCACAAAACCGGTACCTGCTTAGTCCCACCTCAAACAGTGCAAAAAGCGAGGTCGAATCCGTATGGAATTTGGGTTCTTTGCGTCCCCCAGGTTGCGATCGTCAGCGCTTAAGACTAACGTTTTGATAAGGGACGAAAACGAATGAAGACCGAGAAACTCGCCGATACCTTCCGCATTAATCACGGAAAGCATTTCAAGCTCAAGGACTTCGATCCGGCCGATACCGGCCATTGGCATTCGAAGGATCATGCCGAGCAAGCCCTCGCCGACAGCATCACGCGCATGGCAGAACTCCAGGACAAGCTTTATGCCCAGGATCGGTGGGCGGTGCTCCTCATTTTTCAGGCGATGGATGCGGCCGGCAAGGACGGCGCGATCAAACACGTAATGAGCGGTGTCAATCCGCAGGGCTGCCAGGTTTTTTCTTTCAAGGCACCCTCGGACCTTGAGCTCCAGCATGATTTTCTATGGCGCACCACGCGCGATCTTCCCGAGCGCGGGCACATTGGAATCTTCAACCGCTCCTACTACGAGGAAGTTCTGGTAGTGAGAGTGCATCCCGAGATCCTTCGCAGCCAGAAAACTCCTCAATCCCTATGCGGCAAAGACATTTGGGAAGAGCGCTTTGAGGATATCGGCTGCTTTGAGCGCCACATGGCCCGCAATGGAACCGTCATCCGCAAGTTCTTTCTCCACGTTTCCAAAAAGGAGCAAAAGAAGCGCTTCTTGGCCCGCCTGGATGAGCCAGAAAAGAACTGGAAGTTCTCCGCTGCCGATATCCGCGAGCGCGACCGGTGGGATGACTATCAGAAGGCCTACGAGGATATGATCCGCAACACCTCGACCAAGGAGGCTCCCTGGTACGTCGTTCCGGCGGATAACAAGTGGTTTACCCGCCTTGTGGTCTCAAGTGTCATTGTGGAGACGCTCGAATCGCTGGATCTTGCCTATCCCAAGGTCGACGAGGCCAAAAAGAAGGAGCTCGAGGCAGCGCAGAAGTTGCTCTTGAAGAAGTAGTTTGGCCGTTTGCCGCGCGCCTCTGTTGATTTCTGAGGTGACCTCGTATTACTTCCGTGCCATGGAAATGGCACCGCTGTGCCTTGTTGCGCTCGTCGGCCGTTGCTATTGTGCCGATAGAGTTGAGGTGATTCCTCCCCTGGGGTCAAAAGCAAGCGATCCGATTGGCGGAGGGTGATGTATGCGACTGATGCATCTGTGCTATGCGGCTGTTGGCTTTGCGGTGGCCCGCTGGATTTTCCGGCGGCAAGCAATGCCGGTCGTGGATCCCGTTTCGCGCTTCCGGTCTCAGGGGCTTCTCTAGACCGGTCGCCAGGCTAGGGCGCGCGCACCCGTTGCGCCTCCATTTCGTCGGCGCGCGCCTCTTTCCTTCTCTGTTTCCGATCGCCGATTGGGAACACTTCCTGTTTTAGTCCGCTTGATCGCCGTCAAGTAGCGCTCGATTACCGCGGTCACTTCTGCCTCTGTCACTCCTGTAACTACAATTTCTGCAGGGGCACGTCTGCTCGTTTGAGGCTCTTGGTGTCACGGTTCTCTCAGTCCCGGCCCAGGTCCGTCTGCGCGTTTACACTCGCGGCAGTACTCGGCGTGGTGTTTCTTTCTGCGAGGGTCGCTGCCCAAGACGATGCTGAGGTTCCGCTGGGCGATGTCGCCCGGAATCTGCGCCGGAGGACCCCTCCCGCGAAACCGGTGATCGATGACGACAACCTTTCTACCGTGATGGATCAAATCGACAGCAAACGCGGCTCAGGCTCCAGCCTGAAATATGTGATGGCGGGTGAAAGCAGGAATTTCCAGATTGCCGCGCCGGATGCGACCTGTAGCCTGGCATTCAGCGCGAATGCCAAGGCGTTGCTGTCGCCGCAATATGCGCAAATGGATCTGCCTGCGGCCGAAGTCGTCAAGCTTGAGGGGCCGGCAACGATCGAGGGAGACGCGCTGAGCATTTCCGTTTTCAATCACACCGACTGGCATGTGAGCGAAGTAGCGGTTGCCCTAACGATCATAAAGAAGAATTCAGTGTTGACCTCGCTGTCGTTGGGCGCAGAACCGGGTACGGTGTCGGCCCCGTCGTTCGAATTCAGTCCTGACCAGGTGCGCCCGGAAAAGAAACAAGACACCACTCTCATCTACCACTTACGCGCTGCGGCTCCGCCCCTTGCCACCACAGTGTTTAATGCTCCTCTCAATCTCGATCTCGCTCCGGGTGACGAGTGGCATTGGGCCATCGTGCAGGCGAGAGGATATCCGCCAGAGGGGCGGTACCGGGAAACTCGAACGGATGGGATAGGGACCGAAAAGAATTCCAGCACGGGTGCTGACCCGGGCATCCAAAGCCCGGTCGAACCGGCACCTCTGCAAGCTGCACCGGTGTCGCTCAGCCAGCCACAGTAACCAGGGCCATTCGAAGCGCCGGCGGCCAGTTGTTCGCGATTTACTTTCCCTGTGCTTTCAGCACAACCGTATTTCGTTCATCGCTTGCGATGATTCGGTAAAACTTCTTCAGATCGTCGGCATGGGCGACTGGAACGCTTAATTCCTTTACCTCGAAGGTCCGGCTGTAGTGGATCAGGTTTCCCCTGACCTCTGTCTTTGCGTGATAGCTGGCAAAGCTGTAATCCACATCGACTGGCGGAGGCACATCGTCGACGGAGTATCCCGACGGTATTGCAATTTCAAAAGTGTCGGTATCGTGTACCGGGCCGTCAAATTCGATTGGGAAGTTCCGTGGCTCCTTTGTTTCGAGGAATCCGAGAGTCTTCACTCCCAACACGCGCGGGCGCACCAGCAAGAGTCCCCCAGCATCCTTGGCGTAATTTTGCGCTTCAAACGTGTAGTGAAAGCCAAAGGGAAGATCCGTTTGTGTCATGTTGATGATGCTTGCTTGTGTAATCCGGAACAGCGACAAAGATCCGGCCAAAAGATCCTCAATGGGCTTGATACGGTCCGTGTTTTTGGTTACCGTGCGCAAGCGCCAGCGCTCTGACCAGGCCCGGTCGCCGATGCGAGTTTCACTCATTTCGCCTTTCAGCGTTCCGGTCGAATCGAGAGTCAGCTTCCCGGTGCGCTCGATGCCGTTCATCGTCACTGGCTGCATGGGCAATTGCACCAGTTCGCCGCCTTGCGGACCGACCAGCAACCCATAATTAGACTGCAGGTATCCGCCAATCTGACCGAACGGTGTCAACTCGTTCGTGGGATCGAAAAAGAGAAGAGGGCCTAATGAGGGGTGCTGCACCTTGGATACCAGCGATGGGTCGGTTAATCCATCCGGCAATTTAATGGCAAGCACAGCATGGTCAAAGACGTAAGCGGTAGCGGGCGTTGCTGCGGTGACCGATCCACGTTCGGCATTGATCACCACGTAAAACGAATCAATTCCGGCCTGGCTGAGCATGGCGCTCATCAATGTTGCTTTGTCTTTGCAATCGCCGTATCGGTGCGCGAACACTTCCGCTGCGCTGTGCGGCTGGAATCCTCCGATGCCGAGTTCGATGGCCACGTAGCGGATGTCATGCTGAACAAACTGGGCGATGGCCTTCATTTTGGCTAATGGAGTGTTTGCCGAGGCGGTTAGAGCCGCAACCTCTTGCTTGATGTCGGGGGTCGCATCGCGCCTGCCTTCGGTTAGGTTCGTGTACCAGGTTCCCATCTCCTTCCAGTTGGTAAATATTCTTCCATTCGGGTTTCCTTGGGGGAAATAAGACACGACCATCTGACCAGAGATGCCGTCAAACGGAGGCATCTCCGCCTCTCTGCGGATGGCCTTGACATCGCTGACGGTCCATTGAAGCTGGCTTCCGCTCTCTGAAGGTTTAACTTCCGGATAGTTGATCCAGTTCGCCTTGTAGGCCCAGCCGGATGGCAACTGCAGGGAAAAATGTGTTTCCCGCACGGGGATCTCTTGCTGAAAGCTCCACACGCTCTGCAGAAGGAGGGGCTGTTCCTCGGTTTCGTATTCATAACCGATGATATTGCCGGGATCGGCGGCGGGAATCTGGATCACTTTTCGGCGGACGTCGCTCACCAATTCACTGCCCTCAATTTTAGGCAGCGCCATCTCCAAAGCTTCCTTGTCTTTGACTTCGTAATCCTTGCCCTGCGCGGGAATGCACCATCCGCGGAGATAGTTGACTTTCTCATGAGGGTGAAAGGCAACCGAGGCGAAAGAGTACTCGCGGCCGCCCGGTCTAAGAATCTTATAGGCGACACGATACTGGACCTTCACTTTATCCGCCGATTGCACATTGATGTTGTGCTCTGAATAGAGAAGCACTGCGTCAGTTTTCTCATCATGGGCAGGAAGAGTAGCTGTGGCGGCTGCGTGCATCCACGCCGGAGCGTCCCCGGCCCACCCGAGTTGTGCGCCGAGCAGCAGCCAGACAATCGCTGCCATCGCCGCGCGAGGAAAGAACCGATTAATTACTGGCATTTGCACCTGCCGGTTGCAAAACGACTTGTTGTTCATCGGCCGTCCTGACGACTTGGAAGAAGTTGCGCAATGCCGGGTAATACTTCTGCTGAAGCAGAAGAATGTCGACCGTCAACGTACGGCTCATATGCAGGGTTCCTTTGTTGTTCTGCGCCTCCATGTCGTATCCCACGATCCGGCCATCGTTTTTCTGCGGCGCAGGTATCGTCGAAATCTGCCATCCCAGCGGAAGATCCACATCGACTTCGTCGATGCGCTGGAAAGGAAATTCGAAGTACACCGGATGGATGCGATCAGCGTGATCGAAGAGATGTTTCTCGGGAGCACTGAAAAGGCCCATCGTGAAGAGCGCCCTCCGTCCGGCGCCCGCGACCCAGCCGGGAATCTTCAGGTCGTACTCCGCTACCATCGATGCGTCGGAACTCTTCCACTCGGGCTTGTTGGTGAGCTCGACTTCGCACGCGGCCGGAATGGAGCCCTTGATTTCGTCTTCAAGAAATTTCTTTTTCTCCGTGTCATCCACCAGGCGCTCTGCCAGCCGCCGCTGGGCGGCTTCGAGCCCGGTATAAGTGACTATAAGCTTGCCTTCGAGGTCGCCCGTATCGCTCATTTTCAGCGTCGCCTTCCGGCGAATGATGGAATTCGCACTGGGCGGTAGTTCCGTCTGTAACCATGTCCCGCCGTCTTTATCGAGACGCAAACCGTTCACCGCGGTCTCGAGCCAGGGAAGCATTCCATACGGAGTGAACGCGGAACCTGGGTCGAAAAAGACGTCCTTTCCGTTCAATTTCACAACTACAACGTTGGAGTCGAGCCTCCGTCCATCCATCGTTAAGGGACTGAAGAAATAGTTCTGCCGGTCAGGCACCCACATACCGTAGGCTTCGAATCCCGCTGCCCGCACCAAAGCCAGGAACAGCCAAGTCAGTTCTCCGCCGTTGCCATATTGCTTCTTCCACACCGCCTCGACGTTGTCCGGCGCCTTCTCTTTTTCCCGCTTCTGCTCCTGTTCGGTCTTCTCCGCCTCGAACGATGTATTGCGAATCTGTTGTACCCGGGCGTAAATCTTCTGCAGCTTCACCTCCTGCGAGTCGCCGGGCGTCACGATTTGCGAGACGGCTTCCTCCATTGCCTTTTTCTTTCCAACAAAGGACTCCAGCCCGCCATTTAACTTCTTGCCGCGTTTCTTCCAGTACGTATCGGGGTCACGTTCGAAGGGGTCTTCGCTGTAGATGAAATCGACGCGGTACTTCATTTCGTTCTCTGGAGGCATGTAGTCCTCCGTCTGGAACGCCGGGATGTCGTTAGCCTCCAGGCTCACAACATGATCCGGACCTTGGCTCGGTTGACCCGTGCCCTCTGGCAACGTGTTCCACGTCCACCTCAGGTAAACCTGGAAATTGCTATTGCTGACGTACGGCTTCAGTGTGAACTTCGCGTGCTTGGTAAAAAGCTCGTGGCTCAGAATCCAGTGCGAATCGAAGACGTATTGCTCTGAAAAATCCGTCGTGTAGTAATACTCGATGATGCACCCCGGCTGAACGTCTTGCAGGGTGAAGGTTTTCGCCATGTATTTCAGGCCCCGCGCCTTCACAATCGACTTGTCGTACACCTGGCCGCCGAAGTTCACCGTGCTGCCGTCGGGCTTGATCGTTCGCGCGTGAACATTGACCACATTGCCCTGTTCCTTGAAGAAAGGAATTTCGACATCTGCGTACTTGCGGCCCTCTTCCGTCAGGATCTTGATCCGGTAGTAAACGTCTTCATGGGCGGTCAGGCCGCGATCGTCGCGATCCACCTCACGAAATAACACGATGGCCATGGCCCCGGGCGCCTTGGGGTCGCCGGTCATCTTCAATTCCTCCGGGGAGACGGGCTGAAATCCGACCGCGAAGCATGCCGGGACACCCATCATGCATACCGCGATCACGAGACACACAAAACCACAGGGCAGGGTAGATTTCCGAGGACTCTTCATGGCGCAATTCACCTCAGGAGCTCTTGACGCCGCTACCGACGCCGCCCGAGGGAAGGGGTAAGGGGCAAGCGGGGCAACGGTGAGAAGGGACCAGGAGCACCCAATTATGGTTGGCGAGAATAACTTGACTAATCGGGGGTGTCAAGAATTCTCACGGTGGACATGGAACCACTTACAGCAACACCAAGTCTGTGACCCGTATCACGAGGCAGGTAATACTTTGGAGAATGTCGCATGGTCGAGTCGGAACCGGCGGCTAAGAGGTTAACTACTTAGTCTAACTAATGCAGAATCAATATGATGGAAGACGCGCCTAGTCCTTTACACCGATGCAAATGGGACGACGCGCCGGCGCGAGGCGATCGACGTTTCACGGTTCTCAATTCGAGCACATCGAAGGCATCGAGAAATTCACCGTTTCTCCGCGTGCTAGACTGGCTCTACGTCCTTTCCATCTGAGGAGTCCGATGAAATTTGGCGTCATCATCTTCCCAGGTTCCAACTGCGATCACGACGCGTACTGGACGATTCAGCACGTTGCGAAGCAGCCTGTGACTTTCCTCTGGCACGAATCGCATGACTTGGAGAACTGCGACGCCATTATCGTGCCCGGCGGCTTCGCCTATGGCGACTACCTGCGCACCGGAGCGATCGCAAAGTTCTCGCCGGTTATGGAGTCGGTCGGCAAATTCGCAGCTGGTAGTGGGTTGGTGCTTGGAATCTGTAACGGGTTTCAGATCCTCTGCGAATCCGGCCTGCTTCCCGGGGCGTTGATGCGCAACGTTGGGTTGAAATACGTCTGCAAGCCGGTTCAGGTCCGGGTCGAAAATGTGGAAACGCCCTTTACGAACGTGTGTAAGAAGGGCGAAGTACTCACCATCCCAATTGGTCACATGGAAGGAAACTACTATTGCGATGATGCGACGCTCGCGGAATTACGGCGCGAGAACCGAATTGTTTTTCGTTACTCGTCTGCATCTGGTGAGACAACCGCCGGCGCGAATCCCAATGGTTCGCTCGAAAACATCGCCGGCATCTGCAGTCCGGGCGGCAATGTGGTTGGAATGATGCCGCACCCGGAGCGTTCTGCCGAACCCGAACTGGGCTGTGTGGACGGAATCAAGATCTTCCAGTCGATGGTTGGCGCGTTGGCGCTTCGCTAGCTCTCCACTTATCTGCGCAAAGAATTTCCTTGGCGATCTATCGGCCTTGATATATCGTCACTTTCTTCCCCTTGCCGTGGAGCGCGATTTTGGATTCTGCCTGAGCGCACGCAGGGAGGCGTGTCTGCCATGACACCGAAGCAGATTCTCGATTCCTTTTCAGAAACACTCATTCAGGATAAGCGGATTCTCAGCCCGCAGGAGCGCGAGTTGCTGGGCACGCTCTTGCAACACGCAAAGGCCGCCAGGGGCCAGAATGCGGAAACACACGAGGCTGTTCGCTCTGTCATTGCTTCGGCGGTGGGCGAAACCGTCGCGCAGCGCGCCTTCGCGGTCTTGGGCGCCAGCATCGTTGAAAAGATTCTGGAGGGCGGCCAGGTCCTGTCCAATGAATCGTCGGGTGTGCAGGCATCCGATCGCCAGCTTGGTGAGACGAGACGGGCTGTATACGCTGGCCCGCACCCTCCATCCCCCGAGCCGCAACCGCCCGGAGCACTTCTCCCCGGTCCCCATCCACCATCCCCGGAACCGCAGCCTCCGGGACTGCCTCTGCCGGGGCCGCATCCGCCAGCGCCTGAGCCCCAACCGCCGGGACCGTCGGCGCTACACAAGACCACCATGGAAGCCGGCATCATGGTTGGCAACTGGCCATCAGTGCTCCCGGCCCGCTGCGTCGTTCTGGACGAGTTCCTCGCGCCAGAAGAGCTAAAGAACTTGATGGAATTCACTCTTGGGCACGAACGCGAATTCCGCACCAGTGAAGTTGTGGCGCCAGCCGGCGACGCCGGAGAAGTGAATTACGAGCAGCGGCGTTCGCGCGTTCTGATGAATTCGGGCCCGCACGAGAGCGTGATCCTGAGTCGAATCAAGAGCGTGCTTCCGCAAGTCCTGCAAAAACTCGGAATGGCGGATTTCCAGATCACTGCCGTGGAAGCCCAAATCACGGCCAGCAATGATGGGGACTACTTCCGCTTCCATAGCGACAGTGGGAGTGAGCGGGTGGCGTCCCGCTATCTGACGTTCGTGTATTTCTTCCACAGGGAGCCGCGGAAGTTCGAGGGCGGGGAGTTAAGAATTCACGACGCCGCTCTCGAAGACGGGCGCTACGTCAGCCAAGGCACATATCAAACGATCGCCGCGCAGCAGAATCAGATCGTATTCTTCCCGTGCGAATTGATGCACGAGATCACTCCAGTGAAGTGCCGCTCGCAACACTTTGCCGACAGTCGCTTCACGCTTAACGGATGGCTTCGTCGATAAACAACGCGCTCTGGATGGTCTGGATCGAATCTCTGATGCAGGCAGGGTCGAGGCACACATTCGCCTCGACCCTGCCTGCAGATCGCTTTTACTGCCTGCTTGACGAATTGCCGCTTCACTTAATTCCACGGCCGAGTGCATTATCGCTGCGGTCTTCCTCGACCACCGGGCTCGTTCTTAACCCTGAGTGCCTCATACTTGCAGACGCTCAACTTCCACCTGAGTTGTCGACCCATCCAAGCCTGGTTTCCGGATTTGCTCAGGGACCGATCGCGTGGGTTCGCGACGAAGTCGGAAATCAGCTTCCATTCTGGCTTGGCCCCGAACTCGAGTCGCGCGTGCGCCGGCTCAACCGCAATCCTGAATCCCGCTCCGATCTGACAGAAGAGAATCTTGCGCTGCTGTGTGCCGCCGGAATTGTCGTAAATCCTGAGCGCGAAGCGATCCAAAAAGCGAAGAAGCAGGCGGTGTGGCGGCGCGCGGCCGCCGACTTCCGGCAGAAAGGCTATGTTCCCTTGCCGGGGCTGATCCACCCGTTTCATGTTGCATCACTGCGCCGATATTACCGGCACAGAATTCGTAACGGCGCCATTGCGTTAGGCGATCGGCAAAGCTCGCGGCGTTACGCGGCGTACAACGATCCTGTGGCGCGATTTTTTCACTATCAAATTGGCAAAGTCCTGAGCATCATTGCGGGCGAGGCATTGGTTCCGTCGTATGTGTACATGGCTTCTTATCTGCCGGGAGCGGAATTGAAAAAACATACGGACCGCGAACAATGCGAGTTCAGCGTTACTCTCTGCCTTGATTTTTCGCCGGAGCCCGTCCGCGAAACTCCCTGGCCCATTCGTCTCGATACTGATTCGAGCTTCGTAGCGGTCTTCCAATGTCTGGGTGACGGCCTCGCCTACCGTGGCACACGGTTGCCGCACTATCGCGACATGCTGGGAGAAGGGCAGACATCGACTTCGATCTTCTTCCACTATGTCGGTGCGAATTTCAGTGGACCTTTAGAGTGATTCCGGAAAGTTCATTGCAGGCCGGAGATCGTATACAGCATTGAAAGTGTTTGGTTGTAGCTGTATGCGACGTGGGTCCCGTCTCGGCTGACCACTACCGGCGCCACTAGCACCACGCCGGCCGGAACCTCCGGACGCAATTCTTTGAGGAGTGTCTCGCGACCTGACGCGATCTCGACTTTGTAGATCCGGCTGGGAAGTTCGCCATAGTGATAGCCGAAGAGCAGCGAACCGTCGGCAGACCACTGGACCGGATGGAACTGAGGATTGAAGTGAGGTAAGGCCGGCGGTGTTCCGCCGTCGATGGCGTAAAGAGCGATAGAAGAGTTTGGCCCGAAGCCAATGACGTAGCGGCCATCGGGCGAAGAGGCGCCGCACAAAGTGCCCTCCGGCGTGATTGGCCTTGGCTGTCCCCCTGAGATATCAAGCAACCAGCAGCGGACGGCATGTCCGGCCTCGTTGGCGTCCAGAGTAATTCTCCGGCCATCTTCGAGAAATCGGGCAAAGCCGTTATTCACGTGAGCGAGACCGGTCACATCGACCGTCCGAGGCTCACCGGGTCCGGTGGGAAGCAGACGTACTTCCGGAGCCTTTCCTACCGAGATTGCAATGGCCCACTTGCCATCTGGCGAAAGCCCGCCGGAACTTCCTTCTCCCAATCGGATCGGCAATGTACCGTCGAGCCTGAGCAGCGCGACAACGTACCCGGCGCCGGCGGCTTCGCTGGCGTCTTCAAACAATATGGCTTTGTTGTCGCGGGCTATATCGTGAGCAGCGTCCCAGTCGTGCCATGACAAATCGACATCCTCTTTGCTGTCTGTGGAGGCGAAGCCCATCGCTAGGCGCTTATTGGTGAGTGACACGAGCACTCGCCCGTCCGCCGCCACATCCTGCAAGAGGGTACCCACGGGCAGAGTGAGCACATTCCGGATTTTTCCCTTGAGGGTGGTCGCCATCAAGTTGAGGCTGTTCCCCCGGTCAACCGCGGAAAACCATATCTCGCTGCCATCATGACGCCAAGCCAGGCCATGCTCCGATTCCCACTCCGGAGACAGCGTGCGCACCTGTCCCTTGAGGTCAACCACGCAGACGGTTCCGCGATTATCCCAAAGCGCAGGATGATCCAAGAATGCGATCTTGTCGCCGCGCGGTGAGAACCGGATGTGGCTGATCCATCCGCCGCTTTGATACAGAACGTGCCCGACGGGGAATTCAAGCCGGCTGTGTCCCTCCACGGAATGAACGACAGCCAGTTGGCCCGTCGCATCCCAATCCGCCCAGCGCACGTCCGATAGAACTTCTCGCGGAGAGCCTCCGGCCAGCGGAGAGATCGCAAGCATTCCGTTGATCGTTTCCAGTTGGCCACTATGGGTCCCACCCAGTACTACGGCAAGATCGTTCGCCGGAGAGATCGCAAGTAGGGTTCCATTCACGTTCAGCCCCTGCGCGAGCAGCGAATTCCCGACGGTTGAAAACAGCTGAACCGGCCGGCCGTTCCACGCCGCGCTGTACACGATCGACTGTCCATCCGCAGTGAAGCGCGCCGAATAAACCGTCCCAGACTCGAATGTCACCCGGTGATAGCTCGGAGGAGGGGCTGGAGAGCGCGGCACAAACAGGGCTGCAAGCGCAATCACCGCGAGGCCGGCAGCGATCAACCACGGCAAGAGACTTCCGCGGGACCGCATCCGGAAGGACTGGGGACGGAATCCTGACTTTCCGGACGCTCCGGTGAGCGTGAGAAAAGCGAAGTTCAGGTCTTTTGCCGACTGGAAGCGGTCTTCCGGATTCTTCTCCAGGCAATGTTGGATAACTTCCTGGTAGGGAACTGGGATCAGAGCCTTCTGCAGCGGCTGTTCTGGTGGCTCTTCCCGAAGCACCGCCGTCATAGTGTCGGCGTCGGTCTCACCGCGAAAGGCGCGCTCACCCGAGAACATCTCGTAGAGAATCGCTCCAACGCTAAAAAGGTCGCTGCGATGGTCGACGCTCTTGCCGCGAAGTTGCTCGGGCGACATATACGCGACCGTGCCAATTACTCCTCCGGCCTTCGTCACGGTGGGAAGATTCTGCACGCCGGAACTGTCACTCGGCGGGCTCTGCAGCTTGGCTACGCCGAAGTCGAGAATTTTTACGCGGCCGTCGGTGGTGAGGAAGAGGTTCTCGGGCTTGAGATCGCGATGAACAATCTGCCGATCGTGGGCTGCGATCAGCCCCTGGATCATCTGCCGGGCGTAATTGAGCGCCTCCTGTACCGGAATTGACCCCTCAGCGAGCCGCTGGCGGAGATTTTTCCCCTCCAGCAATTCGGAGACGATGTAGGGCGTGTTGCCGTCGGTGCCGACGTCGTAGATCGCAACGATGTTTGGATGATTTAATGACGCGGCGGCGCGGGCTTCCTGCTCGAAGCGGCGCAGATGATCCGGGTTCTCACTGGACGCCGGGCCAATAAGCTTCAGCGCGACGTCACGCCCTAAGCGTTCGTCGCGGGCGCGGTAGATTTCGCCCATCCCGCCAGCCCCGATTTTTTCCAAGATCCGGTAGTGCCCGATGACCCGACCGACCATAGGGTTCCGCAGGGGTTGCACCCGTCGGATGGCATGTTAGGGGTGCCGGATTCGGAACGTCAATAGCTTTTCGTCACCGATTTCGTGACGTATAGCTTTCAGAGATTGCCCTGAGAAAAATCGCCGGGAATGCGTTAAACTTAGCCCCGCTGTGCCTGAAATACCGAAAATCACGGTGCCTCCTTCCTGTTCGGATTGCTCAACCAAGATGCAGCCTGCCGGTGGCGGGACTTCGCAGCAATCGTCCTCGCGCATGTGGCGCGCGAGCGACGGCAAAATGCGCTTCGATACGCCGAAGACTAGTATCATTTCCAACCCCGCATCGCAGCAGACCATCGTTCTTGATCATGTCAAAAAAGAGGCGAGTATCTTTCCGACGCCTCCTGCTGCGTCCGGAGCCCAAGCTCCCGGCATGCCGAAACCACCTTCCGGGGGCGCTCCAACTCCGCCGCAAGTACATGTGGAAGATCTTGGAAAGGCCATGATCGAGGGCCACGAGGTCGAAGGCAAACGGTATACGTTGCCTCCGATGCAGCAGCCAGCGAAACCTGAGATTCCCAAGGCCAGTCCTCCGAGTGCTCCCCAGATGCCCAAGGTCCCAGGCGCTCCGGCGCCACCGCAAGCCCCGAAGCCGCCACAGGTGCCGAAGGCGCAGCCGCCAAAGCTTCCCTCAGTGCCGAGCGTGACCGAGGTCTGGACCAGCACCAAGCTGAAGACTCCGGTGCTTACCAAGAGTTCGACCGCGGCCGGGGAGCAAACGACGTACTGCAAGCCGACATCGACCGATGAGCCGCATCCTTCGCTTTTTCAAGTGCCGCCCGATTACAAGATCAAACCACCGGAACTCCCCAAGCCGAAGCTACCGAAGGTTCCGGCCATCAAGCCGCCCGCCGGTCTGAAGCCGCCGGCCGCGCCAGTCAAAGCTCCAGCTGTTCCGGCTCCGAAGGTGCCTTCTCTGAAACCCCCGAAGCTGTGAGGGAACAAAGGTGCCCATGCTATAATCGAACTTCGCCTGCAACTGAACCGAGGCTATCCAGTGATCTCCTCTAAAGGCGAATCCTGCGCCATCCAAGATCTTTAAACACGAGGTCGATCTATGTCCGGCCATTCAAAATGGGCCACAATTAAGCACAAGAAGGGCGCGCTCGACGCCAAGCGCGGCAAGATTTTTACTCGCCTTATTAAGGAAATCAGCATCGCCGCCAAGAACGGCGGCGGTGATCCTGACTCCAATCCGCGCCTGCGCACCGCCATTCAGGCTGCCAAGGCTGAGAACATGCCTGCGGATAACATCAAGCGCGCGATCCAACGCGGAACCGGCGAATTGCCTGGCGCGGTGTATGAAGAATTCGCGCTAGAAGGCTACGGCCCGGGCGGCGTCGCTGTTCTTCTCGATATCAATACCGACAACCGCAATCGCACCGTCAGCGAAATCCGCCACGTTTTCGGAAAGAACGGCGGCAACATGGCTTCTGCTGGTGCCGTTGCTTATCTCTTTCACAAAAAGGGCGATATCGTCGTTCCCAAGAGTGCCGCGAAAGAAGATGATCTGATGAACATTGTTCTCGAGTCAGGCGGCGAGGATCTGAATGACGACGGGGATAACTGGGAAATTCTTACTGAGCCCTCCGCGTACGAAACCGTGCTCGAGGCCGTGAAGAAGGCCGGCATCGAAGTTGCCTCGTCCAGCGTCTCGTTCATTCCGCAGAATTACGTCAAACTCGAAGGGCAGGCGGCCAACACGATGATCCGCCTTATGGAAGCACTCGAAGAGCACGACGACGTGCAGAATGTGCACGCAAATTTCGACATCGACGAGAAATTGCTCGAAGAAGTCGCAGGCTGATTTCTCTCTCAGAAATTCTTGCTGGCCGTCCGTCTTTCGGGCGGCTTTTTTCTTGGGTTCCGCATCGCGCTCCCGAAGTTTTCAACATCTTCGTGGAAATCATTGTGGAAAAGGGGCACAGTATCTTCGTAACTGATTCACCGAGAGTTGCTTCAACACTTTGCACTGGACAGGGTGCTGCCTCAGACGAGTGCTAGAACCTTTAGGGCGTTGACTTTTTCACGTGAAACTCCGGCTCGATAAATTGCTCGTCGATCGCGGACTCGCCGCCTCTCGCGAGCGCGCGAGTTCGCTGATCCTTGCGGGAAAAGTTCTCGTCAATGATCAGAAAGTCGACAAGGCCGGAGCGCAGGTCGCGGCCGGCGCTGCCATCCGCCTGCTCGGAGAAGATCTCGCTTACGTCAGCCGCGGCGGATTAAAACTAGCACGCGCGCTGGATCATTGGCAGATCGACGTCGGAGGAAAAATATGTCTCGACGTCGGCGCGTCAACGGGTGGATTCACCGACTGCCTGCTGCAGCGTGGCGCGGCACGCGTCATTGCCGTAGATACCGGCTACGGCCAAATGGATTTCAAAATCCGCCAGGATGCACGTGTGCGCCTGCTCGAAAAAACAAATGCTCGCTACCTGACGCGTGAAGTTCTCGGTGAGACCGTCGACTTCATTGCGATGGATGTGTCGTTCATCTCCGCGACGCTGGTGCTTCCCGCGGTCCTGAATTCCGCGTTTCCGGGGGCGCCCACGGAACGACGCGGCCGCCGGCTGGTCGTTCTGGTGAAGCCGCAGTTTGAGGCGGGCAGGGAATACGTCGGAAAGGGCGGTATTGTTCGTGATGAGGCCACGCAGAATGCGGCGGTCGAAAAAGTTCGCGCCGCGGTTACGAGCCTCGGTGCGCCGCAGACAGAAGTTATCGATTCTCCAATCCTCGGCACCGAAGGCAACCGGGAGTTTCTTCTTTATGTGGAGTTCTGAAGCGCTCTCCTGCGGGCTTCCCCGCGAATTCTGTACAATCCTCTCAGAATGGTGAGTTCGCCAGAACCGTCTCGCAAAACTGCTGCGATTATTTCCCGCCCCGAGCGGCCGAAGGTGGCGGAAGTAATTCCGGGAGTCCTGAAGTGGCTGGGCGAGAACGGCTACGACGTCATCATCGATGAGCAGTCGGCCAGGTATTTCTCCGGGCCTGAAATCGTGCCGCGTGCGCAAATGGCGAGCCGGAGGCTCGATCTGGTCATTGTGCTCGGGGGCGACGGAACCTTGCTCTCCGCTGCCCGGGCAACTGCGCCCATCGACGTTCCTCTGCTGGGCGTAAACCTCGGTTCACTCGGGTTTCTCACCGAGGTCCCGCTGCCGTCCCTCTATTCGATGCTCGATGCGATCGCTGCCGGACGCGCGCCTATCGAGCGGCGCTCGCTCATGCTTTGCGAATTGCTGCGCGGAGATACCGTGCGCGGCAGCTACTATGTCTTCAACGATGCGGTAGTGAACAAGACGGCGCTGGCGCGGCTCAACACTTACGATCTCTACATCAACAAGGTCTTCGTTTCGAGCTATCGCGCCGACGGCATGATCGTCGCCACGCCCACTGGTTCCACCGCGTATTCGCTCTCAGCAGGTGGGCCGGTTCTGATGCCTACCGTCAGCGCCTTCGTGATCACTCCGGTTGCACCGCATGCTCTCACTCACCGGGCGCTCGTGGTGCCCGACTCCGTGGAGATTGAACTCCTGCTCCGCACGGAAGAAGAAGTGGCCTACCTCAGCCTCGACGGCCAGCCCGGCCTCGATCTCAGCGACGGAGACCGCGTCCGCTGCCGCCGCTCCGAGCACCAGGTTCACCTGTTCCGCACCGGCACTGATTTCTTCCAGGTTCTCCGCAGCAAGCTGAAGTGGGGCGAGCGCGAACACTGAGCCCGAACCGGTAACTGTACCGCGCTGCTCCCGAAGGTAACTGTACAGTCGTTACATTCGTGTGTATTCCAGAGAAGTACGGTACTTCTCGTTCCCCAAGGAGGAACCATGTCAGCGATTATCTGCGGTCTCTACCTTCTTCTGCCGGCGGTCGTTTGCGCGGCGGTGACGGTGCGTAACGTAATTCTTGGCGATGTGGTCTAGGCGTTCGCAAGCGGACGACCTGATCACAATATTGGCGAGTTGCAGGAGAGCAGGTTCATGGTTCCGGCAGGATCCTTCGCGCCCGTTCGATCCCGATAACTGCAAGTATGATCACGGTAGAAGAAGTGGCCTGGTATTTTGACGGTGCTGAAATTGCTATCCCGACGATTTTCCAAGTAAAAAAGCGGCGCCCGGAAACCGGGCACCGCTCGTCCCCCCACATCTCTGCTGCCCTGCCAAGTGTGGCGAATCTCGAGATCAAGGCTGCAGCGTAGAAGTCGCCCAGGCAAGGTTGCCCACTGGCGAAACCCCTATGTGGATTCCGACGTCGTTCTGCATATCAACCCAGGCACCGCCGGTTTGCATTTGGTATATGGAGTGATTCCCATCGGCGTACGTCGCGCAGCCAGTGATCCATGGAGTTCCGTTCGTGAGCCCGCGCGAATTGTCCCCCACGGCAATCGCGGTGGCGCAGTGAGCGGTCGGGCTTGCCAAAAATTTGCTGCCATTCCAGTACAGGACATCATTCGCGTCGTTGATCGCCCACGCGTGGTTGCCCACCGGAGAAACAGCAATTTGGGTGGCAATATCGCTCTGCATTAACACCCAGGCGCCGCCGGTCTGCATTTCGTACACGTCATGGTTTCCGTCCGCGTAGGTGGCGCAACCGGTGATCCAGGGCGTTCCGTTCGTGAGTCCACGCGAGTTCTCACCCACGGCAATCGAGGTGGCGCAGTGAGGCGTGGCGCTCGCTACGAATTTGCTGCCATTCCAGTACAGGACATTATTCTTGGCATCAATCGCCCACGCGTGATTCGCGTCGGGAGACACAGCGACCTGGACCGCGATGTCGCCCTGCATCTTGACCCACGCGCCGCCGGTCTGCATCTCGTACACGTCATGGTTTCCGTCGGCATAG
This sequence comes from Candidatus Sulfotelmatobacter sp., assembly GCA_035307485.1. Lineage (GTDB taxonomy): Bacteria > Acidobacteriota > Terriglobia > Terriglobales > Acidobacteriaceae > Sulfotelmatobacter. Next base: position 1,329,607 of record DATGIB010000002.1, on the reverse strand, counting down.
GTCGTGCATTCGGTGACCCAGGGAGTTCCGTTGGTGAGCCCACGCGAATTCGCTCCAAGCCCAATCGAGGTTGCGCATTGGGGAGTGTAGTGGTTGAAGTTTGTGCCATTCCATAGGTAGACGTTGGTATTCTTCTCGGCCCATTTGACTCCCGACGACGGGAGGGTGATCAGCAAGTGTCCGTCGCCGCGCACGAACGGAATGCTCGCGGTATTGTCGGTGTTCAGCTGGATTGCCGGATCAGTAGTTGGACTGTTTGTGCAGGAGACACAACCGTTCGTTGAGACCCAATTGCCGGATCCGGAGGTTCCGACACCTTTCACCACGAAGGCTGCGCCGGTCATTGTCACAGGTGAAAAATCAGGCCATTCCTGTGATGGAGTCGTGGATCCGCATGACCCCGGTCCAGTAATGGCTTGGCACGTGTCCATTTCGATAATGTAATCGGCGGTCCGTCCAAGGTTGCCGTTGGCCAGGTCTGCATTTGGAAGCGCATAGGACTGGCAGCCTTTACTGCCCGCTATCGTGCAGTTCCAGACAATACGTTGGGTATTGTCGAGCATATAGGTGCAGGCGTAGCCTCCATGCAGATTCAGGTGTCCTCCGGCGTCGCAATACCACTCCTCGGCGTAGACGGAGTCGCCTTGCTTCGGCGTGAAGGTTCTCGCTGCTTCATCGTTGCCGGAATTCGTGCATCTCGGAGAGGCCGGGCACTTGATCCAACCTCCAAAATCCTGGTGTTGGATCCAGAACTTCGCGGTCGTGCTTGTGGTTTGCAGGAATACCACGGCCTGAAGGAGAGGAGATACCGAGCCCGAATACTCGTCGAGTCCGTTCCATATGGACATCTGCGTAATGCCGGTATTGTGACCGCCGGGGGTTACGGTTGGGACGTTAAATGTCGCCTCATTCCACAAGTAGTTGTAGGTGTCCGCGGATGTAGCACCTTTCTTGAAAGAACCAGAGAGAACAGCGCCGGTCCAGAAATTCGATGGATTGTCGACGACCCCAGCGTCCATTTCATGCACCGCGACGCCGGCAGCGGATTGAATGTGCCGCGAATGCGAGTTCGATGCACTTGCCGAGGAACGATCGTCCGCGAGCATATATGCTGGATTGATCGCGGCAGCTAGCCACCGCTGGTATCCACCCGGGTTCTGACTCGGGTCTGGACGCAGCCCATACCCGCGCTCCAGTAATTGCTCTTGGGTATAGCTGAGCGGGTCGCCGCTAAGCCCCGGCCTAAACGTGAGATCGGCTGCGACAGGGTCGAATGGGCGCTCCCCAAACGTTGCTTCTGAACGGAGATCAACCGAATAGGTTTGGCTGATTCCATCGGGACTCGTGCAATCAAGCGCCAAACGGTCGACGCTGTTCGGCTGGGTTGGACGTACCGCGAGGAAGCGAGCCACACCATCCCCGTCTGGACTGACACGAATGGACTGGTTTGGGTCGGAGTTGCCCTCGGGGTGAAGCATGCATCGGCTCCCGGCTGGAACAGCCACGGAGGCGGGTTCGAAATGCGGACGATTTGCTCCCGGTGCAGCCTGCCCAACGAACTGCACGCTGGATCCGACCAGCAGCGTGAACATAGCGGCGAACAACGTTTTCTTCATACAACGCTCCTTAGTTCAATTTATTGCTGAACCCCGTGAGGACATACCCGTTGAGAGCAACGTTTCAGATCGGCGCACCGATCACGGTTAAGCCCCATCCCCCTGAGACTCGTGCCGTGAGTTCGATCCCTCTTGCAGACAGCCACGCATCGCCTCTGCTTGGACTGAAGAGAGACTTCCTCCGCACAGCGGGCAGACCTCAAAATCGGAGGCTGCCACGCCACTCAACAGCATGGTGATGCCTTGCCGCTCAATCGTTACTTCTGTCTGGATAACTCGGCCGGCAGGCGCAAACGATCCTGAGAGGAAAGCCATTGCCCGCCGGGAAAGCCACTGGTACAGTTCCTTCACGCGACCTCGTTCGTTCAGCGTGGGCAATACTGCTGTGCATCCCCAGAAAAGGCCAGTGACGCCTCGTGACACCCCTTGACAGGTTCTGAAGGGGCCGTAAGCCGATGAAATCAGAGGACAAATTTCAATTTGGCGATTTCGAAGTGGACCCTCTGGCGCGCACTCTGCGGCGATCTGAAGAAGTCGTCACGCTTAACCGCCGCGCCTTTGATGTGCTGTTTTACCTGGTGAAGAATCCAGGGAGGGTGCTAAGCCGGGATGAGTTGCTGAAGAATGTCTGGCCAGATACTTTTGTCGACGAAAACAGTCTGGCCCAGAGTATTTCCACGCTTCGCCGTGCGCTCGCGGAAAAGCCGGGGGACAACAGCTACATTCTCACCTTGCCGGGACGCGGCTATCAGTTTGTTTCCCAGGTAAAGGTCGTCGCTTCGGCTCCTGTGGACCAAGAGGCACTGATCGCACCGGATCGAGCCGCAGAAGGCGTCGGCCGTCCTGCCGGCCTGTTGCTGCAGCGCGAGACGATCCGTACCAGCATTGCGACCACCGAATTGCCCCGTTTGTCCGCCCGTCACAGGTGGGGAAGTGTCGCACTCATTGTGTTGGGAGCGGTCGTTGCTGGAGCGCTTTATGTCGCGAAGGTCCGCCCAGCCCATCAGCTGACTGAGCAAGATACTGTCGTCCTGGCCGACATTACCAATCAGACAGGCGATCCCGTTTTTGATGACACCCTTAAAACGGCTCTGGGCATCGCACTGGCGCAGTCACCACTCCTGAATACTCTTTCCGAGAATAGGATCCGGACGACCCTCCGGCTCATGGCCCGGCCGAACGACACGAAAATTACCTCCGATGTCGCGCGCGAGGTCTGCCAGCGCACGGGTGGCAAAGCCTACATCGCCGGATCAATCGTCTCACTAGGCAGCCAGTACGTGCTGACATTAGAAGCCGCCCGTTGTGCGGACGGTGACACCATGGCGCGCGAGCAGGTAACCGCGTCCGCAAAAGAAAAGGTGTTGGATGCGCTTGGAAAGGCGGCCTCGAAATTGCGCTCCGAGCTCGGAGAGTCGCTCGCCACCGTCCACGAGTATGACGTCAGTCTTCCACAGGCGACCACACCTTCGCTGGAAGCGCTTAAGGCCTTCAGTATTGGTCAGAAGTTTCTTTATCAGAGAGATCCAGCCTCTGCCCTGACGTATTTTGAGCACGCCCTGGCACTCGATCCGAATTTCGCCTCGGCGCACGCCCAGCTGGGAATCACCTATTACACGCTCAGCGAGCCCGGACGTGCCCGGGAGAACATAACCAAAGCGTTTCAGTTACGGGGCAACACCAGCGAACGGGAAAACCTTCATATCAGCGCCATTTATTACGGATACGGGACGGGAGAAATCGATAAAGCAATCCAGGCCTTGCAGCAAGGAATCGAGATCTATAAGCGCGGTGGCGCCTACAACGGATTGGCCGACCTCTACTCTCGGATCGGAGACTATGAGAAATCCGCAGAGGCGGCGCGCATGCTTCTCGCGCTCGATCCTGAAAACAACTTCAGCTTCGTAAATCTCGCGTTGGATGATCTGGCTCAGCAGGACTTCAGCGGCGCCCGCCAGATCATCACCCAGGCGCAAGGACGGCTGTCGGGCAGCTACCTGCTGCATTGTTATTCCTACACACTCGCATTCCTGCAGAACAACCCGACGGGCATGGCTGACCAGCAGTGGTGGTTCGCGAGCCAACCCGTTTATGCGAACTACGGCCTTTCGCTTGCCGCCAATACGGAAGCCTATGCCGGCCACGTTAAGAAAGCGCGCGATCTGACCAGGTCGGCAGCCGAATCTGCAATAAGGTCGGACAACAAGGAAAATGCAGCGATGTATCGGGCCAGTAGCGCGGTACAAGACGCGGCCTACGGAAACTCCGCGGAAGCTCGGGCGTCAGCAGAGGAGGCTCTGAAACTAGTTCCCGAAAACCCCAATGTCGCTATCCAGGCAGCTCTTGCTTTTGCGATGACTCATGACGGAGCAAAGGCGGAGCGTTTGGTTGAGCACTTGAACAACAACTTCCCGCTCGATACGCAGATCCAATCGCTCGGGCTGCCGGCGATTCAGGGACAATTACAACTTACCCAGATGAAGGCAGACCTCGCTTTGGAAACGCTTCGTGCGGGATTGCCCATTGAATACGCCAATACCGCATTCACGAGCAATAACATCTCCTGTCTGTATCCAACCTATATCCGCGGCGAGGCGTATCTGGCTGCCCGCCAGGGGGCCGCTGCGGCCGGCGAATTTCAGAAGATCCTCGACCACAGTGGTATCGTCGGCAATTGCTGGACGGGCGCGTTGGCGCATCTCGGTCTCGGACGTGCCGCTGCGTTGCAGGCGGCTACCTATCAAGGAGACCAGGCATCCACTGTTCGCGCACAAGCGATTGGCGCCTACAAGGCCTTCCTCGACTTATGGAAAGATGCCGACCCCGCGATCCCAGTCCTGAAAGAAGCGAAGGCAGAATTCGCCAAGCTTAAGTGATAGTTAGCGGTAGAGGTTCACAAACAGGAGGGCCTTTTCTTGGGAAACCGCCGTTATCTCAGTATCGTACTTTTCTTGGTTGGTGCGACTGCTGGGGGATTTGCGCAAGCTCAACAAGGTGGGGAAAAGTCAGACAGCGGTGTCGCGCACGCGCTTCGACCATATGCCCCCATCGGAGAACAGCAATCGATAGTTAAAGAAAAAGCCAACCCGAATTGCCTGGAGTGGAAGAATGAAGCGTGTACGGTATGCGGTATCGACTCCGCGACCACTATTTCGCTGAAGAACATGACGAAAACCCCCATCCTCCTGTGTCGTGACATGAAGCCGGGCCCGGCAAAGGTAACGATGGTGACGCATGCGGAACCCGCGGTCCCGGGTATATGGGAGGTCGAGTTCGGCCTCGGCTACCAGACATCGGCGCGAACCGAATGCCCGCATCAATTCATCGCGTCCAATAACCCTCCGCTGAAGGATTCGTATGAAGTAGGCCCCATCTCGATCGAAGCCGAGATTCCTCAGGACGGAATCATTCAGGTGTTCGCCTGCATTGGGCTTTCATCCGCTCGAGTCGGTCGAGAAGGAAAAGAAACGGCAGTCTCGCTAAGAGTGCTCAAGCTCCGTGTTGTCGGCGAGTAGTATTTGCGACATTCCGTGAGCGTGCACCGTCGCAGTTTTGAGTGACTTTGGGAAGAGCAATTCAATGGGGAAGAGACAAGGCACTAGACGCGACCTTCTGGCATGGGCGCCGGTTCTTGGCCTTTGTGCAGATGTACCGGTCCGGGCTGCACAGAAAGTTGGCTCAGTTCAAGAGGGATCGCTCGGTTTTAATGTTCGTGACTTTGGCGCGACGGGGGACGGCGCGACTCTCGATACGTTGTCAATCAACAAGGCAATTGCTGCCGTCTCGAAGATTGGCGGGGGCACAGTTCATTTTCCTGCCGGTATTTATTTGTGCCACTCCATTCACCTGAAGAGCAATATCAGGCTTGAGTTCACGAATGGGGTCGTTATCGTCGCAGCGGATCCACCCAAGAACAATGGCGAGGAAGGTTACGATCTCACGGAACCCAATGAACCCGGGGAGAAGTTTCAGGATTTCGGCCACAGTCACTGTCACAACAGCCTGATTTGGGGCGAAGACCTCGAAAATGTATCGATCTGCGGTCCGGGATTGATTTGGGGACGGGGCATCAGCCGCGGCGAGTTTCAGGGTCCCATTGCGGAAATTCCAGGAGTCGCCAACAAGACGATCGCGCTGAAAAACTGCCATGATGTGATTCTCCGCGACTTCTCGATTCTTCACGGCGGGCATTTCGGGATACTCACCACAGGCGTGGACAACCTCACGATCGACAACGTGAAAATTGACACCAATCGCGCCGGCATCGATATGGATTGTTGTCGCAATGTGCGGGTTACGAATTGCAGTGTCAACGCGCCGTGGGACGACGCAATCTGCGTGAAAAGCTCCTACGCGCTAGGTCTTCCACGCGCCGCCGAGATGATTACCATCAGCAACTGCATGGTCAGCGGAAGCTTTGAAGAGGGCTCACTCCTCGATGGAACGCTGAAGCGCTTTCCCCCCGATGCAGACATCGATCGCAACGGACGCATTAAGTTAGGAACGGAATCAAGCGGAGGCTTCAGGAATATTACAATCTCGAACTGCGTTTTTGACGGCTGCTTTGGCCTGGCCATCTTGAGCGTAGATGGAGCGATCATTGAAGACGTGAGCATTTCGAACATCAGTATGAGAGATACTGTCGCTTCCCCGATTTTCATTCGCCTCGGTTCGCGCATGCGAAGTCCGGCGGGAGCGCAGATCGGCGCCATCCGGCGAATTAATATTTCGAACATAGTGTCTTCCAGCACGTCGTCGTTAATGTGTTCGATGATTGCCGGAATTCCCGATCACACAATCGAAAGCATCAAGTTGACCGGCATCCTTCTACAGCACTCGGGTGGCGGAACCACGATTGATGCGAGCCGTCATTTGGAAGAACTGGAAAAGGAGTACCCCGAGCCAACCATGTTCGGAAACACGCCGGCGCACGGCTTCTTTATTCGCCATGCAAAAGACATTGAGATCAGTAACTGTAAGGTAATAGCGACTTCGGAAGACGCCCGGCCCTGTTTTTTCTTGGATGATGTCGCAAAGACTACTTTTTCGGATATCAGAACTTACGGAGCCACCACCTCACCCCTGTTCGTCCTGGAGAATGTGAAGAACATCAGAGTCGCAAAGTGCAACTCATTGCCCGATACCGAAATTGCCGATGCCAAGCACACAGAACTCTAAAACCAGACCGACCATAGGGGAAAGAGCCAAGACGGCGGCACAGTCCAGGAAAGAAAGCTCCGGCTGGTTGCGGCGACTGAAAAGGTGATCGAGAGGGCCGGAATTTGTTGCTACCTGATCGTTGCAAAGTATCGGGAGCAAGGGCCCACACGCACAACTAAATGCTCAACCATGAACAGGGAAGAAATGGTGCGCCCTGAGAGATTCGAACTCCCGACCTTCTGGTTCGTAGCCCATTGAAGCGCGAAACGACGTGCAAGGGCAGGGAACTGAACCCTAGAAAACATTGGTTTTTGCTGATTCGCTTTCGGTTGGTTTTGGCTCGCTTTGGACCCCGTTCCCGCACAATTCCCGCACACTGGCTTTGGTTGGCCTGGGGTAGAGATACGCACTCTCTGCCGGTTTTATTTTCTCCGCGGGAGAATCTGGTCGGTTTGCCGTGAATCTCGCCGCCAGGTCGTACCGACCGTCGGCGCCGACTCTATCGAAGATTTCCCTAGCGTAGTTCTTGATGATCTGCTGGGTCGTATTCAATTCAGCGGCGATTTCCCGGTAGGTTTGTTGCCCGCGAATTATGCGCTCTGCGATCTGTCTCTGTTGTGGGGTCAAGATATCCGGTAGAGGATTCTTCTCGTCACCAAAGCTGGCATAGAAGCCCCTCCGCTTCTTGAGGCCCAAAATGCGCCAAATCCTGCGCAAATGATTCTTGATGGTCTGTTCTGTAGTTCCGAGTTGGGCGGCGATATCTTCGCTGCGCAGATGACCCGAGCGCAAGGCATCCAGCACCAGCAGATCGCGCTGGGAGAGGTTGGGCGGCCGATCGGTATCCCGGTTGCAGTGTGGGCAGATCACAGGCGCGGGAGATTCAACTGTGGATGCCTTCCGCAATCCAAAACTCAATCTTCTGGAAGACGGATCGGCCGGCGGGTTTCACGCCCATCTTTTCGAGGGCGCTGCGGATATCGGGAATCTTCCGCAATTCGCGACAAAGACAATCTGGCCCGCAGGAATGGTCTCGGGCTATGAGTTCGGCAGTCAGTTCGCTTGCGGTCGCGTATTGCATAAGGTCACAAAAAGCGACAGGCCCTCATCGACTGCTGCGCTCGACAAGGGCCTAGGGGCCGACATCACCTTTTCGTCCCATTTCCTTCCGAAGGATTTGAGACCAACTCACGGCGTCAGTATCCCACATATGTCGATTACCGTCGATATATTGCGAGCCCTGGCCCGCTCCTGTTTTGATGGAAGGGTGCATCCCGCACCTTACCAGCACGAACTCGATGGCGCCGGATCCGGTTGCACTTCCCTCTGTCCGGCCTGCCTCTGGGTGCAGGAAGGTAACGAGCACACATATTTTTCCCTGGTTTTGGCGCAGATCGCGGCGAAAATGATCATGATGGAACTGGACGACTTGCTGCTGACAAAGCGAGAGGCGATCGGTCCAGCCGTGCTCGAGCTCACCTGGATTCATCGTCAACTGCGCGATGTTCCCGAAGGAACTGCAACCATCTCTATCAATCAAGCCGCCACGGCGCTCGGGAAAGACAAGCGAACTGTCAGCCGGAATTTTCGTCGACTCGAAAACGTCGGACTCTTGAAGCGCGAGGCGCGCGCGGGCCGTTCGCACCTTTACCAACTCCAAACCTAGCGCCGAAATTGTCACTAGCGACATTTTCCCCGCCTGTTGGCGCATTGCCTAGATGTGCCAACCTGTACCCATGTCGGTCAACGATTGCACACTGGAAGCACAGAGCGCCGAGCACAAGGTCCGAACCGTCTTTCTGCTCGATCAAGATAAGCGCGTCGCCCTCGAAAAACTTTCGGCCGATACCGGGGCGCCGGTTGCGGAACTGCTCCGGCGCTCTGTTTCGAATTACCTGAGCAGCCGCGAGGTGGGAGGATGCCACGGGTAACAAGAATCGCGAAATCGCAGTGTCTGAGAATTTTCAAGGACCCGCGGACAGAGCCCGACATCCGGCTCCAAGCCGTGAACATTTACCTTCGGCTCAACGGGCTTCTGCCGCGGCTGGGCAAACTGTCCAAACAAACGCAGCAGGTTGGCAAGTACTCGCCCGCGCTGAAAGCGGCAATAGAAGGCACGAAGCGAAGACGCTGAAAGATGAGCGAAGGGCCGAGAGAGATGCTCTATTGGAGGTTTTGAGGAACGACGATATCAGCCTCGAGGTAGCGGAAGAAGCACTCCGGCGCTTGGTTGAAGTGACTGAATTTCGCGACGGCACCCAGTCGTGGGCCTTATTTCATCTGCGAAGGCTGGCGATGAGCCGGGAAGAACTCGAGGAGCATACTCGGCGATGGGACAAAGCTTTCGAGAGTCAAAGGAAATACTTCCGAGAGAATCCAGTGAATACACAGGATAAGCCATATCCGCCGCCCGATCCGAATCATCGCGGTCCTGGCGTGACGACCGGAGCCTCGTTACAAGACTTTCCGGTTCTTCGGACACACGAGCCGTCGGAGAGCGAGAAGTTAGAGCAGCAAATGCGGGAAAGCGCATTGCGGAATTGTGTGCAATGGTGATCGCACCAAAGACAGAACAGCGTAGGAAGCCAGAGCCGCCGCAGGAAACCTTTGAGCAATTCCGCAAGCGGGAGCTCGATTTTTTGCGGGGCAAGAAATTTGAGCAGCAGCGGCAACAGGAGTCTAGGCGTGCGGATCCCATGACCGGCTTGCCAAGCTCATATGAGGGAGATGGATTATGACAATGAAACAGCGTGACCATGATGCAAATCCGCACGTTGGCGGAGGCGAGGAAAGAGACTGTCGGCCGGTTAAAGAAATCGACCTGGCCGAGCGATTGAGGAAGCAGTCTCCGCCGATCGATCTCGATCGTCCCGGGCAGGAAGGTTGAGTTTCGGCATGTTCGCAAATCCGCCACTGCCCAGCTACGACTCAGGCCGCGTGGAGACCGCCTCCAGTCCTGGCGCGTCCGGTTCTTTGGCGCCATCCACGCCTGGATTGACATCGCCGGTGGGGCAAGCATCGGACTATGCGAACTTCACAGCGGCTCAAGCGAGTTATGTGGCATGGGCGACGAAATTCGGTTTGATTAACCAGAGTGATTGAGGAGCATCCAAAAATGGCCGGACAAAGAACAGGCAAGGTTACGAGCGTGGCGGGAGCAGTGGGCCAAGCAATCACGGCAGGCGACGTTGTGCAGGGTGATGGCAACGGCTTCTGGGTTGCCTTAGTGAACCTGCCTGGCGGGGTGACTCTGGGCAATTACCACGGCCAGCCCGCGAGCGGGCCGGATGGTTTGCGGCCGGGCTCCTCGAATGACCGATTTCATTGGTGTGTCGCATGATACGGGATGACCAAGAGTTGCCAGCCTACGTTCTCGCGGGCGATCTCGAAGCCGTCGAACTCTTTTACTCTACGGAGCCCCGATATTACGACTCATGGCTCTCGCTCTCGTCAGACGGCGGCTTCGGCGCGAAGCTGAGCGCGGACGACCGGCGGTTCCTCAGCTCCATGGGAATCAACGGAGGTGCGGAATGAAAGAGAAAAATGCAGCGCTCACTTCACTGCTTGATGCTCTCATCAGAGAGTATCGCCAGTACTTTAAGACATTGCCTCCAAGCAAATTGGCGGAACTGACAGAGCCGCTTGCGCTGTGGCTGCTGGAATTAGTCGAGCCGAAAACGCGGATGCAATAGGAGAACGGACATGGGAACAACAGTGGATCCGAGCAAGCTATCGCCGCAGGCCCATGAGCATTACGAGGCCCAATTGTTTGCGGAAACGACCCCCGATTTCTACCAATGTACTTTTAATGCGGACACCATGTTGTCCTGGCTGCAGAATCATCGATTGGCGAAGACCTACGAAAACTTCAAAAAGGCCTTCAAGGCGCTCTCGGCGGAGGGGAAGATTCTTAGCAAACCCGCGGCGCGCGCCGAAATGTCGATGCAGGAGTACAACGACCAGCTTCAGTCTCAGGGCGTGACCATCTATGACCGCACCACTGGGCGCGCAATGGGCAAGGCGTTTCCAGACGAAGTACAGCCTGGCGATCTGACCGAGAAGCCGTCCGACGTCGGCAGGGTATCGGGCTCCTGGAATCAGTCAGCGGCCCTGCGCGAAGTTTTTCCAAACGCGGCCGGATATCGACCGACGCGGCGCGAGTATGCCTCATGGTCTGCGGAAAAACTTCGCGCGTGGAATGAAGCCAACGACTTCAAGACGCCAAATTTCCGTTGATTGAAAGGTGTAATTCTTCATGCCGGACACACAGAGTTTTTTAGATCTTGCGAGTTCCGCGAACCCAGCAGCAGTTTCACCGCAGCCGCAGGAGCAAACGCAAGATCAATCACAGCAACCTCCCCCGGGCCTCTCCGACCAAACCCTCGGCCAGCGCGTCCAGCAGCAGACCGCCGACATGGGGAACCAGCAGGCGCCCGCTCCCGCAGCGCCAACGCAAAGCCCATCCGCCCATCAGAGTTTTTTCTCCGAGCTTCTTCATGCGGTAGGCGATGTCCTGGGAGGGCCAAAAACGCGGTCGGTGGTCAACCCGCAAACGGGCCAGATCGAGCAGCAGCCCCTGAGCCGACGGGAAAGAATTGCCGGCCAGATCGGCACTATGTTGCGCGGGGCAGCGGCCGGAGCGGCGCAGCACGGACCCGGAGCCGTAGGAGCGGCAGCGCTCGCGGGAGCGGAATCCGCCGAGCAAACGCAGGCCGTCAGCCATCAGCGACTGATGGATCAGGCGGCGCTCGTAATGCGGAATAACGAGTGGCTTTTGCAGCAGCGCGAGTTTGATTTGCGCTCCAAAGAGTTTCAACAGCAGCAGATCAATCAAGACAACGCCATTGCTGCCCACGTGCAGGAAGTCGGAGGAAGGGCAATTCCCATCCTGAGCAACGGGAAGGACATCAACGGCACTTCCGATGAACAGGGCTTGATGGCCTGGAAAATGCAAAATCGCGCACCGCAGGGCTATGACTATCTCCCTGTGGTCAGTCAGAACGCCCAGGGCCAACGTACTTACACGATCTATCAGATTCCACATCCCTCCCTGAACGATGTGCGCAGCTACAGTGCCAACGAATCCGCGGCCATGGGGTTGCCTCACGCCGAGCACTTTCTGACTCTGAAAGACGCTCTCGGCTTTCAGGAAACCTACAACAAAATGACAGGCGCCAAGGAAACCGCGGACAAGTACATCGACCAGTTTTCCAGTGACAAGTGGCACCTAGGCGAAACGCAGGACGATCTGACCAGCCAGCAAGCGGATCTCGCGCAGGCCTACCGTTGGTCGCAGAGCCATCCAATGTACGGTTCTCAATTGATGCCGATCATTCGCGATCGCGTGAACCAGGTACAGGGCGCCATGAGCCGCCAAAAGTTGCCGCAGACGAAGAGCGATCTTGCCGTACAGCAGAGCATCGCCGAAGAAGCTGGCAAGCAGCCGTACCAGCTCGCACTGAAGCAGCAAGATGCTCTCGTGACCCAGGGAGTGGCCAACAACAAAGACGCTCGCGACAAGATCGATACGCAGTATCTCAAGCCACTGAACGACAAAGTTCAGGCCGCTAACGAACTCGTATCCTCGCTGGCCGATGCGGAGGCCGGAAATTCGGCAGCATCGAAGGCCGCGCTTTTCAAGATGGCCGGGCTTTCCATGCCGACCGGCAGCAAGCGCCTGACACCGCAAGTTGCTGAAACTCTGCTCAAGCAAGGAAATGTGCCGCAGCAATTCATCGGCAAACTGAAAAACGCACTGATTGGCGATGAATGGACCTCTCAGATGAGCCAAGACATGCAGGAGTTCGCGCAGCATCAGGTACAAGTCGCGAAAGCTACGGCAAGGGCTGGCATCCTGCAGACAAACGCTCTTTATAACGCCAGCGTCGACGCCGATGCCGTCTTGAGCACCGTTCCTCCGGTGGTAGTCCAAGGCGCCGCGGATAATCCAGCGGGTCTTGGGGGCAAGTGGGGAGCGATCGTTAGGAAGGCCGCTGATCCCAAGAATTTAAACCCATGACACCAGCAGACACCCCGCAGGTTGAATCGCAAGCGCAGCCACAAGCGCAACCACAGCCACAACCACAGCCACAGCCACAACCACAGGCGCAGGCGCAACCGCAGCCGCAATCCGAAGGAGCCATGCCGATGCAATTTCGGGACGGCTCGATTGCCATGGTCCCGAAAGAAAAGATAGTCGACGCCATGTACGACAGCGGCGAACTGCTGCACCCGATGAGATTTCCAGATGGATCCGAGGCCATGGTGCCGCATTCGAAGCTGGCCGGCGCTTTCAAGGACGGCGGGCAGCGCCTAGATACGCAGCCCATCAAAGCCGCGAGCTGGGAGGATTATCTTGGCGCGGCTTTCGGAGCGGCCACGGATACGACGCTGGGCGCAGAAACTGGCGAGAAGTCGCTCGGGCAGGATGTTAGCCAGGGATTGTGGGAAACAAGTTCAGGCCATTGGGTAAAGGGCCCGGCGCGAGTAGCGGGAGCGACAATCCAGGCAGCCGCTCCGGTTCTTGGGGCTGGAAGAATTGCCAGTGAAATTCCGATGGCTGCGAAGGCCGCGCCAGAAGCCGCAAAAGCTGTTGGTCAGGCCGCGGGAGAGATTCCAGAGGCGACCTTGCGCAATTTGTACAGAACTTGGTCGGACACAACTCGAGATGCCGACGTCGCCGCCGGAACAATCGAAGGGCAGGGAGCCGCCAAGCTACTGGCTATGGCGAATAAAGGGCTGGAAGAAGCGAAAGCCGCGGGCGATACCAGCCGAATGGTCGCAATGACTGCGGCCAAACGAGCTTCGCAGGTCTATGGGACATACTCCAACATTTCCACCTGGCTCGATAAGACGGTGCCGAATTGGCCGATGGCGTGGAAGATTTATGCAGGCTACGAAATCGCGAAATACATCGGTCACGCCCTTTGGGGGGATGATAAAGAAGACGCCCGCAAAACACTGTTCGGCGAAAAATAAGCGACAGACTAAGCTCTCTCTCCCGATTTACTTCTCTTTGAACTGTAGTGGTCCGGTTGCCCGCAGGGGGGTGCCACTCAAGTTCCAGCCCAGAACTTTGACCGGATCGAAGGGAGACAGCAAAAACGCCGTGATGTTGGGTTGCACTTCGTTTGTGCAATAGCTGGTGCCTGCCTGCGTTGCTTCACCCTCAGCAGAGCCAACCTGCGGCATTTTGACGGCAGCAGCTTCCTCGCCAGTTCCAGACGGCACATACAGTGAATTAGCGGCAAGACCGTCCCAGATCACCATTCTTCGGCTCATTGTTGCTTGGTCGCCGGCGTAAAGATATGGGTCTCCGGTGCAATTAGCGCCTGTCCAGTAAACTGTGTTGCTCTGGAAGCCGGCGGGCAGTTTTCCTGTAAAGCCCATGGCAATGAAATAGCCGTTCCTGAATAGAACGAAACCATCAGGCGCGGTATTCCCCGTCGTGGGAGTCACGCTGACTAATGTCCCGAGCAAGTGATTGCTGCCGTCAAAGACCTTCACAGCACCCGGGCTTGTCGATTGGGCCAAACCTGCGATTTGAAGGCATACAACCGCGATCAGAAGCGATGCCGCTGCTTTCAAATATTTCGTCATGCCTACCTCCATGCAATCCTGGAATTGCACTCTACCACTCAACCAAAGCGGGGCGGAAGGGTGAGGCGTATTGCAGCAGGGGGAGAAGGGGCATGAGGCTCCGTTTTGGCGAAAAAGGCCGCCGGGGAACATACCCCGCAGGTGCCGACAACTGCCGGTCGGGTTGCGCCGCACCCAGACCGGCTCTGTACGCCAAAATAAAGCGTTTTTTCAGGTGTACTGCTTAAGTCGCAGAGGTTTAAGTACTTACCCCATAGTCGCGGTCACCAGCTGGCGGGCGCCAGTCCGCGGTCACTAGCTCGCGGTCACTTAAAAAGATGGCCGACGGGTCTACGGGCGCGAAAGAATATGCCGCTTAAACGCCGTACTGAATTGGCAAAGAAAGCAGCCAAAGCGCGCTGGAGCCAAGCCAAGAAGAAAGGTGGCGAGTGAGATATGGCAACCAGTCCGAAACTCAAGCGACACGTTACGCGGCTAAGCCGTCGGCGGATGAGTGAAGCAGCGAAGCGGCGCTCTGCCGATCCAGAGTTTCAGAGAACGATTAGCGCGATGTGGACCCCAGAACGGCGGAAAGAGCATAGCGAAAAGGTTCGCAAAGCACTCGCAGCGCCAGATGTAATCGCGAAGCGGTTGCAGGCATCGGGCGATGCGAGTCTTAGGTCACGCAAGAGTCGGAACACGCGTCGACTGTGGAAGAGTGCGGAATATCGCCAGCGCGTTGCCGAAGGCCAACAAAAAGTAAACGCGTTACAGAGGCGAGAGCGACGGAGTAAGAAGATTAAGGCTCTGTGGGCCGATCCCGATTTTCGCCAACGCGCGTTGAGCAGGATGCTTGCCGCACAGCGGGCGAAGTGGTCCGACCCCACAATCCGTAAACGTGAGGGGACGAAGATAAGTCAACGTCAAAAACTTCATTGGGCGGGGAATCAAGAACGGCGTGAACAACATAGTAAGCGTCTCAAGGAGGCATATGAACTCCTTCGTACAAAGGGCAGCGGCCATTCGCCAGCCAGCCCTAAGCCGACGAGCCGGAAAGGTGGGCGAAAGCCAGAGATCGACGAATCCACGACCTGGTATTTGGTCGGACTAGATGTTGAGAATCTCATCCCAGTCCAATTCACGAACGATAGGCATTCAATTGTTGATGCGCGGCGGCGCATAAGCGTGAGCAAACATCTTGGGTTCGATACGGTTGCTGAATACCACAGACACTACCGTGCTTACCACAAGAACAAAGCCCAATAAAAATTCACGCCCGAATTTTCATTGGGCTTATCCCCAATGGAAATGGGCTTAATCCCTACAAAAATCCCCGAGCGAATTGTTATCCCGTACAGAACACGCCTAGCATGACGCATCCTCTGCGTCATGACCAGCAGATCACTGCCATTGCCGTTCGATCACTCCACCCAGCGCGACCGGCTTCTCGCCCTGCTTGAAAGTCGGTTGTGCGAGTGGATCCCGCTTCCGCAAATTCTTAACCTTGGCATCGCCCAGTACAACGCGCGTATCTACGAACTGCGGCGACTAGGCCATCGCATTGAGAGCAAACAGGAAGGCGATCGGAGTTGGTTTCGCCTGGTGAGGCATCGCGACGATGGCTGAAGATCTCCGGTTGTACTCTGACTTTTTCAGCCACGCTAAGACGCAGATGTTACAGCGCCGCTTGGGTTGCGATGGTGTTCTCTCTCTCCTGCGACTTTGGACTGCGGCCGCCGACAATTACGCGGATGGTGACCTGGCCGACAAGACGGACGAGTTTATCGAGATCACTGCAGGTTGGATTGGCGCTCCCGGCGCCTTAGCCAAAGCTCTCCGCGAAGTCGGATTTCTTGACGGCCAGGAACTCAGCAGCTCGCTGCATAACTGGGCGGAGCGCCAGCCGTACGTTTGCAAGCGATCGCAAAGGGTAGAGCAGGCGACAGAGGCGGCGAACGCCCGTTGGCGCAAAGAAGGGAATAACAAGAAACGGGCCGAACGTCTTGCGGACGCTCAAGCAAAAGGCAAACATAGGGACGCGGAATGGCAGGAGCTGATTCGAGTCTGCGGAAGATGCTGCGCACGTTGCGGCCGCGAAGGCCAGTTACACAAAGACCACATCATTCCGCTATACCAGGGCGGCTCTGATGCGATCGACAATCTGCAACCGCTGTGCGAGAGCTGCAACAAGGAAAAAGGCCCCGATAGTATCGATTTTCGGCCGCCGAACTGGAAAGAACTGATGCTCACCGCATGCTCGGAGCATGCTGACCGCAATGCCCCCACCCACCCTCCCTACCCACCCACAAAGTCAAAGGCCAAAGAAAAACTAGAATGCGCCATTTGCTCTGGAACGGGATGGCGTTACGCGGCCGCCGGCGGAGTCGTGCGCTGTACTCACCAGCAACTAGGGCCGCAGCCGCCGAAGGCGGAGGTGATCTGCGCGCTACATCCGACTGCTTCCCGCGGAACTTCGGGCGATTGTCGGGAGTGTATGAAATCGCTGTCTGCGACGGGATCGGTATGAAGGCGGAAACGATGAACGCACACACTCTACAGCTCCTCGAGACCGCGCGAACGTTACCCAGCGAGCAACTGCCACGTTTTCTTGGGGACCTGGAAGAGATCCGGGCTACTGCACAAGCCCGGCTCGCAGCTCCGCCAGTGCTGCAGCCACGAGATGAACTGCTTGACGTTGCCGGCGCCGCGGAGCGGCTCGGGGTTTCCGCGGATTACCTATACCGAAATCATGCCAAATTGCCGTTTACGCGACGTATGGGGCGCAGCCTTCTATTCTCCAGCCTCGGCATCGACGACTACATCAGAAAAGGGCGACCCAGATAGACCCTTGACTATCCTTAGCTGCTAAGCATACGATAATGCTAAGCCGGTAAGCGTAACGGCAGAGAAAAGGGGCATCTGATGCCGAAGAAAAGCGAGTTAAGTAAGTATCTGGCGAAGATCGGGAGCAAGGGCGGAAAAATCGCCGCGGCTAACATGAGCAAAAAAGAGCGCTCCGAACGCGCTCGCAAAGCAGCCCAAACACGATTCGCGAAGAAAGAGTCTGACGGGGGTGCATTATGAGAGGCGACGGGCGAATCTATCTCCGCAAAGGCAGTCCGTTCTACTGGTGCGAGTACTGGCTACGCGGAAAACAGTATCGCGAATCGACAGATCAGACTGACGAGGACAAGGCCCGAAAATTTCTGCGCAACAAGCTCAAGGAAGTTTTCGCGGATCAGATCGGCGCACGCACCTTCATCAGCCCGAAACAGCAGCGCGTATCTATTTCAGATTTGCTCGACAGCTTGGAATGCGATTACAAATTGCGCGGAAAGTGGAACGTCAAGGTGAACTCAAACGTAAAGCCTCTTCGCGAATATCTTGGCAGCCGGAGAGCCGTGGACCTCACCGCGGATTCCATCAGCACCTATATCGAAGAACTTCGCGAGCAGGGATACAGCCCGGCCACGTGCAACCGGCGGAGCCAGCTCCTGGGGCAAGCCTTCAGGCTGGCCGTGCGCACTAAGAAACTCGCCAGCGCTCCGTTTATTCCGCGGCTGTCGGAAGTCGGGAACGAGCGGCAGGGTTTTTTCGAAGCGGAGCATTTTGACGTAGTAGTCCAGCATCTTCCCGACTACCTTCGCGATTTCGCTCGCTTCGGATTCTTGACAGGATGGCGAAAGGGCGCGCTGCAGTCGCTGCGATGGTCGGACGTTGCGGATGACGTAATTTACTTGCGGGCCGCGAACTCGAAAACTCGCAAACCCGAGAGCGTTCCGCGCGAAGGCGAATTAGACGAAATTATCGAGCGCCGCCGCGCTGTAAGGTCATGGCACAGCAAAGATGGAATTGCGCACGTTTCAGAGTACGTCTTTCACCTGGACGGGCAACCGGTTGGAGACTTCCGTAAGGCCTGGGCGACCGCATGCTGCGCAGCCGGAGTTGGGAAGCTTGTTTGTCCCGGCTGCGGCTCCGACGTCGACGAGGAGAATAAGTGCTCCGAATGCGGGCGAATCTGGAAGCGGGAAGAACTCAAGTACACGGGAGCTATCTTCCATGATTTCCGGCGCACAGCCGCTCGTAATCTCGTCCGTGCTGGCGTTCCTGTCCCAGTCGCCATGAAGATCACGGGCCATCGGACGGATAGTATGTTTCGGCGGTATGCAATCGTGAGCGAAGAGCAGAAACGGGAAGCGCTGGCCCGGACTCAGCTTTATCTCGCCAATGCCGCGGAGCGAAAGGTTATCGCGATGCGCAAGGCAAGATGAACCGCGGAACAGTTTCCCGCACAATTCCCGCACAATTTGAGGGCCCGCCGAAACTCGGCGGGCCCTAAGTATTTGAAGAAATGGTGCGCCCTGAGAGATTCGAACTCCCGACCTTCTGGTTCGTAGCCAGACGCTCTATCCAACTGAGCTAAGGGCGCGGATGCGGCAGAACGATGATTGCCGGTGAAGGGACCCACAAATTATAACGGAAGACTCGATTCCCGCCCTAATCGATTTCCGAAGAACCTCAGTCCCCCCAGTCGAGCTCAAATCACCTTGCAAATAAAACTGTCCTACAGGAGTTCGCTGAGAACGATTGCACTTCGGCGCATGAACTCAGCCGCATCAGTGACCATCGGACGATGTCCAGATTTGACGATACCTTGCCCTACTGTGTAACTGCGAAGCCCTTGCTGGACGGGCGTTTTCAACAGATTGCACTGGCTGCGTTGTTGCTTCCTTTACTGCGTAGTAAATCTTTCCCCCGCTGGGCAATTCCTACAGAGGGCCCCACTCGGACAAGTGTTTATTTTGAAGGGCTTGCAGAACGGCACGTCGCATGCTTCTACCCATAGCAGACGAAGTGGCGCGCAACGGGGTGCTCCAGAGAATAACTTCGGCCAGAGGTTTTCTTGGGCACCCCTTGCAATTTGCCGCAAACTCAGCCCTCCCGCTCGCAGCAATCCCATACAACGTCAGACCGCAATTTGCACAGCCCAGTCGTCTCAGGCTCTGCTAAACCACGGCTAATCCAGGCAGGCCTTGCTTCAAGCCAGCGCCACAGCCTCGCGCACATCGATGCCGGCTTGCCTGAGCATTTTTGCGACGGCATCCTGCTTCAGACGCGAGGCATCGTACTCCACTCGAACTGTGCGATCCTTTCCGTTGAACACCACGCGGCGGATTCCGTACACTTCGCGCATCGCGTCGATGGCTCGCAGTTCCGTCTCTCCCGGCAGCCCGCCGATGTTGAACACCACTTCCAGATAAGTCATCGCCTTGAAATCCTTGGGTATGATGGATTTGAACTCCTGGAGCTCAAGGCCCCGGGAGAATCCAATATAGAGCATCTGCAATCAAAACAGCACGGCTTCCGGCGATAGCGCCGACGCCACCTCTCATGAACGACTCGAAACCGGCTGATGCACTCGAACGCGACCCCGTCTGCGGGATGAATGTGAATCCTGAGACCGCCAAGCATATCTGCGAGCACAACGGAACGAAGTATTACTTCTGCTGCGCCGGCTGCCGCGATAAGTTCAAAACTGACCCAAAAGTCCATCTTTCCAGGCCCGTAACGAAACAGGCAGGCTTGGTTTCGCTACAAATGCCATCTGCGTCGCTAGGCCATGCTCACCATCAAGTCCACACGGGCGCGCCCCTTGAAGCTTCGAAGCCCGCAAGCCAAGCGGCATACGTCTGCCCCATGTGCCCTGAAGTGAGCGAATCGAAGCCAGGCCCTTGTCCCTCGTGCGGGATGGCTTTGGAGCCAGCGATGCCCGTCGCTGCCGCTCGGACCGAATACACCTGCCCCATGCATCCGGAGATTGTGCGTTCTGGGCCGGGGTCGTGCCCCATCTGCGGCATGGGGCTTGAGCCGCGCACGGTGACCGCCGCGCCGGAAGAGAATCCCGAACTTCGCGATATGTCGCGGCGATTCTGGGTCGCTGTGATTCTCACGGCGCCCTTGCTAGCGGTCGCCATGGGAAGCATGATCTGGCACGCCCGAGTCAGGATCGACCTCAACCTCTTCGGTGTGCCAATCAATCTGCCGTGGGTCGAGCTTTTGCTGGCGACCCCGGTGGTGCTGTGGTGCGGTTGGCCATTTTTCCAGCGCTTCTGGACTTCCCTGGTCAATCGCAGCCCGAACATGTTCACGCTGATCGGGCTTGGCAGCGGCGTTGCCTATCTGTACAGCGTCGGCGCCACTGTCGCCCCCGGCCTATTTCCCGAGTCCATGCGCGGAATGGACGGCTACCCCGACCTGTACTTCGAGGCCGCCGCTGCCATAACAACGCTTGTCCTGCTGGGACAGGTCATGGAACTACGCGCCCGCAGCCGCACCAGCGCCGCCTTACGTGCCCTGCTTGACCTCAGTCCCAAGTCGGCGCGTCTTGTAAGCGCCGACGGCTCCGAAAAAGACGTGCCCCTCGAACAGGTCAAGCTCGGCGATCGACTCCGCGTCCGGCCGGGAGAAAAAGTTCCCGTCGATGGGGTTGTGTTCGAAGGGACCAGCGCGATCGACGAATCGATGGTCACCGGGGAGTCGCTTCCGGTGGAGAAATCTGTTGGCAGCAAAGTAGTCGGAGCGACGCTGAACGGCAACGGCTCGTTTGTGATGCAGGCTGAACGAGTTGGTTCCGAAACGCTGCTCGCACGGATCGTTCAGCTTGTCGGTCAGGCGCAACGTAGCCGGGCGCCAATCCAGAAACTCGCCGATCGAGTTTCCGCCTGGTTCGTTCCGGCCGTGGTGGGGGTCGCCATCATCACGTCCGCAGCCTGGGGTCTGGCGGGTCCGCAGCCGCGCCTGGCGCATGCGCTGGTGAACGCCGTAGCCGTGCTTATCATCGCCTGCCCCTGCGCACTTGGTCTGGCTACGCCGATGGCGATCATGGTCGGCACCGGCCGGGGAGCTCACGCCGGAGTGTTGATCAAGAATGCCGAGGCGCTTGAAACCCTGGAGAAAGTCGACACCCTCGTAGTCGACAAAACCGGCACGCTCACGGAAGGCAGGCCGCGGGTGGTGAGCATCTCTCAGGATCTTGAGAAGAATCCGGAGATGCTTCGACTTGCCGCCAGCCTGGAACGGGCCAGCGAGCACCCCTTGGGAAACGCGATCGTGCAGGAAGCGGCTCGGCGCAATCTGCAACTTACTTCGCCGCAAGAGGTCGAATCCATCCCCGGAAAGGGCATCCTCGGCGTGGTCAACGGACACAAGGTTGCGGTAGGTACTCCCGCTCTGATGGTGCAAGTCGGAGCGATCCAGGCGCCGAATGTCGACAACGTTCCGCGATATGACGATGGACGACTCAGCATTTCGGTGGATGGAAAATATGCGGGAAACATTCGGGTTGAGGATCAGCCCAAAGCTTCCACGCCTGCGGCCGTCCGCGACCTCAAGGCTCAGGGCCTTCGCATCGTAATGCTCACTGGGGATAGCAAAGGCGTCGCTGCAAAGATCGCCGAGAAACTGGGCATCACCGAATTCGAAGCGGAGGTGTTGCCCGAGCGGAAGTCGGAAGTGGTCAAGAAGCTGCAGGAGCAGGGAAGAGTAGTCGCCATGGCAGGTGATGGGGTGAACGACGCTCCCGCTCTCGCACAGGCCGATGTGGGCATCGCCATGGGCACCGGCACCGATGTCGCAATGGAAAGTGGCGGCGTCACACTCGTCAAGGGCGACCTTGAGGGAATTCTTCGCGCCCGCAAGCTGAGCCAGGCGACCATGCGCAACATCCGACAGAATCTTTTCTTCGCGTTTGCCTATAACGCGATAGGCGTTCCGATCGCCGCGGGCGTTCTCTACCCGTTTTTCGGTCTGCTTCTTAGCCCCATCTTTGCCGCGGCGGCAATGAGCTTCAGCTCCGTTTCCGTGATCACGAATGCGCTTCGGCTCAGGCGCGCACGCCTCTGAAAAGCGCGAGGAACTCAGGCTTGGGTAGCCGTCCCGTGCCATGGGACCCCGGGTTGTCGGATGATACAATCCGCGCCTGAACCCGGGGAGTATCGGTTGGCACACGACGTCTTTATCAGTCATTCTTCAAAGGACAAAGCGATCGCCGACGCCGTCTGCGCGCGGCTTGAGGCGCGCGGAATACGCTGCTGGATCGCTCCCCGCGACGTTGAGCCCGGCCAGCCCTATGGCGAAGCAATCATTGACGCAATTCACACCTGCCGCATCATGGTGTTGCTGCTTTCTTCCAACGCCAACAACTCCATCCATATCGCAAAAGAGGTCGAACGGGCGGTTAGCCACGGCGCGACCGTCATCCCGTTGCGCATCGAAGAGGTGCTCCCCGGCAAGTCCCTCGACTACTTCATCGGCTCGGTTCATTGGCTGGACGCGCTAACGCCTCCTCTCGATCGCCATCTCGATAACCTCGCGGACACGATTCTCAAAATTCTGCCGCCGCGCCCATCGCCCCTGCCTCCCGTCGTGCCGCCCGGCCCGCCTCCGAAACCGGCGATAGTTCCTGAGACGCTCCCGGGTCCCGTGCCGCTGCCACAGAAGAAGACGTGGCTTGTCCCGGCCATCGTGTCGGCCGCCGCGGTTGCGGTGATTCTGGCGATCGTGTTGTGGGGGCGAAGTGGACCCGCCACACAAACCGCTGGCGGCAACGCAGGTGCAAATGAGAATCCCACTCCTGTCTCGTCAGGACTACCGGGCGCTTCCAATCGCCGGGTGTCTGGCAGCGACGCGGCCTCAGGAATCGATCCCGTCATAGGATGCTGGCGCTGGTTCAACAATGGCTCCGTTGTGATCAGCCCCAACGGCCTCATGACCGCTGGCCCATTCACGGCTCAATGGCGCTCGATCGACCGCTCGCGACGGACATACACGTTCACCTGGCCGGAAGCGGTCGACTCGATTACGCTTTCCCCCGATGGACGCACCCTGAGTGGAGGCAATCAGTACGGCTACTCGATGTCCGCCACCAAACTCGCCGGTGGGCCCGGACTTCCTGGGACCTGGCGCTGGTACAACGGCGTGATCGTTGCGATCCAGCCTGGCGGCACGTTTTCTGCGAACGGCGTCAGCGGCCACTGGCGCGGCGCAGGTCTCTCGTATAGCCTCACCTGGCCCAAGCCGGTGGATACGGTCACGCTCTCCGCGGATCAGAACCGCATAGAGGGCCACGATCAATACGGGATTCACATCTCCGGGACGAAAACGGCGAACTGCGGAGGGAGCTAGCCGTTAGTCCGCTTCCGGAAAGTTGAACGGCAGCTCTAGCCGATCCACTCCGCTTCCATCATCAGGCGCAGCCACTCGCGATGCTCGCCCTCCAGGATCTGCTCGCCCTTCCAGAGAAGACGTACCAATTCGCTTGATTTCGCGGGTCCGGCCATCTCCCGTTCCAGTTCTTCGATCAGTTCTTTCAGCGCGTTGCACTTGGCGGTGAAGCGCAGGTTATTTCGCGAAGGCTCGGAAATGCCTCGAAGGGCACGAACGCCTGCTCCGATCACGGGAAAACAAGCCGCCAGCAAGGTGAGGAAACGGCCGTTCTGCTCTGGCGCAAGGT
This sequence comes from Candidatus Sulfotelmatobacter sp., assembly GCA_035307485.1. Lineage (GTDB taxonomy): Bacteria > Acidobacteriota > Terriglobia > Terriglobales > Acidobacteriaceae > Sulfotelmatobacter. The sequence goes on along the minus strand of DATGIB010000002.1, from coordinate 1,305,742 downwards.
GCCAGCGCTCGACTGCAAAATGAGCGACCGCGAAGCAGATGCTTGCCGCAAACAGCATTGGAACATGGTCCTGCGACTGCCAATTCCAGAGCGAGTCACGCTTGGATTGCTTCGAGAAATAATTGGACTGAATCTCGAGCCGTGTTTTGAGGTAATGCTCGGCGAGAGTCCGCAGGTCGTGCGATACGAATTCACTCTCCGACGGCACCAGAGGTTTCTGCAGGACGTGCTCTTTTTTCAGCCAATCCTCCATGTCCTCCAGATCGACTCTTCCGATCTCTTGCGCCAGTTCTTGGAAATGATGTGCGATGCGCTTCAGTTTGGTTCGATCGCGGCCTGCCAATGCTGTCTCCAGGAGGAAGTCGAACTTCAAAAATCGGCACCGCTCCGCTTGATGGCGAAACACCAGCCATTTCCGCATGAATTTCCCAAGTAACCCTGCGATGAGCGCGAGAACCGCCAGGCCGGCCAATATGAGTTCGATCCAACCCGCCAAATCGCCTCGTCCAGGCGCATAAAGCTGCAGGATCGCCGTTATGACCGCATAGGTACCGGCTAACGCGATCGTGATGGCGACGACGCGATGCCATTTCAGATTCACTCCAGCGGACTTGTCGGCGGAATGGTAGACATCGGTGATCGCATCGCGAGTTTTTTCGAGCGCAGCCAAGGCCTCGCCCTGGGGCCACGGCGGCCACTCGGAAATATCGTCCGCGGAGCGCTTTGACAGCTCTTTATCAACTGGCCGCGAAGATTCCTTTTCGGGACGGACTTTTGCGCCCAGGGCGACTGCCGCTTTCAAGGTCTGCAAGACAGTCCCACGATCGATTTCCTTCTCGCCCTCGCTCAACTGCTCATAAGGCACCAGCCCCGGATGTTCCTTCCGCGCATCATTTCGCTCCGGCCCGTACTTCCATCCCTCCGCCGCACGCGCACGTGCCCACACCTCGTGGTTATTGCGGGCTAGCGCCTCGATGATGGCCCGCAGACCTTCGTCCAATTCGATCGCCGACGTGTCTACGGGCTGAGGTTTGTATTTGGAGGGATCCATTCCGAGATCGATTAACTTTGGGCCGCCATCTTAGGCTGGAGCAGCGTGGCCGTCAAGAAACACGCGCAAATTGAAGATCTCGATTCTGCGAGGGGGCGGCAAAAAGCGCAGGCTGAAAGCTGAGAGCTAACAGCTACCGAATCCCCACATATACATCTGCCTGCAAATTCTGCGGGTCCGACGCGCGCTCGTCATAGAGTTCGAAATCCGCTCTGTATAGCCGGTCCCCACCCACTTCTGACCTCGGCAGGGAATTAATTCTCATCCACAGCTCGGGTACGACTTTGGGCGCAGGCCCCTTCTCGGTGGTGAACATCGCGTATTTACCCGCTGGAACCTTCTTAGCAACCATCCCCTGCGGAACCTGCGTGTCCGACGTGACCCTTGCCCCAACCAGAAACGTATACTCGCCATCATGATTGCCAGCATAGTCGGTGTAGACAGCTACTAGGTTCCGGTCCGCCTTGTTCGGAATTTTCTCGGCTAATCCTTCGGACATGAACCGACCCCACATCTTCCCGATAACCCCGTCGGCGGTCATTTCACGGGCATTGGTGGTGCGCGCGCTGATACCAACCACGGTAAAGCCATCCTGCTGCATCACTTTGGGATCCATGCTCGCCTCACCCTTGAGCTTCTTCAAGCGATCGACCGCATTCTTGTTATTGGGGTCTAGCTGTAGCGACTTCTCATAGTTTTGGATCGCCAGATCCTTCTGTCCAACCTTGGCGTACGCTTCGCCCAGGCTGTCATACACGTTTCCCGACTGCGGATACTCCTGAACATTCTTCCGGAACACCTCAATCGCCTCCTCGTCCTTTCCGGAATAGAGCAGTCGATAGCCCAACGTGTTGAGGGTCTGCTCGTTTACTGCCGTGTTGCCCGCTTTTTTCAACTCATCGTATCGCTGCAACGCTGTCGTGCTTCCCTTCAGGTTATTGATCAGAAATAGCTGGCCTCCAACATTCTCCGGAGCCTTGTGGTTCCACGCATATTCTTTGGCCACGCGGCGCAAAATCAGATCCTCAAGGAAGTTTCCGTTATCGGAATCTGCCATGATCGCCACGCCATTGCCGGTATCGCCGTTCATCATCAGTAGGGCCTGGAAGCCTTCATCTGAACCGCCATGCCCAAACTCCCCGGGGTTCTCTTTATCAAGGAAAAATCCTAGCCCAGCCTGGTCCTTAACCGGCGTCAACATCTCCCTCACGGTGACTTGTGAAAGCACCCGATTCGATTTGCCCTGCTCCGATAAGGCGATCTCGATGGCAAACTTCGCCAGATCGCTGGGCGTAGTCCACAAACCCGCAGCGGCCATTTCCGGATAAATGTGCCACCTCCCGTGCACCGCCTTTCCATCCAAATAAGCTCCGCCGGCGGTCATTGCCGCGCGAGAGGGAGGCAGCGGCTGTTCGTAGCTGCTGTCGTTCATACCGATCTTGTCCAGAACGAGTTCCCGCATCAGGGCCGGGAACGGTTTTCCCGTAACATCCGTCATGAGTTGCTGCTCGATGGTGATGCCTCCGCCCGAATATCGCTCCTGGGTTCCCGGCACAATATCGACTCGAATAGGAGCGGTGTTGGCGGGTTTCTCTCCATTGAAGATTTGCACGAGGGTCGGCATCGGTGCGTCTACGTCGTATCCCGGAAAACCATGCACCGTCAGTCCAGCCGTATGTGACATTAGCCTCCGCAGCGTAACCTTCTCGCTTTTGGTGAATTCGTTCTCTGGAACCTTCCACGAAGTCAGCTTCTGATTGACGTCCTCGTCGAGGGAGAGCTTGCGCTGTTGCACCAGCGCCATCGCTCCCGTCGCCGCCACCGGCTTGCTGATCGAGCCCGCCAGGAACAAAGTCCGGGGCGTCACGGGAGTGCTGGACCCCGGCTCGATGACTCCGTAACCCTTGGCCCACGCGATCTTGTAATGCTCAATCACCGCCACACTCAGTCCCGGGACGTTGAGCGTCTTCATGAGTTCCGCAAGACTGAGGGCCGAAGGCGCTTCCCCGGGAGCGCCAGGGAGTTCCACGATGTCGCTCTCGATCCGCTCCATGTGCACTTTGGTTTCGGGCGAAGCGACTGCCTTCGTTTGGGCCGCGGCTGGCACAAGGCACGCCAGGCAAAATACAAGCAGGAACCCCGCTGCCTTCTTGGATGACTTCACAGCCAGCTCTCCTCGTGGTTGATGGTTAGACGTACTGGCCCTGAAACGTACCTACACAAGTTCCGAAAAACTGGGGATTGAAGTTTACGTTGTAATGTGCCGGGCTATAGCTTGCTCAGGAATTCAGTGATATCGGGCGCCGTCCAGTCCACGGCTCCAAGGAACTTGCGCCGCATGATGCCGTTGCGGTCGATGATGTAAGTCTCGGGAAACTTGTAGGTCCCGTAGAGGCCGTTGCTTTTGCCACTGGGATCGCGCACGGTCAGCAGGTTGACGTTGTGCTCCTTGACGAACTGCCGGTAGGCTTTCTCGTCCACGTCAACGCTTACCGCCAGAACGATGATGCCTTTGGCCTTCATCCGCCGCTGCATTTCAATGAGCGATGGAATCTCCTCCACACACGGAGCGCACCAGGTTGCCCAGAAATTCAGAACTACAATTTGTCCGCGATACTGGCTCAGCGTGATCGAGCTTTGTGAATCCTGAACCGTGAACTCTGGCGCCGCCTGGCCGATCCGCGGCGGGCGTGTTCCGCTGTAACAGCCGGCAAGGAAAACCAGGAACGCGATGGCGATGGATGAAACGGTATTCCGGATGAGATGATGCACCCGGCTATAATAATAAATTCGACGTATGGCGGCGACCGATTCAGTCGCGAAAGCAATGGAAACCGGTCCCGTGGCCGTTTCCGTCATCATTCCCGCCCGCAACGAAGAGGCCAGCCTCGGGGCCTGCCTCGAATCGCTCACCGCGCAAACCGGCGTCAAATTCGAAATCATCGTGGTTGACGACCACTCCACCGACCGCACCAAAGAGATCGCGTGTTCGTTTCCCGAAGTGCGTGTGATCGAAGCCGGACCGCTGCCTTCGGGATGGACCGGCAAGAACAACGCCGTGACCACCGGCGCAAGTCTCGCGCGCGGCGAATGGTTGCTTTTTACCGATGCGGACACCGTCCATCTCCCAGGGTCGCTCGCCCGCGCCTTGGCCGAAGCTCGGGAGAACCATGTCGACCTGCTCTCCTACTCGCCAGAACAAATTGCCGTCACATTCTGGGAGATAGCAGTCCTTCCCGTGGTTTTTGCCGAACTGGCGCGTCAGTATCCGCTCGCGAAAGTCGGCGATCCGAATACACCGGACGCTGCCGCGAATGGCCAGTACTTCCTGATCCGGCGCCACGTGTACGAGTCCGTCGGAGGGCACGCTGCGGTAGCGGCCGACATCCTCGAAGATGTGGCATTGGCACGCGCGGTAAAAGGCTCTGGCCGCAAAATCAGATTCCGCTATGGAGCCGACGCCGTCCGCACCCGCATGTACCGCAACTACGCCCAACTGCGCGACGGCTGGACCAAAAACCTGGCCTTATTGTTTCCCAATCTCGGGTGGCTGGCGGCAAAGACGCTGTTCTTCTGGATATCTCTATGGCTTGGGACAGCGATGATCACAGCCGGGGTCGCTCTGCGGGGATGGAAGAAGGGAGACTTCGCTTTAGCCTTCGTATTTCTTGTTTACCTAGCCATGAGACTTAAGAGCGCAAACTATTCCCTGGGCAAACTTATCCGGGGCGTCCTGTTCGGCATGCCAATGTTTGCTTATCTGCTTCTTCGCTCGAAGCGAGCCCATTCCAAAGGCAGCATTCCGTGGAAAGGCCGCATGTATTCTGAAAGTCTGGTGAGTCTCAGCAAGACACAACCAGCGGCGGGGAGGCATAGATGACTCTGCTCCCAGCGAATTCGTTTATAGACGTGATGGCATGGGGTTTCAACAACCCGATGTTGCTAATTGCAAGAAACACTCGCTGCGAGCTCAAACTCAAGCGAGACTTGAACTGAGGGGACTGCGTAGAGAATGGTTTATCTGACTCGCAAGGCCGAATTCTCCGCCTCGCACTATTATCACAATCCTGACTTCACGCCGGAAGAGAACGCGCGCCTGTTTGGCAAATGCAATAATCCCAACGGTCACGGCCATAATTACACGCTCGAAGTGACCGTAAAAGGAGAAGTCGATCCGCGCTCCGGCTTCGTCGTTGATCTGAAGAAACTCAAAGAAGTTATGCACCGCGAAGTCCTCGATGCCATGGATCACCGTTTCTTGAACAAAGAAGTCCCGGAGTTTTACAAGCAGATCCCGACCACCGAAAATCTTGCGATCGCGATCTGGCAGCGCCTGGAATCGAAGCTGCAACAAGCCCACCTGCACCGAGTACGCGTCTACGAAACCCCGGATCTGTTCGTCGACTTCTACGGAGAAAAGTAAGAAAGGAAATTGTCGATTGATGAATGGTCGATTGTCGTTCCAAGGCAGATACGTTTCAGCGGGCTTCAATCAACAACCGACATTCAACGAACGAACATTATGAAGGCCCATCTCAGCCGCCGCTATCTTTTCTCCGCCTCGCATCGGCTACACAGCAACGCAATGTCAGCCGCCGAGAATCGTGAGACGTACGGCAAGTGCAACAACCCGCACGGCCATGGCCACAACTACACTCTGGAAGTAACCGTCAGCGGTCCGGTTGACCCGAGCACAGGGATGGTTTGCAATCTCGTCGATCTGGATGGATTTGTCCATCAGGAAGTCCTGTCGCGCTACAACCTCGAGAATTTGAACACGCTGAAAGAATTTGACCAAACCGTGCCCACAACGGAAAACCTTTGCATCACGATCTTCGAAATTTTGCAGCGGGGCTTCAAATCTGCGCATCTGGACAAGGTGAAACTAGAAGAGACTATGATGAACTCGTTCGAGTACACGGGAGGCATTGAAGCGAGATCGTAACCGCTATACCCTCAGCGGCCGAATGTCGCGCCTGTGCGCCACAAGTCGTCGAAAGGGAGACACGATTTCCAGCCAATCTTATGACTCCATCTCCGCTTGAAAAAATGAAAGAAACGCCCACTCTGACCAGCGCCAGTTACGAAGATCTAGTTCGCGAGATGCTCGTGCGCCTCGGCGAGGATCCGGCGCGGGAGGGCCTTGCGGCAACACCTGCGCGCGTCCGCAAGGCGATGCAATACCTGACCAAGGGCTACCAGGAAGATCCTCAGGCTCTGCTGAAAGGTGCGTTGTTCACGGTCACCTACGACGAAATGGTGATCGTGAAAGACATCGAGATGTTCAGCCTCTGCGAACATCACATGCTGCCCTTTTTCGGGAAGGTGCATGTAGCCTACATCCCGAACGGGCGCGTCATCGGACTCAGCAAGATCCCGCGTCTGATCGAGATTTTTTCCCGCCGCCTGCAAATTCAGGAGCGGCTCACGACCCAGATCGCGGAAACGATTCAGCAAGTCATCGAACCGCAAGGGGTAGGCGTCGTCATCGAAGCGCGCCATCTCTGCATGATGATGCGAGGCGTCGAGAAGCAGCACTCAGCGGCCGTTACCTCCTCGATGCTCGGCTGCTTCCGCAATGAAGAGGAAACACGCTCCGAGTTCCTCTCGCTGATTCGCCAGCGCCCCAACGGCGTTTAGATTGCGCGTGTAGTGACAGCCGCTCCCGGGCTGTCCACGCATTAGCACTGGCCCCGGCACTTCCGTTTGACATTCCCGCGGGAAAAACGGAATGATGGCGTCCTCTGTCTGAAAGAAACCACCCATGAAATGTTCAATATTCGTCGGAACCAGCCTCGACGGCTTTCTCGCACGCCTCAACGGTACCTTCGACTTTCTGCCTGATGACGGAGGAGAAGCGCATGGCTATGACGAATTCATCGCTATCGTGGACGTCATCGTCATCGGACGCAAGACCTACGAAACGATTCTCGAGTTTCCGGAATGGCCCTATGGCAAAAAACAAGTCGTCGTCCTCAGCACCCGCAAACTCGACTTCTCGAAATTCCCCGACGCGAGCGTAGAGCAAATGTCCGCCACCCCGGAGGAAATCGTACGTGGCCTCGATGCCAGAGGCTTCCAGCATGCCTATGTCGACGGAGGGCTCACCGCTCAGGGCTTCCTTCGCGCCGGATTGATCCAGAAGATCACTGTCACACGCGTCCCGGTTCTGATCGGCGAAGGCAGGCCACTCTTCGGGCCGCTTCCGCACGACGTCAAACTTCGCCATCTCGCGACTCAGTCGTACAAGAGCGGATTGGTGAAATCCGAATACGAAGTTCTGATGGGATAAGATGGCAGGGCGCAGCAGCGTCCTCACTAGATCAGCCTCGCCCGTGCTGCGTTCGAATGCGCCCTCAAACATACAGACCCCGACGCCTTGCTGGTAAAGTCGCACTTATCACGGGTGCGACGCGCGGCATCGGGCTAGCTACCGCACGCGCCCTCGCCGCGGAAGGATGCAATTTGATTCTCTCCGCCCGGAACGAGAAGGCGCTTGCGAAGGCAGGCAGGGAACTGGCGCGGCACAAGATCCGCATCCTCGCTCACCCTTGCGATGTCCGCGATCCCCATTCAGTCGATATGCTCTTTCGCGCTGCTCGGCGCGATTTCCGCCGCCTCGACATACTTCTGAATAATGCCGGCATTGCTCACGGCAATCTGCCGATCGAGAAGCTGCCATTCCCGGTATGGAAAGACGTTCTGGACACCAATCTTGACGGCACCTTCCTCGTCACCCAGGCCGCGTTGGTCATGATCAAACGCGGTGGCACGATTGTGAACAATCTCTCGATTGCCGCTAACCGCGTCTTCCCGGGGTCAGCCGCTTACAATGCCTCGAAACACGCCGCTCTTGGCCTGACGAATACGCTACGCGAAGAATTGAGACCGCGCGGCATTCGTGTGGTCGGCCTGCTTCCCGGCGCGACCGACACCGATATCTGGAAGACGCTCTGGCCCGACGCGCCACGCAGCAAAATGATGTCGCCCGAAACCGTCGCCCAGGTCATCCTGCAAGTTCTGCTGTTACCGCCGAACGCCACCGTCGAGAACCTTGAGATCCTTCCTACAGTCGGAACTCTTTAATCGCCGCTCGCCTTTTCGCCATAGCTCAGTCCAAGTACAATGTCCCCGCAAATTTCCAGGAGGAAATTCATGACCAAGTTGCCGTTTCTCGGTACCGCCCTGCTCGCGGTTCTGTTTGTTGTTCCCGCTCACGCGCAAGATGCCAAGAAAGACGGTCCTCCGAAGCCTGCCGACAGCCCCTCCAAGGTCGTTCTGGATTCGTGGAACGACATTGGGCGCAAGCTGGCCGCCATGGCCGAGGACTTTCCCGAGGACAAGTACAACTTCAAGCCCACTCCGGCGCAACGCAGCTTCGAGCAACAACTGCTACACGCCGCCGGCGCCAACTATTACTTCACCAACTTGCTCACCGGGGACAAGTCTCCGGTAGACGAGAATCCCAAGCCCGAGCTCTACAACACCCGCGCGAAGCTGGTGGCGTTTGTGAAAAAGTCGTTCGCCGATGGAGCCAAAGCCATTGAGGCCAAGGGCGACAGCGGGATGAACGACCTGCTTGTCGATCCATTCGCGCACCAGCAGGTCCGCGTCTCCGATATGGCGTACGGATTTATCGAACACTCGGGCGAACACTACGGCCAGTTGGTCGTCTACTACCGGCTGTCAGGACTGGTTCCGCCGGAATCGCGCCCGAAGAAATAGTGTTTCATTCGAGTAACCGAGAAAAGAGGTCGCGCGCTCCGGATTCTCCCAGGCTGCGTCATCCCGAAGCCCCGCGTCGTTCCGCGGGGCGAGGGATCCCCCTGACCCAAGCTTGGAACTCTCCAGCCTGTCGCCAGTCAAAGGAAAGATTTTCACCGCGTGAGGCAAGCCCAGGTTAATCAGGCAGCTGAATTCGATCCGCGTGAGAATGTCCGCGCTCATGCTCGTCGGCCAACACTTTCTCGAGCCAATGTGCCTGCCGCCCGGCGACGGCTTTGTCGGTAAATCCAGGATCTTGGAAGAGCGCGAACTCCTCCCCGCACCCGTCACAACGGAGGATACCCATCTCGACGAAACCGGGCGCTCGTTCGCGCGCTTGGCCTTTCTTGATTGCGACTGCTTTCATGGACTGCCGGACCGGGAATTTAGATTATTTTACCCGGGATGCACTCCCGATTGGTTGCCCAGAAGGCCAGTTCGGCTATTTGACCGGACGGAGTCCTTGTAGCGATCCGATCAGCTAGCGGTAGGCGTAGGGCGATCGCCGTTGCCGCTCTGAAAATATCTTGATCATCACCATCCCCGCGATAAACCCTCCCACATGCGCCCACACTGCAACCCCGCCCACATCGCGCCCCATTTGAGTCACCGACAGCGAAGCCGCGCCCGCCATGAATTGCAGAACGAACCAGTACCCCAGCATGACCCAAGCCGGGATGTAAAACACGAAGAGAAAGAACCATGTCAGCACGCGCGCTCGCGGGTAAAGAATGAAATATGCGCCCAGCACTCCGGCGATCGCTCCGCTGGCGCCGACCGTTGGCACATTCGACGCAGGATAAATCGCGACCTGCGTTGCCATCGCGATCAGGCCCGCAAGCAGGTAAAACACCAGGTATTTGAAATGCCCCAGGTAGTCTTCAACGTTATCGCCGAAAATGTACAGAAACCACATGTTTCCAATCACGTGCATCCACGACCCGTGAAGAAACATCGAGGTGAAAAAGGGAAGCACGACCTGGGGCAACGTGTAGCGGTGCGACCCCGATAGAAACGCTGCCAGATGCGCCGGCACTTCCCCAAACTGGTGGGCGAACAAGTCCGCCCCGCGCGGGTCCTGGATAATCTGAACCCATTGGAAGAAGTAGATCAGCAAGTTCAGCGCGATCACAAAGTAATTCACATAGGGCGTGCTGTAGCGCGGCTGGTCGTCTTTAAGAGGAAGCATGAGAGATTTGGTAAGTTAGTATTCGAATTGCGTTTCCGCGCCGTGTGAGTCAGGCGCACCCAATGCCCCAATCCGCACCCTTGGATGTAACAAGTTACCAGATCATCTCATGAATGGCGTCGTCATAATCGATAAACCCGCAGGGCTGACCTCGCACGACGTCGTCAACCGCGTGCGCCGCATTCTTCAGCAGCGCGCGGTCGGACACCTCGGTACGCTCGACCCCATAGCCACGGGCGTTCTTCCGCTCGTGATCGGAAGTTTCACCCGCCTCGCCCAGTTCTATACCAGTGCCGAAAAAGTGTATGAGGGCTCTGTGCGCTTTGGATTTGCCACCGATACCTACGATTGTGAAGGCGAGCCGACCACTGAGGTAAAGCAAGTAAGCATGACGCGCGACGAACTTGAATCGCTTGCTTCGCATTTTCGCGGCACCATCGAGCAGCTTCCTCCACCGTTCTCCGCCAAGAAGATCCATGGTGTCCCGGCCTACAAGCTGGCGCGGAAACACAAAGAAGTCGCCCTGCAACCGGTACAAGTCGAGATCAAATCGCTGGACATCGTCTCGGTCGAAGGCGACCGGGCCAATTTCCGTGCGCAGGTCGCTTCGGGGACCTACGTGCGGTCCATCGCACACGAAATGGGCCGTCTGGCAGGCTGCGGCGCCCACTTGGATGCTCTTCGCCGCACCAAAGTCGCCGAGTTCTCCATCGAGGATGCCCTCACGCTCGATCAGTTGAGCCAATGCAACGTGCCGGAATCCTGCTTCGTTCACCCGCGCAAATTGTTGCCTGAACTCCCCTGTGTCGCTTGCGACGATGCCAATGCTGCCCGCATCCGGACCGGCCGCACGGTGAATCTCCCGGAACTTTCGCGCGCTCGACAAGTGAAGGTATTCCAGGGACAAAAAGAATTGATCGCCATTGCCACGCGGGTCGCGGGCACTCTCTTCCATCCGAGGATCGTCTTTGTCGCGGAAGTGGCCCAGCAGACGACCTAGTCAACCGGCCCTCCCGGCACCGCCGGGTATATGATTTTCAGAGAAGGCAAATCCCGGAAATCTGGCCATATGGAGTTCTTCCATGTCCCCGATCCGTCTCGCCGTAAACGGGCGAAGTTACACCCTCGACATTGATCCACAAACCAGCCTCCTGACGACTCTTCGCGAGCACCTCGACCTCACCGGCAGCAAGTATGGATGCGGCGAAGGCCAGTGCGGAGCATGCACGGTGCTGATCGACGGTAAGGCACAGCGCTCGTGCATCACAAGAGTGGGAGCCGTCGCACAAAAACAGATCACGACCATCGAAGGCCTCGCCAAGGCTGAACAGCTCCATCCGGTGCAGCAGGCATTTCTGGATGCTGGAGCCCTGCAGTGCGGATACTGCACCTCCGGAATGATCATGTCGGCAGTGGCACTGCTTCAGCGGAACCCGTCGCCGACCAGCAACGACATCGTGAATTTCATGGATGGCAACATCTGCCGCTGCGGAACGTATCCGCGCATCGTGAGTGCAATCCAGCGGGCGGGGAAACAAATGAGCGGTCCCGCCGCGAAAGGGGCCACGCGATGAGCGGAACCAACGTCATTCTGAATCCGCAGGCTGCTATTGAGCCCGAACGCTATGAACTTTCCGCGCCTCCGCCCTACCACTTCGATTTTGACCGCCGCGAATTTTTCAAATTTCTCGGCGCTGGGCTGGTCGTCATCTCGGCGCTGAAGCCGGCCGCGATTGCCCAGGAATCCGGTAGGAGCGGCCGCCGGAAAGGTGAATCTCTTCCCCGGGAGATCGACGCGTGGCTGCACATCGCCGATACCGGAAAAGTCACTGTCTTTACGGGCAAAGTCGAGGTGGGTCAAAACATCCGAACGTCACTGACGCAGGCCGTTGCTGAAGAACTCCGCGTGTCCATGGATCGCATCGACCTCGTCATGGGCGACACGCAGCTCGTTCCCTACGACATGGGAACCTTCGGCAGCCGCACCACGCCCACTATGAATCTGCAGCTACGCCGCGTCGCTGCCGCGGCCCGCGACACGATGATTAGCCTGGCGGCGAAACAGTGGCAGATTGACTCTCAGAAGCTCATTGCCGAAGATGGCAAGGTCAAAGATCCGAAGGGAAATCGATCGGTCGAATATGCCGCCTTGACCAAAGGTCAACAGCTCACTGAGACGCTTCCCGCCGAAGATCCTTTGATCCCCGCGGCGCAGTGGACCGTCGCTGGCCAATCTGCCAATAAAGTCGGTGGACGCGGCTTTGTGACCGGCGCCCATCGTTATCCGTCGGATCAGAAGCTGCCCGACATGCTCCACGGGAAGATCGTGCGCCCGTCAGCCTTCGGCGCCACGCTCGCGTCGCTTGATACCAAGGCTGCAGAGCAGATGGGCGTCACTGTCGTGCATGACGGCGATTTCGTTGGCGTCGCCGCGCCGACGTCAGACCTGGCCTCGACGGCCGCTGCTAGTATCAAGGCGGAGTGGAAAACCGAGCCACAACCTTCCAACCGGGAGCTCTTCGAGTATTTGAAGAAAAATCCCGCCGAAGGCAAAGATTTAACAGGAGATGGGGATAGATTCGATACCGGAAATATCGACGCCGCGATGGCAGCGGCCGATCACAAACTCCAGGCCACATACACCGTTGCCTACATCGCCCACACGCCACTTGAGCCACGAGCTGCCCTGGCCAAGTGGGAAGGCGATCATCTCACCGTCTGGACCGGCACGCAGCGTCCCTTCGGCGTGCGCGGTCAGTTAGCGGAGGCCTTCCGTATTCCTGAGGAGAACGTCCGAGTCCTGATGCCAGACACGGGCTCGGCTTATGGCGGCAAGCACACCGGCGAAACCGCCATCGAAGCGGCTCGGCTGGCGCGGGCGGCGAAGCGCCCGGTGAAAGTCGTATGGACGCGCGAGGAAGAATTCACCTGGGCCTATTTCCGCCCCGCCGGGGTTATGGAAGCCAGCGCCGCCGTCAACAAAGACGGCGTCATCACCGGCTGGGAATTTCACAATTACAACTCAGGCTCGGCTGGCATTCGCACGTTCTACAATATCCCCAACCAGCGGATTGTGTTTTATGCCACCAAAATGCCGCTGCGTCAGGGATCCTACCGGGCACTCGCCGCCACCGCCAATCACTTCGCGCGCGAATCGCACATGGACGAGCTTGCCCATGCCGTCAAGATCGATCCCCTGGAATTTCGCCTGAAGAATCTCAAGGAACAGCGCTTGCGGGCTGTCTTCGAAGCCGCAGCCAAACAGTTCGGCTGGGGCAAGAGCAAGACGGCCGGCCAAGGGTTCGGCATGGGCGGCGGGTACGAAAAGCTCGGATACATCGCCACATTCGCGGAAGTAAACGTCGACCGTAAATCCGGCGAGGTTAAGGTCGTGCGTGTCGTTTCCGCCTTTGATTGCGGCGCGGTCGTCAATCCCGACGGATTGCGCGATCAGATCGAAGGCTCGAATGTGCAAGGACTGGGCGGAGCGTTGTTCGAAGCCATCGAATTCGAGAACGGAAAAATCCTGAACGGCAGAATGTCGCAATACCGCGTGCCTCGCTTCAGCGATGTCCCCGTGCTCGAGACCGTTCTAATCGACCGTAAAGAGGTAGCGTCGGTGGGTGCGGGAGAGTGCCCCATGGTCGGCCTGGCCCCGGCGATCGGCAACGCGATCTTCGATGCCTGCGGAGTACGCCTGCGCTCGCTACCCATGGTTCCCGATGGCTTGAAGCTGAGTTAAGGAGCAGAAATGAACGCACGAACCATCTTTCAGGTTGCTGGACTGCTGTTGGCATTGATCGCCGGGCCTCCAAGCGTGGCGCAAACTCCGTCTCCCGCGCTACTAGTCCTCGAAAAAGAGGACAGCGCCCTTGCCATCGTGGATCCGCGAACTTTGAAAGTTGTCGGACGCGTTCCCGCTGGTCCCGATCCCCACGAAGTCGTTGCCTCCGATGACGGCAAGACGGCTTACATCTCCAACTACGGGGCGTTTTCCCGGCCGCAGCACACAATCTCAGTCGTCGATCTGGCTGCCCAAAAAGCGCTTCCGGCCATCGATCTAAGCACTCTGATCGCTCCGCACGGCCTGGACTTTGTCGAGGGCAAGGTCTATTTCACCGCGGAAGGGAGTAAGATCATCGGCCGTTACGATCCCGCATCGCAGCGCGTCGATTGGGTGCTCGGAATCGGCCAGAACCGCACTCATATGGTGCTGGTTGCGAAAGATCTCAATCAGATGTTCACGTCCGATGTGAGTGCCAATACCATCACCATCCTCGAACATGACCAGCACTCTGACGTTTCCGGCTGGACAGAAACTCACATTGCGGTGGGCGCTGGTCCGGAGGGCTTCGATGTTTCTCCGGACGGGAAGATGCTCTGGGCTGCAAACTCCCATGACGGAACTGTGTCGATCGTCGATGTGACGGCGAAAAAAGTCGTGCAGACGATCGATGCCAAAACCAAATCCGCGAACCGCTTGAAGTTCACTCCGGACGGACGGCTCGTGCTGATCTCCGAACTCGGCACTGGAGATCTTGTAGTCGTCGACGCCCGCACTCGCGAGCCGGTCGACCGCATCAGCCTCGGTCACGGCGCCGCGGGAATACAAATGGTGCCCGACGGTTCCCGCGCCTTCGTAGCTGTAAGCCGCGACGATTACGTTTCGGTGGTCGATCTCAAGAGCCTGAAGGTCATCGGCCGTATCTCAACCGGCAAGGGCCCAGACGGCATGGCCTGGGCAGTCAGAAAATGAGCGTAGCACCGGTGTCTCGCCCTCGCCTGACCAGCCCGAAGATGCATCGGCTACCGCAGGAATCACCCTGCATACTTCCGGCCAACCACCGCAATCCTTCACATTAGAAGGCGGTTCTGTTCCCACTTCATCTCAGGAAGGCATGCGTGCAACCCATTTTTTGCTTGCGCTGCAGGCGCGAAATCGAAACCGGACACAAATCCGTAGCGGTCTACATGTTTGCTCAAACTGTGGGAGTGAAGCCAAGACAGAAATCTTCCGCGCAACGCATCTGTTTTTGTCCACAATGCGCCGTCTCTCTCGCCATGGGCCTGCCGCCGGAAGGAGCGCTCAACATGGCAGCGTGGGAGATGATTCGCGACCTTGTCAGCGCCGAGCCGTCGCTAAATGAAGCGGCATGGGAGAGCCTGCGCGGCGTTGTGGCCTTGCTGGGAACGGGAGATTCGGAACCGGAGCCTGCCTCTCGCTATCGCCGCGCAGGTTAATCCGCCGTAACGCAAAAGTGCGGCGTCTGGCCGCGGGCGACAACTCGTCTACCGCTACTGCGGTTTCTGCTCGGTATCGCCCTTCTTCACCGAGAAAGACCGCACATAATTTACCAAGTCCCATCCTTCGTCGGTCTTGATCCGCTCTCCTTCGGGTGGCATGTCCTGGTGTCCGTTCTTGATCACATAGAACAATTCGCCATCCGTGTGATCCTTCAGGGTATTCGGATCGGTGAAGTCCACGATCGCAAGTTTCATCTCCTTCGCGGTCTCACCTTTTCCGTTCCCCTCCTTGCCGTGACACATTTCACAGTCGAGCGTCCACCACTTCTTGGCGCGCGCCAGAGATTCGGGCGTCGACTTCACGGGATTTTGCTGACGGGTCGCCTCCACCGGGATCGCCGCATACGATGACGCCTTCTGCGACGCGGGCGCTGCCGTATTTTGCTGCGGGCTTGAGAAGGCAAGTGTGAAAATCAAAAGCGCGGGAAGAACCAGTACCAGCCGGTACATGGGCACCTCCTATTCGGTGCTTTCCAAATTCCGGCTCGATTCTAGCTCCGGTGAAACCGGCATCCTGTGATTAGGATCACACCCCGTAACTTCCTCGGTCACGTCGCGTATGATAGCGTTTTGAGTCCCTCTCCGGCGTTTCCGGCGTGACCTGCGCCTGCGGGAGTCGGGAATCCCATCACAGACATGAGCAACCAGACATTCCGCGTCTTTGCCACCTGCGATATCGGAGAAGCCATCGAGCTTCTGCGCAAGCGAGGATACGACGTTGAGGTCTATCCCCAGCCCGAAGCGCCCCCGAAACCTCTGATTCTCGAGAAAGTAAGCTCCGGAATCGATGGCCTGATTACCACCCTCCGCGATCCGATCGACGCCGAAGTCTTCGAGGCTGGCAAAGGGAAGTTGAAAGTCGTCGCGCAACTGGCCGTCGGGTTTGACAACATTAACCGCGCCGACGCCAACCGCTACAAAATCCCTTTCACTCATACCGCCGACGTTCTCACTGAGGCCACCGCCGAGTTCGCCTTCTTCATGATGGGAACCCTAGCCCGCCGCATGTGGACCGCTGAGCACCTCACGCGCGAAAACCGCTGGGGATACTGGCATCCCTATCTGCCATTCCTGGGCGACGAGGTCACCGGTAAGACCGTCGCTGTCATCGGCACCGGACGCATCGGGCTTGCATTCATCAAGAAATGCATCGGCCTCGACATGAACGTGCTGTGCTACGACCCGGCGTATCAAAACCACGCCTTCGTTCAAACCATCCAGGAATTGAACGATCTCCGTCATGCCCGCGGCCTGGTCAAGGAAAAGGCCTGGATCAGGTACGTCGCCTTCGAAGAATCCCTCCGTGACGCCGATTTCGTCAGTATCCATGTACCGCTGCTTCGGGAGAGCGAAAGCGCCACGCCCACTTATCACCTGTTCAACGAGCGGACCTTCCGTCTCATGAAGCCGACCGCCTACGTCGTAAATACCTCCCGCGGGCCCGTGGTCGATGAAGCGGCTCTTGCCCGCGCCCTCAAGGAAAACTGGATCGCGGGCGCCGCTCTTGATGTCTACGAAAAAGAGCCCCTGCCGGCCGACTCTCCCTTGCGCGATCCGGCCATTGCCGACCGCTGCCGCCTGATGCCGCACTTTGCCAGCGCCGCCCGCATCACGCGTCTCTCCACCGACCCTGCTAAGGGCATGGCTGGACGCTGCGCACAAGGTCTGATCGACGTTCTGGAGGCGAATTACGGTGGCGATGTCACCAAAATGCCCTACGTCGTAAACAAGGAAGCTTTCGCCAAATAATCGCCCTTATCTCAAACGGATCGGCCGTCGGACCCGTCGTTGACATAGCCCGGGCAAAGGCATAGCCTCCATTACTACCCGCGCTCCCGCGTGCGGGATTCGGAAAGTGCGCAACTTTTCCCGGGCAATACGGTCTATGTATAGAGAGCTTGTGCGTTAGGGTCTCCAGTTGTTTTGTTATGAGGGGGCCGGATTACAGGGGGAAGAGGTCAGAATGAGTAAGTTGTTTCGGTTCTTGCTGTTGGTGACGATTTCGAGTTCTGCAGTTTGGGCCATCGATTCCGGGACGCACGCAGCCCTCAACCTTGTTCTCGTCCCGTCCCCGCGCGAAGTTCAATTGCGCGAGGGAGGCTTCCGCCTCGGTCCGCACACCCGCATCCTCGTGCAGCTTGGCCATCAGCAAGAGGATCGGATCGCCGCCGAAACACTTGCCGAACAGATCGCCGATCAATCGGGCTTCAAACTCGATATCGTGGGAACCAAGGCCAGCACCAAGGCCGATCGCGGCGCCATCATGCTTATGCGCCTTCAGGACGCCCGTGTCCGTCATTTTCTTGCGGAAAAGGGTCTGCAATCCGACGCTTCTCTTGGGAAAGAGGGATACGTTCTGTTCTCTGACAATTCGCACCTGATTGTCGCTGCCAACACAGGTGAGGGCCTGTTTTCTGGCGTTCAAACCCTCCGGCAATTGCTGCGTACCGAAGGAAAAGATCTCATCTGCCCGGCCGTCACGATTCGCGACTGGCCTGCGCTCGAAAAGACCGAGAACACCACGTCTCGAAGCAACGAAAGCGGCACCGAACTGGTCATGCGGTTCCGAGGCCCGGCGGAATAAGCTCGCTTCGCGGGGCGGCACCACCTAACAGAATTTCCGGTCTCCCATACAATCGTCTGCATGTTTTCTGATCGCACGAACTGGAAGCTGGCCTCGAACCGGCTGACAGAGACTCTGGAGCGCGTTCGCTGCTCTGGCGCAAATGTTCTTGACCTGACAGTCTCGAACCCCACTCGCATCGGACTCAAGTTCGACCAGGACGCAATTCTTAACTCCTTCGCGTCCTCTCGCGCCCTTGACTACGATCCGAATCCCAAAGGGCTTCTGGAGGCTCGCCAGGCCGTCGCCGCCTACTACCGCGATGATCACAACGCCGTCGTCGACCCGGAGCACATCTTCCTGACGACCAGCACAAGCGAAGGCTACTCCTACGTCTTCCGCCTGCTCTGCAATCCGGGGGACGAGTTGCTGGTCCCCAAGCCGAGTTATCCGCTGTTTGAATTTCTCGCCGATCTGCAGGACGTAAAGCTCGTGCCGTATCCCCTGATCTACGATCATGGGTGGCAGATGGATTTTCCGTCGTTGCGCCGCGCCCTCACCAAACGAACGCGAGGAGTTGTGGTTGTCCATCCCAACAATCCCACCGGATCTTATGTGCACTCCGGCGAGTTGCCTTCGTTAAACGCTTTCTGCCGCGAACATGGTCTGGCGCTGATCGTCGACGAAGTTTTCCTCGACTACGGTCTTCAGCGAGGCTCAACTACTTTCGCGGCCAATCACGATGTCCTCACGTTCACCCTGAGCGGCCTCTCAAAAATCTCCGCGTTGCCGCAAATGAAAGTCTCCTGGATCGTGATCACCGGGTCTGCGCCTGACCTGCAGGCTGCTATGCCGCGCATGGAGATGATTTCCGATACTTATCTTTCCATGAATGCTCCGGTGCAATGGGGAATCGCGAGGCTTCTTGCGCAGAGGAAGATGATCCAGACGCAATTGATGCAGCGCGTCGGGGAAAATCTCGCAACCCTCGACCGCCTGCTCGCAACCCAGCAGGCATGCCGGCGCCTTGTCGTCGAGGCAGGATGGTACGCCGTGCTGCGCGCCCCCGTGACCCAGACCGACGAAGAACTCGCCGTTGGCATCCTCGAGAAAACCAACGTGCTTGTGCACCCCGGGCACTTTTACGATTTCCCCAGCGACGGGTATCTCATCCTTAGCCTGATTGCGAGTCCCGGGGAGTTCCAGGAAGGCACGACCCGCCTTCTGCGATACATCGCCCAGTCGTAGAGACATTGCTCCGCTACGTTTCGGGCACGAGCGGTGCGCGCAAGCTACCGCTTCACCAGAAACGGATTGCTCTCCCGCTCCTCGCCGATCGTGGTCAAAGGCCCGTGGCCTGGGACAACCACGGTATCGTCCGGCAAGGCCAGCACCGTATTGTGCAGCGACTGCATGATTTTCTGCGTGGAACCGCCCGGCAAATCCGTTCGCCCGATCGATCCCGCAAACAGCGTGTCTCCCGCAATTAGCTTCTTCTCGGGCGCGAAGTAAAGGCAGATGCTTCCTTCCGTGTGTCCCGGGGTGTGCAGCACGCTCGCCTGGTGTCCTCCCGCAGAGACGTGCTCGCCTGTCGTGATGCTTTGGTTGATTTCGACCTTCCCGGGTGTCGCCATCCCCAGCCATGCTGCCTGCACATCCAGCATCTTCAGCAGTGCATAGTCGTTCTGGTTCAGCAGGATTGGAGCGCCCGTCGCCGCCCGCAGCTTCATCGCCCCGCCCACGTGATCGATGTGAGCGTGCGTGATCACAATCTGTTTTACCTGCAAGCCATGCCTGCGAATCAGCGTGAGAACGTCGTCGATATCGTCGCCGGGATCGATCACCATCGCCTCACGCGAAGTCTCATCGCCCACAATCGAGCAATTACACCGCAAAGGTCCCACCGGCAAAATCTCATGGATCATGCAGCTATTTTAGATAAAATCCAAAGCATCCCACGCCCTCATTAGGAACAGCCGAACACGGAGTCGTCGAGCGGAACTCGGCCCCGGCCCATTCTCGCGCGAAGCTTTCCGATGTCATTATGCCCCAGCCCGACCGACATCATTCCGCTCGCCCCCTGTCCCCGTGGAAGGGCGGCGCTTGAGCGCCGCGTCAAGGCCCCCAACGAACAGGGCTTTAGCCTCCATGGCCCGCTTGGGCAAAAAACCTGCGCGAAGAAGAGTCTTTACGCGATCCGGCGAATCCAAGTATGGCTCGCGTGTGCGGGCCCGTTGTTCAGGGAGTTTCCCGAATCGTGCTAACGGAATGCCGGGACTTCCGTCCGTGCGAAGATAGACAATGAGTGCCGCTTCGAGCCAAATGGTGACGCCCAAGCTAGCGAAAGTCTTCAAGGCGTTTCAATACCGCGATTTCCGCCTGATGTGGTTTGGCGCCTGTACATCCAGCATTGGCACCTGGATGCAGATCGTCGCGCAGGGCTGGTTGATTTACCGCTTGAGCCATTCGTCCCGCCTGCTCGGGCTGGACCAGTTTCTAGGCGGCCTTCCCATCTTCCTGTTCACACTCATTGGTGGAGTAGTGGCTGATCGATTGGAGCGCCGCAAGATTTTGCTGGTTTCGCAGTACATCCAAATGGCCAGCGCTGGAATTCTCACGGTTTTAGTCGCGATCGGGAAGGTGCAGGTGTGGGAAATTCTGAGCCTTTCCTTTGTGTCGGGCCTCGCCCAGGCATTCGGTGGGCCTGCCTATTCCGCGCTGATTCCCACGCTCGTCGAGCGCAATGATATGCCTAACGCGATTGCGCTGAATTCGATCCAGTTCAATCTCGCGGTGACGGTCGGTCCGGCGTTGGCAGGAATCACGCTGGCCAAGCTCGGTGAAAAGTGGTGCTTCGGGCTGAATGCGCTTTCCTTTCTTGCGCCGATTATTACGCTGTCGATGATCTCGGCGCGATTCCTGCCCGCGAAGTCGACGGAAACCATGTTCAAGAGCTTCTTGCAGGGCTTTCGCTTCATCTGGCAGCAGGGAGCCATGGTGGGCATCATCGTCTTGGCCTTCACGATGACATTCCTGAGCATGCCCACGAGAACTTACATTCCGGTCTTCGTGACAGACATTTTCAATCGTGGAGCGGAGACCTACGGCAATATGCTCTCGCTGATGGGCATCGGCTCGATCATCGGCTCTTTGGCGATGGCCGGAGCCGGAAACATCGCCAAGAAAGGGCGGTTCGCGCTTCTGATGTTGATTTGCCTGGGCGCGGGCATGTCGATTTTTTCCTTTTCGAAATCACTGCCGCTCAGCTACACGGTTCTGGTCGTAGTGGGTGTGTCGATGATGGCCGTGTTTGCCACCGTGATCTCGCTGGTTCAGTTGATCGTAACCAACGAAATGCGTGGGCGCGTCATGAGCGTATACAACTTCGCATTTCGTGGCGGCATGCCGATGGGCAATCTGGCGACAAGCTGGCTGGTGCCGAAGTACACCGCTCCGCTCGTGCTCGGCGTCAACGGCTTTCTGCTGATTCTGGTCTCACTGTACTTCCTTGTGATTCAGAGGAGAGTTGCGGAATTGTAGTGCGACGTCTTTCGGCCGAATTTGCTGGTGCTAGGGCGCCTGCCAATCGACCGAGTAAACATCCTGGCTTCCCGTGTCGCGCAGCAAGAGCGGAGAATCGTCTGGAGTGAGCGCCAGCGCGCCGCCGTATCGTCCGGCGGCAGGGAAGTCTTTGATGCTGACGACGGTTTCGAGCGCGTGATCACGAAGGCGGATTCTCACCACCGAGTCTGCGCCTCCGAAGGCCAGGAGGTAGACATACTGGCCATCGTGCGACCAACTTAGCCAACCCAGTGATCCGTTCGAGAGCGTTGTCCATTTCTGCGTCTCAAAATCAAAAAGCAGAAGCGTTTTCGAGTCAGTCGAGAAAGCACAAAGATAGCGACCGTCGGGCGACCATCGCGGCGAGAAGAGCCCCTGTGATCCTGGCACGGTAGAGAGTTGATGCGTGCTCAAATCCAATATGCGAATCGACGACGACGGATCGTTGGACTCGCCGGAGAAAATCACTTTGCTGCCGTCGGGCGACCAGTTGGGATCGAGTTGCTGCGTGCGGTCTTCCGGCAGAAGAGGCGTTGGACTCCCGCCCTCCGCGGAAACCTTATACATCCGGGCAGGCTGGTCAGGCCCGAGTGAGAACTCGAAAAATAGGATTTGCTTGCCATCGGGCGACCAGCGCGGCAGCACGGGATACATCGGCGGATAGGTCAGCTGCAATCGCTCGCTCCCATCGATCTTGCTTCTCCACAGCGCACCGTCGCGGTATGACACATAGGCGACCCATTGGCCGTCTTTCGAAAATGAAACAAACTCGGCGGAGATGCCACCCAGAAATGCCGTGAACTGCTTTGAGCGGGAGTCGTAACGCATCAACTCACCCCGGTACGTGCGCCCGATGACGAACAGCTTCTTGCCATCCTTACTGGGCAACGGCGACGAGAGATCCATCGGGCTGGATGTCAGTTGGATGGGTTTCGGATTGGAATGCAAAAGTGTTTTTTGCGGAAGCGCCCAGATCTGGTTGTTCGATTCGAAGACGAAATATCTGCCGTCCGGAGTCCACTTGCCGCAACACTCGTCGGGCGGATTGTGCCAGCCTTCGAGCAGGCGATGCAGACCTGCGCCGTCCGCCGACACTTCCCATGCCAGCTGTCGGTCCGTCGTGCCCGCACTGCCCGAGGAGTCGAAGCGCAAATGGCTGCTGTCGGGCGACCAGGTGATATTGCGGATGTCGCCTTTCACGCTAAGCAGTTTGTGGGGGTTGGTGCCGTCGGAGTTGGCGACCGACAGATCGCCGATTTTGCTGAACGCGAGCTGCTTCCCATCCGGCGAAAGGGATGCAACCTCGGCGACAAGATCGCCGATTCGCCTTGGCGCTCCTCCCAGCACGGGAACGCCACGCAGTGGCCCCTGAGGCGGAGCGCCTTGGCCGTCGATCATCAGGATCTCGGCGCCATTGGGAGCGAGATCGACTGGGGTCATATTGGTCGATGCAAGGGCAGCAATTTTTCTCGGCTCGCCACCAGAAACGGACATTTCCGCGACGGCATGCGTTGAGGCGTTTCCGGTGCTGCCCACTCCAAGATCGAGATAGAGGCGGCTGCCGTCGGTTCCAATCAAGGATTTCGGTTGGCCATCGTGCGTAAGCTGCAAGTAGTTCGAAACCTGCGGAGCGGATGCAGGCTGCAACAGCCAGTAGGCAGCTGCGACCAGGACGATCAGGCCGACCAGAATCGCGGCATACGCTGTTCGCGGAATGCGGGATTCTTCAACGCGCGCCGGATGCGCGCCGCTTCCCGAAACTCCGGGATCGGCGAGCGCTTCAAGGGCGAAGGCAAGATCCGCCGCCGACTGGAAGCGCAGTTCGGGATTTTTTTCGAGACAGCGGCGAATGACTCTTTCGAGCGCAGCCGGAGTTTCCGGTGAAATCTGTGAAATCGAAGAGGGCTCCTCGTTGAGGATCGCGCTCATCGTATCGGCGGAAGTTGGCCGGCCGAATGTGGGCTTGCCCATCACCATCTCGTAAAGAATCGATCCGAAGGCGAAGATATCGGCGCGGTGGTCTGTGGTCTGTCCGCGCACCTGTTCCGGTGACATGTAGCCGGCGGTGCCTAGCGCGACGCCCGGGAGCGTGACGGTCGGCGCCGCCGCAGTGGCTGTTTCTTTCGGCGCGATGACTTTCGCCAGTCCAAAGTCCAGGATCTTGACGCGACCGTCTTTAGTGACGAAGAGATTGTCGGGTTTGAGATCGCGATGGACGATCCCTTTCTCATGGGCCGCGCCAAGACCACGCGCGATTTGCACGCCGTAGTCGACGGCTTTACGCAGCGGCAGCGGACCCCGGCGCAGGGTCTCGGCAAGAGTCTTGCCCTCGAGCAATTCCGAAACGAGGTAGGGAACTCCGTAATACGTTCCCATCTGGTACACAGCCAGGATGTTGGGATGATTCAAAGAAGCGGCGGCGCGGGCTTCAGTTTCGAAGCGTATCAGGCGATCGCGGTCGGAGGAGACGAGTTCGGGCAGGACCTTGATCGCGACTTCGCGGTTCAGACGGATGTCGCGGGCCCGGTAGACCTCACCCATGCTACCTGCGCCCAAGGGCGCAAGAATCTCATACTGACCTAGCATGGTGCCGGGGGCCAGAGACATAGGTTCGCGACATTATAGCTTCAACAGCGCAGAACGATGGGGAGCTAGACGCGGGTTCGTTCCAAGGCCGGCGGGTCTGCGCTGGGAGCAGGCGTGGCGACGGTTCCGTCTGGCGAGGTCGCCGCGGGTTCCGCGGGAGGAGGAGCGATCGGCCGCTTGATGGTGAAGCGCTGGATTTTGATGTCGCCGCGGGCGTAAACCGCGAGCAGAGCCGCTACGGCTTCAGGATCGAGACGCTTGCCCGCAAGGTTCTTAATGATCTGAAGTGCCTGTTCCGGAGTATGCGCCTGTTGGTAAGGACGGTTGGTGGTCAAGGCGTCGAAAGTGTCACCGACTGCGATAACACGAGCGAGCAGCGGGATCTGATCGCCTTGCAATCCGTAAGGATAGCCGCGGCCATCGAGGGCTTCATGGTGTAACTCGATGCCGGGAAGCATTTCAGCCAGTTGCGTAACAGGCCGCAGGATGTTCGCACCCTTGGTGGTGTGCGTTTTCATGACCTCAAATTCTTCTTCGGTCAACGCACCGGGCTTTTTCAGGATGTGATCTTCGATGCCGATCTTGCCGACGTCGTGGAGCTGGGCTGAGATTTGCAATGTTTCCATGAAGGAGGGCGGCAGATTCATCTCCTTCGCGATCAACATGGAATATCGGGTGACGCGGTCGGAGTGGCCGCGCGTATAGGGATCCTTTTCGTCGACCGCTCCGGCCAGCATCTGGATCGATCCCATAAACAAGGCGCGATTCTCGTCCGCCGCCCGCTTCAGATCTTCGACGAAACGTTCGAGGTCTTCGGACATGCTGTTGAAAGTCTGCGCCAGTTCGCCGATCTCAGTGCGGCTCCATAGATGGACGCGCTGCGAGAAATCGCCTCGTGCAAGAGCACGGCTGTGTTGCGTGAGAACTGAGAGTGGGTTGGTGATGCGGCGGGCTGCGACGATGCTGACGAAGATGCTCAGGAAGACGGCAAGCATGGCGAGCAGGCGAGCCGTGCGTTGCATCTCGTAAACACCGTGATAGGCCTCCTGCTGTGGTTTTTGCACTACGACGGCCCAATCGAGGACGCCCACCGGGCTGAAGGTCCCGAGCATCTCGACCTTCTTGGAACCGGAAGTGACGATGAATTCCTTGGTCGCGGCTAATTGTGCGCGATTGCCTCCGTCGACAAAGTTACGCACGATTTCCAAATTCTTCATGTCCTGGCCCGTGGCGAACTCCGGAGTCGCAGCGGCAACCAGACGGCCTTGCGCATCAACTACGTAGGGCGTGAGGCCGCCTCCGCTGACTTCACGCAAGCGGCGAATCAGAAAGTCGAGATCGACCACGGAAGCGATCATGCCCAGGAATCGCTCGCCATACTTGACGGGCGAGCTGACTAGGAAGACAGTGCGCGCGGACTTGCCTTCTCCCACCACCAGCGCCTGGCCGTTGTAGGCGCGCCCGTCGCGAGCCGCGGCATAAGCGCGCTCCAGTTCGCGCTGCAGGAAAGCATCCGGAACGATGCGGCCAGCGCTGATTCCCTTGGCCTCGGAGTTCAGCAGCGTTGCGTAGGCAATTTCATCCGAAGAGGAGACGAAGTTCTCGAGCAGTGCCCGTAGCTCAGGAGCTTCGATGTTTTTTTCGCCAAAATCGCCGCCGCTGGCCACCTGAATCGCCGATGAGAGATTGGCCAGCATCACCCGCAAAGAGTGCTCGTGTTGCGAGAGGTCGTCTGCTAACGATCGCGTGACCGTATTCTGCAGCAGCATTTCATTCGTCTTCAGGCGGTCGCGGTTAATAGCGACGACCTGCGTGGAATAGAAATACATCGGGACGATGCTGATAGCGAGTAGCACCCCGAGAATGACATACAAGATCGGGATGCGGGCATGGCTGTTAGCGCTGGCGGACAAAGATCTCCCTTTCACCAGACAGCGGACGCCGCCCTCGGGGAAGTGGCAGCGGGATGCAAAGACTATCCTTTAAATTTTACGGTTGAAAGCAGTGCCGCAGGTGGGAAAGGCGGGCTTGCCATGGTTACGAAAGTACCAGCGGAGAAGAACCTTGGTGTCGAGTTTCGGGCCTACGGTGCGGCTTTTCACTGGTCGATGTGGTTTTCGACGCATGGGCGCCTTTTCAGACCAAGTATTAAGGCTCTGGCTGAATGTTGCCGAGAAATTCTCTACGGATTCGCCGGCGATCACCGACCGCCCAAGAGACCGCGATTTCGGGGACCTCTTACGCTTCGCGTTTGCCGGTACGTGTCATCAGATCCTGGATGGCGTTTTGGGGTGACTTTCCCTCGTGCAGGATTGCGTGCATTTGCTCGGTGATGGGCATCTCGACCTGGCGTGCGCGAGCCAGGCCTACCGCGGCCGTGGTAGTGAAAACGCCCTCGGCGACCATGCCGTGCATGCCCTGGATGATTTCGGGCAGCTTGCGTCCGCGACCCAGTTCCACGCCTACGCTGCGATTGCGGGAGAGGCCACCGGTGCACGTCAATACGAGGTCGCCAAGTCCAGCGAGCCCAGACATGGTTTCTGCGCGCCCGCCGCAGGCAACGACCAGGCGCGTCATTTCCGCCAGACCGCGCGTGATGAGGGCGGCGATTGAGTTATGGCCGAGCCCGAGGCCATCGCAAATTCCTGCCGCGATCGCGATGATGTTCTTGAGCGCGCCGCCCAGTTCCACACCGATGACGTCGGAATTCGTATAGATGCGAAAGGCTGGATCGCTAAACTCACGCTGCACCGTAGCGAGGAGCGATGCATCCTGCGATGCGATGGTGATCGCGGTGGGGTCGCCGCGCGCGACTTCCGTGGCGAAGGACGGGCCGCTGAGTGCACCGATCGCAGGGACTCTGTGGCCGGCTTTGGTGAATACACCCGCAATGACCTCGCTCATTCGCTCGAGCGATCCCTCTTCCAGACCTTTGGTTGCGCTGACAACCATTGCGTTCGAGGGGATCATGGGAAGGATGCGCTCGAAAACCTTGCGGCAATGTTGCGAAGGAGTCACGCTAACAATGATCTCCGCGCCCTCGATGGCCGTCTCGAGCTCATTGGTGGCAGTCACCGAGTCTGGTACGCGGCGCGCGGGTAGGAAAGCTTCGTTGATCCGTGTGGTCTGGATCGATTTACAAACTTCGGGTTCGAGGGCCCAAAGGCGAACCTGATGTGTGCCTTTGCGCCCCAACACGATAGCAAGGCCGGTGCCCCAAGCGCCCGCGCCAATGACCGCGATCCGGCTCATTGTTTCTCCTGCGTGGCGGTCGGAGGCCCGTTTTTCGATCCAAAACGGTTTTCTGTTCCTGCTAACAGCCGCTGAATATTTTCATGATGCTTCCAGATGATCAGCAACGATGCTGCGGCCATGAGAGCGAGCGCAACTGGAGTTTCTCCGTACTCGTGCAAAACCCATGCCAGAATTGGGAAGATGGCCACGCCGATGATCGACCCCAGAGATACGTAGCGAAACACCGCGACGATCAGAAAAAACACAACGGCGGCTACAAACACCGACTTGGGAGCAATCATCACGAACGACCCTAGACCCGTCGCCACACCCTTACCGCCACGAAACTTCAGCCAGACCGGAGCCACGTGCCCGACCACCGCACAAAAAGCGGCCAAGGAGAGGCTCATGTAGTGAGTCCTGGGATCAGTGTCAGACAAATGACCCGCAAGGGCGACGGAAGCGGCGCCCTTGGCCGCGTCCAACGCCAACGTCAAAATACCCAGCGCCGGTGATTTTCGGGAGACGTTCGTGGCGCCAATATTGCCGCTTCCGCTTAAGCGAACGTCTTCTCCGCGCACCACGCGTACCAGCAGGTAGCCGAAGGGAATCGACCCCAGAAGGTAGGTCACGGCGGCAATCGTCAATAATGAGGTCATTCGTTGCAGGTATCAGTGCAGTTCAAAGCGCGCCAGCTTCGTATATCTCGATCCTTTCGGAGACAACTGGCTCTGATACAAAAAGAACTCGCGGGCGGTCATCGTACCAAATTCCGGAGAGGGAGGCGCGGCCAGCTTCTCTTGTAGCCGCAGAAAGGCGCGATTGGGTTTGTCACCGCGCTGGCGGTGCGGCGTGCCCGATCCATCGCGCGCCCGGGCGAGCGTGAGATGAGGGCTGAAGGCGCGCTCTTCTTTGGGGATGTCCAAGGCGGCAGTCTTCTCATCAACCGCGTGCGCAAGCGCCGCTAATGGCGGTCCGGCTTCCATGCCCACCCAGAAGACACGGGCGGATTTTGCGGTAGGAAAGAAGCCATATCCGCCGAAGTGGATCTCGGGCGCCGCTTCAACGATCTCACGCAGGGCCGTCTTGATCGGTTCGATGGCCGCATCGGGCTGTTCACCGATGAATTTCAGCGTTACATGCAGTGACTCGGCGCTGACCCAGCGCGCGTCGGGAGCAAATCCGGCCACGCCTGCGACGAAGCGCGAGATGCGTTCGCGGATTGCGTCGTCGATGTCGAGAGCCACAAAAAGCCGCATGCTGCTACCTAATAGACGCTAGCTCGCACCGATGTCAAATACAGGAGTCGTTGAGAAGGTGATCGCCATCACTGCGCACGAACGGGATCGGGAACAAAATGAGCTGACGATTTTCCGAAAGAGGAGCCAACCGTGATCCTCAAAATCCTTGGCGCCATTGCTATTGTTCTGTTCTTCACTTGACTGATTGCTGTGCTCCAGGGCTGGAGCAAGAGCACGATTTCGGGCCGATGTATCGGAGTGGGCTTCGTTGTCGGATTCGGATTCGCGGCAGTCTGGGGAGCCAGGACTTTGTTCGGAATCTGGCACTGAACCGCTACAAACCCAGCAGGCCCTCGAGCCCGCGCTTGGCTATTCCAATCCAAGTTCTTTTGCCAGCGCCTTCCACTTGCTGTCGACGAGCGATTTCGTCTTCGTATCCATGGCAATTTCATCCGGCCACGGACGGGCGAATCCTTCGCTCGTCCACTTGCGGGTTGCGTCGATCCCCATTTTCGACCCGTAGTCTGGTAGACGTGAAGCGTGATCGAGGGAGTCGACCGGGCCGAGCGTGAACTGGATATCGCGCTCTGGATCGATGTTATTCAGGGCTTTGAGCGTGACTTCACCGAGATTCTGCACATCACAGTCTTCGTCGACGACGATGATGCACTTGGTGAACATAGCCTGACCGAGCGACCAGATCGCATTCATCACCTTGCGAGCCTGTCCGGGATACGATTTGCGGATCGAGACGATCATGAGGTTGTGGAAGACGCCTTCGATCGGCAGGTTGATGTCGACTAGTTCCGGGATTGTGAGCTTCATGAGCGGAAGGAATATCCGCTCGACGGCCTTGCCCATGTAGGCATCTTCTTGTGGCGGCTTGCCAACGATCGTGGTGGCGTAGATTGGATCGCGGCGATGCGTGACACAGGTGACGTGAAAGACTGGGTAAAGGTCTTCCAGGGAATAAAAGCCGGTATGGTCGCCGAAAGGCCCCTCGGTGCGGAGTTCGTCGAGATTGATGTGACCTTCGAGAACGATTTCGCTGGCAGCGGGAACTTCGAGGTCGACGGTTTCACACCTCACAAGTTCCACGGGGCCGCCGCGCAGGAATCCGGCGATCAGGTACTCCTCGATGTCGGGCGGGGCGGGGACGATGGCCGAGAAGGTGACGGCCGGATCGGTGCCGATGGCGACAGCGACTTCCATTTTTCCCGAGGGGCGGTCGCCTTCCGCGAGAACAGAACCGCCAAGGGAGCGGGCCATGATGTCAACCGCTGCTGATTTTCCATCAACCGCGGCGCGCATGCGGTCGCGGGCATGCTCCGCGGCGACCTTCTGGCGCTGCCAATGCATACCCGTTGTGCGCTCGTCGTAGACCTGCATGCGGTACATGCCAAGATTGCGCTTGCCAGATTTCGGTGAACGCGTGGTGACGCAGGGCAGGGTGATAAAGCGGCCGCCATCTTTGGGCCAGCATTGCAGGATGGGGAGGTCTAGGAGAGAGAAATTGTCACGCTTGATAACTTCCTTGCACGGTCCCGTCGCTACCGTTCTTGGAAAGAGCTTTCCAGCTTCGGTCAGCAGGGGAAGCATTTTAAGCTTGTCAAGGAAGCCCTGCGGCGACTTCACATCCATAAACATACGGATGCGGGCCGCGATCTCGTCGAAGGACCTCACCCCCAGCGACATCTTCATGCGCGCGTCGGAGCCGAATTGGTTGATCAGGAGTTGCGAGCCGGGATGGCCTTTCAGATTTTCAAAGAGAAGCGCGGGGCCACCGTAGTTTCCTTTCGCATCGCGACTTTTTGAGACCCGGTCGGTGATCTCGGCGATCTCCAGGATCGGATCGGCTTGCGTACGAATGCGTTTCAGTTCGCCGGCGCGTTCCAAGGCACCGATCCATTGGCGGAGATCGTCGAAGGGCAAGGGATTTCCTCGGTGTGACCGACGATTATACGGGAAGGCGGCGAGCATAGAGAGCTCGCGCAGAATGCGGGTGGAGTCTGTCTCAGCTTCCGTTTGGTCCGCGAGTGATCGACTGGGCGGTGTCATTCGTTAAAATCACTGGATGACGGCCCAGCGTTGTGTAGTCTTCGACCTTGGCGGGGTGCTCATCGACTGGAACCCACGCTATCTCTATCGCAAACTCTTCCGCGATGAAGGCCAGATGGAAGATTTTCTGGCGAACATCTGCACAGCACAGTGGAATCTGCAACAAGACGGCGGGCGTAGCTTCGCAGAAGCTTGCGCAATCCTGAAACTCAAGCATCCCGACAAAGCCGCAATGATCGACGCGTGGTTCGAGCGTTTCGACGAAATGATGGCAGGACCGATCGCGGGTACTGTCGATATTCTGGCCGAGCTTCGGGACCAGGAAGTTCCCATCTATGCCCTGAGCAACTGGTCAGCGGAAACCTTTCCTTTTGCGAAGAGGAGATTCGAGTTCCTGCAGTGGTTCCGCGCCATATTTCTCTCTGCTGATGTACGTCTGGTCAAACCTGATCCGCGAATCTTCCAAAGCTTCTGTGAAAAATTCGCCCTGAGACCGGAGCAAATCGTCTTCATTGACGACCTACCGCACAACGTGGAAGCGGCCCGCACGGTTGGCATGCACGCGATTCAGTTTAGCGATCCGGCTTCGCTACGAGAAGAGCTGGCACAACATGGGATTGTTAGAGTCAAGGGCGCGCAATGAAAGCTTCGCAGCCTCGAAACAACGCCCGAACATCGTCGTTCGTCGCTCGGTCTGGTGCAAGCATTTGCCAACGACCAGCGACCAACGACTGCGGGATCTAGAGCAAGCCGAGATGGTCAGGATATTTTGCCTGGAGGGAGCTCACCAAGCGGTCAAATTCAGGAAGACTGCGCAGATTCTGCAGGCAAACATCTTTTTGAAAGAATGGCCAGCAGGCGAATCCGTGATTGACAGAGCGTTCCAGCCATTCAAAAGCTACATCGGGGCGGTCCAATAACGAAAAGATGCAGGCAATCTGGTAGTACGTGTGGTGGGCGTGGCCGAAGGATTTGGCGCTGCTGCAGGCGCGAGTTATACAATCCGTCGCCCGTTCAGCGTTCCCCATCAACGCCCACCAGGTACCGAGCAAACTGACGACGAGCGGCTCTTCGGGGAAGGCCTGGATCGATTCGTCGAGCAGGACTTTCGCGTCGTCCCAAGCACCGGCCATGAGCGCCTGTTGCGCAGCAAAGTAACCGACGTACTTGTTGCTCAAGCTTTCGTCTCGCCAGGCTCGGATTTCCTGCGCTGCGAGATCGAGTTCCAGGTTCCAGAGGTAAACCTGGACGATGCTGTGATTGAGCACCTTTTTCGGCTGGAAGGGCCTGCCCCTTTCATACATCTCTCGGGCTCGATCGAGCAGACCGATGTGGGCCAGAATCGTACCAAGACGGTTGTAAGCGCGCGGCAAGTTCTTCTGAAGGGCGATCGCCTTCCGGAGTTCGACGATGGCGTCCAGGTGCTGAAAATTCTTTAATGGACTCCAAAGCAGAAAAGCTTTCGCGACGTGGGCTTCTGGCAAATCACGGCTGAGCTCGAGCGCCTTGGCGCAATGAAATTCAGCCTTTTCCGACCATTTGCTCGCGGGGTCGACTTCGAGATAACGAGTTGCACAGGCGAGCGAAAGGGTGGCATGCGCGAGGGCAAAAGACGGATCTCGCGTTACCGCGTTGCTCAGTCGCTCAACCGCTTCCTCCAATAGAGCGTGATCTCCAGAAGAACTCAGGCGGTATCCTCGCATGTACTCCGCATATGCCACGTGGTCTTTGCTATAACGCTGGCTCCGCGCAGTCTGCGGGCGCAAAGGTCTGTTCAATGCACTCGCGATTTGTTTCGCGATCTCATCTTCCAGCTCCACAAGACGATCGAGGTCGAGGTCGCGTTTCCAGGTAAACCCCGCCCCCTGCAAATGCGTATCAAACATCTGCAACGCCAGGCGCCACTGCCCTTTGGATTCTCGAATGGCTCCGTGAACTACGAAGCGAACGCCGAGGCGTGACCCGACGTCGGAAGCGCTCATCTCTGCCGGGACGCTCAGCATCGACGAAGTTGGCAAAACATCGACGTCCTTGAGATTTCCGAGGCGCGATACCAGGGCGTCTGCAAAACCGAGACACACTCCCTTGTCGTCTGGAATATTCCCGAGCAGGCACAGCGGCAGTACGGCAAGAGTCGCACGTTCGTCCAGAAGGGGAATCTGCCCGCCTTTGGTATCGGTGGCCGAACTTTTGTCGAATTGCGAGAGGGACGCATCAATCACGCGCACAGGGCCGACGAACCGGTATCCTTTGCCAACCACCGTCTGGAGAAAACGAGGCTTCGCTGAGCTATCTCCCAAGGCCGTCCTTATTTTTCGGATGACGTTGTTGATGTTTGCCTCGGTATCGACAAAGAGGTCAGAACGCCAGAGTTTTGTGACGATATCCTTGCGCGTTACCAGTTGCTCGCGGCGGGCCACCAGAAAGATCAACAACTCCATCGGCTTCTTCTCGAGCTTGACCGCCCGGCCGCTGCGCCGGAGTTCATAGCGTCCCAGGTCGAGTTCAACTTCTCCGCCTTGTGGTTTTGGGCTCGGCATGGAGCGTGGTCCCACCGCATTATCCCCTAAGATTGAGCAATTTACGACGATAGGTCAAAGATATGGAAACGTTATCCCATCCCAATTGCAACCCTCGGTGGGTTGGTGGATTATCGTGAACGTCTGTTGATCGGATTTCAACTCTGGGAGGCAGAGTTTATGAATCGAAATGGATATTTGAGAGCGACGCTGATCGTGCTGCTATGCGGGCTCACTGTTGTCTTCACGACGGGCGCGCAAAATGGTTCTGCAAAGCACGCCTTCACTCCCGATGCAGTTCCATATGGTCCGGCACCGGCATTCGTGGCGGCTGGCGCGCAATTTGCGGTTCTTGAGGGCGATCCAGCGGCTTCGAGCGGCGATTACACCGTGCGGCTTAAGATGCCCGACGGTTATCGCATCGCGCCACATTGGCATCCGAAACGGGAAAACGTCACGGTCATCTCAGGGACGTTCAAAGTTGGGATGGGGGACCGGTTCGACGAGAGCAAGATGGGAGAGTTTCCGGCGGGAAGCTTCGCTTATCTTGATCCGGATATGCACCACTACGCGATGGCGAGCGGCGAAGTCGTGGTGCAAGTTCATGGAGCGTCTCCGTTACAGTTCAACTACGTCAATCCCGAGGACGACCCGAGTCGAAAGAAATAGGGGTGAGGGCGTCGACTTCTACATCGGGGGGCCCACTCAAGCTAAAAGAAGGCTTGAATGGGCCACCGAGGAGTGCCAGCGTACTGTCTACTTTCTCTGTTCCAGCTTCACGCTCGCGGTCACCGGCTGGCCGTCGCGAAGCACTTTCACCTCTACGACATCTCCGACTTTGCTTCGGCGTAGCGCGTCCGTGAAGTCGTAGAGATTCTTGATGGGTCTGTCGCCAAACTGGACTAGAACGTCTCCGGCCTTGAATCCGGCCTTCGCCGCTGGTGAATCGGGCTTCACGTCGGAAAATTTCACGCCGTTTTCTGTCTGGCCGAAGTCGGGGATGGAGCCGAAGTAGGGACCGTATCCGCCGCCACCGCCGCCAGCTAGAGGTTTGTCTTCGGCCACAACCTGGAATGCCGGCGGGACCTCCGCGCTAGCTAACTCCACCGCGACGTCACCCACGAGATCGAGCAGTCGGGCCGCGGAAGGAGCGTTGATCTTGTCCCACGTGTCTGACGGCTTGTGATAGTCGGAGTGGAGGCCGGAAAAGAAAAAGAGCACCGGGATCTTTTTCGACACAAACGACGTGTGATCGCTGGAAGCGTAACCGCTGCCGGAGTATTCGATCTTGAAGGGCGCATCTTTCTGAGCCTGCTCGAGAATCGGCTTGAACGTCGATCCCGTGCCGACTCCACCGATATAAACCTTGTCATCCTTGATGCGGCCGA
This sequence comes from Candidatus Sulfotelmatobacter sp., assembly GCA_035307485.1. GTDB lineage: Bacteria > Acidobacteriota > Terriglobia > Terriglobales > Acidobacteriaceae > Sulfotelmatobacter. The sequence continues at coordinate 1,271,284 of DATGIB010000002.1, read as the reverse complement.
TCATGTCCATGTTGATCATGGCGACGGCTTTGTTGAGCGGGCGCGTGGGTTCTTTGACCCATTCGGCCGAACCCAGCAATCCCAGCTCTTCTCCGGCAAAATTCATGAAGAGGATGCTGCGCTTGAGCTGACCGCGCTGTGGCGCAAGGAGGCGCGCCAGTTCGAGGACTCCAGCGGTTCCGCTGGCATTATCATCGGCCCCGGGATGAATCTGCCCGATCTGCGACGGGGCGAGGGAATCAAAATTGCCGCGTCCCAGGTGATCGTAGTGAGCTCCGACAATCACGTATTCGTCGCTCTGGCCCGGAAGCCATGCCAGCACGTTGTTGACGGTGGCGCGCGTGGTTTCGATGTCGATGTGCAGGGTCACTTGCCGGCTTTCTGCAAACGCGAAGGACACTGGCTGCATGGTGGAGTCAATGTGTGATTGAACGTCTTTCAGTGATTTCTGGGCGGATTGCAGCCACGCTTCAGCAACTGAGTTCTTCACCTGTACGAAAACAATGCCGACATTTTCCGGGCCGCTGACGCTGCCAAACCGTGTGAGAAGATCCTGTTCACCGTCCCCAAGTTTGCCGTTGATGACGATGACCGCCTTGGCACCGTGGTTCCGGGCGTTGATCGCCTTGGTGATGAGCTGCGAGTGCGTGGTGAGGCCGTGGTTCCCGGTCTTTTCTGCAAATCTGGCGGGCTCGTATCGCATCACGATGACGATCTTGTCTTTGACGTCGAGGCCGTTGTAGTCGTCGTAGTGAAACTCGTCTGCCGTGATGCCGTATCCGGCAAAAACCAGCGGCCCGGTTGCCGTGCCCGAGGACGAAAAGCTAAAGGGCACAAAGTCGTCGTTGATCTTCAGATCCGTTTTGCCCTCGGGCGTCTGCATGCTGAAAACGTTGTCGGATTTCAACTGCGCGCCGGTGATCACAGAAAATGGCTGAGCGTAGCCGTGAACGCCCGCCGGTTGGAGGCCGAGCTTCTTGTAGCGCGCCTCAATCATGCGCTCGGCGCGCGTCAGGCCCTGGGTTCCGGCGCCACGCCCCTCCATCTCGGGCGAGGCCAGTACCTTGACGTCATTCAAATATCGCTGCGGGTCCGCCTGCGGGAGCGGATTGGAGGCAGAGAACAGGAGGACCGCTGCCAAGACAAGCGTGACGCGAGCAAACGTGCGATTGAGCATGAACGAGACTCCGGTTGAAGCAAAAATCGTATGGGGCTCCGGGATGGGTGTCAAACACGCCGCTGCGGGAGTTCAGATTCTTGCGAATTTGCAGGTTCTCATTGGTGTGGGAGGATCTTCTTTGGCATGATTCTTGGTCACCACGCCGATGCCGGTTCAGGTACCACTGCGTCCCCCATCAGCGGAAGTTGGATTAGAATCCCGAGTTATGAAACTACTCCCCCTATTCCTTCTGTTGGCCGCGATCTGTCTGACAGCCTGTAACAAGCCCGCCACCTCGGGTAACGCGCCGCCGCCTTCGAGTTCGCCGATGGCATCGTCTCCGGCAATGTCCGACAACGCCGTCGTCGGCAAGCTGCGCGAGTATTCCGGATCGGGCGCCGCGAATTGCGGTGTCTTTGGTGTCGGCTCCAGCTCGGACCAACTGAAGACCGCAAGCGATTGCGCCACGCAGGCAAGCCAGGGAAAGAAGCCGTTTTACATCGCCTACAGCATGCCCGGTATGTCGGTCGGCGTTGCGGGTGATCCGGTAGGTAAGCTATACACGGTTCAATCGCAAGGCGGTGCCTTGACCGCGGGAGAATGTCCTTCGCAGTTGCGCGTGGCGTCGAGCGGCCGGGTCACCTGTTTCGCTCCCGGGGATATGGGTTCGATGAGCGGCAGCCACACGGCGGGGTCCATGCCGCAGGGGGCGTCGAATCCGCATACCAGCGGCAAGGCGAATCCGCACGAGTCGAATGCGACGAAGTAAGATGCGGTTTTGTTTCGTCTGTGATCCTGATCACAGTCTTAAGTGACACCGTTTGTTTGCATTAGGTCACGCTATGGGGACAATGAGATTGCCTGCACTTCAGAGTTGGGTGGCAGGTGGAGGGGTTGCGGTAAACTCAAGGGATCCAGAAAGTTAGAAGGCCTATGTCGCTGCTTTGGTTGCGTTTTGCGCTGGGATGCTATTTCGTCGGACTAGTCTATGCCTTCGTCGCGTTGACCCGCACCAGCGATCTATTCAGCCGTATCGCGCTGCATGCAGCCAGCCTGGGCATGGTTTTCCACTTCGTGTCGCTGGTCGAGGTTTTCCTGTCGGGGCAAGTGGTATGGGCCTCGGTGCACAACGGCGAGTCGCTGCTTGCCTTCTTCTCGATGACGTTTTTCATGGTGATCTACGCGCTCTACCAGACGACGTCTCCTGGCGTGGTGGTTTTTCCGATCGTCTTCTTTTTGACCTTCGTTGCAGCCGTCGATGAACAGCCTGTCCTGTTGACAGCTTTTGTGTCGCACAAGGGATGGCTGATTGCGCACATCGTCCTGATCTTTACAGGGTACGCAGCGCTCGTCCTCAGTTTCGGCGCGAGCCTGTTGTACCTGCTGCAGGAGCGGCGTCTGAAGTCGAAGAAGCCGACGAGCCTGATTTCGTTCTTGCCGGCGCTGGAAGTGATCGATCAGATTGGGTATCGATCACTGCTTCTCGGTTTTCCGTTCATGACGTTGGGCCTGCTGACCGGATCGGTGGTTGCCCTGACGACCTACGGGCGAGTCGACTTTCTCGATCCCAAGATTCTGCTGTCGGTGCTGATGTGGGCCGTATACATGATCATGGTCTTTACCCGCTGGAACTCTGGGTGGCGTGGGCGCCGCGCGGCGTTTCTGGCGACATTTGCATTCGTGGCCGCGCTGGCGGCCTGGGCGGCTAACTACTTTTCGACGATCCACAGGTTCGCGGCTTCATGAGATTCCAGCTCATTGGCGTGAATCACAAGAGCGCTCCACTAGAAGTCCGGGAGCGGCTGGCGATCCCGGAATCGCGCCTGCCCGATACCTGCCGGGACCTTACGGCGTATCCGGGAATTGAAGAAGGAATGGTGATCTCGACCTGTAATCGTGTCGAGGTCATTACGCACACGTCGAATGGCGCAGCCGATCTTCGCGGCTTTCTGCACGACCACTTCCATCTCGATGCGGACGAACTGGATCCCCATCTTTACGAATTTCGAGCCAAGGATGCGGTAAGACACGTGTTCCGGGTGGCTTCGAGTCTGGATTCCATGGTGGTCGGTGAAGCGCAAATCCTCGGACAGGTGAAGGAAGCGTATGCCACAGCTCGCGCCGTCGGAGCAGTGCGCGGGCAACTGGATCAATTGCTTAGCCGAGCCTTCGCCGTAGCAAAACGGGTGAGGTCGGAAACGGCGGTTGGATCGTCGTCAGTTTCGATCGCCTCGGTGGCGGTAGAACTCGCGAAGAAGATTTTCGGCAGCCTGAACGGCAAGAATGTTTTCATCGTGGGGGCGGGAAAGATGAGCGAACTGGCCGCCCGGCACTTGATGGCTCATGGTTGCGCGTCGATCTTTGTGGCGAACCGGACCTATGAGCGCGCCATCGGGTTGGCGCAGAAGTTCGATGGGCAGGCAATTAAGTTCGAGGATCTGTACTCCACCTGCGACCGGGCCGACATCGTCATCACGTCGACAGGTGCGCCCCATGCCATCTTCCGCCGCGAGCACGGTGAGCAGTTCCTCGCGCGGCGTAAGAACCGGCCGATGTTCTTCATCGATATCGCGGTGCCGCGCGACGTTTCGCAGGACATGGCGAAACTGGACGGCATCTTTGCCTATGACATTGACGACCTGCAGCAGGCGGTAACGAGCCACGTCGCTGACCGCCGCAAAGAAGCGGAACGCGCTGAAGCGATCATTGCGAGTGAAGTGGAGCGCTTTGAAGCCCGGTTGAGCACGCTGGATGTTGTTCCGACCATCGTGAGTCTGCAGGATCATCTGGAGACTATCCGGCAGGCTGAGATCGATCGGGTGCGGGGACGCATGGGGCAACTGACCCCTGAGCAGGAGATCGCGATTGAAGCTCTGACCCGGGGCATCATCAATAAGGTGATGCATACGCCGATCACGACCCTCAAGAGCGCGGCCAAAGAGTCAGAAGCTACGACGGTTGTTGAGGTCGTACGGCGGTTATTCAACCTGCAGATCAAGACCAAGGAAGCGGCGGCGCAGCCCTCTGTAAAAGATGAAGTGGGGACGCGGCGATAATGGCAAAACTCCGCATCGGCTCCCGCGGCTCTCAATTGGCACTGTGGCAGGCCAATCATATTTCCGCACTCCTCCGTGAAAATGGGCACGAGGTCGAAATCGAGATCATCCACACAACCGGAGACAAAATCACAGACGTTGCCCTCGCCAAAGTCGGGACTAAGGGCATGTTCACCAAGGAAATCGAAGAAGCTCTCGCCGAGGGCCGCGTCGACCTGGCAGTCCATTCATTGAAGGATCTGCCGACCGAACTACCCAAGGGATTCGAAATCGCCGCGATTACCGAGCGTCAGGATCCGCGTGACGCCTTTTGCTCTCGCCATTACTCGAAAGTTAAGGATTTGCCGAAGGGTGCTCGAGTAGGCACTTCCAGCCTGCGCCGTCAGGCCCAACTGAAAGCCGTGCGGCCCGATCTCGACATCCACCCGCTGCGGGGCAACGTCGATACGCGTCTCCGCAAGCTCGAACAGGGGGAATATGACGCGATCATCCTGGCCTCCGCTGGATTGAAGCGGCTCGGGAAGACAGAACTGATCAAGGAGATCATGGCAGCCGAAATCATGTGCCCCGCCGCAGGGCAAGGAGCGCTAGGGATTGAGATTCGGGAAGGCGATGCGAAATGCCAAACTCTGCTCGCTTTTCTCGACGATCCGTATGCCCGCGCCACCACAACGTGCGAACGTGCTCTGCTGAACAGCCTGGGCGGAGGGTGCCAGGTACCGATCGGGGCGTTCGCGGAAGTGCGGGCAGTCGACCAGAACTCCCCGAGGCGGGCTCCGTCGCGCCTCGACGGGCCGGGAACTGCTCGGCGTAAAGAGGACCTGGCCGCAGGGTGGCTCATTCACCTGGAATCGATCGTGGCCGACCCCGATGGTACGAAGCTTTTGCGCGATTCGCGCGAGGGGGATGATCCCGAGAAACTTGGCAACGAGGCCGGGGCGGCATTGCTGGCGCGCGGGGGCGACAGGATTCTCGAGGCTGTTTACGGACGCGGACTGGCCGTTCTGCCCCAGCCATAAAAGCGCCGCTAACCCATAAACCGCGGATGACCACGAAGGGATGCCGGTGAGGCTACTCCTTGAGATTCTCGCCGGTTCCGACGCGCGCTCCTTGCAGCGCTGGATCAATCTCTGGCCACCATTTCTTGGCGCCGGCATTCGCGTCACTCATATCGCCTCGGATGTTAGATCCGTCGATGTTCAGATGAAGCTGCGCTGGTGGAATGCGAACTACGTGGGCACGCACTTTGGTGGATCACTCTTTGCCATGACTGACGCTTTCTATATGCTCATGCTGATGGCGAATCTGGGGCGCGAGTACATTGTGTGGGACAAGGCAGCATCGATCCGATACCGCAAGCCTGGAAGAGGCACGGTCCGCGCCGAGTTTCGCCTCAGCGAGGCACAACTGGACGACATTCGTGAGAAGCTGAAGACGCTCGCGAAGTACGAGCCGGTATTTCGAGTGGAAATTAAAGACATGCAGGGAAATCTCATCGCAGAAGTAGAGAAAGTGCTGCACGTCAGAAAAAAAGACCGCGAACTTTCATCGCCGCGGCTGGAGCTGGAAGTGCCGGCCGGAGACCCGAACACTTAAGAGAAACAATAGCGTGTATATCCCCGAATATTTTCGCGTCCGCGAGCACTCAACCGCCATTGCATTCATGCGGGCGAACCCGTTCGCCATTCTCGTGTCGTCGACGCCAGAAGGACCTTTCGCGACGCACGCTCCCTTGTCGATCGTGGAAAACGGTGACCGACTGCTGATCCGAGGACACGTGGCCAGGGCGAATCCGCATTGGAAGCATCTGGAACAGGACGCGCGATGCTTGACAATCTTTCACGGCCCTCACGCCTATATCTCGCCACAGAACTACACCACGCGCGAGGTCGTCCCGACGTGGAACTACGGTGCCGTGCATGCATACGGGGAAGCGCGCACGTTCTCCGAGCCAGAAGAATTGCTCCCTATGTTGCACGAACTGATCTCCACTTTCGAGCGCTCCTATGGCGATCAGTGGGCGGAGTTGAGCGAAGCGTACCGAACACGCATGTTGAGCCACATCGTGGGCTTTGAGATCAAGGTGAGCGATATTCAAGGCAAGTTCAAGCTGAGCCAAAACCGCATTCGGGAAGAGCAGGAGAATGTCATCGCGTCGCTCAGCACATCCGACGATACCGCTGTTTCAGGAACGGCGCGCTTGATGCGCGAGCAAGGCCTGGGACGGAAAGAAGAAAGAGATTAGCCCGATAGCGCAGGCATCCTTCCCGTAATTTGAGAATGAAGAAAACCGCAAAAATCTCGACGCCGCTGAAGGGAATCCGCGTGCTGGTGGGGCGAGCCCGGCATCAGGCGGGTGCACTTTCATCAGAACTCCAAAAGCTTGGCGCGGATGTGCTGGAAATCCCCTTCATCGAAATTCGCAAACCGCGATCATTTCGCCCGCTGGATTCGGCGCTGAAGAACCTGCACGACTATGACTGGCTGATCCTGACCAGCGTGAACGGCGTCGAGGCGATGTGGAATCGCGCGAAGGCGCCAGCCATCGACCGCCTTCAGATCGCCGCGATCGGTCCCGCTACCAAGAATGCGATCGAGCAGCGCGGCGGACATGTTGATGTTGTTCCGAAAGAATACGTGGCCGAATCGGTGGTCAAGAGCCTCAGGAAGCGCGTGAAAGGGAAGCGAGTTCTATTGGTGCGCGCCAAGGTGGCCCGCGACGTCATCCCACGCGAACTGCGGAAGGCCGGAGCGCACGTGGACGTGGTGGAAGCCTACGAGACTGTCGTTCCGCAAAGTTCCCGGCGACGTCTGCAGGCTGCCCTACGAAACTCAAGCCGCCGGCCGCATGTTGTGACCTTCACCAGTTCATCGACTGTGCGGAACTTCGCGGAACTGGCCGGCTTAGGGAACGGCCGCAGTTCTTCAAGCCGGGCTCAGCTGAAGGGAATTCTTACAGCCTCGATTGGTCCGGTGACGTCTTCCACGCTGCGGGAGTTTCGCCTTCGTGTCGACATTGCGGCCGAAAAATTCACGATTCCAGGGCTGGTCGAGGCAATCGTTCGCAAGCTTGCCAAGGCCGAGTCATCCTAGCAGTTCCGTGATGCACTTCCAGCTACTGCGGAGTCAACGAGCAACTGCAGTCCGCCGGAACGACGTGCGCCAGCAGGAAATCTCCGACCCGTTTGTAGGCGTCGATCTGATTCTCAACCCGCGCGAAGCCGTGACCTTCATTGTCATAGACCTTGGCTTCGACCTTTCCGCCCCGCTTCTTGATCGCTTCCACAACCTGCTGGGTTTCTTCTTTCGGGCAGCGCGGATCGTGCCCCCCGGCCAGCAGGAATAGCGGCGCCTTGATCTGGTCAATGAAGTTGATCGGCGACCGCTCTTCGTAGAGCGCCTTGCTCTTGACCGGATCTCCCATGGTCGCGAGATCTGACTCCCGAAGTTCAGGATCTTCATTTTCAATTTCAGTAAACCAGTTAACGAACGGGACGATCGGAATGCCGGCGGCCCACAACTCGGGAGCCTTGGTAACGGCCATCATGGTGAGATATCCGCCGTAGCTTCCGCCCATTACGGCGATCTTTTTGGGATCGAGGTGTCCGGTCTGCTTGATCCAGTCGACTCCGGCGAGAACATCCTGCAGATCGCCGCCGCCCATGTCGAACAGGTTGGCCTGCTGGAAGTCTTTCCCGTATCCGGTCGATCCGCGGTAATTGGGTGAGAGCACCATATACCCCTGATTGACCGCATATTGAACGAAACGGTTGAAAGAGTTCACGCTCTGCGATGCCGGACCGCCGTGAATGTAGACGATAGCGGCGTTCTGCCCGTTCCGCGCCATATTGAATGGCACATATAGAAACGCTGAGATCGTGAACTTGCCGTCTCGGCTCGGATAATGAACCAGGAAGGGTTCAACCATGTCCTCCGAGCGCATGCCACCCAACAGAGAATGCGTAATCTGGCGGGACTTGGCGGTTGCAATGTCATATACCCACAGATCGCCGGGCGCGGTGGGACCGTTGTGGTAGTAAAGCAGCCGGGCGCCGTCCGGCGTGAACGCCCGATGGCCACCAGCAGGCTCGTTCAGCCCTTTCGGAATCGACAGGGCGCTCGTTTTCCTGGATGCAATCTCATGGAGATAAATGTCTTCCTCACCGTCGACATTCGCCGTAAAAACGAGGCGCTTGCCATCGGGAGAGAATTCGGTACCCCGGATCTCCCATTTATCTTTTGTCAACCATTCGATCTTTTTGGTGGCGATATCAAGTACGCCAATATTGTCGTAACCATTAGCGGCGTTCGAGGTGATGAGGACCAGCTTGCCATCAGGAGAAATGTCATTCGCGGAGTAAAGCTGCTCCCCTTCATGCGGAGTCAGGAGCGTGCTTTCTCCCGAGCCCACATCGGCGATGAAAATATTCGAATCGGTTCCTTTAGCCTGGCTCTGCGAATACACGATGTGCTTGCCGTCGTGCGACCAGATCGGGTTGTAGTTGCCCTTATCTTGAGGCGTATTGGTAGTGATGTGCTTCAGTTCGCGCATGATCATGTCGTAGACATCGATCTCATACGCGGCGGACGTCTTGGGTTTCACTTCGTAGGCAAGATAGCGGCCGTCCGGAGACCATGTGGGATTCAGCTCCGCGATCTCGCGTGTCTGCGTGAGATTCACTACGCGGCCGGTCTTCGGGGAGACGATGAAAATGTCCCACTGCTCGTCGCCGTCGTAGTCCGATTGGTAGGCGATCCATTTGCCATCGGGCGACCATGCGGGGGATGACTGGCGCTGATCGCTGACCGTCAACTGCATCGGAAATCCACCTTCGGAGGGAACAATCCAGAGATTGTTTCGCCCACTCATATTCGAGACGAATGCGATGCTCTTGCCGTCAGGGGACCAGGTAGGTCTGCCGATCTGACGCGTCATGTAGAGCTTTTCAATCGTCAGGCTGCGCGCCTCCACTTGTGCGTTGGGCTTGGACGAAATCTTCTTAGGATCGGTAATTGCGTTCGGTGCAGGCAGGGTCTGGGCGATGGAATCGACAGCAATCGTGCTCATAAGGACGACAATAGCAAACAGCGCGCCGAAGCGCATGGTAAGAACCCTCGCGGTGGAGTAAAAAAGAGAGTCTAGCAGAGGCTATGACGCACTCTGGAGGGGCTCGATCGTGGGAATGAACTCTAGTTTTATCCGTGGACTGTTAATTGTTGCTGTTCTTACTTCGTTCCTTTGGCCAGCCAAACGCGCAACTGCTGCAAAAACTCCCGGAACAGTTCATCACATCGGCGTCGAGGGGCAGCACTTCGTGCTCGATGGAGAACCTCTGCAAATCATTTCCGGGGAGATTCACTACGCGCGCATTCCGCGCGAATATTGGCGGGATCGGTTGAAGAAAGCGCGGGCAATGGGCCTGAACACCGTCTCAACCTACGTTTTCTGGAACGTGCACGAGCCCAAGCCGGGGGTTTTTGACTTCAGCGGGATGCACGATGTGGCAGCCTTCATTCGCATGGCTCAGGAAGAAGGGCTGTATGTGATTTTGAGGCCCGGGCCGTACTCGTGCGCGGAGTGGGATCTCGGCGGATATCCCCCGTGGTTGTTGGCTAATCCCGACATCGTGCTGCGCAGCGGCGACGAGAAATTCATGCGCCCGGCTGAGCGCTGGCTCAAGCGCCTCGGAGAAGAGCTGGCGCCTTTGCAGATCACACACGGCGGCCCAATCATCGCGGTTCAGGTGGAGAACGAGTACGGCTCGTTCGGGAACAATAAGGCCTACATGCAGCGGATCCTGGCCGCGATCCGAAACGCAGGGCTGGGAGATGTTCTGCTCTATACCGCCGATGGCGGAGATGAATTGCCGGCCGGAACGCTGCCGGAGTTGCAGGCCGTGGTGAACTTCGGCCCTGGTTCTGCCCGCGAGGAGTTCGCCAAACTCGAGAAGTTCCGTCCGGGACGCCCGCTGATGAGCGGCGAATATTGGGATGGCTGGTTTGATCATTGGGGAGCGAAGCACGAGACTACCGACGCTGAGCAGCAGGCAAAGGAAATCGACTGGATCCTGAGCCAGGGCTACTCGATCAACCTGTACATGGTCCATGGCGGCACCAGCTTTGGCTTCATGAGCGGCGCGAACTGGGATCACGAAACCTACGAACCCGACGTGACGAGCTACGACTACGACTGCGCCGTGAGCGAGCCGGGCGGATTGACGAAGAAATATTTTGCTTTCCGCGACGTTATCGCAAAACATCGGCCTGGAGTGAAGATTCCCGAGCCGCCTACTCCGCTGCCGGTAATTGAAGTCCCGGCCTTTCAGCTGAACGAAGCCGCACCTTTGTGGTCGAACCTGCCCTCTCCCTTGCAAACGGAAAAACCCCGAAACATGGAAGCCTTCGGGCAGTCGTATGGATACATCCTCTACCGGACCCGCCTGAAAACTCCGGCTGCGGGCGAGATGAAGATCCCCGAGATGCGCAGCTATGCGCGTGTGTTTGTCGAGGGGCGGGAAGTGGGAACGCTCGACCGCCGAAAGAAACAGGACCACTTGCCGATTCACGCGGGAGCGAATGCAACACTGGACATACTGGTCGAGGGAACGGGACGGATTAATTTCTCGATCGAGTTGCGCAACGAGCGGCAGGGAATCAATGGCCCCGTTACGGTGGATGGAAAAGAACTGACGGGATGGCAGGTCTTCCCGCTACCCATGGATGATCTGTCGAGCCTTCGCTTTTCAGCCGCAAGTGGCAAGGACGCAGGTCCGGCGTTTTACCGCGGGACGTTCAACCTCAAGCAGTCCGCTGATACGTTTCTCGACACCCGAGGCTGGGGCCATGGAGCAGTCTGGGTCAACGGCCACGCTGTCGGGCGCTATTGGAACGTGGGGCCGCAGCAGACGCTATACATCCCGGGTCCGTGGCTGCGAGAAGGAAAGAACGAGGTTGTCGTGTTCGCACAGGGGCAGCCAAGAGAGTTGAAGTTGCGTGCATTGAAACAACCGGTCCTGGATGAGCTAGGGCAGGAGTAACGCGGGTGCCTGGGCGCCGGCTGCTAGACCTTAGCGTTTTTGTGCATGTCCACCGTGCTCCAGGTCTTGTCACCGGCGTGACAAAGGTTCTCGAGGGGGCAGTCCACGCATTTTGGCTTCCGCGCGTAGCATAACTTTCGACCGTGCCAGATCACCTGGTGCGAGAACAGGATCCATTTTTCCTGAGGGATGACCTTCATCAGGTCCTGCTCGATCTTCTGAGGCTCGTTCTCTTTGGTCAACTCGAGCCGCCGCGAGATGCGGTGGACGTGCGTATCCACGACGACGCCTACGGCTTTCTTGAACCATGTGCCCAGGACCACATTGGCCGTTTTGCGCGCGACGCCCGGAAGGGTCAGGAGTTGCTCCATCTCAGCGGGGACCTGTCCACCGAAGTCGCTGACGATCTTCTTCGCGGCGCCCACCACCGACTTGGACTTATTGCGAAAAAATCCTGTTGAGCGAACATCCGGCTCCAGTTGTTCCGGAGTGAGTGCGGCGACGGCTTCGATGGTTGGGTATTTTCGGAAAAGTTCGGGGGTGACCCGATTCACGTTCACGTCGGTGGATTGGGCGGACAGAATCGTTGCCACAAGCAGTTCCCATGCACTCGAGTGCGTCAATGCACACGTGACCTCAGGGTAGAGTTGATCGAGCCGCTTCAGGATTTCATTGACGCGTTCGGGCGCTACGGGATTGTATTTGCTCGCGTTCTTGCTCTTGGCTGCGGCGGCTTTGCCGGAAGCGGCGGATGAAGCAGACTTTGGCGTGCGACTGGGTGTACCTGCAACACGCGCAGTGCCTGCCTTTGAGGGAGGAACAGCGGGGCGAACGCGATCCTGCCATCCGGTTCGAGCGGGACGTCGTGGGGTGATTCCGCGGGGCATAGAGCCTTTCAAAGAGAGGTTGCAGGCAACGAGGTCTGATCTTTGAGAACGCTCATCATAGCAATTGCCGATTGGCGATTGCCAATTGTGTTGGAAGCTCGATCGGTGTGAGGCAACCGCCAATCAAACCATGTCCCACAGTAACCCGTCAGGGAATTGACGACATTCATCCACCTCGCTACTCTGAATGCTTACGGAGAATCCATGGCAGTCAGTTCGATTCAACTCGGGCAAGTCTGGCGCAGCGACGCCGACGGGCAGGACTACCTTGTTACCAAGGTCTACAACGAAGTCTTCACCCAATATGCCATGCTCCGCCTGGCTGGAATTACCGCGCCTGACGCTCCCACCGTCCGCGTAAAGGTCTCCAAGACCCCAGAGGGAGCCACGCTTCCGGGGTATGCCTTTACGCAGGAAGGGTCGTTCTAAGAGACAGGGTCAGGGGCCAGGATCAGGAATAGGCCGCCCTTCCAAGTTGCTCCTGCTCTCACGTTTTTCCGCTACACTGAATACTCGGGTCAACCAGTTCTTTTGAGCTGTCCTTCGAATGGAAGGAAATCGTACTAGCCGCCAAACTCTGATTCTGCTTCCCAATGACTGAAAAAATCCTTGCGGTACTTTTTCTTTTCATCAAGTCCGTCATTTCCGCGACAGGCTACGCTGGCATTGCTCTGTTGATGGCGATCGAGTCGGCGTGTATCCCACTGCCGTCGGAGTTGATCATGCCTTTCGGCGGATACCTGGCATTCGAAGGCAAGTTTCATCTGCTGTGGCTCGCGACGGCCGGGGCGATCGGCTGCAACCTGGGCTCGCTGGTGGCCTATGAGATTGGTTTCTATGGAGGACGGCCTCTGGTCGAGCGATTCGGGCACTGGGTACTCATGTCTCGCCGCGAACTGGACTGGGCTGACCGCTTTTTCGCCCGTTGGGGATATCTCGCCGTCTTCGTCGCGCGCCTGCTGCCGGTTGTCCGGACGTTCATTGCCTTGCCGGCCGGCATCGCCCGCATGCCGCGCGGCCGCTTTCACATCTACACCTTCCTCGGGTCATGGCCATGGTGTTTCGCGCTCGCCTGGTTGGGCATGAAGTTGGGGGAAAACTGGCGTGAATTAGGGAAGTATTTCCACAAGTTCGACGCGGTGATTGGAGTCGTGCTTGTGGTCGGGGTCATATGGTTCGTTTGGAGCCACTGGCAAAACCGAATTCGTCGGCAAGGCGCCGTGGCTACGGGACAGTAAACGAAATCGTGACGCTCTGTTCTCGCTAAAGTTTGACCAGCTGCGAGGCCACAATCTGCCACCGGTCTTCGCGCTTCATGACCACATCCATGTAGATGTAGCGAACCGACGACTGCTTTCCCTCCTGCACGACCACGTCTTCCTCCGACCCATGCACGACGGCAACATCCTCGCGCAACAGGCGAATGCGGCGGCCCGTCGATTTCATGGACACGAAACGAACCGTTCCTGACGCCAGCCGGTCGATGACGTCTTGCCGGGTCGAGAGATTTCCGTTTTCGTCAGATTGAATGTAATCCTCGGCGTAGATCTGTTTCATGGCCTCCGGATCGCCTGAAATCAGTGCTTCATCGCCATCTTCGAATAGTCTGCGGATCTCCGCTTGGTCCTTTAAAACGTCACTCGTCATGAAAGCCGATTGCCCCTCTTAGCGCCCATAGTGTAAAAGCAAGGCACTACAAATCCGGAGGAACCATGCGCCGCATTCTCGCTACCGTCATTTTTCTGAGCTTCGTCGTGCCAAACTTCCTGCACGCGCAGACGTCCAGTGACCAGCCTTTCGCCATCGAGTACTACTACAAAACCAAGTGGGGGCATGCGGATGAATTCCTGAAGCTCTTTAAGAAGAATCATTATCCGCTGCTGAAGAAAGAAGTGGAAATGGGGCGGATGCTCAAAGTCTGGATGGACCAGCCGCGCTATCACACAACGGAAGATGGTCGCTGGGATTTTCGCGTCACCATCGTGTTCAAGAATGCCGCCGTGGCCAATGAGGCCATCGATGAGACGCCCATCAAGAAAGAGCTTTGGCCTGACCAGGCAACCTACGAACGGGAAGAGCAAAGGCGTTTTGAAATTCTCGACGCGCACTGGGATTTGCCTGTCAAGCAGGCTGATTTGGACAAATAGTTCTGAGTCCCGAGTCGCGGCGTTGCGGTTGAGGGTCTACTCGGTGCGACTCAGAACTCTCTCAGTCGATCTTCAGGAAATTTGCGACGACTTTCTCGTGCCACTTCCACGGGAGGATCCGCTTCAGAGCGAGCATCGTCCTGGCATCCCGTCCAACGAGATAACGCAGTCTGGGATTCGGATTCTGCGCGATCGATACAATCAGCTGGGCGACCTCGATCGGATCGGCTTTCGGCAGCCCGGCCATGCGTTCGCGCATGCGGAGTCCTCTCTGGAAGTTCGGGGAATCCGGCGTTACTGATTTCTTTCCCATCACGGCGCCGCGCGTCCATATGTCCGTTTGATATGCCCCAGGTTCTACAAGCACGATCTTGATGCCGAGGGGATTTACCTCAAGCCGAAGCGACTCGCTCCAGCCCTCCAGCGCATGCTTGGAAGCAACGTAGCTGCTTACCGTCATGGCGCCGTGCAATCCGTTGATGGAAGAAACCTGAATAATGTGCCCTGCGCGCTGCTGTCGCATGATCGGTAGCACCGCCCTCGTCATGGCGACTGCGCCGAAAAAATTCGTCTCGAACTGCCGGCGAAGTTCTTCGAGTTGGATGTCCTCGGCAAACCCGGCGACGGCGAATCCGGCGTTATTGACGAGAACATCAATGCGACCGTGGTCCTGTGCGACCTGCGCCGCAAAGCCCGGCAGGGACTCAAAGGCCGTCACATCCAAGGCCCGGACGTCGATGCGCGTTTCTACTTGGGCGGCATTGGCCGCGTCGTCGAGCGCTTTCCGGCGGCCCAGGTCGCGCATGGTTGCAACGACCTTGAATCCCGCTTTTGCAAGTTCGATCGATGCAAGAAGTCCGAATCCGCTCGATGTACCGGTCACGATCGCTATCTTCTGGCTCATAAGTGATCTGTATCACATCCCGCATAAAAGCGAAGCCGCAGAGTCGTTTTGGTGGGACAATTAGCTGAGAGTCCTGCCCATGCGCGCATTCCTCGAGGGCGCGAAGGAGGCTTTTATGCTGGCAGCTCGCACTCGTCTCCACCGAAATCACTACTTCCATTTCCACCCGCTTCACACTTTATTCTCGCTGTTAGCGTCGTTGATCCTCTTTGGATTGCTGGTGTGGTTCCTCGTCGTCCCGGCGCGCTGAAATGTCGCGTTCCGTCACGCCCGACCGGGCGGCACCATTGGGGGCATTCACAGGACGATGCCAGGCCTTCAGAAAAGATGTTAATCCTGCGCAACAATCACAAAGGAATTCCTTTATCCACGCCATCAAAATTTGGAATTAGACAATGTCGAATCCTCCGGCTACGGTAAGCCATGGACTCTGTACTTTCTGTCGAGGACTCAAACGTAGATGTGCTTCATGAGATTGGAGTTCGCCTGGGTATGGCGGACGGATTTCACGAAGTTCTGGATCGCGTTGTCGAATTTGCGTCGGCCCTGGTGAAGTGCGATGCCTGCCTGGTTTATGTGCTGGAAAATGACGAACTTGTTTTACGGGCCACGAAGAATCCACACCCCGAAGTGGTCGACCGGCTGAAACTGCGCGTGGGACAGGGCATTACGGGATGGGTTGCCGAGCACCACGAACCGGTGGCGATCTCGGAAAAAGCCGCGCACGATCCCCGCTTTCAGTTCTTCCATGAGTTGCCTGAGGATAGCTACGAGGCATTTCTGTCGGTGCCTCTCTTGAGCCGGGGCCGCCTCGTCGGAGTCATCAACCTGCAGCATCGGCAGCATCATGTCTACCGGCGGCGGGAAATCCGCATGATTTCGATGATCGGGCTGTTGATGGGCGCCGAAATCGAGATGGCGCGGCTCGAGAGCGTGAACTCCACCTTGACCGAACAGTTGCAAACGCGAAAGCTGGTTGAGCGCGCCAAGGGCATCCTACAGCGGGACTTGGGACTCGATGAGGAGCAGGCCTACCTCACCCTGCAGCGTCAGAGCCGCCAGAAGCGGAAGCCGATGAAGGAGATCGCGGAAGCCATCATCCTCAGCGACGAGGTCCGGGTCACCTCGCAAACCACTCCCTCATAGGCTCACACTCGGTCTTACAGGCAGTCCCCACGGGCATGCGGGCGTCTCGCCAAAGGACACTGTCCTCGCGGCCATGTACTCCCAGGGGAACTTTTACAACTCTTCCGGCCCAAACATGCTCTAATAGCCCCATAGGATCTAGGGGGCTTCCATGTTTACCCGCTCCTCTCTCTCGACAGTTGGTGTTGTATGTCTCGCGCTCGCGTCGTTGCCGGCATTTGGCGACTCGCAAGCCCGAATCGTTCGGCTTAGCGACGTTCAGGGCACGGTTCAAATCGACAAGAACACCGGATTGGGTTTTGAAAACGCATTCGTGAACTTGCCGATCACGCAAGGCACGCAGCTGAAAACCGGTGCCACTGGCCGCGCCGAGGTGGAGTTCGAGGATGGCAGTACGCTGCGCCTGACTCCGAACACGTCAGTGCACTTCAGCACCCTCGGGCTGAGCGATTCCGGGCAGCGCTTGTCTGCCATCGACCTGATCGAAGGCATGGCGTACGTGAACTGGCAGGGGAAAGATGCCCTCAGCCTGAGTTTTTCGCAAGAGAAGATCTCGCTTGACCACGCGGCTCATTTCCGCGTCGATACCTCGACCGAGGCTGCCAACGTAGCGGTGTTCAAGGGAGATGTCGACGTAGAAGGC
Organism: Candidatus Sulfotelmatobacter sp.; assembly: GCA_035307485.1. Classification (GTDB taxonomy): domain Bacteria; phylum Acidobacteriota; class Terriglobia; order Terriglobales; family Acidobacteriaceae; genus Sulfotelmatobacter. Next base: position 1,254,305 of record DATGIB010000002.1, on the reverse strand, counting down.
CCAACGGGCAAGTTGAATGTCGAGAAAAAGAAGACCGCGACCTTCAATGCCGCGGATGACGACAAATCCACGATGGCAAACAAAGTTACCGCCGCTCCCTTCGACGACTGGGATAAAGAAGCGAATTCGTACCACGAGCAGTATGCGAAGAACGCTGTGTCTTCGCCCTATGGTTACGGCTTAAGTGATCTGAATTACTACGGCTCTTACAGCAATGTGCCGGGCTACGGAATGATGTGGCAACCGTACTTCGCCGGCGTCGGCTGGGACCCATTCATGGACGGAGCCTGGGGGTTCTATCCGGGATTCGGCTACATGTTCGCCTCAGCGTACCCGTGGGGATGGCTGCCATACCGCTATGGCAACTGGATGTTCGTCCCCGGCTTCGGCTGGATGTGGCAGCCTGGAGCATGGAATACGTGGGTAACGGTGCCGCATTACACCACTTCGAAACTGGCGGCGCCGCACCCACTGGTTGCCCCGACGGGAACGGTTAGAACCGTTGCTGTGGGCAAAGGCGGGGCGGCTTCGACGCTGCTTTCCTCGCGCACGGTGGTGAGAACCGGATCGGCTGGAATGGGCATCTCGCGCGGATCGGTGGGAAACCTCGGTCATCTGAACCATCAGGTTGCGAAGTCCGGCTTCGCTGAAGTCCATCCCGCACAGCAATTTGGCGCCCAGTTAGGATCGAAAAGTTCCAGCTACGGGAATTCAGGCCACAGCGCGGCCGCGGCTTCGTCGATGGGCCACATGAGTAGCAGCGGCGCGTCGGCCGGCCACTCCGGCGGCGGCGGTTCGCATCGTTAACCAGGGTCGCTGAAAAAGCTAGTCTGCAAGGACGTGGAATGGAATGCCCCACTTTTGGTAAGTGGGGCATTTTTTTTAACCATTGAAAAACAGCGGCCGTTCTTACCGGCGCAGACTCACCGATGTGATGATCTTCTCGCAGACAGCCTGCAGCTCCGGCGTAAAAGTACGATCCGAGGTGCAACTGATGGGAACGGTCTTGCTCCACGGGGTCAGGATCAAGCCAAGCACGCCGTGCATATCGGCCATGTCGCGTTGGGTAGCCCTGAAGTCGACGATCATTCCCGGATAGCCGTCAAGCGTGGCGCTGGAAGAGTTGGTGGCGATACCGGGCTTGAGCGCCAGCCAGACATAGTTCGCCAGGTAGTATTCGGCCTGTTTGTTCAGCTCCTCGTCCTCCGTGAGGCCCAGATGGCGGCGGTCGAGCGAAGGGCCGATCGCGATGCTGAGCTCCGCGTCGCGCCACTGCGCGAGGTAGACCGTGTGCAGAGGAGTATCTTCGGTGATCTGCACATCCCCGGGCATCGCGATCGATGCCGTGGCGCAAAACCATGTGTCGCGGCAAAGTCCTTTCTCGAAGCGGGTAAAACCTGCGGGAGTCGATCCGAGCGAATCGGAATCGATGACAACGTGCGACGTACGTTTGACCATCTCCGGCTTGGCCGCCTGCACGATCGGGCTTGGCAGCAGTGTTTTCGTGACGGGGACTGGAGTGGTTCCGGTCGCGGGCTCGGGTGTCCCTTCAAAATGCTTTAGCCCGGCGAGCCATTCACTCGAGCGCTGGTCAGGCAGCAGGCGCGCTCGCGCTTCCTCCTGGAAGTGGAATGTCATGAAGGGATAGCGCCCCGGATTGTCCGAACGCATGCTGGACAGGTCTGGCATCGGGTTCTCGCCATCGGCGCCAGGGGTTTCATCGGGATCGTCTGGAGGATCGCTGTCGTCGAAAGGTGAGGCCAGTGTCAACTTGTTGTCGATGGTCTGGGTGCGATGAAGCCAGGCCACGTGATGGCTCTCCGGATCGAGCAGCAGCGAGATATGCAGTACGGCAGCGACGGCGTTGTTCCCGGCGGCTGGAATAAAACGCCCGCCGCTGGCGGTCCCCACCGCCGGAAGGTCCACGGGTGAAAAAACGTATTGCGATGTGACCCACGCGCAGGACTTTCCATCCACCTGCACCATGTTTTCGAAGCGCAAGTCCGACCCGCTCAATTCCAGATCTTTTAGCGCCCGGTCATGGGAGTATGCGAATTGTCCGCGGGCCTGCCATGATGTTCCCGGAGCGACCGGCCGCGGGGAGAACTCGGTTTGCAGGAGATCTTGTGTAACTTTCCGCAGAAGATCTCCCCCATCCCAGTACTTGAAATAGCCGTCCTGGTCGTGCCGCATGACGGTCTCGCCGTGAGGCCCCACGCGAAACATCACGGTAGAGGCCTGCAGGGCCGTAAGCCGCCTCTCGAAGTCAGCAGAAGAAAAAAGAGTGCAGCGCACACTCGTCATCCGCGTTTCGCTGTAGCGGGCTTCGACGGGAGTGTTGCCGTCCTTGTCCGGAGGCTGCGGACGCAGCGTCACGATTGCCGACATCGCATAGTCACACGGTCCGCGCGGCGGACTGAGGATCGCTCCGCTGGCATCCGCCGTTGGCAGGAATGAACCGGCAGCGTCGAGTTCATAGCGGAGTACCTCTCCCTCCTTCAATTCGCTTTGCAGGAGAAGCTTTTTCGGCGCAGTGTTCGCCCGGGATGGAGACTCCGTCTGAGCTGACGCGAATGCCGCCAGCAACGCCAGCGAGAAGGCGAACGAGATGTGTCCGAGGCGGCGCGGTATGGCTTCACTGGGCATCATCGTCACCTGCGTCCTGTGGTGGATCGTCAGCCGGATCATTTTCGGGGTAGTACTGCGGGGGGTGATAAGGCCGAATACGAGGTTGCTTCGGAGGAGGCAATAGAACCTGGCTTTGCGCGGAATTGATGATCGCATCGCAAATGCTGCTGGCTGTGTCGGCATCGTCTTCGCGGAACACGCACGCGAAGGCATGATTCGCGTCCCAGGCGTTGGCCACGACGCTGGTCCCCCGGTACTCCACCTTGTTGCCAGGAATGGTAAAGCGCGTAGTCACGACGGAAGTCGCGTTCATGGCACTGTGTTCGTCGCGGGTCAGACGGGCGCCCTGGCCGAAGTATTCTGGGCGCGCAAACCAGGATTGAAGCAATGTGCGCCGCGCGACGTCGATGGTGTTTCCCCGTGCTAGTCCCTCCGCTGCATAAATGCGAATCGCATGGCTCGCGTCTTCTTCGTAGCCCTGTACCGGGATCAGAATCCGGCGGGGTTCGCCCGCTGCGGGAATCCACTTGGGGCTCTTCGGTAAAGAAATGGAAAGCTCATAGCATCCGGCATATACGCACGTACGCAGGCGCCATAATCCGGTGCTGTCGGGTCCGTCATCCTCTTCGCTGAGCAGTTGCTTGCCGGAGACGCGGCCGGAGGTGGAGTGGTCCTTGCGAGTCTCGCGCGCTACTTCCCCGAGCGATGGCGATTCCTGACACCATAGCCTCGATCCGGCCAAGAGCAGGCCCGCGAGCCCCGTAATAGCGCGGATTTGACGCGATGAGGTCATGGGAAGCGCAGCGAATTCACGAGCGTGGTACAGAGAACCTCGGCATCAGCGAAGTGCTCTTCGGGAGCGGTACAAGCCGCCAGGAACTGAGCTCCCGTCGGGCCGATCAAGGTTCGTTCGCCAATCCACCAGCTTTTCTGATCGCGCAGGTAACGGAAGCGCGTCATCAGAGCGGGACGGCCTTCGATCGTCATCTCCTGTGTGCTGACACCGTCAGTTTTCTCGCGCGACCATCCATTGGAGTTCGCCAGATCGCGCATACGGATGTAGTCGGGATCGGTCATGCTCCGGTAAGGAGCATTTACGTCTGCCGGCCCGGCATACAGGAGGACGGGATTGCCGTCCTGAAGCATCTTGAAAATGTGCTGCCCGTTCACATGGGACAGCATCTCGGCCTTCTCGGGTATCAATACCGAAGCCTCGCCGCACACCTGCGGATTCAGGCAAAACTGCAGCGAGAACGATTGAAACCCAGGAGGTGCAATGCGGGCTTCCTCGGAATTGTCCAGCTTTGCCTGAGCCGCCGGACGCGGAGCCTGGCGGGACTTTCGCGCCAGATCGCCCAGCGATTCCGATGCCTGACCGGAAGCAGACACCGAAGTATCCTGCGGCACCGCCGCGGAGACGGTCTTAACTGTCGGTGCCTCCCCGATCTTTGCCGGATGCACGACCGTGTCTTCTTTCAAATGAATCGATGGATAGATGATCTGATCGCAGACCTGGAAGGTAGTTTTCTCGTCCCGAAAACGCGTTTCGAGATCTTTACGGGTCTTCTCAACCTCGGCCCATGTGGCATTCGGCTTGTTACAAACGCCCCAGCCCCCGCTGTTGCTGTAAGACAAGCATTGCATTTCATCGGCACTAACGCACATCACGGGGACAAGGCGGTTGGCAGCAACCACGAACTCCATCGTTCCCCAGACTTCACGCCCAAGGAGCCGGGGGCTGCCATTCCACGAGCAGCGGATGACCTTATGCTCGCCCTGCTTACTCACCGAACAGGCTGGATACTGCGCGTGCGAGCTGGCGAGTTGCCGCGCAATGTAAATGAGTTCGGCATCCGTTCTATCGGTAGAAATCGGAATCGGAGTTCCGGCGAGCACCTCGGTGTTAGTGATTCCGAGGCTTGACCCGAGCAGGACGGGACCGCCGTTCTCGCGTCCTTCGAGGCTGTACGGAAAGGGAACGAGCAGTCGATAGTCGCCCGCATCGTAACTCTTGAAGCCGGTAGGAGCGTTATCAGATTCTTCCTGCTCCTGTTGCATCTCGTCGACCAGGTCCTGAGCCTTACTTGGCTTCGAGTCGGAACTGTTGTGTTGGGCGCGAGTCTGGCGCGCAACGTCGCCGAGAGAATTGTCGGGAGCGCTGGATTCCTGGGCCTGCAGTCCGGTGGCGGCCACCGCAATTCCAGTTGCGATGACGACGGTTCGGAATGAACACAGAGTCTTCCCAGTGCGTGTCCGCACTAGGTCGGCGCACATAGGGGCCGGATGATGCCAGCCGAAAAGCGCTCTCAGGAACGTATTTCTCACGTCAGTTCGTCGTGCTCTGTACGGCAGCCTCTGGAAGCTCGATCTGCAGTGGCGTGTTGTAATCCGAGAATGTGGAACGGGAGTGCTCCCAATCCACCGTCATTTCGTAGGGAAGGTGATCGTCAACGCCAAGGCAAACGGTGTCGTGCGCGAGATTGGCCGTGCCGTTCCTCATGGTGACAAACCACTCGCGGCAACGGACGCCGTTGACCGTCTTCTTGTCACCCTTCTGGATGACGGCCCGGTGGATCATGGTGGCAATCGGGGGCAAAAGATTGGAGTCCGTGCCTTGCGCCAGGCTGTTACAAAACCAGTACGCTGTAGATCCCTGATAGGCGTATCCCGGCTTGGACCAAGACCCGTCACTCTGCCGCTGAAATTCCTGGTTCGCGACTTGGGTGTGATCCTGCCGCATGTCCACCGGAGGATTCGTGCTCGTATCTTCCAGGTGCAATTGCTGGTGGACGATTTTTCGGTTGCAGTCCACCTCCCAGAGCATTTCGTTGTGCTGGGTTCCAGGATTTGCGGTAAAGGAAACCCGGACGCTGTGCACCTTCTTCATCGCGTCCAGCGTCTTCTGGAATTCTTTTTCGCCGCTTCCCGGCTGGAGATAGCTGACAAACCACCCGATGATGGCAGCGCCAAACAGCAGGCGGGCTCCCGTCCACAGCCAATACCTCTCACCCATGCACAATCCTCCCCAAGCAGGTTCTCTTTGGAAGGTTAGCGGCAGAGGGAAGCGAGAAAAAGTTACGGATGTGCTGGATCGGACGCTGCTTTGTCGTTGAATCTAAATGATTTAAGAAGTTCACGTCAGCGTCGTTGCGAGCGCGTCAAGCGACTATTATTCCGGCGTATCCGACCACCATGTTACGGTCGCCGGAAACGTCCCCGGAGGTCGCGTATTTGATCAGTTCGGCTGATTTTGCGCCGAGTTGACGCGCCGCCGTCAACATGGCAACGGCGGGTCCGAACCCACACATGCTGATGCCTTGCTGGGTCACAACTTCGTGAAGGCCACGAGGATCGAGCGTCAGGATCCGTTCGATGGCGCGCTGATCCTTGATGCGGGTGACAACATCGGATTCATAGTGGTTCATATCGCTCGAAGCCACAATCAGGATGGGATCGGCTTGGGCAGCAATCACATCGGCTAATCCCTTGCCGAGCTCCTCCAGAGGTTCGAATTGCGCGGTCCCTAAGGCGATCGGCACGAAGCGCAAATCCGGCTGGCGCAACTGAAGAAACGGCAGCTCGACCTCGGCGGAATGCTCGGCCCGGTGAGCATCTGAATCTTCTTGCAGGGCGGGGCAACGCTCCTTCAACGATGCCGCGAGGCCCGTATCGATGGAGATCGCACCCAATGGCGTTTCCCATCCGCCTTCGCTCATAATGGCCAGCGGTCTTCCCATACCAGTGTGATTCGGACAAAGAACGATGCAGCGTTTCGGCACTTCGAGGCTGGCAAACACCGCACCTGCAACGTGTCCGGAAAACATGTACCCGGCATGAGGAGCGATACAGCCGATGGCGCGCACAGGTTTTTGCTCCGCGATCGGCGCTTGAGCGAGATATCTTTCTGCCTCGCGCCGCAACTGTTCAGGATTGCGAGGATAAAAACGTCCTGCAACGGCCGGCTGACGAACGGTGGTGGAGGTCGCCATAAGCCCTCCTGAAGGTGAGGTGAAGCGGCTTCTTGAAGAATTATGCTACGAGGATTGACGGTCGTCCTGCAAGGCGCGATATACGGCAGCGCTCTGTTCGAGGCTTAATGTCTCGGCCCGCGCCGTCGGCTTGACCTTGGCGTGACTCAAGGCGCGCTTGAGATCCGCTTCATCGTAGCCCAAACGCAGGTTGTTCCAGAGAGTCTTCCGTTTTTGCCCAAAGGAGAGGCGGAGGAACCTCATGAAGCCATCGACGGCAACGCCGAGTTCTTCCTGGCGGGGTTCGATTGTCAGCCGGATGACGCTCGAATAGACCTTTGGTGGAGGAGCGAAAGCGCCCGGAGGCAAGGTAAAAAGGTTCTCCACGCGGGCGTAAAGCTGTGCGGTAGCCGAAAGCATTCCGTATTCCCGTCCGCCGGGTTCGGCCGCAAGGCGTTCGGCGACCTCCCGCTGCACCATGATGATGATGCTTTCAAAGTATTTCGAGAACTCAAACAGTCGCAGAAGGATGTCGGAAGTGATGTAGTAGGGAAGATTCCCAACGACTTTCACGGCCTCCGGTTTGATCTCGATCCCCGGGCGCCCCAATCCTGGCTTTAACCCGAATAGCGAATCGAAATCGACGGCCAGGATGTCGGCCTCGATGATCTCCACGTTCCGCGCCATACCGAACTTGAGCCGGAGTTGCGCCGCGAGCACACGGTCAAGTTCCACTGCGATCAGCCGTCGCGCGCGTTTGGCGAGGATCGAGGTCAGAATGCCACGCCCGGGACCGATCTCGAGCACCGTGCCTTGTGAAACATCGCCGATGGCGTCGACGACTTTAAGTGCCCAATCTTCACTGGCAAGGAAGTGTTGTCCCAACTTGGGCTTAGCTTGCGGACGGCGCGCAGATACGGCCTTTGGCACGTTGACCCTCTAGGGTACGGGAAGTAGACTGACAAGTCGGCCCAGGCATCCTAATGCCGGACCACTCATGAAGTTGGCCCCGTAGCATTCATTCCTAATCATAACGTGGGCAGAACAAACGTGCCTGCGTGGAGGTCCCGCACTCATGAACATCGCGTTCGTCGCTTCGGAAGGCGTCCCATTTTCAAAGACTGGCGGTCTGGCGGATGTGGTCGGAGCTTTACCCCGCGCCCTGGCCGCATTGGGGCATCAGGTAAGCGTTTATCTTCCTCGTTACCGTCAAACCAAACTCGCGGATCCTGCCACTGTAGTGCGCAGCATCACCGTTCCCTTCGATGACAAGCATCGGTTCCCGGCGGTTACCACCACGGGCAGTCAGGGCGGCGTCCGATTCTTTTTTGTGGAATATCCGCAATATTTTGATCGTGATGCTCTCTATGGAACCCCGGCGGGAGACTATCCCGATAACGCGGAGCGTTTCGCCCTGTTTTCGCGCGCGGTATTGGAGGCCTCGAAGATCATTGGGCCTCCCCAGATTTTTCACTGTCATGACTGGCAGTCGGCACTGGTTCCAGTTCTGCTGCGCACGGTCTACGCGGAAGACCCCGCATTCCGTGAGGTGGGAACGGTCTTTACGATTCACAACATGGGATACCAAGGGCTATTTCCGCCCGACACCCTGCCATTGCTAATGCTGCCCTGGGATCTGTTCACCATGACCAAGATGGAATTTTTTGGCCAGGTCAACTTCCTGAAAGGGGCGCTGGCCTACTCCGACTTCATCACGACCGTGAGCCGGAAGTACAGCCAGGAGATTCAGACCGCAGAGTACGGCTTTGGGTTGGAAGGTGTCTTGCGCGACCGCGCGGCAACCGTCACAGGAATTTTAAACGGCGTCGATTACGACGAATGGAGTCCGCAAACCGACAAGTTTACGGTGGCGAAATTCTCTCCACAGGACCTGTCTGGCAAGGCGAAATGCAAACAGGATCTTCTCGCCGCATTCGGCGTAGGAAAGGCCGACTCGAAACTGCCGGTGATCGGAATTGTTTCCCGCTTTGCGGCGCAGAAAGGGTTTGATTTGATCGCGCAGATTATGGACCGTTTGGCGCGCGAGGAGATGATCGTGGTCGCGCTTGGAGCCGGCGACAAAGCCTTCGAAGAGATGTTTGTGCGCCTCAATAAGCAGTTCCCAAACAAGATCGCCGTTAAAGTGGCGTACGATAATGCAATCGCGCACAAGATCGAAGCCGGGGCCGATATGTTCCTGATGCCGTCCCGCTATGAGCCTTGTGGCCTGAACCAGATCTACAGCCTGAAGTACGGCACAGTGCCGATCGTCCGCGCGACCGGTGGCCTCGATGACACGATCGAGTCCTGGAACCCGCGTTCAGGAAAAGGAACCGGCTTCAAGTTCACGGAATACACCGGTGAGGCGTTGCTGGCGACGATCAAAGATGCCCTGCAGGCTTTCCGTGACCAGACCTCATGGCAGGTGCTGATGCGAAATGGCATGAGCAAAGATTTCTCCTGGAACGCCTCTGCGCGCGAGTATGGCAAAGTTTACGAGCGCGTAAGGCAGATGCGGGCCGCTCCGAACTCGGAGAAGTCCCTGGTCGGCGCGCCGTCGTGATCAATATCCGTCGCTTATCCTAACGGGCACATCGCCCGGTGAGCTGTCCCGCTCGAACTAACGGTGAAGAGCGCGCCATCCATATGCCAGAGAGAGGCCGAGAGAGCCGTACACAGCGGCATTAATCGGCGCGAGCAGCAAGAGAAGCTGGGCAGGCGACGGATCGAAGGTCATCTTCACAAGATAAAGCGGGCACAACATCAGCATCACTTGAGGGCTCAAGTCCCAACTGTGAGGAGCCGAGTATGCGCACAATGCCACGATGTAGCCCAGACCCACCCCAACACCCAGCAGCTTGAGTGGCCTTCGATAGCCGAACTCATCATCCGGAGTCCCAACCGCTTTTGCGATCCACGACCTCGGCAACACTGCAGCCAGCAGAGCGCAAAAGCCGAAAAAACCAAGAACCAGCACAAAGAATATCCACTCACTCTGGTATGGAAGGTCGACCCCGCGCAGGAGTGCATAGGGAACCGCATTGAAAAGAGTAATCAATCCACAGATGGCGAAAATGATCCGGAAGATGATCCTGAAGGCGCGTGCGGCCATGGGGCGCATTCTAGAACAATTCGAATAGCAGACGGGCGAAGCGAGAGCCGACTTCGATGGCCGCTGCTAGAATTTCTCTCAGCATGGCTGCCTCCCACCAGCCCGTGTTCCCACGAACGATCTTCCACGTCGATATGGACGCCTTCTTTGTCTCGGTCGAAGAGCTCTACGATCCGTCGTTAAAAGGAAAGCCGGTGGTTGTGGGCGGGCAACGCAACGAGCGCGGCGTCGTTTCGGCAGCTTCCTACGAAGCCCGAAAGTACGGGGTGCACTCAGCCATGCCACTCCGCACGGCCGCGAAAATGTGTCCGCAGGCGATTTTCGTAAATGGCCACCCTGATCGATACCGCGAGTACTCCGAAAAAGTCTATCGCGTCCTCGGGACGTTCTCTCCCCAGATCGAAATGGCCTCGATCGACGAAGCGTATCTCGACATGACCGGCACCGAGCGCCTGCATGGGCCTCCGCTTAAGGCTGCTCACAGCTTGCATCAACGGATGAAAGACGAGACAAGACTCAATTGCTCTGTGGGAATTGGAAGCTCACGCCTGATCGCCAAGGTATCGTCGGCCCAGGCGAAGCCCAACGGAGTCCTCTGGATCGTTTCCGGAGAAGAGGCGAAATTCCTTGCTCCTCTGGATGTCCGCGAAATTCCAGGCGTCGGAAAGGTGATGGAAAAACAACTCCACGCCCTCGGGATTCTGAAGGTCGGGGACCTGGCGAAGCTGGAAGATGGTGAACTGGAAGACCGCTTCGGAAAATGGGGGCTGGCGCTCGCCGGCAAAGCGCGTGGTGAGGACGCCGGCGGCTGGTTCGACACCGAAGTTGGCGAAGATGTGGGTGCGAAATCCCTGAGCCATGAACATACATTCAACGAAGATACGGCGGACCTGAGCCGCATCGAGTCCACCCTCATGCGTTTGTCAGAGATGGTAGGCCGCCGCCTGCGCGAAGCGAATCTCCATGCCCGCACGATTCAGCTGAAACTGCGCTACAAAGATTTCACCACGATCACTCGCGCCCACACTCTGCCGCAGCCGACGCAACTGGACACGGAAATCTTCGAAAGTATCCGGACACTCTTTCGCAAGAACTGGAAGAAAGGAATTCCGGTGCGACTGCTGGGCGTCCATGCCTCGTCATTGATGGATGCGGTCGGGCAAACGCAGATGGATCTACTGGAAGGTACAAAACAAGATCGCTGGAAAAGCGCGCTAGCCGCGGCTGATCGCCTGCGCGACAAATTCGGAGAATCGAGTGTCGGTTTGGCCTCTGGCCTTAGGGGAACGTTCCGGGAGCGCACCCACGAAAATCCTGCCAGCCTGCCGGGAAAGAAGAAGCCAAAAGGATGATTCGGTACCGGAGCACCGCTAATTGATTCTTAGTAATGACTGCATTTCTCTTGAAAGCTAGAATCCCGGTCCAATGAGTGCACGGGCAATCATAGCCCCATGGAACGCGTTTGCCGGGATGCTCCTTCTGATGTTCCTGGACGCCCCAGTCCTCGCCGTCGAGCATCCCGGAACGCTCCACGAAGGCGATGCCTGTCTCACATGTCACGCAGCCAAGACGCGAGGTAAGTCAGTCCATTCCGCCATGCAGGTGTCCTGTACCGTCTGCCACGTCGCACAGACCCGTGGCGATATGACGACGCTCGCCTTGTTGATGCCGAAGGAAAAGATCTGCTCGGCTTGCCACGATACTGGCGCAGAATCGCGCAAACATCAGACAGCCGTAAGGGGACCGTGCCTGGACTGTCACGACGCACACCGCAGCGATCAACGCCTTTTGCTGCTTCGAGATGAAGCCGAACTGCGTTCGACCCCACAAAAGCAGTCCCTGCCAAACTAAGATTTGAAAGGCGGTCCAGTGGAAATACGAAGGCCGGGTATCCCGGAAGGATATTCCGGATCCCGGCCCCCGCTTACTTCAACTTGAGAGTTGAGACGTAAAGCCCCACTTCCAGCGCGTTACGCGGGAAGCGGGGCGAATTGGAGTTAGTTGCCTGAGTTCGAGTTGGCTGCGGTCGTCGTTCCAGGCGCTGCCGCCGGAGCGTTGCTACCGAATCGCGTCAACCGCGGGAAGAAGGGCGTGACTTCAAACGGCATCTTGTCCCGCGCCGAAGTGATCGCGACCGGTGCGGTCTTGATCATCTCCGCCTTATCGTCCCACGGATTGATCTTCACGCGTCCACCCAAGGGCAGAGCCGCGATCTGATCGAGCTTGTTGTTGTCGAGCGCCGGGCCCTGAGTCGCCAGAGCAGCCAGACGGCTGACCGTTCCACCCTGCGTCAGAGGATTGCCCAAATGCGTTGTCAGCAACGCACTCAGCTGCGGAGCGCGCTGTTGCAGTGCCTTCAAGAATAGGCCGACGTTATCCAGTTTCTGGGCGTAGGGAGAGTTCTTCAGCAGTTCGATGGCTTTCTTATCGGCCGCCTGCTCCTCTTCCGGAATGTGCTTGAATCCCAGATTCGAATAAGTAGAGTCATCGTTGAACAACATGCGGTCGTTGAACGCGTACTGTGAGCCGAGGTTGTGGCCGAGCACGATATGCGCCAGTTCATGCGAGAGAACGGCGGCCAGGCTGGCCTCGTCGGGAAGAACGTCAATCAGCCCACGGCTGATCACGATCGTGTTACCGACGCTGAAAGTTTCGAGGGGCGCGGTCAAGAGCACGCGGGTGCGTACTGGCCGCGGAAGATCGATGTTGTTGGTGACCTCCAGATTGTTTACAACGGTCTGGAGAATATGGTCGACGTCGCCCTCGGGCGCAAGCAATCCAGCGAAGGTAAGCCGCTCAACGACGTTATCTTCCGCCTGCTGCTGCCATACGCGCTCCGCCTGCAGAGGAGACGCGTCCTGCGCTGCAGTGCTGTCGTCCTTCACGCTGTCGACACGAATCTGCGTGAGTTCGTCGTCCTTGCCACCCTTTTTAAGGTCATAGCCCCAGATGCGGGTCTGGGCTTTGAACGCGATCTTGTTCTTCACGCCGGCGCTGAAATCGCCTTCTTCGCTGTAGATGTAAGCCGGAACCCAGTAGCCCGGGATCAGGTTCAACCGCCAGCTGTCCATGTGGAAGAAGTAAGAATTGCGCGGAGCAGGAGCGTAGGTTCCGTTCAGGCGCACGATGTTGAAGCCCTGATCCTCAACCCACACGCGGCCCAGGAAGCGGCCACGGCCAGAGCCCTTCTTGGGTGTCACGTCGAACACGAGGCAACGGACATCGCCGAGAAATTCGCGGCGGACGTAGTGAAAGTCATAGTGCTCGCGATCAAAGTCGGTGCGGTCGGCATAGACCATCCACGAGAATCCGAGCGGCTGGTACTGGACCTTGTAGAGCTTCTGGAAGCCGCCCAGAAGTTTCGCCTGCATGCCACCCTTTTCCTCTTCCTTCAAGTAATCCTTGCGGTCGACCGTCTCGCCCATGTCCATGCGGCCGAGGAAATAACGATCTTCGCTGGGCACGGGACCAAGCTGCGGGTCGCTCGTCAGGTTCTGCAAATAGGTCTCAACCACCGGTGTGCGGGTGGCGAGCGCCTTGATCAATCCGTGCTCGTGCTCGATGAACAGCGAAACGACCTGGTCCATCGTGGTAGGAGCGGGTACGGTAGCCGGCGCCGCTGGTGTTGCCGAAGCGGCCGGGGCTGCCTGAGTTTGCGCGCCATCCGCCGGCTGTGCTGCCGGATTAGCCGCAGAGGGCTGAGCGTTCTGCGTCGCATCCGGCGCAGCAGGTTGAGCGGGCGCGTTCGAGGTCGCCCCTTGCTGTGCGGCAGCGCTAATTGATCCCAGCAACGCCGCAGTAAGAATCCAGTTCCAAGTACGCATGACTCTCATCTCCCAGTTTCGGTCGAACCAGTTCAGAATCCGATCGCGGTTTCCAAGTTCCCAATCACCAAAACGACCCAATGACTTCGCCAAAAATGCTCAGTACGCCATCTGAAACACAACGTGCACCACGGCCGTTGAATCGACCGGCTGCCCCAATCGCAAAGCAGGTTTGAAACGAATCTTGTTGGCTGCGGCCGACGCCGCCTCGTCAAGCCCGTGACCAAGACCGCGCACGATGCGATTCACATGGAGCGTGCCGTTGGCGTAGAAGGTCATCTCGAGCAGAACTTCACCTTCGAGCTTCAGGTTGCGTGCCTCGTCCGTATAAACGGGATTGGGCTTATACGTAATCTCAACCGGAGTTGTCGGCGCACCAGTGTCAGCCTGCGCGATCTTCGGTCCCTGATGCACAACCTGTTCTGAGCCGAATCCGCCCGTCTGCACACCGTGACCGTTACTGCGTCCATCGCCCTTGCCACCGTTGGCGATTCCGTTGCCGAAATCAGCGCTGGCGACTGTGCCCTTGATACCTTTTGCCCCACCGGAACCGTTGCCTTGTCCTGGGCCAGCGGGCATATCAAACGAGCCGAGCGCGGCTGCGTAGAGCTTTGCACCCTGCTTGCCAGTACCCTGCAGGCCGTTGGGGTCGCCGAATCCGCCAGTCTGCACTTTCTGAACCGGAGCATTCACCGTCGGCGTCTGGGAACTTCCGCTGAAATCTCCGGTGTGGACCAGTTGCGGTCGAGCTCCACCCGCCGTCATCTTCAACTGCGGAGCGGCAAACTGATTGACCACAACCTTCGGTGCCTCGACCGGTTGCTGCGGCATCTCACGGTGCACTTCACGAGGAACCACCAGCTTCGGCTGTTCGAAGACCGGCAGCTTAAGCGCCGGAAGAAGCTTTGGCTTGATCTTGGGAACTTCGGTCTTGATCGGCGCCGGCTCCGGCCGGAGCGAGGGCATCGGGATCAGCTCCGTAACGTGGTACTGACGGAGCTGCATTTTTTCGGGCAAAATCACGGCCAGATTGATCAAGATCAGCACTACCAGCGTCACCAAACCGTAGCTGGTCGCGAGCGCACGCTTATCGATCTTGCGTTCGGGCAGTAGTCCTAATTGAAATCCGCGGTAAGGTGTCGCCATTTTGCAAAATGCTCCGTTGGGACCCGCATGGGGAGAATGCGGGGACTTGGAGCTTTCAAAATACGGGAGACAGGACAGGGGGTAAACGTGTCCACGGCTCTTGACCTTAGGTAACTGGAGGTGAATCGCTTCGGGAACCCTGCCCAAAACGGGCTACCGGCGGCCCTTTCGCCAACAAACCGTGCAGCCGCGGCATCAACAGGCACAAGAATGGGATGGAGCCCGAAGAAGCAGGTAAGAACTTCGGAATTCTTCGGTGTTCGCCGGCAATCAGAGACGCTAACCGGCGCTAATGCTCCTGCGTCGCCGGAGAAACGCGAAGATCAGGAAGATCGGAATTCCGGCCAGAATGACGAGGAGCCCGTAGCCGGAGTTTGGCCAGTCATTCTTGAATGTGTAAGCCAACAGGGCCGCAGCAACGGTGACAAAGACCGCAGGCACGAACGGATATCCCCACATGCGGTAAGGGCGCGGGGTGCCACGATCGCGAAGGCGATATACGAAGATCGTGCTGCCCGCGATCATGTAGAAGAGCCATTCGGCGAAAATTGCCAGGGAGAACAGCTGCCGGAAATTTCCGCCAACAAGCAGCAGAAGAATCGAGAGCACTGCCTGTACCACAATGGACACCGAGGGCGTATGGAATCGCGGATGCACCTGAGCTAGCGCCCGGAAGAAATACCCGTCGCGTGCTACGGCAAAAGGTACGCGAGCTCCGCTCATGACGGTGCCATTCAACGTGACGAGCATCGAGAGAGCCATCCCCGCCGAAACGATTCCCGCTCCTACGCGGCCTGCGACGAGGGCCACGGCGTCTGACGCCGGACGAGGCGACATTGCGATCGCACTCGCCGGCAAAACGTATTGCACTCCGGCGTTCACCAGCACGTAGAGCCCGCCGACCATGGCGACCCCGGCGATCAGTGCGATCGGGATGCTTCTCTCCGGCTGCTTGACCTCACCCGCAACCATGTTCAGATCATTCCAGCCGTCGTAGGCCCACAAGGCCGCGACCAGCGCGGCCATAAAGCCAGCGATACCGCCCTTGGCGCCGGTAAATGTGGTGGTGAAATTGCTCCAGCCGCGGCCCGTGGCATCTCCCATTCCGCTAAAGCAAACCGCGACGATCCCCAGAATAATCGCTACTTTAAGCACAGTGAAAACGAGCTGGAATTCACCTGCTTTCTTGATGCCGATGTAATTGAGAAATGAAATCAGGATCGCAGCAGCGATGGCGACCACCTGTCCCCAGGTCACCGCGATCGGCGTGGAGATCGCATTCGCCGCGAAGAATGAGAAGATCGAGAAAGTGCCCAGAATGCGCACGAATCCCGTTACTACGGTAGCGACGGAAGCAGGTTTCGCGACGATGAACCACGTCCACCCGTAAAGAAAAGCGGCCAGTGGACCGTACGCATCGCGCACGTACACGTACTCACCGCCTGCTTCGGGCTTCATCGCTCCCAATTCGGCGTAGGTAAGCGCCCCAAAAAAAGAGAGCAGCCCGCCCACCAGCCATACCAGGTAGACGAGCTTTGCCGATCCCACCGCCTGCATCATTTCGGCTGGAACAAGAAAGATGCCACTGCCAATGATCGTTCCCACCACGATCGCCGCCGCGTGGCTAACGCCGAGTTCACGGGAGAGATCTGCGGTGAAGGAAGCGGGAGCGGACACCGTAGCCATAGGGATCGAACGAAGTTCGCAGCAGTATACGACACCGTGGGGTCAACCGGATTGGGGTGTCTGCGCGGGTTGTTTCAGGACCAAACTGGCGCCCAGACCGGTCAGGAACGTCACTGCGCTTCCGATCAGAACCCACCAGGTCCAGGGCAGCGTGGTGCCGAGCCAAAGATAAAGTTCGGTGGCGAATCCGAAGACCATCCCGATTGCCACGCCGCGCTGATTCGCTCGTCGCGTGAGAATGCCAAGAAGAAAAGCGCCGAGCAACGCACCATAGGCGACCGACGCAATCTGGAGCCCGACTTCAACCACTCGTCCGGCTTTTCGCAGCGCCACGAGCGCCAGAAGGAAGAGGATCAGCGCCCAAATGAGGGTTGCGAGACGGGAGAGGCGCAGCTTGGTTTGTTCATCGACCTGGGGACGCAGTCGAACGTAGAAATCCAGGATCGCGCTCGAAGAAAGGGAATTCAGCGCTGCGCTCAGATTCGACATGGCCGCCGCCAGGATCGCCGCAATCAGCAATCCCGAGATGCCGTGGGGCATGCGCGAAACGATGAATGTGGGATAGATCCTGTCTGGCTTGTCAAACGAAGCCGTTGGCAGGCGGTAGAAGCTCCACAGCATCACACCGATCATCAGAAAGAGCGCGAATTGAAATAGAACCGCAACCCCGCTCATGACCAGTGCGGCAGATGATTGTTTCTGTCCTCGCGCCGACAGCAACCGCTGCACGATGAGTTGATCGGTGCCATGACTTGCCAGCGTAAAGAAAGTTCCCCCGATCAACCCGGCCAGGAACGTATACGGAATCCATGGGCTGGTGCGAAAGTCGAACACTTGAAACTTGCCGGCGGCATCGGCTGCAGAATGAATTGCAGGCCATCCGCCGGGTACGAGATGAATAATCGTGACGAGTCCAATTAACGCGCCGCCGACGTAGATAGTGGTCTGCACCACATCGGTCCAGATAACCGCCGCCAAGCCTCCTTCAAAGGTGTAGATCAGCGTGAGCAACGTGATGATCGCGATGGAAGTGATCTGTCCGGTTCCCAACGCGATCGAGACCACGATCGATACGGCGTACACCCGAACGCCTTCGGCGGCGGCGCGCGTCAGGAGGAACAATCCGGCGGTGAACGAGCGCAAGCCGCGCCCGAAGCGGCGTTCGATCAATTCGTAAGCGGTAAAAAGATCCCCGCGAAAATAGTGGGGAAGGAGGACGAAGCTGATCAGCACGCGGCCAATCACGTAGCCCATCACGACTTGCAGGAAAGTCAGGTTGGTGTCGTAGGCGAGGCCCGGAATGCTGATGATGGTGAGCGTGCTGGTTTCAGCGGCGACGATCGAGAGCGAGATCGCCCACCAGGGAATGTCGCGTCCGGCCAGGAAGTAATCGCGCAAGGAGCGCTGTTTCTTGCGGAATCTCAGCCCGAACGACGTAATCCCAATCAGGTACAGCGCGATGATCGTGAAATCGAGTCTGTTCAGGCCCATGCGGATATAGAAGTGCGAGAGGAAGAAAATCCATTATGAATCGAAAGCGATTCTTCCACGAGTGCGTCTCTGAATACGCGGCACCGATCCGGACCGGCCGGAAAGAGGGCTCCGAACCCGTTGCTCCCTCCTGTGTTAGAACTACGTCGTGCCCTACTATCTCGGCATCGACGGCGGTGGAACCAAGACGACCTGCGCGGTCGGAGACGAGACGCGCGCGCTGGCCACCTCCACTACAGGCGCAAGCAACGTAGTGCGCGTCGGAGAGCTTCATGCTCGCGAATCTTTGCAAAGCGCCATCCGCCAGGCTTGTGCGGCCGCCGGTATTTCGCCTGCCCAAATCTCTGGCACATGCGTCGGTGCATCGGGAGCGGCCCGTCCCGAGATCGCCGCAATCGTCCACGGAGCGCTGGCGGAAGTGATTTCAGAACCCATCGAAGTCGTCGGCGACATGGAGATCGCCCTGGAGGCGGCTTTCGGCGCCGGGGCAGGAGTGGTCGTGATCGCCGGAACTGGATCGATTGCGTTTGGCCGTGACCAGCAAGGAAACACAGCACGCGCCGGTGGCTGGGGATTCGCGATTTCTGATGAAGGCTCCGCCCACTGGATCGGCCGCGCCGCGGTGAGCGCAGTGCTTCGAGAGAATGACATGAACTCCCGCCCGGTAACGGATCAGGAAGGCCTCGCCGCTTCCGTTTGCAAAGCCTGGGGAGTGCGCTCTGTTCCGGACCTTGTCCGAGCCGCAAATTCGATTCCCCCTCCCGATTTTGCGGCGCTGTTTCGAGTGGTTGTCGCCAGCAACGACACGTTGGCCGGAGAAGTGCTTTCCGGGGCCGGACGGGAGTTGGCTCATCTCGCAACGGTGGTGATTGAGAGGCTTTTTCCCGAGACTAACGGATCGGCGGTACCTGTAGCCGTGGCGGGCGGTGTCTTTCGTCACTCGAACGTGGTGCGCGAAGCTTTTTACAATGAACTGCGTCGCTTGGTGCAACTCATAGAGCTGCATTCTGGAGTTGTCGAGCCAGTGGAGGGAGCGCTACGGCGAGCTCGGCGCGCAGGTTCCGGCAAGGCCGTTCCGAAGACGTGAAGAGATGAATCTTGAAGCCAATCATGCTGCGCCGGACTCTCACACTGCGACGGTGGCATCCCCCCTCCCGTCTGAGGCGCTTAGCGAAGACCTGGCACTCGGCCTCCTGAAAAATCGCGACCTTTGCGCCGACGACGTGGAACAGATCGCAAAGAATGCAGCCGTGATGAAGTCGCGCAAGGTACGGCTGGGGATCGCGGCACATCCCAATGCACCCCGCCGAATCGCATTGCGCCTGGTGCGCGAGCTTTACACGTTCGACCTCCTGCATTTTTCCTTGTCGTCGGGCGCGGCATCGGATCTGCGCCGGCTGGCGGAGGAGATTCTCATGACCAGGATCACTTCGTTGGCCCTGGGTGAGCGGATTTCACTGGCACGTCGATGCACCGCGCGCGTTGCCGGCGTCCTGCTTCTCGACAAGGAATCCCGGGTCTGGCAAACTGCGCTGACAAATCCCCGGCTTACGGAAACGGCGGTCACTGGCGCCATACAGCGGCCCACCGCTACGGCCGCCGTAGTGGAGGCCATTTGCCATCATTCGCGGTGGTGCTTGCGCCCCGAGGTCCGGGTCGCACTATTGCGCAACCCCCATACGCCATTGGCCCGGGCCGTCGAATTCGCCCGGCGAATCCCTCAGTCTCAGCTGAAGGATATCCTTCAAAGTTCGCGGCTTCCGGAAAAAGTCCGGTCCTACCTGCTGCATGATCTGCAATTGAGAAAGAAGTAGGTTCTAGTCTTCGACCTGGCGCGCACATAGTCCGCGCCAAGCGAGCCAGCCCACGGTCGCCAGCATCCCGCACCAGCCCAGCACCCGCACGACGGCAGCAATTCGCGTGTCGTAAGCCAACACCCCCAGGCTGGAGAAGATCGCATGAAAGTCGTGCTCGACGAAATCGGGATCCCCGGTTGTCACGAGTGGCAGTTCCTGCGCCCGTGCGTCAGCCATATAGGTCGCGGTATACAACCAGTTTTCGAAAAAGAAGAAAAGGCAGAACACAAAGCCGGCCGTCTGCCGTTGCGTGAAGAAATAGGCAGCCAGGAGGAATGGAACCAGCCATTGCAGCACCGTCCCACCCCAGAGACCGAGCGTTGCTCCGAACCATGCGAACAGGTTGTGGCCGCCCTCATGAACAACAAGGTTCGCGCTGTCGATAAACAAGAAGCCGCCATGCGCCGAGAAAGCATAGAAACAGAACCCAACGTAGAAGATCAGCCAGGCCACCACGGCGGCACGCGAGAGCGGCTTCCATGGTTCCTCAAAGATCGATCGCAAAATGTCCAGCATGCTCGTCTGACAGTGTAGAAGCGGAGCGGCGACGGGTCAGATTACGAACGTTTGCCCATGCAACCGCAGGCGATTATTGATAGAGTGATGGGCTATGAAGGTGCGGCACTGGATCACCGCTATCGTGCTTCTTGCGCTCATCGCAGCGGCCGTGATCGGCTTCTTGCGAACGCGAGAGGCCCAGGTGGTCGAGGAAGGCACGGCGACTGAGGGAAAGAAGCTTCTCAGGGCAAAGGCCCAGGTCGCGCCACGCCCGCTAGTCGACCAGCGTCCATTGCAGACCGCCCGCCGCCTTTCCGCCGCCGCCGGTACTCCCGAAGAGCAGGCGCTCGGTCACCAGGCAGAGAAAATTGCCGACCACGAAGTCGACCTCGCATTCTTTGACGCGATCCGTACCGCCGAACAAAATCCTCCACCTCTCTCGCCGCAAGCCAAACAGATCTCAGAACGCAAGGCCAAAGCAGAGCAGACCCTCAAGGAAGATCAGGAAAGCATCACGCTGCTGACGCGGAAACTCGCCACGGCGCCTGAATCGCAAAAAGACAACTTGCAGGACCAGATCGACGTTGCCAAGGCGCAAATGGATCTGGACCAGGACGAACTCGACGACGCTTCCGAAGATCTGGAACAGGCGGGAGGCGATCCGCAGTCGAAGATCAAGCGGTTGCAAGCGGAGCACGAGGCCAGCGATCACAATGCTCCCGCGCCGGGTTCAGCGGTGAATCCGCATGAGCAGGACTATCAGGCGCACACTTTGCTCAGTGTCGTGCGCGCCTGGCAGGCGTTGCGCGAGAAGGTTGCGGATTTACAGCAAGCGCTCGCGGAGACCGACGAAAAAGAAAAGTACCTCATCAAGCGTCGCACGGATCTAGCCGCGCAAGTTGAAAAAGACCGCGAGAGCCGCGAATCCGCGAAAGAACAGGCAAAGGGGTTCACGAAGGGGAGCAAAGCTGCCTCACGCGATGAGTCCAAAGCCGCGGCCAAAGCGGCCCTCGGCTCCCTGAAGCAATACACGCTTGATCAGAAGAATCTCGCGGACCGTGGACGCCGCGTGCAGGATGAGCAGGATCTACACGACATCTATACGAGTTGGATTGGAGTGATTGAAGCCCGCCGACTGGCCGCGCTGCATCGCATGATCGAGGGAGCCCTCTGGATCCTGCTGGTCCTGCTCGGCGTGTACATCGTCTGCCGGGTGATCGATCACTTGTTTACCGGGATGACGGCGGAAAATAAACGCATCGACACCTTGCGCGCCGTGGCACAGTTTGCCGTTCAGCTAGTGGGCGCGATCGTGATCCTGTTCATTGTCTTCGGGATGCCGACGCAGACTACGACGGTCCTGGGTCTGGCCGGCGCAGGGCTTACAGTCGCGATGAAGGATTTCATCGTCGCCTTCTTCGGATGGTTCGTGCTCATGGGCCGCAATGGCATCCGCGTAGGCGACTGGGTTGAGATCAATGGCGTCGGAGGAGAGGTGCTCGAGGTCGGACTACTCAAGACGGTGCTGCTTGAAACGGGAAACTGGTCCGACGCCGGACATCCCACGGGGCGCCGGGTTTCGTTCGTAAACAGCTTCGCGATTGAGGGACATTTCTTCAATTTCACGACGTCGGGTCAATGGATGTGGGATGAACTGCAGGTGCTGATCCCTCCTTCCCAAGATCCTTATCCGATCATCGACGGAATTCAGAAGCTGGTGGATAAAGAAACAAAAGACAATTCCGGCAAGGCCGAGGCCGAGTGGCAACAAGCGACCGCCAAGTACCGCGTACAGGCAATCTCGGCGGCTCCCGGAATCAATGTCCGGCCGACGGCCGCAGGTATCGAGGTTCACGTACGTTACATCACGCGTGCATTCGAGAGGCACGAAGCGAGGAAGCGTCTATATGAGGCTGTTGTCGCAATGATGCACGGTCGTCACGAGCCAGTCCCTGCATGAAGCCTGCAATGTGAGACGTTCAATCTGACTTCTCCGCTTGCGATGGAGCTTCTTCTGACCCTCAAAGCAGAACCAGGAACGCTTATCGTCACCGGCGCCAGCCGGGGAATTGGCGCCGCCGTTGCCAGGTTGGCGGGCCGTCGTGGATACGCTGTCGCCGTCAATTATTTCGTGGGAGAGTCTGAAGCAATAGAAATTGCCAACACGATCGTGAGCGACGGCGGTCGAGCGATTGCGTTCCAAGCCGACATTTCCAGCGAGCAGGATATCGTTCAACTGTTTCAGGCCGCGGAGCGCGAACTGGGCCCGATCAAGGCACTCGTTAACAACGCCGGCATTACGGGGGGCTTCTCCCGGGTTGAAGATGTAACTGCTGCGGCTATCGAGAAAGCATTTTCCGTGAACGTAACGGGAGCGATGATTTGCGCCCGCGAAGCCGTCCGCCGCATGTCGAAGAAGCGCGGTGGAGCGGGCGGCGCAATCGTCAACGTTTCTTCGATCGCGGCTCGAACGGGCGGCACAGGCGAATGGGTCCATTACGCGGCGACAAAGGGCGCGATTGACAGCTTCACCTTGGGTCTGGCCCGTGAAGTAGCCACCGAGGGAATCCGCGTCAATGCGGTATCTCCGGGCTTGATCGATACGGGACTGCACGCGGCGAACGGAGAACCCGGGCGCCTGCAGCGGTTGATGGGGACGATTCCGATGGGCAGAGCTGGGCTGCCGGAGGAAGTTGCCGAAGCGGTCGTCTTTTTGCTGTCGCCGCAGGCCTCTTACATCACCGGGTCGATCCTCGAAGTCGGCGGCGGACGCTAATCGAGTGAAGCGGTCGCTTCAGGGTTTCAATCAACAATCGCCAACCTAAAGATCGAAAATTGCACTACGGAGTCCAGTCCCCAATGAAAATGTTCGTCTCGTGGGGCGCCTTCGCATTACGGTTCGACGCCCAGACGAGTTTCTTGCCATCGCTTGAGAACATAGGAAAGCCATCGAACCCATCGCTATAGGTGATGCGCTCCAGGCCCGTGCCGTCGGGATTCATCAACCACAGCTCGAAGTTGCCCTCGCCTCCGGTGGCATGCGTGGCCGGATCGTAGTTCGACGAGAAGATGATTCTCTTTCCATCCGCCGTAAACGCCGGCCCGAAACTCGCCGCTCCCAGATTTGTGATCTGCTTCTTGTCGGAGCCGTCGGACTTCATCAGCCAGATTTCGAGCGATGTCGGCCGAATCAGGTTCTTCGCCAGCAGGTCTTTGTAATCGGCAATTTCTGCCTCGCTCGTGGGATGATAGGCGCGATACACGATCCACTTTCCATCGGGCGAGAATGTGGGGCCTCCGTCATAGCCCAGTTCGTGGGTGAGCTGCTTCACGTTCTTGCCGTCGGAGTCCATGATGAAGATGTCAAGGTCGCCGTTTCGCACCGACGTGAAGGTGATCTTCTTCCCATCCTGCGAGATCGTTGCTTCGGCGTCGTAGCCGGGAGAGTTGGTCAGCTGCTTCAGGTTCGAACCGTCGGGATTGGCCGTGAAGATGTCGTACCCCGCATACACGCCCCACACATAGCCCTTGGAATAGTCCGGCTTCGGAGGGCACTCGGGACTGGCAAGGTGGGTTGACGCATAAAGAATTTTCTTGCCGTCAGGATAGAAGAAACTGCACGTCGTGCGTCCTTTGCCGGTAGAAACCATGTGCTGGTTGCTGCCGTCGATGTTCATGGTAAAGATCTGGTCGCACTTCACGTCGCCGTGAGACGACTGAAAGATGAGTTTTTTACCATCGGCAGAAAAATAAGACTCCGCGTTCTGGCCTCCGAACGTCAATTGATGCACGTTGTGCAGGTGTTTCTCCTGAGGGGTCGCCATGTCAGGCAGATCGGAATTCTGCGCAGGTGCGGTCAATACCGTTCCCAAAAGTACGCAAAGGGAACTCAATACTCGTGAGCGGATGTTCATAGCGGTAGGACTGCTAGTGTAGCAGGGCAGAGAATTGTCGCGGCGCGATGGAACTTTTCGGTCTCGGTTCACGTTTGATATCCTGCGCCCGCCGACCGGGGCGAAGGAATGCCAACATGAAAGAATCTGTGCGGCCCGCCTGGCCGCGCCCAATCGTCGTGTTTTGTCTTGCGCTCGCAATGCTCCTGAACGTTCCACTGTCTGCACAGAGCACGACTCCCGCCGAAACGTTCGCTGACAGGATTGCTAAGTTCCACTATCCGATCGAAGTAAAGGACGGTCATCTCACGGGAAGCGGCGCTCCGGTACTGGCCTCCGCGTTCGAGGGTGCTCAGTTCATATTGCTCGGAGAAGATCACGGCATCGCACAGATTCCGCAGTTCGACGCGGCAGTCTGCGGGCTTGTAGGGCCCAAGGGATTTCGCGATCTGGCGATCGAAGTGGGGCCCTCTGTGGCCGAGAAATTGAGTGAGGCGCTCGCGGAAAAAGATGGGCGCACGAACATGGTCGCGTTCAACAAAGATTTCCCTGAAACCGTAGCCTTTTACAACTGGGCGGAGGAATACGACTTCCTGGCGCATTGCTCTCAAGCCGCTACCGGAGGCAAGTTCCGGCTCTGGGGAATGGATCAGGAGCTGATGGGAGCATCGGGTTATTTGCTGACGCAAATCCTCAAGCAACGCCTGAGCCCTACGGCCGCTGCCGAAGCTCGGCATCTGATCGAGGAGAACGATGCGGCTCACGCACAGGCGGCCAAGAGCGGAAACCCGTTCGAACTGTTCATGATGTCGGCGCCCGATGCCGAGCTCGCTCACTTTCGCGAAACGCTCGTGCACGAGGGTAACCCCGCATTTCCGAAGATGCTCGATGGACTTCTCGAAAGCCGCGAGATCTACAAGAAGTACCAGGATGGCCGCGGTTTCGAATCCAACCGCCAACGCGCGCTGATGATGAAAAGGATCTTCACCTTCAACTACGATCTGGAAAGCGACGAGGATTCCAGCCCGCCAAAAGTGATCATGAAGTTTGGCGGAGAGCATCTCTTCAAGGGTTTCAATCCCCTGCACAACAACGATGTTGGCAATCTCATCGCGGAACTCGCTGACCCTCAGCACTCAAAATCGGTCCACATTCTATTGCTGGGAGTAAAAGGGAAGCAGGCCCGCTTCGCCGGCATCGGCAAGCCTGCAGAAGCTACAGACTTCAATCTTGCCGAAGACAAAGACTCCGATTTTCTTTTCCTGAAGCCATTCTTCGAGAAGACCGCGAACGATGGGATGACAATGTTCGACCTGCGGGCATTCCGGCAGGGCTTCAGTTCGCTTGGGCCGGTAGACCGGGAGATGGAAAGGCTCGTTTTTGGCTATGACTTTCTGGTCCTGATTCCGAACGCGACAGCATCCGGCTTGCTGCAATGACGCAAGACGATTACTTGTCGAAGTGATTCCGGATCGCCTCAGCCTGCGCCCGGGTCACAACTGCGGATAACGCCGCGGCGTCGGCCTGCTTGACCGCGCGTACGGAACCGAAATGTTCGAGCAATCGTCGGGTGGTGCTTGCACCGACGCCGGGGATTTCAAGTAACTCGGTCGAGCGATCGCGCATCTGGCGGCGCTTGCGATGAAACGTCACGGCAAAGCGGTGTGCTTCATCGCGCACCATCTGGATCAGATGCAATACGGGAGAGTGATGATCGAGGGCAATCGGATCCTTCTCCTGTCCGAAGACGTAGAGAATCTCTTCACGCTTGGCAATGGCCGCCAGTGGTTGATTGATAATCTCCAGCGATTCCAGTGCTTCCGCCGCCGCGTGCAACTGTCCCAGGCCGCCATCGATCAGCACCACGCTCGGCATCGGCTTCTGCTCCTCCTGCAGCCGCTTGTAGCGCCGCGTCACGACTTCGCGCATCGACGCGAAATCGTCCACGCCCTCCACGGTGCGGATGATGAATTTGCGGTAATCGGACTTCTTCATCTTTCCGTCCTCCCACACCACCATCGACGCCACCGTTTCCGAGCCCTGGATGTGAGAAATGTCGAAGCACTCAATTCGTTTCGGCAGAGCAGGTAGCCCAAGGACGTCCTGCAACTCCTCCTGGATCTTCAAAGCATTCGGTTTCAGCACCCGGAAACGCTGGTCATAGGATTGTTTTGCATTGTTTCCGGCAAGATCGATCAAAGAGCGCTTGTCGCCTCGCTGCGGGATCAGAATGTGCACTCGAGCGACTCGAGGGTTTTCGCCCGAGTTCTGTTCCGAAAGCAAGTCCTCAAGCTCCTCGCGATCTTCGAAGTCAACGGGCACATACAAATTCCGTGGCACATAGGGCTGGCCGATGTAGAGCTGCTTCAGCAGAGCAGAGAAGAATTCGCCGGGATGAAACGGCTGTTCGGACTGCCTTTGCTCGCGTAGGGACAGCGGCTCCCGGCTATCCGTGCCGAGCGGAGCTCGGCTGATTTCTTCTTCAGCGAGCTCTTCCGCTGCCAAATGCACAGGCGAGCCTTGCTCGCCCGGACAGCCGGAGGCGGCCGTCCTCACATTGTCCGCGGCGAACTCCGGCAGGTCTTCCCAGAAGAATTCCCGCCGGTCGACCATCTTTCCGCCGCGCATGTGAAACAGATTCACCGCCAGCATTCCATTTTCAAAGTGATAGCCGAAAACATCGGCGTCATCGCCTTCAGCGGCGGCAATGCGTTGTCGCTCCTGCAACTGCTCCACCGTCGAAATCAGATCGCGGTAGCGTGCGGCCCGCTCATACTCCTGGGCTCCGGCGGCTTGTTCCATCCGCGCGCGCAACGAGCGCGCCAGATCTGTCGGCCGGCCTTCAAGGAACAGCTTCACGTCTCGTACCGCTTCCTGGTAGGCATCCGGATTGGTCAAATCCTTCACGCACGGCCCGAGGCAGCGCTTGATGTAGTACTGCAAACAGGGCCGTGGATGGAAACGCGTAAGATCCACCTTGCACGACGGGATCAGGAAGTTTCGGTGAATCAGATCGACGATCCGGTAGGCCAGATTGGCAGGGAAGTACGGGCCGTAATATTCGCTTCCGTCCTTTCGCAGGCGGCGCGTGACGTAGACTCGCGGCCAGCGCTCTCCAAGCGTCAGCTTCACATACGGGTAGCTCTTGTCGTCCCTCAGAAGGATATTGAAGCGGGGCTTGCGCTGCTTGATGAGGTTATTTTCGAGCGCCAGCGCTTCCTTGTTGTTGGCAACGACGATGTAGTCGACATCGACGGCCTCGCGCACCAGCGTTCCGGTCTTGGCGTCTTCCCAACGGCCTTCGTGGAAATAGCTCGATACCCGGCTGCGCAGGTTCTTCGCCTTTCCGACGTAGATCACCTCACCCGCGGCGTTCTTGTATAGGTACACGCCGGGTTCAGTCGGAATTGTGCGTATTTTCGCGAGCAGATCCATGCAGATAGGGAATAGGAGTCATTCTATTTGATGGGAAAAGTCTCTATTCGTCTCAAAGTGGATAGGAGTAGCTGTTGCCACTCGATTTCAAAGATGTGAGTCGCACTGTATAAAATTTCCATTCCCGCGCCAGCTTTCGGTCCATGAAAGCGCAGTGGATGGTATCCCGGCGGTTGGATTTATCAGCGCAAACTATTGCAAAAGGATATACTTAGGTAGGACGTTGTGAGTTGGGGATTCTGGCACGTCTCGTGCAATTGTCAATGCGGGACTTGTCATAGCAGTTATTCCCAGGCTGAATAATGCGAGCGCCAAAGGCGCTGCGCTGACTGGAACTGAACGAAGGAGTCTTATGACCCGCTCTGCCTTAGTGATCTGTTTGGCCGCCAGCATGGCAGCCACCGTCGGTTGCTCCAGCAAGAACTACGTGAAGCAGCAGACCACGCCACTCATCAACAAAACCAACGAACTCGACGACCTCACCGCGAAGAACACGCGTGACATTAAGGACGTCGATGCCCGTGCGCAATCCGGAATCGCAGCGGTGAACGCGAAGACTGCTGATGTTGAGCAGAAGGCTCAGGCCGCCGGCCAGACCGCCACGCAGGCACAGCAGACCGCCGACGCAGCCAACGGGCGCGTGGGCGTGCTGACCAACACCGTCGCTAATCTCGATAACTACCATGCCGTCGCCGAGACTTCGGTGAAATTCGCTTTCAATCGCGACAACCTGACGCCGAAAGCGAAGGAAGCTCTCGACCAGCTCGGAGCCAGCATCGCGTCGACCAAGGGCTACATTATCTCGCTCGAAGGTGGATGCGATTCCGTTGGATCCGCTGATTACAACTACGATCTGAGCCAGCGCCGCGCCAACTCGGTGATCCAGTACCTGGCAACGAAGTACAACGTGCCGGCCCACAAGATTTACGTGATCGGCCTTGGCAAGGATAAGCCGGTGGAGTCGAACAAGACGGCTTCGGGACGCGCCGACAATCGCCGCGTGGACGTCCGTCTCATGACCAACACGGTCGGTGACACGACGCCTGCCGCTCCGACTACTGGCCAGACCACGAATCCGTCGTCCATGTAATCGAAGACGGCATAATGCCATCGGGACGACGAAAACAAGTTTAACCCTCCTCCCCGGAGGACTTCGCCAACCAGGCCGCTCGATGCCTCCCCCTGAGCGGCCTGCTTTTTTTGGTAGGCCCACTTACCCGAGTCAAATCCTTCGACTTCTGTCTCGCTCACGGGCGTAAGATTGCAGCCATGCACTCCACATTCTCCCGGCGTTCTTTCCTTGCGATGTCAGTGGCGTTGCCGTGGTCATTGCGTGCGTTCGCGTCCTCGAGCAAGATTCCGGTCGGACTGGAACTCTACTCGGTGCGCGATGAGTTGAAGTCCGATCCCGACGGTACACTTCGCGCGGTCGCCCAAATGGGATACCAGGTCGTCGAATTCTATGCGCCGTATCTGCAATGGACGGAGGCGCAGGCCCACCAGACACGCAAGCTGCTCGATGAACTGGGTCTGAAGTGCAAGTCAACTCACAATGACGACGAACTATTCACCACGGCGGGAATGGACCGTGCGCGGGACTGGAACCAGATCCTTGGATCGAAATACATGGTCCTGGCATGGAGTGATCCAAAAGCCGATCTGGATACATGGAAAAACTTAGCCGACAAACTGAACGCTGCGGCCGACAAGCTCACACCCTCCGGACTTAAGGTCGGCTATCACAACCACGATGCGGAGTGGAAATTGGTCGGAGGCAAGCGCCCGATGGATGTACTCGCCTCGAACACTAAGCCATCGGTCATGCTGCAACTGGACGTTGGCACATGTCTGGAAGCAGGAGCTGACCCGGTTTCCTGGATTCGGGCCAACCCGGGACGCATTCGGTCCATCCACTGTAAAGACTGGTCTCCGGACCCGAACGTCGGTTACAAAACACTGTTTGGCGAAGGCAAGGCGGACTGGAAGGGCATTTTTCAGGCAGCGGAAAGCGTCGGTGGTGTCGAGTTCTATCTGATCGAGCAGGAAGGAAGCCGTTTTCCTGCTCTCGAAACCGCGCGGCGGTGCCTGGAGTCTTTTCGTTCGACGCACGCCTGAGTCGAAGAAGTTAAAATTAGACACATGCGAAATCTGCTTTTCATTATCGTCGTGGCATGCGCGCTTTGCGGATGGGGCCAGGATTCAAGCTCTCCATCGAAGTCAGCGCCGGGCCCAAACTCCAGCGGCCCCGCGGACGCAGCAGCGAAGCCACACACTCCTGATCTCAGCCCTCCCCGTTCCGATCGCGTTAACGCTGAAGCGTTAGAGCCAGGAGAGAGTTCCAGCAAAGACGCGCAGATCGATCTGAGTCCGCCTCCTGAAGACGACAAAGCTCACCCCAACAGTTCGGAAGCACTGGAAGATGCGACCGGTCCGGCTGTAAATGGCGGGCCTTCAGAGTTCCATCCGTGGGACCCGCATAAGTCGGCGAAGAATGTCGAGGTCGGGGATTTTTACTTCAAGCGCAAGAACTACAAAGCAGCGGAAGATCGTTATCGCGAGGCCCTCTACTACAAGGACAACGACGCGATCGCTACGTACCGGCTGGCGATTTGCCTCGAGAAACTGGGCCGGCCCGCTGAGGCTCGCGAAGAGTACGAAGCCTACTTGAAGATTCTTCCGTTTGGTCCGGAATCAGAGCAGGTGCATAAGGCACTCGACCGTCTGAAGGATACCGCTGCCAATACAAAGCCTGCCAGGTAGGAAGCAAGAGCTCGACTCAAGAAGGTGAAGGAACTATAGGCCGCTAAGTGCTCAGCGCCGCCTATGCGGACGGCTTGATTTCTGGTTGTGGCCGTTTTCCACGCGGCTCTCGGTGCCCTCTCCCAAAATCAGGCTGGCAGGAAACTTCGGACCTGAACACGGTACTCGCTTGGCCTTCGCGGCGTCGACGATGGCATCGAATGCATCCACGCAGGCGTGGATGGTTTGAGTTCGCAGGATCCCTTCAAAGCGTCCCCGAATGATCAGCATTGCCGTCCCATGCATGAGCGACCACAGCGAAAGCATAAGGCGAGTGTGTCCGCGGGGGTTGCCGCCTAAGCTGTCCGCCAATCTCTCGCGCATCAGATTGAATGACGGCCAGCGCTCGTAGAGTGAGGGCGGCTTGGCCACGCCGTCAAACAAGACCTCATAGGCGTAGCTATGATCGAGCGCAAATTCGATGTATTTTTCGACTGCATCGCGAAGGGTTCGCGTGCGGCTCATCGCTTCAAAGAGCTCCTTGCGCGTCTGCAGCCGCAGCGCCAGCAAAATATCGTCCCTGTCCCGGTAGCGTTCATAGACGGTGGGAGTGGTTGTGCCCGCGGCCTTGGCAATGCCGCGCATCGTGAGAGACTTCTCGCCGCCGCGGGCCCAAAGCCGCGACGCTGCATCAAGAATCCTTTGCTCCAGACCGGGATCGGGTTGACGGGGCACTCTTCCTCCACTACTCGGGAAGGCCGCAATTGCAAACGGCCGAAGTGGCAGCGCCTTCCAGAATCAATCGTTCAACGCAACTTTGGGGAAAGATTTACTTCTCTACTCGGATGAATTCGCCGGTTGAAGCGTTGACTGAAATCGCCAGCTTTGCGGCGTCCCGGCTGGCTCCGTAGATGACGTGCCAGACCAGTTCATTTGTATTGTGGTTCCAATCGCAAACGTAGAAAATGGGAGTGTTCGCGTCCTTTTCCATGACCTTGTCGCCGCCATGTTTCTGTGCCGTGGCAAGCGCCTGGTCAGAATCGATCTTCAAGAACGCCATGTCGAAAACCTGCGTGGACGCATTGGTCGGGCTGTAGCTGTCCTCGATGCCCGGGTTCACGCCCCGCTCCGGTGCTCCGTCGGCTATGCTGCCCGACCACGTCCACGACTTTGTCGAACGCATGGTCGCCGAGGCAAAACTGCCGCGCCAGATCGCAGACTTGCCGTCGTGCCCGTTGCCGTCGCTGGTGATGCTCGATTCGATCCGGTACGGCTTGGCGTCCTGATTCCATCCTCGTGCCGCTACATAAAGCTTCTGAAAGGCGGAGCGCGCCGTCAGCAGATCAGTGGTCTTGACCTCGGGCTTGGTTTCCGCTGGCTTGCTCGGCTCTGAGCTGCAGGATGTCAGAACGACCAGCAAAGACGTGCTAAGAAGAAGCAGCAAAGCGGCGTGCGCATTCCGGGCTGAACTGAACGTTTTCATGTCGTTCTTCCTGTTATAACTTCCAGTAGTTTGATTGTCGCGCAATATTCTACCCGAAGCAGCGCAAAAGGTAAGTGACACTGATGGACCGGCATCTTGAACGCCTGAAGCGGGAACTCGCAGAAATCCTGGAGGGCGTCAGCGCTGAGCAACTCGCCTATCGCCTCCCCGGCAAATGGTCGACCGGAGAGGTGGTTGAGCACCTGTACCTGACCTATACCGGAACCTCGAAAGGCTTTCAACGAGTCGCGGAAGCTGGACGCCCGCTGGCGACTAAAGCTTCATGGAAGCAGTCGGTGGGTCGACGATTTGTGCTGGGATTCGAATATTTGCCTTCCGGCAGGGAGTCGCCTTCGACAGCTCGCCCTCGCGGCTTGCCCGGCGAGAAGGTCGTTGCGGAGATCCTTTCGAAAATCGACGAGATGGACGAAATGATCAGGCGCTGCGAAGGAATGCTTGGCCCCGGCAAATTGCTCGATCACCCGATCCTCGGCCCGCTTACCGGACCGGAATGGCGGAAATTTCACATGATCCACGGCTTGCATCACATCAAGCAGATCAGGAGATTGCAGGATGCGGCCCGAAAAGAGAAGAAAAAAGCCGCGTCCGTCTAGCGATTGGTCGCGGCTTCCGTACTCTTGGGATTGTTATTCGCGAACGCTGGACGGCACTCCGGCTTTGCGCGCCTCTTCCTGCAGGTCTTCCATCTTCTGCTTGGCCTCGTCGAGCGCTTTCTGCTTGTCGGCGATCTGCTGCTTGTATTGCGCGTCCTGCTTGTCCCAGTCCGTCTGATTACGCAGCCGGTTTCCGGCATCGGCATACATCGCCGCCGCGCGAATCTGGTACTCGCGCTGCAGCACGTCTAGCTCGCGCGTCAGCAGGTCGACCTGTTCCTTCTGACTGTTGATCCGGTCGCCCCACTGCTTCCAGGCTGCCTGCTTGTCGGCATCGTCCTGCTCACCGGTTTTGGGAGCGCCGCTTTCGGCCGAGGCCGTACCGGGAGCCTTCTGCTCCGACGCTTGTGTCCTCGCCGCGCCCTCCACAGGCTTATCGCTAGGAGGCTTCACTTCCGGCGCCTTGGCGTCGGCACCGCTCGTGTTGGCGCTTGTATTTCCGGAGTCCGCCGGTTTCGCTGCGGAGGAATCCGGGCTGCTGCTCGCCGATGGTCCCGGACCGATAATCGACAGCTTGTCCTGGGTGGGCAGGTTGTCATTGTCGAAAACCTTGGGCTTGGCGCCGTTGGCCGGGGATTTCCGGACCTGCCGGGCATAGTCTCCAAGCGAGTTACTTCCCGAGTTCTGGTCCTGGTTCTGCGCGCTGGCCGAAAGGCCCAGCGCCGCCAACGACAACATTCCAATTGCAATGGTTGCGATACGTTTCATGACTCCCACCTTTTCTCCAAAATAGACCGTGTTTCGATCCCAATCGGATTCGGCGACCCGGTTGAGTTGGCAAGTCGACTCATCCTGCCGAGGTTGCTGCAAAGCCCTGCGATTGCTGGCCTCGCAATTGATTCAGTTCACTCGCGTCTTCAATCAGGCAGACCGCGGAGTTGACTCCAGGATCGCCGTCTGCGACCGCAGAAATCGTGATGCAAAGATATCGATTGGCGCCCGTGGGGGCCTCGTATTCCACGTCGATTCGCCTCCGAGTGCCACCTTCCGCTATGACCGACCGGACCACGTCTGCCAGCCAGACCGGCTCCGATTCTGTGTCATCCACGACGTCGGGCATCGATTCGGGGATCACGGCTCCACGGAAGATATCGTCCACGCCCATCCCGGAGGTTGCGGCAAAGCCCAAAATATCTTTCGCCGCCTGGTTGCTCATCTTGACGATCCCGTTGGTGCCAATCACCAGCACGCCGGTCGAAAGATTCGAAACGATGGCCTGCGCGATCGCCAGGTTTGATTTTGTCCTTTGATGCTCCGCCTGCGATGCCGCCTGCAGTTCGTTCTTCTGTTGCTTGAGTTGCGCGATCACCGTGTTGTAGACGTGCATCGGCATCGCCTCAAACCCGGGCTGTGCCTCGGAGGAAACTTCCGCTTCCTCTTTGATGCCTTTGCGCAACAGGCGCACGAAGAGCAAGCCCAGCAAGAATGAGAATGACGCGCAGAAAAACACCACCGCAGCGCGCAACAGTACAGGATTGGCGAGAATCTTCACCAGAGCCTCCCATACCAGCGCAGCACCGGATTTCCAAAAAACAGGGCGAATAAAGCCATGGCTCCCAGAAAAACTCCAAAAGGCATCTGGTAATAGCGATAAACCATCTGCGCCGATTGCCACCCGCGGCGTCGGGCTGCGGCGCCGTCGGAGAAGCGCTTCATGAAGCGGTGAGTGCGCTTGATCCAGACTGCAAATACCGTGCCCAGCCCAAACAGCGAGCCTGCCAGAGAGCCAGCGAAGATCGTGAACACTGTCAACTTAATTCCGAGAAAAGCACCCACCATCGCCATCAATTTCACGTCGCCAACGCCCATGCCTTCCGCGCCGCGCCACCGCAGATAAATCGCTCCCGCTCCGTAGATAAACGAGGCGCCCAATGCGGCACCGAGCAGGGAATCGACCAGCGAGAGAATCCGCATCGAGACGTCGCCGCTGAAGGGCAGGTTCACCATCCCGGGCAAGAATTGAGAGGCTAGATCATTCACCGGCACCAGGAGGCTGAACACGATGCCCAGGACGAGACCCGGTAGCGTCAGCTTGTCTGGCAGCAGTTTCGTTTCCGCGTCAGTGAAGATCAGGCCCAACAGCAGGAATGAGAACGCGCAATATTTCAAAGTAGAAAGTGTTGGGCCAAAGAACCAGTAACATGCTCCGAACATCACGCCTGTGAGCAATTCCACGAGCAGGTAGCGCGGCGTGATCGGAGTCTTGCAGTGGCGGCAGCGTCCGCGCAGGATCAGCCAGCTCAGGACAGGAATGTTGTCGTAAAACGCAATGGCGCGCTTGCATTTCGGGCACGCCGACCGCGGTGTCACGACTGACAGCCCGAGCGGCAACCGGTAAACACACACATTCAGAAAGCTGCCGAATGCCAGCCCCAGGACGAACACCGCTGCTGCGATCACGGGATCCACTATTGTCTCGAGTTTCTCACTGGCTCGGCCAGAAGTCGGGCGCACGCGTCCTTTTCAAGAACGCCTGAGTCTCTGTAACTTTCGATCTGGATCGATCTATGCGGGATTATAAGGCGGCGATCCGGGCAGGGACTAAGGTACTGAAGTCACTGCCCGGCCGGCCATTGGACACTAAGCCATTGGCCGCAGCAAGGTTAGCTCTGATGGACAACTAAGGTACCCGGTCCCCTTTGGATGTTGCGCGGGCGCAATTCGATCTGGTTGCGCGCCCTGCTTTCCTGCGGCCCAGGTACCTCTCTGGTTGTCGGTTCAATTTCTACTTTGACTGCAGGGCACCGATATAGTCGACCAGATTGGCCGTCCGTTGCTGCACCTCGGACTCATGGCCACGACTGATGCTCGAGAGCAACGGTCCCCAGATCGGCATCTCAGTGCTGCCGTGCGAGGGCAGAGCGGCCTGCCCGCGGATAATCGCTGCAACGTGAGCAGACGGGTACTTGCCGTTGTTTGCTTTAGCCAGACCGGTCAGATCTGACGGGGGCGTCTTCAGGGCCGAGGCCGCTGGGCCATTTCCTTTTGCGTCGGTACCATGGCAGACTGCGCAGTAGCTCTTGAACATCTCCGGGCCAGAGGTTGCGGGCGTTGTTTTGATTGGAACATGCTTTACAACGGGGGCGTTTTGAGCCGGTGCTTGTTGAGCGACGGCCACGGCCGCAACCAACATCAGGATCACGGCCAGAGTGATAAATTTCATTACACGCATTGCTAATCCTCCTGGGCCGTCAACGGCCCAAACTGCACAACAGCGCAGTCTAGGAGGCGTATGCGGGACAGAATGTGACGGGAATCACAATTGGGTGTGAGTCAGTTATCGAATTGGTTCGTATGTCATACCAGCAGCAGCTCCATACAGCACGTCACGGGTAGGTAAAGCGTAGCAGTGCGCCCTCCAGCGGCACGGAAGACTCATCATGCCCGGGCATCTGTCGTTCCCAACGATTCCAGCCCGGAGGGATGAGACGTACCTGGGCGAGCGATTTTTCGGTCCATCCCGCATTTGTCTCTTCACGCAAAAACGCCGACCGGGGTGGACCCGCTAAGGACGTTTCGCCGCCCAACTTCCAGTCAAACAAGCTCGCCGCGAGCCCTTCGCTAAGGGATTCGCATGGCTCCAGGCATAGTGTCCATCCCGAGCCGACGAGCGGTGAAATCAACTGGTGAAGTAACTCGGAGGAAGGATTCAGACCCGCTCGTATCACTGTGCAGCCATAGAGACGCGCGATGTGCAAAGTGTCATCCGACGAGCCGTGATCCACAATCACGATTTCCTCGCAGGGATAAAGAGTCTCAAGGCAGCGCCCCAACCGTACGCCATCATTCCTGGTCTGGAGCAGGGCCCTAAGTGGATGCATTGAGGTCGGAAACACGCCTGCCAGATTACTATGCAAGGCGCCACAGCGATTCAAGCGCGGATCGGCTGTTCCAAGAACCTGACGCTTTTAGGGCGCGCCCAGCTTCTCCCGGTTCGCATCCGGGCTAGCAGCCTGCTCGACGGTGATGGGAGCCTGCAAGGTGAAATTCAACACCGTCTCCGAGGGCAATTTGATCTGTTGGGACTTACTCGCGGCTTGCACGCCTCCGCCTACGCCGGCCCCGGCTGCTCCTCCGATCGCGGCTCCTTTCCCGCCGCCGGCAATCGCGCCGATAATGCTGCCGATGACGGCGCCGCCGCCAACTTTTTCAGCGGTGTTTTTACCTCGTGATGCCGCCGTTTTCTTGTACAGGTCGGTCTGCAGGCTGTAGTTTTTCCCGCCGGTAGCGAGACTGTCGAGTTGCATCGATACCATGGACTGCCCCGCAAATTTTCCGGCGCTGCGGACCTCAACCAAATGGCCGGTGAGTTCCACGCCCGCCGGCACCGCTTCCTGTCCATCGGAGGACAATGGGGCATTCAACGTGGCGTGAAAGGTATCGCCACTCTGGTTCTTCTCGCTGTCGATCGGATCAATCAAGCGAATCGAGATCTGCGTCCCCTGATCGATGATCAGCTTTTTCGGCGCGGGCGGCGGCGCGGGCACGGGCGACGGTTGATTTGCCGGCGGCGCGGAAGCCGGATTTGCCGGCGGGTCGTTGGCAGCCATCGCGCCAGAATTGGGATCCTGGTTGTCTGGCCCCTGCGACTGGTCTTGTTTCGACGATTTGCGAGACCCCTTTCGCGCGTCCGGCCTGGTGGCGACAGGCGGAGCTGATGAGGGCGCTCGGGCCGGTTGCGCCGCTGCTGATGGCGAAGTTCCGCCGACCTGCATGTTATTGATCACCTGCGTGACGCCGGAAACGGAAGCAGCCTGGCGGCTCGCCGCCTCGCGCTGCGCTTCGTTGTCGACGATGCCGCTCAGCGTCACGACCCCATTCTCGGACTTCACACCGAGTTGCTTGCCCGCAAGGCCAGAATCGTCGCTGAACTTGCTTTGAATTTCGGTATTGATCGTGGCATCATCCGGCTTCTTCGCGCAGCCCACGCCGGCTGCCAGAATTGCCGCGAGCAGGAATGAGGACATCGACAGCCATATCCGCCGCATATCCAACTCCATGAAATGAAAATATGAGGGCGCCGAACGGCGTCTCGGTACAGTTTAGATGCTTACGGGGTTGCGTGCAGATGTAAATCCTCGGTGGGTGCCGGCGGATTAATGGATGAATTTGTAATCCACGATGGAAGCAGCCAGGCCAACTCGCCCGTCTTCCAATTCTGGGGCATCCTTGGAGCGCATGACACGGCCCTGGCAGACTACATTGCTGTTCTTCTGTCCAGAGATCTCTTCGGGCATCTCGAATACCATCTCGATCAGCGCGTTGATCGGCAGTTGCTGCGGCCCGAGGAAGAGAACTCCGCTCTGGCTGATGTTCTCGATAATTCCCTCGTACCAGGTGCTAGTCTTGTTTACCCGGTAGCGAAGAACGATGTCGAGCTTGAGGCGGCGTGCCCGAGGCACCCACGACGGACGCTTTTCGCGCGCATGAGCCCGCCGGGGGCCGGTTTCCGGCTTATGTTCCACGCGCTCGGTGCGGCGCATGGTGGCCCAGTCATATTTGTATTCTGCCGCGCAAACGAGGCATACCTGGTAGTAATTACCGTCAGTTCCGCGCCGCGGCCAGGAAAACTCGTGGGAGCAGCGCCCAAGCATCAGGACATCCATGAATTTCTGCGGCATGATGGGTGACTTCCGAACCTTCTCGGACGGCAACGCCATCATCGCTCGCAGGGTGGATTCACGCTAGGTTACTTTCGTGCAGTTGACGGCGGGAGCAACTTAAGATTTCAGAACACGCATAAAGCCTACTGAAACATTGATGTACAGCGAAGAATCGGGCGCCCTCTTTGCCGACGTTGCCAGAAGTGGCGATTCGGGGCGATGGAACTTCGATCTGACAGACATATTATGATCGGCCGAGTGCAGTCGAGTGACAAAAACCTTTCCGCCTTCGTCCTTGCCGGCGGTAAGAGCACCCGCATGGGCTCCGACAAGGCCTTCGTCATGCTCGGAGGCCGAACGCTACTTTCCCGGGCGCTCGATCTCGCCCGCTCCATTACCCAAAACGTCAGCGTCGTGGGAGACGCCGCAAAGTTTGCCGGATACGCGCCCACGGTCGAAGACGTCTTTCCGAACTGCGGCCCGCTCGGAGGCATTCACGGCGCCCTCCGCAGTTCTTCCTCAGAGCTCAATTTGATCCTCGCGGTCGATCTCCCATTGATTAGGCCGGAATTTCTGGGGTACCTGGTGACGCGAGCCGAGAGTGCACCGTCCGCGCTCGTGACTCTCGCCCACACCGGCGCAGGATGGCAGCCACTCTGTGCTCTCTACCGCCGCCAGTTTGCTGATCTCGCCGAACCTGCGCTGCGTGCCGCCCGCTTTAAGATTGACGCACTGTTCGACGAATCTCGTATTCAGCGGATCACCGAGGCAGAACTGCAGGCCGCCGGCTTTCCTCTGACTATTTTCCGCAATCTGAATACCCCCGGCGATCTCGCCGAAGCCCTAGAGGAAGAACGCCGGGCAACCCATCCGGAGCCGTTGTAAATCAAAGTAAAATATCGGCGAGGCCCCGTCTCATAAAACGTCCCGATCGGAGAGCTAGCGATGAGAGTCCGGCGCCGGGATCTGACTGCTCTAAGATTCGCGGTTTTCTGCCTGCCATTATTGTTTTCTTGGCTAGCCTCCGCGCAAGGCATCAACACCACTGGCGCGTCCAACTGCACTGAAGCCGATTTCGACACGAACCTCAAATTCGTGAACGGCCCGGGAGATTACTACCAGCTGGTCGTCGAGAAAAAGAATATTTCCGGCCATCCCTGCCTGTTCGACGGTCCCACTTACGGTCCGAGTTTCGTCCCTCATCGCGTCCCTGGCCATGATCCGGTTGCTCTCTGCTACTTCTGCGAGGATCGTACGCCCGACGGGCGAGTACCAATGGTCGCCCCGGTCTCGGCAAATCCCGACCAGGTTGTGCGTCAGACATTTCGCTGGAAAACTACCTCCGCCAACGGCGAACCGTGCCTCGTCGCCCAGTGGATGTCTGGCCCGATACTCCTGGTCGCCCCTTCACTCCTCAGACCAATTTGCTCCCAGGTTGAAGTCAGCCGCTTCAGCATTGAAGAGCAGGCAGCAGCGCAAGCAGACTCGGCGCTTCACGATCAGCCTGAATTCGAACTGACAGCGTCCAAGAGCCAGTACAACATCGGCGAATCGTTTTCTCTCCGCGTACGCCGCGCCTCGACCGGACATCCGGCTGCGCTCAACGACTACGACTGTCCCACTCTGTACGTCCGTGAAAGATCGCCCGATGGCGGCACCCGCATCGATGAAGATCAGCCCTACGCCTTCAAAGGTTGCGGGAAGCCGGTTCTGGGTTATCGAGAGGGCGATTGGAAATCGGGGTTCGATCTGCCTTCCGGTGTAAACAGCAAATGGTCCGGCGTTGGCGAACACTTGCTCATGGTTTCCCGCCTTGTCGGGTCGAGCGACGATCCGACTGTACATTTTGCTTATTCCAACCAGCTGCGCATCCGGCAGATCGATCCTGCTGCCATCCCCCGCCAATGGGGAGCCCGCGTTAAAGGCCTTGCAGCCGACATCACTTTAGACAAAGACACCTATCGGCTTGGTGACGATATCCCGCTGCATCTGGCGATCGCAGACTTCGATGCGCCAGTACCGGTCTATAGCTGGGACTCGGTCTGGGACCCATGCATGGTAGTGGGAATCCAGGTGCAGGATTCGGCTGGCCGCGTGCTCGGGAATGACCAGCGGTTTCCCTCCTGGACGATCTGCACGGGCCACGGTTTCGGGCCTCGCCCCCTGACCAAAGGGAAAGTGGTTCCACTCGAGAAATCGCTGGGGGCCGAGGGCTGGCTCCCGAATCAACCCGGCACTTACACCGTGACCGTTAGCTGGTCTCCGTGCTTCAGTCCGAAGCCGAATTCGTCTCCTTCGGGTCTGACGGGAGAATTCGAGACCTATGCCGACGTACATGCGTCGGCAACGATTCACATCCTGGGCTCGCAGGCGTCAAGGTAGCAACCACTGGTCCCGCGAATCAGATCCCCAAATCTGCTAAGTTGATGAGAGCCGATTCCTGCTCAGGGGTTCCAGACCCGTTCATGCCCGACGCCGAAAAACTCGAGCCCTATATTCAATTCCGCGAAGTCTCCAAGGCTTTTGGCGATAATGTCGTGCTTGATCGCGTGAGCTTTGAGGTCATGCCCGGCGAGACCGTCTGCATTCTCGGGCGCAGCGGCGTGGGCAAATCGGTTTCACTGCACCACATCATGGGATTTCTGAAGGCGGACTCAGGGCGCGTCATTGTCGCCGGAGAAGACATCACCGACTACACGGAAGAAAAAATGGAAGCTATCCGAAAGAAAGTCACGATGGTCTTCCAGAACGGCGCTCTGTTCGACTCACTCACGGTCGGAGAAAACGTAGCTTTTCCGCTCCGCGAAAATCAGGAGCTCAACGAGGAACAGATCTACCAGATCGTCGACGGCTTGCTGCAAATGGTCGGCGTGCAGGAGTTCCGCGATCTCCTGCCCTCGGACCTGTCGACGGGCATGAAGCGTTCTGTCGCCATCGCCCGAGCCCTTGCGGCGCGTCCCGAATGTGTTCTCTACGACGAACCCACCACGATGGTCGATCCTCTCATGGCGCAACTTCTCGGAGATCTGATCAAGCGCCTCAAAATTCAGTTGAACCTGACCAGCATTGTCGTTACTCACGATATGCGTCTCGCCAAGAAACTGGCGGACCGGGTTGTGTTCCTCTACGAAGCCAAAGCGATCTTCTTTGGCACGTATGCCGACATGGAAAAATCCGCGGAGCCCATCATTCAGGAATTCCTGGAGCTGGATGAGCTGAAGATCGAAGCCTAAAAGCAGGGCCAGCGCGCAGGAGCCACTTCTAGCAAACACACCTCGATCTCTTTCACGAATTCCTACCGACCTCTGGCCCCTGCTTCCCATCCCTGATACCCTTGCACCCCATGAATCGCCGCTATCTCCACTTTATCGTCGCGCTCTGCTGCCTCCCCCTCATGGCTCAAACTCCCGCGGAGAACAAACTTCCGGCTGTGACCATCGTCAAAGCCGCGCGAATCCTGGACGTGCGAAAGGGAAGCTATCAGGAGAACGCCGCCGTCTGGATTGAAGGCGAACGCATCAAGGAGGTGGGTCCGGCCTCCGCACTACAGGCCCGCGCGCCCGAGAATGTGAGGATCGTCGATCTCGGCCATGCCACGGTTCTGCCCGGACTGATTGACTGCCACACGCACATCATGGCTCGCATCCCCGATGGCGAATACGGCTACATCGTCAATCTCGCAACCAAGTCCCAGGCCTTCCGCGCATTGGAAGGCGCCTATAACGCCCGCATCACGCTGGAGGCAGGCTACACGACGATCCGAGATGTCGAAAGCGAAGGCTCCGGCTACGCAGATGTCGCCCTGCGTGACGCGATCAAAGAGGGATTGGTCGTCGGCCCGCGCATGCAGGTCGCTACCCGCGCCATCGCCGCGGTCGGTCAGTACAATCCGTTTGGCGTCTCTCCCGACCTGCCTGATTTTCCCACGGGCGCTCAAATGATCAGCGGCGTCGACGAGGCGCGACGCGCCGTCCGCGAGCAGATTGGCCACGGCGCCGACCTCATCAAGGTCTATGCCGACTGGGATCAGCCCACCCTCACCGTGGAAGAAATGCGCGTCATTGTCGAAGAAGCCCACAAACAAAAGCGTAAGGTGGCCGCTCACGCTACCACGCCAGACGGCATCAAGAACGCAGTGCTCGCCGGAGTGGACTCCATCGAGCACGGCCACCGCGCCAACCGGGAAGATCTCGAGCTCATGAAGGAAAAGGGAACGTTCCTGGTACCCACCGTGGGCGTTATCGACCTGGATGTCGAGAATCACGTCATCAATCCGTCAACCCCCGAGCAGCGCGAACACTTCGAGGCCTTTTTAAAGGGCATGGAATTTGAAATACAAACGGCAAAAGCTCTCGGAATCAAAATCGCCGCCGGATTCGATCCTGCCAGCCCCGAGGCGCACGGCAAGAATGCAACCGAACTTGCGGCGATGACCCGGCGCGGCCTCACACCTCTCGAATCGATTCAGGCAACCACCATCAACGCGGCAGAGCTTCTCAGCTGGCAGGATAAAGTCGGAGCGCTCGAACCCGGCCACTACGCGGATCTCATCGCGGTCGAAGGCGATCCGTTGACCGACATCGCCGTGCTGCAGCATGTCCAATTTGTGATGAAGGGCGGGGAAGTCGTGAAGGATGCGATCCATGCTCCCGCCAATGTGAAGTAAACCGAGCATGGCCTCGAAAACCAATGCTGTCCGCTTGCTCGATCAGTTGGGGATTCATTACGAGTTGCGCGAATACGAGGTCGATCCCAACGACCTTGCAGCGGAGACGGTCGCGGCCAAGATCGGACTTCTGCCCGAGCAAGTATTCAAGACTCTTGTGGCGCGCGGCGACCGCAACGGCTTATGCATGGCGGTGGTGCCGGGAGATCAAGAACTCAATCTGAAAGCGCTGGCAGCAGCCGCTGGAGAACGGAAGATTGAGCTCGTTCCGGTGAAAGAACTCCGAGCGCTGACTGGATACATTCGCGGCGGCGTTACAGCGCTCGCGGCGAAGCGCGAGTTTCCCGTCTACGTGGATGAGACGATTGAACTCTTTGATCTGATTTCGATCTCGGCCGGGGTGCGCGGATTGCAGATCCTGATCACCCCCGACGACTATCTACGCGCCACGAAAGCTACGATCGCCGACCTGAGTCAGCCCAAGAAAGCGTGAGCCGCAGAAGCAGAACACATCAGAATCCCTGCTCGACCAGATCCTCGATCGTCAGGAAGCTCTCGGACGAATCGCCTTTCATCATCTTCTCCACGTACTTCGCGATCAGGTCCGCTTCAAGATTTACGGGATCGCCAGGCTTCAGCGAATGCAGGTTGGTCATCTCCACCGTATGCGGAATGATCGCGATGGTGCAGCGGTTCCGTTCCAGCTTCGCCACCGTGAGGCTGATGCCTTCAATCGAAACCGAGCCCTTGTAAACCGTGTATTTTTCGACCTCATCCGGCAATTCGATATTCAGCCACCAGTTTTCCGAGTCGGCGATGCGATCGAAACTGAGCAACTTCCCAACTCCATCCACGTGCCCTTGCACGATATGCCCGCCAAAGCGTCCATCAGCCTTCATCGGCAACTCGAGATTGACCAGGGCGCCTTCGTGCATGCGCGAAAACGAAGTTCGCACCCAGGTCTCCGGCGCGAGATCCGCACAGAACGATCCCGATCGAATGTCCACCGCCGTCAGGCAAACGCCGCTTACGGATACGCTATTGCCCGTTCCCAATTCCTTCGGCGTACGTTCCGCGGCGATCGTAATGCGCCGATTCTCTCCCCGCTCCTCGATCTTTGTTACTTTCCCGACTTCCTCGACGATGCCGGTAAACATGAGTGCCTCCTATAAGAACCTCAAATGATAATCCACCGCGAGCGCCGTTGACTGTGCTTCCAGGTGGATATCACTTAATGCCAAATGCCTTCAGTCCTGATAAGGGTCCCGAAGGTATCCTTCGACTGCGAAATCCGCAGCGAAGCGGTGAAACTGGGCGTTTCTTACCTGGATCGGGGAAAGAAGCGCGTTACGAGTAAACGGTACGGCATCCGCCGCGCCGAGAATTTCTGGCGCGTAGTAGAGGAAAACTTTGTCTACCAGGTTTGCCTCGAGCACCGCGCCATTCACCGACGATCCACCTTCGATCAGTAGGGAAGTGATCTCCTTCTCCGCAAGGCATTGCAAAACCCTGGACAGGTCCAGCCGCCTTTCGGCGGGAGCGGATGGAACCCTCTGCACTCGTACTCCAAGTTGTTCGAGCTGCTCCTGTTTCTCTGAATGCGGTGAACTGGTGAAGATCAGCAGGTCGCTGTTGCGCTCTGCCGCTGCGCTTTGTACAAGCCACGACTCCAACGGCAGGCGCAACTGTGAATCGAGAACGATGCGCAGTAGCGGACGCCTCCGCGGCATCCCGCTCCGGTCCGTCAGCAACGGGTTGTCTGCCAAAACTGTGCCAATCCCTACGAGAATCGCATCATGCTCGTGACGCAACGTATGGGCGTGGGCACGAGCCGATTCTCCTGTGATCCAATGCCCGGTGAATTCATCCCGAGCCGACGCCTTCTCGTTTGAACTTTGCCGAGGAGCGGGAGCGATCTTCC
Source organism: Candidatus Sulfotelmatobacter sp. (assembly GCA_035307485.1). Taxonomy (GTDB): domain Bacteria; phylum Acidobacteriota; class Terriglobia; order Terriglobales; family Acidobacteriaceae; genus Sulfotelmatobacter. Next base: position 1,209,682 of record DATGIB010000002.1, on the reverse strand, counting down.
CGTCCAGTGTCATTGCGGACTTCAGTGTCACGAACGGCCGGCCGCTCCGGATATACCGGGCGAAGCTTTCATTCAGCCGCCGCGCTTCCTCTCCGAACCCACCAACGTCGACCTCGACACCGGCAGCTCGTAGCTGCTCGAAGCCGCGGCCGCTTACTTTGGGGTTGGGATCGGCCATCGAGGCAACTACGCGGCCAATGCCGGCTGCGATTAACGCATCTGTGCAGGGAGGTGTGCGCCCCTGATGCGCGTGCGGTTCCAGGTTGATATAGAGGGTCCCGGCCCTTGCTCGTTCGCCAGCAGCTTCCAAAGCGAGGATTTCGGCATGCTTCCGGGCGGAGTAGGTGTAGGTGCCAGTACCTACGACGTTCCCGTGAGCATCAGCAATGACCGCCCCAACGCAAGGATTCGGGGACGCCAGACCGACGCCCGCACGCGCTAGTTCCAGTGCGCGCTGAAGGAATTGCTCGTCGGATGGATCAATTGGCATGAAGAGAGATTGTGTAAGGTGCGAAAGAAATGCCGTGTCATACCGGCTTCTCAAGATCAGCTTGTCATCCTGAGCAAAGCGAAGGACCTATGCACCTGCCGGGAGCCACATCGGTCCTCGCGTCACGCAAGTGAGCCAAAAGCGCTCAGCGCCGCGGCGGAAAGATTCGGAAGGAGTCGTCCTCAATCTCCGCAACTGCTGCGCCACTGCGACCCCTCGGACCGCCGCGCACCGGGGCCATCACGTAAGCGTACGGATCTCCGGGCTGTGCGGGTCTTCTTCCTAACATCCGCTTCACGAAGTCGATCAAGCTTTTCCAACGCGACCGCTTCCGGTCAGACCTCGCCATGGCGCCTCCGTCCTACTGTCCTACTCAAACAGCGAATCGACAAACTCTTTCGGATCGAACGGCAACAGGTCTCCCGCCTTCTCCCCGACGCCCACGTAGCGAACCGGCAACCCGAGTTCGCGACAGATCGCGACCACCACGCCGCCCTTCGCAGTACCGTCCAGCTTGGTTAGCACGATTCCCGTCACGCCTGCTGCCTCGGTAAACAGCCGCGCCTGTTGCAGCCCGTTCTGCCCCGTGGTCGCATCCATGACTAACAGCGTTTCATGCGGAGCACCCGGGATGATCCGTTGCGCCGTGCGCCGCATCTTCTCGAGTTCCGCCATCAACCCGGCCTTCGTGTGCAGCCGGCCGGCTGTGTCGACGACAACATAATCGACCTTGCGCGCCACGGATGCTTGCAGCGCATCAAACAGCACGGCCGCGGGATCGCCTCCGGGCTTTGTCTTGATCACTTCGGTGCCAGTACGCTGTCCCCAGATCTCCAGTTGATCGATGGCTGCCGCGCGAAACGTATCGGCCGCGCAAAGCAGAACGTTCTTGCCCTGAGAACGGAAGACCTGCGCCAGCTTGCCGATCGTAGTCGTTTTTCCCGTGCCGTTCACACCGACGATCAGGATCACTTCCGGAGTGCCGTCGACTTTTTGTACCGGTCGATTATTGGCCGCCGTCAATATCGAGAGCAGTTCCTCCTTGAGCAGGCGCTTCAGTTCGTCAACGTTCTTAATCTGCTTCCGGTCCGCCTTCTCCCGAAGTTTGCCCAAAACGTCCTGGGTCGTACTTGTTCCCAGATCCGCGCTGATGAGTGTCGCTTCCAGGTCGTCCAGGGTATTGCGGTCGATCTCCTTGCCCAGCGAAACGACTTCGTCGATCCGGTCCGCGAGATTTTCCCGCGTCCGCGTGACCGCCTGCTTCATGCGGTCTAAGAAGCTCGGCTTTTTCTCCTGCTCTTCCTGAAGACTGCCAAATAAAGTCTGGATCATAAAAGGCCTGGATTCGATTATACGGGGATCATCGCGGCCAACGGGTCTGGGGCGACTTGCAGTCAGGCTTCGACTAGGCGGAGAATACGAGGCGGAACCACCGGGAGGATCTGTGTCCGATCGAAAATACCGCCAGCGCGGATATCAGGATTCTGGTAACGAGCGGAAAGGTTCGGGCGAAAAACCTCAGGCGCCACCCAAGCGCGACAATACCTTCGGCCCCCGGCCGGTCAATATGCCCGGCACACGCGCTGTCTCCCGTTGCGCGCAATGCGGCACAGTATTGCAAGGCGCGCCAACCCAGTGTCCCAAGTGCGGGTTTGAGCTGCACTCCTGCAAGCAATGCATGTATTTCGATCCGGGAAGCCGCTTCGAATGCATGCAGCCGGTAACAGAGCGGATTGCCAAGAAAGATGCGCGAAACGATTGCACTTTTTATGAGATCCGCGTCACTCGCGAGAAAGAGACCTCCACTCCCGCTCCTTCGCGTCCCACCGACGCCCGCGCAGCCTTCGACAATCTTTTCAAGAAGTAATAAAAGACCAAACCATAAACCCACGAAAGAACACCAAGGGAAAATAAGGTCAAAGAAGTAGTTCCTTCGTGTTCCTTAGTGTCCTTCGTGGTTGAAGCCTTTGACCAAAATCAAGGCTTCTGCGTAGGCCGGATCAGCACCTCGCTCACAAACGACTGCGGCGACTGGGTCGCCAGCATAGCGACGGTGTGGGCAACATCCTCCGGCTGCAACATCTTCCGCGGATCTTTTCCTGTATGCGGACTCAGTTCAGTTTCGACCGATCCGGGGCACACAACGGATACCCGGATATTATGTCCGCGCAATTCTTCAGCCACCGAGTACGAGAGTCCGTTCAGTCCCCATTTCGAAGCCGCATACGCGGCACCCTTCGGTAGCGCATTCTTCCCGGCAAGCGACGAAATGTTGATGATGTGGCCGGAGTACGCACGGATCATTGCCGGAGAAAACGCGCGGATCGCGTAATAAACTCCGCGCAAATTTGTATTCAGAATCTTGTCCCAGTCCTCGGGCGGGAGTTGATGCAACGGATCGTTGAACCCACCCACGCCGGCGTTGTTGACCAGAATGTCGAGGCGCCCAAAAGTGCTCTCCACGCGGGCGGCGGCGTACTCAAGCTGATGCAGGATGGTCACATCACAGGGCACAACCTCCGCTTTGCCTCCCGCATCGAGAATGGTCTGGGCTGTCGCGTCCAGCGTGGCTTGCGTCCGCCCGCACAATACGGCGGTCGCGCCAAGTTGTGCCAGCCTCCGCGCAATCGCGGCTCCGATTCCGCGGCCCGCGCCCGTCACCACCGCGACTTGCCCGACAAGAGGTTGTCCGGTGTCCATTATGAAATGGCCTCCGAGAGCAAATTGAAAACTCGGCGGAAGAACATCTGCAATCTCTGCCAGATGCATCTTAACAATAAATGGAAGCGCGATTGGGAACTCGCTTGCCTTCGGAAGAAGAGGTACTTATAATCCGGCCAACCGGGAAAAGGGCAGTAGTCTTTGTGCACGCAATACCTTCTGCCCGGGAGCCCTGCCAGGAACCCGAACACTCCAGAGCAGGATCCGAACGTAATGCGGTCCGGCCGGAATGCTGTCATTGTTCAGGCGAAGTAAAAACGATATCCCGGAAAAGTTTTCCCAATGTCCAAGGAGCCATTCTGATGAAAAGATTTCTGCTAACGGTTGTACTTGGGGTTGCTGTGGGAGCGGTGGCACAAACTGCCGGGCAGCCCGCACAGGGACAACCGGCCGCGCAGCCCGCTCAAGGGCAAGGCGGAGCGCAGGCGCCAGTGATCAAGGACCCGGCGGAGTACAACGCCTACGTCAGCGCGTACCAGCAAACCGACCCCAACGCCAAGATCAGCGGTCTCGAAGCCTTCCTCACCCAATATCCCAACAGCGTCATGAAGAATCAGGCGCTGGAAATCCTGATGAGCACCTACCAGCAGGCCAACAATATCAAGAAGTCGCTTGATACCGCGACCAAGCTCGTGGCTTCCGACTCTTGCAATTTGCGTGGAATTGCAACCCTGGCGTATTTCGACCGTATTCTTGCTCAGGGAAACGACCCGAACGCGAAACAGTTGCTGGTTGACGCCAAGAAATATGGCCAGCAGGGACTGGACTGCCTGCCGAAGGCAACTGATCCGGATATTTTGAAGAATAAGACTCAAATGGAGGGAATCTTTCACTCCGCAATCGGAATCGCTAACCTGCAGGACAAGGACTATGCGGGGGCGATCCAGAATCTGAAACCTGTCGCCGATTCCAATCCGAACGATTTCAGTGTGGTCTACCCCTTGGCTATCGCTTACTGGCCTGACCCGAAGACGTCGGCCACACCCGAGAACGCGAGAAACGCGATCTGGTACGCGGCTCGCGCTTCCGCCATCGCGCCGGCGGCCTCGCAGCCCGCTCTCGAGAAATACGCGCGCTCCCTTTTCGTGAGGTTCCACGCGGGAGACGACGGTTGGCCTGATCTTCTGGCGAAAGCGAAAGCCGGAACCACGCCGCCTCCCGATCTTGCCACTCTGATTCCTCCTGCGCCAACACCCGCGGATCAGGCTCACGACATGGTCACCAAAACTCCTCCGGACAAGATGGACTTTGCGCAGTGGGAGTTCATTCTGACCAATGGCAACCAGGCGGATCAGGACACAGTCTGGAACGCAATCAAGGGCAAAGCCGTTCAGATGGTCGGCACGGTCATCAGCACGGAGCCCGACACTTTCATGATCGCCGGTAGCTCCGACGACATCGACGCCAAGAAACCCGACATCACCCTGAAGTTCGAAGAGAAGCTTCCGGCGACAAGGATCCCTAAGGATGGAAGCGACAACTTCCAATTCCAGGGCGAGCCAGCGTCGTACACTTCCAATCCCTTCATGATGGTCATGGAGAAGGGGATGCTGCTGCGCTCCAAGCCGGCAGCGACCCCAGCCCACAAGGCGCCCGTGCACAAGAAAGCCGCAGCGCCAGCACAATAAGCAAAGAGATAGCAGATAAGCCATAAAGGCGGCCCGAAGGGGCCGCCTTTAGTTTTTATGCAGGGACAGCCGCCCCGGCTGTCTGTCGAGCGTGGCTCGACTGGAGCGCAGCAGGACGCAACCATCCCGTTCACCCTGTATCGGAATTTGTACGGCGGATCCAGCCCCGCTACCGCACCACTCTCTTGTCCATGGTCATCGGCCGCGCACTGCGGGGCGCCTTCTTCACGCCATCGCGGAGAGGCCGGACGTCGATCTTCAGCTCGGTGATCGTCCGGCTCAATGTGTTGCGATGCATCCCAAGCTCGCGGGCAGCCCGGCACTGGTTGCCTTTGTTTTCCGCCAGCACGGTCAGGATGAAGCGCTTCTTGAATTCCCGCACGCCCTCTGCGTAGAGAATGTTGCTGCGGTACATTTGAAGAATAAGAGCTTCCAGTTGATCTTTCACGCGCGATCTCTCTCTAGTCAGGAAATTGTTTTCTACGTCTACTTCGGAGCCGTAGCGGGGATGCTGGTCATCTTTTGCGGAGCGTGATGCAGCAGGTCGAGTCCCTGATAAAAGCGCGCGCGCAGGTCCGCGGGCGCGACCCAGATTGCGGCCCGCCCCACGACCAGGAAGTACGGTGCCAGTTGCGAGTTGGCCAGTAGCTTCGAAGTGGGCGCGAATGCCGTCATTCCCATCAGGATCACTGCTACCATCAATCCGCCCTTCAGCAGCCCCAGGAGCCCACCGAGGAAACGGTCCAGCCCGCTGAGTCCAGCGTGCTTCATCACCCAGCGTGCAACCCTGGCGGCAAGACCGAACAGGATCACGATCGCAAAGAAGATGATGAGAAAGCCGAGAATCTCAGCCAACCAAGGGTTCTTTAAAAACGATTCCAGCCACTCGGCCAGGCCCCGGTACTGCCAAGCCGCCACCAGGTAACCGACCACGAGCCCCGCCAGCGTCAGGGCTTCGGAAAAGAAGCCCTGGGCCGCGGCGGTAATTACGTTCAGAAGCACGACTGCGCAGATGATCCAATCCGCAGGCGTCATGCGCAGCTCCTGAAAACTGATCCAGCGAAAACCTCATCCATCCAGCCTGTGCCCCGTCAGCTGGAAGTACGCCTCGAGATACTTCTCGCTGGTTCGTTGCGCGACTTCCGCCGGAAGCGCAGGTGCGGGCGGCTGCTTGTTCCAGTGAATTTGCTCGAGGTAATCCCGAACATACTGCTTGTCATACGACTCCTGCGCCCGGCCGGGGCCGTACTTATCTGCTGGCCAGAAGCGGGAAGAATCTGGAGTCAGGACTTCATCGGCCAACGTGATGCCCTTGGCCGTGCGCCCAAACTCGAACTTGGTGTCGGCGATTATGATGCCGCGTTGCCGCGCATACGCTGCCGCTTTCTTATAAACGCGCAGCGTCAGGTCGCGCAGGTGGCTGGCGGTCTCTGTGCCGACAATCTTGCACATCTCGTCGAAAGAAATATTCTCGTCGTGGCCAGTCGTGGCTTTGGTCGCCGGAGTAAAGATCGGCTCCGGCAGCTGGTCGGATTCTTTCAGGTTGGCCGGCAATGTGATGCCGCAAACTTTGCCGGACGCCTTGTATTCCTTCCAGGCAGATCCGGAGATGTAGCCGCGCACCACGCACTCCACTGGAAACATTTCGGCGCGCTGCACCAGCATCGAACGGCCGCGCAGCTGGTCGGCGTACTTCCGTATCGTCGCTGGATACTGCTCCACGTCGGCGGTAATCAGGTGGTTGGGGACAATGTCGGCGAGAAAATCGAACCAGAAAAGCGACATCTGGCTCAGCACACGTCCTTTATGGGGAATGCCCGTCGCCAGGATGTAATCGAATGCTGAAATCCGGTCGGTAGCCACGAAAAGCAGCTGCTGGTCGTTGACGTTATACACGTCGCGCACCTTGCCGCTGGCATGAAGTTTAAGGTCGGGAATGTCTGTCTGCAGAAGAACGGGATCGAGAAGGTCGGATACCATAGTTGAAATTTTACAGGTAAGGAGCGCTGCGTATTCTAGCTGCTCAGGAAATTTTGTCAACGACTCAGATCACGATACACTCTGCGCGCATCGCTCGTTTCGCTTGAAAAACATTGACAGGAATTGAGACACCGAAAACAGCCGTCCAGCAAGGCGTCCGGCTTGTTTTGTTTGTGGAAAAACTGAGGAAAGAAGTGGATAAATGGACTAGCCGCGCAGACGCGGCTCGCTTCGCCTCCCGTAAGCGAATCTGCGAAGACCGAGAATAGCTCCCCGGCAAGCGCGAATCTCTACTGCACGCCGAACCGCACCGATACCAGCTTAGAAACCCCCGGCTCCTGCATTGTGACGCCATAGAGCACCGGTGCGATGCTCATCGTCTTCTTGCTGTGGGTAATGAGGACGAACTGCGTCTGCACGCTCATCTCGCGAACCAGCTCCGTGAACCGTCCGATATTGGCTTCGTCGAGTGGCGCGTCGACCTCGTCCAGGATGCAGAACGGGCTGGGTGTGTACTGGAAGATACCAACCAGCAGGGAAAGAGCCGTCAGCGCCTTCTCTCCGCCGGAGAGCAGCAGCACGCTTTGCAGCCGCTTGCCGGGAGGTGATGCCACAACGTCGATCCCGCTCTCGGCGCTGTTTTCCTCGTCGGTCAGTTTCATGAACGCATGGCCGCCGCCAAAAAGCTTCTTGAATGTCGCCTGGAAGTTTTCGTTGATCTTGTGGAACGCCTCCTCGAACTTCTGGCGGGATACTTGATCAATCTCCCGGATTGTTGCCGTCGTATTCTCGATGGAAGCAATCAGGTCCTTGCGTTGCGTCTCCAGGAACGCGTGCCGCTCGGCCGTTTCCTTATACTCTTCCAGCGCCATCATGTTGACCGGGCCCATGGCATCGAGCTTTGTCCGCATCTCTCGATATAGCTGGTCTTCGGCCACGAGCTGATCGCCTGTCACCGGTTCCAGGGTCGTATCCGCCAGGAGTACTGGCTTCTCGATTCCCAGTTCGTTCAAACAGGTCTCGGCCATGTGCTGTACGTCAGACTGCAGCTTGGCAATGGCCGCCGATAGCTCGCCTTTCTTGTCGCGAGCTTGATCGAGCAGCAGCCGGCTGTTGCGCAGCTCCTCGTCGATCTCCAGCAAGCGCGCGCGAAGCTGCTCGGTTTCAAATTGCAGCAGGCCCTCGCGAACCTGGGCAGCATTGCGTTCCGCCTCGAGATCCGCGGCATGCTGCTCCAGTTGCTGATTCTCACTCTCGCGCTGCAGCTTCTCCGCTGCCGCGCCTTCGATCTGCGACGCCAGGGCCTCGACCCGCTCGCCCATCTCGGCGAACAGCGAGTCGATCCGCTCCAGCACCGCCGCTGCCGATCGGTGACGCTCCTCCAGGGTCGCGACGCGGGCCGCATGCTGCGACGTCGTCGCCGCCGATTCCTCCCGCCGCTGCCGCAACGCCACCAGAGACTCCTGCGCCGCAGCGATCTGCTGCTCGAGTTCCATCCGCTGCGCGTCCAAAACTTCGATCTCACTCTGCCGCGCGCAGACAATGCTTTCCTGCTCCGAGCGCTCCGCTGCCAGCCGCTGCAACTCGGCCTCCGACACGCTGAGCCGCTCGTGCACACGAGTCATTTCCGAATCGAGCTGCTGCAGCATGTGGCTCGAGGTCATGACCTGATGCTCGGCTTCACGCTTCTCGCCATCCAAGCGTTCGAGCAGGGAAGTGAGCTCCTTGATTTCGCGGCCCAGGGTCAGCACGCGCATTTCCTCGTCGCGTAGGGCCCGTTCGAGGTCTTCGAGCTGGCGCACGACTTCGCGGAGCTCGCGCTTCATCGAAAGTGGGCCTTCGGCGCGCTGCTTTCCGCCAGTGACCGTCACGTTGTGGAAACACTCACCCGATTGGGAAAGAAAGAAGGCGTCCGGATTCTCCAGCGCCAGGCCGCGCGCTACGTCCGATTCCGGGACGATGTAGCCATCCCGCAACTTCGGCAGGACGACTTCCAGCGACTTCCCAAAGCCGTTCAGAACGCGAATCGTGTGCTTCAAGGGGATGATCTGCGCGGCCGGTGGAGCGGAGTGCGCCGCTTCATCCAGCACGAAGGAAAACTTCGCCTGCGCATCCTCGGGATGAACCAGGAACGTTGCCCGACCGTCCACGTCGGTGCGCAACATGCGCAAGCCTTCATCGGCGGCATCCCAGGACTTCACGACAACATAATTGAGCTCGTCGCGCAAAAAATCTTCTACGACCCGCTCGAACTTCGGCTCCACTTCAAGAAAGTCCGCCAGAACTCCCACCGGGGCGAGCCCGCTCTGCATCACTCCGGATTGGAACAGCCGCCGGACGGATTCTGTCGAGTATCCATGTTCGGCGATGACCGCTTCGAGCGATCCCCTCTTTCCCAGCGCCGTCGCGTATTCCGCACGCAGACCGTCAAGCCGGGTTTTCGCGTGCATTTCTTCCTGCTTTTTCGACTCAATCAAGACCCGCACGCGGCCAATCTCTTCCGTAATTCCGTTGACGCGCTGCGTAACGGTCTCAAATTCCAGCGCCAATTGCCCGCGCTGGCCTCCAAATGCCTCGATTTGAACATTGGTATTGAGAATCTCGGCGTCGAGCCGCCGCGATTCACGATCGGCCCCGGCAAGCCGCTCCTCCGCCTGCGCTAGTTGATTGCGCAAGCGCGATGCCGCTGACACCGTATCGAAGATCGCAACCCGCGCTTCTTCCTGCTGCCGCTCGATCTCGGCCAGGTTCGCCGCCGCTGCCGCCGCATCCTGCTGGCAGAGAGCGAAATCGCTCTGCGCTGCCGCCACGTCCCCGGCGGCCGATTCCAGCAGTTGCCGGTTCGATTCGCGTTCCGCTTCGAGCGCGGTCAGCCGATGCCGCGCTTGCGCTAGCTCTGCCTCCGCCGACGCCGTCCGCACCACCAACTCCGCGCAACGCTCCTCATTGTGCCGCCGCCGCGCCTGCGCCCGGTCGATCTCCATCGCGATCTGGCTGATACGGTCTCGGTTCTCGCGCAGCTCTGCTTCGATCGTATAGCCCCGCTGCGTGCGCTCGTTGTGCTCGGCCTCGAATTGCTGCACGGTTTCCGAGCGGTGATGCATCTCCTCGGCCAACGCATTGAGCTGCGCGTCGATCTCCGCATTCTCCTGCTCCAGCGCGGTGAACTTGCTGGCGAGCACCAGCCGCAGTTTCGCCCGCATCTCCTCGCGCAGTTTTGCATAGCGCTCGGCCTTGGAAGCCTGCCGCTTCAGCGAGTTCATCTGCCGCGTGACTTCGTCAAAAATGTCGTTGACCCGGTTCAGGTTCAGCTTGGCGTCTTCCAGGCGCGCTTCCGCCAGCCGCTTCTTGGTCTTGAACTTGGTAATGCCCGCGGCTTCTTCGAGAATCGCCCGTCGGTCCGTCGGACGGCTGCTCAGAATCTGCCCGATGCGCCCCTGCTCAATCAGCGCGTAGGACTCCGGCCCCAGGCCCGTTCCCATGAACAATTCCTGGATATCCCGCAACCGGCAGAGCTTCCCATTCAGCAGGTATTCGCTATCGCCCGAACGGAACAACCGCCGTGTTACATGAATTTCGCCGTGATGAAACTGCTGCTGGTTGAACTTCCGTCGCCGGATCTTCAGCACGACGTGCGGTGCCGCCGTCCCGACCGCCGCGCTGGCCGCCGGAGCTGTGACGTTGTGCGCGGGCAGAGCAAAGATTGGCTCGTCGTCAGGGAACGCGACCGCGATGGTATTGATTTTCGACCGCGGCACTTCTACTTCTTCGGTCTTTCCGGGCTGCGCGTCTTCGACCGCCTGCTCAGTTTCTGTTGCGATGCGCGACCGGATCGCCGCCTCATCCCAGTCATCGGCGAGATGCGCCTCATCCGCCGGCATGTCGTCCTGAATCTCGATTTCCGTCGCCGTATTGGCGTCCGATCCACCGTACTCCTCGGGGTCAATCAGGGTGAGAGACACCTCGGCCATGCCGGTGGGCTTGCGGTCGCGCGTGCCGGCGAAGATCACGTCTTCCATGCGCGATCCCCGCAGGGTCTTGGCCGACTGCTCGCCGAGCACCCACGAGATCGCGTCCGCGATGTTGGACTTGCCGCATCCGTTCGGACCGATAATGGCCGCCACCCCGTCCCCGTGGAACTTGAGTTCGGTGCGGTCACAGAATGACTTGAACCCGAGAATCTGCAGCTTCTTCAGTTTGAGCAACGTCGACTCCTAGTTCCGGGTGCCTCGTCCCGGCCGCAACTTCCGACTGGACGCGGATTTTGACGGTGCCGCCCATGCCGAACCGGGCGTGTTTACCATCCTGATTCCTGCAGGCCGGGAAACGATGCCACAGGAACGCGCTGATGTCATTGCTCACCCAGGGCTGGACAGGGCAGGCACAAATTTAAGCTACTGTAACGGTGAAATTGCACCGGGGTCAAGCAATATAACACTATATATTGTGTGACCTCGCGGCCTACCGCGCTCCATTGCACACACATCGCAACAATTGCACGGATTATGGCTGGAAAGTCAAAACGAGGTGGGAGAACCGCGAGAGCAATTCAAGGCTAGCGCAGCCAGGGAAGCCACGCAACCGGGAAGTGCGGATGGGCCTTTCAAAGGTTAGCAACTTGCCTGTTTTGCTCGTCGTCCGGTGAGCCAAGTCTTTTTCGCAGCTTTCGGCTGCCGTACTCGCCGCGAGTGCAGAATTTGCACGTGCAGAACGGTCGTTTGCCCTTCGCTTTCGGCGAGAATCTCCACCCGATCACTTGGGGCAAACGCCGAACCTTGTGAATCTCGTTTGCTTCAATACGACGAGGTATCACAACTTCCCAACCAAAAGGGTCCTCCGCGTCCGTGAACTGCGCTACGGCCTCAGCGGCGGTTAGGAGTCGATGAATCTGCCCGTAATGGCCTAGCCAGACGGGTTCCTCATCTGGAACCCGAAAGTAGATACCCGAAATTGGCCCCTGATTACGACGCTTCAACTCTCTGAGCCACTGGTGAGACGCATAAAAATTCCGAGCGACTGGCACTGCGTAAACACCACGCGGTAATGCGCCCATTGCGTTCCGCAAGCGCGCAATTCCATTTCGCTTAACCCGGGAGGTGAGCGACTCGGTCGTCAAGTGAACGAACATCGCCATCGGTGATTGTCGAAGATTCTACAGGGCGCTTCGTGCGAACCGAATTACGATGGGAGTGGTTTAGCGTAACATCTTCACTGCGCGCAAAATGTGCCGGCAGGTGTTTTGAGTGATGTCTCAGACCACAGAAAATCTGAAACCGACTCCCAGAAAAAAGGAAAACCTGATGCTCCGACCCTTGCAGATTGCCTTGCTTGCGTGCTGCGGGATTCTCCTGGCGGCGTCCCAGTCTCCTCAGACTACGGATATGGCGGGCGCCCGCGCCAACGTCTCCAAAGAAACGATCGAGGGCCTGGTTCGGGATGTTGCCTGTCCCATCCAGAATCTTGATAATAATCCGAGACGCATGGGCAGCAAGTGCGTACGCGATTGCGTGAGGGGTGGCTCGCCGCTGGTTATCCTGACGGAAGATGGCCAGCTCTATTTCCCGATCTCTGGCAAGATGCCCGACTCGGATCAGCGCCGGGTACTGATGCCGTACGTCGGCAAGTACGTGCGCGCGAGCGGGATTGTGTTCGAACGCACCGGGACGCGCGCAATCGTCATCACTGAAATCAAGGAGATGAAAGAGGTCGCGGTGAAGGATGACGAGGGTTAGTTCAACAGGGCATCGGCTATCGGCCATCGAACCCGCTGTCGGCTAAGCAAGGAAAAGGGACGGCCCGCGCGGCCGTCCCTCACTGGCATTCTTTAATTAAGACTTAAGCGCCCAGCTTCTCAAAGAACAGGCAAATGGTCTCAATCCCGCGATAAAAATTCGGGATATGAAACTTCTCGTTCGGCGCATGCAGATTGTCATCGGGAAGGCCGAATCCCATCATCACGCTGGGAATTTTCAGCACATCCTGGAAGTCGGTCACGATCGGAATCGACCCGCCGCTGCGGATGAACACCGTGTCCTTCTTGAATACATCGTGCAGAGCCTGGGTCGCGGCTTCGATGTACACGTTATCGGTGCTGACCACGCACGCCGGTCCCTTGCTCCACACTTTGACCTTGGTCTCGATCCCCTTTGGCGTGCTCTTCTTCACGAACGCCAGGTACTTCTTAAGGATGTCGTCCGGATCCTGGTTCGGAACCAGCCGCATGGAGACCTTTGCCTTGGCCTTCGCCGGAATCACGGTTTTCGCGCCGTCCGCGACGAAGCCTCCCGGCATCCCATGCACTTCAAGCGTTGGACGAGCCCATGTCCGATAAAGCACTGAATATCCGGGCTCTCCAGTCAGCACTTTTGAACCGACCTCAGTCTTCCGGTAGTGCTCCTCATTGAATGGCAGCCGCTTCCATGCCTTCAACTCGGCGGCCGTCGGAGCCTTTACGCCCTTATAGAATCCCGGGATCAGAACTTTGCCCTTCGAGTCCTTCATCTTGCTGATCATTTCGATCAGGGCAAAAAACGGATTCGGCGCCGCGCCGCCGTACATGCCCGAGTGCAGATCAGTTTTCGCGCCATACGCCTCGATCTCGGTATAAACCAGCCCGCGCAGCCCGACGCACAAGGTCGGAAGGTTGGGGGCAAACAATTCCGTATCGCAAACCAGCGCAAAGTCGGCCTTCAGCTTCGCCTTCTGCTTGCGGAGATATTCGGCAATCGCCTCTCCGCCAACTTCTTCCTCGCCCTCGAAGATCACCTTCACATTAATGGGGAGCTTGCCGCCACCCGCCTGAAACAATGCCTCGAGCGCCTTCACTTCCATCCAGAGCTGGCCCTTGTCGTCGACTGCCCCGCGCGCGTAGATGTTGTTGTTGCGCTCGGTGGGCTCAAACGGCGGCGTATGCCACTCGTCGAGCGGTTCGGCCGGTTGCACATCGTAATGCGCATAGCACAACACGGTCGGCTTCCCGGAAGCGTGCAGCCAATCGGCGTAAATCAACGGATGCCCCTTGGTCGCGATAACCTCGACATTTTCCATGCCGATGCGGCGCAGCTCTCCAGCCACAAAGTCGGCTGCCTTCTGGATGTCGGGCTTGTGTTCTTCGAGGGTGCTGACGCTGGGAATGCGGAGAAGATCTTTAAGTTCGTTTAGAAAACGCTGCTGATTACTGCGGGCAAAATCTACGGCCGGAGAAGCCATCGGAATGCGTCCTTTCTTGTGAACATCAGAATCTCGGCGGACGCCGCAAGAGCGCGGAGCCAGAGCGCCAAGCAAACGCATCAGTATAACGCGAAGTGGAGGCGGAGAGAGGCCGGCCTTCGTGAAAGCCGGCCCGCCACTTCACGCAGCTTGCCCGATCTTGAATCTCAAAACTTCCAGATCGCGCCGCCGTAGATCGTGAATCCATTCTGCTGGTTGTAGTTCAACCGAAGGCCTACCCCGAACTTATCACCGCTCCCCGACTTCGCAATGTCCTGGACGGTGCTGACCGCCTTGCTGATGGTCGCCGCATCGTTGCTGTGCAGCTTGTACCATGCCAGCGGATTGTTGGGGGCCGCGCCGATGTCCTTCGCCATGCTCTGCAGCCCGCCCGCCGCCGAGTCGAACACGCCTGAGAGTTCATCCGGATACGGCAGCAGCTTGGCGCCGTAAGTAAGATTCACACCCACGGATTTCTGTGTGTAGTTCGCGGTTGCCCCGAAGTCGAATCCTTGAAATACGAGGCCCAGGTCGACTTGTCCGCTTGAAGGATTGAAGCCCAGTGTCGTCGTCGGACCCCTGCGCATGCTCAAGGAGGCCTGCAAGTTGCCGCCATAGTTGTAGGTCAGGCTGGTTGTGAAGGTGCCGGGCTTGTAGGCGATGGCTACTTTGCTGGTGTTGGCGTCGAGCGCCAGCACCCAGAGCTTCATCTGAAGGTCCGGCGGAAGCGCCGAAAAGCTAACATCGAAGCTGTTGTCACCCATGACAAATCCTCCTTAAGGAGTAAAACGCTGGTTTTGGAGAACGTTGGGGGGGACAGGGGAATGGCAAAGATAGTAGCACTGTTCGCGCCCGCACGCCTAGAGAGAGTAGAGAGCGAGGTAGCGCCGGCGCCCCGCTAGGGATACTGTCTTCACAGCCAAACCCAGGGGACGAGCACGAGTTCACTCGGGCCACGCTAGGTCTCACTCAGTCCGCGCTTCAGCGCTTGAGGGGAACCCCAGCATTCTCAAACCGCGCCGCCGAAAATGCCGCGATATCGAACGCGGGCCGATCCCCGCTCACGATATCGGCCATAATCGCCGCTGTTACCGGCGCCAACAAGATCCCATCCCGGAAATGTCCGGTCGCCACAAAATACCCCCTCGTTCCGGTCTCTCCCAGAATCGGCAATCCATCGGGCGTTCCCGGTCGCAGCCCGGCCCAATCTTCGAGAATCTTCGCCTCCGCCAGCTTCGGCACCAGCTCGATCGCCGCACGATGCTGCCGCTGAATCGTCTCTGCATCCGTGCGCTTGTCGAACCCAGCTTCCTCCACCGTGGCCCCGACCAGAAGACGCCCATCGCTCCGTGGGATCAGGTAAGCCTTCGGCGATCGAATCACATGTTTCAAGAGCGCCCGCGAAGCCATGGCCAGGCACAACATCTGTCCCTTGACCGGACGTGTAGGGAATGCGAGCGGCCCGATCTGCCCCGCCCACGCGCCCGCACAGTTGACGACCTTGTTCGCGGCAAACGAAGTTTTCGCTGTCACGACCGCGCAAACCCGGCCGTTTCCTAACTCAATTCCCGCTACTGGATCCCCCGAAGAGAAGTCCACTCCACGATGCTTCGCCGCCTTGAAGGCAGCCGCGGCGAGTGCCCGAGGATCGACGCTGCGCTCCTTGAGAAATACTGCGCCAGCCTCTGACTTCAGAGCAGGCTCCAACTCAGCCAAAGCAGCCGAAGTCAATTGCGCTTCCGAGCCCAGAGACGATGCGTCTCCCGGGGATGCGAATAGAATCGTCCCGAAATCCCGAAGATCGACCTTGCCTCCCGACTCCATTTCCAACTCATGGGCAAATTCCGGATACATCTGCGCGCTGGCGCGGGCTAAGCTCTGCAGCGCCGCAGGAGTCTCCAGCGGACAATCCACCAGCATCCCGCCGGCCGCATGCGAAGCCTCCCGCCCCGGCTCTCCCCGCTCCACCACCAAAACACTGGCTCGACGCTTGCGCAGGGCGAGTGCGAGCGACAGCCCGATGATCCCGCCGCCAACGATGATGACGTCCCACGTTCTCACAGATGAATTGTAAAAGAGGCGCGGGAGCCGTGGCTCACCCATCACCGGCCCGTCGCAACCCGGCTAGCAAGAACCGCCGACACGCGGAGATGACATACGCCTGCGCGACTGCATACAATGGCTCGAATGAATACGACACGAGTCTGGTGGATCGTTCTGCTCCCGCTGGTCCTGTTGCCCGGAAGCGCCGTAGCTCAGAAAGACAAAGATGAAGGCCCCACTTCCTGGCTGAACTTTGTGGTCGTCAAAGATGACAACGGCAAGCCCGTGCGCAACGCCGCCGTGATCATGCACCCGGTTAATCCCAAGGGAAAACAGGAAAAGGGCGGCATGGAATTGAAGACCGACGGTGACGGCAAATGCGACTTCGACGGCATCCCGTACGGCATGCTGCGGGTCCAGGTTCTCGCTCAGGGATTTCAAACCTACGGCGAGGATTTTGACGTCGAAAAGCCGAAGATGGAGCTCACCATCAAGTTAAAGCGGCCAGCAGGGCAGTACTCGATCTATTCCGATCACCCACCGGATTCCGGCGGACAAGCCAAGCCTGATTCCAACGACAAGAAACCGAATTAGCTGTATTCAGAGAGCGATCCATGAACTACTTGCTAAAGACCGAACCCTCGAGCTATTCGTTCGCCGACTTGCAGCGCGACAAGACGACAATTTGGGATGGCGTTTCAAATCCAGTGGCCCTGAAGAATCTCCGCAGCATGAAGCCGGGAGAGCGTCTTGTGATCTACCACACCGGAGATGAAAAAAGCGCTGTGGGCACTGCCACAGTCGTGTCCGTCGATTCCTCCGACGCGCGCAATCCGCAGGTGAAGATCAAGGTCGGCAGCGCAAATGCGAAGCCAGTCACGCTGGCTGACGCGAAATCAAGCACGTTGTTCGCCGACTCGCCATTGGCGCGGCAGGGAAGGCTGAGTGTGGTCCCGCTGAACGATGCGCAGTTCGATTTCCTCACCGGGAAGTAAAACTTGAGACGAAAAGAAAATCCCCACTTCTGGCAAAGCAGGCCTGAAGTGGGGCACCCACGTTGACAACGAGATTCCGGCGAACCTTACGCCGTCGCTTTCCCGTCGCGGTGAATCAGCAGCGAATCCAGCAGATATCCCAGTCCCAGCATGAAGGGAATCGCTCCGAACGCTGCGGCTTCGATCGCGTCAGGTTCGTACTTGGCCAGTATGCTGAAGGCCAGCATGTAGCCGACGGCTCCGGCAATCGACAGGATTCCATAGCGCCGCGACCGGGCCGATTCCGGCAACTCCGGTTCCATCGGGATCGCCACACCGCGCTGCATCGCCGCCATCCGTTCTTCGGTGCGCAATTTCCGCACCCGGTAAAACGTATACATGCCGAGAACTGCCGTCGGCATTCCGAATATCATTACCACTGCCGCTAGTCCAGTGAGTCCGTCCATGGCGCCTCTCCTTTTCGCTCCTACCCGCAAAGCCGTGGGCTGAATGGTTTGTCTTGCCAGCCGCTTACACCATCGGTTACGCATCCGCCGCGGGAAAAGTTCCATGCAGCCAACTCCAGGGCTGGCGTATGCTTCCAAGCATGCGAAGGGGCTCGCTCGGGGTAAGCGGATCTCCGCTTTGGAGAAATGGATGCCTTCTGAACGACCCCACGCGGGAGCAGTCACCCTCGCCGCCGCCTGTTTGACCGCTCTCATCATTGCTCTCCCTTTCGTGAACTCCAGCTACGCCCAGGAAACGCGGGAAAAGATTACCGTCGATGATGTCGACCGCACGTTCCTGGTGCGCCTGCCCCGCGGCTACAACCCGCAGCAGCGCTATCCGGTAGTGATCCTGTTCCACGGAATGAATCAGGACGCCGACGACATGGAGCGCCTCACCCGCTTCGACGAACTCGCCGACAAGGATGGCATCATCGCCGTCTATCCCTTCGCCCTGCATGGCCGCTGGAACGTCGGCGTCCAGGCTCCGGAGCGCCGCCCCATGGGCATGGGCCCCGGAAATCATGGGCATCATCACGGTGGCTACGGTGGTGGATATCCCGGAGGCGGCGGATACCCGGGAGGCGGTGGCGGCTACCCTGGCGGAGGCCAACAGCAACCTCGAAATCGCGAGCCGGATGAAGACCACAAATCGGCGCAGGCCGACGATGTTAGTTTCCTCAACCACATGCTCGACACATTGACCTCGAAGTTCTCCGCCGATCCCGCCCGCATCTACACCGTCGGACTCTCCGAGGGAGGGCTGATGAGTCTTCGCGCCGGTTGTGCTGTTTCCGATCGCATCGCGGCGGTCGCGGCCGTGGGAGCCGACATGCCAAAAACTATGACCTGCCTCCCCTCGCGTCCCGTTTCGCTGCTGATGATCAATGGCACCTCCGACCCGGTCGTTCCCTACAACGGTGGCACCGAGAAGAACCTGAATCTTCCCGTCCTCTCCGCGGAAGACAGCGCGAAGGCCTGGGGCAGGATTGACCGCTGCGCGGAGAAGCCGGACAAAACCAAGATCTCAGCCCACGAGAAGGGCGGCATGGAGACCAAGGTCGACACCTACAACGGCTGCGGTCGGGCGGCGCAGGTGGAACTCTACAGCGTGAAGGGCGGTGGCAACACATGGCCCGGAGGACAGCAATACGAGCCAGAAAACACAATCGGCAAGACCAGCAACGACTTCAACGCCGACGACGTGATGTGGAGCTTTCTGGTTACCCGCAAGCTGCCCGCGAAGGACGAAAGCGCCGCAAAGCAGTGAGCAAATCGTTGATAACGATCGTGGAATGACAATTGTTGAATGACGAATGAAAAACCCGGCGCAACGCGTCAACCATTTCCATTCCGCAATCCAGTAATCAACATTCATCATTGAAATCACGCGGCCGCGGAGGCTTCGCCCCCATCCTCCGCGACCGTCCCGCGACCTCTCAAAGCGAGCGCAGGAAATTCAACAGGTCTTGCACTTGCGACGGGCTCAGCGTTCCGAACCTCCGCACCACCAGGTTCGCCTCCGACCCTGAACTGCTGTGGGCGTGGATCGCCTGGATCAGGTCGCTGGTCCTTCCATCGTGCAGGAAGTACAGCCGTTGTCCGAGCCCCCACAATGGCGCGGTGCGGAACTCGTCCGGCCCAGCGGCTCCTTGATGGACTCCATCGGAAAGTCCAACGCCCATGTGATGAAGAGCAAAGTCCGAGTAGGGGTTATAGGTGATGTTCGACATCCCCGTGTACCGCGCCTGTCCTGTGGTGAGCGCGGGGGAATGACAAAGTGCACAGCCGACAGCGTTGAACAGGTTCGCTCCATTCTGCGTGGAAGCGGTCGACGCTGCCGGCGTCGGCGGGGCAGTCATTCGGATGAACGCTGCGAAGTTCACGACATCCGACGACATCTCCGACGCCGTACCGACCATCGTGTTGTAATTCGAACTACTGGAGTTTCCGTTGAGCAGGTTCGTCGGATCCTCCGGCGAAGTGTTGAACGTGCAGCCCGGTATTGCCATGCGCTCGTTCGGAAACAGTTCGTTCGACACGCCCTGCTCCACGTTGTAAGCCTCGCCGGCAAACATCAGCAGAGACTTGTTCTGTGCCTTCCAGCCGAAACGTGTGATCGTTCCATCGTTTCCGCTGCTATTGAATTCGCCGCCAATTCTCATGTTAGCCCGTGCCGACGCCGTGGCTGCAAGGTTCGCTTGCAGAACGGAGTCGGGCGTGGCCTCAATCAGTCCCAGGCCAAAGAGCGGCGTCGGGATGCGGAAGATCACGTTGCCTTGCGACAACGCCGCTGCGAAGTTGGGTTGAGCCAGTCTGCAGCCCGATGCATCGGATCGTCCCGTGATGGTATAGAGGTCATGAACGCCTCCATCCAGCGCGCCATTTGATGTCCGGATGAATCGCGCTTCCCGCACCGGCCCATTCGTTGTGATAAACGGTGGAACCGTGTTGATGGCGCCATCCAGCGTGGCGAGCGCAACCTGCGGGTTGGGAATCGCATTCTGCGGGCTTGTCAGCCCCGGGCTTGAGCCTCCCATAGAAGGCTGTGCGTGGCACTGGGCGCAACTGTTGCCGTTGTACGTCGGGCCCAGGCCACTTCCTGATTCTCCGGTGATGGTGCCTAAAACGGAATCAATCTCCTGAAAGCGCTGCTGCGCCTGGCTGAAGAATGCTTGCTCGTTTGCATTCAGTAAAGGGTAGAAGCTGCCGGCGCCCGGCGGTCCGGAACGCGGCCCGGGATCGTTCTGTGCATGCACGGTCGCGGTAGGAAACGCGATCAACGCAATTCCAAGAACAAAAGGGGAGAGCTGCCATCTTTTCATCAACATGAATACCTCCGTGAGATGGACACACTTGTGCCGTGCAGACGAAGTTGCGGAATCGCGGATGCAGTCGTGCTGGCTTACGGGTTCAGGCTTCGGCCCGGGAACAGTGGGTGCCATGCCTGCTTGCGGGCGCAGCGGCGCGTGTGCGTGGCGGGGGCCCCAAGGAGATTCGTACTTCTCGAATGAGGAGAGAACAAACTAAATGTGAAAGGGAATCTAGCCCTGCTCGCATGTGCGAATCAAGGCACGAAGGTGCATAGCTGTTTCCATTCTGAATCCCGGGTGCCCAAGCATCCGGGCTGAAACCTGCACTGCTGGCTGGATCTGGAAGGGCAGAGGCTTCGCCACTCCAACCAGACACAAAGGTCGCAGTGGCGAGGCCTCAAGCACTGGCGAATTTCATCTTGAGTTGTCTTCGAAGAATGGAGGCGTCAGACCGGTGTAGTCTCCAAGTACTTTCGCATCGTACGGACCATTCAAGTGATCAAACGTGTTCGCCGCTACCCCGATCTGTCCTTGCGTGAACACGATTTTTCCTGCGGGAGTCACTTCGATGACCTGCATGTTGTATTGATCGCTGATCAGTGTGTTCCCATTGCGCAGCCGCACTGCGCGCGTAGGCAGTGGCGCTGACACGCTGCCCGGACGTGCATTTGTCGAGTAGCTCCACACCACGGTTCCACCCATGTCGACTTCGAGGATGCGGTTATTGTTTGAGTCGGTAATCAGCGTATCGCCATTCGGAAGCCGGCTGGCGAATGCGGCTCCGTTCAGTTGCGTGCACGTCGCACACCCGTAGCTCCACACAATCTTGTGGCCACGCGTGACTTCGATGACACGGTTGTTCGCTTCGTCAGCGATCAGGATATGTCCGTTCCGTAGCAACTCCGCGCTGTTGGGGCTGTTCAGCTGGTTGGCTCCATCTCCGGCGACGCCGGTCTGCCCGTATTGCCACACAATTTTCTTATCGAGCGTGATCTCGATGATCCGCTGATTCCCCTGGTCACTGACCAGGATGTCGCAGTAGGGCAGCCACGTATTCTGCACGGGCGTATTCAATTGATCGGGCCCTGCTCCCGTCACGCCTGCGCCGCCGTACTGCCAGATAATGCGGCCGTCCGGAGCGACGATCATCACCCGGTTGTCCGCGCAACCGTTCGGGCAAGTCGGCTCAGCTCCCGCCGGAACGCCCGTCCCTGCTACCAGAGTGAATGGCCCGATCCGCTGGGCATCGTTCACTCCCACGACCGAATGCGGCCCGGCCACGCTCGATCCATTGCCGAAGTGCCATACGATCCGATGCGTTGTTGGATTTACCTCGATCACGCGGTTGTTGTACTGATCTGAGATCAGGATGTTCCCGCGCCGGTTGAAATCCTCGCTCTGGGCCGCTACCAGCCCGGCGCAGCCTGCGATGAGCAGGGCTGTCCCCGCAAGTCTCTTCCACAAAGACAAGTTCATGACATTCCTCCAGTGGCTGAAGTCGATCTGTTTAATTTGTTTGTGTGCGCCGTCGATACCGCCAACCTGATTTGGGAGTGAGCTTGTGAGCGGGGTTCCGGCCATTGCTCGGCACACCGAATGGTGCCTGGAGCCATCTTCGGAGGGATGCGCTAAAGGATTGTCAGTGGGATGTCAAAAGGGTGTCACATCTGCGGGCTTCCCGCACCTGCGCGAGAGCCCGCACAAGTCAGGCAAACGTTTTTCTGAGTTCGCGCCGCAGGATTTTTCCCGACGCCGTTTTCGGCACAGCGTCGACGAATCGCACTTCACGCGGCTGTTTGTAGTGGGTCAACCGCTCGCCCACGAACGCGCAAAGTTCCTCTCCCAGTTTGCCGCTTTCCATGTATCCGTTCCGCAAAGCGACGAACGCAACCGGGATTTCTCCCGCGGCGTCATCCGCGCGTCCGACCACGCCGCACTCCTTTACCGCCGGGTGTTCCAGCAGCACAGCTTCAACCTCGGCGGGCGCCACTGGGAAACCTTTGTACTTGATCATCTCTTTGCGTCGGTCGACGACTCGGTAGAATCCCTCGCGATCGCGTGTAACGATGTCACCGGACCAGTACCAGCCGTTGCGCAGCACGGCAGCAGTGGCTTGCGGCTCCTTCCAGTATCCCAGCATGAATTGCGGCCCGCGCATCACCAGTTCGCCGGGTTGGCCCGACGGAGCTTCAGTCAAGTCATCGACACTCTGTGAAGGATCGATCTCCGTCTGCGACAGAATGCGGCACTCGGTTTCCGCGACCGGATGCCCGATGGAATCCGGGTGATAGAGCTCTGGCTCGAGAAATCCTATATGCGTGACAGGGGATGCTTCGGTCATTCCGTAACCCTGCATGACCCGTATATTCGTCAAGGTAGTGAAGCGGCGCGCCAAATCGGGCGCTAACGGTGCCGCGCCAGACTTCACCCAATGCACGTTGTGGTCGCGAGGAAATTGTCCCGCCTCGGCAGCCTGGCATAGCGCGTTGATCGCGGGAGGCACCATCGGCATCATGCTGATCTCTTCCGGAACAAGCAGGCTGGTCAGATGCTGGACATTGAAGCGCGGCAGAAGAACCAGCGTTGCTCCCAAAATCAGCGACGGATTCAAAATCACATTCAGGCCGTAAATGTGATAGAGCGGCAGGCAGCACAGAATTTTGTCCGCCGCGCTGAGCTTGGCGGCATGGGGTCCGATCACCTGATACACGTTCGCCACCAGGTTGTAATGCGAGAGCATCACTCCCTTTGGCAATCCGGTTGTGCCGCTGGAGTAGGGAAGCACGGCCAGGGTTTGTTCCGGTGCCTGATCGGGTCTCGGAAAACTCGTCGTCCCTTTGTGCAGCAGGTTCGCAAACGGCTCAGTCCCGGGCACAGGCTGGCGTGTGACGTATACGCGCCGCAAATGAGGAAGGCCGTCCAGACGGATCCCTTCGATATTCGCGCCGTCCGTAATCAGGATAACCGCGCCGGAGTTCTCAACCTGGTAGCGCACCTCGCGCTCGCGGTACGTAGGATTCAGAAGCGTAGGAATCGCGCCCGCCAGTTCCGCCGCATGGAAGGCGACGCAAAATTCCCACGAGTTCGCCAGGAAGATCGCAACCACGTCGCCCGGCTTGATTCCGGCGGCGATCAATCCCCGCGCCGTCGACTCTACTCGTTCCCCGTACTCGGCGAAGGTGAGCCGCAGTCCGCAGGAGGTGTCAACCAGCGCCACTTTTTGCGGATTCCTCCGGCACGATTCCAGCACAAGCTCATGCAGGAACAAGTTGTGCGCATCCGCGAATAGGCGGGTTCGTAACATGCCGGGAGAGATTGTAGCGAAAGATTTCGATGACAGATCAGAAAGTCAGCTGGCCAGCTTGCGCAGGAACTCTCTCTCATCCATCCGGTATTTGAAGGCCTTGCGTCCATCGATGAAGACTACGGGAACCTCATCGTTGAACTGCCGCCGCAGTTCCGCATCGGCGTCGACGTCGACTTCCTGCCAGGTGAATCCGCCGCGGCGTGAAAGCTTGACGAGACTCTCCTTGACCACCTCGCACAGGTGGCAGCCCTTGCGCGAATAGACCACGACCGACCGGGCCTCTGGCATGCAGCCGCGATTGTAGCGCGGAAATCCGGGGTTTTCCAAGACCGAAAGCCGCTCAGAAGGGCCTTTTCGGGCCTCGGGGGTGGCCGTGAGTCGAGTTACCAAACTGCGCTCTCACCTTGGGTGACGGGGCTCACTGCGCACCTCTCCCGCCTGGCTCAAAATCACTGCAATCTCGTGCGGAATCGCCGAAGTCCAGGTCGAACGAAAGAGGCTGCCTATGACCGGGCGATTGAGTTATTGCCTGCTTTGTATCGGGAGCGATGCCATCAACCTCAACCTGCGCTGCTCGCGCCTTCGCGATCTCGGCTGGGAGGTTTATAGCTCCTTCTCTGCCCAGGATGGTTTATCAATCCTCGAGCGTGAGCACATCGACGCCGTGGTGCTCGATTTGAACGACAAAGGCGTCGAAAATGCATTGGCCGCTCATCACGTCCGCCAGCGGGATCCCAGTCTGCCCATCGTCATGCTGGTTTGGAATCTCGACAATCTGGCCCCTGGAGCAACCGACCTCGCCGATGCTGTTCTCCTTAAGTCGGAATCCGAGTCTGTCTTGCATCAACGCCTGCTGGAATTGCTGAAGCGCGCCTAGGTATGCCCGTGTCCCCGCCACCCAGCACCTGAGGAAGCCCGGCAGCGTAAAATCCCTGCATGCCAAACCCTAGCCCTCGACCTTTGCTGGGAAAAACCGCCCTCGTCACCGGCGCAGCACGACGCCTCGGGCGAGCCTCCGCGCTGGCCCTGGCAGAAGCGGGCGCCGACGTCGCCATCACCTTCAAGGAATCCGCCCGCGAAGCCCGCGAAACTGTGGTGGACCTTTCCAGCTTTGGCGTCCGTGCGTTCGCTCTCCACTGTGACGTCACTGACGAATCCAGCGTCCGCAACGCGATGAAAGAGGCCGGCCGGGAACTGGGCCGTATCGATATCCTCGTGAACAACGCGGGTCGCTACGAAACGGTCGACTTCGAAAAGTTGACCGTTCGCCAATGGGACGCTATTTTTGCCTCCAATACCCGTGGCCCATTCCTGGTCGCCCGCGAAGCCCTCAAATGGATGCGTCGCGCCCGCCCCCAGCGCGCGCCCATCGAAGCCCGAATCATCAACATGGGATCGCTGGGAGGCCTGCGGCCCTGGCCGACGCACGCCCACTATTGCTCCTCCAAAGCCGCACTGCACATGCTGACCAAGGTGATGGCCAAAGCCCTCGCTCCCGAGATCGCCGTGAACGCCGTGGCTCCCGGCATGATCGATCTCGGCGAAAAAGCCGCTGCGTCCTTCATGCGGCGCATGGCTCGTCAAACCCCCATGCAGCGCAATGGCCGGGGCGACGAGATCGCGCAGGCAGTTCTGTTCTTTGCCACCGCCCCGCAATTTATTACCGGCCAGATTCTCGCGGTCGACGGCGGCATCGGGCTCTAATCCCTCCCAGACCATCGGCCTAGGGTCCACCTCACAAAATTTTGCAATTTTTTCTGATCAAAAGTCCGCCGATTTTCCGCCTTTCCTATTGGGTGTTGAATCGGTCACCGATGGGCGATCAGAGGGGACCATCCATTTCAGAGGTGAAGTATGCCAATCATGCGCGAACCGAAGCCCCTTCCATCCCCCCTCAACTACATCCCACCCGACAGTGACGCCTACGCCGTCACCGCCCGGGATAGCTGGGACACGCTGGCGCAGCGGCCCGACTTGAAAACCGCCGGAATATCCTCATCCGATCTCTGTTATTTCAATTTCAGGACGCGCGTTCCGGCCGAGATCAACTGGTATCTCTTCCACAAGGTTGGCTGCCGCCATCCTACGCAGAACCACCTGAACTTCGTGTTTTCCTATGCGGACGAGCCGGGGATCGTGTATCTCCCCAAATTCGGCTCGATGCTGCCTGCCCACGAAAAAGTCGAGGACGAAAAGGAACGGACTTCCGCCGAGCAACTGGTGATCTATGCCAGCGAAGATTCGAGCTTCCCCCGGCAGGCTCAGCGCGTCGTGAACGAAAACCCCGGCAAGAATTTCGCGGAAGAGGCCGCCTCTTCCGATGACATCGAAGCCATTCTTGACCGCTACGAGAACCTCAAACAGCTTAACTTTTACACCCACGGAAACGTCGGCTATCTCTACTTTCCAAAAGGGGGTATTTCAAAATACAACCTGGAAACCCTGGCCGCCCCTCACGACAAATTATTCGCTGGAGAAGGGCGAGTGCTTTTCCTCGGATGCGACATTGGCGACGGTAAAGATGGGCGGAATTTCCTGATTGCGGCGGGCCGCCGGCTTTTGAACAAGCACGGTGGATTTGTCGGCGCCACCAATTCTGTAAACTTCTCCGACCGCTTCGGCTTTCTCGATATCTTCAAGCCGCGCTGGGGTGACCTCATTGTCATTCACTTGGACGCGGACGGGAACGTTCTGCAGGAGAAAAAGTTCTAGACCGCAACCGAAGATAGGCCAGCTTTTCGCCACTCTGAAAAGGCACACGTCGTTACAAGACGTGTGCCTGTTCCTGTTTCCTTCCCCACCTGATGGAGCAGGGCGGTATATTTGAGCGAATGAAGAAAGCAAAACGTACGCTTCCTCGCTCGTCAAAACGCCCGCCGAGCCCGTCGTCCGGTTCCAGCCGTGACCTGCAGCCCAGGATTGCCATCGCGATTATGGCCGCCGGCAAGGGAACCCGGCTGAAGTCGCAACTTCCGAAGGTCCTGCATGAAGTCGGTGGGAAGCCCCTGCTCGAACATGTGATCCGCGCGGCCCTGCAACTGGTCATCGCCGCCGATATCTACGCCATCATCGGCCATGAAGCCGAGATGGTCCGTTCCGCCATGCAGCACACGGGCGTCAATTTCGTGCTGCAAGCCGAGCAACGCGGCACCGGCCACGCGCTCATGGTCGCCCGCGACGCACTCTCGACCTATGACCACGTGATTGTCCTCTCCGGCGACGCCCCGCTTATCAGTGCCGCGACGATCCGCCAGTTGCGCGATTTCCATCTCCAGCAAAAAGCGGCGATGACTCTCCTCAGCGCCGAACTCGACAACCCCACCGGGTACGGCCGCGTCCTGCGCAAGAGTCCGGGTAGCCCCGAAGTGCGCGCCGTCGTCGAGGAAAAATCCGCCAGCCCGGCGCAAAAGAAGCTGCGCGAGATCAACTCTGGCTTCTACGTTTTTTCCGTTCCGAACCTTTACGGAAATATCGAGAAACTCTCCACTGCGAATGCGCACCGCGAGTACTACCTGACCGACATGGCCGAGGTCCTGCGGCGCGCAGGGAAGCGAGTCGTAACCACCAGGACCACGCAACCCACGGAAATCCTCGGCGGCAACACGCGCGCCGAACTCGCCGACATCGATCACTACATGCGTATGGCGAAAGCCCGCCAGTTGATGGCCGACGGCGTCACAATCTTTTACCCCGCCACCTGCGTCATCGACGCCGACGTGACCGTCGCCCCCGACTCCACGATCGAGCCCTACGTGCAGTTGCTCGGCAGCACGAGCATCGGCGCGCGATGCCGCGTCCGCTCCTATTCCGTGATTCGCGATTCGGAGATCGCCGACGGTGTGACCGTCCGCCCCGGTTGCATCATGGAAGATTCCCGCGTTGAAGCAGGGGCGACACTCGGGCCTTACTCCCACCTGCGTCCGGGGAGCGAGATCGGCCCCGGAGCCCACGTCGGCAATTTCGTCGAGACCAAGAAGATCAAGCTGGGCAAGGGATCGAAGGCGAACCACCTGACTTACCTGGGCGACGCCGAGATCGGCGCCGGGGTCAATATCGGCGCCGGCACAATCACCTGCAACTATGACGGCGTGAACAAGAACAAGACCATCATCGACGACGACGTTTTCATTGGCAGTGACAGCACGCTGGTGGCGCCGATCCGCGTCGCGCGCGGCGCTTACGTCGCCGCCGGATCATGCATCACCGACGATGTTCCGGAGGACTCCCTGGCCCTCGGCCGCGCCCGCCAGATCGTGAAAGAGGGATGGGCTAAGGAAAAGCGCAGCCGGCAAACCTCGAAATAGATCTTGGAAAGATTTCGATCGAAACCACCTCGTACTGCCCGATGCTGGACCTAATGGTGCCCCCTACAAAGCCCCGCGCAGCACCTTCACCATCGTCCGGATCGCCCGCTCGTTCCTCCGGTACCATCGCCATTGTCCTTGCTTGGTCGCCTCCACCAGCCCCGCTTTGGTCAGGATCGCCATGTGATGCGAAATCGTAGGCTGCGAGAGCTTCATGCGCTCCTCAATGTCGCCCGCGCACAGACAGTTCACACTCCCGGCATCGCGGGTCGGGCCCTTGAGTGCCTGAAGAATCCGGCGTCGGGTCGGATCGGCGATTGCGTGTAAGGTTCGGTCGAGGGAAGGGTCATGGGCGGGCATAATGCCGTCCAGCATTGCTCGAAAATCGACACCTGTCAATCTAGGAAAACAGCCTGGGTGCCGCCACCAATCGTGACAACGTCCTTCCACATTGCCCGAGCGCATCCGGCCATCCCAGCCCCGTGCTACCATTCGCCCGATGCGGACGGAAGACATCGCGCGCTCGTTTCAGGGCAAAACGAACGAGGAACTCCTTCGCATCGCCCTGCACATCGGGCAGCTCAGTCCGGAGACGACCAGCATTCTGCGCGCGGAACTGGCCCGGCGCCGCCTTGACGATCCCGAGCGCGTCAACTCCACACGCCTCGAGGATGCCAGGCGCCGAGCCGAAGAGGCCAACGATCCCGGCACTTTGTTTTTCTTCTCCCGCCTCGGCTTCGGGCGTATCCGCTTCGGCAAGGCGGAATACACCTACGATGCCGAGACACATCTCGAAAAGTTCAAGACCACGCTATTCTGGGTTTTGTTCTGGTTTCCGCTGATCCCGTCCGGGACCTGCCGCGTCGAGCGAAGGCGCAAGTTCTTCTCGCGCAAGATTCGCTCGTGGGAGAAGCTTCCGTTGGATTGGAAACAGGTGCTGCGGGTATGGATGGCCGCCACCGCGATCATCTTCGGCCTGATGCTGTTGGTAACGCTAGTGCGGCGCGTGGCCTGAGGATTACTTCTTCAGAATCGGACTGTAGCCGTCCCCGATGAGCTTGGTGCGCATGGTTTCCGCTTCCTTCACGTCCGAGTAGGGCCCCACCTGCACGTGAAACAGCTTGTCGGACCCCGATTGCGCCGCCACAAATGCCGAGTATTGCTTCTTCTTCAACGCATCGACCAGGGAATCGGCATCTTCCTGCTTGCTCACTGCTGCCACCTGCACGAAGTAACCTGAGGTCGGCAGCACAGTCGCCGGATCGGGAGCATTCACCAGCGGAGCGCTGGCCGCATCCGATGCCGCCGGCGCATTGTCTGTTTTGGAATCCGCCGCCGGAGTCAGTTCCGGGTTCGCTTCCTTCTGTTCGACGTTCTTGTAGAACGTCATCGGGGTGGAAGGAGCCGGCGAACTTCCTTTCGTGTTGCTGGGACTGGCCGGCAGGGCAGTGGCTGGGCTCGCCGCCATCAGCGGCGGTTCTGATTTTCGTCCCAGCGAGTAACCAAGCGCGAAAAATAGCGCGCACACTCCGACCAGCCCAAAGAACAGGACGAGAAGTTTCCCCGTCCCTAGAGTGATCTCGGTATCTTCGGATGAAGCCATGTTTCAACTCCAGGCAAACGTGCAACGACGATACGGCTGACTCCCAGAGTACACTCTTGGCGCGCCAGCGCTACATCCACGGACAAGTCCGGCACCACAAAACTAACTATGCCGTCTTGGCCTTAGGATCGGCAGAACTCGCGGCCGGCGTCGAACCGAGCAGCTTCTGGATGCCCGAAAAGAAGTCGACCGGCACCGGAAACACCACCGTCGTGTTCTTCTCGACGCCAATCTCCGTCAGGGTCTGCAGGTACCGCAACTGCACGCTGACCGGCTCGCCGGAGAGCAGATGCGCCGCGTCGACCAACCGCTGCGCCGCCGAGAACTCGCCTTCCGCGTGAATGATCTTCGACCGCTTCTCGCGCTCCGCCTCCGCCTGCTTGGCCATCGCTCTCAGCATCGACTCCGGCATATCAACCTGTTTGACCTCGACGTTTGTCACCTTCACGCCCCAGGGCGAAGTGTGCGTGTCGAGGATGCTTTGCAACCGCAGGTTGATCTTGTCGCGGTGCGCCAGCAATTCATCGAGTTCCTGCTCGCCCAGCACCGACCGCAGCGTCGTCTGCGCAAACTGCGAAGTTTGATAGACGTAGTTCGAAACTTCGACTACAGCCTTGCGTGGCTCAATCACGCGCAGGAAAATGACCGCGTTTACCTTCAGCGTGACGTTGTCTCGCGTGATGATGTCCTGCGGCGGAACTTCCAGCGCTTCCTGCCGCAACGACACGCGGACGATCCGGTCGATCGGCGCAAAAACCAGAATTACCCCAGGCCCTTTCGCCACCGGCAGCAACCGGCCAAGCCGGAAGATGACGCCTCGTTCATATTCCGCCAGAATCTTGATGGAACTCAGAACGTAAAGAACAACAATGACAATGATGATGGTGCTAAATCCAAAGCCGAATGCTTCCACGGCAGCCTCCAGAATGGGTGCGACGAAATAATCTTCAGGCCCGACATCAGCAAGCCGGCCCGTCACGCCCCACGCCGGATTGTACTAGCACCCGGCAGATGTAGGCGCGTAAATCGCCGCAATCGTGAAGTGGGAAGAATTTCAGAAAAAGCTGGAAGGTGCTGGAAACTTGTAGGGGGAAATTCGATAGGGAAGGACGAACTAAATTTACGCGAGCGAGGGCAGTTGGTTCGAAGAAGACATCTCTTCGCCCTGCTCGTCACTCAAATCCGCTTCCTGGCCGCGAAGACGCTTGTACAAGGGAGCGACAATACTGTTTTCCAAGACCTCAGACTCTGCCCGTACCCAATCGCCGAGCGCCTGCCCCTCGATCTGGCCCCGCTCTTCATAGAGCTGTTGGGCGCGCTCCCGCACCCGCCGCTCCATCATGCGGACCATCAACTCCTGTTGCTTCTGCCGTACTTTCTCGATATCCACTTCAGCTCCTGATAACGCTTTTTCGATCTTCTCCATGATACAAGAGCGGTGTTAACGAAAGATTACATTCGCTCAATTTCAGAGATTACCAAAGTTACACCTCCAGATTCGATGCAACCGTTCCCAAAATAGATTCTAAATTATTGAAAATAGGCAGGAATGACCGTGAACGCGAAGGGTTCGGCGCGTCTGAACCGAGGTTCGAGTGGACGCATGGGCCTACATCCGAAGCTCAAACACAAGGGAGCAAATACCCGGCTAATCCGGACGCCCGAAGCTCGAAATTCAAAGCTTGAAACAGGAAAAAGAAGGCTCAGTCGAAGATCAGCACCGCGGAGGCGATCACCGTCGTCCACAGGCCGCGCTTGTCTCCTACCGCCGACTGCGTGACATTCGCGGTCCGGACAATCTTGTTCGACAGCCGGTAGATCTGTTTCTTCTCGTCCCAGGAACGGTCGGGGTCGAACTCCACGTTCAGCGTGGTGGCGAGCATCTCGGCGGCAAGTTCCTCGGCGTATTCGCCGGCGGAATCTTCGGTCTCGCCAAAGGAGTGATGCTCGCTCAGATATCCGTAAGTGTTGCGGTCCGCCGGAATGGCTACGCCGATCGACGACGCCAGCAACCGGTGTGGCTCACGGGTCGAATTCTCGGCCACCACGGCAAAAACCACTTCGCCGGGATGCAGATACTTCACGCCTTCTTTACGCGCCAGCAGCTTGCAGTTGGGAGGAAAAATCGAGGAAACCCGAACCAGGTTCTGAGCGGCGATGCCGGCGTCGCGCAATGCCAATTCAAATGAGGTCAACCGCTCGCGGTGTTTCCCTACGCCCTTGGTAAAGAAAATCCGCTTCGGAACCATGTCTTTGCCCAATTCCGTGATCCTCCGGGAGCAATAAATTGGTGTTAAGAATGCACAATCTAACACACCGATGTGTGAAGAAACGATGAATTTCGAGGCCGGGCCCATGAAAAATCAACGCTCGCGCCGGAGAGGAAATCAGAACTTCCGAGCAGGAAAAAGGGAGCGCCGTCGAGCGCTCCCGGGATGGCGAAAAAATTGAAAGCGTGCGGCTACGGAGCGGCGCTGACCGATTCCACCGCGATCGAGTCGCCCTTCGCCGTTCCCCAAACTTTCACTTTCGCGCCGGCCCGCGCGTCCAGCGTGGTGAGCACCGACTTGTTGCTGGTTTCCAGCGTGTATACCTTGTCGCCGACCACCAGCGCATACTTCGAACCTTTCGAGACGCAGGCCCGTGTGCAGGACGCCGCGTCACCGGCCATGGCGTGCTTGGCGCCGCACATCGAATCGCTTACGACTCCCACGAAGCTGGCAGGCTTCGCCCATAGCGAAGACGTGATTCCGCAGACGAGAGCAACTGTCATCACCCCGGTCCCGAGTTTCTGAGCACAGAATTTCATCAGCGGTTTCTCCTTGCAGAATTTGAGGCCTTGCCAGTGTATCCGCTTTCCACGCTCACGGACAAAATGAGCGAGCGTAGTACCGGCGAGTCATTCCACGGGCCTCTTTGTACTCTCTTCTTGATGCGCCCGCTTTTCTGAAGTTACATCTGGAAACAAAAAGGCGGGGAAACGCTGGCGCGGATCCCCGCAGGTGTGCCCGGCGATTTGGGGGGAAGGCTCCGGGCAAACTCCGGAACCGGATTGCCGAGATCCGGTTCCGTGGAGTGTCACGGTATCGCGACGACGCGCGCTCTCGCAGCTTTCCTTGAATTTGTTCCAAAATCCGGAAAAGCTTTCCGGCGTTTCTTCTTGCCGCGGCTTAGCGGGGAGCTTTTACGGAATAAACGAGGTCGACGTCCACCGACTGGTCGTGAAGGTTGGCCGTCACATGAGGGTCGACATCCCAATCGAGGGTCGAGGGCAACAATTTGCGCGCTGCCGGGAGATATTCATCGAGGTAAGCCGCGTTGTACACGTCTCCCGCCCGCAATTTCCAGGCGTCGCGCAGCTTTGCCGTGAGGCTGTTATCAAGCCCGCGAAACTGGAGTTCGCCCATATGAAAGACCGGGCCCTCCGTCACCTGCACCGTAATCGCAACGGTTCCTGCCGCGTCATCGAATTGGCTGTTCGCCTTCAACTTCGCCGTGAGATACCCTCGGCTGCCGTAGAGTTTCTGCACTTCCTTCAAGTCTTGCATCAGGCGGACGGTGTTGGCCGGCTGCCCCGGTTGCACCCGGACCATCGTGGAAAGTTGTTCGACAGCGAGTTCATGAACACCGGACCACTCCAGGCTCTTGAACTTGTATTGCTCGCCCATGGTGACGGGGAAGACCACGTCGACCATCGACTGATTCCGCGCCATCTCGTCGACGCCTTCCGCGCTCGCCTGCGTCACCGGCTTCGGCTCCGGCGCCCCAATCGCAGCCTTCAGATATCCATGCGCGCGCAGAATGGGCAGCAGGTCGTGATCGACCAACACCTGCAACCGTGCCCGGGAGTATCCCCGTTCTGGCAGGTTCCGTCCTGCCTCCTCCAGCGCCGGAAGCTCGGCTTCTCCCGCGCCGGTGAACTCGATCTTGCGGATGCGGATCAGGACTTCGGAAACTTTGTACTCGATGTATTCCACCGGCCCGTCGGTCTTTCCCACGCGTTCATAGTCAACATGTCCCGGGACGCCTTTTTCGACCAGCAGAGCCTGCAACACATCGGAAACCTCGTCGGCCATGCGCCCGGAGAGCGGCAACTCGCCGTTGAACAACGGCACGTGCTGCTGGATCTGCTTCTTCAGGTCCGCATCAGAAAACCAGACAAAATCTTCAAATTTCGCCGGAACGAATTTCGTGGCGTCAGTGACGTGTAATTCCAGCCTGGTCCCGGCCGCGGAGTAGTTGTAGTTGAACGCGATCTCGCTGAAAGCGCCCGTATCTCCCAACCGGCGGGCCGCTTTCTTGAAATCGTCTTCTCCAGCCGCCGTGCCCAACTGCAATCCCGTGGAGGCCGCGATGGCTTCCTCGGAGAAGCGTTGGCTCCCGGTCACCTTGATCGCGATCAACTGCCGCGCCGCTGCCCCCATCTGGCCGATCGGCTGGCCCTGGCTGAAGCACGGCGCTGCGCTTGCCAGCGCGCCCAGCATCAGAAATGTCGAGAGTGCCCGCATCATCGGACTGGAGATGGCACCAGCTCTTGCGTGGATTTGTGTTTCACCGCGATCTCGATAAACGCCAGGGCCGCGCGGCTGAGGGCCTTGTCTTTGCGGAAGACGAGCGCCAGGTCGCGTCGCACCTGCGCATCTGAGATCGTCACCGCCGCCAGCACCTTCGCCCGCACATCTTCCTCCACGTTCGACCGCGCGATAAATCCGATCCCCACCTCGGCCGCCACAAAGCGCTTCAGCAGTTCGCTCGAATCGAGTTCCATGGTGAAGTTCGCCTTCAGCCGTCGCTCGTGAAACAGCTCCTCAATCGCGTCCCGCGTGTGCCCGGCCTTGGGAACAATCAGCGGAAAGCGCGCCGACTCGGCCATGGTCACCGATTTCAGCTTTCCCAGAGGATGATGGGGCGGAGCGATCAATACCAGCTCATCCCGATGGATGAGCACCACGGTCAAACGGTTGTCATGGACGGGCAGCGAAACCACCCCGAAGTCCACCGAATTGTCGATCACCGACTCCAGGATCTTGGCGTAATCCGCCCGCTTGATATTGACCGAAACATCCGGATACTGCTTCTTAAAATCGGCGAATACATACGGCAGAATGTGCAGGCACGTTCCCTCGTTGGCCCCTACAATGATTTCGCCACGCGGCACCCGCTCCATCTCCGCAATCGCCACCATCATCGCTTTCCGCGCGTCCAACGTCTCTTCCACATAACGCAGGAAGGCCTTGCCAGCCGCGGTGAGCGAAACCTTGCCTCCGGAGCGGTCGAAGAGCTTCGCCCCGACTTCTTCCTCCACCCCGCGGATTTGCGACGAAATCGCCGGCTGCGTCCGGAAACGCTTCTCCGCCGCGCGCGAGAACGACGCGTGCCGCGCCACCTCCAGAAACGTTTCCAGTTGATCGAAGTCCATAAGAGCAGGGGTCAGTGGCCGGGGATCGTTCCAGGCAACGAGGAATCGCCGATTCCAAAGCGAACCCGGAACTGGCAATCCCCGGGAAGGACACGGCTTTCGCCGTGCCATAAAGCATCATCCTGAGAAACGGGCCTTAGCCCTTGAAGCCTATTCCTCCCAGGCGTTGCATGCCGATATAAGCCTCACTTTATAAGGCCTATAAGAACAATCAAATTGCCAGCGGGCCAGCGGGGCTTTACACTCGCCGGTCTTCCACAACGCGACTGATTGTAGCAGCCTGCCTCCCGCCCCATTCTGCGCCGATCGCGGCGACGATGGGGATTTTTCAGGTCTTCCGCAATCCTTCGCCTGGTTGGGAACCAGGAAAGCGCAACAAGGAGCATCATGTCCGACGCCAGGAGCGTTATCGATTTCGCTATCAAGCACGACGCCAAGATCCTCGATCTCCGCTTCACCGATATTCCGGGGCTATGGCACCACGTCTCCTACCCCATCGATCAGCTCACCGAATCTTCATTCCACGACGGCTTCGGCATCGACGGCTCCTCGATTCGAGGCTGGGCCGCTATTCACGAGAGCGACATGCTCCTGCTGCCCGATCCGGAGACGCGTCTGCTCGATCCCTTCACCGACGTGCCTACCGTCGTGCTGATTTGCGACGTGGTCGATCCCGTCACCAAGCAGCCCTATGACCGCGATCCCCGCTACATCGCCCGCAAGGCGCAAGGCTACCTCGCCTCCTCCGGGATCGCGGATGCCGCCCACTTCGGCGCCGAAGCCGAATTCTTCATCTTCGACAATGTTCGCTTCGATCAGCGCGAGCAATACGGCTTCTACTACATCGACGCCGAAGAAGGACGCTGGAACTCCGGCCGCGAGCAGAACAATCTCGGATACCGCCCGCGCTACCGCGAGGGATATTTTCCTGTTCCTCCCACCGACCATTACCAGGATCTGCGCTCGGAAATGGTGCTGACCATGCAGAGCTGCGGCCTCGAGGTGGAGTGCCACCATCACGAAGTCGCCAGCGGCGGACAGACCGAAATCGACCTGAAATTCGACTCGCTGCTGCGCTCCGCCGACAAAATGCTGCTCTACAAGTACGTGGTGAAAAACGTGGCCAGCCACCACGGCAAGACCGTCACCTTCATGCCCAAGCCGATCTTCGGCGATAACGGCAGCGGCATGCACACGCACCAATCTTTATGGAAGGGCGGGGAACCACTGTTCGCCGGGGACGGGTACGCCGGCCTCTCGCAGTTGGCGCTCTGGTATGTCGGTGGATTGCTCAAGCACGGTCCGGCGCTCGCCGCACTCATCGCCCCGACCACGAATTCCTACAAGCGCCTCGTGCCGGGCTTTGAAGCCCCGGTCAATCTCGCCTACTCGCGCCGCAACCGCTCGGCTGCGTGCCGCATTCCGATGTACTCAGCTTCCCCAAAGGCCAAGCGCGTGGAATTCCGCCCGCCCGATCCGAGTTGCAATCCCTACATGGCGTTCGCCGCCATGCTCATGGCCGGACTCGACGGCATCGAGAACAAAATGGATCCCGGCCCGCCCCTCGACAAAGACATCTTCGAACTCGACCCCGAAGAAGTCGCCACCGTG
Source organism: Candidatus Sulfotelmatobacter sp. (assembly GCA_035307485.1). Taxonomy (GTDB): domain Bacteria; phylum Acidobacteriota; class Terriglobia; order Terriglobales; family Acidobacteriaceae; genus Sulfotelmatobacter. Next base: position 1,173,074 of record DATGIB010000002.1, on the reverse strand, counting down.
CCGTCCGTGCCCGGATCGCTCGACGAAGCCCTCGACGCCTTGCAACGCGACAACGCGTTCCTGCTCAAAGGAGACGTCTTCACCGAAGAAGTCCTGCGCACCTATATCGAATACAAGCGCACCAAAGAGGTAGACGCCATCCGCCTCCGCCCGCACCCCTACGAATTCGCTCTGTACTACGACATCTAGCCCTGAATCGTGACCCGGGAGTTCGAGCGGGATCGTTTTGCAAAAAACCCTCGCACCCCTTGCTAACCGAGAGGAGCTGCGCTAGTCTAACTCGGTAACCGAGAGGAGACTCCGTGAGCAAGCCGTCTGACCTGGTGCAGGGAACCCTCGACATGCTCATCCTCAAGATCTTGGCACTCGAGCCCATGAACGGGTGGGCGATCAGCCAGCGCATGAAACAGATTTCCAGCGATGTACTCGGCGTCAGCGACGGCTCGCTCTATCCGGCGCTGCATAAGCTGGAGCGACGAGGCTGGATCAGCTCCCAGTGGAAAGCAAGCGAGAACAACCGCCGCGCCAAGTTCTATTCACTCACACGCGCCGGGCGAAAGCAGCTCGAGAAAGAAACTGCTAACTGGAACCGCGTCTCGTCGGCGATCTCCGGCATCGTGATGCTGAAAGAGGCATGAGATGCTCTTCGCCCAGCAATCCCGCTCCGTGCGACAGCGCCTGCGCTCATTGTTTGCTTCCGAGAAGCAAGACCGGGAAATGCAGGAAGAGTTGCGCCAGCATCTCGAGCAACAGATTCAGGAAAACATCGCGCGCGGCATGGCTCCGGACGAAGCGCGCCTCTCCGCGATCCACGCCATGGGCGGACTCGAGCAGATCGAGCAGCAGTGCCGCGATGCCCGCGGCTCCAGCTTCCTCGAAGACCTGCTGCAGGACTTGCGCTATGGCATCCGGCAATTGCGGCGAAACAAGGGTTTCTCAGTTCTCGCAATTCTCTGCCTGACTCTCGGGATCGGTGCGAATGCCGCCGTCTTCAGCTGGCTGGAAGGCATCCTGTTCCGTCCCTATCCCATGGTGGTGCATCAGGACCGGCTTTTCGCCGTCGCCGAAAGGGTCCAGGGAGAGAGCGGCGCCGACGTCCTGTCCTGGCCGGACTTCCTCGACCTGCGGCGCAACTGCACGCTGTGTGAAGATTCCTTCGTCAGCAAGATCACCAGCAGCACGCTGAATATCGGCGACCGCGCCGAGATCACCACCGGTAGCGTCGTCTCGGCGAATTACTTCGATGCCATCGGCGTCCACCCCGCGCTCGGGCGCGGCTTCGAGCCCAATGAGGATAGCGGCAACGACGCACATCCCGTCGTCGTCATCAGCTACCAGCTCTGGCGGAGCCGATTCAAAGGCGATCCGCAGATCGTCGGCAAGACGCAGCGGCTCAACAATGTTCCGCACACCATCATCGGCGTGGCCCCCGAAGGCTTCTATGGAACTTTCGTAGGCTGGGCGATGCAGTTCTGGGTTCCGGTTTCCATGGAATCGACTTTCAGCAGCGGAGGCTACAAGCTCGAGGACCGCGGCGCGCGATGGGTGGAATCTTATGTGCACCTGAAACCCGGCGTCACGCGCGCGCAAGCGCAGCAGCAGATCTCCGCTATCTCGTCTCAACTGCAGGCAAGCTACCCCACGATCAACCGCGGACGCAGCATCGGCCTCTGGGCTTTGTGGGAGACTCCCTTCAACCACGCCGGAGAACTGCTGCCTACGCTTGAGATGATGGTCGCCGTAGTTGCCTTTGTTCTTCTCATCGCATGCGCGAACGTCGGTAATCTCCTGCTTGTTCGCTCGTTCGTGCGGCGCCATGAGATGAGCCTGCGCCTCGCCATCGGTGCCAGCCGCGGCCGCCTCTGGAAGCAACTCCTCACCGAGGGCCTGATTCTCTCGGCTCTGGGAACCGGCGGCGGGCTATTGTTCGCCTACTGGTCACGACACGCGCTGAAGTTATTCTTTCCGGCACGCTCCGGAGTATCGATGTACCTGCCGGGCACCATCGACGCCCGCGTGCTAGCCTTGAGCGCCGGCGTTTCGCTGCTTGTGACCGTGATCGTCGGGCTGATTCCCGCACTTCAATTGCGAAGGCTGGATTTGTCGGGCCCTTTGAAGTCTGAATCCTCGAGCGTGGTCGGCGCTCACAGCGGCGCATGGATACGCTCAGGCCTTGTGATTTTCCAGGTGAGTCTGAGCTTCCTGTTGCTGATCGGAGCGGCTCTGCTGCTTGAAAGCCTGCAAAAGATTCGCACCGCCGATCCGGGATTCACAACGACCCGCGTCGTCACAACCGGCGTGTCGCTTGTGGCCGCCGGATACAGCGACGCACAAGCCAAAATCTTCCAGGATGCGCTGATCGACCGCCTTCGCGCCCTGCCTGGAGTCGAGTCGGTTGCCCACGCGCGAGTCACGCCGTTGGGCTTCAAGGCATTCTCTTCTACGCCGATCGCGGTCGATGGCTACCAGCCCGCGCTGAATGAACTGCCGACGGTCGACTACAACCAGGTCAGTCCCGACTACTTCGCAACCCTGGGAATCGCACTGGTATCCGGACGCGAATTTCTTCGCTCGGACGACGAAAAGGCCCCGCCCGTCGCCATCGTGAATCAAACCATGGTGGAGCGCTATTGGGGAGGTCAGGATCCCGTCGGACGGCGGGTTCAGGTGAAAGGCCGGTGGGCGCGAGTGGTCGGCGTTGCTGCCGATTCGAAATACTACAGCATGCGGGAAGGACCCAAGCCGTTCCTTTATGTTCCCCTGCGGCAGGACTTCGACCGCGCATCCGACTTGAATCTCCGCACAACCCAGCCGCTGCAAAACATCTTGAGTGGAGTTCTGCGCGAAGTGCACGCGCTTGATCCCAATCTTGCGCTCTACGAGATGATCACACTGCAGGAGCGCGTGAACCGCGCGACCTCGCCGCAAGCTGTCGCCGTAACGCTGGTTTCCATGTTAGGAGGGCTGGCGCTACTGCTCGCCGCGATTGGGCTCTATGGCGTCATGTCATACGCCGTGGCGCAAAGCACGCGCGAGCTCGGCCTGCGTATGGCACTCGGCGCGGGTGCCGCAACTCTGCTGCGGCTGGTCATTTCCCGCGGCCTCAAATTGACCGCCGGAGGCGTCCTGCTCGGTGCCGTGGCCGCCCTGGCACTCACCCGGTTGCTCGGCAATCTCCTGTACCACGTGAGCCCGCGCGATCCTGCCGTCTTTGCCTCGGCCCTCGCGGTCATGGCCATCACTGCGATCTCAGCGTGCCTGTTCCCGGCGCTCCGCGCCGCGCGCACGGACCCGGCTCGAGTACTGAAGAATTGACCGCAGGATGACACCTGCTCTTTTTTTAATTCTCAGACCACGGCAACGTCCTCTCCATTTGACTTGACCCACAACATCAAGCACGATGATCGACTTGACCCTCACCACGGTCAAAGGAGATTCATGGCAGCCGCAAATCCGACTGAGACCACGCCATCCGACACCACTGCCAATCGACGGCAATTCCTTCAGGCCGCCGCGGCCGCCGGCGCCGTTGCGATCGCTCCGAGCGCGCTCTCCTACCAACGCATCCTCGGCGCCAACGACCGCATCTCGCTCGGCTTCATCGGGATCGGAAACCGGGGCGGGGAATTGCACCGCATGGCCGCCGAACTCCGCACCAGGTGCAATGTCGAAGCCACCGCGGTGTGCGATCTGTGGTCCGGGAACCGGGAGAAAGCTGTCGAGCGCAACAAAAAGCTCTACGGGATCACGCCGCGAGCTCTCGAGCGACCGGAAGAAATCATCGCTCTCAAGGACGTCGACGCCATCTTCATCGCTACGCCCGAGCACACGCACTCGCCGGTCTTGAAGATGGTGGTTGAGGCCGGCAAGGATGCGTACGTCGAAAAGCCGATGGGCAACGTGCTCGACGAAGTGAAGGCGGCGCGCGACGCCGTGCTGAGCAGAAATGTGATCGTTCAGGTCGGCACGCAGCATCGCAGCGAACCGTACCAGGTCGCGACGCGCAAGCTGATCGCGGAAGGAGCGCTCGGCGATGTAACCAAGTACGAGATCGCCTGGAACTACCACGGCCCGCGCTGGCGCGGTCGGCCGGAGGTTAAACAGATCCGCGAGCAGGATTGCGACTGGCGCACCTGGCTGATGACGAAGCCGGATCGCCCCTTCGACCCGCAGCTTTATTTCGAATTCCGCCTGTACCGCGAATTTTCCAGCGGCATCCCCGATCAATGGATGAGCCACGCCACCGACCTGGTCCACTACTTCATGGACGAAAAATATCCCGAATCGGTGGTCGCTCACGGAGGCATATTCGCCTGGCACGACGGCCGCGAAAACGCCGACACCTTCCAGGCCCTCCTCACTTATCCCAAGGGCTTTCTCGTCAGCTACTCCACCAGCTTCGGCAACGATGCGCAGGGCTATACCCGCATCATGGGAAAGAAGGCGACGCTGTTCAATACTGGCGGCGAAGGCAGCCCGCGCTGGCGCATCGTGGAAGAGGTTGGAAATCACGAGGACGACGACAACATCGACCAGAAGCGGAAAGGCCGTGACGTTCTTCTGCCCGGAGACAAGGAGCTTCCGCCCACAGGCATGGGAGACGAAGAGCTCTCGCACATGACGAACTGGTTCGAGTGCCTGCGCAGCCGCAAACAGCCAAATGCCACCGTGCACAACGGATTCTCGCACTCGGTCGCGTGCATGATGGCTACAGAGGCCTACTGGTCAGGCAAGAAAATGTATTTCGATCCGAAGACCGAGCAGATTCTCGATCATCCGCCGCAAGCATAGAAAAAATGATCACGATTCCAGGAGGAAAATCTTGCAAGTCAAGGTACTTGAAAACGCCCAGTCACTGGGAAAGGCGGCCGCAGCACACGCGGAACAATCGCTGCGCCAGGCTCTGGACCAACGCGGGAAGGCCCGCATCATCGCGGCCACCGGATCGGCGCAGTTTGAATTCCTCGCAACACTCACCACAACCCCAGGCATCGCGTGGGACAAAGTCGAAATGTTCCATCTCGACGAGTATGTCGGCTTGTCCAGCAGCCATCCGGCGAGTTTCTGCAAGTACTTGCTCGATCGGCTCATCACGCCAACCGGGATCACCAACCATCATCTGCTCTATGGTGATGGAGACGTGATGAAGGTTCTCGAAGAAACCGGGCGGCTGATCAACGAGTCGCCCATCGACGTTGCATTCGTCGGAATCGGCGAGAACGGACATCTCGCCTTCAACGACCCGCCCGCGGACTTCGAAACCGAACGCCCGTACATCCTCGTGAAGCTCGACGAAATGTGCCGCCAGCAGCAGGTGAAGGAAGGCTGGTTCCCATCGCTCGCCGAGGTTCCGGTGCAGGCGATCTCCATGTCGATTCGCCAGGTGCTGAAGGCGAAGGAGATCATCGCCATTGTCGGCGGCGAGCGAAAAGCACGCGCGGTGCAGGGAACACTCGAAGGCGAAATCAGTCCGCAGGTTCCGGCCTCGATCCTGAGAACGCATCCACACACCACGCTCTATCTGGACCGGGAGTCGGCGGCATTGCTGCGTCCCAATTCAAAGCTTTAGCCACAAAGGGCACAAAGGACGAAGATTGAATCCACGGACTGATTTCCTTCGTGTAACTTCGTGTCCTTCGTGGTTACGGTCTTGACCGTCAAGGACCGATGATCGAAGCAACCCCACCCCCCGAGCAAGTCCGCCGAGCGATCCCAGGCTTGCGCTGGTGGATCGGCGGATTGCTGTTTGCCTCGACCGTCATCAACTACCTCGACCGCCAAACCCTCTCGCTTCTGGCCCCATTCCTCAAAGTTCAATATCACTGGTCCAACACCGATTACGCCAACTTGCTGATTGGTTTTCGTGTCGCTTATTCAATCGGGCAAGCGGCGTTCGGCCGCATCATGGACCGCCTCGGCACTCGCCGCGGCCTCAGCATCACTGTGCTGGGATACTCAATCGTTTCCATCTGTACCTCGATGGCATCCGGATTTCGCAGTTTCGCCCTCTGCCGCTTCCTGCTCGGGGCTGGGGAGTCGGGAAACTGGCCGGCGGCCACCAAAGCCGTTTCCGAGTGGTTCCGCAAGAGCGAGCGCGGCCTGGCGACCGCACTCTTCGACAGCGGGTCGTCGATCGGTGGCGCCGCCGCTCCATTCCTGGTCCTGGGAATATACTTCCGCTGGGGGTGGCGCCCCGCCTTCATCATCCCCGGATTGCTTGGATTTATCTGGCTGGCCGTCTGGCGCGCCGTTTACCGACCGCCAGAAGAACATCCGCATATTTCGAGGGAAGAACTCAACATGATTCTCGCGGATCGCGAGGATCCGGCAGCGGCTTCCGCCATTTCGCGCCCGCGCTGGCTCGATCTGCTCAAGCTCCCCCAAACCTGGGGAACGATCGTCGCTCGCAGCTTCACCGATCCGGTGTGGTTCTTCGTCGCCGACTGGTTTCCGATCTACCTGGTTTCGAAGGGCATCGCGTTGCGCGACAGCCTTTTCGCGATATGGATTCCATTCATCGCGGCCGATCTCGGCAATTTCTTCGGCGGCGCCGCTTCCGGATTCCTGATCAAGCGCGGCTGGACAGTGGGACGTGCACGAAAAGCGATCGTGATCTTTGGGGCCTGCGGCATGCTGTTGCTGATCCCCACGATTGCCACGAATCGTCTCTCGTTCATCGTGCCGCTCTTCGCGCTCTCCACGTTCTGCTACGCGTCTTATTCCACGATGGCGAACGTTCTTCCTTCCGACATCTTCCACAGCCAGTCAGTGGCGACGGTCAGCGGCATGGGCGGGGCGGCGGCCGGCATCGGAACCATCGTCGCCTTCAAGTTGGTGGGATATCTCTCGGACACGCATCACGGAGCGGCAGCCAGTTCGTTCGACTGGATTCTGATTGCGGCGGGCTTGATCCCTTTTGCCGGGATGATCCTGGTTCTCGCGCTGGTAAGAAATGATCGATCGACGGCGCGCAGGCTGGTGCGACCGATCTAGGCCCTCGTGGAAGATTTCGCGGAGCGCTTATGCTTCGCAATATCCGAAGACAGCCTTGATGCCGGCGACTTCAACGACGTTTCCTGGCTCGAGCTGCTTCTTACCGCCCTCGACGACCACATCGTTCACCCGCACCTTCACTTTGCTGCCCGAAGCGGCGATAAAATATCCATCCTCTGAGCGGTAAATCGATGCCGCGACATGCGGAGCGAACCAGCGCGTCAGCCGGATCCCGGCCATCTTCGATTTGCCAATGACGGTCAGCTGCCCAGTCAACATGTAAGATTTCTGGTCTGTCCGGCCTTCCATGATCGTCAGCGTGCCGACGGTCTGATGAGCTACGTGCGCCGGAGCCGCTCCCTGTCCTTGCGCCGAACCCGCTTTCTGGACTGCCGCCGCACCTTCAGCAGAAGCTGCTACCGCCATCGCCATGAGTTCCTTGGCCTTGGCCGTATCGAGGAACGCAGTGCGATCCAGCTGTGGCGTCTTGGGTTTCGGCATCTGCCATTGAGTCACGCCCATCCGCGCCTGATCGCTGAATTCGACGGTGTGCTTGCCGATCAGCGCCTTGTCGCCATCTTTCAGAACGACCTTGGTGATGCGCGCATTGTTGATGAAGGTTCCGTTAAAACTCTCGCAGTCCTCGAGCACGACCTGACCGCCTTCCGGGTAAACCTTGGCGTGATGCCCGGAGACGGCAGGATTATCGATCTGCAAGACGTTGTCCGGCTGCCGGCCAATCGTGACGGTCCTGGTAGAAATTGATACCTCTTGGATGACTCGGTCCTCGAATTTGAGAATCAGCTTTGCCATGGCCAGGCTCCCGAACGCGCAATCTCGAACAACCGTGGGCACAGGGAAATCCCCGGGCCGCAAGTCGGCGATCAGGCTCTATTGTCCGCAGGGAAATGCGTCAGGAAAGAGTACGAAGGTACCCCGCCGGCGAGGGTAGGGGGCTACTTCCGGCGCGGCAGGCGAATTTGTTTGACCGGCGGAAGGGCGCGGCTTCAGTCGTGCTGGCAGGTCGAGACCATCCAGTCTCATTGCAAGATCTGCCGCTGCAAGATCTACCGCCGCTCACGTTCCCCATCTAGAATACGTCTATCCTGCGGAGGTATCGTCATGCGTCTGTGCATGAAACTCTGGATTGCCTCGTTGATTTTGCCGACGTGCTTTGCCTGTGCCCAGGAGATCTACCATCCTCCCGACCCGGCCCTGATGGCGCGCCTTTCTTACGACAACTCAGGGGTCGTGGTGCATGACCAGATGCAACGCATCTGCATCGCTGTCTCCCGCGACGGCGAGTACCACATCATGCGTTCGCTCGACGACGGCCGCTTACAGCGTCTCCAAGGCAAGCTGCCGAAGGAGGAATTCGACAAACTCTCCCAGCTGATCGAGGCCCCCGACTTTCGCAGCCTCTCGGGATATCACGGCGGATTGGTTCGCCAGGAAGCCGAGACTTTCGCCGCGGAAATCCCCTCGGCCAGCCACTCGAGCGATGCGGCGCAAAGCTCGCCGGAAAAGGACGTCTGGCAGCTGCGCTGGATGAATGGAGATCGTGAGAACCCGTTTCCACCCGCCGTCTCGAAAATCGTCGGCTGGCTCCGCAACTTCCAACCCAAGGACACGAAGTCGTTCGACTATTCCGAGTATCCGGACGTATGTCCCGCCGGAGGCTTTCGCTTCGTCCAACCCTCGGTCGCGGAGAATTCGCAGCCGTAGTCCGAGTCGGCCGGGAAGAACATGGCTTTCAATGAGGTCCGGAAACCGCGGAGCAAAGGCCCTGAGGCTTGATCGATGGTCTTTGGAAGATAGGGGACTGCGGAGAATTTCAGCCAACCAGCCGAGCGATGAGCGGGCCCTACACCGTCGAGCGCATGCCGGTTTCTCGCACTGCGCGATCGATCAGGCGCATCCTCTTGCTCGAAACCGGAGGAGCATCCTCATGGTGCGCAGCTTGCGCGCCACCGGCGGCGAAGAGTCCGTCGCCCACGGCATCGAGTGCCGACGCCGACCGCCCCAGCACCATCAACAGATATTTCTGAGCTACGGGCCGGTCCGCGGGGTGAATCAGATCCCACCAACGCCGGATCGATTCCTGCACCTCGGCTTCGTTCTTTTCTCCTACGACCAAGGCATCAATCAACCGGTAGACCTTGCTCTTGATCGCCTGATACGAGACTGAGATCTCTTGGGGCATAAGTGTCTGGGCTTTGCAGCGTACTCCCCTACCGTGCAATCGGTGCACCAAACTGTTTCTCCTCCGTTTTGAGGCGGTTAGCAGTATTGCACTAATTTGAACGTACTATGAATGGAAGAAATCAAAACCCGGATATGGTTTATGGGAGCCGCTTTTTCCTGCGCGCGATCCCGGCCATTTTTTGCGGAACTCATTCCGTTAACTGCGGAGCTGCACCTGAGGTTCAGCACGGAGCTTCTTGGGTTTAGAATGTCCGGCTCTGCTCCGCCGGATCCGGCTTCTCGATTCTTTTAACGTTGTCATAGCGGCGAAGCGTTCCCACTCATTACCGCCTGGAGGCGCGATGAAAAAATCCCTGTGGATTTTAACTGTAGTGATGCTTTTCTCTGTCCTTGCCCCGTCGCAAACCACCGCGTCCCTGAATGCAGGAAAGAGTTCCTCATTTTGGAACGATCCTTACTGGCACGAGGCTGCCCCCGACGATCGCACGTTCTTCCCGAAAGATATGTTCTGGGGATGGGCGCAGTTCGATCTCGCGCCGCCGCACAATGAAATCGATCCGAATCTCTGCGCGGGAAATGCCAGTCAGCTTGGCGGAATGAATGATCCCTGCACTATGTTTGCGCGCTACATGCTGTCGGGCATTCTGGAAGTTCGCCCCTTCGGCCGTGGGCCGCTCCGCCGACTCATGGTCTATGGGCAGCCCGCATTCCTGTTCGGAAAGAACATTCCCAAGACTTTGTACACGTGGTCTCCCGAGGCCATCGGCATCGAGCACTCCTGGGGCGTCGGAATCTACGTGACCAAGGGCTTCGAATTCCGCGTCACACAGCACTTTCTCTTTGATCGCCTGGGTGCGCGCAGCGGAAACGTAGGCGTCGGCGACCTGGGAACCAGCGGCCCCTGGGGCCGTTACGTCACCGTAGGAGTAAGAAAAAGCTTCGGTACGCGCCGCTGGTAAGACACCGTTAAAGTAACCGATGAACTTTGAATCGTTGGGAAGTCGCCGACTTGGGGGGATGTTACGGGGCGCCTCGTCCCCACGGCGATCAATTTATCGAAGAGCGCTGGCCGGCTGAGGCACCGGCGTCCGCCGCACCAGCCGCCACACGGCCCACACGATCAAGGCGAGAATGCCGGCGGCAAACACAAACGGCAAGACAAAGATCGCAAGCATCCATCCCATCGAAGTGAAGCTGGTAATGTCGCCTTGCACGGTCGCGCCCGGGTCCCGCCGCACGTGTCCGCCAAACACCGACACCCCGCCACCCACTTTCACGTCCTTGTCGAGGCGGACGCCGCCGCCGAACACGGTCGCGTCGCCATTTACCTCGGCCTGATCCTCGAGCACAATGCTCCCGCCGAAGGTCGTTACGTCGCCCGAGACGTGCCCGCGCACGTGGATGCTGCAGCCAAAGCAGGTAACGTCGCCAGCTTGCTCGTTGGGCCCGATGGTGATGTTGTGCCCGAACTGCGTGCGATCCGGGTCATCGTCGGCGAACGCGGTTGCCGAAGCCAGCAGCCCCAACACAATTCCGGCAAGGAGCCAGCGGAAACTCTTCCTGCGGATCGACATCGTGACCTCCATCGGGATGAAAAATGCTCGGGGCATTATGGCACAGGCCGGGCCCGCTCAAGGAGTCGGCTTTTTTCGTTTTTTAGGACGCCGCTGGGCCCTACGTCAGAATCTCGATCACGCGCAGATGTGATCGAGATCACTCATGCCGGACGTGAATCCCACTAAAGTCCAGACCGCAGCAGAACACAACGTGCTGTGAGCCAGAGTGTCGAGAAATTCGCCCAGCTTTGCGAGCAATCGTCACAGATCGGCGGCCCGGCTGCCGCGTTCTGCCTGAATTCTCTATAATGATTGGCTTTTCAAATTGACATCGCAAATCGTTTCTAGCGGAGGCCTTGCATGCCAGGCTCTTATAACGGAGTAGCCGTCCCTGCCGACGGCGCGAAGATCGGGTACGCCAACGGGAAGTATCAGGTCCCCGACAATCCCATCATCCCGTTCATCGAAGGAGACGGCACGGGCCGCGACATCTGGAAGGCCTCGCTGCGCGTCTTCAATGCAGCCGTCGAGAAGGCCTACAAGGGCAAGCGTCGCGTCGCCTGGTATGAAGTCTTCGCCGGCGAGAAAGCCAAGGCCAAGTTCGACAACTGGCTGCCCGATGACACTGTCGACGCCGTCCGCGAATTTCGGGTCGCCATCAAGGGCCCGCTGACCACGCCGGTGGGCGGCGGCATACGCTCGCTCAACGTTGCGCTCCGCCAGATTCTCGATCTGTATGCGTGCGTCCGGCCGGTGAAGTATTACAGCGGCGTGCCCTCGCCCGTGAAGCATCCCGAGCGCATGGACGTCGTCATCTTTCGCGAGAATACCGAGGACGTTTACGCGGGCGTCGAGTGGGAGCAGGGGACTGCCGACTGTGCGCGCCTGATCGAATTCCTCAACAAGGACATGCTGAAGGGCGGCAAGAAACAGATTCGCCTCGATTCCGGCGTCGGTATCAAGCCGATCTCGATAACGGGAACGAAGCGCCTGGTCCGCATGGCGATCCGGCACGCGCTCGAAACCGGACGCAAGACCGTTACGATCGTGCACAAAGGGAACATTCAGAAATTTACCGAAGGCGCCTTCCGCAAGTGGGGATATGAGCTGGCCACCGAAGAATTTCGCGACAAGGTCGTGACCGAGCGTGAAAGCTGGATTCTCGACAACAAAGACAAGAATCCGAATCTGACTGTCGCCGAAAACGCGGAACTGATTGAACCCGGTATGGAGTTCGCTCCGCCAGCGTTCCGCCAGAGCGTCGAGAAAGAAGTCAAAGAAGTGCTCGACTCGATCTACCCGACTCACGGCAAGGGCGCGTGGAAGTCGAAGATCATGATTAATGACCGCATCGCCGATTCGATCTTCCAGCAGGTTGTGACCCGCGCCGACGAATACTCGGTGCTCGCTACGCCAAACCTGAACGGCGACTACATCTCCGACGCCTGCGCGGCGCAGGTTGGAGGGCTCGGCATCGCGCCGGGCGCCAACATCGGCGACGGCTACGCGATCTTCGAAGCTACGCACGGCACCGCGCCGAAGTATGCCGACAAAGATGTAATCAACCCGGGCTCCGTGATCCTGTCGGGCGTGATGATGTTCCGTCATCTTGGCTGGAATGAAGCCGCGGACCTGATCGAGCAGAGCATGGAGCGCACCATCGAACAGAAGAAAGTGACGTACGATTTTGAGCGCCTCATGCCCGGCGCCACGAAGGTGAAGACCAGCGAATTCGCGGGCTCCATGATCGAAAACATGGGGGCCGGTGTGCTGGTGTAAAGGCTTCAACTCCAAAGGATAAGAAGGTGCACGAAGGAAATCGAATCGTACGGTTTCCTTCGTGACCTCAGTGGTTAACGATTTTGAAAGGATGAACTCATATGCGTAAGAAGGTCACTATCGTAGGATCCGGAAACGTAGGCGCAACCGCGGCCCACTGGATCGCGTCGAAGGAACTCGCCGACGTCGTTCTCATCGACATCATTGAAGGCGTCCCGCAAGGCAAGGGCCTCGACCTGCTCGAAGCCATGCCGATCGAGAAGCGTGACTCGCACGTGAGCGGCACCAACGACTACAAGGACACCGCGAACTCCGATATCGTCGTCATCACTGCGGGCATTCCGCGCAAGCCGGGCATGAGCCGGGACGATCTGCTCAACACGAATCACGGCATCATGAAGGCAGTAGTGGGCGAAGTCGTGAAGTACTCGCCCAACTGCATCCTGACCATCGTGTCGAACCCGCTCGATGCCATGGCGCAGGCCGCTTACAAACTCAGCGGATTCCCCCGCGAGCGCGTGATCGGCATGGCCGGCGTGCTCGACTCGGCACGCTTCCGCGCTTTCATCGCCGAAGAGCTGAAGGTCAGCGTGGAGAACGTGACGGCCTTCGTGCTTGGTGGACACGGCGACACCATGGTTCCGCTGCCGCGCTACTCGACGGTGGCGGGCATTCCCATCACCGAACTGATTGAGAAGTCGAAGCTGGATGCGCTCGTGCAACGCACGCGCGACGGCGGCGCCGAGATCGTAAAGTACCTGAAGACAGGATCCGCGTACTACGCCCCGTCGGCAGCCGCGACCGAAATGGTCGAAGCCATTCTGAAAGACAAAAAGAAAATCCTGCCCTGCGCCGCATTCCTCAAGGGCGAGTACGGCATCAACGGCCTCTACGTAGGCGTGCCTTGCAAGCTGGGCGCAAAGGGACTGGAGCAGATCATCGAGATCAAGCTGACGCCGGAAGAGAAGGCAGGGTTAGACAAGAGCGCGGCAGCGGTCAAGGAGTTGTGCGCCGTAATCGGAGTCTGATCTCGCTGCTCCGCACCGCACAAAGCGGGAAGGGCACGATGTTCAGTCGTTCAGGCTCGAATCCTCGGGGGGAGCTTGACCCGCTAGTGCCCGCAAGAACGGAGCGCCCCTTCCGCGGGTTAGAAAAGTCAAGACCCGCCGGCGAGTCCTATGCACCAAAAATGGTGCAGTGGAGATGCAAGTGCTTGATCTCAAAGCCGCAGAACACCATCAAGTACTGTGGAAATAATTCCTTGTAACTATATACAAATGCAGCACTTAAATACAGAAGTTAAATCGATTTAACTTCGTTTCCAGGCGATCGCAGTTTCTTCCGAAGTTGAGCCTCACCGGCTGACTTCCTCCGCGCCTCAGCCCCCGAAGAAGCTCCGCATGAGGCATTCCAGAAGTGATGCCGACCGCTCCCCGCGGCGATTTCACAATTCGACTCCACGCCGACATCTTGGTGGGGATGACGCGGATTTTTTGTGACTCAAATCACAACGTCTCTTCCTTCACCTGCTCGCTTTCTGCCAATCCCTTGAAGTGTTCGTGATCCGCCACGACGCGGCTCACGACGGCGCGACGGATCTCCTCAAGATCGTAGCGGGGCACGGCCAGCATTTGCGGCGCGTGCAGATATTTCCAATGCTTCTCGTTGAGCACGTTTGCCAGCCCCTTCGGAGTGACCACGTAATACGACTGCCACCAGTCCCAGCCCGTATCGGGGTCGTACAGCTCCACGAACAACTCGTCAGCAAAGACCTCAGGATCGGCGGGCCCGGGACGAGCTTCGGTCTTGGCAAAGTAAAACTTCCGGATACGAAGCTTGCGCAGTTGTGGATCGGCGGGAAACGAAGCCGCAACCTCTTCCGCGCCCGGACCCCGGGTCAGCGATGACTGGCCGGGTGCTTTTTCTGCGTTCGCATCGGGGAGCAGGGCGAGACGCGTATCGGACATGGGCGTCAATGCACCAGAGGTCGATGCGGAGCGCGATGCCCAGCGAGCCAGCAGCATGAAAACTCCAGCTACGATCAGCACGAAGAGCACCTTCATACCGTCGTCATCGGAAAGCAGGAGCAATGCGATCATGCCGGCAGAATTGTACTCCCTGGGGAAATCTTTCTGACCGGAACCGTTTGATAGAATCCCGCGCATGATGAATGCCCGCGCTCTCCGCTCTCACATTTTCTTTTCTCTAATTCTTGCGATCAGCACGCTCGCCAGCCTGCACGCCCAGTCGGGCGAGCCCATCCACTTTCGCGTGAAGCTGGCGCCGGAGTTGGGGTCAGGCGCGCAATCCGGACGGCTCCTGATTCTCCTGTCGTCATCGACCAAGTCGGAGAAGGAGCTTCGCCCCGCCATGGGGCCCGACGCGCACTCTGTGTGGATCACGGCGCGCGAGATCGAGACGATCGAGCCGGGCGGCTCGGTGGAAGTGCATTCCGACGAGATCTCTTATCCCACGCCGCTGGCGCAGGCTCCCGCCGGAGACTACCAGGCGATGGCGGTGCTGGATGTAAATCATCACTATGCCTACAACAACGACTCCACGGGTGATCCGCGCAGCCAGGTGATCGAACTGAAGCAGCTTGATCCGGCCCACGCCGGGCTGATTGAGCTCACGCTGACCGAGCGCAAAGAAGAAATGCCGATCGCGGTTGATCCCCCAAACGAGTTGGTCGATTTCGTCAGCCCTGCGTTATCGCAGTTCTGGGGACGACCCATGCACATGCGGGGCGTAGTGGTGCTGCCGCCGGGTTACAAGACGTCCGGCAAGCGTTACCCGACGGTTTACTGGACGCACGGGTTCGGCGGCTCGCTAGCTCCGATCGCGAAGTTTGTGGCGCCGCGCTACGCGAAGAGTATGGCGAACGGCGAATTGCCGCCGATGATTTACGTTCTGCTCGACGAGTCTTGCCCGGGCGGAACCCATGAATTCGCCGACTCCGTAAACAACGGGCCCTGGGGTAAGGCACTGACCACAGAATTGATTCCGTATCTCGAAAAGAAGTACCGCATGCAGGGCAGGCCGAGCGGGCGGCTGCTGACCGGGCATTCCTCTGGTGGCTGGGCCGCGCTATGGCTGCAGGTCGCGTATCCCAGGGTTTTTGGCGGCACGTGGCCGACGTCCCCTGATCCTTCCGACTTTCGCAACTTTACCGGGCCGAATCTGCGCAGCGATCCTCCATCCAACTTCTATCACGATGGCGAGGGAAAGCCGTGGCCATTGATCCGCATGGATGGCAAGGAAGTGATGACGCTTGAAGACGTCGCGAAGCAGGAGGAAGTGCTCGGCCCTTACGGCGGCCAGATCAATTCGTTCAACTGGGTCTTCAGCCCGCGCGGGAAAGATGGACGTCCCCAGCCGCTTTTCGATTTTCAGAGCGGCGAGGTAAACCTGGAGGTTGCCAAGGCATGGGAGAAATACGATATCGCCGAGACGATTCGCGAAAATGCGGCAAAGTTGCGGCCGCTGCTCGAGAACAAGATTCATTTGACCGTCGGCACCGCCGACACCTTCCACCTCAATGAGTGCGCGCGACTGCTCGAAGAAACGCTGACGGAATTGAAGATCAAGGCGAGCTTCACCTATCTGCCGGGAAAGACACACTTCGACCTTTACAAGGATGGTCTGACCAAGCAGATCGGGAAAGAGATGCAGGAAACGGCAGAGCGGGGAATGTTCGCGAAAAAAGCCGCGAGCGCCCATTGAGTCGTTGAGGCCAAACGTGGAAACCCCACTTCAGGCCGCCATTGCCGGAAGTGGGGTTTGAAACAAGGAACGTCTGGCGGAGTCTAGACTTTTTCGATCGTCACCTTCTTCAGCACTACATCCTGGTTGGGCCGGTCGTTTCGTCCACGCGGAACCTTGGTGATCTTATCGACGATGTCCTGACCTTCGACCACTTCGCCGAAGATCGTGTGCTTGCCCGTCAGCCATGTCGTCGGCACTACCGTGATGAAGAACTGCGATCCATTTGTGTTCGGGCCTGCATTCGCCATGGCCAGCTTGCCCGGCTTATCGAACTTGTGCGGCGAGCCCTTGGTCTCATCTTCAAACTGATATCCGGGGCCTCCGCGGCCGGTCCCTTCGGGGTCGCCGCCCTGAAGCATGAAGTCGGGGATGACGCGGTGAAAGATCGTGCCGTCGTACAGGCGGTCTTTCGACTTCTTTCGAGTTTGCGGATGCGTCCATTCGCGCTTGCCCTCGGCCAGTTCCACGAAGTTGGCGACGGTCTTGGGTGCTTCCTTTTCGAAGAGACGGCACACGATGGTTCCTTCGGTGGTGTCGAAGGTGGCATACGTTCCGGGTTGACGGGTCATGATGTCCTTTCCATAAGTCCTGAGTCGAGAGTCGTGAGTGCTTAGGTAAAGATGCAGGGGACCACCGCTTCGGCTACGCCGCTTATGAAGCCTGGCAGTTCCTGGCGGATTCGGGTCTAGTTCGAGCCTGGCGCTGGTTTCGGAGCTGGCTTCGGTGCCGTACTCGATGCCGCAGGTTTCTTCGCCGCAGTTCCCGCAGGCTTGGGCGCCGTTCCTGCCTTCACAATCGAAATGTGATTGATCTTCACCGGGCGAAACGGGCGATCGTTCTGAGGATCACGCGCCATGCGGGCAATCTGCTTCACCAGTTCCACCGTCGCGTCGTCGCATTGCCCGAAGATCGTGTAGTGCCCGCTGAGATGGCGGCTATGCGCGGAATCCTCGGTGATGAAGAATTGCGATCCGTTGGTATCCGGACCTGAATTCGCATAAGCCAAACGCCCGGGCCGGTCGAAGAGCAGCTCGGTGGAAACTTCATTCTTGAACTTGTATCCGGGATCGCCGGAGCCGTTGCCGGCCGGGTCTCCGCCCTGGATCATGAATTCGGGAATCACCCGGTGAAAAATGGTGCCGTCATAAAGCGGCACGCCATGCTTCGTTGCGCCACTAACCGGATTCTTCCAGTCTTTCTTTCCCGTGGCCAGGCCGATGAAGTTGTCGACACCGATCGGGGCCTTATCGGGGAATAGAGTGCAGTTCATCTTGCCGGCAGTTGTGTCGATAATCGCGGCAGGGTTGGCGGAGGCTGGCTTGGCCGCTGTGGCTGACTTGGTGGCGGTAGCCGATTTCGCGGCCGGGCTGGGTTTCGCGGTGGTTGTCGATTGCGATCCGGACTGGGCTGAAGCAAGCGCGGTCAGGAACACAAGCAGGGGCATCAGAACTCTCATGCATACTCCTTGAAGAAGATTGGCGCAGGGATGAGCAACTAAGCATTGTACGCCAGCGCGGGATTCATTTTGCCTTGTCATCCTGAGGTCGGCGTTTTGTGTGTCGGCCGAAGGAACCGTGCTCTTTGCGCACAGCGTCGACGCTTCCGGGAGGGTGCATAGCTCCTTCGCCGTATTTGGCTCAGGATGACAAGGGGCGAATCCGTTTTAAAGCTCTCGGGTCGTTGATCAATTTGGACGAGCCGTTTGCATCTCGTGACTCACGCGCTCGACCTCGCCGAAGACGCGGAGCAGGTTTCCGCCGAGTATTTTCTTGATGTCGGCTGCGCTGTAGCCGCGGTCGAGCAGCGCCTGTGTGATCTTCGGGAGGTCGGCGGCGGAATCGATGCCTTGCGGCGTCGCTCCGGCCACTCCGTCAAAATCCGAGCCGAGCCCGACGTGATCGATACCGGCCACCTTCGCGATGTGGTCGATGTGATCGATGAGTGCGGAAAGCGGAGGACGCGGAATCTTCGCCGTCCACTCGCGGTCGATGCGGTCTTCATCGATGAAGGTCACGGGTTTGCCCTGGGCTTTGCGCTCATCAATCAATTTCTGGATGGCCGCGGCCTTGTCTTTCGACTGGGCTTTCGCGGCATTCCAGTAGTCCTGCGAGATAAAGCCATCGAAGAAATTCACCTGCACCACTCCCCCATTTTTTGTCACTGCCCGCAGCATGTCGTCGGTCATGTTGCGGGGAGCATTGTCGAGTGCGCGCGCTGAGGAATGTGAAGCGATCAGCGGCGCCCGGGTCGTCGAGATCGCATCCCAGAAAGTCTTGTCGGCCACGTGCGAGATGTCGACCATCATGCCGAGGCGGTTCATCTCCTGCACAACCTGCTTTCCGAAATCGGTGAGGCCGTTGTGATGCTGGACCTTGGGGTCATCGATGTCGCCGGAGGAGTCCGCCCACTCGTTCGTGTTCGACCATGAAAGCGTCATGTAACGCACGCCGAGGCGATAGTAGTCGCGCAGCAGGTGCATGTCGTTCTCGATGGAGTGTCCGCCTTCGATGCCCATCAGAGCGGCGAGCTTGTGCTCGCGGTGGGCGCGCTCGATGTCCGCGACCGAGAAAGCCATCATCATGCGGTCGGGATGCCGGGCGGCCTGCTCGTAGACGGAGTCGATCAGATCGAAGGTGTGCTGGGCGAAGTGGCCCTGATTGGTTTCGGGCTCGACCCAGATCGAAAAGAACTCGGCGCCGAGGTTTCCGCGCTTCGCTTTGTCGAGGCTGATGTGGCCGACATCGTTGGGATCGGTCGAACCGATATCGTAGCCTTCGTCGAGGAAGCGCTGGGGCGTGTCGGCGTGCGTATCGATGACGATGGCGGAGTTGTGAATCGCCAGCGCGCGCGCAGAGACGGACGGCTCGGGAAGGCTTGCCTGAGCTAAGGCGAGTGAAGGAGTTAGTGCAACGAGGAGGCACAGACTAGTGTTGAGCATTGGTGATCGCATAAGAGTTTTGGCAGCAAACGATTGTATAGGCTCTGGCGCGGTGCAAAAGCGCAAACCACGAAGGGCACTAAGGTTCACGAAGGAATTCGGTGGCTTGTTCGACGCAGCTTTCGAGCGCCTGGTCGGTGTCGATGACCGTCTTGGGATGAGTGATGGCTTCGAACCTGGCCTTCACATCGAGATAGAGCTGAGCATTCCGGTTTCCCGCCGGATGCGATGCATCTGCTTCCAGCCGCTGGCATGCAGTCGCTTCCGAGCAGACACATTCGAGGATTCTCCACGGCTGGTGCAGGGAAGCGGCCATCTGCAAGACGTTCTCAATCTGGTAGCGCCGCGAGAACGGGCGGCCGTCGAGGAAAATCATTCGCGCTGGATCTCGTTGTAAGAGATATCGTGCGGTCGAGAGCATGACTTCCAACACGAAGTCGTCCTGGCGCGATGAATATTCGATCTCTTCCGGCAGAAAGATCGCGTAGCGAAGTTCATCCTTGCTCAGGACCCGCCCGCCCGTGCGAACGGCTAAGGCGCGGGCCAGCGTGGACTTGCCGGTGCCGGGCAATCCGGCCATCAGGATCAACATAGGATTGGAATCGTAACGGAAATTGCGGAGGTTGACGCGCGGAGACTAGTTCGTGCCTTCGCCAAGGGCCACTTCGGAGTTGGCAGGCTTCTCCAGTTCGGGACGCTCGACGGGGACGATATCCTGTGTGCTGCGCCACTCCGTATAGTGCCCGCTGACCATGATATGGAAGCACCAGTGGCGGCGTTCTTCTTCGGGCTCAACCAGCCCGAGCGCCTTCATGTAGAAGAGGTAGTGCTCCATCCAGAGAATCTGATCCTTGCTCATGCCGCGGCGTTGCAAGTCGATGGTCACGCCCGCGAGATGGGATGAGGCTGTGTCGCCGTCGGCGGGGGCGGCGTTGCGATTGTGCCGCCGCAACTTCCGCTGCACTTTCACGGTGCGCACAGCCGAGTTCAGCTGAATCTGCTGGTGGAAGCGGTTGTAGAAGGCCTGGCTCAGATCATCGACGAAGTCGCGCGTCCACGGACGGCAGAAGCGCCGCGATGGGTCGAGGCTGGGCTCAATGCGCAGGCTCTCACTGGGGATGATCGGTAAAAGCGAGCCATCCGCCTTCAAAGCTTCCAGTTCGGTTTCGTCCTGGATGCGCGGCAGTTCGAGGCGATCGATTTCAGCATTCTGAATGAGGAGCGATTCGTGCGAGGGACGGAACATCGGGTTCCAGCGCAGCCAGCGGAAGTGGCGCCGGTGTGTGTGCTGCGTCACCGGATGCACGGCGAAGGCAGTTCCCGACATCCCCAGGCACACCAGGGTCAGAAGGGTCAGGGTCGCCAGCCGAACTCTAGCCAATCGATTCACGAAGTGGTTGTCCGCGTGGGGCGGATTCAGTGATCCGCCAATCCTCTCTCCGCGTGGTAGCGGTATTGTAAGCCTAGCTGTCAAGCCGTCCCAAGCCAAGACCACGACAGGACCATTACCAACGTGCCGCGAACTTCGATGCCGGCATGGTTACTGCCGGTTACTCTCTCTGTTTTTGAGCAGACGCCTGCTCTATCAATCGGCACGTGACGGTCCATCCTTGAATGTTCGGTAGCCCAACGGCATTTGCTGTAAAAGCTATAACTTGGAGGATGTCCCCGGGCACACTCTTATGCCGCGAGGCGCGGAAGTGACAAAAAATTGCGCTCGGGAACAGCAGGAAGCGTCGCCCCGGTTCGCGACCCCATGGAAGCGCGACGGGGAGGGAACTACTTCCTCAGCAGATCTCCCAGGGCCTGCTTCATGACCTGCCCGCCGACTTCAGCGATGGCCTTGGTCAGGGGAATGTCTTTCGGGCAAACCTCAACGCAGTTCTGGGCGTAGCCGCACTCCTGGATGCCGCCGTCGCCCATCAGCGCCGCCAATCGCTCCCGCTTGAGCGCCTTCCCCGTCGGATGCGTGTTGAACAAACGCACTTGCGCGATGGTCGCAGCGCCCACGAATCCGGTGGACTCGTTGAATTGCGGGCACGCTTCCATGCAGCAGGTGCAGGAAATGCAGCGAGAGAGCGGATAGGCCTGTTCCTGATCTTCGGCAGTCATGCGCGGGCCGGAGCCGAGGTCGTAGGTGCCGTCGATGGGGACCCAGGCCTTTACGGCTTTGAGGTTTTCGAAGATCACGCTGCGGTCGGTTGCCAGATCGCGCACGATCGGGAACTTTGAAAACGGCTCCAGGCGGATGGGCTGCTCGAGGTGGTCGACCAGGGCCGAGCACGCCATGCGCGCCTTGCCGTTGATCAGCATGGCGCACGACCCGCAGACTTCTTCCAGGCAATTGGAGTCGTAGGTGATCGGCGTAGTCGGCTTGCCGTCGCGCGTGACCGGGTCGGCGGCGATGTCCATCAGAGCCGAGATCACGTTCATGTTCGGCCGGTAGGGAACGGAGAATTCCTCCCAGTAGGACTTACCGTTGGGAGTGAGTTGACGCTTGATTTTGATGATGACGGTTTTATCAGCCATTAGCAGTTAGCCTTGATCTCTTGGGATGATCGATTGACGGATGCGACGATTCGCATAACCATTTCTCGATTCCCAAATTCGGAAACCTGAAAACAAAAACCCCAGGGAAGGGCACTTAGCCCGTGTGCATCCACAGTCGACCTCAGAGGCTAAAGCCCACTCATCAACGATCCGCTTAGTCGGCACGACTGTAAGTCGTGCCCTTCCCAATTGATCTCGCTGACAACTCCCGAACCTCGCTTCCCAAAATGAAAACACTCTCACGAAAAAAACACCGGGAAGGGCACGAGTTCCACTCGTGCCGATTTAACCTGAGGCAAAGGTCGCGGCTTCAGCCGCTGAGGTTTGCCCGTGAAGCCTGGACGAGTCATCTCCCCGCCCGGAACCTATTTCGTCACATTCTCGACGTGGCAACGTCGACGATTGTTTGTGGTCGAGAATTACGTCAGAATCTTCCTGGAAACAATCTATCGATACCGCCGTGAAATTCGATTTCAGATCCATGCCTTTGTGGTCATGCCGGAGCACGTGCATCTCCTGCTCACACCTGCCAACAACGTGACCTTGGAACACGCCGTTCAACTCATCAAGGGTGGCTATTCGCACGCTTTGGGAGAAATCATCGGTCGCAAACGTGAAATCTGGCAACGCGGGTTCACGGATCACAGAGTCCGCGATGATCTGGACTTCATTCATCATCGAAATTACATTCACCGCAATCCCGTCGAGCGAAAGCTCGTAGATGATCCGCGCGAGTACCGTTATTGCTCCGCCTTCCCGGGATTCAAGCTGGACCCGTGGCCCCCAGCGGCTAAAGCCGAATTTTCAAAGAGCGCTTAATCGGCACGAGTAAAACTCGTGCCCTTCCCGGATAAACAGCCCGACCGAAGGCTCATCGTGCGAAAACCCCAACCGGCAGCAAAACCTCCAAGCGCACATGCCCACAACGCGTCGGGAAAGTATCCGCTATACGGGAAATGCAGAGCTGCGGCGAGCGCACTAATTGCATAAACAGCACACAAAATCAGAGACGACCGCGAGCTTTCTCGAAACGGATTTCGAAACAGAACATAGGCTGACACCGCGATGAGAGCGATACGGAGAATCAGAGACGCGCGCCCCCACGGATTCCAGAATAGCAACGCAAGAATAAACAGCGGAGCAAAGCCGATGATGGACGCCAAAGCTCGTTCGTTCTTCATCTGGCCTCCCCTAAACATTCAATACTTCCTCGGCCGCGGCGGAATCAGTGATGTGTCTACGGGTTCGAACTCGAATTTGGGCTCGTCTGCGTCCGGGGCGAAATAGGCTTTGGTTGTCTTCAGCCAGTTCTTGTCGTCACGGTCGGGAAAATCTGGCTTGTAGTGCGCGCCCCGTGACTCATCCCGCATGCGCGCGCCCTGTGCAATGACGCGCGCTAACTGCAGCATGTTGTAAAGCTGTCGCGCGAAGACGACCGTGGTGTTCGCCCACATCGTGCGGTCGCTCAGGTTGATCTTGCGGTAGCGCTCGAGGAACTCGACCAGCTTGGCATCGGTTTGCTGGAGGTTCTTGTTGTAGCGAATGACGGTGCAGTCCTTGGTCATCAATTCGCCAAGTTCGCGCCACAACTTCACTGGGTTCTCGTTGCCCTCGTTCTTCATCAGCAGGGCGTTGTTCAATTCCTGCTTTTTCTTTTCCGCGTCAAAGTGGCCGTTGCCGTCGGTCGAGCCCTGCAGGCCGCGGGCGTACTTCACCGCATTCGGACCGGCGATGCCACCGCCGTAGATGCACGACACCAGCGAGTTCGCGCCCAGCCGGTTCGCTCCGTGGTATTGGTACTCGCATTCGCCGGCCGCGAAGACTCCGGGGATATTCGTTGCCTGCTTGTAATCGACCCACAGGCCGCCCATCGTGTAGTGCATGCCGGGGAAAATTTTCATGGGCGTGTCGCGGGGATCGTCGCCGACAAACTTCTCGTAAATTTCGAGGATGCCTTCCAGCTTGCGGTCGAGAATCTTGCGATCGATGTGGGTGAGGTCGAGATAAACCATCGGCTTGCCATCGATGCCGAGGTTGTATTCGTAGACGACCTTGAAGATGGCACGCGTCGCGACATCGCGGGGCACGAGATTGCCGTACTTCGGGTACCACTCTTCGAGGAAGTACCAGCGGTCTTTTTCCGGGATCGCCTTCGGCTCTCTTTTATCGCCGGGCGTTTTCGGCACCCACACGCGGCCGCCTTCGCCGCGGGCCGATTCCGACATAAGCCGCAGCTTGTCTTCGCCGGGAATCGACGTGGGATGCACCTGGATGAACTCGCCATTCGCGTAATAGCAGCCTTGCTGATAGAGGGCAGACTGCGCCGATCCGGTGCAAACGACCGAGTTGGTCGACTTGCCGAAGATCGCGCCAATGCCGCCGGTCGCGATGATGATGGCGTCGGCCGGGAAGGTTCGCACCTCCATCGTGCGCAGGTCCATGGCGCAGATGCCGCGGCAGACGCGGTTGCCATCGAGCACGGCGGAGAGGAACTCCCAGTGCTCGTACTTCTTTACTTTTCCCTCGGATTCGTAGCGGCGAACCTGCTCATCGAGCGCGTAGAGCAACTGTTGGCCGGTGGTTGCGCCGGCGAACGCGGTGCGGTTGTAGAGCGTGCCGCCGAAGCGGCGGAAATCGAGCAAGCCCTCCGGCGTGCGGTTGAAGGGGACGCCCATGCGATCGAGCAAATCGATGATGCCCGGGGCCGCTTCGCACATGTCCTTGATGGGAGGTTGATTGCCCAGGAAGTCGCCGCCATAAACGGTGTCGTCGAAGTGCTGCCAGGTGGAGTCGCCTTCGCCCTTCAGATTCTTTGCGGCATTGATACCGCCTTGCGCACAGACGGAGTGCGAGCGCTTCACGGGCACGATCGAGAACAGGTCGCACTGCCCGCCCATCTCGGCGATCTTGATGACCGCGGCCAAACCGGCGAGTCCGCCGCCCACGACAATAATTTTTGGAGCTGCTGCCATGATTTCCTTTATCGATCCTGCGTCATATTGCGGTCGTTGATGGTGCCCGAATCATACGGCTGCTGCGGAAGAGAACGGAACGATGCCAGGCTGGCCAATCCAACGCCTGACATGACAAAGAAGAAAGCCAGGCAGAGGATCAAGAGCCGCTTCTGGGCCTTGTCGCCGACCACAACTCCCCACTTCGCGCAGAACAACCAGATGCCGTAGGCAAAATGCCAGGAGGCCGCGATCAATCCGACGACATAGAAGAGGAATAGCGGCGCCTGCAAGACTTCGTGCTGCACCTTGCCGAACGACAAGGTCGGGTCGGCATGGAGGTCGGCGCCGAGAAAGCGCATGGTGTAGATGTGCCAGGCGATGTAGATGAAGGCAATGCCGCCGGTCCAACGCTGGAGCGTGTACATCCAGTTGCCGCTCCAGGGATAAGACAGAGTGTTCGAATCGCCGCGATACCAGATGTAGAAGCCGTAGAGGCCGTGGTAGGCGATGGGAATCCAGATGCCGAACAGTTCCAGGAAAAACACCAGCGGCAGATTCGCGAGGAACGTGACCTGACGCGCATAGGCCGCGGGCCCGCCTTGTCCGATGGCGGTGGAGTTCGAGATGAGGATGTGCTCGAAGAGAAATGCGCCGACAGGAATGATGCCGGTCAGCGAATGCAGGCGGCGCAGGAAGAACGAAATCCCCTGTCCGGCCCGCAAAGGCGCCACGCCACGAGACAAAACGGGAGCAGTAGGGCTGGCTGATGCCAAGAAGCGCTCCTTATAACCCCAGCAATGAGAAAAGAACCTTCTATTATCTTGCTCCGCTGGAAGTGAAGTCAAATTTAGAACGCATATGCGCCGGGGGTCGGATCGAGTGCGACATCCTGAGCGGGGCCGTTGTTCAGGCGGAGCGATCGATCTCAGACCAACAACACCCTCGGGTCCGTGGAGAGGGAGATCTCTCGGCGCGCTGGTGACGGCGCGCGCCTTCGGGACGACGCAGCTGGGGATGAGCGAAACATAGCGGCAGACGGCTTCGGCTGTCCGGGCTAGGCCCTATGGGGCTGAATTTCGTCGCACCAGTCCAGAAATTTACGAAAGGCGGCGCCGCGGTGGCTGTACTGCGCTTTTTCTTCGGCGCTTAGCTCGGCGAATGTTTTCCTGATTTGCGGGAAATAGAAGAGCGGGTCGTATCCAAAGCCGTTCGTTCCGCGCGGGGCGTCGAGGATCAGGCCTTCGGCTGTGCCGCGAAATGTCGCCAAAGTTTTCCCATCTCGCGCGGCGGTAAGGACACAGACAAATCTTCCGGTGCGCTTCTCGGGCGCTACATCCTTCAACTCGCGAATGAGGCGAGCATTATTGGCGTTGTCGTCGGTGTTTTCGCCGGCTTCGTACGGCTGCATGCCGTGCAGGTCGGGAGCGGCATAACGCGCAGAGTGGACGCCGGGTTCGCCGTGGAGCGCGTCCACTTCCAGACCGGAGTCGTCGGCTACAACAATCTCTCCGCGAGCGTGAACGCTGTACTCTTCCGCTTTCTTGCGGGCATTTTCTTCGAAGGTGGATCCGTCTTCGACGACGAGCGGTAGTGCAGCGAAGTTGGGGATGCCGGCGATCTCAATGCCGTGCGCGGCGGCCGCTCCGGCGAAGTCGCGGAGCTTGCCGGGGTTCGAGGTGGCAATCAGAACTCTCTTCATAAAATTATCGTCATCCTGACGGCGCCTTTTGCCGTGGAGCGCGTACGCAGTCTGCCGGTGACGGAAACGTGCATGGGTCTTTGTCTTTCGCTTCGCTCAGGATGACAGCGGTCGCGGCCTTGCGAACCAGGTTGCTCCGCCCAGTGCTAGGCAAGACAGCAATGTGATCCAGCCGCCCACGGTGCGGTCCCACGTGCGGCGGAATGTTACTTCAACGTGATTCACTCCTGCCTCGACTGGTACCAGCATCTGGCCGGTCGGCTCCAGCGATGAAGTTTCGATCACTTGCCCGTTTACCTTGGCTTGCCACGCCGGATAGGAGAACAGCTTCAAGGCAACGCGATCCGGAGCGGACATCTCGACGGTGAACGCCTTCGACTCGGCGGTCCAGGATTGCACTTTGATGGCGGCATGCGCCGTTCCGGCGACGCGAACTTTCCACGCGTCCTTGTCGACGGCGGTGGGCTCTGCTCCCAGGGGCGTGTATTCGTCGGTGCCTTCATAGCCGATGCCGTCCGCCATGTTGTCACGCATCTCTTTGAGGTCGGATGCGTTGTCCCACCACGGCGGCTGGATTCTTACCCACGCGGTTGCGATCACCAGAAGTGCCACGGCGTAGATGGCGATCCGTATCCAGGTGCGCGACAACGACACAGTCAAGAACAGCACAAAAACCACGCTGAGGCAGAGCAGCCAGCGCCAGGGAAACTGCATGAACCGCAGTTTCGGCAGCACCGACCAAGCAAACGCTGTGACGGGGAACATGAGCAGGCTGCAGGCCGCGGCCCAGCCCAGCAGTAACGTCCAAAGGGAAGAATGGGCGGCGCGCCATTTCCGGGCGGCCAATGCCGCGGTAAAGATCACAGCCATTTCCAGCAGCGCGACCCATGAGATGATGCGGTTGAAGGCGTCATGGTCGGCGTCGCTGGTGTGAATAAAAAGAAAGTTATCTGCGGGGCGGGATCCGGCAGATACCGCTTCGGCGATCGTGACCCAGCGCTGCTCATAAATCGCCGGCACCAGATAGAACGACGCGAGGCACGCGCCGATCACGACGGCCGCCGCTCCCCAGGCGAGAATGTGCCACGATTTCTTTTGCCAAGCCAGGATCAGGAGCAGCAAGGCAAGGGAGTAGTGAATCATCACAGCCGCAGGTGCGTTCGTGAGCCACGCCGCCGCCAACAGAATCGACAGACCGGGTATCACCCGGCGGTCGCCCTGGGCGAGCCTTAACACCAACAACAGGAGCAACGGAACCAGGCAGCTGGCCAGCAGTTCGGCGAACGCGCTGCGCCAGTAGATGATCACCAGGTGATAGGGATTCACGGCATAGAACACCGCCGCAAATGCCGCGTCGCGCCGCGACACCCAGCGCCGCGCGAGCGTGAACATCGAAGCTCCCGCGAGCACGAGCGCAACCCAGATGTAAACCGCAGACGCCACGCGCCACGGAACGATGGAGCTGAGCAGCGATCCTAGAAGCCATGAGGCCGGCGGATAAAAGATGAATCGTGGCTCTCCGTAGCCGAAGTGCGCGAGCGCTGCCCATCGCGGAAGCCAGACGCCTTGTTGCCAGTGCGTCAGCACCTCGAGCCAGGAGTAGAGATGGAACTCAACGTCGTGGCCCGAAGGCGTTCCGAAGTGGAGGAAGGGAATTTCGACCGCGAGAGCCGCGGCCGCGATAGCCAGCAGCGGAGTCCAAAGCAGACGTGCTCGCTCGCGGTCGGAGGCGGAAAAGTTGTCAGTCCGGGTCAGGGGCAGAATCGCTTTGGCTCGCTCCATCAGGATTTCAACTCACACCGAAGCGCTTCCCAGTCTACACATTTCATCTACATTTAATATTGCTGAAACCCCGGCGCAACGGGCGTCCGATAGCGTGACAGGCATTGGGTGGAACAGACCGCCAGGAGTTGAGGAGCCCGCGCCAGAGACGGGGCAGGGCTCCTTCAACTCTTTGGCCCGCTCCGCCGCAAAGCCTCTCGCTCCCAAGTTCGTCCCTTCGGTCGTACCTCTTAGCACGCGCCGCACTGCAACTTCTCGCCACTAGAGTACCTGCCACGAGAGGCTTTGGGCGGAATGGGTGAAAGACGAAGAAGAGGACGTTCGGGAAAAGCGCTGCGAGAACAGAGTTCAGGCTGAGGCGGCTTCCGGATTGCGCTGATGCCGCAATTCGGCGAGGAAGGCATCCTGGTCCAGCGATGTGCCGCGACGGACCAAGTCAACCAGAGGATCTTCCATCTCGGCCTCGCTGCCTTCGAACTGGCTCAGGTCAGCGACGAGCGAGCGCGGAGAGATGATCAATTCGGGTGCGCTTTCGGGACAGTTGCGGAGAAAGTTGATGACGTTTTCGACCTGCTGCCGTTGCTCGGCGGTGCGGGAGGGGAACTCGACTCCCATTCCATGAGCGGGATGGGCCACGCGGACCATGCCTTCGGTGTGGACTTCAAGTTCACCAGTCTTCAGGCAAAGATCAATGAGAGCGCGCTCGGGAAAGGGCGCGTCCGTTTCAACGTAGCATCCGCCCAGGCTTAGATCGGTCAGCTTGCAGTGGGGAACGGTTTCGTTCAGGTCAGCGCCGGAGCTGGCGACTGCCGCTTTCATCCAGGCCTTCAATCCGTTCGAGACTGGATCCGGCACATCAACGAAATGAACGCCGGTCTGCCCGTTGGGATTCGCCCAGACGACTTGCCCGTGAGCCTCAACCGCAAGAGAGCCATCGGGCAACTGAAATTTAAATCCGAGCAGGGAACCGACGCCCTGCGCCTCGGCGGTCAGGACGTCCATGCCCGTTTCGGAAAGATCGAGGAGGATTCCGTCGACCTTGCGCTCGTCGGCCAGCTTGATCTCAACGGGCGCCTGAACGGGAACACGGAAAGACCGGCGCCGCTCGCGGTTCAACAGAGCGGCCATGGCGCGCAAACCCGCGCGGACCGCGTCTTCCGAGAGCGGCTTGTAGAGAACGAACTGAGCGCCGCCGTTCAGCACGTGGCGTACTTTGCCGGCATCGGTCAGCAGGGCTACGCTGAGCGACGCGAGGCCAAGCTTTGCGGACAACTGCTGCACCGCGGCGGCTGCGTCAGGGTTATCGTAGTCAGTCAGGATCGCGTCGAATTTCTGCTGCTGAATTCGCGCAATAGTGGTTTCGGGATCGCTGGAGCGATCCAGGGCGAGGCCGAGCGCCGGCAGAACCCTGCCGAGAACATCCGCCGCGGAATCGTCACTCGAAACCAGTAATGCCTGAAGGGTCATAAATCACGTCGTGCGGAACCACAGCCGCCGATTAGGGCCACCGTGGAGCTGCAGGCCGCGGCTTGGCGGAGGCAGCGCTGGAGTTCGCGCCGGCTTTGGCTGCCATGGCATCGGCCGAGCCAGAACCTTCTTCCACTTCACCCAGCACGGCGTTGTCTTCGTCGTCGTTTTCGGCCAGCAGCGGAGCTACTTCCCGGAGCTTTTCTGCAGCCTGCTGCAGCATTTCAATCTGCTTGCCCAGCTGTGCATACTTTGACTGCTTCTGCCGCAGGACCTCATGGATGTCTTTCATACAACCCCCTACGGCCACTTTAAGAATCGTGGCGAAGGCGGGTCAACGGTAATCCCCCCGGGGCGATTACGCCGGTAACGGAGCCCTAGGTGCTGCGACGGACGGAATGCGGGAGCCGATTTTTTCGGAAGTGCTCCATCGCCATGAAACGTAAGAGCTTGCGGTGCAGGCGCGAGGCGCAAAATAGAAAGTTCAGGTACTCCAGAGATCGGGTGGATTTCCGAGGAGCGAATGGGCCATCCGATAGCACGATTGTGGAATTCACAATTCCGGGGCACCCGATCTAGAGTTGTTCTTGAGCAGTTCTGGGGGAGGGCTGTTCGGGCGCCCCGTGACTCGAGAGAGTTACGGGGCGCTTCTTATTTTTTCCAGCAAAACCTTCAACCACGAAGGACACGAAGGTTCACGAAGGGAAACTCTCAGCCATCTTCTTTCGTGGAGCTCGTAGCCTTCAGGTAAGGGAAGGTAGCTTGTCGGCGGTGCCCAGCAGGAAGATCGTTCCTACGACGATGCTGTAGGCAGAGGTCAGCAGGCTTAGTCCGGGAATCGCATTGGCGCTGACCACATTCAGCAGTGACGAGACGCTCCGAGCGACCAGGCCGTGCGATTCTCCTGTTGGAGCGAGCCAGCCTCGCAGCTTGTCGAGCGAAAACAGTCCGGCGGCCACGGCGCACATCAGTGTGTTCATGGCCAGCAGGCCCAGGATGAACATCATCAATCCCAGCAATCCAGCGGCGGTTCCACCCAGGTTGGCGGCAACCAGGAAAAGCAGGATCTGGGTTGGAGTTTCCGCACCCAGGCCGTGAATTACGCCCACTAAGAAGGTCGATGCGGTGCCGTATCCGTCTTTGAAAACCTGGGGCGCTTCGACGCGCGTGCCGCCGAAGATGCGAGTCAGCTTCCAGTAGAACCACAGGAATCCGTTGACGAGCAGCGTGATTCGCGTGCGCGGGTGGGAATGGCGGTGCATCCCAGGACGAAAAAACGTTCCCAGCACATAGAGGCCGAGGATCAGAAGCGTGATCCCGACTAACCGCTCCGCCCAGCGGTCGCTGGCAGCGGGTAGCGACAGGCGGAAGCCGATGGCGGCCGATCCCAGGATGGCGACGGTCGTCGCGTGCCCGGCGACGTAGAGCAATCCGTAACGCATGGCGTCGCGGGCCCGGGCCTGCACGCTGCTGATGTCGGTGATGGCGGCGATATGGTCATAGTCCAGGCCGTGGCGAAACCCCAGCACGGCGGCCGACAGGAGGGCCAGCCTCAGATTTTCGGAGTTGACCATAGATGCCCGGGAGTGGAACACGCCTGTGCGCGGACTTGCACGCAGGCAGATTTAGGCTAGCACAGTCTTTTGAATGCAGTATCCGGTTGCCAGCGTGCAATCCTGAGGGGCGATCCCACCGTCTCTCACGGGACCGGTGTGTTTTCTCGGTACTGGGTACTTATTTTTGTTGATCCGCGTCGATCAACTCGCGCAGGCGGCGGGAGAGGCAGGACGCGAGCGAGCGGTAGAAGCGCGATCCGAGATGGGGGAATAGCTCGAACAAAGATTGGGCGGTTGTGCGGTCGAGATAGTAGGCCGCAACCGAATCGTGTGCGATCACACTCGCGGTGGCGGGCTGATCATCGATAAAAGAAATCTCGCCGCAGACCTCGCCGGGAACGATTGCGCGCGAGATGGGCTGGCCAGGAATCTGCACTTTTGCGGTTCCTTTTATCAGCAGGTAAATGCCGCTTGTTCGCTTGCCACGCTGGACGATGGAATCGCCGGACTTGAATTCCATCCGCTTCGCTTTGTCAGCGATCAGAGTCCAGTCGTTCGGGGTTAAATGCAGTAATCCGAGCTTAGAGGCGGAAAGGACAGAGACATCCTGCTGCTGAGAGGTCTTTGACATGGCGACGCGCAACCCGGTACGGAGAGGCCTTGAAGGCTCGCAGACAAACAACAGGGCTGCCGATGAGAGTAACAGAAAAGCACCGCACAGAATCCGGGCTGAACCCCGGGAGTCATCAATCCTGAAGCGCTGATTCCGGCACGACGACTGAAGCGGTCCTATGACACGAGAGTATTTTCCAGAGAATGAGTGGAAGACCGGGGATGCTGTTCGTCACGAAATTTGGGCCAGTCGAATGCCTCGAAGTCGTTAAAGCGTACTTCCGAGACCTGGCTCACGCAGGATCGCAGATGTTCGATGTGGGAGTGGATTGCTGCACGAAGCTCATTTGCCAGAACGGTGAAGGATTGTGGATCTTCTTCTTTCAGCAGCAGCATGCTAAGCGCCTTGATACGACGTTCGTACACGACTTCCCCCTGGATAAGCTTCGCCACTACCTAGTCTGATGCTTCCGCGCGAAACGCGACAATACATCGATTTTTGTAGGAGGCTCTCAGGTATTGCAGGGAGGCTCAGCCAGAGCCGACGATGAGGCGGGCCGCTTCAGGTTGGTCGCTAAGTGCCTTGATTTGTTGAGGTCACCGACGGCCCTTCCATCAGCTCCGAAGTAAGCGCAGCCAAAAAAAATCCAACAAAAAAGGCCTCCGAGCCAGGCTCGAAGGCCACTGGGTAATTTGTCTGGAATCAGAATGTATAACCGATTCCGGCCAGAGGAGCGGGCTTGGCATGCAGTCCGCCGTTGTCGAGCCGCACGATCACGTTTCCGGTAATCACCAGCTTCGACTTTGGGATGGGGCGAATCTTGGCGCCGGCCGACAAGTTGGTGATGCTGTAAGACGCGTTGAAGTTAGGGTTAAGACTGTTGTAGGAAACAGTCGGGGTAGCAGGCTCAGCCGTGCACCCCGAGGTGCAGGGGGCGAGGAACGGCTGGGAAGTCACCGATTCGGTTCCGCCGCGGAAGTACCTGGCGCCGACGATGTCGACGGCCGCAGTTAGCCATTTCGTGATCCATGTATCGGCACCAGCGGAGTAGACGAAATCACTGGGCATATAGCCTTTGCGGTTAGAAGCCAAGCCGATCTCCTGTGACGGGCCGGTAGCAGTGGTAACCGTGGATTGGCGGCTGCTGAGGATCGATTGACTGTTCCACTCGTAGCCGACCAAAACATGCGGCGATACTCTCGCCCGGTAGGACAAAACGGCGAAAGGCTTCACGCCGTAGGACCCGGAGCCGAGGAAGTTCAAGGCGTCGCCTGTCGGCAGGCGGACGTCGGCGCCGCCAGCCACGCGAAGATGTTCACCGGAGACCGCATTCCACTTCACGCGGGCCACGACGTCGCCGATGCCGGATGCCGAGTTGATCGCGTTGCTGCCATTCGGCGTGCCGGGAGTTCCAGTCACCGTGGTTCCATTGCTTGTGAACGACGTTCCAATCCAGGTGGGATCGGGGAAGGTGTGTTGGGTGCAGGGAGCAGCAAGATCTGCAACGCCGCCAGCCGGGCTGGTGTTGACGCAATCCTTGAACAAGTGAAGGAAGAGCGGGGCACCATGAGAGTCGGTCACGTTCTGGTTCAAAATCGTCGCGTCCGGGCTGTTCGCGGTTGGGGCAAAACTTCCGTCTGAGCCCGGGATGATTGTGTCTTGCGAGTAGAGCGACATGCGAACCGTTTCGAAGGGAACGACGGCGGAAATGTCGATCTTCTTGGTGAGGCCGAAGGTGACGTAGGCGGTGTATTGATTGACCTTCAGGGCAATCGAGTTTTGGGTATTGATCAAGTCGCGAACGAAGGCGCAGCCGCCGAGATTCTGTGCCGCGGTGGATTTTTGCGCTGCGCTGCAGGTGACCGTGGGCGTGGTGTTGAGCGGTGTATCGTCCTGGTTGTCGTCGCGGTGCACGAGCATCGCCGGGATGCTCCGCATATTGACGCCGTCAATCTTGTCGAAGTTGAAGTACTGATAGCTGAATCCAACGAAGAGCTTGTGGCGTCCGATGGTGTCGCCGCGCTCGCCGAGGATTGGTCCCAGGCTGTCGGTACTCACGACGAATGTCTTGAGCGACGTGTCGTAGGTGAGCAAGACACCGGAAGAGGGGGATGCAATCGGCAGCAGGTTGGCCTGCCGTGCGATGTCGCCCGTCAACGGCCCAAGGAGCGAAGAAAAATCTGACCCGAAATGCTGCGGGTGGAAGTTCTTGGCGTTTGGCCCAGCTTGAGCGTCGTAGAGCACGGTGGTGAAATTGAATGCGCCACCCGAACCAATTCCATATTCCTGCGGAAGAACACACGCAAGTTTGCCGCTTGGCGACGCGCATGGACCATTTTGAGCGTAAGAGGCAGCGGTGAAGAGAAGAACGAGAAACCCGACACTTGCGCCAAATCTTTTCATAAGTGAATCTCCTGTGGATTCTATGGGGCCCCACAACTTTCGAGGAACCTACAGAGGGCCAAGCTGCGGCCAGGCAGGCGCCCGACCGTTAGCGAACGTTACTGATAACCCAGGCTCCGTTGGATTTTGTTAAGTCGAAAACCACCTGATCCTGATGCTGGTTGTTGCCACCGCCGCCCTTCAGAGTGAACGACTGGAAAAAGCTCGTGGTAGCGGTGGCTGTATCCGCGTTTCCCCCAACCTGGATGTCCTGGACATCCAGACGCGCCGATGAAGAGCTTACGGCGGAGAACAGACCTTTGAAGTCCTTGTACTTTTTGTTACCCATGTTCGGCCAAATCTTCAGCAAGGCGTCCGCGTCTCTAGATTTGAAAGCCTGCTCGTAACGACCGAGCACGGCGCGGATCGCCGGTTCTTCACGTTCTTTCAGCGGTTTCGGTTGCGGGGAAATCGGTTGCGGAGAAGGAGCAGGTGGAGCCGGACGGCGCAATTCCGCCAGAACCGTCTTGGCATCTTTTACGTGCTTGCCCTCTGGAAAGGCACTCAAGTAGGCGTTCAAGCTGTTTTCGTCGGAGCGGTTGGTGTGTTGCCAGGCCCCATCGTCGCGGAGATCCGTGAGCTTGGCCCGGGCATCGGATGCGTGCTTTCCGGCGGGGAATTGCGAGAGATAATTGTTCAACCCAGTTTCATCGGCTTGGCCGTGCTGCCACGCCGCATCGTCGCGGAGCCGGTCGATCTCGCCTCGGTGGCGGCTGTTGGGGTAAACCCGGGCGAAACTGTCGAGAGCTCCCTGATCTTTCGGATCGATCGTCAGGAAGGCCAGCTCTTCGCGGGCAGCCATAGCGTGCGCACCTTGCCCGTAATGACCGAGATAATCCCGATAGGACTCCGCGGTATTGGCCTGGAGATCCTTTTCCCAGAACTTGGTTTCCAACATCTCCGCCGCCTCGGCGTGGTGGGCGCCGCTTGGGTATTTCTGAAGAAATTTCTCGAGGGAATCGATTGATTCCGAACCCAGAGATGACTGCCACTCCAGGTCTTC
This sequence comes from Candidatus Sulfotelmatobacter sp., assembly GCA_035307485.1. Taxonomy (GTDB): domain Bacteria; phylum Acidobacteriota; class Terriglobia; order Terriglobales; family Acidobacteriaceae; genus Sulfotelmatobacter. The sequence continues at coordinate 1,137,772 of DATGIB010000002.1, read as the reverse complement.
CGGCGCTTGTGTGGGGGGATACAGGTCGTCTCGCCCCAAAGAGACGACGCGGCCAGCGACGAAATTGCGCACCACTATAATCGAATTTTGATTTTTAGCAAGAACTTTCACCTGATGCTCGCCCACGGGCACCTGGGTGGTGAACTCTCCGTTGTGGCCGATGCGGCCGACAGATTTTCCATCCACGAAAAGCTCAGCATTTCCGCTAAGGCCCCGGAGCTGGAGCGAACTCAATTGCGGAGAAACGGTTGCGCCTCCGTTGCCGCCGCTCGGAGTGGGCGGAGGCGGCGGGGGCGACGCGACCAGCGCGATTGGGAAGCTGTGCTCGCCGTTAGATCCAACTTCAATTTCCTGCTGCGCAGTTTCGTAGCCTTCGTGCTTGACCTCAACGGAATACTTTCCGGGCGGAAGACTGATGTTGCACACCGGAGTCACGCAATGCTGAGGGCTTCCGGAATGATCCCTGGAGATGACAGTGACCGCGGAGCCATCTGGCATTGAGGTAAGTTGAATCGCGATCGTGTGCGGCGACAGTGCTTTCCAGGCAATCGGTGCGCCTACCACCAGCAAAACGGCGGCGGCCGCATAGATCGCTTTCAACGTTGCGGGAGTGAGCCGGGAAGCGACCGGGTGCGGGGCGGCATCGGCTGAAGCCTCGGCCGCTGCGCCCTGCGTTTTCGCTTTTCCGGAGACTGGAGCGGGCGTACGCATCGCGATGGTCGCCCACATGCCAGCCTTCGGCTCTTCGGGCTCCACTGGCTTGGCCAGCTTTTGTTTTTCTTTTTCCTGTTGCGCTTTCTGCTTCTGGCGGAGTTCTTCCTTTTGGCGCTCTTCCTTGCGGCGGCGCTCGGCTTCCTGCTCCTGCTTGCGCTTCGCGGAAGCGGCGGCCTCCCGGCGTTCCTCTTCCTCGCGCTTGCGCGCCTTTTCCTGGGCTTTGCGCTCTTTTTCCTGCTTCTTCGCCAACTCTCGTTCCTGGCGAAGCTGCTCTTCTTTCTTGCGAGCTTCCTCTTCCTGGCGGCGCTTCTCTTCGAGGCGTTGCTTTTCGGCTTTCAGGCGCTCCTGTTCAAGCGCTTTCAGACGTTCCTGCTCGCGTAAGCGGTCCTGTTCGCGCTGGAGGGCGAGGGCCTTTTCCTGCTCCACTTTTTCGAGACGCTTGCGTTCGGCTTCCTCGGTGCGGATGCGTTCCCGCTCGGCGGCTTCCTTGCGTTCTTTTTCGAGCTGCTCGGCCAGAAGTTGTTTTCGCTTTTCGTCTTCCTGACGCTTGCGCTCGGCTTCCTCGGCACGGATGCGCTCGCGCTCGACGGCTTCCTTTCGTTCCTTTTCAAGCTGCTCAGCCTGCAGCTTCTTCCGCTTTTCATCCTCGAGCCGCTGGCGCTCGGCTTCTTCGGCGCGAAGGCGTTCACGCTCGGCGGCTTCCTTACGCTCTTTCTCGATCTGCTCGGATTGCAGGCGTTTGCGCTTTTCTTCTTCAATTCTTCTTTGCTCGGCCTCTTGCGCGCGCAGTTTTTCCTGGCGCACTGCTTCTTCTCGACGAAGCCGCTCTTCTTCTTCGCGGGCCTTCTGACGGATGCGCTCGCGCTCGATCTCTTCCTGTCGCCGTTTTTCGCGCTCCCGCTCGCGCTCGATCTCGAGCTGGCGCGTTCTTTCGGCTTCCTGTGTCTTGCGCTCCTCGATCTGCTGGATCTGCCGTTCAATCTCCTGCCGGACCTGGACGAAGCGCTGTTCCTCGGGAAAAGCCTTGATCGAGCGGTTGACTTCGAGCCGGGCGCCTTCGAGATCGCCGCCCTGCTGGGTGCGGCGGACGCTGGCCAGCCGATCGAGAATCGCCTGTTCGCGCTCGCGATCCTTGATCCTGCGATCCAGACTCACGACCTGGGACGCAGAGGGATCGAGCAAAGCGGCGCGGTCAAGCAGCATGTGCGCGGTGGGGACGTCGCTGGCCAGCGCGGCCTCCGCGGCTTTCACGAGGCAGCTCAGCGACCGGCTTCGGAGAACAGCGTCGCTGGGAGCAATCTCGAGGACGCGGCTCAAGGCGTCGATACCCTTGGCCCAACGCGAGCGTTCGAACATCCGGCTGGCTTCGACGAGATACTTCTCCGCCTTCTCGCGCGCCTTGATCGCGCCGCCAAGCTGCGCTTCCAGGAGCGTCAATTCAGGATCCTGCGGGAACTGCTTGCCTGCATCGTGAAGGATGGTACGGGTGCGGTCGAAGTCGGCGGCCTCGAGCCCACGGCGAGCCTGGTCGAGCCAATCGGCCTTCGCCTTCGCGCGCTTCTCATCGCGAAGCCGGGTGACGCGCCCGATGTTGCTCTGGAGATCGCTTTGCAGCGAGTGCAGGGTGCGAACGACTCTCCACTGCGCCAGGGCTTCGTCATATTTCCCGGAGTCCTCGAGCTTGCGCGCATCGGCAACAATTGTGGCCACGCGCGTCATGAGTTCGCGCGTCACGCTGATCATTTGCTGCAGTTGCGCTTCCTGGGGGAAGCGGACGAGCGCTTCTTCGAGAAGGCTGATGCGGCGCTCGAGCAGTGGCTCGCGCTCGACGCGGGCGATGACATCGCGGAGGAAGGTTTCTTTTTCGACGCGTGCCCGCTCCAGCCGTCCCCGCTCTTCTTCCTGGCGGATGCGCTCCAGGACGGACTTGCGGAGTTCGACCAGCGTGACATCGTCGGGAAGCGCCTTCAGGCCTTCATTGAGCTTGCTCAGCGCCTCCTGCAGATGGCCCATCGCCATGAGAACCTTGGCGTGCCCGATGTAACGTCCGACGGTTTCTTCGCGCTCGTGCTCGCGGATCTGGAGGCGGAGCAGGGAAGGTGGATCGTAATCGGGCTTCAGTTCGGCGAGCCGCTTGAGTAGAGCCTCCGCCGCGCGCCAATCGGTCTCGACGGCGAGGAAAGCGGCCTGCACGAAGGCGTCGATGACTTTGGCTCGAACCGCCGGGGCGCGTGAGGAAGAGGCGAATGCCTTGGCGAGAAGCTCTCCGCCGGAGCTCCACTGTTCTTCGTCGAAAGCGGCCTGGGCTTCGGCGAGTTTCTGTTGCGCGGCTCCGCGGCGCGTGGTTTCTCCTTCGACAACTTTGCCGAGGTTGGAAAGGTCGGCCTCTGCGGGAAACTGCGCAAGCGCCTGCCGCAGAATATTTCCCGCGCGAGTGAGTTCGCCTTTGTCGACCGACTGCTCGATCTGGCTCTTGCGCGATTCCACCAGGCCTGTGGCCGCGACCTGGCGCAGGGTACGAAATTCGTTCGCAAGAGCTTCGGGCAGATCTACAACCAGTTCGGCGATGGCCTGAAGTTTGTCGAGGCCGGACTGGTAGTCGCCCCCGGCGATGAGCGTGCGTGCCTCATTAATCGCCTTTTCGCCGGCGCGGCGGGAAGCGTCCGTACGGCGCTGCTCGATCAGCGTATCTTGCGCATCGAGGTCGGGATCGTTGCCGTTCCTGCGCCGCCAATCCTCGAGGACCTTGTGGGCGCCAGCGTAATCGGCGTCGTCGCAGAGGCGCTGCGACTGATCCACGGCTTCACGGACGCGGCGCATGCGATCAGCCTGGCTGCGAGCACCCTCCAGCAGCTTGCTGAACGATGGGTTGCGCAGGTAGGCCGGGGGCTGCGCCTCGAGCAGCTTGACGGCCTCAACGTACTTGCGCGCCATTACGAGCCGCTCCGCCGAAGCGAGCGCGGATTCCATGCGCTCCTGATACTCGGAGGCGGCGCGGCGTGTCTCGGCGAGGGCAATGCGGAGGTCCGGGTCGGTGTTCTGTTGCAGGACGATTTCGAGGATGCGGATCGCGTCGTCGTACTTCTGCTCGGCGACGAATGCCCGCGCTTTCTCCGCGGCGGCGGCCGCCTCGCGACGACGTTTCTCGGCGGCGGCTTCGTCGCGCACGAATTGGAGAAGCTCGTCGAGTTCTGGCTCGTTCTTCAGTTCGGCCCGCGCAGCTTCCAGGGTGCGAATCGCCGAATCGTATTGCTGGTTGCCGAGCATCTCGCGGGCGCGTTGCAGGATTTCGGACTTGCGCCGCTCCAGCCGCTCGCGCTGCACGTTTTCGGTAACGATTCCGAGCAGGCTCTGCAGGCGCGGTTCCGGACCGATCTTGGCGATGGTGGCTTCGAGAGACGCCAGCAGCTCTTCGTTGCGATTGACCTGCAGAAGCTTGCGAGCGAGCGATAGCTGCTCTTCCACCAGCTGGCGGCGCTCTTCAATCTGGCGCTGACGGTCGGCGAGTGCCTTGAGCTTGACGATGGTCCGCTCTTCGGGGAAGCGGGCGAGAGCCGCTTCCGCTTTCTGGCATGCGCCTTTGTAGTCGTCCTTATTGAGGGCGGACTCGATCTCACGAATCGCGCCCTCGACTTCCTTGCGCCGGCGCTCCTGTTCCAATCCGGCGGTAGCGGTTTCGACCAGAGAGTGAATCTGGGGCGCGGTCGGATCCAGAGCTTCCGCGAGCTTCAGGGTTTCGAGCGCATCGCTGAAGTTACGTGCGGAGATGTGCTGGCGGGCCTGGAAGAGATAGGTTTCGATCTGGCGCTGGCGCGAGCGTTCGAGCCACTCCCGTTGAATGATCCGGTAGAGCGCCTTGGCTTGCGTGTCACTGGGGGAGATCTGCAGCGCCTCTTCGATCGCCTGCTTGGCGATATCGAGATCGCCCTCGTGATGGGCGGACTCCGCCGACTTCAGCACTTCCCGGAGCTTGCGCGCCTGTGCGATGGCGCCGCGGACGGACTCGGCGTGCTGGCGCAGGTCGGCGTCGGTGTTGTCGATCGCCATGGCCTGCTCGAGAAAACCCTGCGCGGCTTCTAATTGCTGGCGGGCCACACACTCGTCGGCCTGCTGCCGCAAGCGACGAACCTGGCTGCTGATCTCTTCCTTGCGGAGGCGGCGTTCTACATCCCGTAAACCCTGCGTCGCGGGCAGGTGCTGCGGGTCCGCTCTCAGGACGACGAGCAGAAGTTCCTTGGCTTTGTGAAGATCAGATTTCTCGAGCAGCGCCGTGACTTCGCGCATGTAGCGCGTGACGACTTCCTGGCGGAATTGGGCGACGAGGTGGCCGAGGTCGAGGGCGAACTCGTCGGCGGAGTGATAGCGGTCGGCGGGATCCTTGGCCAGCGCGCGTTCAATGATGCCGTCCAGCTCCGGCGGGTACGAGGGCAGGAACGTCCGTAGCGGCGGGATCGGGTCGTAAAGAATCTTGAGGAAGGTGCTGGCCGGACTGTCGCCCTGGAAGGGAAGGCGCTCCGTGCAAAGCTGGTAGAGCACCACGCCGAGAGAAAACAGATCGCTGCGAGCATCAACGGTCTTGCCGTTGATCTGCTCGGGCGACATATATGGAGGCGTGCCGACCATCTGCCCGGTCTTGGTGACGCTCTGGTCGCCCACGTGGGCGATGCCGAAGTCGAAGATCTTGGTGCCGCCGTCTTTCTCGAGCATGATGTTGGCGGGCTTGATGTCGCGGTGGACGACAAACCGCTGGTGGGCGTAGGCGAGGCCGTTGCAGACCTGGATGATGATGTTGAATTTCTCGAGAAAATTGAACTTGCGCTGGTTGGCGAGAGCGACGTCGAGGGTCTCGCCTTCCATTAACTGCATGACCAGGTAGGGGTTGCCTTCGAAGTCACCCAGGTCATACACGGTAACGATGTTGGGATGCTGCAGGCTGGCGAGGGATTGGGCTTCGCGGAAGAAGCGCTTGCGCAGGTCGGGGTCGTCGACGAATCCCCCCGTCATCATCTTGATCGCGACCTGGCGATCGAGCCGGGGGTCGACGGCTTTATACACTACTCCCATGCCGCCGCGGCCAATAACACCCAGCACGTCGTACTTCCCGATCTTGGACGGTACGCTCGGGGACATCGCAGTCAGACAACAGTACTTTGGTGGGGGAAACCTGGGGCACACATCCGACTCGGCTGACGGTGCCCCACAGACACTCAGCCGGGGACGTGCTTCGGCGCCGTAAGTTTACTACGTAGTGCACTCCCTCGCAACCGATGGGCCACCGCGACAGGAGGGTTTTTTCAGAGTTATCCACAGGCGAGCCGAGGTGCAGAGGTTCGAGAAATCCGCAGAGGTGAAAAAAGGGAACTTTTTCCCAACGTGGCGATTTGTGTTTCGAGGCGTTCCGCTTGGCTGAGGTGGCGGGCTCGGCTTCCCCTCGTCGCCGAATGTAGACAACAAGCTAGTTTAGATATAATCTAATTTGTTCCATGACAACCGACGCGATTAAAAGGTCCTTGGAGAGCGCCGGACTGCGCTGCACCACGCAGCGCTATGCGGTCATGGCGTTTCTGATGGATCATAAGGGGCATCCCACGGCTGCGGAGATTTTCGACGCCGTGAATCGCGCAGATCCTCTCTCGTCAAGGGCCACCACCTATAACAACTTGCGCGACCTGGTGAAGGCAGGTTTGGTGCGCGAAGTGGCAGTTGAAGGCCGGGCGGGACGATTCGACTTGAACGGCATGCGGCACCACCATTTTGTCTGCGATCGCTGTGGCAATGTCGAGGACGTGGAGTGGTATGACGTGCCGAAACCGGCTTCGCGGTCTCTCGGAAAGCGAATTGTCCGGGACTGCCAGGTAATTTTCCGCGGCCTATGCACGGGATGTGCCGCGCGCAGGAGTTCCCGGTAGAGATTTTTGTGTTCGGATGTCAGATCAAATCAGGTGCCGGCACGGGCGGGCGCGAGTCCGTTCGATCCGGCCGGTTCAAGAATTTATTTCATCGCAGCCTCATCAGAGGCAGCGTGTACGGAGGATGAACTCATGCCGACAGAAGTCAGTAATAAGGAGCAAAGCGTTTCCAGCGAATCCAAGTGCCCGTTCTCGGGCGGAACTCGTGCACATAGCAACCGGGACTGGTGGCCAAACCAGCTCGATGTCCAGATTCTTCACCAGCACTCAAACCTGTCCGATCCGATGGGGGAGAAGTTTGATTACGCCAAGGAGTTCAAGAGTCTCGATCTCAATGCCGTCGTGAAGGACCTGCACGCGGTCATGACGAACTCGCAGGAGTGGTGGCCGGCCGACTTCGGTCACTACGGACCGTTGTTTATCCGCATGGCGTGGCACAGCGCCGGGACCTACCGCATCGGCGACGGCCGCGGCGGCGCGGGAGCGGGACAGCAGCGCTTTGCGCCATTGAACAGCTGGCCCGACAACGTGAACCTCGACAAGGCGCGCCGGCTGCTTTGGCCGATCAAGCAAAAATATGGCCGCAAGATCTCATGGGCCGATCTGATGATTCTCGCCGGCAACGTTGCGCTCGAATCGATGGGCTTCAAGACATTCGGTTTCGGCGGTGGCCGCGAGGATACCTGGGAACCGCAGCAGGATGTGTACTGGGGCCCGGAAGGGAAGTGGCTGGCCGACGAGCGCTACTCCGGCGAGCGCGACCTGCAGAATCCGCTGGGCGCGGTGCAGATGGGCCTGATTTATGTGAACCCGGAGGGACCGAATGGAAATCCTGATCCGGTTGCAGCAGCGCGCGACATCCGCGAGACGTTCCGCCGCATGGCGATGAATGACGAAGAAACGGTAGCGCTGATCGCCGGCGGCCACACGTTCGGAAAAACCCATGGCGCGGGCGACGCGAAACTGGTCGGCGCCGAGCCCGAAGGTGCCACCATTGAAGAGCAAGGCCTCGGCTGGAAGAGCAAGCACAAATCCGGAATCGCCGGCGACGCGATCGGGAGCGGCCTGGAAGTAACCTGGACGACGACGCCGACGAAGTGGAGCAACAACTTCTTCCATAACCTGTTCGAGTACGAATGGGAGCTGACCAAGAGTCCGGCAGGCGCACATCAGTGGACACCTAAGAATGGTGCGGGCGCCGGCACGGTCCCGGATGCGCACGATCCGTCGAAGCATCGTGCACCAGGGATGCTGACGACCGATCTGTCGCTGCGTTTTGATCCGGCGTACGAAAAGATCTCGCGGCGCTTCTACGAGAATCCCAAGGAATTCGCCGACGCGTTTGCGCGGGCGTGGTTCAAGCTCACACATCGCGACATGGGTCCGGTCGTCCGCTACCTGGGACCGCTGGTTCCGAAGGAAACGCTGATCTGGCAAGACCCGCTTCCCGCCGCCGATTACAAACCGATCGGCGAGAAGGAAGTTGCGGCTCTGAAGGCGGCCATCGTGAAGTCGGGACTGTCGATTTCGCAACTCGTCTCGGCGGCATGGGCGTCGGCATCGACGTTCCGCGGCTCCGACAAGCGTGGCGGTGCGAATGGCGCACGCGTCCGCCTGGCTCCGCAGAAGGATTGGGAGGTCAACCAGCCGGCTGAGCTGGCGAAGACTCTCAAGGCGCTGGAGAAGATCCAGAAGGAGTTCAATGCAAAGTCTGGATCGAAGAAAGTCTCGCTGGCTGATCTGATCGTGCTGGGCGGCTGCACCGCGGTGGAAGAAGCTGCGAAGAAGGCCGGGTTCAAGGTCAACGTTCCATTTACGCCGGGACGCGTGGACGCGACACAGAAACAGACAGACGTCGAGTCATTCTCGGCGCTTGAACCCAAAGCTGACGGCTTCCGCAACTACTCCCACGGGAACGGGCGGATCTCGCCGGAAGAGTACCTGGTGGATCGCGCGCAGTTGCTCACGCTGACAGCGCCCGAGATGACAGTCCTGGTGGGCGGACTGCGAGTGCTGGGTGCGAATACCGGGAAGTCCAAGCACGGCGTTTTCACCAAGCGGCCTGAGACGCTGACGAACGACTTCTTCATCAATCTGCTCGACATGGGCACGGACTGGCGACCGGCTGGAAATGGCTCGGGAGGCGCATACGAAGGTTTTGATCGGAAGACGGGCGAGGTGAAGTGGACCGCGACCCGCGTCGACCTGATCTTCGGCTCACACTCCCAGCTTCGTGCGCTGGCAGAAGTCTATGCCTGCTCTGACGCAAGCCAGAAGTTCGTGAAGGACTTCGTGGCGGCGTGGGATAAGGTGATGAACCTTGATCGTTTCGACGTAGCCTGATCGGCCGAAAATCTGAACTTCCCCACTCAAGGCAAGAGAAGCCTTGAGTGGGGCACCCTGTGAGCAGTGGAGGTACAAGCCGTACCTGCTTCATACCCATTCGTTCGCGGGATTGATACGAATTCCCGGAGGCTTGTTTTATCCCTTCAGCACAGCCTGCACGTAGGCGGGCTTGAGCGGAAGCCGCCGGAGAATCTTTCCGGTTGCATCGTGGAGCGCGGCTGCGATGGCGGGCGCAGCCAGCGCATTCGCAGCCTCCGAGCCGCCGCCGTAGGCTCCCGCCTTCGGATTGTTCAGCAAAACGACTTTGACCTCCGGAATGTCGGACATTGTAGGAATCGGATAGGACGTCCAATCATCCTGCGTAATTCCGCTCTCGTCGAACAGCAACTCCTCAAACAAGGCGTGGCTGATCCCCATGATGGCGCCGCCCTCAACGTTGCGCTTCAATTGCATCGGGTTCACGACGATGCCTGGATCGACCGCGATCGTGTACTTCTCCACGACGATTTTGCCGGTGTTGGGAGTGACGGCGATCTGACAAACACAAGCCCAATAAGAATTGCTGCGAAGCATCAGGGAAGCGCCTCGCCCTCGCACGGCAGCCGTGCCCGTCGATATGGCATCGGGCCGGGGTGAGGGCCGCATGTCCCATCCGGAAGCGTCACGGACGGCTTTCAGCACACTGATCACACGCTCTTCGCTGGCATGGTCGATACGGAATTGAATGGCATCCGCCCCAGCGAGAGCCGCTGCCTCGCTGATCGCCAGCTCGCGCGGATAGTTCTGCTGAAACTGCCCGGGAGTGCGCATGCTGTGATCGCGCAGACCGACGGCGATCGGGGAAGCTTTCTCTCCAACCTGATAGGTGCCATGCCCGCGTTCGGCGACGTTTGGAACCGAAGCATAGAGCCAGTGATCTTCGAGGCCGTTCCCGGTGTTCGTCACGAACTCTCCGTGGGGGCTTGGCGCGGGCATCGTGGGCAAGCCGGCGAGGACCGCTCCGATCGGCCGGTCATCCTGCATGGCCGGCATGTAATGGTCGACCTGATACGCCGAGATTTTTCCTTTTTCGTCGAGCCCAATCTGGATATCCGCGAAGGCAGCCGCCGATTGCGTGGACCACTGCAGATCATCGGCGCGCATCCACTGAACTCGGACCGGCTTGCCGACGGCCTGCGAAAGCAGCACGGCTTCGTCTTCTGCGCCGGCGTTGCCACCGTTGGACCGACCGTAATGCCCGGGACCGGGATAGCAGTGGACGATCACGTGATCGGGAGTCGTTTTGAGCATCGTCGCGATCTCGCCGCGAAGCGCTTGCGGATTCTGGTTGTGGGTATAGATATGGACCGTGCCGTCAGCCTTGACGTCGGCCACCGCCATGGTGGGGCCGATCGGCGCATGCTTCATGTAAGGCACCTGATACGTTGCCGAATGTTTCTTGCGGGCCGAGGCGAGCGCCGGACCGACTTCTCCTTTGTCGGTCTCGCCCTTGCTCACCGCCGTGCTCGTCCAGTCGGCTTCGTCGCGAAGGTGCTGATGCAGTTTTTCGTTGCCGGGGAGGCCCTTCCAGTCCGTCCACTTTGTGGCGCTGGCGACCTGTTCGGCAGCCTGGATCGCTTCCCATTCGTTAGAGGCAACCACGCCAACCAGATTGCCTTTCACGATTACCTGCGAACTCGGGAACTTGCTCCTGTCGACTTGCCCGGCGGACACCAGCGTTGAGCCGAGCGTCTTCGGATGCACCACGCGGGCATGCAGCATGCCGGGCAGGCGCAGGTCAGTAGCCCAGGTTTCTTTCGCGCCCACTTTTGAGCTGATGACGGAATTCTTAAACGACTTGCCGATGACGGTGTACTCGCTGACCGGCTTCATCGGCGGATTGCCTTCGATGGTGAGTCCCATGATGCTGGTCAGTTCGCCTTTTACCGGAATGGTGAGCTTGAGTTGCTGGTTCTTGACCAGATCTCCGTAAGAGACGCTCTTGCCGCCGCCCGTAACAATTCCGTCTTTCACGGAGAGCTTGTCCTTCGGCACGCCAAGCTTTTCGGAGGCAAGATCGAGCAGGGCCTGGTGGGTGTAGGCGGCCGCTTTGCGGATATTCGGCGTTCCCCCACCGAGGAAGTCGAAGGCGCCGCTGCCGTCGGGCGTCTGATGCGTGTCTCCGGAAATTACCGTCGTGATGGCCTCGAACGGAATGTTCAGCTCCTCGGCAACAATCTGGCGATACGCCGTGAAGGTTGACCCCTGGCCGAAGTCGCTCTTGCCGGTCCGGATCAGAACCGTGTTGTCGGGATGAATCTCGATCCACGAACTGGAGAGCGTGGGATCAAGCGAGTTCTTATAGAGCGCGGGCTTGGCAGCGTCGGCCTTGAGAACCGAAGGGCCGATCAGTTTGAACCCCACAACGAGGGCGCCGCCGGCTTTTACGAATTGGCGGCGGGATAGCGTCGGTCCGGCAGTGCGCGGTTGTCCGCTCATGGTCGCCATGATTTATTTCCCCTTTGCCATGATGGTGGCGGCGTGTTGTACGGCTTCAATGATCGCGACGTAAGTTCCGCAGCGGCAGAGATTCGGCGACGGACCGGAATTCGTGAAGGCATCTTTGATCTGGGCGAGGGTGGGGTTGGGATTGCTTTCGAGAAGTTCGGTTGCTTTGATCATCATCCCGTTCTGGCAGAAGCCGCACTGCGGGGTTTGCTCCTCGATCCAGGCTTGCTGCACGGGATGAAGCGTGTTCTTCGCTTCCTCCGCGGATAAGCCTTTCAATTTCGCCCAGCGGGCGGGAAGGCCTTCGAGCGTGGTGATCTCCTGGCCGGCGACGCTGGCCGCGGGAGTCACGCAGGAGCGCACCTCCTTGCCGTCGACCAACACGGCACAGGCTCCGCATTGCGCGAGCCCGCAGCCGAACTGTGGGCCAATCAACTGCAGATCGTTGCGTAGAACGTAGAGCAGCGGGATATCCTCAGATGCCTGTACCTCGCGGCGAACCCCGTTCACATTGAGTGTGATCATCGAGAATCCTTTCCCCTTACGTTCATGATCTGAGCGGCTAATTGGTATGGAACAACCGTAGATCGCGACGGCCCACTCCGCCACGCAATCGCTGGCATGTCATTCCGCGCTAGTTCGTTATTTCGTCTATACGCTTTTTCCGCAGGATGGTGCAAGTGCTCCCGTGTGAATACAGGGATCGGGCTGTGACCCGTCAGGGGCCACAAGGTTGGGCGCCCGCTACGTCGGGAATTTCGTGGTCAGAAGATCCAGCGCACGTGGTGTTTGCATGAGTCGCTGAGCTCTGGATCGCAGTGTGCGTGGAAAATATGTTCGCCGATTCCGATTCCGAGTGCCGAACCCACGAACATATCCGAGGACCAGTGGTCGCGCGCCATGAATCGGGTGACCGTCACGATCGAGGCTGCCGAATAGGCGAGCACCTGCACCCACTTTTGCGAATACTCGTGGGACACGACTGTTGCCATCGCAAAAGTGAACATGGCGTGGCCGCCGGGAAATGAAGTGTTGATGTTGTGGTGCTTCCAGAAATCTCCATTCCCGTTTCCCTCGCCGGGGCGCTGGCGTCCTGCCAGCAATTGCATCGGGGTGTAGATCAGAAATGTGTTGACCAGGGTCTCGAGCTCCAGCGATCCCAGTTCCTTGGCATGCGGATGATTGTCTTTGATACCCCATATCCAGACCGCGCCCAGACTCGCCCCCAGCCCACCAATGGCAAGGTCGGAAGTGTCCTGATAAAACGTGTAATGCGCTGTGCCGATGTGTTTCTCGATGTGCCGGTCTGCGGCGAGAAGGGCCGCTGCGCCGCCCAGTTCGAGCGCGTCCCATTTAAAGTTCGCGGGCTTGAAGGGAGACTCGTAGAGTTCCTCCTGGTCCCGCAATGTTCGCTTGACCGAGCGCATGACGAGCCCTTGCTGCGCTGAACCCTGACTTCGAACTTGCTGCGGGGGCGCGTTCGTGGTCGAGGCTTGCCCGGGTGAGTCGTCGCCCATCGCGTTCTGCTGGAAATCCAAGGGTGCCAGAGTCGAGATATCGAAGCTGGCGGCAAAAGGGATTTGAACCGTTTTCTCGGCTGGCGAGGGCAAGGACGGTAAGTCATCGAATGACTGGTTCTGGCAATAAGCTCGGCCGCTAGACAGGGCGCTCGCGCAAGAAAACAGGAGCAACGTATAAGCAATCTTCCAATGTTGGTCCAAGATTCGTCCCCGAAGCACGAAAATGCGAAACTTGGATGCTCAAAAGCCAGCAAGCGACGTCGAGAGTTTTTACTTTCGGCGCGTAGTCTTTACGGAAATTGGAGGTCAGGTAAATGCTGTATTTGGCTGATGCGAACGGAATGGAGCGGGCGACGGGCTAAGCTTGGCACGACCCGGGGCTTATGCCGGCGGAGAAGGTGAGAGGGTCAGTCTCGTCCGTTCTTCTCAAAAGCTGTCTGCTCGCGAATATCTTGCGGCCAAATCTACGATGGTTTGTAAATCAGGCCTACGGCTCCGCCTACGATCACCCACTGGATGAAGTAAGCGATCGATTGGTAGACGGTCAGCGTGAGGCCGATGTTCAGGTTGATGTAGTTATGGATGGCGAAGGTGCAGACAGAAAACAGGCCGATGAGTGCGCCGAAGTAAACGCCCGACGCGATGCCGCCACCAGCGGTATTGATTTTCGCGTACAGAATGGTGACGACCACGATCGCGATGAAGATGGCGATCATGCCGTAGGGCATGACCTTCATCATCTCGTCCTTGGGACGATAGACATTGGGATACTTGAGGAATTCGGTTTTCATCGACGGCCATGCGGCGAACATGGCAAAGCCGTAGACAAAGTAGGCGAGCATAGCTCCGAGGGAGGCCAACGCAATGCGGGCGTAGTTCACGGTCACTCCTGTTGAGAAGGGCTCGGATCGCGGGAAAATGTTCTGATGGGTTAGAGGCGCCGCGTCCGTCGCTAAGCACCGTACCATAACTTGCCCGCGCGGTCGTCATTTCCGGGTTAGCCGCGGCTCTGGCGGAGTCGACGAGCGCTGAGGGCAAGGCGCGCCGTGCGGAATCCGAGCGTTCGCGCCACGGGAGATCCCTCGGCCCGCTGGTGAAGGCGCGGGCCTTCGGCATGACGCATTTGGGAAGGGGTTCCACACGTCACGGTGACGGGCATTTTTCAGCAGTGTTAATCTCCAGTCCGGTTCAACTAAGACATCCGAGTCGAGGAGGACGAAGTGCGCGTGCTCGTTCTTTGCGAATCTTTTGTCTCATGCCGTGCAATATGAAGCGCATAACATAAAGAGGGCACATCCTGAAAATCCGCCAGTTCGTAACCGCATGATTCGGGAGTACTCCAGGTGAAGCGCGGAGGAGGATTTCAGTGGCTCACGTTTGATATGTAGTCGTTTCTTTGTTCCGTTACTGGTCCCCACCAACACCTGGTTAAGCGATTCCTCGGGGAGGTGCCGAGAAAGAGCGGTGACGTTCGTAACTCGAAGACTATTTTGTACTTACTGTCGGCAGCGACGGCAATAGGTCGTGTTGACGTCGATTGGATATTTGGGTCGGGGTGCAACTTTCAGCGAAAAGAATGAATCGAAACTTTTGTTACTCTTCACCGTTCCATTCAGTTGCGAACCGCAGTTTCGTTATGCTAAAACTTGCTCGGACAGCGATGCTGCGAATCACGAATGTCGAATTTCCGCGCAAGCGCTGGTTTACGGCGATCGTCCTGATTGCTGTGTGCACGCTGACGGTCAGCGTGGCTACGCGATACGGTTTCTCCTCCAGCGTTGCCGATCACGCCTGTACGAGCATAGCCAAGCATCAAACTTGTACCCACGGACCACAGCGCCTTCTGAATGATGCCGCGACCTGGATGCCACCACGGGTGGAAGTCGCGATCTTCTGTGATCCGGGTCAATATCCGCACATCCCACCGTCCGATTCGCCGATTTCGAGTGTTTTGCTCGAAAAGAATCTCTACAACCGTCCTCCTCCCTCTCTACTTTCCGCGTCTTAGATACGGCCGTTAGAAGCGGCGAGTTTGGGCCTCAAACCCATCTCGTCAGTACATTTAAACGGCTACGACTCAAGTCGTACTTCGCCTTCGATCCTTGAGGGGCCGCCTGTCGCTCAATTGGGAGCACCTCCTTCGGGTGCCGTACAACGGCAAAAAGCGAAGCGGTGTCATCAATGATCCACGCCAGGAAGGAAATCCGAATGGCTACTGCATCGTTGTTAACGGAAGAAGAGCTCGATGCTTTGCGCCAGTTCGATACCTGCATGATTGCGAACGCCATCGAAAAATTCAATGTCAGGTTGCGCAATACCGGGTTTACGAACGGCAAGGTTCGGTGCATGTTCTCCGACGCCCCTCCCTTAGTGGGATATGCGGTCACTGGCCGCCTCCGCAGCGTTGACCCTCCGATTGCACGTCCGTTCTTCCGGGACCGGGGGGACCTTTGGAGCCGCATTCTCGAAACTCCAGCGCCCCGGATCCTGGTCCTCGAAGACATGGATGAGAAGCCAGGGCTCGGTGCGTTTGTGGGCGATATGCATGCAGCGATCCTTAGCGCTCTGGGCTGTGTGGGTTACGTCACAAACGGCGCCGTCCGAGAGTTGCCGTCAGTGCGCAAAATTGGCATTCAACTATTTGCCGGCAGTGTCGCGGTTTCACATGCCTATGCTCACATCTTTGACATCGGAACCCCGGTGACCATCGACGGGATGGAAGTCCGTACCGCGACGATCTTGCACGGCGATCAGCACGGGATGGTTTCCATACCTGCCGAGATTGCGACCGAGGTTCCGAACATTGCTGCGCAAATTCAACGCGCGGAACAAGAGGTGATCGAATTTTGTCGGTCAAAGAACTTCTCAGTCGCAAAGCTGAATGACCTGATGAAAAAAGCACCCTAGATGGCGCAGTGAGAAATCATTCGACCGGCATTTCGTTGGCAGTGCAGAAGAGGTGAATAGAGCGATGAAGCGACTCCCAAATATCTCCAACTTCAAACGAGCACGTTTATGGAATCGAATCGCCGTTGCTGCCTTCTCCGCTTTTGGCATAACGCTGCTTGGGTTGTCGTCGTGCTCGAGCAATGCAGACAAACGGGTGCAAGCCAGCGGGCCAACGCTCACAGTTGGGGTCACCAAGGTGATCAAGAGGTCACTCGGCCGGCAGCTGACACTGTCATCCGAACTGGTGCCCTTTCAAGAGATTGACGTTTACGCCAAGGAATCCGGATACGTGAAGAAGTTGATGGTCGACTATGGAACCCATGTAAGAACAGGCCAGGTCATGGCTGTTCTGGAGATTCCAGAGTTGGAAGCGCAGTTAGAGCAGGACCAGGCGGAAATCAAGAATGCCGGCAATCAGGTGATCCGGGCGCAGCATGAACTTGCCCGCTATGAAGCGCAGTACAAGGCGCTGCATCTTCAGTACACGCGTCTGGATAGCGTGTTCCAGAGCCAGCCCGGTATCGTCGCCCAGCAAGAGGTTGACGATGCGCAGGGCAAGGATCTGGCCGCCTCATCGCAGGTCGACGCCGGTCAGGCGGCCCTGGATGCGGCACAGAGCCAGCTTTCGGCTGCAAAGGCCAAGCTCGCCCACGACCAGAGTCTTTTCGACTATTCCAAAATTACCGCGCCCTTTTCTGGTGTGGTGACCGAACGCTACGCGAATCTGGGGACCTTGATGCAGGCTGGAACGGGATCGAGCACGCAAGCTATCCCGCTGGTCAAGCTCTCCCAGGATGATCTGTTTCGTCTTGTGATTCCGGTGCCCGAGTCCTACGTTCGCTACATCAAAATCGGCGATCCCGTCAATGTGAGTGTGCCTTCGTTGAGCCGGACTTTCCCCGGAAAGGTCGCCCGCTTTTCGGTTGACGTGCGATCGGACACACGAACGATGCATACCGAGGTCGACGTCCCGAATCCCAAGGGGCTATTGCTGCCTGGCCTGTATGCCGAGGCCGACGTCCAGCTCGACCGCAAGGAGAATACGCCGTCGGTTCCCGTGCAGGCGTTGAGCCGCACAGGCGACTTGGCCACTGTCTTAGTCGTGGGCCCCGACGGCACGCTGGAGCAAAGAAGGGTAGAGGTTGGATTGGAAACAAGCAGCGATGCCGAGATCGTTTCTGGGTTGAGCGAAGGCGAGCAGGTCGTCGTCGGCGATCGGAGCGGCCTCAAACCCGGTGAAAAGGTGATCCCGCAGCTGATTACGGTGCCGGAATACAAAGAGGGGACCGCGCAGCAGTAGGGGGAAAAGCAATGCCAGGATTTTCAATTCGTAATCCGTATTTCATCATCGTGATTTGCCTCGTGCTGTTGGTCATTGGAGTAACCAGCATCACGCGAATGCCTATCGATCTGTTTCCTCCGATCAATCTTCCCGAAGTAGTGGTGGCAACGTTTTACTCTGGCATGCCGCCCGAGGATATCGAGACCGACATCACCGATCCATTGGAAAGATTCTTCACGCTGGCCGCAGGCGTCGATCATATGGAATCGCGGTCGATGCTGGGTGTGAGCATCATCAAAGTTTACTTTCAGCCAGGCACGAGTCCAGACGCCGACGTAACCGAGCTATCAAACCTGGCGCTGGCGGACCTAAAGCGGTTGCCGCCGGGAACTCTGCCACCCGTGGTATTGAAGTTCGACGCCTCCAGCCTCCCCGTAGCTCTGGTTACGGTCAAGGGCGAGGGGCTCAACGAAACCGAGCTTCATGACTACGCGCAGTTCCAAATCCGCAACCAGATCACCTCAGTGCCCGGTTCATCGATCCCGGGCGTGTTCGGCGGGATTTACCGCCAGATCATGGTGTACGTCGATCCCTACAAATTGTCGTCGCGCCAGCTCAGCCCGATGGACGTAGTCGGCGCGGTCAACAATTCCAATCTCATCCTGCCTGCCGGCGACGTGAAGATGGGGCCGTACGATTACTTCGTTTACTCGAACAGCTTGGTCAACAACATGGATGAATTGAACAAGCTGCCGCTCAAGGTCGACGGCCATTCGTGGGTAACGGTCAGCGATGTGGGTAAAGCCGAAGACTCCCACGGAATTCAGACCAATATCGTTCGCATCGATGGCCAGAAGTCCGCCTATATTCCCGTGATGAAGCAAGGCGGAGATTCCAACACGATCGCCGTCGTCGATGGCGTCCGCGAACTCATCAAGCATCTATACGACATTCCCAAACAGATGGTCACCAGCGTCGTCTTCGACCAGTCGGTGTACGTCAAGGAAGCCATCAGGACAGTGCTCCACGAAGGATTTCTGGGGTTGATCCTGACCAGCCTGATGATTCTGATCTTCCTCGGCAGCTTCCGCGCGACTTCTGCCGTTCTGCTTTCGATTCCGCTGTCGGCGCTGGCCGCCTTCGTCGCACTCGCTCTCCTGGGCAGCACGATCAACACCATGATTCTGGCGGGAATGGCGTTGGCTTTTTCCCGGGTCATCGACAATTCCGTGATCTCTTTGGAAAACATCTACCGCCACCTGGAAATGGGAGCGGTGCCCGCGATTGCAGCCGAGGCAGGTGGCACCGAAGTCAATCTCGCAGTCCTGGCTGCAACCCTGGTCGATGTTGTCGATTTCTTCCCCGTCGTATTTTTGTACGGCGTGGCCAAGTTTTTGTTTTCGGCGCTGGCGCTCGCCTTTTGCCTCTCGCTGCTGGCCTCTTACGTGGTGGCCATGACCGTGATTCCGCTCTTCTGCTCTCGCTTCCTCAAGGCGAAGCCGCACGGCGAGGTCCATGACGACAGGCAATACCACCCCGAACAAAAGGCTCTGTCGTGGCTGGATCGATTCAACGAGCGCTTCAACCGGATGTTCAACCGGATCCTCGACTATTACGAGTATTCGGTCCGGCGTGCGGTGGAGCGGCCGGGTCGAACGGTTTTGATTCTCAGCGGGGTATTCGTGGCCAGCCTTGCGATCTATCCGCTGACGGGGTTGGCATTCTTTCCCAAGACCGACGCGGGCCAGTTCACCATCAACCTGAAAGTTCCGACCGGCACTCGCATCGAAGTCACAGACCAATACGTGGCAAAAGTCGAAGCTCTCATTCGCCATGAGGTAGACAAGAAGGATTTGCACCTGATTGTCTCCAACATCGGCGTCGTGCCCGATTTCTCTTCGCTTTACACCACCAATGCCGGCCCCTACACCGCCACGGTGCAAGTCCAGCTAAGCGACGATCATCGGGTCAGCAGCTTCGATTACATGGACCGCGTACAAAAGAGAATTTCAAGAGAGTACCCCGACATCCGCACATTTCTCTCCAGCGGTTCGATGGTCGACGCCATCCTGAACCAGGGCGCGCCCGCTCCCATCGACGTGCAGGTCAGCAGCTCGAATCTGGAGCAGATCAACGGCATCGCCCAGGATCTGGCTGCGCGGATTCGTCAGGTCCACGGGGTCGGCGAGGTCTATATCCCTCAAGATATGAACTATCCAGCACTGCGTCTGGATGTGGATCGCGTTCATGCCGGCGAACTCGGACTGTCGCAGAGAGACGTCGTCGATAACGTAATTACCGCTCTGAATTCCAATTACATGATCGCTCCCAACTACTGGGTCGATCGCAAGAGCGGAAACGACTACTACCTGACCGTACAGTACTTCGAGAAAGGGCAACCTGCTATTCACAACATGGCCGACCTGGGACAGATTCCTTTGCGCGATCCTGTCTCAGGAGGGAATATGAACTGTGGCCCGTCCGGTCCACCGCGACTCGGCGACGGGCAGCCTTCCTGGGCGTGCAGTGCCGGTCGACCGACCACCGTTCTCAACAATGTCGTCCACGTGCAGCAGACCCAGACGCCGACGGAAGTGGATCACTATCAAATTCAGAAGGTCGTCGATGTGTTCGTCACGCCTTCGGGAGAAGACCTGGGGCGAGTGCGCAGCGCAATCCTGGACATTCTCGCCAAGACGAATGTCCCCTCCAACGTCCGAGTCAACCTCAGAGGCATGGTCCAGGGCATGCAGGCTTCATTCAAGAGTTTTGCCTTTGGATTTCTCATCTCTTTCTTGCTCCTCTACCTGATTCTTACCGCACAGTTCAAATCTTTCGTTGATCCCTTCCTGATCATGCTGGCGATCCCCATGGGATTCGTGGGCGTGCTCATCATCCTGCCGCTAACTGGCGCCACGTTAAATGTCATGTCGTTGATGGGGGTGCTGATGCTGGTCGGCATCGCCGACTCCAACAGTATCTTGATCGTGGACTTTGCTCACAATCTGGAGAAGCAGGGGATGTCGCCACTCGACGCCGTTGTTACCGCTTGCCGTGTTCGCCTGCGCCCGATTCTTATGACCTCGCTGGCTACCATCATCGGCATGATTCCGATGGCGCTCAAGCTGGGCACGGGAGCGGAACAATATGCGCCGATGGCGAAGGCGATCATCGGCGGATTGACGTCCTCGGTTGTGCTCACCATTTTCATCGTTCCTGCCGCTTACCTACTGGTGTACGGGAGGAAGAATCAGCAGGCCGCAACCGCCTCCGCAACGGAGACCGCCGAATGAACCATCCGACCCGAATTGTGCAGTGCGTGCTACTGCTAGCTATGTCGACGATTCTGGCTCAACCAAGCACGGGCCAGGTCGAGGGCAACTCCAACCCCAAGCTGGAGCTGCCCTCCGCCCCGCAACCGCAAGTGAGGCAGAATTCGAGTCGCATCACCGAACGACCACTGGCACAAGCTGCGCTCGTTGCGAGTGTTGCCCAGACGGCGGGACTTCAGAATTCGGTGGCGACTCCTCAGGCGACTTCCCCGGCACAGTCGCCGACTGGCACCATGCGGCTGAACCGCAGAGATGCGGAACAGCTGGCAATCAAGAACAACCCTCGGATCAGCGTCGGACGACTTCTTGCGCTAGCTACCCATCAAGTGTCTCGCGAAACCAGGTCGGCTCAACTCCCTACGTTCAATGGAATGATCACTGCGGTCGATGCGAACGAAGGAAGCCGCATCGGGGCGGGAGCACTCAACGCGCCGCGCCTGCTCGAACATGCCGGGGCCGGCGTAACCCTGAGCCAACTGCTCACTGACTTCGGGCGTACGACAAACCTCGTATCTGCTGCAAAACTCCGCGAGAGAGCTCAAAGTGCCAGCGCATTAGCGACGACGGAAGATATTGTCCTGGCGACAGACCAAGCCTTCTACACCGCGCTTGAGGACCAGGCTCTCCTGAAAGTCGCGCAGCAAACGGTCGAGACACGCCAATCCGTTGAACATCAGATCGACGAACTAGCGAAGAACAAGCTGAAATCGACACTCGACCTGACCTTTGCGCAGGTAAATCTATCCCAGGCCAAGCTGTTGCAGCTCGACGCGCAAAACAATCTGGATTCCAGCATGGCCGCTTTAGCAACTGTCCTGGGGTTTGATCACCAAGTGACCTTCGAGCTCAGAAGTGAAGACACTGAACCGGCAGCGCCGCCGACCGATGTAGCAGGACTCATTAGCACGGCGTTTCAGCAGCGCCCGGACCTGCAGGCGTTCACTTACGAGCAGCAAGCTGCCGAGAAGTTCCGCCGCGCCCAGCGCGATCAACTTTTTCCAACCATCAGTGCACTCGGCATCGCCGGCGGCACACCGATCCGCCCCGATTGCTTTGGGGGTTGCTTCCCCAATTACTTCACTTCGAGCTGGTACGGAGCGATCGGCGTCAACATGAACATCCCGATCTTCAATGGATTCCTGTTCACCGCCGAGGCCTCGGAGGCGAAGTATCGCGCCCAGGCGGCAGTTGAAAATACGCGGGACCTTCGCGACCAAATTGTACGTGACGTTCGCACCGCCTGGTTGGCTGCGAATACTGCGTTCCAACGAGTCGGGGTCAGCGCCGAACTTGCTAAACAGGCTGATCTGAGTCTCAGCCTGGCCCAGAGTCGATACCAGCTCGGGCTCGGTTCGATTGTGGAACTCAGCCAGGCACAGCTGCAGCAGACCGATGCCGCCATCGGTTACGTCAACGCTCAATACCAATATCGGCTGACGCTCTCAACTCTCAACTTTGAAATTGGGATGCAGCCCTGAGCACAAGAAGGACAACACCATTCCACAAAACAAAGGCAGCAGTTTCATTTTGGATGATTCGAATGAGTCCACGCCGGAGAACGAAGGAACCCTTACCTCTAACAACACGTCAGGGGATGCTCCTTTTATCAGTGCTGACGGTGTTCTTCGTGATCGTTTTTTACCTGGTGTACCGTTATTTGAACCTTCCAGCGAGTCCGTAGCCATGGCACGTTGAGCGATGGCCGAAGCGGACCTTCTTGGCGCACTTTTTTGATTTGGGATGTTTCGTGCGGTTAACAAATAAGCTTGGACACCGGGGCCCACATCGAGTCAAGAGAGGACCAAAAGCCCCGCAAAAGGTTGGGTGGATCAAGAATTGAAGCCTCCCGGCCGCCGAAGAGAATCCGTGCCAAGGTCCACGGTGCTTTCGGCGACAACTGCCCATCGAAGGCTGGAGCCACATGGCTCGATCGCGAGGGCAGTGCCACAAATCCCATAAAATTGCGCGGTGGCCCTTATTTTCGAAGCGGAGTAAAAGGTGGAGTAAGCACGATTTTGGTCTCCGTTTGGAGGAGAGTCGGAGTTGCTTCCCACCCGCGCCTACTTAGTTCCGGCGATCTGTAACCTTACAATGCGGCGCAGCGGATCGTTGGAGCGATTGAGACCAGCAAGTCAATCGTAAAGCGCCTTCTCAAGTGATGCGAACTCGTCCCGGCTTAACTCCGTGTGAGAGGTACGTAACCTTTTGCCGTCTCGTAACGAGAAGTATGTATACGTGTTGGGTGCATCGCAACAACCGAGCTTGGTTACTTCGTAAACCTGACCGAGTGCTTGTCCACGTTCACCAGCTTCTTCAAAACTCCATCTAGTCCTTTTGCCGTCGAGCGCCTCGACCCTAAGCATCGAGTTATCCCCTTCGATTCCGTCTTGCCGATCAATGACAAACGACTCACGCAAGACAAGAGCCTCGACCGCAGACCCGCGCCGACTCCAAAGATCGACGATGCTGAATCGCGTGTTTCGAGTGATGAAGTGGACTTCTGTCCCTTTCTCACGAATCTCATAACTGGAAACCGCAGAGCCTCGATCTGACGGAAGGCTGATGCCGTGTACGCCTTCGAGGACCGCAAATTCCGCAACGAGAGCGATTGGAAATATGACCGCAAGAATGAATATTGGCTTTCTGATCGTTGCCGCCAACCTCGACATGCCTGTTTACCTCCCGCCCCGAATGTACGTCAGTGCTGGCCTTCCTTCAAATGACTGTCGGTAACTACTCGCGTGCGCGTCGGAGTTTGCGAATGGTGTCATTTTAGGCGCGTACACTGTACGCACGGCTAGGTGCGAGACGCCCCGAACGCACTCCGAAACCTTGCCGCTCGGACACCTGCTTTGGCACGAGCCGACTTGCCTTCGCTCGTTGACGTGCCCCCCGTAGTTTTTGCACGATCATCTTGCGTTCGTACTCTGCGAAGATCAAAAGTGAGATAAGCTCTCTCGATTCAGAGCAAACCACGATGGAAGAACTCACCAAAGATGCTGCGGCTCAGGCCGTCGATTTGGTCGGAGCTTGGAAGAGCGGAAACATGAATCAGCGACAAGAGCTTGCGATGGCGTTCTTCCCCGAGGGACTTTTCTTAGCCACGAAAGGAAGTTCTTTGAACCGTCTAACTTAGTGGTCCAACAGATGCTTTGGCGCCATGTTGAGAACCACGAGAAGGTTGGCGTCCCCGACGGGATTTGAACCCGTGTTACCGCCGTGAAAGGGCGATGTCCTAGGCCGGGCTAGACGACGGGGACATTTAGCAGATTCAACAACTTGACAGCTTCCTAATTGTAACAGCAAAAGTCTGTAGTACGTGTTGTTGTGGTACCACGAGACGAATGACGCCCTGGTGCGCGTTGCGCTTGTCATCCGTCAATGCCTGCATATACGCGTCATTCGTGACTTTCAGACTTGCGTGCCTCAAAACTTCGTGAATGACTTCGAGTTGTTTCCGTTCGCGCTCAAGAGCGTGCAATCCGTGTGACGTGCGTGTGAAATCCCAACAACTGAATTCCAAGTTTCTCCGCCGCAGGTTTGAGGTGATGATGAATGATGCGCGAGAGCCAACACGGTTGCTTTCCCTTCATCTTGGCACTGGCAAACACGTAATCAGTGTCTCGCGCGTATGGCGTCTCGCGGCGCCACATCGACAGAGACTCTATCAGGCTATCGTCCAAGGGAATCGCTTTCGATGGAGCCTCGGTTTCGACCGGACCGATTCCGTCACCGTACTATTCAACAACCATCTTTCGCAAAGGGAATCTGGGCGGGGCAGTTGATCCCTCTCACTCCAGCGGTTTCCGTTCAGCCACCCGAGCCAGCGCAAACTGACGACGCAGAGGCTCGCCAACAGCGGCCATAATAAGGACCGCGATCGCGATGGTGGCGGCGTCACGCGTTGTCTGCATCGAACCGAGGGACACAAGGAGAGTAGTTGAAAGAGATGCCGGTTGGCTCGCCTTGAGAAATAAGGTAACGGCTGTCGTAATTACGACCGACAGGACGGCAGCCCAGAGGCGGGGAGAAGTTACAATGCCCGCGGATATAACTTTCGGCGCGTTCCACGCGGCGAGCAACCAGAGAGAAAAAAATCCTGCGCCTAGCCCTACCATATGTCCCGCGATAATGCTGTACGTCCGGGCACTTGGTGCGAGTGGTTTCTCAACCAGTTCATACGCGGTGGGTCCGAGGCTGGCGAAGATAAGCGGTCTGCGCACGGCCAACGCGATTGCGCCCATTAGCAGAATGAGAGCACCCTCTCCGAGAGAGGCGTAGAGGACATTTTTGCCTTTGGTCATCTTCTCAGATCTTTGTCATTTTCATTCGCAAAGAGACCACCATCGCTTCTCCTCAATAGTTTAAGTTTACGTACCAATGAAAACGGCCGGCCACCAGTGTGCCCAGAACAAGCGGCAGGTAAATGATTGTTGCCCTGAGCAAAGCCCGGCTGAGCGCAGGATTCGCTGCGTTCGAAGCGTACAACGCGCGGCAAAGTCGGATCGCGTGGGAGCACAGCCAGACTCCTAGGATGACGGCGAAAAGGACATAAACGGCGCCAGTGAGATGCAAAGCATAGGGAATGGTACTGACGAAAACCAAGAGGAGAGAACAGCAAAGAATCTGTGTCGCAACGCGATGCCCGCTTCCATCCACTACCGCTAGCATTCGAATACCCGCTCGCCGGTAGTCTTCCCGATAAAGAAGAGCAATCGCGTGAAAGTGCGGAAACTGCCACAGGTAGAGGATCGAGAAAAGTACAAGAGCACGCGAATCCAGCGCGCCTCCTGCGCATGTCCATCCCAACACGACGGGCATCGCTCCCGGAATGGCTCCGATTGCAGTGCACGCCGGGCCATAGGTTTTCCATGGCGTGTAGACGAACAGATAAACACCGCTCGTGAGCAGGGCGAGTGCACCGGTGAGGATATTCGCTCGGAACGCCAGATAGAGAACACCACCGATCACAAGAGCCACACCCGCAGAAATCGCTAAGCTGCTCGAAACGTGACCTGTCACGAGCGGCCGCCGTGCGGTTCGCAACATTTGTCTATCGAGGTCGCTTTCGAACACCTCATTAAGCACGGCAGTACCGGCGGCAACGGAACCGACACCGAAGACAACATGGACAAGAGCCTGGACAGAGAAATAACCCGTTGCCAGGTACGCGCCGCACCATGAGGTCAGGACCACCAAAAAGTTGACGCGCAGTTTGAAAAGGTCGGCATAGTCAGCCAGAACAACAGAGAGCGGAATCTGTGGAAGCGCAATCGGAACAGTCTTATCCATGTCTCCTCTTCGTTCCGGTTCGATCGCGCGTCAACGGGCCTTCGGGCCTGTTGGATATTTCTTCGAGAGGTCTTTGATGATGTCGTCGGGCGGATTGCCGCCCTTGCACGTCGGATGTCCAAAGCCACTCGGGCTGTTGTTGTTCGACCAGTCGAGAATCATATTGTCATTATGATCCGGCGAGGGGCCCATCGGCACGGCATCGAGTTGCAATATGTGGCGCACTTTCCAGGCCATGATGTGGTCGGCACAGGAAGTGTCGCCGCTCAGACCCAGGCCGCCGACGATTTTTCCCTTGGAGTCATACAAGGGCAATCCACCACCGAAAACGATCACGCCGCCGATCGGCTTTCCGACCATGGGGTCGTCCGGAGTACCAAATGATGTGGCGGGACCGAATACAGCCTGCGCATTGGGAGGTGCGCTTGTTGTGAGGCTGTAAAGGCTCTGCCCGGGCTGCGAAGCCGCGAAGACATTCGCAGTGGAAAGAGCATAATCCGACGAACTCAGCGCGTTTGCCGTATTGGCTTTCTCGGCGGCGATGGCACGACTGCCTGGCCACTGCTGCCCGCGATCGTTGCCGCTGAAAACCACAGCACAAACGATGCCATCACGGTTTACCGTGACTGCCCATTCCTGATTACCAAGGCCGCTGTTGCCGGTTGCGCCCTGTTTCACCACGGACTGAAGCACGCTGCGCAATTTGGTGTGATCGGGCAATGCAGAGCAGTCGGGTTTGGACTGGCCAGAGGCTGGGAATGCCAACAATAGCGCGGAGCAAGAAAGCAGGAACTGGGGGATTCTAATCCTCGGGGAAAGTGACATATCGAACCTCTCTTGTTCTATTTGAGCTGTCGCAAGTAAGCGACTAAGTCTCGCAACTGCTGACCGTTAAATTGTGTGAGGTTGGGCATCGCTGCCTCGGGTTTGAGAGATTGAGCGTGAGTGACCCACGCTTCCAAATAGGCGTCGTTGTTCGGATATGAGTTGGCCGCGATGTTCATGCGGCTGGCAATGTGCGTCAAATCGGGGGCCACTCGCCCGCCGGCCAGCGTACCGCGGACTTGATGGCACATGGAACATGGTCCCGCCATGAAGATCTGTTCGCCGCGCCGCGCGGCGTTGGTTGCCGGCTCGGCGCCAGACTGCAATTGGCCTTGTACCCATGCCTCGTAGTCCGGTGGTTGCTGAGCCACCACCACGATTCTCATGTGGGCGTGCTGTGCGCCGCAGTATTCGGCGCAGGTGCCCGTGTAAACGCCCTCGTGATCCGCCTGTATGCGGATGAAGTTGGGATGGTCGGGAATCAGATCGACTTTGCCATGGAGTGTGGGAACCCAGAAAGAATGGATTACGTCGAGCGAACGCAATTCAATATCGACGGGCTGGCCAACTGGAATGTGGATCTCGTTGGCTGTCGTAAAGCGCTGCGCGGGAGCACCCAGGTATTCAACTTCCCACCACCACTGTCGTCCAATAATTGCAATCGTGGGATGGAGGTCATGATGATGACTGTCATGAACCGGAAAACTGGCCATCAGTTTCAACCCCAGAATGAAAAGCACGCAGAGCACACTAAGCGGAAATGCGAGTCCACCCCATGCAATCCAGCCTTGGCCGCCACCAACGTCTACGGGTTCATGCTCGGCGAGCGTGCCGCGCCGGCGCGATATTGCCCAGGTAATTAGGATCCACATGAACCCGGTAATGGCGAGGAAAAGGATCAGCATTAGCCAGGACAGATGGGCGATTTTGTCAGCGGCTGGACCCTTGGGATAAAGCGTGGACTGGGATCTCTGACATCCCGAAAGGAGTAACAACGACGCTAAGGCACACGCTCGCTTCATTGGCTAGTCCTTCTGCGCCGACTGGTTCGGGTGAATCATGGCGGGAGGCGCCACTTGTTCGTGGGCTGGAACTTCAGGAGGTTCTGGCTCCGCAGAAGTCCGCATGGACTTGATGTACGCCACCAATTTCCAGATTTGGTCTTCCGGAATTTTGGTGCCCCATGCGGGCATCCCTTCGCCGCGACCTTCGGCGATCGAGTCGAAAATCTGATCATCACGATCGCCGAAAAGCCACACTTTGTCGCGTAGGCTCGGCCCCATGCCTCCTCCCGCGTGGCCACCATGGCATCCCGAGCAGTTGTACCAGTTAAAGAGCTTGCGGCCTTCCTGCAGAGCTACGGGATCGTTAGCCAAGGGATTCGCGGGGAACGTGACATTCTTGCCCGCGCCGGGGATCGGACCCACGGCTGTTCCGCGGGTCGGCAGAGAGACCGCAGCGGTGCTCGGAGAGGAATACTTCTGACATCCCACCGTGCCCAGGAGCAGAAGAGCAATGATGAGAGTAAGTTGCTTTTGCATTTTGGCACACCTCATTCGCACGCCACCTCCGGAGTGCTCACCAAAGGCACGGCATATGAGTCGAGTAATTGACGAATCTCGGAGCGGCGCCGAACAATGAATTTGTTTAGCTTGTCTCGCAGCGCCTCATTGCCGCGTCGCACTCCCATGGAGATGTCGAACGACAGCGGCAGTTCACGGTCTGCGGGAGCTGCGCATACTGGCGTGGCCTGCAGAGGCTGGGAAGAATGTTTTGCAAAGTAACCGCCCAAAGGACCCCAGACCACGGCAACATCGATATCCTTATCGGCCACCGCGTGAACGATATCCGCCCCGGGATTCTGCTCCGAAAGCTTGCCAAATATGCTGTAGCCTTCCAGGTTGCGGACAAGGCCGCGCCTGAGGAGCGCGGTTGTCGAGGGCATGGTTTCATCATTTTCGCCAGTAACATGAACCCCGATACGAAGATCTTTCAGGCGCGGATCGTCGAATGATTCAATACGAAGGTTGCGATCCCGGCGCGATACAAACACATACGTGGAACGAAAGTACGGGATTGTCGTACTCGCTACGTCGATCCCAGATGGCACCTCCATCACCACATCGCAGACCCCTGCCTGCAAAGTGTTGCGAAAAAACTTGTGGCGTTGCGGGAACCAGAAGTAAGACACATTCACGCCGAGATCATTGGCTGCCAGTTTTGCCAGAGCATTCTCAAAGCCCTGTTGCTGCTGGTTAGAGTAAGGCAAGTTGTTCGGATCGGCACAAACCCGCAGGTCTTGAGTAGCTGCCAAGACCGGAAGAGCACAGAAAGATAGGAATGCCGCCAGCTTCTTAATAGCCGAACACATAGACCGCTCCTCCCGGATTCGTCATCTGCTTGATCTTCTTCATGGCGCCCACTACACCGAGCGCGGCGTAGTCGTCATCGGTTGAGACGCTGGGCAAAGCGACAGCCCCCATCCAGCCTCCGATGCCGGCGTAGATCGCGACGTATTGCTTGCCGTCAGGACCGATGAAGGTCATGGGGTTTCCGATGATGCCCGAAGTGAGTTTCACTTGCCACAAAACGTTTCCACTGCGTGCGTCTACCGCTCTGAACCACCCATCCATCGTTCCGTAAAACACGACATCTCCTGCCGTCGCAAGCACGCCGCTGTACACGGGAAGTTCGGTTTCCCTGATTCCCCACACCTTTTTCGCATTCGCAACATCCCAGGCGATCAATTCGCCCTGGTATCCGCCGGGGCCGGGGTACATTCGAACGCTAGCTCCTAAATAAGGAGTCCCGGCAATGTAGTTGACGTCTTCGCCCGAGTAATCCATGCACGTGTTATGGGCGGGAATGTATAGATAACCGGTTTTCGGCGAGAAGGAGGAAGGTACAAATTCCTTACCGCCGGTGGAAGATGGGCAAACTCCGCGAGCGTAGTGATTGGTATGGGGACGCTTTTCAGGGTCCTCGATCGGGGCGCCCGTTTTTAGGTCATAGCCTTTTGCCCATGTAACTGGAACAAAATTTTCTGCCGAAAGAACCTCGCCGGTTTCACGGTCCATCACGAACATGAAGCCAGTACGGCCGGGGTGAAGCAGCAGTTTTCGCGTCTTCCCCTGCCACGGCATATCGACGAGGACGTTTTCCATGATCTCGTCGTAGTCCCAGCCGTCATGCGGTTCAATCTGGTAGGCCCACTTTGCGGCTCCGGTCTCCGGGTTTCGCGCCCAAATTGTTACCGACCATTTATTGTCACCGGGGCGCATGTCATCGTTCCAAACTCCCGGATTGCCCGTACCGTAATAGATCAGGTTGAGTTCGGGGTCGTAGGAGATCCATCCCCAGATTGTTCCCCCGCCCATATGCCACTGATCCGGCGTCCACGAACTCACGCCCAGATCTTTGCCCTGATCTTTCGGATAAAAAGGCTTGAAGTCTGCGCCGATCAGAGCGTCTTTATCGGGGCCGCTGTTGTAAGCGCGCCATAGGATCTTTCCGGACTTGAGATCGAGAGCTGTCAATTTTCCCCGTACGCCAAGTTCGCCGCCACTGTCTCCGACGAGTACGACATTTTTTACGACGATCGGAGCCATCGTGACGGTTTCCCCAAGATCCTCATCTCCGACGCTGGTTTTCCAAACGAGAGTTCCTTTGTCTGCGTCGACGGCAATGGTGTTGTCGTCGAGAGTGTTGTAGATAATTTTTCCGTCGGCGTAGCTGGCGCCTCGATTGACCACGTCGCAACACGCGATTCCCTGCGAGCGCCCATCGGGATTGGGTTCAAACTTCCATTTCATGGGATAGCCAGGTTTCGTTAGATCTAGGGCGATCAGGTAATTCGGAAATGGCGTGACCATGTAAAGCGTTTTGTTAACAACTAGCGGGCCTCCCTCATGCCCGTGCGGAATCCCGTCGGCCATCATGCCCACGACGTGAAGATTCTTGACATTGCCTGTATTGATCTGTGAAAGAGGACTGAAACGCGTGTTCGCGTAATCGCCGGCAGGCATCGTCCAATCGCCGGTGGGAAGCGGACTGACAAGATGAATTCCCGGTTGCGAGCCGGGAATGTCGGTGGCGCTGGGAGCATTTTGTCCCGCGGCTGAGACCGCCATTAAAACAGCGAAGCCTAAAGTCGCAAAAAGTACGGAATTAAGAAGGCGCGTCATGCTCCGATCCTTTCGTATCGTCACCGCAGCGTGTATAAATAGGCGGCTGCGTCGCGTGCTTGTTGGTCATCAAGTCCCAAGTTCGGCATGGCTGTGCCCGATTCCACGGAAGGTGGGTCCTCGATCCAGCGAACTAGGTTGTCAGGGGTATTCGGGAGTTCGCCCGCGATCATGGTGCGGCGGCTGAAAGAATTCAGCGGCGGTCCGAGTTCGCCATGAGCGGCGTGGATTCCCGGAATCGTGTGGCATGCGCCGCAGCCTGCCGACTGAATTACTTTTCTGCCGGACCGGGCATTCCCGCCGGTAACAACGCGATACGGCGGAGTCGCGCGGCCGCCGGTGCAACCTGGCAACAGCAAAATGGGCAAGGCCACAACCAACAGAACGTGCACCTTCATCTCGCCCTCACGCAAAGATCGATAATGGCGAGCGGCAGGCCTAACAGGACGATTCCGATGCCAAGCGTGAAACTGACAAAAACTCCGATCAAGGCCATGTACTCTTCGCGCTCGCGTCCCTCGGCGTCTATAAGACTTCCGCCGCGGGAAAGTTCGCGCCAGTTGCGGAACGACATCCCGCCAGCCGAAATCGCCGTTACCAAGAGCAGAAGTGTGAATGCAAGATAAAGTACCTTCACTCCTGGTTCGAGATGGGCCCCTCCGTACTGCTCCTGCCCGAGACAAGCCTGCCAGGTGATGAGGAGGTCGATAATTCCCAGCGCAATCCAGGACACAGCTGAACCAGCAAAGCCAAACCAGAGTCGCGCGGGCGATATATGTTGTCGGGTTCGAGCGTGATCGTTCATATCGTTAAAAATGAGGTCCGACATAGAGAATCGCCACCACGAAAATCCAAACGACATCCACAAAATGCCAATACATTGCTGCCACGTGAAAGGGGCGGTAAGGCGACTCCAGAGCCGGCGCATATCTTGGCAGAACCAACACATAGGCAAGGATCAGAAGTCCCGCGATCAGATGGGCCGCGTGGAACGTTGTGATGGTGTAGAAAATCGATCCGTAGGAGTCGGTGTAGGGCGTCAAATGTTCCCAGTGCGCGCGGTACTCAAAGGCTTGAAGCGTGAGGAATACCAGGCCTATCAAAATGGTGAGGGCGAGGGCTATGCGTCCGATACCATAACGTTGCTTCTTAACTTGGAGTTCGCCCCAGTGCAGGACCAAGCTGCTTATGATCAAGAGGACCAGCATGGGAATCGCGAAGTTTAGCTTGGGCAGTTCTTCGATTTTCCAGCGCGATTTGTTGTTCTCCAGCATGAAGTAACTTGCGAACAAACAGATAAAGAGAAAAGACTCGGTCAGTATCACGAGTCTCATTGCGAATGTGCCTCGCTCGGTTTCGAGCGGAACTGACATTCGACGGACGGGAACGAGCGTCGCGAAGCTCATGCCAGTTCTTCCTCCTGTCTGGGCCACAGCCAGTAGTACCCGGCGAATAACGTGCCAACTGTCCCGGCCAGGGCGACCCACATCCATTGAAAGACCAGAGCAAGAAACAGCAACATAAGAGCGAGCGCAACCAATAATGGAGAGATCGTATCCTCGGGCATTTTCATGATCGATTGAGGCTCGGCATCGAGCCATGTGGTCGAGAGAGTTTCGCGGCCTTCGTCGAAGATCCGTTCGTTGTTCGGGTCGTATTCTTCATCGTGGTCGTCCCAAAGGGGGTGACGCGAGGCGACGGTGGGAATATGGACGGTAGCGTAGGGCGCAGGCGGAGAATCCGTCTCCCATTCGAGAGAGTCGGCGTTCCATGGATTCTTGCCGGCGATCTGACCGGTGCGAAGGCTCTTAAAGAAATTGATGATGCTAAGCAGAATCCCGATGCCGAAGATGAATGCTCCGATGGTCGCGGTCATATTCAGGCCGTCCAAACCGAGACCTGCGGGATACGTATAGATGC
This sequence comes from Candidatus Sulfotelmatobacter sp., assembly GCA_035307485.1. GTDB lineage: Bacteria > Acidobacteriota > Terriglobia > Terriglobales > Acidobacteriaceae > Sulfotelmatobacter. Next base: position 1,105,012 of record DATGIB010000002.1, on the reverse strand, counting down.
GGCGGGGCATACCGCCCAGGCCTGCCAGATGCATCGGAAAGAAAGCCAGGTTAAAACCGACAAACATCACCCAAAAGCTCCACTTTCCGAGGCGCTCATCCAGCATTCGTCCCGTCATCTTGGGCAGCCAGTAGTGGAAGGCAGCGAATACCGGGAACACATTCGCTCCGATTAGCACGTAATGGAGGTGAGCGACTACGAAATAGGTGTCATGCACTTGCCAATCGACCGGGATGATGGCGGTGAAAATTCCATTCAAACCACCAATCACCAAGAGTGCAAGAAAACCCATGGCGAAGTGCATGGCGGCGGTGGCAACGGGGCGCCCCTTCCAAATAGTCGCGATCCAGCAGAATACTTGCACGGCGCTAAAAATCGAGATGGTCATGCTGCCAGCACTGAAAAAGCTCATAGCCATATCCGACATGCCGACAGCGAACATGTGATGTAGCCAGACACCAAAACCGACGACGCCGGTCAGGACGGTCGAGATGGCGACATATGGGTAGCCGACGATTGGCCTCCGCGAGAAGACAGGAATGATCATCGACGCCATCCCAGTCGCCGGAAGGAACACCACGTAGACCCAGGGGTGTCCAAAGAACCAGAACAACTGCTGCCAAAGTAACGGCTCACCACCCAGGCGCGAATCGAAGAAATGCGTCCCCCAACGGCGATCTAAGAGAAGGAATACGCAGTCGACGGTCAGTGCAGGAAGTGACATCAGAATCGCGAACGAGATCGTCAGCGTGCTGTACAGAAATAGCGGCATGCGACTGATTGCCATACCAGGAGCGCGCAAACGAAAGATCGACACTATGAAATTGATGGCGCCGACCGTTGTCGAAATGGTCAGGAAAATCAAAGCCAGCGCGTAGAAGTCCATGCCGTAGCCGGGCGAGTAACGAAGACTGGTATATGGAGCGTAAGCAAACCAGCCGCCGTGCGGCGACTGTCCCAGGAATGCGCTGACGTAGAGAAGAATGCCAGATAGCACGAACGTCCAGTAAGAAAAGGCGTTCAGGCGGGGAAACGCCATGTCGCGCGCGCCAATCATCAGCGGAATCAGATAATTCGCAAAACCGGAAAGGATAGGTGAGGCATACCAGAAAATCATGGTCATGCCATGCATGGTAAAAAGCTGGTTGTACGCTTCAGGGGTAAGCCAGGACTGATCTGACTGCGCCAACTGAATGCGCATGATCAGAGCCTCAACCCCGCCAATGATCAGAAAGATAAAGGCAGTCGCCAGGTAGCGATGACCGATCTCTTTGTGATCGACGGTGGAGAACCAGCCGTAGACTGTCTTCGGAGTCTCCCAGATTTCTTTCAGGCGCTGCTGAACAGCGGTCGTGCCGGCGCTCATCTTTCTGTCGCCCCTTCTAGCAGTCTCGCTAACGAGCGCTGTAGAGATGTGGGACAAAGCAGAAAGGATGCCGAAGGGGAGATGTGGGACCCTTGCTATAGCAGCCCGACTCTGGAAGGGGCTTTAAGAGTTTTGGTGAGCCGCCCGCCCGCGAGAAAAGGCGACGCGAATGGTTTCCGCTTCTTTCGCCGCTTCGCACACCCGATCGCAAACGTGTAAAAAAAGCTCCCAGTCCCTTTCCCCGAGTGCGGAGCGCAACCGGTATTGCGCCGACTCCCATTGACGGGAGGTAGAACTTAGTAGAGCGCGGCCAGCGGGTGTCAGACTGTAGATTCGGCTCCCGTGCGCACCCAGGCGCAAGTCGACTAAGCCTTTTTTCCTTAACCCTGAAAGCCTTCGCGACAGGGTGGTTGACGCGACGGAAAGTTGTTCAGACAGTTGCGGCTGCGAGATTTCCCCCGTTGCCGCAATAGATTGAAGCAACACATATTGAGTCGCTGCTATACCGCAGGACGAAAGAACCAGATTGTAGAGTCTGGAAATCGAGCGATTGGCTCGGCGTACCTGGGCAAGCGCCGAATCCTGCATTTCCATCGTTCTCACACCTTTACGCAATTATAGCGTCAGCATTACTCCATCCAATGGTTGTCGCTTAGATCGATGCCAGTGTTCGCTAGCGCACGTTGAGATTCCAACACCGGAAGGCTGGCATCGCTTTGAGCCTGTCGCGCATCCCAATGCCGCACGCGATCCGGCGGTAAAAACGCTCCTGTTGGCGAGGAATCGGATGTCCAGAAAATCTGTTTTCTCGATGTTGCTGGCCGGTACAAACCTGGCGTTCCTGGCAGCCAAAAGGGCTTCGTCCAAGGGTAAAGCTGGGTATCACCGAACGGAGACAAAGCCCAATAAAGTCCCGTCAATCAGCAGACGAGGCAACGCGGCGGTACCTGATGTACATCATCATGCCGGTTTGGTCGCTCACCGGTTTTCTTGATTGGCTGTGGCATCGGCAGACCAGAATTGAGACGACCAGTGGCGCGAACGAATCCGTCATGCATTTGCTGATCATGGTCGAGGCCGGAGCACCGATCTTAACGGGTTTGTTTCTGGAGATGAATGCCGGAGCACTGGCTCTGATGGGAGCAGGTTGGCTGGCGCATGAAGTGACCGTCGCCTGGGATGTCAAGTACACGGTCTCCCGCCGCACGATTTTTCCTCGCGAACAGCACACCCACGGATACATGCAAACCATTCCTTTTGACATCATTGCCACCATGGTCTGTCTCCACCCTGAAAAGTTTTTGTCATTGTTGGGTTTAGGGCCTGAAAAAACCGACTTCAAACTTCGCTTCCGGAAACCTCCAGTTCCTCCGAAAGACTTCTTCGCAATTGTGGCATGCATGGGTCTGATCTCCGGCTTGCCCCATGTCGAGGAACTCTGGCGCTGCTATCGTGCCCAGCGATTGGGCTTGGCGGGAAAGGACATTCCGGAGTGTGCGTGGGAACTCTATGCGTCGTAGTTGAGAGAGTGCTATGGGAGCCGACAGTTCACCTGCGAAACGACAGAGTGTCGAAAGCGCAGCAATCGCGCAGCCGAGAGCTTCATTGCACGTACTGGACTCTCGGCAGCAAGCGCGATCCCGGCGCAAGTTCCTCCGTTTCTTTCCCGAAGCATTCCGCGATGAAACCTATCTCGATTGGGAGCGAAACTACAAATGGAATGCCCATCTTCGATGGAATGAATTGCTAGGCTTCACGCAATATCGCGCCCTCCTTGCAGCAGGGAAGTTTTCGGAGATAGCTTCCAGAGCTCTAAGAATTGAGTCTCGTACGAATTTGCTCTTTTCTTTCGAAAAGATGGCCATTCGAGATGCAGTAAAGCCCCCGGCAGGAGCGAAGGCATTTTCAACGGGCTTATATGAGTTCTTGCATGGCTCCGGAACGCAGGAGAGCAAGTTCGAGTCATGGAACAATGTAGTGGCGACGCTACCCCGAAAGCAGACCCGGGTTCTCACCTGGCCGGTATTAACGGTATTTGGTTTTATTGCACAACCGGATACTCACATCTTTCTCAAGCCGAGAGCCACAAATATCGCAGCGCACACGTACGGTTTTGAATTTCAATATCGCTCACGCCCATCGTGGGCCACCTATGCCAGCCTTCTTGAGTTTGCGACGGTGATCCGACGCAATCTGCGCGATCTCCGGCCGAGAGACATGGTCGATATTCAATCTTTCATCTGGGTTCTAGGTTCGACCGAGTATGAGGAATAAATGTTGATGAGACAACAGAATAGTCGGGTAGAGGCATCCGGTGACCGTGACGTGAAGAATGTTAAGAAAACTTTCGTGCTACCGTGGCTCAGCCTTCCAATCTTCTATGTCTTTTGGATTGGTTTTGTGGGCACCTTCGCGTTCCACGAACTCTTGCTAGGGGTTTTGGCGACGTTAATAACGACTCTGGGGCTTTTCATCATCAACCAGAGGTATCCGGCGAGATTTTCGTCCACGCTTCAGGAAGTACTTTCGGTAGGGTACGTACCTTGGTATCTAGTCTCCGACACGTGGAAAATCATTGCGGTCGCGGGAAAGGACTTACTCGGCGTTCAGAGCGCCGCATCGCTCTTCCGCACGGTGCACTTTGACGCCGGAACAAAGGACAATTCAAGCGCTGTCGCCCGCCGTGTGCTCGCGGTCGTTTTTACGACGATGACGCCCAGCACTGTTGTTCTTGGCATAAATGTGAGCGATCAGAAGATGCTATTGCACGAATTGGTAAGCAGCCCGCTTCCGAAGATGATGAGGGATCTGGGAGCGCGAGCATGAATATCTGGGAATTGTCGGCGCAAGTCATGATGTTTGGCCTCGTGCCGTTAGTTTGGAGCGCGATGAGGGGAGACTCACGGCACCGCTTAGTCTCTCTTTATATGACGGGCGTATTGATTACGCTGCTGCTGATGTTGCTCACGATTGCGTTCAAGCGCATGCCAATGATGGACCTGGCGATCGCGATGGCTTTGATGTCATTTGGCGGCGGAATCGTTTTTGCCCATTTCTTCGCGCGGCTCCTACGATGAAGACCATCGCCATTGCGGTGCTGCTGGCTACTGCCGTCCTGGTCACGTTGCTGTCTGTTATGGGAATGGTACGCATGCGCGACCCTTATCAGCGCCTGCATTACATTGCGCCCCCGGCTTCGCTGAGTGCAGCCTTCATCACGCTGGCCATTTTTCTACAGCGAGGATTCAAACCGGAATCCTTCAAGGCTCTTTTTGCAACCTTCGTACTAGTTGGCATGAACAGCGTGGTCACGCATGCGGCGGCGCGTGCCTTCCGCATCGCGGAGGTCGATAACTGGCATCCCAAAAAGAATGAAGAAGTCCCAATCAAGCCCGGCGACAAGATGATTCCGGAGAAGAACCCATGAGGTTGCTGCAGTGGATGATTCTTCTGCTGGTGGCGGGAGCCGCTCCGGGAGTGGTGTTGAGCCGCAATCCTAAAGAACAGGTCGTGACCTTCAGCGTCTACGGACTGCTCTGCGGCCTGATGTTCTTCATCTTTCAGGCACCGGACGTCGCACTTTCTCAGATCACGATCGGTGCGGTTATGCTGCCGCTGATGATCATGCTCGTGCTCACGAAAATGCGGCGGCAGAACATTCGACGAGAACGCGAGGCAAAGGAATGACCTCGCGGGTACGTACCGTTCTCTTTCTAATCTCTGCCCTCGGTCTCGCGGCGCTTCTCGGATGGGGATTCCGCGATCTGCCACCGCTGGGCGATTATCGCGGTCCCTACGGAGATGTGGTAGCAAAGGTTGTTGTATACGAACGGCACACAACCGACGTGGTGAATGCCATCACTTATGACTACCGCGGATTCGACACATTGGTGGAAGAGTTCATTCTGTTTACTGCGGTCTTGGGGGTGTTGTTACTCTTTCGTCCCACGGGCCAAAAGGACGAGGCGGCAAAAAAGCAGACCCGGATCGAAGACGAATTGCCCGTCTCCGATGCCCTTCGCGTCGGTATGCAGGCCATCGCGGGGATCATGATTGTTTTCGGCCTATACATCGCCACTCACGGGCAACTCACCCCGGGCGGCGGTTTCCAGGGCGGCGTTATTCTTGCGTCGGTCCCGCTCGTGGTGTATTTGTCGGGCAACGTAACAACGTTCGAGAAAATGATTTCCAGTCCGCTCGTCAAACTAGCTGAGGCGGGCGGAGCCGCTGGGTACGTCATCATAGGAACCGCTGCCGTGTTTGTCGGCGCACACTTTCTCACCAACTTTATCCCGCTCGGGGCCACGGGCGACCCGTTTTCTTCGGGGACGATCGCGCTCATCAGCCTTTCAGTTGGGATGGAGGTTGCGGGCGGATTTGTCCTGCTGATGGAAAGTTACCTGGAAGAAGTGATCGATGACCGGAGAAGGGAATAATCGCGATGCTCAACTATCTGCCTTATGTGGTAGCAGCCTGGATATTCCTGTGGGGCCTGTACGGCATAGTGACTAGCAAGAACCTGGTGCATCAGGTCGTGTGCCTGGCAGTTCTTCAAACGTCGACTTATGTACTGTTGCTGGCCATTGGATACAAGACAGGCGCCACTGCACCGGTCTTCGCCGATATCCCCGTAGGCACGGCCGTGGTGGATCCCCTCGTGCAGGCCCTCATGCTGACCGACATCGTGGTCGAAGCCACGGTGATGGCCCTGTTACTCTCCATGGTCGTCAAGGCGAATGATCTGGCGGGAACTGTGGATCCTGAAGATTTGAAAATTCTGACTGGCTAAGCTTATCAACAGATCCGGCCCATCATGATCACGGCGTTTATTCCGCTGCCTGTTGCGATACCGCTGCTCATGGCGGCTTTCATCGCTTTGAGCGGGGAGTGGATTGGCCGGCGCGCGTCCGACATATTGGCGATCGCCACGGCTACGGCGAGCACTGTGAGCACGGTTCTCATTCTGCGTGGTGTCTGGCTTCAGCCGCAGGTGTATTGGTTCGGCAATTGGTGGCCGCGCAGTGGAGGCGTTGTACTGGGCGTCTGCTTTACGGTGGATGCGATTGGCGCTGCACTGGCGGTGCTCACAGCTCTGCTAACAACGGCGGGGCTGGTCTATTCCTGGAGAATCTTCCAAGACAATGAAAATCACTTCCAGCCCTTGATGTTGATCTTCATGGCGGCAATGTGCGGGTTCAGCTACTCGGGCGATTTGTTCAATCTATTCGTTTTCTTCGAACTGATGAGCGTATCGGCGTTTGCGCTTTGCGGGCTTAAGACGCTTGAGCCTGCTCCATTGCAAGGCGCTTACAATTTTGCCGTGGTGAACACCGTGGGCGCGTTCATGATAATCATTGGAATCGCGCTCCTCTACGCGCGTACCGGCGCCCTGAATTTCGCCCAGATTGGCAGGTCACTGGGCACGCACGCAGACGCGCTGATCCTGCTTTCCTTCCTCATGATCGCGATCGGTTATATGGTCAAAGCCGCCATTGTGCCATTTCATTTCTGGCTGGCGGATGCGCATGCGGTGGCGCCGAGCCCGGTGTGCGCCCTCTTCTCGGGTGTGATGGTGGAACTGGGTATTTACGCGGTCGCCCGCGTGTACTGGGCAATATTTGCGGGCACCTTGGCCATCCACTCGCACGAACTGCGCGAGATCTTTCTTATAGTCGCCGCGATTACAGGGGTGATCGGAGCGTTGATGTGTTTTGCGGAGCATCATCTCAAGCGGTTGCTCGCCTTTTCCACCATTGCTCACGCGGGTCTTATGCTCGCGGGTTTTGCATTGCTTACGCCGAAAGCACTGGCAGGTTTCGTCGTTTACGCGCTGTCGCATGGCTTTATCAAGGGCGGCCTGTTTCTCTGCGCCGGCATCGTACTGCATCGCTTGCAGCGAATCGGAGAAGATCATCTGCACGGCCGAGGGCGGGGAATGTGGTTTACAGCCGCCTTGTTCATCCTTGGGGCCTGGGGGCTGGCCGGCGCTGCGCCGTTTGGCACCTTACTCGGCGAGAGCATGATTTCCGATGCAGCGAAAGAATTTCGCCAAGGCTGGCTGTTGCTTTTGTTTCTGTTCGTCGAAATCATTACCGCGGCAGCCGTGCTGCGCGTAACTTTCAGGATTTTCTTCGGCTCCGGCGACCCCGCCCCCTCCGATAAGTCTTCTCGAGTAGAAGAGCGTCCGGAAACCGACAAGCAGCATGAAAATACGCCCGCAACAATGTTCCTTCCCGCAGCATTCCTTATCCTGATGGGAATTGCCCTTGTCGCGATTCCTCAATTGCGCAGCACCACCGAAGCTGCGGCCAACCTGTTCACTAATCAGTCGGCCAATGCTCGGATGGTTCTCGACAATGCGGAACCTGCGCCCCGGGCGTTGCCACAGCAAATCGCGCTCGGGTCATCGGTGATTAGATCGAGCATTGCCGGACTGCTTGCATTATTACTAGCTTTGGCGACGGTCTTCCGCAAGCGTTTCGCGATTGTCTCGGATCTCACGGACGGTTTGGAAGGCGGAGATTCTTTCTTAAGAAAGCTTCACAGCGGGCATCCGGGTGATTACGTGGCGTGGCTCACCTTGGGTGCTGCTATGCTAGGTGGACTGTTCGTCATATTCTTACGTTAATCTGTTTCGCAGAAGTTGTGGCCCTACAACTCCAGCCGTCTAGGATGCTTTTCGGGCCGATATTCGGACGTCGGCGGCCGCGTCGGCGAGATCAATGTTCTTGGCAGTTTCCAGCATAATCGGCGGAAAACCCACAACGTCGTAAGTGCTGGAGGCGATTCCTATCTTTGCCTCGTCAAATCCTGACAAAATCTCCCGGTTGATGCGGTCTTTCAGCCCTCGAATATCGTGGGTGCGGCAGAGAAATCGCACCGACAGCTCTACCCAATTGTCAGTGATCCGCAGATAAACCCGGGGCCGAACGTCGGCAGCTTCTATGAAAAACGATGTCCGGAGGCGATCAAGTTCTGGTTGTGCCAGGTTCGCAATGTCTTGGGTATTCCGCTCTACGACTTCGAGGATGATTTGTTCGGCACGGTTCCTGTCATCTTTATAAGAGATTGGCAGGTGGATCTCTTCCCAGATGTAGGGGAAATCGCGGCTGTAATTGTAGACGGGTTCTTCAAAGATGCGGGCATTGGAAATGGTTACAATTCGGCCGGAGTATTGGCGGCTGCGAACCCACATGCCAGGGTCTTCACTCTGAACGGCGGGCGGTTCGCCCATTTCCATGATGACAGTCTGGATGAAGTTGAGTGCGATGACATCGCCACGCACGCTTCCCATGCTGATGCGGTCGCCGACGTTGAACGTCTTGCCTCGCAGAATGACAAAGTAACCTGCGAAACTGGTAATCACCTTTTGCAGCGCAAACGCGAGGCCCGCCGCAACCAACCCGGCGCCGGTGGCCAGACGCGCCGGATTGTCGAACCAGATAGAAACGAAGCCCGCTATTCCCAGCAGAAAGGTGACGAGACTGATCCCTTGCCGAGTCCAGAAGGCGACGCGTTGGCGCTTTCCACCGACCTGGTTCGCGAGGAAACGCAAACCCTTACTGAGCAGATATAGTATCGAAAACAGGATAAGAGTCAGGACAAGCTTGCGCCCATTGGCCTCGTTGAATCCTAAAAGCCTGACTCCGGCAATTTCTAGCGTGTGGTCGGATCCAACGAGAGAAAAAATGGGGTTCATCACGTGCATCGGTGTACCGCATTGACCTCGTAACACCTTTTAGGATGCGATTTCTGCCCCGCTGGGCTAGATGTCTATTTCGCAACCGCCGCATGGCCCGATCGCATCATAGGTAGGCATGAAAACATCCGGGTGGTCTGTTGCGACTTGAAGCCGGTATGACCCAGCTTTGGCGGTTTCCACCATCGACATTACCGTGGCGTGAGTGCAATGCGACGCGCCAGGTCAGCAAAGCGCGCATCTGGTCGAAGTGTCTCGAACTGCGGTTCAATGACAAGTTCGGTAATCTGCGTGTCCCGTTCCGCTAACGCTCTCTCAAGATTCTCAAAAGCCTTAGCCTTCTCGCCCAAATGCGCATAGATGATGGCAAGACCATAAGGGCGAACGTAAGCTTCGGGTGGATTATTCTGGTCCCGCGCAAACTGGAGATGCTCCTCCCAATAGCCACGCTCTCCCCTCGCAGCGAATTCGCGCTTCAAAGTATTCATTCTCGCAAGGACATCTTCCGGCTTTTCGCCGACCAAGAAGCGCGCCTTCGTTTCCTCGGTAATGGCGTCATCGTATCGTCCCAGGATGGCGTACAGTTGAGCCAACCGCTCGTGATTCAAGGAGAACGTGGGCTCCATCTGGTTCACTTTTTGGAATTGCGCGAGCGAATCGTCGTAACGACGCGCCCACTTGAAGGTTACGCCAGCGAAGGATTGGATGCGGGGGGAAAGCGGATCCAACTCCATCGCTCTTCTCATCTCGGCCATGGCTTCTTCATGGTGGCCAAGCGGTGAAAGGTAGCTGTTGGAGTAAAAAAAGTGAGCATACGCATCGTTCGGTTCGAGTTCGATCGCCCGACGAAACTCACGCTCCGCAGCCGGCCAGTCGTATTCGTAATGTGCTTTGACAAATCCCAGAGCGCAATGAGCATCGGCCAGCATTTCATCGAGGCCGAGCGCACGACTAGCAGCCTCCAGGGCTTTGGGGGCCGCCTCTCCGGCGGGCATGCCTGCGAAAATGGGGGCCAGCGAATAGACGAGCGCAAGACCGGCAAAGGCAGGAGCATAGCCAGGATCTAATTCGGTGGCTCGGGTGAAATTTGTGATTGCTTGTTGGAAGCCTTCCCGCGTTCTCGAGTTCCAGCCCTGCAAACCACGCAGATATGCATCGTGGGCCGCCGCGTTCGTACGGCCCGCGGCAGCCAGGCGTTGATGGATCTGCTGCGAAAGCGTAAGCCGGATTTCGCTCGCCACCGAATTGGCAATATCGCTCTCGATCCGCAGAACATCACTGAGTTCCCGATCATAGCTGTCCGCCCAGAGGTGGGACTGGTCGGACGACTGAATCAGCTGGGCCGTAACGCGAATTCGGTCCCCAGAATGACGGATGCTTCCTTCCAGCAAGTAATTGGCGCCGACTTCACTGGAAATCTGAGCTGCACTCTTTTGCGTGTGTTTGTAGCGCATCGCCGAGGTGCGAGCAATCACTCCGAGATGTTGCGGGTCGAGGCTTCCCAATTGAGCAATAATTTCCTCCGTGATTCCGTCCGCCAAATAGTCCTGTTGGGAGTCGCCGGTGAAATTTTCCAGAGGCAAAACGACCAGCATGATCTTCCCGAGTCGTGGTTTGGGATGTTCCCGAGTACGAAAGAAAACTGCGAGCGCCAGGCCTGCGACAAAAACGGCGGCGAACCCAATCCAGCGCAACCTGCGGGAAACAAATGGCGGCTTGGCAGTAACCGTCGCTGCAGGAGGTAAAGGAGCGAGCATCGGTTCTGGCTCGACCGGTGCTATGTAACGGTACCCACGGCGCGAAACGGTCTCTATGAATCGTGGGTTCTCCGCAGAATCGCCGAAGGCAACCCGCAGTTTCCGGATGGCAGTGTTCAGCCCTTCGTCGAAACCCACATACGTATCAGCCGACCACAATCGCGCCTGCAACTGTTCGCGGGTGACCACTTCTCCAGGATGTTCCAGCAGGATCTCCAGAACTCGAAAAGGCTGCTCCTGCAGCTGCACCTTTCGTCCTCCTTTGTGGACCTCCCCGGAGCCAAAGTCAATTTCGAACAGTCCACTACGAACGCGACGACTGGAACGGGCGGGCGTTTCCATTAACCTCCATCCAAGGACCTCGATTCTACTCCGGGGCTTCGGTTCATGGAACTCGCTAACTCCTTTGGCAACTTAATCCTAGCAAGTCAGGGAGGCTTTATGGCGGGTCCATTGACTGGGTTCAGGCGGCGCATTAGGAGTACACACACTTCGGCAGGCTGCTCCGCCATCGTGAGAGCGGAACGCCGATGAAAACGTACCAATGAGGAGGGTTTGTGAACAAGAAGCTAGTCGTAAATGGAGTGGCCATGGCCCTGTTGATGCTTGGGACTGCTTTGGGGTCCGGATACGGGCAGAGTACGACTCCTGCCTGCAACGACAGGCTGATCACCGGCAGTTATGGATTCACGATCCAAGGCAGCAAATTGTCAGGGCAAGGAGCCGCTGCTCCGCAGGTCGGCGTGGCAATGACTGCGTTTGACGGGAAGGGCGGGCTCACCCAGATCGACACCGTTACGGTTAATGGCGAAGTCGTCGCCGATTTTACTCACAGCCCGGCCACCGGCACTTACACCGTGAATTCCGATTGCACTGGCAGTTTCACAATCAACTTCACCGACGGCCGTCCGCCCGTCGCCGCAAATTTTGTCGTGGTGGAAAGTGGTTCGGAGATTGACACCGTAGTCGTCAGTGCGGGTGGAAACCAAGGAATTATTGCCACCGGGAGCGTCGGGAAAAGGCGGTTCTGCAAACGCTGACATCTTGGTTCGCTGACCGAGGGCAGAGTAATCCTCCGGGGAAGGAACGCGAAATTCCGTTTCACTCCCGGGCCCTCGGAACAGCGACCGGGTCGTCACTTTGGCGTTGGCGGAAGTCTATTTGAATATTGCTGCCTTGGCCGGATATCCGCACTGGGTCTGTGCGCACAACTTCTAGTTGACAACTCGAACTCGGTTTTTCCGATACTTCCTGATTGCTCGCAACAGGACATGAAAGAGGAGCCTCAATGAATACCATCGTGTGGGCAGCGGCTGTATGCTTGTTCTATTTGGCAAGTGCTCCCGGGCAGACGAAAGTGCTGACCAACGATCCGCTGACAGGCTTGCCGCTGATTCCCGACTCTGTTCTCGTCAAAGGGTTAGGCAACAGGCCGGTCAAAATGCCTAATGGGCAGGTTTGCAAGAGCAGAATGCAGGGCAACTTTTATCCACTCTATAACTATTCCTCTCAGCAAAACATCAAGTTCAGCGAGGTGATCGCCTGGTACGCTTCGCATCTTTCAGGCTTCAAGATGATTCAGAGCCAGGAAGGTAAGAGCCCTCAAAGAGCGTTCTACAACTCTGATGGAACGACCGTAATTTTCGTGACGGCCAAATCAAGTCGGCAGGACGAAAACACGAAGACACAGGGCATCGCCTACGAACGCTACCAACCCGGCCTTTCCGAGAAAACAATCACCAACCTGATGCAAGGAAAAATCGTCTGCCCATAAGAGAAACTATGAATCAACGAGGCAATCCGGGCGCATCTTCGACGGTCATAAAAATCCTCGGGCAGCGTATCTCGGGGAAAGTGCCTAGGAAGGATTGTTACCGGGCAGTTCAGCGGTCATGTTTTGCCCGAGAGGGACTGGCTGCCTCTGGCAACCTAAATTCCGTCGCTTCAAAGCGTTGAGCCCAGGAAACAAGCAGCGAAGCTGGAGCAAATTTACGCCAATCCCAGATCAGTCCTCATAAGTCGGCTAGGCAGCAGGGTTGTGGACAACGCCGGATCCCTTTTCTCATGCCCGTTTCAGGACTATGCATCCTCCGCTTCAAAAATCTTCCGCCATCCCGGCATTCCGATGGCCATCAACACCGCCTTTGAGGTATTCACCAGGGCTGGCCCCGACAACTCGTTTGAACGCCTTACTGAACGCAGCGTCGGATTCGTAACCGACCAATCGAGCGACTTCCGGGAGCTTTTTGTCACGCCGCTCAAGTAGCTGTATCGCCTTCTGCATCCGCCACTCGGTTACATACTCCAGTGGTGTTTGTCCGAGTAGCTCTTTGAAACGTGCTGCAAATGCGGAGCGAGACATGCCCGCCGCTTCGGCTAGGGATTCGACCGTCCAGGGTGTATTCACTCTGTCATGAATGGCACTCAGAGCAGTGCCTATTTGAGGATCGAAAATTGCACGAAGCCATCCTTTGTTGCGTTCCGGTCCCGATGCAATATGCGCCCGGAGTACATGGATAAACAGAACCTCGGCGAGTCGACTGGCGACGACTTCAGATCCGGGCGCCTGTTCTTCCATCTCTGACGCGAGCGCCTGCACTGTGGTGTGAAGAGCAAGCGTGCGGGCCTGATCGGCCTTCATCAAAATGAAGTTCGGCAATAACTGAGTGATCGGCCTCAGGCTGGCGCGATCGAAACTCAAGGATCCACAGACGATCGTCGTCGGTGCGCCCCCTCCGCCACAAAGAGCGACATTGCCGTTGGCCTGGGCCCCGATCTCGCGGAAGCTCCACCTCGGACGTGTTCGCGGGCTGTCGCGCAAAACGATCGAAGTGCCCTTAGCCAGCAAAAAGCAATCACCACCGGTGAGGGGAATCGGCTCCGCAATCCCTTCCACACTCAGCCAGCAGTTGCCGCGCGAAAGCATGGCGAAGTGCGCCAAATCTGTGGGTGACATCTTTTTGTCGGAAGGCGTGATCTTTTCTGCAGTCTGGTTTTCCTGTTTTACACCCCACGGGGCTGTGGCTTCGAGTCTGTGCAGCCCGAAAGCGGTTACGTGCATCGTGCTAAAGATGTCTGTTATCGGGTCCAACGTTTCCTCCTTCTTTGGACGAATAGACAAAAATATTGGATTCAAGAGCAGTTCTCGTCCACTTCAAAAGAATCTACCCCAGTGTAGCGAATACGAAGGGAGCTATTATGGGAAAGCTTGAAGGGAAAGTTGCAGTCATCACAGGCGGAAGTAGCGGGATTGGCTTGGCCACTGCCAAACGCTTCGTGGAAGAAGGTGCCCACGTCGTAATTACAAGTCGCCGAGAAAAGGAACTGAAAGAGGCCGCGGCCTTCATTGGAAGACACGTCACGACAGTCACGGGCGACGTAACGCGCCTAGAGGACTTGGACCGGCTCTATGCCGTGGTGAAAGAGAAACACGGTCACATCGACGTACTCTTCGCAAACGCGGGCTGGGGTGAAGTCGCACCGATCCAAGCGGCTACCGAAGCTCATTTCGACAAAACCTTCGATTTAAATGCGAAAGGAGCATTCTTCACGGTGCAGAAGGCCATTCCCCTCTTCACAGATGGGGGTTCGATCATCCTGAACACCTCGGTCGCGAACGTAATGGGATTGCCAACGTTTGCCGTCTATGCCGCGGCTAAGGCGGCTGTCCGCAGTTTCGTTCGTAGTTGGGCCGCGGAACTAAAAGACCGCAAAATCCGGGTGAATGCAGTAAGCCCCGGACCAATCGAAACTGCGGCACTTGAGAAAGCGGGCATCCCCCCTGAAATGATGGAACAAGCGATAGCAGGGTTCACCACGCAGGTTCCACTCGGCCGCAGAGGAAAGCCCGAGGAAATTGCGGCCCCGGTCGTGTTTCTCGCCTCCGAAGAAAGCTCGTACATCACGGGCGTAGAACTCGCCGTCGATGGGGGCATGACGCAGGTCTGATGCGGCAAGTGTAGATCGTTCCCTGACGGTGTTAAGCGCCGAGGACAAAGTATCAATGCGGAACGGAGAAATATTATGACTTATGCAATTATCGGATTCGGCAAGATCGGTCAGGCCCTAGCCCACGCCTTCGCCCGTAAAAGTATCGACGTGACCGTCGCGAGCCGCCGACCGCCTGAGGCATTAGCGCCGCAGGCTCGTGCGATTGGACCTACGGTCGTCGCCACGTCGCTACGGGATGCACTCGATGCCGACACCATCATCCTGGCGGTCCCGTTCGGGGAGCACCGCGAGGTTGCGAAGGCGCTGCCGAGCTGGGAAGGCAAGACGATCATCGACGCGACGAACGCGTTTGGAGTTCCCCCTGAAGAGCTGGGCGGCCTCGTGTCCTCCGCCTTCGTCGCGAAGGCTTTCACCGGCGCTAAGTTGGTGAAAGGTTTCAATCACCTGGGTGCGGCCAAGCTGGCTACCGATCCGGTCGTCGAAGGGGGCCATCGGGTCGTCTTTCTGTCGAGCGATGACGAGGACGCGATCGCTTCCGTTGCGGATTTGGCCAAACAACTCGGGTTCGCACCCGTCAAGCTGGGAAAGCTCAACGAGGGTGGCGCGCTGGTGCACGCACGCGGCCGCACTTGGGGTCAGCTCATCTTCCAGGATTTGTTCAAGAAGGAGCAGTGATCAATCTACGACTGTGCGATTTGGCCCGAAGAAGGATGGTTCCGAAACGTCGGACTAGGTCGGACGCACTTGATGTAGAGGTAACGGAGAGATTTCAATGAGCACCGAAAAGAATGTCCAGGTAGTGAAGGATTTCTTTGCGGCACTCGGCCGCCGCGACAAGCAAGGTTTGCTGGCATTGTGTGCCGAAGATATTGAGTGGATCATTCCGGGCAAGGACTGGCCGCTGGCCGGCACGCACCGCGGGCACGCGGGACTGGAGAATTTACTTCAGAAGGCTAACGAAACGGTGGAAACTTCGTTCCCAGAGCCCCCCGAGTTCGTAGCGCAGGGAGACCGGATTTTGGTCGTCGGCTTCGCTACTGGGAGAATCAAAGCCACGAATAGGGCGTTCGAGGACCATTGGGTCTTCGCCATCACCATTCGAAATGGCAAAGTGGCGAACATCCGGGAGTATGTCGACACGCAAGCACTAGCGCGGGCCTCCGAGACGGCCGCGAGACCCAGGCCCTGACCCATCGCGCTATTTCGTCTCGGCAATCTGAATCGGCGGATCTCGGTGAGTGCATGATCGACCAATGTACTCTCTAAATCACGATCAGTAACGATAAGTAGGCATGGAATCGCATTTCCGGCCGCACTTGAGACCAGTGGGATTGGTTAGTTTACGGGTCGCCCGTTACTCGTCCATTTGGTTCGATAAACGGGTTGGGTGCGCCAGCAGGTTTCCCTATTCGTCATACTGATCGGCGCTGGCGGCCGCAACCCCGAGTTCATAATTTTGCGGCCGTCGGCATGCCGCTGCACTAATCCACTATCGACTACCTTCCCGTCGTAACTCAAAAAACGCGCCGGACAAATCGAATCGTCTCTTTGTCAACGGTCATTGCCGTAGCGTCGCCATCACGCTCATCAGCAGGAAGATAGGATCAAAGATACTCACGCGGCCGCATAATCCCGATGCACACGCTGCGCCCTTGGCGAGCGCGTGCATCGTGTGCTCTGGTTCACGGAACCGGAACTGAAACAGCAGATGAACTAACCTTGGTCAACAACCACCGCCCGTCAACCTTTTTTGCTTCACCGTCGAGGTCAACGTGACTCTTGGCGGTCCAAGACGGCTGGCCGGTGGCTGGATCCAATGACACGTCAAAGTAATGGCATTCGAAATACACCGATGATTTCCATTGGCCGTCACGATCCTTTACCGGAACATACTTCGTTTTGAAGGCCGGGGAAAGCGACACAAACTTATTGGCTTGCTGCAGCCCGCCGGCAACATACTTGAAGAAGGTGCACAACGTTCCCTGTTGGCCAGTGGCAGACGTGTCGCCCGAGGGCAGAGGGCAAGTTTCGGGATTATCCGGATCGCCGTTTCCGATGTAGTTTCCTGCCGCAGTAGTGAGTTCGGCGTCCGGAGCCCAGATCGAGAGAACCTGGCGGATTCTCTGAGTTATTACCTCGGAGGAATCGCCATTCACTGGATCGTGCACGCTGACTGCAGCGTGGAAGGTCGCGTGAATTTGCTGTTCCAATTCAGCTACTTGGATTAGTTTATCGCCATTGTCCCGCGAGTTGCCTGCGCCAGAGGCTCCTAATTGCGCTACGGCCGTCGCCGTCAACAATGCCCCCGCGAGAAGCACGCTGAACAACGCTGTCAGTGTCTTGAATGTCGACTTCATGTCGGTCTCTCCTTTGATCTTGGGGGTGCGATTGTCGTTCTCACAGCCCCTGTTTGTTACCTTCACTCTGTATAGCGAAAATCGCAGCGGAAACCTGTCAGTGTGAAAAAACCTTGCGGCAACCTGATCCTGAAAACTGCCGAGTGGTGTGGTAATGTTTACGCGGTTGGCCACCCCAGCCTAGGTATTCGGATGGACGACGCCCTCGGACACGAGATCACCCAGCTGCTTCAGGCATGGCGCCGGGGCGACAAAGGCGCTCTGGACAAGCTGACTCCTCAGGTTTATCGCGAGCTACATCTGGCTGCCAGGCGTTGCATGGGACGGGAACGCGACAGCCATACTCTGCAGACGACGGCGCTGATTAATGAGCTTTATCTACGTCTCCCCGATCTGAAGCTGATTGACTGGCAGAACCGGGCGCACTTCTTCGCATTGTGTGCGCGACAAATGCGGCGCATTCTCACTGATCAGGCCCGTGCCCGGCAGGCGCACAAACGCGGCGATGGAGCGAAAGCGATTTCATTGGACGATGCTCCGGTAATCTCTCCGGAACCCTCCGCTGATTTAGTCGCTGTCGACGACGCGCTCAATCAGCTGGCGAAACTGGACGATCGCAAGAGCCAAGTCGTAGTGATGCGCTTTTTTGGCGGTCTCAGTGTCGAGGAAACTGCGGAAGTGTTGAAGGTTTCACCCGAAACCGTGGCGCGCGATTGGCGGCTGGCCAAGGCGTGGCTGATGCGCGAACTGAGCGGAAGTCGATCCCATGAGGCCTGAGCGATGGCGCAAAGTCGAAAGCATTTTTCACAAGGCTCTCGAGGCCGGCGAAAGCCAGCGCAGCTCTGTGATTGAAGAATCGTGCGCTGGTGATGCAGAACTTCGCCGCGAGGTGGAGTCGCTCCTGGCTCATCATAGCGACTCTGCGAGCTTCATCGAAAGACCAGCATTCGGCGCCCTGGTGAACGCCAGCCCTCGGCCCGTCACGCCGGCAGCCGCGCCGAGGCCTGATCTGCGGGGCGTTGTGGTTGGACATTATCGCATTCTTGAAGAAATCGGCTTGGGGGGCATGGGGGTGGTGTACAAAGCCGAGGACGCCAGACTTGGCCGCCTGGTCGCGCTGAAATTTCTCCCTGAGCATATGGCAGCGGATTCTGTCGCGTTAGAGCGTTTTCGCCGCGAGGCCCGATCCGCTTCGGCGCTGAACCATCCGAATATTTGCACGATTTACGATATCGACGTGCACCAGGGCCGCGAATTTATCGCAATGGAATATCTCGATGGGCAGACGCTCGCGCTGTATATTGCGGGTCGGCGAGCGGCGGGCACCGAACTCGTTGCGAAATTGGGAATGCCCATTGCCGAGGCGCTGGCCGCGGCGCACTCCAAGGGAGTAATTCATCGCGATATCAAGCCCGGGAACATCTTCGTCACTCAATCGGGGCTGGTGAAAGTCCTGGATTTTGGTGTGGCCAAGCTGGTGGCCGAGTCCGATCAATACGACGCCAGCACGTTGACTGAAACCAATACGGTTACGGGCACGCTCGCCTATATGTCGCCCGAACAACTGCGCGGCGAGAATCTCGATGCCCGGTCGGATATCTATGCATTAGGGGTTGTGCTCTATGAGATTGCCACGGGGCAGAGATTGTATAGTTCGTCGCTACATGCGCGGCTGGTCGATGAAATTCTGAACCGTCCTGCATCTCCGCCGAGCAGCATCAACCGAAAGCTGTCGGCCAAAGCTGACGACATTATTCTCAAGTGTCTCGCCAAAGATCCGGAAGACCGGTACCAAACTGCCAAAGAAATCGCAGTTGACTTGCGTCACTTGAGCACACAGGCAACAAGCGGAACCGTCTCGGCCAAGACAAATAGAGTACGAATAACAAGAAGGATGTGGTTGTGGCCGCTTGCTGTGGCGGCATTTGCGGCAGTACTCCTTGTCTCACTTCTCGTCGGATTGGGTCGGTCTCGCAGCCCAACTGCCCCCATGGAAATGCAGCAGATTACTTTTACCGGCGACAAAAAAGACGGGGGAATGGTTACCGACGGGGCAAGGCTCTACTTCCAGAGCGACGGGCACCCTGTCGAAATGTCTGTAACCGGGGGAGCGATGCAACCGTTGCCGGCGTCTGTGTTGGGAATGAAGATTTGGGACATCTCTCCTGATGCTTCCCAGTTGCTGATGTCCAAGCCGGATTTAAACGACGAGACAGGAGGCGGCACGCTATGGACGATTCCGGTTCTGGGTGGCTCGCCACGAAGGTTGGGGAACCTGATGGCGCACGGCGCAAGTTGGTCTCCGGATGGGCATTCGCTCGTTTATGCAGATTTGAACTCGGTTTTTGTGAGCGATGCGAACGGTGCACATTCCAGAGAAATCTGGAATGCGAATCACATGATTGAGTGTTGTGTCCGCTTTTCGCCCGATTCGAAGCGAATTCAGGTGACTGTGGACGGAAAAAGCTCCAGCGATCCAGTGCGAATTTTCGAAATGAACGCCGATGGCAGCAATGTTCACCCACTCCCTCTCGATTGGCGGTCGGACGCCAGCCAATGGAACGGTCAGTGGACTCCCGACGGCACGCATTTCGTTTTTACCTCGGACCTTGGCGGGTCCAACAGCACTTACGAACTAGTTTCTCCGCCGTGGTTTGAATTTTGGAAGAAAGCCTCGGCCGTACGTCTTACGCCGGAGCAATTGGATGTGGTGGCCATGACCCCGACCCGGGACAGCGCCAGCCTGCTTGTGATCGGTCGGGTCGCCCAGGGTTCGATGCTGGCTTACGATTCTAAAGAGCAACGTTTCATCCCTTTCTTGAATGGACTGGCCGCCTCGAGTTTCGTGATTTCTCCTGACCGCCAATGGATGGTTTACGCCGACTACCCCCGCCATTTGTTGTGGCGCAGCAGGCCTGACGGCAGCGAAAGGCTCCAGCTGACAGACATACCAGCATGGATGCCGGAATGGTCTTCCAATAGTAAATGGCTGGTGTTTTGTAATTTCAAGGCAATTTACCGCGTCTCTGTTGATGGCGGCACTCCCGAGCAACTCACTTCGGTAGATGAACTCGAGGTCATGCCCACCTGGTCTCCAGACGGGACATCCATCGACTTCAGTGACGTCCCAGCTCCGGGACACTCGACTGGTATCAAGACTCTAGATCTCGCGAGCAAGAAGGTGTCTGTGTGGCCGGGTACGGAGGGTACTTACGTCCCTTCCTGGTCGCCTGACGGCAAATATATGGTTGCAATCGCAAATCCACCTAAGCGGATTGTCGTCTATTCTCGAGAAACGAGAACCTGGAGAACCTTGAAAAAAACTGAGGCTGACTGGGGCTTCTGGAGATGGTCAGGTGATTCCAAGTCCATATTGATGGCAAAAATAGCCGCAGAACCCGGAGAGCAACCGGGAGTTTACCGGTTGAATATTGCCGATGGCAAATGGACTCAGGTTGCCCTGTTTAATGGGTTGAGCGTTAATTC
The DNA here is from genome assembly GCA_035307485.1 of Candidatus Sulfotelmatobacter sp. GTDB lineage: Bacteria > Acidobacteriota > Terriglobia > Terriglobales > Acidobacteriaceae > Sulfotelmatobacter. Next base: position 1,084,396 of record DATGIB010000002.1, on the reverse strand, counting down.
GAGTCCTTTCGAGAACTTTCTCTCGATTACATCCGATGGGCGACCCGCGATGATGAGCGACACCAGCGTCGTACAAATCTACTCGCTGCGGTGGCATTCCCAGTAGCTTCTCCGGTCGAGCCGTGCTTCGCAAACCCCGAAAAGAACCGCTGTTACCGAACGGGATGGCCCTGGTTCCCTCGGTGCGACACGTCACTGAGCAACCTTCGAACTTTTGCCGGTGTCCCGCAGCAGAATGACATCGGAGAGAGAATTAAAACGCAGTAAGCCCAGAGTCTTGCCGTCGGGGGACCAACGGAAATCTTGGATCCTTTCCGAATCATTAAAATTCGTAAGCTTTCGCCCTTTTGAACCGTCCAGGGGCTGGATCCAGATGTTGTCGACTCCTCCGTCGTCGATCACGAAGGCAATCGATCTGCCGTCCGGAGAAAAGCGGAATCCGGCGCTGTCGGGCGGTCCCTGAGTACGGAATACTGCCTTCAGCGCGGGGTCGAGGTCGAGGTTTCGGACGCCGGTATCCAGACTGTCGAGCACGACTCGGTTAGAGTATGTCTTCGATTCAGGATTCAAGAGTTCGGTAAAAATCGCTAACGTCTTGCCGTCAGGAGAAAGTGTGGCCTGAACCGTCAGCGAATTCGGAGGGTTCGCTCCTGGCACGGGTTCGGGTTTGCCGCCGCCGGAAGCGATTCGCGAGACGCCGTTCGTGATTTGCTCGCTATAGTAAAGCCACTTTCCGTCCGGCGAGCATCCCCAAAGGCTGCCAAATTCTTTGGAGGTAAGCGGCAGAGCATCGGAGCCGTCAGGATTCACTCGCCAGATTCCGTTGCTGCTTCCCTCGCCGTGAACCATCCAGTTCAAAGCAATCCAACGGTCGTTGTCGCACGATATCGAATCGCTGATCCAAGCCGCTGGATCGCTCAGAATGGTCACCGCGTGGGTGCCATCGGTGTGCTGCCGAACTAGGCGATCCCCGTGTGAGATGAGTAATTGCCCATCCCCAGTCCAAGAAAAACTCGGAAGGGTTTCTCGCGTTGAGATCCCAGGCACGGGCGTAATGGACGCTGCACCGGTAGGCGGCATGAGAACGATCTGGGTAGAAGTCTCCTTCTGCACGACTGCCAGCGTGTGGCCATCGGCTGAGAGCGATAGAGAGCTGTGGTCTGTCAGATCGTTGGTAATGGGACGGAATGCGCCATCGGGATAGGAGAACAGACCGATCTGAGCTTGGATCGACAGATGTTCCCCGCGGGGCAAGTAGTTGACAAAGATTCCTCGTCCATCCGGTGCCCATGCATTGCCCAAAATGATTTTGTCAGAGGGCGCGATGAATGCCTCTACGCTCCCACGAGCGAAGTTAAAGAACCGAATCTGGCTGAGAGATTTGCTATTCGAAGTCAGTGTCGAAATGGCCACGCGCTTGCCATCGGGCGACCAGGAGAGCTCAGCGAGCGGACCACCCGGCGCAGGTTCAACGTACAGTACTTTCTCGTTCCCCCCCTCGGAGTCGGTTTCCAGCAATCGCCATTTGTTCAATTCGGGGTCGTTGTAGCGCGAGTATACGATGCGCTTGCCGTCCGGTGAAAATATCGGGCCTCCGTCCACGTCCTTGGCAAGCACGGTGGGCGAACCTCCGAGAAGCGGAGCCCGGAGGAGATTAAACGCCTCTGCGCTGCCGCCACCGGTCTCTCGAAAGTAGAAGGAGTTGCCGTCGGGAGAGAAGACGAGCGATGCGAACGATTGCCCGGACGCCGGGACCACTTGTGTGTTGCTGCCGGTAGGAATGTTTCGCAGCCACAGGCTCTCACTGCCGTTGTCCGATTGCACGGTGAGCAGGAACCTGCCGTCCGGTGAGATCGCGGCGTTCTGCACTTTGCCGGTATTGGTTAGTTGGGTGATAGAAAAGCTCTGAAAGGGAGTGGCGGCCGGGCGTCGCACAAGGGTGTATACGCCGTACGCGGCGGCGGCGACGATCAGCAGGCCGATGAGCAAAGCGGCACCGGTGATGGTCTTGTGTTGCCGGATGGCGGCAATGGCAGAGGACGATCCAGTGGAGGGCGCCGACGGGTCGACCGCCGAACTCGCGACGCCGGACAAATGTCCGGCGGATGCGCTGGCTACAGGGACTGCCGAGGTTCCGGAAAAGGCCGAGGATTCGCTGTTCGAAGCGACCGGACGCCCACTGGAATCCAAGTCGCGCTTGATTCGCTGCAGATCCGTCCCCATCTCAGTGGCTTGCTGGTAGCGAAGATTGCGATCTTTTTCGAGTGCCTTGTTGGTAACTTCTTCCAGCCGGGGAGGCAGATCGGGGTTCAAACGAGCCGGCGCAACAGGAGATTTATGGAGAATTGCATCGAAAATCGCGGCCGAGGTCTCGCCTCGGAACGGGGGCAACCCGGTGGACATTTCATAGAGCACAGCACCGAATGAGAAAAGATCTGAGCGATGGTCCAATTCCTTTCCCAGCGCCTGTTCGGGCGACATATACGCGACCGTGCCCAGCGTCGTGCCCGGACTCGTGAGGTGCTGGTCAGTGCCTTCCAGAGTCGGCTGCAATCCCGCGAGCTGAGAAGACTGGGATTGTTCTGCTTTGACCTTGGCCAGTCCGAAGTCGAGCACCTTGGCGTGACCTCGTTTGGTGACAAAGATGTTGGCAGGCTTGATATCGCGGTGCACAATTCCGGCAGCATGCGCGGCATCGAGCGCGTCCGCTATTTCGATCCCTAGGCGCAAGATCTCGTCAATTTCCATCGAACGCCCGCCGATTCTGTGCTTCAGGGTCACCCCTTCGAGGAACTCCATTGCGATGAACGCATGTCCATTTTCTTCGCCAATGTCGTGGATCGTGCAGATGTTGGGATGATTGAGAGCCGAGGCGGCCTGGGCCTCACGCCTGAATCGCGCCAGCGACTGTGCATCTCCGGCCACTTCGTTTGGCAAAAACTTGAGCGCGACGAAGCGGTGCAGTCGCGTGTCCTCCGCTTTGTAGACCACGCCCATTCCGCCGCCGCCGAGTTTTTCCAGAACGCGGTAATGCGAGATGGTTTGACCGATCATGAGTGCCGCAGAAACCTCAGGTCGCCGTATGTTAGGGCAATACTGCTGAGGAAGTCCAAGTCTACCCTGTTCAGGACGGGTGGTGGATGCTTTGTCGGCTACTCGGAAGTTGAAACTGTGGCTCGGGGCAAGCCATGAAGCCTGGGCCTCAAGGGCCGCGAATGCCACGTGGGGCGTCAATATTCCGGCCTCCCTCATAGGCGCTCTTGGGGACTATAGTTGTTGGTTATCCCGCTATGACCGTGCCGCGCATTGCTGAGCCGATCCTCGATGCGGAAGAGCGCTTCGAGGGCTTCGAGAACCTGATGCCGTTCCGGGTTCAGAACATCCTGCTGGTTTCGAGCCTTTACGATTCGTTTATTCTGCGCGAAGACGGACGTCTGAATGAGTTGCTCATCGATGAGTCGCTCGAATTGAACCTGCGGCAGATTCCCGGCATCACGCACGTTTCCAGTTGCGCCGAAGCGGTGGACATGGCGGCGGCGAATCCCCGATTCAACCTGATCGTCACAAATCTCGCAGTGGGGGATATGGATGCCGCGCAGCTTGCGCGCGAAGTGCGCCGCGCCGGACTCGACGTTCCCGTGGTCGTGCTGGGCTATGACTATCGCGAGATCAAGAATTTCGTCGCGCGCAATCCAGTAAGCGAAATCGATCGTGTCTTCCTGTGGCAGGGAACTGCCCGCATCCTGATCGCGATCGTGAAATACATCGAAGACAAGCGCAATGTGCTGCACGATACGCGCGCCATGGGCGTGCCGGTGTTGCTGGTGGTCGAGGACAACATCCGGTATTACTCGTCGTTCCTGCCGGTGATCTATACCGAACTGATCAAGCAATCGCGGCGCGTGATTCAGGAAGGCATCAACGTCGCGCACAAGCTGGTGCGAATGCAGGCTCGGCCGAAGATTCTGCTCGCCTCGAACTTCGAAGAGGCCGCGGAACTTGTGCAGCAATACCGCGATTACATTTTTGGACTGGTGTCAGACGTCGAGTTTCCCTGGGATGGCAAACTCAGTCCGGAGGCGGGATTCGAACTGGCACGCATGGTGAAGAGCCTTACGCCGGATGTTCCGGTCGTCCTGCAAACGAGCCGCACCGAGTTCCGTCCGCGAGCCCATGCCGAAGGCTACTCGTTTTTGCGCAAACGATCGCCGACAATGCTGAAGGATCTCCGGCGGATTCTTACCGACTCGTTCGGGTTCGGCGATTTCGTTTTCCGCATGCCCGACCAGAGCGAAGTGGGGCGGGCGAAGGATCTGAATGAACTGGAAGAGGCGCTGGAGGCGATCCCGACCGATAGCCTGATGTACCACGCGCAGCGTAACCACTTTTCGCACTGGCTGATGGCGCGAACCGAGTTTGCGCTCGCGTCGAAGCTCCGCCCGCGCAAGGTTTCCGACTTCAACGGGCCGGAGCACCTGCGCCGCGACCTGATTCACTCGATCGTGGATTACCGGCGCGAACAAAACGAGGTCCTCATCGGCGACTTCAATCCCGAGACGTTCAAGCCATCAGACTCAAGTTTCCTCAGACTGGGATCTGCGTCTTTGGGAGGAAAAGCGCGCGGCTTGGCATTTGTACGGCATCTGTTGCGCACGCACCGGATCGGCCGCCGTTTCCCCGGGGTGCGCATCGCAGTACCACCGGCGGTGGTGATCGCGACGGATCTGTTCGACCTGTTTCTTTCCGAAAACAATCTCAGCGACTTCGCGCTGCACTGCGACGATGACAACGAGATCCAGCAGCGCTTTCTCGACTCGCCGCTTCCTGGAGTGCTGACGGCGAATCTGCAGGCCTATCTCGAAGAGGTGCGTTATCCGATTGCGGTTCGCTCCTCAAGCCTGCTGGAGGATTCACAATACCAGCCATTTACCGGCGTTTATGAAACCTTCATGCTCGGAAATCAGAAGGCCGATGCGCAAGCGCGGCTGGCGGAGCTGAGTGAGGCGATCAAGCGGATCTACGCTTCCACCTTCAGCCAGCACGCGAAGGCCTACGTCCGCGCCACGCCTTACCGCCTGGAAGAGGAAAAGATGGCGGTGATCCTGCAGCAAGTCGTGGGCACAATTCATGGGCGTCGCTTCTATCCGGATTTCTCGGGGGTCGTGCGGTCGCACAATTTTTATCCGGTTGCCCCGGCGACTTTTGCCGATGGCATAGCCGCGGTCGCCCTGGGACTTGGGCGCACCGTTGTGGATGGCGGAAAGTGCCTGATGTTTTGTCCTCGCTATCCGCGCAACTTGCTGCAATTCTCGTCGGTGGACGACATCCTGGCCAACACCCAGACGGAATTTTGCGCGCTGGAACTGGATGGCGTGCCGCACACCGGACCGGGGCACCTGAAGGAAATACGCTTCGGCCTTGATGCCGCCGAGGCAGATGGCACATTGCACGCGGTGGCGTCCACATACTCTGCTGACAATGAAGCGATCTACGACGGGCTGAGCCGGCCCGGGGCGCGCGTCGTTACCTTCGCCCCGATGTTGAAACATGGTTTATTCCCCTTGGCCGAGATTCTGGAAGTGCTGGTGCGGGCGGGAGAAGATGCGCTCGGCAATCCCGTGGAAATCGAGTTCGCGGTGCGCCTGCCTCGCGGCGAAGAACCTGCGGAGTTCGGATTCCTGCAGATACGACCGCTGACGCTGGCCCGCGACAACCAGGACCTCACGATCGGCGAGGTTGACTCCGCCCAACTGATTTGCCAAAGCACCAAGGTTCTCGGCAACGGCCGCATTGAAAACCTACATGACATTGTGGTCGTCGACTCGCACCGCTTTGAGCGCAGCCGGAGCCAGGAAGTAGCCCGGTTAGTGGCTCACTTCAATGCCACCCTTTCTGCTGAGAACCGCCCGTACTTGCTGGTTGGTGTCGGGCGCTGGGGATCGAACGATCCGTGGCTTGGAATCCCGGTGGAATGGGATGAAATCTCGGGAGCGCGTGCGATCGTGGAAGCGGGATTCCGCGACTTCCGCGTGACTCCATCGCAAGGCAGCCATTTTTTCCAGAACCTGACCGCATTCCAAATCGGATACTTCACCGTGAACCCGGACGCGGGCGAAGGATCCGTCGATTGGCAATGGCTTGCCGAGCAGCCGGCGACCGAGGAAGAAGGATGCGTGCGGCATCTGCAATTCGAACACCCAATGCGCATCATCATGAACAGCCGCAGCGGCCAGGGAGTGATCTTCAAGCCGGAAGGGAACTAGCGCCTTGGCATCCTCCGCTTGTGTAGAGACTAGCTAAGTCTCTGCAAAAGCTATGGGCAAAGCTCGGAAGCATCGGGATCAACCTTCCCCGCACGTCCACTTGTGATCACAATCACAGCCCATCCGAGGGGAGCCCGAACACAATCAATCCGTCGGGATTTCTTCGAATCCCTGCGGAGCACCCGTGTTCAAGATCATCCACGCAAAATTACTGGCCCCCGGCATCAAGCGATTTGTCATCGAAGCGCCTCGGATTGCGCGTAAACAGCAGCCCGGGCAATTCGTAATCCTCCGCATCTACGAGGAAGGCGAGCGTATCCCGGTCACGATCGAGAACTCCAACCCTGAGCACGGAACGATCAGCATCGTGGTGCAGGCGGCGGGCAAGACCACGCAACTGCTGAATTCGATGACGACCGGGGACCACATCCTGGACGTGGTCGGACCGCTCGGCAAGCCGTCAGAGATCAAGAACTACGGCACGGTCGTGGTAGTTGGGGGAGGAGTTGGCACGGCGATGGCCTATCCCACCGCATCGGCACTGAAGCGGGCAGGGAACCGCGTGATTTCGATTGTCGGCGCTCGCAACAAAGAGCTTGTAATCCTTGAGCCCGAGATGCGCGCCGTTAGCGACGCCCTGATGATCACGACGGATGATGGCAGTTATGTCGAGAAGGGTTTCGTCACTGACAAGCTGCGGCAGCTGATCCAGAACGGGACGCGGATCGATTTGGTGATCGCCGTCGGCCCGATCGTCATGATGAAGGCGGTCGCTGATCTGACCAGGAAGGAAAACATTCATACGGTCGTGAGCCTGAACCCGATCATGATTGACGGCACAGGCATGTGCGGCGGGTGCCGCGTGCTGGTCGACAGCAAGAGTGAATTCGCCTGTGTCGACGGACCGGAGTTCGACGCCCATCGCGTGAATTTCGAAGTGCTGGTGCAGCGTAACGCGATGTACCGCGAGGCTGAGCAAAGATCACTGGCGGAGTTTCAAAAGTCTCAACAACGACGGGAGCCTGACGCCGAACCCGATGCGCTCTGCGCGGGGCCCGCATCCCACAATCGCGGAGAGCAACGATGAGCCCAGTCACGAAGAAATCGCTGAACCCCGTGCCGATCAAAGAACGTATGAAGGTTCCCCGCCAGGTCATGCCCGAGCAGGATCCGGGGGTGCGAGCGCATAACTTCGAGGAGGTGAATCTCGGCTTCGACCCTGAGCTTGCACGACAGGAAGCGCAGCGCTGCCTGGAATGTGCCAAGCCTACCTGCAGCGATCATTGCCCGGTCGGGGTGAAGGTGAAGGAGTTTGTCGAGCTCATTGTGGCGGGAGATTTTCTCGCAGCCGCGGCCAAGATTCGGGAAGACAATGTTCTGCCCGCGGTCACCGGCCGCGTGTGTCCGCAGGAAGATCAGTGTGAAGGGAAGTGCCTGCTCTCAAAAAAAGTGAAGCCGTTGGGCATCGGATATCTCGAGCGCTTTGTGGCTGATTATGAACAGCGCGCCGGCCTGACGTTTGTACCGACCGCAACGCCGACAGGGAAGAAGGTTGCAGTCGTGGGAAGCGGGCCCTCAGGCCTTACCGTTGCAGGAGATCTGATTCAAAAGGGACATCAAGTTCGGGTCTTCGAAGCTTTGCATGACTTGGGCGGAGTGCTGGTGTATGGAATTCCCGAGTTCCGTCTGCCCAAGGCGATTGTGCGCCAGCAGCTCGACTATATGCGCCAGATGGGAGTGGAATTTGAGACAGACGTCGTCGTTGGCCGGACGGTGACCATCGACGAACTGATGAACGAGGAAGGCTACGACGCTGTTTACATCGGCACGGGGGCAGGGCTGCCGCAATTCATGGGAATTCCTGGCGAACACTTCAACGGCGTGTACTCTGCCAACGAATTTCTGACGCGCATCAACCTGATGAAGGCCTACAAATTTCCGGCCTACGACGAACCCATGCTTGACCTGCATGGAAAGGACGTGGCGGTGATTGGCGGAGGCAATACGGCGCTCGATGCGATCCGCTCGGCGCTGCGGCTGGGTGCAGCGAAAGCGTACGTGATCTATCGCCGTAGCGAAGCGGAGATGCCGGCCCGGGCCGAAGAGGCACACCATGCGCGACAGGAGGGCATCGACTTCCAGATGCTCACGGCCCCGGTCGAATTCCTGGCCGACAGCAAAGGCTGGCTCACGGCCGCCCGCTGCGTCCGGATGGAATTGGGAGAGCCGGATGCGTCAGGCCGTCGGCGGCCGGTGCCGATTCCGGGATCTGAGTTTGATCTGCCGCTTTCGGTGGCGATTATGGCGATCGGCACCACGGCGAATCCGATCGTGCAGACGACCACGCCCGGCCTCGGAACGAACAAGCGCGGATACATCCAGGCCGACGAGAATACGCAGAAGACGTCGCGAAAGGGCGTGTTCGCCGGCGGCGACATCGTCACCGGGAGCGCCACCGTGATCCTGGCAATGGGAGCGGGCCGCCGCGCAGCGAGATCGATCCACGAATACCTCACCAGCGGCGAGTGGTGAGTCATCGACCGGCGGTTTCACTTTTGAAATCGACTGACGAGCGAGAATCGGATATACTCCAGCCAGTTCTACTTGGGGCCGAGTGCAACCCGGCCGGCGTGCTCCCCTGAACACGCCTGTTCTTCCTGATTCCCCGATCCACCCACCCGCATTCTCCCCCTAAGAAAAGGGCTACTATGGCGAATTTTGAGGGTTTTCCGAGCGGTCACGACATCAGCGGGCGGACGCTTCCAGTCATCCGCAACACCGTTTCCGTCGGCCTCGACGGCTATCTCGACTTCGATTCCAAGGAGTTGGATGTTGTTGCGGTTGATTCCTGGGACCCTACGCGAGAACTGCCGGGTGTGACTTTGCAGCCGGGAAAAATCGTCGGCGGGGACACGCGAATCTGGAACGTCACCAGCTCGGTGAGCCAGACAGTGCGGCTGGAGGCGAGGAGCAAAGGATCGACCTGGACCTGGGTGGAGTTTGTTTTCACGGTTCCTCCCAACAGCCCGGGCAACGATACCGACCGGGCGGCTGTGCTGGCAGCCGTGCAATCGGGCCAGATTGTTGGTGCCACCCAGCAGTTGACGGCGGTGTGCAACAAGGGCTACATGGAGGTCAATGACATCACGATCACCTTGTCGGGACCGATGCTGCGAGTGCTCGCCACTTTAGCGAAATCCGCGAAACTGACTCTGCTGAGCCTGATGCGGTATAACGAAGGTCCTCACGGAAAGGTCCAGCCCGACGGCACCGCGATCTGCACCGCGATGGATATTCAACAGTTCGGCCAGTTTCCGATCAATTTGATCAACGGCGATAACGTCGACAACACCATCAAGGGAATCTCCGCCGTGATCGGCGCTCTCCCCGGAGGTTTATATGCACTCGGGTTGACACGGCCGAGCGTGCGGGCGCAAGGGCCGCCGATGCCCAACAAGGATGTCTTCCTCCCGGTGAAAACGTCCGCCGACATTTACAAAGTGGGATTTCCACTGAGCAACCCCACACCACAATTCCGAGACCCGAACGCCGCCAAAGCGATCAATGACGCGCTTACGCAGAATCCCGCGGCCCGCATGAACCGTATGTTTCAGGACGGTCCCGACCACCTGCATCTCGAGGTCATCCAGTGATGTTCCGGAGGGGCGTTGAAGTGCGGCAATCGGCCTAGGTAAAGCTGATCTCAAGATATGTGTCGGTACGCGCCCAGACCAGCGGCAATCGCGCCAGCCAATATTTGCGGTTAATCGTCTTGCGGGCCCGGGCGTGATCCGCAGACGGAAGGATCCTCGCCGTCGCGGTGAACTCCGGCCCGGTTATCTTCCCTCGAATCGTGCAAGGCGCCACCTTTACCTGGGCATTGTTCCGAATGCGCTTGGTCTTTCCCATATCGTGCCGGGTCATGATAAAGAGCTTTCCGTCTTCTTCTCCAAACCAAACCGGGGTCGGGATGGCTGCGCCGTTCTTGCGAAAGGTCGTGAGGGAAACGTATTTCTGGTTTTGAATTGCAGCGGGAATCGGACTGGCCATGGCAAAGATTCCAGCAGGTCCGGGAGCGCCTGAACCCTAACATCGGTGGTTCGCGGACCGGGTTGCCGGATTGCTCCTCTCACTCGATCTGTGTTACAAGCCTGACATGCGCAAATGGATGCGCGAGCGCTTACAACGCCGCAAAAAGAAAGTGACCGAAGAGGCCAAGCAACCGGCGCCTCCTCCTTTACAGCCCGCCTATTTCGATGAGGGGCAGGCGCCCGAAGGGGAAAGCGAACCGAGAACGGAAGTGGAATTTCAGCCTGCCGCGGAACCGGTACTCGATGCGGAACCAGTCGGCGAAGAGCCATCCTCGCCGGAACCCGCCGCCGAAGCTGCTCCGGAGGCGTCCAGCGCGCCCGCAACTCGCGGTCGCAGCCGCCGGCGCCGAGGTGGGCGCGGCCGAGGTGGGCGCGGACGTGAGAAGTCCGTGGCCAACGCCTTTGCTCCCAAGGGTATCGCGGAAACATCATCAGAGACGGAAGGCGAAGGGGCGGCCGAACCTGAGGCTCCGGAGGCCAGTCCCGCAGCCCCGGCTGCTGCCGCGGTAGCTGCGAGCCCGCGTCCGCCGAAAGGCATCGTGGTGTTGGCGATCGGACTTCCAGGATCGGGTAAGAGCACATGGTTCAAGCGGCATAACGTGTCCCCGCTTTCCAGTGACATGATGCGGTCGCTCCTGTTTGATGACATCCGGGAGCAGCGGTTCCAGGACCTGGTTTTCTCCAATCTGCGCTCCATCCTGAAGGCGCGGCTGATCGCCAAGCGCCCGATGAATTACGTCGACGCGACCAACCTGACGCCGCAAGAGCGCCAGCACTGGATCAAGCTCGCCAAGGATTACAACTACGAGGTTCAAGCCGTATTTTTCGACGTGCCGCTGGAGGTGTGCATCGATCGCCACCAACGGCGCGACCGGGTCGTCCCCGAAGAGATGATGAGACGAATGGCCGCGAAACTGAAGCCGCCTTCGTTCGATGAAGGTTTCGCAAAAATTACTCTCGTGCGCGTGAAGAAAAAGGGAGAAGAACCCGCGCAGTCGGCCTAGGACTGAAGGGTCAGGACTGAAAGTCAAAATCACTCACCCCTAAGGGCACGCCGTAGCACGGAGGGAGGTATGACGGATTTCCCCTCGTGATACTTCGTGTCCTTCGTGGTTTATCGGGCATTCTATCCTTTCAGGTGCGGCAGCAATTCCTTGAAGGCCGCTGACGATGACGCTCGCATCAGTTCGTAGATCATCATCTCGGTCGAGGAGATGACCGCTCCAGCGTCGCGCATCCTCTCGAGGCCGACTTTCCAGTTAAACTCCGTTCGCGAACTGACTGCGTCGGATGCCACGTGCACCAGATAGCCCTCTCGCAACGCCGCTAGCGCCGTCTGCGCTACGCAGACGTGACTCTCCATCCCGCATAAGAGCAGCGTGTTGCGCTGGCCTGGGATGCGCTTCACGGCGGCACAAAAAGCATCGCTGCCGAAGCAGGAGAACAAAGTCTTGTCGACGGGCTCGGTGCCGGAAAGCAGCGATGCAACTTCGGGAACGGTGGCGCCCAATCCTTTTGCATACTGCGTGCTGATAAGTGCGGGTATTTTTAGAATTCCCGCGGCGCGGATCAGCAACTGGGCATTTCGCACCAGCCGCTCGCGCTCGAAAATCGGCGGAAGCAGCTTTTCCTGGATATCGATGACGAGCAGTGCGCAGTGTTCCGCTTCGAGCGGTCGGCGCACGATCTCGGCGTAGTCAGATGATCTCGGTTCCAATACTTCTCGCATGATTTCGGCCTCGCAGTTGGCGGCGCGTCCCCGGCGTATGTGAGTTTCGCACCGAGGAGGCTTCAAGAAAAGTTTAGCTCGAAAACGAATGCGATCGAAGCCGTGACGAAGGTGTGTAGTAGTGTGCTTCCCGGTTGACCGTATGTAGTGCGCACCATAGAATCGAAGTGCCAGCATCTTGGCGTCAATTCAAACCAAACTGCCCCCTCGTTCAACGGCAGGACAGCTGACTCTGGATCAGCATATCGGGGTTCGAATCCCTGGGGGGCAGCCACTCAAAAGCGGCATCCAGCAAGGCTTTTTAGCCCATTCGAGCAAAACAGCACCTTCACTTCCATTCCCGCGAAGGGCCGGTTGAGTTCTGGCGGTACTGGTTTTTGGGGTCAATGAGTGACCGGGTGTTAGGCCACCCGTCTCGCATACGGTTGTTTCAAGCCATCCAAATGTTCGCTTTGTTTGATACCTTCCATTGTCCGTTTTCTTTGATGAGGAAGATCAGATAACCCACACCGCATCGGATGCCGCACGAAGTGCCAGTGTACAAAAGCGCGTGGGTGCGATCCGAATCAAGGCCGGGACGAGAAACGAGGGTGACGTTTCCTGTGGCCTTGTCTGGTGCTATCAGGGTTATATCGAATGAGGTTTTAATATTATCCGGTTCAATCCGCGCATGGGTCTTGTTACGAACGTCGAAATCTTCTGTCGCTTCTTTTGGGAATGCCGTGAGAAAGGGCTGGGCTTTGACCATGGACCGAGTCCACGCGGCCATTCCGGGCGGGATTCCTGTCGAGGTTTGGTCGATTAACAGGAGTTTCTGTCCCTGTTTTCCAAAGAGTTCAGTGAGTACTGCCGAGTAGATGGCGTAATCCTCAGCGGTACAGCTTTCCATCCGAGCGGGAGTAGGAGGAGAAAGCGATTGGGCCAGACTTGCGACTGTAATAAGAACTAGCAAACCGGAAATCATTTTCACGTTGGTGCCTCTTTGTCGAAGCTATCCTCCAGAACACTTCTCACAAATGATAGTTGTTGTAATCAGGCGATTTCACTCATTGAACTTTGCCCGGACACCCATTATTGAGCGAGTTTTCAGTTCAGATACTAGTTCAGATAAACCTCGCAAAATACCCACATTCAGACATCATCGAATTTTAGCCATCTTTTTTGGATCAACAGGTTAGAGGTTAAATGACTGACCGTGCTGGACCTGACCAAACTACCTAGGGAAGAGACTCTGGATCAGCATATCGGGGTTCGAATCCCTTCGGGCAGCCAATATTCTTCAATATTGACGACCCTTTCCTCACAGGGCGAGAGAACAAAAGGGAAGATCTCATACCCGATACCCCAATGCCTCTCTCTGCTTTCTGAACACGATGCTTACGACCTTATCGTGCGTCAAGTTGGGATGATTCGTCATGTTTCAGAACTGGGAAGTTGCTCCAGTCCACTTGAAGATTTCTGCTTGCGCTGCGATTTGGGGCGCTCTCGCTTTGCCGCACGTACGGGAGTAGGTTTTCGCAAGCCCATAAACTGTGGGCTCGGTCTTAGCTTCTCGAGGCTCTTCATGGTAGGCTTAATCGAACACTGCGTGTACGGAAGGTCTCAATGCACGTACCTGCTCACCCTCCCTGGTTCTGGATCGTACTAGTAAGTCCCTTCATCGTTTGGACAGGGCTGTGGGCTATTGCCCAATTTGGTCGGATCTCGCTGAAGCCCCTGACGCCGTGGTTGACAGCGGGAACCATCTTGTCGTTCCCGGTATTCATTGCGCTGGATGCGTCAGATAGGCACAAAGCCTCGCGCCTCGTTGCTGAAGCTGTCTTTTACACCTGCGTCAGCGGAGTGACTTGGATTCAGCGGCGTTATATGTTTGAGACGCTTCGCGGCCCCAGTGGCAAGTGGTACATCCCGTGGAGTTCAGCCAGATTCTCCATCCCCCAGAATGCACATATAGTCATTCGAGACATGAATTCTGTAGCGTCGTGGTACGTCGATAAACTTGGACTCCGCAAGGCAGCGGAAACGTCCTCGGCAGAGTCCGGCGTCGCGACCTACAAGTTCAAAGAGGACGGCAAGTCCATCATTCTGACAACGAAAATGAGCTACAGGACAGACCGACCTCTGATCTTGCTCACAAAAAAGATTGGCCGGATGAAGGGAATCTTATCTGAGCGCGGGATCAATGTAGGGGCCATCGAGCAAGACCGGCAAGGGACTCGGTATTTTGAGATTCACGATCCCGAAGGAAATGCTATCGAGGTTGTCGAGGAACCCTGAGATCGGGTTGGCACTTGCGAACCGACACGCCAATTTTGCTTCTTTTTTACGCGGCTTGCGTTTCCCGAAATTTCGACTATTGGGAGTACTTCATTAGAAGGGGAGAAGTGCGACGACCAATGCGATTTCGAGCAAGGCTACTTCAGCGCGGGGCTAACCAAACTTAAAACTCAGATTGGTCAAACGGCTGCGGGATTTTCATGCGCCTGCGCGCCCGCGTTCCACGAGATAGCGCTTCAGCGCGTCTTGCCATGCGGGCATCGTGATGTTCCTCTCCGCGAGACTGCGTGGCGAAAGGACCGAGTACGCGGGACGAGGGGCGGGGCGCGCCATCCGCTGTGTGCTTACCGGTCTAACTTCGTTCGGGAGGCCGGCGCTTTTCAAAATCTCAACCGCAAATTCGAACCAGGAGCATTCTCCGGCATTGGTGGCATGGACGATACCGCTCGCACCTTGACGGCATAGAGCGACGATGGCGCGAGCGAGATCCGGGGCGTAGGTGGGACATCCGCGCTGGTCGTTGACAACCTCCAGCACGGGCCGGTCCGCCGCGATCTTCAGGATCGTGTCGGGAAAACATTTCCCGCCGACTCCGAACAGCCAGGAAGTCCGCACGATGCAGCACCCGGGCAGGAGATCGAGCAATCGCACCTCGGCTTCGGCCTTGGAGCGGCCGTATACGCTTTGCGGATCGCGTGCATCATCGGTCTCGTAGGGCGAACTCTTCTTCCCGTTGAAGACATAATCAGAACTCAGGAAGAGAAGCCTTGAACCGGCGTCTTTGGCAGCTCGGGCGGCGTTCACGGCGCCGTCGCGATTCACCGAGAACGCCAACTCCGGATGAGTCTCACATCCGTCGACGTCGGTATATGCGGCGGACAAAATAATCCACTCCGGACGGCGTTCGGCCACAGCCTTCTGCACGGAAGCAAAGTCGCGGATATCAAGCTCCCCGGATGCCGGTGCGAACAGCTTCTCGCCCCGCAAACCTTCTTTATGCAAATCTGCGAGCAGCGCCTTGCCGAGAAGGCCCGAGCCTCCGAGTACCATCATTGTTGCGCCTTCCATCGGCCTCCAGTCGAGTCGAACTATCGTCTCATGCTACCGGTTTCAGTGGGATCGCAGAACGGCGGCGATGATGAGGCTCGCCGGGACACGGAAGGTAGACAGCGATTTCTGAAGGGATGACTTTCGTGCGCGATGCGTGCTCCAGCGATTCGAGAAAGTTACTTCGAGCCGCGCAATCCGCCTTCCGGCAGATTTAAGGAGCCCGGGCCAGAGGTTGGAAAAGTACGGATGGTGACATCGTCGCCTACGCGAATTTGCCGGGCCCGATCTTGTTTCTTTGGCGGGCCGGCGGGCTTGAAGACGCGCATGGTGACGTCGTCGGAGACGTAGTCTACTTCATCCGGACCAACTCGTACTTTCTTGAGTCCCTTGGCGTGGGATTTGTGACTTGCATTTCTCGATACCGCGGACGGGAGTTCGGGCTCGCGCACGTTAGTTGTGAGCACGGGCGCGGGCTTTGCCGCCGGTTCGGGCATGGCGGAAAACATCTGTGGTCCTTGCCACGCTGCCTGCTCGGTGGGGACAGGCCGCGGAGAGGAACCGTAAGCAATCGAGGAAAGCTGCCAATCGAGCCAACTGACGCCACCGAGCATCCCGAGAACGATTCCCGCGGGAACCGCCCTGCGGAGCACGCGGAAAGCAGCCTGTGTTCCGGGCCGGCGGATCTTCACGGTGACCTTCATTGCCCGGCATACAACCACTGACTGGGCCCAGGTCGCGAGCAACGTGCCGCGGACGGAATCGATCCAAGAAGGACCCGGAGCAAGCGGCGCAGCCTCAGCATCAACGGGAACTTTGATGTCCTCCACAGGGGAAGGCTCGGGGACCGCAACCCGGATCGTAATTGGCTCCGGAAGAGCAGGCGCCGCGGGCGGTTGCTGGAAGAGCGCCGTGGCGACGATCGGGACTTCGGCGATCTTGGTTTCCAAAACCGAGGGAGAAATCGCCGGTTCTTGTGCGATGGATTTCGCCGGCATCGTTTCGGCGGCGACCGGTTTATCGGCGATCTGTCTTTCGAGGATCATTTCCGCGACCGCTTGCCTGGCAGCGGCATGATCTTCGATGACATGGGGAAGTACCGCAACCGGCGCGCTCTCCGCTTGCGGTGCTGGCTCGACCAGGCGGGGCGCGCGCACCATCGCCTCTTCGATCAGGGACACCATCAGCCGATACGCACTGATTTCGCGATCCGCGAAAACATGTGGTTCGCGGTAGATAATCTGCAGCACTCCAGCGAGTTTCTGCTCTTTATAAATCGGCAAGAGAAGGAGCGCCTGGGCTTCGAACTGACGGCAGATTGCCGTCTCGCCGCGCATGTCATTGCGCGCGTTCTCGATTTTCAAAGCGTGAGTTTCCGAATCGAGGTGGGCAGGGAAGAACAGCATGACGCCTACCGACCGTCCAATGGCACCGATCGCTCGACCACTCGCCGCACGGTAGATGAGCTGGTCGTCGTCATCGGCAAGGGCGATCGCCGTCCCGTCTGCCTGACACGCCCGGCGGGCACGCTCGACAATCAATTCCATGGCTCGTTGCGCGTCCAGACCTTTGGTCCGGATCGAGCTTTGCACCTCCAGAAAGCTGGAAAGCGCATCTGGCTCCAACCGGCTCTGTTGAACCACATACGCGCTAGCTAAAAGCGTCTGGAAGTAAGACCGATCGAGGGTAAGCGGGGTACTCATACCTGGGTCCTGAGATTCTGCAGCCGGCGGCTGGACTGCGAGCTTTACTTTTGTTGGCGGCAAAGGCCGCTTCCACAACGGTTTCGCGAAGTTTCTCATCATGTCGGTCGAAAGTCAATTCAACAGAGCGAAAGGTGCTGAACCGGTTACGAGCCGGGACCGGCCGGCGGCTGCGGACTGCAAAAAGTTGCAACCTTCTAAAATCAGGTTGCCTCGCGCTTCGCTCTTAGGCTTTCGGAAGTCGGGAGCCGGCATTCTTGTTGATTGGGGAGGGAGAGGTTTCCTTCGGTATCTGTCTTTATCCCTTTGAGTTGAAAGCATCTTTAAAATGCGGTAACGTAACTTACTTTTCTCCTCCCCCTGCACCGGGACGGTGTGGGCCTATTCTGTGCGATTCAGAACAAGACTGGGGTCCGAGGTCCAGGACAATAAACGTCCGGGGCGAGTTGTGTGATCGAGTCTCCTGGGCCGGCTGCAGAGGTCCGGGGGCGAAGACTATTCGAGGGGAAGTACTGGCTGTCTGGCCGAAGGAGGCCGCGATGAAAGTTCCCATTTCATGGCTCATCGAAAGCATGCGCGGGCGGGTGGGCAGAGTTCCCATCTTGCTGCTGCTCATCTTGGTTCTGGGGAGTCCGGATTTTGTCCGGGCGCAAACCGACCAGGCGAAGAACATGGATCCCCAGACACTGCAGGCCTTGCTCGACCGGATCGACCGTCTTGAGGCTCGGGTGCGCCAATTGGAGGCTGAACGCCAGCCGGCCGCCTCCACGACGGCCCCCGAAGCCGCGGCAATGCCGGCCCCGGTTCCGCCAGTTCCTCGTGAGATCGCTGTAGCTTCCTTAAAGCCAGTTTCTGCACCCATCTCAATGCAAGTTGGCCAAAGTGCTTCAGCTCCTCCCTTTGTGCAAGCTCCGATCACCCAACCGCAAACTCCGGCCCCGGCGCTAAATGAGGCAGCCCAAACTGGCAACTCACAGGAACCCGCAGAACCCTCCGACCACGCGGAGGCGGAGCGCATGGACGTCAGCAAAACGCTGCTGCGGATCCGTGGTTTCGGAGATGTCACTCTCCACGGCGACAACTATCACCCGGCAAATGGACCGGGGGACACTACTTCCTTTACCCTGGGACAGCTGAACCTGTTTGTAACCTCCGACATCTCAGACAAGTTCCGCTTCCTCAGCGAAATCGTCTTCGAAGCAGGTCCAGACAACATTTACGGTCAAACGCGGGGAACCGCGAATACGTTCGGCGTGGACGTCGAACGCTACCTGCTTACCTATTCCTATAACGAATATTTCAACCTTTCCGCTGGGCGTTACCACACCGCGATCGGTTACTACAACACGGCATACCATCACAGCACCTGGCTGCAAACTACCACGGGCCGTCCCCTTTTGTTTGCGTTCGAAGATCAAGGCGGGATTCTGCCGATTCATAACATCGGAGTGGAAGCCCATGGCTTGATCCCGTCGGGCGACCTGGGCCTTCACTATGTTGCTGAAGTGGGCAATGGCCGTGAGTCACGCCTTCCCATCGCGGAGGAGCCGGTGCAGAACATCATCACCGACAAGAATCACAAGGCCGTCAATTTCGAAATCTTCTCCCGTCCGACGAAGATCCCCGGGTTACAGACGGGGTTCTCTGTGTACCACGATCTGCTGGTTCCGTTCGGACAATTACCGGTTTCAGAGACGATCCTGGCGGCACACGCTGTCTACACGCGAACCAATTTCGAGTGGCTCAATGAAGCGCTCGTGGTAAGACACACTCCTATAGGCGGTCATCTTTTCGAAACACCGGGCTTCTACAGCCAGATTTCGCAGCGCTTCGGTTCGTACCGGCCGTACTTCCGTTATCAGTACATCAACGCTTCGGAGCATGAACCGATTTTCCCCGATATCCAGCATCGCGCCGGCCCGTCGGCGGGTCTGCGCTATGATGCCAGCGAATCGGTAGCACTCAAGTTGCAGTATGACTTCGTCGGGCTGCGCAATCAGCCTTCGACGCAGGGGCTGTCTCTCCAGGTCGGCTTTACGTTCTGATCGGACCAAACGCATGATCTTTCGTACAGCCAGTCTATTGCTCTTGATCAGCGCCTTTCTGGCGCAGCGGCCGCCGGCTGCGCGCGTGGAGAGTCCGCCCAAACCTACCCATGGCCAGGATAGCCTCGCCATCGTTGTGAACCAATCGAATCCGTTGAACGAATTGTCCTTGAGCGATCTGCGCTCAGTTTTCCTGGGTGAGCGCAGCCACTGGCCCAACGGCCGGCGCATCACGCTGGTGATGATGGAACCCGGACTGCCCGAACGCGACGCTGTTCTGCACGAGGTCTGCCGGATGACCGAACCGGACTTCCGCCGTCGTTTCCTGCAAGGCTTGC
The DNA here is from genome assembly GCA_035307485.1 of Candidatus Sulfotelmatobacter sp. GTDB lineage: Bacteria > Acidobacteriota > Terriglobia > Terriglobales > Acidobacteriaceae > Sulfotelmatobacter. The sequence continues at coordinate 1,064,903 of DATGIB010000002.1, read as the reverse complement.
TGACCGGCGAAGTCCTGGTTTCTCCAAAGACGCTGGCCTCGCCAGTCGGCGTGCGTAAGTTTGTATTCAATGTTCCGGGTGCGATCGGGTATCTGCGGCCCGCGGATGTTGATGGTTCCGTAAAAATTCTACGCATCGACGGACATATGCCCGGAGACGCGGACTACGCGCTGCATTTGCCGGAGCGGTCTGAGCCATGAGTGCGCAACGCCGAAACCCGGAGACCAGCGCCGGAGTGGCAGTCTACACGCCGCCGGCAAGCAAGGCTGCGGGATTTTTGACGCGCTACAGCCACGCATTGTTACTGCTGCTGGTGGTCGGACTGGAAGCGGGCGTGGTGCAGTTTGTGATTCGTGACGTGCATTCCGCCAACACCGAGGTGCAGCGAATGTATGCATCGTCCGTGCTTGGACTGCGCCGCATCGGCCTGCTGCAATATGACGCGCAAGAGACGCGCCGCAGCACGCTTTACGCCCTCACCACCAACGACAGCAATTTGCAGGTTGAATATGCCGACCAAACGCGCGAGGCGGACAAGCGGGTGACCGAGGGCATCACCGAGTATCTGAAACAAGCCACCCTCAGCGGCCAAATCGAGGCAGGGAACCGCTTGCAGTCCGACTGGAACGCCTACCTGAAGGTTCGCGATGAGGTGCTGGCATCAATTCTCGAGGGCAGCACGAAAGAGGCGGTTGAACTGGATCTGTCGCAGGGCGTTCCCTTATTCGATCGCGTGCGCCGCGACCTTGAAGAAACGCAGCGCCTTTATGATGAACAGGCGTCGCAAGGACTGGCCAACGTCGCGGCCCTGGCGCGCCGCTCGGTCATGCGCCTGTTTGGGGTGCTGTTGTGTACGCTGTTTCTGGCGGGCGTTTTCGTCTGGCTTCTGCAGAGAAATAAAATGGCCAGTACGCTCCAGTTGGCTCGAATGCAGATGGATTTCGTCGCATCGGTTTCCCACGAGCTCCGCACACCCCTTGCGGTGCTTTGCTCTGCGGCTGACAACCTGGCTGATGGAGTGGTGCGGGGGAAGGAACAACTTACGAAATACAGTGGTGTCATCCGGAACCAGTCGCGCCAGATCAACGGCCTGGTCAATGAGGTCATCTTGTTTACCTCAACCCAGAACGGAAAAGCGCGCTACGTGCTGCGTCCGCTGGATGTTGGCCCCATCATTGAGTCCGCTCTCGAGGGCTCGGCGGAGTTGATTCAGCGCGCCGGATTCACCATGGAGACCCACATCGAACCCGATCTACCGCGGGTGCTGGGTGACCCTTCGGCCATTTCGCAATGCTTGCAGAATCTGGTAACGAATGCGCTGAAATACGGGGCGCGAGGACGCTGGATCTGCGTTCGGGCCAGTGTAGGCGACGCAAAAGATCGCAGCCGGGATGAGGTCCGGATCAGCGTTCATGACCGTGGATCGGGAATTGAACGAACGGACCTGCCGCATATTTTCGAGCCGTTCTATCGCAGTCCTGCGGCAATCGCCGGGCAGATCCACGGCGCGGGGCTGGGATTGCCGATCGCCAAAAGCCTGGCCGAAGCGATGGACGGCAACTTATCGGTTAAAACAGAGATGGGAGTGGGCAGCGTTTTCACCCTGCACCTGCCAGTTCCCGTAGAAAGATCGCATCCAGCTGCGGTGACAGCAGGATCGTCAACGACCCTATGAATGAGAGCATCTTGCTGGTGGAAGATGAGGAAGCGCTGTGCATGACGCTCAGCGACCGATTGCGTAGCGAAGGGTATGACGTCGATTGTTCAATCGACGGCAACGACGGCCTCAGCAAAGCCACGACTCTGCCGTTCGATCTGATCATCCTCGATGTCATGCTGCCGAACCGGAGCGGGTTCGATGTGTGCCGCGAAATTCGCAAGGCAGGCCTGGCCACGCCGATTCTGCTGCTCACGGCGCGGGATCAAACCATGGATAAAGTTTTCGGGTTTCGTCTTGGCGCCGACGATTACGTCACCAAGCCCTTCGATACGCTCGAACTGATCGCCCGGGTGCAGGCTTTACTGCGGCGTGTGCCCGGCCGCGCCGCACAGGCTTTTTACCAGGCTGGGCCGATCCGGATGGATGTCCGAGGCACGGAAGTGACGCGCAACGGACAGACGATCAATCTTTCCGCGCGCGAATTCCAGCTTCTTCGGCATCTGATGGAACACCGCGGTGTGACCCTGTCTCGCGGCGACCTTCTGCACGAGGTCTGGGGATACGAAGATGGAACGTACACTCGAACCGTCGACGTCCACATTGCCAGCTTGCGGCAGAAGCTCGAGCAGGATCCGAAGCATCCCGAGCTCATCCTCACCGTGCCCGGCATGGGCTACAAACTCAAGGCTTGAAGAAGCAACACTCCAGCTTCGAGCGGCCGGCGGAATGGGATCGCGTTGGCTCTCACCAAGAGGGGAGTAGACGGAGACTGGTGGAGGCCAGATCGTCTCGGTACGTTTAACCGAGGCGAGGTTTTGGGTAATGACCGAGCCTGCCCGCTGAGCCGTCCTCGTGCCGACCCGCTCTCAGAGCGAGCTCAGTTTTTGCGTGGTGCTGCTGCGTGTACCACGAAGGCGCATACTCTTCCAGCAAGTGATGCAATTCCGTGAGTGCATCCACGAGACGAGCGCGATCCATTTCCATCTCCGAATCTGAGCTGGACAACTGAAACGTCTCTTCCGCACGATGATGCAAATTGTTGTTCACATTCTCCTCAATCTGCCCCATAGAGAAGTCAGTTCTGAATGCTCAGCTCACTCTCATCCAAAACTCGCTTCTTCCGAAAGACGTGAACCCGCGTATACAAATCCTGCGAGTTCGTTGCTCCTGCGATTAGAACTCGAATTGCGCACGGCGGCGGTAAAAACTTGTAACTACTCAGTAAATTATTTGTAAATCGGGGCGTCATCTTTTGTAAGCTCTTTCGTGTTGTAAGCTGTTTCCAGAGTTGTAAAGTCTGCAATAGATGCGGTGTTTCGCAACATGCGATGGCGGGTCTCCTGACGTCTCGAGATTCCGCCTGATTCGCCGGGCGCAACATCCTTGGTATCATCGCGAAAATGCGAACTGAAATCGGAAGCAGAGTGAGTGCCATGAACGCGCGTGCGTGGCGCCTCGTCATTACTTGCGTTCTGCTCACTTGTCCAGCGTTGGCGCAGAATCGCCCGTATGTAGTGGTTGTGGCCGTCGCCAATATGTACGCCCAGCCGAGCGACCGTTCCAGCGTCGTGTCGCAGGCAATTTATGGCAGCAACGTGGTGTTGCTCTCCGCGCGAGCAGAGTGGTCCCGGATCCAGACCGAGGACAAGTACAAAGGGTGGACCCCCAGTCGCTATCTCCGGATCGTGCAGAGCGGAGGGGGCTACGCCACATCGGGAAGTACTATTCAGGTTAATAGTATCTTTGCAAACCTATACCGTGAGCCCGACGTGACCAAGCACAGACCCTTGATCACGATCCCGTTTGAGACCCGACTTGAAGTAGCGGATGAAGGCAAGGGAAAGGATGAGGGTTGGCTGCAGGTTCGTCTGCCGGACAAGCAGACGGCCTGGATCCAGGCTGCGGATGGAATTTCCGAAGTCGAGCCCTTGAGCATTGCCGAATCGATTGATCTGGCGAAGCGATTTCTTGGCTTGCCTTACCTCTGGGGCGGACGATCGAGCTTCGGGTTTGACTGCTCCGGATTTACTCAGATGATCGTGCGTTCCCGTGGAGTGAACATGCCACGAGACGCAGATCAGCAGGCAGCATGGAACGGCGCCGTTCCTATCCAGCGTAAAGACCTGCAGCCTGGCGATCTTCTTTTCTTTGGCGCCGACGCCAAGCACATCGATCACACTGGCATGTTCATCGGCGATGGGAAATTTATTGATGCTACCACTCATGGAAGTCCTGTCATCCAAATTGACAATCTTGAGGACGACCCATGGACGAAGCTGTTAGTCGCGTGCCGGCGGGTGAAGTGAGTGCTGATGCACGCGTCTCGGCTGATTGAATCGTCCAGGCAAGAGAAGAAAGGACCGGCCAAGAGGTTGTAGCGTCTATGCAGGCTCCCATTCTCCTTTACGACGGCGTATGCGGACTGTGCAACCGCTTCGTTCAGTTCATTCTCCGGCGCGACCGTAACGCGATTTTCCGCTTCGCAACGCTGCAGAGCCCGCTAGCCGCCAGGATTCTGGCTCGACACGGCGCCATCGCTACCGACCTTGAGACTGTGTATGTGGCGGTGAACTTCGACCCGAGCGGTCCGGACGGGGAAACTCCGCCAGACGAATTGCTGCTCGGCAGGTCGGATGCAGTGCACTTCGTGTTGCTGAATCTGTCGACATTCTGGCGAGTGATGGCCCGGCTCCTGGGCATCCTGCCGCGGTCGCTGCGCGATTGGGGATACGGCGTCATTGCGCGCAATCGATACAGCATCTTCGGACGCTACGATACTTGCCCGATCCCCGACGCGGCAACCCGGAACCGGTTTCTCGATCTGTGACTTCCGAACGCTCGGGCTGCTGTCGGAAGGAGCGCTCACAAGGCTGGACGCGGCTTCGCTCCAGCCTTTGCTGCGAACCGATCATATTTTTCTGGCGCATGTAAAATAACCCTTTCTGCAATGGTCGCGCTACACGCGCGAACGATTCCTCCGAGTTGAGGTTCATCATGGCCGATAAAGCTGTCGCCGATCCCCAGAGCACCAGCATTGATTCCGTACTGCAGGAGCAGCGCAAGTTTGAGCCGCCCGCCGAGTTCAGCCAGCATGCTCACATCAAGAGCCTTGCCGAATACGAGCGCCTGTACAAGGAATCGGTCGAAGAGCCGGACAAATTCTGGTCGCGGATTGCCAAGGAGCTGCACTGGTTCAAGCCATGGGAAAAGGTTCTGGAGTGGAATTGTCCGTGGGCGAAGTGGTTCGTCGGCGGCCAGATCAATCTTTCCTACAACTGTCTGGACCGGCACGTTGAGACCTGGCGTAAGAACAAAGCCGCTATCATCTGGGAAAGCGAACCGGGCGAAGTGCGGGTGCTTACCTACCAGCAACTGCTCCGCGAGGTGCAGAAGTTCTCCAATGTCCTCAAGTCCCTTGGCGTGCGCAAAGGGGACCGGGTCGCGATTTACATGGGGATGACGCCGGAACTCGCCATCGCCATGCTGGCATGCGCTCGTATCGGAGCGACGCACACGGTTGTTTTTGGCGGATTCTCCTCGAATGCCTTGATCGACCGCATTCACGATTCGCAAGCCTCGACAGTGATCACGCAAGATGGCGCGTTCCGCCGCGGAAGCGAAGTCAAGCTATTCCCAGCGGTCGAAGAAGCGTTGAAGTCGTGTCCGAGTGTGAAGCACGTCGTGGTGTACAAGCGCACGGGAACTTCGATCAACATGCAGTCCGGCCGCGATCACTGGTGGCACGACCTGATGGCCCAAGCCTCGGACGTGTTCCCGGCAGAACCCCTCGACGCTGAGCATCCGCTCTACATCCTGTATACCTCTGGCACCACGGGTAAGCCGAAGGGCGTTGTCCACACCACCGGCGGGTATTCGGTTGGAACGTACATCACGACAAAATGGGTATTCGACCTGAAAGACGAAGACACCTATTGGTGCACCGCCGATATCGGCTGGGTGACAGGACACAGTTACATCGTGTACGGACCGCTGCAGAATGGCGCCACCAGCCTGATGTATGAGGGAGCCCCGAATTTTCCTGAGCCCGACCGATTCTGGTCGATCATCGCGCGCCACAAAGTCAACATCTTCTACACGGCGCCGACGGCGATTCGAACCTTCATCAAATGGGGCGACGAGTGGCCGAAAAAGCACGACATGTCGAGCCTGCGATTGCTCGGCACCGTCGGCGAGCCGATCAACCCTGAAGCGTGGATGTGGTACCGCGAAACCATCGGTGGCGACCGTTGTCCGATCGTCGACACGTGGTGGCAAACCGAAACCGGACACATGATGCTCACGCCGATTCCCGGCGCCATCGCGACGAAGCCGGGCTCGGCGACGAAGCCATTCCCCGGAGTCGTACCCGAAATCGTCACTATGGATGGCAAGCCGGTACCGGATGGTAGCGGCGGATTCCTTATCCTCAAGCGGCCGTGGCCCGGCATGCTGCGCACCGTGTATGGCGATCCCGACCGCTACGTCAAGAATTACTGGTCGCAGATCCCCGGCGTGTACTTCACCGGCGACGGCGCGCGCAAAGACAAAGACGGCTATTTCTGGATCATGGGGCGCGTTGACGACGTGTTGAACGTTAGCGGACATCGGTTGAGCACGATGGAAGTCGAGAGCGCGCTGGTTGCGCACGAAGCCGTTGCCGAAGCGGCAGTAGTGGGACGGCCCGACGAGTTGAAAGGCCAGGCGATCTCAGCTTTCGTGACGCTGGAGCAGGGAAGAGTGCCGTCAGACCAACTAAAAGAGGAACTCCGGAAGTGGGTCGCAAAGGAAATTGGAGCACTGGCTAAGCCCGACGACATCCGCTTCACCGATACGCTGCCCAAAACCCGGTCGGGCAAAATTATGCGCCGCCTGCTGCGCGAGTTGGCCACCAACGGCGAGGTGAAAGGCGACACGACCACACTGGAAGATTTCAGCGTAATCGCGAAGCTGAAAGAGCAAGACGAGGCTTAGAAGTCTCAAATCGCCCCACCCTGTTTCCGCGAGTTTTGCGAAGCAGGGTGGGGTTTCAATTTTAAGCGGCCTGGTTGTTAGTGCGGCCAGAGCCATCCAAACGTTCCCGCAGTGAGCAGTCCGTAGATGAGGCCGTCAAAGGCTTCCTTGATCACGTTCGACCAGGGTTGCCCCTTCCAGATTCCGTTGCTCAGCCCTCCCAGCCCATAGGCAAGGAACGCGGCCGTGCCAGCGACCCGAAAGACGATCAAGTAGTTGGATCCAGGAGTGACGGTGTGCCAGGTCAAATAGGCGGTAAAGAAGGCAATCACCAGGCAATAGACAAACCACAATCCCAAGAATTTCCCCATTGCCGGCGGACCGCTGGGAAGCACCGTAAGGAATCCCACGGGACCCTCGCGATACTTCTCCTGAGCCTCAGGAGATTTCATAGTTTGATGCGTGCAGTACGGAATCACATAAAGCCCCTGCGTCAATCCCCGCAGTGCCGTCCGCGCCTTCTCCTCGTCCGGCAGTTGACGGTAGTCGCTTCTGTGATACGGCAAAACCATGTGGATGATCGAACTCGCCACAAACACAATCACCGCCGATAGCACGATCGGCAGCCATAACGCCCCAAGAAATCCCATATCGCTTCTCCCCTCGTGGCGCATTCGCGCCTCGAAAATTTCCACGCGAGATTACGCCTGGAACGAAGAGCGGTCAACCGGCCTCACTTGACAGCCCGTGCTATTCTTTCCGGGTACCTCGCGGGCCCCGCGCGCCGACTGGCGCCATCGACAATGAGGCGGCCCTACTTGCGTTCCACTCGCAAGGAACGCAGATGGAGGCGTTGCGATCACACAACCTCGTGTGCGCGCCTCCAGGAGCGAGTCGAGCACACCACCGACCGAAAAGAGGAGAATCCATGAAATGCAATAAGCTCACCCCCAACCTCGTGGTCAGCGACGTCGCCGCCTGCATGCAGTTCTACCAGTCCATACTCAAACTTCAACCCGCCATCACGGTTCCCGATCAGGCACCCTACGTATTTGGTTCGGTCACGAACGGGACCATCGAAATTTTCTTCAACGATCGAAAAGCTGTAGCGGCAGACTATCCTCCGCTCGCTAACCGGCCCTCAGGAGGCGCGCTGACGCTCTTTATCGAAGTCGAAGGTATTGAAGAGATTCTTGCGCGAGTGGAGAAGCAGGCGAAAGTCGTCATGCCACTGAAGACGCAGTTCTATGGCATGCGCGAATTCGCATTCGAGGACCCTGAAGGCTGGATGGTTACGATCGCCGAAAGAATCCCGCAGTAGGCCTTCCGAAAACCCCGCTTCTTCCTTCGAGATTTAGAAGTGGGGTTTTCGATTTCGTGCTGAATGTCAGTGTTCTCCACGATTCACGCTGAGTACCGCGATAGAGGTATAGTTTTGGTTTGATGCTTACCAGAACGATCAGCCGGATCTTGTTCGGCTCTGCGCTGTTTTTGTTTTGCCTTGGGGGCATCAGTGCCACAGTGGCAATTTTCAAACTGCTGAGCGCGGAGACGTGGGTGATGCACACCCGCGATGTGCAAGTCGCACTTGAGCGGGTCAACACACTGTTTTCACGCGCCGGTCGGGCGCGAAGCGAGTACGTCACCTCGCACGATCCCTCCAGGCTGGCGGACTTCCAATCTGCAATCCAGTTGATCCCTCCGGAGTTGGCACAGGTCAAAGGGTTAACTTCCGATAATGCCAGCCAACAGGAAAACTTCAAGGAGTTGGCGGGATTGAGCGATCGCCGCCTTCAGATGTTGCAGGCTGCGGTCGCGGCGGCACAGGATCCGAAGACTCCTATCGGAGCACAGGCACTATCGAACCAGGCAATCGTCGGGATCGGTGCGGAAATGGACCGGCTCATTCAGCAGATGCAAAACCAGGAGCAGAGCCTCCTCGACGTCCGGGCGGAGCGGAAGCGCCACTCGGAAAAGCTGGTCGCGGTCCTGCTGGCGGTTACGTTCCTGATTGCCGGGGCGCTTTTCGTGCTCGACTATCGCCTGTTGAACTCCGAGTTGCGGGAGCGCCGGCGTGCGCAAGCTTCGCTGCAGATGCTGAGTGCGCGCATTCTCCGCTTGCAGGACGAAGAGCGCCGCCGCTTCTCCCGTGACCTCCACGACAGCATGGGACAACTCCTGGTCAGCATCAAGATGCAGCTTGACCTGCTCGCGCTGTCGATGGCAGATAATGCGACCCTCATCAACTGCAGCGCGCTTCTCGACCAGGCGCTCCGCGAGACACGGACGATCTCTCATCTGTTGCATCCGCCCCTGCTTGACCAGGCCGGTTTTGAATCTGCCGCCAGAGAGTACGCCGAAGGCTTTTCGAAACGGAGCGGAATTCCAGTCGCTTTCGAAGCGACCGGGGCGGTGGAGCGGCTTGCTCCGCTGCTGGAGACAACTCTTTTTCGGTTATTGCAGGAGGGCCTGACCAACATCCACAAGCATGCTGCGAGTTCCAAGGTCGACATTCGAGTTGCTTTTGAACCCGCGCAGGTCACTCTCGCCATCAGCGACGACGGAAAGGGCATGCCGGTCGGGATCCTGGACAGCTTTCATCATGATGGCGTCCGTTTGGGAGTCGGGCTCGCCGGCATGAAAGAACGCGTTCGCGAATTGGGCGGACACATCGAGATCGAGTCTGATTCGAAGGGAACCCGGATCGTTGCAGTCCTGCCGCGAGCTCCGCTTCGCCCGCCTGCAGTCCCGGACATAGCCACACCGGCTCGCGAGAAATCCGACCCGATTGCGCCTCTCGATCTGACTACAGACCCATCTACCGGAACCGCTGAGGGTTGACTTCGTCTTAGGTTTGCAAATGTCGAGGATTGGAGGCGCAATGCGAGCCCTTCGCAAGTATTCCTTGGTAGTCGTCTTTTCCTTGGTTACCCTGTTGACGCTGTGTGCCCCGAGGGAGGCCGCCATGGGAGCAGAGCAGAATCCGGAACAAGCAACCCGCGCTGCAGTCGAAAAATTTAATCATGCGTTCAACCAACACGATGCAGATGCGGTCGCCGCGCTCTTGACGGACGACACGGTTTTCGAGGATACGTCTCCTGCGCCGGACGGACGGCGCGTTGCGGGAAAAGAGGCGGTCGCTGAATTCTGGCACGGGTGGTTCGCGCGCAACTCCGATGCGCAGTTCGAGACGGAAGAAATGATTGTCAGCGGAAACCGCGCCACGGTGCTGTGGATTTACCACAAAGTCAGGAACGGTCAACCCTGGCACCTGCGGGGAGTCGACGTCTTCACAGTAAGGGACGGAAAGATCGCTGCCAAGCTCGCGTACGTCAAGGGATAAGCACGAGCGGTCTTTTTCCGCTGAACGAGCACCCGTTTTAGCGACCGGCCACAACCCAAGAATGACCGAGCGGCAAGGGTTATACTGTTTTCATGTCTGGGGCAAGCGGCACGGAGAAGACTTTTTACCTCGAAACCTTCGGTTGCCAGATGAACGTTCATGACTCGGAAAAGGTCATCGGGACGCTCATTCGGGAAGGGTATCGCCAGGTGGGAACCGTCGACCAAGCCGATCTCATCCTCTACAACACCTGCTCGATCCGTGATAAAGCCGAACAGAAGGTGTTTCACCGCCTCGCCGACTACAAGAAGCTGCAGGCTCAAGGCAAGCAATTCGGAGTCCTGGGCTGTGTGGCACAGCAGGAGGGGGAAAAGATCTTCGAGCGCGCCCCGCACGTTTCGCTGGTCTGCGGCTCGGCTTCCTATAACAATCTGCCGCAGATGCTGGTCCAGTTGGAATCCTCCAGGGTTGACACTCGCTCTCGGCAGGAAGCGCCCATCGTTCCAACGCGCAACTCAGGACCTGGAGCCCGAGAGTTAGTCAGAATCACGGGCCTCGACGATCGCCAGACGGACAAGTGCTTCGAAACTGAATTTACTGCACGGACAAACCCGCATCGCGGATACATCACCATCATCGAAGGCTGCGACAAGTTCTGCGCCTACTGCGTAGTGCCCTTCACGCGCGGCAAAGAGCGCAGCCGCACTTCGCGCTCGGTGCTCGCCGAAGCCCGCCAGATGGCCGATCTCGGCTATACCGAGATCCAGTTGCTCGGCCAGAACGTGAACTCGTACAAGGATCCGGAAGGGAAGTGCTCTTTCGCTGAATTGCTCGCTGGTGTGGGTGAAGTTCCGGGCATCCGGCGGGTTCGTTTCACGACCTCTCACCCTCGGGATTTCGGGCGCGATATTGTCCAAGCGATCGATGCCGTGCCCACCCTTTGCGACCACGTCCACTTGCCCGTCCAGAGCGGCTCTACTCGAGTTCTTGATGCCATGCAGCGTCTTTACACTCGCGATCAGTACCTGGAACGCATCTCATGGATGAAGTCGGCAAAACGCGATATCGCTATCACAACCGATGTGATTGTCGGATTTCCTGGCGAGACGGAAATGGAATTCGAGCAAACTCTAAGTTTGCTGCAAGATGTCGGATATGACGGAGTGTTTTCGTTTAAGTATTCGCCGCGCCCGAACACACCGGCCATCACGCTGGACGACGCCATCTCCGATCAGGAGAAAGCTCGCCGGTTGGAAGTGTTGATGACCAAACAAAAGGAAATCCAGGTCGCGCGCAATCGAAAGTACGTCGGCCAAATCCTTCAAGTGATGGTTGAAGGTCGAAATGAAGCCCGGGGCCAGTGGATCGGGCGCTCCTCGCAGAACAAGACGCTGAACTTTACCGCTCCGGCACAGACGCACTGTGAGCCAGGCGGCTATGTGAACGTTCGAATCACGGGCAGTTTTCCAAACAGCCTGATCGGCGAGATGGCGCAGTCTGCGGACGGTGCGGTGCTATAAGAAAGGGATAGGAGATCCCCATGGAAGTAGAAATGACAATCCGCGGCCTCCTGATGGACCCCGTGACCAACATGCCAATCGTCGTGCTCAAGGATGTAGCGGGCGATTCGGTGCTGCCGATCTGGGTGGGTGTGTACGAGGCGAACGCCATCGCCCTCGAGATGGAGAAAGTATCCACGCCGCGACCGATGACGCATGACCTGATCAAGAACGTGCTCACCGGGCTGGAAACTCAGGTACACAAAGTCGTTGTAACCGAGCTGCGCGAGGATACGTTCTATGCAGTGATCTGGCTGGAGCGCGGCGGCGAAGTGATCAGCATCGATTCGCGGCCGTCGGATGCGCTGGCGCTGGCGCTGCGAGTGGATTGTCCGATCTTCGTGGATGACCTGGTGCTCAAGAACTCCAAACAATCTGCCAATGCCAATGACCGGCTTAGCGCAGAAGAGCTGCGCAAATGGCTGGAAGGGCTGAACGATGAGGATCTCGGTAAGTACAAGATGTAAGCCTCTCCGCGCCCTCTGCTCGACACCCACTTGGTTTTACATAATACCTGTTATCGGACATTGCATAGGTAGTCGATGGGCTAGTCCACGGCCCCATGCTCACACTCCTTGCACACTATTTCCTTGGGGATGACTCTGGCGCCAACGCTGGTTGCGCGGGTTCAGTAGCCGGGTTTCGCTGAGGCTCGGTCCAGGTGTATTTCAGCAGGCAGAACAGGGCGCGGAACCCGTCGCGCCACCCAATTTTCTTCCCTTCTTCGTACGTGCGACCCCAATAGCTGATTCCGACCTCATAAATGCGAAGGTGGCGCTTTGCGATCTTCACCGTAATCTCCGGCTCGAAGCCAAAACGCTCTTCTTCGATCGGGATCGACTGGATCACGTCACGGCGGAAGACCTTGTAGCAAGTCTCCATGTCGCTAAGGTTCACATTAGTGAGGGCGTTCGATAGTAAGGTCAGGATCCAGTTGCCAACCGAGTGCCAGAAATAAAGCACGCGATGAGGTCCCCCGCCAAGGAAACGAGAACCGTAAACGACATCGGCTTTGCCATCGATCAGGGGCCGCAGCAGGTGTGGGTATTCGGAGGGATCATATTCGAGATCGGCATCCTGGATGACCACGTAATCGCCAGTGGCCTCCTGAATGCCTCGACGCAGTGCCGCGCCCTTGCCCATGTTCCTGGGTTGAAGCAGCACGCGAACCTGTGGATGCCGTGACTGAAGCTCGTCGAGGATTGCCCTCGAATCATCGCCGGAACCGTCGTCAACGCAGAGCAATTCAATATCGATCGGCACAGCCAGCACGCGGGCAATCACTTCGCGCAGTGTCGCCTGCTCGTTGTACACCGGCATTACAACGGAAAGTTTCATCGCTATCGGCAACACTATCGGGGTTGGAAGTCGTCGTCAAGAATCGACGGGTCGGTTACGGACGGGTATCGACCGTTTCGTCGCGGAGCACAAAAGCTTCCAGCCAGCCAAACACGCGCTTCCATCCCCGGCCGTGGTCCTGCGCAGCCTGAGGATGTCCGACGAAACCTTCATGACGCAGCTTCACCAGAGTTCCCGTCCCGGCCTTTTTCGGTCCGCTGGGATGCAGACCGTGGATTGCCTGCGCTTCGAGCTCCCAATAGACGACCGTCTTGAGCCCGGCACGATAGCTGGGAATCCAAGTGTGGACCAGCCGGCGCGGCGGATCGATTTCGAGATACTCGCCTTGCACGTTGAACTCTTTGCCGTCGGCACCCACGCCTGCGCTGTACCACTTACCGCCGACGCGGATATCGGCATGACGATCAGTGATGCGATACAGATCTTTCTGCCCCCACCAGCGGGAGAGTTGCTCGGGATCGCTGATCGCCTGGAAGACACGCTCCGGCGGCGCCGCGATAAATACCTCGACGAGAACTGTGTTTTGGTCGGGAGTGATCGTCGCGGTCGCCAATTGGAATCTCCTTGTTCTTTGCGGAAGCTACCGTTCCAAGTACTTTCGCAATTGCACGGCCACGCCCGGCCAGCCGTTGCTGTAATCCTTGCAGGCCGCAGGTTCTTGTACCAGGCCGCTGTGCGTAATCTTCACCTGCGTCCCGCCGGACTTCGGCGTAAGTTCCCATCGCACGACGGTGCGGCGGGATTTGTCATCGTGCCAGTTCGCGATCCAGGTATAGGCAAGGCTGCGTGGTGGATCGTATTCAAGCACCTCGCCTTCGCAATGGAACTTAGAAACGCCGTTGACGTTCATCGCGGTTTGCCGAGTGTCATAAACCCAACGGCCTCCGGGACGCGTTTCGATGGAGAAATTCTCGATCTGGCAGTCTTCGCTGTTCCACCACGCCATCACCTGCTTTGGATCCGTAATCGCCTGAAAGACCCGCTCCGGGGGAGCGGCGATATGGATCTCGCTGATGACAGCGTCGCGGTCGGGAGTGATGACGGTTGTGGCCATGGCAGGGTGTGCTTCCCTTCCCGTTGCCGCTCCCGTTGCCGCGCGAGGGCTATATGCCCTCGCGGACAGCCGGCGCAGCGCTGGCGCTACTCGCATCTTCTGCGCTTACATCTTGCGGCGAAGGTCGAAGAGCTCTTTGTGTTCGTTGCCGTGATCGAGGAACGTCCACTCTTCGGTGTGATGGTTATCGTCGATCAAGGTCAGGACCATGCGCTGCATGTGACCCGCGTCGGCCGGCTCGATGTTGGTGCCGTCCATGAAATTGAATGAGACAGTCTTGCCGTCCGGTGAAATGCTCGCCTTCATGCGCGGCTGATTGCCCGCTCCGCAATAGTGCGTGAGCAGAAGCGTGTTCGGACCATCCATGTGAATCATCGAGATCATGTCTTCGCCCGGAACGGCGATCTCGCTCATGACCGCCGATCCGTTCGACACGGTCCTGAAAACGACTTGCAGAGTCTTGCCATCCGGCGATTTCTGCTCCCACGTGCCGGGCATGTTCTTGATGGCATTGAATGCCTTCTGGGCGTCAGTTTGAGCAACGGCGGCAGCGCTGGCCAAAGTCAGGGTCACGGAGAGAACGAGGCGGAGGATACGGTTCATGGCTTTTCCTTTCTGCTGGCGGACTTTGATGGATTGGACGTGAGCATCTCCATTTCGCGAGCATGCTCGGTTTCGACAAACGATTTCAAGCTATTGAGACTGGCGGTCCAGAAAACGCGGTATTGCTCGATCCAGGAATCAACTGCGCGCAGCGGCTCCGGATCGAGTTGATAGACGCGATGCCGGCCCTCGCGGTGCTCACGCACCAGGTGTGCCCGGCGCAGGAGACGCAGATGCTTGGAGATTGCAGGCCGCGAGACCGGGAAGGCACGGGCGATTTCGCCGGCCGGCTGGCTCCCCCGACGAAGCAGGTCGAGCACCGCCCGGCGGGTCGGGTCCGCCAGAGCCTGGAATGCTGCTTCCGATTCACCGCTTCGGAGCGCCGTATGTGTAACCGAACGGTGACGCATAATGCGTAACCTTACAGTTACGCGATCGACGTGTCAAGCGAAAAATTCGGGAATCTCCTGTTCAGGATTTTCTTGTGCCGGGGCTGATTTCGCGAAGCGATATGGCGGCCGAGGTAAAAGGCAGCCGGGAATCGAGCTTCCTAAGTGCCGAAGCGGATGGCCGCGCGGGCCTTGGCTTTGGCAGCTTCCTCTTCCCTGTTCTTCGGAGTAGCTGTGGTCTCGAGCGAGCGGAGCAGGCGGGCCGACACCGCGGCCACTTCGTCGATCGCGGATTGAAACGCTTCCTCGTTGGCCTTCGATGGCTTGTTAAAACCGGTGATCTTCCGCACGAACTGAAGCGACGCCGCGTGGATCTCTTCCTCGGTGACGGGCGGCTCGAAATTGAAGAGGTTTTTGATATTGCGACACATGATGTATTCCCCGCAGCGACTGGAACTGTCGAACATCCTTTGGCCGCGTCGCACGCGGCCGTCCCTACATTGTACTTTGCACCAGATCCAAAAAGGCGCGATGTACGCGGGTATCGTCGGACAGTTCCGGGTGGAAAGTCGCGGCCATGGCTCTTCCCTGCCGGACGGCTACCGGGTCCGACCCCTCTGTTGCAAGAACTTCAACACCCTCACCGAGATGAACGATCTTCGGAGCGCGGATGAAAACCATCTCTATGGGGTCGCCGCGCAAAGCGCCTTCGTGCGGATCTCCCGAGCACCGGGCAGAGAGAATTGTTCCTTCGCGGATCGAACTGTCGATCTGCCGCCCATAGGCGTTACGGCGGACACGAATGTCGAGCGCGCCCAACCCGCGCTGCTCCGGATTTTCCACTTCCTTCGCCAGCAGGATCGCTCCCGCACAAGTGCCGAACGTTGGCTTCACCCGAACGAAGTCCTTTAGCTTTTCGAATCCTTCATTGCCGAGGAGTTTGAGGAAGGTTCCGGACTCGCCGCCGGGGATCACGAGCCCGTCGATCTGGTCGAACTGTTCCGGTCTCTTGACGAGCACCACCTCGGCCCCAAGCTCTTCGAGCCGGCGGCGGTGCGCATCGAAATCGCCTTGTAATGCCAGAACTCCGATCTTCATTCGTGCAGCTCGTTACCGCCATCACAGAGGGCTTGGAGCTCCTGACGCGAGCGCCGTGAAGATCTCATTCTAACGGATCGGCACATTTTGCTAGCCCCACTTCCCGCCTCTTGGGCGGGAAGTGGGGCAGCGGTTCGTGCAGCGTTGTAAGAGGAGTGGCGGAAGATGCATCCGCCGCTTCTGTGCTTATTGGCTGATGGCGACTCCGTTAAACCCGGCAGCGCCCACAGGGTTCGAGGTTGCAGCCAGTGTCAGATCGCCGTACGCGTCAATTGAGAAAACGGCAATCCTTCCGCCGCTGCCATCGCTGGCCGTGTAGATCACAGCAAGCCATTTGTTGTCGCGGGATACCGTAATGTCGGTCGGGACACCGGGCAGCCCGACTGACTTGTAGAATGCGCCGCCCTGCCCGTCGGTGAAGAAAATCGAGACCGCATGACCCGGACTGTTGCCGGAATACCAGACGTTGCCCGGTCCCTTCGCCAGCCAGCACGGTGCGTTGACCGGATAGGCAGGCTGCGGCCCTAGGATCGGGAACACATCGCCAGTTTTATTGACCAGCGCGAGACTGTCAGGGCTGTGCGCTGGGTTGAAGCCGAGGATGTCCCCCCAGAAGGCGGCACCGAGCGGCGTATTGTTCGCGTTGGCCGGCAACGTGACCGCGTTGCTGTCTCCGGCCAGTGCGCCATCCAGGTTCAGCGGCAATTGCAGTACGGAACCGGACTTCAGCGTAACGGCAGACCAGCTTCTTCCTGCCACGATCTGCCCACCCGAAGCGTCCGTCAAGGCGACGGTACCGTCGACATTGCCCCAGGGCCAGGAGTGACTCTCGGCGCAGTTGGCTCCGAGCACAAGCGCGTGGGTCGCGGTCAGGGCAACCGAGTCGGGTTGCGTGCAGCCAGACGCCAAGGTAATGGTTCCGGCCGCGCGGATGGAATTGTCGTCGCGAACCAAGCGTGTGAAATTGTTTGAACCAAAGTTCACCACGGCGCCCAAACCGTCACGGAACTGCACTGCACCCGCGTTTCCGGATGCTCCGCCGTTGCCGCCTGTGGGTAACGCCTTTACGAAGCTCAAGGACGAGGCCGCCCCGGGATTGAGCTTGAATACGACTACCTGATTGCCTGCTGAGTTGTTGGTGCTGGTCAAGACGAGAATGTCATTGTTGTCGGCGGCGATGGCTGACGCAACCGTCAGAAACAGTATGGCCAAAAACCCGCTGGCCTGAAACAAATTGATTTTCACAGCGCTCTCCTCATCGTTTTCGGTTTGATGTTCACATCGATTTGTGAATGGGCACACTTCGGCGAGTGACCGGCTGCATCCCTTTCGGCAGCCGAGCCGCAAAACGATCCTTAGCGTGAACCCGTGGCCCTGGTCGGAACCTGCCCATGGAACGGGCAGCCCACATGGGATGCAGGAGGTTGTGGAAGGTTACAGCCGCCAGGAAGTTTTCGCCGGTATTGGCCATGCGACTGTAACCAGCAATGCCACGGCGATTCCCAACGACACTTCGATAAAACGGTGAGTAGCAACCACCCAGGGCGAACGCTCGTGTGCAATAAGCAACACGATTGTCAGTGTGATGGCGGCGAAACGATAGGCTGATCCCAGCCGAAGCATCGAGCTCACGACTCCACAAAGCAAAATCCCTACACCGTAAACGATCCAGTTGGAAGGAGCCCAACGATGGATGGAGAGTGTCGCGATGACCGCGCCCAGAAGAGCTCCCAGTGCAGTCCCGGCAAATCGTTGCCAGGCCAATGTGAGTGGGTCAATGGTCGAAAGCAAAATCACGATGGTCGAAATGGGGGCCCAGTAAGACTCCGGCATCTTCAGCAGGCGCGCAACGACCAGAGACAGCATCGTGGCAAGGGCGGTCCGCACCGAGATCACAAGAGACTCGCGATTGAGCCCCAGAATGCGCGTCCAGAACGACATGGTGGGGAATTGTATCGTGCGGCTCAGAGACCATCAGATCAAATCACCATTCATCTCTGGTTCGGCAGCGGACGCGGAGTTGCGTCACCTTCAGCGAGGCCCAATGCCCACTGAATCGCCTCGGCGAACATTTTCTGCATGGCGGGATTATCCCAGTTTTCCACGACATGACCGAGGCTCGAATAGAAAACGCGCCCCTTCCCGTACTTTTTGGCCCACGTGACCGCGAAATCACCGTCCGTCCGATGGACGTTCTTGTTCTTCAGGTCGAGCTTATCGGCATCGAGCCGCATGAGCACTCGCACCTTGTCGCGTGAGTAATCCTTGATCTGGTAAATCTCGTCGCGAAGCACGAAAGAATGAGGCCACGCCTCAATGCCGGGAAAGGTCGGGTCTTCGACCAGGATGGGAGCATCGAAAGTTCCCCACGGGTGTTCATCGTAATATCCGCCGATCATTTCGCCGTATTCCGGCCATGAGGTTAGCGTGATGGTGGCACTGTGCACACCGATGAAGCCCTTTCCGTCCTCATGGATAAAAGAAAGGAAATCGCGCCTTTGCTCGGCATCCATTTCCAGGTCGCCGCTGGTGAAGAACAGCACGGCATCGAAATCGTTCAAGTTCCTGGCGTTGAACTCAAGTTTTTTCTTGGTCAGGGGCTCCGTGTCGGTGCGGATTGTGGTGTCCCAAAGGCCCGACTCGCGACCAAGTCTTTCGATGGTGGCAAGAGCGTGAGAGACCGCTTCGTGACGGTATCCTTTCTGCTCCCCGATTACCAGAAGTTGCTTTCGTGGATGGACGGATTGGCACTTCAGGAGTGTGGCGCACGCCAGGACGAATAACACCAGCACGCGAATGTTCATGCCAGGAATGCTACTCCGAATCGCCCGTCGGCAGCCTTTGAATAGGCTATGCGGCGTCCCGCCGGTACGCGCGGAAAAATGTCTACCAGGGCTCGAAGCAATCGTAGTTGCGCTGGCTGGCGATCTTACCATTTTTGAACTCGAAGAACATTGCCGAGTAAGCACGCATTTGCGAACCAGCATCCAGGCTGCCGAAAGGAGCCGATAGCGTTCCCGTCCACACGACCTCAACGGCCACCGAGTCCCCGCCAACCAGGGCATGCCGGATCTCGTAACTCTGCGCCGACAACAACTCGCGCCCTTTCGCGGCGGCTTCGGCCATTTGACGCAGGCCGATTTGTAGCCCTTTCGGATAGATCCGGTTCGGAAGTTGCTCGATCGTGATGTCGGGATCAAAGATGTCGGCGATCGAATCGAACCTCCCGCCTTCGATCGCGCCCAGGTAGCGACGCACGGTTTCAAGGTTGTTAGCGGGTGTAGACATGCAGCATTGTCGCACGAGAAGTTCTGACGATTCCCGCCCCCATCGGCCTAATCTTTCATGGGCCTGATTTTTCATCGGCCTGATCTTTCAAGACTTCTGGCAGCGTCAGAGTTGCGGAGGAGTTGATTGATCCTCGCTCCCGCCCTTCAGCGAAGGATCAGCAATCGGAATGGCCGATTTCAGCAATTCCGTCTTCACTTCCACCTTCTGCTTCGGAGCAGGATTGATTTCGGTTTCAAACGTCTGGAATCCCGGGAGAGCAATCTTGATCTTGTGGTCTCCGGGGGCAACCAATAGCGCGTGTGCGGGACCTTGAAACTCACCGACATGTCCGACGAATCGGCCGTCGAGAAACACGGCGGCTCGCACTGGAGTGACCGCGATCTTTACTTCGGACCACACGGCCGGCATCCGACCCGTTGCGCCCTTCTTCATCGCGACCTGCACGACCTGCTTTTCGCCACCTCGAACGCTGATCGTCTGCGTGAAGTCCTGGTAGCCATTCTGGCGCACCGAGATCGTGTGATCGCCGGGCAGCAGCAAGATCTTCTTGGCCCCTTTCAGCTCTTTCAGGTATCCGACGTATTGCCCATCGATCCACACGCCGGAGGTTTTCTCTACCTTCGACTTTCCTTCAAGCTGGATTTCTCCCATGACCTGATTCCCGGCGTGGATCGCGGCTGGAACGACAAGCGACGTCATTACGACCAGCGCCCACAGCCATCCGAAATAGCGCGCGTTTTTCATTTGGCCTCCTCATCCTAGGAATAGAAGGCATGATGGATGCCAACTCGTATCTCGCTGATGGCAGGAGATCAAGAGAGGGGTGTCTAGGCAAAAGTGGGCAGTGGCGTGTAGATTGTTCGCCCCTCCGTGAGCACAGATTTGGGCGCACGGAAGTTAAGATTTGGCAGTTTCGCGCCGAAAATCTACCAGCCGCGAGTCTGCAGCATTTGAGCTTCGTCCAGGGCGCTGACGGCGAGGCCCTTCATCGCCCCCTGCAGGTCTTCGCTGACCTCAAGTAACACTTTAGGGTCTTGGTAGTGCGTCGCAGCCAGCACGATCGCCCGGGCGCGCTTGGCCGCTTCCGCGGGATCAGCGAACTCGGTCGAGTTCTTCATGAAGATTCCCGATCCTACGAACACGGCCTCCGCTCCCAGCTGCATCACGAGCGAGGCGTCTGCCGGAGTTGCAATGCCGCCAGCGGAGAAATTCGGTACCGGGAGCTTCCCAGCCTTCGCCACGATTTTGATCAGTTCATAAGGCGCCTGGTGCTCCTTCGCCTTCGCGTAGAGTTCTTCCTCGCTCAGCACGGTAAGGATCTTCATCTCCTGCACGATCTGGCGGATGTGTTTTACCGCGTGAACTACGTCCCCGGTGCCTGCTTCCCCCTTGGTGCGAATCATGGCCGCGCCTTCGGCGATGCGACGCAGAGCTTCTCCCAGATTGCGGGCACCACAGACGAACGGGACGTTAAAGGCGTGCTTATCGACATGATGCGCTTCGTCGGCCGGCGTCAGAACTTCGGATTCGTCAATGTAATCGACACCCAGTTCCTGCAGAATCTGGGCCTCGGCAAAGTGGCCGATGCGGCACTTCGCCATCACAGGGATCGAGACGGCTTCCATGATCTCGCGAATCTTCTTTGGGCTCGCCATGCGCGCGACGCCGCCTTCCGCGCGGATTTGCGCCGGGACACGCTCGAGAGCCATCACGGAGACGGCCCCAGCTTTTTCAGCGATGACGGCCTGCTCGGCGTTGGTGACGTCCATGATGACGCCGCCCTTGAGCATTTCGGCAAGGCCGGTCTTGAGACGAAGGGAGGTGGAAGTGCCGTTATTCTGGGACATGGTTGCTACCCTGTGGATACCTTTTCGCGATCGCGAAGAATGCTGTCGGCTTTAGGCCGCCAGCTCTCAGCTAACCCTTTATGTGATGATCTGGGAGGGGTTTCGCCGCTAATTCATTCTAACGCGGGTGCGGGGATTGCGGAACCCCGTCCTTGTTGTCGACGAACTTTATCAGCGTTGGTTTTGTGCAAACCAGATTTGCGCTAATCCGTCGCCCAATGTCCACGGGGCGACCACCTCGGAATCGTCGCCGGAGTCTTCATTCGATAACACGGCTATTACCAGACTAAGCTCCGGATAACGCTGAAGCACCGACTGAAATCCGGTGATTCCGCCGCCGTGGTATTGAAGGGCGTGACCGAAGCGCTCGGCGAGAACAACGCCATAACCGTAGTGCATCCCCTGCAATACTGTTTCCGGATAGACCAAAAACATGCGCCGGGTCGACTCGGGCTCGAGCAGTTTCCCGTGGGCGAGAGCTTCGCTCCAGAGGATCAGATCGTTGACCGTTGTGTAGAATCCGCCGGCAGACCAGGCACCTGTGGTGTCGAGGAAATCGGCGTTTTGCAGCGTCCCCTTTATGAGCGAATAGCCCCGGGCTCGGCGAGGAATGATCTTGTGCTGCTCGTCAAAACCTGAGTCTTTCATGCCGACGCGGTCGAATACGTTTTCCTGAACAAAGCGCTCATAGGACATGCCTGATAGCTTTTCAATGAGCATTCCCAGGAGGATGTAGCCGGTATTGTTGTATTTGAATTGCGTCCCGTGGACGAAATCTAGGGGCTGGCCGCGGACTGAATCAATCATCTCCTTCGGAGTAGCGCCCAGTCTCCTCATGCGTTCAAATGTCGGGCCCTGCGTGTATGTTGGAATTCCGGACGTATGGGTCAGCAGCTGATGAATGGTTGCAGAGCGCCAGGACTCGGGCAGGTCGGGCAAATACTTGCCGATCGGGTCGCTGAGTTCGAACTTTCCTTGCTCATGCAAGAGCAGGACTGCGGTCGCTGTGAACTGTTTAGCGACAGACCCCGTGCGGAAACGGGTGTCGGCGGTGTTCTTGACGTTCCATTCCGCATCGGCCCAACCACATGCATCCGAGAAAACAAGTCGGCCATTCAGTGCGATCGCCACCGTGCCCATGAACTTGTTCGACTCGCAGGCTTTCTCGAAACGATCATGCAGCTCTTTTTGAAGATCCCCCCCGAGGGCGATCGAGCTAGCGATAAGAATAAAAGCCAGCAAAGAGCGAATCATGGGGGCGTCATCTCTCTACGAACTTCCCAAACATCTTCTCCGGGTCGATCGCGATAAAGATTCCCTTGCTGCGGGCCAGGACCTCGCCGTTCTCATTCAAGATCTCAGCTTGATTGACATGCTGCCGTCCGTGGACCGCGACTTCCCTTCCCTCGACTCGTAGCGGCGTCTCGAGCGGCACCGGCTTCAGATACTCCACCGTCATTTCTTTCGTGACCGCGACGACGTTGCGCAGCTTATTGACCTTGCCCATGGCATCATCAAGGATCGTCGCGATAATGCCCCCGTGGCAGTGACCGGGAGGCCCGGTGTAGCGCTTGGGCAGGTTGAAGTGGCAGACGAAGGCGCGGCGTTCTTCGTCAAGCGTGAACTGCAGGTGCATGCCCTCAGGATTGTCGGGACCACACGCGAAACAGTAATTCTTGGGAAGTTTTACGTCGCGGGTCTCGTGACCGTGGACCTTGCCGGACATGGGAGGATTCTATCGAAAGAAGGACTGCCGAAGCCGCCGAGATCGACCGTTTTCCAGATTCGCAAAATTCCTGTATACATTATCGGTTTTGGGCCCGCCCTCCTCGTGCACCTTCGAGTCCTTCGTGGTTGAAGATCCTTGACCACAAAGGGCGCGAAGTAACACGAAGGAGTGCAGAAATTTATGGAGATCCAATGAGATTGCTCGCCATTTTCGTGCTCGTCCTGACTGTATCCATTGCACTCGTTTCGCCTGCCCAGGCGCAAGAGAAACCTGCCGATAAGCCACCCACAGCCCCGGCCCGTGCCAAAAAGTCGGCGAACAAGGATGAGAAAAAGGACGAGCCCGGGAAAGAAGAATCCAAAGAAGAGAAGAAACCCGGCTTGAATGCCGACACCTTCTCTGGACTGAAGTGGCGATCGCTTGGTCCGGCCGTGGCCTCGGGCCGCGTGATGTCAATTGCGGTGAATCCGAAGAACAAGTTCGAGTACTACGTCGGCGTTGCGTCTGGAGGAGTTTGGAAAACCGTCAACGACGGCACAACGTGGACGCCGCTGTTCGACGGCGAGGGCTCCTATTCGATCGGCTGGGTCGCGCTTGATCCGAACGATCCATCCATCGTCTGGGTCGGCGCCGGCGAGAGCAATTCCCAGCGCAGCGTCTCTTGGGGCGACGGCATCTACAAGTCCGAAGACGGTGGAAAGAGTTGGCAGAACCTGGGCCTGAAGAAATCGGAGCACATTGGCCGTGTGGTCATTGATCCGCGCGATTCGAAAGTTGTGTACGTTGCGGCCGAGGGACCGCTCTGGGGACCCGGCGGCGACCGCGGGCTTTACAAAACCGCCGACGGCGGCAAGACCTGGAAGGCCGTCCTGACCATCAGTGAAAACACGGGCGTCGCTGATGTCGTCATGGACCCCTCCAATCCCGACATTCTGTACGCGTCGGCGTACCAGCGGCGGCGGCACGTGTTCACCCTGATCGACGGCGGGCCGGAGAGTGCGATCTACAAATCAACTGATGCGGGCGCAACCTGGAATAAATTGAAATCCGGATTGCCATCGGTGGACATGGGACGAATCGGCTTAGCCATCTCCCCGGCGGACCCAAATGTGATCTACGCGCAGGTCGAAGCGGCGGACGGCAAGGGCGGAATCTTCCGCTCCGACGACAAGGGCGCCAACTGGGAACGGCGCAATGAATTCGACGTCGGCGCAATGTACTACGCCCGAATCATTCCCGATCCCAAGAATGTCGACCGCATTTTCGTGATGAATGTCCCGCTGCAGGAGTCGCTTGATGGCGGCAAGACTCTCCACAAAGTCAACGAGGTGAACCATCACGGGGACAACCATATCGTTTGGATCGATCCCGACAACACTCGCCACTGGCTGGAAGGTTCCGACGGAGGCATGTGGGAGACCTGGGACGACGCAAAATCGTGGGAGTTCAAGTCTAACTTGCCTACGGTTCAGTTTTACGACGTCGCCGTAGATAACGCGCTTCCCTTCTACAACGTCTGCGGCGGCACGCAGGACAACTTTTCCTGGTGCGGTCCCTCGCATACGCGGAACTTGAACGGCATCATGAATTCCGATTGGTACGTAACCACTAACGGCGATGGCTTCCGCTCGGCGGTCGATCCGGAAGATCCAAATACCGTCTACTCCGAGTCGCAATACGGCGTGCTGGTCCGCTACGACAAACCGACAGGGCAGGAACTCGTCTTGCAACCTGCCGAGGGCAAGGGCGAGCCTCCACTCAGGTGGAACTGGGATTCCCCGCTCCTCATTTCGCCGCATTCGCACACCAGACTCTACTTTGCCGCCAACAAACTGTTTCGCTCCGATGATCGCGGCGACACATGGAAGGCGGTTTCCAGCGATCTGACGCGGCAACTCGACCGCAACAAGCTACCCGTAATGGGCAAAGTCTGGGGAGCCGATGCAGTCGCGAAGAACGCCTCCACTTCCTTTTACGGAAACATCGTTGCGTTGGCAGAGTCGCCGAAGAAAGAAGGCCTGATTTACGTCGGCACTGATGACGGCCTCATCCAGGTGACCTCCGGCGGCGGAGGGAGTTGGACGAAATACGAGAAATTCCCCGGCGTCCCGGACATGACTTATGTCTCGCGCCTCGCCGCATCGAACCACGACGAAGGCACCCTCTACGCGGCGTTTGAGAATCACAAGAATGAAGATTTCAAGCCCTATCTGTTGAAGTCCACGGACATGGGCAAGACATGGACCTCGATTGCCGGCGATCTTCCCGACACCGGGCCGGTGCTCGCGTTCGCGGAAGATCCGGTCAACGCCAACCTGCTGTTCGCGGGGACGGAGTTTGGCGCATTCTTCACGATCGATGGCGGGCATCACTGGGTCCAACTGAAGGGTGGATTGCCCACGATTGCTGTGCGCGACATGGTGATCCAGTCGCGCGAGAACGACCTGGTGATCGCAACGTTTGGGCGCGGCTTTTATGTGTTGGATGACATCACCCCGCTGCGGCAAGTCAAGCCGGAGTCTCTCGAACAGCAGGGCGTCATCTATCCCGTGAAAAACGCGTTGCTGTATATCGAGCGGCATCCTCTTGGCGAGCCGAACAAGGGATTCCAGGGCGATGCCTTTTATACCGCGGCAAATCCTTCCTTTGGAGCGATATTCACGACTTACCTGAAGGAAAAAATCAAAACCAGGAAGGAAAAGCGGCAGGACGCCGAGAAAGAAGCGGCGAAGAAGGGACAATCATCCCCTTACCCTTCGAATGACGAACTGCGGGCCGAGGCTGAGGAGTCGAAGCCGGAGCTCTACTTCATGATCTACGACGAGGGCGGCACTCCGATCCGCAGGGTAGATGGC
This sequence comes from Candidatus Sulfotelmatobacter sp., assembly GCA_035307485.1. Taxonomy (GTDB): domain Bacteria; phylum Acidobacteriota; class Terriglobia; order Terriglobales; family Acidobacteriaceae; genus Sulfotelmatobacter. Next base: position 1,039,166 of record DATGIB010000002.1, on the reverse strand, counting down.
AGCACCGACGCGGGGTTCCAGCGCACGGCATGGGATTTGCGATATCCAGCTACGCGTGTAGCGGAACACGGTGGCGAAGAGAATGAGGGCGACTTTCAGGACTCTGCCGACCTCGGCCCGCTCGTTCTTGCCGGGACTTACTCCGTGCGAGCCTTCACGAAGATCGATGGCGCCGTCGCACCGCTTGCCGGGCCGCAATCATTCAAAGTAGCCACGGAAAATTCAGCTTCGATGAGTCCTTCCGACCGGGCGGCGCAGCAGGAATTTCTCCGCAAGGTAGGGCGCCTCTATCGAGCGGTGTACGGCGCAACCAAAACCAGCGAGGACGTGCAATCGCGCCTGAAGACCATTCGCGAGGCTTTGCAGCAGACGCCTGCAGCCGATCAGCAATTGGGCTCGACGGCGGATTCGCTGTTGCAGCGCGATCGCGAGATCCTGCGGGCTTTGCGTGGTGACATCGATGTAGCTCGCCGAAACGAACAGGTTCCTACTTCGATCGGAGACCGACTGAACTTCATCATGGAGGGCGAGCGTTTCTCGCTGGCCAAGCCCACGCAGACGAATATCGACGTATACAGCATCGCGGCCGCGGAGTTCAGCGAACAATTGTCCAAGCTTCACACCCTGGTCGACGTGGACCTGATGAAACTCGAAAAGGATATGGAAGCGGCCGGCGCTCCCTGGACTCCCGGTCGCGTGCCCGAGTGGACTCCGCAATAAGAGCATGTTGGAGCTTGGAAGCGGACGATGACGCTTGTGAGTGGATCAGACATCCACACCTTGCTCCCTCAGTAGAACGATGAGCCGGCTCGGCGGAAGGGCCGTGCCCAGGTTGTAACTGCCCTCAATGCGGTTCGAGAAGAGCGCTACCGCATCGTTCTCGAAGGCACCTGCGTAGCTGAGGACGTCGTACTTTTTCACATAGCGCTCGATCTCTTGATCGAGCAGCTCGCGAAAGGAAATATCCAGAGTTTCGACCGCTGAAAGCAGTCGGTCAGTCTTTGTGTTAAGCACGACCAACGCGGTCACGAATTGAAATGTGCCACCAGAAAACTCTCGCAAGAATCGGCCGGCCTCCTCGCGGTCGCGAGGCTTTTCGTAGATTTTCCCATCCTTCGCAGCGACAGCATCCCCGGAGACGATGACTGACTCCGGGCACTCTCCCGCGATCTTTCGCGCTTTCGCTTCCGCAAGCGTCAGCGTTAGCCGGCGGGGATCGTCGTCTCGAATCGCTTTCTCATCGATGCGGCTCGGCCGGACTTCATAAGGCAAGCCAATCAGGTCCATCGCATGACGGCGGAACTCGGATTCGGAAGCGAGCACAAGCTTCATCGATGTTTATTTCCTATGCACCTGACGTTTGCTTGGCATCCCTGAAATAACAGAATCACAATAGAGACTCGCAATTCACCGCGTCGCTGCATTCCACAAGATATATCCGGCTCAGGCGGATTTTCACGCTTGCTTTTTTCTGTTGCGCTTGTGTTACACTCGCCGCCGACTGTTGCTTGCAAGGTGGGAATGCAGGCAGCCGCCGTGGGGAAATCCTTTTGCGTCGTCCTTAGGGTTCGGGAGGGCTGGGGAATGGGCCTCGCGTTAATGGTTTTGATCTGGCTGATCACTCTGATCAGCACGTATTTCTTTGTCGCCAAGACCTGGTGGCTCCCGGCGGGCGCTGCCGCCGCCGCGCAGTGGATCGACGGGCAATTTACGCTCACGTTCATCCTGATGGGGATCGTGTTCCTGGCGGCGCAATTGGGGCTGGGATACATCGTCTGGCGCTACCGCGAGCAGCCTTCTTCGCCGCCCGTATCGTATTCGCACGGCAACACCAAACTCGAAGTGATCTGGACCGCGCTGACCGCGGTCCTTTTCATTGGCCTGAACCTGATGGGCAGCCGTGTCTGGGCCAGCCAGCGCTTCGAACCCGCTGAGGCCGGAGCGGTGCAGGTGGAAGTCACCGGAATGCAGTTTGCCTGGTACTTCCGCTATCCCGGGCCAGACGGAAAATACGGCACGACCAGTCCGAAGCTCATGGATCCCTCTTCGGGCGGCGAGGCGGCTGTCGGCCTGAACACCTCCGATCCTGCTTCGAAGGACGACGTAGTCACCGGAACCATGTATCTGCCGGTGAACCGGGAAGTGGATCTCAGCCTGCGCGCCGTTGATGTGATTCACAGTTTCTTTGTGCCGTCATTGCGCTTCAAGCAAGACGCGGTACCGGGACTTAACATCCACATGCACGTGAAGCCGACCGTAATCGGTGAGTACGAGATTGCCTGTGCCGAGTTGTGCGGCCTGGGCCACTACAAGATGCACGGCATGGTACACGTCGTCAGCCAGGAGGATTTCGACAAATGGCTGGCGGCTCGGGAGGCGGAGAAACAATAAAATGGTCGCCCAGGACGCGCACGGTCATTCAGCCCCTCAGGGTTTCATTCGCAAGTACGTTTTCAGCCTCGATCACAAAGTTATCGGAATCCAGTATTTCTTCCTGGCGCTCACGGCGGTGTTCGTGGGGATGTTCCTCTCGCTGCTGATGCGCATTCACATGATCTGGCCGACGGCTACGCTGCCACTGGTGGGCGAGATCAAGCCCGAGACTTATCTCAGCCTGCTCACCATGCATGGCACGATCATGGTCTTCTTCGTGCTCACTACAGCGCCACAGGGCGGGTTCGGGAATTATGTGCTGCCCATTCAGATCGGCGCTCCCGACATGGCATTCCCCGTCTTGAACATGCTCTCGTTCTGGACGACGTTTGTCGGCTTCATCGTGATCATCGCCGCATTCTTCGTGACCGGCGGGGCTCCTCTCCACGGCTGGACGGGTTATGCGCCGCTGAGTGCACTTCCCTCTGCAGGGCCGGGCGAGGGTCTCGGCGCGGATTTGTGGGTCACCAGCATCGCGATTTTCTGCATCGCGTCGCTGATGGGCGCGCTGAACTTCATCACGACTACGCTCGACCTGCGGGCCAAGGGCATGACCCTGATGCGCATGCCGCTGACGGTTTGGTCGTGGTTCATCACCGCCATTCTCGGTTTGCTGGCGTTTGGGGTATTGCTTTCGGCGGGAATTCTGCTCCTGCTTGACCGCAATTTCGGGACGAGTTTCTATGTGCCGCTGGTAGTCGTGAACGGAACCATCATGGGCCACAAGGGCGGATCGCCCTTGCTTTGGCAACACCTGTTCTGGTTCTTCGGTCATCCCGAGGTCTACATCGCGATCCTCCCGGGCATGGGCGTCGCGTCGCAGATCCTGTCCACTTTCTCGCGCAAGCCGATTTTCGGATACAAGGCGATGGTCTACGCCATGTTGTCGATCGGGTTCTTCGGCTTCATGGTGTGGGGCCATCATATGTTCATGAGCGGGATGAGCCCGTACTCCGCTTTTGCATTTTCTATTTTGACGATGTGCATTGGCGTGCCATCGGCAATCAAGACCTTCAACTGGCTCGGCACGATGTGGAAGGGCCATATACGATTCCAGACACCCATGTTGTATGCCATCGGGTTCGTGTCGCTCTTCGTCTCTGGCGGCTTGAGCGGCCCATTCCTGGCGCAACCGGTGCTCGATATTCCTCTACACGACACATATTTCGTCGTGGGGCACTTCCACCTGATCATGGGCGTGGCGGCCATCTTCGGCATTTTCGCCGCGACCTATTACTGGTTCCCCAAGATGTTCGGCCGCATGATGAATGAGACGCTGGGACGCATTCATTTCTTCATCACGCTGGCCGGGACGTATGCCATCTTCATGCCCATGCACTACCTGGGCATGGCCGGGCAAACGCGGCGGTATTCGCAATTCACCGAAGTTGCGTACCAGACGAAACTCGTGCCCTTGCAGACATTCATTACCTACGCGGCGATTATCACGATTGCGACTCAATTCGTGTTCGTGATCAATCTCTTCTGGAGCCTGTTCAAGGGGCCGAAGGCCAGCGACAATCCGTGGGAAGCCACAACGCTCGAGTGGACAACCGCCACTCCGCCGCCACACGACAATTTCGGCGGCGTGACGCCGGTCGTGAATCATGGACCGTACGAATACGGGGTTCCGGGCGCGCCCAAGGATTACGTAATGCAGACGGACCCGGTAACCAGCGCGGCCCATTGAGGGCCGTGGAGTCGTCGAGCACCTTCTGATGGATGGTGGCAACTAAGTAGTTTATGGGGACCTATACACCGACAACTCCGATCGATCACATCGGCCACGGCCAAGAACCACCTATTCCACCGGCGGGAGGCGACGGCGGTGGGAGTGGAGGCGGGTCGGACTACGGAGCGCGGCTCCGGCGGGCCAGGCTGGGACTGATTTGCGCCATCGTTACCGTCTGCATGGTGTTTATCGCGCTGACCAGCGCCTACATCGTGCGCCAGGGTTTACCGACGTACGATGGGTCGTCGAACAGCTACGTCCACGATTGGGGCGAAGTCCAACTGCCTTGGCTGTTACTAGCCATCAACACTGGAGTGCTGGTACTCAGCAGTGTGACCATGGAACTGGCACGGAGGCAGGCAGCACGGCGGGCTGCATTGGCGCCGGTGCAGTCGATCCCGGGAGTCTCTCTGGGAAAGGACACGTCCTTTCCGTGGCTGGGCGTTACCATCGCCCTCGGTGTCGGCTTCTTCGTAGGACAGTGGCAGGCGTGGGGTGCGCTTCATGATCGGGGCTTTTATCTGAATACGAATCCGAACAGCTCGTTCGTATTCCTGCTCACGATCGCGCACGCGCTGCACCTGGCTGGTGGAATGTTGGCCCTGCTCTGGGCCGCGACGGCTAGCCTCCGGCACACATCGCTCGAAGCGCGCCGTATCGCGCTCGACATCACCGGATGGTATTGGCACTTTATGGCTCTGCTGTGGATTTACATTTTTGCATTGGTAGGACTGGCGAAATAGTGGTCGCTGCCTGGCACTCGAACTGACCACGGGTGGAAAGGGGAACCTGGAGCAATGGCTGACGCCACGATTGAGCATGTTGCAACGGGGCACGGGGCTCCCGGAGCCTATGAGGCTCCGTTATTTGGAGCCTATTCCAAGAAAATCGGGATGTGGCTCTTTCTGGCCTCCGACTCCCTGACTTTCGGAGCTCTGCTCTTTGCCTTCAGCTACAACCGCATCTACACCACGCCCTGGCCGACGCCGTTCCATGCGCAAAGCATCGCCAACGCCAGCATCATGACGGCATGCCTGCTTTCGAGCTCGCTGACCATGGTTCTTGCGGTATTCGCGTCGCAACGGGGCGACAGAGCATGGACGCGCAACTGGCTGTTGGCCACCATGGTCTTCGGCACTGCTTTCATCGTCCTTCACGGCATGGAGTGGAGCAAGCTCATCGGCGAAGGCCTGACCCTTCCGGGATTCTTCACGATTCTTGGTATTTCAAAACCGGAAGGCGCTGGAGAATTGGCTGACATTTCCAAAAATGTTCCCCAATTCGCCCAGGCTTTCTTTGGCCTGACAGCGATGCACATGCTGCATGTCACCATCGGGGTGATTTATCTCGGGGTGGTGGCCTTCCGCAAATGGTTCTTGGCGGGTCTGGCCGTGATTTGGATTGTGGCAGCGGTGCTGATTCCATCCGGCAATGTCTTTCATTATCCGATCCACGCGCTTGGAATCGGATTGCTGCTGTCGGCAGTGATCCTGTTCCTGAAGCCGAAAGACTATGACGCGCACGATGTAGAAGTAGCGGGACTTTACTGGCACTTCGTCGACCTGGTGTGGATGTTTATCTTCCCGCTGGTCTACCTGATGTCCACCAAGGTGTCATAACTCCGGCGCGAGCGGCGGCAAACTTCGAAGACGAGGGAAACGCGATGCACGACACAGCGGCACATGACGACAGCAAGGGCCAGTATTTCTGGGTGTGGGGAGCCTTGCTGGTCCTGACGGCAATTGAAGTCGTCCTGGGCTACAAGCAGGTCTTCGCTCCTGTCCGCATGCTGGAAGTGCTCCTGATTCTCTCGGTCATCAAGTCCGCCCTGATCATCGGATACTTCATGCACCTGAAGTTCGAGCGCGCCTTGATGCGCTGGCTGCTCGTGCTCTCGGTAACGGCGTGCTTTGTGATCATGTACTTCTTCTTCTTCCCCGATGCAGACCGGGTTCAGCCACCGCCGGACGGAGTCGGCTTGCAGTATGGTAAATAGGGTAGGTAATATGACGAGCTTTCTCAATCGGCATGTAAACGGAGTTCGCTGGGCGATTGCCGCTCTGGCGATCGCCTGCAGCGTCAGCCCTGCCTTCGCGCAGGGCTGTCAGATGTGTTATGAAAGCGCCAAGGGAGCTCCTAAGGATGGCCAGCGCGCGCTGAGCCGCGGCATTCTAGTGCTGCTGGTACCGCCATTGAGCGCCATGAGCTTAGGCGTCGGCGCCGCCTTCCGCTATGGCAGCAAACGCGATCGCGAGCGTGATGGAGAGAATCAGCCCGAGTAGTGGACCAGCCAGACATCTCCAAAACTATGCGCCATAGAGCAGCCTTAGGGCCCACCTCCGCCTCGACTCCCGTCAATGTGACTTATAATCAGGGATTCGGCTTACCGCGGTTGAGCGCATAGCAGCGCTCCGCTCGAGGAATGGGCCGATCCTGACCCGATGTCTTCTGACCCCAAGGTTCCTGCTGCATCCGCGACTGACAGCATCATTGTGCGCGGCGCTCGTGTGCACAATCTCAAGAACGTCGACTTCGAAGTCCCACACAACACGCTGACCGTGGTGACCGGCGTATCCGGGTCGGGTAAGTCGTCCCTTGCCTTTGACACGATTTATGCTGAAGGGCAACGCCGGTATGTGGAGTCGCTATCGGCATACGCACGCCAATTCCTGGAGCGGATCGAGAAGCCGGATGCCGACACGATTGACGGCATCGCCCCGGCGGTGGCGATACGGCAGAAAAACACGACCCGGAATCCGCGCTCCACGGTGGCGACCGCAACGGAGATCTACGACTATCTTCGCCTGCTATTTGCCCGAATCGGCCGGACGTTCTGCGCCAACTGCGGCCGCGAAGTCAAGAAGGACACCGTGGACGAAGTCGCGGACGCGATTCTTGCCCTTGAAGCGGGCACGCGACTCCAGGTTCTTTTCCCCCTCCAACGTGCGATTCCTGAGCCATCGGCCGGCGCAGAGGAGTCAACCTCGAAGCGGAAAAAGTCTTCGTCTTCCGCAAAGCCGCCCAAAGCCGGAACCCTCAGCGACACACTGAAAACCCGGTTATTTGATCTCCGGAAAGCAGGCTTCAACCGCCTTTATCAAGCTGGGCAGGTATACGAGTTCTCCACTCCCGAGTCTTTGTTGGAAATCAATTTCGATCAGCCCGTCTACTTGCTGGTCGACCGGCTGGCAGTTTCGCCAGATATCCGTTCTCGCCTTATCGATGCGGTTGAAACAGCGTACCGCGAGGCCGGTGAGGTCATCTTCGAAATCCCCGCTGCCACGGAAGACTCCGCTGGGCCGGCTACCCCCAGACAGATACGCTTCGCGCAACGCTTCGAATGCAAGAACTGCGGTATCAGGTACGAAGAGCCGGAGCCGCGCCTGTTTTCCTTCAATAATCCTTACGGCGCCTGCCCGAAGTGCCAGGGATTTGGAAATACGATCGACTTCGACCTCGACCTCGTCATTCCGGACAAATCCAAGACGTTGGCCGAAGGGGCGATCGAGCCCTGGACGAAGCCGAAGTATCGTCCTCTGTTTACCGACCTGAAGCGCTATGCGAAGGCTGCCGGAGTTCCCATGGATGTGGCCTGGGACGACCTGCAGGAAGAGCATCGGAACCTTGTCCTGAATGGCGAAGGCAAATTTCTAGGAGTAAGAGGCTTTTTCGCATATCTGGAACGGAAGAAGTACAAGCTGCACGTGCGAGTGTTCCTGAGCCGCTATCGAGGTTACTCGCTGTGTTCGGCCTGCAACGGGAAGCGCCTGCGTATGGATGCACAGCAGGTAAGAATAAACGGCAAGAATATTTGCGAGGTGTGCTCGCTCACCGTCGAGGAGGCCTACCGCTTTTTTTCGCAACTGAAATTGACTGACCAGGAAGCCGGGATCGCCGACAAGCTGTTACAGGAAATCCGGGAGCGCCTGCGCTTTCTCAACGAAGTTGGACTGGAATATCTCACGCTCGACCGCCTTTCTTCGACTCTGTCGGGCGGTGAAGCCCAGCGGATCCAGCTGGCCACGTCATTGGGATCGCGGCTGGTAGGAACGCTCTATGTCCTCGATGAGCCTTCTATTGGACTGCATGCACGCGATACACACCGGCTGATTAAGATTCTTCACGACCTGCGTAATCTCGGAAATACTATCGTGGTGGTCGAGCATGATCCTGACATCATGCGCTCCGCCGATCGCATTCTCGATCTGGGGCCGGGCGCAGGCGAAAACGGCGGCAAACTGGTTGCTGCAGGAACTTACGATGAGATCCTGCACAATTCCGCGTCGTTGACCGGAAAATATCTCTCCGAGGATTTACGGATTCAGGCCCCCGCCATGCGCCGCAAGCCCGGGACGCAGCAAATCACGATTCGCGGCGTGCGGGCGAACAATCTGAAAAATGTGGAGATCAGCATTCCCCTTGGCATGCTGGTCGCGATTACTGGGGTTTCCGGCTCCGGTAAGTCGACCCTGCTTCACCAGGTGCTCTACCGCGCGCTCGCGAAAGCCAAGCAGCAGCCCTCAAACGGCGACAGTGGGCCTGCCGCCAGTTGGGAGAGCCTCACCGGCGATCAATACATCGATGAGGTCGTTCTGGTCGATCAATCGCCTATCGGCCGCACCCCCCGATCGAATCCCGTGACGTACATCAAGGCGTTCGACGCAATCCGCGAGCTCTTCGCATCCCTGCCGGAAGCCAAGAAGCGCGGCTTCAATGCCGGGCATTTCTCGTTCAACATCCCAGGAGGGCGTTGCGAAGTCTGCCAGGGCGATGGCACCGTGACCGTCGAGATGCAGTTTCTCGCCGATGTCGAACTGATCTGCGAAGAGTGCAAAGGGACGCGTTACAAACCGCAGGTCCTCGAGGTCCGCTATCACGGCAAGAACATCCACGAAGCGCTCAATCTCACCGTGAAGGAAGCCTTGAAGTTCTTCGCCGAGGCGCCGAAAATCACCGACAAGCTACGGGCTCTCGAGGAGGTGGGCCTTGGCTATCTGCGCCTCGGACAGTCGGCGACGACTCTTTCAGGGGGCGAAGCCCAGCGGATGAAGCTGGCCGCACACCTGCAACCGGCAAGCCGTGAAAATAGCCGCGGAGAGCGGGTGAAGCGCCGGCTGCTGTATATCTTTGACGAGCCGACGACCGGCCTGCATTTTGATGACGTCAGCAAACTCCTGGCCGCCTTTCGCCGTCTTATCGAGGCAGGGGGCTCGATCGTCGTCATCGAGCACAATCTCGAAGTGATCAAAACTGCAGATTGGGTCATTGATCTCGGACCGGAAGGCGGCAACCGCGGCGGAAAGATCGTCGGCGCCGGTCCTCCGGAGGCGATCGCAAAGCTGGCGGGCTCTTACACCGGAAAGTACTTGTCGCGCATCCTGAATGGAAATGGCGGGGCGCGCTCCCATGGGCGTTCGTAGAGTCGGGATTCCCTTCATCGTCGCGGTCTTCGCTTGCGGCCTTGCCTCGGCCGCCAATTGCTCGCACTCACTTCTCGCGCAGAGTCAGGAAACATCCACCAGCACGCAACACAGGTCCGGAGCTAATTCGAGTTCGACGGTGCGACACACTCGAATTGTCGAGGAAGATTCCGGATCGCCGGACTTGACCAAGGCCGAAGACCTCATCCAGAAGCACGATTACGCGGCCGCCGAAACATTGCTGCAAAAACTCGTGGCCGCCGATCCCTCCAGCTACGTCGCGTGGTTTGACCTTGGCTTCACGGAAAATGGCCTGGGCAAGATGCAAGAGTCCATCGCTGCCTATCGGAAATCGGTGGCCGCGAAAGCCGACGTCTTCGAGTCCAACCTGAATCTCGGAATCCAGTTGGCCAAGGCGGGCCAACCCGACGCCGACCAGTTCCTGCGGGCGGCCACCCAGCTCAAACCCACCAGTCACCCGGAGGAGGGCCAGGAGCGGGCATGGCTTTCACTGGCGCATGTTTTAGAAGGCAGCAACCCGGACGAAGCGATTGCAGCCTATCGACGCGCCGGAACCCTCCAGCCCAAAGATCCCGAACCGCACTTGAATGCCGGGGCTTTGCTCGAGAAGCAATCGAAATTCGCCGACGCGGAGAGCGAGTACAAACAGGCGCTGGCGCTCAATCCTGCTTCCCAGGACGCCTTGACGGGCCTGGCAAATCTCTACATGCGCGGCCGGCACTTTCCCGAGGCGGAAGGAGCTCTCCGCAAGCTGGCTGTGATCCGTCCCGGTGACGCCGACGTTCGCATTCAACTCGGCAGAGCCTTAGCCGCGGAAGACAAGAACGACGACGCCGTCGCTGAATTGGAGAAGGGGGCGAAGCTTGCCCCGAACGATCTCTCGGTGCAACGCGATCTTGCCGAGCTCTACTCGACTACGGGCAAATACGATCAGGCAGAAGCCACCTACCATGGACTGATCGCGGCTCACCCGAACGATGCGGAGTTGCATCATGATCTCGGCAAGAGCCTGCTCCGGCAGAAGAAATTTCCCGCGGCCCAGCAGGAGTTTCTCATCGCGATAAAGATAAAGCCAAATTTCGGCGACGCCTATGGGGACCTCGCCTTTGCTGCCAGTGAAAACAAGGACTATCCCCTGACGCTGAAAGCCCTCGACGCCAGGGTGAAGTTACTGCCCGAGAACGCCGTCACCTATTTCCTGCGGGCTTCGGCCTTGGACCACCTGCGGGACGTGAAGCACGCCGTGGAAAATTATCACCTCTTTCTAAAGGCGGCCAACGGGAAGTATCCTGATTATGAATGGCAGGCGCAACATCGGCTGATTGCGCTTGAACCGAAAAAGTAGAGGGGCTGCCGGAATCGCGAGTATGCAAGGGCTGCGAACAACTGGGGCATCTTGCACGGCGCTGGCCGTGATCCTGCTATGCACGGCGGCTCTGGCTGCGGAGCCTTCGGTCGAAGAGCTGAAAGCGCGATTTGCCTCCGCCAATATTGGCGAACGCCCTCGTTTGTGCGTGCAGATCGCGGAAAAGCAAGAGACGGAGGCCAACCGCCTTTATTCCGCCAATGATTTCGACAAAGCCCAGAACACGCTCTCCGATGTGGTGGCGTACTCCGAATTGGCCCGTGATTACGCCATTCAGTCTCACAAGTATCAGAAGCAGACCGAGATTGCTGTTCGGGGTTTCGCACGCAAGCTCGGGGACCTGATGCGAACCCTGCCCAAAGAGGATCAGGGACCTGTGCACGATGCCATCAACCGTTTGCAGCGCGTGCGGGACGATCTTCTCTCCGCAATGTTCCCCAAGGGGGCCAAATGAACACTCGCTTTCGCCGCTGTTGTATCGCCTTGCTGATGCTGGCAGCCTCCTCGTCCGTGGCACAACGCCGCCACGATCCTCTCACCCAGGCCGAGATTGAACAGGTACGCGATGCGAGTTGGGAACCCCGGCAGCGCCTGACGCTGTATCTGCAGTTCACCCGCGCTCGGCTGGCGAAACTGGAAGAGATGCGCAACGATCCAAAAACGAAAGACCGCGCCCAGCAGACCCACGATCTGCTCGATGACTTCCAGCGGCTCTATGACGAACTCAATGACAACATCGACACCTACGTGGACCGCAAAGACGATATCCGCAAGCCGCTAAAGCTCGTCGTGGATGCCGACGTCGAGTTCCAAGCCAAGCTGCGCGCTCTGAAAGATGCTGCAGACGTGCCTCCGCCGGAGGCCGCAACCTATGAATTCGTGCTCACCAACGCAATCGAAACCGTTGACACCTCCTCGGACGATCACCGCAAGATACTCGCCGACCAGGAGGACATGGCGAAGCACAAGAAACTCAATACCAATTCCAATGCAAGAGCCGGCGGAAAGCCTGAGTAGACGAGTGCACCAACTCGTTAACCAGTTCTTCTTTGACCTGGTCTCGACCCTTTGGCCCCTGTTACTCTACCGTCATCGTGCGTGAAGGCGTGCTCGAAATCTTCCAGGAGACCTATCACGAACTCAGGCCCGGGACTTCCCTGCCCGAGCTGAAGATCGAATTTTTTGCCTTTGCCAACCTGAACAACACGATTCGCCTCCGGCAGGGGAAGCTTTTGGTACGCCTGTCCGATCTGCTGGAAGGAGCGCCCGAAGCCGTCCTTCGCGCGATCGCTCATATCCTGATGGCCAAGATGTATCGTCATCCCATCGACCGCATTCAGGCGGCGCGCTATCGAAGATATACGGGGAGCCACGACATTGTTCGCAAGGCGCATCTGGTGCGGCAAATGCGCGGACGTAAACGCCTGCGCTCGGCACGTGGCCATTTCTATGACCTCGACACCGTCTTCGAGGAGCTCAACGTGCGTTTCTTCCACGGACTTATGGCTCGGCCGCGAATGAGCTGGAGCCAGACCAAAACCCGTCGCATCCTGGGGCATTACGACCCCGCGCATAACGCCATTATCATCAGCCGCATTTTCGACCACCCGCAAATTCCCAGCTACGTTCTCGAATACATCGTGTACCACGAAATGCTTCATCTGAAGCATCCCGTGAAACTGCGCGGAAGCCGCCGCTGCGTGCACTCATCAGAATTCCAGGCCGAGGAAAAATTATTTCCGCGCTTAACCGAAGCGAACGCCTTCCTGAAGCGCATATAGCTTTCCCTCGTGTACTTAGTGCCGTAGTGGTTCAGAGACGTTCTTGATGTGACGGAATGGCACGCAGTTGACGGAGGCCTCGCGCAAAGCCAAAATACAAATCGCAAACCAGCGGAGGAAACCTGCGTCCCATAACTGTCACGTACATGCGAAAGACAAACTTGCGATTCTCACGTCCCTTCTCCGGAATCACCTGCCACGAATCAATCAGGATATCGCTGCTCGCCCTGACGCTACTGGCGCTTCTATGCGGAACGCTCGCCGCCCAGGACGACACAACTGAGTTGCTTAAAGCGTTGACGGAAGCCGCCGGTCCCACCGGTTACGAAGACCCGGTGCGAAAAATCATGGCCGACAAGATGTCGCCGCTGGCCGACAGCGTGGCCTATGACGCCGTGGGATCCATCATTGCCACCCAGGGTAAGACCGGTCCGCGCATCATGATTGACGCTCACATGGACGAGTTAGGCGCGCTAGTGCGGCACATCACGCCGGAAGGATTCATCACCGTGCAGACGCTCGGCTACTGGCTGGATGAAGCGCTCGTAGGGCAGCGCTGGACGATTGAGGGCTCGAAGGGTCCCGTGAAAGCGGTCTCTGGGTTGCGCGACGCCCATGTCGTCGCAGATGCCGATCTCGGCAAACTGCTGGACACGCACGAGACGCTGTTCCTCGACGTAGGCGCAAAGAGCGAAGAAGAAGCCCGACGCATGGGCATTCAACCCGGCGATCCCATTGCACCCGACTCCACGTTCGAGATTCTGAATGGAACTCGAAATTACGTCGGCAAGGCGTTCGACGATCGCGCGGGATGCGCCATCCTCATCGAACTCATGAAACGCCTCGCACACGCCGAGCACCCCAACCAGCTCTTCTACGTCGGCACCGTGCAAGAGGAAACCAACTCGCGCGGAGCGCACGCTTCCTCAGACCTGATTAAGCCCGATGTGGCGATCGTGCTGGAGGCGGGCATTACGCACGACACGCCAGTCTCAAAACCCGATGAAGCCCAAGAGGTGCTCGGAGGTGGCCCCGGAATTTTCCTCTTCAACTCCAGCGAACAGCCCAGCCGGAAGTTTGTCGCGCTGGCGCGCGAGACGGCGCATCAGAAGTCGATTCCGTTGCAGGAAGAGCTGGTGCTGAACTACGGGGATGATGCAGTGGAAATCCAGAAGGCCAACGGTGGTGTGCCGACGATTACCCTCACAGTTCCGACTCGGTATACACACGCTCACAACGGCATCATCAACCGCGACGATTATGACCGCACTGTCGAATTGATGTTGGCTCTCATCCAGCGATTGAATGCCGCGACTGTAAAGCAGCTCCGAAATTTTGCAACGCAATAAGGGTTAATCTGAGTGAGGTCAAACTCCTGTCTGACTGCTATGAAGCTTTCTCGTGTTGGAAAAGTTTTGTTGCTCACTTTGTTGCTCTTGCTGTGTCCTGTGCTGCTTTCCGCGCACCATGGGCTGGCGAGCTTTGACACGACGCATGTCGTCACCCTGAAAGGGACCGTGACAAGTTTTCAGTGGATTCAACCCCACGCGAACATTCACGCCGATCTCAAGGACGACACCGGAAAGGTCCAGGACTGGCTGCTTGAGCTGGGCAGCCCCACCATGCTCGGCCGTTACGGGTGGACTCCCGACTCTCTCAAGCCCGGAGAGCACATCACGGTAACCGGGTATCGCGCGAAAAATCGATCGCCCTACATGGCAGCGGGAAAAATCTTTCTGGCGAACGGAAAGACCTTGCCAGGAGCACCTTAGCCAGGCTCGAAGCTCCAGCGTTGTGCAAATGACCTCGATCACTATCCGGCCATTGCGATTTCCGACCGTTCAGGTCGGATATTCGACCATGTGATTGTAATCACAGCAGGTTGTGCGGTGGCTGATTGACGGGATTTGGCTGCGGCAGCTATCCTTTAACTTGAAATTGAAAATCATTTTCAAAATCGTCAGCCTGCGGGAACCGCTCCCGCTTCATCAGGATTCGAACTTCCACGGGCTAAGACAAGGAATTTAAAGGGGCTAAACGGCGCAGGCCGGAAACCTCTACGGGGTAAGCCATGCTACAGGCGTTCATCATAACCTTGCGGGAAGGCGTCGAGGCCGCGCTGATCGTCGGCATCACCCTTGCCTACCTCACAAAGATCGGCCGGACGGAACTGCGCAAGACTGTTTACGCAGCACTGGCGGCAGCCTTTGCTGGCAGCATCGGGGTTGCCATTGTGATCTCCCGGACCCACCTGAACGAAGACGTCTTCGAGGGCTGGATCATGCTGGTGGCGGCATTCTTTGTCGTCACCATGGTGATTTTCATGATGAAGACTGGGCGCAAGATGAAGGGCGAGATCGAGGGTAAAGTTGGACTACTCGCGGGAAATGACGCCTGGTTCGGCCTGTTCATCTTCATTTTTTTGATGGTCCTGCGCGAGGGAGCCGAGACCGTGTTGATCCTCTCGGCGATTTCACTGAATACCACCGAGTTAATGAGTTTCTTGGGTACGCTGCTGGGGGTTATCGCGGCCATCGCCTTTGGCGTGATGTTCGTCAAGGGCAGCGTGCGCATCAACCTGCAGAAATTCTTCCGCGTAACAACGGCGATCATGTTCCTGGTCGCCGCGCAGCTGGTCATCTCGGGCCTTCATGAACTTTCTGAGAGCGGCGTGATTGCCTCTTCCAAGCGTGAAATGGCGATCATCGGCCCGATCGTGAGCAATGACTGGTTTTTCTTTGTGACAATCTTCGCGCTGGCCGCATTAATGGTGCTGTTTGATGCCCGCCGGCGCCAGCCTCTTCCGCAAGGCGCCTCTCCCGCCGAACTCCGCAAGGCGGCCTGGACGGCCCGGCGCGAGCGCATGTGGATGGTTTCGGTCTACACGTTTTCGTTCGTGTTTATCGCGATGGTGACGGCGGAATTCGTTTACGCCAAGAGCCAGAGCGCCCTCTCGCCCGCCACGGAAGTGACCTTCAACAACGGGCAAGTGAGCATTCCCCTGGCCCAGGTTTCTGACGGCGACCTCCACCGCTTCCAGGCCAGGGAGAATGGCGTTCAAGTTCGTTTCTGGCTCTATCAGAAGCCCGACGGCAAGATCGCCACCGTCTTCGACGCCTGCCAGATTTGCGGCGCGGTCGGCTTCTATAAGAGCGGCAATGGTGTGGTCTGCAAGAACTGCTCCGCGCCAATCAATCCCCAGTCCGTCGGAACCGCGGGAGGATGCAATCCAGTCCCGCTGAAAGCGAAACAGACTGCGGACGCCATCATCATTCAGGAGGCGGACATCGCGGAAGGCGGCCGCATGTTCGAGCAAAAATAAGAATGTTCGTGCGCCTGGTTTACGAATCGTTCCGGCGGCAGAAACGGCGCAAATTGCTCGCCGGGGCAGCGATTACGCTGGGCGTTACCGTTGCCACCGCGATGATCGCTGTCGCCACCGACATCGGCGACAAAATCAATCGCGAACTCCGCACCATCGGCGCGAACCTGGTTGTCACTCCCCAGGAAGATTCTCTGGATGTTGAAATTGGCGGAGTGAATCTGAAGCCGCCCTCTGACGGCGCATTTCTCAACGAAGCCGACCTGCCGCAGATTCATGGCATTTTCTGGCACAACAACATCACCGGCTTCGCGCCCATGCTCCCGGTAAATGTCTCGCTGGACCAGGGCGGTCTAAAGCAGAATGTGACCCTGCTCGGTACCTACTTCTCGAAAAATCTCGCCTATGGCAAAGAAACGTTTTCGACGGGCGTGAAGAGCACGCATCCGTGGTGGAAAGTTTCCGGAGCCTGGCCGCAGGATGATTCGTCCGACATTCTCCTCGGCGAGCGCTTGGCCAGCCGGTTGAGTAAGAAGCCTGGCGACCAATTAGCCGTAAACGGACGCGAGTTGCATGTCACCGGAGTCGTGTCTACCGGCGGCGCCGAAGATGATCAGATCGTCGCTCCTCTGTCATTGGCGCAGCAGATTCTCGGCAAGCCTGGCGCCGTGAAACGCGTTTACGTCAGCGCCCTCACCAAGCCGGAAGATGCTTTCGGGCGCCGCGACCCGAAGAGCATGTCGGGCGCGGTCTATGACCGCTGGTATTGCACGCCGTATCCGGCTGCCATCGCGTTGCAGTTGACGGAGGTCATCTCGCATTCCAATGCCGAACAGATCCGCCAGGTCTCGCAGAATGAAGGCGCAGTACTCACGCGGATCGAAGGCCTGATTTTCCTCATTACGCTTGCGGCCCTGTTCGCGTCGGCGCTCGCGGTTTCCGCCGCAATGGCGACGGCGATCTTTGAGCGCCGCGCCGAGGTTGGGCTCATGAAGGCACTGGGCGCGGGCAAAGTTGCGGTCGCCTCCGTTTTCTTCGCGGAGGCCGCATTGCTGGCCATGATCGGCGGGGCGATCGGCTTCGCTGCCGGCAGCCTGCTGGCGCGCCAGATCGGGCAATGGATCTTCAATTCGCAGATTTCTATCGAGCCCGTGCTTTTACCCGTCATTCTTGCCATCGCCGTGATCGTGACATTCGCCGGAAGTGCAGCGGCAATCCGCCGTGCTGTAGCCATGGATCCTGTCTTTGCCCTGCGGGGGGAATTGTGAGCGCACCGATTTCACGTTCCGCCCAGGACATCGCCGGCAAGCGCGGCAACGCTCCGCACGTGTCCATGCTCCTCCGTATGCTGGTGCGGGCGGCGATTCTGCGCCGCGGGCGTGCCGTTTCCGCCCTGTTCGCCATGGTGGTGGCAGCAGCAGTCGCCACGGCGATGCTGAACCTTTACGTGGACGTCCAGGCAAAGCTTCAGCGCGAATTCCGCAACTACGGTGCAAACATTGTCCTGGTCGGAAAGAATGGTGCTTCCCTGCCAGCCGTTGCTTTGAGACAGGTGGATGCCCTGCTCGGAGGACGAGGCGTCGCCGCTCCTTTCGCAATGATCGTAGCCCGGACGACCGATGGGCAGCCGATCGTCGTGGCCGGAACAGATTTCGACCGGGTCCGGCAACTGAATAAGTGGTGGTCCGTCACGAATTGGCCGGCGAGCGAGTCCGACCACTCCCCGGAAACTCCACCAGACGCGCGCCACGCTTCCCTGGTTGGTGTACGCGCGCTCGCGGCAGTGTCGCCGAAGAATGAGCCCTTCGATTTGACCTTTGAGGGCCGGACGATTCATCTCGCTCCCTCCGGCACCGTGCGGACTGGCGCTGCGGAGGATAGCCGTATTTATCTTTCCCTCGCGGATTTCATCGCTTGGACCGGCGTGCAACCTTCCACCATCGAAGTCGCGGCCAGCGGATCGCCCGCGGAAGTCAGTGCGGTCATGAGCCAACTCTCGCAGTCGCTCCCCGGCGCCGACGTGCGGCCGGTGCGCCAGATCATGGAAGGTGAAGCCCGCGTACTGGGCAAGACCCGGGCAACGTTGTTGGCCGCAGCAGCGCTCATCATACTGACGGCCGCTTTATGTGTACTATCGACGCTGATGGGCTGGGTCTTTGACCGGCGTCGCGATTTCGCCATCATGAAAGCCCTGGGAGCCTCCGGGCGCGTTGTGAACGGTTTCTTCGCCGCCGAGGCTGCCGCTTTAGGTGCAACCGGGGCGCTGATCGGTTTTCTCGTAGGAATCGGAATCGCGGCCTGGATTGGCCGGGTTAACTTTCATGCTCCCGTGGTCCCGCGTTTCAGCGTGCTGCCCATCGTGCTGGCTGGTAGCATGGCAGTAACGCTGATCTCAGCGATTCTCCCGATCTCGCTGCTGCGGCGGGTCCAGCCGGCGGTGATCCTGAGGGGAGAGTGAAATGATTCAGATTAAAAACGTCACCAAGCTCTATCCCGCGAAGGAAGCGGGAAATGGCGGCAAAGACGAAGCCTCCATTCATGCCCTCGACCACATCTCCCTGCACGTGACCAAGGGCGAGTGGCTCTCGATCATGGGCCC
The DNA here is from genome assembly GCA_035307485.1 of Candidatus Sulfotelmatobacter sp. Taxonomy (GTDB): domain Bacteria; phylum Acidobacteriota; class Terriglobia; order Terriglobales; family Acidobacteriaceae; genus Sulfotelmatobacter. Next base: position 1,020,492 of record DATGIB010000002.1, on the reverse strand, counting down.
GTCGGGATCCGGGAAATCAACTCTAGTGAACCTGATTGGATGCCTCGATCAGCCGACTTCCGGCGAAATCTGGCTTGATGAACAGAACGTCGCCGGGATCTCCGCGTCCGAATTGAACCGAGTCCGCGCGGAAAAGATTGGTTTCATCTTCCAGCAATTCCATCTCATTCCCTTTCTCACCGCCGTTGAAAACGTCATGCTGGCGCAGTATTTCCATAGCATGACCGACGAAAAAGAAGCTGTGGAAGCGCTCGCCCGCGTGGGGCTGGGCGGCCGCGCGCATCACCTGCCTTCGCAGCTTTCCGGCGGCGAGCAGCAACGGGTGTGCATCGCGCGGGCCCTCATCAACGATCCGAAAATCATCCTGGCCGATGAGCCCACCGGCAATCTCGATGCGCAGAACGAAGAGATCGTTCTGCGATTGCTGCGTGAGTTTCATCAGCAAGGACGCACCATCGTCATGGTGACGCATGACCCCGTCGTAGCCCGTCTGGCCGACCGCCGGATCGAACTGCATCACGGCAAGATCGCTTCCCAGGAAGTCTTTTCCATGGCCGATGATGAGCAACTCGACGAGGTGCTCGAGGAGCTCTGGGTTTTGGAAGAACATGGCGAGATCGCCGAGGTCGAGCGTATGGAAGTCCATGGCGCTCTTCCTGTGAGCATGGCCATCGAAAAAATGATGCAGATGGAACTGGTGAGTTCGGCGCCGCATCCGCCCGAAGCGCATGACCACAAGCCCTTCGTGAATCCCTGTCACGATGCTCTTAAACCCGTCTCCGCATCGGTGGGCGACGGCACCATGATTGTCGAACTCACTTCGCGCGGCCGCGAACGCGCGGGCAGCATCATCCGACGTCATCGTCTCGCCGAGCGTCTGTTCACCGACAGCCTTGCCATGGATAGCGAATCCGAAATCGAACAACAGGCCTGCAAGTTCGAGCACATCCTGTCGCCCGAAGCCACCGATAAGATCTGCGCCTTCCTCGGCCATCCTCGGACATGCCCGCACGGCGCGCCCATTCCGCCCGGCCCTTGCTGCGGACTTTCGGGCGAAGAAAGACTTTCGGTCCCGCGGGCCGCCAAGTCTCCTGTATCGCGCTAGTCACTCATTGCGGCACTTTCGCGGTTTATCATGTCAAAAGCCATGCGGCGCCCCACGATTGGTGTCTTCGATTCCGGCTTTGGCGGCCTGACCGTCCTTAAAGCGTTACTTGAAGTCGTTCCCGGCGCGGATTACCTCTACTTCGGCGATACTGCCCGCCTTCCCTACGGGTCGAAATCCGTCGAAACGGTGGCGCGCTACGCCCTCGATGCCGCCCAATACCTTCAATCCCACGGAGCCCAGATGCTGGTCATCGCCTGCAATACGGCTACGGCTTTGGCGCTCGACCGCATTACAGAGTCGGTCAGCGTTCCTGTGGTCGGAGTCGTGGAACCCGGGGCTGAGGCGGCGGCAGCCGCTACCGCAAATCGCAAGATCGTCGTCGTCGGCACCGAAGCCACGGTCAGCAGCCACGCCTACCGCAAGGCATTGGAAGCTCGCGGTCTCGAGGCTCGCGAGAAGGCTTGCCCTCTCCTAGTACCGCTGGTCGAAGAAGGCTGGGTGGAGCATCCCGTCACCGAGCAGGTGGCGCAGATTTATTTAGCCGAAGCGTTCGCGGATAATTTTCAGGATGCCGACACGCTCGTTCTAGGCTGCACACACTATCCCCTGATCAAGCCTCTTTTGCAGCGGGTCACGCCTGCTCATGTCAACATCGTCGACTCGGCAGAATCGACCGCATGTGCGGTCGCATCGCGGCTCACCGCTCTCCTTCCGCCCTCCAGTACGGACGATGAGGAGCGTCGATCCGCCCCTCGGCTCAGTTTCTTTGCTACGGATTCCACCGAAAAATTTCGTCGGTTAGGACCGAGGTTCCTCGGGCACGCCATCGAGAGCGTTGCTCACGTGGATTTGAAAGAGTAAGCAACAGAGAATACGAAAATAGGATGTGACGAGAGCCTTCGGCGGTCCCGGCGCGCGAAGCAAGCCAGCCCCGGGGGCGCAATCTCACGTTGCCTGGCCTGAAACTCACTTCCTCCGCAAGATTCGGATAGATTCCCCTCGCAGCTCAGATTTAGTGTTTCTTCGAAGCCGTTCGGAATATCCAATCGAATCTGAATATGCATCCCCTCGACAACATCATCTGGCGTGCCCTGACCACTCGGCAGGAACAGTTCGCCGAGGTCTGCGGTTCTGCCCGGCGCTTCCAGCGCGAAGTCACTTCTTTGACCGCTTTTGCCGAGCCTGGCGATGAGGGATATCGGTCTGCCGCGAGGTTGGTCGGCGCGGGAGGCACCGCCGCATTGTTCTTGCCCGCTCCTTACGCGGCGCGCGACGGATGGGAAGTCATTGGCGGCGCTCCGCTGCTCGAGATGGTCTGCGAAAAACTGACCCCGTCGAACGGAGACGGCCACGCTCGCCTCCCCATTCTTGAGCTTGCCCCGTCCGACTCACCCGAGATGGTTGAGCTCGCCACGCTGACCAAGCCCGGTCCATTCGGCAACCGGACGCACGAACTCGGCACGTATCTTGGCATGAGAGCCGATGGAAAGCTTATCGCTATGGCGGGCGAGCGGTTGAAAGTCCCCGGCTTTACCGAGGTCAGCGCGGTCTGCACGCATCCCGAGCACACCGGAAAAGGTTACGCCGGCATCCTGATGCTCGACGTCATGCGCCGCATCGTTGAGCGCGGCGAGGTCCCTTTCCTCCACGTCCGGGAAGACAATAGGCGCGCAATTGCGCTTTACGAGCGGTTGGGATTCCGCACACGTGTGGTTGTTCACTACGTCGTGCTGCGAAACGTCGGGTGATTAAGAGAATCAGTACAGGTGGAATTCAACTTCGACGGCGATCTCGACTCGGACCGGGTGACCGTCTTTCATCGAGGGCTCGAAGCGCCAGTTCTTGACGGCTTCGATCGCCTTTTCATCCAGACCCATTCCAAGCGAACTTGCGACGCGGATGTTCGTGGGATGACCAGACGCGTCAACGATCAGCATCAAGGTACATGTGCCCTGATACTTCGCCTTGCGGGCTTCTTCAGAAAATTCGGGATCGACCTGATAGATCACGCGCGGCGGCGAGACGCCTCCGCCCACGTGGAAAACGCCGCCACCATATCCGCCACCGCTGCCGGGGCCGAATCCTGGGCCGCTGCCGGAACCTACACCGCCGCCGCTTCCAGAACCAATGCCGCTGCCCGAACCGGTGCCATTCGAGGGCAACGTGGCATGCGACATCGGGTCGCCCAGGTTGGGCATGTTATTCGACGCCAACTGCACCTGCGGTGGAATCACCACCGTTGGTTCAACGGCCAGCTTGGGATTCTCATTTCGAACCACAACGACGGGAGGCGTAATCTGCTGCATCGAGAACTTCGGCAGCTTGCCCTTGCTCGCCTGCAACACATCACGGTCCCCGCCACCGCCGCCGCCGCCGGCCAACGTCTTTGATGGCTTCAGCGCGGGCAAATCGCTGGGATCGACTAATGTCACGGTTACCTTCTGCGCGGGTGCAGCCTTCACCGAGTGCCGGAACGCCACATAGCTCAGCGCGATCAAGCCGATGATCAGGACGTGCACACCGGTTGAACCCAGAACGCCGTCTTTCTTGTAGTTGTAGAAACCCCAGATGTCCTTGACCGGTTCCGGCTTCGATTCCAGCTTTAGAGGCGGAAGCTTTTTCGGGAAGAAAAAGTCGTCCAGCTGCCGGAAGAGCGATTTGTACAACGGCTCTTCAAAATCCTTCGCGAGCAGGAGGTTGAGCTCCGGTTCGCCGCCCGCAGAATTTGGATTCAAATGTGTGGATCCCATACTTCCGGTCCGTACCATCCTTGCGTTCAGGAAACAATGTCGGTGAAACGCACGACCTTGCCCCAGTGTACACAGATGAGCCGGGTCCGCTCCAAGTTGCTTCTCACCGTACCCGATTTAACAAACCATAGACAAAACGGGGATGCTATCCCCTACGAATCGGGCTGCTTCTTCCTACCGCTTCACAAAATTGTAACGCTACTCCGGTTTTTTCGACAGTGCATTTCCTCACCGGGACATGTCCGGAAAGACATGTCCTTCCTGTTGTGACCTGATCCTGAAAGAATCCACAGCACGTCCCGTTCAGAACCCTTGCATCTTGAATGTTTTCGTATCTGGGTCGCCCGCATGGACGTTCCCCGGCCCGTCTCCCTATAATGAAAAGATTCAATCATTTGGGAGAGCCGATAGAGTGCCGTTCGACCTGAAAAAGACCATCAATTTGCCCCAGACTGCCTTCTCCATGAAGGCCAACCTGCCGCAGAACGAGCCGAAAACACTCGAACGCTGGCAGCAGATGGGGCTTTACGAGCGGATCCGGCAAGCGCGCAAGGGTTCGCCACGCTACATCCTGCATGATGGACCTCCTTATACCAGTGGGCCCATCCACCTCGGAACGGCGCTTAACAAATGCCTGAAGGATTTTATTGTCAAATCCAAGACCATGGCGGGATTCGACGCTCCCTACGTCCCCGGCTGGGACTGCCACGGTCTGCCCATCGAAATCAAGGTCGACAAAGAACTGGGCGGCAAGAAACTGCAGATGAGCCCGGTCTCGGTGCGCGCAGCCTGCCGCAAGTACGCGCAGAAATATCTCGATCTGCAACGCACTCAATTCAAGCGCATCGGCGTATTCGGCCGCTTCGACCGGCCTTACGAAACCATGAATCCGCAGTACGAGTCGGTCGTGCTCTCGACCTTCTACTCGTTCTACGAAAATGGATTCGTCTACAAGGGTCTTCGAGCCGTCTACTGGTGTATGCATGACGAAACCGCACTTGCGGAAGCGGAAGTCGAATATGAGAATCACACCAGCCCCACGGTCTGGGTGAAATACGCGCTGCTCGACGACCCGGCAAAGATCGATCCCGCTCTGGCAGGAAAAAAGGTTTCCACGATCATCTGGACCACAACACCCTGGACACTGCCAGCCTCGATGGCAGTAGCCTTCCATCCTGATGAAGATTATGTTGGCCTGGAGTCGGGCGGCGAAGTCTATATCGTTGCGTCGAAATTAGCCGGCGATGTGGCGGCCAAGTGCAATCTTGCTGGGGCGAAAGAACTGGCACACTTACCTGGCCGCAAACTGGAGCGCCTGAATTTTCAGCACCCGTTCCTCGATCGCAAGATTCTCGGCGTTCTCGCCGATTACGTCACCATGGACACCGGCACCGGTGTGGTTCACACGGCTCCTTCGCACGGTGCCGAAGATTTCATCACCGGCGTCAAGTACGGCCTTGATGCCACCAGCAATGTCGATGAAAAAGGAATCCTGCGCAACGGGCTACCCGAGTACACGGGCAAGCGCGTGTGGGACGCGAATCCGATCATCATCGAACTGCTCAAGTCCCGCGGCGCCCTGCTCCACCAGGAAAAAACCGAACACTCCTATCCTCACTGCTGGCGCTGCCACAATCCCGTGATTTTCCGGGCCACAGAACAGTGGTTCATCTCGATGGAAACGCCCATGCCCGGCGGCGCCGGCAAGAACGATACCTTGCGCACGCGCACACTCGCCGAAATCAAGAAGGTGAAATGGGACCCTTCGTGGGGCGAAGAACGCCTGTCCAACATGATCCAGACACGCCCCGATTGGTGCATCTCCCGCCAACGAGTCTGGGGCGTGCCCATTGCGGTGTTTCTGTGCGAAGCCTGCGGCAAGCCCTTGAACGATCCGGCCATCAACCGCAAGGTAGTGGAATTATTCGCCAAGTCAGGCGCGGATGCCTGGTTTACCTCTGAATCCGATTCGATCCTGCCCGCCGGCACGAAATGCCCGCATTGTGCCGGCGCGAAATTCGAAAAAGAAACCGACATCTTCGACGTATGGCTCGAGTCAGGCGCCAGCTATCTCGCCCTCATCGCCGATGAACCCGAGTATCCCTGGCCTTCCGATCTCTACCTCGAAGGCGGCGATCAGTACCGCGGATGGTTTCAGTCTTCCCTGCTCTGCGCCATGGGCACGCACCAGACGCCTCCCTATAAAGGCGTGGTGACACCTGGTTGGACGCTCGATGAAAAGGGCCAGGCCATGTCCAAGTCCCGTGGCAACGACGTGGATCCCGTGGATATCGCCGGCCGCCTCGGCGGAGAAATTGTCCGGCTGTGGGTGGCATCGGTGGACTTCCGCGAGGATGTCGTCGGATCTGAAGCGCTCATGCAGCGTGTCGGTGAGAACTACAAGAAGATCCGCAACACGTTCCGCTACATCCTCGGAAACTTGTACGACTTCAATCCCGGGAGTGACGCCGTTGCCTTCGAAAATTTGGGCGGGATCGATCAATATATGTTGCGGCAGGCAGCGTCATTCGCCGCCGACGTTCGAACGTGGTATGACGAGTTCGCCTTTCACAAGATCTATCACCGGGTGAACCACTTCTGCATCGTCGATCTCAGCGCGTTTTACTTCGACGTACTGAAAGACCGACTCTACACTGCCGCTCCAAAGTCGCAGAACCGGCGCGCGGCTCAAACCGCGATCTGGAAAATCGGCGAGGTTCTGGCCCGGCTGCTCGCGCCCATGATGAGCTTTACCTGCGAAGAAGTCTGGAACTTTCTCCCGGCTGTCGAAGGACGAACCGAGAGCGTTCACCTGGCCCACTTCCCGTCCGCCAGCGACATCCTCGGCCAGGGAGCGCCGGAGCACGATGAGAAACAAGCCTCCGACTGGCAGACCCTGCGGATCGTCCGCGACGAGGTGCTCAAGGCCCTCGAAGAAGCTCGCAACAGCAAACTCATCGGGACCGGTTTGGAATCACAGGTCGCTATCACCGCCTCCGATCCCGTTTACTCGGTCTTGAAACGTCACTCCGAGCAGTTGCGCTATTTGTTTATTGTCTCAGCAGTAACGCTGACCGAGGGATCCGGCAACGGCAGTACGGGCAACGTACACGTCGCAGTCAAGCGGGCGGATGGAACTAAGTGCGATCGCTGCTGGAATTACTCAACGCACGTGGGCGAAGACAAGACGTACCCAACCGTGTGTGAAAGGTGCAGCGGCGTTCTGAAAGAACTGGAGTCGCAGGGCTGAAGATTTCCTTCATGGGAGAGTGTCAATCTGAAGACGCTTGCCAGTGAAACACGCTTGACACTCTGAGCGAAGCGAGGAACCCATGCACCCTGCCGGTACAACAAAATCGCAGCTCCTGATTAAACTCTGACTCACTGAATGCCACCCACTCGCGCACGCGTCATTCATCTCATTCTCGCGCTATTCGTCGTCGGGATAGACCGCTGGACCAAGCGGCTGGTGGCGGCGCACATCTCCATGTACAGCCACATTCAGGTCATCCCGGGATTCTTCCGTCTGACCCATACCGAAAACACGGGAGCCGCTTTCAGCCTGTTTGCTGACTCGCCTTCGCGCTGGAGAACCACCGGTCTCATCGCCTTTTCGCTCATTGCCATAGTGATCGTCTCCTTCCTGCTCTGGAAACAGCGGCGGCCGCTCACGATCACCGGAATCGCGTTGTCTCTGATTCTGGGCGGGGCGGTAGGAAATTTGTGGGACCGTGTTGCCAGCGGGCGCGTCGTGGACTTCCTGCTTTTCTACATCAGGCAGTATCAGTGGCCGGTCTTCAACCTTGCCGACAGCTCGATCGTGATAGGAGCCTGCCTGCTGGTCTTCGAGATCTTATTCACCAAATCGGCCGATGGTACCTCGCAGCCAGCGGATGGCACTTCCCAGCTGTAATCCCGTGACCTGCTCTGTCTTTGTAATGATCTCAGCGCTCGGGAGTTTTACTGCGCTTCGTAGAGCTGCCGGTAAACGCTCGCGTTCCGCATGATGGCCTGCACATACTCGCGTGTTTCGGTGAAAGGAATGGATTCGACGAACTCCGGCGCATCGCGGTACTTCCCTTGCCCGAGCCATTCTTCCACCCGATCCGAGCCGGCGTTATAAGCGGCGAGCGCGTATTCAAACGATCCGCCGAACTGGTCAACCATGCCGCGAAAATAACGCGTTCCCAATTGCAGATTGACGGTTGGGGTAAACAACTGGCTGTCGCTGTAGCGCCGCAGCTTCTCCTGGCGCGCCACCAGCTTTCCCGTGCGAGGCAGCAGCTGCATGAGTCCTACTGCGTTCGCCCGTGATACTGCCAATGGGTTAAACTCCGACTCCTGCCGGATCAGCGAAGCCACCAGATAAGGATCGAGCCCATTCGCGACGGAAAACTTTTTCAGGTCGGTCCAGTACGCGCGGGGAAACAGGGCCTCCCAGTACTCACGGGGCAATGTCGGAAGATCGACGGCAAAGTAGCTGGGCACGGAGTGCTTCATCACTTCGATCGCGCGATCGTAGTGTCCAGTATCGATGTAAAGCTGCGCGGTTTGCGCCGGAGCCCAGTTGCCATTGTCCGTGCTCGCCGCGGCCTGCAACTCTCGGACGGCAAAATCGACCAGCCCGCCATTGCCGAGCAGCTTCGCCTTCTGCAAATGCAGATCGTCAGACGGCGGCTCCCCCAGTTCAACCTTTTCCCCGTGATCGAGAGCCGGAACCCGGTCGAGGATCTGATATTTTCCTGGCTCGTCTTCAGCCGAGGCCGGAATCTTCGTCAACCGTTCCCGCGCCAGTTCCGCATAGTAGTAGTTGCGGTAACGCTCCGAAAGCGTCTTATAAAACGCCCGGGCCATCGCCGGATCGTTATCTTCTTCCGCCAGCCGCGCCCGCCAGTACAGCGCGGCAGACGTCTCGTTGCCCGAGGGATACAGCGTGATTTGTTCCTCAAACGCCTTCTTCGCTTCGTCATTGCGCCCCTGGCGCAAAGTCAGCCACGCCGCCTTCCAGTGCGCATAGGAGGCACGCGCCCCTGTCGGGAAACGCTGCTGCAACTCCCGGAACGCGTCGAGCGCCTGATCGTATTCGTGATGCACCAGGTGCAGATTTGCTACAGAAAGCAGGGCCGACTCGAGCCACGTGCTCGAAGGAGCCGTTTGCCGCAGTTCGTCAACGCTCTTGTAGAAGGTGTCATTGTCGCCCGATGACCAGGCCACCTGCCCGAGAATGTACAACCTCTGCGCGTTCTGATCCGCCGACAAACTGCCGAGGTTTTTCAACTCCGACTTCGCCTCGCGATCGCGCCCAGCCCGGTGTAAGGCGTCGGCGAGCTGCAGATCGTCCGTTGCGCGCTCTTCCGCGCTCGCGTGCCCCAGCACCTCGCGGTACGCATCTGCGGCATCGTTAAAGCGCCGGGCCTTCATCAACAGCTCTGCCCGCGTCTTCAATTGCCCGGGAGTGCCGGGAGAATTCGAAAGCTTCTTGAGTTCGTTATAGGCAGCGTCGGCCTCGGCTGACGTTGGCATGTTGAAGTACACATTGGCGAATGCCTCGCTCGCCTTCTGCGTCTCCTTCATCGCCTCATAGGCGCGGCCCAGTGCCAGTTCCACGTCCGAGCGAGCCGGCGACCGGTCCTTTTCCAGCAATGCAGCCGCTTCGGAGGCGCGGCCTTCCGTCAGTAGAGCGTTGGCGTAGCTCACATCGGCATCGCGCACCAGCAGCGAGTCCGAATGGTTTTCCCGGAAGTTCGCCAACGCGGCCAGCGCTTCCGCCTGTCGCCCCGTCTGCACGTAGCAAGTTCCAAGGTAATACGCGACGTAGTCTCCCAAATCTCCGGCGAGCGGTTTCGCGCGATTCAGAGGATCCACAGCCTTCGCATATTCGTGATCGATGATGTGGGCGTATCCGACCACCAGCCACGCCAGCGCCCCGGCATCCTCTTTCGAGTGCGCCCGCGCGTAGGCTTCAACTCCCGCATACGCGGCGGGGGTGCGATCCAGGATCAACTGCTGCGCCATGGGACGCAACGTGGCCGAAGCCACGAACGCCTGCCGAATGCGCCGCACCCGCGGTGACATCGGACGACGACGTCTCTTCGTAGCCGCAGCATGAGCGCGGGAGGTCGAAGATTTGTGTGTGGCCGATCCGGATGACGCGGCCTTTGAAGAATTCGCAGAAGACGTTTTATGCGCTGGGGATTTCGAGGAAGACTTGGCGGCGCGCTTGGGCGCATCGGCACTCTGCGCCGAGGGTGTCGAAGCCGCTGCTGCTTGAGATTGTTGAGGATTGCTTTCTGCAGATGAGATCGTGCGGCTGCAAAACGCGCACGCGGCGCCGACCGCTAATACCGCCCACCACTTGAGACCCAGTCGAACCACGTTTCTATTTTCGCGCGGAGAAGCGAATTCCAGAACCTGTCTTAAGTCTACCCCGTACCTTTGGGATTACGCCCGGAAGCTGGAGCCCATCACCGAAAGATCGTCTTCCGCCAGGCTGCGCACCACTTCTTTTTGGAAGTAATCGCCGCTTGCCGCAATGCTGCTGCCGTACCGCTTCTGGTACGTGGCGCGGCTCTTCTCGATATCTTCCTTCAGCCGGTCGTAGAGATCCTTGTGGCGGCGTCCTTCGGCCACCTTGGCCTGATTGTAGAGCTTGATTTCATCCACCAGAAGGCGGGCGAAGCGCTGGGCCTTTCGGTGCGTGTCGGCATCTTCGGCCGACAATCCAGCGAACGGATCGGTCGCGGCCGCAGGAGCGGACGCCGCGCTGGCAGCAGCCGACCGCGCCACTTCCACAACTTCAGCCGCTGGTTCCGGCTCCGGAGCTTTCGGAGCCGTATGCTTCGGCGCGTGCGACGCAAAGGGATCGGAGAAAGAACTGACTGTCTGTACCGGCGCGGGAGCATGCTCCACCGCTGCCGGGGCTGGCTCAGCCGGCTCTTTCTGCGCCTGCTTGCGCAGCGAAGCGACTTCCAGCCATGCACTGGTCGCCATCACCAGCAACTCAAGAGAGCTCGACTCCAGCAATCCTTCCGCGCCGCCATCGGCATAAAGCAACGCGGCAACCTTGTCTTTCAGCACCAGAGGAAGCACCAGGATCTGTTCGTTCGCCGGCCCTCCGAAACGCTCGACAAATCTTCCATCCATTTCTGCGATATTCGCTGGAGTCGCAACGCGATTCTGATAGGCGTGTGAGATCGGCCCCACGCTCATATCCAGCGCGAAATCTTTGATGGAATCTTCGTCGCCCAGGCCGCGCCCCTGCCATCCCGTCGCAGCACCCGACTTCACGACAAACAACGCCACGCGCGCTGCATTGCTGCTGCTGGTATCGAGGAGCGCTCGCAGGATTTCTTTTTGGGTAGTGCCGGCATGAATCGTCGCAACCGCTTGGACGAGGCTGCTTGGGGTCGCGCCTCCGGCGCCCGTTGTCTCGGGTATCGCCGGAACTGCATCGGGCAGATCAGCAAGCACGCGCTCCACCAGTTCCGTTTGCAGCTTCGGAAGTTGCTGCTCCAGGGCTTGTGCAACCGCTCGCTCTACGATTTGTTGAAGGTTCTTATTCTTGCTTTCCGCCATTCCTGATAAACCATTCCCCAAGCCGATATTGACCTGCTGCCATCAAGAATTACAGCCCGCTTAACCCTTGGATTATAGGGTAGTTGCAGCCGTCCATCATGGTACCGAAGTAATGTCGTCAAACTTCGGAATCGGTTTCGAGGCGTCCCTTTTGGCAATCTACAGCAATCGCTTTCACCCGCCTACGATGAAAGCCGTTGGGCAAACAGTGCGGTTACCAAGTAGAATAACAGTTCCGCTTCTCCGGACCGCCGGCGCCATCGCGATGTCCTTGAACGGCGGGAAAATACTGCATCGCCGAAACCATGGGAGCCATCCAAAACAAACTGGGAGCGCCGATTACGGAAGAACTGGCGCTCGTCCAAGCGGCCAAAAAAGGCGACGATTCTGCTTTCGAAGAATTGGTTCGCCGGTATGACCGCAACGTATTCCGAATTGCGCAGCACATCACGCAAAACCGCGAAGATGCGGAAGACGTGGTGCAGGAAGCCTTTCTGAAAGCGTATGGCAACCTGGCGCAGTTTCAGGAGCAGTCGAAGTTTTATACGTGGCTGGTCCGCATCGCCGTCAACGAAGCGTTGATGAAATTGCGGCGGCGCAAGCCAGAACGTACCGTCTCGCTGGACGAGGACATCAAGACCGAAGATGATTCTCTGCCCCGCGAGATTGCCGACTGGAGCCCGAATCCGGAACAGCAGTACACGCAAGCCGAGTTGCGCGAGATTCTGAGTAAGACCATCCAGGGCCTTCCCCCGGGCTTTCGGACTGTGTTTGTGTTGAGGGACGTGGAGGGACTGTCCACCGAGGAGACGGCAGCGGCGCTGGATTTAAGCGTGCCCGCGGTAAAATCGCGGTTATTACGCGCCCGGCTTCAGCTGCGAGAACGCCTTGGACGGTATTTCCAGAAACGCGAGAGTGGAGATGGCAACAAGTGAAATGCTCTGAATTCTTACACGAGCTGACCAATTATTTGGACGGCGTTCTGGACGAGAAGACTAAGGTCGAGTTGGAGAACCATCTTTCCTGGTGCCACAACTGCTACGTAGTCTGCGACACAACCAAGAAGACCATCGAGATTTATCGCGATTCCCAACTCTACGAACTTCCTGAAGATCTGCGCAGCCGTCTCCGGTCCGCCATTATGGCCAAGTGCCAGCAGCAGAAACGTCGCGGCCCCCAGAGCGTGTGAAACGATTTTCCTCCCTCTGTAACTATCTCTCAGGGAAGCAGTTTCATTCCTGTTCCCAAATTGGAGTACCGGCTAACTGAAAGTCGAAACCCTTTCCCTGCGCCGTGAATCTAAGTAGGGTAAGTGCATTAAGGCGCGTCCCGTAGGGCTTTCGGGCGATTGACGACTTGCCGCACCGGGCGCCTAATGTACGGCACAGGTTCGCTGGGTTGATCCCGGTTTGTGGGAGGTGGGGCTATGTTGGGAAAGATTTACGACGCGGTTTTCGGCTGCAGGCACACCCGTTACAGCTTTCCAGTCACCATTCGCGGCGCTTCACGCCGCCCGAAAGCCGCGGTGTTAACGGGCACCTATGTCGCTTGCCTCGATTGCGGGAAAGAACTGCCCTATGACTGGACCGAGATGAAAGTCATCACTTCTCCGGAGCAGCATCGCCAGCATCTCGCCGAACTGGCCAAGCACGCCGCTTAAGCGCGCGACATCGCTAAAACTCAACTGACAGTTCCGGATCCAAGGCTGCGAGCAAAACTCGCGGCTGGTTTTTTATTCAGTTGTCGATTCCGGCAACCTCAGCGCGTCGGGTATTCCGCCGGAATTGGTACCGGTACGCGCTTGTCGATCGGAATAAATTCCCGCTCTCCGTGCCCGAGGTAGATCTGGCGCGGACGGGCAATCTTCTGCTCCGGATCCTTCATCAACTCCTCCCACTGCGCCAGCCAGCCGGCAGTGCGCGGAATCGCGAAGAGAACCGTGAACATCTCCGGCCGGAATCCCATCGCCTGGTACATGATCCCCGAGTAAAAATCGACGTTCGGATAAAGCTTGCGCTTTACGAAGTAATCGTCTTCCAGGGCGATGCGCTCGAGTTCCAGGGCAATGTCCAGCTTCGGATTGCGCCCCGTCACCTCGAACACCTGCTCGGCGCTCCAGCGGATGATTTTTGCCCGCGGATCGTAATTCTTGTAGATGCGGTGGCCGAATCCCATCAACTTGAACTCGCCTTCCTTCACCCGCTTGATGTAGGCCGGAACTTTGTCCTTCGTTCCGATCTCATCCAGCATCTTTAGCACTTCTTCATTGGCTCCGCCGTGTAGCGGGCCTGCCAATGCCGAAGCTGCCGACGCCACCGACAGGTAAGGATCTGATTCAGAACTCCCCACCCCGCGCATCGCGCTGGTGCTGCAGTTCTGCTCGTGATCGGCGTGCAGGATAAACAAGATGTCGAGCGCCCGTGCGATCGCGGGATGCGCTACATACTTCGGCTCGACCATCTTCCACAGCATGTTCATGAAGTTTTCGGTGTAGCTCAAATCGTTGTCCGGATACACGTACGGAAAACCGACATTGTGCCGATACGACATCGCCGCAATCGACGGCACCTTCCCGATCAGCCGGATACTCTGGTGCATGCGATCGGCTGGACTGCGCACCAGCTTTGCGTCCGGATACACGCTCGACAGCGCCGCAATCGTGCTCACGAACATCGACATCGGATGCGCCGAGTACCGGAACCCTTCCATGAATTTCTTCGTGGTTTCGTGCAACATCGTGTGGTGCGTGATGTCGTAGACCCACTGCTTCAATTCCTTTTCCGTGGGCAGTTCGCCGTACATCAGCAGATACGCCACTTCCAGGAAAGTGCAGCGCTCGGCCAGCACTTCGATGGGATATCCGCGATAGCGCAGGATGCCCTTGTCCCCATCGATGTAAGTGATGTTGCTCTTGCACGACGCCGTATTCATAAATGCCGGGTCGTAGGTCATCAATCCGAAATCGTCGACCCCGGCCTTGATCTGGCGCAGGTCCATCGCGCGGATCGTGCCGTTCTCAATGGGAACGGTATAGGTTTTGTTCGTGCGGTTGTCTGTGATGGTAAGTGTGTTCTCAGGCATGGGATGTCTCCGCCTTAAACGCGCGATGAAGAAAGCATAGCCGAGGCTATGTCGGTTCCCCAAGTCTTATCTGTGACTGGAATCACAAATAGTTGTGATGCAGCCGAATAAGAAGTCCGTTGTCGGAACCGAGCCAGGAATCTACGCGGCGGCACCGTAGAAAATCACCCCCCAGGGCCACGTCAAAGCGCCCACGAAAGCCCTTCAGGGCCTGCTCAAAAAAGAAAAACCGGCGGCCTCAGCCGCCGGTTTCACATGACCAATCCGAGCCTAATTCGAATCATCCCGCCGTTTCAGCGTCGGACGATCGTCGTCGCTCTTGGTGTCGCCGCTCTTGTCGCTGGTATTCGACGTCCGCCGCAAGCTAGGCTTGTTGCCGTCCTTTTCATCCAGCAACTTGTGCTTGTTCTCGATCGCAGCCAGCCGCGCCTTCACCTCTTCGAATTCCGACGTGGTCACGATGTACTGCTGCTTCGCCGGAAGAATCTTCCGGATCTCCTCCTGCGACTTCTCGATCCGGTCCGGCGTCTGTGGGTGCGTGTCAAAAGCTTTCGACAGCGTGCCGGGCTTCTTCTTTTCCATCGCCTGGATCTTTTCGAAGAACGAGACGAAGGCCGACGGATCATAACCGGCCCGATACATGTACTCGATGCCCAGGTAATCCGCTTCCGCCTCGAATCCGCGCGAGAAGTGCAGGAACGTCAGCGGAATGCCAAGCCCCATGCCTTCATATACGCCGTATCCGATCGCGCCGCCCATGAAGATGGCCGGCAGCGACATCAGTTGCAGCAGATTCACCCTCGTCATTTCCCTGCCGTAGTGGCACGCGGCCACGTGGGCGATCTCGTGCGCCATCACGCCCGCCATCTCCGCTTCCTCGTCCGCCGCCAGAATCAGGCCGGAATTTACGTAGAAGAAGCCGCCGGGCAGCGCCATCGCGTTGACGACGTCGGAATCGATTACTTTAATCGTGAACGGTACCTGTGCGTCCGAGTTGCGCACCAGGTTTTGGCCGATGCGGTTCACATACTCGGTGACCACCGGGTCATTCACCAGCTTGATCTGCGACTCAATCTGCTGGGCGTATACGCGTCCCCGCGCAACCTGCCCTTCCACTGAGTACCAGTTCCCTACTCCTCGTCCGCACCCTACGTTGCGATTGCCAACCGCATCGATGTCGGTCTTGCCGCCGTCGTGCTTGATCTGGCTGTCATCCTGGGTCGGCAGAGTGGCCGGCTTTTGCGGAGGCGCGTTCTGCATATCTCCTGATTTCGGTTGATCCTTGTCCTGATCGGATACTTGAGCGAACGTCCAGGGCCCTGCGCTGAACGCCAGCAATGCCACCGCGCCTGCCAGCCATCTGAGCTTCATAGGGGGTACTCCTTGTGCCTGATTATACGCCCCGGTGCAGCGACACCTAGGCCCATTTTCAGTCTCTATTTAGACGCGTCAACACCCTCAAGAGGTTACCCGTACTACTCGAAAATGCTTTGATATGCGGTCGTTACCCCTTTTCAAAAGGATCCTCTTCTGCCGCCTGATTGGCCAATGTGAGGTGTAGGAAGCCCCTCCCGATGTCATTCACCTCGATTTGTTCCAAAAACCGGACAAAAACTCGATTTCGGTTGAATCGCGGCCTCAATGCACCAGACTTGCGTCCGCTTCCCCTCCAGTCACAAGCAGGACCCTGCCCGTGCGCGACACCCGTCCGCCCGAGGGCGCCGTCCGTTTCGCAGGCAAGACCCGGTGACTGCCTATCTGAAAAGCCAGGAGCTTCCTATGCGAAAAGCGATGATCGCGGTGGTTCTGTTTTTGGCCCTGAATTCCAGGTCGTTCGGCCAGCAGGCACCTGCCCGGATCGATGTCGCTCCGGTCAACGTCCAGAATCAGCTGGGGGCCGAGGCTCCCGTCCGGCTTCAACTGCTCGACAGTGATGGCCACCCGGCACCGGCCACAAGGTCCACTTCTGCGGAATTGAAGGTTGAACAACCTTCCGGCCAGGTCACGACTTACGCCGTTACCTTCGCTCCGGGAGAATCCGCCAAGCAGATCTCCGTTCCTGTCGATGCAGCCGGTCTCGCCAAGCTCACGGTCAAGCAAAATGAGCAGCAACTGATCGGCGGCTCGAATTACATGCTGATACGGCCCGGAAAGACTGCCGCGCACAAGATGTCTCATACCAAACAGAAGCTGGCCGGCGAAAAGAAGGCCGGCTCGGGAGCGTGGCTCGGAGATCTCCCGATGCCCCGCCGGAGGCCCGCCCGGTTGATTTTCGCCGCCTTTCCTGACCCCCAGATCCCTGCCCCGGCTAGCCCATCCGTGCCACAACTCGCTCTCACCGTCTCCGGCGAGGACGCCAACGGCGGAACCCGCGCCGACGGCACCACCTGTGCTCGCGTTCAGGCGTTCTATTTAGGAGCTGACGATCTCACCCGCGATATCGAGGTCTGGCTGACCTTCGATCACGGCGCTCTCGACAACAACCCCATAGTCATTCACAAAGGCACGACATCGGGTGCGGCATGCTGGACATCGCAATGGCCCATTCCCGCCGCAACGCTGGGGGTGGCTACCACCAAGCCTCCGAACTACACCGTCCTCGTCATCGGCAGCAGCAGCTCCGACTCAAAAACCATAACGCACAAGTTTTCCGACAACATCCTCGGAATCGAATTTGCGAACGCGCCGGCCAGCATCACGCTGGTCGACAATTTCCCGCTGACGGCACGTTTCAAAGGCCCGAATGGCGCTGCCAAGCTCACCGAGAAGCGGGACGTCCACTTCAATACCGACAACGCCGCCCTCACCCTCAATCCCCTGCAAACCTTCGTCGACGTCGGAGGCTTCGACTGCTCCACCATCCTGATCCCGACCTTCTTCGGGAGATCGACCGTACAGGTCTCCACGCCGGGTTATCCCACCGTCTCGCTGGTCATCACCATTACCTGGCTGAGCGTGCTCCTGACCTCGCTGCTTGGAGGCTTTCTCGGCGGCGTCCTGGCCTGGATCAATTCGAAAGGAAATTTCCTGCTCCGCGTTCTTACGGGATTGATCGTGGGCCTGGTTGCCAGTTGGGCTTACGTGATTGTGGGGTTGCCCAAGCTCGAGACCGCATTCCTCCACAACCGCCTCAGTGTATTTTTCGTGGCCCTGCTGGTGGGGCTGAGCGGAGTGAAAGGCCTGAGCGTAATCACGTCGAAATTGAAGCTACCCGCGTTTTGAGATGAACCATGTAGGGACAGCCGCCCCGGCTGTCCTGCGGCACACATTCATCGGGCCGCCAGTCGGTAAGGAATCTGGTTCAACGGCTACTGGGCCGGTTCTTCAACCTTCAGAATCTGGTCCGCGGAAACGTTATGCAAAACCTGGTGCACGCGGCTCGGCCATGTGATCTCGATCTCGCGCACGAGTTTTGACTGGCCGAGTCCAAAGTGCACGCGCGCGTCGCTGGCGCTCGCATAGCCCACGGCGGTGGTGGCTTCGTTGTACTGAACCTTACCGTCTTCGCCAGTAATCCGCACCTGCGCCCCCAGCCCCATGCGGTTGCTCTTCTTGCCGACCAGTTTCAGAAGGATCCAGTGATTATTATTCTTCGAGATATTATGAAAGTACTTAATGGAACCGTTCAGGACGGTGACGACTGCATCGATCCGCCCGTCATTGTCGAGGTCGCCGAACGCGACGCCGCGATGGGCCGCCGCCAGCTGAAAGTCAGCACCCGCCTGGCTGCTGACGTCTTCGAACTTTCCCCCTCCAACATTGCGGAGCACGCTGTTCGGTTCTTCATAGCGGCGGTTGCCGAATTGCGCAATGTTATCGAGAACGTTACTGCGTGCCACAAACAGGTCCTTCCAGCCGTCGTTGTCAAAATCAAAGATGCCGTTTCCCCACCCTGACATCGTTCGCGTCACCGCGAGATGGGCCGGCATCGTCTGCTCCTCGAACGATCCCCCACCCAGGTTCCGGAATAAGGGGAAACTCTCGTTCTCCACGGCCGTGTGCCATATGTCCGGCCGTCCGTCGTTGTAGACGTCTTTAAAGTCGACGCCCATCCCCGACAACGCGCTGCCACTCTGGGCATAGGCCACGCCCGACTCCAGCGCTACCTCCTCGAATTTCTTCCCGCCAAGATTGTGAAAGAGGAAATTGGGGCGGTTGTCATTCGCGACAAAAATGTCCATGAAGCCGTCGCCATCGTAATCCGCAATCGCGACCCCCATTCCCTTGCCGGAATACTTGGAGATGCCCGTCTCCACCGACACATCCGTGAACGTGCCGTCTCCATTGTTGCGGTAAAGCGTGTTGGGCAGGTTGGCGTAATTGCTGGGATGGCAATAGGCCCGCAACTTCGGGTTCGGCCCGCAGTACGGGTCTTTGTTCACCTCCCACTTGCAATAGTTGGAGACGAATAGATCGAGCAGGCCGTCGTTGTTGTAGTCGACCCAGGCCGCCGACACCGACCACATCTTCTTGCCGTCCAGCACCCCTCCGCCAACTCCAGCCTTGTCGGTGACGTCGGTAAACGTGCCATTCCCGTTGTTATGCAGCAACTGATTCTTGCCGACGTTCACCACGTAGATGTCAGGCCAGCCGTCATTGTCAAAATCCCCAATCGCCACGCCCATCCCGAATCCGGCTCCCGCCACTCCGGCAGCTTCGGTCACATCGGTAAAGGTCCCGTCGCGATTGTTGTGATAGAGACGGTTCCAGAATTTTGGGCTTTCCTTCTGCAGTGAGGGAATCGCGGCGCCATTTATCACCATGACGTCCAGGTAGCCGTCGTTGTCATAATCGAACAGGGCTACGCCGCCCACCATCGTTTCCGGCTGGTTCTTGTTGGGAGTGGGGCTGCTGTCGCTGACAAAGGTCAGCCCGGATCGCTGCGCAATTTCCTCGAATACGATCGGGGCAGCGGAGGTACCGGCGATCAGAATGCCTGATCCGAGCAGAATTCCGGATAGAATGCAGCGATAGGACTTCATGCCCGCCATTAAGTCTAGCATCTGGAAAAGGCTGTCGGTTGCCTCTTGCCTCGCCGTTTTATCCCTGCTCTTTCTTGCCTCGGGCGCCTCTCCCGCCGCAAAACGGCCGGGCTTTATCGACGTCGCCCCTCGCTCCCAATTCAACTACATCAGCAACAACAGTTCCGGCGGACACAAATACTTCCCGCAGCCGATGTGCGGAGGAGTTGCCATCTTTGACTTCGATAACGA
This sequence comes from Candidatus Sulfotelmatobacter sp., assembly GCA_035307485.1. Lineage (GTDB taxonomy): Bacteria > Acidobacteriota > Terriglobia > Terriglobales > Acidobacteriaceae > Sulfotelmatobacter. Next base: position 1,000,765 of record DATGIB010000002.1, on the reverse strand, counting down.
TGGCCGCATGGACATCTTCTTCACCAACGGCGCCCAAATTCCCGAGATGAAGAAGACCAATCCCTCCTATTACAACTGCCTCCTCAAGCAACAGCCGGACGGTACCTTCGAAGACGTCACCGCCAAAGCCGGCCTCCAGGGTGAGAACCTCGACTTCAACTTCGGAGTCGCAGTGGGAGACTACGACAACGACGGATATGAAGACCTGTTCATCTGCGCCGCTGGCCGAAATACCCTCTACCACAACAACGGCGATGGCACCTTTACAGACGTCACTAAGCTCTCCGGAATCGGCACCAAGCCGCCCGACACGCTCAGCGTCGCCGCCGCTTGGTTCGATTATGACAACGACGGCCTCCTCGACCTCATCGTCTCGAACTACACCTACTGGACCCCGCAAACCGACCTTCGCTGCACCATGGGCACCGCGGAATACTATTGCGATCCCCGGCGCTACAAGAACGTACCGCACCGCCTTTATCACAACCTCGGTCACGGCAAATTCGAAGACGTGACCGAGAAATCCGGCCTCGCGAAATCTCCCGGCAAAGGCATGGGCATCTCGATTGCCGACTTCAATGACGACGGATGGCCCGACATTTTCATCGCCAACGACACCGAGCCCAACTCGCTGTTCATCAACCTGAAAAACGGAAAATTCGAGGAAAAAGGCCTCGAAATGGGCGTTGGCTACGACGAAAACGCCCGCACCGGATCGTCCATGGGATCGGACGCCAAAGATTTCGACAATGACGGCAGAGTCGACATTTTCTATAACAACCTGCGCCAGCAGATCTGGCAGTTGCTGAAGAACAACGGGGACCAGTTTGCCTACGCCTATTCGTCAAAAATGCAGACGCTGAGCTCGCCTCATTCGGGATGGAGCAACGGCTTCATCGATTACAACAACGATGGCTGGAAGGATATCTACTCCGCCAACGGCGATGTGGACCAGGTCAACGAATCTTCGCCTGAGCACGACACCATGTTCGAGAATGTCGACGGCAAGACTTTTATCGACGTCTCCGACGACATGGGGAAAGACTTCCTCCGCAGAGGTTTTCAGCGCGGTTCGGCATTCGGCGACCTCAACAATGACGGCTCGCTCGACATTGTTGTCACTTCCCTGAACGAAAAGCCCAGAATTCTCATGAACACCGCCGACAGCGGAAATCATTGGCTGACTCTGAGTCTGACCGGACACAAAAGCGCTCGTGACGCCATCGGAGCAAAAGTCAAAGTCACCACCGCTTCAGGACGCGTTCTCTACAACCACGTTTCCGTCAGCGTCGGCTTTATGTCCTCCAGCGACAAACGGGTTCACTTCGGCTTGGGTCTGGAATCGAAAGTCTCGTCGGTAGAAATAAAATGGCCGAGCGGAATCAAACAGCTTCTGAAAGATGTTGCCGCAGACCAATTCCTGAAGATCGACGAGCCCGCCCGGTAGCTCTCAGACCGTCATCAGGAGCGGCGGTGTTGCCACAATCCACTTATGTATTTTGCGTGAAGCGCCGACGCGCCCCGCGAGAAACACTCCCCTATCTCGCTTCCGCCTGCCCCTTGGTCTTCGATTGCTCCGCGTCCTGCGCTGCCTTCAGCCTGGTCACGATCTCCCGCTCACGGTCCCCGGCCTCCTTGCGTTTCAGGCGGTAATAAACCTGCGCCAGGGATACATGGGCCTCCAGAAATTCTGGATACTGCTTCACCAATGTCTCGAGCACGCTGCATGCCCGGTTCATATCTCCGGCCGCCAGGTCCGTAGCTCCCACCTGGTAAAGCGCGCCCGGATCCTTTGGACGAACCAGCAGCGCGCGGTCCAGCAACTGATGCGCCCGCTCGTAGTTACCGTCCTGCTTCAACAGCACCGCCAGCCGCACGTTCGATTCAAAGTCATTGGGGTTCGTAGCGAGTTCCTTCTCAAACGCTTCCCGCGCCGCCTTCATGTCGCCGCTCGCCATCTGCGCCTGCCCAAGATAGGAATACAGGTCCGGCAGGTTCGGATTGAGTTCCGCCGCCTTATTGAGATCAGCAATCGCCGCCGGGTACTCGAGCGCCTCAAACTTGCTCATCCCCAGCAAGAGATGCGTTTCCGCGGACTCCCCGTTGCGCAGGATCCGGTCAATCACGGCCGCCCCCTCCTCACGCTGCTTGTTTCGCAGCAGCGCCGTGCCCAGCATGTAGGCGACTGCCAGATCGTCAGGGTGAGCGTCGGACAAGGGTTGCAGGAGTTTGATGGTCTCCGCATTCTTCCCCATCCGCAGATCACAATCCCCCAGCAGTAGGGTCGCCTGGTAGTTCTTCGGCTCGGCCTTCACTACCTTCACCAGAAGCGTGGCGGCATCGTCAATTCGCCCCATCTTGTAATAGGCGAGCGCCAGGTTCATGTGCAGCCCGGGTGTCGTGGGCGCAAGCTTGAGGGCTAGCTTGTATTCCTTGATCGCTTCTTCGTAATGCCCAAGCCCCGCAAGCGCCGCGCCAAGGTTCGCATGGATGGCTCCGACGTCCGGATGGTCTTTCAGGAAGGTCTTGTACTCGGCGACCGCGCCGTCCAGATCGCCGGCTTGTTGCTTGCTGATCGCGTCTTGCACCAGCGCCCCGGGGTCTTGAGCTTGGCCGAAGGCGTGCGCGCCGAGTACGAGGTTCAACGCAAGAAAAAGTGCAAGGTTTCGCATATCAAACCGGAGAGAGAACGGCCTGTGCAGCTATTTTATGTCATCAAGCCGGCAACAACTCCGCGGACGATTCTTTTGGATGAGGAACATGCCTAGAAAACGAATGGGATGGCCGAAGCCATCCCATTCGAGCCCAAACGCGTCTTGAGCTTAGAAGTAGTATTTCACTCCCATCTCGATGATTCGGTGTCCCTGCTTCTGGGTGACATAGCCGAAATTCGAGTTGCTCTGTGTGAAGGCGCCCGTAGCATCTTGCTGGAACGTGAGCCCGAGATTGTTGCCGTTGAACGACCACAACGGATGGTTCATCCAGTTGTAGAAGTTGAACCGGAACTGCAGCTTCTGGCTCTCGGTAATGGCAAAGTTCTTGAACAACGCCATATCCCAGTTGAAGTACGCGGGACCATAAATCGCCGGCAGGACAAACGGGCCGTTCTGGCCGACCTGCGATGGGGCCGCGAAGCAGCTGCCATTGACGTACTGGTGCGTCTTCAGCCCACTCGCTGGATTACAGGTCACGATCGGGTTGAGTTGGATCTCGTTCGTGCCCAGCAGAGAAATGTTATTGAGCGCGAAGTTGGTACCCGGAACCACCGCAATGCCATTGTTCGCAGCCGTTCCCACGTAACTCATACCGTAGTTCTGGTTCTGGTAAGCAGTCAGGTTGGGCCCGCTCTGGAGCTGCACGATTCCGCTGACCTGCCAGCCGTTTACAACACCACCCGCATACTTGTTGATGTTCTTCGCGATGGGCAGCTCCACGGAATAAACAGCGTTGAATAGGTGCTTTCTGCTGTTGGGCAGAACACCGATGCTTTTGTTGATGTCAAAAATATCGGCCGCGCGGCTCGAGCCATCATTCACTACACCCTCGGCCTTGCTGTAGGTGTAGTTCAGATCGAGCGTATACCGCCCTCTGGTGCGAGCCCAAGTCGCTTGCAGAGCGTTGTAGTTCGCGCGCCCGTTATTCGTGGTCACATCGATGTCTGAGTAACCCTGAAGGGGATAGAAGGTGCTGGTAGCCAACGTGTTCGGATCAACATTGCCATGGGATGCCGCGTAGGCGGTTATCGCACCGACGGGTATCAGGTTGATGTCATAGGTGGCGAAGCCTCCGCCCCCAGAGCCCAGACTTCCACCATTCCCTCCACTGGAGAGATCTCTCGACCGGTTGCCGATATAGGCGACCTCGAACAGGCTCGACCACGGCAATTGCCGAGAAATGGTGAAGTTCCAGTTGTCGGTATAACCCATCTTGTCGTCTGTGCCATCTACGGCCGCAGGACCTGACGGGTTAGAGCTGAAAAATGTTTGCTGAGAAATATCGTCGAGTCCGAAATTGGCTGTGGCTGAGTTCCATGGAGCTTGGGCGGTCAAGGATGCGGGAAGTGGATTGACCAGGATCGGCTGACTGGTGGTCGAGCTCACCGCGATCTGCTTGGAGAAACTGGTTGACTTGACTCCAGCGGACGCATCCAGGCCACTCGTGAACTGGCCAGTGTGGAAGTAGTACCGGCCCCACCCTCCGCGGAGCACCGTCTTGCCGTCGCCCATGAGGTCATAAGCGGCGCCTAAACGGGGCTGGTAATACAGCGCGCGTGTCGGGTAGCCAGTCAAAGGAACGGAACTGGTGTTGGCATGCCACTGGTATCCGCAGAACGTGGACACGCATGCTGCGCCACCGCCCGCGGTGTAGGCGGCTTGATTGAAGATCGCGAAACCATCTCCTACGCGGTCATACCATGGCTGCAAGTGGCTGAAGCGCAGACCGTAGTTTATGGTCAGGCGCCTGGTCGCTTTCCAGTCATCCTGAGCGAAGAAATCCACCGTGTTGTACGCGATGTCGTTCAGGCGGTTCTTCGTCGCTTCGTTGTAGTTGCTGGCAATGCCCAGGACCTCATCAGAATAGGAGTCGCCAGTCGTGTACAGGGGGTCACTGCCAGACACGAACTGCAGGTACCCGTTGGTATTGTTGTTTGCCGGCTGAACGTTGCGGATCCATTCCCAGAAGAAACCCGCCTTGAACGTGTGCGTCTTGTAAACCTTGGTGACCGTGTCACTCACGCTTGGCATGTACTTGTTAGCGTACAAGCCTTGTGACGCTCCCCCTGCCTCGAAGCCGCCCGGATTGAACACCAAAGCCGTTTCCCCGTTGCCGCCCGTACCACCGAACGACGGGATCTGCGAAACGCCGTTGTTGAATAGTCCCTGAACGTTGTAGCCGACATTCGCGCGACTGACAGCATTCGGACTGGCGAAAACGTTCGGGAACTTCACCAGCGTATAGGCGACGACCGTTTCATTGGTCATCGTTGGGCTGAACACGTGGGTAAGCGATCCCGAGATCGAGTAAGACCGGTTTTTGCCCTCGACCGCTGTCGGATACGGAACCTGGTCCGACTGTCGCCACCACAGGCCCACCGGGAATTGTTGCGTCTCTTTCTGATAGTTGTAGCGAACAAACAGCTTCGTGCTGTTGCTGATGCTGTAGTCTTCGCGCGTCACGAACTGCGTATTGTTTTGGTTGAAGATCGCAGACTTGACGTAATTGTACCCGCCAGTTTGGTTGGGATCTGCATTCGCCGCCGGATACAACTTCATCAGGGCGAGCATGTTTGGATTCAAATCTGCCGTCGGAATCTGGACGTTATATCCGCCGTTTCCGTCGGGTGTGGCTCCAAAAGCATTGAGAGCATTCTGGTTCAAGCATGGAATGTAGTTGCTTGCGCTGGCACCGGGGCAAAGTGAACCCACCGGTGTTCCTCCACCGCCCGTCTGGTACCCAAGGTTTGCGTCACCGATCTTCTCCAATTCCGAGGTGGAGAAATTCCCATTCAGCATGCCCGCCGTGGGCACGGTCGAACGCAGCAAGCCCGTGTCCAGGACCTGGTAGTAGTACTCGAAGCCCGCGAAGAAGAACAGCTTGTCGTGGGTATGGGGAACCTTGCCACCGATGCTGCCGCCTGGATAGTAATACTTGTTTGCAGGTTTCGGAGCGGGCGGGGTGCTGTCGTTATTCAGCCAGTCGTTGGCATTGAGAACATAGTTTCTGGCAGAGAAAAATCCGCTGCCATGCAATTTGTTTCCGCCCGACTTCGTCACCGACGTGATGAGGATCGGTCCCTTTTGGTTCTCGGCGCTGAAGTTGGATGCCAGCACGCGGAACTCCTGCAGGAAATCCGAGTTGGGATTGACTGGCGTGTCGCAATCGCAACCCGGGTCGGCAACGTGCGCGCCGTCCATGGTGATGTCGAGCGAGTTGCCGGGGAGACCGTTGTAGCTCGACGCGTTGTTCAGCGGGCTTTGGCTGCCGGCGTCGCCGTTGGCGTTAATGCCAATCACTTCGCCGCTGTAGTTCGCCTTGTTGGAACTGCCGTTCTGCACGGCAAATCCGGGCATGATCTTGATGTACTCGGCCGCATCGCTGCCGACCTGAGTCAGATTCTGCAATTCCTTGGCTTCCAGCGTATACGACTTCTCAGGAGAGTCGGTGGTCACCAGCTGGGTTGCTTCCGCGCTGACCTCAACCGTCTGGCTGGTCGCCCCGACGGTGAGAGTCACGTTCAAGTTGCGCTTTTCCGCGCCGCCGAGGGCGATCGCGTCCGCTTTATAGGCTTGAAAACCTTGAGCCTCGATTCGCAGGTTGTACGTGCCGACAGGGACTGAGGCGAACGTGTAATAGCCGTCGTCGTTGGTCACGGTCTCACGGGCCGAACCCGAGGTCGCATCGGTCAGTGTGACCTTCGCACCTTTTACGATTGCATTCGAAGGGTCAGAAACCACGCCGGTCAGAGTGGCGAAGATTCCTTGCCCCCACAAGTTCACGCTTACCAGCGCGAACAGACTGAGTAGCACTGTTAGCTTAAAAGCCTTTGACATAGTTCCTCGCTCTACAGGGAGCCTTAGTGCTTTTCTACTAGAGCACGCCGCCGCCAATTAACGGGCATCCCTATGAGCGTTGTCAAGAAGAAAATCGTTAATGTAGTTGCTTCCGTACGCTTCTCCTCAGTCCACTGTCCCGCTTTTTCTCGAGGTCTGGTGCCCTCGGGAGGCGCTATTCCAGCCCAAACATTGAACTGAATTGACCGGATTCCGGGGACTAAGGATAGTTACTATGGGCGAAAATCAAGAAACTAAGGACGATAAGTCGAAACCGGGAGAGGGGCATGCAAAAAAGGGAGTTTTGGGTGGAATGCGACCGCGGGGGCCGGATCATGGCTGGGCAGGGACTGCTCCTGCTTGCGACTCGTAATAAGCGATTCTGGCACGAAGCTGCTGAGAAAGATCGGCGTCATTTTGGGCTGACGCAAGGGCGAGTGCCCGCCGTGCGGTTTGGGCTGCCTCGGAAAAGCGACCTACCTCCGAGTACATTGCTGCAAGCATCGTCAGACTTTGCGGTTCGTTCCCGCCCCAAAGTTCTACTGCCTTTTCGCATTCCGGAATTGCTTCCGGGAAGCGATGCGCCGCGGCGAGAAAACGGCTCAGATTGAAGTGGTATTCGGGAGAATCGGGTACAAGCGATACGGCCTGTTGCAGGTGGGCGACGCTTTCCTCAAGCTTGCCTGCACGGGCGAGAACGATTCCGAGCATGTTGTGGCCGTCAGCGAAGTCTGGGTCCAGTTCCAGAGCCCTGCGGATGTGGTCCACAGCTTCGTTCGTCTGTCCGGTCTCCAGCAAGCTTGCAGCCAGGTTGCCTTCCATCACGACGTCGTTCGCATTGAGCGCGAGAGACTGTTTGGCTGCTTCAATCGATTCCTTCAAATTCCCGGCGTGAGCGAGCGCCGTCGACAGGCTGGCAAAGGCTGCCGCATTCGAGCTATCTAATTCCACGGACTTGCGGTATTGCTCGATCGCCTGTTCCAGTTGACCTTGCTTGTCCAGGGCGAAGGCAAGATGGTAGCGAGCTTTACCGTCTTCCGGATCGACTTCAACGGCTTTGGCCCATTGCAACGCAGCCCCCGCATAGTCTCCCTTCCGTGCCAATTCTCCAGCGGCGTCAGTGAGCCGATAGAACTCGGTGGCCGGCGCCTCCATCTTGACCAGGCCGTCGGGAGGAATGTTGACGAATTCAGGGATATTCACACCACGATTGGCTGCCGTCGCATTTTCGACCTGAATTGCCGGGGAATCCTGTCCATTCTCGTCAATATGCGTAAGGAAAAGTTGGGTATAAAGCGAACGGCCTTTCGAGGAGAAAGCGAGCCAGCGCCCGTTGGGAGAAAACGTGTGCCAGGAATTCATACGCGAGAAATTGCAGTCGAGTCGCCTGGCTGCGCCGCCGTTAAAAGGAACGATGTAAAGCTGGCTGTCTGGGCGCATCAGTAAACCATTGCGATTCTGGACAAAGACGATCCAGCGGCCGTCCGGGGAAACCTTGGGAAAGTTGTTGCTGATGCCGTTTTGCGAAGCGCCCTCGATCCGTTCGGGCGTTCCACCCCGGCCTTCATTGAACGGGATGCGGTAGAGATCGTATTGGACTTGAGTCTCGTCCGGCGAATTCGCGTATTCCGCCACGCCCTGCCCTTCGTGGTAGGGCTCCTTGGCGGAGGCCCGGGAGAACACCAGGTACTTGCCATCCGGACTCCAGAAGGCGGCGGCCTGCACGTAAGCCGGGTCGTCGGCCCCAGGCAGAGGCTTCAACTTGCCGCTGGACTTGCTGTACCAGGCGAGGATTCCTTTGGTCGGGAAGAACACCTGCCCGAAGCCATAGTCCCGATAGAAGCCGTTGTAGAAGCGGCGGTCAAAGTCCTTGATATGGGAGCCAGGGTTCTCGATGGAGGTAATCACGTACTGGCCGTCAGGAGAGATCTGAGACATGAAACCGAAACGCTTACTCGCGCGTTCTTCAGTGAAAGAGCTCCAGCGAATGACGTCTTCATTGCGGATCGAGGTCTCCCTCTTGACGGGCACGATGCCGTAGAGTCCCTTGTCGTTCCCGGGGCCGTCCACATCCAGCCCCATCGCCGCTCCATTACGGGAGAAGGAATGGCAATTGATGCAAGTGGGCAACCCCTGCATCATCAAGCGACTCTGGTTTTCCCCGACGTAGCGCAGCCGCCACGCGATGAACGGAACAGCCGCACTCGGGATGGGCATAATCACGCCCTTCTCGCCCACGGGAACGGAGATCAGCGGAACGTCGCGAAAAAAAATCGGGGCTCCGACCGGGTCCTTGGAGGTCTGGATCATGACCTGCCCTCGCGACAGTTCCCGGGTCATACTCTCGTCGGGATAGCCCGTTACAGTGACGGTCGCCGGCTTCTTGACGGAGTGGCGGAGAATTGCTTCCCAGGTTGTGAGATCGGGCTTCCAGGCGTGGCCAGCCGCTTGTTCCGGGGTAAGGGTGGGGGGCACAGCGCCGGCTTTCGCGCATCGTTCGTCAATGGCGCCAATCTGCATCCGCTCGCCGTTGGATTTGGACTGAATGTCATGGGAGCGGTCGGCAAAGGAGACATCGATCCGCCAGACAACGGCGGTGGAGTCGGCGTCTCGCCATTGGAAAGTAGGAGGAGCAAGATCGGGGGGAAACAGCGTGTGGTTGAAGGGATAGTCAACTGTGATAACCGCGAGATTGGCATTCGGAGCGTCGCTGGCCACAGTGTGCTTGGCGTTAAGCTTTCCGGCGGCACAGAACCCAATCAGCACAATGCCAAACGTGATCAGAGCAAGTCTGACCCCGGCGGTCGTTCGGCCCAGGCGTGGACGATCGGCGGTTGAAATGAGGGCTTCGCGAACTTCCACGGGCACTGATACCTCAATGGTGACTTCCGGGCACTATGTGGCGTATCGCGACCAGGTGTCTGTGATTAGCATCACACCGGCGGGTATGAAGATCGTAGCTGTCAAGGCTCCCGATCTTCACCCAATCGCCGCTCCAAATTAAGTTTCCATCCCGATCTCTCGCAGAAGTGAATTTTTCGTAGCCGTCTATGTCTCGCACTCTCCGCGCGGGAATCGTCTATGATGATTTGCGACTGGACGCAATTTCCGCTCGACCATATCCGTATTGCCAAGCTTTCGTGGGGTGCGGCAAAGACAGCGCGGTGCAACTACAGGGACGCCCCCGCTGCAGCCAGGACCTCCAAAGTTTTCACCAGCCAGGGGAAATCCGATTCGCGATTCTTCCATCGTCGTGACGTGGCTTGCATTCATGAGTCTGCTTTTCCTGCCCGTTCCGGCCCCGGCACAGATAGACAGGTCGAACTCGAACGCTTGCGCGCGCTGCCACGCGCAGGCTAAGACACAGCCGTACACGTCGATGGGACAAGCGCTCGAAACGGTCGAGGACTGCAAAGTATTAATCGAACATCCCATGCTCACGGTGACGGTCGGAAAATATTCCTACCGGATCGAACGCAAAGGCGATCAGAGCGAGTACTCAGTGACCGACGGAGCCCAGACGATCACGGCGCCCGTTCGTTGGGCGATGGGGGCAAGCTCCTCAATCGGGCAAACCTACATCCTGGAACGAAACGGCGAATTGTATGAGAGCCGCGTCAGCTACTTCCGCGAATTAAACGCGCTCGGCCCGACCATGGGCTCTGCCGCCTCTGCACCAGCCAGCCTGAACGAAGCGCTCGGACGCTTGATGACTCTCGACGACAAGCTGGCCTGTTTCGGCTGCCATTCCACGGACGCCGCTTCCGGCCGCCAGCTCACACTCCAAAAACTCCGGCCGGGCGTGCAGTGCAGTCACTGTCACGAGCGCACCGAATCTCATCTGCTGCTCATGCTTCAGAACGGAGAAGAAACGAAATCGGATATTCCCAGCTCGCTCTCCGGTGGACTGGCGGCGGAAAAAGTTTCTGATTTCTGCGGCCAGTGTCATCGCACCTGGGCGGAGATCGCGATGCAGCCCAACATCGGCATCGGGAATGTGCGCTTCCAGCCCTATCGCCTGGCAGGCAGCAAGTGCTATGACGCGGACGATCCCCGTATTAGCTGCCTCGCCTGCCACGATCCCCACCAGGAACTGCTCTCGGAAACTGCCGATTACGACAGCAAATGCCAGGCTTGCCACAACGGCGGAAAACGCGGCGCCCGGCCTTGTCACGTTGCGAAATCGAATTGCGCGTCTTGCCACATGCCGAAACTCGAGCTACCCGGAGCGCACTACAAATTTTCCGATCATCGCATCCGAATCGTGAAACCCAACGAGCCCTACCCGGATTAAGATTCGCCGCACTGCTACTTCTGAATATCCGTAATCTCGTCGAGTAACCCGTTTACGATTGCCCCTTCAGCACAGCCCGGTTTCAGGCTCGAACTCAACACCTGAAACGTGAACGCTCCAAACGAGCTGTCATTGGGGATATATCCAGAATTTGCGCGCCCATTCGCCAATGTCACCATCACCGTGTTGGCCATAGGAGACTCTTGCTTCAGCCGCTTCCCGATCGCGGAATAAATTTCCGCATCGACCGAGGTCAACGCGATATTTCCAATCCGCAGAACTCCCAGACGAATCTGCACCGGGTCACCATCGACATACGTGCCCGCCTTCCCCTCGCGCCCCGTGTCCGTTCGTCTCCTCCCTGGGCATGTCACCATCTTCTGCTCCGCGGCAATGCTCGGGTGGCCGTCGAGGCGCCTGATATTCGTCATGACGCGAATCACTTCTTCGCCCAGCAGGACGCCTTCACTGTCCATCACACGCTCCAACTGATCGCGCACCTGGGGATTTAACGTTGTGGCATTGACCTTGCCATCCCGGATCGGCGCTTCGATCGGCTCCCGCGTCATCACGTATCCCGTGATTGGCGCGCCACTGCGCGCCGCCAATGCATTCGTTCCCGAACGCAGATACAACGGATTCTGGTCGCCGCTCGCACCTTGTGCGAAAACTGCGACCGCCTTGTCTCCAAAAGCCTGCTCCACATACCGCGACGCCGCCCCCGCAAAGTCCGCGCTGATGAAACCAGCAAGGTACCCGTTCACCGGATGCATCGCGTAATCCATGTAGATGGCGATCGGCTCACCGTTCGATCCGACAAACTCGACCACGGCAACCGTCTTGTCGGACGGTCCTTCGAGATTCGGAGCCTGTGTCCAAAGATGACTTACAGAATCGATGGCGTCGCGATTCACATTCAGATAGGACGACCCGGTGCCAAATCCGACGCGTGCCGGCTGAAGCTTAGCCTTCGCCTGCCGGACCGCGTCAACGATCTGCCCGATGATCGGCGGTGGGGGAGCGTTGGGATCGTTCTCGGCGCGAAAACCGCCCGGCCCCCAGCCACTATGCGTGTGGGTGGCCGACATAAGAATATTTTCCACCGGGCACTTCAGCTCCGAGGCCACCTGCCTGGATGCCTCCTGCCAAACTTTCTCGGAAAGTCCGCCCTGATCCGCCCCAATCAATGCAGCACGCGCGGCACCGGTATCGATCACGATTGCGCGCACATAAAGTTTTTCATGCTCGTACTTGCCGCTGGGAGGATTCGCTGGATCCGACGGCACTGTGATATCGACGCGGGATGCCCCCACCCGAAGCGTGTCCTCAGCCGCTGCTGGATGTGCCGCAACCAGACTGCATGCAAGTAGAAGGAGGAAAGAAAAAGTCAGTGTCTTTCTCATCGGTTTACTCCTTGACCGTTTTGGATTCTAAGTCGAGACGCACTTCTGCTGCGGACTTCTTTTTCGATCTTCACCCACGCAACAGATCACAACGGTGCCGCAAAACATGTCAGCGGCATTACAATGCTCTGCTCCGCCGGAGGTCCCGTAATGAAAATGAGAAGGATCATTCACGTGCCAGCACTGGTCTTGGTCAGCGTACTCCTCGTGCACTCGGTCGTGGCCGAGCAACCGGCGGCGCATCCTGTCGCCGACTGGATCAAGTCCGCCGTCATCTACGAGGTGAATCCGCGCACCTTTTCCGCCACCGGCGACCTTCGCGGTGTCGAGCGGCGCCTCGACTACCTTAAGGACCTCGGCGTCACGGTGATCTGGATTATGCCCATTCATCCTGTGGGACAGGCGAAGAAGAAGGGTTCGATCGGCAGCGCGTACGCCGTGCAGGACTATTACGCGATCAATCCTTCGTACGGCACGAAGGAGGATCTGAAACACCTCGTCACCGAAGCGCACCAACGCGGGCTCAAAGTCATCATCGACATCGTTGCCAACCACACGGCCTGGGACAGCGTGATGATGAAACATCCCGAGTTCTACAAGAAAGACGCGCAAGGCAACATCATCCCTCCGAATCCCGACTGGTCCGATGTGGCCGGGCTCGACTACAGAAATCCCCAACTTCGCCGTTACATGATCGACATGCTGAAGTACTGGCTGAAGGATTTCGATCTTGACGGGTTCCGTTGCGATGCTGCCGGTGAGGTTCCCACCGATTTTTGGGAAGCTGCCGAGATGGAACTGGTGAAGGTCAAGCCGGACATCATCCTCATCGCCGAATCGAATAAGCCGGAGCTGCTCACGAAAGCCTTCGACCTCGACTACGCCTGGCCCTTTCACAGCACCATGACCGACGTATTGGAGAACGGGGCGCCCGCGCAAGCCATCATTTTCGATTGGCAGAGCGAGCATGAACGCTATCCCAAGGGTGCTCTCGAAATGCGCTTCTCCGACAACCACGACGAAAAGCGCGCCATTGCCCGCTTCGGCGAGCGCGGGGCTCTCGCCGCTTCGGCTTTGGTGTTCACTATGGATGGCGTTCCGATGCTTTATAACGGCATGGAGGTTGGCGACACCACTGAATCGGGCGCGCCCGCTTTGTTCGAAAAGCTTCCCGTCTTCTGGCCAATCGCCGAGCGGCGACCAAACTTTCTGCCGTTTTACAAGCAGATGATCGCGCTTCGAAAAACCCATCCGGCATTGCAGCAGGGCGAAACGGAGTGGGTGGGAAATGCGGCGCCAGAGCGCGTGCTGACGTTCTTCCGGCGCGCCGCCGGAGAAGAATATCTTGTCGCTATCAACGTCTCAAACCGGCCCTACACCGGTGTCGTAGACGTTCCCGCAGGAGATTACGCCGACGAGACTCCCGGGCTCGGGGAAGCCGCTCGGAAGAAGATTGCTCCCCCAGTGCTCGTTTTGAACGCCTGGGACTTTCGCATCTACCGCAAGGTTCATTAGGCTGCTCGAGACAAGCCTGACTTCTAAGAAAGCTGAACTGTTTTCTGGCTTCTGGCAGCCTCGTAGATCGCCTGGATGATCGTTAAATCTCGCAAGCCCTCCTCGCCGGGAGTAAGCGGTTGCTGGTTCCGCATCACGCAATCCGACATGTGGTCCATCTCGGCGGCGAAGTGATCGACCGGTATGAGGTCGCGTTGCTCAATCACATTGTTGCGCTCGATCCAGAGGCGCAGTCCCGTGTACCAGGTCGCGGGGTCCATGCAGAGCCGCGCGTCCGTTCCGACTACGCGGTAATGGCTCTGCTGGAAGTAGCCGTAACTCGAACTGCAGTTAGCGAGGACCCCGCTCGGGAACCGCAACTGAAACGTGACGTGCTCTTCGACTTCCTTAAAGCGCGGATCGCCCGGCGTACTGTAGATCATCGCGTTGACTTCCTTCGGCTCTTCCCCAGTCAGGTAGCGCGAGGCATTCAAAGCGTAGATGCCGATGTCCATCATCGATCCGCCGCCCGCCATTTGTTTGTTCAGGCGCCACTGCGCGGGGTCGCTGATATGAAATCCGGCGTCAGCAAGGATCATCTGCGTAGCGCCTAGCTCGCCGGAGCGCGCGATGCGGATCGCCTCGCGGTTATAGGGTTCATAACGGCAGCGGTACGCGATCATCAGTTTGCGTTCCGCCTTGCGGGAAGCATCGATCATCTGCTGGCACTCCCCCGGCGTGTTGGCCATCGGTTTCTCGCAAAGAACATGCTTCCCTGCCTGGAGTCCTCTGACCGTGTACTCCGCATGCATGCCGTTCGGCAGCACGATGTAAATCACGTCCACTTCCGGGTTGTGTGCGATCGAGTCGTAGTTCTGGTAGTTGTAGATATTTTTGGGGTCAACGCCATAACGAAGCGCCAGTTTGTTGGCCTTGTCGGGATGCCCGCTGACCAGGGCGACCACCTTCGCTTTCTCGCACTTGGCGAATGCCGGCAAAATCTCGTTGATAGAGAGGCTTCCGAGGCCGACGATGGCCCAGCCTAGTTTCTTGCCAGGCGGGTCGGGCACTTTGAGCTGAGCACGAGCCGGTTTCAACAGCGCTCCCGGAACGCTTGCAGCCAACAATCCTTGCCCGACTCTGGAGAGAAACCCGCGGCGGCTGACTTCTTTTGACAGGAAACTCGACATGGCTACTTCTGCTCCTTGGCCGCGCGCTCGCGGTGAATTTCATCTAGACGCCTTTTGAGGTACTCGTCATATTCCTTCTTAAGCGCAGGATCGCTGGGCGAGCCATAAATTTCGCTGGACTTGTACTTCCCTTCCGCGAATTTTTTCTTGGTCCACTCGTCGTGAATGTGAATGACGTCGGCATTGTCCATCACCTCCTGCACAAATTGCGGAGGAATGAAATAAACGCCCTCCCGGTCTCCCACCACGAGATCGCCGGGCATTACGGTAACCTCGCCAATTCGAATGGGAACATTGATGCCGGTCAGCATGACATTGCCGATCGGAGTGGGATCGACGGCGCGGAAGTAGGCGGGCATGTCGATCTCAGAGAGGCCATCAAGGTCGCGCACACTTCCGTCGACCACCAGGCCTCCTCCGTGAGTCGCCTGGTTCACATAAAAAAACAGATTGTCGCCAACGATCGTGCCGTTGACCTTCTTCCCGAACAGATCAACTACCAGCACATCGCCCGGTTGCAGCATGTCGATGGCGGTCTGGTTCATCAGCCGGGAAAGCCCGTGAGCCTTGGCTTTTTCGCTGGCAATGTCTTGAAGATCCTCGCGCAGCGGCATGAACTGCACCGTGAAGGCGCGTCCCACAAGTGGCTTGCCTGGATGAAGAACCTGGAAGCCGTCCGCGTATTGGTTGTTGTAGTTCTTCTCCTGCAGAACCGCCCAGATTTCTTCGGAGGAGAGATCGCGCGCCCGCTCCATCAACGACTCCGGAACTTTCGGCCTTCCATCCGGTAATCGTTCGAATGGATTCTTGGCGGTGTAATCAATCAGTTCCTGCTTCGAGAACGTATTCATCTGCGCCCAGTTGAACGACGGCACGATGAGTGAACAAGAAATGCAAATGATGATTCGGAGTGAGATTCGCGCAATCATGCTGCCTCCAGGGGAATGCGTAGCCGAAACTCTCAAATCGAAGAATATTTGTCAATCGCAAACCGGACGCTGTGAGCTTACAATCCTGAGTTTGCGTTTCAGAGTCGAGCGGTCTGGAGCTTTGCATCAACGCAAATCCATCTCATCTGGGAAGGTGACGTCATCATGAGCAAACATCAACTGAGCCGCCGGGATCTCGTGAAAACTTCCGCTCTGGCGCTGGGGGGCGGGTTGCTGGCGCACGAAGAACTGCAAGCGTATCCCAGAGGCGTAAATACGAATTCGTCGCCATCATCACTGAAAATCACTGACCTGCGCGTGGCCACCATCGCGAAGCCGGGTCCAAGTCCGTGTCCCATTATTCGACTCGACACCAACCAGCGCGTGTACGGGTTGGGAGAAGTCCGCGATGGCGCCAGCGCCACCTATGCCCTTTTCCTGAAGAGCCGCCTGGTCGGTGAGAACCCGCTGCAACTCGACAAGATCTTTCGCAAGATCAAACAATTCGGCGGACCTGCCCGGCAGGGCGGCGGCGTGTGCGCCGTCGAGATGGCGCTGTGGGATATCGCCGGCAAAGTCTACAACGCGCCCGTCTACGCCATGGTGGGCGGCGGAAAATTCCGCGACAGGATTCGCATTTACGCCGATACGACCGAATCCAAAGATCCGAAGATCTACGGGCAGCGGATGAAAGAGCGCAAAGAAGTCATGGGCTTGACCTGGCTCAAGATGGACCTTGGTATCGAGATGGTTTCCGACACCCCGGGCACCGTGACAGGTCCATCAGAATTGACATCGTGGGAAGAGAACATGCTGGAGCATCCCTTCATCGCGAACGAAGTAACCGACAAGGGCATCGCGATGTTGGAACAGTACGTCGCAGCGGTCCGCGACGCCGTGGGCATGGAGATTCCGCTCTCCATGGACCATCTCGGTCATCTGGGCGTGAAGTCGATCATCCGACTCGGGAAAGCTTATGAGAAGTACAACCTCTCCTGGATGGAAGACGTGATTCCGTGGACCTACACCGATCTGCTCAAACAGATCTCCGATCAGAGCCCGACGCCAATCTTGACGGGCGAAGATATTTATCTCAAGGAACCTTTCAAAGTGCTGTGCGAGCGGCATGCGGTGAGCAAAATCCATCCTGACCTGGCGACCTCCGGCGGAATTCTCGAGACACACAAGATCGGCGACATGGCCGAGGAATACGGTGTGCCCATGGCGATGCACTTCGCGGGCACTCCGATCAGTTGCATGGCCAACGTGCACTGCGCCGCTGCAACCCAAAATTTCCTGGCGCTTGAGAACCATTCGCTCGACGTGCCGTGGTGGTCGTCCCTGGTTCAGGAAGGAGTGAAGTCGCCTATCGTGAATCATGGCTGGATCGAAGTTCCAGACCGTCCTGGCCTGGGAGTAACTTTGAACGAGGATGTGGCGCGCCAACATCTCGCTCCCGGAACAGGCTACTTCGAACCCACTCCGCAGTGGGACCAGGAGCGCTCCTGGGACCGCCTATGGAGCTAGAAAACCGGAATGAGAGAGCTCATCGCAGACCTCTTCATTTCGCTTGATGGCTTCGCCTCCGGCGCCAAGGAAGCCGCTTATTTCGGATGCTTCGGGCCTGACCTCGATCACTGGGTACGCGAAAATCTGGAAAAGCCTCACGTCATCCTGATGGGACGCGTGACCTATGAAGCCTTAGCCGGATTCGCGGCCTCCGCCACCGACGAGGTCAGCGCTCGAATGAGAGCGCTCCCGAAACTGGTCTTCTCCAACACACTTCGCGAGCCGCTCGCCTGGATCAACACTCAAGTGCTTACGGGCGATCTTCGCGAAGCGATCACGTCCCTGAAACAACAGCCCGGAGATCCACTTCGCACCATCGGCAGCATTCGGCTCGTCCGGAGCCTCGCAGAAATGGGGCTCGTCGACCGCCTTCGCCTCATGATCTTTCCGTTGATCCTGGGCGCGACCGGCAAGGAGCCGGTCTATACGCACTATCCCCGCATTCCTCTGGCCCTAGTCGATACGAAAGTTCTCGACTCTCGACTCATCCTGCTCGAATATCGCCCATCACCAAAAACCACCTGACCGTGGGCACGTCGCGCCGAGCTTCAAACGGAAACCCTTGTCCACACAGGGGTCTAGAGGCCTTTTTCCATAGTTCATTGGCCCATGGTGCCTGAACCTTAGTTTCGAAACATTCTCCCAGTTCTGGGTTTAAATGAGCACGCCCATGGAAGTTCCTGGGCTGACGGGGAGATATTGCCGTTTTGGGGCCCCGGCACAAGGAGAAATACTATGTCTCTTCGTTCCATTCGCAACCTCTTCGCGGCCGTTCTGATTGTGGCGCCCATGTTTGCGCTGCCCGCCGCGCATGCACAAATCGGTGTCGCTCTGTCCATCAACATCGCTCCTCCGGCCTTGCCCGTGTATGAGCAACCCCCGCTCCCTGCGCCGGGATACATATGGACCCCGGGTTACTGGTCCTACGGAGAAGCAGGCTACTTCTGGGTTCCGGGAGTGTGGGTCATGCCTCCAACCGCCGGACTTCTCTGGACCCCGGGATACTGGGGTTATGAAGGCGGGGTATACGGATGGCACGCCGGCTACTGGGGACCGCACGTCGGATTCTACGGCGGCGTGAACTACGGCTTCGGATACGGCGGCGTCGGCTTTGTCGGTGGCGAGTGGCGCGGCGGAGTCTTCGCCTATAACAGGGCGGTCGCGAACTTTGGAACGGTGCGCGTAACTAACGTCTACGAGAACCGCGTCATCGTCGAGCAGAACACCATCGTGAACGTCAACCATGTCGCCTTCAACGGCGGCGCCGGTATCCAAGTGCACGCCTTGGCGGTCGAGATGCAGGCCGCCAACGAGCACCACTTCGAAGCAACCGGCGAGCAGGTACAGCACGTGAACTTCGCCGCCCAGGACCGCGCCCAGCTGGCCTCCGTGAATCAGGGCCGGCCAACCACTATGGCGAGCTCGAATGTGAACGCGTATCACTCCGTGGCTCAGGAGCATGTGCGCACGCAACCCATCTCGTCCTCCGATCGTTCGGTGGGACGCAACTACAATCCCAACACTCGTGAAGCCAACCAGGACCAGCGGATTGCCAACGGCCTGCGCAGCGGCCAGATGACTTCCGGCGAAGCCGCACGCGCCGAGCGCACTCAGGCCAACATCGATCAGCAGGTGCACGACGATCGCATGGCCAATGGTGGCAAGCTCACCGGGCAGGAACGTCAGCAGATCAACAACGAGCAGAACGCCGCCAGCCGCCAGATCTATGACGAGAAGCACAATGCCAACACCGTGCAGCCGAACGAGGTCAACGACCGCGAGGCCAACCAGCAGCAGCGCACCGCGAACGGCTTGCGCAGCGGCGAGATGACCTCCGGCGAAGCGGCCCGCACCAATGAGAACCAGGCGCGTGTCGCGCAACAGGTCCACAACGAGCGCGCAGCCAACGGCGGCGCATTGACCAGGCAGCAAAAGCAACAGGCAAATCGCGAAGAGAACAAGAACAGCAGGCAGATCTACAACGAGAAGCACAACAACAATAAAACCAAGGGCGCCAAAGAGCGCTAATCCTCACGGCAAATAAAACGCCGTCGGATGCCCCACTTCTGGCCGGTTTGGCCGGAAGTGGGGTTTTCATTTTCCCATCTCCCAGTCAGGATTCCGGTTCGGGATCCTTATCCCCCGGATAGTTGAAGAAAAGTTGATTCCCGTCCGGATCATCAACCACCACCAACCGGTAGCCCCACGAACCATCCTTCACCGGAGCGCCCTTGGCCTCGAGTTCTGCGCGGAGCGCGTCCAGTGCAGCCGTCGCGTTTTCGCGCGTTGGCGGCTCAACGTTCAGCGAGATGAACATCAGTCCCTTGCCCGTCTTCTCCGGCCACTGATCGGAGAAAATCAGCGAGCAGCCCTGCCGGTCGACCTGCGCGACGCGAATTCTGCCGTCGTCCTCGTAACGCCACGCGCTGGTGAACCCAAGCCGTTCCACGTAGAAGCGCAAGGAGGCTTCAACGTCCTTCACATGCAGAACGGGACGCGCAAACCAGTCAGTCATAAGCAACCTTCGAGAACTTTGATTCGACAGAGCCGGCGATCCGTTACAGCAATGACCATAGAAACTCGCCGTTGAATGGCCACATCCTGTTGCCACCGCTCACCCGTTTTCAATTTCTGAATGCAGTATTGCATGCCGTACGAAGTCGATTCGACGGCAACCCGGCCATCGCAAGAAGCCGCCAGCGCGCAATAAGTCAGGCCCAATTCCAGGCTTGGTAGTGTGGACACCGGATTGACAACGTTGGCCGTGCCGCGCCATAATCCCCGCATTATTTCTCTTCCCCCTCAAGCGGATTAAACCTCCCCACCAATTTGTCGTTCCTTCCTCGTGATCACTATGCGCCCACCAACTCGACTTAACCTCCCGTCCCCACAGGCTATTGTTCCCAAGGAGAAGTGTGAACAAGCATTATCGAACTCTCGGTAATTTGAACCCCGGTTTGATCCTTCTGATTTCGTGTGCAGTCCTGCTGGCGAGCGCTCCGCTCAGCGCCCAAACTTTTACCAGTCTCGGAAGTTTCGCCCCCAATCAAGGTGCGGACTTCAATACGCCTCTTGTGCAAGGCCTCGATGGCAACTTTTATGGAGCGGTCTCTCAGGGTGGAACTTCGAAAGCTTGCGGTGGCGGCGGCTGTGGCACGCTCTTCCGGATCACCCCTGAAGGCGTGATCTCCGTGGTCTACACCTCCATCCGCGGTTCGGAGGAACCCGGCGAGACCCTGCAGCTTGCCAGTGACGGAAGCTTCTTCACGACGACCATGGATGGCGGCCCCTACTACGATGGCTCGGTCGTCCGGATCACTCCCCAGGGATCGATTCGTACTTTGCACGCCTTCAGCGGCCCGGAAGGCGCCAATCCCACCGAAGGAGTAATTCAGGGTTTTGATGGGAACTTCTACGGATGGACGGTCAGTGGCGGATCCACTCAGTCCGGCACGTTTTTCAAGATCAATACCAGTGGCCAGCTCACAAGCTACAACCTGGCCAGCGTCGCCCAGGGATTCTGGCCCATGCCGATGGTCCAGTGCGGGGACGGGAACTTTTACACCACGTTCCTCTACGGCGGTCTGAATGACCACGGCGCCGTCATCAAGGTCACTCCCAAAGGCGTCGTGACCGTCTTACACTCCTTCACCGACAACGACGGGCAAGGCAGCTTTGGCGGCGTGATCGAGGGACCGGACGGAAGTCTTTACGGCACGACGCAAGTCGGCGGGACCGCCACGCTCGGTACTGTGTACAGAATCACGCCGGCTGGAGCGTATACGGTCCTGCACAGTTTCACCGGGCCCGATGGCGAATATCCTGAGGGCATCACGCTGGGCACCGACGGCAATTTCTACGGCGTCACGCTCGTGGGCGGGGCCAACAATTACGGCACCATTTTCCAGATCACCCCGCACGGGTCGCTGAAGACGCTGTATCACCTCTGCTCGCAAGCGAACTGCGCGGACGGCCGCAACAGCGGAAAAATCATGCAGGGCACCGATGGCAATTTCTACGGCACAACAGCCTTGGGTGGAGCGCCCTACGACAACGGCACGTTCTTCAAGCTTTCGATGGGCCTGGCTCCGTTTGTCAAAACCGCCCCGGCTGGCGGCGCAGTCGGACGCCAGGTGAAGATCCTGGGAAACGATCTGACCGGAACGACGTCGGTCACGTTTAACGGAACACCGGCAGCATTCACCGTGATCTCGCCAACGGCAATCGCCACGACAGTTCCTGCAGGCGCCACAACGGGAACAGTCGTAGTAACCACGCCAAGCGCCAAGCTGAAAAGCAACGTAGCGTTCCGAATTCCATAAAGACGCTAGAGGCTAAAAGGTTAAAAGATAATGATTAGGATTAGAGAGGGGCGGTACGCGACCTGGCCAAATCCACCAGGCAACGACCGCCCACGCACGAGCGGCACAGAAAAGCTTTCCTTCGTGAACCTTCGTGTCCTTAGTGGTTAGAGCCTTAAGCTCTTCGCCCTGATTTCCACAAAGCTCGATGTGATGTCTGCACTTGCCGTCCACAGCCCAATGGTTCCATCATCGCCTCTGCCAACAGGCGTGACTCCGGTCAGTCCGGCGCTTTTTAAATCGTTCTTTTCCAATACTTTAGCTGCAACCCACGCAAAATGAATACTTTGCGCGGAAAAAACCGCGCCTGTGAGGCTAAGTATCATGAATCTAATACTTTAGATTTTTTTAATCGCGCAACCCGAGCTAACTTCAGCGTTATCAATACGGTTTTTGCAAAGTATTCAATCCGCGATACTTAGAATGGGCCGGGAGCGCCAACGCGAAGGCTCATCGGGCGTAATCCTTCCATCCGGATATACTGTGCGCCCGTGTCCTCCCCTCTGACCACGATCGAAGCGGCCGGAACGCGCGCCCGCAGTCACGAATCCGAACTGCGGAAGGAACTCGGCACCTTCGATCTGGCGCTTGCCCAGGTCGCCTACATGATCACGCTGGAATTTTTCGGCGCGGCGACCAAGGCCGGATCCTCGCACGCCGTTTTCTGGCTTACGGGAATTGTTCTGTTCTTCATCCCACTCGCCATCGTCGTCATCTTCCTGAATGACCGCATGCCCCTCGAAGGTGGACTCTACGAATGGGCGCGCCTCGGCTTCAATGAAGGCATCGGATTCCTCGTCGCCTGGAATCTCTGGCTTTACATCGTGCTGCTGGTCGGCGAGTACGGATTCGTGCTGATCACCTACGTCGCGTTCGCCTTTGGCGACAAGGCTCAGTGGATGGCTTCGAGCAAAGGGATGATCCTCGCCGCTTCCCTGTTGCTGGTGGCCACGATGGTCGTGATCACAGCGGTCGGCTTGCGCGTCGGCAAATGGGTGATCAATCTCGGTGGGCTAATGACGATCTTTTCCCTCGGTCTGCTGGTATTGCTTGCAGCCACGCGCCACTGGATCGCAGGCGATCGTGCCGCGCAGGCACTGCCGCTGGTCGCTCCGCCGCCCACACTCTTGAGCGTGAGCATCTTCAGCAAGATGACCTTCGGCGCTCTTTGTGGTTTTGAATTCGTCGCGATCCTCGCGGGAGAATGCCGCAATCCGGCGCGCACCATCGGGAAATCGATCGTGATCTCGGCCCCGATCATCGGCGCCCTCTACATCTTCGGAACCAGCGCGATTCTCGCGTTTGTCCCCGCGAACCAGATCAACCTGATCGGCCCGGTTCCGCAGGCGTTGACAATGGCTTTGGGTTCGTCCACGCCGACAAGGTTGCTGGCGCCGATCACGATCCTGCTGCTCTTCACCAACGTCTTCTGCACCGCCGCGTTGGCCTTCGCCAACAGCGCGCGGCTCCCGATGGTGGCCGGATGGGAAGGCATTCTGCCTTCGTGGTTCACCCGCCTGCATCCCCGGTATCGAACGCCGATCAATTCGGTGTTCTTCGCCGCCGCCGCGACCCTCGCGGCCTGCGTGATTGCGCTGGCGGGAGTAAACGAAGAGGAAGCCTTCTCACTGATCCAGATCTGGGGCTTCACGCTGTACGGACTGGTTTATCTGGCGATGTTCGCAATCCCCTTGCTGCGCGGACAGAAGCTGGGAGTTCAGCCTGGACCATCGGTGAAGCTGGCAGCCTGCTCAGGGTTTGTTGTGACTCTTTTGTTCGTCGTGCTATCGGTGTTCCCGGTGATCGACGTGCCAAACCCGGCGTCCTACGCGTGGAAAACGATCGCGGTGGTAGTCGGGTTAAATGCGGTCGGCGGCGCGCTGTACCTGCGCGCCCGCCGTGCCGCCCGATTGCGAATGATTAATCGTAGTACTCCAATCCCAGGTGGGTGATCAGCGTCTCTCCCTTCAAGTGACGGAGCGTGTTCTTCAGCTTCATCATCTGGATGAACAGGTCATGCTCGGGATAGAGCCCCGGCACGGTCATCGGAGACTTGAAATAAAAGCTCAGCCACTCCTGGATGCCGAGGCCGCGCAGTTCGGAGCACCGTTTTGCGAGATCGAGGAAGAGGACGAGGTCGAGAACGATGGGCGCCGCGAGAATCGAATCGCGGCACAGGAAATCGACTTTGATCTGCATGGGATAGCCGAGCCATCCGAAGATGTCGATGTTGTCCCATCCCTCTTTGTTATCACCGCGCGGCGGGTAATAGTTGATCCGCACCTTGTGGTACATATTCCCGTAGAGTTCCGGATAAAGTCCCGGTTGCAGGATGTGCTCGAGCACGCCGAGCTTCGATTCTTCTTTCGTCTTGAACGACCCGGGATCGTCCAAAACTTCGCCGTCGCGGTTGCCGAGGATGTTGGTCGAATACCATCCGCTGAGCCCGAGGAGGCGCGCTTTAAAAGCGGGCGCGAGCACCGTCTTCATCAGAGTCTGGCCGGTTTTGAAATCCTTGCCGCAGATTGGCGCTTCGTTCTTGCGGGAGAGTTCGAGCATGACGGGAAGATCGACGGTGAGATTCGGCGCCCCATTCGCAAACGGAACGCCCTCCATCAGCGAGGCGTAAGCGTAGATCATCGACGGGGCGATCATCTCATCGTTTTCGCGCAACGCCTTCTCAAACGACTTCACGGATTGATGTGCTTCCGTGGGCTCGATGTAAGACTCCGTCGATCCGCACCACATGGTGATGAGGCGGGTGGCGCCGCTGGTCTTTTTGAATTCCTGGATATCGGCGCGCAATTGCTGGGCAAGATCCATCTTGTTCTTGCCTTTTTTCACGTTGGGCCCGTCGATCTTCTTGACGTAATTGTGATCGAAGACAGCGGGCCGTGGCTGGACCGAAGACAGGAACGGCTTCATCTGGTCAAGCAAACGCTGGTCGAGCACACCGGCTTTCGATGCGGCCTCGTACATGTTGTCCTCGAAGATGTCCCATCCGGTGAAGACCATGTCGTCGAGGCCGGCGAGCGGGACGAACTCCTTGATTTTTGGCGATCGGCCTTCGGTGCGCTTCCCGAGCCGGATCGTGCCCATCTGGGTGAGCGAACCGATGGGTTTCGCCAGCCCCTTGCGAATGGCTTCCACACCGGCCACGAATGTGGTCGCGACCGCGCCCATGCCCGGAATCATCACGCCCAGTTTGCCTTTCGCCGGGTCTATGGTGACGTTGTTTGGCTCCTGTGGACGCGCTTTGGCGCCACCTCCGCGGCTCGCCAGCTTCAGCTCGCGGCCGGCCCGTTCGGCATGGGCAAGGGCAGTCTCGCGATGCTCGTGTTCGCGTGCCTGCTGGGCATTTGAGAACTGCTTGCGATGGCGGCGACCGTCGGCATCCCACCAATCGGCCATGAAAACTCCAGGGCGCTTTTGATACATTTTGGGCCTTTCTGGTGACGGTGGCTGGTCACTGCCACCTGTCCACTCCCCATCGTCTCACGGGCCGTCTCGGGGTAGCAAATTGACAAGGCGGAATGGAAGGAAATCTCGATTAAAAGGAAACTGGTGCCAGCGAGTGGTCCGGAACCGTCAAAGAAGCGTGACTCCTCACAATCGAACCGTTGGAATCGTTTAACGGTGGTCATAACTGATGACACGAATCAGTTGCCAGACATTGCTCCGCTTGCTCCACACGAGGGTGAAGCGGACGTGGCTTCGAGATGTTCGCTGCCGTCAGGCTGCTTCGAATAGATGCGATGGAGCCCTGCCTCGAGTCGTCTGCTGAATTCCCATCGTTCCTATCGAGCGCCTCTGCTCCGCCTGTTCGCTTTACGAACGATTCGACACAAGCTCTCGCCGGGTCTGTCTACACGGTGGTCTAGCTGGGCCGACTTGACTTCATCTGACAAACAGTAAGCTAAACCTCTCTGAAACAGACAGCGGTATCTTCTTACCAGCCGAGAAATCAATCAACGCTGAAACCGCTGCCTGCGAGTTCGGCCATCGGCGCAAACGCGCCAAGTGATATGCCCGCTTGCTGATGCGACCGACCACTCGATGGGACTCTTTGGATACCGACGACGGTTGTGACGGTGGATTGCTGCAGTTGTAATCCGCATGATACTTCGTGCCGTCTATGCGGCGAAGTAGCCCGTAGGCAAACAAACTCTGTCCGTCAAAGTCAAACTCCTGAATGAAGTAGTCGCCGGGGAAAAGCCCCGTCATGGCATGAACTTTATTTTGCGCGGTGGTGTCCATGTCGACTATTACACTCAAAGCTGCTCTAGTTCGCAATTGTGTCACAGCATCTTGCGTATAGCTTCGTGACCGTTGGAAATGCGAGTCCTCGTGGAGCGTGCTCTGCGAGTCACCTGTTCTATTCCCACCGGTAGACGACAACGAACAAGAGATGTCATCTGTAAACGCTGGCAGTCCCGGTAAGGCTAAGCTTTCGGACAACCCACTCATGAGCCGCAGTCCACTCGTTTCCCGGAGCCATGAATGACGAAAGACGACATCATTCTTCTGTATCGTTATGACCGCTGGGCCAATCGGCGCATCCTGGAGGCAGTCTCGACTCTCAGCGATGAGCAATTCATACGGGATCTAGCCGGCAGCTTCCCTTCCGTCCGGAACACGTTGGCGCATATTCTCGGAGGAGCGTGGATCTGGCTGGCTTATTGGAAGCAACCGCCTCAAAGCACTGATCAAGTTGCAGAATTGCGAAAGCGCCGCGATGCTGTGCTTGCTCCGGAAAAATTCCCGAATGCAGCCTCATTGCGAGCAAAATGGTCGGAGGTCGAGAAGGAGTTGACCGAATTCGTCGATGGCGTGACCGACACCTCTCTGCAGCAGCCGCTTCCTTTCCGCGATACGAAGATCGCGCTCGGGTTCCTCATGCAGCATCTGGCCAACCACTCCACGTATCACCGAGGCCAGGTTGCGCTCATGCTGCGGCAACTTGGCAGCCAGGCACCGGCAACAGATTTCCACGAGTTCCTGAAGGAGTGTGTCCTCACGTAGCAACGCTGCTCGTATCGTGAATCGCTGCTATCGATTCTTCGCGTTGGACGCGCGTACGCTTCTGCGTCACAATCTGATTACTCCGCAACCGACAGTGCTGCCGGTCCCGCGGAGCCGGTATTTGCGTGCCAGCCGAGTCTGCGGCGCAGCAAATCTCCTGACCTTGTCGGTCTCCACAAACAATCTGAGCCCGTGTTCTCCGTATTAGCGGCGGGGAGCCTGCTCATCAGACTGCCCGTTCCGAAGGGCGAAACAGGAGACCCTATGACTTTGATTCGTACGTTTCTATTTGCCGGGCTGCTGGCTTTGAGCCTGGGGACAGCCTTGCCAGCGCCCGCCTCGTCAGAAGGATCTGCGCACGGAGAATTCAGCCTGACGCACGAGGTGCACTGGAAGAACGCGTTGATTCCCGCCGGAACCTACCGATTCTGGCTGCAGCAAAACGGTGCGACCGGCATGCTCACGCTCAGCCGCATCAGCGATGCCCGCACCGGGTTCATGATCCTGGTAAACGACATCGACGATTACCGGCTGTCGGGGGCCAATCAACTCGTGCTGGATAAAGTGGCGAACAGCAGCTACGTGCGAGAGCTGGAGTTGCCGAAATTCGGGATCGTGCTGCACTTCCCCGTACCGGCGGCCTCTCGAAAAACGGCTGTCGTGAATACGAGCCTGCCCCTAGCAGGGCAATAGAAAAAGTTGCTGGCAAGGGCGGCCATCGAACCTGGTGGCCGCCTTTTTTTCGCTAACGCTGAGTGGAAGAGGGTGGCATTTCCATAATCCGCTCTGCCCGGGCGCGAACGACATTCATCACCGATTGGTCGTCATAGATTTGCTGCAGCGTGGTCTTTACTGCCTGCAATTCGGCAAGTTCGCCATGGCGGGCCTGCTCTTCCATGCGCTTCAATTCGTCGTCGAGCGCGAGCTTCTGATAACGGTGCAGATGCTCAAGTCTGCGGCCATACTCCAGGGTCGTGGCCAGGTTCTGGAATAACGTGGTCAGCTGCAGAACTGAGGGCTGCACGGCGACGTTGTATTCGCCAGTGTTATTGCGCTGTCCGTCCGAGTACGTGAGCTTCTTGGCTCCCGTGAAGGCCAGCTTGCGATTGCCGGAATCGATTTTCCCCGAAAAATAATGTGCTTGTGCAGCCAGGTCGAAGATGCGCGCCCGGGTTGGCTCCGAGAGGGTGAACTCCGTCTGGTAGGTTTCATGATCATCTGAGCCGGTCGCGATCAGAGCAGTGCATTCATATCTGGCATGGCCGTCGGAGTTGACGGCAATGCTGTAGTGCTCGGGATCGGACTGGGGAAAATCGAGGGAGAAAGTGATAGTGGCGGGATCGGCAGCGCGAGAGGAGGTGGTAAAGAGAAGAATTGCGAAGAACACAGCACAAAGCAAACGAACAGCGTCAGGCGGCTGCACGTTAGGCTCTTTTCGGTGAACTATACCAAGCTTCCTCAAAGGTCTTTTCTTCCGCCCCGTTCGGGGCTTTTTTCCTTCCGAAACTTGCCCACGGCCTGCGCCGAGGGCTGCAATCTTGCGCCGCGTTTGCGGCTTGGGACTGCAGCGGCGAGTCCGTTTTTTCTTCAATTTTCTATGCAGTGATTATGCCAAAAATCTGCCGGGGGTTGCCCGATACCAGCTTAAGGTTTCGTCAGCGGGCGCCAACGCGCTGGCGAGTTAGCGTGGCTGCCGTGTGGAGATGGCAGATCGCGATGGCGAGGGCGTCGGAGGCGTCCATGGGCTCGGGGGCGGTCGCGAGATCTAACAGGCGTGTCACCATCTGCTGGACTTGTTCTTTTTCGGCGCGACCATATCCAACGACAGACGATTTGATGGTGAGCGGCGAGTACTCGGCCACCTCGAGCCCGGCGGCCGCGGCGGCAAGCATGGCAACTCCGCGCACCTGCCCGAGTTTCAGAGCCGACTTCACGTTCAGGGCGTAGAAGACGTCTTCGATGGCAACTTCGTCAGGCTGGTGGGCGGAAATGATTTCGCGAAGCTCGTCGAAGATGCGCGAGAGGCGCACGGGCAGCGGTTCACGAGAAGAGAGCTTGATGGCGCCGCAGGTCAGACAGCAGAGTTTACCGCCGGAATTCATCTCGACGACGCCAAAGCCGGTGTATTCTCCGCCGCAATCGATGCCGAGCACGCGCATTGAGTGCAGTGTATCGCGGAATGGGAGAAAGGGAGTAGCGAGATCGCTAGTTCGCTTGCGCGAGTCACAACCATCTGAACGATTTTTTACCAATACGGTGAGAACCTGCGTCACCACGCCCACGCATAGGCATCCACCCTCGGGTCAGCGCCGGCGCTTAGAACCCCTGTTTGCTGGTCGATCACAATGCCGGCGTTTGATCCCAGGGTCCACGGTCCGGTCACCCTAAGCTTGTGGCCGCGGGAGATGAGCGCCTGCTGCGTAGCTTCGGGGATGCGCGATTCGACCGACATGTCGCCGGGATACATGGTGTGCGGAAACGGCGATGCCGGGAAGCTGCGGGACGACCAGCGTGGGGCCTCGATCGCCTGCTGAATGTTCATGCCGAAATCGATCATGTTGATCAGCGTCTGCATGGTGCGCATGGTCTGGTCGTCACCGCCCGGGCTGCCGAGGATTGCCCAGGGCTGGCCGTCTTTCATCACCAGCGTACTCTGCAGCGTGCTGCGCGGTCGCTTACCGGGCTCGAGCGCATTGGCCTCGCCGCGCACCAGCGAATAATAATCGCCGCGGCAGTTGAAGATGATGCCGGTATCCCCCATCACCACGCCTGTGCCGAACGAACTGTGGAGGCTGGGCTCGAAGCTAACCATGTTGCGGTCCTTGTCGATCACGGAAACGTAGCTGGTGTCGCCATCGTGAGGCGCGTGGCCTTCGAGGACTTCCTGCACCGGACGGTCGAGCGCGGCGCGCGACATGAATTTCTCGGGCGAGCCGGGACGGAGTTCGAGCGAGGCTTTTGCGGGATCGATCAGCTTGCGGCGCTCGCTTGCATACTCTTTGGAGAGCAGGCCGGCGTAGGGGATCTTGATGAAATCCATGTCGCCGAGAAATTTCTCGCGGTCTCCCATCGCGAGCTTTACAGCTTCAACGCTGGTGTGGAGGAAGTCGGGGCTGTTGTGGCCCATGGCTTTCAGGTCGTAGCCTTCGAGCAGATTCAGGGCGATCAGTTCGGTGGGGCCCTGGCTGGAGGACGGATTTTTGTACACGTCGTATCCGCGGTAGTTGATGGATACTGGAGTTTCGACTTCGACGAAATATTCGGCAAAATCCTCGTATCGGAAAAGTCCGCCGTTGGCCTCGGAGAAGGCGGCGAGATCGCGGGCAATGTCGCCTTTATAAAAACGGTCGCGGGCAGCTTTGAGCGCTTCGTGGCGGCCTTTTGAGCGATTCTCTCTCTCCGCCTCGACGAGTTTCTTCAGGGTGCGAGCAAGGTCGGGATTCTTGAGGATTTCTCCCGCCTTCGGCGGATGCCCGTTGGGCAAATAAATTCTGACGGTCGTCGGATATTTGAGGATTTTTTTCTCGCCGGCGATATATGAAGCGCCGTACTCGCTCAACGGGAATCCGTTTTCGGCCAAGTCGATGGCCGGAGCCAGCACTTGCTCGAACGTCATGGTGCCCCAGCGGTCGAGAAGCGTGTACCAGGCGTCGACGACTCCGGGCAGGCCTCCGGAGAGGAGGCCATCACTTTCAGGGATTTTGCCGCCGCTGTTCTTCTCGTACCACTCGATGGTGGCGAGTTTCGGGGCGCGAGGTTCGCCATTGATGGAGTAAACCTTCTTGTCGCGGGAGTTATAGATAAGCAGCACCGCGTCGCTGCCTACACCATTCAAGGAGAAGTCGGTCACGCCGAGGGCGGCTTGAGCGCCGACGGCGGCGTCGAAGGCATTGCCGCCCGCGTCGAGGATGCGGCGTCCAACTTCCGTGGCTTCGGCTTTCATCGTCGCAACGGCGGCCTGGCGGCCGCGAATCACGGGACGCATGGTGCGCGTGTGGGAGTCATAGGTCTGGCTCTGCTGCCCGTTTACGGTGAACGACGCGCCGAGCGCCAGCACAATCACAAGGGAAATTCTGTGCAACATCGGTTCGACTCCTTTTAACGACTGTTGATGAAAATCCGCACTAACAACACCGGGGCCGGCGGGACTGACTCGCCTCGCGCTCACGCTGGAACGCCGCATAGGCAGCGCGAGAAGAGGCGAGTTGCTTTGATTGCAGGAACCGCGCGTAGGGCGCCTCGTCAAAGATCTCTCGCAACGTAGCAAGCAGAATTCGGGTGAAGCGTGCGAAGCCATTCATAGTCTCTCCTCGGCCAGACGGGTCATCACGAATGGCGCCTCTTTCACGGTCACCTCTTCCCTTCCCATGAGAATGCCGATCCACTGCCTCATCGACTCGATCAGCACCAGTGTCACCATGACCACAAGAATGGCTGTGACAACGGCATCGAGACGATTGTTGAAAATCACGCGGGCGGTCGCAGCGGTAACAGGCCCGGCGGCGAGAGCCCGCGCCTGCGCCAGGAATCCGATGCGCGGACTTGGATCGAAAACTTTGTGCCATGCGGCGGTAAAGGTCACAGCGACCAGCCACGCCAGCGGCACCAGAGTGACGGCGGCGTATCGGGCGCGGTGCAGCTTGATAATGATGGTCGTCGCAACGCAGAGTGCGACCGTCGCCAGCAGCTGATTGGCGATCCCAAACAGCGGCCACAGCGAGTTAATCCCGCCAAGAGGGTCCTTCACCCCTTGCCAAAGAAAATATCCCCAGGCAGCCACGATCAGCGCGCTGGTCACGAGGATGGACGGATACCAACTGGTGCGGCCCAGCGGTTTGTAGATATGGCCGCAGGCATCCTGAATCATGAAGCGCGCCACGCGGGTACCGGCGTCGAGGATGGTCAGGATGAAGAGAGCCTCAAACATGACCGCGAAGTGGTACCAGATCGCCATCAGCCTTTCGCCGCCCAGGCTCTGCGAGAAGATATGGGCCATCCCGACCGCGAATGCCGGCGCTCCTCCCGTTCGATTGAAAAGTGTCTGCTCGCCCACGGCGTGCGCCAGGGCTTGCATCTGAGGGGCTGTGACCGGGAATCCCCAATTCGAGATCGTTGTGGTGGCGGCCGCAGCGGTCTGGCCGACGATTCCCGCAGGGCTGTTGATCGCGAAATATACGCCGGGCTGCATGACGCAGGCGGCGATGATTGCCATGATGGCGACCGCCGATTCACACATCATCGCGCCGTATCCGACGATGCGAGTCTCGGTTTCGCGAGCGATGAGCTTGGGAGTTGTTCCGCTCGAAATCAGGGAATGAAACCCGCTGATGGCGCCGCATGCGATGGTGATGAAGGCAAATGGGAAAACCTTGCCCGAAAACACAGGGCCGGTACCATCAATGAAGCGGGTGAGAGCCGGCATGTGCAGTGTCGGATGCAGCGCGACCATGCCGATGCCGAGCAATCCGATCGTGCCGAGCTTTACGAAAGTGCTTAAGTAGTCGCGGGGTGCGAGCAAGAGCCACACCGGTAAGGCGGAAGCGGCGAATCCGTAAATCATGATCAGGATCGCCAGCGTGGCAGCAGAAAGCGTGAAAAGGTGGGCCGCGGCGGGATTCTGCGACGCCCACTGTCCACCCCAGATCGCGAGCAGGACCAGAATGAATCCGATCACCGAGACTTCCAACACTTTGCCCGGCCGAATCCGACGCAGATAGACACCCATCAGCAACGCGATCGGAATCGTCATCGCGATGGTGAACGTTGCCCATGGGCTATCGCGTAAGGCGTTGACGACTATCAAGGCCACGACGGCGAGCAAGATGACGAGAATGGCAATGACTGCCCCGTAGGCCACGAGTCCCCCGATGCGACCGATCTCCTGTTTGGCCATTTCGGTCAGCGATTTGCCATCGCGGCGAACCGAGAAAAGCAGGATGACGAAATCCTGCACGCAGCCGGCGAAAACTGCACCGGCCAGCACCCAGAGTGTTCCCGGGAGATATCCGAACTGGACGGCGAGGACGGGGCCGACGAGGGGACCGGGGCCCGCGATCGCGGCGAAGTGATGTCCGAAGACGACCCACTTGTTGGTAACGACGAAGTCCCGGCCGTTGTCGAGGCGCTCGGCTGGGGTAGCGCGAAGAGCGTCAAGGGCCAGGATTTTGGCAGCGATAAACTTGCTATAAAAGCAGTATCCCAAGGCGAAGCAGCAGGTTGCCGCCACGACCAGCCAAAGAGCATTGATCGGCTCTCCGCGATGAAGTGCAACGTATGCGACGGCCGCAGCTCCGACGATCGAAACCGCTCCCCAGGCCAGCACTACCCCAGTCCTGTTCATGATGGTCAGTCGAGCATTTTGGCCAATTCGTGGCCGGAGTGCAAATCTTTCGGCCGCCTGGGCTAATCTGCAGCGCGGCGAGCCCCCGCCGAGAAGACCCGCAAGTTTCGAATCGCTCCCATAACTATTTTTAATTTCGGGGTCGCGTTCACTTCCCCTTACGATATGGCCGGGCATTCAAATCCTGTTACCAGGGGACGCTAATGACGAGGCAAGTTCTGATCGCGCTGACGGTGTGGATCGCGGTGGGCGGTGCTGGGCTCGCTCAGGAGCAGAAAGCGTGTTGATGCACAAGCTTCGGTCTTCACGGCGAAGCCTCTGACCGTTTCGGGAAAGGTCAGCGCCGACGGAAAAACTTCTGGACTGATATCGATTCCGAATGGTCGATCGCGAACCCCGAAGCTTTAAAAGGGATGGAAAGCCGCTTTGTGCGGGTGAGATGTTTTGTGAACTCCGAGAGCAAAAGCATCAAGGTTCTGTGGGTGAAGAAGGATAGCAGCGAGTCGAGTTAGACGGCGCACACGACCGATTCGGCCATTCGGCGCTAGAAAAACACGGAACTCTCATCCCCTTCGTTCTTTAGCTTCCCGCAATTTGGTGATAACCTGAGTGTTCCGAACGACTGTCACTCCTGCGTTTCGGGGCCCTTCGTCTATCGCCTCTAGCCCGGAGTGCATTCCAAGGACGTTAACCAGAACTCATACATAGGAGCATGGAATGAAAATCGGGATGTTAACGGGTGGTGGCGACTGCCCCGGCCTGAACGCGGTAATCCGCGCCGTGGTACGCAAGGGAATCTTTCATTATCACGATGAATTCATGGGATTTCTGGAGGGGTGGCGCGGGCTGATCGATGACAACAGCATTCCTCTCGATCTGGATGCTGTGAGCGGGATTCTCCCTCGCGGCGGAACGATTCTGCGCACTTCGCGCACAAATCCCTCGAAGCGGCCAGATGGCGTGCAGCGCTGCCTGGCCACAATCGGCAAGCACAATCTCGATGCGCTGATCGCGATTGGCGGCGACGACACATTGTCGGTTGCCCAGAAGCTTCACGAAAGCGGCGCCAAGGTTGTTGGCGTGCCGAAGACGATCGATAACGATCTGGGTGGAACCGATTACACGTTCGGGTTCGACACGGCATGCAACATTGTTTGCGAGGCGATCGATCGCGTTCATACCACTGCGGAGGCCCATAACCGGGTAATGGTGGTCGAAGTGATGGGGCGTGATGCCGGCTGGATCGCTCTCTACAGCGGGATTGCGGGCGGCGCCGATGCCATCCTCATTCCGGAGCGGCCCTTCGACGTTGATAAAGTTGCCGAGTCAATCCGGCAGCGGCATGAGCGCGGGCGTTACTTCTCGATCGTGGTGGTCGCCGAGGGCGCCAAGTTCTCCGAAGGCGCTGGCGCTCCGATCGTGCAGGATATGGGCAAAGACGAGTTCGGCCACGCCAAACTCGGAGGTATTGCCAACATCCTGGCGCGTGAAATTGAAAAGCGCACTGGCTTCGAAACCCGTGCCGTGGTTCTCGGGCATATCCAGCGCGGCGGTTCGCCGAGCGCGTTCGACCGTGTCCTGGCCACGCGTTACGGGCTGGGCGCGATCGACATGGCGCATCGCGGCGAATTCGGTTGCATGGCCGCTTTGCGTGCGAACAAGATCATCTCGATCCCTCTCAAGGAAGCCATCTCCCGCAACCGTACGGTCGATGACGAGATGATTCAGATCGTTGACGGATTGTTTGAAGAGATCAACGTAAAGGAAGTCGCGAGCCGCTAGGAAAGACATTTTTAAACGGCCTCCGCCCTCACCTGGCGGAGGCTTTTTCTTGTTTGCTAACCCGTTAGCGTAAAGTAGTCCCCAGAACACGATGCTGAATCTCTACGTCCGGCTGGCGCCAGTTCTGCTTACCTTGATCGAGCTGTTCCTGGTGCTGGCTGCCGGATTTTTGATTGCCTGGTCGCACTGGAAGACCAGGAATTCTGCCGCCACCAAGCCGATTCCCTTATTCGGAGGATCATTCGCCGCCCTCGCGCGCCGGCGACAGACCTGTGTGTTCGGAGTCGGCGTTGCTGTCATCGCCATGCGAGCTGCGCT
The DNA here is from genome assembly GCA_035307485.1 of Candidatus Sulfotelmatobacter sp. Taxonomy (GTDB): domain Bacteria; phylum Acidobacteriota; class Terriglobia; order Terriglobales; family Acidobacteriaceae; genus Sulfotelmatobacter. The sequence goes on along the minus strand of DATGIB010000002.1, from coordinate 965,512 downwards.
GATTCCCATCCTTGGCGTGCCGGAACCAAGATTTCACGACGAGTTCAGCTTGCTCCTCGCTGCCGACACATTCGCTCACGGCAGGCTCACGAATCCGACACACCCCATGTGGATTCACTTCGAAACGTTCCACGTGATCCAGCAGCCAACGTATATGTCCATGTATCCGCCGGGACAAGGACTGGTGCTCGCGCTGGGACAGTTGCTGGGACATCCGTGGGTAGGCCAGCTTCTGGCAACGGGCGCGATGTGCTCAGGAATTTGCTGGATGCTGCAGGGATGGCTGCCTCCCTCGTGGGCGCTCATGGGGGCGGTGCTCGCTGCGCTTCGCCTTGGAGTTCTGAGCTATTGGATGAACAGTTATTTTCCTGGGCCCCTTACGGCATTGGGAGGAGCAATGGTTCTTGGCGCCCTTCCCCGCGTCATGAAGCATGCGCGGATTCGCGATGCTCTCCTCATGGGCGCCGGTCTGGCAATTCTGGCGAATACGAGGCCGTATGAAGGATTCGTCTTCAGCCTACCGGTTGCTGCGGTGTTGATGGTATGGATGGTTCGCCAAAAAAGAATTTCGCAGAAGGTCGTTTTTGGACAGGTGGTGTTGCCGCTTGCACTGCTACTGGCCGCGACCGGATTGGCAATGGGTTACTACTTCTGGCGAGTCACCGGCAATCCACTTGTGATGCCGTACCAGGTGAACCGGCAAACCTATGCGGTGGCGCCCTATTTCATCTGGCAACATCTGCGGCCCGAACCTGCGTACCGCTATTCCGTGATGCGTGATTTTTATTTGGGATTTGAGCAACGCGACTTCGAATCGGGCGATTCCTTTTGGGGACTCGTGCAACGTCTGTTGTTTAAATTCCGCGTGTTGTGGGTCTTCTACATCGGACCGATCTTTACTGTTGCGCTGATTGGGTTGCCCTGCGCGTTTCGGGACCGGCGAATGAGGATCCCGATGCTCGTCGGTGCAGCAGTCGTTATCGGAATCGTGTTGGAAGTGTGGACCGGGGCTCACTACATTGCCGCGGCTACGTCCCTGCTCTTCCTGTTCATCGTCCAATCCATGCGGCATATGGCGCAGTGGGAAATAGGAGGGCGACCAGTCGGCACGGCGCTGGTCAAGGCTATCCCGGTTTTGTGCGTCGCCATGGTCGTGCTCAGGATCTGCGCAGTCGTCACTGGAACTCACATCGAACCGCTGTGGCCTCGCGGGAATTTACAGCGGGCTGCGATTGCCAAAAAACTGCAGGCTATGCCCGGTGAGCAACTCGTGATCGTGCGCTACGCGCCCGATCATGGACCGCACAATGAATGGGTCTATAACCGCGCTGATATTGACAGGTCAAAAGTCGTCTGGGCCCGGGACTTGGGAACGGCAGGAAATCAGGAATTACTTCAATATTTTCGGAACCGACATGCCTGGCAGATTTGTCCCGACGACCCGAATCCGGAGTTAGCGGACTATCGTGCCGGGCAGTAGAAGTCCTTCGGGTTGAGGAATGAACGAAACGCTTTCTCAGTCACGCGACGTCCGGTTCGGCCATCGTAGCTGGTGGCTGACACCGCGACGCCTCCGAATGCATGCCTTCATCATCGCAGCGTGCTTGTGGCCCCTGTACCTGTGGACCATGGCTACGCCCGGGTTGGTCGATCGCAACGGCAACGTGAAAGGGACGGATTTCCTGCATTTTTATACGCTCGGCTCGTTTGCGGCAGCGCATCGCGGGGCCGATCTGTATGACATGAAGGCGGCGGAAGCGCTTGTATCGGGGCGAGTGCCCGCGGCAACCGGGAAACGTTATCTGCCCCTTTATCCCCCGCAGGTCTCGTTGTTGTTCCTGCCGCTCGCGTATCTCGCCTACCCGTGGGCGCTCGCTGTGTGGTGGTGCTGCAGCGGGGTCCTGTACGCGATCTGTTGTTATAGCGTCTGGCGTTGCTGCGGCAACCTGCAAGATCAGGGCCTGACTGTCGTGCTCGCGGCCCTCGCCTTCCCGGCGTTCTTTCACTTGATTGCCTGGGGACAAACATCCGCCTTGGCTTTGGCCTGCTTCACCGGCACATTTCTTCTATTGCGCCAGCGGCGGCAGGTTCTCGCGGGACTCGTTCTTGGGTGCCTGATCTTCAAGCCTCAGTTGGGGCTGGCGGCGGCCATCGTTTTCGCGTTGAGCGGGGCCTGGAGGGTCGTGCTTGGCGCATTTGTCTCGGCAACAGCACAGCTTGCGGCCGGCGTTCTTTACTTCGGGGTCGAGCCTTTGCGGGTATGGCTGGTGGCATTGCGAACGGTTCCCACGCAGTGGCGATGGCTCGAGCCACGCCCGTATCAGACGCACTCCCTCCGCACGTTCTGGGCGATTCTCATTCCGTGGGGGAACCTTGCGTTGCCCCTTTACGTTGTGAGTGCGGTATTCGTATTGGCGATTGCGGTCAGCATGTGGCGGAGGAAACAGACTGTTCCCCTGGAGCTGCGATTTTCTGCGCTGCTGCTCGCGACCGTTCTGGTTGCGCCGCACCTGACGGTATACGATCTCGTCATCCTTGCTCCGGCGTTGCTTCTCACTTCCGATTGGCTGGTGGGGACGCGAATCCAGAGCCGCTTGTGGCACCGGCTCGGTTTGTTGCTCTATCTCGTTTATGTTTTGCCTCTGGTAAGCCCGATCGTGCAGTGGAGTCATCTACAACTTTCGGTGATCGCGATGGCGGCAACCGTTTACGTGATCTGGCGCGCAGCGCAACTCGAGCAGATTAACGCTACTCCGCGCTAGATCGCGCGACCACCAACTCTAAGCAGCATCCGTAAAGGTGGGACGATCAGGGGCAGGTCAGTTTCGCGATTCCGGCAACTGTCGTGGTTGTCCCGTTATTGGCCGCGGCATTGGCAACGATGTCCACGGTCCCCGAAGCGCCAGAGGCGCATGCGACGGTGATGGTTCCCGATCCGCTGGAGACGACCGTCGCAATCGTAGAGGTTGCAGGATTCGACACGGAGAACTGGCCGGTATAAGGAGACGTGAAGGTGACCGGCGCCGGGGTGGGTGGCAGACTGAAGATTCCTGTTGCTGTGAAAATCACCTGGCCGTTCGGAAAGTTTTGCGCATCAGCGGTGCCGGGGGTGACGGTGATCGAGGTGAGTACGCGGCCGATGTACGGGTTCGCCGATGCGCCACAGGAGAGGCTGCCGAGCACGGCCCCGAGAAGCAGCACCAGGAAAAATTTGGAGCGGTGATCCATGGTTTGGAGAACCGCTCCATTTTGCCTCATCACCTGCAAATCAGGCAATGCAGCCTTCTGGCCCCTAACGCCGCCACGCGGTGAGATCCTGCGGCGAATAGTTTACACGGCGGATTTCCTGAATGCGGCCGTTATAAAGAGAGCCTTCCACCAGTTCATATCCGAGCAGCGCGATGATGCGGCCACGCAGAAACAGCGGTTGCGAGTTCCCGTACCAATCGACGCAAGACGCCCGGCAGGCGTCGTCTTTCGTGCGCTCTGGATGCGCTCCGAGCTCTCCTGCTTCTTCGAAGTGGGTTCGCTCATTGTGCAGAAAGAGAATCGCTGCGGAGCTGTCGAAGAGATGCTGCGAGCCCGGGCGGCCGGGAAGACTGACGGGAAGGCCTAGCATTCCAGAATCTTCCGAATCCGGTTTGTAGAAGAATCCGTGACTACGCAGTTCGCCCTGAGACGCGCCTTTCCGAATGTATTCATCTCCGGCTTGAGGCGTGCGGCTGAGGTCGATCGCGGTGAAGTGCAGATCGCTGCCGTCGGTCCCGACCACGATGGCGTCGGAGCCCATGGCTTCGATGCGGTCGGTCCCATGGTTCAATGGAACCATATGCACATCTCCGCTAGCCCATCGAATGGCGTACAGCCGCGAGCGTGACGTTGGCTGCGGGTACCCCCAACCGCTGCCGGATCCGTAAAGCAAATAGTCGCCGATAAAGCGGTTTTGGAATGCGTAACCATTCGGCCGCGGCAGCCTTCGATAACTCAGGGCGGGAACCGATGCTGTGCCGTCGGAGAAGCTGTCGAGAGAAACGCGCATGAGGGCAACACTGCCCGCGGCGGCCTCGGCGCCCCACATCGCGTCTCCGGAGGTTTGCGAGCGCACCAGGACGTTCAGGTACCCGTCTTCGCTTTCGAGGAACGAGAACTGGTCGACGGGGCTTCCCGACACATTCAGCGCGCTGGGCGCTGAACCATCCAGTGGCATCCGGTAGAGCATGGATTTGTTCTCGGTTCCCTTCTCCGTATGAATCGAATTCGTAATCCAGATGTACACGGCGCTCGGCGAGACATAGAACACTCGGCCAGCCGGGCCGATGACGGATGTCGCCTTGCAATTAAAATCTCCGCTGGCCAGATCGCAGACGGTTACGGTGTGCAGAGCGGTGCCGTAAAGCGATTCCAGGGGAAATACCGGACGGTACACCTGTGTGGCGGGAACGATGCGGTGAAACTCGTCCTGACCGGCGCCCTTATGCCACCGGCGAACGGCGGGAAAACCCTGAAAGGGATCGCTTCCGCTTGGGTTCAGATACAAAGGAGAATAAAAGATCAGCTTGCTCCCGATCAGCCGGCTGGCATAGTTTCGCGACGAATAATAGTCATTGGAGCGAAGCTGGTAGGTGGAGCGGTACGTGAGCCGTCCTTCGTCGTCGATGCCAAACAGGCCCACTTCGGTTCCGCCCCGCTCGTAGCTGTATCCGATCACAACGACGGAATCGCTCGAGATCAGCATCTCGTCGTACCAAGTCGAGCGGGGATCAATGTCGGGTCCGAAGGCATCGACCGCGGAAACAGGCGTCAGCGCGCCTCTCTCGATCGAGATAGTGAAGAGCCTTCCGCGGCGCAGCACGACGAGATAATTCCCGTGAACCTTGACGATGCCCCCCTCGTCCACGCCCGCGTGCTGGACGTTGGTGACCGACTCCTGCTTATCGGCGCTGACGGCTCCGGCAACGCTTGCTCTTGCCGCCGGGGGAGCAGGTGCGGACAGAGCCAGTGACAAATTCTGTTCATTCCTGATGCGTTGCGGCTCTTTTTGCGCCAGATCGCGCAAATAAGCTGCGAGTTCGGCTTCCGTAGCAAAAGATTGCAAGCTTCTCTTTTGCCGCGCGGTTGGTTTTTGCGTGGGCGCCGAGGCCTCAACAGTGGATGGCTGCATCAAAGAAACATTGCGAGCTGCATTCGTTGCACAACCTGATAGAACGAAGGTGACTAGTGCCGCGCCAGCAATCGCCAGAAGTCGATTCATGACTTTCCCCTCTCGGAAAGAGAACGTGGGCTTATGGAAAACTTGCGCCCATTCCGGCGCGGTAATGCCTGAGTAACCAACCGCGTTACGAAAGAACCGGATGGTAAAATTGAGCGTGATTACAGGTTCCAGACCTCCTATCCGCCTGCTGGCGACCGATATCGACGGCACGCTCCTTAACCCACAATTCAAGATTTCTGAAGGCGATCTGGCCGCGTTACGCCGGGCGCATGCTGCCGGAATCGAAATTGTCCTGGTGACCGGCCGTCGCCATACGTTCGCCTTGCCGATCGCAAACCAGCTTGGCTTTGATCTTTGGCTGATCAGTTCGAATGGGGCGGTGACGCGGTCGTTGCAGGGCAAGACATTTCACCGCGACCTGATGCCCCTGGAAACCTGCCGCAAAGTATGTGGCGCTATGCAAGAGTTCCGGGGACACACCGTTCTCACATTTGATAAAGAGACGAAGGGGGCCCTGGTCCTGGAGCGACTCGATGAACTGGAGGGCAGCATCCAGCGTTGGCTCGAAAAGAACATGCAATACATCGAGTTTGTGGTGCCGATCGAAAAAGCCCTCGTGACCGATCCCGTGCAGGCAATGTTTTGCGGCACCCTGCCCCGGATGAGCCGGGCGCTGGTTGCGCTGGAGCAAGCTGGGCTGGACGGCGCGGTGACAATCTTAAGAACGGTCTACCCGGAGCGCGATCTTTCAATGATTGACGTGCTCAATGCAGGGTGTTCCAAGGGACACGCTCTCGAGCGCTGGGCTGGCTTCCGCGGCTACGCCCGCGAGCAGGTCATGGCCATCGGTGACAACCACAATGACGTGGAAATGCTTGAGTTTGCTGGGTACCCGGTTATCATGGGGAATGCCTGCGAGGAATTGCGCGGGCGCGGCTGGGCAGTGACAGGCAGCAATGACGCGTGCGGCCTGGCTGCTGCGATCGATACCGTTCTCGAGCCGCTGGCTTCCGGCCGCTAGTCGCGGGCCGTCGGCAATTTGAATTTCGGTTGGGATGGGATGCGTTTTTTCCGGTCAATTCGCTGCTGGGCTCTCCTTGCTCTCGCCGTGTCGGCGCTTCCTTGCTTTGCGGCGGAAGTGGCTGTTCTGAGGAACGGATTCACCATCCAGCACGAACGCCGCGAGGTGGTAGGCGAGTTGACCCGCCTTTATCTCAGCGTTGATGGTGCGAGTTATGTCGACGTTCCGACCATGGACATCGACCACTACGAAGAGGCGCCTGCTCCGCCCGTTACGAGCACGCCTGCGGCAGTGAGCGGACCAGCAGCCGGATTCCCGGCGCGCCCAAAGACCGATCTGACGGAAGTCGTGAATCAAGCGAGCGGGCGTTACCGGCTGGATCCCGATCTGGTAAACAGCGTCATCAAGGCCGAGAGCGGATTCAATGTGCGCGCCGTGTCCCCAAAGGGAGCGCAAGGCCTCATGCAACTCATGCCAGGCACCGCGTCGCAACTGGGAGTGCCAAACGCCTTCGACGCGCAGGCCAACGTGGACGGCGGAACGAAGTATTTGCGCGAACTGCTGGAACGCTACAACTTCGACTTGGTCAAAGCGCTGGCAGCGTACAACGCGGGTCCGCAGCGGGTTGAGCAATTTGGCGGCGTGCCTCCCTACCGCGAGACGCGAGCGTATGTTGCTCGCATCGTGAAGGATTTCAATAAAAAGAAGATCGCTCAAGGGAAAGCCGCTCCAACCTCAACAACTGCGACAGCAAAAAGCAGCAGTCCGGCCCGATCCACCACCAGTGCGAAGTCCGCAACGGCTGCGAAGCGCCCAACTCCTAAGCCCGTCACGCAGGCCAAAGCCACTCCTACTCCAAGCGAATAATCTCGCTCAGTTCCAGCTGTACACACCGAGGTGATTTTGAATTCGACGGGTAAAGCGTTGTCCCAGCTTCATTAACATCCGCCAACATCTTGGTTTGACCCCCATGGCACTGTCATTTACCTTAAGACTGCCGTTTCCCACTTCGCGTTGCGCGGATGCGGCGCGGAGTTTTTATTTTTCATGGACCGCAAACGGATACTAGCCAGTGTGGCGGTGTTTCTGATTCTGGCCGTGCTGGTTTATCTCCAGTACCGGCATTGGCGTACGTTCGACTGGGGAACGTTCTGGAGCCAGACCCATCGCATTAAAAAGGTGCATGTCGCTCATGGCATTGCGCTGATTTATATCGCGTATGTCATGCGGGCAATTCGCTGGAAGATCTTCCTGCGCCCAGTGAGCCCAAAAACAACGGTGACTGAGCTGGTTTCGCCGACACTGATCGGCTTCACCGGTCTGGCACTGCTTGGACGCGCGGGCGAATTCATCCGGCCCTATCTGATTGCGCGACGCACGAATTTATCCTTCTCTTCACAATTCGCGGTTTGGACCGTCGAGCGGATCTTCGATGTTGGAGCGTTCGCGTTCCTGGTTGTTCTCGCTATTTTTCTTCCGAGCGCATTGCCTTCGATCCCTCACCCCGAGTACTACCGCCGCTTTCAGGAAGCCGGATTCGTGCTGATCGCGTTGGTTGCGGGGCTTACGATCGGCGCAGTCATTGTGCGGCGCAGTGGCGAACGTACCGCACGATGGGTGGAGGAACGGTTTTCCCATCTGTCTTCGAACTTTGGACACAAGCTCGGAGAAAGAGTTCGAGAGTTCGGCGCCGGCTTGAATACCATTCACGGACCGCTATCGCTGTTGTGGCTGACTGTTGTTTCCGTTGGCATGTGGTATCTCATCGCACTGGCCTACCAGGAAGTAACGCACTCCTATGGAGTGGACGCATTGGAGATTCCAGTTTCGCAGTTGCTCATCTTGATGGGATCGAGCATGGTGGGTTCGATGCTACAGTTGCCCGCGGTGGGCGGCGGATCGCAGATGGCGACGATTGCGACGTTGTCCGCGGTGTTCGATGTGCCGCCGGAGATGGCAGCCAGCTGCGGCATTCTCCTGTGGCTGGTCACGTTCGCTGCCGTTGTACCGCTGGGGCTGGTTCTGGCTCACAACGAACGATTGTCCTTACGGAAGCTCTCCGAAGAAAGTCACCACTCGGAATAGATTCGCGTTCGACGGCAAGGATGGGTCGCCGCCGCAATCTGCCAGCACTTCCCTGCTTATTCCGTCACCACGGCTTTAACAAGATTGCGCGGGTGGTCGACGTCGCATCCCTTTTGAACAGCTACGTGATAGGAAAACAGCTGGAGCGGAATCACTTCCACGATCGGAAGCAGTAGCTCCGGAAAAGGCGGAACGTAGAAAACGTGATCGGCGATCGAAGCCACCTCGGTATCGCCCTGCGTTGCCACGGCGACTAGTGGTCCGCGACGCGATTTCACCTCTCGCATCACGTCCAACGTCCGCCTAAAGCGCAGCATGGAATCCGGATCGTTGTAATCGCAGGTAGCGAGCACAACTACAGGCAGATTTTCATCGACCAGAGCGTTCGGCCCGTGTTTCAGCTCTCCGACCGGGTAGCCCTCCGCGTGGGCATAAGAAATTTCTTTGAGCTTCAGGGCTCCTTCGCGGGCGATGGCGTAATGGACGCCGCGCCCAAGGTAAAGGAATTTCTCGGCCTTGAAATGGACCGCGGCAAATCCTTCGGCAAGGTCGTCCCATGTCCTGAGATTTTTCTCGACCGCCTCCGGTATGCGCAGCAGGCACTGCAAATCGGTACGAGTGACCTCGGAAGTCATCCGCCCACGCTTGCGGGCGAGAAACAGCGCCATCAAATACAGAATGGTGACTTGCGAAGTAAAACTCTTGGTGGCCGGTATCGCCAACTCGGGCCCGGCTCCTGTAATCAATGCCGCTCCCGCTTCCCGCACGATCGTCGCTGGAGAAACGTTCGAAATGGCAATCGTCTTAACCCCGCGCGTGAGCGCCTCCCGCTGCGCGGCAATCGTGTCAGCGGTCTCGCCCGATTGGGTGATGACCATGACGATCGGTTCCACCGCGGCGTGGGTCGAGCGATAGCAATACTCGCTGGCATACTCCACGTCGACGGCAACACCCGAAAGATCCTCGATCATGATCTCTCCGGCGAGCCCGGCGTGCCGGCTTGACCCGCTGGCGGCGATGATCAGTTTTTCGAAGATGGGAAGCGAACTCTCAATGGCCTGGAGCTCGCCAGGAAAAATCACGTCATTCTTCAGGTGCTTTTCAATAGTCCTGGAAATGGCGGCCGGCTGCTCATAGATCTCCCGCCGCATTATGTGAGAGTGCTGATTTTCATTCACCATCATGGAATTAGTGAGAGTAAATCATTATCGAATCTTGGGGCAATCGGATCCGCCATCAGAATCCTGCGGAGCGGCGCTCCTGGACAGCCGGTGCGGCTTTCCCTACGTCATCTACTCATGCATGGGAGCCTTCGAAGAGGGCTTCGATCTCCTCCAGCGTCTTCCCTTTCGTTTCCGGCAAGAACCACGTTGCCGTCACGAAATAGATCACGGTAAATGCGGCAAAGCCGAAAAACATCGCAGAGTATCCGTACTTGCCGACGGTCGGCAGGAAGATTGCGGCGATCGTCGTCGAGACTCCCTGATTAAGCACCAGTGCGATGCTCATTCCATTCGAGCGAATGCGGGTGGGCATCAATTCCGAGAGAGCCAGCCAGACACAAACTCCCGGACCAACCGCGTAGAAAGCCATGAACAAATACAAAGTGATCGCTACGAGCCACCCATTCTCGCGGCTGGGAACTGGTGTGATTAATGCGTTCTCGATCTTCAAACCAGCCGTGCGGGAGGCCTCAAGGTCGGCGAACGGGTTCGAGAAGAAGGCGGTAATCTTGTTGGCGGGCACGGCGTCTTCGCGGGAGATCGAGATCGGCTTGGCGGCGGAATCGTCGGAACGCACTGCCTGGCTGGCCGCCCGGAAGTCTCCGTAGGAATAGATCACGACCAGCGATGTCGGCTTCCCCGTCAGGCTGGAAGGCTTGCCCGATGCCATGAGCAGTTGCTCGGCCAGTTGCGGATTGTAGGCGAGGTGCAAGGTCTGATCGGATGTGATCATGGATTGCAATGCGGCCTTCGCATCAACGCCCAGCTTCTCTGTGTGGCGGAACAGCACTCCGGTGCAAATCATCGAGGCGATGATCCCGCCCGTGCCGAGCGAAAGCAGAAATTTGCGGCCCTTGCGGTCCACCAGCACCACTCCCGCGAAGGTCACGAAGAAGTTAACAAAGGTAAACAGGACGTATCCGACGTGGGCGCCAAGATCGGAAAGGCCGCCCTGCAACAGGATGTTCGTGTTGTAAGCGATGATCGAGTTGATACCGGTGGTCTGATTGCAGGCCAGGATGACGCACGCGAGGATAAAGGGGATGACATATTTCCGCCGAAGGAGCGACTCCTTCGCACGCCCGCTAGCCGTACTCTTATTTTTCTCGGCCTCGACGACGTCCTGCATTTCTTTCAGCTCAAGTTGCGCCTGCTCGGTTGTTCGAGAGCGCAACAGAGCGTCATACGCCGCTTCCTTTTTCCCGCGGGCCAGCAGCCAGCGCGGCGACTCCGCCAGCATGAAGCTACCGATCACAAACAGAATTCCGGGAGGCAATGACACCCAGAAGATGCCGCGCCATGCTGAGTTCTTAAATGCAAAGATGGCCGCCGGATCCGCCAACTTCGCAATTTGATCGAGGCGAAAGCTGAAAAGGAGGCCAATCAGCGCGGCGAGAGCAATCCCGGCCGTGAGCAACCACTGGAAAATGCCCGTGCCCTTGCCGCGATTCGAAGCGGTGAGACACTCGGCAAGATACAAAGGCACCACGACGCCGATGAGTCCGGCACTGGTTCCCTGCAGAAGCCGTCCGGAAACCAGCGGGCTAAAGCCGTGCGCAAGAGCGATCATCGGGATACTGATCACGAACATGACACCGCTCACAGCCATCAGCCACTTGCGGCCCATCCAGTCGGCTAGCAGCCCGGCGAATAGCGTGGAAATGACGCTTCCGAGCAGCACAGCGGCCACCACGATGGAGAGTTCACTGCGGCTGAATCCGGATGTCGCCTCGAGATAGGGGAGCGCCCCGGCAATAATGCCTACATCAACTCCGTAGAGCAGGCCGCCAAGTCCAGCCACAATCAGAAGAAACCGGTTGTAGAACACTTTCTTACTGTCCACATCACCCGCACCGCCGGTTGCGATATCAGCCGTCATGGGCTCCACCTGGAGAAAGCCTGATTCAGAATTCTGTTTCGCTGAAGATGAGCAGATGATTGTAGCTTAGCGCGCCAATCCTGCCGGGCTGGACTGGGTAAACCAGTAATCACTTCGAATCGGGTGCCGCGCCCGTGGGCCGCAGGCTGTTTTCGAGGGGCAGGCTGAAGGAAAACACCGATCCGCTGCCAGGCTGGCTCACCACCTGGATGCTTCCGCCGTGCGCTTCGACGATCACCTTGGCGATGGCGAGTCCCATGCCGGTGCCCGGTGCGGTATAGCGCTGATGCTGGCCCCGGTAGAACTTCTCGAAAATCAGCGATTGCTCAAAAGAATCGATGCCTGGACCGCGGTCGGAGACGCTGGTGACCAGCCGGTCTCCCTGCACCTCGCTGGAAATCTTGATTGGCGTGCCCGGACCGGAATACTTGCCTGCGTTTTCGAGGAGGTGCATGAGCACTTCGCGGATGCGGGCTACATCCATACGAACTTTCGGCAGCGGTTCATTTCCCAACGAAACTTCGACGGGATGTTTCTCCAGCGAAGCTCGGGCATCCTGCATGGCCGGATCGAGGGCGTCCTGGATGGAATGCGATTGCAAATCGAGCCTGAAAAGGCCGGCATCCAGCTGAGCCATCTCGGAAGCTTCCCCCACAAGGCGGTTCAGCCGGTCCGTTTCTTCATCGATGACCGTGAGCAACTCCTTGCGGCCGGGTTCGTTCAACGTAGCATTCGATAACAATGTGGTCACACTCGCCTTGATCGAGGTAAGAGGCGTGCGGAACTCGTGGGTAACCGAATCCAAAAGCGCAGAGCGAAGGCGTTCGTGCTCCTGCTCTGCCCGATGCTTGCTGAGAGCTTCGAGCGCCCGGGCCCGCTCAATCGCTAGACCGGCGAGGCTTCCTAATGCGTCAAGCGTTTCTCTCGACAGCTCGTCTCCGGTAACGGCAAGCGCTCCCACCGTGCGCATGCCCAGTCGCAGAGGAACGTAAGAGACACCCTCCTGGCTGATCGGTTCTCCCCGCAGCAGAGTCGAGCGCAGCACCGTCTCGTCAAATTTTGCGTCGAGCGACGAACGATAAACCGACGGGTGTTCCGCGGCGACGACCGCGACACTGCTCACAGAAAACGTTTCCTGCACGTACTTGGGCAGGGCATTCAAAAGCTCCAGTACGTTTTCGGAGGCAAGAAGCCGCTGGCTCAGCCCATAAAGCCGGTCCACCTCGCGGCGTCTTTGCTGGGCTCGCTCGGCTTCCCGGCGCGCCCGTTCGGCAAGATTGCTGGCCACCAGCGCGGTGATCAGGAAGGCGAAGAGCGCGATCCAGTTTTGTGGATCAGCGATAGTGAAGGTGCGAATGGGCGGAAGGAAGTAGTAGTTGAAAACTGCTGTCGCCGCCAGGGCCAGGGCCACCGCGTAACGCAGCCCCCAGTACGCCGAGATCAGTAGGACCACGACCAGGAACATCAGCGCAACGGTCGTGGGATTCACGTGAAGCCGGAAATCGATACCCGTAATCAGCGCAACCGCGGCGATCACGGTCGCGTAGCGCATCGCCTGCGTCTCGATACCGACTTTCACAGTCCGCATTGTACGATGGGGGTGACAATTTCCGCGCCGCGAACGAGAATAACCCGAATGACGAAGACGCCCGAAGAGTGGCTGGACGAGGTTTCCCCCGAAAAATCGCGCGGCATCTTCAAACTCTTCCTCGGATATGCCCCCGGAGTCGGCAAGACTTATGCCATGTTGAGCGAGGCCATCCGGCGCGCCAGCCGCGGTGAAGATGTTGTTATCGGCGTGGTCGAGAGCCACGGCCGCAAGGCCACCGCGGAACTGGCCGGCAAGCTCGACCGTATCCCTCTTCGCAAACTCGAATACAAAGGCACGATCTTTCAAGAGATGGATGTGGACGCGATTCTTGCCCGCAAGCCCGCCGTGGCCGTTGTCGATGAACTCGCACACACAAACATTGAAGGCAGCAGACACGCGAAGAGATATGAAGACGTGCTCGATCTTCTCGACGCCAAAATCGACGTGCTTTCGACAATGAACGTACAGCACGTCGAAAGCCTTGGTCCGACGGTGCAGCAGATCACGGGCGTACAGGTGCGCGAAACGGTTCCCGATTGGGTGATGCAGCGCGTGGACGAAATTGTTTTGGCCGACGCGACCCCGCAAGCGCTGAAAAAGCGCATGGAACGAGGCGACATTTATCCGGTCGACCGCGCGCAGCGGGCGCTTTCTCATTTCTTCCGCCAGGGCAACCTGATCGCGCTCCGCGAACTGGCCCTCCGCCAGGTCACTGGCGTCGTTGATCGCAGCCTGGATGCATATCTTGACCAGGACAGCACCCAACAGGCCCATACCGTGCGCGAGCGCATCGGTGTGTGTATCAGTTCGAATCCCGCGGCCCAGTATTTGATTGCTCGTGGTTCGCGCATGGCGCAGGCGATGGGCGGGGACCTTTACGTTTTCTATGTCGACGTGGGCCGCGATAGCCGCCCGGAGGATCAGAAGACACTGACCGAAAATGTGCGCTTCGCCGAAAACCTGGGCGCGAAAGTAATGCGGGCTAGCGGGACCAGCGTGGCCGACGGAGTGGCGCAATTCGTTCGCGAGCACCACATCACCCAGGTGATCTTTGGGCGGTCGGCGCGAACAGGCTGGCAGCGATATTTGTACTTATCCGCGATTCAGCGATTCCTGCGGGACTCCCCCGCTGTCGACGTTCATATCGTGACGCAGGAGGCCCGGTAATGCCGGACCCGGCTCACATTCTTGTCGTGGATGATGAACCTCAGATCACGCGCGTCTTGCGCACCAGCCTTTCCGCACAGGGGTATGACATCCGGGTGGCCAATAGCGGAGATATGGCGCTGGAGATCATGAAAGACTGGTCGCCGAACCTGATCATTACTGACCTTTCCATGCCCGCGATGGATGGGATCCAACTATGCCGCCGTGTCCGCGCCGTTTCTCAGATTCCGATCGTGGTTTTGTCGGTGCGCGACAAAGAGCAGCAAAAGGTCGAGGCGCTCGACGCCGGCGCCGATGACTATGTCACCAAGCCGTTCGGGATGAATGAACTTCTTGCTCGCGTGCGGGCCAACCTCCGGCGCGTCCCCGCCGAAAATGAGCCGGAGACCATCATTGAGATCGGCGACTTTCACATCGATATTCCGGCCAGGAAAGTTTCTGTGCTTCATCGCGAGGTCCGGCTGACTCCGAAAGAATTCGACCTCCTGGTGTTTCTTGCGCGCCGGCCGGGTAAGGTCGTGAACCACAGGACCTTGCTGGGAGCAATCTGGGGCGGACAGAGCACCGAGCAGGTCGAATACTTGCGCGTGTTTGTGGGGCAGTTGCGGAAGAAACTCGAGCCTGACGCTTCATCTCCGCGCTACATTGTCACTGAACCATGGGTTGGCTATCGCTTCGAACCCGGCGAGTAGCAACTCAACTTGACCGATCCTGTTTTTCCTTTCTTCAACCGCTTACGAACATTCTACGAAGTCTTTATTCAATCTTTATGGCCTCCGCTATCCAATGAATTGGCAGATGAGGGCGTTGAACCTCGCGGGAGGGATGCGGCATGTGGTCGATACAGGATGTTTCAGCGGAAGAATTGGCAAGGCTCCTTCATCACTACCGGGGAGCGCTGGCGGACGATTCCCACGGTCAGGCGGCAGATGGTTCGGCTTCTTCGTGGGATCGCACCTCACCGAGTGAGCGTAAGCTGATGGTGGCTGCGGCCCGTTTGGCTCTCTTGGAACTTGCGACGACAGCATCTCCAGCAGAACACCGCCCATATTTCGCCATGCCAGGCAAAGCCGACTGGGGCTGCTAGTCGCTAACAAGTTAGCTTCGTGTCGAGATTTCCCTTACCTCGAGGCGGTACATCACGTTTCGGTGTGACGGGTCGCACCGGATCGCCGGCGAACACCAGGTATCCAGACTTTCGCAAGGCGGAAGACCGCGCCACGATGGCGATTCTGGTCAAGTTTTAAATGAAACGTGCGTATGCTGGGTGACGACTTCCGCCACCCCAGTGCTCATTGGCGAGGTGGAGAAAGGCATGAAACGTCATGAAGCCGTACCTGGCATGCACCGCCGCAATTTTGATCTGTTTTGCGCAAGCGACCGCACAACAGACAGTAGCTGCAGATTCGCAGGATGAGCTGAGACAACGTGTCCAACGTTTGGAAACAGAAGTGACGGAATTGAAGCAACTCGTGAAGATGCTGCAGGCGGGGACGACGACGGAGAGCAGAACCTTGCCTGCGGCGGAAGCGCCTGCCGTGGCGCCTGACCCAGCCCCCACAACTCAGCAGCTAGCGGCATCGACGTCCACCCCTGTGCTCGCCGCGGATGATCGGAAATCATTGGACTTTCTCCGCGACACGACGATCAACTTCGGGCTCGACACTTATTACGGCTATAACTTCAACAATCCGGTGGGACGCGTGAATCTGTTACGTGCGTATGACGTGCTGAGCAACGAGATCAGCTTGAATCAAGCCAGCATCGTTCTGGAGCATGCGCCTGATCCAGGCGCCGGAAGGCGCTGGGGCGCGCGTCTCGACCTCCAATTCGGACAAGCCACAGACACACTCCAGGGCAACCCTACGAACGAGCCGCGACCCCAGATTTATCGAAATGTCTTTCAGGCCTATGGCACGTATGTCGCGCCTTTGGGCAAAGGGCTGTCCATCGATTTCGGGAAGTGGGGCAGTTCTATCGGAATCGAGGGCAATTACACCAAGGACCAGATGAACTACTCGCGATCCTTCTGGTTCGATTTTCTGCCCTTCTACCACATGGGCGTGCGCGCCAGCCTCCCCTTGAACGACCGGTTCGCAATCAACTATTGGATCGTGAACGGCACGAATCAGGTTGAGGCGACCAACGGATTCAAAGATGAACTGTTCGGATTCACCGCGAAGCCCCGCAAGAACGTTACCTGGACGATGAACTACTACCTGGGGCAGGAGCATCCGGATCGGGCATCGGCGACCAATTGTGGTTCCATTCCCGTGCAGCCGGGCCTTTGCTTCACAGCAATCTCGCCCGCGCCGAATGGTCGGACTCACATCTTTGACAGTTACGTCACCTGGCAGCCGTCTTCGAAACTGACCTTTGCTCTCGAAGGCGACTACTTCCTTCAGCGGCTTTGGAAGAATGCCGCGCCAGGCGAATCGTCCGCTCCATCGCACACCGACGGGGGCGCCGCCTACCTCCAATATCAGTTGACTCCGAAGTTCGCTCTGGCTACCCGGGCGGAGTACATGTCCGATCGCGGCGGCCTGTTTAGCGGCCTCAATCAGGCGCTCAAGGAAAACACGGTGACCCTCGACTACAAGGTCGCCACTGGGATTCTGATGCGCTACGAGTGGCGCCGGGACTTTTCCAACCAACCATCGTTCCTGACCGACGTGCAGAGCGTTCTACGCAAAGACCAGAACACCGCAACCGCGGGCTTCGTGTGGTGGTGGGGGCGAAAAGAAGGGACCTGGTAAGGGTTCGCAACATTTTCTGGAGACAGGACAATGCAAGACGTTCTTTGGATTCTCGTAACGATCGGTTTCTTTGCGGTTTCGATCGCGTATGTGCATTTTTGCGATCGCGTGAAATAGGGGCAACCATGGACCTGCAATCACTAGTTCTGCTCATCGTGAGCGTAGCAACAGCGGTTTATCTGTTTTATGCGCTGCTGCGGCCGGAGAAGTTCTGAAATGACAACGAACGGCTGGCTGCAGATTTTCGTTTTCCTCGCCCTGATCTTCCTGGTCACGAAACCGATGGGCATCTTTATGACCAGGGTGTTCAACCGGGAGCGCACGTTTCTCGATCCGGCGTTGCGGCCGGTTGAGCGTTTCATCTACCGCCTCACGGGCGTGGACGAGCAGCACGAGATGCGCTGGACGGAATACGCCATTGCGATGCTGCTATTCAGCGCGGTCTCAATGCTGGTCCTGTACCTGATCGAGCGCGTTCAGGGATTGCTCCCCTTCAATCCGCAGCACCTCGGCGGAGTTACGCCCGAGCATCTTGCCTTCAACACCGCCGCTTCATTTACGACGAATACCAATTGGCAGGTCTACTCCGGCGAAACGACGATGAGTTATTTCACGCAGATGGCCGGGCTTGCCTTCCATAATTTCGCCTCCGCGGCGACAGGCATTGTGCTGGCGATCGCGTTCATTCGCGGAATCGCCCGGCGCCAGATGGAAACATTAGGAAACTTCTGGGTCGACTTCGTTCGCTGCTGTCTGTGGGTGCTGCTTCCCTTCTGCGTAATTGGCGCGCTCTTCCTGGTTTCGCAAGGGGTCGTGCAAAATCTCAAGCCATACGACACCGTGAAGCTGGTCGAGCCGCAACAAGTGCAACGGGTTGGTACCGATGGCAAACCCGCGGTAGACGCCTCAGGGAAGCCGGTGATGGACCTTGCTACCACGCAGACCATCGCGCAGGGCCCGGTGGCATCGCAGGAGATCATCAAGGAGTTTGGCACCAACGGCGGCGGTTTCTTCAACGCGAACAGCTCGCACCCGTTCGAAAATCCGACGCCGCTTACCAATATGTTCGAGATGTTTTGCATCTTCGCGATCGGATCGGGCCTGACGTATACCCTGGGCCGGATGACGAACTCGATCGCGCATGGCTGGGCGGTCTGGGCCGCCATGGCGATTCTCTTCCTGGCCGGAGTCACCGTCGCTTATTGGGCCGAGGCGAGGGGGAATCCGCTCTATCCGCAGACGGTTGCGCAACGTGCGACAACGTCGCAACCCGGCGGGAACATGGAGGGCAAGGAAACCCGGTTCGGCATCGCAACGTCGGCTCTATTTGCCACGGTGACGACCGACGCCAGTTGCGGCGCGATCAATGGGTGGCATGACTCCTACACCCCGTTGGGAGGCATGGTGCCGCTGGTCAACATCATGCTCAGCGAGGTGATCTTCGGCGGAGTTGGTTCCGGGATGTACGGCATTCTCGTCTACATCGTTCTGGCCGTCTTTATCGCGGGCCTGATGGTTGGCCGCACGCCTGAATATCTTGGCAAGAAGATCGAAGCGTACGACGTGAAGATGGCGATGCTGGTCTCGCTCGTCTTCCCTCTCATCATTTTGTCGCTGACCGGAATCTCGATGGTCAAGGGATTCGGTACCGCGGGCATCACCAACCCTGGACCGCATGGGCTGAGCCAGATCCTCTATGCGTTTGTATCATCAGCCGGGAATAACGGCTCGGCGTTCGGCGGGCTGACGGCGAACACGCCATGGTACGACGCGGCGACGGCCATCACGATGCTGATAGGCCGATTTCTGATGATCATTCCGATGCTCGGCATCGCTGGGAATCTTGCGCAGAAAAAATACGTTCCGCCCTCCGTTGGTACGTTTCCGGTCACCACGCCATTGTTCACGTTCCTTTTGATCAGCGTCATTTTGATTCTTGGTGCGTTGACGTTCTTCCCCGCCCTGAGTCTGGGACCTATTCTTGAACACCTGCTGTTGTATGTAGGCAAAACTTTCTAACTATGGCAAGCCACCGAAAATCCGTTTGGGATGTGAATCTTGTTCGTAGCGCCGCCTGGAGTTCGCTACTGAAACTCAATCCTCGCAACATGATGAGCAATCCGGTCATGTTTGTGGTCGAAATCGGCAGCGTGATCACCACGATCCTCCTTGTCCTCCATCCTCACGAAGCCTTCCGCTTCAACCTGCAGATCACGCTTTGGCTTTGGTTCACAGTACTGTTCGCAAATTTTGCCGAGGCCATGGCCGAGGGACGCGGCAAAGCGCAGGCCGACACACTGCGCAAGGCCCGAACCGAAACCATCGCGAAACGATACCGCCCGGACGGAAAGCTAGAGGAGATTGCCAGCGTCAAGCTGAGAGCCGGCGACCTGGTATCGGTCTCAGCCGGAGAGCTGATTCCCGGAGACGGAGAAATCGTTGAAGGTGTGGCGTCGGTGGACGAATCAGCCATTACCGGCGAATCCGCACCCGTGATTCGCGAAGCGGGGGGCGACCGCTCGGCGGTGACCGGCGGCACCCGCGTGCTGAGCGACCACATCAAGGTAAAGATCACATCCAACCCGGGCGAAACGTTCCTCGATCGCATGATCGCGCTGGTGGAAGGCGCCGCGAGACAAAAAACACCGAATGAAATCGCCCTCAATATCCTGCTCGCAGGACTGACGATTATCTTCCTGCTCGCCGTTGTGACCCTGCAGCCCTTTGCCGTTTATTCAGGATCGCCGCAAACCGTGTTCGTTCTCGTATCGCTGCTGGTGTGCCTGATTCCTACCACAATTGGTGGACTGCTCTCGGCGATCGGGATTGCGGGCATGGACCGGCTGGTGCAACACAATGTGCTCGCTATGTCGGGCCGCGCGGTGGAGGCGGCGGGCGACGTGAATACGCTGCTCCTCGACAAGACCGGCACGATCACGTTCGGCAACCGGCAAGCTACAGAGTTTCTCCCGGCACCAGGCGTATCGGAGCCGGAGATGGCCGATGCAGCGCAGCTCTCTTCGCTGGCCGACGAAACTCCAGAGGGACGCTCGATCGTGGTGCTGGCGAAAGAGCGATACAACCTGCGAGGCCGCGAATTCGCCTCTCACGAGGCTGAGTTCATTCCTTTCACCGCGCAAACCCGGATGTCGGGCGTGAATCTCGATGGGCGGGACATTCGAAAGGGCGCCGCCGAGGCAATCGCACGCTATATCGAATCAGACGGCCATGGAGCCATGCCGGAAGAGGTCCGCACCGTCGTGGAAAAAATCGCATCGTCGGGCGGAACGCCCCTCGTCGTCGCCGAGAACCACCGCGCTATGGGCGTGATCCATCTGAAGGACGTCGTCAAAGGCGGCATCCGGGATCGTTTTGCGCAGTTGCGCTCCATGGGCATTCGTACAGTGATGATTACCGGCGACAATCCTTTGACCGCCGCAGCGATTGCGCGCGAAGCCGGCGTGGACGACTTCCTCGCCCAGGCCACTCCCGAAGACAAGTTGAAGCTGATTCGCAGCGAACAGGCCGGCGGAAAACTTGTCGCCATGACCGGTGACGGGACCAACGACGCTCCAGCTTTAGCGCAGGCCGATGTTGGAGTCGCGATGAATACCGGGACACAAGCGGCGAAAGAAGCAGGAAATATGGTCGATCTCGACTCGAATCCAACGAAGCTGATCGAGGTCGTGGAAATAGGAAAGCAGTTGCTCATGACGCGCGGAGCGCTCACCACCTTTTCCATCGCTAATGACGTCGCCAAGTATTTCGCCATCATTCCAGCGATGTTTGCTGGAACCTTCCCGGTGCTGAATGCGCTGAACATCATGCACCTGAAAACGCCGGCGTCAGCCGTGCTGTCAGCCGTGATCTTCAATGCCCTGATTATCATCGCGCTGATCCCGCTGGCCCTGCGCGGCGTGAAATACCGGGCAATGAATGCCGAGGCCCTGCTTCGCCGCAACTTGTTCATATACGGTGTGGGCGGAATAATTGCCCCCTTTGCCGGAATCAAGGTGATTGACGTACTGATCACCGCCATTCGGTTAGCCTGAGGTTTGCCATGAAGAAAAATCTCATTACATCCATCCTGATGACGCTCGCAATGACCATTCTGCTCGGGCTGGTTTACCCCCTCGTGGTCACAGGCCTGGCGCAAGTGCTGTTCCGGGAGAAGGCCGACGGGCAGATTATCCGCCGCAACGGCGAAGCCATCGGATCCCGCATCATCGCCCAGCCCTTTACCTCTTCCAAGTACTTTCATCCCCGCCCGTCCGCTGCCGGGAATGGCTATGACGCGGCAAATTCCGGAGGCACGAACCTCGCCTCTACCAATCAGAAATTGATTGATCGCGTCCGTAGCGATGCGGCCGCGTTACAGCAGGAGAATCCTGGCCAACCCGTTCCCGTGGACCTGGTCACAACATCGGCCTCGGGCCTTGATCCCGAGATATCCCCCGCTGCTGCGGAATTCCAGATTCCTCGCATTGCCAAAGCCCGGGGAATCCCTGAATCGAAAGTTCGCGAGCTGGTACAAAAACATACCCGCCAGCGGGACCTCGGACTGCTCGGGGAGCCACGAGTGAACGTGCTCGAACTGAACCTCGATCTGGATGCCGTCGCCGAAAACCAATGAGCTGATCTGAGCGTGCGTCAAAGCCTGGACGAGGCCAAACCCGAGGGGGGGTAATTCAGACCCCGACATGCCTTCGGTAACCTTTTAGATTTCGTTGGCGCGGTGCCATACTCCATGCGGGCACCCATGACGAACCTCCCCCAGACGCAAGCAAATTGGCGTACCCCCCGGGTACGGGTTACTGATCTCACACCTGTTGTTCTTCGACTGCCAGACGGCGGCTGCCATCGAGGCAAACTTGAGACCGTCTCCCTGACTGGCGGCCTTCTCACGCTTCCCCAGATACTGGACCAAGGGTTACGCATCAATTTGATGTTCGTGACTCGCTCAGGACCGGTACTGGGAAGGGCCGAGATGCTGAATCCGGTCTCTACGGCACAACAGCCATTCCGTTTCGTTGCGCTCGAAAGGGATGATCAGAGCCGGCTGAGGACCCTGGTACAACCGCAGTCGCAGCCGGATCCTGATGATGCATGGATTGAAAAATACAGAGCTGCCCTCGCGGACGACAGTCCTACGCGAGGAAGCCTCTCGCGTATCGTGCTTGGATCTCTTTCTTTCCTGACCCTTCTGTTAGGGGTCGTGTACATGCTCCGCGCGCATCTGCTCCGTTAGATCTCGTACCCGAAAGAGGGCACCATTCGGACTGCAACGCTCCACCGCAGGCCTCACACCTTTCGTCGAGTTCTCTCAACGATGCCGTTCGAGCAGGCTTAGCTGCCGACAATATGCTGTCAGCTGAAAAGGGTTGCTCACTAACCCTCCCGAACTCAGGGTCAGCGTAGTCGCCAGCGCCCAATTCACGCCGGCATTCAGGCCATCTCTCACGTGGGAGCAGCAATTATCGGTCAGGATGGCATACGTGTTTTCCCTGACCAGTTGGTCGATTTTCGCCTTGATTGCGGTTTCGTCGAGGGAATAAAACCGGAATGTCGTCGGCAGTTTTCCATCTTCCGCCGCGATATCGTCGGCGTATTTTTGCCTGACCATCGGCCCAAGAATCTTTCCGAGTTGCGTCTTGGGCCAGGCACTCAAATAGACATCCCCTGGAGGCATTCCACCCGTCACCTTGATCGCGGCATGCCCGATATTGAAGTTGTGAATGGAAGGCGTCCAGATATAGACCTCGACCGACACAGTGTTTGTCCCCCTTTTTGCGACTGAAAAACCGCCACCCGAGTGCAAGGCGTTACCGCCGTCAGTGTGCCGCAGCAAGCGCGCAGTGGCAACTGAATTTGTCGCGAGCTTCCGAGACATAGCAGTTCGCCTCTCGCGCGCCCAAAGGTAAATAATCACGGACGATGGCGTTCGACTCTTCTTCAACTCAATATCCACAGAAAACTTCTAATTCAGGCAAACGAATTGATGGGTCCCGGTGTCTTTAACCTTAGCGCTTCGACGAACGAAGATTTATTGCAAGACGAACACGCTGGAGCGATCCGGTATTGTTGCGTCTCACCCCAGGAAGCAAAGCCGTAGCCGTCCACTTCAGATTTTTCTTGTAACAATCGCGGGCTCTCGATCGTTGATTGTGTAAGCAGCTGACGCTATCGCCAGGTGCAGGGAGAAGCATCCATGAGTTACCGGATTGTCCTCACTTTGTTTCTAGTCTGCTCAGTTTCTGCAAATGCTAAACAAAACGATCCGGACCTGATTACTGTTCGTACTTTCCCAAAAATATTACGGCGCGCCATGCGCGGAGACCCTAAAGCTCAAGCCCAGATAGGGTTCGCTTATGAAAAGGGGATCGTAGTCAGGCAAAACTCCGCTGAGGCTGCCAGGTGGTTCACTCTTGCTGTAGACCGCGACCCGGTCGCGGAATACAACTTGGGCGTTCTGAATTTCTACGGAAGGGGAGTTCCTCAGAACAAAGATCGCGCCCTGGCTTTGTTCGAACGGGCTGCTGCGGAAGGCCTGGCGGAAGCACAGTTCAATGCAGCCGTTCTATATCAGCATGGAATGGCCGGCCCCCAGAATCTCGGTAGGGCCTTGGACCTATACACAGATGCGGCCCGCAACGGGTTCGCTCACGCACAGGACAACCTTGGCCAGATGTATCTGCTCGGGAACGGTGTGGGGCGAGATGATGCACTTGCCGCATATTGGTTTGCCCAGGCAGCGAAACGAGGCGACGCGGTTGGGGAATTCAATATCGGTGTCCTTTGTTTGACTGGAGAAGGTGTGACGAGAGACCCCGTGAAAGCCGTGAGTTGGTTCCACCTGTCCGCCGCGCAGGGACACGCCGCAGCAGAACGCGTATTGGGAAGTCTGTATCGGAACGGAGAAGCAGTCCCGAAAAGCGATCAGATTGCCAAGGGTTGGTTTAGCAAAGCGGCAAAGCAGGGAGACGCTGTCGCAGAAAATATACTGGGAATTATTTATTTGAATGGCGAGGGCGTCACCGCCGATGAATCGATAGCAGCCATATGGTTTACGAGGGCGGCCGAACAAGGATATTCGGGGGCGCAGGCAAATCTGTGTTCCCTGTACCAACAAGGTCGCGGCGTATCGCGTGACCTGGAAGCCGCGTACGTCTGGTGCTCGTTGTCGCTCACGAGTGCGGAGTATCCGACACGAGGAACGAAATTGAAAGAACTGACAGCAGCGATGACGTCGACCGAAATCAAGGAGGCAGAACAGAGAAAGTCAGAATGGCTGGCGAAGCACAAGCAGGCGAGCCCAGCAGATTTAGCGCGCATTGCGGAGACTATGACAGTCATAGCCCCGGGAGCGACCACCCCTCCATGAATGTGGCAGGCGGAAACGAAAAAGGTATTCTTTCGAATCTTACTGCCTCGGAGCGGTGAATCTCTCCGCGGGCTTGGCGACAAACCTCGATCGCCTGTAGTCGACGATGAAAGTGGCGAATCGACTCCGCACACCTCGTACATCGCTGCGATCCATCGCTGCCCACATCAAGACATAGCCCT
Organism: Candidatus Sulfotelmatobacter sp.; assembly: GCA_035307485.1. Taxonomy (GTDB): domain Bacteria; phylum Acidobacteriota; class Terriglobia; order Terriglobales; family Acidobacteriaceae; genus Sulfotelmatobacter. Next base: position 941,015 of record DATGIB010000002.1, on the reverse strand, counting down.
TCAAAGACCCTTGCCAGCGATGAATGCGCTACAATCGCCATTGTGAACTGATCATGCGCTGGAAGCGGGATCGAGTGCTCTGGTCCCACGCAATTAACTGCTTGGTTTTGACCTCTTAGACATCTTTATGGCCCCGTAGCTCAGATGGATAGAGCAGCGGTTTCCTAAACCGTTGGTCGGCAGTTCGACTCTGCCCGGGGCCTCCACGCCATCCCAAAGCAAATGCGCTAGTTAACGGCAGGGGATACCGCGGCATTCATTGCTTTTGTTGCCACTTCGTTGCCAGATAAGGAATCCGGCAGTATCTGCTGTAGCTTTTCCATCGCACCGGTCACCTGCGCGGGTACGGTCTTGATTACACTCAAAATCATTCAATGACGGCTCCCGCCGGATTTTCCAATCACCCTCGTCTGAAATGTAGCCATACAAATGCAAATAGGGAGAAGATGCCCAGTCCCAGTATCGAAATAGCAGTAACCGGGGTCCAAAATAGAAGGATTCTCAGCGGCTTGCTGTTAAGCCTACTTGCCGCGAAGAACAAAGCAAAAAACGAGACAGCGAGAATCCAGAACAGTGGAGAGAAGAGGCTCTCCAGTAAGCCTCCGGCAACCGCTGCCAAACCTGTTGCTTTGGAGTTGTTAATACCCCGCAGTGCAAAAAACAGTCCGGGTCCAAGCAGTCCGACAAATACAGCGGACAGTGCACTGAGCGTGCCTCGCAGAATCGTCATAGGTGCGCCTCGCAGACCGCTACGGCGGATATTCTACTCAGAAAGCGGGGCTTTTATGGATAGCTGTTGCAAAATCGCGATTACACTCATCTTCCTTGACCTGGTTGCGACCCGGTACAAATCCCCCCAAGTGAGCCGCTCATTATTAGTCGCAGGATTTCTTCTGTACAACCATCCGCGGCGCAGCAAACCTCAGACCTGTAAGAAGAAGTCCCGGGGCTCGGGAATAGTGGGCGAAGGAAGCCTAAGTATTCTCTGGCCAAAACATTGTTTTGACCATTTGGCCGATTCGAGAAGTGTTGCCATATGCGTTGCCAGATAACTCCCGATTGCGATGATTTCATCCCCTTTGGGTGCCTCAATCCAACTCACAAGTCATTGATCCGCTTAGGGTGGAGTGGAAAGCCCCAATTTCCTAAACCGTTGGTCGGCAGTTCGACTTTGCCCGGGGCCTCCACCCCCATCGCAGAATGAACGACCATACAACGCACGCTGTGTATCCCCTGTCCGGTTGGGAAATTCCGGGAACATAGCCTACAATGCTGCCCACTCACCCTTGGGGACCGCCGCAACGCATATGTCCGCAACTATCCCACTGAATACGCCGATCGAGCTTGGGCAGGCCGAGAGAGCCGCCGGTCCGTGCGTCTTTGTGTTGTTTGGGGCCGCCGGAGATCTTACCAAGCGGAAGCTTGTGCCCGCGCTCTTCAATCTTGTCCGTGCCAAGTTGCTCCCCGACCACTTCGCGGTTGTAGGCGTTTCGGTCGACGACCTCAGCGTGGAAACATTTCGAAGCCAGGTCGGCCAGTTCCTCCCGAGCGGCGATGGAACGTCTGAACCTTTGGCATGGCTTCGGGACCGCCTGTTTTATGAAAAAGGAGATTTCGGCGATCCCAACACATTTGCAAATCTGCGACAGCGCCTTGCCGCCGTCGATGCCGAACACGGTACGCAGGGGAATTACCTTTTTTATCTCGCAACAGCGCCGAAGTTCTTCGCATCGATCGTTCAGCAACTGGGAGCGGCGGGCCTGTCCCGACAGGAAAACGGATGCTGGCGCAGAGTTGTGATCGAGAAACCATTCGGCCAGGACCTGGACTCTGCCAAGGCGTTGAACCGCGACATTAAAGGCGTGTTGCAGGAAAATCAGATTTACCGGATCGATCACTATCTGGGCAAAGAGACCGTGCAAAATATCATGGTCTTCCGCTTTGACAACGCGATCTTCGAGCCGTTGTGGAATCGCCGCTACATTGATCATGTCCAGATCACCAACGCCGAGACGGTAGGAGTGGAACGGCGCGGCGCGTATTTCGATAATGCGGGCACCCTGCGCGACATGGTGCCCAACCACGTCATGCAGTTGCTGAGTCTCACGGCTATGGAGTCGCCCGTATCATTCCAGGCCGACGCGGTGCGAAATGAGCAGGCCAAAGTGCTGCATTCCATTCAGCCTCTGAACTCAGCCGATGTGTTGCAGCGAAGCGTGCGCGGGCAATACGGCGCCGGAATGATAGACGGCGAGAGTGTCCCTGGCTACCGGACCGAGCCAGGTGTCGCTCCGGAATCGCGGACCGAAACGTTTGTCGCGCTGAAACTCAATATCGACAACTGGCGATGGGCGGGCGTTCCCTTCTATCTGCGCACGGGAAAGCGCCTTGCCAAGCGATATACGGAGATCGCAATCCAGTTCAAGCGCATGCCTTTTGAATTGTTCCGCAAAGCTCCGTTCCATAACTTCCACACCAATACGCTCGTGATCCAGATTCAGCCTGCTGAGGGCATTTCTCTGAGTTTCGGCGCCAAGATCCCGGGGCCGCTGTTGCGAGTAGGGTCGGTCGACATGAGCTTTGAATACTCGAAGTACTTCGGCACTGACGCGTACACCGGCTACGAGGTGCTTCTCTACGACTGCATGATCGGCGACGCCACATTATTCCAGCGTGCGGACATGGTGGAAGCTGGCTGGGGAGTGATCAATCCAGTGCTGGATGTGTGGAAAGCACTGCCGCCGCGCAAGTTCCCCAATTACGCCTCGGGTAGTGCGGGGCCGGCGGAAGCAGATCAAATGATGGAAGTCGATGGCCGCCAATGGAGGGCGATCGGATGATTCTCGTCGGTGATATTGGCGCAACCCGCACCAGGCTAGCCGCTTTTCAAGTCGAAGGCAGCCGTTTGGATTGCGTCGTTCAGAAGACTTTTCGGAGCCAGGAATATGGGGGATTGGCCGAAATCCTGCCGCAGTTTATTCGTGGTGAAGGAATCGCGGTACACAGCGCGTGTTTCGGCGTGGCCGGTCCAGTGCGCGCAGGCAGCAGCAAAATTTCGAATTTACCCTGGACCATTGATTCACGGGAACTGGCGAAGCAACTCAAGCTCACCTCCGTCGGGCTCCTGAATGACCTGGAGGCCTTCGCCTACGGCATCGATGCGCTCGATTCCAAGGATTTCGTCACTCTCAGCGCAGGCTCTGAGGAGGCGGAAGGCAACCGCGCGGTGATCTCAGCGAAAACTGGGCTTGGCGTTGCGGGACTTTTCTGGGACGGATACCGGCATCATCCCTTCGCCTGCGAAGGCGGCCACGCGGATTTCGCCCCCAGAACTTCCCTGGAAGTCGAGCTTCTCGCCTACCTCCAGAAAAAATATGGCCGAATCAGTTGCGAGCGCGTGCTCTCCGGGCCAGGCATCCGGAACATCTACGAATTTCTACGGGATTCCGGGAAGGCAGAGGAGCCCGCATGGCTGCGAGATCAGCTTCAGGCCGCGCATGATCCTTCTCCGTTGATCTCGCAATTGGCTCTGGAGGGCAAGGCAGCGATCTGCGATCAAACGCTCACCATGTTTGTCGGCATTCTCGGAGCGGAAACTGGGAATTGCGCATTGCGATACATGACGACCGGCGGAATCTACATTGGTGGAATCATCGCGGGCAAGATCGTGCCGAAGATGAAAGATCAGGCGTTCCTGCAGGCGTTCCTCGACAAAGGCAGGATGGAAGGATTGCTCCACGATATGCCGGTCAAGATTATCGTAAACGACGATTGCGGATTGATGGGCGCGGCGCGGTATACGCTTGTTCAGAAGGCATTCGGCAACCTCGACCGCACGGCGTAGCGTTACACCGCAAGCAATCCGCGATAAATGGCCATGCCAACCACGGCGTCCACGCGCATTGCGTGTAGCTCATCTACTTCATGCTGGCTGCGGATCCCACCCGCCGCGATGAACTGCCGCGTAGTGAGATCACGCAGCTCCCGAATCACATCCAGTGGAATTCCTTTCAACAGACCCTCTGTATCGATATTCGTGTACAGGAAAGCGCTGCAGTAGGGCTCCAGGGCGCGAATCAGATCGGCGGCCTTTATCTCGGTTGATTCACGCCAGCCTTTGATGGCAACAAATCCTGCCTTGCAGTCTGCCGCAAATACCAGTTTCTCAGGCCCGAGCCGCACTGCTGCCTCCTGCGCGAATTGCACATTCAGTGCACCGTTTAAAATCAGCGACGAACCGAAGATCACGCGCCGGGCGCCGAGTTCCAGGGTGGACTCTGCAGCCTCCATGGTGCGAATGCCGCCTCCCACCTGGCACGGAAGCGCGCCGGCGAACTTCCGGACCAACTCTGCATTGCTGCCTCGCCCCATGGCGGCATCGAGATCGATCAACTGAATCAACGGATACTTCGAGAAGCGTTCGACCCATTCATCAAAGTTGTCGAACTCGAGGGCTTTGCGACTTCCCTGTTCCAGCTGAACGATTTTGCCTCCCATCAGATCGATCGAAGGAATCAGCACGGCCACCTCATGGGAACTCCCTCGGAAGCGAGTTTCTGTTTCAGATCGCTCACGCGGCTGAAGCCATAGTGAAAGATCGACGCCGCAAGGGCAGCGTCGGCATGTCCGTCGCGGAACACCTGCACGAAGTGATCCGCTCCTCCCGCGCCGCCGGATGCGATGACGGGGATGCGGACCGCATCGGCTACGGCGCGTGTGAGGTCGCAATCAAAGCCGGAGGCGGTGCCGTCACGGTCCATCGAAGTCAGCAGGATTTCGCCAGCTCCCCGTCCCTCCGCTTCGCGGGCCCATGCGATGGCATCGCGCCCCGTCGGAGTGCGACCACCGTGCACAAAAGCTTCCCATCCCTGCCGGCGCTTCGCGTCGATCGCAACCACCACCGCTTGGGAACCGAACCGCTCCGCAATACACGTAATTAACGATGGATCGGCTAAAGCGGCGGAGTTGATGCTGATCTTGTCGGCTCCGGCAGAAAATACCGCAGAAGCCTCATCAAGAGTGCGGATACCGCCGCCAACGGTAAAAGGAATGAAGAGCTGCCTCGCAGTGCGCCTGACGGTATCAAGCAGCGTCGCGCGTCGCTGGTGCGCCGCCGAAATATCGAGCAGGACAATCTCATCCGCCCCGGAGTCGCTATGCGCCTTCGCCAGTTCGGCGGGATCACCCGCATCGCGGAGGTTTTCGAAGCGAACACCTTTAACGACGCGACCGGCGTCAACGTCGAGGCAGGCGATGATCCGTTTCGTCAGCATCAGAGCGCACAGAAGTTGCCGAGCAACTTCAGTCCCGTTTCTCCCGACTTCTCCGGGTGGAATTGCACTCCGAAAACCTGATCACGCTCGACCGCGGCAGAAAATCTTCCACCGTATTCGCAACGGGCTGTGGTTGCGTCAGTCGTCGGCGCCCGGTAAGAGTGAGTGAAATAAACGAATGGGTCACTCCGGAGGCGGGCAAACAACCGTGAGTTCGGAGAAATCTCGAGCTGATTCCACCCCACATGCGGAGACTTGACGCTATTGGGAAAGCGTTCGCACTTACCTTCGAGCAGGCCTAAACCTTCTGTGTCGGGCGCCTCCTGACTGCCTTCGAACATCCATTGCATGCCAACGCAGATGCCGAGAAAGGGCACGCCGCGACCGATCGCTTCCATAACCGCGGCTTGCATGCCCGAGTTCGACAGAACAGAAGTTGAAGCGAAGTGGCCGACTCCGGGGAGCACAATCTTCGTCGCCTTAGCGGCAACCTTGGGGTCTGACGTGACGACAGAATCCTCGCCCAGGAAATCGAAGGCCTTTTTGACTGATGTCAGGTTCCCTGCCCCGTAGTCGACGATGGCAATCATCACAATACCCCTTTGGTGCTTGGCAACAGCCGCACCATGCGTTGATCGCGCCAGCATGCCGCACGAATCGCGCGGGCGAAAGCTTTGAACAACGCCTCGATCTTGTGATGGTTGGAGCGGCCATAAAGTACGCGGGCATGCACGTTGGCCTTCGCCCCGCGGGCAAACCCTTCGAAGAAATCTGGCACGAGTTCCGATTGCAGGTCGCCGACCAACCGCGTGCGGACCTTGGTATCGACAACGCAGGACGTGCGGCCGCAAAAGTCGACGGCAGCCATTCCCATCGTTTCATCCATCGGCATCAGGAAATATCCGGCTCGAAGTATTCCGCGCTTGCTTCCAAGGGCCTTGTCAAACGCTTGACCCAGCACGATTCCGACGTCCTCTACGGTGTGATGCTGGTCGACATCCAGATCGCCATGCGCTTTGAGTTTTAAGTCGAAGCCTCCGTGATGGGCGAAGAGCTCCAGCATGTGATCGAAAAAACGAATCCCCGTGGAAACCTGATAACGGCCGCGACCCTCGATGGTCAGGGTGAGCTGAATCTGCGTTTCCTTGCTGACACGATGGATGCTGCCCTTTCTCATCGGCGGATCGCTCCTTGAACAATTCCCAAATGGTCTGTCACGACCTGCAGTGATGCGAGAAGCCGGTCAGCATGATCCCGCGGGCCGAGTGTAATGCGAACCCAGCCCTCGCATCCGTAGTCATTGGACCGATCACGCACCAGGATGCCCTGAGAGCGCATTTGTTCTACAAAGGCGGCTGCGGCATCCTTCGTCGCTCCCGCTCGTAGCAGCACGAAATTCGCATTGCTCGGACAAAACGGGATTCCGGCCAACTCCAGAGCCTGTTCAAGCCTCCCGCGCGATTCAAGTACTTCACTCACGTATTGCTCGATGTACGCCTGATCCTGAAGCGCCTCGGGCAAGCAGGCTAGAGCCACCGCGTTCACGTTGTAAGGGGAACTCGCGCGGCGGACGGCAGTCATTTGTTCGGCAGGGCCCACAAGAACACCCAGCCGCATTCCGGCCATACCATAGGCCTTCGAAAATGTACGCGCTACGAAGAGGTTCTTGGCCTCGGCACAATCGCGGATCTGGGTCTCTCCATAGAACTCGAAGTAGGCTTCATCGATCAGGACTGCGGCATCAGGAGCGGATCGAGCAATCTCGAGAAGTTCTTCCCGCCGCGCGACCCTGCCAGTCGGATTGTTTGGATTGGCGACGGCGATCAGTCGAGTCCGCGGCGAAATGTGATCCCGCAACTCGGAAGCGGGGAATGCAAAGCCCTCGCCACATGGCACGTTCACCAATTGAGCCCCGGCGGCCAGAATGTAAATGCGGTACATGGAATACGTCGGCACAACGATGAGGGCTTCGTCGCCCGGATCCAGGTAAGTCTGGCAGAGCAGATGGATGGCCTCATCGACGCCGTTGGTAAGAAGAAGTTGCGCAGGCGGAACTCCGAGGAATGCGGCAACCTTTGCCTCGACCGGCTCTCGCTCAGGGTAACGAGCAAAGTCCTCCGGACCAAGCTGACGCAGTCGTTCCAGAACGCGGGGAGAACAGCCTACAGTGTTCTCGTTGAAGTCGAGGCGCAATCCATTCCGTCCTGCCAGCGGTGGATGATACAACGGCAGAGTGCGAATTGACGGACGAGGGCTAAGCACGGCCACACCTCACGCGAATCGAGTGAGCATGCGCAGGCAATCCTTCCGTATCGGCCAGGCATTCGACCGATGGAGCAATCTTGCGCAATCCGGAATGAGATAGATCCTGCACGGTAACGACTTTTACGAAATCCAGCACGCTCAGACCTCCACGAAATCGCGCCTGTCCGGACGTCGGCAAAACGTGGTTCGGACCGGAGGCATAGTCTCCAGCGGCCTGCGGCGAATAATCACCGACAAATACAGAACCGGCATTCCGGATAAACGGCAGATCCTGTTTCGAGACCGTGATGTGCTCGCATGCGATCGCATTGGCCCATTCGCGAGCTTGCGGCTTTGAATCTGCTACAAGTATTGCGCCATGGAGCGACAGTGATTTCCGCGCGATCGGATTCTCCCGCACCAACTCGGTTACTTTGTCTGCAACCGACTCAGCTAAACGGCGCGAGGTAGTAATGAAGACGGCCACAGCGTCGGGATCATGCTCCGCCTGGCAGACGAGATCGGCGGCGATAAAATCTCCGCGGCCGGAATGGCTCAGTACTAAGGCTTCGGTGGGCCCCGCCAGAAAGTCGATTGCGCAGTCGAACGAGACCAGCTTCTTCGCCATGGTCACATAGGCATTGCCTGGGCCGACGATCTTATCGACTCTTGCGATCGTTTCGGTTCCGTAGGCGAGCGCCGCAATCGCCTGCGCTCCCCCAACGCGGTAAAACTCGGTCACCTTCAGCATTGCGGCGGCGGCCATGACCTCGCGTGAGGGCTTTGGAGAAGCCACGACAATCCTGCTCACGCCCGCAACCTGCGCGGGGACGACGGTCATCAGCGTGGTAGAGACCAACGGATAACGGCCACCGGGTACATAACAGCCCACCGAATCGAGGGGAAGGACCAACTGCCCCAGGGCGATCCCGTTGCCGTTGCGGCGGAAACTCGCAGGCTTTTGCCATTGAGCGAAGCGGCGAATGTTCGCTGCTGCCTCACGAAGCGACCGGCGCAGCTTCGGCGAGATCGACTGCCACGCCTCCTCCAATTCTTCCTTCGAAACCCGAAGTACCTGGCCGCGCGCTAATCCGTCCCAGCGTTCGGCGTAGTTGCACAGCGCCCGATCCCCGCGGCGCCGAACATCGGCGATGATCCCTTGTACCTGCGGCTCGATTTTCGAGGGTTGTGCGCCGCGCGATGCGAGAGTCTGAACCATCGACCCAGCTGCGCGGCCGGAGAGGATCCGCATCACAGCACCACCTTGTTCAACGGATACTCGACAATTCCATGCGCCTGCGCCTCTTTGAGCCGCGGGATCACTTCCCAAGCGGCAGACTCGTCGATCACCGTATTTACCGCAAGCCAATCTTCGTCGCTCAAGTGAGAGATGGTCGGTTTCTGCAATGCCGGCAGCACGGCAAGCACTCCCGAGAGATTTTCTTTGCGAACGTTGAGCATCAGGCCCACACGCTCTTGCGCTTCCATCGCGCCGCGGAGCATCAACGCAAGATTGTCGATCTTGCGTTTTTTGTTGCTATCACTGTAAGAGCCTTTGTTAGCGATCAACTGAGTGTTGGATTCAAGCACGGTCTCGAGAATGCGCAGGCGGTTGGCTTTTAGCGAGCTGCCGGTCTCGGTGACTTCCACGATGGCATCCGCCAAGTCCGGCGGTTTCACTTCGGTTGCTCCCCAGGAGAAGTCGACCTTTACCTCCACTCCTTTTTTGGCGAAATACTGTCGGGTCACGTTGACCAGTTCAGTTGCGACAATCCGCCCGGAGAGATCTTCTGCACGGCGAATGGGGGAATCCTCAGGAGCCGCGAGCACCCATCGGACCTTCCCGCGGCTGCGTTTGGCGTAAATAAGATCGGCGACAGTGGCAACTTCGAGGCCGCTTTCGATCACCCAGTCGAGGCCGGTCAATCCGGCATCGATCGCGCCGTGTTCCACATAGCGAGCCATCTCCTGGGCGCGAATCAACGTGCAGTCGATTTCAGGATCGGCCGTCGTTGCATGGTAGGAGCGGCCATTGGCGTAAATCGGGAGACCGGCACTGGCGAACAGCTGCAGCGTGGCTTCTTGCAGACTTCCTTTGGGGATGCCCAGGCGTAGTTTCATCGGGCTTCTCCCGCATTGCTTCTTTCGGCAGCTTTCTCGTTCAGGGGGATCGACTCGGTGAAACACGACCGTGTTCCGCGATGACACACCACTCCAGCCCCTTCGACTTCGACGCGAAATACCAGCGTGTCGCGGTCGCAATCGGTAAAGGCTGAAACTACGCGGAGGCGGTTTCCCGAGCTCTCTCCTTTGGTCCAGAGCTTATTGCGGGTGCGACTGAAGAATGTGACATATCCGCCGCGCATGGTTTGTTCGAAGGCCTGTCCGTTCATGAAACCGACCATCAGCACTTCCCCATCTGCGGCGTCCTGCACGACTGCCGGCAAGAGGCCGCCCATTTTGTCGAAATCGAGATTTGCGTCCATACGGCTGATTTCCTCTCCACAAACAAAAAGCCCGCTGAGGCGCGATCGCGTCAGCGGGCCGGGTTTATGAGTGCCTTTACTGCGGCTACACACCCCCGCCCGTCACGCGATGCGCGTGATGATGGTGGCGGTGATGGATGTGCAACGACATCGACAGAAGAATACGGGCGGGACTGGGCCCGGTCAATGGCTTTCTGTCAGCCTCCTAGCGATTTTTTCGATTCAATGAATCAGCTTTTCGGCGCTCAACTGCCACTTGACCCACCGGAGTCCCTGGAGCACATCCTCGGCCCGCGTTGCTCATCGATTCCAGTTAGAATTCCCGGGTCCCGAGGCAGCAGCATGAGTGAACTCCTGGTCGAAACTTTATACAGAACCAAAACTCCGCAGATTCAAGGCTGCGAACAACACTTTGAGGTTGTCATCGGCGAGGAGAGTGTTGCGGAGCAAATGGGATACTACGTGCGCGAATTCCACTGCTGGCAGGACCAGGCCGGGAAAGGTCTGATGCGGGTCCAGTACACCCTTTCGCCTCGAGGCGGTTTCCCTACAATCGAGCAAGCGCTTGCGCGCTATGAGGCACAGAAACTGTTCCGGGCACGGCGCGGTTACTTTCATTGCTACGCTCCGCGCTTTGGCACCATCCCGAAGTGCCGCTACAGCAAAATCGACATACCCGCTGATCCGGTGAAACCTCAGGAAGAACCCGAAAAGCCGGCTCCCGCCGAAGGGTGACGAGGTCACACGCGCGCAAAGTCGATGTACCCCTTGTTCACGTCGGTGCGGATCAGCTTCACCCGAACTTTGTCGCCTACATCAACGCCGCGAGCGCCCTGCGCGAGGAGCCCTTCCACGCGCGGTTCGGTAATGCGTACAAAAGTGCCGTGATCGGTCACGCCCGTCACAATGCCATCAAAGACAGAACCGATTTTCTGCTGCATGGCGACCGCTGCCAGGCGCTTCGACATCTCGCGCTCCACCTTGCGGGCGGCATCTTCCTTGACTGTGCAGTTCGTTGCGACTGCAGATAGTTCATCGTCGCCGTATGGATTGGCCTTCCCCGCCAGCTTGGACTTGATAATCCGTTGCGTAACGATGTCGGCAAATCGGCGGTTGGGTGCGGTGGAGTGAGTGTAGTCCTGAACTGCGAGGCCAAAATGGCCAGGCGCTGTCTCCCCAGCGCGCTCCAGAACGTACTCGCCCGGGCCGATCAGCTTGATAACCGCCAGAGACAGATCCGGGAAGTGATCGGGATCCGCGGTCTTCCGGCGCAGGAGAAAATCGTTTAGCGCCTTCGAATCAGGCTGCGACGGAAGTTTCTCTCCTTTTTCCGCCGCGAGTTGGACGATGCGGTCCCACCGCTTTGGAGTCCGCACGATCCGGCGTAATGAGGAAACACTTTCCAGAAAGCAAGCCACCGCTCCATTCGCCGCAACCATAAAATCTTCGATCAGCTCGGTAGCACGATTCTTCTGCTGCTTTATGACATCAACGACTTGATCATTCAGAATCAAGGGTTGAAATTCGTCGGTCTGAAGGTTCAGGGCGCCATGCAAGAAACGTTGCCTCTTGAGTTTCTGCGCTGCATCATCTTGAATTCGCAATTGGTCCTGCAACGCACTGGCGCCGGCAACCTTAGGCGGGGCCGGAGAAGTTCCTTCCAACCACGCCCCCACCGAGTTGTACTGGAGCTGAGCCTTGTTTCGCACCACAGCGTGGTAGACGGCGGTCGCGCCCAGAGTTCCGTCCGCCTTCACGATGAATTCCACTACCACTGCCATCCGGTCCTCGTTCTCCAGCAGCGACGTTGCGCCTGTCGAAAGATCCTCGGGAAGCATGGGGAAATTGCGGACCCCGGTATAGACGGTCGTGGTCTCACTGGCGGCGTGCTGGTCGATCGGGGTCCCTTTGAGGACTAGCGTATCGACGTCTGCGACGCCTACCAGGACCCGGGTCGAGCCGTCAGGTTGACGTTCGGCAACTTCGATCTGATCGAGATCGCGGGAAGTATCGTTGTCAATGGAAGACCAGAGAAGGTCCCGGAGATCGCGTACACCGGAGGTCGAGTCGGGCATTTGCGGCTGATTTCGGATCGCCGCCATTTGTTGCATCACTTCCGGTGGGAAATCGGGCTGGAAACCGTGATCCAGCATGACTTGCCTGGCAGTTGCCTGCAGATCGGGTCGCGTGGTGTTTCCGTCGGGCATGTGGCCTCTCAAACCGAGTTCAGGCTACCATGCGGACGGAAAGAACGGCGGGCGACTACCCGCCATGCAGGCGTTCGAGATCGCTGTTGGTAAAAATATGTAACGCGTGGCCTTTGTGGGACTTCCAATAAGCGGCGACATCGCCGAGGGGTGCGCCGTATCCACGTTCTCTTAATAACTGCTCATTAGCTGTTCCAGTCACCCCCGGGTCCATGATGCTGGCTGGGAGATTAGCCGGGAGTTGGCCGGAAGTGATTTCGACGAAACCTGATCCCGCTGCGGGCTCTGCTGGGCTCTGAGGAGCAGGGTTCGCAACTTCCTGAGCAACTTTGTCCATGTACCAGGCAGTCTGCGATGGAGTCATGCTCGGAGTCGCCAGTCGACGCCCCACGATCTCACTATCGGGATGGTCTCCCCAGTAGACATCTCCCAGGAATGTCTGGTCGGGAGTCGCTTGAGAAGGCTCTGCTGCCTGTTCCGATTCAGTTGTGGCACTGCCTGTTATCGCAGGCAGTGGTTGCCCAAGAGAAAGAGAAGGAGTCGCAATCGGGTGAAGGAACATGGGTGAACCGGCGGTAATCAGGTACTGGGGGCCGGCGGCAAAGTTCGTATCTTTGTCCGATTGAGCGACCGCGAGTGTGGCGCCGAGCAAGAACAGGCTGAAAAGGCAGGCAAACCTCATACATCCTCCGACTATTCCAGCGCATTATGGCTCAAGAGGCGACCGCTATGCCAGAGGCATTAGACCCTAAACACGGCTTCTGGCACGGGTTTTGAGGCAATCACAGGGTTGCAGAATTTTGACGTTCGCGGCGCCGGATGAGAATCACCTGCAGCATATACAGAACAATCGCGACATTTCCCAAAAAAAGGGCGCCACGCCACAGGGTTAATCCGCGGAAAAGCTCTCGGATTTCGAGCGGTAGCAGCAGTGCCCCTGATACCAGGGCCACCCACTCCGCCCAAGCGCGCTGATGCCACAAGCCATACGCCTCTGCGAAGCGTAAACCCGAGTAGGCAAATGCGATACGTGCGGCGGCCCACAGGCGCGCGTCCGTAACATTGTCGGCGAAGTCCAGAAACATCTGGGCAGAGCGCCTGTCGGTGTCGATATGAAACTTCGCCAGCAGGCTCTCGGCGATGAGCCAGACGTCCTTGTGTACCAGGGAGAGGGCGCAAAACCCCATCAACATAACGAAAACGCCCTTGAAGAATTCAACAGACGCAATGGCTCGGAGCACACGCCTCTGCCGGCGTTGATAATTTGGGCTGGTTCCGTTCAGGCGCATGAACGTTGGATGACTCAGGCAGAGTAACACGTTTGCGTTTTCCCGATGTCCAGCCAACGTTTTCTCTTGGGGTCCGACTGCGTCTTACCTCGGTAACTTTAGGGCAGACATGGGGAATGTCAGGATCATAGGCGGAGAACCTCATGCGAATGAAGCTCATCGTCGTATTGCTCGTCCTCTTGGCTACGATCGGTGTTACAGCGCAGGAAAACGCCGCGCCTCCGCAGACGGCGCGACAAGCATTGATCGAGATGTTCTTCGGCAAGAAACCCGGAACATTGGTGCATCATCTGCCCGCGGTAACGCGCACCGCACTCGACAAAGCTGGAGCCTTGACCGCATTTGAGCAGTACTCGGTCATGATGAGCCAGACCCAAACCCAGCAGACCAATGTGCAGACGTTCGAGAGCGGACCCGTGCTGCTGGCCGGCGAAAACACAAAGACCGGGGAAAAATTCGAGATTACCGTCGAGAAGGACACTCTGCGAGGAGACCAGGACGATCTGGATTTGTCATTTCGAAGCTACAAGGACGGGAAAGCACAGCGCTCTCCCTTCATGCCACAAATGATTTTCTCCATGAAGAAAGAGGCGCAAGTCTGGACGCTCAACGAAATCGCGATCACACTTCATGTGCCACTCGCCGACCCTGAGCTCCTAAAAACTTTGACCGAAAAAATGCAGCCGCAGACGCGGGCATCGGTGGTTCCCATCTCGCAGTCAGAAACACCCACGCCAAGCGTCGGCAACAGCGGCAGCGACGCCGCGGTCCTTTCCGCCATGCACATGATTCTTAGCGCTGAAACCACATATGCGAGCAGGTACCCGAATACCGGTTACGCCTGCATCCTTTCGAATCTTGATGGTTTTGGAAGTGGAGAACCGAATGAGCGGCAGGCCATGCTGATCAACAGTGGCCTGGCAAGCGGGAGAAAATACGGATTCCTCTTTACGATTTCGAATTGCGGCGGTCCTCCGGCCGCGAGATTCACCCTGACAGCCGTTCCGAACTCCTCGGCCTTTGGACGAAAGGCATTTTGTGCGGATGAGAGCGGAACCATCCGCTCCTCCGACGATGGCAACGCTGCCACCTGCCTCTCGAGGGGTACGCCTGTTCAGTAAAGACTCCGCCGGAGAGAACAAATCCCTACGACTTCTTCTGGCGAATGGCGGCGCGCAGTTCCGCAACGATCTCCTGTGATGCACGGATCGCCGCTGCGTGCTGGTCGACATTAAAGGAAATGGCCCCGACGCGGGCGTGACCGCCTCCTCCATAGCGCTCGCAAATCTTCGCCAGGTTTACCTCGGGTTCCTGCGGCGCCCATGGATTCGATCCCACCGAGACTTTTACCCGAAAACTGCTTTTGCTTAAACCCACACTGTAGACCGATTCCGGATGCAGGTAATACGGGATGAATTTGTTGTAGCCCTCAAGGTCGTGGTCAGTGACGTCGAAGAAGATCGTTCCATCCTTGCATTCGGTCCGCTGCTGCAAAATCCCGATGGAAAGCTCGTGCCGCTTTAGAAGCGGCGGCAACAGAGGCGCGACGAACGGAGCTTCCAGAATCTCTCCCAGCGACTTGGTCGCGAGAAGCGGAATCAGGTTTGGCACAAACCCGTGGTCCGGCGCTGATTCGATGACCATGGTCAGCTTCATGGCGGGGGCTTCCATCTCGACCGCGTTCTTGGCGTCCGGATAGAGTGCACCGTCGATCACGTCGGTCCAGTGCACAAGATCCGCGACGGGGCGGGGATCGAAGCCGAAGCGCTCTTTCGCGATCATCGCGATAAAGCTTGTGCACGACTTGAAATCCGGATCGTAGAACTTACGATTGCTCTGATTGCGCTCGAAGTGCTCGGCATCGGCCGGCGAAAGAAATGCACTCTGGTGATGATCGAACCACCAAGTGATCTGAGGAGAGCTGGAATACTTGAAATCGACGATGGCGTTCTCGTCGCCGTCGAACTGGTTCTCGTCGAACAGGGCTCCCGCGCGATGAACCAACCCCGTGAACTCGAACTCAACGTCGTTCCGGATTCGCTCGCGGTAAAAGCGGGAAAACAGCGCGGCCGATGAAGCCCCGTCGAAGCACTTGTCGTGATAAAAAACCCGAACTCGCAAGGAATTCCCCAATCGCCCCAGGATTTTTTCCCGCCGCTTGGGATGACCCGAGCGTCAAAGTAAAAGCTAATAGGAATGACAGTTTGAGAGGAGAAAGTCAAGCAGTCAAGGAACAGGAATCAAGCGCACTAATGGAATCCAACACAACGGGGAGTAATCGTAACACTTTCAGGGCGGACGATAGCGTCCGCCCTTCGGTGGGCTATGAAACATCCCAACTGTCGTGCAGGTACGCCGACCTGGCCGGAGGTCACATTGCGTTGGCTTGCTTCTCGGCCAGATCCCCTACGATCGGCAACTTGAACATCTGGCCCTGGTTTGCCTTCAGCAGCAGGATCACCCAAATGATCAAGCCTGCAAGACCGACCAGTGGCCAGATCAAAATTGTTAGCCACCCCAGAATTGGAATGTGAGCCACAATGCTCAAGGCAATCCAAAGCACAATCCATGCGATGCAGAAGAAAATATTCTGAAAGGCATGAAAACGAACGAACCGGTTACGGTTATAGGGCTCCATCACGAGGAAAACAATGGCGGGAATGATGGTGACGTACGCCAGCATGCCGGCGACGTTATCCGTCATGCCGCCTGCGGTGGCGGCGGCCGGCGCTCCTGCGGGAGCTGTCCGTCCCGCACACACCGAACACATTGTTGAACCATCAGGGACTTGCGCACCACAACTGCTGCAGAATGCCATAGAGATGCCTCCTGGGCCGCCAGTGGCAAAGCAGAGGGGGGCAACTGTCACAAGCGCGTGGCGGCGACGGCGTGCACGTTATCAGAATGGAGAATCAAAATCAATCGGCAAAAGAGTCGTCGGCGCCTTCAAAGAGGATCAGCGTAGCGTTCTGCAACATCCCCCAGCACTGGAAGCTTGAAAGTCTCGCCCTGCAAAGCTTTCACGATGAGCACGATCCACAGCAGGAAGATTCCCAATCCCGCGACCACAGCCAGCAACCAGACCAGAAGCGGGCCAAGCCTGGGGATGTAGTAGAGAATGGCTGACAGGAGGCGAAGCACGCCGGCGAGAAGCAGTCCTGCGAGCCATGTCAAAACGCACTGCACCGAGTGGAAGCGCACGAACCGGCTGCGTCGAAATGGGTCCAGCGTGAGAAAGACGATTGGCGGAATAAAACTGAAATAAGCGAGTGCTCCCGCGATGGGCTCGGAGAGGAACCCGACTTTCCCGCGGGCCACAGGAATTTCCACCATCGAGTGCCCGCATCCAGGGCAAAAGCCAGCCGAAGCGGGCATTTGTGCTCCGCACTGCGGACAAGGTACCAGCGTCGAAACGGATTCTTCCATGGACGGCATCAGGGCTCAGCTACGCGTGGCGGCGTTTTTCCCGCGGCACTCCTCGCAGATCCCGTAGATCTGAAAGGTGTGGCGGGTCGTGAGGTAGTGATACTTGCGGCCAATTTCCTGCTCAAGCTGGCCAACTTCCTGAGAAAAAAATTCCACCGAACTGCCGCACTCGGTGCAGACCATGTGATGGTGGCTGCGCCGGTTGTATTGATGCTCGAAGCGGGCGACACCATCGTGGAAAGCAACTTCGCTGGCTAAACCGCACTCCGCCAGCAGTTTCAGGGTGCGATAGACGGTCGTGTAACCGATTCCGGCGTCCTTCTTTTGAACCAGGCGATGGAGTTCTTCCGTCGATAGATGATCGCGGGTCTCGAGGAAGGTGCGGAGAATCGTGTCCCGCTGCGCCGTCTGCTTCAATCCCACTCGCTTCAGGTGCTGATGCAGGATATCCTGCGCCTCCCGTACCATTTCGCGGGAGATCGTGGGCTGATCGTCAATACGCTTCTGCAGCATCGTGGCGGAAACTCAGCCAGAATACCATCCAGCCATCTTGAAAATGAAATTCCCCTCCAGAGGAAGAGTGCACTCCGGCTGGCATACAATCAGAGATTCGCATGAGTTCCGCGATTCAAGTTGCATCACCGGCTTCGCGCCGCCCATTTTGGCCGAGACTTCTATTCTGGACGGCTCTCGCGATTGTATTATTCGTCGCGGCGGTGATTTTATACGCATTTCTGGTCGCTCACTCAGCCCTGCCCCGACTCGACGGGACACTCCAGGTTCCGGGGCTGGCCGCACCTGTCAAAGTCACCCGCGACAGGCATGGGGTTCCAGCGATCGAAGCCGCGAACTTCCAGGACCTTTTTTTTGCGCAGGGATTTGTCACCGCTCAGGACCGGCTGTGGCAGATGGACGTTATGCGCCGCTTTGGGGCAGGCGAACTGTCGGAGATTCTGGGTGAGGAAACGCTTCGACACGACCGCGAGCAACGGATCCTTGGGCTGCGCGCTGCCGCCAAGAATTCGTTGCAGATGACCGAATCGCGGGACCGCGCGTATTTCGAGGCCTACGCTGCCGGAGTGAATGCCTACATCGCATCGTGTGGGTCGCATCTTCCCATCGAATTCCGTATTTTGCGGTACACGCCGAAGCCATGGCAGGCGGAGGATTCCTTTGTCATCGCTGCCCAGATGGTGAAGGATCTCAACTATCACTACTTTTACGACGCACTCTCGCGCGAAAAGATCCTCGCCAAGCTCGGGCCGGAATTAACTGCGGATCTGTACGTGAACCGCTCCTTTCATGATCGGCCGCCGACTGTTATGAGAGAGGACCTTTCCGAAACACAGAATGATTCCAATGACCCGGACGACGACAGCGATGATGATTCCGGGCCAGATAACTCGATCACACATGATCGATCGAATCCGATGATGCGGTCCGAGGAACTCGCGGTCAATGGTTCCAACGACTGGGTCGTTTCGGGTGCGCACACGGTGACGGGGAAACCGCTGCTATCGGATGACATGCATCTCGGGCACCAGATGCCGAACCTCTGGTACGAGGCGCATCTGCACAGCGGTGATTTTGATGTAGCCGGTGTAACGCTGCCCGGAACTCCGTTCGTGATCGTCGGTCACAACGCACGAATTGCCTGGGGGTTCACCAACGTCGGCCCGACCGTTACCGACGTCTACATCGAGAATTTCAACCAGCAGGGCGCATATCAGACTCCCGGCGGCTGGATCCAACCGGAACATCGCCAGGAGACGATTCGTGTCAAGGGCAAGCCGGACGTGAACCTGGATGTGAGGATCACGCGGCACGGCCCGATCATCAGCGAACTGGTCCCAGGCGACACACGCGCGCTGGCGCTGCGCTGGACGTTGTACGACGGCGTACGCGTTCCTTTCTTCGACGTCAATTCGGCCAAGAATTGGGATGAGTTCCGCCACGCGTTTTCCATGCTCGACGCGCCAGGACAAAATGTGGTCTACGCGGATGTGGATGGGAACATCGGTTACCAGACCACGGGAAAAGTCCCGATTCGTGCCGCAGGCGACGGGAGCCTGCCGGTCAGCGGTGCCGACAACGCTCATGAGTGGACGTCATTTATTCCCTTCGACAAACTGCCGAGGACGTACGACCCACCGTCGGGAATTATTGGCACCGCGAACGGAAGAATCACTCCCGATGATTATCCAAACTCCGTCAGCATGGAATGGGAAGCTCCCTGGCGCACGGCGCGCATCTATCACGTGCTCGAGTCAGGAAGACAATTTTCCACAGCCGACATGCTGGGTTTGCAGACGGATGTGCACTCGGAGGCGGAGTTGTTCGCAGCTGAGCGGTTTGTGTACGGCGTCGATCACGCGTCTAAACCTTCGGCAAGAGTTCGCCAGGCCGCCGATCTGATGCGGAATTGGGACGGGCGAATGCTGGCTTCGTCGGCAGCACCGACGATCACGCAGGTATCGATCCGACAACTGCAACGACTACTCCTCGAGCCAAAACTTGGCAGCGCCCCCGCGGATTCAGATCCAGAGAGTGCAACCCTGAGTTGGCAGACCTACTCGTGGGAAATGCGGTCGGTATGGCTGGAAAATATTCTGCTTCACCGGCCGAAACGTTGGCTGCCGGACAAATATAAGAGCTTCGACGAATTGCTCGCCGCGGCGGTAGATGCGGCGGTCAGCAGCCCCCAAGCACCAAAAAATCTTTCGAGCTGGAAATGGGGCGATTTCAATGCGGTAGAAATTCAGCACCCGATCCTCGGCAGGCTTCCGCTTATCCGCAATTGGTCAGGTCCCGGCATTCAGGAGCAATCTGGCAGCGGATATACGGTTAAAGCGGTCACGCGCCATCACGGCCCGTCGGAGCGTTTCACGGCGAACCTTGCGGATCTCGATCAATCGACGCTGAATACAGTGACCGGTCAGGGCGGAAATTTTCTTAGCCCGTACTATATGGATCAATGGAAAGCCTGGTACGACGGAACGACATTCGCTCTTCCGTTCTCCGCCAAAGCAGTGGAAGCCTCCAAGGCACACCGCCTGATCTTGAACCCGTAGACAGCCAGAGAGGCTAACACCGAAATTGGGGCCCCGGGGCGTCAGTACGAGGGAATTTGCCCTTCTGCAGATGGGATCAGAAGAAGTCGATGGCCTTCACGTCGTAGGCGTATCCCACCACGGGAATGGTGCCTAGCGGCAAGAAATCGGTGTTGATGTACAGGATGTCTTTAGTGGTGTCATAAACCCGCAGATTGCCACCTTCGGCGACATATTCGATCTGGCGACTGGTGAAGCTTTGCAAGCCGTTCACATCGCCGTTATCCGGCGGGAAGATCATTGTGCCAGTATTGGTGTTGAGGATAGACAGGCAACCGCGCACTTCCCCGTTGGGGTTATTGACGTCGCCAATGTTTGTGCAGTCGTGAGAACCGATAAAGAGCTGTCCATTGACGCTCATATCCATCTGGCTGTGATAGCCGTCGGGGATGGCGATCTCCATCGCCGGGTTATTGAAATAGGGATCTGACATCGTCGCCAGGTTGACGATATCGAGTGTGCCGCAATAGGTTGCGGCGGTTTTCGCCGCGTTCGTGATGGAAGTGCAGAGTGGGCCGGTCGGAGTACCATTGCCGGCCACATACAAATTGGTGCCGCTGAGCAAGCCGTAGGTAGCGCCATTCACCTGGATAGGCGTGCCGGCAGCAAACGTATTCAGATTGAGGGTCTGAACACTGGCCTGCTGTGAACCTCCACATTCGAAGCCGCAGTTCAGGATATAAGCCGTTGTTCCGTTAAGAATCGCATTGA
Source organism: Candidatus Sulfotelmatobacter sp. (assembly GCA_035307485.1). Classification (GTDB taxonomy): domain Bacteria; phylum Acidobacteriota; class Terriglobia; order Terriglobales; family Acidobacteriaceae; genus Sulfotelmatobacter. Next base: position 920,269 of record DATGIB010000002.1, on the reverse strand, counting down.
CGGGGCGGTTGAATCCGGTGATGACGGTACACACCGAATTCGGCGGCGGCGTACCGGAGCTCACGCAGCTCAGGTCCACTCCGGGCTGTGAATCTCCCGGAGTGAGCACTGTGATCGAGTCAGAATCGTTGCTGAATACGAGAAGCTGTCCTCCGGTTTGTGTTGGAACGATCGTTTGAGCCTTGTTCACTGCGATCGTAGTGACGGTCGCGCCCGAACTGAGGTTCATTACGACTACCCCGCCTAACACTGGATAACCGGGGATCGTCGCAGCAGGCACGGCAGCATAACCGATCGGACTCGAGGTCGGCACTGCGAGACTGAAACTCGGTGCCGGAAGGTGTGCGGTACCAAGGGCCGTTTCTTTGGTGGTGTCCGCTGCGGAAACCGAATTGGTGCTCGCATCAAACGCTGCAACAATATTGCGCGTCGGCGAAAGGGCCATCAGCCGAATGGAACTGGCCGAGATCAACGGCGCCACCCCACCTAGCGTGTCGTTGTAGCCGTTCACAATCACCACGCCGCCGAACAACGTCGCTGAGCTGACGCCTTGTGCTACGGCTACGCGGTTTTTTAAACCACTGATGGAGCTGGACTTGCCTCCGGAACCACACGCGGCCAAATTCAAGATCGACCACAAACCGACCGTCAGCGCGAGGATGCGTCTGTTCAAACTTCGGGCTCCTAACGACATGAAAAAGGATGATTTAGCTGCGAAATGGTGGATTATAACAGACCCTGACTTTCGCCCGGGCTCCGGCTCTTCGTCGATTTCGCATCCCGCCTTTCCGCAACGCAGCTTTTCGGTAAGCGAAAATGCATCATCCGGCACCGATCCTGTATCCTTACGAGACATATGTCGGCTGATTTCATCGCCCGGATCAAGCAATCTCCCGTGTTGTGCGACGGGGCCATGGGAACGCTGCTTTATTCCAAAGGCATCTTCATCAACCGGTCGTATGATGAACTGAATCTCTCGCAACCCGACCTGATTCGCGGAATTCATCACGAATATCTGCAGGCGGGAGCGGAAATCATCGAAACCAATACGTTTGGAGCTAATTCCTTCCGGCTGGGTCGGCACAGCCTGGCCGATAAAGTCCGGGAGATCAATTTTTCCGGAGCCAGGCTGGCACGAGAAGCCGCCAAGAGCTTCGATGTATGGGTTGCAGGATCGGTTGGCCCGCTCGGAGCAAGGATTGAACCCCTAGGTAAGACTTCGTTCCAGGAAGCGCGAGATGCATTTCGCGAACAGATTCAGGCCCTGATCGAGGGCGGCGTCGACGTGATCATCCTGGAAACCTTTGGATATCTTGAGGAGATTCACCAGGCCATCCTTGCCGCGAGAGATGTAAACCGCTCAACACCGATTGTTGCGCAGGTAACGATTGACGAAGACGGCAACTGTCTGGACGGATCGGACCCCGAGACATTTGCACCTCGGCTCGAGGAGTGGGGCGCCGACGTTATCGGATGCAATTGCAGCGTAGGGCCGGTGGCTATGTATGAAGCCATCGAGCGTGTGCGAGCGGCGACTACGCTTCCATTGGCCGCCCAACCTAACGCCGGAATTCCGCGTTCGGTGGATGGAAGAAATATCTATCTCTGCTCTCCCGAGTATATGGCGAGTTATGCGCGAAAGTTTGTAGCGGCCGGCGTTCGAGTTGTGGGCGGCTGCTGCGGAACCACACCAGATCATATTCGCAAAATGAAAGCCGCACTGCGCGTAGGCGAAGCCCGCGAGAAGGCGGTTGTGGCCCACGTTACTGAGAACCCTGCTCCCGAGGCGGTGCCCGCTCTTCCCCTCAGCGCTCGCTCGCAGCTTGGCAGCAAACTTGCCCGAGGGGAATTCGTCACGATGGTAGAGATCGTGCCCCCGAAAGGCACCGACATCCGAAAGGAAGTTGAAGGTGCTCGCTTCCTGAAGTCGGTTGGCGTGGACGCGGTAAATATTCCGGACAGTCCAAGAGCATCGGCCCGCATGAGCAATCAGGCGCTCTCGTTGCTGATTCAGCGGGACGTCGGGATTGAGGCGATCCTCCATTACACGTGCCGCGATCGTAACGTTCTCAGCATTCAAAGCGACCTGCTGGGGGCGGATGCGGTCGGTATTCGGAATTTGATCTGCATCACCGGCGATCCCCCCAAAATGGGCAACTACCCGGATGCGACGGCGGTGTTCGATGTGGACGCAATCGGCCTCGTCAATATCGTGCACAACCTCAATCGTGGAGTGGATATTGGCGGCAATCCCATCGGCACTGGAACGGGTTTCGTGATTGGGGTGGGAGCGAACCCCGGCCTAACCGATCTCGATGAGGAGATCCGGCGGTTTGAGTACAAAGTTCAGGCGGGGGCGGAGTATGCCGTCACTCAGCCGGTGTTTGATTTGCGGCTGTTGGAAAACTTCGTACGGCGAATCGAGCGCTCCCGCATCCCCGTCATCGCGGGTATCTGGCCGCTGACCAGCATCCGAAATGCTGAGTTCATGAAGAATGAACTGCGGGTTTCGGTACCGGATTCGATCCTGGACCGGATGGCACGCTCCCAGAATCCGGAGGCCGCGCGGGCGGAGGGGGTCGCGATTGCCCGCGAAATGCTGATTTCTGCCCGACAACTGGTCCAGGGAGCTCAGATCAGCGCTCCGAATGGCCGGTACACGTCTGCCGTGGACGTCCTGGAAGCGCTGGGAACATCCCGTCCCGTCACTTCGGCATAGTCCTTCCTGAAGTGGGAAGTTTTCGATGGGTTCAATTCGGAAATTTCATAAAAAGACTGGACTTCCGCGTGAAATAGTTGCATTAGAATAGTGTTGGAGCAAAACCCCGTTGGCCAAGTTTGAAGAGTGTCTCCAGAGACTGGAAAAAATTGTTCAGGAACTGGAGAGGGGAGATGTCCCCCTGGAGACGTCTCTCACATTGTTCGAAGAGGGCATGCAGCTTTCCTTGTCCTGTCGGAAAGAGCTGGAACAGGCGGAAGGTAAAGTTGAGATCCTGCTAAAGAAGAACGGGAAGCTCCAGGCCGAGCCCTTCGAGTCGCCCGAGAAAGCGACAGCCCGCCGTTAAGGCGAGCGTTTCCCGAGCGGCTTGTGAGTCGAGTTGTCTGTGGAGTTGAGGTTTTCCAGCCCGCCCCGCAGCCTTAGTCAAGCGTTGACGCGAGTTGTTGACGACGGTAAAGATTCGGGGGTATTTATGGGTCAAAGCATCGTTGTACTAGAAACTGACCCCAAGGTGGCTCAGTCCCTGGCCGGTGGATTGCGCCCACACTTCTCAGTGATGCTCATCCAGTCCCGTGAAGAATTGCGGGAACGGCTTAACACCAACCAAGCACAGGCGGTCGTGCTCAGTCTCGAGCACTCCCGATTCGCTGAAATCCAAAGTTTGCATCAGGATTATCCTGCTCTGCCGATTGTCTGCACCCACCGGGTTCCCGACGAGGATATCTGGATGGCTGCACTCGAAGCCGGTGCCAGCGATGTCTGTCCTTCGGACGATGTGCAGAATGTCCTCACATCCGTTCGCCGCAGCATGGGCTTATCGCACACCGCAGCCGCGTAAAATTGACCGCAATATCCGGAAGGACGCCCGATGCGGGCGTCCTTTTTTCTGGCCGACAGAAAGGCGCGAGCCGCGTCACATTCCCTCCCGGAGAGGCCTTGCTATACTGCCACGTCATGCTGACGGAGACGCTTGAGCGAGGGCAACAGGCGACTGACGCCGCCCTCGACCGCCTGATTCCACTGGAAACCACGCCACCGGTTTCGATTCACAAGGCCATGCGGCACAGCGTCTTTGCAGGAGGGAAACGGCTGCGCCCGGTGCTCTGTATCGAGGCCGGCCGCATGATCGCCGGTTCGATTCCTGAAGACATCGAGGAACTCGGTGCCGCCCTCGAGATGTTGCACACGTACTCGTTGATTCATGACGATCTTCCCGCCCTCGATAACGATGATCTGCGGCGCGGGCGCCCAACTTGTCACAAAGCGTTTGGGGAAGCTATCGCCATCCTGGCGGGGGACGCCCTGCAGACGCAGGCGTACGAGGTGCTGGCGGGATTGAAGTGCCCCGCCGAGGCTCGCGTCGAAATCGTATCGGAAATTGCCAAAGCCACTGGGACCGTCGATGGAATGATCGGGGGACAAGTCGTCGATCTTGAAGCGGAACACACGCAACCGACGATCGAAATGCTTGAGTATATTCATCGTTCGAAAACGGCCGCGCTGATCACGGCAAGCCTGGTCAGTGGAGGGCTCTACGCAGGCGCGAAATCAAGCGACGTAAAGCGACTCCGAGCATTCGGTTTGGCGATCGGGCTGGCATTCCAGATTGTCGATGACGTTCTCGACGTAACCCAAACATCAGAGCAATTAGGAAAGACTGCCGGAAAAGACACGGCCTCGGAAAAGGCAACGTATCCATCCCTCTTTGGCGTGGACGCTTCTCTGCACAAAGCCGATTCCCTGGTGAACGACGCGTTCCGCGAGCTCGAAGGCTTCGGCGAACGTGCGGAAACATTGAAGGAACTGGCAAGATTTCTGGTGGAACGGAAGAAGTGAGGCTCGTGGTTCGAGCCTGAACAAGCACCCCTGGGCCGCTCCGTCTCCAGTGTGGTAGAAAATAAGTGGCGATGGAGTTCGCCTTTAACCGCCCTCTGCACGGCTGATAACTCCTACAAAACTGCGTGTGTTGTAGGGAGAATACTCCATCGTGAAAGACTTCCTCGCTATATCCGTCGCCGCCATCGTGGGCGCGAATCTTCGCTACATTCTTAGCCGCCTGGCTTTCCGAGAATTCGGTCCGGTGTTTCCTTACGGAACCCTGACAATCAACATCGTCGGCAGCTTCATTGTCGGGTTCTTCGTGATCTGGACGACCGAGCGCGTTCTGATCGATCCGCGGTGGCGCCTGCTCGTGGTGGTCGGATTCTGTGGATCGTTTACAACATTCTCCAGCTATGCCTTCGAGTCGATGGCGTTCTTCGAAAAGGGACAGTGGGGACTGATGTTTGCCAATGTCTTTGCCAACAACCTGCTTTGCCTTGCCAGCGCGCTGGCCGGCATGGCAGTGGCGCGGGCGCTCTAGGAGGGTACAATGGCATCCGCGATGGCAGTGCAGGTCACGATTTACTTGAACGAAGCCGATCAGTGGCATCACAAGCCGCTGCACATGGAAATCCTGAGCTATCTTCGGAGGGAGAACGTGTACGCGGCAACGGCAGTTCGAGCAGTCGCGGGATTTTTAGGGCGCCACCGCGTGGAGACCGCCCATCTGGTCGAGGCAGGCGGTAAGCTTCCGGTAATTATCATCTTCGTCGACACTGACGAGCATGTGAGCCGCGTATTACCCACGCTGAAGGAAATGGCTGCGCATCGGCTCATCGTGCGCGAGAATGTCGTGCTGGAGCAGGGCAATCTCGACTGATATGTCTTCCCTTCTCGAGCGAGCACTCGACATTCTTGCAATTGCAGCGCACCGCGATGACGTAGAGCAGACCTGCGGCGGGACTCTATTGAAGGCCGCACAGCAGGGACAACGCACAGGCATCCTCGATCTCACGCAAGGCGAGATGGGGACGCGCGGCACCGCCGAAGACCGGGCGCGCGAGGCTTCCGACGCCGGCAGGATACTCGGAGTCGCCTGGCGCCGCGCGCTCGATATCCCGGATGGCCGCGTGGAAAATACCTGGGAGAATAAGCTCAAAGTTGCCGCCGTACTCCGCGAGACACGCCCGCAGGTGGTCATTCTTCCCTACTGGAAAGGCCGCCATCCGGATCACTACACGGCTTCCACGCTGGGCTACGAAGCATGTTTTCTTGCCGGGCTGGCAAAACTGGATCTCGGTCCGGTGCTGAAAGCTACGGATGGCACTACCGATGGCGGGCACGATGCCGCAGTTCGCGTTTCGCAACCGCACCGGCCCTTCAAAATTATCTATGCAAGCCTTTATTACGATATCCGGCCGACTTTTGTGGTCGACATCAGCGATCAATTTGAGGGCAAGTTTGCGTCCATCATGGCCTACACATCGCAGTTCAGCGACCACGCGGCAGGTAAGGACCTCTTCCCTGCTCACGACGAAATTCGCGGACGAGTGGATGCGATGGCGCGCTTCTATGGGATGTTAGGCGGCGTCTCTCACGGAGAACCGTTTCTGCAGAAGGAAGTCGGGTTGGTCGACGATCTCTTGGCGATTCCGGTTAAGTCCATTTAGCATGTCTTCACTAAACTTCTACCAAGGAGAACCAGCAAACATGTCCCGCTTCGTATTGTCTGTGCTCGTGTGCTCACTCTTCGCAGCGACCGCTGCCGCGCAGGCTGCGACCTGGCAGATCGATCCGATGCACTCCTCTGCGCAGTTCTCGGTGAAACATCTGGGAGTCTCGACGGTACGAGGCGCGTTCACCAAGGTCAGCGGCTCTGCCAAATATGACCCGGCGGACCCTTCCAAGACGTCGCTGGACGCAAGTATTGAAGCCGCTTCGGTCGATACCCGGGTGGAGATGCGGGATAAGGATCTTCGCAGTCCGAATTTTCTCGATGCCGAAAAGTTTCCTACCATCACTTTTCATTCCAAGCAGGTCAAGTCGGTGGGATCAGGAAAGCTGCAGATTTTGGGAGATCTTACGATCCATGGCGTAACCAAGGAAGTTACGTTGGACGTCGAAGGCCCCTCACCTGTGATCAAGGACCCGTGGGGCAACCAGCGGATCGGAGCTTCGGCCAGCACCAAGATCAATCGTCACGACTTTGGGGTCAATGGAGCCCCGGCGGCCGTCGGGGATGATATTTCCATCACGATCGATACGGAACTGATTCAGCCGCAGGCAAAGTAAAGAAAAGGCTCACGATCGGGTGATTGTGAGCCTTTTTCTAATGTCCTGCGCTCCGCTCGATCAACTCAGCGGAAACTACCAACCTAGAAGATCTTGCGGAAGAGCCAGAATAGCGATCCCGAGAGAAGCATGGCAACGGGGAGTGTCAGCACCCACGCCAGTGCAAGATTCCGCACGGTGCTGAGTTGAATTCCCGAGCGATTTGCCGCCATCGTTCCCGCGATTCCGGACGAGAGCACGTGCGTCGTGCTGACCGGGAGACCAAATCCGTCCGCCGCACCAATCGTCGCCATCGCCGTGATCTCGGCGGCGGCGCCCTGCGCGTACGTCAGGTGTTCCTTGCCGATCTTCTCGCCGACGGTCACCACGATCCGCTTCCAGCCCACCATGGTTCCCAGGCCCAGGGCCATCGCCACCGCTACCTTGACCCACACGGGTATGAAGCGTGTCGAATGATCGACGTGCTTCTTGTAGTTGGCGAGAGTAGCGGCGTCAGCGTCTGAGAACTTGGGCTGACCGGTCTTCTGCGTGATTCGCAAGGCTTCGCTGATCAGATACAGATCGTTTCGGAAGTTCCGAACCCGGTCGTTTGGTACGTTCCTCAACTCTTTGTAGATGCTGGTCTCGTTTCCGATGTCGTTGACCAGCGTCCGCATCGCAAGCATGGTGTTCGGGGTGAACTTCTTGCTGCGAATGAATTCCGTGACATCGTCTCGTGCGTCGCCAATCACAGCGTTTGAATCAACGTAGTGGTCGAGCACATTCGCAGCCTGTTGCGAAACGGCAATGAAATCCTGGGATTCCTTGAAGGTCACCGCGTGATTCAAAGCGTAGGCGGTCGGTACGGTGCCGATGAGAATGAGCATGATCAATCCCATGCCCTTTTGGCCATCGTTGGAGCCATGGAAAAAGCTGACGCCGGTGCAGGTCAGGATCAGCAGGCACCGGATGTAGAACGGAGGAGGTTCCGTGCCCTCAGGAGCGCGGTAAAGCTTCGGGTCGCGGATCAACGCCTTCGCCGCGAGCAAGAGCAGGGCCGCAACTCCGAAGCCAACGATTGGAGACAGGAGAAGCGACTTCCCGATATTTAGGGCTTGGCCCCAGTCAACGCCGGAGGTGCCGCTTTTCGCCGACATCATCTGATTCGCGATGCCAACACCGATCACAGAACCAATCAACGTATGCGAACTCGACGCTGGCAGCCCGAAATACCATGTGCCGAGGTTCCAGATGATCGCTGCCACCAAGAGGGCAAATACCATCGCAAACCCTGCTTTGCTGCCCACCTGGAGAATCAGTTCCACGGGAAGTAGCGAGATGATGCCGAAAGCCACCAGGCCCGACGAAACCATCACGCCCAGGAAGTTCCAGAACCCTGACCATACCACCGCCACGTGGGGCTCAAGGGAATGGGTGTAGATCACGGTGGCGACCGCGTTCGCGGTGTCATGGAAGCCGTTTACGAACTCAAAGCCCAGCGCCACGAATAATGCGATGCCCAACAGGACGTATGGCATCGCGGACGCGCTAGGGGCATATTGCAGGTCGCGAAGAAGGCTGGACCCGGCGTAGACCAAGCCGATAACGAAAACGACGCCAAAGATCATGACGCCGATTTTGCCGGGCGAACGAGAAATTTTCGCATCTAGTGCGCTGGATGCTGTTGCCATGTACATTTCCCCAGAAGATGAAGATAGATTTCCGGCTGCCAGCCGGGTTCGGGGAACTATATTTCGGGAAAGTTACGCCAGTGTTAAAACGGCAGGAATATCTCCTCGCGGCCGATTTCGGATGACCATAGATGGGCGCTACCGTTTGAGGGCGACGGTCAGGCCGTCTCTGATAGGGAGAATCGTGGTATAGAACTCGCTCGTATCGTAAAGCTTGCGATTGAACTCCAAAATTGCCTTCGTGCTGGCATCAGAAGGATTTTTCTCGGCCACGCGCCCGCTCCAAAGGACATTGTCAGTGATAAAAAGGCCGCCTTTGCGCAGGCGCGGAGCCACGAGGCGCAATACGCGAGGATAGTCTTCCTTATCCACATCATTGAAAATGATGTCGAATTCCTGCTTTTGCTCCGATAGAAATTCCAGTGCGTCCCCGGTATGCAAAGTGATGCGATCGAGGACCCCCGCGCGAGTGAAGTATCCTCGAGCCTTTTCCGCATTTTTTCGATCGCCATCGGTGTAAATCACGCGGCCTTGCTCTCCTACCGCCTGCGCCCACCAGATGGTGGAATAGCCGATTGCGGAGCCTAATTCAAAAACAGTTTTTGCATTGATCATCAATGCCAATTGCTGCAAAACCCGGGCCACGGCGGGACCGACAATGGGAATGCTGTGCTCCGTGGCATAGTCCTCCATCTCCGCCAAAACTGCACTGCGCTTCGGCAGCATGGAGTAGATGTAGTCATCCACGGGACCCGCGGTCGTGAAGTTGTAATGCCTCCAGCTCGGTGCAGATGGCTTTTTCTTAGTCTGGCTCACGAAATCCTTTCAGAACTTGGAGACTCACCCAATTTTGTTTCCCGGTTTCATTTCGAGGACCTCAACACCAGGCACGAGCTTTTGCAATTCTCCGGGACGTCCAGTCAGCACTGGGAAAGTGCCAAAATGCATGGGAATCACCGTCTTTGCTTTTAAGAGATTGCAAGCGTATGCCGCCTCTCGAACGCCCATCGTGTAATGGTCTCCGATGGGCAGCATCGCGATCTCGGGTGCGTACAGGTCCCGAATTATCGCCATATCCCCGAACACGTTCGTATCGCCGGCATGATAAATCTTCACTCCGTTGGAAAACTCAACTACATATCCGCACGCTTCTCCGCCGTAGATAAGCTCGTCGCCGTCCTGGATACCGCAGGAATGATCGGCATGCACCATGGTGACTTTGATATCGCCGAGCGTTTGGGTGCCTCCCTTATTCATTTCGGCGAGCTGCTTGGCACCCTTCTTTCCCAACCACCGCGCCAGTTCTGGAATACCGACCACCACCGGATTGTGTTGCCGGATGATCTCGACCGCGTCTCCGATGTGGTCTCCATGGCCATGAGTACATAACAGGATGTCAACCTTTTTGACGCTCTTTTCAGCTTGCGGGCACATGGGGTTTCCCATGATCCATGGGTCGACGATGACGGTCTTGCCGCCAGGCGTTTCAAAGCGGAAGGTCGCATGGCCCAGCCAGGTTAGTTTGATCCCTTTCAGATCCATAGCTTGAACAACTCCTCTTTCCAGGCAATTACCCTGATCCTTCGAATGCCTTCACGACATCGGCCGAAGGCCCCTGGTGGCCTTGCACGAGCGGGGTGCTTAACTTGAGCACCTAGTTTAATATGAAACGCCATGACCGACCTGAAGGTGCTGATTGGGCACGATGAAATCGCGAAGCGTGTCAGCGAACTCGGGGACCAGATCACGAATGACTTCGCGGGGCAGTCCATTATTTTTGTCGGAGTCTTGAAGGGCGCCGCAATCTTTCTTGCCGACCTGGCCCGGCAAGTGCGCCTGGATGCAACTTTCGACTTTATCGGTGTCTCAAGCTATGGCAATCGTCCCAGCCCCACACAGGAGTTAAAAAGCGGGTGGGATTCGACTGGCGAAGTTAAGCTTACTAAGGATGTCGACCATTCCATGAAGGACAAGAATGTCATCGTGGTCGAGGACATTCTCGACACGGGCCTGACCCTCACCTTCTTGAAGAAACTGTTGTTGGCGCATCAGCCTCGCAGCTTGAAGATTGCGGCCCTCCTCGACAAGCCATCGCGGCGTAAACTGCCGCTGCAAGGGGATTACGTCGGCTTCAAGATTCCCGACGAATTCGTGGTCGGCTACGGGCTCGATTACGCGGAAAAATACCGTAATCTTGCAGATATTTGCGTGGTACCTCGCGAATAGCTGCTCTTCGCGGAAGTGATTCGCGGCACGGATTAGCCCTGCCAGTTCTGGATCGCGTGGCTGCTATCATACGAAGAATGGGGTCCGTCCTCTCCCAACCTGAACGTTTGCCGGTCGAGTCCCTATTGCTCGATGTGGCGGACGTGCTCGCCACCTCGCTCGACCTCGACACAACCGTGCGGCGGGTGGCGGAACTGGTGCGCAAAGTCATCGATTACGAGATCTTCGCAATCCTTTTGCTGAACGAGAAAACGCAGGAGTTGCGATTCCGATTTCAGGTGGGCTACCCGCCGGAATTTACCGAGCGCAGCCGCATTAAAGTTGGAGAGGGCGTCGTCGGGCAGGCAGCGCAATCGCGGCAGGCTGTGCTCATCGATGATGTCACGAGCGATCCTCGGTACATCGCAGCGGTGCCGAATGTGCGATCCGAACTGGCGGTCCCGCTCATCACAAAAAGCCGCGTGATCGGCGTCATCGATATTGAGGCGCGCGAGCCTGGCTATTTCACCGAGGAACATCTCCGCCTTCTGACCCTGGTTGGTTCGCGCGTGGCCGCTGGCATTGAGAATGGACAGCTGTATACGCGCATCACGAAACAGGCGCGGATTCTGCTGCTTCTGAACGAAATCGCCCGCGAACTGACTTCGATTCTGAATCTTGACGAATTGCTCGGCCGGATCGCGGAACTGGTACGAAGATTGATCGACTACCAGATGTTCAGCATCCTTCTGCTTGATTCGACGGGACAGAAGCTGCAACATCGTTTCTCGCTCCGCTTCAATGAGAATATCCATCTGAAGCACGAGATCCCGCTCGGCCGTGGGCTGGTGGGAACTGCCGCGGAAACGCAGCAGGCCGTGCTCGTCCCGGATGTCAGCAAAGATTCGCGTTACGTTCAGGCAAATCCCGAGACAAAATCGGAACTGGCGGTTCCTCTCATCTACAAGAAGAAGGTTATCGGAGTGCTTGACCTGGAGCACACCCGCCGCGGCTTCTTCACTGAGGACCATCAGCGCACGATGACGACCCTCGCCGCGCAGATTGCCATCGCCATCGAGAATGCCCGGCTTTACGAAGAGATCGAACGCCAGGAAAGAAGACTCGAGCGGGATCTGTCTCTTGCCCGCGAATTACAAAGCAGGTTACTCCCGCAGACGCCGCCGAAATTAGGACACCTCAATGTGGCCGCAAAGTTCGTTCCGGCAAGAACCATCGGCGGGGATCTTTACGACTTCATCCCGTATTCGATGTCGCGGCTCGGCATCGTTATCGGCGATGTCAGCGGAAAAGGCGCGCCGGCGGCCATCTATGCCGCTTTGGTGAGCGGAATTCTCCGCTCGCATGCACCGATCGAGCCTGCGCCCGGAGAGATGCTTTCAGCGGTGAATCTTTCGCTCGCCGAGAGGCGCATCGAAGCGCAGTTCGTGTCGTTGATTTACGCCGTTTGGGATGATGAGCGGCGAAGCCTCACCGTCTCAAATTCGGGTCTGCCCCGCCCCATCTATGTTCATGGCGGCAAGAACGAGATCATCGAAGCCACCGGGCTGCCGCTGGGTTTGTTCGACGAGGCCGAATACGATGAGTTTCAGTTCAAGATGAAGCCCGGCGATATGTTCGTGATGTTTAGCGATGGCATTCTCGATGCCCGCAACCGCAAGGGAGAAATGTTCGGCAGGGGACGCGTGGAAAAAATAGTTGCCGAATGCGCCGACGGTCCCGCGGACCGTGTCGTGGAGCGGATTTTCCAGGCCGTCGCCGAACACTCGGCCGGGGCTGAGACGTTTGACGACCAAACCGTGGTGGCGATAAGAGTCCGCAGCGGAAACCCTCCGGCTCCTAAGAAGAAATGAGCGACTCAATCCCGTCATCCTTTATGGGTCGGCCACCTGCCTTTGCCTACCACCCGTTAAAAGCCGACTCCCTGCGCTGGCATAATCGTGATGCGGTGCTTTGCTGCGAGGACGTGCCCCTCCCGAAGCTGGCGGCGAAGCACGGCACTCCAATGTACGTGTATTCCGCCAGTATGATCGGCGCACGCTACGAGATGTTTACCGCTGCATTTCGCGAGTTGCCACATCTCGTTTGCTACTCCGTAAAGGCCAACTCGAATCTGAGCATTCTCCGGCTGCTGGCCCGAAAGGGCTCCGGTTTCGATGTGGTTTCCGGCGGCGAATTGTTGCGGGTGCAAGCCGCGCAACGGAAGGCCGTGAAGAAAATCGTGTTTTCCGGAGTTGGAAAGCGCCGGGAAGAACTGACTACTGCGCTCAAGGCCGGAATCCTTCTTTTCAACATCGAAAGCGAATCTGAACTGGAGGCGCTCGCCCAATGTGCCAGCCGTTTGCGTCGGGCCGCGCCGGTCGCGTTGCGTGTCAATCCTGATGTTGCAGCGGAAACGCATCCTTACATCTCTACCGGGCTTCATCAGCACAAGTTTGGCGTTCCCATTCGCGAAGCCCGAGAGCTATACGCAAGAGCCGCAAAGGAACGCTACTTGGATGTGCGCGGGGTGAGCGTTCACATCGGCTCTCAGATTGTCGATGTTGCACCGTTCGGAGAAGCCATGGCGCGCGTAGCGGAGTTGGTACGCGAACTGCGGGCGGCCGGTCACTCGATCGAGTATGTCGACGCGGGTGGAGGATTGGGTATCCCCTATGAGGGCGACACTGCCGAGTTCTCCCGGAACCTGAATGCCTATGCGCGTGCTGTGATCGATCCTCTGCGAAATCTTGACGTGACCCTATTGCTGGAACCCGGACGTTCAATCATCGGTCCAGCAGGCGCGCTGGTCACCTCCGTTATTTACAATAAATCGAACAACGGCAAGCGCTTTCTCATCGTAGATGCCGCAATGAATGATCTGATCCGCCCTGCTTTGTATAAGGCGTATCACGAGATTGTTCCCGTGCTCGCCCGCTCCGGCCGAAACTCGGCGACCTTCGACGTTGTTGGGCCGGTCTGTGAAACGGGTGACTTCTTCGCTCGGGACCGGTTCTTGCCCGAAGTCTCTCCCGGCGATTTGTTAGCGATTCTCGATGCCGGCGCCTATGGAATGGTTTTAGCCTCGAATTACAACACTCGTCCTCGCCCCGTTGAGCTTCTGGTCTCGGGCAAGTCCGTCAGCGTTATCCGCAAGAGGGAAAGAGTTTCCGACCTGTTGCGCCCGGAACTGGGCCGGTAATGATCCAGAATTTCCCACGTCAGAAACAAGAATCGCAACATAACATCATTGCCATGTATGGGCCGCTACGTCTGGAAAGCGCTTCTCATTCAACGGCGGCCGTCCTCGAATCTTGCGCGGACTGCACCTGCTGTTGCTATACTCTCAGCCTGTTTCTTTTGTCTGACTTGGAGCCCCTTCCGGTTTCGCTCGTTGCCCCCTACGGATCTAAGTCGGCCAGGATCTGATAAAGCTGGGCCCGAACCATTGACAAGCTGAAGAGCCAACAAAGTCGCACAGGAGAATTGCGCTCATGGCCGTTACCATCTCGGGATTGTCCAAGACCTATCCAAACGGAGTCAAAGCCCTCAAGAACGTTTCTCTTTCGATCGGCAACAACATGTTCGGGCTCGTCGGCCCGAATGGGGCTGGCAAGAGCACGTTGATGAGGACCATCGCCACCCTGCAAGACCCAGATTCCGGGTCAGTCAAGGTTGACGGCCTCGATGTGCTTACGCAGAAAAATGAAGTGCGAAAGGTCTTGGGATATCTACCGCAGGAGTTCGGGGTTTATCCAAAGATGTCAGCTCTCGACATGCTGCAGCATCTGGCCGTGATGAAAGGCATCCTCTCGCGGAAAGAGCGTAATGAAATTGTCGATCTCCTGCTGCAGCAAACGAACCTGTGGGATGTGCGCAAGAAAGCGTTGAGCACATTCTCCGGAGGCATGAAGCAGAGGTTCGGGATCGCACAGGCTCTGTTGGGGAATCCACGGCTGATCATCGTCGACGAACCCACAGCCGGGCTCGATCCTGCGGAGCGCAATCGATTTCTCAACCTGTTGAGTTCGATCGGACGCGAGGTGACGGTCATCCTTTCGACCCACATCGTGGACGACGTCCGAGAACTCTGCCCGCGAATGGCGATCATCGCGTCTGGCGAACTGCTGCTCGAGGGATCTCCCACCGAAGCCCTGACAGCCCTGGACGGCAAGATCTGGAGCAAGGTGGTCGCAAGTGACGACGAATTAAAGGCGCTCGAGGCACAAATGAGTATCATCTCGACCCATCTGGTGGCGGGCCAGCATGAAATACGAATTTATTCCGACTCCTCCCCGGGAGAGGGATTCCGGGCCGTTGAATCCGGGCTTGAGGATGTTTATTTCCTCAATCTTTCGCGGCATGCAAAGAACTGATTTGCACGAGGAGCCCTATGAGAATGTTCTGGGAATTTTTCACTTTTGAACTGCGGCTGCGACGGAAGAGCATTTCGACCTACGTTTATTTCTTCGCGTGGTTCGCCTTTAGTTTTCTCTGCGTCGCCTCGGAAAGTTTCGGCCCGATCGGAGCCAGCAACGGGAAGATCCTGCTCAACGGACCCTACGCCGCGACCTTCAACGACGTATACATTTCGTTGTTCGGAATCATCATCATCGCGGCCATCTTCGGCACTTCGATCCTGCGCGACTTTCAACGCGATACCTACCAGATGCTGTTCACCAAGCCGATCTCAAAATTCGCGTATCTTGGCGGGCGCTGGGCGGGATCATTTGTTGCTACCGTCTTCGCATTCTCAGGTTCTCTGTTCGGTGAACTGGCCGGAACCTTCGCGCCATGGGCGGACCACACGCGCATTGGGCCGAATCACTTCTGGTGGTACGTACAGCCGTTTCTGTCGATCACCGTAGTTCAGATTTTCGTTCTTGGGTCGTTGTTCTTTCTCGTCGCAGCGTTATCCCGAAAGATCTTCGTCGTTTATGTGCAGGGTGCGGCGCTGTTCATGATCTACCTGATCAGTCTCACTGTTTTCGTCGCATCCCGCTCGTTGGAGCGTTTTTGGTCAGGAATTCTCGATCCCATGGGAATCGTACTCATCGACGACCTGACCCGTTATTGGACGGTGGTGGAGAAGAACTCCCTGCTGCTGAGTTGGTCGCCTTACGTCGCGTCTGGCGTGTTCTTCTACAACCGGTTGTTGTGGCTGGCAGTAGGAGTGGCGTCACTGGGTGCGCTTTGGGCACTGTTCCCCATGTCGGTGGAGGCGCTGACAGCGGTCTCGCAAGGGAGGCGCGCTGCAAAGGCAAAACAGCAGGACGAACTCGAACTGCAGGCCGCACGCTCCCTGGTTGCGGCGCGATTGCCGAAAGTCAATCGGGTTTTCTCCGGCTGGGCGCAGTTTTTATCTCTTTCGCGCTTAAGAATCCGCTTGATCCTTCGAGACATACCGTTCTGGGCCATCATCGGTTTGATGAGCGTATGGGCGCTCAGCAACGGCTACTTCGCAGGACGCCTTGCCGACCGCGACGTCTGGCCCGTAACCTATCTGATGCTCCAGGCTGTAGAAGGCAGTTCGGTTCTGTTTCTGTTTATCGTTGCGGGGTTGTACGCCGCCGAGTTGCTCTGGAGAGAGAGGGACATTCGCGCTGACGGCATCAATGATGCCCTGCCGATGAGCGATGGCATTGATTGGCTCTCGAAACTTGTTGCCATATCTTTCGTTGAACTTGTATTGCTGACCGTTGCCGGCATCTGCGGCATGATCATGCAGACCGTCGCCGGCTACTATCACTACGAAATACTGCAATACGCGGAAGAACTGTACCTCGTCGTCTTCCCGCAGGTCATGATCTTTGCCCTGCTGGCGCTATTCATCCAGACAGTGGTGCGCAACAAGTTCGTTGGGCACGGGATTGTCATTGGAATCTTCGTGCTGGTGCCCATCCTCTACAACTTCGGATGGGAGAACACGCTGTATCTATTCGGCAATACCCCGCCGTACATCTATAGCGACATGAACGGGTATGGGCACTTTGTTCCTGCACTGTTCTGGTCGATTATGTATTGGCTGGCCATCTCCGGTTTTCTGGGAGTGATTTCGATCGCATTTTCCCGACGCGGCGCAGATGATTCCACCGCCGCGAGGATGAAACTGGCGAAGTCGAGGCTCCCGCGACTGATTCCGGCGGCCGTTGTTTGCCTGGCCGTCGCCGTTGGAAGTGGCGTTTGGTACTACTACAATGCCCACGTTCTGAACGAATATCTGAATGCCAAGCAACGCCGCGAGATTCAGGCCGACTACGAGAAAGCCTTCAAGAAGTACGAGAATCTGCCGCAACCTAAAGTGACCGCGGTCGACAGCCGCATTGATATCGATCCCGAACACCGCTCTTTTTCAGGGTGGGGAAAATACACGCTGCAGAACAAAACCTCACAACCGATCTCGCAGGTTCACATAACCGACGGCATGCAGTCTGTCTCACAAATTCAGTTTGACCGGCCGTTCCACCGCGTGAGCTCCAGCGCCCGAGATCTCTATTCGATTTACGATCTGGACAAGCCGCTCGCGCCGGGTGAAAGCATGCAACTATCTTTCAACGTCGGCTGGAGGTCGCGTGGGTTCCGCGATGGAAACGAAAAGCCTGAACTTGCGTATAACGGCACATTTTTCGATTCAGGATATTTTCCTTCGATCGGATACTCGCTCGGGACAGAATTGGACGACCCAAGGAGGCGGCGGGAGGAGCATCTCGGCGCCCTGGAGGAGATGTCCGCCCGCGGAGATCCAGTGCAGTCGCTTTATCAGATCTTCACGCGAGATTCTGATTGGATTTCCTACCACACGGTTGTGACAACCTCCGGCGACCAGATCGCCATCGCGCCCGGATATCTAAAACGACAGTGGCAAGAGAATGGCCGCAACTGCTTCGAATATGACATGGGCGACACCAAGATTCTGGACTTCCATTCTTTCCTGTCAGCGCGCTACCGGGTTAGGCGCGAGCAATACAAGGGGGTAAACCTGGAGATTTATTACACCCCCGGACACGAGTACAACCTCGACGACATGCTGCAGTCGACCAAGGCCGGACTCGACTATTTTCAGACGAACTTCAGCCCGTATCAGTTCCAACAGTTCCGGATCATGGAGTTTCCGAGGTATCGCGGCTTTGCGCAATCGTTTTCCAACACGGTTCCTTACTCGGAGGGAATCGGTTTTATCCAGCGCGTCGTGAAGAAGAACGACATCGACTTCACGTATTTCGTCACCGCGCACGAGCTGGGGCATCAATGGTGGGCGCACCAGTTAATTGGCGCCAACGTCCAGGGATCGAACATGATGTCGGAGACCCTGGCGGAATATTCTGCATTGATGGTGATGAAGCAAAAATACGGGCGTGACAAGATGCACCGCTTCCTGCGACACGAACTGGATGGCTATCTTCGCGGGCGAGGCGGCGAAGTTCGGCACGAGCCACCGCTATCCCTGGTCCAGCGCGAACCCTACGTCTGGTATCAGAAAGGTGGGCAGATCATGTATACGCTGGCGGATTACATCGGCGAGGACAAGGTGAACCTGGCCCTTCACAACTTCCTGATGCAATACCGCTTTGCCAATTCGACCAATGCACAAACGACCCCATATCCGGACACGCGCCAGCTCGTCGAAGCGCTCCGCTCGCAAACGCCGCCGGAGCTGCAATACCTGATTGATGATGGGTTCGATTCCATCGTGCTCTATGACAATAAAGCGGTTTCTGCGACAGTCACTCCGACTCCCGACCACAAATTCAAAGTGACGCTGGCTGTTCAGGCCCGGAAGGTCAAGGCCGACGGAAACGGCAACGAGAGCCCCATGGCGCTGAATGACTACATCGAGATTGGCGTGTTTAAGGGCAAGAAGGATGAAGAGGAGCCACTTTATTTGAAGAAAGAAAAGCTTTCGGAAGAGGCGCGGACGTTCGACATCGTGGTCGACCAGGAGCCCACGCGTGCCGGAATCGATCCATACAATAAGTTAGTGGACCGCATCGCGGACGATAACATGATCGACGTGACCAAACAGTAGCACGCGACATTACCCGCAAAAGGGCCGCAATCATGTGACGCGACCATTAACGGAGTTGGGGTTTCGAAACTCGTTCCGAACTTATTTGACACTCCGGCAAGCACTCTGTTATTGAATCGTCCTTGGAAGTTCTCCCATGCTTCAACTTCTTGTTCATGAACAATGGGAGAACTTACGAGGAATACGTGCCTTCCCAACACACCTTACTCTCTAAAATTGGTATCGCCAGCATCCTGATTGTTTTATCGAGCTCACTCGCCTGGTCGCAGGGCGAGGGCGAACATGTGCGCGCGGTCTTGAAAGAAGACATCGTGTCGCCCGCGGTGTCTGACTTTCAGATCAAGCAGCACATTCTCAAAGCGGCGCCAGATCTTCCCAAGGTTCCAGAATCGTCTGCTGAGTGGACGGCTTCCGCCGAGAAGTTGCGCCGACACTTGGTGGACGACGTCGTGTTCCACGGTTGGCCCAAGGAATGGGTAGAATCCGCCCCCAAGTTTGAAGAGATCGGTGTAATCAAAACGGGCCACGGCTATCGCATCCGGCGACTTCGTTATGAAATCGTTCCCGGTTTTTATTCGTCCGCACTGCTCTACGAGCCGGATCATCTGGATGGGAAAATTCCTGCAATCCTGAATCTGGCTGGGCA
This sequence comes from Candidatus Sulfotelmatobacter sp., assembly GCA_035307485.1. GTDB lineage: Bacteria > Acidobacteriota > Terriglobia > Terriglobales > Acidobacteriaceae > Sulfotelmatobacter. The sequence goes on along the minus strand of DATGIB010000002.1, from coordinate 900,893 downwards.
CGATGGACCGCTCGGCTACTCCTACGAGTTCAAGCAGAAGCGATGCATCAGTTACGCGAAACATGGAATCCTCGCGCTGAACCTGGAATGGTTCGGCTTCGGGGAGTTGGACAGAACCGGAAATGATCACTTCTTTGCGGCACACCTTGATCTCATCGGCGCTAACGGGCTGGGAATTTTCTATCTGGAAATGCGGCGCGGGCTGGACTATCTCTACAACCATCCTCACGTCGACCGGAATCGCATCGGAGTCACGGGTCTGTCTGGAGGCGGCTGGCAAACGATAACGCTGAGTTCGCTGGATGAGCGTGTAAAGGCGACCAATCCGGTAGCCGGCTTTTCTGCCTTGCGTTCGCGCGTGGAAGTGAAGGATTTCGGCGATATGGGTGATGTGGAACAATCGGGCACCGACTTCGCGCGGGGCTCCGACTATCCATACCTGGTGGCAATGATGGCGCCCCGCCCCACCCTGCTGACCTATAACGGAGAAGACGATTGCTGCTTCCGCGCCACGATCGTCAAACCCAGGGTCTATGATTCGATTCAGCCTTTTTTCCAGCTGTACGGAAAATCGGATGTCTTTCAGTTTCACGAAAACCGCGAGCCCGGCGATCACAACTATCAACTCGACAATCGGCTGGCTGACTACGGATTTTTCACAACACAGTTTGGACTGCCTCCGATCGAGAATGAAGACGGCATTCCGTCAGAACTTAAGAGTTACGACGAGTTGGTCACTCCCCTTCCGGAAAACAATCTGACCATACTGGATTTGGCCCGGCAGATGGGTAAACGCATTGCCCGGGGTGCAATTCCTTCTGGTCCGTCGGAAAAACCGGCCTGGATCGCGTCGGAAAGAAAAAAGCTGAAGGAAGTGGTCCGTTACGAACCCGTCGACTTGCAGGATGCGTGGACGATCGGAATGAGCAAGAACCGCGGGATGCTGACGCTCACTTACGTCTTTCAGCTCAATAACGGGCTGAATGCAAGTGGGATATGGCTGCGCTCTATTTCGCAAAGTTCCGACCAGGCTCCCGTGACAATCGTATTAAACGATGGGGGAAAGGCTGCCGGGGCTGAAGATGTGCTGCAGCGTTTCAGCCGCGGGGAACAGGTACTGGCTCTTGACCTGATGTTTAACGGCACTTCGTGGAAAGACGAATATCCCTTCCTCTTTGCACAAATGTTGGATGCCATCGGCGAACGGACGTTGGGGTTGGAGGCGGCACAATTGATCCGCATCGCGCGATGGGCGGAGCAGAAATCCGGAACTTCCAAGGTCCGGGTCGAGGCGGGCGGCATGCGGAACCAGGCCGCAGCTCTCGTCGCGGCGGCGCTGGAGCCTGATCTGTTCTCCGAAGTTGTGGTTCACGATGGAGTGCAGAGCTGGAGTTATGTGCTCGATAAGCCGGTTACGTACATGGACGCCCCAGAGCTTTTCTGTCTCGATCTCTACAAAGATTTCGATATCGATCGACTGGAAGCGATCACCGCTCCCGTTACGGTCCGTTCCATGCATCCCGTCGACTTGCATCCGGGCAAGCCATAAGCGAACGTGTTTTGGTCTGTACCGTCGAACGAGCAAGCCCCCCAATGCTCGAGGTTCGTGTTCCTGAAGACGGCGGAGCATTCTTTCGGCAGGAGAAGATCTTGAGGTTTGGACAAGCGTGGTTCGCGTTGGCGATGCTTCTCCTATTCGCGTGGGCGAGTTGGGCACAGAATTCTCCGACGGCATCGTTGGTTCTTCCAAGTGATGCATCGGCTCCAGTGAAGTTTGGTGCCGCGGCGCTTCAGGAAGCTCTCACTCAGATTGGATGGAAGGTTTCCACAGGGGTGAAGGAGTCGCGCGTCGAATTGGAGATCGTCGTCGCTGAATCGGCTAAGGGATCCTCGAAGATCACCCCTGCAGAAAAGGCCCCAGATAAACCAGAGTCTTTTTCGATCACGTTTTCCCCCGACAAACACACGGCTCACGTCAACGGCAGCGACGCGACAGGTGCGATGTACGCTGAGTTCGAACTCGCGGAGCAGATTCAAAGCCAACCGGGCACTGACTGGAAAGCTCGACTGAAGCCCGTCACGAAGTCTCCTTACCTCGAAGTGCGCGGGGTCAACATGTTCCTGACGGTTCAGGATGTGGATAACCCCGATGGCGCTTTCTGGTCCGATGATTACTGGGATAAGTACCTGGGAATCATGGCACGCAGCCGGTACAACTTTCTCGACATCCATGGGCTGTGTGATCCGGTCACACTGACTTTCCCGAACGGATTTTCTTTTTTCCTGAGTTTGCCGGATTTCACCGAAGTCGGCGTTGGTCCCGAGCGGGCGGCAAAGAATCTGGCGCGTTTCCGGCAAGTGATCGCGATGGCGGCGGATCGCGGAATCAAAATGGGCTACATGAACTATGAAGCTCCGCCGCCCATTGGTCCGTGGAAGACCCGGCGTGTCGGTGTCGATGAACGTTGGAAAGATGTTCCTCAGGATTTTCTGGAAGGTCCGCGGCTTGTGCAGTACACGCGCGAGGCGGTGCTCAGCTTCCTGAAGCAGCTTCCGGGTTTGTGGATGTTTGGCTTCCGCGTGGGCGAGTCAGGGCAGCCTGAAGATTTCTATCAGAAAACCTATTTAGCCGCGCTCGCAGAGCTGCCTCCGACACAGAAGGTGTACTTGCGCACATGGATCGCCGATCCGCAAAGAGTTCGAGAGCTTGCGGCGTCGACCAAGAACCATATTTATATCGAACCAAAGTACAACGGAGAACAGCTAGGACTTCCCTACCAGGCTTCTCTCGGCGGCCGCGAGTATCCCCCGAGCGGATCGTACGAGAACTATACCGACAAGCCGCAAAACTACTCGATCATCTGGCAAATCCGCGCGCACGGCACCCACCGTGTCTTTTACTGGGGCTCGCCGGAATTTGCCCGGCGGACAGTGCGGAGTTGCAAGTTTGGCGATGGCGTTGGCTTCTCCATGGAACCGATGGAGGCCTACATGACCGCCGCCGACTACCTGCACAACAACCCCAAGACCGATCACGGCTTTTACAAGTGGATGGTCGAGCGCCAGTGGATATGGCATCTGATCTGGGGACGCACTGCTTACGATCCCGACGTGCCGGATCACGTTTTCATTGACGAGTTCAGCCGACACTTTGGCACACAAGTCGGCCCGCTGGTGTTTCACGCGCTAACCGAGAGCAGCAAAATCGTGCCGTTTGTCTACTCGTATCACAATATCGGAATGGATCATCAAGACTACGCGCCTGAATTCGAGAATGGAGATCATGCGCCTGGCGCGCGCTCGCGCTTGTGGCAGGGGAACCGCCTCGTGCCCTACGGCGGTAACAACGACGACTTTCTCCGGGTCAACACGCTGGACCGCACCGCGATGGCCTCTCCAGCCGTGTATGTAGACGATGCACTGAATAGCATCGCAACCGGCAAAATGACACCATTCGAGGCAGCTACCTATCTGGATGATGCTGCTTCCCGGAGCAGTGATGCAATCGAGCAGGCAGCCAAGGTGGGTCCAGAATCAGCCCGGAACTTCGAGTGCATTCGCATGGATATCGAAGCCGTGGCATGGCTGGGCCGGTACTATCGCGATCGAATCCTCTCCGCGACACATCTTCTTTTCTACGAAAAAACCTACCATCATCCCGAACTAACGCAGGCGTATGACTACATGCAGAAGGCAGCCCAGGATTGGGATCGGCTCTCCGATATCACCGAGGAACACTTCGGCTTTGTGCCCGAGTACATTCGGATGGGGGTAAAGGATTTCCGCTGGCGCGATGAAGGACGAAGCCTGGGGGTGGATCTCGATCAACTCAACAATCTAGAGCTTGCGTATCGGCGTCTGCCGCATCAGGACGGGATGGGTGTGGTGATTGGGCATGTTCCGCCGTCGCGGCTAGAACCGGGTAAGCCTGCAACCCTTCAGGCAACGTACGCGACGCCCTCGGAAACTCCACACGTTTACGTCTTTTATCGGAATTCGGCGGAATCGGGCTTCAGCAAGCTGGACCTAAAGCAAGATGACACGGTGGATCGCACCTGGAGCGTCACAATCCCAGCGGAGCAGATTAAGCCTGGCTTCCTGGAGTATTACTTCGGCGCCAACTCGGGCGTGTGGAGCGATTACGATGAAACCATCGCACATCGTCCTCCATTTCGTGTGCAAGTCACGTCGCAGAACTCGAAGCCGACATTTACTTATTCGCCTCCAGATAATGCCCGCGGCAAGTTCGTCAATTTCAATCTGAAGGTGACCGCGGCATCTCCGCTCCACTCGGTCTCGGTTTATTACAAACTCATGCCCGCGTCGTACGAGTGGTTGCGGATTGAAATGCATCCGAGTGCTGATGGCAGCTTCTCCGCCACAGTTCCTCTCACACCGGAAGGGATTCTCTACTATTTCGAGGCCTTGGATGAAACTGGAAACGCGGCACACTACCCGAACTTCCTGGATCAGACACCGTATTTCTCTATCGATAGTTGGGCGCCTGAAAGCGCGAGCCGCTGATGAAGATTAAAGATATTCAAACCACGTTACTGTCTGTCCCGCTCAACCCTCCGATTGCGGATTCTACCCACGTTCTGAATCACATTCAGTGGGTCGTGGTCGAGATTCGAACTGACGAAGGACTCAGCGGCCATTCGCTGATGCTCACCTTCGACTATGGCCCGGAACTGTTGCGCGGAATTGTCGATGTTGAACTGAAGAAGCTGTTGATAGGAAAAGACACCGGCGACATCGCCGCGCTCTGGCAGATGTGTTACGCCCACTGCGAATACATCGGGCAGACCGGGCTTGCGGCCTGGGGAATCGCCGCCATCGATATCGCACTTTGGGATCTGCTCGGCAAGAAACTTGGGGTTCCGGTTTGCCAACTGTTTGGTTCCAACCGTAAGCAGGTTCCCGTGTATGGCAGTGGGGGATGGCTCTCCTACAACATCGAAGAATTGCAGGCCGAAGCGACGTCTTACGTGAAGCGCGGATTTTCGATGGTGAAAATGAAAGTTGGGAGACCAAGTATACAGGAGGATGTGGAGCGGGTGAGGGCTGTGCGTGATGCAATCGGCGCTGAAGTCAGCCTGATGGTCGATGCAAATCAGGCTTGGTCAGCGCAACAGGCAATCTCGTTCGCGCGGCAAGTCGAGGACCAGGACATCTTCTGGTTCGAAGAACCGGTTTCGAAGAACGATCTCGACGGCTATTGCCAGGTGGCGGCGAAGACCAATATTCCGATCGCGACCGGCGAGCGAGAGTTTTCCCTCGGGACATTCCGCGAATTTCTTTCGCGAGGCGCGGCAGCCATCGTACAACCGGACGCCTTGCGCATTGGCGGGCTCAGCCAGGCGCTGAAGGTGGCACATCTGGCTGACGCTTTTCACCGGCCAGTGGCGCCGCATTTCTACAAAGAGATTGATGTGCATTTGCTCGCCGCCGTCAACAACGGACTGTTCCTCGAATACTTTTCGTGGCTGGATGACTTGTTGTTGCACCCGCTCGAGGTGGCACATGGAATGGCGAGAGTGCCCACCAGGCCTGGGATGAGCCTGGAGTTCAAGCCGGAGGCGATCCGGGAATATAAGGTCGGATGAAGCTGCTCAGGATTTCGGAGTAATCCTATAACTTTCGTTCGGACCGGTATCAAACGTCAGCACATCTTTTTCCCGTTGAACTGGGATCGCACCTCCATCAGAAATCCGCGTGACTTTGATATCCTTCGCTCCCCACGGACTTGCCAGGCGCGCCTTCTTCCCTTTCTCGCTCAAAATAACGACGTGAGTTACCTGTTTTCCGTCGTGACCCGCACTCACCAGGAATGCTCCTGCCGCGCGAAGATGATGAAAACGGGCAGGCCCGAGGTTCTCCGTGTTTGGAAAAAGATAGATGGTGCCCGTGTAGCTCTGCATCAGGCATTCATTGAGGACAGCCGGCAGCGAGAAGTTTTCCGTCCAGAACCCCATGCGCATCATGAAATCAAAGTCAGTGGAATCGTCGTACCGCCCTCCAATCTGGCGGACGCGATCATTGGCCACACCGTTCGGGAGGGTGCAATAGCGGACCTCACGCTTGAACCACTCCAGATCCAGAATGCCCAATCGGGCGCGGGCAAGCGGTTGAAACACCAGGTCGTTGCCGCCCTCAAGGCGAACAGTTTGGGCGGTACGTCGCGCCAGTTCCAATTGCTCTGGCTGACACCCTAAGCCAACCTGCTCTGCGGGAAAAACGGGCCCTAATGTGACCGGAACGTTGTACACAGCTTCGGTCGGAGCGTCGAGAATATCGAGCCACACTTCTCCGTAAGGACCTTTACCCGTCGGATACGCTGCAAGATTGCCTCGTATTTCACGCCAGCGGGTTCGCTCCTCCTGATCGACGTCGAGAACGGATGATGCCTCGATGACGGCATCGAGCAAAAACTGCGTCAATGCAATGTCCAGGATGCAGTCCTTGTTCAGGCGGAAATCAACCGTGCAACCCCAATTCTCGGGCGAAGCAGTCGGATTCAAATGATACTTCCCGTCTTGTTCTTTCTTTGCATAGGCGGCCAGAAAGACCGCAGCGGCTTTGAGAATTGGATAGGCCGTCTTCAGATAGTCGGTATCCTGCGTGTAGAGGTAGTGCCACCAGAGGCTTTGAACCGTCCACGGGGTGTTGCTGACCTGATACGCGAATGGTGGCGTGGCGATGAAGACATCCTGGCTCGGAACCGGGACGGCTGTCAGAGGAAAACACGCTCCGGGAAGCTGAAATTTCTCCTTCGTGAATTCTTCGCACATCTTCAGCAGGTTCTGACACAGTTCCAGATATGGCAGATGCTGCTCGACGTGGTTGCTCGCGAAGACTCCCCAGAAAACCTGCTGGCAGTTGTAATCGAGGTGGTAGTCGCCATGCCACGAACTGCCGAGGTCGCGGCTCGACCAGTTTGCGAACAGCCCAGGCGCGGTCTTGGCTGCCCTGAGGCAGCAGGCAAGAAAGTACTGGTTGCGATACCAGATGCGCTCAAGTTCTTTATCGTTTAGTTCAATTGCAGATCGCTCCCAGAATTCGCGCCAACGGGCCTCCGATCTGCCGAGGAGTTTGACGATCGGATCAGACGAAAACCGCTCGGTGGCGCTGCGGGCTGCCGCAAGCGTATCGAGTTCGTCGCCGCTGTATTCATAACTCTGAGAGATTGTGACCGGCGCATTTTGTTTGCGGCTTTCACTGCGAGCCTGCTGCATTTTGCGCAACACGAGATCTCGAGGAGTCGACAGCGCAATGCACAGTCTCAGTGACTGCTCGCGCACCGACTTTAGCAGGACATCTTTGCTGTTCGGTCGCGGTTCAACAGACCACTCACCGGCGATCCGAGCGTGCAGGGCGAAGTTGCGGTCTTTACTTGAACGCGGTGGGGCGGGCACCTTCTCCGTCGGGCCAATCGCAGGAAAATACTGGAAACACGAAAACTCCCCGAACCCCGCGCCGGAATTGGCATGGACCTCCGGTGGAGGCAACGCATCGGTTTGATTTTTCGCCGAACCGTTTGCAGGAGGGTGGCTCTGATCGACCTGAGGGTAGTAACTCAAGGTTGAAATCGGAACGGGCACGTCCGTAGAGACGCAGATGACTCCAGAATCCCAGTCCACAAACGAGATCAGTTTGATCGTGCTGCTCGTCCCTGACGGGTGCGTGCAATCAAGGTGGAGAGTGAAGGATCCATTCGACGGATCGAGAGTATGCATGCCCGGCCGTACCCAGCGCGAATCCCAATGCAGCCACGTAGTACCACAGGGCCAAGGGTGAGGCCACGGGTGCGAGTAAGACCTTTCCGCCTTTCGAGTGTAATCGCGAAAGAAATCGATGTTCTGCTCGAGGAACAGCATTTCGGGCTTGCCTTGACGTTTAGCTTCCTCGCTGGCGCGCTGCCAAAGTTTGATAAAGTCAGGGAACGGAAGCACATCGTTCTGCGAGTCTTCGCTCAGGCGAATATCCCAACAATCATTCTTCCCAATATGCAAACCGAGCGCATCGGGGCGAACGACGATACATACGCCTACGTCACCGTTTCCCAGCAACATTCCCTCGAAGAAGTCCGGGGTGGGCAAGTCTCGCACCACGCTGTGTTCACGCGCGATTGCAAAAGCATCGAGTTGCTGATCGCCTTTAGCGGCGTCGGTTTCAGCGCGCAATGGCTGGGCAACGGCCAGGCCCGCGAGCGCGGATGTTTGTAGAAATTGCCGGCGAGTGGGTTTCAACGAATTTCTCCGACCGGCAGTCTAACCGCCGGATTGTGAGCAAGCCAAACGAAATGTCTCCGAAACACTGTCTCCGAGTTCTATCAATTAGGAAAAATCATTGCTGCGCACAGCCGCGCGTGATAGTAATCACATTTCGGAATTCATTCCGATGATACATTTTAGGTTTGCCGTCGCGCATTGCAAGCCCGTCTTAGGAGGATGTGAATGCTAGCCGCAATTCTCAAAGATTTTAATAACCTCGTGCTGGAAGAAGTTCCGACACCCGAGCCCGGTCCGGGCGAAGTCCTTGTTCGCATCAAATCATGTGGGTTTTGCGCAACCGACTATAAGGCGATCAAGGGCATTCGGCGGAACGTTGACTTCCCTCTCCTTCCCGGTCATGAGCCTGCAGGAATCATCGCCGGCGTGGGTCCTTACGTAACGAATGTTAAAGAAGGAGATGAAGTTATCCTTTCGCCCAGCGGCTTTTGCGGATTCTGCCGCAACTGCCGCATCGGACAGACACATTACTGCGAGCGGTCCTACTCGACCGGCGGAGACGGAACCGACGTGCGGCCAGGAAGCTTCGCAGAATACACAGTTACCGGTGCCAACGTAGTTTTCGCAAAACCGAAGAACCTCAGCTTCGACGTAGCCTGCCAGGGAGAGCCGGTCAGCGGCGCATGGAAGGGGCTCATCCATTATTCGGAGATGAAGGTGGGCGATGACGTCGTCGTGATCGGCACCGGCGGAATCGGAATGTACTGCCTCATGGTGGCCCGGGCCGCGGGGGCGGGCAGGTTGATCGCAATCGACGTGAGCGAATATGCGCTCAATACGGCGAGGGCTCTCGGCGCGACACATACCATCAATCCCACAAAATGCGATGCCAAGGCCGCGGTTTATGACATTTTGCCCAACGGCCCGGATCTCGTAGTTGAAGCTGCGGGCCCGGTAAAGGCGGTCGAATTGATGGTCAGCCTGGTTCGACGGGGAACGCGCTGGAACATATTTGGCATTACTACCCACGAAAAATTCGAGCTAGACGGCGGCTTGATGCACTTTCTTGAGGCTCGCATGGATTCGAGCTTCAGTACGACTCCACAAGCCATAGAAAAAGCAATCCGGTTGATGGAGCGTGGCCTTGTCGACGTTGAGAAGGTCATCTCACATCGGTTCCCTCTGTCTGAGATTCACAAAGCAGTGGAGACGATGGCCTCGCCGGAGCGGAACAAAGTTGTGATTCATCCGTAGCAGCCAATTGTTGTCAGAGCCGTACATCTGACAAGGACTTCGCTCGGCCGCTGCAAACCGTCGCGAGGATTAACAATCCAAATAACGTGTCTTCGGCCTGCGGACTCAGCCGAAAAGAAGTCTCGAAGCGTTGCGCGATTTCCTGCTGCAGCGCTTCCATTTTGCAGGCTAGGCCTCCCGAGAGGACAAGGTTTTTCCACGCACGCTCCGGCCAGAGTTTGACTGCGCACTGAAAGTAGCTTTCTGCCATGCTTCGGAAAGCCGCACGAAAGAGATGGCCGACGCTGAGATTGCTGGCGTTGATATTGCAAATGTGTCCGGCATTGCCTTCTGGGCCGGGAAAGAAATTCAGATCGAGATCGAGGTCTGTAACTCTCACCTCGGCGGTCTTTTCCGCGATGTAGGCCCACGGATCCTGCGGAGGCACGGCATGAACAGCGGCAAACTCAGAGACAAGTCCGACGAGCACATTCAGCGCCCGTCCTGCCGGGGGATATGAGAAGGTATCTAGAAACTGGCCGTCGAAGTATGGCCGGGTTTGATAACTCCCAAGTTTCAATTCATCTATGACGCGACTGACCTGGGCGCCAGTCGCGATATTCAAAGAGAGCTCTTCAGCCTTCAGCAACGATCCAGCAAGTGCGGCCTGGGCGTCCCCTACGGGCGCGTAGCACGGCACTGACCTCGATCCCACTTTGAGGTATCCAGCCACATCAGTTTGCTTGCGAACCCCGGGCCACCGAAGCGACTCAAGTCCCAGTCTCCGAATCACGTCGAAGTGCCAGTCTGACGTCTCCAGATTGAAAGCGCCATAGGAGCTGGCATTCGTCGGATCAACCCCGGGGTCATCCCCGCTCAGCGTGCTGATCACGAAATCTGGCAGTGATGCGGGAACAAGCCCGGGAATGAGCTGCCCTTGTTCCTTAAGCCAGAAAAGAAAGCAGAGCGGCCGCGAGGGCTCGAGCTCATTTCCGAGTTGCTGCCTCTCGCTTTCTGACGTTTGCGCAAGAATGGTGTCGAAATAAGTTCCGGCTCCGGAGGGATGCAATGAGAGTGCCCGTTGATCCCTCCAGGTGATGCAATTCGATACCGCTCGATGACGTTCGTCCATCAGAACGAGGCCGTGCATCTGGGTGCACATCACCACCCCTTCGCAATCGAATGCGAATGGTACGAGTTCATTCATCAGGGTCTGAAACGCTACCAGGATGGCTTGAGGATCGAATTCACACCGCAGAGGATCATCCGTAGCGACCGGATCCGGAAAAGGAATACGCCTCACATGCTCAAGCTGTTGTTTTTCCAGATTGAGCACGGCGCCCTTGATAAAAGACGTCCCAAGATCAATGCCCAGAAAAGACATTTCGCCTCCTGCGCCATGGGACGATATGCGGACTCATGCGATGCAGTGCTGAAGTAATCGGCAGTTCAATATACAGAGAGGGATCGGGCGGTATCAAACAATGCCAGAATGTTCTCCGGAGGAACGCCGGTCTGAATGTTATGAACCGCGGCGCAAACTAACCCTCCACCAGGCGCGAAAGCTCTGACGTTCGTCTCGACCTCGCGGGCGACGTCGTCCGGAGTGCCAAAAGCGAGCGTCTGCTGGCAGTCTGCTGAACCACCCCAGAAAACAATCTTGTCGCCGTACGCCTGTTTGAGCTTCACCGGGTCCATACCTCTGGCGTTTACCTGGACGGGATTTAGAATGTCGACGCCCATCTCGATCAATGAGGGAATCAAGTTGAAAATCGCCCCGTCAGAGTGAAGCATCACTTTCATCTTCGTATTCTGATGGACCCAATCCAGGCCGCGTTTGTAATAAGGCAGAATCAGTTCACGGAACATTTTGATAGAGAGCAGCAGAGATTGCTGAGTGCCGAAATCATCCGTGATCTGCATAATATGCACCTTGTCACCCACGGCGTCGGCAAATCTCTTGAGATTGATGAGCCATACAGAAATCGTCTTATCGAATAGCTCGTGCACGTATTCGGGCTCGGCGCCGAAAGTGGTCCACCATGCTTCAAAATCGCCGGTACCCATCCCTGTAAAGAGTTCTTGCGGCGGGTTCACGCAGCACACGAGCGCATAGTCCGTGTTCTTGTGCAGCCATTCCGCACGGGCATGGACGGTCTCTAAATCTTCGCTGCTCCAAACATAAGGCTGCCACTTATCGACATCAACATGAGCGGCCCCAGGAAATTTCTCCACGCGCTCGAAATAAAAGCCATCCTTCGGCATGCGCGCGATCGCTACACCGTTCCGCTCCATGGCGTAACTGCCCTCCGGTTCCAGCACGGGATTAAAGCCGCCAGGAACGAGAACCGGGGTGTCGTCGAACAGCCGCCACGATTTCCAGTTCTCCTTGCGAATGCCCAGGCCCGGGTTCGTCTCATTGCGAAAGACGCCTACTGCGTCGACGCCCAAGCGATCCATGATGGGCTGCTCGACCTCAGCGAGAAGCTGAATCAGGTCCACCATCTGTGTGGGTGTTTTCAGACCAAGATGCTTTTTCAGTTGGTGGTAGGCGGAGGCTGAAATACCCGATTGCCGTGTCGCTCCGAGATCGATCGGAACCCGATCCGGCGTTTGATGGTTGATGGCGCGAAGAACCCGCTCACGCGATGTCATTGTCAGCCTCTCCTTCGAGCACTGCAATGCGAATACTTCGTCAGATCGCAAACTCGTCTATTCCGCAGCGATTATCTTCGGCTGCGTGAGTGACGGTATCTGCGATTTCGGTCACAACGGATAGTGACGTGGCTCACTGTTTCGCTGATTTCATGGGATAACTCTCGTACCTATGAATATCCGGGAGAGATTTCTGGCGACAATGGCATTCGAGCCGGTGGATCGCGCTCCACTGTGGGAGTGGGATTATTGGCCGGAAGCTCTGCGTCAGTGGGATGCCGCTGGGGCGCCACTCCGTCACGATCGCGTGGAGTCCGTGAATCCGAGTGCCGATCAGGAAGAAGGAGCCTTCGACCCGTGGAGCCAAACGCTGCTTAGCGACGTTCCTTTTGCCCCGCAAGCAAATCTGAACTTTCTTATTGATGCAGGGGCGAAACGCGTTCCGCTAAATTCGTTTATCTATCCACTCTTCGAATACAAGGTGCTCGAGGAACGCGGAGATGTGATTATCTCGCAGGATGAGCGCGGCCATATTCGCGAAGATAAAAAGGGACGAGATAGTATTGCGAACATCATCAAGCCGCTGGTTGCCTCACGGGAAGACTGGGAACGCGTGAAGGCGGAACGGCTGGAGTTGAAGCTCGAAGGACGGCTTCCCGCGGACTGGCCCGCAATCCGCGAGAGGTACCGGAATCGAGAATACGTGCTGGCCGTTGGAGGACACAGCGGACTCTGCGGCATTTATCACCCTGCGCGCTATCTTATGGGCCCAGTGCAACTGCTCTACGCATTTCATGATGATCCCGAGTTGGTGCGCGACATCATGAATCACCTCGCAAACCTGCAGATTTACTTGATCGACCAGGTGCTGAACGAAGTCGAGGTAGATTTCTGCTATGCCTGCGAAGACCTGGGATTCAAGAATTCTTCCTTTATCTCGCCTGCGATGTTTCGCGAATTCATGCTTCCCTGCTACAAGCGGCTCACCGGGATGCTTCGAGATCACGGAGTCAAGATCATGGTGGTCGACAGCGACGGCTACAACTGGAAGCTGATCCCGCTATTCATTGAGGGTGGGGCAACAGGGATGGGCCCGATGGAGGTCGCGGCCGGAATGGACGTGGTTGAAGTCCGCAAAGCCTTCCCGAAATTTCAGATTATCGGAGGGATCGACAAGCGCATCATGGCCGAGGGGGGAACCGCGATTGATGCGGAACTGGAGCGAAAAGTACCTCCTCTTGTCAAGTCGGGAGGTTACATCCCATGTTGTGATCACAGCGTTCCGCCTGATGTTTCATGGCAGAATTTCCAGCACTACCGTCAACGGCTTACGGAACTGGTCCTCACTTCCAACTGATGTGTCTGCCGCGATGTGAGGAGACGCTCGCTAAGTGACATCGATCACCGTCTTCAGTCCTTTATGGGTCGTCACATCTTCAAAGCGTTCCGGAACTTCGTTTAACCCAAGACGTTGCGTGATCCACAACGAAGTATCGATGACGCCATCCTCGATCATCTGGATGATGCGTGGAAAATGGCCCGCGCTGTTGCGTGAGGCATAGAGCGTCAGCTCGCGATGGTGAAAAAGCGGATCATCAACAGGGACAGCGACTGGCACGATGCCAACCCACACCACCCGGCCGCCAAATCGCGCCCGCGAGAAAGCACGCGCCATCGATTCAGCGTTGCCAGTAGCGTCGATCACGACGTCTGCAGATTCGTCTTCAGTCTCGGCAACGACCTCAACATTCAGAATCTCAATTTGCTTCCGACGGTGCTCGGCCTTTTCGATGACTCGCACACGGGCTCCAGCCGCCAGGGCCAACTGTGTAATTGCCACGCCAATCGGGCCAGCGCCCACGACAACCAGCGACTCTCCGGCCGTCAGTTTGGACCGCATGACCGCTTGCGCCCCAATGCTTAACGGCTCGACCACAGCAAGCTGGTCGAACGACAGGCGCGACGAATTGTAGACGTGATCCATGGGAACGGGCACAAACTCGCGCATTCCGCCATCGGTATGCACGCCCATGACGCGGATGTTTTCGCAATTGTTGTAATAGCCCTCGCGGCAGGGGCGGCATGCTCCGCAGTTCAGATACGGTTCAACGGTGCATCGGTCGCCTACGGCAAGCCCTCGATCGTTGGCGGGAACTTGAACGATCTCGGCGGCCAGTTCGTGCCCCATAATGCGCGGATACGTGAAGAACGCCTGGCGGCCATGAAACGCGTGAAAATCAGTGCCGCACACTCCCACCCGATGCACCCGCAATAGCGCTTCGCCAGGGCCGGGCGTTGGAATGTCCGCTTCGATACCAACAATCGAGCCGGGACGCTCAAGCACGATCTGCTTCATGGATCCTCCAGGTCTTGAGGCAACAACCGGCTGCAATCGATCCGCGCCTGGGAGTCGCGCGCGGCGCGTTTATGGATTCAAGCCATAAACGCGACTCAGTAGCGGGCGCAATCCCTCTTTCCGAATCGATCGCAGCAGATCCGCCACTGTCGGGGCTACGGCGTTTACATCTAATTCCTCGTGCGACGCCTCTGAGAGTCGCGTTAGTGCATCCCGAGAAAATGCATATAGTGATTCGCTCGAGTGTTCGTCCGTTGCGGCCCAGCGCGACGCGATGAACTCCGCGTTCACGTCCTGCAGTTGGATCTTCAGGGCTACTGCAAGCGTTGCGGCTAGCGTCAGGAGAATCCTACCGGGCATCTCTTTACGCCGCGCCATGAAGTCGCGCACGCTGGGAAACAGACGGATCGCATTCTTGGTGGTCAAATCCATCCGGATTCCCTGCAGGCGATGTTCAATTGTGGGGTTCCCGATGCGCTGGTAGCATTCGCGGGCGTAATCTCCGTTAACTCGCTCTTCTTCCGTACCCATGGCGGGGATGATCTCCTGCCATATTGTCTGTTGTGTAAACTCACCCAACTGCGGGTCTCGAACGGTGTCACGGACGAGTGTGAAATCGAGATACGTACCGAGTGTAGAGAGCACCATCTGTGGCCCATTCAGCAGGCGAAGCTTGCGCCGGCGGTAAGGGCCGAGATCGTCGACGAAGCACACATTTGGGGTGGAAATATGCATGGGGAAGTGGTGCCTGGTGAATTCGTCTGCCTGGATGGCGAAAAGATAGTAGGGTTCCCCGCAGGTCAGCAGTTCGTCATGATAGCCAACTGCCGCACACTCTTCGCGAAGCACCTGCTCACCCGGGGTACCCACAACGATCCGATCGACAAGCGTGCTGGCCACGTGGACCGAGGCTCTCAGCCAATCGACGAACCCGTCGTCGAGCCTCCATGCCTGAGCCTGTTCCACTAATAAACGGTGAACGACAGCACCGTTGTCGAGCACCAATTCGGTGGGAATCACCGCAATATCGGCATCTTCGCCTTGTGTTGCCAACCAGCGCTCATAGAGAAGCCGGGTCAACTTGCCCGCAAAACTTCGCGGCGGCTGAGCGTCGGCACGTTCGGTGGAATCGAGGCGCAATCCTGTTTCCGTGGCGTTCGTCACGACCACACGTAATGAGCGGCGTCGAACCGCGGCCTTGATCTCTTCCCAGCCGTGATTAGCCGGCACGAGGCGGCTCACCGAACCGATGACTCGCTTCGTCTCGATCTGGCTTCCATTTTCGAGGCCGCGCAGAATAAGCGTATACAAACCGCCTTGCTTTTGAGCGGCAGCCGAACGGTAGTCTGATTCCCGCTGCACCGCGAGGATTCTTCCGCGATAGTGCCCAGCGGCATTTGCCAATTGCACAAAATCCGGAGTAAACCCGCGCAGGAACTTCCCGAAGCCAAGCTGCAGGATGGTTTCGGGAGCATCGAGGCTTGAGGAGGGCGGAACCTCGATTCCGCGCTCGCCCAAGCTGGCGAGCATTCCGGAATCAAGGTGTGCATGGGCTTCGGCTTTTGGCTGCGTCATGATCGATTTGAAATCACAGCAATTGCAGAGGAATACCGCCGGAGGCACTCGCAATCACAATGCCACGATGATGTTGTGGCCTAATAGGCGAGGTATCCGCCATCGAAAGCCCAATCGGAGCCGGTGACAAACGTTGCGCGAGAACTCGCCAGGTAGGCCACAAGCTCCGCCACTTCCTCACTCTGCGCGAATCGTTTCACTAGGGCCTTCTCAAATAACTTGGGCGGATCAATCACACCAGATTTGATCAGCGAGCGCGTATGTGCGGTTTCAACCGCTCCTGGGCTGATGCTGACGACCCTGACGCCCAGAGGCCCCATCTCCACTGCCATAGCACGCGTCATTGCAACGACAGCCCCCTTGGTTCCCGCGTAAGCAACCAGGTTCGGGTTGCCCCTCGACGCGTTCACGGAAGCGATGTTGATAATCGTCGGGTTGATGGGCTTCGTCCTGGCATTCGCAATATCACGGCAAAATTCCTGCACCAGAAAATAAGGGGCGCGCTGGTTGATGTGGACGACACGATCAAATTCCTCGCGGGTGACCTCCAGCATAGGCTTATGAAAACTCCAGGCTGCATCGTTGACCAGTGTCGTAATCTGACCCAGAGTCTTTCTCGCTGCTTCGAAAACGCGAACGGCAGCATCTGCTTCCGCGAGATCCTGCACCAGGGCAGATGCGTGCGAGATTGGAAGATCCGCCGATCCTACGCGTTTTGAAACTGCTGGATCCTGATCGACGAGCAGCACCTTGGCACCACCGGCCACAAAGCACTGGGCAATCGCCAGTCCGAGACCATTCCCGGCTCCCGTTACCACTGCATTCACTCCAACCAGATCCTGTGACATCGGCCCACCTTTTAACGCGAGTGCTTCTCAAAACCTCTCGCTCGGAAAACGGATCACGCGCTGCACGCTAATTCGTATCAAAAACAGTTCAATATATTCACCCACATTGGGCAAGTAAAGGCATTCGCTCCGTTTTGGAGGAGATGATTCCGGAATCCGGACAGCACCGGGCTTTGCGCTTGACTTTGACTGGAGGCACCAACAGAATTTCTTGTTGTCTCTCGCCATGCAACCGACGATTCACGAGTTCCCAGTGTCCGCCAAATCACGTCCAAATCAATCTCAAGGATTGGTTGAGATGTAACACGGGCGCGGCAAACGTCGTTGTTTTAATATCATTCCGTTTCGAAAATCATTTTTGATCAAGAGGGATTCATATGCTGAAGTTGCGCAGCCAAGACTGGTACGGCAAGAACGATAAGGACGGCTTCTGCCATCGCAGTTGGATGAAGAACCAGGGGTATCCCCATGACGTATTCGAGGGCCGTCCGGTCATCGGCATCTGCAACACCTACTCCGAATTGAATCCATGCAACGCCCACTTCCGCGAACTGGCGGAGTGGGTGAAGCGCGGCGTATGGGAAGCTGGGGGCTTGCCGCTTGAGTTTCCTGTGATGTCATTGGGCGAATCGCAACTGCGCCCGACCGCGATGCTGTTTCGCAACCTCGCCAGCATGGACGTGGAAGAGTCGATTCGCGGCAATCCCATCGACGGCGTGGTGCTGATGATGGGCTGCGACAAGACGACGCCTTCCTTGCTGATGGGAGCGGCATCATGCGACTTGCCTACGATCGGCCTTTCTGGTGGCCCCATGCTGAAGGGCATCTACCACGGCCGCGAACTCGGTTCAGGCACGAGCCTGATCAAAATGTCTGAAGAGTTGTCCGCCGGCAACTTGCCGCTTTGCGAGTTCCTGGAAACCGAGAGCGCGATGAATCGTTCCAAGGGCCATTGCATGACGATGGGAACGGCTTCTTCCATGGCGAGCATGGTGGAAGCTCTCGGGATGAGCCTGCCGGGAAATGCAGCAATTCCTGCCGTCGACGCTCGCCGCAACACTCTGGCGCAGCTCACCGGGCGGCGAATCGTTGCCATGGTGAAGGAAGATCTGCGCATGTCGAGGATCCTCACCCGCGCCGCATTTGAGAACGCGATCTTCAATAACGCGGGGATCGGAGGATCGACGAATGCTGTGATCCATCTCCTTGCACTTGCCCGGCGCGTAGGCGTTCCTTTGGAGCTCGATGACTGGGACCGCCTCGGGTCCAGCCTCCCCTGCATGGTAAATCTGCAGCCCTCTGGCGAGCATTTGATGGAGGACTTTTTCCATGCAGGCGGCGTGCCAGTCGTTCTGCGGGAATTGGGCGAGGCTGGAGTATTAAATCGGGATGCGTTGACCGCGAACGGCAAGACGATTTGGGAGAATGTCGCCAACGCAGAGTGCTGGAATCGCGACGTCATCCGAACCTTCAAGAATCCATTCAAAGCTCATGCGGGAATTGCCGTCGTGCGTGGCAATATCGCCCCGAATGGCTGCGTGATCAAGCCTTCCGCTGCGAGTGAACATTTGTTAAAACACCGCGGGCGCGCCGTCGTTTTCGAGAATGTCGAAGAACTTCACACGCGCGTGGTCGACGACAGTTTGGATATCGACGAAAACTCCGTGATGGTAATGAAAAACTGCGGGCCACGTGGATATCCAGGCATGGCCGAAGTGGGCAATATGCCCCTGCCGCCAAAAGTCCTACGCAAAGGGATCAAAGACATGGTTCGCATATCGGATGCCCGAATGAGCGGAACGGCTTACGGCACTGTGCTGCTGCACGTCTCGCCCGAAGCGGCGATCGGAGGTCCACTGGCGTTGGTCCAAACCGGCGACATGATTCAGCTCGATGTGCCGGGGCGGAAGGTCTCGCTCGAAGTCGAAGATCGCGTGCTCGAACAACGGCGCGCGAAATGGGTGCCGCAACCGGCACCGGTCCGCGGCTGGTCGAAGCTTTACGTCGATCACGTGATGCAGGCGCACGAAGGTGCGGATCTCGACTTCCTGGTTGGATGCAGTGGGTCGGCGGTTCCTCGGGAATCTCATTAGAGCCCCAGATTTCCGGGCTCGCCAACTTTGCGCTAGAGGAGACTGAAATCGTATGCGGCGGACATTCCTGTGCAACCTGGTTCTCATTTTTCTTCCGGCGGTTCTGTGGGCGCAATATTCCGTATCGGATCTGCCGAAGCTGAAGGATTACGAATCGCAGCGCGACTCCAGTTATGACCGTTCCGGCGGCAACCATGATTATGTCTCCGTCGATCCCGGGCAGACGGTAACGATTTTCGATCAGGATGGCCCGGGAGAAATCCGGCATATCTGGACTACCATTCCCGGCTGGTCGGAAATCTACGTGCATCAGCGGGTCGTCATTCGCGCATATTGGGATGGCGAAAAAGATCCCAGTGTCGAATCGCCGATCGGCAATTTTTTTGGATACGCATTCGGCACCCCTCCGGTGTTTCAGTCTGCGTTGATTACCGTGAATCCCGTGCAGGCGCTGAATGCTTACTTCCCGATGCCCTTTCGCAGGCATGCGCGCATCACGATTACCAACGAGGGTAGCAAGCAGATCACCGACTATTACTGGAATATCGACTGGGTCAAGGTTCCGTCGCTCTCAGCCGACACAGGCTACTTTCACGCGCAATACCGGCAATGTTCCCCCTGCCAGGGGTGGTACAAGGGCGATTTTTATGGGAACAACTTCGAAGATGCGCATAAGGATCCGCGTTGGAAGAATCCTCTTGGCGAGAATAATTACGTCATTCTCGATACGCAGGGAGACGGGCAATTCGTAGGTCTTATGATGTCAGTGCTGAACAATCAGTGGGGCGCGTGGAATGAAGGCGACGACATGATCTTCATTGACGGCGAAAAAACGCCGCGCATCAACGGTACCGGCGGCGAAGATTACTTCAACGGTGCCTGGGGTTTCGGTCAACTTTACGCTACGCCGTTGGTCGGGATCATTGAGTTCACCGGAGAGCAACCTGGTTCACGGTTCACGATGTACCGGTGGCACCTGGAAGCACCAGTTCGCTTTCATAAGTCGATCAAAGTGACGATCGAAGACGGCCACGCCGACCTGCGCTCCGATAATATTTTCACCGTCGCCTATTGGTATCAGAAGGAACCGCACAGTCCATTCCCTCCCCTGCCTCCGGTGGAAAAGCGGATCCCGAAGATTTATCCCACAGGTGGACCGGGCCAAGATCCGCAGATGAAGTAACCGTCGCAGTTCTTCGACAAGTTGAGTCCTGTTGCCTTCGCCCGGCGAGCGATGCATTTATCAAATCCTGACACCTCCGAGAGCAACGCCCTAAAGGCGGCGGTCGTTTCGAAGGTGACTCGCCGGCTCGTGCCTTTGCTGTTCTTTCTTTACGTCATCGCTTACGTTGACCGGATCAACATCAGTTTTGCGGCGCTGCAGATTAAGGCTTATCTGGGCATGAGCGAAGCAGGATATGGCTTCGCCGCCGGAGTCTTCTTTGCCGGCTACGTTGTCTTCCAGCTTCCCAGCAACATGATTCTCGAAAAGATCGGCGCGCGGCGCTGGATTGCGGTGCTCATGATCGCCTGGGGCATCATCTCGTCCTGTATGATCTTTGCCCGTATCCCATGGCACTTGTATGTTTTCCGCTTCATGCTGGGATCGGCGGAGGCGGGATTTTTTCCCGGAATCGTTTTCTACCTGAAGAGTTGGTTTCCGCACGATACCCGCGCAAAAACGGTCGCCCTGTTTGCTGCGGCGGGACCACTTTCTGCCGTAATCGCCGGCCCTTTGTGCGGAGCACTGCTTCGCCTGCACAAAGGTGGATTGGCAGGATGGCAATGGATGTTCCTGGTCGAAGGAGTCCCGGCAATCCTGTTGGGGATTGGTGTTCTTTTTTACCTCACCAATACTCCAAGCCAGGCGCACTGGCTCTCTGAGGATCAACGGGGCTGGTTGATCGACACGCTCTCCCGCGAACAACATGCGGTTCATTCGAGCGATAGCAGCGGAGTGGCGGAGGTCTTCACCAGTGCTTCGATCTGGCTTCTGGTATTTGTCTATTTCGGAGTGAATTGTGCGGGCTATGGAATCACGCTGTGGCTTCCCTCCTTTATTCGGAACCTCTCGGGAGTGGGGACGGTTACGATCGGGTTGCTGACCGCGATTCCTTACGCAGCAGCTCTCGTGATCATGATTATTGCGGGAGCGCATTCCGACAAATCCGGGGAACAGCGATGGCATATCGCCGCACCGGCCTTTCTTGGTGCGGCGGCGCTCTTTCTGGCAGCCTATTCCAGCTCAGTTGCAGCTCTCGTGGGCGCCTTGAGCGTTGCCGTGGTGACGGAGTTTTCGATGGTCGGCCCCTTCTGGGCGCTCTCCACTACGATCAAACCGAAGCATGCTGCTGCCGGCATTGCGCTCATCAATTCGATCGGCAACCTGGGAGGCCTTGCCGGATCGTTTGCGGTGGGTGCACTCAAGAATGCAGCTTCCGGTTTTCGAGACGGGCTTTTCGTTCTTGGCATTTCACTAGGGATGGCTGGCATCCTGGCGCTGCTTGTACGCCGTGGAGCTGCCGCAATTCCGGGCAGAGAAATGTCGCATGTTGGGTGAGTTTGAGAAGGACGGCTCGATCGGTAGTTAACGAATCCGATCGCGCACGGAGGACTTCATGAAACTTGCGAGACAGTTCATCATCTATGCTCTGGCTTTCGCGTCCAGTATATCCACCATGGAAGGAAAGACCGACGTGAAGAAAGATCTCTACGGAAAGCTGCCGGATGGAACCGCCATCGATATCTACACAATGTCAGAGGGCGCGTTTGAAGCCCGCGTGATGACCTTTGGCGGGTACCTGGTTTCCCTGAAGGTTCCAGATCGCAAAGGTCAGTCCGAAGATGTCGTTCTCGGCTTCGACAACTTCGAGGGCTACTGGAACAACACGATCCACAAAGGGACCGCGTTTCTGGGGCCAATCGTCGGCCGTTATGCCAATCGCATTGGCGAAGGGAAGTTCATCCTCGACGGAAAGCAATACTCCCTCGCGATCAATAACGGGCCTAACGCGATCCATGGCGGTCCGCACGGATTTCACACTGTGGTGTGGAACGGAAAAGAGATTCCAGACGGCGTCGAACTCACCTACCTGAGCAAAGATGGAGAGGAGGGCTATCCGGGCAATCTTACCGTGACCGTGCGCTACACCTTAAGCAAAGGCGCTCTGACTATCGATTACTCGGCTACTACTGATAAAGACACCATCCTGAATCTGACCAACCATACGTATTTCAATCTGAATGGCAACGGGCGAGGAGACATTCTGAATCACTACATGACCCTGCACGCCTCGCAATTCACCTGGGCCGATGCCCACCTGCTCCCAACGGGAGAGCTGAAGCCAGTCGAAGGAACACCCCTTGATTTTCGCAAGTCAATTCGCATCGGAGAGCGGATCGACGCCGACTACGAACCATTGAGAATCGCTGGTGGTTATGACCAGAACTGGGTGATCGATGGCGGAGGTCACGAAGTGGTCGATGCCGGG
Source organism: Candidatus Sulfotelmatobacter sp. (assembly GCA_035307485.1). GTDB lineage: Bacteria > Acidobacteriota > Terriglobia > Terriglobales > Acidobacteriaceae > Sulfotelmatobacter. The sequence goes on along the minus strand of DATGIB010000002.1, from coordinate 878,411 downwards.
GAAATTTATGACCCCGAAAGCGGCCGAGTATTGCGCCTCTACACCGACCAGCCCGGCGTTCAAGTCTATACCGGCAACTTCTTCGACGGCACGCTCTCGGGTAAGGGGGGAACGGTTTATAAGCGCCGCGCAGGTTTGTGCCTGGAGACGCAGCACTTTCCCGACTCCCCGAATCACCCAAACTTTCCAACAACCGTTCTAAAACCTGGAGAGCGATTTCACCGCGTGACGACATTCAGCTTTTCGACGAGGTAATCATCTTTTGGGAGCATCCGCGAATCTCAGCCCGATTGGGATTTCCTTGCGGATGCTGTCCGGCTCTGCGCGAATGATTACCGGCGGGAGCTCTGCCGGTACGGGTTCGTAAGTGACAAACTGCAGCGTGTTGTTTTCTCTAAGCATCGAGGGCGGCAGATAGATTCCATCCCGCCCGATGTTTAGGGTACGGCCGGGCTCGTGATGCTCAACATACACTCCATTCAGATAAACGAGCCCGCGAATGTCAGGCATGAAGGCCCGCCAGACAGCCGTTAGATCACTCGAGTCCGGACGGTGGAAAGAATACTGGAGAGTCGTCATTGCTGATTCGCCTGATGGAGCATCTTTCAGGTCGCTCAAGCCGGCGAAGTCGACGTTCCATTCCGCCTGAACCGGCTCGGCCTGCGTACCCTTCAGCCAATCGACCGAGGACAGGCCTTTCTTTTCGTCCAGCCGCCACAATCCCAGGTCCTCTTTCGGACGGCCCGTATCGACGTAATAGATGTCAAGGTTGCATGATGTCTGACCCGTGCACGGTGTAAGCACTACATCCTCTATTGAGCGATTCGAAGCTTCGGGGATAAATTTCCCGTTGACGTAGACTGCCTTGAAATCGTCGGTAAAGAACTTCAACCTCAGCATGGCATCCTGAGTCGGGAAGCTGGCGCGATAGTGCGTAATTCCCTTATCCCAGATGCCCAACTCGGGCAGCGAAACCAGTCGACTCGTATTCTTCGCAATGCTGGGATGAAATCCGGTCCAGGATTTCGCCGCAGCGACTTTTAAATCGAGAAGACTTGGCGCGGGTACACGAAGTGCCGCCGAGAACTGTTGCGCCCCGCCGACTAACTTCACCGGAATCGGTTTCCCGCCGGAGATCACGCCGCTGAGGCGAGGCCCCAGGAATGTAAACTCTCCGAGCGGATGGCGAGATTGCAGATCGATCTCAACCTGTTGGCTCGAAGGTTTCACGAGCGCATCGTCCGCATTCGAGATCAGCAACGATGACTCACCGTCAATTGAAAAATTCTTCTCCCGATAAGCACGCTCTCGGGAAATCAAAAGGAGGGAAAGCTTTCCACTAACAGGCACGATCTGATCGCTCTCGCCAAATGGCAGTACGAATGTGGCTGCCCTCTCAGAGTCGGTCCAGATCGCTTGTTCATTAAGATCGCCGGGCTTTCGATCAAATTGAACACTCGCCTCGCCAATTTCTCCTGGATCTCCATAAAACACCAACCAGGTCCGGTCCGGGTCTGAATATAGTCCGAGCAGGTCGGACGTTGAATAGAGAAGCTTCGACTCCTTGCTGATGGGAAGATTCAACGCCAAAAGGCGCGTCTGTTCGCGCCGCAGCAGTAAGTGCGTGTATTGGGGAATCGTCCTCTTTTGATGCGATGCCGGATCTACATAGCTGATATGCTGCTCACTCGTTGACTGCAAGGCGAGCGTCCGCTCGCTTACCCCGCGCATATCCGAGCGCACAAACAAGAATCCCTGCTCGCCGTGATTCCGTTGTCGAATCCAAACTTCAGGATCGTCCACAGTCGCGGGCTCCGGCGCCGGTTCTGCACGTGCGACAACCGGACCAAACTGGCGCAGGAAAAGAGCCGCTGTTTTCATGGGGCCGTACTTTGGCATCGTGTATCCGCCCTCTTCGACAATGGCATCAGCGCTGTATCCCGCAAACTCATACCCCTTTGCCGCATATCGAAATTGCGATCCTCCTCGAAACAGGTATTCATCCAGATAATTCGTGCCCAGTCCCAGCATGGTTCGGACGGTTGCCTCCGCGCCAGCGAGGCCGTATTCGGCGCACCCCAGCGGCGAGTTGGTATTCAGTTTTCGCTGGTTGGTCAGCATTTCTTCCAGATTTTCGTAGGAGCCAAAGTATGCGTCGACAGTGCCGTAAATCTTCGAGAGGATGGGATCGTTGGGATCTTTCTGCGCGAATTGCATGTCATTCCCCATCAGGGGAACGTCGAACTTGTACTCCGAGGCCGCCTGGAACAGGAACCGGACAAACTCCTTTTTCTCATCATCGCTGATGTACTGCGGGTGGCCATATTCGTTCTCGATCTGGACCATAATGACCGGACCGCCTCGCGTCACCTGATTCCGCGCGAGAACCGGCATAATCGCGTCATACCAGTGCTTGCTCCATTTGCGGTCGAGTTCCGTGTTGCGGCGGAAGCCGACATGCTTTCCGGACAGCCAGCGTGGGAACGCTCCCTGATCCGACTCGCTGTTGATATAGGGTCCAGGCCTCGCCACTACGTAGATGCCATGCTTGTGAGCGAGGCTGAGAAACTTCTCCAGGCTGGCAAAGTCAAATTTGCCTTCTTCGGGCTCATGAATGAACCACGGGATGTATACGTCGGTAATATTGAATCCGTCTTCCTGCATTCTCTCGAAATCGGCGTCCCATTCCGCCTCAGGGATGCGGAAGTAATGCATGGAACCGCCGATCAGGATGACGTCTTTACCGCCAATCGTGAACGTTTGCCGGTCCCAACGAATCGCCGTTGAGTTGGTATTCGATTGAGCCCACGCATTCGGCGGAGAGATCGTAAGAACGGCCAATATGAAGCCGATTGCTGCGGAGCAGGAAATCCGTCGAAGGGAAAGGTTCAGGCTCATGAATCAGGAAATCTCCGTAAATAGAAGTTGCTTCGGTAGACCGTCCGAACCGCGCTCGGCCCCACTTCTAACGCTTCCTCCAAATAATTGCAACGATATTTCCGACCGCTTGATCGAACGGACGGGATATGAGCGTAAGTATCTGCTATATTGACACTTCGCCCACAAAACAGCTACGATCTTTGCATTCTAAACGATATGAATTAGCCGTCGCGTTGCAATCGCAAGGCAAGTAGAATCTGCCCTTGCCGGCATTATTTTTTGCTAGTCTTCGCGACGCTGTTGGGGTGACGATGCGCACTGTTCAATCATTCGTTCAAGGTAAATGGTGTCCGGGCAATACCGAAATCGCGGACATCAATCCAGCCCAACCCGCGACACCTGTCGCACAGCTTTCGCTCGCGAATCGGCAGGTAGCAGAACAAGCCGTCAAGGCAGCAGTCAATGCCGGGGCTGCTTGGAGGAATACTCCTGCCCCGGCTCGCGGCGAGATACTGAGAAAGGCTGCCGATCTGTTGCAGCAGCGGACGCCAGACGTGGCTCGCGACCTTGCCATGGAAGAGGGCAAGACGCTGCCCGAGGCGGCGGGAGAAACCGGCCGCGCCGTAGCCATCCTGCGGTATTTTGCCGCGCAAACCCTCGAGCCTGACGGGGAAACTTATCCGAGCCATTCGAGCAGAACATTTCTTTATGCCGTTCGCGAGCCGATCGGAACCGTCGCGGCGATCACTCCCTGGAATTTTCCTATCGCAATTCCCGTATGGAAGATCGCGCCTGCACTGGCATTCGGAAACACTGTGGTCTGGAAACCCGCGGAGATTGTTCCGCTGACCGCCACTCATCTCGTGCAGGCTCTGGCGGACGCCGGCTTGCCTGCCGGCGTGTTGAACCTGGTCCTCGGGCGCGGTTCCGACGTGGGAGATGCAATCACGACGCATCCCGATATCGACGCAATCACCTTCACCGGCTCCAACAAGGTAGGACGTGCGATTCAGGCAAAGGCGGTTGCGCTCGGCAAGAAGGTGCAACTCGAATTGGGTGGAAAGAATCCTGCGGTAGTTCTTGCAGATGCAGACCTGGACATAGCGGCCGACCAGATAGCTCGAGGAGCTTTCCTGAGTGCAGGTCAGAAATGCACTGCGACAAGCCGCGTAATCGTTGATCAGAAGATCTGGAATGAATTCAGGCAGAAACTGGTCGACAGAACCACGCAGATGACGCTGGGCGACCCGCTGGACGCGAAAACGAAGGTTGGGCCAGTTTCGTCCGAGCAGCAATTCAAGACGGTGCGGCAATACCTGGAGATCGCCCAAAAGGAAAACGCAAAGTTCCTGACCGGAGAAATGCCCGGTGCGGATGGCAAGAGCGGATTCTACATCCCTCCAATCATTCTGGAGGGGCTCTCCACGCAGAGTGCCTTAGTCCGGGAAGAAGTATTCGGACCGGTCGCCGCGTTGCTTCCAGCTCGAGACCCGGACGAAGCCCTGAAATTGGCCAATGACACGCCCTTTGGACTCAGTGCAAGCGTGTTTACGAATGATCTGAACCGGGCCATGCAGTTTGTGCGCGGGCTACGCGCTGGCGTCGTGAAGGTGAATCAGGAAACTGCCGGACTGGAATTTCAAGTTCCGTTTGGGGGAATGGGTGACAGCTCCTCGGGCAGCCGCGAGCAAGGCAAAGTAGCGAGGGACTTTTTCACTCAGTGGAAAACGGTCTACATCGATTCATTCTGAGCCCAGGGATTCGATTTGAATTGGAGAGCCAGGGAACTACGATCGGCTCGTGTCTCAAGAGCATTGACAAATGACGTGACGGGGCCTTCACCGTTCAGGGGGGAGGTCCTAGGGTCCGGAGGTAAAGCATGAACGGCCGTTTTCATTGGGACTTCCTGCGTTCACGCGCTCTCGTCACTTTCCTTACTTGCGTGTGTTTTTCTCCGCTCGCACTCATCTTTTCGATCCCCAACTGCCTTGCTCAGACCGAGCTTCCGGATGAAGCCAAGCGTGAACTGAAGAACCTGCCCCCCGCGGCCCAAGCGGCGATTCCCAAACTGTTCGCCATGGACTCGCTGCCCCAGCCGCAGTGGAAAATGCATGTTGCCGATATGCCGCATGGCGAGGCCACGGACCTTGACGACTCGAGCTGGACAACAGTGAAAACCCCGTCAGAAGGTCCCGAGGATGCGGTGTGGTATCGCGCATGGATTGAATACCCCAAAAGCGCGGGCGGCCACGACATTTCTGGCGCCCGCGTTTCTTTCCAGTTCGATGTATCGGCCGACGGCCTGGGCCCGACCATTATCTATTTCAACGGGCGGCGCGTCGCGATGGGTGACGATCTCGAGCCGATCTCGCTTTTCGATGGCGCCAAGGCCGGAGATAGAGTTCTGGTCGCTGTGAAGCTCCCGCGCAGCAAGGGGGCCAAGCATCTCCAAGGTGCGCAGTTGTTGATCGATCGTCCCTCGAGCGGGTCGAATTCGGGAGTGTTATGGCGCGAGCTTTTCTCGCTTGGGGAATTCTCGCGGGCTCTCGGATCAAATGCGAACGAAGCCAACAGCGTAATCGAGAAGGCATCGGCAGGAATTAATTTTTCAGCTCTTCAGAAGGGCGATCAGCAGGCTTTCGATAAATCCATCAGTGCAGCCCAGGAAGATCTAAATCGACTTCGGCCTGAGGTAAAAGCTCTGTCGCTGCAGATGACGGGCAACTCCCACATTGACGCTGCCTGGCTCTGGCCGTGGACTGAAACGGTGGACGTGGTCCACCGGACCTTCGGCACAGCTCTCCAACTCATGGAGGAGTACCCGCAACTTCACTTTGCGCAGTCGGCTGCGCAATACAGTGAGTGGATGGAGCAGAAGTATCCGCCACTATTCCAGCAAACGGTCGACCGCGCCAAGCAACATCGCTGGGAGCTGGTCGGCGGCATGTGGGTCGAACCCGATCTCAACATGCCCGACGGCGAATCGCTGGTACGCCAGATTCTTATTGGAAAGCGTTATTTCCGCCAGAAGTATGACGTCGACGTGCGCATTGGCTGGAATCCGGACTCATTTGGATACAACTGGCAATTACCTCAGATCTATAAAAAATCGGGCATCGACTATTTCGTGACGCAGAAGATGAGTTGGAACGAGACCAACCAACTGCCTCTGACGCTGTTCTGGTGGCAGTCGCCCGACGGCAGCCGCGTCCTTACATACTTCCCCACCGGTTACGGAGGCTCCATCGAGCCCGTCAGGCTCGGCTATCAGCTTGGCCTGGGCTATTCGCACAATCCCGGGCTCACCCAAGCCATGAACCTTTTCGGAGAGGGTGATCACGGCGGCGGACCCACCCGGGACATGCTTGACCGCGGTTTACGATGGACTGAACCGGACGTCATTTTCCCCAAAATGAATTTCGGGTCCGCCCAGGATTTTTTCTCCTCGGTCGAGACAAAGCTCGATACCGAACATTCTCCGGTCTGGGACTACAAATCGATCGTTCAAAAACCAACGCTGCCCGCGCCATCCGGCGACAAGATCGAGCTTCCAATCTGGAACGACGAGCTTTATCTGGAATTTCACCGCGGTGTGTTCACTACCCAAGCCAAGCACAAACAGAACATGCGCGAGAGTGAAGAATGGCTGCTGAATGCGGAAAAGTATTCGGCACTAGCCTGGCTTCGTGGCGATTCCTATCCCACGGAGCGGTTCAATTTTGCCTGGAAGAAAGTGCTTTTCAATCAATTCCACGATCTCGCCGCAGGATCCGGCATAGGCGTGATCTATAAAGACGCGCAACACGATTACGACGTAGCCCACTGGACGGCCAGTGAAGCCGCCTCCAATGCGATTCGCACGCTATCCGCCGATATCAACACACGAAGCATAGCGGGGACACCGGTCGTGGTCTGGAATCCGCTGGCCTGGGAACGTTCCGACCTCGTCACGATCGATGTGCAACTGCCGGAAAAATCTACCTCTGGCATCGTCGTAACAGACTCCCGCAACAAGCCTCTCCTTTTTCAGGTGCTCTCCTCTAGGCCCGAGACGAATTCCTATCACCTCCTGGTCAAAGCTGACAATGTGCCTTCGCTCGGATATACAGTTTTGCATGTTGCACCAGGAGCCGAGAAAGCGACGTCAGACCTCTCCGCGCATGAGTTGACACTCGAGAATTCCCTCACAAAGTTGACGGTGGAGCCGAAGACGGGGTGCGTTACCAGCCTCTTTGATAAGCAAGCACATTTTGAATCGATCGCCGCGGGCGCATGCGGCAATGAACTAATTGCTTTCCAGGATAAGCCGAAGGATTTTGACGCGTGGAATATTGACGCAGATTTCGAGAAGGTCTTCACCCGCTTGGACATGGCTGAATCGGTCAAATTGATCGAGCAAGGACCGCTGCGCGCGACGATTCAGATTGTTCGAAGCTGGCAGAACTCGAAGTTTGTCCAGAACATCAGCCTCTACGCTGGCCTAAAGCGGGTAGATGTCGCGAACGACATCGATTGGCACGAATCTCACCTTTTACTGAAAGCTGCGTTTCCGCTGGCTGCGTCGAGCGCGGAAGCTACGTACGAGATTCCTTTCGGAACGATCAATCGGCCAACGACCCGAAATAACAGTTGGGAAGCTGCGAAATTTGAGGTGCCTGCCTTGCGTTGGGCGGATCTCGGCGACAGCCAACATGGATTCAGCTTGATCAACGAATCAAAATACGGATACGACGCTAAGGGAAACACTCTGAGGATTTCTCTTCTGCGTTCACCCAAGGATCCGGATCCTGAGGCCGACCAGGGCCATCATCACTTCAGCTATTCCCTCTATCCGCATGCGGAAGATTGGAGGAAGGCTCTCACAGTTCGTCATGGCTATGAATTCAATTACAAGCTTCAGGCCAGGCAAGTGGACGCTCACGATGGGCGGCTGGGCCCGGATCATTCTTTCGTCGGTATCGGAGATGAAAATCTGGTTCTCACCTCTTTGAAGAAGACAGAGGATGGCGACGCATTGCTGCTCCGGTTTTACGAGTGGGCTGGCAAGTCGGGAAGCACTGAAGTCCAAATGCCCGAGGGCGCAGTTTCAGCAAAACTTGCGAACATGATGGAGCAAGCGCAGGGAGACGACCTTCCCGTGAAGGACGGCAAAATCTCCGTGCCATTCCATCCATTCGAAATCGTTTCAGTTCGTGTCAGTTATCCAGCCCCTTCGCGGTAGAGGCTGGTGGAGAGAAACGTGGGTGTAAATCGAAGGCAGCTGATCGAAGGTCTTGGCGTCGCGGCAGCGGCAACCAGCCTCAATGCCATAGCTGCGCCCGCCGCCCTTGTCTCTGCTCAAAACACCACCAGCAACCCTTCCCTTCCCTTGAGTGAATTTCAGCCGAAGAGCATGTTGCACGTCCATGAGACACAAGTCGAACGTGCTCGGTTTCCAGTGATTGATTTTCATACTCACCTTTCGTGGATCAAAAGGAGCGATCACGGGGTTTCCGTCGGACAGGAGATGACTTATCTGGCTCCGCCTTCGGAGCTGCTGCCTGTCATGGATCGCAGAAATCTGCGGTCGATGGTCGACCTGACCGGCGGTTGGGGAACCGGCCTGGCTCAGACGATCGAAAAGTATCAGAAGGCCGAACCGGGCCGATTCATTGTCTTTACTACCCCGGCGTGGGAACGATCGAATCAGCCGGGCTACGCGCAGTTCCAGGCTGACCAGATTGAACAAGCGCACCGCGCTGGTGCCTATGGACTGAAGGTTGAGAAAATTCTCAGCCTGTACTTGCGTGAAAGTATCGGCTCAGGTCCGCTCGTTAAGGTGGACGATCCTCGCTTCGACCTTATGTGGGAAGCCTGCGCCGCATTCCATATGCCGGTCGCAATTCATGTTTCGGATCCCGAAGCCTTCTTCCTGCCGACAGATCGATTCAATGAGCGCTACGAAGAATTGAACAATCACCCAGACTGGTCATTTCATGGCCGGGACTTCCCCAGCAACGCCGAGATTCTGGAAGCACGCAACCGGATGTTTGCGCGTCATCCGCACACCCAGTTTGTGGCCCTGCACGTTGGCAACAATGCCGAAAACCTGCAGGCGGTTGGTGAATGCCTTGACCGATATCCCAACATGCATGTGGATATTGCCGCGCGAATCGGCGAACTGGGACGACAGCCGCGAGCTGCCCGGAAATTCTTCGATAAGTACCAGGACCGGATTGTCTTCGGCACCGATGCCGTGCCGCACACAAAAACTACATTGCAGCAGATCTTCGGCGATGACCTGTACCGGATCTATTACCGATTTCTGGAAACCGAAGATGAATACTTTGATTACGCGCCCGCTCCGACGCCCCCGCAGGGCCGTTGGTGCATCTACGGCCTGGGCCTGCCGGAAGATATTTTGCGGAAGGTGTATTACCAGAACGCGGCACGGCTTCTGGGGATCGAAGTGAAAGCTTAACTTACACGGGGGAGTTCAGATGTCGGACCTCAATCAAGGCGATAAGAGCTACATCGCGGTAATGGGAAAGATATTCGGAGTGCTCGAGTGTTTTGCGGAAAACGGAGCGACTCAGGGGTTGGCATTTTCGCAAATTGCCAAGGCCTTGCCTTTCTCCCGCACCACGATTCACCGCATCCTCTATTCCCTGGGCAAGCTCGGTTACGTGGAAAAGGCCGAGGTCGGGTCCTGCTATCGCCTGACCCACAGGTTCCACGAATTGGCAGAGCATGCCGTGCACTTTCGCCAACTGCAGAGTATTTCCAAACCCCTGATGAAGATTCTGCTCACGCGTTACGCAGAAACCGTGAATCTCGGGTCGCTCGACGGCGGCCAGATCGCTTATATCGATGTCGAACAAGGTCCCAACGGACTCCAGTTCGCGGCGTTCCCCGGCGATCGCAACCCGGCGCATTGTACTGCCCTCGGGAAGGCAATCCTGGCATTTCTCCCGGAACCGCGCATCAAAGCCATCCTGGGGCAAGATCCTTTACTCAAAAGAACGGCGAATACCATCACCCAACCCGGGCGCCTCATCCACCAGTTAACGGCAGTACGCCATCAGCGAGTGGCGTTGGATTTGGAAGAAAATGTGATGGGAATTTCCTGCGTTGCTGCGCCAATCTTTGACCCCTCAGGGCGCGTCATTGCGGCTTTCAGCGTCTCTGGGCCAACGGTTCGGATCAGCGGCAAACTCGATGCCTTAAAGTCCGACGTCAGAGCCGCCGCTTCGAGAGTAACGAGAATGCTGCGGCCCCCGCAGCCCACCGCTAGTCCCGACGCTGCGAGTCGGCCGCACGCCGCTGCGTTCTGATGCGGTGGCAGCAGCAGTTCCAGGAATGGTTCCTCGTTCCGTATTGCGGACACGATTCCATTCTGCCCGTTGGATTTGATGTACCATTCTGCCGTCCCTGTGGACCCGACATTCGATCATGTGGGCTTAGTTGCCCTGGAGGTAATTCCGCGTGAAGAATACCTGGACGCGCCGTGACTTCATCCGAGTCGGAGGCAGCACGGTCGCCGCCGGTGCGGCGGCAAAGTACACCTTGTTGCAGCCAAAGCCCCTATGGGGCTCGATGCACCCTGTGGCTCCCAGCGATCGCGTGCGCTTTGCCTCTATCGGGGTCGGAATACGAGGATGCTTACTTCTGCAGTCTTCGGTAAAAGTTCCAGGCGTGGAATGCGTCGGCGTGTCGGACTTGTACGATTCTCGTCACTACGCGGCGGAACTAGCATTGAAGAAGAGTGTTCCCTTCAGCCGCGACTATCGCACCATTCTGGACCGCAAAGATGTTGATGCCGTCATCATCGCCACCCAGGATCACCAGCATCATCGCGTCTTTATTGACGCTTGCGCCGCCGGCAAAGATGTCTATTGCGAAAAGCCAATGTCCCATAAGGTCGAAGAAGGATTCGCAATGATCGACGCGGCGCAAAAGAACAACCGTGTGACCCAGATCGGCAGCCAGCGCGTCAGTTCCATTCTTTACGCTCGCGCTAAAGAAATTTATGACTCGGGGAAGCTCGGAGATGTCTTCGCAATTCAGGCTTCGTGGGATCGCAATGATCCTGGCGGAGCTTTTGTGTGTCCGATTCCCTCGGATGCCAACGAGCAAACCGTAGACTGGAACTCGTTTCTCATTGGGGCGCCGAAGAGGCCCTGGGACCCCATTCGATTCTTCCGCTGGCGCTGTTTTACAGATTACGGTTCCGGACTCGGCGGCGACCTTTTTGTACACCTCATTTCAGGCATTCATTTCGTAACTGGAACGAACACGGTTGCGCAGCGCGCGCAGTCCGCCGGCGGCCTCTACCATTACAAGGACGGACGCGACTTCCCGGACCTGATCGAGACTTTCTACGATTACCCGAATTTCCGCGTCGGTTTACGCTGCAATCTCAACAACAACCAGGGCGAGTTTTTTGGCTTCTACGGCAACAAGGGGACATTGATCATCCGGGAAAGCACCGTAACGTTTACGCCGCAGGATACCCGCCCTCAACCGGACGAATATACCGTCTCCTGGTGGCCAGAGAAACTGCGCGACGAGTACATGCGGCAATGGAAGGTGGACCATCCGGCCCCGTCAAAGTTTGATGTAGACCTCGACTCCGAAGCTTACGCGGTGCCGAGCGGCTACGACGATGTCGCGGACCACGAGGCCCGGTTCTTCGAGTCAGTTCGATCGCGGAAGAAGCCAGTCGAGAATGAGGAGTTCGGAAACAATGCAGCGTTGGGCTGCCATCTGGCTAATTATTCGTACTTCAACCACACCCCCGCTGTGTGGGATGCAGAGGCTCGGAAGATCAAGGGATGACCTTGCAATCCGGCTAACAGTTTTCATTTGACGGCAAGCAGAATCTGAGTCGAAGGGAGATCAATGATGGATCGGCGAACTTTTCTGGGTACTCTCACTGGCGCGGCAGCAACGGCGATGATGAGCCGGAGTCGTGCATGGGCGGCGGATGAACACAGAATCAAGACAATCGGTATCCAGCTTTACACTGTCCGTGATGCGTTGAAACGCGACTATGACGGCACTCTAGCCGAACTCGTAAAGATCGGCTACCGCGAGGTCGAATCCGGCAAGGACCACGATCTGCCCGATCCCAAAGCGATGCGGGCCGCACTCGATCGTGCGGGCCTCACCTCTCCGTCCTTCCACGTTGGATGGGACGGGCTCGGCGCCGACTGGCCCAAAATAATCGAAGCCAACAAGATTGTCGGCCGAAAATACCTCGTCAATCCCTGGGTCGATGAAGAAGTACGCGACAAACCAGACGGCTGGAAACATGCTGCCGAGACCTTGAACCACGCTGGCGAAATTGCCAAGAAATCAGATATTCAGTTTGCCTATCACAACCATTGGATCGAGTTCGTTCCCCTGGCGGACGGAAAGCTTCCCTACGACATTCTTCTGGAGAACCTCGATCCGAATCTCGTCAAGATGGAGATGGATCTCGGTTGGGCCACCGTTGGCGGGCAGGATCCTGTGAAATATTTCCAGCGCTACCCTGGCCGATTCCCCTTGGTTCACGTGAAAGACCTCCATGAGGTCCCGGATGCAGCCAGCGTGCGTTCCAGCCGGTTTGCCGGCGAGCACATGACGATTCTTGCCGACGTGGGAACTGGTGTGATCGATTGGAAACGAATCTTCGCGCACTCGGAGCAGGCCGGAATCAAGCACTACTTCGTGGAGCACGATAATCCAAAGGACGGACTACAGACGGCGCGCGTCAGTTACGCGTATCTCGAGAAGCTGCGCTTCTGAGGCTGTGCTTGTGCCTCAGTGCGCCACAAGCTTGAGAACGCCAAATCGCTCGGGGACATGAAACGTAGAGCTTTGGGTCGGGCGCCACATGACCTCTTTCGTGTCCGTGGGTGGACCGTCTGTGCGATAGAAATTCACCCGAAACAGGTTGCCGGGCTCCACCACCGGCTTGCCCAGTGACGCAAAGGGAATATTCATTACCACGTACCACGTGTGTGATGACACGTCGTTCCGGGTCTCGTGCTGAAACCCCGAATTCCATAACCAACCATCTTCGTGATGCGGAGAGTTCAAGTTGATGTCGAGGTCCACCCATTCGTTCTGCGGCGAGACCTCAAACTCCTTGTAGCGCTTGATGTCGTTGAAGTCCGACCCGATGAACACCTCCGCGACATTCCACTTCCAGAGTCCGTACGTCTCCCGCGCCGTATCGGGATCGGTTTTCACATACAGGTGCTTGTAAGGACAAGTGAATAAGAAGTAGAGGTTTTCCTTCGTCCAGCGTGAGCGGATTTCCGTTCGATACTCGTTTGACGGATTGCCCTTCGAGTCCACTTCGGCATAAACCGGGCGGGCGGCGGCCCAGAATGTTGAGGCCGGATCTGTATTGAGAGCCGGATCAGAACCGGATTGCAAACTCTCAAAGGTGGATGGCTCCTGGGCGCAGCACCCAATCGCCAAGCACAGAAAAACCAAGATCGAATACCACACTAGCAACTCTCCTATTTCTACTTCAGAGAGAAATTCGCGATTGCCATACGTAGGCAGCCGCTATCGGAGAACCCAATAGAGTACTACTGTGATCGCGGATAAGACGGCCAGTTGTAGTCTCCAATCGAAAATTCCGCGAAAGCGCTCGGGCAGCAGTTTCCAACTCACCGTCAATTGTTCCAGTGCCGCCGAGTCAGTCTTCCGAGTGAACGAGGAGACTAGAAACATGACAGCAACACAGAGAATCGTGCCCCACAATCCTCGGTAGGAATAATTCAGCGTGAGCTTGGTATGGAGCCACGGAAATAATCTGCTCCCCTCCGCAGGACCGATTAATTGATCAGTGACAAATAAAGCCGCAAGTCCGCACCCAAGCAAGACCGAGACAAGAGCTCCCTTCACTGTCACTCGTTTGCTCAAGATTCCAAACACGATTGCGGGTGCTACGGGCATCGTCAGGTAAATCGAAATAGTCTGCAGGTATTTGTAGAGGCCATCGGGAGTCTTGTAGATGGCATAAGCGGCCGCCACACCGCAGAAGGTTGCGATCACAATAACCAAGCGCCCGAGGAATACCTGTGCCCGCTCACTCGTCCGGGGGCGGAAGTGCAGAATAAAGTCACGCACCGTCAGGGTTGATACAGAGTTCATCACCGACAGAGTCGATCCGATCAACGATGCCAGGAGTGCGGCCAGGACCAACCCTCGCAGTCCGGTGGGCAGTAGCTCATTCAGCAGCGTGACAAACGTGGTTTTGCTTTCCCTGCCGGGGAACAGCGCCAGTGCGATTACACCTGGAAGAGCAAATATGAAAACCGGGAACAGTTTCAAGAACGTGGTGAACATGCCGCCCCAGCGTGCCTGGTCGATATTCCGCGCACCCAGCACCCGCTGAACGTTCACCTGATCGACGCCCCAATAGAAGATGCCGCCATAGAAGGCAGATAAAATCACGCCCCAGAACGGATAGTTCGGGTCGTCGTAGGGCTTGGCAATGTGCATCGCCTGCGGCACCTTCGACACCAGGCTGTGCCATCCACCGACGTGGTGTAATCCGGTAAAGGCCATCAGACTGCAGCCCAGTACGATAATCCCGGTCTGGATCGAGTCGGTATAGGCGATCGCCGTGAAGCCGCCAATGATTGTCACGCCCGCGGCCACAGCGCCCATGATCCACACAACGGTCATAACGTCCCATCCAGTCAGGCCGCGGAGAACGAGAGCCCCGGCATAAAGATGAAAGGCCATTTTCGTGGTGATCGAAATGACCAACATCAGCGCCGAGAAGAGGGCTCTGGCCGCCGGATGATAACGCTTCTCTAAAAATTCCGGGGTCGTGAAGACCCGGTTGCGAATGTAAAACGGGTACAGGAAGGCCGCGGCGAAGCCAACCGTGATGCATGTGGTCAACTCGACCGCTCCTGCCGACAATCCATATCGGTACGAATCTCCGGACAGGCCAACGAGGTGTTCAGCGCCAATATTTGTGGCGAATAGCGAAGCGCCGACAAACGGCCAGGTGAGGCTGCGATCGGCGAGGAAGAAATGCGAGCTGTCGAGTGAAGCCTTTTTGCGGACGGAGAGATAAAGCCCTAGGAAGATACTGAATCCGAGAACCACAAAGCAGATACACCAATCGACGATGCCGAGCGAGAAACCCATAGCGTCAGGCCAAGATTCCTTTCGTTCACGATCGATGTAATCTGCGACAAGTCACTTTCGCGATTCTATGTCGAGCATGAATGCGCCCCACCTACGCCTCATCAGCGGCACATTTTTTCTTCCCAGTCCGAGGAAAACATATTCAGTTTCGCGTTTGGATCAAACGGATGAGCAGCCGCGACTTCCTCGTTTACAGCGATACCCCAACCTGGCGCTGTCGGAACCTCATAGTAGCCGTCTTTTATCGCTGGAACAGAGGTCGTCAATTCTGCACGCCATGGCACGTCGTAGTCCTGAAATGTTTCGAGGATCATGAAGTTGGGGATGTTCGCGGCCAGGTGCACTCCAGCAATGCTCTTCAGAGGCCCATCGCAGCTGTGCGGCGCGACACTCACGTAATAAGTTTCCGCCATGGCTGCAATTTTCTTGGTTTCAAGGAAGCCTCCGGCATAAGTAATGTCCGGCTGAATCACGTGAGCTCCCTTGCGCTCCAAAAGATCCAGAAATCCGAACCGGCTGTATGTATGTTCACCCGTCGCCACACGCAGAGGAGATGCAGCCACTACCTGCGCCATCGACTCATTGTTGTGTGCCGGGATCGGCTCCTCGCACCAGCCAGGGTTATACGGCACCATCGCCCGGATAGCTTCAAGAGCCATGATCGGGCTGAAACGTCCGTGGAACTCCAAAAGAATGTCAACGCCCTCGCCAACCGTTTTTCGAACCACCTCCACTGTGCGACCGGCCTCCCGCAAATCCTCGCGCGAAATCTCACGGCCACCGGGCCCAAACGGATCAAACTTTAACGCTTTGTATCCACGCCCCACCACATCCTCTGCCTGATCGGTAAGCTGTTTCAGATCCTTGATATTGCTGTACCAGCCGTTGGCGTACGCCTTAACGCGATTTCTGACCTTCCCGCCGACCAGGTTGTACACCGGCTGCCCGCAGGCTTTCCCGACGATATCCCACATCGCCATTTCAATCCCCGCCATCGCGGAGTACATTACCGGGCCAGTGTTGTGCTCAATCTGGTAAAGCTTGAACCAGATATCTTCAATGTCGAAGGGGCTCTTTCCCACCAGGTAGCGGCGTCCATAGTCGAGTACCACCTCGCGGACGGCCGTCTCCTTCCAGCCCAACGTGGCTTCGCCCCATCCCACCTGCCCGGAATCAGTCTTGATTTTGACGAAGGTAAAGTTCCGCCATGCGGCGGCGGTAAGTATGACGTCGACGGACGCAATTTTCACGTCGGAACTACCTCCTGCGTTTGCTACTGCGGCCGGACTCGCGAATCGCCAGGCTCGCAAACCGCGAGGCTGCCTGCTGCATCCCCTGTACCAGGACAAAATGATCATCCGCACAGGTGACCATGCGCGCACCGCGATCGATTTCGGTTTGAGCCGATTCTGGTGTCACTGTCACCGTGCCCCACCACTTTCCCGCTTTGGCCGCGGCGTTCGCCACTTTGTCCTTAGCCTTCTGCATCAAAGGGTGCTTGAACTGCATGGGCACTCCGTAGCTCAGGCTAAGGTCGGCCGGGCCGACAAAAAGCACATCCACACCCTCCACCGCCGCGATCTCATCGATGCACTCGACCGCTTCGCGATCTTCAATCTGAAGGACTAGAAACGTTTCTTTGTTGGCATGTTCGATGTACTCAAGCGGATCGGCAAAAGTGTAGTCGCAATCGACCCCTGCATTGTCGAAACCCCGCTTGCCGAAAGGAGGAAACTTCGTCCAATCCACCCACTGCCTTGCTTCCTCCGGACTCCGGACATGCGGAACCATGGTCCCCGTTGCGCCCATCTCCAGTATTTGCATTGGACTGGTGTAGGCCGTCTTGGGCACGCGGACCATGAGATCCATTCCGGTAGCACGGCACGCCAGTGACAGTCCGCTGACCAGCTGAAACGGATACGGACGATGCTCCATATCGAACCAGATCAGGTCGAATCCTAGCCTGCCCGCAACCTCAGCCAGCCATGGGTCGGGAACGCGGTTGATCCCTGCCACGCGCACAAATTCGCCGTCGCGTAACTTCCGCAATACCCTGCTTTTGATCAACCTGTTCTCGCTGTTCCCAGAGTCTTTAGAGCTACGGTCGTACATTTTTATATCCGCATCCTGTTTATTTCCGCATCCTGACCGCGCCTATGCTACTACAGCGATTCCAAGATTCAGGAAACTGGTCCGTCATCCGGAACATCCAGACAACCTTGTCGGGGCTGCTCTTATAATTTCAGCGCCCGCCACATTAGCGATGCTTCATCAGACAACTGAGTTGTTACGAGAGGAACCACAGATCCTGCCGGCCAAAACGTCGAAACCGTGTGAAACCCACTCCCGGTGCTATAGCGGTGCGTGCACTGGTTTTCGAAGCCGTTTCCCGTTGGGAGGCTTTCTGATGCCGGCGAGAGCGTTCTTGACGACAACCTTCCTAACGTTGGTCCTGCTGGCAGCCTCATCTGCGCAGCAAGTGCCAGAGGGCAATATTGCGCTTTCTGCCCGCGCAACTGCTTCCAGCGAAGCGGAGGGCACAAAAGCCGAGTTTGTCAACGACGGCAACATCACGAATACACAATGGAGCGCCAAAGAAGGTACCTCGCCCCAGGACACCTGGATTGAGTTGAACTGGCTAAACGCAATCGAGTTCCAAGAGATTGTCATCCGGCAAGAGGGATCTCCCAAGCTATCGCACGTTGACATTGCAACCCGTGACGCCGATGGAAACTGGCATCCCCTGAAATCCGCCGGCGATTCGGTCCACCTTCTTACTCGTTTGATCCTTGCCCAGTTCCCCGTCGTGAAAACGACAGGGCTGCGGTTAACCGGCTTTACCGGCCGCGTGAGCCTGGCGGAAATTGAAGTCTACAATCGCTTCGACCCTCCGGTCGTAGTGATGGGCTCCGATCTACTGAACCACATCTTTGGAGTAGTCACCGACGCTTTCGGCACCCAACCTTTTGCGAACGCTTCGGTGCAAGTCGAAGGCACGGCTGGTGGAAAGCACTGGCAAGCAACCAGCCAAACAGATGACAACGGCATGTTCCAGGTCGATATGCCGGTCGGCATGGACGGAGAAGTCACCGCGGTTGCGAACCTGGCTGGAGCATCCGCGCATCAGACTCTTCAGGCTGGCGACTTGAGTCCAGGCCTGAGTTTGCCCGACACCAGCACGGCCTCGATTGATCTTGATGGCATCTGGCGCTTCAAACCTGATCCAGGCCCCGACTTCTTTAAGCCTGATTTCCCCGACGCCGACTGGAAAGAAATCAAGGTTCCATCGCACTGGATGATGGAGGGATTCGACAGCAATACTGGAACGGGCGCCTATCGGCGGCATCTACAAATTCCACCAAGCTTTCGGGGCAGGCGCATCAAGCTTCTTTTCGATGGCGTTTATAGCGGCGCGGAAGTATGGATGAACGGCAAACGGGTTGGCTCGCATGAAGGCGGATTCTCGCCTTTCGAGCTCGATATCACCGACTCGTCTCATGTTGGAGGAGACAATCTTCTCGCTGTGCTCGTGCGCGAGAAAACAATTTCTTCTCATCTCGATAACATGAGCTTCTATGCGAACTTCCCGCTGACGGGAATCTTTCGGCCCGTGCACCTGATGAGCCTTCCGGAGCTCCACGTTCGACGATTTCATGTCTCGACAGTATTTGACTCTAGTTACACCAACGGTACCCTCACCCTCGAACTCTCGATTGAAAATGAGTCTGGCCACGACGTAAGCGGCGTCCCGCTCATCTTCACATTGAAAGACCCGCAGGGCCGCACGGTCTCTCTGCAGAACGATCGTCTCGATGTCACACTCTCTCCGTGGTCGCGCCTGGAGCGGCGCATCGATTTTCAAATCAGCAGTCCACAGCATTGGGAGGCAGAACATCCTCTGCTCTACACGCTGAGCGCGAAATACTCCGAAAATGGCGCCAGCGAAATGGTTTCTCGGCGGTTCGGCTTCCGCCAGATCGAAATTCGTGGCAGCGAGTTCCTGATCAATGGCGTCCCCGTCAAGATGCACGGGGCCAATCACTACGAAATGGACCCGCTTAATGGCCGCTCTGTAACGCCCGACCTTACGCGCAAAGATCTTCTGATGATGAAGGAAGACAACCTCGATGCAATCCGAACATCGACGTTCCCCGCCGTACAGGATCTCTATGACGACTCCGACGAGCTTGGCTTCTACATCGAGGAAGAAGGACCCTTCTGCTGGGTCGACGAAAGCTCGGATCTGCGGTTTCTGCCCACATTCGTCCAGCGCACCGCAGAAATGCTGGAGCGAGACCGTTCCCATCCGAGCGTGGTCTACTGGTCGGTCGGGAATGAGAGCACATGGGGCCCGGACTTTGAAGCCGCACACCAGTTCGTGAAAAGGCATGATCCGACGCGGCCTGCCAGCGCCGGCCAGAGCGCAACGCTCGAACTCGATACCATGCACAACCCCATCAGCCTGGCCCGCATGAAAGAACGAGAAAACGTCAAAGTGCCCATCATGTGGGATGAATCCATGGCTCCCTTCCAAGGGAATCTTTGGGGTGACACGCGTGAAGTGTGGCTCGATCCCGGCGAGCGGGACTATTACATACAGCCCCTCATTCCCGTGTGGGATGCCGTTCAGTCCAGCAAGAATGTCCAGGCCAGCATTATCTGGGCCTGGGTGGATGACGCATTTCTGGTGCCAGGGCGCGACTCAGAATATGGCCGCGGCAGCATCGGGCGTCCGCTTCATTTTCTCGACCATATTTATCACATGCCCGGTCGCGGCATCGTGGGCGATGCCCCCTGGGGCATCGTCGATGGATGGCGCCGCAAGAAGCCAGAATTCTGGCATGTAAAGATGCTGTTTTCGCCGGTACACATGCAAGATCGCGATCTACCGAACTGGAAGCCCGGTGATCCGGTCACTTTCACAGTGAATAACCGGTACGAATTCACCAATCTCTCAGAGCTCACGTTGAACTGGTCGGTCGGGGACCAGCACGGCACACTTCATCCCAACATTGCCCCACACACGAGCGGTCAGGTCTCGATCCCCGTCGGAGCAGGAACAAGAGCGGGCGACGTCCTATCGTTGCAGTTTCTCGACAGCAAAGGTGGCCTGGTCATGCCGCACCGGATGCGACTCGGCGTCGCGCCTCGAGTGCCCCAAGCGCCGAGCGCTGCCGGCCCTCTTCGATATGTTCACGAACCATCCTGGCTTGGCGGCCCCATGGAGCGCCTCCTCGGCGATAATTTCGAAATTGCATTTGACGGTGCGAACGGACGCATTCGCCGCGCTCTTATCGACCGGCATTCCGTTCTCTACGACACACCGAAGCTGCACGTGCAGCCGATCGAGGCAACGCTTGAAGAATTTCCCATCTTCGAGACCTGGCGCCTCGGCAAGCCCCTCGATATTCATCCTCTCGGCAACGACTACGAGGTAGTCGAGATTGGCACGTATCGCGACTTCGCCGGCGAACTACGGTTTCGCATCTCCCCCGAGGGAAGCATCCGCGTAAGCTACGATTTCATTTACACGGGAACCGACGTGCGAGCCCGCGAGGTCGGCCTGCAATTCGGCATGCCGGGTTGGTGCGACAAGTTACAGTGGAAACGTCATGGCGAGTGGACTGTCTACCCGGACGACCATATCGGCCGCAATGAAGGCACCGCCATGGCTCATGCGCCCGGACCACAAAGTGTTCCACCCAAACAGTCTTACGCCGAAGACGACACGCCTCTCGGGACGAACGACTTTCGAAGTACAAAGCGCGATTTCGTATTCGCAAGTCTCACCGATAAAGACGGCTACGGCCTCGGAATCGAAGCGATCGGAACCCAGCACCTGAGGGCCATGGTCGATTCCGACGAAATTCAAGTAAATGTGAACGACTGGTTCGGCGGCGTGGCAGCCACTGCCTGGGGAGAATGGTGGCAGAACTATGGCACCGGACGGGAGTTGCGCTCAGACGATCCGAACGAAGGCGTTTCTCGCAACCGGGTCAGCGGCGGAATGCAACTATATCTCTTGAGCCCGAAGAATTCTGCGGCGTGGATATCACGAGAGGAAGCTAGGTCTGCACCAGAAGTTGCGCAAAAATCGTCAGCAGCCTATTGAAGCTTACGTGAACGAGTCCACTATAATGTCGCGACTGCGATTGCGGCTCATATCTCCCGATCACGAGCGAACCAGTAAAAGATGACAAATCCATCCCCGAAAGAAGCATTGTCCGTCGGCCGCACGCTCGACGTGGAGTGGACGGCCGGTCCACAACATAGCGCCGAAAATTTCGGCAACCCGGGTGTGCCGGTATTCGCCACGCCGGCAGTCGTCTGGCTGTTGGATTCACTCGCCCATCAGGTGATCGTCCCCACTTTGGAGAAAGACCAGGGCACTTTAGGAACGAAGATTGACATCGAGCATCTGGCAGCGACTCCCATGGGGATGAAGGTTCGAGCACGGGCTGAGGTCGCGCAGATCGATGGAAAGCGAGTTCTCGTCAAGGTCGAGGCCCACGATGAAGTCGAGATGATCGCGCGAGGCACAATTGAGCGCTATATTACCGGATCTATTCCACGCTTTCTTGAACGGACCTACGGCAAGAAGAAATAGCTCCCATGCTCAATTGCTCCATCCAAAAAGGAGTAGCGTGGCTTACCCTCCAGCGGCCTGAAGTTCTGAATGCGATCAATGACGCCCTCGCTACTGAGTTCGATTCAATTCTGCGGGAGCTCGAGCGGCGACAAGATGTCCGTGTCGTCGTGACCCGTGGCGAAGGCCGGGCCTTCTGCGCAGGGAGCGATTTGCGGGAACTCGCTCCCCTCAATGCTGCGGATGCGGCGAATTATGAACTCCGCTTTGCCGAGATCTTCTCTGGCCTCGACCGCCTGCCGCAGCCCACGATCGCGGCGATTCACGGTCACGCGCTTGGCGGTGGCCTGGGATTAGCCCTGTATCATGATTTCCGCATCGCGTCCGAAACGGCTTCGATCGGCATGCCCGAAGTTGAGTTGGGCTGGCTCCCGCCATGGGCGGTCGGTCGTCTCGCGGATGCGGTCGGCCTCTCGCACGCCCGCTGGATCCTGATGACATGTAAAACGATGACCGGCGCTGAGGCTGCGGAGATCGGGCTCGTCAACGAGGCGGTTCCCGAAGGCCAATTAATCTCTCGTACAGAAGAGCTTGCCCGCCGCCTCGCTGCAATGCCTCCGGAAGGTTTGACGCAGACCAGGAAGTTGCTTCAGCAGATGTCGCCATGGCGCCAGTTCGAGTGGGATAAAGCTGCAGCCGAAATGTTTCGACTCTGTTACGAAAAGCCTGAAGCGCAGAAAAGAATCGCGGATTTCGTAAACAAGAAACGCAAGAGCTAATCACAACTTTCGTGGACATCGTCGGCGACCGCACTCTCTACTCGATCTTTCGAAGTTATGCCGCTTCTCAACCGGACCGCCTGTGGCTCACCTATGAGGGCCCGGATGAGAAGGTGTTCCGCTGGACCTTTTCTCAATTTCTTGCGGCGATTCATCAGACTGCAAACTTCCTCGTCGCCATGGGCATTCACGAGGGGGATGTCATCAATTTGCACCTCGCGAACCATCCTGCCTATCCACAAGTCATCCTTGCCGCGTCATATCTGGGGGCAATCGTTCTTCCCACGAGCCCCTCTGCTACCGCGGAGGAACTCCGATACTTCCAGGAACACTCCGAAGCGAAGTTGGTCATCACCAATCAGAAGAGCCTCGGGGCTGTCGAATCCGCAACCAGAAACGGAAGTCGCGCCATAGTATTGGTCGATGAGGGCCATCCTGAACCGAATTATCCTTGCTACGATGCCGAGGTTGCGCGGCAAAAAGATACCGCGCCGCATGGCGCTGGGGGCGCCGATAAAGTTCTCCAGTTGCTCTACACCTCGGGCACGACTTCACGCCCGAAAGGCGTGATGCTGACCAATGCCAACTTCATCTATGGAAGCGAAGTTTTCCGAGCGGCGACCGGTTTGCGGAACGATGACTGCCATCTGATCGCTCTTCCCCTGTATCACTCTGCCGCGCAGTGCCATGCTCTCTGGCCTGCGCTGATTTCGGGCTGCAGTGTCGCGATCGTTTCCCGATTCAGCGCCAGCGCCTTTTTCGAGCAGGCCGTCCGTTACGACGCCACCATGGCGGCACTGTTCGGCGCACCCCTGCGAATGCTGCTGAACCAGCCTCCGCGTGAATCAGACCGTCAGCACAGGCTTCGTAACATTACGTATGCGCAGAATCTTACCGATGCCCAATACACAGAGTGGCACCGGCGGTTTGGCGCCCCACTTCAGCAGCTTTGGGGGATGACCGAACTGGCCGCACTCCCGATCATGAGTCCCCTTTCTGGCGAGCGCCGTTTGCAGGCAATGGGACGTCCTGTCCTCGGTTACGAATTGAAAGTCGTTGACGAAGATGGACGCGAGTTGCCGCCGAACTCACCCGGACAATTGATTGTTCGCGCACAGCCTGGCCGATCGGTAATGCGCGGATATCTGAAGAACGAAGAAGCAACCCAAAAAGCTCTGCGACAGGTAGACGGCCACACTTGGATGTTCAGCGGCGACACTGCGCAATATGACGAAGATGGATTTTTCTATTTTCTCGATCGCAGTAGCGACATGATCAAGCGTTCAGGACTGAATATCTCAACCGCGGAAGTGGAATCGGTAATTGCCGCGCTGGAAGGTGTGGCCGACGTGTGCGTTTGCGGTTTGCCGGACGCAACGCGAGACGAGTCGGTGGCGGCGGTGGTCGTCCGAAAGCCTGGGGTTGAACTCACTCACGGGCAGATTCGTGCCCACTGCGCTGCTAACCTCGCTTCCTACAAAGTGCCGGAACGAATCGAGTTCAGCGACTCTCTACCCCGCACGTCGGTCGGCAAGATCCGCAAAAATATAATCCGAGACCGGTTGCTGAGCAGTGCCCCTCGCCCAGATCCAAACTCTTGAGATATGGCAATCGTGCGGAGGATCAGCGAACTTCGAACGACCGGTTCACGGCGGCAATCCGATGATCGTCCGTATCCTGAACCACTTCCCGGCAGAGATACTTCCCCGGTTTCAGCTTGAAAGTATTCCGCACGACGACGCCTCGAGCTTGCATGTCGTTCAGTTCAGTATCCGGGAGCTTGAGGTCGAATCGCTTTCTTTCCCCGTCTACCCACTTCCCCTCGCCGTCGTAGACTCCAGCTACAAACGTCACCGTGTTGACGTTCCGATCCCCCTCTTTGTGAAACGGTACGGAGGCGAGGTCGAGCTTGACGAACACAGTCACATCGCGGGTTTCGGCCGACGAAGCAATCACGTCGATGCTGAGGTCAATCGGCAAGTCATGAACTTCTTCCCGGGAAGACATCATACTGCGCAGATCGTCAGTTAGCTCGGTCTTCTGCTCTTTTTGAGCGCCGATCACTGCTGGCGGGTTCTGGACCGCAAAGTAACCACGACGCGCCTGCACGCTTCCCTTCGTGCGCGTGAGCTTGACCTCAAGCTTATGAAACGTGCCGTCAAAGTCCTTCGGAACAAAGGCCAGGATGTAGTACACGGGTGAGCCCGAGACCGCCGCGAATCCAGCTTCCAAATCATTGTCGTTGTGAAAGAACTTCCCGCCTGTCCCTTCGGCTACCTCCATCAGTACGTCCGTAGCGGCAGCCTCGCGCATAAAGTCAACGTTGCGCGTGGCACCTATCGCGCCAGAGTTGGCGGTGGGCACATAGCTTCGCGTTATATCGACATCTCGCATGAGCAGCGCCAAGCCTTTAGGGTCAAGAGAGCTCACCACGACTTGTGAACGCAGTGCATGGTCGATGATTCTGTCGAGTTGCGCCTGCTCGCTTTCCGAAAGGAATCCCGGCGAAACCAGAACAATCGTGCGCTGCCCGGGAAATTGCGCGAGATAGCTGACTACTTGCTCCAATTGCTGAAGGTTCGTTCGCGCGAGTATCTCCGCCTGGGCGAGCACCTGTCGTGCTTGCATCGTAATCATGCTGTAGATTGGCGACTGAGACTGGGGCATAGCCGAGCGTGGAGCAGGTAGAGGGCAGCGAGCTTTAACTTCATCGAGCGCGGCCTTCCAGGCATCGATCTCGTAATCGTACTGAAACTGGACGATCTGTTGCGCTTGAAAGTCTGACAACTCCGGGCAATCATGCGTGTGGCTCAACGCTCTCGGACTTGCATGCAGCTTTGCCAGCGCATCCTGAATCTTCTTGGGGTCGTCCGTCAGGTCAGTCAGAGATGCGCTGGACGTGATCACCGCTACCTTTTGGTTCCCGGCTCTATGTTTCGCCAGGTACTGTTGCGCCGCATCGAGGGCCTGCATCAGGTCCGCATCCGAGATATTCAGGTCATCGAAGTATAAGACCAGGAAACTTGGATGCCCCGCAGCCGCGGCGGCTGTCGTGGAATCGCCGGCACTTTTGGCCGCTGGAGCCAGAGTATCAGCCGAATTTACCACCTCGAACTGAGCAATCTCTTGGCGCTTCCCGCGATCGAGTAACTGGAAATCATCCTTCTCGAGGCCCTGAATCGGATTTCCCTTTCCATCTCGCGCCACAACTCGCACCAGCACCAGATTGCTTTGCACCTTCAAGCGAAAATCTGGGTCCTGCTGGACTTCGGTTTGGGAGCCCGGCAATTTCGAAGTCTCACTCTGATCCGCTTCGGCGAGGGCAAACGCATCTGCCGGTGATTCAGGCGGCGTCGATTCAACCTTTGTCTCAGAGCTAGCCTTCTCAGCAGGGGCCAGTGCCGCAGCATCGGTCGCAGGGTTGGGTGGAATCTGGTCCCGGGCAACCTGGCTTTCGTTCTTGATCTCCTTCTTCGGTGCAGCAGATCGAGTCACCCACTGGGCGTCCAGATACTTCAGCTGAAGATGTTCCTGCACAAAAAAGAACTCTCCAGTGTTATCAAGGAGGCCGTTTCCTAGCGCTATTTGGTCGGGTAAAGCACCCGGATATCTAACCTTGGGAGCGACGGGGCCGGTCATTTGGTCGACCAGAGAAGCGCGCAGCGGCCGTTCGACGCCTCCCACTTCCACGGATTCAAGGCGCACCGCGAGTTCGAAGAAGTCGTAGATCGCAGCGCGCTGCGACAGCCTTACAATCCTGGCCTTTACCTTCGCTCCACGCGGCGCCAGAATCGTTCCGTCCCTATCCTGGATTGGCGTTCGCAAGACGCCTTCCACTTGCCGGCCAGCGGGAGTGTCGGAAGATAGCGGCGTTACAATCCGACACTTGAACTTGATACCCGGAGGAAACGCACTCTCCTCACGCTGCGTGCTGGCCATCTCCTGCCCTCCCGCCGGCTTGCCCACTGCAGTGGGATCGAGCAATAGCTTCGATTTTGTGCTGAATTGACGGCAACTCGAGTACGAAGTCGTAGTGATTGCTTCATCCCCCCTGCGCAAAATCACCCGCAAATCCGTTTCGCGCGGGAGGAGCACTTGCATGCCGTGGATTTCAGTCCTTCCATACTCAATTTCGTTATTTGCCTGGCACGACCCCGTGGCCTCGGGCAACTCAGTCGTATGAACGGACAGATGCGCCAGATCCTCGGTTTCAGGATCGAGCAGAAACGAGCCACCATAGCCGGTCACGACCCGTGAGGGTTTGGCGTCGACCTCGTAGCGGCTAGCTTCTTTGGATACTTGAAATGAGTAGTGATACAAAGAACGGCCGTCAACAATAAGTTCGTCTTCATAAGTCACCTTCGCGGAGCCACCGAAAATAGCTCCGATGAAGGCCGCGAAATCTCCGCTGCCAAAAGCCCCATTTCCCACGAGATTATGGATCTCGTCCTCGTTTGCGATAAAAGACTCACCCGGCCACGAGTGCACTTCACGCCTGTTCGCGACTGCGACCTCAAGTTCAAGACGGTCGACAACCTCGAGAGGAAGCGCATGCTTTCGCGCAGCGCTTTTTTCTAGGACTGTTTTACAGCTTGGCGCACTTTTTAAATCGGAGCGATAGTAGCTCCGAGAAATATTCTGCAAGCATGTGTAGTTGGGCATGCGGCGCCAATCATCCATCAGACGCGCACTGACGTGGCGGAATAACTCCACTGGCCCTATCGGCGCCTTCGAAGACTGGGCGACCACAGACACGGGCACCAGGCAGGCTGCCAGGCAGCCCGAGAGCCAACGCTTGGCTCCTACTGGAGACATCGAATAACTCCGAGCCAGATTATAGGCCTGCATTCAGATCGCCGGCGTTTTCCTGGCAGATCTCACGTCGATTTACCTCACCGAAGCCTAGTTGTTCGTCCCGATCTCAGGTCTTATTGTCACAGTCGGAACCCGTTCCGCTCTTCTTATCGATCTGTGATTGTCATCACGGACGTCGGCCGTCAGCAATTGCAAAGATATCGCATGAAGAACATTGCCGACGTATTGGGTGGCTCCGGAATGGAGTCCGAAATCATTCATCATCTGCCACATTACGACGCTGCACATCTGGAAAACTGGCAAATCTCAGAACTCGCCGAACGCCGTATGCCGACCCCGGACGAGTGGTCCGAGCGCCTCGGACTGACACGCGATGAGCTTATCCCCATCGGCCGTCTCTGCAAACTCGACTTCCCGAAGATCCTGGACCGATTAGCGCACCGCCCCGATGGCAAATACATCGAGGTCACCGCAATCACCCCGACTCCCCTGGGCGAAGGCAAGAGCACAACCGCATTAGGACTGATCGAGGGGCTCGGTAAACGCGGCAAAAACGTCGGCGGATGCCTTCGTCAACCTTCCGGGGGCCCTACTATGAACGTCAAGGGCACAGCGGCCGGGGGTGGCAACGCGCTTCTGATTCCGATGACCGAGTTTTCCATGGGATTGACTGGCGACATCAACGATCTGATGAACGCGCACAACCTTGCGATGGTGGCTTTGACCGCGCGCATGGAACACGAACGAAACTACGACGACGCGAAACTCGAACGTCTCACTGGAATGCGCCGTCTCGACATTGATCCGACTCGCGTCGAGCTCGGCTGGGTCCTCGATTTCTGCGCACAGGCATTGCGGAACATCATCATCGGTATCGGAACCAAGGCCGACGGCTACATGATGCAATCAAAATTCTCCATCGCACCCAGTTCCGAACTGATGGCAATATTGTCGATCGTTCGGGATCTCCCTGATCTTAGAAAGCGCCTGGAGGAGATCACCGTGGCCTATGACCGGCGAGGGCGTCCCGTCACTACCGGCGATCTCGAAGTTGCTGGCGCGATGTGCGCATGGATGCGCAACACGATCAATCCCACACTATGCTCGACCGCCGAATACCAGCCCTGCATGGTCCACGCAGGCCCATTCGCCAATATCGCGGTCGGACAATCCTCCGTCATCGGAGACCGGCTCGGCCTGAAAATGTTCGATTATCACGTAACCGAAAGCGGTTTCGCGGCCGACATCGGATTCGAGAAATTCTGGAATGTCAAATGTCGCTATAGCGGATTAACCCCACACGTCTCTGTTCTCACGACGACGGTTCGAGCGCTCAAGATGCACGGTGGTGGCCCCAAAGTCACAATCGGCTTCGCTCTGCCCGACGAATATAAAAAAGAGAATCTCAATCTGCTCGAAAAAGGATTGCCAAACCTCTTGCATCACATCAAGATCATCCTCAAGTCTGGGATCAATCCCGTAGTGTGCATCAATCAATTTCAGAGTGACACCCCGGCAGAGATTCGCCTTATCCGAGATGCAGCGGAGCACGCAGGCGCGAGATGCGCTGCCTCTGACCACTGGGCGAAGGGTGGAGCAGGCGCGTTAGATCTCGCTGACGCGGTGGTCGACGCCTGCAAGGAAGAAGTTGATTTTCGATACTTCTATCCATTGGAGTTGAAGCTTCGCGACCGCGTAGAGCGAATTGCTAAAGAAGTCTACGGCGCGGACGGTGTGGCGTGGTCTCCTGAGGCCATGGCAAAGGCTCTGTCTTTCGAGGCAGATTCGAAATTCGACGACTACGCCACCATGATGGTGAAGACGCACCTCAGCTTGAGCCACGATCCGGCGCTGAAAAATGTTCCGCAAAACTGGACCCTTCCGATCCGCGACGTGCTTGTGTACTCCGGAGCCAAGTTCCTCTGTCCCGTCGCCGGGTCCATCAGCCTGATGCCTGGGACTTCTTCAAATCCCGGCTTCCGCAAACTCGATGTGGATCTGACGTCCGGCAAAGTGACAGGGCTGTTCTGAAATGGCACGAATGGAGCGAATCGCGCGGCAATGGCCCCTACCGCACGGCACTGCTCACATCGAATTGTGAGCGTGATCACGGATGTTGGGCATGCGTTTCACTCAGAATGGAATCCGTTCCGTAAAGGTGTGTTTATGGACTATGGTCCTGCTGACCCATCCGTAGCACAAAGCGCAAATCCCCAACCGACGCCCGCCCGCATCGACTCCTCTCCCCAGAACGCATTCCGCAAAGCGTTGCTTCAGCGGGAGTTTATTTGCACTGCAGAATTAGTTCTAGGCCGTGATCACAATTCAGCCGAGGCCGAAGCTTTCGTTCAGGAAGCCAGGCAAAACGGAATTCAAGTCATCAGCCTGACCGATCTTCCCGGCGGAAATCCCGCTCTTCCCCCGGAGGCGTTCGTTTCTTTTGTACGCGAGCACGGACTTACCCCCATCGCTCATCTCACTGGTAAGGACGGCAACCGGGCCTTTCTTGAAGGCCGCCTTCACTCCTTTGCCCGGCAGGGCGTTGAAAACATTCTCGCGCTCACCGGGGATGCGCAAAGGAGCGGGGCGGCGGGCCAGTCAAAGCCAGTTTATGACCTTGACTCCGTTTTGCTGCTTTGGCTGATTCGCTCGCTGCGAGATGGACTGGAATATACCGCTGGGCCTCGAACCGCGCACACAACACCATTCAGCTTCTATCCGGGTGCTGTTGTAAACCCGTTCAAGGTCCGCGAATCAGACCTCATGATGCAGCTCTACAAATTGCAGCTGAAAGTTGCGGTGGGGGCCGAGTACATCATCACCCAGCTCGGATATAACCTGCGCAAACTCCATGAACTCAAGCTGTACATGGAACGCGAAGGACTGGGCCATGTCCCCGTACTCGCTAACATCTATGTTGCGACGGCGAAGATTGCACAGGCGATGCGGGCGGGAGAGGTTGCCGGATGCGTCGTCACGGATGACCTGATAAGGCAACTGGAGCGGGAGAAGAAACCACAGCGCCTGGAGCGAGCCGCCCTGATGGTCGCAGCGGTGCGCGATCTTGGCTTTGCCGGGGCTCATATTGGAGGATTCGGCCTTACCTGTAAAGATTTTTTGACGATTCAGGAGCGAGCGGCGGAAATCGGCTCGTCATGGTGGAATCGCATGGAGGAACTCGTATTCCCCTACGCCGGCGAATTCTATCTGTTCCCACCGAACGGCAACGGCCTCAGCCGCCGAAACGGCGAGTATCAAACTACACGAGTAAAGCCGACGGCTTCATTCTCGCAGCGCGTTTCAGAAATGGTGCATCGCCATTTCATTAAAGACGGAACCTGGGCTTCGCGGTTCCTGAAGACGCGTCTACAAAAAGACATACAAGACGACAGGCACGCCTGGCGCAAAGGATTTTGGTACAGGTTGCTCGAACCCTCTTCTCTGTACCGAAAAGCCACTTTAGGTTGCGTCGGCTGCGGCGATTGCCTGCAGGATCACTTGAATTATGCAGGATGTTCAATGCGCTGGTGCTACAAGGAGTTGAGAAATGGGCCTTGCGGCGGCTCACGGATAGACGGAGCGTGCGAGGCTGATCCTGAGCTGCCATGCATCTGGAATTTGATCTACCTGGGAACGCTGGCCGCGGGTGATGATCCCCGCAAATTTGGCCGAATACTGGTCCCGCCGCGCGACTGGTGCCTTGATAAAACCAATGCCCTGGCAAACCGGTTTGCCGGTCTCGACAATCTCTGCAAGCGAGCGGAGGTTTCCCCGGGCTCCGAGCAAACCGTCAAGTTCGACGGCCAACACACCAGAAAGTAGGAATCTCATGTTGATTATCGGTGAACTGATTAACTGCACGCGCAAAAAGGTCGGAGAGAGCGCACGAAACCGTGATGCGGAATTCTTCCGGCAGCTGGCGCGAAAGCAAGTGGAGGCTGGCGCAAATGTGCTCGATGTGAACGGAGGTGTCCCCGACCAGGAGGTGGAACTCCTGAGTTGGCTCGTGGACCTCGTGCAAGATGTTGCCGACGTCCCACTAAGCCTCGATAGCGCCGATCCCATAGCGCTGGAGCGGGCGCTGCCCCGTTGCAAAGAACGCCCGATCGTCAATTCCATCAGCGACGAACCCGCTCGCTGGGCTCTGCTGCCTCTGCTGAAGGAATACAAGCCGAAACTCATCGCGCTGTGCATGTCAGAGTCAGGCCCACCGTCTGCGATTGAAGACCGTGTAGCGACAGCCAGCAAACTTGTAGACCGCCTTACGAAGGAAGGGTTCGCGCTCGATGATCTCTACGTCGACGCATGCGTCATGCCCGCCGCTACCAGCCAGGATCAGGGGCCGAAGCTTCTTACGGCCATCGCTCAGATCGTCGAAAGATATCCGGGAATCCACATCAGCGCAGGAGTCAGCAACGTTTCATTCGGGCTGCCGCAGCGCAAGTTGCTCAACGAGGCGTTTATCTTGTTGCTCATGGCGCACGGGTTGGACGCCGCGATCGTGGATCCTTGCGATTCGCAATTGATGGCCAACGTGCTCGCCGCGGAAGCTCTCTTGGGACACGACGAATTCAGTGCACAATATTTGCGGGCGTACCGGCAAGGACGTCTGAACATTGCCGCGCCGGTTCACGTTTGAACGGTGCGCTTCCCGGGAAAAACCATCTCGGCAATAAATTCTTCCTGGAAATTCGTATCCAGATTAAGCGACACATGCTGAACTCGATTTCGGATGTCTACGTATTCCCCGCGCTGGCGTGGCAGATCGAAGAGCGCGATCTTTGCTCCCAACAGCGCCGTATTGCCTACCGGCTTGACCTTCTCTGGAGGAAAATTGACCAGGCCGATCCGCTGGGCGCTGGCGCGATTGATGTAGTTCCCGAATGCCCCTGCCAGATACAAACAATCCAATTCTCCCGTGCCCGCCTCCCTCGACAGCAACTTGATGCCGGCCGCAATCGCTGCTTTGGCAAGCTGCAACTCGCGCACGTCGTTTTGGTTCAACGAAACCGGAGCCCTCAGGATCCAACTTTTCGCGCCATTCGCGAAGCGTCCGGTCGAACCGATAACGTCGATTTCGAGCCCCGCAGCGACGGCATCCACCAATCCGCTGCCGCAAATTCCCTGCGGAGCGATATCGCCCAACACATGACAACACAGCTCTCCCTTGTCGACGCGCACTTCGGAAATCGCGCCGCTCGCGGCTCGCATGCCCATCGAAATCCTCGCTCCCTCAAATGCAGGACCGGCTGCCGTAGATGTGCATAGCATCCGCTCACGATTTCCAATCACAATCTCGCCGTTGGTTCCGAGGTCTACAAATCCGGATATCCGGTCGCGCTCATGCAGTCGTGTGGCGAGAATGCCCGCCAGGATGTCGCTTCCGACGAAACTTCCGAGACAGGGCAGAAAATAAGCTGTAGGGTTGCCCTCAAGTTTCCAGCCTAATTCGGCTGCGCCGAACCGCTGCAGCCCGAGGTGTGGAGAATCGAATGGATAGTGAGACAGGGGCTCGACGTCGATCCCGCAAAACAGGTCATGCATGACCGTGTTTCCCACGATCACAACATCCACGACGCCGCGTTTTTCCTGGCTCGCGGCAAGCAACTGCTGTATTAAGCCGCCAATCTGCTCCCGAACCATCCGCTGCAATTCGCCCTGGCCTCGGTCAAGCACCGCGAAGTGAATCCGGCTCATCACATCAGCGCCGTAACGGGCCTGCGCGTTCAGCGCTGTCCGAACGGCGCGCACATTTCCGGTTCGTAGATCCAGCAACTGCGCAACGATGGTCGTGGTGCCCAGGTCAACGGCAACGCCCAGACCATCTCGTGGCTCAAAGCTGAATTTGCTATCGTCGACAAGAATCGCCGAATCCCACTGCCGCAGTTCGATCTCCAGATCGCTCTCCGGAACACACTGACAAGCGAGACGCCAACCCTGCTCGATTTCTTCCTCCGAAAGAATTTCTCTTTGGATCGCATTGACAGGCGCATCCCCACTTCGCACACGAACGCGGCAACCTCGGCATCGGCCCCGGCCTCCGCAGGGAAACTCCACTCCTTGTTCGAAAAGTAAATCTCTGAGAAGCTGTCCGCGTGACGCCGTTAATTCAGTATGTGTGGGCTGCAGGAGGATCCGGCAGTGAGAGGTCGATTCCAAAAAAGATCCTATCGTCCCGGGATTATGTCACGCTGAACGCCTTCGACGGCGATGACACCGTCATCGTATGTGGCCACGATTGTTGAGCCGGGCGGCACAACCAGGAACTCATCGTCGTTCCAAATTCCGTTCACCAGGCGCTCGAACATTCCCATATCTCCCTGAACTTTTTCGTATTCCCAGTGTCGAGCGTTGGCTTTCTGCTGGGCAATCCGCTCGAAGCTCGCATCCGGTTCAATTCCCATCTCGATGAAGGTCATTTTGCGATAATTTTTCTCTGGGCTCCCGAGCTGCTCCCAAAGATAGCGTGCGTTGTCTTCCCCATAGCGAGCGACGAGTTCTTCGAAGCTTTGGTTGATCTTCAGCTTTTTGCCCACGGTCAATTGGCTCAGCTCGCCGTTGGCCGAACCTCGCTCGATCCATCCTGTGGTCTGAAAGTAGACGCCGGGGTTGTTCTGGAAGTAGTCCAGATAGCGTTCCTTATTCCCGAGAAACAAGGTGATGCAATCGTGAGCACGAGGCACGACCAGCGGCTTCTGGCGGCTTGCCATACCAACGATTCCGTTGTTGCAGAGTCCGTACCCGATCAGAATGGCGTCGTAACCAGACGGATCAACACGGTCCACTGCCGCTTGAATGCGCTCCCTCATTCCCGCAGCGCCGATGTCGTGCAATCCCTTGGGGAGAAACTCGATATCGACCAGGTGCGGCGAGCGTGCGACAACTGTGCTAAATTCCCGATAGAAAATCTCACAGCTGATTAGCCTGAATTTCATGACGCCAGGGAGAGCTTGTGCAGTTGGCCCGAAATCGCGCGAATAAAACCGGGGTCGGTTCCGCAACATCCACCGATGAAGGAAGCGCCTGCTTTCACCAGCTGAGGAACGTAGCCTGCAAAAATCTCGGCGGTCATGTCGTAGACAATTGAGTCTCCGCTTGTATGGGGCAGTCCTGCGTTCGACTTGATCCAGATCGGCCGATCCGTGGACGCATGAAGGCGCTGGCAGATGCCGATAAATCCGTCGATTCCCTTCCCGCAATTGGCGCCGATTACGTCGGCTCCCCGAGCTGTGAGTTCGCGAGCCGCACGCTCCGGCGTGACCCCGGTGAGCGTCCGGTCCTGTCCTCTGCCAGAATCAAATACCATGCAAACTATCGTCGGAAGCCCGGTGGCCTTGGCAGCGTCCAGGGCGATGGTGGCCTCGCTCAGGTCGCTCATCGTCTCAATGACGATGGCATCGGGGGCCGCATCGGCTAACGCATTCGCCTGTTCGGCAAAGGCCTCGTAGAGTTCCTGCTCTGTGACTTCCTCCGCTAAGAGAAGCTTGCCACTGGGCCCAATCGAGGCAAACACGCGGGCGTGAGCGCCGGCGGCAGAACGGGAAATCTCAACGCCGCGGCGGTTCAAATCGCGGACTTCGTCCGCTCCCTGGCGTCCGTGCAGTGCGACGCGATTGGCCCGGAATGTATTCGTCAGGATGATCTCGCTGCCTGCTTCGACGTACGACCGTGCCACCAACCCGACCTTCTCGGGATGAGACAGGTTCCAATAATCTGCGATCTCACCCGGCGCCAGTCCGAGCTTCTGTAACTCTGTGCCCCAGGCGCCGTCGGTCAGCACTGGTCCGCGCTTTAGCAGATCCTGAATCATGATTTTCAGACGAATCCCGGGCGCAATATACCACGAGCTGTGAAACAAGGATGTGATTCTGCTAACACCTGAGAAGAAATTTATTAGCACGAATGGGGGCTATTTTCAGCGAAAATTCGAGCTTCTGGACGCTCGAAAAGCTATGATGATGGGTATTCATAAACTTGCTTGAATTCGCTGTTTTTGGGCAATCGAAACGATTCGAGGACAGCCATGGCAGATCTCACGAAGCTTTATGACGCAGTTTTGAACGGAGACAGCAAGGTCGCCGTCGCAATTACGAAAGAAGCGATCGCTGAAAAGGCAAATCCCATGGATCTGGTGTCAAACCACATGATTCCAGCCATGGACGAAGTTGGTCGCCGCTTTGAGTGCTCCGAATATTTTGTGCCCGAATTATTGCTCTCGGCGCGTGCCATGAAAGGGGCTTTGGAGCTGATTCGCCCTCTGCTCGCCGCCAGCGGAGCAAAACCGGTCGGACGTGTGGTGATCGGCACTGTAAAAGGAGATCTGCACGATATCGGGAAGAATCTTGTCACTTCCATGCTCGAGGGCAGCGGTTTCGAGGTTAAGGACCTGGGAACCGATGTCTCGCCAGAAAAATTCGTCCAGGCAGTTCAGGAAACTCGCGCACACGTTGTGTGCCTTTCCTCGCTGCTCACCGTCACCATGCCTTCGATGAAGACGACCATTACCGCCCTCGAGAGCGCCGGCCTGCGGCAACAGGTCAAGGTTCTTGTAGGGGGTGCCCCGGTAACTGCCCAGTATGCGCAGCAGATCGGCGCCGATGCTTACGGGGAGAACGCAAATAGCGCCGTAACTTTGGCGCGGAAAATGGTGACTGCTGCAGTTTCTGCATGAATCCGTCGCTCTACCGGGTGGGAGTGGGTGCGACAGATGCGCACCGCTGTTCCAGCGCAAGGTAATACTCGGTCAGCTCGTCGGCAATCCGCAGGTTAAAGCGATCCCAGTTGTAACCGGGCGCTCTTAGCTTCTCTGTCCTGATCAACTTTCGTCGCGCCAGCATTCTCTTGAAGAACGCAATGGAGTGGTACAACTCCTGGTTGCTGAACACCAGAACTGGCACGAGCTCACGAAAAATTCGGATCGCTTCCTGGCGCTCTCCAGAAGCGTATGCGCGGTAAATGGCCGAATAGACTCGAATCGGCGCGCACTCCGGAATCATCGCGTCCACTCCGCGATCTAGCGCTTCAATGAGTTGAGGAACGGCCCATCCCCCAGAGATGTAGAAGTCCGGGCCAAACGCCTCGCGGACCATCGTGTACTTCGCCCCAGCCGGAACGGTCTCAATTTTGAGGCCGACCAGAGTGGGTAGAGTATCGCGAAGCTGCTTCATCGTGTCCAGGCCCATACCCGGACCGTTAAACTGCAGGTCTTGAACGATCAGGGGCGCGCCGCTTTCCACGACAATCGAGCGGAAAAACGTGATGAGATCCTCAGTTCGCCCGTACAGATTGTTAGGCACCGCCACCAGGTAGGCGGCGGCTTCAACCCTCTCTGCCAATCGCGCGAATGAACGACAAATCTGAGGATCATCCGACGATGCGCCGACAATGAACGGCACGCGACCGTCGATAGCCTCAGCGGAAATCTTTACGATCTGCTCACGCTCGGCGATCGAAAGCGCGTGTACTTCGCTCGCTACCAGCGGTCCGGTCAATCCGTTAGTCCCGCCCGCGATGCTATGTTCGACGAGTTTCTGTAGGCTGTCGTAGTCGACACCGCCGTCTTCCAAAAACGGAGTCTCAAGCAACGGAACGATTCCCCGCGGCAGTTTCGCGATATTCATTTCTTGCTACCCCACGGTCGCTACTTCAGCAGTCCCGCTTCAACCATGTAGCGGCGTACCTGTTCGCGTTCTATGGGCGCGAGCGGTTCGAAAGGCTCCGCCAATGCGTCTCCGCAGATTCCCATCAGCGACACGGCGCATTTCAGGCAACGTAGATACGAAGAATCCTCGGACGTGACCCGGTATACCGTCGAACTGATCTGAATCACCCGCGCATGTAACTTCCGGACTGAGTCGAGATCGCGCGCGGCAGCCGCATTGTACAAATCCACATACAGTTTCGGATAGATGTTCGATCCCCCGCACATGCCGCCGTGACCGCCCATCAGCACGGCTTCCGCGGTCAACTCCTCGGGCCCCACCAAGAGCGTGAAGTCTGGGCGGTCGCGAAACATCCAGACCAACTTGTGGAAGTACATCATTTCGAAGCCGCTGTCCTTGACGCCCCGAACCTGCGGTAAGTCGGATAATTTTCGCAGCGTATCGGGAGCGAGGATGTGATCGACGTTTGAGGGTGCGTTGTAGAGGAATACCGGCAGCGGCAATTCCGAGACCAGCCTTCGGACATAGCCGACCAGTTCACGCTGGCTTGTCGAGAAATAGTACGGGACCGCCAGGACCAGGCCGTGCGCTCCTGCTTCCGCTGCATGCTGGGCCAGATACACCGTTTCGGAGTAAGACGTATCCGTGATACCCACAATCACCGGCAACCTGTCGGCACCGTGGCGGCACGTTTCTGTGATCACCTGCCGTCGCGTTTCGTAACTGAGCGACGGCGCTTCTCCGGTGGTGCCCAGAATAAAAAGGCCGTTTACGCCGCCGTTGATCAGGTTGTCGATGAGCTTCTGCAGACCTATGACGTCCAGTGTGTCGCGGTCCAGCAACGGCGTGATCATGGCCGTTACAACACCGCGGAGAGGTGCAGGCAGTTTCACGATGGGTCCTTTGTACGTTTGATGCCAGCGATCTCCAGCGGCTCAGGAAGAAACCTCGGAGCGCCGGAAATGCCAGTCTTGTTCAAAAAGGGATATGTCCGGATTTTCGTGGTACGGATGACGGCGAATCTCGTCAAGGTTCAGATCAGCTCCAATGCCGGGCCCCTCGGGCAATTCGAAATATCCGTCGACGATGCGCGGGAATCTGGTCAGAAGTTGCCGCTCCCATGGTTCGTTGAAATCCTCGAACGTTTCCTGCAACCACGAGTTCGGCGTAGCAATATCGATCTGCAAACAGGCCAGCGTGCAAATCGGCCCCTGGGCGGCGTGAGGAATGACGGTTCCATAGTGAGCATCTACGATGTCGGCGACTTTACGCGAACCCAGAATTCCACCCATGTGCAAGGGTTCGATGTTAATGATGTCAACCGAGGCATGGCTCATAAGTTCTGCGACCTGCTGCTTCGACGAAAAGCTTTCGCCCGTCGCTATCGGTATCTCCAGCCGTTGCGCCACTTCAGCCATAGCCGGAATGTTGTGATGCGGGACAGGCTCTTCAAACCACGCCGGGCGATAGGGTTCCAGGCGCTTGCCGATACGCACGGCGGTCGATGGGGAGAATCTTGAATGGCATTCCACTGCCAGGAGAACGTGCGGCCCCACGGCCTCGCGGACGGCCGCCACGAGATCGATCGACAGATCCTCTTCCTGCGGCGTCAAGTGCGTCATCGCTGAGCCGAAGGGATCGAACTTCATTGCGAAATATCCGCGCGCCACAACGTCTTTCGCAGCCTTGGCGAACGCCTCCGGAGTTCTTTGACAACGATACCAACCGTTCACGTATGCCGGAATTCGTTCGTGTACGCGCCCACCGACGAGGTTGTAAATCGGCTGTTTCAGCGCCTTTCCGATCGCGTCCCAGCAGGCAATTTCCAGCGCCGAAATAGCGCACATCTTGATCTGACCGCCATCAGCGTAAACGTGGCGCGTCAGCCTGGTCACCAGCGTCTCGGTCTGAAAAGCCTCAAGCCCGAGCACAAACGGCTTCATTTCATGAATTGCCGCCTCAACCGTTTTGGAGAGATGGCCGAGCGATCCTTCACCGATTCCGTGAATCCCCTCGTCGGTGTCGATTTTCACGAACAGCCAGTTCTTCCAGGGATTGCCAATCAGGTAGGTCGTGATATTGGTGATTTTCATAAAAACGTTCAGAGGCGCGTTCTGATCGCGCACGGAACGGCTGCTCGACTGCCCTGCAGATTGCGGTTAAGGATCAGAATCAAAAACTATAAGCGCAACCCCCGCCCCAGTCAATTCGGAACGCATACCGATTCTTGACTAGCAGGGTTCGCGCGCTTACTATTCTCGCTTCATGAAAAAGGTATGGATTGCCGCTATCCTGCTCATAACACTAGCTCCTTTCACTCATGCCCAGCAGCAGAACTCAAACCTTGCTACCCAGAACACTTCTGTTCAAGCCTCCGACTCTTCGATGCACCACGAAGCGCGGAACGCGGTCGACGATTCTTCCGAGAGTTATTGGGAATGTGTCGGATCAGAACCTGCACCCTGCTGGATCGAAATCTCGTGGAAAGAACCTGTTTCGATTCGAGAGTTGGTATTTCGGCGCTACCAGGCACGCCGTGGCATTCGTGATCTGACTCACCTGAAGGCCGAAGCTTTCGACGCAGGAACTTGGCACGAAGTCGTTTCCTCCGGGGACGGCAAGACCGCACTGCCCTTCATTCTCGATCTTCGATTGCCCCCGACGAAAGCGCTCAAGTTGAGAATTAGTGGCTTGGATGGCGATGCCAGGGTGCGGGAGGTGGAAGCCTATTCGCAGAATGCTCCCGCGTGGCTCGACATCCGGGGAGACGCGCGCGGCAATGCCATTGGAGCATTGACGGATGGTTTCGGCGCCGCTGGAATTCGCTCTGAAGTTCAAGCATCGGGGAAGATTGCTGGTAAGCCCTGGAAAGCGATTGCGCGCACCGGGGAGCGCGGGGACTTCACAATTCCGTTACCCGTCGGTTTGAGCGGCACCATCGACTTTTCCACCACAGCACAGGGCGAGGCAATCCACAAGGTGGTGGATGCGGGAGATCTTGCGGGCACTCTCGTTCCCGATCCCGGGTCTGACTTCGACCTAGAGCTCAACGGAGCGTGGTCATTCCAGCCCGACCCGCCGAAGGGGTTCGAGCAGCCGGGGTTCGATGACTCCTCGTGGAAGTCGATCGATGTTCCATCTCATTGGGTCATGGCTGGATTTCACTCGCAGCACGGGTACGGCGGGTATCGGCGTCACCTAAAAATTCCACAGAGCTGGCGCGGCCGCCGCGTTCGCATTGCATTCGATGGAGTCTATAGCGGCGCTGAGGTTTGGTGGAATGGGCGCAGAATTGGCTCGCACACGGGCGGGGCGACGCCTTTTCAACTCGAAGCAGCATCCATCGACCCGGGAGCCGACAATGTGATTGCCGTGCTGGTTCAGGAGCAGACGACAGCGTCCGAAATGGATCACATGAGCATGTACGCGGATTTTTCGTTGGCCGGAATTTTCCGCCGTGTCCATGTCTTCTCAGTTCCTGACCTTCACGTCGAGCGGGAGCAATCCCACGCGGAGTTCGACAAGGATTTCCGCGATGCCGACCTGGTTACAGAACTGTCCGTTGTCAACGACTCCGGCTCGAAAATCACCGGGGAATCCGTTCGCCTGAGCTTGAGCCGCTCCGGCCAGAATGAGGTGGCTGTTAGCGATCCCATTGCCCTCGCTTTGGATCCATGGTCGAGACAAGATCAAACGGTGAAGTTGCACGTCCGCGAACCGCTCAAGTGGAATTCAGAGCATCCGGACCTTTACGTTCTGACCACCGTAATCTCGCAGAACGGCAGTGAGATCGAAAGATTGCAACGGAAGGTCGGGTTCCGCGAGACGCAGATCGACAAGACATTCCTGCTCATCGACGGGAAACCGGTCAAGCTTAAGGGGACGGCGCATCACGACTCTCATCCGTTACTCGGTCGTGCGGTAACACCCGCTGTAGAGCGCCAAGACCTAGAACTGATGAAGGCGGCGAATATCGACGCGGTCCGAACCTCGCACTACCCGCCGATTCCCGAACTCGATGACATTGCCGACGAACTCGGCCTCTATATCGAGGAAGAAGCGCCGTTCTGCTGGAATGGCCTGGCCCACGATCTCAGGTGGAGTGCACTGAACCGGCAAGTAACTGCCGAGATGGTGGAGCGCGACATGAGCCACCCTTCAGTTGCTTACTGGTCCGCCGGGAACGAAAGCGATTGGGGGCCGAACATGGATATGGGAGCGGATGAGATTCGCGCCCATGATCCCAGCCGACCCGTCATGGGAAGCTGGACCGATCACCTCGACTTCATCATTCATCACAATCCCATCACCGTGAAAGGGATTCAGGCTCAGGACAACGACACTAAGCCAGTCCTGTGGGATGAAAGCCTGGCCCCCTACCAGGGAATCTGGAGAGACGGTAAGGCAATGTGGCGCGATCCCGGCGTCCGTGACTATTACGTTGTGCCACTCATCGATGTCATGGAGGCCTTCTGGAACAGCAAAGTCGTGCAGGCCAGTTTCATCTGGGCCTGGTCCGATGACTTGTTTCTTGTGCCCGGACGCGGCGCCGAGCAAGGCCGCGTTTTTACGGAAGATCACGGGGTCGAGCGCATCTATTACAAGCCCGGTTCCGGCCTGGTGGGCGACGCCCCCTGGGGTGTGATCGATGGCTGGCGCCGGCAGAAGCCGGAATTCTGGAATATACAGAATCTTTATTCTCCGATCGCGATTTCGGATCGCACGCTGGATCTTCCGGCCTCGGGCCCATTGCGCATTTCCGTGAAGAACCGCTATTTCTTCACGAACCTCTCGGAACGCCAGATTAAGTGGCGGATTGGTGAACAGGAGGGCGCCGCCAAGGCCGATATTCCACCGCAAACGGTGGGGACCATCGAAGTTCCACTGCCATCAGGAGTCAAAGCCGGGAGCAAACTAGAACTGAGCTTCTTTGAAAACAGCAGACTGGTGAATGCCTTCACGATTCAATTGGGAGCGACCCCGGCCGAACCCCAAAACTCCACAGCGACAGCCAAACCTCTGCATGTACAGAAGCAGGAACTTCTCTCTGGAATCACTCCGCGGATCGACGGTGATGGATTCAGCCTGGGAGTTTCCGGAGAACGAGGCCTGCTGCAGTATGCCGTCACGAACGGCGATATCATCCTCTACGACCAACCGCAGGTTCACATTCTTCCTATGCAAGGATCGGCGCCGGCGTTACCCGATGCCATCACCTGGAGTCTCGATCGCCCGGTCGAGATTTCAGAGGACGGCGGAAATGTGACGATCACCGCGGAGGGCCACTATCCCGATCTGGTAGGCAGCTATCGCACAGTAATTAAGCCTGACGGCGAGGTGACTGTTTCCTACGATTTTGAGTATGGTGGCCCGGAGATCGCAGCCCAGGAAGTCGGCTTGCGGTTCGAGTTACCGTTACGCCTCGACCGTCTCTCTTGGGAACGCAGGGGCGAATTGAGCTAGTATCCGAAGGACCACATCGGCGCTTTGTCCGGAGCGGTACAGGCGCATTCGGGCAGACCCGCATTTGTCACTCCCACCTGGCCCTTTTCCGAAGACGACTCCCCCATGGGTAGCAACGAATTCAGGAGCACGAAGCGAAACATCTTGAACGCCACGGTTAGCGACGATTCAGGGCTGGGGTGGATCATCCGCTCCGATGGCTCCCAAAGCCTGCGGGCAGCGATCGAGTCCGACCGCACCGCTATTTTTGTAGACGACTGGTATGGCGGCAGCCCTGCCCAGATTGGCGAGTATCTGGAAAACTACGGAGGAGGCAAGAAGCTGCGGAGCGGCGAGCGCATTCACGGCACGCTGCACCTCGAACTCCAGAGCAAAAAGAAGCCGTGATTTCGGAAGGCGTTCCGATAGTTTGAACCTTTCGTTCGGGCTGGTTTATACTTATGGCCCGAACGACTCTGACATCAAACTCATTCTTTGTGCGAGGCGAATCCATGCTGAAACTTAACGGCATCACCCCCGTGATGGCGACCACTTTTCGGGAAGACGAATCGATTGACGATAATGCCCTTCGCAAGCAGATCGACTTCGCCATCGAAGCGGGCGCGGCAGCCGTTTGCGGTCCCGGATTTGCCGGTGAGTTCTACAAGATGTCGGACCCGGAGCGTTATCACTGGGTCGAAGTGCTGGTGGAGCACACGCGTAAGCGTGTACCGGCCATTGCGGCCACCAGTTCAGGGTCTACCTACAGCACGATTGAGTTTTCACGGTTCGCCGAAAAGATCGGCGCTGACTGCCTGATGGTGACCGCCCCCAAGACTGCGCCACTGCCGGGTACGGAGATCATCAAGCACTACAGTAAGCTCTGTGACTCGGTCAGTATCCCGGTCATGCTGCAGGATGCAGATTTCACGGGCGCCGGCCTGCCGGCGAAAGTTTTCGTGGAATTGGCCCGCCGGCATCCCAACTTCCGCTTCGCCAAACTGGAAAACTTGCTGCCGGGAGAAAAATGCAAGGAAGTTGTCGAGCAGTCCAACGGACAGGTGCAGATCATCTACGGATTGGGCGGCATCGCCATGATGGACGGCCTGGCTCACGGTGCCTCTGCCATGATGCCGGGGGCCGCTTGCCTCGAGATCTACGTTCGCGTTTACGAACTCTACCAACAGGGCCGCAAGAAAGAAGCAAAGGAACTCTTTGAAAAACTGGTACCTTACCTTTCTTTCGCGCTGCAGAATATTGAACTTGCTCTCCGCATCGAAAAGCGCGTCATGGAAAAGCGGGGCGTTCTGCCCAATTCCCGCTTGCGCCAGCCGACTCTTACCCTCGGATCAATTTACGAGCAACAATTAGAGTCACTCGTAGACGACGTAATTGCGTTGTCGGAAGAATGCAAACGCCAAATTGTCTCGGCGTAGGACCCGCGAAGTTGCTTATTGGGTCGGTGTTTGACTGGACGGTGCGGCTGTCGACTTGCGAACACGCAATTCCGCCTGCAGTGTGATCAAGGGGTTCTGGTCGGCAGGTGGTTCGTGGTCCTCTGACACAAGGCGTAGGAGTGTCTGCGCCGACTGCTTTCCCACCTCGTACCCCGGCTGCGCAACCACAGTCAATTCGGGCCGCAACAAAGTGCTTAGATTGAAGCCGTAGCTGTCGGGCGCGGGCTCATCGAACCCGATGATGGATATCTCCTCCGGGCAGCGGACATGTTGTTCGTGAATGGCGCGCAGCAAGCCGAGTGTCATCACTCCGTTCGAGCACACAATCGCAGTAGGCCGATTCTGCAAGCGCAAGAGTTCAAGCCCGTTCTGATATCCGCTCTCCGGGTGAAAATCTCCACGCCTGAAATACGCGCCGTTAAGCGGAAGATGCGCGTCCTCGAGAGCACGCCGGAATCCTTCGGCGCGATCGCTGGCGGTTGAGAGGTCAAGACGTCCTGCGATGAATGCGACGGAGCGATGGCCCAGGTCGATCAAATGCCGCGTTGCGCGGTAAGAAGCATCGACGTTATCCACGACGACGGCCGCTCCCCGGTATCCTGGAGGTACCCGATCGAAAAGAACGATTGGAGTCCCGGAACGAAGCTGAGTGTCGGCGATCGAGTACAGATCCGTGGAGGCCAGCAGGATGCCATCCACACGGCGCGAGAGAAGAGCTTTCAGATGCCGCTGTTCCTGCTCTACATCGTCGTCAGAATTGCACAGCAGGACCGAATATCCCACATTCCGCGCGGCATCCTCGATTCCTCTGAGGACGTCAACAAAAAAACCGCTTGAGAAATCCGGCACGACCACTCCGATTGTGGTCGTCTTCTTCACCCGCAAACTGCGCGCCACGTGATCCGGATGAAAGTTCAGGGCTTTCATTGCATCCTGAACCCGGGCGACAACTACCGGCCGCACCACTTGCTTCCCATTCACAACTGCAGAAACGGTCGCTACGGATACCCCTGCCAGGCGGGCGACATCGCGCATCGTATAGGAACGTTTCTTAGGCGGGGGACTCATTCGACGGGGCTTATGCTAATCGGACCGTATGAGAAGCGC
This sequence comes from Candidatus Sulfotelmatobacter sp., assembly GCA_035307485.1. Lineage (GTDB taxonomy): Bacteria > Acidobacteriota > Terriglobia > Terriglobales > Acidobacteriaceae > Sulfotelmatobacter. The sequence continues at coordinate 833,539 of DATGIB010000002.1, read as the reverse complement.
AACAAAATATGCGTCGAATCGATTATTATACTGACCGCATCGACGATCGATTTTGGGCTGACAGACAAAAGAATCAATTCCAGATACGGCATCAAGTCCATTATTGTCAGTTGTTTGACGACGTGTCGCCCGGACGGCGGTTTTAGCTTCCAGTCGCATCCCTTGAGTTGAATCGATTCGATTTTGCGAGTAGATTAGCTGTGCCCTCGAAGTCAGATGGTTCGTGTGCCGGTCCGCGGCCGCGACGAAGACAAAGTGTAAGGGAGCTTGTCTGATGGGAAAACAGGTATTCATCTTCTGGCCCGGTGACGGAAGGAAAGCGCCAAATGACCTTGCGAGGCCCAGCATTGAAAAGGCCACTCATCAGCTCGAACAAGCCCTCCGAAAACTCGGACGCCAGCCCAAGCTGATTGACGGATTTATCTCTAAGCCGCATGAGTCCATCGAGAAACTTGGCCCAATCGAAGACCCGCTGATCGGTGTATGCGTCCATTGGATCTACGGTCCCCACACTACCGAAGGTGTCGTCGGGAAAGACAATCCGCTCCTGCTCGCGAGCAATTTCTCAGGAGAATGGCCGGGACTCGTCGGACTGCTCAATACTGGTGCCTGCCTTGAGAGCCTAGATCGGCGCTTTTCACGAATCTGGACCGACTCCAAGGAATGGACCTCCGACAAGAAGTTCATGGACCGCCTTGCCCAGTGGTGCGAGACCGGAAAGATCAGCTATCCGAAAAAAGACCTCTCGTATGAAGCGAAAGTCTCCGCCCAGGCAAAGAAAACGGCCCGGAAGATCGCTGACGATATCCGCAAGCGACACATTCTAATTCTTATGTTGGGCGACACGTCGATGGGCATGATCAACGGCTACTTCGGCCCGCGGATGCTTCCGAAGTATGGTTTCGCTGAGCACAAGATCGACCAGGCATGGATCCTCGATCGCGGAAAGCGAATCGATTCGAAACGCGTACAGGACGCCTTTCAGTTTGTGCGTGACCGCGGCGTCACATTCCACTGGCGCGAAAACGGCTCCGCCGATTTTGATGAGAATGCCACTTGCGAGCAATTGCGCGACTACCTGGCCGTACTCGACCTGATCGGGGAATACAAGGCCGATTGCCTGGGCTGGCAGTATCAGCTGGGGCTGATTCCGCTGCGCCCTCCGTCTGATTTCTCCGAGGGGCTGTTCAATTCCACATGTCGCCCCGAGTCGAACGGAGATACCGTCATCTGCTCTACCGAGGCCGACCAGGGGAACGTGATCCCCATGGAGTTGATGAAGCGTCTGCTCAAGAGCAAAGGTCTCCACCAGGCCGTCTTTTTTCATGATGTGCGCTGGGGTGGAGAGTGGGATGGGCGCTTCATATGGGTCCTGCTCAACTCCGGTTCAAGCGGCGCATACGCCTTTAACCATGACCCTGACTCGTTACAAGGAGTCCATTCCTACCGGCAACCCGCAGCTTACTTCCCTACTCCGGGCGGCACCTTTGCGGGAGAGAGCCTGCCCGGAAAAGTGACCTGGGCGAGAAGCTACATTCGGGATGGCGTTCTCTGGATGGACATCGGCCGCGGAGAAGTTGTTCAACTGCCGCCCGACGTCCGCGATCAATGGTGGAAAGGCACGACTCGCGAATGGCCGTTCATGGCGGCTGACCTGCAGATGTCGCGCGACACCCTGATGGCGCACTATATGTCGAACCACATCGCCGTGGTTTACGGAGACATTTTCGGTGAGATGGTGGCGCTATCGCAGGAACTGGGGTTTAAGGTCAGAATCATCTCGCACGCAAACTGACGGCGCCAAACCTGTGCGCGACCATGGGCGAAATCGAATCGCACATTCTCGACCTGTTGCGCCGCGATCAACTCGCCTCTCCGGACGCACTTGTCGTGCAAGCTTTGGGGGGCGGCGTTTCCTCCGACGTCTTTCTTATTCAGGATGGCGAAAGGCAGTTCGTCGTCAAACAGGCCTTGCCGCAGTTGAAGGTGAAAGACCTTTGGCAGGCGGACACATCCCGCAACCGTGTTGAATTCGAGTTCCTGAATTATCTGGGGGAGATTCTTCCTGACGCTGTCCCATCGGTGATTTCGGCCGGCGAAGACTACTTCGCCATGGAATATCTGGGAGCCGACTACCGAAATTGGAAAGACTTACTGTTGCGCGGCGAATGTCAACGCGACCATGCTGTTCAGGCGGCGAAAATCCTGGCTACCCTGCATCGCAGTTCATTCGGCAGGCGCGATCTTGCGGCACGCTTCGATACAACTGGCAATTTTCATCAGCTTCGCACCGATCCTTACCTTCTGACCACTGGAGCGCGCCATCCGGAACTGCGAGAACAATTCGAACAGGAAGCCGCGCGACTGGAAAGTACTCGCGAGTGCCTTGTTCACGGCGACTGCAGCCCAAAGAACATGATGATCGGAGATGGACGCTTTGTGCTGCTTGATTGCGAAGTCGCCTGGTACGGCGATCCTTCTTTTGATCTTGGCTTCCTGATCAACCATCTTTTGCTGAAGTCGCTGTACCACGCGCCAGCCGATGTTGGACTGCGCAGACTTATCGATGGCGTTCTCGAAACATACTTTTCCGAGCGAAAGATGGATGCGCCGAAACAGCACGAACTGGACGCCAGAACCGCCAAGTTGCTTTTGATGCTGATGCTGGCGCGCATCGACGGAAAATCGGCCGTAGAATATCTGGCCAGTGACGGGCAACGCGAGTTTGTGAGGGAGTTCGTGCGCGCCAGTTTTGCCGCCAACATTTCCGGATTACAGCAGGTGGTAGATCGGTGGTTCACTGCTCTGCCGATTTCGAATCCGCTCTGAGGTTACAGTGAGAATCGTTCGAGTCCACGCCTTCCAGATCTTCGACTCCCGGGGCAACCCTACTGTTCAAGCCGATATCACGCTTGAAGGGGGCCTTCGCGGAAGCGGAATGGTTCCATCGGGTGCCTCCACTGGTTCTCGGGAAGCTTTGGAACTTCGCGACGGCGATGCCCGAAGGTTCCGCGGCAAATCGGTCGAACGAGCCGTACAGAACGTGAATACCGAGATCGCGCGAGCCATTCTCGGCATGGACGCTCTCGACCAAGCCTCGATCGATCAAGTTTTGATCCAACTGGACGGCTCGGCCAACAAGTCCCGATTGGGAGCAAACGCGCTTCTCGCGGTCTCGTTGGCAGCAGCTAGTGCCGCCGCCAATGTTCGGGGAAAGATGCTTTGTCAGTCCCTCAGCGGTGATGAAGGATCGCTGCTGCCTTTACCGGAGATCCAGATCATCGGTGGCGGAGCTCATGCCGGGCATCGAACTGACGTGCAAGACTTCATGCTGATTGCGGTGGGTGCGCGAACGTATCTCGAAACACTCGAGATGACTTTCAATGCCTATCACGGTGCCCACGCTCTGCTGCAAGAGCGCGGCAAGTTGCGTGGCGTGGCAGATGAAGGCGGCTTTTGGCCTGAATTCTCACGGAACGAGGAGATCCTCGCATTTCTCGTAGAAGTGATCGAGCGGGCGGGGTACGTTCCGGGCAAAGACCTCGCCATCTCTCTCGACATCGCCGCCAGCGACCTCTTCGATCCAAAAACAAATCGTTACCAGTTCGCGAGCGAGAATCGGGAATTCACTTCGGAACAGTTTTGCCAGCTGATGGTCGAATGGTGTGAGAAATATCCGGTGATCTCGATCGAGGACCCCATGTCAGAATCGGACTGGGATGGCTGGGCGCGCATTCACAGTGCGTTGGGGAAGAAGATTCAGCTGATTGGCGATGATCTTTTTTGCACAAACCCGGAACTCATACGGCGCGGCATCGAAGCAGGAGTTGCGAACGCCGTCCTGATCAAATTGAATCAGATCGGCACGGTTACAGAGACCCTTGCGGCAATCCGGATGACCCAAGAGGCCGGGTGGCGGCCAGTAATCAGCGCGCGCTCAGGAGAAACGGAGGACGCGTTCATCAGCCATCTCGCGGTCGCCAGCAACGCCGGACAGCTGAAAGTGGGGTCATTCTCGCGCAGCGAGCGCATGGCGAAGTGGAATGAAGTGATCCGGATTCAACACAGTCTCGGTGACCGCGCCCGCTTTATTGGGGCGGAAATATTTCGGGGGCTCGAAAGAACCCCCGAGATCTAACCTGCGTGATTCCACAATTTATTTTCCAGCGTTTCCTGGACCGCCGACTGGAAAAATTCGCGGCAGACGATCACTCACTGGCGGCAGAGGCGGAAAAGCCGCGTGGGGCTCAGTCTGATACCAGTAGGCCACCGAGAAGTAGTTATCGGAACGGTGGTTCGCGTGTCCATGCTCGATCGTGGCTCTCATCGATTTGGTGAAAGGAATCGGTGAATCGAGATGGAAGCGATACACCGACGATCCCCTCCCGGCTAACTCAGCTCCGACCTGGGGCGCACCGTAGAACGGATATGAAAACGGGTGTCCTCCAAAATCCCAGGCGCCAAGGAAATAGTCCTCCGTCCCCGTCCCATTGATGGAGGGCAGCTTTTCGCCATCAACGAAAAACATGTCATCGCCCTCGCCGAACCAGTTGTCCTGGTTCTGCAGGATCGACATCGTTACGCCCACGAAGTGCCCGCGTCCGGTCGCTTCCATCCAGACGTAGTTGTTGACGCCGTCCAGATTCTTGTCATTGTCCACGTCGCCGTTATGCTCCCACTTGTTCGTTGTGCCCGTTGCCGGAGAGGCCTGCCGATATTGTGCGTGGAAGTAGAGTGTGTCGGCCGGGAGCGGCTTTTTGTAGGCGCGGTAATCGATATTGAAGTAAAAGTCGTCCACCTTCAGCTTGCCTTCGTTTGTCACTGTGATCTTCGCGCTCTTCCGGAATGGCATCGGGAAAAATGCGTTGAGCGCATTGTCGGGCGCGACCTGCAGGGGGAGCGACTGATAGAGAAAGTACTGCCCGAGACCCAGGCCGAAGAAGTCGCCGACAGGAGTCTCGACGCTCGGAGTCGATTCCCCGTCCCAATACGCACGCAACACCAGCTTCTTCAAGTGATACTGCTCGCCCGAGGCAATGGTGAACCAGATGTGGGTGACGATCCCCGGCCCAGAATCATCAAGCAGGGTGAGCGTTTCTCCCGGTGCGATAGGCCGCGAGTCGGCATTGCCGCCGCTCCGGTCATAACTCGAAGACCGCTTCTGAACATAATCATGGGGCGCCACCAGCCCTGAGAGTAAGTCGCCGCCGATCATTTCTGTCTGCGCCACCACAGGAACACACAACGCCAGCACGATGGCAAGTCTTTGAATGAACATTCGCCTCCTTTTTCGACTCAATAGAAATTTTCACTGATGCAACTGGCACTGATAAAGAACTTGTCCGGCTCACGCCGCCGAAAAACTCGCCGTTCCTGTCGCCAGCCGCATGACCTCTTCCTGAGTGGAATCCGCCGTGCGCACGATCCCCGCCTGGTGTCCTTCCTGCAGGACGAGGATGCGGTCACAACAACGCCACAACTCGGGCAGCTCCGAACTGACGAGAATGATTCCCTTCTTTTGCGCCGCCAGTTCATCGATGATCGAGTAAATCTGTTCCTTTGCCGCCACATCGATGCCGCGCGTGGCATCGTCGAGAAACAGAACGGAGGGTTCCGCCAGCAGCCAGCGCGCAAGGATGATCTTTTGCTGGTTACCTCCACTCAAGCTGGAAATCATGGCATCCGGCGAAGCGGAGACCGCGAGCTTTTTCTGGAACTCCGCGGTGCGCTCTGCTTCTTTTCGCGTCCGACCGGAACCAAGGCGCTTGAGTACGGCGATGGTCGCATTCTCCCGCACTGACATCTTGGGGAAGATTCCCTCCCATCGGCGGTCTTCGGGCAACAAACAAAACCCGCGCTGGATGGCCTCGGAGGGTGATTTCGGTTGAAACGCTTTCCCATTCAGCCGGGTCTCGCCCGCGAGCCGTTTGTCCAGGCCAAACAGTGCCGCACCCAATTCGCTCCGCCCTGCGCCCACCAGCCCGGCAACTCCCAAAACCTCACCTGCTTGCAACTGGAAGTTGATGCCGGAGACATACTTGGTGGCCAATCCCCGCACCTCCAGCACAATCTCAGGACCGCACTGCCGTTCTGGACGCTCGTTACGGTTGAGCCTGCGGCCGACCATCATGGTGATGAGTTCGTCCGGGCTAAGCTCGCTCGCTTTCCGCGTGCCGACTAACGCCCCATCGCGCAAGACAGTCACACGGTCGGCAATTTGCGAGACTTCCGCCATCTTGTGGGAGACGTAGATGAACGCAACGCCGTCGCGCTTCAGTTGACCGATTAATTCGAACAGCGACTCCACGCCGTCGTCCGTCAGCGAACTGGTTGGCTCATCGAGCAGCAGGACACGTGAATTCACGCTGAGCGCCCGCGCAATCGCGACACGCTGAACCTGTCCGATGGGCAGATCCCGCAGAAACGTGCCAGCATCAACTTTGAGCTTCACTTTCTGGAGATACGTCGAACACCAGGCCTCCAGCTTCCGTTTGCTGACAATGGCAGATTCGCGCGCCGCCGGATTACCGATCGCAACATTCTCAGAGACGCTCAGATGAGGGAACAAATCGAGTTCCTGAAAAACGATGCCGATGCCGAGTTGCTGCGCCCGTAGTGGGTGAGCAATGGCGACTCTCTCTCCAGAGACGAAAACTTCCCCTTCATCAGGAATCACGACTCCAGCAAAGACCTTCGCCAGCGTGCTCTTCCCCGCCCCGTTTTCACCCATCAGCGCATGCACTTCACCAGCCTCAAGTGAGAAGCTGACATTGCGCAGGGCCTGGGTACCCTGAAATCGTTTGCTGATGTTCCGCGCCTCGAGAATGGGTGGCATTTCAGAAGGTCAATTTCTGATAGAACTCGTTGGCGTTCGCTGCCGTGATCAACTCCGGCTTCAGGATGTACTGCTTATCGGCATGAAAGTTAGGATCGTGGAGGATCTGTTCTCCGACCTCTACCGCTTTATCAACGCAGAGCGGGTAGTAAAAAGTCGCGGCCAGCACGCCATCCATCACTTTCTTTACGCCGCCGGCGGGCCCTCCCAGACCATCGACACCGATGAATATCATTTGCTTGTCGCGCCCGAGGTCATGCGCTGCCAGATAGGCTCCCACGGCCATGGGATCGTTATGGGCATAAACCACGTCGATCTCCGGTTGCGCGCGTAAAATTTCGGCCATACGCTCACGCGCGTTACTCTGCAGCCAGTCCGCCACCGCTTCGTGCACCACTTTGATATTGGGATAGTCCTTGAGCACATCGTGCGCGCCGTTATAGCGCTCCATTTCGGCCTCAACCCCGAGCAATCCGCGAATCTCAACGATCTTTCCCTGCGCCTTTCCGTATTTCTTGTTGAGGCTGTCGACGATAAACTGTCCCGCCATTTTTCCGATCGCAAGATTATCGGCCCCGATGAAGGTCGTGTAGTTGGGCTGCGTGATGTCACGCTCGAGGCAGATCACCGGAATCCCCGCCGCCATCGCCCGGCCCATCACCTCTGTCAATGGGGCGCGCTCGTTGGGAGCAACGATCAGTAGATCGGGCTTCTGGCGGATGAATGTCTCGATCTGCGCGATCTGCTTGCTGTTATCCTGCTGCGCGTCGGCGATGACCAGTTGCACATCGCCTTTCTGCCGAAACAGCTTCTCCATTAACTGGTTCTGTGCGGCACGATACGGTTCTGCGTTATTGCATTGGCTGAATGCCACAAAATACTTTTTGCCGCCGGCCTGCTTGTTGTCACGGCATGCTGGGAGGAGTGCGATCATTCCTGCCAGCGCCAGGTATGCAAGTTTGCGCGTCACGCGGTCTCCTTTCCTGCTTGCTGCAGCCAAACCGCGGCCACAATGATGATGGCTTTGACGATCATCTCGAGATTGTTATCGACGTTATTCAGCCGAAGAATGTTCGTAAGGACCCCCATGATCAGCGTTCCAACGACGGTACCGAGGATTGACCCGCTGCCGCCCATCAGACTTGTGCCTCCAATGACGACGGCGGCAATCGCTTCCAGCTCGTAGGCGATGCCTGAATTCGGGTTGCCCTGGTGATTTTGCGCTGCGTGCAAGACTCCTGAATATCCGGCGAGCAGTCCGGTCATGGTGTAGGCAAGAATTTTGGTCTTCGCGATAGGAAGCCCCGCGTATTTGGCCGCCTGTTCGTTGTCTCCAACGGCGCGCACGTATCGGCCGAAAATCGTCTTCGACAGCAGCAGTTCTAATGCAACGCAGAGGACGACGTACGAGCCAATCACGACGACTTTTGTCGACAGCGCACCCGCAAACACAGAAGCCAGATCGGTCCCGAAACCGATATCAATGTTCGTGTTGGAGGTCAGCCACCGAGCGAGGCCGCGGATTCCGATCATAGTCGCCAATGTGACGATAAAGGGTTGAATCCGCCATCGGGCAATGATGGCTCCGTTTAACAGACCGACGAGACCAGAGCACAGGATCGCAGCAGCCATCGCAACGGTGATGGCCAGCGCCGGAGCCAAATTCAAAGTTACGCGGGTCAGCATGAGGGCGACAATTGAAGAAGCCAGCGCCAGCACTGTGCCGACGCTCAGATCGATGCCTCCGGTCAGGATCACGAAGGTCATGCCGAGCGAGATGATTCCGATCTCAGAAACCTGGCGCAAAATGTCGGTTATGTTCCCAGCTTCCAGGAAGATCAGCCCTCCACGAGGAGAATGTGGGCTAACCAGCAAAGCGATCACGAGAACGGCGAGTAGCCCCCCCACACTCTTCAGCCGCGTGTAGAGCGGACCTCGCCGCAGCAGTTCTGTGCGCCAGATCGGCTTCGCCCCAGGGGCTGTTTTCAGGGTCTCGGGGAGGGAATCGGTCATGTGCTGAGCGACGGCGTTTATTTTCGCTCCAGTGCCGCCGTTAATCTACTATGTCTTTCGAAACGTTTCAAACGAATTGCGACAACCTACGAAAATCGTTGGTTAAAATGTGATATAAACGATCCGATTCTGGGTTCTGGAAATCCTTAAGCTTTCAAAGATTTCCCGATTTCCTCCGTGCAACTTCGTGCCCTTCGTGGTTAGTTTGGATATAGGCGCTTAACGACGAGGGAAGAGGTTTCATGCGCATGACCAGAGTAGCTTGCATTGGCGGATTCCTCGGGGCGGGCAAGACCACCGCGATCATTCAGGCGGCGCGCGAACTTATCCGCCGCGACCTCCAAGTTGGCGTCATCACCAACGATCAGGGTCACCATCTGGTCGACACCGAATTAATTCGCAGCCTTGGGTTCCCCGCCGAAGAAGTCGGGGGCGGATGCTTCTGCTGCCGATTCACGGAATTCGCCCGCCACGCCGAACAATTGGTCGAACAATCTCAGGTTGATATCATCCTGGCCGAAGCCGTTGGAAGCTGTACCGATCTGTCGGCGACGGTATGCCGAAGGCTACAACGCTCGCACGCTGGCCAGTTTGTCGTCGCGCCGCTGACTGTCATGGTCGATCCGGGCCGCGTCCGAGAGATGCTTCGCAGCCGTCCTCCGTTCAACGACGATGTGAGATACCTGTTCGGCAAGCAGTTGGCCGAAGCCGATCACATCATCCTCACCAAGACTGACCTCCTCGGCAAAGCCGAGATCTTGGCGATCCAAGAGGAAATCGGGCAGCTTTTGGGTGAAATTCCCGTGAGCGTCATGAGCGCGAAGAACGGTTCCGGCATAAACGAGTGGGTCAACTTGCTGGTGGGCGAGCCGGGACGCGGACGACAAGTCCAGGTGGACTATGACCGTTACGGTGCCGCAGAAGCGGCGATGGGGTGGCTGAATGCGACGATCGACCTTGCCGCCCACAAGGAATTTCGCTGCTCCGGCGTCGGCGAAGCGCTCGTAGCGCAGATGCAGCAGGCCTGCCGCGCGGCTCAGCTTCCGATCGCTCATCTGAAAATCATGTTCATCACAGCCGAGGGAAGCGATTGGATTGCGCTTACTGATACCGACGGCGCCGCAAACTGGGGCGCAGCAGTGGAACTGGCTCCATGTCGCGAGACCTCGATGATCATCAACGCGCGAGTCTGTGCGCGCCCGGACCAACTGCAACATCTGGTCGAAGATGCCGTCCGCCAAACCACGTCCGGTCGAGGTATTGTAGCGACGGTTCATCACCTGGAGTCGTTCGCTCCGTCGCCCCCCGTCCGCCCGGAAATGGCCAGCGCGAGTTGATTTCAGGCTGCGCAAAAGAGGATCTCGATAACGGAAATGTCCAAACCCAAAGACATCAATCGCAGACAATTTCTGGGAACAACCTCCGCGGCGGCCCTCGGGTTTACCGCACTGCGCAACGCTCCCGCCGGTCAAGGACAGCAAGCCTTTCGTTCGCCCGCGGGATCGGTAATTCCCTTCTCGCGCCAGGATTTGCTCGAGCCGCACACGCAGCGAGTCTTTTCAGGCCAGGAACTTTCCGAGATTGCATTCCCTCTGGGAGGTATCGGCACCGGAACGGTATCGCTCGGCGGACGCGGCCAGCTCCGCGATTGGGAGATCTTCAATCGGCCCGGAAAAGGAAAAATTCTTCCTTTCAGTTTTGTAGCGCTGTGGGCGCGTTCTGAAGGTGGCGCAGCGACCGTGAAGGTCGTGGAGTCGCAGATCGAGCCTCCGTATCGCGGCGGAGGAGGATTCAACCGCAACTCAGCCGAAGGTCTTCCCCGGTTTCGGAGCGCGGAATTCTCGGGCGCTTATCCCTTCGCCCGCATTGCTTTTGAGGACGCGAGTCTTCCGGTCTCCGTCAGGCTGGAAGCGTTCAATCCGTTTATTCCCCTGAATGTCGATGACTCAAGTCTACCGGTCGGCATCTTTCACTATCATCTGCGGTCCTTTGCGGATAAACCGGTCGATGTCGCATTGGCATTCACGTTGTTGAATGCCGTTGGGTATGACGGCAAGGCCAATCTTGACGGCACACGGCACGCAGGATTTGGCAAAAACATCATCAATCTCCGCCAGGAACAAAGTGGGGATGCAAAAATCACCGGCCTGGAATTCACCTCTGCCAAATACGGCGCTGACGATATCCAACACGGATCGATGGCGCTCTTAACGACGACACCGCAAGCCTCCGCAAAGACCGCGTGGGCCGGCGGAGACTGGTGGGACCCGTTTCAGAAGTGGTACGACGAATTCGCAGCCAATGGTGAGATGCACGACACTGAACCCGATGAGCCGACGGCCGACGGCCGTTCAAATTACGGCACGCTTGCGCCACGCACTCGGCTGCTGCCTGGCGAATCGAAGACAATCAGCTTCGTCTTTGCCTGGTACTTCCCCAATCGTGAGAACTACTGGAACGAAGAAAAGGAAGTGAAGGGCCAGAAGCTCAGAAATTATTACGGCACAAAATTCGGCAGTGCCTGGGAGGCAGGCCTGCATACGATCGCAAATCTGGCTCAACTGGAACAGCAGAGCAGGGATTTCGAGAAGGCGTTCTATTCAAGCAGTCTTCCGGGACATGTTCTGGAAGCGGCTTCCAGCCAGGCTGCGATTCTTCGCACCAACACTTGTATGCTTCTCGAAGGAAAACAATTTTTCGCCTTCGAGGGCTGCGACGACAACGATGGTTGCTGCCCGATGAACTGCACGCACGTCTGGAACTACGAACAGGCTCTTGCCTATCTCTTCCCCGAACTCGAGCGCTCGATGCGACATACAGACTTCACTTACAACATGCGGGATGACGGCAGCATGGCCTTCCGCACGCTCGTACCCGTCGGGAGGGCGCAGTGGAATTTTCGTCCGGCTGCAGACGGACAAATGGGCTGCATCATCAAGCTTTACCGCGAATGGCAGATCTCCGGGGACAACGATTTTCTCAAGCAGCACTGGGCCGCCGCCAAGCGCGCGCTCGAGTTTTCCTGGACGCACTGGGATGCGGACAAAGATGGTCTCTTCGAAGGCCAACAACACAATACTTACGACATCGAATTCTACGGACCGAACCCGATGATGGCCACGCTTTATCTCGGCGCGCTTCGTGCGGGAGAGTTGATGGCGCAGGCAGTTGGGGACAGCGCATCTGCGGATTCTTACCGTTCCATCCGTGAAAAGGGCATCGGAAATCTGGAACAGCTTTGGAATGGCGAGTACTACATCCAGAAAATTCCCCCTGCCGACAAAATCCAGCCCATGAAGAAGTACGCCGACGCCGACTGGTACAAGGAAACCGTGCAGGACGGCCAGATTCATTATCAGTTCGGCGATGGATGCTTGTCCGATCAACTGCTGGGCGCCTGGTTTGCCGATGTCATCGGGCTCGACACCGGCCTGCCTTCCGACCGCACCAAGAAGGCCTTGCAGTCGATCTACCGCTACAACTTCAAAAATAGCTTCTACGATCATCCCAACACGCAGCGAATCTACGCGCTGAACGACGAAAAAGGGCTTCTGCTGTGCAGTTGGCCGAAGGGTGGCCGCCCCAAGCTTCCATTCGTTTATTCCGACGAAGTCTGGACAGGCATTGAGTTCCAGGTTGCGGCCCACCTGATCTGCCACGGGCTTGTTGATGAGGGGCTTTCGATCGTCAAAGGGATCACCGACCGTTACGATGGCCTGCGCCGAAATCCGTGGAACGAGGTGGAGTGTGGTTCCCACTACGCTCGTGCGCTGGCCAGTTGGTCGGTGCTGATGGCGCTTTCCGGTTATAAGTATTCGGCGGTGGAAGAGCAATTACGTTTCGCGCCAGTCCTCGGAGCGGATAACTTCCAGGTTTTCTATTCCGCCGGCACAGCATGGGGAGTTTACAGCCAGAAAATTGAAGGAGCGGCACAGCAGGTCCGTCTCGAAGTCGTGCACGGCAAACTCTCGCTACGATCCCTGCACGTGAAAAGCACGGGCGGCGAAAAAGTTTCGCTGTCGAACCTTCGCGGCCCTCAGGGTGAGAGTCTTACCGGCGCGAAACTCGCGATGAACGGAACAACCGCGCAACTGGACTTCGGTCAGTCAGTTCGCGTCCCGAGCGGCACCGCTCTGAGCTTCGCTCTGCGAAAAGGCTAGATACCGACTGATTAGCCTCCCCGAGGCCAGATCGCTTCCCATCTATCCTTGGGCGAGCAATCCGCCTTCCACCATCAGGCACGAGCCGGCAACGTAGCTGGCGTCGGGCGAGGCCAGAAACCGCACTCCACGCGCGATGTCTTCTCCCTTAGCGAAGCGACCGAGCGGAATCTTGTCTAGAATGCGCTTCTCGTCCTCCGGGTGCTTTGAAAAATGGTAAGTGAGCAGTGGGCTCTCGGTCGCGCCCGGAATAATACAATTCACTCGAATTCCGTACGGAGCCAAATCGATGGCGCAAGCATGCATGAACGCCACTTGTCCGCCTTTTGTGGCCGCATAGCCGGTGTATCCCGGGTACGACATAAAGGCGTGTCCCGAAGAGCAGATGATGATGCAACCCGATCTCTGCTTCATCATGTATTTGCTCGCGACTTTGCAGGTCAGAAACGTACCCGTCAGATTGGCCGAGATCATTTGATCCCACTCGTCTTTGCTGGTCTCGTATACGGGCTTGTTGATCTGGACGGCTGCATTGGCGAAGAGGATGTCAATCTTCCCAAACTTCTCGGCAGCTTTCGCGAATGCAGTTTCCACCTGGCTTTCGACACCGATATCGGTCTGCACGTACATTGCACTGCCACCCGCCGCTTGCAATTCGGCCACAGTTTCATTGCCTGCCTTTTCACTACGGCTCAGAATCACGACGTGCTCGCCATCTTGCGCGAACAACTGCGCGGTTGCTTTTCCGATACCAGAACTTCCCCCTGTGATGACAATGACGCGATTGCTCACTGTAGGTTCCCCTTTCAAGCGACGTCGATATGAAGTGATAAATTCGGCGCCATGATCGATTTCGTGACTTCCCGATCAAGGATACGAGCTTGTTTGTCTGAACTTCTGGAGGATGCTGCTCTTAGGCGGTAATGCCCTCTTTCTTGAGAACGCCCGAGATCTGTAGACCGACTTCGGGCGGAAGCTTGCCATAAGGACTTCGGGCCGGACCCACAGGTCGCCCGCTCGATTCGACGGCGATCCGCAAGCGGGCCTCGCGCTGCGTGCCGACACTCAGAGCCCTCCATAGGCGAACCAGCCGCTCGTGAATTTTTCTGGCTTCGTCATGCCGACCGCTCCGTACGGCTGCGCTCACCGCGGCACACTCTCGCGGGAATACACTTGCCAGGTTCGAGATCACTCCCCGCGCGCCCAGAACCAGCGACGTGAAATGCAGATCCTCCACACCGGCATAGACCGGCACATCCGGGTGCATACACAGCAGATCAACCACGACATGCATGTCCGCAGCTTCAAACAATCCATCGACCAGCTGTTTCTCAGCGAGGCTACGGAGCGCACGGGCGCCCAAAATGCATCCCGGCAAACAATCAGCGACTAATAGCGGGCGATCGGTGATCCGGCGAGCCTCGGCGAACATTTCCTCCAAACCATCAATAGCGGGCTGCGCCAGGTAGTGTGGCTGCGAGATCAAAATTACGTCAGCGCCGGCTTCATCGACCGCGCGTACCATCTCGTAGCCTTCTGTCGACGCGTCAGGAAAGAGGATCGCGAAGATGGGCTTCCGCGTTGCTTGTCGAGCGGCACTGCAGACAGAGGCTAGCTCGTCGGCCGTTGCGCCAATAAGGCCGCCAAGGACTCCTCCAATCGAAAGCGCGTCGACGCCGTTCTGGTCGAGAAACTGGACCTCACTTTTGAGGCGATCAAGATCGACCTCTTCAGCCTTGGAATGGGGAATGATGACGTCGGCAACCACGCCGCGCACCAATGCTTGTGTCTTTTGCAAAACGTCCTCTCAGCGAAAATCTTGATCGCGATATTGGCGTTCTATGATCGCCTGCCGGGCGCGGCTCCCACCGGAGTGGAAACGTCTTCTGCCAGCAGGCCGCCGGCTCGCAAAGCCGCTTCGATGCTGCTTGCCGCCTCGCCGCTTGGCCACGGAAATGGCCCGCGCGGTTTTCCCACGGGCCGTCCCGCTAATGTGACGGCATATTTCGCTCGCGCAGAAAAATCCGGGAAATCCACGGTCCGCCAGACTGGCGTCAGTCTCTCGTGTAATCTCAATCCGCGCTCGTAATCCCCGGCACGGACAGCGTTCATCATTTCGACCGTTTCGCGTGGGAACATCGCGGACGTGCCAGAGATGGTACCGTCCACTCCCAGCACAAACGACGGGAAAATCATGTCATCGATTGCGGAAAATAGCTTGATCTTGCCACCAACTTCAGCGAGCAGGGCTGCCAGCGCGTGAATGTTCCGCCCGCTCTGCTTTACTCCGACGATGGCTGGATTATCGGCAATCAATTCCTGCAGAGACTCCACCACGGCCTGCGCGGTGGGCATCACGTTGTAGATCAAAAGGGGTATTTCAGCGGCGTCGGTGATCGCACGGTAATACTCCGCCAGCACAGATGTCTCGCCCGACACGTGGAAGTGCGGAGGAGGAACCTGTAGCCCTTGCGCACCGGCCTTGCGCAGCGCACGCGCGAGCCGGACAGCCTCCGCGGAACTGTCGGCGATGATGCCGCCAAGCACCGGCAGGCTGCCATCCAGGGCCTCGATTACGGTGCGAACCGCCTCGCCTAACTCCTCTGGAGTCATGCCGGCACCCTCGCCCATGCTCCCGCCAACGACCATCCCCGACACGCCTGCGTCTTTCAGGAACCGCGCTTCAGCAGCCAGGCCGGGAAAGTCGATCGCGTCATCGTCGGCGAAGGGCGTGATCATCGGTGGCACCACGCCTGTTAGGTCGCGCAATTGTTTCGTAACTCACCTCCGTCGTAGGAACAGCTTCTCAGGCCGAAACCGGTCGCCTGACAGTGTAACAGACAAAACGGAATTAGTTCCGTTTTTGGATAGACAGATTGAGAGGGTCGGCTCGCAGCATTTTTGCCCCATGTCTCGGTATCGTTAACTCAAAGCTATGGCCGACTTTTCCCAGATCTTTTCCGGCCCACAGATCGCGGAGGCTCCAGTCTTCGCTGATTTTTAGATCGGAGCTCTGAACAACGGCCGTTCCCGAACCGTCCCCCCGGTTGAAGACTGCGATGGCCTTCGACCCGTCTTCAAGATCTTTCATCCAGATCTCAATTGACCCCGCCCTGACAATCGGAACCGCCTGTTTCCCCAGCGAATCCTGATTCACGGCGATGACTTCATCGTTCGTCAGCAGCTTTAAAGTGAAATCATCCATCTTCGTCAGGTCGCTGCCCAGGACGAGAGGTGCGCTGAGCATGCTCCACAGGGTCATCCAAGTGTACTGCTCGTCTGGGCTGAGCGGAGCCGGAGAAAGTTTGTCCTGCCACATGATCTGGCCGAGCAGGACATTGTCCGGGTCGTTCCAACCACCCGGCCCTGCCCACTTCTCCTTGCCCGCTTCGCCGAATCCGTAGGCCTCCATGCTTTTCCAGAGCGACCCATCGATGCCCCTGCCTACGTCGTCACTGGTCCGCCAAAAGTTCCCGCCGACTTCCCTGCCCCACTCCCATACGTCGCCCAAACCGTATTCGCAAAGGTTGAAGACCATGTCGCGGTCCAGAGACTTCAATATGGATCCCATCAACGCATAGGGCTTCTTAAAATCTTCCTGGCGCTTGCTCCCCTTCAAAACCTCGGAATAGGAGCAGAAATCATATTTCAGGAAATCGAAACCCCAGGCCGCGAAGAGACGCGCATCCTGCTCCTCGTGTCCCAGGCTTCCCTCGTATCCGCCGCACGTTCGAGCGCCCGGAGAGATATAAATCCCGCCCTTCAAGCCTTTGCCGTGGAGATAATCCGTCAGGGCTTTCATGTCGGGAAAGTTGGCGTTGGGTCGTACGTCCCCGTTGGGCTGGCGAGGAGGTCCGTTCAGAGCTGGATCTTTCGATTTCTGGTCGATATTCCATCCGTCGTCGATATTGACGTAGGAGTATCCATGATCCGCCAAGCCGGTTGAGATCAGAGCATCCGCCTGTGCGCGGATGAGTGCGTCGCTGACGTTTGTATACGACATGTACCAGGAACTCCAACCCATTGGTGGAGTTAAGGCGAGTGTGTCTCCAACAACGATTCGCAAAGTGCGCGTCGTTTCCCCTTGCGAATTCGTCGCTTTCAGTTGGACGGGGTAGCTTCCACGCGCTGGCGAAGTGCCTGAAATGATTCCGGAATCGTGGTTGACGACCAGGCCGGACGGTAACCCTTCAGCCGAAAAACGCAATGGACGTGCCCCCACCGTAGGAATCCGGTACAGGAACGGATGATGCGGTCGAACGCCGTAGACGGCCGGTCCGTTGATTCGTGGCTTTTGAGTTTTTGCAACAGACGATTGGTCCTGCGCCATAACCGCGACGGCGGATGCCAAGACCAACAGGAGCACTGCGCGAAGTATCCTTCGACAAAAATGCGGACGTACGAGGTGAACGTCCGCATTTATTCTTGGTTTGTCAGGCATTCTCTTGCAGCAATCGGTTCGGTTTAGAGTTTCACGGTTACAGTCTTCAATTCCGTATATTGTGTCAGACCGTACTCGCCCATCTCTCGTCCGATACCCGACTGCTTGAATCCGCCAAACGGAGCGCCCGGATCAAACACGTCATAGCAGTTCACCCACACGGTACCCGCGCGGACACGGTTGGCGATGGCATGAGCCTTGCCGATATCGCGAGTCCACACCGCCGCTGCCAGGCCATACACGGTGCTGTTGGCGCGCTTCACGACTTCGTCCATGTCATTGAACTTGATGATGCTCATGACCGGGCCGAAGATTTCTTCCCGGGCGATCTGCATGTCGTCCTTCACGTCGGAGAAAACCGTAGGCTCGATGAAGTAGCCACGCGAGCCCACGCGGTTGCCGCCATGCACTAACTTGGCGCCGTCGCGCTTGCCGGACTCGATGTATCCCATGACCTTTTCGAACTGGACGTGGTCAACCTGCGGACCTTGCTCCGTCGAAGAATCCAGCGGATCACCTACCGTACGCCGCTTCGCCCGCTCCACGCTTCGCTCCACGAATTCGTCGTAGCACTTCGCTTCCACGAAGAGCCGCGAGCCCGCGCAGCAGCACTGCCCCTGGTTGAAGAATAACCCGAAGTGGCAGCCTTCCACGGTGGCATCCATGTCAGCGTCGGCAAAAACGATGTTCGGACTCTTACCGCCCAGCTCCAGCGTGACACGTTTGAGGTTGCTCTTGGCAGCCGCTTCCATGATCAGATGGCCCACTTCCGTTGATCCGGTAAATGCCACCTTGTCGATATCCATGTGGCTGGCGATCGCAGCCCCGGCCGTTGGGCCGTAGCCCGGCAGGATGTTGACAACGCCTTCGGGGAAGCCGGCTTCCAGAATCAACTCGCCGATGCGAAGCGCCGTCAGTGGCGTCTGCTCTGCCGGCTTCATCACCACCGTGTTGCCGGTCGCCAGCGCCGGCGCCAGCTTCCAGGTTTGCATCAGGATCGGGAAGTTCCACGGGATGATCTGCCCAACGACTCCCACGGGCTCGTGCCGCGTGTAAGTGAAGTAATTGCCGGCGACCGGAACGGTTCTGCCCTGAACTTTGTCGGCCCATCCGGCATAATAGCGGTAGGTCGCGACGCTCAAGCCCAGATCGGCCGCCTTGGCCACGTGATAGGGCTTACCGTTATCGAGAGACTCCAGCATCGCCAATTCGTCGGCGTGCTTTTCAACCAGATCAGCCAGCTTGTAGATCAATTTCCCACGCTCTGCGGCTGACATCCTTGACCAGGGTCCACTCTCGAATGCCTTCCGCGCGGCCTTTACGGCCTCGTCCACATCAACGGCATCGGCTTCGGCAACCTGGCAGATCTCCTCACCGGTAGCGGGATTAACGGTGGGAAAAGTCTTTCCGGAACGGCTGTTCGTCCAACGGTTATTAATCAGGATCTTTGTGGGGCCAATTGCAACCGGTAGTTCTTTCGCAATGGTAGCCATTTGTCACTCCTTTCGGCTTATCGGGGAATTTGCTGGCAACATTATGTTGCAGGAGCGGAAGCTGATAAGGACACTCTTGAGCGTCACGCAGTCTAGCACCGGCGCACGAAAAGATCAATTCGGAATTCGTTCCGTGCTGGCATTGGACGGGTTGTCCATCTGTTATGTTCATGAACGCGCCGGTGTGCCACTCTTTCGCCTCTTTCCCAATACCGCCCCTGTCTGAATAGGCTGAACAATCTCCGAATAAATCGCGAGCCATCCTGGCCGAAGATCTCGGTCCGGAAGCTTCCAGTTTCTCACTCGTTCATCCAGATCACTTACCTTCAAGTCAATACGGCGGCCAGGAACATCGATTCGGATCTGTTCCCCTTCGCGCACCACCGCCAATGGCCCGCCGGCTGCGGCTTCCGGCATCACCTGGCCGACGGTAATGCCCCGGTTAAGTCCGGAGAGTTCGCCGTCGGTGACAACAGCGACTTTGTCACCTAAGCCCGCTCCCACTAAGGCCGCCATCATGCTGCATGCAAACACCGTCCCTGGACCGCCGATCGGCCCCATCATGCGCAGCACTACAACGTCTCCCGGATGAATTCCGCCTTGTTTCAATTCCTCGAGAGCGACATCCTCATCCTCGAAAACCCGTGCTGGCCCCTCAAATTCCCGCAAAGCTCCCGGGACAGCGGAAATCTTCATGATTGCGCCGTCCGGCGCGAGGTTTCCCCGCAAGATCACGAGCCCGGGCTCCGGCCTAAATGGACGGCTCATCGGGCGGATGACTTCTTCGTTGATTTGGATCGGTGTGCCGAGAACTTCCCCGAGTTTCTTCCCGCTGATTGTAGTCGCGTCAAGCTCCAGCCGATCGCGCAACTGCGTCTGAACGCCCTTCGTTCCACCGGCGGCCTCGAGGTCTTCAATCCTGTCCGGGCCATTGGGCTTGATCTGGGTGATTTGTGGAATATTCTTGCCCAAGCTCTCGAATAATCCGACAACATCCAGGTCAAGCTCCGCCTCAGTGGCAATCGCAGCCAGGTGGCGCACGACATTGACCGACGCACCAATTCCGATCGCTACCCTTATCGCGTTCTTAACGCCCGCCTCGTTCATGATCTTGCGCGGCCGCAAATCGTCTTTGATGAGCCTGAGAATGCTTTCTCCGGAGGCACGTGCCGCGTCTTTCAGCTTTTCGCTTCCCCCGCGGATGGGTGTGGTCCCCGATGCGGCCATGCCGATTGCCTCCGCCATGATGTGCATCGAGTTCGCAGTCGCCAGCCCGGCGCACACCCCGGGGCCTTGAATTGCGACCTTCGTCCAGCACTCGAGATCGTCAACGCTCATGCTGCCGGTTGCGACCGTACCAACCGCTTTGTAGACCTCTTCGATGTCGACCTCGCGTCCACCGCAAGTGCCTCCGAGCTGGTAGCCGCAAGGGACCACGATCGACGGGACATTCAGTCTGGCCGCCGCCATCAAGTGTGCGGGCGTCGTCTTGTCGCAGGAGGAGAGCAGCACCATGCCATCGAGGCAGGCACCTTCCACCATAACTTCGATGTCGTTAACAATCAGATCGCGGCTCGGGAGAATGTATCGCGCCTTCTTTCCGGCCGAGGTTACGAAATCCGAAGGAGCGGCGGTGCGAATCTCAAACGGAAGCCCTCCGTGCTCGCGAATCGATTTCTGAACAATCTGGGAGATTTCGTCCAGGTGGATATAGCAGACCGAAAGGGTCGAAGATGAATTCACCACCGCGATCTTCGGCTTGGCGAAATCCTCCTCGCTCATACCCATTGCGCACCACTGAGAGCGCCGCACCGCCCAGCGCGTGCTTCCGCGCTCAAAATTGCTTCGCAGCATTTATGCCTCTCCCGCTGTTTTCAGATGATGATCGTGCATCCAGCTCTCGACGTCGACTCCGTTGAGCCGTTGTGAACTGATGTGTTCCTGCAGCATCAACGCAGACGCCGCTCCAGCGGCATAGCCCATTCCAAAACATTGCGCCGTGACACGGGCCGATGCCATCGCCTCGTGCTCCGCCGACAGGCACCGCCCGGCCACCAGCAAATTCGTGCCGGCCAGCGGAATCAATGTCTCAAAGGGAATGTCGTAAGTGTCGTTTTCCAGGTACGTGATGTTCAGATCGCCCGCACTGTGGCACTCAATCGGCCACGCGGAAAAGGTTGCAGCCCCAGGGGTCTTTCGCGCCTGCAAGACGTCTTCGTTGCTCAGCCGCCGCTTGGAGACCAGTGATCGGCTCTGCCGGATGCCCACCTGCGCACCGGTATCAACCATGTACGATTCCTGGAATCCGGGGATCTTATCGTGCAAAAAACGCGCATACTCGCTGGCCTGCGCCCGGCCTTCCATTTCGGCGAAGCTAAGATCGGCGCTTGAGGTCCCGACGGGAACCGATCCGTCCGGATAAGTGATTCGCGTCATGTTGCAGAGCACTTCCCGCCCATTCGGCATGGGGAATACGTAAACATGATGCCGGGGCAACCGATAAGCACCAGAGCGATCCGCCGCGGCGACTTGCCGGCTAAGCTCCTCAGGATCCACTTTCAGAAAGGCTTCCATCTGCACACCACCCAACCGGAAAATCATGGTGGGGGTCTGCACTACTCCGTCTTTTCCCATCGTCGTGGAGCCGCCGATGGTGTGGACGACTTCCGCGTCGCCGGAAGCGTCGACCACTTGCTTCGGCTTTATCGCGCACAGCCCTTCCGCCGCCCGCACCACTATGGTTGAAACGCGATCTTCCTCGCAGTAAGCGGAGACGAAATTCGTGTGAAAAAGCGTCTCAATCCCTTCATGGCGCAGATAGCAGTCGGCCACCGACTTCCAGAGAAAGCTGTCGTGTGGGACCAAGGCAGTTTTGCCGAACCGAATGCACCGCCCGGCGCCGCCCACTTGCGCCAGGCGGTCGTGAAATTCTCCAGCAAATCCGAATACAATTCTTTGCGGGCGCTCCCCGCTGCTGAACAGGCCGCAGATCGTGCCGCTGGCTCCCGCGACCGTCGCGCCCCCACAAAATCCATATTTTTCGACTAGGAGCACCTTCACGCCACACCGGGCCGCGCCCACGGCGGCCGCGATACCCGCCGCGCCTCCACCAATCACGCAAAGATCCGGCGTTGCGATGATCGGAACCGACTTGGGAGGGATCGTAAATACAGGTGTGTCCATGGCGGACAACTCCGTCGACGAGGGCAAAGACCGAGAGCGTCGCATCGTTCGGTCCCGAGGTCCGGAAGGTGCTTTCCCTGAGCGCAGCAAAGTCAGCGTATCAGGGGCCGAGTCCGACCGTCAAGGATTCGGAACATGTTCCGCAAATCGCTCTCCCCGATACAGGAATATGCCAACACATTTCTTAGACGAGCGAATACTCTACCGGGCCTGTGCCCCGCTCTCCGATCACTCCTCGCTGTTTGAGCCGCTCCATGTGGCCGAACAACGCGAACTGTAGGAAAATCCCGGCATCTTCGGGCCAACCACCCAGTTTCGGTCCAACATCACCTAGAATGCCTTTGAGCGTAGAGCCCTGACGGTGCCGCTTGAGATGCTCGAGGATCAATTCGTCCGCCCGCTCCACAAACCGGCGCGATTGCGCCAGGAACCTTTTCGTGTCTTCGTGATGCGTGCTCGGCCAATGTCCCGTAAACATGTGCTCGATGGGCTGCTTTTCGAGGAACTCGATCGTCGCCAGATAGGCATTGACTTCGTAGTACGTCGGCCCAAACGCCATCCCGCCGGTCACCGTGGGGTATCCACCCGCCTGCACCGCATCACTGGTGAACGCGGCGCGATTTTTTTCGTCATAGATGGCCAGATGCCCCCTGGAGTGCCCCGGCACATGCCATACCTTCAGATTCCATCCCGGCGCGATTTCCAGCACCTGGTTCGCAGAGAGCCTTTCATCAATCTTGCACTTGCGCGGTGTGTAGACCATGCCTTCACGCCCAAAGCCCAGGCCGTGGCCTTCCGCGAGAAAGTTATACCGATCCCGATATAGCACCTCGGGATCTTCGATCAGATCGCGATCCTCCGCATGACAGGCCAGCAGAATGGATGAGGAAGCATCTTTAACTGCCGGCAATCCGCCGTGATGATCGCCATCTGCATGCATCGCGATCACCATGGTCAATTTCTGCGGAGGGACTCCGATTTTCTCCATGTAAGGAAAAATCGCTTCCGTGGGAGTGCCGATCACGCCCGCATCGAGAAGAACGACTTTCTCTCCGACAAATAGATACTGCTGGATGTGACGGTCGCCGAATAGCGACTTGATTTCATAAACATTCGGAAAAATCTGCATGAGCGTGCCTGTAAGAGATCAGGAGATAAAACTTGTGGTTGCCGTTTAAAAGAATTTGATATTTAAGGCAATGTAAGCCACGGTGACAACTACCGCATAGAATTCCGGCGTCGCGTACCAAGGTCCATGCCTTTCGAGTCGCGCGGCGCTGTCATAGGTTAGTCCCTTTAGTTTCTCGGGGTCTGGCGCCTTGGTCAGCAAGGTTGCGATCAACATGCCGCCTAAGCCGCCGAAAAAAGCCCATACGGAAGTCCATACGTTCGAGGCCATCGGTGTTTTGAAGTGCAGCACGTGCATGCGGTAGAGAGAATACTCACTAAAGGTTGCAATCATCCCGGTCACAATGCCGACGAATCCAGCGGTTGCCGAGACTCTCCTCCAGAACATTCCGAGGACGAACACAATGAAGAACGGCGCAATCGACAACGCTCCGATCAACTGCATGTAATCCATCAGATTGTCGAAGTTGAATGCGATGTAGGCTGACAGGCAACTAAGGGCCGTACCCCATATCGTCGCCCACTTTCCGACTGACAGATAGTGGTCGTCCGGACGATTCTTGACTAGGTAGGTCTGATAAATGTCGTACGTGAAGACCGTATTGAAAGCTGTAATGTTGCCCGCCATCCCTGACATAAAACTGGCGAGAAGAGCCGTCAGCCCCAGTCCCAGCATCCCGGAACCGTAGTACTTGCCCAGCAGCATGGGGAGTGCCAGGTTGTAGTCCTTAGTCACGACGTCAGGACCGACGACGAGGGCTAGCATGCCAAGCACAGTCACGATCGCCGGAAAGAGCATTTTCGGGATCGCGGCCACCAGCGGCGTTTTGCGCGCCGAGTCGAGGCTCTTGGCAGCCAGCGCACGTTGCACAAGGAGGAAGTCCGTACACCAATATGCGGGCGCTGCCGTAAGCCCGATGCCTACGACCATTACCCACCACGGCACTCCCAGCGGATCTCCCGGTCCACCCATTCCCTTCCAGGTGTGTGTGTATTGATCAGGCAGCCGAGAAACCAGCCCTTGCCAGCCACCCATCTGCCGTAAACCGATAAAGGTCAGCGGCAGAAATCCAAAGACGATCAGAAAAAACTGCAACACTTCATTCCAGATTGAGGACGCTAATCCGCCCCAGAACGTGTACAGCAACACGATGATGGCCGACAGGGCGATGCTGAACGAGTAGGACCAGTTCAGCATGCTATGAAACAGCACGGCGAAGGCGAACATATTGATGCCCGACATCAAGATCGTGACGAACGCAAAACTGACCGCATTCAGGAGGTGAGCACGATAGTCGTAGCGCATGCGCAAATATTCGGGCACGCTGCGCACGCCGTTCGCGTAGTAGTAGCGCATCATGAACAGACCGCAGAACAGCATCGCCGGGATTGCACCAGTCCAGTACCAGTGATTGGTCCGCATGCCGTACTTGGCGCCATTGGCGATGTGGCCCATGATCTCGAGCGATCCGAGATTTGCGGACATGAACGCGATGCCGGTAATCCAGTGCGAGAGAGAGCGGTCGGTGAGAAGAAAGTCCGAGGAGGTTTTGATTTTGCCTCTGAGGAAAAAACCGACGCCAAGAACCAGAACGAAGTACGAAATGATGATCGCCAAGTCCAGAGGACTAAGTTTCATTAACACAGGTGTGGAGGCCTCGCTGTTCAGAGCGCCGCTTCTTGGAAGCGCTCGTTATCGCTTGCCGACTGCGTTTTGCGCTAAAGATTGATACTAGGATTCCGTTGTGATTGCAAGAATTGCCAATCCCGGCTGCCCCGCATTCAACTTGCAGCGGAGGCTTTGCACGCGTCCCG
The DNA here is from genome assembly GCA_035307485.1 of Candidatus Sulfotelmatobacter sp. Classification (GTDB taxonomy): domain Bacteria; phylum Acidobacteriota; class Terriglobia; order Terriglobales; family Acidobacteriaceae; genus Sulfotelmatobacter. Next base: position 808,471 of record DATGIB010000002.1, on the reverse strand, counting down.
GCTTCACCGGCATCGACCACAACAGAAATTGATATTGCTCTCGAACGATGTCTTTCTTGTACAAAAGCGCAGGCTGAGCATCTTTCGCTATGGGGTCGATCCGGGTCGCTTCGTAAATCCGGTTTGCCTGCGCGACTTCGATGCCATTCCGGATCGGAATGTCCTGCGTGCCTTTCTCGCCCACGATCGAGTAAGTGGCGACGGCATCCCCGGCGCGTCCGTGCAGCGGATAACCTTCGGGCAGCGTGACCTGCCCCAGAAAGTGCAGCTTCGAACAACGACGGCCGATGGGGATCGTGACTTCGGGCGCATCGCTGGTGAGAACAATCGGACGCACACAGCCGTCAACTACCGGGGCATGAAACGACACGCCGCCGATTTCGAGCTCCGGAGATTGCCATAGCCGAAAATGACTGCCGGTGCGTTCCCACTGCTCCTGGCCCATCCTGGTCTTGGGCCAGTAATCCTTTAGCGCGGCTTCCATGGCCGTCCACGCCTTTGTCTGAGAATCTGCGACCGGCTGCAGATCCACGACATCGCGCGATGTGCCCGGAGCAAAAGGCGACCACGCGAGTGGCAGAACTTGAGGCAAATCCGGAGCGGTATAGGGCCGGATTTCGCGTCGCCCAGCGAATAGCGTAGCCAAGCGTGAATAAATGGGCTCCCGGAGGCTGCGATCTTCCTTCACCGCGCCGGATCGGAGCACTCCGTCATCCGTCGCCCAATCGCGGCGGCTGTATTGGCGCATGTCGTTCCAACTCCAGAAGGAATGGCCGGCAACTTTCCCCCGCTCCGTTTGCAACAAAAGGCTGTCGAAGTCGCGCTCGTGGAACAGGTCCCCGTGCCCGGCGTCTTCCCAGCCCCACTCCGTGAAGGTAAGCGGCTTGGCTGGTCCGAATTGCTCTGGAAACGTGTAGAACTTGTCTTCAGAGAATTCGTATGCATGCCAGTCGTAGAAATCCAGACCGGAGTCATCGAACATCTTCTTGGCGTGCGGAATATCGCCGTTGATATGCGCGACCGACACCGGGCGAAAAATGGGGTCGAGCCTGTTGCAGAGCGCCTTCGCCTCTTTCAAATACTCAACGGTGAATTCGCTTTCATTCCCCAATAACCATCCGAACACCGCGGGGGAATTCCAGTCGCGGCGGATGGTCGTCTCCAGAATGCGCATCCCGAGATCGAGCGATGCGCGATCCAGCTTGCTGAAATCCACTTGCCACCACCCCGGCTCCTCGGTGATCAGGATCCCCAGTTCCTGCGCTAGATCGACAATTCTCCGGTCATGCGGATAATGGACCAGGCGAATGAAGTTGCCCCCTTGGGCCTTGATCATCCGCATGTCTTTGTCCTGCTGCGCGGGAGAAAGCGTGAACCCCTGTTCTTCCCACATGTCGTGCCGGCAGGTTCCCATCAGCACCAACCGCTCGCCGTTCAGGAAAAACTCGTGTCCCTGGATTTTGACATCGCGGAAACCTGTGCGACAGGACCAGCGATCTTCACCGCCAGGGCCCTTTAGCGTCGCGTGCAACTCGTAAAGATTTGGCTCTGACGGCGACCACATCACCACATCATTCACATCGAAGGTCACCTCAACGGTAGTCGTCGCACCTGCCGTCATCTGCACGGGGGCTTTGCCGCGAGCTACCTCGGACTCGCCCAGCATGAGGACCAACTCGCATTCTCCGCTTCCGCCTTCGCTGGACGACACAAATACCTGAGCCGTGCATGCGGCCTTGCCGTATCCATCGGATAGGCGATAACCGAATCGAACGTTGTCGACGAAGCTTGTAGGGCGAATCTCCACCGAAGCATCACGAATGATTCCGCCGTAAGTCTCCCACCCTCCGGTCGTTCCGTAAGCGACTTCGGTCTTACCCAAACCATTCGGTCCCGTCCCCGCATCAACGATCAATACCTCGACCGTGTTACGTCCCTCCTTCGCCTGGGCCGTACAGTCGAACTCCTGCGGAACATACGGCAGGGTGGTACCCAGTTCCTTCCCATTCACCGACACGCGACCGTAGTACGTAATCGCGTCGAACCGAACCATGGCTCTCTGCTTCTCCAGGCGCGGCAACACGAAGTCGCGGCGCAGCGTATACATGCCTCCGGGACGAAGCGACGACGGCACGCGAACCGTACCCGTCGGTTTGTCATTGACGTAGCGCTGCCACTCTCCGTTGAGGTTGATTACCGCGCGAGAGGAATTCTGGCCTGTTCCCTGCATCGTGTCCTCAGTATGCCCAGCGAGAATCTGGTGTTACGCTTTGCCGCTCTTGACCGTGGACGCCGTCTCCGTCGTGATCGCGAACAACGCCAGCGGTGGTTGTTGGCCTTCGAGCCGGCAGTGGATCTTCGAGAGGGTCGCGCCTTCGACCGGAATCGTATACAGCAGAACCTGGTAGTGCTCGCGGGCGGTGTCTTTCACGAACAGTAGCGCCCGTTGCGAATCCGTGGTCTGCGGATCGAGACGCGTGGCGTCCTGAATGATGTTCGCCTGCGCGACCTCGTAACCGTTGCGCAACGGAACCTCTTTCTTTTTGCCATCCGCATACTCGAGTGTGTAGGTGGCGACTTTGTCGCCGTCCATGCCGCTCGACGGGAAGCCCCCCGCAAATGTCACCTGCCCGAGAATGTGAACCCTGTCGCACTTCCGATTTATAGAGATCGCAACCTCGGGATTCTCCGGCGACACGATAAGCGGACGAACACGCTCATTGATGACGGGGAATTGAAACTGCACGCCCGCAACCTGCACGCGGCTTCCGGACCATAAGAGCAAGTCCTCGCCCGTATTCTTCCACTGTGAACGGGAGATCGGCTCCCAGTATTTCGCCATGTGCGCCTTCAGGCTGCTCCAGGCGCGATCGCCTTCGGCCCCTTCCACCAGCGACTGCAAGCTCACGGGCGTGAACGTATTGCTGCGCAGCCATGGCGTCCAGCGTAGAGGAACGGCCTCAGGTTGGGCATCGGGCTGTTTCGCCTCGTGACGCCGCAACTGATACAACCGCGACAGTTCGAGATATACAACGTCGCGCGGCTCCCGCGCCTCTGTGACGACACCCGACTCGAGCACGCCATCGCGCATTTCGGCATCGATGCGGCTGTACTGGCGCATATCTTGCCAGGACCAGAAGACGTGCCCAGAAAGCTCTCCGGACTCGACCAGATCGATGAGCCGATCGACTTCGTTCCGCATGATCAGCGCCGTCTGCCCGATCGCCTTACCTCCCCATTCGGTAAATGTGAGCGGCTTGTCGGGCCCGTCGAATTCGGCTTCCTTGTTGAATTCATAGACGTCGTAGGTGTAGGGATGCTGATCGAAGAAATCCATCCCGGCCGCGACCATCATCGGCTTCACGGTTTCCGCGCGCTTATCGTTCGCGATCGAAACCAGACGGTGGATCGGATCCATGGCGTTGCAGCGCTGCTTGCCCTCGCGCATCACTTGTTCGACCACGCGGCACTCGTTCGAAAGCAGCCACGCCATCACCGAGGGGGAGTTCCAGTCGCGCTGGATCGTCGTCTCCAGAATCTTGAAGCCGAGCTCGATCTGCGGGCGCTCCATCTTGTTGAAGTCCATGCCCCAGTAGCCGGGCTCTTCGCTCACCAGCAGTCCAAGCTCATCGGCTAACTCAACAATGTGCCGGTCATGCGGATAGTGCACCAGCCGTACGAAATTGCAGCCCAGCGTCTTGATCATCCGCATGTCCTCATCCTGCTGGGCGCGGGTCAGGGTGAAGCCTTGTTCTTTCCACATGTCGTGGCGGCAAACGCCGTTCAGCACCAGCCGCTCGCCATTGAGCAGGAACTTGCGTCCTTCGGTGCGAATGTCGCGAAATCCGGTGCGGCACGACCAGCTGTCCTCGGCATCGGAGGTCTTCAACGTGGCTTTCAGCTCGTATAGATTTGGCTCCGCGGGAGTCCACAAAGCCGGGTTCTGGAAATCACTCACCAGTTCGACATCGTTATTGCCGGGGTTGAGCTGCACCGAGCGCTTGCTCCCGGCGACCCTGGTATCGCCATGCCACAACGTACATTCCACTTCCCCGCTCGTTGCTTTCGCGCTCGAGACAATCACTCGAGGCTTTAGATTGACCGACTGCAGCCCGCTGCCGAATTCATAGGCAAGGCGCACATTCTGGACAAAAGCCGCCGGCCGGATCTCGGCCCAACAGTCGCGGATGATTCCGCCATACGCTTCCCAGCCCGGGTTCACGCCAAGCGCAATCTCGGCTTTTCCTGTTCCGTCCGGCCAGGCAACTAGATCTGCCATCTCGATGGCGACATCGTTATTACCTTCCTTTGTCGTCCCGGTGATTTCAAATTCGTACGGCACATAGGGCCCCATCAGCCCCAACGGTTTCCCGTTCACCGATAGCTTTCCGCAGTACGTGATGGCTTCAAAATGAAGAAAGGCCCGTTCCCCAGCCGCCAGCCTCGGCAAAACGAAGCTGCGTTTCAGGGTGTAGAAGCCGCTCGGATGCAGAGAACTCGGAACGCTGACGACATCCCATAGCGTTTCGCCAATGTGGCGCTCCCACTCGCCATTCAGTGAGACACGCTTTCGCGAGCTGGAGCTGGAGGAAGGTGAGGATTTGGATTCGTTGCCGAGCGCCGGAACGGCGGTCAACACCGCAGACGCCCCCAGAGTGCCAAGAAAACCACGCCGATTGATCATCGATGGATACCGGATCGTCAATCTGCTAACTCTTGATTTAAAACGAGTTGAAACGTTTAACAAAATCGGCCGGAACGCCCGATGCTACGCCACGCCAATCTCAATTGCAAGCACAGAAGTGCGCAGGTGGATACGGAATACATTCCATTCCGTTCTGCTGAGGGAGCCGATGAGGTTAAGAGGACGGGCGGCAGGTTTGCCGCCCGTCCATGGTTGCGGTTAGAAGAAGAGTTTCAAAGCAAACTGCATCGTTCTTGGAGTGCTAGCCGAGCAGCCGAACTGTCCAAATTGCGAGCTCGAGAAGTTGTTATTCAAACATCCGAACGTTTCTCGGTTGAACGCATTGAACAGCTCCCACCGGAACTGTAGGCGGTAGCGCTCGGTGAAGTTGAAGTACTTGGCAAGGCCCGTTTCCCATTCGTTCCATCCGGGATAGAACATGCCCTTTGGATCGCGACCAGCGTTCCCCTTGAAGCCCTGTTGGGGTACCACGAAATCACTCGGGTTGAGGTACGAGGCGGTAACACCCGCGAATGCTGGGGCATTGCGCCAGTTGTTGTGGCTGACGGAGTGTTTCCCTGCAGCGTAATCGAGGTGATCGCCGCCCACGTCGTCCCATGCGGTCGTTTGGCCAGAATAGAGTTCAGTTGCGTTGCCAGAGTGTGCGCTCCAGATGCCGCTAACCTGCCATCCTCCGATCACCGCGTTCAGGGCTCGTGAGCCATGCAGCGTCGGCATTTGGTAGACGAAGTTGAGGTTCAGTACCTGTGGTACATCGAGGGATGAGTTGGCCCGATTGCACTTCAGGCAGCGGGGATCGTCAATACTGCCTGTGAATGCCGTCGTCGCCGTGGAGTACCAGTCGATGGTGTGCGAGTAGGTGTAGTTTGCATTGAATTGAAGCCCATTGGAGAACTTCTTTTCCAATGTGAACTCACCAGCCTGGTAATTTGCCGTTCCGGGAGAACCCACGATAAGCACTTGACCGAAAGCCTGATTGAGCCGTGTGCCGTTAGCCGGGTCATTTGCGCCGAAGAACAACCCGTAGTTCTCGTCAGCGGCGATCGACTGATGGTCAGTCTCCGACCCGACGTAGGCCGCTTTTGCGAGCCACTGCCGGCCGAACAGGTGTTCGATACTCAAGTTCCAGGTGTAGGTTCTCCCATCCGTATAGTTCGGAGTGAAGCCGTCTGGAACGGATACCACCCCTGGAATCGCCGCCGAAGATGGAGGCACGGAGCCCGGGCTGGCGAACGGAGGGAATGGATTCTGGCCGTTCAAAGGAGTGTATACGGACCACGGGTTAGAGAAAGGAATGATCGGAAGGGTTTGGCTCTGCACAACGCTGCCGGCTTGAAACTGATATGTCGGACTGAACGGTGCCAGATCCGATGCGTGATTGAAGTTCGCATAGTCCATAGGAACTGCGAACATACCAAAAGCAGCGCGGACCGAAGTGTCGCCCAGTCCCTTCGGCTGCCACGCAATGCCGATTCGTGGGTCGAAGAACCGCTTATGATCGCTCGGCAAACCCGCGCTTGGAACTCCGGGATCACCCGCGAACACCAGCCCCGTCGGAGCATTCGGGTAACGCGTGCTCTGCTCCCCGGGAATATAGCTCGATATGCGGCCGCCCGAAACCACAGGGGCCAGCCATGGTTCATAACGCAATCCGATATCGATCGTCAGGTTTGGCTTGACCTTAATCTGGTCCGCAATGTACGGGGCGATCATCCAAGCGTGGATCTCATTCGACTCGCCACCACCTTGCAAATAGTTCCCGACGTCGCCCAACAGAAAGTCTGCAAAGGAAGAACCGGTAAATTGACCGCTGGTACCACCGTTCCAACTAATAATTGGCAGGGCCAGCCAGTCAGTGTTTTCATACCAGTATTGGCGCATGACATCAACGCCGGCCACGATGAGGTGCTTTCCCTTCGAAATACTGAGTGAATCGGAAAAGCCCCAAGTCCAGCGGTTGATACCATTAAAGTTCTGCGCGTTAAGTGGGATGCTACCGTGATCATACCCTCCGCCGACCGAGAAACCTTCGATCGAGCAGGGGGTCGTACTCGGATCGGAGACAGCGATCAACTGTGAGTAGCAAATTCTCTTGCCATTGGCAAACAATCCGCTGTTGCTGGTGTCAAACAAGCGGCTATAGGAGAAGGTGAAGTTATTTACGACTTTGGGATTGATGGTCCAAGTCCACGTGCCGGCATAACTTTGCCAGTGTGCAGTCCAAGAACGATCCGAACTGAAGAAGCTGATTGAAGTGGGTGGCTGGTTGAAGTAGTTGATGAACGCCCGTCCACTGATGCGTTGGTTGTTGGTGAGGTTGTAATCCACCTTGTAAGTCTGTTCATTGAAGTTGTTGATGTTCGGCCAACCGTTAACAGAGAGACGGCCGTACTGATCGGCGGTGTTGGTCGGCATGAAGCTCAGTAGAGTCAATGCCGCCGGATCGAAAGTACCGGTGAGTTGGTTGTTGGGGAAGTAGATGTTCGGGTGGGCAAGCACATCGGCCACCTGAAATTGCGCGTTCTGAGATACTCCGAGAGGCCCGCCCACAGTGGCTGTAGGACTCTTTAAGGTCGTGACGGCATCGGTGAGAGGGTTCCAGAGTTGGTCGGCGACATAAGTTGTCGTTGTATTATCCGGGTTCGTGACGGTATTCCTGTCAAGGCACAATCCATTGCTGTCGAATCCGTTCTGGCAATATGCGGCGAAGTTCCCTGCACGCATCGCTGTTGTCGGCACGTAGCCATTGCCGCTCAGAACCGACCGGTGCTGCCGCGTGCCCTGATAGTTGCCGAAGATGAATAGTTTGTCTTTCACAATCGGCCCGCCGATCGAGCCGCCAAACTGATTGCGCTTGATCAGGTCGGTTGACCCTGTAAAGTAATCCGTGGCGTTCACGGCGTTGTTGCGCAGATACTCGAACAGCACACCATGCCATTGGTTTGTTCCGGATTTGGTGACGATACTGACCACGCCACCAGGAGCAAATCCGTAACGCGCATCGAAGTTGTTGCCGATGACTTTGAATTCCTGCGTCGCATCCGGGTTCGGGAACGGCGCCGCCAGCAGGTGATAGTTGTCTTGGTTGTATGCGCCGTCGAGGAAGTAGACGGTACTCCCCTGCCGCCCGCCGCTGCTGGTCGCGCCCGTCTCAATCGGAAACGTGGTGTAACTCTGGTGCTGTCCCACGTCGCTCTGCAGCACGTTCGTCGTGCCCGGTGTCAGAAGAACGAGATCGGCTGGGTTGCGTCCATTGAGCGGCAGTTCTTCGATGGCTCGCTCATTGACGGTTTCTGACAAGGTCGCGGATTCCGTTTCGATGGCCTGTGAACTCGCCGAAACTTCCACTTTCTCGCTCACCTGGCCGACGCTGAGAGTAAAATTCGCTCCCGCTTGCTGCTCAGCAGCGAGTACGAGATCCGTCTTAACCGAAGTTTTGAATCCAGCCTTTTCGGCTTGAACGGTATACGTTCCGACGGGCAGGTACAACAGCGTGTAGCGCCCGGATTCATTGGTCGTCGTCTTGGTGACAACGCCAGTATCTTTGTTTGTGACCGTGACGTTCACGCCCGCGAGAAGAGCGCCGGACGCGTCCTCAACCGTTCCAGTGATTGTGGCTTGGCCTTGTTGCGCAGACAGGTTGGAAGACAGGCCTAATAGCGCAAGGACGAGCGCACAACTGACCGCACAGATGCGCACCCAGCAGCAGTTCGACATAGAACGCCTCCTGTACATTTACGTCTGCTTTGTGATTGCCAGCAAACTTTTCCGTGAGCTCAGTAAGTATGTGATGAACTTCGTCGGTTATCCCTCACGGCAGACCGCCCCCCGAGCGAAGCACGCTTGCGAAACGTGCGCAGCGTAGCAAGGTCTTCTAAACGTTGTCAAGATATTTCGTAATATGAATCGGTTAGTGCAATATGGCAGCTAAAGGCCGTAAAACACTGCAGTAATCCAAAATTCCGCGACCCAAGACTGGCCGGTTTTGCAGCCATTTCGAATCGTTTCAATTAATGTATGATTTTTGGGATTCCGAATATGGAACTTAAATTCCGAATAATTCATGGGCTAAGTTCTTGATTTGCGGACTACATTCCGCAAAGTCACAAAGCGCTTAGAGGGAGACCGGGATTCGGGAAATGGAAGATTTGATCCGGATCGAACTCAGGACGCCGAAGGAATCGCGGAGGCCTCGGCGGGCTGCCGGGGTCCTTCCGGGGAGCCCAAGAGAACCGAAATCGTCTGCACTGCTTCCCGGACCGCTGTCTTGATGGCAGGCAAATTCTGCGACATCCGGACCGACGGTCCCGAAACGCTCATGGCAGCAATCGGGTGATGTCCGCTGGCGGCAAAGATGGGGCCACCCACGCAGATGATCCCCTGCACGTTCTCCTCGTTATCGACCGCGACACCTTCGGCCCGGACCCTTGCCAGTTCGTCTTCGAGTCCCGAGCGCGAGATGATCGTCGTCGGCGTGAGAGGCGGCATGCCATGCCGCAGCAGCTGCTTATCCACATCCTCGGTAGGAAGATACGCCGCGATGCACTTCCCTACCGATGTCGAGTGAAGGAACGAAAAACCGCCAACCGAAGCAGCAACGCGATGTGGTTTCGGGCTCTCGAGAACGGCGATATAAATGGCACCACCCAGGCGCGGTACAGCCAGGTTAACCGACTCGCCAAAGCTCAACAGCAGAGTCTGCATCAGCGGGCGCGCCAGCACGGTGAGGCGCTGGTACGGGAGCGCGTTTGTGCCCAACTCAAAGAACTTCCCTGAGAGCGAGTACAAACCCGTATCCGGATCCTGTTCCACAAATCCCAGCTTGTGCATGGAGTACAGAAGGCGGAAGACAGTGGTCTTGGGAAGGCCGCTGATTTGCGTGATTTCTTCCAGCGGCACCCCGGATTTGGGCTGTTGGCTCAACGCTTCCAAAACCGCAAAGACACGCTGAGTTACAGCGATAAAGTTCTTGTCGTAGTGACCTTTTCGCGATTTTCCAGACTTTGACATGTGGTGATTTCACCGCCGCATTTGGGCACGGATATTCTACTCCGAGACGCCACTTTTTCGGTGTATCTTCAATGCCGGTCGGCAGTTGCAGCCGGGGCATTCTCCATAGGAGCGGTCATGGCCGCCACATTGTGTCCCGCCACGCGAACCATTGGGGCCGACCCTTGCGAATCCGGACGGCGGTAGCGTGCCTCCAGAGTCACCGATTCACCTCCGAAAATCGTCACATAGTTATCGCTCCAGGTAATCGGAAGGATCTCATCCGCATCCGCTCCTGGCACGATCTCCGCTCGCACAAAGAATGCAGGAACCGAAGAGTCGTTCTTCAAGGTGACGGTCGCGATCTCCCAGCCATGAGCCTCTTTGAGCGCGCCCTTTGCCGAGACCGTCGCGGATTGCATTCCGTTCAGTGCGCTTAAATCCGCCCATGAGATTTGCGTCGAATCGAATGCATTCTCCTTGTCGGGTGGAACGAGCGTGTCCTCTGCGGCCGCCTGCCAGTAGACGTTGTCTGCCAACAGGTTCCCGGTTTTGTCGCGAAGCTGACATCGCACAAAAAACAGCGGTAAATCCTTAACCCACGGCAGTTCAAGTGCAACGGTGGAAGAGAGTGGACGCGACGCGAGATGGTCGGCTTTGGCGGAATACTTTACGGCGCCGTTCAAATCGATCACCGAAACCGTCGCCTGCAGATTCGCCAGCGAATTCAATGTCTGATTCACAACGAAAATCTTCGCCTTGCTGCGATCGCCGCTGGCGAAATAGTCGTAAACGATGCTCACCGGACGCAGTCCCTTTTTCGCGCCGTAGTACGCGCCTCCCGGCTTCAGGTAGTAGTCGATGATGTGCCCGAAGAAGTTCGGCCAGTGACTGTTGAGCATCCAGTACATCGTCATTTTGTGATCTGCCCAGCCGTTGGCGGCGAACGCTTCAAACTGCGCTCGTGTGTTTTCATAATGGGCAATCTGGGCCTTCTCGGCGAATTCGGCCGCGCTGTTCGAGGGTCCATATCGCTTCTCCACCACGAGTGCCGCATTTGCGAGCGTGTTGTTCCGTTCTGTCGATCCGGCGTGATAGAACCAGAAATCGTTCAGCGGCCAAAGCTTGTCTGCCGGGATAAACTTCTTCAGACTCTCGAACGGTGGAATGCTCTCGTTGTCTCCCTGCTCAGCACATGAACCGTTTGAGCCTTTGTAGTGGTTGTCGTACCAGTACGAGGGCGGCCGCCAACTGTAGGGGCCCTCCATGCGGATTCCGCTCCACACTACTTTGCCGTCCGGACCTTTGTTGAAGCTCGACACCGTGTCGACCACCGCGTTCTGCCAGTGAAGGTCGCTGAGGATCTGGTTGTAGTCTTTCCTGACCTCGGGAACCGCCAGCCCGTCACTGCCGTTTGCCCATATGAATACCGATGGGTGCGACCGCAACATTCCGGCCTGCGCCCGTAGACTTTCGCGCGCCACGCGATGGTCTTCGCGATCCCACTGGCTCCATTTCTCCCACTGGTTGCAGCACATCCAGCCCAGCATGACGGGAATTCCCTCCTCGTCGGCGAGGTCGAGGATGTGCTCGCTGGAAATTTTTGACTCCCAGCGCAGCAGGTTGATCCCCATGTCTTTCACATAGCGGAGAATTGCCGCCTCGCGATCCTCGTCGTACTTGAAAAGAAGATCCGGAGCGTAATCACCACCGCGCACCAGATAGTCGACGCCGTTTACTTTTAGGTAGAAGTTTCCGCCGCCGCCCAGCTGGGGAAAGCGCTCGTCGGAATCGCGATGCTGCGTAATCTTCCGGATTCCGAAGCGGATTTGCGCCGAGTCTGAGGTGGCGTCGCCGATTCGGAACTGTAATTTCAAGCTGTACAAATTTGCAGGCCCCCACTGGTAGGGCCACCACAAATCCGGACTTGCCAAGGACAGTTGCGGGAACTTGTCGGCGCTGAACTCAACTTCGCGCGTCTCACCGGCACCGAGCGATACTTTCTGCTCAATGGGGATGGCGCTCTTTCCCTCGCGCAGAATCTGGCCTGACAACACCCCATCCACCTGCGATTGGCTGCCATTATGCAAATCGCAGTACACGGTCAATACCGCCGGCGCTGTTTTGGGCAATGGCAGCTCGGTCTTCACGTACGGGCTTCGAATTTCTACTTCGTCGGTACTGCGCAGGTACACCTGCTTCCACACTCCCGCATTTCGGTCGGCAACGTAAGAGATACCGATCTGCTGCTCGGGAAGGCGAATGCCGAGATACTTGGAGTTGATCCAATCGAACCAGGCGTCGGCGAGTTCGACGCCGTCCACATCTTCAAACGCCTGCTCCGGCGTGACCTTCACCGCCAGAACATTCTGAGCGCCAGGCTTCACTTTTCCGGAGACGTTGAACTCGAAGGCGTTGTACATGCCAACCACTTCCCGGTTATTGGCAATGCGTTCGCCGTTCAGCCAGATTTCGGCGCGGTAGTTGATGCCCTTGAACACCAGCCAGTGCACCTTGTGCTCGTCCGGCACGGTAAACACTGTGCGATACCACCAGTCCTGCCTGAATAAATCTTTGGGAACGGTCTCGGTCAGGTTCTTACCGAAGTACAAGTTCGGATAAGTGCCATCCTCCTGCAGAACCTCGAGCACAGTCGCGGGCATGGCGCGGATCGGGTGCCACTTCGAATCATCGTAGGAAACCTGCGAGATCAGGTTTCCGTCCTGCACAACGTTCCAGGAGGACTCCATGTGCCAGCCATTCTTGAGCTCGGTTGTGCCGGACGAGATGGGAACAGCGAAAGCCGGCAGCGCCACGCACAGCGTCATCGCAACCCTACACCACAAACGAACGCTCAACGATTGCATCGTGTGACCCCCGGAAAGGATTTTGTAAGCCTTCGCGAACAGTCACTTCTTCTCGCGAATTTCAATGATGTGTTTCTCTGTTCCAGCCGCCAGTGGAATCGTTTCCGTTTCATTCTTCGCCGGACCGAGGCTCTTCCCGTCCACCCATATCTGCGCCGATTGCAATTGTGGACGCAGCCAGTCCGCGACGTTGAAGTCCCAATTCGAATTTTTGGCGATCAGCGCCCTGCAGTAGTGCGGATCATAGGAGACCGTGAGCTTCGCGCCTCCGTTGTCGGCAGTCAGGCCGATCTGCGCATGCTGATATCCGATGTACTCGTCGAGTCCCGTGAATGCATAGCCGGGATACTTATCAAAAACTTTCGCGAATCCCTCTGGGTCGTGGGCAATGCCGCGGTCGTGCCCGTCCGGGGGCGCAGGAAGCAGCAGCGGAACGTCGTCCGTTCCGCCAAAATCGGCGTTCGAGTCGGCCCGGCCTTCTACTGCCAGGTCTCGCCCCAGGTAGCCACCGTAATATCCGTATCCGGCTTCGGCAGCGAGCCGCCAGGTATTGTTGTCCGGGCTGCGAGAGACGCCATTTCCGCCAGTTGAAAACTCCAGAGGAAAGTGCCCGAACTCTTTTTCGATCCAGTCGGCTGATTGCAGCATGTGAAACTTCTGCTCGGCCGCCGCGATCTCGCGGTTTCGGCGAATATCGTAGAACTCGCGATACCATCCCACTTCCGCACGTTCCTCCATGAGCGGAGAACCCCACCATGGCCCAGGTGGTGAATCCAGATCCGGCTGCATGTGGGTCCAGCCGTGGCTTTCGATTTCAAGTACGCCCGCCGCTATGCCTTCATCCAATCCCTTCTTCGTCGACACATAATCCTGTTTCACGCCGAACTCATCGGTGAACTGTTGGTGCCAGGTGGGAACGATCTTGTGTTGTGCGTCGTCGACAAAACCGGGGACGATATTCAGCGAAAGAATCGCATGGTGCGCCTGCAATGGTTCGATCATCGAGTGCCGAATCTGCTCCGCGCTCAGCGCCGGGTAGTGCCAATGTTCGAGCCACGCATTCTGCGCGTTTCCCATATCGTCCATCGTGAGGACGATTGTCTTCGTCCAGGATTTCGTGAGCGAGTATCCGATCGCCTCCGTGACGGCACGCCGTAACGTTGTCCGCATAGGCTGATAGAGAAGCATCTGATCGATGTCGCCGCCGATCCAGATCGCCCGCGTGTCGTGGTCGACTTCTCGCTCGGTCACTTGCGGAACGCCGCCCGCTTCCGCCAGAACCTTCGCATCGGTTGCCTCGACCTGAACGCGACGCATCGCCACTGCCTCCGGACCCTGCTGCCGAAGATCCTGCGCCAATCCGCGCAGGATGAACGAATCTCCCTTGACCATCGCGTGAGCGCTGTTCATGTGCTCGCTCTTATACTGAACTCCCAGGAGCCGCTGGATTGCCGGCTGCCGCAAACGGTCTCCAATCGCAATCAGCGAAATGTGCAGTTTTTCTACCGCATCCGTCACCAAAGCCTGGTCTGCCTGCGAAGCATCCCCCGGAACATCCCACAGGATCGCCCCATACCGGGGCTTGCCCTCGAAATCGGTAAAGTGGTTCGGATCCATCAGGGTTTGATCCAGCCGCAGAATATCGAACGGGATTCCCCAGGACTTGAACAGGGTCACGATCGTCTGAAATTCTCCGCTTCCGCTCACAAGGAAACTGCGCGGATCTTTCCACTGATCGGAGATAACGATCAATACACGGTAGGGTTTCAATGGAGCTGCCGCGCTGAGCGACTGCATTGCAACCAGCATGAGACAAACGAGAAACCAGGCCCTTCGCAGCATTCTCCGCCCTCGAACTTCATCGATTGGAACGTCCTATACTACGCGAATTCAGAAGTCGTTTGCCCATGTTCGCAATTCGCTATAATGTCCGGCTCGATTTCGAACTGCATTCCGAATTTGCAAACACGCTTTCGCCGAGGAGGTTTTCCTTATGCGTGTTTCAAAGCAGAACACGTGCACTGCCGCTTTTGCGTTGATCCTTTTCGCGCTCTCCGTTTCTCTGTCCACCTCAGCGGCCGCACAACAGCGCATCTCGCTCTCTGGCTACTGGCAACGTTGGATCGCCGGACAGCTCTACGATTCGGTTGTTGTGCCCTCTTCGTATCGGCCCGTCGGAACGGCGACGCTGGTGCGCAATGCCGAGTTTTCGCAACTGACCTCCGCGCAACGCTTGCTGTTGCGGTTCGAAGGCATCGCGGGGAACGGAAAGCTGCGGGTAAATGGGCACGAAATGGGCGTCATCGCCCCCTATACGCCTCACATCTTCGATGTCACAGACGTGGCGAAGACGGGGCCGAACAAGATCGAGATGGAACTTGTCGACTGGCAAGCGCCACTCGGGCTGGGCCCCGCCGCTGCCTGGGAAAATTCCGGCGGAATCATCTACGACGCTTACGCCGAAATCAGAACTGACCCCTACATCGAGAACGCACGGCTGAGTTACCAACTCTCGCCCGACTTCAAAACTGCCGACTGTACTCTCGATGTTTTCGTTCGCTCGACGGGAGACCAGAAGGTCCATATCGTGGCAGACCTTCAACATCAGCAAGTGCGCGTAGCTCATGTCGAGCAGGATGCGAACGTTGGATCACAGAATTCCACCGCGACACTGCACTGGACGCTCGATACGGTGGATCTCTGGTCTCCGGATCATCCGGCCCTCTATCAGCTTTCTGTAAAGCTGGCTTCACCGCGCGGCGACGACACATTCGGAACGGACACCGGCTTTCGTAGCCTTGTGGTTCAAGGCAACAAGCTTGTGTTGAACGGGAAGCCGCTGGTGTTGAAAGGGGTGGCACGTCACGGACTCTGGGATAAACAGGGCTACACACTCTCCCATGAGCAGATCGACCAGGACTTTCGCATGATCAAGTCAATGGGCGCAAACGCCGTGCGGCTGGTGCACTATCCGCATGCCCCTTACGAGCTTGAAGTGGCGGCCCGCGACGGGATCCTGGTCACACAGGAATCCGGACTCACCTGGATCGATTTCACAAAGGCTCCGCCGTCCACGCTGCAAACCGGCATCAATATTCTCGAGCGCGTCGTCCGGCGCGACTGGAATAATCCCGCATTCTGGGCGATTCTCCTGGCCAATGAAAGCACTCCTACACTCGAAGTGATGAAGGATGCGCGGCAGAGAATCAAAACGCTCGAACCGAGCATCCTGATGTCTACCCCGGGTCCTTCTGCCCCCGACAACACCATCGCGTCGGTGCGCCGGCTTTTCGACGATGCCAACTTCGACTTTTATACCGCCCATCCTTACACCTACGAGGAACGACACTTCGCCGAGGTGATCAAAGAATTCGGCGCCGCCAAACCGATCATCTTCACAGAATGGGGCGGACCGGTCGGAAAGCTTCCCCGCTTGATGGACCGGGAAGTTCATGCTCTCGGCACCCTTGAGCAACAAGGCAAGCTTTCCGGCACATTTTTCTGGGAGTGGGCCGACATGACGCAGTACATGCGGGAAGATATCTCGATGGATGGCCCCACCCTCGCCGAAGGCGTCGTCACCGCCGACCGCACCGTGCGCTCCGAAGTTTTCTCGCGTTTATCCGATCTCTACCGCTACGACATCGGAGAGCCTGTGCCTAGTCTGCGGTCACCCATACTGCTGTCCCGGCCCCATCTAAACGCCAACGAGAACAGCGGTTATCACGGCATAAACCTTCAGTCGCTGGCGGAACAACAAGCCGCCGACTGGGAATTAGTTCAAGCGGCGAGCCTTTCATTCTGGAAAGAGAACTCGGAAGACTACGTTCGAAAACATGGAGGAGATTTCTACACTTGGGACGCACCAGCGCTTCTCGTTGGTCCAGTTCCCTTCCAAACCGCGCAGATCGATGGCCACACGCGCCCGCTTGTGATTCGAAACGGAGCGAGCCTGGAAGTTCCAGTTCACGCCGAGGCTGACCGACTGCACTTCCTGGGAAACGTCACTACACCCGACGGCTATCCGACGCGAGGTAATCCCGGAGAAGAGATGGGGAGCTACACGATTTATTTCTCCGATGGCACGAAGCAGGAAATTCCCCTGCGTTGGGGATTGGAGGTCGCCCGCTCCAACGTGGTCAGTTCCTCGACGCTGCTGAACCCTGTGGCACTATTGGCGTCTCCGGTTCTGAAATACACGCGGGACGAAAGCTACGAGGACTACCGAACGTTTCTCTACACAGTCGGGCTGAAAAGAAAAACCGTCGACCGAATCGTCATTACGGTCAAGGCGCTGCCTGACCGTCCGCTCATCAGCATGCCGAACCAGACCGGATCAGGGTATGCGGCAGGTGAGACTGCTCTTCTCCTGTACGCAATCACAGCCGAACGCAGCGAAACCGCGAGCGGCAATGCAAAAGCGCAAAAGTAGCGCGGCTTTTCGCTCGCGCGAAGTCGGCAGACTGTGCAGGAAAGACGAACCATTTACTTCTTGTAAGTCTCTTCCTTCTGATTGCGCGTATTTAGCACGGTAAATGTTCCATCTGCCTGTGCCGTCGCTTTGATCGAATGCCCGTCTGCATCGCCATCCAGGTTGGCGATGTAATCCTTCGCCACGTTGTGATCGCCGGAGCTCGCGGTGTAATGCAACTGCCAAAGATCTTTCAGACCCGGCGAGTCGTGCACGGTTTGCCACGCCTCCGGCGAATCGCCCTTCTTTGGCCCATTCTCCATGATCGCCACCCGCGGATGCAGTGCGTCTACCATCGCCTTGGTATTCGACATGTTCATACCGTGGTGGCTGACCAGGAATAAATCGACTGTGCCGATGAGATTATTCGGACACACGAGGCCGATTTCCTTGTCTTTGGTCAGATCACCAAAGTCGAGAAAGCGGAAACTGCCGTAGGTCAGCAGAAATCCCAGTGACGCAGCATTCTCCGTGTGATCCGCTGGCCACTTCGGCTCCGAGGAGCAATATGGATTCGGCTTTCCCGCGCCATTTACGGGTTTAGAAATGTGATCGCCCGCCGCCGCCAGAACTTCGATGTTGACGCCGGCGACTGGAATTTTGTCCCCCGGTTTCGCAACAATATGCTTCGACGACCCCACACTTTTGAGGTAAGCGTCGTATCCCTCTGGAGCCATCTCGTCATTTTCGGTATTCGGACCGTGGTCCACAAACGTTCCGACCTTGACCTGCTTCAGAAGTTGCGGCACTCCGCCGACGTGATCGGGGTGATAGTGCGTGATGAGCAGGTAATCGATCTGCTTGAGGCCCGCATCTTTGACGGCGGCTGCGATTCGGTCTGCATCCCGATTGTTCTCGCCAGGCCAACCGGTATCGACCAACAACGACTGTCCCGAGGGAGCGACGAGCAAGGTCGCCTGGCCGCCCTCTACGTCGATGAAGTACATGCGGAGGTTCTTGCCGTCAGCAGAGGCGTTAAACGATAAGAAAACGAGTGTCGTAAGAATCAACAAAACGTGCTGCATCCATGAACGCATCGCAGTCCCTCATCTCTGGAGTTATTCAGCCTGTTTGCCCTTTTCTGTTACTCTTCGGTTTCATCGGCAGGTGCAAGCCTGCCGCCATTCTAATCGTTAAGATAGCGCAAACGCTGCGTGCGAGGTTAACATACCTCGCGAGGGAGGCATCGAATGGCGACACTACTCAACCGGCGTGACTTTGCAAAAGTCGCCACAATCGGCTGCACCGCAGCGGCGTTTTGGCCGAAGACTCTTTTTGCGGTAGACGTTCCGCGCAAGCTGGAACTCTTCGATTACTCGGGTGTCAAGCTCCTCGACAGCCGCTTCAAAAGTCAGTACGACGCCGCTCGCGATCTCTTCTTCAATATTCCCAATGACAATCTTCTGCTCGGGTTTCGCCAGCGTAAGGGATTGCCGGCACCCGGCACGCCGCTCATCGGATGGTATGGCGGTCACTGGACCGACTCCAGCCATACGTCCGTTGCCGATCCGGATATCTTCAACGCCTTTGGACAGTTTGTCAGCGGCATGGCCCGCATGTACAAAGCGACCGATGACACCGCCATCCGCGATAAAGCTTCGTACCTCATCGACGAGTGGGCAAAGGCGATCGATGCCGACGGGTATTTCTATTACTCCCGCAAGCCGCAGTTCCCGCACTATATCTATGAGAAAACCGTTTGCGGGCTCGTGGATATGTACGCGTACACGGGCAACAAGACGGCGATCGAATACCTTGAGCGCATCACCGCATGGGCCGAGAAAAATCTCGATCGCACTCGACGCACCCCAAAAGATGGGGAGCGTGGATTCAGCGCGGACGGAACCGAGTGGTACACGCTGTCAGAAAATCTCTATCGCGCTTACCAGTACACGGGCGATACTCGTTACCGCAATTTTGGCGATGTGTGGCACTACGACAATTATTGGGGCCAGTTCAATCATCCCAACCCACGGCCCGACTATCGGCACGCTTACAGTCACTGCAACACCCTGAGCAGTTGTGCGATGACCTACGCCATTACTGGCGATCCGAAGTATCTCGACGCCATCGTCAATGCTCAGGAGTGGTTCCAGCGCACTCAAGCCTACGCAACCGGCGGATTCGGCCCTGACGAAGAACTGATGCCTCCCGATGGCAGCCTGGGAAATTCCCTCGACACCGTATCATCGACATTTGAGACTGGCTGCGGCTCGTGGGCGATTTTCAAGCTGTCGCGATACCTGATGTCATTTACCGGGCAGGCCAAGTACGGCGGCTGGGTCGAGAAGATGTTCTACAACGGCATCGGAGGTGGTCTCCCGATGCAGCCTGATGGGCACACTTTCTACTACAGCGACTACCGCGTCGGCGGAGGCACCAAAGTCTATCGCGAAGATCAAAAGTGGTGTTGCTGCTCCGGAACTTATCCACAAGCTATAGCGGACTATCACAACCTGATCTACATGCATGACAACGAGGCTCTGTACGTGAACTTGTTCGTTCCGTCGGAAGTCTCCTGGCGCGGCGTGGTGCTCCGGCAAGAGACCAGCTACCCTGAATCCCAGACCTCCACTCTTAGCATCCAATCCGCAGGGCCGGGGCAGTTCCCGCTGCGCGTGCGTATCCCAGGCTGGTGTAAAAGCGCATCTCTCCAGGTGAATGGACAGAAGCAAAACGTATCGTGCGCCCCGGGTTCCTGGGCGACACTCGACCGGAAGTGGAGCGCCGGGGACAAAGTCGCCGTCGAGCTTCCGATGGAATTGACATATGCGCCGATTGACGAGCAGCACCCGAAGCGTGTCGCACTCACCTATGGTCCGACTGTGCTGGTGAAACCGAAGAGGAAGCTTTCCTCCGATTTAATTTCCAGCTTTGCGCAAAACCGGCAAGCCAACACGTTCCGTTTGCGGCCGAGCACC
The DNA here is from genome assembly GCA_035307485.1 of Candidatus Sulfotelmatobacter sp. Taxonomy (GTDB): domain Bacteria; phylum Acidobacteriota; class Terriglobia; order Terriglobales; family Acidobacteriaceae; genus Sulfotelmatobacter. The sequence continues at coordinate 788,518 of DATGIB010000002.1, read as the reverse complement.
GACGATGAATTTGTTCCCTTTTACTCGATGGGTTTTCACGAACCCTACGAGATGTATTTTGATCTCACTTGATCTTTCATGACATTGCCGACTGAAACCAAACTCCAGGCCAGAACTCTCCAACTCGACCCCCGGGATAACGTCCTGATCGCTCTGACGAAGCTCCATCGGGGTGAAACGGTCCAATTCGGGTCCACAGCGATTTCCCTTCTCAGCGACATTGCGCCGAAACACAAGTTCGCCGCCACAGAGCTCGCCGTGGGCGATCGCATCATCATGTACGGCATTGTGGTCGGCCAGGCCGCCAAGCCGATTCAACGCGGTGAACTCCTCACCACAACGAATGTCCACAACCAGACGGCGCCTTTCCACGCGCAGGCTGCGCCTTTCCGCTGGACGGCACCTGACACCTCGGCCTGGGCTGGAAGGACTTTTCAGGGATTTCGCCGCTCCGATGGACAGGTCGGCACCCGGAATTACTGGCTGGTCGTGCCACTTGTCTTTTGTGAAAACCGCAACATCATGAAGCTCAAGCAGGCCCTCGAAGAAGAACTGGGCTTTGTTCCTCCGCCGGCATATCGCCAACAGGTCGCGGAACTCGCCAAAGCTTACCGTGCAGGAAAAACATCCGGCCTCGGAGCAGGCGCGTTGCTGGTTCAAGCTACATCTCTACGCAACAAGCTTTTTGAAAATGTTGATGGCATCCGCTTCCTTCTGCATGAGGGAGGATGCGGCGGCACGCGGCAGGATGCCAATAGCCTGTGCGGCCTGATCGCCAACTACATTCATCATCCCAATGTCGCCGGAGCAACCGTGCTGAGTCTCGGTTGCCAGAATGCACAGGCATCGATTCTGCAGCAGGAGTTGCAGAAGCGGAATCCTCACTTCAACAAGCCGGTCTATGTCCTTGAGCAGCAGCGTAGTGGCTCGGAACAGGCCATGCTCTCTGAGGCCATCCGCCTTACTTTCCAGGGCCTGATTCAAGCCAATGAAGCCAGCCGATCCGCCGCTCCTATCTCGGATCTGTGCCTGGGCCTGAAGTGCGGTGGCTCCGACGGCTTCTCAGGGATCTCCGCCAACCCGGCGCTCGGCCGCGCGTCGGACCTTCTGGTCGCGCTGGGTGGCCGAACGATTCTCTCCGAATTCCCGGAACTCTGCGGCGTCGAGCAGGAACTGATCGACCGGGGAACGGCAAAGGAACTGGGTGACCGCTTCATTCAGCTCATGACGGACTATGCAGCACGGGCGCGCGCCGTCGGCTCAGGCTTCGACATGAATCCTTCGCCGGGAAACATCCGGGACGGCCTTTTGACCGATGCGATGAAGTCCGCCGGGGCCGCCAAGAAGGGTGGAACCGCGCCCGTCTCCGCCGTGCTCGACTACCCCGAGTACGCTACACGGCCCGGCCTGAATCTACAGTGCACCCCCGGCAATGACGTCGAATGCGTCACAGCGCAGGTCGGTGCGGGCGCCAACGTCGTCCTCTTCACCACCGGGCTAGGCACTCCAACCGGCAATCCCATCGCCCCGGTCGTCAAGGTCTCCTCGAACACGGATCTCTCCCGGCGCATGGCTGACATCATCGATGTCGATACTGGGAGCGTCATTGCTGGGTCGGCCACAATCCAGGAAGTGGGAGACGAAATTCTCGATTTCACCATCCGAGTCGCCAGCGGTGAGATTCGCACCAAGGCCGAGGTGAACGGACAGGAAGATTTCATTCCCTGGAAACGTGGCGTCTCGCTTTAAGTGATCTCTTCAAAAGCCGCATCGGGCTTCGCATCTGCCTACGGAAGTGGCAGAATTGTATTCCCGCATCGAGGGTGCTACCATCCGCTTTAGCTCTTGAAATGGAGGTAATACGATGTCGGATCGCGACGGCAATAGTTTCGTTTGGTTTCTGGCTGGACTCGGACTAGGCGCCCTGGTTGGCGTCCTTTATGCTCCTCGGTCGGGCAGCGAGACCCGCGACGCCATTCGTGCCCGCGCTGAAGAAGGGCGGGATTACATGCGAAGCCGGGCTCGGGAAGCCCGCGAACAGGCTAATCAGTGGGCGGACCGCGGCCGCGAAGTGATCGGGCAGCAGAAAGAGCAGTTCCGCGCCGCCTATGAAGCGGGCCGTCAGGCCTATCACGAGGCCACTACAGAGACGAGTGGCACGAAAAATTCGTAGCCTGAACGCATTTTTTTCTCTTCGCTTGTGCGGGCCGCTCATCTGAACGTAACGGAGGCATAGCTATGGACGAAAAGCTTACCGTGTTCATCGCTCTAACCGGGTTTGCCGTGCTGTTGCAAGCCTGCGTTCTGGCGGCCATGTACTTCACGATGCGCAAGAGCGGCGAACGAATACAGAGCCTGGCCACCGAAGTGCAAAACAAGGTATTACCGACGGTGGAAGAGGCCCGCACCGTACTCACGGAAATGCAACCGAAACTCCAGGTCATTGCGACCAATCTGGAGGAAATCACCACCAGGGTTCGGGGGGAGATCGAACGCGTCGACGTCGCCGTCAGCGATGCCGTCGACCGGGCGCGCCTGCAAGTGATCCGGGCAGACGAGTTGTTGACCCGCACCCTCGACAAGGTGGAGCAGACCTCCGAAATGGTGCACAAAACCGTCGTATCCCCGGTCCGCCAGGTTTCAGGACTGATGCAGGGCATCACGGTTGGGCTGGAGTTCCTGTTCAGCCACCGGGCTCGGAAAAACGGAGGCAGTCGCGAAGAACGTCGTCCGGTTCCCCAGGACGAAATGTTCATCTAGAACGAGGCGTCCCGTTTCGGATTTTGGCTGGCCAGCGTGTTTCGAGGCTCCGTTCGTATGCTTGGTCTGCGTCGTCTTGTGTTCCGGCTTCTCCTTGCGTCTCTCTTCTTGGCCAATGTGCCGGCTTTCTCTCAGCAAAAAGTCCCCTACAGCCCCCAGGAGCAGCCCATCCTGGAGCAGTTGCACGGGCTCCGGAAGCTTGACGACAACGTGCGCGCCAAAAGGACGCGCGATCTCGCTCTGCAGATTCGCGCCCTTCCGGTAACTCTCAATAAGTTGCGGCTTGCCGAAGGACTCGCAAACCTTGCGACCGAGGGGGACTTCGGCCGCGATACATTGCAAGAAGTCACCACGACTCTCGCTTTGGCCGCCCACGAGCAGCCTCCCTTCGGCCAACCGGGCCAGCCCAACCACGTGTATGTCGAACTCGCTTCGCTAGTGCGTTATGAGCACATGAAGGCGGAATCGGACGATCCACAATTCGCCGAAGCCATGACTAAGCTCGAGGCCGATGACGCCATCCGCCAGAAGGCTGACTTTACGCTCACTGATTTAGGCGGACAGCCGTGGCACCTCCGCGATCTGCAAGGCAAAGTCGTACTGGTGAATTTCTGGGCCACGTGGTGTCCGCCATGCCGGAAAGAGATGCCCGACTTGCAGGCGCTCTATGACAAATACAAAGGCCAGGGATTCGTCGTTCTATCGATCTCGGATGAGGACGCCGGCAAGGTAAGACCGTTCATCGAAGAAAAGAAGATTAGTTATCCGGTTCTGCTCGATCCCGGACGGAAAGTGAATGACGCATTCATCGTCGAAGGAATCCCGAAAAGTTTTGTCTACGATCGCGAGGGCAAGCTGGTCGCACAATCGATCGACATGCGGACGCGAAGCCAGTTTCAGCAAATGCTGGCTCAAGCCGGCCTCCAATGAGAGTGTAGGGAAAGCTACCTTCAACTGGCTGCGAGCGGAAGCACGCTTTCGGAACTGTGGTCGAACCCCGTCTCGTGTTGTCAGCATCCAATGTCTATGCGTTATTTAGTGCGAGCCCGCGTTAAACCTGGCCGCGAAGGCGACCTGCTGAAGGCGATAGAAGATGGCACATTGGGAAAAGGTTCCGTCGCCGGAGACGAATACCTCCGCAACATGCAGGACGCGCGTCTCTGTCCCGACCAAACGGCACGCTGGGTTGAGATTTGTTACTGTCCAACGCCGTTGCAGGAGGAACGTCCGTACTGGGAAGAATACTTTGATTTCAGCCGCATTCAAGATGCCCACGACCGGCGAAAATGCCGCGACGAAAACGGAACCGAAGCTTGGGCCTGTGGCAACTGCGATTGCACCGCGAAGCTGGAAGAGAAACTCAAGAAGACCGGGGAGCCGTTTCTAAAGTCCCTCCGTAGAGACGTTGCTGGCAAGGTCTCTGCTGGTAGCACCTCAGAAGACGGTGACAAAATGCAGGCGCACCGCGATCAAACGATCCAACCGCCGCCCACCACCACATCCCCGTCGTAGAACACCGCTGCCTGTCCCGGCGTGATCGCCCGTTGGGGCGCGTCGAAGGTGACGAGAATCTCATCCTCGCCGGCGCTCTCGATCATGGCGGGGGCCGGCTCGTGCCGATGCCGGATCTTCACCGCGACGCGCATCGGTGAGCACAGTTGATCCACCGAAATCAAATTCACGCGTCGAGTTCGCAAAGTCTGCGAATAAAGATGCTCGTCGCTCCCGACAATCACCTGCCTGTCCGCGCCGCTGATCTGGATGACGTAAAGCGGCGATCCTGTCGCGACTCCCAATCCCTTGCGCTGGCCTACGGTGAAGTTGTGAATCCCCGCATGCTCGCCCACAACCTGTCCGTCGGTGGTGACTAACTCTCCCGCCGTATCCGGCAAAGACTCGCCTTGCTCGGCAAGATAGGCGTCGATGAACCGCTTGTAGTCGCCGCCCGGGACAAAGCAGATCTCCTGTGAATCAGGCTTCTCCGCCGACGCCAGGCCAAACTTGCGCGCGAGGTCGCGCACTTCCGGCTTGGTCAGATCTCCGAGGGGAAACAGCGTACGGCTTAGCTGCTCCTGCGTGAGTCCGAACAGGAAATAGGTCTGGTCCTTGCTCGAGTCCGCGGGACGACGCAACAGCCACCGCCCACTCGATTCGTCACAGCTCACTCGTGCATAGTGCCCGGTTGCCACGCGCTCCGCCCCGATCTGTCGTGCTACCAGCAGCAACTGATCGAACTTCAAATGATTGTTGCAGAGGCTGCACGGAATCGGAGTCCGCCCCGAAAGATATTCCTCTACAAACGGCCGCACCACGTCGCGCTCAAATCGCTCTTCGTGATTGACGACGTAGTACGGAATCCCGATCTGCTGCGCCACACGGCGCGCATCGTACACATCGTCCAGCGAACAGCAACGTCCCTGCACGGAATCGGGCATCCCCTCGCGCCCGGCCAGCCGCCGCTGGTTCCAAAGCTGCATTGTCAGCCCGATGACTTCGGCCCCATCGGCGCGCAGCATGGCCGCGACGGTGGAGGAGTCCACACCGCCCGACATTGCTACGGCAATCGTTTCTGTATTCAGCTTCTGGCTCCTGGTCTCTGGCCAACCTCGCTTGTCATGCTGAGCGAAGCAAAGGACCTATTTAGTCTGGCGACGCCCGGCGCGACTGCATGGATCAAATTCGATCACAGATCCCAACCCAAACCGACCTGCCGCTACGTGTTAACCACTTGCTTTGCATATCGCGGCGAGATTGCTCTCAGCCGCGCAACGGCCTCGGGTACAAGTGTCAGCGCAAAGTCGATATCCGCCTCGGACGTCTGCTTTCCCAGGCTGAAGCGGATGCTGGACCGCGCTTGGTCCGGCCGCAGCCCCATCGCCACCAACACGTGTGAAGGCTCGATCGCACCGGACGAGCACGCGGCACCAGTCGATACCGCCAGCCCCTTCAGGTCGAGCGCGATGACCAGGGCTTCTCCCTCGATGTGATCGAAGCGGATGTTCGTCGTATTCGGAACACGGTGAGCGCCACTGCCATTGACCACCGCATCCTCAACCTGTGCCAGCATTCCCTGTTCCAGCCGGTCGCGCATTCCCGCCATCCGCTCAGATCCGCCGGACGACAGGGCCGCTTTCGCAAGCTGCGCAGCTTTTCCCAGCCCCACGATCCCCGGAACATTCTCCGTTCCCGCCCGCCGCGACCGCTCGTGGCGGCCACCATGCAGAAGCGGCTGGATCTTTGTTCCCTTCTTCACATACAGCGCCCCGGTTCCCTGCGGAGCGTGCATCTTGTGTCCCGAAATCGACAGCGCCTGGCAGCCGATCTGTGCCACATCGATCGGAATCTTGCCCGCTGCTTGGACTGCGTCTGTGTGAAACAGCACACCCGCCTCGGCCGCAATCTTTGCAATCTCCTCCACCGGCTGCAAGGCTCCAGTCTCGTTGTTCGCCATCATGATCGAGATCAGCTTCGTAGACGGACGCAATGCCCGCCGCACGCTCTCCGGATCGACAATTCCGTCTTTACCTACAGGAATTACAGTGATCTCGCATCGGTTGCCCTCGGTATGCTTCACAGCATGCAGCACCGCATGATGTTCTACGGCCGATGTGATGATGTGATCCCCGGCCGCAACCAACCCAGCCACCGCAAGGTTATCCGCCTCGGTTCCGCCGCTCGTGAAAATGATCTCCGGCGCACGGCAACCGAGCAAATCTGCTACGGACTCACGAGCGCTCTCCACCGCAGCCCGCGTTTCCTGACCATGATGGTGGATCGACGAAGCATTTCCGAAATGCTCGGTGAAATAAGGCCGCATGGCCTCAAGCACTTCAGGGAGCACGGGTGTAGTGGCGTTATTGTCGAGATAAATCCGGTGCATACGAGGCTCTTTCTTATTTTACGCGGAAGAGAGGCTAGCTGTAGAGAAGCAGCTCCGCTACATCTCTTCCGACGACACGCAGAGAATTCAATCCGGCAAGAGACGTCGAAGCAATGTCCCTACGAGCGCTGGTCGATCGGCACGTAAGCTGCCGGATACTCTGGGCCAAGATACTCTGCCCGTGGACGGATCAGGCGGTTGTCGTCCAGCTGCTCGATGACATGCGCGGCCCAGCCGCTGATGCGGGATACCGCAAAGATCGGCGTGAACAGGTCCACGTCGATACCCAGAGTGTGGTAGGTCGAAGCCGAATAAAAATCCACGTTGGCGTTGAGCTTCTTATCAGCTTTTACGAACTCCTCGATCTTGTGCGAGACCTCGAACCACTTCGCCTGGCCGCTGGAATTGCCCAGCTCGCGCGACATCGCCCGCAGATGCGTCGCCCTGGGATCCTCGGTGTGATACACGCGATGCCCAAAGCCTGGAACCTTCTTCTTTTGCGCCAGCATACCCTTCACGTATTCAATCGGATCCGCACCGGAGGAATCAATCGCTTCCAGAATCCGGAACACCGCCTCATTGGCGCCGCCGTGCAGCGGTCCCTTCAAGGCGCCAATGGCCGATGTGATCGCCGAATGCATATCAGACAGGGTTGCTGCCGTGACCCTGGCGGCAAAGGTGGAAGCATTCAGCTCATGATCGGCGTGGAGAATGAGCGCGATATCCAGCGCCCGCTCTGCCGTAACGCTCGGATGCTTTCCATTCAGCATAAGCAGAAAATTTGCCGAGTGCGAAAGGGACCGGTCGGGCTCGATCACCGACTGCCCCTTGCGAATCCGGTCATAGGCCGCCACGATCATCGCGATCTGCGAAGTCAGCCGGATCGCCTTGTCAACATTCGCGTTGTGATCGTTATTTTTCTCCTGCGGATCGTAGAACGACAGCGCTGAAACGGCTGTTCGCAAAATGTCCATGGGCAGCGCATGACGCGGCGCCGTCCGCAGCAAGTTGATGATCGATGCATCGAGCTTTCGCTCTTCCGCCAGCCGGTCGTGCAGGTCGCGCAGTTCTTTCCGCGTCGGCAGCTTGCCGAACCAGAGCAGGTAGCACGTCTCTTCGAAATTGGATTGGTGCGCTAGTTCGTGAATGTCGATGCCGCGGTAGGCGAGAACTCCGCGGTCCCCGTCGATGTAACAAATCTTCGACGTTGTAGCGACGACTCCCTCCAGACCCTTGGGAGCGTGCGTTGTGGTCAAACTGGACATGATCTCTCGCTTTGCTGGTTTAGATGCGAACCCACGCGGGCAGGGGACGCGCAGGACAACCTTTTTTTATACCTGAATTACGCCGAGGTTTCCATCCCGGCCAGTCGGTTTGAGGCCGGCCAGCTCCCCTCGAATGGCGCACCCAGCCTGAGTTTTCGCACTTGAAGAAGACGCTACTGCCGGAAACGGAGAGCCGGTCCCAGTGGCGAAACTCTTACACCGGCCAGATCGTAAGCGCGGTCCTGGTCAGGATCTGCTCTTGCGTGGCCTTACCTAATGGCAGTGCCCGAAACTCCTCAAGATTTTTCCTGATGTCAGGGACGCCCGGTCCCGGCCAGTCGGTCCCGAACAAAGTCTTGTGAGCGATCTCTTCCAGCCGCGGGAAATACTTCAGCAGCGTCTTCGGCGGAATTCCACTGATGTCGAGATATACGTTCGGATGGCGCCGTATCAGGAAGAACGCCGTCTGCATCCACAGTGGGCGTCCACCATGCGCCAGCAGGATCTTGAGCTTGGGAAAATCGACCGCAACGTCATCGACGTAAATCGGATCGCCATACTTGTTTCGTGCTCCGGGAAAAATGGATGTCCCCGTGTGGAACATCACCGGCACGCCATTCGCCTCAGCCGCCCGGTAGATGATCTCCAGCTCCTTCGCGCCGCTTAAATACTCATTCGGAAACAAGAGCTGGTGCGGCGGGTGAATCTTGATCATCTTCAGCCCCAGCCGCAGAATCTGCTCCACGTCCGCCAAAACGTTCGTCGTATGGCGGGGGTGCAGGCTGCCGCACGGAAGCAGGCGCTTGGGGTCTTCCTTTACATAATCGGCGACCCACTGGTTGACGCCGCTGGTAAAGCCAATAACCTCCGGCGCCACATAGTTGATCAGCATGGCGCGATCGATTCCGGAGGCGTCCAGAAATTTGAGAAAGGCCTTCGGCGAGCGGCAGAACTCGACGATCTGGTCGAAGTTCGGGCGCTTATGTTTCATCAACTCCAGCGCGCTCGGCTTGAACATCTCCATCGGCTGGATGTGAATGTGGCAGTCAGTGATCAAGGAAGTCGTCAGATTCCGCGCCGAATTCTATCAGGTGTTAAATCAATTTGGCCCGATGCAGACTAGACCGCCGGGCAAGGCTGAAACGACGACCAATCGATTCCCTGCTGGAATTCTTCGTCCGGCTGAAACGGTGTTTTGAAGGTGAACGCGAACTGGCTTGGCCCATACTTCTCAAGATAAGCCAGCCGTTTCTTCGCCTCATCAATGCTTGGATGATGCCCCGCGGGAACCCACCACAAAGCCGTATAAACACCCGCAAACTTCTCGAACCAGGCCTCGCGCTGGCGCAGCAGCTCGGCATGCGCCGTTTTATAGACATAGTGCCGCAGCGTCTCAATCGTCTCCCACACCGACATATTCACCAGAATTCGGTCGTCATTCGGATACGGACGAAGATACGTCGCATTACCAGCCGGAGTCTGCAAGCGCCAGACGAATCCCGGACTTCGATCGGCCAGCGCATTGATTTCGTCCAGGCGGCGGACGAAACCCTCCATGATTGCATCTTCCATTGGAGCCTTCACGCGGCCGATATTGACTTGCGCGATGTGATACCGGGGCATTTTCCTCCTCCAGTCCAGCCGCAATTCCTCAATTCTGGGACGCCGCTGCCAGCACTGCCCGCTTGGCGAACACGCGAATCATCTCTCGACGATATTCCGGAGTCAGTGCAGAAGTTGTCAGAGGCTTGGAAATTTTCGCCGCCAAGTCACCCACGGCGGCGGCGACCGTTTCGTCGACCATCTGCCCGACCAGTAACTTTTCCGCGCCTGCCACCAGCAATGGAGCAGGATTCACCGCCGTGATCCCAACCCGCGCCTCCGCGACATGGCCATTCGACCGTTTCATGGCAACCGCAACTCCGGCGAGCGGATAGTCGATCGATCCACGAATTCGCAATTTCCTGTAAACCCCGGCGTAGCCGGCCGATGAGGCCGGAAGGATAACCCGTGTGACGATTTCGTTTGCCCGCAATTTGCGGTATTCGTCGCCTAGGCCGGTGTAGAAGTCCTCCAGGCTCACCCGCCGAACACCCGCCGCACTCGCAATATCAAGTTCCGCTTTCAGGCACAGCAGGGCCGGAGGCGTATCGCCGGAAAATGCCGCCCAGCATTTCGTTCCACCCGGCGCCACATGGCAGAGATCGCCATCCTTCTTGATGCAGAACCCGCAACTCTTCCGCCAGGTTAACGATTGGTTGTACCAGAGGCAGCGCGTGTCGAGGCAGATATTGCCTCCGATCGTTCCCATGTTTCGCAGCACCGGCGAGGCCACGGTCGCGGCGGCCTCGGTCAGCACCGGATAATGCTGGCGCAGGAAAACGGAACGTTCAATCTCGCGAAGCGTAGTCAGCGCACCAATCGTTACCGCCCCGTCAGCACCGCTTTGCACTCCCCGCATTTCCTTAACGCCCCGCAGATCAAGCACATACTCCGGCTCGAATAATTTCTGCTTCATCGATGGGATCAAATCAGTCCCCCCGGCCAGCACACGAACATTGCCGGGATGCCGGTCGAGATGCCCGACTGCTTCCTCGACCGAACGAGGACGCAACAACTTGAACTCAGGAAGACTCAATCCGCGCCTCCCGCCAAAGTTCCTGAGCGCGAAGGATCCAGCGCATGCCTCTCCGGACCTTTGCCTTTGAACCACAGCGCCCCGCCATGCTCGCGGAACTTCGCAGGCGAGACCGGGTCCACACCCTCAGTCAGATTCAGGGCTTTCGCATTCTTCTTGGCGCGCAGAGCAGCCAGCACTCGTTCGGGGGTAAAGGGCGACTCGTGCAGCCGCACGCCCACGGCATCGTAGATCGCATTGGCGATTGCGGGAATCGTCGCCGCCAGCGATCCCTCGCTGCACTCCTTCGCCCCAAACGGCCCTTCCGGATCGATACTCTCGACGATAATCGGTTCGACCTCCGGCGATTCCACCGAAGAAGGGCTCCGGTACTCGAGCAGCCCAGGATTCATCAGCATCCCGTCTTTCCACACCATCTCTTCGGTGAGCGCCTGCCCCATTCCCATCCACACCGACCCGATGATCTGCCCTTCCACGGAAATGGGATTCAATGCCCGCCCGCAATCGTGCGCCGCCCAGACTTTGTGAACCGTCACTTCACCCGTGTCTTCGTCAACGCTGACTTCGGCAACTTGCGCGGAGTAGGAATACGCAGGCGACGGCCCCACGCCCGCGCCCTTGTGTTTGCCCCCACGAGCCTCCGGCGGTGGAGCATAGGAGCCGGTTCCAGTCAGCGCCCCATGAAAATCGATCGCCGCGACGACGGCCTCTTCGAACGTCAATGAGTCCTTCGGCCCTTCATCTCTGCGCTTCTGCTGCAGCGATCCACGCAGGATTTGTCCCTCAACGTGGCCAGAAACAGACGCCTTATGAGCATCACGCAAGGACGGCCGCCCCAGGCTCTCCTGCTCGCGCGAAGTCTGCTTGGGCTGCGGGTCTTGTGAACCTCCACGCCAGAGCACACGATCCTCTCGAAACTCTAACTCCGTCGGGGCGCACCCCATCTTCTTCGCTGCCGCCGCGGCGATCAGCTTCTTCACTTCTTCCGCCGCCCGCAGCGTCGCGTTCCCTGCCATGAACGTCACCCGGCTGGAGTACGAACCAATGTCAATCGGCGTCAGGTCTGTATCGGCCGCAATCACTCTGACTCGCGACAAAGAACAACCCAATGCCTCCGCCGCGATCTGCGCCGTCATCGTGTCCGATCCCTGGCCGATCTCGGATGCTCCCGTGTAAACGACCACACCGCCATCGCGATCAATCTTGATGTTCACCGTCGAGTGCGGCATGTCGGACCGAATAATCGAATTCGCCGCTCCGCTGACGTAATGACTGCAAGCCATCCCAAGGCCACGCCCTTTGGCCAAACTCCCGCGACGCTCGGCCCAACCCGATCGATCGATGATTTGATCGATGCACTCCGGCAAGCCATAACTCTGCACCCGAAGGCCGTTGACGGTGATGCAAGGTGGCTTCAGCAAGTTACGCCGCCGGATTTCGCCCGGGTCCATTCCAATCTTCGACGCCAGTTCGTCCAGTTGCGACTCGAACGCAAAGCGAACGTTCACGGTCCCATGCCCACGCATCGCCCCGCACGCGGGCTTGTTCGTGAGCACGCGGTAGCCGTCGTATTGAATGTTCGGAATGTCGTACAACGCGCCGAGCAGCGCACCGGAATAAAGAATCGTCACCACGCCGTACGAGCAATACGCGCCGCCGTCCTGAATCACGCGAGCTTTTACGGCCGTGATCCGCCCGTCGTTTTTGACGCCAGTCTTCAGATCGACGATCGTCCGCGGCCGCCCGCGATGGGCCCAGAACACTTCCTCGCGCGTGTAAGTGATTTTGACTGGAGCCTGCGCCTTGCGCGCCGCCACCGCAGCGATAATCTCCAGCGGAATCACTTCGCTTTTCCCGCCGAACCCTCCGCCCACCAGCGGTTTGATCACGCGAATCTGCGCCATCGGGATATCGAGCACCAATGACAGCTTGTGTTGCAGATAATAGGGCACCTGCGTCGATGACCAGACGGTCAGACGTCCCGGCCTGCCGGTGTGCGGATCGATCTCGAACGACGCCAGCGTTGAATGCGGCTCCATTGCCGCATGAGTGACCTCATTCGCGATGAACCGTGCGTCGGCAACCTGATCCGCCTCAGCAAACCCCGCCTCCGGGTCACCAAAGACGTGGTGATAATCCTTTTCCAGATTGCCGGGCTTGTTGTCGTGAATGAAGTCGGACTGCGCCTTCATCGACTCTTCCGGGTCAAAATAGGAAGGCAGAACTTCGTACTCGACATCGATCAACTCGAGCGCCGTCTCAGCGATGGACTCGGAAACGGCAACGACACAGGCCACGTTATCGCCGACATAGCGGACCTTATCGATGGCGAGCGCATGCTCGTCATGCCCCACCGGGAGAATGCCGTAGGGATTGGGCGCATCTTTGCCAGTCACAACGGCCACAACGCCATCGAGCGCTTCAGCACGGCGCGTATCAATCTTTCTGATTCGCGCGTGGGGATACGTGGAATGCAGAATCTTGCCGATCAGCATCCCGGGCATGCAAAGGTCGTCGGTGTACTTGCCGGTTCCGGTGGTCTTCTCCGCCGCGTCGACCATCGCGGTGGGCTTGCCGATGATGGAGAACTTGTTCATCAGTTAATTCTCCGGCCCCTCAGAGATGCCCACTATCTTGCTTGCCTTGCGATTCCGTTTCGCTCCGCGGCAATCGCCGCCCGGATCGCCTCATACATCTGGTTGTACCCCGTGCAGCGGCACAAGTTACTGCTCAATGCGGCCCGGACGTCCTCTGGCGAAGGGTCCGGATTCTCTGCGAGCAGCGACTTCACCGTCATCATGAAACCAGGCGTGCAGTACCCACACTGCGCACCGCCCCAGTCTCCATAAGCCTTCTGAATCGCTGCCAAGCTTCCGTGCTCGCTCACGCCTTCGACGGTTGTGATCTCCTGGCCTTCGCACCCGGCGCACAGCAAGGTGCACGACATCATCGCCACGCCGTCGATCAGTACAGTGCAAGCGCCACACGAGGAGTCATCGCACCCGCGCTTCGAGCCTGTGAGCTGTAGTTGCGTCCGCAGGACGTCAAGCAGCAACGCATTCGGCTCGATGGCGATTTCGTGCGCCCGGCCGTTCACCCGAAGTTCGATGAGTTCTTTTTTCACGATGAGCAATACAGCGATCGGCCGTCAGCTTCTAGCAAAAGCCTCGCGCCGAGGGCCGATGGCTTGAGATCAGTACTTCGCTACGTTCGAATCCACACTCCGGGACCATGCGTCGATCCCCCCGCGCATCGACTGGGCCCGTTCGAATCCCTGCTGCCGCAACCATACCGTCACATTCATCGATCGGACCCCGTGATGGCACAGCACAACGATGTTGTCATCTGGGTCCAGTTCCTGATGCGCCCGCGACGGCACATCTCCCATCGGCATCAGTTTCGCCTCGGCGATCCGCGCCGTCTCGAACTCCCATGGCTCGCGGACGTCGAGCAACGTAAAAGTGTCTTTGCGATCCAGCTTGGCTTTTACTTCCTCGGGGCTGATCTCGTAGTCCACGATCACTTCCCTTCCCATCGCGGGCTGCGCTTTTCGATGAAAGCTCGAATCCCCTCTCGGGCATCATTCGTTTTCATGAGTTCCTCGAGATAGACTTTTTCCGCGCGTGCCAGGCCCTTATCAAAGTGCATGGAGTCCCACGCGTACGAGGCCTTCTTGGCGATAGCCAACGCTGCCGGGCTGAGCTTCGAAAGACGAGCGATACACTCTCCCGTAGCCCCCGACAGTTCTCCGTCTCGCACGGCTCGATTCGCCAAACCGATCTCCGCCGCTTCGACGCCGTCGATCATTTTTCCGGTCAAAATCAGCTCGGCCGCTCTCTTCTGGCCGACCAGCGGGGCCAACGCCGTACAGGCCACCGGCGGGTAACAGCCCAGTTGAATCTCAGGAAATCCCCACTGCGCTGATTCGGTGGTGTAGACAATGTCACAAACCATTGCCAGCTCTGCTCCCCCGCCCAGGCAATGCCCGTGCACCGCAGCGATTGTCACTTTTCTCGTCGCAACCAGCGCACGTACAACTGTGTGGAACTTGCCCAGCATTTCCTCCACTTTGTCGGGAGTATGAGCAGCCACATCCACTCCAGCCGAAAACGCCTTGCCCTCGCCCGAAATCACGATCGCCGAAACGTCCGCTCTCGTTTCGATTTCGGCCAAAGCAAGCGCCAACTCTTCCATCATCGGAATATCGATGACATTGAGCGGCGCGTGCAGCAATGTGATTCGGGCCACCGGCGACGCAATCTCTAAAGCGAGCTTACCGGCTTGGGTTGTAAGAGTTCCCATCTTCTGCGCCTTGTGTCTCCGTGTCCTCGCGTCCTGTGCGTTGAGGTTCGTGGCTATAGATTGATCGCCGACTTCCGTACTTCTCCGATCGATGCCAACGGATCACGCGCGCCGGCCTTTTCCGCGATCCACTTCTTCTCGGTTTCGATGATCTCGAGCAACAGTTTCCTGTCCTCCGGCGAAGGCATGTACTCATTCACGTGCTCTTCATATGCCCGGTCATCCAGCGGCTCCCCGGTCTGGGCATGAAATTTCTGTCCTGCCCAGCGCCCGATCGCGCGATTGAACTTGATATCCGGTGCATAAAGCCTGGGCTCACCAGGCTTGAGCGACGAATTGAATCGCTCGATCAAGCCCGCCACTTCCTGGCGATAAAGATGGCGGTTATAGTCATTGAGATCGTCTAGCTCCGCCGCCTTGTCATTTTTCGGCTCGTCGTAGCGGCCCTTGATCCCCCACACATACGCCCAATGCGCCGACGACGAGTGATCCGTCCCGAACAGGTCGTAGGAACTCGAAATCCACTTGTTCAGATATTTCTGGATCAGCCACGCCGGAATCACTCCCGCTTCCACAATGCGTCGCAACCCGTCGTTACCGGTGCCCATGTGGAAGGCTTCTTCCCGCAGCATGTACGACATCGACCGTCCCAGAGGCGCGAATGCGGAATACTTGAGCATCTGAAGCTGGAACTTTCCGTCACGGTCGACGAAATCCGTATAGGTGAAAAAATCCATCCAGTTGTCGACATCCACATTGAAGGCGCCGAGCAGCCGCTTGTTCTCAAAGGCACGCCGTTCCAGCATCTTCTGCGCCTCGACCTTGCCCGAATATCCGAAGTGATCGATCAGCAAGGCGCACATCTGCCAGCCATGCCGCATCTCCTCGATCATGACGCGGGTAATGGCGCGGCGGTCCCAATCCGTGGGTGCGTTCTCGAGCAGATTGCGTTGCTGCTCGACGCTCGCGAATTCCGTGTCGCCCTGGTAGACGATCATGTTCATCAGCGCGTCGCGCATCTGTTGCGTCGGCATCTGGCGCAAGTTTTCCCACTTGCGGCGCCCCTTGTACGATCCAAACTCGATGTCTTCGGTGTCGATCGCGCCATAGAGGGTGTCGAACTTGAAGGCCTCGATGTCGTCGGTATTGACGCCAATTTCCTTGCGCCAGTCGTTAAAGAGCCCAACCCAATCGCTGAATGTTCCGATTTTTGCTACTTTGCCAGGCATAAATATCAACCTCTCATAAGCTCCCAGCTGCTCGCTTCTAGCGGTTACTCACTAAAACCTTAGCGAGGGGCTAGTCGCCAGTAGCTGGAAGCTTCCTTTGCGCACTCACCTCGCTTTAAATGTAGCGGGCCTCTTCTCCACGTACGCCGCCAGTCCTTCCTTCGCGTCCTCGCTCTGGAACAGCAATTGCTGGTTTTCGCGCTCGACCGCCAGTCCCGACTCCATGGGAATCTCCCAGCCCGTCTGCACGGCGCGCTTGATGCGGCCCACGGCCTTCGCCGCCTTATTCGGAGGACAGAATTGCTTCGCGTACTCCATGATGTTTTCCATGAAGCCTTCGCGCTCGTAGATATCGTTCACGATGCCGAGTTCCTGCGCCTCTTCAAACGAGAAGGTATTGCCGGTCACCATCAGCTCGATAGCCTTGCTCTTTCCCACCAGCCGCGACAGGCGTTGTGTTCCGCCGGTCCCGGGCAGAACGCCCAGGTTCACTTCGGGCAGCCCAATCTTCCCCGCATCTTTGCGTGCAATGCGTATATCCGCCGCCATCGCGATCTCCAGACCTCCGCCTACGCAATGCCCATTGATTGCCGCGACCACGAGCTTCGGCGTGTGCTCCAAACGCAGAAGCATCTCGTTGGCATGAAGGCAAAAGTAGTACTTGAACGTCGGATCGACGGTCGACAGCATCTTGATGTTGGCGCCCGCCGAGAAAAACTTATCCCCAGCACCGGTCAGCACCAGAACGTAGACGTCATTGTCCATTCGCGCCTTCAGAATGGCATCGTCGAGTTGCCGGTTCATCTCGTAGGTGTAGGTGTTCGCGGGCGGGTCGTTCATTTCGATCACAGCTACCCCGCCATCGGTGCGGTAGTTGATGAGATTCTTTGTGGTTTCTCCGGCCGCCGGTTGCATGGTTGTCGCCATCTTCTGACTCCTTGTCAGACGTCCCTTCCGGACGTCGGAAAATTAAACTTGTTCGTGCTGTTCTGCCCTGCTCACGCCGTATTCGAACCGGACGTGACTCCTCGCAAAAAAATGTCGCCCATCTCTCGCGCAATCGATTCCGCATCCGCATCCACGCGCGGGTTATGCCAGGTGTAAATCCAGTTCATCATTCCAAACAGGCTGAGGACGGCCAGCCGGGTGGAGAACTCGAGTTTGCGGTTCTGCTTCAGATCGTCGAGCAAGCCGACACAGATGCGGTAGTATTCGCGCTTGATCGTCGCCACCTCGGCGCCGTAGCCATTTTTGAGCGCGTCGTCCTCGTGCGACAACACTTTCATCGCTTCCTGGTTCGCCAGAAAATATTCGAGGTGATTGAGAATGAAAACCCGGATGCGCTGCTCTGGGTCGCTGACCGATTCGAGACGCGATTTCAGCCGCGCCACGATCGTCGAGAATGTGTGCTTCTGAATCAGGAACAACAGCCGTTCCTTCGATTCGAAGTAGTAGTAAAGCCCCGCCAGCGACATGCCCGTCGCGCGCGAAAGGTCGCGCATCGATGCGCCTTCGTAGCCCTTCTTGCAGAACACGTCGGTGGCGTGGCGCAAAATCTCGGCCAGGCGTTTGTCGTACCGAGAGGCAGGAACGGCTGATGCGCGATGCCGGGACCTGCGGGCGATGGTGGAGGGACTTGCCATGGACGGGGAAATCATTCGAACGTTCGTTCGAATTAAGTATAACTCTGCTGTGATCCTAATCACAAGCTGTTATTAACTATTTTGATTTCTTAGCCTTCCCCGCGGCGTCAAAGGCCTCACCCAACCACTCGAGCACGTCGTGTAAATCCTGATTGGAGAAAATCTCAAAGGTAAACCAGCGCGCTTTCTGCATCCGCGTCGATCCGATTCGCGGGTCGGATTCGAGGCGTTCGCGCTGTGCCGTGGTGGCGCCTTCCAGCTTGAACGCCAGACCGTTCGGCGTCCACACAGCGCGCGTGCGTGGCAACGCCCCGAACATCCGCTTGCCGCGATACAGCGCGGTAAATCCGAAAAAAGATCGGCGCGGGGCGCTTGGAACTATTCATGACAAACATCAATACCGCGTTGCCTAATGCTGGGCCTATTTCTGAGTAGCAGGTGTTGCAGGTTCGGCCGGGGCCTTTTGTTCGACGATTCGTTCCACCAGGATCACTTTCTTAACCTGATTGCGGTCGTACTTCTGATCCTTCCCGTCGACGCGCACGATCAGTTGAGTCAGTGACATCGAGATCACATCTCCAAGAACTGTGCTCCCATCTCGTAGCTCGACGGTATCCTGGGAGAGCCCTCCGAGTTCAAAGCTAACGCTGCCGCCAGGAAGCTCGTCAGCACCGACGTCCAAAGGTGTGCTGCCGTCAGCGTAGCCTTCCTTGCTGAACTCGAGGGTGTGGCTACCAATGGTGAAGTCGACTACTTTTGGCGTCACACCTTCGTCAGCCCCGTCCACTTTGAACGCCGCACCCGGTGGGACAGAGACCACTTTTAAGGGAATCGTCTTACCCGCCAAGAGCGAGATGGCAGCAGGCTCACCCACCGCCGAAAACTGCAACTGCGCCTTCTCCGTGCGGTAGGGAGGAACCTCCGCCAATTGCAGCCGCGCACGCCCAATACGAACTCCGTTCTTGTCAGCGATAAATACGGTAAACACGGAATGGGGCATTCCCTGCTCGGTAACATTCTGAGCGGTGACTTCACAGACGAAAATGCCCTGCCCATTGACCACACCACTTTTTTGCAACTTGGCAAAAGTGATTTTGAGAGTCGCTTTCTCAATGCTTGGCCAAGAGACGGTGATCGGCCAATTCGCCTGAGCGCTCGCCAGAAAGGGGATCAACAGAATAACTGGAAGGCACTTCCAAATACTCGTCTTCATTTGGCGGTGAGTTGTAGCACACTTCCGCGTGGCAAACAAGGAACGGCAGAGCTAATTCCGAATATCCGACATCAGCTTCTCGATCTCTGCCCTGACCTCCGCCGTGGGCGGCAAGAACGGCAGGCGCGACGGACCGCCGTAGTATCCGTTCAGATCCATCGCGTGCTTGATGCCCGGCACACCTAACTCCCCAACCACTCGCTGGGCAGCTTGTGCGATGCGCTCCTGCTTCAGGCGTGCCAACTCGGCGTCGCCTTCTTTCCATGCTGCATAGATCTCGTAGCATGCCGTCGGCGCTGGACAAGCAAATGCCAGAATCGCCCCCACTGCTCCCGCGTCGAGCGACGGCTGCAACTTCTGCGCCGCCCCCACCAGCACCTGGAACCCGACTTCCTTCTGCCGCGTCTTGAGCTTGCCCACCACCGTGACGGAGGAGGAGGAAGGTTTCACGCTCAATTCCCCGGACAGCGCACCGACCGGCACTAAGTCTCCACCCAGGTCCGGCGTCGAAGCGCTGGGCGCTGCCAGCATGCGCGGCGTGACCGCATCGAAAGTTTCGGTCACCGTGGCACTGCGCTTAATGTGACGCGTCCCTTCCACCATCTTGCGCACCTTCTCGACGTCGCCAACCGATTCCTTGATGCCGATCAGGTTCGAATGCTCCGCCAGTTCGATCACTACCTCGACGGGAATGTCATAGCCAGTGGCTTGCGGAAAGTTGTAGATGATCACCGGCAACGGCGAACGGTCCGCCACCGTACGATAAAAAGCCAGTATGCTCGCGGGCGTCATCTGCTTTTTGTAGTAGTGCGGCGTGCGCACCATGGCGACGTCATAACCGAGTTCGGCGGCGTACTCGGTTAGCCGCAGCGTCTCGGTCGCCGACTCCGCGCCGGTTCCTGCCACGAGCACTTTGTTCGCCGCTGTGGCCTGGCGAGCGCACTTGAGCACATCCCGCCGCTCCTCGTCCGACAGCATCACCGCCTCGCCGGTCGACCCCAGTACGACGATGCCCGCCACCGGGGTCCGCGAATAACGCTCGACATTGTGTTCCAGCTTTTTGAAGTAAACGTTGCCGTCGGGATAGAACGGCGTCGTGACGGGCGGCAAGATTCCTTGAAGCAGCATAGCGACGCTAGCTTACCAGTTTCCTAGCGCGATTGCCGCGCCGCCATTGCGATTCGCAGCCGTTTCCACTGAAAGATCATTTCCGTAACCGCGAGCGGCACAACCCAGCACGCCCATGCAATCGTCGTATCACGGTCGCCTTCCGGCCGGATGCGGGAGAGAGGCGAATAATCCTGCAGAAATCGAAACGTGACGAACGCAAAGGTGACGACGTAGGAACGGATCATCCATTCCTTATGCAAGGTGACCAGACCTTTGCGAATTGTGAAGTACGCCATGCCGGTGGTGAGGAACCAAGCCAGGGCGAGGAAGCGGATGCCGTTGACGACGCCCCAATCAAATGTTGTCGTGGCTGACAAAGCTACTGCACCGATGATTCCGGTCCCGACCCCAACCAGATACAACCGCCCCGTCCAGCGATGGATTGCCATGTTGCGCTGACGAAGGCCCGTCCAGAATTGCCACGGTCCAGTCACCAACGCGAGCGTGCCTGCCGTGATGTGGACAAACAGCCATCCGCGGCGCGGCCAGTAGACATCGAATGAGACCGGGTCGTAATGCCGGAAGTAAAAGAGAACGTACTTCGCGATGAATGCGATGGCGAGCGAAACAATTCCCAACCAGGCCAGGATCTTCGCACCGCGCTTTATTTTATCGGTGGAACGCGCTCCTATCGGAGCCGAAACGGCAGCGTGAGCCATGGTGTCTCTCCCCAAGCGAGATCACGACGAGGCCGAAAATCTTGCCGGAATACTACCACGCTCTAAAGAACGATAAAAACCGACTCAGGCGGATTCCCTGCCGAGGTATGGGCGGAGAGCTGCGGCGCGCTCTGCGTGCAACTGCTGCAACGCTCGCACATTGACTTCCCCGCGCTGCAGAGCGGCGATTCCTTCGGCCGCGGCCCGCGCGGCTGCCAGCGTCGTAATCGTGGGAATGCGCGCCACAACCGCCGCGCGCCGGATGGCTTTCTCATCGAACCACGGCTCCGGCCCGCTGGGCGTATTGACGACCAACTGAATCCGCTGGCCCTTGATGAAATCGACGACGTTTGGCCGGCCTTCTTTCACCTTGTAGACGCGCTCCACGTTCATGCCTGCGGCTTCGATCACGTCAGCGGTGCCGGCCGTCGCCACCAGCTTGAATCCCATCTCGACGAACTTGCGCGCAACCGGTGCAACATGCGGCTTGTCATGATCCGTGACGCTCAGGAACACCGCGCCCGCCGTCGGAAGCTTCTGTCCCGCCGCCAGCTGCGCCTTGGCGAACGCTTCGCCGAAGTTATCGGCCACGCCCATCACTTCGCCCGTTGACTTCATCTCCGGACCAAGAACCGTGTCGACACCGGGAAACTTGCTCCACGGGAACACCGGTGACTTCACAAAGTAGCAGCGTCCTGTGTCGAGATCGGCTCTCCGGCTGATGTTCTCGGGCAGAAACTCACGCAGCTTGCGTCCGGTCATCAGCCGCGCCGCAATCTTCGCCATCGGAATGCCCGTGGCCTTCGAGACGTAAGGCACGGTCCGCGAAGCCCTCGGATTCACTTCGAGCACATAGACCTTAGCCCCTTCCGCGCCGTTCTCCCCGTGCGCAGCCGTTCGCGGAATCGCGAACTGGATATTCATCAGCCCGACTACCTTCAGCGCGCGCGCCAGCCTGAATGTGTATTCGCGCATGCGTTCGAGCAGCGCCTGCGGGATATCCACCGCGGGTAGCACGCACGATGAATCGCCCGAGTGGATCCCGGCCTCTTCGATATGCTGCATGATTCCGCCGATCACCACATCCTCACCATCTGAGAGCGCATCAACGTCCACTTCAATCGCGTTCTCCAGGAAGTGGTCGACCAGCACTGGGCGGTCGTGCGAGTACTCCACCGCCTCGCGCATGTACCGCACTACGGACTCTTCGTCGTAGGCGATCACCATGGCGCGTCCGCCGAGCACATACGAAGGCCGTACCAGCACTGGGAATCCGATGCGCTTCGCGCCCTCCACCGCTTCCTCGATTGAGGTCGCCATGATTCCCGGCGCCTGCGGGATCTCGAGATCTTCCAGCAGCTTGTTGAACTGTTTGCGGTCTTCGGCAAGGTCGATCGACTCGGGAGAAGTTCCGATCACCCTCACTCCCGCGGCCTTCAGCGGCAGCGCCAGGTTGAGAGGAGTTTGCCCCCCGAACTGAACAATGACCCCAACGTCCGCTCCCTTCGAAGTTTCATGCTGGTAAATCGCCCACACGTCCTCAAAAGTGAGTGGCTCGAAGTACAAACGATCACTCGTGTCGTAGTCGGTCGAGACGGTTTCTGGATTGCAGTTGATCATGATCGTCTCGTACCCGTCTTCGTGCAGGGCGAACGACGCATGGCAGCAGCAGTAATCGAATTCAATTCCCTGCCCGATACGGTTGGGCCCGCTGCCCAGGATGATGACTTTCTTCTTGTCCGTCGGCGCAGCTTCGTCTTCCTCTTCGTACGTTGAGTACAGATACGGGGTATGACTTTCGAATTCGGCGGCGCAGGTGTCCACGCGCTTGTAGACCGGCATTACCCCGTGTTTCTTGCGTAGATGGCGAATCTTCTCTTGACCGTCGAGACGCCAGACCTGCGCGAGCCTCCCGTCGGAGAATCCCATGCGCTTCGCTTCGCGCAACACCTCGGTCGGGATCGATTCGATCGGATGTTTCTCCACCTCCAACTGCTGCTCGTTGATCTCTTTTAGCTGGTACAGGAACCACGGATCCATCGAGGTCATGCTGGCGATCTGCTTCACGCTATGTCCCTGGCGCAGCGCATAGCGGATATAGGCCAGGCGCTCGGGGTGCGGCGTCACCAGCCGCTGCGTCAGAATCTTCGGCTCGATCCGGTCGGAACCGACTTTCCTGCCGGTATCGAGCGAACGAATGCCCTTCATGAGCGCTTCTTTGAACGTGCGCCCGATCGCCATCACTTCGCCCACGGATTTCATCTGCGGTCCCAGCGTATCGTCGGCACCCGGGAACTTCTCGAATTGCCACTTCGGAATTTTGACCACGACATAGTCGAGCGTCGGCTCGAAGCATGCCGGCGTTTTGCGCGTAATGTCGTTGGGAATTTCGTCGAGTGTGTAGCCTACCGCCAGTTTCGCGGCAATCTTTGCGATGGGAAATCCGGTCGCCTTCGAGGCCAGTGCCGAGGACCGCGACACGCGCGGATTCATTTCAATCACGACCATGCGTCCGGTCGCGGGATTCACGCCGAACTGAATGTTCGATCCGCCAGTATCGACGCCAATTTCGCGGATGACCGCGATCGAGGCGTCGCGCATCGCCTGGTATTCACGGTCAGTGAGCGTCTGCGCAGGGGCAACGGTGATCGAGTCGCCCGTGTGCACACCCATGGGATCGAAGTTCTCGATCGAGCAGATGATGATGACGTTGTCCGCCGTGTCGCGCATGACCTCGAGCTCGAATTCTTTCCAGCCAAGAACTGATTCTTCGATCAGAGCTTCATGAACTGGGGATAAATCGAGGCCGCGCGCCAGAACTTCCCCGAGTTCCTCGCGGTTGTAGGCGATGCCGCCACCGGTCCCGCCGAGCGTGAATGACGGCCGTACGATGACCGGGAAACCGATCTTTCCGGCGAATTCGATGCCGTCTTTTGCGTTGTTGACGAGCGCGGATTTCGGCACGTCGAGCCCGATCCGCTGCATGGCGTCTTTGAAGAAAAGACGGTCTTCGGCTTTCTTAATGGCGGCAACATTCGCGCCAATTAAGGTGCAGTTGTATTTCTCCAGCACCCCGCCGTCGGAAAGTTCGATCGCGAGATTCAGCGCGGTCTGGCCACCAACCGTCGGCAGCACCGCAAATCCAGCGCCCGGCGCCATCTCGCGCTCAATGCGGATGATCTCTTCCAGATACTCGAGAGTGAGCGGCTCGATATAGGTACGGTCGGCAAACTCCGGATCGGTCATGATGGTCGCCGGATTCGAGTTCGCCAGCACGACCTCGTAGCCCTCGGATTTGAGCGCTTTGCAGGCCTGCGTGCCCGAGTAATCGAACTCCGCCGACTGCCCGATGACGATAGGCCCGGAGCCGAGAACGAGTATTTTGCGAATGTCAGTGCGTTTAGGCATTTATGCGGTTTTGTTCTTGATTCTGCTTTGCAAGGGCGCGCCTTCAAGCCGCGCCGCGTCGTTCGCATTTGATGATATGGGCTTTGGCCCCTGAGGTGCTGCAATCCCGCTATCGCGGCCGATCAGAACGTCATTCGAGGTTTTATTTTGAAAGGGTGCGGCCTCAGACGTGGAGCCCGCAGGCTTCCCTTTTTGAAAGGGCGCGGCTTGAAGCCGCGCCGCATCGTGCGTGTCTAATGACGCGGGCTTTAGCCCCTCGGGTGCTGCAATCCCGCTATCGCGGCCGATCAGAACGTCATTCGAGATTTTATTTTGAAAGGGTGCGGCCTCAGACGTGGAGCTCGCAGGCTTCCCTTTTTGAAAGGGCGCGGCTTGAAGCCGCGCCACATCATGCTCATGGAATGACGCGGGCTTTAGCCGCTGAGGTACGTCATCGACATCGAACCCGCTGTGCGCTGATGAGCATGGAAATTCTTCAGCGCTCGCGCATAAATTCTTGCGGACGGGATTCTGCTGAATATAGATCTGATGCAGGCGATAGTCGCTCGCATCGGGAATGCGGTGATCGGGAAATCCCTTCTGCCAGATTTCCATATTCGAACCGAGTTCCTTGTTCGCCCGATAGGAGAATCCGCCCTTGATGAACTGAACTGCTTTTTCCAAGCTCGTTTTTGGAGTGAAAAGAACGTGTATGTGATCCGGCATGACGACGAATTCATGGAGCAGGTACGCCGATCCGCGATAGTGATAGAGAACGTCGATCAGAAGTTTCGCCCAAGAATCTTTTTGCAGTAGGTTTCGCCGTCCCCATGTTGATGAGGAGACCATGTAGGTCTGGCCGTTGTTCGTCGCATGTTCCTGGGTAGGTCTCATAATCTTCTGGCCTTGAAAGGGCGCGGCTTTAAGCCGCGCCGAACAATCCGGCCTTTAACTCGCGATGCGAACCTCAGCGGCTAAAGCCGCAAGTCTTTTCTTGCCTCTGTGGCGCGCCTGGAAGGCGCGCCCTTTCAAAGCTATGGCTTCATTTCCTCTATCCGCGCCCGCTGATCGCAATAAGATTGGCAGGTATCAGTCGCCGCGACCGGCAGAGTCAATGTGAATCCCGACCAACCTTTTTCGGTGATGGTAACGGGAAGGCTCAATCGACAGAATCCTTTTGGGCCCCTTACGACTAGACGATATTCTCCGGTTTGGTGCTCCCCCATTGAAAACTTTCCAACTGAACCCGTCTGAACGTCCTCGAGATTGACGAAGGTCTTCCCCTGCTTTGGTTGCAGGATTACCTGGGTCTTTGGAATCACCGCCCCAGTTTCGTCGATGACCACTCCCGCAACACTCTTTACCCAAATCGGATGGTCCCAATTCGACGCTGGACAATCCCCAACAAACTGGGAAAACGCCGCGATCACGAAGGTGCCCGCTAGGATCACGACAATACAGAAACTCCTCACCGCTTCCACTCCTCCATCATCTTCGTGAATTCTTTGAACAGATAATGCGAGTCGTGGGGGCCCGGCGCGGCTTCCGGATGATATTGCACGCTGAACAGCGGCAGGTTCTTATGCCGCAATCCCTCGAGGGTCTGGTCGTTTAAATCCACGTGCGTAAGCTCAACCTCGCTGTCCGGCAGCGAATCCGGGTCGACCGCGAAGTTATGGTTGTGCGCCGTGATCTCGATCTTCCCGGTCTTTAACTGCTTGACCGGATGATTCCCGCCGTGGTGTCCAAATTTCAGCTTGAACGTCTTGCCCCCGAGGGCAATCCCGGTCAACTGATGTCCCAGGCAGATTCCGAAGATCGGCTGTCGCCCCATCAACCGGCGGATCGAATCGACCGCATAGGTGCATGGCTCCGGGTCTCCCGGCCCATTCGACAGGAACACTCCATCCGGTTTCAGTGCCAGCACATCCTCCGACGGTGTCTGCGCCGGGACTACGGTCACTTTGCAGCCTTCACCGCGCAGCTTGCGCAGAATATTCTGCTTGATGCCGAAGTCGTAGGCGACGACGTGAAACCGCGGCGGCTCATCTTTCACGCCCACCACGGCCACTGGCTCGTGCGAGCGCTCGCCGACCTCCCAAACATAGGACCGTTTGGTGCTGACCTCTTTCGCCAGATCGGTGCCATCCATCTTCGGAATCGACCGTGCCTTCGCGATCAGCTTCTCGGCGTCGTTTTCGATGGTCGAAATCACACCGCGCATCACGCCGTGATCGCGCAGATGCCGCACCAGTGCCCGCGTATCGATATCGGAGATCACCGGTACCTTGAACTGTTCGAGGTATTCTTCGGCAACCTGCTGCGAGCGCCAGTTCGAGCTGACCTTGGAAAACTCACGCACGATCAGCCCCTCGATCCACGGGCGCGTGGCCTCATTGTCTTCCTGGTTGGTGCCGTAGTTGCCGATTTCGGGGTTGGTTAAAACGACGATCTGGCCGGAGTAGGAAGGATCGGTGAAGATTTCCTGGTAGCCAGTGATGGAAGTATTAAAAACGACCTCGCCGTAACATTCGCCTTTGGCGCCGTAGCCTTTGCCTCGGAAGACCCTTCCGTCTTCCAGCGCAAGGATAGCCTGCATTCTCGCTCCGGTGAGTGGATTTTGTAGATTTTATCAGGGATACAGCGAGCCGAAAAGACATCCCATGCAAAATAGCTGAGGAAATCCGTGCGCTCTAGCCATTCTCGGCGAGATCTAGCGCACGCGTCCCAATTTATCCATGGGCCAGTACCCGAACACGGCCTTCCCATAGATCAAGTCCTGGCTTACCGGACCGAACTCCCGGCTGTCGCTTGACATCGACCGGTGATCGCCCAGCACAAAGTAGTAGCGGGGCGGCACCACCGTCTCCGGATACGAACGCTTGTCCGCATAGGCCGGCGGCACATAGTCTTCCTGCACCGGCTGGTCGTTCACGTAGAGCTGCCCGGAGTCGATCCGCACCGTGTCTCCTGCCACTCCAACCACCCGCTTGATGTAGCTCTTCGATGGGTCGCGGGGATATCGGAACACCACGACGTCCCCCCGTTCGATGGGCTCAAGCCGGTAGACAAACTTGTTGACGAAGATACGTTCCTGATCTTCGAGGAGAGGCATCATGCTGACGCCCTCGACCTTCACCGGCTGATAGAGGAAGATGATGATAAACGCCGAGATCGCCAGCGAGATAACCAGGTCCCGGGCCCAGATTCCGAATCCGGCGCGCATTCGCGACGAACTCATCGGCTGTACTTCGGCGGGACGGGCCGGTATTGCCACCGCTTCGATGGCCGGCACATGATCTGGCGTCGGTTCTGGCATCCCGCCCTACAGTATACCCAACCACCGATAGATGGCTTGGCGTTTACTGCTTGTGCCCCTGTGTGCCGCCCGGATCATTCGCCAGCGGTTACAATATTCAGACCGAGGGGGAATCTATGCAGCCGTCGCTGGGAAATGTTCTGCTTCGCCGTGGCTTGACCTTGGCTTTTCTTTTTCTCGTCACCCTCACAATGTCAGCACAATGGGCAACGCCGCAACAGGATCAGGGCGTTCCGGCATACAACGCCGCTCCCCCGCCGAAAGGAACCAAGCTTCCGGCGATCCTGACCAAAGCCGACCTGTGGGGCGCTGACGCCCAGTATCCTTTTCAGACGCACGCTTACGAACTGGCCGCGAAGATTCCCAATGTGCTTCACCAGCAGCCCTGCTACTGCTATTGCGATCGCATGGGCCATAACAGCCTGCATAGCTGTTTTGAGAATACCCATGGAGCGCAGTGCGACACCTGTCTGAAGGAGCTCTACTACTCCTATCAGCAGACGAAAAAGGGCAAGACCGCGAAGCAAATTCGCGCCGGGATCATTGCGGGGGAATGGAAACAGATTGATCTGCAGTCTGCGGCATCGATGAATTAGTAACGAGTCCCTAGCCGCGAGTCTCGAGCCGCGAGTGCGAACCTTCCCAGCGCAGACTCGAGGTTCGCCTTTCGACTCGGTACTGGGCACTCGGTACTGTCCCCTCCCGTTGCCCAAAGCGCACCATTTAAGCGATACTTTACTGCTCAGCTCGAGAGCAACCCAGCAAGGAGTCCCGTTATTTCCAAGAGCACAGGAAGAGTTTTGCACATGGCTCAGAAACCCACCGCGAAGAAACCCATGGCGGAAGACCCGCGCTATACCCAGGCTCTTCAAAGCTACGAAGCCGGGCTGCGCGCCATGCAGGAGCACAAGTTCGACAAGGCGAAACCTCAATTCCAGAAGGTGGTCGCCGGGCCCAGCAAGGAGCTGGCCGATCGCGCCAACGTTCACCTGAACACCTGCAACCAGCACCTGGAGAAGGTCGCGGCCACCCAGTTCAGCAGCGCGGAAGAGCACTTCGACTACGCCGTTTCGCTCATGAACCTGGGCGACTACGTCACAGCGCGCGAGCATCTCGACAAGTTGCTCAAGCAGAACCCTCACGCGGACTATGTCATCTATGGGATGGCTGCGCTCGATTGCATCACCGGCCACGTCGAGGATTCCCTCAAAAAGCTCGACGAAGCTCTACGAGCGAACCCCCAGTTGCGCTTCCAGGCACGGAACGATTCCGACTTCCAGAATCTGGCGGAGGATCCTCGCTTCACCGAACTGCTCTACCCCGATCCCGGGGCGGACCTTGATGCCGAAGATGGCAACGTAGGGGAAACTGAGTCCTTCTAACACTCGCGCGTTGGTCCGCGAGGAGCCGCGATGCAACTCAACAGTACGGAATTGCTGGCTTCGGAGAAAACCGCCCGCGACCGCGGCTTGCGTGTGGTCGCTATCGGAGGCGGAACCGGGCTCTCCACCCTGCTCAAAGGCCTCAAGCGCTTCGTCGTGACTCCGGCGGACTTGCGCCCGGCTGGTCCCGATGTCTTTGCCATCTGCGATCTTTGCGCTGTCGTCACTGTCAGCGATGATGGCGGTTCAAGCGGGCGCCTGCGCAAGGAATTCAACATGCTTCCGCCGGGCGACATTCGCAACTGCATCGTCGCCCTCAGCGAAGATGAGGCGCTGCTCTCGAAACTCTTTCGCCATCGCTTTGAGAAGGGTTCCGGCCTGGAAGGCCACAGCTTCGGTAATCTCTTCCTGGCGGCGCTGACGTCGCTGACCTCTGATTTTTCCGAAGCGGTGCGATTGTCGTCCGAAATTCTGCTCACCCGCGGCCACATCTATCCCGCCACAACCTCCAATATCGAACTCGAAGCTTTAATGGAAGACGGCACCCGCGTGCGCGGCGAAACCAAAATTACGGCCAGCAAGGGCCGCATCAAGGAACTTTTCCTCGTGCCGCCTGACGTCGGTCCGATGCCCCAAACCCTCGACGCGATCGCCACCGCCGACGTGATCACGATGGGGCCCGGGTCGCTGTTCACGAGCCTCATCCCAAACCTGTTAGTGCGAGGGATTACCGACGCCATCGTCTCTTCCCCAGCCACCAAGGTTTACATCTGCAACCTGATGACGCAGGCCAACGAGAGTCTCGGCCTTACCGCGGCCGATCACATTCGCGCCCTCAACGCACACGCACAAAAACCGCTTTTCGATTACGCCCTCATCAACCAGACTCCGGCGTCAGAAGAATTGAAAGCCAAGTACGCCGAAGAGGGCGCCTGCCAGATCGTGAATGATCTCGATGCAGTTGAGGCCCTGGGCGTAATCCCGGTCCTCGGCGATTATCTGGAAGAAGCCGGCGTGGCCCGCCACAACACCACCCGCGTTGCCCGCGATCTGCTCGAACTGGTCTCCCAACAACCCCGCCCGCACCGAGCGCGATCGTAGGGCCTGTCGGGCCACCACGGCTGTCCACCTCACTGTCATCCCGATCGCAGTCGAGGGACCTGCTGTTTGCCAACAGGATCTCTGCACCCGCCAGTCCAGTTTGTCCATGCCCAATCCTTCCTGTATCGTGACAATGCGCCGCGAAGCCCTACCGTCTTCCGGCCACTCCACCATGCGCCCGCTGCTGATTTCGACCCTGTTGATTTTGATGGCCGTCTTCGCTCACGCTCAATCCGGCCCCGAAGAAGGCGGCAATGAAATCCAGGTCTGGATGGGCGGCGGCCACTCCGTCCCTGGCGGCACCAAAGACACCAGCGCATTCAACGCCGGGCTGCGCTACGGATGGATCCTTACTGGGCCCCACCTCCCGAGCATTCTGCGCGGCCGCTTCGAGTACGCCCTCGACGCCGTTCCCGTATTCCTCGTCTTTCAGCCCGCGAATACCGCCTACGGCGTCGGATTCGATCCTCTCGGCCTGAAGTGGAATTTCGTCCGTCACCGCAATATCTCCCCGTACCTGGAACTCACCGGCGGAGTGCTGTTTACCGACCACAACGTTCCCACCAACACAAATAGCGTCAACTTCATGGATCAGGCTGCGTTGGGCATGCATCTGCTGCGCCCTCGATACAACATGAGCCTTGAAGTGCGTTACATGCACATCTCGAACGCAGGCCTGGGAAATCTGAATCCCGGCGTCAACACCGTGCAAGTCAGGCTGGGAATCGGTAAATTCCTGCACCATAAGTAATTTCATCGTAGAGACGTAGATCTGTGCCCGGCGCTCTTGCCTTGCTTCTGTGCCGCGCCCCCGGCTATCCTCATCGGTCATGTCCACGCTCGTCGAATGCGTTCCGAATTTTTCCGAAGGCCGCGACAAATCGAAAGTTGACGCGATCATCGACGCCATGAAGACGCCCGGCGTCTACCTGCTCGACCGTGAAATGGACGCCGATCACAACCGCTGTGTCATCACCCTTGTCGGCGAGCGCGAAGCCATCCAGGAAGCCGCGATCCGCGGCGTAGGCAAGGCCTCGGAACTCATCGACTTGACCGCTCACACCGGAGCGCACCCACGCATGGGCGCCGCCGATGTGGTTCCCTTCATCCCGATCGACGGCGTCACGATCGAAGATTGCGTCGCAATGGCGAATCATGTTGGCGCAGAAATCTGGAAGCGCTATCAGATTCCCGTTTATTTGTACGAGGCCGCCGCGCGAAGCCCGGAACGTCAGGGCCTCGAGAACATTCGGCGCGGCCAGTTCGAAGGCATTCGCGCCGAGATCGCCACGAATCCCGCGCGCCGCCCCGATTTCGGCGAGCCCCGCGTGCACCCGACCGCCGGCGCAACCGTCGTTGGAGCGCGCAAGTTTCTCATCGCCTACAACGTTTTCCTGAACACACCTGACGTCGAAATCGCCAAGAAAATCGCCAAGGCCGTCCGCTTCTCGAGCGGCGGTATGCGCTTTGTGAAAGGTGCAGGATTTCTGGTTCGCGGCCTGGCGCAGGTTTCGATGAACCTCACTGATTTCGAGCAGACGCCCATTCACCGCGTCTTCGAGATGGTGAAGCGCGAAGCCGCCCGCTATGGTGTCTCGCCGGTTTCCAGCGAGATCGTCGGGCTCATTCCGAAAAAAGCTCTGGAACAAGCCGCGGAGTGGTTTCTGCAGGTGGAGAACTTCGATTCGTCGCTGATTCTCGAAAACCGCCTTGCCGCCGTGATGGGCGGAAAAATGGCAGTCGGCGGCCTGCGAGCCGGCGTTGAGCCATTCATCGAGCAATTGGCAGCGCCGACGGCTACGCCAGGAGGGGGCAGCGCCTCCGCTGCTTCCGCCGCCATGGCCGCCGGACTCGCTGCCATGGTCGCCACCATGTCCCGCGGAAAGAAGGCCTATATGCAATACGAGGCGCAGCTCAGCGCCGCGATTGCTCTCCTCACTCCGTTGCGCGAAGAATTGAAAGCCGCGATCGATGCGGACGCCGAGTCGTACAACTCGGTCATGAAAGCGTACAAGCAGGCCAAGACAGCGGCGGACGAGCAGGCATCCGAAGCCATGATCGAATCCGCGCTGAAGGAAGCCACATCCGTGCCCCTGAGTGTCGCGGAGAAGGCGCATGCCATCGTCCAGATCGCTCAATCGCTCGAGCCCATCACCAACCCGAACATGAAGTCCGACCTGTTTACCGCCATCGCACTGGCCCGGGCAGCTATCGCCGGAGCCCTGTCCAATGTCGAAATCAATTTGACGGATTTGAAAGACCAGGCCTTCGCCGCCCAGGTCCGCCAGCGTACGCAGAGCCTCTCGTAAAGAGGTTGCGGGCAACTTCTCTCTATCCAAAAGCACGATCCCATCAAAGCGCCCCGGTTTTTCCTTCTTGAACCCTAGCGTCATCAGTGGTTATCGATTTGTAAAAAATGACCCTACCCTGTCCCCATTCCGTCAATGGGCGATGTACTTTTGTTCCTCCCTGCTTCAATGCAAGTGAAATAGAATAAAGCGATCTAATAACGATAGCGCCGGATCGTGCATCTAATCGTAGGTCGCGCACACCGAGCAATGTTTCCACGTTTCGAGGGATTATGAGATTTTTCAAAATCTGTTTGGCATCTCTTCTTTTGGCGAGCATGGCCTACGCCATGCCTCTGAATTCTGCCGCCCGCACCTGCGTTCCAGCCGATGTGCTGCAACTCATTTCGGTGGACTACCGCGCATTAAAAGACTCGCCCACCGCCATGCAACTCAAGAAGCAGTTGATGCCTGACAACATCAAGCAATTTGAGGCTGCACTGAAGACCATTGGCATCGACCCGGAGAAAGACGTCGACACGCTGGCCTTCGCGTCATTTCACTCCGGCAAGCAGGGCGTGAAGAATGTCGGCGTCGCCAGCGGCCCCTTCAACTACAAGGCCGTGCTCAAGAAGATGAAGCTGCAGAACTACAAGCCGAAGCAGTACGGCACTGCTCTGATTTATCCCATGGATGGCGGCTTTTACATGACCTTCCTCGACGACAGCAGCCTGCTATTCGGCGATGTAACCGCCCTCCACGCGGCGCTCGATACTCGCGACGGAAAGACTCTGAGTCTCGACACTAACGGCAACATGGCCGACATGATGACCAACGTCGACGAGGCCCCGGTGTGGAGCATTCTTGATCAGGAAGGCACCCAGAACATGATGCGCTCGGCTCTCGGCGATGCCGCCAGGATTGCCGACTACGAGACGATGAAGAAGAAGCTGGTGGGTTCCCGCTACACGATGAGCTTCAATAGCGGCGTGAACTTCGATCTGACCGTGGTCACTTCCGACTCGACGACGGCAGCTCTGCTTTCATCGGTCGTGAAAGCGGGCATCATGCTCAAGAAAACGACGGCCACGCCCTCCGAGAAGGTCGCGGTCGACAATACAACCGCCGACTCTGACGGCTCGAACGTAATGCTGCACTTCAAGGCCAGCGACCAGCAATTCCAGTCGCTCATGCACTCCGATCTGTTCGCCGCCGTATCGCACTGATTGGGCGGAGCGCGCGGTCACGCGCAATAAAGGAGCGGCTTTAAGCCGCTCCGCTAAATCCTCACGCAAAGACCGCTAGGCTTTACCTGATCCTGTTATCTTCCCAGCGCCCACTTCTCCAAGTCTCCCTGTGTCCGCAACAATCCCAACTGGCTGCGCTGCAATTCCAGCGTCACGTCCTGTAGGGCGAAAAATCTCTCGCTGACCTGAGATCGGGCGTCGCTCAGATCGTGAAGGTTGGCCGTACCGGCATCCATACGCGTATTCACCGCTGCGAGGCTCTTCTGTGCAATCTGGTACTCCAGCTGTGCCACATCGCGCGCCGCCTGCAGCTGCGCCACCGCCCGCTGCAATCTCAGAGTTTCTTCTGACACCTGGTTCTTCGCCGCCTCAGCTTGCTTGGTCGCTTTCAGCGCTTCGGCATCGGCGGACTGGGCCCGCGCCCGCTGTGACGCATTGAAAAATGGAAACCGGATCGACACGCCAATGGTGGCGTTATTCCGATGGAACGAATCCACCACGCACAGCACTGACACAGTCGCGACGGTGCAAGGCCTCGAGGGAATGTAGTAGTTCTGAAAATTATTGAACTTCGACAGCACCGCATACTGCCCCGCGAAGTCCAGGCTCGGCCATGATGCCCTGTGTTCCCCCTCGGCTCTCAAATACTGCGCACGTGCATGTTCCTGCGCCGCCTGCACCGCCGGATTGCTATCCAAACTGGCCGCCGGAGCGGGTTCTTCCTGCGCGACAGCCGGAAAATCTGGCACCGACTCGGGTTCGGTTTCAATACTCGCAGCGGGAAGTCCCGTCAATTTTGACAAGTGTTCGCGCACCACCTCCGCCGATCCCTGCGCCTCGGCCACGCGTTCGCGCAGCCGCGCCGCCGACAACTGCGCGCGCATCCCGTCCATCTCGCTGTCGACCCCGGCCTTCACCCGTTCCGCCACCGCCGTTTGCATCTTCTCCGCCTCACTCTGTGTCTCGCGAAGCTCCGCCAGGCGCTTCTCCCACTTTTCCAGCTCCTCATAACTGAGCACCGCATCCTGGATCACCTGGTTTCTCTGGTCTTTCGTCGTGTACGAAGCCGCAACCGTATCGATCTTCGCCGCCCGCAAATAGTCACGCAACGAGGGATCGACCAGCGCCGACTGCGTATTCACGTTGAACAACGACGGCGCATTCAGCGGGAAACCATACGAATATCCGACTCCCGCCCCCGTGAATAATTGCGGCACATAGTTGCCCCGGAGTTCGCGGTACGCCCCGGCAACCCGCTGCTCGTCGGCCGCCGCGATCGCTGCGCCCGTCGCGTGCGACAGCGCCAGCTCTACGACCCGCTTCAAGGGAACCGGTTCGGCCATTAGCGAGAGCGGAATGACTGGAATCGCCAATATCGATATCAACCTGCGCACACTACGGCACACGTTTCTCATTGCGGCCTTCCCGAGTGATCTGAAAGTGATTTTATGGACAATTGGATGCCAGCAAAATTCTAAATGCCCGGTGGGAGTGGGTATGTAGGTTCCCGATGAATTGCTGAAATAGTAGAATGCGCAGCCAGAAGCCGCGCTCGAATCGCTAGCCGGGCAATGCTTCTTATCGCTCTACCCGCCGCAAATCCTCTTTTGCCTTGGCATAGTTCGCCGCAAGAGCTAGGGCCTTGCGATATTCCCCAGCCGCGCCTTGAACGTCCCCTTGTTTCTCGAGGATTCGTCCCAGCAGGTCGTGCGCCTTAAATGCCGGGCCTTCCTCAACTGGCGCCTCCAGGTAGCGTCGCAGAAAACGCAGGGCCATGGGAAAATCGCGGCCTGCGTGCCACAACAGGCTTCCAGCATCCATCAGTGATTCCCGCCGGTCCACCGTACCCGCCTCCAGCGACCGCAAGGATTCTTCCATCTCCTCAAAATGATGCGTGCGACGCTGGAACGCCGCCAGGTCAAGCCAGCCTCGCGTTCCTGAGTGGCTGGACGCGATCTCCGCCCGGTACTCCCGCTCCGCTGCCGCCGTGTCCCCATCTTTCTCGGCGATCCGCGCTTCTACCCAATGCGCCATCGGCGGATTCAGAACCATGATGGCATCCGCCTGCTGGTGAGCCTTATCCTTCCCGCCGCCTACGATTCCGGGCGCTTCCAGGTAAAACTCCGCCAGATCCGTGCGCGCCTCCCAGCTTTTGGGCTCCAACTCCACCGCACGCTCGAACGACTCCCTTACTTTTTTGGCCAGGCCGGCAGCAGAAATAAAACCAACGTGGTCCGCTTTCTCGCCGTAAATCCGGCCGAGCCAAAGCGAGTACGAGGCTTTCTGCGGATCGATCTCTCGCGCGCGCTCACACGCCGGGATGCCATGATCCCACTCCTCCACCATGAAGTAAGCGCGACACAACAGGTTGTAGGATTCCGCGTCGGCCAGGGCCTGGGCTGCCTTCGGTTGGATCAGCTGGACAACTTCATCGGCCCGCCCAGCGGCGAGCAAGCTTCGTACCGACTGCCCGTCAATCGCCTTCTGCGCGCTCGCCGAACCGGCCACGAGAAGAACGGAAAGAAACAGGAAACGTCCGAGGAGGGACTTACCGTCCAGAATAGCCTTCATGCGCGGTTACGGCACCACCTTCACGGCAGCGCCATCAACCAGCGGTTTGTTCTCTTCGGCTGGAAGTGCGACCTGCGCTCCCTGCGCCAGACCCGAAGTGATTTCCACTCGCGTCAAATTCTGCAGAGCAATCACCACCGGCTGATGCTTCAGATGCTCATTGATAATTTCGTACACGTAAGGCTTGCCGTCATCGGCGCGCAATGCGTCGCGCTGCAACGTCAGGACGTTGTCGTGCTCGGCGGTCACAATCGTCACTCCAACGTTGACGTTCGGCAACAACTTCAGGTCCTGGTTCTCAACCGCGCAGGTCACCTCGCCCACATTCCGCGCATTCCGTTGCTTCACAATTGACGGAATCGTGCTGACCGACCCTGTCCAGACCCGGCCTGCAATTGCATCCCACGTGATTTCCACCTTCTGTCCAGGCACCAGCCGTCCGATGTCGGGTTCGTCCACGAAAGCCCGCACCAGCACATGGGTAAGGTCCGCCTCCTGCAACAGCAAATCCCCACCCTGCACGAAACTTCCCTGCTTCACCGGAAGCGAATAGACAATGCCATCGAATGGCGCGCGGATACTCGACTTGGCCAGCGCATCCTCGGCGGCTTCGTAGGAGGCCTCGGCGCCTGCGGCCTCTGCCTGCACCTTCGCCACTTCCGGCGTCGAGTATCGTCCCCCTTTCTTCTGCTCGGCCAGCGAGAGATCCGATTGCGCGTTCTTCAATTTTTCTTCCGCTGCAGTCACTTCGCCTGTGGAGGCCGCTCCCTGTTGCTGCAACCTGCGCAGCGAATCCAGGCTGCGTTGCGCTTCGTCGCGAGCCGTGCGGTATTTCGTCAGCTCTGCCCCAAGCGTCAGCACTTCCTCATGTGTTCCGCCAGCCTCGACGCCCGAAAGATCCGCTTGCGCGGCCTTGATTTGCGCCTGGGCCAGCGCCGCTTTCGACCGGATGTCCGCATCATCGAGCTGGAGCAGCATCTGCCCCTTGCGGACGTGATCGCCTTCCTTCACCAGCACGCGCTTGACGGTAGTGGCAATCGGCGCATGCGCCTCAAAATTCTGGACCGGTTCGATTTTTCCGTTCGTGGAAACCAAGCTCCGAATGGGTCCTCGCTCGACCACTGCGGCGCGGACTTTCAGCGGTGTCTGTCGCGTATAGGAAAGCAGCAGGAGAACTGCCGCCGCTGCGACCGCAAGCCAAATCCAGCGCCGTCGCGACGCTCCATTCGAATTGTTTCCGGAGGCCAACCTGTTATCTTTCAGGGTGCGGCAGGAACAACTGTAAGGGGTAGATTATCACTCCACGAAAGTAGAAGGCACCAACGCCCGCCCCGCACACCGTACTAAGTTGGATGCGGGTCAAGCTGCATCGGGTTCATTCCCCGCACCCGCTACAATATTCTCCATGCCCAGAACAGCGCGCTATACCCCGGAGCACGCGGCGGCCGGACTCGACCACAACTTCCCCGAGATCGAGACCTGGCCCAATCAGTTCCCCGGATACGAGATCATCGTCGACGATCCTGAGTTCACCTCGGTCTGCCCCAAGACCGGATTGCCCGATTTCGGCGTGCTTACCATTCGCTACATGCCCGCGAAAGTCTGTTTGGAGCTGAAGTCGCTCAAGGAATATTTGCAGAGTTACCGCAATCTGGGAATCTTCCAGGAGAATGTCGTGAACCAGGTGCTCGATGATGTCGTGAAGTGGGCGAAGCCTGTATGGGCCGAAGTCAAAGGAGATTTCCGGCCTCGCGGTGGGATTTCCACGACGATCGTCGCGCGCTGGCCGCGTCCTCGCGCCGGAAAAAAGTGATCGCGGCCGCCGTGCTATATTCGCTGGACCCGTGTCCCAGTCTCAACTTCAACCGCGCACCGCGCTGATCGTCCTCACCGCGCTCAACCTGCTGAACTACGTCGACCGCAACGTGCTCTTCGCGGTGCAACCCTTGATTCAGCAGGAGTTTCACGTGAATAAAGAACAGATCGGCCTTCTGACCAGCGCCTTCCTCGGCTTCTACATGCTGGCAGCGCCGTTCGTGGGACCGGCGGCAGACCGTTATTCGCGCAAGCTGATTATTTTTTTTGGTGCAATCTTCTGGAGCGGCCTCACCCTGCTCACTGCCGTCACCCATAACTACACCGAGTTGCTCGTCCGTCACACGCTCGTCGGCGTCGGTGAAGCGACGTTCGTGACGATTGCGCCCACCTTCGTCGCCGATCTCTTTTCGGAGAAAAAGCGTGGGCGCATTCTGGGTGTTTTTTATCTTGCGATCCCCGTCGGCTCCGCCGCCGGATACCTGCTCGGCGGATAT
Source organism: Candidatus Sulfotelmatobacter sp. (assembly GCA_035307485.1). Classification (GTDB taxonomy): domain Bacteria; phylum Acidobacteriota; class Terriglobia; order Terriglobales; family Acidobacteriaceae; genus Sulfotelmatobacter. The sequence continues at coordinate 750,152 of DATGIB010000002.1, read as the reverse complement.
CTTGCCCCCCATCATGGCTGGCGCTTTCCCTTTTACATCGCAGCCGCGCCCGGATTCCTTCTCGCCATCGCTGTTTTATTTCTGAAAGAGCCGGAACGCGGACAGTTCGACACGGTGAAAGACGATGCCGACCTTCTACCCGCCGGTTTTCAAGCCGGCTCGGTGAGAACTTTCCTCGTCCGGCAGTACTACTTCATCAAGAAAATTTTCTTCCACGTGATCCTGAATCCTGCATTCCTGACGGCCACGTTGGGTATGGCCTTCATGACATATTCCCTCGGCGGGATTCAGGTCTGGATGCCGCAATTCCTCTATAGCGAGCGCCATTACACGCTGGAGTCGGCCAACCTGATGTTCGGTATCATCGTTGTAATCGACGGTTTTGTCGCGGCAATCGCCGGAGGATGGCTCGGCGACTTCCTGCTGCCGCGCATGAAAAGTTCGTACTACTTCGTCTCCGCGGTCAGCATGGCCTTGGGTGTGCCTGTGATGATCGTCGCCCTGTTCGCACATGGAAAGGCGATGGTCCCGGCCATTGCGGTAGCAGCGTTTTTTCTGCTGCTGAACACTGCCCCCCTGAACGCAGCCGTCATCAATTCGGTCGGAGCCCACATTCGCGTCACCGCGCTCTCCGTCAACCTCTTCATCATTCACATCCTCGGTGACGTTCCCTCGCCGACCATGATGGGATGGGTTGCCGACAAGCGTTCGCTGCAAGCCTCGTTCACTCTGCCTGTCATCGCCATGGGCATCTCTTCTGCCATACTGTTTTACGGCATGAAATTCGCTCCAACGGTCGCGACTGACGGCGCACCCAGCAAGGCGGAAACCACGTAGCAGGATGATTTACTTCTATTGGACCGCAGGGATCATCCTGGCGCTCGCCTGGCTTTCCCGCATCATCGACGCGACGCTCGGCATGCCTTCGGTTGCCGACGTCTCCCGCCCCGAGTGGGACCGCAATCCGGTTTCGCCCAACGGCAACCCGCGCGTCTCCATCATCGTTCCCGCCCGCAATGAAGAGGACACCATCGAGCTCGCGCTGAAAACGCTGCTCGCTCTCGACTACGATAACTACGAAGTCATCGCCATCAACGACCGCTCAACGGATCGGACCGGCGAAATCCTGGAAGCCTTGGCGAGAGAGGAAGAACAAAATGTGCCGGGCACTCCATCTCCGGCGGCAGTTGCCGGAAGTGGGGACTTTCGGCCGGGATCGCAGCATGCACAGGATGCGATCGAGATTGGCACATCGCTCTCAACAGCTGAGGGCAGGAATTCTCACCTGAAGGTGATGCACCACACCGAACTTCCTCCCGGATGGCTCGGCAAGACTCACGCCATGTGGACCGCCGCCAATCAGGCTACCGGCGACTGGCTGCTCTTCACCGACGCCGACGTGCTCTTCAAACCCGATTCCCTTCGCCGGGCGCTCGCCTACGCAATAGCCGAATCCGCCGACCACGTCGTCCTGTTCCCGCGCATGATCATGAAAAATCCCGGCGAATACATGATGATCGCCTTTTTCCAGACGATGTTCGTATTCGGCCATCGTCCGTGGAAAGTCGCCGATCCCAGCTCCGCCGATCACATGGGCGTCGGCGCGTTTAATCTCGTTCGCCACCGCGTCTATGACGCCGTGGGCACCTACGCCGCGCTGCGCATGGAGGTCCTCGATGACATGAAACTGGGCAAGGTAGTGAAAAATTCCGGCTTCGCCCAGCGCAATGTTTTCGGTGGCGATTTGATTTCCATCCGATGGGCGCGCGGCGCTTTCGGCATCGTCAACAATCTCACCAAGAACTTCTTTGCCGTGCTCTCGTTTCAGTGGTGGCGGACGCTGCTCTCCGCTTTCGGTCTCGCATTTTTGAACTACGGGCCGTTCCTCGGTCTGATCCTCGCCCACGGATGGGCACGCATCCCTTACGCGATCGCGCTCGTTTCAATGGGCCTTATTTATCTCGGAATGTCGTGGCGCTCCTCGGTCCCGCCGTATTACATCGTTCTGCACCCGGTCAGCACCACGCTCTTTATCTACACGCTCCTCCGAAGCATGTTTCTCACGCTGTGGAATGACGGGATCACCTGGCGCGGCACAAAATACTCGCTCGAGGAACTGCGCAAAGGGATGGTCTGAGCTCGTCGCGCCAGACCATATAACGTTTTTAGTAGGAAGACGGGGCTGAATAAATCAACTTCACCGATGGCGCAATCGCGCGCAGGACCGTTTCCGTCACCGGACGTTGGCTGATCTTCGCATCTTTCGCTTCCACCAGCGCCGCGGCCACAATCCGCGAGTAGTCTTCTCCACCTGCAATCAAAGCCGCCAGGGCGACCTGCAAAGGCGAGAGGCTGGGATTGAACGCCACACTCTCGATGTACGACCCGCGGTACATGCGCCCGCTCGTGCTTCGGAGCGCCACGCCTGAGGGAGACTTGCTATAAGGCGCGTACGACCGGCGCGCCGCTTCGAGCGCCGCCATCACTTCCGGACCCACCGATGTGCCTCCCGGTGCCAGGTTTGTAGTCGGCACCGGGAAGGCTCCGTGCTTCATCCCCAGCGCCGCCGGGCCGAATGCTTCCGGCAGAATCTGCGACAACTTCCGCGGCCCCTGCTGCGGGGTCAGGATCACGATCTCTCCATCCGGTGACATCTCATCGATGAACTGCCGGCAGTGCCCGCAAGGCGCCCCACCCACCGCCAGTGCAGTCACGCTCTCCTCGCCATGCATATATGCGTTTGAGAGAGCTGACTGCTCGGCGTGGACGGCGAATCCCAAACACTGCCCGGGAATCTCAATATTCGCGCCGGTATAAAGGCTCCCACTCGCCCCGCGCACCACAACACCAACATAGAAATTCGAAATCGGCGCCCGGGAGTAACTCTGTGCCAGTGGAATCAGAGCCACCATCAGCTTCTCCACGGTCGTGTTCTCGTTCGCGGCGAGCGTGGCCGTTTCTTTGGCGGGAATCCGCCCGCTGTATGCCGGATCTTTCAGCAAGGTGTCCAGAAGCGAGCGCGACGATCCGCTGAACTGAGGCAGCAGCTTCTGCAATCGCTCACTCCACGCCGCCTCTGCGAACATAGGCACGCCTTTCATCGCCAATCCCAGGGCCGACGTCCCCAACGCCACCAGCGCCTTGCGGCGGCTGATCTCTGTATCCCGTAGCGACATGTGGATCATTCCTCCGCCGCGCACTAGCTCGCGGTCAGCCGGAAATTTACCTCGATCTCCGTTTCCACGCTGATCGGCTTCCCATTCTTCAAGAAAGGTTTGTAACGCCACTTCTTCACCGCATCGATCGCGGCCGCAACCAGCAGCGGATGTCCGCGGATCAACTCCACGCTCTCGACATTCCCGTCTTTGTCGATTCGCGCCTTCAACAGCACAGTTCCCTGCACGTGCGCTGTCCGCGCCAGCGGCGGATACTGCGGTTGCACGCGCTTCACCAGCATTCCTTCGGAGACTCCGCGTTCCACATGCATCCGCGATGGCTTGGCCGTCGAGGTTGGCGGAGCGCTGACTGATTCTTCCTCCGTCGCGGCCCCGGCAGTCTTCCCTTCCGGCGCCCTCGAGGGTTCCGGAACAATCGTCGGCTGAGAACTCGTATTCGTGGAAGGCTGTGTCGCGGGCGCAGGCTGATTCCGTACGACCGGCGCCGGAATGCGTGAGATGTAATAGATTCCCGCGAACAATGCCACCAACACGACCCCTGCCATGATGTACAGCAATCGCTGGCGCGAAGCGACCGCGGGTACTGACCGAGCAAGCGTAGTTGCTCTCTGCTCGGCGGCCGTCAGCTCTTGCGGTACCGTAACCGCAACGGGCGTAGGAGATTTCTCGGTCTTCCGCGTGTCGACCCACGGCAGTTCCGCCGGAGGCGTAAACGCCTTGCGCACACTCAACAGCTCCGCAGTCTCCAGGTACTGCACCAACTGTTTGGCTGAATTCGGACGCAGATCCGGATTCTTCTCCAGGCAACTCATGACCACGTCAGCGACCTCGGGCGCAATATCCGGGCGCCGCTCCCGTAGCGACGGCGGCTTCGTCTGCAGGTGTGCCAGCGCAAAGCCAATATCCGAGTCCGCCTTGAACGGCAGATCGCCAGTCAGCATCTGGAAGCCAACAATCGCGAGCGAATACAGATCCGACCGTCCATCGAGCTCCTGCCCGCGCTTCCCCACCGCTTGCTCCGGAGAAATGTACGCAGGCGTTCCCACCACCATGCCGGTTCCGGTCAAAGTGGCTTGCGTGCGGTTGTCCTGCAGGTAGCCTTCCTTCAGTTTGGCGATGCCGAAGTCGAGCACCTTCACCTGCTCGCCGGCCGCGGTTTCGATCAGGACGATATTTGCCGGCTTGATATCCCGGTGCACGATGCCCAGGCTGTGCGCGGCGTCGAGCGCTCCCGCGACCTGCTTAAGAATCGCGCACACGCGCGGCACCGCCATGGGCGCCTCGCTGCGGATCGCGTCTTTCAGGCTGCGTCCCTCGATGAATTCCATCACGATGAACGGACGCCCGTCCTCGGCTTCGTCGATGTCCTCAACCTTCACCGCGTGCGGATGCTGCAGCTTGCGGCTGATCACCGCCTCCTGCCGGAAGCGGCTCACAAACACGGGATCGTTCGCCAGGTCGCCCCGCAGGACCTTCAGGGCGCGCAGTTCGCGAAAATGCACGTGCTCCGCCTTGTAGACGGTTCCCATGCCACCCTCGCCGATCTTGGTGAGGACGCGATAGCGTCCGCGCACCATGGCGCCTTCCCGCCACGCGCCCACATCGACCAGCATGCTGGCATCTCGCGGGCAAACGCTGAAATCAGAGGGATATGTGTTACGGCAGACGGGACAGGACTTCATCAGGACCCTGAGCGGGGAGTATAGCAAAATCCGGCGACCACTCGTGACGCCAACCTGGCTCTGACTGCTCACGGGAACTCACCCCCGTTTGTTCTTGACTTGACCTCAGGTCGCGGATAAACCTTCCCTACCCCCGCCGGACACTGGGTCCCCTAACGCAGCGGTCCCCGCCGCTCCTGCAACGGAGGAAGTCACTCCGCCCCTTTTGGAGGGATGTATGCGTTCCTTCTTTTTGTATGCGCTCGTTCTTCTCACGTCCCTGTGTGGTTTCGCACAACAAGCTTCCGAAAATTCGAACGTCGTGCCGGCGCTGGTAAATTTCACCGGCGTTCTGCATAACGATCACGGTCGGCCGATCACCGAACTGACCGGCATCACCTTCGCCTTGTACAAGGACTCCGAGGGCGGCGCCCCGATGTGGCTCGAAACGCAAAACGTCCAGCCCGATAAGACTGGACACTATTCGGTGATGCTCGGCTCGACTACAAGCCAGGGACTCACGACTGATCTATTCGCTGCCGGCGAGGCGCGATGGCTGGGTGTGCAAGTACAGGGACAAGCGGAGCAGCCGCGTGTCTTACTGCTCAGCGTCCCGTACGCCATGAAAGCCGCGGACGCACAAACACTCGGCGGCCTGCCGCCTTCGGCATTCCTATTAGCTCCAAAGTCAGGCGCCGCCGCTGTTTCAACCCCTCCGGCGAGTGCTGGCGTCGCTGTACCGAAAGCCCCCTCGCTGCCCGCCGCCGTCTCCACGAACGCGGCCACCAACGTCACCACCAGCGGCGGGACGTCGCACCAGCTCGCGATGTTCACCAGCGCCAACAACATTCAGAATTCGATCATCTCGCAGATCGGCAGCACGTTCATCGACGTGACGGGAAGACTCGGAATCAATACGAAAACCCCGACTCAGAATCTCGATGTAAATTCCGGAAACGCCATCGTGCGCGGCCTGGGCAACTTCCGGGCCAAGGGGGACACCGCCACCCTATACGTCGGTGACATCAGTCATCCCATCCAGGCCACTTACGCCACCGGATTGGCCATCGGCGCCAACAAGGCTCCCACGGCCATCTTCATCGCCGACTTCACGGGCAACGTCGGCGTCGGAACCACAACTCCCACCGACGCTATTCTGAACTCCGTCTCCAACTCAGCTTCTGTCGCTGGATTATCGGCTGTGGGATTCAACGCACCCCAAAACTCGTTCACGAACGGCACAGATGGACTGCACGTCAGTGGCGGCGCCGGCGATCCGTACGGCTTCAACACCGGCGGCGCGGGCGCGATCATTAACGGGGGCGCCGGGTCGACGAACGGCGGCACCGGGGCCAGCATCAACGGAGGTCCTGGCACGAATGCCGGGAACGGTGGGATCGGTCTCAGCGTTAGCGGCGGCACCGACTATGACGACTTCGCAGGTGGAGACGCCATTGTGGCCAGCGGCGGAAATTTTGGCGGTGTCGGCCTCATAGCCTCCGGTGCCGGAGGAGCATCATATGACCCCGGCGTTCCGGGAATCATCACCACCGGTGGCCAGGATGGCGGAGGAGCGACCGGTGGCCCGGGCATCGTGGCCAACGGCGCAGCCGCAGCGCCGGGCAGCAACGGCGGGAACGGGATCAGTGCCATCGGCGGCCCTTCGGACCCGAGCTGTCCTACGTGCGTGAATGGTCTGGCCGGTTCGTTCACCGGCGACGTCAGCATCTCTGGCAACCTCATGGTAGCGGGCACCAAGAGCTTCCGGATCGATCATCCTCTTGACCCGGCAAACAAATATCTCTATCACGCAGCGCTCGAGTCTTCTGAAGCGCTCGATCTCTACAGCGGCAATGCGGTGCTCGACGAAAACGGCGAGGCCACGGTCCATCTCCCGGGCTGGTTCGAGGCGTTGAACCGCGACTTCCGTTATCAGTTGACGGCGATCGGAGCCGCGGCTCCCTCCCTGCATATCGCGCAGGAAATTGAGAACCACACCTTCCGCGTCGCCGGTGGTACAGCAGGCCTCAAGGTTTCCTGGCAGGTAACGGGCATTCGCCAGGATGCCTGGGAGAAGGCGCATCCCATGCCCGTCGAGGTCGCAAAGTCCCCGCGCGACCGCGGATACTACATCAATCCCGAACTCTATGGCGCTCCGCATGAGCGCAACATGGATTACGCACACATGCCGCAGGTAATGAAGCGGCTCAGAGTCATGCAGCAGAAGCAAGCGCAACGCCAGGCTCTGGCCAGGCAAGCAAATGCGGCAAAGCCAGCGCGCCCGCATTAATCCGATCTGCTATCCGAGCTCTTACTGAGAGTGAAATGTATGTTTGCCCACCCCTCCCGCGTTTTATGCGGGAGGGCGGGCATCAGATCGTGGGCAGCGAGGACCTGCCAATGACCAAAGCAATCTCTGAAACCTCCAAACGTTGAAACTTTGAAACCTTCTTCTCCTGCCGCATCGGCCGAAGTCAAAACCATCCCCTGCTTCCCGTTTCAACCCTGGCCCGTCCATCATTGCGGATATGACTGACTTCCGACTCGCCATACGCCAGCTTGCCAAGTCTCCCGGATTCGCCGCCACCGTGATCCTCACGGTTTCTCTGGGCATCGGAGCCAACACGGCAATCTTCACGCTGGTGCACGCGATTCTGCTGCGCTCGCTGCCTGTTTCGAATCCTGCGACCTTATATCGCCTTGGCGATCTCGACGACTGCTGCGTCAACGGTGGATACATCAACGACGACGGAGACTTCGATCTCTTTTCCTACGATCTCTACCGGGAATTTCAGAACAACACTCCCGAATTCGAGCAGCTCGCAGCCTTCCAGGCCGCGCAGAACTTGATGAATGTTCGCGTTGGCAATGAAATGGCTAAGTCGGAGCGGACGGAATACGTCTCGGGAAATTACTTCTCTACCTTCGGCGTCGGCGCCTATGCCGGACGCATGCTCCAGCCCTCCGATGACGTTCCAGGAGCCGCGCCAGTCGCGGTTCTCAGCTATGCTGCGTGGCAATCGGCACATGCCGCCAACCCCAGCGTGATTGGCGCGACGTTCTTCATACAAAGTCACCCGGTCACGATTGTCGGGATCGCACCACCGGGATTTTTCGGCGACCGGATCGACAATAGTCCGCCCGCCTTTTGGATTCCTCTGAATGCGGAGCCCGTACTCGAGGGCGAGACCACCATCCTGAAAGTTGCGGAATCCAACTGGCTCTATGCGCTCGGCCGTGTTAAGCCCGGAGTGGCTCCGAAAGCGCTCGAAGCAAAACTTTCCAACACCCTCCGCCATTGGCTCGCCACACAGCCGACGTATACCCTCAACGGCGCCGACAAGGAACTTCCCAAGCAGCATATCGTCCTCACTCCGGGCGGAGGCGGCATTCAGAATCTTCAACTGCAGGCTGGCGACGGCCTGCGCCTTCTCACCTGGATCTCCGGACTGGTTCTGCTCGTAGCCTGCGCGAACGTGGCAAATCTTCTGCTGGCCCGGGGCACCGCCCGCCGCGCTGAGACTTCCATTCGCACTGCCCTCGGCGCTGCGCGCACGGCGTTGATCCGCCAAGCACTCACGGAAAGTGTTTTGCTGGCCGTGGCGGGCGGCGTCATCGGCATCGGCATGGCCTATCTCGGGGCGCGCATGATTCTGAACCTGGCATTCCCCGATTCCACGCAAATGCCGATTCATGCCACTCCTTCCCCGGTCATCCTCGGCTTCGCATTTCTTCTATCCCTGCTGACCGGCGTCATCTTCGGCATCGTCCCCGCCTGGATCTCGTCACACTCCGATCCCGCGGAAGCCTTGCGCGGATTAAATCGCTCCACGGGCGATCGCACCGTTCTTCCGCAAAAAGCCTTAATCGTTCTTCAGGCTGCTTTATCGCTCGTCTTGCTCATTGGCGCCGGCCTGATGACGCAGACGCTGCGCAATCTCGAGCACCAGCAATTTGGCATCGCGACAACAGGCCGCTACGTCATCCACATCGATCCTATGGGCGCCGGCTACAACCTCAGCACGATTGGGCCCGTTAATCGGCGCATTGAGGAAGAGTTCAAGGCTTTGCCCGGCGTCAAAAGTGTGGGACTGGCACTCTACAGCACGCTCGAAGGCAACAACTGGGGCGAATCGGTTTATTTCGAGGGCCGTCCGCCGGACGATTCCAGGGGAGATCATCACAACGCGTCCTGGGACCGCGTCAGCCCGCAATTCTTCGAGGCCATCGGACAACCTGTCATCCGCGGCCGCGCTTTCACCGACGGAGACACGGCCACATCGCAGCTAGTCGCGGTGGTAAATCAGGCCTTCGTGAAAAAGTATTATCCCGCGGAAGATCCGATCGGGCGCCACTTCGGAGTCTTTGATCAGAAGTATGCCAACAGCTTCGAGATCGTCGGAGTGGTGGCCGACGCCAAGTACACAAATCCCCGCGACCCGTACCGTCCCATGTATTTCCGCCCCTTGGCGCAAGCCAATCGCGCTCTGACAGGACGCGAATTCCTCATGGCGGAGGGCCGTTCTCTCTATCCCAACTCGATCACCGTGCAATACCTCGGCGATGCGGCCTCGCTGGAATCAGCCGCCCGCCGTACGCTCGCCAACATTAATCCCGACCTGACCGTGATCAGTTTCAAATCGCTCGATCATCAGGTCGCCGATAATTTCAACCAGGAGCGTTTGATCTCCCGCCTCACCGAGCTATTCGGCCTGTTGGCTCTGGCTCTGGCGTCGGTGGGCCTCTATGGCATCACGGCGTACTCCGTGGCACGGCGCACGAACGAAATCGGAGTCCGTATGGCTCTCGGCGCGAACCGCAGCAACGTGATCGCGATGATCATGCGCCGCGCGCTGGTGCTGGTTGCGCTCGGCCTGACGATCGGCATCCCGGTAGCGCTGGCTGGGGGGCGCCTGATGCGCACCCAACTGTACGGAGTCAAGAGTTACGATCCGCTCGCCTTCGCAGCGGCAATTGCGGTGCTCGCGATCTCGGCCGCACTGGCAGGATTCATCCCCGCACGCCGCGCAGCCACCGTCGAACCAATGAATGCGCTGAGAATCGAGTAGCGTATCCCCGTCCCGTCCGGATTCAGTCCGGCGGATTGTCGCTTTCCACATCATTGCCGTAAGTTGCTGTCGATGATGGTGTCGCTTTGGTCTTGGCTGGTTTCTTCGTTGGACGCAGCCGGCCGGCGCTGTAGTGCCCACGATTCTCGACATCGTAATTCTTCGGCAATGGCGGAATCATCGCCGCCCCTCCACTGATCTGGCTGATCCGGCTCAGGATGATCTCGGCGCGCCCATCATAGCTTTTGACAGCTCCATGCACCTCGATCGTTCTTCCCTCCAGCCGCCGCACATCGCCGACGTCCTTGAGATCGTGAGAGAACACCACCACGGTGAACGGGCACGACATCTGGTCTTCACAAAAGTCCAGGAAATGTACTCCCTTCGCGCCGACTTTCACGCGCAACACTTTCCCCGTCACGCACCTGCTTTCGCCGATGTGCCCACCGGCTTCACGAAACGTGATGCAGTCCGAGGCGAATGATGCCGACGAGAGCAGCAGAACTACGAGGGTGGAACACACGAAATCCGTTGGCTTCCATTTCATGCCGTCGATCTTAGGAAGCTGCGCTTGTCCTGTCAGTGACCGGAAGAGAAAAATCCCTATGGCCGTTCCAGTTTGGAACCACTCGCCGCTGCTATTGGTTCACGGAGACGCAGCCAGTCGACTGCGTCACCATTTTTGTATCCGAGACGGAACCGCTGGCGGGAGCATGTGGATTCGCCGGAGCCATCGCAATCCACGGGCCAGGACTCGCGGCGGCGCAGTCGATCTCGAACGGTTGGGCCGTCAGCGAATAGTTCGGTGGCGGCGGTGACAAAGACCAGAAGACCGGCAGCGGCGTCACCGTCATCGGCGCCGAGGAAAAATTCCCGGTCGCGACCAGTTGGAACTGACTACCGCTGACGAATTTCGCATTGATGGTGATGGATTGCAGTTGGCGGCTGGGACCGCTGCCGCAGGAAACAGTAGTAATCCCAGCAATGAGCAAAGTGACACCGCACAGGACCCTATTCATGGCACTCACTCCAGAAACTTCACTTTACAGCAATCAGAATCCGGGGAAGCCACACGAGTTGCCTGAAGAGCGGGGACTCTCAGCGAGAGATCGAGATAAAAGGGGACCGGCTGTGCGGCCCCCTGATGCTCCGAGCAAACCTGGAAGGGAGGTTACTTGAACGACTTAACCGCGGACGCTTCGTCGTCTTTCACGTCGAACACGGTATACAGCTTGGTGATCTGCAGAAGGTCGTTCACCTTCTTCGTCAGGTTCAGCAGCTTCAATTCGCCGCCCTGGTTCTTGGTGGTGGTGTACGCGCTCACCAGTTCACCGATTCCGGAGCTGTCGATATAGTTCACTTCAGCCAGGTTCAGCACGATCTTCTTGCTGCCCTTCGAAAGCAGGTCGCGCACGGTGTCGCGAAGGACGACGCTGCCTTCGCCCAGGGTGATGCGCCCGCTGGCGTCTACAATCGTGACCCCATCCACTTGCCTTGTACCAACCTTCATGCTCACTGGGAAGCCTCCTTGCCGCCCGCGGTTGGCCCGTGGACGTGCTTGATCAATTTAAGTTCGGTGCCCGTCTGGGAAGGTCGAATCTCCACTGTATCCATGAACGAGCGCATTAAGAAAATTCCGCGGCCTGACGTCTTCAGCAGGTTTTCTGGCGCCAGCGGATTGGGGATCTTGCTCAGGTCCATCCCCGGCCCCTGATCGCGAATCGTAATGATCAGATCTCCGCCGGTCTTCTCGAAAGCGATCGTCACTTTCTTGTCCGGGGCGTAGGCATTTCCGTGCAACACCGCGTTGACCGCGCCCTCGCGTACCGCCATCGAGATCTGCATGATTTCGTCATCGGCAAAACCCAGTTCGGTGGCAATCCGTGTCGCATTTTCCTCGGCACGGTCAATCGTCTCTAACGAGGAGTCTAGCGTGTAAGAGACACGTTGCTCGGTCATGGCCATGGATGGTTCGAAGTCGAATCGAGTATACGTCCGGAACAGCCCGGCGTTACCGTACCCGCAGCAGATCGCAAGAAAACCGCTTTGCCTGCGAATCCGGTAGTTTGCCTGTAGGACGCGGAATTGTCAACGACGGCCCACCTCGCCCGATGCCACAGTAACGGGAAGTTTCCCACCGTCCTTCGCCCCCTTTCGCGCTTCCGGTCCTTTCCCGGTCAAACCGCACGTGCGCCGCCCACCAAAAAACGAGCCTTGCCATCACGATTTCTTTACAATTCGCAAGATGACCAGCCGCTCGCAAGCAAACGAAAATACAGCCTCGATCCCACATTCTTCATCTAAGATAGAAGATGAACGAGAAAGGCACTGTCAGCGGGCGAAAGCACCGACTTGGTTACTCGGCCCGCGCATACCCCGCCGCGTATGATTCGAGGTTAGCGGCACTCCACACCCGGCCCCAGGATGATCAAGCAGACTCTTCGTAACCCGGCCCTTCGCAAACGCGCCACCCAGTTCGGACGTTTGGTGCGGCACTCTGCCGTCACTCCGCGTTGTGGCCAAACTCACAAGCCCCGGCTTGTGACCAACGGAGAACTCGGCGTCACCTTCATCGGCCATGCCAGCTTCTTTGTCCAGATTGGCGGGCGCAGCGTGATGATCGACCCCAACTTCGCCCGCTGGCTGTTTGTTCTGAAGCGGCTGCGCCGCCCGGGCTTGCGCATTAATGATCTGCCCGCGATCGATTTAGTCCTGGTTTCTCACGCGCACTTCGATCACCTTCACCGCCCGAGCCTGCGCGCCATCGTCCAGAATAATCTCCGGACCGCGGGCAAAGCTCCAGCTATCGTCATTCCGACTCACGTATCCGATCTCGTATCGGACCTTGGGTTCTCCGAAATCATCGAACTGGATTGGTGGAAGACCACTCACCTGGGCAATCTGACCGTAACCCACGTCCCGTCGCGGCATTGGGGCGCACGCATCCTCAAGGATTCGCACCGCGGTTATGGCGGCTTCGTCCTCAAAGCCGGAAAGCACTCGGTCTACCATGCCGGGGACACCGCATACTTCGCGGGGTTCCGCGAGATCGGACGCCGCCTGTCCCCCGAAGTCGCGCTACTGCCGATTGGCGCCTACAATCCGGCGACATTCCGCAACGTCCATACGAATCCTGCCGACGCCACTCGCGCCTTCCTTGACCTCAAGTCGCGCTGGATGGTCCCCATGCACTACGGCACCTTCCGACTCTCGCATGAGCCCGTCGAAGAACCGCTGCAACTGCTGGACCAGGAAGCTCGCGCCCATGGCATCAAGGACCGGGTCGTAGTAATGGAAGAAGGCGTAACCCGCTTCTTTTAACCTGAAGCCCTCCCAATTTCCACCGCGAGCATCGCGATAATGTGAAGACGCCGCATCATTCGAGCGCAGTCGCATTGAGGCGAAGCCAGGGATCTCCCAAAAACCACAGCTGCTTTCAAGCATCCGCAGAACGTTTGCACTAGAACTCTCCCGGCTTCCTCCTCAGGGGTTCGCCTGACAACTCCAAGTCCCCTGTTGGTGTACACTTCCGGAAAATTCCTACCTAGGAGACTCCTGATGCCAGTAAAACCCATCCCCGACGGCTACCACACTCTCACACCGTTTCTTACTGTTCGCGATGCCACCCGAGCGATCGAATTCTACAAACAAGCCTTCGGCGCCAAGGAGCGCGGAGTGATGAAAGGTCCCGACGGCAAAGTGATGCACGCCGAATTGATGATCGGCGATTCCATCGTCATGCTCTCGGATGAATTTCCTGACTTCGGTTCTCTCTCGCCCCAATCCCTGGGAGGATCACCGCAGGGCCTGCATATTTACGTAGAGGGAGTCGATGCCGCCTTCGACCGCGCCGTGAAAGCCGGCGCGCAGGTGGAAATGCCCGTGTCGGAACAATTCTGGGGAGATCGTTATGGCCGACTCCGCGATCCCTTCGGACATAAGTGGTCGATCGCCACTCACACGCGCGACCTCTCAATGGAAGAAATGAAACGTGGCATGGACGACGCCATGTCGAAGATGCAACAGAAACCGGCCGAAAAGAAAACCGCCTGACCCATCCAAACACCGCCCATGTAGGGACAGCCGCCACCGGCTGTCCCGCGAGGGCGAAGCTCGAGCGTTTTGAAAGCGATGTTGCAAAGATTGGCTTCAGCCGCTCAGAACAAACGTCAATCAGAACGCCAGCAGAATCCGCAGATCCCGCACATTATTCCCGGTAGGTCCCGTCTCAACCGCATCGCCGAGCGCCCTGAAAAGTGGATACGCATCAAACTTCTCTAGCGCCGCCCGCGCATCCAGCCCACTCATTCGCGCCCGCTCGAGCGTGCTCCCGTCGACAACCGCTCCGGCGGCCGGACTATTCCCGTCCACTCCATCGGTCCCGGCGCTTAGCACAGTGATGTTTTCGCCGGCAATCTTCTCCGCGCACGCCAGCGCAAAATGCTGATTCCTTCCGCCAACTCCGCCGTTGGTGACCTTCACCGTCACCTCCCCACCGGAGATCAGGCACACGGGCGAAAACTGCTTTCGCAGTTCGCGCACCAGGTGCAGCAGATAGTCTGCCGCCCGGACATAGTCCCAATCGTCGCAGGAATTGTCGACGTGCACGATGAATCCCGCGCGCTCCCCCGCGACGCTCGCCTGCTCGATCGCGGTCTGGTTCGACAGCACCGTCCACCAGCGCGCCCGGACGAACGCCGGGTCATCGGATTTGGGCGTCTCTTCCAGAGCCCTCCGCGCGAGCAATTCCCGCGTTGAGCCTGGAAACTGCGCCGCCAGGTCGTACTTCTCCGCCAGCTTGTAACAATCTTCCACGGTCGTGGAGTCGGGCATGGTCGGCCCTGAAGCGAGCGCGTCGAGCGCGTTCTCCGGCACATCGGAGACGAGAATCGACACCTGCTGCGCCGGAGACGCCGCTTGCGCCATCCGTCCGCCTTTTACCGCCGAAAGATGTTTGCGCAGCGTGTTGATCTCTGCAATCGACGCCCCGGAGTGCACCAGCACGCGGTACGTCGCGATCAGATCGTCGAGGGAAATTTCGTCGTCGATTGGCTTCTCTACGATCGACGATCCGCCGCCGCTGATCAGGAAAATCACGAGCGCCGTGGCGGGCTGCGCCTCGAGCGCCTTCAGCATCGCCGATGCCGCCCGGATCGATTCCTCATTCGGCGTTGGATGCCCCCCGCAGAAATATCGAAATCCGTGTACCTGCGAATTCGGCTGTACGGAACTTGCCACGATTCCCGAAAGCGAGCTCCCCACCTGTTGCGCCAGGGCTTCGACCATCGTGTGCCCGGCCTTGCCAATCGAAATCGTCAGCACTTGGGAATAGGATTGCAGGTCAAAAAGGTCTTCGCGCACGCGCAGAACGCCGCGATCGCAGTCCAGATGGCGCGCGAATGCCTTTGAGATGGATGACTCCGACAGCGCACGCTGGAATAAATTCCGCGCCGTGTCGCGCATCTCGCGGTATTTCGCGTCCCGGACCAGATCGCTCATGGATGGATTATAGAAGGCGCGATTTTTCGTTCGTGCGGGAAACGCCCTGGTGACCGGGAACGATCCTAACTGCGAGCTGACGGTTGAGAGCCGACGGCTTCTTTAACCCACGCCTCAATTGCTTCACGCATCTCCCGCAATCGCCCCTCGAAGAAGTGATCGCCGCCTTCGATGATCACGAGTTTCTTCGGCTCAGGCACCGACGCAACCAGCGCCTCAAGCTTGCCGCGCGGGCCAAACTGATCGCGCGCCCCGCTCACGAACAACTTCGGCTTGGCGCACTCCTGGAGAAATTCGTAGGCGTAGACGCGCGGCTCTTCCACATCCGCGGCCACCGGCACGACGGGCGTTCCCTCCGCTATGAGCGCTCGCACGCGTGCATCCGGACAACTCGCGCGCAGTCCCACAGCCGCGCCGAAAGAGAATCCAGCAAATACCATCGGCAGATGAAATTCCGCATCCAGCCAATCGAGCGCGGTGCGCACATCCTCGACTTCGCCCTCCCCGAGCGCGTGCTCTCCCTGGCTCAATCCCGCGCCGCGGAAGTTGAAACGCAATACGGGAAAGCCAAAGCTGTTGAGCGCCTTCATGGTGTGGAACACCACTTTATTGTGAAGGGTCCCGCCATAAAGCGGATGCGGATGGCACACGAGCGCGGCATGCGTCGCGTTCGCCGACCCGGCATTCAGTAACGCCTCAAGCCGTCCTGCCGGCCCATCCAGAAAGAATGAGCGGATCGATGAGTTCGATGTGGACACGCTTCAGATTACATGAGAACCCGGGCATCCGGAGCTTCCTTGGCCGATTGGTGATTGTTGATTGTTGAATAGTGATAGTTGGATTGCCGATTCGCCTCACCGGAAGGAAAAACAACTCGGATGTTGATTCAAGCAATCGGCGATCGACAAACTCCATCTGCTATTCTCTCGTCCATGGACGCGGTCACGCTCACTCGGCAACTCATCGACATCGAATCCATCACCGGCAACGAGGCCAACGTAGGCAATTATCTTTATGGAGAACTCTGCCGCCTTGGTTACCAGACGGCGCGCATGCCGGTGGAAGCTGACAGATTCAACCTTTTCGCACGGTCGCCCGAGCAACCGCATCCCGCCATCGTCTTCTCCACCCACATGGACACTGTTCCTCCCTTCATCCCGTCATCGGAGGATGCAGACCGCATCTACGGGCGCGGCTCTTGCGATGCCAAGGGCATCATCGCCGCCCAACTTGCCGCCGCAGAGCGCCTTCGCAAAGATGGCATTTACGTTGGCCTGCTTTTCGTCTCGGGAGAAGAGCGCGACAGCCTGGGCGCGCAGGTCGCGAACGAACAGCCGTCACCCGGATGCAAGTTTCTGGTCAACGGCGAGCCCACGGAGAACCACATCGCGCTCGCGTCGAAGGGAACGTTGCGCGTGGAAGTTACCGCCCGCGGACGCATGGCTCACTCCGCTTATCCAGAACTTGGCGACTCAGCCATCGACAAGCTGATTCCTGCGCTCACCCGCTTGCGCGCGATGCCCCTGCCCTCCGATCCTGAGATCGGTCCATGCACTCTCAATATTGGACTGATCGAGGGCGGCCGCGCTCCCAACGTGATCCCCGACTACGCCCATGCTGACTTATCCTATCGGCTCATCGGTTCGTCGGCAGAGTTGCGGAAACAAATCGTCGCCACGGCTGGCGATCAGGTCGAAGTCACATTTCCCCTCGAAATTCCCTTCCTTCGCCTGCGCACGGTAGACGGCCTGCCCACCATGATCGCCGCCTACACCACCGACATCCCGAAACTCACGAATTGGGGAGAACCGCTGCTGCTCGGCCCCGGATCAATCCACGTCGCCCACACCGATGCCGAGTACATCGAAAAGCAGCAACTGCACGAAGCCATCGATCTTTACTGCACCGTCGCAAAGCAACTTGTACAGTGAGGATGTCTGAAGTGCATGCGCGTCATGCCGCAGCCTTGCGCATTTACTATTGGGCCGAGGCATCTCGACGCAACAACCATCTGCCTTTTATTGCACACTCCATGTCATATCCACTTTGACCGGAATTTCATTCTTCACGGGCATCGTCAGCAACGACGGTGGATCGATTTTGAAATCGACCAGCGTAGCCGGAATGGTTCCGCTGATATGTTTCTCGCCGCCCTGGCTGGAAATCTCGAATGGAACCTGGCTGAAGTGCGCGGTCTGCCCGGCGAACTGAATTTCCAGATCCGCCTTGACCGAGGATGAGGATTCATCCGACTCCGGCAACTTCGTCCGCACCGTCACCATGGGAAACTCGGCGCCGCGCGTCACCTGGATCATGTGCAGATCGCGATTACTGTCCCCGGAATCGAACGTCTTCACCGGAACGGCAATCAGGAACTCGCACTGCCCCTCGTGACAAATGCCCTTCCCGCGCGCCGCATGGCTCACGCCGTCAATCTGGTGCAACGGATGCGACACATGATAAGTCAGCGTGCTCTGCTTCAGCACCCACTGATGATCGGCCGCATAAACACACGGCAGCGCCAAAAAGAAAATCAAAGCAAGGGTCTTAATATGCATAGGTTCGCAAAAGTAAGCGCCGTAGAGACGCAGGTCCGCTACATCTCAGCCAGCCACATTCACTCTATTTCCTCCGCCAAAGAGAGACCCCCGGTGAGAAGCGTCTCCAACCCGCGCGAGAATCGGCACGCTGAAATGCGCTAAAACTTCGCCGACACCGAAATCAACGCCGCGCCAAATGCGCCTGCCGTAATGATCGCCACCGGGCCGTGCGCGGAAGCCAATCCGTGCACGCGCTCTCCATTGTTTTTCTGATTGAACGCCATCGCCCCCAGGATTGGCGTCAGCACCATGCCGGTGCCGTGAACCCAGGCGAGCGCCTTGTGCACCTTGATCGGACCGCGCGTCTCCGTTCCCGGGATCCGCGGCGCGCGAATCGCGTAATACGCCGTGATCCCGTACAAGTCGCCCGTGAGCGCGCCCAAGGCCACATGCAGATCGCGGGAAGCCGTGCCTTCGCTTTTCCCGCCCGCCCCCAGCGACGTAACCACCGACGCCACCATCGGGATCGTCGTAATCAGTCCCATGCGCTGATGGATCTTCAGCATGTGCGTGCGTTTGTCGAGCAGTGCCTGCCGTTTGGCGTCAGCCTGCGTCTCCGCAGGCGAAAATCCCAGATCCGAGAGCGACGGCTGCGTCTGGTTGGCCGACGGCGCGTTCGGCAGGTTCTGTTGCGCCACGCCTAGCGCAAGGTCGAGTTTCAGAGCGCCACCCGCCGCAACGCTGACTCTCTTCGTCGCCGTGCCACTGCCATCGCCCGCGGCAGTGATTTCATATTCACCTGGAGCAAGTCGCGAAGTCTCGTATCGGCCGGTCGAGTCGGCCTGCACGCCGGTCGTCTCTCCGGTGGATAGATTCTTGATCGTGATTTTCGCATTGCCGGCAGGCTGGCCGGATGACGTGGTCACCATGCCCGAAACTGATCCACCAGCAGCCTGCTGCGAGGGGGCATCCTGCGCCGACGCAGCCGCGTGGCCAGCCGCGCAGAAGGCAAAGATAAAAACGCTGACAGCCGCGAAAAGAGTTCTTGCAGGGGTCATCGCGACATTCATCCTTCTAAATTTTGAGTCCGCGTATTTTGCCATGGATGCCGCGAGCACCCGCAAGGATGTCTTGGAAATTCTTCGGCTCAATCGGATTCGCGGCCAACGCTACTCTCGCGGAACAGTTAGACTGAAACTCTATGACCAGCGGCATGCTCAATTCCCTCTCGCGCGCTTCGTCGGCCTACTTGCGCTCGGCCATGCATCAACCCATTCAGTGGCGCGAGTGGGGCGACGAAGCGTTCGCCGCCGCCCAGGCCGCGAACAAGCCCATGCTGCTCGATATCGGAGCCGTCTGGTGCCACTGGTGCCATGTCATGGATCGCGAATCCTACGACGATCCCGAAATCGCGAAGATTGTGAACGAGCACTTCATTCCCATAAAGGTCGACCGCGACGAGCGCCCCGACATCGACAGCCGCTACCAGGTCGCCGTGCAAGCCGTGAGCGGCCAGGGCGGATGGCCTCTTACCGCGTTCCTTACCCCCGATGGCAGGCCGTTCTATGGAGGAACCTATTTTCCGCCTGCCGATGGTTATGGACGCCCAAGCTTTCGCCGCGTCCTGCTCAGCATCGCGAGCGCCTATAAAGAAAAACATGGAGACGTCCTCGAGCAGGCCAAGCTTGTCGAATCCTCGATCGCCCACGCCGAGTCTTTCGCCGGCCATGGCGGGCGTGTCTCAGCAAAAGTGCTGACAGCGATCGAACAGTCTGCATTGAAGATGTTCGATCCACAGCACGGCGGATTCGGACAGGCTCCGAAATTCCCGCACCCCACGGCGCTTGATTTGCTGATCGAGCGCTACGCGCGCCAGGCGGTTACATCCTTCCCAGGTTCTGCGCGAGAGGGCGGCGAGAAGGGCTCAGCTATCCCGACGAATAGCGACCCCCTGCGCCAGATGATCCTTACCACCCTCGACCACATGGCGCTTGGCGGCGTGTACGACCAACTCGCAGGAGGGTTCCACCGCTACTCGGTGGACGAACGCTGGATCGTGCCGCACTTCGAGAAAATGTGCTACGACAACTCCGAATTGCTCAAGAATTACGTTCACGCGTTCCAGGTCACCGGTGAGCCCTTCTACGCCGACGTGGCCCGCGACATCATTCGCTGGATGGATGAGTGGCTGAGCGATCGCGACCGCGGAGGATTTTACGCTTCGCAGGACGCTGACTATTCCATGGACGATGACGGCGACTACTTCACGTGGACACTGGACGAGACCAGGGCCGCGCTCACCGATCAAGAGGCGCAGGTCGCATGCCTCTACTACGACATTAATGAGGTCGGCGAGATGCACCACAATCCCGCTAAGAATGTCCTATACGTTCGGGCGCCAATCGCGGATATCGCCGCTCGCCTGAAGCTCGACGCGCGGCAGGTGGAAGACCTGCTGGAGTCGGCGAGAAAAAAGATGCTGGCAGCGCGCCTTCTGCGCCCCACTCCTTACGTCGACAAGACTGTGTACGTCGGCTGGAACAGCCTGTGCGTCTCTGCCTATCTGGAGGCCGCGAAGGTGCTCGGCCTCAAGGATGCGCGCCGATTCGCGCTCCGTTCGCTCGATCGCGTGCTGGCCGAGGCGTGGAAGGCAGCACCCGAACCGAACGTCGCCGAGGGCGCCCACCACAAGCTCTTGCATGTCGTCGCCTACTCCGATCCCAAAGCCGAGTATCGCGCGATCCCGGGCATGCTCGACGACTACGCTTTCACGGCGCTGGCCTGCCTCGATGCTTACGAAGCAACTTCCGATCTCAGCTATTTCAAGTTTGCCCGCGCCATCGTCGACACCATGATCGCCCGCTTCTTCGACGCCGCCTCGGGAGGATTTCTCGACAGCCAGCCTTTGCCGAGCGTCCGGAATCAGGGCGTACTCGCCATGCCGCGCAAGCCATTACAGGATTCGCCTACCCCGGCGGGCAATCCCATGGCTGTGATCGCTCTGCTGCGCATGCATCACTACACCGGCGACGCCTCCTACCGCGAGAGAGCAGAGCAAACGCTCGAAGCCTTCGCGGGAGTCGCAGAGCAGTTCGGAATCTTCGCCGCCAGCTACGGCATTGCAGTCGCGTATCTGCTGGAAGAGCCGGTACAGGTAGTGGTGATCGCAGACCTTGATAAGCAGGACGGCAGTCATCCGGCTGCATCGGAGTTATACGCTGCCGCGGTGGCGCCCTTCGCCTTCAATCGCGCCACGCTTCGCTTGGCTCCCAGCCACGCGGTCGCCGAGAACCTGCCACCCGTGCTCGCCACGACGATTCCGTTGTTGCCGGGATTACAGTCGGGGAAACCCTTCGCCGTGCTCTGTTCCGGATCGTCGTGCCAACCGCCGGTCCACGACGCAGGCGAACTGAGAAGCGCACTGATTGCGGCTCTCAGCCCGAAACAGGCGCTGCATTCTTGATTTTGAGCCTGGCGGGCCGCCCAATGAATTCATCCCAACCTCGGGTATTTCCAGTATTACCGGACTCGACGCTGCCCAGTAACATTCATGGTGGAAAAAAATAGGGGCTGACGGTTTATGAGTTCCGTCAGCCCAAAAATAGCTGGCCTTACAAAAGGGCCCAATTACCTCAGGTTACCTTGGTTACCTTGCCATTCCTAGCCGCATCCGCTTTACTTCGGAGGCAGGTTGATTTGGCAGTTTTGTTGTTTAGGTGGGCAGACAAGAATCGGGCCTCCGTCAGCGGCGGGAACCAGTTGAGCGGTGGCTGCGATAAATGTGCCCACGAGTCCGACAGTCAGGATCGCCATCCTGATTGCACGTTTCATGGGTTGTTTTCTCCTAGATCCGCGTTAGGTCTTCGATTTTAGAAGACTTAGCGCGGACAGGAATTATAAGGCAGTTGTCAAGTCGGTGTGAAAGGGTTTTCACATCCACTTTTTCCACAGCCCGACAGCCCTACCTCGCTAGAGCTACATCCCTCTCATTCACCGCGAATTCTGGATAATCCATAAACTTTCACTGTAAGTTTAGGATTAGCGGAACGTTTCTCTAATCCAGTTACAAATTCCAAACAAGGTCGTGAAAGCCTGACAGAAGGTCAGCGGAGCGAGTGTGAACTCGTCTGAAAGGATTAACGCGGGCTGTTGCGGAAGGAACTTCGAGTGAGGAGCTGCGGAGTGCGATTTACTTCCTGGTTGTGACCGGAAGCGGTGTTGCGGACGAAGTTCCCGTGGACGCCGCAGCGCGCCGCGCTTGCAAGCCGGGCTCTGACGCTGCCGGCGCTGCCGCTGGCGCTGGATCTGGATGCCTCGAGAGTGCTCGATCGACCATCCCCTCAAACATCGGGATCAGCGAATTGACCGCGACCGGATGGTGGATATCAGACAGACTCTGCTCCCAGCGCTGCGTCTGCAGCAACGACGACTGCATATCGCGCGCCGGACTCTTGAGTGCCACGTAACTGAACCAGATCACGAGGCTCGAGTTGTAAAAGATCATATTCGCGATGCTCATCCACGGATTGCCCAGGTGATTGCCGACCCACGAGGCGACCAGGGCCAGTTCCATCACCGCGAACCAGCCGAAACCCAGGGCAATTCCGAAACTTCTCTGCCGGCGGCTGATTCCCACGTACTGGGCGAAGAACAGCAGGAAGACGACCATTCCCACCTGGATAAGCCGTACGCAACGCTGCGCCGTGACGATGGCCTGCATCCAGGGCGGCAGTTCGGTTGAAGGCGACGAAACGGAGACCACTCCGGCCACCAGCAGCATCACCAATCCGGCCCACTTGAACAGCACTGTGCCGAGGTCGCGCAATGTGTGGAAAGAACGGAATACATCGACGAACACTTCGTGAATCACTCCGAAGCCGAATGCCACACTCACAGCCTGGCAGCCCCAGTACAAATACACCGGCAAGTCACTCGCGTAGCGGTAATGGTAGGCAAGGTAGATGACGGTCCATTCAACAATCTGGGTGAGGATGTAATAGAAGAAATAGCGGAACTTGCGGTGCAGGTCGCGTTTGACCATGAGCGCAGCAATGCACACTTCGAGCACGGGGTGCGCGAACCAGAGCATGTAATACAGGCTGCTGATCTTGTGGCTCATGACCCTTCTGCTGTGAAATCTGGCCTCACACAACAACTGTGGAGGGAGCAATTCCACAGAAACTGCCTTGTTTGGGACTACGTTAAGTTAACGTGTTAAAAACCGATGTTCAATGTACCCGAGTCACCCAAAGTAACGTTACGGCATATGTACTCTCTGCACAACGTTACCTTCGTGCCGTGCACAATGAGTTACTTTTGGAGGGCCCCGGCCCGGTCTTCTCCCATAAAAACGACATAGGATGCGGTCCAGAGTGAGTTCGGAAGGGTTCCGCGCGGCCGCGCGGTCACGATGATGTTGTACTCTCCGGGCGACCCCTGGGCCAGGGCTTCGAGGGAAGGGGCCTTGGCTGGGTTGCCCGTCTGCGAATCAGTTGGCCGGCTGCCTCCCGGCTCGACCACGGCAAGAATTTTCAGGAACTCGTACACGTCCGGGGTGCGCGGATGGCCGGGAACAACAAAGGCTACCTCTGCATTCTGCTCGGCAAAGTGCCACGCGATCGACGCCGCCAGATTGACGCCGTTCTCGTAAGCTCTTTCGGTGAGAACTCCAGCCTCGGGATTATCGAAGATGATCGTCACCTTGCGCTCGTCCTCGCGGGCAAACTCGCGCACCTTCAACGATCCCGACTTCGCCGTAGCCTTCCAGTCGACGTGGCTCGCGGAATCCTCCGGCATGTACTCCCTTATGCGGTAAAGATCGAGTCCTCGTCCGCGCACGAAGCTCTCCCACTCTCCGCGAATCAGCGGAAGAATCTGGAGCAGTTCGTCGGTAGCCTCGACCGGCGGATAGACCAGCATTTCCGTTGAGAGTGCGAGATGCCGCGTCTTTGTCAGAAAGGCAAAAGGAAACCGCGTGGCGAGTCCGAAGCTGTCTTCGCGGTAGCGTCCGCGGCGCTCGAAATTCAACTCCAGGTCCGCGGCCACCTCCGCCTTCGGCGCCAGGAAGGGGAAGTACGCTATGCCCTGGAAGATTCCCGGGGGCGGCGCCTGCGGTGTCACGCGGCGCAAGCGGCGGTCCGGCAATCGCAGCCACTGCCGGTCCCGAGGACGCCCAAACGGAAACGCGAAGGTCGTCGGCTCCCACCGCCACTGTTTTTCGTTGCGCTTCCCCGTTCGCGCCGGCACCACGCGAATGGAAAACGATGGCAGCATCCGGCGCGGATTGCACAGCGCCATGCGGCCCTGCACCGCGCGCCCGGCGAATACGTGCTCAGGCAGCCGTACATCAAGTTCAAGGCCGCGCAGCGCCCACGCCGACGCCACACCCGACACCAGGATCGCCGCCAGCATCGCCGACACGACGATATACAGCAAATTGTTTCCGGTGTTCAGCGCGGCGATGGCGATCAGCAGCGTGACCAGCACATAGATGATCCCGGCGCGCGTCACCTCGTAATCAAAGGATTCGCGTATCCGTTCGAGCGCCACCCGGCGTGCCAGGTAGGGCACGGTGATCAGCCCCACCAGCGTCGCGAGCACCAGCGATACCGACGCCAACACAACCGTAGCCCAGACGTTGCCCGACTCCCGCGACGCCGTCGAGAATACGGCCGCCGTGAATGCCAGCCCCAGTCCCATCAGCGCCAGCAGGAACTTCAACCACACGTCGAGCGCCGACGAGCGCATCCATCGCCCAAGACGTCCCGCGCGCGGCGCCGGATTGGCGTAAAGAGAACTCACCTCTTCGAGCCTAGCATCCGCCCACTGTGCGAACAATCCAGAAGAAGCCGAGGCACATAGCCTTCGTAACGGCCCCGGATTTCCCGCGCCCGGATAGCGCCCTCGGGATCCTCATTCCTGCATTGCGTCATTCCCGAAGGCCCGCGCCTTCACCAACGCGCCGAGGAATCTCCCGTGGCACAGGCGCCAGGATTTCTTCCCATGATCTCCTCTGCCCCGGAGATCCTTTGCTCCGCGGAAAGCACTCCGCTCAGGATGACGCCGCGCATTTCGCGCTCTCTGCCACCGGGACGCCCACGTGCGATCCCATCCCCAATGTGCTACGCTTGCCGCCCGAGAGCATCAGGCCCCCTGTCTGCCCGTTCTTAAAATCGAGGATTGAGGAGATACCTTATGCCGGTTGGTAAACGTGCGTTAGCGGAGTTCTTCGGAACATTCTGGCTCGTATTCGGTGGTTGCGGTGCGGCCGTGCTGGCCGCCGGCTTTCCCACGGTTGGCATCGGCTTTGCCGGCGTCGCCCTCGCCTTTGGCTTGACTGTACTCACCATGGCATTCGCTATCGGACATATCTCCGGATGCCACCTGAATCCGGCCGTGAGCGTAGGCCTGGTAGTGGGCAAGCGCTTTCCTGCCGGCGAGCTGTTGCATTACATCATTGCGCAGGTGCTGGGCGGCATCGCGGCCGCAGGCGTGCTTTACGTCATCGCCAGCGGAAACGCCTCCTTCAACGTGCATGCCGGGTTTGCCTCGAACGGCTACGGAGTGAATTCTCCCGGCGGATATTCCTTACTCGCCGGATTCGTCTCCGAGGTGGTACTGACGGCGTTCTTCCTGATCGTCATCATGGGCTCGACCGACGAGCGCGCCCCCAAGGGATTCGCACCGATCGCGATCGGTCTCTGCCTGACTTTGATCCACCTGGTTGGAATTCCGGTCACGAATCTGTCGGTGAATCCGGCCCGCAGCACCGGCCCGGCCGTCTTCGCTGGAGGATGGGCGCTGCAGCAACTCTGGATGTTCTGGGTCGCGCCTTTGATCGGCGGTGTTCTCGGCGGCGGAATCTACCGGACTTTGTTTGGCGAAGCGACCGCGGTCGTTACGGCAAAGCGCGAAGCTCCGTCCTACGCACGAGCCTGACTGGATCGCGCCGTCTCGAAAAGAGCACAATGGGTTGATTCGTCAGCCGCGCGCTGAATCGCGCGCCAAAATCCAAGGGGTAACAAACGTGTCCAGTAAAACGGCATCTGCGCATCCTCGTGTTTCAGCCCGAAAAATTTTCGGATTCACAGTTCTCAGCATCGCTATCGCAATGCTGATGATCTCGCGCATCAAGGCGGGCAGCCCGGCTCGGGCTGGAAACGTGAATGAAACCCGCGTCGCCGCCGATGACGGATCCAACTGGCTGCTCAACGGCCGCACCTTTGATTCCGCCCACTTCAGCCCGCTTAAGCAGATCACCGACCAGAACGCCTCCAGTCTCGGCCTCGCCTGGTACCTCGATGTCGATAGCGCCGTCGGCCTCGTCTCCGAACCGATCGTCGTCGATGGTGTCGCCTACGTCAGCGCTCCGCAGTCGAAGGTTTACGCCGTCGATGCGGCCACCGGAAAGCTGATCTGGAAATTTGATCCCAAGGTGCGCCTCGATCAGGCACTCAACGGGTCGTATTCTGCGCGCACCAACGCCGGCGTTGCAGTCTATGACGGGAAAGTGTTCGTCGGTACCGGCGACTGCCGCCTGGTTGCCATCGACGCCGCAACCGGAACGCAGGTTTGGGAAGCGCTGGTGTGCGAGCCCACGCAAACCGGCATCACCAACGCGCCGAAGGTGGCTCGCGGCAAAGTCTTCATGGGATACAACGGCTCCGACGACGCCGTCCGCGGCGCAATCGCCGCTTATGACGCCAACACCGGCAAAGAACTCTGGCGCTTCTGGACGGTGCCCGGCGATCCCTCGAAGCCTTACGAATCAGCAGCGTTACGCGACATCGCAGCCAAAACCTGGCCCGGCGGGGACACATGGAAGATGGGCGGCGCTGACGTGTGGACCGCCATCACCTACGATCCCGTTACCGATTTCGTCATCTTCGGCACGGCGGGAGCTGGCGCCGACTATGGAGAGCTCTCCGCGATCCAGGGCAAGGGCGCCAAGCTCTTCGCCGGATGCATCGTCGCCGTGAAGGCAGAGACCGGCGAATACGTCTGGCATTACCAGACCAGCTCGCCGGGATTGCAGACTGAGAACAATCACATCCTCATGGCTGACCTGCCGATCAACGGCGAAAAGCATCACGTCGCCATGACCGTTCCCAAGAATGGCTTCTACTACGTCCTCGACGCCTGGACGGGGAAACTCCTCTCGGCAAAGCCGATCGTAAAAGTGAATTGGGCGACCTCGATTGATTTGACCACCGGCAAGGCGGTCGAAGTGCCGGCGTCTCAGGGCGGCGGCAAGCAGTGGACCGTCCACAACTGGTGGCCGATGAGCTACAACGCCGGCACCGGCCTTGTGTATATTCCCGCAACCGATCGCAAGCCGCACACCAATTCCGAAGTCGAAACCGGCGAGTGGATGCAGCAGACCGAAGGCCGCCTGATCGCGTGGGATCCCATCGCGCAATCTGAGAAGTGGTCGGTCGAAGAACAGATTGCGACCAATGGTGGCGTGCTCTCGACCGCGGGAAACCTCGTCTTCCAGGGGCAAGGTACCGGAGAATTCTCCGCTTATGCGGCGAATTCCGGAAAGAAAGTCTGGTCGATCGATACCGGATCGGCGATTGAATCCATTCCAGTCACCTATTCGGTGAACGGAGAGCAGTACGTGATGTTGCCCGTGGGATGGGGCTCTGGCTCGCGCCTGTTCGCGCCTTCATGGACGATGGGCACGCCCCGCTCGAAGCGCGGCCCCTCGCGCATTCTCGCATTCAAACTCGGCGGCAGCGTCCCCTTCCCGACTCCGCCGGATATCGTTCCCCCGGTTCCGAAGCCGCCGCAGCAGATCGGCGACGCCGCGGCGATCGAAGAAGGCAAGAAGCTGTACAAGACCTTCTACTGCGACGGCTGCCACTCTCCGGGCCTCGACGGCAGCAGCGCGTGGGTCGAAAACGGAGCGATCCCCGACCTGCGCTACGCCCCCGCGCAAGTGCACGAAGACTGGTACGCGATTGTGCTCGGAGGCACGCACTGGAAAAACGGCATGCCCGGATTCCTGAATCCGCCGAAGTTCGCCTTTCCGACAGCACACATGACCCCGCAGCAAGCGGACGCAATTCACGCCTACGTCATCGACGGAGCCTGGAAAGCTTACAACGGTGAGCACGAACAGGACTCAGCCCCAGCCCACAAAAAGTAGTGTTTCCCAATTGTGGCTGGCTACGTTTCGTGGAGTTGTGCGGGAAGGCTGGCTGCCTACGCTTCGTGATGTTTGTGTGGGAGGGTAGTTCTCTGTGGATCGACCGTCATGCCTGCGTCATTCCGACCGCCGGCGCTTTTGCCAGCGGGCCGAGGAATCTCCCGCGGCAACAAACATTCAGGGTTGCACCCATGGTTTTGTGGCACGGGAGATCCTTCGCTCCGCCTGAACTGCGGCTACGCTCAGGATAACGCAACCACCGGGACTCCGCATTCCAGGAAACGAGAGGATCCGCCATGCGGTCTTTCCTCGGCACTCACGACTCACGACTCGGAGCTTCCTAATACTCCGCGAGTTCCTTCATCGCCAGATACAAATCGTTCGGCTGTGGCAGGATCGCGTCTTCGAGGATAGGTTGATAAGCGACAAACGTATCTTTCGCTGCGACGCGGCGTACCGGAGCGTCAAGCTTGTCGAAGAGCTGGTCGGCGATGCGTGCCGCGATCTCCGCTCCGTATCCCCAGCTCAGCGAATCTTCATAGGCGACGAGTACGCGGCTGGTCTTCTCGACCGACGCCGCAATGGTCTCCCAGTCGAAGGGGTTCAGTGACCGCAGGTCGATGATCTCAACGTTTATCCCGAGTTCGCGCTCCAGCTTCTGCGCGGCCTGCAAGGCACGCGGAACGACCGCTCCGTACGTGATCACTGTCAGATTCTCGCCGGGATGCACCACCTTCGCCTTCCCGAACGGAATCATGTACTCGGCGCCGGGATATGGCGCGCGCCCGTACGATTCGCGATAGAGCCGCTTGTGCTCCAGAAAGAGCACCGGATCGTCCGAACGGATCGCCGTACGCAACAGCCCGGCGGCATCGAGCGCGTTCGATGGAAAGACGACGCGCAGCCCGGGAATGTGGGTGAATACGCTCTCGCCGCACTGGGAGTGATAGATCGCGCCGCCGGTGAGGTATCCGCCGATCGCCACGCGAATCACCACGGGACAGGAGAATCCATTATTCGACCGCCAGCGGATCACGCTGAGCTCGTCGCGAATCTGCATCATCGCGGGCCATATGTAGTCGAAGAACTGAATTTCGACGACTGGCTTCAGTCCGCGCGTCGCCATTCCGGTCGCGCGGCCCACAATGGCGGCCTCGGCCAACGGCGAATTAAATACGCGATCATTCCCGAACTCGCATTGCAAGCCGAAGGTCAGCTTAAAGACTCCGCCCTTGCCCTTGACGAGTTTGCGCTTTAAATACTCTTCGCGGCTGCAGTCGGCGACATCTTCGCCGAAAATCACGATGCGATCGTCGCGCTTCATCTCGTCGCGCAGCGTAGCCGTGATGAGGTCGGCCATGGTCTTGGCGGCCGGCTTCTTGCCATCTGCCGGCGGAGCGGCTTCCTGCGCCGGCTGCGTATCGAACGCCGACGAGGTCGGATCGATATCGGGCGAGTACACGTACTTCATGATCGATTCGGGCGCCGGAGGCAAGGCCTCGAGAGCGCGATCGACCGCGGCCTGCAGCTCGGCGTCGACTTCCTTTTCCAGCTGGTTGATGCCCTTGTCGTCGAGAATCCCCTCCCGCAGAAGGAACATCTGGGTGCGGCTCACCGGATCGCGGGCCGCATCGCGTTCGCGTTCAGAGTCGGGACGATACAAGCGCTCATCGTCGGAAAGCGAGTGCGAATAGGGACGGATCACATGGGCGTGCACGAATGCGGGCCCGTGCCCTTCGCGGCAATAGCGCACCGCACGCTCAAATGCGCTGAAACTCGCGACCGGATCGGTGCCGTCTACCTCTTCGAAATGAAAATTCGGGAATCCCGAGACCAGCCGGGAAATGCTGCCTCCCGCGGTCTGCACTTCCACGGGAACCGAGATTGCATAGCCGTTGTCTTCGACGCAGAAAATCACAGGCAGCTTGCCCAGCGCCGCGGCGTTCAGCGCTTCCCAGAACTCGCCTTCGCTGGTCGTGCCGTCGCCGAGCGAAACGTAAGTGACTTCATCATCCTGGAAGCTGACATTCTTGAACTGGCGGTAGTCGACAAATTTGGAGGAAGATCCTGCCGCGTCTTTCGGATTCTCCGCTGCCTTCGGACGCCGCGCGTAATAGCGCCCGCCTTCGGCGCATCCCACGGCCTGCAAAATCTGCGAGCCGGTTGGCGATGATTGCGTGACGATGTGCAGGTCGGGATAGCTCCAGTGCGAGGGCATTTGCCGCCCACCCGAACTTGGGTCGTCTGCCGCTCCAACGCCCTGCAGGAACATGTCGTAGGGTTTCACACCCACGGCCAGGCAGAGCGCCCGGTCGCGGTAATAGGGATAGAACCAGTCGTAGCCAGCTTTCATGGCGAGACCGGCGGCCACACCAATGGCCTCATGCCCAGCCCCGGACATCTGGAAATAAATTTTCTGCTGGCGCTTGAGCAGGATCTCCCGGTCATCGATGCGCCGGGACATGTACATCAGCCGGTAAGCCTGGATCAGGCTCTCGCGGGAGAGGCCGTCGTAAGATTTGCTCTTTTTGCCGTTGGCCACGGCCAGCTTGGGATCGGTTTTAGTGGTCGCCATCCAGTTCCCTGAAATTACTCTTTCTTAAATTGGATGCTGGCCGCCGTCGAGCGGTTTAAAACATACGGGCCCTCAAGCCCGTCCCCGGTTGTGAATGAACTGTTGCATTGTAAATGGACCCAGCAGGATGGAAAAGGGCAAAGAAGGACTGTGGACGTCTGTGCATCTGGGACTCGGTCGTGTTTCGGGTCCGTTCCCGGGCACTAACGTTGCCGCTCATTCCTGCCTCCTGCCGCGTGGATTGCCAGGCCGACCAGCTCCGCAAAAGAATTTCTGCTGCTTCATTGCCGGCCAATGCTGTCGATTTCTTTCTTGAGAGCGAGACCGTCCAGCGTAGCTAATGGGAGGCTTAAAAAGAGGCTGATCCTGCGGTCCAGCAGGAAGAACGCCTCGCGGAACGCCCGCTCCACTTCTTGCGGGGTACCACGTACTGCCGCCGGGTCCGGGACGCCCCAATGTGCCGTCATGGGCTGTCCGGGCCACACCGGACACACTTCGTTCGCCGCGTTGTCGCATACGGTGAACACGAAATCCAGCACGGGCGCGCCTTCGCGAGCGAACTCGTCCCAGCTCTTGCTGCGCAATCCTGTCACTGCCAGCAGCGCCGACTCGAGTTGCTTCAGAGCTTCGGGACGTACCCTTCCCGAGGGATGGCTTCCAGCGCTGTACGCGGTGAAATTGGCCTTGCCCTTCCCGTTCAGAATAGCTTCCGCCATGATCGACCGCGCCGAATTTCCCGTGCACAGGAAAAGAACGTTGTAGTGTTTCTGCATCCGGTTGCTCCCGGTTTTCTTCAGTTGCAGCAGGTCGGTCCGCAGCAAGAATTCCCTGTCATCGGTTTCACCGCCCGAATGAACGCGCTGAAGAATTTGCCGTCTACTTGTGGCGCGAGCGCGTCCGCATCAATGCCCTGCCCCGCGAGAAACTCGCGGGCGTCTGCGGCGCGGTAGATGCGCGTCGGTTCGATTTCAACTTTTTCGAATCCCGTGGTTGCCAATTTGCCGCGATAGTCGTTTTCATCGAGCGCGCCGGCAATGCATCCTACCCAGGCCAGGACACTGGCGCGGATTTCCGGCAGGATCTCTCCCCGCGTCACGACGTCAGAAACCGCGAACCGTCCTCCCGGCTTGAGTACGCGGAAAGCTTCACGCAGAACTTTGCTTTTGTCGGCGGAAAGATTGATGACGCAATTGGAGATGATCACTTCGACAGAATTATCCGGCAAGGGAATATCCTCAATCTCCCCCTTGAGAAACTCGACGTTCTCGATGCCGGACTTGCGTTTGTTCTCGTTGGCCAGCGCCAGCATCTCATCGGTCATATCAAGCCCGTACGCTTTGCCGGTCGCGCCGACCCGTCTTGCCGACAGGAGCACATCGATGCCTCCGCCGGAACCGAGATCGAGCACGATCTCTCCCGGCCGCAACTGCGCCAGCGCCGTTGGGTTGCCGCAACCGAGCGAGGCCAGTAGCGCCTCTTGCGGAATCTGGCCAATCTGCGAGGCGTCATAAAGATTGCTGGTGATCGGGTCGCAGCAACTTGTGACCGTCCCATCCTCTGCTTTCGCCGCAGGGGCCGCGCCGCAGCAGGAACTGCCTCCGGAATGCACGCGCAGCGCAGCTTCGCCGTATTTCTGCTTCACGAGTTCCTTGATGCCCGCGGTCTCGGTTGTCATACATCCACTCCTATTTGCAGATTTGCACGATATCTTGCGGCTTGAGCGCCTTGTTGCGCGTGCAGCACTCGGCGTAAAGAAATTGCAGAAGCTTCTGCAACGCATCGCAATTCGCGGTGTAACGCAGGAACGTCCCCTCCCGCGTGACTTCCACCAGATCCTCGTTGCGCAACTTGTCGAGATGATGGGACAGGGTCGAGTTAGGAATTTCCAGTTCACTTTGAATGTCGCCGACGACCAGCCCTTCGGGATGAGCTGAGAGCAGCAACTGCATGATGCGCAACCGCGGCTCGGTCCCCATGGCGGAAAACATGTCGGCGTATTTGGCGACCCGTTGCAAAGAGGAGGGAGGCGACATATTTCGATCTTACCGGAAATATAGATACTGTCAAATAGCAACGTACAAATCGCTCCAGGACTGATTCAAAATCCACGAAATCATCCTCCAGCAATTCCGAGCCTCTGGCTCCTGGCCCCTCTCTGCTTTATTCTGGACAGTCCATGATTCGAACGCTTCGACCTTTTGATCCGCACTCCATCAAACTTGTGGTCTTTGATCTCGACGGCACGCTGATCGATTCCCGTCTCGACCTGGTGCATTCGGTCAACGCGGCGCTGCGCCACATCGGGCGGCCCGAATTACCCGAAGACGTGATTGCGAGCTACGTTGGCGACGGCGCGCCGATCCTGATCCAGCGCGCACTCGGTGGCGAAGTGGTCGACGAGGCGCTGGTACGCAAGGGATTGGAATTTTTCCTCACCTACTATCGCGCGCACAAACTCGATCACACGACTGTGTATCCGGGAATCATCCCTGCGCTGCTGTCGATTCAGAATTCCGCTAACGGGGTGCCTCGCGAGATGGCGGTCCTGTCAAATAAACCCGTTGGACCATCGCGCGCGATCGTCGAAGAACTCGGGCTGGGCAAATTCTTTTCCCAGGTCTATGGCGGAAACAGCTTCGCGACCAAGAAGCCCGATCCGGAAGGGGCGCGCAAATTGCTTGAGGAAGCTGGCGCGCAGCCGGAGCAGGCGGTGATGGTGGGCGATTCGCATACCGATATCGAGACGGGCCGCAATGCCGGCATGTGGACGGTCGGCGTGACCTACGGCTTCGCTCCGCACACGCTCGATGAGGTCTCGCCGGATGTAGTGGTCGATCATCCCGCGGAATTAGGGACTCTGTTCAGATCCTAGAAAGCGCGGCCTAGGCCGGGCAGACGGACGCCCATTTTTTGCTGGCGTTCGATGCACCGGGAATGGTGCAATCACGTCTAAGTTGGTTGCAGAACATGTACTTACAAACCTCACCCCCTGTGGGAAATATTGCCCGTAAATCATTGATTTCAATATACTTAATTCTCGAAGTTAAACCGATTTAACTCCCGCCAGGCGGCATTTAAAGAGCCCAAGGCCCCAGAGAGTTGATCTCGATGATTTTCATGCAAACAGCCCCATAGAAATCGCCGCACAGGGCATTTTCTGCGGCAGGCTGATCGTCGATCGATCCCCTTCGCGAAAGGCCTGACCCCAAATGTCGCGCGCGGCGATCCGCCGCATCGGTTACCCTACTGTGCTGTCCCTGAGCCAACTCAAAACAACAGAATGACTTCCGACCACTTCGGCTTCACTCCCAAAGAACTGCGCAAGCTGCGCAGCATGAAAAATCCGCACGGCATACAAAAGTTTCTCGATGACATGCCGTATCACCTCGAGGACACGGCGTGGTCTCCGCGGAAAGTGCTGGCGGAGCAGTCGTCGCACTGCCTGGAAGGCGCGATCTTTGCCGCAGCCGCGTTGCGCGCCAACGGATATCCGCCTCTGCTGCTGGACTTCGAAGCCGAGCATGACACCGATCATGTGATTGCAATTTTTCGCGAGCGCGGCTGCTGGGGCGCCGTGGCCAAATCGAATTACACGGGATGCCGCTGGCGTGAGCCGGTGTATCGCAACCTGCGCGAGCTTGCGCTCAGCTTCTTCAACGCTTACTTCAACCTGCGGCGCGAGCGCACCCTGCGGCGGTATTCGAACCCGGTCGACCTGAAGCGCTTCGACAAGCAGAACTGGATGACGACCGATAAACCGGTGTGGTTCATCGTCGATCACCTGTTCGAGATCAAGCATCACTCGTTGATGACGAAGGCGCAGGAGAAGCGACTGCATCGCGTGGATGAGCGCCTGTTTCAGGCGGAGTGTTTGGGGAAAGCGTATAAGACGCGGGATTGAAGTCGGCTCCGGCTTTCGCTCTCGCCTCTTCTGAACAATCGGGGTAGAGACGTTGCGTCGCAACGTCGCTCTCCGGTGAGCCCCAAATTTGGAAATCTTCTCAGCAAAGACGTAGCCGACCTGCGTCGCGACGAATTGGGAGTAGGACTTCCGCGCGGCCTACTTCATTCCCTGCGCAATCTTCTCGAGGACGGATTCAACCGCTTCTGACTTCCCTGCTCCGCCCTGGGCCATGTCTTTGCTGCCTCCGCCGCGACCTCCCAGTTGTGCGACGGCTTCTTTCATCCGCGCGCCCATGTCGAAAGGTTGTCCCGGCGACTGGGCGAATACGAGCGAGGGTGGAGTGGCCTTCGTAGCGAGCAACGCGACGACGTTGGACGCGAGACGCGTGAGTTTCTGCGCCAGCAACTTGATTGCATTCAGGTCGCGATCGGAGAACGTCCGGACGATCAGCTTGCGTCCGTTCGTCTCGGGCGTTTCGGCAAGGATCGCGGCGGCCTGCGCGGCAGCGAGTTCTTCCTGCGATTGCTCCGCCTGCTTGCGCAGCGCGCGAATCTCGTCGAGCGTTTTGCGGACGTGTTGCGGAACATCGTAAATATGCGAAGAGAATTGCGACGCGGCGTCGGTGAGCGCCGTGTAGTCGCGTCGGGCAGTGGCTACGGCGCGCTGTCCAGCAACAAATTCCACGCGCCATCCCTGGCGAACCCGTTCTGCCTTGCGCAAGAGCACGCAGCCGATCTGGCCTGTCTGGCTTACATGCGTCCCACCGCAAGCACTCAGATCGAATTCGCGGATATCGATCAGGCGGAGCTCGTCGCGTTCGGCGGGCGGAAGCTTGCGCAGCCCCAGCTTCCCGGCTTCTTCGCGAGTGACGAAGCGAATGTCGACCACGCGATTCTCCAGGATGATTTCGTTGGCCAGGCGCTCGGCAGATTCAATTTGCTCTTTGGTCAGCGTTGGCGTGTCAAGGTCGATCGAGCAATAGTCGGCGGCCATGTGGAACGAGACGGTGTGCATGTCGAAGAGGCGGATGAAGGCGGCCGAGAGCACGTGCTGTCCGGAGTGCTGCTGCATGTGATCGCAGCGGCGGGCGCCGTCGATCTCTCCGCGGACGCGAGTTCCCGGCCTGACCTCTTTGAGCGGCGCGTCGAGGTAGTGGACGACCTTGCCGTCTTCGGTTTCGGCGACTTCTGAGACTCGCAACTTCCCCGCGTCTGTAGCGATCCAGCCGGTGTCGTGCATCTGGCCTCCGCTGGTGGGGTAGAAGGCGCTGCGGTCCAGAATCAGCGCTGGGCGAGGCGTCTCGATGGCCTCGCGGATTTCGGCGTCGAAGTCGTAGAGGAAAGAGTCGTGGTAGTAGAGATGGTCGGTCATTGGCTCAGCTTTGATTTTAGCCAGAAAAGGGTTTCCCCACAGAGACACCGTCATCTCTAAGGCCTGCGCTTTTAGCAGCGGGTCGAGGGATCTCCGGTGGCGACTGCACTCAGGATGACGCATCGCTGGTGACGGGGGACGCCGCGTGATCAGTACGGGCCGATGATACCTGCGATCTGCCGGGCGGCGGGCTTGGCGGATTTCGCCGGCTTCGCTGGCGCTTGCACCGCGGAGACATCCAGCACGTCAAGATACTTCAGCCCGCTGCCGGTGTTGAACAGAACGACCGTATCTTCCGGTTGGAAGAATCCACTCGCACGCAGCTTTCGGTATGCAACCAAACAGGCTGCGCCTTCGGGGGCGGCGAAGATACCCTCGATTTTTGCCCAGTGACGGGTGGCTTCAAGTATTTCTTCGTCAGTTGCCACGATCGCCGTGCCCTGGCTCTTCCTGAGGATGTCGAGGATCAGATAATCCCCGTACGGCTTGGGAACGCGCAGCCCCGAGGCGAGCGTGGCGGCATTCGTCCACATTTCGGAAGATGCCTTCCCTTCCTCCCACGCTTTCACAATCGGCGCGCAGCCTGCCGCTTGCACCGCAATCATTTTCGGACGCTCGGACCCGATCCAGCCCAGCGCTTCCATCTCGTCAAAGGCCTTCCACATGCCCAGCAGGCCGACGCCGCCGCCTGTTGGGTAGATGATGCCTTGGGGCAATTTCCATCCGAGCTGCTCGGCGACTTCATATCCCATCGTCTTCTTGCCTTCGACGCGGTAAGGCTCTTTGGTCGTGGAGACGTCGAACCATCCGTCGTGCGTCCACGCGTCCGAATCTTTAAGCGCGGCGACTTTTTTTGCGCAGTCGCTGATGAGCCCGTCGACGAGGGTCACGTGCGCCCCGTAGTAGTCGCACTCGATGCGGTTGGCGGCGGGCACGTCTTTGGGCATGAAGATGTGGGCTTCGACGCCAGCCTTGGCGGCGTAGGCGGCAAGCGCTCCGGCCGCGTTTCCGGCGGAGGGGATCGCGAGCTTCTTGAGACCGAAGTGACGCGCCATGGTGACAGCCGCCGATAGACCTCGTGCTTTGAAGGATCCGGTCGGATTCAGGCCTTCGTCCTTGATAAAGACGCTGTCGTACTCGCGGCTGGGCAACATGGGCGTGAAGCCTTCGCCGAGCGAGACGGGATTGGCGTCGGGCAGGACCGTGTCATAACGCCACATGGTGGGAGCGCGTCCGGCAAGACGCGCGGGCGAGAAGTTGCGCCTGATTTCGGCGAGCGCGTAGCGGGCGTAGAGGACACCGCCATCTTTGGGGCAGACGGTTTGCGGACGATCCGCCGGATAGTGCTCGCCGCAGCGCGTGCATTCCAGATGTGTGAGCATGAGATTGGAGTTTAGCAGGACGGTCGGGCTCGGGCATCGGCGCACCGACGGTCGAGGTTCGTTCCTGCTTTAGACAAAATTCCAGCCCTCAGGTGTCATATCCCTGAGACTTGCGGCGAGGCGGGTATTGGTCGACGGTCGGGTTCCGAGAGAATCGGTGATCGAACTGTACCAGCGGCATGCCGCGGGGCTGACAGCATACGCCTGCAGCCGCGGGATGGACTTTGCTTCGGCGCAGGATCTAGTGCAACAGCTTTTCCTGAAATTGATCGAGGGGCGCGTTGTGCCGGGCGAGGCGCCGGCGAGCTACCTGTATCGTGCGGTGCGGAATGCGTCCCTTAACTTTCGGCGCGACCGCAGGCATGAAACCGAACTGCCCGACGAAGAGTTGTGGTTCACGCATCCGGCTGCCGATCGCGCGGAGATTCTTGCAGTGCAGCAAGCGCTCGCGGAATTGCCCGAGGAGCAGCGCGATACGGTGTTTCTGAAGATCTGGGGTGGGTTGACGCTCGAGGAGATCGCCGACGCGGTGAGTATCCCGCTGAACACGGCGGCGTCGAGATACCGCTACGCGCTCGAAAAGTTGCGCGAGCGGCTGGCAGTACG
This sequence comes from Candidatus Sulfotelmatobacter sp., assembly GCA_035307485.1. Lineage (GTDB taxonomy): Bacteria > Acidobacteriota > Terriglobia > Terriglobales > Acidobacteriaceae > Sulfotelmatobacter. The sequence continues at coordinate 712,219 of DATGIB010000002.1, read as the reverse complement.
GAGTGCGAAGGAGTAGTCATGAAAGACGATGAAGAGCTGGAACGGTATCTGAGCGAATTTCGACCGCGAGCTGTGCGTCCGCTCGTAGTGCCCGCTTCAAGGGCGCGGGCGTGGGTCAAGCCAATGGCGGCAGCGGCGGTGCTGCTGGTATGTGCCGGAGGCGCGGTGTGGTACTCGCGAATGCCGCGCGCCGATCGGATCACGCCTCCGCCACTTGTTGTCGATTCGGATGCGAAGTCTGATACCGACATGCTGAGCTGGTTCGCACTGACGCGGCTGGCTTTGGAAGATGACCGGAAGTTCGAGATGGAATTGGAGCAGGAGTCGAGGGCCGAGCTGCCCGCTTTTACTGGCCCTGATAGCGGACTTCACATTTTGGCGCGGGAGTGATTTTGATGAAAATCCGAAATGCAGTCTTCCTTCATTTTTGTTTCGTTGTGCTGGCGGGCTCGGCGGCCTGGGGACAGTTGATCACTCCAACAGAGACGCGCAATGCGGCGCTGCGTTACTGGCAGGCGTTTGCGGAGATGAAGGATCCGCCGACCGACGTGCCCACGCGGGAAGCGATGGAGAAAATTGTCTGGCGCGACGCGGAGTGGGACGAGGCGAAGCTCGGTGCGATCATCACCCAGAACGAGGAGGCGCTCGGCATCATGCAGAGAGCCACGAAGCTGCCCGATTGCGATTGGGGACTTGAGTACAGCCAGGGGCCGTGGACATCGATTGCGATGTTGCCGCGGGCCCATGTATTGGCGCGGCTGAATACGTTGTACGGAATTCGCGAACTGAGTCTCGGTCATACGCAGGCGGCAGTGGATGCATGGATTGCGGGGTTCCGCTTTTCGGAAGATCTCGCCAAGGGCGGATCCATGGCATTTGCAGCCGCAGCCAGAGGCAATCTCAGAGAGAAGATGCACACCCTTGCGTACGCCGTGAATCAGGGGAGATTCAACGCAAGCCAGAAGAAACAGTTGCGCGCCGCAATCAGCGCGATGCGGGAAGACGGGGTGGATTGGAGCCTGGCCTGGCAGATGGAATCCTTGGGCATGCACGTGCTTGCCGTAGAGTTGCGGCAGTCAGCCAAGCCCAAAAGCTTTTACGAGAGCCTTATGGGAGACGCGGCACCTGGCGACTGCCTGCGACCCACCGACGAACAACTCAAGCCCTTTGATGCTTACCTGGCGGATATCGCTTCTGCGCTGAAACTGCCGCCTCCCGCGGCGAAGCAACGCATCGCCGAATTGGAGGGCAAAAAGCAGACGATCTGCGAGGCCCTTCGCCGGGCGATTCCAAACGCGAGTCGTTCAAATGACGAGCGGGCAGACACGATTGCGCAGCGGAAAAGCCTGCTGGACGCGCTGGGCCAGTAGCCGGGCCGCTGAAGACGGCCGAGAGATTCCGTCGGCATCCAGTGGCTTCGGCTACGGAATCACAACCTTCAACGCACTCGTCGCGGTACTTTCTTCGCCCGTGACATTTACCGCGGTGACGGTGTAGTAGTAAGTGCTCCCGTTCGCTACCGTGGAATCGTCATAGAGTGTCGACGCGACCAGGCCCGGATTCAGTTTCTTCCAGTTCGCCGCGTCGGGACTGCGATAGACGTTGTAACCGGCGATGCTCGACGAGCTTGATGCCTTCCAACTCAAATCAACGACGTGATTGGCCGCAGACTGAATCGAGAGCTTGTAGGACTGCAACGATACGTGCTTGCCGCAACCCATTACCGAGATCGTGAACGAGTAAGAGCCGGCCTTAGTCGGCTTTCCCGTGAGACTCAAGGATGTCGTGCTGGTCGCTGGTTTATCGCTGAGCCCCGGCGGCAGAGTTCCGGAATTAAGAGCCCAAACATAAGGGGTGCATCCGCCGGAGGCGGCAATGATCCCGGAATAAGAGGTGTTGACGGTTCCGTTTGGCAGCATCGTGGTGGTGATGCTCACGCTGGCGTTCCCATAACTGAGACCGAAGAAGATCAGAACGGATAAGAAAAGATATGACTTCATGAGACCATGCTGCCGAAAGCATGGCGTGCTGCACAGGTTGAGAAGGTTTTGCAGCTTATGGGGTGAGAGGGCTGCAAACCTGTGAGTTCCCGATTTGGGCCAACCTTTTTCGAACTATCTCACTCTCGTGTCGTTTCTTTGACACTTCTCCTCTGATTGGTTTGCTTCTGAGCGCTCACTCGCCGCACGAGCGAGTTGCGCCCGTTCATGGCTTGCCGCTAAGCAGGGTTCGCGCTGTGACTGTTTGCGAGGTTCACGAGTGTTGACGAGATAAGATTCCGCCTGTTTAAACAAGAAATGCGGATCGCAGGCGCAAGCCTGGCGCCCAATCCGTTCATGTAGTATCTAGGCTTCCATCAATTTTCAGAGGAGAACGGAATGGGCAAGTTCGTGATCGGCTTCATCGTGGGCCTCGTTGCGGTATTTGGCGCCGTATATTTTTACTTCGCGTCCGGGAAGGCCCCCGTGGCGGTGACTGCTCCGGCAATGCCTTTCGAGCGGACGTTGGCGCGCATGACGCTTCATGCAAGGATCGATAAAGAGGCTCCCAAGACATCCGCGATCACGCCCGACGAGGCTGCCTACACGGCAGGCGCACAGATCTACAAAGATCATTGCGCCGTGTGCCACGGCTTGCCGGGGCAGGAACAGACTGCGATCGCCAAAGGAATGTTTCCGAAGCCTCCGAAGCTGATGGAAGGAACCGGCGTGACGGATGATCCGGCGGGCGAAACGTATTGGAAGGTGTCAGGCGGCATTCGCATGACCGGCATGCCGGGATTTGAGAAGACTCTCTCGACCACTCAGATGTGGCAGGTAAGCCTGCTGCTGGCGAATTTCGACAAAGTGCCCGCGACGGTGAAGGCGAGCCTGATCCCTGCTGTGCCTGCTCCACCCGCCGCGCCTGAGCCGGCACGGAACGCGATTAAGAAATAGACGCTCTCGCAGGGCGTTTCCTCATAGAACTGGCAGTCTCGATTCCCACCCTTCGAAAAACACGAAGCGTGGGGCAGCCTCGTTGTGTTGAACTCGCTCCCAGGCTGTTGCACCGCAGGCGATTGCATTCTGCATGCTATAGTGCGATTCGCATGTCCTTCTTATTGTTCGCATTTTCCTGGTGGGGCATTCTGCTGAGGATCGTCGCGATTGTGCACTTCATCCGCCGACGGCCAGACTTTTTCTGGATCTGGGTCATCCTGATTCATCCCATCGGAGCGCTGGTGTACATCGTGGTGGAGGTGATTCCCGATGCTGGCTTGCTGCGGAGCTCGTTCCAGGTATTCCCGCGGAGGCGGAGAATTCATGAGCTGGAGCGGGCGATCCTTGATAATCCGTCGGCGGGGAATTACGAGGAACTAGGCCTGCTGTACCTCGACGATGGCGATTTCGCGCGGGCAAAAGCGTGCTATGACAAAGCAATCTCGGCGCGGACCGACAGCGCGGATCCCTTTTACAGGCGCGGGATTGCGGAAGTGGAGTTGGGAGAATTTGCGGCGGCGGTGCCGGACCTGGAGCGGGCGGTGAGAACGGATCCGGATTACGATTTTCACCGCGCGAAAGGCCTGCTGGCGTGGGCTTACGCCGAAACCGGGCAGAGCGACAAAGCAGATGTGATGTTTCGCGAGGCGACGCGCATCTCGACGATCTCGGAGACTTATTATCACTATGCGCTTTTTCTGCAGGCGCAGGGACGCTCCGCGGAGGCGCGGGAGTGGGCCCAGAAGATTCTGGATAAGAAGCCCACTATGCCGGGATATCTGAGGCGGCGGGAACGGCCGTGGTTCCGGAAGGCGCGCGGGTTGTTGCGGCAGTTGCCGGCCTAGGCTGGACCTCAGCGGCTAAAGCCCCAGATCGAAGGCTGGTCAGGTCCGTTGTTCGATCTAGCTTCCGTAGAGAAATCTCAGCACTTCGGGAAAGCGGCGGGCCCAGGCGGATTCGTGGTGATTCCCTCCATCCTCGACGACGAAGCGCAGGCGCCTATCATCCAGTCCGGCGCGGTGCAGGATCCCGTTTAATTCGCGAACATCATCAACCGCACTCCGGTCGCGTTCCGGCTTTCCGGTCTCGGCGGTGCCGATGCCGAGATAGACTCGCTCCGGCCAGCGCCTGACGGCGCGACTATCGCGAATGATCTGGCGGTTGGAGGCCCAGAGCGATGGGCTTTCAAGCAGCAGATGCCCGATGAGGTTCGGCTCCTGGATGGCGGTGTAAAGCGCAATCAGCGCGCCCAGCGACGATCCGCCGAGGCCTGTGTTCTCCGGGCCCGGAGCCACGCGGTAGTTGCGAGCCACGAACGGCGCCACCTCTTTGAACAGAAACTTCGGGTAGCGGCTGCCCTGCACGCGCATCATCATCGGATTGAGGGAGCGGTGCGGCATATATTCGCGAAGGCGGGCCTTCCCCGCGTTATCGAGACCGACGATGATCATCGGAGGTATCACTCCCTCGCGAATCAGGCGATCGGCGGTCTCGTCAACCTGCCACTCGACGCCGGTGAAAGAGGTCGAGGCTTCGAACAGGTTCTGTCCGTCGTTGAGATAGAGAATGGGGTAGCGGCGGCCGCTGTTGGCGGGATCGTCATAGCCAGGAGGCAGCCAGACGCGCAGGAAGCGCGTGTTCTGGAAGGTGCGGCTGCGGAAACGGTGCAGGCGCAGGTCTCCCGCCGCGGCAATGACGCGGATGATCGAGGATTCCGTTTCTGGCTGCTGGATTTCTGGCATGAGGAAAGCGCAGTACGAACAACCGCTGCGCGGCGCGGTTCAGGGCTTGGCACTCCTCAGTTTGATGGGGATCGCGAGCACCAGAATCAGAAAAATCAGAATCTGCGATGTGACGCAGAGAATGCACCAGGTGTCGAGGACGTAGGCCTCAACGTAAGTCAGCCGGAGCGCGAAAAGAAATCCGACGATGGCGACGACAAGCAGGCGCAGAGGCGTGTCAGATTGCGAACGGGCAAATGTTGCGAGCCAGAAGATCGCAGCGTACCCGAGCACGCCAATTCCAGCCACCGGAATTCCGACGATCGTCGATTCTTCGCTGCGGTTGACGATGTCGCAGTTGAATTTCTGATTGAGGTCGCAGAACTCGGTGGCGGACTTTGCGTAATGCCTTTGGAGCGCGACCGCGGATACGACCACGCCCGCGAGCGAGAGGATTGCGATCAGGAGAAACAGGATTCTGTTTCGGCCGGCGGTGGGGCTGGTTGAAATCGCAGCACTGCTCACGGGAGCGCGCACCCGGTCTTGTCGCTTAGGGCATCGAGCGACTCAACGCCCTCTTTCGGAGGCTCATTCCCGAACTGCCAACTGGGATACATCTTGACGCCGGCGATTTTGCAGGGCGCCGCGGCTTCGTTCGATCCTTTCACCGCGCACTCGACGTAGGGGACATATTGGAAGGATGCGCCGAACTTTTCTTTCTGCTCGATGCAGTGCGGGCACCAGTAGAGGCCGTACATTTTTGCATCGTGGGTGGCGAGGCATTTGGCGAAATTATCGTACTTGTGATTCTTGTAGTAGAAGCCGCCAAGATAGGCGCCCACGAAGAGGGCGACGATGATGGCCCATTTGACGTACTTGCGCGGATTCGCCGCCGGGGCCGTGCCTTCGCGCTCCTGTTTTCGCCTTCGCCGCTCTTCCGACATGAATCATTTTTATATCACAGCGCTACGCGATGACCTTGAGGGCGGAAGGTAACACATCGAGTTCTTCGCAGTGCAGGGTGAGCACTTCCCCGTCGATCATAACGTCGACGGGAGCGTCGAGTTGGAATTGGACGCGATGAACCGCTTTGCGTTCCGCCAGGGGATGATTCACGTGCGTGCCGTCATAGAGCGTAGGCAGATTGCGGATGAGGCCGAGGCGCCCGATCGGTCCCCAGCGGACGTATTCGATGAGGCCGTCGCTGATGTCGGCGTTCGGGGCGATCATCATGGTGCCGCCGGTGTACTTGCTGTTGCTGAAGGTGAGGAAGAGGCACGGGCGGTTGTCGAACGTGGTGTCGGCGTCCGTGCGGACCGGGAATGGACGGCGGTTGAAGCGCGCGAGCGTGAGGAAGATGGAGGTGATGTAGCCAAGTTCGCCCCAGGAACTGAAGCGGCGGGCGCGCAACGTTGCCACGTCGGCGGAGAAGCCGATGCTCAGCAGGTTGATGTAGTGCAGGACTCCCGCGCGATGGCGGAGACGGATCACGTCGCAGGCCTGTGTTCGGTCGGCGAGCAAGGATTCGACGGCATGTTCGACGCCGCGATCGGAGAAGTCCCGGAGAAAGGAGTTGCCGGTTCCTAGCGGGAGGAATGCCAGGGTTGGCGGGTCCGATTGCGAGGCTTCAGGAAATAATCCGTTGACGACTTCGTACGATGTGCCGTCGCCACCAACGGCGATAAAGCGGCGGACGCCGCGCTGGTAGGCCTGGCGGGCGATGGAGGTTGCTTCGCCGGGGGCGCGGGTTTCAGCCAGTTCGATCTGCAGGCCCCCGGCTTTCAGGCGGTCGAGCGCGGGGCCGAGAAGCTTGCGGCTGCGGCCGCCGCCCGCTGCGGGATTAGCGATCGCGAGGTAGTTAGACCCCAGATTTCCCATTCCTCTCTCGAGACCGGGTTGGCGTGCGGGATCGAAGCTTTGTTGGGGACGCTGAAGCTCGGAAACCTTCCACGAAAATCCCCAACGTCTGGCAACTTCGGCCAGAAGCGGGGCACCCGGCATTTATAGCCCCACGATTGCAGTTCTTTCGGCCGCCTTACTGATTTCTTCCGCCAATACCTGGCGCTTGATCTTCATCGAGGCGGTGCGCGGAAAATCTTTGTCCCAGACGAGATATCCGCCAACCCGTTTGAAATCGGGCAGTTTTCGGTTGCGCGACGAGATGTCTTCAAGCAGTTTGCTGTCGAGTTGCTGGTTAGGCTCGAGGCGCAGTACAAGAGTAAGCGTTTCGGCCCCCAGCTCTTTCTTCGGCCAGATGTAGTTGGCAGCGAAGACGCAGTATTCCTTCACCGGCAGGCCGTCGAAGACGGTTTCGATGTCCTCGGGATAAATATTCTTGCCGCCCTCGGTGACGATCATGTTCTTCTTGCGGCCGAAAAGCTGAAGGTGACCGCGGCCGTCGAAGCGGCCGAGATCGCCGGTCAGAAGCCAGCCGTCGACGATGGTCTCGAGGGTCAGTTCGGGATCGTCGAGGTAATGCGACATGATGGTCTTGCTGTGGGCCGCAACTTCACCCACTCCGTCGGCGTCAGGATTCAGGATGCGCAGTTCGACTCCGGGCAGCGGCTTCCCTACCGTATCGGCACGGAAGGGTTTCAGATCATTGAGCGTCAACGCGGTGCCCGCTTCTGTGAGTCCGTACCCGTTCACCACCGGGACGCCGAGATCGTAGAAAAACTGCATGGTCGAAGGCTCCATGAACGCGCCGCCGGTGATGAGCGCGAGCAGTTCGCCTCCGAAGGCGCGGTGGACGCCGGGCAGCAGCATGCGGCTGAGCTTGACGTTGGGGCGGCGGCTGGTGAGCAGTTTGTTCGTTGCGATCAGCGAATCGAGAATGGCGCGCTTCCACTTCGGCAGTTCGTCGAACTTGGCGCGCAGGCCGCGCTCAAGATTCTTGACGATCATGGGAACGAGCGAGACATAGGTAATGCGGTACCGGACGAAAGCATCGCGAACGAATTCGGGGCGCAGCGTTCGCAAGTGAACCACACAGGCGCCGCAGACAAATGGCCCGATGAATCCGACCATGAAATCGATGGCGTGATTTGTGGGCAGAATGCTCAGATAACGGACGCCGGGCCAAAAGGGATACCACGTAGTCAGCGCGATGCACTGCTCCAGGTAATTCTCATGCGTCAGGACGCAGCCCTTGGGGCGGCCGCCGGTGCCGGAGGAATAGACGATGCAGGCGACGTCTTCACGCTGCCGCTCGATGAAATCGGGAGCGCCCTTGCGCTTGAAGTCCTCCCAGCGGAAACCGCCGGCGAGATCGGAGCCAAGCGGAGATTCGGTGACCAGCACGATCTTGGTGGCGATCCTGGGAAACTCCGGCGACTGGGTGATGGCGCGCCACAGGTGGTATTCAACGACGAGGACCTTCGCCTTGGAGTGCGCGAGAAGCTGCAGGTGCTCGGCGGCGGTGAGTTTGTAGTCCAGAGGGACGAGCACGCCGCCACAGTAAAAGATGGCGTAGGCCGAGATCAGCCACTTCGACTGATTGGTCATGATGATGGCGGCGCGGTCGCCGGGATCGAATTCGGCATCTTCGAGCGCGCGGGCCAGCGGCAGAGCGATTTCCTTGAAATCCGAATACGTGAGGCGGACCTTCTCGCGATCCCGGTCGGCCTCGATCAGGCACACTTCACTGGAGAAGCGGTCGAGGGCATCGCGGAGGGCGGCTCCCAGGCAGGAGTATTTGCGGAGATCGAGCATTCAGGAAACTGCTGATTGTAGATTGTTGATTCAGCAAACTCAATCGGTACCGAGTAACTAGTACTGAGTGCAAAACTCTCGCGTTTTCACAAACGCGATTGGATTTTGACGGCCAGCGTGCGGAAGTCCGTCACTCCTTGCAGTTCGTAGTCGGGTAGCTCTACGTGGAAGTGATTCTCGAGCTTGGTAAGCAGGTCGAGGGTTTGCAGGCTGTCGATGCCGAGCGCTTTGAAAAAGTCTTCGTCAGGCGAGAGCTTTTGCCGCGGAACTTTGAAGTGGCTGGCGGCGAGGTTGAGAATTTCGTCGAGGGTTTGATCGGCTGTCGGCATAGTATTCAATTTTAATCCACTCAATCACGGGAGATAGGGCTGGGCGTCAGTGCTCTCGACGAATTTCTTCAGGCCAGCCTCGACGGCGGGCTCGGTGAAGAGGCGGCAGAACAGATCGATTTCCTGGCGCAGTTCTTCGTAGGGAATCGGCTTGATGAACTGCTTGGCCGCGATCGCGGTCTTGCGGTCGAATTTGCCGAGCTGGGCGGCGGTGGCGCGGGCGGCGCGAAGCGCTTCGCCTTCAGAAACAACCTGGCTGACCAACCCGATCTGCTGGGCCTTGGTGGCGTTGAAGCTGCGTCCGGTGAGCAGCAGATCGCGCACGACGGCATTGCCGAGATCGCGCTTCAGGCGCGGGATTCCGCCGAATCCGGGGATCAGTCCGAGACGCAGCTCCGGAAAGCAGAAGCGGGCCATCTTGTCGGCAATGATCAGGTCGCAGACGAGGGCGAGTTCGAATCCGCCGCCGAAAGTGACGCCATGGACAGCGGCGATGGTGGTGAGTGGCGAAGCGTCAATTCGGTTGAACACTGCGTGAATGCGCTGGAGAAAGTCGCGGACGCCACGGGCGGCGTCCGATTTTTCCATTTCGTGAGAGCGCGTGTAGAGTTCCCGGAGGTCGGCGCCGGCACAGAAGCCGGATTGCAGCTCACTGTGGACGATGAGGGCATGGGCCTTGGATTCGAGCGTTGGCAGCGCCTCGGAAAGTTTTTCAAGTTCGGTCAGCGAGAGGGAGCCGAGCTCGTTGCACGGTGCGCGGTGCAGCGACAGTTCGATCACGCCGTTGGAGAGCTCCCAGGAGAGCGCTTGGCCTTGGAAGTGGTTCATTTTCTAATTGAGTTTACACGGACTCGGAGTGACCCTCAGGCGCTAAGCCCGCATGGCCTTGGGCGGCTTAACGGCCCGGCTTAAGCCTGTCCTTTCCGGTCCCATTTTCGACAACTGGTATCCCCACGTCCCGCAACTTCGGCGAGACATCGGGCGTTCTTTTCTTGATGATTCCCGGCTCTTCAAAACCCTCTAAACGGCTTGCTTCGCTTTGTACATCTCTTCGATTTCGTTCTTCAGACGCTGGGAGATCAGATCGCGCTTCAACTTGCCATTTGCGGTGAGCAGGCCGTTGTCGATCGAGAACGGCTCCGGGCGGATGTGGAAGGCGCGTACCTGCTTGTAGTGCGGCAGGCTGGGGTTGACGGCGTCGAGCGCGGCCTGCGCCTGCTCGCTGGTTACGTTCCCGGTGATGATCGCCGAGAGGTAACCTCGGCCGTTGCCGACTACGACGACTTGCTGGGCTCCGGGCAAGTGAGGAGCGATTTCATCCTCGATCGTTTCGGGGGCGAGCTTGTGGCCGGAGCCGAGGACGATCAGGTTCTTCAGACGTCCTATGATGCGCCATGTGCCGGAGGCGTCCTGCTCGCCCTGATCGCCGGTGTGGAACCATCCGTCGCGGAGGACTTCCGCGGTTTGCAGAGGGCGATTCCAGTATCCGGGAAAGACGTTGGGCCCGCGCACGATAATTTCCTCGTTCTCGCCGAGCTTCATTTCGATCCCTGGAATTGTCGGGCCAACGCGGCCGGGGACCGGTTTTGCCGGATCGTCCATGGTGAGGATGCCGGTGGTTTCGGTCAGGCCGTAGACCTGGAGCACAGGAATTCCAAGCATGCGGAAATAGTCCTGCGTTTCCGGCGTAAGCGGGGCTGAGCCGCTGATGAGCGCTCTGAGATTGGGGCCGACCATCTTTTTACGGAGCGTGGGGAAAATCAGCACGTTCGCGAGCGAGAGGTAAAAAGCATCGCCGGATTTCGGCTTGTTCTCGCTGCGGCGCGTCCAGGCTGCCTTGGCGCGCGAATAGATCTTGTCGATCATGCCGCCCTTCTTGGCGATCTGCTCATCGACGGCGCGGCGCATCCGCTCGAGGAGTTGCGGGACGTTGAGGAAGTAGTGCGGCGCGACCGCGGGCAGGTCATTGGCAATCTTCGTCAGGTCGGTATTGAGTGTGATCAAGCTTCCGCGCAGAAGAAACGTCAGAACCGCGATCCATGAGGCGCAGAAGCTGAACGGCAGGTAGTGGAAGATGCGGTCCTGGCCGGATCGCCCGCCCATCAACTGGTCGAGACGCTCGGAGGTGCAGCCGAGCATGAATCCGACATTGGCGGCGGAGAGGACGACGCCTTTGGACTCGCCGGAGGTTCCCGACGTGTAGATGATCGTGACGGGATCTTCGTCGCGGACCTGGAGACGATCGAGTTGGACGCCTTCAACGCCGGCGAAGATTTCGTCGAAGAGAAAGTGTGGCGGGGCTTCGGGCCAGACTTTCAGGATTCCGTCACGCAAGGTGGCGTCGCCACAGAGGATCAAAGATGGCGTGCTGTCTTTGATCATGGCGGCGAGTTCGGCTGGGGCCTGGCGGGAATACAGCGGGACCACGATCAGGCCTTCGGCGAGGGCGGCGAAGTCGGCGGCGATCCATCGGATACTGTTCGGCGCGAGGATGCCGACGCGGTCGCCTTTCTTCAGACCCTTCGAGGCGAGGAAGGTTCGGGCCTTGCGGATTTGTTCCAGGAGTTCGTCGCCGGTGACGGGGACGAGTTGCCCGTCGCGGAGTTCCTGCAGGACCGGAGTGGATCCGCGGGATTTGAGTTGCGCGAAGATATCGCCGACGAAGGGCATGGGTTTCTATGTTTTGGGCAGTTTGCCCCTCACGGGCTCGAGCCCACATCCTTAATGAAGCCTACCTTCACGGCTAAAGAGGCTAGCGACAAAGTCCCGGGAAGCACGCGAGAGCCAACCTCAGCGGCTAAAGCCATGATGATTCCGCGATTACGGCGCGGCTAAAGGCCGCGCCCCTTCAAATCCAAGTTATTCGCCAAGTTTTTTCGCAACCTTAAGCCGTGCCCTTCCCGGATCTCAACGTCAACAAATCCCATGTCTCGCAAAACGCAGCGAGACGTGGGACACCCCACTTGCCGGCTTCCTCAGTTCGTTCTCGCTAGCTATAGGCTGCGATCAGCTGGCGCAGCGAGTCGTTCATGGGCGGGAGGTAGTCTTCCCAGCTCCATTCGCCCTGGCGCGTGGGGAACTCGGGATAGCGGCGCTGCACTTCCTCTTCAAAGAAGACTCCCATGCGCGCCATCACTTTCAGATTCTTCACGACGGTGCGGGCGATACCGTCGGCGATGCGCTCGCCTTCGCGCGCCACCGTTTCGAGGGCGGCCAACAATTTCGCCTCGAGCTCGGGATCGTCGACGGTCATGAGCAATTCCTGGTGGCCGCGCTCGCGCATCAGGTTGCGGATACGCTCGTCCATGGTGATTCCGGCGGACGGCACGAGCGCGGGCATCGAGGTCACGATGCCGTGGTAGCGCGACGAGGCCATCATGTGGCACGAGCGCAGAATGCTGACCAGTTCATACATGTTGTATTGATCGGAGGTCAGAACCGGCACCCCGCCCAGCTTTTCGGCGATGCGGTTCGCGGGGCGCGCGTCGAGGCGCTCGGTTGCAACCAGGATCACGAAGACCTCCCGCTGCTTGCGGAAAGCATCCACGGCATTCGCGATCGAGGTCAGGTAGTGCTGGTAGGCGCGGTCGGCAGCCGGGCCGGAGTTGTGAAAATAGACGGTGCGATAGTGACTGTCTTTGTAGGCACCGGTCAGGCTGCGCAGCGCGTACTTCGCCACCGAGGCCTTGACCGGCCACTCGAAGGGATTGATCGGGCAGACGACCAGGACGGGTATGTGGCCGTCCCAACCAACCTGGCGCAGGACGCTTTGACCATACTCCGCGGGCATGGGCTCGAAGGTCCAGGCGGTGTCGGTGCCAAGTTCGGTGGGCACGCCGAGTTCGCGAAGAATCGTGCGGGATTCTTCGTTGCGTGTGATGACCAGTGAGTTCTTGCAGTACCGTGCACACATGCGGGCGACCAGCGGGTCCATGTGGCCGGCTTCGGCGCCGTATCCCACGGAGAGTTTGTTCTGCACGGCAGCGATGCCGAGGGAACCGATCATCATCGTGGTCAGCGCGTTGGCGAACTTGCTTTTGAACATCGAGCCTTCGCAGGCAACCACTCCGTGATGCTTCGGGACTTCATTCTTCAGGAACGGCGGGAAAATATCGGGCAAGTGGACTTGCGTGGTGCCGTCGAAGTATCCCCTGGAGAAATCGAAATTCTGGCTCATCACGCTGAAGTCGACGCGATCGGCGCCAAGGATATGGCGAATCTGGCGCAACATCTCTTCCACCCGGACATCGGAACCCATGTTGCGAGTGCCGTTGTATCCCGCGAAGAGAAGCTTGAGTTTCTCTCCGGGCGTCCAGGGCTGGCCGCCGCCGAGCATCCATCCCAGCTTGGCGCGCTCGATATTGCTGCTGACCCAGGCTTCTAAAACAAGATCCATCATGCGGCGGAACCTCCGGCGGAGGCCGCGGGCCAGGGCTGGTAGCGGTACTGGAAATTGTTTTCGCGGCTGAACTTCAGAAGCGGGAAGCTGTACTCGGAAAACGGCACAGGCTTGCGGCCAAGTTCCGTGGTCGCCCGCGTGTTGTCGAAAACCGTGTTCCAGACCAGGTACGGGAGGAAAACTTTCAGCAGCGACGCGCCGTGGCCGAGCGAACCTTTACGGTTCGAAAGCATGTGGACGGAACTCGCAAAAGGCCTCTCGGTGAATGGCAGGAAAATCGGGGGGCGCTTTTGCTGGGCGGCGGCGAGTGCCTTGGTGATCTGGCGGAAGGTCTGCGATCCGGTGCCGGAGGACAGGTGATAAATGTCGTACTGTGGCTGGTCTTTCTGATGCAGATCGGCAATAGCGCCTGCGACAAAGTCCACGTTCACGATGTCAATTTTGTCCGTCGAGCGGAAGGGCAGCACCGGCAGGCCTGCAAGAAAGACGAACGCTTTCACCATGTCGAATTGCGTGGTTTCCGCGTGGCGGCTGTCGCCCAGCACGATGCTCGGGCGAAAAATTGTTTTGGGAGTGTCCGGGAGAAGGACGCGCGCCATGTGCTCGCAGAATTTCTTGGTGCGGGCATAAGGATCGTAATCGGAGCGATCCCATTCGATCGAGCGATCTTCGGTGATGATCTCATTCTGGCGCTTCCCTGCCACGGCCACGGTGCTCACTTCGCTGAAGCGGCGGAGACCGTGATAATGCTCGGCGTGGCGGGCCAGGGTGAGAACTTCGAGCGTGCCGCGCAGGTTGACGTTGAGGCAGCTTTTTTCAGACTTGCGGTTTAGTGACGCAGCGCAGTGGATGACCGAGTCGGTGGTGTGGACGAGGCGGTCGTAGTCGTCGCGGCTTAAACCGAAGCCCGGCGCGGTGAGGTCCCCACAGAATACGCGGACCTTCGTCTGCATGTGTTCGATGAAGTGGGGAAAGTCGAGATGCAACTGCATGGCCTGCCAAAGGCGCACCTGGGCGTCCTGGGGATTGCGGGCCCGCACGAGCAGATTCAAGGCTGCGCCGTGGCCTTCGAGCAGATTGGCCGCGACGTGCGCTCCGATGTATCCGGTCGAACCGGTCAGGAATATCGCCACGTTGCTCCGTCGGTCCCGGTTTTCACGGCATCGCCGTTGTCGCGGACCATGTCTAAAGTGCGAGGAGGCCTCGTTTCCAGCGGCCGGCCTTCGATCAGCGGATACGTCCAGCGGCGCAGAGCCGGGATGTGAATGTTAATCCAATACTCCCACCAGTCAAGCGAGCGGGTGTCATAGGCGAATTGTTCGCGCTCCTCGGGCACGAGGGCGTGCGAGAGCTTCTCGATATTATCGGCGACGAAATTGTGCTCGTTGAGCAGGATAAAGGGCTCGAAGAGTTCGATGAGTTTTTCCAGGCGCTCGAGGCTGCGCTCGGTTTTCACCAGCGGAGCTTTCTTCAGCGGAAGCGGCGACATGATGCGCTGAATCGATTTGACAATGGCGCGTTGCGCGGGGGCGGACATGCGGTTGTAGCGCGTTTTCGAAACCGGAATCGCGTCAAAACGCAGGCGCAGCCAGGATTCCAGGCCTTCCTGCGCGCGGTAGTGCTTGCGATGCGCGAGCGAGGTGAGTTCGATGGAGCGTCCCATGTCGCAGGGATTGGTAACGGACGTGGCAAGCTGATAGAGCGGATCGTGACGGCGCTCCATCACGGCGGCGGCGATCAGCGTCATTCCCGCGCAGACCGAGTCAACAGGAATGATATCGAGGCGCTTGCTTTCGTTCGACGGAAGTTGGCGGAAGTAGGTGCCCAGCAAGTACGAGAGCGAGGCCGAGGTGTTGATGCCCTCGTTCCATCCCAAAAACGGCTTGGAGATGGAGGTTTCGACGATCGCAGGGCGCACGACAGCGACGGGAAGTCCGGCGCCGAATTTCGCGATCAGCGACTCGGCGAGGCTCTTCGTAAGCGTGTAAGTGTTGGGCCAGCCGAGTTCCTTGGCGCGGCGCGTGCCGGCTTCGGTGAGATAGGTCTTGAGCCAGCGGACGCGGTTCTTGCGAACCTGATTTTCGAG
Organism: Candidatus Sulfotelmatobacter sp.; assembly: GCA_035307485.1. Lineage (GTDB taxonomy): Bacteria > Acidobacteriota > Terriglobia > Terriglobales > Acidobacteriaceae > Sulfotelmatobacter. Next base: position 696,995 of record DATGIB010000002.1, on the reverse strand, counting down.
CGCTGCGCCCTGGAGATCTTTTGCCGCGTGCTCCTTCGCGAGCGCCTGCATGCGCAAGCCTGAGGTGACTTCATCGCTCTCGGATTGCGCTTCGGCATTCTTGATCAGCTCTTGCAGCGAGTGCCACTCCTGTTCGGCATTGAAGGTCGCGAAACCGCGCGGCGTGTAATTCGGAATGAGCTTTTCGTTGACGCGGCCATCCTGCTCTCCGGCGACGTAGCACGTGGAAAGATGCAACAGGCCGGAGTGACTGGACGAGCGCGTGAATTCGAGAATGTTGACGGCCGCGTCGGTGTTTGTGGTGAGGGCATCGCGCAGATCGGGATTGAAATCGGTGAGGCCCGAGCTATTCACAATCAGGTCGAGGTTCTCCCGCAATCTCGCGGAAAGATCGGGACTTAACCCGAGGTCAGGCTGCGTGACGTCGCCTTCGACGATCTCGACTTTTTGCCGCAGATAGGCGGCCAGCTTTGCGCCATAACGCTCGAACAATGGATCGAAGACGGGAGAGTCTTCAATCATTTTTTCGAAGCGACGCTGCGCCGGATTCGACTTCTGGCGGCGAATCAGCAGGTAGATGCGCGCGACTTCGGGCAGGTCAAGCAGCGTGTTCGCCAGCCAGACTTTGCCAATGAATCCCGTGACTCCGATCAGCATGATGTGCTTGCCCGCAAAGGCACGGTGGACGGAGAGTGGCTGGGATTGACGGCTTCCTTCGAAGTGCACGACGGGATGAGGCGGCAGAGCGCCCTGGCGATCGGCCGGCGTCACGGCAGCCCTCAGTTCGTCGAGGGAGATATGGAGGTGGCGGGCGAGAGTCTTGGGGGCGCGGCGGCCGTCGGGCATGTTCTCGCGGAAGATGGCCAGGGCGCCACGTGGGCGGATGACAGGCTGGAGCAAGCGTCCAGTGGCCGTGCCGTCGCGGAACTCGAGGCGGTTTGACACGATGTGGCGGACGCCGAGGTGGTGAGCCAGCGGGCGCATGATGTGGTCCAGAGCCTGGCTGACGAGCACGACATCCGCGCCGGACTCAACCAGTTCGCGCACTTGATGGGCACCTTGCTCTTTCAGGTGAGGCTTCAAGTGATACTGGAAATATTCTTCGCCCAGCAGGTCGAGGCGGTCGCGGGTGACGCCACGAAGGACCGTATGCACCATCCGTGTAGCAAATTTGCGGTTCGTGGAATACAGGAACGGGCGCAAAAGCGCCATCAAGAAGATGAGCCCGCGGCGGCGGAAGCGCTCGGTGAACGTCTGGGCGTTCCAGGTGAAGAAGGCCACCGGACGGACGACGGTCAGGTCGAGAAGACTGCCCTCTACGCGCCAATAGACGGTCGGGGACGGATGATTGGGGGTCGGCTGTTCCAAAATCCTTTTATACCGCGCTGCCTACAGGCAGGGAATGCGGTCCTTATTGTAAACAAACGGATATTTTAAACAATGGAGTGCGTGACGCGAAGGGGAGACGTTGGCCTGGCGTGAGTTGGAATCAGGGTCTTCAATGGGGTCGGCTGGCCCGGATTCCGTTTTTTTGTCTTGTCGCTCGGGCGAGACTCCCCGCGGCAGCCGGCGCTAACCTGCGGCGGTTTCGATGTTGAGGGAGAGACGTTGCTAAGCAATGTCCCTACGGATGGGGTTCGCGGCCCACGACCAGGGCTATGGTGCCGCTTACAGCTAGCGTGGCGCCGATGGCCAGGAGGCCTCCGGCGAAGCCGCCTTTGGCGCGGAAGAAACCGACGATGTCGGGTCCGAAGTAGCCTCCCAGGTTGGCTAACGAGTTAATGGCGGCGATGCCTGCCGCTGCAGAAAGACCCTGCAGTTTTGAAGTGGTCATCGCCCAGAATGGGCCGACCATGCCTTCCGCAAAAGCGAGCCCGATGGAAATTCCGATCACAACCACAACCGTGGCGTAACCAGTTGCGACCACGCCGGCAGTAGTTCCAAAGGCGGCGAGAACGAGTCCGGCAGCGGCGGCAAAGGCAGGGATGGCGGTGTGCCAGCGGCGTTCCGCCTTGCGGTCGGAGTGCATGCCGACCAGAACCATCGCGACGGTCGTAACCAGGAACGGCAGAACGGCGACGACGCTGGTCCAGAAGTAGCTCAGGCCCGAGAGGGCGTGAATGACGCTGGGCAGCCACAGCGTGAGGCCGTACATGGCGGTCGAGACGCCGAAGTAGACCATGGAGAGAAGCCAGATCCGGCCGCTGAGAAGAACTCCCCAAATCCTGCGCAGGGGAACCGCGGCTTCGGCTTGCTGGTCCTGCGCCAGCGCGTCGAGAAGCCAGTTGCGCTCGGCATCGGTCATCCACTGGGCGTCGTGGGGCGTGTCGGCCAAGGTGCGCAGGACCACGAGGCCGAGGATGATCGCCGGAAGGCCTTCGATGAGAAACATCCATTGCCAGCCGGAGAGTCCGTTTCCGTGAAGGCCGAGAAGGGCGCCAGAGATGGGGCTACCTATGATCCCTGCGAGCGGATTGGCGGTCATAAACCATGCGACGGCGCGACCCCGGGCTCGTGCCGGGAACCAGCGCTTCATGTGGAGGATGATTCCGGGAAAGAATCCGGCCTCGGTAGCGCCCAGCAGGAAGCGCAGTCCGTAAAAGCTGAGCGGGCCGCGAATGAAGATCATCAGGCAGGAAACGATGCCCCAAGCCACCATGAGAGCGGCGATCCAGCGGCGGACACCGACGCGTTCGAGGACCAGGTTGCTGGGAATCTGGAAGAGGAAGTAGCCGATGAAGAACATTCCCCCGGCGCGGCCGATCACGCGTTCGCCCAGGCCCAGTTGACCGCGCATCTGAAGGACGCCGAAGCCGACGTTGATGCGGTCGAGGTAGGCAACGATGTAGAGCAGGAAGAGAAACGGCATGAGCCGCCACATCAAGCGGGAGACAACCTCGGATTGCATTTGATCGGAGGAGGTGGGCAAAGCGGGTCCAGTGCAGGATTCTACGACAGGCTGAGCTTTTGCCGAATTGCGGCGGCGATCTGCTCGGGTGAGGGCTCGATCGATACGGTGATGGCGTCGTCGGGTTCTTCGAGCTGCTCGAACTGGCTGGCAAGAATCTTGTCGTTGGCGAAGTGGCCGGTGCGGGCGCGAAGGCGGGATTCGATCAGGTCAGCATTTCCCTTCAGGTAGACGAACCGGACGGCGGGGCCGACGTTCAATTCTTCGCGGTAGGCACGTTTCAGAGCAGAGCAGGCGAGGACGGCGTTTTGATTGGCGGCGATCCATTGTGCGATCTGGATTCGTAAGTTGGCGAGCCAGGGTTTGCGGTCTTCGTCGGTGAGGGCGATGCCGCGGTGGATCTTGTCCTTGTTTTCGGGGGAGTGGAAGTCGTCGGCGTCGGCGAATTGCCAGTGCAGTTCTTTCGCGAGCAGGATTCCGACCGTGGTTTTGCCGGAGCCGACTACGCCCATGAGGATGAGGATCATGCGTTCTGAGTCCCGTCGGGCCGTATGGTATCGCACCGGCACGGTTCTCATTCCGAGCGAGACGGTAGAACCGATGCAGTTTTGACCTCGCCGGCAAGATGCTGAGTCCCTCGCTTCGCTTAGGAATGACGGTGAGGATGGGGGGCGGCTATTTCTTCGCGTAGGTCTTGTCTGCGCTGGTGCGGGTGTTGGTCAGCGTGAAGGAGCCGTCGGACTGGGCGACTACCTTAATGCTCTTCCCTTCGCAGTTCTCTTTTACATTGGCGATGTGGTCGTCGGGCACATTGTGGTCGCGGTCGGAGTGGGCGGCGTAGTGGAGTTGCCAGAGATCTTCGAGGCCGGGTGAATCGTGGACGATCTGCCAGGCGGCGGGGCTCGATCCTTTGCGCGGTCCGTTATCGATGACGGCAACGCGAGGATGCAGCGCCCATACCAGCGCTTTCGGATTCGACTCGTCGGAGCCGTGATGCGTGACGAGGAATAAATCGACGTGGCCGATCAGGTTTTTCGGGCATGCGAGCTGCAACTCTTTTTGCTTGGTGAGGTCGCCGAGATCGAGCATGCGGAACTGGCCGTAGGTGATGAGCGTCCCGGCGGAGCGGGCGTTTTCGCTGTCGTCTGGCGCTGCGGCGGGCTCCTTGGCGCAGTAGGGATTGTCATCTCCAGCTTCAGGCAGCGGCTTCGTAATGAGATCGCCGGCCGCGGAGAGAACCTTCACTTCGATTCCTTTAATCGGGATGGTCCATCCGGGCTTGACGACGACGTGAGCGTGACCGGCGATGGCTTTCTCGTAGGCGGCGTAGTCGGCACGCGTGACCGGGGAATCTTCCTGGTTCGGGCCGTGGTCGATGAAGGTTCCGACCTTGATGCCGTCGACCAGTTGCGGCACGCCGCCGACGTGATCGCGGTGAAAATGCGTGATTAGAACGAAATCGATCTGCTGAATTCCGGCCTGGTGTGCGGCGGCGAGGATGCGGTCGGCATCACGGCCTTCGTAGCCGGGCCAGCCCGCGTCGATCAGCAAGGACTGTCCGGAGGGGCTGACGACCAGCGTGGATTGGCCGCCTTCCACGTCGACGAAGAAGATCTGAAGAGATTTTGCAGGGGCCGCGAACAAGTGGAGGGAGAGCAGGAGACATACGCATCCGGTGAGGGCGAGTCGGGACATATCGGGCACCTGTGGTGGAAGTTTCGGGAATTATCCCACGCGGGGCTGTGGATGGTTGGGATTTGAGAAGGATGTCGGCGGCAGGGTGAGTCTTACCAGCCGTTTTTGGAATCGTCGGTGGAGTTGTCGTTAGTGCGGTTGCGCTTCCGGTAGGCCAGCCACGTTATGCCCACGGACATGAACATGGGCGGGACGATCAGAACGAGGATTCCGGTGCGCAGGCCCTGAATGAAGCGGTGTCCGGCGCCAGCGGCCTGGGTGTAGCAGAGGGCGCAGCTCTGGGCATGGGCGGCGGCGTTCAGAAGGAACACAGCGGCACCGCTCAAGATCGTGCGCGCTTTACGGGAATTGCTCGTCGCCGATTTCATATTTTTCTCGATAACGGACGCGGGCGTCCAGCACTCCATTTTATTTTGCGAACGGGCGCAGGCTGATCAGGCGGAAGCTGTCGGCCCAGATCATGTTCATCATCACCAGCACGAAAATTGTGCCGGGAATCAGCGCCAAGCGCAAGGTCGACTTTTCATCGCGCAAGTGCATGAAGAACATGACTGCAAGATAAGCCTGAATGGCGGCAAGAATCAGCATGCGCCCCAGTGACGGGCCCATGGCGATGGCGGCCACAATCTGGATGACGGCAATGGCCAGGATTGCACCATAAACGATGTATGTGGTCTTCATGCTGCCGGTGCTCGGGTTGCTCATTGACGGCTCCTTATTCGGGCTGTGCCCCCATGGCTAGCGTTTCATGTTCAACAGGTAGACCAGCGGCACGACGAACATCCAGACGAGGTCGACGAAGTGCCAGTACAAGGACCAGATCTCGACGTGGCGGGTGGCATACTTGCCGCTGCGATAGCCGAGGCCCACGACGACCAGGGCGATCACTCCACCCATGACGTGCGCCATGTGAAGTCCGGTGATGGAAAAGAAACAGGCGCCGAACATGGGAGCGCCCCACGGATTCTGGAAAAGACGGACACCCTCGTGGATCAAGCCCATCCATTCGCGCAAGTGAAGCAGCGTAAAGAGCACACCGCCAGCGGCGGTAATCATGGTCCAGCGGAAGGCTCCGGCCCGGTCATTGGATTGTGCCGCCTTCAGCGCGAAAAGAACGGTGAGGCTGGTGCTGACGAGAATGGCGGTCATCAGCAACGAATTCCAAATGCTCGCGGATTCGAACACCAGCGGCCAGTCGGCGGCCGAGTTGCGGATGTAGCCGTAAGCGAACAGTATCGCGCCGAAAGTACAGGCGTCAGAGATGATGAACAGCCACATCACCAGCTTGCTGGAGGGGATGGCAAACGGGCTTTGTTCCATGACTCCCGCGCCATGCTCCTCCACATGGTCCAAGACCAGATTGGCTTCGCTCATGGTGCCTCCGTGAACTCGCTACAGCTTCAACCACAGGATGAATAGCAGGTAGATCCACAACGCGCCCATAAAGTGCCAGTAATAAGAGGTAGCGTCCATGGTGCTGCGCCGCAAGGTTCGAAGCGGACTGCGGAACTTGATCAGGACGCGCGTAAGACCGCCCAGGCCTCCCAGCACGTGGACGGCGTGAACTCCGGTCAGGACATAGAAGAAGGAGCTGTTCGGATTCGTAGGCAGGTAGAGTCCCTGCGACCGCAACTTCAGCCAGGCGAAGTATTGTCCGGCCACAAAGAGCAACCCGAGCAACATGGTGGCATTGAGCCAGAGCGCCGCCTGAGATTTGGTTGTTCCCTGCCCCCGCATGAAAGACGCGACACGGCGCCGCGCGATTTCGAGCGTGATGCTGCTGGCGATCAGGGCCAGCGTGTTGAAGTAGAGGATGTAGGGCAGATTAATGGGGTGCCAGTCAGTCGCCGCGCCCTCGCGCACATAGAGTGCGCTGGTAAGGGCGGCGAAGGTCATCGCAATGGCGGCCAGGCCAACCCAAATGCCGGTGCGGGTTGGTTCCCCCCTGGGATCCGCCACTGAGCGCATGTCCCCAGATGCCGGGACCAGGTTGCCGAATCCACCGCCCGAGCCTCGTCCATGGTCCGGATGGACTTCGTGGTCGAGATTTGTTTGCGGCGGTTGCAGCGTGGTTGCCATTTGAAACTCCCGTTTTTATGCCGTGCTGATTACTTGATCAAAACTTGCGATGGGTTCTTTCTTTCATTATTTGGTGCTTTCGGCAGCGACGTGGCCGAGCTACGCCGCTACGTTATTAAGTTGCCTGGGCTACTTTCTCCGGGGACGTTTGCATGACGTAGTCGCCCGCCGAACCCTTGACGCCGTACTGATAAGGGTCGTGATAAACGACCGGGTGCTGGCCGCCGAAATTGTCGAATGGAGGAGGCGAAGAGGGCGTCGACCACTCGAGCGAGGTTGCCTCCCAGGGGTTGGGCGTCGCCGGAACCCCTTTGAAGCGGCTGTAGATAAGGTTAAAGATAAAGATGAGCTGCACTGCTCCGGTGAAGAGGGCCGAATAAGTGATGAACCTGTGAACCGGCATCAGCGGCACGAGGAAGTCATCGGTAAAGGCTGAATAACGGCGCACATTCCCCGCCAGGCCCAGGTAGTGGAAGGGCATAAAGATGGCGTAGGTGCCTATAAAGGTAAACCAGAAATGCAGCCGGCCCAGGGTCTCATTCATCATGCGGCCCGTCATCTTGGGGAACCAGAAATACGTTCCGGCGAAAACGCCCATGATAGCGGCCACGCCCATCACCATGTGGAAGTGTCCGACCACGAAATAAGTGGCGTGAAGATAAATATCGATGGACGGTTGCGCGAGGAAGAACCCGCTGACCCCGCCGCTGACGAACATCGAGATGAATCCCAGGCAAAACAACGAGGCGGAGTTAATCCTGAGGTTCGAGCCGTAGAGGCTGCCCAGCCAGATCAAGGTCATGATGGTGGCCGGGATGGTGATGATTAATGTGGGGAAGGAGAACACGAGAGCGGAGAAGGGATTCATACCGCTCAGGAACATGTGGTGTCCCCAGACCATGTAGCTGAGGAAGCCGATTGCCATCATGCAGTAGATGACTACGCGGTGGCTCAATAGCGGCTTCCGCATGCTGTTGATCAGGATGTGGCTGACGATGCCGATCGCCGGCAGAATCGCGATGTAGACCTCGGGATGTCCGAAGAACCAGAACAGGTGTTGCCAGAGCAGAGGCGATCCGCCTTGATGCGCTTGCAGGTGGTCGCTGATGTTCAAGCCTGACGGGATGAAGAAGCTTGTTCCGGCGACGCGGTCCAGAACCAGGAGCAGGCACGCTGGCATCAGGACGGCAAATGCAAGCAGCGAGATGCAGGAGGTGATGAACCATGCCCAGGTGCAGATCGGCATCCGCGACAACGTCATGCCCTTAGTACGCAGATCGAGCGTAGTGGCGATGAAGTTGAGCGAACCGAGAAGCGATGCGATACAGAAGACGAAGATGGAAAGTCCCCAAAGTGTCTGCCCGAGGCCTTCTCCGGGGCCGGAATCGGCGCCGACGGCGCTGAGCGGAGCGTAAGCAGTCCAACCGGCGAGCGGCGGCCCGTCGCCAACGACGAACGACGAGATCAGGATGCAGAAGGCGACAAAGGTCGTCCAGAACGACATCATGTTGAAGCGGGGGAATGCCATGTCTTCGGCGCCAATCTGGATCGGAAGGAAATAGTTGCCGAAGGCGGCGAAGGGCGCATTGGTGAGCACAAAGAAGACCATGAGCGTGCCGTGCATGGTCATTAATTGAAGGTAGTACTCGGGCGTCACCACGCCTCCGGGAGCGCCGACCTTGGAGAGCCACTGTACGCCGGGAACCGGAGAGTTCGGCCATACCAGGTGGACGCGCATGATCCAGGAGAGGACCATCCCCGTGACTACGGCAACCAGAGCCAGACCGTAGTACTGCAGCCCGATGATCTTGTGATCCAGGCTAAAAACATACTTGCGGATAAAACCTGTGGGCGCTGCATGCGCTGCGTGTGCGGATCCTTCCGACATTGCCATTCACCTCACCTGGAGTTGGCACTCGCCGGCCCGTCCTTGGGGGCGGCGTCTATTGCGAAATTCCGGGACTAGCTTGACTGCGATTTCAACCACTTATCGAAATCTTCCTGCGACATGACGTTGAGATAAGCCTTCATGTTGTAGTGCCCGAGGCCGCAGAGCTGGGTGCAAACGATCTCATACTTGCCGATCTTGGTCGCAGTGAAATGGAGCGACAGATCGAGACCGGGAACGAAATCCTGCTGAATGCGCAGCTCGCGGACGTAAAAGGAATGGCCAACGTCCTTGGCGTGCATCATGAGATGGATTTCTTTGTTAACCGGGATGACAAATTCGCCGGACTGGATGTCGTCGCGAGCCTCGACATCGTTGGCGGGGTCGAGTCCGAAATAGTTCGCGTTGCCTTCATCGATTTTGTCGGGATGAAGCGCACCAAACTTTCCATCGGGTCCGGGATAGCGGAAGTAGAAGGCGAACTGGCCCGCCTGAACCTGGATCGGCAAGGCATCGGCCGAGGCGGGCTGGAAATAAACCCGCGCCCAGGCCTTGGTGCCGATGGCGCCCAGCGCGATCGCCTCCGCGCCGACCAGCAGCAAGGCGGCGATGACAAGGTACTTCGCCCCGCCGGGAAAATTCTTCACTGTCCCGTTCTTGCGGCCGCCAAACTGCCAGACAAAAAATCCCAAGACGAGCTGCGCGGCAAGGAATGAGAGCCCGGCCTCAATCATGGTTTCGTCGAGCTGCTTATCGATCTCGGCGCCGTGAGTGGAGATATCCTCGGGCGGCTTGACACTGGCGCCGAGGAAGGTGTGGTTGACGATCGGAACAGCTGAAGCCAGAGCAATAAGAATCACGAGCACTGCAAAGATCTTGCCGCCCATATTTCCTCGCATTGGCCCGTATAAACGGGGCGATTGAATAGCCGTCGGCCGGCGCCGAAGCGCCGGCTCCCGCGAAAATGACCGTTAGTAGGGTTTGAGCGCGAAACTGAAATCGAGTGATTTCGTCTCGTTCCCAGTGATCGTCACTTCCTGCGTCTGCTTGGCATCGGGCTCGTGCCAGGCGGTGACGGTATATTTTCCGGGCGGAAGATTGGGCAGAGTGAAGCTGCCATTGTCGCCCGTGACGGCATAGTGGTTGGTCTTGAGAACAACAAACCAGCCGTGCATCCAGGGATGGATATTGCACTTTACCTCGATGAATTCCGGCTGATCCCACTTGTCTTTGATCGGCGGAGTGCCGGGGGGTTGCGACTTGTTCCACTCGCGATTGACCTTGGCGAGCGGGTGGATGTTATGGGAGGTCTGATCGTCGTTGACGACGTCGAGTTCCTGTCCGGTATGCATGGGGAGCACGTGCGGACCGTACTGGCAGCCCTTCTGGGTGAAGGTAACCGCTTGTGCGGGCGCGTTGGCGTCGTCGGCTCCAGCGGAAATGTAGACCACGACATTCGCCAGAGCGTTATTGGCACCGGTCACTACGCCCTCGGTCATCACCGGAGTTGCATGCTGCTTGGCGCAACTGGGCTCCTTGGACATGTCGATCGGTTTTTGTTTTGCCGGGGTTCCGGTATAGGTCACCTTGCCGCTGATAGTGCCACCAAACATCAGCGCTGGTGAAAGTAATGCGGTAAGAACCGCAATGCAGGGCTTGCTGGAGCGCATCTGATTTCGCCTCCTGGGATTTCGAATCCTCTTCGTTCGTTTGCGTTAGTTTCCGCCGTTCGGCTGAGCCGGTGCGTCGGATGATTTGTCGTGATAATCGGGAATCTTTCCTCCCGCCGCTTTCAATACGTCATTTTCCTTGCCGTGACGGTGCACCTGCAACGTACGCAGGAAGTGCACCAGGTCCCAGGCATCGTTTGGCTGAATAGTGTCGGCAAACGAGGGCATGGGGGTGCCATCGACTCCGGTCATGAAAATCTTGTAGATATCCTGATTGGTCGAGCCGCATTTAAAACGCGAGTCGTCTTTACCAGCAGCAAAGTTGTAAGGACGGATCGGCTGATCCTGGCTGTCGGTAAGGGTCGCCGCGGATGGACCGTCGCCCTTTCCCTGCGGGCCATGGCACTTCCAGCACTCAAGCTTGGTAAAGAGCGCCTTGCCGTGCGCAATGCTTTCGATGGTGACGGGCGGCTCAGCTGGAATTTTGATGGGATCGCCCGCTTTTTCTTTCTGCCAGCGCGGCGAGAACGTCTTGATCATGGCGACGAGGTCGGCGCGCTGCTGGTTCGAGAGCGTATTCCAGATCGGCATGTTCGAGTTCGTGAACCCGCGGCCGATGGAGTTATAGAGATCCTCGTCCGTAGGCAAAGTACCGGTCAGAGTGGAGCGGCACTTGAACGTGGCGAGGGTAAAGTTGCGCGGCTTGGGATCAAGCCACACGGCGTTTTCGCCATTGCCGTCGCCTAATTCCCCGTGACACCCGACGCAATAGCGGCGGTAATCCGTTTTGGCATCCTGGGAATGGCCGACCAGGTGGCCGATGTGGCTTTCCATCAGCACCGGCGGAGCGGGCGGGTGTGGGCCTACGTCGGGAGCATCCTGGGCCACGGCGAACGACACCGCGGCAGCGAAGCCGAGAGTTGCTAAGAAGAACCGGATTTTATTTGTATCTCTCATCTCGAACATCCTCGTGTCGGAGTCTTCAGGCCGCAGCCTGGTGTTCGTCGTTAGAAGTCGAAATCAAATCCCATGAGTACTTCGCTGGTGTTGACGTTGGCAGTTCCCAATCCCAGGGTCGGTCCGGTGCCATCCTGATGCAGCCAGTTGTACTCGTTGTGCCAGGCAAAGCCGGCGCGGCTGGTCATGAACGGGTTGTAGCGGAAGCCAACCGTGTAGGTTGAGATGTTGCCGAAGTTCGAAGCACTTGGTGCGGCGGAGTCGGGGCCGTTGGCCTGCCGCGACATCCGGATCGTTTCGTACCTCCCGATAAAGATCAGCTGCGGGCTGTAAACGAAGTGAGGTTCGAAGAGAACTCCGTTCCAGGTTGGCGCCTGCGATCCGACTGGCAAGGCTGTGCCCGGCAAGTTGTTTGGAGCGCCGGCAACATCAATCGGGTCGCCGTAGCCTTGGCCGAACCAGGCATTGTCCCATCCGTGTTGCGTGACAACCTGCAAATCGAAGTGATTTCCGAAGTAGAACTGGCCGACAAAACCTTCGCGGTGGAAGGATTTGTTACTGATGCCCGTTCCGGCCATGGGTGTGGCCCCGGCAGTGAAATAGTACGTTGGAGACTCGCCGAGCATGGCGTAAGCGCCAACGCGATCAACGCCCAGCTTGCCCACGTCGAATGCCTGACTGAAGGTGAAGAACCCCGTGTAGGCATTTCCGTAGGGCAGTCCGACATTACCGTCAGTTGAACTGAGCAGGGCGGCGGAATAGCGGGTGCGGTCATTGTACGAGTGACCCATGATCTCCGCGCCGAGCTGGTTGTCGCCCATCTGGCCGAAGATGTTGCCGTCACCGACAGGGATGAAGTGGTAGATCTGGTAAACGCCGCCGTTCCCGGTGAGGGTGAGGATGCGCTTTTCCGATAGCAGATTATCGAGCTCAAACTTACCCAGCTTCAGATTGAGCCACGGGCTTCCGAAGATGTTATCCAGGCGGGCCATGGCGGTCTCGAAGTGGAACGCCCCAGTGTTATCCGACGAGGGCAAAACGTAGAACGAGATATTTTTCTCGAGAGTGCCCGCGGTGTGGAAGTCGAGGCCGCTCAGGTCGAAGCCCGAGGTCGTGATGCGGCGGATGGTCGAGTTGGGATTGAGGACGCCTCCCGGGTATGAATCCACGATGACCTTCCCGGTGCTGACCCGGTGCCAGATCGGGGTGATGCGGAAGGTGACCGGCCAGTAGCCGGGGTTCTGCCAGATCGGCGAATCCCGGTCGTTCATCAGCTGATAGCCGTTGTCTTTGAATTTTTGGCCAAAGTAGTTGAGCATCGGCCAGGATTCGTGGCAGGCCGAACAACGTAGCCCGTATTTCCGGGCGAATGCCGGAATTGCATTTGCGTTTTGGGTAGTACCGAGGATTAGAAAAACCAGAGCCAGAGCGGCAATTGCGAAAGACTGCAGCCATGCCAATTTATGGCGCACACAACCTTGCGTCCCCATACGCATGCGGACTCCTTCAGACCGAGAGACTTGAGTGATCGAATTTTGCATTTCCCACAAGAATGCAATGGCAAGATTCGCTGAATCTAGCATGCGAAACCCCTTTCACATGCTTGTCTAGGCTTGAGATCGGAACCTTTTACAAGAGCGATACACGCTCTTTACAGTTGAATTACAGGTCCGACCACCGTACCGGGGCGCCATCCTACTACCGCTTAATTGGAACTTGCAAGAATTTTTTTACAAAGTTTTTACACATATCTTTACATTCGCGGTTGACATGGCAACGGAAAACACTTCCCCAGTTGACAGTTTGCGAACGAGTTGAGAACCTTCCTCCAGGAATTCTTCGGCTTTGCAGGAACCCATCCGCCATCTTCGAAGGGACTCGCGGAGTAGTTGCTCCCGCCGCGCTCGTCTCCTGAATGGATGGAAAATCAGCCTTCTTGCCGTGCTTCTGGCGGCGACGGTACAGGCCGATGCTCGTGACAAGAATGGCGTGCAGTACGGAAGCGGGCTGATCGTGAACGTCCCCTTCCCAGAAAGCGAAGTGACTCAGGTAGTGCAGGACGTGGTTCAGAACGGAATCATCCGCGGAACCAAGGAGTACAACAAAGACGAATACGTTTCGGGAGCGGCGTCGGCCGCGTCAACCCGGGTCTTCCCTGCGTGGACGGAAGGCGGAAAAGTGTTCTACAAAGTCCGCGAACACGCCCTGGACCCGCGCAATTTCAAAGACAGCAGCGACGTGGGGACGCTCGCCGTCCGGTACGTAGTGCAACCGCAGCCGCAGGACAGTAATTCGACGGTCCTGCGAATCGACGCGGTCTTTGTGGAAGATTTCCGCCATACGGCTCATCAGTCGAATGGATCCGTTGAAGGAGCCGAGTACAAGGACATTCACGACCGGCTCGATTCCCTGGCGTCGATCAAGGACGCGACGGCTCAGGCTCTGAGGGAGAAGCAGGAACAGGAGGCGCGGATGGCTCCTGCCCTTGCGAATGTAGTTGCCCCTGTTTCGGCGAAGCCCAGCGCTCCCATCGTTGAGAGCCGTAGGCTGACTCCCCCTCCGAGCGCCGATCCGCCTGCCGCGGCGCTGCCCGAAAATCTCGAAGACAGGGTGAAAGAACTCCGCCGACAGGTGGAGCGAATCGTGAAAGAACCGGGCGCGCCGCTGAAGTCAGCGCCATTTCACACGGCAACGACGCTGCAATCACTGCCTGCGAAGACCGAGGTGCTGATTGTGATCACCACGCCGTACTGGCTGGGAGTGGAGACGCACGAAGGCCAGCATGGCTGGATCCTGCGCGATGATCTGGAGTTCGTGCCATGAGGGACGCGGCGGGCAGGATTTCAGTCCGGGCGGTTGCCGGGGCGTTTATTTTCTTTCTGGCGCATCTTGCGGCGGCGCAGGGAGGGGCGGGCGAACGAGTCTTTCCGCAATCGAAAGCCGCCGTTGAGAGCGCGCTGAAGGCGATTCAACCCAGCCTTTCGGGGCATCTTCCCGTGCTGGATGGATTTGCGGCGGTGGATCGACCGCTTGAAGAGTATGCGCGCGGCTTTTACCAGGCGAGCGTGCAGGTGGCAGATACGCCGTCGGGCGGGTCGTGGGTGCGAATTACCGTCAAGATCACGGCCTGGCACGCAGACGCCGGAGGCTCTCATGCCGGCTATCAGCTGCTGAAATCGAATGGGCGGCTGGAAAGTGACTTGATCGATCAGCTTGCCGAGCAACTTGCGACGGCTCCCAAAGCGCCGGAAACACAGCCGGAAGCAACTCCCGCCGTGGGTACGAAGGCTGATCCAACGCCGCCGGCGACTCAGCCGAGTGCTGCGGCACCGGCGACGAAATTTCCTGATCCGGGGCGATTTTCTTCTTCGGTCACGCCAGGTCTCGTTCCGGACAAAATCAAGCCGGACGAGAGCGCTCCGGAAAAGCCTGTGCTGGATAAACCCAAAAGTGCGCTGGAAGCAGAGGCGAATGGGCTCGAGGAGATTCTCAAAAACCAGGCGCACCCGAAGAATCTGGTGGCGGTGAAAAAGTCTGGGACACCGGTCGTGGGCAATCCGAGCTTGACGGCAAAGCCGCTGTTCCTGGCCAGCATGCACGACGAGTTCGAGATGCTCGACTTCAACGAAGACTGGGTGCACGTGCGCATCTCCGGATTGTCGCGGGGGTGGATCTGGCGCAACAGCCTGGAGATGCCCGAGGGAGTTCCGGATACGACGAGCCATTCCCAGAAAGTGGCGGGCGATCTATTCCACGTAACCCGCGAAGAAGATGCGCCGTTCCCGGGAGACTGGGCGCCGCTGCGCGGGAAAAATGTGAAGATCATTTCGGTACAGAAAGTTGACGAGAACGCCAGAGGCGGAGGAGCGGAAGACAAACTCGAATACACGAAATATCTGCTCGATAAGAGCGCGCCGGATCTCGCAAAGAAAACACAGGCACTGGAGGGGATTGTGGTGATCTTCGATTCTTCCGACGGCGGGATGATCGCGGCCAGCACGGCCACGGTGCAGCAGTGGAAATCAGGATCGCTCTCGGATTCCGCGTTGTGGCATCACTGCTTCTTCGATCCGCCGGAGACATTCACTTCGGCGCCGCCTTCGGGCGCGCAGTGAGGCGAAAATGCCGCAGCGAGAAATGTTTGCGACACGGAAACGCGCGACGAGTTTTCTTCTTTCGCTTGACTTTGTAGAATGATTGGAGTACCTATGCATTCCTTGAGCAGGGCGAGCGTGGGGCTTGCATGCTCTCCGCAGGCGAACAAAAGTTCAAAGACCCAAGACGGTGACACGGCCTAATTCATGAGCACGATGACCCTGCCTTTCCCCGACCTGCGCGCGCGCGCCAGCTCCCTGCTCCGCGATTACGCGGAATTGACCAAATTGCGAGTGACCACGCTGATCGTGATGACGGCATGGTGTGGGTATTTCTTCGGTGCGCACCGGGCGGGAGCGTCCTGGCTTAGCTTTGGGCTATTCCACGCGTTGTTAGGGATTGGACTAGTTTCCAGCGGCACAGCGGCACTCAACGAAGTGATGGAATACGAAGTGGACGCGAACATGCGGCGCACGGCCGGAAGGCCGATTCCCGCGGGCCGGATGAGCCTGCTGCATGCCGCGCTGGTTGGCCTGGCAGCGGCAGTTGGTGGATCGATTTACCTCGCGGTCTTCACCAATCCGTTGACTGGACTTCTGACCTTTCTGACTTCGGTGGTTTACCTGGCGGCGTATACGCCCCTGAAGCGCGTTTCTCCGATTTGCACATTTGTTGGAGCTTTTCCGGGCGCGATGCCGGGGGTGCTGGGGTGGACGGCGGTCCGCGGGCAACTCGAGTGGGGCACGCTGGTGCTGTTTGCCATCCTTTTCGTGTGGCAGTTTCCACACTTTTTCTCGATTGCGTGGTTGTATCGCGAAGATTACGAAAAAGGCGGAGTCCGGATGCTGCCAGTGGTCGAAGAAGATGGGCGCTCAACCGCGCGGCGGATCCTGTGGTACTCGATTGCGTTGATCCCGGTGAGTGTTCTGCCGAGTCTGATGGGAATGGCGGGACGCGTCTATCTAGTGGGTGCGGTCGTACTTGGCTTCGGACTGCTTTACTTCGGGGTTCGTCTGAGCTTCTTGAATATGCCGTTGGCAAGCGCGCGCTCGAAGGTGCGGGCGCGGCACGTGCTGCAGGCCACCGTAATCTATTTGCCTCTGCTGTTTGCTTTAATGATGGGAAATGCCTTGCACTAGTCCAGTCTTGTTACTCGGCCTCTGAAGTGTTATCTCCTGCTGCTTCCCGCGTGTAATTCTGGCAACCTCTCCAGCCTGAGGCGAAGGCTCTACTCACCGATAGAAGACAACAAAATCATCCACAAGCATCGCAAGTGAACGTACAATTCTGCGAGACGGATGAAGCTCACCGAAGATCCTCATCGCAGATTAAACGCGCTGACGAATGAATGGGTGCTGGTTTCGCCGCACCGCACGGCGCGCCCATGGCAGGGAGACGTCGCGAAGCTGTCGAGCACGAGTGAACCGGAGTACGATCCGGAGTGCTATTTGTGCCCGGGAAATGCGAGGGCAGGGGGCGTGCGGAATCCTGCGTACTCTTCCACTTTTGTCTTCGAAAATGACTTCGCGGCGCTCAAACCACTGGCGGAACGAGGCCGACTGGATGTCGGTTCCAAGGGGCTGATTGTCGCAGAGCCAGAACCGGGCACCTGCCGCGTGATCTGCTTCAATCCGAAACACAATCTGACGCTCGCAACAATGACAGCCGCAGAGATCCAGCCGGTCGTCGAAACCTGGATACAACAATTCCGCGAACTAGGGCAGCTCGACTACATAAACCACGTCCAGATCTTCGAAAACCGCGGGGCGATGATGGGGGCAAGCAATCCACATCCGCACTGCCAGGTGTGGGCGACCTACTCGATTCCAGAAGCACCGGCGAAGGAACTCGCTTGCCAGCAGGCATATTACATCGCCAATGATCGCTGCCTGCTCTGCGACTATGTGGAGCTCGAGCGCAAGCAGCAGGTTCGCATCGTCTACGAGAACGCGCGATTTGTGGCGATGGTGCCGTTCTGGGCGGTATGGCCTTTTGAGGTTCTTATTTGCTCCCGGCAACACGTCGGCAGCATGAATCAATTTGGTGAGGACGACGCACAACAACTGGGTGACATTCTGCACAAGATGACCGCCACCTACGACAACGTGTTCGGCGTTCCCTTCCCTTATTCCATGGGATTTCACCAGTCGCCAACGGATGGCCTGGAACATCGGGAATTTCACTTCCACGCTCACTTCTATCCGCCATTGTTGCGGTCGGCATCGATTCGAAAATTCATGGTGGGGTTCGAGATGCTCGGCACACCGCAGCGCGATATCACTGCCGAGAGCGCGGCCGAACGCTTGCGGGAATTAGCTAGAAGTTAATATTGGCGTAAAGCTAGCGACGACGTGGGATAGGGCGAATTTGCATTCCGGGTGCTGTCGCCCGTCATGTGCACGGAACATCGGGGTTTCCCCTATTGCACCTCAGGCCATACGGCAGTATCTTACGAGCGCTCTTCCACCGAACTCACTTTGCGGCTTCAATTTTGGCGTTGGCAGCTCGACCGGGGAATGCATCCAAGGAGAAGCCATGAAACTGTCGGACACAATCACGTCGGTATTGAAAGCCAAGCGTCAAAACCGGATTCTTTCCGTGGAGCCGGACCACTCGGTATATGAAGCCATTGCAAAGATGGCGGAACATGGCGTGGGCGCCCTGCTAGTTATTTCCAACCAGAGACTCCTGGGGATCGTTTCGGAGCGCGACTATGCCCGCAAAGTGATCCTGATGGGACATTCCTCGAAAGAAATGCGTATCAGCCAGATTATGACGAGCCCGGTGGTGTATGTAAGTCCGCAGCACACCGTGGATGACTGCATGGGCATCATGACGCGTCATCACTTCCGGCATCTGCCGGTGCTGCAGGATGAGCAAGTGGTGGGCATTGTCTCAATCGGGGATCTGGTGAAGTGGATCATCGACGGCCAGGCGCAAACCATTCACGAACTCGAGGGCTACATCACGGGCACTTATCCCGGTTAGGTCCCACAGCGCGCTTCTTAAGTAACGTTCCCAACTCACAAAACCGGTGCTATGCTTCCGCGCATGGAAAACCGGTCAATCAGCGATGTCGGGGGAACTTCCGGCGGCCTGGGCATGTTTCTGCTCGGATTCGCGATGGCTTGCGTTGGCGGATTTCTGATCACCCATCGAGTGGCAATCATGGGTTCGTATTGGAGTTTTTGGGGCGGCAATACATTCGGCGTGACGTTGATCCCAATGCTGTTCGGCATCGGCATTCTGTTCTGGAATGGCAAGAGCGTGTTCGGTTGGCTGCTCACCGTTGCGGGAGCGTTGTTCATTCTGGCCGGAATCATCGCCAACATGCACATCTACTTTCAACCGACCAGCTTGTTCGAGACGATGGTAATGCTAATCCTGCTGGTGGGCGGACTGGTGCTGGTGGCGCGGTCGTTGCGGCCGCACGGCGCGAAGTCAAGCTAGCAACTGAGCCTGCCTGAATTCTTGCAAACTGAAGTTTGCGGAGTGCAATATTCCGCGCCGTTGGTCACGTTGACATCACTCCTGACAGGTCATAGCATCCTCTGTTGCCGTTGGACCGGGGCGCCGGCGGCAGCCCCTGTTCTGCTGTTAGCAGAGCAGGCACCCGGCTTACATGAAGCTATGCCAAGCCGAACATTTTCAGTACCATACGGCCAAAAGAGGCTTCCGTTTCCCGGGCTGCGGAAACTCCGCAGGCGATGTGTACGTATCAGTGCGAGGGGAGTTGTGAGATGAACAACAAGTTCCTGGACAGCATCAAGCACGTCATCATCGAAGACGACGACCCAAAGGCGCAGGCTCCAGCGCAGCCTTCGCAGCCGCAAGCTGCCGTTCCCCTCGAGCCCGCAGCGACCATCGTCACCCCACCCTCGGCGAGTTCGCAGCCGATGCCAGAGGAAGTCGATCGCGTCTACCAGCGAATCTTGGCGAAAACAAATTTTGAGCAGACTGCCGTTGCCGCGACGATTCACAAGTATCTCGACCCGCTGGCCGCGATCCCGAATCTGGACGAGCGGACGCGATTCAAGACCGCGGTGATCCAGGCGAAAGCACAGGAAGGGCTGACGCAGGAGAGGATTCTGGCGACCTTCGACGGGCTCAAGGTAGCGCTGCAGAACGAGCAGGAATCGTTTGCAACGTCGGCGCAGGCGACGAGGCAACGGGAGATCGCCGACCGTGAGCGCCGGGTGAAAGAAATCAACGATGCGATCACGAGCAAGCAACGGGAGATCGCGGAACTGCAGCAGCAACTGTCGGAGATGAGCAACGAGCTGGCCGGGGCACAGGGAAAGATTCAGCGCGCGGAGTCGCAGTTTCATATCGCGGCGCAGCGGCGCGCGGTCGAGATCGATCAAGAGAAGGCAAAGTACGTCAGCCTTCTCCAGGGGTGAGGAACTATGAGCATCACGCCGTCTACTACTCCAAGTCTGGGTAACGCTGGTCAGGATCTGAAGTCGTTCTGGGCGCGTCCCGAGGGCAAGGCCGGGATGGTTTTTATCGCGCTGGTCGCGGCCGCAGCCGTGTACGGCTGGGCGCAGATCGTTCCGTTCATTGTGTCGATGCTCGCCGACACGCTGCACATGGTGTACCTGGCGGGGATTCTCGCGGCATTGTTGTTTGTGATTTTCAGCCCGCGGACACACTTGCTCTTCCGCCTGATTATGCGGTGGATCACCGGGCTGATCATCGACATCGACCCGATCGGAATCCTGAAGGACCACCTGTCGCAGATGCGCAAGCGTCGCGAAGTGATGGCGCAGCAGATCTCGAACGTCAGCGGGCAGATTCAGTACCTGAAGAACATCATCGACAAAAACCAGGCGCTCGCGAACGAGAACATGCGGCTGGCGGCACACGCCAAGAAGATCGCCACCACCAGCGCAGACCAGAACGAGCAGCTGCGGATGGCGCTGCAGATGAAGGCGAAGGCCAACCAGGCGGGGCGGCTGCAGAAGTCGAACCTGAGCTACCAGCAACTGCTCAACAAGCTGCAGAACATCTATGACCTGCTAAGCAAGTGGGCGGTGCACATCGATTTCTATATCGAAGATACCGACAACGAAGTAAAGCAGGCGGAGATCGAGTACAAGACGATCAACACCGCGTACCGCGCGTATCGCACGGCGCTGGCCGTCATCAAGGGCAGCGGCGACGAGAAGGAAATCTACAACGAAACCATGGAGAAGCTGGCCGAAGAGGCGGGCCGCAAGCTGGGCGAAATGGAAGATTTCCAGCGGCTGGCGCAGAACTTCATGGACACGATCGACCTGGAGAATGGCGCGGTCGAAACCGAAGCGCTGGAAAAACTCGACGCGTACGAACAGAAGCTATTAACGGCGGGCACGCCCGACACGGCTTTTCTGCTGCCGGGCGCCAGCGCGGCTCCGGTACCGGTCGCCGTGAAGAAGGGTGGAGATGCCCCGGCTCCGGTGAAGAGCGCAAGCGATTACGGGGACATGTTCAAGTAAGGATTTGCAGAAGCAAGAAGGTGTCGAGGGTCTCAGAAAAAAACAATCGACTGAGCGGTACGTTCCGGGGAGGAAAGCTACATGGCACATCTGAAGACTGGGCCAAAAATCATCTTGATCATCGTTTTGGTGGTTGGGTTTGTGTGGGGCCTGCGCAAGGCCGCCGAGCTGGGGTGGATTCCGACGCCCGGGGTGATGAAAGCGCTGGTCCCGGAAAAGGCGGCGCTTCCTGATGTGAAAGAAGCTCTCGTGCAGAACGTCGAACCAGTGCCGCTTCCCGGGTCGGCGCCAGCCTATGTGCAGGCGACGCTGATCCGCGGCGAGATCTGGGAGTGGAACGCGCAGATGAACCTGATCTACGCCAACGGCGGCAGCGCGACGACTAAGGGATCCCTGATGGAGAAGCATGGCGTAAACCTGATGCTGATCCGCCAGGACGATACGGGCAAGATGCAGGAAGACCTGATCGCGTGTGCGCGCGAGATTTCGAATGGTTCCGCGCAGTGCTCGAACGGAGCGAATTTTGTCGTGATCATGGGAGACGGATCCGGGCAGTTCCTGGCGGCGGTGAATCCGCAATTGAAGAAGCTGGGGCCGGATTTCCAGGCGAAAGTGATTGCCGCGACAGGATACAGCCGCGGCGAGGATTCGCTGATGGCGCCGCCCGAGGTGAAGAGCAATCCGCAAGCAGCCAAGGGCCTGCTGGTGGAAGGCGTGCTCCGCGACGGCGACTGGAACATTGCCCAGAAGTGGGAGGGCGACAATGGCATTAAGAACAATCCGGATGAGAAGACATGGGATCCCGATGCGGTGAACTGGCTGAACGCGTCTGACTACAACGTTGCCGCGGCCGACTATGTTGCGGGCAAGTGCGACGACCGCAAGGTCGTTAAAGACGGACGACTGACGGGAGAAACCAAACACGTATGCGTGAACGCGGTCGTGACCTGGACGCCTGGAGATGTGACGATCGCCAAGGGCAAGGGCGGGTTGGTCAAGATTGTGAGTTCCAAGCAGTACCGCTCGCAGATGCCGGCCGTGATTCTGGGACCGAAGAATTTCTTCGAGCGTAACCGTGCTGAGTTCGAGGGAATGCTGGCGGCGACGTTTGAGGGAGGCGACCAGATCAAAGCCTTCGATCAGTGCCTGCACAAGGCATCGGCGATCAGCGCCAAGGTTTACAACGATCAGGACGAGGCGTACTGGTACAAGTACTACAAAGGTGTGACGGAAGCCGATGCGCAGGGATTAAAGGTCGACCTCGGCGGATCGACAGTCAACAATCTTGCTGACAACCTGATCCTTTTCGGGTTGGAACCGGGCAGCAACGATAATTTCCGGTCGACCTACACCGTCTTCGCAAATATCGCGACACAGCAATACCCAGCCCTGTTCAAAGACACTCCGATTCCGGATGTGAAAGATATCGAGGACAAGTCTTACATCACCGGTGCGCAGGCACGCATGAGCAACGGCGGCGCCGAGGCAGAAGCACCGCAGTATGCCTCGAATGCGACGGGCCCGGTGGTTTCGAAGCGCTCTTACTCGATCAACTTCGATACGGGCAAAGCGACCTTTACGGCCGAGGGTGTGCGCACGATGCAGGAATTGAAGGACTCGCTCGCCATTACCGGCTTGTTTATCCAGGTGGACGGTTATACGGACAACACGGGAAGCGAGGGCGTGAACCAGGCGCTGTCCGATGCGCGGGCGGCAGCGGTAAAAGAGTGGCTGCAGAGGCATGCTCCCAGCAACTTCCCCGACAACCGTTTCAAGATCGCGGGGCACGGTTCGCAGAATCCGGTCGCGACGAACGAGACGATGGCCGGCAAGGCAGCAAACCGCCGGGTGGAAATCACGCTCATGGGCACATAGCCGCGGTGCTAGTACGCGGTAAAAACTGGAATCGATATGAATGGGGCGATTGAAGTTCTGTCACCCAACCGGGTGATCTCGAAGCAGACGGTGCGGTGGCTGGTGGGCGTCCAGTTGTTGATGTTGTTCTTCATCTGGATGTTCTCGCCAACCGTATTTCTGCCGAAGCCGCGCGAGGTCTTCCAGGCCTTGAGCGACATGTGGACGCAGGGGCTGGGCGCGGAGCTGATTACCAGTTTCTACCTCAACCTTCAGGCGATTTTGCTGTCGACGCTTCTTTCGCTGTTGCTGGCTTATCTCACTGTGATTCCATTTTTCCGGCCGATCGTATCGCTGCTCAGCAAGCTACGATTTCTTTCGATGGTCGGACTCACGTTCTTTTTCACGCTGATGGCGACAACAGGGCACGAACTCAAGCTGTACCTGCTCGTGTTTTCCGTCTCCGTTTTTTTCGTCACCGGCATGGCGGAGGTGGTGGCAAGCATTCCGAAGGAAAAATTCGACCTCGCTCGCACTTTACGGATGGGCGAGTGGCGCGTGGTGTACGAGGTCGTCGTGCTCGGCCAGGCTGACAAAGCATTCGAGGTGCTTCGCCAGAACGCGGCCATGGGCTGGATGATGCTGACCATGGTCGAAGGCATTTCGCGCTCGGAGGGCGGCGTGGGCGCCATGCTCCTTAATCAGAACAAGCATTTCCACCTGAGTGCCGTGTTTGCCATCCAGTTGACCATTCTTCTGCTCGGACTCGGGCAGGACTATGCCATCGGGCTACTGCGGAAGATCTTCTGTCCGTATGCCGATCTGACCCTGGAGCGAGCCTGACAGTATGAGCGGTTACAGCTACGGCAAGACTCTGCTGAAGGTCGAGGACGTTTCGCTCGAGTACGATGGGCGTCCGATCCTGAAGCATGTCAATGCGGAAGTTCGAGATATCCTTCGCCCGGGCCAGATTCAGGGACAGGTCGTCGGCTTCCTGGGACCGAGCGGTATCGGCAAAACTCAATTGTTCCGGATCATTGCGGGATTAAACAAGCCTACCTCCGGACGCGTATCGATCAACGGATCAGACCGCGCCGTGCAGGCAGGCGAAGTGGGCGTGGTCGCGCAAAACTATCCTTTATTCGAGCATCGCACGGTGATGTCGAACCTTCTCCTCGCAGCGGCTCAAAAGGAAAAAGATGACAAGAGCTGCCGCGACAAAGTGGTGCAGTACCTGACCGACTTCGATTTGATCGATAAGGCAAAGCTGTATCCCGCGCAGCTGTCCGGCGGGCAGCGGCAGCGATGCGCCATCATTCAGCAAATTTTATGTTCGGAGCACTTCCTCCTGATGGATGAACCGTTCAGCGGGCTCGATCTGCTGATGCTCGAAAAGACAAGCGAACTCATTCAGAAGGTCGCCAACATGGATGACCTGAATACGATCATCGTGGTGACGCACGACATTACGGCAGCTGCGGCCGTTGCTGACCATCTTTGGCTGATGGGACGCGACCATGACGCGAGCGGGCGCCCTCTGCCCGGGTCGCATATCGTGGAAACTTACGATCTGATTGAGCGGGACTTGTGCTGGCATCCGCAGATCATTACGGAACCGAAGTTTGTGGACTTTGTGCGCGAAGTGAAGAATCGATTCCGGACGCTATAGCTCGCCCCAGCATGCATGATCCGAGGAGATCACTCGGAGAAGAGGCACCAATAAGGCTCCGGACCGCCCATCAATTCCGCTTCCCGACCCTCGTGCGGCGATACACCGATCACGTCTCCTTGACTCTTTCCCTCGGGATAGCGAATGAAATCCAGAGCATTCTTTCTTCCGTAAGCTTGACGCGTGCCATCAGAAAAAAGGACTGTGAAGATGGTGTAGCCACCCATATGCGACTCTCCGCTCTTGTACAATTTGTTTGTAAATTGGACTGGCAGACGGTACGGACTTTCCGCCAGAGTGTCCACATCCGAAACATAAATATAGCTCTTGCTGCGGTCTTGTTCCGGATAGACGCCCCAGCGCTTGATGTAGGAACCTTCGGAAACTAAGTAAACGCAGAGGATAACGACGCCGTTTCTCATCCGAGCTGCACACGGCCAGAATGTAATATCGCCATCTACTCTTGGATTGATGATTGCAAGATCTTCCCTAAGCTTGTCAGGCAGCTTTGGAAAGTCCGGCTTTATGAATGAAGGCATGGGCGCAGTCTGGTAGTTCACGAACCCCAGCGCTAGCTCACAAAAACAATCGCGCTTTTTCTTCGTGGGCCTTCGTGCCCTTTGCGGCCGAAGATCTTGAACCACGAAGGACCTTGAGCAGCACGAAGGAAAGCAGTGCGCCGCTAAGACGGCGGCGCTACTCGGCTAGCCCTGGTCTTTCAACTTCAGCTTGGATTTGTTTTCTTCCAGGAAATTCTTGATGTCGTCGGCTGCTCCCAGCAGGCGATTCCACTGCTCGTAATAAAGCGTGACCGGGAAACGGCCTAAGCCATAGACGCTGACTCCGCCCTTTTCGCCAACTTTGAAGATGAGGTCCCCGCTGCGTTTCTTGACTTCCACTTCTTTTTCCAACTGAGCCAACTTCGCTTTCAACTCTTCGTAACTCGGTTCTGCCATCGCTTCCTCGCGTTCTCAGGATTGTAAAGATGAAGGCCGAGCAGACAGGGTCCCGGCCACGAATGGGTCCGTTGCTATAGTAACCTGCACACCATTGCTTTGAGGCAGATAACCCTTATAAGCTGTTTAGAGTCTAATTCCAAAGCAGGAAGCATGCGTGTTTTGACGCGCCGGTCGACATGGGTTTGTCTATCCCTCTTGTTGTGGACGGTGTCGGCGGAGTCTACCCATCACCACGCCAGCCAGCCATGACTGCCGACGGGGAGTTTGAAGCAGCGTTCTTTTGCGGAACGATCCGGGCTACGCCCACGAGCTCTCTGCCGAGTGTCTGCCCCGTATCGCAGTTCGGATCGACCCTGATCAGCGTTCCCGCTCCGGGCGCGGAGAATTACGATCATAGTCCGCCAAGAATCGCATCGCGGTATTTGTTTGACGCATCCATCGGCGATGTCGACCTTGTTCACTTCCACAGCGACAAGTACAAGTTGAGCCTGCAACTCACCGCGATCAACCTGACGAACAATTACGCGCTGTACAACTTTCTTTCGACCTTCAGCGGAACCCACTACGTCAGCCCTCGCAGCTTTACTGCCGAACTGGGGTTCCATTAACACCTGCCTGGCCAGTTCTATCAGTCCACGAGCCTTTGTAAATGAACGTAAAAGTGACCGGAGTGCAATGAATGATCCCGTTGTGGATTGATAGAATCAGAACTACCTTCAGCCAACCAATTCTTCGTGGGGGAGATTTGTCGATCAAGTTTTCGGCCAAGTTCATCGGCTGTATTTTGCTGGTTGCTCTGTCTTCATCGATGGTGGCGCAACAGTCGAGCGCGCCCGGAACATCATCGCCCGGTCAGCCTTCCGAAGGGCAGGGCCAACAACCGCCCTCCACCAGCGCTTCGGAGGCCGGACAGGACAAGGACAAGACGACGGATAAGGGCAAAAGCGATAGTTCGGGGACGTCGAAAGACCGGCTTTTCTATGCCCTGCCCAACTTTCTCACGATTGAAAATGCCGGGAAGATTCCGCCGCTGACGCCGAAGCAAAAGTTCGGAGTCGTGGCGCGAGGTTCTTTCGATTATGTCCAACTTCCGTGGTACGCATTTCTATCGGGAATCAGCCAGGCGGAGGACAGCGAACCGGGGTATGGGCAAGGCGCCGCCGGTTACGGGAAACGCGTAGGCTCGGCCTTCGCCGACGGAACGATTGAGAACTTCTTAACGGGAGCAGCCCTGCCCTCGATCCTCCACCAAGACCCGCGCTACTTCCAGTCGGGACAGGGGAGTTTCTTCCACAGGACATTGTATGCAATGAGTCGCAACCTGATCACACGGACTGACTCTGGGAAGAATCAGTTCAACTACTCGGAAGTGGTCGGTGGCGCGTTGGCAGCGTCGATTTCCACCTTTAGCTACCACCCCAAGAGCCATTTATTCCCTACTACAACACCCGGCGTGTACCGGTTCGTTCCTTCGGATCGAACGTTGCCGAACACAGCGAAAGT
Source organism: Candidatus Sulfotelmatobacter sp. (assembly GCA_035307485.1). Classification (GTDB taxonomy): domain Bacteria; phylum Acidobacteriota; class Terriglobia; order Terriglobales; family Acidobacteriaceae; genus Sulfotelmatobacter. Next base: position 670,241 of record DATGIB010000002.1, on the reverse strand, counting down.
CTGGGCGACGCAATATGGATACGACACGCTCACACTGGTTGTGAAAGAATTCTGGCCGGATATTCGCCGCAAGATGTCGCACAATCATCGGCCGGTGGGACCGGTGGTGGAGAATCCAGAACCGAAACCTTAAAAGGAAGGTTTAAAAGTTTCGAGGTTTCAGGGTTTCGACGCTTCGCTTCCGCTACTTGGGTTCCAAGCTTAGCTCAACCACGTTACAGCAGGATGCGCTTGGGGTCTGGGCGGCGGTCCACTACCAACTCGGGATGCTTTCGGCGGAAGGTTTCGGCGACGTGGCAATCCCAGCAAACCGGTTGATGCGTCGAGAAGATCGCGGGAAGCTCTTCGGGTCGGACGTCCTTCCATTCGATGGTTCGGAACTCGCGCCCTAGCAGCGCGGGCGCATGCTCCATGTGACTAAGCGGACGGATCGGTTTGCGGCAGAAGACGCATACTTTTCCCTCGTACCACTTTGCAACAATGTTCCACACCAGGCATTTTTCGGGGTCCGCTTCGATTTGCTGCAGACATTCCTGTCCACAGCCCTGACGCTCCGGCCAGCGCGAGCATTCCTTTAGACGCAATGTCGGCTCTGACAGAAAGGCGCCGGCTGCGGCCTGCCCGGAGTCGACCTGAACCGCAGCCGTATTCGACGTCTCCGGACAGGTGACTAGCCGTCGACCGCGGAAATCGAGGTAGGCCCGTACGCCGGGGATCGCTCGAAACACGAAAAGACCTACAGCAAGTAAGATGACGGCGAGGATTACAACGAGGGTGACTGTCATAACGACCTCCGGCCCAGTCGGCGCACCGAAGATGCTTCGAGCACAGCTTCAGTCTGAACAAGGATCGGAGAATGCGGCGTGTTCGGTGTCACGAACCAAGGTGATCGGGGTCACACTACCAAGTCCATCCGGAGCAAAGGGATGAACGCCCTCAGAGTGCTACTACAGCTACCAACCAGAGTCGGCCCTGGTGCTCAGGCCGTCACGTGATTGCCGCGCAATTGCATCTTGACGGCGACCGACAGCCGTCGAATGCCTTCGCGAATCAGATCCGGTTGCGAGTGCGAGAAGTTGAGCCGCATATGGCGCCCACCCTCGTGCCCGTTGTTGGGATAGAAGCTGTCGCCGGGAACGAAAGCCACGTTTTCTGCGAGTGCGGCCCGAAACAGGGCGTCGGAGTCAGTGCCTTCGGGCATTGTCACCCACAGGAACAGACCGCCTTTGGGATGCGTCCAGGTAACTTCGCGCGGGAAATAGTCGTGCAGAGCCTGGAGCATGGTGTCGCGCCGCTCACGGTAGACTTGGCGGATTAATCGGACATGCTGATCGAGGAAACCGTCGCGTGCGACCTCGTACGCAACATATTGATTGAAGGTCGAAGTGTGGAGATCAGCGGCCTGCTTCAGCAAAACCAGCTTGCTGATGACATCTTCGGGGGCGACGATCCACGCCAGGCGGATCCCCGGAGCTAACGTCTTGGAGAATGTGCTGAGATAAATGACATTGCCCAGCGTGAACCCGTTATCACGGCGCAGGTTATTGCGGTCGAGCACGACCAAGGGCGCAATGTGCTCGCCTTCATAGCGTAACTTGCCATACGGATCGTCTTCGACAATCGGGATGCCGTACTTGTCTGCCAACAGAATCAACTGCTGGCGCCGCCCCTCGGACAGAGTGACTCCCGCCGGGTTCTGGAAATTGGGGAGGACGTACATGAACTTGGGTCCGGTGCGAAGGGATGGCTCCAACTGCTCCGTGAGCAACCCTTCTTCGTCCACAGGAACGGAGACATATTGCGCACCGTATACGTTAAATGCCTGCAGGGCGCCGAGGTAGGTGGGGGCCTCCACTACGATGCGGTCGCCACGGTTGATCAGCATTTTGCCGATGAGGTCGAGCGCCTGCTGCGATCCGGAGGTGATCAATACATTTTCCGTCTTGGCGATGATTCCGTAGCGACTGATATTGCGTGCGATCATCTCACGCAGCGGTTCGTAGCCCTCGGTCGCTCCATATTGCAGTGCCTGCGCGCCGTGCTCCGCCAAAACTTTCTGGCACGCGGCTTTGAAACGATCGACGGGGAAAACGTCAGGAGCTGGAAGGCCACCCCCGAAGGAAATAATGTCGGGGCGCTGCGTAACTTTCAGGAGCTCACGGATGGCGGAGCTTTTGATCCCCAGCGTGCGCTGGGCGTAGCGTGACTTCCAGAGCGTCGACATGGACAGCTTCCTCCTGGATACTGCACCAATCCACCCGCCGTGGTTGCCCTGATATGCGGGCCGCCGGCAAAAACGATTGCGGCGGCGCTATCGAGTCAGTCTTCCCCTGCGATCTCCGGCTCGGCCGGCACATGCGGGTGCGGATGAGCGTAGGTATCGTTTTCCTGCGCGTCGACCACCGCGATCGCTGCCAGATTGACGATCTCTTCGACGGTTGCCGTGCGCTGCAGGACGTGCACCGGGCGGCTCATTCCCATCAGGATGGGACCGATACTTTCTCCGCCACCGATGCGGGCCAGCAACTTGGTTCCGATATTGGCAGAGGCAAGGTCTGGAAAGATCAGCACGTTGGCTCCGCCCTTCAGGGAGCTGAAGGGATACTGCTGTTCGATGACCTCGGGCGACAACGCGTCATCGGCGGAGATTTCTCCGTCGACGATCAGAGTGGGATCGGCGTATTTCAACAGTTCCACCGCCTTGCGTACTTTGGTGCAAATGGGATGGTTGACGTTGCCAAAGCTGGAGAAAGACAGCATGGCGACCCGCGGGACGATATCGAAGCGACGAGCCATGTGCGCCGTACAGAGTGCGATCTCGACCAGGTCTTCGGTCGTGGGCTCGATGTTGACGCTGGCGTCGGCCAGGAAAAACACCTCTCCCTTCCTGCTGATGACTACATAACACCCCGAAACACGATGCAGTCCTTCGCGCATGCGAACGATCTGGAGCGCCGGCCGGATTGTATCCGGAAAATGCTGCGTAACACCGGAGACCAGAGCATCCGCGTCCCCCATGTGAACCATCATGGAACCGAACACGTTGCGGTTGTTGATGAGCGTGTCGGCTTCCTGCAAAGTCACGCCGCGGCGCTGGCGCAGACGGAACAACTCCCACGCGTAGGTCTCGCGCTTCGCCGATGTGGCCGGATCCACAATCTGCATGCCGTTAAGGCTGACGCCAAGGTCGCTAGCGCGCTGCTCAATTTTCTGTGCGTTTCCGAGCAGGATTGGCTTGGCGATGATCTCCTCGACCAGCGCGTGACAAGCGCGGAGGATCTTTTCGTTCTCGCCCTCGGGAAAGACCACCTGTTTGGGGTTGGCCTGAGCTTTGTGAATCATCGTTCGCGAGACTTCGTAGGCCTTGCCCAGCCGGCGCTCGAGCTGGGCACGATATTCGTCAAGATCGACTGGCTGCTGTGCGACACCAGAGCGCATGGCGGCCTCGGCAACCGCAGAGGCCTCCCACATCAGCACGCGAGAATCGAACGGTTTCGGGATGAGATATTCGCGGCCAAATTGCAGCCGTTCCACTCCGTAGGCGCGGCATACCGAGTCAGGAACGTCCTCCTTGGCAAGATTCGCGAGAGCGCGCGTAGCGGCCAGTTTCATCTCTTCGTTGATCGCAGTAGCGCGGACATCGAGGGCGCCGCGAAAGATGAAGGGAAATCCGAGAACGTTGTTGACCTGGTTGGGATAGTCCGAGCGCCCGGTTGCGATAATGACGTCGCTGCGGCAGGCCTTGGCTTCCTCGTAAGTAATCTCGGGATCGGGGTTCGCCATGGCAAATACGATCGGGTTCGGAGCCATGGAGCAGATCATCTCGGAGGTCAGGGCGCCTTTCACCGAGAGCCCCGCGAAGACGTCGGCTCCAACTAGTGCCTCCGCCAGGGTGCGCTTGTCGGTCTCCTGGGCGAATCGCTCTTTGTAGGCATTCATGCCTTCCTTGCGTCCCGAGAACACGACGCCCTTTGTGTCACAGAGGAGAATGTTCTCGCGCTTCACACCCAGGCGGATGTAATGCTCGGCACAGGCAATCCCGGCCGCCCCAGCGCCGTTGAAAACGACGCGCACATTGCGGATATCCTTGCCGACAACTTCGAGCGCATTGAGCAGTGCGGCTCCGGAGATGATCGCGGTTCCGTGCTGGTCGTCGTGGAAGACGGGGATCTTCAGGGTGCGGCGCAGTTCCTCTTCGATGTAAAAGCAGTCAGGAGCCTTGATGTCTTCGAGATTAATTCCGCCGAAGGTGGGTTCCAGAAGCTGACAAAGTTTGATGATCTCGTCGGGATTATGCGAGTTCACCTCGATGTCGAATACGTCCACGTCGGCGAAGCGTTTGAACAAAACGGCCTTGCCCTCCATCACGGGTTTGCCGGCAAGAGCGCCGATGTCCCCGAGTCCGAGCACCGCGGTCCCGTTGCTGACGACGGCAACAAGGTTGCCACGGCCGGTGTACTTGAAGGCTTCCTGTGGATTTTTCTCAATCTCCAGGCAGGGCTCGGCTACACCCGGCGTATAAGCGAGGCTCAGATCGCGCTGAGTGCGGCAGGGCTTAGTCGGGGTGATTTCAATTTTGCCGGGCCGCGACCCATTGTGATAGTCGAGCGCCTGCTGTTTGCTGACTGGCATCGTTTCCTCCGTACACCTCGCGCACCGGCCCCAGGCAAGAGGCTTGGTGCGCTCATGAACTTCAAACTCGAATGGTGAGCACCGGACACGGAGCCCGGCTCACGACTTCCGAAGCCACAGGCCACGGCATGTGCGATGAAAGCGCAGTGGCGCGCGCCTGGCGCACTCCCATGACAATCAGATCAGCATTTTGTTCCTGCGCCGTCTGAAGAATGGCCTCGGGCGGATCTTCCCACCTCACCATCAACTGCGGATTGCACCAGTCGCCGGCTTCGGCGGGGATCAGGTTTCGCAACCGTTCCCACGCTTGCCTTTCCATCTGGTTGCGGTGCTGCCACGGAACAAGCGGGATCGCCTGCATCACGATGATCTCGGCCTGGTTCTCCTCAGCCAGGGATAGCGCATAACGCAGGGCGGGACCGGGATTTTCGGTATTCTCGACCGGGCAAAGGATGCGTTGCAGCTTCCATCCATCGTTATGGGCTCGCGGCCCAACGGTGAGCACTGGACAGGATGCGGAACGATAGACTCTCTCAGCATCGGAGCCCATCATCATTTTGCTGACGCCAGTGCGACCGTGTGTACCCACAATGACAAGATCGATCGCGTGCTCACGGATGAAAACGGGGATGGCTTCCGCCAAGTCACCTGCGGCAAGCAGCGCCCGGCAGTGAATGCCGTCGAGCGATTGAACATGAATGAAATCTTCGAGGCGTCCTCGTGCGTCCTCCCAGACGAGATCGTCTTGAGCTGGGATACGGTCGACGACGATGGGATGGCGCGGTTCAGGCAAGATCACATGCGCGACCTGAACCGTCGATCCGTACAGCCGAGCCAGGGATGCCGCAAATGGCAAAGCGGCGACCGAAGCCTGGGAAAAGTCGGTTGGAAAAAGAATATTTTTCAGGGAGATACGAGCAATCTGCGTGACGGCAGCCATGGGCTACCTCCTCGCGGCAGTAGCGTCGGCCGCTTCAGAGACTCCATACTTGTGGATATACCCGGAGCCCGCGGAAGTGGCAGTGATTTCAATCACTCCCCGCAGTGAGGCTGGCAATTTTGCGAATGACCTCGTACCAGTGTTGGACGGTGCCTCGCCCGGGGAGCGCTTGGCTAGCGAGTTCACTCTTTCGGGCTTCTTTTCCACATGGGCACGCAGGGATTCCAGCTGTGGACGTCTTTCTGGAAATCTCGGCCACCTTGCGTGGCACCTACTGTCGTCAATTCGTCGACCGGCGACTTCAAAAGTTCCGCAATGTATTTCTCTACTTGCTCGCGGATTCGGGGTTCTTTCAACGCAGCCAGCAATTCAGAATTTTCCACATGAGTGAACCCGCCGCACAGCGGACACTTCACGACGTTATCGTTAATCATTGCTGCCCTCTATGTCTTGGGGATCGAGGCTGGTCCCGGTGCCGATCCGCACCGTTCGCATCCTTGATGTATTAGAGAACCGGGGGATGGAATAGGCAGTGACAAGGGTCGCGGGGAATTGTGACAGGGATCACAAAATGATCGCAGGTACTTCGGGCCCCGGAGCGCCCCCGTGGCGAACGAGTCAGTTGACCTTCTTGACGTGGATTTCCTGTCCGTCGGGTCGATGATAGACGTAACCGACCACTTGACCCGTCTTGTCGCGGATAAACATTACAGTTCCAAGATCATTCTTCAGGAAAAATGTTTCCGAACCCAAGGGCATGTACTCGCGGTCCTCAGACTCTCCCGTCATTCTGGTTAACAATTTCCCATCCTTCAGCGTGACATTGTCGACCGGGCCGCCGGAGCGCCATTCATATCGGCCGGCAAAATCCTGAAGGCGCGATGAATCGATTGTAACGGCCTTGCGGTAATTGAGTGGGAGTGTCCCCCACTGCTCCGCGATCAGGAGCCACGCCCCGTTACGCCGAACAAAGGTTTGAGTGTCGCGCATCTCGGTGACGATGTCGCTGTCGGTAAACTGCTCGTGCGCGGTCAGTCGAAAATTCAGGACCGCTGTCTCACCGTAGATGTGGGCGAGAAATTCCCGATGGTTTTCTGAGTGATCATAAGCCAGTGGCATGTTGCGCAAATGCTCAATAATTTCCGCCTTCGTTGTCAGCTGTCCCTCGTCATCGCTGAAAATGCAGTCGTCCGCCACATAGTGCGACCAATTTTCGAAATCCCTCTTTCGCGCGGCCTCCGTCATGACTTGATGGACCTTGAGGACTTCTTTTTGCTCCGCAGCGAGCGGATCGCTCGAAGCCCGTAGCGTCCCGGGAGTTGCGAGCAAAAAAATCTGAAGCAACAATGCGAGCGGGCGCATGGTCATCCTTCCTGGAGACGTGGACACATCGAGAATGGGGGAGTTTACCATCCCCTCGGCCGCGATAGTCGTCTATCCCTGGCAGAGGTTCAGGTCGTCAGCCTGACAATAGGTCTCGAGGTCCATTACCCAAATCAGGAGTGTCAGTGACCGCACTCACCCCGTTCCGTGATTGGACTTGAGATGCCCAATCGTTACTGCACTGCCGTTTACTGCGCTTCCCCTTCCCTGCTAACATCATCTGTTTACACCACAGCTCAAAGTCGTATCTGATTACGCCTTCATAACTTCAGGGAGGAAACATGGCAATCAAAGTAGGCATTAACGGTTTCGGACGTATCGGGCGCAACGTACTTCGCGCGTCGCTGAAGGATCCGAACCTGGAATTCGTCGCCGTCAACGATCTCACCGATCCCAAAACGCTGGCCCACCTTCTGAAGTACGACTCCGTGCTCGGCAACCTGCCCAACCAGGTTTCTGCTGGTGCGGACAGCATCACTGTCGACGGCAAGACGATCAAAGTTTTCAAGGAGAAGGATCCGGCGGCGCTGCCGTGGGAATCGGTCGGGGCGCAGGTCGTGATCGAATCGACGGGCAGGTTTACCGACGCGAATGAAGCCAAGAAGCACCTCCGCGGGTCGGTAAAGAAAGTCATCATCTCTGCACCTGCCAAGAATGAGGACGTTACGGTCGTGCTTGGCGTCAACCATGACAAGTATGATGCGTCGAAACACAACATCATTTCGAACGCATCCTGCACCACGAACTGCCTGGCGCCGGTGGCGAAGGTAATCAACGACGAGTTCAAGATCGTCTGCGGGACCATGACGACGATTCACTCCTATACCAATGACCAGGTGATTCTGGACTTCCCGCACAAGGATCTGCGGCGCGCTCGTGCCGCTGCACTCAACATGATTCCGACTTCAACGGGAGCGGCCAAGGCGCTGAAACTGGTGATCCCGGAACTGGGCGGAAAAGTTGACGGATTCTCGATGCGTGTGCCGACGCCCAACGTTTCGGTGGTCGATTTCGTGGTCTGGGTGGAGAAGAAGACGACCAAGGAAGAAGTGAATGCGGCACTGAAGAAGGCGTCCGAAGCCGGTCCGCTGAAGGGCTATCTCGGTTACGAGGAGCACGAACTGGTTTCGTCCGACTACAAAGGCGACTCGCGCTCTTCGATCGTTGATTCTCCTTGCACCATGGTGGTCGGCGGCAACTGCGTGAAGGTGATCTCCTGGTACGACAACGAATGGGGATACTCCTGCCGAGTCCGCGACCTGATCAACTACATCGCCGGGAAGGGCCTGTAACCAAGAACTGTCACCCTGAGGCGGGCGCGGTTTGCCCGCCGAAGGACCTGGGCGAACCGCGCGGATTAGTCGCGTTTTGTGTGACGCTAAAACGCGCGTCTGGTTCGCATCCTTATTGAGGACTCCTTCATGTCCAAGCTTTCGATTCGCGATCTTCCGCTCAATGGCAATCGTGTGTTCATGCGCGTTGATTTCAATGTGCCGCTCGACGACGGCCGCGTCATGGACGATACCCGCATCCGTGAAACCCTGCCGACCATCGAATATGCCCTGCGACATGGGGCGCGGCTCATTCTGGCGTCGCATCTCGGGCGCCCCAAGGGAAAGCCGAATCCCAAGATGAGCCTCAAGCCAGTCGCCGAACGGCTCCGCATGCTGCTCGACAAGGAACTGGCGCGCGGCGAGAACGTTGGCTTCTGTCCGGACTGTGTCGGACCTGAGGCCGAAGAGGTGGCAAACCAACTCGAGAAGGGCCAGACCCTGCTTCTTGAAAATCTTCGGTTCCACGCCGAAGAAGAGAAAAATGATGAAAAGTTCGCCCGGCAACTGGCGAACCTCGCCGAGTATTACGTCAACGACGCCTTCGGATCCGCGCACCGGGCGCATGCCTCCACCGAGGGCATGACCAAGTTCATGAAGCAGTGTGCTGCCGGGTTGCTGATGGAAAAGGAGCTCAAGTATCTGGGCTCGGCGCTCGAACATCCGGAAAAGCCGTTCGTGGCGATCCTGGGCGGGGCGAAGGTCAGCGACAAGATCGGTGTGATCAAGAACCTGATGAAGAAGGTTGACGCGCTGATCATCGGCGGGGGCATGGCCTACACCTTCCTGAAAGCGCAGGGCCAGGAGGTCGGCAAGTCGCTGGTTGAAGCCGACAAGGTGGAGCTGGCGAAAGAACTCCTTGCTGAAGCAAAGACGCGCAATCTGAAGTTCTTGTTGCCAGTCGATCATGTGGTGGCGATGAAACCCGAGGCCAATGCCGTGATCCAGCAGGTGGGCGAAGGGCAGCCGATTCCCGCGGATAAAATGGCTCTCGATATCGGGCCCAAGACCATCGAATTGTTCGCGGAGGAAATCTCCGCCGCGCGGACGATTGTGTGGAATGGTCCGATGGGAGTGTTCGAGATTCCCGGCTTCTCCAAGGGAACATTCCAGATCGCACATGCGGTAGCGGAGAATGCCGGAGCGACCTCGATTGTGGGTGGCGGCGATTCCGTTGCGGCGGTGAAGGCGGCCAATGTTGCGGACAAGATCACGCATATCTCAACCGGGGGAGGTGCGTCTCTGGAGTTTTTAGAGGGACAGAAACTTCCGGGCGTCGAGGCGCTTACGGAGAAGTAGTAGAAAGCCCGTGGTCAGTGGTCCGTTGCCAGTTTTCAGTGAAGACTCTCAATTCACTTGGAACCGGGAACAGACACCCGTTTTATGCGACTTCTCCTCGATAACGATAAGACGATCGAGATTGGCGGTCCTGGCGACATCACGAAAGAAACCACCGACGCCATCGTGAATGCCGCCAACTCATCGCTGCTGGGCGGGGGAGGCGTCGATGGTGCGATTCACCGTGCGGGCGGGCCTGCGATTCTGGCAGAGTGCCGGCAGATTGTAAGCAAGATCGGACGGCTTCCGGCGGGACAGGCCGTACTTACAACCGGAGGTCAACTTCCTGCGAAGTATGTTATTCACACGGTCGGCCCGGTCTTTCGCGGCGGTGATCATGGAGAGGCCGAAACATTGGCGAGTTGCCACCGAGAGTCGATTCGTGTCGCCGACGAACATCAACTCAGGTCCCTAGCCTTTCCGGCAATCTCAACCGGGGCATTTGGGTACCCGGTCAGTGACGCAGCCAATGTCGCCATTTCTTCCGTAGCCGATACACTAAGATCCACGCAGTCGGTCAAGCTGTGCCGCTTCATTTTGTTTGACTCGGGCGATCTCAAAACGTTTGAGCGGATTGCGAAGAAGCTCGAAAGTACGCACTCATTCCACATAGAAAAGGCGCACTCATGAGAAAGAAAGTGATGGCAGCAAATTGGAAGATGTACAAGAACCCCGAGGAGACCCTTGCCTATTTCCGCGACTTCCTTCCGCTGGTCGCCGGCCACGACCGCGATGAGATTGTGGTGTGTCCGCCCTATACCGATGTTTCCACGGCAATCGAGGCGGCCAAAGGCAGCAACGTTTCGATCGGCGTGCAGAACGTTCACTGGAAGGCCGACGGCGCTTACACCGGGGAAATCTCTGCTCCCATGTTGCTCTGCCTGGGAGTAACACACGTAATTATCGGGCACTCGGAGAGGCGCCAATATTTCGGCGAGACGGATGACACCGTGAATCTTCGCCTGAAGACGGCGCTGGAGTCCGGCCTTACACCCATCTGTTGCGTGGGGGAAGTACTGGAAGAGCGCGAGGCTGGCGCGACGGACGATGTCCTCCGCCGCCAGTGCACGCGCGCGTTTCACGCGATCTCTGCCAAGAAAGCAGCCAGACTGATTGTCGCGTACGAACCTGTGTGGGCGATCGGAACCGGTAAAACCGCGACGCCCGAGATCGCCGCTGAGGCTCATGCAGTGATCCGCAAGGAAGCCGTTGCAATCTTCGGTGACGAGTTCGCGGCGAAGCTGCGCATTCTCTATGGAGGGTCGGTCAAGCCGGATAACGCTTCCGCTCTGATGGCGCAGGAAGAAATTGATGGAGCACTGGTCGGCGGAGCCTCGCTGGACCCCAAGTCTTTCGCCGCTATCGTGAAGTATTAAGGCTTGTCATCCTATTTTTGTTGGATGCTGTGGGATTTTCCCGCCCGCGCAAGGACCTGCTCCCAGGCAGGGCTCCATGATTTCAGGCGGAGCCTTCACCCTGTCTGTGAATCGCTGGCAAGCCCTGTTATGTTTCAAGCAGTGACTACGTAGTCTTTTCTGCCGATTCAGTTTGCGCATCGTTCCACTCGCGTGATCTACTGCATCTTCTTCTCTTCCTTTTGGGGGTGACATGCTTCGAATCCTTGCTTTGCTCCTGGCGGTAGCTTGCCTCTGCGCGCTTTCTTCCGCACAAAAGCAGCCGCCAGAGTGGATCACCACCAGCAATCATTATGCTGACATGCTTACCGCGATCGAGATGAAACACGCGCCGGAAGTTGGCTCGGACCAGGGCCTTGCCGAGTACGATCAAAAGATCTCCCAGCCCACCCTCGCGGACGAAGATCAGGAGCGGCACGAAACCGAGGAAGCTTTGGGGAAGCTCAAGGCTGCCTTGGCCCAGAAACAGCCGCCTGAGGTTGAGCAGGACCTCCAGATCATGATCCGCAAGACGGAGCTTGGATTCCGCACAGAGGATTACCGTCGCGCCCACAGCGTGCCCTTCTTGAACGCAAGCCAGTACGTTTTTCATGGTCTCCGCATCCTTCTCGACGAACAGACTCCTTCCGAACGCCGCCCGGCTGCCGTGACGCGAATTCGCGAGTATGCGGGGCTGAGCGGTGGATATCGCGCGATCACCGAGATCATGAGAGAGCGCGTAGCCGAGCAGATGGCAAAGCCCGGGGCGGTTTATCCGGCGAAGAATCAAATTGAAACCGAGATGGCGCGAAACTCCAACTACATCGATGGGATCCGCGACCTGCTACAGAAATACAAGCTCACCGGATGGGAAGAGCCCTACGAAACGCTCAAGAAGCAATTGACCGAGTACGACGCGTGGACCAGAGAAAACATCCTGCCGAAAGCGCGCACCGACTTCCGTCTTCCTGCCGCGGAGTACGCCCTGAATCTGGAAAACTTCGGGATCGATATCCCGCCTGCAGGTTTGGCCGCGCAAGCCCACCACGCGTTTACGCAGATCCAGGATCAAATGAAATCTGTGGCCGCGAAGGTGGCACAGCAGAGAAAACTGCCATCAGCGGATTATCGGGACGTCATCCGCGAATTGAAAAAGCAACAGCTCGTCGGCGATGCGATTCTTCCCTTCTTCGAGAACCGGCTCAAACAGATTGAGCAGATCATCGTGGAGCACCAACTCGTATCTCTGCCCGATCGCCCGGCCAAGATTCGCATCGCATCGGCAGCGGAAACGGCGCAGCAACCAGCTCCTCATATGCAACCTCCGCCCTTCCTGCACAACACCGGGCAACGCGGGGAGTTCGTACTGCCGTTGAACATTCCTCCCGGGCCCGGTCAGTCGGTCCCGGATCAGTACGACGATTTTGCCTATGACGCCGCCGCTTGGACGTTGACCGCGCACGAGGCGCGGCCCGGCCACGAACTGCAATTCGACTCGATGCTCGAGCATGGCATGTCGCTGGCGCGCGTTCGTTATGCCTTCAACAGCACGAATGTCGAGGGCTGGGGCCTGTATTCGGAATACATCATGCTGCCTTACATGCCGCTTGAGGGTCAGTTGATCTCGCTGCAGTTGCAGTTGTTGAGAGCGGCGCGGGCATTTCTCGATCCGGAGTTGCAGTTGGGCAAAATCCAATCGGCGGACGCCTATCGCATCCTCGAGGGAGACGTAGTGCTGTCACATGCCTTCGCCGAGGAGGAGGTCGAGCGCTTCACTTACCGGATGCCAGGACAGGCTGGCAGCTACTTCTACGGGTATACCAAGCTCCTGGCAATTCGCGCCGAGGCTGAAAAAGCCCTGAAGGGAAAGTTAGAGTTGAAGGCCTTTCACGACTTCATCCTGGCACAGGGACTGCTGCCGCCAGACCTGATCCGCGACGCGGTCTTGCAACATTTCGTGCCGGAACAACAGGGCTCCGCTCACCCTTAGTCGTTTAGCCGTGCCGCCTGCCGATGCCCATGATGTGAGAACTGGCGCCGATGATGGAAGGTTCCTTCTCCACCTTCCGGATTGCTGCCAGCAATCTTTCGCGCTGGGCGAGATCGCACCATAGCCTGTCAAAATCGCGGACCAACCAACCCGGACCCTCGATCGCGACCAATGCGACAACCTCAAATCCACCGGTCAGCAACTCGCGAGAGAGTTCGCCCGGCTTGTGGAAGTACGCATCGGTAAAGTAGAGCGGATTCGTTGTTGGATTGCGATGCTGGCCGTCTTCCAGATCACGAGACAGGATCGGCGCAAAGTGCGGATCGCTGAAGAATCCGCCAGATAACGAATCAAAGAGCGAAGCGAAGCGGCTTATTGCAGCGGCCCATACCAGGCCGCCGGGTTTTAACACGCGATGCGCTTCGCGCAGGCACGCCAGCCGATCTTCCTTTTCGACCAGATGGTACAGCGGCCCAAGCAGCAGAACGGCGTCAACGCTGCCGTCAGGAAAAGCGAGATTGCGGGCATCTCCGACTTCGACCGATGCCAGCGGATGCCTCGCCTGGCTCGCCAATGCTACCCGCGCCTGCTCCACATGCCGTGGGACCGCATCAATGAGATGCACGGCGTACCCGCGTTCGGCCAGCCAGCAGGCATAGGCTCCCGCACCTCCGCCGGCGTCGATTATGGTTGCGGGGGCGGCAGGCAAATGACGAAGAATCAGTTCCTGTGTTCGGGCCGACTCAAGTTGAAACCATCCCTGGCGGAGACGGGAAGACTCGTCGACCGTTTCATAGTGATGAAGGATTTGGTTCAGTGCATGCATACTCTTTGAAAGTTGATTGCAAGCCGCCCGCTAGAATCCGGCGGTGCGGCGGTGCGGAGCCCGGTATCCCAGCTGCATCGAGATGTGACGGGCCGCATCTTTGAGCGCCTCCAGGATGCGTGGCATCGTGTGCGCGTTCACCTGGTTGGTCGTGCCGCTCAGGCCCAGGCTGGCCTCCGCGTTGCCACTCTGATCAAAGATTGGAGCGCCCACGCAACGGGCCCCCATATTGTTTTCTTCATCGTCGACGGCGCAACCTTGAGCGCGGACTTTTTCAAGTTCTTTCAGAAAGCGCGGGAGCGTGGTGATGGTTTTCGGTGTGCGCTTTTCCATACCGCTTTCGGCGAGAATGCGCTCGAGCCTCTCCCTCGGGATGTAGGCGACGAGCGCCTTGCCCACGCTGGTGGCGTGCACCCGCATACGCCGGCCCACCCAGGTGTCCATGCGAATAAAACCTTCCGGTTCGACCTTCTCGATGTAAACGGCTTCGGGACCGTCGAGGATGGCCAGGTGGCAAGTGAGCTTCGTCTTTTCGGTGAGGTGCCGCATGACGGGCAGCGCCACCTCACGCACGTCAATTCCGGTGAGGGCCCCACGTCCGAGGCTCAGAATCTTCAATCCGACCCGGTAGCGTCCGGTCTGATGGTCGCGGTTAAGGTAAGCGCGCCTCTCCAGAGTGCGCAGGATGTAGCTGGCGGAACTCTTAGGAATCTGCAGCTTACGGCTGATTTCCGCATTGGATAAGCCTTCCGGCTCCTGGGCTACCGCCTCCAGCATGGCCAAAGCCCGTTCCACCGCGACCGAGGGTGACTCTGTGCTGCCGGTCATAACGAAATAGTAATCAGGCCGCTCCCTATGCGTCCAGCAAAATGAATGTATGTTCGTCCTATTGAACAACTGGCTTGACCGGGCCCACGGCCCATCCTACGATCGGCCCGTATTTGGAATCAATGTTCAGTATTTTGAACACGCAATTGAGAACGATTTATGACGCCAACGCAATTCGCACCCGTGGAAAACGAGACGGCCGGAAGTCCCATGAATCGCGCGCCTGAAACTTTTCAGCCCGAGCGCGACCTGCCCGCCGGATTCATGGATTTTTTCCTACCGCTGCACCGCACCTTCACTCCGCGGCAGCAGGAACTGATCTACCGGCGCGCCCAAGCCTTGCAGGACTCGCTCGAGGGATACAAGCCGCAGCATCGCTTCCCTTCGGACGCCGTGCGGAATGGTTGGAAGATCTCGCTACCGGAATGGTGCCAGGATCAGCGCAACCAGATGACCGGCCCGGCCGACGACGCCGATCTTTGTGTCAAGATGCTGAACTCAGGCGCGCCGGGAGTCATGCTCGATCTTGAAGACTCTTGCGTGAATGAATGGTCCCATCATGCGACCGGCGCAGAAAACGTTCTGAAGTGCCTTCGCGGTGAACTGAGCTATTACGACAAAAAACGCGACCGGACCGTAACTATCCCACCCAGCGACACAGTCATCTTCACTCGGCCTCGTGGGCTGCACATCAACCAGGCGGGCCTAATCCCGGGTGAACTGGTGTCCGCATCGCTGTTCGATGTGGCACGGATTTTCTATAGCGTCGATCCCGCAGAGTTGAAGCACGCTCTCTGTTTCTATATTCCGAAATCCGAGGCGGCGGAAGAAGCGCTCTGGTGGCGTGAACTATTCCAGGCCCTGGCGCGCTGGCGCGGCTTGCCGGCAAATTACATCAAATGCATGGCCCTGGTGGAGTCGCATCCGCTGGCGTTCCAGATGGAAGAGTTTGCTTACCATCTGCGGGACCACATCCTGGGCCTGAACCTCGGCCGTTGGGATTACATGGCCAGCCTCATTCATTTCAACCTGAATGACCCAGAGTGGGTGCTTCCCGATCGCAACACGATTCCGTACAACGTCGCCTTCTTTCAGAATCTGCGGGAACTGATGCCGGAAATCTGCCATCGCCGCGGCATCCTTGCGATCGGCGGCATGACCGCTTTGTATCCGAGCCGCGAAGATGCGGAACTGAATGCGCGTGCGCTTGCCGTACTCGAAAAGGACAAGAAAAACGAGGCCGCCTGCCTGATGGATGGAGCCTGGACAGGCCATCCGGATCAGAATGCGATCGCAGTGGCGCAGTTCCCTTACCCAAACCAACTCCAGAAGCGGCCCGCGAGTTCGGGGAGATACCCGAATCTGCGGCCGGTGCCGACGGGGGTCGGAGCCAGAACAGTCCAAGGCACCCGTGCGGCGGTGCGCACAGTGATCCGCTACCGTCACGGCGTGCTGAGCGGACGCGGCGCCAGCCTGCTCGACGGCTACATGGAAGACTTGGCGACCGACCGCATTTACAGGTTGATGATCGCCCAGCGAGTGCTTCACCGCGAGTTGATCCGCATCGAGGACGAGAATGGCAATTCCGTCCTCCATACTCCGCAGTTCGTCACACGCCTGTTCGATGAAGAACTCGAGCGCCTGCTGGCCGAACCCGAAGTAAGAAACTCCCCTGAAGAAACAGAGCGCTTTCGTCGCGCCCGGGAAATCAGCGAAGCCATGATCGTCAATGGAGAATTTAATCCCGCGTAGCCACTCCCTCTGAATACTTTCTCAGGAGAACATCAATGCACAGCGACAGAATCAAAAAGCAGGAGCGCGTCACCGCCCCGCAAGTGGAGTCCTGGATGAGCACCGAAGAGCGCGTGGCCCAGCAAGCTCTGGCGGAAGATTGCCTGAACTTTGAATGGGCAAACAATCCGAGGTGGACGGGCATTGAGCGTCCCTATACCGCGGAAGACGTGCTGCGGCTACGCGGATCGGTTCATATCGAGCACACTCTCGCGCGGATGGGTGCCGAGCGCTTGTGGCAATTGTTGCGCACCGACCCTTACGTAAACGCTCTTGGCGCCATGACCGGAAACCAGGCCGTGCAGCAAGTGCAAGCGGGATTGAAGGCAATTTATGTGAGCGGCTGGCAGGTGGCGGCCGATGCCAATAATGCCGGCATGATGTATCCCGATCAAAGTCTCTATCCTGCCGACAGCGTTCCACATCTCTGTCGTCGCATTAACAATGCGCTGCAGCGCGCGGATCAGATTCATCACGGCGAAGGCCACGTAGCTCCCGGCGAGACGTGGTTCGCCCCGTTGGTCGCTGACGCGGAGGCCGGTTTTGGCGGCACGCTGAATGCTTTCGAAGTGATGAAGAGCATGATCGAAGCGGGAGCGGCCTGCGTTCATTTTGAAGACCAGCTCTCGTCGGCAAAGAAATGCGGACACCTGGGAGGGAAAGTTCTGGTATCGACCACTGAGGCGATCCAGAAGCTGATCGCGGCGCGCCTCGCGGCGGACGTGATGGAAGTTCCGACGCTGATCATGGCGCGCACGGATGCCGACAGCGCGAACCTGCTGACCAGCGACGTTGATCCGCGCGATCGCGCTTTCTGTACCGGCGAGCGTACTTCGGAAGGATTCTTCTGCATCCGGGGCGGAATCGAATCGGCGGTCGCCCGCGGCCTGGCCTATGCGCCTTATGCCGATCTGGTCTGGTGCGAAACTTCCCATCCGAATCTCGAGGAGGCGCGCCAGTTTGCCGATGCCATTCATTCGAAATACCCGGAGAAGATGCTGGCCTACAACTGCTCACCCAGCTTCAACTGGCGGAAGAAGCTCGACGAAGCAACGATCGCCTGCTTCCAGCCGGAACTGGCTCGCATGGGGTACAAATTCCAGTTTGTTACGCTGGCTGGTTTCCATGCGCTGAATCTGAGCATGTTTGAGCTTGCACGCAATTACAAGCTCAGCGGGATGGCGGCCTACTCCCGCCTGCAGGAGAAGGAATTCGCCTGCGAGACGCACTACGGATATCAGGCCGTGAAACATCAGCGTTTCGTCGGAACGGGTTACTTCGACCAGGTACAACAGGTCATCAGCGGCGGTCTCGCCTCCACGATGGCATTGGCGGGCTCCACAGAAGCTCAGCAATTCGCGCATGGCGCCGCGCCTGCCGAAACAGGTCCGCGGTTGCTCCGCAAGCCGCCGAGTGCGGAATTCGGCAGGCGGCGCGTCGGAGGTGCAGATCGGCCGGTTGACGATTCGGCGCCCGAGGAAATGCTGCTGCCGTCCGGCGATTAGGCGACTGCTCGCCTGGCCCAAAGATCATCTCAGCAGACCTGCCAGATGCACCGGCGGGATCCGGTGTGCAAAAGGCCACCGTGGGTCGCCGCTACGCCTCGCTTTGCTATAATGAAACGCTGCCTCAACTTATGATCCACGCCGTGCGGAAGTGGTGGAACTGGCAGACACACCATCTTGAGGGGGTGGCGCCGAAAGGCGTGGGGGTTCAAATCCCCCCTTCCGCACCATGAATTTAAGGGACTTAGGGCATCCCATACGCAGAACGCCCACATTTCAGCTCGAGAAATTGCTGCGAGAGAGTCAGGAAAACCCAACACATGGTTTACGGTCTCATTATCACCGTCCACATTATCGTCTGCTTTTTCATCATCATCGTGGTGCTGCTGCAGAGCGGCAAGAGCGGTGACATTTCAGCAGCTTTCGGAGGTCAGGGGAGCCAAACGGCCTTTGGTCCGCGGGGTGCGGCAAGCGCGCTATCCAAAGCCACAACCTGGTCTGCGGTCGCCTTCATGCTGACATCGATCACGTTATCGGTTTACGCGACCAGGCGCGGCGGACCTGCTTCGGTGCTCAAGGGCGTGAAATCCCAACCGGTGAAGACGCAGCCGGCGCCAGTCCAGACCCCTCCGGCCGCTCCCACGCAAAAGTAAATTTACTAGGAATTGAGTCGGCGAAGGGGCTTTCCCTTCGCCGATTTTATTGCATCGAACCCCAGACTCAGCTCGGCCACATCTGGGGTTTTACAATCGAGGCAGAAGCATCAAACAAAAAATCATGCCCGACCCTCTCTATCTCAGCCTGTGGTTTCCTGACTTTTCGGGGCCCGCTATGCTCCCGCATGCGTTGTCCGTTCTGGCACAGTTCCCCTTCTCATTGCAGCGGCCGGGAATTACTTATCTCGCCGTGCATCCAGTGTCGTGGAACGAACCGACTGTACTCGAGCGCCGCTTCTCTCCCGGGATTCCTCCCGAAGAAGCGTTGACGCTTGCGGCCGATCTGGTCCATGACGATTACGCGTATCTCTTCGACGCCTACTGGGATTTGTGGATTCCGGATGAGACAGGACGGCAGTGGCGAACCGTGCCCAACCTCGTAAAGTTCATGGTGCAGGGTGAAGAGTTCGAGGACGGTGCACAAGAGCAGTCGGGACATGTGCAAGTGGATTTTGGACTGGACTCGCCCTTCCTGCAGGAAAATGTTGAACTCACCGAAGAAGTGCAAACCAAGGTGCGGGAGAATGTCGCCAAGTTGGTCGAGTTCACCATGAAAGCGGAGAAAAACACGCGGGCCACGGGAAGATTGCTGTGGTCGGAGTCAGAAGAAAATCTGGCACAAAAACTGATCGCACGCCTGCAGAAAGTTCAGTAAGTCAACGCAGAGGCCGCTGAGGTCGCAGGAAATTTGGGAATGGAGTCTATGACCTCCGTCATAACGAACAGCAATCGGGACCTGCGCCTCGAAACGCAGGCCCCTTTTGCGTAACTCGCGATCGAGATGAGCTTCGCAGGCACTCTCCAGCGAGCCAGATCCTCGAGCCGCGTGAACCAGCAT
Source organism: Candidatus Sulfotelmatobacter sp. (assembly GCA_035307485.1). Classification (GTDB taxonomy): domain Bacteria; phylum Acidobacteriota; class Terriglobia; order Terriglobales; family Acidobacteriaceae; genus Sulfotelmatobacter. The sequence continues at coordinate 650,729 of DATGIB010000002.1, read as the reverse complement.
CCACGAGGATTCCGCTCACATCGTTCACTTCCATCTCTGGGATCTCCGCGCCCTCTGCGTTGAGTGCTTATTTCGTGCGGCCGCCTTCCACTTTCAACGACTCCTGCGCAGCAGCCTGCGCCGCTGCCAGGCGCGCCGTCAACACGCGGAAGGGTGAACAAGAAACGTAATTCAAGCCCGTCTTGTAGCAGAACTCTACCGACGACGGCTCTCCACCATGCTCGCCGCAAATGCCGACCTTCAGATTTGAGCGAGTCTTGCGGCCTCGCTCGGTTGCCATCTTGACCAGTTGACCGACACCATCCTGGTCGAGAGCGGCAAACGGATCCTGTTTCAGAATGCCTTCTGCCAGGTACGTGGGAAGGACCTTGTTCACGTCATCACGGGAAAAGCCGAAGGTAGTCTGGGTGAGGTCGTTGGTGCCAAAGGAGAAGAACTCGGCCTCCTTTGCGATCTCGTCGGCGACCAGCGCTGCGCGGGGCAACTCGATCATCGTGCCCACCATGTAGTCGATCTTCGTTCCCTTCTCTTTGAAGACCTCGTCGGCGACTCGGCGCACGATCGCCGCCTGGTTCGCCATTTCTTTCAGCGTGGCAACCAGAGGAATCATGACCTCAGGCAGAACCTTGACGCCCTTTTTCGTGCAATCGACGGCGGCTTCGAAGATGGCCCGCGCCTGCATCTCAGTGATTTCGGGATAGGTGATTCCGAGACGGCAGCCACGATGACCGAGCATCGGATTGAATTCGTGCAACTGCTCAACCCGCGCCAGGAGCGGAGGTAATCCCTTCTTCAGGTCGCCTACGCCTTTGATCCCGTAATCCTTGTACCTGGTGACCAGCTCTTTCTTCTGCTTCGCACTGTAGGTGGATAGCAACGCAATGTCGACCATCAGCTCTTCGCGGCGCGGCAGGAATTCGTGCAGCGGCGGATCCAACGTGCGGATCGTGACCGGCAACCCGTCCATGGCCTTGAAGACGCCCGCGAAATCTGCGCGCTGCAGGGGGAGCAGTTTCTTGAGGGCCGTGCGGCGGCCTTTCTCGTCGTTGGCAAGAATCATTTCGCGCATCGGGCCAATCTTCTTCTCGCCGAAAAACATGTGCTCGGTGCGGCACAGTCCAATGCCTTCCGCGCCGAATGCCCGCGCCTGAATCGCATCGCGCGGAATGTCGGCGTTAGCGCGAACCTTCATTTTGCGGAATGGATCAGCCCATCCCATGAATTTCTGCAGTTCCGGATCGTCCGCGTTCGGTGGAATCGTGTTCAGCTTGCCTTTGATCACGCGGCCGGTGGTCCCGTCGAGCGAGATGTAGTCGCCCTCTTTGAAGGTCTGACCCTTTACCTTCATCTCTCGAGCTTTCTCGTTCACATCCACATCGCCGGCGCCAGCAACGCAGCACTTGCCCATGCCGCGCGTGACGACCGCAGCATGGCTCGTCATGCCGCCACGGGAGGTGAGAATTCCTTTCGCCACTTCCATGCCGTGAATGTCTTCGGGAGTCGTTTCGGCGCGGACGAGGATGACGTGTGCGTTGCTGTCTTTTTGTACGACCGCGACCGCAGCGTCGGCTGTGAACACAATCTGGCCGACGGCCGCGCCGGGCGAAGCCGGCAAGCCTGTGGCCAGAACTTCGATCTTTGTGCTCTTCTCATCGAGACGCGGCACCAGGAAGTCGTATAACTGGTTCGGCTCAACGCGGAAGATAGCGTCGTCCTTAGTGATCAGCCCTTCCTCCACCATCTGCAGGGCTATACGCACTGCGGCCAGGCCGGTGCGCTTGCCGTTGCGGGTCTGCAGCATGTACAGCTTGCCTTCCTGGATAGTGAACTCGAAGTCCTGCATGTCTTTGTAGTGTTTCTCCAGCCGCGTCGTGGTTGCGCGCAACTGGTCGTACACCTCGGGCATGATCTTGTGCAATTCGAGGATCGGCACCGGAGTGCGCACACCGGAAACAACGTCCTCACCCTGCGCATTCAAGAGAAATTCACCGTAAAACTCATTCGTGCCCGTCGCAGGATTTCGGGTAAAACCGACGCCGGTGCCGCTGGTCTCACCCAGGTTTCCGAAAACCATCGCCTGAACGTTCACGGCCGTACCCAGCATGTCGTCAATGTTGTTGATGCGGCGATAGTGCTTGGCGCGGTCGTTTTGCCAGGACCGGAACACTGCGTCGCGTGCCATGGTCAGCTGTTCACGCGGATCCTGCGGGAAGTCGCGATGGGCGTGCTTCTTGACAACCTTTTTGTATTCCACAATCACTTCCTGCAAAGCTTTCGCGTCGAGCTCGGTGTCCATCTTGGCTTTCTTTTGCTTCTTCTTGGCATCGAAAACTTCGTCGAATGCATGCTTCTCGATGTCGAGTACGACGTTGCCGAACATCTGGATGAGGCGGCGGTAGGAGTCGGCGGCGAAGCGCGGATTGTTGCTTCTCTTCGCCAGCGCTTGCACGCTCTCATCGTTCAACCCCAGGTTCAAAATGGTGTCCATCATGCCGGGCATGGAGAACTTCGCGCCGGAGCGCACACTCACGAGCAATGGATTGTCGCCCTCGCCAAGCTTCTGCCCTTGCAGTGCTTCGAGCTTCGCCAGCGCCTCATCCATTTGCTTGTCGACATCGGGGGACAGGCCGCCGCGCATGTATTCGCGGCAGGCTTCGGTCTGTATGGTGAATCCCGGGGGCACCGGCAGACCCGCATTGGTCATTTCGGCCAGGCCGGCGCCTTTGCCACCCAGCACGTCCTTCATCTTGCCGTTTCCATCGGCCTTGCCGCCTCCGAACGAATAAACGTACTTCGTGCTGGTCGAGGCTTTCTTCGGTTCTTGCACGTCAGCTTCAGGGAGAGTGATTGTCGCCATATGAGTCCTTTGTCGATCAGAATTGAAACCGCGATTTGGTAATTGGGAACTTTTGTAATTGTGAAGACCTAAATCAACCGACCGCGAACTCGGAAAAATCCGCGATCGTCGAAAATTCGTGTAACAACGTCTTTAACAGCGCCAGGCGGTTCGCCCGGACCCGCTCGTCTTCCACCATCACCATGACCTTGTCGAAAAACCGGTCTACGGGCTCGCGCGCCGTCGAGAGCAGCTTGAGCGCATCGAGATACTGGCGTTGGCTGCGATACTCCTCTATTTTCGCTCCACTCTGTTCCAGATAGGAAATGAGATTTTTTTCTTCTTCCGAAGAGCCTGGCAGAATTTGCGTCTCGGCCGCGGGGGCAAATTTCTTCTCTTCGGCCTGGCGAAGGATATTGCGCATGCGCTTACAAGCCGCCCCAATCGCCTGAAACTCAGGCATATGCAAAACCTGTTTCACGGCCTCGGCCCGCGCCAACGCATCGACCACGTCATCGGCATTGGCCGCGAGAACTGCTTTTACCACGTCGTAGGAGTACCCACAAACCTCGCGCAGGTAGAACTCGAGCCGCTCGGTAAAGAACGTGGTAATCGACTCGGTGTAGCGACGGTCGTCGACAAACTTCTTTTCCGCATCGGATTTCTGATAACCCGCGCGGGCATCCGCCATCATCGCACCTAACAGCAACGGAAGTTTCTTTTCGGCGATGGTCTTTACGATGCCATTGGCCTGCCGCCGCAGTGCAAAAGGATCCTTGGAACCGCTCGGAACCAGGCCCAGCGCGAACATGCCGGCTATGGTGTCGGCCTTATCGCCGATCGACAACAGCGCGCCTTCCATGGAGCGCGGAACCGAGTCCTCGGTTGATTCCGGCTTATAGTGGTCGTAAACAGCGTCGGCCACGGCCAGCCGCGTCTCTTCTTTCAATGTCGGGTCCAATTGCTGCACACGTGCGTACAGGCCACCGATGATTCCCTGCAATTCCGTGAATTCTTTCACCAATTCCGTCGTCAGATCGGTCTTCGCGAGGCATGCCGCTTTATGAACCACTCCCGGCCGCACCGTGATGCCTTGCTGCTTGAGGATCTCGCACAACCAACTGCACAACCTCTGCACGCGCTGTGTTTTTTCGTAGTAGCTGCCCAAATCCTTCTGGAAGGTTACGTTGCGCAACAGCGGCGAACGATCGAGCAGCGATTTCTTCTGATCGGTCTCCCAAAAAAACCGCGCGTCGTTGAAGCGGGCGCGCAATACGCGCTCATTGCCGTGACGGATCAGGCCTTGTGAATCGACGTCGGTATTGAGCACGGCGAGGAAATGGGGTAGCAGTTTGCCCTGCGCGTCTTCTATTGCGAAATACTTCTGGTGGTCGCGCATCACCGTGACCAGAACTTCCTCGGGCAGCGCGAGGAACGCGCGCTCAAAACTTCCCACGATCACCGAAGGAAATTCCGTCAGATTGACGACTGTATCGAGCAGCGGTTTATCTTCGCGCCAGCGGGCGCCAGGAATGGTGCGGGTAGCGGCGTCCAGTGCCTTGCGAATCTGATGCTCGCGCTCGGCTCGGCCAAGAACTTTCGCGGCGCGCAATGCGTCGACATAGGCTGTGCCCGCGCCTGAAATCGCCACCGGCCCATCGGCCAGGATACGGTGGCCGCGCGAGTTCTTCCCCGCCGGTACGCCGAAGAACTCTAGCGGAATCGCCTCGCCGTCAAGCATCGCAACCAGCCAGCGCACGGGACGAACAAAGCGCTCGGTTTGCTTCCGCCAGTACATATTTTTCGGCCAATAGATCGTGGCGATTTCCTTCGGGAGCATTTCCCCAAGGATTTCGGCGGCGGACCGGCCTTTTTTCGTGACCTGCGCGGCAATATATTCGCCCTTGGGCGTCGTGACTTTTTCGAGTTTGCCGACGTCGATACCGGCTTTCTTGGCGAACGCCTGGGCGGCGGGAGTCGGCTGACCGTCTTTATAAGCTATGTGAACGGAGGGTCCAGTGACCTGCTCGACGATATCCGCCTGGGTAGCAGAAATTCCCGGTGCCATGATCGCGATGCGCCGGGGCGTCTCGAGCGTACTGACTTCGCCACCGGAGATTCGCTCTCGCGTCAGCAGCGTCGCGACTTTCTCGCGCAACTCGGCCGACGCGGCATCGATCATTCGTGCCGGAATCTCTTCGCAGCCTATCTCTAGCAGGAAATCTGGCATGCCTTCAAACCATCCAGTATCGCAAGCATCGCGGAAACTAGAATGTGATATCGATCACATCCGTTTCGGTTTCATCTCGGGAACAGACCTTGTGAGCTGTACTTGATATCTGCAACTTTTACCGCCATTCCACTGATTCAGACGAGAAGGCTATTGTTCTGCCTGATCTTTACGTACCAACGACTTTCACGACAGAGACGCTATTCTCCGGACTATGGTCGTTCACGGGAAAGTCGAAACGAAGCACGGCGTACACATGCACGAACTTCGAATGTGGAAGGTCAGACATCTTTCACCGCTAAGACCCGATCTTCCCTTTTCCGCTTGGGTTGACTGGTGGGAACAGGTTTTCGATCCTCGGGATCATCGACCCCGGCGTTTTGCTGATCCACCCAGGCTTTCGCGATCCCCACCGCCAGCGCACGCACGCGCGCAATCACCCCCACGCGCTCCGTCACAGAAATCGCCCCGCGTGCGTCCAGGATGTTGAACAAATGCGAGCACTTCAAACAAAGGTCGTACGCTGCCAGCACTGCAAAGCGGGACTTCTCTGCCGGAGATTGCCTCTCCTTAGATAACTGCGAATATTGCTCCAGCAGGGCCTTGCACTCTGCCTCATACATCTCGAAGTGCTTCCAGGTTTTCTCTACATCGGCAGCTTCGAAGTTATAGACGGAAAACTGCAATTCGTCTGCGAGCCGGACATCGCCGTATTTCACGACGCCGCCTGCCGCGTCTCCTTCAATCGATGGATCCCGCGCCCAGACGATCTCGTAGATTGAATCGACGTCCTGGAGGAAGGCAGCAATTCGTTCGAGGCCATAGGTCAACTCGGCCGAGATCGGAAACAGGTCCAAACCGCCGCACTGCTGAAAGTAAGTGAACTGAGTGATCTCCAATCCGTCGAGCATGACCTGCCAACCTACGCCCCAGGCGCTTAGCGTAGGCGCCTCCCAGTTGTCTTCCTCGAACTTGATGTCGTGCTGGCGCAGGTCAATCCCGATTGCTTCAAGCGACTCCAGATACATTTCCTGAACATTCTGCGGCGGCGGCTTCAGGATCACCTGCAATTGCATGTGTTTAAACAGCCGGTTGGGGTTTTCGCCATATCGCCCGTCTGCCGGACGGCGCGAGGGCTGCACGTAGGCCACTTTGTAGGGCTGCGGACCCAGCACGCGGAGAAAGGTCTCCGGGGCCATCGTCCCGGCGCCAACCTCGACGTCGTAAGGTTGCTGAAGGACGCAGCCGCGCTCCGCCCAAAAGGTCTGCAGGCGCAGAATGAGTTCCTGAAAGGTCAGCGAATTGGATGAGGATGGACTCACTGCTTATCTCTTCGGCCCTCAAAGGTTAATCAGTGATTGTAATGGATGGAGCGACTGGCCGTCAGCCGATGGACGTTAGGAAATTGGCTCCGTTTGAGGTCTTAACCCGACGAGGCGTCATCTCGACGAGCCCGCGTTTGTGCCGGCGGGGCCGGGGATCTCGGTGCCGCAGAACCGTGGGCAAGGAGGCGCAGGACCTCACCCGGAACTCGAATTCCGCCACTACGAGGTGGGCAGCTTGAGCCATGCGAGGAAGAAGAGGATCAGCGCCGCGAGTAGGAACGTCGTCGGAATGACAAAGAAATAGCGCAGCGAAACAGCAGTCAGCACGGCGAGCCACGCCGTGTTGACCAGCGCAAGCCGCTTCACCAGTTCCGCCCGCTCGCGACACATGGCCAGATCGAGCAGCCCAAGGCCAACCACCCCCACGATGAAGCAGATACTGAAACCACGAAGCAGGTTATCCATGCTGCGGCTCGAGCCCGCGAGATCGAACTTGTAGTTCGACATCAGGTCGAGCAATTGCCGCTCGGTCTCATTGGCAGGGGACATTTTTTCCGCCAGCGACAACGAGTGTGCGAGTCCGAGCAGAATCAGCACGACGGCGCCTGCCGTAAATAAACGCCTGCCCCACTTGTCGGTCATGGGCCCTCCAGGCAGCCTGATTCAGAATCGATGCGACGGGCCCCACATCGTCAGCCGGATCCTATCTCGGTTCGCCCGTTATCCGCTGATCTTCTCCAGCATTCCCGCTGTCACTAGCTTCTTCTCGATATGCCGCTGCAGGATCTGAACCAGGAACTTACGCAGGTCGGCGCATTGCGACTTCGGCCACACACTTCCGCGAAAAGCCTCCACAGGCGTACGGAACATCTGGGCCGCCAAGACGCGAGATTCGCCGGAAATTTCCGAAGACGCGAGCCTCTTATCATCGCCGCACATCAATCCGTCTGCCAGGGCATGGTAGTAAGCGCGGCTGCCGTTGAGCGCGCGTCCACAGACGATGCACTCCGAAAAATCGGGTAAAAAGCCGACCAACCGCGTCAGCCAAAGCTCAAAATAGGTGATCGGCATCCAGATTTCCGGGCCGGTCAGCATGCGCAGTACGGAGAGAGTGAGCCGAAAGATCGCGTCATTGGCTTCGTGGTCTGGCAGGAGTTCATCGAGCAAGTCGGCGACGTGGCCGAGAGCCACTGCGCGTGGATAGCTGACTTCTGAGGAAAGTGGTGAATCCAGCACCTCGCAGGAATCGAGGCGTACCAACTCCTGCCGCTCGCGCACATCGTAGAAGGCGCGCACATAGGTGAGCGGTTCGAGCGCGCCGCCAAAACGGCGCTTTGATTTCTTGGCGGACCGGGCCACACCGCGCACCTTCCCCTCCAGACGCGTGAACAAAGTGACCAGCAGATCGGCCTCGCGCATCGGGTAGGTGCGCAGCACAATCGCCTCGGACTCTCGCAGGGCCATAGCTGTGCCTGATTTTAGTGGAAAACGGGGTTGAGAGCGGCTTTGCGCTACTTGCTATCTCCAGATCTCGAAATCGAACTGGAAGGCTTCCGTTATAATTTCATCCAGTGAAAACCTCGAAAACCTCCAGATCGGTCCTCATTTTCTGCGTGCTAGTCGCACCGCTTTGCCTGGCTGCGGACAGTTCGTTTCGCGTGCGAGTTCCCGATTTAAAGGGCAAGCAGTCCAAAGCCGTTTTGTCCTTTGATGACCAGGCCAAGACCATCGAGGTAAGACCCGTCAAGCGGGATGCCGTAGAGATTCCATACGGCTCGATTGATAAGTGCTCCTACGAATACACGAACGAAGGCACGATGATCAGTGACTCGAAGGTCCACTGGCTGGATATTGAATATCACGAAAAAGACACGCATAAAACGATGGTCGTGCGCATGACGAAGCACGACGCCATCCGCATCCTGGATGCCCTGAAAGCCCACACCGGAATTGACGCTGAGATTCTGGGAAACGCCGACAAACGGCATGGCACCGGCTGGCACGCGCATTGATACTTCAGAAATCCCACTCCAACCGGAAATGAAAATGCACGGATGGCGAGGCGCACACCCGTGCATGAATTTACAGACTCAGTGGCAGATTACCGGCCGTACCACTTTGCGTTTCGCTCGGTGAAATCCTTCCACTTTTCCGGCAGATCGTCCAGCGCGAAAATAGCCGAGACCGGACAAACAGGAACGCAAGCGCCGCAGTCGATACACTCCACCGGGTCGATATACAACAATTCCTCGGTCGCGTAGGCGGGTTCGTCTTTCTTGGGATGAATGCAATCCACGGGACAGGCATCGACGCAAGCGGTATCTTTCGTCCCAATGCAAGGCTCTGCAATAACGTACGCCATAAGGGTGTCAGTCTCCTGAGCTTTATGTCTTCAGTGTACTACCGCGGCGGGCCATTCTAGCAAGAATGGAGCGCGCGGGTACAGAGTCGCGGAGAAAGAAAAAGGGCCGGCAGCGCCCCGGCTGCCGGCCCGTCTTTCATAATGCGTTCAGGATCCGATTAGCGGTGACCGCCACCATGGGACCCGCCACCACCGTGGAATCCCCCGCCACCGTGAAATCCACCCCCACCGTGGAAGCTGTTTCCGCCATGAAACCCACCGCCGCCGTGGAAAGCCTGCCCCCCGCGGTATGCGCCGGCATGGTATCCGCCGCCAACGTAACCGTGGCCGGCGTAGCCACGACCAACGTATCCGTGTCCAACATAACCGCGTCCGACGTAGCCACGCCCGACGTAACCGTGACTCAGACCGTAACCCCAGCCGCGGTTATAAACCCACGGGCGGCCATACCAGCCGTTTGCATAACCCCAGTGGCCGAGCCACCCCGGACCATGGAACCACGGTCCCGCTCCGACGAACACGCCACCAGCGAACCAATCAGGACCGTAGTATCCGTAAGGCGCGCAAGCGTAAGGATAGTAGCCGTAGTAGCCATATTCACAAACGGGCGCCGGTCCAACTGCGACGCCTACTGGTCCAATTCCGACTCCCACACTCACCTGCGCCTGTGAGTACGCCAACGGAATCATCATCACCGCAACCAACGCGAAATATTTCATGTACTTCATGTTGCCCCCTCTCACCTCTCAAATCCCACTACACATTGGAACTCATTGCCAGACGAAAAGTTGCAGGGATTCGGCTGGCTAATTTTAGCCATCCTGGTTGATTTCAACCACTTGCGGGCTATCGGGACGAAAGGTCTCAGGCCGACACAAATTCCTTCTTTTCGCTGGGCTCGTACTCGACGATGTACCCTGCAACCGCGCTGGCCGCCACCGTAAGCGGCGACGCCAGGTACATCTGGCCGGGACCGCTGCGGCCCGGGAAATTTCGGTTCTGCGCGCTGATCACAACCTGATCCGGGCGCGTAGAAACTCCCGGACCCGCATTGATGCAGGCTCCGCAACTCGGCTCGATCACGTGCGCTCCCGCTTCACGGAAAACATCGAGATAGCCCCGCCGCAGGCAATAGTCGCGCGTCTCCTGCGACCCGAACTGGATGTAGAACTTGACCGAATCCGCAACCCGCTTGCCGTGCTTGAGCGCATCAGCGAGCACAAGCGCGTACATATCCATGTCGTCGTTCTTGCCGGCCGTGCAGGTGCCTCCGTACGCGATCTCAACGGGAACCGGCGTGTTGAGCTCGCGAACATACTTGCCGTTGCCCGGATCGCCGGGCGTGGCCACCATTGGCGTGATTTCGGCGGCATCGAGTTCGATAACGTGTGCGTACTGCGCGCCGGGATCGCTGAATAGGCCCGCAATCATCGCTTCTGCCCGCCTGCGATCCATGCCGCGCCTTTCGACCAGAAAGTCGACGGCTTTCGAATCAGGAGCCACGATTCCCGTAAATCCGCCGATCTCGGCCGCCATGTTGGTCATGGTGGCACGCTCGTCAACGCTGAGATCCTCGATCGCTTCTCCGGCATACTCCATGACTTTCGCCAGAGCCTTGCCGCTGCGCACATAATCGAGGCTCAGGATTTTTAGAATGAAATCCTTCGCCGTGACATTGGGATGCCTCTTGCCGCGAACGATGATTCTGACGGACTCGGGCACTTTCACGCGGACATCTTTCGTGATCCAGGAATTGAAAACATCGGTTGTGCCGATGCCAAAGGCAACGCATCCGATGGCGCCGACGTGCGGCGTGTGCGAATCGGAGCCAATGTTGAGCTGTCCGGGTAGCGCATAACTTTCAAGCACGATCGAGTGGCAAATACCCTCGGAGCCTTTGCGGTCGGTGAGTTCGCCGTGCAGCCGGATTCCCTGCTTCTTGGCAAAATCCTGCTGCTTGAGTTTCAGTTGGGTTGCCAGATCGAGCAGCCCCAGTTTCTTTTTTTCTTCCGAAATGACTTCGTCGAGGAATGTGAGATGGTCGCGGAAGAAGATAATGCTGCCGGGATCGTTCACCTTGGCATCTTTGCCGACGTAGTGCTCGAAGAAAATCGCCGCCATCGGCGTGACGTATTCGTGGCTGAAGCGGAGGTCGGCGCGGGCAAAACCCGTGTCGCCGGGCTTGACCGCGGGGACACCGATTTCCACTTTCTCGTCGATCATGTGCCGCGCGAAAATTTTCTCCGCCAGCGTCATGGGACGCTTCTCGGTCTTCACCGCAGGCAGCGAAACTTTCCCTTGCATCCGAGCTACATTGAACGGAAATAATCCGCCGTATTCGATTACCTGCCGCGTGATTTCGTCTTCCCCTGCGGTGAATTCGTCGAGCGGAATTTCTTCGCCCGCGCGAATCCGATCGATAAGGCCAAAATTCGTCGAGGTCAGCACGCCAAGGTTCTGGCAATTCTGCTTGTAAATGCGCTCGATGTTCTCCGCGATCACCACGCGGATCCCCGCGCACATCTCGGCGTACGGTGACTGCTCGCGGCTCGAGCCTTTGCCGCGCCGCTTGCCGCTAACGGCGCATACAAATCCGCCGCGCTTTACATCGCCTCTTCCGATCGGCAGGGTGTCGCCGCATTTCAGGCCGAGATAGGGAATCTCGCCCAGCGTCTCATCAAAATAAAAGCAGTAATGCGCCGGAGTGATCTCGTCGGTCGAGATGTCATCGCGCAGCTTGGGATTATTCGCCGGATTTTTTGTGTCCCAAGGCAGGTCTTCGCCCGCCAATTGCCGCTTGATGAGTTCCGGCTCTTCGGTAAGGAAAAGGACGCGACCCTGCAACCGGACATGGTCCGGCCGCTTTTCAATTTTTCGTTCCAACAGTGAATTAATCACGCTCTGCCCAGCCAGTTTTGGGATTGGAGCGACGGCCAGAAGCGGCTGGCGTCCCCACACCAATATTGTACGCCGCAGGTTTTGACGGGGTAGCTCGGGGAAATCGGAAGAAGTCTAAGACCGGCTCAGCGACTTTCGTTCATCGGCGTAAACGCGCGGATCGGGCAAAGGTTCAAGGCCACGGCCGGCCATGATTTCTTTAAATTCGTTCAGCAAGGCATCGTGCACCAGGCCATTTGAAGCCAGCGTTTCGCGGCTGTCGATTGCAAACGGCGATCCATCGAAGCGCGTGACTCTTCCGCCGGCTTCTTCGACGATGAGGACTCCGGCAGCGGTGTCCCAAGGATTTAGATTGAACTCCCAGAAGCCGTCGTAACGACCGCTGGCCACACAGCATAGATCCAGCGCAGCCGATCCCGCCCGACGCACGCCGTGCGTGTGCAACGTGATCTGATGATAGAAGTAAATGTTGGGGTTCTTGTGGCGCTTATGGCTGGGGAAGCCTGTCGAAACCAGGCATTCTTTTAACTGGCTGATCTTGGAAACCTGAATCGGCTTACCGTTCAGATGCGCGCCTTTCCCTGCCTCTGCGGTAAACAGTTCATCCCGTGTGGGGTCGTAGACAGTCGCGGCAATCCTTTGGCCCGAGTCACCGGATCGGCGCTCCAGCGCCATCGAGACACAGAAAACCGGATATCCATGAGCGAAGTTCGTGGTCCCATCTAGCGGATCGACATACCAGCGATACTCGCTGCCACGATCGTTCAGTCCCTGTTCCTCGCCAAGAACGTCATGGTCGGGAAACTGCTCGGCGATGCGCTCGCGGATCAACCGCTCGGAGGCGCGATCGGCCGCCGTGACCAGATCAGCATCACCCTTGTATTCGATCTTCAGTTTCTGGTGGAAGTACTCGAGCAGAAGCGCTCCGGCCTCGCGAGCGATGGCCGACATGGATGGCAGAAAGCTTTCCGGGACTGACCTGGACGCGTTCACTTCTTTCTTCCGCTGTCCTCGGCGATGTACATGATTTCGTGCTTGAAGATGAAGAGGTTTGGCGCGCCTTCTCGGGTGAGACGGACCATGTTCTTGTCGTAATACTCGATCCATCCGCGAACCGTTTGCCCGTCCATTAATTTGACGGAAACCAGTTTCTGCTTTTCACCCAACAACTTGAGGTAGGCGACCTCTTCGAAGGTATCTTCCGGGGGTGGCGTCCGGCTGCGCTTGGCGTTGGGACTGCTGCCCTGCTGGGAGCGGAACGTCATAAACGCATTGTACACAAATGCTTTGTGGGTTTGTGCCGAGTCTTCTCCTCCCAATCGCTGAGGGACCTGAAATCAACCCTTGCTTTGCGGAAAAACGGGGGTAAAATGCCGCCACCTCTGGGGAGGCGTGTGGTGAGAAAACTCGGCTGGTCCCTGATTCCACTTCTTGTTTGTGCCTTGTCGACCGCAGCACAGCAGCGAAATTTTCCAACATCCACAAGAGCATTGAATGGCGAACAGGCCAACTCCCTGGCTGAGCCTGTCACCTTCCACCGCCAGATCAACCTGGTGGAACTTCAGCAGGAAGCGGACGATCTGGCGCGCACTGCTCAGACGATTCCCATCGACATGGCGAACGTGCGGAAAGGGAATTTACCTAAAGATGTGATTCAGAAACTGAAGCAGATCGAGAAGCTATCGAAGCACCTGCGCTCGCAGATTATGCCGTAAGCTAGGGCGCGTGCTAAGCCTTGCGCTCTGCAATAAAGAAACCCGCCAGACACGATGCCGTGCCGTGGCGGGCTCGACTAAGACCTGTATTCACTCAACTGATAGAAGCCAGACGATCGACGATCAATGAGACAAAATCAGATTTTCAGAAGGTGATTCGCAACCCGAATTCAAGCTGTCGAGGCGCCCCGGCCGCGAACGTTCCGGATTGCAAGCCCGCGCGGAATGCCGACAGGCTCGAACTGGTTGCTCCCCCGATCACCGTCGGAGCCAGAATTCCATTCTGCACCAGGGTAGGATTGGGCCCGGAGTAAAGCGACACTCCTGGCAGATTGCCTGGAATGAAGTAATTCGCGAAATTGAAAATATTAAACGCGCTGGCGCTCGGCACAACCGTGACGCGGTCCCCGATCTTGATCGGCCACGACGCCCGAAGATCAAAGGTCTTGAGCCATGGGACGCTCGAGGCAAAAGGAGAGACAGACGGCAGCGTCGGCATGACCCAGCCGAGTGTGGCCATGTCGCTGCTAGTCATGGCGGCGATAGGAGCCGAGCCTGGGCAAACGGTATCAGCCACCATACAATGGCCGGCCGGCGTCAGAGTTCCGGCAAAATGCGTGTTGTAGTTGCTGATAACCTGCTGCAAGTGACCAACGTCGTGGCCGCCGCGCAGGAATTCGCCGATCCCGGTACCCTTCACAGGCTCAGGCGCGCCCCCGGAGCCAAGTCCGGACCCGATCCAATCGCTGGCAAAAATTTCTCCGCCATTGGTCAATTCAGGCAGGCTTAAGGTCTGCGCCAGTGGGCTGAAGAAGTGCCCGAAGAAGCTCAGGTGCGTCAACCAGGGCAGCTCGAACGTTCCGCCGAACGAGATCTGATGTTTACGATCCATGCCATTGGGCCCCGTGAACATCAGCGGAAGATCATTGTTGGTGGCAACGGACGCGACGTCCTGATCGCCGGCCTGGCTTACGAACTTGGAATACGAGTACGCGACTTGCACATCGGCAGTCTTGATACCTTGAATCGGCCGGGCGATGCGTTGTACGAGACGCACTTGCCCACCCCAGTAGACTGACCGCCCGATCGTGGAAAGGCTGTCGAGCGTACCGAGTGATCCATTGCCTCCGCCTCCGCTGGCGATATTGACCCCTAGAGGCGTGTACCCGGGAAAAGCGCAGAAGTTGCAGGGGGCGCCACCAGTGGTGGCAGAATTCGAATCCAGACCAGCCGCAGCGTAGGCAGCCTGCGCAGCACCGACGCTGCCCAGTGTTGTCACCATGCACGGAGCCTGACCCAACCCGGCGGCGCAACCGGCGGCAAGCTGCGCCTTGTCGCGGGCCGCGATTGCATTGACGAAGTTGTAGGAGCGGGCGGCGCCGCTATGGTTCGGATCGACGATCAGCAGATTATGGGTCCCGATCGTACGAACGTAATCCATGCTCAGCACCATGCCCTCGCGAAGTTCCGTCTGAAAACCCGCATTCAACTGGAGAACGCGGGGCGTCAGGAAGTTCGGGCTGAAAACATCGAGCCCGTTGACATTGGTGGCGTTCAAAGTGTTCGCGACAAAGTTGGGATTGGCCTGTCCGCTACCAACCGAGGAGGCGGCGGCCTGAAAAGCGCTGCTGAGGGCAAGGATTGGGCTCGCCGCGTTAGCGATTGTGGATCCGCAGAAGGTAGGCGCGACCTGATTCGCGGCCGGGTTGGTCACGACGCCGGCGCCTCCGGCTATCGGTGATCCCGCGGTTGAGCCTGACAAACTGGTCGGCCATACGAATGGGGTCGCGGTGCCGAACGAGCAAACTTGCGGCGTGTACGTCAACATCCCACGCGGCGAGCGCGCGCGGGCATCGAGCATCATGTTGCTCCAGAGCGAACCGTCGTAGTAAATTCCGCCGCCGGCGCGTAACACCGTCTTGCCGGTGCCTCCCACATCCCACGCTGCTCCCAACTGGGGACCGAAATCGGTGTTCGGCACGCGAACGGAATTCCCCAAACCGGGCTGCCACTGGTTCAGGATGGAGAGTCCGCCAAGGCCGTGATCTGCTTTTCCGGTCTCGCGCGTATAGCGCACTCCCATCGTCACGATGACATTGCGCTTGTATCTCCAGTTGTCACCTATATACGCCTGAAGCTGATTGTCAGGCCCAAGGCCTCCCCCGGAATATCCAAAGGCGCTGCTCGATGTTGAGAAGCCGGATGCATTGCCCAGGAATGCGAAGTCCGCAGGATAGGCCGTGGGATCGGAACTCGTCAGACAGTTCTGCAAAATCGAGCCAGGCAGGCATGCCGTGGTTGTGCCCAGTTGTGGATTCGAGAAGAGCGCAGAAAATCCTCCTGCCTGAATTCTGTCGTACGTGACGCCAAAGCGTATGACGTGGTCGCCCCAGACGCGGGTGCCGTCATAACGTGCGACGTAGTTCGATTGAATATTGACCTGCGGCGAGAACGGGCTTGGTCCCGCGCAAAATGCCCCGGTTCCGCTCAGCCCGCAATTTCCGGCAACGGGAGCGCCAATGCTGATACCGACGCCAGGAAAGGGATTGTTCACGCTTGCGGGAATCGTGGTCGTGTCGTCGCCGATACCGTTGCGCATTCTTAGATATTCAAAACGAAGGCTATGCGTGTAGGAACCATGATCGAAGTCATATCCAAAGGTGTGAGAAGGCGTGTGCGTCGCTTCGCGCAGTCCCTGCAACGATCGCGCTGCCCCAAATGGGCCGACCTGGCTTACCTGATCGAACGAGAAACGGTAAAAGGCGTGGGCGTTGTCGCGGCGTTGCCAGTCGAGACGCCCGTTGCCTTGCAATTCCCGGAACGGTTGCGCGAGAGAGGTCGCGAGGGCATCAAACGGAGCATCGAACGGCATCGCGGCGGTCAGGTTTTGTTGAGTACGCTCGCCGTCGAGAAACCAGAAGATCTTGTCTTTGATCAGTGCTCCTCCGGCCCGAGCGCCATATTGCTCTCGCTGAAACGATTGAGGGGTACCTCCGGGCAACGCAGCCGACCCCTGTTTGCCGCGAAAAAATCCGAATGCTTCTGCGTGGAGATCATTGCCACCGGAACGCGTGCTGATAAGGACCTCGCCGGAGGAAGTCAGTTCAGATGGCAGGTCCAACGACGAACGCGCGACCGTGAACTCCTGAATGGCGCTGGCGGAAACGTTTTGGGCAGCGGTTCCTGCAATTTCATCCGAGATACTGACCCCGTCGACCTCGTAACGCACTCCTCGCCCGGACTGGCCCTGGATGGAAACAGTGCCGAATCCCAGCTTGCGGGGATCAATCGACCCAGCGTCTTCAAACTGGGCGCTCGGCGCGAATTGTGACAGGTCGAGATAGCTCCTCCCACCGATCGGGAGGGTCTCAATCAGTTCTTCGGGAAGCACAGTCTGGACCGTCGGCTGTTGGATGTTCACCAGCGCCGTCGACTCGGGTATTTGCACGACCTCCGATTCTTTACCGGCGGTAAGGGCAACATTTCCCCCGGAAATCGTTGCAACCCTGGTGAGGATGCGAAATTCGGCCGTCTTGAAGCCCTTCGCTTCCACGCGAACCTTGTAATCGCCCGGAATCAAAGGCCCGGATGAATATTCTCCAGTGGACGACGAATGTGCACGATTGATAGCGCCGCTTGCCTGATTCGTCACTGTGACAGTCGCGGCAGCGACAATCGCTCCCGTCGTATCCGTCACCTTGCCCCGGATCGCACCTGTACCCGCGGTCGCCTGGCCAAAGACCATGGAAGAAAAGAGAAGCACGAAGAAAGCGACCTCAACACACAGGCGTTTCCGCCGGCCGCGGGAAATAAGCATTACCATCTTCCGCCTTTCCAACTCTTATCTACTTTTGTTTCCATCCAGATAAACACATTCGCCCGTTTCATGGCAAAGAGCCGCGCCTGCCCCACGGGCGCTCGCTTTCTAAAACTCCAAGCCGCCGCTTCAAAAATCAGACTTTACCGTGTAATAGCCGGCCCGATGACGCACCCGGAAGGTGGACGCATCCGGCACGCCGGCGACCTTCACCTCGATGCGCCGGAACTCGGAAAACGATGTCCGCTGTGATGGATAGTATGCCAACAAATATTGCGTGCGCAGTTCGTCGCTGATTTTATGGAACGCATCGTCGAGTTGCGCCGTGGATGTTGCGTAATAGTATTTCCCTCCGGTGTCCTCCGACAGCTGGATCAGTGCGTGTTCGCCTCCGGTTTCGCGCCCGGCACTGTTTTCAATGGGAACAATGATAATCGAATAAACGATCGCCTCCGCTTCTACGGCGGATCGCACAGCTTCTTTGTAATCAACCTTGCTGATCGTATCGCCGCCGTCGGTGATCAGGACGATCACCTTGCGCCCTTTGCGGCGGTCCAGCGAGCGCGACGCCAGATAGATCGCATCGTACAACGCGGTGGCCGCTCCAACCCGGATGTGATCGATGCTCTCATCGATCCGCTTTATATCTGCGGTGAAACCGGGAGTAGACTCGTTGACCACTTCGCTGAAGGCAAACACCGACAAGCCATCGACGGGGCGAAGAATCGCGTGCGCAAAGCGCTTGGCGGAAGCCTGTTCCAGAGGCAAGTCGCGGCGCGTACTCAAGCTGGTGTCAATAGCCAGCGCGATCGACAACGGAAGTGCCGACTCGCGGTTGAAAACTGAAATCTTCTGCGCATACCCATCCTCGGCAAGATCGAAGTTGTCCTTGGTCAGGCCGCCAATGGGAGCGCCGGTGGGATCGGTCACAGTCACGAAGACGTTGACCAGCTTGACGTCGACTTTCAGCGTGGCTCCCGGCTGCTCTTGCTGCCCCTTGCCGCCCGGCGGCTCCGCAGCACCCGGCGCTGAAGATGTCTGCGCCCGAAGGCCGTATGGGTTCAGCAGGAGGAACAGGGTGATCAGGCCTGCCGCGAGCAGACTCGTGGCGAGTTTTCTCATCGAATGAAGGAAATTATACCTGCTCGAAGTCGGCGCTCCCGCATCCGTACCACCGAATGTCAGGGACATCACGCCGGTTACTTAGATGCTGGCCCCGTATCTGGGCTGCCTCGGGAGCTTTGATTTGCGCGAGGGATATCGGACGGAAAAGGCTCGCCGTCTGCCCAGACGGCGCCATCCTCAAAATACTCCTTCTTCCAGATCGGGACTGTCCGTTTCAGCGTGTCGATGAGCCAACGGCAGGCTTCGAATGCGGCCGCGCGATGCGCCGAAGCCACCACAATCAAAACGCTGGTTTCTCCAATTGCCAGTCGCCCCAGGCGGTGAATGACCGCCAGATCACGCACGGGGAACTTCTTCAGCGCTGCTGCAGCCAGTGACTGCATCTCCCGAAGCGCCATTTCCTCATATGCCTCGTAGTCGAGGTAAAGCGTCTTGCGACCGCGCGTCTGGTTTCGGACAATTCCCTCAAAGACGATGGCGGCTCCATCCTCACCCCGCTTCAGCGAATTGAGCGCTGAAGCAGTATCAATCACGTCGTGCACGATCCGGACTGAGCCGCTTCCTTGCTCTGGCGACGATTCCGGACAGCCGCCACTCACCGGGGGAAGTAAGGCGATCTCGTCGCCTTCGCGCAGGGGCGAGTCCGGACTGGCGTACTGCTGGTTCACGGCCAATGCGCTAGAAGCAAGAATCTCGTTCAGGCGAGGGAGCCTGGATTGGTAGTGCAGCAGGACATCCTGGACACGGGCGCCGTCGGGGACTTCGACCATATCCGACGGCTTCCCCGCCACATCCTTCAGCACACCAAAGAAGAGCACGCTGACCCGCATTCCATCCCCCGAAAACTCACAGTTACAGAACAACGATACAAAAAACTGACAAATCAGCTCACTTGGGCCCTCGCCGTCGGATATTCATCGCGGGCTGAGCTCGAATCCACCTGAAGCGCGTTCCCCCGCAAAATCTCAGCCGCCGGATGACCGGAATCCGGAATTCTGTTCTCCCCGCATCGGGGCTGGTTACTTTAGTGTATTTTCTTGACGGGAAAAACCCGCTTAATCGCCTAGAAACAGGTACTTAAGAGGGTCTCCTCGAAATTTTCTTCTTGAAACTTCGCGTTACGAAATAGTACGGTGGTTTCCGATTCTGCTTCCTTTTTCAACAATTGGTCTGTCGTGCTGGCGTTCCCCTGCTTCAACAAAGCACGCCTGGCAGGCCGTTGTGTTATCGACTTTGCAACAGGAGCCTTCCATGTTTAAGCGTTGCGCCGCTCGTCTTGTGTTTGTAGCGTCACTAGTAGCATTGTTCGTATGCTGGATTGGGTCGCCCACCCGGATGGTGGCTCAGGATGTGGCCTCCATCACCGGTGTTGTAACAGACGCAAGCGGGGCGGTCATCCCCGACGCCGAAGTCACTCTTAAGAACTCACAAACCGGCACGATTTACAAGGCAAAAACCAACGCCGCCGGCTCCTACACAATCGACCAAATCAAGCCGGGGCCAGGTTACGACATCACCTTCAAGCATTCGGGCTTCAACCCGATCGTCGTCGTGGCTCTTTATCTCAACGTGGGCTCGACGCGTGTGCAGAACGCCCAGATGACCGTTGGGGGCGGAAACGAAACGGTTGAGGTTTCGGCTGCCAGCCAGAGCGTTACGCTGGACACGGTCGACGCCACGATCGGCAACAACGTGCAGGTTGAATTGCTCAACGACCTGCCGGTCCAGGATCGCAGCAATCCGTCGGCACTTTTTATTCAGGAGCCCGGCGTCACTTTGGACGGGGCAGTCACTGGAGCCCGCGTTGATCAATCCCGCGTCACGGTAGACGGACTCGACGTCAACGACATGGGAACCGGTGAGTTTGGATACATCGTGGGTCGTGCACCGGTGGATTCAGTACAGGAATTCCGCGGCACCAGCGCCGGCTTCCTTTCTGACACCGGCGGCGGCGGCGGCGGCCAATACCAGCTCGTGACCAAGAGCGGCACCAACAACTTCCACGGAGCGCTCTTCGAGTACCACCGCGACACCGATCTCGAAGCCAACGATTGGTTCAACAACAATTCGAATGTGCCTCGGCCCCCACTCATTCGTAACCAGTTCGGTGGAGATGTGGGCGGTCCTATCATCAAGAACAAGTTGTTCTTTTTCTTTGATTACAATGGGCGCCGCGACACTCTATCCTCTCTGGTAGACCGAACTGTACCGCTCGATTCGTATCGAAACGGGACGATTGCCTACCTGAACGATACCGGCGGCGTCGGAACATTATCGTCGGCGCAGGTGGCAGGTTTTGATCCGGCCGGAACGGGCTTCAATGCAGACCTACTGACACTGTTCTCTGATCGTTATCCGCATGCTAACGATTTTTCGGGTTCTCGCGGAGATCTTCTCAACACCGCTGGATATCGATTCAATGCGCCATTTCCTTACAAGGAAGACGATTACGTACAGCGGGTTGATTTCGATCTTAATGAAAAGGTGAAGTTGTGGGGAAAGGGCAATTTTGTCCGCACGAATGGCACTGAAAGCGCGATTCAGTTCCCTGGTGACCCAGAAACACATCCTTTCCTCGATCAGAGCTACACGTGGGTTTTTGGTGTGATTTGGAATATCAGCAACACCAAAGTGAACCAATTCTCCGTCGGAAAAACCAACGAGAATTTCAATTTCCCCGACTCCTATAACAAGACCGGGGCCACTCAATTCAATACCTTCGGCGGAAATGGCAGTGGCGGAGCCATTCTCGACGGCCCTTATAGCAGCGCGGTTAACGCGCAAGGCCGCGTTTATCCGATTCCAGTGATCCGCGACGATTTCAGCTGGGATCGTGGAAGACACAGCTGGCGCTTCGGGGGAACGTTCAAGTACATCACCCCTCACGATTACACAATTCTGAACTACAACACGCCCACACTTGGCCTCGGCGGTCCCGCGCCAGCGCTGGATCCAACATTCCGTCCGAGCCACATTTGCCCGGCCTCGGCGCCTCCAACTCAGTGCAACAACGCTGCGATAGGGCTGTATGACCCCGCTTTTGGCCTTGCTTTGGCGCCGTATACAGCTGTCAGCAGCACTTTCAACTATGACGCGCAGGGAAATGCCTTGCCGCAGGGTAGTGGGCAAAACCATACGTACCGTTATTACGAAACCGAGCTTTATTTCGGGGACACTTGGAAGGCTCGTTCGAACCTCACCTTCTCTTACGGGCTCCGCTGGGTCAACTACAGCGTGCCCTATGACACGCACGGGATTGAGTCGATCCAGAACTTTGATTTCGACACCTACTTCGGAGATCGTGTTGCCCAGAGTGAGGCCAGTTTGTCCGGCAACAACGCAGTTCCTCTCATCGCTTACTCCCTAGGCGGAAAGGCGAATCATGCCCCAGGGTATTACAAGCCTCAGTACGACAACTTTGGGCCGAGATTCGCCGTTGCTTACAGCCTGAACCCGAAAACCGTGTTCAACGCTGGCGCGGGCGTATTCTACGATCAAACCGTAGTCAATGCCGTCCAATATCAACAGTCACAATTCTCTTACCTCTTCCAGGCCGGCGTTACCACGCCACTGGGAGACCCGAACAGCCTGGACAACACGTTTCTTCAAGACCAAAGGTTCTCGGGTCTGGGGAACCCGCCAGCCACTCCGACCGCACCCACGGTAACCACACCTTTCTATCCTTTCGTGGACAGCACGGGCGCGCCATTCGGGTTGTCAAATGGCTCGGCGTTCAATGAGATTATTGATCCGAAGCTCAAGAACCCTTATTACATTCAGTTCAACGTCGGCTTCCAACACGAAATGCCCCACGGCTTCATCCTCAGAAGCAACTACGTTGGGCGTTTGGGAAGACGCCTGCTCGCACAGGCGGACGCAAATCAGTTGATCGACTTTCGCGATACGGCTTCCGGCCAGTTGATGTCGGACGCATTTGCAAACGTCACGCAGGAACTGCGGACGAATTCTGCGGTTATGGAGCAGCCTTGGTATAACGACGTCCTGGTCAACCTGGCTCCGCCCAACAACACCGCAATTCTCGCCAATTCCTTCCTCGCAACCTATATAGCGCGCGGCGACTTTGCGGACTTTACCGAGTTCCTCTCCCTGTTCGGACTTCTACCTCCGAACGTTGGAATGGGTGCCCAGTTCTCGGAGAATACGTTCTACACCAATAAAGGAAACTCGAACTATCACGGACTGCTGACGACTTTGCATAAGAACCCAGGCCATGGACTACAGTTCGATCTGAACTACACGTGGTCACACTCGATTGACAACGTCTCGCTAGTCGCTAACGCCGCAGCCTTCGGCGGCTATGGCTTCATTTGCGATGTGCTGCGGCCCCGTGAATGCCGGGGTAACTCGGATTTCGACGTCACCCACTACTTCAACGGCAACTTCGTGTACGAGTTGCCCTTCGGGCGTGGAAAGATGATCGCAGGTTCGGCACCTCGCCTCGTCGACGAGATCATTGGCGGATGGAGTATCAGTGGTCTGCCAAGTTGGCACAGCGGCAACGCGTATTTTGCAGGCTCGAATGCGTTCGTCGCGGGCTACGCCAACAACGCACCAGCCATTTTGACCGGGCCAATCTCAGATCTTCACATACACATCAACGGAGGCAAGGGCCAGCCGTTGCTCGGATTTGCGAATCCAGCACAAGCCAACGGCGACTACATCGGCCCGGTAGGCTTTAACATCGGCGCGCGCAACAATCTGCGTTCGCCAACGTTCTTCGACATGGATATGGGCTTGGCGAAGGCGTTCCCTCTCGGAACGGAGCGAGTCGCCCTGAAGTTCCGCGCGGATGCGTTCAATGCCTTCAACCACCCCAATTTCGGTGCGCCTTGCACCGATATCACCAATGTCGGTTGCCTCTTCGGCACCATCTCGGGCACGGTCGGAACTTCGATCAACAACGATGGCCCGGCATCCCGTGTGCTGCAGCTGGCGCTGCGCCTGGAGTTCTAGGCCAACGCTGGTACAGCAACTCAAAATAAGAAGGCCGGCCAATTTGGCCGGCCTTCTTATTTTGAACCGCTTCCCTGCCGTTACGACCTTGTCAGGACCCGGTCGTGTACCGGCTCGGGCTCCTTCACCGGCGTAGGCTGGTAGTCCTGCGTCGGATCTTTGGGCGGGGCTGAGAGAATCTTGGCCGCCGTGCTCTCCGCAACCGCTGGAAGCGAGACTTTGAATGCTTCGTCGATCGTCTTCACGTAGTGCACCGTGAGATTCTCGAGTTGCTCGGGCGTGAGATCTTCTTCGACGTTCATCTTGTTCTCCGCCGGAAGAATTACGTCACGCACGCCCGCTCGCTTGGCCGCCAGCACTTTCTCTTTGATCCCGCCAACCGGAAGTACGTTTCCGCTCAGCGTGATTTCGCCGGTCATCGCGAGAAGAGGCTCAATGCGCTTCTTGGTCAGCAATGAGACCAGAGCCGTAGCCATGGTCACGCCAGCCGACGGGCCGTCTTTCGGGATCGCTCCCGCTGGAACGTGAATGTGAATGTCATGTCCGGCAAAGAAGTCTTCTGGCACTCCGAGTCGGTCCGCGTTCGACCGTACCCAGGTCAGGGCCGCTTGCATGGACTCCTGCATGACCTGGCCGATTTGGCCAGTCATGGTGAAGCCGCCTTTGCCTTTCATAGCGTTGGCCTCGACGAAGAGCACGTCTCCGCCTGACGGGGTCCAAGCCAACCCCACAGCCACACCAGGACGCTCCGTGCGCTCGGCAATTTCGCCCTCGCTCCGGATCTTGATCCCTCCCAAGAACTCCTGGATGATCTCCTTGGTGACGATGAGCTTCTCGGTCTTTCCTTCGGCCAAACGGCGCGCCTGCTTGCGGCAGATTGTGCCGATAGTCCGTTCGAGGTTTCGAACACCCGCTTCCCGCGTGTAATGACGGATGGTGTAGCGCACAGCCTCCTCCGGAAACTCAATCTGCTCCGGCGTGATGCCGTTCTCGTCGATCTGGCGCGGAATCAGGTATTGGAAGGCGATGTGAACCTTCTCTTCCTCCGTGTAACCCTGCAGTTCAATGATCTCCATGCGGTCGCGTAAGGGCTCGGCAATCGGATCGAGCATGTTCGCGGTCGTGATGAAGAGCACTTTCGACAGATCAAAGGTCACGTCGAGATAGTTGTCGCGGAACGTTGAGTTCTGCTCGGGGTCAAGGGCCTCAAGCAATGCCGATGCCGGATCGCCACGGAAATCGCGTCCAACCTTGTCGATCTCGTCGAGCATGAATACCGGATCCTTCGTCTCAGCTCGGCGAATGCCCTGAATAATCTGGCCGGGCAATGCACCGATGTAAGTCCGGCGATGGCCACGGATTTCCGCTTCGTCATGCACACCGCCCAGAGACAGCCGTACGAATTTACGGCCCAGAGCGCGGGCGATCGACTTGCCAAGTGAGGTCTTTCCCACACCCGGAGGTCCAACGAAGCACAGAATCGGCCCTTTCATATTCGGCTTCAAGCGCCTCACAGAGAGGTAATCCAGAATGCGGTTTTTGACCTTCTCCAGGTCATAGTGGTCGGCATCGAGAATTTCTTTCGCCTTCGGAATCTCGATTTCCTGCCCCGAGGTCTTGGCCCAGGGCAACACAGCCAGCCACTCGATGTAATTGCGCGTGAGCGAATAATCGGCGGCCATGGGTGACATACGCGAAAGGCGTCCCAATTCTTTGAGAGCCTCTTTCTTGACCTCGTCTGGCATGCCGGCTTCTTCGATCTTCTTTTTGAGTTCTTCGACGTCGCGCTGGCCTTCGTCCTGCTCGCCCAGTTCCTTCTGGATCGCTTTCATCTGCTCGCGCAGGTAGTATTCGCGCTGCGTCTGCTGTACGCGATCCTGCACCTCGCTCTGTATCTTGTTGCGCAGTTGCTGGACTTCCAGCTCCTTGGCCAGGTGCTGGTTAATCTTCTGCAACCGCACCAGAACATCAGTGGTTTCCAGCGTGTCTTGCTTGTCAGGCGTGGACAGCGACGGCAGCGACGACGCGATAAAGTCGACCAGGCGGCCAGGTTCATCGATATTCATGGCCACGGTCGAGAGTTCGTCGGAAAGCGTGGGCGATCCGGCGACAATCTGTTGAAACAGGGTCAGTACGTTGCGCTGCAGCGCTTCGATTTCAGACGTTGCAGCCGGCGTGGCTCCCTCGGCGATGGGCGAAAAATGCGCCCTCATGAAGGGAGACAGTTGCGTAAATTCACCGAGATGAACCCGCTCCAGGCCTTCGGCAAAGACAAACAGGCTCTGGTTGGGCATCTTGACGACTTTGTGCACCACTGCCGATGTTCCGACGGTATAGAGATCGCTGGGCTGCGGCGTGTCGACGCGCGCCTCGCGCTGCGCGACTACGATAATGGTCTTGTCTTCTCCGAGCGAATTGATCAACTGAACGGAGCTCTCCCGGCCTACCGTCAGGGGCAACACCGCATGCGGGAATAAGACCGTGTCCCGCACGGGCAATACGGGCAGCGCCCGTTGGTCATTGATTTCATTTGACTTAGGAGCGCGCTCGATCGGCGTCTGCTGATTCATATTTCTCCTTGAGTGTAACTCGCTCAAGTTTAGATGTTGCACGGCTGGGAAAGGTTTCAGGGCCGGTCCCCACCGGTGCGCCAAGTAGCGGCATTCTAATCCGAGAATTTTGATTCGGCACCGTGCCCAAGGTGCAGAGGCTAACGCCCAGAGTGCATGCTGGCAAGCATTATTTCGGTATGGGGAACCAGAGTCGCGACGAAGGCGAGTTAAGCACAACGCCTATTGAAAAGATTCGAGCCGAATCCTGGTGACAATCCGAAAATTCGGCTCGGTCGACGGTTTCAGAAAACGTGCTTGGCGGAGTCCCCGCGAAAAACAAGTTCCTGCAACACCAGCTCTTTTGCTGCGTTGGTCGCGAAAAGCGTTTGGGTGCGGTCCGCCTTCTTCGGCAGCGGCACCAGTTTGCACTCGGCCTTTACCTCGGCGACTTTGCGATTCTCCGATTGGAAAACCATGATGTGCGTGTCGCCCTGCATGGTGTGCCGGATTGTGTATTGCCCGGCAGGCAGCAGCGTGTCTCCGATCCGAACCGGCGAGATGAACGTGATGTCGTATCTGTCGCGGATTCCGTAATGGTTTTCTCCAGCAACCGCAGTGGCCGTGAAACCAAGAACCAAGAGAAAAATCCCAAAGAATTTCAACAAACGCATAATACCTCCCAATGAAATTGCAGACTCCCGTCGTAGTGCACCAAGGGGGGTCTGAATCGATTGTAGGAGTCAGAAAAGCACTAAGCCTGTGTGCCCGGTCACAGGCTGGTGTGAGGAGAGGATCAGGGGCTCACGCTTAAGCCGCGGGGTAGATCCCCAGCACCTTGACGAATTCGGCTACTTCGCCCAGGTGGCGGAGAGCGTTGCGCGCCGGTTCGTCATCGCCGCGAAGGAAATCCACATAAAAAACGTACTCCCAGGGACGACCGCGCCGTGGCCGAGACTCGATCTTGCTGAGGCTGATGTCGCGAAGCGCAAATACGCTCAGAGATTTGAACAGCGCGCCAGGCATATTTTTCACCTGGAATGCAATGGAGGTCTTATTGGCTCCACGCGGGATGAGGCGATGATAGTCGACTTGCCCGCGGGTCCCACCTAACCGCCGTATCAGGAAAAACCGGGTGAAATTCCGCTTATCGTCTTCAATACCGGCCTGCAAGATACGCCCGGAGTACTCGCGAGCGGCTTGCCGCCCGGCAATCCCGGCTTCATCCTTCAATCGGTTTTCGGTGACGTGTTTCACGCTGCCGGCGGTGTCATAGAAAGGAACGGGTTGAATGTTGCGATGGCTCCGAAAGAAATTCCGGCATTGATCCAGTGCGACGGGATGGGAGAGAACCTTCCGCACGGAACTCAATTTCACGCCCGGCGCTGCGATCACGTTATGTGCAATTCTGTGCAAGTATTCTGCCTGAACGAAAACACTTCGCGACATGAGCAGGTCGGCGTGTTCAGCTACGGTTCCGGCAAGCGTGTTTTCGATCGGGATCACGGCACTGTCGACCGAACCGCGCTCCACACGGTCGAATACTTCCGCCGAGCGCGCACACGGAACCACCGAGCAGTGCGCGAGCATGCGCTCCGCGGCCTCGTGGCTGAAGGACCCGCGTTCTCCCTGGATGGCTACTTTCATGAGGAGCAAAATAACTGGAACCTGCGCTGAGCGCAAATCGACGTGGCTTGAATCGCACTATATCTGGCCTAAAAGCCTGCGGATCAGAGCTCTTTTTTCAGCACCAGCGCGTCCACTCCATTTGAATAATAACGAGGCCATGTGCTGACGACGCTGTACCCGTGACGTTTGTAGAAAGCGAGTGCGCCGGCGTTGTCGACTGCGGTTTCGAGCCCAACCGCGTTCGAACCGAGGCTGCGCAGCCGCTCTTCCGCCGCGCCCAGAAGCCTGGATCCGAGACCGGAGCGGCGGAATTCCGCAAGTACATCGATCGTGATGATGTGCCCGGTTGAACTGGCGTAGCCGACGAGAAATCCGCCGATTTTGTCTTTGGCGTCGGCCTCCGACCCCACCAGGGTGAACGACCTCTTATGCCGCATATAGGTTTTCAGTTCTTGCCGCGAATAGGCGATTCCCGGAGGAAAGCATTGCTGATCGATGCGCCACAAAGTCTCAAAGTCTTCAGGCTTGAAGTCGCGGATCTCGAAGGGCACGGCGTCATTCTATCGGTGCAACCGACAGATTTTCTGTGCAGAGAGACATTTCCCCGGATCGCCAATTGTTCAGTGACAAAAAGCTATCACTCGCAAACTCGCTTCACACGCCGGAGCCGAACCTGCCGAAAATAATTTCCCTTTCGGCCCTCCGCCCCCTTGCCCTTGCCACAACTTCGGACGTACCATCGTGGTACGAGGACGCTTGTGGGGCGCCTTCTTGCCATCGACGCTGTCTGTGCGGTCACGGCTGTGGGGCTGTGGTATTTCCTATTTGCCGCATATAACCGCCGCAAGGGCGCTGCCGCTCTCCGTTGGGTAGAGTCTGCGTGCGCCGGCCGAGGACGCGTTCTGGAAGCCCGCTGGCTTGGCAGTTCCCGCCTTCACGCCCGCCTGATGTTCGCTTCACGAAGCTTTGAGAACGCACGCGTCATTATGAAGTTCCGTCCTCGCGCGCTGCCCGTGCACTGGTTCCTGAGCTGCTGGCGTAAGCAGAAAGAAACATTGACTTTTGAAGCTGATCTAGGCGGCTCGCCGCAATTCCATCTCGAGGTCGTCCGCCACCGGTGGTGCGCTCACAGCCGGGGTTCTGGTATACGCCGACGGGACGACCGCGACTGGGACGTTTACGAGCCTGGACCGGTGATCCTGACCACCAAGACGCACTGGAAGGACGATCCCGTAGCCGAACTGAACGCCCTGATGGCGGTTCGTCATCAGGAAGTCCTGCAGGTGCGCTTCCGCCCCGAATCGCCGCAATTCTCAGCCACGATCAAGCTGGATGCCCTTGACGATCCTCGCACCGCCGCGAGCTTTCTGAGCACGTTGCGCGAGCTCGCAGCCGGTGCCTCGGCCCACCGGCAGTAACCCGAGCGCTGCATACATCCCTTCCTGAATGACGTACACTTGCGCATATGCTCGCGCGGCGAGGCTCAGTCCACCTGTTCCGCTTCTCAGGGATTGACGTATTCCTGCATTGGTCGTGGTTCCTGGTGGCGGCCTACGAAATTCAGGACAGGGGCCATAACTACTCTTCCATCAAATGGAACATTCTGGAGTACCTGGGTCTGTTCCTGATCGTCCTGCTGCATGAGTTCGGACATGCTTTGGCCTGCCGACAAGTGGGCGGGAGAGCGAACGAAATCGTTCTCTGGCCATTGGGCGGCGTCGCATATGTCGACCCGCCGCCGCGGCCGGGCGCCACCCTGTGGAGCATTGCAGCCGGACCACTGGTAAACGTGGCATTGCTACCGATTCTGGCCCTTCTTCTTTACTCGGCTCATTCGGTCGGAGTGTCCCCCAATGTTTATGGTTTAATCAGCATCCTCCTTCGGATCGACTTGGGCCTTTTCATCTTTAACATTCTCCCAATTTATCCACTCGATGGCGGCCAGATTCTCCGTTCCTTGCTGTGGTTTGTGATGGGACGTGCGCGCAGCCTACTGGTAGCAACAGTGCTCGGCCTTATCGGTATTCCGGGGGTCGTTGCGCTGGCATTTTGGTTAGGTAGCATCTGGTACGGAGTCCTGCTGGCATTTTTCATGCTCATGAACTGCTGGGGAGGTCTTCAACACGCGCGCGAATTGCTTCGGTTCGCGAAGCTGCCACGACGCTCTGGATTTGCCTGTCCAAGTTGCAAAATGAGTCCGCCCCCGGGAGCTTTCTGGAGATGCGGCAACTGTAGGCAGCTGTTTGATACTTTCGAAACCCGGGCGGTGTGTCCGCATTGCGGATCGCGATTCCCCGTCACGCGATGCCTCGATTGCGGTAAATTGCACCCGATCGAGGAGTGGGCGGCACCCACGCTGATCGCTCCCAGCATCAATGCAGAACCGCGCTCCCAAGTCATCAGCTCTTCACGCCCCGATTTGCTGTGAGTCTTATGGCCAAGCGCGAGAAGCCGTGCAGCGCCCAGTTGGATCAGCCCTTCCAGAAGCTCTCGGAATAAATCCCTTTTATGCCGCGCATCAGCTTTTTCGATTGGATGGCTTTGGGCTCTCACGATATTCTTCCCTGTCTTTGAAGCAGCCGGTTGAAACCAGCCATTTCAACTCCCGTGTTTTCTTGACGTTGATTTGCCCAAATTCTACTGTCCGATATTCAAGGAGAGCGAAGAACATCCATGTCCACCGAACTGCGCAATTTCCTGTCCCTCTCGTACGATGAACTGGAAGACCTAAACCTGAAAGCGAAGGAGCAGCGCAGGAACCGGGTTTCGCCCGAAAAGATCCGCGAAGAACGCCTGAAATATCTCACCGACGAAAAAGGCATCAAGGCTCTTACCGTGCTCTTCAGCGACCTCGAAGGCCGCCTGCACATGCTGGATTACGACAAGAAGTTTCTGCTGAAGAGCTACGACAACCTCACGTTTGACGGATCGTCGATCCGCGGATTCACGGCGCAGCGCGAGAGCGATCTGCGGCTTGGCATTGATTGGGGCGCGTTCTACTGGGGTCCCTCGGACGTGTTTGGACCCGGCAAGGTGTTGGCGTTCGGCGAAGTTATCGACAAAAACGGTGGAGCATACAGCGCAGATATTCGAGGCGTCCTGAAGACTTACGCCAACGAACTGCACAAGAAAAAAGGCTATACCCTCAACGCCGCCAACGAAATCGAAGGCTTTCTTTTCCAGGGTTCGGACGCCGAGCGGCACTTCCACCAGACCGGCAAGTTTGAATACGTCAATACCGGCGGCTATTACCACTCCCTGCCCGGCGATCCGTTGCGCAGTTTCATCGACACGACCGCCGAAGTGCAGCGCGCTATGGGCTTCCAGAACGAAAAGGACCATCCGGAAGTCGCGCCTTCGCAGTTTGAAATCAATTATGGCTATGGAGAAGTAGTCGCCGCCGCCGATCAAATCCAGCTCTACAAGCTGATTTGCCGGCAGGTCGCGCGCAACATGGGACTCACGGCGTCATTCCTGCCCAAGCCAGTGGTTGGGGTGAACGGCAGCGGCATGCACACAAACGTATCGATCAGTCAGGAGGGGAAGAACCTGTTCTGGGATCCCAAGGGAGAGGAAAATCTCAGCAAGCTGGGCTACGAATTCCTCGATCGCATTCTGACCCACGGCCTCGATCTCTGCCTGATCCTCAATTCCAGCGTAAACGCGTATCGCCGTCTCGACCCACACTTCGAGGCGCCTAATCAGTTGAAGGCCTCCCCGGTCGACCGCGGGTCGATGATCCGCATTCCGATCGGCAACGAGCGCAGCATGCGGACGGAAGTCCGGGCAGTCGCGCCGGATGCGAATCCCTATATGGTTCTTTATGCCATCTTCAAAACCGGACTGGATGGCACCACCTCAAGGATGAAGAATCTGCGCCAGGCGGAACGGTACCTGCCTGACAACATCTACACCGCGATCGAAGACTTCCGCAAAGCCGAATGGACCAGCAAGTTGCTGGGTGAGGATGTAAAAGCGCGCTACGCGGACCTGAAACAGGCGTCAGCCGATCGCTGCCCGCGCCTTCTCGGAACGGTCGTGAAACCGTCGGAGGTGCAATTCCATCACGAGGTCTACAACCAGTACCTGTGGAATCTATTCTAGAAATTCGAGCGGCGTAGCGGACTACGCTTCTCGACTGGAGCCATGACTACCGCCCCACTTCCTGCATCCAGCGCAGAATGGGGCGGTTTCATTTTCCACTCTCCTTGCGATATTCGGATTAAGGAGTCGCAGCGACAACCCTTC
Source organism: Candidatus Sulfotelmatobacter sp. (assembly GCA_035307485.1). Lineage (GTDB taxonomy): Bacteria > Acidobacteriota > Terriglobia > Terriglobales > Acidobacteriaceae > Sulfotelmatobacter. The sequence goes on along the minus strand of DATGIB010000002.1, from coordinate 619,021 downwards.
GCCCCCCAAATCACGTCTAAATTTTGCTTTAGCCGCTTTGGCGCTTCTCCGCGGGCCGGGTTGGCGTGTATCCAATGCCGATGGCGCTTGGGGAGGGGTCATGCAGTCTGTCTTCGCCGTATCTCGCTCTTTTATTTTTTCTTCGCTCAGGGGTTCATCGCTGGCCTGGCTCGCGGCGGCAGCTTTGCTAACGAGTTGCGGCACGAGTTCCACTTCGCACCCCGCCCCTTCGCAACCAAACTATCCGACTGCTCCACCCGTTCCCATCACCTGGTCTCCACAGTCGAGCGCTTTGCCTGCTCCGCCGGCTCAGGTTCCTCCGCCAGCCGCGTCCAATGATTTTCCTCTCACCGTAGCCAATCCACTCGATAAGTCTTCCGTCACCTCACCGGTTACGGTCACAGCCACAGCGACTCCGCAGAATCCGATCTTCTTCATGCGCGTGTATGTCGATCAACTGGCCGTCTATTTCGCCTTCAGCAATTCCATCAATGCCCAGATTTTTATCGCTCCCGGGCAACATACGATTGAGGTGATGGCCGAAGATACTCAGGGATACATTTCGGCGACCCCGCTCAACGTGACAGTCACAACGCAGGCTCCGCAAACGGTCATCAGCGGAATCCAAAACCTGCCAGGATGGCTTGATTGCGGAAAGAATTTCGCCGCCGGTTCAGGAAGAACGGGCCAAACTTGCGCCTCCGGGGGCGGCGATCCTAACTCGAGCCTTACTCAAAACGTCTCCTCGCCATCGATGGACGGATCGTCGGCAGCATTCAGCATCAGTCCCTCATCACCGGCCTGTCCGGGATATTGCAATCAGCTTTACTGGAACCCGGTGGCAGGAGGAAATGTCAGCCATTTCATCTACGATCTGTATTTCATGATTGACGATCCCACTGCTCCGCAAGCACTTGAGTTTGATCTCAACCAGACCTACAACGGCGTGCGCTGGGTCTGGGGCTCGGAGTGCAATTTCAAAGCGGATGGCCACTGGGATATATGGGATGACGCCACCGGGGTCTGGGTCGAAACGAACATTCCCTGCCTGTCTTCACAATTCCAGGCCAACGCGTGGAATCACATCATCTGGGATGTGCAGCAAGCGGGTAACAACGTCCAGTACAACACTCTGACAGTGAACGGGACGGTGTACCCCGTTAATATCACCTATGCAAACCAGCCGAGTTGGACTCTCGAAGAAATCGACACCGCATTCCAGATGGACCTGGACGCCATCGGCACTCCGTATCATGTGTGGCTCGACAAGGTGAACCTGACGGCTTTCTGAAGTGGCTTTGAGCCGGGCTTGCCGGAGAGTGCCTAGAATCCTCGGACGAGGAATATCCCTACGATCAGAATGTAAGCGGCAATCGCAGCTAATCCATTCGCGCGAACGAGTCTCGATGTTGCGGGCCAGGGAAACATCAAGACGCCAAAAACCGGCATGAATTTCTCAGGCCACACGAGTCCGGCGACGCCGAAGACGAAAAATAATTGCACAAACAGACAAACGCCCAGAGTAGTCATAATTGAGTCTGCGGGGAGTAGAAGAATTCTATGGGATTGACTCTCCCGAGCCAAGCAAAATTCACAGCAGGATGATCTCGAAAGTCCATATCGACGCGGGAATCCGTGCCGTTGTGCTAGATTCAAAGCGTTCACAGGATGGACACCCAGCCCACCATTTCCACTCAGGGTCTGACCCGCAGGTTCGGCGAGCTTGTTGCCGTGGACGGCATCGATCTGCGCGTCGCTCCCGGCCAGTTCTTCGGATTTCTAGGGCCTAACGGCGCAGGCAAGTCGACCACCATCAAAATGCTGACTGGGCTGCTGGCTCCGAGTTCCGGACGGATCGAAATTCTAGGCCTCGACCTCAGCGCGTATCCCGTCGATGTGAAACGCCAGATTGGCGTCGTTCCCGAAGGCATGGCATTGTTCGGTCGCCTTACAGGAGCGGAATTCCTGAGCTTTGCCGGGCGCATGTATGGCCTTGATCGCGAAATTGCAGCCAAACGCGCCGCGGAGCTTTTGGAGTTCATGCAACTGGCCGACCAGCCCAAGAAACTAGTCACCGACTATTCCCATGGCATGCAGAAAAAACTGGCTTTGGCCGCGGCAGTAATTCATGGACCGAAGGTTCTTTTTCTCGATGAACCTTTTGAAGGCGTGGATGCCATCGCCGCCGGAACGCTGAAGGCGATGCTGCAAGGGATGATCTCACGCGGGGCGACGATTTTCCTCACTTCGCATGTACTTGAGATCGTGGAACGCTTGTGCAGCCACGTAGCCATCATTCATCAGGGACGGCTTGTGGCCCAGGGTTCGCTTGCCGAGCTTCGGGCGGGAGTTGAGGCCCAGACGCCGGCGAATTCCGGCAACGGAGCAGGTTCGGCGGAGAAGCTCACGCTTGAAGAAATCTTCCTGCGTGTGGTGGGTGGTGCACGCCCGGCCGAGCAGGAACTTTCCTGGCTAGGTTAGGAGTGTGAGAGTTATGCGCGCTCGTGCCGCCGCAGCAGTTTTCTCTTGAGCCTTCCCGCTCGCAGACGCCTCAGAACTGGAAACCGATGACGATGTTCAGCCACAATCGACATGGTGTCTAACGAGTAACGGAATCGCGCGCCGCAGTCGCAACAGACCTTATAGGTGCGGCCGTCGATCGTAAATACACGGCTCAGCTTCCCGTGATGGCAGCCGAAAGCACGCTCCAGCGCGCTTGCGAAAGGCTCAGCCACGCTGTCCCACAGCGGCATCTCTTCAGTCGGCTGCATTCCAATCACCTCCACAGGATTGTTATTGTTTCATCTGCGCTGAAACCGAGGCCGTGAGTTAGCCCACCTCCGCCGGTGATGCTGATCACATTGGGCCTAGGTTCTGAGTACGTTCTCATGAAAATGGCGCGCCCACACCCTTACCTCTCTTATCGTTGCAATTTCACCTGCACTTCACCGGATTATGAAAGAATTGTGATCTTTCGGAATGGCGTCTCCCAAAGGCATCGTCGGTCAGCTTCCTGCCATCGCTGAGCTCCGTTGGCGCATGTTCGTCAACGGATTGCGCACGCGGCGCGGAAAGATGGAATTGGCTTCGCGCATCATCGTCACCTCCGCCTTCGCCATTGGCGGCCTGGGCGGCTTCGCCGCTTGTACGGCATTTTCCTGGTACTTCGTCTCCCATTCGAAAGCCGAGATGCTTGGATTGTTGCTGTGGCCCGTCTTTTTTTTCTGGCAATTCTTCCCGGTCATGGCGACCGCCTTTACCAACAATCCGGACTCCTCAGATCTGCTTCGGTTCCCGCTGACATATCGGTCGTTTTTTCTTGTGCGCCTGGCGTATGGGATGTTTGATCCGGCGAGCGCGCTGGGCTCGGTCGCTGTGATTGGCGTGTGGCTAGGCTTGACGGCGGCCCGTCCTTCACTCTGTGCCTGGGCCCTGGTTGTTCTGCTGCTCTTCGCACTCTTTAACCTCGTGCTGATGCAAACGGTCTTCGCCTGGCTGGAGCGATGGCTGGCCCAACGTCGTACACGCGAGATCCTGGGCGTTGTTTTCATCCTGGTCATGCTGAGCTTTCAACTGATCGGACCAACCTTGCAGCGCTTCAGCGGGCGGCCCCGCCCGCAGTTGAAACGTGCGGCCGAGATTGCCATACGGATTCAGGCAGTGCTGCCGCCCGGGGCGGCCTCCAACGCGATCGCCGAAGCTACACACGGTCACGCTTTCGTGAGCTTCACATCCTTGGTTTACTTGGGATCGTTAACGTTCACGGTGGGATGCCTGCTCCATTTGCGCCTGCGGAGGCAGTTCCGCGGGGAAAATCTCAGTGAGGCCTTTGCCAGGCCTGCAGCCCAGCAAACACAGCCGTTGAGGCCGGGATGGAATCTTCCTGGATTTTCGCCTTCAACGGCGGCGGTCTTCGAAAAGGAAATGCGTTATCTTGCCCGCAGCGGGCCCATGCTCCTGACGCTGATTATGCCGGTGTTCATGCTGATCGTCTTCCGGCTGGGGGCGATGAATGCCATGCGTCAAACCAACTTCTTTTCGCGCACTCCCGATATGGCCTTTCCAGGAGCGGCCGCGTATGCGCTACTGGTGCTGACGAACATGGTCTACAACAACTTCGGTGGGGATGCCAATGGCATGCAATTCTTCTTCGCCTCTCCGGCAAGCTTCCGGCACATCGTCCTGGGCAAGAATCTGGCATTCGCGACTATCCTTGCGTTCAACATCCTGCTATCACTGCTGGCGGTGGCTTTCTTTTACGGTCCTCCGAATGGGCCTGTCGCGGTCGCGACGTTTGCGGGATTGCTCTTTGCCGCGCCACTGAATTTCACGGTGGGAAATCTGCTTTCGATCTACACTCCCAAAAGAAGAGACTTTGCAACATTCGGACGGCAGAACGTTTCGCAGTTGACCGTGCTTGCCAGCCTTGGAGTACAGATCGTTATCGTCGCGGTGGGCGCAGCTGCGTTCGCGGTGGCACGGTTTTATCAGAACTTATGGATTGCCTCATTTTTATTTCTGATTTTGGCCGCGATCTCCGTACCCCTCTACTTCATGGTTCTGCGCCGGTTAGACAGCATCGCGATCGAGCGGCGTGAGATATTGCTGGCGGAGCTCTGCCGAGCTTAGTCGCCGATTCTTTCTCTGTAGCCGAAATAACCGCGCCGTTACGAGTTCGGATTCATGTTGGGCGTTGGGGCTTACGGCTCGAATCACGAAGTTCGTGAGGCGATAGGAGCTGCCGCGAGGGTGCTTTAGTCGTCGTCCGGTTTCGCGACGAACCGATACCCCACTCCCCGCACCGTCAGCAAGTGCCGCGGATTTCCCGGGTCATCCTCAAGGTAGCGCCGCAAACGCACGACGAAATTGTCGATCGCACGAGTGTCGGTGTCTTCGTGCAGCCCCCAGACCTCTTCGAGGATCTGTTTGCGCGACACGTTGCGTCCGTCATTGCGCACAAGATAACGCAGAAGCTCCGCCTCCATTAGCGTGAGGCGGATTGTGGTGTCGCCGGACTTCAATTCGAGTCCCCCGAAGTCAATCGTCTTGCCGGCAAACGAAAACGTGTCAAAATCGCCTATGGTAGCCGGTTGAGCATTCTCTGCTTTCGCGGTTGCCCCGGCTGCGCCACCCCGCATCCATTCGCTGCGGCGCAGCAGACCCTGCAGCCGTGCCAGCAAAATGGAAAGGTCGAAAGGCTTGGGAAGATAATCATCTGCGCCAGAAGCGAACCCTTTGAGCACGTCTTCCGGACGTCCCCGCGCCGTCAACATTAGTACCGGAACGTAGTTGCGGGCCGCGCGTAGTTCAGAGACGACGCTGAATCCGTCCTTTCCTGGAAGCATGATGTCGAGGACCACGGCGTCAAACTTCTCCTTGCCCTCGAGCAACCGCCGGGTCGCCGATTCCCCGTCGCCAACCACATCGGCGTCATAGCCTTCGGCTTCCAGGTTGAAACGCAGTCCCTGCGCCAGATGAGCCTCATCCTCGACGACTAGCACACGGCTCATTGTTCCCACCTCGGCAATTCGAGAACAACGGTCGTTCCCTGCCCCTCGCCCTCACTCTCGGCGAAAACGCGACCGCCATGTTTCTTCGCGATCGCTTTGACGATAAACAGTCCCAGTCCTGTTCCCTTGATGTGAGACATCGACCGTTCCGTGACCCGGTAGAAGCGCCGGAAAACACGTTTCACATCCTCGGGAGGTATTCCAATCCCCTGGTCTTGCACGCGCAGCACGATCCGCCTCTCATCGGGAGCTTCGAGTTGTACCCGCACGTCCACTTTGTCACCTGAGTACTTGACCGCATTATCGAGAACGTTGAAAACGGCGGTCCGCAGGTCTTCGGCGCTGCCCCGAACCGTCAACCCGTTGCCGTTTGCCGATTCTTCCTGATAGCGGAGCATCTCAGGCTGCAAGTGATGGCGGGCGCGCACGGTAGTCATGCAGTCCTGTACGATCTGCCGGAAATCGACGGCGGCTCTATCTGTTCCGGCGCGCTTGTCGCCGGCACGTCCGGCACGGAGTACCTGCTCAACCGTCTCGGTGAGCCGGTCCGTGTCGCTCAACATAACCTGGTAGAACGCTTGCTTTTGCGGTTCCGGCAATTCGCGGCGCTGCAGGGTTTCCAAGTGCAGGCGGATCGACGCCACCGGGGTCTTCAGTTCGTGAGTTACGGCGTTGATGAAACTGTCGTGTTGCTCGCTGCGCCGGAGTTCGCGCACCAGGAAAATCGTATTAACGACCATGCCCGCGATGATGAGGGCAAAAAAGACGATGCCGAAAAACAGCAGGACGCCCTCGCGCCAGTTCAGGATGATCCATCCCACGTTGAGCGCAACGGCAAGCGCAATCAGACCAATCCCCAGGCATAGGAAGAACACGATCGTGCCGCGGCGGCTCGAGATGCGCATGGAAGTTAACGGTCTGTTCGATTTTAGCGCGCTTTGCGGGCATTGCCGCGGCGGAGAGTGATCGACGTTGACGCTTAATTCCTGAGTATGGCGAGGTGAGGCAGCTCAAGCGGGGCTACTCCATCGGCGTTACAATACCGCCTTTCAGGATCCTCTGCCGAGCGAAAGGAAGCACTGCCATGGCCGAGCCACAAGCACGCACCGCCGCGAAAGAAGCCCTGCTCAGGCCTCGAGATGCCGCCGTGCAACTTCAAATCAGTTATCCAACCATCAAGCAGTGGATCTACCGCCGGAAGATTCACACGGTGCAAACGCCTGGAGGCCACTATCGCATTCCGCAATCGGAGATCGATCGCCTGCTTTACCGAACTCGCGGACGCAATCAAGACGAACGCCGGGTCAGCTATAAGCGGATCAGCGGACGCAACCAACTGGTAGGAAGGATTGTGGATGTGCGGGTAAGCGGATTGGTGGGCCAGGTAACGCTATCCGTCGGCGGGCAGCTCATCACTTCTCTAATCACCGCAAGCGCAGTTCGTGAGATGGGATTGAAGAAAGGCCAGACCGCGGCGGCCTTGATCAAGGCCACCGAGGTCATGATTATTCGAGTGTGAAGGGATGATCGAAATGCTGATTGTTGAATGCTGATCGTCGATTAAAAGACTCCTTGCAATCAGCCGACAAAATTCAATCAACAATCACGAATTCAACAATCAACAATGAAATCCGGGCTAGTCGCCGGCGGCCCATGATTCAGCGGCCACGGGAGCGATGAGGCGTCCGTTCGGAGCGGCGGCGACTCCCTGCTTCACATCCGCTAGCGTGACCCGCTTCACGTCCCAAGCCAAGCCCAGCTTCTTCAATGTCCAGATCCCGTACCAGTTGGTGTCGATCTCATACCAGGTGAAGCCGTGGGCGGCGGAAGACGGATGCGCATGGTGATTATTGTGCCAGCCTTCGCCGAAGGTCAGTAGCGCAACCCACCAGCTATTGGTCGAGAGATCACGGGTCGCAAAGCGCCGTGTGCCCCAGGAGTGCGTTGCGGAGTTCACCAGCCACGTGGCGTGAAGGCCAACAACTGTTCGGAGGAAGGTTCCCCAAAGGAGCCAGGGCAACCCACCGATGGCGTATAGAGCGATGCCAACGACGATCTGCGGGACATAGTGATACTTCGTGATGAAAACGTGGAACTTATCTTTGGCGAGATCGGGGACGTAACGGGCGAGCGTGGTGGTGTTATGGTGCATCGATTTGCCCATGAGAATCCATCCCATGTGCGCCCACCATTTTCCGTCGATCGGCGAGTGCGGATCGCCTTCGTGGTCGGAGTACTGATGGTGAATCCGGTGCGTCGCCACCCAGAAAATTGGTCCACCTTCGAGCGCCAACGTGGCGCAGAGAGTCAGGAAATACTCTACCCACTTGTAAGTCTTGTAGCCGCGATGCGTCAGGAGGCGGTGATAGCTCATGCCAATCCCGAGGCTGCCGGAAATCCACCACAGCACGGCGGCCGCGAAAAAAGCCTTCCAGGTAAAAAAGAAGAGCGCTGCGATTGCGCCGACGTGAAACAGGGCCATAAAGATCGCCGTCACCCAATTCACTTCGTGATTGGCCGCTTGCGTTTTTTCCAAGTCTTGCAGTTCCATAGGTTCGGAGGTATCCCCAGTAAGAATTCTTCGAGAACAAACCTCAGCTAACCTAGCAGGTAAGGCTGGACCCAAACTGTAATAGTTGTGTAATAGCCACCGGTGGGGCATTACAGGAGTAACAAAGAGTCACAATCAGGTGAGCCACGCTCCTGAAGGCGAGTTCGCTTCGGTATTGGCGGCTTAATGGTTGGATTCTCGCCGGGATTCTAGGCGGCAGTACCTTTGACCTGCACCCCTGCCCACTTTTCGAGCAAGGTCAGAGTGGCGGCGTAGTCGAGGTCTTTATGGCCGTCCTCGGTGGCCATTTCATACACTTCCTCGACCGTTTCCAGCCCTGGCAGCTTTACGCGCGCTTCCTTTGCCGCCTCGAGAGCCAGCCGGATGTCCTTGTGCATGAGACGCAGGGGAAAATTAGGAGTGAAATCCCGCTGCAGGATGAAAGGTCCCTTGTAATCGACGACTCCGGAGCGCACCATCGTCGCCTCGATCAGGGACAGCAACTGCTGAGGATCCACCCCGAGTTTTGCAGCGAGGGTCAGCGCCTCCGCGAAACCCTCAAAAATCAGGGCAATTTGCAGGTTCATGGCCAGTTTTGTGGCCTGCCCCTTGCTGGTTTCTCCCATACGGAAGATCTTCTTCCCCATCGCGGCAAACAGCGGTTTCAGACGCTCGATCGGACCTTCATCGCCGCCCACGATGAACACCAGCGTGCCATCGCGAGCCCCGATCTTGGAACCGGTCATGGGTGCATCCACCCAAGCGACGCCCTTCTTTCCTACTCTTTCGGCAAACTTGAGGGTTGCCGCCGGAGCGATGGTGCTCGAGTCGGCGATAATCATGCCCTCGGTCAAGGACTGCTCCACGCCATCTTTGCCGAAAACGACTTCTTCCACCGCGTTGGTGTCGGAGACACACATCCACACCACTTCGGCTCCCTGGGCTGCCGCCGCCGGAGTTGGCGCTACTGCGGCGCCTTCCACCAACTTGCCCGGCGTACGGTTCCATACTGTGACCTCATGGCCGGCCTTGGCTAGATTTGCCGCCATTGCCTGACCCATGATCCCCAAACCCAGAAACGCGACTCGCATGGCCGACCTTCTCCTTCATATCTTCCGATGTCCGCGGGAAGAGCGCTTTCGGATTAAATACGACCCCAGACAATCCGGTCAAGCAAATCACGCGCGGGATGCAATTTCTGACCACCCTGGAAGCTTCACGACAATCGAGCCCTTATAATTCCCCTTCGTGATGGCAGACGCACCCCGAAATCTCAGAACACTCCTCAAGCAAATCTTTTTGTATACGGTTCTGACTCTAGTCGCGGGCGCGGCCTTGATTTTCGCGGTCGATTTCGTGGTCTTTCGAGTGCGTGTGGGGGCAAACTGGAATCCCTATGGATCGGTCACCGTCGACCACTACTACGCAGTGGCCCAAAAAAACGGAAAGACCCAATTCATCTTCGATCCACCGCAGCCCCAAACTTGCGTCCACGCCTTGTTTTCTCATTCTGGTTCTCTACCTTGCTGGTATCTCTCACGTCATCCCGAGCAAAGAACGGATATCTAGGCCCGCCGTAGGCCACGTCTTTCTCCGCCTCGGCGGTGACAAAGGCACTATTTCTTTAAAGACGGGCTTTCTGCGCTCGATACGCTAGAATGTTGCCGCATTTCGACAGTCCCGTTTTCCTGAGGCGATTCATGGTCAATCCCCTGTGTCGTTGCGTTTCGGTGGCCGTTGTGGCGTTGACGCTAATCTTGTCCGGGGCTGCGGCAAGCGCGCCCGATCCCCGCCTCGCCAAGGCCTACCGCTTTCAGCGAGGCGGCTGGACCTACGTTCACCTCGAAGGAACACCCGCGGAGATAGGGTTTCAGCACGGCTACCTCCTCGCACCGGAGATTACCGACGCCCTCGCCGCGATCAAGCTGTTTGACACGCATCAATCGGATCGCGATTGGGAGTTCTTCCGCACAACTGCCCGGCAGCAACTGTGGCCGCACATCGACGCGGAGTACCAGCAGGAATTACAGGGGATAGCCGACGGAGCCAAGGCAAATGGCGCTGATCTCGATGTGTACGACATCGTAGCTCTGAATGCCTTCGAGGAAGTCCCCGACTACTATCTCCCCTGGCTGAACAAGCAGCAGCACTCGGCGAAGAACCCCAAGCTCGCGGCTCCAGGTAACTGCAGCGCATTTGTCGCAACCGGCTCATATACCAAGGATCACAAGATTGTCATCGCCCACAATAACTGGACCAGTTATCTCGCCGGGGAGCGATGGGTGATGATCTTCGACATCGTTCCGGCACACGGCAACCGCATCCTGATGGACGGCTTCCCCGGTGTAATCACCAGCGATGACGACTTTGGCGTAAATTCCGATGGAATCATGATTACGGAAACCACCATCACCCAATTTGAAGGCTGGGATCCGAACGGGAAACCGGAGTTTGTGCGCTCGCGCAAGGCCCTGCAATACGCCAAGAGCATCGACGATTATGTCCGCATCATTAAAGAGGGAAATAATGGCGGCTACGCCAATGATTGGTTGATTGGCGATCGCAAGACTGGCGAGATCGCCTACCTGGAGCTGGGCTTGAAAAACACGCCGCTCTGGCGCACCAAGGATGGCTATTTCGTAAGCGCGAATTTCGCCCGCGATCCCAAGGTGATTAAGGAGGAAACGACATTCGATCCTAACGATGCTTCTTCCTCGCCCAACGCCCGGCACGTACGCTGGGAAGAGTTAATGAAGCAATCCAAGGGCAAGATCGATGTCAGCACGGCCGAGCAATTCCTCTCCGATCACGTTGATAGTTTTGAGAAAGCGAGTTCGGAAAAGCCACAGCCCAATGAACGGTCGCTTTGTGGCCACGTCGAGGTGTCTCCACGCGGGATCAAGGAATGGAATTGGAATGCCTACAACCCAGGCGGCGCCGTCCAGGGCAAAGCGACCGACAGCACCATGGCCGAAAAAATGAGCTTCGTGGCCCGAGCCGGGCATCCTTGCGGCGAGGACTTTCTGGCACAGGATTTTCTCGATCGCCATCCCGAATATTCGTGGCAGAAAGCCCTTCTCCGCGACATGAAGGCCGGGCCATGGACGACGTTCACCGCTGGAGAGAAAAAGTAGCAGGAGGTCGGGAGATAGGTAGTTTTCGGCCTGAGGGAAAGCTCGTGAGTCGATTTCTGAATCCCCGCCATAAACAATTTCGATTGGACTCCGAGCGGGACCAACCCCTATCGTCCTACGAGTGCAGCCCAGCCGTACCCGAACTCGCGGACTCGTGCGCCGGATGAATCCGCCGGAGCCGCCCCTCAGCCTATTCCGGCCGCCCTTCCGAAACTATCAGTTTGGCGGAGCTTACGATGAAATGTTCGCGGCTCCGGGAACTCCGCGGAGTCATTACAAGGCACTCTTCCAGAACCTGCTTGAGCTTCCACCGGAAGATCTGCGCAAGACTCAGCAGGCCGCCGATCTGTCTTTCCTGCATCAGGGGATCACTTTCACGGTATACGGAAACGACGAAGGTACTGAGCGCGTCTTTCCCAACGACTTGCTGCCCCGAATCATTCCGGCCGATGAATGGCGGAAGATCGAAAACGGCCTGACCCAGCGGATCGCCGCCCTTAACCTTTTTCTTGAGGACATCTACCACAACGGCCGGATTCTCGCCGACGGCATCGTGCCCCGCGAACTGGTTTATAGTTGCCGCCACTTCCGGCGGGAGATGCGGGGATTGAACGTGCCTCACGGCATCTATGTCAGCATCTGCGGCACGGACCTGGTTCGGCTTCCTGACGGAAGCTTCGCCGTTCTCGAAGACAATTTGCGTGTGCCCAGCGGCGTCTCATACATGCTGGCCAACCGTAAAGTCCTGAAAAAAGTATTCCCTACCCTATTCCGCGATTATGGCGTTTGCCCGGTCGACCATTACCCGCAATCGCTGCTGGCTACCTTACGTGCTCTCGCGCCCACGACGACCCGTCACGATCCAAAAGTCGTTTTGCTGACACCCGGAGTCTTCAATTCTGCTTACTTCGAGCACACGTTCCTGGCGCAGCAGATGGGAATCGAACTGGTCGAGGGACGAGACCTTCTGGTTCACGACAATGTCGTCTATATGCGCACGACCGCTGGCCTACGCCGCGTAGACGTCATCTACCGCCGAGTCGACGACGATTACCTGGACCCACTTTGCTTCCGTCAGGATTCCAATCTCGGAGTTCCAGGTCTGTTCAATGCGTATCGCGCCGGAAATGTCATCCTTGCGAACGCAATCGGAACCGGCATCGCCGATGATAAAGCGGTTTACGCGTACGTGCCCAAGATCATCCGCTACTACCTCGGGGAAGATCCAATTTTGAACAATGTTGAGACCTACCTGCTCGGCGACCGATCGCAGCGGCAGCATGTTCTCGAGCATCTCGACCAACTCGTCGTAAAGGCCGTGGGTGAGTCTGGCGGGTACGGAATGCTGATCGGTCCGCACAGTACGGTGGAAGAACGTGAGGAATTCCGCGCCAGAATCGAAGCCGAGCCGCGGAATTACATCGCGCAACCGACGCTAAGCCTCTCCCGTGCTCCCTGTTTCCTTGAAGGAGAAGTGCAGGCGCGGCATATCGACCTTCGTCCCTACATCTTGTATGGCGAAAATGTGACGCTGGTGCCCGGAGGACTGACTCGGGTTGCATTGCGGCGCGGATCGCTGGTGGTGAATTCCTCGCAAGGCGGAGGCAGTAAGGACACGTGGGTTCTTCGAGCTTGAGTCAGCCAATGCATGAGCGCAGGCAAACTGTCATGCTTTCGCGGGTCGCGGACAGCCTCTATTGGATGAGCCGATACCTGGAGCGCGCCGAGCACACCGCGCGGCTGATCGATGTTGACCTGCAGCTCCGTCTGGAGCAGGCTCCAGAGGTAGGTGCTGGGCATTGGTCCCGACTGATTGAGGCCCTGGAGGCGCCGCTGCCACCCTCTGGGACGGTCGATGCCGCGTCCATTACGCAGATTTTGACCTTGGACCGAAGCAATGGATCTTCGATTCTCTCCTGCGTTGCCGCAGCACGCGAAAACCTCCGCCAAGTCCGCGAGCAGTGCAGTTCCGAGATGTGGGAGCAGTTGAACCGCCTGTACTTGCAGGTGAACAGCACGACGGCCGGCGAAGCCTGGCTGCTCAATTCGCACGTTTTCTTTCGCGCTGTTCAGGAAGGGGCGCACCTGTTCCAGGGTGTCACCGATTCGACCATGCTGCACGGAGAGGGCTGGCGCTACATTCAGCTTGGACGTTTCGTAGAGCGCACCGATTTGCTGGCCCGGCTGGTAAGGACGCATTTCGCCTCGCGCGCCCGCACGTCCGATGCCGCGATCGAGAGCGAAGAATACCTGGAGTGGGTCGGCTTGCTGAAATCGTGCTCTGCGTTCGAGGCCTACTGCAAAACCTATACGGCGGAATTGCGCCCGGTGAGGATCGCGGAGTTTGTACTTCTCAATCCAGAGTTCCCCCATTCCGTGCGCTTCTCGGTCGACAGGATTGACGCCGCACTGCAATCGATCGGTGAACTCACGGAACGACGCGCCGAACAGCCGATTCGGCTGGCGGGACGCCTGCAGGCTACGCTCAGCTTCAGCCAGATCGACGAAATCATGGGGTCCGGCGCCAGCGGTTACGTGGATGGCGTGCGGTGGCAATGCGCGCAGGTCCACAATGCGATCCAGCAGGTGTATTTCGATTACGCGATTGAGCAGGCACTGGTGTCGTAGAACTAGCTGTCGTTTGGATAGCCGTCAGACTCGTTAGCGCTAAGGAATGACTTTGATCTATTCCGTTCGCCACACGACGACCTTTCGCTATGAACCCGCCGTGCGCGAGAGCGTCATGGAAGTCCGCCTGCAGCCGCGCAGTGAAGGCGAACAGCGCTGCCTCAACTTCACGCTCGACGTTGAACCCTCCGCCAACGTGATGCAATATCGCGACTTCGTCGGAAACACCGTTCACCATTTCGATATCGCGGGCAGCCACACGCAGGTCAAAGTTGCGGCGAACTCCACGGTAGACGTAGAGGTGGTTCCCCCGCCGCGCGCTACAGACAGCGGGGACTGGGCGGATCTCGACGCCCTCGTCGGCGCCGGCGATTATTGGGAGACGCTCTTGCCCAGCCATTTTGCGCACGGCAGCGAGGCGCTCGAGCAACTGGCGAAGCAACTCAGATGCGAACGGCGCGATACACCGTTCTCCTTGCTTTCAGAGGTGAACGAAGCGCTTTACCGAGGTTTCGCCTACGTACCCAACAGCACAAAAGTAGATTCTCCTATCGAAGAGGCGCTGGTTTCCCGGCAGGGAGTGTGCCAGGACTTCGCCCACATCATGATCGCGCTCGTGCGAAGCCTTAGGGTTCCCTGTCGTTACGTCAGCGGCTACATGTTCCATCGTGACGAAACCAAGGCGGACCGTTCATCAGAAGGCGCCTCACATGCCTGGGCTGAGGCTCTTATCCCACGGCTAGGTTGGGTTGCATTCGACCCAACCAACAACCTGGTTGGGGCCGATCGCCATATCAAAGTGGCAATCGGCCGAGACTACGCAGACGTCCCGCCGACCCGCGGCGTCTACAAAGGCGACGCTCAGAGTGAGCTGAGCGTATCCGTCTCAGTCAGCCCCGCCGATGAAGTCCGCCCTGAGCCGCCCGCTCCATCCTTTGTGATCCGGTCCCGTCCAGTTCTAATTCGGACGCCCGCCCTGCATTCCGAGCAAGAACAGCAGCAACAGCAATGATTTAGCTTACTTCTGAGAACTATTACATTCAGTTGCAAGAGCCCCCAAATTATGGCTGGGCATCTCGACCCTCCAACTTGGCAACTAAATAATTAGTTACTTTTTACTGGGTCCATCGTCCAATGTTTTGGGAGGAAAGGTCAGCTTGCCGCCGAAGCAATCCGCAACATTAACGGAAGCCGAACTTCGGATCATGGAGGTGTTATGGCGCAAGGGCGCTTGCACCGTCCAGCAAGTAGTCGACGGACTGCCTTCGATCCTGGCCTACAACTCCGTTCTCACGACCATCCGGGTTCTTGAAAAGAAGGGTCACGTAATGCACGCGAAGGATGGCCGCGCACACATTTTTCAGCCGACAATCGACCGGGAGGAAGCGACCCGGTCGGAGATTCGACATCTGGTCAGCCGCTTTTTCCGCAACTCCCATGAAGACTTGGTCCTGAACATCCTGCAAAACGAAACGATTGACGCAGATAAGTTACGAGAGTTGCGGCAGATGTTGGATCGAAGCGATATCGGCGACGATGGGAAGGGTGGCCAGAGGTGACCGCACCCGTCATGCAGCTATTCATGCAAATCTTTATCGAACGGCTGACGACTGCGGGCGTCGCAGGTGTGATCCTTGCCGCTCTGGTATGGACATCACTGCGCATTTTCGGACACCAGAACGCGGGCACACGATTCGCGATCTGGTTCTCAGCGCTTTTGGCAATCGTGTTTTTCCCGTTTCTTTCGGCAGGCGCGTTCCGATACCTGCCCTTCGGGACGAGTGCCGCAGACTCAGCACATAGTGCCCTTATCCTTGCTCCTTCATGGGCTTTGTATTTCTTCGTTGCATGGTCCGTGGGCGCTGCACTTTTCGCGGTCCGTCTCGCGGCCGGGCTGTGGCGAATGCGTGCGCTCCGCAAGAATTGCACTGAGGTAGACACGGCTGCGCTTGGACCTGCGGTTGCGAACATCGTTCACACACTTTCTGGACGTCGGAGCGTGAGCCTCTGCACTTCAAAGGATCTGGCCGTCCCTGCGGCGCTGGGATTATTTCGTCCGGCCGTTGTGTTCCCCGAAAAACTGTTTTCTCAGCTTTCCGGCGGCGAGATTGAAATGATTGTCCGCCACGAACTCGCGCACCTTGGGAGATGGGATGACTGGACCAACGTGATCCAAAAGCTCGTAAAAGCGATCTTCTTTTTTCACCCGGCCGTCTGGTGGATCGAGAATCGCCTCGGCCTCGAGCGTGAAATGGCCTGTGATGACGTGGTACTGGCGCAGACCGCCAGCCCGCGCGCTTATGCCTCTTCGTTGATTTCGTTCGCTGAAAAATTGCACTGTGCTCGCGGATTGGCGATGGCACAGGCCTTGGTGAGCCGCGTCCATCAGATGTCCGCCCGCGTGGCGCAGATCCTCGATTCCAAACGGCCTGGTCACACAGGTGTGAAGAAGCCGGCCGTGGCCATGAGCGCAGGATTGCTGATCGCGGCGTTCGCAGCCGTTCCGTACATGCCAAGACTGATTGCTTTCCGGTCGCAGGCGAATCAACAAACGGAAATGTTGCTGAGTTCTTCAGGCGCAGCTTCTGCAGGCCGCTCCGTCGCAGTCCCTTCTTCTTTACGTCGGAATCTGAATTCTTCGTCCAAAGTTATTCCGGCAGGCTTCCACCCACATCGTTCGTCGCATCCGCGGCTTCTGAAGGCGGAAGTACCGCACGTCCCGCTCGTCTTGCGAACCCGCGCAAATCAGACCGCGCCGGTCATTGAAGAAACGATTTTCATTTTGCGGCAGTCGCCAGACGGCTTGCCTGCTTCTCCGCGCCCGGCAGGCTGGGCTCTGTGTGTCTGGACATGGACTAGCACGACGGCTGATGGGCACCCAGTGCAGTCCGCGATTTTAGTGAGGTGGATCTAAAAAATTTTTGACCGTAACAACTAAACATTTAGTTGAACAAGAACCTAGAACCAAACCATAAGGGGTGAAACAACCATGAATTCAAGCAAGATAAGAAACTGGATCAGAAACTCTCAGGGAGCGCTCAACAAACGTTTCCTGATCACGACGACTGCGGCGATTGCGCTTGTGCTTTCGCTGGCAGCCTATAAATTCGACACCTCCGTACGTGCTGCGACGCCTGTGGCCATGGCAGCGCCAGCCGCTGCGCTCGACGACAACAGCGTCAGCGCACTGCTCTCGCTCGACCACGCCATGGAAACCTTGGCGGCACGGGTAACCCCAGCCGTCGTAAACGTAACCGTCGTCTCCAAGAAAACGGGGGACATGCAAAATCCGATGGAAGGCGATGACAACGGCCCGGGCAATGATGATTCTCCGATGTGGAAATTTTTCGGCCCCAACGCTCCCTTCGGCGGTCAATTCGGACAACGCATGCGTCCTCAACCGAGGGTTGAACACGGCCTGGGTAGCGGCGTCATCATTTCTCCCGATGGCTATATCGTTACCAACAATCACGTGATCGATGGTTCCGTCGATATCCGCGTCACCATGACGGACCGCCGCATCCTGCCCGCCAAGCTGATTGGCGCCGATCCTCTGACCGATCTCGCGGTCATCAAGATCGAAGGCAACAACCTCCCCAGTGTTCCACTCGGGGACTCAATGCAGTTGCATCCGGGACAAACCGTGCTGGCTTTTGGCAATCCGCTGGGATTCCGCTTCACCGTGACCCGGGGTATTGTTAGCGCCCTGAACCGGCCGAATCCTTTCGCCGCCGATCGACGTGCGCCTGGCCAATTCATTCAGACCGACGCCGCTATCAATCCCGGCAACTCCGGTGGCCCGCTGGTGAATGCCCACGGTGAAGTTGTCGGCATCAACACGTTCCTGGTCTCGGAAACAGGCGGCTTCTCCGGAATGGGGTTTGCCATTCCCGCCCAGATCGTAAAGCCGACGGTCGATAGCTTGATCAAGTACGGCAAGGTAAATCACGGCTACATCGGTATCGGTATCAACGACGTGACTCCGGATGAAGCCAAGTTCTTCCACGTCAACAATGCCTCTGGCGCTGTAGTGACACAAGTAGAGCCTAGTTCTCCAGGAGCGAAAGCCGGATTGAAGGTTGGGGATGTCATCACCGAACTCGATGGAAAGAGTGTCGCGGACGCTGGCGAATTGCAGGCTAAAGTCGGCGAGCAGCAGCCTGGAACCACGCTACATTTGGGAGTTCTCCGCGATGGCAAGAGCGTCGAGCTGCCGGTGACGCTCGGCTCGATGTCGAAGGGCGAGCATGGGGTCGAAAGCTCCAGCGCCGCGAATGGAAAACCGCGATGGGGTCTTGGCCTCTCCGATCTGACACCAGATCTACGCCAGCAACTGCAGGCGAATGACCAGGTGCAGGGCGCGGTGATCGAACAGGTAACCCCAGGCAGTCCTGCGGATAACGCTGGATTACAGCAGGGAGACGTGATCACCGAGGTAAACCGCCAGCCGGTACACTCCGCTGACGATGTGCAGAAGGCGTTGTCGTCCATTTCTAAGGACGGCGATGCGCTGGTGCTGGTCTGGTCTCACAACGGAAGCACGTTCCGCGTGTTGCATCCGACGCAAGGCTAGTCAACGCAGAAATGAAAGGCGCGAGCAAGACTCGCGCCTTTTTTTTCATGGTTCGCCAACGCCTGAAGTTAGTGGCCCGCATCTGTGTTTTCTCGATTTTCGGCATCCCGTTCGTTCAAGATCTCCAGGATTGGTTCCAGAAACCGTCCGTATTTGCTCAGAGTCGCCGCATTATGGGACGAAAGAGCTGTCTTCACTGCTTCGGCAGTCGCCGGCGTGACAATCTCGATCCGCCCGACAAACACTCGTACTACTCGCCCCGGCGCCGGATCAATCGTCAGCGGCAGAATCCTGTCGACAAAATTGGGTGGGACCACGTAAATCAAGCGGCTACCTTCTTCGAACCATGAGTCCCGCCAGGTTTCCACCATCGCGTGAGCTTCGTCGGCAAAGAGGCCCTGGCTTGTCAGAACGCTTTCGAGTTCGCCCAATAGTGATTCCAGGTTGCCGGTAAGCTCAGGCTGTTGTATCTCGGCTTCATCCGCTGTGGGGCCCGCCCATCGATAGCCGATGCGGGTTCCACGCCGCTCGAACAGCATCATCGACGGAATCTGACTGCCATCGAGGCTTCGTATGAGGATCTCTCCGCTTGGCTTTTGCGCGGCAGAGATTGGCAGCGGAGCCGCCGAGACACCTCGATAAAACAGGAATTTCTCCTGCTGTGTTCCAGCGCTGGCCTCGACGGTCAGCGGCGTGGACGAGGTTTCCCTGGCCGCATAGTATCGGTTCGTAGGAAGCGGGCTCGGAAAGTGTCCATTCGATTCTGGAGACAAGGTAACTGCGGGCCACACAATCCTTCCATCTCTTTGCATGTGATGCAGATCCGGGTCGCGCAGCCCTTTGCCAGGCTCTGTTTGGGCGTGCGGATACCATTCCGTCATAATCCCTCGCGAGAATCTCGCCTGGACCGACACTTTCATCGTTCGCGGAGAGTAAAAGTACAGAACCGGCGTCTCCATTCGAATCGTGCCTCGAAGTCCGCTCTTCGAGTCGACGCCGCTGAGGTGCTCCACAAACTGCGGCAGTTCGTCGGAATCCTGGATCGTTTGCCACGTCATCGCCTCTCCATCAGCCCCGGCGATCGAAGTGAATGTTCCCCACTCATGGACCGTGAGGTCTGGCGCGACTTGTGGTTCATCCGCGATCAGAAGACCGGTGCCACCGAGCGCAAGAAGGGCGAGCACCGCGATTGCACCAAGGCGCCGCCCTGGATTTTTGCTCGAAAACACAATTTGGACGAGGGAAATCATGGTGGCTTCCTCCGATCGGCAATGGACCTACATTTCAGCAATCGTCTGCCCGTGAAAGTCTGCGGCAAGATTCTGTGAAAGCAGTGGATCGGCTTTAGCTCCCTCGATGGCACGCCGGCGGTGATCGCGGTGGGCGCTCTCTGGCCCGCTCAATGTAATCAACGCCGCGGCAAACTCCATTTCAGCGTCTTCGCCGCGCAGGGAAATCGCTTTCTTGACCAGGCCATAGCCATCCATGCCCGCCGCGGGATGCGGTCCAGTTCTTCCGATCCACTGCTTATAAGTCTCGATCAGATATCCGGCGTCGAACCATGCCAGGGCCTCAGAACGTCCCGTGACTTCCGACGGAGTGGTTCGTGCCATAACGCGAGTGAGCAATTCCTTTGCGACCTGCGGATCATGACGGGCATAGATGACCGCCCTGCGGAGCGTCTCCATACGCACCAGCACGGGAGCATTTGCGTCGAGGATCGCCAAAGTGTCGCGGCTGAGATTCTTCAGGACGTATCCGGCTGTGTCCTGCCGGTTCCAATCGATCAATGGAAGGGACTTGGCTTGTCCAATTTCGATGCGATGGCAGATCAATGGCGGACCGGCATGCGCGTACGTAGTCAGTCCAACCACAATTGCCGCGATGCTGATTGTGAGCTTTGATACAACTGAGCAGGAATTCATCGTCTGTCTCCGGGCTTGATTTAGCGTTCTAACCGCACGTTGACAAGACGCGATCAAGCCCGAATGTGTTAACAGGGGCAGAGGCTACGAGAAGAAGCGGAAAGCTAGTGACTGCGCGGGATTTTTAGTATTTTGGACCGGCGGCTGAATCTTGCTCGGGCCAGGAACGCTCCCAATGCCGCCAGACGGAAATATCGTCGAACCCCAAGTGGTTCCACCACTGGTCGAGCATAGCCTGATCAAGACGAAGGACTCCCTCGTTGCTTGCGCCTTGGGGAAGAGGCACGAATCCACGCAGTTCGTTAAAGACGAGAACTCGATCGCGTTCATCAACCCGCGATAGCAGATGCCAGAGCGTAAGCGCATCAACCTTCCGCGCCGACCTCAGTACGACTGCCAAATCTGATGATCGTTGCTCAGCGGTGATGTCTTCGAAGTCAAAGCGATGCAGAGCCGCACGCAATGTAGGAGAGGCACTTTCAAAATATGGGGTTCCGGGACCTACGCCAGGACGGGTCGCGCAAGCAGCGCCTGCCGGAATAAACGACTCACGTCCATTCAACTTGAATCCCACCCATCCGAGATATGTGCGAACCAATCCAGCGCCGGAATCGTCAACGTGCAGCGTGTAAGCGCAACCCAAGTCCACTGTCCTCGCCGACGGTGTATCGACTACGAACTGACCCGGAGGGGCCCATATATAGGTGTAAATCGTGCCATGATCCAACGCGATCCGCTTGAACCCCGCCGATCCCTTCAACAGGCGCACACGTGTCCCGGGTTCTATCTCGATTTGTCCGATGTCCTCCGCGCGCAGACTCGCTCGCGAACTCTTATCGGTCTCCACGAATTCGCTACCCTGCAGACCACCTTCCGCGCCGCTTTCCATCCGCCCAAAGCGCGGCGAACCTGTTAGGCGAAAAACGCTCCAATCACCCAAAGCAACGGAAGTGATTCGGCTCCTGTGTACAAAGAAAAAGAAAGCAGCGATTGCGATCATCGCAGCCGATGCCGCAAATAAAGGAACTAGGCGCATCCGCCAGGGCCATATGCGTCGCTTTCGATCCGGAACGATCTGCGGGAAAACCGGGGCTTGACGGTCGTGGCGAAAGCTTCCCAGCAATCCTTCGAGCTTCTGAATCTCAGGATCAGGATCGCCCGTCCGGTCCCACAAGTAGCCGTCGTTTCTTGCGACGGGATCGTTCTCCATCGGATTGTTTCCTGTTGCCATGCTTCAGTACGTCTCCGGCGGCGGATCGCTTTCTGTGTTCCAACCGAGTTTGGCCCGCAGCTGCTGCATGCCGCGATGCAAGTTCACGCGAACGGATCCGTGGGTCATCCCGGTGCGAGCGGCAATCTCGGGCCCCGTCATTCCCTCGACCAATCGCAGAGTCAAAGTTTCGCGGTACGCCTCGGGCAGGCTCTTTATCACACTAAGAATTCCACGGGCTTGACGTTGGTCGTCCGCTGCGGCGCTGTCGGAACTTTTCGCAACTGCAAGCTCGTCATCCAACTGTGTTTCGGGCCCGGAGCGCCGATGAAAATCCACCGCGCGATTGCGCGCAATCGCCGCCAGCCAGCCACCGAAACTCGCGTTGTCTCGCAACGTGGAAAGGCGGCGCAGCGCGATCATAAAAACGTCTTGCACCAGATCATCTACGTCATCACGCCGGACCCTTGCGAGCAGAATTCCGTGAACGGCCGGCGCATAACGGTCGTAGAGCTTCCCGAATGCGGAGCGGTCGCCGCCTCGCGCTGCTTCCACCAACGACGAGTCGTCCGCAACGGGACCAGCAGGCTTCTCCCTCACTGCCAGGGCCCCCTGCCCTGCCGCGAGAAAATCCATCCCCTCTCCCGACGTTGCACCCATTCGGAAGCAAACCCCACGGAATGATAGACGCACGAAGCCGTACCGGTGTTAACGAGCGGTGAGATGATTCAGAACGAAAGGAGACAGCGATTGCCGTTATATACGACTGCGCTAGCGGCCTGACGCGAGGTTGGCGACCATAGGAGGCTGGCGAGGCTTCTCCAATGCCATGCCGGAATCGGATAGGTTGACCGGCAAATGCCCGAGCATAGGAATTTCCCCAAAGAGGGCTCGTGCCACGCTGACCTCAGAGACCCTTGCGTTGGAAAACGTGCAGATGTAGTTCTGGATCGTTGGAAAGTATTCGGTCAGGTAAGGTGTACCCATTGCCAGAACCGCGGTGCGCTTGCTCGCATGTGCCAAAATCCCGTTCAACAACCGCGCGGTCGAATCTGGAAGCGATGCGGAATTCTTCTGGCCGCGCGCTACTGTCCTGGTTCGCGCAGCCGAGGGAACCACGTAAACGGCCACCACAACCTCCTGCGATCGATCTACCGCGTCCAGCACTTCCTCCGCCTTTACCGCTTCGACCCGAGGATCGACATAAATTACATTCGCATTGGGCGCCCGGTCCCAAACCTCGCGCGCCAGAACACGCCCGTCAGCGGCGCGCACGTTGTCGCAAAGGACTACCAGGAGTAAGGACGGAGCGCGTTTCGCTGAGGGATATGCAACCGGCAGACTCCTTTCGCGACGTCCTCTTTTTAACGGAATCAGGGTTCCGTTGTCGCGCACCAGGGTCATCGATGCGTCGGAGATTCTCTGCCCCACGGCAAGATTCTCAGGGCTTCCAACCAGTCCGGGAATCGCTGCCACATCGACGGCGCGGTTCTTATCAAGGCCAACGGAAGACTTGGCGCGCAGGATTTTGAGAACAGAGGAGTTCAGCCGCTCCTCCGAAATCTCTCCGACTCGAACTGCTTCTACCATCGCCCGGTAGCATGCATCCAGGTCAGCAGGCATGGTGAGCACATCGTTCCCGGCCTTGAAGGCGTCCACTGCCACACGCCCGGGTTCATTGGGATAAAGCCGGGTCAGACCGGCCATATCCAAGGCGTCAGTCAACACAATTCCCTTAAAACCAAGTTGATTTTGCAGCAAATCCGTCACGATCGCGGGAGACGTCGTGGCGACCCGGTGAGGATCAGAATCGAGGGCCGTGACGCGCACGTGAGCAGTCATCACCGCATCCACACCGGCACCGATGGCTTTCTGAAAAGGCGGCAGGTCGGTCGCTCGCAGGCGATCAACATCATCATCCACCAGGGCGACCGCCAGATGCGAGTCAATTGCGGTATTTCCATGGCCCGGGAAGTGCTTGGCCGTGGTCAACATTCCATTCGCTCGCGCGCCCCGGATATAAGCTGCCACCAGATCGCCTACCTGCCCGGCGTCGCCGCCGAAGGCCCGAGTCCCGATGATTGGGTTCGCCGGATTCGAATTCACGTCCGCGATAGGAAACAGGTTCCAATGCACCCCTAAGGCTCTGCTTTCCTGTGCTGTAATGCGGCCAAACTCCTCCGCGTACTCAAGGCTGCCGGCGGCACCGAAAGCCATGGCATGGGGAAAAACCGTTGTTCCAAAAAGATGAGCGGGCAGGACGCCTCTCTCGAAATCGCCGGCGATCAGCAGCGGCAGCTCCGATTGTTCCTGAAGCTCGTTCAGCAGAGTAACCGTCTCGATTCGGCGGTTGACGTCGCTCGCTCGCCCTTCCGAGGGCACAGACATGGCGAGGGAACCAACGTGATATTTGTGAATATTATTGAGGAGCTCAGCGTACCCGGCACCACGACCCTTCAGGAATTCCACACGCAGCCGGATCATGAACAACTGCCCGACCTTTTCCTCGACCGAGAGCGTTTTCAGGGTTTTTTCTGCCCATCCCTCTTCCGTGTGCGCGGGGTGCGGCAAGGGCAGGGGCTTGTATTGCTCTCGCGAGCGCGCCGGCGCAACCAGCAGCGTGAACAACACGAGAACCAAGGCGGAATTCCGAAGCATACTCAAGGCACGAGCATACTGCGAAATCTGCTCGGCACCGACCCCCGGGTGATGACATTCAGCAAACGAACGTACATGTCCCGAAGTAGCGTATGTCAATAACCGGCTGTGCAGGAAGAGTGTTTTTCGAGGTTCGCGGCGTCAAGCCGACGCCAGGGGCGACGAACTCACCTCGACGCTAGCCAAAGTACGACGGAGAATTTCGAGGCTTTGGGAAGACTTGTCCCGATTTTGTTGAGGTGCCTCTGGCCCGGTCCCCCCGGACGGGCCAGATGCGCCTCTGGGCTGAACGCTCCCTGAGTAGTAACGCCTGAATTCAACCATGCTGAGACGGACGGGTCACCACCTGTTCAGGTAGGAATCGAACTCCGTCTGAGAACTGGACGAAAGAACACTTGCGCCTCGCCGGGTGGGGCACAGATTGTTCGCCCGCAGTTCAAGACGCCCCAATCTGTACTAGAATGTCGCGCAAGTTTTCGATGTTCCGGCCGCCAGTTGATTGTGCACCGCGTTCCCGCCCATGCCGCCGAGAATCGCATCTCGAGCCCGAATTGAGTCGTCGCAGGAGGCACCCCGGCCTCGATTTACGCTTCTCTGTTCCCATAAAGCCGCTGCGACCATAGCGGCTCTCTTATTCTTCTTTGCGATGCAGGTGCAGGCCCGACGGCTCCCGACCCGCATCTACAGCACCGCCGACGGCCTGCCGAACGACACGATTACCTGCACCTACCGGGATTCCCATGACTTTCTCTGGTTCTGCACGACGGAGGGGCTCTCCCGGTTTGACGGCTACACCTTCACCAATTACAGCGTCGCGCAAGGGCTGCCGGATCGGGTGGTCGCGGACCTCCTCGAAACGCGCAATGGACAATACTGGGTGGGTACAGCGCGAGGGGTGGCTCTCCTCAATCCGAAGCCCGACAAGGGACCGATGTTCTCGGTTTACGGAGCGAGTGAAACCGGGGGCGTCACCGCGCTTCAGGAAGATACCCATGGCATCGTGTGGATCGCCGCCGACTCTGGATTGTTCCAGCTCGTGCCATCCCAAGGCACGTGGACAGTGCAAAGGTCCGGGCTTAAAATTCCGCAAAACTATAAGCCCGAATTGTTTCTTTCCGATCATGCCGGAAACCTCTGGATCACGGTCCATGATCCGAATAAACGAGCTGCGCTCTGGCGCCGTAAACCGGACGGGACCTCCGACGTATTTGATGATCCGTTCCTGATTGCCAATCGCATTTCGTCTATCACCCAGGACCACCTGGGCAGGATATGGGTGAGCACATTCCACGGTCTGGCCCTGATGGCTCCAAATCCGCAACTCGGACGGCCCCTATTTGCACGGGTATTCGACAACTGGCATCAGCCGACGCGCGAAGTTGGTTCGGTCTTCGAATCCTCTGACGGTCGCATTTGGCTGTGGGCCTACGGCACTTGGGAGATCGTCACCGATCCAGGCGGTCACATCCAATTCCGCATGTTCGACCCCAACGGCCATGGCTACGATCTTGAGGATCGAGAAGGCAACCTATGGAGCGGACGGGAGAAAACCGCACGCAGCGCTTTCATCACGTATGGGCCCGAAGATGGACTGAAAACGAACGACGTTCGCTCGATCTTTGAAGGAAATGACGGCTCTCTCTATGTCGTGACCGGAATTCACAGCCGATTTATTCACCGTTTCGACGGTGAGCACTTTACCGCCGTTGCCCCGCGCGTGCCCGGGCATGATGCGGGTTGGGATTGGGGCGGCTGGGGATGGGGACAGACTCACCTTCAGGATCATCTGGGCGAATGGTGGATGGCGACGTGGGTCGGCTTGTATCGGTATCCGGCCGTTTCCAGACTGGAAGATCTGGCCCAGACTCTTCCGAAGGTGGTTTACCAAAAGCCGAGGAACATCTTCCGCCTCTACGAGGACTCGCGGGGAGATATATGGGTAAGCGCATGGGATGGCTGTCTACGCTGGGAGCGTACCTCGCAACGCTTCATTCCCTTCCCGCCGGGTTTTGGCCTGCCGATCTCCTATCGCGAGGACCGCGCCGGAAATCTCTGGATGGGGTCGTGGGAAGGAGGGTTATTTCGTTACCGCCACGGTCAGTATGAATGGGTTGTTCGGCCGAAAACGTTTCCTACCGGATCGATGTATTCCTTATTCCTGGACCATCAAGGGCGATTGTGGGCATCGACGACTCGAAGTGGATTGGTAAGGATTGATGATCCTGGGGCAGACCATCCGAAACTGAGCACGTACTCAACCAAAGATGGATTATCGAGCGACGACGTACGGGCAGTCACTGAAGATCACTTCGGCGAAATCTACTTCTGGACCGACCGGGGAGTGGACCGGCTCAATCCGACGACGGGCGCCATCCACCATTACACCGAAGCCGATGGACTCGTTTCGCCCGGCTCCGATCATCACGTAGCATACTGCGACCGCGAAGGCCGATTGTGGTTTGGCCTCGATGGTTTATCCCTTCTGCAGCCAGCTCCAGTTCGGCATGGCGAACCGCCGCCCATTCGGATTACGCAGGTTAAGATTCAGGACCAGTCCTACCTGATCTCAGAACTCGGGGAAATTCGCGTCGACGGCCTGGTGCTGCCCCACAACAAAAATCAGATCGAAATTGGATACTCCAGCGTCAACTTCGGGCCTGGCGATGCCATTCGATATCAGTACAAGCTCGAGGGCGTTGCCGGCAGCGACTGGAGCCCTGCGACCGAGATCCGGGCGGTGAACTACCCCAACGTTCCCCCAGGGCGATACAGGTTCCTCGTCCGGGCGGTAAACGCCGAAGGAGTAGTCAGCCCTACTGTGGCCACGGTCGACTGGCAGATCTTGCCGCCAGTGTGGAGACGTTGGTGGTTTCTGACCCTCGCTGCGTTGCTAACGGCCTGGCTGATCTATCGTGCCTACAATTATCGGGTTCATCACCTGCTGGACCTGGAGCGCATACGAACCCGAATCGCGACCGATCTGCATGACGACATCGGCTCAAGCCTCACCCAGATCGCGATCATGAGCGAGGTCGTGCGGCAGCGCCGCCATGATGACGCGGACTCCGAACCACTGGTGCGCATCGCCGATCTCTCCCGTGAACTCGTGGACTCGATGAGTGACATCGTTTGGGCGGTTAACCCTAAGCGCGATCATCTGGGCGACCTCGCCCAGCGCATGCGTCGCCTGGCCAGCGACATGCTGGACGGCGCCAATATTGATGTTCAGTTCCGTGCGCCTGCCGGATCGGCCGCGACATCATTGAGTGCGGAGCTACGCCGGGAAATCTTCCTGATCTTCAAAGAAGCCATCAATAATGTTGTTCGTCACGCGAACAGCAGCGTCGTGGAAATCACCTTCGATGTGCGAGGGGACGAACTGTTTCTCGAGGTCCACGACAACGGCCTGGGGTTCCAACCTCTAACAATAGAAGGACAAGGGCACGGCATTAACAGCATGGAGGAGCGGGCGCGCAGGGTCGGTGGAAGTGTGGTGATCGAGTCTGATCCAGGCCGTGGAACGACCATTCGTCTCAATGCTCGCCTCGGCCGATCCACGACTCTCCGCCAACTGATTTTTCCACGCAGTTAAGCACAATTACTACCTGTACAGGTAGCAGACGTGGCAGCGATTCCGCGAGACAATCTGTCCCTTTGGGACATTTTGTTCGGAACCGTGCATGGCTTAATCCGGGAGCGTTCCAGAAAAATCGACTTGGCAGACTTGAACACCATTAGCGTGTCCGTGATCGAGGATCAGCGCGAGATCCGTGAAGGCCTCCGTATGCTCATCGACGGCACCCCCGGATATAAGTGCACAGGGGCACATCGCAGCATGGAAGAAGCCTTAGCGCAGATTGGAGATGAGAGTCCCGATGTGATCCTGATGGATATTGGCCTTCCCGGCATCTCTGGCATCGAAGGCCTTCCCCGCCTGCACGAACTTTGTCCCACCGCGAAAATACTGGCCCTCACCGTCTACGATGACGACGATCGCATCTTTGCGGCCTTGTGCGCCGGGGCCTCCGGGTACCTATTGAAGAAGACAGCACCGGTTCGTTTGCTCGACAGTGTCAAAGAAGCAGTTGATGGCGGGGGTCCGATGTCCCCCGAGATTGCCCATCGCGTAATCCGCTTGTTTCGCGACTTTCGGCCCCCACAAGCCGAAGTTCATGATCTGACTCCCCACGAACTCCGACTGCTCAAACTTCTGTCGGAAGGGCACAACTACAAAACGGCCGCGCGCGAGCTGAACGTCACCGCGAACACTGTCGCATTTCATATGAAACACGTATACGAAAAGCTTCACGTACACTCTAAGTCGCAAGCCGTGGCCAAGGCGTTACGGGCCGGCATTGTCCGGTAAAAACTTCTAAATTTGAGGATTCGCTAGCTGAAAATGTTCCGTTCGAGGAACTTGTTTCGGAACTTGCCCTTTGGGTCCAGCTTCCCGGCCAAGGCGACGAAGTCCGGCAGGCGTTCGTAACGCGATCTCAGTTGCGTAGGCGCCATGGTAAAGAGCTTCCCCCAGTGGGGCCTGGGATCGAATGGGGCCAATTCCCTCTCAATTTCCGGCAGTAGCTGATGCACCGCGGGCCAATCCTGCTTCCAGGTGAAATGGATGGCAACGCTGTCCCGCTTGTACGCCGTACTCATCCAAAAATCGTCGGCGGCGATGGTCCGAATCTCCGAGATCAGCAAGTGCGGCCCTACCTTATCGCGCAAGCGCTCCACCGCCAGAATGGCCTCGACCGCGTGCTTACGCGGAACAAAGTACTCGGATTGCAATTCCTTGCCGGCGCTTGGCGTAAAGCCCATGCGGAAGTGAGGCAAACGCGCGTACCATGGGCCCGCTACTCCCATTTGTTCCGTGCAATTCTCCGCGGAAAGTTCGGCGATGGGGTGCAGATTCCTGGCCGCAAGCTTGCCCCCGAAAAACTCTGGTTTCGCTTCGAAGCCCGGATTCGCATCATTCCTGACTTTGAGCCAGATTTCATTCACCCGCTGTTTCTGCCAATCGGTAAACAGGCTGACGCTGTATGCACTTCCTTCGATGACGTCGAAGTGCTGGCACAGCTGTTCCAGAGAAACGTTCTCGTAGACATACTGCTTCATGGTGAACGACGGCTGCAGATCGAGCGTCACCTTTGTGATCACGCCAAGAGCACCCAACCCCACGACCGCTCCGCGGAACGTTTCACCATCTTTGTCGCGGCTCAGCGTCAGTACGTCTCCGGTTGCTGTAACAAGCTCAAGCGCTGAAACCTGGGTCGAGAGGTTTTGATTTTTCACACCGGAGCCGTGCGTCGCCGTAGTGCAAGCGCCTGCCACGGAAATGTGGGGCAGTGACGCGAGATTGTGCAGGGCAAAACCATGCTGGTCGAGATAGGGACACAACTGTCCATAACTCATTCCAGCCTCAATCGTGACCTTTTGCGCTTTCCGATCCAGTTCCACGACCTTGTCCTGCGATCGCAACGAAAGGAATTGCTGATCGGTATTGGCGATATCGTTGAAGCAGTGGCGTGTCCCCAGGACCTTGAAGTGATCCGTAGTCTTGACGAATCGCTGGACATCTTGCACCGTGGCGGCCTGGTACAGGCGTTCGGTGTCGTACTCGAGATTTCCCGCCCAGTTGGTCAACTTCTGATCCTGCGCCCAGCCCAGGAACCTGGACCAGAACGGCGACGCCGCTGTAGCCAACGCGAACTTCATGAAGCTGCGTTTGTCCAACCCTACTCCTCTGCTACCGTTTCCATCGCAACTAAAGCAACCGGTTCGCTTTCATCCAGGATCTCAGTCTGATGAGCCGCAGCGAGCTATGCTAGCATGACGCTCCAATGGGCACGTGGACACAAGACATTCGCTTCGCCCTCCGCTCCTTCGCGAGGAATCCGTGGTTCACGTTGATAGCAGTGTCATCACTCGCCATCGGAATTGGAGCGAACACCTCCATCTTCAGCGTCGCCAATGCGCTGCTGTTCCGCCCTCTCCCATATGCGGATCCTGATCGGCTCGTGATTCTGTGGAATCGCTCGCCCGGGCTGGGCATCACCGAGGATTGGTTTTCTACCGCGCAATATTTTGACATCAAGACAGGTCACCGGGGATTTGAGCAGCTTGCCATCGCAATAGGCGGCACGTACAACCTGACCGGACAAGGCGAACCGGAACGAGTCGGCGTCATTCGTGTCTCGTCAGGCCTTCTGCGGATGCTGGGCGCCAATCCGGCCCTCGGTCGGGTGCTGACGCCAGACGAAGACCTCCCTGGGCATCCTTTGACGGCGGTACTGACGGATGGAATGTGGTCCCGGCATTTTGGCCGCGACCCTAATGTTTTGGGTAGGCCCGTCATACTCAACGGGCAACCCTACGTGGTAGTAGGCGTCCTGCCGCCGACCTTTTCTCTGCCGCGGGAGGTAATTCCCCTGCTCTACGGAACAGAGCAGGAGGAAATCTTTCTACCTCTGTCCTTAGCTCCAACTGCAGCTTCCCAGGTTCGCGATCACGAAGACTACAACATCGTAGGAAAACTGAAGCCCGGTGTCGCGCTGCAGCAAGCTCAGGCTGAGATGGACATCCTTACGGCCCGCTTACGACATGACTTTCCGGAAACCTATCCCCCAAATGGCGGCTTGACCTTCAGCATCGTGCCTCTCTTTGAGCAAGTCGTCGGCAACGTCCGGCGCCCACTATGGGTGCTGCTCGGAGCGGTTGGGTTTGTATTGCTCATCGCGTGCGCCAATGTCGCCAACCTCATGTTGTCGCGGGCGGTGGCGCGCCAGCAGGAGATTGCCGTGCGAACCGCGATCGGGGCGGGCCGATGGCATATCGTTCGTCAACTATTAACGGAGAGCCTGCTGCTTTCCCTGTCAGGTGGCGCCCTCGGTATTTTGATTTGCCTTTTCACGATGCAATGGCTTCACCAATTAGGAACAAAGAGCATCCCGCGATTACAGGACGTGGGAATCGATGGGCGTGTGCTCTTATTCACGTTGCTGCTCTCCGTGTCCTCCGGAATTCTTTTCGGTCTTGTCCCAGCTTTGCGTGTTTCACGACTGGATTTGAATTCAACGCTCAAAGATGCCAGCCGTGGATCGGCAGGAACCAGCGCTCTCTGGGGGCATGGCAATAATCTCCGTCGGCTGCTGGTCATTACGGAGCTGGCCTTGTCCGTCGTCCTGTTAATCGGTGCCGGACTTCTCATTCGCAGCTTTGCCCGCCTGCAAGGCGTGTCCCCGGGCTTCAACCCGCGGGGCGTTCTCACATTCGATCTGACCATGACCGGCGCGAAATATAATGACAAGCAGGCCGTCTCAAATACCTATCGCCAACTCTGGCAGCGCTTCGAACAATCTCCTGGAGTGATCGCCGCAGGCGGAGTTACTTCTCTTCCCCTAAGCGAAGCGTTTGCCTGGACCCCGATCACCGTCGAGGGGCGCATTCCTCTTCCGGGCGAGAAATTTCTCAACGCGGACGAGCGGATCGTTGGCGGTCATTATTTCGAAGCTATGCAGATACCGTTGCGGCGCGGCCGATTCTTCAACGAACAGGATGACTCGACCAACCCCGTTGCTGTCATCGTCGATGAATACATGGCCGACCAACTCTGGCCGGGGCAAGACCCCATCGGCAAGCGGATTCATATTGTCCAACTTCCCTCCAAGGATCCCTGGCAGACAGTGGTGGGAGTCGTAGGACGAGTCAAGCAGGACTCCCTCGACTCCAATCCACGGATTGCTTTTTACCTGGCGCATACCCAATTCCCCACCCGAGCCATGACTATAGCCCTTCGCGGCGGCGAGGATCCTGTTGCATTGCTGTCGTCCGCCAGAACCGAACTAAGAAGCATCGACCCAGATCTGCCTATGTACTACGTCCGGACGATGGAACGACGGGTCGATGAATCGCTCGCCCGCCGGCGCTTTTCGACGCTGCTCCTTGGCGTCTTCTCGAGCGTCGCGCTACTTCTCGCAACGATCGGCATCTACGGAGTAATGGCTTACCTTGTGAGTCAGGGGACTCGCGAATTGGGCATTCGCATCGCGCTGGGCGCATCCCGGCTCAATATTCTGAGTCTCGTGGTCCGGCAAGGGATGGCCCTGGCCATTTGCGGCGTGACGGTGGGTTTGGCTGCGGCCTTCCTGCTCACGCGTCTGATTCGAAGCTTGCTGTTTGGCGTACAGACGACCGACCCGATCACGTTCGCGGGAATTTCACTGCTGCTTGCGGCCATTGCCCTTCTTGCCAGTTACATCCCGGCGCGGCGCGCTGCCCGCATCGACCCCCTGACAGCCCTGCGCTGTGACTAACTCCTGGAGTTTCGGCGCCCTCCACCCTCAAAAACATCAGGACTGCTTTCCGTACGAGCTAGCACTGCCGCGCAGCGCCAAATCGACGCTCAGCTGATGCGTTCATTCGACGGGTTGCAGGATTACGCTCGAGTGAAGGCCGGGTGACTGCGAGCGCGCGCCATATTCGGCGCATCTGCCATTTTCAAGCATCGTCGAATTTCCGGTGATACACTGGCGGAACCGCACGTTTCCCGGCTGCGCAACGCGTTGTTCTCCCGGAAATTCCCGCAGGAGGCAAGAATCATGAAACGTATTCTGAAAATCGTAGGAATCGCAATCGCTATTCTCCTCGTCGTTGTTATCGCTGTTCCATTTTTCATTGACGCCAATGCGTTCCGGCCAAAACTCGAAACCGAACTGACGGCGGCCCTAGGGCGGCCGGTCACGGTCGGAAACCTATCGCTTTCGCTGCTCTCGGGAAGCGTGTCGGCGGACAATATCGCAATTGCAGATGATGCGGCATTCAGCAAGAGTCCATTCGTGCAGGCTAAGTCGCTGAAGGTCGGAGTGGAGATGATGCCGCTGATTTTTTCGCGGACGTTGAATGTGACGGAAGTGACGCTGAACCAGCCGGAGATCACGCTGGTGAAGTCCGAGAATGGCGAGAAGTGGAATTTTTCGAGCCTCGGAACCAGCAGCGCGGCCAGTTCCCAGGAAACGAAAGCTCCGCCGGAGCCAATGAAGGCCGAGCCGCAATCAAAGGAGAAACAAAAGTCGACTCCGGAGGCAAAAGAATCGCCGGCGCAACCCGCACCTGCCGGCACGGCTCCGGCTGGAGGAACCACCAGTCCGAATATCACCGTGAAGAAATTAAATGTGAAGGATGGACGGCTGACCGTATCGCGAGTGGGAAAATCACAGCCGCATGTCTATGACAAGGTCGATATCACGGTGACGGACTTCGCTTTCAGATCATCATTCCCGTTTTCAATGAGCGCAGATTTGCCCGGAGGAGGAAGCATGCACCTCGACGGCAAAGCGGGCCCGATCAATCCGGACGACGCCGCGAGGACACCGCTCGATGCCAAGCTAGTAATCAAGGGGATGAAGCTGGAACAGTCAGGGTTTATCGATCCCGAGATGGGGATTTCTGGAATCGCAGATCTGGATGGCTCACTCAGTTCCGACGGGCACGAAGCCAAGGTGAATGGCGCGCTTAAGGCGACGAGCCTCAAGGTTGTGGCGAAGGGTTCACCCGCTACGAAGCCGGTCGATGTGACGCTCACGGTGGTCCACGACCTGGTTAAGCAGGAGGGCCAGATCAAGCAGGGTGACATCAACATGGGTGGTGCGATCGCGCACCTGAGCGGAACCTATGACATCCATAGCACGACGACGACGGTGAATTTGAAGCTGGATGGCCAAGGGATGCCCGTTGACAACCTGGAAGCGATGCTGCCAGCGGTAGGCGTCATGCTGCCCCCAAAGGCGTCGTTAAAGGGCGGAACGCTGAGCATTAATACGGTGAGTACCGGCCCCGTGGAC
Source organism: Candidatus Sulfotelmatobacter sp. (assembly GCA_035307485.1). Classification (GTDB taxonomy): domain Bacteria; phylum Acidobacteriota; class Terriglobia; order Terriglobales; family Acidobacteriaceae; genus Sulfotelmatobacter. The sequence continues at coordinate 584,993 of DATGIB010000002.1, read as the reverse complement.
AAACTGGTCACAACGGGAACGGTGCGGCTGGAGAATTCGTCGCTGGCTGGGTTCGATCTAGGGCAGCGTCTCTCGTCCATCTCGGCATTAGCGGGCAAGCAGTCGGGCAGTACCACTCAGATCAAGAATTTCAGTTCCGATTTAAAGGTTGCTCCTTCGGGCACGGACGCAAACAACATCAATCTGGATGTGCCGTCGATTGGTGTCATGACTGGAGCAGGGACGGTGAGCCCAAACAATGACCTGGCCTTCAAACTGAATGCCTCGGTGGCAGGACTGGCAGTACCGATTAACGTGAGCGGGACAACTTCGGATCCGAAGTTTGCTCCTGACATGAAGGGCGTGGCGACCGGCCTGCTGAAAAATGCGCTCGGCGGGAAGAATGGACAGCAACAGAATCCGTTGAGCGGGTTGGGCGGATTATTCGGCAAGAAGAAATAGCGAACAACAAAGCCGGAAAAAGCTGGCGCTTCTGGGCCAGCTTTTTTATGGCTGCGTGATTTACTAACATGCACATTTATTTTATTATTATGCAATCATGACTAAGGTGAATGAAACGATCACGGATGGACTCGGCCGGTATTCGATCGGCGAAAAGCTCCGTACTTTGCGGCTAAGAAAGAGCATGGGCCTGGTAGAACTGGGCAAGCACACCGGTCTCTCGGCCGCGCTGCTTTCGAAGCTGGAGCGGGGGAAGTTGTTCCCTACTTTGCCGACACTGCTGCGAATTTCGATGGTGTTTGGCGTAGGACTGGATTTCTTCTTTACCGACGAACGGAAGCGGCGAGTGGTGGGGGTGGTGCGCAAGGATGAACGCGTACGCTTCCCGGAACGCCCGGGGGCGCAGGACGTTCCCTATTATTTCGAATGCCTGGATTATCGGGCCAATGAACGGAAGTTGAGTGCTTATCTGGCGGAGTTTCAGGAGATGCCTCCGGAAAAAGTTAAACCGCACCAGCATGCGGGTGTCGAATTTCTCTTCGTTATTAAAGGATCTCTGACCGTCAGGATTGGCAGCGACGAGTATCCGCTGGAGGCGGAGGACGCGATTTATTTCGATTCAGCGGTGCAGCACAGTTATCGGCGGCGAGGGGCTAAGGCTTGTACGGGGCTGATTGTGACGGTGCCGTAGGGGCCCGAGTGTGGCCCCTAGTTGGAAAAGGCAGCACACGGCGGTCGCCCCAGCTTGCATTCTTGCGCTGTTCCGCAGCTTTAATCTTTCACAGCTTTATCGGTGATTTCGAGGCCTCTGTCGATGATGGCGAAGGCTTCGCGGAGTTGCTGCTCGTTGATGCACAGCGGCGGATTCGTGAAGAAAGTGTTCCAGCGCACGAGAGTGTAGAGACCTTGCTCGCGGAAGAATTTTCCGAGGGCAGCCATTTCTTCTGCGGCACCGTTGAATGGGGCCATCGGCTGGCGCGTTTTGCGGCTGCGGACTAACTCGAAAATTCCGAACAGGCCAATCGAGCGGACCGCGCCTACCGACGGGTGCTTTTTCTCCATTTCGGCGCCGAGTTCTTTCATGATCGCTCCCATCTTTTTCGCGTTGTCGATCAGCTTGTCTTCTTCGTAGACGCGGACGGTGGCAAGAGCAGCGGCGCATCCCATGGGATGCGAGTTGTAAGTGAGGCCGCCGTAAAACACTTTGTCCTGAAAGTGCTGGGCGATGTGATGACGCATGCCAACCGCGCCAAGGGCGATATAGCTGGCGGTCAGGCCTTTCGCCATGCAGATCAGATCAGGGACGACCTTCCAGTGATCGACGGCGAACCACTCGCCCGTACGTCCGAAGCCGGCCATGACTTCGTCTGCGATCATAAGGATGCCATACTTGTCGCAGAGCTTGCGGACGCCCTGGAGGTAGCCGTCGGGTGGAATGAGGATGCCGTTGGTTCCGACGACGGTCTCGAGAATAAAGGCGGCGATCGTGTGCGGGCCTTCGAGCTGCATCGTCTCTTCGATCGCAGCGAGAGAGGATTCAGCGGACTCCCATCCGCGCTCGATGCCGTGATAGGGATCGAGCACTCGCACGACGCCCGGGATGCCAGGTTCGGCGGCCCACCGGCGCGGATCGCCCGTCAGAGAGATGCTGCCGGCGGTGGCGCCATGGTAGGAGCGGTAGCGCGCCATGATCTTGTGGCGTCCAGTGAAGAAGCGGGCGAGCTTGATGGCGTTCTCGTTGGCCTCGGCGCCGCCGTTGGTGAAGAAGAACGTGTCGATATCACCGGGGGTGATTTCAGCGAGCTTGGCTCCGAGGCGGGCGCGGGGCTCGGTCGCCATGAAAGGATTGGCATAGCAGAGCGTCTCGGCTTGCTCCTTGATGGCATTGATGACGCGCTCATCGCCGTGGCCGATGTTGACCGACATCAGTTGACTGTTGAAGTCGATGAAGCGCTTCCCTTCCGGCGTCCAGAAATAGATGCCCTTGGCTTTGGCAACCGGGATGGGGTCGACCTTCGATTGTGCGGACCATTCGAAGAGCGTGTGCTTCCTGGTTAGGTCAACAATTTCCGGCCCCGTCAGGGCGGGGTTTGCAAGTGTCGTTGTCATAATTCCCCTTTACGTCTTTTCACCACAGAGAAACAAAGCAAACATTAGAGAACAGGTCCCTCAGATCCCTCTGACTAGTACCGGTGTATCGAAGTTGATCATGAAGCTTACGTGCTTGCCTGGTTGTTTTATGTACATTAGCAGTTTGCGCTTCACGTACTGGCCAGATACTTTCGATCGCCTTCAGTTCCAAGACAAACCTTGATTCACGATCAAGACCACTTAGTAGCCGCAACTCTGTGGTGAGAATTTACATTGCATCTTAAAACTTTCGCGAGTGCTCTTTGGCCCAGCGTTCGACTACGACTTTCTTGTCGGTGTAGAACTCGACTGAATCGCGGCCCTGGCCGTGGAGATCGCCGAAGAAGCTGTTCTTCCATCCGCTGAATGGGAAGTAGGCCATGGGAGCGGCGACTCCGATGTTGATGCCGATGTTCCCGGCGGGCGCTTCGTAACGGAAGCGGCGCGCTGCGGACCCGCTGGAGGTAAAGAGCGACGCCTGGTTGCCGTACGCACTGCGCTCAAGGAACGCTAACGCGTCGTCAAGGTTGTTGGCGTGAACGAGGCTCAGGACCGGGCCGAAGATTTCGGTGTCGGTAAGTTCGCTGGTAGCCGGGACGTCATCGAGTATCGTCGGGTTCACGAAGTTACCGGATTCGTGTTTCGAGATTTTGGCATTGCGTCCGTCGAGCAGGACTTTCGCGCCTTGCTTGGCACCCATACCGATCAGGGATTCGATGCGCTCTTTGCTCTGCGGCGTGATGACCGGGCCCATCTGAACCCCGTCTTCGAGCCCATTGCCCACTTTGAGTTTTGAGGCAGCGTCGGCGATGGAGTCGCGGAATGTTTTCTGCGCTTCCCCGATTGTCACGGCGACGGAGACGGCGAGGCAGCGCTGGCCGGCGCACCCGAAAGCGCTGTCGGAGATGATCTGGGTGGCCATGGGCATGTCGGCGTCGGGGAGAACGATCACATGATTTTTGGCTCCGCCCTGGCACTGGCAGCGCTTTCCTTTTTCGGCTGAGCGCGAATAGATGTATTGCGCGACCGGAGTCGACCCGACGAAGCTGATGGCGCGGACTTTCGGGTGATCGAGGAGGGCGTCGACGGCGGGCTTGCCTCCGTTGACTAGATTCACGACTCCCTTGGGTAGGCCTGTTTTTTCCAGCAGTTCGTAGATGTATCGCATGGTAAGCGGCACGCGCTCGCTCGGCTTCAGAATGAAGGTGTTGCCAGTCGCGATGGCATAGGGCAGAAACCAGAATGCGATCATGCCGGGGAAGTTGAAGGGCACAATGGCGGCGGTGACCCCGAGGGGCTGGCGGATCATCATTTCGTCGATGCCGCGGGCAACATCTTCGAGGTTGTAGCCCTGCATCATCATCGGGATGCCGCAGGCGACTTCGACATTTTCGATGGCGCGGCGCATTTCGGCTTTTGCTTCAGTGAAAGTCTTGCCATTTTCCTGCGTGATGATGCGGCCGATTTCGTCGAGGTGCTCTTCGAGCAGGAACTTGAGCTTGAAGAGTGGCTGGATGCGGTCTTCGGGCGGGGTACGGCGCCATTCTGGGAATGCTGCGGCCGCAGCGTCTACCGCAGCGTTGACGTCAGCGGCGTCGCCCAGCGGAACGCTCGCGAGAGCCTCGCCCGTCGCAGGATTGATTACATCCCGCCATTCGGTGGCGCGCGAATCGGCCCAGTGGCCGTTGATGAAGTTGGTCAGCTTAAGGGACGGCGGTGCGGCTACGCTCATGATGAGGCCTCGGCTATCGTAAGTATTCGGATGCCCGTCAGACGTGCGGGTTATGCCCAAGCAAAGCGCGCTCGGGCGTCACGCGGCGGGCCCAGATCCTTCGCGCGCAACGCCGGCGCACTCAGGATGACAATCGATTATTACACTAACTGCGCCACGGCGCCTTCCTGGTCGCAGACATTGGCGATCGCGGATTCCAGAACATGCAGAGCTTCATCCATTTGATCGTTGGTGATCACGAGCGGGACCAAGACCCGGATTACGTTTGAGTAGGTACCGGCTGTGATCGTGATCAGACCGTGCTGGTAGCAGTGTTGTGTGATTTTTTTCGTCTCGTCGGCGGCGGGAATTTTGCTTTCCGGAGACTGCACGAGCTCGATCGCTTGCATGCCTCCGAGGCCGCGGACGTCGCCTATGATCGGCCAACGGCGTTGCCATTCACGGGCGCGGCGCTGGAAGCGGTCGCCGAGTTCGTTGGAGCGTGCGAGCAACTTCTCGCGCTCGAACAGATCAAGAACCGCAAGCGCGGCAGCGCACGAAAGCGGATTCCCGGCGAAGGTGCCACCGAGACCGCCCACGCCGGGGGCGTCCATGATTTCGGCCCTGCCGGTGACGGCGGCGAGTGGAAGTCCCCCGCCGAGCGATTTGGCGGTGACGATCAGGTCGGGCTCGATGCCGTAGCGCTCGCTGGCAAACAGCGTGCCGGTACGCCCGAAGCCGGACTGAACTTCGTCGGCGATGAAGAGGATGCCGTACTTGTGGCAGAGGTCGATGAGAACTTGGAAATAGTCGGGCGGGGGTGCGATGAATCCGCCTTCACCCAAGACCGGTTCGGCGATCACTGTGGCAACTTCTTCATTCGCGACTACACGCTTGAACGTGTCTTCGAGATGGCGCGCACAATAGAGGTCGCAAGAGGGATACGTCTTGGAGTAGGAGCAGCGATAGCAGTAGGCGAAGGGGACGCGGTAGACCTCGCTGGGGAAGGGAGCGAATCCGGCCTTGTAGGGATGCGTCTTGCTGGTGAGAGCGAGCGTCATCATGGTCCGGCCGTGGAAGGCGTCTTCAAAGGCGATGGTGCCCGGGCGCTTGGTGTAGGCGCGGGCGATCTTGACCGCGTTCTCGACGGCTTCGGCGCCACTGTTGACGAAGATCGTCTTCTTCGGGAATTTGCCGGGCGTGACTTCATTCATGCGCTCGGCCAAACGGACATAGCTCTCGTAGGGCGTGACCTGGACGCAGGTGTGCAGAAAGTGGTCGAGCTGATCTTTGACTGCGTTGACGACTTCGTCGCGGCGGTGACCGACGTTGAGGCAGCCAATGCCCCCGGCGAAATCGAGGTAGCGGTTGCCGTCGACGTCTTCGAGCCAGGCATCTTCGGCCTTGGCGACGTAAATGGGCGTGCCGTGAGAAAGGCCGCGAGGCACGGCTTTGGCGCGACGCTCGTGGAGAGCTTTGGATTTTGGACCGGGAATTTGGGTGCGGATATTAATTGTGGACATCGCGAGTTTCTCTTCGTCGTTGGTCGTTCGCTTGATCGGCGCTCGTGGCGCGCCCTTTTGCATAGGTCCTTCGCTTCGCCAGGATGACAACGCCTTACCGGAACTTGAGCCTGGCTCAGTTCGCTCGGGACTCACTCAGTACCAGGCGATTGGGGCCTCATTCAGGTTGATGTGGACCTGCTTTGTCTCCAAGTATTCTTCGATTCCCCAGGGGCCGAGCTCGCGGCCAAAACCGGATTGCTTGAATCCGCCCCAAGGGGCTTCGACATATGTCGGTTGCATGTGGTTGACCCAGACGATGCCGGCGCGCAACGACTTTACGGCACGCATCGCTTTGAAGATGTCGCGGGTCCAGACGGCAGCGGCCAAGCCATAGGGAGAGTCATTCGCAATCTTCATCGCGTCTTTCTCGTCTTCGAATGGGATCACGGCGGCGACCGGGCCGAAGATTTCCTCGCGGGCAATGCGGGCGCTGTTGCTCACATCGTAGAAGATCGTGGGCTGCACGTAGTAGCCCTTGGCAAATTTTTCCGGACGTCCGCCACCGGAGGCGAGCTTGGCTTCTTTCTTGCCGATATCGAGGTACTGGCTGACGCGCTCGTATTGTTCTTTGCTGACCAGCGGACCCATCTTTGTGCTGCGATCGAGCGGCGGCCCAAGTTTGATCTTCTTCGCCTTCTCGGCCATGGCTTCGACGAAATTCTTATAGATCGATTTCTGTACGAGGATGCGGCTTCCGGCCGAGCAGACTTCACCTTGATTAATGAAGACGCCGAATAGGGCGCCGTCGATGGCAGCTTCAAAATCGGCATCGGCGAAGAAAATGTTGGGCGATTTACCACCAAGCTCCAGCGTGACCCGCTTTACCGTGTCGGCGGCCTGCTTGACGATGATCTTTCCAACGGAAGCACTGCCGGTGAAGGCGATCTTGTTGACGTCGGGATGCTGGACGATGGGAGCACCGCAAGTTTCGCCGAATCCGGTCACGATGTTGACGACGCCTGCGGGCAGGCCGCAATCGGCGAAGAAGCGGGCGAATTCGAGCGCGGTGAGCGGAGTTTGCTCCGCGGGCTTCAGGACGCAGGTGCAGCCGGCGGCCAACGCCGGCGCTAATTTCCACGCGGCCATGAGCAGCGGATAGTTCCAGGGGATGATTTGTCCAGCGACGCCGACGGGCTCTTTGAGCGAGAGCGACATCGCGTTATCGGGAACAGGATTGACCTGGCCGATGATCTTGGTGGCGAGTCCGCCGTAGTACTCGAAGCAAGTGGCGACATCGTTGAGATCGTATTCGGCTTCGACAATCGGCTTGCCGGTGTTGCGGCACTCGAGTTCGGCGAGCGCGGACAGGTTCTGACGAACCTTGTCGGCGAGGCGAAAGAGAACGCGGCCGCGTTCTTGCGCCGTTGTCGTGGCCCACGGTCCTTCTTCGAATGCAGCTTTGGCGGCGGCTACGGCGCGGTTGACATCGTCGGGGCCGGCGTCGGGGACATGGGCGAGGATTTCTTCCGTGGAGGGGTCATAGACAGGAAAGGTCTTCGACGATTTGCTGTCGACCCATTCGCCGTTGATGAACATCTGATAGGTTTTGACTTCGGTTTGAACTCCGGTAGGCATCGTGGCCTCTCCTGCGCGGGGCCAAAGCCCCTGATCTTTTTTGGCTCTTTCGGCGCGGCTCATGCCGTCGCCCTGATACAACACTTTTCGTGGCCTAACCCTGGATGGCCATTTTGCCCGCCCGCACTGCATGGGGCGGCTGTCCTTACGTCACCTCTCGGCGAGCTCCGCTCGCAGGAATTGTTGCCACCGAGACTCGGCTGGGAGCTTTGTGCCGGCCGTAGACAAAGAAAAAGAAAGCGGCCAGTCCGACGAAAAAGAGCGTCCCGCCAACCATCCACAGTTCGTATTGCCACAGCGATGTGATCTGCTGGGCGGGGAAAAACACCAGCGCTATTCCCAGGCTCGTTGTGAGCAGACCGCTCAGACCCGCGACGAATAGCGTGCCTCTGCCGTACTGCCCTTGCGGCTTGGTTTCGGTCACTGAGAATTTCAGCAGAGCTCCGAACATATACAAGAAGGGCACCAACTGCAGAACGACCGCCAGCGACAGCAGTTTCTGAAATGTTTCCTGGACACCAGCTCCAGCAAAATTCAAAATCACGAGCACTGCCGAAACGATTCCCTGCACGATCAACGCGGCATAAGGCGTCGTGTAGCGCGGGTGAACTTTGCCCAGCCAACTCGGCATGTAGGAATCCAGACCCGCGACGAAGGGAATACGGGCGGAGCCGCCCATCCATGCTGAACCGATGCCTGCAATCGAGAGGCTGAGCATCAGGGCAAATGGGATCGTCAGCCACGTCAGGCCAACTTGTCCGGCCATGTGCGTGACTGCCTGAACAATTCCTTGCAGCACGTTGACGTTTTTTCCAACTGCGATGAGGAGCGTCAAGGTCGCGCCGATGTAAAGAGCGCCTGAAAGGACGCCGCCCCATGCGACGGCACCGGGTAACGTACGGCGCGGGTCCTGGATTTCATCGCCCATTACTGAGGCGAGTTCCAGGCCGACCAGGCCGAAGCAGATTACGCCGAAGGAATTGAGGACGAACTTAGGATTGGGTGGGATCTTGAAATCACCGGCAGTAATGGTGGTGCCGAAGTGGCCCCAGATCACGAGTCCGAGGCCGATGAGAACTCCGGCGGCGATAAAGGTCCCGATGGCGCCGAGATTGTTGATCCATTTGCCGACACCCAGACCGAGGATGTTAAAGGCGGTCAGCAAGGCCAGCAAAGTGAGCGATGCGATTGACGCAAAAATCTTGTTGTCGGCGAGCCCCTGATGACCAGGGCCGAGCACGTAAACGGAAACGCCGACGAAGTAGAGCATGACCGTCGGCACGTAGAGCATGTTATTGGTCCAGTAGCACCAGCCGGAAAGGAATCCGTGGAAATCGCCGAAAACCTCCTTGGCCCACAGATAGACGCCACCTTCGCCCGGGTAGCGGTGAGCGAGTTCGATGACGGCGATACCCTGCGGCCAGAAGAACAGAAGCAGGGAGATGATCCAGAGCCAAATCGTAACGCCACCGTTGGCGGCGATCGAGGGAACGACGTTGAGATTGAAAACGGCAACCACGAAGAGGAGCACGAGATCGCGGCGTCCGAGGGCACGGATCAGGTGGGGTTGAGCGGGTTGGGGTGCGTCTGACATTCTCGCTCGCTACGTCAATATAGAAGCAGCCAAATGCGCGACTATTGCGTTCACAGGCTCGCTCAGGTCTTTCGGCGGGCAAAAGGCACGCCCGCCTCAGGATGAACAATTCCTATGACAACTTCGCCTTGCTTCGCTTTGGCGGAGGCCTCGATGACGGCCTCGCTGCAAGGTTCGTGTTGCTTGCCAGGCGGACGAGTAGGGCGGCCACTCCGCCTCAGTGAGCGACTGGCTCTGGCGTCGCGCGTTCCTGCTGGGCCTTCGCCAGGCTCGCCGCAATGTCGTCGAAGGCGGCGATGTGCTTATCGATGTCGGCATCCGTGTGCTGCACCGAGATCGTCCACTGCTCATCCCACCAATACGGTTGAGCCATGACGCCGCGGTTGACCATTCCGAACCAGTAATGACGCCAGAGGTCGATGTCGATAGCGGTCCAGTCGCGGTAGTTGACGATTTCCTTCGGATACAGCATCAGCGCGCCGTTGGCTCCTGCTTGCGCGATGTAAGCCTGCAGCCCAACTTTCGCGATGATCTTGCGGTAGCCTTCGGCGAGTTTCTTGCTGAGCTTTTCAACGTGAGTGTAGTTGTCGCGTGTGAGCACTTCGCGGAATGTCGCCAAGCCCGCGGCCATCGAAACTGGATTTGTGTTGTACGTGCCGCCGTGGAAAACCTTGTGCTGCGAGATCAGGTCCATGACGGATTTGTGAGTGCCGAAGGCTGCGAGCGGGAGTCCGCCGCCAATCGATTTGGCAAGGCAGACCATGTCGGGCCTGACTCCAAAATATTCGCTGGCACCGCCCCAGCAGAGTTTGGCGCCGGTCTTGACTTCGTCGAAGATCAGCAACGCCCCGTTCTTGTCGCAGATTTCTCGCAGCCCCTTCAAGAAGCCCGGTTGCGGCATGCAGAGGCCAACGTTCATCAGGATTGGTTCGAGGATTATGGCAGCGATCTCACCGGGATTCTCTTTAAAGCGACGCTCGACGGTTCCGAGATCATTGAAGGTTGCGATCTTCACATTTTCAATGGCGGCTTTCGGAACACCGAGTCCGCCGGGCACTGACGTTGGAGCTTTGATGTCTCCGAAGTCGGGCGCGTGCGGCTTCACGCTGACGAGGGCACTGTCGTGGAGGCCGTGATAAGCGCCTTCAAACTTGACGATTTTGTCGCGCCCCGTTGCGGCGCGGGCGAGACGGATAGCGTGCATGGTCGCTTCGGTGCCGCTGTTACCGAATCGGCACATCTCGACCGGAAAGCGGTCGCAGATTTCTTCGGCGAGCTCCCACTCCATGTCATGGGGCATGCCGAACATCGTTCCGGTGGAGAGGCGCTTTTCGACGGCCTTCATCACGGCGGGATGGCAGTGTCCGGCCATCAGCGCACCGAACGTCAGGTTGTGGTCAATGTACTCGTTGCCGTCGAGATCGCGGAACTTGCTGCCGCTGGCTTCTTTCACGAAGATGGGCCATGGATCGTAAGCGCGGTAGTTGCTGGCCACGCCGAGAGGAATGCGTTTGAGATTTTTCTTGTGAGCCTCGGCCGACTTGGGAGTGCGGCGTTCGAAGGTAGACAGTTCTTTCTGTAGATCGGGGTACATCGAGGTCTCCGTGAAACTCAAGCCCGCAACCGAGGCAGGCCATTAGATTTGCCCGGCAGCTGTGCGGCCGTCCGGGTTGTCCAGCTTAGAAGTAGAACTTCAACGCAAACTGCATCAATCGCGGATCCTTAACTTGGGTGACCTGTCCAAATTGTGACCCGTCGGTGCTGTTTCCATCTGGGTTGAAAAATTGTGTGTGATTAAAGACGTTGAACAACTCCCCTCGAAATTCGAAGTGGGTTTTTTCGGTCACAGGAACCAATTTGATCAAAGCGAAATCAGTCTCGCTGATTCCCGGGCCACAGCAGATCGTGCGCGGGGCAGTGCCGACACGACCAAATAGGCTCGGGTCATAGCATCCCGCATAAGGGTTTCCGCCGCAGGTGGGATCCGAAGTGTTCTCCGTGAAGGCCTGGGGATTGAAATAGTAGTTCGAGTTTTTCTGCGGACTCTGACGGCTGAAACGCGACAACTGATCGGGCTCGCCGGGCAGCTCAAAATCATAGCTATTCATCAGTTCGTTGTCCGATGACGAGGTGAGGCGGATTGGAAAACCAGTCTGATAGGTGGTGATTCCCGATAAAGACCAACCGTCAACCAGCTTGCCCATGAATCCCGTGTACTTCGGAGCGGGGACGTTCCATAGGTAGCTGATGACAAAGCGATGACGCGCATCGAAGAGCGATAGAGATCGATTGTGAGCGTTAGGGAGTGGGTTCAGGATTCCCTCGAAACTAGAGGCTTCATCAATCGACTTACTAAATGTGTATGCCGCCGAAAATTGAAGACCATGAGAGAACCGCTTCTCCAGGGAAGCCTGCAGCGAGTGGTAGGAAGATCCCGCGATCGTATCCTGGGCGAAAACACTACTGAATACTGGCACTCCGCTAATCGGACAGCCGTTGATAAAGGCCGAGTTAACGAAGTCGTAACCGTTCATCGGATTACATTGTGGCGAGGAGTACGGCCTTAGACCGATGAGAGTGATACCGTTGGGGCCTACTGTGGTTCCGGCCGGTATTACCGTATTGTTTTGCGCATATGGCAGGTGCAGAGCATTGGGCAGTACTGTGCCAGGCTGGATTACGAAAGGAGCATCTTCGAGGAACTGGCCACATGTGACAGAGTCGCCGAATCCATCCTGAACGTTTAAGGGATTCGCCGCGGCAATATTCGCAATATCAAGACAGGTCTGCGGGTTGGAGTAGTTGATGTCGTGAGTAGCCAGCAGCCGGTGTCCTTGGGAGCCGACATAACCAATTTCTAACTTCATATCGTGCGCCAGCTCACGCTGAATAGTGAAGTTGTACTGAGCGGAATATTGCGTCCGCATATTGGGCTGAAAATCGCCGAAGAGCAACATCGGTTCGAAGACCGCCCAGTCTTGTTGTGAACCGCGCTGCGGATTCAAAACTCCATTGAAGGGATTTAAGTACCCTGTGCTGCCATCCTGGCTAAGAAATGGCAAATTAAATTGAGTTTCATAAACGAATGTGCTTCCACCGAATGGAGGCTCGGCGCCAAACTGCGCCAGGACGAGTTGCTCCATCGGGTTATAGAACAGCCCCCAGCCGGCGCGGAAGCTAGTCTTACCCGAAGTTCCGGGACTCCATGCCAACCCGATGCGCGGAGCAAATGCCTTGTAGTAAGTCTGAGTCATGCCTGAGGGAACTCCGGCATCTCCTGGGACCACTAAGCCGATCGGATTTTGCGAGGTGCAATCAGTGTTCGGCCCACCGCAAGGAAATACAGAGGACAGTTGACCGGGCCGAAACGTCTGAACGTGATGCGCCTTGTCAGCTAATGGCGTATCCAGTTCCCAGCGCAGACCGTAGTTCAAAGTGAGGTTAGGCTTGATCTTCCAACTGTCCTGCGCGAACAAATAAAGGCCGGTATTGCGGACGTACTCAACCTGTCCGGCGCCCTGGCCGAATTGATCAGGAAGCCCCAAAAGGTAATTAGGATACAAACTGTTGGCGCCTACATCGTTTGGGCCACCACCGTAGTAGGTGAAAGTGCCATTTACATTGTAGTAGTAAAACTGGTTGAATTGCTGCCTGCGGAAATCCACACCGGCTTTCATGGTGTGCGTGCCTTTGACCGTCGTTAAGTTATCGGACAGCTGAAACGAATTCCCTACTTGGGGAAGCTGGCCTTCGGAGTTATTCCCCATCGAAAACCCGCCCGAGATCGAAATAAACGGAAGACCTTCTTGAGCCGCACTTAGGAAAGGATGGATGCCGAACTGACTGCCCAGAGGATCGCTAGAACCATCTCCGTAAAAACAGGGAACAGGAGCAGTCAACCAGGAGGGCGCTGGCGGACAAGCATTTTGCACAAGTTCCGTATTTTGCGGATGCTGAAACGTTTCCTGGCCTTCGCGGTTGTAATTGAAACGAAACTCATTGACGGTACTGTTGCTAAGCGTCCAAGTATGCGTGACATTCCACTGCTGTATGCGTTCCGCTAGCCGGCTTCCAAAACCCGGAACATCAGCACCAGTAAGCTCGAAATTGTCAAAAGGACTCAACGTGTTGTCATCATTGAAATAGTAGTAAATGCTCAGATTCTGTTTATCGGTCAGGCGGTGATCCACTTTGGCGGTGAACTGGTCTCCCCGCACCGCACTCACCGGGGTCGTGGTGACCTGGGAACCCCCGTTCGGAGCTTGCGGAACGAACTGCAAAAGATCCACTGCGGTTGGGTCCATGCAAGCAAGAGGAATCTGGCTATTCGGAAAGATAGATGAGTAAGGAGCGCCATCCGAGATGGTGCCGCCGCCAATAGCCGTCGTCGCTTGCTGACAACCAGGCCGACTCGACAGAACAGAGGAGTTTGTCAGTGTTCCCGCGAATGTTCCAGCGGGGTTGATGTCCGAGAAATCGGATACGATCTGGCCGTTCACCAGGTTTGTAGGCGAGGGGCGCTCCAAGGCGGAAGGAACCGTAACAACGGGCGACAAAATTCCCTGACGGACCCGGCGGCCCTCATAACTCACGAAGAAAAACGTACTGTTTTTCTTGATCGGTCCGCCGAACGTTGCGCCAAACTGGTTCTGATTGAATTGGGGCTTCACGCAGGGCAGCCCCTCGGCACCCGTCAAGCAATAGTTATTCGCGTTTAACGATTTGTTGCGAAAGAACTCGTACACATTTCCGTGCCAGTCATTGGTGCCCGATTTGGTCACTACGTTTACAACTGAGCCTGAGTTGCGGCCGTATTCGGCGTCGAAGGTGTTGGTGAGGACGCGGAACTCCTGGATGCTGTCCGGGGTCGGCTGCACCGTTGGAAGATTCACAAAGAGGTCGTTGGCGTCGCCGCCATTCACACTGAAGTTGTTGGCGCGTCCACGTCCGCCGTTTACCGAAACAGCGCCCGGACTGTCGCTGCCATAGATCAGGGTGTTGCTGGAACCGATGGTCGACATTACGCCGGGCTGAAGCTGCAGCAACTGGTACGTATCGCGGGAATTCAAGGGCAGGTTCGAGACTTGCTGCTCGCCCATTACGGCGCCCAGCTGGGTACTGGTGGTGTCGACGAGAGGAGCCTCGGAAGTGACATCGACCACTTCTTGCGTGGCACCCAACTGGAGCGTCATATTCAGCGTGATGACCTGGTTCAGGTCGAGGGCGATAGCGTGGCGAACGGTCTTCTTAAATCCAGTCAGGTCGAAGGTGAGCGAATAGGTGCCGACGGGAAGATCGGGGAAGGCGTAGTCGCCGCTGTCGTTGCTGAGCGTGTCGTGGCTCACGTTAGTAGAATCGTTGACTGCCGAAACCTTCACCTTGGCCAGAACGGCTCCCGAGGGATCAATGATGCGGCCGATGATGCGGCCGGTGGTGCCCTGTGCGGAAAGCAGAGCTGGGCAGAGAAGGGACAGAGCGAACAGACAAACCAACCAACGCGCTCGAGACGACGGCATGGGGGGCCTCCGGGAGGGCTTCAGGAGCAATTGATTTTTTCTGAAAAACTGAAAAGCTGAAACGATTGCTTGTGTCCCGCCACAACCTTGCTATAATCCGGCAAGGTTAGAGAAGCAAGGCAGGAACTGTCAAGGGGAAAAAAACAGCTCGCTGCCATTCAAATTTCTTATTCATCACCCTGTTAGCCAAAGAGAACTGGAATGAAAGCAGGCGCCGAGCCCTATTTGAAAATCGGTGATGTGGCGAAGAAGGTTGGGGTATCGCCATCGGTGATCCGTTCCTGGGAAAGCCTGGGCCTGACCCGGCCGCGCCGCACGGAGAGCAAGTACCGGCTCTACTCGGCCGAGGATGTGAAATTGCTGAAACGCGCACGATTCCTGCGGCGGGTGCGCGGACTGAACGCGGCAGCGATCGTGCAATTGCTGCGCCGAGAGGGGAGAGCGCGACCTGTCGCCGATGGCAGCGCGGGAGCCATTGGTGCGCACCTGCGGCAGCTCCGGGCACGGCGGAAGCTGTCACTGGCTCAGGTGGCCGAAGCGGTTGGCATATCGGTTGGCTTTCTCAGCGCGCTGGAACGATCGCAGATGGGCGGCTCCGTTGGAACTCTGCGAAAGCTCGCGCGCTTCTACCAGACCAACATCCTGGACTTCTTCGATGCGAACGGGGCTAGTAGCAGGCAGGTTCGCCCGTCGGAGCGCAAGGTACTGGCTGCTGGCGCTGGCGTGCATATGGAGTTGCTGGCGTGGGGCAATGCGGTGATGGAACCGCATTTGTTCCGGATAGCTCCGGATGCCGGCAGCGGTGATCCCTACATGCACGAGGGCGAGGAATTCATCTACGTGTTGCGCGGCGAACTCGAGATCTCGCTCGGCGACCAGCAATACTTGCTGAAATCGGGCGACAGCTTCTACTTTGAAAGCGCAACGCCTCATCGCTGGAGAAATCCGGGCGACAAGGAAACTTTGCTGTTGTGGGTGAACACGCCGCCTACGTTTTAGGGTTCGAATCACAAGATCAGACCGAGCGGAGCGCGGTACAATTCCGCTCCTGACGGGTATCGGAGGACGAATGAACTGGTCCCGATGCATGGTTGGGTTCTGCGTACTCATTTTGCTCGTAATGGCAGGGTCTTGTTCGAAAAAGACCCCCGCTCTCAATCTTCTGGTGTGGGAAGGTTACGCGGATCCGTCGTTCGTCCAGGGTTTTGAGGAACAGCACCACTGCAAGGTCTCAGCATCGTACATGGGATCGAGCGACGAACTGATGGCCAAGCTTCGCGGGGGCAGCGCCGGCAATTACGACGTGATCTCTCCGTCAAGCGATGTTGCCGCGTCAATTGCGCAGGCCGGACTGGCGGTGCCCCTGGATTTATCCAAGATTCCCAGCTACGGGCAACTTTCTCCACAGCTTACTTCCCTGCCACTGGTTCGGGTGAAAGAGCAAGTCTTCGGGGTGCCGTTCATGTGGGGGCCGGACCCGATCATTTACGATACAACCGCTTTCCCGGCGCCTCCGGATTCGTGGAGTGTTTTCTGGGACCCGAAGTACAAAGGAAAAATCTCGGTTTGGGACGACCTATCGACCGTCTACATGGCGGCGCAGGTGCTGGGCTTTGACAAGCCCGATCCGTCACAACTCTATAACCTGACCGATGAGCAATTGGAAGCCGTGAAGAAGAAGCTCCTCGAATTAAAGCCAAACGTCCGGAAGATGTGGTCGACGGGCGGGGAGCTCACGAATTTATTCGAGAATCACGAAATCGTGATAGCCATGGGATGGCCGCTGAATACGGCGGATCTGAAAAAGGCAAATTTTCCCGTGGGCGAGACCATTCCTAAAGAAAACACCACCGGCTGGATCGATCACCTGATGATTACGGCGGGTAGCGAGAACAAGGATCTGGCTTACGAGTTTCTGGAATATATGGTCCAGGCCAAAACACAGAAGTTGGTTACGGACAAGACGCATTACGTTCCGGCAAATCCTCAGGCCGGGCAGTTCATGACGGCCGAGGAGGTGAAAGCGCTACACCTCGACGATGTGAACGGATATCAAAAACACATTTATTTCTGGCAGAACGTGCCGCGGCGCGCGAAATACAACGAGATATGGAACGATGTGAAAGCGGCGCAGTAAAAGCGCCGACAGCGAACTCGCACCAGATTGATTCACTTCATGACCACCACTACTTCCCTTTCCCCAGAGATTTCAGGCCAGAACAGCCGGACCGCGCTGCTCAGTATCCGCAATGTCGCCAAGACCTTCGGCCAGCACCAGGTTCTGCGTGATATCTCACTCGAAATCGCCGAAGGAGAGTTTCTGACCATCCTCGGAGAGAGTGGCTCGGGAAAGACGACGCTGCTGAGAATCATTGCTGGCTTTGAGAGTGCGACCTCAGGTGAGTTGTGGATTGGAAGTGAGCGACTCGACCGGCAACCTCCTTATCGGCGTGCGGTCAACACCGTCTTCCAAAGTTATGCGCTGTTTCCCCATCTCACTGTGGAAGATAACGTCGCCTACGGGCTACGTGTGGCTGGACGTCCGGACGACGAGGTGAAACAGCGGGTAGCGGCAGCGCTCGATAAAGTGAAGATGGCAGCGCATGCGAAGAAAAAGCCCGCGAAGGTTAGCGGTGGGCAACAGCAGCGCGTGGCTTTGGCGCGGGCACTGGTGAATCGTCCGAAACTGTTGCTGCTCGATGAACCTCTTTCCGCGCTCGACGCAAATCTGCGGCGGCAGATGCAGGTGGAGTTGAAATCGCTGCAGCGGGAGGTCGGGATTGCATTTGTGTTTGTCACGCACGATCAGGAAGAGGCGATGGTGATGTCGGACCGGATTGCGCTACTGCGGTCCGGAGAACTGGAGCAGGTAGCTTCGCCTCGGGAGATCTACAACCGCCCAGCAACGTCATATGTCGCCCAGTTCATCGGACACACGAACTTGCTGAAAGGCGAGGTGACCGATGGAGTCGCGCGTTGCGGAGCCCTGGCGTGGAAGGCAGGCGTTCCTGACGGCACTGCCCTCTTTTCTGTACGGCCGGAGCAGGTGCGGGTGTGTGGAGCGACTCAGATGGCTGGGGCGGTGCACGTTCGGGGTCGCGTGATTCAGCAGGCTTTCCATGGCGCCACGGAGCTCATTCGAGTTGAGTGTGAGGGCGGACTGGTCCTGGTTGTGAGAACTGCTAGCAGCAGCGTTCCCCGAGCTGAAGTCGATCTCGAGTTTGCCCCCGCCGATGCCGTGCGGGTGCGAGAGTCTCCAGAAAGAGTCTGAATGTTTTCGCGCGCATACAAGACCGTCGTGACCGTGCCACCTTTGGCGTGGGTTGCGGTGTTTCTGCTGGTCCCCTATGCGCTGATGTTCTGTTACAGCTTCTGGTCGGTATCGTCGCTCCAGATCATCGTTCATACCTGGAACCTGGACAACTACAAGGAGTTGTTAGAGAAGCCCGTGTATTGGGAGACTCTGCTGCGTTCCATGTGGATTGCTTCGCGTGTCATGCTGTTCTCGTTGCTCTTGGGGTATCCGCTCGCCTATTTCCTCTCTTTCTATGCGGGCCGGCGCAAGGATCTGCTGTATCAGATGGTGATTATTCCACTGTGGGTCAGCTATCTGGTCCGGGCTTATGCGTGGAAGACGATCCTGGGGTCCGACGGGGTGTTGAACACGCTGCTCCAGTATGTACACCTGACCTCGCATCCTCTGAATTTTCTGCTGTACAGCCCGTTTGCAGTAGTGCTGACGTTGACCCACATCTATACACCGTTCACATTTCTGCCCATTTATGCGGCGTTGGAGCATATTCCGCGGAATTTAGTAGAAGCGTCGCATGATTTAGGGGCCTCCCCCGCTCAGACATTCTGGAAGGTGATATTTCCGTTATCGATTCCTGGGGTGTTAGCCGGAGCAACTTTCGCCTTTGTGCTGAGCCTTGGGGATTTCCTCGCGCCCCTGTTGCTGGGCGGACCAAGCGGAATCATGATCTCGAATATTGTCGTGAGTTTGTTTGGGGCGGCATATAACTGGCCCTTGGGGGCGGCGATTTCTTTGTGCATGTTGGTTCTGGTGGTCAGTTTATTGTTCGTCTCCGAGCGGTTGGAGAAGAAATGGAGTTTCTCGTGAGTGGATATCGGTGCTATCCCTGCGGACTCTTTCATTTCCTGGTGCGCGACCCGGCACTTCCGTACCGGGCTTCCACATACCATCGCTTCGCGACTGCGGTCGCATCGATTCCGTGGTTTTGCCGCTTACACAGCCTGGATTTGACCGTGGAGTCAGGCGATGAGTCCTAACGCTTCCCCTGCCGTTTCAAAATCTTGCTGGCTGTTGTTTCATGCTGCAGCGGTTTTTGCGTTTTTGTACCTGCCGATTGCGGTGCTGATTTTGTATTCCTTCAACAGCGGAGGCGTTGGGGGGTTTCCACCGCGCCATCTGACGCTGGACTGGTATCGGATTCTGTTTCGAGACGGGGCGATCTGGGATTCGGTGCTCAACAGCCTTGAGGTCGCGTTCGCTGCGATGACGATCTCGCTGGCGTTCGGCATCCCGGCGGCGCTGGCGCTGGATCGAGCGCAGTTTCCAGGAAAAGCGCTGTTCCGGCGACTCGTACTGTTGCCGCTGATTTTACCCGGGATCATCACCGGACTTTCACTTCTGATGCTCTTTAACCTCATGACAGTGAAGTTGAGCCTGCTGACGATCACTTTGGGGCACGGAACCGCGCTCATTTCTGTCGCGACTACCGAAGTCTTCGCCGGCCTGCAGAAACTTGACCGTGCGCAAGAGGAGGCATCGCTCGACCTGGGAGCGAATTACTGGCAGACATTTTGGCGGGTCACGGTGCCGAACCTCAAACTGCCGATTATTGGCGCTGCGCTTTTGATCTTTACGTTGTCGATGGATGAGATTGCGGTCAGCTTCTTCCTGATTGGACGCGACAACACCTTGCCGCTTGAGATTTGGGGGCGGTTGCGCCGCGGGATTACACCAGAGATCAATGCAGTGTCGACGATTATCTTTGTGTTTTCGCTGGTGACGATTGTGCTGTGGTACCGGCTGCGGGTGCGAGCCGAAGGAAATGCAGAGGTTGGAGCAGAACTTCTAGAGTCCAAAGCTGCATAGCAACCTCAGGAGCTAGAGCGCTGTTGATCGCGCATTTCTGACCGACGCCCGATTTATTTCCCGGGTTCTTCCGGCACCAATCCCCGGTATTTCATCATGGGCTCAATGCTCGGCTCTCCGCCCAGCCAGTCGGAATACATCTTGGCGAGTTCCTCGGTATTACCGCGGGAGAGAATCATCTGCCGGAAACGGTCGCCGTTTGCCCGCGTCATGCCTCCGTGCGTTTCGAACCAATGATAGGCGGCGTGATCGAGCATCTCGCTCCAGAGATAGGCATAGTAACCGGCGGCGTAATCATCCTGAAAAATATGGGCGAAGTAGCTGGTGCGATATCGCGGTGGCACCGCAGGCACAAATAAGTTTTTCCGCTTCAAGGCCGCGGCTTCGAAATCGTCAACATTCTGGAGTGGCGCGTCGGCCGGCAGAGTGTGCCATTGCATGTCGAGTTCGGCTGCGGCGACCAGTTCGGTAAGTTCGTATCCCTGGTTGAATTTCGACGCTTTTTTTATTTTGGCAGCCAGGTCCGCTGGCATGGGCGCGCCGGTCTGATAGTGCTTGGCATAATGCTCGAACACTTTGGGATAGTCGGCCCAGTTCTCATTGAACTGCGAGGGGAACTCAACGAAATCGCGTGCCACCTGAGAGCCCGATAGAGCCGGATACATGGTATTGGCGAATATGCCGTGCAGCGCATGTCCAAATTCGTGGAACATGGTGGTCACGTCGTCAAAACTTAGCAAGGCAGGTTGACCCGCTGCCGGCTTGGTGAAGTTCGCGACGTTGTACACCACCGGCAGCGTACCGAGCAGCTTCGACTGATTAACGAAGACGTCCATCCATGCGCCTCCGTTTTTGTTGTCGCGCTTGAAATAGTCGCAGTACCAGAGGGCAAGTTGTTTCCCATCGGCGTCGAAGACATCGAAGACGCGGACATCCGCCTGGTAAACGGGTATGTCGTGGCGCTCTTTGAACGTGAGCCCGTAGAGTTGGTTAGCGGCGTAAAAGACGCCATTCTCGAGGACGCTGTTAAGCTCGAAATAAGGACGGATCTGATCTTCGTCGAGATCGTATTTCGCCTTGCGAACCTGCTGCGAATAGAACTCCCAATCCCATGGTTCTAATCGGAAGCCGCCCTTTTGTGCATCGATGAGCGACTGGATCTCCAGCGCCTCAGTGGCCGCCCGGGCGGTCGATCCAGGTACAAGGCCGTCCATGAACTTAATCGCAGCTTCGGGCGTCTTCGCCATCTGATCTTCGAGTTTCCAGGCAGCGTAGTTGGGAAAGCCGAGAAGCTTGGCTTTCTGAGCACGCAATTGCGTCATGCGAGCCACAGTGGCGCGCGTATCGTTCCCGTCGTTGCGCTCGGTGCGAGTCCACGAGTTATCGAAGATCGCCTGCCGCGTCGCGCGTTGCTTCAGATCCGCAAGGTCGGGCTGCTGCGTGGTGTTTTTCAGGGGGAGGACATAACCTTCGGTGCCGCGTTCCTTTGCGGCATCGGCTGCACCTTCCAGGCGGGCAGCGCTTAATCCGGCCAATGCAGCTTTGTCCGTCGTGACGTATGCGGCCGCCTTTACCGCAGCCAGCAATTTGTTATTGAAGACGGTCGACAGCGTGGATTCCTCTTCGTTCAGCTTTTTCAGTTGCGCTTTATCGGGGTCCGATAGTTTGGCGCCTGCGTGCACAAACTGCTGGAAGTGGTACTCGACCAGGCGCAACGACTCGGGATCGAGCCTCAGCGACTTTCGTTGGTTGTAGATGGTTTCCACACGATGAAACAGTTTCGAGTCCAGAAGTATGCCGTCGCGGTGAGCGGCCAGCCTGGGCGCTTCGATCTCTTGTAATTTTTCAAGCTCCGGATCGAGATTGGCGCCTGTAATTGCATTAAAGACAAGAGCGACGCGGTAGAACAGTTGGCCCGACTTTTCCAGCGCGACCAGGGTGTTTTCGAAAGTGGGCGGATCAGGATTCTCTGCGATGACACGGACTTCTTCGCGCTGCTGAGCCATACCGGCTTCGAGAGCAGGTTGATAATCGCTGTCTTTGATCTTGTCGAAAGGGGGCGCCTGCAATGGTAAAGGACTGGCCGCGTAGAACGGGTTGCTGGGTCCGAATGCAAGATCCGCCTGGGGCGCGGCAGCGTTGGACGAAGACAGGGTGAGAGAGGCGGTGATAAGGATTCCGGTTTTCAAAAGTATTGCGAGTCCCTTCCTGGCAGTTTTCATTTTCGATTCTTTCCGGACCATGATTGTAGCGAAGGCGCGGCCTCGTATGCATGCTTCGCGCAAGGTTTCATCTCCGATTTCTTCGCGCGCATAGTAAAGTGGTAGAGCACCCCGACGAACAGGAAGGACTTCTTTTTGAGTTCTGGCATTCGCAATATCGCCATCATCGCGCACGTGGACCACGGCAAGACGACCCTGGTTGACGCCATGCTGAAGCAAAGCGGGACGTTCCGCGCCAACGAAGCCGTCGCCGAGCGCGTCATGGATTCGAACGAACTGGAGCGCGAGCGCGGCATCACCATCCTCGCTAAAAACACCGCAATTTTCTACCACGATGTCAAGATCAACATCGTCGATACGCCCGGCCACAGCGACTTCGGCGGAGAAGTAGAGCGCGCGCTGAAAATGGTGGACGGCGTCATGCTGCTGGTCGATGCCAGCGAGGGACCGCTCCCGCAGACGCGCTATGTGCTGGGTAAGGCTCTCGAAGCAAAGCTGCCGCCGATTGTTGTCATTAATAAGATTGACCGCGCCGACGCGCGTCCGCAGGAAGTGCTCAACGAGATTTACGACCTCTTTATTGATCTCGACGCAAAAGAAGAGCAGCTGGACTTTCCGGTGCTATACACAAACGCCAAGACTGGCACGGCTTCGACCGGAATCGAAATTGCCGGCGAGGACTTGCGGCCGCTCTTCGACGCGATCCTGAAAACCATTCCTGTGCCGCAGGGTGATCCGTCGGGACCACTGCAAATCCTGGTCGCCAATCTGGATTACAGCGATTACCTTGGACGGCTGGCAATCGCCCGCGTGTTCAATGGGAAGATGTTTACCGGTGAAGAAGTCGGCATCGCCAAGCTTGACGGATCGATCCACAAAACCAAGATCACGAAACTGTTCTCGTTCGCCGGGTTAAAGCGAACCGACATCCGTGAGACCGAACTCGGCGACATTGTCGCGGTGGCAGGAGTGGAAGGAATCACGATCGGCGAGACGATTACCGAAGCGGAGAATCCCTCTCCGCTACCGCCGATTGCGATCGATGAGCCGACAATTGCGATGCTCTTCACGGTGAACACGTCACCGTTCGCCGGGAGAGAGGGCAGCTATGTCACGTCGCGCAACCTGCGTGAGCGGCTGGAAAAAGAGCTGCTCACGAATGTTTCGTTGCGCGTGGAAGACACAGGCTCGACTGATTCCTTCAAAGTTCTGGGCCGCGGCGAACTCCAGCTCTCGATTTTGATCGAAATGATGCGGCGCGAAGGTTACGAGTTGATGGTGGGCAAGCCGGAGATCGTGACCAAGCGCATCGACGGCAAACTGATGGAGCCGGTGGAACACTTGACGATCGACGTGCCGGAAGAGTTTGTGGGTGTAGTCATGGAACAACTCGGGGCACGCAAGGGCGAAGTCACGAACATGCACAACCACGGTTACGGGCGCGTGCGAATTGAATTTCGGGTGCCGAGCCGGGGACTGATCGGGTTACGCAGCCAGCTGCTGACCGACACGCGCGGAACCATCGTCATGAATTCCCTGTTCGACGGATACACCCAGTGGCAGGGCGAGATTCCCCACAGGCTGACTGGCGCCTTGATCGCGGATCGACCCGGAGTTTCGACGGCGTACGCGTTGTGGGGCCTGCAGGAGCGGGGCGAGCTGTTCGTTGGACCGGGCATCGATCTCTATGAAGGAATGATTGTCGGCGAGAACGCGAAAGACAATGACCTCGACGTGAATGCAGTCCGCGAGAAGAAACTGACGAACATGCGGGCTTCCACGGCCGATGAGGCGATCCGGCTGGTGCCATTCAAGGCTCTGAATCTGGAACAGGCGATCGAATTCATCACCGACGATGAGTTTGTGGAAGTCACGCCAAAATCACTTCGCCTGCGCAAGAAAACTCTGCAGGCAAATAAGCGGAAGAAAAGCGCTCTCGCTGCCGTGGAAGAATCGTGAAAAAGACATCCAACGCACGGAAAGACGATAACAGGAAGTTCCGCATGTTCCTGGTTCCGTGCAGTTGTGGCACAACCTTTGCCGTTGCGGAGAACCACGATCATCAGGGCACAGCGTGGAGCCGGTACATGACTTGCCCCGGATGTGGCAAGCGCCATGATCCGAAGAACCGCCTCTTGCAGATCGGATTCCATCGAGAGGGTTACTGGAAAGTCGACAACTGCTAGCAACGCGATCCTGTCCAAATACGTTTTTTTACGGCCGAGGATGGGTGTGCTGGCCCCCTCCAAAATGACAAGCCCTTTTACAGAAACCTGCTATACTTCCTGCCGCAATTGACTGTTTGCAGCTCCGGTTGCTTCTCAGGAACGGCCCTCCCCGACCTGCCAAGTTCGCCGAATTGAGCTCGCACTTCCAACAGCTCAATGCAGGGGCGAATGCGTGAAAAATATTTTCGTGGGGAATTTGAGCTTCAACACCAACGAAGATGAGTTGCGCCAGGCCTTCGAGTCCTATGGACAAGTCGACCGGGTTAGCATCCTGACCGACCGAGACACCGGCCGTTCGCGCGGGTTCGGTTTCGTAGAGATGACCAGCAACGAAGACGGGGAAAAGGCGATCGCTGCGCTGAACGGCGCACAACTGGGTGGCCGCACGATCAACGTCAACGAAGCGCGGCCCAAGCAGGAGCGGGCAGGCGGCGGAGGCGGCCGAGGTGGAGACCGGGGAGGCCGCGGGGGCGGTCATCGCGATCGCTGGTAATTGGAACCCCCGACCAAGAAGTGGACCAGAACGTCCGACTTCTTTGCTCGCCTCTGCAAATTAAAGTGGGACCGCAGCTCCCGCATCTCTCATTTGATGCCATGTGCCCCCGCATGTAGACTGTAAGGACACCTGCGCCCGTAGCTCAGACTGGATAGAGCGATTGCCTCCGGAGCAATAGGTCGGGAGTTCGAATCTCTCCGGGCGCACCAACTTCCCTCCACATTCTTACTTCCAAGAATCTATCTTTCGTGTCGGACGGCGGTTGCCGCTGAAGAGCCTCCAATTACATCAGCCTCTTCAGCGCTGACCGGGCTTCACCGACTTCCGGCAGGTGGGTGTGGGAACTAGAGAAGTGGGAAAGGAACTCCTGGTATTCGTTGATGGCCTGGTCGCGCTTGTTCGTGTGCTCGTAAATCTGGCCAAGATAGTAGTGCGACAGGATTTCAAGAACGGGTGCGCGAAGGGACATGACGAAACCGTTTTCGAGGCTGCGGTCGGTACGCTCGACATTATGAAATTCGTCTTCAGCAGCAGCGTAGTCATTGGCGAGCAGGAGAGCACGGGCTTTGAAGAACAGGTCGGGCGGATATTGGAAATCTACGGCCCCGTTAAGCCGGCTCAAAGCGGCCTGGCCGTCCCCTTTGTGCACAGCGGCAATTTCATCGGATCTCAGCTGCATTAAATCAATACCGCGAGATGAAATCCAGGGATGCCCGGCGGCATAACGGTGCAAGGTCTGCTGCGCGGCCGCGGAATTCCCCATCAAAGTTTGCAGCAACGCGACGGACGGCAGCTCCTCGCCTTCAAGCTTCAGCTGCTCGATGAATGAAGTCGGCGGATTCGCTCCCAGAAAATCAGATTCCACGATAATGAAAGGCAAGTAGTTTGCCGCAGCTTCATTTTGCCGGGCATGGCCCAAGGCTACGACTGCTTCACGATAGTCGGCAATCGCTCCCTCGATGTCGCCGGCTGATTGCTTAAACTGCGCCTGAAAGGCGGGAACATAGAGGCGAGAAATCGGATCGGCACGCTGGACGAATTGCTGGAAAGCCGTGCTCGCCATGTCGGGCTTTTTCTCATCGTCATAAACGATGGCCAGCTTGAGGTATTCGTCCATCTGGTCGGGCTTGAGTTCGAGCACCTTGCGGTAAGCGGTGACGGCTTCATCGTCGCGACCGACCAGGAAAAGTACATCGCCGCGAGTGTCGAACGGGTTGAAGTCGCCGGGACGAATCGAAATGTAAGCATCATCAGATGCCAATGCCCCCGTCAGATCACCGTTGTTGGCGAGGCGGTACGTCTGGAAGTTGAGCAAGTCCTCGCTCTTGGGATCTAAGGCGAGCCCCTGACGTAGCACATCAAGGGCTTGCTGCTTTTTTCCAAAGCGAGCGAGCACTTCCGCCAAAAGACCGCGATCCATGGTGGCGCGCGGAAATTCCGACACCATGGCCTGGCGTGCCGCGAGTTCTGCTTCCGGATCCTGTGACCGAACCGCCTGAAATACCTGCAAAGTTAACTGCTCGTATCGCGGCAGATGCGACTGCATTTGCTTCACTTTGTCATACGCTTCCGTGCCGCGCTTCAGATCGCCTCCCAGACTGTATTCATTCGAAAGCCGCAGGTACGCGAGCGCAAATTGCGGATCGAGGCGGACCGCCTCCTCGAGCTCTCGAATGGCCTCGGGAATCAGATAACGACGCCCGTAATCCACACCCAACTGATAGTGCCGGTACGCCTCGACGTTAGAAGTGGAAGCTTGCTCGATTTCCGGGGCCTTTTGCGTCGATTCGGAGTTTGGCAGGAAAATACCGGCAATCGATGCTGTCATGCGATCAACCATGCCGAAAATACTTTGAACGTCCTGCCCTTCCAGCTTGTCGGAAAACAGGATCTTGCCGGTCTGGCTATCCTGCGCACGCACGTCAAGGCGAAGCTGCGAAGGACCGACCTTCAGCAATGCGCCGGTGATGTAGGCATCAGCGCCAACATCGCGGGCCACGCTCTGCGCTTGAGAGGGATCAAGGGACTTGCCATCCTTGCTGGCACGCTGCACCGCACTCATGACCCGCTCGGTCGACAGCACATCCAGCCCCTTCACCTGCGCAAGGTTGGTGGTGAGCATGTCCGTAAGGCCGTTATCAAGCCAGTTCAGGGATGGATCCTGGGAAAGGTTGTTGAAGTAAAGAACGGCGACGGATTTGTGTTGAAGATTCGCGGACGAGGTCGCGCTTCTGCTACGCAGAAAGAAGAGGCTGGCGACGATTGCTATGATCAGCGCGGCTGCCGCAATCGCCAGTCCGAAACGACTCTTGGGAGATGCCGTCGTAGGGACGGGAATATTTGTCGCCGAGGATCCACTCGCCGGTGTTCCGACATTCAACGCAGAAATGCGAGTGCTCGCTGACGACGGCACTTGCGCGGCAGCGTCCACCATGGGCATGGAGTCGGGTAAGGGCGAAGCCAGGGCTGGCTTGCGCCCTGAATCCGTATCCCGTTTAAGCCGTTGCAGATCGGCACGCATGTCGGCAGCGTGCTGATAACGCAGATTGCGGTCCTTCTCAAGCGCCTTGTTGATAATGTCTTCGAGTTTCTGTGGAACATCCGGGTTGAGGCGAATCGGAGCTACGGGGGCGCGCTCGAGAATGGAATTAAAAACAACGGCGGACGTATCCCCACGAAACGGCAGAGTTCCCGTCGCCATCTCATACATCACGGCGCCGAAGGAAAACAGGTCGGTGCGAGCATCCAACTCTTTTCCCATCGCTTGCTCGGGCGACATATAGGCCACGGTACCCACAGCCGATCCGGGACTTGTCAGATGTTGCTCGTCGATGCTGGCGGCCTGCGTCACAGCGCTGGCCAGGAGAGGCGAGGACGAGGATTTTGGCACGACTTTGGCGAGACCAAAATCGAGAATCTTGGCATGGCCGCGCTCGGTGATAAACAAGTTGGCGGGCTTGATGTCGCGGTGGACGATTCCCTTGCCGTGCGCGGCATCCAGAGCATCTGCGACTTCGATCGCCATCGCCACTAGCAGTTCCATCTCGATAGGCCGACCCGCGATCCGGTGTTTCAGGGTCACGCCCTCGAGGAATTCCATCGCGATGAATGCCTGCCCGTCCTCATCGCCAATGTCATAGATCGTGCAAATGTTGGGATGGTTTAACGCTGACGCTGCTTGGGCCTCACGCTGAAACCGTGCCAGCGCTTGCGGATCACGAGCCACTTCCTCGGGCAGAAACTTAAGGGCGACAAAGCGGTGAAGGCGAGAGTCCTCCGCCTTGTAGACGACACCCATCCCGCCACCGCCGAGTCTTTCGACGATCCGATAGTGCGAAATAGTGCGACCAATCATGATTGGCGAAGCAATCCCCGCAGATCGATTCATCTTACGGAGGGCATGTTGTAGAGTCAACGAAGCGCCGGTAAGCCGGGATATCAGTGATCAAGGAAGCCCGTATTCGCATTCGGCCCGGTTTGCCTCCGCAGCTGAATCTGGAGATGATGATGACTGAGTTGAATTCTCGAATTTGTTTCTGACGGTATCTATGAACTATGACGCACTCCTGGTGGTGTCGTTCGGCGGACCGGAATCACGGGAAGATGTGATTCCCTTCCTCGAGAATGTTCTTCGCGGCAGGAATGTGCCTCGAGAGCGGATGCTGGCGGTGGCCGAGCATTACTACCACTTTGACGGCAAGAGTCCC
This sequence comes from Candidatus Sulfotelmatobacter sp., assembly GCA_035307485.1. Lineage (GTDB taxonomy): Bacteria > Acidobacteriota > Terriglobia > Terriglobales > Acidobacteriaceae > Sulfotelmatobacter. The sequence goes on along the minus strand of DATGIB010000002.1, from coordinate 556,689 downwards.
ATCAACCAGCAGACCCGTGAATTGATTTCCGCGGTGAAGGCAGAATTGGCGGCACATGGGCCGACCTTGCCCGTCTATTGGGGCAACCGCAACTGGCACCCCCTGCTGGCAGACACCTTGCGCGAGATGCGTGCGAATGGCATCCGCAAGGCGCTGGCGTTTGTTACCTCGGCTTACAGTTCTTACTCCGGATGCCGGCAGTACCGAGAAGACATTGCACGGGCGCAAGCGGAAGTGGGCCCGGACGCTCCCCAGATTGACAAGGTACGCGTGTTCTTCAACCATCCGGGATTCGTGGATGCGACAGCGGAGCGCGTGCGCGAAGCCATCGAGGCGCCCGCCCATGCACGCGAGAACGTGCAGGTTGTGTACATCGCGCACAGCATTCCCCTTTCGATGGCTAACACGTCGGACTATGTTTTGCAGTTAGAAGAGGTGAAACGGTTGGTGTCGTCCGAGCTAGGGATCGAGAATGATGTTCTCGTGTATCAGAGCCGCAGCGGAGCTCCCGGCCAGCCATGGCTGGAACCGGACATTCTCGACCACTTACGCGCGGTAAAAGAAAAGAATCTCGCTAAAGCAGTGGTGCTGGCGCCGATCAGTTTCATCTCCGATCACATGGAAGTCCTGTACGACCTGGACATCGAAGCTCGGCAGCTGTGCGAGTCGATCGGGTTGCCGATGTTTCGAGCCAAAACCGTAGGCACCCACCCGAAATTTATCGCCGCAATTCGAGAATTGATACTCGAGCGAACCCAGCCCGGCACTGAGCGTAGATTCGTTGGTTCGCTCGGGCCAAGAGAAGACGCCTGCGCGGAAAACTGCTGTCCTGCGCCGCAGCGTCCGATGCGGCCAGGCGCCGCCGCGCGGCCATAATCACATCTGATCGGGGATTCCTCGAATCAGCGAATTCCTGCGGGAGTCCTCGGAGCCTCGTAGTCCGTCGCTTTGGGGCGCCCTTCGACCACGTGCATTGTGTTGAGGATGGTCTGAATGACTGCGTCGTTGCCGACGGCGGTGTTAAGCATCACGTGATAGAGCGATCGGGTCGGCCAATCGGCATGGAAATAGTGCTTGATGTACGCCATACGCTCGCGATCGACGGACTCGACGAGGTCGTCTGCTTCGCTAGCAGTATGCCCATCCGCGATGGTGCGACGGATTTTTTCTGAGCGGGGTGCGTAAAGAAAGGTGTGAAAGACGTCAGGAGACTCGCGAAGGAAATAAGGGGCTCCGCGCCCCACGATGACCGCACTCCCTTCCCGCGCGATGCGGTTCATGATCTCCTGCATCATCGACATCATGCGGTCGGTGTCAAAAATGTGGCCGCCCAGTGGCGAGCTGCGCTCATAGCTGCCACGCCAGAAAGTCTTGGCCAGCCGGTGAAGGCTGCTGTCCATTCTTTCGTCGCAACGCTTGACCGCTGAAGGATCCACCTGGGCCAGGCGAGCAACTTCGTCGGTGAGCAACCTGTCCCATAACTTCCATCCCAACCTGTCAGCGAGCTGGGCGGCAATGGTGCCGGCCCCGCAGCCATACTCACGTTCAATCGTGATCACGCGAAACATGACTGTTTTTAGTGTACTGCCATTCCCCCGCCGGGCTTCGACTTTTTGATCAGGAACACCATCGGGACCATCACCATAATGGCAACCCCAAGAAAGAAGAAGCAATCCGTATAAGACAGCATGGTGGCCTGCCGCGCGACGGTAGCCTGGATTATGGCCCAGGGAACAGTGGAACTTCCGGGCGGGCCACCACCGCGAGACTGCAGCATGACTCCGAGCGAGTTAAGCCGCGACTGGAGCAAGGGGTTGGTCCCGGTCAAGTGGCTGACAAGGAAATTCTGGTGCACCTGCGTGCGTCGATCGAGGAGGGTTGTGACCACGGAGATTCCGACACTGCCACCCATGTTGCGAGCTAAATTCATCAAGCCGGAAGCCGCATTGTTCTTCTCCCGCGGCAAAAAGGCATAGGCGGCAGTGTTGATAGGAACAAAGAGGAACGCCATACCCACCGCTTGAAACACGCGCGCCACCGCTACAGTGTGGAAGTCGATGTCCAAATCGAAGGTGGTCATGTGAAAGAGCGAGAACGAAAGCACGACCAGCCCGAACAGTAAAAGCCAGCGGGGGGAGTAACGGGAAAGCAGAAATCCAACTAACGGCAGCAGGAGCATGATGGCGAATCCACCCGGCATCAGCGCCAGGCCGGAACGCTCCGCCGTGTATCCCAACAGCGTCTGCATGAACAGCGGCAACAGCAATGTGCTGCCGAGAAGTGCAAAGCCCAGCATGAACATGAGCATGTTGGAAATGCCGAAGGTTCGATCCTTAAATAAATGCAAATCGATGATGGGATCGGAATGCTTCCACTCCCAGACGATCACGAATAATAATGCCGAAACGGCGATCACTGTAAACGTTGTGATGAAATTCGAGGCAAACCAATCGTCACGCTGGCCTTTGTCCAGGACAACCTGGAGAGTTCCCAAGCCAAGAGCGACGAAGCCGAGACCGACGTAGTCAATCTTCGTCTCGCTGAGTTTGCGACGCCGGAAATAGGGTGGGTCCTGGATCAGCCGTGAGGTGAGCAAAATCGAGAGAATGCCCACGGGGATGTTGATAAAAAAGATCCAGCGCCAACTGAAGTTGTCGGTGATCCAACCGCCGAGCGTAGGCCCGATCGCGGGCGCGGTAACAACTGCGATTCCATATACGGCGAAAGCCATGCCGCGCTTAGCGGGTGGAAAGGTATCGGCGAGTATGGCCTGCTCGCTGGGCTGCAGTCCTCCACCGCCTGCCCCTTGAAGTACTCGGCAGATGATGAGAATCGCCAAGTTCGGCGCCAAACCGCACATGAAGGAACTGATGGTGAACAGTGCCACACATCCCATGTAGAAGTTCTTGCGCCCGACGATCGACGATAACCAACCGCTCAACGGCAGAACGATCGCATTCGAGACCAGATATGAGGTCAAAACCCAGGTGCTCTCATCTTGCCCAGCGGACAGGCTGCCGGCGATGTGAGGAAGAGCGACGTTCGCGATGGAAGTATCAAGCACCTCCATAAACGTGGCCAGCGTCACCGCGAGCGCGATGATCCAAGGATTAACCGCAGGGCGCTCGCCAGCCTGCCCCATCGTGGCGGCGACAGAACTCATTGGCGAATCCAGACCTTTGGCTCAACCGACATTCCAGGACGCAACTGGTGGTCGTTATTCTGACCCTGGTCCAAGATGATCTTGACGGGAATTCGTTGCACGACCTTAACGTAGTTTCCGGTAGCGTTTTCAGGCGGAAGAAGGCTGAAGCGGGCGCCGCTGGCTCCCGCGATGCTGTTAACGGTGCCCTTGTAAGAACGGCCGTTTGCATCAACCTCGATATCAACCTTCTGGCCGATCTTCATATTGCGGAGTTGTGTCTCCTTGAAGTTCGCGGTGATCCAGATATCGTCGAGATTGATGACGTTCATCAGTTGCTGGCCGGGAGAGACATTTTGGCCTACCTCAACTGTGCGGTTGCTGACGATACCAGCGACCGGCGCCGTAATTTTTGTGTACTGAAGATTAAGCTGAGCCTGATCGAGCGCCGCCTTCTTCTGCTGCGCCTGAGCCAGGGCTTCGGCAGCGCGAGCGCGGGTCACCTGCATCTGTTTGGGGGCGGTGCTGGCGTAACGATAGCCAGCCTCTGCCTGTGCCAGCTTGCCTTCGGCCTGGGTTACCTGCTGCTGGGCGGCATCGGCACTAGCTCGAGCCGCCGCGACGGTGGCTTCGCTGGCCTTTGCGGCAGCAGTCGCCTGATCGTATTGCTGCTGAGATATCTCCTGCTTTTCCACCAACTGCTTGTAGCGACCGAGATCATTTTGAGCCTTGACGTTGTTCGCTTCGGCTTCCTGCAATTGCGCCTTCGCCGCTTCGAATTGCTGTTTGGCAGCCTGGATGCCGGCGCGGGCGCTGTTCACGTCGGCTGCGCTCGTTGAAACCTGGCTGGACGTATTCACCGATGTGATCGGCACGGTCACGCCTGCTGCAATGGCTGCCGCCTGCGCATCTTCGTAATCCGCCTTGGCGCGGTCGTACGCAATCTGATAATCGGCGGGATCAATTTCGACCAGCACTGTTCCCGCCTGCACATATTGGTAGTCCTCCACGTCCAGCTTAAGTACGTGCCCGGAGATGCGGGCGCTGATGGAATTGATATGGCCGTCGACTTGAGCGTCATCGGTGGCTTCGTAGCTGGTCATGTAGCGATATACGAAGAAGCCCACCACCAGCAAAAGCAGAATCGCGACTGCCAGGCCGATGCGAAATCCTTTATTGTCGGCCCGGGAAGGGCGCCGAAGATCGTGCTCGCTCGAGGGCAGGGGCTGCGAGCTGGGCTCAGACTGGCTCACTTCGGCTGGAGGGCTTTGCGTGCTCTGTGCCATATTCTTATTGATTGCCTTTCAAGTATCGCTTTACCCCTTCTTCAGCGTCGCCGATGGAACGGGCAAGCTCGACCTTTGACAGATTATGAGCATATAAACTTTGAATATACGTCTCGTGGGCGCTAGCTAAAGCCTCCTGCGCCTGCACAACTTCCAGATTATCGGTCACGCCGGCTGAAAACCGGTCTTGCGACTGCACCAGAGCCTGCTCGGCGAGGTCTACCGAGCTGCGGGCAACCTCCACCTGGTCGGCCGCGGCGTTGAGGTCAAGCAACGCGGTACGAACTTCGTAATCGATCCGTCCACGGAGATCAGCGAGTTGCGAACGGGCCTGCTTCAACTGCGAATCGGCTTCCAGCACATCGCTATGCACGCGATTCCCCGCAAAAATAGGGATCGTCACCCCGCCTGTCACTTGCCAGGTTCCATTGGATTGACTGGGAGTGACACCAATATCTCCGAGATTTGCGTTCACATCCAGAGACGGATATCGCCCAGCCGACGCGGCCTTGCGCGACAGCTCAGCGGCCCGCACTTGAGCGAGCGCAGCCTGATAGTCAGACCGAGAGGCATACGCGCGCTGCAGATAGACCTCCAGAGGAAGCGCGGTAAGCGCCTGGTAGGGCGCTTTCTCAGTAAGAACGAAATCCTGCCCGGGCGGCAACCCGATAATCCGGGCGACGGTGAGGCGTTGTTTCGCGAGATCATTGCGCGCGACGATCAGCTGCTGCTTTCGAGTCTGTAGCTCTACCTGCGAGCGAAGGGTATCGATTGATGGGCTGAGCCCGGCTTTCTGCTGGTCTTGTGCCTTGTTGTAGAGCGCTTGCGCGCTTTTGACCTGCGCTTCCGTAGTTTCGACGCGCGCAGCGGAAGCAATAGCCTGCAGATAGGAGTTCCCCACGGCAAGCACAACGATCTCCCGCGCATCCTTCTGACTAAATTCGGCAGCCTTTACGCTTTCCGAAGCCGCCCGTTCCTTTTCCAGGTTGCGAAAATTGAAGACGGATTGCGAGAGCGAGGCTCGGGCATCGAAGTAATTGAATGCAGGCGTCACGCGTGGGAGGTTTGACAGGCTGGAACCCGGGGGCGCAAGGAATGGAGCCAGCTTATTGAATCCCAAAGCAGCGAGACTCTCGTTCTGGGCGTTTTCGATGACACGCCCCTGCAAGTTGGGAAGTAGTTCGCTGAGCTGCTTCCAACGCTCGCCACGGGCTGTCTGAGATTGATCTGCGGCCAGCAACAATCCCAGATTGTTGCGCAGGCCGCGGTCAATGGCTTCCTTGAAGTCAATCTGAAGGACCTCGCTTGTCGCGTTGCCCTCTGGAACGCTGCCCTGAAAGGGGCTCTGGGTGCCCGGTAAAGAGATGCTCGGGGCCGAACTCCCCGACGATTGCGCGTAAACGCTAGAAACGAGCAGCAGGGCAAAAACTATAAGGAAGAACAGCCTTGCTGGGATTTTCAATGAACCTTGCATGCGTAGTCGTGAAAACGTGCCGCCCGCAGTGGTACGGAACGTCCTTTCTCTTCTATAGCATAACTGGTTGCATCTGATTCGTTTGCGACATTCTTCGATGCAAAAGGATTCAAGGTGGGAGTGCTCCGATCACCCAATTCCTTTATTTTTTACGGGAATCGGGAGGACACCCCCTTCGGTGTTTTGCCCACTACGAGCGCGGAAATTAAGCTATGAGTGGGAATTTGAATGGGCAAGGCCACATCAGCTATGTTGCGAGTTTTGTGTCTGGCTGCACTTCTGGCTACCGCCGCCAGAGTTTCGATGGCACAGACCGCCGACACAACATCCGAACGTAAAGTGACACTCCGGGTGGCTCCAGCCTGTCCGGAACTCGCCAGACGAATGCACATCCAGGGCGTAGTAAAACTGGACGTCGTGGTCAAAGCCAATGGTACCGTGAAATCGACGCGCGTCATCGGGGGAAACCCCGTGCTGGTCCAGGCCGCAACTGACGCCGTAAATAAATGGAAATTCGAGTCGGGCCCCAGCGAGACGACAGAACTCGTTCAACTTACATTTGTCCCACAGTAGCGCACCGAAATTTACTTCCCAGGAAAGAAAAAGGCCGCGATTCGAATGCCAACCCAGCCGGCAAAGGCAAGACAAACCAAGGGCGAACGTCGCCAACGGAGGTATCCTCGCTTCCGCGTTGAGTTTCCTGTAGAGGTCACAGTTTTTTCAGCTGGCGACCGTGAGCAACTGGGCGGACATTGCCGAGACTTATCGGTAGCCGGGATTGGAGTGTTGATCGCGGCGGAAGTCACCCTGGGGGAAGTTGCCGTTCTTTCCTTCTCGCTGCCCGGAGTACGCGAGCCATGGAAGCTACAGGCAGTGTTGCGCCACCGCCGTGGATATCACTACGGTTTTGAATTCCTGTCATTGAACGGAGAACAGTCTCAAGCCCTAGCCGACTTCCTGCCAAAACTCGACCGCGCCGACCGGGATTCAAGTGCATCAATGCGCGCAGAAGCTGCGAAGGCGTAGTGACTAAGGTCATCTTGAAGGCAGGTAACGCACGATAGAAGCTAAGGGGGCGGTCGTGTTGCTATGGAAGAGTGCCATCGATGAGTACAGCCACCGGAACTGATTGGACGCGGATTCTTTCCGATCCGGACTTGGTCCGGCAGGTCGGCAAGCTTTTGCAGGCCTATCGTGAAGCCCCCGCAGACAAACGGGAACAAATCCTTCTGGCCGCAATGCGGGACATTAAACAGCAAGCCGCAGCTTCGAGAAGTTCCGAAATTGCCTCTTCTGAGGCGACACCAACACCAGTGCCGACCGCAACCACCGATACACCGCCATTCGAACCTGACCTATTCCAGCCAAATTGGAGCACCGATCGCCGGCGGCATCCGCGAATCAAGTGTTTTGTCGCGGTGGAAATCCGTGTCGATGATTCTGCCACTCCGCTTTGGGGCAACCTCTCCAACACCAGCGTGGGCGGCTGTCTCGTAGAAACCGCGACTCCCGTGAAGCCGGGCGCGAAGGTGGATGTGGGGCTCTGGCTCGCGAATGGAAAGATCTGGGTGAAGGGCTTCGCCCTAAGCGGAACAGTGACGCGCACCGGAAGGACCGCGGCAGTGCGCGTGCGGTTTGACACCCTGGCGCCGCCCGAGCGCGACAGTTTGCGCCAATTTCTCAAATTCGTGCAGGACACAACCCGAGCCTCCCAGAGCGAGAGCAACTATCTTCAGCTTTTAAAATAGCCCCTCGATTTCACCGATTTTCACTGCCCCGTCATCCCAGCTTTCGAGGAAATTGATACACTTTTGCCGTTGAACCCTTTCTGGTATCGGGAACTCTAATCACGTAGACGGGTGTGTCCGCATTTTTCTTCCGGATGCGCTGAGTCCAAGGAGCGGGTTTCATGGCAGTAAGCGAACAGGTTCTTGCGACGGGGCAACAGTTGGATGAGTTGTGCATCAACACCATCCGGACGCTTGCGATCGATGCGGTCCAACAGGCCAATTCCGGCCATCCTGGTGCGCCAATGGGATTGGCACCGGTCGCCTACTGCTTGTGGCAGCAATTCCTTCGCTACGACCCCGCCGATCCTACCTGGTTTAACCGAGATCGTTTCGTTCTTTCTAACGGCCACGCCTCGATGCTTCTTTATGCCATGCTGCACTTGGCCGAAGTGCGACAGGTATCGAAAACCGGCGAGATCACCAAAGAACTCGCCGTGCCGATGGAAGAGATCAAGCGCTTCCGGCAGCTTGGCAGCCGCACACCTGGGCATCCAGAATCTCACCTGACTTCAGGGGTTGAAACCACCACCGGCCCGCTGGGACAAGGCGTCGGCAACAGCGTGGGTATGGCGATCGGGGCGAAATGGCTCGCTGCCAACTTCAACCGTCCTGGTTTCGAGATCTTCAATTACAACATCTACGCGATGTGCAGCGACGGCGATCTCATGGAAGGGATCGGAGGCGAAGCCGCCTCGCTGGCGGGACATCTGAAGCTTTCCAATCTTTGCTGGATCTACGATCACAATTCGATCACGCTCGACGGTCCAGCGAGCTGGTCGTTTAGTGAAGACGTGGCGACCCGTTTTGTGGGTTACGAGTGGAATGTCACGCGGGTTTCGGACGCAAATGATCTGGTAATGCTGGCGCGAGCGTTTGAGGTCTTCCAGAAGACAACAGACCGTCCGACCTTGATTATTGTGGACAGCCACATCGGTTACGGCTCTCCGCATAAACAGGACACGAATGCAGCACACGGGGAACCCTTGGGAGAAGAGGAGGTCCGCCTGGTCAAAAAGTTTTACGGATGGCCAGAGGACGCGAAATTCCTAGTCCCGGATGGAGTGCGGGAAAATTTTCGTGATGGCATTGGGAAACGCGGGCGCGACCTGCGCGCGCAATGGTCGAAACTATTTTCAGAGTACGGGCAAAAATTCCCGGATCTCGTGGAGCGTTTGCGCCACATGCAGAACCGCGAATTGCCCCCGGGCTGGGACAAAAACCTGCCAACGTTCCCCGCCGATCCGAAAGGAATGGCGACCCGGGAAAGTTCGGGCAAGGTGCTGAATGTTTTGGCGCAGAATATTCCGTGGCTGATCGGCGGGTCGGCCGACCTGGCAACCTCTAACAAGACAACACTGAAGTTTGAGGGCGCTGGCGATTTTAAGGCCGGCAATTACGCTGGCCGAAATCTTCATTTCGGCGTCCGCGAACATGTCATGGGTGCCAGCGTCAACGGATTGACGGTCTCAGATATCCGCGCCTTCGGAGCAACCTTTTTCAACTTCAGCGACTACATGCGGGCAAGCATCCGCCTTGCTGCCTTAATGGAAATTGCTCCGATTTTTGTATTCACGCATGACTCGATCGGGGTCGGGGAGGATGGCCCAACGCATCAACCTATCGAGCAATTGGCGTCATTGCGTGCGATGCCAAATCTGATCGTGATTCGTCCCGGAGACGCGAATGAGACCGTGGAAGCCTGGAAGATCGTTGCACAACTGAAACATTCACCCGCGGTGCTGGTGCTCACGAGGCAGAATCTGCCAACTCTTGACCGCACCAAGTATGCCGCAGCTTCGGGAACCGCAAAGGGAGCCTACATTTTGGCTGATGCACCTGGGGGAAAGCCGGACGTAATTCTGATTGGAACCGGCAGCGAAGTCTCGTTGTGTATTGAAGCGTTTGAAAAATTATCAGCGGAGGGTATTAAGGCTCGCGTTGTCAGCATGCCCTGCACCGAGATCTTCGACCAACAGGACGAAGCATACAAAGAGAGCGTCCTGCCCTCGAGCGTAACAGCGCGGGTATCGGTGGAAATGGCTTCAACCTTCGGATGGGAGCGCTATGTGGGACTGAAGGGGCGGGCCATCGGAATGCACAGTTTCGGCGCCTCAGCTCCATTAAAGGACTTGTTGAAGTATTTCAATTTTACGGTTGACCACGTGATGGCCGAAGCGCACGCGGTCCTCTCGCAGAAGTAGTTTGACGGCAAGCGTGCTATGGACTTGTTGCGCTGCCGAAAGAGGGCTAACCAAAAGTACATCCTAAATAAGAATTCTGAGAGTTAGGAGAATCGTTATGCAGCCTACCGGCGTTATTGAAAATTCGAAAGCTACTAAGAATCCGCTGCAGGAGTTGTTGAACTACGGGCAATCGATGTGGCTGGACTACATCCGGCGTGACCTTTTTACCACCGGAAAACTGAAACAAATGATTGAACAAGACGGATTGCGAGGAATGACGTCCAATCCGTCGATTTTTGAAAAGGCGATTGGTGAAAGTTCTCTTTATGACGACATCTTGAAGTCGTTGGCAAAGCGGCCAGATCTGGACACGACGGCACGCTACGAACAGATCGCGATCCGTGACATTCAGGCGGCGGCCGATACACTTCTGCCCGTTTATCAGTCGTCGAACTTCCGGGACGGGTATGTAAGCCTGGAGGTTTCGCCGTACCTGGCGCGCAAGACGCAGGAGACCATCGACGAAGCTCGGCGGTTGTGGAAGACAGTAAACCGCGAGAACGTGATGATAAAAGTGCCCGGCACCGCGGAAGGAATTCCGGCAATTCGCACCCTGATCGGCGAGGGCATTAACATCAATGTTACCTTGCTGTTCGCGCAGGAAGTTTATGAGAAAGTTGCGGAAGCCTACGTTGCCGGACTGGAAGATCTGGCCGGGCGCGGTGGCAACCTCAAGAAAGAGGCGGGTGTTGCGAGCTTCTTTATCAGCCGTATCGATACGCTGATTGACTCGATGCTGAACGACAAACTGAAGTCTGCTCCCGACGGTCAGAAAGCTCTGCTGAACAGCTTGCTTGGCAAAGTAGCGATCGCGAACGGCAAACTTACGTATCAGAAGTACCAGAAAATCTTCAGCGGTCCGCGGTGGCAGGCTCTGGCAGCAAAGGGCGCACAGACGCAGCGAGTGCTGTGGGCCAGCACCAGCACGAAGAATCCCAAGTATCGTGATGTCATCTACGTAGAAGAGTTGATTGGTGCCGACACCGTAAACACCATGCCGCCGGCTACGATAGATGCGTTCCGCGACCATGGCATCCTTCGAAACAGCCTGACCGAGGATGTTCCGGGCGCGCAGAAAACGATGGACGACTTGGCTCGGGCGGGAATTTCAATTCGTGAAGTGACGGACAAACTCACAGACGACGGCGTCAAACTCTTCGCTGACGCCTTCGACAAGCTCCTGGCAGCCGTTGCCAAGAACACGCAGTCCAAAGGATAGGTAAAAGAACGTGAGCCAGACTTCCCTGCCGGAGCCCCTATCTTCGGCCGTTAAGACTGCGGTGGCGGAGTGGCAGTCGAGCGGCAAAATGCAGCGCCTGTGGCAGCGCGACGCGTCGCTGTGGACGGGCAGCGATGAATCCAATTGGCTGGGCTGGCTCGATATTCTTGACGAGCAGATCGCGCAACAGGATCAACTCTCCAGGCTTGCCAAGGAAGTGCAACAGCGCGGATTCCAGGACGTTCTGTTGCTGGGGATGGGCGGATCAAGCCTGTGCCCAGAAGTGCTGCGCTTGACCTTTGGCAGGACCACTCACTTCCCTAACCTCCACGTGCTCGACTCCACCGACCCAGCGCAAGTAAAGGCATTTGAACACCAGATTGACATCGCGAAGACTCTGTTTATCGTCTCCAGCAAGTCGGGCAGCACGCTGGAGCCAAACATCTTCAAGCAGTATTTCTTCGAGCGGACCAAGCAAACAGTAGGCGCGACCAAGGCGGGTGGTCAGTTCATCGCCATCACCGATCCAGGCTCGCAGATGCAGAAAGTCGCCGAAGCCGACCGGTTCCTGCACATCTTCTTCGGGCGTCCATCGATCGGAGGGCGGTATTCAGCGCTCTCAAATTTCGGGATGGTCGCGGCGGCCGTCGTCGGTATCGACGTCAAGAAGTTCCTGAGCCTGGCAAATGAAATGAAGCAGGCTTGTGGACCCGCAGTCGCGGTGGAGGAAAATCCAGGTGCGAAGCTCGGGATCATTCTCGGCACAGCCGCGAACTCCGGGCGGGATAAAGTCACCATCATCACTTCGCCGGCGATCGCCGATCTGGGCGCATGGCTCGAGCAACTCATCGCGGAATCGACTGGAAAAATTGGCAAAGGCATCATTCCGGTGGATCGTGAAACGATCGGGGTTCCCGACGTTTACGGTAACGACCGCGTCTTCGCTTATGTTCGCCTGGAATCTGCTCCGGACAAGGATCAGGATGAAAAGGTCGCAGCCATCGAAAAAGCAGGGCATCCTGTTGTCCGCATAAGCATGCCCGACATTTATCACCTCGGTGCGGAGTTCTTCCGCTGGGAGATCGCAACCGCCGTGGCAGGGGCCATCATTGGCATCAATGCCTTCAACCAGCCGGATGTCGAAGCCAGCAAAATCGCCACCCGGGCGCTGACCTCCGAATATGAGAAAAGCGGGTCGCTTCCTTCCGAAAAGCCGATTCTGGAAGACAGCGGCGTCAAACTGTTTACCGATGAGAAGAACGCAGCGGCGCTGGCGCAGGCGGCAGGCAATGACAAATCGCTGCTGGGATATCTCAAGGCTCACCTCGGGCGCATCAAAGCAGGAGATTATTTCGCGGTCCTCGGTTATATCCAGATGAATGCTGAGCACGAGGCGAATCTGCAGGCGATGCGACACGTCGTTCGCAACAAGAAGCACGTGGCCACCTGTCTCGGTTTCGGTCCGCGATTCCTGCACTCAACCGGGCAGGCTTATAAAGGCGGTCCGAATTCGGGAGTCTTCCTTCAGATCACTTGCGATGATTCAGTCGAACTGCCGGTGCCCGGGCAGAAATACACGTTCGGGATCGTAAAAGCAGCGCAGGCCCGAGGAGATTTCCAAGTGCTCGCAGAGCGAGGTCGGCGGGCGTTGCGCGTGCACCTGGGATCGAACTTGAAAGCAGGGCTTGCAACCTTGCAGGCAGCTGTGGAGAAAGCCGTTTAAGAGTTTCGGTTTAAACTGCGCGGGCGGAGGCCCTCGTAATAACCGGCGCGATGCAGGCGCAAGAAATCTGGAGCTGACGAATGCAACTAGGAATGGTAGGTCTGGGCCGCATGGGTGCCAATATGACCCGGCGGCTGATGCGCGGCGGACATCAGCTGGTCGTCTCTGATCTGAGCGCCGATTCGGTCAAGCAGTTAGCCGGAGAAGGTGCGACAGGCTCCGCCTCGCTTGACGATTTGATTTCGAAACTGAAGCCGCCACGCGCGGTATGGATCATGGTTCCCGCCGGGGGGCCGACCGAGCAGACAGTCCAGAAACTGGCGCAGCATCTGCAACCGGGCGACGCCATCATCGACGGCGGCAACTCGTATTTCAAAGACGACGTTCGACGGGCCAACGAGTTGAAACCCAAAGGCATTCATTACGTCGATGTCGGGACCAGCGGCGGTGTGTGGGGCTTGGAGCGCGGTTACTGCATGATGATCGGCGGCGCAAAGGAAGCCGTGCAGCGGCTAGACCCAATCTTCAAGACTCTCGCCCCAGGGTTGGGCGATATCCCACGCACTCCAGGACGCGAGAAACTCGGCGGGACAGCGGAAGAAGGCTACATCCACTGCGGTCCCCCGGGTGCCGGACACTTCGTGAAGATGGTCCATAACGGCATCGAGTACGGGATCATGCAGGCCTATGCCGAGGGTTTCGATATCTTCAAGAATGCAACCAGCAAAGAATTGCCGGAAAATATTCGTTACGACCTCAATCTTCCGGATATCGCGGAAGTCTGGCGGCGGGGTAGCGTGGTGAGTTCCTGGCTGCTGGATCTGACCGCGATGGCGCTCACCGAGAATCCGACACTCTCGGAATACGAGGGCTTTGTCCAGGATTCTGGTGAAGGCCGCTGGACGATCCAGGCGGCACTTGAAGAGGCGGTGCCAGCGGACGTTCTTACCGCTGCTCTCTATGTGCGCTTCCGCTCGCGACAGCAGCACACCTTCGCTGAGAAGATGCTTTCGGCGATGCGGCAGAAATTTGGCGGTCACGTCGAGTCGGGAGCGGGAAAAACGACGAAGCAGAGCGCGTGATGGCTTTTGCGTTCACAAGAGTTGCAGACAAATTTTTTTTCTGAGGGTACGGTTTCATGGCTCAAGTAGCGGAACGGCCAGCCCCAACGCAACCTCGTATCGGCAAGCAGGGTGATCCTTGCGTCATGGTGATTTTCGGCGCGGCCGGCGATCTTACCGGACGGATGCTGATTCCTGCTCTATACAACTTGGCTCGCGCCAGCCTGCTATCGCGTGAGTTCGCGGTGGTGGGAGTCGCCCGCGCTCAGATGTCGGATGAAGACTTCCGCAAACGCGTCTACGACGACGTCAAGGCCTACTGCGGCGAGTGCGTCGACAATGATCTGTGGGACTGGTTCTCACGCCGCTTTTACTATTTGCCCGGAGACTTTAACGACAAAGGTCTCTATCCGAAATTGAAAGACTACCTGGCGAAAATCGACCAGGAGCACGGCACCCACCAGAATTTCTTCTACTATCTGGCCACCGCTCCCAATTTTTTTGGCACGATCGTCGAGCAACTGGCAGCCAATGGACTTATGAAGCAGGAAAACAGTCATTGGCGGAGGGCAGTCATCGAGAAGCCATTTGGCCACGATCTGGAGTCGGCCAAGACGCTGAACCAGCAACTGCTGAAAGTCGCGGAAGAGACACAGATCTACCGCATCGACCATTACCTTGGCAAAGAGACGGTGCAGAACATCCTGGCATTCCGCTTCGCCAACGGTATCTTCGAGCCGGTCTGGAACCGGCGATATATCGATCACGTACAGATTTCGGTCGCAGAAATCGTTGGTGTAGAAGGGCGCGGCAGTTATTTTGATCATGCCGGTTCCCTGCGCGACATGGTGCCGAATCACATCATGCAATTGATCTCGCTGACTGCGATGGAGCCGCCAATCTCTTTCGACGCCAACGCAGTACGCGACGAGCAAGCCAAGATCCTGCACGCAATTCAGCCGATGAGCGACGAAGACGTGCTCAGCCGCACTGTCCGCGGACAGTACGGTGATGGAACAGAAGATGGCAAGCGCGTCACGGGGTACCGATCCGAACCGGATGTTCCTCCGGATTCACGCACCGAGACCTTCGTCGCGATGAAGTTATTGATCGACAACTGGCGCTGGGCAGACGTGCCTTTTTACCTCCGCACAGGCAAGCGGATGCCAGTGCGAAATACGCACATCGTGATACAGTTCCGACGGGCGCCGTTTGTGCTGTTCCGCGACACTCCCGTGGAACACCTCATGCCGAATCAACTCGTGCTGCATATTCAGCCCGAGGAGGGCATCTCACTGCAGTTCGCTGCCAAGGTTCCCGGACCGGTCATGCGCTTGGGAACAGTGGACATGAACTTCGAATATCAGGAATACTTTGGAAAGCAACCCAGCACGGGCTATGAGCGCCTGCTGCACGATTGCATGATCGGCGATCAGACGTTGTTCCAACGCGCGGACATGGTTGAGGCGGGCTGGTCCGTCGTGAATCCGATTCTCGATATCTGGAAGGCGCTGCCGCCTCGCAACTTCCCTAACTACGCCTCGGGCACCTGGGGACCCAAGGAAGCTGACGAGCTGCTCGAGAGAGATGGCCGCCGGTGGAGGAACTTCGAAAAATGATACTGGCCGGCGATATTGGAGGGACCAATGCCAGGCTGGCTTACTTTCAAGCGCAAAATGGTCATCTCCACCTCGTTTCGGAACGTGTCTTCCCCAGCCGTGAGCATCGCGAGTTCGGTGAAATCGTTAGCCGGTTTCTGGACGAATCGGGTACCCGGCCCGAAGTCGCCTGCTTCGGAATCGCCGGACCCGTCCGGAACGGACGCGTCGAGACCTCTAACCTTCCCTGGGTGATCGAGCAATCGCGTCTCGCAAAGCAGATTCACCTGCCCGCAACCTTACTGATCAACGATCTTGAAGCCAATGCCTGGGGAATCGGCGCCTTGGGCTCAGACGATCTGGTTCCTCTGAACTCGGTGAGTGGGCCCAGCATAGGCAATCAGGCGGTGATCTCGCCCGGCACGGGGCTTGGTGAAGCCGGGTTGTTCTGGGATGGAAAGCTTCACCAGGTTTTTGCCTGCGAAGGTGGGCACACGGATTTCGCCCCGCAGGATGAATTGCAGATCGAGTTGCTGCGCTTCCTGCACACTCGTTTCGGTCACGTCAGCTATGAGCGGATCCTCTCGGGGCCGGGTTTGGTCAACGTCTACGAATTCCTGCGTGATTCGGGCCGCGGCAAGGAGTCGCCCGAACTGGCGAAGAAAATGGCGAGTGGGGATCCTGCGGCGGCAATTTCGGGCGCCGCGCTCGAGGCTTCCTGTCCGCTGGCGGTGCAAGCTCTTGACATCTGGATCTCGGTGTATGGGGCGGAGGCCTCAAACGTGGCGCTGAAGATCATGTCGACCGGCGGCTTGTTCCTGGGCGGGGGTATTACCCCAAAAATCCTCGACAAACTTAAAGGGCCCACGTTCATGAATGCCTTTTTGGATAAGGGACGATTGAAGCCCCTGATCCAGGCGATCCCGGTGCAGGTCGTCACCAACGACAAGGCCGCTCTTCTCGGCGCCGCTCGTTGCGCCGCCGTGCGGGCGCGGTCGGGATGATGAAAGGTAATTTCGATCCCTCGTTGTTTGCGGGTATACACGAGCACAGGAGCGAACGAATTCCGTGACTTCTTCCGTAGAAATCCGAACCCTCAATACACCGCAGGAGATCTTCGAAGCTGGCGCGGAATTGGTGGCGCACTCCGCCAAAGAAGCGGTTGAAGAACGCGGAAAATTCACGATTGCTCTGTCGGGTGGATCGACTCCCAAGAATCTTTATAACCTTCTTGCCACCAATGCTCGCACTTCTCTGCCGTGGGATCGCATGTTCTTCTTCTTTGGCGACGAGCGGCACGTTCCGCCGACAGACAAAGACAGCAATTACCGGATGGCAGCCGAGGCTATGCTATCGAAGGTTCCGGTGCCGGTGGGCAATGTGTTCCGTGTTCCCGCGGAAATGCCCGACGCGACAGCGGCGGCTGCCGCTTACGACGAGAGCCTGCGCAAATTTTTCGCTCTCCAACCCGAGCAAGCTCCGGTGTTCGATCTTATCCTTCTCGGCATGGGCCCGGATGGCCACACGGCTTCGCTGTTCCCTGAAACGGCAGCTTTGCAAGAAAAGACGAAACTTGTCGTTGCGAATCATGTGGAGAAGCTGCAAACCGACCGCATCACCTTCACACTTCCAGTCCTGAACGCGGCACGGTGCGTGGCTTTTCTTGTCAGTGGGACGGATAAGGCCGAGGCTTTAAAGTCTGTCCTCCAGAGCGATGCCCCTGGTGATAAATACCCGGCGAAGCTTGTTCATCCTCCGAATGGAAAATTGATCTGGCTAGTCGACCGGGGTGCAGCCAGCGGCCTGTCATCGGCGGCTTAAAAACGTGGTGATTGGCTGGGTTTGGAGGGCATTTCAACGGCTAGCTTGTCGGCGCAGTACGTGTCAGGCGCGCCAGTCGCCAATTTCTTTCAGACCCTTGCCGCGCGCGTGTTCGAACAAACGAACACGATGGCGTGAGTGTTCGAACTCGTGGATATCGGCCCAGACTTCGGCCTGCCACCCCGTCTCATGCGCCGCTGATTCGCCACAACTTGCGCACCGCGTATGGAGAGTTACCGGAAGCGTCTCGCCTCCGGCGGGCGCGGCACCCGGAAGCTCGATAAACACGCATCGTACTTCCTCGATCTCCTCATTTGCACCCAGGATGTGCTCGTAGCGCAGCAGATAGCCGAATCCCAGTTTCTTCGCCTCCGACTCCGCCTCACCGCGTGTGAGAAATGGGCCATATTCCGCCCGCAGTTGTTCGGTGGAGTCGCACGCCATCCAAAAGGTTTCTTTATAGGCCATTGCAGGTTTCGCCCTGGGCTGCGAACCCGGCTCGTGGCGGCGTTGAGCCGCTGTTGCAGGATCACCTCCTCTTGTGCAATTAAAGTGCCGTGGCCATCTCCTCCGAAGGCTTTGTGACAATTGCACTTAGTCCAAGATCCAGATCTCATTCGGCGGTCGAAATGCAAGCCTTTGCAGTGTATTCGCCCGAACCTTGCACCCGCGCTTCACAAAATCACATCCATCGATTCAAGCTTCAACCGCTTCTCCTGCCTGGATTCTCGAAGAATCAGCCGGCCACTTGCTGCCCCCGTGGCTGGCCACGTACATCGCCAGCTCCAGGCGGCTCCACACCCCAAGCTTGTCAAAGGTACTGCGCAGGTGATTCTTAATAACCTGTTCGGTTGTCCCGACGATCTTGCCGATCTCGCGATTGGTGAGTCCTTGCCAGACCAGAGTGGCGATCTGAATTTCTTTCACTGTAAGACGTTCGCTGGGTGTCATGACTGCGCTCCTTCCCGGGCAAACACGGCGGTGGCCAGCTTCACGCGCTTGCGGCCATCCCGGATGCCGGCACGCAAAAAGAGCGTGCGTAAGTGCTGCTTGACGGTGCGAGGGCTGATGTTCAACTGTCCGGCGATCTCCTTGTTGCTGCAGCCTTGAACCAGCAGGTTCAGAACTTGTTGATCGCGGGGTGTCACTTTGACGTTTTCAAAATCCAGCATGATGGCCTGCCTTTCCTTGATAAGTCTTGCTGGCATGCTAAGAAGCAAGGGATTCGCCAATCGTGCCGCGATGGAAGTTCTCGGGCTAAGCCTCTCCAGTGACAATAGTTAGGGCCTAGACCCGGCTCTTCAGGTAGCCTTCAGACGCAGCGTGGTAGCCTGTTGCCGTTTCAAAGTGGTCCATCCCGATCGGTGCCACGCGGTTCAGGAGAAGGCGCATTCGCCTTTCCTTATCTGACTTGGCGGGCCCATGGGGCACAGGAGAAGTCCATTCGCGGCTCCCTGTTGCATGCAGCAAGATGCCGGGATCGAATCACTTGCGTGGTATTTCCCGATCAGAATGATCGCCGAGGTGATTTGTGCAGAGTGGCTCGACTCGAGTGTTGAGATGTCGCGAGGTGTTTTCCCGAATTGGTCAACGCATCAGGCTTGAGATTCTCGTTTTGGGCTTGGTCGTGGCTGTTCCTGCCAGTTTTGCACAGGTTCCCGCTGACCGGGTTGAGTCTTCTCCATCGCAAGTCCAAGGGAGCCACGACGCGCCGCTCACAATCACGTTGCAGGACGCACTGCAACGAGCTCGGATGAACGATCCGCAGTACCGTTCCGCCGTTACCGACCTCGGAATTGCCCGCGAGGACCGCGTACAGGCGCGCGCGGGATTGCTGCCTAACTTGAACTACAACAATTCTTTCATTTACACCCAGGGAACCGGAACGCTGCCGGCCACCTGCGGGAACAGCGCCGCGGGGTGCCCGATGTCAAGATTTGTTGCGAACAACGGTGTGCATGAATACATCAGCCAGGCGGACGTGCACCAATCGTTTTCGCTGACCAACTTCGCGGACTATGACCGCTCCGCAGCTCTGCTGGCGCAAGCGCGAGCAAAAGCCGAAGTGGCAACCCGCGGGCTGGTTGTCACCGTAACGCAGGCCTATTACGGCCTGGTGGTAGCGCAGCGCAAGTATGCGACCGCACAACGGGCAGCAGCAGAGGCCGAGAGATTTCTCGATCTCAGCCAGAAACTGGAAGGTGGCGGCGAAGTTGCGCATGCCGATGTAATCAAGGCACGCATCCAATCGCAGCAGCAACAGCGCGATCTTCAGGAAGCACAGCTTGACATGGGGCGCAGCCGTCTTGACTTGGCAGTGCTGCTGTTTTCCGATTTCAACCAGAACTTCACGGTCGTCGACGACCTGCAAACTCCCGAGCCACTACCTGCGTTTCCCGAAGTCGAAACCGCAGGAAAGAAGAACAATCCAGACCTCCGGGCGGCCGTGGCAGCTTATCAAGCTGCAAACCACGAAGTAACAGCTGCCTGGGGAGGTCTGTTGCCGGCTCTCAGCGTCGACTATTTTTATGGAATCGATTCCAACAAGTTTGCGATTCGAACCGATGGAGTCCGCAATCTGGGTTATTCCGCGGTGGCGACATTGCAGATCCCGGTCTTTAGCTGGGGTTCGGACCGTAGCAAGCTGAAGCAAGCCGAACTGAGGCGCGATCAGGCTCACCTCGAATTGACGCACGCGCAACGGCTCTTGCTTACTCATTTACGGCAGTTCTATGACGAGGCTGAGACGGCGCGGTCCGAGATGGAGTCGCTAGCCAGCTCCGCCGAGATCGCTGCCGAGAGCCTCCGGCTCACCAACCTGCGGTACCAGGCGGGGGAGTCGACGGCACTTGAAGTCGTGGATGCACAGAATACGCTGACCCAAGCCCGCAATGCCTACGATGACGGGCAGTCGAGGTATCGAGTGGCTGTGGCAAACTTACAGACTCTGACGGGAAACTTTTAGTCGAATGAACGATTGCGCGACAATTCCTCGCTTTACCCTTCCGGCACGCTCCAACCTTCGCATCGCGTCCACAACGGTGCTGATTGCTTTCGCCTCGGTGACTTGGGTGGGATGTTCCTCGGATAAAGGCGATAAAGAGCCGGTTGTGAGCGTGCAGGTCGCTCCGGTTGAGAAAACCACGATCCAGCACACGATCACAACGCAGGCGATTCTGTTCCCCCGGGCGCAGGCTGCGATCGTTCCCAAAATCAGCGCTCCTGTGCAGAAATTCATGGTGAAACGGGGGAGCACGGTGCATGAAGGTGAATTGCTAGCCGTGCTTGAGAACCGCGATCTCGCCGCAGCGGCGCAAGATACTCGGGGCTCCTACGATCAGGCGGAAGCCAACTATCAGACCACCACCGCGGCCAGCTTGCCCGAGGAAATCCAAAAGGCGGAGGCAGACGAGCAACAGGCAAAGCAGGCACTGGACGCGCAGGAAAAAGTGTTCGAGAGCCGCCAAAAGCTTTTCGATGAGGGTGCGCTCCCCCGCAAAGAGCTGGACCAGTCGCGCGTCGACTTTACGCAGGCGCGCAACCAGTATGCGATCGCGAAGCAGCACCTCGACAAGCTCATGTCGATTGGCAAGCAGCAGGAACTCAAGGCCGCCGCGGGACAGTTGGAGTCCGCCAAGGGCAAGTACCTGGCAGCACAGGCGCAGCTGAGCTATTCCGAGATTCACAGCCCGATCGATGGAGTCATTACGGATCGCCCGCTCTATCCCGGGGAGATGGCCGCAGCGGGAACGCCTTTGCTCACTGTGATGGATCTCTCGACCGTGATCGCCAAAGCGCATATCCCTCAGAGCGAGGCATCTGCGTTGAAGGTAGGCGATACGGGGACGATCAGGGCTCCTGGGCTTGGCGACCCGGTCGAGGGTAAGGTGACTGTGGTGAGTCCGGCTCTCGACCCCAACAGCACCACGGTCGAAGTCTGGCTGGAAGCCAAGAATCCGAAGCACACGCTGAAACCGGGAACGAGCGTCCAGTTATCGCTGACGGCGGCCACGATGAAAGATGCCCTGGTGGTTCCGGCCAATGCGGTGATCGGGACGCCGGATGGAAAATCAGCGGTAATGGTGGCCGCCGCTGACGGGCGTGCATATCAGCGCGTCATCCGAATTGGGATTCGCAGCGGCGACGATGTGCAGGTCCTTGAGGGGCTGACTGATAGCGACAAAGTAGTCACCAGCGGAGCCTATGGGCTTCCCGACAAAACCAAGATCAAGGTGGAAGCTGCGGAACCCGCCGAAGGATCGTCAGAGGATTCGAAAGGCTCCAGCAGCGCGAAACAGGGATCCAAGGATAGCGATGGGGGATCGAGTGAAAAATAAGCACGCCGGAGCCTCTGCGTGAGTTCTCCGATTCCCGAAGGGTCCGGCGGGGTTCCAACAATACGAAATGGCCGCTCTTCCTCTTGGATTGCGCAGCACTCCCGGCCTGTCATCTTTCTGATTTTGACACTTGCCTTCTTAGGAGCATACCTCGCCTTCACCGTTCCGGTATCGGTCTTCCCTTCCACAAACTTTCCCCGGGTGCTCATTGGAGTCGACAACGGTGTCATGCCGATCGACCAGATGATGGTGACGGTAACGAGGCCGATCGAGGAGGCAGTAAACAGCGTTCCTGGACTGCTAACCGTCCGTTCCATCACAAGCCGCGGCTCGGCAGAGGTGGATCTGTATTTTCGGTGGGATGTGGATATGTTCCAGACGCTTCAGTACGTGAACGCAGCCATTTCGCGTATACAGCCGGAATTACCTCCCAGCGCGAAGATCGAAGCGCATCGCCTCACGTTTGCGGCTTTTCCCGTCCTCGGATACAGCCTGACCTCCGACACCATGCCTCAAACCCGCCTCTGGGAAATGGCGACCTACGAAATGAAACCCCGGCTCAATCGGCTGGACGGAGTCTCCACGGTAATCATCCAGGGCGGGCAGGAGCCCGAGTTTCACATCACACCCGATCCGGCGAAGCTGCTCACGGCGAGCGTCACGGTATCCGACATTCTGGATGCCGTGAACAAAACCAACATGATTGACTCGCCCGGACTTCTCGAGCGCAATCACCAACTTTTTCTCGGGCTCGTAAATGGCCAGGTAAGAACGCCTGAAGAGATCGCAAATACGGTCATTAAGAACACCCCTGCAGGCGTCCCGGTGCGCATTGGCGACGTGGCAGTAGTGGCTCCCAGCGTAAAACCTGTCTACACCATTGTCACGGCCAATGGTAAACCGGCAGTGCTGCTGAATATCAACCGCCAGCCCGACGGCAATACCGTCCAGGTCGCGCAGGAAGTCCACGACGAAATCGAGAACATTCGCAAAACCCTGCCGCCTGGTGTAGCGATTGAGCCTTTTTACGACCAGTCGATCATCGTTAATGAATCCATCAAGAGCGTGCGCGATGCGATTCTGCTGGGGCTGATCCTTGCCTCGATCATTCTGGTCGTTTTCCTCCGCGATTGGGGAACTTCATTGGTCGCAGGGTTAGTTATCCCCGTCACGGTGACGGTCACATTTATCGCCCTCAAGTGGATGGGCGAATCGTTCAACTTGATGACGCTGGGGGGACTGGCGGCAGCCGTGGGACTGGTGATCGACGATGCAATCGTCGTAGTTGAGAATATCGTGCTTCACCGCGATGCCGGCCAAACGCGCCTGGAGGCGATCCGGCGTGCGTTAAAGGAAATTACGGTCCCGCTCTTCTTCTCCACGATCACTCCCATCGTCGTCTTCGTCCCGCTGATTGTAATCAGCGGGGTCACCGGAGTTTTCTTCCGGGCGTTGGCTGTGACGATGACGGTTTCCCTTCTTACATCGCTCGCCCTGGCGATCACATGGACGCCAACCTTAAGCCAATTCCTGATCAAAGGACATCGCCGAGTTGAGAGCGCTCCCGACTCGGAGCTTGCCACGCCTGTACCGCCGCCCCAGGGAGTGACGGAAGATGAAACGCTCAAGATGCTGAAGGTCGAAGAAGAGCAGCTGAGCGGCTTCTTTCTTCGCGTGGTGAATTTCCATGAAAAAGTTCTGTTGCGGGCGCTGGAACGGCCCCGCCTCCTTGTAATCTTCAGCGCCGGATTGATCGCGATCTCGTATCTCTGCTACACGTTTTCGGGTTCAGACCTGCTGCCTGAGATGGACGAAGGCGGCTTTGTTCTGGACTATCTCATGCCCGCGGGCAGTTCCCTGGGCGAGACGAATCGAGTCGTTGGACATGTCGAACAGATGCTGCGAGAACTACCTGAAGTTGAGAGCACCTCGCGTCGCACCGGCCTGCAACTGGGTCTGGCTGCCGTGACAGAAGCAAATTACGGCGACATTCTGGTGAAACTCAAGTCCAAGCGGAGCCGCGACATCGAAGAGATCATGTCGGACTTACGGTCGCAGATCAAACGTGAGGAGCCGATCCTAGACGTCGAATTCACGCAGGTTCTTCAGGACATGATCGGCGACTTGACGTCCGCTCCGGAACCGATCCAGATCAAGCTCTTCTCTCAGGATTCGAAGCAACTGGAGCAATGGGCGCCAAAGGTCGCCGACGCGATCGGAAAGATCGATGGCGTGGTCGACATCCTGAACGGAATCGACAACACCATTAGCGGGCCTGCCGTCACATTTCAAGTCGATCCCAGTGTGGCCGCCCGCGCCGGATTCACTGCACAGGAAGTGGCGCTGGACGCATCCGCGATCCTGGAAGGCGAACCTGCCCCTACGCCGGTGGTGGTTAACGATCGCGCCTACACATTGCGCGTCCGCTTTCCGGCCGAACATCGCGCATCGCTAGAGGCCATGCGCGACACATTGTTGGTCAGCAGCACAGGACGTACCGCGACTCTAGGCGCTTTAGCAACGGTCACCGAAAACCCAGGGCAGACGGAGATCCGCCGCGAGAACCTGCAACGCGACGTCGCGGTCACGGCGCGGTTGGAAGGGCGAAGCCTGGGCACCGCCATGCGCGACGTGCAGAAAACGGTGGCGGGGTTGCACATTCCATCGAGCATCCGTGTCGAGTACGGCGGGACCTACGAAGAACAGCAGAAATCGTTTCACGATCTGGTGATGGTCCTGATTCTCGCCGTCCTGTTGCTTTTCATCGTGCTTCTCTTCGAGTTTGGGGCTTTCGCGGCTCCCGTAGCAATTCTTTCCTCCGCGCTGCTTTCGACTTCGGGGGTATTCATCGCTCTGCTGATCACGCGTACCACGTTTAACATCTCCTCCTTCATGGGGATGATCATGGTGATCGGCATCGTAGCGAAAAACGGAATTCTCCTGCTGGATGCCGATCAAAACATTCGCGCGGCCGGGCTCTCAGCCAGGGATGCGATTTTGCAGGCAGGACGCCGGCGGTTGCGGCCGATCGCGATGACGGCGCTGGCTACGGTCGCAGGCATGTTGCCTCTCGCATTCGCGGTCGGAGCAGGATCCCAGATGCTGCAGCCGCTGGCCATCTCGGTGATCGGAGGCGTACTGATTTCAATGGTGCTTTCGCTCATCATCACGCCCGCCGTGCACTACTATCTTGCTGCGAGGGAAGATGACACGCCGAGCGCGTTCGATTAGGAAATCGGCAAGGTAGAGATGCAAGTGCCCGCCGATTACTTCGGTCACCTTAGCTTCTCTCGCGCTTTCGGTGTCGGTAAAATTCGTCTTTCTTGTAAAGTATTGAGAACGTTAAAGCCTGCATCCTGCAATGGGATCAGGGTACAAACCGAGGCGGTGGATGCCCTCCCGTCCTACGGGATCTCACCCTTATCTTGGCGGAGAACTTGCACTAGAATAGGCGAATCTGGGGCCGGAAATCCGCCCTGCATGCGTCCAACAATCCGACTGTGGACAAAGAAATCGAGTCCGAAAACAACTCGAAGAAAGCGTTCGACGAACAAACTCTGGCGAAAGTGCTGGAGGCAGCCTACGTGTTGCAAGAACACAACCGTGAGCTGCGGGAACGCGAACTGCGACCGGGAAAAGTAATTGCCACGGCCGCGTCGGCTTCCGGGCGGGTGAAAACTGTCTCCGTCGAGCCGGTGGCCCCGCTTCCGACGGTGAAGGCACCGGCAAGGCCCAAGCGCGGATCAAAACCGACGGTGCAACTGGATTACACCGTCGTGCTGGGGCAGATCGTTGAAACGCAACAGAAAATCCAGGCCGACCACCTGGAGATGGAGTACGCGATGTTGCTCATCGCGGAGCGGGCAGCTGAGATCGCCGAAGCGGATGGGGCAGGCGTCGGATTGCTAATCAACGGAAAAATCCGGTACTGCGCCGCCGCCGGCGCAATGGCTTTGCCCATTGAAACCGAAGTCGCGATGGAGAAGGCGCTGTCAAGCGCATGCCTGAGAATCGGCCAGGTGGTCCGCTGCAGCGACGTGAACACAGAATTCCTCGTGGACGTGGAGGAGTGCCGGCGCCGCGGCATTCAGTCAATGATCGCGGCCCCGATTCATCACTCCGGAAATGTCGTCGGCGCGCTGGAACTTTATTACGCCGCATCAGACGCCTTCGCCGAACCCGATGTCCACACTTGTCAACTTATGGCGGGACTCGTAGCAGAATCGCTGGTTCGCGCCGAAGAGCGCGGCTCTGCGAAGACATCCGGCGCAGATCGTGACGCGATGCAAGTCTCGTCTGAAAAGCTGAATTCCATTCTTCGTGGAAACTCAAAAACCGCGACTGATGTACCGGAGCCGGCAGAAGGAGAAAAGGCGGAGCCAGTTGCGACGGTATGCCGCAAATGCGGAAGCGATCTGGTGCCGGAGGAGCAGTTTTGCGGGGAGTGCGGATGGCCTTGCGGCAGTGATTACCTGGGCGGGATCACTCCGAGCCCGACATCATCGCTTTGGAAGCCGAAGGAAACGGAACCTGCTGTTCCGGCGAACGGCGCAGGCCGATCATCCCCTTCTTTTGCTACGGAGCAAGATGCGGTCGACTTCTTACGCAAGGAATTGCCGGAGTTCTTTGCCCATCTGGAATCAGTCACGAAAGATTTGAATGAACCGGAACAGCTCTCTTCGATCGAAGCGGCTGGGACGAAGCTGGAACCACATAAGACAAAGCCCGACCCACCCAAGGCGATAGACGATCGACCGGATCAGGAACCGGAGCCGGAAGCGCAAGTTCTAGATGCGGATTCCTTTGAGAACGCGGACGCAGCACCGTCGACGGCAGCCGACTGGAGCTCCGCCGCATCAGCGCGAGAGTTCCTGGAGAATTTTCCCAGGACGAACAATCGCAGTACGCTAGGCAGATTTCTGAAAGCGCGACGGGGAGACATTTACCTGGCAGTCGCGGTGATTCTGATTTCGATCGTGATTCGCTGGGGCATATGGTCGAGTGGCCCAGCGAATTCGGCGGGAACTCCGGCGACCGCGACAGCTCACAAAAAGCCGGGAGCGGATCTTCCGCTTTACGACCGCGTACTTATCAGCCTGGGACTCGCGGAAGCGCCAGCTCCGCCCGAGTATAAGGGCAACCCAGACACTCAGGTGTGGGTGGATGTGCAGACCGCTCTTTACTACTGTCCCGGCGCGGATCTCTACGGAAAAACCCCGAAGGGCCGGCTCACGACGCAGCGCGATGCGCAACTGGATCAGTTTGAGCCTGCTACGCGGAAAGCCTGCGACTAGCGCTCCGCAATCGAGCCAGCGCCAGTCAACATTTGACAACCCCTTGGGACGGAGTGCAATCATACCTGCAAGGCTCACCTTGTCATACAATCGTGCTCTTATCGATTTCGTTAAAGGAGGAACAGGTTGGCGGAAAGTGATGAGTCAGGCAGATCACGCGCCATGCCTCCGCCGGAATTGAATCCGCTGCTGAACCCGACTTTGAACAAACATCTCAGCCGCTGGGCCGAGGTCTACTTCAAGAGCTCTCCTGAAAATCGGGATGAAGCTGTGCGAGAGTTGCTGCGGGAACTGGAGGCCGGAAATTCGCACGCTGTGACGAACGCCTCCGATCTGACGTCTCGATTCGACGAACCTCCAACCAATGGCATGCATACATCCTCTGCACCGGTGCAGAATTCAGAATGCCAATCGTGCGGCTTCGTAACCCGCCCGAATCAGAAGTTCTGCGGACGATGTGGCGCACGGTTGGTACCTCAGCCCCGGCCAGTCGAATCCAGGCCCGAAGTGGAGCAGGGGTGGGAAGATCAAACGCGACGGGTGAGTCCGCCGGAGCCCGCCGAGCACATGTCGATCCCGACTGCAGCACACTGGACGCCAGCAGAAACCCTTGAGCCTTCCAGAGAAGAAGCATCGGAGGAACCGCCCTGGATGTTCCAGGAGGAGGAACCTGCTCCCTTCTGGTACTCGTATCGCTTTTATATTGGGGCAGCTTTCGCGATCCTCGTATTGGTGTTGGGATATTTGGCCTGGCAGGGCACGAAAACCTCTCCACAGGCGGCAAAGCTTCCGGAACAAGCTCCCGCCACCCAGGTTCCGCAGTCCACAACGACTCCTGCGTCATCGACCACCAATCAACCGTCTTCGAGTCCGGTCGCATCTCCGGCTCCGCAAGCGAGCCAAGAAACGGCAACTGCGAATTCGTCGCAGCCGCAAACTCCGGTTCAGTCGCAGCCCCGGCCTCCGATTGAGGCACCTGCGGCAGGTCAGTCTGGAAACGCATCCACAGAGGTTCCGCCAGCCGCCTCATTGAACGGAACGTCAGAATTGACAACAGCGCGGCAGTTTCTGGACAGCCCTCATCCAGATAACGCTCAGGCCGCCGAATGGTTATGGAAGTCTGTGGCTAAGCAGAACACTGAGGCAACGCTTTTGCTCGCTCGGCTTTACCTTCGCGGCGAAGGCGTGCAGAAGAATTGCGAGCAAGGACATGTGCTGCTGGACGCAGCCGCCAAAAAGGGAAACAAGGAAGCTGCCTCGATGCTGCAGAACTTGCAGGCGTTCGGATGCCAGTGATTCAGCCGCACAAAGGCGAGGCTCCAAACGCCAGCTTTTTCGAATGATGTGAAGTGAGGAATACGACTCAAGCCATCGCTGCGGGCCCGGTCTGCCGTGACTCATACCACAGCGCCAGTTCCACGCGATTCCAGAGGCCGAGCTTATCGTAGATAACCCGAAGATAGTTCTTCACAACGTGCTCGGTCGTACCGATTTCCTTCGCCACTTCCCGATTCTTCAAGCCTTGGGCAACAAGCTGGATGACTCTCTGCTCGCGCTCGCTTGGGATACGGGTTCCATACCGCCCATCTGCTGACATGCTTGCCTCCGATACAGTAGGGTCGCGAGTTTTACTCGCTTAATTCCACCGGTAATTCCAAAGCGCAGAAATAACCGGTTAAAGTGCGCTTTTACAGTCCGCCGCGCCATGTTCAGCTGGCTGGCAATTTCGGCGTTGTCGCACCCTTGCAAAAGCAGTTCGACAATCTGTTTTTCGCGCGGGCCTAGCCGCACAAATCCGTGATCATTCATCCGAATACCCTCTTCGTCCGCCCCTTTCCTCGGCTGATGTACGGCTGAACTACCTTTCCAAAAGCCATAGCATCCGGATTGCCATTGCTGGCAAGTCTGTAGCTTTTTGCGCCGGAAAGTGCTTTTCCACAGCGACTTGCGGGTAAGTTCCTTCTCGGGAGGTCCGGTTCGGTTCCTGGGATTGTGATCCAGGAAAATGGCTCGCAGCCTGAAAGAGGGCATAAAAACAGGGGATTGCCAGCCAAAGGCCCGGTAGATTCGGCCGCCAGCCTAAAACTAACGAAAGCCGTCGTTAGCGCGTCGGCGGCAATATCGAAACGGCACTGAAATCAAACAAAACCATCCGAAGACGGCCTACGCGCTGTCTCTTAATAAAATAGGGTAAACACCTTAGACGAAACTTCCACATGAAAGCCGAGGGTTCGGCACAAATTACACGGCTGGTTAGACCTTTCGGGTCTACATGATTTCCACAGCATTTCAACTGCCTTCTTAAGGAGTGCACTCTCACAAGGAGGTTGTAGTGGACCACTCTCTGAGAGTCCAGGCCGACCCAAGGACGCATAGGGCAGCGGCAAAACCATTGCCGGCGGGAACATCGATCAACTTCCAACGCTGGGCTTCTTGTGAATCGGGACGGGTCGCCAACAGACAATTTTGCTGTCCCGAGTCAATCGATACATCGAATTGCCCCAACGGAAGTGACAGGCCTGCACCCGTGGCTTTGATATACGCCTCTTTGCGAGTCCAACACTGGAAGAATCCTCTGACTCGAGATCCAGGGATCATCTGTTGGAGTTGCTCTTGCTCCCGGTTCGAGAAGAACCGCCCCGCTATCTTGTCAACTTCGACGTCGGCACGGATTCTCTCAATGTCAACACCGATCGCACGATGCAGAGTAAAAGCCAGCAGGGCCGCGCCGCCGGAGTGCGAGACGTTGAACTGAACCCCCTTAGCGGAGTTTCCTTTACCCAAGCTGGGTTTTCCCTTTTCGGAATAAGAGAAGGCAAGGCCTTTTGGATCAGTGCTTAGGTACGCAGCCAGGATTCTCCTCAGGCTTCCGCGAACTGCCGTGAAGTAGCACCGATCGACGGAAGAGCGGAACTGGCGGGCGCGTTTTTCTTCGTCTTCAGATAGCAAATCTTGCCAGGCGCTGTCATCCATCGCTGCGGCCTGCAAATCGATCCGCCACAAATGGACCTCATCGGCGGGGAGAGACAGCGTGGAGGGAAATTCGTGCTCTGGGGTTGTGATATGCATATTTTCGCCAGATGCGGTTCCGGCTCTCAGATTACCGGAAAAGAACCTTCGAACGGCGAGCATGGCTCAAGCCGCGCCCCGCCGAGACGGTTCAAGGGCCCGCATTCCGCATGGGTAAAGCCAATCACGGGAAGCCTGCAAGCATTTGCACATCAGGGGTGAGAACTGTGTTCAGAGTCACCCGTTCCCCATTAAACCTTTGATAATCAGTGCCTTAGAGGTCTACGAGCCAAGATATAAAAGGTACATGGATTGCTCACTAATTGATTTGAACCCTATTCAGAAGCGGCTTTCGAGTGAACGGAAAAGGTGGTACTCTAGAGCTACTTTTCGTCCCCATCTATCCCCCTTTTAGCAGTTTGCGTCACCCGTGAATTACATGTGGAGTAATCCAGAGCAAGGTAATAGAGTTAGTCGAACCAATCGTATTTAATCTAAGGAGGATTTCTCAGCTTGACCGATTCGACCAGCCATCTCATCGCGCCGCATGGCGGACAACTCATCAATCTTCTTGTTGGAGCGGAGCAAGCTGCGGAGCTCAAGGCACACTCGCGCGAGTGGCCTTCTTGGGACCTCACGCCTCGCCAATTGTGCGACCTGGAACTGCTCATGACGGGAGGCTTTTCGCCTCTGACCGGTTTCATGAGCCGCAAGGACTACGAAGGCGTTTGTCAGAACATGCGCCTAGCCAATGGCATTCTGTGGCCGATGCCGATCACGCTCGATGTGACCGAAGAGTTCGCCAAAAAGCTTACAGCGGGAACGAGCAAAGTCGCATTACGCGATCCTGAAGGCGTGATGCTGGCGGTTTTGCACGTGGAAGAGATTTGGCAGCCTGATCGCGCGGCCGAGGCGAAGGCTGTGTTCAATAGCACCAGCAAAGCCCACCCTGGCGCGGATTACGCGATGAACAAGGCCAATCCCTGGTACGTCGGAGGGCGCGTCGAAGGGTTGCAGGTTCCCTCTCATTATGATTTCCGGACTTTGCGGTTTACTCCATCGGAGTTGCGCGCCGAGTTTGTTCGTTTGGGATGGCGCCGCGTAGTCGCGTTTCAGACCCGGAATCCCATGCATCGCGCGCACGTCGAATTGACATTCCGCGCCGCCAAGCAGGTTGAAGCCAACCTTTTGATCCATCCTGTCGTCGGAATGACCAAACCTGGAGACGTCGACTATTACACGCGGGTCCGCTGCTACCAGTTGCTCGGTTCGAAGTATCCGCAGGGAACGCAGAAGCTCTCCCTGCTGCCGTTGGCCATGCGTATGGGTGGCCCACGCGAAGCGATCTGGCACGCGCTCATCCGTAAGAACCACGGTTGCACGCATTTCATCGTGGGACGCGACCATGCCGGACCGGGTAAGGATACGGACGGTAAGCCGTTTTATGGTCCGTATGAAGCGCAGGAGACCTTCAAGAAGCATGAGGCCGATATCGGCGTGACGATGGTCCCCTTTAACATGATGGTCTACCTGCAGGGCGAGGACCGTTACGTTCCGGATGACGAAGTCAAGCCGGGCGATCGCGTTCTCAACATCTCGGGTACCGAACTCCGCCAGCGCTTGAATGAAGGCCGCGACATTCCCGGATGGTTCACCTATCCGGAAGTCGTGCACGAACTGCGGCGCAGTTTTCCGCCTCGCTCCGGCCAGGGTGTAACGATTTTCTTCACCGGGCTGTCGGGATCGGGCAAGTCGACAATCGCGAATGTCCTGCTGACGAAGTTTCTAGAGGTCGGCGGCCGACCGGTCACGCTGCTCGACGGTGACCTGGTCCGCAAGCATCTTTCGTCTGAACTGGGATTTTCGAAGGAACACCGCGACATCAACATCCGTCGCATCGGCTACGTCGCGTCGGAGATCACGAAAAACGGTGGGATCGCGATCTGTGCACCGATCGCGCCCTATGACGCCACGCGCAAGCACGTCAGGCAAATGATCGAGCCATACGGCGGCTTCATCCTCGTGCATGTGGCTACATCTGTCGAGGTCTGCGAACAACGCGACCGGAAGGGGCTTTATGCCAAGGCGCGCGCCGGCATTCTCAAGGAGTTCACCGGGATTTCCGATCCGTATGAAGTTCCTGCCGATGCGGAAGTGACCATCAACACCGGGGAATTGTCACCCGAGGAAGCAGCGCAAGAGATCATTCTTCACCTCGAGCGCGAAGGCTTCATCGGCGTGAGCGGAGCAACAGCGTAGGAGAGAAGGGGTAAACGGGGCTCATGGAACTGCTGGTGACCAAAATCTTCGTAGGCTTCGTCGTCGGCGTCCTCATCGGGATGAGTGGCGTCGGCGGCGGTGTGCTCTTGCTGCCGGTTCTGATCTTCGGCTTACGGGTACCTGCGATTGTCGCCGTGGGCTCCGACGCTCTCTTCAACTTTTTCACCAAGATTCCCGCGGGACTGCTGCACCTGAAACGGGGAACGGTCAAACTCAAGGTTGTATTGGCGCTGGCACTGGGTAGCGTTCCGGGTTCCATCCTCGGCGTAAAGCTACTTATGCACATCCGCCATCTCTACGGAGACGGCGTCAACAGTTTCATCAAGAGCTTCATCGGAATTCTGCTGATCGTCATTCCCACCCTGATGCTGTTCCAGCGCCGAATTGAGGAGCGGGTGGCACACCGGCCCCCGACGATGAAGGGATTCGCGGGAATGGCAGTGATCGGCCTGCTGGCGGGATTTCTGGTCGGCATGACTTCGGTCGGATCTGGCAGCATCATCATGATGCTGTTGTTGCTGTTGTACAGCTTTCCTCCCAAGGTGAACGTCGGAACCGACATTGTCCACGCAGTTATATTGACCGGAGTGACAGGATTCTTGCACCTCCGGCTGGGTAATGTGGACCCCGGGCTGGTGGTCTCCCTACTAATCGGCTCGATTCCCGGCGGACTACTAGGTTCGCACCTGAGCACCCGCATGCCAATGATCTGGCTGCGGCGCCTCCTCTGTGCCCTGCTCCTCATTACGGGAGCGCGCATGCTGATGGCATAACGCGGACAGTCCCACCTACAAAAGGCCAACAAAAAATGACAAGCCCTTCATACGAAGACATCCTGCAGCGTATTCAGGCCGCACTCGATGCCGCTCGCGGCGTCTTTGCCCGCTTCACTCCCGGCGAGATCGAGGCAGAATATAAGGCCGGTCACGACCCGGTAACGGAAGCTGACCGAGCTGTTGATGCGGTGCTGAAGCAGAATCTTTTACGTGACGGCGAGGGATGGTTATCCGAAGAAAGTGCCGACGATCCGTCGAGGCTGACGAAGTCGCGCGTATGGGTGGTCGATCCCCTGGACGGAACGCGAGAATTTGTCCTGGGATTGCCCGAGTTCTGTGTTTCTATCGGATTCGTCGAGGATGGACGCCCTGTTGCTGGTGGAATTTTCAATCCCGCAACGAACGAAACCGTGATTGGTTCAATTCGCTCGGGAGTTCTTTACAACGGTAAGCGCGCCACACCCAGCCAACGAGCCGATCTTAAAGGAGCACTCATCCTCGCCAGCCGCAGCGAGGTCAAGCGCGGCGAGTGGCAGCAGTTTCAGAGTGGAGAGTTCGAAGTCAAGGCGATGGGATCGGTCGCGTACAAGCTGGGCCTGGTTGCTGCCGGAAAAGCCGATATTACATTTACCCTTACGCCGAAGAACGAGTGGGACGTAGCCGCAGGGGCGGCCCTGGTAGAAAGTGCTGGGGGTTTCGTCGCGACGCTCGACAACACGCCTCTCCGCTGCAACAATCACAATCCGCTGCTCAGCGGGCTGCTCGCTTCCGGTCCGCAACTAAAGGAAGAACTGCTCAGATTGGTGGGACAACCGGCGACAAAGTAGCCGACCCCAAGTGCCTCAGCCGCACCGTCGGCCGGAGTTTACGAAGCGATCTAGAACGGCTTCCGCGCGACTACTTCACTGTCGCGGATGAAAAACTGCGCTGAGCATTGCTCTGATCCGCAGATTACAGGCAAAAGTCCGTTGATTTGCTTGCGCGTGATCAAACCAAGCATGCCGCAGGCCGGGCAGGAGAGCACGGCCCAGTAAGGATCTTCTTTCTCGCCGATCTCGCCGGCGTTTTCCAGCACAAAGACGGTACCTGGCTGCATCTGTTCCGGAATCCATTCATTCAGGATGTCCAGTTCACCGACCATGTCTTTCCTCCCTTGTGCTCGAGCTTGGATATAGCCGTAAGAGCTGTTCTAGCATGGCCCCAGTAATCTCGCGAAGTTACCGAAGTATCCGGAATTCCCACGCGAGATATTTTATGGAACCGCTTCAATTTCAAAATGTTGGGGCTATTTTAGGCATGAGGTGCTGTGGATTCAGCACAGAATCTCAACGGGAGGAGTGACTAAGAGAGTTCCTGCCAGCCGCCGCCGACGAAGTGGACGATCTCCAGGCGATCGCCTTCATTCAAGTCGGTATTGCCCCACTGATCGCGGGGAACGATCTCGCGATTCAATTCGACAGCAACGCGGTCAGCCTTCATCCCGAGACGTTCGACAAGCGCCGACAGGTTGAATGGAGCGGCTGCATCGAAATCCCGCGATTCGCCATTGATTGTGAGTTTCATGATTCGAACGGAGGGCTCGTTGTGACCACGAGTCTAGTCGGCTTTCCGAAGAACAAACTTCCGAGTCGCCGTGCGGCCTTCATAGTTGGCTTGGACAAGCAGCGACGCATCGGGCAGAACGGACTCTTCCACTTCGATCTTGATTTCGGCCGTGCCGCCGGAATCTGCTACGGCCTGCGTGTAAAACGGAACTGAGCCCGGACGGGCGAAGCGGAAAGTAAGGCGGGCGCCAGGCGCCGCCGTGCCTCCTTCTGTGACGAGCAACTGCATCGTGAGGTTGCGGTCGGAATGTACGGATTCAGAGTTCATCCATCGCACGTCCAGTTCTTTGACGGCCGCAAGCACTTCCGGCTCTCCGCGATCCAGGACCGAATCAAGTTTGCCTTCGCGGATCGAGTCCAGCACCATGCGGTGCTGCTCGCGCAGTTGTTGCTCTTTGTGCGTATCTCCTTCGCCGGGATTTGCGGAGTACGCGGTGGCCCGTTTGCCGATGCAGCGACCGCGAACGAAGACCTGGGTTTGGAGCAGGCGTTCGCCCTCACGCGCTTCACTCTGCACGTGGTAGATCGTGTCGCCGTGCTTTACATCGGTGTTGAAGCCGAAAATCATGGTATTTTTTTAATTGGCTTGTTTCGTAACTTGATAATTTTCCAAAAAAGCGTCGTGATCGATCGCTTTTCCGGCTACAAAATTACCGATTACAAGACTGCGAAATTTTGCTCTTCGTTCTGCTCGCAAAATGTCGGGCTCTTCCCTTGACACTCCCGCGTACAAGCCCATAACCTAGAGTGTTTTAGTAAGCGCTTGGCGCGAATTATATATAGCTGCTCCTATGCCCGACAATTACTTCGCTCGCTACCTCCCATTTCTGATCCACATGATTCTGGCGGGCGGGATTGCGACCGCAATTGTCACCCTTTCCTGGCTGATCGGACAACGTAAGCCCACCCGCGCCAAAATGTCTCCCTACGAATGCGGCATGACGCCTCAGGGCGACTCCCGCGAGCCCTTTTCCGTCAAGTTTTACCTTGTGGGCATGCTGTTTATTTTGTTCGATGTAGAGGCCGTTTTCATCTATCCGTGGGCCGTGATCCTTCGCGACCTCAAACACTTCGGCCTTTGGGAGATGCTGGTGTATATCGGGATCTTCCTGGTCGGCTTCTTCTACGTTTGGAAGAAGGGTGTCTTGGACTGGGGCGAGACGGGCCGGGGGAAAGCCTGATGCCCCAAGCTCCCGCCATCACTGATCTGGAACAGTTGAAGAATCATCCGGCCGTCGCCCGGCTGTCGGCATGGAATGCCGCGGCAATTCAGGGCGTAAAGTTTGACCGCGACGAGATGACCATTTATGTCGAACGGGGGAGCATCCGCGAAGCGTGTGCCCTGCTGAGAGAGGATGCAGCCTGCCCATTCAACTTCCTGTCCGACATCACGTGTGTGGATTGGTATCCTAACGAGCCGCGATTCGAAGTCATCTATCATCTGCTTTCTATGTCGAAGAAGGAACGTGTGCGGCTGAAGGTTCGCCTGGAGAGCTCCAGCACAGCAGTAGAATCGCTAACCTCCATCTGGCCTGGAGCGAATTATTTCGAGCGTGAAGTGTTCGACCTGTTCGGCATTCGTTTCACTGGGCATCCTTACCTGCGGCGCATTCTGATGCCCGAAGACTGGGAAGGCTATCCTCTGCGCAAAGACTATCCCGTGGAGGGCTATCGCTAAGGTTCAGCGAGGACGACGATGGCCCACATGACCCCAACGCCTGTGCTGGAACCCGGCCAGGATCGCACGATGATCCTGAACATGGGACCGCAACACCCATCGACGCATGGCGTGCTGCGCGTCCTGTTGGAAATTGACGGCGAGACGGTCGTCCGGCTGATGCCGGACATCGGCTATCTCCACACGGGTATTGAAAAAACATGCGAGGCAAAGTTCTACCAGCAGGTTGTGCCTCTGACCGACCGCATCGATTACCTCTGCCCCATGACGAACAATCTCTGCTACGTGCTGGCAGTGGAGAAGTTGCTGGGGCTGGAGATCCCGCCGAAAGCGCAATGGCTGCGTGTTCTGCTGAACGAGATGACGCGCATTAATTCGCATCTCGTGTGGCTGGGAACCCACGCCATGGACATCGGCGCCATGACGGTATTTCTATACTGCTTCCGCGAGCGCGAAGAAATCCTGAAGATGTTTGAAATGGTCAGCGGCCAGCGCATGATGACCTCCTATTTCCGCGTGGGCGGTATTGCCCTGGAACCGCCGCTCGGATTCTTCGACCGCGTTCGCGACTTTGCGGGCTACTTTCCGGAAAAAGTAGACGAGTACGAGAACCTCCTGACCGGAAACCCGATCTGGCTGATGCGGACCAAGGGCGTGGCCCGCATGACGGCCGAAGATGCCATCGGGCTGGGCGCAACGGGCCCGACTCTTCGAGGCAGCGGAGTCGATTTCGACTTGCGCCGCGACATGCCGTACTCCAGCTACGAGAAGTTCCAGTTCAAGGTGCCAGTGTCGCAGGAAGGCGATGTGTTTGCGAGATACATGTGCCGGGTTCAGGAACTGCGAGAGTCGATCGGGATCGTCCGCCAGGCGCTCGATGGTATGCCGGAGGGCCCGATCAAAGCGGATGCCCCGCACGTTGTATTGCCCGATCGGGAAAAGATGAAGACCCAGATGGAGTCGCTCATCTACCACTTCAAGATCATCACCGAAGGATTCGCCGTGCCGGCCGGCGAGGTTTACCAGGCGATTGAGTCGCCGCGCGGGGAAATGGGCTATTACATCGTGAGCGATGGGACTGCAAAACCGTATCGGGTGCACATGCGTGCCGCATGTTTTGCAAACTTGCAGACCTTGGCCACCATGTGCGAGGGGCGACTTTTGGCCGACGTGGTCGCAGCCATTGGCAGCATTGATATTGTGCTGGGCGAAATCGACCGTTAGAAATTTTGTAAATTGGGAAAGATCATGAAGTTCTCCGATGAATTCGAGTCACGGTTTACCGAGATGGTGGGCCACTATCCGACCAAGCGGTCGGCGCTTGTCCCGACGCTGCTTTACGCGCAGGATGAGGCGGGATTCCTCTCGGACGAAGTGATCGCCGAGATTGCATCGCGGCTCGATTTGACCGAACTCGACGTGCGCAACGTGATCAGCTACTACTCGATGCTGACCACCAAGCCGCGCGGCAAATTTAACGTGCAGGTTTGCACCAACATCAGCTGCCTGGTACGCGGGGGAGAGGAAATCCTGCGTCATTGCTCAAAAAAGCTTGGAATCGGAAATAAAGGTACGACGCCGGATGGGCTGTTTTCCCTGGAGGAAGTGGAGTGCATTGGCGCCTGCAGCTGGGCTCCCGCCGCACAGGTAAATTACGATTTTCACGAGAACTTGACGGCAGAGAAGATTGATCGGGTTCTCGACGAGTACAAGAACAAGGGAACACAATAAATTTTCAATTGTTGAATTTTGATTGTTGATTGAAAATCGCGACCACTGGCTTTTCAGTCAACAATCAAGATTCACCAATCAATAATTTTCATGGCTGATCTGGTCTCCCATCCCGACGAGGTACGTGTTGTCTCCCGGCGCCTTGGCCAGGGTGCGACTGACATTGACCGGTACCTCGAGCTCGACGGTTACAAAGCCGTACGGAAGGCTCTCGCGATGGAACCGGACGCCATCATCAACGAGGTCAAGAATTCCGGACTTCGTGGGCGCGGCGGGGCGGGGTTTTCGACCGGCATGAAGTGGTCATTCGTGCCCAAGCAATCCGCTAAGCCCAAGTACGTCCTCTGTAACGGTGATGAAAGCGAGCCCGGCACCTGCAAGGACCGCCTGATCTTCGAGCACGATCCACACTCGGTGATCGAAGGCGTCATGATCGCGGCGTTGGCCGTGGGAGCAAAGAGCGGTTATATCTACATTCGCGGCGAGTATCGCTATCTGTCGAACATCATGCAGAAAGCGATCCGCGACGCGTATGCCAAGGGTTTTGCCGGTAAGAACATCTTCGGCAGCGGACGCGATCTCGATATTTATTGGCACGGTGGCGCTGGTGCGTACGAAGTCGGCGAAGAATCCGCGCTGATGGAATCGCTGGAGGGCAAACGAGGGATTCCGCGCATCCGGCCCCCCTTCCCTGCTGTAGTCGGCTTATGGGGCGGGCCCACGGTCATTAACAATGCGGAAACGCTCGCAAGTGTTCCCCACATCATTCTGGGTGGCGCGGAGTGGTATGCGAAGATTGGCCCGCCGAAAAATGGAGGCACACGCCTGTTCTGCCTGAGCGGAAACCTGGCGAAGCCGGGCGTGTACGAATTGCCGATGGGTTACAACCTCAAGAAGATGATCTACGACGTCGGGGGCGGCATTCCGAATGGCCGCAAGCTGAAAGCCGTGGTTCCCGGTGGATCGTCGACGCCATGCCTGACTGCTGACGAGATCGACGTGGCGATGGATTTCGATTCGGTGGCGAAGGCCGGGTCTATGCTGGGTTCCGGCGGCGTGGTCGTGATCGACGACGCGCAGTGCATCGTCAAATTTGCCCTGCGCACCATGAAGTTCTATCAGCACGAGAGCTGCGGTTGGTGCATCCCGTGTCGTGAAGGAACGGACTGGCTGAAGAAAACGTTGATGCGCTTCCACGCGGGTGGTGGCTTGAAAAAAGATATCGACAATATGCAATACCTGTCGGAGAACATGCTCGGACGGACGTTCTGCCCCCTGGGCGACGCGGCGGCAATGCCGACAATTGCCTTCGTGAAAAAGTTCCGTAAAGAATTTGAAGATCACCTGGAAGGCAGGCCGTGCCCGTTTGAGAAAGAGGGTGCGGTGGAGCAACTGCCGGTGCTGGCGTAGATTCGGCATCTCGGCGGCTTGAAGTGCGGGTGGATTCCGCCGGTTTTCAGATGAATACGAGGGCGAGATGCCTTCGCGACAGCCGGCGAGCTGCCGGTGATAATCGATATGGCTGATGTAACCCTTACCGTCGACGGCAAGAAAGTCACTGCTCCCGCAGGCACCCTCCTTATCGAGGCGTGCAAGAGCGTGGGCATCGAAGTGCCCTCTTTCTGCTATTACCCCAACTTGTCGCTGCAGGGCGCTTGCCGCATGTGCCTGGTCAAGATCGAGAAGATGCCCAAACTGCAGACCGCTTGCACGACTGTCGTCGGCGAGGGCATGGTCGTCACCACCGATTCCGACGAGATCAAGCAGGCGCGCAAATCGATGCTTGAGCTTCTGTTGGGCAACCATCCCTTGGACTGCCCAGTCTGCGACGCTGGCGGCGAGTGCGAATTGCAGGACATGACGTTCACTTACGGCGCCGCCGAATCGAAGTTCATGGAGGCGAAGAACCACAAGGACGAGCAGCAATGGTCGCCAGTCGTGTTCTTCGACCGCCCGCGCTGCATCCTGTGCTACCGCTGCGTGCGCGTTTGCGGCGAGGGTATGGACGTCTGGGCTCTCGGCGTCCAGAACCGTGGCGTGAGTTCGATCATAGCGCCCAACAAGCAGGATCATCTCGAATGCGAAGAGTGCGGCATGTGCATCGACATCTGTCCTGTCGGGGCTCTGACCTCGGGCGCCTATCGCTATAAGACGCGTCCTTGGGAGATGAAGCACGTGGGGACGGTCTGCACACATTGCGGGGATGGCTGCAAGACGACGCTGGGTGTGCGGCGCTCCGATACTGGCATGGAAATCGTCCGGGGCGACAATCGCGACAAAAGTGGCACCAACGGCGACTTCCTCTGTATCAAGGGACGCTACGCCTTCGACTTCGCAGGAAACAAGGAGCGGCTGACGCAGCCTTTGATCCGTAGAGAAGGACGGCTGACTCCCGCTTCTTGGGAAGAAGCACTGGAATTGGTCGGAAACAAATTCAAAGAAATTCGGGATAAGGATGGCGGGGCCGCGATTGGAGTGGTCGGTTCGACGCGCACCACGAACGAGGAAGCGTACCTGCTTTCGAAGTTTGCCCGCACCGCGCTCAAGACGAACAACGTCGATCATCACCGCACCGCCGACTTCCCTGCCCTGGCCGGCGCGCTTCGCGGCAAAGCAAACGCAACCGCTTCGATGGCCGATGTTTTCAGCGCACCGGCGATCCTGCTGATCGGCAATGATCCTA
Organism: Candidatus Sulfotelmatobacter sp.; assembly: GCA_035307485.1. Lineage (GTDB taxonomy): Bacteria > Acidobacteriota > Terriglobia > Terriglobales > Acidobacteriaceae > Sulfotelmatobacter. The sequence goes on along the minus strand of DATGIB010000002.1, from coordinate 515,940 downwards.
CCGAGCAGCATCCGCTGCTGGCCTGGCAGATTCGCAACAATGTCCGCCTGCACAGAGCGCGGCTTTATGTAGTGAATTCCCAGCCCATCAAGCTTCAGCGTCAGGCGACGACTTTTGCCCAGATTGCGGCAGGAGCCGAAGAAAAAGTCGCCGCCTTCCTCACTGGTGATGACGCGGCCGCCGATGCATTGTCTTCGGCAGGCACGAATCGCGATGCATGGGTCGCTCTTCGCGACAAATTACGTAGTGAAGAAAACCTGGTCATCATTTTCGGATCGGAAATTCGAGGGAATGCAATCGCCGCCCTTGTAAATTTCGGCGCCGGTATTCCGGGAGCCAAGTTCATCAGTCTGGCCGATTATTCGAATTCGCGCGGGGCGGCGGACATGGGGCTTTACCCGGATCTGCTCCCTGGGTATAACCCGACGACCGGAAGCAGCGAATTTCACCGCGAGTGGGGCGAAGTGCCGTCTAAGCCTGGGCTTGATCTGCCCGGGATGGTCGCGGCGGCGAAATCGGGCGACCTGAAGGCTCTTTACGTCGTGGGCGCGAATCCCGTTGGCCGGCTGCATGTTGATCCCTTCCTGCTTTCGAAGATCTTCTTGGTCGTGCAAGACATGTTCCTGACCGAGACGGCGCTGATCGCCGACGTGGTGCTTCCGGCGGCAAACCTTTACGAAAAATCCGGCACCGCCACCAACACCTGCGGCGACCTGCAACTGGTCAAGAAGGCCGGCGATCTTGCGGGTGTGAAGAGTGATTTCGAGATGATCGTGCGTATCGCGGATGCGATGGGCCACGAGGTTCACAGGCTAGTGCCGTTTGGCGGCGGCGAGCGCGCAGATATGGGACAGTCCCGCGGCGCCCAGTCCGGCGAGGCAGACCGCCATGCCGTCTGGCTAGAGATGCAGGGCCTGGAGCCGAAGATGAGTCCGTTCGATCCGATTGCGATTCTGGACGAGATTCAACGACTCGTACCGGGTTATGACGTTTCCCGGGCTAATCTTCTTGCTGGAAACAGCGAACATACATCGCTCCAGTATGCCGGCACTGGCGTCTCCCATAGGCCGGAGTTGATTGACCCTGCGAACGACACGTTGTTTACCTCGGGAACTCTCGGACGTTATTCGAATGCGTTGAAGTCAGTCCTCGAGAGTCACGAGGTCAAACCCGCCGAAGTCGCGGCAGACTGATTTTGTGAAGATGATGGTTGCGGTCTCAGGAAGCTGAAAGGAAAGCGCTCGTTGCCGATCTGGCTCTACATTCTGGCCTCGGTGATCAAATCGATCATCGTTCTTTTCGTGCTGCTCACCGCGGTCGCCTACACGGTGTGGCTGGAACGCAAAGTGGTGGGCCACATGCAGAATCGGTGGGGCCCCACTCGAGTGGGCCCGTTCGGCTTGCTACAACCCGCTGCGGATGGAATCAAGTTTCTCTTCAAAGAAGACCTGACGCCACCTCACGTCTACAAGCCACTTTATATTGCAGCGCCTTTGATCGCTGTGATTTTTGCGCTGACGTCGATCGCAGTTGTCCCATTCGGAAATCCGGTGGTCATTGGCCCATTGAGCGTCGGGTTCAGTCATCCAGTTGTGATCGGGCCTTACGCCATTCCGCTTCAGATCACCACGGACGTGAACACCGGGCTCTTACTGATTCTTGGAGTGACTTCGATCGGAGTCTATGGCGTCGCACTTGCCGGATGGTCGTCGAACAACAAATATTCTTTGCTGGGCGGACTGCGCGCCAGCGCGCAGATGATCAGTTACGAGATTTCGTTGGGTCTATCGCTGGTCGGTGTGCTGATTATGGCCGGCAGCTTCAGCCTGAACGACATCGTCAAAGCACAACAAGGGCATTTCTGGGGATTTATTCCGCGCTGGAATATCTTCCACGGGCAGGTCATCGGCTTCTTTATCTATCTGATCGCTGCCTACGCTGAGACGAATCGCATCCCTTTCGACTTGCCAGAAGCGGAAACCGAACTCGTGGCTGGGTATCACACCGAATACAGCGCGATGAAGTTCGCCATGTTCTTCATGGCGGAGTACGCCAACATGATTACGGTTGCGTGTGTAGCAACGCTTCTGTTTCTGGGTGGTTGGAATGGCCCGATCTTCGGGCCGTATATTTTGCAGGCGATCTTGCCGGTGTTCTGGTTTGTTGCCAAGGTTTTTGTCTTTCTCTTTCTCTATATCTGGGTGCGCGGCACGTTGCCGCGCTTCCGCTATGACCAGTTGATGGCCTTTGGCTGGAAATTTCTATTGCCGCTGGCCCTGTTCAACTTGCTGGCCACCGCTTTCGCCGTGGCGTGGTGATATTCGGGGGTTAAGGATCAGGGGCTCGAGATCGGGAAATGCGTTTCGACCTGACCGTGCCCGCCGAATCCCTGGGACCTGATTCCGATGATTAACATTCATCTCATTCTGTTTCTCGCCTTCGGGGCGGTCGCCGTGGCAGGCGCTGTAAACCTGCTCGCGCAGACTCATCCGATCAATGGGGCGCTATCGCTGATTGCGGTGATGGCCGCACTGGCGGGCGAATATCTGCTCCTTGGCGCCGAGTTCGTCGCGGCTGTACAAGTGATCGTGTATGCCGGCGCGATCATGGTGCTATTTGTCTTCGTCATCATGCTTTTAAATGCCGGCGTGGAGGAGCGGACTAAGGGCAGCCGGGTCGCCATAATCTTCGGAATCCCCGGAATGCTGCTGGGAAGCCTGCTTATCGCTTGGGCCGTATTGCGGTATTCCGGGACAGAATCGGTGGCTGTGGGCGCGCTTCCTGGTGCTCCTGCCACGATCGGGGAGCTGCTGTTCCACGAGTTCCTGCTCCCATTTGAAATCACATCGATTCTTATTCTGATCGCCATCATGGGCGCGGTTGTGCTGGCAAGCAAGCCTCATCCGATCCCTCAAGGAAAGGAGCGCTGATGGTACCCCTTTCGTATTACCTGGTGCTCAGCGGAATCCTGTTCGCCTGCGGCGTGACTGGGTTCCTGATCAAGCGCAATATCATCACGATTTTCATGTCCATTGAGCTGATGCTGAACGGCGTGAATCTTTCGTTTGTCGCGTTCGCAGCGCAATGGCATTCCCTCGCCGGACAGGTTTTCGTCTTCTTTGTCATGGTGGTGGCTGCGGCGGAAGCGGCGGTCGGACTGGCCATCATCATCTCTGTCTATCGCTCCCGCGAAACGCTGAATGTAGACCAGGTGAACCTGCTCAAACTATGACGCCGAATCTCAACCTCTGGCTCATCCCGATCCTGCCGCTGGCAGGCGCGGCTATCAATGGTTTCTTCGGGAAGAAGTCCTCGCGGAAAGCGGTCAGCATCGTTGCGCTCGTGTTCTCTGGTGCCGCGTTCGCGTGGGCTCTTACAGCGGTTCTGCGCTACTTGCCTTCAGACGTGCCCTATCAGGAATTTCTGGTCCACTGGATTCGTTCCGGCAACTTCTCCGTCGACTTTGCTTTTTACCTCGATCGCCTGTCCGTCGTTATGTTGCTGGTAGTGACCGGAGTGGGATTCCTGATCCACATCTATTCCGTTGGCTACATGTGGGAGGATCCCAGCTTTTACCGGTTTTTCAGCTACCTGAATTTGTTTCTGTTTTTCATGCTGACGCTGATCCTGGCCAACAATTACCTGCTGATGTTCATCGGCTGGGAGGGTGTCGGACTCGCGTCGTACCTGCTGATCGGCTTCTGGTTCACCAAAGACTCAGCGGCCTCGGCGGGAAAGAAAGCGTTCATCGTCAACCGGATTGGCGATTTCGGATTCCTCATCGGGCTTTTTCTGGTCATTCAGAATTTCCACTCGCTGAACTTTACGCAGGTCTTCGATCAGGTTCGCCCGCTCGGAGTGGAAGGTTCGGGAGCAGGCCTGCTGACAGCCATCGGCATTCTCCTCATGGTTGGAGCCTGTGGGAAGTCGGCGCAGATCCCGCTCTACGTGTGGCTGCCCGACGCGATGGAAGGACCAACCCCGGTCTCGGCGCTCATCCATGCCGCGACCATGGTGACAGCTGGCGTCTACATGGTCTCGCGGTCGCACGTGATCTTTGAACGTGCCCCGATTGCTCTGACAGTCGTCGCCGTGATCGGAACGCTAACGGCATTTTTCGCCGCGACAATCGGCATCACGCAGACCGATATCAAGAAAGTTCTCGCGTACTCCACCGTCTCACAACTCGGCTACATGTTCATGGCCTGCGGCGCTGGGGCGTTCTCCGCCGGAATCTTCCATCTGATGACGCACGCGTTCTTTAAGGGCCTGCTGTTCCTTGGCGCTGGCTCAGTCATCCACTCGGTCGGAGGGGAGCAGGATATGCGAAAGATGGGCGGGTTGAAAACCTATATTCCCACTACTTTCGCGACCATGCTGATCGCGACCCTTGCGATCGCAGGAATCCCGCCCCTGGCAGGCTTCTGGAGCAAGGACGAGATTCTGTGGAAGGCCTACCAGGCAAATCCTGTCTACTGGGTGATCGGCGCCATCACCGCTTTCATCACTTCTTTTTATATGTTCCGTTTGTTGTTCATGACATTTTGGGGAGATTACAAAGGCATCAGCGTCGACGACCACGGGCAGGCCCACGCTACTCCGGGACATGGGGATCACGGTCATGGCGAGCCGCATGAGAGCCCGATGGTGATGCTGGCGCCACTGATGATCCTCGCCTTCCTTTCGCTGGTGGGCGGTTTCGTGGGAATTCATAACGGTTTCGAACATTTTCTGGACCCGGTCTTCGGCTCCGAGTTTCCCAAGGCGGTCACGGAAGGCAACGGCAATACCGAATGGCTTCTGATGGGCATCTCCGTTCTGTTCGCCTTCGCGGGACTGATTCTTGCTTACGTTTTGTACGTCAGCAAACCATATCTGCCTGAGAAGATCGCGGATTCGCTGGGCAGTTTTTACGACGCAGTCCTCAACAAGTACTACGTGGACGAAATCTATGCCGCGGTGTTTGTGAAGCCCCTCGTCGATGGATCAAAGCAAGTTCTCTGGCAGGGCGTCGATCGCAAGGTGATCGACGACTCGATCAATAACGCCGCCCATGGGGCGCAACATGTGTCCGACGAAGTAAGGCATATGCAGTCCGGGAACCTGCGCTCATATGCGGGTTGGATTGCGGCCGGAGCCGCGATTGTCATCGCGTACATGACCTGGCTGGGGGTGGGACGATGAACTCCGATAGCCTCAGCCCCTACATTCTGACGCTGGTGACATTTGTGCCCCTAGCTGGGGCATTGCTGCTCATCCTGCTCCCACGGCGCGACCGCGATATCCGCATCTTCTCACTCGTCGTATCGATGTTGACGTTCGTTCTATCTCTTCATCTGCCGGTTCACTTCCACCGTGCACAAGCCGGATTCCAGTACGAAATTAATCAGGCGTGGATCTCCAGCCCAAACATTCACTACCACATGGGAATCGATGGGATTTCTTTGTGGTTGGTGGTGCTGACGACATTTCTGACGCCCCTCTGCGTGTTGATTTCGTGGCAGCCGGTACACGACCGGGTCAAGGAATTCTTTATCCTGTTGCTCGTTCTTGAGACGGCGCTGATCGGCGTATTCACATCGCTTGATCTCTTCCTCTTCTACTTCTTCTGGGAAGCGACATTGATCCCGATGGCTTTGCTGATCGGCGTGTTCGGCCACGAACGTAAGGTTTATGCGGCGGTGAAGTTTTTCATGTACACGATGATCGCGTCGGTGTTCATGCTGGCCGCCATCTTGTGGCTCTATGCGCACACCGGCAGCTTTGATTTCGTCGTCATCCGCGACCAGATTATGCGTGGCGCGGTGCCGAGTTTCCCTGCTGCCGCCCAGTGGCTATTCCTGGGCTTTTTCCTCGCGTTTGCCGTGAAGGTTCCATTGTTCCCTTTCCACACATGGTTGCCGGACGCGCACGTCGAAGCACCGACGGCCGGATCTGTTTTGCTGGCTGGCGTCCTTTTGAAGATGGGCACCTACGGCATGCTGCGTTTCAACCTTGGGCTTTTTCCGGAACAATCTCGGCACAACGCATCTTGGATCATGGTTTTGGCGCTGATTGGGATCGTTTATGGGGCGCTGGTGGCGATGGTCCAGCCCAACATGAAGAAGCTGATCGCCTATTCTTCCGTCAGCCACCTCGGCTTCGTTGTGTTGGGAATTTTCAGCTTCACGCAGATGGGTTTGAACGGCGCGATGTTCGTCATGCTGGCACATGGAATATCGACCGGCGCATTGTTCATGCTCGCTGGGATCCTGCATCAGCGAAGGCACACGTACGAAATTAGCGAGTTTGGCGGGCTAGCGTCGCCAATGCCGGTGTATGCAGCCTCTTATTTGTTCATCGTGTTGGCGTCCGTGGGACTGCCATTGCTGAACGGATTCGTGGGCGAGTTCCTTGTCCTCAGCGGCGCCTTTCAAGCTCGGGCTGTCTATGGAGTGCTTGGCGCAACCGGCGTCATCTGGAGCGCCTGCTACCTGCTTTGGATGTACCAGCGTGTCTTCTACGGGAAGGTCACCGTACCGGTGAATAACTCCCTTGCCGACATGCTGGGTTTTGAAAAAGCTGCAGTGTGGCCGTGTGCCGTGGCGGCGTTAGTCATGGGTGTGGCGCCGATCCTTTGGCTGGCGGCGATCGATCCGGCTGTGCAGGCTGCATTGGCACCCTTCGCGCAGGTGACGGCAAAGGTGGTGGGTCAATGACACCCTACACACTGGCGCAGGCGATTCCTTCAGCAGTGGACTATGTCCGCATTCTGCCGGAGCTCGTCCTTTCGGTCTTCGGCATCGCCGTTATGCTGCTCGATCCGTTGGTCGACGAAGAAAAGAGCCAGAAAACTCTGGGCTTGATCGGGCTTGCCGGAGCGCTTGCCGGACTGATTGCGACATGGATCATGGCTGCGTCGCCCGGGTTGGCGTTTTCAAATATGGTCCGGGTGGACAGCTTCAGTGTCTTTTTCCATGTGCTTGTGATTGCGATCGCTGCGGTCGTGATGCTGAGTTCGTTCGAGTATATGAAGGTTCAGCGGATCCGCGCGGGCGAGTACTACGCTCTGATCCTTTTTGGCGTGGTCGGGATGGGATTGATGTCATCGGCCATCGAACTGGTATTGATCTTCATTGGTCTCGAGATCTCATCCATCTCGACGTATATTCTCGCTGGGTTTCGCCGGCGCAGCGCTTCGAGCAGCGAGGCCTCGCTGAAGTATTTCTTGCTGGGATCGTTCGCCACCGCATTCTTCCTTTATGGCGTGGCGATGATGTTCGGTGCGACAGGATCGACGAATATCGACGTGATCAGCCAAAGGCTTCAGGAACACCCCGTCCCGTTGCTTGTTTATCTTGCTACCGCGTTAATGCTGGTTGGACTCGGCTTCAAAGTCGCGGCCGCCCCCCTGCACATTTGGACGCCCGACGTGTATGAGGGAGCGCCTGCACCGGTCGTGGGATTCATGTCCACCGCCCCGAAGGCGGCGGCGTTTGCGGTATTGCTCCGCATCGTTTTCGGGATCAACGAGCCCGGGCACTTCTGGCCGATATGGGTCGCGGCTGCCTTATCGATGACGCTGGGAAATCTGGGAGCAATGATGCAGTCCAACGTGAAGCGGCTGCTGGCGTACTCTTCGATTGCGCACGCCGGATATCTCCTGGTCGCGTTTGCGATGACGAGCGCCGACAACTCGGCGAACGGCATAGCCGCAGCGATGTTCTATACCGCCGCCTACGCTGCCATGAATGTCGGGGCATTCGCCGTGGTGAGCCACTTCGCCAGCACGGACGAGCGTTACCTTACGTTGGAAGACTACGAGGGGCTTGGTCGGACTTCGCCGCTTTTGGCAGCGACCCTGACGATTTTTCTGCTCTCCCTGATCGGAATTCCTATGACGGGGGGCTTCTTTGCCAAGTTTTACGTGTTCAGCGCCGCCCTTCGTGCCAACCTCATCTGGCTCACCCTGATTGGTGTGGCGAATAGTGGTGTCGGCGCCTACTACTATTTGCGCATCATCGTCGTCATGTATATGCGGGAGCCGCGCAAGGTCGTCCCGGTAGCACCCATCCCAGGGGGGCTGGGTGTCGCATTGGCTGTCAGTCTCATCGCTACGATCTACCTGGGAATTCTTCCGAACCGGGTCTTGCAGTTCGCACAGCATTCGGCACAGGAACTGCTTCCAAAGCATTCAGCCGCTGCTCCCTCCCAGCCTGTTGATAATGTACGAACGGCCATAAACTAGCGCTTTGCATGCTCGCTTTGCGCCAAAAAACCCGTTTGACAAGACCCAGAGGGGGCGTGCATTATGTGTGAACCCAAAAAAGTGCGGGTCAGTCCTTCCCCTCGTAGGGACCGACGCAGGCACGGAGGAAGATAATGTCCAAACTCATTCGAAGGCTCTGGCATGAAGAATCAGGGCAGGACATCGCGGAATATGCGGTGATGCTGGCCGTGATTCTGGTTCTGGTTGTGGGGACGGTTCGCCTGATCGGATCCAACGCGAATACGGTGTTCTCCAACGCAGCCAGCACGATTCAGTAAATTTGCTGTTCTCACTCGGGAGAACGCGTTTCGAGCCGTATTTAGAAAAAGAAAAAGAAGATCCTATGACACGATTTACCCTGAGTTTCGAAATGGTCGCCTGCTACTGGTTTCGAGGCGTAGCAGCCGCGATCAGCTTGGGGTGAAGTCGATGTAGTAACGAATCAAGATTTGAGTCACCCCAAGCCGCGATAACCCAATCGCGGTTTTTGTTTTTTGGTAACGAACAATAGCTTGATTGCAGAGACACACACCCTCAAGGAGAGCCGTCCATGATCGTCAATATGTCGGAAAAGGCCAGCGAGCAGGAGATCAACCACGTGATCGAACGCATTCGCGAAGCCGGATACCAGCCCCACGTAACCCGCGGCACGGAGCGGACGATCGTCGCCGCAGTAGGAAGCGGGCGACGCCATGAAATCGAAGCGTTGCAGGTTGCGCCAGGCGTGGACAACGTCGTCGCCATCGCTCAGCCATTCAAACTGGTCAGCCGGCAGGTGCGGCCCGAGCGCTCAATAATCAAAATTAACGGAGTTTCCATCGGTGGGCCCGGGGTCGTGGTGATTGCCGGCCCCTGCTCAGTGGAATCCCGCCAGCAACTCATGGACACTGCGCACGCGGTAAAGCGCGCCGGTGCTTCCATGTTGCGTGGCGGAGCTTATAAGCCTCGCACTTCTCCTTACGAGTTCCAGGGACTAGGCGTGGAGGCCCTCAAGATTCTTCAGGAAGCACACCGAGAAACCGGTCTGCCTGTCGTCACCGAGGTGATGAGTACCGAGGATGTCGACCTGATCTGTGAGCATGTCGACATGCTGCAGGTGGGCGCGCGGAACATGCAGAATTTCGCGTTGCTGCGACGATTGGCGACGGTGAAGAAGCCCATTCTTTTGAAACGTGGTCCATCGGCCACTGTGAAAGAGTGGCTGCTAGCCGCAGAATACCTGCTTTCCGGAGGGAATCATGACGTGGTTCTCTGTGAGCGCGGCATCAAGACATTCGAAACAGAGATGCGGAACACGATGGATCTGGCCGCCATTGCCCTGGCCCGCGATCTTTCCCACCTTCCCGTCATCGCAGACCCCTCCCACGGCACTGGAAAGCAGACATTGATTGCGGCGGTCTCCCGGGCGGCCGTTGCCGTTGGCGCGGACGGCTTGATCATCGAGGTGCATCCCTGCCCGGAGCGAGCACTTTCCGACGGGCCGCAATCGCTGGATTTTGCCGGATTTGAAAGGGTAATGCGTTCATTAACGGAGCCACTCCGCGCGACGGCAAACCCACCAGCCGCCGTAGCCGTGTCCTGAAATTCGCCTGGGATTCCGTTCGCGCTGGCTGTCGCGATCACGACCAAAGGCCGCGACGTCGTCTGATGCGAAAAGCTGTTTCGGATGATCGAAAAAACAGCGTTCGTTCTCGAACTCGATGCTGATAGATTCGACTCTTTTTCTCGCTGATCGGTAAAACGGGAGCCGGGATGTTTCGCATTTTGCTTTTATTCCTTCGCCGGTTGTGGACGCCCCTGGTGGTTCTCGCGGCCTTCCTCGGGGTCTGTGTGTGTGTCTACATGCGGCTCGAAGGATTGCGCCCACTGGATGCCTTGTTCTGGGTGATTCACACCCATTCGATCGACTATCACGCCGTACACAGTTCCACGAAGGTCTTCGCTCTCTTTGTTTATGCGGGAGTATTCGCGTTTCAAATCTGGATCGCGGAACGCATTCTCCTCACTATTTTCAGCCAGCAAGGCGTCGAGGCATGGAAATCCATGGTCAACGAAGTGAATGTCGATCGTTTGCGGGACCATTTCATCATCTGCGGTTACGGTCAGGTTGGGCGAACAGTGGTAGACCAGCTGCGCCGGCTGGAGATTCCATTCGTGCTCATCGAGACCAACGAGGGGCTCTACCGGGAACTATTGAATGAGCGGACGGCGGTGATCCATGGCGACGCCAAGCGCCATGACGTTCTCATCAAGGCCGGTCTAAAACAGGCGCGCGGCATTTGTGTCGTCATCGACAACGATGCCGATAACTTGTACATCACTGTGACTGCCCGCTCTCTGAATCCCCGGATCAAGATCATCACGCGGGCTGGGCAGCAACGCTACGCCACGGCGATGCGGAATTCGGGCGCAGATGAGGTCATTATCCCCGAGTACGAAGGTGGACTGATGACCGGCAGAATGATCCAGAAATACTATCCAGTACAGATGGCGATCGAGTGAGTTTGTGGTCTAGTGGGTGACGGCTCCGCCGGCTGCCAGGTCGAGCTTCATCGCCGGGTCGCCGAACAAGACGAACGTCTTCCGCACATCTGGGTCCGTGATCTGTGATTTCGCCTTGAGGATTGACTCGCCCAGTGTGGCTCCCTTCCCGTTCGTGACATTTTGAACCACGAATTGGTCAAGCATCGTCTGAGGCGCTGGCTGGTTGAGACCGGTGGAAGCCAACGTTGCGACCGAGCCTCCGTTGGGCGCCAGCAACAGCATCACCCCGAGAGGCTGTGTGTAAACATCCTGGAAGAAGCCATTGAGGCAATCCATGATGAAGAAAACGGGGAGTTGGCTTCCATTTGTTAGAGAGCTCACCGAATTTGTGTCAAAGATATCCGATCCCGACCACTGGTCCTCGGAACCGTGCCCGATATAGTTGACGATCAACTGTCCTGAGTTGATTCCGTCAATGACATCCTGGCGGGCAGTTGGAACCCCTAAAGCGCCCGCGAATACTTGCCTTGGCTGCACAGCTGCCGGAAGTTGTGCCACCACGGTCTGGCTGTCTTGCGAAAAGCTTTCCGTGTCATCTTTGTCGGCGACGATTAAGGCCTGGGAGGTCCAGGTTCCAGGAGCCGCGTGGGTCTGATACCCGACGATCTTCGAAATAACGGTTTTCGCTTCGTCCAGCGTTCCCACTGGAATGCGGCCAGTCGCAATGGTTGGCAACCCAGCGTTGGTAAAGTCCGAGAACCAATCGTCGGATGCAGTCATAAGACTTGCAGATGGAACGATGGCCGTCGGCACGAGGTCAAGTTGTCCTAGGCCAAGATAGTTTCTGGGATCGTACGAAGCTCGGCCATTCAACAGGAGGAAGGTCGGCGACGTTTTCCAATTCTTAGTCGCAAACTGCAGGAATTGACGGATTGCATTCGGATCGTGCTCGCCAAAAGTGAATTCGTCGTACAGGTCTCCGACCGGGACGACCAGCGACGACATACCTTCGGTCCGGTGCACGTGCACGAGCGGTGTCAAAGCTCCGGCAAATCCCTCATAGGAAATCATCGCGATGTTGGCCCCAAGTTGTGGGGTGTGCCATTGCGATGGATGGTGCTTATAGACGCCTGCAGGAGAGGCAATGCGCGCCTCGGTTACCGCCAGGAGAGTATGGGTATCGGTTCCCTGCCAGCTGTTCCGATTCCACGGCACTTGCAGCTGGATGCTGAATTTTCCGTTCGCGGAGCTTACCTGCGGAACGACCTGGATAGGACGAGCCGGATTGGTAATGTCCAATACGACCGGTGCGCTCAGGAAGCCTGCGACCGAGACGACATGCCCAGCCTGGCCGGTAAATGTAAGGTCGTTGCCGCAACTCTCGTACTTGTGTGGATACGTAATGCGGATGAACTGTACCAGGCTCGTATCGTAGTCACCGTTCTGCGCTGTGAGCGTCACGGTGTTGCTTCCGTCACGTAGCAACCCGGTGGGAATCGGCAGGCTTAGATGCCCTTGATCCTGGCCGACAAAGGTGATATCGCCCATCTCAGTTCCGTTGAGCGACACTTTTACATCGTGCGGGAAGGCGACAATGATTCCCTGGAGTGCGATCTCGAGCGTAGCTTCCTGCGTTGAATTCGAGTCCAACAGCGGCACGGTCAGATTCTGGTCAACTGGCGTGGAAGAAATAAATGCACCAAAGAAGTTGTTTCCAGTCTGCGTCACCAACGCCGGGAAGTAGGTTGTATGCTCTCGCAATTCGACAGTCGCCGGGAAGTTCGAAGCAGGCAGATCAGAGCCCGCCGAATTGTGTGTTACTGGAATCCGGAATCCAAGGCCCTCGCCCGCGGCGAGCCAATAAATCCTTGTGCCGGAGAACGGCGTATCAATGCCGGTGCCGTAAAAGAGGATTGACGCGTGCGGCCCGAAGCCACCTGGCCCAGAATTGGCTCCTACGATCTGGATCGGCTGCTCGACAGCCTCCGCATAGAGATGCAACATTGTGGGGTCAACATTTGGATCGAGTCCCGCCTGGGTAAGCTGCGGCTGGGTCACGCGATACCAGCCTTCATGTTCCACGGCGATCTTCACCGCAGGCCGCGCCGCAAGGTCAAACTGTTTCTGAGTTTGCGCCGACGTAGGGGTGAAGGCGCGCTGCTGGATCGAAGCTGGACGGCTTAAATCATCGGTCGGCTGAGATAGCTGCGTCTGCTGCAACTGACTGAACATTTTCGTTTCAGCGACGATGCTGGTGCTGGATTTCTGGACGATCGCCTGCGCCGAGACAGGACCGTGCGACGTCCGCGTACCGTTCACGTCTACGTCTTCGAGCCAGTAGGACGCGTTGGCGTTCCCTGCCGCATCGATAAACATGTAGCTCTTGCCCGAATGGCTTGGCAGGGCGCCGCGCATCATGAGCGCCGAGCCGGCTATGAGAGTCGGATTCACCCGCATGCGGCTTCCTGCCTGTTCGCGGTACAGGTTGAATCCGAGATTATGAACCTCCCCACCCGTCTTCCAGACCAGCACGACTCCACCGCTACCACCCGGCCCGGCGTTAATTTGAGCAGTGAAAGACTGAAGAGCAATGCTGGTTGGAGCCGTGACGGTCTCGCTCTGGGTCGAAGAATTATTGGAGGTATTCGGGTCCGTCTGATCAGCCGAAACAGTTGCCGTATTGGAAACGACGCCGGGTTGCTGCGGAACAGTGAGGATCGTGACGGTTGCCGTCGCCGTGCTGGTCATGGTTCCGAGCAGACACGTCACGGTCCCGCCGGCCTCCGAGCATGATCCCTGGGAGCTTGTCGACGAAAGATAGGTCATCACCGAAGGCAAGGTATCGGTGACCGTTACATTGGTCCCCGAGCCAGGCCCATTGTTCGTCACGGTGAGCGTGTAGGTGAGAGGTGTACCGTCTGTGACCGGGTTCGGCGTCGCGGTCTTTACGATCGCCATATCGGCGTGCGAGATGACTCCAACAATATCCGTCGCAGTCGCACTGTTGTTCGTACTATTCGGGTCGGTCACGGCAGAACTGACACTCACGGAATCGCTGATTTGTGTAGCTTCAGCGGTAGCAGGGTTGACGTTCACTACAAAGCTGATCGTCGCTGGAGATGCCGTCGCCAGACTTGGATCCGTACAAGTCAGCGTTGCCAGGCTGCAAGTCCAACCAGACGGGCCCGTCAACGAGATCGCAGTCGTGTTCGCCGGAAGTGTCTCGGTTACCGAGACAGAAGTCGCCGTGCTCGGACCTGAATTTGTCACCACCTGGGTGTAAGTGATGTTGGTCGCCGCAGCAACCGGGTTCGGGCTGGCTGAGTTCGTTACCGAAAGGTCCGCAGCATTACCTACTGTAACGGTTGCCGTAGCGCTGTTGTTTGCCGAGTTTGGATCCGTGGTGGTTGCGGAAACGGTGTCCGTATCGGAAATCGTCGTACCGCCTGTGACTGCCACCACAAATGTAAACACGGCGGGAGTACTGACCGCGAGATTGCTCGTATCAGTGCATTTGTAGGGCGCAGCGGTCGTGCAGTTCCAGCCCGTCGGCCCCGACAGTGAGACGAACGTGGTGTTCGCGGGCAGTGTCTCAGCCAGGACCACTCCTGCGGAAACTTCTGGCCCGGAATTTGTCACGGTTTGCGTGTACGTAATATTTGTGCCGACCGGCGTGGTCGTAGGGCTTGCAGAGTTCGTCACGCTGACGTCAGCAGAAGAACTTGAGGCCACAGTAATCGTCGAGGCTGCGCTGTTATTGGCTGTATTCGTATCGTGTGTGCTCGACGAAACGGTTGCGGTATCTGTAATGCTTGTCCCACCTGTGACTTGGTAGACAGCGGTGATCGTTGCGGTCGTACCTGGCGGTACCGTAGTCGCCGTGCACGCTACTGGGGCCGAGTTCGGGCAGATCCAGGTAACACCTGTACCGTTGACGACCCCGGCGGAGACAAACGTCGTATTGGCGGGCGTAGGCTCGCTGAAAGTTGCGGTGTTGCAGTTGCTGGGGCCGCTGTTCGTTACGATCTGCGTATACGTGATCTGGCCACCGGAGGCGACGGGACTCGGCGTACCGCTGTTGGATACGGAAAGGTCACACACAGCTCCTAAAGGCGTCGAAACGGTGGTGCTGTTATTCGCAGAAGTCGGATCAGTGGTGGTCGCTGTGACCGACGAGCTGGCGGTGATCGTGCCGGACGTCAACGTTGACGGCACATTCACAACTACGACAATGTCCGCTTCCGTTCCCGAAGCAAACGAGGCTGTATCGGTGCAGGTAACATTGCCCGTGCCTCCGACGGCGGGTGTCGTGCAGGTCCAGCCAGCAGGAGCGACTACGGATTGGAATGTCGTGTTCGTTGGCGTGGCTTCGGTGAAGCTTGCGCCCGTAGCAGCGGCTGGTCCGTTGTTTGTAATCGCCTGCGTGTAGGTAATGTTATTTCCGGGGAAAACAGCGACTGGAGTCGCAGTGGTGGTTAACGCAAGATCGGCTTGATTCGAAGTCGCCACCACGTCTATAGCGCTTGCAGAATTGGCGCCGAAAGCCTGATTGGTCGCATTCACCGTCACAGTGTCGCTGATAGTAGTCCCGCCTGTGACCTTGTAGACCACATTGAAGGTCCCTGAAGAACCTGCTGCGACACTGCCCGTAGCGGTACACAGGGGAGGAAATCCCGCGCAATTCCAGCCGGCCGGCGGGGTAATCGAAACAAAGGTCGTGTTCGCTGGCGTGCTCTCGGTGAAAGTCGCACCGGTAGCGGCAGCGGTGCCAGTATTTGTCACTACCTGCGTATAGGTGATGTTGCCGCCCACCTGAACCGGATTCGGCGAAGCTGCGTTTGTGACGGTTAACTCCGCATTTGCAGTCGTGCCTACGACTGTCGTCGCAGATGCCTTGTTGTTTGCGCTATTAGGGTCGCTGACTGAGGAACCGACGGATACGGCGCCGGTAACCACGGTGCCGTTCGCTGTCCCGCTGTTTACATTCACCACCATGGTGAATTGGGATGATCCGACAGCCATACCCACATCGTTGCAGGTCACTGTGCCGGTGCCTCCGGGCGCCGGCATGATGCAACTCCATCCGGTCGGGGCGGCGATGGACACGAAGGTTGTATTGGCAGGAATCGTGGCTACGAAAACGGCGTTATCCGCTGCGCTTGGGCCGTTGTTGGTGACGGTCTGCGTGTAGGTGATGTTGCTCCCTGCAGAAACAGGATTGGGCGAGGCCACGTCGGTAACACCGAGATCAGCGCTGGAAACGACGTTTGCGGTATCCGTAGAGCTGTTTTTCAGCGGATCAACGGCTCCGCCGCCGCTGACTCTGGCCGTGTTCACAATGGTCGAGGGTGCGGATTGCAAAACGTTCGCGGTGATAGTGATGGTGGAGTAGCTGGCCCCGGCAGCAAGAGAGTCCGACCGCGAACAACTCACTACCTGGCCGGACACAGAACAAGTCCAACTTGTCCCGCTCGCACCAGTTGGCGTAAGGCCGGTCGGCAACGTGTCAGTTACAGTAACCGTGCCACTGCTGGCGGCGGTGGCGCTGGCGTTCTGAACCGTAATCGTGTATGAAGCAGAGTTGCCACGGGTAAAGTTCGTACCGACGTGGGTCTTGGTGATTTGCAGGTCCGCAAGAGTCGCACAGACCGCGGCCGACTGTATTCCTGTTACTTGAGCAAGCGTGCCGTTGGTGGCGCTCTTTCCCGCCGTTCCTGCGGTCGCGCCGTAGGTAACCCCAGGGTTCAGTGTGGTCCCACTCGCTGCGCCGGTAACGGATACGCTGGCTGGCGTGCCGGAAACGAATACAACTCCACCGCCGCCGCCTCCGCCGGGGCCGTGACGATCAGCCAAAGTGTAGGTATCGCTATGCCACGCATTTCCACCCGTTCCGCCGTTCGCTTGCAGCGTGAGCCCGCCCTCACCGCCGGCACGAGAGAGTATTACGATCGTTCCACCTGCGCCCCCACCGCCGCCCGCGTCATTTGCGGTGTTGTTATAGGCGGCTGCCCCGTTCGCGGTCAACGTCGCTGTTCCAGTCAGGCTACCGGCGCGGATGAAGATGATTCCACCGCCTGCTGCACCGCTGCTGGCTTGATTATCTCCGTCGGAGTTGTTCCGCGTGCCTGCTCCGCCGCCGCCTCCCATGGCAATGCGGTCTATAGTCGCAGGAAATGGAGACCCTCCTTCGCCACCAATCGCCAAGTTCGTGTTCCACGAGTCGCCACCGAAGCCGCCGGAACCTCCATTGGCGCCACCGCCGCCACCCGCGTTCTGGTCGTTCCCCGTAGGGTCGGCATCGGTTCCACCGCCACCGCCGTTCGCCGGCGCGCCTCGTCCCATGCTGCCATCTAGTCCGGATACGCCGCTGGGATAGCCAATGCCTGTTGTTGTCTGCAAATAAGTGGTGCCGGACTCTACCCACATCGGTGAGCCTGCCACGCCCTCACCTTTGGCGGCATCCAACCCGGCTTCGGCCGCGCCGGTGTAAGTCGCTGGCGACGTTTGCCAATAATCGGTATTACTGCCCGTACCGCCCGTTAACTGCAACCCAGCCCCGCCGCGGAATCCGAGACCATTGACCGAGACCGTAGCGCTGCCGAGAGTTAAGGCTCCGGCAACATCCATGGCAAGGATGCCGCCGGTGGACCCATTCCACGCCGCCGCCGTCACAGCCCCAAGAGTGGCCGTGCTGTATTGCGGGACGAGAACGACCTGGTAGGTGCTGGCTCCCTTCGCTCCGGTCGCTGCAGCGGCCATATATCCGAATACCAGACCACCCCCTGCCCCGGCGCCAGTGATGGGCACAGAGCCGCTGCTGATGGGTCCGGTAGCAGTAACAAACTCATAGTCCCCGGCATTATTCACAGTCGTGAATCCTGTGCCGGTATAACCGTTCCCGTAGGCAACTGTGTTCGAGGTGCTAATGCTGGCATCTTGCATCTGGATCACCAGCAACAGGCTTCCTCGCGCAATGGTTCCGGTACCGACCGCCGTTCCCAGGGGAATCGAGGTCGCACCCGCAACTACGCTTGCTGATCCCGGGTAATAGGTGTTTATAACCCCCGAAATCGTTCCACCCGCTGGAGGAGTATTGTCCGCACAAATCGTGCTAAGCACGGGGGCAACCGCAAGATATGTATCGTTGCCCGTGTTCGGGTCGGGAGGTGAACCCGAATCGGTGACGGTAGCGGTATTGGGATAGTATCCGGCGACAGATGTGGACACCACGACGGTCAGTGTCGCAGTGGCCCCGCTGGCAAAAGGTGTCGGCAATGTGCAGCTGATTTGTGTGTTCCCGTTGACCAAGGAACAACTCGTGCCGGTGCTTGGGGTATCGGAAACCAGTGTCAGGTTCGGATACGCGAACGAATCCAGCAACGTCACGCCGTTTGCGGCCGATGGGCCATTATTCGAAACCGTGACGGTGTAGGTTGAGTTCTGACCGAATGTGACAGCATTGACGCTTGTGCTGACGGCAATGTCGGCTGTAGTCGGATTAATCGAAACGGCGCCCATCGACCAGTTCGAGTTGGCCCCGAAGGTTTCTGAAAATGGAAGGCTGGGGTTTCCTGGGCGGGTGCTGGCGGAGCCGTTCACATCCTGACCGCCAGTACCGCTGTTGAGATTCCACTGAGGCGTCTGCCAACTAGGCACGGTGATGGATACATTTCCGGCGACCGCGACAGTATCGATAACCATCCCGTTTACAACACTGGGTACATCGAGCTGAGAATTCCCGCCGTTAGCCCCGTTCGCAGAAACGAAGGTACCCAGGGGCACAGTCTGGTCAACTCCGGTAAAGGTTATCGCACCGGCTGACACGCCGACGGTTTTCCCGGCCTGGCCGTTGACCGTAACAACAACTGAAAGGTTCGTGCCAGCAACGGGCGCTTTGAGATACCACATTTCGACCCGCCGCGAATTGGTGGCGTCGTTGTGTACACCAAGAGACGTCAGGGCGGTACCGTTGTAGGTCACTCCCGCGACTGTGGATGCAGTGTCGTTACTGATGTTCATTGCGACCGAGACAATCAGCAGGTTGGCTGATGCACCGGTCGTGTGAGTGAAACTGACAGTGCCGGTTGCAGCCGTAATTCTCCCGGAGCCGGAACTCTCGGTGTCAACTGCAACTTGAGCCTGCGACACGTATCCCGCAGCTAGCATGAAAACGGCCAGAATTGCGGCAGATATCCCTTGTACACCCCGACTGGAACCCCCACGACTAGCAACGATCCGCTTCCAGAGAGCATGGCCTGCAGCTTGACCTCTGGCAGCGCCGCGAAGAAGCACTCCACCAACACCTCGGAATTTTGCCCTCACGATCTTTCGTCCCACCCGCACTTCCTTGGCCTGAGCAAGGCCCAGAATTTGGCACCCGCTCAACGGTGGATCATCTTGCTGGCCGCAATCACCTCGAGTTATGAATGCGTCCCGCGAACTGTCGGCCAGTACGATCCTGTGAAGCCGGAAGCCATTCTTAGATTTTGTTAAAACAATATCGTCCTTTCGTAATTTGCTCACCATTACGGGAGTAATGTGCACAATCTCGCCGTCACGAATCGCAGGTGACATGCTGGCGCCCTGCGCTCGAAAACGCACGGTTACACCCTGCTGAAGCAGTTCCCGGGTAAGTTTCCCGAAAAGGTCGGAGTCGGCTCCGGAATCAATCATGGAAGTTCAGGATGGCATCGACGGCACGCTGGTCAGGCTCAAAGGAGTAGCGATAAACGGGCACAGCGGCCACCACTTCCTGCAGAAAAGTAAGGGCTGATTCGACGTACTCATGCCGATGGAAGGGTACAAAGCTCCGGGCAAACAATTCGGCAACGGCCTCACTCTCGGCCAACCGAGTCAGGACGTTCCCACGTCCGTGTTCGAGGATAAAAATGCGGTCGAGAACCGAATGCTGCGGGGACGCATACATCGCCTCTCCATGCCAGGGCGTTCCATACATCCTCATTCGCCGCCCGGTCTCTTCCCCGAATTCTGAAGATTCATCGCGTCGGACGATGATTCGGTCGTCGCTCAACACCAGTGCATTCTGTGTTGAGGTCCACAATCGGGTGGTCGTGCTCTTCCCCGCCCCGGAATGTCCTACGAACAGGTTAGCGGTACCGTCCTGCCGTACAATGCCGCACCCGTGCAGCTCAATTGCTTTCTGTTGTGTCAGCCGGTGCATGATCAGCAACTCATCGAGCGGGTACATCAACGGAGTCAACCGGCAATCGCCCGGATCACTACTTGCGCGTATTTGAAGCGTCGCCTGCGAAAACTGCCGGTCGATCAGCAACCGCTTATAGGGCTCGCGCCCGAGCGCGGGAACCCGAAAGTCAAACCGGAAGCCCGACCCTTGCTCGTAAAGGAGCCACGTGCATCCGGAATCGAAAACCGGGTTCGCAGAGTCCAGCGGCAAGTCTCGAACCCACTCGACTTGAATCGAAATATCGGGATTCTGACTACTGGACCTGAAAAGTCCTAACGATGCACTAATGGGATAGCTGTCTTCGCGTGGGTCTACGACAGAGAGGCTGACGCCACCAATCTCAAAAACGGCCGCGTTGTTTGCAAGCGATGGAAAGGGAGGACATAGCGACGACTGCTCGGAACCTATCGTCGCTGCTTCGGTTCGCATTTAGGACCCGACACTGTTGCAGAGACCAACCGGGGTACAGCCCCCAAAACTGAAGTTCGAGCCGCCGCTCGGTGTCTTACAGTGGCCGAGCACGGCCTCTTCGGGGCGAAGGCTGATCGTAGTCAGCCGTGGCGGCTCATAAGGCTTCTTGTTCTCGGTCTGACTCTGTTCACAATTCATTCGGCCTCACATTCGTGCCGTTCTTAGTGATTTCCGCAACTGCCACAACCTCCGGCGCTAATCGACGCATTGTTGAGGATCGGCAAAATTTGCTGCGGACCCGCCCAACTTTCGACATCGACTTCCTTGCTGACAATCCTCCTTGCTGACTCAACCACGAATTCGTGCTCGCTTCCTCCCTGACAAAACTCGCAATCTCCGTGGGCAGGAATCTCAACGCCGAGAAAAACAGCCCGCAGGTGTGCCACCTGGCAAAGAAATGAGACGGGACTCTCGCGGTCGCCGGTCTCCATTTCTCCATTAGCGGGGCACATCCCGCAAAGCGACTGGATGCGGCATTGCGCGCACTTGGTGAGCCTTGACCGCTTTCGCTGCCTAAGGTGCAACAGCGAGTTCCCCCATACGGCCTTGACTCCGGAATCGCGAACGCTGAAAGTTTCCTGCTGAGAGATCACGCAGATGCCCATCTCTCCATACGCGTTGATGGCAAACGAATTCATACCTCCGCCGCAGAAATACACGGTATCGCTATGCGCCAGGTTGGGTGGATTTTGTAGATCACGATCCACGAGCGCCCGATATTCGGCCGCCGCCTTGGGAGTAGCCATGTCGAGAGCAACAACTTCCTCTGGAGTCAGGCGCACCGCAAGCGGACTCTGCGAGCAATCCACACGCGGATTAATCTGGCCGTCCATCTTGAATTCAACACCCAGCTCTTCCTCGGCAAACCGCCTCATGGCCATAACTTCGTGCTTGTTGATGCTGGTCGCCACGGTCTTCAATTTCAGCGGCAGGTTCCGCTCCTTCAGTAACTGAATGCCGCGAAGGCAGCGATCATAGGAACCCGGAATGCCGGTGAGCGCCTCATACGTTTCGCGCGTGCGCCCGTAAAGTGTGATTTCGATAGCGAACGGAGGCCACTCGGCCAGGTAGTCGGCAATTTGCTCAGTGAGGATCGTGCCGTTCGTAAACAGTGTGATCAGGAACCCTTTGGTCTTGGCGTAGGTATAAATTTCCAGGAAGTCTTTACGGGCGAAAATCTCGCCGCCGGTGTAGAGCAGCCAAAAGCATCCCATCTCGACGAGATCGTCCAGGATCCGAAAATGCTCTTCCTTGGAAAGTTCGCGCCGCTTGGCTTCCATGTCCGCCATGGGTAAATTGTTGTAGCAGTGCAGACATTCCAAGGGGCATCGGCGGGTTACTTCAATGGAGACTTGCAGAGGCACGCGCTCACTTGCCTGATTTTGGTGCAGGTTCGCGCTGAACGCCCCGTAGCTAAGCTCTAGCACTCCACCTCCACTATGTGCGACAAGCAGCGGATGCCATGGGCGCGCCCGCTGCTTGCCAGTCCTTCCCGCCCCACTGGTCCTCAGTCTCCCGCCAGAGCAACGTCGGCGAGCACCTGGACCAGACCAACTGCCTTCAATTCGTTCACAAAACCTGCAACGTCCCGTTCGGCGACCGTTGCCTCAATCTCAAACTCTGCCCCAACCGCGTTCGCCAGTTCCTCTACCGTGCGCGGAGCCTGCAGCAACTTCCAAATCAGCGAGCCTGTTCCGTTAAAGCTGTAAATGGACGCAAGGTCTCCGACTTTGCCACGGATTGGAACGATCAGCGTTTCTCCCGCGACCTCGCGGGCCACCACCGACTGAGACCGGACTATCTTTTCGTGATCAGGCATCGAATTGCCGTAACTGTTTTGAATTTTTCTTGCTAACTTCAAAGACCCAGACCGAGCCGGATGCAAATCGAAATCTCCGGAGTTTCGTCCCAACTTGAGATTACGGCAGATTGGATGTTGAAAAGGAGTGCCTGTTTGGGCCGGGTATTCGTTTGGTTATCATCCATTGAGGTTCCTCCAACTACAAAGAAAGACGAGACATAGCGTTGGACTGTTCGGGACCGGTGGGGCGCTAGTCGATCCCGATGCGGTTTCTATCCAGATCGAATTCTGCCACTGCTCCTCCAGCTTGCCAGTGGACAAACGAAAGAAAACGCTATAAAAAGAAAGGCGGTCTTCAAGTCACCTCGCCGAGTAGCGAGCTAGTCCATTTGCTTAACGAAGAACGTCGCCGCGCCATCCTCGACCTGCTTTCGCAGCAGGGCCGGGTTCTCGTTACTGACTTATCGCGTCAGTTCGAAACCTCCCAGGTTACGATTCGGAAAGACCTGGAGATTTTGCACTCGCATGGCTTGATCCATCGCACACACGGGGGGGCCCTCCCGGTCCGCGACGGCGCCCTCGAAGATCCCACGTTGCGGGAGAAAGAAAAGCTTCACCGGCAGCAGAAACTGCACATTGCAGAGAGTGCGGCTTCCAGAGTCAAGGAAGGTCAGGTCCTGATTCTCGATTCAGGCACGACCACAACTGCCATTGCTCGCGCGCTGAGGAATTTTCAGAATCTGACCATAATCACGAATGCGGTGAACATTGCGGCCGAACTCGCAGGCACTTCGGTTGAAGTCATTCTTACAGGCGGGACGCTGCGAAAAAATTCTTTTTCCCTTGTGGGACCGATTGCTGAGGAGACGTTACACCGCCTGACAGCAGACCTTCTCTTTCTTGGAGTCGATGGTTTCGATGTGCAATACGGATTGAGCACACCCAATCTGCTCGAGTCCAAAGTCAACCGAGTGATGGTCGAGGTGGCAAAGAGGGTGATTGCTGTTTGCGATTCTAGCAAATTCGGACGCCGGAGCCTGTCGCTGATTTCTCCAACATCGACGGTGCACGAGGTCATCACAGACCGTGGAGCGCCCAAGTCAGACTTGCGCGCGTTAAAGCAAGCTGGAATCGAAGTTACGCTGGTTTGATTCGCATATCTGAGCCTCGGGATCCGTCGCTATCATGAATCCACGATTTGACATCACAACAGCCGGCGAGCTGAATCTGGACCTGATCCTTTATGGTCTGCCCGAACAACTCGCGCCCGAGCGCGAATTGCTTGCGGATCGGATGATGCTTACGCTCGGCTCTTCTACAGCAATTCTTGCTCATAATCTCTCGACCTTGGGAAGTCGGGTGGGATTCCAATCGCGAATTGGAGAGGATCCTCTCGGTCAAATCGCGCTCGACCGGCTTGCGGAGGGTGGCGTCGACGTTTCCCGAGTCCGCAAGATTGCGCACTCCTCGACCACGGGAATTACAGTCATCTTGCACCACGGATCTTGGAGGAACATTCTCACCTACGCTGGAACAATCGCCGAACTCGAGTGGGATGACCTCGATTTCGACTATTTGGCGGACGCACGCCACTTTCATTACTCGTCCTACTATCTGCAACGTGCCCTTCGCCCGCGAGTGGCTGAACTTTTGCAGAAGATGAAGTCGAAGGGGCTCACGACGTCTCTCGACACGAACGATGATCCGGAAGGCCGGTGGGAGGGAGACCTGGAAGCGGTCCTTCGCCATGTTGATGTGTTTCTGCCGAACGAGCGGGAAGCGTGCAGGATTGCGGGAACGGAAGATCTCGAGGCTGCAATTCAAAAGCTAAGCCGCTGGGTTCCGTTGGTCATCGTTAAGGTTGGTCCGCAAGGTGCGCTTGCGCAGCAAGGGAACCGACGTTTCATGAGTCCACCTCGAAATGTTGTTGCGGTAGACACGGTCGGAGCCGGTGACAGCTTCGACGCGGGATTTCTGCACCAGTTCGTGCGCGGAGCCGACCTGGAAACTTGCCTGATCAGCGGCAATCGCGCGGGCGCTCTCTCGACGACGCGGCCCGGCGGCACAGAAGCATTTCGAGACGTCTCACATCGAGAGGAATTTCTGCGAACTCATTAGAAATGGTCGGGCCCTACGCACCTCCGGCGCGCAAAGCCTGAGCATCACTTGAACTCAATGAGATTCATTGCCCGGGGCTGACTTCCAACAGCAAGTGCTCCTTAAAGTCAGCATGCAGTTTCGGAGTCGAACCGGCTGCAACCTGGACAGTGCCTAAATCCTTTCCGTCGACGTAATCCGATACGTGATACGAACCCGGTTTGAGCCCGCGCAACTCCACTTCACCCTTGAACGGAACTCCTTCGCTTGAAGCGAAGAAGGCGTAATACATTTTTCCATCTTTCGCGATGGCGTATCCCTCAGGTACGTCATAACCGTACACATAAAGATCGCGGAACTCGCCGCGAGACAGCATCTTCTGGTTGTAAAGCCCGATCCATGTCTTCCAGTGGGTCTCTTTCTCAGCGGTCAGGTTGACCGGCTTAAACTTCGGCCCCGGATCCGGCCAAACAAACTTCGTTCCGGGTACCCCGCCCGTGCCAAGAGTCGATGCGAAATCATTGCCGTGCTCGCTCCAGTTATCCGAGCCTACTCGAGTCATGGCCGAAAGCTCTACGTGGTCTCCATAAACGGCTGATTCTGGCCCGAGAAGCGCCTTGTACATTTTTATGCGACGCCGAACCTGTACAGCACCGACTGGGTCCGCCGTGACCGCCTGGTCAATGAATGGAAGCCATGCCAAAGAAGGAGGCGTTCCGCACGGGCAGGCCTGCGTGACACTTTCCGGCTTGATCGATCGAGTCGTCTGGAAGATCGCTTTATATACATCGCCCATCGCGTTTACCGAATCTTGCGGCGATTTGTGGTGGTGAGCAGGGTTGTAGCAAGCAGGCACACTATAGATGTTGTCCAGCTTTGATCCGTCGAATCCCCAGTCACCGATGAATTTTTGCGTCAGCTTCGCGTAGTAATCTCTCACTTCTGGTACCGCCGGGCAGAGCGCCGCTAGATCGCGCGTCATGCGCGCATGCTTTCCATTTTTATCGAGGATGAGCCAGTCCGGATGTTCCTGCGCCACTTTCGACACCACATACTTGTGCGACTCCCAGCGACCTTGCCCGTCTTCCACGCCCAGTGGGAGCCACCATAATTGCGCAAGGATGCCTTGCTTATGGAAATCGTCGACCATCTTCTTGATGGAGTCGCCCGGAAAAGTATCGTTCCGCGGATTCCAATCGCCGTAGGTGTCGAACCAGCGATCGTCGAGCGTCGCCCACTTGATGCCCAGTTCCTTCAATTTTGGAACGGTGCCCAGCATCTGCGCCGGAGTTACATTGAATTCATAACCCCAACCGCACCAGCTCACGTTATAGGCTTCGTTCGATGGCTTCGGAAGGTCCCATCCTTCTTTTTGCAGCACGCTGGACCATAAGCGAAGAGGTTCATAAAAATCTCCGCTGTACACCGCAATAAAACTCCGTGGAGTCGAATACGTTTCTCCCGGCTTGAGAGGCGTTTCGACCGGAATTTCGACATCGGCGTTCACTCTGCCGTCACGCTCGACTTTCAAAGGAATGGAAAGTGTCCAGGGTAGGGTTTCCACGTGGCCGATCGCTTCGCCGACAGTCGCGGTCCAAAAAGCTACCACCGGGATTCCTCCGCCGTAGCCGCCTTTGACTGCCGCGCCCATGAGATTCGGCTGCGCGGAAGTGCGCGTCAGCTTCTGCACATCGTCCTTCCCCCAGTCATAACTCGATCCCTGGAAGGACCACATATCGTAGGGCTGCGCCTTCGTGTCAGCTTGCGCCGCATTCAGCCGATGCTGCTGCATAAGGACGCGCTCCAGCGGAAGATCGGTTGTCCCTTCGTTCTTGTAAGTCGAACTGACCAACGCAATGCCGGGAAAATCATCGAAGGCTTCGATCTGCACTTCACGGGAGATCGCAACCCCGGCCGGTGCGAGGGGATGAGATGGAATTACGACTCGCTTGCCCCGGCCTAGCTTGCCATTACTTTCGATGACTTTGGCCTGCGAAAAATCGGGAATGAAATCCAATTCCTTTCCGGCGAGAATAACGGAGTCGCTTCCTCCGGTTGAACCCACGTTGGGTTCATCCAGCGTCAACCGTTTCCCATCTTTCAGCAGCGTGGCCTGCACGTAGCCGGAGGGTAAAATCTGGAATTCTGCACCTGTGGTCGTAACGAGAATCGGACCACCGTCGCGGACTTCAACCTTAATGTCCGAAGGTCGCGATGGTGCGCTTTTCGGCTTTTCGACTGGCTTCGTGCAGCTCAATAGTGTCAACAGAGCAGCGAGCAGCAGGACTGAAGAAGGGGGGTGAAATCGGCTTGAAGCAGATGCGGCCAGTTTCATAATTTGCCTCGCATATTTCACAATCGAAAGCAAAAATAACATTTCGAAACTATACATCAATCCGTGGCGGCCTGTCTTTCGAATTGCCTTCCGCCAGCAAGTATCGAAGTTCGTCCTCTTTGAGAGTCGGCATAGCGCCGACGCGGCTGGCAACCCATGCACCAATGCGATTCGCCGTTGCATTCATCTGTGACAATGACGCTCCGCTTAAGTATTCATGCACGAGGCCTGCGGTAAACGCATCCCCGGCTCCAACCGTGTCCGCGACCCGCACAGAAAATCCTTCGTGCTCGTCGCTCTCATTGCTGCCCACCAAAAGGCTGCCTCGGCTGCCGCGTGTAACGCAGACCAATTTCATGGCGTACTTTGCAAGCAGGCATTGTGCGGAAGAACGTTCGCCGGTGTGCGTCAGGCCGCACAACTTCATAATTCTTGGAAGTTCCTCGTCATTCAGCTTGACTATTTCTGCCATGTTCATCGACTGAGTGAGAACTTCCGCGGTATAAAAGTCCTGCCGCAAATTGACGTCGAAAACCTTCACCGTGTGCGGGCTTACGGCATGAAGGAAATGTTGAATTGTGTGACGACTCTGTTGGGATCGTTGAGCCAAGGAACCGAAACAAACTGCGTCGCAATCGAGCGCCAACTGCTCCCAGGCAGGAGTCCACTCAAGAAAATCCCAGGCGACGGGTTGGAGGATCTCGTATCGTGCCTGTCCACGTTCATCGAGTTCGACCTGCACCGTGCCCGTGGGTTGCCCCTCATCGGTCTGCAAATACTCGGTCTCGACGCCTGACCGCTGCAACTGTCGCCGCGCTTCCGTTCCACGAGGATCGCTGCCAACGCGGCTGGCAACAATTCCGACATTGCCCAACACACTCGTGATGTAAGCAAAGTTGGACGGTGCCCCGCCCAGGCAGGTCTTCTCAGGCAGGATGTCCCAAAGCAGCTCACCGAGACCGACTACGCGTTTTTTCCGGGTCTGTGACATCACCCCTTGACATAGTCGAACAGCGCCATAAAACCAAAATCCATGTGAAGCTGCTGGTGGCAGTGGAAAAGAGTCAAGCCGGGATTATCCGCGATGAAATCAATCTCAGCCTGCTGGTAACCGCCCAGCATCAACACGTCCTTCATGATGCCCGCGATAGGCGTCCCGGCAATATTCACTACTTCGAAGAGGTGCCGATGCAGGTGGATGGGATGTATGTCGTCACTGGCATTCCGCATATGAATACGATACCGACGGCCTTGTCCCAAGCGAAAGGATGCCGGCGCCACCTCTCCGGTCATCGGATATGCCTTGCCGTTAATCGTCCAGCGATTGAATCCCTCTTCGGCAGCATTGTCTTTAGCAAACGTCATCTCGAAGGTTTCATCGGGCGCGACCGCCGGCGCGGTGGATCTTGCGAAGCGCATGTAGTTCCATTTGTAGGGCGGAGGAGCAATCCACTGCGGCTTGCCTGCGTGGCCTGCGTACTCGACCACAATGCCCATACCATGACGGCGGTCATCGTTGTCCAAGTCGCCGAGAATCCAGACGCCTGGATGCTTCATGTGCACGATCGCAGAGACCCGCTCCCCAGTTCCCAGCCAAAGGACCGGAATTTGAACGGAATTCGGTACTGGATTACCGTCGAGCGCAACAATCTCGAACGAGTGCCCTGGGAGTGCCAGACTGCGAATCTCGGTCGCGCTTCCATTCAGAACGTGAAATAGTACGCGTTCACCAAGTTTTACGTGGATCGGCTCTCCGTGCCCCAGCATGCGACCGTTTATCGTGAACGAACCGTAACCGACTTCGTAGCCTTTGGGATTTCCTTTGGCGAGCGAAGCCTTCATCGCAGCTTCGCCCGCGCCTTCCAGATCCTTATCCCGCGCCGCCGGAGAGAGGAAATTTAAATCCATGTCCCCGCCCCGGCTGAAGGTGGGTTCGAACTCTTTCATAACGAGGAAAACTTCGCGGTCGTAATTTCCCCGTTCGCTTCGAGGTTCAATGTACACCGGACCGACCTGGCCACTGTATTGACCAGCCGAAAGGTTCGCTCCTGCCCGGTTGTGAGTGTGGTAAAAGCGGAATCCGGCTGGCCCGGGCACAAAAGTGATCCGGCGCTTCCCGTGCGCCGGAATAAACGGAGAGCCCTCTTCGGACGCGCCATCGACATCGACGGGGACCTTCTGTCCGTGCCAGTGAAGTTGCTCCGGCACGTCCGTCTCGTTGTAAACATCCACCGTTGCCTGCTTCCCTTCTTTAAAGCGCAGGAGGGGGCCGGGAAATTGACCGTTGTAGGTCGTCATGGAAAGAATACGGCTGTGTGCGACTTCAATTGGTGCATTTCGAATATGCAGGGTGTAATCCGGCGCTTCAGATTCTTCGGTGGCAAAGTGCTCGCGATGGGCGTGCAAACGGGCGCCGCTTAACAAATTTAACGGAGAAGCAAACGCTGCCCCGAGGGCTGCTGCTGTCTGCCGGAGGAATTCTCTTCTTGGTTTTGCAATATGCTCCACGGCGTTCTCACTTTCGATTCATGATAATCCAGCGGTGAATATCGAGGCTGGCCACCGGAGCCTCAATTTCTGCTTCACCACTTCTATAGGTTGCCAATAAGTTACTTGCAGTACACTTTTCTGGTCCCCGTCACAAGGGTTTGAAAGTTTGAATTCATGAAGACACTTCGCCTTTTTGTCCTGATCCTCTTGTGTGCGGTGGGGCTGATATTCCTGCCTGCGCGAATTCATTCGGCCTCTTCACCCTCGCCGCTGGTACTGACGGGTGCAATACCGCTACGTGGAGTGACCGGGCGAATTGACCACTTCGCGTTTGATCCGAAGAACCGCTTGTTTGTTTCCGCGCTGGGCAACGACTCGGAAGAGGTGATCGATCTTAGCGCCCAGAAAGTCGTACACAGCATCACAGGGATTCCCTCGCCGCAAGGCGTCGCGTACTCGCCGGAGACGAACAAATTGTTCGTAGCCAGCGCCAAGGGAAAGCTATTCATCTACGACGGTACCTCTTTTGCACCGATCGGGACGATCGACTTCCGCAGCGATGTCGACAATCTCCGATACGAAGCGAGCACAAAACGCGTTTACGTGGGTTATGGAGACGGGGAAGATGCCGGCATTTCGGTCATAGATGCCACGACCAATCGGCGCCTGCGCGAGGGATACAGGCTCGGAGCGCATCCGGAGTCCTTCCAGCTGGAGAGCGCTGGACCTAATATTTTCGTCAATGTGCCGGAGCTGCAGCAGATTGCGGTTATCAATCGCGACACACGCGCGGTCCTGCGTTGGCCGGTCACTCCAAAAGCGAACTTCCCGATGGCGCTGGACGAGGCCGACCACAGACTGTTTGTGGCGACGCGAAACCCACCTCTGACCCTCGTTTATGATTCGGCGTCGGGCAAACTTGTTGCAGCGCCGACTTGCGTGCAGGACTCCGATGATCTTTATTACGACGCGATCCGCAAACGCATCTACGTGACTGGCGGAGAGGGATTTATTACGGTTCTCCAGCAGGAAGACCCCAATCAATATCGCCTTTTGGCTAGAATACCTTCCGCTTTGGGCGCGCGAACTGCAGGCTATTCAGGGCCAATAGGCAAAAAGGGCCTGGACCGCCTTTATGTTGCGGTCCCTGCCCGCGGCAATCAGGGGGCAGAAGTAAGGATTTATACAGTCCAGGATTAATGGCTGGAAGAACGTGCTCCGAAGAGACTTGGTGAGCGCGGCAGGATTCGAACCTGCGACCCATGCCTTAAAAGGGCATTGCTCTACCACCTGAGCTACGCGCCCTCACCCTTTCCATCTTAAAGCGTCGAACGAATTTCCGCCAAATCGCGGCAACACCTTTCCGCCGCCGATCATCTTCTGCTTCTCCAACCGAGTGCGTCTCTCGCGAGGCAAGATCGCAAATGGCATGAGGTTGGGTACCCGATGCGTTCTTTAACGCTTTCCATTTTGAAGGGAATGAGATCCCGGCTTTTGCAGGCTAAGCCGCTCCACTTGCATTCCGGAATCCGGTTCTCTATGACGCCTTCATTTAGGAGTTTGCTCGCCGCCAAGCCAAGCTGGACTTGGCTTTTGACTAGAAGGAAAGCACTTAGCACACGCTTCCAAGAGACAGGAATTTTACTTGGATACTCGCCGGAGATGGAGTATTTTATGCGGCAAGATTTTTGAACCGGGGTCGGGCGTCTCGAACTTTCGCCCTTAGCGCTTTCAATTTCGCCGTTTCAAAGAAAAATCGCGCTTCGCTTCAAGGCTCGAGCAAGGGGTTCTACCGGCCCCGTAAAGGATCCAGTCGTGCAAACCATTCGATGCCTGACGCTTATTGCCCTTTCCGCTGTTACCTTAAGCTCTTCGGCTGACCTCGCCGCCCAAACCCCAACTTCGGCAACTGAGACTTCCTCGATCCAGAACGGAGCGCCTCGTCCGGCAGAGTTCACGATTCCCGGGCCCCTGCGCTCTTTCCTTCGGATGGCGGGAATCAGTCAGCGAGTTGCTCCGGAGGAAGTTCTTCCTCTGCTCAGCCGAAACGTATTTACACAGGGGTATGAGGGCAGCACGCGCCAAACAGAGTTTCTGATCCTCTTGGGCCGGTATGTCGAGCAGGCGCGGGAACTTTCAGCCCTAGCTGCCACAAGCGGGATGAAAATTCGCGTTTCCAATTGCGACGAAGCCAAGCCTCTCCTCACGATTCTCGGCTACCGGGCAAAACCCAATTGCGGGGACTCGACTACCTCTTTGCAAACGGCGGACGCGGAACGTGCATTCCTGACGACCGATTCCGGATTCCCCCTGCCGGAACTGGAGCGAACATTGGAGGGCGGTCCCCCTTTTGAATACAGCTATACCGGAACTACGGTCCCTTTGCTCTCCGCAGAGAGCGATTGGACGATGGCAAGCCGTAAGAACTACAAGGAAAACAGTAGAGACTTAATCCGTACCGTCCTGAACAATCCTTTGATCGCGCGTCTGTACTGGGCGCTCTCCAAACTCGACCCGGGAACCGCCTCATTCATGTTGCAATCGCTGGGTGTCGGGAAGCTCGTTCCTTATGCAGCCGTACTCGACTTTTACGGCACGAGGATTCTGATTCGCGACGGACGAGTCATTGTTCCGGGAGACGTCAGTGCCGAATCTACATGGAAGGATTTGGTCGGTGCGAGTCCGGACAATCCGGCTAACTTCCTTCAGAAGTTAATCGCGAAAGATAAAGGGTGGGCCGCAGCCTATTTCGACGTGCTTTCACGCACTTCAAGGGCGCAACAGGCATACTTTACCGACCCGCGCCGCCTCCACTACTTCTATGAAGGCTTAAGAACGATTGACCCCAATTCCGCCGCCACCATCGGCTCATTTCGCCCAGCTCCAGATCTGTTGTTGCTAGCCGCCCGCCTACAGATTCAGCCCGATGGCGAGCCTCTGATTCCCGGAAATATTCCGGTGTGGAAGGAAATCCTCCAGCAGAAAAACAATCCGCGTGCCGTACGCATGTTGGGGAAAAAGATTAACCTCACCAATCCCGATCAGCTGATTCACACGATGATCGCGTTCTCTCGTATCTCGGACAGCGGCCCCCTTCCGATCTTTATGGCACTATGCGAGCTTGACGCGCGTCGTCCAGTCGGGCATCGACTGTCGCCGGAGACGGTTCGCCTGCTGGCAAGCAAATATGAGGACTATAGCGACCAGTATCGGATTTTCTCTGAATTCCCTCAGCTAAGCGATGCCTCGATCCGCCTCTTCTTCGACGTTGCTACGAACTTGAACGATACCCCCGGCGCGGTGCGGGGCAACGCATTAGGGACGTTCCAGGCAGACGTTGGAATCTGGCAAATCCTGGCTCGTCAGGGGCAGATTCCCGATGCGCAACTCGATGAATCCTGGCAGCACATGGTTCAGCCTTTCGCGAAGGCCCGGTCTGCGGCGGAGATCTACGACGCCGGCCGAGGTTCCCTGACCGAAATCTTCCGTTTCGCCAGCGGGAAGCCGAGACCCTCGCAAGACGAGATCATCGATCTCCTCGCCGGACCCTCCCAGACCACTCCCGCCGGGAAACAAATGCATCTGGAAGTAGCAGGAAGACTCCGATCTGTGCTCGACGGCCAGCGCCTGGTCTCTCTTGACACCATTCTTGCGTTGGGCGACGCCTTGAACGAGAAAGTACAGGGTAAGCCCACCCCAGACTATGTTTTCCATCTCGCGGGAGAGCTCCGCGAATTCGAAATGCCGCGGCCGATCTTCACCTCCGGAGAGCGAACGGAATGGGCGGCTGGAATCTATAACAATCACCACACCGACCAGGAAATGCGGACGGATCTTTCGAAAGTGCTGCGTTCGCAATCGGCGAGCCATCAGCAACTCGAGGATGCCCGCGGTGAACTCACTCCTTTTTTGCGAGATACCTTGGTGGGCCTCAACTACGCCTACTACGAGCCGCCCGGCGCACAGGCTTTACACAACAATCCCCTCTTCGTCCGCTCCCATGATTTTGCCGCAGAAACCATCAGTGGAATCAAGACTGTTTGGCAGGCACCCCAGCTGATCGGCCAGGGCACGCCGGCAGGTGGAGGAGCACATTTCGTTGGATCTCTAGCAGATTTGCCGTATTCGCTGGCGGATCTCGAGCAGGATTTCATTTCACCCGAGAGTGTCCAGGCTTTGATTTGGAAGGAATTGACTCCGGGACTGCTAACGAGCGCGATCCTGCCGCGCTGGTGGGATGTCAGTTCCGACGAACTGCATGCGGTTGCGCTTTATCAGCGATCCGGCGAAGAGCTTTTGACCGCTTCGGCAAAGGATGCACAGTTACGTGGCAAAGTCTTACAAATCCTTTCCGAGCGGATTATTCCTCAGCAAACCGGTCAGCTCGAACAGGCTCTGAACACCGGGAATGTCGCAGACGTGCTGCCGCACCTTGCTCCCGCGGACATGTTCTATCTGACAGCTGAATTCCAGCGACGCTATCCCGGCGTTATAGCAAGTTGGGGATCGGCGAGCCAGGAACTCCAGGACCTCGAGCGCCAGCATCCTGATCAAGTTGATTTGAAACGGCTGTCCCGAGATTTTGGAGTACCCCATCCCAGCCTCGCGCAAACTTACAGCAGTGAGCTCCTGAACGTAGCTCCCATGCCCGCCTTCTCGGGAACGTCAAGCCGATTCATGGCGGAGTCGTGGGATTCGAGCAACCTCTATTGGGCACGACTGGCTGACGAAAAAGGATATTCTCCGGTCACGCTGAACCATCTGGTTCCGGAATTGACGCGGCGAATGGTCGAGAAAATTTTCGCGACCGATTTCGAAGACTGGCCAGCACTGCTAAGAGCGATGCATGAAACGGGAGACGATTTCCGTCAAGGCAAGCTCGGCAGCGTCACGATCACAGATGCGGTG
This sequence comes from Candidatus Sulfotelmatobacter sp., assembly GCA_035307485.1. Lineage (GTDB taxonomy): Bacteria > Acidobacteriota > Terriglobia > Terriglobales > Acidobacteriaceae > Sulfotelmatobacter. The sequence continues at coordinate 481,901 of DATGIB010000002.1, read as the reverse complement.
CAGCCGTAATAAGCGATTTACGATCCACGCCTGATGGTTCAGGCGCTGAAAGTCAGGAAAGAGGAGCCATGTACAGGAATGCTGTTCTTTGCATGTTGCTTGTTCCAGGCTTGTTCTATGCCTCCACCGGTGAAGTGGAACCGCCCGATAGCCCAAACCTTCGAGTTGTCGTCAACATGGTCCAACTGAATATCGCTGTGACCGATAAAAACGGCAATTATGTAACTGGCCTTCGGCCCTCAGATTTCACCATCCTCGAGGATGGAATCTCAGAAAAGGTCGCTACTTTCGCGGAAGGGTATGAGCCTGCACGCAGTCTCGACTCAGAACCGGCCCCCGAGGTGGCTGCAGACCTGCATCGCGAGCCATCGCGTCAACCCAGCGACTCAGCGAAGCCGCTTAATGCGATGGTGGCGGGCGCAGACGTCTTTGTTCTGTTCGACACCAGCAACTACATGTACCGTGGTTTCGTGTTCGCCCAGGATGCGATTGCGGAATTTGTGCGGTCTCTCGGAACCGCCGACAAGATCGCATTCTATTCGTATAGCCGCGACTTATCGCGCTCTGCTCCTTTGACTCCGGACCGCGGGCAGGTGCTTCATGCCGTGCGCTCCACGGTGGCAGGCGACGATGCCGCTCTCTACAATTGCCTTCTGCTCACTTTGAAAGATGCGGCGCAATACCAGGGCAGAAAAGTTGTGGTTGTGTTTTCGAATGGACCCGATAATTCCAGCGTTGTGCCTCCGGAAGATGTCGCTGAGTTTGCACAATCTTCAGGAGTTTCGGTCTACATGATCAGCACTCAAGATGCGCGACTGGAGCCCGTCTCCACGGCTGTTTTCGACCGTATGACGGCGGCGACTGGCGGCAAAGCGTATTTTGCTAAGAGCTGGCGGGACGAGAAGAAGGCCTTTGCTTCGATTCGAGACGATCTTGCCCATCTGTACTCCCTGGCCTATTACCCCAAGTCCAACCCGAACAGCGGCTGGCGCGCTATTACGGTGAAGCTGGTGGGCGATCAGATGAAGAAGTACCGCGTTCGGACGCGCCAGGGCTATCGTCCGCAACCAACGCGATTCTCGGCGGGCGAAAAGACCGCCAGCAACGCGAGCATCCCGGATAAGGGCGACTGATTTCGAGCCAAGGTCTCAGTTAGTTTTCGGGTCCGATCACAATCTTCTCGTCCCATGGATCGGCGGGCGGGGAAGCTAACCTTTCGTCCACACTCGGAACCGGCTCCACAGGCGACGAAATCGGTGCGGACGTTTCCTTTGCTTTGGCCTTGATGGGAGGCGCGACGGGTCGAGGATCAATTGGCAGCAGTTGAGTATTCTGAGCTGCCCACTTCGCAGCCAGCCCGTTGAGCGGGCTCTTGGTGTTGTATTCCTGGTACGCGATCATCCTTCCAATGCGGATGACCAAATCGTCCAGGCCCTCGGAAGCCGCCCAAAAGTCGCCCACGCATACCATGGAGTCATCGAAGTTCGGATGGAAAATCGGTGTGAGCATCCGGCACTGTGGAGCGCGTCGAGGGTAGCCAAGGGTCAGATTGACCTCCATAACGTGTGTGTCGCGTTCCAGGATTTCCCCGCCACCGGAAACGTATAAGCCCTGCAGATTGTAAGTAAAGCGATAGATTTCCGGCGGCATCCCAGCCTTGCCCGTGATCTGAATCAAAGGCCAGCCCGCCAGCAAAGATTCCAGCGTCTGCTCATCAAGCATCAACCGGCGTGTGCGAGGAGAAGGCATAAGAGGTGTTCCGTCTATTTGAAGACTCCGGTCTTTTTCCAGCGGGCAATGCTGTTAATTTGATACTGAATGTAAACCGAGCTGAAGAAGAACGTCATGACGCCGCTCATTTGCAAGCCGATATTTTCGGTGGTCGTGTAGTACTCTTCCATGGCTGCCTTGATACTGAACATCCCCACCAGATAGACGATGGCGCCGCCCAAAAAGAAAATCCCGCCCAAAGGTAGCGCTCGCGGCAGGAGAATCGTAGTCAGGATGCCGGCAATCATCCCGGCGGGATACATCGCGACCAGCACCATCGGCTTGTTGTCGTTGGAGAGTTTACGTGCCCAGTTCGCTTGGATCATTGCCCAAATCAAGTTGAAGAGCTGCCGCGTGAATATTCCCAGGATCAGTACAATCGACCAGTGCAAGTTAGGCGGAAGCGGAACAAGCTGTGGCTCAGGTATCGCTGATAAGGCACCAGCCCCTGGAGTCGCCGTCGCGGGAATGTTGCCCAGGACCATTGACACTGGCACCCAGTCTGCCATCCCTTCACTCTGAGCCATGTCATCGGTCAAAACGTTCCCCGATTGCACGTAGCTCTGTAAGTCAGAAAGAGTGTATGGACCGAACCGCTGCTCGCCCCGTCTCACGTAATATTCCACGGCGGTCTCCTATGACTCGAATTGAACTCCTTGGCAGTCCTGACTGATCGTGCAAATATCGATCACGGCCCACACCCAGCTCATCGGGCCTGCAAATCCTAAACTCAGCAAAGTAATCGCGAGCTGAATTCCGCCCTTCTTGTGGTAGCCCGCATAGAAGCTGTGGGCCCCGAAAGCCCCAAGCAGAGCGCCCAATAATATATAAGTCGTACGGCTTTTCGGCGAGTGAACCTCAGGCTCACTCGAGGCTGTTGAACTTTCACCCAAACTTCCAAACATTGAGGGCACGACGCTGCTGGCCAACCGGCGCAGCTCTTCATCCGAAGGGACGGGCGGAGCGGATGATAGGCCTCCTGCCGAGGATAGGGCAGGAGGCGGCGGAGGTGGAAGCGGAACGTGGCGTTCTGGCGCGGACGGCGCTTCCGACGTCACCGCCACTAATTCCGGAGTCGAAACTCTGAGCTTCGGTTCGTCGCCGGGAGCTTTGCTGCAGCCGAAGATCGTGCAGCCACCATTTTCGGCGTAACAGTCAGCGTGATGCGGAGTTCCACAGCCCTCGCACGCCAACGCGGCATCCCCGTCGCCAATCGGGCTTCGACAGTAGGGACACACCTTTGCGGTCATGAGCGGTGCTTCTCCTTATAGCGAAAGGCATATCGTCCGATTTGCAGCAGGTCTCCGTCCTGCAATATTCGCTGCTGCACCTGCTGTCCTGCCCATAAAACGGCCCCAGTCGCCTGGAGCATGACCCGTGCTCCGGTCAACGTAATGGCGGCGTGTCTAGGCAGAATGTTGGGATCTTTAAAGAGATAAATGTCCGATTCCTGCCGGCTGCCAATCGTGGTTTCTGACTTGTAAAGGATGAACTGCTTACCGGCTAGCGGCCCGGACACTACGTATAGCCAGCGATCCTTTAGCGCGCTTTCGACCAAACCCATGCCGATACCGGTCGCGAGTCCAACCAAGGCAAATCCGACCGCCCGGCTGACACTCCCGACATGAGTTGCCATCGAGATGGGGTCAAACAGCAACCCTCCGAGCCCTGCACCCAAAGCACCGCCCATAACGCCATACTTCCCTTTTTTCGCCGATTGTCCGACGATCCCATAAACCGTACCTCCCGCGGCCCCAAAAACCATCCAGGCAAGGCCGCGGCCGACCCAGACGGCCGGATTTCGATACGACTGGGCCCCTGCCTCGTGAGCCAGACCCATCAGTATGCCGTAAAGCATCTCTGCCATAAGGTCGAAGATGAAACCAAGCAGAATGCCCAAGGGCAGAGCAAGGGCGCCGCGAAGCAGCGCTTTTCGCACAGAGCGCTCCACGATACTTTCGGAAACCCCGAAGCCGATGCACATGAGCGTGATGATGACTGGGATCAGCAGGAAATTTCCCCAGCGGTGCGCCGGGCCATCGACGAATCCCGGTTCACAGATGGCCCAACCGGCCACGGCACCCAGAAATCCCGCCAATCCCAGGTAAAACCATCCCTGGAGCAGGATGCTCCCACGATCGGCAGTCACCGCCATCAGTTGTTCCGCCGTCTCGTTGATGGTGCCGTATACGCGGGTACCGGAGGCGGCACTCACCGGCGCGATCACGGGCGCTTGAGGAACGGTGACCTTCGCGAGATCGTCGGCCGTGATCCGGATTCCTTCGCCATCACTTGGGCTTGGCATCGCCCTCCTTCTTTCCGTTTCCGTCGCCGGACGGCTGTGCCGCTTTCGAGGCATCGCCGCGGTTTGCCTCCCCCTGTTTGTTTTGCAGTTCTTCGAGAAGCTGTGCCGCCTGTGGATCCAAGGGTCTGCCCGTCATGGGATCTACGGGCACTGGCACAACGACAATGCGGGGGAAAACATACCAGGTCAGAATGCCTCCCAGTGCGAGGAGCGCCAGTGAAAAAAAGACGCGCGCCACCAGTTGTTCCAGCGACAGTGTGCTGCCCTGCTCTTCATCCCCCTGCGCCGATCGAATAATACGAACCGGCTTCTCATCTTGCCCACCAGAGCCTATGGCGGTGTCAGCACTTGCGACGGCTGATCCGCGTTCCTCCCCGCCTTCAGCAAGCTCACCGCCCCGGCGGTCGACGATTGAAATCCGTGTCAGCCTTTCGATCCGGCCATCCACCCATCCGAAACAGCCTTCCTCGTCCGAGTGAGGATCAAACACCCATGCCACCTGCCCGGGAGAGGAAAAGAAATTCTTTTGAATGAAGGTGTCGTGCTCGGAAAGGAAAATGCCAAACCCCGGATGAGAGTGATACCAGCCCACGATTCGTTCGTTGGGGAATTTCTTGTCTTTGACGGCGTAGATGTGCTCCCAGGTGTCCTGGGTAAACGTAACGTGGGCGCCCGCCTCCTCGGCATTCTGTCCGTCGATGCACGCTTTCACTTCGACTCGTAGATCACGATCCTGTCCGATCAAGACGCCGCATACTTCGGTGTCGTTGCAAGAGCGGGCATGCTGCCGGATTCGCCTCACCACCTCGCTATCGACAAGGATATTCGGCTGAGCGGCTACGGACTTTGCTTTCGCTTTCACTCCAGGCGCTCCTCCGCCAAGTCGCCCAACACTTGCGAGGCATCTCCGTACGGTATGTATGCAAGTTCTCGATCTCCGGCCCGCGCGACAAAAATATCCAGCAATGGCAGCCCAAGCGCACTGAGTTTCCGCTGGCCAACTTCATCCTCACCCAAATAGGAATGCAGCGAGATTACTGTTCGCAGATGCCCATCAACTGGGCAGTTCGCGCGTTCGAAGGGAATCGTCCCGGCAGGCTGGTACAGTTGTTCTTCCTGGTTGCACGAAGGACAAACAAACTTTTGCAATACGTCACGACTGAACTCGAGAGCCACATCTGACGAACCGAGATCCGCCTGCGCGCGCCCTCGCAATTGCTCAAGCGTCAAATCGTCGGACGATTCGGCGAGGTGGCGAATTTCAGGAACAGTGTAGTGGCTCATGCAGTCGGGGTTGGCGGTGTACTCGACAACGTACGAGGAGTGGTTCATACCCTCGAAGATGTAGCCTTTGCTGGCCAGACTCGGAAGCCCGTGGATTAACTTCACCGCCTCCTGCACCTGGATTCCTGCGATGATCGAAGAAATCGTCGGCGTAGTAGGTGTCTTCCCTTCCGTGTTCTGCTCCAGCACCAGCAAATTGCAAGACATTCTTTTCTGGAGCAGATCCCAATCTACCGCTCCCAGCGTGCACTCGTAGCAGGGCGCAATGCCGGGCAGAAATACACGGGCGACGCCGTTGATACCCTCGATCGCACCGTCAATCCAGGGACGATTCACTTTCCACGCGGAACGATTGATCCAGAGACGAGCTTCGCGATTGTCGAGTCCCGCCAGGATCACGTCGCTCCACTCAAACAATCCGAGGCCGCACTGATACAAAACGTTCGCAGACAATGGGCGAACTCGCGACTCCGGAGCCAGGGACTTGTAAGATTCCGCCGCAATCTCCGCTTTCGACTGCCCAACATCTTCCGATCGATACAGGACCGCTCGCGAAAGGTTGGACTCTTCAATTCGGTCCATATCTACGACAACTACCTGCCTGAAGCCCAGCAAAGCCGCATTCTTCAGAATCTCGTTTCCTAACGCCCCGGCTCCGATAACGAGCAAGCGGCATCGTGCGATCTTTTCCTGGTCCCACCAGGAAATCTGCCGCAACCGGCTGAACCGGTCTTCTGCCACTTCGATTTGAGAATCACGCCCCATACTGACGTTCGCTAACCCGCGGTAATTTCCGGCTGCAGCCGAAGAATATCTCCATCTTGAACCTGCGCTTCCGCAAGTGTCTGTGCATCCTGAATCTGGCGGCCGGAATTCTTGTGATGGAACTTATAGCTGAGCGGTGCTCCGTCCGGCCCGTTCGTCGGCAGTCTTAGTTTTTGCACAAGAACAGCCACGATCTTGTTGCAGGGTGCGTCATCGGGCAGTTCTACCGGCACCCGCTTGTTCTCTGTTGAATCGTAAACAGTCACGTTGATGTTCGGCATTCCAGCCCCTCGTTCTCGTCAAAATCAGTGCTTCTGATCCTGCGGCGCTTTTGCGCGTTGTACTTCCAGGGTGACATAGTCACTCAGCCGCCTGCGTCCAAAACTCGAGAAATTCCATGCCGAGTCCTCCAATAACGCGTCGGCGCGAACGGCAAAATTCAGGTTCTCGGCGTTGGGGGCTCCGTTTTTGTCGACCATTGAAGTCACGATGGCAACCAGTTCCCCCTTGTCGTCGAAGACCGGCCCCCCGCTATTACCTGGGCTGACCGGAGCAGAGATCTGAACTGTGTTTTCATGCATGCGCGAAACGATTCCGGTACTCAGCGTGAAACGTAGGCCTTCCGGATGTCCGATCACGAAAATGTTCTCTCCCTCAATCGGTGGACCAGCCCGCGCCAGCGGCTGCACAAAATTCCCTGAACCCGACTCTCGCGGCACCCAGAGCAGTAGCAGATCCAAACTCCGATGCCTTGCAACGACATCTGCAGCACCCCAAGCTCCCGACGCCATCGCAATCAGTGCTCTCGAGCCGGCGCTCGCTATGTTCCACGTGGGTCCATCCAGCACATGCCGTGCCGTCAAGAATAGATACCCGTCACTATTGGCTTGCAGTAACGTGCCAGCCCCAAAACTCGCTGTCGGCATCTCGTTATGGGTGAACCATGATCGACGGGCGGGTGAAATGACTACGACCAGCGGTTTTAGTTTTTCGGAAACGTCCTTTGCCGACATCGGCCCATCTGCCGGCAGGTTGGGAAAGTCCGACTTCTCGTCGAGTTCAACCAGGCCCTCGCTGACGAAAGAGGGTATCGGAGCGAACGACAAGACCAGTACGATTGCAACCGAGTTCAGGATGCCGCTGACTGTCAGCAACGTCGCCATAAATCCGGTCCATTCGAATCGGGTCCGTGGCGGCAGGTTCCGCATTGCGAGCCGCAGCACCAGCACGACAAGACAGAGAAGCGGCAGAACGAGCACCAACGGAGTCAGGCACCACTTCGCCCATAGAGGGATAGCGGGCGCCAGCTTAGTCTCAAATCTCGTGGGCAACTCAGGAGAAACCTGGGTTCCCTGCACTTCTGCCGAACTGATGACTATTTTTTCCATTAACAGGGACACTACGGCAGCTTAGTATCAGGTGGGGAAGCACCATATTGTTGTGCATTTACCCGCTTTTGGCAAGCGAATTGGACAATTCTCAACAGGCACGAATGTGTCGGTCAGAACATACCAGGCCCGCCAAAGTTACTCTCCCCGATGTTACTTCGGCACTCATGTCCGCATTACGGCAAGATGTCCGCGTCGTTCCGAGTTGACGCTGTTCAAGCGATTCTGTAGCATGGCCCCGTTTTCCCGAATATCCAGCGCCCCTCTTTCCCTTCTGCATCTCTTTTGCTGCTTGGGCCGGATGATCGGTGTGCTTGGCTGTTCAAAGGCTTAATGCCTCCAGTCCATCAATCTCCATTTGACGTTGAAACATTCCAATCGGAGCTGAAATGAAACTCTCGTATCTTTGGTTGGCCGCATTGTTGCTCGTCGCTTCATCGTTCGCGCAGGATGTCCGAGGAGACTGGCAGACAACGGTCCAGGAATCCGGAAAGCCAGTGCGATATCTGCTTCACATCAAGAAGTTCGACAACACATTCGCTGCCACCGTGGATATTCCTTCCGCTTTCTCTTTCGACAATACAGTCGACGCCATTTCGGTGAGCGGTTCACAAATCCAGATTCGAAATGGGTTAGTGACCTATGAAGGTGCCTTGTCAGACGATTCTCAATCCATCACTGGGCTATGGGTGGCCGGGGGAGATCAGCAAGCCGTCACGTTCCGGCACTTCACCAACTCAGGGGACCTTATTGAGTCCGTCGCCCGGCGGTTGCAGTCGCTGATTGTTCTTCCCGCAGAACAATGGAAAGTGCATCCGGGCGATATTCCGCACGGGGAGTCCACGGATCTCGACGATAGCTCGTGGCAGGCAGCGGGTCCGAACAGCTTCTCGCCGCATGATGCGGTCTGGTACCGGCGCTGGATCGAAATCCCAAAGACATTGAACGGTTACGACATCACTGGAGCCAAAGCGTGGTTCGATTTTCAATACGACGCTAACGGCCCGGTCACTGAAGTCCTTTATTTCAATGGCCGAAGAGTCGCGATGGGCGAGGAGATGGAGCCTGTCGTCTTATTCGATCACGCACATCCTGGCGACAAAGTCCTGGTTGCAGTTAAGTTGCTTCGGTCCGTGGATCAGAAGCACTTCCTCGGTGCCCGCGTTCGGCTTGAATTCCCGGGAGACCGTCCCGACCCGGCAAAGTATTACGACGAACTCGGAGGGGCATCTATCCTCGGTGCTCAAGCTGGACCGCACAGTGAGACTCAGTTAAACAAGTCCGCACAGGCGGTCGACTTCAACGCTCTGGCCCACGCTGACCAGCATGCATTCGATCAATCGTTGACCAAAGCCTTGTCCGAGCTGGAACCACTCAGAAAACCGTTGCAAGATTCCTCCATTCGCATGACCGGCAATTCGCACATTGACGCCGCATGGCTTTGGCCTTGGACGGAAACGGTTGACGTTGTACGCCGGACCTTCGGTAGTGCGGTGCAATTGCTGGACGAGTTTCCCCAGGCCACTTACACGCAGTCTGCCGCCGCATACAGCGAGTGGATATTTGAAAAGTATCCGTCCCTGCACGAGCAGATCGTCGACCGCGTGAAACAAGGCCGATGGGAGATGGTCGGCGGGATGTGGGTTGAACCGGATTTGAATATGCCCGACGGAGAGTCCTTGGTCCGTCAATTGCTGGTAGGGAAACGATTCTTCAAGGAAAAATTCGGCGTCGATGTGCGTATTGGCTGGAATCCGGATTCGTTCGGATACAACTGGCAGCTTCCACAGATCTACAAGAAATCTGGAATCGACTATTTCGTCACCCAGAAGATGGCCTGGAATGATACCAATCAATTGCCGTTGAAAATATTCTGGTGGCAGTCACCGGATGGCAGTCGCGTTCTGACCTATTTTCCACATGACTACGTGAACGAAATTGATCCTCTCCGAATGGCGAGGGACCTTGCTGCCAGTCAGGTCTTGAATCCGGGCGCGACCGAGATGATGCACTTATTTGGCATGGGCGATCACAGCGGCGGTGTGACCCGGGCGATGCTCGAGGATGGAGTACGCTGGTCAAATCCCGAAACGGTTTTTCCAAAGACAGCTTTCGGCATCGCACAGGGATTCTTTTCGGACATCGAGACAAAAACCGACACTGATCACGCACCCGTCTGGAATTACAAGACACTAGCGGCCGGGCATACTGATTTGCCGTCGCCAGCGGCTGGAAAGTTCAGCCTCCCTGTTTGGAACGACGAACTGTATTTCGAATACCACCGCGGAGTTTTTACGACGCAAGCCCAACATAAGCGCAATATGCGCGAGAGCGAAGAACAACTACTCAACGCCGAGAAGTTTTCTTCTCTCGCCTGGCTATCGGGAGCGGCATATCCCGGCAAACAACTCACGGAAGCGTGGAAAAAGGTTCTGTTTAATCAGTTCCACGATCTGGCGGCCGGCTCAGGGATCGGCCAAATCTACCGCGACGCGCAACGCGACTACGACGATGTTCGTCTTGTCAGCGAACAGGCGACTTTGCAGGCACTTCACACGATCGAGGGTCAGATCGACACCCGCCCCCGAAAAGACAGTACGCCGATTGTCGTGTTCAACCCGTTGGGCTGGGAAAGAACAGATCTCGTGTCCGTTCATGTCCAACTGCCGGGCCCCGTCAAAGGCACGATCGGGATCGTAAATGCGGAAGGCCAGCCTCAACTGGTTCAAGTACTGTCCAAAGATACAACTCTCAACCAGTATGACTTACTGGTAGAAGCGAAGAACGTTCCATCGGTCGGATATCGAGTGCTTTTTGCAACCGGTGAAACCACTCCGGCGCCTTCTGATCTGAAGGTTCATGGACTGACTCTGGAGAATTCGGCTTTGCGGGTGACTGTCGATCCTAAGACCGGCTGCATTACGAGTCTATACAATAAGAAATCCGATTTCGAAGCCATCGCACCCAACTCATGCGGGAACGAATTGATTGCGTTCCAGGACAAACCGCGCGACTACGACGCCTGGAATATCGATAGTGACTTCGATCGAGTATTCACCAAACTCGATATGATCGACTCGGTCAAAGTAACCGAGGATGGCCCGCTCCGTGCCACCATTCAAGTTATCCGCACCTGGCAAAATTCGAAGTTCGTGCAGGACATCTCGCTTTATGCTGGCATCGACCGCGTCGACGTTCATAGTGAGTTCGACTGGCATGAGAGTCATATCCTTTTGAAAGCTGCTTTTCCGCTTGCGGCTGCGAGTGACGAGGCCACTTACGAAATTCCCTATGGCTCGATCGAGAGACCCACGACACGCAAGAACCGCTTTGAAAATGCAAAATTTGAGGTTCCAGCCCTTCGATGGGCGGATCTGGGCGATGGTAAGCACGGATTTAGCCTCATCAACGAGTCCAAGTACGGATACGACGGGAAGGACAACGTGTTGCGCATGTCTCTTCTGCGTTCGCCGACTTGGCCCGACCCCGACGCGGACCGTGGGCATCACAGTTTCAACTACTCCCTATATCCGCACGACGGCGACTGGAAAAGGGCGCTGACTGTGCGACGGGGATACGAATTCAATTACAAGCTAATGGCGTTGCAGGTTCCAGGTCATGCTGGAGTACTGCCGGCGTCTCATTCATTTGTCGGGATCAAACAGGATGATGTGGTTCTTACAGCAGTAAAAAAAGCCGAGGACTCTGATTCCCTCTTGCTCCGCTTCTACGAATGGGCTGGACAAGACGGTAAAGTCGAGATTCAGGTGCCCAATGGGGCAAGCGAGGCTCACCTGACCAACCTGATGGAACAGCAAGAAGGATCCGAAATTCCAATGACTAATATGGAGTGGTTAACCGTACCCGTCCACCCTTACGAAATCGTCTCGGTTCGAGTTGACTTCCCGCCGCGGAAAAAATGACTCAGCAAGCTGGTGGGGCTCTAGAGCAAAGTGGGGCGACACATTCTAGCGCGCTGTACCCGCCGCACCTTGCGTAGATCGGCGAAATGAGGAGAGCACTTCCGATGCGGGAGCGCCCGGAGAAAGCATTCGGGAGAGCGCCATCGCGGAGTTTCGTATTTCTTTTTGCACTTGCGCCAGTTTTTGCTCCATACGGCTCGACGGGCCGGAGACGCTGATCCCAGCGATCACTCGCCCAGACTGATCAAATACAGGCGACGCCGCACAGATCACCCCGTTCAGGTTCTCTTCCATATCCAGCGCAACAGCATATTCCCGCACAGAGGCCAGATGTTCCAGCAGTTGCCGCTTTTGGGTGATCGTCTTGGCTGTACGTCGGACCAGCGGATGATGTTCGAGGATGGATTCGACCTCGCTCGGAAGCAGGAATGCCAGCATGGCCTTCCCCAGCGCAGTGCAGTGAACCGGATTGCGCTCTCCGGGCATGGCTGCGATCCGCAAGGCGCTGGGACTTTGCAGTACGTCGATGTACGCTACCTGGCCATCTTCAAGCATCCCGAGGTTGACTGTCTCGCCAAATCGAAGCAGCAGACTCTGCATCACTCCCTTGGAGACCGTCTGCAATCGGCGGAAGTGGACCGCCGGTCCAGTCAATTCAAAGAACTTTGGCGACAATTGGTAGCGCGATTTGACCTCATCCCGCTCGACGTAGCCCAACTTTTCCAGTGAATAGAGAATGCGATGAACCGTAGTGCGTGCAAACGGGAGTGCGCGAGCCAGATCTGCAGAAGCGATTGATTTCCGCGCTGTTCCCGTTTCGATAAAATATTCCAGCACAGCGAAGATCTTGCCCATGACCTCGATGTAGTTCTTGTCCGCCTGAACCCGTCGCACCCGACTGCCCTGCTTCTTCATGACGTTTAGGCCCTTAAGTGTCACGCAACACAGTTATCGATGTGTTTTTCTGATCGTGGCAATTGAATATTAAAACTTGGTGGCAAAAGCTTCCGGAATCCGGACCGATGAAACACGAACCGATTGTTCAGATTCCATCGATGAAGCGTACGCCATTGAGGCCAATGATGGCACTGAATTGCAAGGGCCTTCCGCATTCCGGAACGGCCGACGCGGCAATCTCAAGGAGCTTGCTATCATGCACGCGGGACGCGTACGACGTTCCTGGAAATCGAGACAATCTCTCCGGAGAAGAAAAAATGCCGCAAGACAAGCGGATTGGTTATGCCGTGGTCGGGATGGGAGCACTGGCGGAAGCCGCCATCCTCCCAGCCTTCGCGAACAGCAAAGAAGCTCGGCTCGTCGCGCTTGTAAGCGGAAATGCTCAGAAGGCCAAGAAGCTGGCGCGGCAGTTCCGTGTTAAGCACACGTTTGAATACACAAACTTTTCCGAATGTCTCGACCGATCCGATATTGGGGCGGTCTATATCGCCACCCCTCCCGGTGAACATGAGAAATACACCGTCGCGGCTGCGAACTCAGGCAAACATGTACTGTGCGAAAAGCCACTTGCTGCTACTGTTGCGGAAGCTCGGAGCATGATTCACGCATGCCGTCAAAACAATGTTCTGCTTATGACGGCGTACCGTAAGTATTTTGAGCCGGCGAGTGTAAGCCTTAAGAAGATGATTGCCGACGGGCAGATGGGGAGGATCGATATCATTCACACCCTGTTTTCCGAATTTCGCCGTTTCGGGGATAGCTCTCCCTCCTGGCTTTTCTCGCAAAAGCTCGCCGGCGGAGGTCCGCTAACTGATCTCGGAGTCTATTGCCTGAATACTTCCCGCTGGCTGGTCGACGAAGACCCAATCGCCGCAAGCGCCATCAGTTGGGCTCGCGATCCGCGACTTTATAAAGAAGTAGAGGAAGGAATTGCGTTCCGTCTTGATTTCTCAAGTGGCCTCGTCCTACAGGGAACAGCTGCCTACAGCGCGGCTTTCTCTTCCTTCATTCACCTGCACGGCGAAAAAGGATGGGCAGAATTGGCCCCAGCATTTGCGTTCGAGGAAGAGCGGCGCCTTAGCGGCAAGATCGCGGGCCGTTGGTTCGCAAAGAATTTCAAGCCGATGAACGAATTCACCCTGGAGATCGATTACTTCTCGAAGTGCATTCGAGAGAACAAGCGGCCGGAACCAGACGGCGAGCAGGGCCTGCGGGACTTGCTTATTATCGAGGCGATCTATCAAGCCGCCCGGACCGGCGGCACGACACCAATTCATTACTGATGCGGTGCTCCCTAGGACTCGCTGAAATCAATCATCACTGGTTTTCCAAGTTCGCGAGCCTTCACAACGATGTACACGACTCCTGCAGCCACCCATGCGGCGCCAGCCCAAAGGGTCGAGCCCTGCAACCCTAGAAAGATAATCAGGCAGAAAAGAAACCCAAGGGCCGGGATGACAATGTCAAACAGGATGTTTCTGTTGTCGGCTGTGGCGGCATCAAATCCGAAATGTTTCAGCGCAGCCAGGTTTACCGCCATAAATGCCATTAATGCACCGAAATTGAGGATCTCAATCGATCGCTCCCATTGCATGGACAGCGTCCCAATGTAAGCCGCAACGCCAACTATCGCCACGTTGTAAGTTGGATTTCCGCGAACAGGATTAAGGTGTCCGAAGATTTTTCGCGGCAGTATGTTGTCCCGGCCCATGCCGTATAACAGTCGAACGGCGCCGAGCACACCTGCCAATCCGCAAGCCAGGCTCGAAATCAGGAGAACAACCCCGAACCCAATAAACAAAGGCGAGCCGCCAACAACCCGTGCAACATCCATGAAGGCGGTTTCCGGGTTCGCCAATGTTGAATAGTCTGGCCACACCCGAACCGCCAGGAAAACCTGAAATGCAGCAAACAGGCCTGTGAAAACACACACCAAAACGGACGCCAACATAACGTTTCGCTTTGGATTCTCAACTTCCTCGGCCAGGATACTTACGCCGTCGAAACCGATATAAGTGGTGGCCGCCAGCGCCGTGCCCGCCGCGATGGCCCGGACGCTGAACGTTTTCTGGTCATAAAGGGGGAGCGTCGAAATGAACCCCTGCAGGTGCTGATGCGCGAAGATATACCAAATCGCCTCGCCCAGAAACGCAATCATCACCAGCGACATGAGGGCCAGCAGAATCTCATTGGCGCGGGCAGTCGTCCGTATTCCAAACCAGCACAGCACCGTCATGAATCCCACAGCCAGCGCTGACAAGACAGCGAAGGGGATATGCGGCACAAAACGCTGTATCGTCAGTGCGGCGTAAAGGCTGTTTTGTAGCGGCTGAAACAGGTATTCCAGAAACATCGCCCAGCCGAGAACAAACCCTACCTGAGGATTGAAGGCACGACTGACATAGGTGTAAACCGAGCCCGCCGAGGGATACACTGTCGCCATTCGCCCAAAACTCACGGCCGTTGCAGTCATTGCAACCATCGCGGCCAGCAACGTCACGACCGCGTGTCCGCGAGACAGCACTTGGGCTTCTCCGAACATCGGCACGACGGCAATCGGCGATGTAAGAATGATCCCGTAATAGACCAGGTCCCAGAGTTTCAGGACGCGTTTGAGTTTAGGGGTTTCTGGGGCTGTCGTGGTTGCGGGCACTGCGGGATCCCCGGTCTGGTTCATGATGTTTTGCGTATCGTCGAGAATGGACGGCTAAAACCAGTGCCCAGAATTGAGACACTATGGCAAAGCCCATCCGCATTGTCAATCAAGACTTGTTCCTCCAGCAGCCAGTTTCATCACCACCCTGAATCTTGAGATTCGCGCGAATTCAGGCCATTACAAATAATCGAATAGAATGACGTATTCCCTCTCTCTTATTGACAGAAATGAGCGCTTTTGCAATAGTGTCAAAGCGTTTAGACGACAAGATAATTGGTGGGCGGCCTGAGCGGGTCGCCTCTCGAAGAGCGTTATGAGCGAAAGCGATTCTCTGGTTCATTCCCGGCCGCTTGCGACAAAGGAAGGCGGAGAACTCGTCCATCTGCCTCGGGAATCCGCGCGATGGGAGTGGATGAGCTTTTATGTTCGGCGACTCTCGCCCGGGCAGTCATACCAGACACAGACCCGAAACGAGGAAGCTGCTTTTGTAGTACTTGGCGGAACGTGTAAGGCCGATTGGGGAGAAGGTTCTCAATCGATCGGCAAGCGTAAAGATGTTTTCGACGGATTCCCCTACACGCTTTATCTTCCTGCAGGCCACCAGGTCACCTTCACCGCGCAGAGCGAATGCGAGGTCGCCGAGTGCCGCGTTCCTTCGACCGCGCGACTCGATCCGAAGTTAATCACTCCGTCGGACGTGGCGAGTAGCTTGCGCGGGGGAGCCAATGCGTCGCGCCAGATCGTGGATGTGATGCCTCCTGCATTTCCGGCGGACCGATTGATGGTCATCGAAGTTTATACACCTGGTGGGAATTGGTCGAGCTATCCTCCTCATAAACACGATGTGCACAATCCCCCATCCGAGGTAGATCTCGACGAGATTTACTATTACAGGATCCGGCAGCCGGAAGGGTTTGCATTTCAGCAGCTTTATTCGCCGGATAACCGCGTGGGACATACGATACAGGCCCGCGATGGCGACACAATCCTGGTGCGTAGCGGTTTTCACCCGGTCGTTGCCGGTCCTGGGTATGATGTCTATTACTTGAACTTTCTGGCTGGATCGGCGCGGGCGCTCGCCGTCACCGAGGACTCCCAGCACGTCTGGATCCGGTCGACCTGGAAAGAAACTGACCCTCGCCTGCCCCTAGTAAAAGGCTGAGCAGTTCCATTCAGGGGTGAATCTCGGACTTCCCGCACCAAAGGCTGCGCGCTATCCTTTTGCTCAGCGTTCACCTCGGTTCGTGACCGAAACCAAGGAAAACAGCTCCATGACAACTCGCCTTACTACCGCGCAGGCCATCATTCGCTTCCTCAAGAATCAATACAGCGAGCGGGATGGTAAACGAAACCGCCTCTTTGAAGGTTGCCTCGGCATTTTCGGCCATGGCAACGTTGCAGGCATCGGACAAGCTCTCGAACAAGACCCGGGTCTTCCGTATTACCTGTTTCGCAATGAGCAGGCTCTGGCACATACCGCAACTGCGTTCGCGAAGATGGCCAACCGTTTACGAACTCTGGTTTGCACAACTTCGATTGGGCCGGGCGCGACGAACATGATCACGGGCGCGGCAGTAGCCACCGTGAACCGCCTTCCGGTGTTGATGCTGCCTGGCGATATTTTCGCGCGGCGCAATGTCGCTCCCGTTCTCCAGCAACTGGAATCTGGCGCCACGCAGGATATCTCGGTCAATGACTGTTTTAAGCCCGTGGCTCGCTACTGGGACCGGATCGAACGCCCTGAGCAGATCCTGACTGCCCTTCCGGCCGCACTGCGGGTTCTAACCTCTCCCGCAGAAACGGGAGCGGTGGTCGTTTCCCTTCCCCAGGATGTTCAGGCGGAAGCCTTTGATTATCCCGCAAGTTTTTTCGAAGAGAGAGTCTGGAACGTTCCACGCCCCCGTTGCGATTCTCAACTTCTTGAAAAGGCAGCGCAATGGATTCGCGAGGCGAAGCAGCCCTTGGTCATCGCCGGCGGCGGAACGATTTACTCCGAGGGCACAGATGCGCTCGGATCGTTCGCCCTCCAGTCCGGAATTCCTGTCGGTGAAACACAGGCGGGAAAGGGCTCTCTTCCCTTCACTCATCCACAATCCGTCGGTGCGGTCGGCGTTACTGGAACTCCCGGCGCAAATATCCTCGCCCGAGAAGCCGATCTGATCATTGGCGTCGGTACCCGGTATTCCGACTTCACTACGGCGTCTCAGACGGCATTCCAAAACCCGAACGTCCGATTCATCAACATCAATGTGTGTGAATTTGATGCGGGCAAGCAATCTGCCTTGCCACTAGTCGGCGATGCCCAAGTAACGCTCAAAGAACTAGCATCCGCTACACGCGGCGCGACGGTGAGTACTGCGTATGCGAGCCGAATCGCACGATACCGTGAAGATTGGGAGAAGGAAGTAGATCGCCTTCACAACCTGAATTGGGGCCCGCCAGTCAGCCAGGGCGAGATTATCGGCGTGGTCAACCAGGTTTCTGGGCCTCGCGACGTGATGGTCTGCGCGGCGGGCAGTCTTCCTGGCGATTTGCATAAGATGTGGCGCACGCGCGACCCCAAAGGCTACCACCTCGAATATGGATTCTCTTGCATGGGATATGAAATCAGCGGCGGCCTTGGAATCAAGATGGCCGCTCCCGATCGCGAAGTTTACGTGATGGTGGGCGACGGGTCTTATCTCATGATGGCTCAAGAGATCGTTACCTCTCTGCAAGAGGGATACAAGCTCACGATCGTAGTACTCGATAACCACGGATTCTCCAGCATCGGCGGGCTTACCCGTGCCTGCGGCAACGATGGTATGGGCACCGAATATCGCTATCGCAAGGATGGCAAACTCGCAGGCGACATCATTCAGGTAGATTTTGTAGCGAATGCCAGAAGCCTTGGCGCTGAAGCCGTCCGCGCCACGACTCGCGAGGAATTCAGGCAAGCACTGGTCGCCGCCAGTAAATCAAAGACGACATCCGTCGTCGTCATTGAAACGTCCTACGATAAGCGTGTACCGGGCTACGAGTCCTGGTGGGATGTCCCTATCGCCGAAGTCTCGGAAGTAGAGTCCGTGCGAGCAGCACGGTCACGATACGAAGAGGCAGTGAAGAAGGAGCGGCTGTTTTCATGAACAGAGTATCGGCGGGATTTACTTTCCCGAGGAGGTCGAGGCACTCCTCGACATGTGAAGCGCAAAACCGCAAGACTCTCGAATCCTGAGCTCGGGCTGCAACTTTCTCACTGTGGCCTTCTCTGAGCTTCCATCGATCCTTCGAATAAGCAATTCGACTGCTTCGCTCCCCAGTTGCCTTTTTGGAAGCTCGACCGTCGTAAGCTTGGGACGAAACACACCCAACCACGGATAATCGTCGAAACTCACCAATCCGAAATCATCGGGGCATTTCAATCCCATCTCTTCTGCCGCCTGCAGCAAGCCCACGGTCATTAGATGGTTCGCGACATAGACCCCATCCGGCTGGTGGGAAAGCAGCGCGTGCCCGGCACGAAAGCCAGACTCGATTCGGTAGTCCCCCTCAATCACGAGGCTTTTTTCAAACGGTAGCCCTTGCGACTTGAGGGCATCTCGAAAACCTTGGGATCGCGCGATCGCATTGCTGACGGTTAGCGGTCCGCTGATCAACCCGATCCTTCGGCAACCCGCACGAGCCAGATGCGATACCGCGTCGTATGCTCCCTGGTAATCGTCGGAGATTACAGCGTCCTTTGTAAGTTTCGGGTAAGTCCGCATCACAAGGACGAAAGGAATGTTCACTTGCTTGATCATCTGTTGCAGCGCTGGACGGAACTCACCTGCCGCCTTCGTGAGCAGGATCCCGTCCACACGTTTCGATAGCAGAAGTTCGATCTGGTTTTCTTCTTTTTCGAGGGTGTCGTCGCTGTTACACAGAAGCAGATTGTACCCGTGCTTGCGGGCCGCGTCCTCGGCACCCCTTACCACCATGGGGAAGAAAGGATTTGCAATGTCGGACACGATCATTCCAATCGTGTGCGTTTGCTGCTTGGCCAGGCTCCGGGCAACGAGGTTGGGACGATAATGTAGCTTTCGGATCGCTTCTTCGACCCGGTCCCGAAGCTTCTTTCCTACGTGGCTCTTGTTGTTGATTACCGCCGAAACGGTGAAGACGGAAACCTTCGACTCGCGAGCAACATCGTAGATGCTCGCCGCCTTATTTGCTTTCGACCGGCCGTTCGACTTTCCTGAACCCATATCTTCTGCTTGGTAGCGGTAGCTAGCTTTCCCGGTCTGCCCGGCTCAGCCTCTGGTTGCGAATCACCTTGTGTTCAAAGCCACGCAGTTCCTCACGATTTTCAAGTACCTTGTGGATCGCGTCCACTATGGCATCCACATCCTTATTGCTGCCAAGGAACAATTGATGCATGAACCACACCGCTTCCTTATAGCCGGCACGCTCTGCCTCCGGACAAGAATACGTGGTTCTCAAGTCAAGTGGACGTTCGCGGTTCCAACTCAATGCGGGGAAATCCGATGCCTGTACCGGGAACAATGAACTCTTGTAAACCGGCTCATAGAAAAGCCCGTCACAGGGAATTCCTTCCAACTGGAGCGCAGCCACAAATGCCGCCCGTGGAATGCCATCCGCCTCCTCTTCGATATATTTCAAAACGTATCCGTAGGGCGCAAGCCGCGTAATGCGAGGTTCTGGCTTCAGGAACCGGATTCCTTTCGTACCTTTCAGCTTACGCTCCAGGTACTTCATGTTCTTTTCGCGTAGTTTCCCTTGCTGAGGAAGGCGCTTCAACTGCGCGTCGAGAACCGCCGCTTGAAACTCACCCAATCGGTAGTTAAACCCAATCATCCGGTGGTGAAACTGATCGGTCAGACTGGCGCGGCCGGCGTTGATGTAACTCTGCACTTTCTCCATGTATTCGAGGTTGTTGGTGATAACCGCGCCACCCTCTCCGGAGGTAATCAGCTTGCTCGACTGGAAGCTGAATGTGCCCAGGTCTCCAATCGAACCTGCACCTTTTCCCCTCCACATTCCGCCGTGAGCGTGGGCGCAGTCTTCGATAATTTTCAAATTGTGCTTGGCGGCGATCGGAACCAATTCGTCCATATCTGTGAACCGCATGCCAAGATGAACGGGAAGGATCGCTTTCGTCTTTGGCGTGATCGCCTTTTCCACCAGCTTGGCATCAAGGCAATAGGTTTCCGGATCGACATCGACAAACACCGGCACGGCATTGACCAGCAGGACAGGACCAACCGTCCCCTCCCACGTGTAGGCAGGGACAATGACCTCGTCACCCGGCTGAATGTCGATTGCTTTCAGTGCAGCCTGGATCGCCACGGTGCCCGTGTTGACGCACTGCCCATATTTCGCGGTATGCAAGGCCGCGAATTTCGTTGCAAACTTCGTAGCAAACTTTCCCGGAAACGGCTGCCCGCCCCATAACGAACTCGAGAGCACCTCAGCCAGGGCCGTGCGCTCTTCCTTCTTCGCCATGGGCCATTGTGTAAAGGGTTTCTTCCGTAGCGCCTTACCGCCAGTGATGGCTAGCTTTCCCACGAACAGCCTCCTGAACGTCTTTTTTCGGAAATCTTTGGATCAAGCAACATCGGGATTCGGGACAAGAACATCGCGCACCAGGGTTTCCAGATCATGGCACGCGGTCATGAACTGCCGGAGAGTGCGCCGTGTCGGCCCGAAAGAATCAAACTCCTCGACCGACAATCCGTCTTCTGTTATCGCTCGGCGAAAATCAGCAAACTTATTCGACAACCCCTGCACTATTTTGGAATCGACCGGCACATCAATCCGATTGCGAACCGGTATATCACTGGAGTTGAACCGCAGCTGCCACGAATACGGTGGGGAGATCACTACATCGCCGCCGATGAATTCGCTCCAGTGCATGTGATTGCGAAATGCCGCCGATAGCAGGCGAATGCGATACCCCCGCTCCCGGAAGAGCTGATAGGTCTTCTTGAATACCGCCACTCCCGCCCATTCGGTATAGCCGGGATCAATCGCGATGTTGTCTTTTTCAATCAGGACCTTCATCCAGTCATCGAGCCGGCCGACCATAATCGTGCATACTGGCCCCATACTGTCAATATCCTTCCCCTCCCGCTCCCGACGCTTTAACCCACGCTCCACTGCCTCGGCCACAGCCACACACTGAGGAAGAGTGAACGAGACGGTTGCGTTGATGCTGATTCCCAAATACGTCGCTTCTTCCATCGCTGGAATGCCGGCGGTTGTCGCCGGAATCTTGACGATCATATTCGGTGCAAGATGGTCAAAGTTGATTGCCTGCTCGACGATGGCCTTGCTGTCCCGAAAAAGCCGGGGATCCGTTTGAATCGATAGCCGACCATTTTTGCCGCTTTCTCGCTCGAAGACACCTTTCAATAACTCGGCGCCTCGGATCGAGATGTCTTCCACTAATTTCCACGCCAGGTCCTTCTCCGTCGCCGTCGGCCGCTCTTGGCTTAAAGCCTGGATCTTCTCCTTCAGGCCTGGCTCTTTCTTGAGCACGCTCAAGGCGATAACCGGGTTGCACGTCGCCCCCACAGCGCCATTCTCGATCGAGTACTTCAGTTCCTGCACGGATGCGGAATCATTCCACAGGCGAGTCGGCGTGGCCTGGGTCATCTCATGGAGCGGGCTTTTGTAGGTGACTCCGACGGTATTCATTCATGCCTCCTAACTGCCTGGATAGAAGCCTAGTTCGGTGAGACGGCAACAGGTCTGCGCTGCAGGTGCGAACGCTCGGCAGCGACAGCCAATTCAAGGGCCTTCAGGCCGTCCTCCCCGCTGACGCGCACAGGATGTTCATGAACAATGTTTTCTACGAAATCCGCATCCTGAGCTAGATACGCATCGGCAAATCGGGATAGAAAATGGTCAGCGAGATCTGCTGTTCCGCCATTGCCGCTCAAGAATGTTGCCGGGGTCTTATGTAGCGAGCCGACGAACACGGAACCCTTCGATCCGATAACTTCGGTGCGCACATCATAGCCGTAGAGTCCCTGTACATAGGACTCCACGTTTCCAATCGCACCACGCACGTATTTGAGGTTCACAACGCCGGCGACGATATCTCCGTACTGCTCGATCTCCTGGCGAATGGCAACCGTGGTGTAAGCCTGGACTTCACGGACTTCATCTCTCATCATCCACCGGGCCAGGTCAAAATCGTGGATCGTGCTGTTATAAAACAGCATTCCATTCACACCGGATTGGTAAGCCGAGATCGGCGGCAAATCCTTGTCCCGACCGATTGACTTGAAAACCACCGGCTCTCCAATTTCCCCGGCCTCGACGCGCTTCATTGCCGCTTCATACGCAGGATCATAGTGGCGCATGAATCCGATCTGCAGACGCACTCCCGCCTTCGCCACTGCCTCCAGCGCAGCATGGGCATCTGCAAGATTTGTTGCGATCGGCTTCTCACAGAGAATGTCTTTGCCCGCTGCGGCAGCAGCTTGGATTCCCTGCGCATGAAACTTGTCAGGACTTGCGATGAGTACCGCTTGCAAGTCTTTGCACCCGAGCATCTCTTCCAGGGATCGAAAAGAATGCGCAATTTCCAATTCTTGCGCAACTTGCTGAGCCCGCTTCTCCGCCACATCAGCCACGGCCACCAGACGCGCCGCAGGGACAAGGCAGCGCAAATTATGAGCATGACGCCTGCCCATGTCTCCCACGCCGAGTACTCCGATCCCTAGCTTTGCGCCCACGGATTCACCTGCTCTGATTCGCTGAAAACGGTTCCGAAACTGGGAAGTGCCGTCAAGTGCGGTTCAGAGGCCGAAAATCAAGCCATCTAACCGCTTATAACGCTCCTTCGGCTTATAACGAACCGCTCGCGTCTTGTCAAGGTCCGAAAGCGTTCGACTTGGGGCCCGCGTGACTTCCCTATTCATCTGACTGCGGTGCGAGGCTTGGTTCCAGCCCAAGGGCCCGGAGTTTGCTGTCGATCAACTTCAATTGCGTTTGCAGCACCTTCCACTGTTCCCTTCCCTGAAGGAACGCCTTACTCGCCTCGTCATACACGTCGAGTGCCTGTGCAGGAACCGCACGGTCGCTGCTCTCGACAACTCTGAGCGCAGACGCTAGCCCGTTGTCGGCATGCAACAGGCCCGTCAAATGTTGTGGCTCTTTTTCCCCTTCCATGACGGCCTTCGCTTTCCCATCAGCCTCGGCTAGGCTGGCCTTGAGTTCGGGGTGTTCTGCCAATTTCGACTCCAAAGTGGAAATTCGCTTCCGCACTGACCCGATCTCCGACAAAACTTTATGGGATTGCAGAACATCCTCGAATATCTTTCGTCCTAACTCGAATTGCTGCCGCAGTTCCTCTGCCGTCGCAGTGGAGCGAGGGTCCATCACGACACGCAGCGGCTGAGCAGATGTTTTTCCATCGACGGTAAATCGCACCTGATAGGTTCCAGGTACCGCGCGCGGCCCTCTTGGCGGGGCGAACTCATTTTCGGAAAGCGATTCGTCGCCACCCGCCCAATTCAGATTCCATACAAAGCGGTGCATGCCGGAACTCTTCCGCATGACCTGCTCGATGGGAAACCAACGCTCGGCAATCGCCATCGCCGGGTGCTGACTGTTGACCTTGTCATCTGAAGAAAATTTTCGTACTACAGTCCGTTTGTCATCCAATATTTCAAGTTCCACATGTTGCGCGGGCTGGCGCAGGAAATAATCAAGGATCGCGCCATCGGGCGGGTTTTGACCCGTCGGCTCTTCTGGCGGCAGAGGAGTTCCAAGAAATCCATCGTTGTCGACCCGTATGGCATCGGGTGGCCGATACAACCAAAAATCCGATTGCTTTACGGCTGACGCCTGACGCAGTGGAGAAATGTCATCCAATATCCAAAACGAGCGGCCATGCGTGGCAACGACAAGGTCATCCCCGTGAATCGCCAGATCTCGAACCGATGTCACCGGCAAATTCAGTTGCAAAGATTGCCAATGATCTCCGTCATCGAAAGAAACATAGACACCGAACTCCGTAGCCGCGAAGAGAAGGCCTTTCTGCTTCGGATCTTCCCGGACCGCATAAACGAATGAAGGCGCATGGATGCCATCACTGATGCTCTGCCAGGTTTGACCGAAATCTCGAGTGCGGTAGACGTGAGGGCTCTGGTCATCCAAGCGATGGCGATCGACCGCGGCAAAGGCTTCAGCGGGATCGAAATGCGACGCCTCGATCAACGAGATCCTTGCCCAATCGCCCAGGCCGTGCGGAGTTACATCTTTCCATGACTTTCCGCCGTCGCGTGTTACGTGGATAAGACCCGTATCGCTTCCCGCCCAGATCAATCCTGCGTCTAACGCGGACGGAGCAATCGTGAACACCACGCCGTATCCGCGTCCCTTCGCGTTCTCGACGGTTGCAGGACCTTCTTCATGAAGCCCTGCTTGCGCTCCGGTCAAATCGGGGCTGATCTTCTGCCAGTTCAGGCCGCCATCAGTCGTCTTCATTACATACTGCGTGCCCAGGTAAAGACTTTTCTTATCGATCGGGGAAAACAATAACACCGGCGTCCACGGATCGCGGTACTTCCGCTCGTTGATTTCCACTCCCCAGGTCGGAACAGGCCATGGAGTGATGTCCTGACTGAACGAAGTCCGCCGGTCAAAACGCGAAACACCTCCATACGTCTCCGACACATACAGAATGTCCGGGTCTTTCGGGTCCGGCGCGATATATCCGCTTTCGCTGCCTGACGCTTCAAACCAGTCCCGAGCTGTGATCTGCCCATGATCGGCACGGCTTAGAACTCCAACGCTTCCGCTGTCCTGCTGTTCTCCATAAACGACGTACGGAACGCGATTGTCAGTACTCACGTGATAAAGCTGCGCAGTGGGCTGGTTATACCAGGTGCTCCAAGTCTGACCGTAATTCAAACTGACCGTTGCACCCTGATCGGTTCCAAGAACCATGCGGGTAGAATCCGCCGGATCTACCCAAATCTGGTGGTAATCGTCTCCACCCGGCGCCCCGCGCACGATGGAGATTGTTCGCCCGCCGTCTTGTGATCTGTACAGTGCGACGTTGGGCACGTAAAAAACATCCGCATTCTTCGGGTCAATCGTGATGCTTCCGAAATACCATCCTCTGCCGGCCAGCCGGGGATCGGAATTCTGCAACGTCCAGTGATCGCCTCCGTCGTCTGAACGGTAGAGTCCCGACTTCTTCCCGTTATCGATGATGGCGTATACACGCATGCCATCCGCTGCCACGGCAAGTCCAACTCGTCCCCAATCGCCGTCCGGTAACCCCGACCCCGTGAGCCGAGACCAGGTCTCACCGCTATCCTGAGAGCGGAAAAGGCCGCTCCCAGAGCCTTCGATCGGGCCATAAGCGCTCCAAGGTGGACGCCGGGCGTGCCATGTGCTGGCGAATAAGAGGTTCGGCTTCCCGGTCGAGATCGCCAGGTCGGCCACTCCTACTTCGGGGCCTTGGTCGAGAACCTGTTTCCAGTGCGCGCCTCCGTCCGAGGATTTGTACACACCGCGCTCTGCATTGGGACCATAAGCGTGTCCCAGCGCTCCAACGTACACCACATTCGCATCGTGAGGATCAATGACGATTCTGCTGATCTGCCGGGAATCCCGAAGCCCTACATTCTTCCAGTTCTCTCCACCGTCTTGAGAAACGTACACCCCATCTCCTGAGGCAAGATCCGATCGGATGTCCGATTCTCCCGTTCCGGCATAGATCACCTTCGGATCCGATGGTGCGATGGCGAGCGCGCCAATGGACCCGACGTGCTGAGAGTCGAAGATGGGTGTCCAGACTGTCCCTGCGTCTGTCGTTTTCCAGACACCACCATCTACCGAACCGAAGAAAAAGGTCGTTGCATTCCCTGGTATGCCTGCCACCGCCACCACGCGGCCACCGCGAAATGGCCCTATCATCCGGTACTTCAACCCTCCGAATAGCTCAGGAGGCATCGATTGACCAAGAACCGGCAGCAAGCCAAAACCGACGCAGAGAATACAAAGGGAAATAACCGCAACTCGTGTAAAACCCCAGAAGTTCTTCATGAGAATTTGTCAGCATTGTAAACAAACACACGGCTATGCGTTTTCGTGCCCGAAATTAGCCCCCATGCATCGTGACTTTTTTGGACAATCGTGCTAGGAATATCAAACCGCATTTCTGGCACAACTGAATCTTCGGGACCACTCGATGAAAAAAGAACTGCAGCTTTCTGTTCTCGGGTTGTCGGCGCTGTGTGTAACGCTTTCAACTATTGGATGTGGCGGCGGGAGTACACCTGCCACAAAGGTCTCAGGGGCAATCACCGTCTCGGTCAGTCCACAGTCAGCGGCAGTTGGCGTTGGCCAAGGCACGAAATTCAGTGTGACAACGAATGACCCCTCCGGGGTTACTTGGACCGCCTCCGTTGGCACCATCGATGCGAATGGCAACTACACCGCGCCTCCCGGACCTCAGGGTGCGACCGCAACCGTAACAGCCACGAGCAAGCAGGATTCTACAAAAACCGCAACTGCCACCGTGAACGTCGTTCCACCCGGCACCGTTACACCCACGGCAAATGGACAGGTCGCGCTCTATACCATCTCTCCCGTGGCATCGGGAAATGTTTCGGTGCAATTCGGTCTCGACACAACTTATGGCTTGACGACCTGGACACAACCAGTCCCGCAAGGGGGTGGCCCGGTAAGCATCTTTGTGGCCGGAATGAAGGGTAATACCGCATATCACATGAGGGGAGTTGTGCAGTTTGGTGATGGTTCGGAGTTCCAGGATGCGGATCAAACTTTCACGACCACGGGACTTGCAGCAGCGGTCTTGCCGACGATCACCACTACCACCGCCGCGGGAGCGACGCCGCAAAGCGGGGTCGAGTTGCTGGATCTAGTTAACGGTCCCGCAACAGTCGCACCTGTGGCAGTTTCCGACTTAAATGGGAACGTTTTATGGAGTTACAACCCCGGACTTCCCACCGGCGTTATACCTCACCCGGTCAAGTTGCTCCCTAATGGTCACTTCTTGATCAACTTCGCTGCGCCGAACGGAGCTGACTCCGTCATGCAGGAGATAGATCTTACTGGAAATGTCATATGGCAGATGACTGCCACGGATCTGAATAACGCTTTGGCCACTGCCTGCGCAGGCGGTGGCGTTGGATGCAACGTGACTCTGCTCGGCACTCACCACGATTTTGTTCTCCTCTCGAACGGCCACTTGCTGGTGCTTGCCGCGCTGCAGCAGCTTGTCGGATCAACGGTCGTGACGGGAGATGTGATCATCGATTTGGATCAGAACCGAAAACCTGTCTGGTTATGGAACGAATTCGACCACCTCGATATCAATCGACGTCCGTTTATGTTTCCGGACTGGACGCACACCAACGCACTGCTCTATTCCGCTGACGATGGGAATTTGATCATCTCGATTCGACACCAGAACTGGCTGGTCAAAATCGACTATGCGAACGGTGCCGGGCCCGGTGACATTCTATGGAAGCTTGGCTACCAGGGCGATTTCACCCTGATGAACTCTGATGGCAGCGCCGACCCGAATCCCGGTGACTGGTTCTTCGCACAACACGGGCCGTCTTTCGTCAGCACGAACACGACGGGAACGTTTTCTTTAACTCTTTTCGACAATGGGAACGACCGTGGGGTCACCGTCGTGGATGGCGGCACTTGCGGCTTGACCGGTCAGCCGGATTGCTATAGCACGGTACCGATTTTCAATCTCGACGAAAACGCAAAAACCGCCACCTTCACATTTAACGCAACGGCTCCAACGTTTTCATTTTTCGGTGGAGACTCTGTCGTGTTAAAGAACGGCAACGTCGAGTACTGCGAGGCGGAAGGCGGCCCTGGGGTGGCAGGAGATATTTACGAGGTCACCCAGACTACTCCACCACAATCGGTATGGAGCATGACGATCCCTAACCAGGAGGCCTACCGTGGCTTTCGAATCCCAAGCCTCTACCCTGGTGTTCAGTGGTAAGCAATTAAGAACAATCAGAGACTGCCGATTATTTCCCTCCGGCGAGCGGCAACGATACAAGAAACCGGGTGTCGCCCGGTTTCGAATCGACCCGGATGCTTCCCTTGTGCTTCCGTACGATTCGCTGCACGGTATCGAGCCCTAAGCCGGTACCCTCTCCTACGCCTTTGGTGGTGAAGAAGGGCTCAAAGATATGCGCACGGATCTCGGAAGAAATTCCTGGACCGTTGTCCCCAATCTCCACTACAACGCATCCATCGTCGCGAAAGGTCCGCAGCCGAAGTTCGCCTTTGCCGCTCATCGCGTCAATTGCGTTGTCGATGATGTTTGTCCACACCTGGTTCAGTTCGCTTCCGAAGGAATCGACCAGTAGTGGAATCGGCTGGTATTCCCGCTGCACCGTGACTCCCCGCTTCAACTTATGATTCAGTATCGTCAAGGTGGTTTCCAGGCTTTTTACTACGTCCACATTCTGTACCGGCGCCTGGTCCATGAACGTGTATTCCTTGATCGCGCGGACTAAGTCGGAGATCCGCGAAGTACTGTTCTCAATTTCCTTCAACAGGCTGGCGATCTCGACCGAAGCAGCAATCCGCACCAGGGCCGCCCGTGCCGTAGCCGCATCGAGATTCTCGAACAAGGACTCCAGCGCCGAGGGCTGGATTCCTCTCTGAGCCAACTCAGCCGACAATTGCCAAAGGTCGTTTTGCCCGTGACTCCGCAGCAAAGAATCGATCTGCTCCTCAAGATCGCTAGCGGTCAGAGCGTCCGGCGGAGGTTCGTCTCGCTGCGTAAAAGATGACTCCAATTTCTCAATCTCAGCCCTCTGCGTGGAAGTCAGCTCTCTCCGGCCGAGCTCGTGGCTGGCGTCTTTGATGCTCTTCAGGGTATCGCGCAGTTGCGCGGCAGCCCGCTTAGCGGCCGATGCGGGATTATTAAGCTCGTGCGCCAGTCCAGCAGAAAGTTTCCCCAGACCGGCCAAACGGTCGCGTTGCTGTTCGAGACGCGTGGCCTCTCGGATCCTGTCCGACATCACGCCGACCAGGCGCTTGGCCAGTTCGGGCATTTTCTGGATGAGATCGGGAAAAGCGGATGCAGGAAAGCGCAGGATGCGCCCCTCGCTGACGGCTCTACCAGTGACCGTAAACTGCTTCATCCGAGAAAAAGGCAATGCGCCAGTCACATCGCCTACTTTCCCGGCAATTACCAACGCTTCCCCGCCGAATTCGCCTCGCCATTCAAACTCACCTTGCAGAAGTACGAACATTGCATCGGGCGGATCGCCCTGCCGCGCATACACCTCGCCGGCCTTCAAACTCAATTCCTTTGATTGCGAGAGGAACCAGGCAATCTGATCGTCGGGCAAACCAGCGAATGCCGGAAAGTTTGATAGCTCTGATGGTGTCGCCATTAGACCTTGCTCAGATACTGGTGGATGAACTGGACCGCCACGGAGCCCTCTCCCACGCCGGAGGCCACCCGCTTCACTGACCCATGGCGCACATCTCCGACGGCGAAAATCCCGGGAACATTCGTTTCAAGTAAGAATGGGTCGCGATCCGGCGCCCATCCCTTCGGACGCTCGCCGCCTCGCATGAGGTCAGGCCCGGTTAGAATGAATCCTCGATCGTCCCTCTCAACCATACCTGCCAGCCAATCGGTCCGGGGAAGAGCTCCAATAAATATGAACATCGAGCTCGCGGGGACACGCTCTACCTTGTCGGTGTCAGTGCACAATACTGAAATCTCTTCCAATCTTTTGTCGCCGTGAACTTCCGCTACGCTGGCATGGGTCCATATCTGAACGTTGGGCGTTCGCTCGATCTGGTCAATCAGGTATTGCGACATCGTCGCGGCCAATCCATCTCCCCTGACCAGAAGCACCACCTTATCCGCATACTTCGCAAAGTTGAGCGCTGCCTGACCGGCCGAATTCGCGCCGCCCACCACATAGATGATTTCACCCTTGCACGAGAGAGCTTCACTGGCTCCGCCGCCGTAGTAAACTCCGGCACCCTGCAATTTATCAACGCCCACGGCGTCCAATCGGCGCCATTGCACGCCAGTCGCGACCATCAAGGCATGGCATGAGATCTCGCTACCATCGGCAAGCTTTACGATCCGGTACGAACCTTCGGTGCGAACACCCAGAGCCTCCTGAGGCGATAGAATTTCCACCCCGAAGCGTTGCGCTTGCGCCACAGCCCGTCGCGCGAGATCTCCCCCGCTCAGTCCGGTGGGAAATCCTAAGTAATTCTCAATCCGCGAACTCATTCCGGCCTGCCCGCCCGGAGCTTCTCGCTCGATCATGACCGTGTGCAAGCCCTCAGAAGCCCCGTAAACCGCCGCCGCAAGACCCGCAGGCCCTCCACCAATGATTGCCAGGTCGTAAAAATCCGTTTGAGCACGCGTCCGCAGCCCGACCTTCTGCGCAACCTCCGCCGGAACAGTCTCAAGAAGCTTCGTCCCATCGGGAAAAAGTACAACTGGCAGATTTGCGACTTCGCCACCTAGCACTTCCAGAAGCCGTTTCGTCTCGGGGTCGTTGGCGGAGAGCTCCACATCAATCCACTGATAGGGCACGCGGTTCCGCGCCAAAAAATCTCGCAATTCGTAGCACCGAGGCGACCAGCGGGTGCCGAGAACCCTTATTCCTTCAAACTTGGGCCGATAAGACGCTTTCCAATCATCAAGCAGATCATCCAGCTGAGGATAAAGATGCTCGGCAGGAGGGTCCCATGGCTTCATGAAAAAGTAGTTGATGTTCGCTTCGTTGATCGCGCTGATGGCCGCGCTCGTGTCGGCATAGGCGGTTAACAGCGCCCGCTTCGCTTCGGGAAAAATCCGCATGCCTTCCTGCAGGAA
Source organism: Candidatus Sulfotelmatobacter sp. (assembly GCA_035307485.1). GTDB lineage: Bacteria > Acidobacteriota > Terriglobia > Terriglobales > Acidobacteriaceae > Sulfotelmatobacter. The sequence goes on along the minus strand of DATGIB010000002.1, from coordinate 450,997 downwards.
CTCGATACCGTTCATGCGGGGCATGCGCTGATCAGCAAGGAGCAGGGCGACGCTGTCATTGCGTATCTTTAGTTGCTTCAGGATGTCCAACGCCTTCTCTGGCGCTTCGCTTCCAATAATTCGGAAGTCGGCGCCGTACTGGGACCGGAGATCGCGTTCGATCGCCCGTAACACATCGGTGTCATCATCTACGCTGAGCAGAATTGGCTTGGACATATGCGATCTTTGCGACAGCCGAATGAAACGGAGTCGGAAAATCCTTTTCCTTTAGATACAGAACTCGACACTCCGTTGCAAACAAAAGTCGCTACTTTGGTATGAACCGCTAGGCTGTTCTGTCACCTCCGGGAAACGTCAGCGCTCAGAGCGATTTTCCAAGCGCAACCGGCTTATTTCAGCTTGACGAAGAGCAGAACAAAGATCGCCCAGATTCCAACCGTGGCGGGAAACTGCGCCAAGGCAACATCACGCAGCGTGCCTCCCCGAGGCAACAGATACGTTCCCAACATCATGGCTACCGCGGTAAGCACTCCCACCAGAAGTCTGCTTTTCCAGTTCATATGTCTCGCCTCATCGGCCCCCAATTTAACCCCGAAACGCAAGCGATTGTATAACGGTTTGACCCCGCGCCCGAAGGATGCCACCCCCCAGCAGGCAAAAGGGGATTTTCCTCGAGCCATGGTCAAAATCAGCAATACAATGGACTGATCAGTGGGGTTCGCGATCGACTCTTAAACCGTCTGTCTCGGAGGCTGGGTATCTTCCAAGCGCACGCCAACGCGCGCCGATACAAAACGCTCGCATTCGTTTCAGTGCTGGTGGCTTCGAGCTGTCTTGTCGGTTGTCATCACTCGCAATCGCAGAGCGCTTCGCGAAATCTTGATTTCAATCGGGATGTGCAGCCCATTCTAGCCAGCCGTTGCTTTAGTTGTCACGGCCCGGACCCGGAGATGCGCAAGGCAGACCTTCGCCTTGATCTCGCCGAATGGGCTATGCGGAAGCGACCTCACCATCCCGACGCAATCGTTCCTGGACATCCTGAAAAAAGTGCGCTCATTAAGCGGATCGAATCAACAGACTCGCATTTTCTGATGCCGCAGACTGTCCGGGGTGAAGCTAAACCGATGAGCGCGGCAGAAATCGCCACTCTGAAGGAGTGGGTCCGGGAAGGGGCAGTATATCGACCGCATTGGGCCTTCGAAGTGCCCGTCCGGCCGGCAGTTCCAGCGCCCTCAGCCCTCGGGGGATGGGCAAGGACACCCATTGATAATTTCATCTTCGCAAGAATGGAGACAGTCGGTCTCCGTCCTTCCCCTGAAGCCGACAAAGCAGCGCTGATCCGGCGCGTGACTCTCGACCTCACGGGCCTTCTCCCAACTCCCGAAGAAGTAGCAGCATTCTTGAAAGACACGTCGCCAGATGCCTATGAACGTCTCGTGGACGGTCTTCTGGCACGTCCTACTTTTGGCGAACAGCGTGCGCGCTATTGGCTCGATTATGCTCGCTACGCCGACACCTACGGACTTCATTTCGATAACAGCCGCGATATCTGGCCATACCGCGATTACGTCATTCGCTCGTTTAATAACAACAAACCGTTCGATCAATTCGCCATGGAACAGATTGCTGGCGATATGTTGCCCATGAAGAACCTGGATCCTCTGATTGGCAGCGGATACGTACGGTTGGGACTCAGCAGTAATGAGGGTGGCACCATTCCCGAAGAGTTACGAGTCAACATCGCCCGAGAGCGCGCCGAAGCGTTCGGGGCCACATTCATGGGCCTGACCGTGGGCTGCGCGGTGTGTCACGATCATAAGTTCGACCCCACCACGCAACGCGATTTTTATTCGCTGAGCGCCTTCTTCAATAACCTCGACGAGAAACCGTTTAACGACGATCGGCCGGTGTGGACCCCTGTTGTGCGCGTTCCATCCCCGCACAACGAGGAAGCCTACAACCGTGTGCTGGAGCAGCGCTCTGATCTTGAAACCAAAATCAATGATATGCGCTGCAACAGCCGCACCCTCGTTGCCCAATGGCTGGCTTCCGGTGTCAACCCTCCTCGCCCCGTCCCGGCCAGCGGACTTGTGCTCCGCCTCCGGCTAGATGAAGGCAGTGGGGAGGAGCTTCGAAACTCCGCGCCCAACGCCAATCCCGCTGGCTTCCGCACCTCCACGATGAAGGGAGAATGGGGCGAAACCACTTGGCTCTGGCCTGATTTTCGGATGCAATCCAGCACACGAGTCCTACTCGGGCAGACCGGTGACTATGAGGCAAAACAAGCGTTCTCGGCGGGCGGTTGGTTTATGGTCCGCGCTGCGCCGTCCCATCCCGGAAGTTTCGGCACTCTTCTTTCGAAGATGGACTCGACCCAGCACGATCGAGGTTGGGAACTCGGCACCGATGATGGCTTCGTCAGTGTGGCACTGGTCAATCAAATGCCGAAGGGCTCCTCTTCCACAGAAAAAGCAAAGACACAACACAAGAATGGACAAAAAGACAAAGAGCCCGAGTTCAAGGAACCGTTCAACTACCCGACTCCGCAGGATCTAACGAAAAAAGACTTGGCCCCCAACAAGCCTCCGGCGCAAAAAAAGGCCGAGGAAGATGCGGCGAATAAGGAAAAGGCAAAAGCTAAGGCGGAAGCAAAGGCAAAAAAACCTTCGGCCGCGGAACCGTCTAAAGATACGACTCCGGCCGTTGCGATTCGCGTCGTTTCCTTGACTCCCCTGCCCATTGACAACGCGTGGAAACACATCTTCTTCACGTATGACGGTTCCGGTCAAGCCTCGGGGATAAAAATATTTGTCAACGGGGCGGCGGTCCCAACTCGCGTCGTCACCGACAATCTTGGCGGTGCAACAATCCGCAATGACGCTCCCATGCAACTCGGATGGCGCAACCCGGAGGAGCATCCTGCCAAAGATGCTCGCTATCAAGACATCCGGCTCTATGCGCGCTCGCTCAGCCTGGATGAAGTTGAGCGGCTTCCATTCGAAGATTATGCGGCGGAAATTGCGTCTCACCCCGCCTCCCAATGGACCACCGACCAGTGGCATGTGCTCAGCGAGTTTTACCTGAATCACGTTGATCCCGCATATCAGGCAGTTCAACGAGAGATCATTCCCCTCGACAAGCAGCTTGATCTGCTTTCCGAAGGCGGCGCTCTTACGCAAGTCTCCTGGGAAAAGCCTTCCCTCGCATACGCACACGTGCTGACCCGCGGAGTTTATACAGCGCGCACAGACCGGGTTGAAGCCAACACTCCGCACTTCCTGCCACCGTTGCCGCCGGGAGAGCCGCGAAACCGCCTTGCGTTAGCCAAGTGGACGGTAAGCCCCGCCAACCCGCTCACTGCGCGCGTGACTGTGAACCGGATGTGGTATGAGCTGTTCGGCACCGGGATCGTCGAAACCACAGAAGACTTTGGCATCATGGGCCAGCGGCCCACTCATCCAGAATTGCTTGACTGGCTTGCCGTCGAATTTCGCGAGAGCGGATGGAACGTCAAGCACATGTACAAGCTGATGGTGATGTCGGCTGTGTACCGGCAGAGCGCGAAGTCGAACCCACAGCAACTCGCTAAAGATCCCCGGAATCTATTTTTGTCTCATGGACCCCGGTTCCGCATGGACGCAGAAATGCTTCGCGACATCGCCCTTCAGGCCGGCGGACTACTGGTAGAAAGAATAGGCGGTCCAAGTGTGAAGCCCTATCAGCCACCCAATATCTGGGAAGAAGTCAGCTACCCGACGAGTGATACCGTGCATTATGTTCAGGAGCACGGCGACAGCCTTTACCGGCGCAGCATGTACTCCTACGTCAAGCGTATGGCTCCTCTGCCCGACATGGACACATTCGACGAGCCCATGCGCGATGTGGTCTGCACCCGCCGCCAGCGCACGGATACCCCACTGCAGGCACTGGTGACCATGAATGACGTGCAGTGGGTGGAAGCTGCCCGCGCACTGGCGCAGCGCGTGATTCGCGAGGAAGGTTCGGACCCGAAGCACCGCATCAATCGCATTAGCGAGATCATGCTTTCCCATGGAGTGCCTCCATCGATGGCCACTGCTCTTGAGGCTTCATTACGAAAAATGCAGAAACATTATTCCGCGGACCCAAAGGCCGCACGTTCTCTCTTGGAGGTTGGTGAGAAGAAACGCGACCCCTCCATTCCAGAGCCTGAATTGGCGGCTTGGACGATGATCGCGACAGAAATGCTTAATCTCGACGAAACACTAAATAAGTAGCTGGGGACCGATATGAAGCAACATCCACTCTGTACCGACTGTGAAAGCCCTGTCACTCCTCTGGATCTTCCTGTCCCGGCGGCGGTCAAGCAAGAGTGGGCCGCGATCGAGACCCGGCGGCGCTTTCTCGGGCGTTCCGGGAAGGTGCTCGGATGGGCAGCGCTCGCGGGGCTTTTGGGCGAAGCGGGCCTGCGGAGCGTTGCCGCTGGAGCAGATCTGACGGCGCACCCTCAGGATCACAAAATTGATCTCGGTCTTCCCCACTTTGCGCCGAGAGCGAAACGTGCGATCTATCTCTTCATGTCGGGTGGCCCGTCACAGGTGGATCTGTTCGACTACAAACCGAACTTGGCTTCGCAATTCAACAAAGACATGCCCGACTCCGTTCGCGGCAATCAACAACTGACTGGCATGACCGCGGGGCAGGCTCATTTTCCGGTTGCCCCCTCACACTGGCCTTTTCGGCAACATGGCCAATCTGGCACATGGGTGAGCGAGTTGCTGCCGTACACCGGCCGGATGGTAGACGACCTGACCATCATCAAAACCATCAACACCGACGCGATCAATCACGAGCCCGCAATTATGCTGATGAATACGGGCAACATGAATGCCGGCAAGCCGTGCCTGGGTGCATGGCTCGCGTACGGGCTCGGAAGCATGAACGATAATCTTCCTGCCTTTGTCGTCCTCCAGACGAAAACCAATCCCAAGGAGAATAATCAGCCGGTTTCGTCTCGCCTGTGGGGCAGCGGGTTCTTATCTTCTGAGTATGCGGGCGTGGGACTTCGCTCAGGCGCTGACCCCGTACTTTATCTTGCCGATCCCGCGGGCGTAGACCGCGAAGTGCGTCGAGAGATGCTTGACACAGTCGAGCGGATAAATCGCAAGACATTGGATGAAGTCGGTGACCCCGAAACGAATGCGCGCATCGCCCAATACGAAATGGCTTTCCGGATGCAATCATCGGTTCCGGAACTGATCGATCTCAGCAAAGAACCTCAGTCCACGTGGGACCTTTATGGCCCCGATGCCAGACAGCCCGGCACCTTCGCCTACAACTGCCTGCTTGCGCGCCGGATGGCAGAACGAGGAGTGCGATTCACCCAGATTTACAAACGCGGGTGGGATGTCCACAACGATGCTGTCGGAATGTTGCCGATTCTCTGTGGGGAAACTGACCGTGCTGCCTATGCGCTGGTCACCGACCTCAAGCGGCGCGGCCTGCTTGATGACACGCTGGTGATCTGGGCAGGCGAGTTCGGTCGGACCGTCTACAGCCAGGGTGGCCTCTCACCAGACAATTACGGGCGCGACCATCACCCTCGTTGCTTCACGACCTGGATGGCCGGGGGCGGCACCCGGCAGGGTGTTACTCACGGAGAGACTGACGACTTCAGTTATAACATCGTGAAGGATCCTGTTCACGTGCGCGACTTCAATGCGACCATCCTTCATTGTCTCGGAATTGACCACAATCGGTTCACGTTTAAATTTCAGGGCCTTGATCAGAAGCTGACCAGTCCAGTCGAGGCCTCCGTCGTGCAGGATTTGCTGGCGTGATCTCTGCCGCGCCACCCGTTGCTAACGTCCGAGGATTGTGGGCCCGCTCCACATTATGGGAGCGGTGCACCGTCCTCGGAGCAGTGGCGCTCCTCGTTTCTCTACCATTTCTTTTCCGCCTGGACGGGCATCAACATGCCGACTGGCTTCAGTTCTTGGGGCGCTTCCATCCCGCGCTGGTGCATCTGCCTATCGGCATGCTCGTGTTGCTGCCACTGCTCGAGTTTGCAGGAAATGCCCGCCACAGTCTGCGGGAGGCCGCGGCTTTCGTTTTGCACCTGGCATTGCTCACCGGTGCCGTTACGCTTTTCTTCGGAATCTTGCTGGCCTACGGGAGCGGCGTCGTAGGTGCGACCGTGACGCGTCATATGTGGGGCGCAATCGTGCTGGTAATCGAACTCGTGCTGTGTGAAACGGTGCGTCCCGCATGGGCTTCGGGACGGCTGCCGCGGCTCTATCCATCTCTTCTGGCTGTGAGCCTGCTAACCCTGGGGTGGACAGCGCACCAAGGTGGGTCACTCACTCACGGAAGCGATTATCTGACCCGGTACATGCCGCACTCCCTTCAGCGAATCTTCCCGTCAGCATCTGCGGCTTCCGACGCCGCGTACGTAGGCTCGGTATACATGCAAACGATCCATCCGATTTTGGATGCCAAGTGCGTGGCTTGTCATGGATCGAATAAAGAGCAGGGTGGCCTGCGCCTTGACTTTTATGACTTGCTAATGAAGGGTGGAAGTGACGGATCGGTCATTGCTGTGCGGAGTCCGGATCAGAGCCTTCTGTTACAGCGAGTGACACTCTCCCCTAGTGACCGACACTTCATGCCGGCCGAGGGGCGAACGCCATTGTCGCCGACAGAAATCGCCGCCTTACGCGCTTGGGTTCTTGCCGGCGCCTCGCCAACCGCGACGAGCGTTCCGGGAATCTCTTCGAATGCCGAACACGCAGACGGCCCGCTTCAACCAGTTGGCGATTACACCAATTTGATGGGTGAGATACGAGAAATGCAACGTTCGGAAGGCGCAAAACTGGTCGCCGTTTCAGCGAAGCCTTCTGATGGCCTAATTCTGAGGACGGTGGATGTAGCCTCCAAGTTTGACGATGCGCAACTCGCACAGTTCCAGCGATTCGCACCTTTTATAGTAGAAGCTGAACTGGGCCGGACTGCCGTCACGGATGCCTGCTTCGACACCCTTGGCAAATTCTCAAACCTGCGCGCACTTCATCTGGAAGGTACCGCAATCACCGGACGCGGACTAGGGAAACTGACATCGCTCTCGCAATTGTCCTACTTGAACCTCAGCGGGACCAAGATCGCCACCGACGCCCTGGCTCCACTGAAGAGTATGCCGAACCTCCGCCACATATACCTGTTCGACACGCCTGCAGAACCGGCACCCGAGGCCACAGACACAACTCGGAGGAGCACGCAATGACGAACATGCAGCGACGCACGTTTCTTGTCGGCGCCGGAATCACGACTCTCGCGTCCAGCCACCTGGTCTCGGCCCGATCGAAATCCTCGCCTGGCCCCGTTCAATTGACCGGCAATGGGGAGTGGATGTATGCGGTCGTTCCTGATTGGGGGGCCTTGCCGGCGGGGACAATTTTCGGCGGTACGCATGGCGCGATCGCGCAAGACAAGTCCGGCAAGATTTACGTCAGCACACAGAGTGATACGGGCGTCCTGGTCTACAACCCCGACGGGCATCTTTTGAAGAGGATTGCGACAGCTTACCCAGAAGTGCATTCGCTCGTCTTTGCTACCGAGGGCGCTGAGGAATTTATCTACGCAACCGTACAGAAGGGCACACCAAAGGAAAACTGGCTTTTCCTGAAGATGAAAACCGACGGCAGCGTTGTAATGAAGATTACCGCTCCGCCGGAAGCGGGCTTCAAATCTCCGAACGAATGGCGCATCACGGCTGCTCTACCCACGCCGGATGGCTCCATATTTATCGCGAATGGTTATGGCGATTCCCGCATTTTTCGCTTTGATAAGAACGGAAATTACAAGGCCAGCTACTCGGGGAAAGGTGACGGAGAGGGCCAATTGAATTGCAGCCATGGCATTTCACTCGATTCAAGATACGACCAACCCCTTCTTCTGGTTTGTGATCGCGAGAATCGCCGTCTCTGTCATTTCGATCTCGACGGCCGTTACGTGCGGACAGTCACCCAGCATCTCCGGCGACCTTGCCAAGTCAGTTTCCACCGCGATTATGCTTTTGTCTCGGAGTTAGAAGGTCGCGCGACCATCCTCGACCGTGACAATGTTCCGGTAGCCTTCATTGGCGATAATCCCCAGAAGGCACAGTGGGCCAAGTATGACCTTGATCCGCATGCGATGAGCGCCGCAGTATTCAGCGCGGCCCACGGTTGTTTCATCGATTCCCATGCCAACATTTTCGTTTCCGATTGGAACCAGGTGGGTCGCCTCACGAAATTATCCAGGGTTTGATGAGCTCAGGCTCAGGCATTTCCTATTGTCAGAAACTTCCTCCGGAGTTCCGAGGAGATGCCGTTCCGGCTCTGCACGCCAGCTGGGTGAAGCGTTCCAGCATTCATAAATTGCCCAGAGCTGTCACGATCGCGAATTTCCTCTAGCAGATTTCCTCGCAGCTTTGGTTACGATTTGAAGAATTGTGACCACCCACAAATTACACATAGATTGCCGTTTTCACTGCTTCGTTCCACCTTATACTTACAACTCCCGAGAGCAACTTTTGTGCCAGGCGCGATCGGGCAGCATGGCCGAAGACCACGAGCGTAGACAGCATTCCCTGCTTTGCTGGACACGTCCGCCGCTCGGTGATGTAAGCGCACTTCGACGTTTCAAGAATCATGTGGGACGAACTGAAGACTCGGAGCGTTCAAGCAGTTCGCAAGAGGGTCGAACTCGCGCGCTACTATGCAGGGGTACGCCCCGCACGGATCGAGCTAAACCTATCTCGATCGGCACGAGGTAGCTTTTTCTTTATTCGCGAAGACCTACCGACAATAGTATCTGGGCTGCGCCAACATCTCCCCGACCAAGTAGACAGAATCGTTGAATCTGCCAACGATATTTGCGCCCATCAGTTTCGGCTTCTTGGGTACGAACGGGTCAAATACGGCTCCGAGATTGATTGGCATCTCGACGCGATTCATCATAAGAAAGCACCCTTCCTCCCATGGTTCAAGATCCCTTTTCTCGATTTTGCCGCCGTCGGCGACCACAAAGTCGTCTGGGAGTTGAACCGCCATCAGCACCTCGTGACGTTGGCCAAGGCCTGGGCCCTCACCCAGCGTGACAAGTATGCGACGGAAATAATTTCCCAATGGTATTCGTGGCATGCGGCGAATCCATATCCGATGGGGATTAATTGGGCCAGTAGCCTGGAAGTTGCTTTTCGAAGCTTGTCCTGGCTTTGGGTACGGCATCTTCTCGCTGACTGTCCGGCGTACGAGAACCTGGACAGAGACCTGCTGCAAGCTTTACATCTGCACGCTGCACATATCGAGAATTACATCTCGACATATTTCTCGCCAAACACGCACCTCCTTGGCGAAGCCCTCACCTTGTTTTCTATAGGAACCGTCTGTCCGCAACTCTCCCGCGCCCAGCGATGGCAGGATAAGGGATATCGGATTTTATTAAATGAGGCAGAGCGCCAGGTGCGAGACGACGGTACCTACTTTGAGCAATCAATTTATTACCACGTCTACGCCTTGGATTTTTTTCTCCATTTTCGGCGGCTCGCAGAGTGCAACCACATACTGGTCCCGCAGAACTTTGACGCCATTTTGAACAAGATGTTGTCTGCCCTCCAGGCCCTCTCGCAAGCAGGCATTCCACAAAGCTTCGGGGATGACGACGGAGGTCGCCTATTCGATTCGTCACGAAATCACGCCGAGCATCTTACTGATCCGCTGGCTACGGGAGGCCTGTTGTTGGGGCGGCCTGACTTGAAAAGTGATGCTGCCCTCACAGAGGAGGCAATATGGCTCTTCGGGCCCGCCTCGGCTCGCGACTTACCCGCGGAGAGGTCCCATTCCTCCGCATCCAAGCCCGTTGTGCTCAATTCAGCTGGACTCTATATCTCAGCCAGCCCTCGTCGTTTCCTTCAACAAATGGTTATCGATGCCGGAGGAATGGGCTCAGGGCGAGGTGGACATGGACACGCGGACGCATTGAGCGTGACGGTCTCTCTGACCGGACGTCCCTGGCTGGTAGATCCGGGCACGTTTTGCTATGCGGGCCCTGGTAACGAGCGGAATCAATTCCGTGGCACCTCTTCTCACAATACCTTGCTTGTAGACAACCTTGACCAGGCTACCCCTGATGGACCTTTTGGATGGCGCGCGCATCCGATTACTCAGTCTGAATTGTTTGTGGAAGGACGAAGGTTCTCTTTTTTCGTTGGCAGCCACCAAGGATATTGCAGACTTCCTAATCCGGTCATGCATCGACGTTTTGTCCTTCATGTTTACGGCCAGTACTGGTTTGTTCGTGATGTCATCGAGGGCCGAGGGAAACATGATCTGAAGATCGCCTGGCATTTTGCGCCTGGCATACAGTTGAATCCCGCTCCCGGGGCATTCGTTGCCTCGCACGCGGAAGATGACGCAAGGTCTCCGGCTCGGATGGCCCTCCTGTTTTCCGAAAACGAAACCTGGCGTCAATCCGCAGCGTCCTATGCGGTTTCTCCAGCTTACGGAATACAGGAACGTGCTTCCGTTCTCGTGGCGAGCGCACAGGCTTCTGCTCCAACTGAGTGCGGGACCGCCATTGTTCCCCTCACATCCAAAACAGACGAACTGGGAATTGTGCGGAGACTGATGAGTGCCGGCGAATATCAGACGCCTGTTCTACAGGCTTACGAATTTACGACTCCCGAGACGACTTACCTTATGTTTTTTTCTGAGTCGCAAGGGGGTTGGAGTTTTGGACCCTTCGAAAGCGACGCCAGATTCCTCTGCTCCTCTGCCAGCAACGGAGATGTCGTCGATCTAATGATGTGCGACCTTACTTTTGCAAAGATACGCGGCCGCAACGTATTTCATCACTCAAAACGCACAAAACACTTTGAACGCTGGAAGGAAGCAGGCTCGTTCCGAGCTTTTAGTTCGAATTCGGCGGGACTTGACTCATCGTCAGAGCTCTTCGAGACCTGCGCTCTTTAAATTCTTTCCCTGCGCGATTCTCAAAACGCGACGCAAGCTAAGAGCAACCTCGAATGTGTGGAATTGCAGGTATTTTCGAATTCGATCGCACGAAGCAGATAGATCCCGGCGTTCTGCGGCGAATGTGCTCCACGATCGCGCACCGCGGCCCCGATGATGAAGGCTTCTACATCGACGGCAACCTGGGCATGGCGATGCGACGCCTCAGCATTATCGATTTAAAAAGCGGACATCAACCCATCAGCAACGAAGACGGCACCGCGTGGATCGTTTTCAACGGAGAAATCTACAATCAGTCCGTTCTCCGTGAGCAGCTTGAGAAAAGCGGCCATCGATTTCGGTCCCGCAGTGACACAGAAGTAATTGTTCATCTGTATGAGGAATATGGAGTCGAATGCCTAAAACATTTGGACGGAATGTTCGCTTTTGCCATCTGGGACGCCAAGCAGCATCAGTTGATGGTCGCGCGAGACCGCCTAGGAATTAAACCTCTTTATTTCTACCTCACAAGTGAGCGCATGGTCTTTGCCTCCGAGATCAAGACCATCTTCGCCACAGGCCTCAGGCCGGAATTTCGACGCGCTTCACTCCCCGAATACCTAAGCTTTGGCTATCTCTCCGGAGCTGAAACGTTCTACGAGGGCGTCCGCAAGCTGATGCCTGGTCACTACATGGTAATCGACAGATCCGGAGAGTCAATCGTCCGGCAATATTGGGATCTTTCAGTGCCTGCCGATGAAAATCAGAGCGAAGAACATTACTACGTCGAGACCTATCGCGAATTGCTCGAGCGAGCCGTCCGTTCACATTTGATGAGCGATGCTCCTGTGGGAGTCTTTCTTAGCGGGGGAATCGATTCGAGCGCTATCGCCGCACTCATGACTCGGTTAAACCCGACCCCGATCAACACGTTTTCAGTCGGATACGCGGAGGAGCAATATAGCGAACTTCCGTATGCCCGTCTCGTTTCGCAACATCTCGGCTCGAACCACCGCGAAATCCAGGTTAGCCAGAATGAGTTTTTTAAGGTCTTACCGAAACTGATCTGGCATGAAGATGAGCCGATCGTATGGCCTTCCAGTGTTTCGCTCTACTTTGTTGCCCGTTTGGCCCAGCAGCACGCAAAGGTAGTGTTGACTGGCGAGGGTAGCGACGAAACACTGGGCGGTTATTCACGATACGGTTTTACCATTCGAAATGCGGTCTATGACCGACTCTATCGAAGATGTTTACCCCAGGCGGCTCGCTACCGTGTGCGACACTTCATCTCCAGTTCTTCCCGGCTCGACGCCGGCGTCCGGCGCAAGCTTTCGCACACCTTTCTCGCGCGCGACGGACAATCGTGGGCTTCCTTTTATTTCGATAACTTCTTCTCTGCTTTCAACGTGGATGAACAGCGCGGCATACTGCAGGAAGACTTAGCGAATGCTTTTGAACCTGCTTCAAGCCATCGTCACGTCCTTAACTATTGGAACAATTCCTCCGGAGACATGCTGCAACGCCTTCTATACACAGATATTAAGACCTACCTCGTCGAACTGTTAATGAAACAAGACAATATGAGCATGGCGGCATCTGTGGAGAGTCGAGTTCCTTTTCTCGATCACAAACTAGTGGAATTCGCCATGAGCATTCCGCAACGTTTTCAACTTCGCGGTTCTGTCGGCAAGAACGTACTCAAAACAGCGATGAAGGGACTTCTCCCAGACTCAATTCTCCATCGCAAAAAACTGGGATTCCCAACACCGTGGAGCCGTTGGCTTGCTGGGCCGCGCCTGGAGTTGATCGACAAGCTTCTGTCGGAGCCTCGATCTTCCGAACGCCAATTATTTCGGCCTCGCGCAGTGGAGAGATTGTTCGCTGAACATAAGAGTCGGTATCGGGATAACACGGATCGGATCTGGCGCCTCCTCAATCTCGAGCTCTGGCATCGCGTCTGCATAGAAGGTGAGCCCGTTTCCAGTTCGTACTTGGCGTGAAGTTGCATCCCCGGCTCAACACTCGTCGCACGATCCTTCAGTCACCGGAATATTCGCACACCGCAAATTAATACTGCATTAACCCGAAGGTGGTTAAATGAGCCGTTCAAAAGTTAGGGTAACGCTCGAGAGTTTTCCCAGAACAAATGAAAATACGCTCCATCCTTTTGGCCTTGCCGTTGATGTTCACTCTGGCATGTGGCGGAAGCAGTAGCCTGAGGCCTGGTGAAGGCGTTTCGGGCGCTTACGAGTTTGTGGTCTCTTCTAACGTGACCGGTGGGGTCACGCTGGTGGAGACGAACCTGGCTGCCAATGGGAATCAAAGTGGCGCGACTGGACCGAGTCAGGTACAGATTCTTACCCTTCAACAGAAGAACTGGTATATCAATGGCATTTGTGCAGGCTCCACGCCGGGACAGAACAGCGTTACAGCAAACCTGACTGGCAGCAGCCTTGCTCTCCTTTTCAACGAAGGCGGAAACACGGTTCCGGGCCAGGGAACGCTCACCGGAACTACAATTACCGGTAATTATTCCGTCTCAGGCAGCGCATGTCCGGCCCTGCAAGGTGTGCCAGGGTTTCCAGCAGGTTACGACTCTGGAGGGTTTGTCGCGAATCTGGTACCCAGCTTGACAGGTACTTTCTCGGGCACACTGAATCTGCCCAACGGGACGGATAACGCGGCCCTCACTCTGAGTGAGAATCCGGATCACTCGCTCAACGTCAGCGCCCAACTGACCGGGCCCGTCGACAACGGCGTTTTTCAACTGACCGGTTCCGCGGTTGGGAATGCAATCTTCGTTTCCGGCACCGTCAGCGGGAACCAGTTGACCCTGTTGGCATACTTCGATCGATCCGGTACCTATACGAAATTTCCAAACTCCTTGCTCGTATTTGATTACGACACCTTGACCGACGCGGGACTGCTCCTCGGGCAATAATCCTGCGTTGTCTCTTTCGGTCCACCGCAAAGATCTGCAAGTCCACAAGACCTCACGCAGACCATTCGCCTCGTCACATATCCGCTGCTCACGAATTGAATCAGATGTTGGTGATTCATCATAAATTCACTCGGCTCTCACTATTCCGTAACATTCGGCAGGTAAAAGGAACGTGCTCCCGAACGGCTTGAGCTGAGTTGAGCTTCCAGAACCGAGGGAGTCTGACGGACCGGCATGGCGTCTGCCGCGGGCAGGTTCTGTTTTCGCAGATGCGCTAGAGGTTCGTCGCCTACCTTGTTTTTACGCCGCAGTTTCTGGCCGGCAACTTGGTGTTGATCGAATGATGCAGGCGACGACTCCGCTGCACCTCCGGCAAATGCCACATCTACAGATTTACCCGGAAGCAACAAAGGCACTTTATCAAAACCGCCCCGTAACCATGCTGGCAAAGGAGAAAACATGAAGCTTGTTTCCATTTGGTGGTTAATTCTGCTCTTCGCTGCAAGCTCGATCGCGCAGTCCGCAGGTTCTGGCGCGCCCAAGAAAAAAGCTACATCGAGAGGGTCGGTTGAGGCAGAACTTCAGGAACTTAAGCAAGACCGCGCAGTTGATCGGCAGCAAATCGAGTCCCTGCAACAGGAAGTCGCAATTCTGAAAGAGGAAATGCGAAAGCGCGACGAGAGTATGAACCAGGCGCAAGCCTCTATGCAGGAAGTTCGAGGAAAGGCGGATCAGGCTGCTTCCCAGGCTGGCCAGGAACAGCAAACCGTCGCTGAACTCAAGAACGATGTCACGGATCTGAAGCAGAATGCCGCCAATACGGCCTTGAGCTTGCAAGAGACTCAGAAAAACCTGCTCAGCAGTGTCGAGAGTCCGGTGGCGATGCATTACCGCGGCGTTACGATCACGCCAGGAGGATTTCTGGCCGGTGAAACGGTCTGGCGCTCACATGCGCTCGGAGCGGACATCAACACACCGTTTAATTCGGTTCCTTTCGCCGGCGCAGACGCGGCCCACCTGTCAGAATTCTTCGGCTCTGGCAGGCAATCGCGCGTTTCGATGCTGGCAGAGGGGAAACTCGGGAGCGCGAAACTGTCTGGCTACGTCGAGTCCGATTTCCTGTCTTCCGGCGTCACTTCAAACAATAACCAAAGCAATAGTTATTCATTGCGTCAAAGACAGGCGTGGGGACAAGCGTCCCTGAAGAGTGGATGGAGTTTCACTGGCGGCCAGATGTGGAGCTTAATCACCGAAACCAAACAAGGCGTCGAGAACCGGAGCGAAGCGCTTCCAATGACCATCGATCCGCAATATACGGTCGGATTCAGCTGGGCTCGGCAGTTTGGATTCCGCGTGGCGAAGAACTTCGGAAGTACAGTTTCCTGGGCTCTTGGCATCGAGAACTCGCAAGCAACGCTTGGTGGGCATCTCGCCTCAGGCCAGAACAATTTCGTAATTGGCTCGCAAGGCAGTGGTGGCGGGTTGTACAACGCGACGGCCAATTACTCTTTCAACCCCGCTCCGGATTTCATCACCAAAGTCGTATTCCAGCCAAAAGGAATGGGGCATTATGAAGTGTTCGGACTGCTGAGCGATTTCCGTGACCGGATCTACCCTTGCGGCGGAAATATCACGGCTACCAATGGGGTCCTGCCTCCGCCCGTTCCATGCGGCACCGGCAACGTTCCGAACGCCAGCGGCGCTTACACCAGCAGCAAAGTGGGTGGCGGCTTCGGTGTGAACGCACGCATCACATTGGCCTCCAAATTTGATCTTGGAGTGCATGCCTTCGCCGGGGACGGAATCGGCAGATATGGCACTGCTGGATTACCGGACGTTGTAGCCCGTCCAGACGGAGTTTTGGTTCCGGCTCGAAACTATCAGGCGCTCGGCACCCTCGAATATCATTCGAAACGGTTGGATCTCTACACCAACGTCGGCCTCGAATACGAAGCCAGAACAGCTTATTTGTTCGGAGGCAAGGGTGCCGGCTACGGATCACCACTCTTCAATAATTCCGGTTGCTACGTCGAAGGGCCGCCAAGTTCCACCATCACGAACGTGAATACACCAAGTTCTACGCCAGGAAGCACGGGTAGCGGGACGGTGCCGGTCGGAGGTCCCGTTGGAACACCGATCAGCCAAGGCTTCAACCCGTCCAATCCCGCCAATTGCACCGGTGACACTCGCTCGATCATCGAAGGGACGATAGGGTTCTGGTATCGCTTGTACAGTGGATCGAAGGGTCGATTGCAATTCGGACCGCAGTATTCATACATCGACCGCAATACCTGGTTCGGGGTTGGGGCCACACCTGGGATCGGAAGCAGCCCGAATGCTTCGGAAAACATGGTGCTGACTTCATTCCGCTTCTATCTGCCTTAGAAATATTTCACGGGCGGCAGCCAAATCGGTTGCCGCCCCATTTCCTCAACAGGGCCGGCGGTCGTATCGCATCCGGCAATGCAGTTTCCAAAAATTCACCTGAGATTTATATCGCGGTCATCTGAGCGTAACAGCGGCTCAGCTACACTCTCGCACAGTAACTTAACTAAATTCATACGCCTGCAAATAAAAATCTATCGACTGATCAGGACCGACACATGGAGTCATTGATCTTTGTCGTGGACAGTGAGCCAGAGTCCGGCGAACTCCTACGCAGCTGTCTGGAGGAGGCCGGGTTCCCTGTTCGCGCTTTCTCCCAACACGAAGCGGAGTTGGATAAAATCGATTGCCCTGCCCTGATCATATTTGGGCTTCATACCAAGAGCCATTCAGCACTTCTTACTAAAGCCTTCGAGAAGGCATTGACCAACGACATCCCTCGAATTGTGGTGACGGACGGAAACACTCCCGAACTCCAGTTGACCGCTCTCAATTTTGGAGCAGACGACTGGATTTCAAGGCCTTTTGCTTCGCGCGAACTCATTCTCCGTGTGCGGGCGTTGCTGCAGCGATCGCAGCGGTCCCACGAATTAACCGGGGACCGAGCCGAAATCGTTATCGATAGCTGGGCGATGAAATTGTCTGTGCGCGGCAACGAAGTCAGTACGACAGCCCTGGAATTTCGACTGCTCGAGTATCTAGCCCGCCATCGTGGCCAGGTATTTACACGTGACTTTCTTTTGGATGCTGTCTGGGGAGAGATTCGCTTCGTGAACCCAAGGAGCGTGGACGCCTGTATTCGGCGGATTCGCGAAAAGATCGAATCCGATCCAAACAATCCAACCATGCTCAAAACAGTCCGGGGAGTAGGCTACCGCCTTGACGCTCGCGCCGTGTGGCAGGCAGAACCGATGGTAGTTTGCGACTGTCCGGCGTGCCGGACAAAAGTGATTGACCCACGCTGGAACTTGATCGGAGCGAAGCAGCGAAGAGCTACTGCCGAAAACTGACCCCAACCGAACGTTTCATTGGCCCCAGGCCGGTCGTCGTCCCGTTAAGAAATTTACGAACGCCACCACCGCGGCCGCATTAAGCATGATGAATGTAAAGGCTACGTTTGCAATCCTCTGCACAAGACCCTCGCCAGCGGCCCAGATCCCCAATGTCCCCACACCATAAAACGCCAACTGCAAGATGAGCGCGTATCGGTACAACGGAGACTTCAAGAGAGCGGAAGATATCAATGCCGCACACAAGGCGAAGGGCACAACCAACCTTAAAACTTTGTGACTTATGAATTCAAACCTCACCGGATTGGATTTCTTCAGGATCCAGGGCTCAAGCCTTAGCAATTGATAAACACCTGTCAGGGTTCTTACTTTACGGGCAAATTCCAGGCTAGAATCCACGTTCGGGCTGTCCCAAATCTTCGCCCGGGCGTCCAACACCACCCTTAGTCCGTGCTTGATCGTCTGCATGGGAAGTAGAACGTCATCCAGGATGGTGTACTGCGGAAGGACGGCCAGCAGAGAGCGCCTCATTGCATAAAGGGCTCCCGTGGCTCCAATTACCGAGCCTGAGGCTGATTCCTGTTCGCGGATCGATTTCTCTACCTTCCAATACAGACCCACGCCCTGAACCACTTCCGATGAAGAAGGAGAACCAAAAATCAGTTCGCCGCTCGCGCATCCCACTGATGGGTCGGCAAAGTTTTCCAGGAGACGGTTCACCGCGTCAGAAGCAACCTGCTGCCGGGCGTCGGTGAATACGACGACCTCACCCTGGGCGGCTTCTATCGCATCATTTAAACAGGCAGCCTTGCCGCTCGATTTCGGATTGAGAATCACTTGCACTCGCGAAGGATGCGCAAACTCCGAGAGAATCTGGTTCGTTCCATCGGTCGAGCCATCCGAAACTACGATGATCTCCGTTTGTTCGGCAGGATAGTCCAGCTCCATCAGGTTGCGCAGTTTTCGCCGTATGACCTGTTCTTCGTTGCGCACAACAAGAATGATCGAGACGACTGCCTTGATGGGCGATCGTTGGATCGGACAGGGGCGCAAGCGGCTTCGCACCCAGAGCCAGGCGGGATAGCCCAGATACGTATAGACGACGAGCGCAAATGCGCCCCAGAACACGAATCTCATCTTACCTCCGAGCCCAACGCAATAACCTGGGCCACCGGGAAGGAAGAATGAACTTTTCATCGGTACTTGCCTGTGCCCGCTTGTCGGTCAAGCCCTTCGAGGAATCTGCGGTAGATGATTTAGCATCTGCCTTTGATTTCGAGATCTGGGAGCCATCGGGATAGTACCCGTTACTCAGATGCTTTTGATCAGGTATTCCGTTCAGCACAACGCCGAGGAGGTGTTCGTCACGGAAGCGCTCTCTCGCCTTCCGTACGACATCAAACGGAGTCGACTCCGAACGAACGACCATGAGCACACCATCGCAATAGTTGGCGATCAGCCCGGAATCCAAGACCGGCATTGCGGCCGGGGAATCGATAATGATCCACTCGAAAAGCGGACCGAGGCGATCGAGCAGTAACTTAAGACGACCGTTTGAAACCACTTCAGACTGCCCCGACACAGGTCGACCTGAGGCAACGAAGAAGAGGTTCGCCGCCTGCCCCCGCTGCAAGATCCCGAATTCGTCCTCCTCGCCTGACAGATAATCGGAAAGACCGGGCGCGGAGAGAGTCCCAAGCGACTGATGCAAGCTCGGGTTTCGCAGGTCTGCGTCGACAAGCAGGACGCGACAACGCTCCTGACAGGCTAAAGCGAGTGCCAGATTTGCCGCTGTGAAAGACCTGCCTTCTCCCGGCAACGCACTCGTTATCAAAATGGACTTGAGCGGGCCCCTTTCGCGCGACTGATATATCCGTGAACGCAACATGCGAAACTGTTCCTGACCCGATCCTTCCCGGTTCCCTTCCAAAAAGAGCATGGTTTGGGTGTTTGGAGCCCAGGTCATGCAACTGCACTGCTCGAGTCGCGCACTGTCTTCGCTGAGGCGGGAATCGGTCTCGGAGATGTATGCCATCGGGACAGCTTCGCTCGCAGCCATAGGCCGACCATCAGGGCCTGCACCGGTCCCGTCGGTGACGGATTCCTCCTGTTTATTTCTCTTTAGTACTTCGTGGAACCGGCTCATGCGCTCCCTGTTAGGTTTGTATGAATTACGGTCACTCGATCCCGGCGTTCTTGCCGTCGAATCACCGGCCAGGAATGGATCTCAATCGGCCTCCGAAGCCGTCCCATCGTTTAGCAGCTGTGGGATTCAGCCACGGGACCGAGGTCAGCATCGGCAGTTCCAAAGCTGCGACCACATCTTTCTCGTCCCGTATCGATTTGTCGCGCAATTCCAGAAGGAAAGTGATGGCCGCAGCTAACGCCAAGCCCCCTCCAAAGCCGCCGGCCGCGAATTTCCAGCGTACGGGGAAGCTTGGGGAATCTGGCAGATTCGCGGCATCGAGCAGTCGAAGCTGTTCCCCCTGTTGGCTGCGCTCCATATCCGTCTGGATCTCAGACTGCCCTTTATCCGAAAGCAGCGTGTCGTAAAGCTTGTGAGCTACCTCGTTGTCGCGAGTGAGTTGCCGGTATTCTTCTTCAACCTTCGGGCTGAGCGTCAGGCGGTTCTGGTAAGAATGAATGTCCGTCTGTAGTTGCCGGTCTCTCTGCGTCGCCCTCGTGATCATGGCCTCGGCTTGACGAATTCGTTCCCGCAATTGGAGGATCTGCGCTGGCTCCGCTTTTCCCTTCTCGGTCAGCGTGTCGCCTTCATGCGGCCCAGACTCATCCATCTGCTTTTGCTTGGCCTCCAGGGCCTTGATCTCACTCTTCGCCTTGATGACGTCCGGGTAATCTTCGGTGTACCGGTTCTGCATCGTGATGAGTTGAGTTCGTAGGGCGACAAGTCGTTGCCCGATCGTATCCGTGGTCTGGTTGAACTGGGAGGACTTCCACGCTGCAACTTGCTCGTCGAGCAGAGATTCAGCATAAGACTTGTCTTGCTCGGCGCGGGTGAGTGCCTGTGTATTTCCTTCAAGTTGGGCATTTAACCCGTTCAAGATGGCGAGCGTGCGGTCAACGTCTCCGGGAAGTTGACCCAGATATTTGCTCTTGAACTCCGCAAATTCCCGATCCTTCTGGTCGAGCTTGGTTTTGGCATCTGCCAGTTGCCGGCCTAAGAAATCTGCAGTACTGACAGCAACCTGCTCCCGCATCTTGGTATTTTCTGCAAGGACAATCGATGTGATCTCGGCACAAACCTGTTGTGCCTCTTGAGGATTTTCACTGACAAACCGTATATAGAAACCGAGAAAGTCCAGGTTGCGCTTTGATAGCTTCGATTGTGAAGTTGAAGGGTCGGCTTCGACAAAAGAGATGTTGCGCTGAATGTTGTCAATTACTTCATCGACGCTCTTGCCGGTCCTCGCAAGCCCAAGGCGATTGACTACAGCCTCCAGGCGACTCCGGCTGAGCACCTGTTGCTGCACTTTGGCGATTCGATCGATTACGGAAGTGGTAACGATGGGCTGCACGTAGCCGGCAGGAATAGTCTGCCGCTCGACAACCACGAGCGCGCGCGAGGTATATTGCGGCGAAAAAGCAAACGAAGCAAGGAAACCGATCAGGGTTATCAGCAGCGTGGAAAAGCAAATGAGCCGCAAATGTCGACGCACGATCGCCAGGTAATCATCGAGATCGAGCGCGCGATTGGCAATCATCTAGATCGTCGTCCCGGCCACTGACGCAGCCTCTTGAGCCTGCAGGTTTCCCATTCCCTTCTCATCCTCGCGAAACACTGGCCCGGGTGCACCGCACTGTGTTAAGGCACCACAATCGTGTCTTCTGGCTTTAGGGCGATGTTTTGGGCCATGTCTTCGCCTCGGATCACGCGCTTGTAATTGAACGGGATCTTCTGGGTTTTGCCATTGTCGGTCCGCAAAATGTAAATCTTTTTCGTGTTTGCAAACTGCGTAAGTCCTGCGGCCGCCAGGGCTTGAAGAGCCGTCATCTCATGCAGCAGAGGAATGGGGCCGCTACGCACGACCTCGCCGACAATGTAAATGCGATGGGAATTCGTCTGTGTTACAACCACCGTCACACGCGGAGAGGCAACGTACTGCTTTAACTTCTGCGTCAGAAGCGCACTCAGTTGCATGGGCGTCAAGCCGGATGCCTGCACGTCATTCAGAAGTGGAATCGAGATCATCCCGTCGGCACGCACCGGCACCGTCGCGGTCAAGTCCGGCTCCTTCCAGACCGAGATGTGCAACATGTCATTCGGCCCGATCTCATACGGTGGCTCGAGCAATGCAGAACCTGTAGCCACCGAAACAGCCTCTCGGGGGGCCGGAACAACTGCGCTGACGGAATTTTCCGCCTCCGCAATACTTTGGCCTGGACATGGGAATACGCTCCCCGCCACGAACAAAACCGTGATTACCCAACCAGCTGTCATGCGACTCCAGAAAACATCAGAAGCACAGGAAGGAAACTCGAGATTCGCCGGCTACACCCAGTTCAGGCCCCGTTCAACGGGGACGGGTATCCTCAAAGCCCGGTTATTGTAACCCAGCCTTCTTAGACTCAATTGTTAAAGCAATGCTAATTCTTTCCCAGCTCTTGGTTTTGGAGCGTTCAGGCTCACTGCTTTGTCCTATACTTGCCACCGTTTACAGAACTCCTCACTGACAGGAGACTGCGCTCTGAACAGCTCAGCCTGAAAGGGAGCGGCTTGCTGCGGTTTTACCATCCATCGAGTTTCGTGAGGCAAATATGTCCACCCACGTGGTGAAGTCCGCCCACGAGTTCCTACGTCTGAAACTCGTGTTTTCGCTAATAGTTTTTCTTGCAGCCTGCTCCAATCCAAGCGTTCGAAAGCAGAAATACCTGGAAAGCGGCGAGCGTTTTTTTAACGACGGAGACTACAAAAGCGCGTCGATTCAGTTCCGCAATGCACTCCAGGCCGACCCAAAATTTCCTGAGGCCCACTATCAATTGGCGCGCACGTATCTGAAATTGCAGGACTGGAACCACGCCTATCAGGAACTCACCAGTACGATTGAACTTAGGCCACAGAACTACGAGGCTCGTATCGAGCTGGCCAATCTGTTGACGGCGGCAGGCGACCTCAAACGATCAGAGGTACAGATTGAAACGCTCAAGGCTCAGCAGTCGCAGAATCCCGATGTTCATCTCGCCACGGCCAATCTCCTGGCTGCAGAGCAACAATTCGCTGACGCAATTCGGGAGGCCGAGAAGGCGATCTCTCTGGACCCGAGCCGAGGCGACTCGTACACGCAACTGGCATTACTCCAGCTGAAGAACAACCAAGCAGAAGCTGCCGAGGGCAGCTTCAAAAAAGCGGTTGAACACACACCGAATCGAGTAGAGCCCCTGATTGCTCTAGGCAGCTACTATCAAGCTCAGCAACGCTTTCCTGAAGCTCAGCAGCAATTTCGGAACGCGGTCGATCGTGACCCGCAAAATCCTTATCCTTATATCGCCCTCGGACGCCTTTATATGGCGGAGGGCAAAAAGGACAGTGCGGAGGATTTGCTCAAAGATTCCAGGAAGAAATTCAGTGACAACTCTGTAGGGTACCGAATGCTCGGTGATCTCTACTTCGCTGCGGGAGAATATGACCAAGCACTCAGCGAGTACGAGGAGCTGAATCGGGAACATCCAACAGATCCAGTTGTAACGAAGAATTACGTACAACTGTTGATCATCAAGAACAGCCTTGATGACGCCAATCGACTGAACGACGCAGCACTCAAGAACAGGCCCAACGATGTCGATGCCTTGATCGCGCGAGGGCAGATCCGGACTGCCCAGGGTCGGACTAGCGAAGGCATCGCGTCCTTACAGAACGCGATCAAGAATGATCCCAACAGCGGCGCTGCCTACTACCAACTCGGCGTTGCCTATGAACGGGAGAAGAAGCCCGAGCAGGCCGAGAAGGCGTGGCAGGATTGCGTCAGTCATCGCCCCGACATGGTTGAAGCTCAACGGGCGCTCGCACTCCTCGCTTTGCAAAAAGGAGATATGCCACGACTGGAGACATACTCCAGCCAGATTGTAAATCTGCAGCCTGCGTCTCCAGATGGCTATTCTCTGCGGGCACTATCGCACATTCGCCGCCTGCAGCTCGCGCAAGCTGAGCCGGACGTTCAAAAGGCGATTGCTTTAGCCCCGCAAAGTCCGGCGGGATATTTGCAACAAGGAAATCTGATGCTGGCGCGGAAGGATTATCGGGCCGCGGAGCAAGGGTATCGGGAAGCATTGCAGAGAGACGGCAATTCAGCAGACGCTCTGCGCGGGCTGATGAACACTTATTTTGCCGAGAACCAGCCGCAGAGCGCATTCAGCGCAGCAGAAGTTCAAATCACCAAGGTTCCCGATAACAGTGTTTTCTACGACTTGCTCGGCACAGCGTTGTTTGACCATAAGCGAACCGAACAAGACCTCGAAGGAGCCGAGAGCAATTTGAAACATTCTGTTCAGTTGGATGAGCATAACGTCGATGGATGGCTCAAGCTCGTTCAGGTACAGGCCGTACGGGATTCCGCTGACCAGGCGCTCTCAACTTGCCGGCAGGCAATTGAGAAAGATCCAGACGAGGTGGGCTTATACGTTTTGCTGGGAGAACTTTACGACTCCAAGCAGCAGTGGAGTGACGCGAAAAAAGCCTTCCAAAAGGCCCTCTCGCTGAGCCCAGAGAATCCTGCTGCTTCCAACGATCTCGCCTATGTGATGCTGCGGACGGATGGCAACCCGGATCTAGCGATGCCACTCGCAGAGACTGCCCGCCGCGGAATGCCCGACTCGCCACAGGCTGCTGACACGATGGGCTGGGTGCTCTATCGAAAGGGAGCCTATGAGTCGGCAATCGATCAGTTTCAGGATGCGCTTAAACTGGCACAAAAAGCAAAAACGCCGGAGAATCCGACCGTGCATTATCACCTCGGCATGGCATACGAAAAAACTGGGAAAATCGGACTTGCAAGAGAGCATCTGCAACGCGTTTTGAAGATCAACCCAAACTATTGGGCAGCTGACGATGTGAAGAAACTGCTTTCCGAGTTGCATGGGTGAGGACTTTTGCGACTCTGGTTCTTCAATTTGACTCCAGTTCCCAGCGAAAGTCTTCCTTAAAGCAGTTTTCCACCACATACAGCTAACAAAACCAGGAAATTCACACACTTTTTATTTTTCGGTCATAACAACATCATATTGGCCACGTACATTTCGTCAGACCGGGCGAGACGTAGACGCCGAGTTCCAAATGGGCTTAGGAGGCAAAATGAAGGTACGGGCTTTGCTCCTCGCTGTAGCGGTTTGTTGTTCGCTCAGCGCTCCTTTGACAGCGCAGGTGGTGTTTACCACGTCCGACGGCACTTTTTCATCTACTGGCAATACGACTGGCACTCTGAGCCTGGGGTCCACTACGGGCACGGGCGATTCCACTCTGGTCCAGGTCGCCGGGCTGACAGCATACGGAATCTCGAATTCCCCGGGGACGAATCTGGGGTCCTTGGCCTTCACAACAGGAACCATTGCGACTGGCAGCATCACAGCTGGAGCCACTTTTAACGCTGGCGGCACTTTCACGATCACGTACCAGAACGGCACTATTTTCACTGGAAGTTTCGGTACCGGATCAATGTGGACGCCTATAGCCGGAGGCTTAGGCTATACATTTTCTGGCTCTGTAAATGGCACTCTGAGTGTACCCGGCTATGCCCCCGTGACGGTTATGGGAGCGACGATTCAACTTACGACGATCCCCGCAAACTTGACAGCCCAGGGTGCGGGCTACACGGTTGTAGACGGTGGCGGGACATCTAGTTTTGGACTTCCGGCTGGTGGGCTTACGCCTCTTTCACCCGTTCCCGAACCCGGTACCCTAACCCTCTTGGGCACTGGCTTGGTCGGTTTGGGCGCTCTCACGCGTCGCTTGCGAACGGGCAAAACTGACAGCAACTAGCAGGCCGTCAGCCTCGGTTGGCCGAGCGATATCGCAGTTACCGTCAAGAGATGGGAAGGCAACGTTCACATAACGTTGCCTTTGTTTTTCCCTGCCGGACCGCTGCTGCCAAATCCAACACTCTCAGTTGCCGGGCGGCGATTCAAGGAAGGAGTGTCGGTTCGCCTATGCTAAAGGCGCTTCCTCAGCTTCGACTGATAGTACTCAATTCCATCCACGTATTTTCGAAAGGAAATGAAGTCCGAGGATCCGCTTACGCCCATCCGGGCCAGCGAAAATGGATC
This sequence comes from Candidatus Sulfotelmatobacter sp., assembly GCA_035307485.1. Lineage (GTDB taxonomy): Bacteria > Acidobacteriota > Terriglobia > Terriglobales > Acidobacteriaceae > Sulfotelmatobacter. The sequence continues at coordinate 425,420 of DATGIB010000002.1, read as the reverse complement.
CGAATTTTGCCGGACCATCCCGAAGTGTGTCATCACGGCACTGGAATACCCAGCGCGTTGAACTTGCTCTAAATGACGCGCAAAATAATCGGCCGGCTTTCCGTTAGGAAAGCAGAAGGAGTTTATCTTCCGCCCCAGCCCCATCTCGATGTGGGCCCGGGACGTAGTTAACTCGCACCACGACTCTTCATCCGTTAGGCTCGAAAAAATTGGGTGATTGACGCTGTGCGAGCCGATTTCAACAAGGCCAGAATCTGCCATTTGGCGTAGTTCGGCCCACGAACACGGGGCATATCTTGAAGGCGCCTCCCTGGGTATCGAAACGTTCATGCACTTAGCCACTGAATCGATGCACGCGTTGCGCTCCTCGGGGCGCAGGCGATTCATCTTGGAAAAGAAATGTTCAATCCGGTCGGGCCGCACCTCTTCGACTGGATCTCCCTGTTCAGCAAGCCACAATACTTTGTCCGTCCATATCCAATCTTCTTGGCGAATGAAAGAACTCACAACGAAGAATGTGGCTGGGATCTGGAACTCCTGCAATAACGGGAAGAAGCACTCATAGAAATTACGGCGGCCGTCGTCTACTGTTAGGACGGCCATACGAGAGTCCAGGCGATTCCGCGTTTGCAACTGCTCGACGAGGTGGGTCAAAGAAACGACCTGAAAAGTTCGGGTTAGATAGGCAAGCTGCCTTCGGGCTGAATCTATGCTGACGGCGTCGGTGTTTGCATCATTCCGGTGCGTAAAATTGTGATACATCAGAATGCGCGCCATCCCGGCAGATCTGCTCCGAGCAATGGCGAACACGCCCGATCTTTGGAGAGCTCTTAGGGCCAGTCTCTTCATCATCATGCTGGAACTACTTACTGTGCGTGGGACCACACATCGTCGTGCTTCCAGAGCCTAGCAGAAATTCCAAACAGTGCCGACGACGCTAGTGTGCACGAACTTCGTGAAAGATAATGCCGATATAATGGCTCACCCGCCCGGATAAATGTAGGAATGACAGAACAAGGGAAACATATAGGCGTTGGGGTGGAAACCGCTTCCTCACCGAGTCGATTCCACGATTCCGTTGGCCGCTACATTCGGGCGACGATCAAAAGGCTGTTGCCTGATTCCACTATCCACGAACTGCGGCGCTATCAGAAGTACGGCGGAAAGGAACGGCTACTTTATTTCAAGATTCGCGCGATGAACACCCTCCGACTCACGAGCTTGAAAAGTTCCCGACCGCCAAAAACGGCTCGTTCATTTCTCTTTGTCTGTTTCGGCAACATTATGAGAAGCCCGATGTGTGAAGCTCTGATGAAACAGGCCCTAGCAAGCATGCCCTCTGCGCAGTTTTCGGTCCGTTCCGCCGGCTTGAATGCGACACCGGGAAGACCGGCTCCCCCGTGGGCAACGACAGCGGCGCAAGACTTCGGCATTTCTCTGGAGCATCACCGCGCCCGACTGTTGACGGCAGACATGGTCGACCAGGCGGATGCCATCTTCGCGATGGACTACGACAATCTTACACAGCTACAGTTCCGATATCCCCACGCTCGCGACAAAGTCTTCATGCTCGGCGCGTATGCACGTGATTACCCGGCTGTAGAAATCAAGGATCCTTATTATTCAGGCGAAGGCGCAACTCTGAGCTGCTACAAGATTCTTAGCGGTTGCGTCCAGCATTTGATTGCAACCCTTCAACAATAGATTCGTGGGCCGTTCTGACAGTAACCACTGACCGCACACGGTCGGATTCGGGGGCTCGGTCTACGCAGCAACAGCAACCACTCTCTGCATCGCCGTGACTAAATGCTCAGTAACCATCGACCAATCATATTTTCTAGCCGTCTCAGCTGCCGCGGCTTCGTACCCACGTCGCATCGTTTCGTCGCGCAAGAGCCTGGCGACATATTCGCCAAACAAGCCGGGCTCATCTGCCAACAGGATGTCATGACCATGGTTTACGTCGAGGCCCTCCGCGCCCAAATGAGTAGACACGGTAGCCTTACCCATGGCCATGCCCTCATAGATCTTGATCCTGGTTCCACCGCCCATGCGAAGCGGAACCACCACAACGGCAGCCTCACGGAAATGTTCGACGACTGATGGAACGGTCCCCGTCACTTCTACTGATACCGAAACGAGTTTCTGAACCCGGGCGTGCGGGTTTCGGCCTACGATTCTGAATCGCGCATCCGGGACCTGCGTCAAAATGTGCGGCCAGATCTCACCGCAGAAGTACTCAACAGCGTCTACGTTCGGCATCCAGTCCATCGATCCTGCAAAAACAACGAGCGGAGCCATCGGTCGCAACTCTGGATCGTACTCAAACCCGTCGACGTCGACTCCTGTCGGAATCACGGTAATGTTCCGGCGATCAACAATACCGCTCATGGCATTGCGATCATGATCAGAAACCGTAAATACGTGATGGAAACGGCGAATCTGCTGCGGCTCAAAACGAGCCATCTTAGCGTGCTCCACCTTGGCAATCAGGCGGCCCAGCAATCTGGTTTCGAATAGCGCCCGCCGTTTCCAAAGCATGCCTTCGACATTGTGCTGAAAAAGAATCACGGGGATCGCTAGCTTTTGTGGAAAATTCAATGCGCTGGCCAGAAAATCACACACCGCAACATCGACGCGCTCGGGCGATATCCAATCACTGACTAGGCGCTGCACTTGGGGTGAAGTAAATCTGCTGACCGAATATGGAACTGAAGATGGCAGCCGTAACACATATTCAATGTAACGTTCGAAGCCGCTCCTGTTCGAACCGGCCCCGTGGACAAAAACAGCCTCTGGAAACCACTTTCTGAGTTCTTGTTCGTACTGCGCATCGCGCTCGCCGCTGTAGTATGACAAATACGTGACGGCATGATTAACGGAAAGTTGTCGCAGGATATTGTATGAACGGAGCTTTCCGCCCGAGTCGAGCGGAAGCAGCTTCCCAGGCTTTACCCAAAGAATCCTCATTGCAGCCAGTCATTCGGCCGGGAATAGCGCTGGCAGGGCGAGTACATTTCCGAATCAGAAGCCAAATCGAATAATGCCGCTATTCCACAACACCGTCGGATCCTCTTCGCGAATCCGGAATCCCGCCTCCAGCACCATTTTCCTCATACGCTCCGGCGTATTATCGGTAAAGGTAGGATTCATCTGAGCTCCAATTTTCGTCTTATCTGAATACGTTAGAAAGACGTTCCCGCTCGGCTTCAAAATCTTCGCGATATTCTTCAAATAAGCCGCAATAAGGTGCAGTTCAAGGTGCACGAAACACGCCACGCTGATCACGTAGTCGACTGAATGCTCCGGAACTCCTGGAAAATCCGTTCCATTGTTTACAACGAACTTCATGCTTGGGGAATGAAAGCTTCGCCGAAGCTCTTGCAGTAGCTCAGAGTGGTAGTCGACGACGTAAAGCTGACGAAACCCCGACAAATACTGGGTCCAACGCCCGCCGCCCGGACCGATCTCTAATCCGACGTGGTCAGGCTTAACATAAGGGAGAACGTAATGATCTCGCATGTAGGCTTGCGGACCGGCCACCTCCGGGTCGCCCCACTGCAAGCCGTATACTCTGGCGGGCGACACTACGTCCCGAACCGCTCGACGCATACGGTGTACGAAGCCGTTTTCGCGCTGGTAGCTCCGTAGCATTTCCAGATGAAGCTGTGTATCGAGCTCTGGCATCTCCCACTCCTCAGTGAAAATCTGGCTTTTACGACGCGACTTAAAGGGCTCGCAGGTGGGCGGCCTCAGGCAAGAAAACAGAGCTCCTCAACGAGAGCGCAGGCACAACCCTGCCTTATTACTGCCGAATACTAATCGAACGTCGTTCGGAATGTCCATGAAGCGCTGCATTCTGATCGGAATTTTAACCACATGTTAACAAGACGCTTATCATCTGCCCCGCGTCGGCTCACTGATGTCACGGCGAAGGTCCAACCGTCGCCAGTCCATCCGGAATAGTTCGGACCGTCTGATTTCCGCTGCACGGCTTAAGCCCTTCGTCATCTGTGCCGTCTTTTCCCGCCTCGCTAGCATTCTTTGATCGTTATTTATTAACAAGCGTTTACAGATTTGAGGATTCCCCCATGCTTTTTAGGGCACCATCCCCCCTTGCCCTCAGCTCTTATCGAGTTGTGACACCTGCTACCCGCCCAAATGAAATCTTGCTCTCGATACTAGCGATCGGAGCCTTAACAATTGGGACAGGGTGCTCCAGCTTTTCGCCCCCTGCGCCGGCTATCTCCCGAAGCACCGCGGTTCCTTTGGCGATCAAGACGGGCTCCCTTCCGGTTGCCAACATCGGAGCTACGTATTCCGCGAGCCTTTCCGCGAGCGGCGGACAGCCTCCCTACACGTGGATAGTCTCCGGTGGCACCTTACCTTCCGGGATTCAACTAAATGACAGAACGGGCGCCCTGGTCGGAACGCCAACCGTAGACGGTCACTTTCCATTCAGGGTCGGGCTTAGCGATCAAAGCCGGAACAACGTTGAAGTGAACATGACGCTGATGGTCAATTCCTATTCGGCCTGTGGGCCGCCGGTGTACGGCTGCGCCCGCACCGATACAAAAGTCAGCGCGCTTCCGGACAAGCTTCCGAACTGGGGGGAACTGACAGGGGCGAACCGGCGGTTTGTAGACTCTTCTTTCAATCCAAAGTATGGGGTGGCCTATACCCGCGTCACGGACGCAAATACTGGATCAATCCTCGGAAATGCCAACAGCGGGTTCGCGGTTGGCTCCGGCTCCGGCGATGACGCCCACTTCAACGCTGACGAAACCCTCTTCACAGTGACCGACGATAATGCGGCCTGGTATTTCTTCGGGCTGAATCGCAGCACGATGCAGACGGGACTTATCTGGGCGAGTACCAGCACGTCCAACATTATATGGTCGCAGTCCGATCGAAACTTCGCTTACGAACTCAGCAATGTCGGACCTCGGCTTCATCGCATGGATTTCACAGGATGCTATCTGGGTGTGCCAGCCTGCTCTCCACGCGTGACATTGTTCTACGACTACACCAACTGTGGACTCCCTTCGGGGTTTGGCTTCTTTGTGAACGGGGGGATCGGCGGAAATGACCGAATGTATGCGGGAGCAATTGGAGCCCAAGACCGAGATAACCGCATCTTTGCCTATGATGCTGCAACCCAGACTTGCTACCTTTACAACACACGCTTCGGTATCATCCGGTCCGCGACTGGAACGGAACGTGTGATAGCGGGCACAGGGAGTTGCGACGGGACCGATGTCTTTTCCTGGCTTGGAGGCACCTCCTTTGGGACCGGTTCGCACACCTGGGCAGGCGCGAACATCATGCTTGGCTCGAAACCCTACCAGATCGCAAGTGTCACTTCCTCCACATCGCTGAGCCTGGGCTACAAATGTCCAGCCGGCACCTATCGTTTTTCCACCATTCCCGGTACGTATGTGGGCTCAATCTCCTCGGGAGATAAATATAGCGTGCACGATATTCGCATGGATCCCGCGGGTATATGGCTTGTGATCGAGCAAGGGACAAAATGTTACGCAGGAAGTTGTGATCTGGTTCATGCCTGGCAGATAGGCACAACTACAGTGAATTCGTGCCCATGGACTTATGGCGGGCGTGACCCGGGCTCATGCGCCAGCCACTACACCGAAACTGCATCAGGCTTGATTAATGGAGACGGAAATTTCGCCAATTCTACGAACCCAAGCATGCAATTCCGCTCTTGGACCGATTTTTCTACGACCAACGACAAGCTGGTAATGGAGCTGAGCACAGTCAATTATTCGTTCTCAGTGCCATTCGACAATCATCCAACAGCGAAAAATGATCCGCTCGGCACGCACTCTTACCCGGTCTTTTCCTCTACCTACACGCCAGAAGCAGCGGTCGGGATAATCTCCAATGCCTACTCGAACGAAGTGATGGCGTGGAAGCAGACCTCCGGACCGCCCCTGCGCTTTGGCCACACTTTCAATTCCTCTTTGTCGCCGCAGTTTACGGCTCAGTATTCAATTGGAGCAGTATCGCCGCTCGGGGACTTCTACTTATATACAACCGACGGTGAGGGAACGCTGGGCAGCAGGGACGGCTTGAATGCATGTAGCGTGACGGGCGGCACGTGCCGGAGCGATGTGTTTCTGATGCGCCTGACCCCATCCCCTGACGATTCTGAATAAAGCGCCTCGACATCTGATCGAAAGCCGCCTTCCGCGCGATGCAGTTCGAGTTCACAACCACTCGCTGTGCGGAGATCGGAGCCATGCCATTCAATAACAGCCATCAACGGCGATCGCTCTCCTTTTAACCGAGCTGTAACATTCTCGTCTAAACGACGCCTTCCGTGCGTGCAATTCAACATCGCGAAAGCTTGCCAAAGTGGCAGAAGGCACTTTAATTTGTTCTCTGAAGAAACCAGCCCGGCGCCCGATGAAGATGCTGCCCTTCAGACCCCTTTTTCCAATCGTCTGCCTGTTTGCGGCAGCTTTCGGTCCGATCGGCGCTGGAGTTCCAACAGTCGCAAGCGCGGGCGATGACGGGTCGACCCGAGCCAGCGCTGTTTTTGCCCTCGAAGCGTCGCCCGAACAAACCGACTCTACGCGGTCCTGCGGCCCTCCCAGCTACCGTTGCTCATACGACGGCACCGACCCTAAGCCACTCTGCACCGATTGTGCTTTTCCGCCTGTGCCCGACATGAGCGCCCGCCCAAATGCCGTCTGGTACGACAAGGTGCTTGGCACTGAGGGCGACGGGAATCAAGTTGTCCGGTGTACTTATCCTGAGACAACCCAGAGGAGCAATTCCGGATACAGCATCGGTTTTGGAGGTTCGGGAGATACCGATGCCATGAGTAAGGGTGGAGGTATTCCCTTTTCATACCGGCTGATCATCAGTAATTCCGAAGGCGGCTATCCTTTCACGTACACGCCCGACCCGGTCCATCCCAGATGTTTCCCGACGTATCCAATCGGCGCGTTTCGCGTGGCAGACGGGTCGTTCAGTTGGCTGACTCCACATCTTTATTACGCCTTCGGAGGTTATTACTTAATCGTCAGCGCCATCGATCTGGACAGCATTCGGCTACCGGAGAGAAATCCTGTCGCCGATTTTCAGCAGATTCTTCCTCATGACGGGCCGGATTGGCCGGGGCCCAACCAAAATGTCCCTCTTGGAACAATCATCAAACCGTTAACCAACAACGCAGGCAAGTATCTTTTTCAGGCGACGTGCGCACCCGGCCACACAAGTTGTCCTTCAGCAAGAACCGCAGCTTCGCCTCCGAGTTTCACCCAGGCCACCATGACGGATACCGCGGATGGGACAGTCGTATGGCGAAATATCGGCGTTGGTTTCAATGGAGTGGCTAAGTGGTATGCGGTCGGCGGTCTCTCCACCGACGACGACGTATTCGTTAAGGCCTTCTCTGACGACGGTGGCCAGGGAGGCCCGGGGGCCATCTTCATCGCAGCCTATAAGCGGAGCACCAACGTCTATCATCTATACAACGTCGGCACGGGAATTATCTCTTCCCTGAGCTGCCAGAGTGGCAAGGGCTACAACTGCTCTGGCGGCAGATGGGAACAATCGGTGCTGGGAACGCCCAATCTTCCCGATCGCTTCCGGCTGCACAATCTAAAAGTTAGCAAGAACGGAAAATGGGTCCTCCTCGAGCAAGGGACCTGCGCATTCCAGACTTGCACTCCAGTTCCCAACCACGGCCCCGGAATGTTTGTCTGGGAGCTTGGCATGACGAGCGCGAACGTGCGCAAGATAACGGTTCTGCCTTGGGGCCACTGGACCACAGGATTCGATCTGCTCGTGAATCAGAATGGCAATCGAGGTGAGAACCTGACTGGCAGGAAATTAGATGGTCTCGATGATCCATTCCTGCTCAACCACTTTTCGTTCGCGCTGCCACCTTCTCTAAGCACGGAGGCGCACCCATCCTGGAACGCAAACGACGGCTCGGACACGACTCCCGTTTGTACCGCAACCGTCGGCTATGACTGGCCATACACAATTCCTTGGGAGAACGAAGTGGTCTGTTACGGAACGAACCCGAACCCGGACTGCTCCTCTGTAGGACACGGAGCTTGCCGCACGACGGTGAAAAGGTTCTTTCGTACCTACAATCCCGCCACTTGTGATCTGTTTGAGGACTTCAACGCTTGCATGGGAATCGGGGCTCTCTCGGCCGATGGCAAGTATTACGCGTTCACTTCGAATTGGGGCGATACCTTGGGGTCAACCTCGCACGGCGGCGACGGCCCCGGGAGTTGCAGGGGTGGATTCAATTTCCAGAAGAATCACGCATACAAAGGGGACGACGTTTTCGAACCAGCTCACGATACCGGGGACGGGCATCCCAATTCGCGTTTTAACGTTTTCAAAGTAACGGTAGCTGGAAGTTCTTCTTCCCCTCCGCCCGGGGCGTGGCCGGCAGTTTGGTGGTCCAGGCAGAGTGCTGCATCGGGATTCTACTCGGCGGGAGACATTATTCTGCCCAGGACTGTCTCCGACAATCCCTGCAATCACGCCTTCCAGGTCACCGCGGGCGGAAAGCCAAACGGAACAACTCGGCCCGTTTGGAAAGACGTATACGGCTACAAGGGGTCCTGCAGTGCGATTACGACAGGTTCAAAAGTCCAGGACGGCGGCATTATCTGGACCGACATCGGCGAATACGTGCTTGGGAGCATGCACCTCGCGAATCTAGGGCGCGATGACTGCAGATCCGACGTCTTCATTGGCGCGTTGAACTAGCTATCAAATATCACTGAGGACCTGCCGCTATCCAACCCGGTACCCCTCGTATTAAACGCGATTTCAAAAACTTTCTTTTAAAGACTCACGCTGCGGAAGGTCAACCCCCAATTGCCACTCAGCGACCCCGTCAACGCCGAATATGTGCCGCTGAGACTTAACTGTGCTGTCGTCGTGCCACTTGGAACCGAGTTAGAAGGAAAACTAAGCGTTACGCTTGTGCTCGCTCCCGGCGCCAAATTCGTGACAGCAGCGGGAGCCGAGATCAGACTACCCGAACCCAGAGTTGTGCCAGCGATCATCACTTGCAGGGAGTCCACTGTGACATTGCCTGTGTTCGTGATCGTTACTACCGCGACGAAATTACCAGAGCCGTCTTGCGTCAAAGGCTGTTGCGGCGAGCCAGAAACCGTCACCACATCCGGATCGACCGTTTGTGTAAACGCAGCCGACGTGCTGGATGAGTAGGTTCCATCCCCGGAGTAATTCGCCGTTACGCTCGCCGATCCGCTGCTGTTAAACGTCGAAGGAAATGTAGCTGTGCCCCCGGTCAAGGTGACCCCCAGGGATTCGCTCCCGTTCACGTCAAAGTTGACAGTCCCTGTTGGTGTCCCACTCTGACCTGACACCACCGCAGTGAAAGTAACGGCTTCGCCAACCGCAACCGGATTAATCGATGAAGAAAGTGTTGTCGTGCTCGGATGCACCGAATTGCCGCTGCTCCCACATCCGACAGCGGATGCTCCTAGAGCTCCGAGAATAAGCAAGGTTCTAATGCGCCCCATTACGCCGCGCCTCCCTGAACACCGCCATTCTAGGGCTTTTCCACCGTTCGACTCCGCAGAAGCCGAAATTTAACAAAGTATTAATATTTCGGTCCTACTCCGGTGGCAATCCGGGAGTATGGTGCCCTTCACTGGATGTGTAAAGCGAACTGTGTAAATAAATGCGGCGGAACTGGAGCTAACTAACGAGAAAGAGTCGATTGATTGTCTCGACATGAACGGGTGACGAGGCCTGAAGGCCTGAAAGGGTTCCGATGGATTCATGTGGGATGAATCCTTGAGCGACGGCCTTTCAAGTCTCTGGGAATGCGAACAGAACGGTGCGAACCGGCCATGCAAGGGGCCGACAAACAGAGGAGCACGATCGATGGCCATCGACGACAGGTTGATCGATGAATTGCTGAAGGATTACAAGCGGCCCGAAGAGATCATCGGGGCAAACGGGCTACTCAAACAGCTCACAAAAGCCGTACTGGAGCGGGTGCTCGAAGGCGAGATGACCGAGCATTTGGGCTATGAGAGGCACGATTCGTCCGGCCGCCATCAAGGAAATCCCCGCAACGGGAAAAGCCGGAAAACCCTCAGGGGCGAATTCGGGGAGCTTGAGATCGAAACGCCTCGAGATCGCCACGCGACCTTCGAGCCAAAGATCGTCGGTAAGAGACAGACCTTCTGGACTGGCTTCGACGACAAGATTCTCTCCATGTACGCGCGAGGGATGACGACGCGAGAGATCCAGAGGCACCTGAAAGAGATTTTTGGCATCGAAGTTTCGCCCGCGTCGATTTCCAACGTCACCGAGTCAGTGATTGAGGACGTCAGGGAGTGGCAAAACCGGCCGCTGGATCAGGTTTACCCGATCGTCTATCTCGATGCGGTGATGGTGAAAGTGCGCAATCAAGGACATATCCACAACAAGGCGGTCTACGTGGTGCTGGGTGTGAAACTCGAAGGCCGGAAGGAAGTGCTGGGGCTCTGGATGGCACAAACAGAAGGCGAGAAGTTCTGGCTGCAGGTGTTGACCGAGTTAAAGAGTCGCGGAGTGAAGGATATTTTTATCGCATGCGTTGACGGACTGAAAGGGTTCACCGAGGCCGTCGAAGCCGTATATCCGAGCACCCTGGTACAGCTGTGCATCGTACACCTCGTACGAACCTCTCTGAATTACGTGCCCTGGAAGCTACGCAAAGATCAGGTGCCATGGAAACTCCGGAAGTCAGCAGTAGCCGACCTGCAGGCGATCTATCGCGCGCCAACAGCGGTGGAAGCCGAGCACGCTTTAGTCGAGTTGGAGGCGAAATGGAAAGCCTATCCCAGGGTTAGCCAGGTGTGGCGACGCAACTGGACCCAGGTTACGCCGTTTTTCAACTTCCCTTCAGAGATTCGTCGAGCCGTTTACACGACCAACAGCGTCGTCTCGCTAAGCCGCTCACTGAGCAAGATCATCAAGATTCACGGCGGGTTTACGAACGATGATGCAGCCCTAAAGTTGTTGTTTCTGGCGCTACGCGAATCGGCGAAGAAATGGACGATGCCCGTTCAGCACTGGCACGATGCCCTCAGTCATTTCGCCGTTGTCTGGCCCGAGCGCATGCCGGCTATCGAGGAGGTCGCGTCATGACCACCAATCAAGCTGGTGCGTACAGGGCGAGAGACGCTGGTTGCCTGCGAACGAGAGATGTCGAAATGAATGCCGTTTACAAGGTGCTGATCACTCCCCTCGGTCCCTTAGGGCCGGCGGGGCGAAAGAATAAAGAGGAGAGAATTGCCATGACACGATGCGTGCTGTGCTTGATGTTGCTTGTAGCGGTAGCCGCATTCGCTCTTCCCGCCCGAGCGCAAGACGTAGGAATCGTCCTGTCCCAATCCACTCTGACAGGTGCTGCCGGTAACACTCTCACTTTCGATGCGTCTCTCACAAATCTTTCAACGGGCACAATCTTCCTCAACGGTGACAGCTTCACGACGACATCAACGTCACTGACGCTCAATGACAATCCCTTCCTCATTAATGCACCCCTATCCCTGTCCGCCGGCGCCACAAGCGGACTATTTGCCATCTTCACCATCACGATTCCGCAGGGGTTAGCGCCAGGCGTCTATAGCCTTAACGACTTCACGATTCTTGGTGGACCTTCAGGCACAGACTTCACCGTGCTCGGTTCCACCACTTTCACTGTGGACGTGGTTTCCCCGGTGCCTGAACCGGCGACATTGATATTGGTGGGAACTGGGCTTCTCGGACTGGGGATCAAGCGGCGGCTTAGCAAGGGCGTAAACGTGGGAGACGCGCAAGTTAATATAAAAACCTAGCGGGCTCGACAATGCAGGTTGTCGAGCAGATCGCCCGAGGGTCGGTCGGCCAATTCACTTGATAGAAATTCGGCCCTTTGTGAGAACCTTCGTCATCCTACTCTGCCGGGCCCTTGCCCGTCACAGGAGCCCCGGGCGCAGACATTCCCTCCTGCTCCCCAGTCGGAATCGCCCGGAAGTAGTCGTCGTTCAATACGGGTGTCGCGGATTCCTGCGCCGCTTTTAGATATTCTTGAAAGCGCTGTGCACGTAGAGCACTGCTGATTTGGGTGCGCACTTTATCCAGCGGCTCCACGTGTTTCTCTCCAGCTTTGTAGATGAAATATCCGTTCGCGTCGTTAATCACCGGCGAAATCTCTCCCGTTTTCAGGTTCATCGCTATTACCTGCGCCGGAGATAGATCGCGGCGATGGTACGTTTCCACCCTCGACGGCGGAAGTGCCGTCTTGATTTTCGCAAACTGGTAAGCCTCTTCCTGCAACTTGGCAAAGTCTTCGCCCGCAAACGCACGCACATCCAATTCTTCGGCTTCCTTCCTCATCGCTGCTTTGGAGTCCTCCAGTCGCTTCTCCGTCTCAGCGGCGGTGAGTTTTTCTTTCGGCGGCTCCAATTGCTGCGCAAGCGGAATATAAACCCGCTGTAGTTGCGCCTCCTCGTATGCGCTGATGTTTTGCTGGTAGTAATCCGAAATGTCCTTGTCAGAAACCTTCGCGGCTTTCTCTTGTAAGGTCTGCTTCAAAAGCTCTCCCAGCAGACTGAGGCGCTTCAACATCAGCAGTTCGTCGAATCGCGCACCCTGATCCAATCCCATTTCCCTCGCCTTGGCGGCGAGAATCAGCATGTCGGCATAGCTGCCAGCGAGCTGCCTCCGGCGCTCCAGTGGCATGTTTGGCTGGATGAGGTCTGCAAATGCCTCGAATTGGGCGCGCGTGAACACTACCTTGCAACTGGACGTAGTACCCTTATCCTTCGATGGATCGTCGCACAGCCCATTTATCGTAATGACCGCAGCGTCCGGAGCGACGTTTGGCGCCCCGGTGGGCTTAGGCTGAGCACCGTCATCTGACAATGCTGCATTTTGCGCCCGCGTAGCTTGAATTGATTTCGTGGACTGTCCCCATGCCAGCGTACCAATCACAAGGCAAACCCATGCAACCCGCACCATCATTGTTTTAGACTCCTGGCTGTAGATGAGAGGCGCAACTCGCGCGGTTCGATAGGCGAGCGCTCGCCAAACGCAAAGAGAAACAGGCATCATTTTATATTTTTCATCACGGCCGGACGTTACAGCTGGGTTACAAACTTGTCAAAAACTCAGGAATAACTTTGTTTCCCCGCGAATTCTCGCGGCGCGCCCGCCAGCATACGCGATCTCGAGTTGAATCGATTTACGCTTTACGTCCGGAACAATGGACGATCGGCTTGTCCAGCCCCCTCCCTTTCCCGCTGTAGTATCGTAGGTTCGTTCGGTTTAGACTCCTCGATTTCCAAGCCGTACTCGCACGGGTCAATATCAAATCCCATGTCTGCGTCCATGAATATTGCCACAGATAGATCTACGCTCGACCCTCAGCAGCCGCGAGACAAAAAGATCGAGACAATTGCGCTCTCGTTATTGATTCTTGCATTTGTGATTGTTTGGGCAGCTACTCGTGCTCATTTCATGGCAGACACCGTCGTCTATGCCGACGCAATTTTGCGCCATCAACATGCTCGAGATCCCGCCGACTATCGACAGTTGACATCCAACCCGTTTTGGGATTTTGGGCACATTCTTTGGCGTCCGTTTGGGTGGCTGTGTTTTGTCGTCACGAAACCCATAACGCAAATGCTCGTCGGGAGTAGCGAACGGGGGCAAGCTCTTTTGGCCTTAATCGGAATAAACTTTGTCGCCGCTCTAGCCTGTGTCTGGTTTTTCTTTCTCCTGGCTATGCGAATCGTGGGTCATATTTGGCCAGCTGCCACGGCGACATTTGGACTACTCTCGGCTGACGCGTTCCTGAATTATTCGCATAGCGGCAACGCTTACGTGGTAGGACTCGCTTGCCTGATAACAGGAATGTATTTTTCCTTCGGCCGAAATTCTCGAGCCAGTTCGCTCGTTTCAACCATAATCGCAGCATTCACGCTGGCTTTCGCAGTGCTGTTTTGGTTTCCCTACATTTTCGTGCTTCCTGCTGCCATCGCTACGCCCCTATTTGTGAATGGATTCGAGCCGCAGCCTCGGCGCAGGGCCCTGCAATTAACAGCCGCTTGTGCAGCAATTGGGCTCGCAGTCTATATGTCAGTGATAGCGACCATTGGACTTTGGCATTTTACGGACTTGAAGGAATGGGTCATGGCGTCGGGCCATGGCCAGATCCAAGCGGGAGGCTTTCGGGTCCTGGCGCGTCTTGCATTCTCAATGCCGCGATCGTTTCTCAATATGGGCCGCGATGGCATGTGGCTCAAGCGTTATCTGGTGAGCGATCCCTATGCCCCGGTGACCGTGGGAGCTTTATTTCGCTTGAGTTTATGGAAGCTGGTCCTGTTCTATGTTTCGGCATTTGTCATTGGCGTCGAGATGTCACGGTCGAAACGTGGCCGGATGTTTCTTCTGCTGTCAGTTTTAGCCACGGCACCAATCCTGGTTTTCTCGGTTTTTGTCTTCGAAGCAGGTTCGATCGAACGCTATCTCCCGCTGTATCCCTTCGTCTTCCTGGCATTGGGATGCGTGCTAGCCAACGAGCGGACAGCTTCTGCTGCAAAAGTCTTACTCGTTCTGGTTTTGATCACGATGACGGCGATAAATGTTAAATCCGCGAGCAAGCGTGCACTGGAATTACGCAAAGCAGACGTTCTCGTACGAATCGCTGATTTAATCCCCATACTGGATCAAAATAGCCTCGTGTTGGCAATCAATGAACAAGACAATCTCGCCGAGTTCCGGCAGAACTTTCCATTGGATCCCATGAATCTGCATGCAGCATGGCAGACCTACGACATGTTGGAAATCAACGCCGCTCGGTTGCAAACGTGGCGCGAGGATTTCGCAACTCGTACACTTGCGACTTGGCAACGAGGTGGAACTGTTTGGCTCCCAGAACGGGTGTTCCGCTCGCGGCCTCTTCCGGAATGGAACTGGGTCGAGGGCGATGACAAAAGAGTAAGGTGGGCTGACCTCCCATCGTTTTTTTCGCACTTTGAAACCGGATCGGTCGTTGGCGGTGAAGATGGATTTGTATCGCTGAAACCGAGCTCAAGGAATAAGGAGATCCTCAATGCGACTATTCAGCGTAATGGCGAGGGGCGTTGATGACGATCTTCAGCGCCAAGTAGCCCATCGCACCGTCGACCCGAAGAGATGACGCGGGCGGGGCCGAATCTTTCCTTATCCTAGGGAATCACTGGCAACACCAGGGCCGACGGATGCTGCGCATCGTGCAATATCGTGTTGGTTGCAGAGACAAATCTGCGGGCGGACTTGATTTCTTCCCCCGTATTCAAGTTGCGATCGAAGCGCGGGAAGTTACTGCTGGAGATTTCAAGCCGCAACGTATGTCCGTGGAGAAAGACGTTGCTCGTGGCCCAGAGATCGAGCGTGATCTGGTAGATTTGGTTCGGATTCATTAAAGAGGTGTGTTCTTGTGAATCGCGGTAGCGCATGCGCAGAATGCCTTCCGCGACATCTTTAGCAAAGCCATCTGGCGCAACATCGACAAGCTTGCCGGTAAAGTCCGTGTCTACAGCCGAGGACTTCACGAACAGGGTCGCCGTAACTGGGCCCGTTACCTCAAGATCCTGCGCCAATGCTCCGGTGGAATAAATGAGCACGTCGTCGCGGTTTTCTACCGATCGTTGATCTCGGGGTCCCGGTTCCATGAGCTCCTGGGCGCAGCAAAGAGGGCCTCCAATCGTAGGCACCGGATTACCCGGATCGTAGACGAAGGCGTCCGGAGTTTCGGACTTGGGGGCAACAGTGGAAAGAGATCCGTTTCCACGTAGCGAATTTGCCTTGCCTTCGGAATGAAGGAAGTACTTGGTGTAACGCGCTTGCGGCGGAGGCCAGTCATCCTCCTGGCGATATTCATTGACTCCCATGACGAAGACTTTGACGGGCTTTTCGGTCGCAAATTGATTGTGAATGCCTTTAAACAGGTAGTCATACCAATCAAGAATGAGATCGACGTACGGGTTTTCCAGTGCATGGGGCCCAAAGTCAATATCGCCAATACGTCGGCCGAAACCTGCGTGGCCGCCAATTTGCATCATCAAATGCTGCTGTGTGCGCGCAGCATCAGTCGCCCCATGCGCTTTCGCGCCCATATAGTTGCGAAGCGTACCGGCAGCGAAAATGTCATACCACCCGCCCACCTGGAGCATTGGAACGGCGATATTGGAGAAATGCTCTTCAATCGACCACTGCTTCCAATAATCGTCGTATTCCGGGTGCGAGAGCCAATCCTCGTAGTATGGCGCAATCGATGATGTTAGCTGGGCGTCGGGCGGCAATTGACCGAAATTAAAGACTGGATAGCTGGTCAAAGGAAGAGTCGGCGCTCCTACTCGCGCGTCCGTGTTCTTGTCGATGAGCCGGTCAAGCGTGTTGCGCGCCAGCTGCGTGGTCCAGTTCTGATCGAACCATTGTTCAAAGGCTCCGCCCTGGTAGGTCCAGTTGTCATGGTAGTTGCTGGCCGTGACATCGGGAGCCACTCCCGCCAAGTGCGGAGGCGTGCTGATAGCAGCGAGCATCTGGGTCGCTCCTACATAGGACCCTCCCATCATTCCGATCTTGCCATTGCTAAAAGGAAGAGAGGCCGCCCACTCCACCGCATCATAGCCATCCGCTTGCTCATGCTTAAAGGGATACCACTCTCCTTCTGACGTATAACGGCCGCGGACGTCCTGAACAATAAACACGTAACCGCGCGCCACAATCTTGAAAGCGGGTGAAACCGCCCAACTCACGCTTTTGTCATAGGGCGTTCGCATCAGAATGACTGGGAATTTGTCCGACGACTTCGGGCGGTAGATGTCGGCGTGAAGAGTCACTCCATCGCGCGTTTTCATTGGCACGTCGTGCTGAATCAGCATGTCTGCGGAAACTGCGACGGGACTTTGCGCCAAAAGAACTTCACCCAATGGACCAAAATACGCGAACGCGAAAATAAAATATCCTACAAGTCGGAGCAGTCTGCCTGCAGTTTTCATCCTTCCAGCCCTCCTTGGGCTCTGGCGGGCTCAACGGAATACTTTCGCCATCAAGGCCATGTTGTTCAAATCAGGTATTCCCGAATCTTGAAGTATGCCAGTGCGACTGGCTGAAATTCGACGACTGTGTGGCACGTCACATACCAATTTGAATGAGCGCATTGAAGCCGGTCAGAATACCATTCCTGCTCTCAGCGCACCTTCTAATTGTGGATTGCGCTGCAAATTTCTGCGTGCGATACGCAGGTTACGCCCTGCCCAAATTCTTGAGACTAGCGGAATCAAATCGCGACCAATTTCTAGTGGGAAGTTCGCCCCTGCCTGACACCGAGACTACCGATGAGAATTCCTTACTTCAACAACACATACTGCCCGCCGTCCGTAAACGCGATCACCAGGTTCATCAGTACGATCATCAGATCGTAATGCCAGCCGTATGTTTTCTCTCCCCAGAACCCGGTGTGCCAGGAGAAAATTTTCTTCTGGATTGCACCCAGCATCAGGAGGATTAATCCGAAAGCAGCGAGTTGAGTGAGCACCCCAAAGGCGACTCCCAGGGCGCCTGTGACCTCTGCGATCCCGAGAAAGATCGTAAACCCCTTCGACATCTCGATGCTCTTCGAGCGCGCATCCGGATCCTTCAGGTGGTTGTAGCCGCTGGTAATGAAGATAAGGGCTACCATAAGTCGAAGCAGGAGCAGACCCAGGTCGGTGAAGTGCGCAAGTTGCGGAAACATTACGAAATCCTCCTGAGAAGTCGGGAAGCCCTGCTACTTCTTCGGCACAGTGGATCCATCTTTCGAACCGCTCTTTTTGTTCCAGCCATGAAAGCGTGAGTGGTCGCCAGCTTTCCATGCTTCGCGGAGGCCAGGAGCGCTAAGGTCCCAGTCCGGACGTACTTCCTTGGTCACCGCGCGCAGATCTCGCCATAGATCGTTGAACGACGGTCGGCCCCAAAACCAGTAGCCGTTATAAATGCTGTAAATCACGAGGCCCGGTTTAAGCACCAGCGTATGCGGGATCATTGGGTTGTTGTCGGGGTCGGTGTACTCCTGGATGTCGAGATCCTTCTGGACGATTCGGCCAGGGTCGGAGAGAAAGGGCCACTGGGCGCCGACCGACGCACGGAATTCCTGTAGTGTGTGGTGATCGTCGGTGGCAATCGTCGCGATCTGCGTATATGACACCGCGATCTTCGGGTAGCACGCCGAGAGTTCCAAATGCTGTTGGTGCTCCTTCGGGCAGTAGTGGCCCCGCGCAAGTGTAAGAATCAGCGGATCGTCGCCCTGCAGTTCACTGAGCTTGCGTAGTTCGCCCGTGTGATCGGGCAGTTCGTAATTGGGGAAAGTGGCGCCGGGCACAATATCAGAACGCATGATTGGACTCCTCTCGTTTCTTTTCTCTTTTCAAAGATCCAAAGTGACATTCTCGGTTGGCTGGGAACAGCATACGAGCACATTCCCGGGAGCGGGTCTCTCGAGCGGCTCAGGGTTGTAAGCAATCGATCCGGCAACCAGGCCAGTCATGCAGGTATGACAGACCCCAGTCCGGCAAGACCATCTGACCGGAACATCGCACGCCTCCGCCAGCTCAAGCAAACTCGCGAATTTAGGATCCCAGGCGGCCGTAATGCCGCTGCGTGCGAACGAAACAGGAGGGCCCGATCCGGGTGGCCCCTGTGGCAAGTGAGGATGGTGGGCCACCTGGGCCATGCCAGGAGTAATCGCGTCGAGGGAACCGAAAACTTCTGTGTGCACCTTCCCGGCAAGTGCTCCCCAACTTTGAAGCCCGTCACGCATACTCTGCAAGAATGATGTTGGCCCACATAAATAAAACTCGCTCCCTTCTGGCACGCCGATTCTTTCCAGCAGGGCAGTATCGATGTGGCCCGGAGCGTCGAAGTCCGTCCCCACTCGGTCGATGGCCGCGGGCCGGCTGTACACAATGTATCCCCGCCCGCGAGAGAGCTGCTTCAACAGCGAACGTGATTCCTCTGCAAAAGGATGGTCGAGGCGGTTGCGTGCCCCATAGATCCACCAGACCTCCTGTTGTGATTTCGCAGCGGCGAGGGCGTGCAGCATCGACATCACAGGCGTGGCGCCCACTCCAGCGCTCAGGAGAACCACAGGGCTCTGACTGGGACGCAGCACAAAGCCTCCACGCGGCGCACTTACCTCTAACAGGTCGCCCTGCCGGGCCCGGTTGCACAAAAACGAACTCCCCAACCCGTTCAATTCACTCTTGACGCTGATCCGGAAATGATCGGTCGCCGGGAGATCCGACAGCGAATAGCTGCGGAGAACCGGAGTTTTGCCCGGGTCAGGATGTAAGCGCAAAACCACAAACTGACCTGCTTGGAAGAGAGGAAGCGGCTGGTCGTCGATTGGCGACAGGATGAAGGAGCTGACGCTATCGCTTTCCTTCTTAATACTCGCGACTCGCATCTGTCGAAAGCCGGTCCACGCCGGGGCTTGCTCCTCATGAGCAAGCCCCGGATTCCCTGCCGCAGAACTGGAACTCAAATCCTGTTCAAGCATTGCCCGGAAGGAACCCTGCCACCCCTTGCTCAGCGCGGGAATTCGTAGCGCCCGTTCCATTTGCTCGCGAGTATGTCCCGGCAAATACAGCATGGCATCAATCTCGGCGACCGTGGTTCGCTCTGGGCCGTCAGCAATTTTTTCGATCTCGTCTCCGGCCCCAACCTCTCCCTCCTGCAACACGCGGAAGTAAAACCCGGGTCTGTGATGAGCAACGAGGAGGGATGGCATCCGCGGCTCATTCATCCGAATTCCGACACGGTAGCAAGTTACGCGCGGCTGGGAGACTTCAAGTATTGTGCCGCCAATGCGATATCGATCGCCAATACAGACCTCACTATCAGGGAGCCCCTCGACGGTAAAATTTTCTCCGAACTGGCCGAAACTAAAATCATTGCGCCCCAGGAAGCGCTCCCAATAATGGTACGAATCCATCTGGTAGACGAACACCGCACGCTGCTCGCCGCCGTGGCCCGCGAGATCCCCTTGCCCGTCTCCATCGATATCGAGCTTACGAACGAGACGCCGCCCCTCAACCGGACTTTTCCAGATCGCCGTACGGACAGTCTTACCGTTCCAAGTCACGTCGCGGGGAAGGCCGACATTTACTGAAAGTAATCGGGGCATGTTACTTGTTCGATGTCAGAAGAGTGCGTAGGGTATTTTATTTTGACGTCTCAGACTACTATGAGAAATACGGAAACCGTCCGGGTGACCTCGTGGGACCTGGAGATCCGCGAATGAAGGCGCCATGGACAGCTTTGGGGACGCCCGCTGTCTCTATTCCCATGCCCACGGAAACTGCCTTACCCTTAGGCTTACGATTGACCGCGGAGCATCTCGCCGAAGCTCGACTTCTTGGAACCGCCGTACGCCTGCAAAACATGCTGGGTGGCCAGCCAGTCTGAATTGATAGCCTCGAACGAAAACACTAATGGGAGATCCCCACGTCGGAATTAGTGTCGTGAGGGGCATGCCATAGCGGCGCCGGTCGTGGTGGATCCCAACGATGTGGTTGGCTGGCGAACTCCCGCGGCGTGCATTTCACGTATTTCTTGAATACGGATGCAAAGTACGCCGGGTTGCAGAATCCGCACCGCTCCGCTACCTCGGCCACGTTAAGCCTCGGATCGAGTAGTGCCCGCTTCGCCAATTCCAATCGCTGCTGGATTAGATACTGCTCGAGAGTGATGCCCGCTCTACGCCGAAACACCCGGCTTAGGTGCCCGCCGGAGAGATGCAGCGCCTGCGCCAGTTGCTGAATCGTGATTTCGGCGGGTCCGCGTTCCTCCACCAGACGATAGACCGCCAGCACGATCTTGTGGTGCCTCTGGCTGAAAGCGGATGACATCTGCTCGGCAATCACATCCGTGAACTTTCGGAATGCTTCACAAGCGCCAAACGCGCTGGGCGCGTGAAGAATGCTGCTGATCGCTTTTGATTTGGCCGCCTTCACCTGAATCGGATCGATTCCTCCGCTGATTGTTTCCAGCGCAATGTGCTCGGTTGCCCACGTCAGCAATGCCCGAGACTGCTGCAGTTCCGCGGGAGAATGATCGGTCGGCATCGCCAGGGTCAAGAACTCCCGCACCACAGTTGTGGAACTCGTTCCTTGCCGAAACGCCTTCATCAGCCGGGCCATGACGTCGGAAACCTGCAATTTCTGCGGCTGGGGATCACTGAAGAACGATACCGAGGCTCCATCCTGATCCAGAGCCGCGCAGGCTTCGTGGTAAGCCTTGAGCAACTCCGCAGGCTGCCTGTGCTCTTCGCTGATTCCGATCCGGGCACAGGCGTTGGTCTGGGAACGCACTTTGCTTAGGATGTTCTCCGCCACATTAAGCAGCGACAGCCGCTGATGGCTAGGATTCCGTACGTCCTGGCTGATAAAGACGCAAACCTCGCCTGGCCGCACCACCATCGTGAGCGTATTCGGAACGCCTTGGCAGAAATCTTCCACAATGTGCGAGAGCCGGTTCAGGCTCGCTGCGGGCACGCCCGGATACAAAGTACTCGACGCGCCTTGTTCAATCTGCAAAACCATGACTCGTTCCGGAATCCGTTGCAATCCCGCCCGGCAGGAGAGCTGTTCCAGTTCTTCGAAGTCACCAATCTCACCCGACAGCAAAAGTGACGCCAGTTCTTTTCGGTCGAGGCTCAATTCGCGGTCCTGTTTTCGCTGCACTTCGCTCAGCAACTGGAGGCGTTTCCACGAATTCGAAATGTAACGTGCGAAAAGCTCGAGGATGTGGACTGTCTGGGCCACCTGAGCCTGCGTGACGACCGGGACGCGATAGTATGCCTCTTCGAGGCTCGTGAAGTTGATGTGCGCTTGCCCCGCCAGTTCCTCGCGCACGAAGCGGAATCCCTGCGCCGTCGGCGCGCTGGTTAGCACCTGCCCCGAAAACAAAGTTCCCAGATATTCACCGTCGCAGATCACAGGCACAGCAATATCCGTCAAGCCGACGTGGCAGGCGTACACCTGTGTGCAGCCCGTGGCGCGACACCTCTGTTTTGCGGGAACGTCAGACCGCGCGCAGGTTTCCTCCTCGTGGCTTCCGAAGCCGTGTACGAGGTCGCAGAACAGAGTGCTCGGCAGCGTCCGGTTCGCACCCGATTCGTCGGCAGGCTGCAGTTGAACCAGCGCGTCCCCAGTCCCGACGCGGCTCTTGAACCTGGGCTTCAGCGGGTCGAGGACTTCCTGTTCCTCGTGCCACATCAACTCCACATTGCGAATCGGACTTGAATTATTGAGCAGCAGAAGGAAGTGCTTGAAGAGCTCGAGATCTTTCTGAAACTCGCGTTTCAGAGCTCCGCTCAGCACAGAAGGATGTTTCTTCACGAGGCCCCCAAAACAATGGCAGGGATTGTATTACAGCGGCAGGCCAATAGAAAATCAATAAATCAAAGCTCAACTGATGGTTATCCGACCAAGGTATTCGAATATCCAGCTTAGTGGTGGGCGCGGATCAAGAGGCCCCCGTCGACCACAAGATCGGTTCCGGTGACGAACGAAGAACTTTCCGACGCGAAGAACAATGCGGCCTCGGCGACGTCGCAGGGGACGCCCCGTCGCCCGACGGGATGCAGGGCTTGCGTCTGATCGGCCAGTTCCTCCGGGTTGGGCGCGCTCTTCAAATAATTTTCCCACAGTCGCGTATCGATGTATCCGGGGCAGATGCAGTTCACTCGAATGCGGCGGCTCGCTAAATCCAGCGCGAGGTTGCGCGTCAGCGCCACTAGCCCGGCTTTTGAACACGCATAAGGGATGGAGTCCGGGAAGGCGTGGGTGGCGTGAATGGAGCTGATATTCACAATCGCTCCACCGGACTCGGGAAATAAAGGTACCGCTGACTGAGCCAGCAGGAAAGCGCCGCGCAGATTCACTTCCAACACACGATCCCAGTCCTCGACCGTCAGATTCGCGAACGATTGCTCGGCCTCGATGCCGGCGTTGTTGACCAGAATATCGATCTGCCGATGGAATTTTCGTAATCCGTCGATCGCGCTTCGAATCTCCGCCGGTTGACGCAAGTCTGCCCGGAGAAAGCGCACGGGAAGATGTGAGGCTTGCTGCGTTAGTTCCCCGGCGGTCGCATTTCCAGTCGCATCATCGCAATCAAGAATGAAAACGTGAGCCCCTTCGCGCTGGAACAGGCTCGCGATCGCACGCCCGATGCCCTGAGCACCGCCGCTGACCAATGCGACCCGCCCCGCCAGCCGTTTCGATGACTTCGACTCTTCCATGGCCGATACGTCCCTTATCTCTTCTCTCGGAAAACTACAGACCCTCTTCCTCAAGAAAAATCAACTCCGAGCTGTTCGTCAAAGGCAGCGACACGTTCAGACCTTTTCTCAATTCAGCGCCCGATGCACTCCGGTCAGGCGCGCTGTGGTCGGCGAACCTCAGTTTATAGCGTTTCGACGCCTCGAGGCCCTGCAGCGCAAATGAGTGTCGGCCCTCGTTTTCTACTGTCCCGCGAAAGGCATACACCACGCCCCGTTTGCGATTCGAATCCCAATATTCGATTGCGTCCCAGTGCACACCGTCTGGACGGGGAGACACATGATACAAGCTGGCATCGCGAATCAGTGGACGAAGGTCCTTCTTGTAGAGATCGATTTCCCGCTTGGCGGCGGCGTGCTGCTCGGCCGACCACACGCTGGTGTCGAGCATGATCGTGAACCATCCCAACATGCCGCTCCGCAGCATGTAGCGGAAGTTTTCGATTCGCGGTGTTGGCCACTTCTCGACATAGCTCTCCAGCATCGCGGCCGGCAGAACGTGACTAGTGTCATAGAAGGCCCGACGGTTCGACAGCGGATCGTACGTATCAGTAATCGAGAAATAATCACCGTGCGAGGCGCTGCCGAAGTCGACCATCCTGCCGCCGTCATTGCAGATCTCAAACAGCAGTCCCGGATGGTCGTGGCGTAGCTTCGTGTAAATCTCGTAGTAAGCGCGCACCGCGTGATAACTCACGTCTGTGGAATTCGTGCTGTCGACGAAATACGAACCCCAGGTTTTATAGACGCATTCGTTCAACGGGTCAGGGGCGGCGTGCGGATGATCGGTACGACTGCAACCGTGAGCCACCAGATATCCGTCATGCTCCAGCATGTCCAGGTGATAGTCGGTGACAATGCGCTCCACCTCCTGCTGCGCCCATTCCTTGGCTTCCGGATCTCCCAAGTCAATCGTCTGTCCCTTGAATGGCTCCGGCTGCCAGTCTTTCGGAATGTCCGTCACCATCCAGTCGCGCACCTTTGGATCGCGAGCGTTCAGCGCCCCGCGCTCTGTCGAGAGGCCTGCCTGCGTCCAGTCCACCCACAACCCGAACTTCAAGCCGTGTTCGTGCGCGTAGTCGGCAATCGCAGCGAGGCCGTTGGGAAACTTTTTCGGATTCGGATACCAATCACCTACTCCGCGGAACCATCCTGCATCCACGTGGAACATGTCCACGCCCAGTTCGGCCGCTTCGCGGATCATGCGGCGAGCGATTTCGTCGTTTACGTTCATGCCGCCGCCCCAGCTGTTATTGACAACAAGCGGATAGTTGGAATTTTGCCAGCTCAGCGGGTTGCCGAGAACAGCACGCACCCAGGGGCGCAGAATGTTTCCAGCGCCGTCGGATCCTCCCTGGAAGCCGCCGAGAAAGACAACCGGTGATTCGAACGTTTCTCCAGGCTTCAGCCGGGTGCGCGCCGGTTGGGGGTCCGGATTCAACCCCAGCGCCGCTTTCAGTGAATCCTTCTCTCGTTGGAGCGATACCCGTGTGCGCCCGCTGAATTCAATGCCCGCATACCACCCGCTGTGGTTGTTATCGTGGCCTTGCACCAGCGTCCAGGGAATAATCTCGCGCGGATCTCGTTCGTCGGTGTCGCCATAGGTGCTCGAGGTGCCGCTCCAGTGATATCCATCATTGACCGACACCTCGTGCGTTCCGATGGAGGAGGGAGTGTTGGCTCCCTTTTCTACGAAGATCTGATCAAGAGGCGCCCCTGGCTCAATCTGCCAATCGAAGCCGAGACTATCCTGCAAAGGGATCCACAATTCCCGGCTGTCGAGATTCTCGATGCGAATCTGATGCTCGATCGGACCGAAGTCCTGCCGAGCCCTCCACTCCCATGTAAGCCTGAGATGCGGGGACGCGCACTCGTACACAAACGCAACCCGCTGGTCACTGATTTGGCTGGCGTTACGATTGACGCTCCATTGCAGCGAATGATGATCGTCTCCGATATCCGCCGAATCGATCAGGGGCTCGGACGTCCGGTTGATCCAGTTCGATCCCCCAGCGACGGTGAGGCTGGCCAAACGGGGCGCCCTCGCTCCCGCTTCCACGACTAATTCTGTGTCCCGGGTGCGCAGTCGTGCGTCTGCCTGGCCGAATGCGGCCAAGCCCGACGACAACGCTACTAAGATCGATAGCCCAGTTCGAGTAAGGCGTGACATGAAGGAAGGGTCATTCTAGAGCGGAGCCAGCGCCATGAAACGAAAACTGGCCCCGCATTAAGTTAGAAGAAGAGCCGGGCTCCCACCTGCATGATTCGTGGATACTGTTGCTTGCCCAGGACCCCGCCAAAAGTGGGAGAGTTGGGATTATTGTCGATATTATTGAAGTTCGCGTGATTGAAGATATTCTGCGCTTCAAGACGCAATTCGAAGTACGTCGCTCCCTCTTTCGCAATCGGGAACTTCTTTAGCAGGGTTGCGTCTGTGAAGAAGGCTCCGGGGTTCCGCACGTTTGGAAAGATAAACGGCGAATTTGCCAAAGTGAAATCCGCAGTTTTGACGAAGGCCCCCGGGTTCAGCAGCTTAGTCGGGCTGCCGTTGAAAAAACTGCCGCTGTTCGGATCCACCAGGGCACTAGAGTAATTGCTGGATTTTTTCACGGTAACCCCAGGCGCGAGCGACCACCGAATCGCGGCTCCCGGCGCAGTCAACCCATCGTAGGGAGCCTGGCCGAGACTTTGGAACTGCGGAACCAGCAATGGAGTTCCCTTCGGATCCCAGGTGCTGACCCCGGCGACGTTCCATCCCCCGATGGCCTCATCGAGAATCTTGTATCCAATTCCTTCGCCATGACTCATGAACTGCCGCCCGTGGCCGAATGGCAGCTCATAGGAGTAGTTGAGCAAGAGGGTCTGGGGCATCTCGTACCCTGCCACTCCGTAGGCTTCCATCAGGTTGTGCGGGTTCTGCAGATAACCGCTGCCCGCCGGGCCGCCGTGTTGAATGTCCTTGCCCCAGCTGTTGGTGAGAGTCTTCCTGATGTTGTACGAGGCGAGCAGCGTCAGCCCATGATAGCCGCGGCTCTGGATCTGCAAGTTCAGGAAATTAGAAAAGGACCGGCCCCATGTGGCTTGCCCGGGGGTTGTGTTGGCGTACTGCGGCGACAGGCCCAGCATCTGCCCCAGTGGCAGCGTCGGCTCGCTCGAGAATGTCTGCGAAAGCCCGTAGAACGGATTGGGCACCTGCACCGAGAACACATTTGATCCCGGATTCTGCTGCTCATACGCCGTTCCCAGCTGATAGTACTGAAGCGGAATATTGTTCAGGCTCCATCCCCACAACGGCATCAGCAGATGAATCCCCCTGATGCCCGTGTAGTCTGCCGTCGCCGTCCAGCTTCTTCCAACCTGGCGCTGCACGCTGACGTCCCAGATGTAGTCGGTCGGAGACTGGAAGTGATTGAGCGTTGCCGCGCCACCCTGGGTCGGATTAGCCGCTTGTCCAAATGTAATGTTTGAGTACTGGGCATTCGTCGTAATGCGCGGATAGTAGCCCAGATTTGAGCCTGAAGGTTGCGTAGGGAAGGTTCCCAGGCCATGGTCGGGGCCGAGTTCGCTGACCCAATGCTGGCCGTCGAGGCTCGAAATCTGGTTCATCGTCACCGTGTTGTAGTAGAAGCTGAACCAGTCGGTCGAGAGACCTCCCATTCCCTGATCCACGATGCCCGCGCTCGCATGGACGACGGTCTTGTCATTGAACGCATAGGCCATTCCAAGGCGCGGCTGGAAATTCGTCATGTCCGTGGTGTAGAGCTTTTTCTGCGGATACGGCGGAGTGTCGAGCAAGACCACCTGCCCGGTCGTTCCTTGCGTGAGCCATCCCGGTTGGGGCAAAGAGCTCAGTCCTGATAACCCGGCAGTCGAGGTCACCTGGCCCCAGTTCCAGCTCGGGATCGGATTCAGCACATTTCTCGCATTGATGAGATATGTAAGCGGCGTCGATTCTCCAAAATCTCTCGGAGACCTGCCGCCGTCATGATCCCATCGCAAGCCGATCTGCACTGTGAGCTTCTGATTGACCTTCCAGTCATCCATGCCATACATCGCCTCGTTGAAGCCATACGGAGTGATCTGCCAATTGCCCCATTGGAAAACATGCGATGAACCCATCATGAGTTCTGCCAGAGGGAATCCGGTTGTGGCATCTCCGGAATTCTGCCAATTCTGAACTGATCCCCCGCCGTTGTTGATCCAGGCCACGCCCGTGTGATCGCCGCCGATCTCACTGAAGCGGTAGAAATACTGCTCGTAACCCACCTTGACGGTGTGGCGGCCAAACACCTTGGTGAACGCAACCGTTCCGTTCGTCGTCTGGTTGATGAAAGTATCGAACTGCGATCCACCCACATTGGCAAAGGCAGGTGATCCTGTCGCGCCAACTCCGCCGATGTTCAATACAGGGGCGATCTGGCTCGTGGTGCGCGAAGGATTGCTGATGATCAGCGGATCGAAACCCCACGTTGTAGTGTCAATGCTCGGGTCGGGAGCAGATCCATCGCCCGACACACCGTCGTCATAGAGTTTGGCTACGCCGAATCCCAAATGGACGTCGAGAATGGAGGTCGGGTTGATGACCCAGTTGTACTGCAAACTTCCGGTGACATCGTGGTCGTAAGTGTACGACCTCGCCGCATGTAACCACGGCGCCGGTATGTTGTTCGTCATGTGCGTCCGGCTGACGCTGAGGTTGAAGCGCTGGCTGTTGGAGAGGTTCTCGTCGAGTCGGACGAAGAAACGATCGGTCGGGCGTGTGATGGCGATGTTATCGAGCCGGTTGTTGCTGTACCCATCGTTGCCGTTTGCCACGTGGTTCGGTTGTGGATACAACGCCATGTAATGCGCAAACAAAGTGCTCTGCAATGAAAGTCCCTGGCTCGCCGCCGGGCATGTGCCACCGGTCAGGTCTGCTTGCGAGCAGATCTTGCTGCCCGAAAACCCGTTGAATCCGACGGGCGCTCCCGGCACAGAACCGTACTGCATGCGGTTGCCGTTGCTGTCCAAGTGGAACGGATCGAAAATCGCCGCGTAGTACGGAGTCTTCACTCCCGTGGTTTGATCGACGTTGTAGTCGATGATGGTCTGCGAAAAGTCTCCCTGCTGCTGGAGTGCCGTCGGGACCGTCGTGAGCACCGGAGCTCCGGTGTTGTAACGCTCTCCTTCCCAGCCGAAGTAAAAGAAGGTGCGGTTGGCGCCGTTGTAGACGTGCGGAATGGTCAGCGGGCCGCCGAGTGACAATCCGTAGTTGTTCTGGTGGAACGCCTGCCGGGTGGCACCAATATCATTGTTTTGCCACCCGTTGCTGTTAAAAATCTGGTTGCGAAAATATTCGAAGAGCCGGCCGTGAAGTTCATTCGTGCCGCTCTTCGTGTTCATCGTGATGACGCCACCGGAATAGCGGCCATGATCGGCGGTAAGAACGCCGCTTTCCACGCGGAATTCACCAATGCTGTCTGGAGTCGGAATAGCCCGGTTCACCGCGTTGAACTCGGAATCCTGGATCTGGTTTCCGTCCACCGAGATGTTTGTTCCGTTCACCTGTCCACCCGAGACGGCATACGAGTTCCCGTTGTTCGCGATAAGGTATGTTGCATTTCCCAGGGAGGCGATGTTATCGCTGAGCGGCCCTTTCCCCTGTACCTGCGGCGTCACACCAGTCAAATCGAGCGAGTTCCGGTTGAGTTGCGGCAACTCGGTAATCATCTTGTTATCGAGTACCGTCGACTCGCTGCTCTGGTCCGCCTGCAACAAGGGCAACGACTCGGTGACTGTGACCACTTCTTTCGTGGTCGCGGGTTTTAGTGAGAAGTCCAGAGAGAGGCGGTCACCCGTCCGCACGGCGACGTCTGGCCTCTCGACCGTGGCAAATCCCTGGTGGCTCAGCGACACTTTGTACGGTCCCGGAACCAATTGAGGAAGGACATACACTCCAGAGCCATTGCTCCTGGTCGTGTACTCGACTCCGGTCGCGGTGTTGGTGGCGACGACTGTCGCGCCCTCGACGGCGGCTCCAGTCGAGTCCGTAACCAAGCCTGTAATCTGCCCGTTGGATGATTGCGCCGCAGCGTTTTGCAATACTCCAAGCCCGCACACTAGAGCTAACAGACACGTCAGGACTCTCGACATGGAGGTGCGCTCGACGTTCGTTGCTCGAAACATAACTTTCCTCCGTAAAATGTTCCTTCGGATTCCGCCCAGACCAATCCCACAGTGATTGGCTAAAGTCCGGCTGGCGCACCAAGTTTCCACCTCCGCCATCCGGACAACTAGACGGAGAACTGTTTTTTCTATCGTTTAATCGGCAGGGAATGTCAGGGAAACGTTCTTAGCGGGAGGAAGTTCGTGGTTCCACGATCTCCACCCTCTGATCGCACGACACATTTTTGATCTCCTGGAAAATTCCCGACGGCCAGCGAATCTCCAGGGAAACGTTGCTGTCTGTACCCAGCCCAAAATGTACCCTGAGGTCGCTCGTGCAGGCGTAGCCGACGCTGTTCTCGACAAACGTCACCTGCTTGCGCTCGGACCCATGGCATATGACCTTTGCCCCGAGCGCCGACGTGTTACTGCGCGTTCCCTTGAGTTTCAGTTGCAGCCAATGCTGTTTCGGGCTGCGATTCATCCACAACTCGACCGGCCCGTTGAGCGAAGTCACGGCTGCATCAATCCGCCCATCGTTATCGAAATCCGCGAACGCAACGCCTCGATGCACTCGCGCCGCAGAGAAATCGGAACTGGCGTCGCCCGACACGTCCACGAATCGTCCTCCCAGATTTCTCAGCACCCGGTTCGGCTGCGGCTCGTTGGTATCCAATCCCCCGCAAGCGATGAAGATATCGAGCAATCCGTCGTTATCGAAGTCGGCAAATCCACAACTCCATCCGCTCCACGGACGGCTCAATCTCAACAAACCGCTGCTCGCACTCGCGTCGTCGAACGATCCCTTGCCGTTGTTGCGAAACAGCTCAAATGTTTCCCCTTTGAGCCCGGTCATCAGGATGTCCGGAAGGCCATCGCCGTCAAAGTCGCGAAAGTCCGCGCCCATGCCGGAGATCTGCCGTCCGTCCCCGTTGTAGGCGACCGCTGCCGCCATGCCGACTTCCTTTAACTTTCCGCCACCCAGGTTGTGAATGAGCAGATTACGGTCGTTGTCATTCGCCACGAAGATATCGGGCAGCCCGTCGCCGTCGTAGTCCGCGATCGAGATGCCCATGCCTTTGCCGAGCAGGTTCCCAATGCCCGCCTTCGCCGACACTTCGGTGAAGGTCCCGTCTCCGTTGTTATGAAAGAGTTGAATCGGTTCTGCGCGATATTTGTCGGGATGACAATAGGCTCGCTCCGAAGGGTCGAGACCGCCGCATACCGGATCTTCCCCCGGCGTCCAATCGCAGTAATTCGAGATGATCAGATCAAGATGCCCGTCGCAGTCGTAATCCACCCAGGCAGCGGCCACCGACCACAGCTTATGCCCCGGCCCGGCCGTCTTGAGCCCGGCTGCCTCGGTCACGTCAGTGAATGTTCCGTCTCCGTTGTTGCGATATAGCGTATTCCCGTGCACACCCAGGACGAGCAAATCTTCATGGCCGTCGTTGTTGTAGTCTCCAACAGCGACACCAACGTCGTAGCCGCGTCCCTGCACTCCAGCCTTCTGCGTCACATCGCTAAACGTTCCGTCGCGGTTATTGCGGTAAAGGCGGTTGAAGAATTTCGGATCGCTCTTTTCGAGCGAAGGCAGAGACGCCCCATTTACGCAGTAGAGATCCGGCCAACCGTCGCCATCGAAATCGATAACGCCCAGTCCCCCGAGCACGGTCTCCACCTGGTATTTGCGCCCGCTGGCGTCGTTGCGCAAAACAAAATCCAGCCCATTCTCAGGTGCCGCATTCTGGAAAACGATCGGCCCAGTCGTGCTACCGCTCGCACCCATGCACGGAACTGCCAGCGCCAGCCCAGTCCCACCAAGTAAGCGCGCGAACTGGCGCCGGGAGAGTTCACGGCTGCGCATCAGGCTCCTGGTCATGGTACGACTTGTGCTGGAAGGTCTCAGAGAGTTGTGCGGCGACAGCAAGCGCCTGTTCTGCTTCTGCGTCTTGCCCCATCTTCTTCAAAATCGTCCCGAGAAGATAATGCAGCGTCCCGCGTTCATCTGGATATCCTTGTTCGAGCGCCGGAGCAAGATTCTTGCGCGCATCCTCGAACGCCCCCGTCTGTGCATAGGCCTTGGCGAGTTCGATTCGGCCGGTCACATCCTGCGGATCGCGTGCCGCCAGTTCCCTAAGGTATGGCAGTGCCGCGGCATAGTCGCGTTGCTGCATCGCGATTTTCGCCAGCGTTCGTTTGGCACCGGCCCGCCGCGGATCGAGGCGGAGTGCAGCCTCGGCATTCGATTTCGCCGCGTCGTTATTTCCTCCGCTGAACTGCGCTTCCGCCAGTCTCTCCAGGATCGACGGATCATTATGATGCAGCGAGAGAGCCTGTTCATACTCGCCAATGGAGGCGTCCGCCTTCCCTTGCAGATGCAGGAGAATATCGCCCCGCATAATGTGCAGAGGTGCTGCATCGACGTCCGCGCCCTGTACCGACTGAGCCACCCGCCCCGCCTCGTCGGAGTAGCACCACGACAGGAGAAACATGCCGTACGTATCGGCTGACCGAACCACTCCGCGCTCCAGCGCAGGAATTGCGTGGCGGCAATCCTTCAGTTGGGCGAACGCAATTCCGCGTTGCAGCCAGGCGTGGGTGCGGTCGAGCGCCGGCGCGGGAAGGCTCGCAAGCCGTTCCCATCGTTCTTCGCGGTAGAGCAATTCCGGGGCTGCCTTGGATGTCCCTTGTGCTGCGCCCAGATCGCAACTGCTCTTCGACTCTTGCGCGCAAGAAAAAAATTTCGCTGCCGCGCCTGAAGCCATTCCCGGCGGAGCCGCCAGTTCCTTAGGCCAGTCAGCCGTCGCCTCGGCCAATGTTTGAGGAGAGCGTTCTGCCACTGCGTTGAGGCGGGCACTCGCGCGCTTCCAATCCGCCGCCGCGGACGCGAGTTCAGCATCGACGATCCATGCCCGCAGGTCATTCGGATTGGCCTCCAGCGCATGTTGGAGATCGATTTGGGCCGTCTTGCGATCACCACTGGCGAGCGTCGCAACGGCCAGGGCCGACCAGATTCCCGGTACTCCCGGATCAAGATCGGCAGCATGTTGCAGCAACTGCACGCGTGCCGGGTCGTTCCCTGCGAGCGCGAGAGCGCGCAAACGATACTCTGTTGCCAGCCCCTTCTTCGAACTCCGCAGCGCCGCCGACAACTCTCCGAACCGTGCCACGGAAAAATCCACTAACGCAATTGCCGAATCGGCAGACACAGGCAGAATGCTCGCCGCCTGCAAATAGGCTTGGGCCGCATTCGGATAAAGCTTCTGCCGCGCATAGGCTTCCCCGAGGTAGGCAAGAGGAAACTCCTCACGCGGACGCAATCGGGAAGCTTTCTTAAGAAAAGGGATCGCTTCCTTTGGCTCCCCGGTGCGCAACGTATCGATGCCGAGCAGCAGGTTCACGAAGTAATCTTGGGGCTCGAGCCTGTACGCTTCACGGAGCAGTGGCAGCGCGTCAGAGAACTGCCCTCTCTGGTGTAGATCGAAGGCCTTTTGCAGCAGGGATTTGAAATCGTTTCCCGCAGCGGCCATGGAAAAAACTGCCACACCGATTAGGGCCAGAACCGTCTGGCATTTTCTATTGAGCCCGAAGATCCGCATGAAAGCGATCCGACCTGGCTTGCGAAGATGCCCCTAGCATAACCGGAAAAAGCTTCCTTCGCCCTGGCCGGCCGAATCTGGCAAGGAATATCCGATAACCATTCGGCTTTCGCCGTACAATCGGATACTCTTTCCGGCGGTTGCCCTTGTGACGTCTCTCCCATGAAATACGCACTGTTCCTTTTTATCCCGCTGGTCGCGTCCTTCGCGATCGCACAGAAAAGCCTGCCTCCGCTCGAGGACGGCGCAGTCATCGATGAAAAAGCCGCATACATTCAGAATGGCCCGCTCCATATCGCGGGTCACGTGCGCATCCACGGAATCACTCTCGACATTCGCGGGCCGATTACTGTTGCCTCGGGGGCAGATCTCGAACTCTCCGATGTGAACCTCCAAGTATCCGATCCGCCGGGATCACCGAACGGCACCAGCAGTTTGCGCTGCGAGGGCCCAGCCCGGATTCGCATCCGCCACTCCACGATGACCGAGGTCGGCAGCGCTCACCCGATCTGGTTGCTCCGGGGAGACTTGTCAGTCGACGACTTCCAGACAGTAAACTCCGAGTTTCATCTGGACAGGGTCCGGGCAGACCTCGCGAATTTAAAAATCTTCGAACTCGAGATTTCTCACTCCAGTCACGTCGTCGCGCGCAACCTACATCTCGTTTTCCTCTCGACTCACACGGACGAGAACGAGCGCCTCACTTTCGCCGACATTCCTGCCGACAGGCCTTTCTCCAGGAAACTGCGAATGGGATCCCAGGCCGAAGCCGACCTGACCGACACCACCGCGCAGATCTTTCTTCTGTATGTACACGGAAGCAGCGACGTCACTCTGGAGCGCATCGGCCGCACACAACTTTCCATTGCCCCCACTTGTCATGGCACGCTCACGCTTCCCCACGGACTCAAAGGCTCGGCGTCGAAACCGGTAATCGTCCCGACCCGTGGAGCATCCGATTGCCCATTCCGCTTTCATCTGTCCGACGTCAACGTCGACACCTGGGACGTATACGCCGGGAAAGGCGCGAACCTGACCATCACGCATAGCGTCATCGATGAGTTGACGGCCGACGGCCAGGCAAAAATCATCGTGCGTGATTCTGAAATCTATGCTGACTGGCTTTCGCTGAGCGGCGACGCACAACTGCACGTCGCCCGGTCGACCGTCGGCGCGCAACGCCTCGCCGGCCAACGTCCAGACCTTGCCACCAGCGAGGTACGTTTGACCGGGAGCAGCCATGCCAGTTTTGATCACGTGCAGTTCGACTGCGGCATTATCGCCGCTGGAAATTCCCAGCTTTCCATCCGCAATCCACTAACACCCCCGAGATACATTCGCGGCGTCGATCAAGCTCGCGTGATAACCGAACCGAAAATTGCGGTGGAAGATCCTGTAAAGGAGCACTAATGTCCGTTCGTGTAAGTACCGACTGGTCCTACCGGGGACTCAACGCGGTGGTTCTTGAGAATCGCGTGCTGCGCCTGATCATCCTTCCGCAGGCAGGCGGCAAGATCTGGCAGATTACCTACAAGCCCTACGACCAGGACCTGCTCTGGAATAATCCCCGCGTTGCCCCGGCGCGGCTGCCCATGAACTCCCGCTACGACGACGTTTGGAGCGGAGGATGGGATGAGCTGTTTCCGAACGACGAAGTGGCCTTCATCGAAGGCGAAAGCTATCCCGACCACGGCGAGCTGTGGACCGGCAACTGGCACCCAGAAGTCTCCTCAGGTTCCGATGAAGCCGCCGTCCGGTTGAAGTTCACCTCCCCGATCAGTGCGTTCGAAATCGAGAAAACGATCCGCTTGCGGCGCGATCAGTCACGCATCGAGTTTCGTCATCGGTTTACGAATCGCGGAAGTGCTCCGTTCCCGTTCCTTTGGAAACTGCATCCCGCGATGGCTGTATCCTCTCAACACCGCATCGACTTTCCGGCCATGAAGGTGCTCCTCGAACCCGCGTTCCCCGGTACTGTTGCCGGCGCGCCAGCAGCGGCAGAATGGCCCATCATTAAAACACCAACGGGCAACGTCGACTTGCGGCGCATCACTCCCGAAACGGCCAGGCAATTGATCTTCTTTTATGGCACGGAAATGAAGGGGAACTGGTGTGCCCTCACCAATACCGCCAGTGGACTGTCGTGTGGGCTGCAATTTGATTCTGCGGTGTTTCCGTGCTGCTGGCTGTTCGCAACCTACGGAGGCTGGCGCAATTACAACGTGGCGGTCCTCGAACCCTGTACCGGTTATCCCTTAAATTTCGAGGCGATGAAAGCCCAAGGCCGGACTCGTACCCTGGCTCCGGGCGAGTCGCTTGAAACTGAAGTTCGCTTCCTCGTGCAGGAGGGATTACGCTCGGTCGGCGCAATCGATTCCGCAGGAAAGATGAGCGAGTCCGTCTGAGGCACGCGGTTTGGGAATATTAAGGAGAAGGTTCCCAGGAGAGCAGAATCGCCGCAACAATCGCCAATGCCACGCCCACGATCTGCGCGATGGTCAGGCGTTCGTGCAGGAACGACACCGCGATCGCAACTGTGATCAGCGGATAGAGCGAAATCAGGGAGATCACTACAGAAGCCTTACCTCCGGATTCCAGCGCGGTAAAGCTGGTGAGCGCCCCCAGCCCGTTCAACGTTCCGCCCACGACCGCGGCCCAGAAAATCATCGGGCGGAGATGCCAGTGAATCGGAACGAACAACACGAGCGTCGCCGAGATCGCAATCATCGCGTACGCGAACCAGATGAACGAAAGTTCGCTCGAAATTCGATTCGTGGCAAGCTTTTGCGTCACGCCGGTGATGCCCCAGAAGACAAGGGCAATCGCCGCGAACCATAGCCATGCCGGCAAATGAAGCATCCAGCTCCTTTACATGCTGAGCAAATAAATCGCGACCAAAGCGAGACCTAAACCAATTTTCTGAGCTGTTCCCACTCGTTCGTGAAGAAACGTAACCGCAAGAATCACCGTCACCAACGGAAACAGGGCTGTAACCGGAGCCACGATCGAAGCCTCCCCTCCCATGGCGAGCGCGCGAAAGAAAGCAATGTTGCCGGTTCCACCCAGAATTCCGGTCAGGAATGCCCATCCGATTCCCTTACGCCGCCCCTCGCCGCCCTGCGCGTTACGCGGCGAGCGCCACACGATCGCAATCAGTGGCAGCAATCCGAATGTGAAGAGAACCTGATTGGAGTTCGAATCGACTCCGTCCGATGAGACCTTCGACACGGCGCCCCAAGTGCCCCACAGCAGAATTGTCAGCAGCGAGAAGGCCAGCCATCGTGGCATCCCAAGGATTTTGGGCATTGCAGCGCGTGCGGTTGTGGGTGGAGATGACATCGGAAGCGAAGGAACTAAGGTACTCGCGCGCAGCAAGAAATGACAACGGCAAAGTTGCGCACAAAGAACCGCCATTCTGATTATTTGTGTGCTTTTGCGGCGCTGCCTCAAGCCCGGCCGACACAACCCAGTGCGGATGCTGTACAGTGCTTTCGGCAATTGCCCGCTTGGGAGGCCGACCGTTGAAGATTGAAGCCGTCGACTTTTTCTATCTTTCGATGCCGGAAGTGACCACTGAAGGCGACGGCAGCCAGGACGCATTGCTTGTGCGTATCGCCTCCGAGGGGCTGGTCGGCTGGGGCGAATGCGAAGCTTCTCCACTTGTCTCCATTGCGGCTTTCGTCTGCCCGATGTCGCACGGAGCCTGCCGCCCCGTCGGTGCTTCCGTCCTCGGCCAATCCGTTGAAAGCCCCGATGATATTCGGCGGATCGCCGCTCAGATCGAGTGGGACAGCATGGACCTTCTGCAAGCTCCTCACACCTGGTCCGGCGTCGAGATCGCGCTCTGGGATTTGCTGGGCAAAAAACTAGGCGAACCCGTCTGGAAACTCCTCGGCTACTCCAGCACATACCCAAAGCTTCCTTATGCCTCGCAGCTATTCGGGGATACCCCTGCACAGACATACGACCTGGCGCGAGCGGCCAACCAGCAAAACTACCGCGCCGTCAAGTTCGGATGGGGACCCATTGGCCGCTTTGACTTGAAAACCGATCTCGAACACTTCGCCGCCGCACGCGAAGGATTGGGTCCAGATGCTCTTCTCATGATCGATGTGGGACAAATCTTCGGCGAGGATGTCGAAGCCGCCGCCGCAAGGCTGCTGATGCTCAAACAAATCGGCGCTACCTGGCTTGAAGAGCCCTTTCACACCAGCGCATTGAATTCCTATGCTTCCTTGAGTAAACGAGGCTCAACCAGGCTTGCCGCCGGAGAAGGCGCGCACAATTTCTACATGGCGCAACAGCTTATCGATTTCGGAAATGTTGGCTACATCCAGGTCGACACGGGCCGTATCGGCGGCATCGGCCCGTCCAAGCGCGTGGCCGATTATGCAAGGGCGAAGAACGTAACGTTTGTGAACCACACGTTCACCTCGCATCTCGCTCTGAGCGCATCGCTGCAACCCTGCGCCGGATTGTCCGAGTCTCAGGTCTGTGAATATCCCTTTGCCCCGAAAGCGCTCGCGCGTGAACTCACAGCCAATCACCTGGAACGCGATGCCGAGGGCTACATCCATCTTCCGGACTCTCCCGGCCTTGGCATGGAAATCCGAACAGACGCGATCCGCCGGTACCTCGTGGAGGTGGAGATCAAGGCCAAGGGCACTCCCCTATTCGTCTCCAATCCATCGACATTTCAATTGTGATGACGAACGCATCGTACACCGAACGGGTGTGTAACTATGGCATTCGACGAAAATCTAGCTGAGCGCCTTCGCCTTCTATTCCGGGGCAAATACAAGGTCACCGAGAAAAAGATGTTCGGTGGGCTGGCCTTCATGGTTAATGGCCACATGTGCTGTGGGATTGTTGCAGCGGATCTAGTTGTTCGGACGGGTCCTGCTGCATTCGAACATGCTCTGAAGCGTCCTCACGCGCGTCCAATGGACTTTACCGGACGTCACATGAAGGGCTTCGTTTATGTCGCTCCTGGCGGATATCGCTCGGACTTCGACCTGGAATCTTGGACCAAGATTGGGCTCGATTTCGTTTTGAGCCAACCACCGAAGTGAGCCCTCTTCAAGCCGAGCCGTGGCGATTGCGTCGAATGGAGGGAGCGACGGGACTCGACCTGCCGCCTCATGCGTGACAGATCGATTTGTGTCAGAGGCTACCGTACAACACTTCTCATCGTCCATTTTTATTTAGGCGATCTGATGGGCTCTTGACTCAAAGATACAACGACTTGAGATCGAAATCTCCGAAATGGCCGATCCGACAGCCTCATAGCGAATCGTTACGAGGTTCAACATGACCCTGATTGCCCTAGAGACCTTGACTGCACCCGACCCGTCACAACGCTGCCGAGAGCCGACGGCCGCGCGGCAATTTGTCAAAACCTTCCCCCTAGCCCGATTCGTACCTGAAACGGCTCGACTGGGTGGAAAACAGCTGTGAACACTGGAGGGGCGGTTGGTGTTATTTGCGAGGTGTAAGCGTAGTCAACATCATGATCGCGTCGGTTCAGCAGATTCAAGAATTCAACTGAAAAGCGCCATGTTTCGTTAATGCGATAACCAACTTCCGCATTCAGCAATGCCGTTGAGTTTGAGCGATAAATCGCGTCGGACGTCAAGTAGCGCGGGCCAAAGTAACGTAGGCGCAAACTTGTCGAAAAACCTTTGACATCATGCAGTGTTGCACCGGTGGCAATCACCCATCCAACCGCTTCGGGCACCCACTTACTACCGGGGCTGTTGGGCGCAGCATCATGCGGATCTATGGTGCTAAAAAGGGCGCGGGAATCCGATATATCAAAATCGAACGCCCAGTGTTCCCGTGGAGTGTAGTAGTTCGCCCATTCGATGCCATAGCGATTGCTTGGCTGCTGTGAAGCAACCGTGCCGCCGGTGTCGCCGTCTTGTTGCAGTTCAGACGCGCTGTGCAGATACCAGAGCGAACTGGTGCTTTGCAGATGCGGAATGGCGAGAGTGCGTATGCCGATTTCCCCTCCTTTGGTGGGGATCAGGAGAGGAATTCTTGAGACGGGAGTATTGGGGTAAGGATTCTCCGCCGAAACGGGTTCGACCGTTTGCGTTGCGCCACGCGCGTCGTTGCTGTGAAAACTGAATCCGCCTTGAATATAGAACTCGGTATTCGACCACGGGCCGAAGATTAGACTTAGTTTTGGGCTGGGCAGAAACTTGCCAGCCGTGCCGGAATTGGCCGCGGTGACAAGGCTGGTGACGTCGACGTGTCCCACGTCACCGCGTATAGCTGCGACGGTCCGAAATTTTTCCGACCACTGGATTCTATTTTTCGCATACAAACCTACTTGCACGTCGGTAAAGCGATCGGCTTGGGTGGTCGCGGGCAAGGTATTGCCGGAAGAATCGGTTTTGTCTGTGCGCACGCGATCTTCGGTTTGGTAAAGGCCATTGTGAATCCAGTCGTTGCGGACTTGCAGACCGAAGGTATTCTCGACCTTGCGGCCGAACCATTCGCTGAAGATTGTGTGGCGTGCATCCAGGCCTGCCACCCAGCGCTTATCCTGCTGCTCGAACTGATCGCCGCGGAGCCGGTCCGTCAGGTAATACGTGAAATCAGAAAATAGGTCGAGATCGTAGTAAAACCCGTAGGCCACCACTTGGGTTTGAGAATTTGCATCCCGGCGGTTCCATTCGGCCTGTAAGCTGTAACGCTGTGAACGCCCACCATCGGTCGGGTTGAGCGTCCCGAAGAACCCAACGAGCGGCACGGCGTTCTCGGCAATCTGATCGCTCGAGTGCCACGTCCCATGGTAGCCGCGAGCTGTGATGCTGAACCCATTGGCGTCCTTGCCATAGCTGTAGGTTAGAACGCCATTGAATTTGTAATAGTTATCTGGATGCTTCCAAGGGCCGTCGTCGTGATAAGCCTCCCCGCCGTATAGCAGACTGCCCGAACCGAGCTTTCGCGATGAGCCAAAAACGGCGCGCCCATAACCGTACATGCCACCTTCCACCTTGAAGAAGTTCCGGGGCAAGGTCTTAAAAAACACCAGACGGGCATTTCCAGCCGAGCCATAGTTGCCGACCTCAGCGGAATAAGGGCCTTTCTGGAAATCGACCCTCTCCACAAACTCTGGGATGACGGTGTTCATGTCCGCGTAGCCCTCGCCGTGCGCATGCGACGGCAGGTTCAGCGGCATACCATCCAAGAAAATGGCGAAATCTGTGCCGTGGTCGAGGTTGAAACCGCGAAGAAAATATTGGTTGGCCTTACCTCCGCCCGCGTGCTGCGTGATGATGAGGCCGGGAACGGTTTCCAAAACTTCTCCCGAACGAAGTATTGGACGATCCTGGATTTCTGCTGCGCCCACGCTTCCCTGCGTGGCGGAATCGGCAATGCCGATGAGGCTATTAGCTCGCCCTTGCACCGTGATGGTGGTGGTCTCCGAGCCCACCGTCAGAGAAATGCGCAGTGGCTGCGGAACCTCGACAGTCCCCACTGCGACGGGAAGTTCGTTGGTATCAAAACCAGGATCAGATACTACGAGTCGATAGTTACCAGCGGCAAGTCCGGAAATCACGAAGGAGCCGTTGCTATCTGAGTGCGTCGCGATTCGTACGGTACCGTTCGTGCTCCGAACCTGCACGGTCGCCCCGGCAATCACCGCGCCAGACACGTCGACAACAGTTCCCGATAACTGAAGCCGCTCTTTACCGTTTGTCGTGACTCGCTTATTTTCCTGCGCAGCAAAGACGGGCAGACCTGCGAGTGTCATCGGAAGGATCACCAACAGTAAAGAGGAAACCCCTACTCTGTGCATCAGGACGTTCTTCCAGGAGCACATTAGGCGTTCCATATGACCTCTCCCAATTTTCGCGTTACCGATGGTAATACTAATTGTACCTTCGTGCTACGCAATCAAAATCTCAAATCATCAACTCCGAATCCGTAACACGTCTGTGATGGAATGCACATCTCCGCGTTACGTCGTACCCGGTACCGGTGTCTGCCGTTCATCTGGGCGCGAACTCATCGCTATTGGGCGAGTATTACGTCCGTGCACTGTTGTGCTACGCTGAGCGGCAAGGACTTGGGAACAAATCTATGGCGCCGGTCAGCAGAATCGGAGTTTCTTTAGACTCGGAACTACTCGATCGTTTTGACAAGTTCATCGCTGAGAAAGGCTACGACAATCGATCCGAGGCATTCCGAGACCTGATTCGAGATCGACTCGTGGGGAGCGCAGTCGTCACCTCGAAGGCTTCCGTCGTGGGAACCGTAACATTGATCTACGACCATCACACCCGGCTTCTCTCTGAGAAGCTTGCGGACCTTCAACATGAACATCACGAGGTTGTTATCTCGACGCTCCATGCTCACCTGGATCACGATAGATGCCTTGAGGTAGTGCTGCTCCGCGGGAAGTCTGGCCACATTCAACAATTAGCAGATAAGCTCATTAGCACAAAGGGAGTCCGCCACGGGCGTCTGGTCATGAGTTCTCCGGACACGGTATCGCCGCCCCGCCATTCTCACCCCTGATTCCTCCAAACAAGAATTTTCCAATGCGAGGATTTGCGAGATCGACTGCACCCCGCCGCTTTATGCTGAACAA
The DNA here is from genome assembly GCA_035307485.1 of Candidatus Sulfotelmatobacter sp. GTDB lineage: Bacteria > Acidobacteriota > Terriglobia > Terriglobales > Acidobacteriaceae > Sulfotelmatobacter. The sequence continues at coordinate 383,698 of DATGIB010000002.1, read as the reverse complement.
CTCAAGTGAACGAGGCTCGATGGCGTGCCGACTGAAAACCGGGCACCGGTCTTTGCCCCTGCACAAAGAAATTTCCTGATTTCGATGGCACGATAAGACAGAAAAGCTGTATGATGTGGCACCATCGCGGTGGTAGTGGGGTTCAGCCGCTTTCACCTCAGGGGTTAGGTTTTCTTCACTGACTAGCATGCGGCGATACGTAGCAGCTCTCGTACTGAGCGTTCTTGCCTGGAGTTTCTTTGCCCCGGTTGCACTGGCCGTGGCGACGGAATCGACTCCTGCCTGCTGCCGTCGCAGCGGGAAGCATCATTGCATGTCCGGAACCTCCGGCGTGATATCTACCGGTGATAAAGTCCCGGAGTTTCGCACTTCCCCTTCCTGTTGTCCGTATCATTCGGAAACTGCGACGCCAACGCCCATTGCGCGGGGGGAATGCTCTCGCACAATTACTCACTGCATTGCTTACCAGATACTGGTTGTAAGAGCCGAGTCAGTGCGGCTGCTTTCGGATATCGATTCAGATATATCTCCACGTGGGCCTCCCGCAGAGTCTCTCCCTAGTTGATCCTGTTTTTCCGTTCAGCACAGAAACGTCCTCTCTTGTCGAAGTGTTGCCGTTAGCTCACCGTGTGGGGTAAAGCACCGGCGTAGCGTTTGCTGCCTGTTCGTTGTGAGGATAAGACTTTTCTTCAGAGATCGTAGTTGATCCGAGTGAAGAGACCTCATTCCTGACGACGGCAAGCCGAGGACGGTAGTGCATCACGATCATTCGTGCTCATTCATCTTGTAGAGCGACACAAGGAGAACTGATGAAGTACAAAGTGATTCTGACCCTTATCATTCTCTTCCTGACGAGCGGTCTTGCGTTTGCCAATGTCTATGGAGCCGTGCGCGGCGTTGTGCACGACCCTCATCATCGCCCGATTCAGGATGCGATGGTCATGCTCAAGGCGAAATCGTCGGATTGGGCCAAGAGTACGAACACTGACAGCACCGGAGAGTTTCAATTCAACGGTGTTCCTCTCGGAGACTACACCGTCACCGTCGCCGGCAAAGGCTTCACACAGGCAGGACAGGATGTGACTGTTATTTCCGGAACCGTGCCGGTCGTCCACTTTCAATTGGAAGTGGCAGGGGCCAACGAAAAACTTACGGTTTCAGCAGCGGGGGCGGTCGCTCCAACCGATACAGCTACCCCGATTACGCTCGTCGATCGCACCGATATCCAGCGCACTCCTGGCGCCGATCTCACCAACAGTCTTTCCATGATTACCGACTTCGTGCCCGGCGCGTATGTGACACATGACATGTTGCATATGCGTGGCGGCCATCAAACGACCTGGCTGCTCGATGGGATTCCAGTGATCAATACGGCGATTGCACAGAATCTTGGAGCACAATTCGATCCGAAAGACATGGATTACGTTGAGGTCAACCGCGGAAGTTACGGCGCCGAATTCGGCGACCGGACGTATGGCGTGTTCAACGTCGTGCCCCGCACGGGATTCGAGCGAAACAACGAAGCCGAACTCGTTTTGAGTGCGGGCAACTTTTATTCCACCGACAATGCATTAAGTGTCGGAAGTCACACGGAAAAATTCGCCTACTACGCCAGTGTGAATGGCAACCGTAGCGACCTTGGGCTCCAGGCGCCTGTACCGCAGGTCGTACACGATGCGGTCAACGGATACGGCGGCTTCGGATCGTTTATTTACAACGTAGATTCATCCAATCAGCTTCGGCTGGTAACGTCCGCGCGTCACGACTTCTTTCAGATTCCGTACGATCCTGATCCCAACGACTTCGAAAACACGCTCGGCTATGCCAGCGTCGGACTCCGTGACGCGCAACGGGAGACGGACACGGGTGCACTCTTCTCGTGGGTTCACACCTTCAATTCTCACCTGCTGACAACCGTCTCACCGTTCTACCACTACAACAGTGGCGACTACTCGAGCAATCCGAACGACGTTCCTGTCGCGACTACGGAGAATCGCAGTTCCAGTTATGTCGGCGGACAGGCCAGCTTGGCTGCCAACCACAAATTGAACGACTTGCAGGTCGGATTCCTCAGCTTCTATCAGAGAGACAACCAACTCTTTGGAGCAACTTTCAACGATGGCAGCGGTAACCCACCCGTTACTGACTCAGAGAAACCGACCGCCAATCTGGAGACGTTCTATATCGATGACAAGCTGAAACCTTTTCCCTGGCTCACGCTCTCTGCCGGAATGCGGCCCACAAGGTTTGCCGAAGGCAATTTCGGAGCAAACTCCGCGCCGCCGATCTCAGAATCCGCCATCAGTCCTCGCTTTGGCGCCACCGTGACCATTCCGCATCTCCATTGGACATTCCGGGCGTTCTACGGGCACTACTACCAGGCACCGCCCATCGAAACCGTGTCTGGTCCAGCGCTTGTCGATTTCACGCAGAGCCAACAATTGGGATTCGTCCCACTCCCGGGCGAGCGGGACGAAGAACATCAGTTCGGTGTGGTCATCCCATACCGCGGCTGGGTTCTCGACGTTGATAATTTCCAGACCAATGTTGTCAACTTTCTCGACCATAACAATATCGGCGCCTCCAATATCTTCTTTCCGCTCACCGTGTCTGGCGCCCTGATTCGCGGCTGGGAGTTGACTCTCCGTTCGCCGCGCTTTGCCCATCGTGCTCAGGCTCACCTTGCGTATTCCAATCAGATCGCCGAGGGTAGCGGCACGATCACTGGCGGACTTACCGACTTTACCCTGTCACCCGGTCTCAGTCCGCTCGATCACGATCAGCGAAACACGTTGAATGTCGGAGGCGATATCTCGCTACCCTGGCGGTCGTACGTTTCAACGAATGTTTACTACGGATCAGGCTTCAGCAATGGGGAAAACGGGACGCCGGGTTGGCCCTATCAAGGCGACTACTTGCCCGGGCACACAACCTTTGATCTATCGGCGGGAAAGGACTTCGCAGAGCGCTTCACTGTCTCCGTGACTGCACTTAATGTGGCCAATCGCCGCGTGATCTTTGACGACAGCCTCACATTTGGCGGCTATCACTGGAACTTGCCGAGGCAGATCTATGTGCAACTGCGCTACCGATTTCACTACTAGGCAAGGGGAACGGAGCTTTGCGTTTATTCGCTACCCGTATCGAATGAGCCGAAGGGAGCACGTACGAATGAATTATCGACTGCATGCACCGTGGATCGCGATTGTCATTGCACTCGCAGCTGGACCACCCGCCAGGACAGCCTACGCAGCCAACGACAAAGCGCCGGCACATCCACCGACACGGCAGGTCTCCACTGAGCAGGGTTCACTCGAACTCTCGGGAGTGGACATCAAGAAGGGCGACCTGCAGGAAACTGTGATGCGGCAACTGTCGCAGCTCTACCAATTGCAGAAGCTGCGAAGCGCACAGGGAGAAGAAGACTCCTGGTTGATTTCCGAAAAGGCGGAGCCTGACAACTACGTGGGGGTCGTGAGTTTCGACTCGGGCAAGGTACGACGTGTCGCCCGCTTCCGAAAATGGACGCAAGACGACGATTCTGTCGAACTCGCGCAACGCCTCTGCGACTTGCTCGAAAACCTGACACGCGAGCGCGGAACGCAAGCCAGCATCACGGCCCGGGAGAATGAAAGCGGAGGGGTCTCCGTTCGCGGTGTGGAGATGGTATTCGGAGACAAGAGGGTGTCTTTCAATATTGTTAGCCGTGGTGATGGTGATGCGAAGCAGACTGAAGTTCACCTGGATGAAGTGATTCAGTGACTCGCGAGATGGCCAGTGGCCTCCCCTACCGTTCTTAGAGTGGAATCACAATGGCTGTGAGTTGGAGAACAACTCGAATTTGGGCGATCGCGATCCTGTTTGTAATCACGGCCGCGGTGCTTGGCGCATTCCGGTTGCGGCAAACCGGGCTGAGCACCCGCAGATCACCCGGGCCTTTCGAAGGGTTTGCGTCAAGGCAGATCCGCGCCTGGTTGGTTCCCGCGACTGCCCGGAGCACAACGAATCCACTCCCCGGGAATGCAGAGATTCTGAAGCAAGGGATGGATCATTGGGCAGACCATTGCGCAACCTGTCATGCGAACAACGGGAGCGGCGACACAGAAATGGGACGGAATTTCTATCCTCCGGCGCCCGACATGCGCAATGCGGAAACACAATCTCTCAGCGACGGCGAACTCTACTACATCATTCGCAATGGTGTGCCCTTGACAGGTATGCCGGCCTGGGGCGACCCGAACTTGGGCAATTCGGACTCTCAGACATGGGCGTTGGTGTCATTCATTCGCCATCTCCCTGCGCTGACACAGGGAGAGGTTGCAGCGATGCAGAAGCTCAACCCGAAAAGTGCAACGGAACGAGAGGAAGAACAGGAAGAGGAAGAATTCCTTAACGGACCGTCAAACACGAAAGTGAAACCCAATACTAGGAGAAGACAATGAAGCGCTCATTGGTTGCAATTTGGATGTTAGTCATCCTGGCGGTCTCGGCATGGGCCCACGGCGACGAACAGCACGTAATGGGCACCGTCTCAAAGGTTGACGGGATGAACATCATTGTCAAGACGCAGGATGGGAGCCTGAAAACCGTTATGGTCACGGACGAGACGAAGTACTTGAAATCGGGCTCTAGCGCGACGCTGGAAGACGTGAAGGTTGGCGATCGAGTTGTAATTCATGCCAAGAAAATGGATGACATGTTACACGCGACGGAAGTGAAGATCGGAGCAGCAAACAACGCGACCACTCAACAGCACTGAGGATGAGTGACAGCCTGGGGGCCAGTCATGGGGAAAATAAAATGGGGAACAATTGTTGTTTTGTGCGCGCTTTCTGTCGGATCCATTGTTGCGGACGAGGGCAGGCCGCGCGCAAGTGCTCAGCAAGAACTTCCAGTCAACGAACAAATAACGGGAACAATCAAAAGGATCGACGGCAAGCGACTTCGAATCACGGAAGATCCGGACCCAATGGGATGCGCGACATCCGGCATCAAGATGGTGGACATCGTCGAGCGCACCAAGCTGTTTCGCGGCGATGCTGCCATTAGCGACAACGACCTCCAACGCGGAGATCACGTCACGGTCGATGCGGCGCTTCGCGGGGAGATTTTGGAAGCGATTGAAATTCGAGTGCGGGATCTAAATGCTTCCGATCACAGCCACTGAAAAACACTCAATGCGACGAGAATGTAACCACCACGTGACCGCAGTGTGGACGAGAAAGGATCACGACGCGCCAGCGCAGCAGTTTCTCGCATTACGTTTTGAGCGATGCGAAGTCATTCGGAAAAGCCGGTTTGATACTTGTAATTCCAATTCGCAGGATTTTCGCGGTCGCGCTAATGGCGACTTTTACGGCGCCATTGCTGATGCTTTTGTATGCAGGAAGGGATAACCCCCTGCCTGCGTGCTGTCGGCGCGACGGCAAGCATCGCTGCATCATGGCGATGGAAGGTGCAGGTTGGACCTCTGCCGGACTAGTCTTCCGCAATGCATTGCCCGACTGCCCCTTCCGATCTCATCCGTCTCACCCCAGCGGCGCAAAGACTGCTTCGAAGATCTCCCCTACTTCGGTTCAGCTCTTGACGAATGGCGCAGTCCATGACAGGCCGCGAATAGTTCACCCCTCCTTTAACAACGCTCTCAAACCATCCCGCGGACCTCCCATTCAGAGCGACGACGTTACCGCCTGAAACGAGATTCAACGTACCCGTTTGAGTAACAAACGAGCATGTGCGCTCTCTCGTTTCACTGGTTCTTCAATTCGTTGTCTGAAGGTGATTTCACAGCAAGCCACACGCGGAGGAAGACATGCGCTCTAGAGAATCTCATTTTTGTCCTTCCATTGAGCTGTTCAGTCTCTACAAGGCTAAGAACGCTCAATCAGGACCAAAAACGACTGACATGAAAAACGGACGGCTTTCGCAATTGAAGCCTCTCGACGAAGCGGATGGGTCAACCGCAATTTGTCGAACCCTTCAAGATGCACTCGGCGAGTTGCATAACCTGCTCAAGCAGTATTCACCAACTTGGTACACACGACGGCATTACGAGCGAGCGGAGAGTGCTCTCCGGCTTGCCAACGGTCTGTGACATCGCTTCCCCATAGCGACGTCGCACCGCCGCTTTGCTAAGGAAGTGACTTACCGTTGCCCACACGGCTCACTTCAGCGGCGGACATGCGGGCAGGTGTTCTACCCAAACGCCTGCCCGGTTTCCGGCAACTCCAGGCATTCAGAAGCTGACTTAAGGAAAGGCGCATGAGGATGACGGAATGTAAGACAACTTGTGGTGCGACATGGCGTTGGATTGCGGCTGTTTGTCTCGCTTGCTTGGTGCTCCCTGTCCTGGCTTCAGCTCAGACAGAACTCGCCCACCTATCTGGCCGGGTAACCGATCAGTCTGGTGCCGTGGTCGCCGACACAGAAGTGGAAATCAAGAACGTTGACACAAATCTCTCAGCAACCGTGAAAACGAATCAGGATGGGCTCTATACCCTTCCCTCATTGCATCCTGGCCGCTATCAACTTTCTGCGCGAAAGACTGGTTTCAAGACCTTGACGGTGACGCTGTTTACGCTCAACGCTCAGGACCGCGTGAGCCGCGATCTTGTGCTGCAAGTTGGATCAGCGAGCGAGAGCATCACTGTAACCGCGGAAACTCTCAACATCAATACGACCGACGCAACGGTAAGCACCGTTGTGGATCGGCAATTCGCCGATAATTTGCCGCTCAATGGACGCAGCTTTCAAAGCCTGATTGAGCTGACGCCGGGCGTGCTCCCAACTGGCGGAGAGGGCAACACGGATACTTTCGTCGTAAATGGTCAGCGTGAGACCTCGAACTACTGGACGGTAGACGGGGTAAGTGCAAATTTCGGGATCGGAGGGAATATTGGTAACCCGGGCGGGGGACTTGGTGGACAGACTGGTGCTACGAGCCTGTCGGGCGGGACAAACAGCCTCGTCTCGGTGGACGCACTACAGGAATTCCGAATACAGACGTCGACCGCTGCCCCGGACTCAGGCGTTACTGCAGGAGGCCAAATTTCAATCGTTACCCGTTCGGGGACGAACGAGTTTCACGGTTCCGTATTTGACTATTTGCGCAATGACATTTTGGACGCCAATGACTGGTTCAACGGTTATCTAAACAATCCGCCTCTCCCAAAGGCAGAAGAACGCCAGAACGATTTCGGTGGAACTTTTGGCGGCCCGATTCTCAAAGACAGGACTTTCTTTTTCTTCTCCTATGAAGGACTGCGCCTCCGACTGCCTCAAACGGAACTGACTCAGGTTCCGGACCTTCAGGCGCGGCAGGATGCGATCCCTGCCATACAGCCGTTCCTGAATGCCTATCCTTTCGACCCGAAGCAGCCCGATCTTGGCAACGGCATTGCTCAATTCAACACCAGCTTTTCGAATCCCAGTTCTCTTGACGCTTACAGTATCCGCATCGATCACCGGCTGAGCGACAAGGTCACGCTGTTTGGCAGGTACAACAATTCGCCCTCCCGCATCGCGCAATACGGATTCGGACCTGGGTCTGGCGTTGCGCTCAGTCAGGAAGGGGTTCAATCGCAAACGATACAAACGCTGACTCTTGGAACAACCTTGACGTTTTCTCCCTCTATCAACGACGACTTCCGATTCAATTACAGCCGCTTAAACAGTACTGGTGCTTCTCTGTCGAGCAATTTTGGCGGCGCCACTCCCATAACTTCGCCTCCCCTGCCCAACGGCTACAACCTGCAGAACGGCAATATTGGCTTTCAAGCGGGATTCACCACCAACGGGTATCTCGACATTGGAGCGAATGAAACGAGCCTTCAGCGCCAGATTGAAGTGGTGAACAATGTTGCAATTCAACGAGGCTCTCACAGACTCACATTCGGAGTGGATTATCGCCGATTGTCACCGCGATTTGCCCCAGACCAGTACAACCAATACGTACAGTTCAATGATTATCCGACCACCGAGGATGGCGTTGTCGGTTTTGCTTTTACGAACCAAAACATTCCCGCAACGTTCCTCTTTCGGATGTTTGGCGTTTTCGCACAGGATACATGGCAACCGAAGCCACGCCTCACCTTAACCTATGGCCTGCGATGGGGAGTCGAGGTCCCGCCCAAAACAATCGAAGGCCCGGCCTTTCCTGCGCTCGCGAACTACAATCTCAGCGATCTTTCACAAATCACATTGGCGCCCGCGGGAACTTCGCCCTACCAAGTCTCCTATCGGAATTTCATGCCTCGGCTGGGAGTTGCATACCAGCTCGCGCAAAGAAATGGCGCAGCGTTAACTGTACTTCGTGGTGGCATCGGCCTCTACGACGACCTGGCCGCCGGAGCAGCGGGAAATCTGGTCGCATATGCATATCCTTATACCGGATATGCCTTTTATGACGGCAGTCAACTTCCGGTCGTATACCCGCACACGAACGGAACGTTCCCGCTCGACCCCGCCTATGCTGCACCACCTGCGATTGTGCCTCCCGGTTCTGCGAATAGCGGGCTTCTGCTCGGATTCAATCCACATTTTCAAACGCCTTACAGTCTTGAGTGGAATGTGGCTCTGCAGCAGGAAGTTGGCAAACAGCAAACTCTAACGGTGTCGTATGTCGGCGCTGCGGGAAGAAGACTGGTGCAGACAATCTTCCCCTACAACTCTCCTCCCGCGAATTACCCCGGAGGAATCGGGCTGTTCGACAACGGCGGCTCCTCCAGTTACAACGCGCTGCAGACGCAGTTTCAACGGCAGGTCTCACACGGACTTCAGGCTCTGGCTTCCTATACATGGGCGCACAGCATTGACACTGGTTCTACCGTGTTTGGCCAAAGCGGACAGGGGATTAACGACAATCGAGGACCTTCGAAATTCGACATTCGTCACCAGTTGTCTGCGGCGCTGACTTACGACATTCCCGGGTACAAGCCGGATCGGTTGGTCGGAGCCGTCTTGAGCGGATGGTCGCTCCAGAGCGTCATCAAAGCTTATTCTTCCGCTCCGGTGGACGTGACGATTAACGAAAGTCAATCGTTCACCCAAAAACCTATCTATGTGAGACCCGATCTTCTTCCAGGAATTCCTTTTTATCTGTATGGGTCTCAGTATCCGGGCGGGAAAATCATCAATAACACTCCGGACGGGCCGAACCTGTCTTGCGTCGGGCCGTTCTGCTTTCCTCCAACGGATGGGAACGGAAACGTAGTGAGCCAGGGAAATCTTCCAAGAAACGCTCTGCGAGCCTTCCCCGCGTCGCAATGGGACTTCGCGGTTCATCGGGACTTTCCGATCGGCGAGTCTCTAAAGCTCCAATTCCGAGCGGAACTGTTCAACGTGTTGAACCACCCCAACTTTGCACCGCCATATAGTTCGCTCAATCTTGGTTTTGGTTCCAACGCGCAGTTCGGCTACTCGCTGATGACGCTGGGACAGTATCTGGGCGGGAACAGCAGTGGAGGCGGCGCTCTCAGCCCGCTGTATCAATTCGGAGCGCCACGTTCCATCCAACTCGCGCTGAAGTTGTCATTTTGAACTCAACCGCTGCCAATATGGGAGGCATCCGGATGATCCATCGCTATTTCGTGTGGCTGCACCGTTGGACGGGCCTGTTGATGACAGTATTTCTCATCGTCGTCGGGCTTACAGGAACTCTGTTGGCGTTCAGGTCAAAGATTGACCGTGCGCTGAATCCGCAGTGGCATGCGTCGCCTGAACCCGGCCAATCACCGCTTGATCTCGCGACGCTCGCCGAAAGGGCCGAGACGCTGGTACCTCAGGCTCGACCAGGATACTTTGCGATTGATAGCGATCAGGCCTACATCGCTCTCCGCTTTCGCACGAATCCGGCCACTGGCCAGCCACATCAGTCGGACTTCGATCATCTCATTCTCGATCCCTACACCGGACGCGAACTAGGCCGTTGCTGCTCAAGTCCAAACTGGCGCACCAACTTCATGCCGTTCATCTACAAACTTCACACCTCGATGGCGATGGGATCGGTAGGAGCGTGGACGCTCGGCATTGTTGCCTTGGTGTGGACGCTCGACTGCTTTGTAGGTTTCTATCTCACGTTGCCACGCGGAAGCGGTGGTTTTTGGCAACGCTGGAAATACGCATGGCAGGTTAAGTGGCGTGCCAATGCATTCCGCATCAACTTCGATCTCCACCGTGCCGGAGGCCTCTGGTTCTGGCCCTTACTGTTTGTCTTCGCGTGGTCGAGCGTCATGCTCTCACTCCGGCCGGTATACGAACGTGTAACCGCCGCTCTCTTCGACTATCAGTCCGACGAGGCAGCGTTTGCCACTTACACCCTGCCGCAGCCTCTTTGGAATCCGAAGCTGACCTGGCGTGATGCCCAGACGATTGGAGAACGGCAGGTCGCAAACATGGCGGCCGAGCACCACTTCACCGTGACCCGCCCTTACGGTCTCGCCTACATTCCCGAATTTGGCGTGTACACGTATGACGTCCGCGGCAGCAACGACATTCGCGGCCACGGCTGGGATACCGGCGTCTGGGTGGACGGTAACACCGGCGCGCTTCGCCAGGTTTTCCTGCCCTCGGGCCAGCATTCAGGCAACACGGTCAGCACTTGGCTCTGGGGACTTCACTACGGTGACATCCGCGATTTTCTCCCATATCGCGTTCTCGTGGCGCTATTCGGCTTGATCCTCACGATGCTCTCGATCACGGGAGTCTACATCTGGTGGAAAAAGCGTAAGACGAGAGTGCGCCAAGCAAAAACTGCGGTCGATCACTCGCCCGAAGCTACCCAAATGTGCGAAACACAGAATCCAGCCACTTGAGTGGGAGGTCGATATCGCGGGGAACCGTTCCTTGGCTCGACCGGGAAGGACGGCTATTGGATCTTGAACGTTAGTTGCACCGGAGCGCGATCCTTGTCGGGGCCCTGAGCGACATCGTATGCCTCTCCCGATCCAGTGACTTCGAATTTCGCCGAGGCATTGAACGCACCTATAGCCGTGACCGTTGCTTCCATGGACCGAAATCCATTTTCCCGAATCACTTTCCGAAGGCGGGCCATCTTGAATGTGTTGCCTGGCGCCAACTCAATCTCCAGAAGCCCTGTTTTAATGTTCACATCAACTGTTTTCACCCCATCTAACCGCTCGACGGAGGCAGCCACCCCGCGGGCGCAAAGTCCACAATCGAGACCGTAGACCCGCAACTGAATCTTCAGATACTCCGCGTGCAGGGGTTCAGCCGCCATCAAAAATCCGGTCAAGACGAGGATAGGAATTCTGAGACTGAAGCGCAGGTTCATTTTCTCCGTCCCAAAATATAGTAGCTAAAACCCAAGGCTGCTCGAACATTTTCACGAGGCTGATAGCCGTTCGGCTGATCAAAGAGAGAAAATAAAATCCCACCCTGGAAAGCGAAGTTTTTGTACGTGCAAAGCAAGGACGGGCCGGAGAATACCGCCGTGCCGCCCGAATTGCGGAGAATGCTGGTGCCGGAAAACGGCGGAGGAATAATTGTAGAAAGGAATGGACGGGCAACAGCAGATTGCGCGTCGTGGCCATGCCCGGGGGTGATGCCGCCGGGCGTTCTTTGCAACCGCGCTAGCCCTACCTCCTCGCCGGTTGTCTCCCAAAACAAGCGTAGATCAGGCTTGGGGTATCCCTTATTCAAGAAGGGTGGCCGCCAACCGACGGCGAGACTGCTAAGTAATGTGTTGCTCTGGTGGTCACTGATGCCTGTCTCCCATTCTCCGTATCGTTGATAGCCGACCCCGGCCCATATGTCGTAGCTCCGGGCGACTCGTCCTGCTGCTAGTGCGGCGTACACAGCCGGTTCCCGTTTCAATGGAGGAGAATCAGAGCGGGGCAACTTTTGCGTCGTGGCAGAGCCGCCGAAATACAGAGTAGCTTCGTTGCGTGTACCGATACCCGGAGTTGCGTGATAAAACCGCCAACCTGCGAGCACCTCTGCTTCGGGGACACCTGGCATCATTGCAGTAAAGCGGCCTGTGGGATGCTCCCCGTGCGTGACGTGGAAAGGCGATGCAAAAGAAAGCTGCAGGTTCGGCCGGACTCCATAAACGACTCTCGGACCAAACATAACTGCTCCCTCTCTCCACATCATTGCGGTCTCGAAGCTAGCGTCGCCTTTTCCCAGCGTCGCAGTGGAAAAGGAGAAGACAGGGCTATGGCCGTCCGCACGGCCGGAGGTAACCAACACGCAGGAGATCATCACAGAAAGGACGATCTTTATAGCCAACCGAGCGAGTCTCAGTCTCCACCTTCCCTTCGCAGTATTGGTTCCATCCTCTCGATGAGTTGGCATGGAATTCTGCTATTTGGCAGTCTTTACCCCGCTGCCGCATCTGGCCTCCATCATGAGAATCACCTTTGCGGCAGCGCTCTGCTGTTGCCAAACAGAGCGAGCGGGAAAGAGGCAGTCCCTCGTAACGGGTGCGTGGATGCCAAACGCTCCACAGCACTGGCAGTCTGCGAATTGAGGACCCCAATACCTACTTGGGTTGGATCCACTTCTACAAAGGCGACGCTGGAGCCATCGACAACATAGGTCACGAGGTTCAGTGAATTAGAGGTCACGGTCCCACGACCAGGCACGCCGGCGTCCGCGGCATAAGTGGCAGAAAACCTATGCCCGAAACTGGTCAATCCTTGATCGTTAAAGTCAATCAGACCGTTCAGCGCGCCGTTGTTGATGATGAACTCAGCGATGTCATCTTCCGCACCGGAGGAATTTGAACCACTGAGATTCATTCCGAAACCAAGGGACGATGCGATTGATGTCGCGGTTTGCGAATATGCAACACCATTTGTCATTCCTTTGTCGTCGATCTCTAGCAGTTGGAGCCCGCCAGTAGAAGGATATGCAACGAATAGACAATTGCCACAAGCCTGGCCCCCGTTGTCGAACCCGGTCAACGAGAGTATCGATCGTCCTTCGACTAAAGGAGTGTACGTTCCCGTGATTGTGCCCTTTATCGTCGAAGCCTGCCCGGCGTCGTTGATGTCCTCCACCGAATCCGGCCGGATATTTCCACTCCCGTCGGCGTCGAAAATTCCTGCGCTGGTAAAGGGCCCACCATTGACGGCATCAAATCCGGCCATGGTAAATACGTTGTCTCCAGTGGGAAAACTTGACGATTGCAGGAAAGCGTCTCCCACCATGATCGGCAGGGGATCGGTTTCGATGAATTTCAGGTGCGTCGCATCGACCGGAAAAACATCGAAATGTAAGGCGATGATCGCACTCACGATGGTAGCGGTGCCCGGACTCGAGGCAAGGCTCACCTCTCCCGAAGTGATCTGCAGATTAGTTGTGTTATCCGAGACGCAGTTGTAGTTGAAGTCCTGGAGACCGGACGTAATATTCCCGTTCGTATCCAGGCTGAACGCTCCGACGCTCGAAAGTGGCTCTAAAGTCGTGATGGTCGTGTTAGAACCGCAGAAGCCTGCGCCCAAACCCAGGGTCCCCGTTAGATTAAACGCAAACGACTTCCCTGCCAGACTCCCTTGCGTCACGTCGGATTGCAAATCGAGAGTGCCACTTCCGCTTCCGTTCGAGTCGAATTCCGTAATCAGCCCGTGCGTAGAAGAGGACAGAACGTAATCGAAGCTGTAGGCAAGGGAACTCGATCGCAGTTTCAACAAGCCCGCGGTGCCGGAAGGACGCCCGTCCACACCGACGCTATAGCTTCCCTCCGTCACCGACTGAGAGAGCAATGCTCCTCGGCCACTGTTGTTAACCTCGATGATGCCGTTTGAGATGCCGCCCTTCCCATCCGCCACGAAGCTACCAGCAATCGCAACAAAATTGCCACTGATATCGCTTCCGGCCACTGAAAACACGTACGTGCCGCTTAGATTTGCATCTCCAAAACTCCCAGTCGGAGGCGGGGTCGCCCGAATTGTATTGTTTCCGCAACCAGTCAGGAAAAGTAAAGACCCAGAAATAATGGCTAGAGACAAGAACCGTGTGAACTGCCCCATTCCACTCCCGACGCGTAAGGATGAAGTGCACTGCAGGTTCCGTTCCTTTCCAAACGCCGCACATTGGACACTGTTCTCAAACATTTGTAGTCGTCAAGCCGGATCGTGATCGACAGAGTGCAGCGTATTGTAGGGTTTTAGCCATCCCTTGAAAAGAGTCATTTCAATCTGACCGCCTCCGAAAAATTGTCAGCGCTTTTCGCCGGGCGATGCGTACAGGTGTTTTTCGTCGGCCAAAGGTTCCCCCTTATTTTGTCTATGCAAATCCCAAGCACCGGAGGTGGCCTAAAACCTAGAGGAGTACTTACAACTGGGCCGCAAGGCCGCGATGGGTGGCAAGTGCATAGCCAGCAAGATGCAACATCGAACGATTTTCGTGTCCACGGTCGTATGTCTCCTTACTTTCTCGCGCGCACTGCTACTTTTGGCTAGAAGCCCTGATCACAAGCCTGGCTGGAATCAGTATGCTGCGAGGAGCCGATCTATTTCTGCGCTTGACCATACTCAAGGCCATTCTCCCCGCGACTTGTCCAAGGCGGTTGCTGTCCTGATCAATACTGGTCAGAGGAACACGCAGACAATCGGCGTAGGGAACATTCCCGCATCCCACTACAGCGATATCTTGCGGAATGCGCAAGCCCGCTTCCAGGATGGCACGCATCGCGTCCATGGCGATGTTATCGTTGCAGCAGAATACCCCGTCCGGGCGGGGAGAGAGGCGAAGCAATGTTTTCATTGCCCGATAGCCTGCTGCGTCACCCGAGCGGTCAAGGTGTTTGCATTTCACGATGTAAGCCGGAGATAAACTGACGTTGTGCGAGGCAAGCGCCATGGAATACCCCGCCTGCCGATCGAACGCCGTGCTCACGTCCGAACCGGCAATGTGAGCGACCGTCCTGCAGCCGATGTCCAACAAGTGGCTGGTCCCCAGGCTGGCGGCCATGACGTCATCGATCCCAACAAAATCGGCTGCCAGCCCCGGCACTCTCCGGTCCAGTAGAACGAAAGACAATCTGGGATTCTCGACCGTTCTAAAGCGCTCGACGCTGGCTCGAGTGGAAGCCAAAATCAAAGCGTCCACGCGCCGCGCCAACATCCGTTCGATTTCGCGGCTCTCCAGGCGCGGATCTTCCTCCGATGAAGAATGATCAAGCCGTAGTCATGCGGTCGCAACTGGGCCGAGATTCCCCGCGCCACTTGCGCGAAGAAGGGATGGACCAGGTCAGGAACGATGAGCCCGATCAAATTTGTAGGATCGGCAGTCCGGCTTCGCGCCAACGAATGTGGCTGATAACTGAGCTCTCTGGCGCACCGCAATACCCGTTCCCGGGTTTCCCAATTAACCTCGGGACGATTACTGAGAGCTCGAGAAACGGTTGCGATCGAGATTCCCAGCTCGCGGCCAATCTCCTTCATGGTCGTTGATGCTCGCATGTCAGCCAATCGTCTAAGACAGAATTCCCTTACGACTCACGGCGTCAATGACGGCGGAACAGCGCCTTCACCGGAACCAAACTCCGCGTTGGCAGTGGCACCCATGGTAAAGACGATGGTTGCACCATTCGCAATGTCGGCGTGGCGAAACCAAAGCTTTTGATAGGGATTCCCATTGAACGTCACGGATTGGATGTACTGGTCGCCGGGAGAATTCCGCTTCGCTTCCACCACGAGTTTCTTGCCCCCGCCCAGTTCAACTTCCGCGCGATCGAACAGCGGCGAGCCAAACACATAGTTGGCACTGACCGGGTCCACCGCGTAGAACCCGAGTGCACTGATCACGTACCAGGCGGACATCTGCCCGCAGTCTTCATTGCCAGCGAGCCCGTCTGGCTGATCGTCGTATTCCATATCCAGAAGCTGACGAACGCGGGCTTGGGTTTTGTGCGGCGCCCCAGCGTAACAGTAGAGATACGCCATGTGATGGCATGGCTCGTTGCCATGAGCGTACTGGCCGACCATGCCGGCGATGTCGGGAGGAGCGTCGGGAGGAAGCTGTGAACTGGTCGTAAACAGAGCATCCAGTTTTTCCAGAAACGCTTGCCGTCCGCCGAATAGTTTGATCAGGCCGGCCGGATCGTGCTGCACAGTAAAGGTGGTCTGCCACGGATCGGACTCGGTGTAGTCGCGCCATTGTTTCGAATGACCCATTTCGGTTGGATCGAACGGCTCGGCCCATCGGCCGTCCTCCAATCGTGGCCGCATGAAGCCTGTACTGGCGTCGAACAGATTCCTATAATTTCTGGCGCGTTCGACCAGGAGTTTGTAATCGTCCAATTCGCCTACCGCCCGGGCAATGTGCGCCACTGCCCAGTCGTCGTAGGCGTATTCCATGGTCTTGCTGACCGCTTCTTCTTCTTTGTCACTAGGAATGAAGCCCAGTTTGCGGTAATAGCCGAGGCCCCTGTAGTCATCCACCATCGCGCGCTTCTTGAGTGCTGGATAGGCTTTGCTGAAATCAATTCCCGCAAAGCCTTTGCTGTGAGCTTCGGCGTAGACCGAGCTGGCGTGATAGCCGGTCATGCAGAAGGTTTCTTTTCCCTGCAGCGGCCAGATGGGAACTCCGTCCGGACTTTCCTGTGCCATCCGAATCAGGCAGTTGACGAGGTCTGGAACCCGCTCGCTCTGAAACAGCGTATACATCGGATGCGCGGCACGGAACGTATCCCACAGGGAGAACGTGCTGTAGTTGTGGGCGCTGGCGGGAAGCTGATGAACCTGTCCGTCCATGCCCCGATATTTCCCATCGGCGTCGTCCATCAGGGTGGGGGCGACCATCATGTGATAAAGCGAGGTGTAGAAGATACGCTTGTGACGCAGGTTGGAAGTTTCAATCTTGATTCGTGAAAGATTTTCGCTCCAGGCTGTATGGGCGGCATGGCGCACCTTGTCAAAGTCCCAGCCGGGAATCTCCGCGTCGAGGTTCTTCTGCGCGCCTTCTTCGCTCACCGTGGAAATCCCAACCTTGACCAAAACGCTTTCGCCTTCTTTGGTTTGGAAATGCGTCAGGCATTTCAGAGACGTTCCTTTGGCTTCACGCACGTCCGCAGCCAGAGGCTGGTTGTCAGAAATAATTTCCGCAGACTCGAAGGGTTTGGAGAACTTCATCGCGAAATAAATCTGGCGCCCCGGGGCCCATCCCTTAACGCTGCGCCCGCCAACAATGGTGTCGTTGCCGATAATTTTCAAATTCGCCCACAAAACCCGATAGTTCGACCATGCGTGGACCAGATCGAGGATGAAATGGCCGCTGTCACTCTGGGGAAACGTGTAGCGGTGTATGCCGGCGCGCTCCGTCGCGCTCAACTCGGCGCGAATGCCGTAGTCACGCAGCACCACCGAGTAGTATCCCGGCTCTGCGATCTCTTCTTCGTGGCTGAACCGCGAACGGTAGCCTTCCCCTGGATTCTGCCGCAAGCCCGGGAAGATTTTGGCCTGCCCGGTGCCGGGCATGAGCAGAAAATCCAGCATGTCGGACGCGCCCGTCCCGCTCAGATGCGTGTGACTGAAACCCATGATCGAACTGTCGGAGTAGTGGTAACCGGAACACCAGTCCCAGCCTTCGTTGAAGGTATCCGGACTGAGCTGCACCATGCCAAACGGGACGGTCGCCCCGGGATAGGTATGGCCATGACCGCCGGTGCCGATTGCGATTTTCACGAATTTCGTCAGATCGTCCGAAACGGAAGATTTGGACGATGCGGCGGATCGTGCTGGCGAATGTGGCTGATTCGATCCGCCGAAGCTGAGCAGACGTGCGACGGGAAGGGCTGACAGGGCAGCCACGAACTTACGCCGGGAAATCATTCACAATCCCCCTTGATAAGGCGCTCCACGATACTGACCTGAAGTCAGAAATCGTTGTAAAAGCGTCTCTACTATTGCGGTGACGGAGACTGCCAATCTTACTCTCATGGCGGCTAGGCCGGTCTGTAAGGATTTCAGAGAAATGTCTGAGGAAAACAGCGGGGGTTGGATTCTCGAGCAGAAGACGTAGCTGACAGGGCAGAGTTCCGCTGCTTGGATCTTCGCCGCAGTTGCGCAAAGTTCCGCTCCTGAAGCTTCAAACTGACAACGAACCAGCATGATTCCCATTTCATAAAACTCATCACAATCCTTACAGAAGCGCTGCTCCAACAACCGTACCATCAATACAAAGCTTTCAGCTGGCCATGGTGCCAGCGGGGACAGAACCGTCCACCAGGAGAGATTCGTGACTATCTCGAGACGCGTCTTCTTGAAAGGGGGCGCCACGGCGGCGACGCTGGCGGCGTTGCCATCGACTCTGGCCACTTCAGAGGAAACCCCAACCGAAGAGAGATCGAGTGAAGGCTTGCGCTTCCGACGGACTGGCGATCGGATTCAGGTGCTCGGACAAAACGGCATTCAAATCGACTTCGTCCTGGATGGAAAGTGGCTAAAGGGAATCGGAGCAGTGTCATTACACGGCAAGGCCCTGCGCGATACTACGGAGTGCATCTGGCCTGAAATCGCAACTCCCTACGGCGCGGAGGTGTGCGACTTCGAACTTCAAGACTTCCGGGTGGAAGCTGGCGCAATCGTCATTTCTACTCGCCCATACTATCGAGTAGGCCACCGCATGGAATGGACCGAGCATGCGATGCACCCGCTGACCAACACTGCGTCTTGGTCGAAGAAACCTGCAAGCCCGGAGGGCAGCCGTTTCGATTGGATTCTTCGTGAGGTCAACGAGACTTACGACGGTGTACCGTACGCCGGATTCTCCTATGCTTTTCGATACGAGGGCCCGAAGCATCCGATTTATCAGATCGAGGACAAAGCGACCTGGGAACTCGGCGGCAATATCGTGGGCAACGGATTCATCATGCGCGGCGGCGGCGAACCGCATGCCCGTTTCAAGCAAGAAACGCCTTATTACTCAGGCTGGGATTTGCCCGGTATCGCCAACCCTCACGTTTTTCAACACAAGCCTCTTTACACGCAGATGCAGGGATTTACGTTCCAGTACGATGCCAGTCAGGTGCTTCTGACCGTACACGATCATCCGTCGCACATCCGCTCGCTGTTTCAGAGGCAGGGCGGGCAGCCATCGCTGCTGCACTTCAATCAGTACTGCTTCGATCTCACCGAACAACACACCACGCCCGCCCGGAAAATTCTCGTGGGGGCGCGCAAGGACGATAGCGAAACGACTCTTGCCAACCACTACTTGCGAGTGCGGGACTTCCTGCAAGACCAGCACCGCAGGTATTACGGCCTGAAGTACGACAAGGCGCGGCCGGTTTCGCATATGGAAGCCAATGGTCTCGCGCAAATGGAGAAGTTTAAGCCGGTCCTCGACCAGCTAAGAAAGTGGGGCATCAATCGCGCGTTCATCATGCCCATCTGGCGAAGCCCGGATACCGACATCAATCCACGCTTCGAAAAAGATCGCGACCGCTTTGGCATATTTGGCAACCTCTGCTGCCCGCTGGAACTTGAGATTGCCGATTGTTATGACGGCTGGGAGGGGTTGCGAAACGTCACTCAGCATGCCGCGTCGCTGAACATTGAGACTTTCACTTGGCATGCCTCGCACTTTTCATCCATTACTCCTCTCACAAAACAGATTCCGGACCTGTTCTGCCGGGATGTGAATGGCCAGTACAATCGCAACAACTATGGACACGTATTGTGGGCGGTGAATCAGCGCAGCCCGAAGTATCAGGAATACTTGATGGCGGCCTATCGCAAGGCCAAGGACTGCGGGCTGAACGGAATCTTCCACGACAGCCACTTCAATCTTGCTACCGACACCATCAATTTCCTGCACATCGATTATTACGATGAAGGCAAGCCCGCGCCATCGGGCGAATTTCACCTCCCTTCCGACGTTCAGGGTCAGGACCAGATTCTCTCCATGCACGACACGGCACTCCATCTGCAGAGCCGTCTGCAGAATGAGTACGGCTTCTTTTATTACGTGGAGTCGGAAGGCGCCTTGGGGACTTCCTGGTCGTCGCCGGATTATTCCGATATTCGCGGCAATGAATATATCTACAGCAATCTGGACGCAGGATTCGACCAAGAGGGCTTTGCAAAAACTGGCGACGACGTGGTGATGGCCTATTTCCGCGCTCTCTCAGTGCGCCTGACCTATCAGGTCGGAATCGAGCCGAACCTATTCCCTGCGCCTCGCTCCATCGTGCGCTGGTGGCGGCCCGAGTCCATGGTCCCACTCAATTTGGCATTTGCCCGCGTTGAAAACCAAATGGAAGAAATGTGGATTCTGGAAAACGACAACGGGATCGTCTGGAAAGCTCCGGAAACGGAAGTTCTGTTTGCATATAAGAACTTCGATTATCCGACGAAAGGTTCTGTCCAAGTGCTCGATGCGATTACCAACCAGGTTTTCAAATCCGAAAATAAGCTCTCAGCAAGACAGCTGGGTATCTACCTACTGAAAGTTGGTTAGCATCCCGCCGACAGGTAAACCGAGGTGTTCTACGAAAAGCTTACATGCTTCCTCCAGAGGTCAGGAGATTAATGCAACGAATCTCCTGGCGATCCTTCTCACGCTTCTGACGGCCATTCCGCTCTTCGGCCAGCAAACAACTCCGGTCCCGGATCCCGCCCTGAGGTTAGGGCAGTGGGTAACCGGAGGAGACGGATTACCCGCTTTTTCCTATACGGGGAAGCTTCCGTTTACGGCACTCCAAAAGGATGGCGCGGAGCTGCAAGCACCCGATGACCCATTTTTTATGTTAGGCAATCACCGCTTTCATATGTTCGTGCACGTGAGCGGAATCTATCAGTTGGTATCCGGCGAACGAACGTGGCTCCGGTTGAACCAGCCCGACAAACTCGACTACGGAGAGAACCGCTCTACTGTTGCAGTACTGGACGCAACTGGCCAACCTGACGAGAAATTCAATCTCACCGGCGTTAACTCGGTTGGTGCCGATCCAGCCTTGACCGACCGGGTATTTGGCACTGGTTCCGCGGTATTCAAACACAATCTAGGGAACAAGCTCGTGTGTGAGAGGGTGATCTCGGTCAAGCCCTCCGCCACTCCGTACGACGGAGCATCTGCATTTGTGCTGACCGTGAAATTCACGAATACGAGTGGCGAGAAGCTTCGCTTGAAATACTATGAGTCCGTGCTGGCCCGGACGGTTCCCATGATCTTGCAAGAAACCAATGCGGAGAGATGGCCGTTCAGATATGTCAACCACATCGCCCAGGACGAGCAACGCCGGATTATTAAGGCGGATGTCGTGGCTGTGACGAGCGATCCCTTGTTGTTCGAATCGCTCACCAAGCCGGCGAAGTACGACGGATATCCTCCCTCGTTATTCATGAAGTTGCTGCCCGATAGTGGCACCCGGAGCCGCCTGGTTTCCGAAAAGAATAGAGCTGGCCGGGACTACCTGACGGCGCAATATGAACTCAACCTCGAACCGGGCCAGGAAAAACAGTTCAATCTGGTGATTGGATACGCGTTTGATAAGCGGTTCGCGCAGATCGAGCGCTTGTGCGCCGAACTGGCCGCCGGGAAGCCGTCGCCCGTGAGTGCGGATAGCAGATTTAAATCGATTGCGTGGTTTCGCTCCGAATGGAAGAGCAAGCTTCCCGATTTCTCGGATGAATCCGATACTGTCCTACGGCGTGAGATGATTTGGAACGCCTACTGTCTTGAGGTTCTCGCCAATTACAACAGCTACTACAAAGAGACGCAGATTCCGCAAGGGACTCATTACGCCTACGCCTGGGGAGAAAACTCTAGTGCGCGCGATCAATTTCAATTGGGTCTGCCACTTTGCTACTTCGATCCAGCGTTAGCCAGATCAAACCTGCGCTATATGATGAAACGAACGACGCCCCAAGGTGAGCACGGGCCCTAACGGCCTGATTTACATGCGCTATACCGATTGGAATGACGAAGCCTTCTATCTCTTCAAGAATGTTTCATATTCTGATTTCTGGGGGACGGCCGAGTCCCACCTCGACTCGGCCATGGCAGCCGTAGTGTTGACGAACCTGGCAACGCAACTTGATCGCGCGGCGGCAACTGCTCCATTTGCGCAACAGCGGACCAGGATCGAACGCGTGACGAAAAGCATGATGCTGTTCCAAAATGCCGTCCAGGCGGCATTCTTGAAAGAGCTTGGTGACCGAAGCTTTTCCCGCCGTTGTCGTGTCCGAGAACAGATTGTGGGTGAAGACGTTCTCTTCCTGGAACCTCAGGTTTACGCTCTGCAGATGCCAGCAATTGGCGTGGCCCAAAAAGAAAGGATATTGGGAGAGATACGCAACCGGGTGTCGAAGGGCGAGGTGATGGGCGCCCGCCTCGGGGAAAAACTCATCGAAAATCCATACGGCGATCCGATGTTCGCGACAGGCCTATTCTGGTGGGCATTGAATGGGCCCCTTATCCTTGGGGTGGACACCTTTGATCATCAGTCGGCGAGGAAAATGCTCCACCAGATGACATTCGCCAACCACGCCCGTAACTTTCCAGACTATTGGGAAGGCTATTGGACCGCTTCCGATGCAATGGGGTCTTCTCTGATGCCCTTTGAAGGAACGATTCCTTCACCCTTTCCTGCCTATTGCGGACACGCGCACGCTTGGCCGCTCTATTGTTACTACCGGCTGCGCGAAAGTAGAAAAACAATGAATCGAATTGATTGATGACTCCTTGTCACCGAGATGTAAGTAATAATCATGGAGACACCTGAGGTGAAGGCATCTGCAGATCTACAAGACTCGGCGTCCGAGATGGCGAGCCTTGCCCAAGGTCGCAGAAGTATCGGTTGCAGGCGGAGTTGTGGGGCGGCATGGATCGTACTAACACTGGCGACCAACAGAGCGGCAGGCAGCGCAACCGCCAGACGCGCTGGGGGCGCCGCATCGACCTTTGATCTCTCACACATGTTCCGTCTTCCTTCGGGAGAGATCTTCACTTGGCCGGCTCGACGGCATCCACTCCCAGCATGACTTCGATGGCTTCTCGCAACACCTGCGGCTCGAATACTTTCTTCCAATCGGAGCGAATGACTTCCTTCATCCCGAACTCAATGGCAATCTTGGCGGCGTCGGAAAATGGCGACTTTTCGGCCCCAAACGTGATTGCCATCGCAATTCGGGCGTGCCCGGCCATGAAAGCATGCGCCGCCTCCGGAGGCACTCCCTTTTCCACCGCGGCGTCCAGAGAAGCCTTCATCAGGCAGGCTGCCGTCGCCACGACAATCTCTGACATTGCTGGCTCCAGCAACGCAAATTGCTCCGGAGTGACGCGATAGGCGTTTCGTACCGGCCCGAACATTGCCTTACAGACCTCTGAGCCCTCCCTAAAGCGAACCTCCGAACCCGCTACTAACGAAACCAAAATGTCTTGTAAGGCAACTCCACCGAAATAATCGTGACGTGCTTCGGGCGTCGATTGCTCGAAGAAGAATGGAGGATGGCAAGGATGAGTAATCATGAACGTCAAGGTTGGGCGACGGGGTAATTGGTTCAGGTACGCGGCGCACGCATCCAGCATGATCAGGGTCGCGCCGTCTTTCATGTGCGGAACAAGTTGGCCCGCGATGCGGCCGATCAAGGCGTCAGGCACAGCCATCACGACGAAATCGGCTTCCGGTAGTGCGGATTCAGTGGGAATCACTTGGAAGCCATCTCGGGCCAACTCTCGGGCTCGTACCGCATCGCTTTCGCAGAGAAGCACGCGGAACCGGGATTCCTTCCCGATCTTTTCCACGGCCCGTGCTCCCATCTTTCCACCCGCTCCAACGATCACCACGGTCTGCTGCTGCATTTGTGCTGTCCTTTCTTATGGTAGGACTTCGTTTATATGTATTGCCGTAAGTACTGAATGCTTTCCTGCGCCCACTCTTTTTCCAACGTTATGGTGGCCTCAATGTCGGCCTGCTCGGGAGGCCATAATTCCAGGATTGCGTTCGAATCAACCTTGGCGCATTGCAACTCTCGCAATATCCAAGGCAAGTCCATTTGACCTCGACCTGCCGGTCTTCCTTGCACGACAAAACCCATGCGGTGCCAGACACGCTCCACCACGAAGTCTTTTACGTGGAAGCACATCGTGTGCCGGGCCAGCGCCTTCACGACTTCCCGGGTGCCTTCGGGAATCGCCAGGGAGTTCGCGGTATCCAGAGTGACCCCGAGCCAGGGGCTCGCAAAAGCGTCCAGCATGTCCGCCAGATCCTGCGCTGGAATGTTGCCGTTCTCCAGAGCCAATCGAATGCGGTGCCGTTCCAGGTCAGGAATTATCTTTGCCAAACATTCGACCAGCTGGGCGTGCGTGGGAACCGAGCCATCGTCCAGCTCCGGGACGGTCCTGAGCAACTTGCAGTCCAAGCGCGCTGCCAGTCCCAGTTGAGTCCGAAGGTGTTGGGCGTTCAAGCCTCGGGTACCGATTTCCAACTCGATTTGCGCATCTCGTGCATAAGCGAGAATCGCGCGTAGCTTCCTTTCGCCGACTTCGCTAAGTGAGAGGTTCGGGCCAAATTGCACCACCCGAACTCCCAGCTCGTGCGCTCTCCGCAACAATCCGAGTGCGTCCAAGGGCGTCGCAGGTTGTGCGCCCGGGAATCCGATCGACCACATGTAGGTATAGGTTCCGATTCCCAGTTTCATGGTCGTATACTCAAATGCGGTCAAGCTTCATGAGAGCTAGCGGAGCCAGCTCGATTTCACCTTTGTCGGCGGTGAGGAATTCGCCGGGTGCTGAACGAAACGCTTCTGGATTTGTCATTGCCCACTCTGCAGTGCTCTCATCCAGCACCTTCATCTGAAACTTGCAAGCGGCGCCAAGAAGGAGACGAATTGCCTGTTTCTGGGGAGTCATATTGGCTAAGATGATCCGCAGTCTGTCGCCTTGAGCCAATGCGAGTGCTTGGGCTTGTCGTGGAGCCGTCGACGAACAAGCGATTGCTTCGCCGCCCTGAAATTCCCCGAAATCGGCACAGACGTGATAAAGGGGAAAAACCGATCCGGGTAGACAAGGAAATTCTTCCCGCCGCAGAGAAGGCTCCGCGTCCATAACGCCCTTCCAACCGGCAGTCTCGTAAAGAGTGATGCTGTAAACTCCGGCCTCCGACAAGCTCTTCAAAGTGCCAGCCGTCCAGACCGATCCCAGGAGAGACATCTGACGTGGGTCGACCGATGCGGGCAGCTCGCCACTCGCAGGGAGCCTCTCGCGGCTCGCTCCATCTCGCGTGGCACGCGGTCGTAACGTAACCGGAGAAACTGACACGAAAGCATCGCCCGCGAACTGGCGCAAGCTCTCGACCATCGATGCTTGTGCCTGAAGATTCTCAATCAGGTTGTTATGGTCGAAGGCGTGAACCTGGGGATTCAGCGGATAGCTGACCAGATCAACTCCGGAAGCCGGTGGCCTGCACCGATTCAGCTCTGCGAAATTGGCGTCCGTTCCAACACCAAACAAGGCTTCCGAGTTGTAACTGGAAAGCCCGGCCCGCGCCATGTTAAGCCACCTCTGAGTGGTCGACTTCTCGGAGACATGGAAAACAAGCCAAGTCTGTACGGGGCTACGAGCTCGATCAAAGGCGACGCGCAACTGCTCGATTTCACGCTGCGCATCGTCAGTAAGAAATAAAGCGACTTCCAGAGCTATCCCCAGGCGCGTAGCTTCGTTCGTGGCTCGCTGCAACTGGGACTGATACGCACCATCATTCAGTCTGAGGTCGACGCGCAGGTGCGTCAGGTGAAGAGCACGCAGGCGTTCGATCGTTTCGGAAGAAAGTGGACTCACTCCCGGAGCAAGCTCTAGGCCGATTCTGGGCAGAACCGTCCTTGCCTCACGAAGTTTAATAATGATGGGTTCGTCGGCAGGGTCAAGACCGATTTTTGGGATATTCCCCTTTACTACGACCGTGATCGCCTGCGAAACTCTGCTGCCAGCCGGGATTTCAGCAGGAAATGGAAGGCTCAACGGTGGACAATACGTTTTGTACGACGCGTCACCCCAATTGCGCTGATCCTCCATTTCATAAACGTCCCCCTCCAAACGAACTTCCGCGTGAACTCCAGGAACCACATCATGCGAGATGGCCTTTATCTTTGAGAACACCTGATGGGGAGAAATGAATCGAGGAAATTCTCCATCCAGGCATATTCCATCGACAGTTTCAACAGAGCAGCGAGCACCGGCTAACTCCGCGGTGGAGTGCAAGACGCAGAAACCAATTCGGTTCTTCCAAAAGGACGACTTGGCTGTCCCTTCCATCCTGAAGGAAACTGTTCCGTTACTCGCACCGACGATGGAACCAGTCCACTGAAAATCGATCTCGTCTTGCTTGTTCTCAACTGCAAATTGCAAGTCGAAGGATTCGGGTCCAATCGTTTTCCGCATGTCATGCAAGAAGGTGGTAAGAGAGAGAAACTGCGTTGATCGAATTCGGTCGTCCAAATCAGGGCATTCACCGCGAATTTCATTTTGTAGTCCTCGTGGGTTTCCAGACGGGCCGGCTCCCGTCGAGCGCACATTGATAGCGCAGAGCCTCGACAACCCTGGGGTGGGAACCGTCGGCCTGCATGATCCATACCGGGCGTTTGTCGGCTTTCTTTTCCCGATACACGTACTCCTTCGAGTCGGGATAATTCCAATAATCATGGTCGGTGAGGCGGAAGGTGATGTGTCGCATATCGGGGGACCATGCCGCCGAAGCGGCGAATTGGTCCAGATGCGTGAGTTGCCTCTGATTCGTTCCGTCGAAATCACAAAGGAAGAGCTCAAGTTTCTGTCCGACTTGATCGCTGTACAGCAACTTCCGTCCGTCAGGCGACCAGGCAGGGGTGACGGCTCCGATTTCGTTTTCGTGGGTCGTGAGCTGGCGAATCGCGGTGCCATCGGCCTTCATGGTGAATAAGCAATACCCGCGTCCTGTGTGTTGCGTGAATGCGATCGTTTGACCGTCTGGGGAGATCGCGGGATCGCGTCCGGGCCCGATCACATGGAATCCGGAGCCGTCGGGTTGAACGCATGCGATGACGGCTTCTTTTCCATCGCCGGAGGCGTAACCGAAATAGATCAGGTCTTGAGTCCAAGTCGCAAAATAACAAATGCCACGCTCGGCGACATTGGTCAGACGGCGAACATTTTGGCCGTCGGCATCCATTACATAAAGATTCCAAGTTTGAGGCACATCGCGGTTCGAGGTGAAGACTACCTTCGAGCCATCGGGCGACCAAATGGGATAGCGGTCCTCTGACGAAGGGTTTCGAGTCAGGTTCTGCATATCGCCGAAGTTCAGATCGACGGCGAAGACTTCCGTGTTTCCGGTGCGGATGCTGGTGATCAGGAGTTTGCTTCCGGCGGCAATCTCGGAGGGGTTTGACGAGCGATCGGGCGAGTTACCACTGGACATGAATATTTCTCCGGGTCTAGTGGAACACGGGCAGCTTCACGAGTTCACCGCCACGCATGGCGGATTCGTGGGCGCAGATTCCCGCGCAGGTCCAGTTTACAGACTGGAAGACGTCAGGGAAGGAAGGACGCTTCAGCGCGATGCTGCTCACGAATTCATTCACCAGGTGGGGATGCGAGCCGCCATGCCCACCGCCTTGGATGAACGACAGATGAGCGTGCTCTTTGTCATAAACACCTTTGGTCGTGAAGCGCTGGATGGGTTCGGGGAGGAGGCGGGCGAAATCCGGAACGGTGACGCGCGCAGGTTTTTCTCCAGTATGAACGATGCAGGGTTCATTTTCGATGCGAGTCCACTCAAAGGATTGCTTCTCGGCGTAGACATCGAAGCTCTCAATGTACTCGCGGGCGGTTTCAAACAGCGAGCGGGTGACTTCAAAGGAGAGTTGCTGGCCGCGCACCTTGAACAAGGCGCACTCCACGGCGAACGGCGAGCCATACTTGTCGGCCAGATTCTTGGCGATGTTGCCTGATCCGAAGCAGGCGACGTATTCTGCCTCTCCCTTCACCAGAGCCAGGCATGGACTCACGGCGTGCGTGGCATAGTGCATGGGCGGAAGGCCTTCCCAGTAGCCGGGCCAACCGGCCATTTCCTGCTGGTGACAACCCCGCATGAATTGGATTCGTCCGAGCTTGCCGGAATCGCGGAGCTCGCGAATGAAAAGAAATTCACGGGTATAGATGGACGTTTCCATCATCATGTAGTTCTTGCCGCTGCGTTGGGCGGCGGCAACGATCTCCGCGCACTCGCTGACCGTAGTGGCGGCCGGCACGGTGCAAGCTACATGCTTGCCGGCGTTAAGGGCGGCAATGCTCTGCGAAGCATGAAGGTGGATGGGAGAGTTGATGTGAACGGCATCCACTTCTGGATCGCGCAGAAGGGATTCGTAATCAGAGTAGCGCTTTGCTACTCCGAACTGCTCGCCGACTTCATCGAGGCGAGACCGGGTTCGTTGGCAGATGGCGTACATGTTCGCGTCCGGATGACGCTGATAGATGGGGATAAACTCTTTGCCGAAACCCAGGCCAACAATCGCGACATTGATTTTTCGGTGAGGCAAGTCTTCCTCCTCTTCCGCGCTAACGGAGCCGCGACAATCCGAGCGGCGAGAGACGTCAACGTGATCGTCATGAGACACACGGCGACGTAAACACGGTAGCGTCAAGCCGGATGATTTTCTGTAAGGATGGGCAAGGTTTTTCTGACAAAACTATCGTCCATTGGGCGTCACGGCTGCATGCTTTGTGGAGTTAGCGAAGCCTTCATCTGCAGAGCAGCTCGATTTGAAGGGTCGCGTTTCAGCAGACGGTTAAGCTCATGGAGGGCTTCGGCTGGTTCCTGATTCTTATAGAGCGCCTCGGTGAGCATCAACCGGGAATCGCTGCTGACGCCGGGTGAGGCTGTCACGGCACGCAAGATGCGGATCGCTTCGGGATAGTTGCTCTCTACGATATAGGACGCTGCGATCCCAAGGCGAGCGTCCACGAACAAGGGATCAATGTTCTGCGCCTGGAGGAACTCGTCGCGAGCGGTTGCGGTCTGGGCCTGACGCAGCAGAATGCGGCCTAAGAGCACATGGCCCGACGCGGACTTGCCTTCCATGGAAAGAAAATGCCTGACATCCGACTGTGCCTCGTCGAGTTGCCCCACTTCGGCGTGGCATTGCCCCAAATGAAGCCACGCCTCGGATATGTTGCCATGATCGTGGAGCAGTTGCTGGTACGATTGCGCGGCTTCTGCGAAGTGCTTGCTTAGCATCAAGGAGCGAGCATTCTGCAGCAGGGAAGCGATCTGATTGTTCGTAGCCTTGTCTGCAACGGCAGCGCCCGAGAGTTGCTCGACCTGCTTGGCATACTGCTGGGCCTCGTCGTTCTTTCCCTCAGCTTGAGCAACTTTTGTCAAAAGGTTCAAGGCCGCGATGTTCTTGTCGTCGTCTTTTAAGCAAAGGCGCAGATCGGACTCGGCGCGGGCCCATTGCCGGAGCCGGACCAGGCTCTTCGCGCGGCCGAGATGAGCATCCAATAAATCGGAATCTTGCTGTAGAGCCCGGTCGTTCTCCGAGACGCTCTCGTTGTATTGACCCTTGTCCTGCAGGAATTCCGCATACAGGTAGTCAACCATCGGATCGGGTCGGGGCGCGCCGTTGTTGAGCAGTGTGGCACGACGGAAATCATGCTCAGCCAGAGCGTCCTGGCCTTGCTGGTGGCGAGCAGAGGCGACGCCGGCCTTCGCCACTGGATCGCCCGGCGCCAGCGTTTCTGCATGCTGAAATGCGGAGAGCGCTTCCTTTCGTCCCAGCGATAAGTAGAAATCGCCGAGGCGCTTCCAGACCTCGGCCGAGCGGGGGGCATAGCGGGTGCAACGGAGCAGAAGTGTCTCGGCAGTAGCTTTGTCGCCTAGAGTTCGCGAAAGTTCGGCACTGGCGCTGAGCGCATCGACGGAATGGGGATAGATCGCTAAGATCCGCCGCAGGATGCCATTCGCATCGGAGAGCAGGCCCAGGTGGATCCATATTTCCGATTGCAGCAGCGCGGCTTCGACTGAGTCTGGATGCTCGCGGCGGTATAGTTCAACCTGGTCTGCTGCTTCCGTCCACTGTTTGTGTGCAGCAAGAGCTGCGGCTGCGGAAAGATTTGTCTGATCGGACGCTCCTGAAGGGAAAGTCGTGAGACATAGGAGAAGCAACGCGGTTGCGGCACGACAGGGAGCTTTCATTACGAAGAAGCATGGAATCTGCCGGCTTGGTGACGGCAGATTCCATGTTGTTTTCAAGATTACGGCAACGGTGCGAACGGCACCACGATGCGATCGATATCCGGTCCACCGCTGGTGTCATCGGATTGATTGCCCAGAACAATGGTGTTGGCTCCGGCGTTGAGTTGTACGTTCATCGTCACGTAGCCTGGAATCGACCAATCTCCGGTGTACGGCATGTTCTGCGAGTATGCGATTGGACCACCGTTCACGACGACGCCCATGTTGTACAGGTCCGCCGGGTTATTATCACCGTTGCCGTAGTAAATGCGCATGGCGTAAGTTCCGGTGGTCGGTACCGTGACGTTGTTCAGGGTGATCGTGGATCCAGGAGCCATGCATCCCACACGGTAATGAGCCGAGTCGTCGGCGCCGGAATAGATGCCAGCGCATCCTGTCAGGGCACCAGACTCAGCTTCATAAGTGGTTCCTGCGACCGCGGTGTTCACGACGATTTCCTTCGTGCTTGCGCTCAGACCGGTTTGCTGTACGGCAGACAAAACGACATACCAAGTGCCGTTCGGTTGAATACCAATATCCGTGAAGGTGCTGGTCCCATAGATTCCGGCCGTAATTGGCGTATAAGGGCCGCCGCTGGTCTGGCTGGCGCTCAGGGTATAGGTAAGAGCGCTGGGCTCCGGGGTCCAGCTCAAGGTCACCGACTCGTCGTCGGCGCCGGTTTGCGCTAAACCGGTTGGGGCTACCGGCGTAGGAGGCGGAGGAACCGGGTCCGGCGGAGTCCAACGATACATTAAGATCTTCGCCTGGAAATCTTCTTCCTGAAGAAGGATGTACTCGCCATTCCTTCGCTTGAATGCCCGATTGGCCTGCCACATGTCGGTATTGCCAACATTCGGAGCGCCCCCAACATTTTTGCCAGGTATAAAAGTTCCGACGTATAAGCCGTTCTTCGTGCTGAACACCTGGTTATAGTGTGGTTCCCAATAATCGACGAAAAAGAAGTCGCCGGCCTTGGTGAACGAGTTCGGCGCCCAGGTGTTGTTGGGATCCGGATCGGTGGCCAGGTTGGTGACCCACTTGGAGTTTCGATTTCCCCTGTCCCAGTTGTCATAGCGCGCGATCAAATTCGTGCCTTGGATCGGCCCGCTTCCCATGGCATATAAAGTTCCGCCCGCGGTTTCGTGCGGGAAGAATTCGACGGATCCGATGGTGGTCAAGTCGGGGAAATCTGTGGGTACGTTGTAGATCTGCATGTGGTTGTAATCGTAGATGGGCGCGCCATGCTGATCGAATCCCTGGAACTGGTAGCGGCGGAGGTGGATAGAGGCTTCGTAGGGAGGAGCGTTGCCTCCGTAATTGACCTGCCAAACGTCGCCGTTTGCATCGACCCAGATATCGCCGCCATCGCGGTGTTCATCGGGTATTGTGTTGCCCTGGTAAATGCCCTCGCTGTTGGGTTCGAAGAATTCGTTCGGGTCCCAAACCCCAGCAGCATTGGTCATCAGGCCGTCGCCGTTGACGTCGCGCCAGATGAACTCACCGTTCAGTGGTTGAGCGTAGAAGTCCTGGTAACTGCCCTGCCACGAGCCGTAATCGAAGGCCACACAGGGGATGGCGATTTCACTCTTTCCCTCTCCCTCGAAGCGATAGAACTCCGTGTAGATCCCGTACTCCGGGGTGACCAGCAGGAACTTCCTTCCTTTGATGTATACGATCTGGCCGCCTTCCCCGATGCTCGTCACGCGAACGTCCTGGCTGTATCGGAACGGGTTATAAGTTTCGGCCACATAGGTGGCTTCCTTGCCGGGTCGCTGGGAGTAATCGAGTTTGAAATGATGGTTGGCGTCGTAGAGATCGGTCTCGGAATGCGGATCGATGGCGGCCATGGTTTGGAATTCGAGGCCTTGTCGCTCCCAGTTCAATGCGCCATACCAGCTATAGCTCTGCAAGGTCACGCCGTGCCCGACCCCCATATCCAAGCCAAATCCACTCTGGCTGACGTAGATGTTGCCTAGCGCGTCGGTCCCCAGTCCCGTAATTCCACGGAATCGCCGCGGTCCCACCCGTCCAATCACCGGCCCGGCATAGACTCCACCCTTTTCGCCAAATGTGTCGACGAGCACAGGGTCTTTATGCAGATTTGCATAAATCTTGATGTTTTGATCGGGGCCATCATCGGCCACCAATAAGGCGTCGTAGTTGTTGATGGCCAGCGCTCCTACTTCTCCACCATCAGGCAGCGTGATCGTGTTCACGTAATTACCACTGCAGTCGTAATGGTCAATGGTGGCAAGGCCCATCTGTCCGTTGATGTCAAACACATTGCCATCCAGGGATGGGAGTGGAGTCTGATCTCTGTGGCTGACCCACATGCCACCGGCGTGATCCACCGCAATGCGAACAGGGTTGTTGATGGAAAATGTGTTGACCAAAGTGAGTGTGCTTAGATCGAAGACTTCGACCAAATTGACGTCATTCTCTGTGACGTAAAGATTTCCCTTGGCAACCGTCATTCCAAAAATACCGTGGCTGTTGGGTAATGTGCTGCTGCCGGCAAGGCTCAGTCCCGTGTTGCTCAAGTTGTTCGCGTCCAGGATGCCCACTCCGGAACCGTTGGGGGCATAGCTGACGAAAACCTGGTTTCCAGCGGCCGCGATTGCCACGCCGCCGCCATTATTCCAGTTGGGACTATTGTTCTGATCATTCAGCGGGCTAATCAGTTTCCCATTTTTGAATACCGATATAGCTCGGCCACCTTCGTCCCACACAACGTTGGTGAAGACCCTGCCGTCGGGCGTGACATAAATAGAATCCATGTCGAGCGGCACGTGGAGCATCGTATTGTTGGGAAAATTCGGATCCTCGCCGCCATAGCTGTTACCGATCCAACTGGTGGTGTATTCGAGAGCGTTGTCTTTGCTTTGATCGGCTTTGGTATTTGCCCCGAGGTTGGGGTGGGAGTGCGTCGTCTGCGCAGAGGATGGCAGTCCGAGCAAGAAGAATGTGAGGGCTGCGATAAGGATAGCGAGCGAGAATCCCTTGAGCATCTTGGCTCTCCTGCAGGTGGGGGTGTTACAACGGGCGGATCGTATGCCAAGCTGGGCGCCGATTCTGTAAGGATCACACTTATCTTTCTGACGGAATCAGCCCGTAGAATTCCGAGCAATTCGGGCAAGGCTATCTTTATTAGATTGTGAAGTCACGCTGTTATAGGAATTCTCTCCGTGCTCCTCTAGTGTGTTTTCCGAAAGTGTCTGGCTAAAAATGAGCGATTTGATCTCAATGAGGTCGGCTTTATTTTGCCTGGTGGTTTTCGTGTGCTGGCGAAGCCCTACGGCTCTGGACAATGGTCTCGCTCAAACGCCGCCGATGGGATGGAACTCGTGGGCCACTTACGAATTAAAGATTGACGAAGGTCTGATTCGAGCTACAGCGGACGCAATGGTGAGTCATGCGATGAAGGCGGCGGGATATCAATACGTCATTGTAGACGCAGGGTGGAAAGCGAAGAACCGAGACGCGGAAGGAAGGTTGAGAGCCGATCCGGACAAGTTTCCCTCCGGGATAAAGGCGCTCGCGGATTACGTGCACAACAAAGGGCTGAAGTTTGGTCTCTACACGGATGCCGGAACCGAAGACTGTGTCTCGGGCGCTCCTGGCAGCAGAGGTTTTGAAGAGAAGGATGCATCCTCTTTCGCCGAATGGGGAGTGGACTACATGAAAGAGGATTGGTGCCATACCGAAGGCATGAGTGCGCAGGAGGCTTACACGAAGATGAGCCGCGCGATCCAAGCGACGGGTCGGCCCATGGTCTTCAGCTTGTGCGAATGGGGCGACAACGAGCCATGGACCTGGGCTGCGCCGATGGCCAATCTCTGGCGGACAACAGGAGATAGCAAAGATTGTTGGGACTGCGGCCGGGAGACCATGAACAAGCCCGGCGGCTACCCGCGAGGCTGGGTGCTGATTCTGGACGCGCAGCAGTTATTGGCGCCCTTTGCCGGGCCCGGGCATTGGAATGATCCGGATCTGTTGCAGGTCGGAGAACGCGGGCTGACGGTCGAAGAGTCCCGAGCGCAGTTCAGCCTGTGGGCGATCCTTGCGGCTCCGCTGATTGCGACCAACGATCTTCGCTCGATGGCCTCAGAGATTCGCGACATTCTGCTAAATCACGAAGTCATTGCCGTCGACCAGGATTCGGCAGGGATTCAGGGGAAACGGGTTCGGGTTGAAGGGCATACCGAGGCCTGGATGCGCCTGCTCAGTGATGGTAGCCGGGCCGTCGTACTTTTTAACCGTGGTAAGTCTTCGGCAACCGTGCGCGTTCGATGGACGGATATTGGCCAACAAATATCAGATGCTTTGCCTGTCCGCGACCTGTGGAAACACGAGAACATGGGAAATTCGAAGGCCGGATACTCAGCTACGGTTCCGGCCCATGGTGTGGTCATGATCCGAGTGGGTTCGCCAGCTAAGCAGAAGAACTGAGACGGGAGGGCTATGAGTTCGTTACTCCGTGTGTGGTGCGCAGCAATGCTGTGCGGTGTGTGCGCGAATGCAGTGGCATCGGAGATGCCCAGACTTGTGCAGGACCACGGCCGGTACAGCTTGTACGTGGACGGCGAGCCTTACTTCATTCTGGGTGGACAAATTCATAATTCGAGTGCGTGGCCGGCGGTTCTGCCACAGGTCTGGCCAGCTTTGGAATTTATTCATGCCAACACGGTCGAAGCGCCGGTGTACTGGGAACAGATGGAGCCGCAGCAGGGACGCTTCGATTTTACAAATGTTGACGCTGTGATCGAGGGTGCTCGTGCTCACAAATTGCGCGTCGTGCTTCTGTGGTTTGGCACGTGGAAGAATGCTCGCTGTCATTATGTTCCTGACTGGATCAAGACGGACACAGTTCACTATGCCCGTCTCGTGGATGCAAATGGTCGGCTCACCGACTCGCTCTCTCCCTTGGGAGCAGCCACGCTAGAGGCCGATGAACACGCATTTACAGCGCTGATGCATCACATTAAGCAGTTGGATGGCGCTCAGCACACAGTGCTGATGGTGCAGGTCGAGAACGAATCAGGATCTCTCGACTCCGTACGCGACTTTTCTCCCTTGGCTCAGAAGCTCTACACGTCGGCGGTGCCCGAGGAACTGCTGCGCAAGTTAAATCTTCGCGCCGGCGCATGGGAGCAGGTTTTCGGTTCCTCAGCTGCGGAGAAGTTTCAAGCCTACGAGGTTGCTCGCTACATCGATCAGGTCGCCGCCGCCGGAAAACACGAATATGCGCTGCCCATGTACGTCAACGTGTGGATTCGTTCTCCTGACGATCTTGAACCAGATCCCCCGCGCAGCTATCCCAGTGGCGGCGCGACGGATGTAGTACTCGACCTATGGAAGGCTGTGACGCCCTCGATCGACCTGATCGGGCCCGACATGTATGGCAGCGGAGACAGCAACTATCGCCGCGTCATGTCTGCTTACCGCCGGCCGGATAACGCTCTTTTTGTGCCGGAGAACAATAACGAGGCAGTCTTTGCGCGCTATCCCTTCACTGTTCTTGGTGAAGGAGGCATCGGGTTTACGGTTTGGGGCATCGACCATGTGAATACCCGGACCGATATTGAACAGCCAACCGCGGCTGCCTTTCCGGAACTTGTTCCGTTTGAGCGTACGTTCCGGCTGCTGTCGTCCATGCACCAGGAGCTTTCGCGTCTGATTTTCGCCGGCCTGGTGAAAACGTCCCTGGAGGGTGAGGATGCAACGACCCACGTGATGGAGTTTGGGAAGTGGAAAGCGATTGCCACTTACGGACGACACGACAGCGGCGGCAAGTCCTCCCCCACTCTGCCCACGGGAGTTGTGCTCGTTGCGCAACTGTCCCCGGATGAGTTTCTTGTTACCGGCTTCGGTGCCAGAATTGAATTCAACCTGGCGCATCCAGGCCTTAAGGAACGCTGGCAGATTATGAAGGTGGAGGAAGGAGTCTACGAAGGCGGGTCATGGAAGGTTCGGCGTCTGCTGAACGGTGACGAGTGCGACTTCGGCGTGGATTTCGGTGACGAAGGGCGCATCATCCACATGAAGCTGGGGACTTATTGAGGTGTAGCGCTGGGGAATGTTTATGGCTTTGTTCCTGAACACGCGTCGTGAATTCCTGGCGTCGATGGCCCTGGCGGCTTCAGGGACCTTCGTTCCGTCTGCGGCGGCAGCGCTGCTTTCGACGAAGGAGGCAACCGAAGAGGCGGAAGCATTTCCCATGGCGCTCGCGGAACCACTTCGCCACAAACGGCCCTCCGAAATTGCCGGCGATCTAGCTCGTTATCGGGGAAAAGGGTACACCGGTATTTGGATCGAGAACGATTACGTGCGCTGGGTGGATGGAGCCGATGATCCTGATCAAGGTTTCCACGGATGTTGGCGACTTTTCAACATTTTCGATTTCACCTTCAGCAGTGCACGTGACCTTTATCAAAACTATCTACGAGATCTGGATGGTTTGTGTGCAAAGAACGACCTCGAAATCTGGGCTTCATTTTGGGTTCCATTGCCGAACGTTGAAATGCTGAAGTACTTGCACGAGCATCGCCCCGGCGCGCTGGGACAGGCGCGAGGAGATAAGGAGCCAATTACCACTCTCTGCACTTGTCAGGCTGGTCAGGGTCTGGCGTTTCTGGGTGAAATGTTTGAGCAGTTTCTCGATCAATATCCCCAGGTCAAGGGCGTGAAGATCGCGACCGGCGATAACGGAGCGGCCATCTGCGATGAGACTTGTCCGAATGCCCACGGCACCACCCAGGCGCAGCACGCTGGAAATCTCTTCGGCACGATCGATCGCGCGCTGCATCGCCCCCAGCGAAAGCGACGCCTGATGCTTTATCCCTGGTATTGGGGGGAAGGGTTCACCGAGCAAATTCTGGCGCAACTGCAGGGCGATTACCTGGTGATGACCAAGATGGAGCAGAACAGTCAGCAAGAGCTTGAGCCCGGTCAGGTAGGCGATCCCATCTTCGACGATTCGATTATCTCTGAAAAACCCGGGCCCGATTTCGAGCATTGGCGCAAGCTCGTCGGGGCGGAGCGCATTATCGACATGGTGCCGGTTGGCTCGGGCCCGGACGACTGGTTCTTTAACTACCCGCCTTATCCCGGAAGGTTATGTCGCCGCTTTCAGCATTTGCGCAGCTTAGGAGTCCTGCGTTTTCTGGATTATGAATGTGGCGGCCACGATGCTGGATCGAATGAGGAAGCGGTGGCCGTATTCTCGAGGGACCCGAACGTTTCTGAAGATGAATTACTGGCGCGTGTCGCCGGCCGCCTTTACCGCAACTCGAACGCGAGAGCTGCAGCGATCAAAGGCTGGAAACAATTCGATCAAGGATTCGGCAGGATTCCGATGGGATTAGGCGGGACGGGGAATCCGCAATTCAGCGGTCGATTTGGATTCGCATGGCCTCTGTGTCTGGCGACGCCGCTGGTGGCCGAGGCGTTTGGCGACAAAGACCGGTGGCACGAAATTTTCTGGTTCTCCCCGTACAACTTCTTCCTGCCACCGGCCGCACCGCGAATTCAGGTTCACTTTGTTCGGGTGCTCTCCTGTTGGCAAGAAAGTCTCGATCAGTTGGCTCTTGCGGATCGTCTGGAAAACACCGAAGCCAGCCGCCGGGAGCACGTCGCTATTCAGGCTCATGTGCTGGGGGCCAGGTCGGTGCTGAACTGGTGTGCAGGAGCCGCACTTGCCAATGAACATCCACTGCCGACCGGCAGCTGGAAAATCCTGCTGGCGGATGAACTGCAACTCACGAAAGACTTCCAGGAACTTCGTACTCAGCATCCGTGGGTTTGGGCCAATAATTGTTGGCATCCAGAACAGACGCCGCTCCACCAGAAACATGTTGGCTTCACGGCTGAGGATCGCGATCCTTTTGTAGCGAAGATCCGTATTCTCGATACTGCTCTGGGAGCCTCTTAGATGGTCGCGTGAGCGTTCCGCGTTACGCCCGCTTCTGTGTGCGCCAGGTGCGGAAGACGTAAAACAGCGCGAACAGATAGCCGAACAATCCCATGCCGTAGGAAAGTCGGAGGCCAACGGAATCCGCCAGCTTTCCTTGCAGCACGGGGATGATCGCGCAACCGAGGAAGCCCAGCGTAAGCAGTCCAGAGGCTTGTCCCGTGAGGTCGCCCATGCTCTCAATCGCCATCGCGTAGAGTGTCGGAAAGAAAATTGAGACGAAGAATCCGATCACAACGACAGCGAAGACAGCAACGGTGCCCTTGGCAAACATCGCAATCAAAAGGCAAGCGATTGCGGCGAAGAGGTGAATTGCCATGTGCGCGGCCGGCTTTAGATGTTTCTGGATCCACGCAGCCAGTAGTCGGCCCAGGGCAAAGACTGCAAAGTAAAGCGTAAACATCCTCTCGGATTGATGGGCCGATAATCCCGCGATCGCAGGATCTTCCAGGTAATTCCGGAAGAATCCGAACAGACCGGCCTCGGTGCCCAATACTAGAAAGATGGCCACGAATCCAAGCAGCACTTTGGAATTGTTCCAGATAGACGTTCCGGGTAGTGCGCTCGTCAGAGACGCTGATTCACGCAGGTTCTCGCGGATATCTACGTTCTTGACGATCAACGTCACCGCAGTGAGCACGACGAGGCCCAGTCCGAAGGTAATGAAGATACCCTCCATGTAAGGAAGCTTTGCCTGGACCGAGATCACGGTCGCCGGAATGATGATAGTTAACGTGGCTGGGGCGATGATTTGAGCAATTGCGCCTAAAGCGTTGCCGAAGTTCAGGCGGCTAGAGGAATCTTGCGGTTGTCCGAGTGCGCTCAGCAGAGGGCTGCCCGCAACCATATGAATCGTGAAGCCGCTGCCTATGATCACGAAGGCAAGCAAGACCAGACTATATTGCCCCGTGCGCAGGCCGGGTACGAGCGAGAGCGTTCCCGCGGCATAAAGCAGCATCGCGATCGTCAAGCAGGTTTTGTATCCAATGCGCTGAACCCTCGCGCCTACGAAGACAGCTAGCAAAAATGCAATGTTCTTGGCGAACATGACATACATCTGCTGCTGATAGTTGAGATGAAAATATTCTTTAATCTCGGGCAGGAATACACTCTCGAAACACTGCGTCATCCCGCAAAAGAAATATGTGAAATATACGAGGTACAGAAGAATGTTTGTGGCCCGCGAATCGGTTTCGACGGAGCCTACAGAGACCGTGTTCATGGATGTGGCTCAGCCGAGGGCGCAGGCATCTGAAAAGGTTCGTTATCGCTGATGATGGCACGACTGCCGATTTCATTTTCGATCTTTACGCCAAAGGAACCGTTGTTGCCGCGAATGATCGCGCTTTGCACGCCGGGCGCGAGATGGATGCTGGGAGACTGGAAGCGGTCTCCTTCGCCGAGTGCGGAGTGGCCGGGTACATGCCGCATCGAAACCGCGCCGAAAGTGCTGTTTTGAATCTGAACCTTGCCGGCCTCGACGAGGATGGCGGCTTCATCGGTGTTGTTGTCGTTCGAGAAATAGCAGTCGGAGAAGGAAGTGAAGCCTTCGCCGCGCAAAACGGCGTTGTGCTTGACCGGTCCCCAGAAGCCGCCGTTCACGAACCGGACATTCCCGCGTACCTGTTTTTCGACGATTACCTGAGTGCTGGATCCGACCATGTGGCTGTTGAATTCCCCGTTGGTGATGAGCAGGCCCATGGGCTGAATAGCTTCGACCATCACCGCGTTCTCGGTCGCATCGGCACCGATGCCCGAGAATTGGCCGTTGGCAGCCCCGTTCGCGGTTTGAATGAAGTGGTATCCGATTTTCGCGGGGAAGACAAACGTGTTAGTCACGTACTCCCAGTCGGTTCGCCCGAAGACGAAGGCTTCCAGATTGTGTTGCATGTAGGCAAATGCCTTGTCGAAATCTCCGTGAAACGCTTTGCTGCCCCAGAAGTGGCAGTGGAACTGAATGTTTTCCAGACGGCCAATGTCGCCGGTCCAGTCGACCAGGATGCCCCGCCGG
The DNA here is from genome assembly GCA_035307485.1 of Candidatus Sulfotelmatobacter sp. GTDB lineage: Bacteria > Acidobacteriota > Terriglobia > Terriglobales > Acidobacteriaceae > Sulfotelmatobacter. Next base: position 343,543 of record DATGIB010000002.1, on the reverse strand, counting down.
AGGACGCAACCATGGACGCCCATAATCCTATGGCGTCCGTTTTCCGTGGGACCGGTTCGAATTCCGTTGTAGCTGTTGATTAACGTGACGTCGGCGATAGTTGTATCGAACGTCACCTCGTGCGGGTGGGATCGGTTGGCGCGAATCTGAATTGTCCATGGATAGGGGCGGATGTCGTCGATGTTCTGGTCGGGATAATAGATCGTGACTCCGGACAGGGAAGTGGAACTCCGCATCTCGATGAACGCGGACCCATCCTCATTATCGCGACCTTCGGTGGGCATGAGAATCGATCCGGTTTGCGGCTCCCAGGACTGCGGGGCTTCGTTCATGCCTTTCAGATGAACGCCGGGCTTTACTTCCAAGTGACCTTTGCACAGGAAATGTCCCACCGGGATCAATACGATCCCGCCGTTTACGCTGGCGGCGTCGATCGCTTTCTGGATGGCGTAGGTGGAATCGGTGCGGCCGTCGCCGACGGCGCCATAGTCAAGGATGTCGTACAGTCCGTCGCTGGACTTGGGGAGCGCTGACTGAGTGTTGGCGGAGGAAGGGATGCGGCAGGCCAGAAGCACCGCAAGGGCGATGCCTGCTCTGATCGCTGCAAAGATCCTGCAATCCTTAGTTTTCATCGTCGTTTCCTGTCTGGGCTGCACGCTCGGTTGCTGAACGCAGAATCAGCAGGCGATCTCCGGGGCCTCCTGTCTCAATCTTGTTATGACTGGCGCGGAGAGGGTGTTGCCACAATAGCGCACCGTTCTCCGGATTGAAACATTGCACGCCAACGTCGTGTTTAAGAAGACTCGCATTGAGTTCGACGGAGCCTCCTTCCGGGGAATAGATCATCGCCAGCTCGTGAGTCTTGGAACACGCAGCCGAGATAAATCTCGCCGGAGATTCGAACCCCGGTTGATGACGCAACAAATCTGGGCAGGGATAAAGACGCCACCAATCCAACGAAGAGAAGATTGCTTTCAAGTGCGCCATGCAACGACTGCCGGGCAAGTGCATCGCCTCGTGCCACGGCTTCGCAATTCCCGAATGGGGATGGTTCAGAGGAATTGCCGCACTGGTTTCCCAACTCCATACTCCGTGAGCTCCATAGGTTATGCCGGCCGGGGGGCTGGCCAGGAGGCTCCAGTAGCAAGCACGCCGTACGTCGTGAGCGTCGATTGCGCGTCCGGAGGTGAAGGCGATGTGATCTTCGTAGCAGGGCTCCAGATTTATATGTGGACATGCCGGCTGGGTGGCCCAGTCTTTGTTGGGCGGACCTTCGTTGATCCAGCGCGCATTGTCGTCGTCATTCCAGTGTCCGCTCTGATAGCCGTTGAGGTTGAACCACGGTTCGTGACGAAATTCAGGGGCGGCCCAGAGCTTGCCGGCGGGATGCATGGTGGCGAGATTGCGAGTGCGATTGAGAGCTGCCCGGCCAATGCGGCGCCATCGCTCGGCCTCATCATCAGCGTAGATTCCATCGCCCGCCAGAATCCAAACGACCTGATGGGCTCCATAGCGGCTGACCAGATAACGGATCAACAGGGTCAGTTGTGCTTCCGAAAGCGTGTTCCCGGGGTTTAGATGGGTGCTCTCGGTGTTCCACGCGGCGTCCCACGCAAGGACGGGTGCGGCGATCATCCCAGACTTGTTGATCATGTCTACGCGACGGTCCATCCGCTGGAAAAAGGCGGGTTCAATTCGGATCTTGTCACCGCCTTGGTAAGCTGCGCGGCCTTCGGCATCCCCGGTCGCGCCGATCCAGTGAGTGGCTATGAATTGAATGACGTTGAATCCTTTTGCCGCCCGGTCTGAAAGGTAGCCTGCCCAGTCCTGTTCATCCGATTTCAGAGGCCCGTTCCAGGCTGTGTCTCCGAGCCAGAAGAATGGCTCTCCGTCGGCGTGGATCAAATGATGGCGGGACGCAGATACGCGGAGGGGGCCATGACGCAAGAAGGGGTTGGAAGTAGGCAGTTCGGTGCACTCGAACTCGCCTCTTCTGCCGTGCAGACCGGAATCCTCGGGGAGAGAGCAGCGGGAACGCCATGTCCAGTGCCCGCACATATCGGGAGAGAACCGGGCGCGCCAGGTCTGCCCGCCGTCCCAAAATGCTTCGACAGTCCTAGTCTGACCATTCGACGCGAATTCTAAGGCGACTTGAACGTCCTGTACCGGGTTCGGATAGGCGAGCACGCCTTTGAAGCTGGTTTCGTAGCGCGCGTGCACTCCGACCCTAGTCACCCAGCGATGCTATCGGGTCGGAGGCCGCAAGACTATGAGAATTTGACCAGCTTTTCGCAGGCACGGCTTCTGCGGCGCCGATGGCGCTGTCTGGAGCTCACGCATTCATCTCATCGATCTCAGTTCATTCATCTTTATTCCGGAGAGCTTGGCCGATCAATCGCGCGCCTGCGAGATTTCCGAAATCATTCCTCAAATCTCCGTCGTTATCCCAATCGCTCGAGACTCTGATTACAAGCATCTGGATGCTACGAACATCAACCGCCACAGGTCGGGCAGGAGTGTCGGGATATATGCCGCCGCTATCGAACTGGCATTTGCCGTCACAGAATATTGTCAGGTTGAGCGAAGGCCGTGGGCCGTCGGCGGGGATATCTTCCGCAATTCCGACAAGGGCGGCGAAACTCTGATGCTGGCGGTTCAGATCGTAGAGGATGACGGTGTTGGCGGCCAGGCCGAGACCTTTTGGGTAAACGGTGCCGTTCAGCGAGAGCGCGCCGCCGTGGAAACTGCGATCCTTCGCAAAGACTGGAGTGGGAAGGCCGACGCCTCTTTGCGCCGCGTACTCCTGCAAGTCGCTTAGATAAGTGACGGATGAGTCGTACGTTGTCGCCGACGCGACGGATGGGCGCAGCGATACCGGGCTCACGCGCAATGTCCGCATGGAATTTGCCGGGACGGTGACGATTACGCCCTGTGCGAGTTCTTCGGAAGTTCTGGTGCCCGGGTCACCGCCGTCGAGAGAAACCGAATACACCCCGGGGCGCAGGAATCGCACCTGCACAGAAGTCTGGCGATCGGTTGCAGTGCCGTTGGCGAAAACTATATCGCGCATCGTCGGGATACGGGAATCAAAGGTGGAAACCAGCTTTTCAAAGATGGCGACATGGGGGTCGGATCCGCGGTTCAGCGCAAAGGCGAGATTAGTCATGGCCCGGGGATAATTGTCGTAATTCGTGCGCAGATTAACCTCGCGCTGCTCCTGGATGCCGAACGCCTCCTCCCACCGGTCGCGAGGTAACACCAGCTTCTGCATGGCGAGGTACTTTGCATATCCTGGGCCGCTGGCATGATTCAGGATTAGTCCCATCATCTGTAGAAAGGGTTGATCTTTTTCCTGGCAGAGGTTGGGAGTGCAATCATAGTCGACGCAATCACGCGCTCCGACGCAGGTGACGCCTGTGAGAGGGCGTCCGGTGGAATCATGATGGGCGGTCGTGCATGAGGTAAGAATCATGATCCAGACCAGGTCTTTGGCGATCTCCAGAAAGGAAGCATTGCCGCTGCGCTCATAGCGATGAACAAGCGCATTGGGAAGCCACCCCATCCAGCAGTGGAAGGTGTTGACCCTGGGATGCAGGTAGTTCATGCGCAGTTCCGGCGCCCAAATCGCGTGCAGCCAGTCCGTGATGCGGTCGGCGATCCGAAGATATTGCGGATCCTTGGTCTCCAGATAGAGAATCTCTGAGCTGATTTCGGCGCAATAACCGAGGCAGGCGGTGATTGCCCAATCGTCGCCGTGGTCTTGCTGCTTGCTAGTTAGCGGATTCCATCGAGGCGGGAAATACATATTCCCGAGATCGAGTTTGACGAGGACGTCGTGCTTCATCAAATCGAGCGATCGGGCCTTGAGTTCGTCATCGCCGGACAAAACTGCGATGCGATAAAGATGCTCCGAAGCTCCCCAGTTCCCTCCTTCCGCGAAGGGAAACTTGTGCTGGTAGTCGGAGACATACGTCCATCGAGTCCAACCACCCGGGCGGCGCACAAAGTATCCTGTGCCGTCGGATTCTCCCCAAAGAGGCATCTGCGACGCGACGTAGTCTCCGAAGTTGTGTTCCCACTCCCGCGCAGTGGCCAGACCTTCGTAAGCGAGCAGCGCTGCGGTCTGAATTCCAGAATCGTGCCCGTACGGGTAGGCGGATCTTGCGCCGTGGACTGAATATTCTTCCATGTGCCATCCGAAGCCCGCGATTAGTGACTCGGGGCAAGCGAGCCTCAGTGGCATCCGGTCGAGAGCGGTATACGGATCGTAGTGGTCGGGAATGGAGGCTAGATCAACCTGGGAGTCGACGGCGTGGGCATAATATTTTTCGCAAACATTGTGCAACCGCCCGCCGAGATCGCGATCGAAGATGATCTTGAAGCGCTTGGGTTGGTTCTCGCCTAGACGAACTTGCCAACAGCCGAAATGCTGTCCGTCACCATTTTCGATTCTACCGCTTTTGAAAAACGTGTCCGTCGGCTGGGTCGAGCGTCCTCTGGGATCAATGTTGTCCAGTAGGTCGAACTGAATGACGTATGCCACGTCCAAGTCGCCCGCACAGCTGTGACCGAACACAAGACGCCCTGATCCGTCGATGAATACTTCCCGCCCTTCTCCATCGGACGCCGTCTCGCCTCGCGTGGCCCATGCGCCGCGTTGATTACGGTCGGACTGGACTGTGCGAAAGGCGCAGGTGGCAGACTTGGAGCCGAAGCATTCGATAGAAAGCCGGGGCAGAACGTAATCATCGAATACCGAGAATGAAATCGAATGGTCGTGTTCTGCCTGAGTGAAATTGGAAAAGCGAATCTCACGACGGCGGGAAGATCGATCCACGACCTGGAACGTTCGAGATTCGCCGCTGCCCAGCCAGAAGCTGTCTTGCCGGCTGAGCGGCAGCACCGTCTTCTTGCCGTTCACCCATACGGAATCGAGAGCCCAAGTCGAGTTACGCCTGGTGAAGAGGTAAGTGGTTTGAGCCACGCTCAACCGGACTTCGTCAGACGAGACGGTGAGGCTGGAGGCTTCTGTTCCCAGCGCCTTATACAAGGCTGGCGCTGCCAGTAGAATTCTGCAAAATCGGCGGCGGGAGAGTTTGCGACCCTTTTTGGTTGTCCGCATTGCCTATAACTGACGGATCAGCACCAGCGACCACGCTTCCACCTTCCTCTGCATGAGGAGATGCCCCGAGGCATCGGCGTGGACGAGTTCCTTCACCGTTCCCCACGCGGCTTTACGCAGGGCCTCTGTCTGCTCGCGCGTAGGAGTTGACGGCGCACCCATTTCTTCCCACGCCCGCGTGGCATTGCCATGCTCCTTGTCGAGGGTCTCAATCATCAAGGGAGCGTTCGGCGGCAAGCCGGAGAGTTCAATCGATAGCTGCCTCGGGCTTCCGATCGCGGCCATCTCGTCGGCTTCCGCAAGCGACGAAGTTCCCGGCAACGAATAAGTCACTTCGACGGGATAGTTGTAGGCGAGTGCGGCGAGGCGGCCTGTCTTCTGGTCGCGAGTGACTATGGCGCCGGACGTCCGGGCAAGCAACTCGTCACCTAAAGCGTTCAGGAAGCGATAGCCATGAAAGACCGGTTTGGGAATCCCCTGATAGTTGATCATGCCAAAGCCGCCGTGGAAGATGGTGTCTCCCGCGCCCTGTTCCTCGAAGACGTCAGTAAAGGTCCAATAAGACAGGGAATCGACAAGGCCGATCGAATCAAGATTGCATTTCACGACGTACGCCGCCTCGGGAAGGGAATCGTGAGTGTGATCGCGGCTGGAAGGGCTGGAACTCCATTCTGTTAGGTGGATTTCGGCGTGCGGAAAGGGACTGGCGTCCACGATTTTGCGGACCAGCAGAAGGTCATCGCGAGTGGAATTCACGCTTCGGTGCACCGTCTTGCCCCGATATTGCATGTCCATCGGATAGGGATGCGTAGAGATAAAGTCCACCGGCAGACTGTTCTTCTTGCAGTAGGAAAAGAAGTCCTCAATCCAAGTCGGACGCCACTGGAGACTCAGGGGATCTGTTCCATCGGCTTCGGCTTTCTTCCAAATTTCATCCGGCACGTGAAAGTTGCTCGTAGCGGGACCGCCGACGCGCAATTGCGGATCCACCGCTTTCAGCGTCGTGGCGGTGATCTTATAAAGTTCGAAATATTGAGTTTGCGTGCCTGTGAAAAAGCCTTGGTCGAGATCAGGCTCGTTCCAGACTTCAAAGTACCAGCTTCTCACCTCGTGAGCTCCATAGCGCTGAATGCAGTGCACGGCAAAACGATGCACCAGTTCTGCCCATTTGCTGTAGTCCGAAGGAGGACTTCCATTGCCTCCCCACCAGAATCCAACGCTGCCCTTGCGAGCTGCTATATCAGAAGGAAAGAAACTCAGTTCCACAAATGGCCTCGCCCCGTTTTCCAACATTCGGTCGAAAAGGTCGTCGATGTACTGGAAGTTGTACACGGGCACGCCATTGTTCTCGTGGTAGACGAACATATCGTCGTGGAACAGACCGTGGAATCGCACGTAGCGGAACCCATTGTTGGTGACCGCGGTATGCAGTTGTTCTTGCCAGCTGGCCCGCAGCCCTTCGTTGGCGCGGCCCGCGCCTACGGTCGTGCTCCAGAAATGCTTGAGAGGCGTGCCAGCGTCCTGACTTCCGGCGTGAATTTGAATCGAGGTTGACGAGGATTCCTGCCCCCAAATGCCGGGTACGACGACCGTGAGGATCAATGCGAGGCTCAGAAGCCGCAGAGGCAGCGCTCTTGAGGGCGTGCAGGAAATCTTCATCTTACGAACATAGCGGCAACGTCAGAGAACTTCTATAAATAATGCGCGGTTGATTCCTAGAAAAGAATCTTTGCGGGCTCCACAAAAAGCGTTTTGTGCTTCATGATGTTGCCGGTTGTATGATTCGTGGCGCCACATCGGCAGTACTCCAGATCTGTGGAGGTGAACTGATTGCAAGGGATCAGCGTCATGGTAAAAAAACAATCTATTGCGGTTTTCGGGCTGCTGCTCGCTGCCATTCCGGCGGGAGGGCAAACTGCGCCAGCTGTTGAGTTGTCGAACGGAATATTGCACGCCAAGATCTATCTCCCCGATTCCGAGAAAGGGTATTACCGTGGCACTCGCTTTGATTGGTCTGGCGTAATCGCCAGTCTGGAATACAACGGCCACAGCTACTTCGGGCCGTTCTTCCAGAAGTTCGATGCTTCGGTGCCAGACGTCATCATCGGCGATACGATCGTGGCGGGCGCGAACAGCGCAGCCAGCGGCCCGGTCGAGGAGTTCATTGGCGCCGACGAAACTGCGCTTGGATATAGGGAAGCCAAGCCGCGCGAAGCTTTTTGCAAAATTGGAGTCGGGGTCCTGCAAAAGCCGGAGGAAAGTTCTTATAGTTCCTACCAACATTACACCCTGTTGAGTCCGGGGATGCGGACCGTCAGGAAGGGGAGCGACTGGATCGAATTTGTGCAGGAACTTGACTGCGGGACCGGCTACGCCTACAGCTACAGAAAAAAGATCCAGTTCATCAAGAACAAGCCGGCCATGGTTCTGGAGCATAGCCTGCGGAATACAGGTAGCAAACTGATTGACACCGAAGTCTACGATCACAACTTTCTCAGTATTGATCAGCACCCCTCGGGGCCCGACTTTGCCATTACGTTCCCCTTCGATTTGAAGGCAACATCCAATATGGACGGCCTGGCCGAGATTCGCGGGAAGCAGATTTCATTTCTCCGAGTGCTTGCGCACGACGACACGCTGTATACACTGCTCAAAGGGTTCAGCGACAGTCAGAAGGACTACAAAGTCACAGTTGAAAACCGCAAGACCGGTGCGGGCGTGGTGATCACTGGCGATCGGCCCCTATCTCAACTGGGATTTTGGGCCGTCCGAACCGTGCTCGCTCCCGAACCATTCATCCGGATGAGGATTGCCGCCGGCGAGGAATTCAACTGGAAATATACATACGACTTCTATACGACAACCGCACGTGCGGCAGGGAGGTAGATGAAAATGCCGATCAATAATGCGGACCGCATAAAAAACGGAAGGATCCGTAGGGCCTTGGGAAGTCATGCAGCTCTTCTTTACTGGTGTGCGGTTGGCGTATTCCTGATTCTCTTGATTCTTGATGCCGCGGCCTCCTCGTCCGCGGGGTATCACGACGACGTTTCCTTTGATATTGCCCGGGTTCCCTTCAGCCGTTACGGCTCCTACTTCGCCTTCTCTCATCTAACGCAAGGTCCGCTGGGAGAGGGGCTGTATTTGCGTTCTCTTCATCATGGGGTGCGGGCGGAAGTTCTACGCGTGGATCTGGTTCGCGATGGGAAGGCGCTGTCATTTTACGAGCATGCTACGCCGGAGGTTCTGAGGTTGGAGGCCGATGGAGGCTTTGTCGAGATCTGCATCAGCGAACCTTATCTCATCAGGTTGCGCGGGAACGGCGTTGGAATCCGATTCTCCAAGCCGCCCGATGCAGCGGGATTTGCCTTTCCGCGAGACCGGAATCGTTGGGAGTTCAACAGCGCGCAGCAAGACGTTCGGTTCATGCTGACTGCAATGCAGGGAAACATCCAGGTCAAACGCGATTGGGACGGTACTTTTGCGAAAACGGTTCTTCTTGAGTTCGATCCCGCAGTCCCCGGACGTGATTTTGAAGGCGCCATAGAGGAGTTCCGCTCGGGCTGGCACGAGCGGAATTATGGCGGATCGTTCGAGGATGCGGTGGTCCGAGTGCGTGGCGAGTACCGGCAATGGCTTGCTGGAATGCCCGCTGTGCCCGACGAGTTCCAATCCGCCGCCGATCTGGCGGTATATATCGACTGGTCCGCGGTAGTCGCCAGAGAAGGAAATCTGACCCGCCCATCAATGCTGATGTCGAAGAACTGGATGAATGCCGTTTGGAGTTGGGACCACTGCTTTAACGCCATGGCTCTCATCGGGTCGGAACCAGAAATCGCCTGGGATCAGTACATGCTCATGTTTGATCAGCAAAGTCCCGATGGGGCTTTGCCGGACAGCCTCACCGACCGGGACATTTACTGGGCCTACAGCAAACCGCCAATCCACGGTTGGGCGCTCCTGTGGCTCATGAACCATACCAATTCCATCAGCGATGAACGTTTAGCGGAGGCCTACCCTTACATTGTGCGCTGGACCAACTGGTACTTTCAGTTTCGGGATGATGACCACGACGGTCTTCCCCAATACGACCATGGCAACGATTCAGGGTGGGACAATTCAACCGTGTTTCGTTCGGGACCTGCAATCGAAACTCCGGACCTGGCTGCCTATCTGGTTTTGCAGATGGAGGCGCTGTCGAACATTGCGCACCACCTTGGTCGTCAGCCGGAATCGGAGGAATGGAAAGCGCGTTCGGATGGTTTGCTCAAAAAGACTGTTGCGTCTTATTGGCATTCCGGGCATTTTGTTGCCCTCGGCTCTTTCGACCATTCCGTGGTCGAGTCTGACAGTTTGCTGCTCTACCTTCCTATCGTGCTTGGGAAGGAACTGCCGGACTCTGTGCGTCTGAAGTTGATTGCTGACTTGAAACAGCCGGGTCAGTTTCTGACCAGCAACGGCTTGGCCACCGAGAGGTTGGGAAGCCCGTTTTACAAATCTGATGGTTACTGGCGTGGGCCGATCTGGGCTCCTTCCACGCTGATGATCGTGGATGGCCTCGAATCATCCGGCGAGCGTGAATTCTCCCGCGAACTCAAGATGCGATATTGCCGAATGGCCGTCAAAAGCGGCTTCGCCGAAAACTATGACGCGGTGTCAGGCCTAGGATTGCGCGATCCTGCGTACACTTGGTCTGCGAGTGTGTTTCTAATCTTTGCCCATCAACTGGTCCAACCTTAATTGTCGTCGCAGATGTTGCCAGTAAGAACTTCAGCTTAGAGCAATCGGAGACTTCATTGGTCGCGGTCAGATTCTCAGGACCGAAGGCCGCGGCTTAGAGGAGAATCTCTCGTCTAACCCAACCTCTCCGGACGAAGGTATCTGCCCGATCTTTTTGCCCAAGATTCCACTTCGTGGCATACGGCCCAAAGTCCCGAAATGGGAACGCCACCAATAGCATAGTCACCACGATGATCGCGATACTTTTATCAGAAACTTTTCCGTGATTGTTACAGATTCGCCGCTGATTCAAAAGTACTATGCTCCCGAGTAGGAGGCGTGCCGCGTTGTGCAACCTCCGCTTAAGGTCATCCGGTCGAGACCGAGACGTTGCTCCGGAGGAGTTCCAATGAATTCCAGGTTCACACTGTTCGTCGTTCTTCTCTGCGCGATTTGTTTCTCAGCATTCCCACTATTCGCACAAGAAGGAGCCGGAGCTATGACCGGCCACGTAACTGATGGGACTGGGGCGGCTGTTGTGAACGCCCAAGTCACTGCGGTCAACGCGGCCACCCATGTGCGGACGACTACGACGACAAACGCGTCGGGCATTTACGTGCTCCCCAATCTTCTTCCGGGAACCTATTCGGTCGAGGTTTCCGCCGGCAACTTCAAAAAAGCAATTCGAGCCAACGTTCTCCTGCAAGTATCGGACAACCTCGGACTTGATTTCTCTTTGGATGTCGGCGGCATCAACGAGACAGTTACTGTGACTGCAGAAGCGCCGCAGTTGCGCACCGAAGACGCTCAAATTGGCGAAGTCGTCAATGAGAGCATGATTCAGACCGTCGTTAATATCGGCCGAAATCCTCTGACCCTAATAACCCTTGCAGGAAACGTCCAGGGCAACGGAGCTCCCGCCGGTGCCAACTTGAGCCTGGGTGGCGGAATCTACAATGCACCCAATGACACCCGGGTCAACGGCGGACGAGAGTCGGCGGTGGAATATCTGGTGGATGGAGTGCCGGCTACTGGCGGTTTTGTTCATCAGGTTGTGAATACAACGCCCTCAACAGAAGATGTGCTGGAATTCAAGGTCATCACGAACGGCATGTCCTCCGAATTCGGACGGCTGTCGGGCGGCGTTGTCGAGGTAGCCACCAAGTCCGGTACCAACCAGTTTCATGGACAGCTATTTGAATATCACCAGGATCAATTCTTTGACGCGAACGGTTGGGGACAAGACAACCAGTGTGCTTTCGGCACTATCACGGGTGGCACTACGGCGGCATGCAAGAAAGCGCCCTTTCATCAGAATGATTTCGGCTTTGCCGTGGGCGGACCCGTGCTCATACCGCACGTTTACAACGGGAGGAACAAGACTTTTTGGTTTGCGAATGCGGAGTGGCTGAGGAACAGTACGCCCGGTGGCTCCGCTATCACTACTACAATTACTGAGCAGGAACGAAACTCGATTCCGGATCCGTTCAACGGCAACACAATCAAGACACCGACGCCTTGCCCGGACGGAACAGCGGGAGGCTGCGCCGACTTAACCGACATCGGAAACGCGCCCTATGCTGTTGATTCGAGCGGCAATCAAACCCCCTATCCTTACGTGGCACTGGGCAATCCGTTCGTGCAACCGGATGTGAATGGAAACCGTCCTCCTGACGGTGGCGATGGCAGACATATTCCGATCAGTCAACTGAACCCTGCGATCTTACGATACGTGTCGCTCATGCCCCACGCGAACATAGCCCCAGTCTATGGAACGACCGGCTGGAACTATCAGTACCGGTCGGCCTCTAAGACAAACACCATGAAGTGGGACGTGCGCGTTGATCACACCATCAACGACAAACAGCGCATATATGGCCGCTTCACGCACGACAGTGAAACTTTCAGCAGTTCTCCAGCTTTCCCGAATTTTGCGAACACCGGGACTCAGTTAAAGGGCGGCTTTGGAGCCACACTGCACTACGACTACACGATCTCTCCAACTCTGGTCCTCGACTTGAACACCGGAGGTAATTACAGTCCCGCGGCGTTCGGGCATTTTGTTAGCGGAAAAGCAGCGAGCACTGCGGGCTGGGGATTTCAGCCGTCAGTTACGAATATGGTGGGGAACACCTTGTTGAGCATTGGGCAGGTCCGGGACGAAGCTACGGCAAACGGTGGGGGAGACGTGATTGGTCAATACCTCAACGGGCCGACTCTGAATGCTCTCAATACGACGAATTTTATGTATTCTGTCGCTCTCACAAAAATTTTGAATCGTCATACCCTGAAGTTTGGCTACGAGGGACGGCGCTATTACGACAACTTCAACCAGCCAGCAGGTTCCAACCCAGCTGGTGATGGGTTCTTCATTACTGGCGCGGGCAGCTTCCTGAATGTAGCCGACGACGGCAACATCTGGGGCAATACCCAAGACGACGCAAACAACATGGGAACGTTCCTGTGGGGTCTTGACTCATGGGCGCACGCAACGACCTCCACCTCGCGGGCCCTGGCGACAAACTACTACGCCTCATACATGCAGGATGATTTCAAGGTCAATAAAAAGCTGACGGTAAACCTGGGCGTCCGTTGGGAAATGCAAACTCCGATTACCGAGCGTAACAATAACCTCACCGTTTGGGATCCGCTTGCACCCGCTCCGTTTACCCTCACTCCTGGCTACAATTTCAATCAGGCGCTTCTGAACGCTGGACTCACTCAAGCACAGGCCGGTCAGGTGCAGGTTCCTGATTGGGCTCAGGCCGGAGCCTTCAGTCCCGGAGGGATCGTTTTTGTAAATTCTCCCGAGCACCGTGCCAGAACTGCGACCGGCTATCATCCGTGGAATTTTTCGCCGCGCCTCGGCTTCGCGTATCAGGCGATGCGCAACACCGTCGTACGGGGTTCCTTCGGAATCTTCTACCTACCGTTGGGGAACAACATCACCAACTACGGGGACACTCCGGGTGTGGCCTATACGACGCAGTCGAGCACTGAATTTGGCAACAATGCAATCAATTATGAAATTACTCAGCCTGGATTCCAAACTATCACCAATGCGTTTCCCCTGCCCAGCCTAGAGTTGGCCGCTTTTGGCCATAATAGTCAGATGGCTAATCTCCAGACCGCAACAGCGGGTAGCGGCTCGGGCGGTGTTCTCATGACCTCTCATATGCCGCATGAACTCGACTGGAGCTTTGGCATCCAGCGGCAGTTGCCCAAGAACTGGTTGGTGGAAGCCACATACTCGGCCAATCACAGCAGTGATCTTCTCGGCCTCGAATATCCAAGTCGCTTCCCAAAGAATCTTTACACCGGGGGCCCGGGCGGGACCAACTGGAACTTATATTCCCTCAGTGCTCCTAGCCCCGTTTATGTGCAATCGCCTTTCGCGGGCCAGATTCCCGCGGGCGGATTCACCGGAGGACAAACAGTCGGTGGCTCCCAACTGGTGTCACTTGCCGCCTTGGAATATGCCTACCCCTACTTCGGTCCCGTCAATGTGGAAGATGCAAATATCGGCAGAGCCAATTACCAGAGCGGCAATTTGCGGATCGAGAAGCGCCTCTCAGGAGGGCTGCAGATCCTGTTGAACTATACGTATTCGAAGGCGCTCGACGATGTGGGCGGACCCGATCAGACTGCGCAACCCAGTCAGGCTGGTCAGGGTAGCCTTGGCAAGACGTTCCAATCGGTGGATACAATCAGAAACGTCTACGGGTTGGCTGCTGGCGACCAAACTCACCGTCTGGTTGCCGCCTACAATTATCAGTTGCCGTTCGGACACGGACGGCACTGGATGAACTCAAATCAAGGAATCGTGGGCTCTCTGATCGAAGGAGTAGCGGGGGGCTGGGAGTTTTCCGGTGTCACTAACTGGAGCAGTGGAGTGCCGGTGTCGATAGGCATTAATAACACGAACGTCGACCAGAACATCGACATTTACTACACGACCGGCAACCTGGCTCCGGGGGCGACGCTAGGGCAGCTTAAAGCTTCAGGAGCGAGCAGCCCGGGCTCTACCCTTTGCGATCTTTTCTGCTCTAGCGCGCTAACGTCAGGGAATTCACATCCAGTGGCTCTAAACGTGAACGCGCTCGCGACTCCTTCCGGTTTACCTCATGGCAGTGCCGCGAGCTTCACCTATGGGTATCTGCCACCTGTTCTCGGCTTTATCCGCCAGCCAAGTTCCTGGGGCACTGATCTGGCCATCATGAAGCGCTTCCCCATCCTGCGAGAGGGCGCTACATACTTCCAGTTGCGCCTGGAAGGGCAGAACATATTTAACCATCCGACACTGGGCGGGTACGATACGAACGTCACTGATTCGACGTATGGGATGATAACCGGCAAGAATGGATCACGAGTCGTCCAGATTTCCGGCAGATTCGTCTTCTGATCGGGTTGGCCGCATACAAGGAGCGGGCGGGAGCCCGCTCCATTCTTTCTATGCGACAATTCAAACCATTGGGATGAAGAACCGGTCTCGAATCCTGAAGGCGCACGCTGCGTTTGCCTGTCTCGTATCGAGCCTGCTGTTATATCAGTCAGTTCTTGCCCAGAAAACTGCAGTTCGGTTGCCATCGCGGGCGAACCATTTGCAACAGGGAATGCTCTTGGCTCGAAACGGCAAATGGGCGGACGCGGAGTCGCAGTTTCGTATCGCCCATCAGAATGCCCCCGATTCCACGGAAGCTGAAGTCGGTCATGCTGAAGCACTGGTCAGGATCGGTCAGCCTTTCGATGCGGCGCTGGAACTCCAGAGTTTCTTGCGCGACCATCCTGATTCCGCCCGCGCACACGAATTCTATGCTGTCGTGACTCTCAGCATCAGTAACGACTTTCTCCTGGCTCAAGCTGAAATGGAGAAGTGTGTCAAGCTCGAGCCAAACGATGGGAAAGCATGGAAATCGCTGGGAGATATCTATCTGGATCACACCACCCCCCAGGACGCAATCGGAGCATACAGGAAGGCTGCCCGGTTGCTTCCGTATGATCCGTTGGTGGTCGCATCGCTGGCGGATGCTTACTCGCAAGCCGGAGACGCGCTGAAGGCCCAGACCATGTTCGCGAAGGCGATCAAGATGACCGAAGGCACGCCTGGTTCAGCGGAGAGCGTCCGCGCCAAGGCCGCTGTGCAATACATGTATGGCCGATATCTGCTGAGCCAAGGTCGCGCAAAGGAGAGCGTCACTGCTACAACGCGAGCCTTGTCCTACAATCCTGGATCTACTGTGGCCTTATATAACCGGGCGCGAGCTAGCATCGCCCTAGGCGACTACAAGAGTGCTGAAGCCGACGCCCTGCATGCCTTCGAATTAGGGCCGCGCGACAAGCAAGGGCCGCTGTTGTTGATCGACATCTACCGCAAGGAGCAAGATCCGGATAAGGCTCAAAAGTATGCGGAACTGGCGCAAAAACTCGTCGATCAGGAACAGGAGCGCTCGGCGTTTGGACGCGAAGTGCGCAGCCTGCTGGGGCTTGCCGAATCTGCACTGAAGCAGGGAAAATTCACAGAGGCCATTCCGCCCTACGAAGAATTAATCAAGAAGGTGCCGACTTTTTATGAGGCCTATTTTGGGTTGGGCATGAGTTACGGCCAGACCGGTCGGCTGGCCGACGCTGAAGCCTCTCTCCGCAAGTACCTTTCGTTCCAGCCGGTCTCCGGCGACGGCCATGCGGCTCTCGGGGTGATCCTGCTTCAGTTGCAGCGCGGGCCGGAAGCCGTTCCGGAGCTGAAGCAAGCCTTGCAGATTGATCCTTCGCTGGATGAAGCTCGGAAAGCGTTGGCCAGTGAGTATATTCGAGAATCAAAGTTGGACGACTCGGTCCGCACGTTGCGCGCAGCCAAGGATACGAAGGACACTCAACTGATGGTCATGCTCGCAAGTGTTCTGGCGCAGAAGGGCGATACTACCGGAGCTCTGAGTGAAATTCACCGAGCCCTCCTGATTCAGCCTGATGATCCTGACGCTTTAAGAGTGAAGCAGGAAATTCTCAGCAAGACGAAGGCCGCCAAGTAGGAATTCACAAGCGACGAATTCGATCAGCGTCAGCGACCGCGCTTGAAATCTAAGTCATCCGGTGTTCTCGGAAATAAGGAGGCTTCGTTGAAGACCGTGTCGAAGTGTGCCCGAACGTTCCAGTGGAGGCGGATGAGCCTGTGGCCGACAGCGATGCTGCTGGGCGTCACGATGATTACGCTGATGGCTAACATGCCTTGCGCCGCACAGATGAAGACGGGTCCGGAAATGCCGGGCTACTCTGAGGTTTTTGGATTGGATAAAGGACAGCTGGCAACGAGCTACAAAGTTGAGGAGATTGCGGTGCAAGCGGGCAACAGCACCATGGCGAATGTCCTTTGGCCGGGTGAAGCTTTGCACGTCACTTTACATTTTGTTAACGAAACTCAAACCGAGCTGAAGGCTCACGGGCAAGTGAATATCGTGAGCTACGGGACCAGCGTCCCGCCTGGGGATGTCTGGGTTCCCCGGGTATTCAAAATCGCTGAAGAGGGATCAACCCCGATTGACCTGGATCTGCCGGCATCGGGCTCGCAGGACATTACGATTCAACCGTGGATCCCGGCACGATTTGGCGGATACGCTCTGATCACCGATGTAGCAGGTCACGGGCGCGCCTTTGCGGCCACAGTCGTGCGGACAGTGCGGCCAGACTCAGGCCGGGTGCAGTTTCCCACCTACGCACTCGACATGACGTGGGACGAATTCATGAACGAGGGGATCTTTGTTCTCTTTGAAAAGCTCGGAGTAAAAGGCGCGAGAATGGGAGGCCCTTACGAACCCAAAAGTGAGCGGGACTACGAGCAGAATATGTCTCGGCTTGACCGGTATATGACCTGGGCGCAGAAGCACGACGTCACCGTGATGTTGACGCTGGGGGATGCCGACGGATGGGGCGATCAGCCTTTGCGAAGGCCTCGTCCCTGGCTCGATGCAGAAAACCGAATGCTTGACACGAAGGATGATCGTGCATGGTTGCCCGCCTACGACGAGGATTTCCAAACGTGGGTTCAGCAGATTGCATCTCGTTACGGCTGGCCCAAGGGCAATCTCAATGCCGTGGAACTTTGGAACGAGCCCTGGGAGAGCGTTTCGATTTCTGGGTGGGGAGCGGACATTCAGCGGTACCGCGAAATGTACACTCACATGGCGGAGGGGGTGGAGGCGGCGCGGGCACAGGAGGGTGTGAAAGTTCTGATCGGCGGAACCTGCTCTTCCGCCAATGCCCGGGACAAACTTTTTTCGGACGGCTCTGACCAATTCTTAAAATGGCTGGATTTTGTGAGCATCCATTACCAGGCGCTCGCGGCCGACCCCTCGGAAGTCCCCGAGTGGGTGCATCGCTCTGGTCCCAACGGGCCCGTGCGGGTTTGGGACACAGAGAGTTGGATCGCCAATTCGGAGGATCGAGTGGCTGGAGTGATTGCTTCCATGCGTGCCCAGGGGCAGAGTCGGACGGCCGGGATTTTCGATGGCAATGTCTATGGGAGCAAGAACGTTAAGCTGGGAGATCGGATTTATCCGGTGGTTCAGGCTTGGTCTCCGGCGGCAGCCGTCGCTGCCACCCAGAAATTCATTGGGCAACGTTCGTTCCGAAAGTTGCTTTTTCAAAATGGACTCCCCTGGATATTTGTGTTTGACGGACTCGACAAAGCAGCGAGCGGCGCGCCTGACGCTGATGATGGCACTGTCGTGGTCTTAGGGGACATGAAGAAGATTTACGATGTCGAGCGGACTCTTTTCCGCTCCGTCGAAGTGAGCAAAGACGCTCACCTCACAATAGCAGACTCCACTCACCTGGTTCAGATGTACGACTTCTACGGCAATCCCGTCTCGGCAAAAAACGGAACAATCACAGTCCCCTTAAATGGTCTGGGATATTTTCTGCGAAGTAACGGCACCCCGGGCTCTTTTGAGAAGCTCCTGACCGCACTGGCTGCGGCGCGAATCGAGGGGTTCAGCCCGGTGGAGATCGTAGCTCACGATCTTACGGCTCCCATCGAGCAGCATCCAGTATTGAAACTTAGCGTTACGAACGTCTTGAACCGTGCATTGAAGGGGCGCATCGAAGCGCGGCTGGGAAACCTGACTCTTCGTCCCGCGACCGCGGCGCTAAGCCTGAAGCCAAATGAGACTCGGGATTTCAGCTTTGCAGTCGCAGGCGGGAAGCCGGCCGCCGGCAATATTTACCATCTATCCGCCAAATATTCCGGCGAGGATGGGAATGCTGCGCACGAAGAGGATATGCGAGTGAATTACATCGTTCGGCGGACGATTCAGGTAGACGGCGATCTCAGTGATTGGCGAGGCATCTTGCCTGAAGTCGTCCCGGGGATCAGCCTGGGTCCAAATATGACCGAAGAAGCCTGGTTGCCTTTCAAGGAGTTCGGAAGGTCTGTGCCGAACGGGACCGCCACGGTTTTCCTTGCCTACGATGACCACTATTTTTATTTTGCCGCGAAGATCGCTGACAGCACTCCAGATCCGGGGATGGTTCGATTCGAAACTCGTGACGACGATTCATATTTCTATCCGGATCAGGTGACGGGACGCGACGGTGACGTTCTGAAGTGGCCTGACCAAGTGCGGCATTACTCGTACCGGAAGAATTTCGATATTCCATCAGGCAGCGGCGAGCACGACAATGTGCAGATCGCCTTCAACGTGCGTGATCAAAAACCGTGGCTCTCGCACCCTCCCGGTGTCATGCCGCGTTTCATCACGTACTGGGATACGGATTACGAATTCGCCTTGAATCCAGTCGCACTCCAATATGGGGGAGGCACAGAGGTGTGGCGCCTCTTT
Source organism: Candidatus Sulfotelmatobacter sp. (assembly GCA_035307485.1). Taxonomy (GTDB): domain Bacteria; phylum Acidobacteriota; class Terriglobia; order Terriglobales; family Acidobacteriaceae; genus Sulfotelmatobacter. Next base: position 324,871 of record DATGIB010000002.1, on the reverse strand, counting down.
GCTCCGAAAATGCCGCGCAAGCATTTTTTTCCGCGCGAACCAAAATCTCCGGTGGATGGCGGACCCGTATCTACGGCGAAACTTGTAATTCGCCGCGAAGGAAATACCCGGCTGGTCGAAGCCGCAATACCCTGGAGCGAACTCCCCGAGGTCCTCCGGCGGATTCACGCTGGCCAGACGGTGAAGTTCACGTGCCGCATTAATGATGATCACGGAGACGCCCACGAACTGGCGGCCGGCCGCAGCGTTTCAAAAGATAATGCGGTTACTTTTCACGATGACTGGCAGAGCCACTGGGCAAATGAATTGGAATTTGGCGCGGAGAAATGAAGCCGGTTGGTCGCTGGCGGAGCATTCATTTTGATGCGGGCTCGCGCAACGTGAGGATCTGATCGGCGGCTACGTTGGCAACAGTCTGCTTGATTCCACTCGGCCATGTGACCTCAAGTTGGTCCACCTTATTCGCCGCTCCCAGACCGAAGTGCACGCGCTTATCGCTGGAAGATCCATAGCCCACGCTCGTGGTCGCATGGTTATATTGCACGCCTTCCTTCGCCGTGATTTTGATCCTAGACCCTAGCCCATCCCGATTGCTCACAGTTCCGACCAAATTGATCAACAACCAATGATTCGAAGGTGCCGAGCGGTTCATCAGGATTTCCGGCTTGCCGTTCAGGCAGTTCGTGACAATGTCAATGCGCCCATCGTTATTGAGATCTCCAAATGCTGCTCCACGATGGGCAGCTGGTACCCCGAAGCTCGGTCCTGCCAGGGCTGCGACGTCGGTAAAAGTCCCATCTCGATTGTTTGCGAACAAACTGTTTGCCAGGAAATAGGGCGTGTGGCTCACTTCTTCAGAGTTGTCGAGAATAGCAGCATTACTGGTAAAGATGTCCTTCCATCCGTCGTTATCAAAATCAAAGATACCAGTTCCCCAAGCGGTAAGGTGGCGAGTCGCGGCGCCCAGGCGCGAGTTCATCGTCGCGTACTCAAATTGTCCCTTGCCCATGTTCTTGAACAAGAGAAAATTGTCGTTGTACATGGCAGTCTCGAAAATGTCGGGCAAGCCGTCGTTGTCGATGTCGCGAAAATCGACTCCCATGCCCGCAACGCTTCTGCCGTTTTCCGGATAGGCAATTCCACTCAGCAGTCCGGTTTCAGTGAAGGTCCCATTCCCGTTGTTGTGAAACAGAAAATTGCGGAAGGTATCGTTGGCGACGAACACGTCGACGAACCCATCGTTGTCATAGTCGGCAAAGGCCACTCCCATGCCCTTTCCTACATGCTTGAAGAGCCCCGAGGGCTCGGAGACGTCGGTGAATGTGCCATCACCATTGTTGTGGAACAGGAGGTTGGGCAATCCGGCATAGCTGTCGGGAGAACAGTAGGCGCGGACTCCATTGGAGACGCACGCCGGCTCGGTGGCCGGGGACCATTTCAGGTAGTTAATAACAATCAAATCCAGAAAACCATCGTTGTCATAATCAAACCAACCGGCGGCAGGAGAAAATGAATTGACCAAATCCGGATGGATGCGAGCGAGTCCCGCGTGCGCCGTTACGTCAGTAAATGTGCCGTTGCCGTTGTTATGAAAGAGCTGGCAACCATTGGCGCCGGTTACGAACAGATCCTGGTACCCATCATTGTCGTAGTCGGCGACCGCCACCCCGACGCTATACCGCGATCCGGCCACGCCCGCTTGAGCGGTTACATCGGTAAAGGTCCCGTCGCCGTTATTGCGATACAGACGGTTGTGGAACCTGGGGTCAGACTTGTTCATCTCGGGCAGGTGGGAACCGTTTGTGAAGTAGAGATCAAGCAGCCCGTCATTGTTGTAGTCGAACACCCCCACGCCGCCCGCCATGGTTTCAGGCTGGTATTTCTGGGGTTGAGTGCTGTTATCCAGAATGAACTGGATGCCCGAGGACCGGATGATATTCTCAAACGCGATCGTAGACTTCGAACTGGCGGCGAGCGAGTTGAGCGCGAGCTTGGAAGCAGCGGCTCGGCCAATGCCGAGAGTCGCCATGGCCTTCAAGAACTCTCGGCGATTAGTGCAGCGGGTCGGCATACTCAGTGAGGCGCTGATTGGGCTGGCGGCGAGGGCTGCTGGTCGACCGGCTCTTCAATTTTCGCGATCTGATCAACCGGAATGGGACCCAGCGACTGCACGATTCCGCTTGGCCAGCGGATTTCGACGCTCTTGATGACTTTTTCTCCTCCTAATCCGAAATGGACGCGGCGGTCGCTGGAAGACATGAAGCCGACGCTCGTGGTTGCGTGATTGTAGAGCGCACGCCCGGATGCGGTCACGATTTTGATGCGCGCCCCGATGCCGTCGCGATTGCTGCGATGCCCCCGCAGATCGAACAGCAGCCAGTGATTTCCGTTCCGGGCATTGTTCATCAGGATACGAGGCTTCTCCCCGAGCGAAGTCACCACGATGTCCGGGAACCCATCGTTGTTCAGGTCGCCAAATGCAGAGCCCCGCTGATATCCCTGGAGGGCGAATGGGGGTCCCATCTGTTCACTCACATCGATAAATGACTTGCCGTCGATGTTTTTAAACATCGTATCGTGCTGTTTGGAATTGGGGCCGAAGTCGTCTACGTCCCCATTCGCCGAGTAAAGGTCTTTCCATCCGTCATTGTCGTAGTCGATGAATCCAATACTCCATCCAGAGAAGGGCAAGCTCAAAGCCTGCAGATGTGTTTGACGAGTGACATCATCGAAGGAATTGTTTCCAGTATTGCGGAAGAGTCCGAAGACCTGACCGGCAAGGTCGTTGTAGACAATGTCAACTTTGCCGTCGTTGTCGAAGTCCTTGGCGTCGCTGCCCATTCCGGAGACGGTGGCTCCCAGTTCGTTGTAGGAAACGCCATACAGCAAGCCTTGTTCCTTGAATGTGCCGTCTCCCTGATTGATGAAGAGAAAGTTTCTCTCGGTATCATTGGCCACGAAAACATCCATCAGGCCATCACCGTTAAAGTCGGCAATGTCGATTCCCATTCCCTTTCCCAGTGCACGGCCGATCCCTGAAGCCTCAGTTACATCTTCGAAATGTCCGTGCCCCAGATTGTGGTAGAGCCTCTGAGATACGCTTTTGTAAACGGCAGGACTGCAGTAGATTTCGCTGTTCCCCATCTGGCAGCGGCGGTCGGCTTGAGGGGTCCATTCAGTGTAAGTGGAGACAATCAAGTCCAGCAGCCCATCGTTGTCGTAGTCGAACCACGCGGCCCCAACGCTGAGAACATTTGCTGGTTTATGGTCGAGGCCTGAATCCAGGGTCACATCGGTGAAGGTTCCGTCTCCATTATTGTGATAGAGCGCGTCCCGGCCCGCGTTGCAGATAAACAGGTCTTCATAACCGTCATTGTCATAGTCCCCTGCCGCCACACCCATGCTGTAGCCAAGATGGGCGCCGGTCAGGCCCGCCTTTTCCGTCACATCCTCAAATGTGCCATCGCCTTTGTTGTGCAGCAGGCAACTGTAATACGACCGATCGGTTTTCTTCAGGTCGGGTAACTTCGCGCCGTTGGTAAAAAAGATATCCACCTTCCCATCATTGTCATAGTCGAAAATGGCCACCCCGCCGCAAATGGGCTGAAGGAAGTACTTGCGGACGGAGTAGTCGTTATTGGTGCGGTAGGAAAAATCAGACCGGCCGGCAACGTCAGTGAACCAGGGAGTTGGCTGTTTTTCAGCCGACCGGCCTAACGTGCGGCTGCCGGCCTGCGGTCCGACGAAAGTCGCAGCCAGGACGAGAAGAAGAACAGGCAGGCCGCGACGGGTCGACACTCGGGATAGGCATAGCAATCTGGCGGCCTCCGCCGTGCTGGGTCTGAAGAAATTTATCCGACAGGGAGAATCTTGCGGTACTCGCGAGGCGTCACCTGAATCAGTCGCCGGAATACAAGACCGAAATAACTCTGATCGCAGAACCCAACTTCCCGGCTCACCTCGGAGATCGGCTTGTCTGTGGATGCGAGTAGGATCTGTGCTTTGGCGATGCGGAAATGATTCAGATAGGTGTCAAACGAGTGACCCGTTACCTGTTTGAACGATCGCATGAAATGCGCTTTGCTCATTCCTACAACCTCGGTGGCTCTCGACAATGAGATGGGCTCGGGATAGTGACCTTCGAGGTAATCAAAGAGAGGTCGAAGGCGATCGAAAGCACGGCGTCTGCGGTCGAATGCACTGCTTAGCGCCAAGTGGCTTTCGTAGTAATTGATCAGCAGAACCAAGATCATTGCCAGATAAGTGCGCGCGGCCAGCCTTCCACGTTCGGTCAAGGCGGGCACTTGACCTCTAATTTTGGTGATCAGAGCAAAAACCTGGGTCGGAATACCGGAGCGCCGGGAAATAATATGGGGAAAGGTCGAGTCCTGGAGAAGAAACGGCGTCAGGTACTGGATGTCCTCGCCGGTGCTCTCCGTAGCGCGAAAAACATCCGGCAAGAAATACAAAACCACCGCCCTGAATGGGCGATCCAGCACTTCGCTCAACCGATGGTAAATCGAACCGTTGATGACAATGAGATCGTTTTCTTCGGCAATGAATTCGCGGCCTTCAAACTGATAACGCGCCTTGCCGGAATAGACGTAAAGCAACTCGAAATAGTCATGGCGAGTGAGCGGCCGGTTACGGTCTGTGGGAAAAGTGAAGGACCGAACATCGACAGGGAAGGTCGGATCGAAGGGCCAGATGTGGGAGCCGTCCTGCTGAATCTGAGGTGTGATGACGGACCGAACGCTCTCCCATCGCAACGGCGGATTTACCGGGGTGCCAGGGAAGTGGATGGACGCCATCTGAGGGCTCCTCAGCTGAAAATCCGCTTAACATCGAACACAGTCTTTTAGCACGAAGACACGACGATGTTCAAGTGCATTATGGGAGGTTTTTCGCGGGGGTGTGCAGCTTGCCAAGACTTATGTAACTTATAGAAAAAGAACATTATAGATGGCATTCGGTTGCTGCTGCGGTTCTTTTGCTTGTCTGCCCAAGTTAAGCAAGCTGGATCCGTTGGGAACGGCTTGACCATGGTAGTTTTGTCAGAAAAATTGAAGCTCAATGTAAGCATCCAAAATCGTCCGACACGGAGACGTCGAGGGATTTTTTCCTCTACAAGTTCATTGCGTGCCCATGACTGAAATGGATTCGAGAGAGAGCCCTGAAGCACAAAAATAAGAGGAGAAGGTTAGTTCGCTGCGCGAGGCTGTTTGATTGGACTCGATCGCAAGAGCGATCACGCCAACTTCGGGGTCATCGCCCGTAGGCGGGAACAAGACATTGGTTGGAACTTGACCGTCGACCCGCAATTGAGCGGTGATTGCCTTCGGGGTTCGATTGATGTACTCAATTTGCAGGAAGGCCGCTTTTCTTATGGGGGCAATCTTGAAGGTAAGAGACTGTTCGCCTCCGATCGCCACGCTGCGAGCGCTGGCACATTGCAGGCAAGATTCCAGTTTCGCTCCACCGCTGAATTCATTTGCGGGGGACATGGCTTCGTATCGAGCGGGTGGTGCGTCAGTGCCGCGTATGACCACAAAAACGGCATCGTCGGCAAGAACGGACGCCGCGAAGGCAGAAGAGAACAATCCCAAATTCTTGGCCGACCACAAATCCCTGACTGAGGCCGGTGATGAGGGATCTAATCCAATCGCAGCCCAACTTACGGAGATGCGTGCAGGCTCTGCGGTGCGGTTGAGCAGCAGCACGGCGTGCGCGCCGCGATTCGCCAGGGGTCGAGACCACACTTGGAGACCCGGTTGAGTTTCAGCGACTTTGATGGCCTGAAGCCCAAGCGAATCTTGATCCACCGCGATCAGGTCGGGATTCGTCAAGATTTTTCTCGTAAGCTCCGTCAGTTGAGTGAGATCGGCGCCCACAATCAGGGGAGCGCCAGACATTGCCCACAGGCTCATATGCAGCCGATTCTCCACGTCGGAGAGTCCCCGCATGCCAACCATCATCATGTCGGGGTCGTTGTAGAAGCCGGTGTGTTGCGCGGCAGGGTGAATGCCACGGTCAAAATTGTCGAGCACAGCCTTCAGAGTTGCGCGTCGATTCTTCGGCGGTGCACTGGCGACGATTGGATCGACGATGTCTCCACTCGTGCGCCAGATATCGGCCTCGATGCCGCCAATCCCTGGTGCCCAGGTCCATGGGCTCTTGCTGCCCCAATCGCAAATCGAGAAGTAAAGTGGATGTCCGGTGGTTTTGACTGCCCGCCGGATCGCGCTGGCAATGGCAGCATATTGCACGGCGGGGTCGAGGTTCTCGTGATCCCCTCCGCACCAATCCACTTTGACATAGTCAAAGCCCCATTGCGCAAACTGCAGAAAATCCTGGTCGTAGTGCCCTTCGCTGCCGGTGTGCGGCATGGGAGGACCAAGATCAGGACCATAGAAGCTGCAGCCCGACTCACCGGCGTCGGTGTAGAGTCCAGCCTTCAATCCTGCGGCATGGATGAAGCGCACGATGTTCGACATGTCGCCCGCATGCTCCCCTGGCTTCAGAGCAGGCCACCGTTTCGCGTCGACGATGATGTTGCCATTCGGATCGCGCTGTCCGCCCCACCAGCCCTCATCGATATTGATGTATTGGAAGCCGGCATTCTTCATCCCCGAACTCACCATAGCGTTTGTCTGCTGGATAACAATGTCGGAGTTGATGGTGTTGGAGAAACTGTTCCAGGAAGACCAGCCCATCGGAGGCGGCGTGGCGGGAACCAGCCTTGGGTGAGATGAGGCTGCGCGTAAGGCTGGCGGCGTTTGCACCATGAGAGCAAAGGTCATGATGAGACCGGTGAGCACGATACTGGACAGCGTACGTCCTTTCGGCACATTGATTTCGGCCACTCTTATTGTCACCAGAACCTCCTGGGTCCGGCTGCTATGGTTTCGACCCGAACGTCACATCCCAATCCACAGGTTCCTGTTGGCCTGGGAAGGTGAGTTTCAGAGAATTCCCGCTCTGCACGTATTGGAGCGGGATGGCATGGTTGCCGCGGACTGACGCCTTCACTTGAGAAACGGATACTCCGTCGGGAACGTAGATCCACAACACATAAGGGGAGCCGACAACCGCCTGCGAGGAGCCACTTAGGGTCTGGGTCGAATCATCCCAGCTCACTTTCAGTACCGAGTAGGCGCCGCTGACGTGCCGAGACAGGCCCACGAGTTGTGGCCTCTTGAGTAGAGGATGTAACTGAAAAACCCGGGTGTCGTGCGGGCCTATTTCCACTGGCATGCGGTCTTTGAATACGCCATAGATCTTTTGGTTCCAAAAATCAAACGCGACGTAAGCCGTACCACCGGCGAGGCCCAGCTTCTCGGAGAACTCGAGTTCCTGGGTCTTATCCCAACTCCGCCAATTGGTCATCGCGACAACATCATAGCTACCGGCAGGCGCATTCACTTTTAGGTCCAGAATCTCCGGATAATTGTGGACGTAAGTATCAGGAGTTGTATGTTTGAACTTATCCCAATCCATGTCGGTGCCACGGCTGAATAGATCGATGGGGAAAATGGGAATCGTAGGCAGTGTCTTGCGCATCAAGTCGACTCGCTCATCGTCGAGGTCGGGCATGATGCTTCCCAGGGAATAGGCGACACCGGTGAGTGAGACGAAACTGACAACCGTTCGAGCTTCGGCGAGCGTGGTTCCGAACCCGGTCAGCGGGAGTTCGCGCTCTCGCTCTGTTTCGATCACGCTAGGATTTCTGCTCTTCACCCCCTCTTCGAAGCTGATGCGGGGCTCAAGAGCCATGCCTTCCCCCGGCATGGTGTAGGCAACTATGTGATTCAGGAATCCGTTGGCATTGATGGAACTGAACAGAGAATACATTCCCTGCCAGTTGTCATAGAGGTCGTGACCATTGAAGTAGGAATCGATGTAGCCGATGCCATTCAAAGGAGTGCCTGCCACATCCCCTTCAATGAAGCGGCTGCGCCCAATGGTTTTTCGAATCAGGTCAAGACGATTTCGGTAAGCCGCCAAAGGGTCGACGGCTTTGTCGTAGAGGCGAGTCAGGTCGACACCGGGTACGTACTTGGGAATAGCATGCTCGCCGTCAAACTTGTAATACTCGAATCCCCAATCATCCAGGGTATTCATTTCTTTTTGAAGGAAGCCCAGAACTGCAGGGTTCGTGGAATCGAGCGCAGGCGTGTTGTAGTCGAGCACGGCCTTTCCGTTGGTATAGTGCAGGTACCAGTCGGGATGCTCCGCCACGGCTGCGGCAGAGGAGTTTGGCACCAGCCATATGCCCGGGCGGAGACCTTTGCCGTGGATGTAGTTCGTCAGCCACTGTGGTCCATGGGGAAATCTCTGCTGATCCCAATTTGTGATCCAGAAATGCCGTCCGTCGGGCCCACGATCATAGCCGTCGTCAAGTTGAACGAACTGAAATCCGTAGGCCAATAAATGAGCGGCAATCCAATCCGCGTTGCGAACGATGTCTTCTTCCTTCACCCTTTCGTAATAGCTGGTCCAGCTCGACCAGACCATAGGAGCAGTCGAGAAGTGAGAATCGTCGTAGGGCACATAGAAGGGCAGCCCAAGCGATTTCGTGAAATAGTCTGGGATGAGGCGTACGAGCGTGTTACCGGGGACGGGCAAGGTGACGTCAAGAATGTCCAGGTTTTGAGCGTCCCGGGACAACGTCGCCTCTTCCGGGAAATCAATCGCGATATCAGACGGGCGATCGAACAGGCTGTGGATGCCAGCGCCGGAGACCTGTCCTAGCGCAAAATAAGCGCAATCAGCATTTCGTCTTGGGAGGAAGGACGGATTGTGAGTATAACTGCCGCTGTAGCTCACGGCGACTTCTCCCGTTCCTACCCAATCCACGGGAGTTCCTTCCCGGTCCATCAATCGGGCGATGATTCGTTGGGAAGCAGCGGGCGCCTGACCGGTCAAAACCGATTCCAAAGATGTGCTTGAGATTCGCAACTCGTTTGCGTGGAGTTCGAAAATCCAAACCACTCGAGAATCGCGAGTCTTGATGGAGAGCTGGTTCTCTCCTGTGACCTCGGCCGTCCACATAGTCGCCGGAGTTAGCCCTTCGCCCGAGTAGAGGTTGAGGCGGACGTTCTGCATGACAACGCCCAGCTTGTCCGCTGAAATGGCCAGTTGGGACAGTGATTGATCGGCGGAGACCGTCCAGCCGGACTTGGCGACGGTCACGGTCTGTGCCCAACTGAGGGATGCAGCTGTGAGAAGGATAGCGATGCTGAATGCGAAGCCATTGCGTCTGGTCATGGTCATCCTCTCCCTGATTGCCTCCCTGCATGGGGACTTCGCTGCGTCCACTAAGGCTTGAAGCGTTAGGTTGAAACGAAAGATACATTCGAGGCAGCGACTGCTGAAGCGCTCTCTCGTTCAGGCATGGATCGCCCCCTTCATAAAGGCGAAAGGTCGATCAATCTGCGAGGGCTTGCACGCACCTTCCATCTCATTTCGAAGTCTTCCGGCCTATCCATCCGACCCAGTCTTCGCTGTCCGGAGGCGTCAGGTTTCGACTCGTCAAGGGAAGTGTCCTACTCCACTCTCCAGACCGCGGATTAAACCAGCGCAGTAGAAGGGATCCTTCCATCTGATCAGGCTGCAGAGTCACGGTCTGTCCGACCGGGAAATAGAGGAGAGCCCATTCGTTGTTCTCCGCCTTCGCGGCTGCTATGAACGCCGAGGGATCCTTGTCGCCCGGCTGATCAGCAATCAAACGCGGATCGGGACGCAGCGTCCACCATTGCAAGGAGGAGAAGAGTTTCATCAGGTGTGCCATATCGGTGCTGCCTGGGAGATTGATTGCATCGAACCATGGTCGGGCGACGCCGCTGCCCGCATGATTCATAGGCAAAGCCGGATGGCTGTCCCAACCCCAAATGCCATGTGCGCCATAGGTGACTCCAGCGGTGGGCGAGACCAGCAAACTCCAGTAGGCGGCGCGACGCACGGCGTGCGCGTCGAACCGCCGGTGACTGAAATAGCTGACATGGTCCTCATAATTCGGTTCCAAATTGATGACGGGATGAATCGGTGTTACATCCCAGGAAACCGACGGGGGGCCCTGAGTGATCCACTTGAGATCCTCCGGGCCATCTCCGTGACCGCTCTGATAGCCGATGAAACCGAACCAGGGTTCTTGCCCAAAATCGCCTTCGACCCATTGATGGCCTGTGGGATGAGTCGTTGCCAGGCGAGACGGGTTATCGGCAAAAACGGCTCGGCCAATCTGCTTCCATCGTTCAGCCTCGTTGTCGCGGTAGTCCCCGTCTCCGGCTAATATCCAGATAACTTGGTATGTGCCATACCGCGCCACCATGTATCGAGCAAGTCGGATGATCTGATCGTCGGGCAGAGCATTACCGGGATTCAGGAATTTGGAATACGGACTCCAGGGCGCGGTCCAGATCAGAACGGGGGCGGCGACGAGGCCATGGTCGTTCACCGCCCGGACGTGGTCGTCCATCCATTGGAAGAAGACCGGGTCTATGGTGATTGACTCGCGACCTTCATAGGCCAGCCGTGCTTCCGCATTTCCAGCAGCGGCGATCCACTGCGTCGTGACGAACTGAACCGCGGTGAACTTCTTTCGTTTTCTGTCCGACAGATACGTTTCCCAACTGGCGTGATCGGCTTTCAGGGCGCCGTTCCATGCCGTATCCGACAGCCAGAAGAAAGGTGTCCCGTCAGCCTGTTCCAAGTAGCGCCGGTTTTGCGACAGACGAATGCTTCCGTGCTCGTAAAGCGGATTTCCACCCCGATAGGGCTCGCAGCGGAATTTTCCATTTTGCCCATCTAATCCTTTGTCTTCCGGGTGAGAGGCACGGGTTCGATAAGTCCATTCACCGGTTTGTTCGGGTGAAAAACGAACTCTCCAAGTGTTCTCTCCATCCCAGTAGGCTTCTACGGTGCGAGTTGTTCCGTCGGGAGCGCCGAAGTCGACGGTGACGGTAACGTCCTGGAAAGGGTTCTGATACTTGGATGCACTGGTGAAACTTGCCTCGAAAACCGTCCATTGTGCGGTTTCATCGATCGCCCTGGCGACCGTCGCAGGCACCACCGCCCAGAGGCAAAACACGAATGCAACTCCTCGAAACAGGCCGAATACTGCAGGTTGCAGAGCATCTGATAATCGGGCTGACAATTCGTCACCTCCGCTCAACCAGCAAAAGTGAATTCTATCTCCAGCGCACCGCTACTATTGCGTTGGCTATAATAGACGCGTCAGAGCCTAAGTTTCTGTAAGAGGGAGTTGCGTCTTTCTGACAAAAACGGCACTATCGCTTCGTACAAAGACCGGCAACAACGTAGTGAAGAGACTGTTTGTCAGGAGGTACGCCCACCTCGTCGATGGGAGTTCTGACCTCAAAGCGTAAAGCTCGTATCGCTCGGAGCAAGGATAAGCCGCAATCGGGGCGCGACTACCTTGTGCTCGACTCCCAGGTCAACGCGGACGGAGTGCATATTTGGCCCTTTGATCCGCGCTTTCCGATCGACGTGGTCCACCATCATCTGAGTGGACTCCAGCCGTTTCGAATGAATCGCCATGATTATCTGGAGATCCTGTTTTTGAATGCGGGCGAACTTGTCTGGCAAATTCAGGACCAGTTTGTGACGCAGAGCAAGGGCGACCTCTTCGTTATGGGAAGCGCGAAATATCATCGAGTCACCGAGAAGTCGAGTTCCCAGGCAGCGGTAGAGTCGCTTTTTTTTCATCCTGATCTCATTCGGTCCTCATCCGTCTGCCGCGATGACTCGGAGTATTTGGCGGCGTTTCAATCCTTCGATCCTGGTTTCCCACACGTAATCCCAGCCAGCACCGGCGTGCCTGCGGAGATCCGGGGCCTGATTGCGCGCATTCACCAGGAACTTCCGGCAAGTTCCGATCGGGCAAAACTCTGCGTCAAAACCTATCTCAAAATGATTCTGGTCGTGCTCTTGAATCACTATTCTTCGAGTCGCATGATTCCGGCGAGGTTCGACCGGCGACAGCGTGCCCTCGAACGGTTCAAGCCACTTTTTGAGTTTCTGGATAGCCATTACTGGGATCAGATCACCCCGATTGATGCGGCGAAAACCGTGAACATGAGCCGATCTCATTTCAGGCGGGCATTCAAGCAGGTGACCGGACAGTCGTTTGTTTTGTACTTGAATCATTTCCGTATCGCCAAAGCGCAAGAGTTGCTGGTTTCCACCGACAAATCGATCGCCGAGGTCGGCATGGAGGTGGGCTTCTGCGACCAAAGCTATTTCGGTCTGATCTTCCGGCGCTGCACGCAAATGACACCGCTTTTTTACAGAAACCGTGCCCATCAAATTTCGCAGATTGATCGTTCGACGATTGCTCAGCCGATGATTTCGAAAACTGACAAGACTGGTTCGGTCACGACTCGCATAAGCTAGCAATGTTCCAGTAGCTTGCGTCCATCCTTGCGGGAAGCGCTCTTTCTAGGCGGGCAAATCGCACATTCCAGATACTTTTCTTAGAATGACGGCTGGGTTTGTTATAGAAATACAGCTCCTCATTCGATTAGATTTTTCGAGCACGGAAGCCGATCTCCGCTGGCCGAGTCCACTTCGGGTCAGCCGACGGGGAACTGTGTATTCTGACTGGTTTGCAGATCGAGGCGGCAGACCAAGGTTGAAGAATGCGTAGATTGAAGTTTGCCATGTTCGGCACCGGTTTCTGGGCACGGTATCAGCTTGCGGGTTGGCGCGAACTGCCCGGTGCGGAGTGCGTTGCTCTCTACAACCGAACCATTTCCAAAGCACAACTCCTCGCGCGCGAGTTTGAGATTTCTGCAATCTACAACAATCCGGAAGAACTGCTGCACAAGGAGAAACTGGACTTCGTTGACGTCGTTACTGACGTGGATCATCACGAAGTTTTTGTGAAGATGGCAGCCGACCATAAAATCGCCGTGGTCTGTCAGAAGCCCATCGCTTCGACGCTTCCCCAGGCCGAGGCCATGGTCGAAGCCTGCCGTTCCGCCGGTGTGCCCTTGCTGATCAATGAGAATTGGCGGTGGCAGGCTCCGTTGCGTGAGCTGAAGAGAATCCTGGCCGCCGAAGAAATAGGAACTCCTTTTCGGGCGCGGCTCGACATGATTTCCGGGTTTCCCGTGTTTCGCAATCAGCCTTTCCTGCGAGAACTGGACCGCTTCATTCTGATGGATCTTGGTAGCCACATTCTCGACGTTGCACGCTTTTTGTTCGGTGAAGCCAAAAGCTTGTACTGCCAAACGCACAAAGTTCATAGCGATATCAAGGGTGAGGACGTTGCCACGGTCATGTTGCGTATGGGCAACAAAACCACCGTTCTCGCGGAAATGGCTTATGCGGAGAACCCTTTGGAGCGAGAGTGTTTCCCTGAGACCTTGGTTTTTGTGGAGGGCGACAAAGGATCTCTGGAACTGGCGAAAGATTACTGGATCAGAGTTACGACTGCGAACGGTACGACGGCGAAACGGTTTCCTCCCCCGTTCTATTCATGGGTGAATCCCGCATACGAGGTCGTTCATTCCAGCATCGTTGCCTGCCAGGCGAATCTGCTGCAAGGGTTGAACGGCGGACTGGCGGAAACGACAGGAGAGGACAACTTGAGAACCATGCGACTGGTGTTTGCCTCGTACGAATCTGCCACCAACAGCAAGGCGGTGTGTTTCTGAAACTCGGAGCTTCTCCAAACGGGCAGGTTCTGGCTTTGCGGCGCGAATCTCTTCGGTGACTCTCGCCCTTTCGATTGAAGACTGGAGGTGAGGGTGACGTTGACCCAGAACGTTGTTTACTACGGTTCGGACGTTCCCCCTCCAGAATCCATCATGCTGCGAGCCGGGCCCCTTTCTCTTACGTTCGGCGCCGGTGAGATTCGCGACATCCGCCTGGCAGGCCGCGAAGTCCTGCGGCGCGTATACGTGGCGGTTCGAGACCGCAACTGGCGGAGGGTGCCCGCGCCTTCGCCAATGCGGCTTTGACGGTTTCGAAGTCCCGCTGTTTCAGCCCGCCAAAGTTCCAGCCAAGGAGATTCGCAAGGCTTTGTCGGCAAACAATCTAGAGTGCACGGTTTGCTCGATCCTTCCTGCCGGCATGAATCCCATCAGCGACGACCCTCACATCCGCCGCCGAACCCGAGAGCATTTAGTCGACAGCATCAAGGTCACTGCAGACTTGGGCAGCACTCTCATGGGTGGGCCGGTGTATTCGCCCGTAGGCCACCTGCCCGGGCGACGCCGTACTCCCGATGAGTGGAGACGGGCAGTTGAGTGCTTCCAGTCGCTCGGTGAACCCCTGCACGAGAATGGCATTACCCTGGCGTTGGAACCTCTGAACCGCTTTGAAACCTATTTTCTGAACACCGCTGCCGACGCCTTCACACTCTGCAGTGAAATTGGTCATTCCAACGTCGGCGTGCTTCTCGACACGTTCCACACCAACATCGAAGAAAAGGATGTTGCTGCTGCCTTCCTCAAGACTGCGAACAAGCTGAAGCACGTTCATGCCTGCGAGAACGACCGCGGCATTCCCGGAACCGGTCATGTAGACTTTGCAGGCATCGCGGCAGCATTGAAACAGATCGGCTATGACGGGTGGATTACCATCGAGAGTTTCGGATACAGCCACGAGGAACTCGCGGCCGCCGCGGCCATCTGGCGAGATCTCGCGCCCACGCCCGAGGCGGTCGCCTTCGACGGTCTGCCGTTCTTGAAAAGGAGCATCCAGGAATGCTCACCGGCAGCATAGGCTGATAATCCCGGTGGAGGCCAGTCGCGTGAGTGTTCGAGTACATTCTGCTTGGCTCCTGGCTATTGGAGCTCTCGTTGTTTTCGCGCTACATCGACAGTTCTTGGGATCCTTGATTTGCGGCCTTGGCTTGTTCTTGCTCATTGCCGGGCAGTTGTACCCTCCTCTGGCGCGTGCTATTGATAATCTGAGCAAGAAGGCTTCGTCTCTGGCGGGCTCGGCACTCAGCTGGATTCTGCTCGCGCCCTTCTACCTCATCTTCTTCTCGCTCGGACACGCACTCCTGGTAATGAGGGGCAGAGATCCGCTGCACCTGAGCTCGTCGGCTGGCGAATCGACTTACTGGCTTCCGGTCTCCCCCGAACCTTCTCGCGAGGATTACCGGAGCCAGTACTGACATGAACATCCTGGGGATCAGCGCGTTCTATCACGATGCCGCTGCCGTGCTGGTTCGCGACGGAGACATCGTCGCCGCTGCCCAGGAAGAGCGGTTCACGAGGATCAAGCATGATGCCAGTTTCCCTTTGAATGCAATCCGGTATTGTCTCTCTCAGACTGCCGGGAAGGAGGATGGCAAAATTGATGTAGTTGCGTTTTACGACAAGCCCATCACCAAGCTTTCGCGAATTCTTACCACGCACCTGGCGGTTGCTCCCCGCGGGGTAAAGCCGTTTGTAGGTGCGATGCCGGTGTGGATGAAGCAGAGATTGTGGATTCCGCTGCAGATCGAAAAGGCGATGAAAAGCATGTCGATGGCCCTTCCCACCGAAGTCTTGTTTTTTCAACATCACCAATCGCACGCGGCCAGCGCGTTCTTCCCTTCTCCGTTTCAGAGCGCGGCCATCCTGACGATGGACGGCGTCGGAGAATGGGCCACCACCACCATCGGCCGAGGTCGCGGCAACCGCATCGAAATCCTGCAAGAGATTCGCTTCCCGCATTCTCTCGGCTTGTTGTATTCCGCTTTCACTCATCTGTGCGGTTTCAAAGTAAACTCCGGAGAATACAAACTGATGGGGCTCGCGCCTTACGGTGAACCCAGGTACGAAAAACTCATTTATGAACACCTCCTGCGTTACAAGGAAGACGGATCCTTTCGCCTCAACCTGGAGTATTTCGGATTCCTTGACAGTTTGTACATGACGAACGACAAACTCCACCGGCTGTTCGGCGGTCCGCCTCGGAAACCTGAGTCTCAGATCACGCAACGCGAAATGGACATCGCATGCTCAATCCAGAGAGTGACCGAAGACATGGTGATGCGCATGGCTAGGCACGCCCATGAAATCACCGGCGAAGAGCGTCTATGCCTGGCCGGGGGGATCGCCCTGAACTGCGTGGCCAACGGACGACTCCTTCGTGAAGGCCCCTTCGAAGACTTGTGGATTCAACCCGCCGCAGGAGACGCGGGAGGAGCGCTCGGGGCCGCACTGATGGCTTGGTACCAGGTGCAAGGAAACGACCGAGCGGTCGACGGGGCGAAAGACGCCATGAAAGGCGCGCACCTGGGCCCTTCCTATTCCGATGAAACGATTGGTGCCTTCCTCCGCAGCCACAGCTATCCAGCCCGCGAATTGCAAGAAAACGAATGGGCCGCTGAACTCGCCAGACTCATCGACGCTGGCAAGATTGTCGGTGTTTTCGACGGCCGTTTGGAATACGGTCCGCGAGCCCTCGGATCGAGGTCCATCGTCGGCGACGCTCGGTCACCCGACATGCAGTCCAGGATGAACGTGAAGATCAAGTTCCGGGAATCATTTCGGCCCTTTGCCCCAGCGTGTCTCAATGAAAGCCGCGGCGATTATTTCGAGCTCGATCGTGCTTCTCCCTATATGCTGCTCACGGCTAACGTGAACCGGTCGCGCCGCATCGAGGTTCGGTGTGATTCTTCGATGGATCTCGGCGAGCGCGTACACCAGTTGCGCTCCGACCTTCCCGCCGTGACCCATATCGACTACTCGGCGCGGGTTCAAACCGTCAGCCAAGATGTGGCTCCCCGGTTTCACAGCCTGATCAAAGCGTTCCAGGACCTCACCGGCTGTGCCGTCATCATTAACACTTCGTTCAATGTCCGTGGCGAGCCGATCGTCTGCACGCCCGACGACGCCTACCGCTGCTTTATGCGGACCGGAATGGACTACCTTGCGCTCGGTAATTTCTTGCTCGACAAGAGTCAGCAGCCTGTCTGGACGGAAGCCATCACGCCGAAGGAGATCGCTGCGCTGGACTAAAAGACCGCAGGAGCCGCAACCGTGTTGAAACACGCGTGGAGATTATTCGCCGATCTATTCGGATTCGCCCGCCAGAACAAGGTATGGTGGATTGTGCCTCTGGTTGTAGTCCTCATTTTGTTGACGTTGTTCGTGGTGGTAGGGTCGGTCGTCGCTCCTTTTCTATATCCCTTGTACTGAACTGTCGGGAGCAAGCATGCACTTGCGCCGCATTGAATCTGGTAGAGCCAAGCCGCAAAGAGCAATTCCTTCCGACGAGGAAAGTCCCGGCGAGATCCGACTTCAGATATCTGGCTGGAAGAAATGGGCCTTGCGCGGCGCCCTGGCGGTCCTGACGCCATGCCTATTGCTCGCACTCCTCGAAGGCGGACTCCGGCTTTTCGGCTTTGGATATCGGAGTTCCTACTTTCTCAAGAAGCGGGTGGACGGCCGCACATTTTTCATTGAGAACCCTAAATTCGAATTGCGCTTTTTCCCGCCAGCGTTGCTGAGGCTTCCCAGTTCGTTAACCGTGCCCAGCAGCAAAGCCCCAGGTACCTACAGGATCTTCGTGATCGGCAGTTCCGCGGCTGCGGGCTTTCCCGAACCCGCATATAGCTTTCCCAGAATTCTGGAGGTCATTCTCAAGGCGAAATATCCTGAGAAACACTTCGAAGTCATCAACACAGCCACGACCGCCATCAACTCTAATGTCGACCTTCCCATCGTAGAAGACGCTGCCAAGCACCAACCTGACCTTTTTGTCGTGTACGAAGGACATAACGAAGTACTC
Source organism: Candidatus Sulfotelmatobacter sp. (assembly GCA_035307485.1). Lineage (GTDB taxonomy): Bacteria > Acidobacteriota > Terriglobia > Terriglobales > Acidobacteriaceae > Sulfotelmatobacter. The sequence continues at coordinate 307,117 of DATGIB010000002.1, read as the reverse complement.
GGGCCATTCGGCCCTGGAACCGTATTCGTGCCCTATTCCGGAAGTTTGAAGGCGATTCGCTCCACAATCTTCATCAAGTCGACCAAGATTGGCCAACTTCTGGACAGTCTTCACTTTCTCCTGGTCAAAGGCAAGGTTCCTAGCGAATGGCGAGGTATGGAAATGGTGGCCAAAAACCAGCTCCGCCGTGACGATCCGCGCTTGCCCGTGGTCTACTCGCATTTTCAATCCAATCTGACCGACATATGTCATGCTGCAAGCCGCGGCGGCGCTAGAGTGATCCTGGCGACGCTTGGCACGAATCTTAAGGATGCCGCTCCATTTGCCTCGTTGCACCGCGCGGACTTGTCTCCGGACCAACTGACTCAATGGGAGGCACTCTACCAACAGGGCATAAAGGCGGAGTCTGAACGCAACTTTGCGCAAGCTCTCGATTCATATCTCAGCGCTGCCAAGATTGACGACCAGTTCGCCGACCTGCAGTTCAGGCTGGCTCGCTCTTATGGGAGGTTGCAGAAGTACGCTTCTGCCTCTCAGCACTACATCCAAGCTCGGGACGACGATGCATTACGATTTCGCGCGGACTCAGCAATCAACCAGATTATCCGTGACGTAGCCGCAGCCCAGGAGTCGAACCGCGTTGCGTTAGTCGATATAGAAAAACTGCTGCAGACCACTCCCGCGGCGACGATTCCCGGGGCAGAACTGTTCTATGACCACGTGCATTTGAATTTCAGCGGGAACTATCTGGTGGCAAAAACAATTAGCGAACAGGTTGACCTGATTCTGTCCGGCTCCGCGAGAATCGCAGTTTCCCAAGAGGAGTGCGCCAGACAACTTGCCTTCACAGACTGGAATCGAGCGTCCATTGCCAAAGACTTACTCCCCCAGCTTCAAGACGTGCCGTTCATCAACCAGTTGAACCATGACGAGCAGATGGCCACACTGAAGCAACAGATGGCCACGTTGTTTGCCAAAGGAACTGCCCAAATCGTAGCCGCGGCCCGTTCAGCTTATGAACGAGCCCTCCAACTCGCGCCCGACGATTGGATGCTTCATAATCAATATGGAATCTTACTAGCCGACAGTGGCGATTCTCCCGCGGCGATCGAACAGTTCCGTAAAGTTCTTCGCCTTGTTCCGTATCGATCTTGGCCCCACGTCGCGCTGGCTCAAGCACTGGCGAAATCCAACCGATCCGAAGCTCAGCAGGAATTTCAGGAGGCTCTGCGCCTCGATCCGTATTCCCCAAACGCCCACCTGGGACTTGGCCGTCTTTGTATGGAGGAGGGCAGCTCCGAGCAGGCGTTATCGCAATATCAGGCCGTGCTCCAGGAGAGTCCCCAAAACGCCAAAGCACTTGTTGGCGTGGGCAATGTGTGGGCCACGCAGAGAAACAATGCTGAAGCGACCGACGCCTACGAACGAGCTCTCCAGGCCAGTCCGTCCCTGGCCGAAGCTCATTACCATCTCGGCGAACTCTTGATGCGAGAGGGCTCCACCGAGCAGGCCGTCTCTTATCTGAGTCGGGCCATACAACTGGATTTCGCCTACGCCGATGCCCATGTGAAACTTGGCGAAGCCTACGAGGCGGAATCGAGGCCAGAGGATGCGATAGAAGAGTACCTCACCGCTGCCGCGGTCGACCCCAGTCAACTTCAGCGCTATTACTCACTGGTTGCCGATCTGCTGAACCGTAACGGCCGGCACGGCGCGGCTGAGCTTGCTTTAGGCGATGCCTACTCTGCGCAGCACAAATGGAGCGAAGCGGCGGGCCACTACTCCGAGGCTGTAAAAACCAATCCCGAGGTGGCCGAGTTCCATTTGCAGTTTGCCACTGCGCTTAACCAGCTAGGCAGGAATCAACAGGCACGAGCCGAGTTGGCCACGGCCATGCGACTAAACCCACGACTCGCTGGGAAAACAGCAATTGAACCGACGAAAAAGTGAGCGGGCGCCTGCGTCAACATTGCACTCTACGCTCCTGAAATGTGGCGCACAACTCGTGCGATCGTACTGTGTCGCTCATGAATGTGGCTCGGAAAAAGTTTTCGCGCTGTTGCTCGAAGCAATGCGGAAAGAGGAGTGTTTCGGGACTGCACGAATCGACGCCATAACTGGAGTCGACGCAAACTCCAAGAACAGAGTTGAGGATGATTGAAAGATACGGTGGCCAGGGATGGAGTTGAACCGCCGAAGCCAGCCTTGTCCGCGTAGTCGCCCCGGGCTATCTGTTGAGGTGGTCTTGGTAGGACTGGCGCCTGGTCCGCATAAAGTAAGGCTTGCATAGGCGGCCTCGATCCATGGACCGGTCCCCGGAGCCACCCAAATCGTGGAGTTCACCGTTCCGTCTCCAAACCCTCAGAACTAGGAGCGCGACAAGACGCGTATCGGCATGAGCGATACATAGGGAGGAGAACGTCGTCGGGCTTGGCAACGAAAGCTGATCGATCAGGCGCTGATCGTGCTTCTATACCAACGCCATCGGCGAGGCCTGCAGTCCACGATCCAAGAGTCATGATTCAAATGTCTAGTTCCATGCGGTCGTGCCCGCCTTTCCTTCGTGACAGAACATGCATGTCCAAAAGCGGACTCATCGCACTCTTTGTCTGTCTCTTTCTCGCTGGAGGCAGCCCTTAGAATAAGTGTCGACCAATACCAAGGTGTGGGTTGTGCATTTGGCACGCACCGGTGCATCCTAGTCTGTCGCTATCACCGCTCAACATCCCGTGGGGATGTGTATGACGACGACCGCGATTCCGATTTCCTTACTACTGCGACTTCCGCGCCAACGACGGAAAATGGTTCCGCGAACGATAGGCCGTGGCAAGAAGCTTATGCGCAGGCTGAGTGCGCGACGCGGTTTTGTGCTCCTGGCGATCTTGTTCTCCTCCTCTGCGGGTCGGATCCTCGCGCTCGACTCAGAAAATCGCATCTCGCAATATGGTCATAGCGTCTGGAGGCTGCAAGACGGCTATTTTGGCGGGGCCGTGTTCGACGTCACACAGACCGCGGACGGTTACATTTGGGTGAGTTCGGAGACCGGACTGTATCGATTTGACGGAGTGCGTTTTGTCCAATGGAGCGCTCAGTCCGACAAGGAGACGACTCTATCCCACGTAACCGGTCTTCAGGGCGCACGGGACGGAAGCCTGTGGATGAGAACAAATGACGATCTAGCACACGTGGTCGGCGGCCGACTGACTCGGTTTCAGGAAAATGAAGGCTGGGTCGTCCTCGATCTGATTCAAGACAAAGATGGGAAAATATGGTTCTCGCGCTACCGGGTTAGTGATGTTACCCATCCTCTGTGCCAGGTTCTGGATAGCGGAGTTCGGTGTTATGGACGCGAAGACGGACTTGAGGTTACTTCCGCGAAGAGACTGTTCGCTCGGGACCCTTCCGGCGCCTTTTGGATGGGAGACGACACTGAAATCACAAGGTGGCGACCGGGAGAGTCGAAAACTGTTTTCCGCCCCCCGTCTTTGCGCTCCAACCAGGGAAATCTTGGCATCTCCGCACTTGTGCCCGAGACGGACGGCTCGGTCTGGGTTGGCATGGGGATATCGGGCCGCGGCGCGGGACTGCAACGATTGGTGAATGGCACTTTCCAGCCGTTTCGTTCGCGAGATCTGAATGGCGAGACGCTGGAGGTACAGTGCCTGCTCAAAGATCGTCAGAACAGCCTGTGGGTCGGAACCAGTCAGGGCCTTTACAAGATTCATGGCACCAAGGCCGATCATTACGGAACTGCCGACGGCTTGTCCAGCGATTACATTAACTGGTTGTTCGAGGACCGCGAAGGCAACCTCTGGGTGACTACTTCGCAGGGGCTCGATATGTTTCGAGATCTGCGAGTGAGCAGTATTTCTAAACGCCAGGGCCTGATTGAAGATGGAGTGGAATCAGTCGCTGCTTCGCACGATGGCAGCGTATGGATTGGAACAACCCATCTGCAGATGTTGGGTCCGCACGGAATCTCTCTTGGCCCGGGAAGCTCTTTGCCGGGAAATCTTGTTACGTCTCTTTTCGTCGACCACTCAGATCGTCTCTGGATGGGGTTCATGAACCGCCTCTACGTTAACGAGCGTGGAAGCCTTCGTGAAGTCACAAAACAGGACGGCAGCGCCCTCGGAATGGCAATGGGAATTACCGAGGACAATGAATTCAACATATGGGTGGAGACAAAGGGAAACTCCAGTGATCCTCCCGGAACGCTCGTCCGAATTCAAAACCTGAAGGTTATGCAGAAGTTTCCAACTCCTACGCTGCCATTGGCAAGAAAGATTGTGGCCGATCACCAAGGAGGAATCTGGCTGGGTCTGATGACCGGAGATTTGGCGCGCTATCACGATGGCCAAATCAGTGATTTCCAGTTTGCTGACCATCCCAATTCGCGCGTTGTGGCAATCACCGCGACCCCCGATGGTTCCATCCTGGGGGCAACTGATTTTGGTGTGGTTGGATGGAAGGATGGGAAGCAGCAGATCCTGACCGTAAAGAACGGTTTGCCTTGCAATAGTGTCACCGCACTTATTTCGGACGACGCAGACAATCTATGGCTCCTTGCGCAGTGTGGCCTGATCGAGATTCCGAAGGAGCAAATGCAACGGTGGTGGGAGAACGCGGGAAGAAAACTGGCGCTGCGACTGTTCGACGCGCTTGACGGAGTGCAGCCTGGTCTAGGTCATTTCAGCACCAGCGCAAAAACTCCCGATGGGCGATTGTGGTTTGCCAATGGCTTGGTGCTACAAGTAATCGATCCAGCGCACATCTCAGACAATCAACAGCCACCGCCAGTGCGGGTTGAGCAAATCATTGCAGACCGACGAAGTTACTCGCCGCAAACCGGAGTAACGCTTCCACCACGAACTCGTGACCTTGAAATTGATTACACAGCTCTCCGTTACTCAGTGCCCCAGAAGGTTCAATTTCGGTACAAGCTTGAGAATCACGACGCTAATTGGCAGGAACCTGGGACCAGACGTCAGGCTTTTTACAACGATCTTGGTCCGGGCAGTTACCGTTTTCAAGTGATTGCCTGCAACGATGACGGCGTCTGGAACGAGAGTGGAGCTTCTCTGAATTTCTCCATTCATCCGGCCTATTATCAGACGTCATGGTTCCGCACTTCTTGCGTGGGCGCCTTTCTTCTCTTGCTATGGGCCCTCTATAAGTTTCGCGTTCGGCAATTGCACCGCCAGTTCGCGATGGTGCTGGACGCGCGGGTACAGGAGCGAACTCGCGTCGCGCGCGACCTGCACGATACTCTTCTCCAGAGTTTCAACGCACTTTTGCTCCGTTTTCAAACTGCGGCCGATTTGCTCAGTAGTCGGCCAGATGAAGCGAGACGTACTCTCGACAGCACAATCGATCAAACGGCTCAGGCACTCCTCGAAGGAAGAGATGCAGTGCAGCATCTGCGCTCAAACCCAGTTATCGACGACCTCGTTTCCGCGATTGGTTCGCTCGGACAAGCACTGGCTACCGATGGATCGAGCCGTGATAATCCAGCGTTCCACATTGGAGTGGAGGGCACGCCTCGAGATCTCCTTCCACTCACGAGGGATGAAGTCTATCGAATTACATGCGAGGCACTGCGAAACGCCTTCCGGCATGCTCGGGCCCGCCAGGTCGAAGTTGAAATCCGCTATGATGCGCGTCAACTGCGGCTGAGGATCCGGGACGACGGAAGAGGAATCGATCCACAGCTTCTTACCGCTGATGGGCTCTCCGGGCACTATGGTTTGCGCGGAATGCGTGAGCGAGCTCACTCTTTAGGAGGCGAGCTGAATATCTGGAGCGAAGTGAATTCAGGTACTGAGATCGATCTGACTGTCCCCTCCTCCGGCGCGTACGCGAAGCCCAGTCTTTTCAATTCTTGGCTTCTAAACAGAGGAAGGCAGACGAAATCCTGAATATGGATCCGAACTCGATTCGCATTCTAGCGGTGGATGACCACCCCATGTTCCGTCAGGGGATCGCCGGGCTCGTGGCTGCTCAGTCGGATATGTGTCTGGTCGCGGAGGCAGCGGATGGGCAAGAGGCGATTCACCAGTTTCGAACACACCTTCCGGACGTCACTCTGATGGACTTGCAGATGCCGGAGATGAACGGAGTGGACGCACTGATCGCGATTCGAGGTGAATTCCGCGAGGCTCGAATCATCGTGCTGACAACCTATATGGGCGACGTGCAGGTGCTGCGCGCTCTAAAAGCCGGCGCCCGCGGCTACCTGCTCAAGAATTCCCTGCATAGAGAACTCACCGATAGCATCCGAGCCGTCCATGCAGGAAGAAAAGTACTTTCAAACGAGGTTTCCCTCCAACTTGCCGAACACGCGGGCGAGGATCTGTTGACTCCAGCAGAAATCCGAGTTCTCCGCCTGATTGCTGAGGGATATGCGAATAAGGAGATTGGTGCGCAGCTCGCAATCAGCGAAGAAACTATCAAGAGCCAGGTCAGAAGCATCCTCTCAAAACTGAACGCCAACGATCGAACTCATGCGGCCATGATTGGGTTGAAGCGCGGCATCATCGAACTCTGATCCCCCAAAAGAGTGATTCGGGCCGGCCTTTCTAGGCTTTCGCCAGAGCCTGGGGAGATTGATGATCTGAATCTGGTGTGCGCAGACTATTCTCATCATTTGCGCGTGGCTGGCCCGGGGTCGGGCTCCTTTTGCTGCGAGTTGCAGCTGGCGGTTCATTAGTCGCTCGCGCCACTCTTGTGTTGGAAAATACACCCACCTTCGGAACTGGCCTCTTTCAACTTTTCATCGCAACTGCCGGACTGCTGCTCATCGCTGGACTATGGACTCCTGTTATTGCGACCGTGATGGTGCTCCTCGAATTGTGGCGCGCCATTTCACGACACGGCGATCCTGCAAGCGACATTCTTCTCTGCACTCTTGCCCTTGCGATTGCCCTACTCGGGCCCGGAGCCTGGTCGGTAGACGCTCGCCTCTTTGGATGGAAGCGCATTGAGATCGATACTCGACAGAACAAGCGCTAACTCCCCAGAAGTATGACGAACTTACCCTCCAGTCTAGTGAAACCCAACCCTCGATTTAGGTTTGTCGGAAACCAGAATCAATCGCATAGTGTGCGAAGAAAGGCCGATGAGGATCACCGAATCGGCAAATTTTAGATTACGAAGGAGAAAGTCCCATGTTTCGTCGCGTCCTTACGTTGCCTGTCTGTTTCGGAATCGCGTTGTCGCTGATTTCGAATGCGGCCCACGCTCAATACAAACTAACGAACCTCGTCTCAAACCAGATCCTTGCCGCTCATAACGATGATCCTCTTCTCGTGAATGGATGGGGCATCGCACACGGTCCCGGACCTTGGTGGGTGTCCGATCAGGCGTCGGGTTGGTCGACTCTCTACGACGGCACTGGGGTTCGGCAGTCCCCGATAGTAATGGTTCCGTCGGCCACGGGCGCCGGGCCTGGAAGTCCAACCGGAATCGTGTTTAACGGTTCGACGGACTTCGAGGTTCAAGGACAGCCGGCGCTCTTCATATTTGCCACCCTGGACGGCACGATCAGTTCATGGTCTCCAAGAGTGAATCCCAACCTCGCCTTCATCATGGTGAACAACAATTCCACGGGCGCGCAGTATACGGGTTTGGCCGTTAGCACCAAGGCTTCCGGGAACCAACTCTATGCAGCCGATCTTGCCCATGCCCGAGTCGATGTCTTCGATGGTACCTATAGTTACATCAACTCCTTCACCGATCCGAGCCTTCCTTCAGGTTATGCGCCCTTCGGCCTTCAAGATATTAACGGTCTGGTGTACGTGTCGTTTGCCCCGGCCGATGGCAGTCCGACTGGCTTTGTGGACATATTCGAGGAAGATGGTACTTTCGTCCGCCAACTCATTAACGGCAAGCCGCTGGCTCAGCCTTGGGGTTTCACCGTTGCTCCTAGAAACTTCGGGCCGCTGAGCAATACGTTGCTGATCTCCAACAACACCAACAGTGGAGAAATTAATGCCTTCAACATCGAGACCGGGCAATTTGTGGGCACGCTGAAGGGCTGTGACCACAGGCCCATTCGTATCGATCAGTTGTGGGGAATCGAATTCGGTGGAGGAGACGCGAAGAATGGAAATACGAATCAACTGTTCTTCGCAGCTGGTCCCCACAACAATCTAGCCGGTACTTTTGGGGTCATCGAATACAAGCCGGAATGATGCGGCGACCGGTGGAAGTGATCGATTCCGATTTCCGAAAAAGAGAAGAGACAGTCTCACCTTTCTCCTCTGCCATAGCGATCACGTTCAAGACCGCGACCTAAATCATGAAGCGGGCTCTATCTGTTCAAAAACTCAACGAGGAGCGAAATATGAAGCACAAGAACACCCTGATCACTGCCGGTATCGCCGTATCACTCGCCGTCTTTTCCGCAATTGCCCTTTCCGCGAACCAGGATAAGTACGCGGTAAAAGTGCAGAACGGGCTCGGGTTTTCTGATTTCAAGGGATACGAAAGCTGGCAGTTAATCTCCGTCAGCCTTAGCGGAGACAAGCTAGTGGCGGTTCTCGGAGATCCTGCGACGGTCGCCGCATTTAAGGCTGGCATACCCGGTAATGGCAAGCCCTTCCCGGATGGCGCCCGTATGGCGAAGGTTCATTGGAATTCGAAAAAGAGCGACTGGGAGCCCGGCCAGCCGATTCTACCGGATACCCAGCATGACATGGATTTCATGCTGAAAGATAGCAAGCGGTTCGCGGACAGCGGCGGATGGGGTTACGCCGCCTTCGAGTATGAAGCCGCGTCGAATGCGTTCAGGCCTGCCGATTTGAGCGACAAGCCGCCGCAGGCCCACGACGCCAAGTGCGGGTACGCCTGCCACACGAAGGTGGAGAAGCGCGACTACGTTTTCACGCAATACGCGACGAGGTGAGAGGCGTGGATAGCCAAGCCATGCGCGGCTATCCACGGCATCTCCAATTGCGACTCAAAAGCGTACAGATTAAGGAGGTTTGAAGGATTGTTTCAGCCCACGCATTTGCTGGTCATTTTTGCGATCGCCCTACTTGTATTCGGACTCAAACAGCTCCCGGAGTTAGGCAAAAGGGATTGGTGAAGGTATTCGTGGGTTTAAATGCGCGATCAAAGGAAGAAGACAATTCCGCGACAGCGATGTCTGCTGTACGTGATGGAAGCACAAGCAAAGAACTAGTTGTGGGTTAGGAACGCGTAACACAACTGCGAAAGAGGAAACAAATGGCTTTCAAAATGAGCTTCTTTTATTTAGCGATGGTTTCAATCGTCGCCGTCGCCGTGTGGCCGCAAGATCATTCGATGAGCCACATGGCGACGCCCGACCCAAACTGGGCAGCCTTGATGAAGAACATGGAAACAATGCACACCGCCATGGCTGACGTAGAACCATCCGGGAATGACGATGCGGATTTCGCGAATATGATGCTGCCGCATCATCAAGCTGCCGTCGACATGGCGAAAACGGAACTTCTCTATGGCAACGACCCTCAGATGCGCCGGCTTGCGCAGGAGATTATTACCGACCAGGAATCCGAAATTCAGTTGATGCACCTCTGGCTCAGCCGTCATGGGGTCCACACAAACGATCGGAGTCAACTACAGGGCCCCAGTGCACAGAGGAACAAATAGTCACGAGAACTTAGCGGAGTGCGGGCATCCGGCTCTCGCACCTCGCCGCGGTGGTAACCCTTGTTGAGCTCGTTTCGCGCAACAGGCGCGTTGTGCTACGCGAGGCCGATTCATCGAAAGGGTTCAAGTGAAGCGGAGAGAGAGCATCATGACGCAATCATTTTCCAATTCGTTGTACACCGACCAGCTGAGACTCGCCGAGCGCGAGTTATCAGCGTTCATCGCCGCAGTAAGAGCATCGTACGGCCCGGAGCAAGCTGAACTTTCTGCGGAGGACTGGATCGAAGAATCGGAACTCATGGACAGTCCACCTCGATCTGAGGTTCGGAATTGGCGCGCGGTCACGATCGCAGCCTCGGCGCGACTGGCAAGTCGAGTCAGTCGCCCCTCTCATCTTTCAGTGGCGGTTACACATTTCTAGGAGGATCTATGGCAACGTTAACAGTCTCCACGAAACGAGCGGTAGCGACCATGAGAGTCGCTCAGATTTCGAAACCTGGATCGGCCTTCGAGATCGTCGAGCGCGGAATTCCTGAACCCGATGCAGGGCAGGTGCGCATTAGGGTGCAGGCATGTGGTATATGCCACAGCGATGTACTCACCAAAGATGGCCTCATCCCGGGCATTCAGTACCCCCGCGTTCCTGGACATGAGGTGGCAGGGGCGATTGACGAAGTCGGCGCCGGAGTATCTGTCTGGACGAAGGGGCAGCGTGTGGGGGTCGGCTGGCACGGCGGGCACGACAACACCTGCCGCGAATGCCGGCGTGGAGATTTCACTCACTGCCAAAACATGAAAATTCCGGGCATCCACTACGACGGCGGATATCAGGAGTACATGGTGGCTCCGGTCGAGGCGCTGGCTGCCATAGAAACCAACCCAGACCGCCCAAACTGTCGGCCTGATCCACCCGCCATGGCGTTGGAATGCTCTAAGAGAATGTTCCTTCGACTTGTTGAATCGAGGTGAATGACACATGTCTCGTCCAATACTTCACTAGAATCCCGAACGGGCAGCAAAAACTAGACAATTGTGCTCGCTAAACCAAGGCCAATTAACAATTCATGGCAAATGTGAATTTTTCTGCGTCATTCCTGTCATGCGACATCAAGCGACTCCTTTCCGGGTCGACGCCACGAAAATTGCAATACCGATAAAGATCGCCCACATGACGAAGGAGATCAGCGCTCCAGCCATTTCATCTCCCAATTGAGATGGGTCATGCGATCTGCCTGAGGCAGGAATTGCTCTCCCATCGTGACCAGCGTTGTAACCCTGCGGGCGCGGACATTCCACGCCCAGTCGCTCGACTGCGATGCGCCGAAGGGCAGAACTAATTGCAGAGTCGGAGTAGGTTGCAACAGCATTGACAGCATCTGCTGCCAGAGTTAAAGAAACGCGGCCGTACCCGGAACCCGGATCCGGAGGCAACTTGTGAGGGTGATGAATAAAGTCATGCAGCCATGAACGCATCTCGGCGGAACTGAGCCTTGTCGTTATCTCTTCCGGAGCTCGCAGCGTGAAAGTTGTCATTTGGGTTCTCCAAAAATTAAAAAATCACCGCTGGAGTTTGCGTCATGCAAGCAAACATCTACTGAGCAGGCGAACCCGGTAGGACCAGCTTTAGATTTTTTGGAACAAATTGGAACAGGCTGGGATTGACGAGCGAAGGTAAGTGATTGAAAACATGGTGGCCAGGGACGGAGTTGAACCGCCGACGCCAGCCTTTTCAGGGCTGTAGTCTGCGATTCGTAATCTGCTGATTCTCTTCCCTTTAACACCACTTCAACCATGAAAAATCCCTCATTTATTGGAACGTTAATGGAACGTTGGCCAGTTGGCTGAGACGGTCCACTACTTTACGTTGCGATTCAGGAACAAACTGCTGGTAAATGTCGAGCGTCGTGCTTGCACGAGAATGCCGCATCTGCGCTTGCGCGTCCTTCACATCGGCACCGGCCAATTTCAGCCACGTAGCGTGTGATGTGCGTAAGCATCGCCAGTTCAGCCACGGCATCCCAAGTATTCGCCCGGCGGGCTTGAGATGACGGCTCAGGATATTGTTGTCTCGCATCGGTTTTCCGTCTTTCACCGACTGAAAGACAAGTTCCCCTGGGCCAATCTTCCGAACGGCCCGATATTTCCTGGTAGCCCTTCCCGCTCTGACTTCGACGGTTAGAGTTTTCAGGCGTTCGAGTCGCGCGGTGACGATCTGATTGACGGGAATAGTCGCATTGCTTGCTTCACTCTTTGGTGCGCCCCAGTCCCCACGGCAGCAACGTTGCTCGATTGTGATTGAGTCGGAATGGACATTCGCCCATCGCAATCCCACTAATTCGGAGATCCGGAGGCCCGTGTAAACGGCGACGAACACCATCGTCGAATACGGTTCCGAGATCAGTGCGAGCAGCGCCGCGAACTTCTCTGGCGGGACGTACGGCTTACTCTTGCGACCCTTTGTATCCCGCGGAAGCCGGATGTTTTCCGCTGGATTCGCGATCAAGAGGCCGTACTCTTTTGCCGATCCAAGAACGCTTGATAGAACGTCTCGAATTTTGTCCTTCGACTCGTGTGACAGTTTCGAGTCGACCATGCCAGAAAAATACTTCTGTAGGGTCAGAGGAGTTAGATCACGAAGACACGCCTTGCCGAATGCCGGCTTCAAATAGTTCTCGAGGATTCCGCTGTAGCGGTCCTGAGTTGCCTTCGCCATTAACGGCAATACCGTGGTTTCGTATTCGTTGGTCACGTATTCAGAGAATCCGACTGCCGAACCTATAGAAATCAACCCTTGATTAAGCGGCCTCAGGAACTCGGCCGCGATTTTCTTAACTTCCCGCTCAGAAATCGAAGCAGGGGCGAGTTTGGAACGTTTACGCTTTCGGATGCGTTTGCCATCGGCGAACTCATCCTGCCAATGAAACAACCACCAGAAATGGCCCTCACGAAACGGCGTGGGGGCCTGGAATCTACGACGCGCCATCTGCTCCACCTCTAGTGGCGATGGCGTGCCGGAGTCTGCCTCGACCAAGACGATACCACGCCTCTCAGCGTTGGTTTGGATCGTCAATTGATCGATTGCGTCCATGGATATTCGTTACTTCCGCTCTGCTCGTGTCCGTTCGAAAAATTTCAGCGCTTCGGGCTTGAAGTGCACCGTCTCCGACCCGACCGCACCATGTCTCTGCTTCGCTACAATTAATTGGTCCTCCCCCGTCGGTTGGTCGTCGTAGTTGCTGGTGGGTCTGTACGTGAGCACAATCACATGAGCATCGTTTTCCAGACTTCCCGACTCCTTCAGCGAAAACCTGTTGGGCCGTGCGTTCTGGTTACCATCCCGCGGCCGGCTAAGCTGTGAAACCGCCAGAACAGGGACGCCTGTCGTCTTCGCGAGGGCACGAAGTGCATTCGAGACTTTCGTGATTCGCTCTCGCTCCTCACGAGCCGGGCACGAAATCAGTTGCACATAGTCGACGCAGATTAGTTTGATCTGATGTTGGCGGATCGCGATTCTCGCGAGGGAGCAAAGCTTCTGAATCGTCAACGAGCTTGAATCGTTGACCCAGAGAGGCCAGCGCTCAATGTCACTGGATACTTTCCGCAGACTATCTCTCTCTTCCCTGCTGGAGGTCACTGAATTGCGAATCCTCCAAAACGGAACAGAACTCTTTTGCGCCCAAAGGCGGTGCAACAGTTCTGGCCGGCTCATTTCCATGCTGAAGATCAATACCGGAACACCGTCCTCACAGTTTGCTGCTGCGATCTGGAGCATCAGGGATGTTTTCCCGTCTCCTGTTCTTCCGCCAAGAATCCAGAACTCTCTTGCCCGTATGCCCGTGGTTGCCGAATCCAAGCAGGACAATCCGGTCGTCAGTCCAGGCAAACTTTGCCCGCAGTCCGAGAGCTTCTGCCATGCGGGATAGTCCTCGGGAGTGGCGATGCGCTCCGTAGGCACTTCACTCGTTCCCATCTGAATAGCGACCAGGTTTTCATTTAGCAGTTCTGCACATTCCGAGGCTTTAGCGCCGTTGTCACCGGCTTGCCCGATCGTCGCCTGACATGCAGAGACAATCTTTCGTAGATCTGCCGCATTCCGAACACGCTTTACACACGATGCAAAGTTACGCGGTTCAAAAACAACGCCACTAAGAAGGTCGGCCAAGTACGCTTCTCCGCCGAGCTGCGCCAGATGTCCGCGATCACGTAGAATGCCAGCGACCGTCAGAACGTCGATACCTTCTCCCGACTCGGACATATCGGACAGAGCCGAATAGATCAGCCGGTGTGATTGCAGAAAGAAATCCGCAGACGTGATCCCCTGTTGGGCTGCAAGATCGTACGCCGCGGGGTTTCCCTCGAGAATCGCACCCAGCACTCGCCGCTCCTCGGCCTCACAAGTTGGTAGGACGGTTTCCGTGGTCACTGGCGCCACTCCTCGCCCGCCTGTTGCCGGCGGGCAATTTCCGATGGTGAAAGGGGCGGTTTGCCGTTCGGCTTACTGGAACTGGTGGTCGATTGAGACGCTTTCAGTGAAAGCTGATCGAACTTCTCACGCAACTTGTCCATGCTGAGAATGTTCGCCATCCAAAATTCATCCTGCTGCGCCCAGCGTATGAGCGCCGCAATCTGTCCTTCGGTTCGGCCGTCAAGCCTTAACATGCGATCGGCTGTCTGTTCCCACTTCCGCAGTTGCGCCGGGGTAATCCGAAAGTCCGGCTTGTTTCCGAGAATTTCCGATTTCAACAGGACTGCTAATCGTGAAGCTTCAGGTGACTCTTCGTGAGTGCCTTTCTTCCCGGGTTCTTTGCTTTCTTGGTCCGAATATGTCTTTCGTTCGGACGAAGTATTTAACTCCTGTTCCTGTTCCTGTTCCTGATTCGCCAAACCCTTCGCGCAACATTTCCGAAAGGCTTTGCCAAACCCTTCGCCTAACCCTTCCGTGAACCCTTTAAGTCTTTCGTATGCTTCACTTTTGAGAGGGCACTCGGGAACTTCGTCCCAAGAATCTCGCCAGCTCTTCACCACATTCGGGTTCTCCGGCGGGTTGTATTTGATCGCGTTTGGAATCCACACGACGCGAGCATTCCAATCGGCCTTTATCAAACCTTCCTGAAAGAGTTCCCGAAACCCTTTGCGAAACCCTTCGACAGACCAACCGACCTCTTCAGCAAGCGATTTCTCGCCACCTCGAAAGAGTCCGGGCAGGTTGGTTGTATGGGGACCGGTGAGAAGAAAGATCCACAAATACTTGCCTGAAATTGCAGGCGAGGAGAGTGCTCGAAACTTTGCATCTCCCCACATCCGAGTGTCGATTTTGCGATAGCGCGCCATTAGTCCGGATACCTTTCTGGCCTGAGGTCGCCAAATAGACCAACCGGAGGTGTGGGCAATCCTGACGTTGCGGGCGCCGGATCCGCCTTGAGCCTCTGAGCCGAAGGCGTCAGCCGATACCAAGACAGAACCTTGCCGTCACGATGTTCGGTTTTGTTTTCGATCTGATGGCCGGTACGGCGCAGCTCCAGAATCCGGGCCCCAAATTGGGCAAAGCCCAAGTCGAGGATCTCGGGTAATCCGATCCATTGGCCCGGTCGTGAGCTGAGTAGTGCCAGAATGCGTTCGCGTTGTGTATCGCGAGCTCTCGTCATTCGACACCGCCGGGTCCGCGGCCGCTAGGGAGGCTCTCCAGTCGCGAAGTCATCGCATCGAGGCTGGTCGCCATTAGGTCAAGCAAGCTGCGGATTTGTGGTGCCTGGTAGTGCCGGCGCAGGCGGAAAATTTGAAGTTTCGACTGGCCGAGCGTTACACAGGTATGCCGAATTTCTTTCGGCAGGTTGCCTAGTTGATGGTCGGTACTAGTTGTGTTATATGTGTTCTCGATTCCATTCATCGATCGGTTCACTTTCCGTGGCTCGTCCCCCAGGACGGGCCACTTCTGTTTTTAGGTTCGAAGTTAAGTTACTTGCATCGTTGTTGGCTCTTGGGGGCCCGCGACCACCCCCGCCTGAGACGATCTGCTCTCGACAAAGCGAAGCAATTCGGTCCATGGAAAAAGCGCACGACTGCCAATCCGAAAGGGCGCGATTTCACCCCGCTCGATCAGGTAATCCAGTTTTCTGATTGAAATCCGAAGTGCGGCGGCGGCCTCGTGACGATTAAGAACTAAAGGCGGCATTGGGACAGCCACCGGTTCGCTGCGGCGTTCGTCTATTAGGAGCTGCATAATTGGGGAGTATGCAGTCCCGTACCAGATTTGTCACGGCAGTTACTGACATTTTTGCAAGGACTATAAGTGAATATCACTTATGGGCGACTTGTAACATACCGTTACACATTGCACGAAATCAGACTGTGGATAACTTATCGGTGATCTAATTATATCAACCTGTTAGTGGCAATCGGTAACATGTGGATTTCGAAAATTTGGAAAAATTCTGAAGGGTTAGATAGATTTGGAGAAGGGTACCCCGGCTTTTTGCCCGCTTGGATCGGATGTAGCGAGGGGTCCCGGGAGGTGCGGATATGCTGATTGCTCTGTGGTCGATCGCGGGTCTGCTCGTCGTCCTAATCCTTGTGGTAGACAATTACGGCGCCAAACTGCAGTCGATCCGCGAAGACCTGGGCGCGATCCGTAGCGCAGTGAAAGACCTCAAGCCGCGGCAGTGGCCACCGGATTTCAATTGCCGCGAATGGGAGGGCGAACCGTTAAGCATTTCGGGGGCGCATCAGAAACACCCGTTTCTGGTGCGATCAAAAGAGGCTCGTTTTAAAGAGCGTGGTCATTGGATTACAGGGGTGCCAGGAATGGGGATTTTGGGCAACTCCACCTCTCCGGATTTCGGCACCGGCGCTTCCTTCAAAATCAGCCTCTTCACTGCTCCCTGAAGCTTCTCATCGTTGTCTGGACTCTTGGTCGGATCTGTCTTTGCTGGGTTCTCAGCAACGAACGGCCGCCCAAGTAGCCGGTCTTGGAACTGGCGATACATCTCGGCACACAGCTTTACGTCACCCTTCTCCCAGGCTGAGCGATAAATCTGGGCGGGCGTCGCTATATCATCGAACTCCCTCAGACTCTTGGCAGCGGAGTTTCGCTCTAGGTTCTTAGCCCAGTTTGGCTTTGGGCCAGGTTTAACTCGGCGTGGGGATTTCCCGTTGTTCCTTCGCCCATCGTACTTACCCTTCATGGGTTTAGGCTGGATATCACCAGGTTCGGGTTTTTCGTCTGTGGACATTGCTGGTATATAGCATCTCAGCGGGCAGACGACAAGATGGCATCCAGCGCGACCCCGGGGTTAAGGCATTGCCCAATTTCACTCCGGCCGTGTCGTCATGGAGAGGACTTTCGCGACGACGTTGCATAAGTCACGCAGCTCCGGAAGGAGCACTCCGCCATTCAGCCACGTCGACTCGAGCCTAAGAAAGAATCCACTCCGACGATCCATACGGGGCATCAGATGGAAATCGAAGAATGAAAGATTTCCTTTGTTCAGGCGAGCTAACAATGTCACTTGGTCCCATTCATGCCAGACAGGCTGAACCCTCCATGTCATTGTCTGTTTCCATTCTTTGATCGAGGAAGCAAGGAGAACGGAGACAACCGTTCCGTTCTGGAGTTGCAACGCTCCTCTCCAACGTCCGCTTGGTTTCGTAATCGACACTTCGCCTGGAAAGAGCGAAACGATTTGTTCCATCAGATCGCGCCTCAGGGATTGAGTCCTTCTGGAATCCGTCGAAGGAAAATCGCTCGGATTCCCATATCCGATTAACTGATATGCGCGTCTCATGCTGCCGAATCTGTAGCGGTACGTGGAGGGAGATGGCGTAATTGCAGACCCCTTCACGAGTTTGAGTGTCAACCGGCCTTCTTTCACTTGGAGCGTCTTTAACCGTTCCAACAACACGTCATCAGACCTGTTTACGGTGTTGTCTCGGAGGATATGCCGCGCTCTTTCAAAAGTTCCGGCGTCGACCAAAGGCTCAATCGCGCCCGCGGTGACAACCCATTGCGATTCTGGCAATCTCACCCTAGGCGTGAATAACCTGCACGACGTCCGGTTAAAGACCTGACAGCCGGCATACTTCGGATGGCAGAGAATCCCCTGCACAGCTGCGCGATTCCACTTTGACCCCAAGTACGGTATTCCAGCTCGATTGAGGCATTCTGCAATCGCACATACGTGCATCCGGTGCGATACAAACATTCGGAAGATGTCTCGCACCACCCGCAATTCATTCTCTGGGCCCGGGACGAGAACTACTCTATCCGTGCTAATGCTCTTCCGCTCGCCGTCCGCCAACTGTTGTTTTGGTTGCCCTGTAGAAGAAACGAGCATTCTGCGAAGGCCGTATCCAGGCGGTCCTCCCTGTTTGTAGCCGAGCTTTGCGAGGCGGGTTTGCCCTGCCAGCACTTTGATGCCGAGTTCGCGGCTATATTCTCCGGCCATGGTCCGCTTTAACGCCTTCATGATCAGGCTCGCCATGCTTCCATCATTCGGGAAGCTTTCGGCGCAGTAGTGGACTGGGACACCGGACGATTTACAGAGAAACTCGTAATGGGCTGATTCGTCGGTGTCCTGAAAACGTCCCCAGCGACTTATGTCATACACAAGGATTGCCTTGTACGGCGCCGCAGAGGACATCACGTCTTGGAGCAGCTGCCGAAGCCCGGCCCGGCGCTTCAAAACAAGGCCACTCCTGGCGGCATCCGAATACGTCCGCACAACTTCAAAGCCTTGCGATGAAGCGTATTGCTGAATTGCCGCAGACTGGTTTTCGAGCGAGTACTGCTGGTGTTCAGTGGACATACGCAGATATTGAGCGACAGGCGTAGCGATGGCGGTCATAGTGCCTCCCCAAAAGGACACTTCGACCAAAGAGCGATGACACTTTAGTGTTTTCCTGTGGAAAACTGTCCCGCAGTTCAACTATAGGAGGATTCGGCTATGTCGATCCGTCCCGCAATCGCCGCCGCACAATACCTGCGAGTCTCTACTGAGCGCCAGGAATATTCGTTGGACCATCAATCTCAGACGATTCGGAGCTATGCCGACGACCATGGTTTTTCCGTCGTTCAGACCTACTCTGATCCGGCTGTTTCGGGAGTATTGCTGCGGAGGCGAAAAGGGCTGCAAAAACTTATCCAGGACGTTGTTCAGCGCAACGCCATCTATAAAGTGATCCTCGTATACGACGTAAGCCGCTGGGGCCGCTTTCAGGATTGTGATGAATCCGCCTACTACGAGTTCCTGTGCAAGTCCGCGGGTGTTCGGGTGCACTATTGCGCCGAAACGTTCTCAAACGACGAATGTGTGCCGAATATGATTATGAAATCTCTTAAGAGGGTAATGGCGGGTGAATACAGCAGGGAGTTAGGTATCAAGGTTTTCGCCGGGCAAAGGAGGGGAGCCACACTAGGGTTTAGGCAAGGAGCGGAGCCCGGCTATGGCCTGAGGCGGTTTCTCGTATCGGCAGAAAATGTCCCGAAACAACAGCTGGGTCACGGCGAGCGGAAAAGCCTGGCATCCGATCGAGTAATTTTGGTTCCTGGACCCAGCGAAGAAGTGCGCCGTGTTCGTCAGATCTATCGCATGTTTCTTGAGAAACAAATGAATTATTCCGATATTTCGAGGGAGCTGCGCCGGCTCCGGGTGCCTTATATCGATGGATCGGACTGGAGCATGCGTGCGGTCCAGACCATCCTCACGCATCCCAAATACATGGGGGTTAACGTCTACGGTCGATATTCACAACGCCTGTATACCCCACCTCAGCCGAAGCCTCGGTCCGAGTGGATCCTAACGCCAGGGGCTTTCGAGCCGGTTGTTGACCCGAAACTCTTCACTAAGGTACAGGAAACGATAATGCACCTAAATTCGACGCGTCCACGGAGCAAGTCGGATGAGGATTTGTTAAATGCACTTCGTGCCGTTCGGGCGAGGCACGGCAAAATCACAGAGTATCTGATTGCGAGGACTCCAGGCATGGCATCAGCCAATAGTTACCGCGCGCGTTTTGGAAGCCTCAGTCGCGCATATCAATTGATCGGGTATTCGGGCTACTGGGATGACACTTGGCGTGAAACCAACAAGAGAATACAACGGATGCGGAACGAGCTCATGAACCGAATTGTTGAGCTCGATCCGACGCGGATTAGCATAGAGAAGCGCGAAGGCGGTTATCGGAATCGGCTCCGATTGCACGACGGACGGTTGGTGTCGGTACTGGTATCCAGGCCTGTGAAGCTTGACAAGAAATTCTACTGGCTACTCGCTCCTCGAGAGGAGTACCGACTCCCAGCTTTGGTCGCACGGCTGAATTTCGCTTTCGATGCCTTCAAGGACATGTTCGTTATTCCTCCACTAGGCCGTCGTGCGCTTTTCTACATGAAGGAATCGGACGAACGCTTGCACCGCCAAGGTCAGCGATTGACGGACCTTGGAGAATTTTTTCGGGTGACTTGCCAAGTGTGAAAATCGCCCGCCGAAGGTTTAGGCTCCGAGGCCGCCGGACTCTCCCTCGGTCAATTTCTTGCATCGAGCATTACATCTGTCCAAGATCCGGGACATGATCGCTACCGTGTCCGAAATCCGTCGCAAATGATCCATGACCCCTTCGTTGACACCCATTTCTGAGATCAGTTCACAGTGGCCTCCGATAACGCCAAGATAATTTCGGAAGTCATGTGCGAATAGACATTGCAAGGAGCTCGTCACACGGCTGCTGCCCGCCTTATCCTCGAAGGAGACTACAAAAGACCTTTCCTCCGAGCTTTCCTCACTCGAACTAGAACTTGACTCCATAGATTATTCCTCCAAGTCACGCGAGTTGCTCTCAATTACACGCTCTAACTCCCATATCGCTTGCTCCAACGATCGAACACAAGTAAGGGAGTCTTTAGCTTGATTGGATCGACTCTGCAAGTCCCTTAGCTGCTGCCTTCGCTCGTCGAGCAAGAATCTTGCATATTCGTAGACACCCGCGAGCACTTCTCGATCTGCTTTCATATCAACTCTTGCTGGCATGTCTGAGCCCACAACCAGCGGGTTCGCAAGTCACTGCAAAATCATTGCGGTAATAGCCTGGCGATGGCTGTGTAGTGCCGAAAAATCGGCAAGAGCCGACATGTCGGCACCACAACTTGAAAAAACAGCTTTTAATCAAGTTTTTCAAGATCGGGAATCGATTCGCTTTCTTTCGAGCCGCCCCATTTCCTTCAGCCGGCACTGCTCGCGATCCCGGCCCTTGCGCGTGTCCCGCGCTTGATTTCGGCCAGATGAATCAAAAAGAATCAGCTTCAGAGGGGAGACGCCCAATTTGATGGAAAATACAGGAATCCCTGTACCCTCCCAGCGTTTCAAGGCCTGTAGAGTGACAGAGTGGCCGACGCTACCCCAAGAATCGAAGATCTGAACAAGACGATCGAAGACCTCAATGCCCAATTGAAGGCTTGCAGGAATCCCGCCGAGCCCACCGGTTGCTACGTATGATTCGACTTCTGATTCAGGATCTTGAGCAGCGAGTCTATAAGATGAGTACGTAGCAACGTACTCTTCGGCCCCCCTTCGTTGTCTCCACACACCACTATGTGACACACTGTGCCGACAGCGTGGAAACACCAATTTCCAGGTCGCTGTCCAGAGACCGATCTCCTTCGCTACATCAACCTCAACCGTGATTTTGCTGCGTCGTGAAAATTCTTGGACGTAAGACTTAAGAGCCGAGGAGAGCCCGGCCTCATCGAGCAGTGTTGATTTTCATTGCCACAAGCATTTGCCACACGCTGTTGTGCAGTTGGCGTGCGAGTCGCCTGCGCTCCTCATCCTGCAATTGCAGCAACCGTGCACGTCCAACCCTCACCGTAAAGACGACAACGCCACTGCATGAGGGTGCCTACTGGTTTTGATTCCAGACGTATAGGTAATTGGCATCCGTAGCGGTCGCAACGTTACGGCTCGCTTTACGGGTCGCGCGATTCAACGCTGCACGAACCCTTTCCTTGCCCTCTGCCAATTCAGCCAATGGCACCTTAAGGGCAACGCCCTCTTTTAATTGATCCAGATCAGACAGAATCTTGGTGACGATCTGTTTGTGCTTTCCATTTCGACCTTGTGGCACATCCTGTTGCGACATCGTGTGGAAATTCATCGGTATTTTGTGGGCTCGCGAGGTCATAATTCAACTCCTCGAATGTAACCGCACGTTAACGTAACGTGGCATAATCGTAATCTTAACGTGGCAGATCGTCAAGACGCTGTGAACGCTACGAGCAATTCCCTAAGAGCAACCAGCGTCTAAATCCTCTTATTTCAGTGATTTGATGGCAGCTAAACCGAAATTTCGTTCTCCTAACAATATGACCCGTGCGACCTCCCGCCTGCTAGTGTGTAGACGATCAGAAGGGAATAATCGCCATGCAGAAGTCCAAGACATATTTCGAGCAGATTTCGGTCGCGCTTGTGACGAAGATTGCCCAAGAGAACGATTCAGACAAAAACCACCAAAAGGACGGTGCGAACACAACAATTGCAACCAGCAAGTTGAAGCCACACCGCTCGCCTTCGCTGAGGAAAAACGGAAAGAGCGTCTAACGATGCAACTCCCAAAAGAAATGGGTGAGGATAGTCGATCCGCAGAGTGGCGAGACCTCTACAAACAAGCACTGCTTGAACTCGATCAAGAAAAACTTAGAGATCGCATCGCCGCTGCGGAAATGGCAATCTCCAATCGGCTGCGAGCCATTGCTAGCAGTTCGAACCCTCATGCCGAGCGACAGGCTATTGAGGATGCTCTTTCGGCACTGTGCGTACTTAAGCGGAACAGTATTTGAGCGAAATGGCACGACCCTAGCACGCTGCAACAACAGGTCAGAGTGAGGAGACTTTGTGGAACAACCTGCCAAATCACCACTCAACTGCTCCATCTGCAATAAGCCCGTTGCCGTTGAAGTCGCCAAAACGGATGATTCCGGGCAAGCCGTGCACGAGGAATGCTATGCACTGAAACTTGGGGTGGAGTCCCATCGAGTCCCCGTCCCAACATCCAAAACAAATGCGGACGCCCGTCGTTCACTACAGTCTCAGTGACAACACCAGATTTCTTGAAAAATTCGTTGGTCGCTGGTTGCGGACAGTGGGAAATGGCGATTTGAAGCGTACCCTCGCAGAACTGGTTCAGATGGGCTGTGCCGGCGCACTTGAGAATGCATCGGCGGCAGCGGACACGCAGAGAAAGGCGACCTCCTGCCTAACCAGCGTCGAATGGGATTTTGAGAAGGGACTTCGCCTGAGAAACTAGGTGAGTCGCTGCCTGATCTTTGGCAACCACGACAGCCACACCCGCCGCGATTGCGATCTCAGTCAGTTGTTGGGAAACGAACATCGTGAACATGATGATCGGGGCGTTGGGAAGTTTTTTCTTGAGCAACGGTGCCGCCTGAAGCCCGTTCATCACGGGCATCGAGAAATCCAGCACGATGAGGTCTGGTTTTAGCTGCTCAACACATTCGACAGCCTCTGCACCATTTTCCGATTCGCTGCACACAAATCCAGCAGACTCGAACATCTGGCGGAGTCCGCGTCTAACGGTCAGGTTGTCATCAACCAACAAAATGGACTTCGTCTTCTCGGTCATTCAAAAACTCAGATCAGCGCTATGTCTTTGCTATTCAGGGGAAATTAAGCCTCGTCGTCTGCAAGTTCCGCAGGACAGATGTCGCCCTGTTTAGACTCTGTCGTTCTTCACGGTGGTCTGGGTTGCCAGCAATCTCCTGAAGTCGAGAATAAATGGCAGCCTCCGCCTGGTTTACGCGAGTGAGCTGGTCCGTATCAGATTTTTCCAATAGAGCTTCTTGATATGCTTCCTGCCATGTGACCTGTGGGAGATCTGGCACTGGGGCCTCCTGTAATTAGACAATTTGTTTTGTTTACAAGAGACCGTCGCCTGGAATGGCGCGGCGGAGGATTGTATAAGACCACGCCAGTGTAACAGAGTTGAAACCAGTTCTTAGGGTACCCGCCCGTCTCCACACACATTGTGACACACTGTGCCGACAGTGTGGAAACTGCGTCCTACAGTATGTCGTTTATAATCAATTACTTACTTAGAAACAGTGCTTGACAAGAACCCTCGTTTCGGCGAAGATTTGCCAGCCCTGAAAAGGGTCGGGCCGGGAGGATGGTTGGAACATCCGCCCAGCCCTAAACAACGTCACCTGAGTAGGAGGAAACGATGTTCGAATCTCACATTACCACAGCTAGTCACGCAGCCCGCAATACAGCGCCTAACCTAGAGCGAAAATCTCCCACGACAAAAAAGCCGAAAGTTAACCGCCAAAAACTGAATAAACCAGAGTTCGACTACGAAGACGAAGCCGCATGCATCGTCTTTCTCGAGGCAGTCGGACTCTGCTATCCCGACCTTCCACTTGGCAGGCTTGCCGGAATTGCAAGTTGTGCCGATTTCGCGTCGGACCTGCCGCGGGAGGATTGGATGGAGCCTTACCTTACGAACGAATGCTTTTCCGACCAGTACGACCCTTTCGGACCCATTACGCGCTGGATCCGATCCCAATTAACCGCGGAACAGCTTAATGAAGCTGAGCAGTTCCGGCCCCAAGCAGTGCTGAAAATGTTTTCGGAAGGCCATCCGGGTCGTTTTCGACCCGAGGTTCACGACGTCGCACAGTACGTCTTCAATCGCTTGCCAGGCGTCCAATCAAAGGTAAATGTGCTTACGGAGTTGTTGGGGTGCACGCGTAGCGTCACCGATTAGACGTAAGGCACGAAATGAGAACCAGGGGCCCGGTGTGTCGAGCGTTCCCAGACGTCGGGCCTTTTCTCTGGGGCGCCGGCCACGTCACTGTTCAAAGAACTGAACTTTTGCGGAAGTCCAGAGCACTGCCACTATTGCCCGCAATTCAATAAAAAAATCAGTTAATGATCGAGCTCTAGACGAAAACTGCATATTGATGCATTCAGGGCAAGGACAGCGGAATCCGTCGCCCTCAGGAAAAACAATGTGACCGCAACTCTTACAAATTTGTCGCCCATTCTCGAGAACTTGCATGGGCCTGAATTGGCCTTCCCAGACGCAATATGGGCATCTAGGGACTTTCGCCCTCCTTTCACATCCAAGAACGATGCTCATTCCGCAGCACCCCCAATTCGGCAAGTTTACGGTTTGTTTACAAGGGATACATGGCACAGCCTGGGTAAGGTGACGTAACGTAAGTCACCGCCATTCCCGGTTACGACAAGCATGAAACCCGTCAACACGCTCACGGACCCGAATTTCCCGTGCTATCAAGCTTTTATTTTCAATGTCTTGTGAGTGGGGTACTTTGGAGTTGCATTTGTAGCGTTTGTTGAGATATATTTCGTTACGGATGTAGCGTTTGTAGCGTCTAAAGTAGTGAGCCACGGTTGGTGGTAGTGCTTCTAGCGAAAACAAGCGCTAGGGCAACAAATAGGAGGAGCACCGTGACCGCCACAAAGGAGATGACGAAAGCGAACACGCCCGCCGTTCCAATATCCCCAAGCGACCAACAGGATATAAACGAACTTTACCAGAAACTGCAAAGGGCATCCGCGAAACTCGTGGGACCTGATGGAAAGACTCAGGTTCTTCCGAATAACGTGTATTCCTTTCTCTGCCAATTGCTTGCTGATTTGACTGCAGGGTCATCGGTAACAATTTTACAAAATAACGCGCTGCTCACAACCATGGAAGCAAGCAAAATGCTGGGCATGTCGCGCCAGTTTTTTGTGAATTTGCTTACGAAAGGCGAAATCCCCTTCATTAAGGTTGGAACGCATCGTCGGATATATGCCCACGATCTTCTAGCTTACAAAGCCAGGCGAGATGCTGCACGTCGCAAGATCCTAGATGATCTGGCCCGCGCAGAACACGACGAAGGGATTTACGACAAAATGCCTCATGATCCTGACGCCGGACAATGAATACACAGTCTTGCTTGATGCCTGCGTATTGGTTCCCATGCCGCTATGCGAGACGTTATTACGCTTAGCGGAGGAACCGGCTTTATACCGACCTCTATGGAGTGATCCCATTCTCCAAGAGGTCGGTTTTGCATTGGTTGAAATGAAGTATACCGGTGCCCAGGTTAGCCGACGTTTGGATGCGATGCGCGGAACCTTCCCTGAAGCGATGGTCGCGATTCCAGATCATCTCGTAGAGGGATTACTGTGTATACCAGATCCCAATGACCGACATGTGTTGGCGGCAGCAATTGCCGGTAGAGCCAACGCAATTTTGACGCTAAACCATCGGCATTTTCCGCCAGAGTGCCTCGCTCAGTACGATATTGAGCGCATGTCCCCAGATCATTTTCTGATTCATCAATATCATCTTAACGCCGGCGCTTTGCTTGATAAGATAGACGCCCAAGCCTCAGCAATTCGCGAAACGCGGCAGACAGTAGTAACAAGATTCCGCGATAGACTGCAAGCCCCAACCTTCGCAAGTATCGTCGAAGGAAACCAAGTCTAGACAACCATCGTAAATCATCGCAACGCGCGGGCATGAGGCTCCGTTTTGGCGAAAAAGGCCGGCATGAGACATACCCTGGCAGTCCCGCCAATTGGTCGTTCGGATGCGGCGCAAACCCTGGGCGCCTCGGTGCGCCAAAATAAAGCGAAATTTCGCATTTAAGCTGGAAACCCCTGCCATTTCATGACTTACGGATGAAGCAAGGGTAATAGCTAACGGTCACTAGCTGAGGGACACCGCTGGCGGGCTGCCCCGTTGTTTGTAAATGAATTATTGCACTCGACAACGGGCGCCCGAAGGCTTGGACCGAAGGGACTGTTCCGTCAACAAATCGTGCTGATTGATGAGCGTCTTAAGTTCTACGATGTGATTACAAACGATGTCGTTGATTCCGTCGAGAAGAGCCGCTACTTCTTCTGGGGTCACTCTCTGACATTGCGCGCGCACACAATTCACTGAGGGGATCTGGCTTCTTCTTCCTGTCTTTCATCTCAGACCCTGTGATTTCTACAGAGTCGTGTGAGATTATCGCGGGTGGTTGACAAAACCGTGCGCCAAGGTGCGCCAATATGCCCTCTCGCAAAAAGATCGACCTCAAGGCTGTCCGCGCGTGCTTGACCACAACTTGCACCAAGTGTGGCCGCGATATTGAGCCGGCCAAACAGATACGCGTCAATTCCGTTGAGATGGTGTGCCCGTGGTGCGGAGAGAGGTTTGCACCAAAACAAAAGGCCGCTTCCGCCATGAGTTGAAAGCGGCCCAACCGAGAAAATCAAAGATACTCTGCAAATTGCGGCCCTATCCACCCGCCGTCGTCAAGACTGTCAAATTCCAGTAAGACCTTTTAATCCACGCTCACTGTCGGCTTTTGTTTCAGGATATTTTCAGGAGATGTCGACTACTCTCGGCGCTGCCGAATGTTGAGCACCCTGAAAGTTATTGGAATTGTCGTTCTTGTTGCGATTGCCGTCTTTACGATCTTGGATTTTGCGAACCACAAGAGCGAATAGCCCTTCACACCTGCCCTGCTTCTCCACACCCCATACATTTGACCATAGGAAATTTCGACCGCGATCGATTGTAGATCGAACTTGAGTACTATAGTGGCCTTGCTCCAAAAACGTCTATTGTGCAAACGTGAGCTGTGATGCCCGATGCCAATGAATCAGCGCGACGGTGCGGCGCCGCTAAGTCTCGGGGTGACTCCCTGAGCCAGATTGCAATCGTGAGTGTCGAACTCCGCTTTAACCCGACGGAGTACCTCTTCCAGACGCTCGCGCGGTACTTGAGTGCTTTTGAACTCTTTGCCGCAGCAGGAACAACGTGAAGATACTTCGGGGTCCTTCATATTGATGTTGTCGAAATGCAGGTAGCGAACCGGTGTGTTCATGCTTTCAACTCTCGCACCACCTGGGCGTATTCCTCTGTGGCGGCCCTCAGTTGGTCGTTGAGGTGATTGGGATCTAGAGCACCGGCGTGCCGCAGTTCGTCAAGAATCTGTTGCACCTTCTTCTCGGCCGCACGAACTTCTTCGATGGTAGACATCGGCCTGCCTCCCCCGCATATTGGAGGGATTTTGCGTCCGAAACTGCCATCCCGTCAATACAGCGGGGTCCCTTCACTCTGGCCAGCCGTGCACCCCGATCGTGGACGCTTTGACTCGGCACTTGTTGCATGACTGTAAAAAGCCCTCTGTGCCGTTCCCTTGCTCAGGTTCAATGTTTTGCAAACCTCAGCCCAGGATTGGCCCGACTGCCGGAGATTGGCGATCTTGTCGGAATTGGCATACACCCGCGGGCGGCCGATCCGCTTCCCGTTGGCGCGAGCGTGCCGAAGGCCGGCGCGGACTCTCTCGGCTATTAAACTGCGCTCGAGTTCGGCCACTGCTCCCAGAACAGTAAAGACCATCTTTCCGGTCGGCGTGCTCGTGTCGACGTTCTCTGAGAGAGAAATAAAGTCAATGCCTAATGCCTGGAACTGTTCAAGCGCCCGTAACAGATGCGAAACGGATCGGGCAAAGCGGTCGAACCGCCACACTATAACCGCGGAGAATCTGCGTCTTTGAGCATCTGCAACTAAACGATTGAGCCCTGGCCGGGTATACTTTGCGCCGCTGACTGCATCTGTATACACCTCTCCGATCGTCCAGCCTCTTAGTTCAACGTACTCGCGAAGTTCGCGAAGTTGTACTTCTGGATCTTGGCCCCTGTATTCGTGTTGCAAGCCTTCGTGTTCTGAACTGCGCTTTCCGCAAATCTCACACTTCGAGGTGGAGACACGAGCGTAGAGCGCAATTCGTTTAGAAGCGGCCCGAGAAGAAATGCTGGGAATGCCGGCGCTTGTTGCAACCATTAGTAACCTCCTACACTCCTGCA
Organism: Candidatus Sulfotelmatobacter sp.; assembly: GCA_035307485.1. Classification (GTDB taxonomy): domain Bacteria; phylum Acidobacteriota; class Terriglobia; order Terriglobales; family Acidobacteriaceae; genus Sulfotelmatobacter. Next base: position 278,603 of record DATGIB010000002.1, on the reverse strand, counting down.
GCCAGATGGGGGGGGTACAATTGTTCCGCAATAGTCTCACCGTAGCGCTACGGTGTCAAGAGTTAGATATTTCACCGTGCCGCTACGGTGTACAATTGAGCCATGCTTGACAAGGATTTAGTCACCAAAGTGATGGCGGAGATGGGAAGTCGCGGGGGGAAAGCACGCGCGCGAAACTTGACGGCGGCACAAAGGCGGGAAGGGGCGTTGAAGGCTTCCAGGGCGGCGGCCAAGAAGCGTACCGGCGAGGCCAAGGCGCGCAAAAGAGCCGACTAGGACAGCGCCGGAGGACTACCGCTTTATTCGTCTGACTCGATTAATCTGTTTAGCTTTCTCAGCGGGAGTGATATCCCCAGACGGCGAAGTCGGCGACGGCGTCCAGCCCTCGTCAGGATTGTTATAAGTGAATGTTTCTGGCGCTTCTGCTTGCGTTCGTGTCCGGAAGTATTCGTCCGGTAAATTCGTTTTCAGTTCCTGGCCGATCCGGCCGGCTTCGCTCCGAGCTCTTAGCCCGATATTTCCGGCGGCCGCCATTGCCCCGGCTATTTGAGGCCCAGGGAAGGGTATCCCCATACCATGCGCAGCCATCATTACGGCGATGCCTGGCCAAGCCTGCTTTGGGTTTTGCATGAACAACCGATAGACCCCGGACATGTATTTGCCGTTGGCAACGTCGTGGGCTCCTAGCAGACTGCGCGCGTATTTTTGGGCCTTCGCCAAGTCCGCGCTCTCTTTAGCCAAGCCGATTTTCTGCATCTGCTCCTGGATCTCACTCAGATTCGCATTCGCGAACTTCGACATCTTTGCGATTGCAGCGTGGCGATCCTGGCCCTGGAGATTCTCCGTCATTTCTCCAGCAATCCCCTGATTCAGCTCGAATGATGCTCTCAGTTGGTTGTTATAGTGCTCGTAAGGGCGCGTCGTGCCTTGAAGCTCCTGGATCCGTCCTTTCATGCCTTCGCCGAGTTCGTTATATGCGGTCGTGAAGACGGCTTTAGCTTCAGGCGTAACGCTGGAACGCCCAAAGGCAAGTCTGCCCACCGCCGTACGCATAAGCTTGGCCTCTTCGAGGGTCATCTCGGGCTGATTGACGATACGGCTGAATAGAGTGCGCTCTCCTGGTTTCATCTGGTAGTCGGTTGCATCAAGCACCTTGGCTGCCTCGGCAACGACTTTGGCGGTCGGAATCGATCCGCGATTGCTATTCATCAATGCGCCCTTATCTGCGTCGATTGCGGCTTGGATCGTCTTCACGCCGTCATCTTTCAAGACCTCCTGGTGCGTGAGCAAGCTCTGGCGAATGGAGTTGTAAAGGCCGGTTGCACCCTCCGAAATCGTGTTGAGCGTGTCACCCCTGTTACGGAGTTTTGAAAACTGCTCTCCCGCCTGTCTGTAAGTGTCGTATGTCTTTTGGCCTACACCTGACGTCCCAAGTTCCGAAGGCTGACCGGTCGCGGCATGTTGAATCCCAAATGCTGCCATCGCAGTCCCAAGGGCGATATGGGTAAATATGCGCTGTGCCTCGGATGCGTCTCCTCGGTCGATCGCTGCGCGAAAATCCGGAACCTCGTCATAGACCCCTCGCAGCGTCTGTGCGGAGAGGACTCCACTGGCGACACGCGGAATAACTTTTCCAGCAACTCCTCGAATGCCACCCAGGCCACCGCTCATACCCATCATCAGAAGATTGCCGGGTGTGGTCATCCCGCCGCTAAATTCACCGACCCCGGTCGCAATCGGGTGAGCTTGCTGCTCAGACGCCGTCATTAATCGTTCCGGAGCAACTGCGCGTTCGTCGGACATACCGGGCAGCGGCTTCGCTAGTGCACCAAGGTTTGAGGTTGCTGGGCCTGAAAGACCTGTCTGGATTCGGTCAACGATCGGCAACGCATCGCGAAGGCGATCCACCCATGTAGGATGATAGGCACTTATTACGGCAGCATTCGGATCTGGCGAATTGTGCGCCGATTCTGAACTGGTGGCTCCGTGTTGTCTTGCCAGAGCGTCATAATCAACCTGAGGCCCAGAAATAGCACCGTTTTGTTTGGCGAGTGAATCGTAGTCGACTGTTGGTTGTGTGGACATTTACTTGATCCCTGCCGCTTTCTTAAAGTTGTCTGCCGATCTCTGATCCGGAAAGGTGTGAACGATCCCGCGGGGATCGGTAACTTTTACCGTGCTGTTGCTCACTTGCGAGCCGACGCTTGCCCGAGGATTGATTTGGGGCTGGAGTCCAAAAGTACGCTGGAACCATTTGTCCGCATCGATCTTTGCCTGGGCTATATCTGTTACAGCGGCAAGAGACGCTTCCTTTTCGCTTTGGCCGGCAGCCGTGCGAGCGGCATAGTTCCGGTTAGCTTGGTCCCTTAGCATCGCGTCCAGTTGGTCGCGTGCAGTTTCGCGGTCGAGCTTCTTCGCACTCAGCTTGAGATTCTGGAGCTGCATTGAAAACTGATCACGCCACTTGATCGCGGCCTGATCTGCCCTCTGTCTAACCAACTCCACTTTTTGACGCTCGATGTCCGTGCGCTCAGCGTCGGTCTTGTTTTTTTCATCCGCCAATTGCTGCTTGATATTGTTTAGATCGTCCTTGGTACGAATCAGGTCCTGGTGATATGCCAACTCCGCCATCGCTGTGATGGGTTTCTGCTCGATCTCCTCCTGCGTGTTAATTGCGTTGATCCGGTCTGCAATGTTCGCCCTTTGGAGTTCGTATGGTGCTAGTTTGCGTTCATACATCGCTCCTTCCACTGCTCGACCGGGCCCTGTAAGAGACAATCCATAGAGCAAGCCTTTCGCTGCATCCTTGGCAAAGCTACCGACCCCAGTCACGGGCTCGAAATGGGGCGTCCAGGGTGTCGGGTATCCCTGCGGGTTGGCCGGACTCTGGGGCTGACCCATGGCCCGCTGTTGGTCCATTAAGCCGCTGAGTTGACCTGAGAGTGCCCTGGTGCGCTGGATCTGCTCGCCAGCGATCTGTGACGGATCAAGCTGTGTCCCAACATTCGATGCAGGCGCCACTGCCTGAACGGGATTCGCCTGCAGCAACGGGGTCGCAGATGGCGGCACCATGGAAAATTGTGGCTGAGTAAGTGGCGTCAGCGAAGGATCCACACCCGCTAAGGGCGATAGCGGCGAACTCTGATCGAGATTGCCGCGAATGCTCGCGATCGCCTTCGCTCTGTCTGCGTTTCCGTACTGATCCATCTGTTCGTTTGCCATGAGTGTGTCCTCGCTTATTGAATCCATCCACCGTCGGCCGCCCAGAGGCCTTTTGTTCCAACCGAAAAGACGAGCGTGCTGGCATCCCACTCCACTTCGCGGGGCCACCCATTCTCGGCCTTGATTTGTTCCCCGACTTCAAAGAACTCTCTAGTGAGCCTCTGAGACTCGAGATCCAGATGCATCAGTCGCTCTTGCAATCCAGCCCGCGCTGAGGGCGAAGCGCAGACCCGTATGTCTGACTCCACGAGGCAGCGCAGCGCAGTGTTCAACTCGCAGTTGCGCTGAGCAAGTTGAAGTCTGAGTTTCTGCTCTTCGTTCAACTCGAAAGACACGCATTCACTCACCTTGACCTCCTCGGCTAATGGTTTTGCTTTGGGCTTTTTCTGTGGACAGTTGCGTGAAGTGAGGCAGAACTCCGGCAGCCGCTCGCAGAATTATTGGAACGTTTTGGAACGTGATTTGAGTTTTGAGGAGTTTTAAGTCGTTGAAAACATGGTGGCCAGGGACGGAGTTGAACCGCCGACGCCAGCCTTTTCAGGGCTGCGCTCTACCACCTGAGCTACCTGGCCACATTCGACCTGCCAGGATGCAGGCCGCGAGGAGTATTCGCTTCGAGCTGATTGTGGCGGGAGTACTCAAGCGAACTCACCGAATCCAGCGCTAGCAGCGAAGGGAACGCTCACGATTATAGCAATCGTGTGACATTCCCTCAATGCGCGGCGCCGAATCGCATATTTCCCGCGAACAAGTACACCCACCCATTGCTGACGAACGCCCTCAAAATGCTCTGCAAGTGCCGGAAACGGTTCGCCTCGCAGTCTGTGTGACCGTCAATTCGCGAAGGACTTCACGAATTCCACCAGGCTACGCAGGGCGATCCCCGAGGGCCCTTTCGAGATCCACGGTTTCTGATCCTCCACCCAGGCGGTGCCGGCGATGTCGAGATGAATCCATGGCGTATCTTCGGCAAATTCTTTCAGGAACATTGCCGCCGTGATGGCTCCGCCCCAACGCCCACCGGTATTCATGATGTCTGCAATCGAACTGCGGATCTGATCCTTATAGTCATCATCCAGCGGCAGCCGCCACATCTTCTCGCCCGCCTTCTGGTTAGCCTCGTGAATTCGCTCGTACATCTGATCGTCGTTCGCAAAGATACCCGCGTTGTTGTACCCGAGCGCCACGACCACCGCCCCCGTCAGAGTGGCGGCATCCACCAAATGAGTGCAGCCTAACTGGCGCGCATAGAACAAGCCGTCGGCCAGGACGAGCCGGCCTTCTGCGTCAGTATTGATGATCTCGATCGATTTGCCCGACATGGCGATCTGAACATCACCAGGCTTCTGCGCTTTTCCCGAGGGCATGTTTTCGGTTGCGCACACGATTCCGATGACCTTGACCTTTGGCTTCAACAGCGCGATCGCCCGCATCGCGCCGATCATCGTCGCCCCGCCCGCCATGTCGTACTTCATTTTCTCCATACCATCCGCGGGTTTGATGGAGATACCGCCGGTGTCGAAGGTAATTCCCTTCCCTACCAATCCGATGACTGGTTTCTCCGGGGCGCCGGCCGGTTCGTACTTCATCACGATCAGGGCCGGCGGTTCGTCTGAGCCCTGGGCCACGCCCCAGAAGGCTCCCATCTTCATTTCTTTGATCTTTTCGGCCCCGAATACTTCGCATTTCAATCCAACTTCGGCGCACATTTTCTTCGCGCGTTCCGCCAAGATCGTCGGGGTCATGCGATTCGAGGGCTCGTTCACGAGATCGCGCGTAAAATTCTGCGATTCCCCCACAACCTGGCCTTCATTAGCGGCCTTCTCCAACCCAGCCCGATCGCCCGAAGCAACCACGGTGACTTCATCGATCTTTTGATCTTTGCGGTCACTGCGGTAGTAGTCGGGATCGAAATTTCCCACCAGCGATCCTTCCACGACGGCACGAACCGCTTGATCGGCGGGCGGCCCCGGCGGCACAACGAATGCCAAGCTACGCAGACCTCGGCTCTTGAGCGCCCGCACTGCGGTGCCGGCGATCCGGCGCAGTTCAGACGTAGAAAATTTCTTGGCGTTCCCGCCGGAGACCAGCAGCAGGCGCTTCGCCTTTAACCCTGCGGGCTTGTGCAGCAGGTTGGTTTCGAAAGGCTTCCCGGCCAATTCTCCGCTTTGCAGCAGATCGGCCGCGGCCGCCTGCACTGCGGAATCGGTGGTCGCAACCGTTAATTGAGGTTTCTTGTCGCCTTGGGTGGCCGCGGCTTCCGACTGGTCGAGCACCACGGCAACCAGCGACTCCGCTTCGAGTTCAGAGGGGCGCGAGAGAGAAACAATTGTCTTCATAATTGATGTATTCAGTATCGTCGGCAGGACAGGAAAAGCGCAAGACGCCCGCTTCGATCCAATCTGCGGGAGGATCGCGAGGGTTCAGCCCGCGAGGGCACTCGGGAATCGCGTCTGGAAGTCCAGGAATCCGGCCCACTCCGGCGTCATGGTGATTCGCACCATCGAGGACACCATGGTCCGCAATTGATTCACCCATGCCTTGCCCTGTTCGGGACCGAAGTAGCGGTCAGCCGCCATCGCATATTCCGTGACGATTCCGTCGACCGGCTCGAGTCTCGCGGTTCCACGGATGAGAAGGACTTTGTGCGGGAACGTATTGTCGTCGATGGTCAACGCGACTTTCGGATTCTTGCTCAGCGCTTTAAGCTTCGGCGCTTTGGGCGGCGTCGCCATCACGATTTCTTTTCCGTTCCAATGAAACCAGATGGGAACCACGCGGGGCGTTCCGTCAGTCCAGACATACGCGAGACGCGCGGGAATCTTCGAATGCAGCAACTCCTGGGCTGCGGAAAGCTGAAGTAGGCTCAAATCTCCCTGCTGAACGGCGCGCATAGAAGCTCCTTTCGTAGCCGGAAACCGGCAACCGCAGCAGAATCGCACTTCCCGGCAACGCCGGGGATTATACTCTCACGCGAGATGAGCCCTCGCACCAGTGTCCTAGGCCTCCCTGAAGAATTCCTTCTACTTCTTCGCTTGCAACGTGCCCGGAGCGGCAACCTTTGCCCATTAACACAAATCTTCTCCTATGATAGTTAGCGCCCCAATACCGATTCATATTGAATGCTCAACCTCTGTAAACTGATGAGACGCGCTCATTCGGCTTCGGGCCCTAAGGCGGAACAAAAGTTGAGTCGGCGGCGTAAACTTCACCACGTGATGATGCTTGAGCACCTGGACTATCATTCAACCGCAACGATCCTCGTGAGGGCTGATGAAGATTCGATGGAAAGTATTTCTATTGGCGAATACGCTTGCGCTTGGGGCCATCGCTCTGTCCGCGGGCAAGGATACGAGCACGGCAACTCCACAGTCAGCGAGCCCCGCCAAGGCAGCGGTATCCGCCAGAGCCGCAAACGATGGCGCGTTAGCCATTCCCGAAACCACGCTGGCCGTCAATTCAGGCGCGCCGATGTCGCAGCGGATCGTGCATTACGAGATCGATGCCCGGTACGACGCGACGAAACACATCGTCGATGCCACTGAGCTTCTGACGTACCACAATCTCACGGGCCAGGCCCTCGACCACTTCCCTTTTCATCTTTACCAGAACGCCTTCCAGCCGAAGGCCACCTTCGTCCGCGAAGCGAAATTGGAGGGCAGTCGCGACACCGACTACGAGAAATGGGAACCGAAATATTTTGGGTCAGAGGAGATTACAAGCTTTGAGGTAGTCGGCCAAGTTGATCTTACCCGTGACCTGCAATATATCCAGCCCGACGACGGAAACAAAGACGACAAGACGGTTGTCGACGTGAGACTTCCTAAGCCCGTCGCACCCGGCGCATTTGTTCAATTCAAAATCGCGTTTCACGAGCAGATGCCCGAGACGCAAGCGCGCTCTGGATGGAAGCGGGATTTTCTGCTGGGAGGCCAATGGTTTCCGAAGGTAGGAGTCTTCTGGCACGGCGCGTGGAATTGCCATCAATACCACAACACTACCGAATTCTTCGCCGACTTCGGGGTGTACGACGTGAAACTGACAGTTCCGCAATACGAAGTTATCGGTGCGAGCGGAGTGGAAACGGGTAGCGTCGATAACTCCGACGGCACGAAGACCGTTACTTATCACGGCGACGATATCCATGATTTTGCCTGGACGGTCAGCCCGCGCTACAAAGTGCGCGAGAGCCTCTATCAGTCGCAGATGGGCCCGGTCAAACTGCGCTTCCTGATGCAACCCGCGCACTGGAGTCAGGCTGAGCGGCACGAGAAAGTCACCCGCGAAACGCTGGACCGCTTTGAGAAATGGTACGGCCCGTATCCCTACAAGACGCTGACGGTCGTCGATCCTGAGCCGGGTTCCGCCGCCTTCGGTATGGAGTATCCGACTTTTATTACGGCGGGCACGACGTGGTGGCTGCCCAACGGAGAATACGAACTCGAAATCGTCATCGAACACGAGTTCGGACACCAGTACTGGTACGGGATGGTGGCAACCAACGAATTTGAAGACGCATGGATGGACGAGGGCATCAACAGCTACACCGAAGTCAAGGTGATGGATTCCATCAAAGGCCGCAAGACGTCAGTTTTGAATTTCGCTGGAGCCACGGCGGGTGAGCGAGAAGCCCAGCGCCTCTTTTATACCAGCGTCGCCGATTTCGACCCGATGGCCAGAAATGCCTTCCAGTATTACAACTCCAACTCTTACGCCGGCGTGACCTATGGAAAAACGGCAAGCATTCTGCTGACCCTCGAGGGCATCGTCGGCGAAGATACCATGGCGAAAGCCATGCACACCTATTTCATGAAGTATCGATTCACTCACCCGACCAAAGAAGACTTCCTCAAAACCATCGAGGATGTCTCGGGCAAGAATCTTCGCTGGTATTTCGACCAGGCTGTCTACGGGACGCAGGTGATGGACTATGAGGTACGCGATGTCGTCACGTTTCCCTTGAACTGGTACGAACAAAACAAGCCGAAGCATGAGAACAAGGGAGACACGGTCTACCAGTCGAATGTTGGCGTGCATCGCAAGGGCGACTTTGTGATGCCGGTCGAAATCGAGATCAAGTTCGACAATGGCGAGTCCGTCCGCGAACATTGGGACGGCCGCGATCGATGGGTCCGCTACATTTATGTAAAAAAGGCCAAAGTTACATCGGTCCAGATCGATCCCGATCACACCGTCCAGATCGACCGAGACAATTTTAATAACAGCTTTGTGGTTACGCCTCATTCGCGCGCGACCGTAAAACTTTCGAACTACTGGCTATTTCTCACGCAATGGCTCGGCCAGGCTCTTGCCTGGTGGGCGGTCTAGGTCCGCAAAACTGACTTCATAGGAAAACTGTTCCCGATGAATGAGCAAAGAGGATTACTGAGAAACGCGCTGACAATGATCGGCCGGAACAAGCGCTACATCTTCTGGTTCTGGCTATTGAATCTGACGCTGGCCGAATTCGGAACCGGAGCCTTCCGCAGAAATGCGCATGCCGTTCTCGACCACAGCCTGAATGCCGGCGGCCTGGTCCATGGTTTTGATCTGGGCGTCTTCGCCGAGCTACTTTTCCGACCTGAGTTCGGCAAACTCAGCGCCATGTACATGCCCTCCGCCTATTTTTCGTTCTTCTTCTTTATTGCGACGGCATTGTTTCTGCCCGGCGTTTTCGCGGGTTACGGATTCCGGTACCGTCTTCCACGCGAAGATTTCTTTCGCGCTTGCGGCCGCAATCTCTGGCGCTTCATTCGCCTGCTGATCATGTCCGGAATCCTGATGGGAGCGTTAGCCTCGGCGCTCTACGAGATCAACGACCTGATCGTTGATAAAGCCGGAAATAGCACCAACGAGCTTCTGCCCTTCGAGTTGCAGACCAGCGACGTGATTCTGACGTTCCTGATCATGACCGTTTTGCGAATCGCGTTTGACCTGGCGGAGGCCGACATCGTTCTCAGCGATCGACGTTCGGTGCACAAGTCCGTGGCCGCCGGATTCCGACACGTTTTCCGGAGTCTTGGAAAACTGCTTGGGGCGTATGTCCTGACGACGATTGCCGCAGGAATCATCCTGATCGCTGGGCTTTGGGTATGGAATCGGCTTCTTCCACCAGAGAGCGTTATCCTTACCTTTATATTGGGGCAGCTGATCCTGCTCTTGCTGCTCATTCCGCGCTTCTGGCAACGTGCGGTTGCGGTGACTTATTGGCAGCGCAATATGGTTCCGGCAGCAAAACCGGAATCGCCCATTGCTCCGGAAGCCGCCCCGGTACTACCAGAGCCCGCTGTGCCTTAGCGGACCGGCGAAAAGGATCGGCCGCGTTTCACTTGGTATGCGGAACTTCCGCTTCCTTCGGGTCTACCTCGGCATCGTGGTGGCCAAAGTCCAGGCCGAAGTGTGGCTCCGAACGAGTTCCCGTGATCTTAAAAGGCAACTCCGTACCCGCCCCGTGCTTGCTGAAGAATGGATCGACCGGCTTGAGCAGGATCGACTTCCATCCTGTTGTCATTTGTGACAACTTCGCATCCAGCATCAACTTTCCGTGAAAATCGAATACGTTCCCGTCGAGACTGTATTGCCCTCGAACCTCAGAGTGCGCTCCGGGAATCGTGAAATTCAGCTCGGAAAACGTGAATGCTCCCTGGTCGAGGCGAAACGTTCCGCTGATCTTCGAATGCGCGTTTACATCAAGATGTTCCTGCGCCAGCTTAGCTTTTCCCTGCGCGCGGAGACTCAAGGCATCGATGCGGTCCTGTATCTTGTCATTCGAAAACTCTGCCGAGGAAATATCGAAAGTGCCGCTCAGCTTGAGCCGATCGGAAATATCATCCGGCCCCGGCGGCAAGCTCATGCGGGTCCGCATTGCAACGGGACCACTCATAACCGGCGGCTCTGTCTTAACCCCGAGTACCAGCAGGTCTTCGATCCGCGCGCCGTCCAAGACCACGTTCAGTTCGATATCGTGGCCTGCTGGACTCTTGACCTTGACGACTTTCCCCTGCGCGGTAAACGCGGTGTGCAGGAAGCGTGCTTTTACGGGCTCGAGATAGGTGTCACCGTCAGTGCCGTTCACAATTGCGTGAAAATCTGTGTGCAAACCAACCGGGTGCCCGCTGCGAGCGAGGCGGAAATCGGGCGTGTCGGTAGCGCCATCGACTTCGATTCTTCCCAGCGTGCCGTGATAGTTTCCAACAGACGACAGAATGCCGCCGATTCCCCGCAAGGTTCCAAGGTCGGCATTGGTGAACGAGTAGTCTCCCAGCACGGGAGTGTCACTCGGCTCGCCATTGTCAAAAGGTCCGAACTTGCCCACCGAGCGAATGTCTCCGACCGGTCGCGGATTTGTGAGGGTCGCCTCAAAGCGCATGGGCATTCCCCTGCCGACGCCTTCCATCTTCAGTTGACTGATATCGAAGGTGAGAGGATCCTTCCCCGGCTTGCTGCTGTAAATGACTAACTGCGCATCGTTGCAGACAAGTTCATCGACAATGATGCTGATCTTCTTCGACCACTTACCCACGTTACGAATCTGCGGACGGTTTTCTCGCGGCGGGATTCCCAGCACCATCCCCTGCACGGCTACGGAGTGGACATGCATCGGCGACCGGAGCAGGCTCGACCATCCAATCTGAAAACGAAAGTTCTGTACGGTAAGGAGAGGCGGCGTTCCAGCCTGAACCGGAGCCTCGGCGCTCCAGCCATGGACCTTCAGTCCGCTTCCGCTAACGGTAAATCCATTGGCGATGGATACGCTCAAGCCTGAGAGTTCGACGTTCCCTTCAAATTGCGCGGTGAGAGTCTCAATGATCCTTTTCTCGAGAATCGGGCGAGCCCGGTAAATCGAGTACGCCAGCGTCAAGCCAAATAGCAGCGCGACCAAGATGAGAGCCGGGCCAAGCCAGCGCCAGAAGCGAAACCGACTGGAAGATTGCTCAGGCATGTTCCTTATTCATTACAGCAAGGGTCGACCGGTGAATGTCAATCAGGCGTTTCCCTGGTATGGCCGTCGACGATTCCGGTTTGGAAGAATCGGCACCTGGAATCTGCACGTTTCCGAAATCCGTCGATGATTCACCTGCGCAAAAGAACGATGCTGATCCCTTCATTCCGGCGGCCGAGATCCGCGTCTTGCTTCAGTTCGGGGTGAGTTTGCAACAACTTCCAGGTCAGATCGTGAGAAATCTCCCAGTTCTCGCCGAAAATATAGCCGGCGATCTTCCCCTCTCCGGCCAATTCAAAGAGGCGTTTCTGGACCGCGACACGAATGTCGCCTCCGACCCCGTGCGAGCCGTAACCGTGAACGATCTTCAACACGCCGGCACCTTCCTGGCGAGCCCCGCCCAATTCGCGTTCCAGGCGCTGAAGGGCCTCAGGCACAGGCGGCATGTCAGCTTTCAGATTGCAGACTTTGATGGATGAGGTTGCGCGGGACGAACGTAGCCTGCTGGCGTGCTTCCTCAAATTTCAATTTCCTTTTCGTCCCCGGGAAATGGCTTCTCTGGCTTCCTTGTCGGCGGTTCTGCGCCGTTCTGTCTCCCGCTTATCCCAGAGCTGCTTGCCCTTTGCAAGAGCGAGTTCGACCTTTACTTTACCGTTCTTAAAGTACATCCGGGTCGGGATCAGCGTCAGACCCTTTTGTTGCGTTTTGCCGATGAGCTTCCGGATTTCCTCCCGATGCATCAACAACTTACGGGTCCGCAGTGCGGCATGATTCGAATAGCTCCCGTGTTCGTAAGGGCTGATGTGGCAGTTCAGCAGCCAGAGTTCCCCATCCTTCACCAGGCCGTAGGAGTCCTTGAGGTTGGCAAGGCCTCCCCGGACCGATTTCACCTCGGTACCGGTGAGCGCTACCCCTGCCTCAAATTTTTCCAGCAAGAAATAGTTATGGCCCGCGATCCTATTAATGGCAGCGTCACGCTGGCCGCTGGCTGTGGCATCACGGCGAGGGGATTTCTCCGCGTTGGGTTTGGTCTGGTGTGTGGACTGGCGTGGCATTTGGATCTCGATCGATTCAATGGTATCAGGCAGGGCGACGCCGGGCGGCATGCGTTGACTTCAGCGGCCGAACATTGCTGGTTTCTGAGGTCAGAACCTGGCGACCGGAAGGACCATGGAGGGTAACCCTTTGGTCCTACGACTAAAGAGTGTAACTGCTGTGCGCGCAAGCACTTCGGATGCCGAAAGAGCCGATGCTATAATCGCGTCACCAAAGCACTTTTAGACGCGAGATGCGGGCCTTCCGCGGCCCGGCACCAGCTCTCGCCACCGCCGGGGAAGCCAATCTCCTGTTCGCCCGGCGAAGAGTGCGAAAGAAAATCTCGTGAGTGTCACCTAAATGAGGACCATCGAATGAATCCCCGAATGCGGCCGGCAGGCATCGTTTTGATGGTCGCCGTGCTCACACTTCCCGCTTTTGCCGACAAGGCCAAAGATCTCTACCTCAAAGGTCAAGACGCCGAGGCGCGACAGAACTACGAAGCTGCCTACGACCTCTTCAAGCAGGCTTACGATCTGCGCCCCAAGGAGCTCAGATATCGTTCCGCATTCGAGCGAACGCGCTTCGAGGCGGCTTCTTCGATTGTGCATCGTGGCCAGCTACTGCGGGAAGACGGCAAACTGGAAGAAGCGGTCGCCGAATTCCGGAAGGCACTCGAGATCGATCCGTCGCTATTCATCGCGAAGCAGGAATTGAACCGCACGATCAAGATGATCAGCGACAAAAATAACCCGATGCCCCAGGCCGCGGGTCCACCAAACAGCCTGGAGCGCAGGATTCACGAGGCGCGGGGACCGGTAGAACTGGCGCCGATCTCGAACGTGCCCATCACCGTAAAGCTCACTGACAAATCCGACATCGTCTACCGCACAATCGGGCAACTGGCCGGCATTAATGTACTTTTTGACCCGGACTACCAGCCGAAACAAATTAAGGTTGAACTGAACGGGGTCACGCTCGAAGAAGCGCTCGAAATCAGTGCGCTCGAGTCGAAGACCTTCTGGCGCCCTGTGACGTCGAACACGATCTTCGTCGCCCAGGACAATCCCGCCAAGCGCAAAGAGATCGAACAGAGCGTACTGAAAACGTTCTATCTCTCGAATCTTTCGCAGCCCACAGAACTGCAGGACGTGGTGAACGCGATTCGTGCCGTGCTTGATGTGCAGCGCGTACAGCAGCTGCTCTCGCAGAATGCATTAGTTGTTCGCGGAACTCCCGATCAGATCGCGCTCGCGGAAAAATTGGTCGACGACCTCGACAAGGCTCGTCCTGAGGTCATCATTGATATTGCCGTTATGCAGGTCAGCAAAGACCGTTCGCGTACCCTCGGTCTGAACCCGCCGACCAGCGCGTCCGTGTCGCTTCAGAGCAACATTAACCCATCCACGTCATCAACTAACTCGAATGGCACAACGACTTCCTCAACCACGAACGGCATCAGCCTCAACACTCTCGGCAACCTGAACGCCACCGATTTCCAGGTGACGATTCCGACCGCCAATTTGTCCGCGGTTCTGAGCAACAGCGACACCAAGCTGATTCAAAATCCGCAGGTTCGCGCGCTCGATGGTCAGAAAGCTTCGCTGAAGATCGGCGACCGCGTGCCGGTCGCTACAGGATCATTCCAGCCCGGTATTGGCGGCGTTGGTATCAACCCGCTGGTGAATACGCAGTTCCAGTATCTCGATGTCGGCGTCAATATCGACGTCACGCCGCACGTCCACCAGAACGGCGAAGTCACGTTGAAGATCACGATGGATGTGTCGGCGGTGACCGGACAGCAGAATATCGGCGGCATCAGCCAGCCCATCATCGGTCAACGGAAGATCGAACACGAGATCCGCCTCCGTGACGGCGAGGCCAACCTGCTCGGCGGCATCATGGAAGACAACCAGACCAAGTCCCTCTCCGGCATTCCGGGACTGGCCCAGGTTCCGATCCTGAAATACCTTTTTGGTCAGACGACGCAGGACCACTCGGAGAATGAGATCGTCTTCGCGATCGTGCCGCACATCATACGCGGAAGCGATGTCAACGAATTCAACCAGCGGCAAATCGAAATCGGCACCGCCAATGCGATCGCGCTGCGTCATGTGAGCCAGACGTCCCAGGTTCCTGCATCCGGCGGCGCTCCGGCCGGTCCTGCCGCGGTCCAGCAGGGGAATGGGACACAACCCAGCATCGCTCCCGCCGGTCCGGCCGCTGGAGGCACTCCGAGTTTCGTGTTTGATCCTCCGACCATCCAGGCGGCCAAAGGCAGCACCTTCACCGTGAACCTTCAGATGGCCGGGGCCCAGAACGTTCATACGGTTCCGGTGCAATTGAACTACGACCCGAAGATCCTGCAACTCGTTAACATCTCAAACGGCAACTTCCTGTCGCAGGACGGCCAGGCGGTGGCCCTGGTCCACCGCGAGGACGATAACGTTGGCCAGATCACCATTACGGCCAGCCGGCCACCGGGGGCAGGAGGCGTTACCGGCCAGGGCACAATTGTAACCATGACTTTCCAGGCTAAGGCCACGGGACAGACTCCTCTGACGATTACTCGAGGAGGGGCCCGCGATCCCGGCCTGCAATCGATCACGGTTAACGGCGCTCAGGCATCCGTCACTGTGCAGTAGAGCAAAGAAGCGATCCGGGAAGTGCATTAGAATATAGGCAGAGAGCTGGTAGTGCGTTTGAAACTGCTTCGTCGAAAAATCGGGTTGGGGCGAGGTCGAAAGTTCCAGAAGGGCTTCACCCTGTTGGAATTGATCGTCGCCTCGATGATCCTCACCATTTTGACCATGATGGTGCTGCCGCTGGTGCGAGTCACGATCCAGCGGGAGAGGGAAAGGCGGCTCCGGCAAGCGTTGTGGGAGATGCGCGACGCGATTGATCGTTACAAAGACGCGGCCGATCGCGGCGCATTCCAGCAGAAGCTAGACAGCCAGGGATATCCCCCGGATCTCGACACTTTAGTAAAGGGCGTGGACATTCAAGGCGACAAGAAAGTCCGATTCCTGCGTTCTATCCCTACCGACCCGATGACGGGCACGAAGGAGTGGGGAATGCGGTCCATGCAAGATGACCCCGACTCGGACTCGTGGGGAGGGCAAGCCGTCTTCGACGTTTATACGAAGTCGGAAGGCACCGCACTCGACGGCACGAAGTACAAGGACTGGTAGATGCGCAGAAAGATCCACATATCGGCGAACCGGTTGGCAAAAACTGGGCTCTCGCGCCGCCGCGCGGGCATGCGCGGCTTCACGCTGCTGGAGCTGATGATCGTGATCAGCATCATCATGATTCTGATGGCCGTCGCCGTTCCCGTTTACAACCAGTCCATTATCCAGGCGCGCGAATCGGTGCTGCGCTCGAACCTGAACACCATACGCAATGTCATCTCGCAATACACTCTCGATAAGCAAAAGGCCCCGCAGGGATTGGATGACCTGGTCACGGCGGGCTATCTTCGGCAAATCCCCGTCGATCCCATGACCCGCCAGCCCAACTGGGAAGTTGTGCAGGAAGATGTTCTTATGGCGGTCGACCAGCAGGAGCCCGGCATCACTGACGTTCACTCGGCGTCGAACGGCACCGCCAGCGACGGCACCGCTTACAGCAGCTGGTAAAATCCCGCCCCGCCCGGCTCTCCTCTTCGAACTTGTAATGGTAGTATGGATGATTCCGTTAGAACCATGCTGCTGGGTAGGAGAATCATTCCCTGTCCAGGTCGGGCAGCTTTTGTGATGTTTGTTGAATCGAAGCTACTTGGACTGCGAATGTCGAGACTGCCATCGGTAAAATTCACTGAAGCCAAATATTCCCTGCGTCGGAGAGCCGCAAGCCGGAAAGGACTGCGCTTTCCTCAGCTTCAGGGCGCTGTACTGTCGTTTTCTTTTGTAATTTTGTTGCTGGCCTCTCTCTCTTCAGCCTTTGCCCAGGACTTTACCCTTCAGGCGAGTCCCTTTCAGCCGTACGCCATGGACCCGGGCGGCACGGCTCTTTCGACCCTGACTCTGTCTCCGGTGAACGGGTTTAACGGATCAGTGACCCTGGCTTGTGCTGTAACACCCGCCACCTCCACCTCTCCGGGATGCATCGTCAGCCCGACAGATGTAACCCCTTCGGCCACGGCCTCGCTTACAGTGACCGGAACCAATCCGGTCTCGGGATCGAGTGCGTTGCCCGGAAGTTACACGGTCACTGTCACGGGAACCGGATATAACGGAACCACGCACCAGCAGGCTCCCGCCATTTCGGTTCTTTCGGTCGCTCCCGGGTATACGATCACGATTCAAAGCGGGGTGGTTCCAAGCAGTGTGCATGCGGGAAGCGGCGGACAGGCCGTGATCAACGTGAACCCGTTGAACGGCTACACCACTTCGGGCACCAGCACGAGTGATGGCGTGTGGCTTACCTGCTCCACGATCACGCCACTGGTTACGATTCCGCCAGTCTGCTCCTTTAATCCGCAACCGGTGCAGGTTCTTGGAGGTGTGGTGAGTTCTACGCTTACCATCAGCACGAGCGCCCCCCCGGTAACCAGATTGCAACGTCCGGTTGGCTGGTTCTACGCTGTCTGGCTCCCGTTGCCGCTTTTGGGTTTGATTGGCGTCGGCGCCGCAAGAAATCGGCGCGCCCGAAGCGCCTGGGGCTTGATGACTCTGCTTTTACTCGCAGGCTCGATGCTGCTGATCCCGGCGTGCGGGTCCTCGAATTCATTCACGACGGACACGACCACAAACGTCACCACACCGAAAAACACATACACCTTCACCATTACCGGGGTGGACAACGCAGGAGTGGTTTCGACCAATACGAGCAGCACCACGGCAGGCCCCACCGTCACCCTGACGGTGAACTAGGGCCGGCGAAGAACGTCACCCGCAATACAATTTTTCTAGTCGGAAAATCTTAGGACGCGACGCGACGCGCCCGGCGCTCCATGTCCGCAGCCTGATGCATCAGCACGTCCCGCAGCGAGACCACGCCCTTCAATTCCTTCCCATCAACGATCGGAAGATGGCGGAATCCAAATTCGCGCATGATGAAAAGGCACTCGTCGATGCTCTCATCAGCGGAGACTGCACGAGGATTTGCCGTCATCACTTCGGAGGCGACCGTGGTGCCGGGAGTCCTGCCGACGGCGACCACGCGGTTCATGATGTCGCGTTCCGAGAGGATTCCGACCAGTTCTCCGTTGCGAAGCACAGGCACGGCTCCCACATTGTGTTCCATCATGTAGCGGGCGGCTTCCAGCACGGTGCGGGCAGCATCAACGGAATACAACTTTCGGTCTTTCGTGAGATCGCGGAGCGTCGTCATGGATGGCTCCTTCCTGGAATTGAGGGGGACAGCAGGAAAGTCAATGGAACCCACGGCCCGGCCTTCGTAGTGCGCAATAATGTATCACAGGAAGTCGCGGTGTGCGCTCCGACGCGGGGTTAGTGCAAGACCAAGTGATTCTCCTCTTCGCAGGCTTCTGGTTCGAGGTCCGCCGGTTGGTGCTCCGCGATTACGGCGGGAATAAGCTGATCCCGGGCTTCACGCGCGCCGACTTCCGCATTCGACTTCCGCGCTCGCCGATACTGCATGAGCGGCAGAAATGGCAGCATTAGCAGGAATACAACGCCCATCACCCAGAAAGCCTCCACGAACGCCAGCATGGAAGCATGGCGCTCGACCATTCCGTACAGCGCCCCCAGAGCCTTCCGCGCCGCTGTAACGGAATCCGAGCCATGCAGATAGAAATTCGTTCGCAGCCCCTGCAGCAGCCGTAATGTCGCTGGGTCGCCCGGTGTGATCTTTGCGATCAGGTGTTCTTGATGACGCTGAGTGCGGCGCGCCAGGAATGTGGTCATCACGGCGATTCCTACGCTTCCGCCGATATTGCGCATCAGGTTGAAAATGCTCGTGGCGTTGCCCATCCTTTCCGGCGCGATGCGAGACATAGCAAGCGACATCAGTGGAATGAACAAGAACGCCAGCGCAACTCCCTGCAGCATTTGCGCCCAGAAAATATCCCAGAATCCGGCGTACAAATTCAGGCCGGAAAGATCGAACATCGTGATCGAGCCGAGAACCAGGCCCACCACCAGCAGGCGGCGAGGATCCGTTTTCGTGGTGAGATGTCCCGCTAGCGGCGTAAACACCAGTGCGCCGATCCCGCGGGGAGACAGTGCCAGCCCCGAGTTGTAGGCGGGATACCCCATCAGCGTCTGCAAGTACAACGGCAACAGAACCAGGCTGGCATAGAGAATGAATCCGAGCATGCTGATCAGAAACACTCCCGCCGCAAACGAGCGGTTCTTCAGCGCGCGCAGGTCGACGACCGGATGGTCCGTCATCAACTCGCGGATCACAAGGGCAACCAGTCCCACGATGCAAAGGATCACAAACGTGCGTATGTAACTGGAAGAGAACCAATCCTTCCGCTCGCCAGTATCCAGAAATATCTGTAGCGATCCGATTCCCAGTGCGAGAAACCCGATTCCCCACAAGTCCACCTTGTCGCCGCTTCGCTTCACATAGTGTGGGTCAAACACGAAACGGGTCATGAGGAACCAGGACAATATTCCAACCGGAAGGTTCAGGTAGAAGATCCAGCGCCAACTATAGTTGTCGGTGATCCAGCCGCCGAGCGTCGGGCCCAGGATCGGAGCCAAAAGGATTCCGATGCCGAACGCGGCCATGGCGTGTCCGTGACGTTCTTTGGGAAACGTCTCAAGCAGGATCGCCTGCGCAAGCGGTTGCAATCCTCCACCGGATAACCCTTGCAGCACTCGGAAAATGATCAGTTGCGGCAGCGACGTAGCCAGCCCGCAGCACAACGATGTCACCGTGAAGCCGCCCACACAGGCGAGCAACAGTCTTTTCCGCCCGAAGTGATTCGCCAGCCATCCCGAAATCGGCAGCACGATCGCATTGGAAACCAGGTACGAAGTAACCACCCACGTCCCCTCTTCATTGGTCGAGGCCAGATTTCCGGCGATGTGCGGAATGGAGACATTGACGACAGTCGTATCCAACACTTCCATGAACGTCGCCAGCATCACAGAAAACGTGACGACCCATGGATTGACGCGGATTTGTGTGCTGACATCCACCCGGACGCACTCCTGCGACGGAGGCTCGACGCCGCCTGACCCGAATATGCCGTTGGGGATGGCGGTGCGCCGTGATGAAGGTCACGAGCGACTGTGATGGAAGCGGACTAAGCGGATCAAAAAGAAAAGGCGGCCGAGAGGCCGCCCTGTAAGACATCTTTCCGCTAAAAGCGGAACTGCGGTCCGAAGCTGATTCTCAGGTTGTTGTGTGCGCCGTTGTTGATGAATATGTTGTCGCCAACTTCCGCGCGCACTCCGATCGGTCCCGCGAATGCTTCAATACCTCCTCCCGGATAAAGCCCAAGATACGTATTCGATCCCAAGCCCACTGCATTTACGAATCCCGTGGGAACACCTTGGTTCGTGACGCTGAAATTCTCAAATCCGACTTTAGCGGTCACGAAGAAGCGGACCGGTCCAGAGCCCGTCTGAAACTTAGGGCCGAAAAATCCGTGCAGCGCTCGAAACCTCGAAGTCACATTGGAGGTCGTGATCCCATTGTTGAATGTCGAGGTGTAGTTGCGCTCGAAATCGTAAGCCATCTCGGCTTCGATCTGCACGTTGCGGGAAACTCCGAAGCCCGCGCGGCCGCCCAGTCCGAAGAAGTTTGCCGTGTTTGGCCCGGGATCGGCGAAACGGAAATAGTCCGCGAATGCCCCCACTTCGAAGTGATCCATGTCGTGCTCTTGCGCCGTCAACAACGGTACGGCAGAGAATAAGAATGACACCAGCAGAAGTCCCAGACATCGTTTCATGGTTGTGTTGATTCCTCCAAAGTTCTGCGCAGAAGCGCAACGCCTACAACTGGGCCGAAAAAGGATTGGCAGAACAGAGAAATCCTCGGCACAATTAATTGCTGAACTATGGATGCTGGCTGGCGCGGGTGGGTTGGAGCCGTGCGGCTCGTATTACGGAAAGCGGCGTAAATCCTGGGTGAATCCTTAGATTTACGCCGCTCGATACGTGTCTTACCGCAGTGGAATTACTGTAGATGATTAAGGCGCTCAGGAGTCGCGTCGGCGCTGCTCGCATCGGAACGCGGCGTCATGGAGACCACGATATATTCGCGCTCCTTCGAATCCAGGTCTTCGACCCGCAACAACATTTTGTCTTTCTCCAGCCGGAACTGCGCCTGATCGCCAACCGGCAGAAGCACCGGATGTTTCGCATCTCGCGGCCGGATGCGGAAGATCACGCGGTCTGACTGCACGAGATATTCCTGGCAAAGGACTTCCTGCGTCTTCTTGCTGCCCGAATCCGTGCCCAGCATTTCGCCGGCGAAACTCTTCGCGTCCTTTTCCGCGGTCCCGCATGGGACCGAATCCATCTGGAGCAATTTGCCCGTCAGGTAGTGCTTCGGATCTTTCGCGTACGCCGTGGCCGCAAGCGACAGAACGACCACAAACATCCACTTGGAACGCATGCTTGTCCCCCAGAGTTGTGAGTCTGATGCCAGAGCCGCCACAGAGACGCGGCCCTTGCTCTGGAGTAGTGTTCAATGCGGGAAGGTAACTCGGTAGGTCACGGCGGTCATAGAACAGAAGTTACACGCGGAAATTGCAGATTCTAAAGGACAATCCCTCAGCGTTCGAGCAGCGATTCCAGCGCTTCGTAGAAAGCCGGGTACGAAATCGCCGCCGCTTCTGCGCCGCGAATGAGTGTATCTCCCTCCGCTCGCAGCGCAGTAATGGCGAATGCCATCGCAATCCGATGGTCATCAAACGAATCCAGTTCCGCCCCATGAAGAGCCTGCTTGCCGGGAATCTTCAGCCCGTCCTCGCGCTCTTCGACCTCTGCGCCCATCAGGCGAAGGTTCTTGGCGACGGCAGCAATCCGGTCCGATTCCTTGACGCGTAATTCTTTGGCATCGCGGACTTCGATGCCCCGCTCCGTATAAGGCGCAATCGCGGCCAGCACCGGAATCTCGTCGATCAGTGCAGCAGAGTCAGCGCCCGAAATCGTGGCTCCTGATAGCGTACCGCCCTCGATCTGTAACGCTCCCACCATCTCTCCGTGAATCTCTTCCAGTTGCGTGACGGAAATGCGCAGCCCAATCTGCATCAGGATGTCGAGCAGCCGGGCGCGAGTTGGATTCATGAGCAGGTTGGGCAGAGCCAACTGCGATCCCGGAAACAATGCCGCAGCGCACAAGAAGAACGCGGCACTCGACAGATCTCCCGGAACACGTGCCTCGACCCCGCGAAGTCTCTGTCCTCCCCGGATTCGAACCGCTGTACCTGCTCCGATGCTCTTCTTTTCCAGTTGCGCGCCGAATGTGCGCAAAGCGATTTCGCCATGATCGCGCGTTCGCAGCGGCTCCTCGATTCGCGTGTCGCCATCGGCGAATAATCCTGCGAACAGAAGACAAGACTTCACTTGCGCACTCGCCACCGGCATTTTGTAATCGACGGCCTTCAGCGAAGCCCCTTTAATGCGCAGCGGAGGCTTCCCTTCCTGCGATTCGATCGACGCTCCCATCGCTGTCAACGGCTGAATGATGCGCTGCATTGGCCGGCGAGAGAGCGATTCGTCGCCCGTCATCTCGCTGGCAAAGTGCTGCCCGGCAACAATTCCGCTCAGCATTCGCATGGTCGAGCCGGAGTTTCCGCAGTCCAGCACGCTGGCCGGAGAGGAAAGCGAGAGCCCGCGTCCTTGCACCTCAATGGTATTGCCTTTGCGCTCCCAGCTCACTCCAAGCGCCCGCATGCAGCCAAGCGTGCTCGCGCAATCGGCCCCGGTCGAATAGTTTTCCAGGCGCGAAGGACCTTCGGCGATTCCGGAAAGCATCGCGTATCGATGCGAGATCGACTTGTCACCGGGCAGTTCGACACTGCCGCGCACGTTGCGCGCAGGGCGCACGACAACTTGGGATCCTGGTTTCATTTGGAAAAGGGTTGGTTGATGAACTTTGATTCCCGATTGGCGATACAGACGCTCGGCCCAAGTGCCGGAAACGACAAGCGGTTCAATCGGCAATCAAAACTCATCACTCAACAATCTTTATGCTCGCGCCTTCGCCTCGGCCACAGCTTCTTTCAAAATTTCGGGCGGCACTTCCTTCATGGTTACACCGAATTCGAACATCGGAGTTTCGGTCCCCCGGCCCCAGCGTGCGACATCCCAGTGAGCGCGTATGAACTTCACCCCCGGATGAGCTGTCAGATCGAGGAGCAACGGATATTCCCCGGCATAGAACTCCTGGCGAAATGCCGCAATCGACTTCGGCTCCCACGTTGCTCCGTCCGCGGAGCCAAAAATACTGACGTCGAGCGACTCCTGCTCGATGATCTGCTTGATGTCGAGCGTGACCAGAAATACCCGATTCGATGTGCCGCTGATTTCCACCGGCGCGCCGTCACCCTTTGCCGTAACAACTGTCTTCTCGGGAACCAGAACTATATCGGTGATTGTCATCGCGTGAATTCTAACAAAACTCGGCTTCCAGGACCGCGAACAGCATGTTCTTACAGTCCCGCCTTGACGGCACTGGCGTGAGTTCATACCCCCGTATCAAAGAGAAGCGCACGAGTTCACTCGTGCCGTCAAATGGAAGAACGATTTGCGCCTTCGCGCCCGAGGCCCGCGATTTCACTCGCTCGGATGCGGCCCGGTAAACTCGCTACAGCAGGGCTTTTCAGTCGGCTTAAATTCCATCAACTCGACGCGAACATAGTCGGGGTCGAACACATTCAGCTGCCATTTTCCATCTTTACCCATCTGCGCTTTCTCGTCGCCATGGGCCTTCCAACCATGCGATTCCAGCAGCGCCTGTGCTTTCTTCATGTCCGCCACGCCAAGTGAGATGTGATTCATCACTCCGGTGAGTTGCAGGTCAGGATGCTCCGGCTGATTGAGCATGTACTCCAGCCAATCGGTGCCGTTCGGCACCTGTATGGCCACCCAATCGGTCTCGTTATCCTTCATTCCTCCGTGCCAATATGGCTTGAAACCCAGAGTATCGAGATAAAAGTGATCCTCCGCCTCGCGGTGATAGACGAGGAACCCGACATGGATCATGCGATGAGAAACGGCCGTGGCCGGAGCAGGCGGAATCTGCTCTTTCCCGCGCTCGACAAACTCGACGCGATGCCCATCCGGGTCCGTCACGCTGAAAGCCAGGCTATGATCCGCGCGCCCTTCAATCTGTGTTGGCTTGATTCCTTTCGCCGATAGATAACGGCGCAAGGCAATGATGTTCTCCGTGGTAAACGCAACGTGATCCATCCGGTCGGTGGACTTCGGATCGGGTGCCGCACTGTAGCCGACCCACTGCCGACCCACAAGATAGCGCGCCGTCGAATTGGGCTCAGTGGGCACGGCAGAGGCGAGGCCGAGTACGTCTCCATAGAGCTTTTGCACGCCGTCCGGCGCCGTTGTGTAGAACGCAACGTGATCGATGCCAGTAATCCTGGGACGCTTGGGTGAGGTCTGCGAGAAAGCCGCAAGCTGCAGCATTGTGCAAATCAGCGGAATGAGCTTTTTCATGACGGACGAATTCTAGTCCAGTTGGCGGCAGCCTCGAAACCGGTCTCCACCGATACAACCACGATTCCTAGTAAATGGAATCGACAAACTTCCGCAGAAGACGCCCAACGGGCTCCGGCTGCTCCCAGGGAGAATAGTGGCCGGCTTTCGGAATCACGCGCATCTCGCTACCCGCAATGTGCTGGCGCATCAGTTCGGCCTCGTTCGCACCGGTCATAAGATCTTCATCGCCGGTGATCAGCAGTGTCGGCACGTTAATGGTCTTCAAGGTCGCCACAGAATCAGGGCGATCCGCCATTCCGCGCTGCACCTGCGCACCATCATTCGGCGACATCTTGTTCATCATGCGCAGCGCTCCGTCCACCAGATCAGGCCGGAGTTCACGCGTCGACTTTCCCAGCACCTTGGTCAACATGCCGGCGAAAAATGGCTCCGTTCCTCGCTCCAAAACGTCGTTCGCCGCCAGCAATCGCGCTTCCTTCGCCTCCGCGTTATCGGCCGGAGCCTTCGTATTGCAGAGAACCAGGCCGGCGGCGCGGCCGCGGTACTTGCGCCAGAACTCGAAAATGGCATAGCCGCCAATCGAAACACCCACCAGAGGAGCGCGGCCAACATCGGCGTCATCCATCACCCGCGCGATATCATCCGCGTGGCGATCCATGGTCGCCGGACCTTCGCCAACGTCTGAATCTCCGTGGCCCCGGAGATCCGGCAGGATGAGCCGATAGCGTGCGCTTAACGATACCGCGACAGGAAGCCAAAACTCGTAATGGACAGGAAAAGGATGCAGCAGAACCACGGGCGGCCCGTCGCCAAGCGCGCGGTAAACGATCTCGGCATCGCCGCTCTTGATGCGATAGGAGGGGATCGGCTCCATGCCGAAATTAGATCACAGGATTCGTGTTTGGCGCCGTTTGCACCGAGGTAGGCGCCGACAGCAGCAGCGGCTCCTCCGGCATCACGATCCATGCGATGACGTACGGAATGAAACCGACGCAGGTCATGATGGCGGTAATCAGCCAAACCAGGCGAACAACTGTAACGTCGATGTCAAAATATTCGGCAAACCCCAGGCAGACGCCGCCGATCTTGCGCCCCAACCGCGGACGAATCAGTTTTCTGCGGGCCAACGAAGCTCCCACTCGAACCCCGCAATAGGCACAGACATTGGCATCGTCCTGAATCGCTTTCCCACAATAGTTGCAGTACATACCCCCTCCCTACACCAAGTGTTACGCAAATCAATAGCCCGTGGTTCCCTTCACTCCCGGTAGGCTTCCTTGATATAACGCCTCGCCTGGTCCGCAGGCCCGGTATTCGCGTTCCCCGCCAGCACGGTTTGGTACCGCTGCATCGCCAAATCCCGCTTTTGCAGCAAGTCGTACATCTCGCCTGCGGCCAGATTCGCCTTTTGCAGAACGTCGGGATCGGGATTGGGCGCCTGGTTCACCAGCTCGTAAGCCGCCGCCGCGCCGGCCAGATCTTTCTTGCTCCGCAGCAACTCTCCCAGTCCCCAGGCCGCCATCTCGTAGTGCAGGTTGCCGTACTTTCCGTCGTGGCCGTTCTGCCACACTTTCCGGTACATCGCCTCAGCCTCAGTTAAACGCCCGGCCGAGCGCAACAGGTTCGCAACCTCTGTCGGAAAAAGATGGTTTCGAGGATATTTCGCCGCGAGCTCCTGCATGTATCCGAGAGCTTCATCGTACTGATGCTCGCGGCGCAGGAACAGGCTTAGCATCACCTTAGCATCGTTCGCATTCTCCCCATCGCTTTTCGCTACTTCGCGGAGGTACTGCAACCCCTTCTCCTTCGATCCGCTCAGCCCCGCCAGTGCTGCCGCCGCCTTCACGCTCCATGGCAGGTTCCCCACAACGTAATTGTGGGTTCCCACCACCATCTTCGCGTCCAGGTAGCTGGGATCGAGTTCGAGCACATGCTCATGATCGTGCCGCGCTCCCACGGCATTGCGAAGGGCGGAGAACCACGCCCGCTCCACCAGGCCCGTGTACACCGCGAACTGTGCGCGTGTAACGCCGCGGCAGTAGAGCGCGTCGACATCTTTCGAGTTCGCTTTGAGTCGCTGCTCTTCAAGCCCTTCCGCTCGACGCGCCAGAGATTTGATCCGCTCCTTCACTTTCGGGTCGCTCGGACGAGGCGCATGCCCAATAAAACTGTCATTGGCATATTCGCCGGTGTTCATGCCGCCGGTTTCGTAAAGATCGCGAAATAGCACGATCGTCAGCAGATGATTCACCGCGAAAGGATCGTCGGGATGCTTTTCAAGAATTCGCTCGAATTCCTGCGTCGCGCGGTCGTACTCCATGTTGTAGAAGTGGTCGAATGCCGCTTCTGTCTGCGGATCTTTCGCGGAATGGGCGGAAACAGGAGTGATCGATTCCTGGCCTGAGGCGCACAGCCAGCCGGCGACCGCGACGAAGAAGACAAGCGCGGGAGCGATCCCCAGGATCGTCCGTGTCATTGGAAGTCGCACTGCCACAGAATCGGTTCCCTTAGTTTAATCGAATTGCAGGTTTTCGTTTTCCACCCCTTCTCTGCGCCGAGAGGAATCAAGAATGACAGCACGGTTCCTTCGACGCCAACTGCCAGCCGGCAGGCACTCCCGTATACTTCGCCCAAACAGCAGTTCGGCCCAAGCGCGCAGGGGTAGATTCTAGGGCGTTAGCAAGTTCGGCACAGAACACCGAATGGAGCTCGGTGTTCTGTGCCGAACGACGTAAGGCGTCAAAATTCGCGACGTGCATCGCGATCAGATGTTTAGCAGGGTTAAGAAACTCAGAGGGCTCGGGCTTTCGTAACCAGCGCATCTTTACTCGACAGCAAGCGTAATTATTGCTCAAGTCGGGTTCCGAAAGGCTCGCTGCAAAATGCAATAACAGGCATGTTTTGATAGAGTTGCGGCCAGATTGAGGCTTTGGCTCAAAGAATGCCCAAGCAATTTCAAAAGCCAGCTGAGTAGGAACATCATTGTTATGTCTGAAGTAGTGCACGAAACTCAAACGGAGTTCTGGCAGCCGCCAGTCGTGGCATCCGGAAGCGATTCCGCGATGTCTTCTGTGATGGCGGAAGCCTGCCAGACCTGTGGCCGCGAGTTCCTTTTCGGTTCGCGTTTTTGTCACAGCTGCGGAGGCCGTCGGCCGTTGGCGCTGAGTGCTTCTGCCAAGGCGGATGCCGCCGAGTTGGCGGGAATCTGGGAGAAGACTGTCGCTGCCGGATATTCGATCCTGGAGCGATCTTTCGAAGCGGCCAGTAATTGGAAGGTGCCCTCCTGGCTTCACTACCTTCACTTCCACGAGATCAAGCGCTCGATCGGCCTTTCGACGGCATCATTGGTCGCATTTTTCATTGGACTGGCGTGTGTTGCCGGGGCTCTGCTGGTTGGGCTTCTTACGGCGAAGAACCTGGTGGATTGGCAGGCTATCCAGTTCTACCGCGCGGAGTGGCTGCTAGCAGCAACCGCCTGTTTTGTGGCCGGAATTCTTCTCAAACGTCCCACCGATGGCGATAGCGAATAGGCTCGCTTTCTTAGCTTTCCGTTCCGCTTCCGACCGCCCTTCGTTGTAGACCCATGCGATACAGATGATGTACCGGCCCGATCCCACGCCCCAAAGGGTGTCCGTAGGAGATCGCCGCTGTCACATAGGTCTTTGCCAGCAACGTCGCTTCTGCTGGGCCCCGGTTGAGTGCCAGGTGGCAAGCCATGGATGTGGCGAACGCGCATCCAGTGCCATGAGTGGAGTTGGAACGCTGGCGCTCGGCCTTGAACACTTCCTGCTCGACCGAACTTCCCATTTGATAGCTGAGAACATCGATCGCCTTGTCCAGGTGGCCGCCGGTGATCACCACCGCGGATGCGCCCATGTCGTGAAATTTTAACGCGGCCGCTTTCATCTCGTCCTGATCCCGCACCTTGAGCCCAGTGAGCGCTTCCGCCTCGTCGGTATTGGGCGTGATGACGTCGACCAGCGGGATCAGCCGTTCAACCAGGAGTTTCTTGCCTCCCGAATCGAGCAGGCTAGCGCCAGAACTCGACTTAAGAACTGGGTCAAGGACCACATTCGGGAAGCGCGCCTTGCCCTCGCGCGAGACACCATTAGAGCCTCGGGGTGACAGAAACTCGGCGACTGCCTTGGCGACTTTCGCCGACCCCAGCATGCCAATATGAATGGCCGCGATCTCAACGTCTGCCGCCATCTCCTCTAGGGTCTCGGACACAACGGACGGATCGACTGGATCGACCCGCCGGACACCAGTTGTGGACTGAACGGTCAGCGCCGTGATGCACGCCACGCCATAGCAGGAATGTGCCGCTATCGTCTTTATGTCCGCCGTTACCCCTGCCCCAGAG
The DNA here is from genome assembly GCA_035307485.1 of Candidatus Sulfotelmatobacter sp. Classification (GTDB taxonomy): domain Bacteria; phylum Acidobacteriota; class Terriglobia; order Terriglobales; family Acidobacteriaceae; genus Sulfotelmatobacter. The sequence continues at coordinate 250,438 of DATGIB010000002.1, read as the reverse complement.
GACGGGTCGAATCCGGCAATCGTGAGTACGACGGGGGGTTTTTCAGCCATGACCTGCCGTTCAGATCGTCACTATAGTACCCGCTAATGCCTGCAGCCAAAATCTTACATCGGCTGCCCTTGAGGTTACCGTCGAGATAGCGCCGGGAAAAAAATCTTTAGTGCCGCTGCTCGAATACACCTCTTAACTCATTGATTCTTATGGCTATTGCAAAACTTACCCGCATAACATGTTGATTCCAATGGGGTTGTAAAATCTACTCAACTCTTCGCCGCACGTTATTTACGTTTTGGTAAATACGTAACTGTCTTTAAATAAATGAGGTTTCCCGTATCTCATTATATTAGAGATGGTTACGTTCTAAATCCATTACTATCCAATCATCGGAAATCCACCGTCGGTCCCTTGACACCCAGTTTGGCCCCCGGCTAGCATCTCCCAATCGCGTGCTGTAACGCGAAACCTAGGCTAGGACACTTTTGAGGATGCAAGGAGAACTGAATGCGATTTCGTTTAGCTCATGGACTGGCGCTCGGCTTTATGGTCGCCAGCCTGGGAGCGGCTCAGGGACCACGCAACTCGGAGGCGCCCCCATCGCCCGATAGTGCTGTCCAGGCAAGAACCGAAGCCCGCAAACAGGTTGGAAAGACCAAGCCCTTCCAGGTAGGCACCGCCTCCTGGTACGGGGAGACATTCGAAGGCAAGCCCACCGCAAGTGGCGAGCCCTACGAGATGCACGACATGACAGCGGCCCACCTCACACTTCCCATGGGAAGCTATGTGAAGGTGACCAACTTGCGAAATGGCAAGGCAGTCGTAGTCCGCGTCAACGATCGCGGCCCGATCGTTCCCGGCCGGATCATTGACCTGTCGTACGGAGCAGCCCAGGCGCTGCAATTCCGCCATAAGGGCCTGCAACGGGTGCGTCTGGATCTGGTATCCGCTCAATACCAGCATAGCTATCAGACGCTTGCCTATAACCACCCCCCCATAGAGGAAATCCGTTAAAAGCGGTTACACTTGCGGGGATGCCAGCGGCTGTGCCGAAGAACATCCCTCAAGTTGAATCTGCTTACGAAGCCGATCCGCGCCACCGCCTGATCGTGGCGCTGGATGTGTCCACTGCCGCCGCTGCGCAAAAAATCGTGGCGGCGGTGGGCGAGTCTGCCTCGACCTACAAGGTCGGAATGCAGCTCTTCACTGCCGAGGGGCCCGCCATCGTTCGCGATCTGGTGGCTTCCGGGCGCCGCGTGTTTCTCGATCTGAAGTATCACGACATCCCCAACACGGTGGGAGCGGCGGTGTCGGAAGCGGCAAAGCTCGGAGTCAGCATGCTTACCGTGCATGCCTCCGGCGGCGCGAGGATGCTTCGTGCCGCAGCCGAAGGGGCCCAGTCAGCCGCGGACTTGACAGTCCTTGCGGTCACTGTGCTCACCAGCATGGGCGCCGAGGATCTCGATCAGATCGGAATGCCCGGAACCGTAGAAAAAAGCGTGGTGAACCTCGCGGGACTGGCGCTCGCCAGCGGATGTCGCGGAATCGTGACCTCCGCGCGGGAAGCCCCGGCGGTACGGGCAAGTCTCGGCCATGCCTTTTCGATTGTCACTCCGGGGGTCCGGCCGGCGGGAACCGCCGTCGGAGATCAGGTGCGAGTGGTAACGCCCGCACAGGCCATCGCGGCAGGAGCCACCCACATCGTAGTCGGCCGCCCCATCACTGATGCCGCAGATCCAGCGGCCGCCGCACTAGCAATTCTGAAAGAAATCCGAAAATAGCACTTCCAACTTAACGCTACTCAGGATTCGCGCCGTCGTTGGTATACTACTTCAGTAGTACAATTAGTAGTATAGTTGGGGTATGAAAGAGAAGACTTCAATAACACTATCGAAAGAGATTCTCGCCGGGATTGACCGAATCGCGGGCCCCAGGCAATCTCGATCGGCATTCATCGAGTCGGTCTTGGCGCGCTATCTCCGCGACCGCATTCGTGCTCAGCGCGACGCACGCGACCTGGAAATCATCAATCGAAATGCAGAACGGTTAAATCGAGATGCGGTAGACGGTCTCGAATATCAAGCACCCCTTGGTGATTTCCCTGAGGAGTGAAAGTCGCTTTCCGGATCGGTATGAGACGAGGCGAGATTTATCGCGTTGAAAATCCCGAAGCAGACCCGAAGCGCTATCGCAGCTTCGTCGTCGTTAGCCGGCAGGTTCTGATCGACTCCGCTTACACAACCGTGGTTTGCGCTCCCGTCTTCACAAATGGAAGCGGGATTTCAACTCAGGTTGCAGTTGGACCTGACGAAGGTCTCAAGCACGAGAGTTGGATTATTTGTGACAACCTCAGAAGCCTGCGCAAGTCCGACCTTAGCCAATTTGTCGGGTCACTAAACCCATCCAAGCTGAAAGAACTGAATGCGGCTCTTCGGGTGGCACTCGCCCTGGGTTAACCGGGCAATAGCGTGCTACAGCTTCTCGAAGAACTCGCATCCCGAGCACGAAATATAGACTCCGCCCGGTACGCCGCGCTCGCGGTCTTTCACTCGTTTGACGATCCGGGTCGGCTTGCCGCACTTGGGGCAATCCGTGCTCTTCGTGGTATCCATTACTTTCTTGCGGTCAGCTGTCTTTGCGATCTTGGGGCCTACGGCCATGTTTCGTTTCTCCTGATCTCAGTTTGCGCAGCGCAAGCGGCCAACTCACTCCGCTTATGAAATGTGGATGGGATCAGCTCGGAAAATCCACGTCGAAAGCTGCGGGCCGCGCAGCAAATCTCGCTTTCGTTCCAACTTGATTTTACAGGAACGAGTGCGAGGATGTCTCCTCCAAGCCGTCGCAAAAAGCAATCTGCCTCCTACCGGCATCGACTCCCCCGATCCCGGTTGATTCGCCCGCCTTCCTGCTATAGCGTTGTGCTGCCCCCATGAAGGTTTATCTGATCGACGGCACCTACGAGCTGTTTCGGCACTACTACGCGTTGCCCTCCGCACGCGATGACCGAGGACGCGAAGTGGCCGCAGTTCGCGGAGTCCTGGCCTCCATGCTGGCCATGCTCAAAGGTGGCGTGACCCATTTGGCGGTGGCGACCGACCACGTCATCGAGTCTTTCCGCAACGAGCTGTGGGCTGGTTACAAGACCAGCGAAGGCGTCGAACCTGATCTCCTCGCCCAGTTCCCCCTGCTCGAGGATGTTCTTGAAGCCGCCGGAATCACAATATGGCCGATGGTGGAGTTCGAAGCCGACGACGCCCTCGCCGCAGGTGCAGCCATAGCGTCCGGTATCTCCGCCGTCGAGCAAATCATTATCTGCACGCCCGACAAGGATCTGGCGCAATGCGTCTCTGGTACCCGGGTGGTGCAACTGAGCCGGCGGACTGGCATCACCCTGGACGAAGCCGGGGTCGCCAAGAAATTCGGCGTCTTGCCTGAGTCCATCCCGGACTACCTCTCCCTCGTCGGCGACTCCGCCGATGGATACCCGGGATTGCCGGGCTGGGGCGCCAAATCCTCCTCGACCGTGCTCTCCAAGTTCCTGCACCTCGAATCAATTCCGCGGGATTATCGCGAATGGCAGGTCAGCGTGACCGGCGCCAAGGGACTCGCCGAGACTCTGGATCGCGAATGGGACAACGCCCTGCTATTTCGTAAGCTGGCGACTCTCCGGACCGACATCGAACTTTTCCATGATCCGGAACAATTGCGCTGGAAAGGCCCCAAACCCACTTTCGAAAAGATGGCCGCCCGCCTTGATTCCGCACGCACCGAGAAAAGTGTGAAGGCACGGTCCAGCACAAAAGCGACTCCCTCCACCGGGGAGTGATTCCGCAGGGCTCCGCATGACAAAGACTGCATGGCCGATTCTCAATACCGTGATCTTCACCGTAATCGTGCCGGGAACGGTGGCAGTTTATATTCCGATGCGCCTGCTGGGCGGCTACTCAAAACCTGAGAACGGAGTCCTGACCTGGCTAGGTGCGGCGGTTCTGATCGCGGGCGCAGCGGTCTACTTCCGCTGCGCGTGGGAATTTGCCGTGCGCGGCCTCGGTACTCCCGCACCCATCGCTCCCACCAAGTTTCTCGTAACTAGCGGGCTTCACCGCTATGTTCGCAACCCGATGTACATCGGAGTGGCGCTCGCGATCCTGGGACAAGCGATCATATTTCGCTCACTGCACGTTGCGGAGTACACGGCATTCATGCTGCTCGCCGCGCACACCTTCGTCATCCTCTACGAAGAACCCACTCTCCACCGGCAATTTGGCGAATCCTATGATGAATACCGGCGCACGGTGCCGCGATGGCTTCCGCGGCTCAAACGCCGTGCCTGAGCGCGCGTCACGGCTCCATGTGTCCGCGCAATACGGTGATCGATGCTTTCGGGATCACGTACTTCGCTTCCGCTCCTCCGCTTACGGTTGATTTGGAGGGTGGTCCATCGGGATTGGCTCCTCCCTCCTCTCCCAGCGGATGCCACTGATATTCGTTGGAACCAAAGGTGATGCGATCCACCTGCCCCTTGAAATGCTTTTCCTTGCCGCCGGCGTTAAATACCAGCCGGACCTCGTGATCGTTGGTTTGATCGCGATTCACCAGCATCACCGACCACTGCCCGTCAGGTCGCTCGACGGCATAAGCGGTCACCAGCACATTGCCCGCTGCGTCCGTCAGGTCGCTGGTAGCTTTGAACTGCTTGTGGGGCGCGTCTACCGGTTGCACCCACTCCTTCGTAATCATCTGTGCCGCGATGTACTGCGGCGGATAGCCCGTCACCTTGTAATCCTTGTCGATCAACAGGAAATTTCCGAAACCCGAGGAACTCATCGGATACGGCATGTAGTGGAAGTAGTACGTAGCGCCCGCGCCTTCTGCCATCATGCTTCCTACGTAGTCAGCCAGCCACAGACCGGCCTTCACGCTTGAAGGTGGCGCTCCTCCCCCGATGTTTCCTTCGGTCATGAAGAACGGAATATTCGAAGGCAGACCATCATCTTTCCAGACTTGCACGATATGGTGAACATACTCCGGCTCCGGATACAGATCAGCCCACGAGTAGCTCGGCCGATCCTGGTACGGATAGTGCTCGAACGAGAAAAATGTGAAATCGTTCATCCGGTTGTGCGCTTTGAGGTAGTTAAGAAACCGGCCCAGCCAGGAAACATTGCCGTTCACGTCAGGCCACACCTCGACATCGCCGAATGTGCCTTCGAACGGCGGACCTCCCAGCTTCGCCTCGGGAACCAGCTTGTGAATCGCGGTAGCAAACTGCAAATAGAGCGCGGCGTAATCCTCGGGCAACATGTGCTGCCCATCGGCCTCTTCGCCCATTTCCACGTATGAAATCGGATAATGACGCTTGTACAGATAAGCAATCTCGTTCGCCGCATCTTCCGGTGTCGCGTACAGCATCGCGATCGGAACCATGGTGGGCAGACCGCGAGTTACGCCGGAGGTAAAGAAGAAGTCGAATCCGACCTGGTCGCCCCGGTTGTAATCGAGATCGGAAGCCGCATGCCATGGATCGACCGACGAAGGCCAGGTCACTGTCTGGTTGCGGCTGGGAAAATGAGTCACGTAATCGTTGAACTCCCCGTCTGCCGAGAGCGCTCCGACGTACAGCTCGTTGATCGCATACCCGACGCAGTTGCGCTTGTCATCGGATCCATGGCTATCGCAAGTATTCGATGAGTTCGTCATCCATATGCGCAGATACCGCACGGGAATCATCCAGTCGACGAGCTTGTGAGTGACCGTGCCTCCCTTGCCTTCGCTAATATTCCCCAGCGGAAATGTCTGCCAGGTGCCTTTCGTCGTCCCGTCGTAGAAGGGCTCAAGTTCGCCCGTCCAGAATTGGACGGCGTAATGAGTGGCGTAAGGATTCGCCCAGGCAATTCGAATTGCATTCACTTCGACCTTCGCGCCCAGATCGACTATCACCCACTGCGGGTGCAGCGAGTCCTCTTCCCCGGTGAACTCCTTCGTCAGGTAAGGATTGCTTTTCCAGTACGAATTTAGATCGCCATCGGTCAGGCGCGACCAGCCGTTACCGTCGCCCCGGCTGAAGCCGCGATGCGGCAGCGGGTAGGCCCACGAGCTATGAATCATTTCCGAAGTGGGCTCCGGGTCGCCGACGAAATAGCCTTCCTGCTTTCCGGGATTGCTCCACTTCCCCGCCGGATTCCAGTGCCATGCCTCGACCATCAACTCGGTATTCTGCCGATAGGTGACGGACTGCCAACCCGCACCAAGAATCTCTTTCAGCAAAGGATCCTTGAGCAGATGGTCGGGCGAGCCAGTTCGCAGCCGGTCTATGGCAGCGCCAAGCGAGCGAACGGGACTAAATGTGTTCGCCACATGAGCGGGATCGGCATCGACCACAACTTTCTGGGCGATGGCGGTAGGGCTCATCCAGAGCAAACTGCTGAGAGCAACGAAGGCTGCACGAAGCATAGACGCGAAACGAAATCTCATCCGGCCCTCCAAAGAGCGGACTGCTGTAGTGAATCGTTTTAATAGATCGGAAATCCGGCAACAGCATACACCTCCAGCCGAGATCGTATCTATCCATCTGTCATCCTGAGGCGAGCCGCCTTTCCGCCCCAAAAGTGTCATCCTGAGCGTAGCCGCTCTTCAGGCGGAGCGAAGGATCTCCGGCGCACATCTCTCTAAGGGTGTTTTAAAACGACAGGACTAATCGTTCGCTGAAAAGCCGTCCACCCACGTTGACCCCACTCCCCCACCCTGATACCGTCAAATGTTTGCCTTCCCCACGGCTGCCCGTCCGGTTACGGTGCGCCGTCTGACGAAGCACACAGCGACGGAGATCCTTCATGCCTGCTATCAAATTTCGCGGCGTCGATTTCATACAGTACGATTCCTTGCTCACCGACGACGAACGCCTGGTCCGCGACACCACGCGCAAGTTCATTGAAGACAACCTGATTCCAATCATCGAAGAGTGCAACCGCGCCGGGCGCTTCCCGCGCGAACTGGTCAAGCCCATGGCCGAGCTCGGATTCTTCGGCGCTTCGCTCAAAGGCTACGGCTGCGCCGGAATGGGCAACGTCGAATATGGATTGATGACACAGGAACTCGAGCGTGGCGACTCCGGTGTGCGCAGCTTTGTGAGCGTGCAGTCGGGATTGTGCATGTATCCTATCTGGGAGTTTGGCAGCGAAGAGCAAAAGCAAACCTGGCTTCCCGCCATGCAGCAGGGTGAAAAGCTCGGCTGCTTCGGCCTGACCGAGCCGGATTTCGGTTCGAACCCCGGCGGCATGCGCACCCGAGCCCGCAAGAGCGGAAATGAGTACGTCCTCAACGGCGAGAAGATGTGGATCACCTCCGGCAGCATCGCCGACGTCGCCATCATCTGGGCGAAAGTAGAGGACGAGAACGACCGCGTTCGCGGCTTCCTCGTCGAAACCGACCGCCCCGGCTTCAAGGCCGACGACATCCACGGCAAATGGTCGCTGCGGGCGTCAGTGACTTCAGGCTTGTCGCTGCAAGACGTTCGCATCCCGGAGTCGAATCTGCTGCCCAAAAGCGGCGGGCTCAAATCTCCGCTGATGTGTCTGAATCAGGCACGATACGGAATCGCCTGGGGAGCGGTCGGCGCGGCAATGGCATGTTACGACTGCGCTCTGCAGTATTCCCTTCTTCGCAAGCAGTGGCGTGATCAGCCCATCGCCTCGCATCAACTCGTGCAAAACAAACTCACCTGGATGATCAGCGAGATCACCAAGGCGCAATTGCTCGTCCTCCAGGTCGGGCGCCTCAAAGATGCAGGCCAGGTCAAGCCGCAACACATCTCCATGGCCAAGCGCAATAACGTCTGGATGGCGCTCGAGTGTGCCCGCACGTCCCGCGACATCCTGGGAGCCAATGGAGTCGCCGACGACTACCCGATCATGCGCCATCTGATGAATCTGGAATCGGTCAAGACCTACGAAGGCACGCACGACATCCACGGCCTCATCATCGGGCAAAGCGTGACGGGTATCGACGCGTTCTGATCCGACTGCGCGCTAACACGAGTTATCCGCGCTCTGCTCGTGTTTGCTCCCTGAAGAAAAGCCGGGCTGGAGAACTCGATGGCTTCTGACAAGAAACGCCGGCTGACGACTGCGGTGGGATTTCTCTTCGGCCTGATCGCTGCTATGGACGCCTTGCGCGACGCCGCGGTCGTCTGGCCTCCGGATGCAGCCTGGGCGCAGATGAGTCATCCCCATCGGCTGGAATTCGGCGGTGGGGTCGCATTGATCGTGGTCACGATCATCATTTCGGTGGTAGGGCGGCACCGGACGTAAGCAAGAGCGCCAGGGCGCTAGGCGTACAACTCTTCCAACAACTCGTACACGCGACGCAGATGCGGGATCACGATGCTGCCGCCGACGATCAGCGCTACATTCAGAGACTCTTCCTGCTCGGCGCGAGTAACACCGAGGCGATAGGCATGGATCGCGTGATAGAAAATGCAATCGTCACATCGAAGGCACGCCGAGGCTACCAGTCCCATCAACTCTTTCGTCTTCGCCGGGAGCGTCCCTTCCAGGTACGCGTTGTGGTCAAGATTGTAGAAGCGCTTTACGAGAAAGTTATTGGCCTTCTCGACGTTCGCGTTCAATCGGGCACGCGTCTCGATGAAGCGCCGGGCCAAGTCGCTTTTTTCCGACACTTGCTTCTCCGTGAAGACGAAGGTCGGCTCTTTCCGCTCCGAACTTAGGCTGTGCGATCCCGAAGCTGGCGGTTCAACTGTGTTCATGGGGCAAATGGTAGCAGAGAACCTGCACCCGACGTTCCGCGCTGTCACGCAGCAAAACGCGTCTAGGCCGTAGGCTTGTCGCGCGGGGGCTCAACCGCCAGGAAATCCGTGACAAATCGCTGCGCATAGTTTTCGAGGAGTGCTGGCACGCGCTGCGGGTCAGCGGAGCGGAGGATCAGTCCTGCATGGTGGTGTTTCTTGATTCGCACCTGTACTTCCGGATCGTTGTAGGCCGAGGTGTCGGGATCCTCCTGTCGCGCCAGCGACAAAATCACCCCCGCATATTCCTCCCGCACCGGCGGCAGCGCGTACTTGCCGGTTTCACCGGCGATTTCAATCCGCGCCCACTCCCGCCACAGATTGATCCCGGTCGCAGCCTCGACCATTTCATTGATATACGCGCCGCCCACGCGCGCGGCACATTCCAGGAAATAAAATTCGCCGTCCGCTTGCGCGTGAATGAATTCCGCATGGCTCACGCCGCGAACCAGACCCAGCGCCCCGATCAGATCGCGATTGATCGCGCGCAACCGCCCGTCGGTGTCGCTTCCCCTCGGCACTGTATGCGTCGTGAAGACACCACCGCCCTGCGCCACGTTCATTGGTGGCTTGCCGTACTTGCTGGCGTTCGCGAAAACCACTTCATTCTCTGACACGACCGAATCTACGTGGCAGACTTCTCCCGGCACGAATCTTTCGAGCAGGTACGAAGACTGCTGGTCTCCTAACTGGTCGAGAAGTGGCCAGAGCTCGTCCGGAGCATGGATCTTCTTGATGCCGATCGCCGAGGCCTCCTGGCGCGGCTTTAGCACCCACGGCCCTGCCACGTGCTCAAGGTAATAGCGGATGTCGTCGTGGTTCACCACAGGCACGAAATCCGGAACCCTCACGTCGCGATCGAGCGCCCGCATTCTCATCGCCAGCTTGTCCCGGAAGTACCGCATGGTGGTTAAGCCCATTCCCGGAATGCGCAGATGCTCGCGCAATGTTGCCGCCGTCTCCATGTCATATTCGTCGAGCGCGACGATGCGATCGATCTTGCGGTTGCGCGCCAGATGGGTCACCGCCTTCACGATGTCGGGCAATGCGATGTTTTCGGGAAGGTAGAAGGTGTCGTCGAGACTCTCGCGCGGCCATTCAGCGTCGCGAAGTTTCTCTGCCGTGAGTAGCAGCACGCCGCATCCCTGGCGCTTGGACTCGCGCATGAATTCCTGCCCCTTCTCATAGGTCGTGATGCAGAGAAATGTCAGCGCTTCGGGCATGGGTGATCGGTTAGGGATGGAGGATACCATGCTCAACCAGGCCGCGCAGCCGACACCACAATCGACAATATCGATTCGGGGGACACCGTATTTTCATACTCGCCACAGTTGAGCTATAGTCTCAACCCGGCACATGCGTTGGGATCACGCGCGGGAGGTTTTCTTTGGGAACGCAAACACGTCCGGAAGGCAAGGCTCGGACTTTTGGGGAAAACATTGAGAGCGATCTCGCATCGCGATTCCTGCGAGTCGTCGAGGTTGCGGCGATCGCTTCCGCCCGCACCATGGGCCGGGGTGAGCGCAAGCTGAGCGATCATGTCGCCACCGAGGCTATGCGCAAGACCATGGACTCAATCCCGATGCGTGGCACCATCGTGATCGGCGAGGGTGAGCGCGACGAAGCTCCCATGCTCTACATCGGCGAGAAAGTCGGCGCCGAATTTCCCGACGGCACCGACGTCCCCGAGGTCGATATCGCCGTCGATCCCCTGGAAGGCACAAACCTCTGCGCGACGGGCGCACCCGGCTCCATCACGGTCCTTGCCGCTTCCGAGCGTGGAGGCCTGCTCAATGCTCCCGATTGCTACATGGAGAAGATCGTTGTCGGGCCTTCCTGCAAGGACGCGGTCGAACTCGACGCCCCGGTTGCCGACAATCTGAAGAACATCGCCAAGCGGCTCGACCGCGATGTGGAAGATCTCGTTATTATCGTCCTCGATCGGCCACGCCACGAGAAACTCATCGCCGATATTCGCGCCGCTGGAGCGCGCATTCGCCTGATCGGTGACGGCGACCTCTCGGCCGGTATCGCCGCCGCCGTCATTGGAACCGGCGTCCATGCTGTCATGGGATCGGGCGGCGCCCCGGAAGGCGTAATCACCGCAGCCGCCATTCGATGCCTCAACGGCTACATGCTCGGACGCCTTGTCGTGAAACCCGATCAGGAAGAACGGCTGGCACGCATGGGCATCAAGGATAAGAATCGCGTCTACGAAGCCGAAGATCTGGCGCCCGGCAAGCAGATCATCTTCGCTGCTACGGGCGTCACGGATGGCGCGCTGCTCAAGGGAGTCCGCTTCTTTGGCGAAGGCACGCGCACATCGTCCGTTATCATGACCCTTCGCACGGGGAAGGTACGCTTCGTGGAAAGCATCCACCTTGAGAAAGGGCCTGATGTAAAGGTGCGTTTCTTATAGCGGCCCGACGATTTGTCGTCACTTTTTAGGATGAGAAAAACGAACCTGAAGGTTTTAAAGAATTTGTAGTTCTCGCCCGCTTGTGCCGTTTCGAAGCGGGTGTACAATTCGACTTAGATAGCACTTGGTTGCGCGAACTTCGTACAGCAAGGCCGAGGCGCTCATGAACGTCCACGTCAGTTATCGTCTTCCTAAGACTCCTGCCGTAGAAAAAGACGTCCTACACCAGATCGAAAAGCTGCAGAAACGTCTACAGGTTTTTCGTCCCGAACTCGTGCATTTGAGGGGCGTGGTGGAAGAAGTGTCGCCACGTGAAGGCACCAGCGTTTCGTTGAACTTGCGCTTGCCCTCAGGCCAGATGGCTGTCCAGACCAAGGCTCCGGCCGCGACTTCTGCGGTGAAGAACGCTTTCGAAGATCTGCTTCAGCAACTCAACAAGCACAAGCAGATCCTTCGCGCATCGCACAAATGGCAACGCGGCAAACGCGGAAGCAGTGCGCGCTCCGCACCCGGCGTGCCGCAAGTCCCCTTCGAAAAAACCTTAGCGGCCGTTTATCCGCCCACTGTTTCCGGCGACGACGTTCGCTCCTACGTCAATGTGAACCTGGCGCGCCTGGAGCGGTTCGTGGAGCGTGAAATTTATTTTCGCGAGACGCAGGATCAGGTCCCTGCCGGGTCCCTGAGCAAGGAAGAAGTCATCGACGAAACCATTGCCGCCGCCCTGGGCGACGGCGGCGAGAAGCCTGAACGCCTCGCGCTCGAGCCCTGGCTGTACCGGCTCGCCTTGAACGCGCTCGATGACCTTTGCCGCGCCGATGAAAGCAATGACAACGCGGTCGTCCTCGAACAGTCCGCGCGGCGGCCGAATGTCAAAGCCAGCGATGAGCCCGAACTCCAGTTCCATCAGCCCGACGAATCCATCACCGGGGAAACCGTCATCCCGGACGCCCGCGTCTCCACGCCCGAGCAGATTCTGGCCTCCGACGAAATGCTGCGCCTCATCGCATCTTCTCTGCGCGATCTCGGGTCTGGACCCAGGGAAGCTTTCATTCTCCATGCTGTCGAAGGATTCACTATCGAAGAGATTATGGGGATCACCGGCCTTCCGGCCGAACGCGTGCTCGCGTTCATCTCCGCCGCTCGCGAGCACCTACGCAAAGCTCCGGCGCTGGCCCGTGAATTTCACGGCCGCCTCGCGCCGAGCGGCGCCGCTTAAGCACAACTCAATTCTTAATCTGTGGGAGATTTTCCATGAGTATTGCTCGTGAACAAATTCGAGAGCTGGCTGATTTTGAAGATTCAAATTCGAGCGCGGTCAGCTTCTACTTTCAACCTGTAACGCCGCGAAACAAGGCTCACAAAGAAGACGCAATCCTGGTCAAGGATCTCGTCCGCGACGCTTTGCGCAGCGTCGAAAGCACAACCTCCACCGATAAAGGGGCGCGCGTCGCAGCTCGTGCCGACCTCGACCGCATCCTGCGCCTGACCGGCGAACTGCGCAGCAACGGCACGCATGCCAAAGGCGTTTTCGCCTGCAGCGCCCGGAATTTCTGGCGCGTTTACGATCTGCCTCCAACCCTTCCTGGCACGCAGATCTTCGTCGATCGCCACTTCCATCTCAAACCGATTGCACACCTGCTGGGCGCCTTTCCCCGCGTGGGAGTCGTGCTCGTCGATCGGCAGCGCGTCCGAATCTTCGATCTCCGCCTCGGCGAATTGACCGAACGCGAGGGTCTATTCCAGCCGCTCAACAGGAAAGGACGCGGCGACGGAGCCTATGAAGACGGCCATGCGCAGCGCCGCATAGAAGATGAGACGCGCCATCATTTCAAGGCGGCCGCCGCTTTGCTCAAAGACTGTCTGGAGAAGCATCTATTCGATAAATGGATCCTCGGATGCCAGGATGTCCATCGCTCCCAGCTCGAGCCGCAACTGCCTGCGCAGGTGAGCCAGGCTCTAATCGGGCATTTTCACGCCGACCTTGCGCATATCACGCGCGATGAGATCCGGAGCAGCGCGCAGCGGATTGTGGATCGGTGGCAAGGCGAACGCCGCCACGACCTCGTAAGAATGGTCCTCGATCAGGCGCGCAGTCACGGCCGCGGCGTTACCGGATTGCGTCGTGTCCTGCGTGCGCTCGAGATGGGGGAAGTGCAGTCGATCCTGATCGGCGAATCTTTCCAGGCACACGCCGTCGAATGCATCGGCTGCGGCCATCTCGACGCGCATATTGTCGCGTATTGCCCGGTCTGCGGCCGTGAGACACAGGAAATTGTCGACGTCGGAGAAGCCATTCTCCCGCAGGTCATTCGTCGCGATCTGGAGACGTTCTACGTCAAGGATGATCCCGAATTCGACAAAGTGGGAAACATCGCGGCCCTGCTCCGCTTCCGCGCCGAAGATCTGCGGCCCATTGCGTCCGGAGTCGCAGATCAATTGTCTCGCGCGGGCGCAGCGTATCCGGGACGTTTACGCAAATTTGCCAGCCGCTAATTTTTTTTCTCCGGGGCCGAAACAGATCACTGTTTACGGCCCCTATACATTTCATGTCTGTAGCGAACTGTTTTGTGCAGACTCTTTTTTCGATACACTCCCGCACAAAATTGGCTTGAGAACGACTGGCCTGAATCCCTACAATGGCGATCTTCCGAAACTGGGGCGATTCGGTTGAGAGGGTGGGGTTTCATGCGCAGGACTGTTTCTGTTTCGAAGTGGCAGCTTCAGAATTTACTTTGCACGATCACTTGCATCGTGCTGGCGTTTTTCTTCCTTCTCCCGCTGTCCGTATCGCAGACCACGGTGAGTCAGGGAAGCATTCAAGGCACAGTCACTGATCAGTCCGGTGCCGTGCTCCCCGGTGCCGCGATTACTATCACCTCGCTCACCACGGGGCAAGTCGTCAACGTCAAAACGTCCTCTGCCGGAACCTATAACTCCGGAAGTTTGTCTGCCGGGGACTACCAGGTCCGCGTGCAGGCAAAGGGATTCAAGACGATGCAGCTCGTCATCCCCGTGCAGGTTTCAGTTACCTCGTCGGGAAACGTGAAGCTGGAGGTTGGCCAGGAGACGACAACCGTCGAAGTCCAAAGCTCGGCGATTGCAGTCAACACGGAGCAATCCACCGTGCAGGGCGTGCTCACGGGCCAGCAGATCGATAACATGCCTGTGAACGGACGCAGCTTCCTCGACCTGGCGCAACTCGAACCCGGCGTCCAGATGCAGGATGGCGGCAACTTCGATCCCACGAAAGTCGGCTACAACTCGCTATCGGTGAATGGCGACTTCGGCCGCACGCCGCGCATCGAAGTCGATGGCCTCGATGTCAGCGATGAAACGGTAGGCACAACCACGCAAAATATCGCGATGAGTTCGATCCAGGAATTCAACATCGGCCGGTCCTCATTCGACATTTCTTCGGAAGTCACCAGCTCCGGAACAGTCAACGTTGCTACGCGCTCCGGCACCAACGACTACCACGGCCAGGCCTTCTATCAGTTTCGCGATTACCGCGCGGGATTCTCTGACTTGCCGGGTGCTGTCTCTCCACAGTTCCAACGCAATCAGTTCGGCGGAAGATTCGGCGGCGCTATCATCAAGAACAAGCTCTTCTTCTTTATCGACTCCGAGCGGCTCAAGCAGGACAGCTCCGACTCCATCGTCGCGGGCGCGCCCTTCGACGCCCTGACACGCGGAATTGACTCGCCCTTCAAAAGTTCGCAGGCTAGCGGGCGCATCGACCTGCAGCTCACCAACAACATTCGCCTGTTCTACAAATTTGCTTACGACTGGAACTACTCGACCTCGTCGGCCGCTACTGGATTCTCCTACTACGCGAACCGGGACTACTCTCCGTCGCACGCTCTCGGCATCGACATCAACAAGGGCAACTGGTCGCACAGTATTCGCATGGGATACTTCAAGTTCCACAACCAGATCATCGGTGCGACCGATTCGCAGCCCGCTGCCATCAATCCTTTTCCTTTTGCTGAGATCGTTTTCAACGACACCAGCCTCGACACGGGGCCAAACTATCTCGCGCCGCAGCAGACATTCCAGAGCAACAAGCAAATCAAGTACGACGGCAGCCGTGTCTGGGGCGCGCATATCATCCGCTTCGGAGCGACCGTTAACGGCATCGCCACCGGCGGATTCGCTTCCTTCAACGGTTTGGCGCCGTATCTGAACACGTACGTCAACGCGGCCGGGCTTTCTTCCGGCGTCCAGACCTCGCCTTTCTACTCTTGCGCTCTTCCCAACTTCGCAGGCTGCGATCCGAACATCGGAGACTATCCATTCACCGGCGGCTATATCGGCAACGGACAAGGCTTCAGCACCGAACTGCCAGCCTTCGGATATCCCGCCGGCGGCCTGTTCGACACGCGCTTCGAAGCGTATGTCGGCGACTCCTGGAAGATGCGCCCGAACCTTACATTGAATTTCGGACTACGCTACGTTCGCGACACGGGCCGCACCGACAGCGACCTCGCGCCCATCCCCTGTTCCCAGATCACACCCGACCTTCTGGCAACCGGCTTTCCCGGATGCCCCTCCGGCGTGCAGAACATCCTGGACATGTGGGGACCCGGCCTCAGCAATCGCGTCCGCCAGCCCAACCTGAATTTTGCACCGCAATTCGGATTCGCCTGGGATCCCTGGCACAACGGCAAAACCTCGATTCGCGGCGGCGGCGGCCTCTACTACGAAAACAACATTTTCAACAACGTCTCCTACGACCGCAGCAACAAGCTGGCCACGGGATTGTTCAACCAGACTCCGTTCCTCTATTGCGATCCCAACGCGGCCGGTACGCCTCCCGTCGCGTCGAATCCTTACTATCAGTCGGTTTCGTTCCCCATTCCAGGACAGGCTCCTGCTACCTCGATCGATGGATACGATCTCGCCACCCAGGTCTGCTTCTCGCAGCTTGGACCAACCGGCAGCTATGAAGGCTCGGCAAAAGCCATCACCGATCTGCAGAACGAATACATTGCTGCCACGGCGGCGGTCGGCACTTCCGGCCCCAATCCCAACTTTGTCGGCAACACGCTGACCCTCGGCTATCCCTACTACCCGAATTTCCGCACCGCGCGCTCTTACCAGATGAATATCGGAATCCAGCGCCAGATCGGCAAAGGAGTCCTCACCGTCGACTATCTCCGCAACATCGGCCTCCACTTCCAGGTGGGAGTCGATGTGAATCACGTGGGCGACGCGCGGTACCTGAACATGAACGCCGCCAATAATGCGATCGCGTCCACGCTCGCTGCCTGCGGCGTAGCCTCGATCGACCAGGCCATTGCGGCCTGCCCCGGACTGTATCCTTCCGGAGGCGGCGCCACCATCAGCGATTTCGCCAATAACGGACTGGACTCCGGCAACTCGTACAACGCCGGCTACTCCGTCTACTACGACTGGGGCGGCTCGCTCACTCCCGACACCGGCGCAGCTTTCGCCGGCGTAAACCCGGCTCTGGGCAATCTCTTCATGAATTATCCAATGGGCCGCTCCGTCTACAGCGGAGTGCAGAGTGAATACCGCACGCAGGTCGCCAATCCCTTCCGCGGCGTCAAGAGCCTCGATCTGCAGATCAACTACACGCTCTCTCGCTTCGTCAGCAATGGCGGCAGCGATCAGCACTTCACTCCCAATGCCTGGGACTTCCAAAACCCCACGGCGTTCTCCGGACCTACGCAAGAAGACCGCACCCACCAGTTCAAATTCGGAGGCAGCTTCGAATTCGCTCACCACGGTCCGCGCCTCAGCCTGATCGGCGGCTTCGCCTCGCCGCAACCCTCCGACCTGAGACTGCCGGCCTACACGAGCACCGCCGCGATCTTCCAGAACGACCTTACGGGCGACGGCACCACCGGCGATTTCCTCGACTCCGCCGGTGCTCGCGTCGGGCACCCCGGCGCATTCATGCGCTCGATCTCCCCAAAGAATTTGGGGAACTACATCCAGAACTTTAACAACACCTTCGGCAACGGCAGCACGCTCACGCCTGCCGGTCAATCACTCGTTGCGGCAGGACTTTTCACGCAATCGCAACTGGTACAACTCGGCGCGGTCATCCAACCGGTCCAGGCTCCACCTTCCAACAACGCCGGAAACGGATATTACAAAAATATCGACACCGTCCTGAGTTGGCCCTTCAAGCTCCGGGAGCGACTGACCATTCTGCCCAGCGTCTCGTTCTTCAATGTCTTCAATTTTGTGAACTACGGTTTCCTGGGTAATCCTTCGAGCAACGGCCTGACCGGTGGGCCGGGGACGATCAATGGCACGCCGGCGGGTGTGAACTCAGCCACGAACACGATTCGCGTCGGCCGCGGCTCAGGCGTATTCGCCGTCGGCGCTCCGCGAGAAGCGGAATTCGGGCTGCGGATCGATTTCTAGAAACGATGGGGCCACCCTTGGCGTAGGAGCGCTGAAGCCACCGGTACCACCGGGCTTCAGCGCCCAGCCCATTTTTCACGCAGTTTATTGAGGAACCCACTAAGCCTCGACCCTCGGCCTCCAACTTGCACCCTCCTCGCTCAACCATTCGAGTAGAATAGGGCCCGCAGAAAGCGTCAGCTCTCATCAGTCCCAACAAGACAGCCATACAAAGGAGGAATTCGTGACATTCTCGCGCCGTGAGTTTGTGAAGAACTCTGTGATCGGAGCTGTTGCCGTCGGCGTTGCAGGAAGTCAGGATGCCCGCGCCGCAAACGCCAATCCTGGAGCACCCGCTGCCGACGCTCCTGGAAAAGCGATCATCATCAGCGCAAACAACGGTTACCCCTATGCCGAGGCGGCCTACGCATTTCTTAAAGGCGGAGGCGACACGCTCGACGCCGCCATTAAGGTCGTAAAGGGACCGGAAGACGATCCCAACGACGATTCTGTTGGCCTCGGTGGGCTGCCAAACGAAGAGGGCGTGGTCGAACTCGACTCCTGCTGCATGCACGGCCCCACCCGCCGCGCAGGCTCGGTGGGCGGCGTGCGAAACATCAAGAACGTCTCCATGGTCGCCAAGGCGGTCTTCGAGCATACGGGCCACGTCATGCTTGTCGGCGAGGGTGCGGAAAGATTCGCCGTGGCCATGGGATTTCCCCGCGAAAATCTCTTGACCGAGCGCTCACGGAAAATCTGGATGCTCTGGAAAGAATTCAACTCTGATCGCGACTGGTGGGGACCTGGAATCGCCGACCCGCACTGGCATGCTCCCGCACCCGACTCAAAACCGCAGGCCGCACTCTGGCGGGATCGCATCGAGCAGCTGCGACAACGCGCCGAAAATCTCGGCATTGAACCTGAGTTTCAAATGGCTGCCGTTCGCCGCGTGCTCTTCCCGCCCACCGGAACGATTCACTGCTCCGCGATGAACGAGAAGGGAGAAATCTCCGGCATTACGACCACCAGTGGGCTGGCTTTCAAACTCCCGGGCCGCTGCGGCGACTCCCCGATCATTGGCGCAGGTTGCTACACCGATCAGGATGTAGGGTCCGCCGGCGCGACGGGAAGCGGCGAAGAGAACATCAAAGTTGCCGGCGCTCACACCATCGTAGAAAACATGCGCCATGGCATGTCTCCGAAAGAGGCAGGACTGGACGCGCTCAAGCGCATTGTGCGCAACTACAACAACGATATGTCCAAGCTTCGCTACATGGACATGACGTATTACATCCTGCGCAAAGATGGCGCTTATGCAGGAGTCTGCCTGTGGGAGGGATATTCGGCGACCAACCCGCACAAGTTCGCGGTGCACGACGGAACGCTCCGCTCCGAAGTCGCTACCCCACTGCTGAAGGGATATTCGCAGGAGTGGCCGCCCTTCCCGCCGATCCCCGAGGATCTGAAGAAAAACTCGGAGTATCTAAAGTAGACGCCCAGGGCGAGGACGGTTTCGGAATCTCAAGCTCTGTCATTCTGGGCGAAGCGAAGAACCCGTGCACGTGCGGGCAGACTGCACAGCTCCTTCGCCGTGCTCTCAATGAGAGCCTCAGGATGACAACTCACAACTGGTGCTTCTTGAGCTGATCCACCGCGTAGTCGCACGCCCGCGCGGTTAGCGCCATATACGTCAATGAAGGATTGACACACGAAGACGAGGTCATCGCCGCCCCGTCCGTGACGAACAGATTCTTCACATCGTGCGCCTGGCAATGTGCGTTAAGGACAGAAGTTTTCGGGTCACGCCCCATACGCGCCGTTCCCATTTCGTGAATCGCGAGGCCCGGCGGATCGTGGTCATTGTAGGGCTGTATATCGCGCGCGCCGGCGGCTGCGCACATCTCGGCAGCGGCAATCGCCATATCCTTCTGCATAGCCTTCTCGTTTTCCCGATGGGCGCAGTGAATTCGGATGGTCGGGATTCCCCAGGTGTCGACCGTGTCCTTATCAATTTCAAGATAGTTGTCATGATCCGGCAGGCACTCGCCGAAGCCATAGAAAGTGAACCGCCATGGCCCGCCTTGTCGCAACGCCTTTTTGAACTCCGGGCCGAAGGCGATTTGCTTCATACCGCGCTCCCAACCTTGTTGCGATCCTCCGCCCTGGAATCCGTAGCCGCGCAGGAAGTCCGGATGCTTCGTCTTCACATTACGAAAACGCGGCACATAAATACCGTTCGGACGCCGCCCAAACTCGGTGCGATCCTCATTGCCGATGATGGTGCAATCGGCGCCGCCACCCTTTGCATGATCCATCAGGTTATGGCCGAGTTCCCCGCTCGAGTTCGCGAGGCCATTGGGAAATTCCGTGGTCGCGGAATTCAGCAGGATGCGCGCGGATTCCAGCGCCGAAGCGCACAGGAACACAACCTTGGCCTTGAATTCGAAAGTGGCGCGAGTAGTGGCATCGATGACGCGTAGACCAGTGGCCTTTCTCGTTTTTGCATCGAAGCTCACACTGTGCACGACGCTGAACGGACGGAGCGTCATCCTGCCCGTTTTTTCCGCCGCTGGCAGAGTCGCATTGACACTGCTGAAATACGATCGCGTGATGCATCCGCGTTCACAAGGCCCGCAGTAGTGGCATTTCGCACGGCCGCCATGATCCTGCGTAAGGATCGCGGCGCGGCCAATGGTAAGCACACGCTCTCCACCAAAATGTTTTGCCAGGGCATCGCGGACCACCATTTCCGCACAGTTCATCTTCATCGGCGGAAGAAACTTGCTGTCGGGCAATTGCGGCAGCCCGAGCGCTTCACCGGTGATGCCGGCGAACTCTTCGACATGGTCGTACCAGGGAGCAAGGTCCGCGTAGCGGATCGGCCAGTCGACGGCAATCCCTTCGCGCAGGTTGGCTTCAAAATCCAAGTCGCTCCACCGATAACTCTGGCGGCCCCACATGATCGATCGTCCGCCCACCTGCCGCCCGCGAATCCAGGTGAAAGGTTTTCCCGGAGCCGTACTGTAGGGAAGGTCTTTGTCTTTGATGAAGAATTTCGAGCCCCACTCGTCGCAGGCGTAACACAAGCTTTGAATGGGCTGCTCCTCGCGCAGGCGCCGCCGGTCGCCCAGTCCCCGAAATTTCATTTCCCAGCTTGGAACGTGCTCTACATAATCTTGCTCGGGAATGATCGGACGCCCGGCCTCCAGCACCAGCGTCTTCAGCCCTTTCTCGCTCAGTTCCTTCGCTGCCCAACCACCCGTGATCCCAGAGCCCACCACGATCGCGTCGTAGACGGTTTCTTCATTCATTGAGCCGATGTGTCTCCCTTCGCCCCAGGGTGAACTTCGGTACAGCCATCAAAACGATCTGGGATCATCTCGAAGTGCAATTCCTCCGTCGCACCCGCCTCTGATGTGTAATAAGCGGTCAAGGTCAGGCGTCGCATCATCACGTAGAAGCTCTCGTGAGGCTTCTCGCCTTGAACCTCCATCAGCGACCGGGGATGCTCGCTTTCCTGCTCCACTTCCTCGGCGATCTGCTCTCCCATCCAGGTCAACATCTCGGATTGCTGCGCTGACGAGCAGTCAAGAAAATCCTGACCAAACAAGGACTGCGTGCGGGAGTCCACCCCATCAAGGCCTGTCAGGAAGCGCGTCCGGGCCGGCTCGTCGTACCACTCGGTCAACATCAGATCGATGAACTCGGCCGCTCCCACATCGGTGGCGCCTGGCGTATCCGTCCGTGGGATGATCATCTCCGCGATTGCGACGACCGTCGCGTTCTGGTGCGCGTTGAGTGTGCGCGGCGCGGCCGCTGTTCCGAGTCCCGCGCGCGCGTCTCGCAAGGCCGCGAGCAGAGTGTGCGGCATCAGGGGAATCGCCGCGCCCGCCGAGAGCAGGCGCAACGCATCCCGTCGATTCATCATCTGGCCTCCATTGCGCAAGTTCGCTCGAACCTGGCAAGTCCGGGTGACGCGAATTCCGTCATCCCTGTCCTTTCAGATTTTCCCCAAGCGATTACTTTACCTAAGAAGCCGGTTCTCCCGGCTTGATTTCCGCAGCCTTGCCATCGTGATACACAATGACCAGGGGCTTTCCGCCGTTCGGATATCGTACCGTTTTCTCGTACGAAGAATCTCCGGAATCCGGAACACCCATGCCAATCGCAAAGTCCGCCTGCATTTCGTTCATCCCCGGCTTGACCTGGTGCTGCTCAACCGCCTGCCAGATATCGGCGGGCCAGTGCTTGTAGAGATCGCGCGGGTTCTCAACGAAGAAGATTTCGTCGGAGTAAATCTTGTACTCCCCTCCTGACTCAAAGCCGATCGGCACCGCATAGCTCTTTCCCTCCTTCGCGAACACGGCCATCACCTGCTTCTGCTGGCCCGGCCCGGTCGGAGTCGCCGTCACAATGTCCTTGATCGACAATTGCTCGATTGGCAACAGCAATCCCGCATCATGCTTGAAGTCGACATGCTTGCCCGCCGGGTCATAAGGATAGTAGGTGTAGCGGTATCCTTCCCTGACCCACACAGGCTGCTGCTCCAATTGTTTCGCCGACTTCAGGTCGTACGGATAAAGTTTTTTCGGCGTTACGTAGTAATCCGGGTTGGAAAACCCGACGTCCCGCGCTTTCTTCTGCCGCTCCGCTTCGAGCAGATCTTCATGCCTCTTGTAGAAGATGTAGCCCGTACGGGCGGCAGTGATCATGATCGCAATTACCAGCGCGAGTTGGATCTTTTGCTTTGTGTCGGGACTCATCAGGAAAAACTCTAGCAGATCCCCGATTCTCTCTCTGAAGACCGCCAACCGAGTGCGTCAGCGGGACAGGAAAGCCCGCGCGCCCCGCAATTTCTCCACTACTGTAAACTGATGAACAGGAGTTCTCGAGGGATGCCTGTTACCGAACAAGACGTTCTCAGCGCGTTGAAGAGTTGCTACGACCCGGAAATCCCGGTCAACATCGTAGACCTGGGCCTCATCTACGGCGTGAACTTCGCGCCCGTTGAGGGCGACAAGCAGGACGTCACCGTCGATATGACCCTGACCGCGCAAGGCTGTCCGGAGCACGTGAATATCAGCGCGCAGGTAAAGTCCCGCCTCGAACAGTTACCCGGCATCCGCAACGCGAGCGTCAATGTGGTGTGGACTCCGCCCTGGACACCGGAACGCTTAAGTCCGGATGCCCGCCGGCAACTCGGCATCGACGTCTAACGATCAATACCGCACAAGACAAAATGTGCCGCCAGGCTGGGAGTTCCCGCTATCCGCCGATCTCTTCCCAGGCCTCCGACGCGCTCTGACCGGCCGCTTGCGTCAGTCGCACTCCGGCTCTGCCCGCCATCTCCATGACCTGCATTCCGCGCTCGAAGTATTCGGGAAGAGCCTGCTTCACCGCCTCGAACTTTTCCGGATACTCCGAAGCCAGCGTAGCCAGCCCGATGCCGGTGGCCAGCACACCAGCGGGGTAACGTCTTCTCATAAATAAAATCGCCGCTGCGCCGATCGATCCTGCTACCACAGCTTTTTTCCAGCTATCCATGCAATTCCCCCTCGGTATGCTGAATTCTTCACGATTGTACCCGCAGCACCCGCCCGTACCAACCGGGAGCTTCCTGTATACTGCCTGCTTTGCCGAGGGCCTATGCCAAGGAATTTCCCTGCTTTGACAGCCGCCGTCTCCAAAATTGCATCACCCTTATGCGTCCTCATTTTGGCGGGCGCCACGCTGAGCGCTCAAGCTCCTAAGCCTCGTGCCCGCGATCTCGGCGTCCCCTTCGACGGCACCCCCGGCCCCAACAATGCCATCACCGATGTCAAAGGCGTCGAAGTCGGCCACACCACGCTGATCTCCGGCAGCGGCAAGCTGGAAGTTGGCAAAGGCCCCGTCCGCACCGGCGTGACGGCAGTGCTTCCGCGCGGAAAGAACTCTCTCGATCCCGTGTTCGGCGCCTGGTTTACGCTGAACGGAAATGGCGAGATGACCGGAACCACGTGGCTCGAGGACTCCGGCATCCTCGATGGCCCCGTGATGATCACCAACACGCACAGCGTAGGAGTCGTGCGCGACGCCGTCATCGCCTGGAGAATCCGCAAAGCGGCTCCTGACGCCGAAGGCTACGACTGGTCGCTCCCGGTGGTCGCCGAAACGGCCGACGACGACCTCAACGACATGAACGGATTTCACGTTAAGCCCGAAGACGCGTGGCATGCCCTCGATACCGCCCACTCCGGCCCCGTCGAAGAGGGCAGCGTCGGCGGCGGCACTGGCATGATCTGCAACGAATTCAAGGGAGGCATCGGCACTTCGTCGCGTGTGCTCAGCGCCAAGGCGGGTGGCTACACCGTAGGTGTACTGGTGCAGTGCAATTACGGACTGCGCAACCAACTCCGGATTGCCGGGGTTCCGGTCGGCCGTGAGATCGACGACCACCTCGTGCGCAACGACGACATCGGATCGATCATCATCGTCATCGCAACCGACGCCCCTCTGATTCCGAACCAGCTGAAACGCATAGCCCGGCGAGCCTCGCTTGGACTCGGCCGCGACGGCAGTTTCTCTGGCGACGGCTCCGGCGACATCTTCATCGCATTCTCAACTGCAAATCCCGGTGCTGCCGGATTCAAGGGAGTGCACGATCTCAAAATGCTGGCAAACCCCGAGATGAGCCCGCTCTTCCTGGCCACTGTACAGGCGACTGAGGAAGCTATCGTCAACGCCATGGTCGCCGCCGACACCATGACCGGGATCAACAACTACACGGTGATCGGACTGCCCCACGATCGGCTCCGGGAAGTATTGAAGAAATACAACCGTCTCCAGAAGTGATCTGCGGCTTCAAAAGTTAGAAGAGAAACTCGAGGTTCCTAGAACTGCGGCCCTTCGCGATACTCTTCTGCCCGGATTTTGAACCGCTTCAGCATCGACTGCAAGGCCGTGCGCTTCACTCCCAGGCGCCCGGCAGCGCCGCCCGCTCCCGAGACGACTCCGTTTGTTTCCCGCAGCACCCGGATGATGTGATCGCGCTCCATCTCCGCGAAGCTGTCCAGGGTTCGCTGTTGCGGGACCGTCAACTCCGCCGGAGGCGGCGCCAAAGCCGGCTCTTTGGAGAGAATTACCATGCGCTCGATGACATTCTCCAGTTCCCTGATGTTGCCCGGCCAGGCCCACCTCTCAAAGACTTCCATGGTCTCACTCGGAATCCGCTCGATCTTCTTGCCCATCCGCGCCGCGTGTTTGCTTACGAAATACCGCACCAGCATGCGGATGTCGCCGCGACGCTCCCGCAGTGGCGGCAGCTCAATCGGGAATACATTCAGACGGTAAAACAAATCTTCCCGGAACTTTTTCTCGCTCGCTTCTTTTTTCAGGTCGCGATTCGTCGCCGAAATAATCCGCACGTCTACATGCAAAGTGCGGATCCCGCCCAGTCGCTCAAACTCGCGGTCCTGCAACACTCGCAACAGCTTCGGTTGCAGTTCCGGCGGTAACTCGCCCACCTCATCCAGAAACAGCGTCCCTTTATCGGCCAGCTCCAGCCGTCCAATTTTTTGGCTGACCGCTCCGGTAAACGCTCCTTTTTCATGCCCAAACAGTTCGCTCTCCAATAGCCCCGTCGGCACCGCCGCGCAATTCAGCTTGATGAAATTCTTTCCGCTGCGCGAGCTGAGCGCGTGAATCGATCTCGCGACCAGTTCCTTACCCGTGCCCGTCTCTCCCAGCAACAGCACGGTAGAATCCGTGGGCGCAACCACCCGCGCTTTCTTCAGAACATCCCGCAGCGCCGGACTCCGCCCGATGATCTCCTCAAACCCCAGTTCGGACTGTATCTCGCCTTCCAGGTATGACTTCTCGCGGACCAGCTTCTCTTTGTCCAATTGCAAGCTGTCCGCCAGCTCCCGCAAGCGGGCTATGTCCACGGAAGCTCCGGTCAGCCCCACCACATTCCGCTCGGAATCAAATAAGGGCTCCAGCGTCAGATCAAAGAAATGATTCTTCCCGTTCTCGGTGACTAAAAACTCTTCGCGCAACCCGGTTCCCTGCTCCAGAACCTTTCGCTTCAGCTCCAGAATATGACTTGCTCGCTCCGCACCCAGGAGTTCCTCGTCAGTCTTGCCGATGATGTCTTTCCGCCAGAACAGGTGCGGATTATGGATCCAGGTATAGCGTAAGCTGCGGTCCTGGCTGAAGACGGCGATTGGAGAATCCGCCAACGCCACCTTGAACCGCTGCTCGCTTTCCCGCAAGATATCTTCCGCACGCTTTCGTTCCGTGATATCGCAAAGAATCGCCTGCAGTCGGCCGTCGGGCAGAACCTGGCCATATACTTCACCGGGAAAAGTCGAGCCATCCTTCCTCCGGAAGCGCCACTCGCTCCGCACGATTTGATCGTTATTCAGTTTCCCCACTTCTTCCGCGATTCGGTCCCTCTCCTCTTCCGCTACAACGTCCGGGATTGCAAGCTGCCGGATCTCCTCCCGCGTATAACCGAGCATCCCGGCACCAGCCGAATTGACATCCAGGTATCGCCCCGTGCTGTCGGCTATGAAGATGCCCTCCGGCGCCTGCTCCACCAGGATCCGGAAATGTTCTTCGCTCTTCCGCAGCCTTTCCTCGGCCTGTTTGCGTTCCGTAATATTCGTCAGAATGGTCAGTGTTGCCGGGCCGTCGGGAAGATCGACGGTCGATTGCTCCACGTGCGCATGGAACTGCGTTCCGTCCGCCCGCTGTGCCAGTCCCTCGAAGCTGCAAGGGCCTGATGCCCGGTTCGATCGCTGCTTCAGCCACTCTTCCATCGACGATCGGCTCGCGGGCGACCATATGTCGCCGACCGGGCGCCCGACGACGTCATTCCTAT
This sequence comes from Candidatus Sulfotelmatobacter sp., assembly GCA_035307485.1. GTDB lineage: Bacteria > Acidobacteriota > Terriglobia > Terriglobales > Acidobacteriaceae > Sulfotelmatobacter. The sequence continues at coordinate 223,987 of DATGIB010000002.1, read as the reverse complement.
TTTGATATCCGAACAGATCCAGGAACCCTCGATTAGCCCAGATCGTGACCGCATTGCGGCTCACACGCATCGCCACAGGAGCGCCTTCCACCAGCATTCGCAGGCAGATTCCGCCGTCTGCAGGATCGGACCTTTCCGGGTTTCCTCTCGCATCCTCCCTGGCGTCGCGGAGTTTGCACCGCGCGAGCCTTGGAGCGATCGCCATCATTGACATCGTGGGGAGAGGAGTCACTACACCTAGCGCAACTTCGCCTTCCCCTTCCACCAGGCGCATCGGATCTTCGAGTATCTTCGGAGCTGTGAAATTCATCGTTAACATCTGCCCCCGCGCATCCGGACGCGAACTTCCCTCTCGCGGCTGCAACTCAGACCGCGTCCTTAGCGCTCAATCGTTTTCATGGACCCGGGCTATCACAAACAATATGAGGTAGCTGGAACGTGTTCACCGCTTGTCTTTTTCATGCGTTCCAACCTCAAGCTCGTCCTCTGATTGGCAGAGGCGAGCCTCCTCAGCATAGGACACCAAAATTTTTGATCAGTGATTAAAATCACAAGTTACAGGTTTGTTACAAAATCCGAACAGCCCGATTCCCCCAAACTCCTGACGCGCCCCAGCGGTGCACATTTGTATAGGGTCAAGCTCAGGAAGTAACATCGACTTATGCCCGTCGAGACCGAACTTCCTCGATCCCATACTTCGATTCGCGCCCCCCGGGGCACCGAGATCACCTGCAAGAGTTGGCAGCAGGAAGCCGCCATGCGAATGCTGATGAACAACCTCGACGACGAGGTAGCAGAGCGTCCCGGCGATCTCGTGGTCTACGGCGGCACAGGCCGCGCCGCCCGCAGTTGGGAGGCCTATCGCGCCATCATCGAGACTCTGAAGAAACTTGAAAACGACGAAACCCTCCTGGTGCAGTCCGGCAAGCCGGTCGGCGTCTTCAAGACGCATGACTACGCTCCCCGCGTCCTGCTCGCCAACTCCAATCTTGTCGGTCACTGGTCCAACTGGGAGAAATTCAACGAACTCGAGCGCGCCGGACTCATGATGTACGGTCAGATGACCGCCGGATCGTGGATCTACATCGGATCGCAGGGCATCGTGGAAGGAACGTTCGAAACCTTTTCTGCCGCCGGAGAAAAACATTTCGGTGGCGATCTCGCGGGCAAGCTCATTGTCTCCGGTGGCATGGGCGGCATGGGTGGAGCTCAACCGCTCGCCGCGACAATGACCGGCGCAGCCTTTCTCGGAATTGACGTCGATCCTGAGCGCATCAAGAAGCGGCTCAAGACCGGATACTGCGACTTCATGGTCACGACGCTCGATGAAGCGCTACGCATCCTGAAGAATGCGGTTCGCAAAAAAGAGAACGTCTCCGTCGGCCTTGTCGGCAATTGCGCCGACATCATTCCGGAACTCGCGGAACGCGGCGTCGTTCCTGACATTTTGACCGACCAGACCTCCGCCCACGATCCGTTGAACGGATACGTCCCGCACGGCATGACATTCGAGCAGGCACTCGCCCTTCGTAAAAGCGATCCGCATGCTTATCAGGAAAAATCGCTCGATTCGATGGCGCGTCACGTCGAAGGGATGTTGCGACTGCAGAAGATGGGATCGATCACCTTCGACTACGGAAACAATATCCGCACCTTCGCTTTCCAGCGCGGCGTCAAGAACGCCTACGACTTCCCCGGGTTCGTGCCCGCCTACATTCGTCCGCTCTTCTGCGAAGGCCGCGGGCCCTTCCGCTGGGTTGCGCTATCCGGAGAGCCCTCCGACATTCACGTCACCGACGATCTGGTTCTCGAGCTCTTTCCCGACAACCGTATCCTCCGCCGCTGGATTGATCTCGCCCGCAAGCGGATTAAGTTCCAGGGCTTGCCCGCGCGCATCTGCTGGCTGGGCTACGGAGAGCGTGCCCAATTCGGCCTCGCCATGAACGATCTAGTGAAGAAGGGCAAGATCAAAGCACCGATCGTCATCGGCCGCGACCACCTCGACTGCGGCTCCGTTGCCTCGCCCTTCCGCGAAACCGAGGCCATGAAAGATGGAACCGACGCCGTTGCCGACTGGCCGCTGCTGAACGCGCTGCTCAACACCGCTGCCGGAGCCTCCTGGGTTTCGATTCACAACGGCGGCGGCGTAGGCATCGGATACTCCCTGCACGCCGGTCAGGTCACCGTCGCAGATGGCAGCGAGATGATGGCCAGGCGCATCGAACGCGTACTGACAACCGATCCGGGCATGGGCATCATCCGCCATGCAGACGCGGGCTACGATGAGGCCTCCCAATTCGCGAAGAAGACGGGCGTGAAAATTCCCATGGCCAGGTAGGCCAGAGAGCCAGGCTCGAAAAGGATCCGCGACTTTGGCCGCTGAAGCCGACTGCTAAACTTTCTTAACGTGACCCCCGTCAAAAAACCCAGGACGAAATCATCACCGCCAATACTTCTCGCCAACATCGGCCAACTTCTGACGCTGCAATCCGCCGCAACCGGCCCCCGCCGCGGTGCCGACCTTCAAGAACTCGGCCTGATGGAAGGTGCCGCAGTGCTCTGCCTCGGCGGCAAAATCGTCTCCGTCGGCCGTACCAAAGATGCCCTCCGCGATCCCTGGCTCCGTCGCAACCGCAAGAGCATCATCGAAATCGATTGCGCCGCCAAAGTCGTGCTCCCCGGCTTCGTCGATTCGCACACGCATCCTGTGTTTGTGAATCCACGCCTGGTTGATTTTGAAAAGCGCATCGAGGGCGCCTCCTACGAACAAATTGCAGCCGCTGGTGGAGGCATTCGCTCCAGCCTCGAAGATGTTCGCAAGGCGTCACCGGCATCTCTGGCCAAAATCGTCCTGTCAGCTTTGCAGGATATGGCCGCTCACGGCACCACCACGGTGGAAGCGAAATCCGGATACGGCCTCACCGTCGACTCCGAACTGAAATCGCTCGATGCCATTCGCCAAGCCGCCCGTTCATGGCCTGGAACGGTGGTTTCAACCCTGCTTGGAGCACATGTCGTCCCACCGGAATTCCACGATCGCTCACAAAGTTATGTTGAACTCGTCTGTACAAAGATGATCCCTGAGGCTAAACGGCGGAAGCTTGCCCAATTCGTCGACGTCTTCTGCGAACATGGCGCTTTCACGCCCACCGAGACGCAGCAGATTTTCAAGGCTGCCCAACAGCACGGTTTGCCGCTCCGCGCGCATATGGGCCAGTTGTCCGAAACAACACTGGAACCGTTTCTCGCATTCGATCCCGCTTCGCTCGATCACATGGATCACGTTAGCGAGGAAGACGTTGCCCTCCTAGCAAAGGGCAACACCGTTGCCACGCTGGTTCCCGGAGCCAACTACTTTCTCGGCATGACGGAATTTCCCAATGCGCGGAAATTCATCGACGCCGGCGTCCCGGTTGCGCTGGCCACCGATTACAATCCCGGCACATCGCCAACTGTGAGTATGCCCATGGCAATGTCGCTCGCGTGCACGCATATGAAGATGTCTCCCGCTGAAGCGATCGCCGCTACCACCATCAACGGCGCCTGGTCGTTGCGTCTCGCCGACCGCAAAGGCAGCATTGAGCCCGGCAAAGACGCCGATCTCGCCATCTTCGCCGTGCAGGACTACCGCGAAATTCCGTATTGGTTTGGCACGAACCGCTGCCAAACAACCATTTTGAACGGGACGGTGCTTCCTGTGTGAGAACTCCTGACCGATCCCGATTCAATGAAATGAATTACCCTTAAAGCATCGCTGGCCAAGACTAGAAAGCGTCCGAAAATCCTCGAAGGAATACTCATGAAGCGAATCAGTGCTCTTATGTTTGTGGTTGTGCTCGCGTCACTTGCGGCGAGCGCGCAGCGCCTGCCCGAGATTGCACGTCCGGAGAACTACAAGCTCAGCTTTACTCCCGACCTCGACCATGCCACGTTCGAAGGCGACGAGACCGTTTCAATCCAGGTCTTGAAACCCGCATCGGAAATCAAGCTCAACTCCGCCGAAATCGATTTCCATGAAGTCACCATCACCAGCGGCGGCGCGACACAGCGGGCCAGGGTGACACCCGAGCAGGCGAACGAGATGGTCGTTCTTGCCTTCGACAAACCGCTCGCGCCCGGCCCGGCCACTCTGCACATCACCTATTCGGGCACGCTCAATGACCAGATGCGCGGCTTCTATCTTGGCAAAGACGACCACGGCCGCAAGTACGCTTCAACGCAATTCGAATCCACTGATGCCCGACGCGCCTTTCCTTCCTTCGACGAACCCGCCTACAAGGCCACCTTCGATATCACCGCGGTGGTCGACACGGGACTGATCGCGATTTCGAATCAGAAAATTCTCTCCGACACCGACGGTCCCGCCGGCAAACACACCGTACGCTTTGCGACCACCGCAAAGATGTCTTCCTATCTCGCCGCGCTGGTTGTCGGAAACTTCGAATACATCGAAGGCAGCTCGGACGGCGTCCCCATTCGCGTTTATGCCACGCCCGGGAAGAAAGACGTCAGCAAGTTCGCGCTCGAGTCCGCCATTTATTTTCTTCACTACTTCAACAACTATTTCGGAATTAAATATCCCTACGGCAAGCTGGATCTTGTCGGCATCCCCGACTTTTCCGCCGGAGCCATGGAAAATACCGGATGCATCACCTTCCGCGAGTCCAGTCTGCTGGTCGACGAGAACCGCGGCTCCATCGGCAACAAGAAAGGCATCGCCACCACCATCTCGCATGAGATGGCTCACCAGTGGTTCGGCGACCTCGTGACCATGAAGTGGTGGGACGACGTCTGGCTCAACGAAGGTTTCGCAACCTGGATGGAGAGCAAGCCCGTCGAAGCGTGGAAGCCGGAGTGGCGTGTCGACCTCGACGACGTCCGCGACACCAGTGACACACTGAATGTCGACTCCCTGGCCAGCACCCGCCCGATCCACCAAGCTGCCGAAACCCCGGCGCAGATCCTCGAATTATTTGATGGCATCGCTTATGGAAAAGCGGCGGCTGTGCTTCGCATGCTGGAGGCTTATCTCGGCCCGCAAACCTTCCGCGCAGGCGTCAATGCGTACCTGAAACAACATGCCTACGCCAACGCCACCGCCGAAGATTTCTGGAACGCGCAAACGCAAACCTCCAGGAAGCCCGTCGACAAGATCATGCCAACCTGGGTTCAGCAGGACGGTGCTCCCATCGTCGACGTGAAGGCAGAGTGTTCCGGCAACTCCACACGCGTTGAGCTTTCTCAGCAGCGCTATTACTACGATCGCTCGAAATTCGATTCCCCCGGCTCTGAGCTCTGGCAGATTCCCCTCTGCCTGAAGGGCTCCGCCAGCGGCAGCCAGAAATGCGAACTCATGAGCAAGAAAGAGGAGAGCTTTACGCTTCCCGGATGTTCCTCATGGGTTCTCGCTAATGCCGGCGCAACCGGCTACTACCGCGTTGGCTATGGCGAGCAAGACGTGCGCACTCTCTCCACCATCGCCGAAAGCAAGCTATCGCCCGGGGAGCGGATCGCACTGCAGACTGATATCTGGGCTTCCATGCGTGTCGGGCGTGAACCGGTTGGAGATTATCTCGCCTTCGTCCAGGGACTTCAGTCCGATCGCGAGCGCGCCGTCTTCAGCGAAGTGCTCCGCCGTCTTCAGTACATCGAGGAGTATCTTGTGCGCGATTCCGACCGCGAGGTCTACCGCGCATGGTTGCGGCAGTTTCTGACTCCGGTCATGGCAGACCTCGGATGGGAGCCCAAACCTGGCGACAGCGATGAAATCAGGTCTCTGCGTGCTGGCGTATTCCAGACGCTTGGCGTCTCGGCCCGTGATCCTGAGGCGCTGGCCCAAGCGCGCCGACTTGCCGATCGCGCCCTGGCCGATCCTTCGTCGGTCGATCGCGAGCTGGCCAGCCATGTTTTCGCTGTCGCTGCCCTGAATGGTGGTGAGGACTTCTACAACAACCTCTTGTCCGCGATCCGAAACCGGAAGTCGCCGCAGGATTATTACCTCTACCTCTTCGCTCTGGCAGCATTCCGCGATCCCAAGCTGGTCCAGCGCACGCTCGATTTCGCGATCTCCTCCGATGTCCGGTCCCAGGATGCCCTTCGCCTCATCTCGAGAGTTCTTGCCAATCCCGACAGCCAGCAATTGGCCTGGGACTTCATCCGGCAGCACTGGCCGGAAATCGAGAAAGATGGTGGCCCGTTCGCGAGCGCCGAAATCGTCCATGCAACCGACACCTTCTGCCAACCCGCCCTCCGCGATCAGGTCGTGGAGTTTTTTAAGGCGCACTGGGTCGAAGCAGGCGAGCGCGAATACCGCCAGTCCCTCGAGATGATTAACAACTGCGTGGACTTGAAATCCCGCCAGGAGCCTCAACTGGCGTCGTGGCTCGGCCAGCACGCCACCGCCGGAGGCAAGTAAGGTGAAAATGTAGTTCCGCCGGCTGTCGCGAGGGCATCCTGCCCTCGCGGCTTTAGAAAGCTACGGCATAATTGGCAACAACAAGTAGGAGGCCATCGCCCCCGCGCAATAGACCCGCTCCGTCGCCGGAACAAAATCCGCCGCCGTAGCCTTATAAATGCTCGGCACAAACTTCTGCGGATTCCGGTCGATCACCGGGAACCACGTCGACTGGATCTGGACCATGATCCGGTGCCCCTTCAGAAACACGTGGTCGTGATCGCGCAGGGGAACGTCCCATTCCGTCGGCTTGTTCGCCACAAGCGGCTGTGGCTTCTCATAACTCCCCAGGTATCGACCGCGCCGCACTTCCATCGCGATCGGCAGTTCATATCCATTCAGGGACTGCGCGTACTGCCCGGGCTTCGGCCCCTCTTCCGGATTCCATCCAACCGGCTGCGCGTCCTGGGGATACACATCGATCAGCTTCACCACGAAATCGCTGTCCGTCCCCGAAGTCGAAGCGAAAAGTTTCGCTGCGAGCGCGCCCGTTACCGTGATGTCATGTTCCAACGGCTTGCTCGTAAAGGTGAGCACGTCAGGTCGCTCGTCGACAAAGCGCTGATCCGCCACCTCCCACGTGCGCCAGTCTCCCGCCGGATACGTCGGCGAGATCGGCCTCTGCCGGTACGGCACCGGATCGGCGGGATTCGATACGTATTCACGGTACGGCTTCCCTTTCTCTCCCTCCATCGGAGCGCTGAATGAAAGCGTGCCATCCGTGTGCAGATAAAGCTTGGTTGGCGCCGCCTCCTTCGGAGGCCATGACGCGTAGGTGTGCCAGCTGTTCGATCCACTCTGAAACGTGCTCGCCTGCCACGAAAACTTTTCGCCGGTTCCGTGCAGGTAATAGCGGAAGAACGGAGCCTCGATTTTTTCGCGGAACTCCTGCGCCGTCTCATGCCCGCCGAACGGAATCAACCCGATTCCCTCCCCTTTGGCGCTCTGCCACTCTCCGTGATACCAGGGTCCGCCGACGATGAAATTCGTGTGCTCCGGATCGCTCTCCGCCGCGTGCTGAAAAATCTGCCATGGCCCCCACGGATCTTCCTGGTCCCAGAAACCGGCCACATTCAGGTTGGGCACGGTCGACGCATGCAGTTGCCGCACCCACGCTTCCTTCTTCCAGAAATCGTCGTAGTCAGGATGATCGACCATCGAATTCCAGAACGGAATCGATCCGTGCACATACTTCTCGTTGATGTTCGAAACCGGACCTAAGTTGAAGTACCACTCGTACGTGTCGTAGGTGTCGAACTCGAAATGCGTATTCTTGTTCTTGTCGGCCTGCTCCATCACCGAGTATTCGAAAGCATAGCTCTCACGCAGAGCGCCGAACCGGTGCATGTCGTCATTCATCCACTGATCGACCGGAGAGGCCTGCTCGCTGATCGCCTTCAGCGCCGGATGCGGATGCAGCAGCGTCATGCCCGTCGTCATGCCGTCGTAGGAAACGCCGTACATCCCGACCTTGCCGTTATTATTCGCTACGTTCTTCACCAGCCAATCGACCGTGTCATAGGCGTCGGTGGTTTCGTTCGTTGCCTTGGGATCGTCCGGATCCACCCACGATGAGAGATGAAACACTCCTTCCGACTTGAAGCGCCCGCGCAGGTTCTGAATCACGAAGATGTATCCGTCCTGGGCGAGTTCCTTCCACGATGTCGGAATGCGCTCCGGAGGCCGCGCCGGAACTCCGTACGGCGTGCGCGTCAGCAGGATCGGCAAAGGTCCCTGCTGATTGGTTGGAGTCAGAATCGCGGTCTGCAGGTGAACCCCGTCGCGCACGGGAATCATTACCTCTTCCAGCTTGAACGGCGCCTTCGCCTCCGGCAATGGCTCCTGAGCGAGCGCAACCGCCGAATATGCCACCACCAGCACACAACAAAGTTTGAAGACTCGCACCCTGATTCCTCCATTGGCCGCGGATTCGCTGGAACCAATCGCGCAGTATATCAACCCGGCCGCTCCACCCCATTCGAAGGCGCGCGCGAGGATCGTGATTCCGCACCTCTCCGCGCTAAAACAATCGCCCAATCGAAAAGTTGACGCGGCTCTGCCCCGTGGGACTGACGCTCCCCGCGAGCGCGACCGGTCCGATGATCGTCTCGGCAATCACGCCAAGATTGAACGTTCCCCGCACCGCGACCGGCCCCGGATCATTCCCCGACATCCCGAACGCCGTCCCCGCCTCATACCAGCCGCCCCAGTAGATTCTTCCTCCCACCAGCTGCGGTAGGCGATAAAGCTCCCGCCGGAACCCGAGAGCAGAATAGGCATAGTGATTCCCCAAAAATTCCTGCGGCAGGTACGCTCCCAGTCGGAATGGCCCTCCCAAGGTGAACACCTGGAATGGCCCCGCGGATCCGCCAAACGTAGTTCCACCAGAAGCCAGAACGAACAGCGAAGTCTGCTTGCTGAGCGGAAGAAAATTCGACGACCGCACCTCAAATTGATTGAGAGGACTTGCCAGTTGCGGGCTTTGCATCACGTGCGAGAGCGTGGCCACCACTCGGCTTCCTGTGCTCGGCACCGACGGGCTGTCCTGGCCGTCCCACACGTATCGCGCCCGGAACTGCCCCGTGCTGCCGCTGGTAATCGGCAGGCCCGCACTTCCCACCAGGGGGCTTAGCCGGGCGTTGAAGATTTCATACCCGATGCGGAATTCGCTGCGCCGCCCCGAATCGTATCCGATATCCAATCCGCCGCCGGCGCGCTCGTCTCCGAACACTGCAACCCGCGTCAGCCCGGAAAACGAATTGCGCGCGTCCTTCGACGCGAAGGCATATGGCGCCACAAAATAATGCGAGCCCGCGACCGGCTGAAAAAACTCCGTCGCCGCCAAATTGCTCGAACCAAACAGCAGATCGCTGCGCCATTCGCCGCCGCGATGCGCCACGTCCATGAACGTGACGCGCGCTCCCGCCGAAAAATCGAATGCCGCCACCCCTGACCCATCCACATTGACCGCAAGGTCAACAAACGGCGGCCCGTACGTCTTCTCGTGAGTTGTCACCCGCAGCGCAGGCACGCCGTCCTGCACAAACCCGTCGTACCCCAACCGGTCGAACTGCCCCTCGCCGACGACGCGAGTCAGCTGGGTATCCAGCGCACGAACGTCAAGTTCCCCGTGCATCGATTTTTTCAGGCGATTCTCCAGCCGGTGATCGGTGTCCGTGTCGGAGCCGACCACCTCCACCCCGCTGATCTTCCGAGGCACCGGATGCTTCCGTCCTTCGCGCTCTGCGATATACCGGTCCCACGCCGCCGTGTCGTTCAACGCAAAGGGAAGCAGCGCCGCTGACTGGCTCGCCGCCGTCTTGTAGCCAAGTTCCACCAGCGCCTGCACCTGCGAGTAGTCGGTCACCGAAAAGCCGGCCGTGTCGACGCTGACCAACGCTTGCGCCAAGGCGATCGAATGCGTCTCGTTCTGCGTGATCATCACATCCACCGCGCGTGACAGCACTCCGGCGATCGTCTCGAGCTGCGCGCGGTTCGCCGGCGGAACCCGAAGCTGTACCGCGATGACCACGTCGGCGTTCATCGCCCGCACCGTCTCCACCGGGATGTTCTGCACCATGCCGCCGTCGGCCAGCACCCGGCCATCCATATCAACCGGCGTAAAGACTCCCGGAATCGCCATCGACGCGCGTACCGCCTGCGCCAGCCGTCCTGAATGCAGCACCACCGCTTCACCGCTCAGCATATCCGTTGCAACGGCGCGGAATGGAATTGGGAAATCATCGAAATCCGTCACATCGAACTCCGATAGCGCAATGCGGTCCAGCAGCAACCCGACCTCTTGCCCGGAGTTGAATCCGTTCGGCCCGGTCAGCCCGTGCTTCAATCCAAGTGGCGCGTTGATCAGGTAATCCCGCCGATCCTGCTTGCGCCGGTACGAGAGCTGCCCATACGTGGTCCCCGGCAGAAATGCTTCATCCCAGTCGATCTGCTCCGCAAACTTCTGGATTTCCGCCGGAGACATCCCCGTCGCATACATCGCGCCGATAATGGCGCCCATGCTCGTACCGGCCACGCGATCCACCGGGATGTGATGCTCCTCCATCCACCGGATCACGCCGATTTCGGCCAGTCCCAGCGCGCCGCCGCCGCTGAGCGCCAGGCCAACCTGCGGGCGCATAGTGCCGCGCGATCCCGCGCCCTGTGACTCCCCTGCCGGTTCCTGTGCGCTGGCAACCGCAGAGAGCGCCAGCCCAAGCACGCAGACGACGACGCTTCGAATCAAGAAGCACTTCCCTGTTTTCATCTGTTCTCCTCACGCGCTGACGCAAGGTTTCCTGTGATTTTGGGTGAGAAAGGAAAGGTTAGCAGGTTTAACTTTGCGAATCCTTGATGGCCAGTATGCAAAAAGTTTCGTCTGCCCTTGACGCCGAACTCCGCACCGGAACATAATTCTTCGCCACTTCAGTTGCCTGCTCCGGCACCGTTGTCCCCCCAGCCTGGAGCTTGCGGGACCCAAACGAAAACAAATACTTCACTGGAGGTGTAGTGTGAGTCACAAACTGTCGACTCTTTGTCTGTTCATTGTGTGCATGCTGGGGACAACCGTTTCTCTCTGGGGCCAGGACGCGGCCGCCGTTCGCGGCATTCGCGGCTACCTCGATCCCCGTACCGGGCTTTTCCATGCGGCTCCGCAGCTTGCGGCGCCGGATTTGGAAGCGGCCGCCGCTCCTGCCACTACCACAGTCACCGGAAAATTCGTGGTGAACTTCACCATCACCGTCGATTCCACCATTGCCAGTACCAATAAGATCGCGTGCAACGTGACGGCTTCGCTCGACGATATCAGCACGGCAAATCTCATCGTTGAAGAAGCTGGCACCGCGGTAACACGTGGAACTGGCACCACAGTCACCTGCTCGGTCACCATTCCTTACTCGTGGAAGCTGGGATCGGCGAGCACTGACACCGTCGGACTGTCCTACCAGATCATCTCGCCGATAGAGGCCAGTACACCGGCGGGCACCTATCCATTGCGGATCAGCCAGCAATCGATTGGTACCTTCAAGGTACCAACCACGGGCACAACCACCACCGAGGCCGTCGCCGCCACCATTTGAGCGTTCGGTTCAGAAAAGAAAAGGGCGGACTTCGGTCCGTCCTTTTTCCTGCCCGCGAAACCGTAATGGAATCTCGTCAACCAGGTCGAATCAGTGCGATGCAGCGGCCTGCTTCGCGCGCACCTGGTCCACAACTTCGTGAACGCCGTCCACCACCATCTCCGGCCGGTCGCTCTGTACATAATGTGCGCTGTTTTTGGCGATGCGCTGAACCCCTCGCGTCGAAAGGTGAGCCAACTCCTCCTGCATCTTCTCCCAAGCCTCATTCACCGGCTTGGCGAGATCAGGGGAAAATTCCGCGGAAGGTTTATCCGGATCATGCGACAGCACAATCAGTGGCATATCCCCAAGCGACCCCGTTGCGCGGGTCTCGGTCGCACTTGTCGGGAACGATCTCATCTCCTCGATCTGCTCGCGCGACGTATGAAAGTTACATTCTGCGGCGCGCACTGCAGGAGTCTCGTTGCACAAATCCATCAGCCGTGGAATTCCAAACGGCATCGTGTATTCCAGGAACTCCGACTCCCGCATCCATGTCCCTTCAAAATTCCTGAGCTCCGCGGGAAGCCTCTCCTCCTGGTCCGGATGCGACGCATCCACCAGCACCATGCCCGCCACCTCTGACGGGAACAGGCTGGCGTACATCCGCACGTCGTAGCCTCCCATCGAATGCCCCACCAGCACATACGGCGGCGCAACCGGCGCGGCGCGGAGCAAGCGATTCAACTCCTCCGCAATCACTCGGCTCGTCCGCGGACGAGGACTGGAATCGCTGAACCCGATGCCCGCGCGGTCGTAGGAACACACCCGGACGAACTTCGCGATCTCAGGCTGTACCTTGTGCCAGGAGACGTAAGAATCCCCGAGGCCCGAATCAAGAATCACGGTCGGCACCCCGTCCCCTATGCAGTAGATATGGAGATAAAGAGGCGATTGCCCAGCCCCGCTGATATTCACGCGCGTGCCGGGCATCGGGTTGAACCGCACGTCCCGCGTTTCAGCGATGTTCTCGTAGATGAAGCCTGCCAGCGCGAGGAGCACCACGCAACCCACGAGCACCAGGCCAAAACGACGCAGCCGTCCAGGGCGAGGCGGATTGGCAGGCGCGGTCATGACTGGGCGGCGGGAGCACCTTTCCCCGGCGGAGTGGGAATTCTACATGACCGGCGGCACGGTGATACCCATAACTTCGAGCGACCGAATCAGTTCCCGCCGCACCACAGCCACCGTCGCCAGCAGGAAGTTCTTTCGCCCTTCGTCCGCCTCCGCCAGGATGGGATGGTGGTGATAGAAGGTGTTAAAGAGCTGCGCCAGCTGGAACGCGTGCTTGGCCAGGTAGGCCGGCTCGGTCGTCGAGATGCACTGGTCAACAATGTACGAAGTCTTTGACGCCGCCAGCCAGAGTTCCCAGATCCCATCCGCGTCGCCTGCCGCCAGATACCTGGCCAACTCTGCCGCGGCCGTCCTCGCCGGATACTCCTTGCCGAACGCCTCCGGATCCAGTCCCGCCTTGCGAAAAATGCTGGTCGCCCGCACCACGGCGTACTGAGCGTAAGGCCCGGTCTCACCCTCAAAGCTGAGCGCATCCTTAAAGTCGAACGCAATCACCGATTGCTTCGTGTACTTCAGCATGAAATAACGCAGCGCCCCGATGGCAATCTGCGTGGCGATTCCAAGCCTCTCCGCATCCGCGATCTCCGGATGGCGCGCATCCACTTCCTTCTTCGCCGACGCAATCAGCTGATCAAGCAAGTCGTCTGCCTTGACGCCAAACCCCTTGCGCCCGCTCACCTCGATATAGGAACGTGTCTTATCCTCTTCGCTCAGCGTGTAGCCAAGCTCCGCCGCACACCGTGGAGTCAGCGCGACCATCTCATAGGAGAAATGCGTATAGTGATCTGCCGCTTCGCCATGCCCCAGCCCGCGCAGCGCCTCGATCACGGTGCTCTGCGCCTCGGACTGCCTCGCATCGATCACGTTGTAGATCTCCGCCACGTCGCCAAAGTGCGGATGATCTTTCTCGCCGTCAGTTGTAGAAATCCAGCAATCGTGCAAATTGGGATACCGATAAAACTTCCGATACCCGAAATCCCGCCCCAGCAATCCGAACTTCCACATGTGATACGCGATGTCCTTGCCGACGTAACCTACCGTGCCGTTCGACCGCACAATGACCTTCTGGTCTTCTTCCGAGATCTTCCCCGCGCCTTCCTCAGCGGCCTCCGCTTCCTCTGCGGTTGTGGTTCCCGTCCCCGCCCGCCTCATCACCCAGCAGCCTTTGTTCTTCCCGGTCTCCTCGAATGTGAGAACGCCGCTCTCCTTCAACTTGCCAAACGCAGCATCCCAAAAATACAGGTGAAGAATCTCGCTCTCGCGCGGCAGAAAGTCATACTCGATATCGAGCCGGTCCATCGTCTCCAGATGACGCCGCAGCACGGCGACAGAAATCAATTCGGCAATCGCCGCCGTCTCGTTGTTCCCTTCTTCAATCGCATGCAGCGCCGCCGCCCGCGCCTGCTTGTTGCCCTCAGCTTCCGCGTACCACTGCGACACGCGCGCATAGAGATCCCAGCAGTAATAATCAAAGCGCGGCTGGCGCGTGAGCGCCTCGATTTCCGCCCGCGACTTTTTCTCCAACTGCATGAACCCCACAACCACGTCCGCCACCTGCACGCCGGTGTTGTCGATGTAGTTCTGCACATCGACCTCCCGCTCAGCCCTGCGCAGCAGACGAACGAACGTATCTCCAAGAATCGCATTCCGCAGATGCCCGATATGCGCGGCCTTGTTGGGATTGATGCTCGTGTGCTCAACCAGGATTTTCCCCGCCGGCACGCTCGCTTGCGCCCTCTGATCGGCCGCCAGCGCCCGAGCCAGGCTCGCGCGATCGATCCGCACATTCAAATATCCGGGCGGAGCTACCTGCATCCCGGCGATCCCCTCGATTGGCCCGATCTCCGTGCGAATCGTCTCCGCAATCTTCAGCGGCGCCGACCGCAACGGCTTGGCAAACGGAAAGATCGGGATGGCGAAATCGCCCATCTCGACCTTCGGCGGCTGTTCCACCACGACCGCCGGCAGCGACACGCCGGGGTAACGCTGTTGCAAACACTCCAGCACACGTTGCGCGAGACGACGTTCCAGGTGACGATACAAGGAGTCCCTCTAAGCTGTTGAAGAAACAGAGATTTTAGCAGAGTACGCCGGCGGCGCTGCGTTTGACGCGGGTCCGAAGGCTTCCCTATGATGAAAGTTTCCCGTCGCTGGTCGTCGGTCGTTGGTCGTTTGCCACGCAGAACCGGGCCAACGACGAATCACTGACCGCCAACGACGGTTTTCCTTATGCGCATCGCGTACCTCGAGTGTTTTTCCGGCATGAGCGGCGACATGTTTCTCGGCGCGCTCGTAGACGCCGGAGTTCAGCCCAAAGCGCTTGAGGAAGTCGTATCCGCACTTAACATCGGCGCGCGCCTCGAGATTTCCCGCGTCGTCCGCAGCGGGATCTCTGCGACCAAGGTCGATGTCTTCGTCGGGGATGAAAAGGACCTGCCCCGCGAAGAGTTCTGGGCAAGAAAAAATCCCGCCCAGGACAGCCCCGCTCACGATCACCACGATACTCACGAGCACGGACATTCGCATCACCATCACGAAACCGAGCCCCATGAATCGCCAAAGGGGGCGCACAGCCATACGCACTCCCACGGCCGGGGCCTGGTTGAAATCCGCGACCTCATTGCGAAGGCTGCGATCAGCGAGAAATCGAAGCAGACCGCCATCTCCATCTTCGAGGCTCTCGGCGCAGCCGAAGGCAAGATTCACAACGTCCCTGTGGAACAAGTCCACTTTCACGAAGTCGGCGCCGTCGATGCCATCGTCGATATCGTGTGCGCCTCGGTAGGATTCGAAGCGCTCGGCGTCGACGAACTGGTCTGCTCTCCCTTGAACGTTGGCGGCGGATCGGTTCAGTGTGCTCACGGCACCTTCCCGATTCC
The DNA here is from genome assembly GCA_035307485.1 of Candidatus Sulfotelmatobacter sp. Classification (GTDB taxonomy): domain Bacteria; phylum Acidobacteriota; class Terriglobia; order Terriglobales; family Acidobacteriaceae; genus Sulfotelmatobacter. The sequence continues at coordinate 208,460 of DATGIB010000002.1, read as the reverse complement.
CGCACCGGCCACGGTTGCGTTACTCGAAGGCGCCCCCGTCTACTCCTCCGGAGTTCAGGCGGAATTGGTCACGCCGACGGGAGCGGCGATCGTAAAAACCCTGGTGCGGCGCTTCACCTCATTCCCGCAGATAACAATCGAACACTCCGGCTACGGCGCCGGAACGCGCGACTTTCCTGGATTCCCCAACGTGGTCCGCCTGAGCATCGGCGAGGCCGGAACTCACGGCGCGAAGACGATCCAGGAGACCATCACGGTGCTCGAAGCCAACCTCGACGATCTGAATCCGCAAGTCTTCGGCTACGTCATGGATCGCTTGCTCGAAGAGGGCGCGCTCGACGTGTTCGGCGTTCCGGCACAGATGAAGAAGAACCGGCCCGCGACACTGCTCACGGTCCTGTGCAAGCCGCAGGATGCGGACAAACTCACGCAACTCATCTTCGCCGAAACAACGACGCTCGGGGTCCGCCGCCGCGAGGAAGTTCGCCACGCCCTTACTCGCCGCTGGGAGAATGTAAGAACCCAATGGGGCGAAGTGCGCATCAAGATTGCCAGCATGAATGGCACCATCACGAACTACGCGCCCGAATACGAAGATTGCCGCCGTATTGCCGCCGAGCATCATGTTCCGCTGAAGACCGTCATGCAGGAAGCGGCAAGAGCCTATCTGGGCAAGAGTTAGGTTTTGAAACCTGCTTTTTGAAACATTGAAACTTAGATCTATGTCCAAGTTCTACATCACGACCCCGATCTACTACGTCAACGCAAGGCCGCACATCGGCCACGCGTATACGACTATCGCCTGCGATACCGTTGCTCGCCGCCACCGCATGCTCGGCGATGACACCTTCTTCCTCACGGGCACCGACGAGCACGGCCAGAAGATCGAACGCGCCGCCCAGGCTGCCGGCAAGACGCCGCAGCAGTACGCCGACGAGATCTCCGCCGAGTTCCGCGCCCTCTGGAAGCGGATGGGCATCTCCAACGACGACTACATCCGCACCACCGAAGAACGCCACAAAAAGCGCGTGCAGGAACTCTTCCGCCGCATTCGCGATAACGGCTTCATCTACAAGGGAACCTATACCGGCCAGTATTGCGTTTCCGACGAACTCTACGTCGACGGCGCCCAGCCCGGCGATCCTTGTCCCACCTGCGGACGCATTACGGAAACCGTCCACGAAGAGAATTACTTCTTCAAACTTTCGGCGTTTCAGGACAAGCTGCTCGAGCTTTACGCGAATCCCGATTTCATCCGCCCGGAGACGCGGCGCAACGAAGTGATCTCATTCGTCCGCTCCGGCCTGCGCGATCTTTCGATCAGCCGCTCGACGTTTTCGTGGGGAATCCCCGTTCCCGATGATCCCAAACACGTGATCTATGTCTGGCTCGACGCGCTGGCCAACTACATCACGGCCATCGGATTCGGTTCGTCCCATGCTGGCGCGCAGGAGGCCTTCAAGAAATACTGGCCCGCCGACGTGCACATGATCGGCAAAGAGATCGTCCGCTTCCACTGTGTCTATTGGCCGGCATTTCTACTGGCCGCGGGCCTGGCCGTGCCCAGGGCAATCGTCGCTCATGGATGGCTGCTCTTCGAAGAGAGCAAGATGTCGAAGTCGCGCGGCAACATCGTCCGCACCGAAACCATTCTCGACGTTCTTGGCGCCGATGCCCTCCGCTACTTCCTGCTGCGCGAAGTCGTCTTTGGCCAGGACGGATCGTTCTCCTTCGACGCGCTGGTGCAGCGTTATAACTCCGATCTTGCGAACGGCCTCGGCAATCTGGCCAGCCGCACGCTGACCATGATCAACCGCTACTTCAAAGGCGAGGTGCCATATCCGTCGCATGCTGCTGCGCACACTTCCGCCGACGACGCGATTGCGAGCACCGCGCGGAAGGCGATCACCGACTTCGGCGCATACTTCGATCAATTTCAGTTCTCCCGGGCTCTCGAAAGCGCCTGGGGACTGATCGCCGCCGTCGACAAATACATCGTCGAAAACGAGCCGTGGTCGCTAGGCGAGAAACAGGACGAACAAAGCCGCTCCCGCCTTGCCACCGTGCTCTACACCTCCGCCGAGGCCCTGCGCGTCGCGACGGCCCTCGCCCATCCCGTCATCCCGGACGCAACCGCGAAGATCTGGGCGCAAATGGGATTGGGAGACATCAAGCAAGTGAAGTTGAAGGAGCTGGGCTGGGGACAGCTACGCCTCGGCACGAGGCTCGGTGAGATCCATCCCGTATTCCCGCGCGCCGACAAGAGCGCCATCGAAAGGATGCAGCAGATGGAAGAGCAGCAACGAGGACCTGCGGTGGAAGAGCCGAAGGATGCAGCGGCGCAGCCCGCGCCAGCGAAACCGCAGCCAGCCAATCCAGTACCCGCGCAAACCGCGGACAATAACGGCAAAATCACCATCGATGATTTCGCCAAGGTAGACCTCCGGGTCGGTCTGGTAAAGGTGGCCGAGCGCGTTCCGAAATCCGACAAGCTGTTGCGCCTCGAAATCGATATCGGCACCGAAGTCCGCCAGGTGCTCGCCGGAATCGCCGAAGCCTACGCCCCGGAGACTCTGGTGGGGCGCAAGGTGGTCATCGTAGCCAATCTCGCCCCACGCAAAATGCGCGGCCTGGAGTCGAACGGCATGATCGTCGCCGCATCACTCGAAGGCGGAAAGCCGGCCCTCGCAAGTTTCCTGGAAGAAGTGCCGATAGGGGCAAGATTGAAATAAGGCCGGGTGTCAGGTCAGCCGTCAGCCACGTGGGTATGGGAGATCCCTCGACCCGCCGAAAAACGCGGGCCTGCGGGGTGACGCCAAAAGCCAAATGTCCGAGGTCTGAAACCCGATGTTCATCGATTCCCACGCCCATCTCGAAGGCAAACAGTTCTCGACCGACCGCGAGCAGGTGATCACTCGCGCGCGCGAAGCCGGCGTGCAGAACATCGTCGCGATCGGAAACGGCGACGGCCCGTCCAACTTCGACTGCGGCCTCAGGCTCGCCGAGCAATACGATTTCATCTACGCCACGATCGGCATTCATCCCCACGAAGCGCGTCTCGCCGACCAGGCCGCTTACGACCGCATGCAGGAACTCGCTCGCCATCCCAAGATGATCGCCTGGGGCGAGATCGGTCTCGACTACTTCTACGACCACTCCCCGCGTGACATACAGAAACAGGTCTTCATCACGCAAATGGAGTTGGCGGCCAAGGCAAAGCTTCCAATCGTGATCCACTGCCGCCCCTCCAACAACAGTGAAGATGCCTGGGACGACTGCCTCCAACTGATCCACGAGCACTGGCAGCCAACCGGGCTCGGCGGCATCCTCCACTGCTTTACCGGGAACTGGCCGCAAGCCTCGCGCGGGCTCGAGATGGGGTTCATGATCTCTTTCGCCGGAAACATAACCTTCCCCAAGGCGCAGCAGATTCGCGACGCCGCTCTCGACGTCCCGCTCGATCGCATTCTCATCGAGACCGACTCGCCTTATCTCGCTCCGGTGCCGCACCGCGGCAAGCGAAACGAGCCGGCCTTTGTGAAAGAAACGGCGCGCCAGTTGGGCGAACTGCGTGGACTCTCCGCGGACGAAGTCGGCGAGCGCACCTCCCGCAACTTCTACAATTTTTTCAAAATTGCTGAAATCTCCGAAAGCAAAGTTCCTGTCCGTTAGCGCTGAAGTTCTGTTAGTCTCGAATTTACATTCCATTGATTTCAGAAAGATTAGAAATCTATGCCCGATAACAGCTTCGACATCGTCAGCAAAATCGATATGCAGGAGGTCTCCAACGCCATCCAACAGGCGCTCAAGGAGATTCACACCCGATTCGATCTGAAAGATTCGAAGTCAAACATCGAGCTGGAAAAAGAAGCCATCGTCCTGCACTCCGCCGATGAGTACAAGCTGAAGGCGGTCAACGATATCCTGCAACAGAAACTGGTGAAGCGCGGAGTCTCGCTCAAAGGACTCACGTACGCCGCCCTGGAGCCGGCGGCAGGCGGCACCGTCAAGCGGCGCATCACGATGCAGCAGGGCATCCCGATCGAGAAGGCCCGCGATATCGTTAAGAAAATCAAGGACTCCAAGAAGAAAGCGCAGGCATCCATTCAGGGGGACCTGGTGCGCGTGTCGAGCAAGGATCGCGACACGCTGCAGGAGATCATCGCCTTACTGCGGCAGTCCGATTTTGGCATCGACATGCAGTTCATTAATTACCGAACGAATTAGTCAGCTTCCGGCGTTCGGTGTTGGGCTTCCGGAAGCCGAAAGTTTTAACCGGGTACTGGCAATACTGAAGTCAATGGGCGCACCCGCCATCATCAACGGCAAAGAGATCTTCGATCTGCTGCGGGATGACCTCGTCGCGATCGAAGGCGAGTTCGGACGTGATACCGTCTCGCGCGTTCAGGCGATCACCGAGATCGGCGAATATCTTCGCGCCGGGGGCGGCAAGCGCATCCGTCCTGCCCTGCTTCTGCTATCCGCAAAACTCTTTGACTATCAAGGCCGCGGAGCCGTCCGGCTGGGTGCGGTCGTCGAGATCATCCATACCGCAACACTCGTTCACGACGACATCATCGACGAGGCTAAAACCCGCCGCGGCCGCCCCGCGGCCAACACGCAATGGGGCAATTCGAAGTGCGTCCTTGCCGGCGACTGGCTCTACATGCAGGCTTTCAAGATCGCCGTGCAGGAGCGCAACTTCCGCATCCTCGATACGCTGATCGAACTCACGCAGCAGATGGTCGAGGGCGAGCTGCTGCAGATGGAAAAGCTGGGCAAGCCGATCACACTCGACGAGCATTTCGATCTCATCTTCCGCAAAACCGCCTGCCTGTTCTCCGTGTGCATGCGGTTGGGCGCAATCCTCGGCGGCGCCACGCTGGCCCAGGAAGCCGCGCTTGGCCAGTACGGACATGACCTTGGCATGGCGTTTCAGATTGTCGATGACGTCCTCGACCTGACCGCCTCCGAAGATGTCCTCGGCAAGCCCGTAGCGAGCGATCTCCGCGAAGGCAAGGCGACCATGGCCGTGATCCACGCCCTCGAGCGCTGCACCCCGGCCGAGCGTGGCAAGATTGAAACCATCCTGCGCGATCGCGCCTTCAACGGCGTCACTCACTCCGACATTCTCGGCATCCTGCAGCGTTACGGCTCACTCGAAGCCGCCTCGGCCCGCGCCACCCAATATGCCGAGTCCGCCAGCAAAGCGATCTGCACCTTCCCCGACTCAGAAATCAAGCGAGCCCTGCTCTGGGCCCCGGAATTCGTCGTAGCCCGCGAAAAGTAGAACCACGAAGTAACTCCCAAAGCCGCTCTCCGCGAACCTTAGTGTGCGTCGTGGTTAAGACCTCTCGCTCTCAGTGCTCAGAAACACACAATCGCAGAAGATCGCCCCTTGATCGAAGTCACACAATCCGGTGACGATCGCCACAGAATTTTTCGCGGCGTTATCGCAGAATGTCCGGGAGTTGTTGGCCTCTACCGCTCCGGCGAAAGGCTAACGAGACGCACTGGCATGCGATAGGCCGCCCGGCAAGGGTGACCTCACCTCCTCTCCCCTTGACACCTGGGAAAGGCAGGGTCGTCAAGGGACCTTTGCGCCCCGGTGGACACCAGCAACGTGAGACAGCGGCTTCCAGTCGAAGCCTTGGACGAAAAGCGCCTTGCTTCTTCGACGCGCCGGCCTGGCCGGAAAGACTTCGAGTGCCAGCCGTTGTCTTTGTCTCACCCTGATCGAACGGGGATAGTCCTCCTGAGAGACGCACTCCCCGTGCAGCAAAGACCGGGCAGCGCCCCTTCGGGCCTGCCCGGCTTTGTTTATACTTGAAGCTTTTTGCGGCCCTCCGCTATCCAATGGGAGTTCCATGCACGATCTACTCACCATGATGACCGCGCACGGGTATGCCCTGACCTTTGCCATTTTGCTGGCAGAGGCGCTGGGACTTCCGTTTCCGGCATCGATCGCCCTGGTAGCAGGAGGCGCCGCCATCGCCTCCCATACCCTGTGGGCTCCGGGAATCTTTTTCGCCGCGGTGTTGGCGCTGCTCCTCGGTGATGCCGCACAGTTCTGGTTCGGCCGCTATGCCGGATGGGCGCTGCTCGGATTTCTCTGCCGTTTATCTTTGAACCCGGAAAACTGCATTCTCCGATCGGCCGAGTCTTTCTACAAGCGCGGCAAAACCACGCTCCTCATCGCCAAGTTCATTCCCGGCGTGAACACCATGGCCGCGCCATTGGCCGGCAGCATGAAAATGCGCTTTGGCCAGTTCCTGTTTCTCGATCTCTTCGGATCGGTCTTCTACACCTCGGCCTACCTGCTCATCGGCTACGTCTCTCGCGACTTCCTGGCGGTGACGCTGAACAGCTTCCGCGCCGCCGGACGTGCCATGGAAGTGCTCATCATCGTCGCCCTCGTAATCTATGCGGGATACCGGGCCGTCCACTTCCACAAATACCGCAAGTACAACGTCGTGCCACGCATCCAGGTGCAGGAACTCGCGGCGCGGCTGGCTTCTGAAGACCGCGGAAAAATGCAGATCGTCGACGTCCGCAGCCATGGCTACTACGACATCGGCGCGGAGCGCATTCAAGGCTCCATCCGCATCGAACCCAACAATCTCGACGAGGAGATCAAGAATCTCACCAAAGAGAAGGACATTTATCTTTACTGTACTTGAGCACGCGAAGCCACTAGCGCCCGGGTGGCGCACCTGCTGCGGGAAAAAGGATTCAACACGTTCGTAATCGTCGGCGGCCTCGCCGCCTGGCGCAAAGCCGGCGGCCACCTCGAGTCGGTCCCCAAAGACGACCTGGTCAAACTCCCAACCTTCTCGTAAGCGCTGGCGCACTGCCGTTGCGTCATCCGGAGCGCGACCGCTTTTTGCCTTTGCGTCATCCTGAGCGCAGCCGCTTTTCAGGCGGAGCGAAGGATCTCCCTGCAGAAGAGGCTTGGGGTGAATCCCCGAAATGTGGGTGGCGCGGGAGATCCCTCGGCCCGCTGGAGAAAACGCGGGCACTTCGGGATGACTCAGTCCAGCGGAGTGAAAGCTAACAATTGGGGTGCGTCATCCTGAGCGCAGCCGCTTTTCAGGCGGAGCGAAGGATCTCCCCTGCAGAAGAGGCTTGGGTGAATCCCCGAAAAGTCGTAGCGCGGGAGATCCCTCGCCGGGGCTGGTAAAAGCGCGCGCCCCCTTGGCATGACCGCGAGCGCCAGCGGCTCTCGATTCCCACCTGAGTGTAGAATTGGGCGGCTTTCTCACACCGGCCCCGCTCCTTGGATCTTCCCCGCGCACAATCCGCCCCGCAGCAGAGTCATCCCGCGATGAATCGCGTGATCGTCCTCATGGTGTTTTCCATCCTCATCAACTACATCGACCGCAGCAATCTCTCCATCGCGGCGCCGTTGCTGCAACACGAGCTCGGCATCTCCAATACGCAACTGGGAACTCTGCTGGCTGCCTTTTTCACGACTTACGCGCTGATGCAGATTCCCTCGGGATGGCTGGTGGACCACTTCGATGTGAAGTGGGTCTTCGCCGGCGGATTTCTTCTGTGGTCGGCGGCTACCGCCGTCACTGGGGCGTTGCACAGCTTCGCCGCCTTGATCATCGTCCGCGTCATTCTCGGGATTGGAGAGTCTGTCGCCTTCCCTTCCTACTCCAACATTCTCGGAAACTATTTCAGCGAGGCGCGCCGCGGATTTCCCAACGCACTGATGATGGCCGGGACCTCGCTCGGCCCGGCGATCGGCATCCTGATTGGCGGAGAAGTTGTCGGCACGTTTGGTTGGCGTCCTTTCTTCGTCGTGCTCGGAGTCGGCTGCCTCCTCTGGCTCATTCCGTGGCTGGCATGGATGCCTCGCAAGACTGCTAGCCCGCATCCGGCGCCGAAACGGCCGATCGACATCCCGGCAATCCTCCGGCAGCGTTCCGCCTGGGGCACTTGCCTCGGCCAATTCGCCATCAACTACTACATCTATTTCCTCGTGACCTGGTTCCCAACGTACCTGACGCGGGCGCACGGCCTCTCCCTGCGCGATGCGGGCAAGTACAGCGCTCTGCTGTTTCTGTCGTCATCGGCGTCGGCGATCCTCTTCGGCAAGCTCTCCGATCACTGGATCAACGCCGGCGCCACTCCCACGCAAGTGCGCAAGGGAACGTCAGTGGTCGGTCAAGTCGGAATTGGCATCTGCCTGCTTTTGACGGTGTTCGCCGAGGGCCGCACCTTTCTCGTCATGCTCGTCCTGACCGGCGTCGCCATGGGTATGGGTTCGTGCAGCACCTGGGCCGTCACTCAAACGCTGGCCGGGCCCCACGCCGCGGGGCGGTGGACTGGAGTGCAGAACTTCATCGGAAACTTTGCCGGCTGGATCGCGCCCTTTCTCACCGGATTTCTCCTCGACAAGACCGGGCACTTCTTCTGGCCCTTCCTGATCACCGCGTGCGTCTCGTGGATTGGCGCGGCGTCGTGGGCATTCATCGTGGGCGCGGTGGAACCGGTCGATTGGGAGCGCTGCGCTTCGCCAGGTATCGTGCCGACGCCCGCCGCACCGCTCGCGTAATACACTGATCTCATGGCGAAGGAAGTTGAAATCAAATTTCGTGTGACTGACCTGCGCGCACTTCGCCGCAAGCTGCGCTCCGCCGGATTTCGCCTGGTGACTTCCCGCACTTACGAGATGAACACGCTCTACGACTTGCCGGGAGAGGTACTGCGGAACCGCAACGAGCTATTGCGCATCCGGCAGTACGGCCGCAAATGGACGCTCACGCACAAGAGCGACAGCAAGCAGGCGCGCCACAGCAGCCGCGTGGAAATTGAGACGGAGGTCGCCGACGGCAGGAAGCTGGATACGATCCTGCGCGCTCTCGGGTACTCGCCGAGCTTTCAATACGAAAAATTTCGTGCGGAGTGGTCGCAGGGCCCCGGACAGGTAGTCCTCGACGAGACTCCAATTGGAAATTTCTGCGAGATCGAAGGCCCGTCGCGCTGGATCGACGCCACCGCGAAAAAACTTGGCGTGGGCCGCGAACAATACATCACCAGGAATTACGCGACGCTGTTTGCCGAGTGGAAAGAGGGCAGCGGAAGCGCGGCGCGCGATATGACATTCCGCGCCGTAAGGAAGTGATCCTGATCACACTCGCCTCTGTGCAGAACCCCATTTTCGGGGGAGGCAGAAGTCAAGTCCCCCCGCCGCCAACGGGTGCGCCAAAAGTGGTGCAGTCACCCGGAAGCGGCTGATTCGAGGCGACTTTCTCAACTAAAACACTGTGCAAATAATACTCTATATCTCATTTGTAATCAGTAACTTAGAAACGTAAGTTAAATCGATTTAACAAGCCACCGCATCGCGCAAACCTCGCGATGATCAATGGGTTTCAGTAGCCCTCGATCATCGTCTGCAGGCCTCAAGAAACGTGGCCCGAGGCACTCTACGAAGCGACCGGCCCACCCGCTCGGGGCCAGAAAGGGACTCTCGCTCAATGGCATTTCCGAAAGCAAACGGCGAAGGAGGCCTGAAAAACTTTTCTGGCTTTGTCGAATTCCGGCCCCGCCATTCGACGACATGGTGAAGGCTCTCAAGCTTGGCTACACTCATCGCAACATGGAGCCGACTGTCCAAATCGTTCGTGCGCGCAACCGGGAAGCAGAACCTATGACCATACAAGAACAAATCGAGAAGTATATTGCCAGCGAACCGGAGCCAAAACGCAGCGATCTGCGCGAGTTGCATCGGCTAACACTTCAAGCGTCACCAAAATGCAAATTGTGGTTCGCAGATGGCAAAGACGCCAAAAACCGTACTGTTTCCAACCCGACGATTGGATATGGACTTCACACCATCAAATATGCCAATGGCAAGAGCAGAGAGTTTTTTCAGATCGGTGTGAGCGGAAACCAAACCGGAATCTCTGTCTATATTCTTGGTCTCAAAGATAAGAAGTACCTGGCCAAAACCTATGGAAAAAAGCTAGGCAAGGCGAGCGTTACCGGATACTGCATCCGGTTTAAAACCCTAAAGGATATCAACGTCGATACGCTTGAAGCGGCAATTCGATACGGGCTGGCAGCGCAGAACGGAAAAAGCAAGCCGGCGAAATAATGCGCCGCCTGATGTGAGAGCCTGCCACCGCGAGTCGGCGAGGAAAAAATTACCGCTTGCGTTGCGGCAACTGGGGAACGCTCAGCCATCCCGAGTTTACCTTGATCGGACAACCGGACTCCTGAGCCCAGGGTACCGGAGTATTCTTGAGCGGCACGGTAGGGTCACCATCATTTCCGTGCAGAGCGGACGACATTTCCACCCGATACTGACCCGGCTTCAGACTCACGACCACAAAAAAATACAACGAGCCCATCTCCGGGTGTCCATCGACCAGCACAAAGAATTCCAGCAATTCACGCTCTTGCGGCCACTCCGCGGGATTGCCGAGCTTGGCTCCCGGAATATCTTTCCAGCTCGGGCCGTTGCCGGTTGTATCAAGGTCCCAGTTGTATACCGGACCGGTCGGGATGTAACCCTCTCCGGGCGCGAGTGTCCATTGGCGCCACCGTCGAAACGTCGCGTACTTCGAGGCAACATTCTGTTTCTTCTGATCCACAATGGTGATTTCGCTGTTCCCGTGCACCAGGTAACTGGACGGAGGCATGACCGCCAGATATGGACCCAGGCTGCGGAAACCGTTGGCATTCGGGCGACCCGCAATCAGGTCCTGCGAGGTGGGCTCATAAAGAAACGTGAGTTGCGGATCGCTCATAAAATCTGCTCCTGAATTTTGCGACGGGGCCGGCCTGTGAAACCGAGCCGGCAATTGTCTGTAAAGTAATGCGGAAAAACCGCGAGGATTCCCTCAACGGTGTGTCGCAATAATTTTCTCCTCGGCCAGTAGTTCATCTTGCGGAGCGCCGTAACGAATCGGACTGGAAAGTTTGACCACGACAAGAGCCCCAAACTGCCCCACTCAACCCAAACGATGGGTTGAGTGGGCCACCGTGTGACGGCCGTCACAGCCTCGAACAGCTAAGAGTAATAGCCTGCTAGCGTAAGTCAGCGAGGCTAAGGTCCTAATGAAAATACGCACTGGGAGTGTGGCAATTCTGATATTCCTCTTGGCATCAGCGGCTGCGGCACAGACGAAGTTGACCGCGACCCTGCATTGCCCGAAGCCGCGAGCGCTTGCAACCGAGCCTGCCGGCGATGAAGCCGGACATATGATGACATTGGAGAAAAGCACCTGCACCTGGTTGACTCCTTTCGAAATGGCGGGCGAAAGAGCGACGGAAGGAGGCTTCGTTGCCTTCTCCGAAAAGGGCTCCACGCGAGCTGCAACCAATGGGACATTCGTCGGAAGCATAGCCAGCGGCGATAAGTTCTACATTTCATTTCGCTGGGCTACCACCTACGCAGAGCCATCGGACCGCGTCAAAGGCTACTGGGAATTCACGGGCGGGACCGGAAAGTTGAGTGGGATCACAGGGACAGGCACCTACACCGCAAACGAGAACGAGAGCGGTGGCGAGGTGAATTGGGACGGTGAATACGCGGTGCCTGAAAAGACGGACACAAGGCCCACAAAATAACTCAACACCGCTAACTACAGGATCGCGAAATTCCGGAAGCACCCATTCTTCCTATCGCATCGAGGCTTCGGAGATGTAGAGCGGGTTTGCCTGCTGTGAACGAGAAGCCTGAACCCGGCTCGTGACCGCAACGCGGAGTGCTTCGCTTTGACGGTGGTCGAACTTTAGCGCGGACAACATGATTCCGCGGACGTCATTGCGGTCGAACTCCGGCTTCATGATTCCGACACGGCTGTGCGAGTTCGGGCCCAGAAGCAGATGTCCGATCTCGTGGGCCACCACTGCACCGAGCAGCGACTCCTCGTTGATCTCATGCTTTTCGGCGCACTTGATCTGGATACGGCCATAGAAAACGTATCCTCTCGACCCGAAAGAACCGTTTGGCAGTACCAGCGCCATGCCGAATGCCTCGGCGTGGTCGCGCAGGCGCCGGGCCGTCTGCTCGGAAACGACGAGCAGGCTGAGCTGATTCGGGATCTCCGATAACGGGCAGTCCGTGTTCCCGGTGGCGGGATTCCACAGACAGCGGACCCAGGTTACCGGCACTCCGGCCGACCGCAGTATCTTGTCGGCGAAGAGCTTGGCCGCTTCCCATTCCTTGGCGGGTACTCCAACCTCGTCGATCACGCGAACCGTGATTTCCTGACCTTGGTTATCGGTGGCGTAGGCGGCTCCGAGGAGCAGGATCACCTGTGCCACTACGATCGCCACCCTGGCTAACTTTTTCGTCGACATTCAGCACCTCCGGTGTGCGGAACATCGCTTGCCGGCCCGGGTACCTCAAGGTTCAGCTGGTGAACTAGTGGTAATCCGTTTAAGTCAACGGGTTCAGCAGGTTAGCCGGAGTGGTGAACCCGCCTGCCGGTCATGCTAGACTCGCTGCCCTGGGGTAAAGGGTGAGTACGCCTGCGAAAAACGACGGTCCGATTCGCTTTGGGACGTTTGAAGTGGACCTGCTGGCAGGGGAACTTCGGAAGGCGGACCGAAGAATCAGGATCCAGGAGCAGCCGTTTCGAGTCCTGGTCCTGCTGCTCGAGCGGCCGGGAGAGATCGTCGGCCGAGAGGACATTATTCGGAGCCTCTGGCCGGATGGCACCTTCGTTGATTACGAGCACAGCGTAAATACCGCCGTTCGCAAGCTGCGCGAAGCGCTGGGCGACGATCCTGATAGTCCCCGTTTTGTGGAAACCGTTCCCCGGCGGGGATACCGCTTCATCGGGCCGGTCAATAACGGGCCTGTCAACAATGTTGTGGAAGGGGCCGCGCCACGTCCGGGGGAAACTTCGGGCGATGCGGTGCTGGTCCTAGCCCTTACGAAGAAGCACCGGAGCGTCCTGGCAGGAGGCGCTGCGGTCCTTCTTGTTGTGATCGCGATACTGGCCTATTGGCTGCGGCCGCAGCTGCCGTCCCCTACGGTTTCGGGGTATGTGCCGCTAACCCACGACGGGCAACCCAAGACTTTGGTGGGAACCGACGGCGCCCGAGTCTACTTCTACGATAATTCGTTTACCTACTGGATGGCGCAGGTTTCCGTGGCTGGAGGAGAGCTGGCTCCGATTCCTTCTCCATCTCCTCGCATGCTTCTTAAAAGTGTATCCCCTGACGGTTCCACGCTGCTAGTGGAAGACGATGTGCTTTTTGGCGAGGGACAGCTCTGGGCGTTGCCAGTACCGGGGGGATCGGCTCGCCGGCTTGCGGATATACGGGGCCACAGCGGGGCATGGTCTCCGAACGGGGAGAAGTTAGCGTATGCGAATGGCAACGACCTTTTCCTCGCGAATGCCGATGGGACGCAATCGAGCAAGCTGGTGTCCGCACCGGGACGCATCGGTGCATACCAGCCCGCGTGGTCGCCGGACGGAAGCGAGATTCGCTTCAGTGTAGTTGACCCCAAAACGCAATTTACCCGCTTGTGGCAGGTTTCCGCGAACGGCACGAATCTTCATCCGCTCCATCCCAAATGGTATGAAGCGAATAATGAATGCTGCGGCCAGTGGACTGCGGATGGGAAGTATTTCCTTTTTTCGGCGAGGCGCCAGGTTTGGGCGGTTCGTGAGGCTAAGGCCTTCTTTCACAAGATCAATCCCGAGCCTGTCCAGCTGACCGCGGGGGCGGCCACTTACAACCATCCGATTCTGAGTAAAGACGGCAAGAAAATTTACGTGACTGCCAGCCAGCCGCGCGGAGAGCTGGAACGTTTTGATTCCAAGTCGAAGGCGTATCTGTCCTATCTCGGGGGCATCTCGGCGCAGGATGTGGCTTTTTCCAGGGATGGGGAGTGGGTGGCCTACGTCACGTTTCCGGGCGGGATTCTCTGGCGAAGCAAGGTGGATGGAAGCGACAAGCTTCAGCTCAGCTCAGACTCGGTTTACGCCTACAATCCCCGGTGGTCGCCTGATGGGAAGGAGATCGCTTTCTGGTCGGCTCAGCCCGGGAAAGATTCCAGGATTTTCCTGATCTCGGCTGATGGAGGAACGCCAACGGAGTTGGCTCCGAATGCGCCGCGCAATCAGGCCGATCCGGCGTGGTCGCCGAATGGTGACGCGATTACATTCGGCGTGGGCTGGGGACGTCCCAGCGATGCAGCGATTTTTACTCTCGATCGGAAAACCGGGCAAGCTTCAAAAAATTGCAGGCTCCGAAGGCATGTTCGCTCCGAAGTGGTCGCCCGACGGCCGCTACCTTGTTGCCCTGCCGACTTCGCAGGACCGATTGATGCTTTTCGATTTCACGGAGCAGAAGTGGTCTGTGTTAGCCACGGTCAATCGCGCGGGGTATCCGTGCTGGTCGAAGGATAGTGCATCCGTTTATTTTCTCTTGAGCGGTTCGGGTAACACCGACGTGAAGCGAGTCAAGGTGGCAGACCGGAAAATCGAGCAGGTGAGCACGATCGATTTCCACCAGACCGGCTATTACGGGTTTTGGCTGGGCCTTACTCCGGCCGACTCACCAATCATTCTCAAAGATACCGGGACAGAGGAAATCATTGCGCTCGATTGGCACGCACCGTAATTCAGATGGCAGACGTCAGCCTCGTTCTGGGTCGATGATCGTCGTTCTGCCTGCGCCGTCAGCGAGCCTTGGTGGCCCGGCCGGACTTGATGGCGTCGAGGAGTTGATTGACTTTCGCTTCGGTGACGGCGCGCAAGGCGTCTTCGGCGCCCATGCTGCCTTCGGCGACCGCCTGTCCTGGGACGGGCGCGATGTTTGAAAAGGTGCCATCCGCCCACAGCGTGAACATCAACTTCACTTGAATGCCGCTTCCCTGCTTCCCTACTTGTACGACCTGGCCCGAGATGGTGAAGCCGGTCTTCGCGGGAGTGCCGCCTTCGGCCTGCTTGGGCGTGAAGCCATCTTTTTTCTTGGCCGTGTTCCAGGCTTCGTCACCCATGGCATCGGCCAGGGGCTTACGCTGCTTCTCGTTGATCGTCTTTGCGGCGGTCCAGGGTCCTAACGTGATGTCCATGGTCGTCCTTCTTTCCTTGTAGGCGTCGTCGATATGTTACACGGCAAATGGCGGGGAACGAGGTTCACGTCAGGTAGTGACTGGAAAGGCAGCTTCGTTTCAGAATTCCGCCCCGAATCGCGCCGGGACACGGTGAAACTTCCAAGCAAAATCTAACGCTTCGAACGATGATTGGCGTGACGAGGCGACATCACTCATTCTCCAAGACTTCTCGCATGAATTGCGGCTCGGAAGTTTTGAAGCATACGGCTGAGTCTATTTTTTGGGGCTTGCGACTGCCATCGGGAACGATGCAATCAGATACTTGGCCTGATCCGTATCGACGGGAGCGAGTTCCAGCATCGACAGTCCAGTCGAGTAGAAAAGCCTTGTGCGGTAGTAGTACACCGTATCGGCTGCCGCTGTGAAATGCGCGAGTTCCAGTCCCGAAGCTGCGCTGGACTGTAGCATCACGCACAGATGATGCTCTCCGGGTTCGACTGAAACCGGGAAGTACGAGTTGCCATGGCTGGCGCCGACCCAGGCGCCGTCGAGCGCGACCTTCAATGTTGGATAACGTACGTTCCAATTCGTCCCCGCATCGTGAATGAAGTAGACCAGGGCCTTGCCCGGCTCGGGAGTTGCGACATCATGTTGCGATTCGTTCAGGCTTACCTTGAAGCTGACATTCTTAGGGCCGCAGGCTCCGGTGAGAGCCACGGGTGCGGTCTGGGCAAAAGCGGACGCGGTCAAGAGTGTAACCAGGACGAAGATTCGCATGGCATTCCTCCGTTGGCCCGAGGCCGCAACCAGCGCTTCAATCGTTTTGCTTTTTGAGCGCCAGCAGGAGAATGTCCACCGGTGCGGCGAAGAGCTCGTGTTGCTGCACTCGCGCTACATGTCGAGATGTAGCACAGCCCGTAGGCGAGGAACAGTAAAGAGTTGTAACCAGCGAGTTCAGACATCGTTCTGAAGGTTTTGAATGCCGCGGAAGTCTTCCCCAATTGAGCTGCGCCGCGCTTGATGCGATATGATTGGCCGCCAATATGAAAAACAGGGTCAACTTGCTAGCGGTTATTCTTCTTGGTGTTGGCGGAGCGTTCGGCATGGCCGGCACCTTCATGGCGCAACGAAACCTTCAGGCAGCGGCATGGGCGATCGATGGAGTCGCACTCGTTGTAGCCACAACGCTAATCGCCTTGAAATACTTCAGAGCAGGAAGCGACCTCACCGCCGCCGGATTCCTGGTGTTCGCGATTGGAGAAGGCGTGATGCTGGTCGGAACCGCTACGACTCTGCCTGAGAGTGTTCCTTCGTTTGGCGCAGGCACCGCGTTGTGGTCGGCTGCCCTGCTGCTCACGAGCGTTTCCCGGGATTTCGCTGTTTGGACACGCGTGGTGGGCATCATCGGCGCGATTCTGTTCGCTATCACCGCGGCAGGAATCTTCCTGGGAGGGCACGTACTTCCCACTTCCTCGCCCTTGCCGTTTTACGCCTATCCCGTTCTCGTGCTTACCTTCGTCGGCTGGATTATCACCTTGCTGAAGGCGGAGTGAGAGAGCCTGATGACAGATTTCGTTCAGTTGTCTAACGATGACCTCAGGGAAATTATTCAGCTTTATTTACCACAGTTAGTCGGGATATTTTTTCTCGAAGTCCGTCCATCTCCACCGACCAGTCAAATAACCTCCCAGTAGGCAGATGGCAAGGAGGGTGAGGTCGATGACGATGGTCCAGTGTCCAGACATGATCGAGCGCAGAGAGAATGGCGAGCGATTTGCGAATGCCTCAAAAGCCGGGACGACGAACACAACGACACAGCAAGTCAAAAGGCCCGGCAGCACTCCTCCATGCCATATGAATCGAGTTCTCCCTCGCGCCTTACACTGGAGCCAATACTCCCTCTTCAATCGATCAATCTTCGCTTCGTTCTGACGCCTGAACATACCGAAAACATATCGCCTCGAAGTCGGCGTGTCCACCAGATTGCCTGGCGAACTCCCTACTCAACGGCAAGTTCCTCATCGAAAGTCGTCGACTGTTCTTTCGCAGTGAAGACTTCGCGCGAGAAGGAAGAGTTTTTCAGTGATCTGGTTCGGAGGGGTGCGCACCATGAAGATGGCACCGGTGCCGGGATTATTCAGGCAGCTGGATTACCGGAGTCTCAGTTCGGCAGCAAATCCCGTAGTGCTGCCATAGCTTGAACCAGGGGCTGTGCGCCAGCCTTTCATCGTGCCGGCGATTCGCGGCGGAGATATCCGTTTCCTTGAGTGGCCTGATATCGGCAGCTTCAAACATCTCCTCGAGCTGCTGGATCTCATCGATGATGCGTTCAATGTCCATCGGCAACAGTATAACGAACCGGGTTTAGGGCGTCATATGGGGCGGTGGAAAACTTTGGTCACTGAGCGGACC
This sequence comes from Candidatus Sulfotelmatobacter sp., assembly GCA_035307485.1. Lineage (GTDB taxonomy): Bacteria > Acidobacteriota > Terriglobia > Terriglobales > Acidobacteriaceae > Sulfotelmatobacter. Next base: position 191,014 of record DATGIB010000002.1, on the reverse strand, counting down.
AGAGCAGACGTGCGAGGCCATAGAGTCAGGGTTTGAGGAGCTTGGTCAGTCCGTATGTAGATCGTGATTTTGAGCGAAGTTAATGTTCGCTCACTGCTGAAATTTACCGGGGCGTGGGTCGGTCCAAAGCTATCAGGCGCCTGGATCTTTGTGCTTGCTCCGAGTGTGGGCACGGTTACATTTTCCGCCAGATCAACGCCCGGCGAAAAAACTCCAGGCTGGCTTTGCCGTCCTTTTCGAATGAGCCTTGGCCCTCGATCGAGATTCTTCCCGAGTAGCGGGTTTTCTTCAGATAGCGGAAGAATGCGGCATAGTGATCGTCTTCTGTCAGATCGCGCGGCCATACGCGGCCGTGGGGATTGGCGAAGTGCAGGTGCACGATCTCGCGTTTCGCGGTCTCAATGATGCGCGGGTCTTCGTTCTCTTCGCGCAGGTGGAAGTAGTCGATGATCATTCGGATGCTGGAGTGATTTACGCGGCGCACCATTTCCAGAGCCTCGGCGCCGGTGTTCAGGATGTTGCTCTCCTGGCGCCGTAAGGGCTCGATGGCAACGATGATGTCGGAGCGGCGCGCGACTTCGCCCGCCATCCTGAGGAAGGCGGCAATCTGATCGCGGGCTTTCTCCGGCGAAAATCCTTCCGGCACGTTGCGGGAACCGGCGCTGCCCCATACCACGATGGAAGCTCCGAGATGCCGGCAGCGTGGCAGGCAGGCCTCGAGATATTCCTGCAAAGCAGAGGTGTGGACTTCGGGGCCAACCACTTTCAAGTCAGGACGCCGGATGAAACTATTGAAGGCGTGGCAACGGATTGGCGAGGCGAGTACAGCATCGGAGAACTCGCGGAACTCATCCTCGCTCATGCCCGCGATTTCAGCCGCGCCAGGCTCTATGTAATCGAATCCAAACTTCGCCGCGCCTGCAATGTCGCGGGTACAAACTCCGATCTTTACGTCGCGCGTCCGGGCCCAGGCTCCCGGGCACATGATGGCGGCAGCGGCAGCAGTCAGGAATGTTCGGCGTGTCACCATGAGCGGCGCGAAACGTTACACCTCATCCGGCACGACGTACGGCGCGCGATAGGTGCCGTGCAGCATCGTGGTGGCTTCCTCGTCTCCGATGACCTGCTCGCGCTGCGGATCGAAATTTAAAGTGCGGCCCAGACGATAGGAAGTGTTGGCCAGGTGCACGAGAGTAGTCGAGATGTGGCCTTCCTCAATCGGGCAATGGAGATCTTCGGCGCGCCGGCTGCGAACACAATCGATGAAGTTTGCCCAGTGATCTCCGGATGCTTTGCCGGATGGTCCAGGCTCGACCTGATCCGTGAGCCAGGTCTTGTACGAATCGTATCCATCGATGCCCAGGTAGCCATTTGATCCGTAGAAGATGTTGCCGATGGTGTTGGTTTTAGAATCTTTCGGGCCGAGAACTTGTTTGCTCTCGGGTTTCCTGGTCAGGCCTGCCGCTGGAATGCCGCTGTTGCCATAGGCGTCGGTGCCGATCTCAGCCTCGTGATTGGTGATCCAGTGGCGTACTTCGAGCTCCATCATCTTCCGCTTGCCCTGCGGTTCCTCGAAGATGTATGTGGCATTCAGCACGTTGGGCGTCTCCTGATCGTCGTCGAACATGAAGTGCCCACCCATGGCGGAGACTTGCGTCGGGAAACGCACGCCTAAACCCCAGCGCGCAATATCGAGTTCGTGGATGGCCTGATTGCCGATGTCACCGTTGCCGGTATCCCAAATCCAGTGCCAGTTGTAATGAAAGCGATTGCGGGTGAAGGGCTTCATGGGTGCGGGACCGGTCCACAGATCGTAGTTGACTCCGGCCGGCACCGGTTCCGGCTTCGCGTGTCCGATGCTGGGCCGCCATTTGTAGCAGAGAGCGCGCGCTAAATAGGTGTCGCCGATTGTGCCGTCGTTCACGTGCTTGATGGCTTCGACCATGCCGGGATTGGAGCGCGACTGGCTGCCATGCTGGCATATGCGGTTGTACTTCTTCACGGCACGCACGAGTTGGCGGCCTTCAAACCAGTTGTGCGAGCACGGCTTCTCCACGTAAACATCTTTGCCGGCCTGGCAGGCCCAGATCGCAATGAGCGAGTGCCAGTGATTGGGCGTGGCGATGGAGATGGCGTCAATATCTTTGTCCTCGAGCAGCTTGCGGATGTCGCCATAAGGTTTTGGCCGGGCGAGCCCCATCTTTTGGGCGTCGCCGAGACGCTGGTTGAGCACGCTTTCGTCGACGTCACACATCGCAGCGATTTCAGTCCCGGGAACGTTCGCGAAGCCCTTGAGATGATCATTGCCGCGGCCGCGGAGTCCGCAAACGGCCAGCCGCACCCGGTCGTTGGCGCCAAGTATTTTGCCTCCCAGGGCGAGGGACGCCGCGCCCACGGTGATGGCTTTTCCTGTTGTCTGGAGAAAATCGCGCCGATCGATTTGCATAGAGCCGCCTTCGTAGCAAGGATAATTTCTGCATGATATCGCGTTCCGCGGAGAGAGAGGCGGAACGAAGGCGGGGAGGACGTTTCTGCAGAGATCGGCGGCGCCCGATTGGCCACCTGGCGGAATAGAAGCACAAGTGCTGACCGCGTCTGGGCACAAACTCGCTTAATTTTCGGAAGGGTTACTGCGCGTGAAGTCTGGCTTGGGAGGGGAACAGGCGGCTTCCAACCACCGGCTGATGTATACCTGCGCGTGCGCCTCACCGCAGTAGTGTCGTGCGTCTTTGGCGGAGGCCGCGTCCGTGCTCCACTTCATCAGCTTCAACTCATCCCGGTTGCATTGAATCACAAACCAATGGATGGGCTCCCGGGTCACTCTGCCGCAGACTTCACACCGAAACTCGCTGATCGTTGTCATCCAATTTCACTCCGGGCCTAAAGCAGGACAGCCGAACGGTTGTCGCAGTGGGCTGCTTACGCGCCGTGGCACTTCTTGTATTTCTTGCCGGAGCCGCAGGGGCAGGGATCATTTCTGCCGACCTTCTCTTGCCCGCGCACGACTTGCTGCACCTGCGGAGCTTCGCCGCCTCCGGCCATGCGCGCCTGCTCGAGCTCGCGGCGCTTGCGGCGCAGGAACGCTTCTTCCAGGTCGTCGGCGGAAGTCGAAACCATGCGCGGACGCTTGCCGTTTCCGTCTCCGCCGTTCTGCGCCGGAACTACCGGATCGGGGCCCCTATCGGTCGGCGTGCTTGGAGGCGGTCCGCCTGCGCCCGACTCCGGCGGGCGTTCGAGTATCTGCATCAGGTAGAGATAGCGGACCGTATCTTCCTGGAAGCGCTGCATCATCGCTTCGAACATCTCGAAGGACTCGCGCTTGTACTCGACCAGAGGATCATGCTGGCCATAGCCGCGCAGGCCAATCCCTTCTTTCAGGTGATCCATGCTGAGCAGGTGATCTTTCCATTGCTGATCAATGACACTCAGCATGATCATGCGCTCGTGATGCCGCATGGCATCGGGGCCGATCAATTTTTCCTTGGCCTCGTAGCGCTGCTTAAGCATGTCGAAGATGGCATCGCCGAGTTCCTGGCGGTTGAGCGTGTCGGGCTTGATGCCTTCGGCGAGAATGTCCACGCCAAAGCGCGTGAAGATCGCATCTTTCAGGCCTTTGACATCCCAATCGTCGGCGTGAGCTTTGGGCGGAATATAGCGATCGAGCAAATCACCGAGGATCGCGGAAACGTAGTCCTCGAGGATCATGTCTTTCTGATCCATGCCTTCGAGGAGGCGGCGCCGCAGGCCGTAAACGGCCTCGCGCTGCTTGTTCATGACGTCGTCGTACTCGAGCAGGTGTTTGCGCGACTCGAAGTGCTGCGCCTCGACGGCTTTTTGCGCGGTTTCGATGCGGCGCGTGATGAGCTTCGACTCGATCGGCACGCCCTCTTCCATCCCCAGCCGCTGCAGCAGGTTTGACACCCACTCCTTGGCGAAGATGCGCATCAGGTCATCTTCGAGCGCGAGATAGAAGCGTGAAGAGCCGGGATCGCCCTGGCGTCCGGCGCGCCCGCGAAGCTGGTTGTCGATGCGGCGTGACTCGTGCCGCTCGGTGCCCAGGATGTGCAGGCCACCGACGGCGGTAACTTCGTCGTGCTCTTTATCGGTCTGCTGCTTGTAGCGGTTGAAAGCTTCCGTCCACTTGTCGGTGGGAACGGTGAATTCGTTTCCGTTGTAGTAGAAGACGGAGGTCTCGCCATCTTCCTGCGGGCCTTCGATCTTGCCTTGCGCGACGCGGAGTTGCTGAGCAATTCCCTTCTTGACCATCTCCTGCTTGGCCATGAATTCCGGGTTGCCGCCGAGCAGGATGTCGGTGCCGCGGCCGGCCATGTTGGTCGCAATGGTGACGGCGCCATAGCGTCCCGCCTGGGCCACGATTTCCGCCTCACGCTCGTGGAACTTGGCGTTCAGCACGACGTGCTTGATTCCTTTTTTCTTGAGCAGGTCGGCGATGCGCTCAGACTTTTCGACCGAAGTGGTTCCGACCAGAACCGGCTGGCCCTTCGCCGCCAACTGCTGGATCTCGTCGGCCACCGCGAAATACTTTTCCTTCTCGGTGCGGTAGACGACATCAGGATTTTCGATTCGCAGCAAGGTGCGATTCGAAGGAATGACCACGACCTCGAGCTTGTATATCTTGTCGAATTCCGTGGCTTCCGTTTCCGCCGTTCCGGTCATGCCAGCGAGCTTGTGGAACATACGGAAATAATTCTGGAAGGTGATGGTGGCCAGCGTCTGGTTCTCGCGCTCGATCTTGACGTTTTCCTTGGCTTCGATCGCCTGATGCAGGCCGTCGGACCAGCGGCGTCCCGGCATCATGCGCCCGGTAAACTCGTCGACGATGATGACTTCGCCATCTTTAATTACGTATTCGACGTCGCGGCGATAGAGGGCGTGCGCCTTGATGGCGGTTTCGACGTGGTGCTTGAGGCCCCAGTTTTCCGGGTCGGCGATGTTTCCGATCCCGAGCAGGCCTTCGACCTTCTCCCAGCCTTCGTCGGTGACCGTGATATTGCGATGTTTTTCGTCAATCGCGAAATCGCCGGTGAGAATCATCCGCTGCGGATCATTGCCCGAGTTATTGAGCTCCCGGATGAGAGCCTCTCTTCGCTCGGGGGAAAACTTCCCTTGCTCGAGCTGTTCGCGAACTTCGTTCTGGGTGAGTTCCTCTCCCTTTTCGAGCTTCGGGATGATGCGGTTAACCTTGTAGTACTTGTCGGTGGACTCTTCGCTGGCGCCGGAGATGATCAGCGGGGTACGGGCTTCGTCGATCAGGATGGAGTCGACTTCGTCGACGATGGCGAAGTTGTGGCCGCGCTGCACGCAGTCGCGGATATCGAACTTCATGTTGTCGCGCAGGTAATCGAAGCCGAACTCGTTGTTGGTGCCGTAGGTCACGTCGGCGGCGTAGGCGGCACGGCGCTCCTGATCGTCCAGATCATGGACGATCACGCCGACGGTCAGGCCCAGGAAGCGGTAAAGCTTGCCCATCCATTCGGAGTCGCGCTTGGCCAGGTAATCGTTGACGGTGACGACGTGGACGCCGCGTCCGCTCAGAGCGTTGAGATATACCGGAAGAGTAGCGACCAGCGTTTTGCCCTCGCCGGTCTTCATTTCGGCGATCTTGCCCTCGTGCAGGACCATGCCACCGATCAACTGGACATCGAAGTGCCGCATGTTGAGCACGCGGCGGCCGGCCTCGCGCACCACCGCGAAGGCCTCTACCAGGATTTCATTCAGGGCTTCCTGCAGAGCTTCATGTTCTTCCTTTTCCAGGCGCTTCTGGCGATCAAGATCATTTTCGCTCTCGGGGGCGGCGGCATCGTTAGGGTTGGCCGCCTGGGTTCCGTTTCCTCCGGCGAAACGGCTCATATGCGCCTGGATGCGTTCCCGGAATTCGTCGGTTTTGGCGCGCAGTTCGGCATCGGAGAGTTTCTCGATCTGCGGCTCGAGAGCGTTGATGGCCCGCACGTTCGGCATCAGCGACTTGATGACGCGCTCGTTCTTTGTGCCAAAAACCTTGCCCAGCAGAGTGTTAATCAAAACGGAAAGTCCTTCGGAGGGCAGTACGCCCAAGTTATCTTTAAAAGCCTAGCATAATTAGATGCAGCCAGAGGGTTGCCGGTGCCTCCGGAGACAGCGGGCATTTCGGGGGAAAGGGGGCATCGAGGCACTCGGCCTGAAGCTCGATTTTCGTGTATATTCCCCTCGACCAATGCCCACCTTTTACGACCGTTTTGTGGAGTGCGCCGAGCGCTGGCCGAATAACGTTTCGCTCGAGATTCAGCGCCACGATCACCTGGAAAGCTGCACGTATTCCGAGCTTCGCAGCATGGCGGAATCGGTGGGCCGTTGGATCACGGAAAACAAGCTGGAGCGCGGGTCACGCCTTGCGATTCTGGCCGACAACCATCCGCGGTGGGTCGCGGCGTATCTCGGCATTATCGCCGCGGGGTGCACCGTGGTCCCGCTCGATACCGCCCTGCACGACGATCAGATTCTGAAACTCCTTAAAGATTCAGGAGCGGTCGCGGCATTCGTCGACGCCAAACACATGCCGGTGATCGGGCGCGCGGCCACGGAACTGAAGCTCAACCTGGTGCTGACCGATCCTGACCGCTGGAACGGTCCGGGCAACCATATCCCCTGGCGCACGACGCTGCCGGAGATTTTCAAGTCTGGCCCGGGCTCGTTCAAACCAGTGGCCTCCAGCAACGACGATCTCGCTTCCCTGCTCTACACGTCCGGAACGACCGCCGATCCGAAGGGCGTGATGCTGACGCACGGCAATTTTCTCGGCGAGGTCGACGCCGTTTTCAATTGGATCAGCATTGGGCCTGACGATGCCCTGCTGGGCGTGCTTCCCTTGTTTCACGTGCTGGCATTGATGGCAAATCTGCTGCTTCCACTGATAAAGGGGTCGCGCGTTCTCTACCTCGAGACTCTGAACACCGCCGAACTGATGAAGGCGCTGCAGGAGCGGAACATCACGGCGTTTGCCGTGGTGCCACAGTTTTATTACCTCATTCACGAGCGCGTCTTCCAGGAGATCAAGAAGCGCGGCACGGTCACGCAGAAGCTATTCGCGGCCATGATCGCCCTTAATCGAGCGCTGCGGAAGGTCGGCATCAACGCGGGGAAGGTACTGTTCGGGAAGATCCACAACACGCTGGGACCGAAGATGCGGTATTTCGCGACCGGCGGATCGCGCTTCGACCCGGCGATCCAGCAGGACTTTCACGATCTGGGAATCGACGTTATGCAAGCGCTGGGACTGACGGAGACGGCCGCTGCGATTTATGTCAATTCGCCAACGGACATCGTGATTGGCTCGTGCGGCAAAGCCATGAAGGGCGTCGAGGGCAAGATCATCAACCCGCAACCGCTTGAAGAAGGCGGCCCGGCGGTCGGAGAGCTGGCCGTTCGCGGGCCGATGGTGATGAAGGGATATTGGAACCGCCCGGATGCCACGGCGGCTGCCATCCGCGACGGATGGTTCCATACGGGCGATCTCGGCTACTTCGATTCGCGCGGAAACCTGTTTCTGACCGGTCGGCAGAAAGAGGTCATCGTCCTGAGCAACGGGAAGAACGTTTATCCCGAAGAGATCGAGGCGCACTACCTGAAATCGCCCTTCATCAAGGAGCTCGCGGTGATGGGGCTTGAGGGCAAGGCCGGCGAGGGGCGCGACCGGCTGCACGCAGTGATCGTGCCGAACTTCGATGTGCTGCGGCAGAAGAAAGTGGTGAACGCGAAAGAGGTCATCCGCTTCGACGTCGAAGGCCTGTCGCAGCAGATCGCTTCCACCAAGCGCATTGCCAGCTACGAAATCTGGCAGGAAGACCTGCCGCGTACGACTACGCGCAAGATCAAGCGCTTCGAGGTCGAGAAGCGGGTGAAGGCCAACCAGGCGAAAAAACTTCCGGATGATTCCGAAGTTCCAGCCGAAAAGCCGTTGACCGCGGATGAAACCGCATGGATGGAGCGGCCGGACGTACAGCGCGGGTTGGCGATCATGAAACAGGCGGCGCCAAATGCTCCCGCGAACCTTCGTCCGACGCACAACCTGGAACTCGATCTTGGCCTGGATTCCATGCAGCGCGTCGAACTGCTCAGCCAATTAGAAGAAGAATTGGGCGGCAACGTCGAGGAATCGCAACTCGGCGATATTTATACGGTGCGCGATCTGCTGGATGCGATCTTCACCAGCGCCGCGGCAGGCGGAAGCGCCGCGCCCCGCGCCGTGTTCGCCGGGTGGAAAGCCTTTCTCGCCGAGGAGCCCACAGATCCGGAAGTGCTCGCGCTGAAAGAAACACCGCCGGCGTTCGATACGGTGTGGTTCCCGCTGTTCCGCATCATCCAGATGGTTTCCAGCGATGTGTTTCATTTGCGCGTCAACGGATTGGAGAATCTGCCAGAACGCGGGCCGTTCATCCTGTCGTCAAACCACCAGAGTTATATCGATCCCGTTGTCCTCGCCAGTGTGCTGCCCCGAAACATCGTGCAAAAGGCGTTCGCGGTCGGGACCAGCGAAATCTTCGGGCAGGGGTTCATGCGCAAGCTGGCGCGCTGGCTGAGAGTGATCGTGCTGGACCCGGATGCCAACCTCGTTCCGGCGATGCGCGCGGGTGCGTTCGGGCTACGGCACGGGGGAGTGCTGATCCTTTATCCGGAGGGAGAACGATCGATCGATGGCACACCGCGCATCTTCAAGAAAGGTGCAGCGATTCTCTCGATTCACATGCAGGTGCCGATCGTTCCCATCGCGATCGAAGGATTCTACGAAGCGTGGCCGCGGGGGAAGAAATTCTTCCAGAAGCTGGCGCCCTTGCAGATGACATTTGGAAAACCGATCCAACCTCCTCCGGAATCGGAGGCCTCGGAAGCGGCTTACGAAAAGCTGACGGCGGACCTGAAAGCGAAGATCGTCGAGATGTGGGACGCTCTGCGGAAGGAACGCTGAGCGGAAATCTACGCCCCGGCCCCGGTGGCATTTTCCCCAAAGACCTTGGCGAAGCCGTCGAGCACCAGCGAGTCATAGCGCCCTGCGGAGCGGCGGATCACTTCCTGGCCAGCCTGGGAGGGCGACATTTTTGTGCCTCGCTCGCCGCTGATCAGCGCTTCGTATTCCTCGGCGATGCTGAGAACCTGAATTTCCAGCGACGCTTCGTCGATCTTGCCTCCGGTCTGGCGCAATTGGCGCTCGGTCAGGAAAATCGGGATGGCGCGGCGGACGGCGTTACCCGACGGCACTTCTTTCGGAACGGATTGGCTGGCGCGGCGGCCTCGCGCGAGATCTTCGGCAGAGACCTGCGCCGCTTTGCATAGCACCTCATTGCTGATGCCGATCTCTTTCAGATTGAAGAGTAATGCCGCGGTGCGGACGTCGTCAGTGCTGCCGGGATCGAGCCCAACGGCTTCGGAAATCCTGGTCGCGCACATGGAAATGCGGTATGCGTGCGTAGCACTGTATTTCTGGCTGGCGAGGAAATTCTGCAGGATCACCAGCATCCCGTCATAGCCTTCTTCCATCTCACGCAGCGATTTCTGGTTGTGCTCGTAGAGTGTTCCGGTGGCATAGCCGGCGATCATGAGGACTCCGCCCCAAACCGTGAGATCAAAGTAGCGCGGATCGAAGGGCAGGTCGACGCGTCGGTTGAACATCGTCGGATTCAGGTAGATCAACAACACAACCAGCACAATGCTGGCAACGGCGGTGAGGGTGGCGTGACGGCGGCCGAAGTAATAGGCGGAAAACAGCGTTGGCAAGAAATAAAAGACCAGCGCCATGCGCTGCGATGAAACCAGAAAGTTCAAGATCGCAGCGATGACCACCAGGAACAGCAGCAGCCACAACTCCGGATTAATTTTGCGCACAATGCCTCCCGGGGGGCTTCACGGGCGCCGAATCCAGACAGGCTTCGGCGGAGTCGCCCCGGTCCTATGATTTTCCAATCGGCAAACGGCGGGGAAAACTTACCGTGGTAATCGCGATTGTGACCAGAATCACTTCGCGCGCGGATGCGTTTGGTCGTAGACGTGGAGCACGTGTCTCATGGAGAGCTGTGTGTAGCGCTGCGTCGTGGCGAGGCGCTCGTGGCCAAGGAGTTCCTGGATGGCGCGCAGGTCGGCTCCTTCCTCGAGCATGTGCGTGCCGAAGGCGTGGCGCAGCGTGTGCGGATGCACGTCGGGCGAAAGGCCTTTGGCGACCGCGATCTTTTTGATGATGCGGCCAACGCTGCGCGTCGTGAGCCTGCCTCCCCGTTGGTTGATGAGCAGGGCCGGCGTGTTCCTGCGGATTTCGGCGAGGAGCGCCTGGCGAGCTGGAAGGTAGACAGCTAGTGCCTTCTTCGCCGTTTCGCCGAAGGGGACGTAGCGCTCCTTCTTTCCTTTGCCGCGAATCAGGATGGCTTCTGCGCTTAGCCGGATGTCATCAAGATTGATCCCGACGAGTTCGGAGTTGCGGATGCCGCACCCGTAAAGCAGTTCCAGCATGATGCGGTCGCGCTCGGGAAAGGCGGCGATTTCGGGCATCTGGCCGTCGAGCACGGAATTCATCTCTTCGATCGTCGGAACGCGCGGCAGCTTCTTGGGCAATTTTGGAGTGGCGACGAGTTTCGCCGGATTCTGCTCGACCGCGCCTTCCTGCGCCAGCCAGCGGTAAAGCGAGCGCACCGCGGCCAGGGCGCGGGCGACGGAAGTCTTGCTGAGTCCCTTGGCGTAGAGTTGCGAGAGAAATCCTCGAATGGCGATGTGGTCGATTTGTTTCCATCCACGAGAACCGGCATAGGCGGAGAACTCCGCGAGATCGCCGGTGTACGCCTTAATCGTGTGCGGCGACGAATTGCGCTCGCGCAGGTGGAGGAGGAAATCTGCGATTGCTTTGCCGACTGGGGTGGAGGTTGTCATTTTCGGATTTTCGATTGGCGATTGTTCAATGTTGATTTTTGATTGTTGAATGAAAAGCGTGGGACCATGTTTTTTATTCAGCAATCAACAATCGTCATGTGCCTCTACCTCGCTTTCGCTCTTGGATGGTGTTTCTGATAAACGGTCCGCAGGCGATCGAGGGCGAGGTGCGTATATACCTGCGTCGTTGAAATATCGGCGTGGCCCAGGATGGTCTGGATCGTGCGCAGATCGGCCCCGTTCTCGACCATGTGCGTGGCGCAGGAGTGGCGGAGCATGTGGGGAGAGGCTTTGCGTCCCGAGGCCGACGAAGCGGCCCGCACCATCTGCCAGACGCGCTGGCGCGTCAGCTTGCGTCCTCCGCGGGCGATGAAGAGCAGGGGCGATGTGCGCATCGCGTGCGGCCCGGAAGCGCGAGGCTCCGACTGTTTGCGCCTTTCAGATTGAGCAGAGCCTTTGCTTGACCGCGTAGAAGAGCGCGCGGTTCGCGTTTTTTCCAGAATTGGCCGGCTTTTCTCGAGATAGGTACGTAAAGAATCCTGCGCCGACTTTCCTAACGGCACCACACGTTCCTTGTCACCCTTGCCGCGCACAAGCATGTATCCGGCTTCCAGTTTCAAATCCTCCAGGTTGGCCGAGATGATCTCGGAGACGCGCAACGCGCCCGCGTAGAAAACCTCGAGCATGGCGCGATCGCGCAGGGTGAGCGCGGTGACCTCGATCGGCATCTTGTCGCTCGCCTCGGGCGGAACGCTTCGGGCGGCGAGTGTCGCTTCCATCTCATCGCGAGCCAGCGATTTCGGCAGAACTTTCCATTGGCGTGGCGATTCAATGTTCAAGGTGGGATCGTGATCGATCTTGCGGTCGAGCAAGAGATAACGGTAGAGGTGCCGCAGCGCCGAAAGCTTGCGACCCACGCTGCGGCCGTCGATTTGCTGGGAGAAGAGGCGCTGCAGGAATTCGCGGACGTCCGTGCGACGCGCCGACAGGAGCGACCGCTTCCTCTCTTCGAGAAAGCCGGCAAATTGCCCGATGTCGGTCGTGTAGGCGCCGATGGAGAGCGGAGCGAGTCCTTTCTCGATGCGGAGATAGTCGAGGAAGCCGGAAACGATTTGCGCATTGGCCTCAGAGGACATAACAGACGAGAGATTGAGTATGCGCGTTATCGGACGCGGAGGAAAGTGTCCGGTAGGGTGCTTCGAAGACTTTTACCAGCCGCTGGCAAAGAGCATCGCTTCGTGTTCTTCGTAGTTTCAGCAGTGTTAAGGCTTGAGCCACGAAGGACACTCAGTTTCACGGGGGAAACCCCTACGACGGGCTTTCTACTTTCTTCAACTCTCTCAGCAGTTCTGCGGCGTACAGGGCGCCCTCGGGCGTTTCTTCATGCTTGAAATACGAATATACGTTGCGCCCGGCGGCTAGATGCTGCTCGATCCGCTCGAGCATCGATCGCCGCTCCTCACCGGTGTAGGTTGGCTTGCGGAAGCGGTAGTAGGCAAAACTTCCGGTCGGCACATCGGGCGTCATGCGGGTTTCGGTTTCGGCGACGCACACCGCTGCATTGCTGGCCTTCAGCAGATCCCACGTTGAGTCCGCGAACCAGGACTCATGCCGGAATTCAAAAGCCGTTGGCACCGAGCGTGGCAAGATCGCAAGAAAATCCTTGAGCAATGCGGGATCGGATTTGAGGTTGGGCGGCAATTGAAACAGCACGGCCGAAAGCTTCCCTGCCGCCGCCACCGGTTCGATCGTTCCCAGAAAGCGCTGTACGAATTCCTGGGCGTTCTTCAGCCGCTTGATGTGCGTGATGACCTGGTGCGCCTTCATGGCAAAGCGGAAGTGCTCGGGCGTCGCGGCCAGCCAGTTCTGGATCGTCGTTTCCTTTACCAACTGGCGGAAAGTGAAGTTCACCTCGACGGTATTCAGCTGGGTGGTGTAGTAGTTCAGAAATTTCTTCTGCGCCAGCTTCGCGGGATAGAAGTCCGGCTTCCAGCTCGGGTAGGCCCATCCGGATGTTCCAGCGAACAGTTGTGACATTTGCTTGATCGATTCGAAGGCGTAGGCGGCCCGTTCCATGGCGCCGGGCCACACTGGCTGCCGATTATACTTTGCGCCGTTTTCCTCTGGTTCCGGTTTTGGTGGTGCGAGGCGCGCTTGGCTCTCGCTTTTTGGCTGACTTACCGGGTTGTTCGTCGGCCTTGGCTGCAATCTCAATTCCCTCCGGGGCCCCATGGGCTATCGCTGTTTTCTTCAAATCCGGCAAGCGCTGCTTCAGTTGAAGCAGGGGCTCGAACAGGTCTCCCATTTTTTCGAAGCGGGCAACAGTTTGTTTCGCCTCGAAAACCAGCACGCCGGCATCCTTCTTTTTGAGGGCCCGACCGACCTCGTCCCACGTCACCGGCGTTGATACTGTTGGATGCTCGCGGGCGCGCAAAGAGTAAACGGAAACTGTGGTCTTGTGCTCGTCGTTCTGGCTCCAGTCGACGAAGACCTTGCCAGTGCGGATTTGCTTGCTCATCTCTGAGACGACCTCGGCGGGGTGATCGGCCTGCAGCAATTGCGCGAGAGCGTGCGAAAAGAGCTTGGTCGCGTCGTAAGTAGTCGGAGTGTTCAACGGAACGTAAATCTGCAGTCCCTTGGAACCGGAAGTCTTCGGAAAACTCTGGAGGCCGAAGTGATCGAAGATCTCGCGCAGCCAGAACGCGACCTGGCAACATTGAATAATGTTGGCGGGCGGACCGGGATCGAGGTCGAACACCATTTCGGTGGGGCACTCGTAGTTTTCGGCCAAAGCCAGCGACGGATGAAGCTCCAGCGCCGCCAGGTTTGCCAGCCACACCAGGGTCGCCAGATCGTCCGCCAGAATGTAATTCACGTTGCGGCGATTGTGCCCGCTCCAGATGGGGGCGGTCTTCACCCAGTCCGGCTTGTGCATGGGCGCGTTCTTCTCGAAAAACGGCTCGCCGTCGACGCCGTCGGGATAACGCTTGCGGGTCAGGGCACGGCCCTTGAGGTGGGGCAGGAGCGCGGGCGCGATCCGCACGTAGTAGTCGATGACATCCTTCTTAGTGAACCCGGCAGCAGGATAGAGGACCTTTTCGAGGTTGGTGAGCTTGAGGTCCCGGCCCTGGACTTCCACGACTGAATCGGTCACGTGCGCTCCGTCCTGTCATTGTGCAACAAAACGGGGCAGAGCGCCTGCCGGGGGAAGGCTGTAGGAGCGTTTTGGCGGGCGGCATGCTGGGTGGGGCTTCTAGTGCGGAACGCAGGATCCCACGGCGACCGGCGGTGTGCCTGGGGGAGATCGATCCGTCCGCTGGTGAAGGCGCGGGTGAGCGGGATGACGCAGCTATAAGAGAGTCGGAAAATTGGTCGGGAACGGAAGCGGCGGTTTGACAATCCGCCTCTGGCCCGACTACCTTCAAACTTCTGCCCTGCAACCCCGTCCAACAGTGGAGGCTGAGTTCCTCGCCGCTGGTTTGACAACTCGAAGCGTTACTTCGGAGGCTTGATGATCGCCCGTCGCATGCAACAGCGCGCCATCCTTATAATCCTGGTTCTTTTGACGCTGACAACAGTGGTTGCGGCGCAGGACGTAGCGTCTTTTGAAAAGCGCATCACCGTGAAGAAACTGCCTAACGGGCTCACGATTTTGATCTGTGAGCGCCCGGAAGCCCCGGTCTTTTCATTCTTCACCATGGTCGACGCGGGGTCGGCGCAGGATCCCGAGCGCGAAACTGGTCTCGCGCACATGTTCGAACACATGGCGTTCAAGGGCACCGACAAGATCGGGACGACCAATTACGCCGCCGAGAAGCCGGCCTTAGCCAAGGTCGAGGCGGCTTATGAGGCGTACATCGCCGAGCGCGATAAAACGGTTGGGCAGGACGCGGCCAAACTGAAGGAACTGGAGAAAGCCTGGAAAGACGCGACCGCCGCGGCGGATAAGTATGTTGTCGGCAATGAATTCGGAAAGATCATTGAGCAGAACGGCGGCGAAGGCCTGAATGCATTCACGAATTACGACGAGACCGGATATCACTATTCCCTGCCGGAAAACCGGCTGGAACTTTGGGCGTACCTGGAGTCGGAGCGCTTTCTGCATCCGGTGATGCGCGAGTTCTACAAGGAGCGCAACGTCGTCATCGAAGAGCGCCGCCTGCGCACGGACAGCAACCCGATTGGGCGTTTGCTTGAGCAATTCAATGCCGCTGCCTTCGAGGCGCACCCTTATCACCGTCCCACTATCGGGTGGTTGTCAGACTTGAATTCGTTTTCCGCCACCGACGCGCAGAAATTCTTCGATCATTACTACGTGCCGTCGAACATGGTCATCGCGGTAGCGGGAGATGTGAAGGCGGCGCAGGCGATGCCGATCCTGGAGAAATATTTCAGCCAGTTGCCGGGGCATCCCAAGCCAGACGAGACCACGACGACCGAGCCCGCGCAGCATTCCGAACGCAGCGTGGTTCTGAAAGAGCGGACGCAGCCGCTTTATCTGGAGGGCTACCACCGCCCGGATTACCGAAGTAAAGACGATGCGGTATTCGACGCGATCACCGACCTGATGTCGGAGGGCCGGACTTCGCGGCTTTATCGCGCGCTGGTACGCGACAAAAAAGTCGCATCGTTCTCGGCCGGATTTACCGGTTTGCCCGGAACTAAATATCCGCACCTGTTCGCGTTCTATGCGTTCCCACTGCCGGGACACACACCGCAGGATGTGGCCGACGCGATCCATGTCGAGATTGACCGGCTGAAGAAAGAAGATATTTCGGACGACGAGCTCAAGATGATCAAAACGCGGGCCAAAGCGAATCTGATCCGGGGCCTCTCCGACAATCAAGGTCTCGCGATTCAACTCGCCACTTACCAGACGCGGTATGGAGACTGGCGGGAACTGTTCCGCTCGGTCGACCGGATCGACGGGGTCACGAAGGCGGATATCCGGCGCATCGCGAACGAGATCTTCGTCGACACCAACCGCACTGTGGGCATTATCGAGACACGAGCGGGCGGAGCGCCTCCCGGCGAGGGCAAAGAGCCGCCTGCCGATAGCGGCCCGCAAGGAGGTGGACAATGAAAACACTCCGTTCAGCCGCAAAACCGGTGCTGTTTCTCGCATTTCTGATTCTCTTTACGAGCGCGGTGCCGCGGGTCGCAGCGCAGGCCGCACCGGCCAAGGCGCCGTGGAAGCAGCTCCCCGTACCTCCTCTTCATTCTTTCAAGCCGGAGCAACCGAAGCGCATTGAACTCTCCAACGGCATGGTGATTTTCCTGCAGGAAGATCACGAGTTGCCGCTGATAGACGGAACGGCGCGCATTCGTGGGGGCTCGATCAATGAACCTTCCGAGAAGACTGGACTGGTCGATCTTTACGGCGAAGTCTGGCGCACGGGCGGCACGAAGTCGCAAACCGGCGATCAGTTGGATGACTTTCTCGAAGTCCGCGCGGCCAAGGTAGAAACCGGGGGCAGCGACGATTCGACGACCATCAGTTTCTCGTGCCTGAAGGGCGACGTCGACGATGTGTTCAAAGTCTTCCAGGATTTGCTGCAGAATCCGGAGTTCCGCGCCGACAAGCTAGACATCGCACAGAAGCAGGAGAACGACTCCATTTCGCGGCGTAACGACCAGGTGGGAGCGATTGCGCGGCGCGAAGCCGCGAAGCTTGGCTATGGCGCCGACAATCCTTACACGCGCGAGCCTGAATATGCGACGGTGGCCGCGGTTACCCGGCAGGATCTTGTGGACTGGCACGGGAAGTTTGTTCACCCCAACAACATCATCCTGGGCATCAGCGGAGATTTCGACTCCGCGGCGATGGAGAGCCGCCTGCGCGCGGCCTTCGAATCGTGGCCGAAAGGTCCCGCGGCTCCGAAGAACGACGTGGCGTACCACCCTGCCAAACCAGGCTACTACCTGATTCCGAAAGATGACGTGAACCAGAGCAACATCCGGATGGTCACCCTCGGCACGACGCGCGACAATCCCGACTACTACGCCATCAGCGTGTTCAACGAAGCATTTGGCGGCGGATTCTCATCGCGGCTGTTCAACGACATCCGCACCAAGCGCGGCCTGGCTTATGGTGTGGGCGGAGGCATTGGCACGAACTTCGGGCATCCTGGACTGTTGCAGATTTCGATTGGCACGAAGAGCCAAAGCACGATCGAGTCGATTCAGGCTGCCGGCGAGGACATTGACGACCTCGCGAAAAAACCGATCACCGAGGAGGAGATCCAGCGGGCAAAGGACGCGATTCTCAACGCCTTCGTCTTCCGCCTCGACTCACCCGATAAGATTCTCGCCGAACGAATGACCTACGAGTACTACGGCTATCCGGCTGACTGGCTCGACAAGTACCAGGCGGAAATTAAGAAGGTTACGGCGGCTGATGTGAATCGGGTCGCCACCAAGTACATGCACAAGGATCAGCTAGCGGTACTGGTCGTGGGCAACACGAAAGAGTTCGATAAGCCGCTCTCCTCTCTGGGCCCGGTGAAGGAGATCGACATCTCGATTCCAGCCGCGCCTGGCGGTAAAGAAGAAGAAAAGCCGGCTGCGTCGAATCCCGAGGGCAAAGCGCTGGCGGGGAAAGTGGCCACGGCGATGGGAGGATTGGCGAAGCTTCAATCGATCAAGTCCATGCACGTGAGCGTTGCCGAGAGCGACTCGGGCGGTCCATCTTCGGACGCAGACGTGATCCTGGCATTTCCCGACCGGATGCATGTGGAGATGCAGATTCCGCAGGGCACGTTGACGATCGTGGCCTCGCCCGAGGCGGCGTTCATGTCGCTACCGGGCATGGGAACGAGAAGCATGCCGCCGGCACAGAAAGACGAGATGCTGGCGCAATTGCATCACGATCTTATCTATGTGGCGCAGCATGCGGATGATCCCACGTTCACGTTCGCGGCGACGGGCACGGAAAAAGTTGGAGACGTAGATGCCGCCATTGTGGATATTGGCGGTGCGATTCCCTGGCTGCGGTGGTACGTCGATCCGAGCAACGGCCATGTGCTTCGCGAGAAGTACAGAGGGATGGGGCAATCGGGCCCGTTCGATGGAGAGAGTGATTTAGCGGACTGGCGCACAGCCGACGGATTGACGATGCCGTATCAGCACCAGAACAAGCAGAATGGGCAGCAGACGAGCACGGCGGAGTACAAGAAGATCGAGATCAATCCGACGGTTGATCCGAAGATCTTTGCCAAGCCTGCGGAGCAGAAACCGGCGCAATAATTGGGGTTGGCCTTAGTGTGGTGCTGCCATCACTCAAGCACTGTTCGAATGCTCCGCTCATCGCGCTAAAAAGTCGCGATCGGAAATAATTCTGGATTCCTATGTCCCGGGTTTACCGGTTCTCTACTTCCACCACGAAGTTGTAGGTATTTGTGTCGCCGGGCTTTGAATTCCAACTGCCTTCGGCGGCGAGGCGGAACGTGGTGCCATGATCGAAACGATAATCGATCTTTGCGCCGGCCCCGCTTCGGATGTTGTGGGCGGACGCCATCGAGTTTGGAAATCCTTGCGAGGGTAGCGATGGGCCTTCGGGGTACAGATCCAAAGATACTTCGGAGAGTCCCCCGCCGGCTGTGATCGTAATGTGCAGCACGCCTCCGGTATTGAAGCGGGAGCAATCCAGGGTGGTGACGGCGTAACTGTGTTTGCCACGGCCGGGCGCAATGACGGTTCCCTGTCCTGAAGAAGTGGTTCCGGGGATTAAGTGAATGACGACGTCCGCGGGCGCGGAGAAGTCGTCGCTGGTGACCATCTTCGCCGCGGTGGCGCCAGTTTTCTGCTTGCGATTTTCACGCGCGGCGTCGGCCAGCGATTGTGCATTACAGATCGTAGCGCCCAGCAACAGTGCGGAGGATAGGACTAGAGCCGATCGGTGCATGTCAAGAACCCCTGTTCGCGCGGTTGAATCTCTTCTATTACGTTCAGCTTTGGCCCGTGCCCGGCCGTGTGAACGTCCGATAAGTTTCAACGGCGCGTCAGCAATGAGAATCGAGACGATAGTGTTACACGGCTTTTTCGCGGGCGATTGGTTACCGATGTTCACGACCTGTCTGGCTTTCGCAGTGCGCACGCAAGGCAACTGAGGGGTTGAGTGGACCGCTTTAAATAAATTGGCGTTCTGACTCAAACGGTGCTGGTTGCGCGCCTCTGGTAGTCACCGAAATGCGAGCGGGCGATTTTCTCCTTCTGGGAACCTTCACCATTCCCGAAACCCGGTCAGTGCAAAAGAGCGAAACGTGGAAGGATGATAGTGTGATGGTTACCTGAAGCCTCGGACTTTGACCATCTCGGAAGGAGAATTCTCAGATGAAACGGATGGCGCTTGCCAACCTGTTCGGAATGATCCTAGTGCTGGCGTCATGTGGTGGAAGCAAGATGCCATCGACGATCAATGGCCACTGGGCCGCGACGCTTCAGAACAGTGACGGAACGGGAGCTTTTGGTTTTACGGCGCAGCTAACGCAAAACAGCGGAGGGAGCGTAGCTGTCTCAAACTTCGTTCTCAGCTCGTCGGGCTCATGCTTCACCAGCCAGACGGTAGAGACTGCGACTTTTTCTGCCACGGGGAACTTGAGTGGGCCGTTTGGCATGACTATCACCTCTCAGGGTAGTCAGAGCAGCGTGTTGACGATCCAAGGAAGTTTGTCGAGCAATAATGCAAGCGAGAGCATCACTGGCACATGGACTTTGAGTGGCGCGTCGGGTTGCAGCGGACGCGGAACATTTGTGATGAACCCGCTTCCACCGGTTTAGCACCGCCGCCGCTCAAGACTGATCCCAATTACGTTTTACTCCTCGAGTAACTCTCTCTTCCCGCGCCTCGGTACTGTGATTCCGACTTGATCATACAAACCGGGATACAATGCCGCAGGCAAGAAACACATGAAGAGCGCCCTAAGATGGTTTCTCCCGTGGCTGGTTTTATTCCCGTGTTCCTCTGTAGCGCAGGTCGCCGGGGAGCCTTCCCGGCCGATCGTTGATTCCGTCTGCCTCGATGAAATCCTGATTAGCACACCTCAACCGTACAAACCGGAAGAAATTGATGCTGCGAAGCGCAAGGCCGATAGTGCTCGGGAAGCGATCCGGCAGGGGGCCGATTTCGGGGACCTCGCCAAGAAGTACTCGGACGGCCCCACAGCTCCCCGTGGCGGCATATTAGGGAGATTCAAGCGAGGACAGCTTTCTAAGAGCATCGAAGATACGGTCTTCGCGATGAAGACAGGCGATGTTTCCGACGTCATCCGGACGAAACAGGGATTTGCCATCTTGAAAGTAGATGACTGCGGCGCGCAGACTAGTTCAACCGAAACCCGGGATCAAGCACCGAGTAACTCGGAGTCCGGAGGAAAGGGCTTCGGGGCCGTGGAGATTCTGAGCGACACGCACGGAGTGGACCTGGGTCCATATCTGAAGGATGCTCTCGAACAGATCAGTAGAAATTGGTATCGCGAAATTTCGCAAAGCGCCGAGACAAAAAAAGGGAAACTCGCGATTGAATTTGCGATCAATCGGGACGGCGGCCTAGCAGCGATGAAATTGGTGGCGGTATCAGGCGATGCGGAGTTGGATCGTGCCGCGTGGGCCGGCATCAGGGCCTGTGATCCCTTCAAACCATTGCCCGAAAAATTTGACGGGCAATCCCTGGCATTGCGGTTGCGCTTCTATTACAACCCGAACAAGAGCGACTTGAAACCGTAAAGTCAACCCTTCAGTGGCTCCGCACAAGTAAAAGGCGATTTGCATCCGGCAGGTTTAGGCACGGCCTGTTAGACCTTTCTGGTCCCCCGTCTCAGGTACATCAGTAACTTTCTCGGCTTCGGTCCGTCGGCTAACCTCAGCCGAGAATACCGGGGAAAGGACTTTGCCATGGGTAAGAGTTTCTGGATTGGGGCGATCGCAGTGGCGGCGCTGTTCTTTTGGGGCGTGCAGTACGTCGTAAGCCCGAACAGTGGCGAAGTAGAATTTCAGAAGATGCTGGAAGCGATGAAGCAGGTGAAAAGCTTCCGCGGCACTTATGTCGGGAGCACGGCTTCGACGCAGCATTCGGAACGGCTCTGGGAGGTTGATTGCAACCGGGGCGTGGTTCACAAACAATCGAAGGAATTGCAAATCGGCACCGATTCCAAGGAAGTGACCGAAGATCAGTTCTATGTGGGCAGCGACCAGCTGTACACACCGAGCAGCGATGGATCGTGGCAGAAGTCTAAATATCAATCGGCGGTCTATTCCGCCGCCTGGTATTGCGACAACATTGCGCAAGGAACCGTCCGCGACTTGCTGCCCGATGCCAGGGCGCTACTGCGGAGCGCGACTTTCGCAAAAGGCGACAAGAAAACCGTGCATGGCGTCCGCTGCCGGGACTGGAACTTCACCAATCACTCGCGTAATTCGGGCCAGCAAGGTTCGATTTGCATTGGATTGGACGATCATCTGCCCTACGAGATGATCGTGGAGAACACGGGTCAGTATTCCTACAGCGATTTCAACCGGCTGCAATTTGACGCACCGAAAGCCGTGCTGCAGGCGGTCAGCTCGACTGGCGGATCGAACTGAGCCGGGTTCCGCCAGCGAATCGGAAATAGCAATCGTAGGGCGCTGAGCCACACATCTTTATCGTTATCCTTGCCAGCCGCGCCATGTCTGGCGCGGCACATTCCCTTTCCGGACCGTTGAAGCCCAAGCTTTACTCATCGCCTGTGGAGCTTTTGAGCGTAGTGTGTCGTCGGCAATGAAGACTACTGGAGTAGAATCGCGACGTCTGCCACTCCGGTCTGCAATATCGGGCCACAACTTCCGAGAGGAGACTTCCAGATGGCTTCGCTGTCCGATGCCCTAGTCCAGCAGCTGCTCGGTGGTCGATATGTCGCATCATTTGCCACGCACAACCCGAACGGTTCCATCCACATGGTTGCCGTATGGTTCTGGTACGACGGGACCGACGTTTACGTTGCGACTTCGTCGCGCAGCCGCAAGGCGCAGAATCTGCAGGGAAACCCGTCCGTCTCGCTGATGATCGATTCGCGGGACGTGGCCGCCTCCTGCGGAGTCACCATTGCGGGCACAGCTCACGTGCTTCGTGGCGCATCTTCGCAGAAATATAACGCGGAAATTCACCGCAAGTATCTGAGCGAGGCCGCGTTGGCAGACCCGAAGGTAGGACCGGTGTTCGCCGCGTGGGACGACATTGCGTTTCGAATCGCACCCACCTCAGTCATCGTTTGGGATATGAGGCAAGCCGACCAACAGGTCTTCGGCGGGTCATTCAAGAACAATCCTTCCTACCTGTTGCCTGTGGAACCGTGATTGGGTTATTTGTCCATGGTGCGGGCCGCTGCTCAGTTCAATCCCTGTTTGGACAACTTGGCTTGGGTCCCGCGACATCCAGGCTAGTGCTGGCATTGGGGAGCTTTTGCCAGAGGAGGGAAAATGAAGGCCATCGCCGTCGTACTTCTCTTCGGAACCATCGTGTTTGCGCAGGACGGTCCTTCTCCGGGGAATGCAGCCCCGGGTTGCGGGCCTGCCTCGATCAAGTTCGAGGTGAAAGCCGATAAATCACCGCATGCGCTTGTGCAGACGCCGGCGGGCCAGGCGATGGTTTACTTCGTTGAAGATGACACGGAGTTTGAATCGAATCCAAAACCGACGACACGCATTGGAGTGGATGGTACGTGGGTAGGAGCGAATCACGGCAATTCATATTTTTCCTTTGCGGTGGCGCCGGGCGTGCATCACTTGTGCGCAAGCTGGCAGTCGCGGACGATCATTGGCGCGCACGATACCAGCGCAGCCGCACATTTCACTGCAGAGGCGGGACAGGTGTATTACTTCCGCGTGAAGAATAAGTGGTTACGCGAGCATGCCTCCAGCCACGTGGACCTGTCGCCGGTCGACAGCGACGAAGGACAGCTTCTGGCCAGCCGGCGCGTGCTGAGCGTCTCGCGCCCCAAATAATTCAAACAACGATTCAAGTGTTGGATCATCCACCGGCAGCAGCGGCAAGTTTGCGCTCGACCGTCCCGAGAAGCTCACCGATGCTAGCGGAGGTTTAGATCGGCGTGGTGGGCAAAGCTGGAGAGGGCGACCTGGTCGTCGCCTGGAATGTAGAAGCCGAATTTACCCTGGCTGAGATTGGTGCCGGGCTGCGTCCAGCGGTCGACGATGGTCCAGCTGTCGCCGTGCTTCACCTGGTGAACGATCTCGGTGGCGCTCACGCGGATGTGAAGCGTCCGAAAACTTTTCTTGTCGCCTTTGTCGGGAACAATCACCGCTTCACTCTTCTGCCCGTTGCGCACGACGGTGCGGTAGAAGTTATTGTCGTCCATCTGGAACAGGACATAGTTCTTGGCATCAGTGTAGTTGAGCACCCACTGTAAAAGGTGGCCTTTGGCGATCATTCCAGAGAAGACAAAGGTGCCCGCGGACGGCGCGACGCCGTAAAGAACGAAGTCTCCGCCCTTGCGGAAGAAAGAATCTTTTTCATGCTTCCAGGCACCTGGGTCTTCCCAGTTCGACATTCCGGTAGGAGCGAGAGAAAGATTTAGAGTGCGGGATTGCCCGCCGGAGATCTCAAGGGCGGACGAACTTGAGAATCCGTCGGGGGTGCGTGCGGTCAGCGTATAGGTGCCCGCAGGGAGATTGAGCGGCGTCCCGCTGGTAACGATTTTGAGCAGGTTCCCTTTCACAATCGCGACTTTGGCGTCCGCGGGTGCGAAGGTGATGGTCAATTCGCTGGGAGCAGCTTCGAGCGCGGTATCGGCGGCCGCGAGCGAGATGGTTTCGCCCACGACGAAGTGTTTGCGGAACTGCCGCGGCTTGAACCGATCTTTACGTAGTTCGATGGAGTGGTCTCCGGGAGCGACGGTTGAGACTGAGAGCGTTCCATCGGGCTGAATGACACCGACAGAGGATTGATCGACCAAAACGGTGCTTCCCGGCGTGGCTCCTTGGATGGTTAGAGAGGCCAGCCGGGGCAGTGGCTGCAGATTGAAGACGAGCCGGGTTTCTTCGCCTTTGCGAACGCGAATCTTTTGCTGCGGAGGATCCTGGAAACCACTCTTTGAGACCTGGATTATGTAGTCCTTGAGCTCAAGATTCGGCAAGCGCAATTGGCCAGCCTGCGTAAGTTGGCGTTGAGGTTTTCCGTTGAGCAGGACTTCCGCTCCGTCCTGGCCGGCAACGATGACGAGCGATCCCAGGTTGCGGGCGGGCTCTGCGGGCGGCTGAATATCGCGCGGCGCTTTTGCTGCTTCCGATGCAACGGGCGATGTTGATTCGTCCTTGGGTGCGGGAGTTGGCGGCGGTTGGGGGGCAGGCGCCGGCACAAGGGCGTTTTCTGCCGGAGATGACGTGGGCGGAGTTGATGCAACTGGCGCCGAAGCTGCTGGAACCGTTGCGGCCGGAGCGGGCACGGGAACTTTGGCTGCAGGGGCCGCATGGTTTCGCGCGAGGAAAAACATGCCTGCGACGAGGACGATCGCTGCCGCCGAGGATGCGAGCATCAGCGTCGTAGCGTTCCACCTAGTGGGCTCTTCCGACCGGGATGATGGTGCTGTCGCTGATGGTGGTGTTGGAGGTTCGGTCAGTAGCTTCGGCGCAGGCTCGGCACGATGAGCTTCGACCTGCGAGGCGACAATTGGCGGAACATCGTTTTTAGAAACCGTGTTTTTAGAAACCGTGGCTGAAACTTTGGCCGGCACAACGTTAGTCAAAGGAACTTTGGCGGGCGCTGCTGCAGCGGCTGACGCGGCGTTTGCCAGCGACTTGGCCTCCGGCACATCGGTGGCGATTTGAGCCTGGCTCGGCGCTGGGATCGATGGAGACTGGCCTGCCGGCTTCGGGCTGATGTTGTCCGAAGATGGTTTGGGGGCGCTCGCCCGCGGAACGTGGAAAATGATGGGCGCGCCTTTGGGCACGTTCGAACTGCCCGGGTTCATCAGGCCTAGCCGCTGCAAAAGACTGTTGGCGATCGAGAGGAATTCGCCATCCGTCCAATACTTGGCGGCGGTCGCCTGGATGCGTTCGGCTAGCGCTTGCCTAGCGGCATCGTCGGCAGCTGCAACGATTTCGAGCTCCATACGGCGCAGTTCTTTCAAATCCTGGCGCCGGGCCTGCCGGCGCCGGGCTCCCTGGTCGCGCTGGATCGCATCCTGAATCTGCAGCAGCTTGGAATCGTCGGGATGAACCGCCAATCCCTCCGCCACCCACGCCAATGCCGAGAAAAGATCGCCGGCGGATTGCAGCTTGCGCGCTTTGGCAACCCAGTCGTCGACTGAGATGGTGGGCTTCAGGTCGGCAATCAGGTTGCGGATGGTTTTGGCCGTGGGATGCGCAGGATTCAAAGCGAGCGCCTGATTGCTGAGTTTCTCGGCCTCGAGCCAATCGGTTTCAACCATGGAATGCGCGTGTTCGACCAGCGCATTTGCCAGGATGGAGCGTGCGAGGGAATTGTTCTTGTCGAGATCGTAGGCTTTTCGGAGCAACTGGATCGCATCAGCAGACTTCTGCTGCGCGAACAACTCCTGGCTTTCGGTGATCAGGCGGTTGGCGTCGGCGTTGCGCTTGAATCCGTCGTGAGCGAGTTTCTCCAGGCCGGCCAGTTCCGCGTCATTGGGATATTCGGCGGCTGAGCTTCGCAACAGTTCCAGCGCACGAGAGTAGTCGCCGGAGCGCAGGCAGAGGTTGATCTGCTCGACGATCCGCGTTTTGGATTCGGCGCTGGTTTGCTGTGCTTTCGCCAAACGTTCTTGCCTTGCAACCGAATATCGACTGAAAACGAGGCAGGCGCCGCATACTGCCGAGCCCCGAACGAATTCAAACCGCAGCCGGACGAGCGAGCGCAAACCTCTCCGCCCGGACAAGCCCGGTCGAAAATGCCGCACCGGAACGCGCCCTTCGTAGAAGGAAGCGAGGCGGGGTCTGGCATCTTTTGGGGGAGTCCCGGGACCAGTGTACGGCGAAGGAGGGTGAGGGTAAGAGTGACCGTCGTAACCTAGGTTTCAGCCGCCGATTCTCATCATCTTCTCATCAGCCTCTCATCTTTCGCCCTTCCAGACACCCTAGACTCACGTGTGTCTGCTACCCATGCAGAAATACAAAACGTGGAGAAACAACAATGTCAGACAAGAGGGCTCCCTCTTACACCAGCTATGGGATGTCGAGAGCTCCCTCTCAACTCTCAAACGGGCTCACTTCGAGGGTGAACGAGGCGAGCATGACCGCGGCCAGAAATGTCAGTGCTTGGTTAATGCTTCGCTGGAAGGCTTTTCACGAAATCGTTGATCTGGGAAATCACTTCTTCTTCGTTCGACAGGAATATGAAGTGGGTTCCGTTGGGAATGGCGACCACCTTGGCGTGGGGTTGTTCCCGAACGATCGCCATCTGGGCTGCAATCCGACTTGTTCCTGAGGCTCGATACGCCGCGAGTTTTTCGGGATCGGTCGTCTGACTTGGATAAGGAAGTGAAGGGTAAGAAAAGATCGCCAGAAGGGGCGTATCGATCGAGTGGAAACGTTCTTCTCCGAGCATGATCGATTGTGCTACGCGCCCGATCCCAAGAAACTCGCCGACCTTCCCGTCCTCGCCGACGCGATGCATCTGGCGCACCTCCGACTCGGGGATGATGCCGCCGTAGTAGCCCTTCATGTAAGCCTGGTATGCAGAAATGCTGGCAAGGTCACTGGCTTGCGGAGCGGGGCCGGTTGCGCCTTCCACTTCAGCGCGAAGTTCGGCAAGGTTCGCTTGAAAAAGCGCCATGTCGATCAATGTCTTCGATATGATGCCATCATCGAAGAGGTCGTCCTGCAGTGCCGCGAGGTCGTCTCTGAGCTGCGCCAAGGCTGGTACATAGTCGCCATGCTTGGGATTATAAAAAGCGAACGTGCCCGCGGCATCCAGATAGACAAGCGCAGCAGCGCGCCCGGGATGGTAGGTGGAGACAGCGCTGAGTTCCTCTCCGGCAATCGAATGTCCGACGAGAACAGGATCAGCAATGTGCAAGGCATCAAGAACCGCGACGACATCGCCTCCGAGCTGCTTCGCGTCGTAACCCGTTTGCGGCACGGAGGACTTGCCAAAACCGCGTCGCGTAATCCCGATGACGTGATCATGCTGTGCGAGTTTCGGACCTAAGCTGTCGAACACGTGAGCGGTGCACCCGAGCCCTGCGAGAAGTACGAGGTTGCGCCCGGTGCCTCCCCAGTCGAGGACTTCGAGCTTCACGCCTGGCTGAACCTCGACGAATTGCGTGTGGACCGCCGTCTCGCCCAAAGGCGTGGGAGTATTCTGGGCAAAAGCTGCGCAGGTTAGAAGGGCAAAGACAGCCAACCGGATTTGTTGTTTCATTGCCACACCCTCGCCTTGGTGTCGGGAAATCCTATCGCAACGGACTCAATGGTCGCTTAGAAGCTAAGCGGAGGATGAGGTTTGTATAGCCGGCGAAAAATCTCAATTGCGTTCCTCATGCACCCTCCCGCGAGAGAGTACGATGTTAGGGATGCGAGAAGACGAAAAATCAGCGGGCAAACCCGTCGCCATCGACCACAATGCGATCAGCGCCTCGCCGACAGAACCTGCATTCGTTGCACCTCCCAAGGGAGCGCCTGTGTATCACGGGTTCGTTGTCCTCGAAGACGTAAGCGTCGAGGGATTTACTTTCGGTGCGATCACGGATTTCGAGGCCGAGCCGTGCGATGTTGGAGATGCCTTTGTCGTTGCACCAGATGGCAGCCGCGCGGGCCTCGTTTGGGAGGTCTCCGCGACAAAGAGCTTCGAAGAGATCCGACCTTTCGAACGAAACCGGTGGGGCGTTTGGGCAGTTTCGTTCTTGCATCCGATGACGGACCGCGCAAACGCCCGTAAGAATTTGCTTTGCGTGTTACCTGAGTTGAAAGCTCGTTGGAAAGAATGGCTGCAGTGGCGTTCTCGTTCAGAGTTGGACCGGCTGTCGTAGCATCCCCATTTTCAGTAAAATCCGCGAAAATCTGAGAGCATGGTTACAATTAAAACCAATTCCATGTCGAAACCTACTCAGCCAGTGAATCGGATAGTGTTCTTCGTGCTTGCATGTTGCGTAGCCGCTTGGCTGGCGACGCCCTTAGTTGCCCAAGAGCCCACACGACCTCCCATCACAGGCATCGCGCACGTGCGCGTCTACGTTACCGACCTTCGCAAGTCCACGGATTTTTACAGCCGGATGCTCGGCTTGCCGATGCGAAGCGGCGGCTGCACGGGCATGATGCGCCACTGCTTCATCCTCAACGATCACCAGCAGGTTCTTTTAGCGGAAGCGCCTGCGGCTCGACCTGCGAACTTTCTTTCCGAAATCGCATTCGCCACGTCGGACATTAATCGGATGCGCGCTTACCTCATCGCTCACAACGTCGCAGCCGGACCTATCTCGCGGGACATTAACTCCGTCGCGTATTTCTCGCTTCACGACCCTGAAGGAAATAATCTCGCCTTCGTGCAGTTTCATCCTCTTACCGGCTCGGTGGCCCCGACCGGAAAGCTCAGCGGGAGAATGCTACACGCTGGCTTCATCGTTAAAGATCGCGCGGCCGAAGATCGTTTCTACAGGGACCTGCTCGGCTTTCGCATGTACTGGCACGGCGGTTTCAAGGATTCCGGCGACGACTGGTGGGAGATTCAGGTGCCCGACGGCAGCGACTGGATCGAGTACATGCTCAACATTCCCGCCACGGCCGACGCCAAAGAGCGCGGCGTGCAAAATCATTTCTCAGTTGGTGTTGAGAAGATTCAATCCGCGGTGAGCCAGTTGCATCAGAACGGGGTAGAAAAATTTGATGGGCCGGAGATTGGACGCGACGGCAAGTGGAGCCTGGACGTCTACGACCCCGACGACACGCGTGTCGAAGTCATGGAATTTACGCCCGCCAAGGATCCCTGCTGCCATCCATATACCGCTGATCACCCGAAGCCGTAGATGAAGGCATAGCGCCAAGGATCCAAAGTTGATTCGCCGGGAGGTCCCTCATGCTGTGGTTCTACGACTCCTTCTTCCCCGTCCTCTGGATCGCCTTTATTGTCTACTGGCGGATTAAAGCCGCCGATACGAAAGCCACCCAGCGGCTCGAATCCGTCGCTTCGCGCCTCCTGCGCCTGGTCACTTTCCTGTTGGCGATCGTTCTGCTCTCGACGACCCGCATCCCGCTGCCTTGGCTTTATCTTCAGCTCTGGGCGTCTGGGCTTTGGTCCTTCTGGCTGGGAGCTGCCGTCATGATCGCAGGCCTTTTGTTTGCCGTCTGGGCACGAGAGCACTTGGGTCGGAACTGGAGCCACGCGGTCACGATTAAACAAGGACATGAGTTGATCACCACGGGGCCCTACGCCGTGGTCCGCCACCCAATTTACACGGGCATGTTAGCTGGGCTTCTGGGCACCGCGATCGCGCTCTCCCAAGTGCGAGGATTTGTGGCTTTCATCCTTCTCTTTGTCATGTTCTGGATCAAGCTCCGCAAGGAAGAGGAATTTATGCGCTCCCAGTTTGGGGAAACCTACGCCAACTACGCCAATCAAACGGCAGCGTTGGTGCCATATCTATTCTGACCGCTTGTGCTGTTAAATTGGCGGAAGGGATGCTGATTGCACGCCATGTCTGCGTTCTTGTTTAATTCTTGTCCACGCCGTTTCCGTTGCGACCCGTCTGCGCTCGGGTTGTGCAGGCCTTGAGAAGGGAGTTTCGATGCGCTGGTACCACTATGTGTCGTACTTCTTCGGTGGTGCATTCCTCACAAATGCACTGCCCCATCTCGGCAATGGAATCTCCGGACATGCGTTCCAGAGTCCGTTTGCGTCACCGCCTGGCGTGGGATTGTCCTCCGCAATGGTCAATGTTCTCTGGGGATTCTTCAACATTGCCGTGGGTTACCTGCTGGTGTGTCGCGTGGGTGCCTTCAATTTGCGTCAGACCCGGCACGCCCTTATCTTCGGGGCGGGCATCTTGATCATGTCGATCATGCTGGCTCACTCATTCGCACGTTTCCACGGAGGCCTGTGAAGTAGATCTCCGCGGGTAAGCTCAAAACCTCTCCGTCCCAAGAGCGATCGTTGGCCGCGCCGAGGCTACTCTTGCAGTTCGCTCTCTTCCGGTGCGTCGGTGGGACTCGCGAATTCCATACGATAGCCGTCAGGATCGCTAACCGGCACAACCCACAAACGGTTGCCCACGAAGGGGCGTTTTGTGGTCTGCACTCCGCGTGACTTGAAGTCGCGGTAAAGGGCGAGAGCGTCTTCACACGTGAAGGACACGGAGACGCCCGTCCCGAGCGTTGCTTTTGGCCGGTCCTGCGGCAAGAACTCCTGGAGCATGATCGCGGCGTCACCAAGTTCAAGCCAGCACCAGCGAATTTTCCCGTGATCGTCGGGAATCCACGAGTTTTTCATTTTGAATCCGAGCCCATCCAGATAGAACCGCAAAGAGGACTCCATGTTCGTGACACCGAAAAACGGTACAGCCTGCTTAACGTTCGTGACGGTCGAACCGATCGCTCCGGTCATAATTTACGCCTGCCAATAATCCTTCGGGTTGAAAGGGACGGTTCAGTCATGTCGAAGTCTGGATTCGTGCCAGGCTTTGATTGCCTCGGCAACTCGTTGCGTGAGCTTCGTTCGGAAGGTAATCCAAGCGGCCAGGCTATACCCAATACCTCCATAGAACGGGGCAGTGAAACGCTGCTGAGTCATGCCCCGCATCATGTCGTAATTGGCGCTGAACGCGAAGAGATCGTCAAAATTGCGGGCATCGGGGATTACAAACCCTCCGCCGAAGTACTGATGAAAGGCAGCATGAAGTGAACTTTGAAAAACCGAAGGAGGCGGGAAGGTCGCGAACTTGTAGGCGAGGATTGCCGTCGGGATAATCCAAACAAGTTCCGCCGTCCTATGTCTGAGTTGGGCGATGGCGAGTCCAAAAAAGAAGGCCGGAACGAAGCTCAATGCGAACAAATGAGAAAACATGAATTGAAAACGGCCCTCCGAGCTATGCATAAAAAGCGAAAGAATGCTGTACGTCCAAGCTGCAAGCCATGGTGTTACGAACTGCACGATGAGGTAGACAGCGGCCATGTCCACAAAGAACCATAGAACTTGCCATCCGTCAGAATGCCTGGCTTGGTTATCTGAGGGTGGCAGTGACGGTCCACCAGCGAATCCAGTCATAACGCTGCCGTTTATACGCTCTGCACCTTGTAAACGCAACGCAGCGGTCACGCTGGCGGGATGGGCCAGTTGTGTTCATTTACCTTGGATGGTTTGAGAGAAATCGCCGTCAAAGGCGACTTCGTGCCGGAAGATGACCCCGGGTTACTCGGAGACGCTGTGCTCTTCGTTTTGGGAGCGGAGGACGCGGTCGACGGAGTAAGGGGCGCGGCGGCTGGGTTCGTGATAGTGGCGAACCTGCATCTCGCCGAGCAGCCCGATGGCCAGCAGGTTCAATCCGCCGAGGAGCAAGCCGAGAGCCGCCATCATCAGCGGTCCATGGGAAGTCATGACCGGAACGTGGCGCAGAAACTTCTCTACGCCGAGCCAAATCACGATCGCCGACCCGGCGAAGATGCTCATCATGCCGAAGGTGCCGAAGAAATGCAGCGGCCGCGACAGGTAGCGCAGCAGGAAGCGGATTGTCAGCAGATCGAAAAACACGCGAAACGTGCGGGAGATGCCATAGTGAGAGGCGCCGCGTTCGCGGTTAATGTTGCGGATGGGCACTTCGCAGATGGTGGCACCGTGCCAGGACGCCAGCGCAGGAATGAAGCGGTGCAGCTCACCATACAGCGGAACCTGTTCGAGAATATCGCGGCGATAAGCCTTGAAGGTCGTGCCGAAATCGTGGATATCGACGCCGCTGATTTTTGCCATCATCCAGTTGGCGATACGGGAGGGCAGGCGGCGCATCCAGAAATTGTCGACGCGGATCTTGCGCCATCCACTCACGATGTCGTATCCGGCGGCAATCTTCTCGAGAAAGAGCGGGATATCCATGGGATCGTGCTGGAGATCGCCGTCCATGGCGATGATGTACTCGCCGCGGGCATGATCGAAGCCGGCTGCGAGACCTGCGGTCTGCCCGAAATTTCGGCGTAGTTTCACCACGGTCACGCGGCTGTCGACCGCGGCAATTTCGCGCAGCATGGCGAAGGTGTGGTCGCTCGACCCGTCATCGACGAGGACGATTTCGAAGCTCTCGCCGTTCGCTTCCATGACCGCTTTCAAGCGGTCGTAGAGGTCGGTGACGTTCTCCTGCTCGTTATGCAGCGGGACCACAATCGAGTACTTTGGCACGATCTTTTGATTATAGCCCAGGGCTTCCATTATGCAGGATTACTTTCCGTGGACGCGGCGCCATCGGGGAGACTGGGCCATGCTGGCTGTCCGAGTGGTGGTTGAGTGGTGGTCGCCGGTGTTTGTCACCTTTTTGGCTTGCTATTCACCGCCGTGAAACCGTAAAGCTTAGGAAATCCAGATAGCCGGCTGTATGCTTAAGCAAGAACAAGAAAGAAGAAAGAATTACATTCTTTTCCCTTTGCGCACTCAGGTAAACCCCTTAAGAATCGGGGTCTAATCCTTTTGGCATTCATTGTGCTGTCATAATTTCGCGCGAACCTTAAGGTGAAGTGTGTATTGTCCTGAACGGTGCTTGCCGCGACAATTGCGGTTTCACTTTTATGCTGCGAAGTGGAGGCGGAGGAGTATCTACGCTAACAGTTTTGCGGCAAACTTCGCACTGCGTTCCCGAATCCTAACATCCAGACTCACACCGTCTTATGGGGACGCTACGAGCATCATTGCTGCGGGCTTTTTACCGGCTGCGCCATCGACTGCTGGGTGTGGCGAGGAATGATCAAATGCGTCTGCTAAGTGCGCGTCTCATCATTTCGCTGATCATCGGGGTCACTCTGGTATCGCTCTGCGCTTCGTATTACCAGGTGGTCATGATGAAGCGCGGGCTACGCCGTGACCTGCAGCATCGCGCCGAAGTGCTGGCGGAAAGCCTGGCAGGCAACGTGGAACACGATCTGGGACGCGACGCCAAGCAATCGTTGCAGAGAACCGTGCAGCACTTTGGCAACCGCGAACACCTATTGGGTATAGCGGTCTACGACGCGCAAGGGAACCCGATTGCAATCACCAAGGGCCTTCAAACTTCCATGGAGAAAGCTCCATGGATCGTGCCGCAGACCATCCGGACGGATCAGGGCGACAACACTTACCTCAAATTCGACGGATTGCCGGTAGAGGTGTACTCCGTGCCGCTGCACCAGGAGACGGAAGTCATTGGAAGCCTGGCGATCGTGCACGATGCCAGTTATATCCACGGCGAAAGCGTACGCATTTGGCGTGAGACCTTCCTGAGCGCGCTGGCACACGTATTTCTGATCGTGCTGATCACGTTGTTGATCGTGCGGTGGAGTATCGCCGGGCCAATTGCGCGGACCGCGCACTGGATGAAAGCGCTTCGCACCGGGCGGCCATCGCCGGCGCGCGTGAAGTTGCCTGACCTGGAGTTATTCCGGCCGCTGGCGCGCGAGGTAGCAACGCTGGCTGCGAGCCTGAACACAGCACGTTCGGCCGCGGAACTGGAAGCACGGCTGCGCGAGTCAGCGGAATCGATATGGACAGCGGACCGCCTCGCCATCCGCGTTCGCGACCGCCTCGAAGATGCGCGGCTGTTCGTGGTATCGAACCGCGAACCGTACACACATGTGCGCCGCGGCAAGTCCATAGAAGTGCAAGTTCCGGCCAGCGGACTGGTTACGGCTCTTGAACCGGTGCTTTGCGCGTGCGGCGGGACCTGGGTTGCACACGGTTCGGGCGATGCGGACCTGGATACCGTCGACCAAAACAGCCGGCTGTCTGTGCCTCCGGATGATCCTCACTACACGCTGCGGCGGGTGTGGCTGACCAAGGAAGAGGAAGAGGGGTATTACTACGGCTTTGCCAACGAGGGTTTGTGGCCTCTCTGCCATATTGCGCACACTCGTCCGCTATTTCGCGCGAGCGATTGGCAGCACTATCACGATGTAAATCAGAAATTCGCCAATGCGCTGCTCGAGGAGATGGAGGACGTCGAGCGTCCGGTCGTGTTGGTGCAGGACTATCATTTCGCGCTTCTGCCGAGGATGATCAAGCAAAAGCGGCCGGACGCGAAAGTGGCGATCTTCTGGCATATTCCGTGGCCGAATCCAGAAGCATTTCGCATCTGTCCGTGGCAGGCTGAACTGGTCGACGGACTCCTGGGTGCCGACCTTGTGGGATTCCACATTCAATCCCACTGCAACAATTTCCTGCATTCGGTGGACCGCGTGGTCGAGTCTCGAATCGATTGGGAGCACTACTCGATACAGCGGCTGGATCACAATACAGCGGTGCGCCCATTCCCGATCAGCGTGGAGTTTTCAGATCCGCAAGGCGAGCGGGACCCGGGTTCGGCCTACGAAGAGCGAGCGAGCCTGCTGAAATCACTCGGAGTCGAAGCCGCCCGGATGGGTGTGGGCGTCGACCGCATCGACTACACGAAGGGAATCCTGGAGAGATTTTTAGCGGTGGAGCGGCTGCTCGAAAAGTATCCACAGTACCAGGGCATTTTTACGTTTGTGCAGATTGGAGCGCCCAGCCGCACGCACATCAAGCGATATCACGATCTGCAGGCGGAGGTTGAAGCGGAAGCCGACCGAATCAATTGGCGCTTCCAGATGGAGCGATGGAAGCCGATCGTGCTGCTCAACCGGCAGCATGACCATAACGAAATCGAGCAATACTACCGTGCCGCCGATCTTTGTCTCGTCACTTCCCTGCACGACGGAATGAACCTCGTGGCCAAGGAATTTGTGGCGACGCGCGAGGACGAACGAGGGGTGCTGATCCTGAGTTGTTTCGCGGGCGCCGCGAATGAGTTGCGGGACGCGCTGCAGGTAAATCCATACGACATCGATCAGACGGCGGAGGCGATTCGCGCCGCGCTCGAGATGGAACCTCACGAAAAACAGATGCGCATGCAGCACATGCGCAAGACCATCCGCGAACACAACGTTTATCGTTGGGCAGCAAGGCTGATCGGTGATCTGTGCGACGTGCGCCTGGACTCGACCGACACCGGCAGCGGCACCTTCCGAGCATCCGCGTCAGCGGGATAGCGACGTTCTGAAACGCCGGAGGCCTTCAGCATCAGCCTCGGCCCCGAAAGCCACCCAAGTCAGTCCGCGGCTGTGTCGACCTGCAATGGAGGCAGGATCGGCAATTCGGGATGCCCGGGGTCACGCCAGAAGACCTGGAAGCACTCGCCAGGCTGCTCGGGCTTCCAGGTCGTCCCATCCTCGTATGCAATCAAGCTGGGGAACAAAGCCCACCCTTGTATTTGCTTGTTCGCGCCCAGCGCATTCGCTTTGTTCTCCAACGCCTGCTCTCGGCCCGGCGGCAGCGGTTGGGATGATTCCCAGGTTGCGTCCATGAAAGGACGTCGAAGATCCTGGGGACCGAGGAAGTATTCCGAAGTCAGGCTTACCTTCCGAATCGGCTTCCCGCTTGAGTTTTGAACGGTGACGGTGAACTTATCCGGAGAACTCCAGAAGTTCCCCGACGACAATTTCACCGGGCACGATCTCATCTGAGGCTTATAGATGGTGAATGTTGCCATCATGCCCGCTTCCATGTGATCGGAAACGTGACAGTGCAACAGCCAGACGCCCGGATTGTCGGCCAGCATGTCGACCGCTTTCGCGGTACCTGGCAGTAATTCCACGACGTCGAGATGGTGCGTGCCGTCGTCCAGCGTCTTGCCATGCCAATGCGGGGAATGAAGTCCAGTTTCGTTTCCAAGGCTCAGCACGTACCAGCGCACTTTCTCACCTTGTTTCGCGATCAGCCCGGGAAGATTACCGAAGATGAATCCGTTGATCGAATAAAAGAGGCCGGCGGGCTGAGCTGCGAGTTCGTCATAGATCACGAACGATGCCACGAATTCCTGATCGACACCTTTCGGGGTGCCATCTGGATTTGCCTTTCCCTTCGCGGTGATGATGATGGGGCCTTCCAAGCCCGCATTCGTCTCCCGAGGCTCATCCGTGTGGCCGTGATACCACCACACAACAGAACTCAATTGGCCGGGCCCAGGACCGCTTCCCGCATCTGCAAACCAGTGATAGGTGAAATGAGCGCCGGCGGTAACGCGAGCTCCAACTGATTGAGGCAGATAAGAGGCGCCTTCATTCTCTTTGTCATAGCGAAGACCATGGGGATGAATACTGTGTGGCATGTGGCCGCGATTGAAAAAGTCGACGATGATCTCATCGCCAACCTCTGCACGAATGATGGGGCCGAGAATCCCCAGCCATGCCGGTTGAGGTTTACGCGTCGAAAAAGTCGCGTCGGTGTATTCGATGAAGCGAGTTTTCGGCCAGCGGGTTTTAGCGTTCCAGGGAGACGGTAGAGGAGCGGCATCGATCAGGTTGCGATTGTTGGGTGCGTAGTCCCAGATCACGTCTTCGGCTGCGATGTAGTAGTGGCGCGTGGCTGCCCGAGCAAAAGGTGAGGCGAAAAGGAGAATCGCTGCACAAAGGAGTCGGCATTTCATCTTTGTAGATGTTCTCATGATGCGCCTGGCAACGAGTTTAAGGCGGAGGTAGCGGTTCGCGGACAGAGGGTCGCGCCGAAAATCATAACTCGAAGAGCGAGGAAGTGGAGGCGCGGGATGGAATTGAACCACCGTATAGGGCTTTGCAGGCCCACCCCTAAGCCGTCTTGGGTACCGCGCCACGAAGATTACTGCACACTACTCCACATAGAGAGTGTAACCGCGAGCGGGGGAAACATCTGCAGGGGTAGAGAGCCGGATCTGAGTCCGACTTGAGCCGAGTATAACTCACCCGACGACGAGTCGCGACGTTTTCCCGCATCCCGGATCACACGAAAGAACATTGAAGCGGTTGTCCTTTAGGTCGTCGGCTTTTCCAGGGAACGTCGGGCAAATCCCAGCTTGCCCTTGGCCACGTCAGTTCCATTTACAGTCGCGAGCACCTCGACGACCGCGAAATCTTCGATAAACTTCAGGACCGTGACATCGATCTCCATACGATCACCGGGGACGACCGGCTTCAGGAAACGCATTTCGTTGATCGATCCGAGGACGAGAAATTCTCCAGGGCGCGTGCCGGTTCCTGTCGATTTTGAAAACAAGATGGAGGCGGCTTGCCCGACGGCTTCGACGATGAGAGTTCCGGGCATGACGGCGTACTCGGGGAAATGCCCAAGGAACTGGATCTCGCTTCCGGTAACGTTCTTGATGGCGTGAATTTTCTTGCCAGGTTCGAGTTCAGTCACGGTATCGACCATGATCATCGGGAAACGCTGCTTGAGGGCAGCCCGGACTTCTTCGAAGGTCATGACGGGTGCGGTCATCGTTCTTTTTCCTCGCTCATGCGCCCCCAACGGCTAAAGCCGATATAGGCGGCCCGAAGACGGCACCGCTGAGGCCGTCCTCTTAACGAACCTCGCCTCTTAACATACCTGGCTCCCTAACGAACTAAATCCCTAGCGCGAGCGGAGGATCATTGCTGTCGCGCGGGGCAGAAACCGCGATCCTTTCGGGACGGCGGCTGCGTCAGACGCGAGACGGCTCACGCGCAATCCCGCCGTTTCAGCCATCTGCAGGGGCCGGCTCTCCCAGTTGTATTCAAAAACGTGGTCGCGTTGTGGCGACTCCAGTGCGGTGCTGAAGAATACCAATCCATCGGGGGTGACACGATGCGCCATTGCCCCAAACAGCGGAGTCGGATCGGTCAAGTGCTCGGCGAGCATCCCGGAAATCACCCCTTGGTATTGGTCGGTATCGCCGTTGGTGCCGAACCTGAGCGCGTCCTTCACTTCAAAGCGTACGCGATTCGCATGGCCGGAAACTCCCAGCAGCTTATTTGCGACGGCAATCGCCGGCGGGCTGATGTCGGAGCCTTCGAATTGCAAGTCAGGGCGCTCCTCGGCGGCGAGCAGGCTCAAAACCCCGTGTCCGCAGGCAAGCTCGAGCACTTTTGCATTTTTCGGCAGGCGGCGAACGAAGTCATCGCGAAACATGGCGATGTGGCTGACCATGGAAGGCCAGAAAGGATAGATCAGGATAGCGGCCCACATGTAGGGAATCATGTAGCCTTCGTGCTCGTAGACGCCCGACATAATTTCCGGCATGCGCTCGGGTGTGTAGTGGCCTTCGCGCTCATAAATGGCCTTCGCTTTCGCGACGCCGACGCAGTACTCGGCGTATCCGCGAGCCGCCGCGTCAAACACGTCGCTGCCGTAGGCCGCTTCCGCCCATCGCGCCAGGGGATCGAGCACCCAGGAACAAAGATCGCGGTTGGCTTCGAAATTCGCGCGCGCGGCCGGGGCGAACATCTTCGCCTTCCGGTCCATCGCCTGCAGGAATGATTCTGCGTTCGTCATAGTGATCGTTCTCAACTCCCATCAGTCCTGAGATCGTCCGTGCCGCACCAGCCTCGTCATGGGCCGCACCAGATCCAAGCCATCCCAGGGCGAGCCGAAGACGTGCATCTGTCCGAGGCGAACCACGCGATCGACCCCATGGCGCCCGGCGGCTTCGGCCAGTCCTTCTTCGCGGCCGCGGTCTTTCACCGCCAATCCCAAAGTCTGCACTGTCCCGTCGAAGCGGGAGACTACATCCATGAGGTCATCCGCAACCAGCACCGTCAAAGTGCGGCCTTGCGTGGGCTCGGGAATCTCGACGCCCCGGCCCTGCAGGATGGTCCAGTCCGCCGACGGCGGAAACATTGCCGAGTTGGCCAGATCATCGAGCAGCCAAGAGGCCCGCGCCCGGCAGATCGCGGAAGCCATCGCGGGCTCGATCTCGATCCGGGGGTGCGCCCGGTTCTCCTCTTCGAATGCTTTCTTCAATTCCGCAACAAATTCCGCCGGATCGTTGGCTCCGTCGCGCTCGAGAAACAATGTCTGCGGGGACGAACATGCCTGCTGATCAAATTGCCAGACATCCCGCGCGATGCGGCGGCACCACGACGAACGCTCTTGAGAATCGGTCCAGACGCCCGAATCCATGGCCGCCACTGACAGACGCGGCCCAAAGACTACCACCCGCGCCCAGTGCGGGAAAGGTAACGCCCGTACCTCGGAGACGGCATCTTCCCCTCCCCAGATCATGGCTCCGTCGACACCACGAGCCATGGCTTCGTGAATGTCCTTACGGGAGTGGTCAAAGCTGGCGAGGAGGATGCGATCGGTGATCGCGGAGGATTGCGGCAGTTCGTACAACCTTTCGATCATGAGCCTTGTGGGCTCGACCAGGCCGCTCGGGACACGCACCAGGCAACTGTTTCCCCCGAGGAGGGCGCAGGTGAGAGAAAGGATCGGCTGGATCTCGATGTTTCCCGCCGGCCAGTGGCCGACAACGCCGAGCGGGAAAGCGCGCATGCGGACTCGTCCTTCATCGTGCCATCCGCCCTGAAGCGAGTGCGGGCCCAATTCGCGGATCAGGATCGGCTCGAGCGTGCCGCGGCGCAGCCACAAACGAAGGAAAGTGACACCTGGGATTTCGCGCACCTCGGTGCTGTCGAGTGCCGCTGCCCATTGCTCGAAAGCTCCCAGGATTGAATCCGGCGTAAGCGAAGTTTTGAGCGCGCCGTCGCGGAGGTGCCGTGCGGCGGACTGCATCTCGTCGGCCGAGCCGATCTGACGGATGACCTCACTCAAGCGCTGTCACCTCCGCGGCGTTGACGCGTTGTTTCCAAATTGCCGCAGCCCCGCACTTCTACCTTCGGCACCCGGCGCAGGAAGCGGAAGTGAGTCCCGCGGCGGCCGCAGGCGCAGCCATCGGCACCGATGATTTCTCCCATGTCGTCGGTCAGCAACAGAAATCCCGGGAAGCTTGTCGGCAGAACACTGCAGACTTGCACCATCCCCGGGCGGCCAGGCCCGAGAGGCACGAGAGTCAACGGGTCGCGGATGATCACGTCGGCGAACGCGGGCACATGCTTGTAACCGCGCTCGCAGTCGGGATACACGACTCCGACATTTTCGACCATGCCGTAGTAGTCAATAATGCGGTCGGGAGAGCATCCGAAAACCGCCGCCACCTCGCGACCGAAAACATCTTTCGTAACCGCCTGTTGTTCCAGGCGCTTCCAGCCACCGCTGTGAAGAACATGCACGTTCGGCAGGTTCAGCGAGATCCCGCGTTGCTTCAACGGTTGCACTAACTGGGTCCAGAGGATAAAGGTGAATCCATAGACGAGGACTTGCGCGTTCTTCCATTTTTCGCAAAACGAGAGCAGCTTTTCAGTTTCGAGAGCAGAGTTGCCGAGCTCCGCGGCACTCAGGCAGGAAACGATTTCCGTGGCGAACGATCCGAGAGCCTGGATCGCGGCTCCACGGGCGCCAAGTTCAGACTGGCGTCCGAGATTTTCATTGGTATCGATTACCAGATACGGGCGGCGCGCCGCGCCGATAAAGTCGCGGATGATCGCGATGACTCCCTTCGTCATGCGGCGAGAGGTGGGGGCATCGAGTACAACCCTGCTTGGAACTTGCCCGCTGGTCGAACTGGACGTAAGGGTGCGTTTGATTTCGCTGGCTGGAACCAGACTCACAGGTGGATTTGCCTTGAAGACACTAACCGGGATGTAAGGGAGATCGGCGACCGTCTTCGCACTCGCGAACGGAACGGGCCAGTGCTTCACATAGTTTTCGAATTGCGGACTGCGCTCGCAGGCATACTCCAGTTCTCGTTTCAGGAGTGCGAGCAGGGCCGCGTTCCGCTGCGCGGGATCCATCCCGTAAGGAGAAGATTCCAAGAGCGCAGCGATGCCCTCTTCAATTTGCGCGAGCTGAGTTTCGGCAACAGGACTCATATAAGGGCAGCCAACTGCGAGCGAGCGATCTTGCCATTCGACGTACGAGGCAATTGCGGAACGATCTTTACCGAGACGCAGGTCCAGTGCGGGGGCAAGGCTCTCCGGATGTTTTCTCCCAGGTCCAGCTTTCCAGAGGCACAGGCTTCGGCCACGACCAGCAGTGCGAGAGCTTCTCCGGCTTCCGGGTGCTTGACTCCAACAGCGGCGCATTCACTGACGCCCACCATCGCTCCGACTTTGGCTTCCACTTCCCCGACGCTGACGCGGACGCCGCGAATCTTGATGAAGTCGTCGGTGCGCCCCTTGATCCAGAGATAGCCTTCCTGATCCCGACAGGCAAAGTCGCCTGTGCGCAGCCATCCGGCGGCAAACTTCTTGGCCGTGGCTTCGGGATCATCAAGGTAGCCCAAGCAAATCGAAGGGCCGCGCGCCTGAACCTCGCCCACTTGTCCAGACTCCACTTCCTTTTCATTCTCATCGACAATCCGGATTTCGATGTTGTCGAGCGGAAAACCGGCGCTGCCGAGCTTCTCCTGGAGCCGAGCAGCCGGCAGACAGGAGATTCGGGCTGTGGCTTCGGTCTGGCCGTACATCACAAAAAATAGCGCATTCGGAACAATGCGCGTGATTTCTTCGACATTTTCGGGCGGAAGTGCTCCGCCAGCCTGCAGGAATCGCCGCAAGCCGGGTAATGGGATTGATTTCAGATTCGAGCGTCGCAACAGAACGTTGTATACGACCGGCACCCCGGCAAAAGAGGTGCAGCCATGCATCCCGATGGCATGCAGCACCTTGTCGGGAAACATGAAGCGGGAGTCATAAACGACTCCACCGCCCTGATAAAGGTGCGTATGCATCACACTCGCCCCGAAGCAGTAGCTGATCGGCATAATCAGCATGGCCTTTTCATCAGCGCCTAGCTGCTGGCTGCGGATGATCGCCTCAGTGTTTGCGGTGAGGTTTCCGTGGCTGACCATGACGAGGCGCGGCATGCCGGTGGAACCGGATGTTGGCATCAACGCGGCCAGATCTGCCGGAGAGCTGGGATGCGGGCCGATTGATCCGGCATTGGGCGCGAATAATCCGCACAGATTGAGCAGGCCGCCGATCGTTGATGCGGCGGGCTTGGCGCTCCAGATCGCTTTGACCTGCGCTTTCGAGACTAGTTGCTCGCCGGAAGCCGCGAATAATCGCTCTTCGATGGGGACCGGAACTATGCCGGAATAGATGGCACCGAGATAGGCGATGGTACTCGCGGGAGTGATCTCACAGCGGACCAGCAGACGATCGCCGGGCCGCAGTCCGGAATTCAGCAAACCGGCGGCAAAACCACGAATCAGGCGGGGAAGTTCGGAGGAGGAAATCGTGTGGCCGGTTGCTGCGTCGGTCAGAAAGGAAGCTGGTCCCAATCGCTGAACCAGACGTCCAGCGAAGTTCTCTTCACAACTGTTATGCACTTTGTACCTGGCCCAGCTTCGACTGCACGATCCGGCAAATCTCCTTCACGTTCTCCATGGCCATGAGATCATCGACATCAAAGGTGAGCCCGAACGCCTGCTCGAGGCTGCTGGCAAGGGTTACATGTCCCATGGAGTCCCACGAGGAAACATCACTCGGAACAGTGTTTATGTTGATGGCCTGCGGATCGATGTCGAACGCCGACTTAAATGCGCCACGGATTTTCCCTAAGAGCTCTTCATTGCTGACACTGCCCATCGTGTTTCCCCCGTTCTCTGCCTTTGAATCTCAACCTACCCGCCAAATGCCAGACACCATTCTCCATCCAGACGCGACAAAAACGCGTCCCCACTGTTGAGAATATCCATAAAGCCGGGCTTGCGCGAATGCGCGAGGGTCCACCCGCCGCGGCATGTGAAAAAGCAATTCTTGTCGGAGTAGATATCCATGAGGCGTCGGTCAGACGTCCCATGAAGCGCAATGGCCCCTTCCTGCCATGCGTCGCGAAACAGATGATCCAGAATCTCGCCGAGTTGCTTGCGAGAACCGCCAATCTGGGCGACGTCGGCGAAACCGCCCACAGTCAGGTAGTAGACGTACCAGCCCACCACGGTGCCGCTATCGTCGCGTAACAGGATCTTGCGCAGCCGCTGGCCGTGTCCCTTCATCCGCTCCATGAACGAGAAGAGCCAAGTCAAAGAAGGGGCGTCATATTCCGGAAAGAGGTTGTATTGATTTCGGAACTGGGAGACACACGAGATCAGGGTGTCGACGTCGAGTTCCGAGGCGTGCAAGCGGGACTGTACCTGTCGGAAAGGGCTCGAAGAGAGCGTGGCCGCCAGCTTATCGGCAATGTCGCAGAAGGGTTTCGAAATGAAGGCCAGAGAATCGGTGAGTGATCTCTGGGCCACGCGCGCGATGGCATAGGTCAAAGCTCGCGCCGGCCGCAGCGCCCTTACCCAGTGCACGCTGAACGGCAGGATAGTAGTGAAACCGAGACGCTCCAGCAGGGCTCGGGAGGTGTCATTGGCTGAGTCGGTTTGCGACAAATCCTGCCCTCCACCCATATAAGTTCGCAGTAAGTGCAAGCCGGCTAGCGTGGTCCGGAAGTCGGGATGCACGGCGAAATTTCCCCCGTAGGCGATTCGGACCGGCTTGCCCTGGGAAGTCATGCGGCGCGGCACTACGCCAAGAAAACCGGCCACGGTTCCCTTGTCGTCATAAACCAAAGACGGGAGCGAGGCGTCCATCCATGGATTGGTGAAATAGAGCTCCTGGATAAAAGCCCGAACCGAGGGAGGCGTGGAGCCAGTGCGCTCGCGCAAGACCTTCCAGTACAGGTCCGCCACTTGTGGGATGTCAGCCTCAGCTAGAGGGCGTACGGGCATATGGGTTCGCCCGCGCAACGTACAGCCTCATGTCCGCCATTTCGGCGGCACCGCTTCGGGCAAGCGTCCTCCGTGGGCCGAGTGTAACAGCCAGTGAATCACCGGGCAATGCGCAAGAGCAAGGATTGTTACTAATAAGAAGGCTGCAAACCCCGGTAAGGAAGCGACTTGGGCGTGTCCTTTAGTGCTATTTACTCCTGGAAGAATTTCTCATAGATTGAGGTGGCTTGCCCACCATTACGGGGCAAGGGGAAGCAGCGCGATCCAATGTGCTGCGAAGTCGGGTCGAAGCAAGACTCCATCCCCTCAGTGAAAATAAACTCCGGTTTCCATTCCTATGGGACAAGCCCCGAACCTGCCCACAAAACAACTTCGAGTCCTGGCTGCTGACAGCAGTGCTATGAGCACGCAGTTGCTGGTGGAAGCTTTGGCCAGGAATCCTCAGTTCGTGGTGGTGGAAGCGCCGCCCAGCGAAACCGAGATCCTTGCACTCGTAAAGCGGGACCATCCGGAAGTGGTGCTGGTTAGCGCCAAACTCGGACAGAGCGGCCAAGGCACGTTTGAACTGGTGCGTAACATCCGGTCGCAACCGCCAGCACCGCGGGTGATTGTTCTGCTGGATCACTCCGAACCCAAGGTAGTGGTGCAAGCTTTCCGGGCCGGGGCGCATGGAATCTTCTGCCGGACGGAGCCATTTCAGCTGTTATCGAAGTGCATCGAGTGTGTGCACGACGGGCAGGTCTGGGCGAATAGTACGGAGTTGCACTATCTGCTAGAAGCACTGGCGCAGCCGGGCGCAGCGAACTTCCAGCACCTGGCGCAGTCGCCGCTTTCGGCGCGCGAGTCGGATGTGGTCCGCTGCGTCGCCGAGGGATTGACCAACCGCGAAATCGCGCAGCGACTGAAACTTACCGAACACACGGTAAAGAACTACTTGTTCCGCATCTTCGACAAGCTGGGTGTTTCAAGCCGTGTTGAAGTTGTCTTGTTCGC
This sequence comes from Candidatus Sulfotelmatobacter sp., assembly GCA_035307485.1. Lineage (GTDB taxonomy): Bacteria > Acidobacteriota > Terriglobia > Terriglobales > Acidobacteriaceae > Sulfotelmatobacter. The sequence continues at coordinate 146,363 of DATGIB010000002.1, read as the reverse complement.
TTTCGGCAATGGCGAGACGCGAACGGTGGCTCCGCAAAACGGCCGCAGGGCCGCGGCCGCCACAGCCAGCCGCAAGCAAGGCACAGTCGCCGCCGCTGCCGGACAGGCTGCGGGACAGAAGAATGGCAGCTAAAGCCGGGCCTTCCGAATCACCGATCCAACCAAATTACTGATCCAGCCTGAAATTGAGAGTGATGCGGGTCTGCATCTCGACGGGGCGGCCGTTCGGGGCTCGTGGCTTGAATCTCCACTGCTTTACGGCATCGATTGAGGCCTGTGCCAGCAAGGGCGCGCCACTGATTACGCGGACATCCTGCACGGTTCCCGCGGTTCCGATATGCACTTCGAGAACAACGGGGCCCTGAATGGATTGTGCGCGCGCTTCTTCGGGATACTGGGGCTCGACGCGATCGACCAGCTCGCGGACCGCCGCCGCCTCGGGAACTTCGATCACACCATCGGGGCGAAGCTCGGACGCGAACTGAACCCCGTCATGGTTATCTGCGGGAACCTGCGGATTCTGTGTTGGAGCCATGCGGAAAACTTCTTTTCCATTCTGGAGGACGAGCAATCCGCCGGGCGGCACGGCTTCCTGGTGCGCAGGACGCGCGGGTGAAATCTTCAGTGCCGAAGACGGTTGCTGCTGCGCAACACTGGTGATTTTGGATTGACTAACCGGAGTTAGCGGAGTTGATCGGGCAGGCGCGGGCTCCGCCGCTTGCACCGCAGGAACCACTCGATCGGCTTGCGCGTCAGACGGCCCCATGCGCCTTCCCAGGACGACACCGAGCAGAACAGAAGCAGCCACGATCGCGATGCCCAGCGACCACACCACTGCGTCGGAGTACCACGGAGTCGGGCGCGCGGAATGATCCATCGAAACGGGCGCTGGCTCCTCCGGTTGTACCGGTTCGCTCGGCTCGAAGAACTGCTGCTCGATGACGGTCGCTTGTGCGATCGCGGGAGGTGGCGCGACAGGGGGCTCTGGAGCCGGTGGGTCTGGCTCGGGTACGTTCAGTGCTCTCCGCAAATTGCTCAAAGTGCGATCCGCCAGCACTTCAAGCACTCGTTCATCTCGCACCCCGAAAGCAAATGGCTGGGTGGAAAATAGCTCAAGGAGTCCGATGGATTCGTTGGCACTGACCAGGGGCATGACTACGACCGAGCGCACCCCAACGCGCATGGACGCTTCGGCGTCGGCGCGGTGATCCGAGAGGGCATCATCACACCACTGGATGCGACGAGTCTTCAGGCACTCTCCGGCAAGTCCGGCTTGGGTATCGACTGCCGTGCCGAGCTGAGGAGCAGTGTTACCGGCGCTGGCGCGGCAGACCATCTCGCCCTCGCGCTCAAGAACGATAGCCGCACCGGTCGCTCCCGTAATGCGGCAAGCCTGCTCGACAATTTCGTTGAGAACAATTTCGAGAGCGAGATCAGCAGAGAGTTCCGGGGTGAGGCCACCCCCGTTTTGGGCGGAGAAACGCGCGGCCAGATCAGAAAAGTCGTTTTCGAAACTCAAGTCCTCCGGCTGCCCGCGAAAGATCGCGGTCGCGGAAGAGAGAGGTTTCGACGGATCGGGTCCCGACTTCAAATGCCCTGCCATCTCGACAGACGAAGACTGACACTCTTCGCCTTGTAGCGGAGTTTGCCTCCAAACGTCGACGTTGTCAATGCGGCTTAAGTGCCATCGTGTAGCGTCCGATCTAGCGGTACAAAATACGGAAAAAACCAGTGAAAACGGGGACAAAATGGGTAAAGACACCTATCAACGCCTCAGGCGTTCCGGCCTGGACAATAAGCTTTCCACAGGCACCAAACTCCAAAAGCTCAAACGTTGAGAGTCTCCTCACCCGGTCTATTTCCGGGACTGGCCCGAGGGCACAATGCCTTGGACGCTCAGCGGCGTGAAACAAGTTAAAGAGGATATCCATCGACGGAGAATGGACACTCTGATCGCCGATTCGGCAGCCGAGCGTTCGATCGGGCTGTTATCCAGTCCGGTGCCAAAACGGAAAAAAGATGCTCGAGCACCATGAAAGTAGAGACTTTTCTCCTCTCGCCAGTGGTAGCCTTGACCTGTTAGAATTTCGTCAATCTTGGGCAAGGTATGAACCCCAAGCGGTGTCTCAAATTCCCCTTGTTCCCTCCCCATAGAAATTTCAGAACACACATTTTCCTCGAACACTCTTTCACGGGAGCCTGAAAAATGCGGATTGCTGTCGTTGGTTCCGGATACGTAGGTTTGGTAGCGGGAGCCTGTTTCGCCGATCTTGGCCACGATGTCATTCTGGTCGACAACGACCAACGAAAGCTCACCGCTTTGCGGAACGGCCAGGTGCCAATTCACGAGAAGTTCCTGCCCGAACTGTTGAGCCGCCATCGCGGGCAACGCCTGACCTTTTCCGATAACCTGCAGGAGGCGGTGCGCCTCAGTTCAGTAATCTTCGTCGCTGTCGGAACTCCTCCGACGCAGAGCGGCGAGGCGGATCTTTCCTTCGTGGAAACCGTCGCCCGTGAGATTTCCGGGGGGATCAACGGATACAAAGTCATCGTCGAAAAGAGCACCGTCCCGGTCTACACCAGCGAGTGGGTGCGCAAGATCATTCTGCGCAACGGCACCGATCCGGAGATGTTCGACGTCGCTTCGAACCCGGAATTCCTGCGGGAAGGCACCGCAGTCACGGATTTTCTCTTCCCTGATCGCATCGTGATCGGTTGCGACAGCGAGCGCTCGGCGGACATGCTGAAGGAGATTTACGAACCTCTAACCGGCGGAAAGTACTACGAGCGGGCGGACGCGATTCCGCAACCCGACCGCACTTCGATTCCGGCACCGATCATCGTGACCAGCACGAAGAGTGCGGAACTGATCAAGCACGCTTCCAACGCTTTCCTGGCGATGAAGATTTCGTTCATCAACGCGGTCTCTTGCGTGTGCGAATCCGTGGGCGCGAATGTGAACCAGGTAGTGCACGGGATCGGAACCGACTCGCGCATCGGGCCGCGCTTCCTGAATCCCGGAATCGGTTACGGCGGTTCGTGCTTCCCGAAGGATGTGATGGCATTCCGTGCGGTAGCCCGCGAATGCGGATACGACTTCCGCCTGCTCGAAGAAGTCATGCGGATCAACGAGGAGCAGCGGCAGCGCTTCCTGCGCAAAGTGCGCAGCGCGCTGTGGACGCTCCGCGGCAAAAAACTTGGCGTGCTCGGCCTCGCCTTCAAAGGCGGCACCGATGACATCCGCGAATCGCCGGCGCTGTTCCTGGTGCAGGCGCTTCTGCAGGAAGGCAGTAAAGTCACGGCGTACGATCCGGCCGCGATGGAGCGCACGCAGGAAGTGATGAGTTCCGGAATTGAGTTCGTCGGTTCGGCGTACGAAGCTGCGCGCGGGGCAGACGCTCTGTTGATCCTGACCGAGTGGGAAGAGTTCGCGAACCTGGACCTCAACCGCCTGCGCAGCGAGCTGAAGTATCCCATCGTGATCGACGGCCGCAATCTTTACGATTCCGATTACATGGCGGCGCAAGGCTTCACCTACTACAGCGTGGGACGCGCGGCATCGCATCCCGATGGGGTGCCTACCGGCGTTCTGAAGAACGGCGCGAGGAACGACAGCAAGTGAGTGTAAAACGCGCACTGGTCACCGGCGGCGCCGGATTTCTCGGCTCGCATCTCTGCGATGCTCTGCTCGGAGAGGGTTGGAGCGTCGTGGTCGTCGACAACCTGCTTACCGGACGACGCTCGAATTTCGAGCATCTGCGGAACGAAGCACGCTTCGAATTTGTCGAGAAAGACATCTGCGAGCCCTTCGACGTCGGTCCGGTGAATTATGTGTTTCATTTCGCCAGTCCTGCGAGCCCGGTCGATTACAGCATTCACGGAATCCCGACGCTGAAGGTCGGTTCTCTGGGGACGTTTCACGCGCTCGACGTTGCGCACAAATACGGCGCCAAGTACCTGGTTTCGTCGACGTCGGAGTGCTACGGCGATCCTCTGGAGCATCCGCAGAAAGAAACCTATTGGGGACATGTGAACCCGATCGGGCCTCGCTCGGTCTACGATGAAGCCAAGCGCTTCACCGAGGCCGTGACCATGGCCTACAGGCGTTACCACAAGGTCGACACGCACATTGTGCGCATCTTCAACACCTATGGACCCCGGATGCAGCTGAATGACGGTCGCGTAGTGCCGAACTTCATGAAGCAGGCTTTGCGCGGCGAGGATCTTACCGTTTACGGCGATGGCAATCAGACGCGGAGCTTCTGCTACGTGAGCGACGAGATCGACGGGTTCATACGGCTCTCAAAATCGGACGAACACCTGCCTGTGAACATCGGGAATCCCAATGAGTTCACAATTCTCGAGTGTGCGCAGATGGTGCTGAAGGTGACGGGTTCGAAGAGCAAGATCTGCTACGAACCGTTGCCCCAGGATGATCCGAAGCAGCGGCGGCCTGACATCACGAAGGCTCGGCAACTGCTGGGCTGGGAACCAAAGATCAACCTGGAGACCGGGCTGGGGCTGTCACTCGACTACTTCAAGAAAGCGCTTGCCGAGGAGGCCGCGGTCCGGTAGACGCGGCTTAGTTGGAGGGATTGGTGGTAGCCGCTACGAAGTCGATCAGCTTCTTCACATTCTCGCGTTCTTCTTTGGTCTTCAACTCGAACGCGACTCCCATTCCATATCCAGGATGAGCAGCCTGCACCGTACCGCGCAGGCGCAGCTTCATCTCGTAGGTGCGCACCAGGATCTCAACGGATGATCCGGATGCAAAAGGCAGCGAGACTTCCAGGTAGCATCCACCCGAACTGAGGTCCGTCAGACAGCAATGATTGGGAACCGCCGTGCCGGTGCGGTATACCTCCGCTCCCAGACGGCATGAGTAGCGAGTTTGGGTGCGGCGGTTATCGCGATCGTCGGCTGGAGCGGCAAGCTTCTCGTGTGATGTGTGGGCCGAGTGGTGCTTCGCTTCGCCGCTTTGCCCGTCCTTCCCTGCTGCTACCGCGGCGGCCTGCAGCGGTTCTTCCATTTCCACGGTCACGAGGCTGAGCTTGCTTTCTTCGGCAACGCCAGATTCCGACGCGCCGGCATCGGAGTCCGCTGGCTGGTTTGTGCTGAGAAAATCCGATAGCAAGCGGCGGGAGGCCTTGGGCACATCGACAAACTGCACTCCGGCGCGGCCGTTCCAGTCTTGCCAAATCACTTGCCCCGAGAGACGCACGCTGATCGACTGTCCGGGCAGCTGAAATTGAAAGTACACCTTGCCGGTGGGAGGAATCCGCCTGCCGAACCGAACTGCCATGCCTTGTTGCGCCAAGTCCACGAGAGTCGCGCGTTCCTGCTGCGCATCGGCGTAGTCAACGGTGGCATGCGCATAGACCGGTGTACGCGCGCTCTTTCTTTTCTCTTTGCGCATAACGGCGCGGGCTGCCCGCAGGCTGCTCAGCGCGCGATCATAGCCGACCGGCTTGTACAGCACGAAATTCACGCCCAGCGAAAACAACTCTCGGATGGTCTCCTGTCCGGAGACGACGGCAATGGCGAGAGTGGCATCGTTCAGGCGCGAGACCCGCGACTCACGCAGCAGCGAAATTAGTTCGCTGTTGGACTCCCCTTCCACGATGACCACATCGAACCGATCCTGCGCCAGCCGAATCGCTGCTCTACCGAAGCCGGGACAGGACTCTACCTTGATGCTCAGTTCCTCGAGGACGCGGCGCAGGACCTGGGCTGCCGCCTCATCGCCACACACCAACAGTGCAGAGAGATTCATAGATGGCTTCCATCCTAGGAGCCCATCGGTTCCAGCGACAAGTTACCAGGGTCACGAAAGCGAGCGGGGAGGGTCGGCAAATCTCTGATCCTAAACGTGTGACCCCAGTAACCAATCGTGATACCAAAAGGCCAATCCCCGTTCGTTGCACTGTGGTGCTTTGACGGTGTTTCTTCCCCTTCCTAGGATGACAACTGACGCGATACAGGATCGCGTGTCCCCGTATTTGTCTGCGGCGGGGACAGCGATTACAGAATCAGGTCTCCTCCACGAAAGAGAAGTCATGATATCGAGCAAAAGCCGCGGGTTCTCGTTGCTGGAGTTGCTGATCACGATCGCGATTGGTCTGACCATGGCCAGCGTGGCGTTCATGTCTCTGATGCCCCTGTTCAACGAGAATCACATCGACGCGGCCTACGACACGACGTTGTCGGTGATCCGCAATTACCGGAATCTAGCCATCACGCAACGTAAACGTTACGTGCTGATCTTCACCGCGCCGAGCACGATCACGGTGCAGTACTGGGGCGTGGGCGTACCTGTTTCGCCGGCGCCGGTGACGGTGGCTACTTACACGTTGCCGCAGGACATGCAGTACGCCACGCAGACGGGATTCCCGGCGACCGCGCCCGATATTCCGGGCGACAACGGATCGACCGCGATTCAGTTCAATGCCTGCACCGTCATCGAGGGCGGCAGCCCATGCCTGGTTTTGAATCCGGACGGATCGGCACAGGACGACCAGGGCAACTACAACAACGGCATCGTTTACATCACCCGGCCATTGAGCAACCGGTATAGCTCGCGCGCGATCACCATTTACGGAACGACGGGAAGAGCGCGGGGCTGGCGGCTTTACAACATCAGCGGAGCTGACACTTGGGTGCAACAATGACGAAGTCCAGAGCATCGCAGCAGAGCGGCTTCACGATCATCGAAACCATGATCGCCATCGCGATCACCGGCATCGGGATCATCACGTTGATCGCGGCCTTCGCCGCCGGTCTGGCCGCGACCCAGACCTCCCAGGAAAACCTGATCGCGCGCCAGAAGACGCTCGAGGCGATGGAGAGCATCTACACCGCGCGCAACACGCAGCAGCTCAGCTTCTCGCAGATTTCAAATTTCCCGACCGGAATCTTCTCCTCGGGATCCACACAGTTGCTTTGCGCGGGACCGGACGGACTGGTCAACACGACCGATGACGTCAACTGCCCCGCCAACGGACCTTGCGTCTCCGGACCGGAATGCGTCGTGATGCCTGGCCCCGACGGGATTCTTGGCACGGCCGATGACGTCGGCATGAGCCTGGGCAATTTCACGCGCCAGGTGCAGATCAACCCGGTACTCGAGTCGGACGGAGTCACGGTAAACCCGACCTTGAAGCAGATCACGGTCACGGTCAGTTACATACCGACGGGGCTCACGGCAGCACGGAGTTATCAGGTGAACGCGCTGATTTCGGCATACCGCTAGATGGGAAACTCGGAAAACATGAAGATGCAAAGACAAAACTCGCGACTCGGCTTCACTCTGCTGGAGCTCATGGTTTCCATGGCCCTCGGGCTGATCGTCATGGCGGCAATGGCCAGCCTGTTCAAGACCGGTTTGAATTCCGCCATGATCGTGACGCAGCGTGCGGAAACCCAGCAGAACATGCGCGCCGCCATCGACCTCATGGTGAAGGACATCAGCCTGGCCGGCGCCGGACTGCCGACGGGAGGCATCCAGTTGCCGACCGGCACCGGTTCCACAGCCTCCAAGTACGCGTGCGATCAGGCTGGAACCTGCCACGTTCCGGTGTACACGTATCCGACGGGAAACTTCATGTACGGCATCATCCCGGGCTACCAGAACGGCGTAGAGGCGAATGCCGCGATCGCCGCGGCTCCCGCGCCCAGATTCAGCGACAGCATCACGGTGGTCTACACGGACTACAACTTTCCCATCTGGGAGTATTGGGCGTGTTTCCCCACGGGAGCGAACGGCGGCTCGCTGAATGTGTATGCGAATACGGCTTATAGCCCCGCGCCGCCGGCGATCAACTCGGCAGGCGGCATTCAAGCGGGCGACCTGATCATGGTTTCCGGCGGCGGTTTGACCGCAGTCGGCGAAGTGACAACAACTCCGACTTCGACCGGCATGACGTTTGCGAACCTCGACGCGCTGAACATGAACCAGAGCGGTGCGACGTCGGGAAACCTCAAGGCCATACAGTCCGCGGTGGGCTCTTGTACCGCGGCGACACCCACGGCAGGGACGAATTCGGTCGGCCTCTACCGCCTCTATGCCGTGACGTACTACATCAACGTACCGGCCGGAGCTACGACAGTTCCGCCGACGCAGACGCCGCGCCTGATGCGCCAGGTGAACGGGCTGACGCCGGTTCCGGTAGCCGACGACATCATCAACCTGCAATTCGCATTTGACAGCGACAACGCCGGAGCGCTGGACGCCAACCAGCCGAATCCACTCGGCGTCGGTGAGTCGCCCAACAATTTCCAGAAGGTCAACATCATCGTGATGGGGCAAAGCATCATCCAGAATTCCAGGTCCTCCCAGAACATGTACCTGGCAACGTCAGTCAGTGCGCGGAATATGACGTTCCGCAATCGGTACCAGTAAGGCTTTCTTGGGTCAGGAGAACCGAATCATGGGACAGGGAAAAAACAATTCAAAGGGCTTCACGCTGATCGCATCACTGTTGATTCTGGTGCTGCTGTCGGGCGTGGCTGCCGGACTTTTGTTCATGGTGACGAACGAAGTCCGCATGAGCGGAAACGACCAGGAAGACAACCTGGCGTACTACGGGGCTGAGTCCGGGATGGAGAAGCTCGCCTCGGACATGGCGGATCTCTACCAGCAGTACATGGTCCCGACCACCGCGCAGATTCAGACTTTGGTCAACAATCCTCCGCCGTCGTCGCTGGTGCCGGGGATGACGTACACGGAGACGATCTGCTTCCCAACCAGCACAGGCTGCGTCGCGACGAATAACGCAACCGCTCCGCCAAGCACCTGGAACACGGTCAGCGCGGGCAGCAACCAGGGACTCTACGCGGAAATCGTTCCGATGACGCTGCAGGTGATCGCCAGCCGTCCGGAAGGCGCGTCGGTCAATATCACGCGTAAGGTGGAAGTCGCACTGATTCCGGTATTCCAGTTCGGCGTGTTCTGCGGTTACGACTGCAGCTACTTCCCCGGCCCGAACTTCAGTTTCGGAGGCCGCGTCCACACCAACATGAACCTGTTCCTCGCCGCCGGCGGCGACCTAGTGTTCAACGATAAGGTTCAGGCGTACAAGCAGATTGTGATGGATCAGTTGGAAAACGGACACTCGACCACCAGCGGATACGGTGGGACGGTGTACATCGCGAAGGCCACCGGCGGGTGCCCTCTGAACGTATTTCCTCCGACGGGATCGAATTGCGTCACCCTGCCGGGTTCGGGAACGGTTCCTGGCGACGCGAGCTGGAGCGGAGGCTACCCTTCGATCGCCGGCGCGGCCAACTCGAACTTCGCCAGCATCTCGAACGGAACTTTCAATACTTATCTGGCCAACTCGATCACCGGCGTATCGAACCTGCAGCTGCCTTTCGTACAGAACAGCTGCGTGAGCAATCCGCCACCTTGCACCGACCCGATTTCCATTATCCGCAAGCCGTTGGTGGGTGAATCGCCGACTGGCACGCTGGGCTCGGAGCGCCTGTACAACAAGGCGGCGATCCGCATCCTGATTGCCGACGACCCCGCCGATCTGCATCCGGAGCGCGGTGTGGCTCCGATGGATGCTCAGGACGTGCAGTTCCCGAATACCACCACCTTCAACAGCCCGACCGCTGGGCAGCCATTTCAGAGCGGTTATGTGCCTTTAAGTTCGGGTGTGAACGAGTATGTCGGATGGGGCACTCCCGGGGCCAATGGGTGGGTAAATCCGTACACAGACACTGGTTTGCAAAACTGGACTGCCACCGGATTTCCTCTCATCGGAGAGGTGACTACCAACCCGGCTTCGGTTGCCGCAGAAACAGGTCCGTGGATCCGCGTGGAATATTGCAGAACTCCTCCGTGCAACACCGCGGCGGCATTCGTCGGCGTGACGCAGGAATGGCTGAAGCTGGGCTTCAGCCGGATCTTCAACAATCCGCCGACGACACCGGGATCGAATGCAATCGATCCGAACGCCATCCTACTCCTGCAGCAGCTCCGCCCGGGTGTCGCGCAGGCAGCGGCTTCTGCCCATGGAGCGGGAACGCAGAACAACTTTTACCCCATCAACTTCTACGATGTGCGTGAAGGCGAGATGCGGGATAACACAGTGAACAATACGACGAGCGGCAACAACACGTACTCGAGCTGCTCGGTCAACGGCATCATGAACGCGGTCGAACTCGACGTAGGCAACCTGGCGCGCTGGCTGAATGGAACGATCGGCGCCAGCGGTACGAACGTGAACTATAGCGCGGAAAACGGTTACGTGCTGTATTTCTCCGATCACCGCGGGATGCTGAAAGATCCTCACCCCACGAACGGCGGGCAGACCCCGGCGAACGTGTATAGCGGAGAATCGGGCATCGAGGACGTCATCAACTCATCGCAGGGGTTGACGACAATACCTCCCGTCACGGACGGTGTTCTAGAACCGGCAAGCTATTACAGCTACTCTCCCGAGGACGTCGATCAGAACGGCTTCCTGGACAACTGGGGCGAGAAGAACCTTGGCTATGGGTTTGGCATCAACACCAACACGACTCCGCTGAACCCATACAAGCGAATCAACGTCACCGGAGCCGGCACGGCTGCCTCCGTGGACTGCGCCAGCTATAACACCTCGACCGGTGCACTATTGACGGGAGTCACCGACCAGGAAGGCATGGCAAATCCTGTCAGCGGTGCGCGGCACGTGCTGAAACTGGTCGATGGCGGAATGAGTGCAGCTGGCGTGAGCTACCTGCCGATCATGCCGGCAGCGAGCGGATGCGTGCAGAACGCGGCCAGCCCCACGGGTTGCGGCGGATTTACCATCGCCTCCGAGAACCCGGTTTACGTGCAGGGCAACTACAACAGCAGTTCAAACGATCCGTTCTGGGGAACAGCAAATAACGTCACGCCAAGCCAGGCGAATCACTCTGCGGCGTCGATTATCGCGGATTCGGTCACGCTGCTATCCAACACGTGGAGTGACATGGGTAGTCTCATGTTCCCCGACGTGCCGGCAAATCGCGCTCCGGCCGCGGATGCTTATTACCGGATGGCGGTTTCCGGTGGCAAGAACGTTCCATTCGGCAGCCCCGGATGGGCCAACACGGCGGGCATTAATGACTTCGGAACCGATGGCGGACTCCATAACTTCCTGCGGTATCTGGAGAACTGGGGCAACGTCACGCTGCACTATGACGGGTCGCTGGTCAGCATGTATTACTCGGAGTACGACACCGGCACCTTCAAGTGCTGCACCACGGTCTATAGCCCGCCAACCCGTAACTATTATTTCGACGTGCTGTTCCTCAACCCGAACAACCTGCCTCCGGCCACGCCGGAGTTCCAGGACGTCGTGAACCTGAGCTATCGTCAGAATTTCACGCCGCAGTAAGCAGCACGAGCGTTCAACGTCCCCGGCCGCCCCATGGCGGTCGGGGATTTTTTGATTGCAGCGTCCTTCCGATTCCCGCGGCCCATCCGCTACAATTTCAGAACCCGCGCGCGTCGTGTCGATGAACCGTGTCGCGGTATCAAACCAAACTCATGCCTTCTTCTTCAGCGATTCGTCCACAATTTTCGTGGGCCATTTTTGCGGCCTCGGCTCTCGCCGGTTTCAGCTTCTTTTTTATTCCGGCCTTCATCATCCGTCCGTTTCGGCATCAGAGCGCGTATGCATTGAATGTCGCAATGGACCTGCACCAGCGCGCACCGTGGGCAACGCTGATTACGGCTGCGATTTGCCTGCTCTTTTTGTTCGTCCTGTGGCCATCCGCGCGAAGGATTGGCAAGATTGTTCTGGTTACCGTGATGAGCCTTGTGGCCGTTTCCGCCGTGATGTCACGGCTGAACTATTTCGAATGGATGTTCCATCCGGTTGGCAGTCCGGAGTTTCAGGCTGAGGCCGATAGCAAGCTCGACAAATCCGAGATGGTTCTCGCGATCCGCTTCGGAGAGGATGCGCGAGCGTATCCCATCAGCCAAATGGCGTATCACCACATCGTGAATGACGTGGTCGGTGGCATTCCTGTCGCCGTGACTTATTGAACGCTCTGTCACACCGGTCTGGTGTGGAAACGTTCCGTAAACGGTAAGCTGCTCCATTTCTATCTAGCGGGCATCAACAATCAGAATTTCCTGATGCGCGATACCGACACCGGGAGTTGGTGGCAGCAAATCACCGGCAGGGCGATCTTCGGACCGATGAAGGGCGCTGTACTCGAACTGGTTCCAACGGACGAACTCACCTTTGGCGAGTGGAAGTCCGAGGTGTCTGGGGGAAAAGTGCTGGCCCCGGTGCCAAAGTATGTGAAGGAGTACGACAGCAATTGGGAACCGGAAGTGGCGAAGCTCCCGGTGGTCATAAGCTTTCCGGGCACAGAGCTCAAATCGCGTGACGTCGTCGTCGGCGTAGCGTATTCCGGCGCCAGCCGCGCCTATCCGTGGGAAACCTTATTAACGCAATCGCCGGTGCTCGACCGGGTCAAAGGAACGCCTTTGTTGGTTGTCGTGGGTCCCGACAACAAATCGTTCCGCGTATTCGTGAGCCGGATCGACGGAAAAGACGTCGAGTTCTATCAGAAGGGCGAGGGTGAAGCCAGCGTGACAACTGGAAAGACGGAGCCGGCAGCCGCCCCGGTCAAAGTGGAAGCGCAGGACAAATCCTCCACTTCCGCGGACGGCGCGACGGTCACGAAAACTTCCACACCGGTTGCTTCTTCCAAGTCGTGGACGCTGCTGGATGCTTCAACGGCTAGCGAGTGGAACTTCCAGGGATGCGCGATCTCGGGTCCGTCGCAGGGCAAGTGCCTGGAGCAGGTTCCGGCTTTGAAAGACTATTGGTTCGATTGGCGGAACTACCACGCCAACACGACGGTCTACAAGCGCTAGATTTGCGTGGAAAAGCCTCGCGCGGGAAAGAAAGACCTCAGGCGTCCGTTTTTTTGGCGGTTCCTGTCATCTGCCGGAGTAGCGCAACGAATGCGGTAGTTGCTACGGATAATGTTCTGTCGCGGCGATAGGCGAGGCCGAGTTCGCGATAGAGTTCCGCGTCTTCCAGATCAATCAACTTCACGCGCCCGGAGTCGACCTCGTCCCTGGCGAACGATGCGCTGATCAGTGAAACCCCCAGGTCGGCAGCAACAAAACTCTTGATCATCCCGATGCTCGGCAATTCCATCCGTATCTGCAGTTCCGCATTGTAAGGACGGAAAAGTTTATCCAGCAATCTGCGCGTGTGGCCGGTTTTAGGAAATAGCAACGGGTATTTCACAATCTCTTTGACGGGAACGACCTTGTACTTCGACAAAGGGTTTTTGGGGCTCACCATTACCATGAGCTTGTCGCGAAAAATGGGCTGAATTTTCAGGCTTGGGGAAGTGATCGGCAAGGTCAGCACTCCAACCTCGACCTGGCCGTTTTCCAGTTTTTCAACGATCTTGTAGCTGAAATTCCGATAGATGCTGATCTGCACTGGCGGAAAGCGACGGCAGTATTCCGCGAATACCTCGGGCAGCACGTACAGGCAAGTCGCTTCGTTGGCGCCAACGCGCAACGTGCCCCGTGGCGTCCGGCTGTGGTCAGCAACGGCAACGAGAGACTCTTCTCGCAGCGCCTTCATACGCTCGGCGTATTCGTAGAAGATCTGCCCTGCGGGGGTGAGTTTCACGGTTTTGCCGGAACGGTCGAGCAGGCGGTCTCCGTACTCCTGTTCGAGCTGGCGGATCTGCGCGCTGACAGCCGACTGCGAGCGGAAGACCTTCTCCCCGGCGCGCGAAAAGCTCCCCTGCCTGGCTACTTCCAGGAATGTCACAAGCTGATCAAAGTCCATGGCGTGAACGAATTATATCGGAGCGGTTGCGCAAACTTGATGAACGATTGGGGAATCACGCCTCATGAAATTCTTATGGCCGCAATCAAAAATTCAAATGGGACGACTTGAGGAAACCGGCGCTGAGAGGAGGAAAAGTTCGCGAGATTCGGTAATATGGCTGCCTGGCAATGATCCAACTCTCCGACATACAGACCGCGCTGGGCCGAATCCGCGCCGATATCCGGATATCGCCCTGCACGCACTCCGAGACGTTCTCCGCGCTCACGAATAATTCCATCTTCCTGAAACTCGATAACCAGCAACGGACCGGCGCCTTCAAGGAGCGTGGAGCGCTCAACCGCATGCTCACACTGACACCGGATGAGCGGTCGCGAGGGGTCATTGCGGCGTCTGCGGGAAATCATGCCCAAGGGGTGGCTTACCATGCGGGCCGGCACGGGATTAAGTCCCGTATCTTCATGCCTCTGCCGACTCCGCTCACCAAGGTATCCGCAACACGCGCTTATGGCGCCGACGTGGTGCTGCAAGGCGCGAATTACGACGAGGCTTATGCGCGGGCTGTGGAGAATGGACGCGAGGACGGGCTCACGCTGATTCACGCTTTCGATGATGATGCCGTGATCGCCGGTCAGGGGACGCTGGGGCTGGAGATTCTTCAGCAGCATCCCGAAATAGAGGTTTTGGTTGTACCGGTGGGCGGCGGGGGATTGATCGGCGGCATTGCTTGCGCCGCGAAAGAGAGCAATCCGTCCGTGCTGGTTTATGGAGTACAGCCAGCCCGCATTCCGTCGATGAAGCAGGCGGTGGCGCAGGGCAAGCCGGTAACGCTCGAATCTGCGAAGACGATTGCAGATGGTATTGCGGTCCGGCGCGCAGGCGATCGCACTCTGCCACTCGTGCAAAAGTACGTGGACGATATCGTCACCGTGGAAGAGGAAGAGATCGCGAACGCGATTCTGCTGCTGCTCGAGCGCGAGAAGACGCTGGCCGAAGGAGCGGGCGCGGCGGCGTTGGCCGCAGTTTTAAACCACAAGCTGCCGCTCGTGGCCAAGCGAGTCGCGGTCCTAGTCTGCGGCGGGAATATCGATGTGACGCTGCTCTCGCGCATTATTGAGCGCGGCCTGGTGAAGGACGGCCGACTGGTGCGACTGCGGGTTCACCTGCCCGACTATCCGGGCGCACTGCATCGGCTCACCGGCATCCTCGCCGATCATCGCGCCAACATCGTCGAAACCGCATACGACAGGGCGTATCACGGCGTGAATCTGGGAGACACGGCGATTGATATCACGATGGAGACACGCGGCCCGGAGCACATCTCCGAGTTACTGGCTGCCTTAGAAAGCGCCGGTTATACGCACGAAAGAATCCTGTAGACGGAGACGAGCAGAAGCGAATTTTCAGGGTTGAGACGCACTCATCGGCGTTTGGCCTCCGCCGCCGTGGATGAGGATCCAGATCAAGACCCCGACGCCGGCCGCCCCTGCGGCGATCCACTTCGGATTCAGCAGGCTGCCGGCTCCCGTCGGGTTCAGCGGGGCGCCGCAAAGATCGGATTCGTTGTAACTCTTCTGCTCACCCTGGTGAACCGAGGCTTTTTGAGAGTCAGAGGCTTCCGGTTGAGCCTTTTCCTGCTTTGCACCCTGTGAGCCGGAGTGGTTGACGTTGACGTCGCTCTTGATTGCGGCGACCTGCACGGTGCCGTTCACGTCGGTGACGTCGTAGCTGGTCCAGTCATTCGTCACTGGCACGACTGTGATGCATTTCACCAATACCTTGAAACTCCTCGAAGTTCCTACCGACACGCTTCCGTGATCAAGGGTCAGGGAGTCGCCGTGGAACTTGATGACGGATTCCGGCTGGACCAGTACGGACGAACCCTCAAGATCGAGTTTGGCGGAGAAGCCCGGTTTCGTCTGTAGCACGTCGCCGTCAAAAACCGCTGCCGCGTCCTGCGCCTCGTATCCATTGACCCACACTCCACCCTGCGTATGCAGAATGGCGCCCGGAACCTGCCCGAGCAAGGCAACCGGTACAGCGAAGATCAAGGCCCAAGACCACCAACAACGTGACATCGAGACACTCATCCGAGACAGAGATTTCCACACTATGCTGAGTAGAATCCTAGTGGGGGTAGGAGTGAGCGTCTATTGGCACTCTGGGTGACCTATCGCCGCCCGCATGCATCCATTCTCAAAACGTTTCGATTCAAAGCTTCGGAGCTGCGTGTAAAGGCCTGAATAATCTGGGTAAAACTTTGTAAATGATGGACTTCCGCCACTTCTGGCGATGTACATTAGAGGTTGGGGCGTATGAAAGCGATTGCCAGACATTTTTTCACGATTGGGCTCACGGCGATCCTCATTTGCGGAGCATACGAGGGGATCGTCCTACCAAGCCAAGCTCAGGAAGCCGCGAACCCATCCGGAATCGCCCGCCGCATCGGTGTGATCAAAGCGATTAATGGGAACACCCTCACGTTAACCCCCGACTCCGGGTCTGATGTCACGGTCACCGTGGCACCGAACGCGCGCCTGCTGGGGATCGCCCCGGGCGCGAAGGACCTGAAAAGTGCAACCCCTGTCCAGTTACAGGATTTGAAGGTCGGCGACCGGGTTCGCGTGCGCGGGCAGGCACCCGATGCCAATTCCCTGACGGCTCTCGAAGTAATTGTCATGGCCCAATCGGACCTGGCGGCGCGGCATGAGCAGGAACGTCAGGACTGGCAGAAGCGTGGACTCGGAGGACTGGTGAGCGCTGTTGATCCCGCGACCGGTACCGTGACAATTTCTGTCTCCGGTCTCAGCGGGAAGAAGTCGATTGCGATCCACACTTCCAAAGACACGATTTTCCGCCGGTATGCTCCGAATTCGGCAAACATTGAGAATGCCACCTCCAGCTCCCTTGCGGAAATCCATCCCGAAGATCAGCTACGAGCGCGCGGCAACCGTAGCGCCGATGGGAACGAGTTCGCGGCTGAAGAGATTGTTTCCGGCAAATTTCGCAATATCGCCGGTACCGTCAACTCGGTGGACGCAAGTTCGGGCGTCCTGACCGTTCAGGATCTAATCACCAAAAAACCGGTAGAGGTGAAGGTCACCGGGGATTCGCAGATGCACCAGATTCCGGCCGAAATGGCGCAACGCATCGCTATGCGGCTGAAAGCTTCCATGGCAGGTTCAATGCCGCCGGGAGTTCCGGGCGGAGCCACGGGCTCAACCGGTGGCGCGCAGGCTGCTCAAGGCACGGCAGCGCAAGGCGGCGCGACCACTTCAACTGGAGCTGGTGCCGGCCCAGGAGGCGGTGGCATGCGAGCGGGTGGTGGAGACCTGTCTCAAATGCTCAGTCATCTACCGGTGGTTGCGCTGGGTGATTTGCATAAAGGCGACGCGGTATTGATTGTAACCACCGAGGGTTCCGCGAATACGGCTGTGACGGCGATCAATCTGGTGAGCGGCGTCGAGCCGATTCTGCAGGCTGCTCCCAACGGCAGCCAAGCCATGATGCTGACTCCGTGGAGCCTGGGTGGCGCCCCAGGTGGAGACGCGGGGGCCCAATAATCGTCGGATTTTTTTCGAATTCTTTTCTCTTAATCTTGAGTCTACGGATGGATCATGAACGTTGAGAACGGCCCGTTTTTCTTCATAGGGAATGTGAATAGATCTAGCAGGAGGATTGGCAGGAAAGATCGGTTAGCGCTCGCTGTACCAGCGGCGATAAAGCAGATTGCTTCCGCGCTTCTATTACCGCTCGCTTTGAGCGCGCTATGCCTGGCTCAAACAGGCGGAGCGCTGCGGGGGCAAGTCACGGATCCCTCCGGTGCCATCATTCCGGGAGCGACGGTTGTTATGTCGCCGGCGTCCGGATCTCCAATTACTACGCAAAGCGACGCGCAGGGACTTTACGAATTCAAGTCGCTGCCGGCGGGTAAATACTCTCTGACGGTGGCAGCCGCCGGATTCACTATGTATCAGAACGACAACGTGGTTGTCGCGGACAAGCCGCTGCGCCTGAACATTCCGATGACGATCGAAGTCGAGACACAGAAAGTACAGGTCTCGGACACTGCGCCTACCATCGACGTAAATCCCGCGAGCAACGCGGGAGCGATCACGATTTCCGGAAAAGAACTGGAAGCGCTGCCGGATGACCCGGACGAACTGGAGTCGGATCTGCAGGCTTTGGCCGGACCCTCGGCCGGCCCGAATGGCGGACAGATGTATATCGACGGATTCACTGCGGGGCAACTGCCGCCGAAGTCGTCGATTCGCGAGATCCGCATCAATCAGAATCCGTTTTCTTCTGAATACGACAAGCTCGGTTACGGGCGCATCGAGATTTTCACTAAACCAGGCACCGACAAGTACCACGGCCAATTCTTTATCCTGGGAAATGATTCAGTTTTCAACTCGAAGAGCCCCTTCGGCGGGACGGACCAGCCGGGATACGATTCCACGCAATACAACGGGAGTATTGGCGGACCGCTGGGGAAAAGCGCTTCGTTTTTTTTCAACCTGGAACGTAGAAATATCAACGATCTCACCGTGGTGGACGCTCAAACGCTCGATCAAAACCTGAACGAAATCAACCTGGTGCAGTCGCTGGCGAATCCGCGCCATCGCACGAATCTGAGTCCACGGCTGGATTACGCGATCAACAAAAACAACACGCTGACCGCTCGGTATCAGTACTTCCGCGACACCGAAGACAACAACGGAATCGGGCAGTTCACGCTGCCCTCGCAAGGCTACGACGAAACTTCGACGGAACATACGTTCCAGATCGGCGATACCCAGGTTTTTGGATCAAAGATCATCAACGAGACGCGGTTTCAATACCTGCGTGAGAACGACAGCCAGAATGCGTTGAACACGGCTCCGACCATTAACGTGCGCGGATATTTCGGAGGCGGAGGCAACAGCCAGGGAACGATTATCGATCATGAGGATCACTACGAAGTGCAGAATTACACTTCGCTGATCCATGGCAATCACACACTGAAGTTCGGCGGCCGGTTGCGCGCACTCCGGGAAGCAAACTTTTCGACTTCAAGTTTCAACGGCACATTTACATTTTCGGGCCTGGGCAGCGCGACCAATGACTTGACGGACCTCAACTGTCACACACCCGGCGATCCGAACGAATTGCCCGCCACTACGCCCTGCCCCGTTTCCTACTACTACGCGCAGCAGCAATATAAAAATGGCGGCACGCCATATGCAACGCAATTGTCGATCACGACAGGCATCCCCAGCGCGAGTGTCACGACGTATGACGGCGGGCTTTACCTGCAGGACGATTGGCGAGCGCGGCCGAATCTGACATTGAGTTACGGAATTCGCTTCGAAACCCAGAACTACATTCACGACCATGCCGACTGGGCGCCGCGCGTGGGATTCGCATGGGGAGTGGGCGGGAGGAAGTCGCCGCCGAAGGCAATCATCCGCGGCGGGTATGGGATCTTCTACGACCGTTTCCAGTCGGAACAGATTCTGGAGGTCGAACGCCTGAATGGCGATCCGCTGACCGGGCAGCAGCAATTCGTTATCAACAACCCTACCTGCTATCCGAATCCTGCGGGCTGCAACCTGGGGGGTACATCGACCGTCGCGCCAACTATCTACCGCCTTGATCCCAGATTGCACGCACCGTACACGCTGCAAGGCGCGGTCAGTATTGAAAAGCAGGTAACAAAGTCGGCAACGCTGTCGGTGACGTATCTGAATTCGCGCGGATTCGATCAACTGGCGACGATTAACGCGAACGCTCCACTGCCCGGCACTTCGATTCTTCCCTTCCCGAACGAAGGCAACATTTACGAGTACGTATCGGAAGCTGTGTTCCGCCAGAATCAGCTGATCGCCAACTCAAACGTCCGGGTGGGATCGAAGGTTCAGCTGTTTGGTTACTACACCTTGAATTATGCGAACAGCAATGCTTCGGGCGTTTCCAACTTTGCGTCGAATTCCTACAACCTTACGCAGGATTACGGGCGGGCGTCGTTTGATATCCGCCACCGACTGTTTCTGGGTGGAAGCGTGGCGCTGCCGTATGCCTTCCGTCTGAACCCGTTCATGGTGTTGAGTTCGGGAAGTCCATTCAACATTACGGCACCGAACGATCTGAATGGAGATTCGATCTTCAATGATCGTCCGGGACTCGTTTCGCATACGACATGCGCAACGATCGTTGCCCCCACGCCTCCAGGCACCGTGTATTGCACGCCTCTTGGGACGTTCGACGCGGCTGGAGCATCGGCAACGGCTCCACTTCTGCCTATCAACTATGCCACAGGGCCGTCGCGAGCTTCGTTGAATCTGCGGCTCACGCGAACCTTCGGTTTTGGTCCTAAGATCAAACAAGGATCAGGAAACACCGGAGGGCCTGGGGGACCAGGAGGACGCGGAGGTGGAGGCGGGCGAGGACCTCTGTTCGGTGGCGGCCCCATGATGAGCGGACCAAGTTCCGACCGCCGCTACAACCTGACGTTCGGAGTGGGAGTGCGCAATATATTCAACAAGGTGAACCTGCAGAATCCCAGCGGAATTCTCGGTTCCAACTATTTTGATACGCCGAACGCCCTTGCAGGCGGGCCCTTCTCGACGGGCTCAGCGGTCCGCCGCATCGACCTGCAGGCGACGTTCAGCTTCTGATTCCGGCTGGTGTGGCGTGCGCGAAGCCGCTTCATTTCGCGCTATGCTATAGAGAGCACGGTTGTGCGTGCTCATCGCTCGGGAAGTAAGGTTCCACACGAATTGGCTTTTTCCACCAACAGGCGCAGATTCCTGAAGCTGGCAGCAGCAGCCGGCGTCGGCGCTATTGGCGTGGACTCCGTCTTTTTTGAACCCAATCGCCCGGAAGTTGTGCGGCAGGATTTAAAGCTGGCGCGCTGGCCCGCCGCACTGGATGGCTTCACAGTCGCACTGTTGAGCGATTTTCATTACGATCCCTACTTTTCCGAACACCCGCTGCACAGGGCCATTCCGCTGGTCAAGGGACTGAACCCCGACATGATTGTGCTGACGGGAGATTTCGTTTCAGTTCCGGTCATCAGTTCGGATTATGAGAAGGCCGCCGCTGCCGCTGAGCCGTGCGCCCATATTCTGAAGCAGATGAGCGCGCCGTACGGGCTCTGGGCTGTATTGGGTAATCATGACGACGCTACCGACCCCGCACGGGTGGCCGCGACATTGAATGCGACGGGCATTCCGGTCCTGGCCAATAAATCAGTCCCCATTGAACTGAAAGGATCGCGATTCTGGCTGAGCGGGGTGAACGATGTGCTGAGCAGAACCGCCGATCTCAAGGAGACGCTGGCCGGTATTCCACGAGGCGAAGCGACGATCCTGATGGCACATGAACCGGATTATGCCGACCATACCGCCAAGTATCCCGTAGACCTTCAGCTTTCCGGACACTCGCACGGGGGCCAGGTGCGGCTGCCTTTTCTTCCGCCGCTCTACGAGCCGGTGCTTGCCCGAAAATATTTTGCGGGATTGTACCGGGTCGGCCCGCTCACGTTGTACACGAATCGCGGGATCGGGACTACGGGGCTCGCGATCCGGTGGAATTGTCCCCCCGAGGTCACATTGCTTACGTTGAGGCACGATTCCGCGGCCTGAGTCCTCGGCTGGATAGTTACAATCCCTGTGCTCGATGTGAAAGGGCTTTCACACCCCTTCAATTTCTACCTCTCGTTACCCATGTAAATGACTGATTCCATGGTTGATATATTGGCGTCGATATGGAATCAGGGTTGCCATCTGAAAGGAAGGAACGGCGAAGACCGAAAGGACGGTAGAGGACGGGAATGCTAAAGCAAGTGTGTTGGGCAATTATCTTGACGCTATTCCCCCTGGCAGCAAACGCGGCGACATCCACGCCAAGTCCGGACAGGATCCGCCTTG
Source organism: Candidatus Sulfotelmatobacter sp. (assembly GCA_035307485.1). Lineage (GTDB taxonomy): Bacteria > Acidobacteriota > Terriglobia > Terriglobales > Acidobacteriaceae > Sulfotelmatobacter. The sequence continues at coordinate 124,651 of DATGIB010000002.1, read as the reverse complement.
GACAACGAGAGCTCCAACTCTCGAATGAGCTTACGCGTGCGCAGGACTATGTAGACGTAAAACACGCCAGCGTGCGCCCAAGCTGCGAAATGGTCGAGCCACCCGTCGCCCTTGCTACTCCTGATCCTCTGTTTGTTCCCGCGAATCACGGGCAAAAGGTTGCGATCAGCTTCATCATTGGGACCGACGGTCGCGTCCATAGCCCTCTCATCCTCGAGAGCGCTGGGCTACCTGGCGACCGGCGCGTCATCCAAACCGTACGCGGCTGGCGCTATCGGCCTGCGACCTGTAATGGAGTTCCGACGGAGACCGAAGGCAAGATCGAATTTTCCATCCGGTAAACAGAACTCGTAGAATGACCTCAGAGAGTCGGGGTCACTGTGGATAAAGAAAGAAAGTCTCCCAAGCCATCCGGACAGCCTCCGGAGAAAACAACAGACATGCGCAATTTGGAGATGGAAGAGTTGTACCGGCGGCTGGAGCCAGAGTTGCGGCGTACGAAGCCGAATCCAGAGGCGATCGCCGCCGCCCTGGAAGCCGCACATCGTTTGACGACGGAAAGTGACGCGGAGTTCTCCGCGGAAGATGTTGCGTCTGAATTCCTGGGTGACGCGGATCCTGAGCTGTGCCGCGCTTGCGGCCACCGCAACCGTCCGGGACACAAGTTCTGCGCCATGTGTGGAGTCCGGATTGGAGTTAGCAGAGTTTCCGCGCCTGGGCAGGATGCGTCACACGAGCACGAACCCGAAGATTCCCCGGAAAGCCAGAGCCCAGCAGGGACACACCACTACCACCATCATTACCACCATCACTACTTCCCAGCAGGCTACGAGAGCGGGCAGATACGCACGGGCGGCGGAGAATCCCCACGCGAAGAGAAAGCCCGGCCGAACCTCGCGTTACGCGGGGACATGAACCGCGCCGAGGCCGGAGTCCGGCGAATTACGCAGGAGTGGGCGGTGGCCTGCAACACCAAGCACCTGGATGATCTGCTGGAACTTTATGCTGCGGACGCGCTGGTGCTGCGTTCCAATCATCCTCCGGTACGGGGAGCCGCCGCTGTACGCGAATTCTTTTTTGTTGCGCTCGAAGCGGGACTGGGCGAAGTGGAATTCGAGCCAATGCGGGTCGAGGTCGTGGGAGACTTGGCCTACGAAGCCGGACGTTGCAAGGCCCTGGTTCCTGGCGCGACCGGAAAGCGACGCGAGGAGCGCGGGAAATATTTGTGGGTTTGCGCCCGGCAGAGCAACGGAGAATGGAAGCTGACGGCGGATTGCTGGTCGAGCGATTTATCACTCACACTGCTGGAGTCGGAGGTCCCGGCCGGGACCGCGATCAAAACGAATCAGCCCCGCAAGCCTTAGTTGGGGCTGCCCCGATCGTTCTCTTCATAGGCTGACGCCATTCTTTGCCAGCCCTTCCTTCAGTGAAGCAATACCCTTCATTTCGATCGTGTGCATTCCCAGCTTCGCTGCGGATTCGAGGTTCAGAGCACGATCATCGATGAAGCAACATTGTTCGGCGGAGATCTGCGTCAGTTCCAGTGCGAGCCGGTAAATCTCAGGCTCAGGTTTGCGCAGACCCACGTAGCAGGAGCTGACGAAGAGCTGGAAGATCTTGCGAAGGCCAAATTTTTCCAGGCGGTAATCGTTCAGCTCCAGCGATTCGTTGTTGATCGTACCCATAAAGAATTTCCCGCTCTCCGCCAGCGATTGGGCGAACTCCAAGGAACCGGCCAATGGCTGTGAGAGCGAGAACATGAAATCGCGAAATTCGTTGCGGCTGAAGGGGCGATCGCGGTAAAAGATCGTTCGGTCCAGGTATTCGTCGAGGGTAATTTTTCCGCACTCGAACGAAGCCACGAGCATCTCGTGACGATCGTGGAACTCCCGCTCATCGAGATGAAAATGCTCCAGCGCCGTATTGCGTTGCGTGTGGTCCCACGCGTTGGTGAGAAGGACGCCGCCGACATCCCAGAAGATCGCACGAACAGGAGGCATAGAATTATTGTTTCCCTCCGATCATCTTAGTTGTGAGAACGGCCGGCAGGCAGAGCCTCTGTGCTCGCCGTTTTGGGCCTATTTTTCAGGGCCTCGCGGATCGTCGACTTGGCACGCTCGAGCTCGGCGCCGGTCAGTTCCAGGCGCGGCGGGCGCACGCGGGAGTTTCCCATGCCAACTTCCGCCTGTACTAGTTTGATGAGCTGAACGAATTCGGGGACCGTGTCCATGCGCAGTAGCGGCAGAAACCAACGGTAGAGGGCGAAAGCTTTTTCCTTCTGGCCTTCCATCCCAAGATTGAATAAGTCAACGGATTCGCAGGGAAAGGCATTGGCTAGGCCGGCGATCCAACCTACTGCGCCTACGCCGATGGCCTCGAGGATCGCGTCATCCACGCCAACACAAATCTGGATGCGATCGTCTAGCAGCGCCCGAATGGCGGACACGCGGCGAGTGTCCGCGCTCGACTCCTTGACCGCTTCGAGGTTCCGGTGTTCGGAAGCGAGTTCCCGGATGTGCTCTGGAACGAAATCGGTTCCGTAAGCCAAAGGATTGTTGTATAGCATGCACGGCAAGGGGGTTGCCCGAAATACCGCTGCAACATGCGCTTTCATCTCGCGCCAGGCGCCTTTGTATACGTAAGGTGGAAGGACCATCAGGCCGTCGCAACCCAATTCTGCAGCCGACTGCGCCAGCGCGACGGCTTCGGAGGTCGCAAGTGCAGAGATTCCGGCGATAACGGGACCGCGCCCACGGAGAGAGTTCACACAAGTACGCAGAATCTGCCGCTTTTCGTCGAAGGTCAGCGTCGCACCTTCGCCCAGCGAACCGAGAGCCACAATGCCCGTGCAACCGTTGTCGACCATCCAGAGGCAGTGTTCTGATACAAAGCGGTCGTCCACGGCGAGGTTCGAGTCAAAAGGTGTTGTCATCGCAGGAAGCACGCCGTTCCAATTCATTGATGATCTCCTTGTACCGCCAGGGACCCGTGGGCCGGCTGGCTTACGCTTTCAGCCAGGCTTCCGACTCGAACTGGCAAGACGGGCGGGCGAACCGAATCCGGTTTCCATTGGAAAAGGAATTCGGTTGCCGGACCACAGACTCGTCCCTGGCATGGTCCCATTCCGCAACGGGTGTGTAACTTTGCCGAGCGCCACGAAGAGTGCTCCTTCGTACGAGAGTAGGAAACGTCTTCACAGCGGCATACCAGCGTATCAGGTGCGGGCACGGACTTGAGCTCGGGACATAGGGAATATGCGCGATCTAAATTGCGAGCAAACCGGCGCGCCTTCGCCCGCGCAGTAAATAGCCTGGTGGCTTCCTGACGACGATTTGCTGCGGTTAGTCCGGCAATCTCTCCCTCGGCCAGCGACTTCTCTACACCGCCGATACCGGTTGGTTCGCCGGCACAAAAGACGCCTTCTACAGAAGTTTGCTGGAATTCGTCCACCTGAACGAGGCCATCCGAAAGCTGACAGCCGAGCAGTTGCGCCAGTTCGGTGTTCGGGACCAGGTGAAATCCGCAGGCGAGGTAGTCGCACGCAATCGTTTCGGTTTTACCGCGGCGCGAAATGGTTACACTCTCCAGAACTTGGGAGCCGTGAGCCGCCAGGGGCCATGCGCTGGTGGCGAAGGGAATGCCCGCGAGCTCTTTCTTCAACGCGACAGCCTGCGCGAGTTTTGATGGCTGGGCCATAAGGCTAGCGGAGAAGCGCAGCAGGCTGGCCCACGATGCCTGCTCGCAGACGACAGGAATGATGGAGCCATGTTTTCGCAGATAGGAAGCAACCGCCAATAAAAGAGGGCCGCTTCCGGCAACCACCACACGCATTCCCGAGACTGGCAGGCCGGACTTGACCATCGCCTGAAGTCCGCCGGCGCCCATGACATTGGGCAACGTCCAACCCGGGAAGGGCAAGAAGCGTTCGCGAGCGCCGGTCGCCAGGATCAATTTCTTGTAACGGAACTCGCGGACATCATCGGCGCCCTCCGCCAACAGAATACCGGGCTCCGGCTGATGGAAGACACGCATGCCGCAGTGCGTTGTGACTTGCGCCGATTGCAAGAGCTGAAGCCACTGGCGGGCGGCTGCTGGTTGATCTCGGTTCGCTCCGCGCCAGATTTGCCCACCGAGGCTCGGGTTATCATCAACAATTCCGACTGACATGCCAGTTTGTGCAGCACGTACCGCCGCCGCGATCCCGGCTGGCCCGCCTCCAACAACAACTACATCGAATTGACGTAGTGATTCCCTACTCATCCGTACTCACGTCCATGCCAGCTTCACACGGAATCTGGCAACTTCGACGGTGCCGCTTGCCGTTGATGGTCGCCCGGCACTCAAAGCAGATTCCCATCCCACAGAGCGGACCGCGCGGCTGTGTGCTGACAGAAATGCGGCAAGCCTGCCTTGCGATCGTCAGCGCGACTGCGACGGTTGTGCCCTGCAGCACTGAGAGTTCGGCGCCGTTGACTTTCAAAATGAGTGGCTCAGGCATGCATCGCCTCTGGAACTCGCGAAGGCAAGTAGGGTGCAATCGGGATTTCCGGTTGTGACCCCGTGATTTGATCTGCAAGAATCCTGGCAGTTGCCAGAGATGTCGTAATCCCAAGCCCCTCATGGCCGGTCGCGAGAAACAGCGAGGGATCGCCGGGCCACGGACCAATGTACGGAAGCTTGTCGGGCGTCGCGGCGCGGAAGCCTGTCCAAACCCGAATGGCCGAAAGCTCAGAGAGCGAAGGCATGTAAAGTTGAGCGCGTTGGAGCATGCGCGCGACCATTACAGCATCGACTTCTTTGTGCTCTGCGCCGAACTGGCGGGAAGAGCCGATCAACACCTGCCCGGTTCGCCGCGGCTGAATGTTGAAAGCGACAGAATCTGCAGTGATCGAATGAGCGCTTTTCAGATAACCCAGTTCCACCAGTTGATGCCGCAGAAAACCGGGATAGCGGTCAGTGATCACGAGGTGGCCTTTGCGCTTTTTGACATCGATGCCTGGCGTGATCTCTGCAGCGGAGGCGCCCGCCGCATTCACCAGCAGAGAGCCCCTGAGTTCTGTGCCGTTCGACAAAAGCATTCTGCCTTCGCCAGCGTGCTGAACTGAAAATCCGAGAATCAGAGTGGCACCGTGCTTTGTTGCAGTATTGACCAGAAAACGAGCTGCGCAAGGCGGATACACGACAGCATCTTCCGGAACAAGGAGACCGCCCGAGAGGTCAGAGCGGAGGTTGGGCTCCAATTGCTTCACATCGGCTGCGCTCAAAACCTGCGTGGGGACATCTCGTTCCCCATAGTAGTCGTGCTTACGCCCGACCTCAGCCATTTCTTCTTCATCGGCCGCGACCCAGATTGTTCCGCACTGCTCATACTCCACATCATCTGGCAAAGCTGGCTGGATTGATTGCCAGAGTTTCTGCGAATAGCGCGTCAGAGCGAACTGTGCCTCAGAGTCATCCATGCTGACGATATGGCCCATGCCAGCGGCGGTGGCGCCGCTGCCGACGACGTCGCGGTCGACGATCGCCACACGCATCCCGCGTTGCGCCAGTTCACAGGCACAGGCCGCACCCACGATTCCGGCTCCAGCGATCACAACGTCGTAGCTGGAGTGGCTGAGACCGTTAGTCATCCGCGAATGCCCATGCAGAACGGGTCTTGGGGATCGAGAACGAGCGTCGCTTCCGAATTAACGAATGCCGATCCCTTGATGGTGGGATAGATTTTGCCGTCGCGGACTGTGATGCTGCCTTCGAAGACGCTGCCCACGATGCTTTCCTGCTTCCAGGTCTCGCCTTCCTTCAACTTTCCATCGGCGTAAAGGCAGGCTAATTTTGCGCTCGTACCCGTACCGCAAGGAGAGCGATCGTAGGCTTTTCCGGGGCACAGGACGAAATTCTTGCTGTCTGCGAGCTGGGAAGGGCCAAACAGCTCGATATGATCGATCTCCTCGCCATCATCGCCCTGGATGCCTTGAGCCTTCAGCGCCTGCCGGATCGCCCACGTAAATGCCGTCAGTGCCTCGACGTTTTTCACGCTCAATTCCATGGGGTGGTTGCGAACCAGGAAGAACCAGTTTCCTCCCCACGCCACATCGCCTTGAACTCGCCCGTAGCCGGAGACTTCGACTGCCACGTTCGCCTCGCTTCGACGGCTGGGAACGTTGTGCACGCTCACTTCACCAGAATCATGGAGAGTTGCGCTGACCACGCCAACCGGGGTCTCAATCCGATGCTGGCCCGGCCTAATGCGCTTAAGGTATGCGAGGGTTGCAATTAATCCGATGGTGCCATGGCCGCACATGCCGAGATAACCGACGTTGTTGAAGAAGATCACTCCAGCCGCGCAACTGCGATCGACAGGCTCGCACAGCAATGCGCCGACCATGACGTCGGAGCCGCGCGGTTCATTGACGACGGCCGAGCGGAAGGCATCGTGCTGTGTCCGAAAACGGTTTACTCTATCGGCCAGTGGGCCGGAGCCTAAATCTGGTCCGCCACTAATGATCAGGCGCGTCGGTTCTCCACCGGTGTGGGAGTCGACGATCCTGATCGTTTTGCGTTCACCCGCGCTCATTTGCCTCCGTAGGCTCTCTTATCGCGGTGCTCGAATGCCTTCACAGGGTACGACACCGTTGTATTGTAGGGCGGAACCCGCGCTCCTTCATGCCTTGTCATCATCTTACGCGCCGACGTTTCCTAAGCACCGCAACTTTGCAGCCCAGCGACAAAATCGAATTGAGCCTGCCAATGGGCCTGCATGCGACTCCAATGCCTAAAGCGACGTAACGCTTGGCATTCCCTCGTGCTGGCTTACGGTCTGAGCACGCGCCTCTGCTACACTTTGGCGCATGGGTGGAACGCGGAGAGATTTCATCGGGCAGTCTGCGCTGCTTGGAGCTGGGGCTTTTGTTTTGCCCCCTTTGTCTTGGGCGGCCGGCCCGGCACCTTCGATTAAATTTCCTACAAATCCGAGAGACCGCGTGTCGGTCGCAGCTTATCCATTTCGCGAGTACATCATGGGCTGGAAGGGCGATGGAGATGCGGCCAGCACAGTTCCGCGAGCACAGCAGATTGAGTTGAAGGATTTTGCTGCGCATGTGGTGAAGAAGTTTAACGTGCGCCACATCGAGCCTTGGAGCCCGGTATTCCCTTCCACGAATCCGAAGTATCTGGACGACTTTCGGGCCGCGACTGAAAAGGCGGGCTGCTCGGTGGTCGACATCGCCGTGGATGAACGCTTCAGCCAGTACTCCCTCGATGCAACGGAACGGGATCAAGCGGTTGCATCAAGCAAAGAATGGGTAGACGTGGGCGTGGCGCTAGGCTCACCGAGCATTCGCACCCATCTCCAAGAAGCGAAAGGCTCCCCACCCGATGTAGGGCGCGCAGCCGAAACCCTGGCGCGAGTCGCGGATTACGCCGCCAAGAAAAACGTCGTGGTCCATTTGGAGAATGACAATCCAATTAGCGAAGACCCTTTCTTCATCGTCCAGGTGATCGAGAAGGTGAACAGTCCGTGGCTGCGCGCTCTTCCGGATTTCGGCAACTCTTTGGTGGCTCACGGCGAGGAGTTCTCGAATCGAGCGATGGACGCGATGTTCGCGCACGCGTATGGGATCTGCCACGTCAAAGACGGCGAGGTGGATGACCAAGGAAAGGCTGTCCACGTTAATCTGGAGCAGACTTTCGCAATTTTGCGGAAGCATGGATTCAAAGGCTATTGCTCGATCGAATATGATGCGCCCGGGGATCCCTATAAGCCAACGGCCGAACTCGTGGAAGCCACCGTGAAGTTTCTAAGCTGAGTTGATTGGATATGAATCTGAGTGATAAGCCGGCAAGCGTAGCGGGGTCCTTTTTCATCCGAATCGCAGTCGGCTTGATCTTCCTCACGCAAGGGATTCTGAAGTACAGCGACCCTAATATGGGAGTCACTCGGTTCACACGCATCGGCTTTCCTCATCCGGTATTTACCGCACATTTCGTCGGGGCCTTTGAAATCGTATGCGGAGCTCTGGTTCTGCTCGGGTTGTTTACTCGAATCGCAGCTATTCCGCTGCTGGTCATCATCTGCACGGCAATTACGACCACAAAAATTCCTGAACTGACCCGGCCGGGTCAAGGATTCTGGTACATGGTGAGCGACGCTCGTACGGACTTCGCCATGCTGATGTGCCTTCTCTTCCTGGTCATGTCACCCCGTCTACCCCTCAACGGCACCAAGGAACGGTAGCGACCCGTGACGGAATTGCAAGCTTCGCCTCCCGCTACAGCCATCTCCAGCCGGCTCGGCGAGCTTGCTGTGCTCTTCCTCCGGCTGGGCGCGATCAGCTTTGGCGGACCCGCGGCGCACATTGCATTGATCGAAGCCGAATTCGTCAAGAAGCGGCAGTGGATCGCGCGCCAGCAATTCCTGGATATGGTGGGTGCGGCCAACTTGATTCCTGGGCCTACATCGACCGAGGTTGCCATCAACGTCGGATTTGCGCGCGCGGGTTGGGCTGGATTGTGCGTGGCTGGCGCGTGCTTCATCTTGCCCGCGGCCGTAATTACCGGGGCATTTGCTTGGGCGTATGTCCGCTTTGGATCATTCCCTCAGGCAGAGTCGGTACTCGCGGGAATCAAGCCGGCCGTGATCGCGGTCATCTCGATCGCCATCTGGCGACTGGGAAAAACGGCGGTGAAAGATACGATGCTGGCGGTGCTTTGCGCGGCTGCGTTAGGAGCGTTTTTCCTGGGCTGGAGTCCGATCGCCATCCTGTTTGGCGGGGGCGGGCTTGGAATGCTGGCGCGGCGTTTACCGAATCTGCGCACGCCTGGAACTTCGATTTACTTGACGGGAGGTTTCGTACGCGCACTCGAGCGGGGCACAAAAAACATCTTCAGGGTTCTCTTCCCTCGCTCGTCCATGGCGCCAGCGATGTACGTGCCAGCGATACCCGCCGTTCAACCATCTATTGGACAGATTGGACTTTTCTTCCTCAAGGTGGGCGCTGTGCTTTATGGCGGGGGATACGTTCTGCTGGCTTTCCTCGATCAAGGACTGGTCCGGCAGCATGGCTGGCTGACTCACCAGCAATTGCTCGATGCGGTCGCCATCGGGCAGTTCACGCCGGGACCTGTACTTTCCACCGGAACGTTCATTGGCTACATGCTCGGGGGCATTCCTGGCGCTGCTATTGCGACTGTTGCGATCTTCCTGCCGTCGTTTCTCTATGTGGCTTTGCTGGCGCCATTGCTGTTCCGGTTGCGGAAATCGCCATGGATGGCGGCATTCCTGGATTCGGTGAATGCTTGTGCCGTAGCGCTGATGGCAGGCGTTACGTTTCGGCTGGGAGCGGACGCGCTTCGAGGATGGGCGACGTGGTTGATCGCTGCCGCTGGGTTGGGAATCCTGCTCCGCTGGAAAATCAATCCTGCGTGGATCGTTCTCGGTGGTGGTTTGCTTGGCCTTCTGCTCGCAACCTTTCGACTGACGTAGTACCCTGCTACTCATCTTTCCCAAGAGGAGAATCGTGAAATGAAAATGCGCATTGCTGTGCTGTCTATGTTTGCCGTATTGATTTGTGCTTCCACCAGCGCCCAGGATCGGAAATTCATCGTGAAATCTCGGGCGAGTGGTTTGAATGCATTGCCGTTCAGCGACGCGGTAGTTGTGGGCAACACGCTTTATATCGCCGGGCACATCGGTCTGGATTCGAAGGGTCAGCCTCCTGCTAGTGCCGAAGACGAAGCGCGAATGGTGATGGATAGCGTCAAGCAGACGGTGGAGCAGGCCGGGTTCACAATGGAAGACATCGTATCCGTCCAGATTTTCTGCACCGATCTGAAGCTCTATGACACGTTCAATTCCGTTTACAAGACTTATTTCCACGGAGATTTTCCCGCACGCGCCTTCATCGGCACAAACAACCTGGTACGAAACGGACGTTTCGAAGTGATGGGGATTGCGATCAAGAGAGCGAAATAACAAACACATTAATTTTGTATTTCGTCTTTTGTTCGCCTGACTTAAGCTTTTATGGTAAATGTATAGGTCATGCGGAAGGCCATCCATCACCTCAAAAACTGCGATCCCGTCCTGCGCGACATCATCAAACAGGTCGGTCCGTTTCGCATGGAATACGGCCGCCCCGAGTTCCACAGCCTGGCCGAGGCGATTGTCTATCAACAGCTCAATGGCAAGGCGGCATTGACGATTTTCAACCGCTTCGCGGCGCTGGCTGGAGAGCCGCTCACCCCGGAAGGGATCCTCAAATTGAGCGATCACCAGATGCGGGCCGTTGGACTATCAAAACAGAAGTCGGAGTATATGAAGGATCTGGCGGCGAAGACGGCGGCCGGATTACTTGACTTCACGAAACTGCTGGAAATGCCGGATGACGAGGTAATCAAGCATCTCACGCAGGTGAAGGGCGTGGGCGTGTGGACCGCGCAGATGTTTCTGATGTTCACTCTGAAGCGTCCGGACGTTTTGCCCACCGGCGATTACGGGGTGCAGGCCGCCATGAAGAAACACTACCGCAAGCGGAAACTGCCGAAGCCAAAGGATATGGAGAAAATTGCGAAGGCGTGGACCCCATACCGCAGCGTGGCCTGTTGGTACTTGTGGAGGAGCCTGGCAATCAAGACGCTATAACCTCGCCGCTGTGAGGTCGCCTGCCCTCTGTGGTTAAATGGAGTTTGATGGTGGAAACGAAGATCCGCGTGCTGGTGGCGAAGCCCGGACTTGACGGGCATGATCGGGGGGCGAAAGTGATTGCGCGCGCCCTGCGCGACGCAGGTATGGAAGTAATTTATACCGGCCTGCGCCAGACTCCCGAGATGGTTGTCAGCGCAGCTCTTCAGGAAGACGTACAGGTCATCGGTCTTTCCATTCTCTCAGGCGCGCACAATGCGATCGTGCCACGCGTGATGGATTTGCTGCGGCAGAACAAGATGGACGATGTCCTGGTGCTGGTAGGCGGGATCATTCCTGATCAGGATATTCAGGGCCTCAAGCAATCGGGCGTCGCAGGAATTTTCCAGCCGGGGACGTCGATGGATGAGATCGTTGAGTTTATCCGCACCAACGTGAAGAAACCGGAAGTCCCCGCGGCCCAATGACGGCCGGTCCAAATCTTTCCCGCCTTCGCGATCTTCTCGCGCAAACGGTCGGCCCTGCTCCCTGGTACTGGAAGACCTTTCCTCAACTCCCAGCCAGCGCTGGCCGGACACTTGGATGGACTCATCACGGCGAACAAGGTGCGATTGCACATCTGGTCACGCTTGGGTTCGCAGAAGACCCGGATCAGGCGCTTCTCGCACTGAATACCTATTGCCGGCCATTTCCGGTTCTGCCGAATTCCCTGGGAATCTGGTGTCCCGAAGGACGTTCGATTCGACTCGCCTGTTTTGACCCGGGCCAACTCAAGGCCTTCGAACTTGCTGAAGTTGCGGGATGGTTCAAACGATCTTCCGATCGGATTTATGCACTAACGCCGCCGATTGCCGATTTTGAGGTTCCATTGTCACTCGAACCGGGAACCCACAAGATCGCCGTTCCGGAGGCCATGAAAAGCCTGGACGAGTTGATTGTTTGCACGAGTTACAAAGCGCTGTCGAATAGCGATCCGGCGTTCGCGCTTTTTGTTTTCTACCTTCAGGCGGGACTGGTTGAGATCTTGCCCCAACGCTGGTTTACTTCGGCACAGTACAGCGTCGGCAGCCAGTGGATCACTCGCGCGGTACGGGATCCGGAATCTCATCGAATTGTCGGAGAATGTTTCGGTGCCGGCACGTTCCTGCTCGAGGAAGACGGATGCCGACTCGCGGAGTGGATCGAGAGAAATCCTTAACCCTGTCACTGGGCTCTGCATCGAATGACAGACCGATCCGGGCAGAGCGGTGAATCCATGGCGCGAACGCGAGCGCGTTTGCGTCAATCCGTAAGCGTGGTATACCGTAATCAGTCCCAAAGTAAGCCTCATGAGCGACCGCAACCAGGCTCCTGTCATCAAGTCAGCTAGCGCAGAGAACGTCCTGCCGACGCGGGTGGATCCAACGTCGGCACGATTCGAAGCGAACATGCGCTTTCTGGCGGATCTGATGTCGCAGGTCCGGAATGAGGCGGAAAAGATTCTGGAGGGTGGCGGCGCCAAGGCCACAGACTCGCAACATGCCAAAGGACGCCTCACAGCTCGCGAGCGGATTCAGCGGCTCACCGATGCCAACAGCTTCTTTGAACTGGGACTGTACGCGGCGCATGGGATGTACGAGGAGTGGGGCGGCGCCCCGGCCGCGGGCGTCGTAACAGGCCTGGGCCGGATCCACACGCGGCTGGTCATGATCATCGCGAATGACGCAACGGTGAAAGCCGGGGCGTTTTTTCCGATGACGTCGAAGAAAGTGATTCGAGCGCAGAACATTGCGATCGAGAACCGCATCCCGACCGTTTACCTTGTCGACTCAGCCGGAGTGTTTCTGCCATTGCAGGAGGATGTTTTTCCGGACACGGATGATTTCGGCCGCGTGTTTCGGAATAACGCGGTCATGTCTGCCTTGGGAATCCCGCAGATTGCCGCCATCATGGGTATGTGCGTCGCCGGAGGCGGCTACTTGCCGGTGATGTGCGATCACCTGCTGATGACTGACGGCAGCGGATTATTTCTCGCCGGTCCTGCATTGGTGCAGGCCGCCATCGGACAAAAGGTCTCTGCAGAGGATCTGGGCGGCGCCGTGATGCATTCCACCATCAGCGGCACGATCGACTTCCGGGAACCGGACGATGAAGCTTGCATCTTGCGGCTACGTTCGATCGTGGAGAAGTGGGGATACAGACGCCTTTCTCCATGGGACCGAAAGAAGCCGGTCGAACCGGAGCATTCCGCCGAGGAAATGTACGGGATCTACGATTCGTCACCGGCGCGTCCATATGACATGAAAGAAGTCCTCGCCCGGGTGCTCGATGGCAGCCGCTTCGATGAATACAAACCGGAGTATGGCAAGACTCTGATCTGCGGATACGGTCGAATCGGCGGCTTTGCGGTTGGCGTGGTGGCGAATCAGAAGCTACACGCGCAGCAGACCGACCACGAAGGGCGCAAGCGAGTTGAGTTCGGCGGTGTGATCTATACCGAATCAGCGGAAAAAGCCGCCCGTTTCATTATGGACTGCAACCAGAATCTGATTCCGCTGGTGTTCTTCCATGACGTCAACGGCTTCATGGTCGGACGCGATGCCGAATGGAGCGGCATTATTAAGGCAGGCGCCAAGATGGTGAACGCCGTCTCGAATTCGGTTGTGCCGAAAATCACCGTCATCGTGGGCGGTTCTTTTGGCGCCGGACATTACGCGATGTGCGGGAAGGCTTACGATCCCCGGTTTGTGTTCGCCTGGCCTACCGCCCGCTATGCCGTGATGAGCGGGGATTCTGCCGCGGGCACTTTGGTAGAGATCAAGGTCAAGCAGTTGGAGCGCGGCGGCAAGAAACTCAGCGAGGAAGAGCGGAAGGAACTTTACGAGTCTGTGAAACGAACCTATGACGAGCAGACCGACCCTCGCTACGGCGCGGCAAGATTGTGGATCGACAGAATTATCGATCCAATCGAAACGCGAGAAGCGATCACGCAGGCTCTCGAGGCAGCCGCACTGAATCCGGATGTGCCCGAGTTTAAGGTCGGAGTGCTACAGACGTAGACGAGAGAGTCTATCGGGTCTCACTTGCATCCAGTTGCTGAATGTCCAAGGCTGTCAAACTGATTGAGTGTCCACGCGATGCCTGGCAGGGGCTGAAGGGAATGATCCCTGCCGACCTGAAAGTAGATTACCTGAAGGCGCTGATCAGCGCCGGGTTCAAACATATCGATGCGGTTTCCTTCGTTTCGCCCAATGCAGTGCCGCAGATGGCGGATTCCGAACAGGTACTCAAGGAACTCGATCCGCCGGATGATGTGGAGATCATCGGGATCGTCGTGAACGAACGCGGCGCACAGCGGGCGATCGACACACAGGCGGTCTCGACGCTTGGGTTTCCTTATTCCATCTCGGAGACGTTTCTGCGGAGAAACCAGAATCAATCTCCGGAGGGCGCCCTCGACGAACTCGAAAAGATTCAGAAGAAGGCTGACGATGCCGGGCTCGACATCGTCGTTTATATCTCGATGGCGTTCGGCAATCCGTATGGCGATTCGTGGAGTGAAGCCGAAGTCCTGGATGCGATCGAACTGCTGGAGGCCGAGGATTTGCACATGATCTCGCTGGCCGACACCGTAGGTGCAGCCGATGCAAACCAGATCAGCCGACTGGCGGATGCGGTCATGTCCAGATTCGACTATCTCGAGATAGGTATGCACTTGCACAGCAGGCCAGAGCAGGCGGCAGAAAAGATTCTGGCAGCTTATAACGCCGGTTGCCGCCGATTTGATTCAGCTCTCGGCGGGTTGGGTGGATGTCCTTTCGCGCAGGATGCGCTGGTAGGTAATATTCCCACGGAAAAAGTGATTGAAGCGCTGGCTCAGGCAGGTGCGGAGTTGCCAAAGCTGAAGCCTCTGGATACCCTGCTGCGTGCGAATGCGGGTATGGCGGCCAAGTACTCGGCGTCCCTCGCGGCGGATTGAACAATTCACGCCTCTGTCTCGGGAATGGGGTCGATTTGAACTTTGAGCGGGATCTTCGACGTGGAATATAAAAACCTATCTCTTGCATCGGCCGATGGCGTGGCCACGATCACGCTGAACCGCCCCGAGAAGCGGAACGCGATCAGTTTTGAATTGATCGACGACCTTCTGCGGGCGCTCGACACGGTGGCGGACTCGGACGCTGTGGTCCTCATTGTGACGGGCGCCGGCAAAGCTTTTTGCTCGGGGATGGATCTGGAAAATCTTAAGTCCCTGCTTGGACGCACCCAGGAACAAAATGTCGAGGACTCGCGCACGATGGTGCGCCTGTTCCGCTCGCTCTATGAATTCCCAAAGGTGACGGTGGCGGCAGTGAATGGTGCGGCGATCGCTGGGGGAACAGGTCTGGCCTTACTCTGCGACTTCACGCTGGCCGTTCCTGACGCGAAATTTGGATATACGGAAGTAAGAATCGGTTTTGTGCCGGCGATCGTTTCCACGTTCCTGCTGCGTCAGGTCGGTGAGAAGCAGGCGCGGGATCTGCTTTTGACGGGGCGCATTTTTGGTGCGGAGGAAGCCTTGCGGCTTGGCCTGGTCAACGAGATCGTAGCTCCGGAGCTTTTGATGCAGCGAGCGCAGGATCTCGCGAAAGCCCTGAGGGAGAACAGCCCTGCTTCCCTGCGCGCAACCAAACAGTTATTGAGCGATCACGCGCGCATGGAACTTGACACGCAAATCGAAGCGGCGATTCGCGAAAACGCAGCCATACGTTCGACGGCGGATTTTCGGGAAGGTATCTCATCTTTCCTCGAAAAACGGAAGCCAGTGTGGACGGGAAAATGAGATCAAACGGGCATCCTACGATTAACGAAACGAAGCTTCGGGTGCGATATGCAGAGACCGACCAGATGGGGGTGGTATACCATTCCAATCATTTCATCTGGTTCGAGGTTGGCCGCGTGGAGTTAATGCGCGGAATGGGCGTGTCTTACCGTGACCTCGAGAAGGAGGAAGGAAGATTTATTGCGGTTGCCGAGGCGAAGTGCCGCTATCGGGCCCCTGTGCTTTACGACGAAGAAGTGGTGGTCCGCACCTGGCTCAAGAGCGCACGAGAATCGGTCATCGTGTTCAGCTACGAATTGGTCCGGCCCGCAACGAAGACCATCTTAGCGGAGGGCGAAACACTCCACGTTGTGACCGATGCCCGCATGAAGATCGCCAAGCTTCCCGAGAAATACCTTACAATCTTCCGTCACGCCATCGACGGAACCACAGAGCCCGAGAATTCTCTTGAACGCACTTCACATTAGCGGAAACGATCTTACGCTGGAAGAAGTGCGCGAGGTCGCCGATCCCAGCACGCGCCGTCCGGTGTTGCTCGCGCCTGACGCTCGAGCAGCGGTGAATCGTGCCCGGGCGGTCGTGGACGAGATCGTTGCAGGAGATAAGCTGGCTTACGCCATCACGACCGGCGTCGGCAAACTGAGCGATGTACGCATTGCCGGCGATCAAATCCGCGAATTGCAAATCAATCTGGTTCGATCCCATGCTTGCGGTGTCGGCGAACCGCTGCCCGTCGCCGAGACGCGGGCCATGATGCTACTGCGCGCAAACTCGCTGGCGAAGGGGAATTCCGGAGTTCGACCGGTCATTATCGACACGCTGTGTGAAATGCTGAATCGCGGAGTGACCCCGATGGTGCCCTCGCAGGGAAGCGTGGGGGCAAGTGGTGATCTGGCTCCCCTGGCGCATCTCGCGTTGGCTCTGGTCGGAGAGGGAGAATGTTTTGATCAGAACGGGACGCGCACGAGGAGCGGTGAGGCGCTGAAGCGTGCACAGATCAAGCCTGTCGTGCTCGAATCAAAAGAAGCTATTTCGCTGATCAATGGCACGCAGGCAATGCTGGGAATCGGAAGCCTGGCGCTGCTTGCCGCGGAGAGGTTGGTGGATTCCGCCGATGTGCTCGGCGGGTTGTGCTGTGACGCCCTTAAAGGCACCGACACGGCGTTTGACGAACGTATCCACAAGGCCCGCCCACACCCAGGGCAAGTGCGCTCTGCGGCGAACTTGCGGCGGATGCTGCAAGGAAGCCAGATCCGGGAGTCCCATCGCGGTTGTGGCCGCGTGCAGGATGCCTATTCGCTGCGCTGCATTCCGCAAGTCCACGGAGCCGTTCGCGACACTCTGACACACTGCCGGCAAGTATTCGAGATCGAGGCGAACTCGGCCGTCGATAATCCACTCGTTTTCCTCACCGACCCTAAGAATGCGGAGGGAGACATCATCTCTGGAGGAAACTTCCACGGGGAACCGCTTGCCTTTGCTTTGGATTTTCTCGCGATTGCGCTGAGCGCGCTGGCCGGCATCAGCGAGCGGCGCACTGAGCGTCTTGTAAATCCGGCGCTCAGTGAAGGACTGCCCCCTTTTCTGGCGAGCGGGGCAGGGCTGAATTCCGGTTTCATGTTGCCGCAGGTGACGGCCGCGGCCCTCGCCAGCGAAAATAAAGTGCTGGCTCACCCAGCGTCGGTGGACTCCATTACGACCTCTGGGAACAAGGAAGATTACGTTTCCATGGGAATGACGGCCGCGCTCAAACTCAGACGAGTCGTCGAGAACACGCGCAACGTATTGGCGATTGAAGCGATGGCCGTCGCCCAGGCATTGGATTTCCTGGCTCCCCTGAAAACGTCGAAGCTGGGCCAAGCAGCCCACGCGGCGATCCGTGCAGTCTGCCCGACAGTCGATAAAGACCGCGTCATGTATGAAGACCTGGCCAAGATCGCGGCAATGATCGCCGGGGGAAAACTGGCGGACGTGCTCCGTTAAGCATTCAGCCCATCCCGGATCAAACAATGAGGACACTGACGGAATACCTGAAGTTTCATACCCGAACGCATCGTGCCTATGTGCATATCACTCCGCAAGTGGAGGAGATCGTCCGCAAGAGCGGGGTGAAAGAAGGTATGGTCCTAGTCTCGGCGATGCACATCACCGCTGGCGTCTACGTGAATGACGACGAAAATGGGCTCATCGAAGATATTGACCAGTGGCTAGAGCATCTGGCACCCTTCCGCAAGAACTATAAGCATCACGATACCGGCGAGGACAATGGGGACTCACATCTGAAGGCATTGCTGATTCATCATGAAGTAATCGTGCCGATTACAGCAGGACGGCTGGATTTGGGAACCTGGCAACGAATTTTCTACGCAGAGTTTGATGGGCAACGGGACAAGCGGGTCATCGTAAAAGTAATGGGGGAATGAGGCGATGTCGGAAGAACTAACCGAACTGCAGGAACATGCGGAACACGCTAAAGAAAATCCAAGCTTGGCCCCGGTATCGGTCACGATGGCTATATTGGCGGTGCTGGTCGCGGTGGTGACGTTGCTCGGCCACCGTGCGCATACGGAAGAAGTCGTATTGCAGGCGAAGTCTTCTGACCAGTGGGCCTACTATCAGGCGAAAAATATCCGGCGGCACACAGATGAGCTTTTCACCGACCTCACCTCAGTGACTCCAACGACGGACTCAGCGGCGCTGGGCAAGTTGCGCGACAAATACTCCGGAGAAGCCTCGCGTTACAAAGACGAACAGAAGGAAATCGAGGACAAAGCCCACGAGATGGAAGGAGAAGTGGCAACGGAGCGCAATCGCGCAGACCGCTTCGATCTGGCCGAAGTGTTTCTCGAGGTTGGTCTCGTGATCACATCCATCACCTTATTGTCGGGCCGAAGGTTCTATTGGGCTGTTGGCGTCTTGCTCGGCGGAGTGGGAATCGCTTTGGCGGCAACAGCATTTTTCGTGCACTAAATACAGTAAGGCCGCTAGCTTCTTTCAGCCCTTGGCGCCGTCGCTGAATTCTGGGTCGATGTTTTCTCGCTATCGGCTTTGACCGCTAGAAATGGCCCGATGGCCAGGGCGTCCATCCGCGTTCTCTGGAAGCAATCAATCGCCTCCTCCGGCGTGCATACGATCGGCTCATTCTCATTGAAACTTGTGTTGAGCACGACGGGTATGCCCGTTCTCCGGTGGAATGCGGAAATCAGGTCATAGTACATTTCGTTTTCGTCGCGGCTCACGGTCTGAAGGCGCCCAGTGTCATCGACATGATTCACTGCGCATAAAGCTTTTCGCTTCTCCGGCCTGATTTTGTAGACGTGCAACATGAACGGGGACGGATGATCGTTCTCGAAATATTCGTGTTGATACTCCGCCAGAATCGAAGGAGCGAAGGGGCGGAACCATTCACGGTGCTTGATGCGGGCGTTGAGAACATCCTTCATATCAGGTAAACCCGGATGCGCGAGGATCGAACGATTGCCGAGTGCTCGGGGTCCCCATTCCATCCGGCCCTGAAACCAGCCGACAACGCTTCCTTCAGCAATATGTGCGGCGGCTGCGTCTAAGAGCTCTTGCTTATGAAGTTGCCGAAAGCTCACGCCCGCAGATTTAAGCGCAGATTGGATTCGGGATCCCGAAAACTCAGGGCCAAGATATGAACTCTTTAGCTCTTTCCGCGTCGAGTGTTTCAGGACTGAATGATAGGTGTGAAGGCCGGCGCCAATGGCGAGGCCTTCATCGCCGGCCGCCGGCTGGATATAAGTCCGGCGGAAAGGCGTGCGGTCAAAGATCTTTCCGTTGGCAACGCTATTCAGAGCACACCCACCAGCCATAGCGACATTCTCAGAAGGAACCGACGCGTGCAAGCCGTTCAGCAGATGAAAAAACACTTCTTCGAAGCGATGCTGCAACGCGAAGGCCAGATCCATGTCGCGTTGCGTGATCTCGGTGTGAGGCTTTCTGGGTTCCCCAAAGAGCTTCTCCATCCGATCGGAGAAGTGCCGCGCCAGACGAACAGTTCCATCTGGAAGAACCTGCATGCCTTGATTGCTTCCCAGCGGCTTGAAGTAGCTGAGATCCAGGCGGAAGCCCCCGTCCTGCACGCTAACAAGCTGATCAATCTGCTTGCAGAATGTGTCCCGGCCATAGGGAGCCAGGCCCATGACTTTGCCTTCGTCGCCATATTTCGAGTAGCCGATGAATTCGCAGATCATCGTGTACAGGCTGCCTAGAGAATGCGGGAGGAAAACGCGATCGAGCACGTGGATATCGTTGCCTTCGCAGCGTGCGGTCATGGTTGAGACGAAGTCGCCCGACCCGTCGTAGCTGAATCCCGCCGACTTATCCCACGGCGAGCAATAGTAGGCGCTAGCGATGTGGGCGATGTGGTGCTCGAGGTGGTGCTCGCTGAATTTCAACCGGGACGCATCGACATCCAACGAGTTTGCCAACAGAGCGCGGACGTCTCGCATTACCTCTTTTCTTTGCCGGAGCCGGATGAAATTTAGGACCTTGGCAGGATTCGAGAGTGCGTATCGAACTTTTTTCGCCAGGTTCGCATCGCTATCCTGACCGACGGCTACATGATCCACATCCGTGATTCGCGCTCCGATCGCGTCGAGGCAGGCCTTCACTGCGAGAGCCGGAAAGCCAGCAAAATGCTTATGGCGGTTTAAACGCTCTTCCGCGACTGCAAACTGCACCTTTCCGTCAACCACGATGGCGGCGGAGGCGTCCGCGTGAAACATGTTGAGGCCGAGAACGAGCATGGACTAGATTCGTTTCCCCAGTTGTAGGCTTTGCGATCGGATCATTCGGTGAGATTGCTGTAAAACTCTGACACACGCGTGCAGAAAGTCGTTCCTGGGATTTGTTTCGCCCCTACTCGAATTTTACAGCTACTCCGAGGAAATGGGCTCATGCGGAGGCGACCTGACGCGGAGCCGCGAACTCGGGCTCGAATTTGAGAGACGAGCCATCCAGGAACGTTTGCATCCAGATTTCCAGAGTGAGCAACTGCCACAACTGCATCGACCAGTCATGACGGCCGCGGCGATGGTCGTCCACGAACCTCTGTACGGGTTCCGGGCGGAACAAACCGCGGCTGCGGACCCGTTCCGGTGAAAGCAGATCGTCTAGCATTTCTTTGAGATCATGGGCTAACCAGTGATCCACCGGTGCCGCAAAACCAGCCTTCGGTTGCTTCAACACCTCGCGCGGCAAAATATCGCGCATCCCTTGACGGAAAATATATTTCGTAACCGGGCGAACCCTTCCTTTCAACTTCAGAGAGGGCGGGACACGAGAGGCTACGAATTCGACAAGTTCCCGGTCAAGAAACGGAACCCTGACCTCAACAGATGAAGCCATACTCATTTTGTCGTTGTAAGTCAGATTTAATGTCGGCATGAAGATCTTGGTGTCCAGGTAAAGCATCTGGTGCAGAAAATCTGCGTCCCGGACACGATCGAAGGCCGCGCGATGCTGAGACGCGGATTCTCCCGTCAAGAGGGTCTGAGCGAATTCCGGATGGTAAAGATCAGATTTCTGTTTGTCGTCGAGATAGGTGCAATTGGCGATAAATCGATCGACGGGATTAAGGGATGCGCTACGCGCCATCTTCTTTGCAAGTCGCAGCTGCCCCTTTGCCGGCGTGCCGCGGAGACTCGGCAATGCAGCGAGGGTCCGCTCGGCAGCCAGGCGAGCGGCCGCGGGAACGTTGGCATAGGCCTGCGCCCAGTAATGAGCCACATGCTTGCGGTATCCAGCGAATAGCTCGTCTCCTCCCACTCCCGAGAGCAGAACGGTTGACTCCCTCCGCGCTTCCCGGCACACCAGATAAGCCGCGATGATGGCTGGGTCCGCCGTGGGCTCATCCATGTGCCAGATCAGTCGAGGGAGCAGATCCGTGACGTCAGGTTCAACAACAATCTGCTGATTGCGGCAGCCCAGTTTGCGCGAAAGGCGAGCCGACACTTCAGGGTCGTCCAGCGTCGTCTCCCCGACTCGATACTTGCGCGGGAAGGTGATCGTGTAGGTATTAAGCGTCTCTCGCGCGGCTCGCGACATGAAGGCTACGATGCTGGATGAATCCAACCCCGCACTTAGGAAAGCTCCGACCGGCACATCGCTGATCATCTGGGATTCCACCGAGCGCCGAAAACGGTCGCGGACTTCTTCGGTCAATTCGTTCTCAGAAAGCGAGTAGGACGCATTCGCCGGAGGAAATGTCAGATCCCAGTACTGAGTGATTTCAAGCCTGCCCTGGCGCCAGATCGCATAGTGTCCGGCGGGCAATTTTAAGATGTGGCGAAACATCGTCTTCGGGTCGGGCACCCAAAGAAACGTCAGGTACTGGTGGAGAGAATCTGGCTCAAGTTCGGCGTCGACCCCGGCAACTTGCAGCAGGGCCTTGATTTCAGATGCGAAGGCAAAGCGTTCGCCACTGTGGAAGTAATAGAACGGCTTGACTCCAAAGTGATCTCGAGCCACGAAGAGCGTCGGAGTGGCCGATCGCAGATCACAGATGGCAAACGCAAACATCCCGTTCAGACGTTTCACACAGTCCGGGCCTTCGCGCTCATACAAGCGAAGCAGAACTTCGGTATCGGTGTGGGATTTGAAGCGAACGCCTTTACCCTCGAGGTCGTTGCGCAGATCGGCAAAATTGTAGATTTCACCGTTGTAAGTGATCCAGACCGACTGGTCGTCATTGCACATCGGCATGTGCCCCAGCGGAGATAGGTCCAGGATCGCGAGCCGGCGGCTGCCCAGGCCGATGTAGGAGCCATCTGGGAATCGGCGGTCCCAAAGTCCGGAGTCATCGGGTCCACGATGCGCCTGGATTTGCGTCATTCGCGCCAGCGTTTCCCGATCCCCGCAGTTGACTATGCCGCTGATGCCGCACATCGCTCGCTAGTTCCCTCTCGCGGAAGTTTGGCCGCCTTGCTGCTTCAACTCGTAAATCTTGGCCTTGGTATGAAACATCTGGATCGCCTGAAACCCGCAGTAAATCAAACCCGGTATGCCGTCGAGAAACCCGAGCCTCAGAACATATCGATAGAGAAAGAGCGCGACTGGAGATCCCGGCACCGCAAAGAACTTCCTTTTCAGCCATCGACGCCGTTGCGCTTGCGTACCTAACAGCGAAGGCGGCAACTCCTCACTCGAGTGTCCCTCCAAGAGCACTCGCGCTTCCCAGTTGGAATACTCATCATGCTTCTGGATGTACCGGGATAGAGACTCGACGTTGCGATGGATAAGAGGATTCGTGAGACGCGCAACGCGTCCGGTCAAAACCACATGTTCGTGAACTTCCATATCGGCCATGGAGGTATCTTGACCGCGAAAGCGGCATTCATACCGCCCTTTGCCGCGCCGAAACAAGGCGAGCTTGGCAAAGCTGGCATCGCCGTGACGAAGCAACCGCCCCAAAAAATACATGCGTAGCGACAGGTAATAGCCGTCAATACCCGGTTTCTGGATTGCGGTCCGTATCTCCGCGGCCAGTTCTGGAGTCAGGATTTCGTCTGCATCGATCAGCAATACCCAATCATGAGCCAGAGGCAGATGGTCCATCGCCCACTGGCGTTTTTTCGGCCATCCCCCCTGGTAGTGGAATTGCACGACCTTGGCGCCGAAAGAGCGCGCAATCTCAGGCGTGGCATCGGTACTCTGAGAATCGACGATGTAAACTTCAGCTGCGCCACGTAGCGCTTCCAGACACTCGGGCAGATTTTTCTCTTCATTCCGAACTGCGACGATCACGCTGATGGGCAGCATCAAAGATAGAGACACGGAAGGCGCGTGACCGATTTCCTCAACTTTTGGCATGATTCAAAATCACAGATTTAATTCACACCAGCGCTGCAAAACATACAGCGACCACGGACGCGACCACGAAACAAGCCCGCGCTGAAAGTCGTCCCAGACCTGCCGGACCTGCGCTCCATCAATCAAGCCGCCGAGCGGGCCTGCGCTGAGCCGTTTTGCATTCAAAACCGGTTCCAATTCGGTGCGCAGTTCACCGCGCATCCAATGTTCAAACGGCAGAGTAAATCCGCGCTTGCGGCGGTGCACGATTGTTTCCGGCAGCGAATTCGCCAAGGCATCCACCAGAAGCTTCTTTGGCGTGTGATTTACCTTCCATTCGCCCGGAAGCTTCAGGACTGCCTTTGCGAGTTGATGATCGATCAGGGGAACTCTGACCTCAAGGCCTTGCGACATGCTCATCACGTCAGCGTCGCGCAACAGTGTATTGAGCATATAACAGCGGGACTCGAGATAGGAAACACGATTCACCGGATCAAGCGCAAGCGAGCGAGCGAGCGCGGCTCTCGGCGCCGCCCATGCGGCAGCAGATGTCAGGGCATTATTTTGAAACAGCAGATCGCGCTGCGAGTTCGTGAACAACATACGGCTTAGAAAATATGGATGAAGGAGACGCCCGTTGTCTCGTACCAGAGAGGCGAGCTTCCGGTTTTGATCATTCCTGGGAGCGAACGCTGAAAACGCCGACGCTGCAGGATGCCGAACGCCGGAGGGCAACCGGTTCCACAAATTCGCAAAGCGCTCCATTCGCGGAACCGTGCGGAAACTGGAATATCCGGCGAAGACCTCATCTCCTCCGAGACCTGACAGCGCAACCTTCACCCCCGCGCGGTGTGCCTCGCGCGAGACGAAATAAGTGTTCAGGCCGTCCATGGTCGGCAGATCCATCGCACGAAGCGCATCGGGAATCGCCGCGAGAACATCGGACTCGGCAGCCGTAATCTCGTGATGATCGGTGTGGAACCTGGCGGCGATCTCACGTGAATAGCGAGCCTCGGAGAAGTCGGATTCCGGAAAGACAATCGAGAATGTGCGGGGAGTGACTCCGCCGCGGCTCAGGATGCTGACCAGCACACTGGAATCGATGCCGCCTGACAGAAAGACACCCACTGGAACATCGCTTACCAGTTGTAGTCGCACCGCCTGTTCGAGGGCCGGGCGCAATTCTTCGGCCGCGGTGGCCCGATTTGTTGCCGAAATTGTTCCGCCCTGGCCTTCACCCTCGTCGACCAAATCCCAATAGCAGGTCTCGCGCGCGATTCCGTCGTGCCAAGTTAGAGTATGCCCGGCCGGTAACGCCCGAACGCCCTCAATCAGGGTCTCGGGGTCATACGCAGAGCCAAAGGTAAGGAAGTTATCCAGTCCGGCGCCGTTAATCTTTTTCGGAACAAGACCAGTTCCCAGCAAACTGCGAACTTCGGAGGAGAAAACGAAAAATGACCCGGTGCGAAAATAATAGAGAGGCTTGATGCCCATCGGGTCCCGCGCCAGGAGGAGCCGGCGGCGGCCCGTATCCCATATCGCGAACGCAAACATTCCGCGCAGCTTCGTCAGAGCAGACTCGCCCCAACGCCCATAGGCTTGAAGGAGTACTTCTGTATCAGAATTGCTGTTGAACTTTGTTCCTGCCCGCTCCAGTTCGTGGCGCACGTCTCGGAAGTTGTAGATTTCGCCGTTATAGACAATCCAATTTCCAGTGGCAGGATCCTTCATTGGTTGATGCGCGAGCGGTGAGAGATCGAGGATCGCAAGGCGGCGATTGCCGAGCCCGATTTCGATTTCGCCCGCCGCATTGTCGCGCAGTAAGACCGTTCCCTCGTCGTCCGGGCCACGATGCGCCAGCGATCGCGTTCCGCGCTCGAGCAGGCCGTCGGGGATTCTACTTCCCTGCGCCAGGATGCCGAAGATGCCACACATGCAATTCGTTAAGGGATGATCAAACAGGCTCTCTTAAATCGCAGGTAAGGTCAACCCTGCGGCCTGGGCTATAATCCGGCTAGCGGAAAACTCTGAGTCACAAGTTCCAGCAGCTCAAGGTTTCGACTTTGCCTGACTCCAAGATCCAAGTCCCCTACCTCGATCTGAAGACCCAGTATCAAACGATAAAGTCCGAGATAGACGAGGCCGTTTTCAAGATTCTGGAGACAAGCCAGTTTGTATTGGGAGCCGAGGTGGCTGCGTTCGAGCGGGAGTTCGCGGCATATTGCTCGACAACCGAATGCATCGCGGTCAATTCGGGCACCAGCGCGCTGCACCTTGCCCTGCTCGCGGCCGGGATTGGCGCCGGCGATGAAGTCATCACGGTTCCCTTCACTTTTGTGGCAAGCGTAGCGGCAATCGTGTACGCCGGAGCAAAGCCCGTTCTGGTGGACATCGACCATCAGACGTTCAACCTGGATCCAGCTGCCATTGAAAAGGCGATTACACCCCGGACCAAGGCGATTCTGCCAGTTCATCTTTACGGGCAAACGGCCGATATGGACCCGATTCTGGAAGTCGCGCGCAAGCGTGGCCTGGTCGTGATCGAAGATGCCGCGCAGGCACATGGCGCGAGGTATAAAGGGCGATCCGCCGGCAGCATCGGAGATATCGGCTGCTTCAGTTTCTATCCCACTAAGAATCTCGGGGCTTATGGCGAGGGCGGCGCCGTCACTACGAACAATCCGGAATGTGCAAAAACGATCCGGATGCTTCGGGACTGGGGACAGGACAGGAAATATCATCACGCCGTGCACGGATTCAACTACCGGATGGAGGGACTTCAAGGAGCGATTTTGCGCGTCAAGCTCAGGCACCTGGAGCGGTGGACGCAAGCACGCCGCGAGGTGGCCCGCCGCTACAGCGAATCGCTCGAGACATGCGGCCTCGAATTACCCACGGAAATGCCATGGGCCCGCCACGTCTATCACTTGTACACGCTGAGGTCGAAAAACCGCGATGCCCTTAAAGCGGACCTCGAAGCGATGGGCATTCAATCCGCAGTGCATTACTCAATTCCGGCGCACCTTCAGCCTGCCTATGCCAACCTTGGGTATGTACAAGGCAATTTCCCACGCGCCGAGGCGGCAGCTCGGGAAGTGCTTTCTCTCCCGATGTACCCGGAATTGACAGATCAGGCCGTTGAGGCCGTTACCAACGCCGTGAAGCTGGCTACTGCGAAAATTCCACAGAGTGTGGTCTGAGAGCGGCTTCCTCTGCCGCGTTAGAAGCGTTCTCCGCAGTTTCGGTGGTGGCCTGACATATCCAGTACAGAAGCACTGCGCACCATAGGATCAGATCGAGCACTTCGTGCGAGAGCACGGCAGAGCCCCACCAGCGATTCATCAGCGGGGTGCGTAGATACCCGGCACGCATCAACTCCGCCAGCAAGATGGGTCCCGGTACGAGAAAGGGCAAGAGGAGGCAGATGTTGGTTATTAGAATCCCACGCCTGCCAGCACCCAGGACTGCCCAACCGATTGGCCAGATGAGAAGAGTCGCATCGTAGAAGCGATGATAGAACGGGATTAGACTCAAAACCGAGATCGCCGCGATCAAAAGCATTTCGCTCCGATCTCCTCGACGGAGCACAAGCCACGCCCAACTCCCGAACAGACCGAGGGCCAACAACCAGGTAAGCAGATTGGCCGCGCTCGAATTTCTGAGGAGGCTGTAGAAAAAGACTTGGCCGTTGATCATGTTGAAGCGGATAAAGTCGAAGCGCGCAAAGTCATCAAGAGAGCCTGGACCGAACATTCTGCCGCTCGTGATCCTGTAAGACGCCAGCCAAGGCGTCGACGCAAGCCACAATCGAGCGATCCCGAGAAAGCCGATCGCCCCTGCGAGGCCAGCGGCCGATCCTGCCAGTTTCCACTCACGGCGGAGAAGAAAGAACAGCAACAGGCCGCCTGCGACCGTCGGCTTAAGGCAGACGGCGATTGCGAGCAGAATTGCAGCGAGTACGAGCTTGCCCGATCGCTTAAAGCAAAATGAAAGAATGGCGAGGCTGATCGATAAGACTGCGGGATTCGCAGTGGCGACGCCCGTGTGAAGAGGCGCGAGAGCCAACGCGAGGGTCAGGAACAACAGCGAACGCCAGTCCAGAAGGATGTGACCATTTACGTGCATCAAACCGAAGAGTGCCGCGAACACGGACAGCGTACTCAGGACGATCCATAGACGAACGGCGAGGGACCACTTGAATGCTACGAACGGCAGAAGCACGACTAGGGTCGAGAGCGGATAAGGACTCGGAATGCCGCGCTTTTCCTCCAAAGTTCCGTTGCCAGCCTCTTTGTCGACCCATGGGGGACGCGAATTGTCAGAAGGCCAGAGCGTAACCAAAACTTGGGCATCATATGGATCTTTGCCCTGTATTAACGCCTTCGCCTGAATGTATGGCGAGAGAAAATCGTTCCATCCGAGCGACTGCGCAGCCCGTAACGGCCCGCGCAGGGTGAACTCCACCAGAGAGGCCGCTAGCAATACGAACAGCAACGTCATTCGCCAGCGTGAGTCTTTCAATAGGCCTCCGAGGGCTCACGCTGATCCACGAAGTGTTTTGGATCCTCGACGATCGAATTCGCCACCAGTAGTAACTCTTGAACATGGCGCTTCCAACTGAAATCTGCCGAGCGACGCTTGCCTGTCTCCGCTAAACGCGTGGACAGGGATTTGGAGGACATAACCTCCAAGACTCGCGCGGCTAAATCCTTTTCGGAGAAGGGAGGGAAATAAAGGGCGGCCTCGCGGCATATTTCTTTATGCACAGGCAGATCCGAGGCCACAACGGGCAAACCACATGACATGGCCTCGACCAGCGGATGGGCAAATGTCTCTGTGTAGGCTGGCGTTACGTACAGGTCCGCATGGCGGTAAAGGCGATGGAGTTGAGAATACTGAACTGCGCCCAGTTCGATCACCATGTCGGCGACACCCAGGCGGTTCACGAGGTCCGCGGCCTTGCCCGGATCGTAGGATCCGGGATTCTGTCCGGCCGCAAGCTTGCAAGTGAGAATGACGCGCACAGGCTGATCTGCCGCTTGCTGCCGGATCAGCGGCAGCGCACGGATGAGGGTCTCAAAATTCCGGTAGTAATTGTAGTGGCTTACGAAAAGGAGCTTGGTCGAGCCCGCCGCACATTCAAGTTTCTCGTTCAAATCGTTCGGCAATGGAGTGGAATCCCGGTTGAATGTTTCGGGATCGAAGCCGTGGTGGATGGAGACGATCCGGGATATTCCCGTCCAGCGGCGTAGATCAGCAGCGAATGCCTCGCTTGGTGCAACGGTGACGTTGCTTTTATGAATCGATCTTGCAGCCAGCAGTGCCCGCATGTGGGTATCAAGCCAATTCCGGTACTCGTGGCGCGACCACAAGTCGCGATAAAAATCCGCTGAAGTGTAGATCGAATTGCGTGAGAGAAGGATTTGGGGAACGGGGGACCGCATCAAGGCAAAATTTCCGGCTGACAAAAGAACATCAGCCTTGCAACCATGAATTTCCTTAGGCAGGTGAAGCTGCTCGAACCACATGCGGCGGACCGACGGAATATCGAAGCTCAGACAATTTACACTCCTGTGCCCGGAAATCTCATTCAGCACGGCGGGATTGGCAGCCACGGTCAGCCGCAACTCGGACCGCTGAGCCAGAAGGGGCAGAACATTTCTGACGTAGGTAAGGCCGCCCCCCGCGCTCGCCGCGAGGGCGTTCATGAAAATGTGCATTATCGGCTCGGCACGATACGTCCTGCTTCCCGCCGCATCAACCATGGCCGCCAGTTACGAGAGAAGCTGGGAAGCGGAGCCCAGGGGGCGAGATCTACCAGGATGAACGCCATGCTCCAGAAAAATACGCACAGGTAATAGCCCGGCGCGAAAAGCCAGTCCTCAAGTCCAGCATGAACGAGCCCTGCCAGCGTGACCATCGCAATCGGTATGGCGGGATGGAATGGATTCGTTGTATTGAGCATCCACAAACAGGTGCGGGTTACTTTAACCATCAGGTATATCGCCAGAGAAATGAAGGGAGCCACGCCAAGAACGCCCACCCAAGTCAGAATCGCCAAGTAGCTGCTGCCATTCTCAGAGCTCGTTCCTTCTGCGGTCGAGAACGAGGAAAGATGGTCGCTCGCATCCAATCCATTGTCCGTGGTACCAAAGCCCGATCCAAACCAGAAATGCTTCCGGATGCTTTCCAGTGCATCCTCCCAGGGGCCTTTGCGCGACGCAAATATTCCCAGGTTCGCATCTTTGTCCTTGTAGACGACCGAGGAAGCTAAGGAGGACATTCTCTCCGAGAATGCCTCTGGGTAAAGAATCGCCGCGGATGCAGTCAGGATGAGAATGATCACGAGCCCCTGTGCGAGGAGACGATACCTCCGCAGCGAAAGACATAGGACAGCAGAACTCAGCATGGCGGCCGCAAGACCGGCTCTCGATCTGCTATGAAAGACCAGGTACATCGCGACGCCATAAAGAAACAACCGGCGCTGACGCACGATCGGAGAGTCAGTGACTAATGTTCCCCATAGCAGCACGGGTGCACCGGCCACTGCCATTACGGCCCCCAGTGAATTGGGATTGCCCATCGGTTCGCGGCCGGCAAGATAAAAAAAGGCAAGCAAAACGACGAAAACTTCACAACCTGTCAGTAAACCCGCCGTGAACCGCATCTCACGGCCTGCGGCAGCGATCCTGGCACCTGTGCCCGCATAAAGGAATAACAGCAACAAGCTGCTGGCTTTCAACAATGCGAACGCCGGATAACGCGAAACCGCCGCCGAAACCAGGGCTGCCAAAATCGAGAACATCGCCAACCCGTGGAATAACCCGAAGTGCTGCGACCGCTCCTTCAGCAAAATGAAAGAACCTGCCAAGGCTCCCGCGGCCAAAACTCCCCAACGCCCCGAAGTCCACATTCCGCTAGCCAACGGCAATCCAGTACCCGCCAGGAGGAACGCGACAATAACGAT
Organism: Candidatus Sulfotelmatobacter sp.; assembly: GCA_035307485.1. GTDB lineage: Bacteria > Acidobacteriota > Terriglobia > Terriglobales > Acidobacteriaceae > Sulfotelmatobacter. The sequence continues at coordinate 94,432 of DATGIB010000002.1, read as the reverse complement.
TGGAAGAAAAACTTGCCGGTAGAGCCACAGAGACGCACACAAGAGCTCAAAGAGAATTATGCCCCCAAGAAACTCTATCTTCGTGAAATATGCAGGCCTGCTATAGGCCATCAGTGCCAACACCGGCAGCATGAGCACCATGCCCGCTACCAGGGCGGCTTTGGGGATTCGCTCTGTCACTCTGTCCTCAAAAAGTTTTCCACCGCGGCACAAACGCCGTCCGCCCAATGGACCGGCGAGAAGCCGGAGATTCGTTGCTTGCTCCGTTCTCCCATTTCCATGCAAAGCGCCTGGTCTTCGGCCAGGCGGCTTAAGGCCGCGGCTAACGACTCTGAATCCGAGTAATCAACCAGGAGTCCGTTCCAATCCTGCGTCACGAGATCAGCGGCGCATCCCGCAGTCTTGCTCAGAATTACCGGCAGCCCGCACGCCATCGCTTCATTTACCACCAGACCCCAGGAATCGGTATACGTGGGAAGAATGAGCACATCTGCCAGCGCGTAGAATTTCGACAATTCGTCTTGCTGCCGGAATCCAGCGAATCTTATCACTCCGGGCGAGACGGCTTGGGCTTGCCTTTCAAGATCGCGCCGCGCCACGCCATCTCCGACAAAAATCAAACCGATCTGTTCACGCAACCGTGCATCCAGTTTGGCATAAGCGCTCAGTAAATCAAAAACCCCTTTTTCCTTCACGAAACGGCCAACAAATAAAAAGTAGCGGCCGGGCAGCGCGAGCTCCCGCCGAATCTCGTCCGCGTTTTGCCGTGCTTGACTCGAACCGGCCGAGAACAGCTCATTATCAACCGCATTGTGAGCCGTAAAGATTGAGCTATCTGCAACATCGTAGGATCGAAGGTACTCTCGCGCGGACAACCCTGGCACTACGAATGCGTCGCAATGCCGCAAGAACTCCGATTTCAGAAGTTTCAACGACGATCGATCGCTCCTGAGTTCGTGCAAATTGCTTTCAGACCACAGCAGAAAAGGAATCTTGTGAAGCCGTGACCAGATTAGTGCCTCCCACGAAGCAAGGTAGTTGTATCCTCCGCACAGGATTGCGCCGGTCCCCCCGTCATTGACGGCGCGGCTAAGTCCCCGATTCATCAGCACGTTGAAGCCGCCGAATCGCATCCTCCACGATGACAGCACTTCGTACTTGAACCTGATGTCCTGTTTGTGAACATTCCATTGGCGCAACACGGGATCCGTTTCAGCCAGGAAAATGACGTGAAGGTCGAGTCCAGGCCTCTGTGCGAGCACGTTGAACAACGGGATGCGATAGGGCGAGATAATCTCGGTAATGATCACCAGTCGCTTCGTCATCTTGCGGTCTCCCGAAAGATTCTGGCGAGATTCTGCGCCTGGTCAGCCAAGGTCAGCCGCTCCAGGATGGTTTCGCGGGCGGTGGTGCCGAGAAGACGCCGCAACTTTTCATCTCGAAGAAGCATGGACAGCGCCAAAGCCAGTTCCCGCTCGTTATCCGGGCCGACGAGAAATCCGTTCGTGCCGTGTTGAATGATCTCGGCAATTCCCTGCCCTCGGCAGCCGATGACCGGTTTGCCAGTCGCCATCGCCTCGAGGTAGACGCAGCCCAGGCCTTCATAACTGCTTGGCAGCGCAAATACGGTAGAACGCCGCATGGCCGCGGCCACTTGCTCCCGTGATCGACGTCCGAGAAATTGCACACGGTCGGATAGGCCCAGTTCCTGCGCCAGAGAGCGCAAACGCGGCCCCTCTGGGCCGTCACCGATGATCTGCAACGTCAATTTCGGGAAATCCGCGGCGATCGCGGCCACTGCCCGTATAAGAGTTTCGTGTCCCTTGATTCGAATGAGGTTGGCCACGCTAAGAACTGTCACTTCCTCAGAGGTGAGTTCGGGTTCGGGCGAAAACAATTCGGTGTTTGTGCCGTTGTAAACCACAGAGGTTCGGCAGCCCTTACCAGTTGCTTCCAAAACCGCTTCGCGAACTCGCTCGCTGATGCAGATCACACGCCCAGAAGACCGGTAAACTCTCTGCGAGATGCGCCGGCACCATTCGGCAGGCCGGCCGGTGACTTGCCGAGTCGAAAAAGCATCCAGTCCGTGTACCGTCACAACATATGGAATTTGGAGTTCCTCGCCCAGCAGCATGGTGGCGTGCCCGCATGGCAAGGCTCCGTGCGCGTGAATAATATCTACTTGCCCGCTTGTCTTCAGGTCGCGAATCCGGCTGACGATCGACGCGAACAGGAAAGCTCCCGCCCAGGGAAGACCAACGCCCCCAGGTAATGAGAAGTATCGAAGCCAGTGGACCGGGATTGCTGAGGTAAGGGCACGCAGCTTTTTTCGATAAAAGGGCTGGACTGCAAAGACCGTATTTGCGACGCCGATGCGCGCCAGCGCTTCGACCGGCTCTGAAACAAAGCAGCCATCCGCTTCATCTTTCTCACTGGGATAAAAAGGCGTCAGCGTGAGTACATGAAGCGGCCGCTGAGAAACTGGGCCTGATTCCAATGCACTCATGAGCGCGAAACCTTGTTTCGATCGGCGGCAAGTCGGACGAAAATCTCTTGCCACCGCGAGGTAATCAGGTTCCAGTCGAACTGTTCGCTGTAGCTGCGAGCTCGGCGGCCCATGCGCATGCGCAACTCGGAGTTTTTTAGAAGAGTCGTCAAGCGCTCCAGTAATTCATCATCGCTCGCGCCCAGCAACCCGGTTTCGCCGTCAACCACGGTCTCCGGTCGATAATCATTTCTCGCAATCACGGGCAGTCCGCATGCGGATGCTTCAAGAATTACCTTCGGCGATCCTTCCCACTTCGAGGGAAACAGAAATATGTCCGCCTGCCGATATTCTTCCCGTAATTCCTCCGGTCTCAGGATTCCCCTGAAAATGACGTTGTCGAGGCGCCTATCACTCACTTCTGCGTGAAGTTCTCTCGCCATGACACCATCTCCGACGATGACAAACTGAACGGCGGGAAACAACGAAGCGGCACGAACCAGAAGCTGAGGTCCCTTAAACGGGCGCAGAGACCCGACGAACAAAATGCGCAATCGTGCATTGAGCGGACGATCCCACCGGGGTGTAAAGAACTTGGTGTCAACTCCAGTAGAGATGACCTCGCTCCCCAATCCGTATTCCTTTTGCAGGCTGGCCTGGACTGCCGCGGAGTTGCTGAAGAGGATATCGCTACGCAGGATGGTGCGTTCCCAAAGAGCTACCGCTTCCGGCGCGATGGTCGGCTCGTTGCGGAGGTCGCTCTGCGATTCGACAAGTCCGATGACAATTTTGCGGGCGAAGCGTTTTGGCCGCATTTGGAGATAGATCCTGGCGGCTGGAGATGACTTTACATAGAAAATCATGTCATGTCGTCCCCAGATAAATTCTCTCAGAATCGGCAATGTCTGGCGCTTTTTCGGCAACGAAACAAGGCGGACATTTGGCCGCACCAGGCGTGGATCCGGACTGCCGCTAGTGAATGTCGTGACCTGAAAGCGCTCGTCCAACCGGCTCATGATCTCACGTGCATTTCCCATTTGCGCATTAAGCAGATCTTGATCGGCCAGGCTGTCGACTAGGATTCGAACTTGGTTCATGAACTGGATTGCTGAAGCCTGGTTCCCTTCTCGGCTTCAGACGGCAAAGCAGCTTTTAGCTGGCTTTCTGCGGAAAGAATCTTGCTGATTCTAGCTGAAGATCTCGGAGTAACGCACGCACGCGTTCCCGGCCGTCGCGTTTTTGGATCGATGTTTGTAAATGCAGGCGGGCGGCTTCGAGTAATCTCTTTCTCACGACTTTCTGAGCACTCGGAGCCAACGGGGCTTGCTCACCCGGGTCTGCCTCAAGGTCATAAAGTTGTTCTTCCGGCGGACTAAAGCGGAGCACAAGCTTGAAGCGGCTTTCACGAACGGACAATACTCTTGGGCCCAACCGGCTCGCGGTTCGAAATGGATTCGTGCAATCCGCGACACATTCCGTAATTGCCACGGATTCATACGGCTTTCCCGCTCGCACCTGAGCCCATCGACTCTGCCCCTGGAACTCGGGAGCGGACTCCACTCCGGCGATTTCCAGCAGCGTGGGAGCAAGATCAAGCATGCTGAACGGTGTATTCCCGAGCACTACTTTTTCTTGTCCCGGGACCCGCAAGAGCAGTGGAACATGAATCAATTCTTCGGTGACCCGCGATGGTGGATGGAAACGTCCACCGTGATCGGAAAACTCCTCTCCGTGATCGGCTGAAACCACCAGGATGCAATCTTCCCATCGATTCGAGGCTTTCAAATAATCAACAAGGCAGCCGATCTGGAAGTCGACCCAACGGATTCCCGCATCGTAAAGCGCAATGATTTCCTCACGGTGTCGTGCCAGACGCCGCGGCCCCAAATCAGACCGGTTCCAGTGGGAATTGACGTAACGTGCTTCAAACGGCGTGAAGCGATCTTTTTCGAGAAGGGCCAGTGCCTGTTTTTTGGGATAGTAGGGCGAATGCGGATCCATCAGGTGCAGCCACAGGAATACCGGCGATGATCCGATGGAATCCAACCACTTGCGAGCTTGTTCCACAACGATCTCTGCGGATGGGAACCTGCGTAATTCGTCAAGCGAATCCGCTACCGGAGTCGATCGTTGACAGTATTGAAAATAAAGCTCGTCGTAAATGAGGCCGAGGGGGCCAATGCGTGAACGTGCACGCTGGATCCTTTGGTTCACCTTGCCCAGCCACCCGTTCGCTGGCGCACTCCTGTTCTCCTCTGCGGGTCGAGCAGACGGGCCGCTGTCTAGAAAATCATGGAAGACATCGAAACCCTGGTCATACCCGAAACACGAGGCGATATAAGGATTCGCTGCCGCGAATGCGGCGGTGGCATATCCTGCCTTCTTCATGACTCCCGCCAGGGTTAATTCCTCGGGAGCAATGCCGACAACATCCCTTCCCAGCGCCAATGGATGTCGGGAAGCCATGATTGCAGGGAGCGAAAAGTAGGTCGGGGTTCCCGCAACAATCGCTGCGGGAAATATGAAACTATCCGCGGAAAGCGAGTCAAAGAAGGGGGTGGTCGGGCGATGGTAGCCCATGAAACCGACGTGGTCGGCGCGCATGCAGTCTACCGTGACCATCACTATCGATTTCCTGGGCATTCAGGCGACCACCGGACTCCACGACATTTTTGTGAAGCGCTTTTTCGTCACTTTAACCGGGACGGCGCTTCCCTGACTGGAATAAAACCCGCGCCTCACAATCTCGAACATGTCCTCATCCCGAAGGTACAGGATATCTGCGTGCTTCGCCTCGAGGGTTAAGAGAAATTGATCCAGCAACTGCAACGTGCGACTGCGAAAGTCCCGCACTTTCGATTGGAAGTTTATGGAGTGCACCGAAACGATTGCGGGCAAACCGCGCCCAAACGAAGCCTCCGCCTGTTGCACGCACTTCTCAAGCGAAAATTCCGGATCCGTCGCGGGCTCAAATTCGACCGTCCGGCAGAGGTGCAAAAGGCCGTAGCGGTCAAAATGCACCGGGAGCGATCTCCCTGGACCATTCTGCACAACATGCACTCCGTGTTGCGCCCAACACCTGTGGGTATCATCATTGGCGCGATAACCTGGAGCGCACGCCGAATGTGGCAGAGTCGAAAATAATTTTGCAAAACCGCCCACTGCAGTACCAATTAAGTTCTGTTGCTGTTCAAGGGACAAGAAGCGTTTCTCTTCGGCTCGTCCCGGATCCCAGTATTCGTAGCCAATCCAAGGCATACGCCAATAAATGTAGGGAGCGCCGGCCTTCCAAACGCTCTTCAACAGTCCAGCGCGTTCATCTTCAGCCTTGAGCACCTGTTCGACGGCAGAAGGGCAGAAATGCGTGATTCCGTGCAAGGCTGGCGCGAACACGCCAGCCTTAACTCCGGCAAGGTATGCGTCCATCAAACCGGGGCGACTATGCCCCTGCGGCGCACCTTCCGCAAGCGGCAGAAGATGGATACTCCGGTACTCATCAGCCCGCATCCTGCCAAGATCAAGATTAAACACCAGGAAATTCATCCCCAGCCGCGGGGGTGCGCCCGTCGAGTCGCGATGCTTCCTTAAAATCGTATTCAGGGCAGCGAGATCATCGGCATGCTCAAGGCTGTAGAAATCATAAGGACGCTCAGGAGAAAGTCCTTCCGCGCGCAGAGCTTCGACTCCATCGCCGTCGCGCAATCCAATGCGTCCCCAGTCGTCACTTTGGAAAAGGACTGCCGGTCGTTCGAGGAAGAATCCCTCACTTGGGATAACTCTCTCACCCCAGCGCCAGAGTTTCCGGGCGTAAGTCAGCATTCCTTCCTCCCGGAGCTCATGTCGTTGGGATTCGCGGTCATCGTCGAATGGATCATTCAGCGGAGACAGAGTGAGGAGCCTGATCAGCCGCGAAAATCGCAGGCCTTGCGCTCGTGGCGAGCGCCGAGGCAAGAGCGATTCCCATCCCGACGAAAAAAACACCGCAGAAACGCTCCTCCGGTTCCGGATAAAGCACGAAATGAGTCGCAGTATAGGTTGCGCTCACAGTGATCAATGCAACAATGCCGGAAGTGGGGCGTCGTATCCAACCCACCAGCCCCATCAGGGCGAACGGAATGAAACTCTCGTGAACAACGCTGGCAGTTCCGCGGCGTAGAGCTGCGAAATAATCGTGCCAACCGAAATGCGCAACGTACTCTCCGGGAGCCTGCGGGATGGCCACGAACGCGCGATAGTACAACATGGCTCGACCATAGTCGCCGGCGAAATGATTGATTAGAAAAACAGATCCGCACGCCACCGCGGCCAGAACCGCGGCCTTCGCCACATCAATGCGCTTCTCCCAAATCGACAGGTAGGCCAGTACAAGTAGAGCCAGAAGAAAATTATCGGTCCGGATATAAACTGCTGCCAAAAGAATCGTCAATCCGGTTGAAATCCAGTTTTTCTCGAAAATCACGAACAAGGCGGCCAAAAGAGCCATTGCGGAGAATGCGTCGGGAGTAGTCCACCGTGCCAAGTCCCACACCGGCGGAGTCAGCATCAGTAGTGACGTAATCAGAGCCGCGACGGTCGTTGCGACGTAACGTGAGATCCAGATCAGAGCTAGCCAACCCATAAGCCAGTACGACACAACAGGAATGATCACGGTAGCCCGCAGCAGACTCATTCCAAGGCCGTAGTGCAAAACATAGACCATTTCGTTGAAGATGGGACGCACTGCGAAACACGGGAGAAACTCCGTGAAACGGTAAGGATCAACCGCTCTGGTTCTGAAAGAAAGACTCTGCGAGGTTTCAAGCTCATCTTTCCCCAGGAGATGGTCAAGGATATTTGCCGGCACTCCGGCGTAAACCTCGTGATACACGGTCGAATGAATCTCAGGAGCGTGCGCCCCATGCATCGCAACCGCATTCGCCATGTACTGAAAACCATCGGAACTGTAGGCGGGATACTGATAGGCGCGAAAAGCCGCCAAAGTTAAAATGATCCCGAATCCGAGGATCGATAACTTCGAAGCTGCCACTTCCTCAAAACTCCTTTTCTTAGCCACAGTAGGACGTTGTCCAGGTTGATGCAGATACACGATCCACTCGCAGATCGACTTAACACTTTCGGGCCAGCGCACAATAGTTTCCAGCGATCTGGTCGTTGCGCGAGATGTTCTCCCGATCGAGCATCAGCCCGGCAAGGTTCAGCATCGGAATCGCCGTCCACTGGACGATCGTCCGGAGCCAATTCCATTTGGCAATGATATTCAGAGACGCGGCTGTCACGCGGAAAAAGCCTCCGAAGCTGGCGACTTCCGGAACAATGTCGACACTGGAAAACTGAGACAGAACATACCGCAAACCGGCGGGCATGTAACGCCAATGCTCCTCTTCAACAACGCGTGGGTACACGGAGGCTACGCTCATCATGAGGTACCCATTCCGTTTCAGTACCCGATGCACTTCCGCAGCCGCCAATTTCGGCTCTGGAAAGTATTCAAACACGCCGGTCGCAATCACCAGGTCAAAAGTTTCGGACCTAAAGGGCAGTTCCTGTCCGCTACCGATCACGGTAACGAAGGGCGTGCGTAACACATCGAGGGCGACATAGCTGCCGACACGATTTCCCAACAGCGGACGATAGGGCTGATAGCGCCCTCCGATGTCGAGAACCGTGAAATCTCCACCGGGAAGTGCGTCAATCCACCGGCCCAGAATTTCTCGGCGCCGTCGCTGCACCAGGTAGCTGGGGTTGGTCAGCGAAGGGTACAACCGGTCATGCGCAATTTTTAGCAGCTCATCGCGCGATTGTTGATCTTGCATTCGATCCAGTCGATTCCAAATTCAGAGATAACCCAGATCACGGAGTCTCTGCTCTACGATCCGCTCTTCGTTCTTGTCGAGAGCAAGGGCATCATCCCGCAAGACCTCGCGCATGATGAAACTCAGAAAAGCCTGCACGTCACCAAAACGGCTTTCCAGCGCGGCGCACAAATCTTCCGGTAAAGATACGGAGCGTGTGGGGTCGGTCATGCGACGCCCGCCTGAGGAGGATTGATCCATCCACGCAACCGCGCCAAGACTGCATTGGCAACCAACCGGTCATCGCTGTCCAAGCCGGAGATCAACACAGTTCCCAGGAACACACCATAAACAACCATCGTCGCGATCACGACGGTAAGCAGATTTCCGCCAATTCCCGCTAACGCGAATCGCAGACCAACCGCGGAGGCTATCGTCGCAACCGCTGGGAGAAACAATTTCGCGTAGCCACGATTATAGGGAAACAGTCCGAGCACCTTCTTTACCTCCCACAAGCACCACACATTGGCTCCAGCATTCCCCACGGCGGCGGCGACCGCAGCGCCCACTAGTCCCCACCTCGGAACAAGCACGAGACAGCAACTGACGGTGGCTACTGCAACCAGGAACTGAATGGTGACAAGCCGGCGCTCCCGGCCAGACATGAGGAGCAAAAATCCAACTGAGCCAACGCCACAGTTTACCAGTTGCGCTATGGCTCCAATCACCAGGATCTTCCACCCGGCTTCGAACTCCTTGCCGAAAACGCGCATCAACACCGTGGAGAAGACAATCGCGATCACAGCCAGGGGCAGCGTGAGCGCGAAGATCCACTTGGTCAATGTTTGGAACAAACGGTTCAACATTGCGTGGTCGCCCTTGGCATGCAACTCGGCAATGGTCGGCGAAAAGATCTGGTTCACCGACTGCAGAGCGATGGGCAGAAAAGCAACAATGGTCGCAGCGATCGCGTAAATTCCAACCGAGCGAGCATCGAGGTAAAAGCCAAGAATGACTTTATCCGTCTGGGAGTAAAGGAAGCCGACTACGTCCATGGCGAACGCGGCGAAGGCAAAGGAAAACATATCCTTCGGCGGGGGTGACAAGGGACCTCGCAAACTTCTCGCCTGCGATGGCGTAAACCGCACCACGGCTCCAATCAGGAAGACCAGCACTACGACGGCGCTGATGACTCCTCCAAAGATGTATCCCCACAATCCCAGTCCCATCTCGACCAACACGATTGTGAAGACGGCGGTCAGAATCACGCCGCCGATATTGGCGATGAGCGTCCGTAAGGCCACCTGCTTGTATCCAGTCAGTAATTGGCCGAAGAAGGCTGTGAGTGCGCCAAGAAACATCATTAGAGCGAATAGGCCGAGATACTGACGCAATGCTGGTGTGTGGTAGAGACGATAGGCAATCCACTGGCGAGCGCCCAGCATTGCAAGTGCAAGTACTGTGTTCACACTGACCAGCGACAACAAACTCCAGGCCAGGAATGAGCGTAAATCGCCCAGTTTGCCTCGCCCTTGATAGACGGACGGGAACCTGGAAGCCGCCCAGGTGAGTCCCATCCCGCCAAAAAGCCCCACGAGACTGACGACCGTCATGCCCAGCGAGTAGATTCCCAATGCCTCGGCGCCAAGCTTGCGCGCCAGATAGATCTTGAACAAATACCCCACAGCCGCGGTAAGAATCGTTCCCGCGAAAAAAACCCCAGAATGACGCGAGATGTGCCCGACCTGCGATCGGAATTTTTGCGTTTCAACCTGAGAATCAGGGGCTTCGTCCACGGTAGGGGGATTCATGAGGCAGACCTCACGCCACAGGGCACCGCACTTCCCGACGTTAGCCATTGCTGCAGAAGTGCCGGGTCCGTGGCGGGCCACGCTTGCTGAACCGGACGCCTCCCAAACGTTGCTAGTAGTTCCGGAATCTGTTCGATTTGCGTGGCGTTCTCCAATACTTCCCCCACGCCGAATCGAGCGAACTGCCGAACGTACTCGAAAGGAGACATGGTCAGCCAGCCGCAAAGAAAACAGCAGACTCCAAGCCGCAGGCACTCAATCGCCGTTGTCGATTCGATAGTAATTCCGCACCACGCTTGCGCGATCAGTTCGGTCGTCAGAGGGCCATCGATGATCCTGCTCTGACTCACTGCCTCACGGGGCAACACGGCGTTTAGCAATCGCTGCCTTTGGGAACGGCTTTCAAAAGGATGCAACTTGATGATCAGGCGGAGTCCATGTTTGCTCGCCAGTTTCCACAGTGGAGGCAGCAATTCGCCATAAACCTCCTCGGCCCGCAAGTTGGCTGTCTCGTAAGGCTCGGAAAAGAGAACGATCGAATTTGCTTTTTCGGGGCGCTGGTTTCCGGTTGTGGCGGGATGCTGCGCAGGCGGAGCGATGACTACTCTCTCGGCCACCAGGCCACATATGCGCACAAGGTAATCGCGCTCCATTTCGCTCTTCGCGAGATAAATTTCGCTCGGGAGGTTCTTGATCAGGTAATGACCATCGAGCGCTCCGTGATGGAAGTCCGCGGTCGCAATGTTCCGCTTTGCAGCCAGTACAACTGGAAGACGAGTGTAGCGATTGCTATCGTCGCCGCATAGCACGCCGCAAACGGGTTCGCGACGGAAGACTTCGCTCCACGCATCCCGGGAATAGATTCCATGGCGGAGCCAGTTGCCAGCCGGATCTAACAGCGGGGATCGAAGCAAAAATCGCAATATCGCCGATGAGTCGAGAACATCGCGCAATCTTGCCCATCGTTCGACGAGGAAAGCAATTTCGGGCGTCTCATCAGGCACTCTCGCATATTCGGCGAGGTCTCGTGACTGGAAATTTCCCGGCGGCGTAAACTGATGCGCGCTTCGTCTCGTTGCAACCATCAGGAACGCTTGCGAGGGAAGAAGTTCGGCATACGCTGCCGCGACGCGCGAGACGTTCTGGTAGGCGCTCGGCACGAGGACTACGCCTTCGCTGGACTTTTGGTGCCTCCGCGCAAAACGAGCACGCCACCGATAAGCAGGGTCGTATTTATCAAAGAAGATCTCTTTGATCTGACCCGGCGAAAATCGGCGAATAACATCGGCGTAATGAACAGCCGTAGCTGTGGCGTGAGCTAATCGGCCTTGATCGAATGTCCGGATCGACTGGCCGAGCAGCATCGTCAAAACATTTGTGAGCCACCCACTGCGCGTGCTCCAGAACTCTGCGTTCTTTGGAAGTTCTGCAATCAATCGCTGCAATGCCAAGCCGATAGCGGTTTCTGGAACAAAACTGATTGAGGTCAGTTCCCAATGATCGATCCCTTCTTCATCGACGAGATAGCCGATTCCCGCCGAAAGAAGATCCCTAACCTCACGAGCGTCTGAAACACCACGCCGGAAGGTTGATGCCGACAGTATCGGGCAACCATAGTGTTGGGACCAGTCCTGATGTGAAAACGCGCTCGACTGACCCAGGTCGACTAACAAATCCCACTGTTGCCCTGACCATGAGCCCCTGCGGGGCGAATCTTCGGGATGGACGAGAAGGATCCGCATACAGAATCAGACCGCTAGACGCGTGCTGATGCCTCCTTGGCCGGGAATTCGTTGGCAGTCTGGCCGGCCTTGAGGACTTTCGTTCCGAGGATCGGCCTATGCCGTATTCCGTATCGCTTGTGAAATCCTGCTTTCGCCAACGCGCCGGCCCAACCTGCGTTCGAAATCTCGCAGCCCCATGCACGTTGTCCATTCCGCTTGGCGTCCGCTGCGATCAGCTTGAGAGCTTGTGTACAGTAGTGCTTTCTCCGCTGGGAAACAGGTGTCCATGCGTCCACAATCATGACGTGTTGTTGCGACCCCTCATCCTTCTCATGGAAATGGGAGGGAGAAAACGTTTTGATCCACGCGAAGTGCAACGGCTTGCCAGCAGAGTCGACCAATACCATTCCCTCCGCTTCGTTCAGCCGCAACCGGCGCGCAGCCATCAGCAGGTAGTCGAGGGTCGCTCGATCATCATGGAATTCGATAACAGCGGTGGCAAGATCATCGAGTTGAAGCCGCCTGATCTCAAACTCCTCACTTCTCTGCGGCTCTCCCGACTCGTAATAAGAAACCTCTCGATACAACATGAGTCCAGGGGCCCATGCACCAGCTCCCGCGAACCACCCTTGCCGCCTCCAGCGATGGAAAAACGCTAACACGGAGCGAACAGCTTCTTCGGCCCCGCGCGACTTCCGGACGAACGATGATGTGTAATCCCGAATAATCTCTGCAAAGTGAGCTAATGCGGAACTCCTCAAGCTCACGTACAAAGTTTTCCGATTTCGATTCGCAAATCTTTCCTTGTAGTCTTCCGCACCGAGCCCCAAATCTACGATCCGAAGAGACGGATTAGCGGCGGCTTCTTCGATCACCTTCGCCAAAAGACAGAACCCGGGCGAGTATTTCTCCAGATCACTGTCGAAGGTCGGCTGGTACCAGAACCATGTTCCCTGAAACTGAAAACCATAGTTCCAAGCGAAAACCCTCTGACCCGATATCATCCGCGTAAGCAGGATTGAACGCGAGCCAGAGAGAAGCCTGGCCAGTTCGGCCAGGAAGGCTCTCCGCTCCGGGCGGGCCATGTTGCTGATTCGACCGGTCACGAGAAATCGCGCCACATGCGCCCGCATGAATTCCGGCAATGCGGCTTGAACCGCCCCGTTCGAGCTGCAGTGATCGAGGCGGACCGGCTGTTCTCGGCCCATGGCATTGAGAAAGCGGCGCAGCATCTTTTTTCTCGGCAGCACGGGATTATTTGGTCCCCGGCGCTCCAACTGCTCGAGCACCACCTGTGCGCACACATAGGCAGTCCGCACGTGGCTATGCAGCGCGTTTTCGCTCGCAGCCTGCCGGATCGTTGCGGCACTGGGTGAGTCCGCCGGGAGGTTTGTGAGCTTCAATTGGCTCACTCCCATCTTCCGGAGTTCGCGGAAGACGGCCGCGATAAACTGCGCGCGATTTTCTGGGGCAGTCAGGAAGTCGCAGTAGTCTGCGGTGGTCGCGCAGAGGAAGGAAACACATTTGCTCCCAGCGTCAGTCGCCAGGGCCGCTACTCCGCACAATTCTTCGCTTTCATCGTAGGCAAGGAAAACTAACGGATGAAGAGTCTCGTGATAGGCAAGGTAAACCGCTCGCGCCCACTCGTAGGTGTAAAAGACCTGAGGCTGATCCACCCGGCCCAACAGGGCGTTCCACTGCTCGCGCAGCTTCGAATCCTCAGCAATCTCTTTTAGCAGGTGTAAACGCACTTCTTATCCCAGCACGTGAAAGTGTGCAGTAATAGTATCAATCTGGCGCGTTGAAATTTTTTGCGGCCGCAGGAAATTTGTGGGGAGCCGCAGAGGGCGTCCGCAGAGGGGCATCCGCTGGGTAAGTGGGGCTATGCGGTTTTAGGCGTGGTCATTTGCTCAGAGGGCCGGAAAGCAGAAGAACTCGAAATGTCCGTTGCTTGAAGATTGCTGACTGGAGTGCGATGGGTTCGGCGCTGGAGAGCTTCATAGAAGCCGGAAACGTGGGCCTCGAATTCTGCGAGTTTCATTCCTGAGTTCACGTGCACCCGCGGTATTGCGTGCAAAGGCAGTTCCGTTCCGAGACCGCCGCCAAGGTTCAAGAACGCGGCCTCGAACCCAGCCTGTTTTGCCATTGAAACTATCGTCGGCGATACCGAATACGCATCTCCGAACGGATACGCGAAAGCCCAGACACGCTGCCCGGTAACCGCCTCCAGCCGCGTGCGACTTTCCACCATTTCCGTCCACGCGAGTTCCGGAGGCATTTGGCTAAGAATGGAATGCGTTAGGGTATGAGCACCAATCGTCATGCCGGAATCTGCCAATTGCCGCAACTCCGCGCGCGTCATGAGGCAGAAGTGACGTCGGGCTTCCGGATAGTTTTCAAGATAGTAATCCAGCGACCTCTCCAGACCGAAGTACGAGTGTGCTGTTTGCAGGAAGGAATCGCGGCGCCCGCGGTCCACTTGTGACAGCCGTTTTACGGCATCCCACCACAAAACCCGGCGCTGTTCTTCGGGGCCGAGCGAACCTTGCAGTTCAATGCCGTCGGCAGTGATCCTAAACGCTTGCGACGGAGCCCGCAGGAACAACAACAGCAATTCTTCGTGCCACAACATGGTTCGATCATCCGTTGTCGAATCGCCAGTGACAAAAAACAGGCATTTCAACTCTTCTTCCTGGAGGATCGGCACCATCTCGGTCAGATTGTTCATGAAACCGTCATCGCAGGTCAGCAGCGCGGCCCGCGGTGGCAACTCCTGCTTTCCCTGGGACCACAAGAGGAAATGCTCAGGCGTGATGATCTGGTAATTTTTCTGGAGAATCCGCAGATGCTGGCGAAAAGTTTGAGCCGTGATCAGACTACCGTCAAAACCGGAATCGATTGGTTTGTAGCCCGGCGGGAGCACGCCATGATAGGTAATCACCGCAATTCCGGGACGAGACATCAGGCGAAAGCATCCCACGCCTGCCAAGCCGGGATAAACCACGCTCTTCAGCAACGGGCTTACAAATCTCATAAAGCTAGTTCTACTGCAAACCGACAGCGTCTTTCAGTATCACTATTGATTCCGTCATAAGCCGGTTCGTAAACCGCTTAGCGCTCGACCGGAAGAACAGTCAGGCGTTCATACATGGCCAGCAGTTTAGGAAAGTTCGCGTCCCAGTCAGCCTTCTCCGCCACAATTCGCCGATTACGTTCGGCGATCGCACGCCGATCATTGGCTTCGAGTCTAGCAGCCCGCAAAAGACGATGCGCAAATGCCTCAGCGGAGTTAACCGGTGCCAGCCATCCATTTTTTCCTTCTTTGACCCACTCGCGATTCGCGGGAAGATCCGATACCACGACCGGCAACCCGCTAGCCATCGCCTCTAACAGCGAAATCGACGTTCCGTCGGAGGCGGTGCAACTGACATAGATGTGCGCCGCCCGAAACCACTTTGCCATCTCAGGTCTGCCGACATGACCAGGAAGACAAATTGCCCGCTCGAGTCCATTGGACCGTATAAAGTCGCGTACGCGCGCTGCACCGGACCCTCCGCCCAGCAGCACTAACCGCAACGCGGGCTCGATCTTATACGCCAGTTTGAATGCTTCGAGCAGCACATCGATCCCATAAATCGGCTCCCATGATCGAGTACTGATCAAAACTTGCGTCCCGGGCTCTCGCACGAACTCCGACTCGTCAGGCAAGTCGCCCTCGGGAGTAAAGGAACCGTTTCGAATCCCCCATGGCAGCTGCACGATCCGGTCCTTTGGGATGTTGGCTAACTCGCCGGCACGGAGGCGCACGGCCTCGCAATCGCAGAAGAAGCCATCTGCCGTGGAAAGCGCCAACTGCGTCGCCTCTTTCCAGGACGTGTCTCTATCAACCTGATAAAGGATGTCCGATCCCCATGACATGAGCAGCCAGGGATGAAACGACGCAAGCGCCGTCAAATATCCGCAATTGCCGGTGGGGCCGGCATGCACGAGATCCGGCTGGACCTCGGCAAGCCGCTCCAGGAATTCTGGTAAGAATGCTTCAAACTCTTTGGTGCGGGAGGATTTTCTCAGTATCTGAGTAGTCCGGAGCCACTGCACGCCTTGCGGCAGCCAACCGTCCGGAAGCCGGTCCGTGGTGGGGTCAAGAAACCACACCTGCAATCCTGCTTCGGCAAGCTTTTCAAGAAAGCGGCGGTTGTGATCGGAGGCATTGTCGGAAAAATACAGGACCCTCATGCACTCCTTTCGATCTCCAGGCTAGACCGACTCAAATACTCCCCTTGCGCGAGGTCGCGGAGCAATTTTTTTCCGATCACGCGGGAGAGTTCGAAGGGCATTACCGCGTCAGTGGGCGCGGGCCGCAATGCCTCAAGCATCTGCTCTTGCAGTACTGTGCCGGCTTTGAGCGGAACAGCGGCTCGCAGGCAGCGGCGCTGCACAACCACAGTCTGCTGCTCGTTCTGCGCAACAAACTTTTGCGGCGAGCCGAGGGCGGCTTCGAGTTCCCGGGTTCGGTCCACCATATCGCGCCACGACGATGGCGTCATCGAAAAGGGATGATCCGGGCCTTCGCGGGCATTGTCATCCGTAAAGTGCTTCTCAATCACGCGGGCGCCCAGGGCCACGGCTCCTAACACGGTGGCATGCCCCGCCGTGTGGTCCGACAAGCCCAACACGACCTGCGGAAATCGGTCGCGGTAAGTTTCCAAGACGCGCAAATGGATGTGCCGGAAGTTCTCCATGCTGGCGGTGTAATTGGTATTACACTGCATCAGCACGAGCTGGGGATTGATCCGCAGCAACGTCTCGACGGCCCTGTCAACTTCCTCAATCCGGGAGGCGCCCGTCGCAAGCAATACCGGTTTCTGCTTGGACGCGACCTTCCGCAGCATTTCGGGCCAGGTAATATCTCCCGAGCCGATTTTGAACAACGAGACAAACGGATCGAGCATATCGACCGCGTCAAGGTCGTAGGGGGCGGAAAAGTACTCGATCCCGCAATTTTCGCACTCGCGCTTTAACTCCGCCGTCCAATCCCAGGGAAGACTGGCGTCGCTGTATACGTCGAATACACTCTTTTTCCACTTGGACTGGTGCGAGAGCTGTTCACCGAGATTGCGAAAACCGTGATCGCTGACAATTTTTGCCGCGCGAAAGTTTTGAAACTTGGCCGCATCGGCGCCCGCTTGTGCACAAAGCTGAATCAGGCGCTTGGCGCGAATGAGGTCGCCATCATGATTGGCGGAAATATCCGCAACGAAGTACGTCGGATGTTCTAAACCGACCCGCTTCCTACCCAATTTTAGGGACGGGGCAGTGATGGCCGTCATACCCGAGCCTCCGTCAGCATTCCTTTGAGCCGCGCAGCATAACCGCTATGCCGCAATTGAGCAAACCTGAGCAGGCCAGAGTCGAGGTCCGGCATCGAACGTCCAATGGCACCAGAAATTTTCGTAGTGTTCAAAGAGGTATTAGGAGGTCGTGGCGCACGCAACTGTGCTTCTGATAAGCGCGCCGGAGTTACCCTGCTCGGATCCAAACCGAAGGTGGACGCAAGGCACCGGGCAAACTCGAACTTGCTCACTGCCTCTGATCCAACGACGTGATAAAGCCCAGACAATCCTCGATCCATCATGTCAAACAGAATCTCGGCCAGGTCGTTCGCCAGGAGGGGGCAAAAGACGGCGTCGACGAATCCTGGTACCTCGCATCCCGAGCTAAGTTGCCCGAATATCCACTCCGCTAGACCACGCTGCCGCGGGCTCCAACCATACAAAGTGACCCGCGCCACGGCCGTAAGAGGATTCGCATTCAGCACGGCCATCTCTCCTCGGAGTTTCGTTGCTGCATACACATTCAGAGGCCCGGTCGCGTCGCCTTCCGAATAATTACCCCGCGCCCCATCGAAAACCGAGTCGGTCGAGATGTAAAGCATGCGGGCATTGATTTGGGCGCATGCCTCGGCAATCCGTCGAGCTCCCGTCACGTTGATCGCTTCCGCCGTGCCCGGATGATCCTGGCACCCATCGACGTTCGTCTCCGCCGCACAATGAATCACCGCCGAGGGCTTCAGGGTCCTAAGGAGGTCACGAATTTTCGACTCGTCGGTAAGATCGATCAGGGCCTGCTTCACGCCCTCCAAGTGCGGCAAAGGCCGGCGGCACAGAGCCATGATCTCGCGACTCTGCTCGTGGGCCAGTGCGACAAGACTGGAACCAAGCAAACCGCTCGCCCCCGTAATGACGATCATTCCCAACGTTCTCCTCAGCGAAGGTTTGTCATGGGTTTCTCGACCGTCGCCTGCCCTTCATCCCTCGCGCAAACCCTTCTGCATGACGAAACGATTCAGTTCCACCAGTTCGGGATTCCGCTCCACCAGATTCAGAACATCTGACCACAAGAAATCCCCGCTACGGCCAAGCCGATCATAGATAGCACGAATCAACTGCAGGTCTTCCGGCGTGTCCACCGTCCAACGATGCCGGCTCCAGTCTTTTTCTCCTGTCACCGACAACAGTCGGAACTTTTCCGGATGCTCGTAAAGATAAGGCGTGACGTGGATTCGCTCGTAAGGCTGATGCGCTTCTTCCCAGGCCCGCGCCAAAGCATCTGCGGTCATGACTTCCGTGTCCAGGCCGCGCGGATAAGTACGCTGGAGGGTATTGGCGGCATAATCAGGACGCGCTTCCAAAAACTCCCGCACGGTTCGGTCCGTGACTTCGGGATCGATCACGGGACAGTCGGAGGTAACGCGAACCACGACATCGGCGGCAATCGATTTTGCTGCCTGATAGTAACGGTCCAGCACGTCCTCCTCTTGCCCTCTGGACACAGGCACTTCGAGTCGCCGGCATTCCTCAACAATCAGCTCATCTCGAGGCGAATCAGTTGTTGCAATCAGGACTTCGTGGATCGCATGAGCGCGCCCCAGCCGTTCCACAACTCGGCCAAGGATACTTTTTCCGGCAAGATCGAGGAGCACCTTGCCCGGCAATCGCGTGCTACCCATCCGCGCCTGCACGATTGCAACGACTTTCAAAATCCCTCCGGCAGTTCCAGCCCGAAATTGGCTCTCATGTCGCGATCCATTCCATCGCTAAGACCAAAAACAGATTTCAACTCAACGCAGGTAATGCGCCATAACTTTCTGCACCGCTGCGATGACGTCATCAGCATCTTTGTCGGTCATCCCGTGAAACATCGGGAGACTGATCAATCGTTCATACGCACTCTCGGCCACGGGGAACGAACCAGGCTCATATCCGAAACGCTCGCGGTAGTACTGGTGATAGTTAACCGGGATAAAGTGCACATTCACGCCGATATTTTCCGCCCTCAGGGCACGGAAAATCTGCCCGCGATCCGCCGACAATTTTTCTAATTCCAGCTGGATCGGATACAGGTGCCATGCTGGACTCGCTCCGGCCCGCACCACAGGTGTCTTAATACCCCGAATACAGCGAAAGGCTGCGGTGTATTCTTCTGCGATCGTGCGCCGGCGTTCGATGTTCTGGTCGAGTCTCTTCAGCTGTTGAATCCCGAGTGCGCAGGCGATATCCGGAAGACGGTAATTGAATCCCAGGAACACCATCTCGTAATGCCACTGGCCCCCGGCCTGCCGCTCACGCGGCTCGCTGCTAAAACCGTGATTGCGAAACTGCCGCAGAACCTCCGCGAACTTAGCGCTCCTGGTTGCCACCATACCGCCTTCGCCCGTGGTGATGTGCTTCACAGGATGAAAGCTGAAAACCGTCATATCGGCGACCGAGCCAACTGGCCTACCCTCCAGTTCAGCACCTAGGGCGTGACAGGCATCTTCGATCACTACGGTTCCGTGCTTGTCCGCGATTTCACGGATCGCGGCCAGGTCCGCGGGATGGCCGGCGTAGTCGACGGGAATGATGGCCCGGGTTCGGCTCGAGAGCTTCGCGGCAACTTGGGCGGGATCGATATTCAGAGTATCGGGGCTAACGTCGGCAAAAACTGGCGTGGCGCCCTGGTACAGCACACAGTTCGACGTGGCCGCAAAGGTGAGCGGTGATGTGATCGCCTCATCTCCCGAGGTAAGTCCGGCAGCAAAAGCGGCAGCGTGAAGCGCGGCGGTTCCCGAACTGAAGCTCACGGCGTGGGCAACCCCGGTTCGTTCAGCAAAGGCCTCTTCGAATTCCGCTACTTTCGGCCCTGTCGTGAGCCAGTCTGACCTCAGGACTTCCACGACCGCATTGATGTCGCTTTCTTCAACGGACTGGCGCCCGTAAGGAAGCAAAGTCTGTCGGACAGGAACTCCGCCATCGATGGCAAGAGCTTGAGGGGCAGCGATCGCGCTCATGCCGCGTCCTACGCAGGAACCCGGGTTTCGTCGGGCTGCTCGTCGGGAGCAGACGTCGAGATGAGCGACTGCAGATCGCGGTTCGTGAGCCACTGCTCGTTATTGTCGCTCGAGTAACGAAACCCTTCTGGCAGCGGGCGGCCGCTCGTCCAGTTTTCTCGTTTCCACCATGGATGCGCCGGCTGGATGACGTAACGATCTTCTACCTCGAGTGTGTTACGAGCCTCATCTTCTGATACCAGAACTTCGTGGAGTTTCTCTCCCGGGCGAATACCAATGGTTTCGATCTTGCAGCCGGGAGCGATCGTCTCGGCCAAATCGACCAGTCGCATACTGGGAATCTTGGGCACGAAGATCTCGCCACCGTGCATCTGCTCCAGGCAAGTGACGACGAAACGGACTCCTTGCTCGAGAGTGAGCCAGAAGCGCGTCATCCGGGGATCGGTGAGAGTGATGCGACCCCTCCGCCGTTGTTCCAGGAACACCGGAATCACACTTCCCCGGCTTCCCACGACATTTCCATAACGTGCGCAACTAAATCTGGAATCCTGAGATCCGGCGTAAGAATTCGCCTGCACGAACATTTTTTCGGCGCACAACTTGGTGGCGCCGTAGAGGTTGATCGGATTCACCGCCTTATCGGTGCTGAGTGCCATCACGCGCCGCACGCCCTGATTGATAGCAGCGTCGATGACATTCCGTCCGCCCATGATGTTGGTCTGGATGGCTTCAAACGGGTTGTATTCGCAGGCTGGAACCTGTTTCAGCGCAGCAGCATGGACGACAATGTCCACCCCGGCAAACGCGCGCTCCAGTCGCGAGGCATCCCGCACATCCCCGATGAAATATCGCAGGCTGGGATGATCGAGCCCGGCGGAACGCATTTCATGCTGCTTCAATTCATCGCGGCTCAGGATCACCAACCGCTTCGGCCGGTAATCTCGCAGCATGATCTCAACAAATTTCTTTCCGAACGATCCCGTGCCGCCCGTGACCAGCACTACCTGATCTGCCCAATTCATACGTCCGCCTGATTTCGAGATTCGCGCATCTTAAAATAAGCGCAACGCCGAAGAAGTGGATCAACGCCGCGTTGCGTGACGAGCGCCGCCCTTCCAATCCCAGAAAGAGCTCGCTGGCTGGCTTCCTTGTGTCCGCTAGTATAGCGAAGTTTCACCGGCGGCATGCGCGGCAGATCAAAATTCGGGGAACGTTTTTCCTCATCCGATGCTAGAATGTCGGACGAACTCTCCAGTCTAAGCGTGCGAACTGTTCCCTGCGCGACGAACCAGCCTCTTCGAACCGGGACTGCGTGGCACATACAGAGGGATATGTCTGTTTCGGCGAAGCACGACGAACGATGATGAGGAGAAAGAATGGAATCCGGCCCCTTGATACCCGCGAATAATCCTCTCGTTCGCGAAGTGCAGCCCATGGCAGGGTTCGAGGTTGGCAGGCCTACGATTTACCCGCCGCAGCTGCCTGCCCACGAGTCGGCACTGGGCGAGTACGTCCGCGTTCTGATCAAACGGAAGTGGCTGATTCTGGCCTGCTTGGGAACCATCTTCTCTGTCGTCGCGATTGCCAGCCTGCGCATGACTCCGGTCTATGAAGCGGGCGGTACGATTGAGATCAACAAGCCGGACGCCAGCCTCAACTTCCAGAACTCGGCTACCTTCAGCCTCGATTATTTCGATCCGACCGAGTTGGAAACAGAGATCAAGATTCTGCAGAGCGATCTGCTTGCCCTGCAGGTGATTCGCGAGCTGAATCTGGACCGGAGGCCCGAATTCGGCGGGAGTGCTCCTTCCGTTTCTACCTCGTCCCTCGATTTGGCACCGGACCCGATGCAGGGAGATCCCTCCAAAGCTTCCGCGGTGCTGGGCGGTTTTAAGGGAAACCTCCGTGTCGCCCTGGTTCCAAACTCCCGGATCATCGAAGTGCACTACCGCAGCTCGGATCCTCAACTGGCGGCGAACATCGTCAACACGCTCATGCAAACCTATGTCGAGAACAACTACAAGGCGCGCTTCGAATCGACGATGCAGGCCTCGGACTGGTTGCAGCAGCAGCTTGTCGACATGCAGATGAAGGTAGAAACGTCCCAGGAAAAGCTGGTCCGCTACCAGAAAGAACATGAAATTCTCGGCATCGACGATAAGCAGAACATCATCACTTCCAAGCTCGATGAACTCAATAAAGCGCTGACCCTGGCGGAAAGTGAGCGCATGGACAAAGAGGCGCTGTACCGGATGGTGGAGTCCGGCGACCCGGATGCCATCGCCTCGAGCGCGGGCGCTGCGCTTGATCCCGGAAGCGCGCAGACCGGTTCAGGCTTGCTCGAAACTCTCAGAGCCCGACAAGCGGAAATAAAAATCCAGGCTGCCGACCTCAATACTCAATTCGGCCCTTCCTATCCCAAGCTGGCGCAACTGAACAATCAGGTAAAGGAAATTGACGCGCAGCTTCAGAGCGAAATGAAGAAGATCACCGCTAAAGTGCGCGGGCAATACATGACTTCCTTGCAGCGGGAGAACATGCTGCGCGAGGCTTTGGAAAAGCAGAAGCAGGAAGCGAACAAGCTCAACCAGAGCGCGATCGAATACAACATCCTCAAGCGAGACTCCGAAACATACCGTACCCTCTATGAAGGCCTCCTGCAGAAGTTGAAAGAAGCAGGCGTTTCCGCTGGTCTCAAATCGAACAACTTCCGCGTTGTTGATGGCGCCCGGCCTCCCCGCGGGCCAATCGAGCCAAATATCCCGCGAAATTTGCTCTTTGCATTGGTCCTCGGAGCTGCCACCGGGGTCGGTCTGGCCTTCCTGCTGGAGGGCATGGACAACACGATTCGCACAACCGAACAGGCGCAAATGGTCTCTGGGCTGGCTTCTCTGGGGATGATTCCTCTGGGATCGAAGTCCGCGCGAGAAGGGCCGAACCCAAAGCGTCTCGTGATCGCCTCTTCGAAGGAAGCCGTGGAACTGGTGACCCAGGTACGGCCTCAGTCACAGATGGCGGAATCTTACCGGGCCCTCCGCACGTCGCTGCTCTTGTCGAGCCTGGGATCGCCGCCGAAGGTCATCATGGTGACTAGTGCGCTCCCGCAGGAAGGCAAGACCACGACTAGCATTAACTGTGCTGTCGTGCTGGCGCAGAAGGGTGTTCGGGTGCTGCTGATTGACGCCGATCTGCGGCGTCCGAGCATTCATAAGACGCTGGGCATGGGACCCCGCTCGGGTCTGAGCAACGTTCTCACGGGAAGCAGCACCTTGGAACAAACCATTACCAGAACGACCGTGCTGCCGAATTTGTATGTACTTCCGGCGGGAACGCCCCCGCCGAATCCGGCGGAACTTCTTGCCTCCCCCAATATGCGGGAAGTCCTGAATGAGCTTTCCAAGGAATACGATCACATCGTTGTCGACACCCCGCCATCGCTTTCGGTGACGGATGCGGTCGTGCTCTCTCCGCGCGCGGATGCGGTCGTGCTGGTGATCCGTTCTGGTCAAACGACAAAACAGGCGTTGCGCCGCTCGCGCGACATCCTTGCGCAGGTCAATGCCAAAGTAGTTGGTGTCCTGCTCAACGCCGTAGACCTCAGCTCTCCGGACTACTACTACTACTACGAATACCAGGGCAAGTACGCAGGCTATTACCGGGATGAAGAAGCTTCCGGGCGTACCGAGGAACACGAGGAACCCGAAGAGATCGCGCCGCCGTCGTCCTCAAGCGCGTAACAGAAACTTACGGGCTTCACTTGAAATGAAAATTCCCATCAGCACAGTTGCGCGCAGGCGAGTGATGGCCGTGATGGCCGTTCTATTCGCGGCAGTGTATGTCGCCGAGGCGGCGAGGGAATTCGTCGCTTGGTGGCTGAGTACGCGCGTTCAGCTGACCAGCCTGAAATACGCCGTCCGCCTCGATCCGGGCAATGCGGACTACCGCAATCATCTGGGACGCTATTATGACCTGGTTGCCCGCGATCCCGGTACTGCCGTCGGCTACTATCTGGCGGCTGTCGAACTGAATCCCCATTCCGCCAGACATTGGTTCGATTTAGCGAGTGCATACCAAGTTCTCGGAGACACGGTCAACCAAACCAAGGCTCTGGAGCACGCCATTCAGGCCGATGCCATGACGCCGGATGTCGCCTGGGAAGCAGCCAACGTTTACCTTGTGCAGGGCGAGAACGAAAAGGCTCTTCGCGAATTTAGTGTCGTAATGGCCAACGAGCCAAATCTTGCCTCCAGCGCCATCCAATTTTGCTGGCGCATTGACCCTGATGTCGATTCCCTTCTGCGCGATGTTGTCCCTCATACCAGCGAAGCTTACGTCGCGTTTCTTACCTTGCTTGAGTACAAGAAGGAAACCGGCGGAACGTTCAAGGTATGGGACGCGCTGATGAAGACGGGGCAGAATTTCGAATTGCGCTACGTCAGCGAGTACTTGAACTTCCTGGTCCAGCAGAAAGAAGTCGATCAAGCGGTGTTAGTGTGGCAGCAATCCGCGCCACGTTTTAAGCTCACTTCCTATCTTCCCTCGCCGGGCAATCTCGTCGTAAACAGCAAGTTTGCTCTAGACGTCCTGAACATGGGCTTCGACTGGCGCTACCAGAAGCAAGCCAACGTGAACTTGACCCTCGATCCCAACGAGTTCCACAGCGGGCGCCGATCGCTCCTGATCACCTTCGACGGGCCGGGAATCAATGACGCAGGAATTTATCAGTATGTCGCCGTCCAACCTGACACGGCTTACAGCTTCTCGGCCTACTACAAGAATGGAGAGCTGGAGGGAGCGGGCGGTCCTCATCTGACGATTCAGGACATGTATACCCAGAATGTTTATTACGACAGCGACGAGTTGAAGGAAGGCAGCTACTGGAAATCGGTGGAGGGAGAGTTCAAGACGGGCCCCGATTGCAAGCTGGTCGTGTTGCACGTCCGGCGGCTTCCGGCGGGCAGTCCGATACGTGGTAAGCTCTGGATCGACGATTTTCACCTGTCCCGTAAACCGTCCTGACCCCCTGGAGAGAATAGGGCCCCTCGATGAAATGGAAAGGCATGAGCGAGAGTGAGTGCGGACGGCTGTCAGTCCGGATCGGGAACGTCCTTCTTTATGGAACTTTCGGACTGCTGTTGTTCGGGCCACTCGCTTTTGGCGCCGTCGAGCCCTGGTCCATCTTTGTGTTGGAGTCTGGCACCGCCCTGCTGATGCTCTTGTGGTGTGCCAAGCAGTGGCTCGACAAAGAAATCACAATCCAGGGCAATCCCCTATTTCTTCCGATGGGTGCGTTCGGCGTTCTCATCCTTGCTCAACTCGTCTTCCGCTTGTCTGCTTACCCGCATGACACCATTTCAGGAACGATGTTGTACGCGGCATATGCCATGCTCTGTTTCCTTTCCAGCCAGGCCCTGATTCGCAGTTCGCAGGCACGCAAGCTTGCCGTCATCTTCGGAATTTACGGTTTTGTCGTGGCGTTCCTCGCGCTGCTGCAGGGCATAGCTCCAAACGGCAAGCTCTATTGGATCCGTCAGCCGCGGCTGGGAGGATGGATCTACGGCCCATACGTCAACCACAATCACTACGCTGGGCTGATGGAACTGCTGATCCCGATCCTGCTCGTCATGTCGCTCACTCACCTGGCGGATGAAAGGGAGCGAATGGCCGCAGGTATCGCCGCCGCCGTCATGACCGGCACCGTTTTCCTTTCCGGATCGCGCGGTGGAATGCTCGCTCTTACCACGGAATTCGTCTTTATTGCGATCCTCATGTTCCGGCAAAAGAAGGGAGCGCGAATCGCCGCCGCTGCTGGCGCCTTCGCCGTAGTCCTGATCAGCCTTCTTACCTGGCTCGGCGGCAAAGAACTCACCAGCCGCGTGTCCAGCATCTCCAGCGAAACGCGTTATGAGATTTCCGGGGGAATGCGGAGCAACATCGATCGCGACGCCCTGGTCATGTTCCGAAAGAAACCGGTGCTCGGCTGGGGCCTCGAGGCATTTCCTGTCGTTTATCCGCAATTCCGCACGTTTTACACAAACTTTTTCGTGAATGAAGCTCACAACGACTACCTGCAACTGCTCACTGAAACCGGGATTGTTGGCTTCGGAATCATGCTTTGGTTTCTGATTCAGTTCTATCGCCACGCACTGCCCAAGATGGGCAATTGGATGTCGAGTGTCACCAGCGCATTGACAGTCGCATGCGTCCTCGGCATAACCGGCATTCTGGTGCACAGCTTCTTCGACTTCAACCTTCAGATTCCCGCCAACGCGGCGCTCTTCTACGTTCTGTGCACCTTAGGAGCAGCACCTCCACTCCTGCAGCGCACGCGCAAACGGAAACCCGCCGCTCCAAATGACTCAGAGACACTGATGCCGGCGTCGGAAGTCGTCTAATCGCGACATTTCACCTCTCATCCAACCAGTCGTAGAGACGTGGCTCAGAAACGTCTCCTGCCGAATCCATGCCCCGGCCGGGGCAGGCAACAGACACAAAGGTGTGTCCGCAGAAGAATATGGGGAAATGTAAGGGTATTTTGGGCCGCTGGTGAAGATTATTACTGCGGTTTGCTGGGGCTTGCCGGATCGTCGCTCTTTACCAGAACCCAGGTCGTAATGCCGACGATTGCAGCGCCGCCGATACCGACCGCAAGTGGAGAATTCAACAGGCCGCCATTGGCTCCCGGAACCGTCCCCGCGGCAGCCTTTTTGTTCTTTTTCTTATCCTGGTTCTCGGGTGCGGTCTCGTCGCGGGTGGTCTCCTGCCCCTGAGCGAGGGTGAAGACTTCCTTGCCATCGGTAATGGTGAGATCGCCCTTGCGAGCGGCAATTTTCACCGTTCCATCGGTATCGACAACATTGAATTCTGTCCAGGAATTCGACGCTGGAGTGACTTTCACGTCTCCCGCTGAGGTGCTCACAGATCGCGAGGTCGAGACGGTCACGCCGCCGTGTTCAATCTCCATCGAGGATGGGTCGAACTTAACCAGGGAGTCTTCCGAAACCGTGATCGTCGAACCTGGCTCGTTGATCTTGGCCACGGAATCTACAGGAGTTTGAAGCAGGTCGCCAGAGAAAATTGCGGAAGAGGTATGCGGAACATGCGAACCGTTCACCCACGCCGGGCCCTTGGTGTAGAGCATAGCTGCGTTGGAGTCAGCGGCAAAAAGCGAGAGTGGAAACGAAATTACAAGCACGCAACTAGCCAATTTCCGCAAGGCGGACCCGCCCATTCCCACGCTCCGTTATTAACTGTTGTGGTTACTTTCTTGGCATCGTATCCTCCTGATCCTTGTGCGTCAATGCCCTTTGTGCTAGCCCACATGTGGAAAACTCATCCTGCTCAAGCCGGAAATCCTCGGAAAGGTTGGACCCTCATCGCCACCGATCGACCGCAGTCCACCAAACCAACCTCAGCCACTCATCGACGCAAGTCTTCGCCCATTGACGGTCTTTCCACCAACTCGGGCCGAACTGCGTGGTGTCGTATGCGGCGGCGACGGAAAAGACTTTGTTCTTGATCTCGTGCCTGAATATTCTCCGGGCTCTACGGGTGTGAAAATCTGAAGTGACCAGCAGGACTCGTTCGGCCTTTTTGCTCTCCAGGCACTGTCCAGCCTCGCGGGATTCCTCCTTTGTCGAAAGGCCATGAATCGAGCAGATACGCACCGCTTGGCGTTGCGCAAGCGAATCCACGTATTTCCGCGCGAGATCGACCGCGGTAAATCCGTAGATTCTGGCGTCGGCCGGGACATCGATTACGAGTGTTCGCCCATATCCCTGATCCAACAATTGGAGCCCACGCTCAAGACGGCGGTCCGTTTCTCCCGCAAGAACCAGGATCACATCCGATTTCTCGGGCGCGTCGATCACAAGAAAGCGTCCGGCACCGGCGGCAAATGTCAGCGCGACGGTAACAACAACCACCGCGATCACTAATCTGGCCACACTCAGAGCATGGCGGCCGGATTTCCGTTCTTCGGAAACTCTCTCGTTTTTCGCGTCGTTCGTGGTGTTCGTGATCACAGACCTCAGGTTTCAGCGTGCTAAAATTGGACCATTTTCACGCAACTTATGCGTTTTCTTTCCAGGACGCTCTTATGACGGCAATTCCCACCGTAGATACTCCCATCGATCTGCTTAAAGCGAGGATTCAGCAACGCCAAGCCAAAATCGGCATCATTGGCCTGGGTTACGTCGGTCTGCCACTCGCGCTCCTCTACAGCGAGCAGCGGTTCCCGGTCACCGGCTTCGATATCGACGCTCGTAAAGTGGAAACGCTCAGCAAAGGTGCTTCGTACATCTACCGAATCACAGCCGAGGAGATTCAGGCAGCCCGTTCCCAGGGTTTCATCGCAACGTCAGACTACTCGCAACTTTCGGCGATGGACGCGATCATCATATGTGTTCCCACACCGCTTAACGAATACCACGAGCCCGATCTTAGCTTCATCACCAATACGACGCACTCGATCGCGCCTCAGCTGCGGGCCGGGCAGTTGGTGGTCCTGGAAAGCACGACATATCCCGGTACGACCGAGGAAGTCATGGTGCCCATCCTTGAAAAGGAGAATCGCGACGGCTTGATTGCCGCCCGTAAGGATGCGCACACCGGCAAAGAATTTTTCGTGGCCTTCTCTCCCGAACGAGAGGATCCCGGCAATACGACCGTGGCGCGGCGCGACATTCCAAAAGTGGTCGGCGGACTTAACCCGCAAGCGTCGGAAATGGCCAGCGCTTTATATGGATCGATCTTCAATCGCACCGTTCCCGTCTCTTCTCCGGCAGCGGCCGAGATGACGAAGCTTTTGGAGAACATTTACCGCTGCGTCAACATCGCCCTCGTCAATGAACTCAAATTGTTATGCCTGAGGATGGGCCTGGATATCTGGGAGGTAATCGACGCGGCTTCCACCAAACCTTTCGGATTCCATCCGTTTTATCCCGGACCAGGACTCGGGGGACACTGCATTCCTGTAGATCCGTTCTACCTGTCGTGGAAGGCGAAGGAGTGGGACTTCCGCACTCGCTTCATCGAACTGGCCGGCGAGATCAACGTCAACATGCCGTACCACGTTCTCGCCTCTGTCAGCGGTGCCCTGAATCGCCACAAGAAATCGATCAATGGCGCGCGCATTCTAGTGTTGGGCGTGGCGTACAAGAAAGACATCGATGATCTTCGCGAATCCCCTTCGCTGACAATCATCGAACTGTTGCAGCGCGACGGCGCGCAAGTCAGTTATCACGATCCGTATTTCCCGTTCATCGGGCGAGGACGAAAGTACGATCTCCAGATGAAGTGCGCCGAACTAAAAGATCTTAGCGAATACGACTGCGTCCTCATTGTGACCGACCACTCCGATTACGATTACGCTCGAATCGTGCGAGAATCCCAACTTGTAGTTGATACCCGCAATGCCACCCGGGGTATCGCCAGTGACAAAATCGTGCACTGTTAGGTGCCACATCTCGGTCAAATGCCTGATTTCGCGCCAGGCTAGGACCCATCCGCGACGGGAAATCTCTGTACCTCATGGTGTAGATTTTTGCACGGCACTTCGGCCGCCACCCCGAGGGATGCCGAAAACCCCCATAAGTATCTGAGAAAACTGGTATTTGCATTGGCGACACTGGCTTCCAGATTGGCCTTGTTCGTGCATAGTGAGATGGGGAATAGTACACTTTTGGCGGACCCTGACTCCCAGGCTCCCCGCGTTCTATAACCGAAACCAACTTTTCCGCTGTGCCAGTGTTTGGACAGGGAACGAGAAGAGCTTTGACTATGGGGCCATCTGTATCAGAACAAGCGTTGTTTTCGGTACTTCCACGCTGGAAAACGCCGTGGTCTGAGTTATTTCTCAGTTACGGGGTTCAAGCCATTGCGATCGCAATTCTGGTCTGGGTTCCTTTGCTCCATCCTGAAATCCTGGAGCCGCCGAAGAAGGACTACCACGCGATCGAACTCGTGCCGACACCAGTTCCCGTGAATCACGAGCCTCAGCGGCAATTGCCCAGGCCCGTGGTGGTGGCAAAACTTGATCCTCCGCCCGCCGCATTGCGCCTGGCAGCGCCCCAACCGCAGCCGAAACCGAAGGTTGAGGACGCCCAAGCGCCCGAAGTTAAGATCGTCGCCAAGAAGCAGGAAGCGCTGCCTGTACCGAGTACACCGGCGATTCCAAAGCAGCTCATTCGGACGAATTTGTTCTCCACGGGTAGCTCAGCGCCGCAAACGATTGAACGGCCAGCAGCCCAGGTACAGACGGGAGGCTTTGGCGATCCCAATGGCGTGCCCGCCAAAACAACCCAGACTCGTGCAGTCAATATCGCCCAGGCCGGCGGTTTTGACATGCCGACGGGTCCGGGATATGGCAACGGAACCGGGGGCGCGAACGGAGCTCGCGGCGTAGTTCGCAGCACGGGATTTGGCGATGGCACTGCGGTTCAACAGAGCAGCAGTTCGAATCGTGGAACCGTTCGGACTGCCGGCTTCGGAAGTGCCGACGTACCCGCACCTCCCACGGTCGCTCACGCGGCTGCCCCTACCGTGGCAAAAGTTGTGCCGGCGGAAATCCTTTCCAAGCCCTCTCCCATCTACACCGAAGAAGCTCGCGCGGCTAAAATTGAGGGAGAGGTGCTGCTCGAAGTTGTGTTCGAAGCGAGCGGAAAGCTCCACGTTGTGAAAGTTGTTCGAGGGTTGGGGCACGGTCTGGACGACGCCGCGGTACGCGCGGCCGAACAGATTCGCTTCAAGCCCGCACTCAAGGACGGCCAGCCATCAGATTCGACCGCCCTGATCCACATCATTTTCCAGTTGGCTTAAACTCCCAGAAGGTTCTTATGCGAATAAAGGCTTGGGGCTCGATTCTGACTTTGCTGATTCTGACCTGCGTTTCGCTGGTCTTCGGTCAGGACACTACCGCTTCTCCAGCACCAATCACCGAAGCTTCGCCTTCCGCCCCTGCGGCCCAAGCCCCTGCGCAAAGCGCACCCGCGCCGGCTCCGTCGGCGACGAGCTTCAACGATGTACTCGACCGTGTGGTCCAGAGAGAGCATCTGTTCATGGCGCAAATGCGTCACATGCATCCCATGGTTGAGACATACCTTCAGGATCTCAAGAACGACGCCAGCGGCAATGCTTTTCCCATCAACGACAAATACTTCCTGGGCCGGCTTGATATGTCGGAAGGTCCGGAAGACACCTCGTTTACCGGTCAACCGGGATTTGGACGAAAAGTTTTGGGGAAGTTAACTGGGGTTTACTCGTTGCATTTTTTGCCCCTGGGTTTCGCCCAGATGGTGATCATGGATTCGGACTTTCAAAAGAAGTACTACAACTTCAATTTCGTGCGCCGGGAATTTCTCGGGGAAGTCCGCTGCCTGGTCATCGATGTTCAGCCAAAGGAAGGGCAAAAGACAGCCCGCTTCCTGGGACGGATATGGGTGGACGACCAGGAATACAACATCGTCCGCTTCAACGGTACTTATTTTCCCCAGCCCAAAACAAGCTTCTTCTTTCACTTCGACAGCTGGCGCCTGAACATGCGTCCGGGCGTCTGGCTGCCCGCTTACATTTACACCGAAGAATCGAATCTGAAGACTGGTATCACCAAGAGCTTGCACTTCAAAGCGCAAACGCGGCTCTGGGGATATGACTTGAAGGCGCTGAACAAGAATGAAGAGTTCACGCAGATTCTTGTGGATTCACCGCAATCGGTGAAAGATCAAAGCGATACAGCTTCGGATCCTTCTCCGGTGGTTGCTGAACGCATGTGGGAGAAGCAGGCGGAAGAGAATTCGGTCGAGCGCCTGCAGAAGATCGGTCTGCTCGCTCCTTCCGGCGAAGTGGACAAGATTCTTTGCACGGTGGTGAACAACCTGCTCGTCACGAACAACATCGACCTGCAGGGAGACGTGCAGTGCCGGGTCCTGCTCACCGCTCCCCTGGAATCCTTCACCATCGGTCATACGATCGTGATGAGCCGGGGACTTCTGGATGTATTGCCCGACGAAGCCTCACTGGCGATGGTGCTCGCCCATGAGCTCGCGCACATCGTTCTGGGCCATCACCTCGACACGACCCTGGCTTTCAACGATAAGCTTCTTTTCCCGGATGAAGATTCATTCCAGCGGCTGGACTTCAAGCGTAACCCGGCAGATGAAGAAGCCGCCGATACGAAGGCGCTGGAACTGCTGAAGAACTCTCCTTACAAAGACAAGCTGAGCAACGCCGGATTGTTTCTCAAAGCTTTGCAGGAGAAGGGCCCGGAACTACCCAATTTGATTCGCCCGCACCTCGGGAACAGTCTGGCCGCAGGAAAGAGCATCCGCATGTCGACGCTCTTGGGCTCCGCTCCACAGCTCGACGCGAAGAAGTTGGATCAGATTGCGGCGCTGCCTCTCGGAGGCCGCATCAAACTCGACCCCTGGTCCGACCAGGTCGAACTTTCCAAAGCGAAACCGGTAGCCCTGACCTCACCGAGGGAAAAGATGGAGTTCGAGATCGCGCCTTTCTTCCCCTTCCTGACCAGAATTTCGGCGGGTGGGGATAAAGTAGCGCTCACGACTACGTCGCCAGCCCAAACAGAACATAAATAGAGAGGTGTTTACTTCAGGAGAGAAGTATCCGTACGATAAATCATCGCGGGGCTTTCGGAGCGGCGAAAAGGCTTCGGCCTATTGAATCGCGCTGCCGACTTGCGAAAAGACATTCGTAGCGTTTGATCCGATCAATCGAATCGTGCCCACAACGATTACCAGAATCACCGCCAGCATCACGGCGTACTCGGCGATATCCTGGCCGCGTTCATCTTTCCAAAGCTCTTGGAGAAGTTTCCGCACGGGGTTCCTTTTCTAACGGCTATTTCACAGCTTCCCTTCGTCGAAATGCTCTGCCCTCTTGAAGGGTAGACGGGTAGAGTCTTCCCACGGCATTTCCTGCGAGTTAAGCCTACCCCCAAAGAATCCGCCCCGCCAATAGCACAAAGGTGCCACCGTACAGGCCGCGGCTCAGGCGATGCTTTTCAGCGGCAGCGCCTGATTTACCGCAAAAAGGGCTAATTCCAGTCGGGTTGAAACACCCAGCTTGTCAAAGATATTGCTGAGATGGTGTTTGACGGTGTCTTCGCTGATCTTGAAATACTCGGCAATTTCCTTGTTCGAATAGCCTGCGACTACCGCCGAGACAATCTCAAGTTCGCGCGGCGTTAGACCGAACTTTTTCTGACGCGCCTCGTCATTCGAAGACTGCATCAACGTACGCAGGTACTGCACCAGGTTCGAGACGCTCTCACGCCCGACCCAATACTCCCCCGACATTACGGTATGAATGGCTTTCAGAAGGAGCTGCGTGGCGGAGTCCTTCAAGACTACGCCGCGGGCGCCCAACTGCAGAGCTTCCACAATCTGGCTTTTCTCGGCCGCGGCCGTGAGCAGAATGACGCGCACGGGCGTAGCATTCGCCGGGACGCTCAGCTCACGCAGCGCCTCCAGCCCGGGATGCTTTGGCATGGCCAAATCGAGCAGCAAAATATCAGGTTTGAGCTGCCGCGCCAGCTTAACGGCTTCGGCTCCATCGGAGGCTTCGCCCATTACTTTCAGATCCGCCTCGGCCTCAAGCAGACGGCGCAGTCCGTCGCGAAAGATCGGATGATCGTCCGCAATCACAATGCGCACAGTCTGAGGTTTTCTAAAGTGCATGACCACCGTCCCCGCCACGAGGCACACTGACCTCGAGACGCGATCCTTGTCCGGGAATTGATTCTATCGTGAGTTCGCCGGCAATCAAACGAACACGTTCCTTGATGATCATGGGGCCCCGGCCCATCTCGTCCATCTGGTCCTGGCTCAGGCGCCCGGAAAACGGGAAGCCCTTCCCGTCGTCCTCGAGGCTGAGATTCCAGTGGTCCTGGCTGGACCCCAGGCGAACCAGGGCGTGGCGGGCGCCGCTGTGCTTTCGGACATTCACCAGGCCCTCCTGCACGATGCGTAGCAATTCCCGGCACACCCGTTGCGGCATATCCAACTCGTCCAAATCGGTGACAAAGCGGGCGCTGATACCGGTTTCGCGCTGAAACCGCTCCACGGTGTCATTCAGAACTCCCAGGAGCCGCTGCGCGTCGACATCGATGGCCTTCATCTGCTGCATCAGTTCCCGCAGCTTGAGAACTTCCTCGCGCAGCAACCCCTGGATGCGTTGCAGTTCCCCAGCGATCGGTTTTCCCGCGTCCGCTTGTCGACGGAGCACGTCGACCTGCATTTCCACAGCGATGAGGGATTGCACTGCGCCATCATGCAGTTCACGCGCAACTCGCGCCCGCTCGGCCGCACTCGCGCGCCGGCGTAAGCGATGGAGCAGGTAGACGTTATAAATCGCGGGGCCAACCTGGCGCACCAGGCTGAGCAGAAAGCGCAATTCCTCCTGCCGGTCTCCGTTCATCACGGGATCGAAGAAAAATATCCGCCCTCTCCATTCCTTTCCGAAAACAAAACCGAGAGCAACGACGGAATCAAATGGACGAAGCGTCCGGAGTTTCTCGATGGCGGCTCCGTCCGCGACGGGCACGGAATTTCCATCCTGGTCGAGTGCCAGGATTGAATTCTTCGCCTGGCGTACGACGTGGCAAACCTCACCCGGATAATCGTCGAGATAGGCGCGAGCCTCGGGCGCCTTTACCTCAAGCCACGTAAACTCTGCCGTTCCAGTGCCGGTTGCCTTCTGTTCCCCGACAAAGATGCGATGGCTGTGAGATTCCTGGGCGGCCAGAACTGCTGAGCTGGCCCCGTACATTCCGAGTGTCTCGCCCATAATCTGTTCAATCGTTCCGTTGAGTCCGGCTTCTACTCGAACTCGCGACAACGTGCGATTGACCACTGCTTTTTCCGCGCGCAGATGCTTTTGCTGCTCCGCCAGGTAACCGAGCAATAATCCCATGACGATCAGATAAACCGAGAGCATGAAAAGCCGCTCTGGCGTGGCATCGCGCTCGTTCACACGCAGTCCCGTAAACGCGGTCCACCATTGCGTCCCGGCGAGGAAATGGGTCAGAGTGAAGCTCTCGATCCAAAGCAAAACGACTTCCGCCGCAGCGGTTCCGATCGTCTCCCACAGGCCCCAGCGGTAAGCCGCTGCAGCCAAAGCAAAAAAGAAAAACAGGAAGAATGGAGTCCTCGCACCTTGAGCGAAAATCGAGATAAGCGCGGGCCACGCGATATCCCCGGCATGCACCAGAAGTCGAAAGGCGGCTGTCGACTCCTGCCGCCGGCGCAGCAGCATCAGGATCAGAATTGCGTTAGCTAGATAGAAAGCGAAGAGCCCATACGCAGCCCACGAATGTCCGAGTTCGGTAGGATCGAGACGGATCGCGATCAGCGTAGAGACGGCGAGAAACACGCGGGCAGTCGCGAGCCAACGCTCGATCCTGCGAGTTTCACTCGGATCCGGCGGGATTCGCTGTCTCCAGGAATTTTGATACTGCTCAACGCGAGGATCCACTCGAGGCTCTCCCGAGGATGTGCGGCACGCTTGTATATTATTGAATAAGAACTGTTTACGAGCAAGCTCGGATGCCGGAGTGCATCCTTCCAGTCAACCGTCGCTCCCGTTCATGCTTGACTGGCAGGTTACGACAGTAACCATCCATCCCTCAAATCCAAGTCTAGAATTGTCCTGAGGAGTGTCTTGCACACGCGTTTCAAGGTGTGGATCGGTGTTGTGTTGGTCGGACTCGCTGCCTTCGTGGCGGCTGCACTGATCCTGCCCCAGTCCTTTCGATTGACCGCCATCACGGACGTCGCGGAAACGTTACTGCTAGCCTCAGGAACCGCCTCCTTCGTACCCCTACTCATTCGCTCCAAAGGGCGCCTGCGCCTGTTCTGGACTCTCATCATCCTGGGATTATCGTTCTGGCTTTCGTACCAACTGTTGTGGACGTGTTATGAAGTGTTTCTGAGAATTGATGTTCCGGATCTGTTTACCGGTGACGTGATTCTTTTCCTGAACATTGTACCGACGATGGCCGCCTTGGCCCTCCGTCCACACGTCAAACGCGACGAATACGCGGCGCGTATAGGGCGATTGGATCTTGTGTTACTGCTTGTCTGGTGGCTTTATCTCTATTTCCTCATCGTCATTCCGTGGCAGTACGTCGTCGCCCGCGTCGATACGTACAACAGGAATTTGAATGTGCTGTATCTCATCGAGAAGTTGGCCCTCCTGGTTGTGCTCGCAATTTCATGGGCAGGAAGCAAGGGACATTGGAGAAAGCTGTATGCCAGCCTCTTTGGAATGAGCCTGAGCTACTCGGCGGGCTCTGCAATCGCCAACTGGGCCATCGCCCGAAATGCTTACTACAGCGGAAGTATCTACGACGTACCACTCGCTTGCTCGATGGCGTGGCTGACCTGGATTGGGTTAACGACAAACGCACAGCCTGCAGAAACCGAGGTTCCTGAGGTTGCGAAAGATTACGGCGTTTGGGTGGCGAGATGTGGCATGATCGCGGTCTTTTCTCTGCCGCTGTTTGCTACCTGGGCAATTACCGACAGTGCAATTCCCCCGCGTATCCGCGTCTTCCGGCTCGTCTCAACGCTCGCCGCCGCATTTGTGATGGGCGGGATGGTCTTTCTTCGTCAACATCTGCTGGACCGGGAGCTGATTCAACTCCTGGCCGATTCAGAAAAATCGTTCGAAAGCCTGAAGCGATTGCAGGCTCAGATTCTCCAGTCGGAAAAACTGGCGTCGATCGGGCAACTCGTCGGCGGTGCCGCACACGAACTCAACAATCCGATCACGGCCATGCTGGGGTATTCCGACATGCTGCTGGCCACAGAACTTGGCGCCAACCAGCAGGCTCTCGCTACCAAGATCGGGCACGACGTGCGTCACACCAAGTCTCTCGTGGCCAGCCTGATCAGCTTCGCTCGCCATGCTCCCGCCCCAAAGTCACCGGTTGACTTGAATACCCTGGCTCGCACGGCGATCAAGATCACCCAATCGCAATGGGAGACTCTCAAGATCCGCCCGCAAGTCGAACTGGACGCTCAGTTGCCAAGAGTCATCGGCGACTCTAACCAATTGTTGCAAGTCTGTCTGCAATTACTGGGGCACGCCCTTCACTCCACAAACGAATCGAACTCTGTGCTCACCATCCAAACCAAGCGGGACGGGCCATCCTGCTTACTACTCATCAGTTCGATCCAAACGCCAGCCTCTGCGAATCAGCCCGATGGAGCCGACGAAGCCGCGAAGGACGGCCTTGGTCTTAGCGCCTGTCAAGGAATTTTGCAGGAGCATGGAGGAAGCTTATCGCGGGAGCAGGCCGGCGGCGCGTTGGTCATGCGCGTGGAATTGCCCGCTGGCGACGCTCCTTTGGTAAAGCCAAATCCAGCTACGGTTCCGGTGCTTTGGCAATCTCGACCGTTCGCTTAAGCTGCCCACACGCGGCATAGATGTCGCGGCCTCTGGGCCTCCTCACAAACGCAGGAATTCCCGCATTCATCAGGACTTGTTGAAAGGCGGCAACGCGCTGCTCCGCTGGAGTGGAAAAATCAATCCCAGGACCGGGATTCAGGGCAATCAGATTTACCTTCGCCCTTAGACCGCGAACTAACTCCACGACTTCCCCGGCATTTTGAGTCGAGTCGTTCACCTCACTCAGAAGAACATACTCAAATGTAATGCGCTCCCGGTTGCGAAGAGGAAAATCCCGGGCTGCGGCCATCAGCTTTTCGAGATTCCATTTTCGATTCAAGGGCATGAGGCGCGTCCTCATCTCGTCGTTGGAGGCATTCAGAGAAATAGCCAGTTTGGGCCGCACAGGCTCAAGACCGAAGTCGTGAATCCTGGGAACAACGCCTGCGGTGGAAACTGTCATGCGTGATTCCGGAATACCAACCTCCGCCACGAGAAGTTGAACCGCCTTGATGAAGTTCTCGTAGTTCAGAAAAGGCTCACCCATCCCCATGAAAACGAGATTGATGCGGTCTTGGGGCGGTGAAACGCGTTGATCGTTCAGAACTGCGCAGACTTGACCCACGACCTCGCCCGCGGTGAGGTTTCGTTTGACTCCCAGTAAAGCAGTCAGACAAAACTGGCAGTCGACGGCACACCCGATCTGGCTCGAAACACAAATGGTGGCGCGATCCCATGATCGCCCGGAAGAGACTGTGTCGCCTGCTTCGGTTCCATCGCCCGCCTCGCCGCCATCTCCTTCGGGCATCCAAACTGTCTCCACGCTCTGCCCGTCGGAGAACTCGATCAAGTACCGGACCGTGCCGTCGGTGGAAACAAACCGCTGCTTGATCTGGGGAAGACCCACAGTAAAACCGCTTTCACCCAGTCGGGCCCGGAGTTGCTGGGGTAGAGTCGAGATCTGATCCAACGACTGCACCCGTTGCCGATATACGGCATCTAGTAATTGTTTGGACCGGAATGAGGGTTCTGCATGGGCCTCCATGAGAGTGCCCATTTCGACGTGGTCAAGGCCGATCAGGGCGATGGTGGATGAGCTTGGCATCTGGACTAAATCGATAAGCTCGCAACTAATTGATTTTAAACAACTAAACTATTCTCGCACACCTTTTTGCCGTGTGTCAGAATGATGAGAGTCTGGTTCACGGACTACCAGAGTCGGGTAGCCATCATCATAGCTGGGGTTCCGCAGGTCCGTTGCATTATTAGGAAGTCATATATGGCCCATGAAGTGCGCAATATTCGACGCCAGGTGCTGCCAAATGGCCTGCGGATCATCACCGAGCAGATGACCCATATCCGGTCGGCATCGATCGGAGTGTGGCTTCAGACCGGGTCCCGGGACGAGGCTCCGGAGTGGAACGGCATTTCCCACTTCATCGAGCACATGGTCTTCAAGGGAACGAAGCACCGGTCAGCTGAGGAGATTGCCCGCCAGGTCGATTCAATCGGCGGGAACATGGACGCATTCACCGCAAAAGAATGCATCTGTTTCAACGTTAAAGTCCTTGATGAGCATATTCCCACCGCGGTCGACATCCTGACGGATCTGGTCCTTAACCCTGTCTTCGATGCCGCCGACATCGCTCGTGAGCGCGGCGTCATCATGGAAGAGATCAAAATGGACGAAGATAATCCGGATTATCTGGTCCACGAGATCTTCACACAGAATTTCTGGAAGGATCATCCGCTGGGCAAACCGATTCTGGGGACAAAAGAAACGGTGAAGCGCTTCGAGCGTGAGTCGGTCTACGATGCTTATACCCACCGCTTTGCACCAGGAAATATCATCGTGTCGGCTGCCGGGAATCTCGATCACGACCGCTTTGTCGAACTGATCACGGGCCATCTGGAGCACATGAAGCCGATGACGAATGGGTTCCATTCGTCGGCCCCGAAAGTTTTTTCTCGCATTATCCTTCGCAACAAGAAAGCGCTGGAACAGGTGCAAATCTGCATGGGGGTACCGTCGCACCCTATAGCGCACGAGAAACGCCATGCCGGTTACATCCTGAACACCCTGTTGGGTGGTGGCATGAGTTCCCGGCTGTTCCAGAATATTCGCGAGCGACAAGGCCTGGCTTATTCGATCTATAGCGATCTGAATCCTTACCGCGATACGGGATGCCTGGCTGTTTACGCCGGCACATCGCTCGCCTCTGCGGCGAAGGTGGTGCAGTCCGTGGTAAGTGAATTCCGCAAATTGAAGGGCGAACGGGTGTCAGAAGACGAACTGCGACGAGCGAAAGATCAGTTGAAGGGCAGTCTCATGCTCTCGCTGGAATCCAGTACCGCGCGCATGTCGAATCTCGCACGGCAGGAAATGTATTTCGACCGGTTTTACGATCTCGATGAACTGATCGAAAGAATTGAGAGCGTCACGGTGGACGATCTCATTACGTTGGCCAATCAGTTCTTTCAGACTGAATCCGTCGCCGTTACGGCGCTGGGAAACTTGAACGGACTCAAGATCACCCGAGACCAGGTCGCCTGCTGAGCCTTGTCTGGCTGGCAGCGCGTTCTGCCCGAGACGCTTTCATGGGTGTAGACGCCGCGCCTCGACGGCTCGAGCGCTGTTTTCCTGCGCGTGCTTAACTCCACCTTCCGCATTCAACTCGTCTTCCTCGTCATCATCATCACTATGCGCCACGACAGTGTTGAGGTACTTTCTCATGCATCGCAGGCACGGCGCGTATCCCTCCGCGATGGCCGCCTGCGCGGTCATCGTCCGTTCTGTGGCCTTGTTGTGGATGAATGGACAGCCCGCCGCGTGAAACGTCTTTGCATCCGCCGTAACGATCACCTGCATGTCCGGAGGAATGTTATGCGGTGGTTGAGCATGTTCGGATTTCAGCGAAGGCGATACGGTCATCGAATCCGCGAATTTCAAACTGCCCGCAATTAAGAGTAATGCTGCCACCGGCACCATCCATGCGGACCACGACGACCACCGGCGGCCGGCGCTGACATTCCGGGCCAATCGTCGCTCCAGCCTGCGCCCGAAGCCAGATGGCAATTCGATCATCCGTTCATCGCCGTAAAGATGGATCACATTGCGCGTACCCTCGAGCAGCGATTTGCAACGCTGGCAAGTCTGCAAGTGTTCGTCCATCTCCTTGCGCAGCCCCGCCTCGACATCGTTCTCAAGATAATTCGAGATTTCGCGCCATACCTGTTCGCAACTCACCATGGCTTGTTCCCCTTTTCGAAAGGAAGCCTGCTGAACCAACCCTGCTCCCATCCGGCCGCGAGCAGATCGCGCAGCATAAGTCGTGCCCGCAGCAGCCTCGTCTTCACTGACGCAATCGAAATTCCCAACGCCTCCGCGGTCTCCTGGATGTTCAAATGTTCCATGTCCCGTAGCACAAACACTTCCCTGTACTTGCGATCGAGAGAAGCCAGAGCTTGAGCTAGCCTCTGGCGGACTTCTTTTCGCTCCAGCGCCTCGGAAGGAATTTCGCGCCAGTCAGCGAAGTCGCGGGGAACGTAATCGCCCTGCTCGTCCTGACGGTCATCGATGCCTTCCATGACCACGGTCCTCTCCCTCCTGCGCCGCATTAACGCTTCATTCACGGTGATCTGGATCAACCAAGTACTGAATCGTGCTTCCGAGCGAAACTGGCGAATGTTGGCCAGCGCTTTCAGCATCGCTTCCTGGGCAACATCCTCGGCATCGCTTTCATTCCGGAGGATGGCAAAAGCCGCGGCATACACGCGCCGTTCGTACGGACGAACAAGCTCATAGAAGAGCTCGTTCTGACCCCGCTGCACGCGTGCGATCAGGTCCAGCTCACGCGCGCCGTCCCCCTGCCCCGGATTGTTCAAGACCATGTTCGCTTCGGCCATCTCGTTGCGCCGCGTCAGTACTCGGGATCTTTTTTCCAGCCCGTCAACATGGATAGAAAATTATTCCAGCCATGCAAGAGCACCATGACCAGGTGGCCGAATACGAAAGCCAGGATTGCCCACATCACGACGAAATGCCACAGCCTTGCCCAATGAAAGCCGCCTATCAGCCAGGCGAGCCACGAGAACTGCACCGGCTTCCAGACAGCCAGCCCAGTAATCACCGAGAGAACACCCAATCCAATGGCGCTGGTATAGGCCAGTTTCTGAAGCGGGTTGTACGCTTCGCGCACTACGGGTTTTGGCCCGAAGAAGAAATACCGCCGGATCATCGGCCAAACACCGGGAACATCGTTATGGGTGAACAACACCTGGCGGTAATTTCCGCTGAAGATTTCGTACCCCAGGTAAACCAATCCCGTCGCGATGTAGATCCACATGAAAGTGAGATGCCATTGCAGAGCGCCGCCGAGCCAGCCACCGATGGCGAAAGCCTTCGGCCAATTCAGCAGATCCTTTTGCGGAATCTTGGCGCCGAAACTGGGGAACGCACGAAAGATCTGGAATCCGCTCCCTACCATGACGAACAGGGACACGGCATTCAGCCAGTGGCAAAAGCGAACGACGAGCGGATGTTCGTACACGGCACATCCGACAGACTCGGTGTCGTCCCCATTCACTCGAACAATTTCCAGAACCGTGTTCATTCCAGTCTCCGGCAGTTCCCTTTCGTATGAGGCAGTTCGGTTCATTGTCGACTCTTACGCGCAACAAAAATCCGCAATCTCGCTATGCTCCCGTCAGAGACCGTAGAACGACGAATATCCCTGATCTTCCCAGTAGCCGACCTTTTCGACGAGATTCGTGACCTTTAAGCCAGTAAGGTACTTCGCCTGCTTGTAACCGACCTTGGTTGGAACATTAAGGCGCAATGGCGCACCGTGCTCGCGAGTTAGCGGTTGATCGTACATCTCCCAGCAGAGCAAGGTTTGGGGATGGAGTGCCGTCGGCATGTCGAGTGTTTCGTAATAATCGTCGGCGCATGTAACAGCGATGAAGCGGGCTGACGTGTCCGCACCGATCAAGTTCAGAAAGTTAGAAAGCCTGGTTCCACCGAAGCGGCCAATCACATCCCAGCCTTCAACGCAGACGTGCCTGGTGTTCTGGCGAGTGATTGGCAGAAGTTGAATTTGCTCGAGCCTATAGTCGCCGGGCTTTTGGACTTGGCCACTCACAGCAAGAGTCCATTTTTCGAAGATCACCCCTGGGTCGTCTACGTCGTAGTCGTTGATCGGGAACTTTTCGAAAGGAGTAAGTTCGGCCTCGTTAAAGGTTGGAGCGAGATGGCCACGGCGGAAGAGTCGAGCTGACGCCCAATCGCTGAAGCCGAGACCGGTTTTAATCAGGCCTTCCTGAACACCAGGAATTGCAAAAGCTCCTAAGGCCAGGACAGGGGCCAGTTTGAGCAGTTCACGACGGGAGACACGACCGAACTCACGCTCATTGACAGGCGTGGCACCACCTCTGACTTGAGGGGCCATCGGCATTTGACCGGACGGGTTCTCAGCTTCAGAGACCTTGTCTGGCGGCTGTACACCCGAGGCTTCCGCGGCCGGCGGGGTTGGTTTCGAATCGTTCGGTTCCATTGCTCCTCACTTGGGATGGAAAAGGCCCACAAAATCCGATTCGGAATAGAGAAGAAAGTTACGCCAAGATAGCACGAACGGGCCATCCCGGACCCTTGCTTTTGCTAGCCTTCCGTCAATTTTCAAGGCATACTATGCCCAGAAGATTGCGCAGGGGAGGCCCAGGGTTCCTGCAATGCTTGAATTGAAGACAATCGCTCGGAAAGCGGACCATCCGCTGCTGGCTTTGCCCGAAGCGCAGGTGCCCCCTGTCGTAACTCCAGCCTCCCGGGAACCGAACCAACGACGCATGATGGTAGCGGCCTTAGTGCTGCTTCTCGTGGCCTTAGCGCTGGTTCTTTATCGTGACCGTGATTTCTGGTTTCCCGACAACTCCGAAGCGGAAGACCAGTTGGAGCCTGCTCCGGTAACCGCTTCCCCGACGCAACCGGCAACAGCGACGCCTAAGGCTTCGACCGCGGAAAGACCCGCTGAGAAGAGGGCTATGGTCGGCCGGTCACAACCCAAGATTCCTGCCGTAGTTGCACCGGCTGCCGCTGCTCCTGAACCACCCATGTCTGCCACCGCAACGCGGACCGTTCTGCCTCCACTCGAGGTCGAGGTAGTGGCGGGCGACAATCGTAGCAGGGTGAATCCGGGAGCTAATTCGGTGCGCGTCGACCTTCAACCCGGCTCCATGCCGCGGGCTGTCTCAAACGCTTCCGCTCCTAAGCCGGATACGGCTGCTGGTGTCACCAGCAGCGCGGCCGAGCGAGTGCAAATGTCCGCGGGAGCGGCCGAAGTTGTAGGACAGGCCGTGAAGCCGGGATATCCAATGTTGGCCCGGCAGATGAAGGTACAGGGATCGGTGGTCCTTCAGGCTCTCATCGGCCGCGATGGCACGATTCAGGACCTGCATGTCGTTAGTGGCCCTCCGATTCTGGCCACAGCGGCACAGGAAGCGGTTCGGCAGTGGCACTTCAAACCGCACTATCAAGGCAGCGACGCGGTCGAGACACAGGCCAACATCACCGTCAATTTCACGATCTCGACTAATTAAATAATCCTGGCGAGCGTGTTCGCCAGACCGGCTTCTTCATGCGCCTCCCTCCGCGAAAAATGCCAAACGTCGCTTTCCCAAAGATTGCCTTACATTTCCTTGTCCTTGCCTTTTCGGTGACCGCAGTATGCCGAACGCTGGCCGCCCAATCGGAGAAAACTTCTTCGCCGCTGACTATATCCAGCGCGAGCTTCCCGAGTGGCGGGACGATCGCGAAAAAATATACGTGTGATGGACCCGACGTCTCCCCGCAACTTTCCTGGACCGATCCGCCGCCCGGGACGCAGACGTTCGCGCTGTTAGCTGACGATCCGGACGCTCCGGGCGGAAATTGGAATCACTGGACGATCTGGAACCTGCCCGCCGGCTCGCGGAGCTTGCCCGAAGGTGCCAGTAAGGAAGAACATCTGACGGACGGCTCGCAGCAAGGCAAGAACGATTTTCCCAAGATTGGTTACAACGGTCCCTGCCCGCCTCCTGGTAGCCCTCACCGTTACTACTTCAAGCTCTTCGCGCTCGACATAAAGCTGAACCTGAAACCGGGCGCAGGAAAGAAGGAGTTGGAAGCGGCGATGCAGGGACATATTCTGGCCCACGCGGAATGGATGGGTCGCTACGGAAGATGATCGGCTGAGTCTCTAGAAAAAACCTAATGCAAATATAACGGGCGCCCAGAAACTCTTTCGAGTTCAGGGCGCCCGGGCAGCCCTCCCCCAGAACTGCTCACCAAAGAAGCTAAAACGCGAACACTTTCTCTGACCATGGCACAACTGTGCTTTAGGCATCGCGAAAGTGCCATGCCTGCATA
Source organism: Candidatus Sulfotelmatobacter sp. (assembly GCA_035307485.1). GTDB lineage: Bacteria > Acidobacteriota > Terriglobia > Terriglobales > Acidobacteriaceae > Sulfotelmatobacter. The sequence continues at coordinate 49,486 of DATGIB010000002.1, read as the reverse complement.
TCTCTGACAACACAAGACGCTGCCCCCTCGCTGCGAAATTATTCCCAGAGTTTGGCCTGAAGCCAATCGCCGAATATGCCGATAAAGAACACAGTCGGCAATGCCGCTCTGTGTCTATGTGTTCACTGGAAGATCCGGAGATTTACCGCAGCATTCTCGAAAGCCTTCCGACCGGGCTCTGCGTAGTTGACCAGCAGAAAAGAATCCTCTTATGGAGCGACGGCGCCGAACGTATCACTGGACGCCGCCGTCACGAAGTACTGGGCCGTTCCTGTGTGGGAGAAGCACTGCTGCACTGCGATCATCAGGACTGCGAATGGTGCAACGAAGATTGTCCGGTAGCGCTCGCTATGAAAACCTCGCAACCTGCGGAGGCAATCGGATTTGTGCACCACCGTGCCGGCCACGAGATTCCAGTGCGCGCGCGAGCTGTGCCCGTACGCAACAGCCGCGGTTCGATTATCGGTGCGGTTGAAATTTTTGAGGATCAACAGCCGGCGATCAGCGCCGATCACCGTGAAGAAAGTCTGAACCTGTTGGGCTATGTAGACGAAGCCACTGGAGTCGCGAACCGCCTGATGACGCAGTCTCACGTCCGAGAGTCATTAGGGATCTTCTCAGACGCCCATATCCCGTTCGGCCTTCTCTGCCTGCGGCTGGAAGGCCTCGTTCATTTCCGGGCCCGTCTCGGTGCAGATGCCGCGTGCTCACTCCTGCGTCTGGTCGCGCGCACTCTCGAGTCTGCAGTGTGGGTTACGGATTTCATAGGCCGATGGAACGACGACGAGTTTCTGGTGATTCTAAACGGCTGCCGGGAGGAAGAATTGAAATCGGTGCGCGAGCGCATCCGGCGCATGCTGGCCAGCGACGGCATTGAGTGGTGGGGTGAGCGTCAATCGTTGCCCGTCTCAATCGGCCAGGCGGCGGCAGTGGCGGGCGACACGATGGAGTCATTGCTGGGCCGTTTGCAGGAATCGCTCAACAAGGCATCGGCAAGTCGCCAACCCATAACGAAGGCGGCCACCGGGGAAGATTGCAGCAACTAAACCATGTTCGCAATTATCGGCATTCTCGTCGTTTTCGGTTGCGTGGTTGCCGGATATCTGATGGAACACGGCAATATCCGCGTGCTGATCCAACCGGCAGAACTCGTCATCATTGGAGGCGCCGCGGTGGGAACGGTTCTCATCGCGAACCCGATCCACATCCTCAAAAAAATAGCGGGTGGAATCGGCGGGGTGTTCGGCAGTTCCAGGTTTGGCAAGCAGGCTTACATCGATACTTTGAAGATGATGTATGACCTGCTGAACAAGGCCCGCAAAGAAGGATTGATGGCGCTCGAATCCGACGTGGAGGAACCGGAAAAAAGCCCTGTGTTCTCCAAGAATCCCGCTTTTCTCAAGAATCATCATGTGCGTGATTTCGTGTGTGACTCGTTGCGGATGGCGATCACCGGAGTCGACGCCTTCGATCTTGACCAGATGCTCGATCTCGACCTGGAAGTCCATCATCACGACGCCACGCAACCAACAGCCGCGCTGAGCACGATGGCTGACTCCCTGCCCGGACTTGGAATCGTTGCCGCAGTCCTTGGAGTTGTAATCACGATGGGAGCCCTGGGCGGGCCACCGGAAGAAATTGGACATAAAGTCGCCGCCGCACTTGTTGGAACTTTCCTTGGTATTTTGTTGTGCTACGGGTTGATCGGCCCAATCGCGGCCAACATGGCCAAGGCCGCCGACGAGGAGCACGCGTTCCTGTATGTGATGCGAGTGCTGATGGTGTCTTTCCTGAAAGGCACAGCACCCATCATGGCGGTAGAAGTCGCGCGACGCGCTGTACCGGGGCATGTGCGACCTTCATTCCAGGAACTGGAGAAGGCCTGCCGCGGAGGTGGGGCTTCGGCCGCTGCCGCGGCATCCTCCGCCTAGAAACTCTGCAGGGATACTGCTCATGGAAAAAACCCGCCCCGTCATCATCATCAAGAAGAAAGGTGGTCACGGCGGACATCACGGCGGAGCATGGAAAGTCGCCTACGCCGACTTCGTTACCGCGATGATGGCGTTGTTCATCGTCCTTTGGCTGCTCAACACCAGCAAGCAGATCCAGGAGGCGGTGGGAGGCTACTTTAAGGATCCCACCGGAACTTCGAAGAAAGTGGGAACGAATCTGGCAGGCGCGGGAGAAAATTTTATTCTGACCCGAGACAACATGCCCAGGCTGAAAGACCAGTTGCAACAGGCCATGCGCCAGATGAGTGACTTCGAGAAGCTGAAGAGCCACATCGAGATGACAGTCACTGCCGAAGGGCTGCGCATTGAGTTGTCGGAATCGGAGGCTGGAACTTTTTTCGACAGCGGAAGTCCCAAGCTGAACGGAAACGGGCGAGAACTCCTGGTGACTCTAGCTCAGGAACTGGGAAAACTTCCCAACAAGATTTCCATCGAAGGCCACACGGACTCCAATCCTTATGCGCCCAGAGCCAATTACGGCAATTGGGAACTTTCGAGCGATCGTGCGAATGCAGCCCGCCGCCTGATGCAGGAAAACGGGATACAAGGCGATCAGGTAACGCAGGTCCGCGGCTTTGCCGATCAACGCCTGCGCAAACCGGAAGCCCCATTCGATCCGTCAAATCGGCGTATTTCGGTGATCGTGCAATACGTCGTGAAGGACTCGGACGACCAAGAGCACGCGAACGAAACGGCTCCGCAGAGCAATGCGAAGCACGAATAACGACCAGGGATTTCCTCTTAGGCCGCGCTCCTAACTTTTACTCCTTGACCTATTTTTACAATTGCGCTCCTTCCCGGCCCGGATCGCGGTTGTATAATCGCCGCTTTGATTTTTCGATCAGGAGCCATCACGATGAAGAAGTTGACGCCCTTGGTGTGCGCCTTGGCGGCGGTCTTAGTTCTTATCTCACCGCTCTTTTCTCAGGAAAAAGTTGATCTTGAAACCATCTCACGTATCCGCATCGAGGGCTTCCACAATTCCAAAGTGATGGAACTCGCTTCCGGGCTTATGGATTCCATCGGCGAACGCCTCACCGGTTCTCCCAATATGAAGCGCGCCAACGAGTGGACCCGTGACCAACTGACGCAGATGGGGCTAAGCAACGCGCACCTGGAAGCCTGGGGGCCTTTTGGCCGTGGTTGGGCAAATCAATACGTTAATGCGCGGATGACCGCGCCTGATATCACTCCGCTTATCGTGTATGCGAAAGCCTGGACACCCGGTACGAATGGCGCTGTCACCGGAAAATGCATTCGCGTCATGGTCGAAGACAAGAAAGATTTTGACAAGTATCGCGGAAAGCTGGCTGGAATGATCGCGATCATCGGCCAGGACGCGGAAGTAAAACCGATCACAGAAGCGCCATACCAGCGCATGACCGATGAGGAACTCGCTAAAACCAGCGAATATCAGATTCCGGGAGAGCGGCAGCCCTCTCGTTTCGCGGAATTCCGCCGGCGCCAGCAACTGATGAAAGATCTCAACCAGTTCTTCGCGGACGAAAAGGTTCTGGCCGTCATCGACCACAGCCGAGGCACCGCTGGCGGCGGCACGGTGTTCGTGCAGTCTGGCGGCTCCTACAAACCAGGTGAAACTGCGACGGTGCCTCAACTGACGATGGCTTCGGAGCACTGGTCGCGCATCGCACGCCTGTTGCAGCAGAAGAAAGAAGTTACGCTTGAGCTCAACGTTATGAACACGTTTTACGACGATGATCCGATGCAGTACGACACGATCGCCGAAATTCCGGGCACAGATAAGAAGGACGAAGTGGTCATGCTGGGAGCGCATCTTGACTCGTGGCACTCGGGAACGGGTGCCACCGACAACGGTGCCGGATCGGTCGTGATGATGGAAGCGGTGCGCATCATCAAGGCTCTCGACCTCAAGCCGAGACGCACGATTCGCATTGGCTTGTGGAGCGGTGAAGAGGAAGGACTTTTGGGATCTCAGTTCTACGTGCAGCAGCATTTTGGCTCTCGCCCACCCGTGGACGATCCGGCGCTGAAAGGCATGCCGACATTGATGCGTCGTGAAGCTGGGCCATTCACTCCAAAACCGGAACAGGCGAAGGTCTCGGCTTATTTCAACGTGGACAATGGCACGGGAAAGATCCGCGGCATCTACCTGCAGGAAAACGAGGCCGTAGCGCCCATCTTTGAAGCGTGGATGAAACCCTTCAAAGATCTAGGCATGACTACCTTGTCGATGCGCAACACAGGCGGCACGGACCATCTATCATTTGACGCGGCCGGAATTCCCGGATTTCAGTTCATTCAGGATCCGATCGAGTACGAAACTCGAACGCACCACTCCAATATGGATGTCTACGATCGGCTGCAGCCCGAAGATCTGAAGCAGATTTCGGTGATCGTAGCCAGCTTCGTCTATGAAGCGGCCGTGCGTGATCAAATGCTGCCGCGCAAGCCGATTGAACCTCCACTTCCGAAGGAGCCTGAGAAACATGACGAGTAAAATCTAGATCAGGGGGGTGGTGCGCAACTTCACTGCCCTCCAAGTCGATTCTCTGAAAGAGTGCTTCATGTTCTCGCCGCGATCCATCGGTTTCGCCCGGACACCCTATAAGCAGACCAAAGAGATCCCCAAAGGTCTCGGAGTAAAACACGAAGCCGACGGCGTTCTGGAAATCTCTGCGGAATTCGAAGCCGGACTTGCCGACGTGGAAGGCTTCTCTCACATTTTCGTCCTCTGGGTATTCGACCGATCAGAAGGCTTCGACTTGTTCGGACCTACGCCAGCAGACCACCGGCCTCACGGCGTTTTCGCCACGCGTTCGCCACGCCGGCCGAACCCAATCGGGTTGACGGTTGTTGAACTCCTTCGCCGTGATGGCAGATTCCTGCATGTCCGCGGCGTGGATATGCTTGATGGAACCCCTATTCTGGACCTAAAGCCGTACATGTCGAGTATTCCCTCAGAGAAACTCCGGCGGGGCTGGCTCGGGGAAGCCGAAGCCGGGCCGAAAAAATAATTCGAAAAATTTGTTATGGCGTGAGGGAAATCCCCTCCTTTTTCCGCCTTTACATATAGAGGCGGATATCCGCCTGGTAACCGATTTGTTCACTTCGGGGAAGGCACCGTTGACCAGGCGCCACGCCGGAGGGGCAAGCCGAGCAGCCATACGCTCGAGAGAGCCATTTGCGAAGGCTGGGGAAGCGGGGACCGTGGGGGGACTCCCGTGCTTCAGCCTTCGTGTTGGCCTTACCCGGTAGAACGAACATGTCTACCTCGGTTGGTTGCGTGCTTTGAGGGATAGATCCCGCAATTTTGCTTCGCTCGCCGCGATTCCCTTCTCGATAAGACTCTCTTGATCCTGACCCAGGGCGTCGGAACGTGCTTTCTCCGGACTCAGCTTCCAGACCTCATCCGCTTTCTGGTACCAGGAGCGGGCTTCGCGCCATTCTGCGGCCTGGTCCGCAGTCGAGGTCGAGCGCGCAGCAAGCGCAGCGTAGGCCGTTCCCATGTCGTAATACGACATGCTCGCGCCTGTTTCATTCCACAAGTCCTTCGCCCCGCGCGGCTCGAAGAGAACAAGAGCGGCGCGGGCAAGGTGAATTCCTCTCTGAGTCTTTCCCTGTTGAATCAGTATTCGTTCCATCGCGAGCTTAGTGAACGCTAAATTATCCGCCGCTAAACGGTTGTTCGGATCCGCCGCGTTAAGTTGCGAAAAGATGTCGTGCGCCCGCTGCTGCAAAGAGAGCGCGCCGTCCAGATCTGCTTTCCTTTTCAACTGGTCGGCCCAGATTCCGTAAGATTCCCCAAGCCACTCGCGAAAGGTCGCATTGCTGGGATTCGCGTCGGAAAGCTGTTTCATGAGCCCGGTAGCCTTTGCAGCCATTTTGATGGCGTCGTCGATTTGGCCCGTTTCACCCATCATCTTCGCAACGCCGTTGTAATCTGCAACCAAGTGCGCGCGGGTGATCACGTTTGCATTTGGATCGGAAGCAAAGGGCTCGCGGATCGAGGCGCCGCGGCGGTAATTTTCCAGGGCGGCAGCAAAGTCCTTTTTTTTCTCAAAGACAGTACCCCGAAACCAATAAAGGCCGGCGATACGGTTCAGCATCTGCTGATCCGGAGCTTCTGACGATATCCGTTCGATAAACGGTTGCGCCCGCTGCAGGGTATGAAGGGCTCCGTCAAAATCACCCGTGTCTTGCTGAAGTCCAGCCGCCCGAAAATATTCGTCGGCCAGTTCTGCCTGTACCTGGAGATCGGAAGGATTCGCCGCCGCCAGCGTCTCGCGGATTGCCAGGGCTTTCTGATAGCTCTGCGCCGCGCCGGCAAAGTCACCGAGATACGCCTGGCCGGTATAGCCGAGGACATCCCCGACACGGTCATATGCGGCCGCCAGTTCCCGCTGCAAAGATGGGTCGTCAGCAGCTTCCTGCGAAAGGCTGTCGAGATACTCCAGCGCTCTCGTTACGATCAGCTTGCGTGCCTTGGTAGCGCCCGGCAAATCCTGAATGGAATCGTGAACCTCAAACATGAGTGAGTTGGCAAGCTTGCGGACATCGTTAAATCGCCGTTCAGCGCGGGTTCGCTCCGCTCGTGCCAGTGCGGCCTGACGCTCCGCGATACGCGCCTCCCGAAACGTCACGACGAGAGCCAGCAACAAGATCGTGGTGGTCGCAATTGCTCCAACAACCGCTCCGCGATGGCGGGCAACAAATTTCGACGCACGATAACGAGCAGTGTCCTTGCGTGCGATGACCGGGAGATTCTCGAGGTGCCGGCGAATATCTTCGCCAAATTGCTCGACCGAGAGATAGCGGCGCTCAGGCTCCTTGCGCAACGCCATGAGCACGATATTGTCGAGATCGCCGCTCAGCCGCCGGCCGCGTTTTGCCGAGGAATCATCGTGGTCGCTGCGATTCGCGTCCCCGGCTGGCGAAGAATCTTGGGCTGCAGACCTCCGGACGGCGGTACTTGGGCGCTCGGGCTCGGACTCGCACACGGCTCGAGCCAGTTCCTGGGCAGAACGCGTCACGCGATACGGGCTTGCGCCGGTCAGCAGCTCGAACAAAATTACTCCCAGCGAATAAACATCCGTCGCCGTGGTGATGGGCTCCCCCCTGATTTGCTCCGGGCTGGCATAACCGGGCGTGAGCACCCGAAAAACCGTAAGAGTAGGCTCCATCGGTCCGGAAAAATCTTCGGGATCAAGGATTTTTGCGATACCGAAATCGAGCAGCTTCGGCGTCCCGTCGCTGGCAACAAGAATGTTGCCGGGTTTCAAGTCGCGATGCACAATGAGCCGCTGGTGCGCATATTGCACGGCCGAACAAACGTTCAGAAAGAGCTTCAGCCGCTCGGCAGTGGAAAGCTTGTGCCGCTCGCAGTATTGATCGATCGGATCGCCCTCAATTAATTCCATGACGAAGTACGGCACTCCGTCTTCGGTTGTGCCGCCATCGAGCAAGCGAGCGATATTTGGATGGTCGAGTGTGGCGAGAATCTGGCGTTCATTTCGAAACCGGCTGAGGACAAAACCGGAGTCGTGTCCGCGGCGAACCACCTTAAGCGCGACCTGCTTATGGAACTGATCGTCGGCGCGGATGGCGCGATATACCTCGCCCATTCCCCCTTCTCCAATGCGAGCGATGATCTGATAGACACCAACTCGCTTTCCGAGCAGTGGGATAGACGGAGCTATCTGCGCGGCATCCAGTAAAGAGTGGGAAAAGGGCGTGTTCAAGAAATCTGTTTCGGCCTCGCGATGAGACGCCAATAGCGACTCCACCTCCTGGCGGAGCTCCGGGTCCTTCTGAGCGAGTCCAGCAAGGTAGGTATGGCGCTGCTCCGGTGACAACCGGAGAGCATGATCGAGGGCCTCGGAGATCTGTTGCCAGCGCTCCGGAGTCATGATTTCAAACCGCCGCGCACCTCACGGTGCAGCCAGGCTCGGGCAATCGTCCAGTCGCGCTCCACGGTCGCGGAGGAGGTTCCTATGACCTCCGAAGTTTCCTCGATGGAAAGCCCGCCGAAGAACCGCAATTCTACGATGCGACTCTGACGGGGATTCAAACGAGAAAGCTCTTTTAAAGCATCATCTAAGGCAATCAGGTCGAGGTTTCTGGCCTGCGGGAGAGCCACCGCTTCTTCAAGGCTAAGCTTCAAGTGATCCCGCTTTGCGGCGCGGCGACTGCGAGCAAAATCGACCAGGATCTGGCGCATCAACTGGGCAGCGATCGCTAGGAAATGCGCCCGATTTTCTACCTGGTTCGGTTCCTGATCGACCAGGCGCAAAAACGCTTCATGCACTAGGGCGGTGCTCTGCAGGATATGGTCGGGCCGCTCACCGCGCAGGTAATGATGCGCCAGGCGGTGCAGTTCCTCATAGACCAACGGCATCAGGAATCGCAAAGCATCCTGATCGCCCGCCTTCCACTTTACGAGAAGTTCCGTAAGCTGCTTGGATTCTGACCCGGACAACGCCCCTGTACCCCTATGGGATGGACACGATAGCGATGCCGGCCGTGGAAGTCAAACCCCAAGCTGGAGGCGGCGTCCCACGCAATCTGCGCAGATGCAAATGTAAATTTTTCGGGGGTATTGTGAAGCTTTCAGCGCTTTAGGGCTGACAACCCATTAAGCAAGAGTCGGGAATCGGAAACGGATTTAATCTCTAAAGCTGCGGTCAGCTTGCTTCGAGCTAATAGAACGCTCAATACGAATTTGGCAAAAAGTATGCTGCTGGCGTGAAGCGCCAACAGGGATAATCATGTACCCGCCCGCCATTTCGAGGAGCGACCGAAGCACATCAGCCGCCTGAGAGGCGGACACACCCTGCCTAAGCAGGGTTTTCTGGACTGCATCCAGGCACCGGCACGCCGGGTGCATGCATTTGCCGCGCCGATCCCTGCGATGTTCTTCGCTCTCCCACTGCTCCGGAGTAATCTTATCCGGCAACGTTCGCCCCCGCGCCAAACTGGTTTCCCTGACCAATGTTTTCTAAACTCGATTCGAAGGAATAGACGCAGTATATCTTCGACGCCTTCGTGGTGGTACTAGTTGTTTTACGCCGGGTTCCTTTTCCGGCCGGGCCTTGTCGAGATCGGCAAATGCCACTCGCGAATCGAAAAATCCAGAGATTCAAAGATGGGCCGGAGGCGTTCTCGTCAAGTGAGAGGGCAGAATCTGCGTCTGAGATCCGCCAGATACGGCTCGCGCACTCGCCGAACAGGTGAGTTATACACCACCCCCGTTGTTCGTACGAACAATGAGAAGGACACGCCCCGAGTCCCTGGAACTGCATCCTCTTTGAGCCTGATCATTTCAGTCCATACAGTCAACACTGTATGCACGCGAAACGAAGATCGTCAGACCGTTTTGCCCTGTCCGCGCCTCATGATTCGTCGAGTTCGCCGGGATAGAGGGTATCTCCTAGTGCGACTAAAACGTGAGACTACATAGCTCAGGGAGTATGACGAGACCTTGCGCTGAGCAACAATCAGTCGATGATGAAGTTTTCCGATCCATATAGGCGGATGACAAAACGGATTCTCATTGTCGACGATAACGCCCTGGTCCGGCAGCAGATTCGTAGGCTGCTCGAGTCTCACCGCGAGATCGAGATCTGCGCCGAGGCGACCGACGGGGCTGAAGCCGTGCTTAAGGTCTCTGAGTGTCACCCGGATCTCGTCGTTCTGGACTTCCTGATGCCCCGAATGAACGGGCTTGAGGCAGCGCGAAAGATCCGCAAGCTCGCACCGAAGTTGCCGATTCTGCTATTCACGCTCGATCAAAACGCAGAGATCGAGCGCGAGGGACAACGAGCCGGTGCTGACGTCGTTCTTCCCAAGGCAAACGGGGGTTCCCAGTTGTACGCCGTCGTGCATCGCCTCCTGCAGTAAGGCCTCCTTCGCCCCGTCCTTATTAGCCGGCCTTGGGGTTTCTCCAGTGACTACCTTAGAGCCAACGTCACACGTGCTAGCGTAAACCTGAAAGGATATCCCCTGCTCGGTTGGGGTAATCCTGTTCAAGGTGATTTGATGGAATTGGCTCTCGGACTGGGCAGTGCCCGGCTATGGTCTTGGCTTTTGCACCGCCGCAGCGCGGCTCAGATCGCCATCGGAGTCGCGGACAATTCCGTCATCCCGCTGCCGGGCAGCATGGACGTGTTCACGGTCTGGCTGGCCGCCAGTGAGCCTCGATATTGGCTCTATTATGCGCTGATGGCCACTATTGGCTCTCTCGTTGGAGGCTACATCACCTACTTTCTGGCGCGGAAAGGGGGAAAAGAGGCGCTAGAGAAGAAATTTAAAAAGCGGAAAGCGCAAACGATTTACCGCCGATTTGAACGTTGGGGTGTGGGAGCGGTCGCCGTTCCCGCGATGCTGCCTCCACCATTTCCCATTGTTCCTTTCTTGCTCGCCGCAGGAGCACTGCAATTTCCTCCAAAACGATTCCTCGGAGCTTTGGCTTTGGGACGCGGAATCCGCTTCATCGTGATCGCATGGCTGGGTTCAAAATATGGCACAGCGATTACTCATTTTTTCTCTCGCTATTACAAACCCACGCTGCTAATCCTGATTGGCCTATCAGTCTTGACCGGCATTCTCGCGGTCGTGGAATACGTCCGGCGGAAGTCCGACAAAGCTTCTCGCGCATGACCCGAACCCTCAAGCTGCTCGCAACCCGCGACGAACTAGACCACAACCGGTTCATGAAGTAACGCATCGAACTCCAAGCATGGTCGAACCCTCCAGCGTCGACGTAAGAGAAACCTCGTCTTGGCCGACACCAATGCCCGAGGAGCAGCGAAGCCTGTGTCACCAGGTGCTCGAGCTCTTCGAAGAGGTTCATATTTCGTACGCAGTGGCGGGTGCATTTGCCCTGCAAACGCACACTGGCATTTGCCGCGATACGAAAGATCTCGACATATTCCTGACCTTTGACAGCGTCAGTGACGCGGTCTCGCGCCTCGAACGGCGTGGTTTTAGCTGCGAGGTTTGCGATCCCGTGTGGCTCTACAAAGTACGCCGGAACGGATTTTTCGTGGACCTGATCACTGGAATGAGCAATGCCGTGCTGACGGTGGACCAATCCTGGATCGATCGCGCGCAACCGGCCCTGATCCTGGGAGTGCATAGCCGCGTGTTAAGACCCGAGGAACTGCTGGCGTCGAAGCTTTTCGTGACGCGGCGCGAGCGTTTCGACGGTGCCGACATTGCACACATTATTTTCGGAACTCGAGGCGGCCTCGATTGGGATCGGCTGCTCTTCCTGGCTGGAGAACATTGGGAAGTGCTGCTGTGGGCACTGCTTCTGTTTCACTACTCGTATCCGGCCCAGACCCACTATGTTCCCCACAGAGTCTGGGATCTGCTGATTGCGCGCCTGCAAGACTCGCTTCGCCACCCTGATAAGAACGCGAAATTTCGCGGCAGCCTGATTGACGAGAAGATGTTCGCCATCGACGTAAACGAGTGGGGTCTGGACAACCTGTTTCTGGATACCCGAGATCGCCGGATGCAAACCGTCGCCCGCGACTCTATTCGCTCATGAGAATCGCTGCCACCGCAGACCTTCACTTCACGGGATCGCGCCACACCACTTTACTCGACCAGTTAAGCCGGGTGCGAGATTCTGCAGATGTGCTCGTCGTAGCCGGAGACCTGACGGGCAGTGGCCTTCCCGAAGAGATGACGCCTCTTCTGAATGTGGTCGTGCGTTCGCGAGTTCCTACCATCATGGTTCTGGGAAACCACGACTACGAGTCCGGGAAACAGGGCGAACTCATGCAGATGATGGTGCAGGCTGGCATCAAGGTATTGGATGGAACCGCTTACGAGCGGGACGGCGTGGGATTTGCGGGCACCAAGGGCTTTGTCGGCGGATTCGGCAGAAGCGTGCTTACAGCCTTTGGCGAGCCCGAGATCAAGCAATTCGTGCAAGCCTCCATCAACGAAGCTTTGAAACTGGAGCGTGCGATGTCCCAGCTGCGCACTGAAAAGCGCGTGGTCATCCTCCACTATTCACCTGTTGCCGCAACCGTTCAAGGCGAACCACAAGAAATCTTCCCCTTCCTCGGCACGTCGCGCCTGGCCGAAGTCGTCGACCGTCATGGAGCCGATTTGGTCGTGCACGGACACGCCCATCATGGAACACCGGACGGCCGCACCACCGGCGGGATTCCGGTTCACAATGTTGCGATCACCCTTCTCCAGCAACAGTCCCAGCAAGCCGCCTACCGAATTTTCGAAATCTAGAACCGAGCTGAACGGCTGATGCCGCTTTCTTGAGATCTGATTCTTGCCGCTCTTTGAGGCGAGGAGCAGGAGTTAAACCTTACGGCTCAACTCCTGCTTGAGAGGAGGGAAATTTGGAAGAACCTTCATCTGCTGCAGAATATGGCCACGCGCCGGAATGAACAATGCTGCCTGCTATGTACTCCGAACGAGAATTTTCTGTACGTACGAGGAGCGGAGCATGCGATCCAGGATTTTTCACTGCATAACCTCAACCCCCATTTGTCGACATCGACAGCCCATCCGACACTATCTGAAGCCCACACAGGCGGCTTGGCGCGTTTTTGAGGTATAAAAAGTTTTGGGTGCCGGAGTTCGATATTCCCTTCGAGAATTCGAACTCCCGGCACCCGTATTTTTCGACGCGCTTATATCGCGTGGGCGAGGATGAGAATGATCAGAATCAGGACCACCAATCCCAATCCGCCGCTTGGGTAGTATCCCCATGACCTGCTGTAAGGCCAGGTTGGCAAAGCTCCCAGGAGCAAGAGAATCAATACGACAACCAAGATCGTAAACATAATCCCTCCCGTTGAAATCTTTATGAAATTGAGCCACCTTCTGGTATTGCAAAACTTCATTTCCGTCGATCTTGGTATGAAGTTTCTTCCGGCTGGTGGCTCTGTCCCTTCACCCCAGCTAGTTACCGGGCGAAGTATTCTCACCCCTGGATTGCCGGGAATACTTTCGCACAGCGGACAAAAACGGTTCGCTGGCTGCGGGAGGATTCACTTTCCCGCTGAGGAGATCCACAAATGGCACCATGTGTCCATACAGCAAGCGCGTCTCATCTTTGTCCTGGGTGAGAGCCGACCCGTTCAAGTCGACTCCGGCGAAAATTCCGCGGGCTCTTGAGTACGTCAGCACTTCGGCTTTCATCTTCCAGTCCGTATCAGCGCCCGCCTCTCGGCCAACCGGGCCGGCAGCGGCGGATGCATCCGCGCCGATTTTGAATTTATCGGAGAGGAGATGATCCATGCCCTGCTGGTTCATCACGATCATTACGAGATCGACTGCTTGACCGCCTAGCTGCAAGCCCCAACTGCCTCCCGTGATCGTGATGGGTGCCGGCGCGCTCCAGCCATTTTCCGTTCGGCATGTAGCAACGCCTTTACCGTGGCTTCCGCCGAAGCCGACGGCAATCTTCACCATCGACGGAATGACGGCTACGCATTTTGCGTCGCTCATCACCTTGTCCGGGATCGCTTTGTCCGGAACGCCCATGATCTCATCCAAAACTCTGGCGGAGGCATCGATTCGCTTGTCTATATCCGACTTATCCTTCGTCGTCTCCTTGGCGTCTGAAGTCTGAGCCCAAGCCATGCTGGCCGATACCAAGAGCACGAGCCCCGCTACTGCTGACAATCGCGTCAACATTCGATTTATTCCTTTCATTTCTAGTAACTCCTTCCGGTGCTCACAATGAGCGACCCTAACCCTCGCGCTCCTTAAGTTAGCGACCGCACACTCCGAGGTCTATCCGGTGTCGGCTGTACAAATCGGCGCGGGAGCACGTACCCGCCTCAATAGTTTCTCGGCTTTGCACCCCAACCTTCTGGCATCGGTTAAAGCTCTAATAGATAGACGTGCGACGTGAATAGCGCAAAGGAGGATAGAGCATGCCTGCGAGAAAGAAGTCGAGCCGACGCAGATACGGAAAAGGCGCCCAGAAAAGAGTTGCCAGTGCCATGCGCCGGAAGAAACGCGGAACGCTACGCTCAGGCCGTGGAGGGAAAGGAGGAAAGGTCAAAAACCGGAAGCAAGCGATCGCCATCGGTCTCTCCGAGGCGCGGAAGAAAGGTGCGAAAGTTCCGAGAAAAAAGGCAGCATGAATTCGTAGCGAATGTACTGCCCCGAAGGACAGCCAACTTCAGGGAGCCATCGATCCTTCGTCGAGCGCCGTGTTGAGGTCAAGTGCTTTGTCGAGGTTATAGGCGGCGCTAATGAGCCCCATATGCGTCAGCGCCTGGGGGAAATTACCGAGTTGTTCTCCGCTTATACTCGTCTGCTCGGAAAACAGCCCCAGGTCGCTGGCGCGTGAGAGCATTTTTTCGAAGAGCCAATTGGCCTGACGAATTCGCCCCATCCGGGTTAGAGCTTCGATCAACCAGAGCGTACATACGTTGAAGGTCCCCTCCGCTCCGCCTACGCCATCATCGGTATCTGACTCGTAGCGGTAGAGCATCCCGTCGCTCATCAGCCCTCCATTAGATTTGGACTGACTGATGGCATCGATTGTACTGATCATCCGCGGATCATCTGGTGTCATGAAAAAGACGAGTGGCATCATAAGCGCCGAGGCATCGAGGATATTGCTGCCGTAACTCTGTACGAACGATCGTCGCTGCTCGTTCCAACCGTGTTGGACCACCTCTTCGTAAACCTGGTCGCGGGTATGCAGCCAGCGTCCCTGGTCGGCCGGCAAAGACCGCTTCATTGACAGACGAAACCCGCGATCCAGCGCGACCCAACACATCACCTTCGAATGCACCAGCGGCCGGGATTTACCGCGCACCTCCCAGATCCCGTGGTCGTCGAGTTGCCAGTTGTCGGCCACCCAATCAACTAGCTTTCGAACGTAATTCCACAAGACCCCGGTAATGGGCTGAGCATATTTGTTGTAAAGATAGACCGCATCGATTAGCGCTCCGTAGATATCGAGTTGCAGTTGTTTGTATGCATCGTTCCCAACGCGCGCGGGAGAGGAGCGCTTGTATCCTTCAAACTGATCAAGCGTAGCCTCGTGCAGATCGCGGCTCCCGTCGACCGCATACACGGTCTGTAGCGAATCGCCGTCGGGAAGCTCCATGCACCGTTCCTCGATCCACTTCATGAAGAGGCCAGCTTCATCGAAGAGTCCGATGCGGAGAAGCGCGTAGATCGTATAGGCCGCGTCGCGAATCCAGTTATAGCGGTAGTCCCAGTTTCGATTTCCCCCGACCCACTCGGGAAGGCTGGACGTGGGTGCAGCCACAATTGCTCCGCTCGGAGCGTAGGTGAGCAATTGCAGCACCAAAGCGGAGCGATGCACTACTTCACGCCAGCGTCCTTTATAGGAGCACTTGCGAAGCCAGCCACGCCAATACGCGGCGGTGCCCGCCTCCAGTTCGTCCAATTTCGACTCGGACACCTCTTGACTCTCCCAACGACGATCAGGTAACTCCTCGAGGATGAAGCTGGCAGCCTGCGACTCATTCAGGGTGAACTCGGCCCCCACGCCGCTGTCGTATTTCTTCAGTTCGATGGTGGACGCAAGATGGACCGTAGATCCTGCACTGTGAAAAAACGCGCCTCCATCATCGATCTCGATCTTCTCGGTCGGTGCCGAGGCATAACGAAATGCCGGGATGCAATCGATTCTAAGCTGAACGGTTCCCTTCACCGCTTTCACACGCCGGATTAAACGGGATGTTTTTTTAGCTAAGGTTCCCGCGTGCACCGGCATGAAATCGGTGAGCTCGACGACCGACTTACCGGCCAGAAATCTCGTAACCAGGATGTTTGTTTCGGGGATATACACTTGCCGTGTGCGAGCGCTGTCTTCAGCGGGGCCGATCCGAAATCGTCCACCGCGGTGCTCGTCGAGAATTGCGGCAAAAATGCTGGGGGAGTCAAAGCGTGGAAGACAGAGCCAGTCCACAGACCCATCCTGTGAAATCAGCGCTGACGTTCGGAGATCTCCCACGATCCCATAACTCGAAATCGGTTTGTACAAGATTCCCTCCCAGTGGCCGAGAAACCTTTGAGATGCGAATCAGCCAGCTTCCGTATGGAGCAGAGTTGCATTTCTTCAGGCAAGGCGAAGAAAAAAGCAACGGTGACTCATCTTCGATCATCTCTTTCTTGCTTTAACGGTTTTCGGCTCAAGAACGGGGAAGGGCGCTCCTGACAAACCGATTGCAAGTCTCTCAAACACCATCCACCAGTCGATCCCCGAATTTATCAAAGATTGTCTACAATCTTGACCTTCTATGGTAATCAGTCCCCAACCCGTCGTCTGGCCAGGCAAACCCTATCCTCTTGGAGCCACTTGGGACGGCGAAGGTGTGAACTTCGCGCTTTTCTCGGAGCATGCGCAAAAAGTTGAACTTTGTCTCTTTGATGCCGCCGGCCGACGTGAACTCCAGCGCGTTAATGTCCGGGAACAGACTGATCAGGTCTGGCACTGCTACCTTCCCGAAGCACGGCCGGGACTGATCTACGGTTACCGCGTCCATGGGCCATATGACCCCGCCAAAGGGCTGCGCTTCAACCCTCACAAACTCCTGCTGGACGCTTATGCGAAGCAAATCGTCGGAGACTTGAAGTGGAGCGATTCGCATTTCGGCTACCGCATCGGGCATAAGCTGGAGGATCTGTCGCTCGACCGCCGCGACAGCGCTCCCGGCATGTTGAAGTCGATGGTGATCGACCCATCATTTACGTGGGGCACCGACCAGCCTCTACGAACGCCGTGGCACAAGAGCATCATTTACGAAATGCACGTGAGGGGATTCACCATCCAGCATCCTCGCATTCCGAGTATGCTTCGCGGCACTTACGCGGCGCTCGCAGCCGCTCCGGTCATCGACTACCTTCTCAAGCTCGGAGTTACAGCGATTGAATTGATGCCGGTGCATTATTTTGTCGACGACCGCCAACTCGTTGCCAGAGGTCTACGCAACTATTGGGGATACAACACCATCGGATTCTTCGCGCCCATGTCCCGTTACTCCGCCACGGGATCGATCAGCGAGTTCAAGACCATGGTGAAGACAATGCATTCGGCGGGAATTGAGGTCATTCTTGACGTCGTGTACAACCACACGGCGGAGGGAAACCAGCTTGGCCCGACGTTATGCTTCCGCGGCATAGACAATTCTGTCTACTATCGGACTATGCCCGACAATCCGCGCTACTACATGGATTACACGGGTACGGGAAACACGTTGAATGTCCGTCATCCGAGGGTACTGCAGCTGATCATGGACAGCTTGCGTTACTGGGTGCTCGACATGCATGTGGATGGGTTCCGCTTCGACCTGGCCGCGACGCTCGCGCGCGAACTCCACGAAGTCGACAAGCTGGGCGCATTTCTCGACATCATCCATCAGGATCCGGTACTGTCCCAGGTAAAACTTATCGCCGAACCGTGGGACCTGGGCGAGGGCGGATACCAGGTTGGAAAGTTTCCCATCGGATGGGCGGAGTGGAATGATCGCTACCGTGACGTGGTCCGCTCGTACTGGAAGGGCGATGGCGGACAGATGGGCGAATTAGCGTACCGCATCACCGGGTCGAGTGACTTGTACGCTCGCAGCGGCCGACGTCCATACGCGAGCATTAACTTCGTGACGGCGCACGATGGATTCACGCTGCAAGACCTGGTCAGTTACAACCAGAAGCACAACGAGGCCAATGGCGAAGACAATCGTGACGGGACCGATAACAACCGCAGCTGGAACTGCGGAACTGAGGGCCCCACGGACGATCTCGCCATTAACGCCCTGCGTGCGCAGCAAAAAAGAAACTTCGTTACCACGCTCTTGCTGTCGCAGGGAGTGCCTATGCTCCTCGGCGGAGATGCGATCGGACACACCCAACGCGGAAATAACAACGCCTACTGCCAGGACAATGACATCAGCTGGTTGAACTGGGAAGATCCGAACGTAGATAAAGATCTGGTTGCGCTCGTGCAGAAGGTAATTGCTCTGAGGAAGGCGCATCCAGTCTTCCGGCGCCGAAGCTTCTTCCAGGGCCGCGCGATCAAAGGAATCGGGATCAAAGACATTCTGTGGCTCAAGCCCGACGGCTACGAGATGAGCGACGAAGAATGGAACTCGGAACACGCCCGAACACTGGGCGTATTCCTGTCTGGATCTGCGTTAGACGAGGTGGATGAGCGTGGCATTCCCGTGACTGACGCCAATTTTGTCTTGCTCATGAATGCTTATCATGAGGAGGTTCCCTTCACCATGCCGTCCACCGTTTCCGGAATGCAATGGGTCGCACTGATTGATACGGCGGAGGCCACATCGCAGAGTCCGGGCGTTGCTTACGAACCCGGAACGAGATACCCATTGCGGGCTCGGTCTTTGGCGTTATTCGTGGAGAGGGAGCGAGACCGGGTTCGCCAGGAACGCCGCAATGAAGCGTAGCAGCGGGATGCCATTTGGGGCGGAAGTCCGGGATGATGGCGGTGTTCGCTTCCGATTGTGGGCTCCGAAAGCAGTTCGAGTCGATCTCGTTCTTGAAGATGCCGGCCCATCCGCAATTCCGTTAACGAAAATTGACGGCGGCTGGTTCGAACTTGTCACCGCAAAAGCTACGATCGGAAGCCGCTATCGATATCTGATCAACGGCGAACTCAAGGTCCCGGACCCCGCTTCGCGCTTCCAACCAGACGATGTTCATGGCCCCAGCGAGGTGATCGATCCTCGCTCTTTCGATTGGCAGGATTCGAGTTGGGCCGGGCGAGCATGGGAAGAAGCCATTATTTATGAACTCCATGTTGGAGCTTTCACCCGTGAAGGGACCTTCCATGGAGTCGAGCAGAAACTTGGGCATCTCCGGGAGCTTGGAGTTACAGCAATCGAATTGATGCCGCTCGCGGATTTTTCGGGTGCCCGGAATTGGGGCTACGACGGAGTTCTTCCTTTTGCCCCCGACAGTTCGTACGGTCGCCCGGAAGATCTGAAGCAATTGGTTCAGGCAGCGCACTCCACGGGCCTGATGGTTTTTCTCGACGTCGTTTATAACCACTTCGGACCGGAAGGCAATTATCTGCATGCCTACTCACCAGAGTTCTTTACCAGCCGGCATCACACGCCCTGGGGCGATGCCATCAATTTCGATGGGGTAGGAAGCCCGGTGGTGCGGGAGTTTTTCATCCACAATGCGCTTTACTGGCTGGAGGAATTTCACTTCGACGGATTACGCCTCGATGCTGTGCATGAAATCGCCGATGACTCACGGCCCAACATCCTTACCGAACTGGCACAAACGGTGCGCAGAAAATTCGCCGATCGCCGGCAGGTTCATCTCATTCTTGAGAACGTTGACAACGCTTCAAGATATCTTGCGCGCGATCAGCGGAACCAGGCTGAGCTATATGATGCGCAGTGGGACGACGATCTTCACCATGCGCTTCACGTAGTCCTAACGGACGAAAGCGACGGGTATTATTCGGATTACTCGAAGAGCCCTATGCGACAGCTCTGCCGATGCCTCACTGAGGGCTTCGCGTATCAAGGGGACTACTCCGAGTTCCATTGCGCAAACCGGGGAGAGATCAGTTCGCACCTGCCCCCGACGGCATTCATCTCGTTTCTGCAGAATCACGATCAGGTCGGAAATCGCGCACTCGGCGAGCGTATTACAGAGCTTGTTCCAGCGCGCTCCCTGCAAGCCGCAGTGGAAATCCTGCTGCTAGCACCTTCTCCCCCTATGCTCTTTATGGGAGAAGAATTCGGGGCGACTACTCCGTTTCTATTTTTCTGCGACTTCCACGGAGACCTCGCATTAGCGGTTACCCAAGGGCGACGGAACGAATTCGCACGCTTCACTCGGTTTCGGTCGCCGGAGTTGAGAGACGAGATTCCCGATCCCAACGCAGAGCAAACGTTTCTCTCCTCAAAACTGGACTGGAGCGAGGTGAAAGGCGGCGCTCATGAGCAGTGGCTCGAGCTTTATCGCAAGTTGCTCGTAACACGCCGCCGATTTATTGAACCGCTCCTCCGGCAAACATCGAAGGTGTGCGTCAACATCTGCGACGACGCCTCCAGAGCTCTATCGATCGATTGGGACTTCGCCGATGGGCCCCGACTTGAGTTGCGGGCGAATCTGGGAGGCGCACCCGCGAATCGCGCCATGCACCAAACGGGCAGCGTGATTTACGAAGCCGGCAGCGCCGACGCTGATGGCATGGCCCCGTGGTCCGTCCGCTGGTCTCTGCGCCGTTGACGCAAGGAAGAAATGTTAAGAGATTCGGCTGGCGAATTTTAGGCATGCACCGCATGCAGGAAATCCCTTATGGCCGCAAGTTGCGGGCGCCAATAGAATTGGTTGAAGCCCAGCGAAACGACAGTCCACACAACCTCTGCAGCGGGGAGCTCTGAATGGCCGAAAGAATGACCGAAATCCCCTCCGCAACTTACCGCCTGCAACTGAATCGAAACTTCACTTTTCGTGATGCGGCTGCGATTGTGCCGTATCTCAGCGCTCTCGGTATCAGCCACTGTTATCTGTCACCGTATCTTCGCGCCCGGCCAGAAAGTAGTCACGGCTATGACGTTATCGACCACAATGCATTAAATCCGGAAATCGGCACCCCCGAGGAATACGAGCACCTCATCAACGAATTGCACCGTCACGGCATGGGACAGATCGCAGACATCGTTCCAAATCATATGGGTGTGATGGGCAGCGACAACTCCTGGTGGCTTGATGTACTGGAGAATGGTGAGGCTTCGGACTTCGCAGAGTTCTTCGACATCGATTGGGATCCAATCAAAGATGAGCTGCAGGGCAAGGTGCTGATTCCGATTCTCGCGGATCAGTATGGAAACGAGCTTGAAACCGGCAAACTCAAGTTGGTCTTCGATCACGAGCGGGGCGAATTCGGCATCTTCTATTTTCAGCATCGCTTCCCCGTTGACCCTGCGGAGTATCCCAGAATTCTCGGGCCACACTCTGAAAAGCAGGAAAAGTTTGATCCCAACCACGAAGGCTTTCTCGAGCTGCAAAGTATTTCCACCGCCTTTGGGCACCTTCCAGGCCGCAGGGGCTTAAGCGTAGAGCAACGGGCAGAGAGAAATCGCGAAAAAGAAGTGCAAAAACGCAGGCTGGCAGCGGTCTTTACGCGCTCGCCAGAGATCCAGGAATTCATCACTCGCAATCTTGAACTCTACAACGGCGAAGTAGAAGACCCGCGCAGCTTTGACCTGTTGCACGAACTGATCAAGACGCAAGCCTATCGGCTGGCGCAGTGGCGAGTCGCCGCTGACGATATCAACTACCGCCGTTTTTTCGATATCAATGATTTGGCAGCGTTACGGCAGGAAAACGAAGTTGTTTTTCAAAATACCCATCGCTTTACGCTGGCGCTCGTCGCGCAAGGGAAAGTAGATGGCCTGCGTATCGACCATCCTGACGGGCTGTACGATCCGGCAGCTTACTTCCGCGAACTGCACGATCAGTTCACGATTGCTCTAGCGGACCAAAACCAGAAATTTTACATCGTTGCTGAAAAGATTCTCACGGGCCGCGAAAAACTGCGGGAGGGTTGGCCCGTCAATGGAACCACCGGCTACGAATTCAGCAATCTGGTGAATGGTCTATTCGTGGCGCAAAACGCCGCCGAGCGTATGGATCGCACCTACCGCTCGTTTTCGGGAACCCTCCCTGATTTTGCGGACCTCGTCTACTCCTGCAAGAAACTGATTCTAAAAGTGGGGCTGGCCAGCGAGTTGAATGTCCTTGCAAATCTCCTGACCCGGATTGCGCTGGCCAACCGCCATACCTGCGACTTCACCTTGAACAGCTTCAGAAGCGCGCTCGCGGAAATCATCTCCTGTTTTCCCGTTTATCGGACCTACATTACTCGGGAGGACGTTTCGACCGAAGATCGTCGCTACGTTCAGCAGGCTGTCGCTGCTGGAAAGAAACGCAGCAACGCTGCCGA
The DNA here is from genome assembly GCA_035307485.1 of Candidatus Sulfotelmatobacter sp. GTDB lineage: Bacteria > Acidobacteriota > Terriglobia > Terriglobales > Acidobacteriaceae > Sulfotelmatobacter. Next base: position 27,538 of record DATGIB010000002.1, on the reverse strand, counting down.
CTTGAGTGTGTTCGATTTTATTCAGCGAGTCCTGCTTCAGGAATTCAATGGCAGCGAGCCCGAATTCTACAAGCGCGCTATCTGCCGCTTCGCCATGAAATTCCAGCAGGTCACGGCGGCCGTCATGGCGAAGGGCCTCGAGGACACGGCTTTCTACCGGTACCACCGTCTCACTTCACTGAACGACGTCGGAGGAAATCCGGGCAAATTCGGGACGACGGTCGAGGAATTCCATCGTGCAAATCTGGAACGAGCCAGGTTATGGCCGCACTCCATGCTCTCCTCGTCCACCCATGACTCAAAGCGGTCCGAAGACGTGCGCGCCCGGATCAACGCCCTTTCAGAAATGCCACCCTCGTGGCGCCTGCATCTGAATCGTTGGAGTGACTGGAACAGGAGCAAGAAATCGCGGATCGAGGGCGGAATGGCTCCTTCGCGCAATGACGAGTATCTCCTTTACCAGACACTCGTTGGCATGTGGCCGGCGGAACCTCTCGATGATGCAGGCTGGATTAAGTTCTGTGAACGCATCGAGCAATACATGCTAAAAGCGGCGCGGGAAGCGAAGGAGCACACCAGTTGGGCTAACACGAATCAAGCCTACGAAACCGCTCTCTCCTCCTTCGTGACGGGAATTTTGGATCGCAGTTGCAGAAATTTATTCCTTTCGGATTTCAGCAACTTCCATCGGCAAGTTGCGCGCATCGGTGCGTTCAACAGCCTCTCCCAATGCCTGCTGAAGATGACATCTCCGGGCGTGCCCGATATTTATCAAGGAACGGAGTTGCCCGACTTCTCGCTCGTTGACCCTGATAACCGCCGCCCCGTCGATTATGCTCTGCGTCAAGAGCTCCTGAAGGGATTGCAGAGTCGTGACCAAGGACCAGATTCCCTGACGGCGATCCGAGCCCTCATCCGTTCCCCCGAGAGCCCGGCGCTTAAGCTTTTTCTTTCGTGGAAAATCCTATCTCTGCGCCGAGCAAATCGAGGCCTGTTCCAATACGGCTCCTACGTTCCGCTCAACGTAACCGGATCGAACGCCCGCCACGTGGTGGCGTTTGCCCGAAAGCACGAGGAACGGAGCCTCGTAATTGCTGTACCGCGCCTGTGCGAATCCCTGCTGGGAGATGGGCGGGAAACTCTGTGCGAAGAACAACTCTGGAAAGACACCTCGGTCGAACTAACGGATTCCACGGTCCGTTGCTTTCACGACCTGTTCACTGGGGCTTGCGTAACGGTGGAAGGAGGGGCCGCGTCGAGACGGATTCCTCTTTCGGGCGTTTTGCAGAGTTTCCCTGTAGTGGTTCTTCTCAGCGAAGCATTTTCAAAACCGACCCGAGAGTAGATTCCTAAGATAACTCTTAACCCGCTTGCTCGATGGCAAGAGAGTATTCATCTCAATTCAATCTCCAATTGAAGGTAGAGTGGGCGATTTCAAGACTTTGAGCGGGAGCGTAAGGCTCTGTCAGGCCGCTTCTGCACATCGGCTGTGCGTTGCCAGGCACGTCTTTAGAGCGCGCAGCGCATACAGCGCATCATCGAGGGCCTCTTCTTCCTCGATATGGTCCCCTTCCGCGCCGAACAATTCTCGAGCCCGCTGCACAATCGCACGTTCGGCCCGTTCGATGAGAAGCGGAATCTTATCCCTATCGTTCTCGAACAGAGCGGTAACGTATAGATTTCTCCAGTCGTTGCCTTCTGATGACCCGTTCGCCAATGCAGCCATTTTGCCTTGATGCTCCTTGAGACCTGTCAGTGGAGACGAAGAAATTAAATGACTCGAAACCTGGCAGCAATACAGGCGTTGCCGTAGCCTTTCCGCACGAAAGGACGAGCCCTCCCGACCGGTGACGACTGTTCGATTTCCTCAACTACACGCGGACCGGTACGTGCTTTCCTGTATTGTTCGAGGCAATCGATTCCGTTTTACTAGCCATGCGCTTCACTTTTGTCGCCAGCGTCACACTCCAAAACAGGCAACCCCCATGCGACCCAGCAATTACATGACGCCGAATCACGACAGCAACAGGCACGCGATGCCCCAAGCATCCACCTGGTACCGGCTTTACAGTGCTGCGCTATTGGAAAGTGATCGCAACAAGGCATTGGTCCAAATCGAGAGGGCTCAGGAGGCCATTCAGGACCGACGCTGTCAACTCGACGGAGCGGACTCTCCCAATCCGCGCGAAGCACAGGACCTGAGCAAGGCGTCAACTTATTTAGGCATCATGATGCGGAATGTGGGCACGGAAAGCGAACGACTACTCTGGGACTAGAAGTCGGCACCTCCCCAACCGTATCTGCAAGACGTCCTACCGCAAATAACTCTATTCTTTGGCCGTCGCGCTGTTTCGGAGCACCAGCACAAGGATTCTGCCGTCGGAATGGAACTCCCCGCCCGTCGCAGTCTTTGCGGTGGTCAACGGATCGGTTGGCGTAACGTGGTCCCGCTGGACGACCAGTCCGGTTCCGGAAAGCGTTCCGTTCACGTATTCACGTTCGCCGTCGATCGCTGGGTCAATCTTATGGGTAACCCCGTTGTTCCGCTGATCTCGCTCAAAACCAATATCGTGGGTGGCAGCGATGCACCATACAGGTCGTCCATCAACCGAGTACTCCGACTTCCATACGCGAAGATGGTTTCGTGACATGGCTACCTTCACCGGCTCCGCGTGAGCGAAACCGTAATCCTGCGCCCGCCCGAACAAATAGAGAGTGCTCATGGGCATCGTAAGATAATCTTTCTTCTCCAACGACTCCATAATGGCATTCATCGCGGTATTCCGAACCGACTTATCGACCTGCACCCAGCCGCCAGTCGTGAATGCCTGCACCACCTGATCCTGCGTCCCGATGATAAGAACGTTCACCATATCGCCGGGATTGTTTGACGGGTCGGAAACTCGCCTCGGAATCTTGTCCAGCAATTCGTTTGTGATTCCAGGAATTCGGCTCTCCGTGGGCCCTCCTACGGCAGCCGCGTCCCCGGTTCCCTCGGCAAGGACCTCGATTTTCACCTGAAAGCTGCCGGTCGCTACTTCGGTGTCCTTCTCGCTCTGATTGATTCCAAGAAATAAGCGCCCGCCGACCGGGGCGTCATACTCTTTACTGGCTCCGACCAGGAAGGGTTGGGCATAGTCGGCCGTCCCGATCCGGCCAATCAGGGCACCGTGTCCCGCTGTTCCCACGGCGTATTGATGGATCAGGTCGGCGAACCCGCGAGGAAGGCCATCCGGTCCGAAGCTACCCACGGTGCGAGACTTGCCGGAATACGATTGATCTGCGGGATAGGTGATTTGTCCCGAGGCCGTGAAGCGCAGCTTGGCGCCTCCCCTTACGTCGACGTTGGTGTCAACCCACTCCTTGGTTCCCGGCACCTCAATGCTGTGGGATCCTTTTGTGCCTCCCGCATCCTGCCCCCAAAACAACGAAGCCGACGAAAGGACAACTGCCATCAGCGCCACAACCATCGCGGGTCGAGTCGTGCAACGGTTCATTCGATTCATGCTTTCCCAACTCCCCATTTTCAAACGCCGATCAGCATATCGCCGTGGCACCGCTCCCGGCAACCCATACGCCCTTCAGTAAGCCTGTAAAAGCTATCGGCGGTCCAGCACGTGCAACTCGGAAAGCGAGTCAGGCGGGCAGCATTAGAAGTTACTCAGGAAGGGTCTGAGGGCCGCGGAAGTGGATCTGCGCACGGAGAATCTCAAGGCTCGGCTGCTACTGCCGATAAAAAGCTGGTCGATGACAAACGGAATCGTGTGGAGTTCGCCCGTGTTGAAGGTACATCCATGAGTGATGCCGATATCGTCAAAGAATTCCTGGTAGAAAGCTACGAAAACCTGGACCGTCTCGATCAAGACCTGATCGTACTCGAGAAGGACCCGGCCAACCGCGACACACTGGCAAGTATCTTCCGTACCATCCATACCATTAAGGGAACATCGGGCTTCCTGGCATTCAATCAGCTCGAGGCAGTGACGCATGCTGGCGAAAGCCTGCTTTCACGCCTACGGGATGGGGCACTTGCGCTGAATGCGGAGATCACAACCGCGTTACTCGCAATGGTTGATGCGGTCCGGGAGATGCTGAAAGGCATCGATGAAACAGGCAAAGAGGGCGAGCGGGACGATCGCGAATTGATTGCCAAGCTGACCCGACTCCTTGAGCCACAACCTTCAAGTAGCGGACACACCCTGGCAAACCCAACCTGCGGTTCCAAGCCAGACTCAGTGTCCAACCTGGGCAAAATCCTGGTGCAGCCAGGAGAGGCCCAATCCAGCGATGTGAAGGCCACCGTTGAGCAACAGACCGCCGGGGACCCACGTCACGTGGAAGAGACTCTGGTCGAAAAGGGAGCGGTCAAGTCTCAGGACATCATCGACGCCTTGAATAGCCAGCAGCAGGCTCGAGCTGGTAACAGCGCCAGCGACAGCACCATCCGCGTCGACGTGGGTCAACTCGACCGCCTCATGAATCGGGTGGGCGAGTTGGTGCTGCTGCGCAACCAAATTGTTCAGTACACCAATTCCAGCGATGACGACGAACTGCTTGCCACCAGCCAGCGGCTGAACCTGCTCACCACCGAACTGCAGGAAGGCGTCATGAAAACCCGTATGCAGCCCATCGGGAACATCTGGAGCAAGTTTCCCCGCACCGTGCGCGATGTCGCGGTGGGCTGCGGCAAGCAGGTTCGCATCGAGATGGAGGGAAAGGAGACCGAGCTTGATAAAACCATCATCGAAGCGATTAAGGATCCTCTCACTCACCTGGTGCGAAATGCGGTCGATCACGGAATCGAGCGCCCGGAGGCACGTCAGGCCGCGGGAAAGAATCCGGAAGGCCGTCTGTTCCTGCGTGCATTTCACGAAGGCGGACAGGTCAACATCGAGGTTACCGATGATGGCGCCGGGCTGGATTACGAAAAGATCCGAAATAAAGCCATCCAGAAAGCTCTGATTACCGCGGACCACGGCGCCAGGATGACCGAGCGGGAGGTGGCAAATCTTATCTTCCTTCCTGGCTTCTCCACGGCGGAAAAAGTGACCAATGTTTCCGGCCGGGGCGTGGGCATGGACGTGGTCAAGACCAACATCGAAAAGATCGGCGGCACCGTGGATTTGCAGTCCAGGCCGGGGCAAGGCTCGACGGTACGGATGAAGATTCCCCTCACCCTGGCCATCATTCCGGCGCTGATCGTGACCACCGCGGGAGACCGCTACGCCATACCACAGGTGAGTTTGCTCGAACTGGTCCGCCTCGAAGGAGAGCAGGCGCGCAAGGGACTGGAACTGGCCAACGGCGCTCCGGTGTATCGTTTGCGCGGCAAGCTGCTCCCTCTGGTCTATTTGAATCGGGAACTCCGGGCCGAGAGCAGCCAGGCAGGCGGCGCCGGCAGGGAGAGCCGCAGCGTCAACATCGTCGTGCTGCGAGCCGATGACCGACAGTTCGGGCTGGTCGTCGATGAAATCAACGATACCGAAGAAATCGTGGTCAAGCCGCTCAGCAAGCAGCTTAAGAGCATTAACGCCTACGCCGGCGCAACCATCATGGGGGATGGGAAGGTGGCATTGATCCTGGACGTGATGGGGTTGGCCCAGCGTGCCAATGTGGTCGGAGAAGTGCGGGATCGGCCTCTGAAGGAGCAGGAAGAACAACTCTGTTCGGCTGCCGCCGATGGCACCCAGCGCAATGTGGTGCTGCTGTTCCAGCATGGCGAGAACGGAAGAATGGCCATCGACCTGGGGCTGGTCGCACGCCTGGAGGAATTCCCTCTGGAGGCCGTCGAAATTGCTGGAGATCAGGAAGTCGTGCAGTACCGCGGTCAAATCATGCCTCTGGTGCGGGTCTCCCAGGTGTTTGAAAGCTCGCTCCAGCAGTCGGCGACCAATCCCCAGGAATCGCTGCACGTGGTGGTCTATTCCGACCAGGGGCGCAGCGTTGGCCTGGTGGTGGATCGCATTCTGGACATCGTGGAGGAGTCGTTCACGATTCAGCCGCATTTGGGGCGAAAAGGAATCGGGGGATCGGCGGTCATCCAGAAACGCGTGACCGACATCATCGACGTGCCCGGTCTGATCGCGGCCGCCGGACAGAGTCACGCTCTGGCAGGCGCCAGAGCGTAAGGAGACGATCGTGAGTACACAGCAGTTTTGCACGTTCTTCCTCAAGGATCAGTTTTTCGGAGTACCGGTGCAGCAGGTGCAAGAGGTCATTCGCTACCAGGAGATGACCCGTGTTCCGCTGGTACCGGAGGCGATTCGCGGGCTGATCAATCTGCGCGGCCAGATCGTCATGGCAGTGGACTTGCGCCGCCGTTTCGGCATGGAGGAGCGGGCCGACTCGGACCTGCCCATGAATGTCGTCGTACGCACCGAAGACGGGGCGGTCAGTTTCCTGGTGGATGAAATCGGCGACGTGCTCGAAATCAATGAGGACGTCTTCGAACCGGCTCCCGAAACCCTGCAGGGCAAGTCCCGGGAGCTGGTCCGCGGAGTTTACAAGTTGCAGGAGCGCCTGATGCTGGTGCTGGATACGGATCGGGCGACCGACGGCAGCCCAAGCCGGGAGACATGAATGGGCTTTGTTTTACCAGTGAGCTTCCCTCCGCCTAGCGCGGACAATTCAAGGAGAAAAGAAGATGAAAAAAGAGCGAGGACCAAAAGTTGCCCGCGCCGCGGCAGCTTCTAGCGGACTAGACCTGGCATTGATCAAGGCCATGCTGGAACACGCACCCATCAATGTAATGTACGCGGACAAGGACATGGTCATCCGTTATGCCAATGAGTCCTCCATGCGCACGTTGAGGAGTGTAGAGCACTTGCTAGCCTGCAAGGTGGACGACGTCATTGGAAAGACTATCGACGTCTTCCACAAAGACCCGGTGCGGGTTCGGGCATTGCTCGCCTCTGACAAGAACCTCCCCCACCAGGCGCGCATCGAGCTGGGAAAAGAGACGCTCGACCTGCTGGTGATCGGCATTTACGACGAGAATGGAGACTTTGCCGGGGTCATGCAGACCTGGAGCGTCATTACCGAGAAGATGCGCCTGCAGGAAGAGATCGCACGCATGTCCTGTATGGTCGAAAAGTCGCCGATCAATGTGATGTTCGCCGATCGCGAACTGAAGATCCAATATCTCAATCCAGCTTCACTCAAAACCCTAAAGACAATCGAGCATCTGCTTCCGGTAAGAGTCGATCAGATGATCGGGCAGTGCATCGATATCTTCCACAAGGACCCGACGCATCAGCGCAAGATGCTGGCCTCCGATATCAATCTGCCGCATCGGGCTTTGATCACCGTGGGCACAGAAAAACTCGATCTGCTGGTCAATGCAATCTATGACCACGACAAACGCTATATCGGAGCGATGGTGACCTGGGATGTAGTAACCGAGAGGCTCCGGCTGGAGGCGCTCAATAACGACTATGCCCGGCAGATGGAGGCCGTGCACGCCACCCGGGCCACAATCGAATTCGAAATGGACGGCACGATCCGCACCGCCAACGATATCTTCCTGCGTACCATGGGCTACACCCTGGAGGAGATCCAGGGACGCCATCACAGCATGTTCGTCGGCGAGGTCGTCGCCAAGAGCGCGGAGTACAAGCAATTCTGGACGGATCTGAACAAGGGCGAGGCGAAGATCGAAACCTTCAAACGCATTGCTAAAAATGGCAAGGAGGTCTGGCTCGACGCCGTCTACAACCCGATTCGTGACCTGAAGGGGAACTTCTATAAGGTGGTGAAGTTCGCCAACGACGTCACCCAGAAAAACCTCAAGCTCGCTGAACAAGGCGGGCAGCTGGACGCGATTGATAAGGCGCTGGCCGTCATCGAGTTCAACATGGATGGAACCGTCGTCACCGCCAACCAGAACTTCCTCAAATGCTTGGGTTACACGCTCGACGAGATCAAAGGCAAGCATCACAGCCTGTTTGTAGAGGAGAGCTACCGGGTCAGCCCGGCGTACAAAGAGTTCTGGGCTGCCCTGAACCGCGGAGAATACCAGGCGGCGCAGTACAAGCGGATCGGCAAGGGCGGGAAAGAAGTCTGGATCGAAGCCTCCTACAATCCGATCCTCGACCTCAACGGCAAGCCCTTCAAGGTTGTAAAGTACGCAACCGATGTCACGCCGCAGAAGCGGGCCTTGAATGCCATGTTGTCCGATGCGGCAATGTTGACCAAGGCCGCAGTCGAAGGGAAGCTCGCCACTCGCGCCGATGTCACCAAGCACGAAGGAGATTTTCGCAAGGTAGTCGAAGGCGTCAACCAGACTCTCGACGCCGTCATCGGTCCCCTGAATGTCTCGGCCGACTATGTTGACAAAATCAGCAAAGGCCAAATCCCCGCACTCATTACCGACACTTACAATGGCGATTTCAATACCATCAAGAACAACCTGAACACCTGTATTACGGCGGTGAACACTCTGGTCGCCGATACGGTAATGCTCTCCAAGGCCGCAGTCGAAGGCAAGCTTTCTACACGCGCTGACGCGTCTAAACACCTGGGCGACTATCGCAAGATCGTCGAAGGAGTCAACCAAACTCTTGATGCCGTGATCAGTCCGGTACAGGAAGCTGGCCGGGTCCTCAAACAGATCGCCGCAGGCAACCTGACTGCGAAGGTCACCGGGAATTACCAGGGCGATCACGCCGACATCAAGAACGATATCAACGCGATGACCGAGGCTCTGCGCAGCAGTATGCGGTCAATCGCCGAGAACGCAACTTCCCTGTCAACGGCTTCCGAAGAGCTCACTGCGACCAGCCAGCAGATGAGCGCCAACGCGGAGGAGACATCGGCCCAGGCAAACGTGGTCTCCGCCAGTGCCGAACAAGTGAACAAGAACCTGCAAACCGTGGCAACTGGCACGGAGGAGATGAGCTCCAGCATCAAGGAAATCGCCAAGAACGCACACGAATCCGCGAAAGTCGCCACTGCGGCTGTAAAGGTCGCGGAAGATACGAACCAGATCGTCACCAAGCTCGGCGACTCCTCGACCGAGATTGGACAAGTGATCAAGGTCATCACGTCCATCGCACAACAAACCAACCTCCTGGCCTTGAATGCCACGATCGAAGCAGCACGCGCCGGTGAAGCGGGCAAGGGATTCGCGGTGGTTGCCAACGAAGTGAAAGAGCTTGCCAAACAGACAGCCAAGGCTACGGAAGATATCAGCCGGAAGATCGAAGCCATTCAGGGCGATACCAAGGGCGCAGTGAGTGCGATTGGGCAGATCAGTTCCGTCATCAAGCAGGTGAATGACATCTCCAACACGATTGCTACGGCGGTGGAGGAGCAGAACGCCACCACCAACGAGATGGCACGCAACGTTGGAGAAGCAGCCAAGGGCTCGGGGGAGATCAGCAAGAACATCAGCGGCGTCGCCGACGCGGCCAAGAGCACCACCCATGGTGCCAACGACTCACTCAAGGCTTCGCAGGCGCTCGCGAAGATGTCGACCGAACTCCGCGAACTGGTCTCTCGTTTCAAGATTGAAGCCGAAGGCCACGACGGAGGCGCACGGGCTAAAGGAGCGCAAGCCGGCGCGTAGTTGTAACTTCCCACGGCGGATGCCGCGCGAAATACGCGGCATCCGCCTTAGCCGAAGGGTCCCTATGCCTCCCGTTCGCGTGCTGGTCGTCGATGATTCGGTCGTAGTCCGGAAGCTGCTCTCCGAAGCACTGGCCTCAAGCCCGGAGATCCAGCTGGCCGGGACAGCCTCCAGTGGCGCCATCGCGCTCGCGAAAATTCCGCAAATCAATCCTGACGTCATCACCCTCGACATTGAAATGCCGGGATTGAACGGTATCGAAACCCTCACCGAAATTCGCAAGCTCTATCCCAAGCTCCCGGTCATTATGTTCAGCACATTGACGGAGCAAGGGGCCGCCATCACCCTGGAAGCTTTATCTCTGGGCGCCTCCGATTACCTGACCAAGCCAACTAATAGCGCGAGTCTGGCGGACGCCATGGTTCAAGTTCGGAGCGATCTAACTGCCAAGATCCTCACGCTCGCCGGACGCGTCCGCTCGACGGTGCCACTTCAGCTCGCAACTGCAGCCAATCGAGCTCCTCACTCGAGCGAGATCGAAATTCTCGCCATCGGCACTTCCACCGGAGGCCCCAATGCGCTGGCTGAAGTAATCCCGCAGCTGCCGGAGAATTTTCGGGTGCCGACGGTGATCGTCCAGCACATGCCACCGTTGTTCACGCGTTTACTGGCCGAGCGGCTGGACTCGCAATCGCAACTGTCGGTGCATGAAGCCGAAGCCGGCACGCCCCTCGAGCCCGGACACGTTTGGATCGCCCCTGGTGACTACCACATGACGGTGGCGCGAAGAGGCGTTAAAACCGTTCTCGCTCTAAATCAGGACCCTCCGGAAAATTCCTGCCGGCCCGCGGTCGATCCGTTATTCCGGTCCGTAGCACGGGCTTACGGACCGCATGTGCTTGCGGTCGTCATGACCGGCATGGGCTCCGATGGGGCTCGGGGGGCGGCCTACATTCGCGAAGGCGGCGGAGCCATTCTGGTACAGGACGAGCACTCTTCCGTGGTGTGGGGCATGCCTGGTGCGGTCCTGCAGTCGGCAGGCGCGGACAAGATTTGTTCGTTGTCAGAAATAAGCCAGGAAATCCTGCGTCGAGTAAGTAGCAGCCGGACCAAGGCCGCAATTCTCAGTTCAAGAATGTAGGCCATCATTCAACGGGAGCGGAGATTCCATCGTGGCAGCGAGTGGCACTAAGTTGATTACCAAAACCGAGGACGAAGACATTAAGGATCCCGCGTATCTGAAGATTCGGGATCTGGTCTACCGAATTTCCGGGATCTACCAACCCGAGGAGAAGCTTTATCTGTTGGCTTCCCGCTGTGCGCGGCGCATGACTGCTCTGAAGGTAAGCTCCCCCTCCGAGTATCTCGAGCACCTGACCATGGGCGGCAACCGCGAAGCTGAGCTTCGCATGCTTCTGAACGAAATCACCATTGGTGAAACCTACATGTTTCGCAGTCCGCCGCAACTCGAAGCGATGCGGAGTGTAATTCTTCCGCAAATCCTGCAGGCGAAAACCGCACTCGGCTTCAAAAGACTTCATTTTTGGAGTGCCGGCTGCTCCACCGGAGAAGAACCTTACACCCTGGCCATGTTCCTGCTCCAGGAGAGGGAGAGGCTCCTGGCCGGTTGTACCTTCGACATTCTGGCTACGGATCTGAATGACAATTCCCTGGCCGCCGCGCGGGCGGGTATCTACGGCGAGTACGCATTGCGCAGCACCAGCGCCGCGTTGCGCGGCAAGTACTTCAAACCGCTGAATGAGAAACAACTGCAGGTAGGCGATGAGCTGAAGTCCCTGATTCGCTTCGATCGAGTCAATCTGAACGACGACAGCAAGATGACTTTTCTCAAGGGAATGGACGTCATCTTCTGCTGTAACGTCCTTATCTATTTCGATCTGGTCTCAAAGAAGAAAGTCATGCAGCACTTTTATGCAAACCTGCTCCCCGGCGGGTATCTTTTTCTTGGCCATGCCGAGTCCCTCTATCAGGTCGACGACCGTTTCCACCTGGTCCACTTTCCCGGCGCCATCGGCTATTGGAAACCTCCGGTCGGATACGCCCCTGGAGGTAAGCGATGATGAATCTCGAATCCATTCGTCCCAAGATCAAAATGATTGAAGCAATTCCGACGGTTCCGGCGATTGTGCAACCGCTTTCCTCGCTGCTGCGCCAAAGCCCCGAGCAGGTTGATCTTGAGAAAATCGTCGAACTTGTCTCTTACGACACCACGATCGCGGCCCAGTGCCTGCGGATGGCCAATTCCCCGCTCTTTGGACGCCACAATACAGAGACCGTTCGCAGCGCCGTGCTGGCGCTTGGCTTTAAACGCGTGGAGGCCATCCTGCTCGGGTGCTGTCTGAACCGCATCGTGCCTCCGGATAAGTGGTCGCTCGACGCATCCACTTTCTGGCGCCACTCTCTGGGTTGCGCGTTGATAAGCAGTCGCCTGGCTAAACTCATTGGCTATCCCGATCCGGAGAAGGCTTATCTCGCAGGACTGCTCCACGATCTGGGCATCCTGGTCAACACGATCGCTTGCACCGACGACTTCCGGCAGTGTGTGCAGAAAACGCGGGATGCCCATGTCGCCCTGCACCGCGGAGAGCAGGAGCACCTTGGCTTCACGCATTGTCAGAGCGGGAAAATATTGGCGGAGTACTGGAAGTTCTCGCCGGACGTGATCGCCGCCATCGAATTTCACCACGACACGGCGAGTGCTACCTCCGCCCAATCTTTAGTGGCAATCGTTTACCTTAGCGATCTTTTGTGCCGGTTGCGTGATTTGGGATATGGCTACTACGAGTCGATGGGCGTTGATCTGGCAGGCGAGGAAGCGTGGGCCCTTCTTATCGAACACTACCCCGCGCTCGCCAAAATGGATCTGGCACGCCTGACTTTGGACATTGACGGTGCAATGGATGAAATTACGACCGTCGTCAATTCCGTCTTCGCTCTCTAATTCACTTACTCACCCTGGCCGATTTTCAATCGATCAAGAATGGATCGGAGCTCGAAGCAAGAAGACAGCCGCCCCCCAACGGGACGGCTGTCTGGCATTACGGTTCAAACTTGATCACTCCAAAGGTTCCGGCCAAGTTGTTATTTGGCCCGGCCGCGAAAAATAGTTGAGTAGCCGCGCCGTTGTTTCCAAGACCATCGCCAAAATCGATGCCCCAAAGTTGATCGATCCGAATCGCGTTGCCGGTGCTGTCTTTCACTGACCCTACGAGCTGCCCGGTGAACGGGTCGAATGCGTTGATGGTCCCAAAGTTCGTGTTGTTCGAAATCAGCAGCGTATTGCTCAAAGGTCCGAAGTTTCTTGGGGCGCCAGCGATCCCCCACGGCTGGTTCAAAGGCAATCCGGAGATTAGCGGCTTGCCCGGGCTCACTGGAGTGCCGTCTTCGCGGAACTGCACCACGAACCCCCCGTTTCCGCCTGAGACGCTGGCATAAGCCACGTAAACGATTCCGTTGATATCGCGAATTCCGAACGGAGCGAATCCCGACAGAAGCATGGCATCGGTGAACGATTTCACCAATTTGAAGTTCGCATCGAACATGTCGACCTTGCCGTTGGCCAGGTCCGCCGCGTACAGGAGATTCCCTTTCGGCCGATTTGTAATTGCCAATCCTGTATAGACCGACTTGTTGGCGGAATTGTCCACCGCCAAGATCGCCTGATTAAAATTGGAAATTGGGGACCAGCCGCTGATCGTGCCATCCAGAGTGGCAAACAAAAAGATCGAGGACCATCCTTGCACCTGGAATTCTTGGGCTCCGTTCTGAGCCGAGGTTGCGTTGTACACGATGCCAGTGGGGGATCCCGGACCATTCAGTCCCTTGCCCGAGTCGGGCCCGTTTCCGGCGGTCGGGACCACGACCCTCAGTCCAGTGATTGGTTTTCCAGTCCCGTCGTAGAGAGTGGACCATCCGGAACTGTTGTCCGAGAGCCACCAGGCAGTGCCCGGACCATGTACCAATCCCCATGCATTTACGATCAGAGGATCATCATGGGATGCCTTCCCTACTTGATTCGAGTCCAGATTCGTAATTTGATATTGCGCCAGAGCCGCACTCGAGCAGAGCGCGAGCGCGAACCCCAGCCAGACGGTGAAGACAAACGTGCGACGCAGCATAGAGGCACCTCCTTGAGGCTCGGATACAGAGAAAAATCGGAATCCGCGGGTGAGCAGTGAGCAGATTGCGTGTTTCTCTGATCAGGCGCTGCGATGCTATGCCGCATTTCTTGGGCGATTGTCAGAGTTGTGTCACGACATTGCTATTTTTCTGCTAACGAACGCATTGCCTGGGGCCGTGCTGACCCCGTTGAGGAACCAGCATCTCGGTCGCTGGCGGAAGAGCAGTCACGCAGCTCTGTTGATAGAATAGTCGCGCCAAAATTTCCTCGAGGATCCCGATGCACTCTTCTCTGCTGGTGCTTGCCCTGGCCGTCTGCTCCGCTTCGTACTCCCATGGTCAACTCGATGCTTCTGCTCTCAGCGAAACGAAAATCGTCTCTGGACTGAAACAGGCACTGGAAGTCAGCACAACCAAAGCGGTTGCAATGATTGGGACGCACGACGGATTTCTCAAGAATGAAGCGATTCGGATTCTGCTGCCGCCGAAGCTCCAGGCCGTCGGGAAAGGAATGCGTTTGTTGGGCATGGGGGAGGAGGTCGACGACCTCGAAATCGGGATGAATCGCGCTGCCGAGCAAGCCACTCCCCAAGCTAAGGAAATTTTCCTTGAGTCTCTTCGGAGGATGTCGTTCCATGATGCGCGCTTGATCCTCACTGGAGACGACACAGCCGCCACGGAATATTTTCGCCGGAGCAGTTCTGACGAATTAACCGTATCATTCACGCCGATCGTCCATCACTCCTTGCAGAAAGTCGGCGTCGTCCAGCAGTATCAGCGCGTGATCAAGAACGCTCCGGGAGGAAGTGCCTTGGCCAACGAATTCGATCTCGACAAGTATGTCGTGGAAAAAACGCTGGATGGACTCTTCTATACGCTCGGCGTAGAAGAGAGCAAAATCCGGCGTAACCCTGCCGCCCAGACCACCGACTTGCTGAAAGAGGTTTTTGGGCGGAGATAGACTCGGACTTGATCGCCAGCTTGCAGATTCCAACCATCGTTCCAGCAAAAGCATCCACTACCGGAATCGTTGCCACACGAACTGGATTCATCGGAACCGCCCGGCCGGCGGTTTCATCGTCTGTTTGCCGTCGGTCTGAGGATTCCATTTGCCCCTTCATAGTTACGTCATCATTGCGATCGTACTGCTGAGCATCCTTTGCATGATGCTACGTCCGCGCGGGATCGCGGATGCTTACTGGGCGTGCGGGGGCGCGTTGTTGCTGATCTTGTTGGGACTCTTACCTCTACGCGATGCAGGACACGCCGTGCTCGAGGGCCTCGATGTCTACTTGTTTCTCGCCGGAATGATGATGCTGGCGGAAATGGCCCGCGAAGAAGGCGTTTTCGAGTGGGTTGCGGATCAGGCTGCGAGACATGCGCGTGGCTCTTCTTCTCGCCTTTTTACGCTGATTTATCTGGCGGGAATCGTCGTAACAGCCCTGTTCTCGAATGACGCAACCGCGGTCGTATTGACGCCTGCAGTGCTGGCAGTGATCCGCAAGGCCAGAGTCGAACCGAAACCGTATGTTCTGGCGTGCGCCTTGATCGCAAATGCTGCCAGCTTTGTGCTTCCCATTTCCAACCCCGCAAATCTGGTGGTGTTTGGCAAAAGCCTGCCGCCACTTTGGCTCTGGATACGCGCGTTCCTGCTCCCCTCGGTGGCATCGATCGCGATAACTTTTTTCGTGCTGCGATTTCTGTCGAGCCAGGATCTGAAAGGCCAGGTTCAGGACTCAAATATCCCTGCCGTCCTTTCTCCCTCAGCCAAGCTGGCGCTCTGGGGATTAGCTCTTGCATCGGTGACCCTGATTGTTTGCTCGGCCATTGGAACCGATCTTGGCGCGCCAACTTGCATTGCCGCCATCGCTGCGGTGCTTCTCGTTTACGCCCGCGACAGGCAAGTGCCAGCCAGAGTTGTAAAGACGGTGTCGTGGTCTGTCCTGCCTCTTGTGGCTGGCCTGTTCGCGATCGTTCAAGCGTTGCAGGATGCGGGATTGCTGCGTTATGGGCTCGATGCTCTGTGGAATCTGACGAGAATGCCCGCCGTCGTCGGAAATCTGTCCGCCGCATTGAGTGTCGGTCTTTTGTCGAACGCCATGAATAACTTGCCGGTTGGGCTCATGAGCGGCGAGGCGGTCCATGGGTTTGCACACTCTGGCACGATCACACATTCCATTTTGATTGGCGTCGACCTCGGTCCGAACTTATCTGTCACCGGTTCTCTTGCTACGATTCTGTGGCTGATCGCATTGCGTCGCGAAAAAGTCGAAATCACTGCCTGGCAGTTCTTTAAGGTCGGAGTCGTCGCTATGCCTTTAGCGCTGTTTGGCAGCATCCTCCTGGTCGGGAGATAGCCAAACAGCGCCTCCTGCAGACCGTTACGGGGAAAGGCTATCGCTTTGTCGCACCGGTCGTAGCGGTCGAGGCTCCGAAGGAATCGCAACTTCCACGTCGGCCAACACACTGGCCGGAATGAAGGTATCCCACTACAGGGTAACGCGAATTCTGGGGTGGTGGCGGGATGGGCATTGTCTGCGACGCGCAGGATCGCAAACTGGGCCGCAAAGTCGCAATCAAGTTCCTGCCACTGGAGATGTCGAGCGATGCGCGTGCGCTGGAAAGACTCGAATACGAAGCACGGACCGCATCGACCCTTGACCACCGCAACATTTGTCCATCTATGAACTAGGGGAGTACGAGGGAAAACCGTTCATCGTAATGCCCTTGCTCAAAGGCCAGACGTTGCAGGACCGCATTGAAGCGGCGGCCCAAGGAACATCAGTCGATCACAGAACGAGAACTGCTTGACATCGAAACCGGGGAGTAAGTAGTCCAGGCGCGCGGCGCGGGGCGTTCAACTACTGCCTGATTTCTTGCGCAATCAAAATGGCCACCCAAGGGCGGCCATTTTGAATTAAACGAATTGGAATACTCGAGAGGTTAGTCACCTGCGACTGGTTCGCTGACTTCCGGCTTGGGCGCGTGCGTTCCGTTGCCTGGCTTCGCCAGCGCGCCAAGAGGAATAAAACCGTCTTGCGACTGCACCGGCTTCTCCTTCAAGACGACTTCGCGATAAAGAGATGCCATCCGCGCGTTGTAAGCGGCGTCATTCTTTTGCGGACCGCGAGCCTGATCTCCAGAAGCATTCAGTTTCGCGTCCCGCGCTCGCTTCTTCTCTTCTCGTGCAGTCTTGGCGATGCCCAGCTTGTCGAGATCGGTTTGCAGTTCGTTAGTTACAATCTCTTCCCGCAGCTTGAGATACTCGCTCGACTTGTCTTCCATCTTGACCTTCTTGCCGCCGGCGAAAATCTCGTGCCGCCCATGCTCCTCGTACCACTTGGTGAGCGTGGCGGTCATGTGCATTTTCTCGATGATGTTGCGCCATCCCACTCCGGTGTTGTACGCACAGAAGGAAATCTCGCCTTCCTGCGTAGCATAGGGGATGATGCACTGCTCGGTGCGGCGGAAGTCGTAATTGAACAGATCCTGGAACCACATTCCCGCGATGAACAGGAAATTCCAGCGATCCGTAGTGCGCCGCTTCATGACGTCGTCGATGGTGCGATCCGGACCGACCTTGCCGTAGTTGCGGCCCGTGATGTGATAGTTCTTGTCGAACTTCTTCAACAGATCCATCAGCTTGAAGTGAGTCGGCGACTGGAACGGATCGTAGTTCTTCATCAGGCAGAGCGCCATGCCGACGCCGGTCCAGAACTTGCCGCGAGCCGCGTCGTTCACCTTGGCAATGTCTTTCGCGAGCTGGTCGCCGTGCAGGAACGCCGTGACCGGAACCGCTTCTTTTGTCTCCTTGTCGATCATGACCGCCATGCCGGTGCCGCAGTTCGGATGGCATCCGCAGGAGAGCTGCCCCCAGTCGTTGTTGGCATCCTTGGCGTGCATCAGGTCAGCCCAGTCGCTGAACGTTCCCATGAAGCTGATTGGAAACCAGTCGCGTGACGGCTCGCCGAGCCCCGTTTGATTCTTCACGTCGTGCGCGAGGTGCGAAAGCGTGTAGCGCTGCGCCTGGCGGCGCTCGTCGGTAACAGCTTCGTCGCGGCCGGTGAAGCTGACCGGTTGGAAGCTCAGGAAGCTGATTGTCTTGGGATTGTCGAGTGCAAATTTGATAATGCGTCCGACCTGCTCGTTGTTGATGCCGTTCACGATCGTAATGACCGGAACGATTTCGCATCCCGCCTTGTGCAGGTTCTCGATCGCCTTCAGCTTCACATCGAACAGGTTGCCGACCGCGCGGTGCGCATTGGCGGCATTGCCGATTCCATCAAACTGCAGATACGCGTAACGCATGCCGGCTTCTACAGCCTGCTGCGCGAATTCAAAGCTCTTGGCGAACTCGATGCCGTTCGTCGCGGCCTGAACCGAGTTGTATCCAACGTGACGGGCGTAGCGGACCGCATCAAGAAAATAGGGCGACAGCGTCGGCTCGCCACCGGAGAACTGCACCGACATCTGGCGGCGCGGCTTGATGGTGATGGCGTTGTCGAGCATCGTCTTGATTTCTTCCCACGTCAATTCGTGGACAAATCCGACCTGATTGGCGTCCATGAAGCAGGGATCGCACATCATGTTGCAGCGGTTCGTCAGATCGATCGTGAGCACCGATCCCCGGCCATATTTCACGGTTGACGACCCGTGATGATGCAGGTGCTCGTCGTTATGTGCCGCAATGTCACGGCCTGGGAAAACATCTTCCAGGTGCTTCGAAAATTCCGTGTCGATCGACATGATGTCTTCAAAGTGCCCGTGCTTGGGGCAATCCTTGACCATCATGATCTTTCCGTCGCGCTCGACAATCTGCGCCTTGATCTCGCCGACTTTCTCGTTCATCAGCACTTCATGCGGCAGGTGACCATCGAGAATCTGCTGGCGGATTTCAGGGACACACTTCGGGCAGAGCGAATCGGTAGTGCGGGGCCAGCCTAGCGGTGGCTTGGACTTCTCGTAAGACTTGAGCAGCGGCTTGTCGG
Organism: Candidatus Sulfotelmatobacter sp.; assembly: GCA_035307485.1. GTDB lineage: Bacteria > Acidobacteriota > Terriglobia > Terriglobales > Acidobacteriaceae > Sulfotelmatobacter. The sequence continues at coordinate 8,845 of DATGIB010000002.1, read as the reverse complement.
ACCACTTTGGAGTAGGTGACGGGTTTGGCCTGATTCGATTCAGCCCATCAAACACTACCCACGTCGCCTTCGCGGCAGCAACAGCAGCTTTCTCTACGTACTTAATCGGCTTGCGCATAATTGCTATAGGCTCCTAAGCTCTTCAGCTTTTCGCTCTCGAAAACAAAACCCCTACCCCGATAAATCAGGCGTTCGAACGGAGAATGTAAGTCACGCCGGAAATCGAACCTGGATCTCCGATCACTTACACGAATGCCCTGGGAACTCCCCATTTATCCTATTGAAGCGGTAGGAAGTTGCGCATCCAGAACCCAACGAATGGGGAAAAATGGGGGTTTAGTGGTGCTTTGGGGGATTTAGCGGGGCTAAGTGATTGAAACTAAAGGATCGACGTTAGCATAGCGTGCGCACTGTTCAGTGGGGTCCAGCAGACGGATCAACAAATCATGCCCCCCGGTCCCTGTCAGCCGCGCGTTTGCGGATTCACGTGATCTCAAGGTGTCGATTCGCTGGTAATCATCCCCAGCAAGAGGCATTCATCATGCACGATTCTTCCCTTCTCGTCCGTTCTCGCCGACTCGAGGCGAACTCGCTTGCCGCAGATGTGGCAAATCAAACCGCTGACGCGCCGCCTGGACTCCTTCGAATCGCGATCCATACCCGGTATTTCTGGCAGAAAATCGCGATCCGCGAAGTGATTCAAATCACATCCGACGCTGGCAATTGAGATCGACTGCCCTGCGCTAACTACTTGAGCTACGACCTCGGTCGCAACTCCAATCCTGAAAATGCCTGACGCGCTTTCCAAATGCGATACGGAGAATCGGCGTTTACTCGCCACCTTTGGAGCTGTGGCGTACGAAGTGTGGAGCAGATCCTCAGGCAGTTCGTGCGCACATACGTGCCCGAGCCGATTGCGCCTTCAACGTAGCCTTCTGAGCAAAGTTGATCAAAGGCGCTTAGGACAGTGTGCCCTCGAAATGGCGTATTAACGAGCAAGATCGGAAGATTCCCGACCACGTCCTACGGAAAAGACCGGATAGACTTCGCTCTTTAACTCCCCGAAATTTAAATTTGACGGCCTGACTTCCCGCGAATCTCTGCGCTGGCCCAGATGCAAGATTTTCGCGCAACTTCTTGATCCGGAGAACGTTCGAACGCATGCCAGAAATCGAAAGTGAGCTGTCCGCTCCAACCGAAGCTCGATGTAGGTCCGGGTGCAGCGGACTCGATGACGTATTGGGCGGGGGATTTCCGAGAGGTTACTTTTATCTGCTCGAAGGCGAACCTGGCGCAGGAAAGACTACCCTCGCGTTGCAATTCGTTTCTGAGGGCCTGCGCAACGGGGAAAAGACACTCTACATTACGCTCTCCGAATCTCCCGACGAACTGCGGACTGCGGCGCACGCACACGGAATCGAACTTCAGGGCGCGAAATTTGTCGATCTCAAGCCGAGCGAGGATGATCTCAAGATTGACGGCCAATATTCGGTATTCCACCCCTCCGAAGTAGAGCTGGGAGACCGGCTGCAAGCCATCGTTTCCGAAGTAAAGCGCTACCAGCCCGACCGCCTGGTGATTGACGCTCTCTCGGAGCTCCGAATGCTGGCGAAAGATCCGTTGCGCTACCGACGACAGGTCATCTCGCTGCGCGAATACACTCCCGACTCTTGCACGGTGCTGCTGCTGGATGACCGAAGCAGCCGGCACTCAGACCTGGAGTTGCATAGCATCGTGCATGGCGTAGTGCTTCTTGAAAAAGTACATCGCGAATATGGAAAGACCCGACGGCGGGCGGAGATTTCGAAACTTCGTGGCTGCGCGTTTCGTGAAGGCTACCACGACTATGTGATCGAAGCCGACGGAGTCAGGCTATTCCCTCGCCTGGTGGCAGCTGAGCATCTCACCGCGCCCGACACTTCGACCTCCGCCAGCAGCAATATTCCGCAACTTGATGCACTCGTCGGCGGCGGTCTGGATCGCGGCACCAGCACGTTGCTGCTCGGCCCCGCAGGCTGCGGCAAGACCACGATTGCGATCCGGTGGCTGACCGCGGGCGCGGAGCGCGGAGAAAATACCGCCGCATTCATATTCGAAGAGACGATCCACACCCTGATGCGCCGGGCTAGCGGTCTGGGCATGGACATGGAACCGCATCTGAAGAGCGGACATTTGAAGCTCCATCACCTTGATCCCGCAGAGATGTCGCCAGGAGAGTTCATCGAAAAAGTCAGGTTGGCGGTTGATGTCGATGGCGCTCGCACCGTCGTCATCGACAGCCTGAACGGTTTTCTTCAATCCATGCCCGGAGAACACTTCCTGGCTTTGCATCTGCATGAATTACTGACTTACCTGAACCACAAAGGGGTTGTAACGCTGATGGTGCTGGCCCAGGCCGGCGTAGTGGGCGCCAATGTGCAGACGCCCGCGGACGTCAGCTACCTGGCTGACAACATCATGGTCCTACGCTACTTCGAGGTTCAGGGCGAAGTGCGGCAAGCAATTTCGATGATCAAGAAGCGTAGCGGAGGACACGAGCACACCATCCGCGAACTACGCCTCGGGCCGAACACCATTCACGTCGGCGAACCCTTGACGAACTTCCAGGGAGTGCTGAGTGGCATTCCCGTGTTGTTAGGAGTGCAGAACGGACATGGACTCCGGCTCCGTGAATAATCTCTCCGCCAGCGACCTCGATGTCGTAATCCTCGCGCCGTTCGGCAAGGATTGTGCGCTGATTGGGAAAGTTCTGCGGAACTCGGGAGTAGAAGTTCGCTCCGCCGGCGACAGCGGATGCCTCGTCGATGCGGTGCCTGAAAATGCCGGGGCCGCAGTCGTGGCCGAAGAAGCGCTGGTAGAGGACGACATAGGGAATTTGGGCCGGAAGCTCAAAGCGCAGCCCCAGTGGTCCGATTTCCCGATTATTGTACTCACTGGCGGCGGCATGAGCACATCGGAGACAGAGGTTGCCGTGCGCTCGCGAACGCCGCTGGGCAACGTCACTCTGCTCGAGAGGCCGCTGCGGGCGGCGACTCTGGTCAGCGCCGTTCGGAGCGCGTTATCGGCACGGCGCCGCCAGTATGAGATCCGCGATCACCTGCGGCAACAAGAAGTTGTGGAACAGGCATTGCGCGATGCGAGAGACAGCCTGGAATCCATTGTCCGGGAACGTACGGCTGCCTTATGCCGTCTCTCCGCCCAGCTTCTGGGCGTGCAGGATGAAGAACGCCGCCGCATCGCTCGCGAATTGCACGATGGGCTGGGCCAATATTTGGCCGCCGCCAAAATCACGCTGGATACGCTGGCCTTCACTCACACAGAACTTGAGAACCCTCTGAGCGATGTCACCCAACTGATCGATCGCGCCATCACCGAGACGCGAACGCTTTCGCATCTCCTCCATCCGCCGCTACTGGATGCTGCCGGATTCTCATCTGCGGCAAGCTGGTACGTCGAAGGATTTGGGAAACGGAGCGGCATTGCGGCCACATTGAAACTTCCTGACAAGCTGGGACGGCTCCCTACCGTCATCGAAACGGCATTATTTCGCATCATGCAGGAAGCCCTGACCAACGTTCACCGCCATTCCGGAAGCGGCAAGGTGGAAATTCTGTTGAACCGGGATGCGGAGAACGCACTGCTCGTCATTCGTGATTTCGGCAAGGGAATTCCAAAAGAGACCTTGGAGCAGTTCACGCAATCGGGAACCAACGTAGGTGTTGGATTGGCCGGAATTCGCGAGAGAGTGAAGGAATTGGGCGGGACTTTGGAGATTCACTCCAGCAGCAACGGCACATCCCTGAAGGTCGAACTTCCAATTACCGCTGAACCACAGAGCGTGTTCTCGGCTTCTCCGTTTTCGCAGATCTATTCTTCGATCACGACTTAGGCGAGCGGTGCCAGCTCATCAGGCCTCAGCCTAGAAAAGCACGCCGACCCCTACCGTGATCAGGTTCGTCTTCCAGTTATTGAGATCGTTCGGGTTGCTCAACGTGTTGGTGAACTTGAAGTAGCGCGTTTCATAGGAAGCCCGGGCATACCATTTTCCGAACACGTATCCGGCAGTGCCGCGAATGAAGTATCCGTGATCGAGACTGGGCTTGGGATAATTGGTTCCCGCCTTAGGAGCGGTGAAGTGCGGCTTGAACTCGGGAGAGACCTGCGCCTGCAGAAAGGCATGCCGGGGTTCGTTGCTGAATTTGTACTCGAGCACCGCGGGAACTTCGACCAGCAGCATGTTGTAGCGTGCAAACTCCTGGCCGTTCACGTTACTGGCCGGAATAAGAATTTTGTGGACCTGGCCATGGAACCCCGCCGAAAAATGGCTGCCGAAGTGAAAAATGGGCCCCGCGTAAGCGGAAAATTCCGACGCATGCTTGGTGGTGTCAGCGGGAAAAACAATCTCTCCTCCAGCCACGATGGCGGGGGTCTGATTTTTCTGACTGCCTTGGATCACGATGAAATCAGCGTTGATGTCCCCGACGGCGGTCGTGGCGGAAGGCAAACCGCCGAACCGGTCGGTCGTCTCGCCGGATGCGACGCCAATGGCGGCGCGCTGTCCATAGGCCGCCACGGCAGCCAGCAGAAAAATAACGGTATAAGACAGAGCTCTCTTGCAGGGCTCGATCACGAAATCCCCTCCTCGGGAAGGAAAAGTGTACACTCCGCCAAACAACCGCGAATAGGTCTAATGGCTTGAGAGTCTTCAGAATACTTGTTCTGTGATGCGGGACCAGGCGGATTGTTTGTGCGTATGGCCGCGAAGTTCAACGGCCCAATCGCTTGGAGTCAAAGCGGAAATCGACCAGCGCGTCACGGTAGTCAATCGGGATATCGATCAATCGGAGCATCTTGAAACCAGGAAGCCGGAAACCTCGATTCCAACACTGTCAGTGATCTGCTTTGTGTCGATGGCGGTCATATCCTGATTTTCCTGTCGCAGGTGACCGAATGCCAGCACGGCTTTCTTGGCGGTATAAACCTTGTCGACCTTGCCGCTGATGCCCTCGGCGATCGCGTCGGAATCGCCGTGAACTTTCGTGACTTCGCGAGCGGCGGCTGGCGAGATGAAATTCACAACGGCACCGGTGTCGATCAGGAAGAGTTTGTAGGCCGCGTTGCCGATGAACGTGGGCACCAGCAGTGCGTGCCCGAAGCGAAATACGCGTGCACGTGAGGCAGGAAGAGAGCGCACAGAGAGTGCGCACCAGCACGATCGGCATTTGCGGTTTCACAATGACAACTCGTGGGTACCCGCTTACAATTACTTAGGGCCCTCCCTCGTCGAAGGTTAATGGCCCTACCCCCAAAATCCGCATTGCGAATTCGAGGTTTCTGACCCTCCCCCACGTGAAAAACGGACATCGCCTAAGAAGCATTTGGGTTTGCATGGCTGGCTTCCTGGTTCTCTTTCCAGCGGAAGTCATCGGGCAAGGTTCCACCGACGTGAAAGCCATCGCGGCAGCAGTGGATGAGCACTACAACCATTTGAAAACGCTGGAAGCCGACTTTACCGAGGGTTACCGGGGTTCGGGCATCGAGCGGACGGAATCGGGAATTCTTTGGCTGAAAAAACCCGGCAAGATGCGCTGGGAGTACCGTTCTCCAAGGGAGAAGCTGTTTGTCTCAGACGGCCGAGATGCGTGGTTTTACGTACCTGAGGATCGGCAAGCGCGAAAGACGTCAGCAAAGAAGCTCGAGGACATGCGATCACCGGTGGCTTTCTTGCTTGGTAAAACCAAATTAGAGAGAGAGTTACAGGGGTTATCTCTAGCCAAGGATTTAACTGCTTCAGCGCCGGAAAACGTTGTACTGCGTGGGGTGCCGCGAGGTCTCGAAGACCGTATCAGCGAAGTAGTAGTGGAGGTCACCCGAGATCATGAAATTTGCCGGCTGATTCTTCAGGAAGTGGATGGGGCGGCGACGGAATATCGCTTTAGCAATCAGAAGGAAGGTGTGGTCCTGGCGGACACCCGGTTTGAATTCAAACCGCCTTCCGGGACTGAAATTGTAGAAGGGATGGAACCATAGGCGCGTGAGTTTTGGATCAGTCCCGTCAGGTTTTACTGCACTGGTTACTTGCGTACTTACGGTCACTGAATCTCTCCACTTCGCGGGCTTAGAATGGAAAATTGGGGTGTTAAACTGAGGTTTACGCCTCTCCCAAGGTAGAAAAACAGACAAATGGCTGAGTTTGTCGTAAAAATCGCCGACGACCGCGGGCATATCCATCAGCACGTCGAGCAAGGGATCTCCGAGGCCGAAGTCCGGGACCGATACTCGCAGCAGGGGTATCTCGTTTACTGGGTTAAGCCTCAAGGGGTGTTAACCGGGGGCGTCAGCATGCGCCGCCGGCGCAAGCTGAAACAATCGACGTTTCTGGTGTTTAACCAGCAGTTTCTCACGCTGATTCGCGCCGGATTACCCATTTTGAATGCCCTGGAATTGCTTATCAAACGGCAAAAGGACGGGCAACTCAAAGAGCTGCTGGAGAATGTTCGCGACCGTGTAAAGGGCGGCGAATTATTGTCGGATGCGTTCGCGGCGCAGGGCATCGTCCCGAGAATCTACACGACGACCTTGATGGCCGGCGAGAAGAGCGGCGCCATCGACGAAGTGCTGACACGATATATCGGTTTCCAGCGGATGGCGATGTCGTTCCGCAAGAAGCTTTTCGTGTCACTGATCTATCCGACCCTGCTGGTTACGGTGGTCACGATTATGGTGATGTTCCTGTTCACCTACGTCGTACCGAAGTTTGCGGAGCTGTTCAACAGCCTGGACGCGAAGCTGCCGGCGATCACGGTATTCATGCTCGCCGTGGGGCAGAATGCTCAGAAATATCTGCCGTTTGGCGTGGTCGGATTTGTGATCGCGGGATTCATTTTTTGGCGGTGGAAAGACACAGACCGCGGCGCGGATCAAATCGACCGCGCGATTCTAAGTTTGCCCTTGCTGGGTGAGATCCGCCTGAAGCATCAGGTGGCCAGTTTCTCGCGCATGCTCGCAACCCTGCTGCAGGGCGGATTGCCCCTGGTTCCAGCGATGGAGACGGCAGGTTCCTCGATGAGCAGCCGCCGCATCTTAAAGGGAGTCAATCGCGCCAGCATCCGGGTGCGCGAGGGCCAGGGCCTGTCCGGAAGCCTGGAAGAACAGGAAATTTTCCCGCCGCTCGCGGTGGAAATGATCGAAGTCGGCGAATCGACTGGCGCGTTGCCGGCGATGCTGAACTCGGTGGCCGAGTTTTACGAGGAAGACGTGCAGACGGCGCTGGGAGCGGCAATGGCGTTGATCGAACCGCTGATCCTGATCATTATGGCGATTTTTGTCGGCGGCGTGCTGATCTCGTTGTATTTGCCGATCTTTACCCTGGGAGTGCACTGATCGCGGATTTTCAGTTATCGATTTTTGCGATTGCCGATTCAAGCGTGGAGCCTAAATCGAAGGTTGGCAATCGGCGATCGGAAATGGAAGCAGTGGAATGGCAACAGCAGACAAAAAAACGGTGATTGTTCCGGCTGGAAATGGTGGCCGCACGACGGCGGCGACGCCATACGGGAATAGCGTCAGCGATATGGAACGCGCGCAGGATGTGGCGCGGCGGTACCGCTGCGAATACATCGACCTGACGAATTACGAGCTGCATCACGACCTGTTCAAGCGGATTCCGGTCGAACTGATGTTCCGCTACAAGTTCGTGCCGCTGGAAGAGACGGCCGACGGCAGGCTCGCCATCGCGATTGCCGACCCCAGCCAGCTGATGATGATTGACGAGATCAGCCTGCTGCTCAAGCAGCGCATCATCACCAAAGTCTCGACGCTGAAGCAGATCGACGACATTCTCAAGAAGACCGAGCAATCGCAGCGCGTGCTCGAAGAAGCCAGCGAAGGCTTCACGATTATCCGCGAAGACGAAGCCACAGGCGCGGAAGAGACGCTGACCATCGACAAGCTCACGGCGACCGGGGACACGAGCCCGATCATCCGCCTGGTCGACACCACGATATTTACCGCACTGCAGCGGCGAGCTTCCGATATCCACATCGAGACCCGCGACGATTCCGTGGTCATCAAGTTCCGTATCGACGGTGTGCTGACGCAGGCCATGCCGCCCATCGCCAAAGAGCACCATTCCACCGTGATCTCGCGTATCAAGGTCATGAGCGAGCTTGATATTTCCGAACGGCGCGTGCCCCAGGACGGGCGTTTCCGGGTCAAGTACAGCGGCCGCGCCATCGATTTCCGCGTGTCGATCATGCCGTCGATTCACGGCGAAGATGCCGTGCTCCGCGTCCTCGACAAGGAGTCGATGAGCGAGAAGTTCCGCACCTTGACGCTCGAGGTTGTCGGCTTTGATCCTGACGATCTGCGGCGCTTCCGCCGCTACATCAAGGAACCTTACGGCATGGTGCTGGTCACGGGGCCGACGGGTAGCGGCAAGACCACCACCCTCTATGCCGCGATCAATGAGATCAAGACCGATGAAGACAAGATCATCACCATCGAAGACCCGGTTGAATATCAGCTGCGCGGTATCACGCAAATCCCGGTCAATGAGAAAAAGGGTTTGACCTTCGCGCGCGGGTTGCGGTCGATTTTGCGTCACGACCCGGACAAGATTCTGGTGGGCGAGATCCGCGACCAGGAGACGGCGCAGATCGCCATCAATGCCGCGCTGACCGGCCACCTGGTGTTCACCACCGTTCACGCCAACAACGTCGTCGATGTGATCGGCCGCTTCGTGAACATGGGCGTGGAGGTGTACAACTTCGTGTCGTCGCTGAACTGCATCCTGGCGCAGCGGCTGGTGCGCCTGACCTGCGAGTTCTGCAAGAAACAGGTGCAC
>DATGIB010000001.1:0-283936 GCA_035307485.1 Candidatus Sulfotelmatobacter sp. | reverse complement strand
CTTCAGGCGAATTCGAATTCTCTCTTTACCTATCATTCTCAAAGAGCTCATGGGCAGCGGCCTGGCCGCGCCTGTTCAATTTGCTTCGTTCACTCAAGCCGACGGCCGGGGCCGGCGGCCGACTTCCTACTGAATGATCTCGCTGATGGTGCCGGCGCCCACGGTGCGTCCGCCTTCGCGGATGGCGAAGCGCAGGCCCTTTTCCATGGCCACGGGCGTAATCAGCTCGACCACCAGCGCCACGTTGTCGCCGGGCATCACCATCTCGGTGCCCCCGGGCAGCTCAGCTACCCCGGTGACGTCCGTGGTGCGGAAGTAGAACTGCAGCCGGTAGCCTTTGAAGAACGGCGTGTGCCGCCCGCCTTCTTCCTTGCTCAACACGTAAACTTCAGCCTTGAACTTGGTGTGCGGCGTGATCGAGCCGCCCTTGGCCAGCACCATGCCGCGCTCCACGTCTTCTTTCGGGATGCCGCGCAGCAGCAGGCCTGCATTGTCGCCGGCCATGCCTTCATCGAGCTGCTTCTTGAACATCTCCACCCCGGTGACCACCGTCTTGCGGGTCTCACGGAAGCCGACGATTTCTACTTCTTCGCCCACCTTCACCTTGCCGCGCTCGATTCGTCCCGTCACCACCGTGCCGCGGCCCGAGATCGAAAAGATATCTTCAATCGGCATCAGGAACGGCTTTTCCAGTTCGCGCTGCGGCTGCGGCACATACTCATCCACCGCCTTCATCAGCTCATCGATCTGCGCTTCCCACTTCGCTTCCCCGTTCAACGCTCCCAGCGCAGAAATCCGCACCACCGGAACCTTGTCCCCGGGGAACTGATAGGTCTTCAGCAGCTCACGCACTTCGAGTTCCACCAGGTCGAGCAGCTCCGGATCATCCACCGCATCGCACTTGTTCAGTGCGACTACGATATAGGGCACACCCACCTGACGCGCCAAAAGCACGTGCTCGCGCGTCTGCGGCATCGGACCATCGGTTGCGGCCACAACCAGAATCGCGCCATCCATCTGCGCCGCGCCCGTAATCATGTTCTTGATGTAATCGGCGTGGCCGGGGCAGTCGACGTGCGCGTAGTGCCGGTTCGCCGTCTCATACTCGACGTGCGCCGTCGCGATGGTGATTCCACGCGCCTTTTCTTCTGGTGCATTGTCGATCGAATCAAACGACCGGAACTTGATCGACGGGTTGTGCTTGGACAACACCTTGGTGATCGCCGCCGTCAACGTCGTCTTGCCGTGATCGATGTGTCCGATCGTCCCTACGTTGCAGTGCGGCTTATTCCGTTCAAATTTCTCTTTCGCCATTTCCGTTCCTCAGGGGCTAAAGCCCCGAATCTATGATTGCCTGTTTCGGCACGGCTAAAGCCGTGCCCTTTCAAATTTATTTCGTGGTTCCCTGCACTTTAGCGATGATCTCCTCTGCAACTGAGCGGGGAGCCTCCTCATAGCGCGCAAAGTGCATGGAGTATTCCGCGCGGCCCTGCGTAGATGAACGCATGTGGGTCGCGTATCCGAACATTTCCGCGAGCGGAACGATCGCCTTGATCACCTGCGATCCGGCGCGATGCTCCATGCCTTCGATGCGGCCGCGGCGCGAACTCAGGTCGCCCATGATCGTTCCGGCGTAATCTTCCGGGGTGACCACTTCGACCGCCATCACAGGCTCGAGAAGAACCGGAGAAGCCTTCCGCGCCGCCTCTTTGAATGCCATCGACCCGGCAATCTTGAACGCCATTTCGTTCGAATCGACATCGTGGTAGCTGCCGTCGAAAAGCGTCGCCTTCACGTCGACCATGGGATATCCGGCCAGCACTCCGCCTTCGAGCGCTTCCTGAATGCCCTGATCGATGGGCTTGATGAATTCCTTCGGTACCGATCCGCCCACAATCTCGTTCACAAACTCGTAGCCGGTCCCCGGTGGTTGAGGATCGAGATAAATCTTGGCGTGACCGTACTGGCCGCGCCCGCCGGTCTGCCGGATGTACTTGCCTTCGGCTTCCGAGTGCTTGCGGATGGTCTCGCGATATGCCACCTGGGGCTTGCCGACGTTGGCCTCGACCTTGTATTCACGCATCATGCGGTCGACGATGATTTCCAGGTGCAATTCGCCCATGCCGCTGATGATGGTTTGTCCGCTGTCGGGGTCGGTGTGAACTTTAAAGGTGGGATCTTCCTGGGCCAGCTTGCCGAGCGCCATGCCCATCTTTTCCTGATCGGCCTTGGTCTTGGGCTCGACGGCGACGGAGATCACTGGCGCGGCAAATTCGATAGATTCAAGGGCGATCGGGTGGTCTTCGTTGCAGATCGTGTCGCCGGTGGAGACGTTTTTCAATCCGACTGCGGCACAGATATCGCCCGCCAGAATCTCGTTGATTTCCTCGCGCTTGTTGGCGTGCATCTTCATCAGGCGCCCGATGCGCTCGGTCTTGCCGGTGCGCACGTTGAGTACGGAGTCGCCGGTCTTCAGTTGTCCGGAGTAGACGCGGATGAAGGTGAGCTGGCCGACGAATGGATCGGCCATGATTTTGAATGCCAGAGCGGAAAAAGGTTCTTTATCGTCGGGCTTGCGGGTTTCTTCCTGCCCAGTATTGGGGTTCTTCCCGTGTGTTTCGCCCACATCAAGCGGCGAGGGCAGGTAGTCGACCACCGCATCGAGCAGCGGCTGCACGCCCTTGTTTTTGAATGACGTTCCAACGACGACGGGGAATACCTTCAGTGCGATGGTCGACTTGCGCAGCGATTTCCGCAGTTCGTCGGCGGTAATTTCTTCGCCTTCAAGGAACTTATGCAGAATGTCGTCGTCGTTCTCGGCTACGCTCTCAACCAGCTGGGCGTGGAAGGCTTCGGCTTTCTTTTTCAGATCGGCGGGAATTTCTTCGGTGACGTACTCCGCACCCATGGTTTCGTCTTTCCAGATAATCGCCTTCATGGCGATCAGGTCGACGACGCCGACGAATTTCGCTTCTTGTCCGATGGGAATCTGAATCGCGACGGGCTTGGCACTGAGGCGCTTGCGGATGGTATCGACGGCATGCTCAAAATCGGCACCCATCTTGTCGATCTTGTTAATGAAGCAGATGCGCGGGACGCCGTATTTATCGGCCTGACGCCAAACTTTTTCTGACTGCGGCTGTACGCCGTGAACCGCGTCAAACACGGCGACGGCGCCGTCGAGCACGCGCAGGGAGCGTTCGACTTCGGCGGTGAAATCGACGTGGCCCGGGGTATCGATGATGTTGATGCGAATGTCGCGCCAGGTGCAGGTCGTGGCCGCGGACGTGATGGTAATGCCGCGCTCCTGCTCCTGCTCCATCCAGTCCATGGTGGCGGTGCCTTCGTGGACCTCTCCGATGCGATGCGTCCTGCCCGTATAGAACAGGATGCGCTCGGTCGTAGTGGTCTTGCCGGCATCGATGTGAGCCATGATGCCGATGTTTCTGCAACGCTCTAATGGGACTGTTCTGGGCACGACCTAACTCTTTCTGGGCTCCATAAAATCAGCTGTCAGCAATCCGCCGTCAGCTTCCAGCTCAACCTCTACCACCGATAGTGCGCGAAAGCCTTGTTGGCTTCAGCCATGCGGTGAACGTCTTCTTTCTTCTTGATGGCTGCGCCACGGCTGTTAGCCGCGTCCAGCAGCTCATTGCTCAACTTATCGACCATGCCTTTTTCGCCGCGGGCGCGGGCATAGCTGATGATCCAGCGGATCGCCAGGGAAGTGCGGCGGTCCGCGTTTACTTCCACCGGAACCTGGTAGTTCGCGCCACCGACACGGCGCGTCTTTACTTCGAGCAGCGGCTTGGCGTTCTCAACGGCCTTCTTGAACAACTTGATGGCCTCATCGCCGCCCTTCGACTCCAGCTTGGTGAGGGCTTCGTAGAAAATGCCCTCGGCGGTGGAGCGCTTGCCCTGCCACATCATGGAGTTGATGAACTTGGTTACCAGGTCCGAGCCGTAAACCGCGTCGGCCGGCACCGTCCGCTTTGCGATATGTCCTTTTCGAGGCATAAAACTCCAGGTTTCAAAGTTCAAAAGTTTCGACGTTTCCGGGGGTGACCTCACCTTGAAACGTTGAAACCTCGAAACTAGCGCTTATCCCTTCTTCGCTCTCTTGGCGCCGTACTTCGACCGCCCCTGCTGGCGATTGGCTACGCCGACAGCGTCCAGGGTTCCACGAATCACGTGGTAGCGGACGCCGGGCAGATCTTTCACGCGACCTCCGCGAATGAGCACAATCGAGTGCTCCTGCAGGTTGTGGCCGACCCCGGGAATATAGGTGGTCACTTCAATTCCATTCGTCAATCGCACGCGAGCAACCTTACGGAGCGCCGAGTTCGGCTTCTTCGGGGTCTGCGTGTAAACGCGGGTACAAACACCGCGCTTTTGCGGGCATCCCTGCAGGGCAGGGCTGGCCGTCTTATAACGAGGCCGCTTCCGGCCACTGGCTACCAACTGATTAAAAGTAGGCACTCTCTGCCGCTCCTTGACCGCTCGATCGCGGTCGCGTATTGCGCGCATCGCACACTGGCGCAAGCGCGCACCGTCAGGCATGACCAGCCAAACAAAAGGCCGACCATTACTTCTCACCGCACAAATGCCGGAGAGATGCTGGATTCCCGATCAAGACTTTCGCTAGCGACGGTGACGCCCGGCCCAAATTCCGGGGGCATTCCGTTTCGTCAGCCTTGCCCCGCATGTCTTTCCGCATTGGGCGGAAAGCGCCGCAGGTACGTTTCAGCGAGGAAAAGTTTCCGGATCACAACGCCATTCCGGAAACGTGTTTCTCAACAGCTTCTCTGTGAGTTCAGCGAACACACTTAAACCCACAGCACACTACAAGCCTGGATGAACTCGCGGAACCTTTTAAATATAGCAAGTGCCAAGAAACATCGTCAACTTATGTTTTTGCATCCCACGGTGACGGGGCGCGTGGTGGCGCAGGGTCGATTGCCGATGCCGCGTTCCCGATGGCGAGACTCAATAATTTCATAATGAAGGACCGCATAACAATGGGGCGGCGTTTTTATCGTCGAGAGATCCCTCGCAAAGTGCGGTCGGGATTTCAGCTGCGGGCTCCCCGCGTCGCTGTGCTCAACTTCACGCCCGCAAAGCGCCGCAACTTGCTGATTCGGGCGGCAGCCTCTACACTACAGGTTTTCCAGTTCATTTAGAACAGCACGTGGCATGTTGCCGCGACGGCTGAGTTCAGGCTTGACGAGGGTGCATGGGCAGGTTGCATTCGAAATGTTGTGGGTGGGCTGCAGTCATCCTGTTTTTCTTCGGTATTAGCGGCTGCGGGGGCCATAAGCCGCCGGGAACATCTCCTTACGCGAGCCGCATCTCGGTGACTCCCGGCACCAGTGTATCGCTGCAGGTAGGCGGAGAGATCACATTTTCCGCTACGGCGCAAAACGGCACGAATAATAATGTCAACGTAGGATTCACCTGGGAAACCACGGACTCGTCAACTCTGACGATCTCGCCCACGGGCATTGCCTGTGCCGGCCAATGGGATAGCACGTACACGATCTGTACACCCGGTACCCTGGGAGTTGCCCAGGTGACTGCGTCCGCACTCGGAGTGCACAGTCCTCCGACGTACGTCTTTGTACATGCGCCGATCGACAATATTGTAGTGAAGGGCATCCTCCCGGCAAACCAGACATTGCAGGAGCCATGCCTTTCGCAGGGTCAATCCATGACCGTGCAGGCGCAGGCGTTCAGCCAGGGCACGGACATCACGACGTCGGTGGGACCCTTCACCTGGAGCGCCAATAACAGCGCCGTGGTTACCGTAAGCCCGATTGTCACCAATTTCACCTATAACGTCGCGACCAATCAGGCCACGGCGAAGGCGACCACTCCCGGGATTACCCAGATTTATGCCACAGCCAGCGGCGTGACGAGCAACGTGTTCCAGCAGCCTCAGTACCAGCAAGTCGTCAATGGAAGCAACCAGACGTCGCCGGTGCTGAACTTTTTTGAGACGTGCCCGATCCAGAACATCACGCTGGAGGTAGGAGCGGCGGGCTCGCAGCAGACGGACCAGACTACGTTCGTGACGAACAAAGGGACCGCCCAAAACGTGACTGCAATTGTGACAGACGTGATGGGCAATTCCTCACTGCCGGGAGCGAACACCCTGGTGTTGCTGAGCAAGATTCCGCTGACGTGGACGTCGTCGCAACCAGCAGTCCTGCAAACTGGGTCGTCGTGTCAACTTTCATGCTCCGTCGCAACGCCATTGCCGGGATCTGCGTCGGTCGCTGCGTCGTGTTCTCCGCCGAGTTGCAACATCGGATATCCGGAGGCGCCGGCGATACTTTCAGCGCCAGCTCCCAATGCGTGTACGGAGTTTTTTCAGTTATCGAGCTGCCGGCAGTTCATTCCAGTACCGGTGTACGCGTCCGCGCCGTTAATCCCGCCGCAAACCGCGCCTGTTGGACCCGGGGCGGTTTCAGGAATTGTCACCGGCGCCCCCACTGCGCCTTCGGTGCTGGCTACCAGTTCGGACTGCGCGTACGCAAATACTTTGAATTGCTCGACCTCTCTCTATAACGTGAACGCTGCGAAACCGGTAGCGGGAGGGGAAATTCCGCTTCCGTCATCGCCAACATCGATTCTTTTCGATCCCGGCGGCGACAAAGCGTACATGGGAAGCGAGATAGGGGCAGCAGCGATCAATCCCGCAAATTTGGGGACGGCAACCAGTCCGTTTTCGGGGCTGGGAAATGTGACAGGGAAGGTGCTCGCGGTTTCCGAGAATGGGAGCGAGGCGATTTTTTCGGATACCACCCTCAATCCGAACCAGGTATTTGTGGTGAACACCAGCGCGATTAGCAGTTCTTCGGTGACGGCATACAGCATTCAGGGTGCAAGCACGGCGGCCTTCTCGCCGGATGGGTTGAAGGCGTTCATCTTCGGGTTTGACGCGACGGGCGCGCCGAATTTGTACGTTTACTCGCCTTTGCAGGCGCTGCAGACCATCCCGCTGGCAGCCGGAACGACGGTGAATGCGATCACCTTTTCGACGAATGGAGCATTTGTGTATGTGGTGGAGTCGTCGCTGGGAGGGGGCGGGGCCGCGTTCACTGTTTATGACATGTGCGATGGCGCGGTGGCTACCGGTCCGGCGCCGGGCCTTGTACCTCAAGTCATTCCACTGACGGCGGCCCCCATTTCGTTCAAGCAACTCGCCGATGGAACACACCTGGTTGCCCTGGAGCAGGGTGGCGCGATCGATTACATAACATCAACTGTGACGGGCATCCCCGCTGCCACGATTGCGACGCCGGCCACGTCGATCTGCCCGATGCATATCACTCATTCCCTGCAGCAGTTGAATTTGAGCCAGGGAAGCATCCGGCCTATTGATTTCTTTGCTTCACCTGACGGTGGCTTGCTTTACGTGCTGGCCAGTGACCGGTCAACCGTGCTGGTCCACGATTTGTTGACCGGAGCCACGAATGGCATACCGCTCGCCAACAATGCTCTGCCGATTCGAGCGGGAATGTCGGCGGATAGCGGGACGATCATCGTTGTTGGCACCGACGGAATGCTGCACTCTGTGACGACGGCCTTGGGTGGAAGCGACTCGGTGCAGACCACGTTTCCGGAACTCCCCAACTACCTCAATCCGTTCTGTACATCCCAGACCATCAGTTGCTCGTTGAACCTGATTGCGGTGAAGCCTTAGGCAGGTTTCACGCGGAGACTTTCCTCACTTTAAAGTGAGACTCAGCAGAGCTACGTTTCTACGATGGGAAATCAGGCAGGTTTTTCCAGCTCTTTCCCCACGCTGTCGAGCACGCCGTTGACGAAATGGACGGACTCCAGGGTTGAGAACTTGCGCGCGATTTCGAGCGCTTCATTGATGACAACGGCCCGCGGGGTCTCAGGATAGGCAAGCAATTCTGCAACGGCAGCGCGCAGTAGATTGCGGTCGACGGCAGCCATACGATCCATGCGCCAATGCTCGGCGTGGCGTTCGATAAGGCCGTCGATCTCGGGGCCGCGATCCATCGCAACCCGGAAAAGATCGTCAGCAAAGCCGCGGACATCATCGCTGGCCGATTTGTGCTCAGCCCAGAAGGTGCGGCGGACGTGATCGGCGTCCTGCTTGCCCATATCCGATTGGAAGAGCATCTGCAGGACGAGTTCGCGGGATTTGCGGCGGGTGCCCATGGGGAAGTGAAGGTCAGTGATTCGTGATCAGGGGTCAGTGTACTGTATGCGAGCGTCAGCGAGAGCGGTTCTTTCCTCGAGATTTTGTATTCGCTTGTTGTTTCTTGCGGCGCGCGGGGTGAGGCTGATGGACTTTGCCGGTTCCTGAGTCCTGGCGCCTGATCCCTTGTTGTAACGACGCCATTTCAATCGCGGCGAGCGCCGCTTCGAATCCTTTATTGCCCATTTTCAATCCGGCGCGGTCGATCGCCTGTTCCAGGGTGTCGCAGGTGAGGACGCCGAACGCGTGAGGGATGCCGGTTTCCTGCGTCGACTGTCCGATCCCGCGCGTGACTTCGTTGACGATGACATCGTAATGCGCGGTGTCGCCGCGTAGCAGGCATCCAATGCAGATGACGGCGTCGTATTTGTTGGTCAGGGCAAGGGTGCGTGCAGCCAGAGGGATTTCGAAGGCGCCGGGGACGCGCACGACGTCGATATCTTTTTTGCGGGCACCAGAACGCAACAGTCCGTCGCAGGCGCTTTGCAGCAGGCGCTCGGTGATAAAAGCGTTGAAACGGGAGACCACGATCGCAAAGCGCTTGCCCGAAGCGTCGAGGCTGCCCTCAAGCGCAGGGATGGAAGGTTCGGGCGGCGATTCGATTTTGAGTTTCTTGCCGATGATTAACTTTCCTCTTCGCTTAGGCGCTCAGGATGACAAGGGCGTTCTAAAGATTCCTGAACTCATTTTCCTTTGAATTGTGCCGGACGCTTTTCGAGGAATGCTTTCGTGCCTTCGGTTTTATCCTCAGTCGCGCAGCTTACGCCGAAGAGCGTTGCTTCAAGATACAGGCCCTCGGCCAGCGTCATTTCCATGCCTTTGTTCACCGCTTCCATCGCGTACTGAACAGCGAGCGGAGCATTGGCGACGATTTTCGCAGCGATCGCATCGGCTCGCGGGATCAAGTCGGCCGGGGCCGTCACTTCATTCACGAGTCCGATGCGATGCGCTTCTTGCGCCGTGATAGGTTCTCCGGCCAGCACCATCTGCATGGCAATGCCTTTGCCAACCAGGCGCGGCAGACGCTGCGAGCCGCCGTAGCCAGGAATAATTCCAAGCTTCACTTCGGGCTGACCCAGCTTTGCATTCTCGCTTGCCAGGCGCATCGTGCAGGCCATGGCGATCTCGCATCCGCCTCCGAGAGCGAAGCCGTTGATGCAGGCGATCACAGGCTTGCCCAGGTTCTCGATCAAATTCAGAACGGACTGGCCGCGGTGCGTATATTCCTTCCCGCTGACCGCGTCGTGTTTCGCCAGTTCGTTGATATCGGCTCCGGCGATGAACGCCTTTTCGCCCGCTCCGGTGAAGATTACAACGCGGATGTTCTTGTCGTTCTTGATGTCGTGAAACGCGGCCCGCAGTTCTTCCATCGTGGCCATGTTCAGGGCGTTGAGCACCTTCGGCCGGTTGATGGTGACGTACGCGACCGCGTTTTTCTTTTCGAGGAGAATGTTTTCGTAGGTCATAAGGTCAAAATCCTTGCCGCGGATTTACACGGATCACCAAGGAATCTTCCTCCTGGAACGTAAGCTTACAATGTCATCGGGATGGAGCTTTTCGGCATTATCGGATCTGTGCCAGTTGCATTAGCGTGTTGCATGCTGTACTGCCTATTTGTCGCCAAAGTCATTTCGAAAGTTCAATGGCTTGGTTCGATTCTCAAGTTCGTTTCGATTCTCGTGTTAGCTGCGTTCCTCGTTGAAATAGGTTTCCTGGTCGCGATCGGGTCAGTCCGAAGTCGGGCACTTTTCGGCCCCGGGTTTTATGTCGTCCACATCGTGCTGTTCTTTCTAGGACCACTTGCGCTTGCAAATGTCCTGCTCCTAAGAACTGAGTCCAGGACGCACAACCAGTGGTACACGGCTGCATTTTTGTGCACAGTCTTTGCTTTTTTTCTCGTCCTGCTCCAATACACAGTCACGGAATCCCTCTATGGAATCGACGGAGAGGGAGGTTCTTCCAGTTCTACGCCCACATCCGGAAATCAAAACCCACATTAATCAGTGGCTAAAGCTTCTGCGCCCTCGGCTTCTCCGGGTCCGCGTAATCGTAAAACCCGCGTCCGGACTTGCGCCCGTACCAGCCCGCCATCACCAGCCGCTTCAGCAGCGGAGGCGAGGCGAAGCGGCCCTCTTTGAACTCGTCGTACATCACGTGCGTGATGTAGTAGGTCGTGTCGAGGCCCACGAAATCGAGCAGCGTGAATGGGCCCATGGGATAGCCGCAGCCAAGCTTCATCGCGCTGTCGATATCTTCGATCGATCCGACCCCCTCTTCGTAGGCGCGGATCGCATCGAGCAGGTAGGGGACCAGAAGGCGGTTCACGATGAATCCGGTTTTGTCGGAGGTGCGGACCGGGACCTTGCCAAGCTTTTTCGCGAACTCGTAGGCCGCATCGTAAACTTCGTCAGCCGTGGCGATGGTGCGCACGACCTCAACCAGCTTCATCAGCGGCACGGGGTTGAAGAAGTGCAGTCCGATGAAGCGCTCCGGCCTTTTGACGGCGGTCAGAAGTTCGGTGATTGATATAGAGGAGGTATTGGAAGCGAAGATCGCGTCTTTTTTCACGATGCCATCGAGCGACTCGTACATTTTTTTCTTCTCTTCTACGTTCTCGATGATGGCCTCGATGACGATGTCGCAATCGGCGAGGTCGCTTTTGTTGGTCGTGCCCTTCAGCCGCGCGCGGATCGCATCTTTCTGTTGACCGGTAATGCCGCCTTTTTCGACCGGGCGCTCGGCAAATTTAGCTAACGACTTGTCGATTCCAGCGAAGCCTTTGTCGAGGAACCTCTGTTCGACTTCGAGTACCCTGACGTCGAATCCGGCCATTGCCGCGACTTGAGCGATGCCGGAGCCCATCAACCCACAACCGAGAACGCCAACTTTTCTGATTTCCATGCCTGCTTCCTTCATCCTTCAAAACCTTATCATTGTGCGCTGGCGAAGGCGCTAATGCCGGGAACCAGACTGGTTCAAGATAAAACCAAGCGTAAGGCCTCCGACGGCGCTCGCAATCACTGCGACGGCTGCGCACAAAGAGGAACGTTTCAGGCGCCCCATTACAGTCATGTCAATTCATGCTCTCCACCACCATCGCGATGCCTTGCCCGCCCCCGATGCAGGCTGTCGCCAGTCCGTACTTTTTCTTGCGGCGGCGTAGTTCGTAAAGCAACGTGATTACCAGCCGCGTCCCGGTGGCGCCGAGCGGATGTCCGAGCGCGATGGCTCCGCCGTTCACGTTTACTTTTTCGCGATCGAGGCCCAATTCTTTTTCAACCGCCAGATATTGCGCAGCGAAGGCTTCGTTCACTTCGATTAGGTCGATATAGTCAAGCGACAGCCCGGCTTTTTGCAGCGCGATCTTCGATGCAGGGACCGGGCCGCGGCCCATGACCTTGGGCTCTACTCCCGCGACGCCCCATCCCACGATCCGCCCCAGCGGTTCGATCTGGCGCTTGCGGGCTTCCTCGATCGACATGACTACGACAGCTGCGGCTCCGTCAACGATGCCGCTGGCGTTTCCAGCGGTAACGGTGCCGCTCTTGCCGAAGGCGGGTTTCAACTTCGCGAGGCCTTCCATAGTTGTTTGCGGGCGGCGATGGTCGTCTTCAGTGAGTGACTCTCCGGTGGGCTCGCCCTTGTGGTTGCGGAGAGGCACGGGGACCAGCTCTTCTTGTATGCGTCCGGCTTTGTAGGCGTCGTCGGCGCACTTTTGCGAGCGCAGGGCGAACTCGTCCTGCATTGCGCGCGTGATGCCTTGTTGCGAGCCGTAGAGTTCGGCGGTATTCGCCATGTAGGAGCCGCAGTAAGAGTCGAGCAGTGCCACCATCAGCGAATCTTCGAGCTTGCCACCGGGCGCGAGGGTGAAGCCGTCGCGTCCGCGGATGACGAAGGGGGCCTGGGACATGGCTTCCATGCCGCCAGCAAGGACGATTTTGGCTTCGTCGGTCTGAATCATCTGGGCGGCGTTCACGATGGCTTGCATACCCGAGCCGCAGAGACGGTTGACGGTCAGAGCGGGGGTCTCAATCGGGAGCCCGGCACGAAGCCCGACATGGCGCGCGCCGTACAGCGCGTCGCCGGACGTCTGTTGCGCGTTTCCGAAAACGACGTGATCGAATTCCTTGGGATCGAGCCCTGAACGTTCGATGGCGCCCTGAGCCGCGACGGCGCCGAGTTCCTGGGCGGTGTAATCCTTGAGCTTGCCGCAATAGCGGCCAAAGGGCGTACGCGCCCCGCTCACAATCGCAATATCGCCGGCTTTCAGCATGAATGTCTCGCAGAACCCTGGTCCGGATCCGGCCGGGGTCGATTCGCCAAACCATTCAGTCTAGCAGCGCTGAAGGATGGTTGACCATCGACCCGGGGATCAGATCGCGACTCCGTTCCAAATTGGCAATCGCACAGGGGAGTTCTTGGAGATGGTTTCCGATGCGAAGGGCTTGCTTGCGCACTGCTGAGACGTAGCTGAGCTACGTTTCTACGACGGGCGTCCGGTGGAAGCAGCGGAGCCAGCAGAGAAGAAGGATCTGGGCGGCGATTCCGGCGCAAGTATCGAGCACAACGTCCTCCCATCGTCCGGTGCGCGACGGCAAAAAGCTCTGATGCCACTCGTCGAGGCAGGCGACCAGGGCGGTTCCAAGCACGGCGATGCGGGTCCAGCGGAACGTCCATGTGGGGCTTCCAGCCGCGGGCAAAGTTTCGCGCCAGGCACGAAACAGCAGGATGCTCAGTAAGCCATAGCCGAAAACGTGTCCGCCCTTGCGAATGAAGAAATGCCAGCGGTCGAACTGGTCCCATTCGAGGCCGAAGAGCGAGCGCAGGAGCGGATACAAAAAGCGGCTGGTGTTGTGGGCAGACAGCAAAGAAGTGGATTCGATGGCGATCACAATGAGCCACAGGATCGCGGCGATCCAAGCCTTCAGAATATGATGAGGATCTTCGTTCAAGGAAAAAGACGTCGCTGGTCGCTCGCTGCTCGTCGTTGGCCGCCTGTTTGAAAATGGCCAACGACTAGACGACGAGCGATCAACGGCGTTCCGAAAATTAGTTACTCAATTGCATAGTTCGGCGCTTCGCGCGTGATCATCACATCGTGGACATGGCTCTCGCGCAGTCCGGCACCACTGATGCGTACGAAACGTGTCTTGTTCAGCAGTTCGGGAATGGTGGAGCATCCGCAGTAGCCCATCCCGGACTTCAGCCCGCCGACCATCTGATAGACGATCATTGCCACGGATCCGCGGTAAGGGACCCTGCCTTCGATGCCTTCGGGGACCAGCTTATCGAGCCGGTTGGATTCGCCATTCTGCTGGGAGTTTGACGCTGCGGATTCGGAATCGACGCTCTGGAAATAGCGTTCACTGGATCCTTGTGCCATTGCGCCCAGCGATCCCATGCCGCGGTAGGACTTGAACGAGCGGCCTTGATAAAGGATCAGCTCACCGGGGCTTTCGTCCGTGCCTGCGAACAACGATCCGATCATGACCGCGCTGGCGCCAGCGGCGAGCGCCTTGGTGATGTCGCCGGAGTACTTGACGCCGCCGTCGGCAATGATGGGAACGCCCGAATCCTTCGTAGCGCGATACGCCTCCGCAATCGCCGTGATTTGCGGAACGCCGGCGCCAGTGACCACACGCGTGGTGCAGATGGATCCGGGACCGATGCCGACTTTGATGCCATCAGCGCCGGCACGAGCCAGTTCGCAAGCGCCATCAAAGGTCGCGACGTTGCCGGCAAGGAGATCGACGTGCGGGAGCTTGGATTTCACCAGCTTGACTGCTTCGAGAACTTTCGTGGAATGCCCGTGCGCGCTGTCGATGGCGAGAACGTCAACCTTGGCCGCCGCCAGTTCTTGGGCGCGCTCCAGGAAATCGCCGGTTGCGCCGATGGCCGCGCCGACCCGGAGGCGTCCCTGAGAGTCTTTGGCGGCGCTCGGATATTTCAACTTCTTCTGGATGTCCTTGACGGTGATTAAGCCCTTCAAGTTGTACTTATCGTCGACGACGAGAAGCTTTTCGACGCGATGCTGATGAAGGATTTTTTCGGCATCTTCCAGCGTTGTTCCGACTGGGACCGTAATCAGATTTTTCTTGGTCATCACGCTGTCGATCGGAATGTCGAAGCGGGACTCGAAGCGCAGGTCGCGATTGGTGAGGATGCCGACGAGCTTGCCGTCTTCGGTGATGGGCACGCCCGAGATTTTGTACTTGCGCATGACCTCGAGCGCGTCGCTGACGCGGTCGGAGGGATGCATGGTGACGGGATCGACGATCATCCCGCTCTCCGAGCGCTTTACCTTGTCGACTTCGTTTGCCTGATCCTCAATGCTGAGGTTGCGATGGATGATCCCCAGGCCGCCCTGCTGGGCGAGCGCGATCGCCATGTGCGACTCGGTGACGGTGTCCATGGCAGCGCTGACGATCGGGATGTTGATCGTGATATTGCGCGTGAGTTGCGTCTGAGTGCTGGCCGTCGACGGAATTACGTCGGAATGGGCGGGCAGAAGAAGGACGTCATCAAAAGTAAGAGCTTCGGGGACGGGGAAATGGATCATGTTGTCAGGAGTCCGCCCAGCTGTGTGGGTGAAATTTTATTGTAGAGAGGGGCGGATGATCAGGCAAATCTCCTAGAACCAATTTTCGGCGATAACATCCTGCGCGGAAAACTACTCTAAATGAGAGTATGTCCAGCAGAGGCCCTCTGGAAGCGCGAGAACCTGGGAAACGCACTCCGTCGCGATTCGGCTACGACGATCGCCGCCTCGGAGTGACCGGCTCTTTGTTGTTGCTGGCTGCGATCGGATTCTATTTGGTCAGCTGCAGCGGCAGTTCGAGCAGTGTCAAAGGAATCGGCACACCTCTTCCCACGCCATCGACGACGAGCACTGTGACGACGTATCACAACGACAATGCCCGTTCGGGGCAGAACCTCGGCGAGACGACTCTGACGCCCTCGACTGTGGGTTCGGGAAAATTTGGGCTTTTATTCACCATTCCCGTGGACGGCAAGGCGGACGCCCAGCCTCTGTATTTACCGAACCTGGCGATCCCGAGCCAGGGTACCCACAACGTGCTTTTTGTGGCGAGTGAGCACGGCAGCGTTTTCGCTTTCGATGCCGATAGCGGAGCCCAGCTTTGGAAAGTTTCCGCCTTGGGTGCCGGAGAGACGCCGAGCGATGATCACGGCTGCGATCAGGTGACGCCGGAAATTGGGGTGACGTCTACTCCGGTAATCGATCCATCGGCCGGGGCGCACGGAACCATTTATGTCGTGGCGATGTCGAAGGACGGATCAGGCAACTACCATCAGCGTTTGCACGCGCTCGATGTTACAACCGGTGCCGAAGAGTTCGGCGGTCCGCAACAGATTCAGGCATCGTATCCAGGAACCGGCGATAACAGCTCCGGCGGGAAGGAGATTTTCAGTCCGGGTCAGCAGCTTGAACGGCCAGGACTGCTTTTGCTCAACGGTGTGATTTACACAAGTTGGGGCTCGCACTGCGATATGCGCCCGTACAGCGGATGGATCATCGGGTACGACGAGAATACGCTCGCGCAAGTATCCGTATTGAACATTACCCCGAATGGCAACGAGGGTTCCTTCTGGATGAGCGGTGCGGGGCCTGCTGTCGACGCAAGCGGAAACATCTTTGCTCTAGCGGCCAACGGAACGTTTGACTCCACATTGAACGCGCAGGGACTGCCAACACAGCACGATTACGGCAACGCGTTTTTAAGGATTTCGACGGCAAACAGAGCCCTCGAAGTGGTCGATTATTTCGAAATGTCCAATCAGGTGTCGGAAAACGCGACTGACAGTGATTTAGGTTCGGGGGGCGCTTTAATCTTGCCGGATCTCACCGATAGTTCGGGTGAAACGCGGCATCTGGCGGTCGGTGCCGGCAAAGATGCCAACATCTACGTGGTCGATCGTGATTCCATGGGAAAGTTTAATGCCAGCGCGAATAACATTTATCAGGAAATCCAGGGTGCTCTGGCCAGCGGAGTCTATTCCACGCCCGCATATTTCAATGGTTTCGTTTATTTCGGGGCTGTCGGGGACAGTATCAAGGCGTTCGCGGTCCATAACGCCAAACTGGGCACGAGTCCCGCCTTTCAAACTAGCCACACATTCCCGTTCCCGGGGACGACGCCAAGCATTACTGCGAATGGAACGAACAATGCCATCCTGTGGGCAGCGGACAATTCGGATCCAGCCGTTTTGTATGCCTTTGACGCGACGAACCTCAGCGAACTTTATGACAGCAACCAGGCGTCTGGCGGGCGAGATCACTTTGGCAGCGGCAATAAGTTCATCGTTCCCACCGTGATCAACGGAAAGGTTTACGTGGGAGCGAGGGCGGGCGTCGGAGTTTTCGGACTGACGCAGTAGCGATATGCTTAAACGAGACACGCCGCTGGGCTTCTTCACACTCATTCAATAGAACATCCGGCCCGTTTGTCTTTTCTCCCGGTCCGGGCGTATATTAATTATTCGAGAACTGCTGTGTACCGGCATTTGGCGAAGCACACCAGTGGGCGCAAGCCCACTTTTTAGTTGGAGCCCTCGGTTGTGCTGGCCATCGCCTGTAACTTAATGGTTCTATGGCGCTTGCGGTAGAACGGGTGCGCGAGATCGCGGAGCGGGTCGCCGCCTCAAGCGGCCTTGAAGTTGTCGATGTCGAGTTTCTCGGCGGAGGCGGCGCGCGCATGCTGCGGGTCTTTTTGGATAAGCCCGGAGCGGGTGCAGAAGCGCTGAGTGGAGTCACGCACGAGGACTGCGCGAACTTCAGCCGCGAGTTTGGCACGATCCTCGACGTCGAAGATGCTATGCCCGGCGGTTCGTACACGCTGGAAGTTTCGTCGCCCGGACTTGACCGGAAGCTCACGAAAGCGGCGGATTTTGCGCGCTTTGTCGGGAGCCGCATCAAGCTGATGACGCGGCAGCCGGTGAACGGCAACCGGCACTTTGAGGGGCGCCTGGAAAAGTTTGAGAACAATGTTCTAACGCTCGATTTAAGTGTCGCCGGGCACAAGTCGCGCCGCAAAATGGGCCCGGACGCCGGAAAGACGATGGAAATTGAATTCGCCAACGTGGAGAAGGCGAATCTGGTGCCGGAGATTTGAAGAAGTGTTCAGCGGTTCGTGATGAGTGGTCAGCAAAAGTTTTGGCTTTCGTTCCAATCAAACTGGCAACCGACCACTGGCAACTGAGAACTGATTTATGGCTAGCGAGCTCTACAACACGATCGACGCACTGAGCCGGGAAAAGGGGATTGATCCGCAGATTGTGGTCAGCGCGGTGGAAGACGCCATTGTTATGGCCACGCGCAAGTACTACAAGTCGCAGGAAAATCTCCGCGCCAAGCTCGACAAGGAAACCGGCAAAATCAGCGCCTTCGCGGTGAAGACGGTTGTGGAGTCTCCCGAGCAGGTCGAAGATCCGAACCTGCAGGTCGCGCTGGAAGATGCGCGCAAGGTGGATCCCGCGCTGGAGGTGGGCGGAGAGCTACAGATCCCAAAAGTGACCGAAGGGATTTTAGGACGCATCGCCGCACAACTCGCGAAGCAGGTCATTTTCCAGAAGGTTCGCGAGGCTGAGCGCGACACGGTTTACAACGAGTACATCGGACGCGTCACCGAGATCGTGAACGCGACCGTAAAGCGCGTCGAGGGTCCGGATGTGATCTTCGATATCGGCAAGGCGGAAGCGCGCATGCCGCGCAAGGAGCAATCGCGGTTGGAATCGTTCGCGGTGGGCGAGCGGGTGCGGGTGGTGATTGCCCGTGTGGAGCGAGCCAGCAAGGGACCGGGAGTCGTGGTGTCGCGAGCTGCGCCGGAGCTCGTGCAGCACCTGTTCCAAACCGAGGTCCCCGAAATCTACGACGGCACGGTTGTGATCCGGGCGATTGCCCGCGAGGCCGGCGAGCGCACCAAGATCGCTGTAATGTCGAAGGACAAGGACGTCGACGCGGTCGGCGCTTGCGTCGGGATGAAGGGCATGCGGGTGCAGTCGATTATCCGCGAGCTGCGCGGGGAGAAGATCGACATCATCGAGTATCACGAAGATGCGGTCACATTCGCTGAAAAAGCGTTGCAGCCCGCGAAGGTCAGCCGGGTCACGGTCGTTGACAGCTCGGACAAGCACCTGGAAGTGGTGGTCGACGATAGCCAGCTGTCGCTTGCCATCGGCAAGAAGGGGCAGAACGTCCGTCTCGCGGCTAAATTGCTGGGATGGAAGATCGATATCAAGAGCGAGGAAGAGAAGCGGCAGGAAGTCGAGCAGCAGATGGCGGCGATGAGTCCGCAGACCACGACTCCACTGGAGAATGTCCCGGGCCTGGGTGAAGGCGTGGTTGAGAAGCTCACTGCGGCGGGCGTGACCACGGTGGAGTCACTGGCCGATATGACGCCAGAGCAGCTGGAGGCGATCGAGGGGATCGGGCCGAAGACGGTGGAAAAAATCAGTCTTGCGGTCAATAATTACTTTGCCAGCCTGGAGTCGGGCGAGGTGCCCGCGGCAATCGACGAAGCTGAAGCGGGCGCCACCGAAGAGAGTGCGGCCGGCGAGGCTGAGGCGTCAGAAGAGCAAGCATCGGCGGCAGCCCCGGAATCAGAGGGCGCCACGAAAGAAGAACAAGGGGATCCGTCGGAAGAAGGCGCGTCTCCGGAAACAACCGAATAGTTGCACGATGCATTGTCTGCGACATGCAAGTGCAGGAATTGACTCCGTGAGGCTGCGATGAAGACCTAGGCACAACGCGGGGCACAGAGAAAGGGCGGATGAGTAAGGTACGAATCAACGATCTCGCAAGAGAGCTGGAAGTCAAAAGCAAAGCCATTCTTGATGTGCTCCCCATTGTCGGGGTCACGGAGAAGAAGACTCACTCCAGCTCGCTCGAAGAACATGAAGCCGAAAAGGTGCGGGTCCACATTCGAGGTGGATCCGAAGCGCCGGCATCGGCGGCAAAGTCAGCGCGTCCCGCATTACGTGGCGAAGAAGAAATCAAGACCAAGATTGATCTGTCGCACATCTCGCGTCCGGGAGATGTGCTGAAGGCCATCACGCAGCAGAAGGAAGCAGTGACGCACCCTGCGCCTCCGCCGCCGCGTCCGGCTGCTGCTCCGGCTCCCCGGCCTGTCGCCGTGCCACCACCGGCTGCGAAAGCGCCTGTAGCACCTCCGCCGGTACGTCCGGTTGCGCCTCCTGTCGCGGCAGCGCCGGTTGCATCTGCAACGCCGCAAGTTGCGCCGACTGCTCCAATAGTGGCTCCGCCTGCGCCTCCGGCACCTCCAGTTGTCGAGAAGCCTGCCGTATCAGCAAGCGCGCCTGCAGTTTCCGCGCCCGTGCGCCTGGTACCGCCGCCAGCTCCTCCAGTTTCGGCGCCAGCTCCGCCGAGTGTTATCGCCGCCGCTCCACCAGCGGCGACGATTGCTCCGCCAAAGCCTGCACCGCCGGCTCCGCCCGCAGCCCCTGCGACTCCCGCGCCGAGGATGATTGTTCCGCAGACGGGCCCGCGTCCGGTTTACAAAGCGCCTCCGCCTCGACCTGCGCCACCTGCAGCGTCAAGCAGCAGCCCATCTGCAGGAACGGCACGTCCGATTCCAGGCAGACCCGTGCCCGGGCAGCCGATTTTCCAGCGTCCGCGTCCGCAAGCGCCGGGAGCGGGCGGGCCGCGTCCGCCGCTGCGTCCGGGAGAACGGCGTCCGATGCATCCCACACGCCAGGCGCCGAGCGGTCCTCGGCCCATTGGCGTCGGCCCAGGATTGCCGCCTCCGGGCCCGGTGCGCCCGGGGAGTCGTCCAGGTGCCCCTGCGCGGCGACCCGGACAGCGTTATGTTCCGCGCGGAGTCAAAGAAGGGCCAATGAAGGGCTACGTTCCACCGCCCCGCATGGTGGTGTCGAACGAACCCGCGCCCATTACGCGCAACATCACGATTACAGAAGGAATCAGCGTAAAGGATCTGGCTGAGAAGCTGGACATTCGCGCGAAGGATCTCATTTCGCGCCTGCTGGGTCGGGGCGTGTTTGCCACGATCAACCAGACTCTGGATGCGGAACTCGCGAGCGAGATGGCGCGCTTCTTTGGCGCCGACACGAACGTGATTACCTTCGAGGAGCAAGCTGCGAAAGATATCGACGCAGCTGCCGGATCGAGCGAGGAGGCCGCCGCGGAAGCGGTGCCGCGTCCTCCAGTCGTTACGATCATGGGCCACGTCGATCACGGAAAAACGACGCTGCTCGATGCGATCCGCCTCACCAACGTAGCGGAAGGGGAAGCGGGCGGCATCACGCAACACATCGGCGCCTACAAAGTCCGCATCACCGATACAGAGTCGCCAGCCTTCGGCCGCGAGATCGTATTTCTGGATACGCCGGGCCATGAGGCGTTCACTCGCATGCGTGCCCGCGGCGCGAAAGCAACCGACATTGTGGTGCTCGTCGTAGCGGCTGACGACGGGGTTATGCCGCAGACGCTTGAAGCGATCGATCACGCCCACGCAGCGGAAGTCCCGATCATTGTCGCGGTGAACAAGATCGACAAGCCTGAGGCCATGCCCGATCGCGTGAAGAAGCAGCTTGCTGATCGTGGACTGATGCCGGAAGACTGGGGCGGCAAAACCGTTTTCGTCGACGTCTCGGCGAAGAAGAAAACGAATCTGAATCTGCTGCTGGAGATGATTTGCCTGGTCGCCGATCTCGCGGAGTTGAAAGCGACTCCAGAGCGCGCCGCCTCCGGCGTGGTTCTCGAAGCAAAGCTCGATCGTGGACGAGGTCCGGTAGCGACGGTTCTGGTGCAGAACGGCACGCTGAACGCCAGTGACAACTTCGTCGTGGGGAATGTCTACGGCAAAGTGCGCGCGATGTTCGACGATCGTGGAGCGGCTCTCGAATCCGCCCCGCCGTCGACGCCGGTCGAGATCCTGGGCATGGAAGGCTTGCCCCAAGCAGGAGATCAGTTTGTGGTCGTCGCGGATCGCGATAAGGCGCGAGGCATTTCGGAGTACCGAGAGCAGAAAGCTCGCGAAGCCGCGTTGGCCAAGAGTTCCCGTGTTTCGCTCGAAGGCCTGGCCGAGCAGATCAAGACGGCCGGAACGAAGGAACTCAACATCATTCTCAAGGGCGACGTGCACGGATCGGTGGAAGTGCTCACCGATCTTCTCTCGAAGCTCTCGAATGATAAGGTGCGGCTGAAGGTGCTGCGATCGGGAGTGGGTGCAATCACGGAGACCGATGTGCTGCTCGCCTCGGCGTCGAACGCGATTATCATCGGGTTCAACGTGAGGCCGGAGCGCAAGGCGCAGGAACTGGCCGAGCAGGAAGAAGTCGATATCCGTCTGCACTCGATCATTTACGAGTTGCAGGATGAGATCAAGCGCGCCATGAGCGGCTTGCTCGAGCCGACGTTCAAAGAGACCTATCTTGGCCGCGCCGAAGTGCTGGAAACCTTCCGAATCCCGAAGGTCGGCACAGTGGCTGGCTCTCGCGTGACCGACGGATTGATCAAGCGCGATTCCGAAGTGCGCTTACTCCGTGACAACGTGGTCGTCTTCAAAGGAAAGGTCGGGTCGCTGCGGCGCTTCAAAGACGATGCCAAGGAAGTGCACAACGGCATGGAGTGCGGCATCTCGATCGCGAACTACGGCGACATCAAGGTCGGCGACGTGATTGAGGCGTTTGCCACGGAACGCGTCGCTGCCGAAGTGATTGCCTAAGGCAGTGGTCAGTGGCTAGTGATCAGTTGCCAGTGTTTTCTCCGACCACTGACCGCTGGCCACCGACCCCTGAATGATCGCCTTCCTCACTCTCGAACTCCACATCGAAGCTGCTCAGTCTCTGAAAGACCGCCGCCAGGTCGTGCGAAGCCTGAAGGATCGTTTACGGACGAGCTTCAACGTTTCCGTCGCCGAGATGGATGCGAGCGAGTTGTGGAACCGGGCGACCATCGGGATTGTAAGCATTTCTTCCTCCCGCGATTATCTCGATGGATTGATGAAGAAGGTCGAACAGGCGGCAACGCGCATCGCGAACAATCACGGCGCCGATATCGCAGACTCCTTTATTGAGTATCTGTAGTTTCGGTCGTGCCTCCGGCGGGGTCTGGCTAACGCCTTGTTACCTCCGTACTTAACTCATCCTGGTGGATCCAAGTCACAATAAGCCGGCCTGGGAGCGTACCTTAGCGCAACACCGGCGTCTAATTTTCTGATATTCTCATGCGTTTTATCTGAAAGGTGCGTTGTGGAAAGGCGAGCGGCCAAGCATCATCGGGGGCGTCTGGGCGAAGCGTTGCGCGAAGAAATCGAGGCCCTGGTCGAAGGAGAATTGGGCGACCCTCGGATCGGCCTGGTGAATGTCACTGGAGTTCATCTCGCAGAGGATGGCCGGTCCGCACAGGTCCTGGTCGACGTTGAAGGCAACGACGAAGAAGCCGAGCGCAGCATGCAGGGACTCGATGCGGCCAAAGCTTACATTCGCCACGAACTGGCGGACCGTTTGCGGTTGCGTCGCGCGCCTGAATTATTCTTCCGGTTAGATCGTTCCGAACGCGAGCAGGCGAGGGTGGAGGAGTTGTTGGCGCGCGCCCAGAAGCGCATCAAGGCGCGCAAAGGATCGAACAAGGAATCCGGTGGACAGAAAGCATAGCGACATGCTTGAGGATGTGCTGCGGCAGATCGGACAGCGCGAACGCTTTGTGCTGACCTCGCACGCACGTCCTGATGGCGACGCCATCGGGTCGGCGCTCGCGTGCTGCCAGGTTCTGCGCGCGATGGGCAAGCATGCTGATGTTGTGTTACACGATGGCGTACCGCGCATCTACCGGTCTCTCCCCTTTGCCGATCAGGTCGTCCAATCAAATCGGGTGACCCATGGCTATGAGGCGGCAATCATTCTCGAATGCGACAGCATCCACCGCACACGGCTGGAGGGGCTGGAGAACCAGTTTCTGATCAGCATTGATCATCACGTCAGCGGTCGGCCGTTCGCGGACGTGAACTGGATTGATCCTCATGCCGTAGCGACGGCGGAGATGGTATTTCGCCTGGCGCGCGAGGCAGGTGTGAAATTTTCGCCGGAGATCGCGACCTGCCTGTACACCGCGCTCATGACTGACACCGGCTCATTCATGTTTCAGGGTACGAATGAAAATACTTTCGCGTTGGCGCGAGAGTTGGTGCTCGCCGGAGCGGACCCGGCGCACTGTGCCCGAGGAATTTATTTCGCCCACTCGATCGCGAAGCTGCGTTTGTTGGGCGAAGCGCTACGCAATCTGCAGGTGGAAGGTCACATCGGCTACGTATGGGTGACGCAAAAGCAGATGGAACGTTCCGATGCGAAGGAAGAAGATTGTGAAGGATTGGTGAATTACGTCCTCTCCATCGCGGGCATCGAAGTGGCGGCATTCTTCCGCGAATTGGCAGACGGGCGATACCGGGTCAGCCTTCGCAGCAAAGGAAAGATTGATGTGGCGCGTGTGGCGGAAAGCTTTGGCGGCGGAGGACACGAGTGCGCGAGCGGATGTTCGCTCGACGGGCCTTTGGCGGAAGCCGTCCGGCAGGTGATGCTCCGCCTGCGCAGAGGACCGTCAGTACAATGAATTGTTGATTGAATGATTGTCGATTGTTGATTGAAAATCTCTCCGCTCCAGGCCCTGATCTTTTCAATCAACAATCCAACAATCAGCAATTTCCTCCATGACCTTCCGCACTCGCACTGACATCCTGCTTCTCGCTGGTTTCTGTGCCTTCCTCTTTTTCTACGGACTTGGACAATTTGGCCTGATTGGAGCGGACGAGCCCCGCTATGCACAGGTAGCTCGCGAGATGCTCGATCGCCATGATTGGGTGACGCCAGTTCTGGGCGGGCAGCCATGGCTAGAAAAGCCGCCTTTGTATTACTGGCAAGCGATGCTGGCGTATTCGGCGTTGGGAGTAAGCGATGTGGCAGCTCGCATTCCGGCGGCGTTCGATGCAGCGCTACTGGTTGTGGCCGTCTACCTGTTTTTTCGTCGATTTCGCGGCGGTGTGGAAGTCGACGCCGCCTTGATTACGGCTTCCTGTGCTGGAGTGATTGGCTACAGCCGCGCCGCTTCGATGGATATGCCCTTGGCCGCGACCTTCGCGCTCGGGATGTTGGCGTGGTGGGCCTGGCGCGAGAGCGGTAGTCGAAGTTTTCTTGCGATTTTTTACGCGTTGATCGCACTTGGAATGCTCGCGAAAGGGCCGGTGGCGCCATTTCTTGCGGCAGTCATTGTCTCGCTGTTCGCGATCGCCTCGCGCCAGCCGAGACTCATCTTAAAGACTCTATGGCTCCCTGGAATCCTGCTTTTTGTGGCGATCGCATTGCCCTGGTACGTCGTAGTACAGGTCAGGAATCCGCAGTTCTTCCACGAATTCATCCTGGAGCATAATCTCGCCCGTTTCTCGACGAATTTGTATCACCATCCTGAGCCTTTCTGGTATTACCTGCCGGTCATGTTATTGGCGCTGGTGCCATGGATTGTGTTCGTCATTGCCGCCGTCATCGCACCCGTGCGGACCTGGTGGGCAGAAAGAAAGTCCGTTCCTTCAGAGCCAGACCTCGAATTCCAGTTCAGCCTGTTCGCTTGCTGCTGGCTGGTTGTGCCGGTGGTCTTCTTTTCCCTCTCGCAATCGAAGTTGCCCGGCTACATCCTGCCCGCCGTGCCGGCGGGGGCCGTGCTGTTGGCGGATTATCTGCGGCGCAACCTGGCGCAAAAGGAGTCCGTCTCGAAGTGGATCGCAGTTGTCCACGGATTAGTGGCTGCGCTTCCCGTAGTTCCGGTGCTGCTGGTCGCTTATATCGTCGGTCAGCATCATCTGCCTTCAGGCCGGCCACTTTATCTTGCGTTGGTAATCGCACTTTTGTTATGGGGAGCGATTACAGCCACATTACTCAGCCGGCTGGGATTGCGTATGTTGCGCTTCGTTACGTTGATTCCGGTAGTACTGGCCGTGGCGTTTGTACTCCGGTTTGGCGCGCGATCGATTGACCTCGCCCTTTCCGCTCGACCTTTGGCGATGGAACTCGCAAACATTGAAACACATCAACTGCCGATCGCGGTCTGCGGTGCGCCCCGCGAACTGGAGTATGGGTTAGCGTTCTACCGCAACCAGAAAGTCGGGCGCTATGAGCAAGGGGATGTTCCCGCTGAAGAACATCTCGTCGTAGTTTCACCAGCATGGAAGAAGAATCTGACGGACCTGACAACTGGCCGCCGCCTGACCTTGCTTGGCCACTACACTCCGCAAAATGTGGACTACTTTTGGGTGTCAGGAAAGCAGTGAACTCTCGCGGTGCGGCGTTGCGGTGGAATCAACGATTGATTTACGGGCAAATCGAATCCATGTATGCTTCCGGCACTTACCTTGAGGGTTTCCGGAGGATTCAATGTTTCGACGAGAGGTTTTGTCAAAATTCCCGAAGATTCTGGGGCTGGGGCTGCTCGGGATCCATTCGTCGCGTGCGCAAGAATCGGCAGGTCACAAAACGCTCAAAATCATGATCAAGAGCGCCTGGGGATCTGACGATCCGACCCGGGCGTCGTTTCCATTTGTCCACGGGCTCGCGCTCGCGGACGCTGGCCACGAAGTGCAGATCTTCCTGACGGGAGAAGCAACCTATCTCATGCGCAAAGTAACCGTGGCCGCCATTCAGGCAGTGGGCTGGCCGCCGTTGACCGAGTTGCAGCAGAAAGTTCTGGCTAAAAACATCAAGGTGTTTTCCTGAGGAGCCTGCTCCCGGGCCCGTGGGGTCTCGGAAACAGACTTGCAAGAATGGCGAGCGCAGTTTGGAACTCCGTCCGTGTTCGTGTCGTTGGTCGAATGGGCGGAGCGGATTATTACCGAATGAGTCGCGTGCGTCTTTAGATGCGAACCGTCATCCGGCCTTGTGTAGCGCCTCGAGCCGGGCCAGGTACTGCGTCATGGCTGAGGGCGCGAGCATCACCGGTTCCCCAGAGCTGTTGCCGAGCTGAAGGGCGTGGGCCAGCGCGAATTGAACTACCTCGATGCTGCTCTCCGCCGTTCCACCGTCGCTTGCAGGCGAAGAAAACCACGTCTGATTTACGTGCTGGAGAAGGGAAGGATCGATCGCTGCAATGCCCGGATCGCTGGTCGCAACGGTCAAAGCGTCCTGAAGCGCCGTCGCGTAGCCTGCGAACAATATGGAAAGGGCCGCATGCCGGATCATCTTCAGGTTGACCTCTTTTTCGGTCGCTTGTTCGTGCAACACAAATTCGACGGCCTGAGAGACAGCGTCACACGCCCCATTGCCTTCGAACAAGCGATCCGCGTAGTTGACCAGTTTTGGAAGATAGTCGGTCTTCTCTAACGGGAGCCGGAGAGCGTGCCTGAGCCGCTGCGATTGAGCATAGTGTGGCAGCCCCCAGTGATTGATGGTTGGATTGCAAGGAAAGCGGTGGGCTGCGGGATAGTCCGTGCTTCCTTTTCCACGCTGGAATTGCGCTCCCTTGTAACCCACGGCGGCGTCGCGGTCTACCAGCCCAAACTTCCTCAAGAACGCCACGGCAAGCAGCACTCGAACGGATTCTTCTTTGCGGCCGGTCACATGCTGGTCGAGATTATTGAGGTCCCACGGGCTTAGATCCGTCGGGACTTTCTGCACTCCGGAGCTGACCTGCCGTCGCTCTTGGGCAAGAAGATATCTGCTTCCCAGAACCTTCCGCAGGCGAGCGAGCCCCTGTGGAGTCCCACCGTAGCGGAATGGAGTGTCAGGCACGAAGACGCCACGATCATTCTGTTTCCATTGCATGAGTCAACCTCTCTGGAGGCGGTCGTGAGGGGAATTACGAGGGGAAAAACTGCCGTAAGATTACGACGAATGGGCGCGCGGTTCAAGAGGGAAAGCAAGGCCCCGCTTCCCGGCTAGTCTTCGGAGAATGCGAGGGCTTCGAGTTCAGGCCGCGGCGGAGCGGTTGCCAAAGCGAGGCCGCCATACTCGAATCCCTTTTCGAACGCCTTCAAGTTCAGGGCGCGGAAGGCTGGCGGGACCGAATCTCCAACTGCTTTGCGCACGGCATCTGCGCTGAGCAGCTTCGTGACGGCAGTGAAAAATCCGACCATGACCGAATTGAGCACCATCCGCTTGCCCAGTTCTTCGGCGAAGCGGGTAGCGGGGACGCTATAGACCTGCTTATCCTGATTCAAATTCGAGACGCGCACCAGGTCTTCTTCCACGATCAACAGGCCGCCGGGCTTCAGCTCATGCGCAAAGCGGTTGTATGCCTCTTGCGACATGATCACCATGATGTCGGGCTGGGTTACGTAGGGATAGAGAACGGGCGAATCCGATACCACGAGTTGGGCGCTGCACGCACCGCCACGTGCCTCGGGGCCGAAGTTCTGGGTCATGGTGGCGAATCCGTTCTCGTAAATCGATGCAGCCTTGCCCAGTATCACGGCCGAAAGGATGACTCCCTGGCCACCGAAGCCTGCGATACGAATCTCGGTTAAACGCATAGAAACGCTCCAAATTTTTCGATTGCCGATTTGCGATCGAAAGGCAGCGATGCTCCTATGCGATCGCAATCGCCAATCACCGATCGAAAATCATCGATCAAGTGCTAGCCCTCGCCGCAAGCGCACTCTGCCGGGGACTCATCGACGTAACGCTCGCCCAGCGATTCGACGTACTGGGCGCGCATCATGGATCCATAGTCCGGCCGATCGCGATCGACGAACTTCCCGACAGCAATCTCGCCATTCAAGGTGAGCCCAACTTCGCTGGTCGGCGCACCGTGCTTCACTTTCGATTTCTCTTTGTAATATTTCATCGTGTCGAGGCCGTCGCCCATTTTGTTACGGCGCTGATAAAGCGTGGGGCAGGGCGAGATGACCTCGATGAACGAGAATCCCTTTTTGGCGAACGCCTCGCTGATCGAGCGCGCCAACTGGCGCACGTGGAACGTCGTCCAGCGGGCGACGTACACCGCGCCAGCCGCTTCCACCAAGTGCGGCAGGTTGAAAGCTGGTTCGAAAGTGCCGTACGGATTGGTCGAAGTCGTGGCATGGCCGGGAGTGGTCGGCGCGGTCTGGCCGCCGGTCATGGCATAGATCAGATTGTTGACGCAGATGACTTTCAGGTCGATGTTGCGCCGCGCCGCGTGGATGAGATGATTGCCGCCGATGGCCGACAGGTCGCCGTCACCGGAATAAACAACGACATTCAGCTTCGGGTTGGCCAGCTTCAGCCCGGTGGCAAATGGAATGGCGCGCCCATGCGTGGTATGGAACGAGTCAAGCTTAACGTATCCGGCGACGCGCCCGGTGCAACCGATACCCGATACCAGGGCAAGCGTTTGCAGGTCGACTTTGGACTCGATCAGAGCTCGGGCGAAGGAGTTGACGGTGGTGCCGATGCCGCATCCCGGGCACCAGATGTGGGGCATGCGGTCGGTGCGCAGAAAAGGTTCCACAGGGTTGACTGTGTCGTCGAGAACATTCAGCATTGGCTTGCCTCCACGATGGCATTCAGTATTTCCTCGGGATTGTGGACTCCCCCGCCGGCGTGCGGGACGGCGACAGTGCGAGCTTTTCCGGAGGCGGCACGCTCGACTTCGCGCACCATCTGTCCGAGGTTGAGTTCGGGGACGACGAACGCTTTCACGCGCGCGGCCAGTTCTGCGATTTTTTTGTCCGGGAAGGGCCATGCGGTAATCAGGCGGAGCTTGCCGACTTTCAGGCCGCGCTCGCGCGCGAGATCAATGGCTCTCTGAGCGACGCGTGACGTGATTCCATAAGAGACAACGACGACCTCAGCGTTGTCGAGGCGATCTTCTTCGCACAGGCAGATCCGGTCGGCAGCAGCGCGAATTTTATTCTGCAGGCGTTTGACCAGCCTGTCCTGCGTGGCCGGTGTCATGTTGGGATAGCCTCGTTCGTCGTGCGTCAGCCCGGTGACGTGAAACTTGTAGCCTTCGCCGGCATGCGCCATCTCCGGGACCATGTCGCCGTTGGTTCCGTAAGGGAGGTAATCGTCAACGGCCTTATGCGTGTGTTTGCGCGGAACGACGTCGATCTGGTCGGCAGGTGGAATGATGACTTTCTCGGTCATGTGCCCGACCACCTCGTCCATCATGAACATCACCGGGACGCGAAACTCTTCGGCAAAATTGAACGCTTTGATCGTCAGGTCGAAGCACTCCTGAGGGGAGTTTGGGCATAGGGCGATGATCTCGTAGTCGCCATGCGATCCCCAGCGCGCCTGCATCATATCGGCCTGTGCGGGGAGAGTAGGGAGGCCGGTGGACGGCCCGCCGCGCTGCACGTCGACGAAGACACAGGGCGTCTCCGTCATGGCGGCGTAGCCAATGTGCTCCATCATCAGCGAAAAGCCCGGGCCCGAAGTCACGGTGAATGCCTTCGCTCCGCCCCAGACCGCGCCCTGCAAGGTGATGGACGCTGCCAATTCGTCTTCCATCTGAATGAAGCTGCCACCGACGGTCGGGACGCGTGACGCAAATCGCTCGACCACTTCAGTCGATGGAGTGATTGGATATCCCGCGGCAAACCTTGCTCCTGCGGCCAGGGCGCCTTCGCAGCAGGCATGATCGCCATCAATAAAATGCGTGCCGGTCAGGACTCCATGCGGATCGGCTTTCATTTCCCACCTCCGCTGTCCTTTGGGGCTTTGGGATCGGCGGGCTTGGTCCCGTAGATGGCAAAGTCCGGGCAGTACATGCCGCACAGGTCACAGCCGCTGCACTTTTCCGGATGCACCACATGCGGCGGATGATATCCCTTCGAGTTGAAGGCGGAAGAGAGCGCCAGCACGTGCGTGGGACAGAATTCCACACAGAAGCCGCAAGCCTTGCAGCGCTCCACAACAATTGAGACGCGTCCTTTTGCCACTTGATCCCCCAGCCAAGGAGTAACTCTGACTCCGGGTGTCCAGCGAGGATGTGATTATGTGTTGAAGACTTCGCTTTTGGTGTGATTGGGGTCACAGTTCGCGGTGAGGTTGAGCACGAACCTGTTCCGGTTGGAACGCTGCAAATGGTTGAGAATGAGATGTTTATACACGCTTAAGGGTGCGCGTTGAGATCGGCGACCGGAGTGACTCGAATCACCCCGCTTTGAAAACTAGGCATCGACACATTTTCGCGAAGCTCAGGTACACTGCGTCATCATGACAGCCCTCGGTTCCGATTTGGCTCCTGCTTTTCCCGCCGGACTGGCCGCGAATGTGCGCGAAGTGCTGACCAGCTTCCTGGCTGGAGCGCAGCAGATTTTCGCTGAGGATCTGCAAGCGGCGGTTCTTTTCGGAAGCGCGGCCGAAGGGGCGTTGCGAAAGTCGTCGGATGTCAACCTGATTCTGGTGCTGCGCCGTTATTTGCCAGAAAAAGGCGAACGTCTGAGAAGCGATCTGGCGACTGCGGAAGCAGCGATCCTGCTGCGGGTGATGTTTCTGGAAGAGGGTGAGATCGCAGCAGCTTGCGAAGCGTTCGCGCAGAAATTCGCAGATATTCTCCGCCGGCGCGCGGTTCTGCTGGGACCGGATCCGTTTGCCGGTGTTTCCATATCGCGGGCCTCTGAAGTGCGTCGCCTGCGGCAGGTGCTTCTGAACCTGCTGCTGCGCTTGCGGGAGACGCATGCCGCACACGAGAGTGGCAGCCCGGCGACTTTATCCATGCTGGCGGATTCGACCGGGGCTCTACGATCCAGCGCCGCACTCTTGTTGTTCCTCGAGCGAGGGGAAACGCTCAGGCCCAAGCAGGCACTTCGTGAAGTGGCCGATCAAATTGCTCCTGCGAAATTTTCCAGCGCGCTGGAGAAGCTTTCCCGACTGCGAGAGACCGCGATGCTGCCAGCAGAAGATGCGAATCACGTCATTACTGCTGTGATGGAGCTCGTGCGCGCAATGCACGCGCGAGCCGCCGCCCTCAAAGAATGAAAGCAGGACTGCATGAATCCTTTTGACTTGCGGGGACCTGAGTTTCTGCTCTTCTATGTCATGCTGACCGCCGCGGTTATCGTGCTCACGGCCTGGTTGCGCGACATGATGGAGCGCGGGCCGACACCGCAAGTTCGCCTGGACGATCCTTATTTTGTCGCTTTTGTACGCGGGGGCATCAATGAGGCTTTTCGGACCGCGATTATCGTGCTCCTGGACCGGGGCTGGCTACAAGCGGAAGGTTCCCTGGTTCATCGGCGCGGGGATGTTGAATCAAGACCCGAGCAGCCTGCGATCGAGCAGGAAGTGCTGTCTTTTTTTCATACGCCGCGGGCGGCTTACGATGCGCTCAAGAACTGCTCTCTCGGGTCTGCCGCGTCGGGCTATGAAAAGCAGGCGACGGAACTGGACTTGATCCCGGACCGATGGCGAAACGGAATGCGTCACGTTCTCGTCGCCGCGGCCGCTTGCGGATTGGTGCTGGTATCGCTGATCAAAATTGCGATCGCTATTTCCCGCGGGCGTAGCAATATTCTGTTTTTGATTATTCTTACAATTCTCGGTCCGTACCTGCTCTCCAGGCTCTTACTCCACGGACCAACCGTCAAGGGGCGGGTGCTGATCCGCAATGTTCAAGCACTATTCAGCGATTTAAAGGGCCGGCGACCTTTTCTCCGACCAGGGGCGGGAACCAAAGAGATCGCGTGGCTGGTTGGAGTCTTTGGTGCCGGCGCACTGCCGCAGAGTGGTTTCCCGGACGTGAAAGCCCTCTTTCCTTTGAGCTCCAGTCCGGCGAATCTTGGAGGCACAACCAGCAGTTGTGGAACGGTCAGCAGCTGTGGGAGCGGAGGAGGCGGATGCGGCGGGGGCTGCGGTGGAGGTGGCTGCGGGGGCGGCTGTGGAGGTTGCGGAAGCTGAAATGAAACGCCAATCTAAGGACCGCGTGGGATTGAGCTGGCGGACGGAGCTGGCTGCGGGGATTTTCGCGCATCAGGACCAGATTGACCTCGTCGAAGTGATCGCTGACGATTGGTTCGATGCGCCGCGCACGAAAGTCGCGGCTCTGCGCACTCTTGCGATGCAGATTCCGGTCCAGTTGCATGGAACCAGCGCTGGACTGGCTTCCTCGGCTCCAGTCAAAGAAAAGCGTTTGGCTAAGATGGCTCGCCTGGTGGATCGAGTGCAGCCCGAAAGCTGGTCGGAGCACCTCGCATTTGTGCGTGCCGGAGGACATGAGATCGGCCACCTGGCGGCTGTTCCGCGAACCGCGAACACGGCTGCGGATGCCGCGGCGAATATTGCTCGGGCCCGAGACATTGTCGGCGTGACTCCGATGGTCGAGAATATCGCTACGCTGATTGCTCCACCGGCAAGCTCCTGCACGGAAGCCGCGTGGCTCAGTTCTGTAGTGATGGCGGCGGATGCTCCTCTCCTGCTTGATCTGCACAACCTGTTTACAAATGCCACCAATTTTGGGGGGAATGCAGCGAGCGCGCTCGAAACGTTACGGAGCCTTCCTCTGGAACGCGTGGCGACGGTGCACATCGCTGGCGGGCGGTGGCTGCACGCAGATAACGGATCGGACAAGCGCTGGCTGGACGATCATCTGCATCCTGTGCCAGACGCCGTTTTTGAAATGCTCGAAGAACTTGCAGCGTTGGCCCCGCAGCCGCTAACAGTCGTCCTGGAACGCGATGGCGCGTATCCGCCAATGCCAGACTTGTTACTCGAATTGCAACTGGCGCGAGCTGCTATGCGCAGAGGGCGCGATCGCCGGTCGAGCGCCGTTCCCATCTGCGGCAGCGTCCTGGGCTCTTCTCGTGGCTCATCTGCCCGCCTTCAGGCGTTATTGGCTGGGATTTACGTGGACGACCTGCTGCGAAAAAATTTCCTGAGCTCACCGCTGGAATTTGCACAAAGTCAAAACCTGACCGCCCCGGAGGCGGAGGCCCTTGCTGCCATCGATCGAACAGGACTCGAAATGGCAGCGCGCAGTTTCGCGCGAAAGCGTCAGCTTCGCGAAGCGAACAGGGCATAGCTGCAAAAATCTTTGTCGCTGTGCCGACTGTTGCCGCATGGTATTCGCGTCGTTTGCCTCTGTCAGGCCGGACCCACTACACTCGGATTCTTGCGGATGCCGGAACCCGCGGGCGCTGCCCTGCGCGATGACTCAGGGCGAGGCGTCCACTCCGCCGCTTGCGCCGCCGGCCTTCGCTGGAGCCCAGTTTGGAGATTCTCGACCTCAGGCACTTTTCCGCCGTCGACCTTCGGCCCCTGCTCGACGATGAAACCCGGTTGTGGGCAAAGCTTTTGTCGTGGGACTACTCCGGCTCGGCGGAAATGATTCTGCGCTACGTCGACACCAAGATCCTTCCGGGCTATGCCGCGGTTGACCGCGGCCGTGTCTTTGGGTACTCGTTTTTCGTTTACGAGGGCAGCAAGGGAGTGATCGGCGATCTGTTTGTAGCAAACGGGAGCCGCTTGCCGGATGCGCGTCAGGTAGAAATCCGGTTGTTGACGCATGTGATCGAAACCCTGCAGCAGTCTCCGGGAATCCATCGGGTGGAAGCGCAACTGCTGGCACATGAGGCGAACGCTGTCTCACGCCCTTTCCTGGAGACCGGATTTCAGCGGCATCCAAGGTTGTTCATGGTGCTGGCGCTCGAAAATGCCGGGAAGGAAAAACCGCCGATTCATCCTGAGGTTGAAATCCGGCCATGGACTGACGCCGACTACCAGGCCTCCGCGGCTGTGATCACAGCGTCATACCGGGGACATGTCGATGCGCTGATCAACGATCAATATCACGCGCTAAGCGGATCTTTGCGGTTCCTGAATAACATCGTACGTTTCCCGGGATGCGGAGTTTTTGACGCCGGCTCGTCCTTCGTGGCCGTAGACCGCAAGGCACGAAACCTGATTGGACTGATCCTGTGTTCGCGGGTGCGAAATGATGTAGGTCATGTCACGCAGGTCTGCATCCTCCCCGAGTATCGTTCCCGTCGAATCGGGGAATCGCTGCTGGCCGCAACGGTATCGGCTTTGCGCAAGCGTAGTTTTTCGATGCTTTCGCTGACGGTCACAGAAGCGAACGCCAGAGCGGTAGCGCTTTATCGACGCCTAAATTTTGATATGAAGCGTGTGTTTGACGCGTTTGTGTGGGAAGGGTAACGCGGGACCCAAGTTCAGAGTTCGGGCTCAGACTCGCCGCAAGATTGGTCTGCAGTCGATTCGTCTGGCAGTTACCTTCGCAGCAGCCACATCGCCCAGCCGGCGACGATGACTCCACCCAGAAACATGGCAAAGCAGTAAAGGCCGTAGCGCACCATTTCACGCGTTGTGTCGCGGTGGGTGATGCCAAAAACGATGGAAGCAAACGTCGCGAATACCAGCGCCGCGCTGAAATGTGAAAGTGTGATCGTCAAACTTTTCTCCGACTAACTACCCTTATTGCTTTTTTCCAATTGCGATGTGGTATGCGTCCGCTACAGCGATGAAATTCAGCAGCCCGGCTACGATCATGAACTTGGTTCCGTAGTCGGCGGTGGCGAAAGCGATTGCGCCCTGGCCCCAGTCCATGGTCAGGGTCACGATGTAGAAGGCACCCGCTCCAAGATCGCCGACGAAGCCGAGCATGTCGAGGATGTCCCCGCCGTTCGCCTTATAGATTCGCCCCTGCATGGCGAGGCCCAGCAAAAATAAGGCAGCAATAGAAACGAAGAGTAATGCGCCGCGGATCCAGCGCCTCTGGATGATGTGACCCGCCCCAGGAATCAGCCAGCCCAAAGCGGGAGCGACGACCGACATCATGCTCACCGGTTCGGAGGTTTCAAGTTTCGCTTTTTCGGTAGTCGAATTTGCCATTTCTAAATCGTCACAATCTCGCGTTGAATTTTGCCGGTCACTTCGGCCTTCTTGGCCCGCACCAACATGTTGACTTCGCTGCGCACACCAAACTCTGGAAGGTAAATGCCAGGCTCGATTGAAAAGCAGGAGTTAGGAAGGATCTGGCGCTCGTCGTGAATCTCGAGATCATCCATATTCGCACCGTTGGAATGGACGTCCGTTCCAATGGAATGTCCCGTGCGATGGATGAAGTATAGCCCGTAACCCGATTTCTGAATGTGGCCTCGGGTGGCTTGATCCACTTGCCAGCCAGCAAGGCGCTTCCCGGAGTTCACAGCGTCCAGAACAGTCTTTACGCCGGCGTCCCGGGCATCGCGGACGATCTCGAACACCTGGTGCATTCGGTCTGAAGGAGAAGGACCCACGAAGCCCATCCATGTGATGTCGTAATAAACGGCGCTCGGCGTGTTCTTCTTGCCCCAGACGTCCAGTAGGACCAAGTCGCCCTCGCGAATCGGAACCGGATGACTGGCATGCGGTTCATAGTGAGGATTGCCCGCATTCGC
Source organism: Candidatus Sulfotelmatobacter sp. (assembly GCA_035307485.1). Classification (GTDB taxonomy): domain Bacteria; phylum Acidobacteriota; class Terriglobia; order Terriglobales; family Acidobacteriaceae; genus Sulfotelmatobacter. Next base: position 248,353 of record DATGIB010000001.1, on the reverse strand, counting down.
ATTGACGGCCACGATCGGGGGATCATCGGTCAGCAGGTTCTGGCGCTGGAATGCCTCCATGAACCACTGCTGGATCTCATGTTCTTTTGTGCCGCCATTGCGGACGCGCCGGCCAATCTCCTGGAATGCTTCGGCCACGATGTCGTCGATGGAGTCACGCGCGGCGAAGTGTGATTGGATTTGTTCGTCGCTCCAGGTGGATTCGAACTGGGCCACGAGGTCGGCGGAACTGACGATATTCTTTCCCAATCCCCGCAGCAGGTCGACCGTTCCAGCGTCGACAAGTGAGATCGTGAATACGCTGTTATTAGGCGAGTACTGCATGGCCAGATCGCGGTGGTTGGCGAGGATCGACTTCAGTTGGTCGAAAAGTTCCTGCCAGCCGGAATATTGATGTTTCTTGCCAAGCAGGGAATCGAGATGCCCGGCTTCAATCTTGTGGACCAGCTTTACTGGATCGCCGTCTGCGGGAACCAGATAGAACCAGCGCCGCGTCACCATAAGGCTGGCGGGCAGGCCAAGCACGCGATACGCAATGGGATCGCGGTGGTGATGATCGTAGAAAAGCCACGCGTCAATGTTGCGTTCGCGCAGCGCTGACTGGATTGCAGCTAGCTCCATGGGGCAAACCTCTATTGTAAACAAGACAAAGGAATTGGGCGAATGAGCGGCCGCTTCGATGGGCAGGGGTGCAGGCCGGGAAAGGTTCATTTTGTCGTGCGGCGAAGAACCTGAGTCTTTACCGCCGGACTCAGGGTCTCGCATGCGGTCCGCAGCACCAACCGTGGCGCGCGATCGCGAATCTTCATTAAATACGGCACGTTTCGTTGGGCATCAAATTTTGCTGTCTCGCGCAGCAGCCATCCCAGACCTTTCTGCACCATGGCATGTTCGTCGGTGAGTAACAAGTTGGAAAGGCGAACAATTTCCGGGAAGAATTGTTTCGCGCGTGCCCCGCGGATGAGCGCCACGCACGCCGCCCGGCGATGCCAATGATCTTTCGATTTGGCCCAGCGGAATACCGCCTTGGCCCGGACGGGCTTGGCAGCCACCATCGGCGCGATCAGATAATGCACGAGTCCGTCATGATCCGCCCAGGTGCTGATGCGATCGAGCCATTGCTCAAACAGGCGGAATTCAGCATCCCCAAACTGGGCATCCAACTCTTCGAGGAGAAAAATCCCGGCGATTTTTTCTTCCAGAACAGGTCCTGAAAACAGCTCATCGGCAACCCGGACCAGGAACGCGAGATCATGCTCGTGAAGGATTTCCTTACGCACCCGCCGTATCGCGCGGCGTACGTCTCTTGTTCTCCACCCACGAGACTTGATTTCTTCCTTAAAGAACCACTGCACGCCGGAAGCGCGTTCGGGCGAGCCGCCGTCGCTGAGCGCCCGGCGGATCTGCGCCACCATCTTTTTCGGAGTGCCAGTTTGCCGATTCATAATCGGAGAAGAAAGATAAGTGTTTACCCACCTGCGGCTACGTTTTACCGGGCGCGGTACACTGATACCTCATGCATTTTATCTATGGAATCAATGCCGTTTCAGAAGCGCTCAAGGCGCGCGGCCGGTCCTTTGAATGGGTCGGCATGGCGAAGGAGCGGCATGACTTGCGCCTGCAGCGTTTGATTGAAGATTGCAGAAGATTGAGTGTTCCGGTGCGTTTTATCCAGCGTTCAGAACTCGACCGGATGGCTGGCCACGTTGCGCACCAGGGCGTGGTCGCGGTCACATCGGCGAAGCAGTACTGCGACCTCGACGACGTCATTGCGGCGAAGCGAGGCGCGTATACGCTCGTCGTCGTGCTCGATGGCGTAGAGGATCCGCATAATCTCGGAGCCATTCTGCGGACAGCCGACGCTGCCGGAGCCAATGGGGTCATCATCCCGGAACGGCGAGCCTCCGGCGTCACGGGAACCGTCACCAAGGCGTCGGCTGGAGCCAGCGAGCATTTGCCAATCGCAAAAGTCACCAACATTGCCCGCACCGTCGAAGAATTGAAAGATCGAAACGTCTGGACGGTCGGTCTCGACGAGCACGGTTCACAGACCTACGACGCGCTCGACTACAAGATGGACTGCGCCGTGGTGCTGGGAGCGGAAGGGAAGGGCTTGCACGATCTGGTCAAGAAGAAGTGCGACTTCCTGGTTTCCATTCCCATGCTGGGGAAAGTTTCGTCGCTCAATGTCTCGGTCGCGGCTGCGGTCGTCTTGTATGAGGTCGTCCGGCAGCGGCGCGCGATGGAGGCTGCATCCAACCACGAATGAGGTTGTCTTTTCCAGGACTCAGCTTCAAGAGACTTGGGCTGTTGTGTGTGCTTTTTGTTCCGGCGGTGAGATGCTTCTCGTTGGATCGAGAGTCGTTTTCGATCACGCGCTACGAACTGGCCGCGCAAGTCGACCCTGAACAGCACCGTCTAGCAGTCCGGGGCACAGTCACACTGCGCAACGACGCGCAGGTTCCGCAGAAGATTGCGGTCCTGCAGGTCTCCTCGTCGCTCGAATGGCGTTCGCTGCGGGCCGGCGAAAAGATAGTGCAGTTTGTCAGGCAGCCCTACGCCTCAGATATCGATCACACCGGCGCTCTTTCGGAAGCGGTGGTGACATTGCCGCAGGAGATCGCGCCCGGCACAACGATCGAGCTGAATATCGCGTACGAGGGACTGATACTGGCCGACGCGACTCGCCTCACCCGCATCGGAACCCCCGAAGACGCCGCGAAAAACACGGACTGGGATCAGATTTCTTCCAGCTTCAGCGCGGTGCGCGGTGCCGGGTACGTGGCGTGGTATCCCATCGCGACTGAAGTGGCGAATCTCTCGGAAGGAGATAGCCTGTTTGCGACGCTCGCGCGGTGGAAGCGGCGGGAGCGTGGGGCGAGCATGGAGTTGACGATCGAGAATCCAGCACTGGTTGAAGATCAAACGCCTTTACTTCTGGTTTGCACGGGGAAAGGCAGCCAGGGCGACTCGAAGCAGGGAAACTCCGGACGTTGCAGTTATGACGATATTGCACAAACACCTTCGTTCGCCCTCGCCAACTATTCAGTCATAGACCGCCCGTCGATTACGGTTTTCAACCTTCCGGGTCACAACGTTGCTGCCGAGGCTTACGGCGCTGCCGCGGAAAAAACGGCCCCTTTGATCGCAGAATGGTTTGGACCTTCGCGGCGGAAGGCAAGGATTGCCGATCTTCTCGACTCCCAATCGGCGCCCTTCGAGAGCGGTCCCTTTCTTTTCGCGCCGCTTACGAATGCCGATTCTTTGCGAGCCGGGCTGGCGGTGGCACATCAACTGGCTCACGGATCGTTTGATTCGCCGCGTCCCTGGATCAGCGAAGGGCTGGCGCATTTCGCGCAGGCCTTATACATGGAGCGGGAAAAGGGGCGTCCGGCAGCGCTCGATTACATGGCGCTCCATCGATCTTTGTTAAGTGAGGACGAAAATCCTTCTTCCCGTCAGCCGGCGGATGACTCCAGGTCGTCGCTGGTGGCGACCGCGGACGAAGAGTTTTACAGAAGCAAGGCGATGTATGTGTGGTGGATGTTACGCGACCTGGTAGGTGACGATGCGCTGAAGAAAGCCCTTGCGGCCTACCGTCCGGCTGATGACAACGACCCGTCGTACATGCCGCGTTTGATCTCCGCCCAAACGCAGCGTGATCTCGGATGGTTTTTTGATAACTGGGTTTATCGCGACGTGGGTCTGCCGGAATTCAAGGTTGAGTCAGCGTTTGCGCGCAAGGTTGGCGAGAATGAGTTTATCGTCACGGTAACGATCGACAACATCGGCAGCGCCGGGGCTGAAGTGCCGCTGATCGTGAAATCCGCACGCGGTGCCGTCACAAGGCGGCTGGAGGTGCGTGCGAAAAGCAAGGCGGTGCTTCGCATCGGGACCCCGGAAGCGCCGCAGGAAGTCGTTGTTAACGATGGAAGCGTTCCCGAAAGCAACGTGAGCAACAACGCGTTTAAAGTCGTGATGTCGGATCTGGGAAAGTAATGCGCTGCTCGTTGAAAATCCCTGTGGCGGGCCGTGGTGGATTTTTTGATTACAAAACGCTTCGATCCAGTTCATACGGGCTGGGGGAATTCGACGAATCGCCTCTGAGCCTTGAAAAATCGACAATCTGCAATTTGGAGGAACGTTGGCCTACATCCAATTCTTAGGCGCGGCTGGAACGGTGACGGGGTCCAAACATCTCATCAACACCGGGGATCCCACCGGGAAAAGTGGCTTTCAAGTGCTTGTAGATTGTGGGCTCTTTCAAGGCCAGAAGGATTGGCGCGAGCGAAATTGGCACAATCTGCCGATTGCGGCGAACCAGATTGATGCTGTCATCCTGACCCATGCGCACCTTGATCATTGCGGATGGATTCCCCGGCTCGTTAAAGACGGTTTCCGGGGGCCGATTTATGCGACGCTGCCAACGATTGACTTATGCGGCATCATCCTGCCCGATTCGGGACATCTGCAGGAAGAAGATGCGCGGTTCTATAACAAAACCAAGAAATCGAAGCACGACCCCGCGCTGCCTCTATACGCCTTTGAAGAAGCGCAGAATTCGTTGCAATACTTCAAACCTGTGCACCTGGGAGACGATGTGCGCCTGTCGCCCGAGATCTCATTTCGGTTCGTCCGTGCGGCACATATTCTCGGATCGTGCATGGCGGAGATCACCCTCAGTGTTGGCGGCGGAACGAAGAAAATGCTGTTTACCGGAGACATCGGCCGCGTACTCGATCACAAAGTGGCGCCGGGAAAAGTCGTGCATTCCGGCCCCCAGGAAGGCGAGACTGCCGATGTTGTGGTGATGGAATCGACTTACGGCAACCGGGAACATCCCAAGGAAGATCCGCTGCCCGAACTGGCCGCAATGATCAACGCCACAGTCAAGCGAGGAGGGAGCGTCGTTGTTCCGGCCTTCGCCATCGAGCGAACGCAGAAATTCGTATTCATCCTGAAACATCTGATGGAATCTGGGCAGATTCCGCGGCTGCCGGTGTTCTGCGACAGCCCGATGGCGATCAAGGCTGTCGAGATATTCCTGAAACATGACGAAGAGTACAGCGACGAAACGCGAGAGATGATCCGCCGGTACGGTTCGCCGCTGCAGTGGCCGGGCTTCACCTTCGCGTCCACGCCCGAAGAGTCGAAAAGGATTAACGCCGTTCTAAGCCCAAGCATCATCATCTCGTCGAGTGGCATGGTGACCGGCGGCCGTATCTTGCATCATCTTGCGCAGCGGTTGCCCGAACCGAAGAATCTTGTCCTGTTTATCGGGTTTCAGGCGCCCGGCACGCGGGGATTTCTGATCAAGAACAAGTCTGACGAAGTGAAGATCTACGGCGACTTCGTTCCTGTCCGGGCCCAGGTCGCCGCGCTCGAGCAATTCAGCGATCATGCGGATCCACCGGAGTTGTTGCAGTGGCTGCGCACCTTCCGCAATCAGCCTTCCAAGACGTACCTCGTCCACGGCGAACCGGACGCTTCGGGACAACTACAGGAGTCTATGCATAGAGAGTTGGGGTGGGACGTGCAGGTAGCGAAGTACCTGGAGAAGGTGGACGTGGGCTGAATGCCTAGCGGGATCACACCTCTGAACTGAAGCGAGCGAGCGCTTCAAGTTTTTTCGCCGCCGCACCTGAGTCGATCGACTTTGCGCCAATGGGCACCGCCTCAGCAATGTGCTCTGCACGGCCGGCTGCAACCAGCGCGGCAGCGGCATTCAGCAGAACCACATCCCGCCGTGGCGATTTTTCTCCACCTACGATAGAGCGAATGATGTCGGCATTCTGAGCGGCATCGCCGCCGGAAATATCCGCCAGCTTGGCCCGTTCCATGCCGAACTCTTCCGGTTCGACCTCATACGATCGAACCGAGCCCTCGCGCGCCTCGGCGATCCGGGTTTTGCCAGTGATCGTAATTTCATCGAGGCCATCGAGGCCATGTACCACTAGGGCGCGCCGCAGGCCAAGCATACTGAGTGCTTCGGCGAGCTTTTCAACCAATTCCACGGAATACACGCCTACTACCTGTCCCGACGCTCGCGCTGGATTCGTCAGGGGGCCAAGCAGGTTGAACATCGTACGCATCCGCAACTCACGACGCACGCCTTGCACCTGTTTCATCGCCGGATGCAGATTGGGCGCATATAGAAAGCAGATACCGACTTCACGCAAACACTGGGCAGCGCGCTGGGGCGAGAGCTGGATATTTATGCCGAGGGCCTCGACCACATCGGCCGACCCGCACTTCGAACTGATGTTGCGGTTCCCATGCTTGGCGACACTCACCCCGGCCCCGGCTGTGACCAGCGCGGTCGCCGTTGAAATATTAAAAGTGCCGCTGGCGTCGCCCCCGGTGCCGCTGGTATCGATCAGCGAGGAGTCGTCCGGCGCGTCCTCGGCCAGAGCGTCTCGCCCGGTTCCAGTGACGGCTAATGCGTCAGCGGTCTTTACATTGCGTGCAATCGGGAGCGGGGCCGCCGCGGCGCGAATCGCCTCCGCAAACCCGACGATTTCCTCCACGGTTTCGCCTTTCATCCGCAGGGCAACGAGCATCGCGGCGATTTGCGCGTCTGAGCACTTGCCGGCCAGGACCTCCGCCATCACCTCGCGGGCTTCGTCACGGGCGAGAGACTGGCTGTGATTCGTAAGACGATGGAGCACGTCCAGGATCATCGGTGGCGGAATTGTACGGTATCTGAATTATCGACGCTCATCCGCAAAGCGGTGGTCTGGATCAAGCCGGGTCCGGCGAGGTCAGGCGTTGTTCGAAGTACTCGCGCCAGCTTTCCGGCAGAGCAGGGGTCGAGATGGCCTTCCCCAGGAGTTCCCGATCGTACTTGTTATCAGCGAAAAGAACGTTCATTTCAGCGATCGTGATGGCCTGAGACTCTGTGCTGAGAAAAGTGATTGAGTCGCCCGCCGCGACTATGCCTTCCCGCTCGACCGAAAAGTAGAAACCACTGCGCCGGCTGAGCAGGAAACGTTGCAGAATGTCATCACGTTTGAACTTGGCTGCCAGTTTGAAGCACGGCACTCGCGGCTGCCGGATCATCAGGATTGCAGTGCCGATTTGCAATCGGTCCCCGATATGAAGGTCGCTCTCTGCAAGGCCTTCAGTCGTGAAGTTCTCTCCGAACATTCCCCAAGGTAATTCCAAACCGGGAAGTTGCTCGCGCCAGAAGGGATAATGCTCGGAAGGATAGCCGTAAACAGCCTTATAAGGGCCCCCGTGAACGCTAAGGTCGGCCTGCTGATCGCCATCGAGATTCAAAGTTCGGAGCACAACCGGGCCCGCAACGGGCTGCTTGAAGATTCCCGTGCTTACAGTCCTGCCTTGATAGATCGAAAGACGTGGTCGCGCGACATTCAAAGAAATGATCTTCATCTCACCTTACCGGAGCGAATGATCGGCTGTCTTTTGATTCGAGATCGGTGACGCAAGGCTCAAAGATGTAGTTGATTCCATTTTGGAATTTTTACCGTTTTTCCGCCCCATGTTCGTTTGCTCTACTCTCTGTTTCTTCTATAGAATCAGAGGTTTGCTGCCCGCTGTGCGACGCTGCAAGCAAAGTCCATCCGATCTTAAGCGATGAGCATTCATCTATGAAAATCCATGAGTATCAGGCAAAAGCGATTCTTAAGAAGTACGGAGTTAGTGTCCCCAGAGGTTCGATGGCCGGCTCACGCGAGGAAGCCGAGGCGATCGCAAGAGACTTGTTGAACTCCGGCGCGAGTGGGATTGTCGTCAAGGCGCAGATTCACGCCGGAGGCCGCGGTAAGGGTGGGGGCGTGAAGATCGCCAAGTCAGTGGATGAAGCCGGCGACCTTGCGGGAAAAATGCTGGGGATGAAGTTGGTCACGCATCAAACTGGCCCGGAAGGGCGAATCGTCCGCCGCTTGCTGATTGAAGAGACGCTTCCGATCGAGAAGGAGCTTTACCTCGGAATCCTGGTCGATCGTGCGGAAGGAAAGCCGGTCTTTATGGCTTCCGCCGCCGGCGGAATGGATATTGAGCAAGTCGCTGCTGAAAATCCGGATGCGATCCTGAAGCAGCATATCGATCCGGGTATGGGGCTCGAGGCGTTTCAGGCTCGCAAGATCGCGTTCATGCTTGGGTTGGGAGCGAAGCAAATCAACCCGGCAGTGCAGTTTCTGACCAGCCTGTATAAGGCATTCCTGGACACCGACTCTTCGTTGCTGGAAATCAATCCTTTTATCACCACAACCGATGGAAGGCTGTTCGCGCTGGATGCCAAGATCAACTTTGACGATAACGCGCTTTTCCGCCACGCCGATTTGCGCGAGTTCCGCGACATCACCGAAGAAGATCCGCTCGAAGTCGAGGCGTCGAAGTACAGCCTCAATTACATCAAGCTCGACGGCAATGTGGGATGCATGGTCAATGGAGCCGGGCTGGCGATGGCTACCATGGACATCATTAAGTACGCTGGCGGGATGCCAGCGAATTTCCTGGACGTGGGCGGGGGAGCCAATTCCGAGCAGGTCGCCCATGCGTTTGAGATTCTGCTGAGTGACAAGAATGTCAAAGCGGTGCTGATCAACATTTTCGGAGGTATCCTGCGCGTCGATACGCTGGCCACCGGTGTGGTGGAGGCAGCACGCAAGACGAACATTAAATTGCCCGTAGTGCTGCGGCTGGAAGGAACGAATGTCGACGAAGGGAAAAAGATCCTGCAGAACTCGGGATTGAACTTCCTGGTGACCGACACGATGAAAGACGCGGCGGATAAAGTTGTCGCGGCCGCCCGCGGAACGCTGGGCGTGACGGAGTGGAGATAGTCAGGGATCAAGCGCCAGGGGCTAGAGATCAGCAGTGATGTTCAGGTTTTTACTGATCCCCATCCCTTGCCACCTAAAGAAGTGAGGAATTCATATGGCAATCCTGGTTGATAAAAAAACGCGAGTGCTGGTTCAGGGTCTAACCGGACGCGAAGGCACGTTTCATGCGAAGGCTAGCGCGGCGTATGGCACGCAGATCGTTGGCGGGGTAACTCCGGGCAAGGGCGGGACCACGCACGAGGGGTGGCCGATTTTCAACACGGTGCGCGAGGCTGCCGACGCGACCGGCGCCAACGCGACAGTGATCTTCGTTCCACCGCCGTTTGCGGCCGACGCCATCATGGAGGCGGCGGATGCGGAGATTGATCTGATCGTTTGCATCACCGAGGGCATTCCTACGCTCGACATGGTGAAGGCGTGGGAATTTCTCCAGGACAGGCGTTCCCGGCTGATCGGACCGAATTGCCCGGGAATCATCTCTCCCGGAAAATGCAAAATCGGCATCATGCCGGCGTCCATTCATAAGGAAGGATCGGTTGGCATCGTTTCACGCTCGGGGACGCTGACGTATGAAGCGGTGCACCAGTTGACGCAGCGAGGCATCGGGCAATCGACAGCGATCGGGATTGGCGGCGACCCGATTATCGGCACCAATTTCGTCGACGCCCTGGATTTATTCAACCGCGATCCCGAGACCGAAGCGGTGATCATGATCGGCGAGATTGGCGGGAATGCGGAAGAGACGGCGGCAGAGTTTGTGAAGACTCATATGAAGAAGCCGGTAGTGGGATTCATCGCCGGCCAGACGGCGCCTCCCGGGCGCCGCATGGGGCATGCTGGAGCGATCATCTCTGGCGGAAAGGGAACTGCCGCCGAAAAGATCAAAGCGCTCGAGGCAGCCGGCATCAAAGTGGCAAAGTCGCCGGCGGCGATCGGAGAGACGCTGGCGTCGGCGCTGGGAGTCAGCGTCTAATCAGAGCTTTTGTGGGCAGCCGCATTGTCGCTGACAGCCGAGGGGAGCTGTCTCCGTATCCATACCGAAGCACTAACGACCAACGACCAAGGACGAACGACTGAATGAAGACACTGCAACGCACGCTGACGATCGTTAAGCCCGATGCTGTCCGCAAGAATGCGGTCGGCGACATCATTGAACAGTTCGAAAAGAACAGCTTCCGCATCCTCGCCATGAAGATGCTGCAAATCTCCAAGCAACAGGCCGAGCAGTTTTACGCCGTGCACGCCAGCCGTCCGTTCTTCAATTCGCTCACCGACTTTATGTCGAGCGGCCCGATCGTAGTGCTGGCTCTGGAGAAAGAGAATGCCATTGCCGACCTGCGCACTTTGATGGGGGCGACGAATCCGGCCAATGCCGCCGAGGGGACCATCCGCAAGAAGTGGGCGACCAATATCGAATTCAACGCCATTCACGGTTCCGACGCCGAAGACACTGCGCGCTTCGAATTGAGCTTTTTCTTCGCTGGCTACGAATTGGCGAAGTAGCCGTTCGTCTTTAAGTTGGTTTGTCGTCAGCAATTCTCTCGTCAGGCCAACAAATGGCGAACGGCGAAACGACTGGCGACGAACGACCGGGGTTCCTTATGCCACTTGTTCAAATCACGATGCTCGCCGGCCGCACTGCGGATCAGAAACGCAAGATCGCAAAGCGGATCACCGACGTGATGGTCGAAGAAGCGGGGGCACGGCGGGAGGCGATTGTGGTCGCCTTTCAGGAGGTCACGAAAGAAAGCTACGCGGTTGGCGGGGAATTGATGATCGACAAGAAGTGACGGGCTTCCTTACGCTTCAAGGCTGAGTGAGGCTCGGTCAGAGTCAGCCGAGCGGTTCGAACAGATGTCCTTCCACGCGATCAGCCACCTTCGGTAAATCCTTCTTCGCGAATTGCAGGAAATGAGGAGCGACACGGTGAGCTTCCAGCGCCGCGTCATCCTTGTACTGTTCGTAGATGAAGAAACGGCGCGGTTCGGTCTTGTGCCGGTGCACCTGGTACATTGCGCAACCGGGCTCCTTGCGGGATTGTTCAGTCAGTTTTTCAAACAGCGTAGCAACTTCGGTTTCATGTCCAACTTTTGCCATCCAGGTGACTGCCAACACCACCATCGTTCGCTTCCTCCGTTCTATCGGCGGGTTCAGCCCGCCCCCGGGGAGCACATTCTAGGCCTTCTGTGCGTTCCTCTTCAACCCTGACGCAAACTCATCGATCAGAATGGTGTGATCGCGGTCGGCTCCGGTCGAGATCATCCCGATTTTTGCGCCAGTTTCCTTTTCCAGGAATGACAAGTATTCGCGGGCCTGGCGGGGCAGCTTGGCGTACTCTGTTATGCCTTCGGTCGAGGTCTGCCAGCCCGGTATTTTTTGATAGATGCATTCAATTTTTTCATAGCCGCTGGCCTGGGCCGGGGCATCCATCGTCACTTTGCCGTCGATCTTGTATCCAACGCAGACGGGAATCTCAGCAAGATTATCGAGCACGTCAAGCTTGGTCACCACGAGCCAGGAGATGCCGTTGATCATGCCTGAATAGCGCAGAAGCGGCAGGTCAAGCCAACCCGTGCGTCGTGGACGCCCGGTAACCGCTCCGTATTCGTTGCCGCGCTTGCGGATCTCCTCTCCGCCAGCGCCGTGCTCCTCGCTCGGAAACGGCCCCTCTCCAACACGGGTGCAGTAAGCCTTGGTGATTCCGATAACGGTGTTAATGGCTGTTGGGGCGACCCCGGTTCCGATCGCCGCTCCGCCCGAAGTGGCCGAGGATGAGGTCACGAACGGATAGGTGCCGTGATCGATGTCAAGCATCGTACCTTGCGCCCCTTCGAAAAGGATCGATTCTCCAGCGGACAAAGCCTGATTCAAAAGGACCGCGGTGTCGCATACAAATGGGGCGACTTTTTCGGCCGCTTGTGCGTAATCGGTGTACATCCTGTCGGCATCGAGCGGTTCGGAGTTGAAAAGCGCGTGGGCGATCATGTTTTTCTCGCGCACCGCATTTTCGATGTGCTTGCGCAGCAATTGCAGATCGAGCAGATCCGCCACCCTTAGGCCGCGCCTCCCCATTTTGTCTTCGTAGGCGGGGCCAATACCGCGGGAGGTCGTGCCGATTTTTACCCGCCCCGGGGCATTTTCGGATGCCAGTTCGATCATCCGATGGTAGGGAAGAATGACGTGGGCCCGGTTCGAAACGAAGAGATTGCCGTCGACTTTTACCAATGCTTCACGGAGCGCGCCAACTTCTTTGAGGAATGCAAACGGGTCGAGCACGACGCCGTTGCCGATGACGCTGCGGCAGCCCGCGCGCAAGACGCCGCAGGGCACCAGTTGCAGGACGAATTTTTTGCCCGCGATGATGACGGTGTGGCCGGCATTATGTCCGCCGGCGTAGCGGGCTACGACCGTAAAATTTTCCGAGAGCACATCAACGATTTTGCCTTTGCCCTCGTCGCCCCACTGGGCGCCAACGATCACCGCGGTGCGGCCTTTGTTCACGAGCAGCTCCGTTTGTAATGAAGCAGGCGTAACTCTCCTGCCCCGGGTCTGCACACTCCTTACCCGCGATGACGCTTCGCGAAAGATAACTGGGAATCAGAGCGGAGAAGATGTGTACGCATTATTCTAGCGTGCTACCCGAAGGGAAGCAACGCGCCGGGTGCGGTACACTTTTCAGCAGGGGCATCACGATGCCGAAATTTGAAAAACACATCTTCATCTGCGGGAACCAGCGTCCTGCGGGGCATCCGAGAGGGTGTTGCGATCCGGCGGCTGAAGCCCGGCTGCAGAAACTCTTTAAGCAAAAACTGGCGGAGCACGGGTTAAAAGGACGCGTTCGAGGCAATCAGGCCGGATGCCTCGACCAGTGTGAACACGGTCCGAACATCGTGGTCTATCCCGAAGCGGTCTGGTACGGTCATGTCACAGAAGCTGACGTGGAAGAGATTGTCGCATCCCATATCGTCGGTGGAATACCGGTCGAGCGTCTTCGCCTCTCCGACACTTGCCTGAACACCGAATCCTGCGAGCATCGAAAAGCGAAACGCTGAAACCGATGCAGCAAGGCGATAGCCTGATTCTTGTAGTGGAGTTCCGATGACTGCCTATTTCACCCCCGATCTCTTCCGCTTCCTTGCACGTCTCAAACGGAACAATAATCGAGAGTGGTTTCACGCGCGTAAGGATGAATACCGGAAATATGCGCTTGAGCCTGCCTTGCAGTTCATTTCCGATTTCGCGCGGCCGCTGCGCGATATCTCGCCATATCTGGTAGCCGATCCGCGCACCACGCGAGGCTCGCTGTTTCGCATCTATCGCGACACGCGCTTTTCTGCTGACAAGAAGCCGTACAAGACCCATCTCGCCATGCGCTTTTCTCATCGCGGAAAGGATGTGCACTCTCCGGGGTTCTATCTTCATCTGGAGCCGGGGGGATGTTTCGCCGCTTCCGGCCTCTGGCATCCAGAGCCGGCGACGCTGCTGCGAGTCCGCAACGCCATCGTGACGCAATGCGACGAGTGGCGAAGCGTGCGCAAGTTTCTCAATTGGGACGACGCGACCAGGCTTTCCCGCCCGCCGCGGGGCTTTCCTTGCGATCACGAGTTCGTGGAGGATCTGAAGCTAAGGGATTTAGGTACAGCCTTTGAGTTCACTGACACCCAGGTGTGCAGTCCGAAGTTCATGAATACTTTCGCCGCGGCATGCCGAAAAATGTCTCCGCTCGCAGCATTTCTCAGCGGTGCGGTTGGCCTGCAGTTTTAGGAGCCGTGCGGCAACCGGGCATAGTGTGGGGGCAGCTAAGGCAAGCGGCAGACTTGGAACGCGGCGCGAACTTATTGCTGCTGTCGGTGCAATAGAAGAAGAGGGCCCCGGGGCCTCACAGCCTTGGGGCCCTCACTGCAACTTTAGCTAGGAAGCGCGGCGCTGTCCGCCCTGGTTCTGTTCGTCGTCGGACTTGTTCTGCCCTGGCTCTGACGGGCGTTTCTGTGACGGGTCATTTGGATGACGTTCTTGCTGGGTGCCACCCTGCCCACCGGAACCGGTGCCTTCGTTCTGCCTCTTATTTGGATCATCTGCCATAAGTGTCGCTCCTCAACCAAAAGTGATTTGCATTCAAAACACCGACGCTTTAGGTGCCATTTTGATGCGACAGGTTGGCTGGGAGAAGCGTAGTGCCTCTGGGACAGGAAAAGCAGAGGCGCCTGGCGGCGAGCACCAGGCCGTCCTGCTTTTGGAAACCGGGGAAGCCGCGATGACGATGACCGAAGCAAACATCATCAACCAATCCCAAGGCTCAATGTCCCGGCGACGCACAATCGCATAAGGAATGGCGATCAGTAGCCACAGAGCTAGGGAGGGAACACAGCGCGCCAACGACAGCAAAGCCCGGTTGAATATGCCAGAGCAAGAATCCCACCATCTGCGTTCCCTGTGACCACGTCCAGATTGTTTTTTCCCAAAGGATGCGTCCCGCAAACAAAAGGGCTAATGGTGACGGAGAGACCCACCAAACTTTGAGGGCGCTAGGCAGGGCTCCCGGTATCTGCATGAGGGGCATTTTACCGCTTACCCAGTCAACTGCTGTAAGTAGGCCATTTCACGCTTTGAGCGGCAAAGTGAGTTTTTGAATGCCCTGAGACGGGATTTTGAGTGCTATCGCGATTTGTCGCCAGTTGACCCTTGCCCTCGCCCCCCTCCTTTACAAGTAATGTTTCACCACTTCTTCCCGCCACTTGAAACCTCGCGCGCGCAGACCGATTCTCCAGCGGTGATACGCCTCTCCACCGTAATTCCAGTTACAGGGAGCCCTCTCACCTTCCTGAAGTTTGTCGAAAATTTCCTGTTCCGTGAGCTCCGCGAAGTCTTTGATGTAGTAGCCTATGAACTCGCCGTCGCGTTTTCGCGTCACTCCTGCGCGATGTTTCCAGCACTCGTCGCAATCGCAATCCAAGCGGTGAACCTTCCGTACTTCGTCATGACAAAATGTGTACGTATCCGGTTCTGGCAACTTCCAGCTAAAGTCGTGCTCGACATACGGTTCGCCATCCGGCTTGCACTGTTTGCCGTCTTTACTGAAATGGTGCCGACAGCCATCGTCCGTTTGGACGCACACAGTTGTCGGGTTGACTTCCACTACTTCCACGATGCGTGAGATTGTCTTGCTGACGATCTTCACGAATTGGCCAACTTTGAATTTCACAAATCCTCCATCAAACACTCCTTCAGAAATCTCTCTTGCTCGTCTCGTGGTGCCCTCTTGGGGTGGTTCGATATCGCTTGTCACCTCTCGCTTGAGTCTAATCACGATTGGGATGAGTCAAGCGGAGCGTAGGACCTTAAACGCGTAACTTCCGTAATCAGGCGATTACACTCAAAAACCCCCGGCAGGGCAGTGACGAGTGAAATGGCGATATTTCAACAACTGACTTCAGTCGTCTTCGTCAGCAGAAGCATTCTTCAAGAAGAGTTTTTCGGCAATCCCCAAAGCCCCCGAGATGATCAGAAAATCTACGATTCCGAGCGGCATGGTATAGAAAAGCGTAGGCGTATTTCCCTGAGGTACTTGGAACCTAAGAATTAATGGGGCGTGGAGCGCCAATATGAAACCGATGACCACCCAAAACCAGAGATGTTTCCTCAACCGCCAGCGAATTTTGATCGCGAGCATGACCATTCCTAAGACAATGCAAACTGCCAACCCCGCATCTGCATCTCTCAAGAAGGTAATTAGAAAAAACACGGGCGCCAAGATGCCCACAATTTTGAGACCTGTGGAGTCGACAGGTGCCTTTTCCTTCGGTGGATCGTGATCAAACATACTTGCTGTTGCTCTTCATCCGTCTTTCTTTCCAGACATGCAATTTGTATGCTTGCTCGGTTCGCCAGTCAATTGTTGTAAGCAGGCGATTACACTCAAGTTCCCCCGAGAGACGCTTGCCGCACAGGCGTGTGGTCCTTGTTTTTCTTTCTCTGAAGCAGCTGCGTACGGGAAAAGCGCAGTGAAACTTACCAGATCCGGAGCGACGCGGGAAATTTGTCGATGTGCCGGAAGCGGCGGATTTATTGATCGAAATGGTGGGCGCGGCAGGAATCGAACCTGCGACCCTCTGCTTAGAAGGCAGATGCTCTATCCCCTGAGCTACGCGCCCAAACGACTACTGCCTGTGCTATCCATTGTAACCATGCTGACGGCCACTGAGCGATGTCTTCGAGTTCTAAACTTGTTCTGACGCTTCTTTTACTAGAAATCCCATCTTTGGATGCGTCGGTTCCATGTGAATCGTCACGCCGTACTCGGCGAGGGCTTCGGACGTCACCGGGCCAATGGATGCCACTGTGGTCCGGTTTAGCGCGGCAACCACACTTTCGCGTGCGCCCTGTTGTTCTGCCACCCGCATGAGGTGATGCACCTGAACCGCGGCCGTGAACAGCACGACACCCGCACCGTTTTCTTGCAGCACTTTCAGGGCATCCGTCAAAGGAGACAGGTCGTCGGGTAAAGCCCAATCGTAGACGTGAACTGTGAGTGTATGGGCGCCTCGCTTTTGCAACCCCTCGATGAGTTGAGGGCTGGGAATGCCATGTTCCTGCACGGCGACCGTCCGCCCTGCCAAAGACACTTTATTTCCATCGATCGTTTCGAGGATTTCGCGCCAGGTATTGGGCTCGGGCACGGTCCATGTGATCGGAACGCCCAGTTCTTTTAGGGCAGAAACGGGCTTTGGCCCACGGGCGAGAATTGACGTTTTGCTCAATCCTGAGACGAACTGTTCGCGCGAGCAGAAGGGCTCAATGGCTCGGGCAAGAGCCCGGGTGCCTACTCCCGTGAGAAAAATGACGAGATCAAGCTTGCCATCGAGCAGAGCGGCAACGAAACGGGGAAGGTCGGTGCTATCGGTGGCCGGGACCTCTTTCGTGGCCGGAGCGACGATTGCGCGGCCACCATAGTTCTCGATCAGCCTGGCTATTTCCGGAGCGCGCCGGCTCTCGAATGCGAGCACGGTGCGGCCAGCGAATCCCGCTGTCGTGGCTTGGACCATTGGCTTCTCCATCCAGATGATCCTAGCATCGACGGCCGGGGCGCCTTAGGCGTCGTCGAGAGCTTTGCAAGAAAACGGCGGGTTATTCAGCGGCCGGGAGTGGGTCGGCGAAAAAACACTCGACTCCACTTGAGAAGATCCTTCTCGGCAGATGTGAGCGCTTCAGGCCCGCGTCCGATCATCTCGGAAGGGTCATCCCGAATGCGTACGCCATCGCCGTCTCTGTACGCTGATCATTCTTCGATGCTTACCCGTCGATTGGGCTGACAACTCGCGTGGAATCAATAGCATCACATGTCAGCGTCTGGCTCGGGTCTGCGCGAAGGCGAATGGATGCTTCCGGACCGACTCCGTCCGGCGGCATGGGGTGGACTCGTTCTTAGTTCTTCATTTCGTATGTATTGGTTTATCACGGGAATCTTTCTATTTCTTGCGGCTGGAACATCGGCGCAACTTGCGCCTCAAGGCCCTCAAAGCGCCTACGACGGGCAAAAGGTCAGCGCGGTATCGCTCATTGCCAATCCGCACCGGGACCTTGCCCCTTTGCTTGGCTATGTATCGCAAAAAGCGGGCGAGCCGTATTCCGACTCGAAGGTTCAGGCCAGCGCAAAGGCTCTGCAGGACGCTGGCGGCTTCAAATCGGTTGAAGTCAACATAGTGCCGGAGGTCTCAGGTATTCGCATCAACTTCCTCCTGGAGCCCGCCTATTACCTCGGAGTTGTGGATTTCCACGGCGCATCGAAAGACTTCTCTTACACGAGGCTCCTCCAGGTGGCAGAACTTTCGGATGAGGATCCTTACGACCCTTCTAGAATCCCTGCCTCGGAAGCAGCGCTCCTACGGTTCCTGAAGAGGAACGGCTTTTTTCAAGCTACCGTTCACGCTGAACCTCAGATTGACGACACTCATGAACTGGTGAGCGTGCACTTTAACATCACGATGGGGAAACGCGCTCGAATCGGCGAAGTCACGATCGAGGGCCCGGACAGTGGCGAGACAGCACGACTCTTAAATTCTCTGCACTCCTTACGAGCGCGGCTGACGCGGGGACGGTTGAAGGCTGGGACGACCTATACATCAGAGCGTATCAATTCGGCGAGGAATCTCCTGCGAAGAGCCCTGCAGGGCCAACACCGCCTCGCCGGAAACATCCACGAAAACCCACCTGAATACCACGCTGACTCCAATCGTGTCGACGTTTCGTTCAAGGTGGAGATCGGCCCCGTGGTTGTGGTGCGCGTCCTGGGCGCCAAACTTTCGGCGATTCCTCTGCTCGCGGAGCGTCAGAAGAAAAAACTGATTCCGATATTTACGGAAGGAAGCGTCGACCGCGACCTGGTAGATGAAGGGCAGCGCAACCTGATCGATTACTTCCAGAAAAAAGGATTCTATGACGTTCAGGTGGCGACACGGCTTGAAAATCAGCCCGAACAAATACTGGTCGAGTATCAAATCGACCGTGGCAAAAAACACAAGGTCGATCAAATTACTTTCCACGGAAATTCCGCGTTCCCGGAGAAAGACCTGAAGGCGCAAGTTACGGTAAGCAGATCTCATATCTGGACGCACGGCAAACTCAGCCAGAAGTTGCTGCGCCAAAGCAGCGACAATATCGCCGCTCTTTATCGAGACCGTGGTTATGAAGACGTGAAAGTTACGTTCCAGGTAGCCGAGCATGATCCCAAGATCGATGTCTCTTTCACCATTGAAGAGGGCGCTCAGACGATCGTGCAAGACGTCAAAGTTTCAGGGAATCAAAATGTCTCCTATGACCAATTGACAGCCCCGGTCGGTTTTCAACTGCGCAGCGGCTTACCCTATTCGCCTCGGAAACTGGCGGATGATCGCAATCGCATTTCGGCGACGTACCTAAATCGTGGATACCTGAATGCGGAGGTGAAGGCGACGGAGCAGGCCGTCGCGAACGATCCGCACCGTGTAAATGTGAGTTACACGATCGAAGAACATCAACCAGTGAGGATCAGCGACGTCGTCTATCTCGGCCAGAATCGGACGCGCCCCGGCCTGATTGCGAGAACTGCGAAAATCCAACCTGAGAGCCCGATGCGCCGCGATCAGCTATTGGAAGCGGAAAGCCGCCTCTACGATTTGAACATCTTCGATTGGTCGAGCGTGGGCCCGCGGAAGCCAATCACGGACCAGGCGGAAGAGGAGGCGCTGGTCAAAGTGCACGAATCGAAGCGCAACGAAGTGACCTACGGATTCGGCTTTGAAATCTCGCATCGCGGAGGAAATGTGCCGACCGGAACTGTAGCGCTTCCCGGAGGTGGAGGAAGCATCGGCCTGGGCGGCAACCAGATCGCGCCCAGCCAATCCAGCTTCGCGAGCCCGCGCGGCTCAATCGAATTTACCAGACGCAATATGCGAGGCCTCGGCGAGACCGCAAGCGCATCACTTTTGTTCTCACGGCTCGATCAGCGCGCATTGACGACATACGCCCAGCCGCATTTCATCGGGTCGAATTGGCAGTCCTCAACGACTTTTTCACTGGAACGCAACAGCGAGAATCCGCTCTTTACAGCCGGCCTGGGAGATTTGACATTCCAGGTCGAGCGCCAGATCAGCCGGAAATCGAACACCAGGTTGCAATTCCGCTACGACTTTAACAAGACAAGCCTGTCTCATCTGCTGGTGCCCGAGTTGGTCTTGGATCAGGACCGGAAAGTGCTCTTGTCCACTCTCTCGGCAACCCTGATTCGTGATACTCGAGACAAGCCGCTCGACGCCCACCGGGGCGAGTTTGCGACAGTAAACTTTGGAATCACGCCGACCGCTCTAGGTTCCAGTGCGAATTTCACCAAGTTCTTTATGCAGTACGCGCGGTACGTACCGGTTCATTCGGTCGTGTTTGCCAGTTCTGTCCGCATAGGATTGGCCTCGCCTTTCGCCGGGAGTTTTGTACCGACGAGCCAGCTATTCTTTTCCGGCGGTGGTACATCGCTGCGCGGGTTCCCGATCGATGAGGCAGGCCCGCAACGGCTGGTTCCGTTTTGCAATGTCCTGCAAGGACAATCGGGATGCGTGAACGTGACTGTGCCGGTTGGAGGGAAACAGCTTTTCATCCTCAATTCAGAGGCCCGCTTCCCGCTCGGAATTCTCAAGCCCCTTGGAGGGGTAGTGTTCTACGACGGTGGAAATGTTTACAGCACTATTAGCTTTCGCAACTTTGCGGACAATTACAGCAACACCGTCGGCATCGGCTTGCGCTACGCGACACCGATCGGTCCCTTGCGCATCGATTTCGGTAGAAACCTGAATCCGGTCCTGGGAATCAGCGCCAACCAATATTTCATCACGATCGGGCAGGCGTTCTAAGGAGACTGCGTGAGCTTGCGGAGGAAAATCGGCTGGGCGGTGGTGGGGCTAGCGGTATTCCTGCTCGTGGCAGGATTTGCAGGATATCTCTATCTCAAGAGTAAGAGCTTCGAGCAATTCGCACTGCGCAAACTCTCGGAGCAAGTTACTGCCAGTACAGGAGCAAAGGCGGAAGTTGAAACCCTTGACTTCAATCTTTCCACGCTAACGGTGCGTCTGCACAACATCACCCTGCGAGGAACGGAAGCGCTAGGGCAACCGCCTCTGCTCCATGCGGACGAGCTTACCGTTGGTCTGAAAATCGTCTCGGTGTTGCATCAGCAGGTTTCGTTGCGGGAGTTGATCGTCGAGAGACCGATCGTTCACGTACAGGTAAATCGTTCAGGAGAGAGTAATCTTCCACAACCTCCACTAAGCAAATCGAGCAGCCAAACCAGCCCGTTCGATCTGGCCGTTGGGTATGTCCAAATCGCGGATGGCGAAGTTGACTACAAAGACCAAAAGGTTCCGTTGGACGCCAGTCTGTACAACCTTTCGACGGATATTCACTTTGTTCCACTCAGCAAGCGCTACGAGGGAACCCTCTCCTACTCGAGCGGTGAGGTGCGTTACTCCGAATATGCCCCACTGCCACACAGTTTGAAGGTTGCTTTCAGCGCATCGCCGGAGCGTTTCAGCGTCGCATCGGCGGAATTTCGCGTCGGGTCGTCAGCAATGACGCTGCGCGCAGATTTGTCGAATTATGCGAACCCCCAGGTTGATGGAAATTATCAAATTCGGATTCACACGCAGGATGCTGCGCAAATAGTTCCCGACACTGCTCCTGCCGGCGATCTATTGCTCGAGGGCGGCCTGCACTATCGCACCGGTTCTGAAGGTCAGTCGATTCTGCAAGGTATCTCAATCGACGGCAGGCTGTTGAGCGAGGCTCTCGCGGCGCGATCTGCTGGGCGAAGGGTGGAACTACACCGGATCCGGGCAAACTATCAGTTGGCCCACGCCAATCTGCAGGTCAGAGACTTTTCCGCTGAAGTTTTAGGGGGTGCCGTAGGCGCCAATGTCGGCATCACGAGCCTCGATCGAAATCCGGAATATCGGGTCCAGGCCTCGTTGAAAAACCTCGCTTTGCAGGATCTGCAACGAGCCTTCCACCAGCAAGATCTGGCAGGGACCGCTCTTGTGGGAAAGCTTAACGGCGACATCACCGCTGGGTGGAAGGGCAACATCTCCAACCTGCGCGCACGATCAGACCTGACGGTACAGGCTGTCGCAAGCCGCACCACCAATTCCGGGACCGGAGAGCTCCCGCTTAACGGAGTGATTCACGCCAGCTACGATGGCTCGCGACAATCGCTTGTTTTGGAGAAAACATCGCTCAAAACTCCTTCTGCGTCGCTCACAGCAGATGGAGAAATCAGCAACCACTCAAACCTCAGGGCGCAGTGCACCGCGGCAGATCTGCACCAGATCGCGGCTTTAGTCGCTTCGTTTTCGCAGAGCCAAATTACGCCGCCTGCCATTTCTGGTTCTGCCGTGCTTGACGCCGTGGTTCGGGGATCGATGAAGAAGCCAGTGATTTCCGCAACGCTAAACGCTCGAGAACTCGGCTTTCAGGGCACCGAATGGACGAGCGCAAAAATAGACGTTCAAGCGGATCCCTCTTCAGTCGTGATTCGAAGCGCGTCACTGGTTAACACGCGGAGAGGTCAGGCGAGTCTCAGCGGAGACGTGTCATTGAGAAACTGGACCTATCAGCAATCCGGGCCAATCAAAGCGAATCTCAGCCTTCAGCAACTCGCGTTGTCAGATCTGTTGCGCATGGCGAATCAGCAGTACCCAGTTTCCGGTGATATCTCGGGCAAGATTGCGCTGGAAGGTTCTGCGCAGCAACCGGTGCTCTCGGGCGGACTACAACTCGCAAACGGACGTATCTATGACGAGCCAATCCGGGCGCTGACACTGGCATTTCAGACCGCAAGCGGTTCACTTACCTCAAAACTTAACGTCGTTACTTCCGCAGGATCTGCGGATGCGACCCTCTCTTATGCGCCCGCCTCGAAAGCGTACAAAATCCAGTTCAACGCCCCAGGCTTGAATCTGCAAAAGCTGCAGGTACTTCAAGCCAAAGGTTTACCCGTCTCCGGCACAATCAGCGCATCAGCGGAAGGCCAAGGCAGCATCGATGATCCAGGCTTGCATGCGGTCGTTCAATGTCCCGAACTTCAGATTCAACAGAAGCCCATTTCAGGGATGAAGGCGGAGCTGAATGTCGCAAACCACAGCGCCACGCTCGACTTCGAATCGAAGATTTCGGAGGCGCTGGTGAAAGCTCACGGTCGGGTGGCCCTCAATGACGGTTACGACACGGAGGCCTCGATCGATACAGGAACAATTCCCCTGGAAGTGCTACTCGCAACCTACGCCAAGGGAGTTCCCGAAGGATTTGCCGGGCAAGCGCAACTGCACGTGTCGCTCAAAGGCCCGTTGAAAGAGAAATCACAACTGGAGGCCCATGTTTCTATCCCGGTATTCAGGGCGAGCTATCAGTCCCTTGAGCTGGGAATCTCGACGCCGATCCGAGTTGACTACAAGGATTCTGTTACAACTCTTCAGCCAGCGGAAATTCAAGGGACTGGAACGACCCTCCATGTCCAGGGGAGAATTCCGGTGGGTGGAAAAGAGGCGCCGACACTCTCGGCGCAAGGTTCAATTGATATGCGAATCCTTCGCATGGTCTCGAGCGATTTGCAGAGCTCCGGCGTGGTCGCTCTGGATCTGCACTCCTCCGGGTCGGCCGAAAACCCTGTGGTCCAAGGTCAACTCCAGCTGAAGGATGTCGCGATGACCGAGTCGGACTCGCCCGTTGGAGTCGACAAATTGAACGGCACAATCAATGTCACGAACAATCGCCTGGAAGTGTCGAAGGTCACTGGACAAGTCGGAGGCGGCCGGGTTTCGCTGGGCGGAGTGATCGACTACCGTCCGAAGCTGCAATTTAACCTGGCGCTGCAAGGGAAGGGAATTCGCTTGCGGTATCCCGAGGGATTGCGCTCATCGCTCGACACGGATCTTACCTTTACAGGAGACGCTCAAAGTTCGAAAATTGGAGGGCGAATTACGATCGCCAGCCTGTCGTTTACTCCTGATTTCGATCTGGCAAAGTTCTCCGATCAATTTACAAATGGAACCGCGACCCCATCCCAGCCCGGATTCGCTGATACGGTAAAGCTTGGGATTGCTGTGCAGACTAGAGAAAGCCTCAGTGCCAACAGTTCTCAGATCAGCATTGCGGGCCAGGCGGCGTTGCAAGTGGGAGGTACCGCCGCGGACCCTGTCATTACGGGACGAACGAATCTCACCTCCGGCGAACTGTTCTATCGGAATGTCCGCTATCAACTGGAAAGGGGTGTCATCACCTTCGACAATCCAAACGAAACTCACCCTGTTTTGAACGTTTCAGTAACCACGATTGTGAATCAGTACAACCTCACGCTCGGGGTTCGCGGGCCATTGGACAAACTTACTACGTCGTACGTTTCCGACCCGCCGCTAGCGACGGCGGATATCATCAACCTGATCGCTCGTGGCAAAACCACCCAAGAATCCAATGCTGCCAGCCAGAGCACCGATTCCATGATCGCCTCTCAGGCGCTCAGTCAGGTCAGCGGAAGCGTGCAAAAGCTCGCCGGAATTTCGAGCCTGCAGATCGACCCCATGATTGGCGGCAACAATCAGAACCCATCCGCGCGAGTGGCAATCCAGCAAAGAGTCACGAAAAGTTTGCTCTTTTCTTTCTCGACGGATGTATCTCAACCTGGAAGCGAGATTGTGCAGGGGGAGTACCAGTTCAACAAGCGGTGGTCCGTGAGCATGGCTCGCGACCAGCTCGGCGGTATCTCCGTCGACGGGCGGTATCACACGCGATTTTGAATGTCGTACCCCTCAGGCGGCGCGGTCTTTGTCGGAGGACTCGGTCGAATCGCGATCCGGGCCGAAATCCTCTTTTGGCAGCAGGCTGCCCTTCGCGCTTGACTTAGCCAGTTCGGAATTGAGTTCCGCTCCCAATAGCAAAACGAATGACGTCCAGTAGAGCCATGTCATGAAGGCGATCATGCCTCCGAGGGCGCCATAGGTTCGGCTGTAGGACGCGAAATGGCGAAAGTACACTCCCAGCAGAAATGAAAGGCCAACCCAAACTGCGACAAAAAGAATTGCACCCGGAAGCGTTGCGAGAAACCGCTGTTTTACGCGGGGAGCGAAAAAATAGATGATTTCGACCGCCAGTATGGTGAGCCCGATACCAAGAGTCCAATGCAGAATCGGCCAGGCTGCGGCAAAGCCCATCGATACCTTTAGATGAATGGCCAGCCAGGCTCCAAAACGCGGACCTACCATCATCACGGCCAGTGCAGCAAAGAGTAATCCTCCCATGCAGATGGCTAGGGCGATTGCGAGAACCCGGCTCTTCCAAAACGGGCGATCGTCGGTCGCATCGTAAGCGATGTTCAGAGCCTCAATCATCGCGTCAAATGCCGTAGATGTGACCCAGATCGTTCCCAGCATTCCTACCGACAACCATGTTCCGTGATGTGACTTGAGCACATCTCCCAGAACCGAATACACCACTCCTACTGCGTCCGGGGGAAGAATGCGCCCCATGTAAAACAGCACCTGAGCGAATGAATTTGGGAACGGGAATAGGCCTAATATCGCTGACAGAAGAATGAGCCCGGGAAAGATCGAGAGGACGAGGTAATACGCCAGTGCTGCTGACGTTTGGAGAGTGTGATGCCGAATTATATCGCTGTAAGTGCGCGCAACAGCCCGCTTGATTCCGCCAACGTCCACTGCGCCAAAAATAGTTGAACGGACAACGGCGAAACAATACTGTGAGGTCAGTAGGCCGCTAATCCGCCATCAGTGTTGTTAAGAACCTCGCGTCAATGGACGCATGGCTCGCACGATCGGAGCTTTCCAGGAGAAAAAATTAGGCGTGACGCTTGAAATATTGCACCGCTCGCTCGTGTGACTCGGCGGACTTTCGAGTGCGAAATGTGCCCAAATTCCGTCTTCTGCCCGTCTTCGGATCTTTCTTGCGTGAATATAGCCGATATTGCCCGGACTTCAATTTCCGAATCATCGCAATCCCCCATTGCTACGTGGTGGCCTCGGACACCAGGGACGGCTTCCAAGGCCGGTCAAACTGCAAAGGCCCGGCAAGGGCCGCCGTGTGCAGTCACTCCAGAACGGACGAGGTCTCCGAGGCTCCACGGTAAAAAGAACCGCCAGAAACTGAGCGTAAACGCTCTGCACCAGCTATGGAATACGTGAAACGGTCTAGCTTCGCATCGGAGGAAACTGAGCCTGGGGTGCGACCTGCGACCCAACTGTGGTAAGGCCAGATGCGGACCTGATTGCCTGGTCCTCAAATGTTCAGGCTCCCACGACTGCCGGGTAGATGTCATCTGCCTGATTTTGCGGGGCTGGCTAAATCGTGAATCGGATCGAAGACTTCAAGAGCCCTCAACTCATCGCGCAGTTGGCGCAAGGTACTTCGCCGAACGGAAGATATTGGACCGGCTATCAGTGCGTGAGGAAATTTCTGGCCAAAGCGCCGCGCGATCACACTACGATTGGCCAAGAGAATGGGCAACCGATTAGTCCATCCCGACCACGTGCGAGGCGCCGGACTCAGTCGCGACAAAACTTGTAGCAAATAGGGAAGTGAATCGCGGGGCGCGAGCCGTGACTTCTATGTCGAGAAGAAAACGCGAGGATGTTCTGTCCCGGTTGCGGATTTTCCCAACGCAATCGGTGCGGGTTTTGCGGAAATAGGCTGCTTCTTAGCCAACTGAAGGAGCAGTTGCTCGATCTTGCGTTGCTCGTGGGGGATGGGGAGGCTGGACGGTGTCATACACAAAATTCTGGCATATTCCGCGGGCCCTGCCCAGTGGCGCATCAGTAAACGGTGATTGCAATCACGCGAAGCCGAGCCCAGTAAAGCTAAGCTGTTGAAAAGACGGTGGGCGCTATAGGGCGAATTTTGGGGTACACGTAGTTTCAACAACATAGCGTCGCACGGCGGGCACCGTGAAAGCAGTGGACGTGGTAAGCAGTGCTGACGGATCACAAATGGATCACGGCTCACTCATCACTTGAAAAGCACCAACGAACGCTTTTCCGGGACAGTGATCTCTTGTATGCGTAACTGGTGGTTCGAGTGAGCAACGTCGAATCGTCTAATGAGGCGTCGGCGAATAAAGCGGCCCCGCATCTCTGGGGGCAGGATCGGAAACAGCGCGGATGTACGCGATCAAAGCCTGAATGTCTGACTTGCCGAGCGTGTTTCCCCAAGCTGGCATCAATGCGGATTTCTGCAGAGCAGGGCCGCCATTGGTGATGATGGCTGTCAAATCGGCGTCGGTCATCTTATTCAGAGTCTCGCCTTCACTGAACGGATGCGGCTTCACTTCCAGGTTGTCATAGTTCGAGACACGTTGGGCTGTAGATTCGGAATTGTGGCAGCGGTCGCAGTATTGATCGTTCAGATGACGGCCGAGCGTTTGCTGATATCCGAGAGCGATTTCCTCCAGCTTGAGTTCAACCTTCTTGCGGGATTTGTCGAAGGTCGACGCCGTGATCTGATACCGTCCCGCCATTCCACCGAGAGAAACATTGGTCGTTGCCTGGCCGCTAGAGTCAGTAAGTGCACTCGGCGGGTCAAGAATCACCCCCGGCGCCGCAGAGAACTCAACCAGTGCGCGTTCCACTGCGCTTCCCCGCTCGTCGTTGACCTGTACGACCACTGGCTGCAGGAGAGGAGCTCCGGTTTGAGCGAGCTGTTTTCCGCCGCTCGATTCCACAATCGCTGCGCCCACACCCGTCGGTTTGAGGGTAGGTGTCGGTGCCGCCTTGCGTGAGCATGAAATTCCGAGCAGAACAAATCCCAGAGGGAGGGCGATATAGAATCTCATCGTTTTGCGACCTCCTGAATATGCAAGCCCGTTTTTGCGGCCTTTGCTCCGCCGGAGAATTTCTCTCCCCCTTTTTGCGACATCAGAAACGCGGTGAGCGCACCTGCATCTTCGTCGCTCATGGACCGATTTGGCTCGGCGGTTCCAGAACGCAAGGATTGCGGATTCTTCATCCACTGATAAATCCATGCTGCTGTCAGCCGGGATCCGACATGTGTCAATGTCGGCCCGATGTAGCCTTTGTCGGTTTTCGTATCTACGATATGGCAGCCCTGACACGAATATTTTCCGTAGAAGAGCTGTTTGCCGAGCTCGATCTGTCCTTGTGGGTACCCTCCGAGCGGCATCGAGTCGCGGTCGACTTTTGGGCTCTGATAAACCGTCATAATGTAATCGGTGAGTTCGTTGGCTTCGCTGTCAGTGAAATTGAACCGAGGCATACGACGGATGAGAGCCGGACGGAGCGTCCCAGGGTTTTTGAAAAACTGCACCAACCATTCGCGCTGAACTGAGCTGCCTTCCGACGTGAGGTCCGGCGCCATGTCTCCGCCGTGCCCGTTGATGCGATGGCAACTGAAACAGGCCAGATCTGTCATCAGTTTTCCCGCTTTTCCGGCGGGCTGATAATCCGTTTCTACCCTGCCCGGGACTTGCAGGGATAGTGGCAGCGAATACGAACGCTCATTCAGTGATAGTAAAGCAGTGGTGAGTGCATCGATCTGCTGCGACGCAAAGGTGTATTGCGGCATCTTCAGGCCCGGAGAGAATGCGCGCGGATTCTTGATCTTCCCCGCGATGTAATCGGGCAAGGTCTGCGGCATGCCGGGCAGGAAGATGAGTTGCGTGACAGGTTTGCTGCCGATGCGGCTTAGCTCGGGAGCGAAGTTCTCGGGCTTCTTGATCCCTGCGATCTCATGGCAGGATGCGCAGCCAAAATCAGAGACGAGACGCTTGCCGTGCGCGATCTGCTCAGGAGTTGCCGCATCGAGGTGAACGCTGGCGAGAAAATCAGAGTCGGCTTTGCTCTGAAGAAATCCCGCAAGCGTTGCTATTTGAGCATCGTTAAACCGGTAGTGCGGCATGCCGGTTTCCGGATGGTAGACTCGCGGATTCCGCAACCAAGCCTGCAGCCACTCTGGCTTTACTTTGGTTCCGACACGGGTCAACTCCGGTCCCACGTCGCCGCCTACCATGTTGCCCGCAGCGTTTTGAACCGCGTGACACGAGGCGCAGAACGACTCCCCATACAAACTCGCTCCAGCCGCGGGATCGGATGACGACTTGGCGGAAACCGTTGCTGTGTCTCCCGCAAGAGGTGTGCTATTGGCGATCAGGAATGCGGAGACGTCGCGCGCATCATCGTCGCTCAACTTGAAATTCGGCATTGTTGAGGTCGACGCGTAGGCCTGCGGGTCTTTGAGCCAGGCAAAGATCCACTCGCGCGACGTTTTGTCGGCGATGTGCGACAGGGACGGAGGATCGTCAGTTGCCTTCAGCGTGCTGCCATCGGGCAACTTCACCGTATGGCAGTGCAGGCAGCCTTCCCGCGCCAGCAATGCCCGTCCTTCATTGAGCTGAGGGGTTCCGGGGAGTTGTCCGCGATGACATTGCCCGCAGGAAGACTCGATGTACCTGGCGGGTAGGAGCGGCTGCTCCCAGGCGAGCGTACTGCTATGCGCGTCGGAGACCGTAGTCGCTGCACCTTGGCCACGATGGCACGTGGTGCAGCCAAATTGATCGAGATTGTGTGGAATTGCCGGGTGCTTGCGATACGGCTGCGTGGGGATATCGCTCAGGCTGGCTTCTTTGAGTCCCACGTGGCAGCTGGTGCAGCGGTCAACCACGCCGAGTTCCGGCAGCCAGACTTGCTGGATACCGCCGCTAAAATGCCGCTGCAGGGTGTTGGCGTCGCTGCGGTTGCGAATCGTTTTCAAGTAACCGCGCTGATAATCGCGCCACTCGCTGAAGAAGTTCTTGGCCGGTGCAATGGCCGTCGATACCAAGAAAATCACGCTGACCACGCCGAAGGCCCGAACGCTGTCTCCGAATAACTTCTGCCAGAGCGACGCAAGTTTTTCTTTCATGATCGCCGCATCCTCGTTATGAACCCTGCCACGGCCAGACCCAAGACCAGCCCGGTCCGCGGAAGAAAGTGCCAATGGCGGTGAGCACCACCAGCTCGAATAAGAACCAGGTCATCACCCAGTAAGAGAGAGGCCGTGCTGCGAGGTAGCGCTGGGGTCTCGAGGTCGACTGTGGCGAACTCTGCGCTGCAAACAGCATGAGGCCAGCCATGATCAAGGTTGGGCCCAGCGCCGCGTAAACCCTGAAGATCAACAGGAAAAGCGAGAGTCCGCTCGCGAAGAGGTAGAAGATCCGCAGCCGCCGCTTGCGATCTCTCAGAAACAGTCCCTCAGCCTCGATATTCACCTTGAAGTACGGAATGACGATCAGCGCCATTACTACCAATCCCGGGACGAGAACACCCGCCACGACCGGCGGGAAGTAGTGCAACATCTCCTGCAATCCGAGGAAGTACCACGGGGCCTTAGCGGGATTCGGAGTGTGTGATGGATCCGCAAGTCCTTCGAGTGGCGCGTTGAATAGAAGCGCGATCCAGACGAGTACGATCGCCAGAGTCATAACGGCGACAGCAGCGCGGAACAGCACTTCGGGAAACGTCTGAATTTGCTCTTCCGTGGCGGCTTTGACATGGGCCGACGTGCGGCGCGTGATAAAGACGATGCGCCGGGGAGACTTCTTCGCATTCGAATCGACGCCAGCGATGAAATCTTTCGGGTCAGCCATGGCTAATTCGTCTCCTTTGGGGCGGGGCCGCCATTCCTGTAGCGAACCGCTGCCGGCTCGCAGTCGTGGTTATAGAGGCCGCCGTCTTTGCGGATTCGCCAGAAGTGAATTGCGACGAAAAACATCGCGGTAAGTGGCAGGATCATGCAGTGCAGAACGTAGAAGCGAAGCAGAGCATTCGCGTTTACCGCGTGTCCACCCAGGAGGAGGAAGTGAATCTTGTCGCCGATGAGGGGAACTGCGGAGGCGATGTTCGATCCGACCGTGATCGCCCAATACGCCAGCTGATCCCACGGGAGCAGGTATCCCGTATAGCTGAGCAACAGCGTAATAAGAAGGAGAACGACCCCGATGACCCAGTTGAATTCACGCGGTGTGCGGTAGGCTCCACGGTAGAAGACTTTGAACATGTGCGCGAAGACCAGGAAGACCATTGCGTGTGCGGACCAGCGGTGCAGATTGCGGAGGAACATACCGGACGAGACCACAAACTGCAGGTCTTTGGTATCCGCATAGGCCTGCGGCACGGAAGGATGGTAGTAAAGCATCAGGGGAATTCCAGTTGTGACGAGGATCAGAAACGTGCCGAGCGTCAAAGTGCCGAGATACCAGGTCGCGCTGAAGCTCAACATGCGTACGCGGACCTTGGTCGAGAACAGGTGCAAGAAAACGTTCTGCTGAATGGCCAGCGCGCGCTTCAGGGTGCTCGATCCGGTGCCGCTGCGGAAGATTGAGCGCCACACCCGAGTCTGCTGAAGGTCATCGAAATATTGGTCTACAGTTTTTGCCATATCAGACCCTCACAAATGAATCGCGTGCCAGAGCCGGAACGTCTGTTGAACGATCAACGAGGAGATCACCGTCGTCGTTAATCCAGACGCGCTTCCACGGAAGCGGCTTGGGCGCCGGTCCTTCGATCTTTTTCCCGCTCGTCTCGAATTTGCTGCCGTGGCAGGGACAGGCGATGATGCCCAGTTCCTGCTTCCACGCCGTCAAGCAGCCCAGGTGAGTACAAACTGCGCTTAGGGAGAAATACCCTTCCGAAGAGTGAATGATGTAGATTCCGTTGTTGAGATCGAGAGTGACGGAGTCGAGAGGATAGCGATCCGGCTTTCCCGCATTCACGATTGGCGAAGGCTCATACAATACGTTCGGCTCGAGATACTGATAGGAGAAGGCCGCGGTGCCAACCGCAGCAATGCTCAAAGACCCCAAACCAAGTTTGGTGAAAAACTGCCGCCGATTTAACTCGTCGCTTAAAGTACCTTTTTTTTCTTCCGCCATAGTTTCTCTTATTACTTCTGCAAGCCTGCCCCGATCGCTGCGATCGAGATCAAACCAGTCGGCTCCGCAGGGAGAAGGTTGTACGATTCCATCGTGATGGTGCTCACCGGACAGCGCATCGCGCAGAGACCACATCGAATGCACCGAGTCTCATCTTTCAACATAGCCGCACCCGTTACCATCCCGAGTTCGTCCGGTTTCACTTCGTCGAACTCGACGCCGAAGCATTCCTGGTTGTCGCGGATGTGCTGAATCGTGTCTGTTTCAAACGAGATGCGATCGAGCGAAACGAGTTCCAGGCACTTCTCCGGACAAACATCCACACATCCACCGCAGAGGATGCACGAGCTGCCATCTTCCGGAGTTCCCTCAAAGATGGTGTTGACCCAGCAATGAAGGCAACGTTGCGCTTCGGCCATTGCCGACGCGGCATCGTAGCCAACTTCCACTTCCGTCACGCCGGTGCGGCGTTCAAGAGGCAGCATCGGAACCGGTTGACGGTTGAGATCGAGGTACCCGAGTGGCAGGGAGTGTCGTTCGAGTAGTTCGACTTCGATGACCGGTTCCGGATGCTTGCCACCGCGCAAGTACTCGTCAATCCCTACGGCTGCGCGTTTGCCGTCGCCAACACTATCGATAATCAAGCGGGGCCCAAACACACAGTCGCCGCCGGCAAAGATGCCGGGCGCCGAGGTCATTAGCGTCTGTGGATTGACCGCAATCAGTCCACGAGGGGAAATATCTACTTTGTCTTCGGGGGTCAAGAAGTCGAGGCGCGGCGCCTGGCCAACCGCCATGATGATGGTGTCGCACTCGATCTGGGTCTCGCTGTTCTCATAGAACGCCGGATTGAAGCGACGATTCTCATCAAAAACCCATTTCGTTTTGAGCGTTTCGAGAGCTGTAACCTTTCCGTCCTTTCCGATGACTCGCTTCGGTCCGAATCCGGGATGAATGACGATGCCTTCTTCTTCGGCCTCCTCGATTTCCTCCAGAGCGGCTGGCATTTCGTTGCGGCGCTCCAGGCAAACGAGGTTCACTTCGCGTGCGCCCATGCGCAGCGCGGAGAGCGAGATGTCGACCATCTCTTTGGTCGCAACCGCTGAGACATTTTCAGCGGAGGGTTCGACGTCCTCGACGCCGCCGGCATGCTGGCGCACGACTTCACGGGCCGCGGATCGGGCAACGTCCATGGCGACGTTTCCGCCACCAATCACGATCACTTTCTTTCCGATCGTGAACTTGTAACCAAGGTTGACGTTAAGCAGGAAGTCGATGCCCTTGTGCACACCATCAAGATCGACACCGGGGATGCTGAGATCGCGGCTGCGGTGGGCGCCTACCGCGATGAGCACGGCATCGAATCCCTGCTGCCGAAGTTCGGATATTGTGAAGTCACGTCCGGCTGCGTGATTCAGCTTTAGCGTGATGTCGCCCGTCTCGAGAATTTCGCGAACCTGTGCTTCGACAACATCACGAGGCAGTCTGTATTCCGGAATTCCGAGGTACAACATTCCGCCAGCAACAGGCGCCGCTTCGAAAATCGTGACAGCATAGCCCGCTAAGGCCAAGTCATGGGCTGCCGAAAGCCCAACCGGACCTCCTCCAACCACTGCGATCTTGAAAGGGATTTTCTTTTGGCCGCGTCCTTCATTGACGTTGATCGGTCGCTTCGATTCGGGGCCGTATTGCTCGGTGAGAAATCTCTTCAGGGCGCGGATCGAGATCGGCTTATCGATTTCGCCACGACGGCAGGCGGTCTCGCAAGGATGCGCACAAACTCTTCCGCAGATGCTGGCCAGAGGATTTGGATCGCGCGCCAGCCGGTAGGCTTCTTCAAAACGTCCTTCGGCAATCAGGCCGACGTAGCGACCGGCATTCGTGTGGGCCGGGCATGCCATCATGCAGGGAAAGTTTGTGTGTAGCCAATCCCCATCAACCTTTTTGTTTTTGAATCGCTTCAGCATGGTGGCTGCCTGAAAGCCGTACCTCTGAACGTCATTCGGAAAGCGCCTTACGAACCAGGGAGCGGCGCCCCAAGCGTGCCGCTCCCTCGCCCGCTACCCGGCAACAGGGATTACTTTGTTAGCGTGAAATCAGCCTTGCCACCGCCGGCAACCGTGATTGCCTTCGACTGACTCTTCGCGCCTTCATGCCACACCACCAGGGAGTAGCTGCCGTCGGGGACGTCTTTGATCTTGTAGTTGCCGCTGTCGTCGCTTTCGGCGAAATATGGCGTCGGACTGACGATCAGGTAGCCTGCCATTTCGGGATGAACGTTGCAGAGTAGTGGCACTGCCCCTGGCTTATCGAAAGTGAAGGAACGCTTCTCGCCCTTCGGCCACGTGCCGAGATTGTGTCCAGCTTTTTTGTCGCTGCCCACCGCCGTCCAGAAAACGTTGTGGGCGACGTTGTCGCTATTCAGGAAATCCACTGTCGTACCTTGTTGCACGACGACAATGTGCGGATTGAACATCAATCCTTTCTGATCGATAACCGGATGATCTTTGGGTGCCGGGAATGTCTTTCCCGCGATCGTGTCAACGTACACAACCGACTTTCCTTTCATCCCAGTGACTCTGCCCTCGATATCACCTGCCCAGGCCGCCGCGCACAGTCCACCGATCAGCGCGACGACAGCGAATGTCTTGGTTGCGAACTTGCTTTTCATTGTTCTCTTCTCCTTGAAATCGTTTCAAACCAAGGTTGGCTTGCTGTCAGGACAAACGAAACCTAACTTTAGAAAAAGATCCTGGCGTCCAGATAGAACGTATTGTTTGAGCTTGCATTGCGGCCTAACCCGTCGTAGTTCATCGCAGCGCCATTGAAGCGCGTATAGCCGGTGTATTGCGCCGCGAGTTGCAGGTTCTGCCACGGCCAGTAGGACAGGTTCAGAATGTATCCAGTACTGTGCGGGTCGCCATTGAAATTACCGGTCACCGCCGTCCCCGAGGGATAAAAGTTGAGATCGGATGTGCCGGTCGTATTGAACCAGCCGGCCGTTCCCGTGTACTTGTTGCCGATGTGATATTCGGCATTGGCCATGACGGTGTTCAAATGGTGTGAACCTTGCGACACCAGCGGAGTCGGACTCAATGGCCCGTTCTGAAACAGCAGGCTCAGCAGATCATTGTTTTCCCGGATGTACGTAGCCCGGAATGAAAGCACGTCCGTTCTGACGATGGTGCGGTCGATTTGGGTGTCGATTGCCCAGTCCGTGTACGAATCCGTAGGAATGCTGGCTCCGGTGGGATCGGTGATTTCATTGGGGGTCGAACGCAGGTGCATGCCATAGGTTCCGATTTCATACTGCGTCTTTCCTGTTAACTCCTGCCACGCCAGGCGCCAGTACGGAGCGACGCCGCGGATATTGAAGCCCGCGCCCACCCCGGGGTTCGGCTGCGGTCCGCCCACGTGTTCTGAGCGATAGATGGCAGCGTCAAGGTAGAGATGGTTGTTCCACATCCCAAATACGCCGAGTCCCGCTACGTCCTGGGCCAAGCCACCGTTGATGAAAGGACTAGCGTTGGGGGTAGGAGCGTTGTCGCTTGCAATCCACGGGTAGCCCCAAGCCGGAGTGCTGTTCCAAAGATCCTCCACGGTGGGATTGTTATTAAGATCGATGCCGTAAACCAGTTCCTTGCCCCCCAGCTTCGTCTTGTCCGCGAACCGGATATCCGTGTTGTCGCTGGTGAAGTGGTCGTCCTGGGTGTCGTACGTCACTTGCAGAAAACTGCCCACTTTGCTCGTCCATGCGCCCGAAAGGAACAACGAAAAATCCTGAGGAAACTCGAAATTGCCATTCTGGGTTTGCGGCTGCGCAGTCTTGAGCGAGGTGAAGGAAGTCTCCACCATGACGGACAAGGGCAGTGACGCGAGCAGATCGAGGGCGGCGCGCTTCTTGCCGTCGTCAGCTTTTACAGTCTTGGTGTCGTCTCCGCGATCGACGTAGCCAGTCAGTTTGAATCTGCGCCCCGCCGGATTCAATTCCGGAGGAGTGTAGTGGCAGCCACTGCACGGCAACCCCGTCTGCCGCGCATAGCTTGGAACCGCCTCAGCTTGGGGCGGATACACCGCGGCGAAGAACAGTACGCAAAAGGTTCCAACAATTGTCGGTAACAAAAGGGCGATCCTCTTCATGGTGCCATCAGTTCGTTGCGGCATATCTGATGCTGCTCCTATGTAAGCTCTTGGTGGTTCGCGACGGGCACGAGTGTGGAACTTCAGAAGCGCATGCAATGCACTCCTAAAGTGGGCCCTGTTGAGGTTAGTACCCTCTAGTCGCGTTCCAGATGGGTGGATGGTATCGAGATTGATCTAAAATGCGCCGGGCTGCTGATCACAGCGCCCTGTGACTGAAATCACACGACTTTGTAAAGAAAATATAGCGGATCCTACCGAGGCCGAGGCACGCATACGCGAGACAAATCGCTCTATCGTCTTGCTTACGTTCAAGGATTGAAGGCTTTGCTTGATCGGCGCCCCGCATTTTGACTCGTGAGAAGGAGACGGTTGAGACGCCTGCTCCCTGTTGTTTGAGATCACATGACCCGATGCTTGTTATCACATCCACACTTTCAGTGCGATGGTGACCTCCGCCGCATCACAGGCGTGTTTCTGGCTACGCTCGCGCTGGGAAGTGCTCTGTTTGACGCTCAACGAACCGCTGCTGGCGGGCTGCGCGGCGGACCGATGCCAAAATCTTGCAGCGGAACCAAAGCAGAGATATCCATATGCCGAGCGGCACATTGAATACTAAGGGTCCCAAAAAACAAAATCCCCGCCCATTCGCGCAAATGGCGCGCGATAAGGACGGGGAACTGGTCTCTTGAGCTTTACTTCTTGGGCCGCGACTCCGGCGGCACAAGACCTGCGAGGCGGTAGTACACAACGAGCTGGCCGTAGTGTTCACCGCTATGTTCGATAAGGCCGTATGCGATGTCGAGAACGCGCGCCTTCTGATCACCGTATACGACCGTCTGCATCAGGCCTTTCTCGCCCTTTGACTGAATGGCAGCGGCTCCATCGGCAACGGATTTCTTTACGAATGCGACGATATCGGCCTTTGTTTTGTACTGGTCGCGCTTCGGGTCTTCTGCCGCGGGAGGCTTCTGACCCATTACAGGATTGGTGAAGTAATACATTGAGCCTGCGGCATGCAGCAATTGCTCTGCGAAACTGCGCTGCGCCGGTGTCGGCTTGAAGTCATATTTGTCCTCGGGAAAATCTTCGGCCATCACCGTCAGCTTGTGGCCAATCTCATTCCAGGAATCGAGCACGACTTTCAATTCCGGATCGGCAGGTTTGACGGCTGTATCCTTCTTCATCGCGTCCTGGGCATGAGCGGGAAGTGCGAATGCTAGCAGGACGATAGCGAGAAACGATATTCTTTTCATTTCTTTCTCCACTCTTTCTCCACGGTCGAGTGTCGCGAATCAAAGCTGCAGCTTCTTATTTCGCCTGCGCAAGCCCCGCAACAACTGCGGCAACTTTATCGGGTTGCTCATTCCAGCACTCTGCTTACCCGCTGTTTTTGCGTTCTCCATGGTTTCATTTCCAATAAACGTGAGTTTAGTCTGGCCGTTTCCAAAATCCTCAAAAATAACCACGTTCTCCGCATCGTCTATGGCCTCATGTTTAACTCCGTATTCTGCAACCCCAACCTTGTTTCGCTGCGGGTCGGAAAAGTATATGAAGAAAACGATCTTCTCGTGCAGAACAATCTCGTGGTATTCACCAGCATTCCAGCCCTCCTGCCCATCCTGCGTTCTCATGCACCAGAGAAATTTTCCTCCCACGCGAGAATCACCGGCAGCTTTTGTCAATTGAGGCGGACTCGCCCGAGTGATCGGATTTTTGTAGCGTTTCCCTAGCGGATGATTCAGTGGAAAGGCATTTCACTTCAAGCCTAACGCTGTGGGGTGTTTCGGCTGATAGAGACCGACACTGCCTCCGCCGGGAAGCGGGATGCTGGTGATGGAACCCCACCGCGCCTCGTGAATATTGGAGCAGTTAACTCCCCGTTGTGCCAGGGAATCCATCTCGGCCTTTAAGTCGTCGCACATGAAATAGAGTTCCTGGGTTCCGATCTGGTCAGCGGGGTGGACAGCGATCTCGGCCGGGGGCAAGGCAAAAATGAGCCAGCCGTGCCCCGCGTCCACGAACTTTAACGCCAGGACGTCGCGAAGAAAGGCGCGGTCCGCCTCGGCGTCTTTGCTGTAAAGAACTACATGCGCGCCTGAAATCATCTGTTCCTCTTTCGCCGGAAGTCCGGATTGCGCATCCGTGTGCAGCAGGGATATGAAACCACAATCGCCCAACAAGGATGTCACCGATGATCGAGGTTTGCGGACCACCAGTGCTGACTACCAGGCACAGGAGGCCACCAGGAGACTAGGCGAAATACTTTGTGAGTGGTTCCCAATAGTGGCTGTGCCATCCGAACTCCAGATGATCAAACTCGCCTTCCGGGAAGCCTGTATGGTCCAGAACAACAGTCGTTGAAGGGCCGTTCGGTCTCAGTTCAAATTTGACAATCGAGTAGACGCCAGCGTCCCAATGAGTGGGACGCCAAGCCTGCACGACTCTCTGGTCCGGGATCATTTCTATATTTCGCCCGACAATGAGACCGCCAAACATCGAAAATGCGCCTCCAGGGCTTGAATCGATCATGGCAGGCGCACCTGTCAGCGCAGCGAACCCTTTTGAATCGACAAGCAATTCATAGATTCGCTTTGGGGTGGCCTTTAAGTCGATTTCCTCGTGAATCGAGGTCCGTTTCTGGTTTGCTGCGGCGCTCGGGATTTTCTCCATGGCCTGCATTGCGGGCTGCCCGAAGACCCTTAAGCCTGCGAGCAATCCGCAGACACCAACCCCAATTCCAGTAAAAACCTGCCGGCGCGTAGAAACCCCGGGCCAAGAATCGTTTTCCATCCTTACCATTGTGCGCTCCTGAAACAGACCTAATTCCCGGTGCATCTGAACATGTATCTAAAATATGTTCAAGAACATGTTTTGCTTGACGCGCCACGAGCGCCACATGAATAGTTCGGTGTATCGCACACAGGAGGCTTTATGCCTTATCCGGCTGGCCATAGCGCTGAAGTTAGAAGAAAGATCATTCACAGCGCACGCGGGCTCTTCAACTTGCACGGCTTCGAGCGTGTCACTCTCGATCAGATCATGTCCGGCGCGGGCCTTACGCGTGGAGGTTTCTATAGCTACTTTAAGAGCAAGAGCGATCTATACGCGGAGGTTTTAGGTTGTTTCTTCACGGATCCAGAATGGAAGAACTGCTGGGAAGGCATCGAGGTGGACCTGTCTTCAAGTGATGTCGGGCCTCAGGTGGTCCGAGCCTACCTTTCCCGCCAGCATTTCGAAGACGTAGAAAACTCTTGTCCGATGGTCGCATTGCCGACTGACGTCTCTCGCAGCGGCGAAAGGGCAAAAGCGGCCTTTGAAACTGTGTTCAATGCAATGGTGGATGTCTTGGAACGCAGTACGATGGCCGATCGTCGTCATCGACGGGTTAGAGCGCAGGCTATAGCCGCTCTGTGTGTCGGAGGAATGGTGGTGGCTCGCGCAATGGCAAACCGTAATGCTGCCGATGAATTGCGAGAAGGATGTATGTTCGTGGCGCTAGAACTTGGAGGCTGGCGAAGTGGGTCCGCAGCGAAGCGCTCCAAATCACTGTAAGCGACTGCGCTGCGATACCTGGCAAGATCCCCGAACCGGAATAGGTGCTCAAATGTCGCCCTCTATTTACTGACTTCTGGCAGCGAAAGCTCAGTTGGCGAGAACAATCGGTTCGGTCTCTGGATGCGAAATGGTGCTCCTTAGCAGAGTGCTGGAAGACGTGTTCGCTATCGGATCGCCGGGCGGACCACACGTCCTTAAACTATTGAAAATAAGGAGTATGATCCGATAGCGATTCGTAAGGTATCGAGAAGATGGTGGGCGCTATAGGATTCGAACCTATGACTTCCACCGTGTGAAGATGGCACTCTACCGCTGAGTTAAGCGCCCTTGCATTCAGTGACGAACTTCTTTATTTCTAACACGATGCTTCATCAGCAGGCAAACTCGGCGCAAAAACTGCCCCCGATTCGATCCGCCGCCGAATCGTCGATCTGCCGACGCTGCTTGGCTTAATTCATGGTCATTGCGATATCGACATGCCCCAGCCGATCCTTTCGCACCGAAAGAGGGACCCCGGGAGAATCGAGCGCCGATGCATTTGATCGCCGAAACGCGTGAAGCCCGGCGCCTTTGCGAATCGAAGCCCAACTTCTTAAGCGGCGGTTTCAATAGCAAGCAACACAAAGTCCAAACGCGTAGGGCGGCTGGTCCAGATGGCCGCAAGAATTGATTCTACTTTTGCGGGGGCCGGAATTCGGTGGGCGGCCGCATATGCCGCCTTACGCTTTCGAATTTTCGCTGTAGCTTCGTAACATGATCGGCAGTGGCCCTTCGCGTGATGTTTCGTTTGCCCACAAGTCGTCGATCGAGCTTTGCGGGCCGCCGCAGCGGCGTTTGGTGCTCTTGGCGCGACTGATCCGGCGCACGTTGCCAGGCACAGAATGCCCGGCGGTGCGGATCCGTCCCAATATTTTCCCGGCCGGACGAGATTCCGACTCTTCCTTAAATGCCACTCTTGTCGAGGCAGCAACGCGCGGGCTACTGCACATCCGTCACTGCCGATCTGGTCGGGGGCGGAGTGAGTTCATCTCGAATCTCGATCTCTGAGACATCTCCAGAGTACGCAGGATCGGTTGGGGCTTTGTATCGAATCACTGCTCTCATTCCCTGCAGATGGTGGCACAGGCTGAAATGATCTTCACCGTACCAGAGCGTATCTGAGAAGCCGGCACCGAAAGGTTGCTTCAGGTGGAAGACGAAGAGTTTTCCTTCGTGCGCAAGAGTCACATCGGGCTGTACCTCTTTGTCGCCGCACTTAACAGCCGCAATATGGCCATCCATGCTGATAGTATCGTTGGAGACCGCGTCAGACAGTGGATCGCTTTGCGGCCTCTGGTCTGCTGGAACAGCATTCCAGAGCTCCACCGCCTCGTTGTGATCCGCCCCCGGCCAGCGGTCCGCAACAAAATGGGCGAACGTTGCCGCTTCTTTTTCCTTTCCAAGCCGCCGAAGAATCTGTCCACTCAGAACGTGATACCCGGCCCGCGTGGGTTCCAATTGCTCCGCCTTCCTCGAAACAGCGAAGGCTGTTTGTGGATCGCCCCTCCGCAAAGCCAGCTTCGCCAGTTGTATGTAAGCGGGAGCGAACTGAGGATTCAGGGTCACCACTTTCATCAGGGCATCGTGCAACGAATTTTCGTCGGTCGGGTCGCTCGACGTCGCGATCGGCGACATCATCGTCTTTGCGAACAAGGAGAGCGGAAGATCCGGGGCGAGGCTCGACGCCTGAGTGAAGTCGTTGAGAGCTTCCGCATCTTTACCTTCTCCGAACTCGATGAAACCCATCACCTCATGGGCGAAGCCAAGCTTCGGATCTGTTTTTAGCGCTTCTTCGGCAAGCCGGCGGGCTCCTTCTGTCTCATGCGTCCATAGATGGAAGCCGGCCAGTTCAGCATTTGTTTCCGCCATCGTCAGAGTCCGTTCGGAAAAACTCTTCTCATCAAATTGCGGGGGATTCGGCAACACTCCGGCCCGGAAAGTAAACCGAGAAAGGTAGAGATCTAACTGCGATTCGATTGTCTTGAAATCACCAAATACCTGCTGGAAAGCTTTCTTCGATTCGTCTCCCTGTTGCAGCCGAGCCAAATATTCATTCAGTTTCTTTCCCTGACCCATACCCGGGTCGAACATCAGAAAATGTACCAGTCCCCACGATTCCCCATAGAATCGGTAAACCTTATCCCAGTCGCGGTAATAAGGAGAACTGCGATCCACGGATATAAGCGTGTCGATCGGGATCAGGACTTGCCCTGAGACCATTCGATACCGCTCTGGGGGCGCCCCGACAAGAATCCTGTTGGCTTCGAAGCGAGAAAAGCCATAGAAGTCCGCGATCCCTTCATCGAGCCAGACCGGGATCCAGTGAAAATTTCGATGAAGGATCGAATGCGTATATTCGTGGTAAACGACTTCATGGGCCCCAAGCTTCCATGCGTCCATCCGCACCATGACGTACTCGCGCTCCCAGACTACTTACCCCCCGACAACCTGCTTGCCTCTTCGCAGAGACGAGCGACAAACATGTCGAACTGGTCCGCTTTTTCGCGACCGTGTGTGGCTTCGATGGCGGTGAGCATCACCGTGTTGAGCCCATTAAAAGCGTCGCGGGGGCAGATCGGGCGCCTCTTCAGAAGCTCGCCTATTTCAATGGATAAAGGGCGGACCCGTTCGGGAGGCGCACCGCCCTGACCAAGGGCTTGCCCGATACGATGCCAGAAGTGTTTCACTCCGAAATGAAGCCCACTAACTCGATCACGCTTCCTCAGTACGTGCTTCGTATCTTCCACGAAACCCTTTATGGGAATGAGACAAAAGCGATCACTCTTCATCGATTCCGAGAACCTCCTCACCTGTTCGTAGAAATCAGAACAAAGCAGGTTGAACTCGTTCGCCCTTGTGCCTTCGTACATGTCTTTGAGGACGTTGATCATCATCGTGGTGAGTGTATCGACCCCGTCGGCGAGGCTGGTTTGGCGCTTGATCAGAAGTTTCATGATCTCATCGGCTAAGCGGTCTCTTTCAGGACGTTCTCTTTCGGTCACAGCTGGAAGTTTCCCAGTCTTCGAGAAGACTTTGAAGTCAGCCGTACACATTAAATATTCGTAGTAGAAGACAGGAAAGTCACCGGTTCCGGAAACGTTATGGGACTGTCCTTTGATGTTTCTTAGCTTCGCCCGCAACATCTCGTCTGTTATTTCGATAAAGTTGCTGCCCGGATATATATCGTCAAAGACGGCAGCCGCAAGCGCGATTTTGCCATCGGGCGTGCGAACGCTCAGCAGGTTGAGGTACTGGCCGCCGACGGTAGGACCTGGGAGATATGCCGTCGTCAACAGGCCGGATAATTCCTGCCACTCTTTGCTGTTTCAGAAGTCCATTGTCGCTACGAGTATTCGATGCCTACGGTTCTTTAGTTGCGTCTCATGTCTGAGAACTTGATGAACGCAGTTACTGGCTCGTCAAGGGCCCAAAATCCGGGTTCTACTTCCACTCCACCCTGTTCTTTCACGTAGTCCACTCCTCCCAAAGTCCAGTTACTTGTCCCTAATTTCCCCCAACAGTTGGATTGAAGCCACATGCCACTGCCGTCGGCAGCTTCCCAAAATCTCAAAATTGCGGGTTTCCCAGTCGAACGAATCACCCCCGGCTGGGATTCGTGATAGCTCTTCCACATTGGTAGCCCCTCCTCAGTCAGTCCTTCATCTGCCCCGGGAAGCGACCGCCCGGCGGCCGCGTAAACCATAGCACGTCTTATTGAGAAAAACTTCTTCGAGTACTTGTTGGTTTGTTGATTGTTCCACTCTGGCGTGGATGACATTTTCACACCGTCTTTAGAATTTCATGCCGGCTCTAGCCGCGAGATGCTCCCCGTCCAGTCGCTGTGTATCTCCTGCTCGCCGAACAGCCCGTTTGCAGGGCTGCACCCTTTGAGGCGTGTGTTACGACTGAAAAACTGACATCCGCACCACAGTTCGCACACGTATTGTGATACTCGCCTCGCCTGTACTCCCAGTTTGAATCGACGGCATGCCCAAGGATGCACAGCCTCCTGTTCGCGAATTCCAGAGCCTGACAAGCACCACGCAAAACGTCACGTGTCCGTTCACCTTCCTGCTCTGGATCGAGCCCCAGGTCCCTGGTTTCTGCGGATAAGGCGCTGTCAGATTCCAACAATGAATCGGACAAGTAATTTATGACTGTCTCTAAGTCGTCCTGGCTGGTTCTGTGGCGTGCCATTATTGGCTCCCCTTAGTTCTCTGAGTGAGCAGTTTGTGTCTGAGTCGTCTTATTGTTGCCGCATACTGCTTCTCATTCAGACCACAAGCTCGTTTGATTTCGTTCTTCCCTAATCCATCAGTGATGCGTCTCAAAACGAGTGCCTCGGTCTCATCGCTGTTGAACAAGGCAAACGCTTCGGCCGCGGTGCCTTCCTCAATGAGGCGGCGATCTGCTGGCACGGAATCTGAGGGCAGATTGTCCACTGGCGAGCTTTCTTCTCCTTCCTGATCGCAAGTAACGAGCTCCGAAATCAGATAGGTCTCCTTCTCGCGAAACTGCCGTTTCCAAAGGTTTGCGATGCTTTTCATCGCGCCCGCTAGGTGCATCACAAACGACACCTTCCTGTTCCAGTGTCTGCCGTTCTGAGTGTCACCGGCCCCAATGAGCGTCCGGCACTGGGCTTCGTTCAACAAGTCTTGCCAATCTCGGCCCCGTGCGGCACGCCCGATGCCCCGAACTAGTAGCGCGGCTATCGTGCGTAACCGTAACAGATCTGCTGGAGTCAGAGACTTGATAGCTAAGTCAATCTCGACCCTCTCTAACAGGCCCCTTATGCGAGAGGCAGTGCAATCGAGGAGCAGAGGTATGTCCATTACTGCAGTTGGACGTGGCACTTCGGCGGGGTTGCTAAATGCGAAGGCAGCAAAAAGGATTGCCTGGGTGGAATCGATGTTGCGGATTGCCCTCGCAAGTTCGACGCCGTTTTCTTGTGGCGCTAAGGGATCTATGATTTGCCCCTCTCTATGCGGCACACAGTAATTGATGAGCACCACGTTGAACGGTCTAAAGTCACGATACAATCGAAGGCCTTCTTCCGCGCTTGAAGCAGTCCGGACGGAGTAACCTTCAGCCTTCAGACATCTTTTCAAGAAATCTGACAAAGCATTGTCGTCTTCGACCAGCAGAGAAGATTTCGGAGATGCACCAATGCCTCGTATCGAGGACACTGGCGGTTCCAGGGTCTGAGTTGACGGTGGATTGTCGAGGGAGGAGAGCAAGAACCCCATTGTTTTCTTCTCCGTTCTAAGAAACTTCTAATGGACTATTGCACCGGCTGCGGCCCAGCACGGCGCATTTCGCGCAACTAGACCGTTACGGAGGTAACCGTTTGAGAAGGACAAACAGCTGGGACTGCTTCGGATTGTTCTGTTTTTCTTACGGAGATATGACAGAGGCGGCCGCGGGCTAGCTCGCCTCGGGCCTCGCGTTCGGCCTTCTGGTTTCTAAGACGCTGTTCTGCCTCGCGCATGTTATGACCGATCCCATAGGAGAAATCGGCGCCGAAGACCTGCACTGCAGTTTCATCGCCTTGTTCCGTCTGTATCGTCCGTTTGGCGAGAATCCTCCTGGCACGCTCGAGGCGCGTTAGCAGATCCTCCGGGTCATTGGCTCGGCACAGAAATTCGTCCCCTTTATCGTGGTACGCTTCGAGACCTGCGTCATGAAGGGCGTCGGCTTTGGCCCTGAGGACGGCGTCACCAACAGCATACCCGTACCCATTGAGCGCTTTGAGTCCGTCCAAATCGGAAATGGCGACGAAAGGAGCAGGCCCTGCTTCCTCGAAAGCCCGTCGATTCGGCAGGCCCGTCACAGACGAAGTGAGTAGCTGTAG
The DNA here is from genome assembly GCA_035307485.1 of Candidatus Sulfotelmatobacter sp. Classification (GTDB taxonomy): domain Bacteria; phylum Acidobacteriota; class Terriglobia; order Terriglobales; family Acidobacteriaceae; genus Sulfotelmatobacter. The sequence continues at coordinate 203,514 of DATGIB010000001.1, read as the reverse complement.
GCGCATCTCTTCCAATGACATCTCAGCGACGAATTTCCGCTTATCTAGGTCAATTCGGCGGTCACGAGGGCGGGCACCTGACGTCCCCTGTTTATGCTCGGGCAGCATCTTGGATCTCCGAACAATTCCAGGCAGCTTCAGAGCTTTGACTGTCCTTGCTACGGAAGGCTTGCTCTAATTGTGTTCTTATGCGCCCCTCAAAGTCGCTCGTTTCACTGGGAGCCTTTTTTACCTGCGGGTCGAATCCGTCGTCGTGGAGAACGCGAAATACAAATTCGATCAGCGTTTCCCCTTCGCGCCGCGGATTGAGCGCCGATGGCTGTTTCGAAGTTGGAGACGGTGCAAGAGCTTTGGGATGGCCATGCATAACCGACTGAAACTCCTCCTCTTCCTGGGCAGTCAAGGACCGCATCACCCCATCCTCTGCGGCGACAACGTAGGCACCGGCGCGGCGAATGCAAGCAGCAGCGTCAGCCACTGTGCTGTGGCGATCCTCGCAGGTCAGGAAACACGCGCACTCAGTCCAAGCGGCGGAATAGTAAACTGAGTTCACACATATCTAATGCACAGGTTCGGGGTGGTTTGGGTACGAATCGCGAGATTTTTCTCGCATCTTTCGGAGAGCGCTCCTCGCCACTTTGGCGGCAAGCAGCGCAAATCAGTAAGGACTGATTAACAAAACCATCTCGAGCAGCAAGCCGGCGATCGTGTGAGCAGCTGCGGCATGGATAACCGACTTTCTAAACCGCCCCACCCCGCCAGATCACGCGCTCGATCACGTCGTGGATGGTTTGCCGCCCAACGCCAAACTTTTCCGCCAACGACCGGCAAGTGTTTCCGTCATGCCTGTACAACCGTCGAATCTGCCGAACTTCTCTCGCGGTCAGTTTCGCATTTTCGTTTCCGACGCCATAGAAGCATGCTGCTCTGACTTTTCGAGTTTTAGCTTCCGATTGGGGCACGCCGAAAACCCGCGCGCATCGCGGGCATAGCCGTCAAACGTGTTCTCACTGACTCCGCGTTCTGCTCGCAGGTAGGTAAGGAAGTCATTGATCAGTTCGTCGTTGGCAGTCATGCCGTCGCGATCTTGCGCCTTGTTCAAGTCGTGGCTTCTTGAAGCGAGCGCTGCTCTTCTACCCGAGATTCCGGCGCCGGGAATCGCCTCTGGGGTAGAGAGCGTGGTAGCCTAACGCTGCGAGGGCGGAGTGCCATTTTCCTGAGCCATTTGCGGCCGCCCTGCGACTTTCCGATGGGAACTGACCCCAAGCCTGCGAGGGTGCACGTAAACCATTCATCCCAAAGCTCTTCTGCGGACGCCTCGGGGCCCTTGGAGGCGCAACTTTCGGCGCCTGCCGGGGTTGAAATAGGTGTGAGCACCGCCGCATTCGACCGGGGCATGCTGATGGCGACGACACCGCAGTCTTCTTCGGCTCTCGAGGTCTCTGGGGCTGCTGGCGAAGCCGGGTCGGATGCACAGGTCATGCTGCGGGTGAAAGCCGGAGACACATCGGCTTTTGATTACCTGGTCGAGAAGTACCGGCGGCCGATGGTGAGCTTTATGTACCGCATGGCGCGAAACGCCTCGGCGGCCGAAGATCTGGCGCAGGAAGTTTTTCTGCGCGTTTATCGCTCGCGCGAAAGCTATGAAGCGAGCGCGAAATTTACGACGTGGCTTTACCGCATCGCGACGAATCTGGCCGTCAATCATGCGCGCGACACGCGACACGAACGGCCCGAAGTAACCGTCAGTCTGGACGAGCCGGATGAGGAAACCGGGTCGACCATCGAGATTGCCGATGCTGGTCTGACGGCGGAACAGGCAATGGTGAAGCGCGAGCGACTGCTGGCCATTCGCCGCAAGGTGGAAGCTTTACCAGAGTTGCAGCGGCTGGCCGTGACCATGCACAAGTATCAGCAGATGGATTACAAGCAGATTGCCGAAGTATTGAAGAAGAGCGAGTCGGCTACGAAATCTCTGCTCTTCCGGGCTTATGAAACATTGCGGGAACAGTTAAAAGAATACGTTTAGGAAGCACTTTCTTTGTGAGCGAAGGGCGAGAAATTGAGGGGAAAGCAGTTATGAATTGCGAGGAAATTCGCGAACGGATGCCCGATGTGGCCGCTGGGTTCAGTGAGCCGACGGCAGACGAAAACCAGCATTTCGCAAGCTGTGCGGCCTGTGCCGAACAGCTGAACGGCATGCGCGCAACAATGTCGGTGCTTGACGAATGGCGGACGCCGGAACCTTCACCGTACTTCGATGTCCGGCTGCAGGCGCGCTTGCGGGAAGAAATGGCAAAGCCGCAAGCCGGCTGGCTGCACTGGTTCCGTCGTCCCGTGCTGGCAGCCGCGCTGACGGTGCTGATGGGAATTGGTGTAGGGCTGCTCTTTACGCGGGGAAGCGGCATCTACCACGGTGAGGAAGCTGCGGTTGTTGAACCTGAGCCGCCGGGCAGCGCGGTAAGCGATCTGCAATCGCTCGAGAAAAATCACGACCTGTATTCCGATTTCGAGTTGCTCGACGATCTCGATGTCCAACAGGATGTAGTGGCCAATCCGTAAGAAAAATTTGGGCGAAAGCATTCGAGAAAACACGAAAGGCGGGAAGGTGAAACCGGGTAAGCACATTCGGGGATGGTGCGCTGGTGCGACTCTGGCACTGGCTATTGTGATCCCGTGTGCCGCCCAGCGCGCCGGAACCTTCCATCCAGCGCAACGGCACCAGGCGCCGGCCTATCAGCCTCCGCGTCCTCCCGCCAAAAACCAGCAGGGCCGGGCGCGACAGCAAGGTCATGCCGGGGACTGGTTACGCCGCTACAAAGATCTGCCACCTTCCGAGCAGGAGCACGCCCTGCAAAGCGATCCCGGATTCCAGCGGCTGTCGCCGGAACGGCAACAGCTGCTTCGCCAGCGTTTGCAGCACTTCTCCAGTCTGCCCCCGCAGCAGCAGCTGCGCATGCTGAATCGCATGGAAACCTGGGAGCACCTGACTCCCGATCAAAAGCAGCAGGCGCGTCAGATTTTTTCTCAAATGCGGCAGCTGCCCCCTGATCGGCAACGTCAGGTCATCACCGCACTTCGCGATCTGCGCGCTATGCCGCCCGATCAACGCGAGCGGATCATCAATTCGGAGCGCTTCAAGGGAATGTTTTCAGATCAAGAGCGTGAGATGATGCGTGGCGCTGCGCGTCTTCCTCTTGCTCCCCCCGAAGGCGGAGAGACCCCTCCACAGGAATAAGAATCATCTCCTAATTCATCAACGCCAGCATGCGCCGGATCGAGAGTGACATCTGGCGCACCTCTTCGGCATCGGATGACTCCGGAGTGACCTGCAGGTATTCATCCAGATCTTCCGCGGCAAACCGCTGCATTCCCAGGCTGTAACGAAGAAGCGCACGCTGCTTCAAGTCCTCCGGAGAACGCGGATGGAGGACGAGAATCAGGTCTGCCATCGGAAGCGCTTTACGGAAGTTGCGAGTGGAAAGGTAAACCGTTTTGAGGTTGTTGAGTACGCGGGTGAGAATCTGTCTGCGGCTGATCGGGTGCAGGAATTCCGGGCGCAGCCGCATCTCACCGGAATAGATTTCGTCCAACCGGTTCTGGCAATCCTGGCGGCTCAGCACATCGCCGCGGTTGAAGCAGTCGATCAGCGTTTCCTTTGAACCTTCGCTGTGATGTTTCAACAGGAAGTGGCCCGGCATTCCGACGCCGGATAGCTCCACTCCCACTCGACGCGCAACCTCCATATACACGATCGACAGTGTGATCGGAATGCCGAGTCCGCGATCGAGCACGTCGTTCAGAAACGAATTGCGCGGATCGTAGTAATCCTCGCGATTTCCGCGTAGATGGGTTTCTTCGAAGAGGACTCGGTTCAAAACGGGAAAGACTTGCTGCGGCGCCGAACCCGGCGCGAGTGCCGCCACGCGACGCGCCATGCTTTCTACCCGCGAAGAATAGGCTTCAATATCGAGATGCGGGTATTCGCTCCGGGCGATAACGAGCACGGAGCGCACAAGATCAATGTCCTCGTCCTCTACATCCGGGCCCGCGAACAGAGAGAAAGTTTCAATCAGGTCAAGTGAGGCAGTGTAATGCACATCGCGATGCTAGCAGAGGATACAGGCTGAAGAATTGGCCCGGAAGTGCTATCGCGTATGGCACCAGCGGCTATGACCGTAGCATGTTGCGCACAATAAAGAAGACGTTCGCAGGGCGCTCGCCCAGCCGGCGCATAAAATATGGATACCATTCCGTCCCGAACGGAATGTAGACGCGCATGCGCCATCCGTCGCGAACCAGGCTCTGCTGCAGATCACGGCGAATTCCATAAAGCATCTGGAATTCGAATGCATCCGGAGGGATCTTCTCCCGCGTTGCGAAGGCTTTTGCTTCGCGGATGATGCGCTCGTCATGCGTCGCCAGGCCGTGATAGATCCCGCTCTTCATCAGGATCTTCATAAGCTTGATATAGTTGGCATCCACCTCGGACTTCTCTTCAAACGCAATACTGGCGGGCTCTTTATAAGCTCCTTTGCATAAGCGTATGCGAATGCCCTCCGAAAGCAATTTCTCGACGTCACTCTCGGAGCGCTTGAGATAGGACTGGATCACCGTGCCGACGCAATTGCCGTTTCCCGGCATGCGATGCAATTCGCGAACAAAATCGAGTGTTCGCTGCGTGTACGGAGACCCTTCCATGTCCACCCGCACAAATCCAGTAGGTTTCATCTGCGCAGCCTTCGCAACCAGGCCGCTCACAATATTGCGAGCCAATGTTTCATCGACGTCGAGCCCCATGTGGGTGAGTTTGAGACTGATGTTGGCGTTCAGATGATTCGCCGCGATCGCGTCGAGGATCTGGTCATACAAGACCGCGCTTTGCCTCGCCTCGTCAGGATTTGTGACATTCTCTCCGAGGTTATCGATGCTTACACTCATGCCCGCCCTGTTCACTGCCTGCGTTACGCGAACCGCATCGGCAATCGCCGTTCCTGCCACGAAGCGCCCGGAGACGCGACGTCCGACGCTGGATTGTTCCGCGAAGTTACGCAAGGAACGGTTTTCAGATAGACGGACGAAGAACGTCCTGAGCATGCAACACCTGCCCTTTGAGAAAGCACGCGGCGTGTATGAATAGAGGATGAGTGCCGGGCGCCCGAGTAAGAATCACAGAATTTTTTATCACAGTCAAAAGACACGAAATGTGACGGCAATTACTGCAAAATCATACTTTGACTGCGCCTGAAATCGACCGAACAACTTCAGCCTGGCCTCGATGATGGCCATCGCCAACCGGGCTATTTTTCGTGTCCTTCCAGGAATTTCTCGACCTCGATCGCTGCCATGCAGCCGGAGCCGGCGGCTGTGATGGCCTGGCGGTATCGACGATCCTGCACATCTCCGCAGGCATACACTCCGTGCACTTTGGTGAACACGTAATTATGCGTCTTCAAATAACCATCGGCATCGGTGTCGAGTTGTCCGGCAAACATCTTGGCATTTGGCTCGTGGCCTATGCCCAGGAACAGGGCACTGGTAGGGAATTCCCATTCTTTGCCCGTCTTGACATTCTTTAACTTCAGCGCAGTGACCTCCTGCTTTTGGGAGTCCAACACGTCTTCGACAACCGTATCCAGAAGGAAATGAATTTTTTCGTGTTTTTGGGCTCGCTCCAGCATGATCTTCGAAGCGCGGAAGGAGTCCCGCCGATGGATGATTGTCACTTTGGTCGCGAAACGGGTGAGGAACAGTGCTTCTTCCATCGCCGAATCGCCGCCGCCTACCACGACGATTTCCTTTCCGGAGAAGAAAAAACCATCGCAGGTCGCACAGCTGGAAACGCCGTGCCCGATCAATTGCTGCTCATGCGGTAGGCCCAGCCATCTCGCCGAGGCTCCGCTGGCGATGATCAGCGTCTGCGTGTGAACAACCTGATGGCTCAGATGCAGCGTGAAAGGCCGATGGCTGAGGTCTGCGCTCGTCAGATGCGCCATCCGGTACTCGGCCCCGAAGCGTTCGGCCTGCTTCCGCATGTTCTCCACCAGTTGCGGCCCCATGATGCCCTCGGGAAATCCCGGGAAGTTCTCGACCAAAGTGGTCAGCGATAGTTGTCCGCCCGGCTCATGGCCTTCGATGACCAGCGGTTTCAGGTTGGCCCGTGCTGTATACAACGCGGCGGTGTGCCCGGAGCATCCGGACCCGATAATGACCACGTTTCGAGTTTCGCTCATAGATGTTTTTCAGCAGCAGATTAGATGGCTGTGTACGACTTCCGATGCAAACTCCCCAATCGTCAGCACCACTTGCGCCACACACATGCCGCGGCATCGCATTATTTGTTGACTGGTGCCGGCTTTGTCTTTGTAGCTGAAACTGCCTTCTTCTTCGTCTCCCCGTTGATCTTCGCCAGTTCTTCCGGTACCACGCTCGCGGCGCCTAGCAGCTTGCGATAGTTCGTGAGCACCTCGGATGCACTGCGGAATAGAGGTTCGTAAGCGCTCTGATCCGGCGGCGTGCCTCCTTCGGCTGCATTGCACCTGGCCAGTGCGATCGACGACTTCCCGAAACGCTCCAGCCGCACGCGGTTGACCGGAGTGTTCGCCGAAAGCATCGCCTCGGGGCTTGTAACGGCGGATGCGCTGTCTTCGAGTGAGACTTGGATCAAATCTTTCGGATCCCGCACGTGCAGAACCATCGTCTCGATCATGTTCTGCCCATCGTTGCTGAACGAGTATTGCACGCTCGAAAACAAGGCCTGCACAGAGTATTCGCGACGAATGCGGACATAACTCGCGACGGACGGTTCTCCGGCGACGTGGCCCGGTTGGCCCGCCTGCAGAATGGCGGGCATTTCCGTAAGCGTTGACTTGCCTCGCGATACCTCGAAGTCCGTTCCGAAGAGCGGTTGCTTGGGAATCCGTGAGAGCGCCGATGCGATCTCCTTCTGCTCCTCGGCAGATGGTGTACACACGTTGAGCATGTGGACCTGCACCTGCGGCTGATTGGAAGGTGGGTTGGTGGGCTGCTCCTGCGCCTCGATCGGAAACGTCAAAGCCGAGAGGCAAAGCACGATACCGAGATGGAAAACCGCGATCCTGGACACGCCGGAATTTTAAACGAGAATGGTGTGAATCCTAAATTTTGCGGGGGTACTGTTCTCGCCCTTCGCATGGACGGCGTAGAATTTCGGTATGGCGAACTTGACTTTGGTTTATGGGATGAGGCTCCTGCCCTCGGAGGAAGTGACCGAGGTGGGTCAGGCTCTCATTAAACTGGCAAACGGACGCGAAGCACACGTCACCATGCACGTGCTCGAAGGCAGCAAGGAAGAGATCGAAAAGCAGCTGCGTACGAGCCTGGAAGCGTTTTTCGACCTCTATCCTGAAATCTGACTTTGCTGCGATGCCGGATAAGAGCCTCCGACAGGTGGCGGTATAATCCGAAAGTTTCGCGGAGCCGTCCAATCTATAGACATGCAATGGTCTTATCGTGAAATTCGCGGCTGGCTGATCCGGGCCGAGCTCTGGCCCGAGGGCCGCATGGCGCGTCTGGCGTGTTACCTGACCGGCCTGGCTGCGCTTCTTTTCGTGCTGCAAAAGCTGCTTGGGCTCTTTGCTACCACCTGGGGAGACCACCTCGGTGGATGGGTCGACTACCTCACGTTCCTGGCCGCCGTCTTGTTCTTCATCCTCGGTTTTCGCTGGGCCCGGCGAAGACTCCTATGGCGGCTGCGCAACCGTCTTATCGTCACCTACGTTTTTATCGGAGTGATTCCCGCCGTCCTGCTCGTTTCGATGGCGATGATCACGCTTTATGGTTTGGCGGGGCAGTTTGCCGTATTCGTCGTCACTTCGGAAATTCACTCCCAGCTGCGCAGCCTGGAAGCGGTAAATGCCGCGTTCAGCAATGAACTCGCGGCTCAGATCGAACGCGGGGAGAAACCCAGCGCAGGGTCGCTCGCGGGCTTGCGGAAGCGCGATCCGTCATGGGCGCGCCGGCAGGTTTGCGCATGGTATGGGCAAAAGCCGTTGATGCCGTGTGATCAGATCAATGGAAGCTCGCTAACCATTCCCGGTTTCCCGCAGGAATCATTTCGCCAGATCGTTCGCGACCAGGGCGGGCTATACCTCCGGGTCGTCGACTCGCTGAATGTGAATGCGACTCAGTTGAAGGTCGTCACCAGCGAACCATTCGATAAGGAATTGGTTAGCAAGATCGCCGAGAATCTAGGCGAAATCACCGTTCTGAATGCAGAGGGGGCGGAAAGAAAGCCCGAGGCCAAGGACGGGGCGCGGTATCGCAGCAGCAGCGCCGATGTGACGGGTTCCGGTCAGAAAAAGGACGAAATCGTCGTTGCGTCACGAAAGCAAGGCTCGACGGAGCGTCTCTATCCCTCGTTTACTGTAGGTTCTGTCCCGCCTGCAAGCGGAGGTTTCGACCGCGAAATTACCTTTGCGACGCCGCTTTCCGTAGTGGATTGGGCCACGGGAAAAGAAAATACCGCCGGCGCGGCGGTTAGAACGCGGCCATCGGTTCTCTACGGGCAACTGTTCGCGGCACTCGGCGAGTTCGTGCACCTGGTCGCCTATGCGCTGCTGGTGATCGGAATCTTTTTCGGCATCATAGAACTCATCGCACTGATTATCGGCACGCGCATGACTCGGACGGTCACCGCCGCGGTGGCGCAACTTTACGAAGCTACCCAGCACGTCGACCGTGCCGATTTCAGCCATCGCATACCGGTCAAATCGCACGATCAGCTCTCCCTGCTCGCGCTTTCCTTCAACTCCATGACCGCTTCCATCGAGAAGCTGATTCAGGAGCAAAAAGAGAAGCAGCGGATGGAGAACGAACTGGCCATCGCACAGGAAGTGCAGGCTCAGTTATTCCCCCGGCAGGTTTCAGAGTTGGAATCGCTCGAAGTGCACGGATTCTGTCGCCCCGCGCGCACCGTAAGCGGGGATTACTACGACTTCGTCGCTGCGAGTTCACACAAATTGATCCTTGCTGTGGGAGACATCAGTGGAAAGGGAATCTCCGCGGCACTGCTTATGGCCACCATCCACTCTGCCGTACGGGCGTATAGCGTGGAGAGCTTGCCGCAACTACGTGAGCCGGTGGCTGTGGGCGCAGTCGCGGGGTCCGATGGCATCATGGCTGCGTGGCCGGAGGGCATTGAAGTCTCTCCTTCTGCCCTGCTGAGCCTTCTGAACCATCAGCTTTACGAGAGCACCCCACCGGAAAAATATGCGACGCTGTTCCTCGGAGTCTATGACGGCCGTATCCACCGGATGACCTACAGCAATGGCGGGCACCTTCCGCCGATCGTGATCAGCCGGGACGGAACCTTGCGCAGGCTCGAGGCCGGAGGTACCGTCGTTGGCCTCTTCGATGCGATGTCTTACGAGGAAGGCGCAATCGACATGCTGCCCGGAGAAATCCTCGTCGCCTACAGCGACGGTGTCACGGAACCGGAAAACGAGTTTGGAGAGTTCGGCGAGCAGCGGCTCATCGAACTCGTCCGCGACAATCGAGATCTGCCTTTGACGCAGATCAGCCAGCTTGTCACGCAGGCCGTTGATGATTGGATTGGCGATAAGGAACAGCCCGATGACGTCACGCTCGTGCTTGCTCGCGCTCGCTGACGCACTCTCGGCCCTGCATATTGACAGGATTCGTCCCTTTCACTAACGTTATGCGGCGTCATGATTCTCCGACCCGCGGGAGTAGCATAAACTTCGGCAATGCGCCGGGGCTCCATCCCGGAGATGACGGTTCGATACCGTACCTCCCGCCCCACTTTCTTCAGCCAGGTAAGTTTCTAGATTTTCTGCTTCTTCCACTTCCCCTGCCGGAACAGAATTGCGCTAGCAGCAGCCATGGCCGACTCTGCGATCGCGATTGAGAAAAAGACTCCATTCGAACGCAGATGCAGCGGCATCGCCAGCATATAGGCGAGGGGAATCTCGAGTAGCCAGAAGCCGAAAAAATTCACAATCGTGGGAGTGATGGTATCCCCGGCCCCATTGAACGCCTGCATCATCACCATGAAGTAGGCGTATCCCAAGTTTCCGTAGCTCACGATTCGCAGGCACGCAGCACCGAGCGGCACCACCTCTCGATCTCTCGTGAACAGCCGCACAACGGGTTCGGCAAACAGGATAAAGAAGACTCCGACAGAGCCGAGGAAGATCAAGTTATACAGCCCGGTTCGCCACACCGCCTTTTCGGCACGATCTGGTTTGCCCGCGCCAAGGTTCTGCCCTACCAGTGTCGCGGCGGCATTGCTCAGCCCCCACGATGGCAGGATGACGAAGATGACAATCCGAATCGCGATCGTATACCCCGCGAGCGCAGCCGCTCCGAAAACACTGACAATGCGAACCAGCCCGATCCAGCTCGTGTGGGCGATCGCGAACTGCAGAATTCCAGTGAATGAGACGCGCAGCAGCCGCCACAACACGTCGCCTTGAATCCGGATCTGCCGTGCCAGAATTCGAATCCGCTCGGTGCCCCGCAGCAGGCAGTAAAACTGGTAACCCACGCCGATGCTGCGTCCCAGAAACGTAGCCAAGGCCGCCCCCGTGACACCGAGCCGGGGAAATGGTCCCCAGCCAAAGATGAGGCATGGATCGAGAATCAGGTTGATGATGTTCGACACCCAGAGCAAGCGCATGGCGATTGCGGCATCGCCGGCTCCACGGAAGATCGCATTGTTCAGGAACAGCAACAGCACCGCGCAACTGCCGCCAAGGCAGATCCGCGTGTACCCGCTTCCGACACTGACGATCGCCGGTGTGGCTCCCATCAGCCGCAACAGTTGCGGAGCGAAGATCAGGCAGGGAACTCCAACTGCTACAGAAATCAGAAGTCCCAGAGCAATCGCCTGCACCGCAGAGACAGCGGCACCTTCGGGGTCTTTCTCGCCAATGCGCCGCGCCACCATCGCCGTGGTTGACAAGCTCAACCCCATCCCCACGGCGAAAACCAGGCTCAGCATCGACTCGGTGAGCCCCACTGTTGCCACCGCGTCAGCTCCGAGCCGCCCCACCCAGAACACATCGACCACTGCGAACAAGGATTCCAGAACCATTTCGAGCACCATCGGTACCGCAAGCAACAGGATGGCGCGATTCAAGCTCCCTGCGGTGTAGTCCTGGTGCGAACCGCGCACCGCTTCCACCAGCGATGCCCAGATCGTTCGCTGCGGCTCGAGCGTTGGTGTAGCCGTATTCATCGAAACCACGCCTTCTGCGGTGAAAGTCCGCAAGCGTACGCATTTCAGTACGCGACAAAAGAAAACACTTTCGGAACAATGGAACTCGCGGGAGGCGAGTCAAGGAGCGGGCGAAATTAGCGAGGTCGAAACATGGCATTTCCCCAGCGCAAATCGTTTCGGAGTATCTCTGTCCCCAGGAAAACCAACGAGCTTTTGGGAATTTTATCGCATGAGCGGGGCTATGCCAACCACGGACCGGAAGCAAAAAAAGCGGATGATTCCGAGAACCATCCGCCCAATCCTTAGGAGGTGTGACGTCTGCTGTTGCTGAAGACGATGGTAGCGCGATGCATTTCAAGCGCCGAGGTCACCAAGGTATCAGCCGAGCGATGCCAATGCTGCATGGTTCAATTCCGGGAACCGTCCCGTTCCTGGAATTCCGGCAGAGGCGACCTCATCTCTTCGGGATCAGCACTACGCGCGCGGTGACCGCGGTATTCTTCACCAGTCCGCCCACGATCAGCATGCCAATCGGGGTCGACACCATGCTCCGGCTGTCGCTGCGAGGGTCATTAGCGTCATCCGTAATTGGCTCCCACCGGTTGGTGTGCACATCAAACGAAAACGTCGTATCGGAAAACTCCGCTGGTTTCCCGTCAGCATCCATGCCTTTGAAATCATGAACGGCCGCGGTTCCACCTGTAAACACCATGTGCCGGTCTTTCTCCCTGGCTCCCGCGATGATTCCAAATCTCGCTGTGCCTGGATGCGGAGGGATTTTGCTCCACTCGATCTTGTTCGGATCTTTTTTATCAATCCGCCCGACCCAACACTGATCCGAAGCTACATATGGCGCGCCCGCACCCGGATTTTTCTTTGCCCCGTCGATAAAAACGATGGTGTCATCTCCCAGTCCACCAGCGTGTCCAAACACTGGGCTGCCTGGAAACGGAGTCGCCTGGCTCCAGCTATTGCTCTCAAGGTCGTACACCTGGACATTATTGACGGGCCCGTTCTTCGATCTTCCGCCTACGAGATAGATATACCGGTCGTGATTCACCCCGACCACGGCGCTGTCCACGGCGATCGGCATATCTTCCGCGCGATACCACTTCCGCTCTTCTGGCAGGTAAGCATTTACGTCGGGCACCACAAACTGATTTCCTTGTCCGTCGATCATGTACCCGCCCAGCAGGAATATCCGCCCTTTCACCCCAATTGCCGATGCGCCGAGCCGCCCGGCCACACCCGGAACCGGCCGTCCCTCCGTCCATTTCGCGCCGGAAAGATGGAAAACATAGACCTTGTTGGTGATGTCATCCCAGGTCTTTTTGGGGCCAATACCCATCAAAGAATAGACTTCAAGGCCGCCCTTGAGCGCGGTGACCGCGTTGCTTGCGACCGCAGCCGGCATGGGAGGAATTTTGGGTTGATCGGCTGCGAACAGGAACGCCCCGCACAGCAGGAAAGCCAGGAATACGACCCACTTTTTCATTGCTGAAATATTACGACGTGGCCCCATGGTCGGCAAAGAGCAACGGACCCGATCCCCCATCCGCTACCGCACCAGTCCTTGCCGTATGGCGTGAATGAAATCTGTATAGGCTGGGATTTGTCCTTTTTCGCGCATATGGGTGGCGATTTGGCCACGGTGATAGGTCGAGTGCATCAGAACGTGGTTCAGAATATCGCGGACCGTGCTCGTCCATGTTTCGCCTTTGCTGTTCTTGTATGGGATAACGGTTTCGAGATCGTCCTCGGTGGTTCGGTCCATGTACTCTCGCCATGACCTTTCCATGTGCGATGCTCGCAGCCGGCATTCGAGCAGGTCCGCCGTTGGCCATACCGCGGTGCTTTGCGGCTGTTGCATCAGGCGGTCCAGCCAGAGTTGCTCCGAAGCAACGATGTGAACCATTAACTCCAGGCTTCGGCTATCGGCGCCCTGTTCCTCCAATGCTGCCAGCACGGCTTGATTGGCCCACACATCGTAAGCAAATTGTCGGCGCAGATATTCAGAATGGTTCAAACGAAACCCCCGGTCAGCCTCAAGCGCGGAAGCAACAGGTTGTAACCATCCTTTCACATTCCGGCGATACACTGCGAGTTCGCCAACCAGCCTGGTTTCGCTATAACCTGAGAAGTTTCCTAATGCCCAAACGCCCATCATCGACGCCGAACGATAAGGCAGGAAGCCTCGGTAGTGGAGTGCGTCAGTCGGCCCAGGCAGCGCAAGGAACGCGCCGGGCCGTTGCTCCTCATGACTTAAGCCGACTCGCGCTGAAGGCAGTCCTCATCGCGCGGGATGCCGCCTTCAACGTCCGCGATCTTCTGACCCAATCATCCCGTATGGCGTTTCTTGCCATTAAGGACTGCGAAAAAGAGTTGGATCTCATCGAGCGGCAGATCGATGATGCCATGCCGGCCGCCATCACTCGCGTCAATGAAGCTCGCGCGCGGCAATTGCTCTCTACCCTGAAATCGACAACAGATTTGGAGCGTATCGGCGACCTCGTGATGAGCGTCGCATTGCGCGTCCAGGCAAGGACGACCAGGATTCCCGCCTCCGATATCCGTCGGCTCGTCGAAATGTCCGCCGTGCTCTGCGAGATGCTTGAGACGATGTACAAGGGGTTCACCACCCTCGATCTGGAGTGTGCCCGAAAGGTGCTGCAGATGGATAAAGACATCGACCGCATCTGTCATGGATTGTTTCAGGAGCATCTGGCTGAAAATGTTCCCCAGGGAGACACTTCCGGGTTTGAGATTTTACTCATGGCCCAGGCTCTCGAGCGCGCCGGAGACCATTCCACCAATCTCGCAGAGGAACTCTATAGCCTGATTGAAGGCCGCAGCTTGCGTCACGCCCCAAAAAAGAAAGCTGCCAACTAGCTCACCCGCCACCTTGTGCCCTCTGCCATTGCGAAGACGAGCACCTCCTTCGCAAATTCATCGATCGTTAACAGAAGGGAAACATTCGCGCAACATTACCAACATACTTTTAAAGTCTCACTCTTCCCCTCGAATGGATGCGACTGGTGGGGAACCTTGGATCACATGCAATTGCCAGCCGAATCATTCGAGCGTTCCGACGGTCCTGCGGCCCCTGCCGCGGTGCGGCCGCTGATTTTCGTCGTCGAAGACGATGTGGACATTGCCCGCCTAATCTCACATAACCTGCGCTCGGCCGGTTTTGAGGTCCAAACGTTTGTGAGTGGCGCTACCGTGCTGGCCCAGACTGTTCGCGAAACGCCCGCGCTCATCCTGCTGGACATCATGTTGCCGGGTGCCGACGGGTTTGAGCTGTGCCGTCATATCCGGCAAAGTCCCGCGGTTTCCGCGACCCCGATCATTTTCCTGACGGCGAAAGTTTCCGAGGCAGATCGCGTAAAGGGCCTGGAACTCGGCGGGGACGATTACATCACCAAGCCGTTCAGTCCGCGGGAACTGGTCGCGCGCGTGCGCAGCGTACTGCGAGGCACAGGCAAAGGGCCGGCGGTCACCGAAGTGCTTCGGCTTGGCGAGCTGGAGATCGACATCTCCTCCATGACCGTGCAGATCCGCGGCCGAAACGTCTTGACCACCGTTCGGGAATTCAGGCTCCTCGAATACCTGGCCACACATCGCGGCAGGGTTTTGACGCGCGATCAGCTTCTCGACGCTGTCTGGAAGGAAACGCCGTTCGTCACTCCGCGTTCCATTGACGTTTATATCCGGCGGCTGCGCGAGAAGATTGAGCCCGATCCCCGTCACCCGCAATACCTGAAAACCTTGCGCGGAATCGGCTACCGCTTCGAAATTCCCCGGTAGCAGGCGATCCCGGCCAAGCCTCCTGCCCACCGAGCGACGCATCCGCCTCTTTTCAAACACAGCCTGCCGCCGCGTCGTTTATTCTGTCTTATTCCTGCCGCTGACTCGGAATGCCCCAACTTGCGCACAAACCGCTCTGGAAAGCCGACGATCAGACCGCCCGTCTGGCGGAGCTGACTGCGCCCTCCGATGAGGCGATCAAAGACAATCCGCTGCGCCGCGACGTACGCTCGCTCGGTACTTTGCTTGGTCAGGTCCTGGCAGAACAGGCCGGGCAAGAGGTCTTCGAAGCCGTCGAAGAGCTGCGCAAGCTGCTCATTAGTTATCGCGAGAGCGCCCGCGGCGATTCGTCGTCCGATCGCGAATTAATCCTGCGGGCCCGGCAGATTGTCTCCGGGATGGATCTCGCTCGTTCGTACCAGGTAACCAAGGCCTTCGCGATCTATTTCGAGCTGACGAATCTTGCGGAAACCAACCATCGCAAACGCCGCCGCCGCGCCGGGAAGCTGGACCGCGAATCGCCCACCCTCCCCGGCTCATTCCGCGGGACGCTGTTGCGGATGAAAGAGGCCGGCATCTCCGCTGAGCAGGCGCTTGAGGCGCTGCGGCAAATCTGGATCATGCCGGTATTCACGGCTCACCCCACCGAAGTTGCGCGCCAGACGGTTCTCCTGAAGCGTCGCCGAATCGCTCGCCAACTGGAGCGGCTGGATCGGCTCCCTCTTACCGCCGAGGATGCGGAGACCTGCGAAGCGAACATTCGCGCCGAAGTGACATCGCTCTGGCAAACCGACGAAGTCCGCTTGACCAAGCCCACCGTCGATGACGAAATCCGAATGGGACTGAGGTATTTCCGTCTCTCCGTCTTCGACGCCCTGCCCCGGATCTATCGCGAAATCGCCGAATCCATTCGCGAGGTGTACGGCGTCGACTTAGAGCAGTCCGCACTGCCCGGGGTCATAAAGTTCGGGTCGTGGATTGGGGGAGATCGCGACGGCAACCCGATGGTGAATCCGCAATGTACCCGCGATGCTCTTCAGATGGGCCGCGACTTGATTTTGCGGGAATACCTCAACGACGTGGAATTGCTGAGCGACCGCCTCAGCTCCTCGCGCCGGCAGGTGGGCGTGTCGAAGATATTGCTGTCACGCCTGAAGCAGTATGAAGAAACCATTACCAGCATCCATTTGGCATGGGGGCCCGGGAACACTTCGGAGACCTATCGCCGCTTCCTCTCATACATGTTTCACAAGCTGCTGCAGGCTAAGGATTCTCCTCGTGGCCAGGGTTACGCCTCCGCCGATGAATTCGAGTCGGACCTGGTGTTGTTACGGGATAGCCTGATTTCCCATCATGGCCGCCAGCTTGCCACCAGTTATGTCGATTTCCTTCTGAGAAAGGTGCGCACCTTTCGCTTCAGTCTCTACACGCTTGATATCCGGCAGCATGCCCGCGTACATGCACAGGCAGTGCGTGAGCTGGGGCCGGACTTGAACAGCAGCGCAGCCTCCGCGGACGTCGAAGAATTACGTGCCACTTTGCGAGTCATCAGCGAACTCAAGCGCGCGTATTCCCCGGACTCGATCTGTCGCTACGTCATCAGCGGCGCGGAAACCGACGCCGACATTCTCTCGCTGATCAGTCTTGCGAAAGCATCGGGTGTATCCATGAAGGCATCGGCGGGCGATCCCGGCCTGATGCCGGTTCCACTGTTTGAATCCATCGATTCGCTGCGAACGGCGGCAGCCGTCATGCGGCGCGTGTGGACCGAGCCCGAATACGGTGTCCTGCTGGACTCCTGGGACCGCTGGCAGGAAGTCATGTTGGGATACTCGGACTCCAACAAAGATGGCGGCATGCTCACCAGCACCTGGGAGCTCTACAAAGCGCACCGTGAACTGCATCGCGGCGCCGAGGAGTGCGGCGTCAAGCTGCGTCTCTTTCACGGTCGCGGCGGCACTGTCGGCCGCGGCGGAGGTCCCACGCACTCTGCCATTTTGGCCCAGCCGCCAAGATGCTTTTCGGGACAGATCCGCATCACCGAGCAGGGAGAAGTCCTCAACTGGAAATATGCCGACCCGGTGTTGGCCGAGTGGAACCTCGAATTGATGATCGCAGCCAGCTTCGAGGTTTTGACTCGGCCGGGAGCCGACGACCAGCGGCATCTCCCCCGGTGGGAAGAAGCGATCGAAGAGATGTCACAGGACGCCTACGGTTATTACCGAAAGGAGATTGCCGACAATCCCGAAGTGCTCGAATACTTCGAGCAGGCTACACCGGTGAATGAACTGGACTCGGCCCGCATCGGTTCTCGTCCCTCGCGGCGCACCAAGGGCAGGCGCCTCGAGGATCTGCGTGCCATCCCATGGGTCTTCGGGTGGATGCAGAGCCGGCATGCGGTCCCGGCTTGGTTCGGCGTCGGATACGCGCTCGAAAAATTCGCGAAGAGCGGACCCGGACATGAGCAGCTGTTGCGTCAAATTGTGCGTGGCTTTCCCATCTTCGCCGACCTCGTTCGCAACGTGGAACTGGGTATGGCCAAAGCCGACCTCGGCATTTCCCGTCTCTACTCCGAACTGGTCAAGGACGCGGCGCTCGGAAAGCGCGTGTTCTCCATGCTGGAAGAAGAATTCCTTCGCTCCCGGCGCATGATATTACGCGTGACCGGACAGCGCGAACTGCTCGCCCGCAATCGGGTCCTGGCCCGCTCCATCCGGCTGCGCAACCCTTACGTCGATCCCATGAGCCTGATTCAGGTTGAATTATTGCGGCGGAAGCAGCAGGGCCAGCACAGCGCGGATCTCGAATACTCGCTCGGTGCTACGATCAATGGAATCGCGGCGGGACTTCACAACACCGGATGACGAGATGAGGGCGGAAGATGATCGCCACTCAGCGTTTCTTCCCGCCGAGTTCCGTGTAGCGGTAGCAGCCCGTCAGGTGATCGTTGACCATCCCGACCGCCTGCATGAAGGCGTAGCAAATCGTTGAACCCACAAAGTTGAATCCTTGACGCTTGAGCTCCTTGCTCATCGCATCGGACTCGGCGGTTCGAGCAGGCAGCCGCGACATGGATTTCCAATGATTCACTCGGGTTGATCCGCCGACGAATTGCCAGATAAACGAATCGAAGCTCCCATACTCCTGCTGCATTCGCAGAAACACTTTCGCATTTTCGACGGCGGAAACAATTTTCAATCGATTGCGCACGATGCCTGGATCGCGCAACAGGAGCTGGATCTTGCGCTTGTCAAATGTTGCGACCCGCTCCGGATGGAAGCCTTCGAACGCTTTGCGGTAATTCTCCCGCTTATTGAGAATCGTATTCCAGCTCAGCCCCGCCTGCGCTCCTTCCAGGATCAGAAACTCAAAGAGTGTGCGGTCATCATGCACCGGCACACCCCACTCCTGGTCGTGATAGAGGATGGAGAGGTCGCCACGAGCCCACGCGCACCGGATTTTTTCGGAACGTCCCATATCTGTCTTTCGTGGACCTGCGTGCCCTTCGCGGTTCCTGATCTCTCTTGCGACGCGATGAACAAAAAAGACCACGAAGGGCACGAAACAAATGGAGTGATGCGCTTTACTCTAATGACTTCGGGTCCGATTTATTAACCGGCGACTTGGAATCGAGCAACGACACGAGCTCACGCGCGCAAGCAGGAACGCCAACCTTGTTTTCGCGAATGATTTCCTTCGCGGTCAACTTTTTTCCGTAAAGCTTCTCATTGGCGCTGCCATCAGAGCGCAGCGTCGATCCTTCCAGCGAAACGCCGGCAAACAATCCCTTGCTCCGCGAGTAAGACAGGATTTCGGCGCTCATCACAACGTCGGTCGCTCCCTCCGCAGTGCGGCCCTTCGGACCGGCAGCCGCCGATGCATCGGCGCCCAGTTTTACTTTGCTGTACAGCAGCGATTCTGCACCCTTGGGATTCATCACCAGCAACACGAAGTCGGTGGCCTGTCCGCCCAACTGGAACCCGATGCTGACACCTTCGAGCGCATACAACGCCGGTGCGCCCCACTTTCCCTTGTAGTGCTCTCCACCGCGGCAAACCATCACGCCGCGTCCATAGCTTCCGCCGATTCCAAACGCGCCCTTCTTCACGGAAGGCAGGATGATCACGCACTCCGCCTTATCCAGCAGGTCCTGGGGAATGTCGTCGGGAATATTCAGGATCTCCTTCATCACAGTTCCTGCATCTTTAACCCGCTCTTCCTCCCGCTCATCATCCACAGCGAATGCCGCAGCTGCGATAAAAACCGTTAGAACACAGCAGAGCCATTTCTTCATGAACGCCCCCCCAGAATGAGATTTTAGGGAATACGCGGTGTTTTATCACCACCAGGTTCGGCAACCCGAATACGATGGGCCACTGCCGGGTGGTCAATCCCTTACCGCGCAAGCTGTAGAATCTGCAACTTGCTGGCCATGACCGTGCGTGTGCTCCTTTTGTAACTTGGCTCCCAGCCGAAAGGCGTCCTAAAGTCAATGGGATGCAACGGCCCGGAGCGCCTGAAGATTTCGGCATCTGGCGTGCATCCAATACCTTAGCGGTATTGGTAAGTCGCGCAGAAGGGCTTGGAAAGCGGGCTGCCAGTGAAATTTTTGGAATATCAAGGCATGAAGTACACGGGATTCACGCTGAGCGGTTTGGTGCTGTTGGCGGCTTTGGCCATGGTGGTCAAGGCGCCCGCCCAGTCTTCGTTTGCCTCGGATTCCAACTCGCTCAGCGCGCTCGATAGCGGAAACCCCACGCCTGATGGCTCCAATGACCCGCAAAACGCGATGCTCACGATCCGTGCGCAGGTGAACGAAGTTAACGTTCTCTTCATCGCTACCGACAAGCACGGTAAGTTCGTTCGTGACCTGACGCAGAAGGATTTCACAATTCTTGACGATCACAAACCGCCGCAAGCCATCGTCAATTTCCGCCGCGAAACTGATCTACCCCTGCACCTGGGGCTGCTTGTCGACGTAAGTGGATCGGTCAATAGCCGTTTCGATTTCGAGCAAGGCGCGGCCACCTCTTTTCTGCAACACACGCTGCGGGTTGGCTTCGATAAGGCATTCGTCGAGGGGTTTAACAGCCATATGCAGTTGGTGCAGGATTTTACCGACAACGTGCAACTTCTTTCGGCGAGCGTTCACAAGTTGCACGATGGCGGCGGCACCGCCCTCTATGACGCTGTCTACCGCTCCTGCAAGGAAAAGTTCCTGAAAGATCGTCCGGAACATCCGGTGCGGAAAGCCATCATCATCGTCAGCGATGGCGAAGATAATCAGAGCGAGATGACGAAGGCCCAAGCCATCGAGATGGCACAACGCTCGGAAGTCATCATTTATGCGATTTCAACCGATGACAGCGGCCTGGTCATGCGCGGCGATCGCGTTCTCGAGCAGATGGCTGAAGCCACTGGCGGACGAGCCTTCTTCCCATTCAAGATGAAGGATATTACTCACTCCTTTGCCGCGATCGAGGACGAACTGCGCAGTCAATACGTCGTCTCCTACAAACCCGCTGACTTCGACGCGGATGGCCGCTACCGCAGCATCGAGATCTCCTCCCTGAAGAAAGATCTGCAGGTCCGGGCCCGCAAAGGCTACTTCGCGCCGCAGCCGTAAATCGAGCTTTCCGCTATTTGCTTTCAACCTTTCTCGTTTTCTCTAGCAAATAATCAATTGCGCCGTCATCCGGTTTGCGCCAAGACTTCCGCTGTGCTACCGTCCCATTGAATTTCGCAATTTCATTTTCTCAAAAGCTGAGAGGTCGTCATGATCATCGCCGTCCTGATCATTCTGGTCATCATTGCCGTCGTCCTGATCGGCATGTACAACGGGCTCGTGCAGCTCCGGGTCCGTTGCGACTCGGCATGGTCCGATATTGACGTGCAACTGAAGCGGCGTCATGACCTGATCCCCAACCTGGTTGAGACCGTCAAAGGGTACGCGGCCCACGAAAAAGGTACCTTCGAGGATATTGCGAAGTTCCGCTCGCAGGCGATGCAGGCCACGACTCCGGCCGACAAGGCCGCTGCCGAGAACCAGCTGACGGGCGCTTTGAAGACTCTATTCGCCGTAGCCGAGAACTATCCTCAGCTGAAAGCTTCCGAAGAGTTCACGCAGCTGCAGGGATCGCTTAGCCAGACTGAGGATTCCATTCAGAACTCCCGGCGTTATTACAACGCGGTGGTTCGGGATCTCAATACAAAAATTCAATCGTTCCCAACCAATATCATTGCCGGAATGTTCGGCTTCACCCAGCGCCAGTTCTTCGAAACCACAGACGCGGACCGTGAGCCAGTTCAAGTGAAGTTCTAGCAACATGATCGTCACTTCCGCCGTAGAGACGTTGCCCGCCAAGAACCGCGCAAATCGACGATGCAAGCTTCGCTTGCCCGAGTTACTTGCGGTCATTCTTGTCTTGGCTGCGCCCCTGGCGGCGAAATCGTGGCGCGTCTCCGATTTCCACGACAGCATCGATATCGCGCAAGACGGCAGCGCAGTGGTTACCGAACGCATCTCAGTCGCCTTTGTCGGCGAGTGGCATGGCATCTACCGCCAGATTCCAATTGAGTATCCCGGCCCCAATGGCACGAACTACGAACTCTACCTCCATGTGCTGCGAGTCAGTGACGGAGAGGGCGGCGATCTCAAATACGATTCTTCGATCTCCCACGGCGAGCGCAATCTGAAGATCTTCATTCCGGGTGCTGTGGATACCACTAAGACCGTCGAGATCGCTTACGAAGTTCGCAATGGCATGCGCTTTTTCGAAAGTCACGATGAGTTTTACTGGAACGTCACGGGCAACGACTGGCCTGTGCCGATCGATCACGCGACGGCCGCTGTTCGATTTCCCGATTCCGCGACAGGCTCTCTGAGTGCCCAGGCATTTACCGGCGTGTACGGATCTGCTGAGCGCGATGCCAGCAGCAAGATCGTGGGTCCGGAGGCGAACTTCGAAACGAATAATCCTCTCCCCATGCGTGGTGGGCTGACCATCGACGTTTACATTCCAAAAGGAATTCTCCGCGAGCCCGGCGCTATCACCCGTTTCTTCTGGTTTGTGGGCGGCAACCCGGTTCTGTTCCTTCCCCTGGTAACGCTCGCGGTGATGTTCACCCTCTGGTGGTACAAAGGCCGCGATCCCGATCCCGGCATGTCCGTAGCTCCTATGTACGAACCGCCGCCCGGTATCTCGCCTGCCGAGGCGGGGACGCTCCTCGACGACACGATTCATCCCCGCGACATCACCTCGACTATGGTCGACCTTGCGGTGCGCGGATACATCAAGATCGAAGAAACCGAGGACAAAGGACTCCTCTTTACCCACAAAGATTACGTATTCCATCTGCTCAAGCCTTTGTCCGCTCTCACGGATCAAACCCTGGTCCCGCACGAACGCGTCATGCTCGAAAACGTCTTCGCCGGCGGGCAGGAGGCGCGCCTATCGAGCCTGAAAAACCGCTTCTATACCGCCGTGCCCATCATCCGGCAGGACATCATGGCCGCCCTCAAAAATAAGGGGATCTACTTGCTCGACCCCGAATCGGCCAACGGCTACAACGTTGTCGCTGTCTTCGTGATTCTGATTCCATTTGGCCTCTTCCAATACCTGGGCTGGGCGAATTTCTTCAGCTCCGCTCCCTTGCTCGTCGCTTCCGCACTCACCGCCGCGCTGATCTGGTGGCTCTTCGCGCGTGTCATGACCGCCAAGACTCTCAAAGGCAGCCGCGTCCGCATAGCAGTCCTTGGATTTCAGGAGTTCATGAACCGCGTGGACGGTGAGCGTCTCAAGCTCATGCCGCCGACCACCTTCGAAAAATATCTTGCCTACGCTATGGCCCTCGGAGTCGAGCATCACTGGGCTCAGGCCTTCGCCGGAATCGTGAAAGACCCGCCAACCTGGTACGTAGGGCCTGGCGGCTATCCCGGCACGGCTTTTAATCCGATTTTCTTCTCCAGTTCGATGAACAGCATGGCTACCGACATGCACCAGGTCTTCATTTCAGCGCCGCGCGCCAGTTCCACGGGGTCCGGTTTTGGCGGTGGAGGTTTTGGCGGTGGTGGCGGCTTCTCCGGCGGAGGCTTCGGTGGCGGTGGCGGCGGCGCGTTCTGATCTCGGCAAGCGAAGATCTGCACTTGCCAACAGCTCAAATACTATTTTCCTGTTATTGATCGTCCCCTACGCATCCCTATAATCGCGGCACTTGTCTGTGGGGTGAAAACGTTTCGGTGAGCCCAAAGCAAAAATCAGCACTCAAGGCAGTTCTCACGGGATTGTGTGTCGTTGCGCTGCTGTGGGTCGTGGCCTGCATGGGACTTTATGGCATCATGCGCCGTCCGCCCGAGCAGTTTGGCCGAGTGATGGCGCGGGTTCCCGAGCCTTACGCGTTCTTCGTGCTGCCCTTCTCCACGCTGTGGCGGCACGCCCGCGCCGGAAAGCTCGAAATTGGAGATCATGCTCCCGACTTCACCTTGGAAAAATTGGACAAGACTGGCACGGTGCAGCTTTCCTCTTTTTCCGCCCAAGGCCGCCCGGCGGTTCTCATCTTCGGAAGTTATACCTGACCGCCGTTCCGGCGGGAGGTTCCTGCCCTCAACAAGCTCTATCACGAGTATGAAAGTCGAGTTTCTTTCCTCGTCGTCTACATCACAGAAGCGCATCCCACCGATGTCTGGCAGACTGAAAGCAATCTCAAGGACAAAGTCTTGTTCGCGAGTCCGCGCAGCGAGGACGAACGGACCGCGGTGGCAGGCACATGCGTACGCAAGTTGGGAATTGAGATTCCCGCTGTCGTCGACGAATTTGGCAACTCCACCGAGAGCGCCTACACGGCCTGGCCCGAGCGCATGTATCTGATCGATCCCGCGGGACGCGTAGTCTACAAAAGCAATCCCGGCCCCTACGGTTTCAAGCCGGACGAATTGCGCGCCGCACTGGCCAGAACCTCGCTGGCCCGCTAGTTGCTTATCGTTGAATTCCCGGCGAGAGAGACTGCCAAAGAAAAAAGCCGCAGTCTCTCGACTGCGGCCTCCCCCCTGATTCGGACTATTTCTCGCCTTGAGAAACGCTGCTTCCCCAGAGAGCGTTGCTTCCCCACAGGGCATTGCTACCCCACAGTGCGTTCGAGCCCCACAAGGCATTGCTGCCCCACAGCGCATTGGAACCCCACAGGGCGTTGCTTCCCCACAGAGCGTTGCTGCCATTGATCGTCGAGGGCGGCGCACCAACCACAAACTGCGATGATCCCCAGACTGCCGCATTCGACCAAGCGGACGACGTGTTCCAAACGGCGCTCGCAGAATCATTGAAGTAGACGTTGCCCGACGTCGAATTGTACGTAGCGACCGGTGACATCGCGCTGCCCTTGGCTACGTCTGTACTGGTGATCGCGGCTTCTACGTCAACGTACCCGGCGCCGATCGTGAATACGTCGTACTGGTCGGTGTAAGTGATCCCGGTCGTCGGATCGGTCGTGCTGCTGAACGCCGGGAACGACTTCCACGCCGTCTTCATCAGCCGCGCCTTCACCTGGTCCGGAGTGAGCGACGGGCTCTTCTGCAGCAGATCGGCGACGACTCCGCTGACCACGCCTGTAGCCATACTCGTCCCGCTAAGCGTGAAGTAGTTCGTCGACGATGCGTTGCTGCCTCCCTGCACGTAAAAGTTATAGGGAACGCGGTTTCCGGGATATTCGTTGTACAGTGTCGATCCCGGAGCTTCGAGCGACACCAGAAGATTTCCCGGAGCAACGATATCGGGTTTCGCGATCGCGTCGATCACGGTTGGTCCCTTGGAACTGTAGCTGGCGATCAGGTCGTCCACGCGTGTGGGCGTCCCCATCGTCTTCATCGCACCCACCGTAATCACGTAAGGATCGTTGCCGGGCGCCGTGATCGTCGCGTAACCATCCGTCGGCTGATAACGGCCATTGTTTCCGGCCGCGACCACCACCACGATCCCGTTCTTCCATGCCGCTTCCACCGCCTGGCACAGCGGATCGAGCGTGTACGATTCGTAGATCGCCCGGCCCAGCGACAGATTCAGTACGCGGATGTTGAACAGAGGCTTCAACGTGATCGCCGTATTGATCGCCGCAATCACCGCACTATCGGTGCCCGCTCCATTCTGGTCGAGAACCCGCAGGTTGATGATGTTCGCCTTCGGAGCGATTCCCTCGAAAGTCTTCGTATAGTTCGGCCCTGTGGAATTGGCTCCGTTCCCCGCAATCAACCCCGCAACGTGAGTTCCATGCCCGAATTGATCCGTGGCGCTGGGATTTCCCGGGACGAAGCTCTGGTTCCATACAACGCGCGAAAGCCCCAAGAGGCCGCCATTCAGATCCGAATTGCTGGCGACGCCGCTATCGACAAGCGCCACGCCGACGCCCGCGCCCGTATATCCACTCTGCCACGCCGCAAAAGCATTTACGGCCGGCGCCGCGTTGCTCAAGCTCGGCGACAGTGTGCGGTCCAGGCTGATGTACTTCACATTGCTTTGATTCGAAAGCGAAAGGATATTCGCCAGCGGAAGCTGCGCCACAATGCCATTTACCAGTGGCAAAGAATTCAGGATCGATCCCAGGCTTCCCAGCAGATTCAGATCTAGCAAACTCGGCGCACTCCGGTACTGGATGACGACCTGAACGGGCGCCTTCGCGGACTTCATGCTCTGTATATCCGGCGAAAGCTTGGTGGTGTCGGCCGCGAATGACAGCGTTGCCGCACAAAGAATCAGAGCGATCAGAACTTTCTTCATCGTTCCCCCACAAAAATAAGCGCCCACAGGCGCAACCGCACCCCAAGTAGCCTTCAATGCTGCAGGTAATACGCCAAAGCGGTTGGCGTTACCTCAATGTATTCAATGGGTTGCGGGACGCAGAGGCAGGGTGTTCCGGGCGTTTTGTCCCATCCACCGGGACATGGGACATCCTGTCCCGCCAACCTGATGGTCAGGATTTGTTCTGTCTAGGATGTAAACATTTGAAACAAATAGAGTTGGTCGCAAAACCTTGGTAATCGGAGAGATGTATTTTCAACAGACAGACCCCGCTAAATTGATGAAAATTTAAGCATCTTCCGATATGTCGTGGGGTCGTTCCATCGGTTCGTGGTGCTTTGTCGCCTTGTCCGCGTTGGCCGCCGGCGCGTGCTTTGCGTTGTCTTTGCCACACTGGCAATCTAGCGACCCGGTCAAGTTCGTCTGTTATCTGCTGGCTGCGCTGCTGGTGGCACCGCTGAAAGCCAGCCTGCCCGGCATCGAAGGAACGCTCTCCGTCAACTTTCTTTTTACCTTGCTGGGCATTCTTGAACTGAGCCTGCCCGAGACCCTCGTGATCGGCCTCGCCAGCACTCTGACGCAGCTCTATTGGAGGCCGGCCCGCCGGCCCAAGCCCGTTCAGCTGATTTTCAATCTGTCGCAAGTCACTATTTCCAGTGCGATGGCCTTCGGCGCCTACCGCCTGGTCGTCGTATATCTCTTGCACGCCGCCGGCCCGCTCGCACTGCTGGCCGCCGCTGTCACTCACTTCGGCTGCAACACCCTGGCCATGTCGACCATCATCGGGCTGACCGAAGAGAAACCTGTTCTCAAAGTGTGGAACGACAGCTATCTCTGGTCGCTCCCTTATTACATGGTCGGCGCGGCCGCTGCCGGACTCGTTCATCTCCTGAATGCCCACGTTGGCTGGCAGTCATCGCTTCTGATTCTTCCGCCAATCTATCTTCTCTATCGCTCGTATCGCCTCTATCTCGGAAAGCTTGAAACGGAAAAACGGCACGCCGAACAGGTATCAAGTCTTCACCTTCGCACCATTGAAGCGCTGGCCCTGGCAATCGAAGCCAAAGATCAAACGACGGGCGAGCACCTGCAGCGCGTTCGCGTCTACGCCGTCGAGCTGGCCAAAGATCTCGGCCTGAGCGAAGACGAAACGGAAGCTTTGAAAGCCGCTTCCGTCTTGCACGACATTGGAAAGTTGGCCGTTCCCGAACACATTATCTCTAAGCCGGGCAAACTGACGCCGGATGAATTCGAGAAGATGAAGATTCATCCGGTTGTCGGAGCCGAGATTCTCGAGCAGGTGAATTTTCCCTACCCTGTGGTCCCGATCGTGAGGGCGCACCACGAGAAATGGGATGGCAGCGGTTATCCCAACGGCCTTTCCGGAGAGGAAATTCCGATTGGAGCCCGCATCCTCGCCGCCGTCGATTGTCTCGACGCGTTAGCTTCTGATCGCCAGTACCGTAAAGCCCTTCCGCTGGAAGAAGCTATGGCGAAGGTCGCCATGGATTCGGGCAAGAGCTTCGACCCGCGCATCGTTGCCGTGCTGCAGCGGCGCTTTCTCGAGCTGGAAAAATTGGCTCGCGAGCAGCCCATGCAGGCACCCCCGAAACTGTCTACCGATTTGAAGATTGAACGCGGCCTTGCCCCTGACGCCGGATTTGCCGAAGCTCCCGAGCCTCAGAGCCCCATCTCCCGCGCCACTAACGACATGGGTTCGCTCGCATTGGCAGCCCGGCTGGCTGCTGAAATTGCCGGAGTCGCGCACGTCACTTCCTTGTCGCCCGAAGACTTGGGAGCGCTTGTGTCCGTGCGCCTGAAGCGTTTAGTTCCGAACTCTGCCCTCGCACTTTATCGCCTGAACAATGGCGTTCTGGCTCCTGAGTTCGTCAACGGCGAGAACTCGGATTTGCTCATGTCTCTCAGGATCCCGTTAGGTGAAGGACTGTCGGGTTGGGTGGCGCAGAATAACAAGCCGATCTTGAATGGAAATCCGTCAGTCGAGCCCGGTTATTTAAACGATCCGAAAAAAATTACGACGCTACGATCGGCTCTTGCCGTACCTGTGGCAGGTGAGGACGGAGTGGTGGCCGTTTTAGCGCTCTATCGCACCGCCGCCGACGCCTTCACAAGTACCGACTTGCAGGTAGTGGGTGTCCTGAGCGCAGGTTTAGGAACGCTGCTTCAGACTGCGACTCCAAAAGCCGCGGCAGCCAGATCGGGAAGCTAGTCTGCGTTACTCGATTTCAAAGCTTACATACATCAATCCACCGTCCCGCTCGACTTGCAAGGCTACAGGATCGCCGGCCTTCAGAGCGGCCGTTGCTGTGCGCAACGCGCTCACCGATTCGATCGGCTGAGAATTCAGCTGGTGCACAATGTCTCCGGCTTGCAGACCAGTATCCGGCAGAATCAAGTCTGCCGCTCGTCCAACCACGATAGCGCCCGAGGGAATTCGTAGCGCTCCCAACCGCGAACGCAGATCGTCCGTTAAATCAATCGCCAGAATCCCCAGGCGTGGAACCAGGCTGTTGGACGAGTCGATCTGGTCAAGCAGTTCATCCATGTGGTCGCGATGCTCAATCGCCGGAATGAAAATTGTCTTGCGTTCGGTCCCACGCAAGATTTCAAGTTTCACTACCTGATCGATCCGATGCAGGTACAGCGCCGCCGAGAGAGAGGGCAGTGTCTCGATACGCCGGTCGTCCGCGCTAAGGATGATGTCCTGCACTTGCAGGCCGGCGGCAGCCGCCGGACCCTCCGGGTTCACGTCGGCGACGATCACGCCCCAGTGCCGCGCCAGGTGCAGCGCGTCCGCCAAAGTCGGCGTAATTTCCTGCGACACCGCTCCAATCTCCACGCGATGCACATGTCCGTGGGCGCGCAGGCTGCGATATACGAAATCCACGACTCGCGCCGGGATCGCAAAACCCAATCCTTCGCTGCCCCCGCCTTGCGAGAGGATAAACGTGTTGATACCAATTACATTCCCGTTCATGTCGACCAGCGGTCCTCCGCTGTTGCCGGGATTGATTGGAGCGTCCGTTTGAATATAAGTGAGGGGCTTATCCGGGTTTGCCTGGCGCGCCACCGCGCTCACCACGCCCATGGTCAGTGAGTTCTGCAATCCTTCAGGGCTGCCGATGGCAAATACCAACTCCCCAACCTGTGGACGTTGCTGTGTGGCGAGGGACAATGTCGGAAGGCCGCCCTCGTCAATCTTGAGCAGTGCCAGATCGGTCTCTTTATGCTGTCCCACCAGCTTGGCCTCGAAAATCCGCCGCTTCCCGACCGGGACCTGCACGCCCGAATCCCCGGACAGAGGCAAGGCAATTTGAATCCTCTGCGCGCCTTCGACCACATGGGCGTTGGTTATGACGTACCCGGAGGCATCGACGATAACCCCGGACCCGACTGCGTGCTGGCGAACGATCAAAGCCGTCTGCGAGCGATCTTCCTCGTGAAGTTGGCCGTACCCCGTCACCAGGATCTGGACCACGGCCGGAGACACCTTCTGGGCAAGACTTTCGAGCGCGGTATTCAGTTGTACGAGCACGCCTGGTGCGTTCGCTTCCGGGGTGGGCGTGGGAGGCTTTTGCGGCGCGGCTGCATTTCCAGTCTGCGTTCCCGCTGTCGACGTGCTCGGTTTGGCCGAGGACGATGGTTGAGTTTGGCCGCAAAGGGAGACAGATAACGCGATCATTAGCGACGCGAAGATTGCGACAACATTGGAAAAATGCCGAACCGTGCTCATTTGACGTCTCATGCGAACGCACCTTTCATACGACGGCTGAGCCGTCGGACGAGCATTTCTCCATCAACCTAACACGTAAACCGACGCGCCGCTCCTACGCCGAACACTCAGAACGCACGTCAAGATTTCATCTGTGCGTATGGGAGTGCCCAAGAGACCACCCGGTGAATCCTTGGATGCTCTTGCCGGGAGGTTGGAGGCGAATTCGCTCTACCGTGAGTTCGGAATTCCAGCAGGCTGCTTCCGCCTGCGTTCTTCCGTTACGAACCTTTACGAACCGAGAATTTCTCGGAATATCAACGTGAAACACGTCCCGCCACACAGGGACATTTCGACCTCCAGCCACTAAAACACCCCCGCCGGCAGGCAGATTTATCAGGCTTTCCTCCCCTTGCGACACCGGGGGGGAATCTAGTTGCTACCGGTAACTAGCGGGTTCTCAGGCTTTTACCGGAGGGACTTTCGTGATATAACCGCTCCCTGAGTGGAAAAACGGGCTTTGGCCCGCCAGGAGCTTGGTTTGACGTCGTTGACCTCATTCGCTAACGAGAGATCAGGCCAGCCTAGAGGAGGCCCCGTGGGCGAAGAAGCGCGGACAGGAAAAAGATTTCCGCTGGAATTGCCGATCAAGATTCACAAGGGCGAAACCGATGCCAATGGTATGACGGGAAATCTCAGCGCGGCCGGTGTTTACATCCGTGCTGATGCGTCCCTCGAAATTGGATCCCCCGTTGAATTTGAGATCACGTTGCCGCCCGAGATGACCGGCGGGCCGGAAAACGTGACCATTCAATGTAAGGGCCGCGTTGTGCGCGCCGACGAAACTGGATCTGGTGGTGAAGGACGCGGCGTCGCGTGCGTGATCGACTCTTACGAGTTCGTTCGGAACTCCTAGACTTTTTTTGGAGCTGACACATGCTCAAACTGATTCTGGCCGATAACCAGGCTATCTTCCGGGCGGGTATTGCGAAAGTACTGGCAGTGGAAGACGAGATGCGTATCGTTGCCCAGGCACAAACGCCGGAACAGATGTTCATGGCGATCGATAAATTCCGCGCGGCAGTGCTGGTCGTGGCCGCTGGATTCCACGGTGACTTTGCTGCCATAGTCACCGCCGCCAACAAGGCCAAAACCCGAGTCATCGTCCTCGCCGATACTGGCGAGAGCGCTCAGCGCCACATGTCCAACGGCGCCCATGGTGTCGTCTATCGCAATGTGACCAGCGCCGCCCTTGTCGATTGCGTCCGCAAAGTCGCTCGCGGCGAATCCTGGGTACAGGACGTCGCCGTCCCCAGCGAACTGACTGAGAACGATATGGTCGGATTGCGCGTCCGCGATCGCCTCACCGCGAAGGAACTACGGATCGTGGCGCTCATCGTGCAGGGCTATAAAAACAAGGAAATCGCCACCCAACTCGGCACCACCGAACAGGTCATCAAGAATTACCTCCGCAACGTTTATGACAAGATCGGTGTGTCGGACCGTCTTGAGCTGGCGCTGTTCACGATTCACCACCGCATCCTCAACGAAGCAGCTGCCGCAACCGCAGCCGGTACGCAACCGCAAGCCCCGGCGAGCGTAGCGCAGTAGTCGTTATCAAGATCAACGGCCGCCTCAAAAGGGCGGCCTTCTTGTCTGCTCCGGAGTCCGTCTTTCCCGATGTCATCAATCTCCAGAATCTTCCCGCGCACAATCTCATCTATCGCCTATGGAATATCGACAGCTGGGCCGTTCGGGATTGAAAGTCCCTGCCCTCAGTTTCGGCACGGGAACATTTGGTGGAGGAAACGAATTCTTCAAAGCCTGGGGCTCGAGCGATGTCGCCGAAGCCACGCGCCTCGTCGACATCTGCCTCGAAGCGGGCGTCAATCTATTCGATACCGCCGACATTTATTCCAATGGTCTGTCCGAGAGCATTCTGGGAAAAGCCATTGCCGGCAGACGTGACCAGATTCTCATTTCCACCAAGACTACTTTCCGCTTCGGTACTGGCCCAAACGATGCCGGATCCTCCCGCTACCGCATGATTCGAGCCTGCGAAGACAGCCTGCGCCGGCTCGGCACCGACTACATCGACATCTACCATCTGCACGGATTCGATGCCCTTACGCCGATCGACGAAGTGATGAGCACCTTCAACACCCTGGTGACGAGCGGCAAGGTGCGCTACATCGCCTGCTCGAATTTTTCCGGATGGCACCTCATGAAGTCGCTCGACGTCGCCGACCGTTACGGCTGGCCACGTTACGTCGCGCACCAGGTCTACTACTCGCTGATCGGGCGCGAGTACGAATGGGAACTCATGCCGCTGGGGGTGGATCAGGGCGTGGGAGCGCTGGTCTGGAGCCCTCTCGGCTGGGGGCGTCTCACGGGGAAAATCCGCCGCGGCCAGCCGCTTCCGAAAGAAAGCCGCCTGCACAAGACGGCCGACATGGGCCCGCAGGCTGCCGACGAATACTTGTTCAAGGTCGTCGATGCGCTCGATGAGGTCGCAAAAGAGACGGGGAAGAGCGTCCCGCAGATCGCTTTGAACTGGCTACTGCAGCGCCCGACGATATCGTCTGTGATCATGGGCGCCCGCCATGAAGAGCAGCTGCGGCAGAATCTCGGTGCGGCTGAATGGAACTTGACCGCCGAGCAGGTCAAGAAGCTCGATCTCGCCAGCGATGTGGCGCCGATCTATCCTTATTGGCACCAGCGTGGGTTTGTGGAGCGCAATCCTGCGGCCGCGCCACCCACGCCGAAATAGACCGAGTCACTTGCTCTGCGTGAAGTGCTGGATCAGCGCCCACGCCGTCGCATCGCAAGCATCGAACGTATCGCCCTGGTTGGTAGCGACGAGCACGGCGAAATCTTTAAAGGGCGCCATCCACACGATGGCATAGTTCTGTGTGTTGCTCCCGTTGTGATTGAGCGCGCGGCCGCCGGCCCAGGGACGGTCGGCGGGCACCCAGCCGAATCCGTAGTCTCCGTAGGGTGCCGTGTGCAGCCGCTTGAATGTTTCTGGCTTCAGGATGCCGGGCTCGCCCTTCTCGCCGCGCAGGTGCGCGGTCACGAACTTTCCCCAATCCACGATCGAGCAGTGCACCGTTCCCGCTGGGCCGATCGCTGGAGGGTTATCCGCTCTGGGGCCGGGTTCGATCGGCCGGTGAAAGGTCAGCAGCAGCTTGTGCTGCCACGGCTGATCGATCTTGCCGGCAGTACCCATGGCGCCGAACCCGCAGGTTCGCATGCCGAGCGGATCGAAGATCCGCTTCTGCATCAGATTTTCCCACGAATCATTCGCGATTTTTTCTGCGATCACACCACCGACCGCGTAGCTTCGATTCGAATAAAGGAACTGGCTGCCCGGCGTGTAGGCCGGAACCTCGCGGAGCACCATCGCGACGTAGGCCGCGCGTTGTTCGCGTGGTGTACCCGGAATGGTGTGAACCTCTGCAAAAGTCATGCCCTTGGGCCAACTGTCTTCGGTGAACCCGGCACGGTGGGCGAGCATCTGCTCGATCGTGACCTTTCGATACGCAGGGTTCATGGTCGGCGCTAGCTCAGGGAAGACTTGTTCCAGCGTTGTGTCCCATGAGAGCTTACCCTCCTCAACCAGCATGGCGAGAAGAGTCGCGGTCATCGCCTTGGTGTCGGAGCCGAGATGAAATTCGTCGTTGAGGGTGACGGGGGTATCGGTCCCGTACTTGCGCACTCCAACGGCGCCGGCGGCGACGAGGCCGTTGCTGGTCACGATCGATCCGGCGAGCGCGGGCAGGTCGTATTTCTTGAGGAGCGGTTCGAGAAGAGGATTCAGGTTTTCGGGGGCGGCCAGCGGAAAAGCCATCGCAGCGACCAGAAGAGAAGCCGCGGCAGCGATGCCCATTGCTGTGGTTGTGGTGGCCAGATTCCCTCAGCGGCTCAAGCCCCGTCAAACTTTGTGTAATGCCGAACGGCGCGGCTCAAAGCCGCGCCCTTCCAAATCAGCCGCGGACGAACGCGTCCGCGCCGCGACTCGTTCTTTAGACCTTCTCGCCGATCGACTTGGCCTGCGTGAACAGATACAGGTAATCCGGTCCGCCGCCCTTCGAATCCGTGCCCGACATGTTGAAGCCGCCGAAAGGATGCGCGCCGACCATTGCGCCGGTGCACTTGCGATTGATGTACAAGTTACCGACGTGGAACTCCTGGATAGCCCGCTCGATCTTGTCGCGCGACTTCGTATAGACGGCGCCGGTCAAACCAAATTCCGTGTCATTGGCGATCTCGAGGGCATGATCGAAGCCGCGGGCCTTGATCACGGCCAGCACCGGTCCGAAGATTTCTTCCTGCTCGA
This sequence comes from Candidatus Sulfotelmatobacter sp., assembly GCA_035307485.1. GTDB lineage: Bacteria > Acidobacteriota > Terriglobia > Terriglobales > Acidobacteriaceae > Sulfotelmatobacter. The sequence continues at coordinate 169,627 of DATGIB010000001.1, read as the reverse complement.
GTTTCGACCTGGGGGGAATATCGGCGATCACCGTGGGACGGAGGAAATAGCCTTCGCCGGCTTCGCTGGCGCGCTCGCCGCCGGTAATGAGGCGTCCATCCTTTTTGCCCTGCTCAATGTATCCCAGGATGGTTTTTATCGAGCCTTCGTTGATGACAGCGCCCATGTTGGCGTTCTCGGCGGGATCGCCTACATGGATTCTTTCGACGCGTGCCTTCAACTGCTCGAGGAATTTGTCGTAGATGCGCTCGTCAACAATCGCGCGAGAACAGGCCGAGCACTTCTGTCCCTGGAATCCGAAAGCGGAAGCGGCAACGCCTTCCACGGCGGAATCGATGTCAGAGTCGGCGTCGACGATGATGGCGTCCTTGCCGCCCATCTCGAGGATGGTGCGCTTGATCCAGATCTGCCCGGGGCCTTGTTCCGCGGCGGATTTGTTGATGTGCAATCCGACCTCGCGGGATCCAGTGAAGGCGATGTAGCGAGTCTTGGGATGGGCGACGATGGCGTCACCGAAGGTGGCGCCTGAGCCGGGACAGAAATTCACCACACCTTCAGGCATGCCACACTCTTCGAGAAGCTCGACAAACAGGGCGGCAATAGTGGGTGAGTCGCTCGAAGGCTTGAGGATCACGGTGTTGCCGCTGACGATCGAGGCCAGCGTCATGCCGGCCATGATGGCGCAGGGGAAATTCCACGGCGGAATGACGGCGCCCACGCCCAACGGAATGTAGCGCAGGGTGTCGCGCTCGCCGGGCAACTGCACCGGTGTTTGCGCTTTCGAGAGCCGCAGGGCCTCGCGCGCGTAGAACTCGCAGAAATCGATGGTTTCGGAAATGTCGGCGTCGGCTTCGCCCCAATTCTTCGAGACTTCGAAGACGAGCCACGCCATGTATTCCATCTTGCGCTGGCGCATGAGGTCGGCTGCGCGGAACACCAGGCCAGCGCGTTCTTCGACCGAGGTGCGGCTCCAGGATTCAAAGGCCTTCAGCGCGGCGTTCATCGCGGGCTCGACGTGCTCTTTGCCCGCTTTCTGGTGGACGCCGACGATCTCCGACGGCTTGGCAGGATTGAGTGACTTGATCTTGTCCGAGGTCCTGACGCGCTTGCCGCCGATGATGAGGTCATACTCGCGGCCGAGTTGCGCGCGCACTTTCGAGATTGCGGCGCGCATGCGGCGCGCATTTTCTTCATTGCGGAAGTCGAAGAATGGTTCGTTGACGAACGGGCCGGTGTGCTGTCCGGAACGCGGCCGGACGGGGGCTTCAAGCGTTGCCATGGGAGAGTTCCTTTCGAAGCGAATGAATGAGATTAGGGCTGAATTCAGTCTACACCTCGTAGGGACGCCATCTCTGCAAGCGTCGAGGGCAGTCGAAGCGCGAGCTTTGCGGCCCCGTTCCTGGCACACATACGGAAGGGGTTTTGACTTCGGCGCGTCTGCACGAAATTTTTTTTCATCATCGATTCGCGCAAAGTATTGATGAACCAGGAGTTGGCGGATTTCGCCCGGCATGAATCCTTGCAAAGTATTGCATTTAAATAAGTTGTAGCCAAGGTATTGAGAACAAAGGATTTGCGTTTACATTTTTGCCTCCCCATGCAGGTTATCGGTAGATCGCGACGATTTAGGGAAAGGCTCTTCATGGTTATTTGCCAAGACGCTCCCGGGATGGCGGTTTTTGAGCGCACCCTCTATTTTCGCTTTCTGGAATTCTCAGTAAAGGTTGTGCGTCACACGAGTTGAGATTTTTCCTGTGGAAATCGAGCGCAGTTTTGATCCACACGGACGGACCGCGGGGCGTTTTTAGTCAGGGTGGCGGCGGGTTCGGGAAATGCCCCTCGTGGCTGAAGCCCGGTTCCGTGGGGGCGCCGGAACGTGACCCTGAAGGGCCGCTCTTCGGCATCGGTGTAGCGAGCGCGGATGTTAGACTCGGACGTTTTCTGGGCAGGGGAGCTTATGCAGATTCAGCGTGTGGGAGTAATCGGCGCCGGGACGATGGGGAATGGGATCGCGCATGTGTTCGCGCGGTCAGGAATGAATGTCGTGCTGTGCGACGTGGAGCAGCGTTTCCTGGATCGGGCGCTGCAGACGATCGACAAGAATCTGGAGCGCGAGGTTGGAAAGAACAAGATCACCGCCGCAGATAAATCGTCGGCGGTGGCGCGCATCCAGCCGGTGACGGACCGGGCGAAGTTGGCCGAGTGCGACTTCGTGATTGAGGCGGCGACCGAAAAGTTTGAGATCAAGGGAGAGATTTTTCGCGATCTCGACCGGATCACACGCCCCGAGGTCATTCTGGCTTCGAATACGTCCTCAATCTCGATCACGAAAATTGCCGCGTTGACGAAGCGGCCGGAAAAAGTGATTGGCATGCACTTCTTCAATCCCGTGCCGGTGATGAAACTGGTGGAGGTGATTCGCGGGCTGGCGACTTCGGATGAGACGTTTGCGGCGGTGCGCGACCTGTCGGTGAAGCTGGAAAAAACGCCGGTGGAGGTGAACGACGCTCCCGGATTCGTGTCCAATCGCGTGTTAATGCCGCTCCTGAACGAGGCAATGTACGCGGTGATGGAAGGCGTAGCAACGCCGGAGGCGGTGGATGAAGTGTTCAAGCTCGGGATGGCGCATCCCATGGGGCCGCTGACCCTGGCGGATTTTATCGGGCTCGATGTGTGCCTCGACATCATGCGCGTGCTGCATTCGGGTTTGGGAGACCCCAAGTATCGGCCATGCCCGTTGCTGATCAAGATGGTGGATGCGGGGTGGCTGGGGCGGAAGAGCGGTCGAGGGTTTTATACGTATTGATGATTTCCGTTCGCTGATTGTCGATGTTGAATGTGGGATGAACGCATCTCAGCAGGTCGCGCCTTCTCCGATGAGCGGTCAGGATGCAACGCGAAGTGACATTTGGCCCTACTGCCTGGCTGCCGCCTGCGGCATTGGAACCGGGATTGCGGATGTTGCGATCGACGATCTGCTGTTTACTGCATTGCTGGTCCTGGCATCGTGCATGTTGCTCGGGCTGCTGCGGGCGCGCTGGCCGTGGCGCTGGGTCGTCGCCGTCGGGGCTTTTGTTCCGCTCACCGAGTTAGTCGCCTATCTCGTTCTCACCGTGAAGCCCACGCGGGCGCAGATTTACGGATCGTTTCTGGCGTTCCTGCCTGGGATTGCCGGAGCGTATGGTGGCGCGGTGATGCGCCGCGTTGTCGATGACCTGCGGGCGGGAAAGTGAGAAGGAAGGTTTCAAGGTTTTAAAGTTTCAAGGCTTCGCTCCGGAGACTGCAGGGGCAGACACCGTGAAACCTTGCGACCCTGGAACCTGAAACTTTGCGACCTTGAAACTTTTTCCTGAGCCCCTCCTAATCTCCAATTACCACGGTAAGCGCCAGCGCCACGGAACCATCAAGCTTTCCCGGGCGCCGCCGATTGCTGTCTCTCAGGGAGGGTTTCTCTGATGAAGACTGCGAGATTGGTGTTGTTGGGGATTGCCTGTTTCCTGGTGAGTTGCGATGGGGCGTCGAAGCTGGGCGCGCCGGCGAACACGGTGCGCGCTTATAACGGCACCGCATCGGTGGGAGATTTTCTTACTATCTCTATCGACTCCACAGCGCAGACGATTACATACAAGAACTACACGAACGGGGAGAGCGGCACGGTGCCGTACACGGTGAACGCGGACGGGACATATGCCATCAGCGATCCAGACGGGAACCTTCTCGCCGGATATGAAGTGCCGGGAACTGTGCTGATGGTGGAAGCGGCAAACGCGGGGCCAAACCGGGACACGGCCGCGCTGATCACGGCGATCGAGAGCGCTCCTGCCAACATCAACACGTTTGCCGGGAAAAACTTCAACTACGTCCAGATGCGCACGACGACTGGCGGCATCGATATTGGAACCATAACCGTGGACGCGCAGGGCAATGTGCAGCATGCCGGATACTGGCCGTTCGGGGTGATCGAGCAGCAGAGCATGTTTAACAGCGGAAACTTTCCGGCATCGAGCGTCGTGGAGGACGCTTCGGGGAACTTCTTTGTCATTGATGAAAGCGGCGGCGGGCAATCATACGTTTTCGGAACCCAGAATGGCTTTTTTGCGGTGGACACGGGCAACGGGACGATCTTGAGTGAACCCAAGGCTGCGTCGAAGGACTTTGACGCGTCGAAGGCCGGGACCTACACGGCGATCTACTACACGAAGGTGAACGCACAGATGGGAGCGAACAACTTCGAAAGCGGTACGGCGGGCGAGGGCAAGGCGACGGTGGTGATCGGCGGGAATGGCGCGGTGACCATTACCGACAGCCAGAATCAGACGATGGCGTCGGGCACGCTGACGGCAATTGCCGATACGCCATACATCTACGACGGAACCGCAAGCACGCTGCCGGACCCGCTGTACGGGATGTTCACGTTCCGCAGCGCGAGCGCGAATTCGCAGCAGGATGTCTATGTGTCGTTCGAGGGGAACGCGGTGATCTTCTCGAGTTTCCAGACCGCGCTGCCGGTGCAACAGAACCAGAGCTACACGTATTTCTACGGAGTTGGGTTGAAGTAAACGGCTACAGGCTTCCGGCGCCCGGCTTGCGATTCAATTCGGGCCGGGTGCCGGAAGCTGAACGCCGGACGTTACACGTGGGTATCGGCTAACCAGAAAGTTACTATCGATTCCACAGCGAGCACGCGTATCCTTGCGAGCAATGGGTGTGAGTGTCTCCATGCTAGCTTCGGGAAGCCGCGGCAATTGCGCGCTGGTGTCGAGCGCGCGCACGAGGATCCTGGTTGATGCGGGCATCTCGGGGCGCGAGACATTCAAGCGGATGAAGCTGCTGGGAGAAGATCCTCGCTCGCTTTCCGCGATCCTGATTACGCACGAGCACTCTGATCATGTGTACGGGCTGGCAACGCTGGCCAAGAAGCTGAAGATCCCGGTATTCATGACGGGTGCTACATACCAGGTGTGGGCGCGGGCGATCCGAAACCAGAGCGGAGAGCGGCCGAAGGTGGAGAAACTCGAGCCGTTCGAGGCCGGGTGCAGCTTCCAGGTCGGCGATATCGCGGTGCAGCCATTTACGATTCCGCATGATGCGGCGGACCCGGTGGGCTTTACCTTCCGCGCCGAAGGCATCAAGGTAGGAATCGCGACGGATCTGGGTTACCTGCCGGTGAGTGTGCGTGACCATTTACGCGGTTGCGACGTGCTGGTGATGGAATCGAACCATGACCTGGAAATGCTGCGTGGAGGGCCGTATCCGTGGTCGGTGAAGCAGCGGGTGATGAGCCGGGTGGGGCACCTGTCGAACGAGGCGCTCGCCGATTTTTTCACCAACGATTATGATAATCATGCAACGTTTGTGGTGCTAGCGCATCTTTCTGATCAGAACAATCACCCGGAAATAGCGCGGAGAGGGGCAGAAAGGGCGCTTGCAGCTCGGGGTAACTTGTTTCAGAACCGCCTGCTTCTGGCATCACAAAGCGAACCCCTGCAGCCTATCCGCGTGTAGTCAGACGTCGCCTCAAATTCATGAGTCAGCAGTGCATCGACCCGATAGTCGGAAAGATTCTGGCGGGCTGGAGATACGACATCTCCGGGTTGGCGCCGGAGATGCGCGAGGACTATGAAAGCCACCTTGCGGCGTGCGCGCGGTGCCGCGACCGGCAAAAAATCCATCGCATGATTGACGTGGGCCTGATTGCCCTGGCGTCGGTTTCAGCGGGGGTTTTCCTGCTGGCATTCGGGGTGATCCGGCATTTTGGGCCCAGACATGCGTTCTGGCTGGAGATCGCGGCGCTGGCCGGCTTCGCATCTTCGGCGCTGATCTGGCTGGGAGTGGCGGTGGCTACGCCGGCGCCAGTAACGGTGCTCGACGCGGCGAAAGAAGGCGCGCGGCGCGTGCACGACCGTTTACCGGAGGAGATCCGGCAAAGGCTGCCGGAAGAGATCCGGATCAAGATTACGGGAACTTAGCGAATGAACCGTGGCGCGCAAGTTTGCGTTCTGCTGCTGCTGGCGTGGGGAGCCGCGACTCCATTCGCGCGCGGATTTGTGGTCACGGAGCCGGCGCATCCGGCGAGGTGCCACGATCAGGCACCATCTGCGCCAGTTCCGGCGAATCACGAGTGTTGCGCAACCAGCCACGACGTGGCACATCCGAGCGCGGCATTTTCGGTGCGGGCGGGAGTGGTGAGTTGCGGCGAGGGTACCTCCGGTCTTGATTTTCCATCGAAATTGATTGTCATGGTTCCGCGTTTGATTTCCTCCTCGATTGGCCCGCCAGGATTAGTACCTCTTCGAATCTGATTTTCGTCACCTCCGACATTGTGATGCTGCGTCCCTTCGGGCGCTAGAAGCCCTATTTTTGGATACCGCCGGTTGCACGGTGGTCTGCGCTGCTTTGCGGCGGATGAGGTTCTGGTGAAAATCGCGACGGTCCTTCTTTTTCTTTTAGTGCTTCTGTGGGTAGGGCGAATGTTTGCCCAGGAAGATGCCGGATCGCAAAAACCGCCGGCAGACGCGCACCACTCTGGGGATGAGATGCAGCCCTCGATGGGCGACATGCAGATGGGCAACATGCAGATGGGTGAGGGCGTTTCGTTTCTACCATCGCCTCATGCCTCGTCGGGCACGAGCTGGCAGCCTGCGTCGGTTCCGCTGAAGGAATGGATGTGGATGCGAGGCGGTTGGGAGGTGATGGCGCACGGATCGATTTTCATTGACTACAACCAGCAAGGCGGTCCGCGCGGGGCAGGGAAAGCGGAGTCGGTGAACTGGGGCATGTTAATGGAGCAGCACAAGCTGGGGGCTGGAACCATTCTTTTCCGGCAGATGTTTTCCGCCGAATCGTTGACCTCGCCGCATCCCGGGTTTCCCGAGTTGTTTCAAACGGGGGAGACGTATCATGGCGAGCCGCTGATCGATCATCAGCATCCGCACAACGTGTTTGCAGAACTGGCCGCACTGTACACGCTGCCGCTGACAGAAAAAGTTACGTGGGAGCTTTACGGAGGGCCATCGGCCGAGCCCGCACTGGGACCAACGACGTATCTGCACCGGGCGTCGGCGTCGGAACTTCCGATGGCACCCCTGGCGCATCACTTGCAGGATTCGACGCACACCAGTTTCGGTGTCGTGACGACCGGTTTCATCCTCGACCGGGTGAAGCTGGAGGCATCCGCGTTCAACGGGCGCGAACCGAATGAGCAGCGCTGGAGCATTCAACTGGCGGCGCTGGATTCGTGGTCGGGAAGAGCGCTGGTCGCTCCCACTCGAAATTGGACGGCGGAATACTCGATCGGACGATTGGAACACCCCGAGGCGCTGGAGCCGGGAAGCCAGTGGCGGCAATCGGCGTCGATCGAATACAACCGTCCGATCGAGCGTGGCAATTGGGCGACGACGCTGATCTGGGGACGGGTCCACAAAATAGCCACGAATGAGAATCTGAACAGCTACCTGGCGGAGTCGACTCTAAATTTTCGCGACCGGAATTATGTCTTTTCGCGGCTCGAGCTCGTCGACAAAGACGAACTGTTTCCGCAAGCGGCGGTGCATCCTGCGTACCGGATCGGCGCATACACCTTTGGGGGAGAGCGCGATGTGGTGCGCGAACGGCGGTGGAGGCTGGGAATCGGCGGCGATATTACCTGTTATTCGAAACCGTCGGTGTTGGATGCGGCGTATGGAGATCAACCGGTCTCTTTTCAGGTATTTCTGCGGCTGCGTCCGGAAGGGGCGAGCGGTCACGGCCACTGAATTCCAGCATCCATCGCAGGTTACTAAAGATTGGACATCGGCCGGGAATGCAATGAAAATTTACATTCTTTGCCCTGCAAATGCGGGAAAATGGGCGCAGAATGTCGCGCGCCTCGAAAACTTTGCGTGCGGTTCAGTGGGCCCTTCTGGCCAGTATTCTCCTTTACGTTGTTGTGGGGGAGATGATCGCGCCCCGAGCGACGAGAATTGACCAGACCCTGAGCTACATTTTGAGCAGCCTCGCGGTGGGGATCGTGGGAACGATCTTCGTGGTCCGCCGGACCCTGGTTTTACCAGCGACTGCCAGCCTCAGTAGCTCGAGCGAAGAAGAGTTGACGCTGAGTCAATGGAAGACCGGGCACATCGCCACGTATGCCCTGTGCGATGCGCTCGCGATCTTCGGATTGCTGCTTCGTTTACGAGGCTCCAGCCTGCAGCAGAGCCTGCTGTTCTACGTCGGAGGGTTCGTACTGCTGATGTTCTTCCGACCGAACGTGCCGGCGGAACCGACGGCTACTTAATGTGGCAGGTGGCCAGGCCACGCTTTTCCAGATACTGCTGGTGATAGTCTTCCGCGGGGTAGAACTCGACGGCGGGGACGATCTGCGTAACGATAGGCTTCGAGTAGCGATGGGCTTGCTCGAGAGCCTGCTTCGATGATTCTGCCTCGGCCTTTTGCTCCGGCGAATGGTAGAAAATTGCGGAACGGTACTGCGTGCCCCAATCCGGGCCCTGCCGGTTCAGTTGCGTGGGGTCATGATTTTCCCAGAATACTTTCAGGAGCGCGGAATAGTTGACCTTGGAGGGATCAAATTCCACCTCAACTGCTTCGGCGTGGCCGGTGCCATCGGTGCACACTTCTTTATAGGTAGGGTTCTGCGTTTTGCCCCCGATGTAGCCAACCCGTGTTGAGATCACTCCCGGGATTTGCCGGAACGTCGCTTCCACTCCCCAGAAGCACCCAGCCGCAAATGTTGCCTTCTCCATAGTTTCGCCTCGCTTTAAGGAACGCGTCGGTTCGTCCACCGATTCCAGAATATACATCTTAGATGTTCGCCGGACGCCAGAAGTGACAGGTGGGCGATTGCGGGTTTTCCGGAACGTGACGGAAGTGTAAAAATCTCGTCGTATCAGGGCCTGGGCAATTGACGCCCCGTATGAATCAAGGTAAATTCCGAATTCAGGGTTTCCCCCCGCCGGAGCGTCGTTTCGTGGCTTTCCCAAGCAATCGATTGGTGGCCAAGTCTGCAATCCTGCGGCGACTCGCCTGCTTTCTGCTCGTGGGCGTGGTCGGCGGCCAAACTGCTCTGGCAGCCTCTGGATTCGCGCCACAAGCCCGTCTTGGCTACAAGAACGGCGACCAGTGGGAACCAGCCATGGCGGCCGATGCGCGCGGGCATCTTTATGTGCTCTATCCACAATACGGATCGGTCTCAGATTGCAAGGCTTGCACAGCGCCGACGATCGCGCTGCTGGTGAGTGACGATAATGGAGCGACCTGGCAGCCTTCCCGCACCATCCTGCCGTTTACGACGGGACAGTTTGATCCGCAGATCGTGGTCGATCCCCAGGACCGGCAGACTGTTTATGCATCCTGGCTTCAGAATGACAAACGCGACGTGATCGTGGCGCGATCGCTCGATTTCGGGCGTAGCTGGTCTTTTTCAGTGGCAGAACGCGGGCAGGAAGACGCGGATAAACCCGTGCTTGCAGTTCGCGGCGCAGACGTATATGTGGGGTTCAATCACGAAGAGCGGTTTTTCGTGGCGGCATCGCATGATGCCGGGCAAACGTTCAACGTGGTGAATGTGAATCCTACCGACGGTCCGGGATGGTCGCTGGCCGGCGGAGCAACTGTGGATCCGGCAGGGGATGTGTTCTTTGGCTGGACGGCGTACGCGAAGCGGGATATGGCGAAGCAGCCGGTCAGCATTTACGTAAGCCGATCGACCGACAGCGGCCGGAGTTGGGTTACTACGTTGCTCGATCTTTCCGGGGCACCGCCGGCTTGTGCACTGCAGAATTGCGAAGCGGGCTACCTGGGCGCGCAGATTGCGCTTGCTTCTGACGCGTCTGGCGCCATCTATGCCGCGTGGAATGCCGGGCGGAGTAACGGCGGACCGGAGCGCATTTATTTTTCCTCGTCGACTACGAGCGGCGCGACCTGGTCCTCGCACGTAAGCGTATCGGCGGCGGGCGGCGACGTGGAGCATGGTTTTCCAGCCATTGTGGCGGGAGCCGCCGGCGATGTCCGCATCGCGTGGATGGACGCGAGAACGACGGAAGAAGGGCATCCACGGCAGCATTTGTGGAACACCTACTATCGCAGTTCGACTAACGGTGGGGCCACGTGGAGCCCGGAGGTGCAACTCTCGAGCTTCGCGCGCGGATACGAGGACTATATTCTCCGCGATGGTTTCCGTTTTCCTTTTGGCGATTACTTCGGGATGGCGATCGACGGCTCGGGAAATACGCATGCTGTTTGGGGCGAGGGGTTCGATTACAAGTCGCCTGGATCGATCTGGTATACCCGCGGGCGGTAGCGTCGCTACTCTTTTTCTTAGGCTAATCCTTCTCTCAGTCCAGACTCTCAGTCCGGAGAGTTTCTCTCCTTACGCGCTTCAACGGCTTTCACCACGAAGGGCACTAAGGTGCACAAAGGGTGCAATCGTGCCTGGGGCCGCACACTGGTGGCGCGATTATTTCGCTCGCAGGATGTCGGACAGCAGGTCGGGCTTCGCCTCTTCGCGGACCAGGTGCGGATGCTGTTCGCCTCCGTGATAGTCGATCTTGTAGGTCTTGAAGTAGTCGGTGTTTTCGACCAGAAGTGCGATTGGCTCGGAGCTGTTCTTGGCTGCCCGAATCGCCTCGTGCAGGACTTCGTTCGAAAAGCGGTGCCCGTTCACCGCAATGATCTTCATGCCCGGTCCGATACCGGCTTTGGCTGCCGGCATGCCTTCGGTTGTGTCTACGATCTCGCCGTCGTCGCGAAGCTCGAGTCCGAGGGAGAACGTTGCGGTTGCGGGATGGTAGAGGCCGGCGGCCGCGCTCTCCAACTCGGAGGGCGTTTCGTCGTAAACGACTTTCCATCCGCTGCCTTCGATGCCACCGAGGGGCGCGCCGGGGCCGTGGTTGGTGAGACGCTCGTTCCAAAATCCGCGCCAGTCGTAAGCTACGACCTGGTTGAGCGCACTGACCAGATCATCGAATGTGTATGTCTTCACCATCGGACCGCTGCTGGGAGCGCCGTGGAAGAGCTTGCAGAAATCGTCAATCGATTTCTGTCCCTTGCTTTGCTGGCGGATGATGACGTCGGTCCATAACCAATCGAGAGTGCCTTCGGGGTAGAAGTCGGTGGACCGGCGCCAGGATTCCCATGCGGCGGGAGCGAAGTAAAGCTGGGGCGCGGCATCAGCGGTGTCTTGCAGATTGCGCCATTCACGCCCGGGAGTGTGATCCAGGGCGGCGGTGGTGAGCGCGAGGTCGTCGCGGCTCTGATCCTGATTGAGAAGTCCGCTCCGCGCGGTAAGCACGTAGCCGAGGTAGTTGGTCAGGCCTTCGTACACCCATAAGAGATCATCCTGCATGGGCTGTTGATAGTCAGGAGTGGCCAGATCGGCGGGGCGGCGGTATTTTCCATTCCACGAGTGAACGTACTCGTGCGGCAAGAGGCCGGCGGATAGCTTGCGCGCGTTGTCGTCGACCAGCGAGCGCTCGTCGACGCGGCTGTCATCGGATTCGTGGTGCTCGAGGCCGAAGTGCGCGACGTGGTCACTTAGCGTGTAGAGAAAATGGTAATCGCGATAGTGATGCGCTCCGAAGAGCTTCTGGGCTTGCTCGACCAGGCTTTTGTAGTGGTTCCAGGTTTCGGCTGGGGCGTCGAGGGCCGAGGGGCTGTCTGCGGCGATATCCATTTCCGTCGGAGGATCCTGGGCTAGAGGAACGATCTTCAGATATTGCCCTGTAATGACTGGGGAATCGACGAGCATGGTCAACGGCACGGTGGAGAAGCGAATTTCATCGCCGCTTTGGCTGGTGATGGGAAGCGGTGTGCCGAACTTCCATCCGGCGGGAATTTTGAGGCTGGCGGTGAAGCTGATTTCATCCGCCTTCCAGCCCTTGGGGTAGAGGAGAACCTGGTTCCAACTGATGATGGCAAGTTTGTCGGTGGCGGAGGAGCCGGAGGAGAACCCGCCTTCGTACGTCGCGGGAGAAAGCAGATCGAGCTCGGCGGCAACTTCCGTTGTGCCAGCGGGAACTTCGGCGTGAATCGTGTAGCCGTCGAGCGTGTCGCGGCGCCATTTCAGAGTTTTTCCAGCGGCCGTGAACTTGAGACCGGCAAGATCAACGACGGGGCCGGTTGGGGCATGCTCACCGGGGAGCCACTTCGGGTAGTAGAGGGTCAAGTCTCCGGGCGCGGCCGGGATGCGCAAAGAGGCGTGGAAGATCTTGCGAGGAGCGGAAGTGGCATCGACCGATAGGGTGACCGTAGGAGGAGTTGCGCTCCAGCAGAGCAACGATGAGATCAGAACGCAAACGAATCCCAGCAGCTTCGCAAGTTTCATTCCAGTGCTCCGATTCGGGTAGTGGTCCGGCTTTAGAATTTCATTGAGCGGAATTTATGAATATAGCAGCCCGCGAGAGAGGGTGCACGAGCGGTGCGCTCGATCTTGTGGCGTGCGGCCTGCTGATATGATTCGGCAGAATGTCGCGACGAGGGAAGTTCATCACATTCGAAGGGCTCGATGGGACGGGCAAGAGCACCCAGATGCGCAAGCTGGCGACGGCGCTGCGGGCATCGGGTTACAAAGTTGTGGAGACGCGAGAACCGGGCGGAACTTCGACAGGAGAAAAAGTACGCAAGGTCCTTCTTGATTCTGGAACGACGGCGCTTTCGCCTTGGGCAGAAATGGCGCTCATGTTTGCCTCGCGGGCGCAGCATATTTCCGAAGTGATTGAGCCGGGGCTGGCGTCGGGCAGCATCGTGTTGTGCGACCGATTTACCGATTCGACCGAAGCGTATCAGGGCGGCGGCCGCAAACTGGGAAGCGGCCCAGTGCGGGAGTTGCATCATCTGCTGTGCGGAGATCTGCAGCCGGATTTGACGTTGCTGCTGGACTCGAACCCGCATGCGAGTGTGAGCCGGGCGCGTCGACGCAACCGGCAGGCGTCGAAGAGTGCAGGACGCGGGCATGATGAGAATCGTTTTGAGCAGGAGACGCGGGCGTTTTTTCATCGCGTGCGCGAGGGCTACTTGACGATCGCAAAGCGCGAACCGGGACGGGTGGCGGTAGTGGACGCGCGCGGGACGCCCGGGCAGACGCATCGACTGATCGTGGAGTTGGTGGAGAGAAAGCTCAAGTTGCAGGCCGGATGACCGCGGTTTCCTTTCTGACTTCTCCGCTTTCTCCGCGTGACTGCCAAAAGCTAGTGGATGTTCCCGTCGGCGGCACAATTGATCACCTGACTTGGGCGAGCGATGGGCATGGGCCCGCAGAGTTTGTGTTACGTTTGCTGGAGCGGACTTCATGCCATTTTCTGACTTCCACGGAAACGCTGAAACTGTTCAGCGGTTGCGCGAGATGCTGGCGCACGACCGCTTCCCGCACGCCGTGGTTCTGGCTGGAGCGCGGGGGTGCGGGAAGTACACGCTGGCATTGATGCTGGCGCAGACACTGAACTGTCTTGCTCCCACGGTGACGGACGGTCTGCCCGATTTCTGCGGCAAATGTGCGAATTGTACGCGCATTGCGCAATCGGCGGATCTGGACGGCCGGTTCGCGGAGGCGGTCGAGGCGCGGGAAAATCTGCGCGAAAGCGATAAAAAGGAAACGCGCATTTTCGTGCAGACGCATCCGGATGTGCTGGTGATCCCTCCCGATCCACCGCAGATGATGATCAAGGTGGACCAGGTACGGAAGGTGATCGAGACGATTTACTATCGCCCGGGCGATGGACGGGAACGGGTGTACATCTTCACCGATTCGGCTTTTATGAAAGAGGCGGCGAACTCGCTGCTGAAAGTGCTGGAAGAGCCGCCGGAGTTCGCGACGATTTTTCTGCTGACGGAGAATCCGGGGGAGTTGCTCGCAACGATCCGATCGCGGTCGATGGTGTTCCCCCTGTGTGCGCTGCCGGCCGAGGAGATCGAACGGGACCTGGCCGAAACCCATCCGGAGTGGAAGCCGGCGCAACGCGCGCTGGTAGCGCGATTGTCGGAGGGGGCGATGGGGCGCGCGCGGGGATTCGATCTTGCCGGATACATCGTGGCGCGAGATCACGCACTGGCGATTTTGAAGTCGGCGCTACGGGGCGGCGAACACAGCGAGTTGTTCAAGATTACGGAATCGTACCGGCCGGGTGCCGAGGGGCGGGAGAAGATCGAGGAACTGCTGCGGACGTTGTACTCGCTGTTGCGAGATTTGATGTTTCTCAATTCCGGAGCCTCGGAATTGATTCTGAATACCGACATTGGTGTGGAGTTAAGGCGCCTGGCGGAGACGGCGGATTTCGAGTGGATTACCGTAGCGTCGGATCGCTTGGCGGAAGTTGAGCGAGGAATGCGGCGGAATCTGCTGCGTTCATTGTCGCTGGATGCGTTTGCCGCGGCGGTGGAGAAGTAGGGCAGCGTCGAGGGCATTGTTACGAGCCTCGTTCGGCGGGTCATACCCGTTTCGGGTTTCGAACTTCACGAAACGTGGGGCGGGCATTGCATCGAATCTCCCTTACTCTGGGTCTTCTTTTTCGCGCTGCGAAGGTAACCATTGCTGTGGTTACCTTTGCGGCTTCCCGGTTTGTCATTAGATCGCGCTAATCTGTTTAGCTTTCAAGCGGTTGCCGAGCATTACTCCGGTGGTTCTACTCCCTTCGGAGAGATTGCCGGGCTCTCCGGCCCACCCTATAATCGACCTACTCTGGTTGAAGATTCTCCGTCAGGTTCCGGGTAGCCAAGCGAAGGGTGAGGTCTATCTGTGCGACCACCTTCGCAGCGAAGAATTGGAGAACAAGGACACGCCCGGATATGCGAAAGCACCTGAAAATCGCATTGATGCTGACAATCTCGGCAGTTGCGACCTCCTTTCCTCAGCATTCCGCATGGGTGTGGGCGTCGGAAGGCGATGGCCCTGCCCAGGTAATCACAACGACTGAGGAACACGGGCGCAAGGTCTACATCAACGAAGACATACCTCAACCCACACGGCACGCCGCGGCGCCGCAGGCAAAACGCTCCACGCTCGTGTACTGGAGCAGCAAAGAGAGCCGCTGGAAGCCGGTTCCCTCGGCGAATGCACCTTCCATGCAGGCCGCGCGCTCGGCAGCCGCGGAAGTCAGCCAATACTTTGGGCGCGAATCGGCGCAATCGGCGAATGCGCGGATTGTTGCCGCGAATTCGCACGGGCGGCAGGCTTCGCCGGAGGAGATCGATGCTGCGATCGTGATGGCGGCCGCTCGCCACAATGTCGATCCCAACCTGGTGCGCTCGGTCGTAAAGGTCGAGTCAAATTTCAACTCCAATGCGGTGTCGCGCAAAGGTGCGATGGGATTGATGCAGTTGATGCCCGCGACGGCGAAGCAGTTGAACCTGAAGAATCCGTTTGATGCGGAGCAGAACGTTGATGCCGGCGTGCGCCATTTGAAGCAACTGCTCGAAAGCTATGGCGGCGATGTGAACCTGACGTTGGCGGCGTACAACGCGGGCGCGGGCGCAGTCGCTCGGAGTTCCGGGATTCCGCACTACGCCGAAACCGAGAACTATGTGCGGCGGATTACGAATCTGTATTACGGGGGATTCGATTTCAGTTCCCACGGCGCTTCTCACGATCCCGTTAAGGTTCAACGGGATGCGAGAGGCGTGCTGTACATCAGCAACACGGACTAGTTTTGCAGCATCTGTTTTAAGCAGTCTCTCAGGGCCACACTAGGAAAGCGAAACGAAACGCACGAGTATTGCGTCGAGCGAGAAATCGTGACGTAGAGTGCGGTTCGCCGAGATTCCTTGCGAGATGAAAGCTGTCTCGCGAGGATGACGACAAAAACGGCAACGGGACAGTAAAGCGGGCCGAAGACTTTGAAGATCACATCCAGCCAGCGCAGTGTGCGCTGGGGAGCGCTGCTGCTGCTAGCCGCTCTTCCCGCGCTGCCAGCCTACGCTCGTTCGCACCGCGGAACTTCTCATCACAATGAGACCTGGGCAAAGCAGCGTTTCGCCGATGCGGAGCGCATGCGGGAAGCTTTGAACGGCCGTCCTCCGGCCGACCGCAGCCGCCACGATTACCAGCGCGTTATCAATGCCTATCGCAGCGTTTATTACGGCGCGCCTGCGTCGAGCAAGGCGGATCCGAGCGTGGTCGCAGTCGCCGAAACGCTGGTAGAGATGGGGCGCCGATTCGAGGATGACAAGATCCTGAACTCCGCGATCGGACAGTACAAGTTCCTGCGCCGCGAATATCCCGGAAGCAAGTATCGTTGCGACGCGCTGTTCACGATCGGGGAGATCTACAAAGACGATCTGGACAACCCGCAACAGGCGAGCGCTGCCTTCCGTGAATTTCTGAAGCGCTACCCACACAACCGCCTGGCGGAAGATGCGCAGCAGGCGATCGGCGAAATTGATCGCCAAGCCCAAAGCGGGAAGAAGGCTGACGCGGAAAAGGCAACCACAAAGCTGGCGGCAGATAAAGCGACGGTGCCTCCGGAGTCTTCTTCGAAGGACAAGGCGCTGCAGACAAAAGCAGATTCCGTTCCTGAGACCGGTGCCTCGGCCGCGGAAAGCCAGGGCGGGCACCTGCCGCGAGTGACGGGGATCCGCCACTGGTCGACGCCGGATTACACTCGCGTCGCCATCGATCTGGAAAGCGGAGTAAAGTTCGGATCGCAGCGGATCGATAACCCTGACCGGATCTTTTTTGATCTGCGCGATACCAAGCTGGCCTCGACGCTGGTGGGCAAGAGCTTTGACGTCGACGATGGGTTGCTGAAGAAGATCCGGGTAGCGCAATTTCAGCCCGGCCGCACTCGCGTAGTGCTCGAGGTTGACAATCTATCGGACTACGATTCGTTCCTGCTGCCGGATCCTTACCGTTTGATCATTGATATTCACGGGAAGGGAACTCCCGGCAAGAACGCTCGCGGGAAAGAAAAGACCGATGGCAGTGCCGAGAACGTTGCCAAGAACGGGGCCGAAACTGCGGATACACGGGATGCCGCTCGACTGCTCAGCGAAGCGGCTCCAGCGCCGACGGCTGCCGGTGCGAAGCCGGCCGAGTCGGTGACGCCTCAGTCCAAAGTTGAGAACTTGCGAGCGGCCGCGGGCAAAGCTCCGGTGACGCGCGAAGATGTTGGCGATGACGTCAAGATTGTCGAGAAGAATTCCCGCGGGACAGTAAATTCCTCCGCCCATGACAAGAAAGCGGCGGCAGCAAGAGGAGAGGTGCCCGCACCCACGAAAGTGATTGTCGACGCGGATGATGACGAGCCTGCGCCATCGCGGCCGACGACAGCCTCCAGCGCGGACACATCAAGCGCAGGGGCGGATGGCGAAGGCAGGAATGGAGGTCCGAACCTCGATTCGGGTGGCGACAGCCAGGTTGTCGAGAAGGCACTGAGCCATCGTCCAGCAAGCAGTCGTACGCGCGGGAAGTCCGGTACGAAACTGAAGACCAGCGAAGGCGACTCGATGGAGGCGGAAATCCGCGAAGCGAGTCCGACCGCCCACGGAGACCGGTCATTGATCCGAGCGCTGGGATTGAAGATCGGCAAGATCGTGATCGACCCGGGCCACGGCGGGCACGATACGGGAACGATCGGCCCGAACGGTCTTGAAGAAAAGGACCTGGTTCTCGAGGTAGGACGCAAGCTGGGCAAGTTGCTCGAAACGCGATTAGGTGCGGAGGTTGTCTACACGCGGAAGGATGACACGTTCATCCCGCTCGAGACACGAACCGCGATCGCGAACCAGCAGCGCGCCGATCTCTTTATTTCGATTCACGCTAACTCGAGCCATGATCCGGCGGCGCGTGGAGTTGAGACCTATTACCTGAATTTCACGTCTTCGCCGGAGGCGCTGGAGGTTGCGGCGCGCGAGAACGCAGTTTCCGAGAAATCGATCTATGAGTTGCAGGACCTGGTCAAGAAGATCGCGCTGAAGGAGAAGATTGAGGAGTCGCGCGAGTTTGCCTCAGACGTCCAGGAATCGCTACACAGCGGATTGGCTGCCAAGAGCTCAGGCATCCGAAACCGGGGCGTGAAGAAGGCTCCGTTCATTGTGCTGATCGGGGCGAACATGCCTTCGATCCTGGCCGAGATCTCATTCGTGAGCAATCCAGGGGACGAACATCGGTTGGAGACGAGCGAATACCGTCAACGTATAGCCGAATCGCTGTACAAGGGAATCGCGAAATATGTGAACGGATTGAGCGGAGTGAAAGTCGCAAGCAAGATCGAGAAGGTAAGCGCGCAGTAGGGCTGAGGCTGTACCGATCGCCTTTTGTAAATCAACCCACCAAAATCAGAACCTCATCCTCACGCCGGAGCACCGGGCGTTCAGATGAGGCTCACAATCCAGTAGTGCGAAAGAGTCGTTAGCTTACTGAATCGAGCTGCCAACCTGCGAGAAAATGTTGCCCGCATTCGAGCCGATGAGCCGGATCGTACCGACTACGATGACAAGGACGACAGCCAACATGACAGAGTATTCCGCGATGTCCTGACCCTCTTCGTCCGACCAAAGTTTGTTGAGCCATCCACTGGTTGAGTGGTTCATCTGTTCTCCCATATATGTTTAAGCAACCCCCGAGGCCCGAGAAACCGCAACGGCATTTGGCTCGGCTTTAAAATCAGCCGGGTTGAGCCCCCACGCTTCCCGATCCTGCGATACTGCTGTCAAGCCTACCTGAAACTCGGAAGTGCCCTTCAATTTCTTCGTCCACACCACGCGGTACTGCATTTTGCGCTGGCGGTAAAACAGGGTGATCTCTTCGTCCTTGCTAAGTTCCTGGCGAATTGCGCCAAGACGAACACCATTTGCTGTCACGTCCAGCGTGTGCGCCAGTTCTTCAAATGCCTCGCCAGAGCTGTTTTTCCCCTTAATTCTCACCGGAAAAACGGCCTTGGTGCGGCTACCCCGGCGCTGGCCCTTATCTTCACTACCGGATTTCATCAATTCACCCAGTGCTAGTTTCCTCCAAGGCGGTGCGATTGTGAATGGCTCGGATGTGTAGGCGGGGGCACGTGCGTGTAGGTCTTCCGTAACCAGGGGGTAACCAGGGCAAGTGATTGAAGGCATGAGGTTTCGGGGCAGCGGAAACTTTTGCTGGCAGGCTGTGGTCTAATGGGGAAAAGGGGAACTTCGGCGAAGCCGTCCATGAACCTCTCCCGTCCTGTCCAATTCTGGCTTTCCATTATTCTGGCTTTCAGTTCTGTGCTTGCCTGGGGCGCGGCTGCGCCTGCGGCGTCACCTGCGGTTCCAGCCATTTTGCCCCAGCAGTTTGGGGGATGGCAGATGCAGGGAACGGCCCAGACGAGCAACAACCCGGCGGTAGCGGATCCGACCAATGCAGCGGTGCTCGAGGAGTACCGCTTCACCGATCTCGCGTCGGCCGTTTACACGCGCGACGACGGGCGCACCTTGAAAGTTCGTGCGGCCCGGTTTGCGGACGCATCGGGAGCGTTTGGTGCGTACACGTTTTATCTGCAGCCGGAGATGACGCGGGAGCAGATCGGCGACCAGGGGGCGTCGCTCGGGCAACGAGTCCTTTTCTATCGCGGCTCGGTGCTGGTCGATGTGTCGTTCAGCAGCGAATCCGCGATGGCGGGTGCTGAATTGCGTGAGTTGGCGGGAGTGCTGCCGAAACCCTCAGGAAATGCCGGGAACCTGCCATCGTTTATTGAGTTCATGCCGCATCGAGGATACGTCGCCAACACCCAGAAATACGCGATGGGTCCGGCTGCGCTGGCTGCGCTTGCGCCTCCGGTTTCCGCCGATCTGGTGGATTTTGGAGCGAGTGCAGAGGTTTCGCTGGGGCGCTACTCGACGCCGAGCGGCGAAGCGACGTTGATGTTGATTTCCTATCCCACGCCGCAACTGGCGGCGGCCCATCTGCGCCGCATCGATACGGCGCATCAACTGGCGCAGCCGCAATCCGGCATCTCAACCATTCAGAGTTCCGGACCGTTTTTCGATAAGCGCACCGGGCCCATTGTTGCGATCGCGACCGGCCCGATCTCGGAGAGCGATGCGAAGTCGTTGCTGGGCATGGTGAATTACGAAGCCAGCGTGACGTGGAATCAGGCTACGGATCAGCACGAGGTCCACGATCTATACATGCTGGTTCTCAACGTGGTGATCTTGTGCGCGATTCTCGGAGGGTTGGCGATTGTCGCAGGAGTGGCGTTCGGCGGTTTCCGCATTTTGATGAAGAGGTGGTTCCCGGAGAAGGTTTTTGACCGTCCGGAGCAGATGGAATTCATCTCGCTGCATTTGACCGAAACAGTCATCGAAAGGGCTTCCCAAAGTGGGAAGGAAGAGAGCCGGAGGGTGTCGTAAAAGGGCCCCTCTGGAAGGTAAGTGCCTAGAAAAGATCGGCTTAGCGAGTTGCGCGGGCGTAATCGTCTCATTTTGGTACACTTCGCGACCGTATTGATGCCTTTTGTAAACTATTGAAAACAAAGGCATTTAATTATCAAAAATCGCTTGACACCCCCGTTTTTCGGCTCATAAGATTTCGCCAGAAAGTTTTGACGGAATTCAAAGCTCCGTTGGAACTATTCTCCCTTGAAGAGAAGGTCGCCCAGTTGCCGGGCGGCCTTTTCGTTTTTGCGGTTCCGAGGCTCGAGAGGTTCAAGAGACGTCTTCGGTCGCGAATCGAAATCGATTGCACGCGTCGGAGACCGATATGTACTGCGATGGATGGCCGACGCAGTGCAAAGTGACTATCATCCAGATTACGATCAGCGCATCGAGGCACTCGAAGAGCAGATCAAAGAAACTGGAAGAGGAAGTTCGCGACTTGAAACAGAGGTTGGAAACCCACGATCACCCGCACACTCATTGAGGACGTTATTCGAACCACGGCAGTGCGTCGATGACTCTCAAATCGAGGTTGGCACTTCGGTATTTACTCGCACTAGGCGTGTTGGGAGCTTTGTTGTTCATTCCCGCTGGTTCTTTGAGGTTTTGGCAAGGCTGGGCTTATCTAGCTATTTCGTTCGTCCCCGGTTTCTTCGCTTTCACGTATTTCTACAAACACGATCCCCAACTGATCGAGCGCCGGATGCAATTGAAGGAAAAGGTGCGCGAACAGAAGCGCATCATGACGTTGGTCTACATCGCCTGGCTGGCCGCTTTTGTGCTTCCCGGTCTCGATCACCGATTTGGTTGGTCGCACCAGCCGTTGTGGGTCACGATCATTTCACAAGCCGTCGTTTTCGGCGGGTTCGCGACGACACTCTGGGTTGCGAAGGTCAACCGTTTCGCTGCTCGGACGATTCAGGTCGAGCCCGGTCAGGAAGTGATTTCCAGCGGCCCGTATCGCATCGTTCGCCATCCAATGTATTCGGGCGCATGTGCGATGTGGCTATTCACGCCCTTGGCGCTCGGCTCATACTTTACGTTTCCTGCCTTTTTGTTGCTTATCCCGTTGATCGTCCTCCGGCTGCTGAACGAGGAGAAAGTTCTGGGCCAGGAACTACCCGGCTATGCGGAATACTGCGTGCACACCCGCTTCCGACTCGTCCCATTTCTCTGGTGAGAGACTCATTCTTTAAAAGTGCCCGCGAAGATGTGAAGGATGCGACGAAAAAGCTTGAGCGGAAAATCCACCGTGCCGCAGTTGTGCAGCAGCGAGAGTCCAGAGGTCTGGTAAACTGAACAAAGTAAACCGGAAGCCGACGTAGCTCAGTTGGTAGAGCAGCCGATTCGTAATCGGCAGGTCAGCGGTTCAAGTCCGCTCGTCGGCTCCAGAATTCATGCAGGTCCGAGCGATTCCGGGATGCTGACCGTATCCCATCCTGTATCCCATAAAATCAGACAATCGGCACGTCAACAGGCAGGCCGCTCGTGCCGACACCCACAGAAAGCACGGCCCGATTCGGTTTCCTTCTGCTGCGTTTGGACGCCACCCTTGTCAGCGATAGAATGCCGATGAATCGAGGCGTCCTATGAGGCTGCGTTCACTGTGTTTGATGTCTGTCGCGCTCTTCCTGAGCGTAAGGCTCTTCGCTCAATCGACTGTCGAAGCGGACACGCACGAGTTGGAGCGGCTGGAAACGGTTTGGAACCACGCCCACGAGCATGGTGATGCAGACGCATTGGAGAAACTCTGGGCCGACGACATGCAAGTCGCCGTTCCCAGGATGCCTGTGATGTCCAAGAGTGACGTTCTCAAATTCGCTCGTTCCGGTCGCATGAAGTTCCTTCACTACCAAACCTCAGACATCAGTGTTCACGTTTATACTGATGCCGCTGTTGTCACGGGACGGTTGCAACGAACTCGCTCCACGAACGGGCAGGAAATTTCAGACGACTGGCGATTCACGAAGACCTACATCCGACAGGCCGGACAATGGCGAGTCGTCGCCTTTCATGCATCCGAAGTTGCACAACCGTGAGGGTCACGTCATGATTTGCCCGCAGAGAATTGAGACAATAGAGCGGGCGAATTCCGTTCTGTGTGATCGTGTTTCTTGACATTCGCCATTCTTCCGCCTAGCATCGCTGGCCTAGACGCGTGCTATGCCGCGACCCCCCAAGTTTCGTCCGGCAGCGAAGCGCTTATCGCAGCAAACTCCCATGGTTTCAGGTGATGCGGCATGAAGTTGCTGT
The DNA here is from genome assembly GCA_035307485.1 of Candidatus Sulfotelmatobacter sp. Taxonomy (GTDB): domain Bacteria; phylum Acidobacteriota; class Terriglobia; order Terriglobales; family Acidobacteriaceae; genus Sulfotelmatobacter. The sequence continues at coordinate 147,052 of DATGIB010000001.1, read as the reverse complement.
CCCGGGTAGTGTGGGCAGAGGGAATGTATCTGGCGCCACAGCATTTTCAGGCGCAAAACCGCTATTTTGAAGAGGCGGTGCACTTTGCCACAGCGAGCTTGTGGAAGGACGCTTACGGACTGGCGGCCTGCCAGCTGGATGCCGATGCGCTACGGAATGGGACCGTCAGCCTTCTGAATGCACGTGGGATGTTTCAGGACGGGTTACCGTTTGACATTCCGGAGTCCGATCCGCGGCCCGATCCGCAGAACATTGCCGGCGATTTCCTTCCTGCCACGGACAGCCTGACGGTGGCTCTTGCCGTTCCGAAGTGGGTTCCGGGGCAGCAGAATTGCGACCTCGATCCATTTCCCGGAAAAACCGCGCGCTACACCGGAACTACGGAATTGATCCATGACGAAACCACAGGGCAGGATGCCAAGCCGGTTCAGCTGGGGCGGAAGAATATCCGGCTGGTTGTGCTGCCGCAGAAAGACGAGAACCTGCTGACCTTGCCGATTGCCCGGGTCATGCGGGACCAGACCGGGCATTTTGTGTACGACCCGACGCACGTTCCTCCCTGTCTTCGGCTGAGCTCGAATGAGCGGCTGACGGTCATGCTAAAACGGCTGGTGGAAATTCTGGAGGAAAAGAGCGCGGTCGTGACCCAGGAGCAACAGCTCTCCGGCGGAAAGTTTCAGACGGGAATGTCGGCACGGCAGGTGGCGCAGTTCTGGTTCCTGCATGCGATCAATTCGAGCCTGACACCGCTGCGTCATATCTTTCTGGCGAAGCATGGGCATCCCGAAGAGCTTTTCCGGGAGATGTCGCGGCTGGCGGGAGCGTTGTGTACCTTTAGTTTGGATACGAATCCCCGGTCTTTGCCCGCCTACAACCATTACGATCCTGGAGCCGGCTTCACGCAGCTGGAAGAGCACATTCTGCGGCATCTCGAGATTATTGTTCCCTCACAGGCGATCGTGATTCCGCTGAAACCGGCGGCCCGATATTTCTACGATGGAGATATCCGCGACCAGCGTTGTTTGGGGCGCTCGCGATGGATCCTGGGAGTGCGTTCGCCGATCGGGGAAGGGGATTTGATCGGCAGGGTGTCGAAGTTCGTGAAAGTCTGCTCCGCGCAATTTGTTCCCGAGTTGGTGAAACGGGCGCTGCCCGGTCTGACACTAGATCATATGCAGATTCCGCCTGCGTCGATCGCGGCCAAGGTGGACAGCCAGTATTTCATGGTCACGCGCAGCGGGCCGTGCTGGGAACACATTATGAGGACAAGTAAAGTGGGCGTGTACGTTCCGGGAGAGATTCCCACGCCGGAGATCGAATTGATCGTGGTGCTCGAGAGCTGAGATGGGATCGACACAAATCACGCCGCTGGGAAGTTATCGAGGATCGAGCCCCGCACTGGACCGACGCGGCTGGAATCTTGCGCTGGGGTTCCAGGAAGTTTTCACGGCGGTGGTCCGGCTGCGCTACAACCGGCAGGCAGTACAGGATCCGGACGCGTTCCGGGCGCAGGTGCGCCAAGGATTGCGGGTAGCGGAGCAGGAGGCACGCAGCCGTGGTTGCAACGCGGAAGACGTGCGGCAGGTGGTGTTCGCGGTCGTGGCCTTCCTGGATGAATCGGTACTGAGTTCCGGAAATCCTGTGTTTGCCAACTGGCCGCGGCTGCCATTGCAGGCGGAGCTGTTTGGGCATCAGCTGGCGGGAGAGGTTTTCTTCCAGGAACTTCAGAAGACGCTTACCCGTGGCGATTCGCATGAGACCGCCGATCTGCTGGAGGTTTATTACCTTTGCCTGCTGCTCGGGTTCAAGGGACGTTATGCGGCTGGGGGAGACTTGCGGTCAATCATGATGGCGGTGCAGGAAAAGATCCGCCGCATCCGCGGGCCGATGGGTCCGCTGTCTCCGCGCGGAGCGATTCCTGCCGATGCAGTTCGAATGGTGCAGGTGGACCGCTGGAGCCGGTTCCTGGGGCGGACCGCCCTGGTGATGGCTGTGCTATTGGTGGCCTCGCTGGTTGTGTACAAGTTCATTCTGATGTCAGGGGCCTCGTCCCTTTCCGCGCTGGTAGCTGAAATACTCCGATAGGGGGAACTGGATGTACTGGGTGACCATACTGGTGCTGTTGGTGTATCTGGTGCTGGTTTGGGTCCTCGGCATGTTCTTGCCGCTGCACGGATCGGATGTTTGGATTCTGCGCGGGGCGCTGGCCCTGTTGGGAGTGATTGGGGCTTCGGTAGCGTTGTGGTATCAGCACTCCGTAAAGAAAGCGAAGCGCGAGTCAGGGGAAGAGGAGCCTCAGGCCGGCGGAACCGATGATGTCGACTCCCTGGTTCGCGAGGCGATTCGACGCCTCAAGAATTCCACGCTGGGACGCGGCACTGATCTCAGCCGGCTGCCGCTCGTATTTCTATTGGGCGATTCGGGTTCGACCAAGACTACCGTTTTAGTCCACTCCGCACTTGATCCGGAGCTGTTGGCGGGACAGGTGTATCGCGATACCGAGGTGGTGCCGACGGCGACGGCGAACATCTGGTATACGCGGCAAGCGATCTTCGTGGATCCGGCTGGATCACTGATGAGTCAGTCGAGTCGCTGGAAACGGCTGGTCAAGCTGGTACAGCCGGCGCGATTTTCCGCGGCGATTGGGAAACGGACGCAGGCGCCTCGGGCGGCGATCGTGTGCTTCGATTGCGAGAACTTCCTGCAGCCCGGAGCGAGTGAGACGTGCGTTTCGGCAGCGAGAAGGCTTTCGGTGCGTTTGCAGGAAGTGTCGCAGTCGCTGGGCATCAGCTTTCCCGTCTATGTTTTGTTCACGCGCGTTGACCGGATTTCGTTCTTCACCGAATTCGTCCGTGAAATGAGCAAAGATGAAGCGGCGGAAGTGCTGGGAGCGACTCTGCCTTTGCGTTCGTTGAACGCCGGTGTTTATGCGGATGAAGAGACTCGGCGTTTGGGGAAGTCGTTCGACGAAATTTTCTATTCGCTGGCAGAGCGAAGAATTCAGCTGCTGCCGCGGGAGCATGAGAGCGAGAAGCTGCCGGCGATCTACGAATTTCCGCGCGAACTGAATAAGCTGAAGGCATTGCTAGTGCAGTTTCTAGTGGACCTGGCGCGGCCCAGCCACCTGGGAACGAATCCGTTTCTGCGCGGGTTTTACTTCACGGGGGTGCGGCCGGTTGTCGTGGACGACGTTGTGCAGGCGCGGCAAGTCGCGATTGAGGCTGACGAGACCGACCTGAATCAGGGCGCCACGCAGATCTTCCGCGGCGTCGGTGCGCAACTGCAGCAACCGGCGGTCGCTGCGCGTTCCGGCGGGCCTCGGCGCATGCCGCAATGGATTTTCCTGACCAGCCTGTTCAACGACATCCTGGTAAAAGACCGGGTCGCGCTGGCGGCAAGCGGATCGAGTTCGCGCGTTTTCTTCCTGCGCCGTTTCTTGCTGGGAATCCTGGTTCTGATCGGCCTGGTTCTTCTGACCGGGTTCACGGTTTCGTTCATCCGTAACCGATCGCTGGAGAGCCGAGTCCAGCAGGAAGTTTCGGATGTTAGCACCATGCAAACGCCAACAGGCCAGCCTGCGATGCTGGGCGATTTGCAGAAACTGGAGCGGTTGCGCGCGGAACTCGTTCAGCTTGCGGAATACGAAGAGAACGGTCCACCCTTGACGATGCGATGGGGCTTGTACACGGGCGATCGCGTGTATCGGGATGCCAAACCGGTTTACTTCGACCGCTTCCAGCGAGTTCTGTTTGCCGAGACGTTAAAGCGGATTACAGAGAATCTTTCCGCGTTGCAGGATAAGTCGGCTGCCAATGCTCCGAATGACGCCTACGAAAAGGCATACAACGAGCTCAAGGCGTATCTCATCACGACCGAACCCACGGATCACGACAAGAGCACGAAGGAATTTCTGACGCCCGTGTTGATGACACACTGGATCGCGGATCGGGATATTGACAAGGATCGCCAGGATCTCGCGCGGCTGCAATTCGACTTCTACAGCGTCGTCCTGGCCAAGGAAATTCCGTTCTCTAACGGCAGTTCACGAATGCTGATCGATCAAGCGCGCGCCTATCTGCAGCAGTTTGCCGGGATCGATCGTTATTACGTGCAGTTGCTCGGGAAGGCTTCGCAGAATAATCACGACGCCAGTTTCAACGAGCAGTATCCGGATTCGAAAGGCATCGTGGTCAGCGAGCACAAGGTGAAGGGGGCGTTCACCCGCGGTGGTTTTCAATTCGTGCAGGATGCGTTGAAGGATCCGCGCCTGTACATGAGCGGGGAAGAATGGGTGGTGGGAAAGGGTGCGCAGGAGTTGGACCCGGCCATGGTCCGGCAAAAACTCAGCGAGCGTTATAACAATGATTTCGTCGCGGGGTGGAACGAAGTTTTGAAAACCTCGTCGGTGGCGGGATACGCAAGCTATCAGGATGCGGACAAGAAGTTGGAGAAGCTCACGAGCCCGACTTCTCCGCTACTGGTGCTTTTCTATTTCGTATCGCATAACGTCGACGTGGCGCCACCGGATGTGAAAGCGCCATTTGCGCCAGTGCAGAAGGTCGAGCCCCCGGGGCCTGCGGACAAGCCTCCGGACAAGTACATTGCTTCGACGACAGAATCGTATATCAAAGCGCTTGGCAAACTGCAGTCCGATATCCATGCCTTAGCGCAGAGCCAGGGTGCGCCGGATCCGGCTGCACTGAACAGCGCGGCGGGATCGGCGGGAGGGGCCGCTACCGAGGTGACGACGATCATCACCAGCGTGCCGGTTGATGCGCAATTCGGAAACCAGGAGCAAGTTCGGCGCCTCCTGGAGGAGCCCATTAAAGGCGCGGACGCCTTGCTCAAGCGCGGGCCGATTGATGTGGCGAATGGTTCCGGGAAAGGGTATTGCGCGCAATTTGGAGCGATCGCCAGCAAGTATCCGTTCGATCCGAATGCTTCGCAGGATGCTTCCTTGGACCAGCTTTATGCAGTTCTTGGCCCGAACGGCGACGCGTGGAAGAAGTTGAATGACGATCTGAAATCATTTGTGCTCAAGGTTGGTTCGCGATACGACCGCAACCCGTCCGCGCAAGCGAAAGCGTCCGACGGGTTCTTGCGCTTCCTGAATCGAGTCGGAGGGCTCAGCGAAGCACTCTATCCGGCCGGCGGGCAAACGCCTCATCTGTCTTACACACTTAAGCAGTTGCCCAGCAATCTGCAGGGAGTGCAATTGAAGATCGGGAGTGAAACTCTCGCCGATGAATCCGCTCCAAAGACTTTCACCTGGACGGGTGCTCCTGAAGATGTGTCAGTGGTGACCAAGGGCGGCGATACCTTATATACGTTCCAGGGGCCGTGGGCGGTATTCAAGTTCGTCTCGACGGCGAAATATCTTGGCGGCGGGAAACTGGAATGGGTGAATGAAATTAACGGGCATCCCGTGTTGCTGCCAGATGGAAAGGTTAAGTCGTTCGACTATCTGCTTCAGGTCTCAGGGCCTGCCAATCCGTTCTTCGATATGCAGGGAATGAAGTGCGTGGCGCAAGTGGTTGGCCGCTAGGCGCGCCGAAGAGTATTTCGCAGAGATTGCGGGCGGTAGTTAGGTGGAGCTCTTCTGAGTGCCTTGCGCTCCCAACCGGCCGAAGATGCGGTCCTTCCATGAAGGATGCAGCGCGCGAATCAACAGGCAAGTGATGTTGTCGTCGCTGTTGCCGGCTTTTGCCGCTTCGATCAGATCCGTGCAAGCTTTCTCGAGCGATTCCTGGTTGATCGCCTCAGCCATCTTGTCTTCCTTGACGTAGCGCGAGAGGCCATCGCTGCACATCATCAAAACATCGCCCGGATTGAACTCGTGATCGGCGAGATCGGGCTCAACGCTGTCGTCGGTTCCGAGCGCGCGCACGATCACGTTCTGCATCCTGGAGTGCTCGGCCTCTTCCAAAGTCATCAGGCCGCGACGGACTTGTTCCATGACCAAGGAATGGTCGTGGGTCAATTGAACGACATCGTTGTTGCGGATCAGGTAAATGCGGCTGTCGCCAACGTTGGCGATGGAGAAGAGATTGTCTTCTACGGCGACTGCCACGATCGTCGAACCCATCCCGGCAATCTGGATGTCCCGTGCGCCGGATTCGTGAATCTGCTGATTGGCGAGCTGAATGGCTCCAGCCAACTGGACGGCACGGGCTGAGACGCCTTCGAATTTCGCGCCGCCGACCGGGTCGACACTTTTCTCCTGACGGCGGAAGTACTCGAGCACCGTATCGACTGCAATCTTGCTGGCGACTTCTCCGGCCTGCTGGCCGCCCATTCCGTCACACACGACGAAGATGCCGTGGCGCAGGTCGTAGCCAAAATTATCCTCGTTGTTCTTGCGCACGAGACCGACGTCGGTGCATCCGGCAGCCTGGATTACGAAACTCATAGCGGTGGCTTCTACCCTACTCCCACACATCGGGAAGATATTCCCGAAGCGCGGGGTCTACATTATTAGCTCAGGGCCCCACTCTTCCATCAGTGTTTTTCAATGCAAGGGAATAGATCGAAAACGGCCGGACTCTACTTCGAACCCGACTTCCCGAAGATCTTGCTTTTCCCCAGTTTCTTCTGAAGATCGTGCCATTCATTCTGCAGGCCGATGCTTGCGAATTCCGTGAGGCCCGCCGCTTCCTGAAGCATTCTGCCAGCTTGTTTCTTGTTTCCGGCTTCGAGAGTGATCTGTGCTTGCGAGATGACCATCGAAAGTTGGCGGTCGGCCAGCGATTTTCGACGCGATTGAAAAACTGGCGAGATACGGCTGACGAGAGTGGCTTCTCCGGAGCCTGGATCCGGCAAATGGCTGGCGGCCAGGTCGAGCCGTTCAAGGGCGGCATAGGCCGCGCCGACTGCGCGCAATCCCGCGCGTTCGGCTTCATGGGATGCACGCAAACCCGCCAGGAATTTTTTTACCGGCTCAGACTGAAGGATCGGTGCAGGCTGCGACTCGAGAAACTTGATTGCCTCCGCATACAATTCATGGCGGCGAAGCGCTTCTGCCGCTTTCAGAGCGGACTCAATGTCGAGCTGAAGCGCCCGGACCCGATTCCGTGCATCTTCCAGAATGAAGTGCAACGAGGATGCACCCTGGTCCGCCTGCAGAGGCGTGAGCAGATCGACGACGGCTTTGTACGATCCCTGGGCCATGAGTTCCTGAGCTTGGCGCAGCGTGGTCTGGATTTGAGCGTTCTTCGCCCGGCGGTCGGCCTCCTGCCGCGCGAAATCAATCAGTTCGGAAATTTCAGGCGACGAGAGACCTTCTTTCTGGCACGCCTCGAGCAAACGTAGCGCGTCTGTATAACGGCCGTTGGTCAAGGCATCGTGGGCACGCGTCAGATATTGCGCTCGGGCCTGTTCCTGGCGGCGCTCCGCGATGTGCGTGTTGATTGTGTTCTGAAGCGCGAGAAGGCGTTCATTGCCGGGAGCATCCCGCAAGGCGTCCGAAACCAGTTTCAGCGCGTCCTCGGGAGCGCTTTCCAGCAGGCCACGACAGCGCAGAACCGTCTGGTCCACGCGTTGGCGGATCTCCTGCTCATGCAGGTGCCGGGCAACGTGGCTTTTGAGCTTCATCAGGATCGGCTCGGTCGGCATCCGCCCAAGAGCCTCATCTACCATCTTGCCGACGCGGTTCAATTCCTCGGTGGTGGATGCGAGCGCAACCTCGTTCTGCAGTTGTTCGAGAACCCGGCGGCGCTGATTCTGCTCGCGGCCGGCTTTGGCCGTTGCCTGCAGCGAGATCAATTCAGGATTTGACGGATCTACGCGCTCTACTTCTCCAAGAGCTTCGATGGCAGCGGTGAAGTTGCGTGCGTTGATGTCTTTGCGCGCATTCTCGAGGAATTTCTTGGCGGTGGCCTGGCGGTTGGCTTCTTCGATAAGCCGCGCCAGTGCGACGTGGGCGGCGCGGACGCGAGAGTCCTCGGAATCGACCTCGATGGCTTTAGCGATAACCGCGCCAGCCTGATCGAGATCGCCATGATCGCGGGCCACATCGGCTTCCCGTAAGTAACTGTCGATGCGTTCGCGGCGCCGTTTTTTCTGACGAACGCTCTCCAAAAGACCAGGGAGATCGGCGCTCGTGGGATCGAGCCCGCTTGCCTGCTGCAGATAATCGATGGCCTCGTCGTAGTGCTTGTCGTTGACGGCTTGCTCGGCCAGCGTTCGCAGTTGGCGGATCTGCTCGGCTTTTTGCCGCATCGTCAGACTGTGCTGGACCTGAGCGATAAGCTGCCGGGCAGCGGTATGCTGGCTCTCGACCTTCAGGAGTTTTAGCAATACTTCTCGCGCGGTGGTGTACTGCTCTTCTTTCACCAAGCGTTCGGCGCGCTGCATCCACTCGCTGACCTGCTCCTTTTTCAGTTCCTGCTCGATCGTGGCAATTTCGGCCGCCATCTCGTCGGCAGTGGTGTACCGGTCATCGGGATTCTTCGCCATGGCGCGGTCGATGATGCTGTCGAGCGCCGGCGGGTATTGCTCAAGAAACTGGCGAAGCGGCGGATGTTTCTCGGTCAGAATTTTCTGGACGATGCTGTAATCGCCGGAAAATGGAAGCTGCCCGGTCAGCAACTGGAACAGCATGACGCCGACCGAGAAAATATCGGAACGCCCGTCGAAGGCGGCATTCTTCAAGCGTTCCGGGGCCATGTATTGCAGCGTGCCGATGACGTGGCCGGTCCGGGTAAGATGGCCGTCGGTTTTTTCCTGACGAGCAATGCCAAAATCCAATAGCTTTACAACGCCATCCGGTTGGACGATCACGTTGGCCGGCTTTACATCGCGATGAATGACGTCATTTCGGTGCGCGTATCCCAGCGCGTAGCAGACCTGCTCGATGATGTGCAGCTTGAAGGCCAGTGGGTGAGACTGGTTCGATTGGATGACGCGGTCCAGCGGATCGCCGGATAGATACTCCATCACGATGTAGGGAAAACCATCCTGCTCGCCAAGATCGTAGACGATGACTATATTGGGATGCTTGAGGGCACCGGTTTTTGCTGCTTCGCGGTAGAAGCGTTGCAGCATCTCCTGATCGCCGGTGAAGCCCTCAGTGACGGTCTTGATGGCGACTTCACGGTTGAGCTGGCGATCGAAGGCGCGATAGACCAGACCCATGCCTCCGCGCCCCAGCAGGTCGATCACTTCGTACTTCCCGATGCGTTTGATAGTCGGTGCCGTCACGAGATGGCAACTCTAAAATTACCGTAAGGCGATGGGGGCACCCACGGATGCTGCCGGATTTGTTGACCTAGCAAATCCGCGGACAAGTTTACTACCGCTGTACGGGGGCGGCCAGCCACAATTTGGATCCTTTTACGCCGGTCCGCCGGGCCAGTTGATGTTGAACTGATCGCGAAGAAACTTTTTCGCTTCCTCACGCTCCGGAGATGCCGCATCCGGAGTGGAATTCAGATAAAGAATGTAAGACTCCGCGGTGCCGTCCGTATCCCCGTCAGACAGATGCTTGCGTGCCTGCGCGAGAATTTTCGCGGGAAGGGACTGTACCTTCTCTTTCACGTCTTTCACCAGGGCGGCCCTGGCGGAAATCTCTACATCGTTAAGGAACTGGATTTCGTCTGGAGGGCTCCCGCTCTGCTTCACATTCCGCGTGTCTTCCGGCTTGACATTTTCGAGCAGGACGAATTGCTTCTGATTCGAGTTCTTGATGGAGGGTGTCGATCCGATATTCGTGCCGTTGGAATCGACGATGCGGAAGCCGAACTCCACGATCGCAGTCAGGTCGATGGTCTTGCGGGTGTAGTTGTAGGGCTTGACCACATCGCTCAGCGTGGTTCTTGGGATTGCATCCAGCCGGGTGTGCGCTTCTTCCACTCTTTTCTGATTCTGTTCCACAGTCTCGGTCGCGGTTGCGATGTCCTTCTTTTTGCCCTTGGCCTGAGTGCCTTCGAGGATTTTCTGCGCTTTCTCCAGGTCTAGTTTCGCGGCTTCATACTCGCGATTGGCCTTGTTCCAGTCGTCATTGGGCACTTCGCGTTCGGAGGCGCGGTATTCCGATTCGATCGACTCAATCGTCGGCTTGGCGACTACCCGGTGTTCCAATACGTCGCCGATCAGTTGGAAATTGGGGTCGACGGGAGTTGTGTCGGAGGCGCGAATGATTCGGACCGGCAGGGAAGTAGTCTCCATACCGGTGGCGATAGCGTCGGAAAGCTGATCAGCGAACCCGGCGCTGTCGCGGCGGGATGTCTGATCGCGAAAGACCACCTTGATCGAAAGAGTGGAGCGAATGTTATGAACCGCGGAGTACTTCGTGCGTTCGTCACGGACGTCGTCGCGGTTGGATTGATATTGCTGCGCTTCGTCGAGGTACAGCCAGGCCAAGCCGACGCCGGACCCCAGGGGTTTATCCAGATACTTCTTTGCCTGTGCGACGTAGTAATCGCTTAGCGTTTGATCCACGACGGCGAGGCGCAACTTCAGATCCTGGTCGTCCGGCTGCAGCGTGCTCGCTCTTTGCAAATATTCGTGGGCCTTTTCGATGCCGATTTCGTCCATGCGCCCCTGAATTGGGATATGGGCATCGTGAAGTTTCTTGGCTTCGTCGGACGCGCTCTTCACGTAATTCGGTTCAAGCGCATCCATCCGGTCTCTTACCAGGGCGCGCTGCGAATCCGGAAGGGCCGCGAGAACTTCATAGGCCTCGAGGTAGCGTTTATCTTCTTCGAAGGCCGTGCTTTGTTGAATCGCTGAGTCGGCAGCAGAGCGGTTGGATGCGGTCTCAAATTCGGCCTGCGCCTTCTTAAGTGCAGACGTAGCCTCTGGGGTGGACTTAATGGCGACTGCCTTTTGATACTCCTGCACGGCGTCATGCCATTTCTGATCCCCAGCGGCGGCTTTGGCCCGATCGATGTGACTCTTGTACGCGGCGTCGATGACTGCGGCAATCCGCGGTTCTTCTCCGGCGAAGGCACGGTAGTCGAAGACTGCTTTCACAGCCTCGTCGTATCTCTGCGACGCGATCAGAGACTCGGCGCTTTGCAAAGCGGAATTCACCTTCTGCGACTCAGTGGAGATAGAAGACTGCAGCGCAAGTCCCTGATCGAAGCGCGGGTCCACATCCAGCGTGCTGTCGATTAACTGGCGGGCGTTTCCCAGATGGACGTAGCCTGGCTTCTCGCCGGCCAAGGCTTGCTTGTAAGCCAGAAGTTCAGCGCGGCTTTTCTCGGCGACCGCGACCAGTTCAGAGTGCACGTTGTCGCGGAGCTTGGTCGCAGGGTCATTCGACGGGACGAGAGCCAGCGTATCGGCGGCTCTCTGAAAAGCGTTCTTGAGGCTGGCGAACGACGGAGAGTTCGAAGCGGCCGAGGACTTGTACGAGGCCAGTTGGTCCTGGCCATCTTTTAGAAAGAGACTCGCGAGGCTCTGCTTGGCAGCGTCACTATGGGGGGCCTTTGGATAACGACCGAGATAATCCTGGAACTGGGCGACCGATTGTGCGCGGTCTGCACGCAAGTACTCGGCAAGCTCGGTGTCGGGCGCTGCGACCAGGACGATTTTTACCGTCGGCTTGAAAACCGGGACGGCAGTGATGCCCGCCGGCGAAGATGCCACAACCTGCCCCTGCAGGACTGCCCGGTCAGCGAGCTGTGCGGGCGTGAGCGACTCGTCCTTGTCGAACTTCAGATTCGAGGGAACGACACACTCTGAACCGGAATCGCGGGTCAGGTTCATGACTCCTTGCGCATCACGCTCGACGGATGTGACCGAGGCGTTAAGGAGAATCTTCGGAAGCTTGCCGTAATTCGACTTATTGATCTGCGCGGCGCCGGCGCATGAACGCACCTCAGCTTTTCCGTTGATCAGCAGTTCGGTGACTTGCACGGCAGAGGCGCCATTCGGGCCATCAAACACGGCGATGGCCGTCAGGGGAGCTTCTTTCGATTGAACGATAGCGGAGCCGATTAGAAGAAAAATCAGTGTCCATCGGAGTCTGTGGAGCGCAGGCGATAGACACAACTCAGCAGCAAATCTCCAACGTCGTGGCATAGGATCCCGGGTGAAGGCAGGCGCCCGGAGGGGCGCTGCAAGTGCCCCGTATCATACTCACTGTGCAGGCGAAGTCAAGCCTTGCAGTCAAATCGTAAGGAACCGAAATGGGCGGCTGGCCTTCTTTCTGATTGATTTGCCTGATCCTGAATTTTGCAGTAACCTACCACTCCAGTCCGGCAGTCCCCCCCAATCACAACGCAACATGGCATCGTACGAGCCAAAGACCGACAGCCGTGAATTTGAAGTAGCCAACCTCGATGGGATGAGCGGTTCCCAGCCGGCGGCAATACCTGATCCCACCGGCATCGCCATCCGCCTTTGGGGGCTGCAAGGCGATCGCGGCGAGTTTGTGACCTGGATGGCTGACAGCGTTTGCGTCTTCCTGCTTTCCGACCTCGTGACCGCCAGTGGTGGCCGCCCGGAAGATTCCCGTTCACTCATGGCGGCGCAATTCGAGAATCCTGGGCAAGCATTGGTGTGCGCCCGGCGCATACAGGCAGCGCTGCTTGAGTTCGGGTCGGCCCAGTCGAGCCAGACGGTGGCTGCGGCCATTTTGATCCATCCTGCTGCGGGCGCGATTGCGGGGCTTTCGGCGGACACGGTGTCCGGTACGTTGACCCTGCTAAAACCAGGACAAATTCTCGTGGAAGAGGAACTTGCGAGGCGCTGGAGCGATATTCCAGGGTTGGAGTTCCGAACGGTTCCGGTGATGACTTCGGCCGGGATTGGACAGCCCAGCCTGGTCGAATTGATGTGGACGACTGCCGAGGAATTGGAGCGATTGCAAAACTCGGTCCCGTCGGATCCTGTCCCGCAGAGATCGTCAGGCTCGTTGATGGGCGCGACGATGATGGTACCGCTGTCGTTTGAGAGCCCCGAAGGCACAACGGAAGCTCAGTCTTCGCCGGCATTGAGTGTGCGAGATCGAGGGCCGAAGGAGGAAACGGTTCTCAAGGATCTCTCAATCCAGCAGCAAGAGGGCGATGCGACAACCACCGACTTGTTGCAGGATCTTGATGCGAGTCCGCCATTCCTGACTCGCACTCGGATGATCGTAGGTGTTCTGGCTTTGGCGGTCGTAGGCGCGCTGGTGGCGGTGTTGTACTGGCCTATGCCGGAGTCAAAACATACACCTCGCGCGCAGCAGACGGTAGGTGGAACTGCAAATCCTGGGGCGGCTACGGGAACTTCGAATCCGCCCGCGAGTAAGGTGAGTGCCAATCCTGTGGCGGGTATGCCAAGCACAGGTCCCGCTAAGTCCACACCGCCGAGCCTGCCACCCGCGCCTTCGGCGCAGGCGAAACCGCCAGAGACGAAGCCAGTTGCGGTCGACAAGAAGGTGGCTACTCCGGTTGTTGCCAAGCCTGTTCAGGCAAAAGCACCGCAGATCACTCCTCCTCTGCCCCCGGTGAAAAGCGCTACAGCGCCGACGGATGCGCCCGCGGCATGGTCCAAGTCCGATATCGCCCAGCTCAGTCGGATGGCGCAAAGCGCTTTGGGAGCAGGTCGATATGACGATGCGCGCGCGGCATATCGCAAGATTTTGCAATTGCAGCCTGAAAATCAGGAAGCGAAAGAAGGCTTGCACAAAATCGACCTGATTCAGAAAGACGACAACTAAGCGAGACTTTCGACCTGCCTTTCCAGGAGAATCCGTGTCCAAACCATTCGACTTCGGCGGCGTCAATCTGAATGCGGGCGGCGACGCAAGTGGCGGCCGTCCTTTGGAGGAGACGCCGTTCTGTATCGCGATCCTGGCCGATTTCAGCGGGCGAGCAAACCGGACGATCCGGCAAACGGAAAATATCGCATCTCGTAAGGCCGTTCTGGTCGATCGTGACAACTTCGAAGAAGTATTGGCGCGCTATAAGCCGGAATTAGAGCTCAAGCTGAGCGATAGCGGATCGTTGCACCTGCGTTTTGGTGAACTGGATGATTTCCACCCGGATCGGCTCTTCGAGCAAGTAGAAGCGTTTTCGACGCTTCGCAATCTCCGGACGCGACTGGAGGATCCTTCCAGCTTTGGCCAAGCTGCCGAAGAGTTGGGGCTGCGGTCTGGACAGGCTGCTGCCAGGCCGTCCTCGAATGCTGCTCCCGCAGTGGCGCCGAGCCCAGCCAAGCTGGCTTCGGGAAGCCTGTTGGATGACATGATCGAGGAAACCGAGTCGCGTCCGCAGGACCCTCTGCGCAAGACTGCGGATCCGGTACGCGATTTCGCCAAACGGGTGGCTGAGCAGAGCCTGGTGAATTCCCCCGATCCAAGACAGCCGGAAATCCTGTCGGTGATGGACCGGGCGATCGGGGCTTTGATGCGGGCCGTCCTGCACAATCCCGATTTTCAGGCCCTGGAGGCACTTTGGCGGGCGACTTTTCTGCTGGTCCGGCAATTGGAAACCGGTTCACAACTCAAGATTTATCTGTTTGATATCTCGAAGGATGAGCTTGCGGTGGACCAGAGTTCCGGCCGCGAGCTGCGTCAGACGGGACTTTACCGGCTTCTGGTGGAAAAAAGCGTCGAAACCCCGGGAGCGGAGCCCTGGTCGTTGATCGTGGGCAACTTCACTTTCGGCCCGGGGCAGCAGGATGTTGCAGTTCTCTCTCGGGTCGCAGCGGTTGCTCGTCGCGCCGGCGCGCCCTTTCTCGCGCACGCAAGTTCGCGGATTCTTGGATGTTCGTCGATTGCCGCCGCTTCGCATCCGCGCGACTGGAAGGATGCAGCGGGAGGACCGGATTGGCTGTCGCTGCGCGCGCGTCCGGAGGCCGATGCGATCGGCCTGGCTCTTCCCCGGTTCCTGTTGCGCCTGCCGTACGGGAAGAACACTTCGTCTCTGGAATCTTTCGATTTTGAGGAGCTCGGCGATTCCGCCAGCCACGAGGACTATCTCTGGGGAAATCCTGCATTTGCCGTCGCCCTGTTGCTGGCCCAGGCGTTCGAGCAGGCTGGCTGGGAGATGCGTGCCGGCAGCGCAGTGGAGTTGGCTGGAGTTCCCCTGCATATCTACCGCCGCGACGGCGCTTCCGAGGCCAAACCTTGCGCCGAAGTATTGCTGACTCAGGAAGCGCTGGAAAGTATTCTCGACGCCGGGCTGATCCCGCTGGTTTCGTTCAAGAATCGGGACGCAATCCGCGTTGCACGGTTCCAATCCCTTTCGAGCCCCCCTCGCCCGCTGGCCGGACGTTGGCTGCGATAAGCGAGAATCAGTCTGCGTGTGATGCCCTCTGCCCGGCTCGAGAAAAATTCTTACCCCGCTCAAACCCAGATCCAACGCCGTTTGTAACGCTAGCGGGTCTGTCGCCACTATGTGAACGTGGGAGATGGGTTCCGGGAGTTGTAAGAAACGCGGGCACGGGGATTTAGGGACAAGGCAGCACGGTTCTTGCTTGACTGGGTGGGGTGCTTATGATAAACCGTTGCACCACGACCCGTACGGTCAGAGGCAAAAAGCCTGTTCTTCGCCGATGTGCGGATTGCCTCTCTGGCTGGTACGCCCCCACGGTCGAACTGCAGGACCGTTACTGATACTTTACCTAGGCTTCCTCGACTAAATCCGAAGAGGTATGGAGATTGTATGGCTAAACCAAGCACACAGCACAAATTGGACCGCGTGCGCCCACCCCGCGTTCAGATTACTTACGATGTCGAGACCGGAGGCGCAATCGAAATCAAGGAACTGCCGTTCGTAGTGGGCGTTCTCGGCGATTTTACCGGTCAACCCGAGCAACCACTACCGAAGCTGAAGGAACGGCGTTTCGTCGAAGTGACACCCGACAATTTTGATTCCGTTCTCGACAGCATGAAGCCGCACCTGAGTTTCTCGGTCGAGAACAAACTCAGCGAAGACTCCACTGCCGGCCAGCTTCGCGTCGACCTGAAGTTCCGGAGCCTGGAAGATTTCGAGCCCGAGCAAGTCGCGCGCCAAGTCAAGCCGATGAAGGAATTGCTCGATCTGCGAACTCGCCTGAACGATTTGAAGGGAACGTTGCAGACTAACGAGAAGCTGGATGAAGCGTTGCTGGAAGCTGTCAGCAAGAGCGACAAACTGGACAAGCTGAAGGCCGAAGTGGGCCAGAAGGAGGAACCGAATGCCTGAGTCACAGAAAAGTACAACCGCGGCAGTAGTGGAGCAGGCGACAGAGTCCAGCCTTCTCGACCAGATCGTAGAGCAGGGCCGGTTTGCGGATCCTTCCGCGCGGGAGCGCGGCAAGAACCTGGTCAAGGAATTCGTCGCCCAGGTGCTGGAAGGATCGATGACGTTGGGGCGCGACGCCGACCAGATGATTTCGGCTCGTGTCGCACAGATCGACCACCTCATTTCGATTCAGCTGAACGAGATTCTTCATGCTCCGCAGTTCCAGAAACTGGAGTCAACCTGGCGCGGGCTGAAGTATCTGCTGGATCAGTCTGAAACCGGCACGCAGCTGAAGATCCGCATCTTGAACGCCTCGAAGAAAGATCTGCTGCGCGATCTGCAGAGAGCGCCCGAGTTCGATCAGAGCGCGACGTTTAAGAAAGTGTACGAAGAAGAGTACGGACTCTTCGGCGGCGAGCCGTTCGGCGCGCTGATTGGCGACTACGAGTTCAGCAAGCATCCCGAGGACCTAGAATTGTTGGAGAAAGTTTCTCAGGTTGCGGCTGCGGCACATGCGCCGTTCCTTTCAGCGGCGTCATCTGAATTGCTGAACCTGGACAGCTATACGAACCTCGATCAGCCTCGCGACATCGGAAAGATCTTCGACAGCACGGAGTACGCCAAGTGGAAGGGTTTCCGTGAGAGCGAAGATTCGCGCTATGTGTGCCTGACCTGCCCGCGCGTGTTGATGCGGCTGCCCTACGGCAAGGAGACGGTTCCGGTCGACGGATTTAACTACGAAGAAGGCGTCGATGGCACCGATCACACGAAGTACCTGTGGGGCAACGCCGCTTTTGCGCTGGGGGCGAAGATGACGCAGGCGTTCGCCACCTACGGATGGTGCGTCGCGATCCGCGGCGTGGAAGGCGGCGGATTGGTGGAAGGATTGCCGTCTCATACCTTCCGCACCGATGAAGGCGATGTTGCTCTGAAGTGCCCGACGGAGATCGCGATCACCGATCGCCGGGAAAAAGAACTCGCGGACCAGGGATTGGTCCCGCTGGTTCACTGCAAGGGCACCGACAAGGCGGCGTTCTTCAGCATTCAATCCTGCAACAAGCCGAAGCTGTACGACAGTGATTCGGCCAACGCGAATGCGCGGTTGTCGGCGCAGTTGCCATACATGATGGCGACCTGCCGTTTCGCGCACTATCTCAAGGCGATGATGCGGGACAAGATCGGCGGCTTCATGTCGCGCGACGATTGCTGGCGCTACCTGAACCGCTGGATTGGCAAGTACGTGACGCAAGATGACAAGGCAACCCCTGCCATCAAGGCCAAGTTCCCCTTGCGAGAGGCGCGCGTCGATGTTGAGGAAGTTGCCGGTAAGCCGGGATGTTATCGAGCCGTCGCTTACCTGCGTCCTCACTTCCAACTTGATGAAATCAACGTGTCGTTGCGGCTGGTGGCTGATCTGCCGGCGGCGGCAAAGTAACGGTTCGTGGTATCGGCCAAGTTTTCAGAAATAGACCTCAAACCAGGTCTCTAAAACAGGTTTAAACGAGGAGGAACTCCAATGCCAGGTGTTGCATATATCTTGTTTAAGGGAATTGACGGCGAATCAAAGACGACGGGCAAAGAGAAAAACATCGAAGTCGAGAGCTATTCTTTCGGCGCTTCGAACCCGGCGAACCTTGGTAGCAACGGTCTCTCGGGTGGCACGGTGTCGCTTTCGGACTTCAGCTTCACGTGCGAAGTCGATGCGTCCAGCGCCGCGATTCTGAACCAGCTCTACAACGGGAAGCCGATCGACTCTGCGACGTTCACGCTGCAGGAATCCGGCGGCGGCGCGAACCCGTATGACTACATCACGGTGACTTTCACCAACTGCTACATCACCAGCCACAGCATGGGCGGCGGCAACCAGGGGAAACCGTCCCAGAGCGTGAGTTTCGCGTATGAGCAGATCCAGTACGCGTTCAGCACCCAGAACAGCGCGGATGGATCGGTCCAGAACAAGGGCAACGCGACGTACAACATCTCGACAGCTACGCAGTCCGCGTCCTAACTGGGCATTGGCGTGATGTCGATTTGAATCTGGAGGCGCTTCGGAACGATGCGAAACCCGCACACCCGAAGTGCCTCCGGATTGTGTTCTCAGGGCGAAATCTTTTAGCCATCAATTCGGGGACCTGGCTGCTGCATCGTCCGCGAATATTTCTCTCAGGTGCCTCATGAATCCACAAGAGCTATACCGGGCTGGCCGGCTTACGGATGCCATCAAAGCGTTGGGCGCAGAGTTGCGTGACAATCCTACGGATGTGAAGCGGCGTATTTTTCTTTTTGAGCTGCTCTGTTTCGCCGGAGAGTACGAGCGCGCCGACAAACAACTGGAAGTGCTCGGCCAGGCTGGACCCGACAGCGAACTCGGCGTGATGCTGTATCGGAGCGCTTTATTCGCGGAGCGGCAACGCCACGATCTGTTCGCGCGCCGGGAACTTCCGGCAGAGCAGGAGTCCGAAGGCGAAGATCGTTCCGGAGTGGCGAACAGCAAGGCTTTCAGTTTCTTTTCCGATGCCGATCCCAGGCTTGGCGCGCGGCTGGAGCTTTTTGCTGCGGGCAATTATCTGCTGCTGCCGCTGGAGCATGTTGCGTCGATTCAGATTCCTGCTCCGAAGAGGCTGCGCGATCTGTTGTGGACGCCGGCGGCCGTGCGTACGACGCCCGCGTTCAAAGGCACTGAACTCGGCGAAGTATTGTTGCCCGTGCTGGCTCCTTTTTCTTGGAAGCATCCGGATGAAGCGGTGCGGCTGGGCCGGATGACCGTGTGGGAGAAAACCGATGGTTACGAATACCAGGTCCCCTTCGGTCAAAAAATGTGGATGGTCGATGAGGAAGAAATTCCATTTCTTGAGTTGCGCGCACTCGAGTTCAATCCAGCTTCCGTAGCCGCCTGATTAACATGCCTCTGCCCGACGATCTACTGAATCCGATTCCGGGTGAAAATCCCAGCGGCGTCAGCCTGCGCTATGACGCTGTTTACGACAAAATCAAAGAAGCGCGGCGGGAAGAATCGCAGCCTCCGCCGGGGATGACGGAACAGGACCGTAAGGTCTCTGACAACGGCCTCGTCATTCGTCTTACGACCGACCTCCTGACCAACAAAAGTAAAGACTTGCAACTGGCGGCCTGGTTTACCGAGGCGTCGCTGAAGCAGAGAGGTTTTTCCGGGCTGAAGGATGGTCTCGCGCTGTGCCTGGGGCTGCTGGATAAGTTTTGGGATACCGCTTACCCGGAGCTGGAAGACGGTGATTCTCAATCGCGCGGCGCGCCGCTGGGTTTCGTGGGAACGAAGCTGGACATCCCGCTGAAGCTAACGCCCGTCGTTGAGAAGCTCCGATACAACATCCTCAATTACCAGCAATCTCGTGATCTGGGCTACGAGGATCAGGCGAAAACAGACGATGCAAAAAAAAGCAGGGCCGCGCAGATAAAAGAGGGCAAGCTGACGGCCGAAGTTTTTGACAAGGCTTTCGAGGACACGCCGAAAAAGTTTTACCTGCAGGCAGAACAGGACCTCGATGCGACCCTACAAATTCTTCAGCAGCTCAAGAAGACGTGCGATGAGAAGTTTGGCGACGATGGTCCTTCGTTCGGACCACTGCAGAAGGCGCTCGAGACCGAGCGGCACCTGATCCACAATCTGTTGCAGAAGAAACGGGAGAAAGAACCGGATCCTGTCGAAGTAGTTCCGGAGGCGCAGGCCGCAGGCGCCGAAGGAGAAGCCGCTGCCCCAGGCGCTCCCGTTCGGACCGGCATACTGATCAGCCTGGATGGTTCCTCGGAACCTGCTGAGCGTAAGGACGCGATTCGCAAGATTGCTGAGGCAGCTGCGTATCTGCGCAAGCTTGAGCCTCACAGCCCGGCCTCTTATCTCATGCTGCGGGGGCTTCGCTGGGGGGAATTGCGCGCTGCGATTGACCTGGCGGATCCCACGAAGCTGGAAGCTCCGCCGACGGATCTCCGGCGCCATCTGAAGCGGCTTCTGCTCGACAGGAAATACGAAGAGCTCCTGGAAGCTGCCGAGAACACGATGAGCTTACCATGCAGCCGGGCCTGGCTGGACTTGCAACGCTTCGTGGTGGAAGCATGCGATGGGCTTGGAGGCGGCTATGAGGGAATCGCGCGGGCCATCCGGGGCGAACTCAAGGCATTGATCATCGAGATTCCGCAGCTCCTCGATGCCACGCTGATGGATGAGACACCTGCGGCGAATGCGGAAACGAGGGCGTGGCTGGTTTCGCTGACTCAACCGATTCCCGAGCCTGCGGCGGCCGGTGCCGCGGCAGCACCGGCGGCAGCAGCGTCATCGACGAATGGACTGGGATCGAGATGGCCTGGGCAGCCCACCGACGCGTACGTGACGGCTCTCCAAGCACTGCGTGAAGGCAAAGAACGCAAAGCATTCGAAATCCTGCAACAGGACATCGCCCGTAAGCGCTCCGGCCGCGAACGTTTCCGGCGGCGCATGCAGCTGGTGGAGATTTGTGCGTCGATCAACAAGGCAAACGTCGCGCAGCCCATTCTCGATGACCTCGCCGCTGCCATCGAAAACCACAAGCTGGATGAATGGGAAGATCCCGGCATGGTGGCTGGTGCGCTGTCCACTCTCATGAAGATGAGCACAAAGGTCCAGGCAGACAAGGCGCAACAGCAAAAGCTCTTCGAGCGAATCTGCCGGCTTGATCCCGCTCAAGCGATCGGAGACGGGAAATAGTCATGGCCAAGCGAGACGCCACCGGTCCCATCACTCTTTCCGTGCTGGAGAGGCTGATCGATCGCGATCCCGACACACGTTCCGAGATCGGTCTGTCTCGTGCGCAGTCGTTGCGCGAACTAAAGCTGGCGTTGAAGCGTGATCTGGAATGGCTGCTGAATACACGCAGAACGATCGAGCCAGCTCCGGAAACTGCCCGCGAGACGGTTCGATCCGTCTATCAATACGGTCTTAGCGATATTTCTTCCAAGTCGGTTCTTTCCAGCCGCGACCATAGCGATCTGGTCCGCGATATGGAAGCTGCCATCACGATTTTCGAACCGAGACTCAAGCGCGCCCGAGTCCGCATGGAAGCGGGCGAGGGCGATTTTCGCACTCTGAAGTTCGTCATTGAAGGCCTTCTCTGCATGGACCCGGCTCCGGAACCGGTCCGGTTCGACACCGTCCTCGAATTGGGCAAAGGCGAGTACGAGGTGAAGGGGGCCGACCTTGCGCAATGAGCTGAGGAATTACTACGAAAGCGAACTCACGTTCATGCGCCAGATTGGCGCGGAGTTTGCGGACAAATATCCGAAAATAGCTTCCCGGCTGTTGCTCGAGCCCGACCGCTGCGAAGATCCTCACGTCGAGCGCTTGCTTGAGGGGTTCGCCCTTCTTGCGGCACGCGTCCACCTGCGGATCGACGACGACTTCCCCCAGATCACCGAGGCTCTGCTTAACATCCTCTATCCGCATTACCTTCGCCCGGTGCCGTCGATGTCGGTGGCGCAGTTTCACACCGATCCCGAGGGCGGCAAGCTGACCAGCGCTCTGAAGATTCCCAGGGGGACCATCCTGTATTCGCGGCCCGTGGAAGGGGTGCCCTGCAAATTCCGCACCTCCTACGACACGACGCTCTGGCCTTGCAAGGTCTCGCAAGCCCAATGGATGACGCCGGACCGCCTTCGTCCGACGCTGAGGTCATCGGAAGCCGCGGTGTTGCGAGTGGAACTTGAATGCTTTCCCGATGTCTCGTTCGAGAAACTGGATCTCGATACTCTCAGTTTTTATCTGAACGGCGAAAGCTCCGTAATCCACACGCTCTACGAACTTGTGTGCCGCAACTGCACGCGCATCCTGGTGCGCGACCCTGCCAATCCCAAGGCGCCGGTGCGGGAACTTTCGCTGCGCAATTTGAAGCCGGGTGGGTTCGGAGAAGATGAGGACGTTTTGCCGTATCCTCGGCGATCGTTCATCGGCTATCGGCTGCTTCAGGAGTACTTCGCATTTCCGGAAAAATTTTTCTTCTTGAGCCTCGGAGGTCTGTCGGAGTTGCGGCGCGCGGGACTGACGCAGAAAGCAGAGATCCTTTTCCTGATTTCGCCCTTCGAGCAGGATGGGCGGCATCAGCGCCTTGAAGTCGCCGTCAACGAAAAGACGCTGCGCATGGGCTGCACACCGATCATTAACTTGTTCGGACAGGTGGCGGAGCCCATCCTTATCGATCAAACCCGCTATCAGTATCCGATTGTTCCTGACGCGCGTCGCCGGCAGGCGATGGAAATTTACTCCGTCGATGAAGTCCTAAGCACCGATACCGAAACTCACGAGACGGTGACGTATCACCCGCTCTACTCGGAGAAGCACGCAGTGCAGGGGACGACGCCGGCATATTGGTATATCAGCCGGTCGTTCTCGAACCGCAAAGGCGACGAAGGCACCGATGTTTTCCTTTCGCTCGTGGATCTCTCGTCGCGTCCGATGCAACTCGACTTCGATACTGTGACGGTCCGCTGCACCTGTACCAACCGCGACCTCGTCACTCGATTGCCGTTTGGTAGCGAGGCCGGAGACTTCGAGATGACAGGAAGTGCAGCCATCAAGCGGATTGTCGCGCTGCACAAGCCGACGCGCACGTTGCGTCCACCGCTCGACGGCCGGACGTTGTGGGCGCTCGTTTCCCATCTCTCCTTGAACTACCTGTCAGTAGTGGAGGAAGGGAAGCAGGCGCTGCAGAAGATTCTCGAGCTCTACGATTTTTCAGACTCTCCCGACATCAAAAAACAGATTGCGGGAATTACCGGGGTGGAAGCGAAGCGCCACTTCAGCCGTGTGATTTCTGAACATGGAGTGGGCTTTGCGCGCGGCACGCGCGTGGAAATTGAATTTGATGAAGAGCAGTTCACCGGTGGGGGCGTCTATCTGTTTGCCAGCGTACTGGAAAAGTTTCTCGGCCTCTATACGTCAATGAATAGTTTCAGCCAACTGGTGGCGCGCAGCCGCCAACGCAAGGAGCCTCTGGAAGAATGGGCACCGAGAGCCGGACACGCCATACTGATTTAGCGGAAACCGAAGAGAAGCTCCGGCGCGAGCCGTACACCTTCGAGTTCTTCCAGGCCGTTCGTCTGCTCGAACGGCTTTTCCCGGAACGCAATCCGGTGGGTCAGTTCGCTCATCCGGAGTCGGAAGTGGCACGGTTCGGCGCCCGTCCGTCCTTGGCTTTTCCCGCCAGCCAAATCCATCAAATGGAGTGGCCGAACGATCGGCCGGCGGAGATGACGGTGAACTTTATGGGCCTTCACGGGCCCGAGGGTGTTCTTCCGAATCCCTACACCTCGCTGATGATCGAAAGGGAGCGCGCGTCGGACAATACGCTGCGCGATTTTTTCAACCTCTTCAACCACCGGATCATCTCGCTGTTCTACCGCGCGTGGCGAAAATACCGGATCGACGTCACCCACGAGCACGGAGAGCACGACCGCTTCTCACGCCATCTGCTGAGTTTCATCGGACTGGGCACCGAGGGGTTGCGGAACCGGCAGGCGATCTCCGACGACGCCCTTATTTACTACGCGGGTCTGCTGGCGCAACGGCCGCGCTCGGCGCAGGCATTGAAGCAGATACTTGCCGATTACTTCGAAGTGCCGGTTGAGATCGAGCAATTCGCCGGTGGCTGGTACCGCCTGGAGGCGGATACGCAGTGTTCGCTGTCGGAAGGATTCCGCGAGAGCGAGGAGCTGGGTTTCGGAGCGGTTGTCGGCGATGAGGTGTGGAATCAGCAGTCGCGGGTTCGCATCGTGCTCGGGCCGTTGAGCCTGGAGCGCTATGCCGAGTTTCTGCCCGATGGCAAGTCCTACAAGAAACTCGGATCCTGGGTCCAGTTTTTTTCCAATGATGAATGGGATTTTGAAGTGAAGTTGATTCTCGAACGCGAGCAGGTTCCGGCGTGCACGCTAGGAGCCGAAGGCGTTTCCGGTCCGCAACTGGGTTGGGTTTCCTGGGTGAAGTCGGCGCCGTTCCGGCGCGATCCTGACGACACGGTGCTGGGCCTGGAAGACGCAGAAGGGGGCGAAAATGAATCTGAAGTCTTTGATTGGCAAGCTTAACGATACGACCCGGGGGGCGCTCGAGGCCGCGGCAGGATTCTGTCTTTCTCGAACGCACTATGACATCGAGGTGGAGCATTATCTTTCGAAGCTCCTCGACTCGGCTGATAACGACCTGGCCGCGATTTTCAAACACTTCGAGGTCGATACCTCTCGGTTTTCTGCGGAACTTGCGCGCGCCCTTGACAAGCTGAAGTCGGGAAATGCGCGTACACCGGCGCTTAGTCCGACGTTGCTGCGCATGTTCCTGGAAGCGTGGACGATCGGTTCGATCGATTACGGCGCTGGGCAGGTCCGCAGCGGCTTCACGGTGCTCGCGTTGGCGACGCATGACGAGCTCGTGCGCCTTATGCGCGACATCAGCCGTGAGTTCCAGAAGATTCAGGCTGACGCATTGCGAAAAGACTTTGCGTCGATCGTCGCGCCGTCAAGCGAGGAGGCCCAGGCGGCGGCTGTCGCAGGCGCTGCGGCCGCACCTGGCGCGCCATCCGGCGGACCGCGTACCGGCAGCAAAACCGCCAATCTTGATCAGTTCACGATCAACCTTACCGAGAAGGCGAAGACCGGAAAGATCGATCCGGTTCTGGGTCGTGATTTCGAAATCCGCCAGGTTGTCGACATTCTGATGCGCCGGCGGCAGAACAATCCCATCCTTACCGGTGAGGCGGGAGTTGGGAAGACAGCGGTGGTGGAAGGTTTTGCATTGCGCGTCGCGCACGGAGACGTGCCTCCGCCGTTGCGGAACGTCATCGTCAGAACTCTGGATCTGGCGCTCTTGCAGGCCGGAGCCGGTATTAAGGGTGAGTTCGAGAACCGCCTGAAGGGTTTGATTGAAGAAGTGAAAGCATCTCCGATTCCGATCATTCTCTTCATCGACGAAGCGCACACGATGATCGGCGCTGGTGGCCAAGCCGGCCAGGGCGATGCCGCGAACCTGCTGAAACCAGCGCTTGCACGCGGAGAACTGCGAACCATTGCTGCTACCACGTGGTCCGAATACAAGAAGTATTTCGAAAAGGATCCGGCATTAGCCCGCCGTTTCCAGGTCGTAAAAGTCGAAGAACCGATCGAATCCCAGTGCATGACGATGCTCCGCGGAATAGTTCCTTCCCTGGAGAAGCACCACAAAGTTCGAATTCTCGACGAGGGCTTGACGGCCGCGGTTTCGCTTTCGCACCGGTACCTGGCAGGACGCCAGTTGCCCGACAAAGCCGTCAGCGTGCTGGATACCGCCTGCGCACGGCTTGCGCTTGGTCAGAGCTCGACCCCGCCCGCGATCGAAGACAGCGTTCGCCAGCTCGATGACCTCGCAGTTCAAAAGCGCATTCTGGAAAGGGAATCTGCGGTAGGCACTGATCACGCTGAACGCTTGGCCGAGATCGCGACCAAGACCGCGGAACTCGATACCCGTCTCGCTACGTTGCGCACTCGCTTCGAGAAGGAACGCGAGCTCGTGTTGACCATCCGCGATCTGCGTTCGAAGCTTGAGGGCGCTGTGGTTTCCGGAAACGGCAATCTTGTGTCGGCGGGCGAGGGATCCCCGGAAATCCCGGGTGTGGCCACGGATGCAACGTCTCCGGTCGCCGCGGCTCCGGCGGCGGTTGCTTCCTCAGCGAGCGCCACCGCGGTGGAAGAGGCGCCGAAGCCGGTCGATCCGGCTGCGATGCGCTCTCAACTGGCGCAAGCGGAGAATGAACTCGCAGCACTGCAGGGCGAATCACCGATGATCCGCGTAGCCGTCGATGCTCAAGTCGTGGGAGAGGTCATCTCCGCTTGGACGGGAATTCCGGTCGGGAAAATGGTGAAGGACGAGATTTCTACCGTTCTGTCGCTGCCTTCGTTCCTGGGACAAAGGGTGATCGGGCAACTTCATTCCCTGGAGATCATCAGCCAGCGCATTTCGACCGCGCGCGCCCGGCTGGACGACCCCAACAAGCCGATCGGTGTGTTCATGCTCGTGGGACCGAGCGGCGTAGGGAAGACCGAAACAGCCCTTGCCCTGTCCGATCTGCTGTATGGCGGGGAGCGCAACCTGATCACGATTAACATGTCGGAATTTCAGGAAGCTCATACAGTTTCCACCTTGAAGGGCTCACCTCCGGGATATGTCGGCTACGGCGAAGGCGGTGTGTTGACGGAGGCAGTCCGGCGCCGTCCGTACTCGGTTGTCCTGCTCGACGAAGTCGAGAAGGCGCATCCGGATGTTCTCGAATTGTTCTACCAGGTGTTCGACAAGGGGAACATGGAGGACGGGGAAGGACGCGAGATCGACTTCAAGAACACCATCATCATTCTGACCACGAACGCCGGGACAGACACATTGGCGAAATTATGCGCCGATCCTGAAACAATGCCGGGACCAGAGGGGCTGCTCAAAGCCCTGAAGCCGGAACTCAACAAGATTTTCAAGCCTGCATTCCTCGGGCGAATGGTCATCATTCCCTACATGCCCATCCGCGACGAGAACCTGAAGCAGATCATCCGCCTGAAGCTGGCCAAGATTCAGCGCCGTATCCAAGAGAACCACAAGGTCCAACTGTCATACGACACTTCTCTTGTGGACGAGGTCGCGAAGCGCTGCACCGAAGTAGAGAGCGGCGCCCGCAATGTCGACAACATTTTGACCAACACGCTGCTTCCGGATATCTCGCGCCAGCTTTTGGGTGGCATGGCCGCGGGTGAAGCCATGGAGCGCATTCATGTCGGAATTGGAACCGACGGCGCCTTTGTCTATCAATAGTGGGCGGGGCGGATCACAAGGGTAATCCCACTCCGGGCGCAATCCGTGTGAGTGGTCAGAGAGAGCAAAACCGTGCCAGACACAACTTACACGCAAAACAATCGGTTCATTGCCATCGACACTCCGTTGGGCAAGGATGTGCTTCTGCTCCAGGAACTGACGGGCGATGAGGGGATCTCCCGTCTCTTCCATTACGACCTGAACCTGCTGGCTCACGATAACGATTCGATTTCGTTCAAGGACATCGTTGGACAGAAGGTTTCAATCAGGATCAACCTGCCGGATGGCACGCCGCGCTACATCAGTGGATACGTCAGCCGCTTCACGCAAGGTGGAACCGACGATCGCTTCTTCACGCACTACCATGCCGAGGTTGTGCCATGGCTCTGGTTTCTCACGCGCCAGTCCGATTGCAGGATCTTTCAGAACATGGCTGTTCCCGACATCATCAGCAAGGTGTTCAATCTTTTTGGGTTCAAAGATTTCCGGAACAACCTGCAGGGCAGCTATCCCCAGCTCGAGTATTGCGTGCAATATCGCGAGACGTCCTTCAACTTCGTCTCACGTCTGATGGAAGAGTTCGGGATTTTCTACTACTTCGATCACTCCACGGAGGGACAGCACACGCTGGTCATGGCCGATCAGTCGAGCACCCTGCCGGCTTGCCCGAGTTCGCCGATTTCTTACGATACGCAGGTTGGCGGTCTGGACGATCCGGAGGCGATCGATCACTGGCACATCGGCCAGGAGGTGCGCACCGGAAAGTACACGGTGACCGATTACAACTTCACCACTCCTTCAACGAGTCTGCTGGCCAATGATCCGACCGTGGTCAATCTTTCGGCAAGCCAGCCACTGGAACTCTTCGACTATCCCGGTCTGCATACGAACAAGGATGAAGGGGATACTGTCGCTAAAGTGCACATGCAGGAGGAGGAGGCGGGTCACCTCGTGATCTCGGCCACTGGTAACTGCCGGGGCCTGATGTCGGGCTACTCGTTTGAGCTCAAGAACCATTACCGCTCCGATCAGAACACAAACTATATCGTCACCGAGGTCCGCCATTTCGTGTCGATGGGGCAGACATACGGAGCCGCAGGAACAACCGGCAATGAAAGTTATTCCAACAATCTGAGCTGCATTCCTGCTTCGGTGACGTATCGCCCGGCGCGAGTCACACCGAAGCCGTTCGTGCAAGGGCCGCAGCCGGCGCTGGTGGTCGGAAAGTCCGGCGAAGAAATCTGGGTCGACAAGTACGGCCGCGTTATCGTGCAGTTCTATTGGGATCGGCTGGGGCAGCAGAACGAAAACAGCTCCTGCTGGATCCGCGTCTCCCAGCCCTGGGCGGGTGCAAACTGGGGAGCGATGTGGATCCCGCGCATCGGTCAGGAAGTGCTGGTGAGTTTTCTTGAGGGCGATCCGGACCGTCCGGTGATCACAGGGCGTGTCTACAATGCCAACCAGATGCCCCCGTACACACTCCCGGATTATCAGACGCGCAGTACCTTCAAGTCCCGCAGCTCCAAAGGCGGGAGCGGTGATAACTATAACGAGCTGCGCTTTGAGGATCTGAAGGGTCAGGAACAGATCTTCATGAACGCCGAGAAGGATATGGATTTGCGCGTGGAGAACGATTCGCGCGAATACATCGGCGCCAATCGCCACCTGATCGTCAAGACGAACCAGCAGGAGATGATCGAGGCTGACAAGCATTTGCATGTAAAGGGAAATCACCTCGAAAAGATCGAGGGAAACCTGTCGCTGAATGTCACCGGAGATCAGAAAGAAAGCGTGACGGGCAACAAGTCGCTCAGCGTGACCGGCGATCAGAAAGAGAGCGTGACCGGCAACGTGTCGCTATCGGTGTCGCAAGGCAAGAACGATTCGATCACCATGGGTTATGCGATGAGCGCGATGAGCATCCATTTGAGCGGGGAAGCGGGCATCGTGATCGAATGCCCCGCGGGAATCACCCTGAGTTCGGGAGCGAATTCGATTGATATCGGCCCAGCCGGTGTGTTTGTAACGGGCACGCCTTTTGTCTACCTCAATAGCGGCAGTTCGCCTGCGAGCACGTCCGACCCCAGCTCGGGCAGCCCCGATTCTCCAGACGCGCCGGAGGATCCTGACACGGCCGACGACGGTAGCAAGGGCACGAAGATGAACTAAGACTTCCGAGCGCTTCGGAAGATTAACCACCCCTCTCGGGGCTCTTGCACCGGTGACCTCTGAGTTGCCAAGGAGGGTTCGATGGCCTGGGAAACACTTCGATCCAACGACGGCATATATGAAATCAATTGGGATGGTCTAACGCGGATCATCCGAAGCTGCAAGCGTGCGGCCGCAGTGAGAGCGAAGGCGGAGACCAAGACTGAAAGAGGTGAGCGGGACTGGTGGGCTTTGGGCCTGCGCCTGCCTGATTTGCACACAGTGGAAGTGCCTTGGGACAAGGTTGCGATCGAAACCACGACGCAAACGGAAAACGAGTTGAGGAGGTTTTACGCCGCAGCGCGAGGCTCGATGCGATCGCAAATCAACGGGCTCATCCAGATGATGGAGCAGGCTGACGATGACCGCGACGCCTTCCAGGATATGCAGGCCGAAGCTCAAGGCAAGACGATGGATAACATCGACAGCGCGGTCAGTACCGGAGAAGCGTGGGTCAAGGGGCTGAAGATCGTTCGTGACGCCTCGGCAGAATTCGTGATGGTAGGAGCTACTTACGTCAGCGGCGGTACGGCGACGATCATCTTCACGGGCGTTGGATCGGGCATGAAAGCGGGCTTCGTTTATGAGGACACTGGAAAAAAAGGACAGGCGATCGCCACCTTCGGTACCAATCTTGTATTGGGACTAGCGGATCTGAAGGCGGGTAAGGCGATCGAGGAGATTGGCTCGCTGTCCGGCAGAATCGGGATGACAATCGTGTGGGCCAAAGCCAAGTCGGTGCTAGAGGTTCCAAAAGGGCTGATCGAAGGAAAGAACCTGCAACAAGCGGCGTCCTCGGGTGCAGTCAAGATGGTCGGATCAACGCCGCTGACCTCCGGCATCGAAGGACTGAAGGCGGTTCTGGGCAAATCAAAAGGATGGGCGATTCCCGTCGAGGTTGCGCTCAACCTTCTGCAGGATAAGGCTGGAGATGCGTTGGCGGAGTCCGGGGAAAAGAAAGAGACGAAAGGTCCACCGGCTCATTTGCCGCACCCTCATCCCAATCATCGACTCATGGACGCCGTCATTTACGACCGTTCGGTCATCGAGCAGAGTGCAGTGCGGCAGATCGGATCCTTTGGAAGCGGAGATTGACGACGACGCAAATCTGGCACTCGAAACTCTATGGGACCATCACCGTCATCTCGCCCGGCATGATGATGCTGATCACGCCGGCCCACATGCACATCAACGTGGAGGTATTGTCGAGCGTGGGCATATCTGCAAGCAGAACTGTTGGCGCTCCTAGCACCCAGGGCGCGACGGTCGCTGGAATGCACGGCATCGGAGTAAGAACGCCCATGGCAGCTGCCGTGGCGGCTGCGACTTCGGGATTCGCCGGCGACATGCACATGCCGAACGGCATGATGTTCACCAAAGGGATGTTGTCCATGATGTTGGCGTCGGGCACTTCGTCGGTCAGCACCATGTTCGTGGGGAGCACCATCAGCGAGCTTGGAGCCATCCCCATGGTGCACATCAGAGTCGCCCCCATGCAAACTTGCATCGGCATATGCAAAACCCCCAGCGCTGTCGGGCATTCTAGCAAAGTCATTTACGAATGCAACGGTTGAGAAACTGAAAATTGAGTGCTATTTGATGTGTCGATGCAGATGAGGGCTTTCTGTTCGACGAGTTGACAAGAAGGAGAGTGATCGTTCCGTGCCCGACACAAAGATCGTTCGAGATGAGACCCTCGCCGCGCCACCCGGCCTGGATGAGGTCGAACAGCAAGACGTAATGTTGAGAGCTGTCAAGCTTGGACTGCGACGGCCCACCGATGATCTCACCGCTGTGCCCGCAGGCTCTCCTCCGCCAGGTGCAGGTTGGAGGAAAGTAAAGGATCTTCCGGCGCCGGGCTCTGGAAAACCTTATTCCATCTATATTTTTTCCCACGATCCGCCGCGGCGGGGACCTGTGGGGACCGGGTCGCGGCCTCCGGCGAAGCATCCTGGCCTGCATGCGAAGACGCATCATCAAAAGCCCCATGCTCCGACAGGCTCTTCTGACTCCACCTCTCCAGCAAAACCGAACAAGAAACCTGACGAGAAGAAAGAACAATGGCTTGGATCGACAGATTCGGATCATTTGACCGAGGCCACCGAGGCGGTTCGAGCCATTCTGGATGATCCCGCAGCCACGGAGGATCAAATCACAGTCAGTGTTCAACGAGGGTTGGACGAGGCCCGTAATGTCTCGAAGCTCAGCGATGGCAACGATCCCAGGGTCACATTGATGATGCAACAGATTGCCAAGGCGACTACCAGGGTCGGCGAGATGCGAAACGAGGCATTTGAAAAAATTCTCGATCAGGAAGAGCGCTCTCCCAATTCAGTTCCCGATCAGCAAATTACCTACCATGTTCAGCGCGTGCTCGGCGCTGAGAGGCAACGTCAGTTGCTCGGCGCGGATCAATCACAGAAGACCGGGGCAATGGAGTTGGTCGCGAGAGCGATCGGCATTGTGGGAGACCGCAAAGCGGATGCGGTGCAAAACCTTCTCGATCAGGATAAGCGGACCCCTGGGTCCATCTCTGAGGCTCAGTTCTCCAAAGCCGTTACTGATTTGATTGGCGTCGCTCGCCAGACTCAGTTATTGGGGATCGATCGACCAAAGGCGAATGCCGCTCTAGACAGCGTTGCTGAAGTGATGCAACTTCTGATCCGCCGCAAAGCGGAGGCCAGAAGGAAGATGCTTGAGCAGAAAAATGATCCGAACAGCGGCGTCACCGATCAGCAGATTCAAGATGCGACGCTCGAACTTAGCAAGATGAAACAGGAGGCACAGAGACTGGGCATCCAGCCCAATGAGTGACAAACTCCTCGCGCGTTTCCACGACGTTCGCTGAAACCGCATAGATTCAGCGGTTTAAGAATGCCGTACAGGACGTATCTTAGCCGTTAACAGAGGTCTAACCTTAGTAACCTTGAACCCGGTGACTGCATCTTAGATTATTGACGATAGGATACTTAGGTTCGAAGTCCGGATTTAAGGAGTAGTAAATGTCAAGGGCCAAGGTCACTTCAGGAATGTGGCGGATAGATCCCAAGAAATGGACGCGCGTCGTCGATCGCGGCGGAGTGCCGGTCGCTTCTGCTGAGGGGAAGGCCGATGGCAATGCGAACGCTAGCCTGATTGCCGCCGCCCCTGACATGTTCGAGTTGTTGGAGAGCCTTGAAGACAACAAACTCATCCCGGAAGACGTCGTTGACGAAATCCGCATGGTCCTGCGTCGCGCACGAGGCGAACTGGGACTCGCCGTTTTTTCCCGCAATACGCACCGCATTCTGCGCGGCAGAACCCGGGAATGGCTGAAGTTCATGGAAGGCCTTTGGGGTTCTGATTCCGATCAAGAGTAATCGCCCGCATTTTGCTTGAGCCCCTGTTTTTCCTCTCCTGCCAGCTTAGAGCTCGCCCTGCCTGGATTCGCCCTTTGCTTCCTGCCGCAAGAATTGTTATTGTGGGCAACCGTGTCGAAAACGGAACTGTCAATTCTGGCGCGGTTTTCCGATAGACCGTTTGATCGCCTATGAAGCAACTGAAGCCAGTTCTCTGGACCAAAGGGACATTCCTTACCCCGCAGCATCTGCAGGTCCAGGATCGCTTTCTCGAAGACACTCTGAATTTCCGCCTGCAAGCCCTCAAGTTCTGCCCCTGGGGTTTTCGGGATCTGGCGATCAACGGAGAACTGCTGACGGAAGGGCAATTTGCGGTCACGCGTGCAGCCGGGATCTTTCCCGACGGTCTTCTGTTCGACATCCCCGATGCGGATCCTCCGCCTCCGTCCAAGTCTTTGGAAGAATTCTTTGAGCCAGGAACGAAAAGCCTGGATATCTATCTGGCGATTCCCGACTACCGACAACGCGGTCTGAACGTTTCGGGCGGAACCGAGGCGGGAACCCGTTACTTGGCCGAGGTGACGGCGTTTCGTGATGAGAATACCGGCCTGGGCGAAAAGCCTATCCAGGTGGCGCGAAAGAATATGCGCTTGCTGGCTGAGTCGGAGAATCGCGAGGGCGCCTCGGTCTTGCGTATTGCCAATGTCGAGCGCACTCCGGCTGGGACTTACCAGCTAAATCCGCGGTTCATTCCGCCACTAATTGAAATCGGCGCCAGCGAATATCTCGTCGGGCTTCTTCGAGGATTGGTAGAACTGCTCTCGGCTCGCAGCACCCAGCTTTCGGCCGGCCGGCGGCAGAAGAATCAGAGCCTGGCGGATTTCACCGCGTCTGACATTGCCAACTTCTGGCTGTTGTACACGGTGAACTCAAACTTTCCGGTGTTCTCGCACCTGTTCGAGAGCAAGATGGGTCATCCGGAGGAACTCTACGCAGCCATGGTATCGCTGGCGGGATCGCTCACGACCTTCTCGCAGAAAATGAGACCGCGAGATCTTCCGCTCTACGTGCATGATTCGCTGGGGCCGATCTTTTCCGAATTAGACGAGAAGCTGCGCGCGCTTCTGGAAACAGTGGTGCCCACCAATCTGGTCTCGCTTCCGCTCCGGCTTGTTCAGAATTCGATTTACGGAACTGCCATCGATCAGGACAAGTATCTGAACAATACCCGGATGTACCTCGCCGTGAGTGCGGAAACCACGGAGCAGACGATCATCCAGAAGGTGCCGCAGTTGGTGAAAGTCTGTTCAGCGACGCACATCGAGCACCTGGTGAAACAGGCTTTGCCGGGAATCCAGCTTCGACATTTGAGCAATCCGCCGAGCGCGATTCCGGTAAAGCTGAAGTACCAGTATTTTGCTCTGAACCAGTCCGGACCCGCGTGGGAAGCGGTAAATCGCGCCCGCAACTTCGCCGCTTATGTCCCCGGAGAACTGCCGAACCCAACCTTGGAATTATTGATCCTGCTGCCGCAATCAAACTGAGCGAACTCCGCGCGGGGACCCTTCCCCATTAATGCTTCAAGACGAAGTACAGCACCAGCAGAACTGCCAGGCAGAACAAGATCGTCAGAGTGATAACCAGCGGCCAGTAGGAGACTGGAGGCTTCGCCTCTTCCGATTTCGGCGCGCTGAGTTTGGGCGCAGCAATTTTGGGCGCAGCGATTCTGGGTGGCGTAATCTTGGGCGCCGCCATTGGCGGGGCAGAAATCTGCGGGGGCTTGATCTCCGGAAGCTTCATGCCAGCGCCAGCGCCTCCCGCGCTTTTCTCTTGAGTCGCGGTTTCCGCTCCATCCATTGAAACTGGAGGTCTCATCGAGATCACTTGCGTATAAGGACTCGGACCCGAGAATTGTGGTGTGGACTGGAGTGGGATGGGTTCGATCGATGGCGCCGAGAATGCACGCGTTGCCCCTTCCGGACTGGATGGAACCGACGGCATTGCAGGCGGTTTCGGGATGACTGGCGTCGGAATTGGAAAAGATGGCGGCGCTGGAGACGATGCTATCGGCTGCGGTGGCGCTGGGGGTGTCGCCAGTGGCGGTTTCGACGGCGAGGGAAAGACGGATGCCGAGTCGTTCACGGAACTGACTGGAGGAGCCGCGGAAGCTGGGGATTCAGGACCGCGCGTGAGAATATCAGGATCGCTGAACCATCCGGTGAATCCGGTTCCCGACCCGGATTTCTTCGCTGATTCCGCCGGTACGATTGGCTCCGGCTGCGCTGACACTGCGCCGAATACTTCGGTGAAACCTCCGACAGATCTTTGGGGTGGTTCGCTCGGGATCGAGCTGACCGGAGGAACATCCGATGGAACATCGGGCCGGAACGGCCCCTGGAAGAAACTGGTGAACTCCCCTGCCTTGGCATTGTTCTTCGGCGCCGAAGGCGTTGTTTCGCTGGAAAAGCTCTTCACCGAAAATTCCGAAGAGAAGAAAGGATCCGGCGGCTTTGCCGCGGGCGCCGGGGGAGTTGAATCCAGCTTCGGAGAAGAATATCTGCCGGATGCCGCCGTGTCCCACGATGGCGCGGCCTGCAGTCCGGATGGATGCTCGGGGTCATCGAGACTGGGCACTCCCCGCAGCGGAATTTCGGACGCCTTTGGTATATCGGCGGGAGGGGTAATCGAGTTCGATCCGAACTCGCGGAATATCTGAGTGAACTGCACCGGTACTCGCGCCATATCCGGCACTGGCATCTCTGCAGTCGCGTTCTGATCGACCGCAGGTGCCGCCTTGGGCGGAGGAGCAGCGGGTGAAGCGGCAGGAGCGGGAACTTCATGTGCGCCAGTCCTTCGCAGGTTGTACTGCTGGATCCATTTCTGCAGTGCCGTCGCTTCCGGGACACTGGTGACCAGATAAGCGTAGAGCGTTCCGCTGTATTTCCCTGTGTCCATCACCACGCCAGCGGGTTCGGGGGCGGCTTTGCGAAAACCTTCGAGCACCCACTGCACGGTCGGCTGATTCGGCCGTTGTGGCTCACAATGAAGAATGTGAACCAGCACCTTCTCGTTCCTTCTCTTGTCGTTGGCGATGAATGTTTCTACGGCGCCGCTGGTGAGTGACTCGAGCAGATCGTACTTGTCCGAAAATTCCATTTCCCGAAGTTCCTTGATTGTGGACGCGCTGCCGCGAACCGGTACGCCTTCGCGGCTGCGAAGCGCCCGCCCGGTCTGCACCCCCTTCGGACGGCCGCTACAGCATAGTCACGCGGGGCGATTATACCGCGCTTCTGAGCCACTATCTGCCAAGAGACGGCGATTGCAGGAAGCAACTGGTAGGTTCGGAAATCCGGCGGGATTTCGGCCCTCCGTCGTTGCCAGCCAGTGTAGGCATTCACCGCTGGGGCGTTCGGCGGGCGATTTTTCAAAGCCGCTGGTATCTGGGCGGGTAATGTGACATCAGTCACCGAAAACGCCGGAAGTGGCTGGATTTCTCTTGACTTGCAAGTTTCAAGGGGGTCAAAATTGCACCGCTCCTAGTCCCCCCAGCTGGCGCGGCTGACCGGTTGCGCTACCTACTGGAGCATTGTGTCCCGTTCGCCTGAAACGTTTCTTTCCGGGGTATCACAACTAGTATGGATCGGCTCCCTAGGAGTTCCGCAATGACTAGCACGCAAGACCGCGTAACCGCTCTTCGCCTTGTATTTCTCGTTCTCCTGGTTTTCATGTTGGCCGGCGGAGCGGCCGCCCAGCACAAATCCAGCACTCCATCCGCCCCACATGTGAGCGCGCCTTCGCATGCAAGTGCTCCAGCAGCGCGTCCGCAGGCAAGCCATCCGTCAAATGCGAATCACGCAGGTCCAACGGGAGGCCGTCCCAACAATATGGGCGGAGCCCGGCCGGGCGCGGGAAATGCCGCCAATCGGCCTGGAATGGGCAATCGGCCCGGAGTAGGCAATCGGCCCGGGACTATGGGCAACAGGAATGGCAATTTCTCTCGGCCCGGGAACGGAACTCTTGGCCGGAACGGGACCTCTCGCCCGGGAATGGGTGGCCGCGCGGGCATGAACGGCCGCACGACCGGCAATCTCGGACGGGCAGGTAGCCGCCCGCTTCCAGGCAGGCAAGTCTCGCTGCGCGGAGGAGGGACCGCGAGTCTGCGGCCCAATGGGCAAATCCGCTCCATTAACCGCAACGGAATGCAGATTAGCCACGGCCTCAACGGCAGCCGCCACATAGAGAGCATGCATAACGGGGCCCGCGTGGTGAGCACGGGTAGACACTCCGGTTACGTGCAGCGTGCCTACGTGACACGCGGCGGACGCACCTACGTTTCGCGCACCGTCGTCGTGAACCATGTGACCTATACCAGCGTGTATCGCTCGTATTCCTACCACGGCTATTGCTGCTATTACGGATATCATCCGGCGTTCTACTACCACCCCGTCTACTACGGCTGGGCGTACAATCCATGGCCCGCTCCCGTTTACTACGGATGGGGATGGGGCGGTGCGCCCTGGTACGGATATTACGGAGGATACTTCGCGCCGTACCCGACATACCCGTCAGCAGCGTTCTGGCTGACGGACTATTTGATTGCCGCAAACCTGCAGGCCGCCTACGCTGCGCGAGCACAAGCCGCCGCAGGAGCAGCCGGCGGAGGCGACAACGGAGGCGGAAATGGCGGCGACAATACCGCTGACAATGGTGGCGGGAACGGTCAAGGGGACCAGCAAGCGCAAGGAAACGGAGGGAACGACAGCGGCTCCAATTCCCAGCAGGTAACCCTGAGTCCAGAAGTGAAGCAGGCGATTGCGGACGAAGTAAAAGCGCAGATCGCCGCTGAACAAGCGTCCGCGAACCAGGGCTCATCCAACCAGGGTTCTTCCAACCAGAGTTCGCCCAACCAGGGCTCGTCCGATCAGGGTCAGGCTTCGCAGTCGAGCAATGATGAAGTCCCGCCCGCTCTCGATCCCATTCGCCGGACATTCGTTGTCGCCAGCGACATGACTCTGAACGTCGACGGGCAAGAGTGCCAGCTCACACAGGGAGATGTCATCACCCGTATGTCTGACGAGCCGGATCAGGATCACAATGTAACGGTGACTGTCGCTGCCAGCAGGAAATCGGAGTGCGGTATCGGCAAGCAGGCTCTCGTCAGCGTTGACGATCTCCAGGAAATGTACAACCACTTCCAGGAGCAAATCGACAACGGGATGAAAGACCTGGCGGCCAAGCAAGGTTCAAATGGCTTGCCTAAAGCGCCCGATACGAACACGACCCCATCTGATGTTCCGCCGCCGCCGCCCGATAACAGCGCCGCCAAGGCCCTGGAAGACCAGCAGCAGGCTGCCGATCAGACCGAGGCACAGGTCGTGAAGGAAGCGTTCAGTCAGGGCTCGTGATCTTGTAAAAAGTCGAAGAGAGCTGCGGTCCTTCACCCGGCCGCAGCTTTTTTATTTTGGAAATTATTTTGGAGACCGATTCTTCATCAATTTTTCTTCGGTTGCCTGCGCTCGTTGCGCCTGTTGCAGCAGTTGCTGAGCCTTTGGCCCGCTGGTGGCATCAGAAGAGGCCTTGGTGAAGCAATCAATTGCCGAGGGATAGTCGCCGGCATCCATAAAATCCATCCCCTTCTGAATCAAAGAATCGGCGGATTCCTGCGGCACCGTCTTCTGGCCTTCGACTTTAGGAGGGGCGGGCACGATCAGGCGGTTATTCACATAGGTAACGCCGTCAACGGATGCGGCCACAGCATCGGCCATGGCGAAGTCTTCCAACGTCGGGACCTTGCCGTCGAGCGTGACGTCGTGCTTGTCCGACACCGAAACCCTCACGTTATGAAGAGCTGCCGAGGGGGCGGCGTTCAGTTTCTCGATCACTGCGTTTTCGATGCGAATTCGGCGGATCGCTCGATACTTCAGGAGGCCCGCGCCGGCGACGAGAAGAGCCGCAATCACCAGAACGAAAACGATCCCTAGATTCCTGGCGCGGACTTTCTTAGGCTGCAGGAAAAGATGCTGTTCGGCACTCTTCACGAAGCGCGAATCAGGCTGGCTCGGGACGGGAGTCTTCGCGGGCGGCGGACTTGCTTTGACCGGTGTCGGAACCGTCTCAAACGGGACCGTGTCCGTCCTGCGTCCGGTTGATGGTGCCGGTGGTGGAGGCACTCGCGGGACAGTCGGCACCGGGGTGACTTTCTGGCTCGGAGTTCCCGCGCTTTGTGACGAAGGGGCCGCATCAATCGGTGGTGCTAATCTCTGCGTACTTCTTGGGGACGTCGAGGTTGGCGCGGGAGGCGGTGGAACCGCTGGCACCCGACCGCTCACCGCACCAGTCGATGGGGCAACCGGAGCGATGTCGTGCGCGGCAGGAGCAGACGGGATTTCATCGCCGACGACTGCGCTCAACGCGGCGATCATTTCGTCTGCGGTTTGATAGCGCGCTTCCCGCGTCTTGTCGATTGCCTTCAGGATCACCTGCGAAAGAGATTCCGGAATGTGCGAATCCGGATTCGCTTCGTGCGGAGGCCTGACCTTTCCCTCCATGTGTTGGAGCATGATCGAATACAGCGTGTCGCCTTCAAACGGCAGGCACGCGGTCACCATCTGATAGAGCACCACGCCGAGCGAGTAAAGATCGGTGCGGCCGTCGATTTCGCCGGCCTTCTTTCCCATGAACTGCTCAGGCGACATGTATAACGGGGTGCCCACGACCATGCCGGTCATGGTCATCCCCGGTTTTGCGCCTTCAAACGCCTCTCGCAACTTCGCGATGCCGAAATCCAGCACCTTTGCGACTTCCTGGCCCTGCTCGTCCTTCATCAGGAGAATGTTTCCCGGCTTGATGTCCCGGTGAACGATTCCCATTTTGTGGGCGTAACCTAAAGCCCGCGCCACCTGGACCGTGATGCTCACCGCGCGTGGGACGGGGAATACGCCCTCGCTTTGCAGAATCTCGCCGACGTTCTGGCCCTCCACCAGTTCCATCACGATGAAGGGGCGGCCATCCTCGGTGTAGTCGAAATCATCCACACGCACTGCGTTCGGATGCCGCAGCTTACGGCTTACTACCGCTTCAGTCTGGAATCTCTGCAGGAAGTTCGCGTCGTTGGCGATGACATCATTAACAATCTTGATGGCACAGAGCTCGTTGAATGTCGTGTGCCTTCCCCGGTAAACAAAGCCCATGCCGCCGATTCCGATTCGCTCGAGGATTTCGTATTTATTGCGGATCACCATCCCGGGCTGCAACTCATGAGCGCTTTGCAGCTCCGACTGGTCCGCCGGGCACACGTTGTAGTCCAGGGGATAGGTTCGGTGGCAGGCGGGGCAATATTTCATTGCATCACGTTCGGTTGAGAGTCAGGTTCCGGGCTCGCCAACAGGGATGGAGCCCGAAGATCACGGACACTGTCGGTCATGCTCATGCAGAAACCCGGTCGTGTCAAGCGGTAGGCTCATGATTAACTGCGGACATCGGAGCGTTGTGGGTGGAATCGCTGGAGGCATTTTCGTTGACTTCGACCCTGAACCGTTCTTAGAATCGGCCACCAGTGAATGTGATGAAACGGCTTCTTGCTGCAGCGTCGGCGCTCCTGGTCGTTGTCTTCGCCGGGCCCCTGCTCGCCCAGTCTCCGGATATTGCGAGTCTAATCAGCAAGGCCCAGGCCGGAGATGCCAAATCCCAATATGATCTGGCAGCCGTATACATGGAGGGAAACGGGGTCGCCAAGGATACCGCCCAGGGATTGAAATGGCTCCGAAAATCTGCTGACCAGGGCTATGTCGGCGCGGAAGCTACGCTGGGATACATGTACCAGAACGGAATCGCGACCGAGAAAGACGTCCAGCAGGCAGCGGCGTGGTATCGCAAGGCCGCGCGGCAACAAAATGCCAAGGCCCAGGCTCACCTCTCCGAAATGCTGAGCCAGGGCCTGATCAGCACCAGGGAGGCCGAGTGGCGCACTCCCGAACCCGTGAAAAAGTCTACCCCCGCGCCTTCCGACCAAAAGTCGGTCTCCTTTTCGCTGGCCGAGATCGAGGCTGGCCTTACGGGTGGTATTACTCCCAAGCGGATGTCGACCTTGGTCAGCACTTACGGGGTCAGTTTTGACCTGAATGCTGCGGCCCGGAAGCGCCTGGCAAGTGATGGGGCCGATGACGCGCTTCTGGCTACGATTTCCGGCTCAAAACGTCCCCTGTAGCTCCCGTCCAGCGCGGGCTTTGGGCTTTTTGGCCCACCTACCCGTTCGTGCTCCATATGGCACTCTAGAGCCATTTACCCGGTTTGGGCTCGGGATTAGAGTTGTCCTCGAGCAGCACTTGGGGGAGGGCTGATCAACAGACGTCCCAAGACTCAAAACTGAGTCTGGGGCGTTTTGTTTTGCGCACAAAAATCCGATCCCCACCTGGCCCGCCATATTTTCCCAAGTTGTAATCTTTAAGTGAAGGAAAGACCAACGCACGCCGAGGGTAACCATCCCGAGGTTACCTAAGCGTCCAAGCCTACAGAGAACCTGAATCTCACCTTCCGCGGGCCTGCCGTTCACCCTCCGCATGAACCGTGCGCTCCGCATGTTAAATTTGACACCTCTCACTCCGCTCAAGGAGTAACCATGCCCACTCTCTTTTCCCGCCGTGAATTCACACGCGGGGTCGCCGCTGTGGCTGCTCTTCCTTTCGCCAAGAGCTTTCCATGGCTGCCTGACTCCCAATCCCCATTCCGCATTTCCGTTATCAATGACGAGATCTCGCAGGATTTCGAGCACGCCTGCGAAATCGCCGCTCACGAATTCGGGATGAAATGGATCGAACTGCGCAGCATGTGGAAGAAGAACATTGTCAGCCTCGATCAGAACGAGGTCACTGAGGCCCGCCGTATCCTCGACCGCTTCCAGCTCAAAGTGACCGATATCGCCAGCCCGCTCTTCAAGGTGGATTGGCCCGGAGCTCCAAAATCGAAATTTAGCGAGGCGACATCTTTCGGCGCAAACTTCAGCCTGCAACAACAGGACGAAGTTCTCGATCGCGCGATCGCGATGGCAAAGTCGTTTTCAACCGACCGCGTTCGTTGTTTTGATTTCTGGCGCCTCGAGGATCAGGCACCTTATCGTGCCGCGATCAACGACAAGTTATTGCAGGCCGCAAACAAGTGCGGCGAACACGGAATCACTCTGGTCCTCGAAAATGAACCAGCGTGCAACACCGCAACCGGTGCGGAAGCAGCCAAGGTCCTCGCCGCGGTGAAGTCGCCGCATCTGATGCTCAATTGGGACCCCGGCAATGCCGCCACGCTCGGGGAAGTTCCCTATCCTGATGGCTACAATCTTCTGCCCAAAGACCGCATCGGCCATTGCCACTGCAAAGACGCGGTCAGGAACGCGAAGGGATACGAGTGGGCTCCAATGGGCGGCGGCATCATCGATTGGACTGGACAATTCAAAGCCCTCAAGCGTGACGGATACCACTTTGCCGTCAGTCTTGAGACCCACTGGAGCGGGGGCGGCACGCCCGAAAAGTCGACTCGAACCAGTTGGGCAGGGATGAAGAAGGAACTGCAGGACGCGCAAGCGATTTAGGATTTACGCCGAGAATTCTCGTTCGTGGACCCTCGTGGCTTTCGCGGTTGCTCCTTTCGCGTCATCCGCCGGCGACAAAGTATGATGTCAGCACGATGATCGGCGCAGTCGACATAGGCGGAACGAAAATCGCAGTAGGCATGGTCGACGAGAACGGCAAAGTTCTCTCGCGCAGGCAAACTCCAACCGACCCCGACCGCTACTCATCCGGCATTGAGTCGATTGCAGCCATGCTGCGCGAAACGAACCGCGAGGCGGGCGCCGAACTCACCGGCATCGGAATCGGCTCCACGGGGCCCGTCGATCCCATCCTAGGCGAGTTTGGAGATGTCGACTTCCTGCCCGGCTGGCGCGGAAAAAGCCCGGTCCGGGATCTGGCCGATATTTTCAAGGTCGGCGTCGCACTCGAAAACGATGGCGACGCAGCGGCCCTCGCGGAAGCTGGCTGGGGTGTTGGCCGCGATCGAAAACGCCTGATCTACATCACGGTTGGGACCGGCATCGGTGGCGGAATTATCCTCGATGGCCAACTCTACCGCGGTGTCGATGGTGCCCATCCTGAAGTTGGACACCAGGTCGTCGATCCCAACGGTCCTCCCTGTAGCTGCGGATTCCGAGGGTGCTGGGAATCACTCGCCGCCGGACCCGGTATGCTCGCCTGGTTCGAGAAGAATGCCGCACCCGACTACCCGCACCGCGAAGGCATGTCGGCGAAACGAATCTGCGAACTTGCCAGGCAAGGTGACGCGTTCGCGCTAAAGGCCGTCGAGCACGAAGCTTTTTATCTCGGCCTTGGCCTTGCCAATCTCATTAACCTGTTCACTCCCGACGCCATCGTTCTGAGCGGCAGCGTCATGAAGAGCTCGGAGCTGTTTCTCGACGGCATTCGCAATGTCATTCGCGCCGGCTGCCGGTTCGTTCCCGCGGAAAAAACGAAGATAATTCTGGCATCGCTTGGAGAAGACACGAACCTTATCGGTGCGGCCCGCGTATGGCACTATCGGTTCTCTCCAAAATGATGAGGAGGTCCCATGCAGGAACTAAGCGAGAACCTTCGGTCAGTGGATTTCGCCAGCCACAGTCCGTTTGCAGGACCATTTTGGTTCAAGTCCGGACTGGCGGACCGCGACAGCTCTTAGCTCGTCGAACTGGGGTTCCCATTCACCGCAACTTCCAGTTCCCCCTGCCAATCTGATACTGTTTCCAGTCTGCCTCTTGTTGATCGTGTGACTCATGTCACGGAACTCGCGAATTGCCTGTGGAAAGATGCCGGCACACCGGCATCCCAGCAAACTGAAATCCGGTGCGAATGATCGAAACGCAGCAGGAAGGATGAAGATCGCGTGATCGTCGGAGTACCCAAAGAGAGTTATCCCGGAGAGCGGAGAGTCGCGCTCGTTCCAGTCGTCATCCCGAATCTGATTAAAGCGGGCCTCGAAGTTGTCATTGAATCTGGCGCTGGCGAGCAAGCGGGCTACCCCGACCTTCTCTACGTGGAAAAAGGCGCAAAGCTCGTGCCCGATCGCGGCGCAGTCTTCCGCACAGCCGACATCGTTGTACAAGTGCTCTGCTACGGCTCCAACGATGTGACGGGTAAGGCTGACTTGCCCTTGATGCGCCAGGGGCAGACACTGATTGGATTTCTTCGGCCCTTTGGTTCCGTAGAGGTCATCCAGCAGATTGCCGCCGCGGGTGTCACCTCTTTTTCGGTCGAGTTGATGCCGCGCACCACGCGCGCCCAGAGCATGGACGCCCTTTCCTCCATGGGAACGATCTGCGGCTACAAAGCCGTGTTGCTTGCGGCCGAAACCTCGCTCCGTATCTTCCCCATGATGACCACCGCCGCCGGCACGATTACACCAGCTCGTGTCTTCGTCATCGGAGCCGGCGTCGCCGGATTGCAGGCGATCTC
The DNA here is from genome assembly GCA_035307485.1 of Candidatus Sulfotelmatobacter sp. Classification (GTDB taxonomy): domain Bacteria; phylum Acidobacteriota; class Terriglobia; order Terriglobales; family Acidobacteriaceae; genus Sulfotelmatobacter. The sequence continues at coordinate 103,035 of DATGIB010000001.1, read as the reverse complement.
GACTGCGCGCCGACTCGGGGCTGTCGCTTCCGCCTACGACATGCGTCCGGCTGCCAAGGAGCAGGTGCAAAGTCTCGGCGGACGTTTCATTGAACTGCCGATCGAAGCCAAGAATGCGCAGGACGCGCGTGGCTACGGCACCGCTCAGGACGAGGGCTTCTACGCCCGCCAGCGCGAACTTCTCGGCAAGGTGGTTGCTGAGAGCGACGTCGTTATCACCGCGGCGGTTATCCCCGGGAAGAAGTCTCCTGTATTGATTACTGCTGATATGGTGAAGGGAATGGCGCCCGGCTCGGTGATCGTAGACCTTGCCGCCGAACGCGGCGGCAACTGCGAACTGACCCGCACCGGCGAGACTGTAAAAGAATTCGGGGTCAACATTATTGGCGCGATTAACCTGGCGAGCAGCGTTCCGTATCACGGCAGCCAGATGTATGCGCGCAACCTCACGACATACCTCACCTACATGGTGAAAGATGGCAAGCTGCAGCAGAACATGCAAGACGAAATCATCCGCGAAACCCTGATCACACAGGGTGGAGAGATCGTGAACACCCGCGTCCGCGAATTTTTCAAGCTGCCCGCGTTAGCGAATGCAACGTGATTTTGAGCTCTGCATCGGGGCTGACGCGCAGCGGAGGAATGTGAATGCCCGGCACGGGAGTGCCGGGAAAGCAAGGCAGTCGCGAAGGAAGTCCGGAAGGGACGGCACTTTAGCTTTCGCGACAGACTGTCGTAAACACGTAACCACTGTAAAGGGAACTCATGCCAGCGGATTTTATTTCCAACCTCTACGTCTTTATCCTTGCCGGCTTCGTGGGATTTGAGGTCATCAAGCGTGTTTCACCACTCCTGCACACGCCGCTGATGTCGTTGACCAATGCCCTCGATGCGATCGTCGTCGTCGCCGCCATCATCATCGCCGGCCGCCACGAGACACGCCTGACCGTGGTTCTGGGTGCGATTGCCGTGGCCGCCTCGTTCAGCAATATGGTCGGAGGATTCGTGATCACCGACCGCATGCTGCGTATGTTCAAGTCCGGCAGGTCGAAACAATCATGAATGCGGCTGACCTGCAGCAATATCTCGACTTCGCCTATATCGCCGCGGTTGTCCTGTTTGTTCTTTCCCTCAGGTTCCTGAGTTCGCCGGCCACTGCCCGCTGGGGTGTTCTGGCCGGAGAAGTCGGTGCGGCCCTCGCTGTCATCGCCACCCTTTTCAATCCCGAAGTGACGGCGTACCGCTGGGTCCTGATTCCACTGATTATTGGCGCCGGAGTCGGTGTTCCTCTGGGCATGGTGCACATGACCGCCGTGCCGCAGCGAACAGCCCTCAGCCACGCCTTCGGTGCGCTGTCAGCCGCAATGATCGGTATCGCTGAATACTACGTAGGCACCGAGCCCGTCACGCGCTTTCAAATGGGGGAGATCGCCCTCGAAGTCATTATCGGATCGTTGACTTTCACCGGAAGCCTCATCGCTGCCGGAAAGTTGCAGGAGATCCTGCCGCAGCGGCCCATCGTCTATCGTGGACAGAATATCGTCAGCCTCTCCGTGCTCGGAGCCGCGCTGGCCCTGGCAGTCGCGCTGGTAGTGAACCCTGCAAACACCATCTTGTTCCCCATCATGGTGGTTGTAGCGTTGATCTTCGGGATTCTGCTTGTAACGCCAATTGGCGGCGCCGACATGCCGACTGTTATTTCCCTTTTGAACTCCTATGCGGGCTTCTCGGCTGCCCTGCTTGGATTCGTTCTCAACAGTAAAGTCCTGGTCGTTGCTGGCGCGCTCGACGGATCTTCCGGCTTCATTCTCTCCGTCATCATGTGTAAGGCTATGAATCGCTCCTTCACCAACGTGATGTTTGGAGCGTTCGGACAGGTACAGACCGCAGCTGCCGGTGCGAAAGAAGAACGAGTTGTCCGCAGCGCGAATCCTGAGGAAGCCGCGTCGATCCTCTCGGCCGCCAACAAGGTGGTGATCGTTCCCGGTTACGGGATGGCCGTGGCTCAGGCTCAACACAAAGTCCGCGAACTCTATGATGCGCTCACCAAAAAGGGTGTCGATGTCCGCTTCGCCATCCACCCCGTCGCGGGTCGTATGCCCGGCCATATGAACGTACTGCTCGCCGAAGCCGACATCCCCTACGATCGCCTCATTGAGATGGAAGAAATCAACGGCGATTTTCCGCAGACCGATGTCGCCCTCATCATCGGCGCTAATGACGTGACCAACCCGGCCGCGCGCACCGACCAGTCCAGCCCTATTTTCGGCATGCCGATTCTCGACGTCGACAAGGCGCATACTGTCATGGTCATCAAGCGCGGCATGAGCCCCGGCTTTGCCGGTATCGACAATCCGCTCTACTACCTGAATCAGACGCTGATGCTCTTTGGCGATGCCAAGCAATTCGTCGGTGCAATCGTTCGCGAGCTGGGCGGCGGACATTAGTTCAATCGCTGGCCGGGCGCTTTTGGTTGAGAGTTTTCGATGAAGACAGTCACGAGACTGCGGTCGCCGCTCGGAGGCATGCTCTCCGTCTGGGCGCTGGCCCTCATCCCGACCGCTTACGCGCAGGTTTCCTTGGATGACTTTCACGTTACTAATGGGAAGATCGAAAATTCGCAGGGCCGGCTCAGCGTTTCGACGAAAGAGATGCGTGCCGTCCTGAAGTATCAGACCCGCCAGGACGTCACCGTAAAATTTACGTATCAGGGGCCGACCGCGCAGGTCTCGCGGCTCGGCAGCGGCGAAGTCCGGACCCAGTTCGGCATCAAGCTTCGCGCGCAGGATAACTGCAACATTGTTTATGTGATGTGGCACTTTGCTCCTGATACGAAGATCGCCGTGTCGGTGAAGCGCAATCCCGGGGAGAGCACGCACGAGCAGTGTCTTGATCTCGGCTACATCACGAAGTTCAAGCCGCGCGTCTCCGCCCAAGTGGCTGCAATTCGTCCCGGCCAGCCACACAAACTCAGAGCCTCGATGAAAGGCTCAAACCTGATGGTCGCAGCCGATGACCGGACTGTGTGGGAGGGTGATCTCGGCCCGGTTGCGCTGCAATTTGACGGTCCGGTAGGAGTGCGCAGCGATAACGCGCGAGTGAATTTTGATTTTTTTGCCACGAAATAATCCGTGGCAAGCATTCGTTTCTAAATTTCAAAAGCATTTCATAAAGGCTATGGGACAAAAATTGTTATCACTAGTCGTTTTCATGAGTGCTTCTGCATTCGCGCAGTCTCAACCCGCTCTCAACCTGATGCCCATGCCCGCGAGCGTGCAGCAAGGTTCTGGGCAATTGGCTATCACGCAGTCATTCTCTGTGGCGATCAACGGGTCCCGCGACCATGGGCTCGAGAGCGCGGTGCAGCGCTTTACGGCGCAACTCTCGCGCCAGACCGGCATTCCTTTTCGCCCCACCCCCGGCTCGCCAGCTACGCTGACCGTGCATGCGGACCACGGCCGCGAAGAAGTCCAGAAACTAGGCGAAGATGAGTCCTACAGCCTCACCATCGCAGATTCGGGCGCGCAACTGAATGCGGCGACTCCACTCGGCGTCTTGCATGGCCTTCAGACATTCCTGCAACTCGTCCAAATCACTCCGGCCGGATTCTCCGTTCCGGCGGTGACCATTAAAGACCAGCCGCGCTTTCCCTGGCGTGGCCTGATGATCGACGTCAGCCGCCACTTCATTCCGATCGATGTACTCAAGCAGAATATCGACGGTCTCGCCGCCGTGAAAATGAACGTTCTCCACTGGCATCTTTCCGACGATCAGGGCTTCCGCGTCGAGAGCAAAAAACTCCCCAAGCTGCAGGAGAAGGGCTCTGACAATCTCTATTACACGCAGGAGGAAATCCGCGACTTCATCGTCTACTGCCACGACCGCGGAATCCGAGTCGTCCCGGAATTCGACATGCCGGGCCACGCCCGTTCCTGGGTCATCGGGTATCCCGAACTCGCCAGCGGTTCCGGTCCTTACACGCTCGAAACTGGTGATCCCATTCTCGATCCCACGCGTGAGTCCACCTACAAATTTCTCGAAACTTTTATTGCCGAGATGGCTAAGCTCTTTCCGGACGAGTATTTCCATATTGGGGGAGATGAAGTCGACGGAAAGGAGTGGGACGCCAACCCGAAGATTCAGGAATTCATTCACTCGCACGGCATGAAGAACAATCAGGACCTGCAGGCCTACTTCAATGAGCGCCTGCAGAAGATTGTCGCCAAGAACCACAAGACCATGGTGGGTTGGGATGAAATTCTCCACCCCGATCTGCCGAAGACCATCGTCGTGCAATCCTGGCGGGGGCCAGCCTCCCTGGCGCAGGCTGCGAAGCAGGGTTACAGCAGCATCCTTTCCTCCGGATACTATCTGGACCTGATGTGGCCCGCTGCGCGGCACTACGCAGTGGAGCCGTTGAGTGGAGATGCCGCCAACCTCACTCCCGAAGAGCAGAAACGCATTCTCGGAGGCGAGTCCTGCCAATGGGCGGAATGGGTTACCCCGGAAAATATCGATTCCCACATCTGGCCCCGCAATGCCGTGGTCGCTGAACGCTTCTGGTCACCTCAGCAAGTAACCGATCCCGCCTCCATGTATGCACGGATGAACGCCGTCAGCCTCGAACTCGAATGGCTTGGCCTGGAGCACCTCTCCGCCCGCCAGCGCATGCTTCATCGCATGGCCGGAGATTCCGAAATTTCTTCGTTGAGGGTGCTCGCCGATGTTGTCGAACCGGTGAAGGATTACAACCGTTGGGACGAATCAAAAGGCCCCATCGACTTCCACGCGCCGCTGAACCGGCTTATCGATGCCGCCTATCCTGAAAGCGGCGTCGCTCTCGAATTCGCCAGCCTGGTTCAGAAATACGCCGGCAGCGGATACAAAGACCAGGCAGCCGAAGCGCAGATCCGAAATTGGCTGACGCTCTGGCGCGACAATGATGCGAAATTGCGCCCGCTGCTCGAAAACTCGTCGCTGCTGCAGGAAGATATCCCGATCTCCCAAAACCTTGCCATGCTCGGTTCTGCCGGGTTGCAGGCGCTCGATTACCTCGGCAAGTCGCAGGCAGAGCCGGACCTCTGGAAGACCCAGCAACTCGCAGTGATCAGCCAGGCAAAGAAGCCCGTGGCCGGTCTGTTACTTCAGGTTGCCACTCCGGTCGAGCAGTTGATTCAAGCAAGTTCCGGCGGACACTAGGTTCCCGGCGGGATGTTAAACAGGGTTTGGAAGCCACATCAGGCTTCCTCGTGTCTCTTCGTCTCCCCGGTGGTTCAAGGCTTTATTCGCGTGGTATTCTGGGGATACCAGCTGCGCACCGTCTTGGCGGAATTTCCCGCAGTTCCTGAAGAAACTTAGAAAACATGCTCTCAGTCAGTAATGTGTCGATGCGCTACGGCGCCAAAATTCTGTTCGAAGAGGTCTCCACCGCGTTTACACCCGGACGCCGCTATGGCCTCACTGGCCCCAATGGCGCTGGCAAGTCGACGTTCATGAAGCTGCTCAGCGGTGAACTGGATCCCCAAAAAGGCGACGTCGTCCGCCCGCGCAAGCTTGGCATCCTCAGCCAGGATCAGTTCGCCTTCGATGCCTATTCCGTGCTCGACACCGTCATCATGGGCAACCGTCGCCTCTGGGCCGCTCTACAGGAGCGTGATGTCATCTACGCCAAGCACGACATGTCCGACGAAGATGGAATGAAGCTGGGCGAACTCGAGGGCATTGTCGGCGAAGAGGACGGATACTCCGCCGAGAGCGATGCCGCCATCCTGCTCCAGGGCCTCGATATCCCCGAAGACTTGCACTCCCGGAAGATGGGTGAACTCCAGGGCGGCCAGAAAGTTCGTGTGCTGCTCGCGCAAGCTTTATTCGGACATCCCCAGGCTCTGCTGCTCGACGAGCCTACCAACCACCTCGATCTCGACTCAATCCACTGGCTGCAACAGTTTCTGATCAACTACGACGGAATTGTCATCACGATTTCGCACGACCGGCATTTTCTGAACAGCATCTGCACCCACATCGCCGATATCGACTATCAGACCATCATCACCTATACCGGCAGCTACGACGATATGGTGGTGGCCAAGACGCAGATCCGCTCGCAGATTGAATCCCAGAACGCCCAGCGCGAAAAGAAAATCGCGCAGTTGAACGAATTCATTGCCCGCTTCGCCGCAGGTACGCGTTCCAGCCAGGTTCAGTCGCGGCGCAAGGAGGTCGAACGGCTTCAGGTTACCGAACTCGCAAAATCGAACATCCAGCGGCCATTCATCAAGTTCGAGCAGAAGCGCCCGTCCGGCAAGCACATCCTCGAGATCGAGCATCTCGGCAAAGCCTATGACGATAACCGCGTCATCCGGGACTTCACCGCCAGCATCTCTCGCGGCGAGAAAATCGCGCTTATGGGACGCAACGGAGCAGGCAAAACCACGCTATTGAACGCGCTCCTTGCGAACTCCCCGACCACCCCTGAATCGGAACTGCGCAGGACCACGGGATACGACGGACCCTTCGTCGACTCCGGTAAGGTTGTCTGGGGGCACGAAGCCTCCATCGGCTACTTTGCCCAGGATCATCGCAGCCTGATTGAGAACGGCACCACCGCAATCGACTGGCTGCATCAGTGGGACCCTTCCTCCGTCAGCGAAGAACTTCGCGGCATTCTCGGCCAGATGCTCTTCGCCCGCGAAGAGGCCACAAAATCCACCAATGTCCTTTCTGGTGGGGAAGCCGCGCGCCTCCTCTTCTGCAAGCTGATGCTTCAGAAGCCGAACGTTCTCGTTCTCGATGAGCCGACCAACCATCTCGATCTCGAATCCATCAACGCGCTCAACATCGCGCTGCAGCGCTACCAGGGCACGGTTTTTCTCGTCACCCACGACCATGACCTGATCGACGAGGTGGCCACGCGCATCTGGCACTTCGAATCCGATCACAAGATCAGCGACTTCAAGGGCACCTACGAGGAGTACCAGGCCGCCACCGTCGCTGTGTGAGTGCAGCTGTGAACCATTCAGGTTCTCCACAGCCCTCCACAGGGTTTGCAGTTGCGCAGATGATCTCAAGTTGAAGATAATGAAACCGGGAATTTCCGTGGCGCCAGGTCCGCCACACGAACTGTGTACACTCGCGAAGATTTACTCCGGATCCTCCGCATTACGCAACGCCAGTTGACCAACTGGGAACGCATTGGACTGCTCAGCTACGCCGAGACTTACTCCTTCGCGGACCTCCTGCAAATAAAGAAAGTTCGCGATCTCATCGCGATGAGCGTCCGCCCGACCGTGATCCGGAAATCTCTCGATGCGATGCGCAAGCAGGCCGCTGGCGTGGAGAAGCCGTTGCTGGAAGCCGCAGCGTGGTCGACCGGTAAGCATCGTGTCGCGTTCCGCCACGATGGCAAGCTGCTTGAGCCCATCGCCGGCCAGTTTCTGATGGATTTCACGGCCCGCGAGAAAGTCGTGACCAGCACGCCTGTGCCCCGCCCCGATCCGAGCCCGCACGAGAGTGAAGTTGCCTCCTGGTTCGCGCGTGGAATCGCTTTGGAGGAAGATCCATCCAATCACAGCGAAGCGATCGCTGCGTATCACCGCGTTCTCGAGCTCGATCCCGCTCACGCCGCCGCGCACATCAACCTCGGCACCCTGTACTACAACCGCCAGGAGTTTGGACTAGCCGAGAGCCACTATCGGCAGGCGATCGAAACCGATCCGCGCTACGCTCTCGCTTACTTCGATCTAGGCAACGTGCTTGACGAGACCGGCCGCGTCCACGATGCGATTCAGATCTACAAAACGGCTCTGCAATTAGCACCCACCTACGCCGACGCCCACTACAACCTGGCTCTCGCTTACGAAAAGACTCGCGAGCCGCGCAAGGCTCTGAAACATTGGCGAGCCTACGTCAAACTCGACAGCACCGGTCCCTGGTCGGTGCACGCGCAAAGCCAGATCAAGCGCATCCTTCAGGCCGATAGCCTGAAACTCGTCTACAAGCGCCAGTAACTCCGACAATCACGAAGGCATAAAAGGCACAAAGAGAGGCTGGATCTCGCTTAATCTTCCTTCGTGAACCTTAGTGTCCTTCGTGGTTAAAGCCTTTCCCGGTGCTACCATAAAGCATCCGCACGGAAAGGTGTCAGCATGTCTGAAGCCTCGCTGCAAGCTATCTCTCCTGTCCCCCTGACCACGCTAACTGAAGACGAACTTCTATTCCGCGACAACATCCGTCAGTTTGCCGACGAGAAACTCCGCCCCCTCGTCAAGGAGATGGACGAAAAAGCCGTCTTCGACAAAAGCCTGATCCAAGAATTCTTCCAGCTGGGGCTCATGGGGATCGAGATTCCCGAGCAATACGGCGGCGCAGGTGCCAAATTCTTCGAAGCTATCCTCGCAGTCGAAGAACTCTCCCGGGTAGACGCTTCCGCCGGCGTGATCGTCGATGTGCAGAACACCCTGGTCAACAATGCTTTGCTCCGCTGGGGCAATGATGACCAGAAGAAACGCTATCTCCCGCGCATGGCCTCGGAAATCGTCGGCGCCTACGCTCTCAGCGAAGCCGGATCCGGCTCCGACGCCTTTGCTCTTCAAACCCGCGCTGAGCTTAAAGGCTCCGACTACATCCTTAACGGCCGCAAGCTTTGGATCACCAACAGCAAGGAGGCCGGGCTCTTCGTGCTCTTTGCTTCCATCGATCCTGCTGCCGGCTATAAGGGCATCACCGCTTTTCTCGTGGAAAAGGATTTCGCTGGATTCACCGTGGGCAAAAAAGAAGACAAGCTGGGCATTCGCGCGTCTTCCACTTGCGAACTGATTCTCGAAGATTGCCGAGTACCAAAGGCGAACGTCTTGGGCGAACCGGGAAAGGGCTACAAGATCGCGATCGAAACTCTGAACGAGGGCCGCATCGGCATTGGCGCGCAGATGATCGGCCTGGCCCGCGGCGCATGGGAGTTTGCCTGCAAGTATGCGGTCGAACGCAAGCAGTTCGGCAAGCCCATCTCCGACTTTCAGGGCATCCAGTTTCAGATCGCGCAGATGGCGACTGACATCGAGGCAGCCCGCCTCATGGTCTATAACGCCGCCCGCATGAAGGATGCCGGCGTGAACTTCGTCAAGGAGGCCGCCATGACCAAGCTCTTCGCCTCCCAGGTTGCCGAGCGCGTGACTTCACTGGCGATTGAAATTTATGGCGGCTACGGGTTCACCAAGGACTATCCGGTAGAGAAGTATTGGCGCGATGCCAAGATTGGGAAGATTTATGAGGGCACATCGAACATGCAACTGGCGACGATCGCTAAGCTGGTTCTGGGAAAGTAAAACGAATCCAGCGGCCGGTTATTCTTGGCCTTGTGGATTGAAATGGAATTCCACCGATTCTCGCGATTCGGAGGCGGCCGGAGCATACTTCCACTTCGTGACGGCGTCTCTCGCTGCCTGAATCAGGAGGGGGCTTCCACCTACCGATTCCACAGTTTTCACTTTGCCGTCCGGTCCGACGACTGCGACCAGTTTCACTGTCCCCGCCAGGTTCATTCTCTTCGCCACGCTGGGGTACAAAGGCGAGACACGCTGGACCACTCGGCGAGATTCATTCGACGATTCTTGAACTTGTCCGCTGCTGGTGAGCACAAATCCAGCGAACAGCAGCAAAGCCAGAGCCACGACGTACCGACGCATGTGCGCAGTCCCTTGGGGTTGGATATGTAAGCTCAAGCTGACTACGGCATGATCTTAGGACCTAAATCACGGTCCGGAAAGTTCCGGAAGTAACTGTCCTGAAGATTTGCGAATGCTCATAGCGAAGCCTCTGGAACGCGGCAGAAGTCCCGTCAATACAAGGGGTTTGGCCGGTTGATAACCTTTTTCCGGGGAAATCTCGCTTGCTCATAATGTGCAGCGAGTTGCACTTTCGCAGGTTGTGGACCCCCTCGAGCCAAACTCTAAAGAGCGCGATTTCAACGTTTTACGAACAAGTGCGATATTGGTGCCCTGGGTGCATTTCCCCTGTCAGCCCGCGAGCCAGGGGCAGATGATCGGGGTGGATTTTGACGACTTTGTTCACCAGCACGGAAATCTCAACCGCAGCCCCCATTGACGCTCCTTCGCCGCGAAAAAAGCTCGGCTGGTTGCCGCTCCTGACCGTGCTGTTTTGCATCTCGTACGCCCTGATGACCATGCTCATCGTGGAGCAGGGCTCGACGATCGAATCCCAGAGGGCGCTGATTCGCGAGCTCTTCCGCGACAGCACCGAGCTTTCAGTTTCCAAGATGAAGGCGAAGCAGAATCAGGCGGCGCAGGCGCAACACGCCGCGCCCGCAGGCAAGGCGCAGTCGAATCAGAACCCGTCAACCCAGGCACAGGCCCCGTCTTCCCAGGCGGTACCACAGAATCGCGCACAGAACCAGAATCAGAAGCAGAAAGAGCAGTTTGAAATGCCTTCGCGGCCCGCGTCCGATATGGCCGACGATCGCCGCGCACTGATCCGCATCTGACCCTGGCAGGATCGGCGAGAGCAGACATAGATTTGGTGGTTTAGCCCGGTAGGTGAGCAGTCAGAAAGAAGACCAATGAAGGCCCTGACCCTAGCCTTGTTGTTGAGCTTGCCCGTTCTGCCGTTGGCGCCGCAGAAGCCGATGAAGCAGCCCGCCACGCAAATGGCGAAGCATTCGAAAGGCGGACGCTGGTACTTCGCCGCAACCGGACACGCCGTCTACTGCTACGGTCCGGTCATGACGGTGCCCATGGCCAACGGCGGTCTTCAGCGAGTTGCGACCTTCTGCCGCGACGGCAGCCCGGTTGTCCCGCTCAAAGAGTAGTCGCTCCGACATCGGCTTTCCGCAGAACAGAGACTTAGCGCGCTGGCATCTCCGGATTTTCATACAGCCGCAGCTCCCACCCGCGCCTTTCCTTGTGGCTCCAGATAACTTTCCAGTGATTCGCAACGATGCGGTGCATGGGCTGCTCGGGCGGCATGTGCGCGTAAACAAGTTCCGGGATCAGCACGTACTTCGTGTCTGATGGCAATGGAGCGCTGGCGCGCGGCGTCCACGCAATCTCCGCAACGTCCCACTGCACCGACGTTCCCGAGGCTTGTTCATAAATGCGGAACGCTGGGGTGTTATAGACCAGTGCGTTGGCGTGATCCTGCAGGCGATTTGCGTTTTCTTCGAAGAAGGCGCGGAAGCCGTTGGTTTCGAGGTACGGAGTGTAGCCCGGACTCTCCCGAAGCCACGCGAGGTTAAAAATGGCTGCCGCAACGACGGCGAGCATTGCGAGACGGATTCGCACCGAATTCTGTCCGAACGCTTCATCCCACAGAACTCCGCTTGCGACACACAGCACGCCCGTGAATTGAAGCAGATTCCGCGCTCCTGCAATGTGCGCCGCCAACGCAGTGAACAGGAAGAACCCGAGCCAGACTGCAATGTATGCGTGCCTGCGTGATAAGGCGCCCCGCCGGAAAGCGCTCCAATAGGCGCTTCCGATCACAAAAATCGAGAAAAACAATAGCGGAGACTCCAGCCGCACCAGCCAATAGAGGAATGCCCATCGCGGCGCATCCTCATAGATGAGACCTCCAACCAAGGTTGTCGCGTGCGCGTAATGCAAATACCACCGGAAATTGCTCACGATGACATGCCGCACCACGCCGGGAGGCCATAGAAGCAGAACGACAAGCGAGGCAACTCCTGCTACAGCCAGAATCGCCCATGCCACGCGAAAAGGCCGGTGCTTCCACTGAATCCATTCCCTACCGCAAAGCGCGACAGACAGCCCCCAGCAAAGCGACGCCGGAATCACGTACGTCATGGAAAGCGCCCCGAGGCCCAGCACAACTCCCAGCCCAATGCCTGCCTGCAACGAGGGAGTATCGAGCCACCGGTATCCCAATCCCATCAGAGCGAGAGTGCAGACCAGCATGAGGTGATGTGGCCCGACGACGCTTGTCTCCTCCAGTCGAATCACGCTGAACAACAACAGGCACGAACTCGCCAGCGCGGCTGCCCGGGAAGCCGCGAACGCATGGCGGACGACCCAGTAGAGGATTCCAATCGCGAGCGACCCGGCCAGCGCGTTCAGCAAGCGAAATCGCAATGCGATCGGCCAACCCTTCGGCACGAGAGATTCGCTCGCTTTGGCGAGGTAGATATCCATCGGTCCGTGCCCGTGGCGGTTGTAGTCGGAACTAGCCCAGAGAAAGTGCCAGGAGTTGCTCGCGCTCAAGACGTAATCTGCCTCATCCCAACTGAACTCTGGCGAGGCACACACCAACATCAGTACGAGCGAGGTCAGAGTCAGGATGCCGGCGATGGCGATGGTGATCTTTGCTTCCGCGATCGTCGCGAGGGAAGACTTCATCGAGCAGAGTATAGGGGAACGAGCGCCGCTTGCGCGAAAGGCGGCACTCGTCCATTCCGGAATCAGAGGCTAGAAGCTGATCTTCAGAATCTGGCCGTTGTTTCCGACGAACCATCCTGCATGCGGATCGGCGAAGGCCACGCCCCAGTAACCGCTCACCTTCGGCAGCGCGTACCAGGTTTCGCCCTCGTCGGGTGTCCAGGCTGCGGATCCTGAGCTGTAGTTCGGTTCGGTCTCGGCGGTCACTACAACAGTGCGGCCGTGATCTTCCTCGCCTTGATCGTCGTCGTCGTGATACCTGCCGCTCGCATAGGCCAGGCAGAAGATCGCTCCCTGCACCGGCGGCTTCTTTGTCAGCTTCCAGGTGCGGCCGCCGTCATGCGACGTGGCCGCGTCCGCGGCGGTGTTGGAGGCGAGATCGCCGCCTGCGACCATTCCGTCCCAGGCATTTCGGAACGCTACCGAAACGGCGCCCGCACTGGGATTACTCACCAGCGGCGTGTCGTAGGCGTTCCAGGTATTTCCTCCGTCGCGCGTCGCTAGCACGCGCGCGATCGTCGCTCCGCCGGTGACAGCCCAGGCGTTTCTCTTGCCCTGCGCCGCGATGCAGGTACCGCTCGCCGCGAAAGACGCTTCACCCGGAAGCGCGGGTGGCAGGTTCGAACCAATCGATTGCCAGGTCTTTCCATTCGTAGTGCGTTCGTCGAGGAACACACCATTCATCGAATCGCTGTGCATGATGCCGCGCGTCGGAGTCCAGAAGGCGAAACAGTCGTAGAAGGCATTTGCGACCTGGTTGGTGAACTCGATGGTCCAGTGCGCGCCGCCGTCCACCGTCTTGTAGACCTTGAAGTCGGTGGTGTTGTTGCCGATCGACATCAGGTATGCGATCTTGTCGCTGACTCCCTGGACATCGCGGAATTCGTCGTTCTCGGCGCCGGGGACGACTCCGGCTTTCCAGTGCTCTCCGCCATCCGTTGTCACCACGTACGTCCCGCCAGTGCCGCTGGCCCAGACTACGCGTGAGTTCACGGGGCTGACGGCAATCAGCAGTTGTGTCGTTCCACTGGTCTGCGCTTTCAGCTTCGGAGCGTGGACCTTGTCCGCTTCTTGCCCAACACAAAAAATTGCGGAGGCGGAAAGCAGCAAGGCCAGTAGGGTGTGTTTCGTCATTGGGAGTCCTCCACAGGAAGGGAATTCGTAGCGCGGGCAAGTATAGGAACCCGCCGGAAGGCCTGTCAATCGGGCAGGTCTCCGCCGATCGGCGCCATACTGTGGGAGACCGAGAAATCTCACTCCGCCCATTTTTCACCTGGGCAAAGGGGTAACTGCCGCGCAAGTGCCCGTTCGTAATTTGTGGGTGGTGACCATTAGTAGTTCAATCAGCTTGCCCGCCTCGTCACGATGTCCTGCGGCACGATTCCTGGCCGAATCGGCTGCTCAACCCCAACCTTCTCTGGCCGAACGGGACAATCAAAGCGTTGAAGCGCAGGCGTAAAGCGACCATTCTCTGTATCGACGACCACTGGAAAGGTCTCATTGGCCGCAAGATGCTGCTCGAGAAAAGCGGTTTCGATGTACTCGGGGCCAGCAGCGGCGATGAGGCCCTCGAACTCTTCCTGACTCACCCGATCGACGCGGTCGTGGTCGATTACCAGATGCCGGGCATGGATGGCGGTTTGCTCGCCACGCGAATGAAGGACCTGAAATCCCATGTCCCCATCATGCTGCTCTCCGCTTTCGGTCCCCTGCCCGAAAACAAGCTGAAGTCCGTCGATACGTTCCTGTCCAAGTCGCAGCCGCCGAACAAGCTGCTGACGGCGCTGAACGGCCTGCTCGAGGCGCGCGACAAGCCCTTCTTCCACCGCTGGCTCGATCAGTGGAAGATCCGAAATCATGCGGGGAAACTATGAAATTCCTGGAAAACCTTCTGCGTCAATCGTGCTCGCATCGCTTTGGATGGCCACGCGTCGATGGTTGCGGCCGTCACTACCAGATCTGCCTCGATTGCGGAACAGCCTACGAATACAACTGGGATGACATGCGCCAGACGGGACGCCTGCATCCTCTACCCGCCGTGGCTGCCGCGGTCAACGAGTCCGTGAAGCACGGATGGAGTTGGCGATGACGCGTCCCTCGCAGGGCCACTACCCGCCGCGCGCTCCGCGCGTCACCTTGCCTGAGACGGTGTTTGCGGTGGTGCAACTCGAGAACAACCGGCAGATTCCCGCCAAGCTGCAACGCATCTCGCTGACCGGTGGATTGCTCGATCTTGCCGTCTACCTGGAAGAGCGGATTCGGGTCGATCTCAAAATTCCCATTGGGGCGGGCGTTGTTCAGGCCCGCGCTGCAATGCTGTTTCCGATGCGGAGCGCTACCGGATACCTGCAGCCTTTCCGCTTCACCAACCTCCGGCCCGAGCAACAACACATTCTCGACCGCGAGATCAACGAATTGCTGCGAAGGAACCAGGTCTCCGCTGCCGCTACTCGCGGCCTCGGTGTACATCTTCCGAACTTCCTGCTGGAGTCGTTATAGTCGCCGACAAACTTCTCGGTCCGGCGGAATAAAAAGGCATCAACCACCAAGGGCGCGAAGTTACGCGAAGGCTAATCGCCCCACGATCTGAGTATCGAAAACTGGAATCTTCGAATGAGACTGAACGAAATTTTTTTTCTCATACAAACCGTCAAATCTTTTATTTTCATCGGCTTGCGAGAATCAAGGCGTTTATTTCCGCGCAAAGTATTCATTTCAGGCATCTTACAGTCAAAGTATTGAGAAATAACCATTTAGAGCATTTCACCTTCTAGCTCTGATCTGCTTCTCCCGCCTTCCGGCTTTCGTCATGATGAGATGTTGCGCCTGTGGATGACAAGGACGCTTGTCACATCGTACGAGTGTGAAAAAAGCCCTGGACCGCGCCGCCATTCTTCCTCTCCGCCGCGGAATGTAAACGGGTGCAACTCCGAGACGCAAAACAACCTTCTGAAGGATTAGGATTGTGGATACGGCTGCTCGCCAAGCGCTAGTTCCAGTGGGAAGGTGTCCCGTGAAGATGTCCCCCTCGAAAGCCCTTCTTGCAAGTCTCATTTCTTTCGGTTTGGTCTTCGTGTCAGCTCCAGCCTTTGCGCAACGTGGGGGCGGCCACGCGGGCGGCGGTGGTGGAGGATTCCACGGCGGCGGATACCATGGCGGCGGCTTCGGCGGCGGGGCGCGCAGCGGAGGGTTTTCCGGTGGTGGATATCACGGTGGTTCTTTTGGAGGCGGTGGCGGTTATCGAGGCATGCCCGGCGGATCTGCGGGCGGGCGGACGAATGCCGGGCGTCCATGGTCGTGGGAAGGACACAGCGCCGGCACCCGGAACACTTCACCAGGTTGGCATCAGTTCGGATCGGGCGCGAGCGCGGCTCGCACCGCAGGCGGAAATGCACTGGGCCGTTCCAGCGGAGCGGCAGGACGATCGAACACGCTGATGGCGTCGCGCGCGGCCGTTGCGGACGGCAACTGGCATTCGTTCGCGGGTTCCTCCCGCGCTGGCGCGATTGGAGCGAATAGCCGAATCGGTACCGCATCGTTTCGTGGCGGCTTCGAGAGAAACGGATTCGGCTGGCGCGGCAATGCGTGGGGGCGTGGCGGCTTTGGCTGGCCCGGCTGGAACTGGGGCTGGGGATGGCCCGGCTGGGGATTAGGCTTCGGTTGGGGCTGGGGATGGTGGGGCTTGGGTTGGGGCGCATGGACTCCTTTCTGGACGTGGCCGCCTTATGGCTACCCATGGATCGACAGCGCGTGGCTCGACTGGAATCAAGCCGCTCCCTACGTGCTTTATCCCTATCCCGGGTAGGGCAGCGCAGAGATATTCCTGGGGAAACGTTTTTTGGGAAGAGCCTCAGCAGTTGCGGTGAACTTCGGGAAGGGAAGCACGACTAATGCACAACATCCGGCAAGAAGATTTACCCTTCGTGGGGAGTTCCCATGAATTTGTTGGGGCGGATCACGACACCAAGGTCTCGGTATTTCTCTTTCATGGCAAACCCGGATCAGGGCCGGGTCCGCACCGTCATCCTTATGACGAGATCCAGTTCATCCGCGAGGGCCGCGGCGTATGGACGGTGAACGACAAGACGTTTGAAGGCAAGCCGGGAGACATCTTCGTAATCAAAGCGGGGGAAGTGCACAGCTTCAAGGCCGTGGGCGATTCTCCGCTGGTGCAAGTCGACGTCCACCTCAGTCCCCGCTTCATCCAGGAAAATCTCGGATAGCAAGGGGGCGCCAGCCGCCTCCATGGGGTCCGCCAACGATTGATTTCGCATCTTGATTTTCGTGCTTAAGTGCCGGTCCCTGACAAGCTAACCTTCTGTGGGCTGCCGCCTCCGTTATCGCTGAAGGAAACCGCTGCGCTTCTGCTCCCAGCCGCAGATGGTTTGAAGGTAACTGTAATGAAGCAGCTTGCTCCTGCGGCCACGCTCGTGCCACAAGTATTCGTCTGGGCAAAATCTGCGGCGTTGGTTCCAGTGACCGAAATGGAGCTGATACTCACGGCGACGCTTCCCTTGTTGCTCAGAGTGATCTTCTGCGCCAAGCTCTTGGTTCCCACCGGCTGGTTGCCGAAGTTCAGGCTTGTCGGACTCAGTTGCACGTAGGTGCCTGTGCCCTGCAACGTCACTTTCTGAGGACTGCCCGGAGCATTGTCGGTGACGGACACGGCTCCGGTGAGCGTGCCTATCGTCTTCGGGCTGAAAGTAACGCTGATGGTGCAACTGCTTCCCGAACTCAGAGTTGTACCGCAGGTGTGGGTCTGGCCGAAAGCTCCACTTATCGCGATGCCGGTGATGCTCAAGACTCCGAGGCCAGTGTTTTTCAACGTTACCACCTTAGCGGCGCTGCTGGTGAACACGACTTGTGTTGAGAAAGTGAGGCTCGTTGGAGAAAAGGTGACTGCGGGCAGCACTCCGACGCCGGTTAATGCAAGCGTCTGCGGACTTGCGGGAGCATTGTCGGTGACGCTCACGGCGGCGGTCCGCGTGCCAATCGCAGACGGTTTAAAGGTCACCGTGATGGTGCAACTTCCGCCTGGTGCGAGAGATGTGCCGCAGTTATGAGTTTGAGCATAATCGGCGCTGTTCACTCCCGTGACGCTGATGGACTTGATGGCGAGCGTGCCCAGGCCGGTGTTCTTCAAGGTTGCAACGTGTGGAGCGCTGCTTGTGTTCACGGTCTGATTGCCGAAGTTGAAGCTGGAGGGGGAGAACATGACCGCAGGCAACACTCCTGCGCCGGTTAACGGAAGCGCCTGCGGGCTTCCAGAGGCACCGTCCGTGATGCTCACCGTCGCGCTTCTTGCGCCAGTCGCTTTCGGAGTAAACGTCACTGTGATGGTGCAACTATTCCCTGTCGCAAGGGAAGTTGGACAGTTGTTGGATTCAGTAAAATCGCTGGCGTTCGCTCCGGTGACAGCAATTGACTTGATAGCCAGCGCAGAGTGGGCGGTGTTGGTGACCGTTGCAACCTGCTTTGCGCTGGTCGTGCCCACGGTCTGGTTGCCAAAAGCCAAGCTGGTTGGCCGAAAAAAAACCGTTCCGAACTTGACCAAAATGATGTCTACGTCCCCGGCATTCGCTGGTTGCAGAGGGGTCACGGTTGGAAAGTTGGTTGAGCCGGTGTATCCCGCGACGTAAGCATTGTCCGCACTATCCACAGCGATGGCCATTCCTTGCTCCACCGAACTGCCGCCAAGGTAAGTAGAGTACGTAAATGCCGATCCCTCCGGGTTCAGCTTCGCCACGAATGCGTCTGAGCTACCCGCATAGGTCTGCAGCGGATTGAGCGTGGGAAATTTGGTGGAGACGGTATATCCGGTGATGTAAGCGTTGCCCGAACTGTCCACCGCGATCGCTTGAGCTTGATCCAGTCCAGTTCCGCCAAGATACGTTGAGTAAATCAAAGCAGAGCCCGTGGAGTTGAGCTTGCTGACGAAGGCATCTCCGTCGCCGCCGGCATTAGATGGTTGCAGGGGATTCATTGTCGGAAAGTTATTCGATGTGGTTCTTCCCGTGATGTACGCGTTGTCGGAGCTGTCGATAGCGATGCCGTAGGCGTAATCCACCCCGTCGCCACTGAGATAGGTTGAATAAACTAAAGCCGAGCCCGCTGGATTCACCTTTGTGACGAAGGCAGCAGCCGCACAATTCCCCCCAGCATCGCAGGCCGTCTGGAAGGCACCCGAAGTAGTCGGGAAGTTGGTTGAACTTGTTGATCCGGTGACATATGCATTGCCCAAGCTATCCAAGACGATGCCATACGCATAGTCGGCCCCACTACCGCCAAGATATGTGGAGTAAACCAAAGCTGAGCCTGAGGTGTTGAGTTCGGAGACAAAAGCGTCCGTGCCCCCGCCGCTAGAGGGCTGGAGAGGGTTCATCGTTGGAAAGTTCGCTGAAGCGGTATAGCCGGTGACAAAAGCGTCCCCGGCGTTGTCCAGAGCAATACCGGATCCGCTCTCACTGCCGCCAAGATAGGTCGAATAAACCAGAGCGGAGCCTGTGGGGTTGAGCTTCGTCACGAAGGCGCCACCGCTGCTGGCTGTCTGAAAGGCCCCTGGCGTTACGGGAAAGTTGTTTGAATTGGTTTGTCCGGTGATGTAAGCGTTGCCTGTACTATCCACCGCAATGCCGTAGCCGTAGTCGCGGGACCTGCCGCCAAGATAGGTGGCATAAACCACAGCCGATCCCGAGGCATTGATCTTAGCTACAAAGACGTCTCCATACGTTGCGCAGCTGATGGCCGCGCATTTCGGCTGGAACGCACCTGGTGTGACAGGAAAGTCGACTGAGTCGGTATACCCGGTGATGTATGCATTGCCTGATCCGTCGATGGCGATGCCATAGGCATAATCATGGCCTTGACCGCCCAAATAGGTCGAGTACACCAGTGGATCGATGTAGAGCGGCTTGCCAGGGTCATACTTTGCCAGCTCAAATCCCACGCGATTCCTATCCCTGATCGCGTAGTGAGCCGCGATTTCCTGACGCCGTCCATCGTTCTCCTGATACACAATTGGCTTGAGCCAACGAATTTCGCCTTCGCTCGTTTTTAAGACCAAATCTCCATTTGCGCTTTGAAGGATATGCTTCGCGCCGCGTAAATCGAACGCAATACGATGAGGATCTGCACCAGGCGCTACCACAAAGTCATACTCAAGCTGGCGCTGGTTGCCGTAGTAAACGAGATCGATGCCTGAATAAATTCCTTCGTACTTCACCTTGGCGTAAGTCGGAACATCACTCCGCCATTTCGCAGGATCGTTTCCGAGGAAATAGTTGCTCGCGCCGGGAAGTTGCTCCGCGCCAGTCACCTTGGCCGCAGGATTGGCTTTCACGAGTTTCATCCGCACAACCTCGCTGGTGGTGATTTCAGACTGCGCACCTAAAGGCTGCCGGTCGAGAGTGCTTCGCTTCGCTTTATCTGCGTGGACCGAGAAGACAGCTTCATCCGAGGTGAGGAAGAGCGTGTAGCCGCTCCCGCGAGAGAGAAACTTCACAGCTGCATCCGTTTGACCCTGGTTAGCCTCAAAGCTCAGCGGGAGCTTCCCGTAAGCTTCCGCAATTTTGGTCCCGGGATCGAGGTGTAGGAGTTTCTCAGTCTTGCCTGCTGGGATCGACTGACCAAACATTGGAGTCGCGCAAACCAAGAGGCAGAGAAAAAATGTGAAGCATTTCATAGATGGCTACCCCGGAAGGATGAATCGTCGGATCCCGAGAGGGTTTCACTGCGGGTCGTAGCCTTAATTGTCGGCGCGCTCAGCGTCGTCGTCAATGTGAACGTTTTTGCACGTCACGCAAACCGCGATGCCATACCGCTTTATCAGCGGCGCGCAGTCAACTGCGAAGCCGAAACTTCCAGGCGACGAGCATCAGATCTCCGCCCTTTGGGCTGCATGCCAAAATCGGCAACGCAATCTAGTCGGAGTTCGGATTCTCGATTTGCGATTCATCCCCTCCAAGAGCCGCCCGCACTTTTGTCAGGAGTTCCAGACTCGAGAAAGGCTTTACGAGCATGGCTGACGAAGCGCCAAGCATGCCTGTATCGATAACAAAGTTCTTAGCGTAACCGGACATGTACAAAACTCGGATGCCTGGCCTCCGGATCTGCATCTCCGCTGCCAATTCTGGTCCGGTCATTTCCGGCATGATCACATCCGTCAGCAAGAGGGAGATTTTCCCAGTAAAGAGTCCAACCAGCTCTAAGGCCGCCCTGCCTGTCCTGGCAGCCAACACCCGGTATCCCTTGCTCTGCAGCACCGTTAAAGTGAGATCTCGTAACGCCTCATCATCCTCGACCAAGAGAATCGTCTCGTGGCCTGACGGAGGCACGATCTTGACTTCAGGGGGCACAAGGCTTTCTGCGGGTTGATCCACTCGTGGAAGGTAAATCTTGAACGTCGTGCCGTGCCCTTCATCGCTGTAAACGGAGATGTAGCCGTCGCTTTGATTGACGATCCCCCAGACTGTGGCGAGTCCGAGCCCGGTGCCCTTTCCTCGCTCCTTGGTTGTAAAGAACGGTTCAAACGCCCGGGAGAGCGTTTCCGGATTCATGCCGGTTCCAGTATCTGAAACGCTAAGCAGCACATACGAACCGGGCTTTACTGGTCCCTGCTGTCCGATGTAAGCGTCGTCCAAAACCACATTCGCAGTCTCGATGAGAAGCTTGCCTCCGGTGGGCATCGCGTCGCGCGCGTTGACGGACAGATTCATCAGGACCTGCTCGATCTGTCCTAAATCAACCCGCACACTGCCCAGCGGTTCAGTCGGTCGGAAGTCCAGAGACACGTCTTCGCCAATCATGTGAGACAGCATTTTGGTCAGATTCTGAACAACCGCGTTTAGATTGAGCGTTCGTGGTACCTGCTTCTGCTGACGGCTGAAGGTGAGCAACTGCCGGACCAGTCCCGTCGCTCGGTCGGCAGATTTTCGAATCTCTGCGATCTTTCCTCGAGTTACCTCGTCGGACTGAAGTCGCTCCATCGCGAGTTCGGAGTACCCGATGATGACGCCGAGCATGTTGTTGAAGTCATGCGCAACTCCCCCCGCCAACCGGCCGATCGCCTCCATCTTTTGAGCTTGCAGGAACTGCTCCTTCAGTTGCTTCTGCTCAGTGACATCGTGGATAACCGCCAGAATGCATGCTTGATCCCCGAGAGTGATCCGTTCAGCCGACAGTTCCACCACGCGCACTTTGCCGGACTTGGTGCGGAAGGATACCTCCAGAGGCTTGGCGGGCTTGGGAGCATCCAGTTGCTCCAGCATCAACGCCCGCTCCTCTGGGTAGTACCAGACCCCGAGATCGATACCTTTTCGGCCGACTAGTTCGGAGTATTCGTAGCCCATCATTGCAAGGAATGCAGGATTGGCATCTACGTATCGGCTCTCAGACTCAGTGCTGATTGTGA
This sequence comes from Candidatus Sulfotelmatobacter sp., assembly GCA_035307485.1. GTDB lineage: Bacteria > Acidobacteriota > Terriglobia > Terriglobales > Acidobacteriaceae > Sulfotelmatobacter. Next base: position 81,225 of record DATGIB010000001.1, on the reverse strand, counting down.
TTGCAATCGGACTAGAGGTGAATGCCTTTGAAAATCTCTCCTCGGACTGACGCAATTTTCTCTCGTTGCGTAATCGTTCAGTAACGTCGTTCACCAGGACCAATTGGCAATTTGGAGTCGGGATGCTCAAATCGCAAGCTGTGATCTCAACGTCGATTACAGAACCATCCTTCTTGCGATGCTTCCACAGCGCTGCTTCCTGCAAACCCTCTGTCGGCCGCGAAAGTTCCTTCAATAAAGCAGGGACTTCTTCCTCAGGTCGAATGTCAAGGATCGTCATACGAAGAAACTCATCGCGCGAATACCCATAATGTTGAACGGCAGCCTGATTCACTGCTCGAAATTGCAGAGACTTTCGATCGAAGATCCACATTGGTAACGGATTTCGATCAAACAGGAGACGATATTGTGCTTCAGATTCTCGCAGTGCATCTTCGGTTCGTTTCGCATTCGTAATGTCTCGAGCAATGGCCGAGGCGCCCACGATTTTTTCGGCAGCATCGAACACGGGCGACAGAGAGAGAGATACATCAAGCAGCTGTCCGGACTTGGTGACCCTCTCCGTCGCGAAGTATGCCAGGTGCTCCCCTCTGGACAACCGGTCCATGATCTCGGCGGATTCGTGCCGGAGATGGCTGGGCACGATCAGTTCGATGTGTTGCCCGATCGCCTCCTCAGCGCGATAGCCATAAAGCTTCTCGGCGCCGCGATTCCAGCTCGTAATGACACCATTCAAATCCTTGCCAATGATGGCGTCATCGGAAGACTCGACAATAGCCGCCAATCTCTTGCGTTCCGACAATTCCGTTTGCAGTGCCGAGTTTGCCTCCATCAACTCGAGTGTGCGAGCTTTCACCTGCTCTTCCAGTTGCCGATTCGATTTACGCAGTGCGAGCTGGGCCTCGTTACGTTCTTCGAGAACCACCTCCAGCTCTCTGCGCCGGCTCTCTGAAGTTTTAGCCTGGTGGAGTACATCGAGTATGTCGGGGATGGTGAAGGGAAGAACAACAGCGGTGCAGACAGATGCCAAGGCAGTAAAGATCTTTACCAGTGCAGCAAAAACATAGACCGGCACCCATACCGTTACGGTCTCAATGAAGTGGGTTCCTCCACAAGCGATGATAAAAACGCCGAAGGCGACAAACATCCACCGGAATGGAATCTCGTGGCGTCCCTTGTACAGCAAAAAACCTAACGACATCGAAATCGCAGTGTAGGACAGTCCGATTGACAGATCGGCGAGTACATGGGTCCAGATGAGTGCAGGCTTCTCCAGGTAACAGAACGCATGCGGCATATAGCGCTCAGAGAACACCGCGCTCCGAAAGAACGTAAGCAAAATCAGGAGAACTGCCCCAAATCCTAAAAAGGTCGCGAGGATCTGGCGTGTTTGCGTAAGCGATGGTCGAAAGAAATCAGGGGTGCCTGGCGACGTAGTCATAAAGACCTCCTTGGAGAGTGCGCCTGATACTCATGGCACACGCGACTCGCCGGTGAGTTGGTGAAGGTACTGTGAATGGGAGAAGAGAAGGGCCCATGCGGCCCAATGGGTGCAGATGTAGCTGGTGAAGGTAAGTCGGGAGCAGTATGCAGACAGAGCGCAAACATGGTCTCCAATACGAATGGGAGATCTTGCCCCTCAAAACGCGTCCGACCACTAACAGTTGCTTGAGGTTTCGCGATAATACATCGATCGATCGACAGCGCAATAGCACAGACGTGCTAACAGCAACACGAACATGACCATTGGCGTTATTTTCAACCCAAGCGTCCCACTACTGTTCCCAAATTTGTATCCCGCTGTCAAGACCAATCAACTTGGGGCTCATCGTACCTTTTTCAAAACGTTTCGAAGAAATGGTCGAAGATGAAAGCAATAGGTACCCATTACTACCGCTAGAGGGAGGGTTCATTTTGCTGTCGGACTCACAGGAAAGTTCCCCATGTACGGCATTGGGAGTCGTTGGCGAAGTTGGTCGGTCTCTAGCCCGATAAACTAAACTGCCGTTTCACCTTTTTGAATGCGGATTATGCTCCCGATATTCGCTCACAATTTTCTCAAGCCGGCCCGGCCAAGTGTAGGAGAACGGGAATCGCCGGAGTCCTCGAAGCATGTATTCCGACTGCCATTTCTTGAGGTGGAAAAGAAAGGTCGGATATACCTGGAGACGCGCGGTCGGTTGCAGATCTGCCAGTACTCGGTCGAACATTCGCGAGTCCACAGCGAGGTATAGCGGGAAAGCATGATCGGTGTTGAAGACATCGTAAAAGACCTCCGCCATTGGCAATGTTGCTTCTAGATCTTCGCTGTACAGATCAGGCGAGTAGGTAAATACAACATCTGAGACGTTCTCTGCGATGAATTTCTGAAGATGAAAATTACCGAGAGAATTGTTGCCGAAGTACGAATTGAGTTCGAGCAGGAACTCAAGCTGAGCAGACGCGTTCAAGAAGTTGGTTTGGGTTCCAAAGAGCGGACCCCATGAAGATGCGACACGCAGTTTCCAGTAGTAGGACGACCGTCCTTGGTCGAATTCTCCTGATCCAAATTCAACACCGCGAAATGGCCAGAAGAGGATCGGATTTTTGTCTGCGAGACGATCATCTATCGTGATCGGCATCACGCACTTCGGAAGAATGGCCTCCAAGTATGGCCAGCCACCGCGATGTCGGACAGCCAGGGAAAGCTATTTTGACCCACAGTAGATGAGTGAATATGGATATTTAATCAACTGACTCGCGCAACCTGCTCATCCAGCAAAATTGTCAGGGCGTCTGCCTCGGCGGCATCGCCACTAAAATCGGAACGGAGATGAATGTGAAATCCCTGCTTGTATTCGCCCATACTGAGTTTGACTAGGAGCTTTGCCAATGCTAGCATCCCGGCGCGATTTGCGAACACGAAAGGAACCCCGCCTTCTATGCTGGTACGCAAGCGTTCAGTACCATCGCACTCATACGCAATCGACTTAGGCGACCGATCCTCGAAATCGAAGGTGAAATTCTTCTGAGCCATACTGTGAAATCTACGCGGGTTGGTAGCAGCTGTCGAGAACGACTACACTCACGATTCGGGTCTGGCCCGGTCTGGGTTTTGGTGGAATCACGGGCCAACCGGATGTTGAGAAACGGCAGCTCGTTGCGGAGCTACAATTACGTTGCCGGGCGAAACGGAAGCGGGCACTGCGGGGACGCAACCACACCGAGGGATAGTCCGGTGGGCTCATCGAGACGATGAACGGGGGCGTGAGGACTCGTTCTTGCGCCGCCCAACCTCCATCGGATCGAAAGACCCCCATGCCTTGAAAATCCCCGCCCCGAAGGGCGAAATACTCACTAACGGAGAACGTCGCCTCTCCATTTCAGGCTGAACCAAGACACGCTCGGGGGGGGGAGGGTTCATTTTGCCGTCTGTATATACCTACCCCCGCCAGGTTTGACCCTCTGCGCCTTTCGACCTTAGACTATTCGGGTATTCTCCGCTGATTTGACGCGCGGCCATCCTGCTCGTGGCCGGACTGCGGGAGGGCTTCCTGAGTCGTTTCCTGGTGGGTGGGCTTCGCCTGATTTTGGTGGCGGCCGTGGTTGGGCTGCTTGCGCCCGCGTGTCTGGCCCAAAGCGCCAGCCCGATCACACTCGATACCAGCGAAACGTTATTCGCCGTGCTCACGGCGATGAACACCTGCGGCTACGACATCGATCTGAACCTTTCCGACGCGCAGCGCCTCAACATTCGCGCCGAGGTGGACCGCAACCTGCACGGCTCCGACGAGTCCCAGGCCGCAATGGGCAAGATGTGCGAGTGGTATCAGAACCATCGCGGCAAGGATGCGGCGCACGATCTGTCGCAATACATTTCTCTCGCGCTGTACCTGCAAGGTCCACCGCATTTTCTTCCGCGCGTGAAGGAAGACGAGATGCCTCCCGACGCCGCGCCCATCTCAGGGTTTGGCGCGTTGCTCGAGGCGTTCTACGAGAAAGCCGGGTTGCACGGGATCTGGGAGCGTCATCGGGCAAACTACGCGGCGCTGGTGGAGCGCTATCACGTTCCGCTCGCCAAGATGGTCTTCGACACCGACATCTATCTGAAGATGCAGTCGGGCGGGTATCTGGGGCGCACCTTCACCATCTTCCTCGATTTCATGGGCGACCCGAACCAGGCCAATGCTCGGAATTACGGTGTCGACTATTACGTCGTGGTATTTCCTTCGCCGGACCCAACTTCGCGCTCGCCGCTGAAGATGGAAGAGATCCGCCATGCGTATTTGCACTACCTGCTTGACCCCATGGCTGAGAAGCATCCGAGCGCGGTTAAGCGGCTGGAACCTATTCTGCAGTCGGTAAAGCGCGCTCCGATCGAGGAGTCGTTCAAGACCGACATTTCGCTCCTGGTGACCGAGTGCCTAGTGCGCGCGATTGAGATACGTACCGTGGGCGGCAAGCAAATGGCCGAGCCGATGCGCCTGCAGGCGGTCGACGATGCTGTGAAACAGGGCTATATTCTGACGCGATATTTTTATAACGCGCTGGTGAAGTTCGAAAAGGATCCTGCCGGCCTGCGCGCCGCCTATGGCGATCTGCTGGATGGCATCGACATCCACCAGGAGCAGAAGGCTGCGGTCGAGATTCAGTTTGCCAACGCAACGGCGCCGGAACTGGTGCAGCTTTCGCGGCTCGAGGACCGGCGCATGCTCATCACCGCCGAGAAGCGGCTGGCGGCCGGCGATGCGAAGGGCGCGCAGGAACTTGCCCAGCAGGCTCTCGACAGAAAGATTGGCGACCAGGGGCGCGCACTATTCATCCTGGCGCAGGTAGCGGTCGCGAATAAGAATCGCGAAGGCGCCCTGGAAAATTTCCAGAAGGCCATTCAGTCGACACAGGATCTGAAGGTCATCGGCTGGTCGCACGTGTATTCGGGCAGGATCCTGGATATGAAAGAGGATCGTGCGGGCGCGGTGAATGAGTATCGCGCCGCCTTGACTGCGGGAGCGGAGTTGCCCGAGATCAAAGCCGCCGCCGAACACGGGCTGCAGCAGGCCTATGAGCCGCCCGCCAAGCCGCAGTGACGTTTTCGGGATTTCTCTTGATCCAAGCTCCATGAGGATAGGGCCGCGTGCCGCGACGGTGCGGTAGAATTCATAGTTATCAAGCGACGCCGGAAATCAGTCAGATCGAGTTGAGGAGAGGGGCATGAAGCGAGCAGCGATCGTGGTCGCTATTTTGAGCACGTGTGTGTGGAGTTTTGGACAGGACAAGGCGGCCTCCCAGAGCACGCCCGCCGCGCCGGCACAGGCTGCGCCCGCGGGCAAACGTCCGCCGCAGGCCAAGACGCAGCCGGAATTCGACGCCTATAAGGCAGCCGTAGGGCTGACCGATCCGGCGGAAGCGGAGAAAGCCGCGGCCGATTTCGCCACGAAGTTCCCGGATAGCGAACTGCGCGTTGTGCTCTACAAGTCGGCCATGCAGAAGTATCAGCAGGCGAACAACGCCGACAAGATGATGGAGATGGCGCAGAAGGCACTCACGTACGATCCCGACGATCCGGAATCTTTGCTGGGCGTGGCGCAGGTTTTGGCGGAGCGGACCCGCGACACCGATCTTGATAAGGACCAGCGCCTGGCGGAAGCGAAGAAAGATGCCGAGCGCGCCCTGAACACCGTAAACACAGATCTGCCGACGGCAGGCATCGCGCCAGAGCAGTTGGCCCAGTACAAAGCCTTCATGCAATCGGAGGCATATGCAATTCTGGGATCGCTGGCGTCTGGAGCGAAGAACTGGCCCGACGCGGAGACGGATCTGAAGAAATCGATTGACATGTTTCCGCAGCAGGTAGACCCCGTCGCGGTGCTGCGTCTGGCGGTCGCGCTCGACATGCAGAACAAGTTTCCGGAAGCTCTGAAGTATGCCAATCAGGCCGTAGATCTGACCAAGGACAGGGCAGACTCTCCGGCGGGCAAGGCGGCCCGTGCGGAACAAGACCGGCTCACGAAGTTGAACAGTGGCACGGCCCCCGGGCAGACCGCCGCGCCCGCCAAGAACTAGAGCGCAACCGAGCCCGGGACAGAACCCCAGTTGTGGGAAGCCTCGATTTCCTCGCCCCCGGTATTGCCAGGCCGCAGCCGAGTTGATCGAAGTCCACCGCGCGCTTCGTCCGGCCCATTTCCGTGGCGTTTGCCGGAAACGGACCGGACCTCGTGGATCGCTCCGAACATCCTGATTTATGAAAGAACGCGAAATTTCGGCGCTGGAAGAAAGCCTCGGCTATCACTTTCGCCGCCGGTCGATGATCGAGCAGGCCGTCACTCACAGCTCGCAGGCGCGCGAGCAGGAATCGCAACAGGCCGGCGACAGCAAGTACAAGGTCAGCGACAACGAGCAACTGGAATTCCTGGGCGACGCCGTCCTGTCGCTGGTGACCAGCGAAGAACTTTTCCAGCGGTTTCCGCAATTCCGCGAGGGCGAGCTCTCAAAATTGCGGGCGCACCTGGTGAGCGAGCGGCACCTGATTCAGGTCGCGCAGCGCCTGGAACTAGGACACTACCTGCGCCTGGGACGCGGCGAAGAGAAGAGCGGCGGGCGCAGCAAAACGGCGCTGCTGGTCGACGCGTTGGAAGCGATTCTTGCCGCAATCTATCTGGACGGCGGTTTTGACGTCGCGCGCGAATTTGTATTGCGAAACATCGTCGCGCCTGAGATCGAGCGGATGGAGCGCCAGGGCGGCACGCTTCCGGTTACGGACTTCAAGTCCGCACTGCAGGAAGCCGTGCAGAGCCTCGGCCTGCCGCAGCCGGCTTACGTCCTCGTCGATGAGTCCGGGCCTGAGCACAGCAAGACGTTCACCGTCGAAGCCCGTCTGAATACGAAAGCGGGGAAAGATCCGGAGTTCGTGGGTCGAGCGCAGGGCTCGACGAAAAAAATGGCAGAGATGGACGCCGCACGCCAATTACTTACCCAGCTCGCCGCCCGCTCCAAAACAGAAAGCAAGCCGAACGCGCAGGCCTCCGAAATCTAGACTCATGCCTTCATCGTCCCAGACCGCAACCCGCGCAATCGTCGGCGATCTCATCAGCTCGCTGCAGTCGTTGCTGGGAACGATCGTGATCGCGTTGTTCGTCATCACCTTCGCGGTGCAGGCGTTTCAGATTCCCTCACAGTCGATGGAGAACACGCTGTTGGTTGGCGACTATTTGCTCGTCAACAAGCTTTGTTATGGCGGATCGACCGTCAACAACTGGCTGATGCCGTACCAGAAGATTGAACGTGGCGACATTATTGTCTTTCACTACCCGGTCGATCCCACGCAGCATTTCGTGAAGCGGGTGATCGGCGTGCCGGGCGACCGCCTGCGCCTGGTCAACAAGAAGGTCTGGATCAACGGCAAGCCGCTCGATGAGCCTTACGTCCATTTTCTCGAACCGCCCAATAACATTTTTCGCGACAATTTCCCGCGCGTCGATATTCCGGCGATGGGCATGGAAGGGAAGTGGTGGCTGGAGATGCGGAAGTTGGTCGAGGACGGCGAACTCATCATTCCGCAGGGCCATTACTTCGCGATGGGCGACAATCGCGACGACAGCCAGGACAGCCGCTACTGGGGATTTGTACCGCGCGAGAATATTATCGGGCGGCCGCTGGTGATCTATTGGTCCGTGCGCGAGTGGGATACCAATCCGTCGAACACGCTTTCTGCGCGCCTCTTCCACGTCTTTTACACCGCAACACACTTCTTTCAGATCACCCGCTGGCACCGGACCCTGAGGCTGGTACACTGAAGCAGGTGGAACAGGTCCTGAAAGGGACGGCACGCGTTGCTCGAGGCGTGCATACGACGAGAACGGAAAGCGACTTTGCCCAAGAAAGAAAACAACGCCGAACCACCCGTAGCGGAAGAAAAGCCGAAAGAGACCACCGTCGAGTTTCTTGCTTCGCTGGCGGCGGTTTTGGTTACCGGCCTGTTCATCATCGTCTTTGTATTGCAGGCGTTCGAAATTCCCTCCAGTTCGATGGAGAACACTCTCCTCATCGGCGATCACGTCTTTGTGAACCGCATCCAGTTCGCTCCAAAAACTTCCTGGGTCGGACCCCTGCTTCCGTATCGCGACGTTCATTTCCGTGACATCGTCGTTTTTCTCTCGCCGGCTGAGCCCGGCCTCTACGTGGTCAAGCGGATCATCGGGCTGCCGGGCGACCGCATCCATTTGCGCAACGGAGTCGTGTATCGCAACGGCGAGGCTCTCGACGAGCCCTATGTCCTTCACGACAGGGATTCGGCAGACCCGTATCGCAACAATTTTCCCGCCGTTCCTCCATCCGATGAGTATGGTGTCTATCCCAACTGGATCGTTGACATGCACCAGTACGTGCAGGGAGATGACATCGTGGTCCCGCCCGGTCACTACTTCGCCATGGGTGACCATCGCGGTGTGAGTCTCGATAGCCGCTATTGGGGCTTCATTCCCAAGGAGAATGTCATCGGCCGCCCGATGTTTATTTACTGGTCGTTCGAGACGCCCGAAGATCAATACCGCAAGACCGCCTTGTCGGACCGCCTTGCGTTCTACGGACATATGGTTCTGCACTTCTTCGGGGAGACGCGTTGGCGGCGCACGCTGCAAATTGTGAAGTAGGTCTCCCCGGGTCTCGTGAGTAAGCGGTGAAGCTCCTTTCTTCCAAGCGTCGATGGTTCGCGGCGGCGGCTGTTCTCTTGCTGCTGTTATTTCTGCTGCGTCCTGGCGCGTCGCGTTTGAAATCCCGCATCATCCTCTCGATCAGTTCGGGCCTGGGGCGCTCGGTCGACATCGGTTCCGTCCACATGCGACTTTTGCCGCGTCCTGGATTCGACCTCGAAAACCTGGTCGTCTACGACGATTCTGCGTTTGGCGCCGAACCGATGCTTCGCGCCTCCGAAGTGTCAGCCTCGCTGCGGTTGATTTCGCTGTTGCGCGGGCGGCTGGAAGTCTCCCGGCTCGATCTCACCGAACCCAGCCTCAACCTGGTGCGCGGCGAGAGCGGCCACTGGAATCTCGAAGCTTTGCTGGAGCGCGCGGCGCGCACTCCGCTTGCTCCGACGGCCAAATCGAAATCCGAGCCGCGCTCCGGTTTCCCGTACATCGCGGCCAGCTCCGCACGGATCAACTTCAAAGTTGGTCCGGAGAAAAAGCCGTATGCCCTCACCAATGCAGATTTCGCCCTCTGGCAGGATTCCGAAAATGCGTGGGGCGTGCGCCTGAAGGCACAGCCGATGCGGACCGATTTGAATCTCAATGACACCGGCATCCTGCAGATGAACGGAACCTGGCAGCGTGCCGGCGCACTCCGCGATACGCCTCTCGCATTCGATGTGGAATGGGATCGCGCGCAGATCGGGCAGATCACGAAATTTATCAGCGGATTCGATCAGGGCTGGCGCGGCGGCGTTCTGCTTGCTGTTACGTTACGCGGCACTCCCGCAAAACTGCTGGTCAGTACAGATGTTTCCGTCGACGATTTCCGCCGGTACGACATCACCAGCGGAGAAGCGCTGCCCCTGGCCGCTCACTGCGATGCGCAGTACAGTTCACTGGATCGCATCTTCCACGACGTGTTGTGCTCAGGTCCGGTCAAAAGCGGCATGATCACGGTGAAAGGATCCGCCGGGCTCCCCGGATCGAGCCATTATGACCTGCTGATCTCCGCCGAAGATATTCCTGCCGCGGCATTGGTGGCACTGGCGCGGCGCGCCAAGAAAAATCTTCCGGAGGATCTTGCGGCCACCGGCACGTTGCGCGGGAGGGTGGCATGTTCGCGGGCGGGAGCATGGTCGACTGTTTCGCTCGACGGCCATGGGGAAGTTGCCAACCTGCATCTTTTGTCTGCCGCTGAAAAGAACGAGTTCGGTCCGGAGACGATTCCTTTCCTCCTGACCAGCGGGATACGAAAACCAGCGGCGAAGAAGTCGACTGGAAACGCGGCCGTCAATATCACGTTTCCGCAGGATCCCCATATCGAGTTTGGTCCGATGACCGTTGGCCATCTTGCTGCCCGCGGGTGGGCGAGCCGTTCGGGATACAGCGTTTCCGTAGCGGGTGAAGCCGAGATCCTTAAGACGCTCCGGGCGGCCCGAGTCTTCGGGCTTCCTGCAATGCAGGCGCCCGTGGACGGAACGGCGCAGGTCGATTTTCAGATCGCTGGAGGCTGGGCGGGCTGGGCAGCAACAGCTGCGCAGGGCTTCACCTCTCCGCAGGTGACCGGCATTGCGAAGCTGCATAACGTGCGTCTGCCGGTTCGCGGAGCCACCGCGCCCGCGGAGATCGTCGGCGGCGAGCTCCACCTCTCCGCGGATGCCGCGCGCCTCGAGAAACTCAACGCGAAATTTGCGAATGCATCCTGGACGGGTTCAGTCGAGTTGCCCCGCGGATGCGGAACTCCCGCGGCCTGTGAAGTCGCGTTCAGCTTGAATACGACCCAGTTGTCGCTTTCCGATATCGCAGCGTGGGTCAATCCGCCGCGAGAACGTCCGTGGTATCGCGTGCTGCAGTCGTCTTCTTCCTCGGTGCCGCTACTTGCCGGCCTGCGCGCGTCAGGGCACTTGACTGCAGATCATTTTCAGGTGCACACACTGTCGGCGAATCATTTCTCGGCCAAAGTCGATTTGAACTCCGGCAAGCTCGACGTCACGGAACTTTCCGCCGACTTCGCTTCCGGAAAGTACCAGGGCGAGTGGCATGCGGATTTCACGGTTAAGCCTGCGGTCTCGACCTCCAGCGGCAGCTTCGCTCGCCTCTCGCTCGCGGGTCTCGCACTTGCGATGAAAGACCCGTGGATCTCCGGCACGGCAAACGGAACCTATCAGCTCAAGGCAGAGGGTGCCTCGGTTGCCGATTTCTGGCAGTCCGCTGAAGCGACCGTACACTTTGCCCTCTCCGATGGGCTATTGGCGCATATCTCTCTCGAGGATGAGGGCCCGCTGAGAATTTCGCGTATGACCGGGCAGGCGCATCTTCATGATGAAACCGTGGACGCGAAAGATGTGAAGCTCGACTCCCCGGACGGAAGCTATCAGATGACCGGCAGCGCGTCGTTCAAGCGGGAGATCGAACTCAAGCTGATGCGGAGTGCAGCTTCGGCGGGAGGATATGCGATCACGGGAACTCTGGCGCAGCCACGCGTCGAGCAACTGTCGGGATCGGAACAGGCGCGTCTAAAAAGCGAGCGGCCGTAACTCAAATGCGCTCGCTTGCGTTTTCTGCGAGGAATATTTTTTTCGCTACCCGTTAGCCGTCAACTCTGCGTAATGCGGCAGCGCCCGCTCCAATCGTGACCCACACTCCAAACGCGATCCACTCATACGCCGAAAAATGCCCGGGCACCGCGGGAATGATTTTCATCAGCGCCATTGCGATTCCCACGATCAGCCCGAAATAAGCGATGCCTCGTTCGCCAGCGGTGAGCGTCAAAGTAGCTGATTTGCGGGAGAGTGCGAGGCAGGCCGCGCATGCCGCCGACCATCCGATCGCGCAAGCGACCGATCCCACTTCGGTCACCGGCACCAGGATCGCATCGCCCAACAGCATGCAGAGTGCGGTGGCGATGCCCACCCACAACACGGCTGTGGAAGGTGTCTGAAATTCCGGGTGCACACCGGCGGCTTTCCCTGGGATCATCCCGCGCCGGCCTAGCGCAAACACCAGCCGGCTCGCTGCGACGAAATTTCCGTTGAAGCATTTGAACAATGAGAGCAGCGCGGCGGCGAGGATGATGTTCACGATCCAGCGCGATCCTACCGCATGCTGAAATGCGACGGCCGTCATGAATTTTTCGCCAACCAGGCTCCGCCAGGGCGCAACCAGGCCGACCGCCGCAACAATGCTGGCATAGAAAACAATTCCGACGAAGATCGCCATCCAGATCGCCTGATAAAAACCGCGAGCGCGGAAATCCGGGCTCGCCTCCTCCGCCGCTTTTCCGACCGACTCGAAACCCGTCATGAAGTACGGAACGATCTGCATCACGAGCAGAATGGAAACCAGAGGCGTCCCGGTGAAGAGCGGAGGAAAATTGCTCACGGAGCCTCGGCTCACGCCCAGCAGCACAAACACGACGAACAGCGCGAGCGTTCCGAAGCTGGTCCAGTTCTGAAAGGTTGCGCTCAGGCGGATGCCGCGATAGTTCAAAATCGTGAGCAGGGCGGTCAGTCCCAGGCCAATGATCAACCGGGGAAGGAATACCGGCTTCCCGGCGATGCTGTAGAGCGGAAACGAATCAAGCCGCGGAAAGATGTACGCGGCGATTCGCCCAACTGCCACGGCTTCCCAGGGGCACACGATGAAGTAGGCCAGCGTCATCATCCATCCGGTCGCGAAGCTGACCGCAGGATGAAAAACCGCAGAAGTGTAGGCGACCTCGCCCGCCGCGTCCGGAATCGCGATCACGAGCTTTCCGTACACCCACCCAATTGGCAGCAGCAAGGCCCCGCCAATCGAGAATCCCAGCAGCGCGCCGAGTGCGCCGCCACGCAGCAGCCAGTCGTCCATCACGACCAGCCACCCCACTCCGACCATGGTTCCCCAACCCAGGGTGAAGTAGTCGACAACACGCAGCTTGCGCGCCAGTGTGGTCACAAGAGCGCGCATTATAAAACATGAAGTGAAGCCAGGAGCTGAGAACTGAGAGCCGAATGCCGGATACCGCATCCCGCGCCCAAACTCCCGCGTGATACTATTTTTTCTTACTCAAAATGACACCGACAAGCCCACGAAAACGCGTGCTCAGCGGCATGCGGCCCACCGGAAAACTGCACCTGGGGAACTATGTTGGAGCGTTGCAGAACTGGGTCGGATTGCAGGATCAGTACCATTGTTTCTTTCCGGTCGTTGACTGGCATGCGCTGACCACCGATTACGCCGACACTTCGCGCGTGAAAGAGAACTCGCTCGAGGTGATCTTTGATTGGCTCGCCGCGGGACTCGACCCGGGAAAGTCGGTTCTGTTTTTGCAGTCTCATGTTCCCGCTCACGCCGAACTGCACCTGCTGCTTTCGATGATCACGCCGCTCGGCTGGGTCGAGCGCGTACCCACGTACAAAGAGCAGCGCGAAAATATACAGGAGAAGGATCTCGGCACTTACGGATTCCTTGGCTACCCCGTACTGCAGGCCGCCGACATCCTTATCTATAAAGCTGATTGCGTCCCGGTGGGCGAAGACCAGGCCGCGCACATCGAGTTGACGCGTGAGATTACACGACGTTTCAATTCGCTGTACCGTTCGGAGCGTCCGGTCTTTCCCGAGGCGCAGACGCTGCTCACCCCCGCGGCGAAGCTTCCCGGAACCGATGGCCGCAAGATGTCGAAGTCGTACGGCAACACCATCATGCTGGCCGATCCCGAGCCTGTCGTCCGCCAGAAGTTGAAGACCATGGTGACCGACCCGGCGCGGGTGCGGCGCACCGATCCGGGCAATCCCGACGTCTGCCCGGTTGGCGACCTGCACAAGATTTTCAGCAGCAAGGAAACGATGGCGAAGGTGAACGAGGGCTGCCGCTCGGCCGGCATCGGATGCATCGAGTGCAAGGGCTGGGCCGCCGACGCGTTGGTGCAGCTGTTGAATCCCATGCAGGAGCGGCGCAGAAAATTTGAGGAAAATCCTCGCCTCGCCTGGGATATTCTGGAGCAGGGGTCCGAGCAAGCCAGGGCCACCGCGGCGGAGACGATGGATGACGTCCGCGCCGCCATGAAAATGTCGCTCAAGTACGAGGCTCCGGCGACGACAGGATCGAAGTAGGTCAGGAGAGGGGAATCTCGTGAAGATTTGCCGCCGATGAGTGAAGAAGTCAAAATCCAGCAATCTGCCACGCCGCTGCCTCCCGCAATCATCGTGAATTCCCCCGCCGCCAAATCCTCGGCGGATCGCGACAAGAAAGAAGAAAGTGATTTTCCATTCGCGGTCGCCGTTGCGGAAGTCTACGAAGGTCCTCTTGATCTTCTCCTCGACTTGATCCGCAAGCAGGACATCGACATTTACGACATCCCGATCGCCAAGATCACCGCGCAATATCTGGCCTACGTCGAAAAAATTCGCGAGCTCGATGTGAACGTGGCTGCCGACTTTATTTACATGGCGGCGGTGCTCATCCACATCAAGTCGAAGATGCTGCTGCCGCGCGATCCGGATGCACTGTCAGCGGAGCAGGAAGATCCGCGGAACGAACTCGTTAACCGGCTGCTCGAACATGAAAAGTTCAAGTCCGCTGCGCAGATGCTGCTGCAGAAGCAGCAAATTGAAGATGCGGTCCTCACTAACCCGTCGTTGAAAGAATTCATGGACGCCGAGGGCACCGAGCCGGAAATCGCCGCGGACGTCATCGACCTGGTGAAAACGTTCCAGCAGATCCTCGAGCGTGTTCGCACCCGGCCCGTGTTGAACGTCGACGAGGAAACCGTGACGGTCGGGCAGATGATCGATTACCTGCGCCGGCGCCTTTCGCTCGAAGATCGGCCCATCCGGCTCAAGCAGTTGCTGATGCGGATTCCTTCGCGCCAGGCGCTGGTCTGCATGTTCCTCGCGCTGCTGGAACTGGTTCGCTTGCAAGCCATCCAGGTAAGGCAAGAACAGCTGTTCGGCGAAATCGCCGTACGCAAGCACACGCACTTCGAAGAGATCATGAAGGAGCAAAGTGCGGTACGAGACGATTGGAAGTAGACGCTGGCAAGTTTCAAGTTTGCAAGATTTCTGAGTTCCAGCGTGTCCGGAAACCAAGGCGATAAGCCGCGCATGCATTGAGACGTTGAAACATTGGAACCGATTTTTCTCATGTCCCTAAAAGCCCAACTCGAAGCCATTATTTACGCGGCGGAAACGCCGATCTCGCTGGAGCAGATCGCTGCGCTGGTGAAGGAAACCGTAACTGCCGAAGGAGTCACCGACGACGCCGGAATCAAATCGCGCGTCCGCTCGGCTCTCGAGGAACTCGCGGCGGACTACGGTGCTCCTGATCATGGCATCGAAATCCGCCAGGTTGCCGGCGGATATCGCATGTCCACCAAGCCCGAGCAGCATGAGGTCGTCCGCGCCTTTGCGAAGAGCCTGAAGCCGCCGATTCGCCTTTCTCTCCCCGCGCTCGAGACGCTCGCCGTGATCGCTTATAAGCAACCGGTCACGGTTCCTGAAATCAACGACATTCGCGGCGTCGACTCCGGTGGCGTTATCGGCACGCTTCTCGACCGCAAGCTCATCACGACGGGCGGACGCAAACAAGTCGTGGGCCGGCCCATTCTGTACAAGACCACAAAAGAATTCCTCATGCGCTTCGGATTGAAGGACGTGAACGAACTTCCCAGCATGGAAGAATTTGAAAAGCTGGTGGCCGAATCGTTCCAGTCCGAGCTGATTCCAGCCGAGAGCGCGATTCAGGATTCCGAAGCTGCGCCGGCGGAACCCGTAGCGGAAGCGGAATCGACGTCTGTGCCCGACGAAGCCACGGCAGAAAAAAAGGCCGGCTAGCCGGTTCGTGCGAGTGAGGCCAGCGGATTTTTCTGGGTCTTGGGTTTTCGCTACTCGGTATTGAATATGCTCGAACGCCTGCAAAAAATCATCGCCACCGCCGGTATCGCCTCGCGCCGGAAGGCCGAGGAACTCATCACCGCCGGCCGCGTGCAGGTCAACGGACAGACTATTACTGAACTCGGCACCAAAGCCGATGCGGAAACTGACCACATTCGCGTGAACGGCAAGCTTCTGCAAGGTGCCCAGCGCCATGTCTACCTGCTACTGAACAAGCCCAAAGGCTACGTCACGACAGTCAGCGATCCGGAGAAGCGCCCGACAGTCATGGATCTGATCCGCGGCGTCAAAGGCCGCGTTTATCCCGTGGGCCGTCTCGACTATGCGAGCGAAGGCCTGTTGATTCTGACCAACGATGGCGACCTCGCCCACAGGCTGATGAAAGCCGCTTCACACGTGCCGAAAACCTACGTCGTGAAAGTCGCCGGCACGCCCAAAGAGGACGCGATCGCGAAGTTGCGCGCTGGAGTGTCCATCGCCACCGATGATGGCAAGCGCGTCCGCACTGGACCGGCTTCGGTGCGCATCGTGAAAGAATCGGCCAACCCCTGGTACGAGGTCACGCTCATCGAGGGGCGCAACCGGCAAATCCGCCGCATGTTCGAAGCCGTGGGGCACCACGTGGAAAAAATCAAGAGGGTTCGCTATGGCCCGCTCGCGCTCGACGTCCCCCCAGGAGAGTTCCGCCCTCTAACCATGAAAGAGATTGCGATGCTGAAGTCGGCTAGTGGAACGCCTGCGCCGCGCACCAAACGCTCAGCATAGTACGATCCAGAGGATGACTCGTTTCGCTGATCTCGTCTCTCAGGCTGCGCGCGAGATGGGATCTCTCCCGAATCTTCCTGATCCCGACCCGAACGCGCTCCGGCTTGATTCCAACGAAAATCCCTTTGGCCCTTCGCCTCGCGCTTTGGAGGCGATGCGGTCCGCGCTTGATTCATCGAACTTTTATCCCGACGATGATTGCCGCGCTCTGCGGGGGAAACTCGCAGCGAGTCATGATCTGCCGCCAGAGCAGGTTCTGGTCACGCCGGGCTCTACCGGAATGCTCAGCCTGCTTTGCCAGACGCTATTGACGCCCGAGCGAAATGCGGTGACGAGCGAGCGATCTTTTATTGTTTACCGGATGGTGGTCCGCGCCGCCGGATCGCATCTCATCGAGGTCCCTATGCGCGCAGACGCGTTCGATCTCGACGCGATTCTTCGCGCGATCACTCCCGGGACCCGTCTTGTTTTCCTGCCCAACCCGAACAACCCCACGGGCACCATGACCGAAGCCGGCGCGCTCGATGATTTTCTCGCGCAGGTGCCGGACCACGTTGTTGTCGTTCTCGACGAGGCCTATCGCGAATACGCGCAGCCGTTCGCGCAGCAACGTGGGATCGAGTACCCACGCGCTCTCAGCTGCCTCGCCCGGAAAAAGAACGTGGTGATCCTTCGGACGTTTTCCAAGGTCCACGGTCTCGCAGGATTGCGTATCGGCTATGGCATGGGTTCAGCCGATCTCCTCGGCTACTGCGCCCGCATCGCCAATACATATTCCGTATCGTCGATGGCGCAAGCGGCAGCATTGGCGGCGCTCGAAGATCAGGAGCACATTGCCCACGCCGTCTCCAGCAACACCGAGCAGGCGGGATGGTTGAGTACAGAACTAGGGAAGATGGGATTCCGAACCGTCCCCACGTCGGCGAATTTTGTTTACTTCGATGTCACCGGGAAAGCCGCCGAACTGGCCGAGCGCCTCAGCGCCAATGGTGTGAGCGTCCGTCCGCTCGCCGCCTGGGGTGCGCCCCATTCCATCCGCGCGACCGTCGGCACGCCCGAACAGAACCGGCGGCTGATTGAAGCTCTAAGCGCTGCAAAGAATATTTGAGGAGAATCAAAACCTCAGCCGAATTGCAATGCCGTGGATGGCTGATAAGTTCTTAGATCAAGGGCAGTCTGGCGCCGCCCATCAATCCCGCGTCGCTTCCCAACACAGCGCGCGCGATGATCGTCTTCCGACGTGCTCGAATCTGGATCTCGGCCGATGCTCCCTCGCTCTTCCCCATCGCATCATCCGGCGCAGTTGCCGCGTACACAATGGATCGCTTGCGTACTTCGGCGAACATGATGGGTGCGAACACGTCCCACGCATCGGAAACGCCACCGCCAATGACGTACATCTCGAGATTCAGCACGTTGATGATCGCGGCAAGCATAATACCGAGCGACACGCCGAAGCGCCGGAAGATCTCCATCGCCGGCTGGTCGCCCTGCTTTGCAAGCCGATAGATCGTTTGCGGATTGAACTCCTCGCCCGACTCAGCCGCCTTGGCCAGCGCTGAAGCCTCGCCCGCGGCAATCATCTCGCGCGCCATGCGCACAATCGCCGTTGCCGAGGCATATCGCTCAGAGCACCCGCGGTTCCCGCAGCCGCACGGAACGCCGTCAGCCTCCAGGGTCATGTGTCCGAATTCGCCTGCCATTCCATTCATGCCGTGAAAGATTTTTCCGTCGAGCACGATGGCGCCGCCAATTCCGGTCCCGAGCGTGATCATTGCCATGTCGGGAACGTTGCGCGCGGCCCCCAACCACTGTTCGCCGAGCGCCGCAACTTTCGCATCGTTCTCCAGGAAAATGCGCGTGCCCAGCCGGCGCTCAATTTCCGCGCGCACAGGGAATCCCGACCATCCCGGCAGGTTCGCCGACTTGCTCACCACACCCGCTTCCAGATCGATAATCCCGGCGATGCCAAAACCGGCGCCCAGTAACTTGCCTTCGTTTCGGTAGCGGCTCGAGAGTTGCTGGATGGCGTCGCACATGTCGACGATCACGTGCGCCGGATCGACGCCCTTCTTCGTGTCGATGTTGATTTTTTCCAGAAGACGGCCGTCAGAGGTCACAGCCGCAATGCGGAGGTTGGTGCCACCCAAATCCACGCCGATGGAGAAGTCGGACATAACGCATGAGACTACCAGAATTCGCCGATCGGGAAGTAGCGTGGCAGTGCTCTCAGCGTGGTTTCAGTTGGTCTGATCGTGAAAAGTTACTTCTGGCACTTCGGGCAGTAGTGGCTGCTGCGTCCGGCGATGACGACACGTTTGATTGGCGTTTTGCATACGAGGCAGGGCTCCGCCTCGCGCCCGTACACCCGGTGCTGGAGCTGGAAAAATCCTTCTGCGCCGTCGGCGCCGACATAGTCTGAAATCGAAGATCCGCCCAACGCGATCGCTTCCTTCAAGACTTCCTGTACTGACCGATGCAGCAACGCCAGCTTTTCGCGCGGGATGGAAGAGGCCCTCCGCCGGGGACGAATTCCCGCCCGGAACAAAGATTCATCCGCATAGATGTTTCCAACGCCCCGCAGAAGCGCCTGATTCAGCAGTGCGCTCTTGATCGGCGTCTTCCGGCCTCGGAACAAAGGTGCGAAGCGCTCGAAATCGACCTCCAGTGGCTCAACTCCGCCGGCCTCGAAATCCCCCGAGGCCGCGACGCTGAGCCGCCCAAAGCGTCGCGGATCCACAAAACGCAGCTCGCGCCCTGAAGCCAGTTTCGCGACCGCGTGCGTATGTTTTTCTAACGGAGCCGAGGGCGGACAAACCAGCATCCTGCCCGTCATTCCGAGGTGCACGATCCATTGCGCCTTGTCTTGCGAGCGGTCGTCTACTGCCATCCCAGATTCTGCCGCCAGCCGGTCATTTCTCTTGGAACGATCTTTCGCCGAAGCCAATTTCCCGTTGGCTGGTCGCTCCGCACCGTTCCGCTGTAATTCAAAGACGATGTGCTTGCCCATTCGGCGCACGGTTGCGATCCGGGAGCGCTCGAGTGTGGCTGCAATCTCCGCGGCGGGAGACTTTAACGGTTCCTTCTTTTGTCCCAGCCACACGGATTCGATCACATCCCCGCGAACGCGCTTATCCAGCCCGCGCGCGATTGTTTCTACCTCAGGAAGTTCGGGCATGATTTTGATTATGGCGGAAACGCGAAACCATGAACCACGAAGGGCACAAAGCAGCACGAAGGAAACCAGAATCATTCCGTCTTCGTGAATTCTCGTGGCCTTCGTGGTTTAAGAACTTACTTCTTTAGAAACTTCCCCTGCTCCAGTTCCCGGAACGCCTGCTGCAACTGCTCTTGCGTATTCATGACGATGGGACCGTACCAGGCCACAGGCTCTTCCAGTGGCTTGCCCGAGACGAGCAAAAAACGGATCCCCTCTTCCCCTGCATGCACGGCGACTTCATCGCCCCGATCAAACAGCACTAGCGAACGATTCGTCACATCAGTAGGCGGATGCGTATCCAGCCAGCCCACGCCCTCGGTCGGCACGGCGAGCGGCTCGGAAGCGTTGCAAAACTTTCCGCTGCCCGCGAACACGTAGGCGAACGCGTGCCGCGTCGTTTCCACGGGGAGAGATTTTCGCTGCCCGGGCGCCACCGACACGTCGAGATAAACCGGGTCCGCGGCGATGCCCTCCACCGGGCCCTTCTTGCCCCAGAAGCTTCCGCACACGATCCGCACATGCGTGCCGTCGTCGTCGGTGACTTGGGGGATGTCTCCGGTCTTCACTTCCTGGTAGCGCGGTGCCGTCATCTTCAACGCCGCCGGCAGATTCGCCCACAGCTGGAAGCCGTGCATACGTCCCGTCGGATCGCCCTTCGGCATCTCCTGATGGATGATCCCGCTCCCCGCCGTCATCCATTGCACATCGCCGGCCGCAATCGCGCCGTGATTGCCCATGCTGTCGCCGTGCTCCACCGTTCCGGCGAGCACATAAGTGATGGTCTCGATGCCGCGATGCGGATGCCACGGAAATCCCGCCAGGTAATCTTCCGGCACGTCATTACGGAAATCGTCGAGCAGCAGGAACGGATCGAAGTCGTGCGTGTTGCCGAATCCAAACGCGCGTCGCAGATGGACTCCCGCGCCCTCGAGCGTAGGCTTGGACTTCACCAACCGTTGAATCGGTCGTATCGACATAATGCCTCTCTGTTGTTTTGGTGTACCCGTTTTGATGCAGCAACCACACCATTCGACGCAAAGGCGACCATCCCCGGCGCATTGGCCTCGAACGAGGAGGGCCACCAGACTTGCGTCTTATACAAGAGATGGGCGTCTCGGGGCAAAACCTGACCGGATATGCCACACCAATCTGATTCTCCGGATTTCTCAGCCCCGGATTCGCTCGATCCACTTCGCAAACGCCTCGACGAATTTCTTCATGAACTCGCGCGTGTTCTCCTGCGCGAAGCCGCCCTTCGCATCGAACATCTGCGTCGCACCGCCCATGTAGGCCTCCGGCTGCTGCATCATCGGCACATTCAGAAACACCATCATCTGCCGGAGATGATGAACCGCCCCAAACGCTCCCATCGCACCGGGTGAAACCCCAATGACGGCGCCGGGCTTGCCCTCCAACGTATTCTGCCCATACGGACGCGACGCCACATCGATCGCGTTCTTCAGCACTCCGGGAACCGACCGGTTGTACTCCGGTGTGATGAACAATACCGCATCCGCCTTTTTGACCTGCTGCCGGAGCGCCACCCACTCCGCGGGTGCTTCTTCTCCCTCGAGATCCTGGTTGTACAGCGGCAGCCTTCCGATCTCGGCAAACTCAAATTGCAGCGGCGCCACATTCAGCGCACTCAATGCCGCTGCCATCTTCCGGTTGAATGATTCCTTGCGCAGACTTCCGACAAACATCACGACCTTTGCGGGAGACATTGAAGCGGGCCTTTCTTGAGCAGCGGCGAAGCGCTGCCGGTGGGATTCCCTCATCTTCAGGGGAACTCGGGACCGGCGTCAATCGGGTACGCCCGAGGCGCCGAATATGTGGGGAAGCTGTTGAATCGCGGTGGTTTGCGCGCCGGTCAGGAGCCTTACGCGCTGTATGCAAAATGAGCCAAATGCCGAGGGAAAGTTTACAACGGCCCCAGCTGGAAACACGTTAAATAAGGAAACGCGCCGAAGACTTTCAGAGCGCCACAAATGAAGGACGTCATACGGGGAGCCTCGAACTGACTATGAATACCCAACCGACGAGCTTGAAAAACTTCGACCAGCCTAACTGGGAGATGCGTTCCAGAACAGCGAATGTGCCCGCCGAGCGGCCCGAGTTGGTCAAGGAATTAACGGAAGTGATCTACGAATTGCGGGATCTTCTCGAAGAATATGCTCCGTCGTGGTATTCGCTGGAGCACCACACGCGGGTCGAATCCGCCTTGCAGCGCGTCTCACGACACTAGATAGAGAGAAAGGCCCTTCCCCGCCCTTCCCCGCTCTTTCTGTGATTAAGTTACTGGCCCGCGTGCATCTGTCGCGTCCCGTGGTTCCATGAACTTGTATCCGACGCCCGGTACCGTGAGGATCAGGTCCGGTTTCTTGGGGTCGTTCTCCAGTTTCTGGCGCAGGCTGGAAATGTGCATATCGACAGTCCGCGTGAATGTGCCTTCGTTGTATCCCCACACCGAACGCAGCAGCTCGTCTCGAGGGATCGCCCGGCCGGCCCGCTCGACCAGGTAACGCAACAATTGATACTCCCGTCCCGCGAAGTACACCGGTTTGCCATCGCGCGTCACGTGGCCGCGTCCCATGTCAATCTGGATCGACGCAAAGCGGTGCACTCCCTTCCCGGCATAGTTGGGTACGCGGCGCAAAAGAACCTCGATCCGCGCAATCAGCTCCGCGGACTTGAACGGCTTGGTCACATAGTCATCGGCGCCCAGCTTCAGCCCCACGACTTTATCCACCGTCTCATCCTTGGCCGTCAGAAACAGGATCGGCGTCGCCATGCCCGCCTGCCGGATGTCCCGGCATACGTCCAGCCCGGTGCGAAACGGCAGCATCACATCAAGAACGATCAGGTCGAAGGGCAAACTGGTAGCCTTCTCAAATCCTTCGTGTCCGTCGGCAGCCGTATCCACGACATATCCCTCGCCCCGCAGCCGGTCACTCAAGGTAGTGCGTAAAGCTTTTTCGTCTTCGACAATCAAAATGCTCTCATTCATCCCTGTTCACCCACTCCTCTTGATCCAGACGCGATTCTGCTCGTTTTCCAAAATCCAGGACGGGCAGATGAATCGTGAAAGTGCTGCCTTTCCCAATCTCGCTCACCACAGAAAGCCCGCCTCCCATGGCTTCTGCAATGCCCTTGGCCAGCGCGAGGCCCAATCCAGTGCCGTGAATCTGAGCCGAGATAACCTGCGGGCTTCGGTAAAACGGCTCAAAGATGTGGGGCAGATCCGCGCAGGCGATTCCGACTCCGTGGTCGCGTACATAGATGCCGATCTCCCGCACGACGCTTCCATCACGCTTTGCCGCGGCTCCGATCTCAATTTCGCAATTTGGCGGACTGTACTTGATGGCATTCGTGACCAGGTTCTGCAGGCAGCGGATCAGCGCCCCGCGATCGCCGAGGACGTGAGGAAGATTCTCTTCCAGAACCACGTGGATGGTAGCGCCCGCTTCCAGCACCAGGGCGGCAACATTTTCTTGCACTGCGCGTACGATCTCCTCGATAGGCAGCGGGCGCAGCAGATAATGCTTGCTGCCATCCCGCGTTCCCGCGAACAGCAGGACCTGATCGACCAGGTCGATTAGTTGCGTTGCCTGGCCGGTGATGATCGACCCGTATCGCATCAACGCCGCCTTGCCTTCGATCAATCCGTCGCTGATGTTCTCGCCCGCCGAAAAAATGGCCGAGAGCGGCGTGCGCAGTTCGTGCGATACCGAGGCCACAAACTCCATTTCCAGCTTGGCCAGTCTTTGCGCCCGGTGCGTGGCGACTGCCACCACGCCCATGCCTCCCAGCAGCAATAGCAGCACCATGGCGCTGATGATCAGGTTCCGCCGCCGCAATTGCCCCACAGCCGTCAGCAGCGGGCCATTCTGGTTTTTCAGGATCAGCGTCCATGGCTGCTGCTCCCTTCCATACTGCAATACCGGGAACCACACGGGCCCGGAAAAGCTGTGCCACTCCAGTCCGGTCAGCGAATTGCCATTCTTGAACGCCTGCCAGAAATATCCCTCTGTGCTCTCTGGAGGCGGCCCGAAAATGTTCATGGTGGCGTCCACATGAGCGGGCAGGGAAGAGTTCGCAAGCTCATCCGACGCATAGATCAACTGGCCCGCCTCTCCTCCAATCGTTACGCCAAGCTCATATTGATCGTTCGCTACATATTTTTGGGTCACATCCGGAAGGATTCCCTGCCGCAGCGCCGTCATGTCGAGCACCACGACGATCCAGTCCACCGCCCGGCGTTGTTCCTCTTTTTCGTCTCCGTACGCATGATGAATCAGCGGATGAACGATCGCCGGTATGCTTTGATCGAACTGCCAACCGGTCAGCGGAGTGTCGCGCGAGACGTTGCGGCCTCTCTCCTGCAGCTGCTGCGGGGCCTGTTCGTCTTCCTTTGCAAATTCCCAGGCCCGCAACGCTTCATTTATATCCGCCGAACGGTCCCGTAAACGCTCCAGCAGTCGTCCCACCGCGTCAGGCGGATTTACTTCCTCGAGCGGTGTCTGGGCGGATCCAAAGCGCAGCAAGCGGGGCCTGCTTGGCTGGCTCGTTTCCCATATGTACAAATTCCTGATAAATGCCGGATGATTCGCGATGCGCTTCCAGTTGTTATAGCGCTCCCGGTACGCGATCCAGTCGTCGTGCTCCCCGGAGTCCGGTCCCACCTGCAGCGCCACGCAAATCGCCGCGAAGCGCTGGTAGAAGTCCAGGTGCCAGTCCAGCATCAGCGACTCGACGTTGTTCCCCATCCTGGTTTCGGTGGCCTCGGTAATTTGCGAAGTCCAGCGGTATTGCAGAACTCCGACCGTCACCAACAGAGCCGCCATTCCGACCAGCGCTGCGGTCCAGAACGCTGACAGCTTGCGAAACCGCGTCAGTTCGCGGAAGTTGGTAAATGGGTCCAATCGATCCTTCATGCTTCGACGTGAAAATTTCTACCGCGGCCGGTATCCGTTTTGAGTTCCGATCGATTTCGGGAGCCGGAGACCGGCGGTCTTGCTGAACTTTTATGAAGGGGAGGACGTCTGAAACCGTGAGGCTCGCCCGATCGCCTCACACGAGCTAAGCGGATTTTCACGGGTAAGATACGATTGTGTCAAGCGACGTTTCCGGACTCTAGGGAAACAAACGTCTGAACATGAACGATCACGTCCTGCTCCAGCAAGCCCTCGCCGAAGCCCGCAAGGGACTTCATGACGGTGGCCTTCCCATCGGTTCAGTGCTGGCGGACCGTGCCGGCAATATCGTGGCCCGCGGGCACAATCTTCGTGTGCAAACCGGGGATCCTACCGCCCATGCCGAGACCGTATGTCTGCGCAATGCGGGTCGCCGGCGCGACTGGCCTGAACTGACGCTGTTCAGCACGCTCAGTCCCTGCATCATGTGTACCGGAACGGCACTCCTCTATCGCATCCCGCGCGTCGTGATCGGCGAGAACCAGAATTTCCTGGGCGCTGAAGATCTGTTTCGACAGCGCGGAGTGGAACTGGTAGTTCTGAATGATCCAGACTGCATCGAGATGATGAAAAATTTCATCCGCGACCATGCCGACCTCTGGAACGAAGACATAGGAAGATAGACCAGAGCATCGCATCAAAAACGTTTCGCCAGCGCCCCGCTGTGACGGGCCGGTACTGAGTCTGCCGACCTCGTGGCGCTCACGCGTTCTGTCCGTTCCACCACTGCCCATTCACCAACGCTCCCGCCCCATCCACCACCAATAGGCGGCGATTCGCGTCATCCAGCGCCCATTTAGCGGCCAAATCGATTGCGCCTCCTGTACCGCTCTGGTACGCTTTTGAAGGCTATTTTCCAAGCGTCGCCGTAGGTTCGCGGTGAATTTTCCGCGGTCTCCCAGCATCCAATCTTCTCAACGGTTGAAAAGCGTGCGGCGAACTCATAAGGAGCTACAACTTGGCAGCGAAGAACCGTTATTTGTTTACCTCCGAATCGGTCACGGAAGGCCATCCGGATAAGATCGCCGACCAGATTTCTGACGCCATCCTCGACGCCTGTCTCGCCGATGACGCCACCAGCCGCGTCGCCTGCGAAACCCTCACTGCCACCGGCCTGGTCGTGATCGCCGGCGAAATCACCACCAAGGCGTACGTCGACTTCCAGACCGTGGTCCGCGGCACCGTCGCCGCCATCGGATACGACAACGCTCTGTACGGCTTCGACGCCAACACCTGCGCCGTGATTTCCTCGATCAACAAGCAATCGGGCGATATCGCGATGGGTGTCGACACCGGCGGCGCCGGCGACCAGGGCATGATGTTCGGCTACGCCGTGAACGAGAACAGCGATCTGATGCCCACTCCCATCTCGCTGGCTCACAAGCTCACGCAGCGCCTCTCGCAGGTTCGTAAGAACGGAACGCTTCCTTTCCTTCGCCCCGACGGCAAATCCCAGGTCACAGTGGAATACGACGCAAACCAAAAGGTGCTTCGCGTCGATGCGGTTGTCATCTCGACCCAACACGCCGAGACCGTTTCCAACGACGAACTGCGCTCGGGAATTTTGAAGCACGTGATTCAGGCCGTCATTCCTGCCGACCTGCTCGACGAGTACACCAAGTACCACATCAATCCCACGGGACGCTTCGTCATCGGCGGCCCCATGGGTGACACCGGCCTGACTGGCCGCAAGATCATCGTCGATACCTACGGTGGCATGGGACGTCACGGCGGCGGCGCCTTCAGCGGAAAAGATCCGACCAAGGTGGATCGCTCCGCGGCCTACATGGCGCGCCACATCGCGAAAAACGTGGTTGCCGGCGGTCTGGCTGACCGCTGCGAAGTGCAGCTTGCCTACGCCATCGGCGTCGCCGACCCGGTCAGCGTGCTCGTCGAGACCTTCGGCACGGAGAAGGTTGATCCCACGATCATCCCGGATCTTATCCGCGCCCATTTCAAGCTGACGCCGCGCGGAATCATCGAGTCGCTCGACCTGCGCCGTCCGATCTATAAGAAGACCGCTGCCTACGGCCACTTCGGCCGCAGCGACTCCGACTTCACCTGGGAGGCGACCGACAAAGCGGCCAAGCTGGCCAGCGATGCCGGTCTTCGGGAACCCGTAGCCGTAAGACGCTAGATCGAAAAAACAACAAAGGGCGTGGAGGCTCTGGAAGTTTTCTTTCGTGAACCTTCGTGCCCTTGGTGGTTCAAGGTTCTTCCGGCCGAAAGTGCAATGGTGGGAGTAGTCCCAAAGCCGTACAGGGCCATGGGAAATCGGCACCCTGACCGGTTCCCGAACTTCGTGTATTCTGCGAAAATGGATCCGGCAACCATCCATTTTCTGTTCATCAAACGTTAACTTTTCTCCCGCTTTCCGCGCGCCAAGAAGCACAGCAGAAGCGAAGAAGCCGAACTTAAAGAGGAAAAGCATGTCTACCGCCGCTGTGAATTGCGATATCAAGAACATTGAACTGGCCGATCTCGGCAAGAAGCGCATCGAGTGGGCCAATCAGTCCATGAAGGTGCTGCAGATCATCCGCAAGGAATTCATCAAGAACCAGCCGCTGCAGGGCATGCGCATTTCCGCGTGTCTCCACGTCACGGCCGAAACGGCGAACCTCGCCATCTGCCTGCGCGATGGCGGCGCCGAAGTCGTTCTTTGCGCCTCCAATCCGCTTTCCACGCAGGATGACGTCGCGGCCTCGCTCGTGCGCGACGCCGGCATCCCCGTGTTCGCCATCAAAGGCGAAGACAACGATACGTATTACAACCACATCCTCGCCGCCATCGATCACAAGCCGCACATCACCATGGACGACGGTGCCGATCTCGTCACCATCCTCCACACCAAGCGCACTGACGCGCTCGAAGGCGTAATCGGCGGCACTGAGGAAACGACCACGGGCGTCATCCGCCTGCGGGCCATGGCGAAAGAGGGCGTGCTGAAGTTCCCGATCGTCGCCGTCAACGACGCCGACACCAAGCACCTTTTCGACAACCGCTACGGCACCGGCCAGTCGACGCTCGATGGCATCATCCGCGCCACGAACTTTCTGCTCGCCGGATCGAAGTTCGTCGTTGCCGGATACGGCTGGTGCGGACGCGGCCTCGCTTCTCGCGCCCGCGGCGCCGGCGCCGAAGTCTTTGTCACCGAAGTTGACCCCACGAAAGCGCTCGAGGCCGTGATGGACGGCTTCCGCGTCATGTCGATGACAGAAGCGGCCAAACTCGGCGACGTCTTCTGTACCGTCACCGGCAACAAGAGCGTGCTCACGAAAGAGCATTTTGCCCTGATGAAAGACGGAGCCATCATTTCCAACTCCGGGCACTTCAATGTCGAAATCGATATCCCCGCGCTCGAAGCCATGTCGTCGTCAAAGCGCACGACGCGCAACTTCGTCGACGAATACTCGCTCAAAGACGGACGCAAGATTAATCTGCTCGGCGAAGGCCGCCTCATCAATCTCGCCAGCGCCGAAGGCCATCCCGCCAGCGTGATGGACATGAGCTTTGCGGACCAGGCGCTCTCGGTGGAGTACATGGTGAAGAACGCGACCAAGCTCGAGAAGACGGTCTATCGCGTTCCCGATGAACTCGACAAACGCGTCGCCCGCCTGAAACTCGAATCGATGGGCATCAAGATTGACCGCCTGACCCCGGAGCAGGAAGAGTACCTGGCTGGTTGGTCCGAAGGAACGTAAGAACGGGCATCGGCGTCAACACGAAGGCCGCGTCACCAAACGATTCCCCACTTCTGGCCGAAGTTGCCAGAAGTGGGTTGTTGATCTCGTGGGAATTAAGAAGCTCTTGTGTAGGGACAGCCGCCTCGGCTGTCCGGCGACCCGGAAGTGTCGGGTCGCTCGCTCTTAGTACGGACCCGCCCACCAACTCGGCATTCAGAGATTTCTTGTCAGCCTAAGCGAAGAAGAACCCATGCACCGTGCCGGGTGCCGGCAAACTCCATAGGTCCTTCGTTGCGCTCAGGATGACAAAGAAAAAGCCAGACTAACTCTTCGTGAAATGCGCCGGCGGAAGCTGATTCACAGCTTTCGCTTGTTCCGTCTCCGCCATCTGCTTGGCTTTACGCCAAACGCTGGCGACCGCGATCGTCCAGAAGGGAACCAGATCAACTCCCGGGACAAGCTTCACGAGGAAGGAAGGCAGAAACTCCCAGTGCCAGCCCAGCAGGCGAACCATTGCTGCGGCGACTCCGAAGTCCAGCAGATCATCCATCGGCGAAAATGCGCCTTCGACGAACATCGGAAATACAACGAGCTGCAACGCATCGGCCAGGATCGCCAGCAGCATCGCCGTTTTGAACTGCGGGCCGGGTGAAATTGTGATTTCGTCATCAGACATAGTTGCAAATTTCTTCCTGTACCTCACTGCGGGAGCATATTTTGCATATTGTACCCCTCCGCCCCCGCCCGAATCTTGAATTCGCCGGCTCTACTGTATTCACCGTATCGAAATCACACCGCAGATTCCGTTATTCCTTTACAAAGACCCACGGGATGTTTACTGCGCGCCGCAACATGAAAACCAGTTTGGAGGAGTTTCCATGTATCAGCGTGGAGCCAAGTCGATCAGCTCTTTTTCCGAGTGCCTTCTCTTCCTCGTTGTTTCTGCCGCTCTGATGTTGTTGAGTTCGGCGACCACGGTACAGGCCGAGACCGAGGAGCAATGCCAAGCGCGCATCGCCCATGCCGACCATGAACTGCACGAAGCCATCGAGCATCATGGCCCGAATAGTCATCAAGCCGACCGCAGGCGTCACGATCTGCACGAAGCTCGCGAGCGCTGCTGGCGCGAACATCACCGCTGGTGGGATGAGCACGAACACCGGTGGCACGACCAGCGCGATTGGGACGATCGCGACCACTATCGCGACTAAAGCCCAAATTTTGTAGTTCCCCCCGTCGCACGTCAGAATATGGGGCGGAAACATTCCGCCCCATGTTCTGAATTTTCCACCTGCTCGCGCGCAGGCCAGCGCGCACCATGGCGTGGAGTTATCTGCGATCGCTCACGGGCGGCCTCCGCGTTCCGCGATCAGTCGCATCGCCGGTTCACTGATCCAAGTGTGCCCGGGCTGTCCCGGCCCATGAAAACGTTGACCCCAGGCTAGGGGAGTGACATCGCGATATTCGTGCATCGATTCGTCCGGCACGAAACGCAGTTGCTTGCGCAACGAAGCTCGCGCATTCGGATCCGCCCCGTGATCCAGCAGCATCCGCGCGAAGGCGCCGTCCTGCTGTCGTCTGCACATGTAAGCCTGCGAGACCACGCAGCCAAACAGCGGAGTGTGTCCGCCGAAGCCGTCTCCATCGATCTCGGCCCGGGCGTTCACGTCGGCGCCGTGCTCGATCAGCCAGCGCGCAATTTCGATCTCATCGAAGTCCACGCAGATGTGCAGCAGCGTTGTCCCGGCCAGCGGAGTGCCATGCAGCGCATAGGAATGGTCCGCGCTGCACCCCAGCTCGAGCGGATAAATTTCTTCGTGCGAGAACCTGCGGTTCACGAGTTGCGGATCGCGCTGCAAATGCTCTTGCAGCAAATCGACACGGCCTCGATGCAGAGCCATCACCGGCGTGTCGGGCAGCGATACACGATGTTCGTTCGCGAGCTTGAGGCAGTGATGTTTTCCCTCAGGAGCCCGGCAGTACGTTTGCAGCATGAGTCCCACGGGCGCCGTCCGATCTCCTTTTTCATCGGCCAAGTCCGCACCGAGTTCGAGCAGAAAAGCGAGCCCTTCCGCATTCAGCGTCTCGCACGGTCCCATCACGCAACCCGGCGTGGGCCGGGCTCCCATCGCGTGCAGGCGGCGCGCCGTCTCGATTTTTCCCTGCAGGCACGCGCGATCAAACGCATGCTGCAGATCCTTCGCTCCCATCTCGCGAAGCATTTCGACGATCGCATTTTGTCCAACGTTGGCCGCATACGACATGGGCGGTCCCCAATTGCTGTCGGGCACCCCGCGCGCAGCCTCGTGCAGCAGCCTTGGATCTTTAAGAATGAGTGCACGTACCGCTTCGATATCCCCGCGCCAGATTGCATCCGTAATCCGGCACGCCGTCACCAGGCGCGTCCAACTGGGCAGCCCATAACTGCGCGCGAGCGCTAGCTGCGCATCTGCTAGCTTTGCGGAAGTCGGAGCAATCTCCTTGGGACTATGTTTCGCGAACTCGGCCACAGCTTCCGGATCATTCTGCCGAACCGCGCGCAGCAGATCCTTAGCCTGATGTTTGAGTTGTTCGAGGTTGGGGCGGACAGGGAAGTGACGATCGTAAAACTGCTTTGCCATACGGACCTCCTCTAGTGGCCCGGGTCCGCAACGCGGGCGAAAGGAGGTTCGTGAGAACCTGGATTTTCGAAGCCAGTCATCAGGTGGACTCAGTCCTCTCCGCGGACGGGTGGCGTCCTGAACGCCAACTGAAGTATACGCCGCAGACTAGCCAGCGGCGTCATCCTGAGCAGAGCCGTTTTGCAGGCGGAGCGAAGGATCTCCCTGCAAAATCGCACCGTGGGACCCAAACTGCGGTCCATGCTAGAGGAGAGTCCTCAGCCTGCCGGCGAAAGCGCGGCCTGAATGATGCATTCGTGAAAGGCCCGCACCGTCAGCCGAGAACACGCCGACCCCAAGCAAGATGCGCCAACTTCCGCCGACCCAACCCTCCAGGGTGTAAAATGAAACCAACAGTCCAATCGCCCTTCGGTTTCCGTCTACGCAGTCCTTCTTCTCGAGGTGAGTGATGAGTGAGTCTTCCGGCCAGCCTGTCGCAAAAACCTATTACTGCCGCGAATGTGGAAGCACCCTGGGATTCCGGTCACGCCGCCGCACCATTGCCGAGCGCTACCTTCTGCCGCTCGTGCTGATGCAGCCGGTCCGTTGCGGCGAGTGTTTTCACCGGGATTACCGTTCCATCTTCACGTCGGTTCGCGAACGGCTCTCCGACACCGCCAGGATGCCCCCGGCCAACGTCTCCGGTTCCTCCCGGCGTAACGTTGCCTAACCGCCCGCAACGCCGCTATACTTTGCATAGATCAGTGCGGTGCAGCCATGCCGGCGAAGTACAAGGGAGGCCGTCTTCAGCAGTAGCGAGGACCGAATCCGGGCTAGCGTAGCCAGTGGTGAAGTGGCACGGTGGCGTATTGCTTCGCTGGAAGTTGAACATGGCAGGATTGCATCGTGGTTCCCGCGCGAGTGGGTGTTGCGGATTGCGGAGAGCCTGTTTTCCGTTCTTGCCCCTTCTGACTGCCGCCTTTGCGGCGAGCCCCTGCTGAATATCTCGCGGCTGCCGGTCTGCCCCGAATGCCTTACGCAACTTGCCCCCTTGCGCGGCAAGCTATGTTCGATTTGCGGTGAGCGCGTGCTCTCCGTCTACGCGCTGCCCGATGACGACGGCCTCCGCCGCTGCCCGGTCTGTCGTCGCATCGAGCGCCCGTTCGTGCGCTCCGTCGCCTACGGCAGCTATGAAGAAGGATTGCGCGAACTGGTGCACCTGTTGAAATACAACGGAGTGCGCCCCGCCGCCCGCGTTTTAGGACGCATGCTCGCCGAAGCGATCGTGCGTTTTGAAAGCGATCTCCCGGACTCGCTCCTGGTCATTCCGGTGCCGCTTTATAAAGGCAAGCGCCGCCAGCGTGGATTTAACCAGGCGGAGTTGATCGCAGCGGCAGCCCTGAAAAATCTGGCTCCGGAGCGCTACCAGTTGCGCCCGGACCTCCTCCAGCGGACTCGCGAGACGCATTCGCAGATCGGCCTCACCAGCCATCAGCGCCGCGAAAATCTCCGCGGAGCCTTCGCCGTGCCGCGTGCCGCCGATGTCAATGGCCGCGATGTGCTTCTGGTGGATGATGTCTACACCACGGGGACGACGATGACCGAATGTGCCCGTGTACTGCGCCGTGCCGGAGCAGCCAGTGTGTCGGTTGCCACCGTGGCACGCACCATGAAAGCAGCATCCAAACAACCAGGCATTAAAGTTCCGGATCAGAAAGGTTTCAGGGTTTCAGCGTTACAGGATTTCCAGGAACCGGACGGTGAACGGGAAACCGAATCGAACGCAGGTCGAGATTTTGAGACCACGAAGCTTTGAAACGTTGAAACCTTGCAACTTTCAAACGTTGCAACATTGAAACTTTGAAACGCTAACCATGTCGCCCAGAATGGAACATGACGCAGGAGTTGGACGGCACGGCGCGGGGGTTTTCTCCGCGACGGCGGCGCCGCATCGCGCCAGCGATGGCCATGCTCTGCTTGCTCCAGTTCTCGTGCTGAACGCCTCTTATGAGCCCATCAACGTTTGCGCGGCCCGCCGCGCTCTCGTGCTCGTGCTCAAGGGCGTCGCCATGACAGAGGAGGAGAACGGACACTTCCTCCACTCCGCCCGCGTGGCCATGCGTCTGCCTTCGGTGATCCGGCTGCTCGAGTATCGCCGCATCCCGCATCAGAGCCGCGCACTCTCGCGGAAGAATATCCTGCTGCGCGACCGCAACACCTGCCAGTACTGCGCTACGGTATTGCCGTCGAGCGAACTGACGCTCGATCACGTAACCCCGCGCTCGCGCGGAGGCTCGTCCACCTGGGAGAATCTCGTCGCCTGCTGCCACCCCTGCAATCGCCGCAAGGGCAACCAGTTTCCTGGCGAAGCCGGCATGAAGCTGATGCGCGAGCCGCGCGCCTTCAACCTTCACACCAGCCGCCACATCATGCGCCTCATGGGCCGCAGCGACGACAAGTGGCGGAAGTATCTGTTCTACTAAAGCTTCAGGGTTTCTTGGTTTCACAGTGGGGCTGTTCAGACTGGCGTTTCTTCCTCGAGGGCGCACCCAAAACCTTGAATTCGAGATTAACTACTTTATAACTCGAAAACATCGAAGCTTTCCGCCTCCGGCAACCCATTCCAAAACCTCGCATCCTACTAGACGGCAGAACTGCAGCACCCTACCCTCCAGCCTCGCTGAGCGGAGAGGGGTTGGAGGTAGGGTCGCCGCGGTACTGCCGATAACATTGGTGCGCTCCTTGCGCGTGCCAGACTCACCTCGATTCGATAAACTAGATTCAATGAAGCATTTGCTCCGTCGCCTGCTCTTCTGTTCTGCTGCATGCCTGCTGGCAGCGTTGCCGCTTGCCGCCCAGGAAGGCCCGCTCGAAAATACCCAGCCCAACGGCATCACGCCTGACGAAATCATCAAGCGCTTCGCCGCCAAGGAAACGGAGTTCTCCAAGGCCCGCGAACAGTACACCTATCGCCAGGACGTGAAAGTCGAAACCGTCGACGGCGAAACTGTTGACGGACAGTACCACGAAGTCTTCGATGTCCTGTTCGACAACAAAGGCAAGCGCATGGAAAACGTCGTCTTCGCCCCGCAGTCGAGCCTGCAGAAGATCTACATGTCGCAGGAAGACATGGAAGACATCCGCCACATGCTGCCCTTCGTGCTGACCCAGGAGCAATTGCCGGAATACAACGTTCTTTACGTCGGCCAGCAGCAGGAGGACGAACTCCACTGCTTCGTCTTCGATGTTGCCCCGAAAAAGATCGAAGAGAAGAAGCGCTACTTCCAGGGACGCGTTTGGGTTGACGACCGCGATTACCAGATCGTAAAAACCTACGGCAAGACCGTTCCCGATATCCGCAAGAAACACGGCGACGAAGAGAATCTATTTCCCAAGTTCACCACGTGGCGTCAGCAGATCGACGGCCAGTACTGGTTTCCCGTCTATACCAAGGCGGACGACGAACTCCACTTCAAGCTGGAGGACGTCCACATTCGCGAGATCGTGAAGTATCAGGACTACAAACGCTTCGGCACCAACGTGAAGATCCTGTACGAGGGAAAAGAGATTCCGAAGGGCGAAGCCCCCAAAGATCAGAAACCCCAGGATCAGCAATCAACCCCGCCACCGAAATAGAATGGGCCAGGTTCAACGTTGCAAGGTTTCAAAGCTGCAAAGTTTCAACGCCCTCGGAGATGTGCTGTGACCAATAGCAGCCGGTCCGAATGAAACCTTGAAACGCTAAAACCCTGAAACCTGGTTCTAGGTATCCCGGCGATTCTCCGCCGCCGCCCATAACTTCTCGGCGAATCCTTTCAGCCGCCGTCCTTTCAAGTCGACGATCGTTCTGACGCAAATTTCTTCCGCTGATCCCGTCGCCGGCACGCGCAGTAGCAATCCCATTTTCTGGTAGTAGGAAATCAGCGGCGCCGTGCTCCGCTCATATGCCTCCAGCCGCACCTTGATCGCTTCCGGCCGGTCGTCCTCGCGCAACACGAGTTTGCCGCCGCACTTGTCGCATTGGCCGTCGACTTTCGCAGGCCTTTCCGTCACGTGATACACCGCTTTGCAGGCCTCGCAGGTCCGCCGCCCGCCGAGCCGCGCCACGATCTCCGCTTCCGGCATTTCGTAGTTCACCACCGCGGTCAGTGCCAGCCCTTCGCGTACCAGGAGTGTTTGCAGCGACTCGGCCTGCGCCAGTGTGCGCGGGAATCCATCCAGGATGAACCCTCCCCGGCAGTGCAGGCACGCTTTGCGCTCCCGCACCATCTCCCACACCGTCGCGTCCGGCACCAGTTCGCCGCGCCGCATGAACTCCATGGCCTCCTGCATGGCCACACTCTGTTCACACTCCGGACGCCCATCCGCATGTCGAAACACATCCCCGGTCGAAAGATGGCAAGCGCCCATCTGCTCTGCCAGCAGCGCCGCCTGCGTTCCTTTCCCGACCCCCGGAGCTCCCAGGAGCACGACCCGCCATGGCGCCGAATTACCCTGCGGCACCTCTTCACAATGGCCCGACGGCCCCTGCAACCACGCCACCCGATCCGCTTTTACGAGTTTAGCCATACCTGCGATATAAGCGCCCAGCATCACCATCGCAGTGATCCAAATCACAATCCGCCGCATTCCGAGTCCTTCCCCAAACAAAAATAGCGCAACCCGGAGGCTGCGCCATTCGTTTTTCTCTACCTACTTTCAGAATAGCAAATCGGGCAGGGCAAAGTGGACATTTTCCAGAAAATATATTCGTCGATGAATGAGCCACTTAACCCAAAAAGGCCCGCCCAACCCCCTTGACAAGTTTTCCACACCCCGCGATGCCGACCGTTCCGCTCTGCTACACTCAGCAGTTTGCCATCGTGCAGTCCTGGTCGTAGAGAACTTGCTCAGCAACGTCTCTACGCACGGGTTCCAGGAGGTCCCTTCATGCGGCGTCTTCTTCTGATCTTCTTCGCATTCTTATCATTCGCACTTCCACTCACAGCCCAGGCCAAGCGCCCCTTTACCTTCGAAGACATGATGAAGCTGAAGCGCGTCGCCGACCCGCAGGTGTCGCCGGATGGCAAGTGGGTCATCTTCAGCGTGGTCGACGTCGATCTGGCAGCCAACACAAAGACGCCGCATGTGTGGATCGTGCCGCTGGGCAGCGACAATGCTCATGTAGCGACAGCCGCCCCTGCAGTCCGGCCCGGCGAAGCCGGGCAGCCCTCCTCCGCAGAACGCGAACTCATCGCCGATCAGGACGCCGACCGCCCCCGCTGGGCGCCGGATGGCAAGCGCTTCGCGTTTCTGTCGACGAAGGAAGGCGGCTCACAAGTCTGGATCGCGGATTTTGATGCCGTGGCGGGGAAAGTGACCGGTGTTTTCAGGGCCACCACGCTCGCCACCCAGGCGGGTGGCGAACTCTGGTCCCCGGACGGCAAACACATTCTGTTCACGTCTGACGTATATCCCGAATGCGATGGAGCTCCCGATGCCGAAGAGGCCTGTAATGCAAAGAAAGTCCAGGAGGCCGAAAAGTCCATGGTGAAGGC
Source organism: Candidatus Sulfotelmatobacter sp. (assembly GCA_035307485.1). GTDB lineage: Bacteria > Acidobacteriota > Terriglobia > Terriglobales > Acidobacteriaceae > Sulfotelmatobacter. The sequence goes on along the minus strand of DATGIB010000001.1, from coordinate 44,909 downwards.
GCAGATTTTCGATCACCTGCTTTATCGGCACTGGAACGCCTACAAGGAAGGGAAGCGCAGCCACATTTTCGTCATCGGAACCCAGGGACCGGAGTTCATGCAGACATACAGCGGTCCTGTGCTAAACGAGCATCCTGTTGATCTCACTCCCGGCGACTACGACGCCCCCGTATTCTCGCTAGGCGGGCAGGATGACTATGCCTTCTCTCCCGATGGACAAGAAATTTGTTACGCGTCGAACCACGACAAGAATCCCGCAGCCTCGACCAATAACGATCTCTGGATCGTCCCGGTGAATGTAGGGACAGCCGCCTCGGCTGTCCGGTCCGGCGAAGCCGGACAGGGTTTTCCCCACCTTACTCCGGTCGAGCTGCGCTCGACCCAACAGCCGGAGGCGGCTGTCGCTACACAAAACGATTACGTGGCCGACGTTCTCGCCCACACCAAAAACATCACCGCCGACAATCTGGCCAGCGACACCTCGCCGCTCTATTCGCCCGATGGCCGCTACATCGCCTACCGCGCCCAGCAGCGTCCGGGCTACGAGAGCGACCGCTTCCGCCTGATGCTCTACGACCGCAAGACGGGCGAGAAGAAGACTTTAACGCCGGACTTCTTTGACAGCTGGGTCGGAGCATTTACTTGGGCTCCGGATTCGTCGCGGATATACGCAACGTATGAGGATCGCGGTACGTCTCCAATAATAGCCGTCCATTCGCGAGACCCAGATAGAGCCAGTTGGCATCTGCTCGATCTTCTTCCGGGATTCAACGACGATCCGGTAGTCAGTCCGGACGGTAGGTTCCTAGTCTTTACGAATATGTCGCTCGAACATCCAACCGATATTCGCGCGGTGCCGATTTCCGAAGCGTGGCGGGTCAGCGACATAGAGCCGGAGCGCAGCAACCTCGTGAGGGGCGCGCAACTCACGCATTTTAACGACGCCGTGCTCTCCCAAGTCGACATGTCACCTCTCGAATCTTTCTGGTTCACAGGCGCTCACCACGATAAGGTGGAGGGTTTCCTCGTCAAGCCACCCAATTTCGACGCTTCCAAAAAATACCCCGTGAAGTTCCTCATTCACGGCGGGCCCGAAGGCGCATGGGGAGATGACTGGTCGTACCGCTGGAATCCCGAACTGTTCGCGTCCCCAACTTCTGCGACGCCCAGCGGCTACGTCGTCATCATGATCAACTTCCACGGCTCGACCGGATACGGGCAGAAATTCATCGACGCCATCAACGGCGACTGGGGCGGCGCTCCCTACGAAGACCTGATGAAGGGGCTCGACTACGCCGAGCAAACGTATCCGTTCATCGACAAAAACCGCGAGTGCGCGCTCGGCGCGAGCTACGGCGGATACGCCATCAACTGGATCCTCGGCCACACCGACCGATTCAAGTGCCTGGTGTCGCACGACGGCATGTTCAACGCCGAGTCGGCCTGGGGCACGACCGAAGAGCTGTGGTTCAACGACTGGGAGTTCAAAGGCACGCCTTACGACAATCGCGCGTCGTACGAGAAGTGGTCGCCGCATCAGTACGCGAAGAATTTCAAGACGCCCACTCTCGTGATCCACGGCCAGCGCGATTACCGCCTCGACGTGAGCGAGGGCTTCCAGCTTTTCACCACGCTGCAGATGGAAGGCATCCCGTCGAAGATGCTCTATTTCCCCGACGAAGGCCACTGGGTCCTGAAGCCGCAAAACTCCCAGCTCTGGTACAAAACGGTGAACGACTGGGTCGACCAGTGGGTAGGAAAGTAGCGGAAGTCGGACCGAGCCGTTGCTTATGTAGGGACAGCCGCCCCCGGCTGTCCGCCGAGCGAAGCTCGGCCACTTGTCGGGGAAGCCCAGCCCGAGCAGAAAACACACGCATCGTAGCGAGTAGCTCTACTACTTTCTTGGAGGCACGCAACTCCAGAACTGCGCCGGACGAAGACGTTGCAACAAACTGTCCACGGGAAGGTGCCGTTCTCTAATTCACATCGAGCGGCGTGATCGTTGCGTCTCCGGCCTTCTTGATTCCGACCCGGATCGGCCGCGGCGGGCCTTTGCCCGGAATGGTTGCGAGCACCCACATCTCCTCGCCCGGCTTCAGCATCCAGAATTCCCGCGACGTGTCGGGGATGAAAAAGAGAACGGGCTCTCTTAGCTGCAAGACGCTCTGATCACCTCTGGGCCAGCGCTCGAAGCTCAGATTGCGGCAGTCGCCGAAGCGGCCGCTGTCGAACTGCGCCACGGGCTTGCCGTCGCGCATCACGATCGAGCCGCACTCCTGCCCAAAGTACCAGACATGATGAAACGTCTTCATCTGATAATCCCGGTCCGCGCCGAATTTCTGTTCGAGCTCTTGCGGCGTGCGCGAGTCAGTCACATCAAGGCGCAACGCGAGATATCGCCCGCGAATAGGAAGATTGGGATCGTAGCGCTCGGCCAGGAACCAGGCTTGCGGGCGCGTGTGCCGGTCATAGAGCAGCTTCGCCCCCAGCGAGCATACGATCAGCACTTGAATCAGAGCGACCGCGATGGCTTTCGTGAGTGGTTTCATGCCGCACCTCCTGCTACCGGCCCGACTCTCGTGCGGGCCACCAGGCGGCGGCGCAATTTCTCGAGCATCCAACCGCCCAGCAGGAAGAGCAATCCAAATCCGACCAGCGCCGCCGAGCGGCCCAGCTTGCCCATCACGTTATCGAAGTAGAAAATCAGGATCGTGATCGCGAACCCGGCCACTCCAAGATTGATGCGCTCGCGCCGCTGCTCGCGCAATCCCCAGACCACCATCCCTACCGCGCCCGCGATGCACAGCAAGTAAATCCACATCTCTTGAGCAGGGCGCCGCGAGTTCAAGATTGGAATCGCGAATGCCCACAGCGCATAACCCAGGTTCCACACGGCGCCACGCCGGCGAAGAGTCCAAGCCACGATGAGCGGAAGGAGGAACGCCATCGCAAGGCCCAACGCACGGGTCGATGCCGGCATCGGCTGGCTCATCGAATACCACTCGCGGTTTGCGGCCAGCAGGATACTCGCCGGCAAAAACCCGAGGCCGCCGCACCACATGAGCGCGCGGCGGAAAACAGAATCTTCACTGCCGCTTCGTGCGCTGAGGTACGTGATAGCCAGCAACGTCAGGAATTGTGCCAGGATGACGTCCGTGCGGTCGTACTGTTTTGTCGCGTCGACCCATTCGCAGGCGATCCAGGCGGGAACCAGCAGCGCGCTCAGCGTTGCCTGCAGCCAATCGCGCAGCACCATCCACGCGAGCACAGCGCCGATGGCCCACAGCAGAATCCCGCCGGGCCAGTGTTCCTGAAGATTAAAGATCTGTCCGCCGAGAAAAATGCCGCCGCCGAGCGCGACTGTGCCGATGGCGTGCAGAGCCATGCCAAGCGCTTTCATGCGCGGCATGAACACTCCGCCCGCGATATGAAAGCCCGCAATCATCGCGAGCACGAGCAGGAAGCGTTGCGTGGGCGAGAGACTTTCCCAGTGTGCGGCGACAAAGAGCAAGACGCCCGCCGCCACCATGATCGATCCAAAGGCCACGGCAAAAACGACGGGCCAGCGGACGCCATGTGCTTGTTCGTGCGCGGATTCAAATTCGCGGATGCGGCCCGCCGCGGCCGCATCAATCACACCGGCTTGGGTCCATCGGTCTAACTGGTGCTCGAGTTGGTTGGATGTAGACATGAAAGTGGCAGCGCTGAAAGTAGCGCAACCGCCGGTGAATCGCAAATTGCATCCCGATCCACGCGCGGCCGGCTTACCCGATAGAATGTCTGGACCGAGGAAACTTGCGGAGACTGTAATGAGCCTGGAATCACACGCTTCCATCGCCCCCATGCTTTCCGTGCGCCGGGGCGCGCAGGCCGTCGACTTCTACAAGGCGGCATTCGGCGCGCAGGAATTATTCCGCGTCGAGGATCCAAGTGGCGCCGTCGTCGCGGAGTTGCTTGTGGGCCGCTCCAGCTTCTGGGTCTCCGACGAATCGCCCGAGCACCTCAACTTCAGTCCGGAGACGCTCGGCGGCGGCACGGTGCGGATGGTCGTGGTGGTAGAAAATCCCGATACATTGTTCGACCAGGCTGTGGCGGCGGGTGCGAAAGTCGTGTCGCCCGTCGCGGATCAGGATTACGGCTGGCGCGTCGGGCGTATCGTCGATCCCTTCGGGCATCATTGGGAGATCGGCAAGCCACTCAGCAAATAACCCTTGTCATCCTGCGGCGTTCTTTCGGCGAAGGACCTGTGCACTTCGCGTGGAACATTGACGCTGCCGGCGAGGTGCAGAGGTCCTTCGCGTCGCTCAGGATGGAATAGGTTGATGCCGGTAGTGGGTCTGGATTGACGCAAATGCTCCAGCCTCACTGGCGCACCGGTACCAGCCATGGCCTCTCCGGTGGCGGTTTCTCCAGGGTTGAATTGGTTGGGCCGGTCCAGGCGGGCAGCATCTGCAACGGGAGATCGAGGGACGCGCTTCCCGCCGTGACGCTGACATCAACGATCAGCGGTGGCCGGAAGCTGCCGCTCGACGGCGTGAGGGTGACGAGTCCGTTTGCATCTGACACCGCACTGGCTTGACTCACGCTCAGGATTACCGGCATCGCCGGATTGAAGGGAGCGTTCTCTCCATCGCCCGTGCCGGGCACACTCGCGCCCGGGCGCAAGATCGTGCTCAAGAAATTGACCGTCGCCCCAAGCACAGCATGCTGGGGCGAGGAAGAATCGAGCACGCGTAGACTGACCGGCTGAAACGATGTCGCGGCGGAGATCTGTCCGCTCCCAGCGATCGTCTGCAGATTCAGCTGAGAACTGGGCACGGGATTCGCGTAGATATTCTGGCACGGTGCATTCGATGGCGCGACACAGGCAGTCACTTCCACAACGCTCGCGAACTGCGCGAGTGAGAGTGTCACGCTCGCATACCCACTCGCGTTTGTGTGTGCGCTCGCGGCGCTCAGGTTGCCGGAGCCGGTGACCACCGTAAAATTCACGGTCGCATTGGCCTGCGGCGTTCCGTTGCTGACCACACGCGCGGTCACCGGCATGTCCACGGTCGCTCCCTGGGCGATCCAGAGATACGGCGTCATCACGCCGATGTCAGACGCCGACTCACTTGCGCTGAGCATTGCGCTCACGGATTTGGCCGGACTGTAGACTCCTGGCGCGAGCGTCGCGGTGATAACAGAGTTGCCTGTGGCGGATGGCGTGAGGAATGTGGCGGCGGCGCCGCTCTGGTCCGTCGTCGTGGTGCAGGACGCGCTGCCGCCGCACGCGGAAAGCTGCAGGCCATTGCTGGCCAGCCACCCAATCGTAGCCCCACTGACGGGAGTGACGCCGTCTGCAGCAACGACGTGCACCGCGAAGGGATTGGTCGCCTGCATCCCGACCGCGGTTGCAGGATTGGTCCCGGTCACTAGCACGATGTTGTCGTCCGGCGCTGCGCCATAGGTCAGCGCGCCGACCATCGCAGACGAACCGCCGGTGGCCGGGTCAGTGATCGTCAGGTTCTGCGGACCATCCGTCGCCGCTGGAAGCTGGAGCACTACCTGTGCGGCGCTTACGGAAAGCGGCACGGCTGGCGCGGTACCGAGAGTTGCTTTCACTCTCGGCGAAAGGCCCATGCCCGTCACACTCACGACTCCTCCGTTCACGCTCACGCGCGGAGGAGAGACCGAATCCGCGTAAAGAACCTGCGCGTGATAGTGAAAGTCAGCTCGTCCGTCGCCACGGAGATCGGTGATCCCCACGAGAAAGTTGCCGGCAGATGCGATCTGGGCGTCCAGGCGAGTTTCTCCGAAGACTGTGCTGTTGAAGGGCGACGGGGTGAAGGCGGGTGCTGGCGAGCCTTCCGCGTCAGAGGCGGTCCAGATTCCGACGACGGGTCGCACTTTGCCGTTGGTGATCGCTCCAAAATCATCGAGAGCCGTAACCGCCACTGAAAGCGTGCGGTTCGCTTTTGCGGGCAAGAGGAAGTAGGAGATTTCGTCGTAACTGTCGAGCGATCCCACCCAATCGCCGGACGAGGGAATTGCCGCCGGGGCGCTCCACGTGTCCGAGGCCCATCGCGGCGGAACGGGCTGGGCGCTGCCCAGCATCAGGATGTCCTGCTGCACGTCGCCTCCGGCGGACACCGTGACCACGATTGGCTGCGCTGTACCTGACGGCGCGACTTCATTCGGGGCGTAGGGACCTACTCCGCGGTCCCAATTCGTATCGATGGCTTCCACGCTCAACTGGTACTTGGCGCTCGTGCCCGAGGGTAGCGGCAATCCCGCGAGATCGAAGAAGCCCTGGACCGTTGAACTCTCTGAGCCCCTATCGCTCAGGGCATCGCCAACGGAGTCATCGGTTCCGGTCACGGGATTGCCCGCATTTCCGCAAAACAGAAATCCCGAGACGGACGACACTGCGTATCTGCGCGAGGGCAGACCCGAGGACGGATCGATCCATCGCGCCACTGCGTTCACACCCTGCATTGGCTGGGCACGGTTCCCGAAGCGGTCCGTAAAGAATACGGAGCCGTGGATACGCGCGGTTGACGCGGAGAAAATCTGCTTGCCGGGAAAGCTCGAGAGGTTTTGCGCCGTCACCGGATACAAGCGTGAGAGCGACGCCGCATCGTCGCTCGAAATCTGCAACGGATTGGGATAGCACTTGGTGATGGGCACGCACATGGTCGGGTCGAGTGAGTGCATGAGGGGGAATCCGGCGTAATCGTCGGACGTGGGATGCGGATTTCCCACGATGACATTGGGATTCAACTGCGACCAGCCCAGGCCGAGCACGGAACCGATCGTGCGCTGCAGGCGGTACTGCAGATCGGTGAGCTGCGACGATTGTTGTGCGCACCGGCCGTTGATGACGATCAAGCCGTGCTGGTACGTGGCAAAGGTTCCGTAGTTATCGTTCCCGCCGAAGACTGCGTTCGAGAAGCACTGCGCAGGATCGCTGGCTCCGGCGCCGACCAGCGCTTCGGTGACCGCGCCGTCGTAATCGTAGACGATGCCGACGGGCGTCGCTGTGGCGGATGGTTGAATGTCGACGGGCAGCGAGATGCTGCCGTCGGCGTTGCTGATGACGTTGCTCCCGTTGACATCTTCTGCGAGCTGGCCGCCGTTGCTGATCGCAATCGCCGCGGTCGGGACCGCCGTCCATGCATTGAATGCGCCCGCGACCAGGCTGTTCGCAGAGGCATTCGGCAGGAACTGGCTGAGATCGCCCTGGTCGGTGTAGTAGACAATCTGTCCACGCGGCCATATAAGAGGCTGGCCTGTCACGGAAGGATCGAAGTAGGTTGTCCCGGCGACCCGCTTTGGTCCTCCGGCGCCGCATAGCTGAGGGAGTAGGAGAACTCCGGCGAGCCCCAGGGCTAGCCGGAGGAGGAATGAGCGAGCGGTAAGTGCCATGTTGGTTTTCACGGTCACGTCCTGGCTTCGAAACTCATTCCTCCTCGTTGGCCTGCCTTACCGCCGAGGCGAAATCGCTGAGAGTGACTCGCGATTTCCCACCAAGGGCGGGATCCTGACGGAAAGCTGAAAGTTGTTGGGCGGAGAGCAAAACGCGCCCCGCCGGATCGACGTCGAATCGTCCGAGCGAGCCCGCGGCACAACTCGTCAAACCGAGTTTGCTCGGCGGATATAGAAACAGCAGCACACGCTCGCCGACGCGATAGTGCTGACCTGCCGCCCACAGCCCCGTCCACTCTGAGATCGTCAGGGACTCGCCGGCAGTCGCGCCTCGAATGGCACTCTCCACGTGGAAGGTGATGGCGATGGTTTCTACCGTCTGACCGGGTCTCGCCGGATGACGCGCGATTCCCGTGACACTTCCCGAGAAGATGATTCCAGCGGCACGAGTCAGTTGGGGGAAGCTGAATGCGCCGGGCTCGGGAGTCGGACTCAAGGGAAGACGAGGCGCAACCGGACGGGGCACGGGGTGCACCGGGGACGGCACCAGGAGATCAGTCAGACCCTGGACCGAGAAATCCGGGCGAGATGGCGCGCGGTCTGACTGAGCCAGCAACAGAGCCAGTGGCACGATCCACAACCACAGTACCAGCAGCCGGGCGCAACTTCTCCCAAACATGAAAGCCCTCGATTTCAGAATCCGCTCGGAGGACGCCGGGAAACGCGTCAGAGTAGGCGAGGCGCCGGGGGCGATTCAGTGACAGATGTCACAATGCGCCTGTGGAATTCCCGCAGTGGGAATCGTGGAGGACCGTCAGCTTCTTCTGACGTGACGGCGCAGAACTTCGGCGACACGCTCTTTCATCGAAGCCGATCCATTTGTCTGTCGCTCCAGCCACGCGATGGAACTGTCCGTCACCTTGGCTCCCGCCTCGAGAAGAACTTCGACGATCTTCGCGTGATCTCGTGCAGGGTCGCCGTTCACCGCGGACCAGAGCGCCTGTCCGAGCGCCGTTCCACCGTAGGCATTCGTGGCTTCGAGCGAAGCGCCGCGTGAGAGCAGCAGCTGGATGGTATCGAGGTGGCCTCCGATTACGGCCCAATGCAGAGCGCTGTGCCCGGTGCCGGCTTGTGCTTGAGGATCGGCGCCGTGATCGAGCAGGTACTCGATGACGTTGGTGTAACCGTACTCGCACGCCCAAAGGAAGCCGCGGTCTAATTGTGTTTTGGTAGCGCCCGATTGCAGGCTCCCATCGGCGCGGAAGTAGCTTTTCACGCGATCGAGCGCCCCCATCCCGGCCGCGGCCTCGAGATCGACGTGAGCTCCCCGGTCGGCGAGAAATTCTGCGGCGCGCGGACGCCCATTGGCCAGGCAAGCATTCACAATGAGGCCCTCTCCGGCTGGAGAATCAGGAAGGGCGCCGTGGGCCAGCAGGAGCTCCATCAGTGCCCGCTGCACACCCGCGCGCTCGGGATGGACGCTGGTTGCGACCAGGCCCAGAGCAGTTGCGCCGCCGCCATAGACGCTGGCCGTGGCATTCACATCCGCGCCGGCGTTCAGCAACAATTCGGCGATCTTCACGGCGTTCCGGGGAGTCCGCTGGCGATAGCCTTCGACGCCATTGGCAGAGACGTAATGCAGCAGCGCCGCTCCGTGCTCGCGCGTGGAAGGCTGCCGCGCTAATTTCGGATCCTCAGCGAGCAGCGACTCAAGCGTTTCGATGTCCCCGGAGATGACGGCGTCGGCGGCCGCTTCGAAGTTCGAGATCGGGGAATGTGCGCCCGCCAATTCTTCGAGATGTTGAGCGAATCGCGGCCAGCTCTCGAATCCGTGCGAGCGCGCGATCACAAACTGAGCGCTGCTGAGGGTGCACTCGAGTTCGTCCGATTTCGCACCGCGAAACCTGCGTCGCGCGAATTCCTCGACGCCATTAACCCAACGGTCGAGATGGACGGGCAAATCGGGAGGAATTGCGAGCGCGGTCAGTTTCATGAGCGTGTCGACCCAGCGTTTTGCCCACGTGCGGATGGCGCCCGCGTCATCCGACTTGCAAGCTTTGACGAGGTCTTTGGCGAGCTTTTTGTATTGATTGAGACTTGGGCGAGGCGGAAGTGGAAGAGCGTCCTGGGGATTGGGAAACATACGAAGCTCCTTTCACGGCATGCCTGGAGTCCGCAAGAGTCAGGCTGAAAGAAGATTCGTCAAAATCAAGTGATGCATAAGGTGGGCACGGCCCTTTCCGCGGACTGGATGCGCCCTTCGCGCTGGAAAGAGACTAGGGTCTCCGGCGGGAGAAGTCAACGGGCGCTGGTGCGCGGACGCTTCCTCAGAAAGTAAAACCTCACTCCTCGCGCATAGAACGCGCGTGGAATGGGCGACCGCTCCTTGGCAGCGCCGTTTTGCAAAGGCGTGTTTCGCGGCGTATGTTGGTTTTCTCTATTTCCTGACCTTTGAGGTTTTTCATGCGCGTCTCCCGAGTTCTTCTCTATGTTGTGCTCGCGCTCGTCCCCACATCTCGCATCGCCGTATGTGCCGCCGCCCCGGGATTGCAGGCCGAAACTCGGTCGGCTCCGGAGCGCATATCAGCCGACTCACCGCGCACGACGCCAGGAGGGGCCACATTCACGGTTCCCGCGGAGTGGTCGCTCGAGACGGGCAAGAACATCGTGGTGCTCACTCCACCGGAGGCCGACACTCACATCGCCATCATCGATTCGGCCGCGGCGGACGCGCAGTCCGCAGTTACCGCGGCCTGGGGCGCTTACATGCCTGGATTCCACCGGCCACTGAAAATGACCTCGCCCCGCCCGGGCCGCGAAGGCTGGGATGAGCGTCAGGTGTTTGACTACGAGACATCTCCTAACGAGCGCGCGGTGGTGGTGGCGATCGCGTTGCGCGCGGGCAGCGCATGGACTGTCGTGCTTATCGACGGGAAGCGGCCAACGATGGAGAAGCGCGGCGCGGCGAATTCGCTGATCATGGCGAGCCTGCGTCCGAAGGGATACCAGCGCGAGTCGTTTGCCGGGCGCAAGCCGAATCCGCTGGACGCAGCGCACATCGCGCAGATGAAAGAGTTCGTCGAGAACTCGATGAAGGAACTCGGAGTTCCGGGCGTTTCGATCGCGCTGATCGACGGCGGCAAGATCGTATTTGCCGGCGGGTTCGGAGTGCGCGAGCTGGGTAAGCGCGAGCCTGTCGACGAAAATACGCTGTTCATGGCCGCTTCGAATACGAAGGGAATGACCACGCTGCTGCTGGCGGAACTGGTTGACGAACACAAGATTCGCTGGGATGAACCGGTCATCGAGGTGTATCCAAAGTTCAAGCTGGGCGATCCTGACACCACGAAGCAGGTGCTGATCCGTCACTTGATCTGCGCTTGCACCGGCGTGCCGCGGCAGGACATGGAGTGGCTGTTCGAATTCAAGAATGCGACCGCAGAATCAGAACTTGCGCTGCTTGGCACGATGCAGCCCACCAGCAAGTTCGGAGAAGTCTTCCAGTACAGCAACCTGATGGCGACCGCGGCGGGCTACATTGGCGCGCACGTCGTGTATCCGGAGAAAGAACTTGGGGCAGCTTATGACGAAGCGATGCAGAAGAAGATCTTCGATCCGCTGGGGATGAAGTCGACGACCTTCGATTACGCGCGTGCCCTCGCCGGGAACCACGCCAGTCCGCACGGCGATGACATTGATGGCCATCCGAGTGTCGCGAGCATGGCGTTTAACTACTCGATTTATCCAGCGCGTCCCGCAGGGGGAGTGTGGACTTCGGCTGCCGATTTGGCGCGCTACGTCCAGGATGAGATTTCGCAGGGCAAGCTGCCCAACGGAAAGCAGCTCGTCTCGGCTGAGAATTTGCTGGCGCGCCGCGCGCCGCAGGTTTCGACCGGAGAGGATTCGACCTACGGAATGGGACTGCAAGTTTCCCGCCGGTACGGCGTTCCTGTAGTGAGCCATGGCGGCAGCATGTCGGGTTTCAAGAGCAACTTTTATTTCCTGCCGGACTCCGGCATGGGCGCGGTGATCCTGACGAATGCGGATAACGGCGGGATGTTGACCGGTCCGTTTGGACGGCGCTTTCTCGAAGTGGTCTTCGACGGCAAGCCGGAAGCGTTTGCTGATGTAGCGGCGCAGGCAAAGACCTATAAGGCGGAACTCGCGAAAGACCGCGAACGGTTGGTGGTCCCGGCGGATCCGGGCCAGGTGAGCGCTCTGGCAAAAAAGAAGTATGTCAGCAGGGAATTGGGCGAGCTTGACGTCCTGAATCAGAATGGCGCAGTCACCTTCGATTTCGGAGAGTGGAAGAGCAAAGTGGCGTCGCGGAAAAACGATGATGGCACGACGTCGTTCATCACCATCGATCCGGGAACGGATGGGTTCACGTTTGTGGTGGGAGAGCGTTCGGGAAAGCGAGTGCTGATCTTGCGCGACGGCCAGCACGAGTATGCGTTCACCGAAAGCGCGTGAGAGTGGCAATTGATCTGGAGGCCCTCGTGAGAAATGGATGGAGAGCGCTTGCGGTTGGGCTGGCGCTGCTGTTTTCGCTAGGCTGTGCGGAACTCGCATCGCAGGCGGCGAGCGCGGCGCAGGATGAGCGGGCGGGCAATCCCGGTGAGTGGGTCCTCGAGATGAAATGGACGGGCGGGCTCAAGCCGCGGCTGGCGACGCTGGTGGTTCATTCTGACGGGCATTTTTCGCGCAAGAAGCCCTTCGAAAACACCGTCGAAGAGGGCACGCTTTCCACCGTCGACTTTAAAAGACTCAGCGACGCGGTCCTGGCGGCGAAGTTCTCGGCCTGGAAGACGGATTATGACCGCCAGGGAGACGATGGCTGTTGCGACCGCGTCCGTACGGAATTGAAACTGCGGGTTTGCGGCTCCGACGGGAAATGGGGCCTCTACGACGGCAGCTGGTATTCGCTCTACGCAGCTCCCGCGGACTTGCGGGCTGTGCTGGATGCGGCGAGGTTTTAGCCGCTCCAGCCGTTCAGCCTCACGCGCTCGCCCGATTACTCACCCGTAGCAGACCGCCGGAAATTAAGCCGCATCCTCTCCCAATCCGGCTTGCCGGCAAATCACAAGAGAAGCGATCGTGAAAGTGCTGGACTTGCCTGACATTTCTGTATAAACTGAATGTACAGAAAGTGCGAGCCCCGAAGTCTTGTTGGGGAACGAAAGGGGACGCGATGATCGCCGCAAACGTGGGGAATGAAGTCGTGGCCCGGCCGGCGTTGGTGGCAGCTCCTCGGATTGGCCTGGAGCAGTACTACAGCGAGGCGGGACCGGACTATGCCGCGTGGAGCCACGGCTTCAACATGCACTTTGGCTACTACCGGGCGGGAGCGAATCCGTTCGATCGCGAAGCCATGCTGGAGCAGATGAATGCCGAGGTGCTCGCCAGACTGCGTGTGAGCGAGAACTCGGAGACGCGAGTGCTCGATCTGGGCTGCGGCCTAGGCGCGACTCTGCGCAGTTTTGCTCGCCGCTTGCCGGATGCGAAGCTGACGGGGATTACGCGGGTTCCGTGGCAGGTGGAGCAGGCGCGCGCCTGGAATGAAGCCGCTGGATGCAGGGACCACATTGAGATTGTTCTTGGTGATTATCAGGCGAGTGGGTTGCCCGGTTCTGCGTATGACGGTGTGTACGCACTCGAGAGCAGCTGCCATGCCCGAGGCGAGGACAAAGGCGCGTTTCTGCGGGAGGCGCACCGGTTGCTCCGGCCAGGCGGGCGGCTGGTGGTTTCGGATGGATTTCTCGCCGGCGGTTTCGTAAGCGGGGGGCAGCGACGCCTCTACCGGAAACTTTGCGAGTGCTGGGTGATTGAAGAGTTGGCGCAGCTGTCAGCGTTCACGAGCCGGATGGAGCAACTTGGTTTTCGGGACATCGCGGTGGAGCATCTGCAGATGCGCGTGGCGCCTTCGGTGGCGCACGTCCCTTGGGTCACGCTGAAATTCCTGATGTCCGACGTGGTGTTTGGCCAGCGGGCGATGACGCGTGCACGGTGGAACAATGTGCTGGCGCCGGTGTTGTTGCCATTTGTCAGTGCGCCAATTGGGCCCATGAAGTACTGCATGATTACCGCCGAGAAAAGTTGACGTTCGCTTGATTCCAAGGATCAGGTCGTTTTGATCTGGAATCGGGGTCTGCGGTTCCCATCCTTCGAACATCACGAAGGGTAGGGCGGCCATTGAATTTTCACTTCTGGCTTTTATTAACCCAAAGACTTTTTAGTCGAGACACAAGTTCACCGTACCGCCCCTGTGAGAGTCACGCAGGGTGGGATCGTCTTTCTCTTGCTTGGAGCAGGAACTCGGTTAGGCGCCGCTGCCGGTTCGCCAGGGCTGGGAGGGGGAGGTGACCAGCGATGGTTTCGTGTTCTTGTCTGCCTCGGCATCTTCCAACAGAAGTGGCGTCACGACTCGAAGAGCTTCGATTTCCTTACGGATATTTTCGATATCGAGTTCTTTCTGGCGCAGTACCTGATAAACGTCCTTCATCGCATGAACTCCCATGATGCCCAGTCTAGCCTGAGGAAGGATGCGGTTTCAAAATTGGAAGGTCATGGTGCTGGAAAGGCCGCAGCGGTTCTTTCTTAGCCTGTACCTGCACCGCTCGGTCACCCTGAAAGGCAATCTGTAGAGATACTTAGCGGCAGGAGGGCAAGTTATCTCACGCCAACTCGGAGATCCATGGTTCCTAGCTTTCGAACATTACGAAGGGTAGGGCGGCCGCCTTATTCAGCTATAATTTTCGGACTGTGGGACTTTCTCCTAAGACAAAACTTGGGCCTTATGAAATCCAGGCGCCACTCGGTGCCGGGGGGATGGGTGAGGTATACCGGGCGCGCGATACGCGGTTGAACCGCGACGTGGCGATCAAGATTCTTCCCGCTTCTTTCTCGCAGGATCAGGAACGCCTGCAACGGTTTGCGCAGGAATCGCGGGCGGCGGCCGCGCTGAACCATCCCAACATTCTTTCGATCTACGACATTGGGGAGGAGAACGGCGCGCCTTATGTCGTCTCGGAGTTGCTCGAGGGAGAGACGCTGCGCGAGCGGTTGCGCAACGGGCCGCTTTCTTCGACGCGCAAGGCGATCGATTATGCGCAGCAGATTGCGCGCGGGCTGGCAGCGGCGCATGAGAAGGGAATCGTGCACCGCGATCTGAAGCCCGAGAATTTGTTCATCACCAACGATGGGCGGGCGAAGATACTCGATTTCGGGCTGGCGAAGTTCACGCGCCCCGAGACCGATCTCGCCGACGATGCTCCCACGATGCAGGTGGCCACTGAAGCGGGCATGGTACTGGGGACGGCGGGCTATATGTCTCCCGAGCAGGTGCGGGGCAAGCCGGCGGATGCGCGAGCCGATATCTTTTCGTTCGGCGCGATCCTCTACGAGATGCTTTCGGGCAAGCGCGCGTTTCGCGGCGACTCGGCGGCGGACACGATGAGCGCGATCCTGAAAGAAGATCCGCCGGATCTGAACGAGACGAACCGCAATATTTCTCCGGCCCTGGAGCGGATCGTCCGGCATTGCCTGGAGAAAAATCCCGCGGAGCGGTTTCAGTCGGCGCGGGACGTGGCCTTCAACCTGGAGGCGCTGAGCGATAGCTCGACGACGAGCCGCAGCGGAGTGCGCGCTCTGCCGGAGGAGAAGGCGCGTCCGCGATGGATCGTCCCGGCTGCCGCGGCGTTGCTGGTGCTTGGGTCGTGGTTCGTGGTGTACCACCTGGCGCGTCGAGGAACTGTAGCGGCGAATCCGACATTCCACGAAATTACCTTCCGCAACGGATCGATTGGCGAGGCGCGCTTCGCTCCCGATGGGCAGACGATCGTCTATGGAGCGGCGTGGGACGGGCGGCCATTCGAACTGTTCTCCACGCGTTTTGACAGCACGGACTCGCGGCCGGTGGACCTGCCGTCAGCGCAGGTCGTGTCCATTTCTTCGAAGGGGGAGATGGCGATTGCGCTCAACCCGCGGGGCTCGGTGATTTCATCATTCGGCAAGCTGGCGCGGGTGCCACTCGCCGGAGGCGCGCCGCGCGAAGTCTTCGAGAACGTAGCAGGTGCCGACTGGACGCCGGATGGGCAGTCGCTGGCGGTGATTCGTGCGGGACCTCCGCACGGGAACCGGCATCTGGAGTTTCCGCCCGGCAACGTAATCTATGAGCCGAAATCGTGGGTGAGCCATTCGCGATTCAGTCCGGACGGGAAGTTCATCGCTATTGCCGATCACGTACAGGGCGGCGATGACGGGCGCGTCGTCGTCATCGACACGAAGGGAAAGATAAAGGCTACGTCCTCGTTCTATTCAAGCGTGCAGGGGACGGCATGGAGCCCGAGCGGGAAGGAAATCTGGTTTTCGGCGGTGCCGGCTGGCGCGGAGCGTGCGATCTACGCTCTGGACATGTCGGGAAAAGAGAGGCTGGTGTATCGGGCGCCCGGCAATCTCACGATTCACGACATCAGCCGGAGCGGCCTGGTTCTTCTGACCGAGGACAAGACGCGAGTGAGCGTCTATGCGCTTCCGCCGGGCGAGACGAAGGAGCGAAGTCTTTCGTGGTTTGACTGGTCGCTGCTCGCCGATATGTCGCACGACGGAAAGACGATTGTGTTTACAGAAACCGGCGATGCGGTGGCGGGGAACTACAGCGTTTTCCTCCGCAAGACGGATGGCAGCCCGGCGGTCCGGCTAGGAGAGGGCACATTTTCCGCGCTGTCGCCGGATGGCGCGTGGGTTGTCTCGGAGGTGGGATCTCCGTCGAAGCTGGTTCTTTTGCCGACGGGCGTGGGCGAGCCACGAACGCTGACCGATGACAAGGTCGATCATTTTGCCGCGGGCTGGTTGCCGGATGGAAAAACGATCCATTACATCTGCGCGGAGCGGGGGCATGAGCGCCGGACTTACTTGATGAGCGTCGATGGCGGAACGCCGCGGCCGATCACTCCAGAGGGCATCGCAGGAGCTTTCATCACTCCCGATGGGAAATTCCTGCTGGCGCAAGATCCGCAACGAAATGTCTGGCTATATCCGACGGCCGGAGGCGATGCGAAGAAACTGAATCTTAACCCGAGGCCGGATGACGTGCCGATCGGATTTACCCCGGACGGAAAGAGCTTCCGGGTGCGCACGTCTGCCGTACCGACGCAGATTTATGCGGTCGATCTGGCCACCGGCAAGCGCGAGTTCTGGAAGGAACTGGCGCCGGCGGACCCAGCGGGCGTGCGATCATTCTTCCGTGTCGCCTTCAGCGATGACGGCAAGTCGTATGCGTACTCGCTCGACCGGGTGATGTCGGATCTGTTCGTGGTGGATGGTTTGAAGTAGCAGAATTCTCCCCGAAAATTTATTTTCGCGGCCTCTTGACAGGGGTTTCGGGTCGTCCTATATTTAACCCATCGGTTATTTAACCGATTGGTTTATCAAGAATGGAAGATCAGCTCAGCTCGACCTTTGCGGCACTGGCCGACCCGACACGGCGGGCGATCCTGGCCCGTCTGTCGCTGGGGGAAACGTCGGTTACGGAACTGGCCAAGCCTTTCGAGATGTCCATGCCGGCGGTTTCGAAGCATCTGAAGGTGCTGGAGCGCGCCGGGTTGATTTCGCGCGGGCGTGAGGCGCAGTGGCGTCCCTGCCGTCTTGACGCCGGGCCCCTGAAGGACGCGGCGACGTGGATCGAGGAGTACCGGCGGTTCTGGTCCGGTCACTTCGACGCTCTGGAGCGTTATCTCGATCGCATGACGCCATCCACCACAACGAAAAAGAAAACCAAAGAGAAGACGCCGCCGCGTCCAAACCGCGAGCGTGATAAAGGAGAAGTGAAATGAAAATCAAAATGACCAGCGTATACGTGGACGACCAGTCGAAGGCCCTGCAGTTTTATACGGAAGTGTTGGGTTTCGCCAAGAAAGCTGATTTCAGCAATGGTCCTTACCGCTGGCTGACGGTGGCGTCGGCCGAGGAGCCGGAGGGAACGGAACTGCAGCTGGCGCTGAACAACAATCCGGCGGCGAAAGCGTATCAGCAGGCGCTGTTCCAGCAGAATCAGCCTGCGGCCATGTTCTTCACCGACGACCTCAAGAGCGAGTATGAGCGGATGAAAGCGCACGGCGCCGAGTTCACCATGCCGCCCACCGATGTGCCTCACTCGAAGATCGCGATGGTGAAAGACACGTGCGGCAACCTGATTCAGCTCACGCAGTTGATGCGGTAATCGAGGAGAAAGACGATGACGGCTCAGGCACAGTACACACAGGGTCCTATCACTGCGGCGCAGTTCAACGAGCTATGGTCGGCTCACCTGGACGCTCTGGAAGGCCACCTCTCGCCCAAAAGGTGGATACTGGCGGCAATCAGCGTCGTGCTGGCCGCGTATCCGATTGCCCGCGTTCTGATTCCTGCTGTCATGCATGACCTTGGGCCCGTGGCGGTCCGGACGGCGCTCCACCTGATCGGAATGTGATCAAGCGGCGAGCGCCCTTGAGGCACGGAGGAGAAAATGTCGAACCTCGCAGAGTACGTACCAGGCCCGGCTTTCGGCGCACAAATGCGCAAGAAAGAAGGAGAGACCTGGACGCTGATTGTGGAGAGGGAACTACGCCACCCGCCGGAGAAAGTATGGGAGGCGATTACGGACCCTGTACATCTGCGCGAGTGGGCGCCTTTTGATGCCGACGGAAACCTTGGCGTCGAGGGAAGCGCGGTGAAGCTCACGACCGTCGGAGCGGCCAAGCCGCTTGTGACCGAAACCATTGTGACGCGAGCCGACGCTCCCCGAGCGCTGGAATACACCTGGAACGGAAACGAAATGAAGTGGGAACTGGAAGCGGTCCGAGGCGGAACGCGCTTGACGCTGTGGACCGCCATCAACCGGCACTTCATCGCGATGGGCGCTGCCGGGTGGCATGTGGCATTCGATGCGCTCGATCGGCTTCTGGTGGGCCAACCCATGAAACGCATTTTCGGTCCTGAGGGAATGAAACTTCCCAGCTTTCAACAATTGCATGCGGGATATGCAAAGCTGTTCGGCGTTCAAATGCCGAATGTGGGGCCGAAGCAGGGTTAGGAGTCGTCGCCTCGTTTGCCGGTTGAGAGGACTGACGCTTCGGGCAACGTGCATGGTGTTTCGGCCTGCCAACATCGCAGGCCTCAGCATGACAGGGCGGTTTGAGGTCAGAAGAAGGAGTGGCATCATGGCTACTGCGGCGAGCGTGGGGAAGGCGGGGAGTCGCGGCATTCCGCGCTGGATTTTTCGCTGGATTCACATTGTGTTCAGCATCCCGATCGTTGGATACATCTATAGTCCCTTCGACAAGCTTCCTATGTATGCCTTTCGGACTCGGTTCATCTTCGTTCCTGTGATGGTTCTTTCAGGACTATGGATGTGGAAGGGCCACGTAGTCTGGCGGATGATTTCGAGAACATCCGCCTGAAAGCAGCCGCTGTTATTGGAAAGAGTGAAGCCATGAATCGACGAAATCCGAAGGTGGATGCGGTTTTACGGCACGCCGTAAAGTGGCAGGAAGAATTTGAGGCGCTGAGAGGGATTGTTCTGAGCTTCCCGCTTACTGAAGAATTGAAGTGGCATCAGCCTTGCTACTCGCTCGAAAAGAAGAACATTGTTCTGATGCATGGCTTCAAGGAATACTGCGCGCTTCTCTTTTTCAAAGGAGCGCTGTTGAAAGATCCCGAGGGGATTCTGATCCAGCAAACCGAGAATGTGCAGGCGGCGCGCCAGATTCGCTTCACGAGTGTGAAGCAAATCCTGGGGATGAAGTCCGCTTTGAAAGCCTACATCCAGGAAGCGATCGATGTGGAAAAGGCGGGGTTGAAGGTCAAGCTCAAGAAGACGGCTGAATTCCGGATTCCTGAAGAGTTTCAAGCCAAACTCGACCGCAACGCGGCGTTGAAAAATGCATTTCGCGCACTAACGCCAGGGCGGCAACGGGGCTACATTTTTTATTTCTCGCAGGCCAAACAATCCAAGACACGGGAGGCGCGGGTGGAAAAATGCGCGCCGCAAATTCTCAAAGGTAAAGGACTGGATGATTAATTGCGTCTCGCCGATGCCGGGCTGCAGGAGTGGAAACCGATGCCGAAGAAAGAGCTTTCGCAAAAACAGCGGGATGACATATTCGGAACTCTGAAGGCGCGTTTCGAAAAGAATATGAACCGCCATAAAGATGTGGCGTGGGCGGATGTGCAAGCGAGGCTGGAAGCTCATGCGGAAAAGCTGTGGTCGCTCAGTGAGATGGAGAGAACGGACGGCGAGCCCGACGTGGTAGGCCAGGATAAGAAAACGGGAGAATGCATTTTCTTTGATTGTGCGGCGGAAAGTCCGAAAGCCCGCAGAAGCTTTTGCTATGACCGGGAGGCGCTGAATTCGCGAAAGGAAAATAAGCCCAAGAATGATGCGGTGGGCGCGGCCGCCGCAATGGGAGTTGAGCTCTTAACGGAAGAGCAATACCGGGAGTTGCAGAAGCTGGGAGAGTTCGACCTGAAGACGTCGAGCTGGGTGAAGACACCTGCGAATATCCGGAAACTTGGGGGCGCGCTGTTTTGCGATCGTCGCTTCGATACGGTGTTCGTGTATCACAACGGTGCGGAGTCTTATTACGCGGCACGAGGGTTCCGGGGGTGGATTAAGGTCTAGAAAATCTTAGTTCTGGCAACTGCGGCCGGAAATGGGGCACCGGGGTTTGGGTATTCGTTTCACCCGGGGTGTGAGTTGCATGGGAGATCCCTCGCTGCGCCTGAAATACGGCTGCGCTCGGGATGACGCACTCGGTGAGGACGGGGACACGCGAGAGATGGGGCACCCGGGGTGGAATTGTCAGCCGTGCTCGATGCGGTTCTTGATGTCTGAATATGCCGCTTCAATGAGATCGTTTAATGCGTCGGCGTTAAAAGCGGTTTCTGGTCTCAGCTTTACGTGGCGCATGAATTTGCCGTTGCCTTGCAGGAGGCGCGCGGGATCGCGCAATCCTGCTCCCTGAAAAAATCCTACGTTCACATGTGCGGTGAATACGTTGACGTAGCCGAAGGGCACGTCTCCGAGACAGGCCGTAGGGCAACCGTCGTGCAGGAGTTCGCGGACTTCGTCGCCGCATTTGCGCATCACATCGAACCACTGCTGCGCGATGGTCCCCAAAGCGCCGGCGCGTTCTTTCATCCAGGCGTCGATGGCGGGGTCGCGCTCAACCGCGCCTTTGAATCGCAGCAGGTCGGTCTTCATTGCCACTCCATGGCCGTCGGTTCGAGATCGACGCTTGCTATGCTAACGTGCCAGTCTGTTTTCCGGCCAGAGTGGAGTGGTATGTTACGCAGGTTCGGCCTGGCCGTTGCTTCGTGAAATTTCGAATGCCACTTCTCGCGCACCAGACGCGCGAGACATTGGCATTCTGATTCCGATTTGCTGACGGGCTTGAACATCGCATCTGCGGTCGGAAATGGGCGCGCCCTCGATGGGTATTGGTTTCGGCTTGCGCCGGGTGTGAGTTGCAAGGGAGATCCCTCGCTCCGCCTGAAATGCGGCTGTGCTCGGGATGACGCACCTTTTCGTTGCTATGCCCCTCATGGTTCCGATTTGCTGACAGGCTTGGAAATCGCAGTTGCGGTCGGGGTGGGCCTGATGGGCTTTGGTTTCGTCTCACCTGGGGTGTGAGTTGCAGGGGAGATCCCTCGCTCCGCCTGAAATGCGGCTGCGCTCGGGATGACGCACCTTTTCGTTGCTATGCCCCTCATGCGGGCGTCCTGGTTAGTTGCGGGGCTTGGGTAGTGGTAGTTCTACTGTGACTCGGGTTCCGGAGTGATTGGAGGCGATGTTCATGGTGCCGCCGAACTGTCGGACGCGCTCGCGCATTCCACGAATGCCGACACCCGCGCCTCCCGCCTGGATTTCGGCGAATCTCTCGTCCGAGATGCCTCGGCCGTGATCCTCGATATCAAGCGTGAGCGCGTGGTCTCCGCGGGTAAGCCGGATCGATGCGGACTTGCTCTGGGAGTGGCGATGAATGTTGGTGAGGCATTCCTGCACGAGGCGAAAGACAACCAGTTCCAGATCGCGCGGGACGCGGCTGACGCTCTCAGAGACCTTCAAGTCGATGGTCAGGCCGGTGCGCTCTCGCACTCCAGAGACATACAGTTCGAGGGCTGAGGACAGGCCGCTCTCGTCGAGCATCGGGGGATGGAGCAGATACGAGGTGGTGCGGATTTCCCGATGCAACTGCTGGACGAGTTCCTCGGATTGCTCGAGGCGCCGGGCGATATCGGGCACGTTGTTCGCGGCGTCCTGAACGAGTTGGGACAGATTCATGCTGAGCACGGCGAGTGTCTGTCCGGCGCTGTCGTGAAGTTCTCGCGCGATGTGGCGGCGTTCCTCGTCCTGAGCGCGAAGCAGCAGCGCGGAGAGGCGGCGAATATCGTCGGCCTGATTGAGCAACTCGGCGGTGCGGCTCTCGAGTTGCCGGGTACGGGCGCGGACCTGCTGGTCAAGCGATGCGGCGAGTTCGCTCCGCAGGCGCGCGATCTCCAGACGGGCGCTGACACGCGCCAGAAGTTCCCGCGCTGAGAAGGGCTTGATCAGGTAGTCATCGGCCCCGGCGTTCAGGCCTTCGACCCGGGATTCTTCTCCGGCGCGCGCAGAGAGCAGCACGACGGGAATCGTCTTGGTGCGGTCATCGGCGCGAACCGCGGCCAGAAGCTGGAAGCCGTCCATGGCCGGCATCATGACGTCGCTGAGAATCAGGTTCGGGGGACGGGAGCGCGCCAGTTCCAGTGCAACGGCGCCGTCGGGCGCGGTGTCGACCTTGTAGTTCTCGCTCAGCAAGCGTGCCAGATATTGGCGCATGTCGGCGTTATCGTCGACGACCAGAATCCTGGGGCGCGTACCATTTTCCGATGATGGAGGACAGGGGACGGCCAGCAACTCGTGTTCGCTGATGAGGTCGTCTTCTTCCCATGGATCGTGGGGCAGCCAGCGAAGCGCTTCTTCGACGTAAGGCTTGGCTCCGAGTGCGGTGGAAACCTGGCTGCGCGTGCGTCCAACCTGGTTTGAGGCAAGATGGCTGCTTCCGAACGGGATGCTGACGATGAACGTGCTGCCTTTACCCAAAGTGCTTTCGACGCGGATCAGTCCACCATGCAGCTTGACGAGCTCCTGCACCAGGGCCAGCCCGATGCCGGTTCCTTCGTGAGTGCGGCTGCGGGTGTTGGGTACGCGATGGAAACGTTCAAACAGGCGGGGAACCGCTTCCGGAGGAATTCCGACTCCGGTATCACGCACGCGAAGCTCGGCAAAATTTCCGACGCGTTCGAGACTGACTTCAATCTCTCCCTCGAAGGTGAACTTGAAGGCGTTGGAGATAAGGTTGAGAACGATCTTCTCCCACATGTCGCGGTCGACGCACACGGGTTCGCCAAGGTTGGGACAGTTGACAACCAGTTCGAGCCCCGCCTTCTCGGTGGCAGAGCGAAAAACGCTGGCAAGCTCCGAGGTAAAGCCGGCAAGATCCGTGGCCTGATACACGGCCTGGTAACGGCCGGCCTCGATGCGGGAAAAATCGAGCAGAGTGTTGACGAGGCGCAGGAGCCGGGCGCCATTTCGGCTCACCAGCTCGAGCTGTTCTTTTGCGCTGGGCGTAAGGTGCGTCTGGCTGCGCGAGAGCAGGTCTTCGAGCGGGCCGAGCATCAAGGTGAGCGGCGTGCGGAACTCGTGGCTGACGTTACTGAAGAACGCGGTCTTGGCGCGGTCAATTTCTGATAGTGCCTCGGCGCGCTTTCGTTCCAGCTCGTAGGCTCGCGCATTCGCGATGCTGGCGGCGATCTGTCCGGCGACCAGGCTGATGAAGCCGGCGTAGCTGACGTCGAGGGGGCGATAAGGATTCAGGCCCGCGATAAAGACTCCCGCGACGGTGCCTTGCGCCTGGGCGGTGATGGGAAGAAGGAGGGCACGGGAGGGCGGTTTCTCCCAAAACCCGGCGGGGAGTGATGCAAAACGCGATCCAAGGTCTTCGAGGATCACAGAATCTTTGCCGTCCCGCAGTTCGTGGATGGGCCAGACGGGATCGTTTCCGTCGAGTTCGATCACTGGCGGCGCAGCCGGGTGGCCCTCGTGAATCCCACTTCGGCACGAAAGGCGCGCCTGCTGGCCATCCTCTGTGAACAGGTAGGTCAGGGCAAAGGGCAAGTCTTTCTGATTTTCTTCGAGGCAGCGGCTCACGGAGGAAGTGACGTCTTCTTCGGTGATGGCCTTATTCAGTTCCGCTGAGAGAGCCCGGAGAGTGTTAAGACGGCGCTCGCCGATTACGCGGTCGGTTTCTTCGGTGACGACGCAGAGGTGGCCGGCGGTCTTGCCGTCATCGCCAAAGAGCGGGCTATACGAGAAGGTGTGGTACGTCTCTTCGCGATAGCCACTGCGTTCAAGGAACAACATCAGGGCCTCGTCCCACGTGGCGCGGCCGCTTTTCAGAACGTTTTCAATACGCGGGCCGATATCGCTCCAGATCTCCTCCCAAACCTCCTGCGAGGGCCTGCCGAGCGCCCACGGATGCTTCTTGCCCAGGCTCATGCGGGCGTAAGCGTCGTTATATAAGAAGGTGAGTTCCGGGCCCCAGCTCATCCACATGGCAAAGCGCGAGGTGAGAAGGACGCGAACAATGGTTTTGAGGCTCTGCGGCCAAGCGCTGATAGGGCCGAGTGGCGTGGTGCTCCATTCGAATTCGTCAATGAGGCGGCCCAGAGCGCCACCGCCGCGGAGCCATTCTTCGGAAAGTTTCTCTTCCTGATCGAGAGTCGGGATGCCCCTGCTCTCCGGGGAGCCGGTGACGCTTTGGATCTTGAGGGGCAGGTCTTTAGCCAAGTCGGACTTGGTGACGAAGCCATGAGCGTTCACCGAGGCCGCCTGCTCGCGGGCAATGCTGGAATGGTTCTGGGTGACGATGATGATGTTGCATTCGGGAAGCTCGCGCCGGATGATTCGCGTCGCTTCGAGGCCATCCATGCGTGGCATGTTGATGTCCATGAGGACGACGTGGGGGCGGAGTTGTTTGGCCTTTTCGACGGCCTCAATGCCGTCGCCGGCTTCGCCGCAGACGTTCCACTGCGGTTGCGACTCAATGAACGAACGCATCGTTCGCCGAAAGAGTTCATGATCGTCAGCCAGTAATATCTGGACGCTGCTCATTCGTGCAGAGCTTCCGCTACCCTTAGGATTTCGACACAACTTCGACTTCGCCCGATGCGAACAGACTTCCTGTAATTATGCGATAAAGCCGCGGCGAGCTATCTACAGTGTTTCTGGTACGAACTGGTTGTCGGTTGGGCGTTACGCGCTGGAGTTACCGCCCTGAGAGAGGCTTTCACCACTAAGGGCACCAAGTTTCACGAAGGAAAGCGTATCTGAAGGACGGGAAAGCGTTCGATTCGAAGGAAGGGCCGTACCGGGTGGTGATCCCCGATGAGAAGAGAATGGCCCGTTGGGTTCGGC
Source organism: Candidatus Sulfotelmatobacter sp. (assembly GCA_035307485.1). Taxonomy (GTDB): domain Bacteria; phylum Acidobacteriota; class Terriglobia; order Terriglobales; family Acidobacteriaceae; genus Sulfotelmatobacter. Next base: position 20,011 of record DATGIB010000001.1, on the reverse strand, counting down.
AGGTTACGGCGCTCAAGATCGTGGATGTGCCGTAACCAACATTGCGGGGCTTCGTTGACTTTGTCTTGTTTTGCGCCCTAAGATGGCTCACCCAAAGTTACCGGGGTAGGGGCGCGTCCAGGTGGGGGAGAGCGGCGTTGCGGGCATGATCGGGCAAAACATCTCTCATTACAGAGTGATTGAGAAGCTCGGCGGCGGGGGCATGGGTGTGGTCTACAAGGCCGAAGACACCCGCCTGCGGCGCTTCGTGGCCTTGAAGTTTCTTCCCGAAGATGTAACGCGCGACACGGCCGCGCTGAGCCGCTTCCGTCGCGAAGCGCAGGCGGCATCGGCGCTCAACCATCCCAATATCTGCACGATCTATGACATTGGCGAGGAAGGCTCGCAGGCCTTCATCGTGATGGAGTACCTCGAGGGCGAGACGCTGAAGCACTTGATTGGCGACCGCCCGCTGGAACTGGAAAAGCTTCTCTCGATCGGCATCGACGTCGCGGATGCGCTGGATGCGGCTCACTCGAAGGGGATCGTGCATCGCGACATTAAGCCGGCGAATATTTTCGTCACGCTGCGCGGTGCGGCGAAGATTCTCGACTTTGGACTGGCCAAAGTTACGCAGGAAGCGAGCAAGGCACTCGATCCGAGCGCGGCGACCAAGACCGAGGGAATGAGCGCGGAGCATTTGACCAGCCCGGGTTCGGCGCTAGGAACAGTGGCGTACATGTCTCCGGAGCAGGTGCGGGGAAAGGCGCTGGATGCACGCACCGACTTGTTTTCGTTTGGCATTGTGCTTTACGAAATGGCGACGGGCGTGGTGCCGTTCCGCGGTGAAACGTCTGGCGTGATTTTCGACGCTATTCTGAACCGGCCGCAGGCGGCGCCGGTGCGGCTGAATCCGACTCTGCCGGCGAAGCTGGAAGACATCATCAACCGGGCGCTGGAAAAAGACCGGGACCTGAGGTACCAGCATGCCGTCGATATCAAGTCGGAACTGTTGCGGCTGAGGCGGGACCTGGATTCGGGGCGGAGCGCGACGATGTCATCGTCGGACGCGCACGTTCCCGCAGCGGAGGCTGTGCCTTCCTCGGCGCAGAAGACGAGTGGATCGGCGAGGGTGGTGACAACGTCGGGCACCGTGCCGGTGGTGGAGCCACGGGCCTCGCGAAACTGGATCAAATGGGTGGTTCCGGCGGCTGTGGTGTTGATGCTGGCCATCATCGGCAGCGCGTTTTACTTCCGCAAGAGTCACACTGTCGAATTGACCGACAAGGATCAGCTCATCCTCGCCGACTTCAACAACCAGACAGGAGACGCGGTTTTCGATTCCACGCTGAAAGAGGCGCTGGCGATCCAGTTGGAGCAGTCGCCACTGCTGCAACTGGTCAGCGATGCGGAGTTGCACACGAACCTGCCATACCTGGGACAAACGCGCGATCAGAAGATCACGCCAGAGTTGGCGCAGCAACTGGGACAGCGCCTGGGAGTGAAGGCGTACCTGGCAGGATCGATCGCGAGCCTGGGATCGTCGTATGTTATCCAGATCAACGCGGTGAACGTTGCGACGGGCGAGATCTTTGCCCGCGAGCAGGTGAGTGCTTCGGATAAGACTGGCGTGTTGCAGGCTGTGTCGCAGGCCGCGACGGCGATGCGGGCGAGGCTGGGCGAGTCGATGGCATCGATCCAGAAGCTGACTACGCCCTTCACGAACGTGACCACCGCTTCGCTGCAAGCCTTCCACGCGTTCTCTTTGGGCGAAGATGAGCACCGTTTGGGCCGAGACTTTCCGCAGGCTTCTTCGCTGTACGAGCAGGCTTTGCAACTCGATCCTAACTTTGCCATGGCGTATGCGCGATTGGGGGTGGCCTATGGCAACCAGGGTTCAATCACCCGATCACTCGAGAATCTGAAAAAAGCCTACGACCTTCGCGAACGGGTTACGGAACGGGAGCGGATGTACATCGAGGCGCAATATGCCTTGCAGCAGTTTGATATGCCAAAGGCGCTGCAGGCATACAAGCTCTACGTGGCCACCTACCCGCGCGATGCCGCTGCGTGGAACAACCTGGCGACCACCTACGCGAGCATTGGAAACTTTGATGAAGCAGCGCAGGATTTCGCCAAGACCTGGGAAATCGCGAAATGGAATAACATCGCGGCCAACAATGCGGCGGGCACGCTGATGGAGATTAACCGCCTAGCCGAAGGAGAGCGCTACTTGAAAGAGGCGCTCGAACAAGGCGGCAGCGATGATACGAACTATCACGTGAATGTGATGCTCGACGATTTTCTTTCCGGCCGGGTATCGTGGGAAAAAGAGTTGCAGTGGGCGGCGGGGCGTCCGGATGGCTTCGTTCTGGAAGCCAGCGCCGGAACATTTTTCATGTTTCAAGGGCGGATGCGCGAAGCCGATCAACATTGGGAGCAGGCGGCGAAGAGAGCCGAGCAGCAACACTTCCCTGATTCCGCCGGAGGTTTTTATGCCGACAAGGCAGTCCATGATGCGCTGGTATCGAACTGCGCTGGAGCCAAGGATGCCGCGCACAAGGGACTGGCGCTCGACCATTCCATTGCGACCGTTCCGGATGCCATGCTGGCGATGGCGCTGTGCGGCGACAACGGTTCCGCTCTAAAGGAAACTGAAAAGCTTGCGGCGGAACAGCCGACCAATACTCTGCTCAATGACGTGTATCTGCCTGAAGTGAAAGCGGCGGCCGCATTGGCGAGTCATCACCCGGAACAGGTAAGCGGGCTTCTGGCGATCGCGAATCAGTATTCGTTAGTGTCGAAGGCTCCTCATCTTTTAGGTGCTGCGTCGCTCGAGATGAAATCGCCGCAACAAGCGGTCAGCGACTTCGAACCGGGGATCCGTTACAAAGGCCTCAGCCTCGGGGAAGGCGGCGGAGGTGCGGCGCAGGCTCCGGACTACGTATTGTGTTTGCTCGGAACGGCTCGTGCTCAGGCCCAATTCGACAGGACAGCAGCCACCAAGACTTATCAGCAACTGCTCGATATCTGGAAGAACGCGGACGCGGACTTTGCTCCAGCGCAAGAAGCGCGCCGGGAAATGACGGCGCTGAGCGCCTCCACGAAAAACTAAAGTACCCTTCTTTGTTCCGCTTGATTGCCGGGTGCTCCCATGGGGTGGGACAATATCAGCCTATGCAAAAATCATTCACCATCGCACTCCAACTTGTGGCAGCGGGGCTGATGTTGCTGGGCAACGCGCCGGCACAATCGACTCCGGCCGCGTCCAGCAGCCAATCATCCGCTACCTCCGGCACGGCGGGATCCGGACAAGCAACATCCGCCAAGAAGACGACGAGCACGGCTGCGAAGAAGCCTGGCGCAACAACTGCGAAAACCGCGGCCGCGCCGGTCGTGCTCAAGACCGAGAAGGAAAAGCAGAGCTATGCCATGGGCATGAACCTGGGCCTGGGACTGCACAAGCAGGGCATGACGCTCGATCCGGCATTGGTAGCGCGCGGCATGAAGGATTCGATGAGCGGCGGAAAGACTGCGCTGACCGAAGAAGAGGCACGCACGGTCATTCAGCAGTTGAACACCGAGGTGCATCAGAGAATGGATGCGAAGGCAAAAGAAGCGGCGGCGGGAAATCGCAAGGCCGGGGAAGAGTTCCTGGCGCAGAACAAGAGCAAAGAAGGCGTGGTCACGACGCCGAGCGGATTGCAGTACAAGATTCTGACGGCCGGCAACGGGCCGAAGCCGACGGCGAGCGATACGGTGAGCTGCAATTATCGCGGCACGCTGATTGATGGAAAAGAGTTTGACAGCTCTTACAAGCGTGGCCAGCCGGCATCGTTCCCGGTGAGCGGAGTCATCAAGGGCTGGACCGAAGCGCTGCAGTTGATGCCGGTAGGATCGAAGTGGCAGCTGTTCATTCCTCCGGACCTGGCGTATGGAGACAAGGGAGCGGGCGCCGATATCGGGCCGGACGAAACGTTGATTTTCGAAGTCGAGTTGCTCTCGATCGCCGACAAGAAGTAAGTGAATGATTGGTTGGGCGTGGGGGCGGAACCGCCCCCACGACAACGAACCGCTGCATGGCCCCCGCTTATTTCGCTTCGTGGGTCATGACCACCAGCGTGAAGTCGTTCTCTCCCGTGACATAAAGTTCGTGGCAGATGATGTTGCGCTGGCGCGAGGCCGCCTCGCCAATTTTCTTTTCAAGTGCGCTGAAGTTGCCATCCTTGAACTCGATTTTTCCCAAACGAATGCAATGGAGTTTCACGGGATACGATTCTTCGTCGTCGCGGTAGCCGAGCGTGACGACCACGTGGTTGCCGGGTTGCAGGCAAGCCACGCCAATGCTCTTGGGCGCGACTTTTGATGTCCTGGCGAAAGCAGCTACGTCATCGGCCAGTTTGCCGATGCCTCCGTCGGCCGCCAATTGTCCGCTGAAAATCTTGAACTTCTCATGAACTTGCTTTGCGATGTGATGGCTCATGGTGCGGAAATGCTACGACAGGGGCAGCAGCGACGCAAGGTCATTAGAGCGAGTGCTGCAGGTGTTCCTCGGCGGAGATATTTGCTCCCGCCAGCAGAAGTAGTCCTGTGAGGAAGGCCCAGAACATCAGGCTCACCGAGAGGGCGAATGGTCCGTAGACTTCCTGAAAATTCAGCCAGGGCAGGGCGAGAATGTAAGCGTACTTCAATGCTTCGCAGAGCAATCCCATGATGACTGCGGCGGGGAGCACGGCACGCGCCGGGACTTTCCCGTTTGGCAGCAGCCAATAGATGAGAAAGAAAATGCCGATACTGGCGGCGATGGCGAAGACTTTCATCATCAGGAATCCCACGAGGCGCACGAGGCCGGTGCCGTAACCACGCAACAGAAATTCCATGAACGCGACCGGGCCGGCGGTGAGGGCAATCGAGAGCATCGCGAGAGCTCCACAAGCGAAGGCCAGCCCGAGCGAAATGGCCTGGTTGCCGATATAGGAGCGATTGTTTTCGAAATGCCAGATGCGATTGAGCGCGACTTCGAGCGGAAGAAAGACTCCCGATGAAGTCACCAGCAGAATCACAAGCGAGACGATCTGGACCTGGTGTCGGGTTTCGACCATCGCGGTGAGGTTGCGGATGACGAAGTCCTGTCCGGCGGGGAGGTAGTCGCGCAACAGTTGCACGACGACTTCATACATGACCCTGGAATGAAAGACGCGACGGATGAGAGTCATCATCAACATTACGAATGGAAAGAACGACAGGATGGCGTTGGCTGCAACCGAGAATGCAAATGTGTGCACTTCGGTGCGCATGAGGTATTTCAACGTGGACAGTAATAATCCGGAGGACTTTCGCCGAGTGGGTATGCGTGGCGAGGCGCGGTCGGGCCGTGGTGGAAGGGCCTGGTTTCGAGCCGCCGGGCTGGGAGGATTGGCCACGGAAGAGCCATCGTACCAGAGGAAGGCGGCAGAACCGGCCCGGAACCGAACCCCGGCTGGCAGGGGTGGTTACGAGGTTATTTTCTTATCTTTGTTAAAGTTATCGACGTGAGCGGGATCACGTTACGATTTCTTTCTAATTCTTCTTGCGAATCGTTTTAATTGTGCTTATTATCTTCTGCTCAACACCGAAAATTGCGGTGGTGTTGGGACGAGCAAGGAGTTGACGTTTGCTTGGGGTGTGGTCGAAAGCGCCAAATTGTCGGGCTCCGAAGTTCCTGCTGCGGGCGTAGCCTGCGTGCTGGAACGAGGGGTCTTTTCTATTTTGGAAGTACTTCCTTCCGCACATCGGGAGACTCAACAAAATTCTACCGGCTCCTGTGAGGGGGGCCTCGGTCGAGCGAGGCGAAACGATCAGGGATGCCCGGAGAATATTCTTCGCGATTAGGTGAAAGGAGTAGTTGCCGTGAGAGAGAAAGGAACAGTGAAGTGGTTCAATGGGGCGAAAGGATATGGATTTATCCAGCGCTCCACGGGGGAAGATGTATTCGTGCACTTCTCCGCGATCCAGGAGAACGGCTATCGAACGCTGAATGAGGGCGAAACCGTGGAGTTTGATCTGCTGAAGGGCCCCAAAGGCTTCCAAGCGGCAAACGTTGTGCGCGCATAGCGCGAGATTGAAAGCCCTCCCACCCTCCCCATTTTGTGGGAGGGTTTTTCATTTGTGAAAAAGATTGCTGCAGATGGATTGTGTTTTGCGAAGGATGCGAAACAGGATGCACAATTTCGCGAGGCCGCCACTCCCATTCAGTTTGTTCTACCTTCAAGTAAAAAGCCCACGGTGGGTGCCGTGGGCTTCTTTTCTGAATTGGTTCTTAAGCGAAGAGGCTGATCAGCGCTGCGCGGTCAGGTCGTTCTTGAGGACATTCACTTCAACGCGCGCGCCTTTGCTACGCGTGGCTCCGGCTTGCTCGCCTGAATCGGTGGAGTTACCCATGCCGATTACAAAGATGCGGTAGACGGGAATCTGCTGGCTCTCCACGAGATAGCGCACGACAGAGTCTGCCATCTTCTGGGAGGCAGCGATTGCAGTCGTGCCGCGGCCGGGAGCAAATCCGCGAATCTCGAAGATGTAGCTGTGCTGATCCTTCAACGGGCCGGCCATCTGGTCGAGGGCATCCTTGGCGGTCTTGCTGAGGACCGTCTGCCCGGGGCGGAAGCGAATTTCGGTTTGCGAATCGCTCTTGTACTGATCGAGATTGCCCACCATCTGCTCGACGTTGGAAACATGCGTAGAAGCCTGAGTAGCCGAGGTCTGCGCGGTCTGGGCCTTGGTAGAAGCCTCGGTGGCGTGCTGATCGGCAAGGGTAGCCTTCTCGGATGCGAGTTGCAGGCCCTTCTGGGAGCGCGCGTCGATGTCCTTGATTTTGGTGGCATTCTCGCTGGTAATTTCGTCGAGCTCGTTGATGCGGTCGCTAATGGGCGCGATCTGGCGCTTGATCCATGCTTTGCGGGCGAAAGGATGAGTGACCAGGTTGACGACGTTTGGATCGTCTCCATCCCAGAAATTCGCCGGTTTTTCATCTTTCAGGGGCTCGCGCACGTCAGAATTCTGGCTGGACGAGGCAGCGGGCTGGGATGCGGAGTTGGAGGTGCTCTGCTGGGCAAAGGCCGGGAAGCAGAGGACCGCGAATGAGAGCAGGGCTAGAAGAGTGCGTTGTTTCATGGGAACCTCCTCGACATGGGAAAGGCCGGCTGGGGTGAATGGCCCTTGGTACCAACACTCGATTGTGCCCTGATTGGCCCCAACCTGCAAGTGGAATAGGCAAGGAAAAACGGGCTATCTGACGGCCCGAAAGTGCCATTCCAAGGCCCAATTCCCGGCTTTCTGGTGTATTCTTGCGGCCTATTCACAGGGGAGCTTTTATGGCCGAGGTGAACCGTCGCGATTTCCTTAGGGGGGCGGAGGCGGTAATGCTGGCGTCCGTCCTGAACCGGGCTTATGCCAGCGTTCCGGCGGCCGATGTTTCGGGGGATGAGGCTTATTGGAGCAAGATCCGGGCCGCGTATGTGAAGGATCCGAAACTGCTCAACCTGAACAATGGCGGGGTTGCCCCAGCCCCGGATGTTGTGATGGATGCACAGATCGAAGCGATCCGGTACAGCAACCAGCTTCCCAGCTACCGCATGTGGCATGACCTGGAGCCTGCGATCGAGCAGGTCCGGAAGAAGATCGCGAAAATGTGGGATGCCGATCCAGAGTGCATTGCCATTACGCGGAACGCGAGCGAGTCGCTGCAGATCGCCCAGTTCGGACTCGATCTCAAGCCCGGCGACGAAGTGCTGACGACCAGCCAGGATTATCCCCGGATGATTACGACGTGGCAGCAGCGCGAACGCCGCGAGAGGATCGTGCTGAAGCAGTTGAACTACACGGCGCCACTGGGGAAGCCCGAAGATATCGTTCCGCTGTTCGAGCAGGGGATTACGCCGCGGACGAAAGTGATCCACGTTTCGCAAGTGGTGTTCATGACCGGGCAGATTCTTCCGGTGAAGGACGTTTGCGCGATGGCGCGGTCGCGGGGAATTACGTGCATCGTAGATGGGGCGCACGCGTTTGCGCATGTGCCGTTCAAGTTCTCCGAACTCGACTGCGATTTTTATGGCGCGAGCCTGCACAAATGGCTTTCGGCGCCGATCGGCACTGGCTTGCTTTACGTACGCAAGGACCGGATCGAGAAACACTGGGCGCTCATGGCGGCGCCGCCGTCGATGGATAAAGATATCCGCAAGTATGAAGAGATCGGAACGCATCCGGCGGCGATGCACAATGCAACGATGCAGGCACTGGAGTTTCACGAGCAGATTGGCGACGAGCGGAAGTTTGCGCGGTTGCGCTACCTGAAACAACGCTGGGCGGAGCGATTGAGCAAGCTACAAGGCGCGCGCATGTTGTCTGGGCTGCATCCGGATCAGTCAGGAGCGTTTGCCACGATTCATTTCGACAACTGGCCTCCGGGCAAGCTGGCGGATGCGCTGCTCAGTCAATACAACATCTTTGTTACTCCCATTACAGGGCCGAATTTCGATGGCATTCGCGTCAGTTCGAATGTGTTCACGTCGCCGGAGGAGATTGATCATTTCTGCGATGCCGTGGCGGAGGTTGTGGGTGGTCCCCTCAGGGGGTAAAGCCGAGTCCGGTAGTGGGGGCTTTGCGGCGCGGCTGAAGGCGTGCCGTGATACGAATCCTTGCGTCAGGGCGGCCACATCGTGGGTTAACGCATTTCGAGGGAGACTATGTCGCCGTCTGATGTGCCGCCGGGTTTGTAGTTGACGGTGACCTGGCGATTGCGCCAGTCGCAGGAAAAGTCGTCGGCGCCGATGAGCAGAAGCGCTTTGTAGTCGACCGCGCGCAGCTTTAGTACGATTCCTTCCGCAGTTACGGTGAGCACAGCGGCCGGAGCCTCAGAGCAGTCGATGCCGACAAGACGCCCTTTGAGAAACTTAGTGGGACGCTGATCCGCTCCCCGGGCCTGATCCTGCTTCTCCGCCGCGGCGCGTTTCGCGGCGTCTTCCTCGAGAACATCGAAGGGAGATTTCTGCGGCGCAAATTGCGGCTGAGAGGCACCGATCGCGGCCATGCCATATTTGCGCTGGTTGGCCAGTTCATCCAGCCGGTCGGATGCCAGCTTGACGATCTGCGGATCGCTGCTCGTCTTGAGGCGTTCAAGCCGGTCCTTGGCGGCCTCCCATTTCTTGCTCGAGATGTAGATCAGCGCGAGGTGGTAGGAGTACATGTCTTCCCGCGGGCTGAGTGTCATAGCGGCACGCTCGGATTGCATGGCGGTCGCCGTACTGCCGCCCTCGTTGCGCGCGACTGCCAACAGGTCATAGGCATTGGCAAATTCCGGATACCACTCCAGCACGGCCCTGAGATCGAGCATCATGTTGGGAAGCCCGGCGATGTCGGAGTGCTTGGCCTGCGCCATGCGGTACTTCAAAACGGAAAGGTAGTAGCGCACCCACATATCGCGCTGGTTGAGCGCGGCGGCATCGCCTAACTCGACGAGGGCATCGTCGAATTCGTCGTGTTGAATCTCGTCCCAAGCGAGGTTGCGATGGGCCAGAGCGTTGCCCACGGCTGAGGTGGGTAGCGTGTCCTCGCCCGTATCGCGTTTCTCCATGGCTTCATTCTTCGCGGCGGTCTTGACATCGGCGGGGGTCGGGGTCGTGGCCAACTTTTTTAGCTGAGCCAATCCAACTTCGCGGCGCTCCGGGATGCGAACCTGAACGCCGGCATAGAGTGCTCGGGCATCCGCTTCGGGGTACGGCTTCGAGATGATCGCGGAATCGTCAGGCCCGACAAGCGCTCCTGATTGATAAGGCTGCGGCGCCCTGGCATTGGCGCCCTTCTGGCGCGAAGCCTCCAGCGCCGTTTGCAGCGCCGCGAGCGAGTGGAAATACTGTTGTACGGCCGTCTCGAGTTGTGCCGAAGACATGCCGTACGCTTTCTGAATCGCGTCTTCCTCCGGAAGATGCTGGTTGAGAACCAGGTCGAAATAATTTCCGGTGTCGGGCAGTTTTTTTTCGTGGATCAGGTAGTGCATCACCATCCACGATTCGGCATAAAACAAGGTGTGGCGAGATCCATCCTTAGTTTTGGCAGCTTCGAGCTTCGTGGCGAACAACTCGGGGAGGGGAAGCCATGTTTCCGAGTTCAGAAGCTCGGTAAGAGATTTGCCGGAGGAGCCGAGTTCCGGGTCGCCGCCGAGTTCGACTTGCCGGTTATCGACGCGGACAGAGGCGAAGTATTCCGCCAGGCCTTCGTCGAACCAGGCCTGTCCCGGGGGATAGTTGAAGTGCAAGAGCATCTGGGCGAAATCGTGGGCGACGGCGCGCCATGGCTCCTCTTCCGACAGGTTCAATGCGATGAAATCCTGATCGTCTCCGCTAAGCAGGAAACCGGGAACCTCGATAGGCTGGCCCTGGTGAAGAGGAGCGAGTTGGTAATAGGACTTGTCGTTATTAAAGGCGAGGATGGTCAGGGGGACGGGTTGGTTGAGGTGATCGCGGGTGAGCAGGTTGGCGAAAACGGCTCGCATCTGCTCGAAGCGGAGCGCGACTTCACGTCCTTTTTTTTCGCCCGCATCGGTAAAGACCGTGAAATGCGAGGAGTGGATTTCAAGCCATCCGGTGGGTTCGCCGGCGAGGGCGAAGGGAGCGGTCATGGTGAGCAGAACCGCGAGCGCAAGGAATGATTGTCGGGTGCGAGGGCTGGTCATGGCTGTCCGTCGGCCTGGTCGCGATTGCCGCGCGCTTAAGAGAAAGTCTACTACCGTTGCCCAGCCGCAGGAACTGCAGCCTCGTTGGCTAAGAAATAAACTGATTCCTCCGGCGCGGCCAAACATTCAATAAGCAACGAGGACATATGGAAACAAACCTTGAGAACAACATTGCGTTACTTTCACGCACACCGGCAACGCTGGACGCACTGCTGCGAGGCCTGCCGGACTTCTGGGCCCGGCGCAACGAAGGCGAAAATACCTTTGATGCGTTTGAAGTCGTCGGGCACCTTATTCATGGCGAGCACGCGGACTGGATGCCGCGGGCACGACGACTTCTGGAATTCGGAGAAACCCGGGCCTTCGATCCTTTCGATCGCTCCGGGCACAAGAAGGCTGTGGAAGGGAAGTCGCTTGAACAGTTGCTGGATGAGTTCGCGCGGGTGCGGGCGGAGAACCTGGAAGAGTTACGTACGCTGAAGCTGGGCCCGCAGGAGTTGAGCCGGCGGGGCATGCATCCGTCGCTGGGAGTGGTTACGTTGTCGGAATTGCTGGCCACCTGGGTGGCGCATGACCTGACACACCTGCACCAGATTTCGCGGATCATGGCTCACCAGTACCGAACGGCTGTGGGACCGTGGTCGAAGTACCTCGGAGTGATGCAGTGTGCGGGGCATAGCGCGGCGTCTTAGAACCGCGTGCGGTCGGGTGAAGGGATCTGCCCGGGCGTTCAAATCACGCGCAGCACTGCTAAGGTCGCGTCGTCGGTTTGAGATTGCATGGAGAAGTCGTCCATAGAACGAAAGATCGAATCGACGAGCGCGGCTGCATCTTGCGGGCACCGTGCTTCAAACGCCGCTGCCTGCAATAACCCTTGAACACCCCATTCTTCGCCATTCTGATTTGCCGCTTCGATGACGCCATCGGTGAACGCGACCAGCAGATCGCCGGTTTCGAGCTGGACCGAACCCTGCCTGTATTCGGAATCGGGAAGCAGTCCGACGGGAGCGCCGCCAGTTTCGAGAGAGTGGATGGAACCATCCTGCCGGATGACAACGGGAGGGTGATGCCCGGCGTTTATATATCGCAAAATGCGGGTGGAACCGTCGAAGACTCCGTAGAACATGGTCGCATACCGGTCGTCCGCAGACGAATTGTAAGTCTGCCGATTCACGACCTGAAGCAGAGCAGCCAAGTCATCCCCGGTGAACAATGCCGCTGTCCGCAGGGAGGCCTGCACACTGGCGATCATGAGTGCGGCGGCGAGACCTTTGCCGGAGGCATCGCCGACTACGACGGCGAGACGGTCGGCTTCCATGGGGATAAAGTTGTAGCAATCGCCTCCGATCGCCCGGACTTGCCGGCAACGAGCGCTATAGTCCAAGGAATCGCTTAGCGTGCAGGGCGCCTGCATGAAGCCCTGTTGCACATCGCAAGCCAGTACCCAGTCCTGGCTGACATCCACGATTTCCTCGGTCGCCATTTCTTGCCTCCACCCTTATGTCGAGCCTGGACGTCGGGAATCGACAAGAGACCCGGATTTTCGCTGGAAAATATTTTTTGAAAGGATGTAGAGGAACGCCGGGTGGCTCCGACTACAGGATGAAACGGCGGTTCAGAGACGCCAAGGGGAGATGCAACAGCGCCTGGGAACTCCGTGAAGATAAACCAATGAACTTAGGAGCGAAGGACATGAAATACATATTGTTGATGTCAGGAACGAGCCGAGGGGTGGAAGGATATCAAGCCTGGTCAAAGCAGGATGTTGAGGCGCATATGGCAATTCTCCATCGCATCAATAAAGAGCTCACGGAATCGGGAGAGTTTGTCGCTACGCAGCCACTGGCCGAGCCGCGGGAGGCGAAGATGGTGCGCGGTGAGAAAGATGGCCTGCCAGTGACGGACGGTGTTTTTCCTGAATCGAAGGAATTTCTCCTGGGGTATTGGATCGTCGATGTTGCCAATGCCGAGCGTGCGTACGCCATTGCGGGAAGGATCTCCGCGGCTGCCGGGCCTGGGGGGAAGCCCACGAATATGCCAATCGAAGTTCGCCGATTTATCACGCGCGGGTAAGGCAAACCGTGGTGGAGAATTCCTTGGGAATTCGGCTCGGGAATCGGAATCGAAATTACGGGAGCGATGCGATGAAATACATTTTGATGATGAACACGATGAAGTCAGGCCATGGCGTGCCGGCCTGGCCGAAGAAAGATCTGCAGGCACATATCGCGTTTATGTTGGGTATCAACAAAGAATTGCAAGAACGGGGTGAGTTTGTGCTGGCGGAAGGACTTTCTTTTCCGGATCAGGCCAAGCTTGTGCGGGCTGGCAAAGATGGTCGGCCCGTCACGGACGGAGTTTTTCCCGAATCGAAGGAGTTCCTTGCCGGGTTCTGGATTGTCGACGTCGAGAGCCCCGAGCGGGCGTACGACATTGCCGCGCAGATCTCGGCGGCTCCGGGACCCGGCGGCACGCCGCTGAATCTGCCGCTTGAGCTGCGACCGATCATGAGCGCACCACCGCAGGAGATGGTGTAAGAAAACACTGATGACGAAACCATGGGACGCCGATTCCGAGCGCCTGCTGCGAGAACTAGCGCCGCAGGTGCTGGGATCGGTTGCGCGGCGATTTCACGATTTCGCGGCCGCCGAAGATGCGGTGCAGGAGGCGATGATCGCCGCTTTCAGGCAGTGGCCGCAGGAGGGTATTCCCGAGAATCCGCGGGGCTGGCTCATCCAGGTGGCAAGCCGCCGCATGACGGACCATGTGCGCAGCGAAATCGCCCGCCGCGAGCGCGAAACAGCCGTGGCCGTGGACGAGGAGAGCGCGACACCTTCTCTCGAAATTGAAAACGATATGGATCCGGACGACACACTGGTCTTGTTGTTCATGTGCTGCCATCCTGCCCTCACGCCGCCCTCGGCAATCGCACTGACATTACGGGCGGTGGGCGGCTTGACCACGGCGGAAATCGCCAATGCTTTTCTGGTTCCGGAAGCGACGATGGCACAGCGGATCAGCCGCGCGAAACAAAACATCAAGGCTTCAGGAGTGCCGTTCCGCCTGCCCTCTTCGAGCGAGAGGGCGGAACGCTTGCCGACCGTTCTGCATGTGCTGTACCTGATCTTCAACGAGGGCTATGCCAGCAGCATAGGATCGCATCTGCAGCGGCTCGACCTGGCGCGGGAGGCGATCCGACTGACTCGCAATACGAAAACGCTGCTTCCCGATAATCCCGAGGTTGCCGGGCTTCTGGCATTGATGCTGCTGACCGACGCGCGGCGTGCAGCCCGCACAGGGCCTGAGGAGGAGTTGATTCCCTTGGACAAGCAAGACAGGACGCTGTGGGACCGGGCGGAGATTGCCGAGGGAACGGCATTGCTGACGATGGCGCTGTCGAAAGGGGCGGTCGGGCTGTATCAGTTGCAGGCAGCAATTGCAGCCGTTCATGACGAGGCGGAACGAGTTGAGGATACGGACTGGCCGCAGATCATGGCGTTGTACGAACTGCTGAAACGCGTCGCGCCCAGCCCGATGGTCACGCTCAATCACGCCATCGCAGCCGCAATGGTGAATGGTCCGGCGAAGGGCCTTGAACTGCTGGAAACTCTCGACAACGATGCTCGCCTTTCCGGACACTATCGTCTCGATGCGGTTCGCGGACATTTGTACGAAAAGATGGGCAACCACGAAGCCGCGATCCAGCACTACCGTCTTGCGGCAGCACGGACGACCAGCATGCCGGAACGGAATTACCTTATGACGCAAGCGGCTCGCCTGGCAGAGGAGTAACGCGCCGCAGGGCCGCTTCACCTTTGAGAAATTTTTTCAGTGGGCTGTCGATTTGAGGCAGGCTCATTCGATGATCCAGTGAACGGAGAAATGAGCGACTCCATTCATTCGATATTGGGAGGAGTGCATGCAATACATGATGTTGATCTATCTCGAGGAGAACGCAATCACCGAAGAGGAACGAGCCAACTGTTACCAGGAATCCGCGGCTTACGCCCGAAAGCTGAATGAGGAGGGCAAGTTTATCGCGACGAGCCCACTGCAGCCGACGTCAACTGCGACGAGCATTCGTCAGCATGGGGGCAAGCGGGTGATCAGGGATGGGCCTTTTGCAGAAACGCGCGAACAGCTCGGAGGCTTCTTTATTGTCGAAGCGCAGAACCGGGACGAGGCGCTCGAGATCGCGTCCAGGATTCCCGCAGGGCGGTTCGGCACAGTTGAGGTTCGTCCTCTGGTGCCAGTTGCGGGTATTCCTCCCAGAAAAGCGAACTAAAGGATTTTTTTGAGGCAACGCGACGGGCGAGTGGAGCTTTGTCGCAGGAAAAGAGAGTTTCAGCGAGTCATGAGAGGAGAGACGACCATGCCAAATTCTATGCAGGGTGCGGAGCAGACAGCCGCCAATTCGAAGGCAGGACTCTGGGCCGGGCGCGCGATCAGTTCTATCCTCGTGCTGTTCCTGGTTTTCGACGGGACGATGAAAGTGATCAAGGAAGCGCATGTCATGGCGGCGAATGCCGAGATCGGATATCCGCCAAACTCCATCCCGTGGATTGGAGCGCTGTTGCTGGTTTGCACGGTTGTTTATGTGATTCCCCGATTGTCGATTCTGGGGGCGATTCTGCTGACTGCCTATCTCGGAGGGGCCGTCGCCACGCAGGTGCGTGTGGCGCATCCCGTGTTTGATTGCCTGTTTCCCGTAGTTTTCGGAATGCTGATTTGGGCGGGAATCTTCCTGCGGGACGCTCAATTGCGGCAGATGATTCCTGTCCGCAGAAGCCGTCCTTAGATCGGATTCGATCTTTTCGGCTCGAAACGGGAAGGCCTACCAGGGCGCGGGTGCTACCGGTCACATCGTTCTTGCGATCTCACCGTTATAATTCCACATCATTTATGCAGTCGGGACCGCGCACTCACCCTACCCTTGTTTTCTGCCTCTTATTGGCTGCTGCCACCACCGCGGCGGCGTCCGGCGCGTCGTGGAACGGAGTTCTCACCGACTCGGCCGGAAAGAAACTGGCCGGCGCCTTGGTCGAGTTGCGTTCATCGAGTGGAGCTCCGAAGTATGCCGCGACGACCGATGGGGACGGTAGCTTCCGCATAACGGGTATCCCAAGCGGGAGCTATGAGGTTTCCGCCACGATCGCCGACAAGACCTTCAAGACAGTGGTTGCGATCCAGGGAGATAGCTCTGTCGCATTGGCGCTTCAGGTTTCCGAGGCAAATGGTGAGTTGCGGGTCCTGAGCGTTGGATCGCAGCCGGCGGTGCAGGCCAGTGGAGGCGAGCATCTTTCCGGCACAGAAGTTTCGAGCCTTCCCCTGAACGTGCGCGACTTCAGCAAGCTGCTTCTGCTTGCGGCCGGCACGATGACCGACACCAATGGCGCCGCGAACTTCACGCAGCAGTTTGCCGTTAACGGGCAGCGTGGAAGCGCGACAGTTTTTGGCCTGGACGGCTTCGACACGACCGACGCGGAGATGGGCGGGGCCACATTTTCCAACTTCAACGTTGACGGCATCCAGGAGGTGCAGTCGAGTTCCGGCGTGATGCCTGCCGACATCGGGCATGGAGCCGGCGGCTACACGAATGTTGTCACGAAGTCGGGAACGAATCAGGTTCACGGCAGCCTGTTCGAATTCGCACGCAATGCCGCATTCGACGCCCGGAATTATTTCGATCACGTTGAAGCGGGAGGACGGCGAATTCCGCCGTTCGTGCGGAACGAGTTTGGGTTCACCAATGGCGGTCCGGTCGTCATTCCTCATATTTACGATGGACGCAGCCGCACGTTTTATTTCGGCGAGTACCAGGGTTTCCGGCAGGTTCTGGGCACGACGCAAGTCATTCCGGTGCCGACGGCGGATGAGCGGAACGGGATCGATACAACAACTTATCCGGGTGACACCTTGACCATTCCGGTGAATCCGGCCGTGGTGCCGTTGTTGAGTGCGTATCCGCTGCCCAACGAACCTGCGGGTGCATTCGGCAACCGGACATATGCGACGTCGTCGAAAGTCGTGACCACGACGTACCAGTTCTCGATCCGCGTGGACCATCAGATTTCGAACAAAGCATCGTTGGTCACGCGCTTCAGCCTGAACCAGGTGACGGGTCCATTGACGAATCCCGACCAGACGGTGCTGAATCCGAGCTTTGGGGTGCAGTTCTTCGATCACCAGCGCAATGGTGGCGTGAAATATGTGCGGACGATTTCTCCACATATGACCTCGGAGACGTCGCTGAGTTTTATCCGCAGTACGCCATTTTTCCCGACTCCTAATCACACACAGCCGGGGATCACGTTTGGCGATGGGTTGTTCCAGTCGTTCAACCAGCCCGGAGGCTCGATTTTCGGGTCGTACGGAAATCTCTTCCAGCTCAAGCAGGATATGTCGTTCACTCGCGGCTCACACGCCTTCAAGTGGGGAGTGGAGATACGCGTAAACCGCGACAGCACGATCTTCGGGGTAAATCCGAACGGCTTGTACGAGTTTGGCGGAGGAACGTCGTATTGCTGCGGCGACGGCAAGACTCCCATTGTGATCACTTCGGCAAGCGGCACGCACAATATTCAATCAGGAGACAAGCTGCCTGATTCTCTGACGGCGCTGCTGACGGCGACGCCATATTCCTACAACATCATGGCGGCGGCGAACGTGACGCCGACCGGGGACAAGTTCGACGAGGCGGGAGTTCGCCGTGAGGCCTACAACTTTTACTTCGAAGACGCGTGGAAGGCGACGCGCAATCTCACGGTAAGTTACGGGCTGCGCTACGAAGTCAACAGCAGGATCCATGAGGCTACGAAGCGGACCTCGTCGCCTATTTTTCTGGGAGCGGATGGCAAGCCGACATCGTATCTCGACCATACTGCGACGCAGCAAGTTCTTCTCATCAATCCGCAGCCTCCTTACAACCAGGACTGGAATGGATGGGGTCCGCGGCTGGCGCTGGATTACGCGTTGTCGCCTCACACGGTGCTGCACGCCGGCGGAGCGGTCACGACGCTGCTGCCAAATCTCTGGCAGGATAATTCACTGACCGCGGCGATGCCGTTTGCGTTTGCTCCGTCGATCTATTCCCAGGCGGGCTTTCCGGTGCCGTTTACCGATTCGTTTGTGCCGCTGACTTTGCCGACGGCGTACAACATCCAGGGCCAGCCCATTTTCGCGACCGGCCGGACGCAAGATGTTCCGGCCAATACCGTGCTCGACGTCGCGCGCTTCCAGCAGGATCTTGAAACCCTCACTCCGGGAAATGTGCAGTTGCTTAACGTTTTCGGGATGGCCCGTAATTTCGGGAATGGATACATTGGAAGCTGGACGGCAGGCGTCGACCATGATTTCGGTGACTTCAAGTTCAATGCGTCTTACGTCGCGACCGCCGGAATTCATCTGCCGCGCGTCTTCGCTCCCAATGGGTACGGCGGGGCCGCGCCAGGCTTTGCCCCGTTCACCGAGTTCAACGCGGCGGGCCAGCCGGCCGCCGGATTCGGGCCGGAGTCGATCATGTCGGACGGATCGCACTCGAGTTATCACGCGTTACAAACGAGCCTGACGAAGAATTCCGCGCGTATGGGACTGGGGCTGCAGGCCAGCTACACGTATTCGAAGTCGCTCGACGACACCAGCGCAGTGCTTGCCGGCCTGGCGGGCGGGTCGGGCACAATCCTGCAGGCGGTTCCCCAGGATCCCTGGAATCCGGGAGCGGAAAAGGGGCCGTCCACCTTCGACGTCACGCACGTTTTTACAGTGAGCGTGATCGAGCTGCTGCCGCTGGACAAAGTCGAGTTCCTGCGCCCCCTCGGGCAAAAGGTGACGCGCGGCTGGCAATTCCTGAACATCACGACGCTGACGACGGGATCGCCGTTCACGGTTTTTTCGGGAATCCAGCAGACGGGAGCGGGAAACGGCGGCGGCGACCGTCCGGACCTGGTTTCGATGCCGCGCTTTTCAACCAGCCGGGGGGTGCGGGATGACTACTTCGGTCAGGGTTCGAACAATGCAGCGTTCTTCAGTATTCCGATCGACATCACGGGCGGTACTGGCCCGAATAGCGGCCGGTTTGGAACGATGGGGCGCGATACATTTCGCGGTCCGGATTTTCACGATCTCGATGTGGCTCTGATCAAGGACACGCCATTCGGCCACCGAGCCAATGCCGAATTCGGCAATCTTGAGTTCCGGGCAGAGTTCTTCAATGTATTCAACATTGTGAATTTCGGGTTGCCGTCGAATATCGTGCGGGGCAGCGGCTTCGGCCTGATCAGTAAAACGGCGGGGAATTCGCGGCAGATCCAGTTCTCGCTGAAGCTGATCTACTAGAGCGCGACTTCAAAACCTGGTGAGAGATGAGCGCTGGTTCTTAAGCGTTCGAATCGGGCGCTGGGATTCCAGAGAGCTGCACTACCCTGGCTCCGGATGCGTGAATGACATTGACTATATCCATCGCGTCTTCCCACGATACGTCGCGTTGAGCTTCGATATCTCACCAATTCCGAAAACGGCTAGCGCTGCGGCAATCCAGAGCATGGGCCGCCGGTAAGTTTTCATGTGGGGTTAGACACCGCGGAGGCAGGAATTCGGGCGGGGGGTAAAGCTTGGGCGGGCTACGCGAACTTGGTTTTCTCAGTCGCCGCTGGCTGGTTGCTGAGATGGCACCAGGACCAATCGGGGCCGAACCGGCTCGGGCTGCGAAGCCGGACCAAACGCGGAGAGAATGCCGATGACCGCGACATAGGCGGCGAGCACTCCGAAACCGACCGAGGCGAAAACCGTGAAGCAGAGAAGTACGGGCATAAGCACCGAGATCACGATCAACCTGTCCCTTACGACGTGGCTTTTATCTGATGCGCGGCTCCAAAAACCGTCTACGTGATTCTTATTAGTCGGCCGTGCGCAAGAATGCGTCTACCTGCCTCACTCTACCTGCGTTGACGCTCCGCGCTGTTGACGACTAAGATACGGAGTAGAGCTGTGTACTCTTACTTTCGAACAATTCTGGTTACCTGTCGACGTTACGGAAGGGGTATCACCCTGGGCGAATAATGGCGATTACCAAGATCTCTGTCCGGGGCGCCCGGCAACACAACCTCAAGAACATCAGTGTGGAGATTCCGCGTAACACCCTGACCGTGGTTACGGGGCTGAGCGGGTCGGGGAAGTCATCGCTCGCTTTTGACACGATTTATGCCGAGGGTCAACGTCGCTATGTAGAAACTTTGTCGGCCTACGCGCGACAGTTTCTGGATCAGATGGAACGCCCGGATGTCGATGGAATTGATGGACTTAGCCCGTCAATATCGATTGAGCAGAAGA